>NZ_CP135918.1:0-4800000 GCF_032393985.1 Fischerella sp. JS2
ATGGCAATTCCCATAGATAATCTGTGGAGTCAGGTTCTGGAACGCTTGCAGCTAGAGCTATCTCGTCCCACCTTTGAAACTTGGATCAAAACTGCTAGCGCTGAACGACTGGAAAATAACTATTTAGTCATTCGTACTCCAAATCCCTTTGCCCGTAATTGGCTGCAAAAATATTACATTAAGACAATTACTAATGTTGTTCAGGATATTCTGGGTCATCCTGTAGAAATTTATATTACTGTTGCTCAGGGTGATGATGTGTCTCAGTTAACAGACAAAGAAGGAACTTTATCATTACCATCTCCGAGCATCATTCCAGATAATGCTGCTAAAAATCCGCCCAAAACCACTGAATTAAATCCAAAATACGTATTTTCACGCTTTGTAGTGGGAGCCAACAATCGCATGGCTCATGCTGCGGCTTTGGCAGTTGCTGAATCACCTGGTAGAGAATTCAACCCCTTGTTTTTATGTGGTGGTGTAGGTTTAGGTAAAACTCACCTGATGCAGGCGATCGGGCATTATCGTTTAGAAATTTGCCCGAATTCAAAAATATTTTATGTTTCGACTGAACAGTTTACGAATGATTTAATTACTGCTATTCGCAAAGACAGTATGCAAAGTTTTCGCGAACACTACCGAGCAGCAGATTTGATTTTAGTTGATGATATTCAGTTTATTGAGGGTAAAGAATATACCCAAGAAGAGTTTTTTCATACATTTAATACTTTACATGAAGCTGGCAAACAAGTTGTGATTGCTTCTGATCGCCCTCCTAACCAAATTCCTCGTCTGCAAGAACGCCTAAGTTCTCGGTTTGCAATGGGTTTGATTGCTGATATCCAACCACCAGATTTAGAAACTAGAATGGCTATTCTCCAAAAAAAAGCCGAATATGAGAATATCCGTCTCCCAGAGAATGTAATTGAATATATTGCCTCTAATTACACTTCAAATATTAGAGAACTGGAAGGAGCATTTATTCGGGCGCTGGCATATGTTTCTATTTGGGGTTTATCCATGACGGTAGAAAATATTGCACCTGTACTGGAACCTCCTACTCAAAAGGTAGAAGCAACCCCAGAAACAATTTTAACCATCATCTCCGATGAGTTTAATGTGACGATTGATGACCTTAAAGGCAACTCACGACGGCGAGAAATTAGTTGGGCTCGTCAGATAGGAATGTATCTAATGCGGCAGCATACGGATTTAAGTTTGCCTAGAATAGGAGAGGAATTTGGTGGTAAAGACCACACAACGGTTATGTATAGTTGTGAAAAAATTACTCAATTAAAACAAACAGATCAAAACTTAGCACAAACACTACGTCAACTGAGCGATCGCATTAATATGACAAGCCGCCCTAAGTAGGAGGTGGGGTGATGGGGTGATGGGGAGTGTGTAGACACGCAAGTGGCTTCCCGTAGGGTGGAGTGTAAGGAGTGTGGGGAGTGTGAGGAGTAAATAACTACTATTTACTAACAACCAACTATCAACTAAATTATTAAGTAAACTATAAAAAATTATTAAGAATAAATTAGATTGTGGAAAATTCCTAATTAATTGTGGAAAACTCCTCTGAAAATCCTGTGGAAAACTTGATAAGTAAGTATAATTACTCTGTGGAAAAACTAGATAGATTTTCCACAGATTTTCCACAATTTCCACATCTTGTAGTTAGTGGTCAGGAATCAGTGTAGACGCGTAGCGGTGAGGAAGTTGCAGTCTTGGACGCCAGGTGCATTATGCCGGGAGAAGAGTCCACCGCACTGGCTGGCTTCCCGTCACGTAGACGCGCTTTGCGCGGCTTAAGGTAAGAGTATGCGAACCCCCGTATGCTGAAGAAAGACGTTCCCGTAGAGTACCCGTAGGCAGGTAGCGGCTTCTCGTAGAGTAGGGCTTGTCGCAGGCTACAGTACCAGCCGCAGCAAGTAATAGAATTAGATAACTGACAACTGATAACTGATATATGAAACTTGTTTGTACTCAAAGCGATCTCAGTACTCACCTCTCATTAACCAGCCGTGCTGTGCCTTCTCGTCCCACTCATCCAGTTTTGGCGAATGTCCTGTTGCAGGCTGATGCTGAAACTAGCCAAGTTAGCCTGACAGCATTTGATTTGAGTTTGGGTATCCGCACCAGTTTTAGCGCTGAGGTAGTACAATCAGGAGCGATCGCTGTGCCTGCGAAACTGCTCAATGATATAGTCTCTCGTTTACCAGAGGGAGAAATTACCCTGGACGATGAATCATCAGCTACTGATAATTTACCAGACTATAACGGCTTAATTGTTACACTCACACCTAAGAGCGGACGTTATCAGGTACGAGCAATGGGAGGCGAAGAGTTTCCAGAACTACCCGTAATTGAAAATGCTCAACCGATGCAGTTCAGTGCTACTACATTGATTGAGGGTTTACGGGGTTCATTATTTGCTACTAGTGCTGATGAAACCAAGCAAGTATTGACTGGGGTGCATTTAACAATTAAGCAAGACACTCTAGAATTTGCCGCTACTGACGGACATCGCCTCGCGGTGGTAGAAACAACCAATGAAAGTCCAGATGCTAATAACGAAGATAATTTAGAGGTAACAGTACCAGCAAGAGCCTTGCGTGAATTAGAGCGAATGTTGACTCATAGTTCTGAATCTGAAGAACCTGTAGCGTTGTATTTCGATCAAGGTCAAGTAGTATTTGAATTTGGTAATCAACGCTTGACTAGCCGTACTCTAGAAGGGCAGTATCCGGCTTACCATCTCCTCATTCCCAAACAATTTCAAAGAGAATTGACATTAGAAAGAAAGCAATTGTTGAGTTCTTTAGAACGAATTGCTGTACTCACAGACCAAAAAAATAATCTGGTGAAAGTCAGCCTCAATGGGGATGCTCAAGAAATTACCTTATCTGTGGAATCTCAGGATGTGGGTAGTGCTACGGAAACCATACCAGCCCAGATATCAGGAGAAGATATAGATATAGCTTTTAATATTAAATATTTAATGGAAGGCTTAAAAGCCTTGCCAGCTTCGGAAATTCTCATGCAGATGAATACAAACCTTACTCCGGTAATTTTTAGTCCTTTGGGCGGTTTGAAAATGACTTATTTAGCTATGCCAGTCCAGCTGCGTAATTGAAATCAAAAGTTGATAAAGTAGTCTTTTCGTTCATTTGCAATGATTCTTGCCAACCGAATCAAAACAGAGTAATTGTGACAACATTTGCAATTAGGAAAAATTTATTGATCAATGCATCGCCGAGTGTACTATTTGATGCATTGACGAAATCAGATAAGATTATTCAATATTTTCCTCTGAAAGAAGTCGTATCTACTTGGGAAGTCGGTAGTGAGATTCTTTTCAAGGGAAGTCATGAAGGGAGAGATTTTATTGATTACGGAAAAATTGAAATTTTATCGCCTAATCAGAAATTTCAGTATACTTATTGGAGCGATAACCACAATACAGATAGAGTACCAGAAAACTATTTAACTATTTGTTATACACTTCATGAAGTTGATAATAGAACGAATCTGGAACTAGAACACAAAAACTTTAAATCTGAAAAAATGTATTTTGAAATGCTTAATGTTTGGGATTTTCTATTATCGAACCTAAAAAATTTTGTTGAAATTACAATCCTCCCGTATCCTTAATGTGCCACAATCCAAGGCGGTATTATCAGAAGGTAGCTTTCGATGGAATCGTTACGGGAATTTCTCATAGAAAATAACAAAAGAGATATTTTTACGATCGCTCAATACGTTGAGGAGCATATTACAGAAAACTGGCAAATCTTAATCCAGAAAAATATTGATAAGTTGGTAAATGTATTTAATAGAGCCGGTGATATGGCTTATGGAATGTATTTAGGTTGGCTGTTTTTACCTATTCACAAGCAGCTTAAACAAGTTGGATTACGCGCTCAACCTAGATTTCCTGGTGACTTTAGCATATCGAGAGAATGGGGAAATCAGGAAGAAACAGACCAACAGCGTTGGATGTGGAGTACCATCAAGTCAACCAAAGGAGAGTCACTAGGAACTATTGTCACCATTACTTTTCATGACCACACTCAGTTTCGTGTCCCTCAAAAGCCTCAAATTATTGCCTTAACAGAAACAAGCAAAGAGGCTGTTGTAGAGGCACTGTCGCATCGTTGTGCAAACTTTAGAAACGCACTCGAATTTAAGATTGAATACGAAGAGTACCTACGAACCTCAAAGAGCCAAGATTGAAGCTTTGTCTAACTACTTATCTGTGTACTCCTGCTGGCGCATGGGAATTTCAATCCAGAACTCTGTACCTAACCCTGGGCGGGAGTCACATTTAAAAACACCACCGTGTTTATCCACAATTATTTGGTAACTAATCGATAGTCCTAAGCCAGTACCTTTACCCACTGGCTTGGTGGTGAAAAAAGGATCGAAGATACGATTAATATTTTCTTGTAATATACCAGGGCCATTATCAGCAATTCTAATGACAACACTGGATATATTGCCAGAAATTTTACCAACAGCTGTTGTGATTGTAATTGTTGGGATATGAGTTTCTGAGATAGACTGCCTTTGCTGCTCTAGGGCATCGATCGCATTACTTAAAACATTCATAAAAACTTGATTCATTTGCCCGGCATAGCACTCAACCAAGGGTAAATCACTGTATTGTTTAATTACCTGAATAGCACAGCCCTCTGGTTTAGCCTTGAGGCGATATTGTAAAATCAGCAGTGTATTGTCAATACCCTCGTGAATATCAACAAGCTTCATATCCGCTTGGTCAAGCCTGGAAAAATTACGTAAAGACAGGACAATTTGACGGATGCGTTCAGTGCCTATCTGCATAGAAGTTAGCATTTTCGGCAAATCGTCAATTATAAAATCTAAGTCAATTTCTTGTGCTCGTTCCCGAATTTCTGGATTGAGATGATGGTAGTGCTGCTGGTAAAGAGCCAGCATATCTAGTAAATCTCTGGCGTAATCATTAACATAGTTGAGATTGCCGTGTATGAAATTAACAGGGTTGTTGATTTCGTGGGCCACACCCGCCACTAGTTGACCAAGCGAAGACATTTTTTCACTCTGAATCAACTGAGTTTGCATTTGTTGTAAGTCATGTAGTGCTTCAGCTAGTTGTTCTGCTTGTAACCTGGTTTGAGTAAGTAAATCAGCTTGCTCAATTGCTACACTCAGTTGGGCTGCAACTTGAGTAGTAAACTGAATTTCTGATGGGTGCCATTGCCGAGGTTGAGTACACTGATGAATGCAGAGTAAGCCCCAAAGTTGATCGCCTTTGGATAGTGGTACAACTAAGTTAGCTCTAATCTGAAATTGTGCCAGAACTTGAAGGTGACACTCTTGTAATCCAGCATTGTAGATGTCAGCTACAGCTTGAATTCGTCCTTGGGCGTAATCAATGGCATACTGTTCGCCGAAGCAGTGATCGTGAATTTTGACACCCAAAGCAGAAGGAAAATGTGGCAAAACGTCTTCTGAAACGAACTCGCCATCATTAAAATTGGAATCAAAAGCAAAGCGAAATATCCCTACTCGATCAGCATTCAAAGAACGCCGTACTTCCCGCACACTGGCAGCAAAAATATTATCTAAATCCAGCGATTCCCGCATTTTTGCAACAACTTCAAACAAAATTCGTTGTTGTTCTGCGGACTGTTGCAAGTCTAAAGCTTGCTGCCGTGTTTGTGCAAGTAATTCTGCTTGCTGGAGTGCTACCCCTAATTGGACAGCAATTTGGCTAAGAAAGTTAATTTCATAGGTTTGCCAATGGCGGGGTTTGGTATGCTGATAAGCTGCGAGTAAACCCCAAAGTTTGTCCCCAACAAAAATGGGAGCAAGTATAAAAGCTCTAATCTGGTAATGCTCTAAATTTTCCAAATGACACTGATCAAAACCCATTTGATATATGTCATCGACAGCAAATGTTTCATTGTAGCGGTAGCGTCCACCTTGGGTATCTTGTAGATAGGTGTCGTTCCAAACTTGGTTCACGCCTAGTTTAGAGACATTTAACCAGTTGGGATTAATTGCCTCGAAATCACCAACAAATTCACCACCCCATTCAGAATCGAAGCGATAAACTGAAACACGTTCAGCTTGCAACAGTTCACAAGCTTCTTTAGTAGTAGTTTGAAAAATAGTGTTGGCTTCGAGGGACTCACGAATCTTAGTAATGACACCAAAAACAGCTTGTTGTTGTTCAGTTGCTTGTTCCAGCTGCTGCGTGCGCTGCTGGACTTGCTTTTCTAGGTTGGTATTGAAACTTTGTATCTGTTGGTATAACCTGTACTGTTGAATCGCTGAAGCAAATTGTTTACCAATTTCCCTAGCTAATTCAATCTCTGCCAATGTCCACTTGCGAGCTTGTGCCTTTTTAGACTCGCGCCAAACTTCAAACGAGAGGCGAGGATACAGTTGCCGACGATCAGGATCAAACTGTCCTGCCCAAAGTTTTTCTATGTCTATTTCATTGCGGAAAATACTTAAATAACCTAGTAACTGCTGACGATATGGAAGCGGTATCATCAACATGCTACGAATTTTAGTTGCTGCAAAAGCTGGTTGCAAGGTACGTAAGCCTGGAGTTTCATAAATGTCTGAAATTGCCCATACATCATATTCAGCAGACTTGTAATATTCTTGCCAGACACTATACTGTTCTAGGAATGGGTATACCGTTTGTTCTGGAATCGCAGGCTGTTGTCCATAGATATAAAGCTTGACACAATCATTTCCAGGTATTAAACACTCGCTTAAGCTTCTGGTGTTGCTATTGTAAAAAATTGAGGGATCATCTCTGACACAAAGCCTACCACCAGCACCACCAAAGGCAGTAACTGCTGTTTCTAAGGCTGGCTGTAATGCGATCGCAGGTAGTGAATGCAATAAGGTAGCAATACGGTTGACAACTGTTTCCCTTTCGGCTAAAGCACGAGCTTGAGTCAGCAGATCACTGTGAGCGATCGCTACTGACAGTTGTTCAACCACCATTTGCAACACTTCAATTTCATATTCACTTACCGACCTTGATAAGGAATGATGAGAAACTAATAAACCCCAAAGTTTATCTTGATGGATAATTGGCACTACAATAGTCGATTTCACCCCCATTGCTCTTAAATATTCGATATGACAGGGATCTAAAGGACGGTAATGGATATCTTCGGATACAATCTCACCAGTATCCAAGTCACGCACTATACTTTGACCAATCTGCTGATTATCCAGATCAACAACTGAACGTACCCGTGACTTGATAAACAACTCACGAGCATGGGGCGGAATATCATCCGCAGGAAAGTTTAATCCCAGCAGTGATGGCAACTTATGATCATTTATTGACTCAGCAATCACCTGACCACTATCATCATCATCAAACTTGTAAATCATCACTCGCTCTGTACCAATAAATGAGCGTACCTCCGCCACTGTTGTTGTCAGAATTTCTTGTAATTCTAATGATCGACGAATGCGGTTAGTAAGGCGACGCAACAAGTCTTTTTGCTGAAGATTTGTTGGCAGGTTTTGTTCCTGAGATAAAGTCATTTTTTTATCAAAAAATATCAGCAGAATAATTTACGCCATTACCTAAAAGGGTGGCGATCGGTATGCAAAAATTAAAAGTGCTTTTGTTTAAAGCTTTTTATTTCAACTCACATGCAGTACTGCTGTACGGCGAAAATAAGTAGAGAGTAAAAAAGCAGCCAAAATGCTTGTTTGATAAGCATGATTTTCTGCTTTTTGCATGTTTGTTCTCATGCATAAGCAGTAAATATAAACTATTTTTCGATTTATTTAATAATTTTGTCTTCAGTAAAAGTACTAGTAAGTTGATTAAATAATCTATATAGTTTAATTTATCTAATTTAACAACTGTAAAGAAACTCAATTTAAGTATGTGGTAAATAACACTATAAGAAATAAATTTTTATGGTAGATGCTAGTTGTGACATTTATATTCATGTACCTTGCTGAAATTTGGTACTATCTAATCTCAAAAACTGTCAAAGTAGTAAATTTTTCAGTTTTCCAGAGTCAAGCATGGTTACAGTTCAAATTTCTACTTGGGTTATGGTCTTTCTTCGAGATCGTGATCGTATCCGGTGAATGTCAATGACTTCCGCATCTTTTCAACAACTTTGATCAAGAATTGCTTCTGTTGTCCTGTAGCTTGCAAATCATCCAGTGCCTTTCGCAAATCAGCTGCTTGCTGTTGCGTTTTTGCTAGCAATTCAACTTGCTGAAGTGCTACCCCAAGTTGGGCTGCGATCTGACTAAGAAATTTAATATCAGATGCATCCCAATGGCGGGGCGCTGAGTGTTGATAAGCAGCTAGCAAACCCCAGAGTTTTTGACCAACAAAAATAGGAGCGATCGCAAAAGCTTTGATGTGAAATTGCTCTAAGATGTCGATATGACAGGGAGCAAATTCCATTTGATAAATGTCATCGACGGTGAAGGTTTGATTGTGGCGGTAACGTCCCCTTGTGTTTCTTGTAGATAAGTGTCGTGCCAAAAGGTATTGACGCCGAGTTTGGATAAATGTGACCACTCTGGATTAGCTACCTCAAAATCACCGACAAATTCACCACCCCAATCACTGTTGAAACGATAAACACTGACGCGATCCGTTTGCAGTAATTGACAAACTTCTTTAGTAGTTGTTTGAAAGATCGTCTGTAGTTCGAGAGAGGCGCGGATTTTGTAACCACATCAAACAATAACTGCTGTTGTTCTGCTACTTTTGTAATTTAACAGCTTGGTGTTTTGTTTTTGCCAGTAATTCAGCTTGTTGAAGTGCTACCCCAAGTTGTGCTGCTGTCTGAGTTAGGAATTCCATGTCAGATGCATCCCAATGGCGGGGTTCTGAATGTTGATAAGCAGCTAGCAAACCCCAGAGTTTTTCGCCGACAAAAATAGGAGCGATCGCAAAAGCTTTGATGTGAAATTGCTCTAAGATGTCGATATGACAGGGAGCAAATTCCATTTGATAAATGTCATCGACGGCGAAGGTTTGATTGTGGCGATAGTGTCCCCCTTGTGTTTCTTGTAAATAAGTGTCGTGCCAAAAGGTATTGACACCGAGTTTGGATAAATGTGACCACTCTGGATTAGCTACCTCAAAATCACCGACAAATTCACCACCCCAATCACTGTTGAAACGATAAACACTGACGCGATCCGCTTGCAGTAATTGACAAACTTCTTGACTAGTGG
This sequence comes from Fischerella sp. JS2, assembly GCF_032393985.1. Taxonomy (NCBI): domain Bacteria; kingdom Bacillati; phylum Cyanobacteriota; class Cyanophyceae; order Nostocales; family Hapalosiphonaceae; genus Fischerella; species Fischerella sp. JS2. The sequence continues at coordinate 9,238 of NZ_CP135918.1, forward strand.
TTTGAAAAATTGTCTCTATATCGAGAGAATCTCGGATTTTGGCAATCACCTCCGAAAGCGCCTGTTGTTTTTTTGTTGACTGTTCTAACTTGGTAGTGTCTTGTTGGACTTGAGTTCTGGCATTGTTAACGAGCATCCGTATCTGCTGAGATTGCTCGTTTTCGTGAATTGCAAAGGCAAATTGTTGACCTAATTCTCGTGCTAATTCTATTTCGTCGACATTCCACTCCCAAGCTTGTGCTGCTTTTGATTCTTGCCAGACTTCAAACGATAGACGAGGATAAAGTTGTCGCCCATCAGGGTCAAATTCACCAGCCCAGAGAATTTTTGTTTCAACTTCATCCCGAAAAATACTTAAATACCCCAGCAATTCTTGACGATAATGGAGTGGAATCATTAACATGCTGCGAATTTTAGTTGGTCGAAAAGCAACTTGTAGATTTCGCAAACCAGGAATTTTATACACATCTGAAATTGCCCAAATATTGTATTTACCAGATTTGTACCGCTCCTGCCAAACACTATATTGCTCGATCAGTTTGTACTTTGCCTGATCTGGGATCACAGGTTGTTTGCCGTAGGCATAAACCTTGATATGCTCGCTATCAAGTTGCAAGCAATCTGTAAAACTTTCCATTACGGGTTGATTTTTAATGCAAAGCCTACCACCAGAACCACCAAAGGCAGCGATGGTTTCTGCTAAAGCTGACTGATACTCAATTGTGGGCAATGAATGCAGCAGGGTAGCGATACGTTTAATAGTGGCTTCCTGTTTAGCTTTTTCATTAGCTTGAGTGAGGAGAGTACTTTGGGCGATCGCTAAGGAAAGCTGATCGGACACCATCTGCACCACTTCTAGTTCTGATTCTGGAATTGAATGAGATTCCGAGTGGTGAGATACCAACAGTCCCCAAAGTTGATCGTGATGCATAATCGGTACTACAAGAGAGGACTTAACCCCCATTGCAGTCAAATATTCCACGTGACAGGGATCTACTGGACGATAGTAGTTCTCTGGCGAAGATGTTTCTTCGTCTTCTAAATCCTCAGATAGAGGAATGCGGCCGATCTGTTGAGTGTCAACATTCACGATCGAACGTACCCGTGACTTGATGAAAAGTTCTCGGGCTTCAGGCGGAATGTCATCTGCGGGAAAATTGAGTCCAAGTAGCGAAGGTAACTTGTTACTATCCACAGATTCAGCTACGACTTGTCCGCTTTGATCCGGATGAAATTTATAAATCTTGACGCGATCGCTCCCAAGAAACGAACGTAATTCTGCCACCGTTGTTGTGAAAACGTCTTGTAGTGTTGACGATAAACGAATACGGTTGGCGATGCGAAGTCGCAGAGTTTCTGGCTTGATAGTTACCTGCATATATTCCAAAAAAGGTGAGATTACTTATAGTTAAGATAAGATTATGTATCACATTTCGGAATATAATTACATTAATTAATTTAAGTTTTTATTTATGCGATTTGTGGGGAATATAACTTGGTAATTTCTTCACTATGTTATTTAATTGCTCAGCAAAAATAGTAAACAGGAAAACGTATGAAATAATACTTAACCTTTTTGCTGCTTGTCACGCCATCTACCACAAAAAGGCGACATGCACTAGTGATTAGTGCTGTGTGATTTGCAAATATTAACTACCAACTATATACCAGCTAATAGCTACTAACTAAGCAACCTATAAATAGTATGTTATTTGCTTGCTACTTGGAAATTATCGATAAGTCGTCAGACAAAATTAAATTCATTGCTGGAGGTAAGCAATAGGCACTCTTGCAATAAAGAAACAATGGGGTCAATCCAAAATCTAAAATCCAAATTAGGGTATAAGGTGGGCAGTACCCACCTCCAAAAATTAAGTATTACCAGCCTCAGCAAAGCGAATTTTTAAATAATCTTCTTCCATTTTTGCTCCGGCTGGTTGTAGTGCTGCTAATGCTTGCGGTAAGACCAAATTACGGCGATGATTACCGATAGTAATATTTAACTCATCGCCCGTTTTACTGAGTTGAATTTGGTTTTTAGGAATACCAGGTAAATACAATTCCAAACTGTATTGATTTTTATCTTGCACGACTTTGATTGTGTTCTCCTTATAGTAAACCTGAGTTGGATCTTCATCTTGGTAAAGTGTTTCTTTGAGACGTTCTAGTGCTGCTAGACCGCACATTTCTTCCGAGAAAAGAGGTACTTCTTTCACAGGTAAGGGATGGAAGTTTTCGTGAATTTCCTGACGATATTGCTGTTGATTCTCTTTCCATCGCTGGAAAAATGAGTCCTGGACTTCGTTAGGAATAATGCGATTAGCAACAACTAAATCTGTGGCGACATTATATAAACTAAGATAGGCATGGGCACGGAGAGATTCTTTAATTACCATTTTTTCTGGGTTGGTGACCAGACGCACTGAGGTTTGATTATTGTCAGTTAAGACTTTTTCTAATGCTTCAATTTGTTGGTAGAACTCATAAGGTGCATCCATTACCTCTTTATCTGGTAAAGAAAAACCCGCGATCGGTTTAAACAGAGGTTCAACCAAAGGTCTAAGGGCCACAGAAATATTTTGAAACGGTTTGTAAAAGCGGCGCATATACCAACCACTGACCTCTGGTAAACTCAGCAGCCGTAATGCTGTACCAGTCGGGGCGGAATCGATAATCAAAACATCAAAATCGCCTTCGTCGTAATGGCGTTTCATTCGTACCAAGCCAAAAATCTCATCCATGCCTGGTAAAACTGCCAATTCTTCCGCTTGTACCCCATCCAAACCTCGCGCCTGCAAAACTTGGGTAATATAGCGCTTGACAGCACCCCAATTTCCTTCTAATTCTTGTAGTGCATCCAGTTCCGCACCCCACAAGTTCGGACGAATTAGGCGAGGGGCGTGTTCTAGTTCCAGATCAAAACTATCTGCCAAAGAGTGGGCGGGGTCTGTACTCAAAACCAGAGTACGATAACCAAGTTCTGCACAACGCAGTCCAGTGGCGGCGGCCACGGAAGTTTTACCTACACCGCCTTTTCCGGTCATCAAAATTACGCGCATGAATGGTTCTGTCTTGTATGAGAAGTATTTATATTTATTTACATTATCGATTGTTTGGCAGAGAAATGCTGTTTGATTACATCTAGACGCGAACAATTCCAATAATCTATGTGAGAAATGATCAAACCGTCACAGTTGAGGCGCAATTCACTCCAACCAGGGATAGAAATACGTGGTTTCCAGGGCAGGGGACTATTCCAACTGAGTGTCCACTTAGTTTTAATAGTGTCTCCTTCTTTTTGGAGATCGTGCAAATCCATCTTGGGATTTAAAAAAAAAGTCTCAATAAATTTGATCATCAGCTTGTATAGCTGAATACCCCTAAATCTAAATACTTGGTCTTGAAAATAAACGTCTTCAGCGTAGATGCTGTAAGTTTGATTTGCTGGAAATCTTTGATAGTCCTCTTTAAGGATTTGCATAATATCCATAGAAAATCCACCCCTGAAGTGACAATCTCTTTATTTTGAGATTACCTCAAATTGTCAAATACTTCATGCTCATCAAACAAAATAAATATCCAACATATAGTATTCCTAAATCATTCGTAAACAACAAGATCCCCAACTTCTTGTAGACATCCTCCGGATGGCTTTCTAAAGGGTAGAAGTTGGGAATCTATCTGTCTCCAGTATTTACAACTTAATTAATTTCCATCTATTTTGATGGCGTCTTTGACTTTCCGTTTTTTTAAGAAGCCAGACATAAATGGACGCTCAAATATTAAATAGAAAATATAGGCAATCAACAATGATAGTGACAAACCAGTTGTATAGAAGATAATCTCTCTGTTGAGAGGAGAAAATTGTAAGGTATGTAGATATTGATTGAGTACAGTTAAGACTATAGAGTGCAGTAGATATAAGCTATAAGAAAATGTACCTAGTGCGATCGCCCAAGGAGATTGCAGTATTTTTAATACTAAAGGCGGTGTTTGATCATCAACTATACAGTTAGTACAGTAGACTAACAAACATGCAGTCGCTAAACCAACAAATAATTCATTTACCCATATTTCTAAACCAAACTTTTGCAACATATCAGTTAATAAAGCCATGCCAAAAAATATTGGGGCTAGCAAACCCCAGGGTAGTAATTTTCTAATTTTTTGCAAATAGTGTTTTTGAGAAAATCCGATATCTGCCGCCATCATCCCTAAAGCAAACAAACCCAAATACCATGTATGCGCTCTACCGATGAGTCCATGCGATAAATAATAAGGTAATAATCCTAACAAGAAAGAAACAATAATTACTACCAACCAGCCTAAATGTCGCCATATTGGTAGTAAAATTATGGGAAATAAAAAGTATATTTGCCATTCAGTAGCTACACTCCACATTGGTCCATTAATTGTATAAATTTCATTGTTGGGAATGAGGTTGTGGATTAAAAATAGATGACAGACAATATCAAAAAATGAAAAGTTGTGATCAAAATGTCCCCATAGATTATTATTCCAATATATAAAATGAAGATTAATTAAAATTGTGATTAAGATACCTACTGTCAATGACAATATCAAAGCCGAATAATATGGTGGCAATATTCGACGCGATCGCCGCTTCAAATAATTAAACAATCCTCCGGAGATATAGCCTGTTTGAGAACGAGATACTGGTAGCATTAAACAGTATCCTGAAAGAACAATAAATATAGCTACACTAAAAAGTCCATATCTAAAAATTTTGCTAAAGTTCAGCCATATATTTGGTAAATCATGTCCTTGTAATTCCCAGAGATGGGAAAAAACAACGTACAAAGCTGCTAAACCACGTAAACCGTCTAGATAATAGAGATGTACTCTCTTGTCGTTGTTACTATCTAGAATTTTATTCATTTAATCCACTTTACTTTTAGTGATTTCGAGGTTGACTCAATCCTACTTACTTTTGTTCTATTTAACTAATAATAAATACTTATATTCAACTAAGAATTGGTTAAATAGCGATCGCTATATCCACCGCGAGAAATGAAGTATATAAAAATCAAGAGAATAAGTAATAAATAACACAAGCAAATTAATAATTATGACCATTGAACGCATACCCCCACCAAACTACCCCAGAGTTGAATTTGGACGACGAATTATGGCATTTGGGATTGATTTTTTGATTGTTTGGTTAGTTAGTTCTCTATTGGGAACTAATGCGCTTGGTATTCAATTTCTCCAGATATTAGTTTTTGCGATCGCTTGGTTGATATTACGAGTAGTGGTAGTCTATAACAACCAAGGACAAAGTTTGGGGCGTTATGCTCTAGACATGAGAGTACTGGCAGTCGACAGGGGAAGAGTGCCAGATTTACAGGCTCTTTTACAACGAGAGTCGCTCATTGGTTTGGGTGCGCTTTTACTTGCGATCGCCTTGAGCAATATTATTCGCAATCCCACTGCTATACTGCTGATACTTCCTCTAGCCATTGATTGTGGTACAGCTGTATCTGATACCCAACTACGGCAAGCTTTGCATGATCGCTATGCTAAGACTATAATCGTCTCGGCAAGACGTGGCTATTCGCTAGATATAAAAGTCAAGCGAATGCTTGAAACTTTGCAGCGAAATGTGCGAAGATAGATATTTGTGTTAATTATTCTCAGGCTTAATTGTTTGTAAAGTTATGGCTAAGGCTAAAGGTGTCCGAATTATAGTGACACTGGAATGTACGGAATGTCGTACAAATCCAGATAAGCGCTCTCCAGGTGTTTCACGTTATACCTCGACGAAGAATCGTCGTAACACCACCAATCGTCTAGAACTCAAAAAGTTCTGCACTCACTGCAATAAACATACTGTCCACAAGGAAATTAAATAGACAACCATGAGTTATTACCGCCGTCGTTTGTCTCCGATTAAGCCGGGAGAACCAATTGACTATAAAGATGTAGACTTGCTGCGTAAATTTATCACTGAGCGCGGTAAAATATTGCCCCGTCGGATTACCGGGCTGACTTCTCAGCAACAGCGAGCGTTAACATTAGCGATTAAACGCGCTAGAATTTTGGCTTTGTTGCCATTTATCAACGCAGAAGGCTAACTAGATTTTGGATGTTGCGAAAAGTTTGAGCGCCGGCTTCCGGCGTTCGCGCAGCTTCCCGGAGGGAACCTCAAAGCTTTTTAAGACGGATTTTAGATGAATAAGCTAAGTTTATGTAGCATTGCACTTGGCGTTTGTGAATCCAAAATCTAAAATCTAAGAAAGTTAGGTTTAAAATAGGCTGATTCGAGCTTAGAATCATTTAGATTTAGGATTTAATAACAAGTTATTTCATCCAAAATCTAGAAACTAAAATCTAAAATTTTAATAAAGATGCGAGGCTTGTGGAGAAGGGGACGCTAGTTGAATTTAGACTTCAAGGCGATCGCCGCTTGGGTGTGATAGATCGCCCAGACGGCAAAACCCGTTGGTTCATAGTCGATGAACGGGGTCAATCTCACAGTCTCGCGCCTAGACAAATCACATATATAGTTACTGGACAAACTTATAAATCTTCACAAATTTCTAGTTTTTTAGAAGAAGTAAACCCTTACTTAGATCCATCAAGCTTAGAAGTAGCTTGGGAATTACTAGTAGAGGATGGGGAAGCAGTGACACCACAAGTAATGGCAAGCTTACTGTTTTCGGAATCACAACCACCTCAGTGTTATGCTGCTTACTGGTTGCTATCAGAAGATAAAATTTATTTCAAGCAAAAGGGAGACTCTTACGAACCCCGCACAGCCGCCCAAGTAGCAGAACGCAAACACCAAATAGAAATAGAGGCACTTAAAGCAAAAGGACAACAAGAATTTTTGGCTCGTGTAGAGCAAGCACTCAAAGGTGAAGCAGTCGAGTGGCAAAGACATGACCGCCACCGTTTAGAAGCTTTAGAAAAATATGCAACACTGCTTGCCGACATTGTGCGTGTAGGGCTAAATTATGACTCTCTGGCTCGTGCCTATCCGCCGCCAGCGCCAGTCCTGGAAACGATGAACATGCTAGGACGTTCTGCAACCCCCCAAGGAACCTTTCAATTATTGGTAGACTTGGGTTGGTGGAGTCCTCACGAAAACTTATTTCTGCGTCGTTCCTCAATTCCAGTTCAATTTCCTACAAAGGTACTAGAAGTGTCGCAACAGCGATTACAATCACCACTGCCTGATCCAGATGTTAACCGCCTGGATTTGACCTACCTCAAAGTGTACACGATTGATGATGAAAGTACTACCGAGATAGACGATGGTTTGAGTTGGGAACAGCTTGCAGATGGGCGAGAAAGATTATGGGTGCATATCGCTGATCCAACACGATTTTTGCTCCCAGAAGATGAGTTAGACCTAGAAGCCAGAAAACGGGGTAGTACAGTTTATTTGCCAACAGGAATGGTTCCCATGTTTCCAGAAATATTGGCAACTGGACCCATGAGTTTGGTGCAAGGACAGGTTTGTTGCGCCCTCAGCTTTGGAATTATATTAGATGCGTCTGGTGCAGTAGAAGATTACAGCATTCATGCCAGTTTTATTAAACCTACCTATCGCCTTACCTACGAAGACGTAGACGAAATGCTGGACTTGGACGTGCAAGCGGAACCAGAAATTGCCGCTATAGCCAGATGGGCAAACAAGCGCAAAGCTTGGCGATACGCCCAAGGAGCCATCAGCATCAATATGCCAGAGGCAATGATTAAAGTCAAAGAAGATGACATCAACATCTATGTTTTAGACGACTCCCCCTCCAGGCAACTAGTAGCGGAGATGATGATACTTGCTGGTGAAGTTGCTGCCCGTTATGGTCAAACTCATCAAATTCCTCTGCCTTTTCGTGGTCAGCCCCAGCCAGAATTACCCCCCGAACAAGAATTACTCCAGCTACCAGCAGGTTTCGTTCGTGCCTGTGCCATGCGTCGCTGTATGCCTAAGAGTGAAATGAGCATTACACCAGTACGCCATGCTGGTTTAGGTTTGGATACCTACACTCAGGCTACTTCTCCTATCCGCCGCTACAGTGACTTGCTTACCCACTTTCAGCTCAAAGCACATCTGCGGGGCGATGTTCCACCCTTTTCCGCCGAACAACTCAAAGAAGTGATGATGACCGTTAGTACCATCACCCAAGAAGTGACAATGGTAGAACGGCAGACAAACCGATATTGGGCATTAGAGTACTTGCGCCGCTGCACGGATAAAGTTTGGCAGGCAACAGTATTAATGTGGTTGAGAGAAGATAGTGGTTTAGCATTAATTCTTTTGGAAGATTTGGGTTTGCAGTTACCAATGTCTTTCCGGCGTGCTTTGAAGTTAGGTGAACAGGTTTTAGTGAAAGTCTTCCACGTCGATCCACAAAAAGACGTGATTCAATTTCAGGAAGTAATTTATCAAGAAGCGTGAAGTCACACACACTTGAGTATCAATTAGATTCTAAAGTGAATTTTGTAGCTAAAAATCCAACTACCTCTTCATGGTCGCCTGTAGGTGGGGACATCTCAATAATTACTCCGTCATGCAGTTCATATCGGCTTTGGGAGTTTTCGGGATACCAAGCAACGAATTCATTGAATGTAAGTAGTTTGCGTGAGGCTTGAGTCATAGCTTTCCTCAAAGCAACAATCAGTAGATATCTTGTTTGGAAAAACTTCTAAATAATTGCATATTACTGCATGAGTAATACAAATGAACTTAAAAAAAGACAATCAAAATCAGGACTCACGCAAACAATAGCCGAAACTCTAATTTTCAGGTAAGGGTAACTCATGAATTGCCCCTAAAGCGTTTAGTTTTGCGTAATTCCTAAAAATAATAAAATAAATGAGTTTACAATTAACGAATAAAAAAGTTGATGGAGAGTACAAACAAACAATAAAGTTTTAATACATCTGAGCAATTTTTGCAAAGATGCGTTATCATTTGTTTTTCTACGAAAAAATCCCCTAGCAACCGACAGTCAACTAGGGGAGTTTGTTATCAGGGTGCATCTACCATTACTATGTTCTGAGATAAACCAGTATGCTCCGGATAATTTTGTGCAAATTCTTGGCTACATGTTTGTTTTTGCACATAAAAAAATCCCCTAGCAACCGACAGTCAACTAGGGGAGTTTGTTATCAGGGTGCATCTACCATTACTATGTTCTGAGATAAACCAGTATGCTCCGGATAATTTTGTGCAAATTCTTGGCTACATGTTTGTTTTTGCACATAAAAAAATCCCCTAGCAACCGACAGTCAACTAGGGGAGTTTGTTATCAGGGTGCATCTACCATTACTATGTTCTGAGATAAACCAGTATACTCCGGATAATTTTGTGCAAATTCTTGGCTACATGTTTGTTTTTGCACATAAAAAAATCCCCCGATAGCCGACAGCTAGCAAGGGGAGTTTGTTATCAGGGTGCATCTACCATTACTATGTTCTGAGATAAACCAGTATACTCCGGATAATTTTGTGCAAATTCTTGGCTACATGTTTGTTTTTGCACATAAAAAAATCCCCCGATAGCCGACAGCTAGCAAGGGGAGTTTGTTATCAGGGTGCATCTACCATTACTATGTTCTGAGATAAACCAGTATGCTCCGGATAATTTTGCGAAAATGGGATTAAAAGGTTATGAAAAACAACAAAAAATCCCTCAGTAGCCAATTACCAACAAGGGGAGTGAGTTATCAGATTCCATCTACCAGCATCTCAATATATCTCGGGCAAGGGGTAAGGGGAATTTATGCGTTTCTCTATGTCCTTTGACCCAATCCCAGTAAATTTTTCCTGATCAGCACTCTTAGGCAAGAGTATGCTCATCCGAACTGTATTGCCAGGCATCTACCAGTCTTTGTGTTTTAGAGCAAAACAGTTAGTATAGTTTGGATGCATTTATCAATGATTCTAGGGGGTATAAAGATATGGGACTAAGGCTAAGATCTTCCACTTTTTTAGTTAAACCCATACTCACCTACCCTGATTTTGTAGGAAACTGGGTGATCAAAATCAAAAACCCTAGTGCTTGATAGCCAACTAGGGAAGCCGAGTTACCAGGGTATATCTACCAATTCAAAATTCTGGTTGTCAATCTTGTCATCAGGAGAATTTATTTGACTTTTCACGCTGTGTAAAAACCTTATGAATGTCAAATAGTTAAAGAGAAACTTGTGATCTCTACTCTGATTGAGGCTGGAGATCATAAGCAGGGGTAAAAATAGCTGTAATCGTACTTACCCATAAAGACAAAAAATCAAGTCTTTAAGCAAGGAGTGCTGTTCAGTTGGGGGTATAAAGGTATAAGTGTTCAAATCCCTTACACCCTTACATCCCTGCCCCCTTCAAGATATTCCGTGAAAAGTAAGGATAAATTTTTGGTGCATTGGGGACGTTTTTCTGGTAAGCATAGAAAAACCCCCCAGCGTGTATTAGCCAAGCAGGGGAGTTAAAGATCAAGGTGCATCTACCAATAAAAATGTTCTAGGCACAGCCGATAAAATCCGGATTAAAGTTGTAGAAGTTGCAAGAGCAGCAAAACAACTGCAATCAGAAACATCTCGGTGACAAGATGCATCTAAATGTATCAGAAACGAAACATCACTTGAAAATGAATTGCGTTTCAAATCGGCTCGTAGGAGGCAAACAGGAGAAGTTGTGACCCAGGAATTTCAAATTTCCGTAACCCCTGTAGGGCAAAACGACTACTTGGTGCGAACGGAAAGAGTCGCGCAGGGAGTTCCGTTGGCAGAAGAACTGGTGACTTGGCCTGTAGCTGATTGGTTGACAGCTGCTGGACATTTGATGAATGACCCATTGAAGTTAGTGTTACAGGGAGATGCGATCGCCAGAAACTCTGTCAACTTAGCAGCATTGGGTCGGGAGTTTTACGATAAATTGTTTAAAGGCACTCTCAGAGATAGTTGGATGGCTGCCCAAGGTATCGCCCAAAATCGCCAAGGTGTATTGCGCCTACGTTTGGGGTTAAAAGATCATCGGTTAGCGCGTTTGCCTTGGGAAGTGATGCACGCAGGTGATCGTCCCATAGCCACAGGCCCATATATTGCTTTTTCTCGCTTCCACTCAGGAATAAATGGGGCATCTCGCCTACCATCAATGCCTACACCGCCGGAAGAAGGTGGTATCAGAGTATTGATGGTAATTGCTTCTCCCAATGATCGAACCCGTTTGAATTTACTTAAACAAGAAGCTGAAGAACTACAAGCAGAACTACATCGCCAATCACCACGCTTCTCGGAAACAGGGGCTTATCTGCCAGGTATCGAACTAACTTTGTTAGAACAGCCAGGTAGAGAAGAATTAACACAAGCCCTGGAACAAAGACGTTATCACATCCTGCACTACTCCGGTCACAGTAACTTAGGCCCTAACGGCGGCGAAATTTATCTTGTCAGTGGTAGAACAGGCCTCACCGAGACACTAAGTGGAGACGACTTAGCAGGCTTACTCGTCAATAACAATATTCAAATGGCTGTGTTTAACTCCTGCTTGGGCGCATACGCAGCTACTTCTGACCCCACACAAGAAACAGGCGAACGTAATCTTACCGAAAGCTTAGTTAAACGGGGTATTAGGAGTGTTTTAGCAATGTCAGAACGCATTCCTGATGAAGTCGCGTTGACATTGACACAGTTATTTTACCGTAACCTTGCTCAAGGATATCCTGTAGATTTGTGTGTGAGCCGAGTACGACAGGGGTTAATCTCTGCCTATGGATCGCATCAGATGTACTGGGCTTTGCCTATTTTGTATCTTGATAAAGATTTTAATGGTTATCTCGGACCGGAAATTGATGTACCCCAAACGCCAAAATTGCTCAACGAGTATGATCCGGCCTTAGGGGGAACACCAACACTCTACCCAGCTACAGCAGATAATACCGATCTGTCTTTGCCGATGGATAATATGGTTGCTTCTGGTCTGACACAAGAGTCTTCTGAGTTAGACTGGCTAGGCGAAGAAACCTGGGGTGATTTGGTAGATGAAATCGAGTATGACGATCCAACCTATGCCCAGGATTCATCTGTAGTCGCAGGTATATTTGGTGAACTAGGCAATTCCACAGATGCTAACGAGCAAACTTCCATGAAAGCCGAACTTATAGGGCAGGATAGAGAAGATAGTATTGATGACGCTGACGATAGTGAAAATCTCGCTGCATTGTGGGGAGAATTTGCACCACAAATAGCGCCAAATAGACAAATAGCACCAGCAAGTGATGAAGTAGCTGTTGATGATAGCTTAGGTGGAGATTGGCAAAGTACTTTTGCTTCTTCTTACATTACCCCATCTGAGAAAGCTGCCTATAGACGACGCGCTCGAGGTCAGTTGTTGTCTATAGTTGGATTTGTGGGAATTAGTGCGATCGCAGTATTTTTTGGCATAAATTGGTGGCAGCAACGAAACTCAACCCTATCTGACATACCAGCAATTTCTACCGATTCTAAATCTAGCCAAAATCTGTCACCGACTAGTATAAAAACAGAAGCAACCGGAATTGTCACCGCCTATGCTACCGAGAAACTGAGCAATGGTGACTTACAAAATGGACTATTAGCTGTAGAGGCACTTCTGGATCGTAATGCTCTTGATAATGCCAAAACAGCCCTTGATCTTGTTCCTACCAATCAGTTAGATAATCCATTTGTCAACTTTTTAAAAGGACGCTTAGCATGGCAGTTTGTCCAAATCAAAGACACTAGATATAGCGTTGATGATGCCCGCCGTTTTTGGGAAAATGCTGTAAAAACAGAACCCAATTCGCTTTTATATTCTAATGCTTTAGGTTTTGCTTACTACGCAGAAGGCAATCTCAATCGTGCCAACGACTCTTGGTTTAAAGCATTGGACACTGCTGTCAAACACAATACATCAGCCAGTAACATTGTAGCCAAACCAAAACAAGAATCTCAGGATACTTTAACAGCCTATGCAGGCTTAGCCATTGGATTATACAAATCTGCACGTAATCAGCCAGATTCTAAACGAGAGCAATATCTTAATGAAGCAGTAAAACTGCGGCAAATGGTAGTCAAAGATGATCCTATCAGTTTTCAAAAAAATCAATTAGCTAACAATTGGATGTGGTCAGAAGAAGCAATTAAAGATTGGGAATCTCTCTTACAAATCAAGATTGGATCTCAATAATCTACTTACACAGCACTGCTACTTGCAGCGATCGCATGAGTTTATAGTTAAATAAATTCGCTAATTTATTTTTCTTGCTATTTTGACTGAGATAGCTAGCGGTATAAGCATAAACATTGCCAGACTTAGCTTTGTGAGCAGCAAATACATTGATAATGCATATTGGCATAGAAAGCGAAATTATACTGCGGTACGGAAAGCCTTCAAAGTAGGTGCGAAAGTATTGAAATGTCCCACTATAAGCTTTTTTTAATTGACTATCTATTTCAAATCAGGCGTATATCAAAAGTAATGGCAGCAATTTAACTATTACTTCCGGCTAATTTGTAATTCGTTCTGTTGGTAGATTGGATGTCAATGTTGTGACTGTTATTCTGTAATTGTTAGTGAAAAAAGTTTACCACGTATAAAACAATGAACATTCTTGCTTGGATTGTTTTAGGTTTAATTGCTGGTGCTATTGCCAAAGCTATCTACCCTGGTCATCAAGGCGGTGGTATTTTAGGAACAATTCTTTTAGGAATTATTGGTGCATTTGTTGGTGGTAGTTTGGGCGTATTCTTCACTACTGGACGCTTTGCACTAGCAGCTTCTAGTCTGAGTATTCCTGGTATTTTAGTAGCGGTTATCGGTGCAATTGTTGCTGTTTTTGTGTGGAACTTATTAACTCGCCGTAGTGCTGTGTAATAAATCAATTACACTCAATTTATAGTAAAACTCAGGGAACTCATCACACTATATTTTCTCCCTGAATTTATCTAAACACAGTAGCGCCTGCTTATAATTGGGTTGGCGCTATAGCATTTCTAAATCATTCGTGAACAACAAGATCCCCGAAATCGGTGAGGATGTCGTTAGGCGGTGGGGTTATCTGTCCTGAAATATTTTTTGAATTAAGATAATTTTTTGACAATAAAATTATAAAAAAATAGGTCTAAGCCCAAAACTATATGTTGAAATAACTTCAGGCTTAACCTGTATTTTATAATTTAAAACGCGTGCATGAAAAAGATTATTTTTATTGTGATCGATCAGAATGACACAAAAATGTCAAACATTTGATGCAACACGTAACTACATACCCGTTGATAGAGGTTGATAGCTATTTACCTACTCTATAAGTGACACATAGCACAACCTAAACAAAGTAAAAACCTCATGACTGATATTGTAGAAACTGCTGTTAATACAGGTAATTTCAATACCCTAATCAAAGCTGTTGAAGCCAGCGGACTATTAGAAACTATTAAAAGTGAAGGCCCTTATACACTGTTTGCACCCACTGATGATGCTTTTGCTAAGCTACCAGAGGGGACATTAGATGATTTACTAGCAAATACCCCAAAGTTAAAGAGAATTGTTGCCTATCATGTTGCTTTTGGGGATGTTAGATCAGATGATTTGGCGCAAATTGATGAGGCGCAGACAGTTGAAGGATCGGTGATCGCGATCGCATCCGTTGATGGTAAAGTTCAGGTAAATGATGCCAATGTTCTCAAAACTGATATTTTGGCTGACAACGGCGTTATCCACGTTATTGATCAAGTTTTGATGCCTGCGCTAGTTGTTGCGGAGTAGGAAGTGTTGGTGGTTAGTAGTTAGTAGTTAATTGTTAATTGTTAGTTATTTACTACTAACCACTATCCACTAACTTCTAACCCATACCCAAAATACAACCACTGCGGGGAGGAAGATTTAAACTTAATTTTTTAGTTTCACCTTCACCGTACCACTCGATCTCAGCATTGCCATATAAAAGCTTGTTGAGTTGGCTATGGCAGTTAATATTTATATTTGCTTTTGCCGATGCAGTACCAGCATTGACTGCAATGATTAATTTTTCGTTAGCTAAAGTGCGGGTAAAAACAAAAAGTTCTGCTTGGGCATATAAAACTTGATAATTTCCTGTACGCAAGCAAGGATAAGCATGACGGAGGGCAATTAATTGGCGGTGGGTGTTGAGAATTTCTTGATTCCAGCTTGCTTCTAGAGGAAAACCACGCCGAGAATCTGGATCAAGACGACCAGGTAAACCCACTTCATCACCGTAATAGATACTAGGCGCGCCAGGAAAAGTTAGTAGCAGCAGAGTTGCTAGTTCCACACTAGGAGTATCGCCCCCAGCAATCGAAATCAACCTAGCGGTGTCGTGACTCGCCAGCAAATTTAACTGTGTGAGTTGAATTTCCCAGGGATAAAGTTGCAGTAGTTCCTGCATTTTGGTGGCGTACTCCGCCGCAAATAACGGTGGGTAAGGATGATAGGAACGATCTTGTACTTGTTCAATATCAACGCGATCGCCTGCGGTAAATGCAATTGTTGGTGCAGCAAATAAATAATTCATCACGCCATCAAACTGCGTACCATCCAACCATTCGCGAGAATCTCCCCACACTTCACCCACAATATAAGCTTCCGGATTGATCGCTTTGACGCGATCGCGAAACTCTTGCCAAAAACCAGGAGTTTTAATTTCAAATGGTACATCCAACCGCCAACCATCGATGCCAAATTTAATCCAGTATTCGGCGATTTCCATAATGTACTCTCGTACTTCTGGGTTATCGTGGTTGAATACTGGTAGGGCGCGATTGTCAGCCCAACCTACATAGTTCGCCGGAAACTCACCATTGTAAGGGGAAAGAGGCCAATCTTCGATTTTGAACCAATTTACCCAAGGCGAATGGGGGCCATTCTCTAAAACATCGTGGAAAAAGAAAAAGCCCCGACTGGAATGATTAAACACTCCATCTAAAACAACTTTAATATTACGGGCGTGGGCTGCGTCTAGCAATTCTTTGAAAGCCGGATTGCCCCCCAACATCGGATCAACCTGATAATAATCATGGGTATGGTAGCGGTGATTACTTGCAGATTGGAAAATGGGCGTAAAGTAAATAGCATTAAATCCCAAATCCTGAATGTAATCTAACTGTTCCAGTACACCCCATAGATCCCCTCCCTTGTAACCTTGGAGTGTAGGCATAGCATCCCAATCTTCCCAACTAGCGTTACGCAACAATCGTTTACGTGGTTGCTTGCTTCTAGCAAAGCGATCAGGAAAAATTTGATAGAAAACAGCATGTTTAACCCAGTCTGGCGTGCGAATTTCCATGTATTCCTCTATTTCTCCATCGCGATCGTTGCAGAAACTAGGTTAATTGTGTCTCACACCTGTGGTAGAAAAATTAGGTTATTGGCTGCGATCGCGCTTTCTTACGCCTTCTGCCCTCTTCAACAGACCTACTTAATTGCTAATTGACGAGTTTAAAACTTGATTATTTACGTAGGAAAGTAGTGAAACGGTATTAGTTCTGCCTGGAGTAAAACAAGAACCTCACTAACCTTGGTAATGTTGTGAAGAAAGGGGTGGTATATAGCGTTTACGCCGACTTTGAACACTTTTCCAAAGTAATACGCAGCCGAAAATTAAGGTTGACAGCAGGACAACACTAGCTCCAGAAGCTATATCTAAGTAGTAGCTTAGATAAATACCTATAAATGCGATCCCAGCTCCTAAAATTCCTGAAATTACTATTACATAACCGAAGCGATCGCTCAATAATCGAGCAATGGAAGCGGGAATCACCACCGCAGAGATAATTAATGTCACTCCCAGAACGTTAAGTGTTGCCACCAGTAATGTCGCTAGCATTAAAGCAAATAATGTATCCATTGCGACTACAGGTACTCCATGAACTTGAGCCACTTCTCTGTCAAAACACCAAAATAGCAAAGGGCGATAAAACAAAAAAACTAAGCTTAAAATTACAACTGTCACACCTGTAACAAACCACAAATCACTAGGAGAAACGCCCAGGACATTACCAAATAAAGCCGCCTCAAAGTTTTGACTGAATTTCCGATAAGTGCTGATTACGGCTACGCCCAAAGCAAAGCTAGCAGTTGTCACTATTCCAATAGCTGCATCTGAGTAAACTTTGCGCCCTGTTAAATATTGGATGAGCAAGGCAGCTGCAAATCCCCAAATTCCAGAACCAATATAAAAATTCAGTCCCAAAACGTAGCTTAGTACTGCTCCTCCTAAAATTGCATGGGAAAGACCGTGAGCAATGTAACTCATGCGGCGAGTAATAATGTACACTCCCATGACGCCGCACAATAGCCCCGCCATCACCCCAACAGCAATAGCACGGCTGAAAAATTCATACTGAAAAGGTTTGAGCAGAAATTCCATTACTTTGATTAGAGATTGAGGATTTTCAATTGTGCGTGTTGTGGTTGGAGTGAGATTGTCGCAAAATGGGCGGCAAATTGTCTTGCATCTGATGGCGCAAAGAAGTACCTTCATTAGCAATCAAAATGCGATCGCTTTGGTGAAAGACTACCATTTCTGCACCAAAGGTCTTTTTCAAGGTAGCAGGAGTAAAAATATCACTAGGCTGACCTTGAGCAATGATGCCATGATTGAAACACACTACCCAAGGTAGATGAGTTGCCACAGAGTTGAGGTCATGGGTAGAAAGCAGAATCGTCAAACCCTGCTGATTTAGTTCAGCTAACAGGTGTAACAGTTCGTGCTGAACGCGCAAGTCTGAACTACTGGTGGGTTCGTCTAAAAGGACAATTTCTGGTTCTCCTACTAATGCGCGGGCAATGAATACTCGTTGTTGTTGTCCGCCAGATAACTCACCGATCGGGCGATGGGCGACATGAGCTACTCCTACTCGCTCCAGAAGTGCCTTTGCTGCTATGCGATCGCGTCGTGAAGACCAAGGCAGAAATTGTTTTTTGCGGTAACGTCCCATCATTACTACTTCTATTGCTGTGACTGGAAAATTCCAATCTACTGTTTCTACCTGTGGCACATACCCGACTTTTGGCGGTGCTGTTCCTGACTTTAAGCGCTTTCCCTGAAACCAAATTTCACCAGCCCAAGGATGAACCAACCCTAATATTGCTTTCATCAGAGTGGTTTTGCCACTGCCTGAAGGCCCGACTAAGCCAGACAATTGCCCAGGATATAGGAGTAAATCAACGTTTGTCAAAACTGGTTGAGTTTGGAAACCACAAGTGAGATTTCTAATTTCTAGTATTGGTTCCATGCCCTAGTTTGGTGAGTACTACTGAGTCGTTTGAGTAGCAGTTGCGGTTGGGCCAACGACGTTGGTAGTGTTCAGCTTGTCAACCAGCTTGGGATTGCCCCCCAGATTTTCGGCAATGATTCGTAGATTATTTGCCATCATGCCAATGTAGGTGTGTTGGGGATTGGTATTTTCAATGGCATTAGCCAAACCCGTGCCTGGTAATTCGTCATCAGCTGTGTTAGCTGTTTTTACTTTCGCTTCACGGGCAATTTGCTCTTCTACTTTGCTGGGGTATACCTCAGAACCAAAAATAGCAGGTACGCCCAGCTTACGAATCTGTTCGATGAGTTTGGCAACGTCTTGAGCAGAAGGTTCTTTAAAATCTGAGGGTTGGATAGCACCAATCACTTCAAAGCCGTACTCTCTTGCCCAGTAAGCCCAAGAGTCGTGATATGTCAGAAGTTTACGATTTTTTGCTGGGATACTAGCCACGACTTCTCGTGTTACTTTGTCCAGCGCGTCGAGGCGTTGCAAGTAGTTATTTAAATTTTTGGCGTAGTATTCTTTACTCTGTGGATCTAATTGGGTTAATTGTTGAGCAGCTAGTTTGGCGTAAGCTTCAGCGTACTTAGGGTTTACCCATAAATGCGGATTCGGATCTCCCTTTTCTTTAGGAAAGCTAAAGTCATAAATCCACTGACTTTCGGTGATTGTGTTGCTACCTAGCTCATAAATGTTTGTTTGTTTAGGTTTAGAAGCTTTTGCTAGTTTTTCGGTTGGACTTTCCAAGTGAAGTCCATTGACAATAATTAAATTAGCTTTGGATAGCAAATCAGCATCGCTAGGACGTGGTTCAAAAGTGTGGGAGTCAGTACCTTCGGGAATGATGCCTTTGACTTCAACGCGATCGCCTGCAATATTACTGACAATATTTGTTAACGGAGCTACCGTTGTTACAACCAAAGTTTTACTTTTATTTTGGTTTTGTACAGGCTGTACAGTCGTAGCAGTTTCGGAGGGACTAGGTGATACTGCTGTTTTTTGAGATGCATTACAAGCGCTCAGTGCTAGACCAAGTGCTAATAGCAAAGCAGGGATTTTCATTACTTAATAGTAATAAATTCATAATTGTTAATTTCTTTCTCAGTACACCTTTTTTCTAATAATTAATGCAATGCCCTACTAGGGGATATTAAAGTACTTTTTAGATTTTTTTAAGATAAATCCCCTTTGAGAATTAACTCTCTTTTTCTGACTATTAATTAAGTTATTTCTCAAGATAGATGTAATTTAATGAAATCAAAGCCGTTCCTTATGTTACTGTACATTGCTTATGAGAAACTTGTTGTTAACAATTATCCTTATTTCTATCCTTCAGTCAATGTCCAAAATTGCCCTAATCACTTTACTAATAATTAAATGCACACAGATAAAACTTACCTGTATGCATTAATAAATCTCTTAAAATTTAATATCTAATATGTAGGCACAGATGGATCAACTTCCTTACTCCAAGCCAGAATTCCACCCTTGACGTTTGTACCATCAATTCCTGCTTGCTTGAGGATTCCCAAAGCTTTTGCAGAACGCATACCCGACTTACAATGAACAATCAAGCGATGACCGTTCACTAGTTCCTGGACTTTGTTAACACCATCACCATTTTCAATATCAGGTAAAGGTACTAATACAGAACCAGGAATCTTGGCAATTTCATATTCATTTGGGTTGCGAACATCCAGTAGTACAAAATTGTCAGCACCGCTATCCAACAACTGCTTCAATTCTTGCACAGTCATTTCGGAAAGTTCCATTTGCTGTTTAGCCTCCTCTGCTTGCGCTTGTGGAATACCGCAGAATTGTTCGTAATCTATCAACTTTTCAATTACTGGACGTACCGGGTTGGGACGCAACTTCAATTCGCGGAATTTCATTTCTAAGGCATTGTACAGCAGTAAGCGTCCACTTAAAGTATTACCCTGACCCATGATAATTTTGACAGTTTCTGTTGCCTGGATAACACCAATAATTCCTGGTAAAATCCCCAAGACACCGCCTTCTGCACAGGAAGGAACCATCCCTGGTGGTGGGGGTTCTGGGTACAAATCACGATAATTTGGCCCACCCTCGTAGTTAAATACCGTTGCTTGTCCTTCAAAGCGGAAAATAGAACCGTAAACGTTGGGTTTATCCAACAACACGCAAGCATCATTAACCAGATAGCGTGTCGGGAAATTATCAGTTCCATCAACTACAACATCATAAGGTCTAATAATGTCGAGGGCATTTTCGGAACTAAGACGAGTTTCGTAAAGATCAACCTGACAATAGGGATTAATTTCGAGAATGCGATTCTTAGCTGATTCAATCTTGGGTTTACCCACCCAAGAAGTACCATGAATCACCTGGCGCTGTAGGTTAGAAGTATCGACAACATCGAAATCAACAATACCGATGCGTCCAATACCCGCCGCCGCCAGATATAAAAGTAACGGTGAACCCAGTCCACCTGTACCGATACATAGTACGCTAGCAGCCTTAAGGCGCTTTTGCCCTTCTACACCTACTTCCGGCAAAATTAGGTGTCGGGAGTAGCGTTCGTAATCGTCTTTTGTTAGCTGGATTTCATCCAAATTCGGATTTAGCATAGCAGTTAGATGAGGAAGCGCGGACTTTATATCCTACCCAAAAACGATACCCTTTGTATCTTGGTGTCTTAGTGGTTTTTAAAGTAACTTTTCAATTGTCTCTGGTTGAAACTGGTGGTGATCATCAAGACACCAGCTATTAATTTCACCAGCTTTGCCATTTTGCACAGAAATTATTATGTAAGAGTATGCTTGCCAAGCACAGAGTCGGTCAAATTCTGAGGGAATTGCTGGATAGTCAGGATGAGAGTGATAAATACCTATTATATCGATAGAGCTTACCCGTGCTGCTTTTTGTGCTTTTAACATTACTTGGGGCGCGATCGCATACCTGCGCTGCTTCTCGTGTATGATTTCATCACCAGGAAAATCTGCCGCAGCTGCTGCACTCCAAGCATTTTCCGTGGGCATAATTTCAATTACAGTTTTGCCATCATCACCTAAATCACCAAAGATAATACCGCAGCACTCCTCCGGATAAGTTGCTTCGGCGTGACTACAGATAATTTGCAAATGTTGGGGAGTGAGTTTAATCATAGAACGACTGTTAGTGGTTAGGAGATAGTAGTTAATAGTTGGTTTTTAACCACTGTACGGGCGAAGCATTCGTAAGAAAACATTTCGTTTTTAATTCAAGATACCCATACAAATGCTTCGCCCCTACTAACCACTAACTACTAACTATCTATGGCTCAGCTTATCAATGAACAATTCCAATAATTCTTTTGCTTCCACTGTCTTGCTGACTAGGCGATCGTAATCAGTAGAATCAAGCATATCCAATTCATAACACAGCAAGAGATAATACTCTACCTCAATCGCTGCATCCATTGCCATTTCCAGAAAATTAACTTGATCTTCTCTGTCTTCGCGATTGCATCCCTGGGCTATTTTCACGGGGATTGCAGAACAGGCTAAACGTATTTGTTGTGTTAACCCCAGTAATTCCTCTTCTGGGAAAGACTGTGTAGCTTCATAGACTGCAACTGTTAACTCATGGGCTTTTTCCCATTCTCTGAGTTCTCGGAAGTCTGTCATTTTGATTGTATACCCCTGAAAAATAGTAGGGTGGGTACTACCCACCTTACTACTATGCCACTCGATGAGTGTTTAGTGTTTATTATTTCTAATTTGAGAAAATTCCAAAGCCCACATCCCCGACTTCATTGGAGAAGTCGGGAATCTTAGCTCTCACAAATGATTTAAGAATGCTATAGCTACGCTAAGGTGTTGATAGGAGCCTGATCCCATTTATAAAATCAGGAAAATAAACCTTGTTTTCCAACAATTATTTATTTCTAATATCGAAATCACATGCCACCTTTACCTACATACACTCAACAACCTTGGACAGAAACCTACAGTGAAATTATTGACGTTCGCTCTCCTCAAGAATTTACTGAAGATCACATTCCTGGCGCAATTAATTTACCTGTATTATATGATTCTGAACGCGTAGAAGTAGGAAGAACATACAAACAAATTAACCCGTTTCAAGCGAGGAAATTAGGTGCAGCTTTGGTAGCAAAAAATCTCTCTGAGCATATTACTCAACATTTTGCCAATAAAGAAAAGAAATATCATCCTTTAATATATTGCTGGCGCGGTGGACAGCGTTCTTTAAGTATGGCTTTGGTACTTAGCCAAATCGGTTGGCGGGTAACACTACTTGAAGGCGGCTACAAAACTTATCGTGCTTATGTGCGTCAGCAAATAGAAGAATTGCCCAAAAAATTTACCTACAAAATACTGTGTGGTTTTACTGGTAGTGGTAAAACCCATATTTTACAGCAAATGCGTGAACGGGGCGCTCAAGTATTAGATTTAGAAAATTTAGCTCAACATCGTGGTTCTCTATTAGGTGAGGAATGGCAAGATAAACTTTCACCTCAGCCTTCACAAAAGTACTTTGAATCATTACTTTTACAACAACTACAAAGCTTTAATCCTAATCAACCCATTTGGATAGAGTCAGAAAGTATAAAAATCGGTAAAATTTATTTACCCAAGTCTTTGTGGGAGAAAATGAAACAAGCCTGTTGTATAGAAATTCAACTACCAATTACTGTCAGAATTAAATTTCTATTACAAAAATATTCCCATTTCATAGAATATCCTGATATTTTAAAATTAAAATTGGAAACACTTAAATACCGTTATGGGTGGGAAAAAATACAACAATGGTATCAATTGATTGATGCTGAAAAGTGGGAAGTATTTATCAAAGATATTTTACATATTCACTACGATCCAACCTACCGCAAATCTATTCAACGCAATTTTAGTAATATTAAACAGGTGAGATATCTATACGATTTATCTAATGAAAGTATAAATGCTTTATTAGATTTAAGTTTGTAAATGAATACAATCAATCTCTTCTTCTATTTCTGTGTTGTCTCTTGCTTCATGCAGTTTATTAATGCATCATTTTAACTTTACTACGCTAGTAGGTCGGGTCAAGTTTACAACACTCAACATCATCAGGATAAGTTGGGTTGCTTTGTGTCAAGCTAACCTAGTTTAATGCAAAAATTTAGCTGTGTCGCGCCACTACAATTTAATGTTTACTTACCTAACAGCTACTTACCATGTTTTTTCTGTCTGCTTGAGTACAAAAATTGTACTCGACTTTAAAAATTTAATAAAACCACCACTAAACTGTAAACTTTTAATTTGTTCAGTAACTGGTTTACCTTATTGCTGATTAAACTTACTACCCAAAGTCCTAATATCAATGTAACTTCCAGGAGATTTAATAGTTAAATTGATGATAATCTGTTTAAGTGCCTCTTCTAAATCAGCCTGAGATTTAATATTAGACACTAAACATGAAGAAACACTATTTTCTTGTACTGTCTCAATACTATCTAATTCTGGGCTGTCACCAATTTCAAATAGCGCTACATATAACTCAGATTTTTCATCAATTTGATGAATGACAAATTCATTAGGATAGTTGATAAAAATTTCTCTTGCTCTTTTACTAGGGAAATGCTTAGATACCAATTCGCTAATACTTATTTGATATTGATTTTAAAAAATTTGGGTGTGACAGACAGTAATTCTTCTATGCTATATCTAAATCATAAACTATCTGAAATACGCAAAAGTACTGAGGAGAAATCATTTTTCATAGGTTAAGCTACTTTGGCTTTTAAATTGTGATTCTTTGCCAAAAAGAAATAATCTAGTTAACATAACCCCTGAAAAAATTTTATTTCCTCCTGCCCTCTGCCTCCTATTTAGACCAATCCCAACTGCTGCTTTAAAGCTTCTGGCATATTTACTGTTTTATCTAAACCACGTACATCTTCCCACTCTAAATTTTCATTCCAAGTCATTTTTTCTAGGTTGGCGTCGCTAAGATCTGCGCCGCCTAAAATCGCATAACTCAGGTTTGTATAACTGAGGTCTGCGCCACTGAGAATTGCACCACTCAAATTACTACCACTCAGGTTAGCGCTGCTGAGGTTGGCGTAACTAAGGTCAGTACCAAAGAGAATAGCATCGCTGATGTCTGCACCACTGAGATCAGCTTCGTTGAGAAGCACGCCACTAAGATCAGCTTCGTTGAGAATTACATCAGTGAGGTCTACACCACCTAGATCTGCACCCAAAAGAATTGCACTTCTGAGGTTAGCACCATTGAGTTTAGCACCGTTTAGTTTGGCGTAGCTGAGATCGGCGGCGATGAGAATAGCATTTCTCAAGTTTGTGCTAAAGAGAATAGTGTCGCTGAGGTTACTGCCTTTAAGATCAGCATGATTGAGGTCTGTACCGCTGAGGTCGGCGCGGCAAAGGTCGGCATAGCTGAGGTTAGCACCGTTGAGGTTCGCATCACTAAGATTAGCACCGAAGAGAATCGCGTGACTAAGATAGCTACTGCTGAGTTTTGCATCCCTAAGATTGCCACTAGTCAAGTTAGCATGGCTAAGATCAGCACCACTGAGATTAGCACTGCTGAGGTCGGCGTGACTGAGGTCGGCACGGTAAAGATCCGCACCAGCCAGGTTAGCACCACTGAGGTTGGTACTGCTAAGATCAGTACACCTGAGATTAGCACCAGCTAAGTTAGCACCACTGAGGTTAGCATCACCAAGGTTAGCAGTGCTAAGATTAGCACCACTGAAGTTAACACCAGTCAGGTTTGCATCCCCAAGATAAGCACTAGTGAGGTTAGCAGCGCTGAAGTTAACACCAGTTAGGTTTGCGTCCCCAAGATAAGCGCCACTAAAGTTATTGCTTTGGAGGAATTCCCCAACAACACTACAAAAATTACCAATTTCGATCGCATCGCTATAATTTATGACACGTAGGAGTTGGGATGTAAAAAAATTATCTTGATGTCGTTCACCAGAAGGATAGAAAATTATTTGGGCTTTAAGGTCATCTCGCTGTTGGGCATAGCGATGCAACTCCAATAGTAAAATCAACACATTTAGTCCTGTATTGATGTCTACCTGTCGTAGTCCGATCGCAATATTTTGCGCCTGCAACTGCAACATCTTTTTTTGGGGTAAATTTTCACTGGGTGCTGCATCTATAAATACCCCCTCACACCAACGCCGATAAAAATCTTCTAAACGCTGAAATAACAGCACAGGTCGAAAATCATTACTAGCAACCAACCTCTGCATTACTGCTTGCACAACTTCAATTGTTAATGCAGTATTTCCTAATAAATCATAAATGTTCTCATCTAATTGGCGATCGCTGATTTTAATATTCAATAAATCGTTGTTTTTTGTCCATTCTTCCAAGCTTTGCTGCAATTGTTCAGGTGATAGCAATTCTCTTAAATTATTTTGATGATTATTAATTTTTACTAAAGGGAAAACCCCTTGTAGTTCAAGACCCGTTAGATTTGATATCTCTTGTTCTTCTGTTCTTCTAATATAAGTTATCAAACGCTTCCAGACTTTATATAATAGTGCCATATATGTATCTGTTAATACTACTCACCAACTGATGATTTAGTTTGATTTACAGGAGTTTTTCCAGCTAAACAGTTGTCGATTCTCCAACAAATGTATTAATTAATACATTTGTTGATTTAAGTCTGACACCAATTTGACAAATAATTGCGACAATAGATTTACAAAATCTATAACCAGATAGAGTGTCCCAATCCAAAATGGTATGACTCAACTTTCTCCTCCAATTTCCCCAAAAATGTCTGCTTAAAAAGTTTTTTGTTTTTCACTAACCTCCAGCTATCTGATTGAGCTGTGACACTATTCTCGCAGCATTTTTAATTTGGTCAAATCTAAAAATAATAAGTACAGTTTGCTACAGACATAGTTGTTAGCAAAAATACTACAGTAAAACATTGCAATAAAGCGAAAAAATGTCAATGACAGCTAACATAAAAGTTTTTTGCTTGATATCAGGCGGTTAAATATGTTTCATCTGCCAATAGTCTAAGTTTGTACGGGAGAAGATCTTTGACATGCCTTGACACTCAGCCAATAGTAAGAACAACAGTTAAATCACAGCAGCTTTGCCTTGCAAGTATTAAAAATTAGATAATGAACGCAGCCAGGGACATTTCTGATGAAGAGACTAACTTTTTATGTTGTTGCTTTACATACTTTGTTTTTAGGAATAGTAATCGCTAACGCCAAGACACTGGCTGTAGAAGCAGGGAAGCAGAAGAGGGAAACAGCCTCCGTATTCCCTAATGTTTCCGTCCCCCTGTCTTCTGGTCTACCCTTGTCCAAAGTTTGGGTGATCAACAATCAAAAATCCCAACGCCAGTCTTTTATTTGGGTACAAGATACTAAAAAAACTGGACAGCAGCCTTTTTTACTGCTAGCGAAAGACTCACAAAAGCCCCATAAGGATAAGCCAGAAAAGCCAGACGAAAAACCTGATTCTACTTCCAAACCATCAAAAAAAGATGATTTGGAAGACTTTAACGAAGTCATCAAAGATACTCAAAAGCAGCAAGGTTTATTTACTCTGTACCGCAACAAAGACGAAAATAAGATATATCTAGAGATCAAACCAGAACAACTAAATAAAAACTTTCTCGCCACAGCAACCTTAGAATCAGGGATTGGTGAAGCTGGCATCTACAGTGGTATGCCTTTGCAGGATTTCTTGTTTTATTTCCAGCAGGTAGATAAAAAATTAAATTTTGTTGTTCGCAATGTCAATTTTCGTACCCGTGAAGGAGATCCACAGGCGCGATCGCTTGCCCGATCCTTTAGTGATTCAGTTCTCTACTCCATAGAAATTAAAAGCATTCATCCCCAACGCAAATCTATTTTGATCGACCTCAGTGATTTGCTACTAACAGATATAGCAGGATTAACCTCCAGTTTGGGATTACCGGGAAGCGCCGATGAGTCTTATTTTGGCAATGCCAAAGTTTTCCCGCAAAATGTCGAAATTGAGTCGGTGATGAATTTCTCTGGCAGTAGTAGCGACGAAGAAGACAGTGAGGAAACGCAAAATTTCATCACCGTACCTGATAGCCGTGGCTTTACCTTGCGAGTCCACTACAGTCTTTCTCAACTCCCAAATAATAATTACCAACCCCGGCTAGCAGATGATCGCATCGGCTATTTTATCACCGCCTACCAAGACCTATCCAACGACGAGCGTAAAGAACCCTTTGTCCGCTACATCAACCGTTGGCATCTGGAAAAACAAGACCCTAACGCCCCCATCTCTCCTCCCAAAAAACCGATAGTATTTTGGATAGATAACGCCGTTCCCCTAGAATACCGCTCTGCCATTACTGAAGGTGTCTTGATGTGGAACAAAGCCTTTGAGGCGGCTGGTTTTAAAGATGCCATCCAAGTCAAACAAATGCCAGATAACGCCAAATGGGACCCTGCGGACATTCGTTACAACACAATTCGCTGGATCAACACCATCGATGGATATTTTGCAATGGGGCCTTCCCGCGTTAATCCCCTGACCGGAGAAATTTTGAACGCCAGCATTTTAGTAGATGCTAGTTTTATCCGCGCCCTCAAAAGTGAATATCGCCAAATTATCCAACCCAACGAAAACGAACGACAAACCAGGACTTCCCTCACAGCCTTTATGCAAAATCGCTTGCTTTGTGCCAACGGTTTAGAAGCGAACAAAAACCAAACCAAGCGAAAGCTATTCGCCAAACATTTATCGAAACTAGCTGGAGAGTATGACCTTTGTTATGGAATGGAAGCTGCTAACCAATTTGCTTTTGGTTCGCTAGCAATGAGACTCCTGCAACCAGCACCTCCTAGCAGTGAACAGATAAAAAATTATATCCATCAATATTTAAGGTTAATTATTGCTCACGAAGTCGGACATACTCTGGGGTTACGCCACAACTTCCGTGGTAGTACCATGCTGACACCAGAACAACTCAACAATACAGATATCACCCGTAATAGAGGCCTAGTTTCCTCTGTAATGGACTACATTCCACCCAACATTGCGCCCCAAGATCAAAAACAAGGAGATTATTTTCCTCAGATGGTGGGGCCTTATGATGATTGGGCAATTCAATACGGCTACACCCAATTTCCAGCAACAACTCCCGTAGCTGAGAAACCCTTTTTGAATAAAATTGCCGAAAAATCTGACCAGCCAGAATTGACTTATGCCACAGATGAAGATATGTATGACCTAGATCCCACTGCCGACGCTTGGGATAACAGCAATAATGTCTTGCTTTATTCTCGGTGGCAATTGGAAAATGCCCGGATCATGTGGGATCGCCTCAACAAACGCCCTCCTATGGATGGCGATAGTTATAGCGATATGAGAGAACAGTTTGGTACAGTACTGGGAAATTATTTCCAAAACATTTACTACGCGACAAAATACATTGGTGGACAGTCTTTTTACAGAGTTCATCCTAGTGAGAAACAACAAAAATTACCGTTTAAAGCAGTGCCAGTAGAAAAACAACGGCAAGCATTAGCGCTTTTGCAAAAGTATATTTTCGCTGAAGACGCTTTTAACTTCTCACCAGATTTACTGAACAAATTAGCGCCATCGCGTTGGCGACATTGGGGTAGTAGCCCCCGCATCGGTCGCTTAGACTATCCGATTCATGACTTGGTACTGTTCATGCAGAGTTTGGTGTTGTGGGATTTGCTTTCAGGCGATCGCCTCTCCCGTCTCAAAGACATGGAATTCAAAAACAAAGCCGAAAATTCCCTGACATTGCCTGAATTATTTGATACTCTACAAAATGGTATTTGGACAGAAGTATTAAAACCCCAAGGCAAAACCATCGAGATTTCTAGCTTACGTCGAGGCTTACAGCGCCGATACGTGGAAACTCTCAATGAAATGGTCTTGCGAAAACAAGAAGTTCCAGAAGATGCTCGGACTCTAGCTTGGTATAAACTGAAACAGCTATCTGAAAAACTAGATAACGTTCGTGGTGGTGATGAATATACCAAAGCACATTTACTAGAGACACGCGATCGCATCAAGAAAGTTTTGGATGCACCTTTGCAGGGGAATTAGAAAAATTCAGTTATCAGTTATCAGTTATCAGTTATGCCTAATGTGAATTAGAAAAAAAGGTGGGAGAAGTAAGAAGATGAAAGTTACCAGCTTTTCACTTCAGACTCCCCCCATGACTAGCATAGACTTTGGAACACTATTAACGACAATCTTTGTAGTAGATGATTGCTATGAAAAGCAAGTAAAAAATACAACTCTCCTAAAGCCAGGAGTGAAAGCAAGTATGAGCGAAAGTGAAATCATGACACTGGCACTAGTCATGGATTATCTACCATTTCCAGGAGAAACACAGTTTCTGGGTTTTATCCGAGGTAATTACAAAGAATGGTTTCCAAATTTACTTGACCAAACTCAATTTCATCGTCGGTTACGCAAATGAGATGGAATGTTAGAAAAATTACGTCGCAGTTGGGTAGAGCAATTGCTTGGGGAAAGTGAAAAATATTTCATTGTTGACACTAAACCATTACCAGTATTAGGACTCAAGCGTGACAAGCGATATAGTGACTTTGCCGGAAACGCTGCCCGTAATCCCGACCGCCTACTCAACAAAACCGTTGATGGTTTTTGTGTACATATTGCTGCCAAGATTGCATCTGACACACTACGTTTTTTGCTTCGCCGACGTTTGCATTAATGTTCTCACTTTCCAATCTCAACCTCTTTAATTCACATTAGGCGTCAATTACCAATTACCGATTACCTATTATGTCTAATCTTCAAAAAAAGAATCAAACACAATCTGATGCTGATACTTTGGCAGCGTTACAAGAATTAATAGATGTGGTGGCAAAGTTGCGATCGCCTGATGGTGGTTGTCCCTGGGATTTAGCGCAAACTCCCGAAACATTGACACCGTATGTCATTGAAGAAGCTTATGAGGTGATAGATGCGATTAACAGTGGGGATAAAGAAGCGATCGCTGAAGAATTAGGGGATTTGTTGTTACAAGTTGTCCTGCAAGCACAAATCGCCAAGGAATATGGGCAATTTTCTTTACAAGAAGTAGCACAAGGTATTTCCCAAAAGCTAATTCGGCGTCATCCTCATGTTTTTGGGGATGTGTTGGTGCAAAGCGTAGATGAAGTGCGGCAAAATTGGGAACAAATCAAAGCAACAGAAAAGGGAGAACCATCTCCAGAAAATCAAAAACTGAGTACAAAACTCAGTAGTTATGCCCGTAAGCTTCCACCCTTAATGGCGACGATGAAAATTTCTCAAAAAGCTGCTGCTATTGGGTTTGAGTGGGAAAATATTGATGGAGTATGGGACAAATTCCACGAAGAATTGCAAGAGTTTCAGGAAGCTTTAGCTCACGAAACACCAGAACGACAACAAGCTGAATTAGGGGATTTATTATTTTCTATTCTCCAGCTTGCCCGTTGGTATAATCTCAATCCCAGTGAAGCTTTACAAGGAACAAATCAACGTTTTATTCAGCGCTTCCAAAAAATAGAAGGATTTGCTGATCGCCCCCTGTCTGATTACACTCTCGAAGAATTAGAAGCACTTTGGCAGGAGGCGAAGGCACAAATAAAAAGGGATAGGGGATAGGAGACAAGGAGAACCAGGGAGGTCGGGGAGTGTGTAGACGAGGCAGTGCGGTGGACTCTTCTCCCGGCATAAAGCACGTGGCGTCATCTGCCGTGCGCTCATAGGCTTCCCGTAGGGTGGAGTATGGGGGGTGTGGGGAGACAAGGAAATTAATTAACAACTATTGACTATGGACTATGGACAATTGACCACTTACAACTTAATTGTGATTGTCTTGACTTCAGTGTAATGTTCTAGACAATACTCACTGAGGCCGCCGCAGGGTGCAGCAGTGCCAAAGACGTGGTAGCAATTGACCCACACAATACTAGCACGGACGTTGTTGGCTATAGCATAGGCTTTGGTAA
The DNA here is from genome assembly GCF_032393985.1 of Fischerella sp. JS2. Taxonomy (NCBI): domain Bacteria; kingdom Bacillati; phylum Cyanobacteriota; class Cyanophyceae; order Nostocales; family Hapalosiphonaceae; genus Fischerella; species Fischerella sp. JS2. Next base: position 40,486 of record NZ_CP135918.1, read on the forward strand.
TATCTTTAGACGCTAAGTAATCTATTAATACGCTGCTCTGTATACAGGAAATGGTGTGATGTTATTTATATAAGTTCTGATTTTTTTACATGCTATTAACATAAAAAGCTACAGCAATTAACCATAAACTGGATTTAGCTCAATTTTCCGAATTGTAGAAACAGCTTATGAATCGTCGTGAATTTATCGCTTGGGTAGGTGTGGGGAGTTTGGCTAGTTCTCTACCTGTAGTCATTGCAGCTTGTTCTTCTCAAACCAAATCCCAATCGACTAACACTCCTGTGCGTGCTGATGGTTTTCAAGTAGTTGGCACAGTAGCAGATTTAGACAAAAACGGTCAACTCTTCAGGGAGGAAACTGCTGTTGGTAAGGTGTTGGTCATTAAAGATCCCAGTAACACTAGCAAGATAATTGCCGTTAACCCTACTTGCACCCATAAAGGTTGTGTTGTGGGATGGAATCAAGACCAAAGTTCCTTTGTATGTCCCTGTCATGGTTCTAAATATGCCAGTGATGGCAAAGTGACAAATGGCCCAGCAGAAAAACCTCTTTCTACCTACACAGCTAAGGTGGAAGGCAATGAAGTTTTGGTCAAAGGAAGCTAATCACACTGCATCTGCTTTGAGATAAAAAGTGAATACACCCTAATGATCAACAAATAACGCTTTTTGATCCAGCCAATGGTTTGGTATAAGCTCTTTGTTACTCATCCAAGTTCAGCTAAGAGAGATTCTTGGACTGCCTGAGATAGAAGATGCTGTGCAACCTTTTTTAGGCTTTTGTTCTTTGAGACTATATACATTAATTATCAAGCAAGTAAGTGATTTATACTGATCCAAAAACTCACATAATGTTAGTGATCTAACTCATTGATTTTTACTCAGTAGATGGTGTTTCCATTTTTAATAATTTGATAGCTAGCGGATTTCAGTTTGTGCTTTTCCCCTCCCATGAGTTGATACGATTGGAAAACGGCATAAGATTTAGGTTGTTGTGTGGCATGAATATTTCTGGTGATAACTCATCAAACCTAGTTGCAATAGCGAAAAAAACACGCTTGGCAGCACTCAAGCTTTCAGTTTTATCAACGGAGGCAAAAAATCAAGCGCTCGAAGCGATCGCTCAAGCTTTAGAATCAGCAAAAGATGAAGTTTTGCAAGCGAATGTTGCTGATTGTCAAACTGCTGCTGCTGAAGGTATAGCAAAACCACTTTATAAACGCTTGCAGTTAGATGAGTATAAGTTAAAAGATGCGATCGCAGGAGTAACAGATGTCGGCAAACTAGCTGATCCTGTGGGTGCAGTGCAAATTCACCGCGAACTTGATACAGGTTTAATTCTCAAACGCATCACTTGTCCTTTAGGTGTTTTGGGTGTGATTTTTGAAGCGCGTCCAGAAGCGGCAATTCAAATTGTAGCTTTGGCAATCAAGTCCGGGAATGGTGTGATTCTCAAAGGTGGTAAAGAAGCCATTCGTTCTTGTGAAGCCATTGTCAAAGCAGTTAAACAGGGATTATCTACAACTGCTGTTCACCCAGATGTGGTACAGTTACTGACAACAAGAGAAGAAACTTTGGAACTTTTAAAATTAGATAAGTATGTAGATTTAATTATTCCTCGAGGTTCTAATGCTTTTGTGCAGTTTGTGCAGGAAAATACCCGTATTCCCGTACTAGGACATGCTGATGGCATCTGTCATCTCTATATAGATAAAGCAGCTGATTTCAACAAAGCAATCACTATCACTGTTGATGCCAAAACCCACTATCCGGCTGCATGTAATGCCATCGAAACTTTACTAATTCATGCTGAAATTGCCCCAGATTTTCTACCAAAAATTGCTGAGGCTTTGCAAACCCAAAATGTAGAATTAAGAGGCGATGAACGCAGTCGCGAGATTCTACCAAGTCTCACATTAGCCACAAAAATAGACTGGGAAACTGAATACAGCGATTTGATTTTGGCAATTAAAATTGTAGATTCTTTAGAAGCAGCGATCGCTCACATTAATGATTATGGTTCTAAGCATACCGATGCGATCGTCACTGAAGATGCAAAGGCGGCTGAAACTTTCCTCGCACTAGTAAATGCCGCAGGAGTTTACCACAACTGTTCTACTCGCTTCGCAGATGGTTTCCGTTATGGTTTCGGTGCTGAAGTCGGAATTAGCACCCAACAAATGCCACCTCGTGGGCCTGTTGGTTTAGAAGGATTAGTTACATACAAGTACCAGTTAACAGGTGATGGTCATATTGCTGCCAATTACACTGGTGCTAATGCCAAATCTTTTACTCACAAGGATTTGGCATAATATCATGTTCGCTTGAATATTTATACTGTCGCGTGGGCTGGTAATAGGTAATTGGTAATTGGTAGTGGCGCGACTGCCTTAAAATAGTGCATTAATAAACCGCACCAGGTACAGAGAACACAGAGGTAGAAGAAGAGATTTATTGCACTATTTTAGTCTGGTCACGCTACTACAATTCAAGGTTTACTTTATAAATCATCTTTTAATGCCTTAGTGGTTCAATAAAATTTCTTTTTTCACCACAAAAACACAAAGACACGAAGAAAAGTGTTGTTCAAATATGTGTGAGTTGCACGAGAAAATAAGGAAAGCACAATTAATTTTGAAACAGCATAGATTGGTTACTTAATATGATTGTGCTTCCTAAGTTGTTACGTAACTTTAAATTTAGCTCGGTAAATGGTAGGTAGTGGTTATTGCACCGCTGGTTAAGCTTATTCAATATATTACCTGAGATAATAAATAAAAAAAAGTAGTCTTAGTTGCCAGTTTGGCAATTTTAGTTGTGGAGAAGAAGATAAATACTTATGATATATTTTACTAATATATAGATATGTTAGATTGCAAATTTGTGTTGTATACTCACACCTAAAAAACACAGGATAAAAAATAAGTACGGTGCGATCGCTTCAAATTTTCAAAGTAGGGGTATAGGGGCTTATACCAATTTTGGATTTTGGATTTTGCGAAAAGTTTGTAGACACGGAGTAGCTTAAGGCTAGGGTGCGGAGGTTTCCTCCGTTAGCGTAAGTTCCGAAAGCGATAGCGAGGCTCAAAACTTTTCAAGACGGATTTTAGATTGAAAGTCTTTATTGCAAAGCTGTTTCTTTCAGAAGGCAGAGGGCAGGAGGCAGAAGGCAGAAGGCACCCACGCTTAAAAACGTGGGATTGAAACAAGGACGCTTTATACCTCGCTGCAAGCAGTCTCAGTATAATTCTTTCTTTTAAGTGGGCAGCCTACCCACAACTGAAGTTTTTATTAATACTTCTTTCCTTCTGCCCTCTGCCTTCGTACTTCTGCCTTGCTTGGTAATTTCAAACAATACTACCTATCCCAATTTGGTATTAGGGGTGTAAGAGTGTAGGGAAAAGTAAACACCTATTGACTTACTTATATTTTGAGTTCCAACCAAGTTCTTTCCCTTACACCCCTACCCTTTTATACCCATTCTTAAGGGATAAACTTGGTGTGTGAGTCCTATTAAACTAATGCTTTTAGTAAAGCTTGCAGCTTGAGTTGAATTTCTGTGAGTTCTTTTTCAGGGTCAGAACCTGCAACGATACCAGCACCAGCGTAAAGCCTAGCGCGATCGCCATTTATGAGTGCGGAACGAATCCCAACAATAAACTCACAGTTACCATCTGCGTCTATCCATCCCAAGGGTGCAGCATATAAACCCCTTTCAAAACTTTCGTAACGACGAATTTCTACACAAGCTGCATCTGGTGCAGTACCTGCAACTGCTGGTGTAGGATGCAGTTGGGAAACTATCTTTAAAGGATGCACTTCATTAGGAACTATGGCACTAATTGGTGTCCATAAATGCTGAATATTAGATAATTGTCGCAACCGGGGCGGTAATATTTGCGGTAATAAACCGAGTTGTGAGAGGCGTTGAGTAATAAAATCAATTACTAGGGAATGTTCGTGTCTTTCTTTTTCACTGTTGAGTAGGCGATCAGCATTGGTAGCATCTTCCGCAGGTGTTTTACCCCGTGCTGCGCTACCCGCTAAAGCATCGGTGATGAGTTGTTGGTTGTGAATACAGATTAAACGTTCTGGACTTGCACCAATAAAGTTTTGTCCTTTGCCGTTACTTGTTGAGAAAATATAACAATTCGGATGTAGCTGTCGCAAGTTATGCAAGGAATTAAACAAATTAAATGGGGTATTGGATCTAACGTCTAGTGCATCTGCTAGCACAATTTTACTGATATGGGTAGAGCGAATCGTTTCTAATGCTGACAATACCGAACGTTTAAATTTTTCTGGATTAGCAACGGATTTTTTACTAAACTTTGGCTCTTGAAAATCTTGGTGAAGAGAATAAAATTCCCAAGAGTGAATAATTTCAATTTTTCTCCAGAGACTCTGTAAGATTTTTTCAATATTAACGTCAGCATGGATGATAAAATTAGCAACTAATATACAGCATTCTTCTTTCACAGATATTTGCCAACGAGGAAGAAAAACTGTAGCTGCTGGAAATGGATAATTTTCTTGGTTATTTATATCAAAAAAACTAAAACCACAGAAAAATAGTGGTTTGGAAAAACTTCTTTCTGTGTTGCCAAAATTAATTATATTTTTTAAACAATACTTGATAAATCCTTCAGATTTGCTAAACCTTTCCTTTCCTTCTATTTGTAATTTTGCTACAGCACCAATTGCAGCGATCGCTTCTTTTTTGCCCTGGTTTTCCCAATAAAAATTTAATTGATGTGGTTGTGCCAGTTTATTAAGTACTACTAAGGGGTCAACCAAGTTAATTTCTAGCGAAATACTGGCAATTTGAGTGGAATTATTTTTGATACTCTTCCGCTGAGCAGCAACAAGAAATTGGTATAGTTCCCTATTATATACACAAAAGTCAGCGGCACATGGTGAAACTGTCATGGATCTAAAAATAGTAAATTTTTTTGAAGTAATCTTCCTAAACAGTGATAAATCATGGTCGTATTTCTACAGGTAACACAAACAGTCGCTGTTTCACCAGCGTGTTGGCTCTGCCAAATTATGGTTTTGCAATACCATGTGTGGCATAGTCTAGCTTTGTGGTGCAGATTGTGGCCATTAGCAAGAATTAATCGCAAACGTAGAAAAATCTTTCTTGAGGTGTTACCTGTAGATAGCCTGGATAAAACCAGAAATATTGGACAGAAGAAAGTGCTAACAATATAATTAACTGCGACTGATGACTACAAATCTGATTTCATATCCCAAAAATAATGCCAAAAATAAATTATGGATGGCAGCAATAAAACCGCCGATGTACAGTGTTGCAATTATGCCTATCTGGGTAGGAACGGCTGTTGCATTTGCGGAAACTAAAATTTGGAATTGGACTGTTTTTTCTGTTTTCTTAGCTGCGGCAATTTTAATTTTGGCATGGGAAAACCTCAGCAATGATGTCTTTGATTCTGAGACAGGAATTGATCAAAATAAACATCATTCTTTAGTGAACTTAACAGGTAACAAACTATTAATATTTTGGTTAGGAAATATATTTTTATGTTTAGGCTTGCTGGGAATACTAGCGATCGCTTGGTGGCAACATGACTGGACTGTAATTGGGTTAATTCTGGTCTGTTGTGCTTTGGGCTACGTTTACCAAGGGCCTCCCTTTCGTTTAGGATACCAGGGTTTGGGGGAAATCCTATGCTTTTTTGCCTTTGGGCCAATCGGCATGGCGGCAGTATACTACAGCCAAACTCAAAGTTGGTCAATACAGAATTTAGCAGCTTCAGCAATTGTTGGTATCGCCACAACTTTAATTTTGTACTGTTCGCACTTTCACCAGGTGAAAGACGATTTAGCCGCAGGGAAGCGATCGCCTATTGTTCGTCTGGGAACTCAAAGAGGCGCACAACTCCTTAGCTGGTTTACTGCTAGCATTTACATCTTCACCTTGGTATTTGTACTTGCAGCAGTTTTTCCCGCATGGACATTACTGAGTTGGGTGAGTTTACCCTTCGCGATCAAGTTATGTCGCCACGTTCAACAAAATCATCACAACCCAGAACAAGTTAGTAACTGTAAATTTATCGCCGTCGCCGTGCATTTTTGGTGTTGCTTGCTGTTTGGTGTGGGATTTGTGCTTTGACAACGCGATTTGAGTTTGAAACGGACTCGTGGTGATTGTCCTTAGTCATCCTCTAACAGGATTTTGGATTTTGGATTGATACCACAGATGAATCTGGGGGTTTAAATCACGGTCATTTGCAATGACAAATGACCATGACAAATGACAAATGACAAATTATCAATTTGACTTTCGTCCTTACCAACGAAAATTTGTACGCCCAGTTGCTACCAGTCACGGTATCTGGGAGATCCGTGAAGGTATTATTCTTCGCCTCATAAATGAAACCAACAAAGTAGGTTGGGGAGAAATAGCGCCGATTAGCTGGTTTGGTTCCGAATCCTTAGCACAGGCTTGGGATTTTTGTTGTCACCTACCAAAAGAAATTACACAGGAAACAATTTTTTCCATCCCCGATCAACTACCAGCTTGTCAATTTGGATTTGAATCAGCACTTTGGGAAATGAAAGAGTGGAAAAGTAGGATAGTGGGAGATAAAAGAATTCTTCTTTCTCCCCATCACCCCTACCCTACGGGAAGCCGAAGAAGGCGCGTCTACACCCCATCCCCCCATCCCCCCACTCCCCTCACCTACAGCGCCTTACTACCCGCAGGAGAAGCAGCACTACAAGCGTGGGAAAATTTGTGGCAGCAAGGGTACTCTACTTTTAAGTGGAAAATCGGGGTTTATCCTACGCCTGTTGAACTCAAAATTTTAGATTTACTCACGCAAAATTTACCAGCCTCTGTGAAACTGCGATTAGATGCTAATGGTGGATTGAACCAAGAGGAAGCAAAGTTGTGGTTGGAGAGTTGTGATCGCCGCAAAGTCAATATTGAATTTCTCGAACAACCCTTATCTGTAGATCAATTTCCGCTAATGCTGGAGTTGAGTCAACGCTATCAAACAGCGATCGCTTTAGATGAGTCTGTTGCTACACTCCTACAGCTAAAGTACTGCTTTCAACAAGGTTGGCGAGGGATTTTCGTCATTAAGCCAGGAATTGTCGGTTCTCCATTTCGCCTACGTCAATTTTGCCAGCAGCATGAAATTGATATGGTATTTTCTTCTGTATTTGAAACTGCAATTGGCAGAAAAGCAGCCCTGCAAATAGCAGTAGAATTATCCAGACACAACCGGGCGATGGGTTTTGGTATTGATCATTATTTTGTTGAGGAAGAGGGGATTGGGGAGGTGGGGAGGTGGGGGGAGTGTAAGGAGTAGGGGGAGTGTGAGGAGTATTAACGAATAACCAACTACTAACCACTAACTACTAACAACCAGCCATCAACAACCAACCATCAACAACCAACCACAAATGGAGTTTTTAGGAAATTTTACTTTGGTGTGCGATCGCTGTGATGAACTTGCACAGTTAACTGAACAATGTTATATAGAATTAACGCAATTTTCCCAATGCCAAACACAGCCAAAAATCATTTTAGCTGAACGCGAACCCGTACGATTTTTAGCCGGTTTGATCGCTGCTGTTACTGCTAGGTGTCCTGTTTTTCTTTGTAATCCTAATTGGGTAAAACAGGAATGGCAACAAGTATTTGATTTAGTCCAGTCAGATATTATTTGGGGAATAAGTAATAGGGAAGTGGTAACAGATAATAATAAAAGCAATTACCAATTACCAATTACCAATTACCCAACTATCATGGTTCCCACCGGAGGTTCATCAGGTAAGATTAAATTTGCAGTTCATACCTGGGAAACTCTAACAGCTTCTGTACGCGGATTTACAGAATATTTTCAGCTACCAAAAGTCAATTCCTTTTGTGTATTACCTTTATATCATGTCAGTGGTTTAATGCAATTTATGCGTTGTTTTACCACTGGTGGTAAATTGGTAATTTCGCCTTTTAAAGAATTAGCAGAGTATCAATTCAATCAATTTGAAGCAGCAGAATTTTTTATATCTTTAGTACCAACTCAGCTACAAAGCTTGCTGCAAAACTCAGATTTAACAACATGGCTGTCTCAATTTCAAACTGTCCTTTTAGGGGGTGCGCCAGCTTGGGATGAAATTTTAGAAAAAGCGAGATATTATCAAATCCGCTTAGCTCTTACCTATGGTATGACAGAAACTGCTTCTCAAATTGCCACACTCAAACCAGATGATTTTCTCAATGGTAAAGTTAATAGTGGCCAAATTCTTCCTCATGCTAAAGTTATAATTTGCAATGACAAAGGTGATATTTTAAATACTAACCAAACAGGAAATATCACTATTAAAGCAGAATCTTTAGCCCTTGGTTATTATCCCCTAACTGCTAACCACCAGCCTCTAGCCAATAGTTTTACTACAGATGATATCGGTTTTATAGATAACAAAGGTTATTTAAATATAGTAGGACGTAACAGCGACAAAATCATTACAGGTGGAGAAAATGTCTACCCCACAGAAATAGAATCAGCAATCAAAGCAACTGCAATGGTAAGTGATGTTTGCGTCGTGGGTATTCCAGATCAATATTGGGGACAAGCTGTAACAGCTATTTATGTTCCTAAAAATTTAAATTACTCTGTAACAGAAATTCAAAATTTCCTCAAAGATAAACTTAGCAAATATAAACTTCCTAAACACTGGATTTCTGTGGAAAATTTACCTCGCAACTCTCAGGGTAAAATCAACCGCCAGCAGTTACAGGAAATAGCTTTAGATAGGATTTTTAAACGCAGAGGGACGCAGAGTTTTTCTACGTGAGGATTTTAATTTTTCAAATCGCTTCTCTGGATTTTCTTCTCTCTGCCTTCTGTGCGTCTGGCGCATTTACTTCCAACCATTCAATCATCTGCTGAGGTAAATCTGTTTTTTGTCTGCTGCTGACATCAATGCAAACATGCCTAGTAAACGCCTTCGCTACCATTACATCTGCTACTGCAATTTCGTAATTGATTTCAAATTTTTCAACACTCAGTTTTTGTGGCATTAAACTAACGATTAATTTATCACCACAAAACATTGGACGAAAAAAGTCAACATTAGCATGAACAATCGGAAAAGCTACTGGTGGATTACTAAAAAACTCCTTAAGATTAATACCAGATGCTTCTAAAGATTCTTCATAAGCTTCGTGACAAATACTTAAAACGTTGGCAAAATAAACTACTCCAGCAGCATCAGTATCTTGAAAGCGAACAGTGCGATGATAAGTAAAAGTCATTTGTAGCAACCAAAATAACGGTAGACACAAATCAAGTAAATTTTTGTTATATATTTTGCTGGCGCGAGTGACGCTAGTGGTCTATTGCATGAATTATGATGACCCACGAGATCCCCGACTTTTTTTAAAAAGTCAGGGATCTGGCCCCTCGCAATCCCTAAGAACTAATGACGTAGATTACTAGTTAGAGGCTGAAATCGAAATCCTAAATTATTTGACTGGTTGCAATCGCGTTACTTTGAGTTTAAAAGCCCCTACTCCAGTTTCGCCAAAAGACCGGACGCGAACAATGTACGTTCCAGGTTCTGTAATGCGAGTAAATAACAAGGAATTACTGCTACCATCAGGCCCGTCATCATTTTCTGCTACTGTCGTGCCGTCTGGAGCCAGTAAAGTGACAATACTGTCAAAGCTTTCAGAACTAAGATCAACCGCTAGATTATCACCCTTTTTCAGAGTCACCATATAATCACGGGCAAATCCACCTTGACCTGTGGGAATATCTTTTTCTGACAGCGTATCGGAAACTTCATAACTGCCAGGTAGAGGAATTGGGTTATACAACTTATTAAGTTGAGCAAAAGCTGCTGTTGAACTTACACCAATTACCAGCAAAGAGGCAGGAATGAAAGCGATCTGTTTTAAACTTACTACAAAAGCCTGACTTCTCATCCCTAAAAGTTTTCCCACAAACTAAGCGTGATTGGCTCAATTATAGTTGTCTCTGGCACAGCTTGCCCACGTATGATTCAATTATCAGTTATCAGTTATCAGTTATCAGGGTGATAAATGTTTGTTGTTTACTGATTTCACAGTGATTGCAACTGCTAATAAACCATAAACAGCTATCCCACTTTCATGAAGTGTTTGCATAGCAGACCTGGCAGTTGCACCTGTAGTGTAAATATCATCTATTAGTAGCACTGGAGTTTTTGGACGCAGACAAAGGTCTTTCCCTAATCCAAAGGCTTCATTTAAATTGTCTTCTCGTTCTGATGCAGATAAGTCAAACTGTGCTTGAGTTAGTTTAATTCTTTCTAAGCCATGTTTTTTTAATTGTAATCCGGTTACTTCGCAAAAGCTTTGAGCTATAAGTGCAGCTTGATTATAGCCGCGTTGCTTGAGCTTGTGGGCGTGAAGTGGGATTGGGACAACTACTAAAGTATGATCGCACTCGTGATGTGATAGCCATGCTTGTGCTAATAATTGACCCAACACACGAGCTATTTCCGGGTGATTCTCGTATTTCATTGTAGCGATCGCTCGTTTGAGGATACCGCTATATGTACCCCAAGCAAATATCGGCAGAGAGTGGGTGTTGGGATTATGACATTTTTCCAGTTGACGAATACAGTTAGGACATAGTTCTTGGGAGGTGGAACGTTGGCACAAAGGACAATTAGATTGGAGAAAGAGGTCGAGTAGGTTTTTCCAATTGATCATGGGTCAATTGTCATTGGTCATTGGTCATTTGTAACAAATATTTCTCTAATATTATGTAGGGTGGGCAATGCCCACCCTGGATAAAGATTTAAATTCGTTTTGTGACTTTTCTTAGTGTTTGGGCGATCGCTTGAGCATGTTTGTCAATAAAGATTTCTTTTTCGCCGTTACTCCAAGTGATAAAGCAGGTATACTGAGAGCGATTTTGACTAGATAAATTGCGAAAATCAACTTGACGAATGTAAGCTAGATTTATTAATCCTTTGGTAAATGTTTGACAGAGAATAAGTTGTGGCATTATGGAAGTGTCCTAAATGTATGTTGATGGAAATGTCCTGAGTGTATGTTTAGGAACAGAGGGGGGCGAGGGTACTTGGTCGTGCGATCGCCCTTCTCTATTACTATTTAATCCCATTTAATAACACGTATCATTAGCTTCTATTAAAAAAATATTGTATTTGGAGTAGTCTTTTGAAATGGGACTAATCAACAGAATTCAAGAATTTGGCAAAGAAAAAGGCATTCCTAGCGCCAACAAGTTTTGGCAAATCACTGGACTGCCAAGAGCAACTGCATTTAGGCTTTGGAGGGATAGAAGTATTTATCCAGATAGAGGAAGCGTTGAAGTTATTTGTAAAAAATTAAACGCCCAACCAGGTGATTTTTTGAATTACGTAGAGGAGGCTGATGAAATCAGTTAACAGTTAACAGTTATCAGTTAGCAGATGGTGATTACTGCTAGTGGTGCGCTTTTAAGGAATCTATCCAAAAGAAGTTGCTACAACCCGAAAACCACATATCCGTAATCCCCCATCTGCTTCGTTCCAGCTGCGACTGGCGCTACGGCAAAGTTCTGGACTAAAACTCCAAGAACCACCCCGCAACACTCGACGGTGCATATCTCCACCGACTTCCCATACTGTTCCATCTGTAGGAGCGCCATCATAATTTTTATGCCAAGGATCAGCACACCATTCCCAGACTAGCCCATGCATATCGTATAGGCCAAAGGCATTTGCCACACCAAAACTACCCACTGGTGTTGTTTCTTTGCGATATTTACTTTTGATTTCTGAAGATTCGCCGCTACTGCAATTAGCTAACTCAGAGGTAATTGTTTCACCAAAATGGAAAGGTGTTGTTGTACCTGCACGACAAGCATATTCCCATTCGGCTTCGCTGGGTAAGCGATAATGTCGCCTTGTTTTTTTCCACAAGCGCGCACAAAATTCTACTGCTTCGTGCCATGATACATTTTCTACTGGTCGATTAGCACCCTTGAATTTTGATGGGTAAGGATTTAAAGATTGTTTGACTTTAGGTAAAGCTGCAACTGCTTTCCACTGTGCTTGTGTGACAGGATATTTCCCTATAAAAAAGGGTTCGACGGTAACTTGATGTTGCGGACGTTCATCAGCATCTCCTTCTTCTTCAGTTGCACCCATTAAGAAATAACCGCCTGGGATAGCTACCATTTCCATTGTTACCCCATTACCCAAATCTTCTGTATAGTAGTTGGCGGTGCGATAATCACGCTTAATTTCCCTGCCTGTAGAGTCTACCGTTACTGTATCAAATTCAAAAACTTCTAAAGTAGGAAATCCTGGTGTTACTGATTGTGGTATTGTTGTCAATAATTGGGTTTGGTGTGGCGTGAAAGTTGGTGATGTTGTAGATACAACAGGTAATGAGAAAGATGATTTTTGGGGATTTAAATCTTTGAGAACTTCTGCTGCTGATTGATATCTTTCTGAGGCTAAATGTTTCAGTAATTTATCTAAAATATTTCCTAAATCTTCGCTGACAGTAATCCCTTTTTCTTCGAGAATTTGCCGCCATAACCATTTACAACTCATAGGATCAAAGAGGCGGTCATGAATTTGACCATAAGCATCTCGTATAGGTAAACATCCAGTGATTAGGCGCGCACAAGTCACTCCTAAAGCATACAAATCACTGGCATGACAAGCAAAGCCTGCCATTTGTTCACTAGGTGCATAACCCAGTGTATAAAGAACTGTAGCTTGTCTAGCTAAGCTTGTTTGTGTAACTTGTTTAGCGCCACCAAAATCAATTAATACTAGTTTGCCATCGCTTTGACGGCGAATAATATTTTCTGGCTTGATATCACGATGAATGACGTTACGTGAATGGATAAATTCTAAAACTGGTAATAAGTCAGCTAAAAGTTCTCGGATTTTTTCTTCGGTAAAAGATTGTTGAATAACTTCTGTAAAAAGAGTCTGTCCTTGAATAAATTCTTGTACTAAATACAAGCTTGTACCTTGTTCAAAGTAAGCCAATAATCTTGGAATTTGTAGATGATTTTCTCCTAGTTCATATAGTCGGAAAGCTTCTTCTTTGAATAATTCTGCTGCTTTAGTGCGTTCAGATGTACCATGAACTTGTGGAAAAAATTGCTTGATAACGCAGGGAGCATTGAGTCTATCAATGTCTTCTGCTGCATAAGTTCTGCTAAACCCGCCTTCGCCTAATAATCTCGATACGTGGTAGCGGTTACGTAATAATTCACCAAAGTTGCTTTGTCCGCAACTAATGCAAAACCTATTTTCATCAGCATTGAAGGGATTTGAGCAATTGGGATTTTGGCAGATTTGCATAGCCGAGCCAGGGATTACATCTTTTCGAGAGCAGGCCCAATACTATCTATATCGAAAACAGATATGTGGACAAATAAGCATGAGTATTAGTTCATCTGTAATATTGCTCGTACAGAAGATGATACAGATGAAGAAATCCTTTATTTATTTGTTTACCTGTACTTTAGAACTTTTTAAATATAAATAAATATGAGCGCACAGTTTTCCATTCTGAAGAGGATAATAGCGGAAGCGATCGCTCTTGTCAAGCGCCAGTGTTGGGGAGGTGGGGAGTGGGGGATGGGGAGGTGAGGAGTGTGAGGAGAATAAATAGTGACTAATGACAATTGACCATTGACTATTGGCTCTTTCTTTGTGAAGAAGCACGGATTAATTCGGCGATTAAAGCGACTGTTGCAGAGATTACAATTAGAATGACGCTGAGAGCGTTAATATCGGGTTTTACTCCTGTTCTAATACGACTGAAAATTTCCATTGGTAGAGTGTTGGAACCACTACCAGCAGTAAATGTGGCGATGAGAAAGTCATCCAAACTCAAGACAAATGCTAACAAACAACCTGCGATAATACCAGGCATTAATTGAGGTAATAACACTTTGATAAAAGCCTGCGCTGGTGTTGCTCCTAAATCTAAGGCGGCTTCTTCTAAATGGGGATCTAAGTTAGTCAATCTCGCTGAAACAACTAGACTAATGTAAGCCAGACAAAATACTACGTGAGCTGCGACAATAGTCCATATACTCAAAGAAATGCCAAGTAGGGGAATCGCAACTGCTGCGAGAAACACCAAAGTCGCAACTGCGATCGCAATATCGGGAATAATCAATGGTAGGTAAGAAATACCGCGATACAAGGCTTTCCCTGGAAATTGATAGCGTGCTAACCCCACCGCCATTAAAGTTCCCAGTACTGCTGATATACCTACAGCACTGAAGGCAACTATTAAACTATTTTTTAAAGCCAATATAATTCGCTGATCATTAAATAGTTGGCGATACCAATCTAGGGTGAAGCCTTGCCAGGTGGCACTGTAAGGTGATTTATTGAAGCTATAAAAAGCCAATACTAAGATTGGTAGGTACATGAACACAAACATTAATAGCGAGAAAACCGCTTGCCAAGATAAGACACGCGGTTTTTTTTGTAAATGAGATATGTTCACGCTTATGACTTTGATATTTTATTTATCTGATCAGCGTAAAGCTAGCACAGTTAAGCATAAAAGTCAAGAATAAACGCAGGGAGCAGAAGGCAGAAACAATTTTCATCCTTTGTTGTGATATTTTCTCATGAATAGCTGACTTGAAAGTAACCTCATCCTATCCAGAAAGACTACCCCTCTCCTTTGCAAGGAGAGGAGCTAGGGGTGAGGTTTTTCGTTCATTTTGGTTTATGCAGTTCATGAGTGTTACTTAATTATTTCTTTTGCCACATAAATCTGCGATCGCTAACAATAATTGATCTGTATCGACTGGTTTGGCAATGTGGGTTTGGAAACCTGCTGCTAATAGTCGGGAGCGATCGCTATCTCCAGCATAGGCAGTTAAAGCGATCGCTGGGATATTTCCGCCCTGTTCAGAAGCCACAGTTCTAATTTGCTCTATCAAAGTGTAGCCGTCTACCTCAGGCATCCCGATATCACTAATTAATAAGTCATGCTGCGATTGTGCTAAGGCTGTGAGAGCTTGGTTTGCTGAACTGACAACAGTTACTGTTGCTCCATACTCTTTTAAACAATAGTCAAGAAAATTGCGTGTATCTAGATCATCATCAACTACTAGTATCCGTAGTCCCGCCAGGTAGGAGGAGGTAAATTTATCTGATTGTTGTTCTGTGTCTTTCTCCCCACCTTCCCCTTGTTGTTCTATGAGGGGCAATCTTACAGTAAATGTGGCTCCTTGTCCTTCTCCTGGGCTATCAGCAGTGACGACACCGCCATGCAATTCCACTAAATGGCGGACTATTGCTAGTCCTAATCCTAATCCACCAAATTTTCTGGTGGTACTGCTATCTGCTTGGCGAAAGTATTCAAATACGTGGGGTAGAAATTCTGAAGAAATACCCATACCTGTGTCTGTGACTGTGATTTGGGCGTAGCGGTTTTTGTGATGGGGTGGTGGGGTGGTGGGGTGGTGGGGAGAGTTTGATTCTACTTTCTCCCCATTGCCCCTAATCCCCAACGCCTCTTTCTTTATGCCAGGGGACCCTTTCGGCAATCGCTCATGGGGGCCCCGAGTTCCCAATCTCCCCATTGCCCCTAATCCCCACTCCCTGTCGGTCGTGGGGGCCCCGAGTTCCCCATCTTTGACTACTTCTAGGCGCACTTCTACCCTACCGCCACTAGGTGTAAATTTAATCGCATTGGAAAGTAAATTGCCAACGACTTGCTGCAAGCGATTTGAGTCACCTTGAACGAGTATGGAAGAGGCGGAGAAATTTTTACCTACATTCCCCTTTGTCTCCCTTATCTCCCTTGTCCCCTGTGTCCCCGTCTCCTCTCCTTCTGGAGGTATATACTCAAGTTGAATTTTTTTGGTTTGTGCAGCTAGTTGCACAGTTTCTAATGCCGCATCAATTACTGTTGTCAAATTGACTATGGCTAAATTGAGGCTGAGTTTCCCTCGGAGAATGCGAGAAACATCTAGTAAGTCATCAATTAGTTGAATTTGTAACTTGGCATTGCGTTCAATCGTATCTAAGGCACGATCTGTGGCTGTTGGATCTAACTTGCGATTTCTGAGTAATTTTGTCCAACCAAGAATAGGGTTGAGGGGCGATCGCAATTCGTGAGAAAGAATGGCTAGAAACTGATCTTTGACACGGTTAGCAGCTTCTGCTTCTGCACGGGCTGCTTGTTCCAACTCTAACAGGTAAGCGCGTTGTTGTTCTATTTGTTTTTGGTCGTGAATATCGGTACAAGTGCCAAACCATTTAATAATGTTTCCTTGATTGTCTGTGAGGGGATAAGCTCTAACTAAATGCCAACGATAGGTACCGTCACTAGCTCTTTTGAAGCGCTGTTCGTTCTCAAAGGGAATTCCTGTTTGCAAAGATTCCTGCCAGCGTTGGTTAGTAGATTCTAAGTCATCTGGATGTAGTACTTGCTGCCAACCAGTTCCCACAGTTTCTTCTAGAGTTAACCCTGAATATTCACACCAGCGCTGATTTGTATAATCATTCAAACCTTGAGCATTAGTTGTCCAAACCATTTCGGGAATGCCTTCACTCAGCATTCTGTAGCGTTCTTCGCTTTGACGCAAGGCTTCTTCTGTGTGTTTGCGCTCGGTAATATCTTGGGTAGTACCCATCATCTGCACTGCTTTACCTGTGTAATCGTACAAGCAGCGACCTTTGGCTGCAATCCAATGTATACTATTGTTAGGCCAAATTACACGGAACTCGACATCATAATCAACCTTACCTTGAAGAGTTTGTCTAATTGCTTCATGGGTAGGTTGGCGATCATCTGGATGCAGACAATTCAAAAACACTTCATAGCTCATTTCTGTATTGGCAGGTAGTCCAAACAGTTGCTTACATTTGGCAGTCCAAATTACTTCGTCGGTGGTGAGATCCCAAAACCACATTCCTAACTCTGCTGCTGCGGTGGCTAGGCGAATGCGTTCTTCACCTTCACGTAAGTCTGCTTCTGTTTGTTTGCGATCGCTGATATCAGTAGTGATGCCAACTACTCTAATAATCTGATGATTATGGTCTCGTACTCCTAATCCTCGATCTTCTACCCACAGATAATGACCATCCTGATGACGGACTCGATACTGAGTGCAAAAACGGTCTCCTTGGGCTAGACTTTCTGTAAGCTCCTGTTCCACTTGTTGGAGATCATCAGGATGAATATGCGATCGCCACCATGCTGAGGTTGGTTCAACTTCGTCTAACGTGTAACCTAAAAGCTCAGTTAAACCTTGAGTTCTGTTTACAGAATCACTTTTTCTATCCCAATCGTAAATTAGGCAATTCGCAGCAGCAGCAGCGAGTTCAAACCGTTCATTACTTTGCCGTAAGGCAGTCTCTGTACGCCGTCGCTCTGTAAAATCTTCACAGAAACCCAATATGCGCTGCGATAAACCTGCGGCTGTTCTCCGTAATACCGTATCATGACAACGTAACCAACGCCATTCACCGTTTGCATGTCGATATTGAAATTCAAAGCTAACTACTTCACCATCAGGAACAGAGTTGAGGCGATGATAATGAGCAGGAAGTCGAGCAATATCTTCAGGGTACATTCGTTGCAAAAGTGATTGCAGCCCTGTTGATTGAATTTCTTGTTGGGTGTAACCAAGAATTTGAGTAACTTGATGATTAATATAGATGACACGCTGCTCAACTAAATCATAAAGATACAGCGCACCTGAGCTACTACTAACAATTCTTTGAATTAAATTTGGACTGTCTCTTAAGGCTGTTGCTAAAGCAACTTCATTCACATCAAAAACCGATTCTAGATTTGATATGACTGTAATCTCACTAAAAGTTGTGACAATACTATAAGGTTTAGTTGCTCCTGGTAAGAACAAAGGTTGTGAGTTCACAAGTAGCCAGACAAGCTTACCATGCGGCTGATACAATCCCATCACAATATCCAAACAGGCTTTACCTGTGGTTAGGGCAACCATAAATGGATGATTTTCCTTAGAAAAAGGAGAACCATCTACACTAATGGCTTGCCAAGGTGCATCCAGCCAATTACGCCCAATGAACTGCTCTGCCGTTAGTCCCAAAATCCGCTCCGACTCCGGATTACAAGCCTGGATGCGACCATCCGCAAGCTGAAGCACCATTGCTTGTTCTTGATCTGTGGTCATCGCAGGCGTGAATTGTTGCGAAACTTGCTGCTGCCAAGACAGCTTGCCATCAGCCAATGGTTGTAGAGACTGCTCAAAATCTGGCATTTTTTATCCAATTGGAAAAATATACAAAATTTTAACTAAATTTATCTCTTAATGAATTAGATTTTATGACAAAATCTTCTATCCTAAGAAGGATGATAGATATTCTTTATTATTGATGTGTATTCAAAACTAGATTAGTAATTACTGGTTAGTAGGGACTGGTTTTGCTAAATATTTCATGATCCCAGTCTCTAACTATCATAAGCTAAATTAGTCTGTGTAGTAGTGAGTAGTTTATACTTGTTGAAAAAAATCCAGCAATAAAGAGCAACAAGTCATTATCTATTAACTACAGACTCCAATATTTATATCAATGTACATAAACTGAGATTACTCCTGGCGAAGGAGCAAATCAAGATTTTGATTGACTAGAGTGGTCATAGTAACGAAATCAATAAAAAACACAAAAAATTTTACTATGAAAGACCAACAAGAAAATCAAATCAATCAACCAGTAAGTGAAGATTGGCATTCCCAGGAAGAGCCAAACGTCAAGGAAAGAAATTTAACAGCAAATCCAGGCGATCGCATTGCCGATGAACCTCAAACAATCGAAGAAAAAAGTCAACAGGTGGCTGTAGATTCTCCTGACATCACAGGAGACCACATTACAGTACCTACCTACTTTGTAGTCGAAGAACCAGATGGTGAAAAAAAGGCACTTCACCATGTTAAGGATGCAGAAGAAATTTCTGATGTGATTCGGCAAGCAAGAGTAGACGAAGAAGGTAATAGAGTTTGGTGGTAGTTTGTTTAGCATCAACGATAAATTCATTGTTGATGGTTGGGTATAAACAAATATTAACTAAACATAAAAACAGCTTTAGATATTATCAATGTCTCTCTTCCTCACTGTTTCCAAAGGAGAGGAAGAGTAAGATTATTTTGAGTCTTTATCTAAAGCTGTTCTCATTCAATTCAGTTAAAGGCTATTTATAAATAAAGTATTAATGGGGAGGTAAAAAGAGTAATGGATGTTCCTCCCGTTTTACTACCGTTGTGTAGCGGCACTATATTGGTATTGAAAGGAAAAAAATAAATGAAAATGCACTTGCATTATATATTTTTAATGCATGATGCCCTGGTTTAACGCACCCTACAAATTTAAGAATTACTATGTCTTTGTGAATATGTAAAACTCTACAAAATAAGTATCCTGTTAAATCAGAATACATTTGCGTAGAATAGTAGCGTTTTTAAACGCAGAGGCATGCTGAGTGTTTTTATAGAAATTTCACTACCTATTAATAAAGCTATTCAAGCGGAGGAAAGGATAATGACATCTGTTCAAAACCAGAAAAACAGTAAAGTACGTTATGCAGTAATTGGACTAGGTTGGATTGCTCAAGAAACAGTCTTACCTGCTTTTGCAAATGCAGATAATTCGGAATTAATAGCATTATTTTCCGACGACTTAGTCAAGCGTCACGAACTAGGTGAAAAGTATAATGTTCCCGTTTTTACCTACGAAGAATACGAAGCATTTCTCAGAAGTGGTGCAGCAGATGCAGTTTACATTGCTCTACCTAATCATCTGCATTGTGAATATACTGTCAAAGCAGCCAATGCCGGAGTACATGTACTTTGCGAAAAGCCGATGGCAGTAACAGAACTAGAATGTGAAGAAATGATTCGTGCTTGTCGTCATAATAATGTCAAGCTAATGATTGCCTATCGCTTGCACTTTGATAAAGCCAATATGCAGGCAGTAGAAATTGTTAATTCTGGGAAAATAGGTGAACCGCGCATTTTTAACTCTGTTTTTTCTCAGCAAGTAGCTGAAGGTAATGTACGCTTAGAGCCAATTTCTAATGGTGGCGGTACAGTCTATGACATGGGTGTTTATTGCATAAATGCTGCTCGTTATTTGTTCCAGGATGAACCTACAGAAGTAGTTGCCTTTTGTGCGAATAACGGTGAGAAGCGCTTTGAGGAAGTTGACGAAATGACTAGCGCTATTATGCGTTTTCCTAACAATAAATTGGCATCTTTTACTTCTAGTTTTGGTGTTGCACCAGTCTCTACTTTTCAGATATTAGGAACAAAAGGCGATTTACGGATGGATTCTGCATACTCCTATCAAGGAGAACTAAATCAACAAATTACTATAGATAACCAGACTCAAGAGCAATCTTATCCTGCTGGTGATCAGTTTGCTGCTGAAATTGTTTACTTCTCAGACTGCATACTGAATAACAAAGATCCAGAACCATCAGGAGAGGAAGGTTTAGCAGATGTTCGCATCATTCGTGCTATTATCGCATCGGCACAAACAGCTAAACCTGTGGAACTGCGCGAGTTTAGAGAACAAACAAGACCAACAAGCGAACAGGTAATTCAAATTCCAGCCAGTGAAGAACAGCCAGATTTAGTTCATGCTGCTGATCCATCGGGTAATGCATGAAAAACCTCACCCCTAACCCCTCTCCTTGGCAAAGAGAGGGGTGTCTGATAAGACGGGGTGAGGTTTTATTCCAAAACTAGGGTTGGCCGGAAAAACTCACCTGAAGTATAAATGTATCTACGGTAAGGTTGAGTATTGATTATAAGTAACAAATATTGCACACCAGTATGAAAAGCCAAATCCTAGCTATAGCCACATTGACAGCTTCAATCACCTTTCATCAAACTGTATTAGCTGCAAATTCAGAACACATCAGACAGTTGTTAGCCACTAAGCAGTGTCAAAACTGTGACCTTAGCGGTGCAGGGTTGATAATGGCTGATTTGAGCAAGGCAAATCTTCAAGGAGCTAATCTTAGTGGTGCTAATCTCAGCCGTGCTAACTTAAGTGGTGCGGATTTAGCTGGTGCAGACTTAAGCGGTGCTAGTTTATTTGGTGTGAATCTAAGTGGCACTAAGCTGACAGGGGCAATTCTCATAGGTGCAGACTTAAGAAATACTTATCTAGTCAATGCAGATTTGACTGGCGTGAATTTCAACGGCGCTAACTTGCAAGGCGCTTATGGTATTCCATTACAAATTGCCAAACCAGAGGAATTTTATGCTTGGGGTGTTGCAGAAGCGCAAAAAGGTAATCAACAACGAGCGTTAGAATATTTTAATCAAGCGATCGCACTGCAATCAGATTATGCTGCTGCTTATTTGGCTCGTGCTGTTGCTCGTTATCAACTTTTTGATAGACAAGGTGCTTTTCAAGACGCCCAAGCGGCAGAAAAATTGTTTACTAATCAAAACAATGGTGATGGAATACAAACAGCACAAGCTTTTATTAAACAACTGCAAACACCCCAAACAGCAAAGTTAGATCCTGGTAAACCCAGTTTTATGGACTTTTTTGGAAGTGTGACTTCACTGTTGCTTCAGTTTCTGCCTTTTTAAGTAGATAGGGAGGTGGGGATATGGGGAGTGTGAGGGGTGTGTAGACGCGCTTTGCGCGGCTTCCCGTAGGGTGGGGTGTGAGGAGTAGTAAACAACTAACCACTAACTACTAATGTACAGACGCGATGTTCCTCGCGTCTCTACCTACTAACCACTAACTACCAACTACCAACAAATGACTATTTCCAACCAATTGTGGGAAGCAAATCAAGATATAGCACAAGCTTGTTTACTACATCCTTTTGTCGAAGGGATTGGTTATGGTACGCTGCCATCAATGAAATTTGCCTACTATATCGGGCAAGATGCTTTTTTCTTAGAAGCTTTTGCCCGTGCTTACAGTATCGCTGCAGCGAAAGCACCTGATTGGGAAGCATTTATGACATTTCATGATTTAGCTGGTGGTATACTGCAAGAATTACGGCTGCATGAAGGCTATGCTGCTGAGTGGGGAGTTGATTTGCGTTCTGTACAACCAGGCGCAGCAACACGTCACTATACAGACTTTTTGCTAGCCACTGCTTGGGGTGGAGATGTAGGTTTAACTGCGGCTGCTATGTCTCCCTGTATGCGTCTATATGCTTTTTTGGGAGAAAAATTAGCTGAAGATGGCATTGGCGAAAATCAATACGCAGACTGGATTCGTACTTATAGTAGCTCAGATTTTCAGCCATTAGTGCAACAGTTAGAAAGTCTAGTAGATCGTTTCGCAACTACTTCTACTCGAGTCCACTCGACTTATCGCTATGCTATGTTGTGTGAGCAAGAGTTTTTTCAAGCAGCATGGCAATTTGGAGAATAAAATTAGCTAGAGAATTCAATAATTCTACTTACAGCAGTTTCTAATATAGGTGGTTCATGTACTAAGGCAAACCGGACATAGCCTTCTCCAAATTTGCCGAAACCTGCACCAGGAGAAACTGCCACTCCCGTTTTTTCAACTAGTTGAGTACAAAATTCCATAGAATTTTGACTCCACACTTTTGGTAACTTTGCCCAAACGTACATTGTGGCTTTGGGTATAGGAACCTGCCAATCAATGCGATGTAAAGCATTAACAAAAGTATCCCGACGCTGACGAAATTTATCAACAGAAGTTTTAACTATATCTTGTGGTCCAACTAAAGCAGCGATCGCACCGTTTAAAATACCACGATATTGGTTAAAATCAACTGCTGCTTTCACTTGACGCAAAGCATTAATCAACTCAGAATTGCCAATTGCATAGCCAATCCGAAAGCCACCCATGTTGTAGGACTTGGAAAGAGTAAAAAATTCTATTGAGACGGTTTTTTGTGGATCTGCTTGGAGAATAGAGGGGGCGAGGGAAGAAGTGGGGGAGTGGGGAGAGTAGGGGGAGTGTGAAGAATAATTATTTTGTTGCTTTTCTTTATCTGTCTCATTGAAAACTAAATCTACGTAGGGGAAATCGTGAACTAGGATGAGGTTGTGCTGCTGACAAAAGGCGACAGCTTCTTCAAAGAAAGAGAATGGGGCGATCGCGCTGGTAGGATTGTGTGGATAGCTTAACACCATCATCCGTGCTTGTGCCAACACAGGCGCGGGAATGTCAGTAAATACTGGTAAAAAATCATTTTCTGCTCGTAGCGGCATTGGGTAAATTTGACCACTAGCTAAGTAAACTCCGCCAGCATGGGAAGGATAACCCGGATCGAGTAACAGAGCAAAATCTCCTGGGTTTAGGACTGCCAAAGGTAAATGGGCAGTGCCTTCCTGAGAACCGATCAGTGGTAGCACTTCTGTTTCTGGATCTACAGCAATGCCAAATTTTTGCTCATACCATTGGGCAGCAGCTTGACGAAAGGCTTGTGTGCCATGAAATAACAAGTAGCCGTGGGTACTGTGATCATATAAAGACTGGGCGATCGCATCTACTACATGTGATGCGGCTGGCAGATCCGCAGATCCTAAAGATAAATCAATTAATTGCCGTCCGGCAGCCAAAGCTTTAGCCTTAGCTTTATCCATCTCAGCGAATACATTCGATTGTAGGGGTTGTAAACGTTTTGCAAATTCCATCTAAGTTTTTGTCCTTTGTCATCGTCATTTGTCTAAAATACTAATGACTAATGACTAATGACCAATGACTAGTTTAAGTGAGTATCTAGGAGACTAATTAATTTCTCCTTACCCATCACTCCTTCAGCAGATGCCAAGACATTGTTACCTTGAATAAGCCTGAGGGCTGGAACTCCTTCTACCTGATATTGCTTAACAGTAAGTGGATTGGGATCGATTTCCATTTTTACTACTTTTAAGCGATCGCTATAAGTATTGGCAGCAAGGTTCACTAGTGGACTCATCAATTGACAAGGACCACACCAAGAAGCCCAAAAGTAAACTAATACTGGCTCCTCGGCTTGCAAAACTTCGGTTTCAAACTCAGCATCAGTTATGGTTTTGACACCCTTACTCATTCCAGTCTCCTAATGGTGTTATCGTTATCAGTTGACACACAAAATTACTGTATCCCAAAGTAGTCAATCATCCATAGCCAATATTTAATAGTTATTCCTGACAATTAACTATTTATATTTCTTAATAAATCCATATTGACAAATACACAAATATATGAAACCTATTCTCTGCGTTCCCACCGAAGCTTTGAGCCTCGCTATCGCGAGGATCTTACGCTAACGGAGGAAACCTCCGCACCCTTCGGGAAGCCGCGCAAAGCGCGTCTACAAACTTCTCTGTGCGCTTCACTTTGCGTCCCTTTGCGTTATAAATAACACTTTGATGCAAAATCCCACATCCAAAAAGGTGTGGGATAAATTTCAAAAGTATGATCAACGTGTTACATCTGGTCTATTTGCTTGCGTAGCGCATCTAACTCAGCATCAACTACTTCATTGTTAGATGCAGGAGTGTTTGCTTGCTGCGTGTTAGTGGTAGATTCTTGGGGTGGTAGTGCTTGTTGATTTGGAGGATTTGCAGGAGCAAGGGAAGCTTTCAAAGCAGCCAATTCATCGTCAATGTCGCTGCTAGATTCCAAAGCCGCAAATTGATGCTCTAAATCAGCACCAGCCAACTCAGAAGCTGATTGGGCGCGGGCTTCTTGCATCAAGACTTTTTCTTCCATGCGCTCAAATGCTGCCATCGCTGAAGAGGTATTCATACCGCGTACCATACCTTCGAGCTGCTCTTGAGCTTTAGCAGCAGTGATCCGAGCTTTGAGCATTTCTTTTTTCGTCTTAGCTTCAGAAATTTTGCTTTCCAGCTGGATGAGGTTACGCTTGAGGTTTTCGACTTGAGCAGTTTGCTGTTCTAAGCTGGCTTTGAGAGCATTTCCTGACTCGGTAAAAGTCTTTTTACGCTCTAGGGCTTGACGCGCCAGATTTTCATCACCTTTTTGCAGGGCGAGTTGAGCGTTACGTTGCCACTTGTTTATTTCATTTTGAGCGTCATTATATTGTTTCTCGGTGCGTTTTTGAGCCGCGATCGCCTGAGCTACTCCCTGGCGTAGCTGAACTAAGTCTTCCTGCATTTCCAGGATCGCTTGTTCTAGCATTTTTTCGGGATCTTCGGCTTTACTAACTAAATCGTTGAGGTTGGCGCTGACTACTCGCCTAATGCGATCAAATAATCCCATAACTTTGTTTTTCCTTTGAAAGATTTACGCGCGACTTTGGGAAGTTAGCTTTTTTACTCTACTTATTTAAATTTAATCTTTTCGGAATAATTCAGTTCTCCTCTTTAATTAGTATATGTATGGGCTTTACACATCACATCTCCTAAAAAACAGAGGCAGAAGGCAAAAGGCAGAAGGCAGAAGGCAGAAGGCAGAAGGCAGAAGGCAGAAGGCAGAAAGATTAAAATTAATACTTCATACTTCACACTTCACACTTCATCCTACTCTACGAGAAGCCTATGAGCGCGTCTACACCCTTCATCCTCAATAGACCCTTATTCTTAAGATATGCTTTTAACTGACAAATTGCCCAATCTTGCTTAACTCTCACTTTGGGGTAATTGTTGTGGTGATAATTGTGTATTTTCCGTACTACTAGGTAATTGTGCTTTCATCTGTAACAGTTCGGCATCCACTTCAGATTCTAGGTCTGCAAATCGTTTTTCTAATTCATCTGTTCCCGTAATGGCAATTGCTTCTTTTTGTGCTTCTAGTTGTAGAACTTTTTCTTCCATACGCTCAAAAGCATTCAGGCTGCTTGTTCCAGAAACGCCTTCCAGTAATTCTTGCAGTTTAACGCTAGCTTCAGCAGAACGAGCGCGAGCAATATACATATCTTTTTTAGTTTTGAGTTCGGTAATTTTTAGCTCTAGCGATCGCATATCTTTTTTGAGTCTAGCGACAACACTACTTTGCTCTTCTATTTGATGAAGAAGGGCTGTGGCTGTTTCTTGATAAGCGCGACGTTTGGTGAGGGCTTCCCGTGCTAAAGTTTCGTTACCTTGTTGTAATGCTAATTGGGCGCGACGATACCATTCTTCACCTGCGGATTGGGCTTGCGCTGCTTGTCTTTCTGTACGTTTTTGGCTAGCGATCGCGGCCGCTATTGCCTGACGCAGTTGCACCAGATTATCCTGCATTTCCAAAACGGTTTTTTCCAGAACTTTTTCTGGATCTTCCGCAGACCCAACTAGACTGTTGATGTTAGCACGAATTACCCGCCCAATCCGGTCAATTAGTCCCATCTCGCCCTCCATCTACATTCTCAGTGTGGTTGCCTACACCCCTATTTTCCTACACCCTATCCTCAATCAGGTTACTCCACTTTGGCTGTAATTCCCTTGCTTTGTAAAAATTGCATCTGTTTTTTCACTTGTTCTTTGGTTTTGAAAGCTCCTAAATAAATCGATTTTTTATCTTTAGATAAATAAGCATCAGGAACTACTTGCCGTACTTTGGCCAAGCTTTTTTCATCTTGATTATCTGTAAAGATGTGAAAAAATCCATCCCTCGATGGTTTTATTCCTGGATCATCGATATTTTGTAGAGTTGGAGTTGGAGTGGGGGTGGTGGGGATACTAGCAGCAACAGTCGGTAATGGAGTTGGGGAGAATATTGGCTGTGCATCTGTAGTAGTCTCAGGTGCAACTGTCGGATTTTGAGTAGCAACTGGGGTAGATACAGCAATGGGTGTTGGCTTAGGTTTTGGTGTTAAAGCAACAACATCATTAGGGTTTTTGACTTCTGGAAATTCGCTACTGGCGAGATTGGGAAATTTGGCTATGGGTGTCAGTTCTGGTTCAGCAACTGTGGTGGTTGCTGGTTGGTTGTTGGGGGTATTTTTTTTAAATAAACTGCCGAGATTTAAATTTGGCAAACTTTTGGGATTAAACACTGCATAACCAAGGCTAAGACTCGCCATCAACATCAACAGCATTGAGCCTATACCCAAAGGTGAAAGCAGGCTGTCATTGGAATTATTACGCTTTTGGGTTGGTGATTGTTCTTCTGTCAAACTCCGCAGTAGCGCTTCTGATGATTCTAAATAGTCATCAGGTGGTTTGGGGCTGCTTTCAGGTTTGACGAGGTTGTCACTTTGATTTGTTTTAATAAATGCAGGCACAATACTGGCAGAATTTGGTGCAGGTGGAGAGGGTATTTTAGGAGTATGCTGTTGTTCATAGTCTTCCTTGGTTGGCGCTGGAATCTGTTGGGTGTCTGGCTCGGATGTTGGCGGTGTGGTGGTGGAAAACTGTGGTAAGGATATTTCCTCACTACTGTTGGTAATTGGTGATGGGGTTTCAACTTCCGTTGTTGGGGTGGCTGTTATCTGTTGGAATTTACTACTGATGGGAACACCCATACGAGTTTGACTAAGTGTCTTGTATGTAAATCGTGTACGCCGATAACGTGCCAACTCTTGATCTAGTTGTACTTCTAAACTCGCCAGTGCTGCTGCAAGTACTGGCTTTAATTGAGGTGTTTTGGAGGATTTTGCACCCGTATCTACTAGAGGGTTTTGACTCATTGCCTATCTGCCTCAAACCTAGACTGCCAGATTAATCAAAAGTAAACTAAAAAAGCCAATTGCGATCGCTAATTGCTTTATTTTTTAAAATAGTTGTACCAACACTATTGTAAATTTGCATATATTTGATGCATCAATCAAATTGAGTTGGGACACGCATTAACTAGGATGTCGTTTAAATCTGTTAATGATATTTTATGTGTTCTGCAATTAGAGACAAAACTACAGGAGCAACCATTTCAACGTTTGCTCAAGTATTGGTCTGAAGTTGTAGGAACAGCAGTAGCAGCTCATGCTCGTCCATTGTCTCTTCAACGTGACGTGTTGCGGGTGGCAACTTCTAGTGCAGCTTGGGCGCAAAACTTAACTTTTGAACGCCAACGACTACTTGTAAAGTTAAATGCAGTACTGCCGACTCCGTTGGTAGATATTCGCTTTTCTACTGCTGGCTGGCACTGTGCCAAACAAGTTGGTGATCCACCCAAGTTATCTGCACCGCCCCAACACCCCAGTTTCCTTGGTAAAGAATTTAGTATGGACAGTGATGTGAAGTCTACTGTTAGTGATGCGAATAAGGCTTTTGCAGACTGGACAGTGGCAATACAAGGAAGATTGCAGGGTTTACCTATTTGTCCTGGGTGCGAATCTCCTACACCTCCTGGTGAACTCCAGCGTTGGGGGGTTTGTTGTTTGTGTGCTGCCAAAAAGTTTTCTCAAAGAGAATAAAGGCGATTGACAAACAGCGAAGCATAATTATTGTAAGCAATTAGCCGGACTTGATATTAGTCCCTTGTCACCCAGAGATATTTGTGTTAGCGAACCACAAAGGACACAAAGAGAAGAAGAATGTGATAAAGATTGGTGATTTTTGTTGGGTTGTATGAAACCACCCCCCTTATGTCCCTCCGAAATGGGGAGAAAAATCTTACTCCCTCCCCGCGCGCGGGGAGGGTTGGGGAGGGGTTCTTTTTATTTTTGCAAGAGGTCTATCATTTTTTAACTGATGACTCATTGAACCGAAGACAAAGAATAAACCTGACCATCAATTAGCAGCCTGGTGATGCCTTTGGCTTGGAGATGGTAGCGGGCCTTATGCAACATTCTGCTATCAGGAATTTTCACCACGCGATCGCGTTTAGTAGAAAAGCGCTTTGCAATTCGGTGATTATCAAACACTGGCAAAGTTCTTTCTTGGGTTTCTGGATTAGGGATATAGCCCAAATCGCCAAATTCTCGCAGTGGTCTGGTAATCAATTCCGAGGAGCGATCAATTACTAAATAACACGTTCTGGGTAAATTAGCTGCTGATAAAGGTAAGACTCGTACAAAACTGTCGCCACTTCTAGCTCTTGCTACTAAACGTGGTCGTTCTCGATATTCTTCTTCCTCCTCGAAGTCTTCATCTTCAAAGTCTTCTTCTAGATCCTCATCTAAATCTTCTAACTCTTCCGACTCGTCTAGCAAGTCTTCGCCCAGCATTTCCGCGATCGCTTTGGTATCTGTATGTATATCCTCAATTAGCGGACTAGGGATATTTGTGATTTCTTTAGCTTGAGGTTCTAAAAGTTCTAGTTGTTTGATGACTGGTGGTGCAGTCTCTTTTGGCGCTGAAGAACGCCGTTTAACTCTTCTACTATTGGAGGTGGAATCAGTCAAATCAGCTGCAACAACAGGAGTAGGTTGCTCCTCTGGGGGAGGAATTACCTCCTGTTGTGGTTGTTCCTGAATCTCTAGTTGTGACTGCATAAAGGACGGCAGGTGATCATAACTTACCTGGGCTTTGCCTTCAGGAGTTCTCGCAGCACGCTTTAACGAAACAAGGTATTCGTACTCATCTTCTGGTAGAGTACTTTTGAGTAAGCGACTAATAGTCGAGTTACTCACGTCATAGCGTTCTGCTAAAGTAGAAGTTGTTTCAGCAGTTTGACGGTATAATTTCAGGATTTCTTGTTTATCAGATTCTGTTAGTTTTCTCACGGCAGGACACCAAACAAAAAATTTTTTAACTACGTTTTCTGACTCGTTCTCGACGGGAACGGCTCAATGATGCGTCATATTCCAAGACAGCACCCATACCAAATAAAACTCCACTCCAGACCCAAAACACTTCCAGTATTTCTCCACTTTGATAATTGGGAATCGAATTTGTGGCGTATTTATACCACATATCTGCAATGTAGAGCGAAAATGCCGCAGCTGCAATCATACGCCAAGAAAGAGAAACTCGTCCGCCCCAAAAAGCTAGCAGTAGAGTAGTAGCGATAATTAACAGCAATACGTCGCTGATCACGTAAAACCAATTTAAAGCAGAAGCAACAATTTCTAACCCAGGAGAATATTGGGCTTGGACTGCTGCGGTCTGTGGTTGATTGGAAATTAGCCATGCCAACGCACTGCCAAAGGCTCCTATTGCCAATACTATTATCCACTGTGAAGTTTCCAAATTCAGTCGCCTAGAAGCCACTGCCAAAAGCATACCTACGCCCAGCAACAGATATGTTATTACAAAAAATACATCACCTAATGACGGAAAAGGTTCTTCTTTTAAGACGATTTCCGTATACCCAAAAAATATACCTCCCAGGAAATAAGAAAGCATACCAATACCAATTGCCAGCCAAACGTTGCGATCGCTAACAATTTGCTGACTGCGCCAATTCCTTAGACATAAAATACTAGCAGATAGATAAGCCATTGCCTCAAAAACATTTGTGCCAAAAACGTACCAATCAGCACGCCTGAGGCAAGTAGCTGCTTCCTGGGCTTTGGCACTCAGTTTTGCTACACAGTCTGCTCCTACAGGAACCTTGGCACTAAACAATAAAAAATACAACAGTGCCAGTACACCCCAACCTATGCTAGCCAAAATAATGTTCTGAGTGGTGAATAAAGATTTATAACCTTGAGACTTGTTGTAAACGCTACTCATAATTCTTAACCGTGACAGAGTATTCTGCAATGTTTTTGGTTTGCTAAATTACAGGATAAACACCATAGGGCAAGAATTTTGCCACTTCAACAGTGTAGTTATCCAGAATCCAACGTCAAAAAACACTGATATACATTAATGCCACAGTTTACTCAGTGGAGACTGATTTAGCCAACTGATGAATAGCGATCGCTCTCCTTCGGGCATATCTTGTAGTTTATCAGCTACGGGATGGGCAAAATTGGTATTGCCAAAATAGGCTTTTCCTAACCGATGCAGATCTTGCAACAAGGTGATGACATGATGTTCTTGCCAATTAGGAACTGGGACACTTAGTGGATCTATTTCGAGTAAGTATTTAATTTCCTCCGGCGATGACACCTGGGGAAACTGCCACTGTTGCAAAGTTTCGCCCATTTCTTTCTGAAATAAGGCGGCTTGTCTAGCACCCAAAAAGTCTTCAATGTCCATGTACACAGCTTGTAACAGCAAAATACTAGCTTGGGTAAAAATACCAATTTTGCTATGACTACCTGTGTCACTACCAAGCTGATCTAAACGAATTTTACCCCAAACGCTAAAACGTTCCGGTTCTTCTAGCAGAACACAAGCTTTGCCTTTGTTATCCGTCAAATCTCTCCATAAAGCTTTAGCCTCTTCTTCTTGGCTGGCTTTAAAGACACTTAGTAATCTGAAGGTCTGCCCCTGATAATGGAGAATCGGTACTTGCTGATCCCGTTTTGGGTGCTGAATGGTCGATATTTCAACATCCTGCCTTTTAAGAATAAACATGACAATAGCAGATAACTCCTCACAGGGGCATTTATTAACAGTTATCAGTTATCAGTTATCAGTTTTATGACTGGGTATAAGTCTCCTACCATAAATTTGATAACTGTTTACTGTTCCCTGTTCACTGAAATTTAATATGGCAGATATCATAACCTTATTAGGGCAGAATACGCCTCTAGTGTGATCGCGTACTAGTTTAGTGGTTAGTGGTAAACTACGCATCTACTAACTACTAACTACTAACAACCTCCACGAGAAAAACATTTTTCCCTGCCTATTTACCTACATCCCAAAAATCTGCTACCTCATACCCCAATTTCTTTAGCATCCGCCGTAGTAGAGGTAAACTTAGTCCAATCACATTACTGTGACAACCTTCGATTTTTTCCACAAATAAACCACCACGCCCTTCCAAGGCAAAGGCACCAGCACACTTGAGGGGTTCACCCGTAGCAATGTAGGCGTCAATGGTGCGATCGCTGAGTTGGGCAAAGTAAACTCTTGTTACTTGGTGCTTGACTAAAATATTTTTATGTGAACTGTCAATCAAAGTATGACCAGTATATAAATCACCAAAACTTCCCTGCATTACCCGCCAACGTTGACGCGCTTCCTCAGCATCTGTTGGTTTACCGTGAATCTCACCGTTAATAGCTAAAACTGAATCACAACCCATTACTAAACCAGATTCAAACCGAGGCGCTACAGTTTCCGCTTTTCGTTGAGACAGAATTTCTACTAGTTGCACCGGATCGTTGATTTTCACTTGCGACTCATCAAAATCACTGGGGCAAACTATTGGTTCGATACCAACAGTTTGTAACAAGCGGCGTCGCGCCGCAGAAGCTGATGCTAGTACAAAGGTTGGAATGCCCATAATTTAGAGGGGGGAAATGGGGAACTCGGGGGCCCCACTCCCCCAAGGGGGTGGGGATTAGGGGCAATGGGGGAGTGGAAAATAACTACTAACCACTAACTACTAATGTACAGACGCGAGGAACATCGCGTCTCTACTAACCACTACTAACCAACACCTAATATACAGAAAAAGAATTAACAGATTCCTCTATCGCATTTTTGACTTTTCGCCAGCGTTTTTCTGGTACTGAGGCATTAAATGTAAAAAGCTTACCTCGACTGGTGGCAATACTGGCGAGGTTATGTCTTTGTTGCTTATTGGGAAGCGTAATTAAATATTCTAATTTGTAATATATTCTGCCGTCAGATGCTACTTGCTCTGCATTGACTAATTCTGCTGTACGTCCTGAACCTTCGGGAGCAAGGGCATTTTTGGCTAGCTTGTAGCCTACTTCACTCGGTGTCCCTAATTCTGGTAAACTTTTGCCTTCCGGTACTGGACTAATTACTACAGAAACATTCTCGCTAAATTCGATTAAATCGTGGAAGACTACATCCGGACCATCGTTAACTCTAACTTGCACCCAGCCGTTAGGATATAAAAATTGATAGCCATCACTAGTGTCTACAAAACTTTTGAGGGCGGCAGACGCTGTACCGTAGTTAGTAAAGCTAAAACTCAACACTAGTAACAAAATTACTGCAATTCGTTTCCACATTTGTTTCAATTCCTTTGGCTTGGAAGCAACACAAGGCAAGTATCATTTGTCGTTTTTCATTCTCCCACGGATGCTAACAACTTACGAACTGCGCTGGTTTTACCCTGGTACAATACCAGAGAACATTCAATTTTGGTTTGAACAACATTGTCTGGTTCAGTCTTCACAACCACAAGAACCACGAGAAGATTTATATCTTTACTCTCCTGAGTGTGAATTTTTAGGTATCAAACTACGGCAAGAACAACTAGAAGTTAAATGGCGTCAAGCTGAATTAGGTGTCATGAGTTTTGGTGAAATTGTAGAGGGAAAAGTCGAAAAATGGAGTAAATGGGAGTGTCATGACGCAACGGGAGAAAGTTTTCAAGCACAGCAGATTGCAAATAATCCTATTTGGGTAAGTGTACAAAAAGTTCGTTATTTTCAAGCTTACGAAGTTTTAGATGATTTTTCATTACAAGCTGTTTGTGAAAATAAAAGTATTAATAATGGTTGTCATATAGAATTGACTCATTTGACAATCCATGAAAATAGTTGGTGGAGTCTTGCATTTGAAGCTTTTGGTGATGATGCCCGTATATTAGAGAATCTTCAAACAACAACCAATTGGGTATTCAGTAGTTATTGGGAACGGAGGTTACTAGCTGTTGATTCTTATGCTTACCCAGCTTGGTTAGCACGAGTAATTGGTTAACAGCACAGGTGCGTTGTGCATGAATCCTAAAAATCTCACTCAATCTCCCCGTAAACGGGGAAAGATTTAGTTCCTTCCCCATAAACGCTTAGGGTTAGGGTAAAAAAATATTTGTGCAAGAGGTCTGTTCTGCAAAAAATCTATCTTTAGCAGGAAGTAATATTTGCTTTTTTTAAATAAAGAGACCACAGTTAATTAAATATTACTTAATTGAAATTTCATCAAACCTCAGAAAAATTAAATTAATATTTTTATTTCATCACTAGTAAAGAAATTATGTTATACGTAAGTAAAGCTAGTAATTTTAAATTGTAAGTTTACAAACCCAGTTTAATTTATCTGTGGTCAATCTACGTCCATCATGATTAAAGCAGCACACTACAAAAATTGGCTGCAAGAAAGCCGTTATAGGAATCGAGGAAGTGCTTATGTGTTTGCACTCCGATTCAATGTGATGGCTGAAGTTGGAGAATTTCCACCCTAGTTGTGGTTTCAGGTAGAGAAATTTTTAGAGAAAGTAAAGAACCTACATTTCGTTGATAAAAAATACCAACTTTCATTGACAACACAGAAGTCTCAACGAATGTAGTTTGTCCAAAAGAGGCTTGTTTAACTAAAAATGTTGGGAAGCTTATAGCTGTTTAGCAGAAGATAACCATAGGTCATCACTTATATTCTTGCTGCTGTATAAACTCCTGGTTTTACCTAAAAACCAAATATTAGCCTATTTCAATCATCAACTTTTACATCTGAATTTAGTTTGATGATTGTGTAAGCAAGAATATGCTATTTGCTAATCAATATTACTTAGGTAATGCTCTTTTGATTCTAATAGTATTGAAAGTGCAAAAATTCCTTGTAAAAAATACAACAACACATCAAGTTAGGTTTAACTACTATTTAGTAGTTACAAAAATGTAAGCTTTACCAAGTATTAATTTGACAAATTAATTTTGTCTAATAGGAAACTTGAACTTGATATTAAATGTAGGTTAAACAAGTTAACTTTTGCGGGATTTAGTTTTGTGTTTGCTAACACTGACTAAAAGTGATTTCTCTTCATTAATTTCTTGATGCAATTTTGTTTCTGGCAATAAAATCTATCAAAAGTATTAGTAATTTTGTGTAATATGCCAAACAAATTTTAATATACGGGAGATTTTTGGCAGAATCACAATAGCTATAGTGGTGCATAGTACAGAAAACTATTGATTAATTAACTTAAGCGTAAGGAATGACAAATTATGAATCAAAAATCTTTATCAAAAGTGCAACGTTTGAAAGAAGTTTTATTAATTAATCTGCTAGGAGAAATACCAACAATAGCTTTTGGTCCTCGTTTAAGAAAACTGTTTTATCGATTTATTTTCTCTCGGATAGATAAGTCAGTATATATTCAAAATGGTGTTGAATTTATAGGTGCAAGTAAAATTGAACTTGGCAGTGATGTGCATATTTTTAAAGGTGTGCGTATAGATGCTAAAGGTGAAGATAGCAGGATTACTTTAGAAAAAGGCGTCGCTCTTGAAAAAGATGTAACGATTGGTGCTTTAGACAACACTTGCGTACAAATTGGTGAAGGTACATTTATTGGCCCTGGTGTATGTATTGCTGGCCCGGGAGATATCACAATTGGCAAACGCTGTTTAATTGCTGCTCATGCGGGAATATTTGCAAACAATCATAATTTTGCAGATCCGACAAAATATATTGCAGACCAAGGTATTACCCGCCAAGGAATAGTTATAGAAGATGATTGCTGGCTAGGGCATAATGTTACAGTATTAGATGGAGTGACTATTGGTGAAGGCAGTGTTATTGGAGCAGGGGCGGTTGTTAATCAAGATATTCCTCCTTATTCTATAGCTGTGGGAGTACCTGCCAAGGTAATTAAAAAACGAGGTATGAAGGAATTGGTATTGAACCAGCAAAACGTTAAAGAGTAAGTATTATTTAAAGTAATAAAGTCAAAAGTTTAAAAGTGTTCCTTTTAACTTTTGGCTTTTTACTTTTTATTTGTTCTATTAGATAGGAAGTTCAATCACGAACTTTGTACCTTTATTCAGTATCGAAAAATATTCTAGCTAGCTACCATGTTTTTCACTAATTATTTGATAAATAATTGACATACCAATTCCTGTGCCTTTACCAAGGGGTTTGGTTATAAAAAATGGATTAACAATTTGTTTTTGAACATCTTCCGACATAGACTTTTTAGAAAAGTCTGAGATCTGGGCTATCTTAGAGAATTGCCATAAGCCTTGCTGCGTAAGTCGTTTATAAATTGTGCTTAAGCCGTGATCACGAAGACATAAGCATTTGCTACAAATAAATAAGCCGTTGTGACTAAAATTCAAGCATTTGTAACGACAGCTTCTAGATTGATAAGTTTCGCTGAAGCGTTTGTAATGAATACATAAGCATTTGCCACAAATAAATAAGTTGTCGTAACGACAACAACTTTCTTTATGATGTCCGCTTGTGTGTTCGTAACGAATGAACCAGAGGATGTTACCACGGGAACTTAATTTGTTAACGTCGCTGCTGCAAAACTAGTTATCTACGTCAGATGATTGCAGCAGTTCCACTAGTGCTGCGATCGCTTTTGTACAGTCTGTCTGTTGGAGTGCCGATCTAGCTTTCTCTCAAATTTCATCGAAAAATTGTACCAACTTTTGTTTTTTAGTATAGAAAGAACCAAAGCCCCACTTGACAATTTGCGCTACTATTTCATCGGCTCTAAAATAAAGTGGTTTAGTTAAAAGGATAGTGGCGATCGCACTCACAATAGCTGTCAGCGTCACAGGTTCCATAAATTCGCTACAAATAAGTCGTAAAAATTATACCAATTCAAATAATGTTTGCGACAGCACCCTCCCCTTGCTAAGGGGAGGGTTGAGGTGGGGTCTTATATAATCCATGTGTTGTATTCTTTTTTCAAATTGGTATTACTTTTATCGTCACACATACCATTAAACTCCCAAAGTACTGAAACTGTAGAAAGTGTCAATAGCGATCAGTTTATTAATGCACCATTTTAGGTGTGTCAGTCTACTACCACATTCTTCATCCTTTAACCTTTCCCCAATTTAATAGGGCGGATAACTAAAGTCATCTTCATCGGGATAAATATAGGAACTAGAAACTCCTGTTGCTACCATCTTAGGTGCTTCTGCCTTAATAGGTTCCTTGCCAAACTCTTTGTGTTCTTCGTAACTCCTGATAATTATCTCCGACTCTGGAGCATCAGAAGCTATTAAATATTGTGTTAAAGTCGAAACCGTCGGATGTTTGTAGTCCACAGTTGAAGCAACCAAAACTGTATTGGGTTCAATACCTCTTTCTTCCGAATCAATAATTGGGCAAAATATGCCGTGAGCGTGAAATAGTGGCCCTTTTGGCGTTAATGGTAGCTTACG
Source organism: Fischerella sp. JS2 (assembly GCF_032393985.1). Lineage (NCBI taxonomy): Bacteria > Bacillati > Cyanobacteriota > Cyanophyceae > Nostocales > Hapalosiphonaceae > Fischerella > Fischerella sp. JS2. Next base: position 77,467 of record NZ_CP135918.1, read on the forward strand.
GTAAACTGCATAAGCCCTTTCTAGTTCTGCTAGAAATCCACCTGTAATTCTGCCTTGTTGATATTCACAATAAGCCTTACTAAAACTTGCTCCGGCTGCACCATTTAAAGTCAGTTGCAATGGTAATTCATGTAAAAATTTTTTATTTTCTCCAACTATAAAAATTAGATAGCGTGTAAAAGTTTTAAATTTAAGTTTGTCTGCTAAAAAAGCATCATAATTCTCTCTAAGTGTACCCAATTTGACACCAGTTTCTCGGTCTTTGACAGACAAGGGCCCGCGCCGCACTACTACTATGCGTGGAGTGGTAGTAATATACACCGTTTCCACTCCAGAGCTAAATTCATGCTCCATCTGCTGCCAATTGTCATCCGGCTGAAACCCTACAGCATGAGCATTATCTAACTTGATTGCTAAGCCATAAGACTGGATACCATCTTGACCATAGCGAGGATTAATCATCTGACACCAAGGGATAACTTGAGAAGGCGGTGCGTTAAACTTATCGTCTTCAAAGTCGAAATTTCCAGGGGTTTTCATTGTCTTGAGCATTTGCGAGTGTCTTGCAGATCTAGTGTAAGAAATTCGTGGGATGCTATGTGATGGGGAGATGGAGAGAAATTCTCTTTCCATCTCCCGATGCCTCAGTTACTGTTTTTGAATGCAACTTAGTATAACTAGGACAAAAAATAGGCGATCGCACCCAAGGTAGGTAAGTTAAACAATGATACCTTGTGTATTGAAGTCACGCACATTCACTACAGCAGATTTTAACAACTTCTCATCCACTCCAAGCACAACTGTCGGAAATGCTCACCTCGCACTTCAAAGTTGGGGTACTGATCAAAACTAGCACACGCAGGTGATAGCAACACTACAGCTGCTTGATATTGCTTAGCTAATTCTGCTGATCTCGAAACTGCCTTATCCATTGTTTCCACGACTTCGTAATTAGTGTAGCCTACCTCTTGCAAGCGTTGAGCAAAGGCATTGGCAGCAGTGCCAATCAGTAAAACTGCGGCAGCTTTGGCTTTAATTTTTGCTAACCAGGCTGTATCATTACCAGCTTTTGCTTCGCCACCAGCAATTAAGATAACTGGACTTTGCACAGATGCTAACCCAACCTCAGCTGCATCATAATTAGTAGCTTTGCTGTCGTTGATAAAATCAATACCTTCCCAGGTACAAATATGTTCTAAGCGATGGGGTACACCGGGGAACTCACTAATGGCACGAGCGATCGCATCTCGATCAATTCCTGCCAACCGCGCCGCCGCTACTGCCATCAGTAGGTTTTGCTGATTGTGTTTTCCTACCATCCGCAATGCAGATACTTCGACAATCGCTTCATCTTCTTCAAAACCAGCATGGCATGTCTGGAAAACCCAGCCATCTTGAATGTAAAAGCCTTTTTCACCTATCAGGAAATCTTTACCTTGCAAACTTGTCCAATAAGCATCAGGCCAATCACTCAAACCAACTTTACGCAAGTACGCATCATCACCATTAAAAATCTGTATCTCACTCTGACGCAAAAGACAAGCTTTGATGTTGTAATAATTCTCCAAGGTTTTATGGCGACTGAGGTGATCGGGTGTAAAAGTTGTCCATACACCAATACGTGGTTTTAAAGTCGCAGATGATTCGATTTGGTAACTACTAATCTCTGCAATTACCCAATCAAGGGAATTTTGGATTTTGGATTTTGGATTTTGGATTATAGATATTTCTCTCTCACCGTGTCCCTGCGTCTCCCCATCTCCGTGTGTCTCCCTGAAAGAGAGGGCAGCTTCACAGGCAGCGTAGCCAATATTACCGCAAGCTGGAGCATTTAATCCTGCTGTTTGGAAAATGCTGGCAATTAAAGAGGTAGTGGTAGTTTTACCGTTTGTGCCAGTAATGGCCACCCAAGGTATAGATCGTAAGTACCGCCACGCTAGTTCCATCTCTCCGATGGTTTCTATGCCCAAATCTCGTGCTTGGACTAGTACAGGAATATCCCAAGGAACACCAGGACTAACAACTATTAGCTGGGGTAAATCTGAATCAGTTAAGTCCAAGGTATAACCCAGTTTAACAGTGATTTGTTCGGCTGCGAGTTCTTGTTGTTGTGTACGGAGGTTAAAAGAGGTGTTGCGATCGCTTAGCACCACCTCCCAACCTTGCCGCTTCAACAATCTCGCCGCTGCAACACCGGACTTTCCTAATCCAATTACATGGGCTTTGGGCATAGACTGTAGCAGAAATCCCTGGTTAAGCACACCTTATCCTAACGTTTCTTGGCACAATTTACACAATATTTTTATAGACTTTAGCTACAAATTTTTTACGACTGCACCAAAATCTGCTAGTACTCGCGCGTGATTACGCAGCAAACTCAGCAAATTCAATCGATTACGCTTAATATTGGGATCTGGGTCTATAACCAAAACACTTTCTGGCCCATCAAAAAAATTACTCACGGTGGGAGCTATCTTTTCTAGTGCTGCTACTAACTGTTGATAATTGCGCGACTTTTGTGCAGCTTGAGTTTGCGGGACTAATTCTACTAAGGCATGATAAAATGCCGCCTCGCAGGACTTTTGGAATAGTTCTGGCTGAACTATGGAGATGGGGTCAAGCTGTTTAGTATCTAAATCTCCTTGCGCTGCCAAACGGGTAGAACGGTTGACGGTTTCGTAGATTTTATCTAAAGTTCCATCTGTGCGAATTTGTTGCAGGAATAAGGCGCGATCGCGTATATCCAATAAATCTTGTAATGCTCTTTGGGTATATTCGGGGTCATTTTCACCCAAGACAGCGTTTACCAAATCATAATCTATTTGTTTTTCTTCTTGCAATAAAGTGCGAATACGTTGTAAGAAAAATTCTTGTAAATTCCCAACTAATTCTTCTTTATTTTTGTTATGTTTGGCAACAAAATCTGTGGCAACTTGCTCCAATAACCACTGTAAATTAATTGCTAAATCTGCTGACCATGTAATGTTGACAACTGCATTTGCAGCCCGTCGCAAGGCAAAAGGATCAGAAGAACCTGTGGGAATCATCCCTAAACCAAAAATACCGACTAAAGTATCTAATCTGTCTGCCAAACCCACAACTTGACCTGTAATTGTTTGTGGCAAAATATCATCTGCACCTCGAGGCAAATAATGTTCAAAAATTGCAGTTGCTACAGCTTCTCCTTCTCCGCTTGCTAAGGCATATTTTTGTCCCATGATTCCCTGCAACTCTGGAAATTCATAGACCATTTGACTGACTAAATCAGCTTTGCACAATAAAGCGGCACGGTGGATATTATGACTTTGTTCTGGAGTTAATTGTAATTGTTCAGCAATCTGGGCAGCAATTTTTGAGATGCGTCCAACTTTATCTAACAGTGAACCCAAATCTTCTTGAAAAGTAACTTTTGCTAGCTGGGGCAAAAAACTATCTAACGGATTTTTTAAATCAGCCTCATAGAAAAATTTACCATCAGCTAAACGAGCGCGAATCACTCTGGCATTACCAACAGCGACAATATCTGATTTTGCTGGATCACCGTTGGAAATAGTGATAAAATAAGGCAGTAATTCTTGTTGATTACTATCTTTGAATACGGGAAAATAACGCTGGTGATGCACCATTACAGTAGTAATAACTTCTGTAGGTAAATCCAAAAATTCACTTTCAAATTCACCAATTACCGCAGAAGGCCATTCGACTAGGTTTTTGACTTCTTCTAATAAATCTGGGTAAATTTCTACAGAACCATTTAACTTGTTGGCAGAGTTTTGCACATCTTCAACAATAATATTTGTCCGTTCCTCAATCTTCACAACAACCGAAGCTAAACGCAACCTAGCTACATAATCAGTAGCTTGGGGAATTGTAACTGGTTGAGGATGTAAAACTCGATGACCTTGAGAAATGCGATCGCTTTTAATTGTCTCGGAACCATTCACTAATTCTATTGGCAAAACAGCATCATCTAACAAACTTACCAACCAACGGATAGGACGAGAAAACCGCAAATCCCCATCACCCCAGCGCATCAATCGCTTACCTTCTAAGGCGAAAATCCACTGAGGAACAAGTTCTGTTAAGATCTCTGTTATCTGACGACCAGGAATCAGCTTACGTACAAAAACAAAATCCCCTTTATCAGTATTGCGAATTTCTAAAGCATCGAGTTCTACACCTTGCTTTTTGGCAAAACCTTGTGCTGCTGGGGTGGGTTTGCCATTTTTAAAAGCAGTTTGTGCGGGTGGGCCTTTTATTTCTTCTTCTCTGTCGGCTTGCTGGGATGGTAAACCTTTAATTAGGACTGCTAAACGCCGGGGAGTACCATAAAGTTCTACAGATTCACTCTTTAAGTTATTTTCTTGGAGGCTTTGAGGAATCAGCGATTTCCACTGTGCAACAGCGCGACTCAAAAAGCTTGCAGGTAATTCTTCTGTACCAACTTCTAATAAAAATGCTAAGTTCTCTTTTCTATCAATATTTTGAGGCTTTATAAGCATAATGCTACACAGTTGCTACACAAATAGTAGGTTAATGAAGTGTTGTGTTTTTGGCTTTAAGTCTAAAATGATACATAAATGCTATACATTTTTCTGTATAGGTTAGACTTTTATGAATTTTATCATCTGACCACCCTTGGGATTATTGACAGTACTGTAACGGCTGACAGGGAAATTGCCCACAATGAGGGATGAAAAATTGAGCGAACACAGATGCACACCGATGCACACCGATGGATTATGAGCTTGCTGCTAAGATTAACTGATATCTTAGTATTAGGCGACTAGAAGTCGCTGCTACACATACAAAACCCACCTCCGTGGGTTTAAAACTCTTGATTTTGGGTTAGTCCGCATTGGCGGACTTTGTTTGTATAGGGACGATTTCTAATCACCAGGGCTAAGTGCTTAGTTTTTCAGAGATTTTACCTAAAAGCGGGCAGCGGGAATCGAACCCGCATCAATAGCTTGGAAGGCTATGGTTTTACCACTAAACTATGCCCGCAAAAAATTTTCAACTTCAATAATATAACATAAACTTAGCTAAAAATCAAGAACTAACGACGTTCTATTTTGACACGCACAACTAAGTTGCTTTGGGGCGGCTTGCTGCCATCTTGGTTTTTACCAGGACTAAATAACACATTCTGAAAAACATCTATCAGAAGTTGCTGATATTTAGTTTTTTTCGTTGCTAGTTCTTCGGGAGTCATATCTATAATCTTAACTTCTGGGTTGCCATTGGCATCACGAGCAATTAACTTACCTTTTTCATCAATTGCCAAGGAAACAACCAAATCTACATTATTCAAATCCGGTTCGCTGCTGAGAAAACTTACAGGCAATTCTTTTGTATTGTCTCCCAAAGGTTGAGCCAAAATATCTGGTGGTATATCTTGTCTGACCACCCCTTTTTGGCGTAAATCAATCATTTCATCTCTAGAAAAAACATCCCAGGTTGCTACCAATCCACCACTAGTTTGAGTTTCTTCTGGTGGTAATTGGGGTGGTGGTTGCACCGATGGATCTATTGTTGGTAGCGGCGTTGATTCTCCTAGCGAGATATTAGCATTTGGTTGTTCTGGAAGTTGCTCATTTGTGGAGGGAAAACTATCTTTTGGAGGAGTTGTAGGGTTTGTATCTGGTAATGAAGCCTGATTTTGCTCATCGGGTATGGGATTTTCCGATTCTGAGGTAGATGTGTCTGTATTATCAGGAGGCGGTGTGGGAGGTATGGTATCAGGTTGTTGATTTGCTGGTGACTCTGGTGTGGGTGTAGTCTCAGGCTGTTGATTTGCTGGTAACTCTGGTGTGGGTGTAGGGGTTGTGGGTGTAGATTTAGGTTGTACAGTTGGTTGAGGTTTTGCAGTTGCGGTTGCTTGCTTGGCAACAGTTGGTTTTGGAGAGGGTTGCTGACGTGGAGAAGAATTAGGGTTAGAGGCGATCGCTGTTTTTTGATCAATTAAAGCGATCGCATCCTCATCGGTTACAGAAGCGGATTTTTGAGTATTTGATGACTGAGGTGAAACTGGTTTGACTTTGGCTTGTGATTGAACTTTTGCAGATCCTGTTGGGGAAATTTCTATGATTTCAATAGGTATATTGTTACTTGAGTTTTGCTGTCGTCTCAGGCTCAATTGATATAAGTATGAGCGCAACATCCAAAATGCAAGCAAATGTATGGCTACTGAACCCGTAAATACAGCGACCCACAAACCAGGTGAATCGCTATGTCGGCGGTAAATTTGAGATGGAGTTGGTTTTTGATCAGTAACCGATTTTGTCATAATTTTGCTAATTATTGGTTGTTGATTGTTGGTTGTTGATTGTTGGTTCCGTTAACCATTAACCAATGTACAGACGCGAGGAACATCACGTCTGTACCCACTAACCACTGACCATTGACCATTTTAGCGATTAGCCATTAACTCTGGCGTTAGAGCGAAGGTAAGAACTGTTTCGTCTACTCCTTTTAGTTCTAGCGGACTACGTTTAATAATTTCTTCCTCTTGTAAATAATCTGCAACCGCCGCCGAAACTAAGACAGTACCGGGGGCAGCTGCTTGCTGCAATCTTGCAGCAATATTCACACTCGGACCAATAGCTGTATAGTCAGCACGTTCAGAGCTACCAAACATACCTACCACAGCTGTACCTTGATGGATACCACAGCGAAACTGTACACTTTGACGTTCCGTCGTATCAAAAACACCATGTTCTCGCCAATGTGCGTTTAACTGTTCTAGCGATCGCAGCATCGCCCTAGCTGTATTCACAGCACGTCGCACCTGTTCGTTAGGTGTTAACTCTTCTGGCGCTCCAAACAAAGCTAAAATAGCGTCTCCCATAAATTTATCTACAGTACCACCATTATCAAATACCGCTTTTGTCATTACTTCTAAATATTGATTAAGCAACTCAGCGACTCGACGTGATCTGAGGGTATTTGCTAATTGGGTAAAACCGACAATATCACTAAATAAAACTGTAATTAAGCGCGGTTCCGGACGTAAATCCAGAACTAAGTCTCCAGCTGCGGCTTTTTGTACTAAAGCTGGTGGTAAAAACCGTTTCAGTACTGATTCAGTTAAATAAGTATTTAATTCTACTACTTTACGTTCAGTAGCCTTCAAGGCTAACAGATTCCTTACCTCTGCCAAAAGTTCGCGATCATTAAATGGTTTGGCTAAATAAGCATCTGCACCTAGTTCTGTGCCTTCGATGCGAGTTTCTTCATCAACTTTTGCTGTCAGCAGAATGATTGGTGTTCCTTTTAATTGCTCTTCGTTGCGGATCATCCGAATCATCTCTAGCCCCGATACCACAGGCATCATTAAATCACTAACAATCAAGCTAGGTGAAGTTTTCTTGGCTAGTCGGAACCCCTCTAAACCATTATGAGTTGTCCGTACTTGATAGCCGTGGTCGCGAAGAATACCAGATACGTAAGCTCGTAGATCCGGGTTGTCATCTACAACTAGGATATAGGGGCTAGTGGCTAGAGGCTCGGGGCAAGTGCTAAAATCTTCTTCCCTAGTCCCTAGTCCCAAATCCCCAGTTCCTTCTTCGATTAATTCTAAATCTGCCAATTCCACAGCAGCACGGCTAAGATTGACTTCTACCGTCACTTCTGACACTTGATTTGCGGGTAAATGAGCATTACCAGGAGTTAGCCAGACACTAAAGGTAGTACCTTGACTATAAACTGATTCTACAGTTACCTTGCCACCGTGGAGTTCTACTAATTCTTTAACTAAAGCCAAACCCAAACCTGTGCCTTCATAGGAACGGTTGTCAGAGCCTTCAGCTTGGCGGAAGCGTTCAAATAGGAGGGGAATTTGTTCTGGGACAATGCCAATACCAGTATCTTCTACTGTCAAAATGCAATGATCATCTTGAGACTGGATGGCAACAGTAATCATACCACCTTCAGGAGTAAACTTCATGGCATTAGACAGGAGATTGTAAACCACCTTATCGAATTTTTCCATGTCTAAGTATACTTTTGGGCATTTAGCCATGTTGGTGGTCAGACGTAGTCCTTTTTTTTCACAGTAGGGACGAAACGACTCAACAATTTGGCTGACAAATTCGACTAAATCACAGGGACGAAAACTAGGTTGCATCCGACCTGCATCTAAGCGTTGCAGATCCAGTAGTTGGTTGACAAGCCTTAACAAACGACGGGAGTTACGTAAGGCGATCGCACTTTGTTCGTAAGATAAACCCTTTTTGTCAGATACTGCTGTTTCTAGTGGCCCTTGAATAAGGGTGATCGGAGTACGAAATTCGTGGGAAATATTTTGGAAAAACTCGGTTTTTTGTTTGTCTAATTCCAGTAAGCGTTCGGCTTGTTCACGGGTTTTTTGGTACAAGTGAGATTGTTGGACTGCGATCGCTGCTTGTGCTGCTACTGCTTTTGCTAATTCAATCTCTGAAGGCAACCACTGACGTGATTTTTTACTTTGCTTTAAAGTAATACTACCAATACTTTTACCATCAGCTAAGAGGGGGACTACCATTAGCGATCGCGCTGGTACTCGCAAATGTAAATCAAAGCCTTTGGTTTCTGGCGGACACTGGCTCATATCTGGGACGATCACCGGTTCTTGTGTCCGTAACATTTCTTGCAGAATGGGATTTCCTTTGATCGGTGCTTGTGACTGAGGTAAATTATGAGTTTTGACATCCTCAATATTTTTGGGATTATGAGTATTTACATCTTCAGAACTGTCATACAAACCTACGCAGCGAACAAATTCATCATCTTCTGTCCACAAAGACAGCACACAGCCGTCCACTTGTAAAGCTTGTCCTAATTTTTGGGTAATAGCAGCAAAAATATCCTGTGGATCTAAACTAGAGCGAATCGCACTGGTAATTGTATTAATCAAAGCTTCCCTTTGAGCCAGCGCACGTACTTGCTCGTAAGCATAGGCTTGAGACAAAGCTAGAGCCGCTTGATCTGCCACCATCATTACCAACTGCACTTCGTCCTCACTCCAGATCCGAGGTGCATGACACTGGTGCAACGCCAGCACAGCCATTAGTTCCTGCCGACAAATCAGTGGCACAATTAGACTAGAGCAAATATTCGCATCAGTGAAAGCAGCAGCACGCGATCGCAACTCAACAGCATCCCCTTGAATGCGTTCGTCACTGGCTACATCATGAATTACTTGTACTTCCCGAGTTTCCCAAACTGTTTGAGATAACAGAGCTAATGAGGAGGTATTTAAATTCTCCCCACTCTCCCAATTCCCCAACTCCCCAGCAGAATTGCAAGGCTTCTGATAAATAAACCCTTCATCAACCAATTGATTCTCTTGGAAAGGACGCAACAGGCAAACATCCACCTCCAGCATATGCCCTACCGTATCCACAATTGTTTGCAGAATCTGCCGATAGTCTAAAGCGCTGCGAATAGTATTGGTAACTGTGTTCAGCAGCGATTCCTGGCGGAGTGTACGAGTTAGTTCACGAGTACGGGCCTTAAGGACGTTGTGGGTATCTAAGGCTTGGCGGACTACTGCTTTGAGTTCCTCTGCTTCCCACGGTTTAGTGACATATTTGAATACTTTACCAGAGTTAATGGCTTCTACTAGGTCTTCGACATCGGTGTAGCCAGTCAAAATTATCCTAATAATATCTGGATACTGAGTTGCTGTTAGGCTTAAAAATTCAGTACCACTCATCATTGGCATTCGCTGATCGGAGATGATTACTGACACATCTCCCTCCTGCGCCAGCAGCTCCAACGCAGCTGGCCCGGAACCTGCCCTTAACACCTTATAGTCGCGATAAAAAGTGCGGTAAAGCAAGTCTAAGTTGTCGGGTTCGTCGTCGACAACTAAAATTTTAGGCTTATTGTTTGCTTGGGATTTCATGCACCGCTTTCCTGCTGCAAAGGCAGTCGGATAAACAATAATCTGATCAGATAAGGATGAAACTGACTCAGGTAAGAGCAGAGCATTTTGATGACCTACGCCGTTTGCCCATATGAGTGCTGATTGGAAGAGGGTTTGATCACAGCCATCTGTCTCAATAAATTATGCCGATTACTGTTTGCTTTGGTGCACCCCAATTAATTTGATGCTCAGTATTAGTTTGACAGAATTTTTGTTTTGTAGCCAAATCTCTGCTCACCTCCAACGAGAACTGTTCTATAGCATATACAGCAATCCAGGCTGGTTGAACAATCCAACTGAAGCTGCATATTAATTTTTCCCGCCGTAGCATCGACACTAACACTTTTTGGTAAATTTTATTTATAACAGTCATTTTCAAGTCAGCAATCCTACAATAACTAAGATTAAAGAGCAAAGTATACTATTAGACAAATAGCTATTTACAATTTAGCCATTAGGATTATCAACTAGACAAGTAGTAACAGAAGAGATAATAGGGTAGGGAGAAAGTAAGGGAAACCAGACCAGGAGGACAAGGAGGAAACTAATCGGTTATTCAGTTATCAAATTAAATGGTCACTGTTCACTGATTCATGCTCAGTCCCCTGTCCCCTGTCCCCTGTCCTCTATCTTCTATCGCCTACACCAACTTTTTTAAGTTTTTCACATAGTATTGAATGGTGTTTTACGATATTTGAAAGGATTTTTGTTCTATTAATTCACCACATAACTAGCCTTGACACCCTGGTTTTTCCAACAATCCCATCAACCGCCAGTCACAGCAGCATCTGCTGAACAAGCTTCCTATCGGTTCCAAGTCCGTACAGCTACACTTGCTGATTTGACTAGCGTTGCCCAAATTATTGCTGAAAGCTTTCACTCCCAAAATGGTATCTGGGCATGGGCTTTCCCTTTGCTACGCTTGGGTATTTATGAAGATTTAAGACATCGACTAGTATCATCTACGTCCCAGCACGTCTGTTTAGTTGTCGTTGACACCGCAGCCAATACACCGAATAACTTAGTTGGTACTTTGGAGGTAGGTGTGCGGTTCAGTGATTCTTGGACAGAGGTCGGCAAAGTTTTTCCTTACCTGTCTAATTTAGCTGTTTCCTCAAAGTGCCGTAGACAGGGTGCAGCCTCTCAATTACTTCAAGCTAGTGAAAAATTTGTTAGAGAATGGGGATTTGAAGATTTATATCTCCATGTCCTAGAAAACAACCATCAGGCACGGCAACTCTATCTCAAGTTCGGATATCGGGTGCATAAAGTGGAATCTAATTGGAATATATTATTTTTTAGAAACTCAAGACAGATATTATTGCATAAGCATCTTATGCTCAATTCGACTAGCTAATTTTTTAGTGATGGGTGGACGAAAAATGTCAACTTTCCTTTACTTATAACTAGGAATAGCATAGAAAAGTCTTTTTACCTGTTTACTGTATCTTTTGTCTTCTACTCATCCTCAATTTGATAATTGCAATTAATTCCTTGCTAAATCATGGAAAACTTTGCTTGACTGAGTATTCGGTTGCTCTTAGCCATATATAGTTAATTTCTAATCACTTTGTAATTTGATGGTTTTAATAAATTTTTATTACATTAGTTAAATAGATGTATATCTTTTCTAGTGAAATTTAGAATAATGCTGGCCAAGCTAATTTTTGATAAAATCTCCTATAAATTAAAAACTAATACTTTTATATAAAATTTGGAAAACATTATAGTGTCTTGTTAAAATGTAATTATGAATTTGTCAGAACAAAAATATATGTTTTTTTATTATATACTGTTTAAATTTATTGAGCAAAAAATAATATATCTAACATTAGTAATGATTTATGAGTAAAATATAAAATATCTCGTTATGTTAAATATATTCAGTGGAAATACTATAAGTAATCTGTCAAAACCTTACAATAACTTTGTATTAAAAATCTTCATCTTTATAGAAACTTTAAAAAAAATACCATTATCCTAGCAGACAAATCAATGTTAAATCTCATAAAATATGGATAATCAATTACAGCACAGTCTCTATTAATTTTCATCATAAGTTACATTCACAAAATACATCTTGTTAATAAGAAAATAAAAAATTTGATTTAATAGCAATATATCTATATTAGGCACAAACTATTCCCAAATTCATCCTCGTTTTGAAAGAAGATGGATAGCGAAAAAAATCAACGCTATCAGACTGCTATGGTATCTACTTATTACCCAGACACAAGTTTTCTTGACTATATTGTCATGTCAGATGGAACTGAGCAATCCTATGGCTCGGATATCCTAACAAATTTGCTGAGTAGAAAGGTTTTCATTGTTAACAGTCGAAGACGAAATGGGTTGATACTCTTTAAACGCTATCATACAGAGTTTGCTGGTCCAGGAGCAGCTGTAGGTGGTGATTATGATTGTGATTGTCAGGGAGTATTACCAATAGGAAATTTATCTTTATTAACTCCTGAAACCAATGAAGATCGGCAGAAAGCTTATTTAATTAGGCGACAATGGATTCGGTTAATCAAACAGATTACAGAAAACCCTGTTCCTACTCAGCGAGTTCAAAAGATTCTTGATCAATTTGAACAGTACTTTCCGCTTGAGACGGTAGAACATTTGCCAGATGAGGCATTTGCACTATTAGTAGGTGTTTTACCACAAACAGTTTCAATCGTACGCCGTTTAGGCAGTAATGTAGATAGTAGACTAATTTATTAAGCTTATTTAACTTTATATTTATGTTTTAGTGGAGTAACTGGCAAAACTGGTAGATTGCTTGCCAAATTTCTGTTAAGACATTGTCTAAGGCGTGATCACTGTCTAATTCTACTAAATTTACCCAAGGACGGGATTTAGCAAAAGCACGACTGGCTTGGATTGGAATAACCTCATCATTTTTTCCATGCAGGATGAGGGTAGAAATCGGACGCTGTAATATTTCTTCTCGATATTGAGCCGCATCTGTTAGGAAATCATAACTTAAAGGTAACGATCGCCCTGCGCCATAGTGATAAACCATTAAATACTTTTCTTTTTCCCAAAGCTGTACTTGTGCATCTCCTAGCTGATTTAACCAATGGGCTAAAAAGCCAAAGGCGGGTGCTAACAAAATCAGCTTCTGCACCTGGGAGTATTGCTGTGCTATGTAAGCAGCTGTTAAACCACCGAGACTGGAACCAATGAGGGTTACTGGTGTAAGTTGAGGTGGAGATTGTTCTGTATCCTCTTTGCCATCTGCTGAAATGATTGACGCTACTTGATTAATTTGGCGAGTAATTGTCAAGTGGGAAAAATCGCCAAAATTTAAATCAGGAATATTCACCTTGATATTAAATTCAGCAAAGCGATCGCGTATATACCGAGCTTTGACAGAATTAGGACTAGAAGCAAAGCCGTGAAGATAGATAAATTTGTTAAGCATCAAGCTTTTACATCAGTAATTATTTATACTTTTAACTGGGTGACTGCTATTTTACCTGAAAAGCAAACATCAACATCACTGCCAGGAGTGCGATCGCGCTGTTGATATACGCCAGCATAGTAGAATTTATCACCTTCTATTCGGTAGTTAATAGGCAATGGTTTAGTACAAGGTTGGCAAAATACAACTTCTGGGTCGGGTTCTCCTGGTAAAAGATGAGGTAAATTTACATTCCAAAAAGTTCCCGTTTCCAAAGGACGGTTGAGTAAGTCAGATAGAACATTCGCTGTCCAGCGTGCAGCTACATGCCAATCAACATTGAGTTTACCTTTGCGATAGTGAGATATTGCAACTCCCGGAATCCCATGCATCGCTGCTTCCCTGACGGCAGCAACAGTACCAGAAATATAGGCATCTACTCCTAAATTACCACCAGCATTGATGCCAGACATGACAAAGTTGACATTTTCACATATATGTGTAATGGCAATTCTCACACAATCAGCAGGAGTGCCTGCAATGGCATACTCATGATCTGAGCGATGATGAACGTGTATCGGTTGAGTTGTAGTTACTTGATGCCCACACCCAGAGAGATGATCTTTAGGAGCGGCTATAATCACGGGTAAGTGAGTACTGGATGCTGGATATTTGCCATTAATACCAAGTCTGTTTACAGCTTCACGAAGTGCTTTAATACCTGGAGCGTCAATTCCATCGTCATTAGTAAGAATTAAGGTCATAATATTTCGGCAATATCCAATTTTTTGATTTTCTCCTTTTTACCTTTTTAATTGCTGTTTATGTATATACATGCTGAATAATTACATAATTTATTTAGGGTAAACTCATTAAATAGTCAATAAAAATTGAACTTAACAGTAGTTTTTTATCTTTGAGATTGAGGATTATTAAAATTTTTTAATTCATCAATACTACAAAGCAAATGCGGTTTTTTTGGGTTAGTTAAATCTAATTTATCCCAAGGTATAGTATAGCCACCATGAATTTTATGCGCTCCCATGAGGTGCAAAAGTCCTACTGCAATATTCCAAGCCGATAATCGTTCTAGCACGCCTATAGTGCCGATTAGATATGCTTGCACAACCCATTCATCGCCTTGTTTTTCAGCGCGTACTTCCTCAATTCTGCCTATAGTTTTGCCTGTTAAATCTACTACTTGTTTGCCTAACAGCAGTTCCAAATTAATTTCACGAGTTGCCATGTTCTGCTCCTGGAACTTTTTGGATAATATGTTCACGAATCCATTTTTCATAAGCTAAAGCTGGTGTTGCTTCAGCTTCAACATCGACTTCTACATTAATACCAATATCACGCACCTTTGACCAAGAAATTCTATACGACTGGCTGTGTTTTGCTCCCCACTTACTTTCTATTACAGCTACCCAATTTGCTAGACGCGGATGTATTCTTCGTGCCAGTACAGTCATTCCTACTTCAATATAAGTAAGTTTTGGTGGTTGTCCTTCACGTAATTCCATAACAATACCATCAACTTTACCCATATTGCGCTGGTTTTGATCAATTAATTGATTATCAAGTACATCTCGAATTATGTCTATCATTTTTATTTAACTCCCAAGAATTTCTAAGGGAATAGCAGCGATCGCTAAAATAAATGCTAGGGCAATTGTAAAGATCACAACGCTGTTACTAATCCAACCATTACGATATCTACCTACATATCTTTCATCATTCATTAATACTAAAAATGGTATAATTACAGGTGGCAAAATTACAGCCGTAATTGCCATTGAAAACAAGGTTAGCTGTAGAGGATCTATACCAATAGCCATGAGTAAGGAAGCGAAAAAGACAAACAAAGTGTAAACTAAACTAAATCTTGCAGCATCCTTTGGTTTGAGATTTTCACCCCAATTCCAACCGAAAGCTTGAGCCACAATATAAGCTGTATCTAGAGTGACTTCTAGTGCCGCACCAAAACAAGCAATACCCAGAGATAGTGCAAATAAAATAAAACCCCAATAACCAAAAGGTTTTGTTAGCATTAATGCTGCTTGTTCGTAGCTATCAACTTCAATACCTTGAGGACGTAGAACTAATGCTGCTACAATTAAAACTCCCAGAGAAACAATACTACCAAAGCCCATTCCTAAGGTGGCAACAGCACGATTAACTCCAATATGTCCTTCATCCCACTTATCTTCTACCGCACCAGAAGAATAGAAATAAAATAGATAAGGGCTAATCAATGCACCTAAAATACTAACAGCAATAAATAAATAATTTTGTGTATCTTCACGTGGTAAAGTCGGCAATAAACCAGAACCAATCTCTGTCAAATCTGGATGCAGCTTAAAGGTTGCAAATACAAAGGCAAGTGTGATTAATCCCAAGAGGGAAATACCATTTTCAATAACACTAAAGTTGCCAAACCAAATTAATAGCCATATGGTAAATGCTACTGGTAGAGCATACCATTGAAAACTGATACCAGTTAATAGCTGTAAAGCTATACAAACACCACCAATTTCTGCTGCTAAAACTAAAAAATCAACTGCAATTTCAGCTAAAAGTGGGATCACATAAAAATTAAATCCAAAACGTTCACGTACAGCAGCAGCTAGGGTATGCTTGCTCACAGCTGCTAGACGTCCAGACATTTCTACCAAAAATATTACACAGATTGTACCAAGGACTATTGCCCAAATCAGTTGAAAACCGAATTTAGAACCAGCCTCTGCTGCTGTAGCGATCGCGCCCACATCAAGGAATCCGCCAATACTGGTAATGATTCCCAAAGCAATCTCAAAAATTTTCTTCATGGCGCTTCACCTGTTGCTTGTGCAAGCTGATGGATTTTTTGCTCTGTAGCTGATAATTGTTTAATTTGGGTAGCGATCGCGTTGCGGTTTTTCTGTTCTATAAGGATTGATATTTTATCTATTGTTTTTTGCAGTTGTTGTAGCTGTTCTAATGCGGTATGCCGTTGTGAAGGTACTATTGATAAATTTAAGAGTGTATCTGTTTCTTTTTGCAGTTCTTTTTGAGTTTTTTGTAGTGTATCCTTAGCGTAGCTTGTAGGCACAGCATGACGTTGCCACGCATCAGCAACCATATGCACTGTCGCAGCCCATGAAGATACACTGTTTAATTCTTTTTTTAATTCCTCTGTAGGTTTTGTACTACTACATGAACACGTAAATAATATCAGTAATAATAAATAATTACTGATAAATATATATTTTTTCGTTCCTAGCATATCTTAATGCTTATTAAACATTGATAATCATATCTTCTACTTTTTAATAATAAAATTCATACATTCAATTTTGAGTAATTCTAAAGTATATTTCTAACACTGTAAATAGACAGAAAATTTACATAAAAAATATAGGAAAATTACTAACTTTAGACAGATGTTTTCATTAGTCGTATGTGTAGTCAGAGTCTCATATTTTTTTACCCTCATTGTGGGCATAATTGTTCGTGGAGTCTTGCACGAGTTACAGTATGGTAAGGTGGAGCTTACAAACCTTCGTTACCGGGTTCAACCTAGAACATAAGTATACTTAACCATATTGCTATATGGTTTCACAACATCTTGTTTTCTATATAATTTTTCAATAGTTTAATTATATTCTGATTCCTGCTGTTGCTCGGATAAGATCTTTAATTCATCTATACTACAAAGCAAACGTGGCTTTTTGGGGTCGCTTAGATCTAATTTTTCCCAAGGGACAATGTAGCCACCATGAATTTTCTTCACTCCTATGAGATATAAAATTTCTGTGGCAATATCCGAAGTTGGTAATCGTTCTAGCATTCCGATAGTACCGATTATATATACTTGCATAACCCATTCCTCTCCCTGCTTTTCAGCACGTACTTCCTCAATTCTGCCTATGGTTTTGCCTGTTGGATCTACAACTTGTCTACCTAACAGCTTTTCAAAATCGATATCGTAATTAGCCATGTTTTGCTCCAGGAGTTTTTTGGATAATATTTTAACTGACCTATTTTCAGAAGCTAAAGCAACATCAGATCTGGCTTCAACATTGAATTCTACATTAATACTAATATTATGCAGCTTTGACCAAGAAATTTTCTCCAGTAGCGATCGCTCTCCAAAAATTTCAGACATTTCTAATAAAAATATTACCCAAATCCCACCAAGGACTGTTGCCCAAATTACCTAAATAAGAACTTGAAAGCCAGACTTATTATAACTTGCAGTCAAACAAAGTTAAAAAACTTTTAAAATCCTCGACCACAGATAGAATCAACAACTACTGCTGGTTGATTTCTATTCTGTTCTCGACACAACAAAACTTTAGCCAAACGTTGTTGCTCATAAAAACGATGAGCTAACCAGCCGATAGGCGTACCTAAAAATGTACCGATAATTAAACCAGTAATCAAACTAAAAACAAGATGCTTTCTTTTGATCGTATTTCTTCTTTCAACTGTGTCTTGTCTTAACATAAATACCTGATTACTTATTTGTATTTCAAAAAAATATTTAGGAATTTTTGGATTTATAAATAATGGAATTTCCCCCTAGCTTTCTTGTTCAGCTAGAGGGCTAGTGGAGATAAAAATTAACAAATTTCAAGCTTGTCGGTATAACTTTACATTATACCAATTGAAAAATTCTTAAACTTCTGCACCTGCTTTTGGTTCAGCGCCCATAGGGGAAACATAATCACGGAAAAGAGTGATTTGTTGGCCAAAGTCTAACTCTTTAATTTTGTTGAAGAGTTCCTCTGCTTGAGAAGAAAGCTGATAGTTAGGAGGCATAGGAATGATAGTAGCATTTTCCATTCCTTGGGCTAAACGATACCAAAATAGCAATTTAGTCGTATCGCTCATTGAACCGTATTCGCGAGTGTATCTATTATCTGCTTGATTAATTAAATCTCGCTGTAATTGTAGTTGTTCTTCATGGGATAATTCCTTGACTTGATTGAACAAACCTTCAGCAACATTGGGAGAAACAGTGCTGGCATCGGGTGCAGCAGGGGTAATAGAATCACCCATTTCTTTGTAGATAAACCAAAATAAAGCAAGCTGTTCATCTACAGGTAAATTTTGAAATGCTTGTACATATTCACGAATAGTTGGATCGTTAGTTTGGGTATATGTCATGATAACTCCGATTTGCCAGAAATTAAGATACTAATAGTAAAGTTATCAAAGCATCATTGAGTATTTAACCCTACTGAAGACAGATGTATCTCAACCAAATTGCAGAAGAATTAAAAGGGGTAATTGGTAATGGATAATCGGAAAAATTTTAAGCACTAATCACCAATTATCAATTGAACTAATCATTAAATAATCCAAAGGAAGGATGCAAAAATGGATAGACGTTTAGAAGGCAAAGTGGCTATTATCACAGGATCTGGAACTGGTATAGGTGAAGCTATTGCCCATAAGTTTGCCAAAGAAGGCGCTGCTGTCGTTGTCAATGGGCTAGCAGATGACCCAATTGAAGACGTGGTACAAAAAATTAAACATTATGGTGGCAAAGCGATCGCCTACGCGGGTGATGTTTCCCAAGAGTTTCACGCTCAAAACTGCGTGCAAACTGCAATTAATGCCTATGGTAAGTTGGATATTCTGGTTAATAACGCAGGTGTATTTCTTGCCACCGCAGAAACTCAAGACTACCCTATTGAAGTTTTTGATGAAACTATACGTATGAACCTCCGTTCAGCATTTTTAATGACAAAATACGCACTGCCGCATCTACAAAAAACACGGGGTAATATTATTTCTGCTGGTTCCGAGGCTGGTTTCAATGGCTTGGCATATAATACACCTTACGGAGGCACTAAAGGTTGGATGCATTCCTTTATGAAAGGTGTTGCTGTAGAACAAGCCAGACATGGCATCCGTGCTAACTGTGTTTGCCCTGGTGCAATTGATACAGCTTGGACACACAAAGAAGAAGGGCCAATGAATGCCAAAATGGAGAAAACCCTGATTGAAGCCACACCACTGGCACGACGCGGCACACCAGAGGAAATAGCTAACATCTACGCTTTCCTTGCTTCTGATGAAGCCAGCTATGTAACAGGTGCTTTGTGGCTAGCTGATGGTGGTGTTACTGTTGCTAAGGGGGCAGTTGGTAAAGACACTCCATTTTGGTTACGTTCTGAACCCCAAGGCGAACTACGCCTCGATCACTCTCAGGAAGGATTGGAGAACAAACAAACCCAGTCAAAGATTTAGATGAAATAGGAAACGGGGAACAGGGAACAGGGAAAGGTAATTAGAATATTGTTTATTTTTCCAATGTTCAATTCCCACTCCTCACACCCCACCCTACGGGAAGCCGCGCAAAGCGCGTCTACACACCTCTCACACCTCATCCCCCATCTCCTTTACTCCCTACGTTCCTCATAATCCTCGCTAGATAGAGGATCTAGCTCCCAACGCCTGTCGTCACGCTGCTCTAACATATCGTTTGTCCGCAGAAATGCAAAATCGTTCATCTCTATCCCAACAGCAGCACCAATTTCATCAACGATATCCTGATCGGGAGTTGGGGCGGTACCACCTGGGGCCTCATCACCGACATCGGCAGCTTCTTCCCAAGCTGCATCCACATCCCCACCAGTTAACTCAGGACTAGTGTAGTTGTAACGCTGTTCTTCATCGCGCAGTCTGCGATCGCCTATGTTATACCCTGGCTCATCCTTCACACCAGTACCATAAGACTCTGTAATTTCCTCCGGTAAGTCAGAAATTTGCGGTGGTAAATTTTCCTGTTGAGGTTGTTTATCCGGATCTACTTGATTTAGTTGAGCTTCTAAATCTTGTGGAGCTTGATAATCTTGTTGAATGTCTGGATCTACCATAAATACTTGCTATTTATTGCATCCCCACAATAACGCTTTATTTTCTTACGGTTGTCTTCCAACCGATGTATACCTCCGGAAAGAAAATCATTTCAACCTTTAGAGCGAAGAGCAATTGGGAATTTGTGCATACTCTTATAAGAGTGAATCCACGCTATAGCCACTTCATCAAAGTTATGAGTTGTGAACTTTAGTTAATATCATAAATTCATAGCTCATAACTATTTTTTTAAAATTATAAATGGGACTTCTCACAATTTCATTAATCTATTTCCAAAGATGTACCTGAGTTTTTCGCAAAATAGTTCTTGTGAATGAATGCATATACAAAGTAAAACATCAAAATTGAGTTCATGGTCAAGTTACTTAATCAAGTTACTTAATATTAAAGTTAGGATTGTTTTAATTGAGACTGACTAATTTTTATTTTTAATAAAAGCAGTAAGTCTCAATCCTAACTGTTTCTTAAAAAAATAATATTGTTCTGATTTATCACTATTTTTACTAAATTCATTTTTATTAATTTTATTAGAAACAAAAGTATTTTGAATTGAATTAATCTTGAATGGAGGTAAAAAAAGTGAAATATGAGGAATTTATTACACATGTTCAAAGTGTTGCCCTGTTAAATACACGAGAAGAAGCAGAACGAGCTACTCGTGCCACACTGGAAACAATTAAAGAACGAATTGTTGGTGATGAAGCAAAAGATTTAGCTTCACAATTGCCAGAGAAATTAGCAGAATGCCTACACGGAAGAGAAGGTGAGAACGGTCAACCATTCTCACTGCAAGAGTTTATTGCCCGGGTGAGTAAAAAAGAGGGAGTAGAACCAACTGCTGCTGCAATACATATTCGTTCTGTGTTTACAGTTCTACAAGATGCTGTGACACCAGGGGAATTTGCCGATTTTCAGAGTAATTTTTCTGCCGATTATGCAGAACTATTTCCTACTGCACCAACTAGTGAAGTGTCGACGTAAAAATAATGAATTATGAAATTAAGTTAATTTCATAATTCATTTGATGATTTAAGAAAAATTAGATTGAATAGAGTGGAAACATTAAATGTCAATGAATAGTATTAAAAATAAAAAAGTCGCGATCCTCATAGAAAATGACGTAGAGGATTCAGAATTTCAAGTACCATATAATGCACTCAAGCAAGCGGGGATGGAAGTAGTTGTCCTCGGTTCCCGGATGAATGAAAAATATCATGGGAAAAGAGGTAAAGTTTCCATGCAACCTGATGGCACGACAACAGAAGCAATGGCTTCTGCATTTGATGCCGTAATCATCCCTGGTGGTATGGCTCCCGATAAAATGCGACGGAACCCCAATACAGTGGGTTTTGTACAAGATGCCATGCAGCAAGGAAAATTAGTAGCTGCGGTTTGTCACGGGCCACAAGTATTAATTGAAGGTGACTTACTTAGGGGTAAACAAGCTACCGGCTTTATGGCAATTCGCAAAGACATGATTAATGCTGGTGCTAATTATATAGACGAACCCCTAGTAATAGATGGGAATTTAATTACATCCCGTCAACCTGGA
The DNA here is from genome assembly GCF_032393985.1 of Fischerella sp. JS2. Taxonomy (NCBI): domain Bacteria; kingdom Bacillati; phylum Cyanobacteriota; class Cyanophyceae; order Nostocales; family Hapalosiphonaceae; genus Fischerella; species Fischerella sp. JS2. Next base: position 99,208 of record NZ_CP135918.1, read on the forward strand.
GACTTAGCAATATTTACCACAGCAATTTTGAGTCGGCTGGGCTATGGTGGCAAAGAAGCTGCATTACCTGATGAAACTGACTACACAGCTCAATGGTGGAAATTAGCTGATGCTTGGGGTGGTTCTACTAAAGGTGATATAGTCAAAGCTTTAAATACTGCTCTGGCTGGTGAGCGTTATAGTCTAGAAGCTTTAGATAATTACATCCAAAAAGAATCAGACCCACAAATCAAATCTCTTTTCCAACAGATGATTCCACTGAGACAGCAGCACATCGAAAGATTGGAAGCACGGCTGGATGAACTAGGTGAAAAACCTTCCTTAGCCGCCAATATCGCCGATAAGTATGCCAAAGTCAAAACTAGTCTCGCAGGTAGTGATGATATCTATCAGTTACGCTGCGCTTTGGGTGATCTACAAACGGGTATAGGTGACATCGGCAATTTGATGGCAGCACTCACCGATCCAGTATCAACCAGAATTTTCACAGAAATCTATCAAGACCTCTTAAAGTATGAACAGCGTCTAGTAGAGTTGTATCGCACACGAGTAGATGTAGAGATAAAACCTGCTCAGCCTACTACAGGTGCGGCCGTATCTATGTAGTAGTCTATTTCATTCGTTCTGATAAGTTGCAAGATCCCCGACTTTTCCAAAAAGTCGGGGATCTGACCACCCGTAACCTCTCAAAATTAATGAAACAGACCAGTAGAGTAGTAGGTCTTTGTGTAATCAATCATACAGGCGTATAAGGAAAAAGGAGAATGGCATCAACATCAGGAGAGGGACTCAGTAGCAGCCAGAGTGAAGCCAGTGAAGCCGAACGTTGGGCTTCCTTGATTGGTGGTAGTGCAATGGTATTAATGGGTTTGAGACAACGCTCTCTAAGAGGCGTTTTGATGGCGTTGGCAGGTGGAGGTTTAATTTATCAAGGTGCAACTAAACAAAGCACGATTCAGCAGGCACAGGAAGCAATAGGCATGAACCAAGCTATCAAAGTCGAAAAGACGGTAACTATAAATAAATCGGCAGATGAACTTTACCGCTTTTGGCATAACTTTGAGAATCTGCCCAGGTTCATGAAGCATCTCAAAAATGTGAAGGTGTATGACGACAAAAAGTCTCACTGGATTGCTAATGCACCTTTAGGTCAAAGTGTGGAATGGGATGCATATATTCTAGAAGACCGGGAAAACGAATTTATTTCTTGGGCCTCCGCAGAAGGGGCAGATGTAGATAACTCTGGTTTTGTCCGCTTCACGAAAGCACCTGGGAATCGGGGTACCGAAGTCAAAGTAGTTATGGAATATAACCCACCAGGGGGAGCATTGGGAGCAGCGATCGCTAAACTCTTTGGTGAAGAACCAGAACAACAAATTGGCGATGAACTACGACGTTTCAAAATGCTGATGGAAGCAGGCGAAATCGCCACCACACAAGGGCAACCAAAAGGCAATGGTTAATGGGTAATAGGTAATGGGAAAGAAAATTACCAATTACCTATTACCAATTACCAACTACCAATTACCAAAATTTTTATGAAAGCAGTTTGTTGGCACGGTGCAAATGATGTACGGGTAGAAACCGTTCCCGATCCGAAAATACTCAATCCGCGTGATGCCATTCTAAAAATCACATCAGCGACTATCTGCGGTTCTGACTTGCATATCTATGATGGATACATCCCCACGATGCAACCGGGTGACATCATCGGTCACGAATTCATGGGAGAAATAGTTGATGTTGGTAGTGAAGTCAAGCAATTGCAAAAAGGCGATCGCGTTGTAGTCTCTTCAATTATTGGCTGCGGTCAATGTCACTTCTGTCAACATCAAATGTGGTCGCTGTGCGATAACTCCAACCCCAACGCCTGGATGCAAGACAAACTATATGGGTTTGGGACTTCGGGTATTTTTGGTTATTCTCACGCCTTTGGTGGCTATGCAGGGGCTTTTGCTGAATACGTACGCGTACCATTTGCTGATTTTGGTGCTGTCAAAGTACCAGAAGGTATTCCCGATGAAAAACTCCTCCCTATTTCTGATGCCTTTCCCACTGGTTACATGGGGGCAGATATGTGTGATATCCAACCCGGAGATATCGTAGCTGTTTGGGGTTGTGGACCTGTGGGATTGTTTGCCATGCGAAGCGCCTATATGTTGGGTGCGGAACGGGTGATTGGTATTGACCGAGTTCCCGAACGTTTGCAAATGGCTAGAGACTTCGCCAAAGCAGAAACTATCAACTACGAGGAAATAGATGCAGGCGAAACCCTTAAAGAAATGACAGGTGGACGTGGTCCTGATGCATGTATAGATGCAGTGGGAATGGAAGCCCACGGTACGGGTTTAGGAGGACTTTACGACGAAGCCAAGCAAGCAGTACGACTGGAAACTGATCGCCCCCACGTATTGCGGCAAATGATGGTTGCTTGCCGTAAGGGCGGTACTCTCTCAATTATGGGGGTGTATGGTGGCTTTGTCGATAAAATTCCAATGGGCGCAGCCTTTAACAAAGGCTTGACTTTCAAAATGGGGCAAATGTTCGGTCAAAAGTATATGCCCAGATTGTTAGGTTACGTTTTAGAAGGTGAAATCGACCCCTCTCAAGTTTTTACCCATCGCTTCCCCCTAGAAGAAGCGAAGCAGGGCTTTGAGATTTTCAAGCACAAAAAAGATAACTGTATCAAAGTTCTGCTGAAACCGTAAAAGGCTTGGTTAGTGGTTAGTAGATAGTGGTTAGTGGATAACAACTAACTACTAACCATTAACTAATAACAAACAAAAAAACAAAAGATGAAGGAGAATTCTTATGAAGAAATTACTTTCTGTGGCTAAAAGTTTGCGTCTGCGTCAAATTATGACAGTTTTTCTAGCAGGATTGTCAATTTTTGTAATGCAAGCCTTCAGTAATATTCTGCCAGCCCAAGCTGATGAAACAGTGAAATCACCATACGGTTACTATTATAAAGGCACACCAGATGAGAACGTTGTTAACCGCGACTTTGATCAAAATCAAAACTTGATGAATCAAGAAAAGTCGATGGCAGAAAATGCTAAAAGGAATTTGAAAAATACTGCTGAAAATGTTCGTGAAAAGCTAAATTTTGATGAGGTGCAACCAAAAAGTACAAAAAATTTCTCGAATTTCTCGAATCAAAGTGGTGAAACAGTGAAATCACCGTACGGTTATTATTATAAAGGTACACCAGACGAGAATGTTGCTAACGGCAACTTTGATCAAAATCGAAATCTGATGAATAACGAAAAGTCAATGGCAGAAAATGCTAAAAGGAATTTGAAAAATACTGCTGAGAATGTTCGCGAAAAACTCAATCTTGATGAGCCACTACCCAAAAGCACAAAAGATTTATTAAATTCAACTAAACAAAAAACAGAAGATTTAGTTGAACCAATTACTAAAAATAGAGAAGGCTATTATCAAGCTAGATAATTTTCCAAAATAATTTGTTCTTTGTCATTAGTCATTTGTTTATGTCCAAATGACTAATGACCAATAACTAAGGAATAATAAAAATGAAAGCAGTTTGCTGGCACGGAGCCAATGATGTCCGAGTTGATACAGTGCCAGACCCAAAAATTCTTAATCCTCGTGATGCCATTGTCAAGATTACCTCGACAGCAATTTGCGGTTCTGACCTCCATATTTACGACGGCTTCATCCCAACGATGGAAAAGGGTGATATTCTGGGTCACGAATTTATGGGAGAAGTGGTTGAAGTTGGCAGTAGAGTAAATAATATAAAAGTAGGCGATCGCGTTGTCGTTCCCTTTACTATTTCCTGCGGTAACTGCTTTTTTTGCAACAGAGATTTGTGGTCACTGTGCGATAACTCTAACCCTAACGGTTGGATTGCTGAAAAGCTGATGGGTCATTCACCTGCTGGTCTATTTGGCTACTCGCATATGCTCGGTGGTTATGCAGGAGGTCAGGCTGAGTACGCTCGTGTGCCGTTTGCTGATGTCGGTCTGTTTAAAGTTCCCAAGGAATTAACGGATGAACAAGTATTATTTTTGACTGACATTTTTCCAACAGGTTATATGGCAGCAGAAAACTGCCGTATCCAACCAGGAGATATTGTTGCAGTTTGGGGTTGCGGGCCTGTTGGACAATTTGCGATTAAGAGTGCTTTTATTTTAGGAGCAGAACGTGTCATTGCCATAGACCGTATTCCCGAACGTTTACGTTTAGCCGAAAGTTATGGCGGCGCGGAAACTATTAATTACGAAGAGGTCGATCCTGGCGAAGTCCTTAAAGAAATGACTGGTGGTCGTGGTCCTGATGCAGTCGTTGATGCAGTGGGGATGGAAGCCCACAGCATGGATGCGATGGGTTTATACGATAAAGTCAAGCAAGCGGTACGTCTAGAAACAGACCGCCCCACCGCCCTACGCCAGGTGTTACTAGCTTGTCGTAAAGGCGGTAATGTTTCTATTCCTGGTGTATACGGTGGTTTTCTGGATAAAATACCTATGGGTGCAGCTTTCAATAAAGGCTTATCCTTCCGCATGGGACAAACCCACGTCCACAAATACTTACGCCCCTTACTTAAACTTATTCAACAAGGCAAAATCGATCCATCATTTGTGATTACTCACAAACTACCTCTAGAACAAGCACCCCACGGCTACGAGATTTTCAAGCATAAAAAAGATAACTGTATTAAAGTCGTACTCAAACCATGAGGCAACCCTCCAATAGGAGAATAGCAACTCTACTAGCCCGTAACTGGTGGACACTGGTACTGCGCGGTGTGATAGCAATACTTTTCGGTATGGCAGTTTTTGTCTGGCCACGAATCAGTGTTGGTGTGCTGGTGGGGTTGTTTGGTTTGTTTGTATTGATTAGCGGTATCTTAGCCTTAATAGCAGCACTTAGCAGACGTCAGCCAGAAGAAAATCGCTGGTTGCTGGTATTTGAGGGTATCATCGGCATTATTGCTGGTGTGCTAGTCTTCATCTGGCCGGGTATTACTGCATTGATATTGCTTTACTTCATTGCTGCTTGGGCTATTGTTACCGGCATTTTGGAAATTATTGCCGCTATCCAGTTGCGTAAGGAAATTGAAAATGAATGGCTGTTAGCGATCGCTGGTATTGCTTCTATACTCTTTGGCATTTTAGTGGCAATTAGACCTGGTGCTGGTGCTTTGGCAATTCTCTGGGTAATTGCTGCGTATGCAATTATCTTTGGTGTCATGTTATTGATTCTTGGCTTACGATTGCGAAATTGGAATACACCAGGATCATCAGTTATGTAGAAGCAAATAGCTATAGCCATCCAAGTTTAGTCTTAATTAAGGAGAAAACTATGCCTGACACAAGCGTCAAAAAAGTAGATTCTGCCTATTCTCCTAAAGGTGAACACGGGGAAAAATACCTCGCATCTGGCAAATCAGTTTCCATGCGCCTTTGGGAAGATGAACAACCTGGAGAACCAAAACCACCAACAACACGGGAGTATGAAACCGTGGGTTATGTAATTAAAGGTAGTGCTGAGTTACATATCGAAGATCAAACGGTTTTATTGGAAACAGGAAGTTCCTGGGTAGTACCAAAAGGAGCATCTCACACTTACAAAATTTTAGAACCATTCACTGCTGTTGAGGCGACTAGTCCACCTGCCCAAGTACACGGACGGGATGAAAATTAATTTGGATTTTTTGTCAGGTTTGTAGTCAGCACTTTAATGCTGGATTTATGAGGGCTAAAGCTGCTGACTATGAACTAATTTATCATTTTTAAAGTCGTAGACGCGCTCCTAGGCTACCATAAGCTATACTCATGGAACACAGATCAACACAGATGAAGGCAGATAGATTATCAGTGTGCCATGAGTGTACCCTCTCTTAAGCTGCCTTTGGGCGTTCACTTAATCTACCACAATTTTAAAAGTTGTTTACCTTCTAAGAGTAAATCAAATCTGTGTATATCTTTTTCAGTTTCAAAGGCTGATATTGGTAGATAATGAAACTGGGCTAATGATGTATATAAAAAGTAATATTCAGAACGCTTAATTACTTTCATAAAATGTTCGTATTTTAATTTTACTATGCTACCATCTTCATAGAAGACGGTAAAAAAGCTTTCATCAAATTCACAATATCTATTTATAAAATTTAATTGTGATTGTCTTTTTATACTCACAATAAAAGGCAAAGAGACATAATAGACAATAACAAGTAAACACAATATTACTGCCCAAGGAAATTCTCCTGCTATATACGCTAATAATAAATTCACTAGCGCTAAAGCAGAAAATAGTATCAGCACAAACTTTATGCGTTTGAGATGATCAATATTAAGTATGCGACGAAATTCTTTGACTGTGAGATTGAAAGTTTTTGTTTTAATTGGCATATTATTTTTTAATTTTATTTATATTTTGAAGACGGTCGATTATCTAAATTCATCACACATAAATTTATGAAAATCTAATTTCCTTCTGCCCTCTGCTTAATTTTTAAGATCCTGCAATTACCGGAAGTAAAACTTGGGAAAGGGAAGCACCTCCGCAACTGATTGTTAATGTAATAATTTCTGCTTCCATACCTATAATTGAACTGTTACCAGGGTTAATTGCATAGGCTGGAAAACAAGCCGCACTTAAACTTAATCGCAAGGCATTACCTTTAGCAATTCGCGCACAAGTAGTTTGTAATTGAATTTTTCTAGTGGTGTGATTCATCCCATCTTGACAACGCAGATAGCCTTGTGTCAAGTTATATACTTTTCCATCAGGATATATTTGCGATAGCACTACAGATAAATCAAAGTTAGGTTTATCGGCACTACAAGAAATAGCTACGACCACATCGCCTGCTAAATGCAAGTCGAAATCAAGCGGATCACTGGTGTAAGTCAACACATCAGAACGACAGTCAATATGCGATCGCTCAAAAACACCGGCAGGTATGCCCGCATGACCACCCAAAGCAGGAACAGGTCGCCACGGGTCATGAACTAAGACATCATCTACACCATTTTCTGGGCAAACTGTGGTGAGAATGCCTTCATCTTCGCGAATACTAGCAATTCCATAACTTGACAAAAAGTAGGGTTTGTGTTCAAATTCTGGAAAGCTGGAAAATCCTTGCCAAGTATTACTGCCCATCTCGAACAGCCACACAGGTAACTGATGGGTTAAGCCAGTGTCTATACCTTTGAGGAACTGGTCAAACCAACATATTTGCATTCGATCTACAGGGCTAATAGCATTGACACCAAAGTCCACTTCACCAACTTTGCGACCCCAAGGCAAATGTACCCACGGTCCCACTAAAAGCTGTTGGCGGTACTGACTCCGGGCTGCCATCTCTTTATATAAATTTAGAGTGCCACGCAAATATGTATCAAACCATCCCCCGATATGAAACATGGGCAAATCAATATTTTGCAAATGCGTTTTGGGCGACAGATTTTCCCAGTAAGCATCGGGTTGGGGATGTTCTACCCACTCGTGATAAAAAGAATCTGGGGCAAAATTTTTGAGAACTTCAGGACGTAGGGGAATAGGATCGTATAGAGGTAAATTCCGCGATGCAGTCAATAACGTTTGATAAGCTTGTTTATCTCCTCGTAAACGGGCAGTTTCTGTCGCTAATTGTATTGCCCAAGCTAGATTTGTGTGCAAACAGAAAGCACCACCTTCATAAACCCAGTCTGTGTATAAATCATAACTAATCATTGCTGGACAAATCGCCTTCAGGGCTGCTGGTTTAGCAGCAGCAGCATATAGCTGAGTCATTCCCTGGTAGGAAAAACCATACATCCCTACAGTCCCATTACTACCTGGTAAATTTGCAGCCCAATTTACTGTATCTTCACCATCAGCAATTTCATGGGCAAACAATTTAAATTCACCTGCTGATGTACCGCGTCCCCGGACATCTTGAATCACCACAATATAACCTTGGGCAGCGTACCAACTTGGATGGGCATAGACAACAGTAGATGCGATCGCTCTACCATAAGGTTGGCGCATCAATAATACCGGAAATTTCCCTTCAGCATCAGGGCGATAAATATCTGCATCCAGACGAATTCCATCGCGAGTGTACATGGATGCGGTTTGTTTAGGAAGGACTTTGAGCATGGGTATGATGGAGGGATTATGAATTTAACCACAAATAGATACAGATGCACCCAGATGAACTAAATAGAATTACGCAGAAAATTATAGGCTGTGCGTACACAGTAAGTAACGTTTTGGGCGTTGGATTTTTAGAAAAAGTGTATGAAAACGCTTTGGCTCATGAATTACGCAAGGCAGGGTTACGGCTAAAACAACAATATAATTTACAAATACTATATGACAGTATTGTAGTTGGAGAGTATTTTGTTGACTTGATAGTAGAAGAGTGCGTACTAGTAGAACTCAAAGCAGTTAAAAACTTGGATGATGGTAACTTTGCCCAATGCATGAGTTACTTAAAAGCCTCTCGCCTGAAAGTCTGTTTACTCATTAATTTCGGTCATCCCAGAGTCGAAATTAAACGGATTGTGCGATAAATCTAAACACCGATGAAAACCATCCGTGTTCATCAGTGTTCATCGGTGTTCGATAATTACCCGCCTATGCAACCTAGTTACAATCTCGTGGAAAACTCGTAGACGCGCGCAAGCGGCTTCCGTAAGGTACACAGACACACACCAATACACACTGATAAAAACCATCCGTGTTCATCTGTGTTTATCGGTGTTCGTTCATCACTCACCTATACAACCTAGTTACAATCTTGTGGAAAAATCGACCACAGATGCACACCGATACACACAGATAATAATATCTTCAATTTGAAATAAAAGCATCAAACCTACCAAGCACAGCCATATCTTCCGCATCAAATTCCATAGGCGTACCACTGCGAATGAGTTCGGCAAAATCTTCATTAGGAACCATAACAGTCAACGTATACAAACGTCCCGAACCCGTATTCTCAATCACGTGAGTACCAGTAGGAGGTACTAACAAACTATCCCCAGCTTTAATTGCCACACTTTTACCATCACAAGTCGCCCTACCCTCCCCCTTGAGAACAAAAAACATCTCTACAGCAAATTGGTGACGGTTTGGGGGAGTTTTGCCACCAACATCAAAAATTTCCACACAACAAGTCAGGGAAGTATTAGCGATCGCCGGATCAAATACGATCGCTAAACGATTTGTATCCTGGGGATTAATGCGATAAACTTGATAATCTTTGGGAGATTTGACAACAGGAATTACACAGCAATTAATCATATGTTTTATCCTTAGTCATTTGTTATTTGTCATTTGTCAATGGTCAATTGTCATTCGTGATTAACCACTAACCACTAACCACTAATTGCTTTTGAAATTGCTTCTGAATCTGTAACAAAACCAAAACACTGCTTAACGTTATATAGTGTTGCCAACCAACAATATTCGGGAGAAGTTGTAGCTGTACAATCTTTAACAAGTATGCAGTCGTATCCTAAAAAGTTGGCATCTTGCAGAGTAACCATGACACATTGGTCAGCATTGACACCAGCAAAAAATAGTGTCATTCTGCCCAAATTCTTTAGAATACTATCTAAAGGAGTATCCCAAAACCCACTCATCCGGTATTTATCGATACAAATATCTGTGGGTAATTGCTCAAGTTCATCTACCACTGCGGCTGCCCAACTACCTTTCATTAGTACCTTAGCACCGTTGCTAGGTAGTGGATCGCCTAATCCCACGCCTTCACCTGTAGGGTTGTAGACGTGATGTACGCTTGCACTAATATTAAGTAAGTCAGGACGATTTCCCCAATTTATCCATACTATAGGAACTCCAATCGCTCGTAGTGTTGGTAAGAGATTTTGCAAAGGTTTGATTGGTTGACGCGCTGGGGTGACATCTACACCAATATGTGCTAACCAACCGTTAGGGTGACAAAAATCATTTTGCATATCGATGATGAGGATGGCAGCTTTTGCTAAATCAAGGCGCAGACTTTTGGTTTCTGTTGCTAAGATAACGGGTTGTGGGTCAAGGGGAGGACGAGTGATATCTGCGATCGCCTGATTTACTGCCCAAGCGTTTGGTGCAACTCCTAATTTCCAAAGAGGCAGATCCATAAAAGCAACATCCAACATCATTGTTTACTTTGTAACTTGAAATTAGCTTGAGAGTTTAATTACTTAATTAAGGTTAAACATTAATGAACTTTACTATTGAGAATGCTTTAATTCCCGTTGAGGATGGTTACACTACCGTTGATGTGCAAGTTGTCGAGGGAATTATTAGGGCGATCGCACCTGGGCTAGAAGTGGTGGGAACCCCAATAAAGGGTGAAAATAAACTTTTATTACCAGGTTTTTTCAACGCCCATACCCATTCCTCAGAAATGTGGCAACGGGGGATCATGTCTATGTTACCCTTAGAATTATGGCTAGCAGAACTCTATGATTTTGCGCCTCTCGATCCCGAAAAAGTTTACCTCAGTGCTTTAGGAACAGCAGTCGAAACTTTACTTTCTGGTGGTACGAGCGTCGTAGATCATTTAGTATTGATACCTGGTAAAGAACTAGAAACGATCGCGACAGCAGTTAGTGCTTACAAAGAAGTTGGTATTCGGGCTTTTGTCGCACCCCTAATTCAAGATGAATCGATCACTGCTGGTATTCCATCCGGGGAAACTCAACAAAACCATGAACCTTATTTTCGCTCAACACAGGCAACATTAGAAATTATCGAAGAAGCGGTAAAACAGTTTCATCGTCCAGAAGCGGGTGTTAATATTCTCGTAGCCCCGACTGGTATTCAACTGTGTTCTGATGCCCTATTTGATGGATGTAGACAGTTAAGCGAAAAGTACAATCTTTGTCGTCACTCCCATTTACTGGAAACTAAAGCCCAAGAAAAACTTGCCCAAGAAAAATACGGTTGTACTGCCGTTGCACACCTGAAACGCATTGGTTTTTTAGACTATCGCACAACTTTAGCCCATTGCGTTCATCTCACTGACAATGACATAGCTATCCTCGCCCAAACTCAATCTACTGTTGTCCATAACCCCCTAAGTAACTTGCGTTTGGGTAGTGGCATCGCCCCAATTGTAAAATATCGGCAAGCAGGGGTAAACGTATCTTTTGGTTGTGATGGTGCATCTAGTAATGATTCCCAAGATTTATTAGAAGCAATCAAAATTGGTTCTATTTTACATAACGTCACTGATTTAGATTATCAGCACTGGATTACACCCAGACAAGCAGTAAAAATGGCATCTCTTGGTGGTGCAAAAGGATTAAATACACAAGATAAACTTGGTTCTTTAAGTGTTGGGAAAAAAGCAGATTTAGTACTTTATGATCTCACCAATTTATCACTACTACCACGTACAGATCCAATTGGTTTATTAGTTTTAGGACGTCCTAGCAATGTGGTTAGTGATGCGTGGGTAAATGGTAAACAAATAATTGCTGATGGTAAAGTTACAACTATTGATGTTGATAATTTGCGGCAAGAATTATTTAACCACAGTCAATGGGATACTCAACGCCAGTCTCAAACCGTTGCTCAAATTGAAGCGCATTATCGGTTAGTGATGGGGTTGTGATGAGAGAGCGATCGCATGTATTATGTGGTCTGAGCGATCGCTGTTCGATTGAAATTATTTAAGTTTGATCATAGGCAGCTAAAAATTCCTCACGTGAAATACCTATCTGAGTGCAAATTTATCTTAATGTACCGGATTTAATCTCCGAGTGGTTAGGCATTACTAATGGTGTCTCTGTACCATCATCATTTTTTCTAGTTATAACAATATGTTCACGTTCTCGAACAATATAAAAACCCAATAACTCAAATGCTTTGATAACTCTCTTTTTAGGCGCATCAACAGGGAACTTCGGCATTAAACAGCTACCTCAGTTTCTGTGAGAAAAGCATCAATCACTGGTGAATCATCTTCCAGCATTTCTTTACCAAATACTTCTACATAGCATCTAATAGCTGATTTCACATCAGCTAACGCTTCTTCAAATGTGTCACCTTGACCAACAACAGCCCCTTTAATACCTAACGGATAGGCAACATATCCATCTGGATGTTTTTCGATAATGATTTTAATGTGTTTCATTGGTATCAAGGAAAAATTTGGTAAATATCTTTACAATGAGCAATTTGCTGGCAAATTACTGTATTTATTTGTCTCTTTCTCAAGAGTAATGCCTATTCTGTAATCGCCGACGCGAATTTTATATTTATCATCGTTCTGACTGGGTCTTGACGAGAGGCAAAGAGCGATCGCATGATTTGAGTTTAGGCGATCGCTTGTCAATTTCTATAATTTGTAAGCTATATTTACGTCCTTTACTAAGTACAGCTTTGCGTAAATTCGTAGGGTTTTTAAACGCAGAGGGACGCTGAGGAAAGCGCAGAGGGACGCTGAGTCTTTTCTAATTTGACAACTCTCTTTTAAAGTTTATGGTTATTGTTTTGATTGATTACTTAGTTGGGGATCTTCATTCGGAGGATGTAAACCAGCTTGAACCCAAAAACCCAGCGCACTCCGAATTGAATCATCTTCTGGATAACGTTCGTCGTTAAGATCAAGGCGCTTGCAGGTTGCTCTACCAGTGGGGTAACTCCAACAATTATCCTACCATTTGCTGACCATATAAAATGCTCAGACCAAATTTGTTGACGGGGATTAAATAAGGGTACTATTGCTTTAGTCTCTAAGTCATATCCGGCGACAAAATTGTAGCGACGTTCATTGCAACGACGACAAGCCAAAGCTAAATTATTAAGTTCATCAGAACCACCAATAGACTTTGGTATCAAATGGTCTACTGTAAATCTTTTGTAGAAATGCGTTCTGGAGAATGGCAATACTCGCACAGATAATTTGCGCGTTTTCGCACAATTTCTTTAGTAGCATCATCAATCGTCATTTTTGAGCTACCAACATCGCATTTATATGAGTAAAAATCCTATCAAGTTCTCCGATTTCTTCAAGTTCGATAACTTTTTCTGGAGTTAGTAAATCAGCCTTTTTACGTTCTAAAAGTTCTTCCATTCGTGCTTGCAGTTCATCGTTAAATTTGAACAGATGAAAACTATCCAACTTTTCTACTTTGATACTTCCAAGTAAGGATGAAGATCTAGCAATTACAGTCGTCATATGAGAGCGCAAGGCAATTTATAATATGTGCTTATATTCTAATTCTTTAAGTCAAGCAATATAATTAGGACTTACGCAAAAACTCTCTCAAACTCTTATTCCTTCATGTACTTCGCGTCTACCCTTACGGGAAGCCACTTCGTGTCTACGCGGTTCGTTTTTCCGTTACCTGTGCGTAAGTCCTGATAATGTAACAACCCTAAATGAGTTGTGAAAATTAAGAGAACCAGATCCCCGACTTCTTGAAGGATACAGCTGGCGAATGGAGGGTCTGATCCCTCGTTCATCCACAAATTGGTTTTTAGAGATGCGTCATGGCACGTCTCTATAAGGATTTTGGGTAACACATAATTAATTTCTGGAGTTGTCTATTAACAATACAAGCCGATACATTAACAATGTAAACCAATACATTCGCAATACAAGCCAATACATTCGCAATGTAAGTCGATACATTAACATTGCCAGACGTTGCATTTAGATACACGGCTATCTATGCAAATACTAAACTACAGTACAGCTAACACTGGACAATCCCACAACCAAACATGAAAATTTCTCTTTCTTTATTAGACCTCTTGCAAAAATAAAAAGAACCCCTCCCCGTCCCTAAGCGAAGCGGGGAGGAGTAAGATTTCTTCCCCCCGCTTCGGGGGGCTTCGGGGTCCCCTCTGGGGTTGGGGGGGATTGAGGGGGGTTAATTCGACTTTTGCAAGAAGTCTATTCTCTAGCCCCAGTCCCCAATCCCTTCTTTTAACACAGCACTAATTGACTAGTCCCAAAATTATCCCCGTTGCCAAATTTTGATATTGCCACTATCATCGCAACTGGCTAACGTCTGCCCATCGGGACTGAAAGTGATACAATTAACCGAGTGGGAATACTTAGAGAAGGTGTAGATTTGATTGCCTATATCGATTTGCCACAGTTTGATAGTCTTATCCTTACTAGCAGTGGCTAATATTTTTCCATCTGGGCTAAAGGCTAGGGAATTAATTAATTCAGAATGACCGGATAAGGTACGAATAAGTTGCCCAGTAATTGGATTCCATAAATTGATTATTTTGTCCCTACTTCCACTGGCAATAATATTACCTTGAGGACTAAAAGCAACAGATAAAATAGCTTGATAATTTTCGGGGAATTTATACTCTTGTGCATTCTCATTCAGAGTACGAATTAACTTTCCTGTTTTCACACTCCATAGTTTAATTGTTGCATCATTGCTGCCACTGGCGAGAATCTGACTATCAGGACTAAAAGCAATAGAGTTAACAAGACCGAAATGACCGGCTATCTCATAAATGAATTCTCCTGTCTTTAGATTCCAAATACCAATTAAGGGAAAATCACGATAACCAATGACTGGATTAAATAATATTGTCCAATCTCTACTAGTAGCTATAAAATGACCATTTGGACTTATAGTGATTGGATAATAAAGGTATCCTTGCCATTTCAGAGTATGCAGTAGTTCTCCTGTAAGACAGTGCCAAATTCCGATTTTATTGTCAAAATAACTGAGATTAGTAGCAAGGGTCTGACCGTCAGGGTTAAAGGTGACGTGACCGTAACCTTTAAGACTCCTCAGTAATTCTCCTGAATGCAAATCCCAAAGTTTAACTTCGCCACCACCACTAGCAATAGTTTTTCCATCTGGACTAATGGCAATAGAATTCATCTTTGCGGAACCAGAGATGGTACGGATTTCTCTACTATTACTACCCCAAGTTTGAGTAGTAGACCCCAACAAATCCAACCACTTCTGCACTGACTGGGGACGATACCTGTAATTTAACGCCATCCCCCGCATAATTGCCTGATTTACGTTATCGCTAATGCTGGCATTAAAATCTTTTGGTGCTTGCAGGGTAAAGTTTTGCAATCTAGCTGGCACTGGCATTGGCAATTGTGCAGTCAGCAAAGCGTATAATGTAGCAGCTAAAGCATAGACATCAGTATATTCTCCCCGTTCAGCTTTAAGTTCATACTGTTCTGGTGGGGCAAAACCATGACTTACACTATTTGTATGTTCCTGAATAGTACCAGGGATAAATTGTCTAGCAATACCAAAGTCAATTAGTACAGCCTCCCATTTACCTGCACGCATCATAATATTACTCGGCTTCAAATCCCTATGCAGCAAGCCGCGTTCGTGAACTACAGTTAATGCATCGCCAATTTGCCGGATGTATAGCAGTGCTTCATCTTCTGATAACACCCCTTTTTTGGTGATCAGCTTCCCTAAATCTTCACCCTCAATGTATTCCATCGCCATACAAGGAAATTCGCCTTCGTTAAAGACGTTTTCTACCTGCACTACATGGGGATGACGACACAAAGCAAGGCGCAAAGCTTCTTCACAGAAATCTTGACGTAATTTACTTCGGTGTGGTACCCAAACAGGGTTATTAAAAATTTCTTCTTTATAAGTTTTAATTACTCGCAATTCACCACGTCGATTTTTAGCGAGGTAAGTAATGCCAATTCCACCTTCACCAAGCTTTCTTTCGATAAAATAGCGATCGCCAAACAACGACTGTCCTGGATTCCACACCATAAGTAATACTCAATTCATCTAATCCTATAAACTCAACCCAAGCCCAAATGCAGTTTTAATGCAGCATCAACATAATACCATCAACTCTTTGCTTAAACTACCTACAACTTCGCCAGTAATTCGTTGCTTGGAAATTGTTCTTACCTGCTGCGCTTGTATTTTTGAAGGTTTGGGTAAACCACTATCATCTGCATTAAGCAAGACCTCGAAGGGATAAACACGGTTAACATTAGAAGTTAGTGGTAAAATTGTTACCGTAGTAGCAGCACGATTATTCGCATCATTACTGACTATTAGTACTGGACGACGTTTATCTATTTCAGAACTTATCGCCGGACTAAGGTCTGCGTAATAAATATCACCACGTTTCATCTGTCAATCCATCTGCAACTGTTATATCCCAATCACTGTCAATTTCAGCAGATGCTTGACGGTAAGCTTCCTTTAATTCTCGATTCCGCAGTAATTCTAATGCTTCTTCTATAACTTGCGATCGCGATTTGCATCCTTTACTTAGTTTGTAATTTTCAATAAATTTCACTAAGGACGGTGGCAAGGAAATGGATAGTTTTTCGACATTCATATTCCTACTGTATAGTAGTAATAAAATTCCTACTAATATAGTAGCTTAGGCTTTGGAATTTTAGATTTTGGATCGATTCCACAAGATTTATCTAGGGGCTTTTAACATCAAGGAATAATTGGTCTACTCAACAAAATTGTAGAGACGCAAAAGCGTCTCTGTCACTTTAAATTAAGTAGGAAATCTGCCTTCTGCGGGGTTCCTACAAATTCGCGATTCGGAGAGGGAATTTGTGGGGAACCCCTTCTGCCCTCTGACTTGAAAGTAACCTCACAAGAACAGCCCCTTCACCCCTAATCCCCACTTCCTTAGGGGAGTGGGGCCCCCGAGTTCCCCAGAGGGGACCCCCCTTCCCCTCTCCGCGAGTTCAAAGAGGGGTGTCCGATAGGACGGGGTGAGATTTTTTCATGTTTGGCGGTAAAACTTGTTTCATCAAGACTGCCTTCTGCCTTAACCCAACGATAAATATTGATGTTAGGCTACTTTCTACATTTCCCGTACTACAGGTTGACCATCTTTGACTTCGCCAATCAAAACGCGATCTGCACAATTAACAAAGATGCCATTTTCCAAAACACCGGGAATGTTATTCAATGTTTTTTCGAGGTTAACTGGATCATCAATAGAGTCAAATTTGACGTCTATCACCATATTGCCTTGGTCTGTGATCACAGGCCCTGCTTTTTTCACACCCATTCGCAGTTCTGGTTTACCGCCAAGTTGTGTAACAGCACGCATTACAGGCGTAATAGCCATTGGTATGACTTCCACCGGCACAGCGAAAACTGAACCCAAGCGATCAACTAGCTTGCCACCATCCACAACGACAATAAACTGATCTGCTAGATAATCTACAACTTTCTCGCGGGTATGTGCAGCACCACCACCTTTAATTAAATTCTTCTGCAGATCGACCTCATCAGCACCGTCAATGGCAATATCGATGTGGTCAATAGCATCTAAAGTAGTTAAGGGAATACCGTATTCTTTCGCCAGCACTTCTGCTTGAAAAGAAGTGGGAACACCAACAATATCTTTGAGTTCGCCCGACTTGAGGCGTTCTCCAATATATTGAATCGCATAGGCTGTGGTTGAACCTGTACCTAAACCGACGATAGAACCTGATTTGACTAAGTCGGCGGCGGCTTTACCAACTTGTTGCTTCATCAATTTTACGGGGTCTGTTGCTGCGGTCATTCCCAACTCCTGAAAAGCTGATTTAACGTACAAGTAAATATTAGGGGAGATGGGGAGAGTGGGGAAGTGTGGGGAGTGTGGGGAGATGGGGAGGTGGGGAGGTGGGGAGTATGAGGGTGTGAGGGGTGTGTAGACGCGTAGCGGCTTAAGGTAAGGGTGGAGTAGTGAACAACTACTAACCACTAACCACTAACAACCAACAAACAATTTTAAGTAATGTAAACTTGGTAATAATATATTTATGTTTCCATAAATTTTTAGTACCCAAATTGACCAGTCAACTTTCCCAAAATCCTAATACCTGGGAACTCAATGTTAGATTAAGCAGAAAACGAGAATCTGACCCTGGTTTGTCATGGTACGACAAGAACGAAGCGCCTAGTATAGACTTGACTTTTCTGGATGTCGCTACGTAAGTCGTGTAACTTTTGAAATTCGGAGAAATGTACCATGAATCGGGAAACACTGTTGCAAGAAACCGTTAAACACATAGACATCAAACTTTTTGATGTAGTTGAACTGGTTGAAGCAATGAGTCAAACAGCATTTCAGGGCAGAAATCTAGGACGAGCAGCGAAAATTTATGATGAGATGCTGCAAGACCCAAATTGTACAATTATTCTCTGTCTCGCCGGCTCCTTGTTTAGTGCGGGTCTAAAGGAAATTGTCTACGACTTGATTACACACAATATGGTAGATGCCATAGTGTCTACTGGTGCGAACATTGTTGACCAGGACTTTTTTGAAGCACTTGGTTATCATCACTATGTTGGCGACCCCTTTGTAGATGATGAATTCCTCAGACAACAACGGATTGACCGCATTTACGATACATATATTGATGAAGATCAGTTGCGAATTTGTGATATGACTATTGCAGAAATTGCAGGTTCTTTATCACCCCGACCCTACTCTTCACGAGAGTTTATCCAGCACATGGGTGCTTACTTAGAGCATCGAGGTACAACAACTCAGTCTGTAGTGCTGGCTGCTTATCAACATCAAGTACCGATTTTTGTGCCTGCTTTCAGTGATTGTTCTGCTGGATTTGGTCTAGTACATCACCAGTGGCACTCTCCAGAGTCCCATCTGACAATTGATTCTGTGCGTGATTTCCGGGAATTGACGCAATGTAAACTAGCAGCAGGTGATACTGGTTTGGTAATGATTGGTGGCGGAGTACCAAAAAACTTTGCTCAAGATACAGTAGTAGCCGCAGAGTTACTTGGTTTTGAAACCGCGATGCACAAGTACACAATTCAAGTAACTGTAGCTGATGAGCGTGATGGTGGCTTGTCAGGTTCTACCCTTAAAGAAGCTCATTCGTGGGGTAAGGTAGATAAAACTACTGAACAAATGGTATTTGCTGAAGCAACTTTGGCTTTACCATTGATTGCTGGATATGTCTACGGTAAAGGAAATTGGAAATCTCGCTCAGGTCGTCAGTTAGCTAAATTGTTTAATCAACCTCAAACCAGTTCCTTAGCGGTTTAATTGTAATTAGGTGGGTTAGTAGTTTATTTAACCCACCAAGAAAAGGGTTAGAGCCTAATAACTGGATAAAAACCTTTTTTACTTCTGCCTTTTCCTGCCTTCTAACTTTACCCTATGGCTCGCACAGGTTACACTCTACCAGTATTTGCAGTAGCTGCTGCTAAGGCTGCTTTCATGCATCTAAGTAGCAAGGACTTACAGGTATCCGTTGAGATTGATCTACTACCTGGAATAGCAGAAATTCCTATTTCTCAGGTAGCAACGTTAGAACCAAACAGCGCCCTAGCTATTACCCTTAGTGATCCTGGTGATAACCTAGATTTAACCAGAAATACACCTATTTGGGCTTGGGTAAAATTGTCACAGCGACAATCTCAAGCTTTGGTTTTGGAAGCAGGTGAAGGTTTGGGAAAAACAGCTTCTGGGGAAGCAGCAATTTACAGCTATGCTCGTCGCCTATTTGATGCCAATTTACTACCTTTGATTCCTCCAGAGCAAACAGTGACAGTATCGATTATTCTTCCCGAAGGTCGGCAGTTGGCACAACGCACCTCCAATGAGGCCTTTGGCATTTTGGAAGGACTTTCATTATTGGGAACTAGTGGCATTTCTCAACCTCTATCTGCGGCTGATTATCTAGAAGAATTTCGACAGTCATTGCAAACTAAAATCAGAAATTATACTGATTTAGTATTTTGTATAGGTAGCAATGGTATGCAAGTAGCTCAACGTTTAGGCATACCAGAGTCAGCGATCGCACAAACTGGTAACTGGATTGGTGCCATGCTTGTAGAAGCTGGACTGTACCATGCAAACTCTGTTTTGTTGTTGGGATATCAGGGCAAGCTAATTAAGCTGGCAGGGGGGATTTTCAATACTTCTAGCCATTTGGCAGATGCCAAATTAGAAATCATCAGCGCAGCTGTAGTGGCTGTTGGCGGTGATTTACAGGCTGTTGGTGCAGTTTTAGAAGCCAAAACCGCCGATGCTGCACACAAAAAATTGATCGAACTGGGATTGTCGGAATTAGTATTTGGGAAATTAGCTGAAAAAATTAGTCAAAAAGCCACAGCTTATGTGCAGAAGTATGCAAATGTCACCTTAAAAGTTGGTACTGTATTGTTTGATCGTAAAGGTGAAATTATCAGCCAAGATTCACAAGCGACGGAATTACTGGGGAGAGTGGTGGGGTGATGGGAAGTGTGAGGGGTGTGTAGACGCGCTTTGCGCGGCTTCCCGTAGGGTGGGGTGTGAGAGGTGTGTAGACGCGTAGCGGCTTAAGGTAAGGGTGGAGTAGTAAACAACTACTAACCACTAATGTAAAGACGCGATTAATCTGTGAATGTACAGACGCGAGGAACATCGCGTCTGTAACCACTAACAACCAACCATTTATATGAAACGTCTTCTTATTCTTGGTGGAACAGGTGATGCTACTGAGTTAGCGTCTAAAGCCTCGATGATTAAGCAAATAGAAGTGATCACATCTTTAGCAGGTCGCACTCGTAATCCATTAGTACCTACAAGAATGGTGCGATTTGGTGGTTTTGGTGGCGAAGCGGGTTTAGTTGCATATTTGCGTGACGCAAAAATAGATTTGCTAATTGATGCTACTCATCCCTTTGCAGCACAGATTTCTTGGAATGCGGCGACTGCTGCTGCAAGCTGTAATATCCCTTATTTAATGTTTATTCGTCCAGCGTGGAAACGTGTTTCTGGGGATGAGTGGATAGAGGTTGATAGTGTGGAAGTTGCTGCTAGTGTGTTACCTGAATTTGCCAAACGGGTATTCTTGACTATTGGTAGACAGCAACTTGCTGCTTTTGCTAGCTTGGACAGTATTTGGTTTTTGATGCGGTTGATTGATCCACCTGCGCCTGATGCATTAGTACCATCAGGAATGATATTGTGCGATCGCGGCCCTTTTGCTTTAGAAAATGAACGTCGGTTGTTAATCAAACATCAGATTGATACTTTGGTAAGTAAGAATAGCGGTGGCGATGCTACTTATGCCAAAATCATTGCGGCGCGGGAGTTGGGGGTAAAGGTGGTAATGGTGAAGCGTCCACCCACTCCACCAGGAGAAAAAGTCAGCGATGTGGAAAGTACGATGCAGTGGTTAATTAATCAGTTGTGATATATTTTCCTCCTTATTTTTTGTACGTCGAACACCGATGCACACCGATGCACACAGATAAGAATAGATAGTTTGTGGCGTGCTTTGAAGGATAAGTTTATAGATATTGCTGTAGGAAAAGCTAACTTGGGATAGAAGTACGATCACTAGTCAATATTTAGTATTTGAGTACTGTTTGTTATATTGACTATGTCTTTATTGCCTAATTTAGAGCATCGTCGTAAAGAAATTCTCCGTGGAGTTCTTGCTGTTTGTATTATCATTGTTGGTATTACCCATTTTATTAGACCGGAGCAATATGCCCGCATTGTTCCACCACCATTTCCACCTTTTGCATCGGTTTATATTAGTGGTTTTTTTGAAATTTTAGGTGGTATTGGTTTAATGATTCCATTTGTGAGTGTCGCCGCAGCATGGGGATTAATAGCTCTCTTTATTGCTGTATTTCCTGCCAATATTTATATGACTTTGCACAATATTAAAGTTGAGGGAATTCCTCATAATCAACTACTTTATATAGTAAGGCTACCTTTTCAAGCAGTTTTAATTGCCTGGGCATATTGGTACACTCGCAACCCAGAAACACAATTAGGAGCATCGAAAGTTACTAAAAAATTAGAGGATTCTTCTTTGGTTTAGTAAAGATGTTAGTAAGACACAAACAATAAAAATAAATATTTGGCAGCTTATCTCTATAGCTAGATTCAGATTTTACACTGATTCAAACTCAGGATGGATGAGTAAGAAACGTACAAATTGACAAAATCTGACTAGATCGCAAAGGGTGAGGACAATAATGCATGATTAAATCTTGGATGGTAATTGGTGGGGTTGCTTTTTTAGTTGCTTTATGTGCTAACTTCATCACTCCTAGCGATCGCAAATGGTTTAAACGTCTACAAAGACCAAGATGGCTCACATTTGAAGCAGCGATTCCTGTAATTTGGACTGTGGTATTTATTTGTGGCGCTTGGTCTGCTTATATTGTTTGGGAAAAAAACCCAGGGACAACTACAACCTGGTTATTAATGGGGTTATATCTGCTTTTAGAAATTGTTACTATTGCCTACAATCCTGTAATGCTTAGGACTCGCCATTTGAGAGTAGGTACAATTCTAGGAGGAACGGGTGTTGTAATCGGGGTGATATTAGCGATCGCAGTTTATCCCATTTCTGGTTGGGCAACACTGTTACTTATACCTTATTTATTGTGGAGTCCTATCGGTACATATACAACTAAAGTTATGGAACGCCTCAATCCTCAAGATGTTTAATATTAGTTAGTAAATAGCAGTAAGTAGTTAGTAATTAGTAGATAGGTAGTTTAGCGCTAACAACTAACTATTAACTACTAACAATCAACAATATGACTAACGACTGATTAAACTCAGATCCTAAATTGTCAAAATTGCTGTGTAAGTCTTGACAAAATACACAGTAAGGAGTAGGAAAATGATTCAATCTTGGATGGTAATTGGGGCTGTAACTTTTTTAGTTGCAGTTGGTAGTTTTTTTATTACACCACGTGATGTGAAATGGTTTGCCCAACTAAGTCGCCCGCGTTGGCTAGTATTTGAGCCGCTAATACCTTTTATTTGGACTGCAATTTTTATTTGCGGTGCTGCTTCTGCTAATATTATTTGGCAAAAAAATCCAGGCAGTTTAATAACTTGGTTGCTAATGGGTTGCTATCTGTTGCTGGAAATTATTACTGTCACCTATATACCCTTAATGTTGAGGTTTCGCAGCCTCAGAATCGGAGAAATGATTGGTTCTGTTGGTCTTGTTTTAGGTATAGTGCTAGCGTTATCTGTTTTGCCTATTTCTCGACTAGCTAGCTTATTGTTGGTTCCTTATTTGGTTTGGAGTCCAGTCGGAACCTATACGACTGAGGAGTTAATTCAGCTAAATCCCGAAGATGCGTAGGTGTTGTTGGTTGTTGGTTGTTTGTTGTTTGGAAGTACTTAACAATTAACTAGCAACAACCAATAACCAAATAACTAAATTAGCCTACCGTAACGTGCAAATAGATTTTGACTCGGATTGGCTTGATTATGCAACCAAGCCCACATCTGATCACCAATGGAAAAATGCCACCACTCGCGGGGGTTGCGTTTAAAATCGGCTTTCTCCATCACATCTCGCAGTAGCAGACGGTTAGCATGATATTGTTGTGCTACTTTTTGTTTACTATTGGCATAATAATCAGGAAGCGATCGCTCTGACATTTCATCTATCGGCGAACCCATATCCACAATTGCGCCGTTTTCATCTAGTAGCGTTACATCCACAGCAGCACCAGTACTATGAGGCGGTGGTGTGTTTATATCTAAACTAGGTTCAGCCCAGATTTGATAAACTTCTTGCCAAATTTCTTGACGTTGAGTTACTGATAAATTTGCCTCAACAAGTCCTCTATTCCTTACCGCTTCGGCAAAACTGTAATTTACCATAAACTGTTGCACAGCAACGGGACGATAAGCATCAAAAATTTGAATCCGCCAGTCGGGATGCAGCAACTGTAAGTGATTTTGGGCTGTGATCAAGCTTTCAACAACACTTTGGCGCAAAAAATAGGGAGAATGTTCCCCATAAGGCGCACCTAATTTTTCATAAGGATGAGGAGACTCTACTGCAAACATTGTCAAAGGAATAGCTATTAGCGGTTCGCCACACTCTTGAATGGGAACTTGATGATAAGGTCTCATACCAATTTTGGATTTTAGATTTTGGATTTTAGATTAGGAATCATTGCTAATAGCTTAAGTCAGCTTTTAGCTGACTAATTCTACTAATATCAAGTCTGGAGAATCACTTTATATTGCTACTGCGATGCTCTAAAGGAGCAGTCTTTGACGATCACAATTATTAGGTAATCCCCCAATTACCAATTATCCATTACCAATTACCAACACAGGCAAATAGTATAAGTGTGCTAGCGGACATAATACAAGCTTTAACTAACTCCTATTACAGCTCCTGCACTTTCATTTGCCAGCCGATCTACTGCACATATAGCATAGGTTCCTGGTTCAACGGTAGCAAAGGTGGTGCTAGCAGGCAAAACTCGCTGCAATGTCCAAGTATCACCACTATACCTGTAAACTGTCCAAGAACGAATCTGACTGTTATCACCTGGTTTCCAAGTCAATTTACGGTTGCTAACTTGTAGCGCTGTGGGGGGTGTTGGTGGTATGGTATTCTGCCAAGATAAAGTCGGAGGTAAGGCAGGTTTGTTGTAAAGCAGTTGCAATTTATCAGCGATGCCCTGACTATTTTCCATTAAAACACCCACGTTAAAGAAGATGTTCCCCAAGGACAACTGTTCAGCTTGGCTGCGACTAATTTTTACCTGCTTTTCAATTTCGCCACTTTCGCGACTCTTGTTATTTGGTTCTGTGAGATTGTTACCTGCATAAACGTGTCTTTGCTTAGTGTTAATCTGTGTCCACCACTTCAATAAGGCGGAATAACTTTGTTGGGTTTGGTCGGTGCGCCAGTAAAGCTGGGGAGCAATATAATCAATCCAACCTTGTTCTAGCCATTTTTTAGAGTCGGCATACAGGACATTATAAGCATCTAATCCGGTAATACCTGGGGGCTGTCCGGGGCGATAGATACCAAAGGGACTAATGCCAAATTTGACGTAGGGTTTGGTGGCTTTGATCCCTTGCCAAAGGCGCTGTACCATTTTGTTAACATTGTCTCTGCGCCAATCAGCAAGACTGAGTGTACCACCAACTGCTTTATATGCAGCGTAGGTTTTGTCATCGGGAAAAGATTGACCCTCTACGGGATAGGGATAGAAATAGTCGTCTAAGTGAATGCCGTCAACATCGTAGCGTTTCACCACATCCATGATCACGTTGTAAGCCCGATCCTGGACTATTTTCACTCCTGGGTCCATCCAGCGTTGAGTTTTCCACAGGTAGACGCATTCTGGATTGGTAACTGCGAGGTGGGGGCGAACATTTTTAGCTGGATTAGTGGAAGTACTAGCCCGGTAAGGGTTAAACCAAGCATGAAGTTCAATATTGCGCTTGTGACATTCAGCGATCGCAAACTCCAAAGGGTCATAAAATGGATCTGGCGCTTTCCCCTGAGTTCCTGTTAACCAAGCACTCCAGGGTTCTAGTTGGGAAGCATACACTGCATCTCCCTCGGGTCGTACCTGAAGTATTAAGGCGTTGAAATTGAGAGCATCTAATTTTTCAATAATCTTGATTAACTCAGATTTTTGCTGGGCAACACTCAGTCCTGGTTTAGAAGGCCAGTCACTATTCCACACACAAGCTACCCAAGCCCCCCGGAACTCTCGTTTGTGGCTGACAATTGCAGCAGGGGTCGGTATATTTCCTGGTTCTGGGGCAACAACAATATAGCTGGAGGCTATTTTTTCAGCGTTACCCTGATATACTAGGGCTTGATATACAATCGCTGCCACATCACCTCGGGTTGCTGCTACATTCGGGTTAAGTATTTTTACGTTAGGAAAATTAGCGACTATACCAGCACGAGTGGCTATTGCTACTGCATTTTTGGCGTATTCAGGAATACTAGCTGCATCGTTATAGATAAAGGGAAGTGTGGGTAACAAGTCAGGTTTAATACTGGTAGCTAGACCTAAACCACTGACTAAAGATACCAAAACATCGCCTCTAGCAATTCTATTATTAGGACGAAAGCTGCGATCAGGATAGCCAGATAGAAATCCTATTTCGTAAGCTTTTTTAATAGCATTTGCTGCCCAGTGGTTAGCAGGAACATCAGTAAACGGCACATACTCCCGCTTGGCAGGTTGGTTAAAAACTGTGGCAATTATCGCAGCAAACTCCGCACGAGTTACTGAGTTATCGGGACGAAACGTGCCATTTGGATACCCATTTAAAATTTTACGTTGGGCTAAAGCTTCAATAAAAGCGCGGGCCCAGTGATTTTGAATATCCGAAAAGCGAGTAGAAGTAGATACCATATCCAACCCCAGCTAACTAGATTGATTTTAGTCAGCTTTGTAATTTTTAGGACGGTTTTTCCATTACTCTTTAGGTTTATCTCAATTGCTGCGATCGCAACCGTAAGGTTCCCATTCGCTCTATTCAAAGGCGCAATTATATGGTAGTGCCTATTCTTTCGAGCAAACAGCGTGACTATAAGCGCCACCATCGTTAATTTTTTGAGTTTGATTACTCTTTGATCGCCATAACATCAACACACCAATGACAAAACTTTGTGATGCTGTACTGTTACAAATTGTGTAAGACATCGTGCTATTTTCTGAGTCCACCTGCACATGCGGGTGGTTTTTGTTGGCGATCTAGCCTTAGATGAGTCTATCGCTCTTTGATCGCCACAACATCAACACACCAACGACAAATCTTTGTTACGTCATACTGCTAGAAATTTTGTAGGACATTATGCTCTTTTCCTGCGCCCACCTGCATATGCGGGTGGTTTTTGTTTGCAATGAGCGATCGCCCAGGAGACATGGCAAATCTTAAGTTACTTAATATACTAAGTATCAAGCTACTCTTGAGAGTAGCTCTGTGTTTGCCAAGGTAACTTAATTTTTATGGATTATTCCCCAATAAAACAAGCACTAATAAACGTTCCAGAGAATGCACAAGAATCAACAGTCTGTAGCATATTTATCTCAGAGCTACTAAAAACTTTGGGTTTTGATGTAATGGAAACTGTTTGGCAGTTTAATACTGGGAACGGTGGAAATACTGTTGATTACGCTGTTCGCAAGAACTCAGATGGCGATAGCTTCATCATAACCCAATCCAACCCCTACCTATTGTTGGAAGCAAAAGGCAGGAATATAAACCTTAGCTCAAATTCGGCACATTACAAGTCAGCTGTTTTCCAGATAAAACGTTATCTACTTGCCCCTAACTGCAAATCAGCTCAATGGGGAATTATTACCAACGCCAACCATATTCAGTTGTTTAGAAAACATGGCAAGGTTGTCCACCCTGCGCTTCCTTGTTTGGAAGTTACTCCAGACAACCTAGATAAAGTTGTCTCAACAATCAAGCACAAGATTGATTGTCCACAAAAAGCGTTAACTGTGGCAATCTATAATAACAAAGGCGGAGTAGGAAAAACTATTACTACAGTCAACTTAGCAGCAATTTTGGCAATGTTAGGAAAGCGATCGCTCATTGTTGACTTTGATCCTAATCAGCAAGACCTAACTAACTCACTTGGTTTGAAATCAAAAGAAGATAGCTTATTTGCTTGGTTGATAAATAAAAGTAGTCCCGCACCTGATGGATTAGTAAATCCATGTAAAGTTTCTCCAAAAACAGGTACAGTATGGCAGTTTGACATTATTGCTAGTGATGAAAAACTTCAAAATTTGCCAGAAGACAAGCTGCTTCAACATATAAATCATGGCAGACTACGACAAGCCTTAGAACCATTCAAATTTGAATACGACTATATTTTGATTGACTCTCCGCCCAATTGGAGATTTTTTAGTAAAAGTGCGGTTTATGCAGCAGATGTAGTTTTGATTCCCACAAAACATAACAACATCTTTTCTTTGGAAAATGCTGCGACTGCCATTAGACGTTTTGTCCCCCAAATTCAAAACGAGAGGAAAGACGGAGGGCCGATTGCTCTACCCATCTTTTACAATGGTAAGTCTATTACAGAAGCAGCAAGACTCAACGCAGAACAGGCAATAGACAAAATCATTGGAACAGCCAAAAAAGATAAAGTTCATCCTTTTGATCTCACACCATACTTTTATCCCAGATCCACTCCAGCAAACATAGACCGCCACATTTTTTCCATACCAAGTTACGCACACATTGCAGGTGCTGCCTTTGATCGTATACCTGCTGCTTATAAAAAAAAGGGCGTTGCATAATAGCGGTATGAATTGAGGTCAATTAATCATGGAATGTCCACGCTGTGGATCTTGTCATAACCGTAAGAATGGAAAGAAAAGAGGTAAACAGAATCACATTTGCTGTGATTGTGGTCGTCAATTCATTGATGTCTATAAACCACCCAGGGGCTACTCGGATGAAATCAAACAAGAATGCCTAAAAATGTACGTCAATGGTATGGGATTTCGTGGAATTGAAAGGGTGAAAAACGTTCATCATACTACCATTATTCATTGGGTTAAACGAGTGGGTACACAATTGGCGGATACACCAAATTCAAAGGAAATTCCGCAGGTGGGAGAACTAGATGAATTAGAAACATTTATTGGTTCAAAAAAAATAAAATCTGGTTGTGGACGGCGGTAAATCACTTTACTCAAGGTATTCTTGCTTGGGTTTTAGGTGATCGTAGTTCGACTACTTTCCAACAGTTATGGAACATTGTCCAGTGTTGGCAGAGTTATTTTTACGTCACAGATGGATACCCTGTTTACCCTTGTTTTGTTCCTGATGGTGACCAAATTGTGAGTAAGACCTACATGACACGAGTCGAAAATGAAAACACAAGGCTTAGACATTATTTGGCTCGTCTTCATCGTAAAACTTTATGTTATTCCAAAACCGAGGAAATGCTGAGATACTCTGTTCGATTGTTATTGCACTACCTCAAATATCGTTCTGTTCCCTTACCTGCCTAAAACATACCTTTATTCAGCAACGCCAAAATAAGACAGCTTATGAATATTATTTGGCACTAACGAAGGAATACTTTTTGCAATAAGAGGTTTAAAAATATGGGTGTAAGCAACGTTGGGAACTTAATGTGTCTTTACAGGCATGAAATTAATCCAGGTATAGGCACGGATGCATCAGAGTTTCTGATCAAAGCAGCTGCGAGAGTGCTAGTTGAGTCGGGGGGTCGCAACTGGGTTCCAGTGATTGTTAAAGAAACAGGTGAAGACCAGTATGAAGTCATTGGTAATTCATTTGTTTATGCCATCGCTGAGGAAGCTAGTTTAGAAAAGGTATGGTGCGTTGTCACAGATTCCAGTGAGAAAACAATTGAGTTAACTAGGATTCTAACTGGTGATTTAATACCTAAAGTTAACTTGTCAACTGCAAGCAGGGACGAAATCCACGCGGCTTTGCAATACCTTATTGAAAAACCCAATAGTGAATTAGCAGGGGTAAAATTGGCGATCACGACCAATCGCCTTGAGGAAGCTCAACGCCAAGATTGGAAAAACTTTGAGCCGATCACAAAATTAAAATGCGGCATAACTAAAGGAAAGAAACTGGATGCGCTTAAAGAAGTCTTTTATCTCACTCCTCAATCGACACCAGAAGTTGTAACACCAAAAGCAGCTAGTGAGGTCAATTTAAATACTTTGACACTTACCCAACTTAAGGATATGGCAAAAAAGCAAGGAATTCCTGGATTTGCTAGGAAGAAAAAACAAGAGTTAGTTGCTTTGCTATCGACAAGTTAATTTGATAAATATTTTATACGTAGGTGACGTTAATTTCAGTAAAAGCGATCGCTTTCCTACAATTCAATTATTAAATCAAAATATTTTTTTAATTATAATTTTGTAGTCAGCTTAGCTTTTACTTCTATGACCCTTTGTTAGCCTATCGGATGTAAATCAGATAGAGGAAAATCGATATTGCCAGTGCAAAAACGTAATCTAATCTATCTATTATTGATGTTGGTCTTATTGGGTATTCTTGGGTTTTCTTATGTTTCACAGCGATCGCCTCTCATTAGTTGTCAGCAATCTGAATTTCTTTCCAGATCAACAAGTAATAAATTTTACATCCATCCAGACAAAATCGTAGTTGAGCCTTGGCGTGGTCGGCATCATGTGTATGCTATCTTCATGCTTCCGAGTGGATACATCAACGACCATTTTTTAAAAGTGACAATAGAAGGAATGGATAGTATCTGCGGAGTTGTGACCTATCTAGGTCAAAATTCCGCTGAGGGTATTAATGCCAAGCCAGGGTATTATCTAAGCAAAGGATGGTTGCAAACTCGTATGGCTTTATGGTTAATGATTCAAGGCAAGTACAAACAATTAAAGCAGTCACACAATTGGATATTAGGATATACAAAGAAGCAATATTAGGGTAATGGGTAATTGGTAATGGATAATTGTGCGATCGCTTAAGCCTATATCTGCATTCATATAGATATCAAATTAACATTCCAGCTATACAAGCAGTAATAAAACCAGCAAGTAATCCGCCAATCATTGACCTGACACCCATACGAGCTAAATCATGTTGTCGCTGGGGTGCAATACCAGTAATGCCGCCAATAGTAATACCAATTGAACCGATATTAGCAAAATTACATAATGCATAGGTAGCAATAATTATAGAGCGTTGAGATATTTCTTGCTTCTCAATAAGTGTTTTCAAATCCAAGTAAGCAATAAACTCATTTAAGATTGTCTTTTTACCTAACAAAGCTCCGATTTTACCGCAATCGCTCCAAGGTACGCCCATCAACCAGGCTACAGGAGCCATAACCAAAGACAAGATCCACTCTAATGAGAGTTGGCGTAAACCTATTAATCCCCCAATCCATCCCAGCAGGGCATTTACCACTGCTAACAAACCCAAAAAGGCAATAATCATTACTCCTACATTTACAGCTAACTTTACACCATCCAGGGCTCCGGTGGTCGCAGCATCAATAGCATTGACATAATTAGTCTTGACATTCATCTGAACTTTACCCACTGTGTCAGGTACTTCTGTTTCTGGATAAAGTAATTTTGCTACCACTAACGCCGTAGGAGCAGTCATGAAAAAAGCAGCAATTAGATGTTCTGCTGGTATACCAAATGACAGGTATGCTCCCAGCACTCCACCTGCTACTGTAGCAAAACCTCCTGTCATTACCGCAAATAGTTCTGATTGCGTCATTGTCTCTACATAAGGCTTCACCATCAATGGTGATTCAGTCGGACCCAGAAAAATATTACCAGCAGTTGATAAGGACTCAGCCCCTGAAGTTTTCATCGTCTTCATCATTACCCACGCCAAAGCGTTCACTACCCACTGTAAAATGCCGTAGTGATACAACACACTGATAAATGCAGAGAAAAAGATAATGGTGGGTAAAACTTGGAAAGCAAACAAATGCTCTTTGTAATTGTCTCCAAAAACAAATTTAGCACCCACGTCAGAAAAGGCTAAAAAATTACTAACGACATCACCTAAAGACTTAAAAACTGTTAACCCGCTAGGAGTTTTGAGAATCAGCAGCGCCACAATAAATTCTAAACCTAATCCCCACGCCACCGTTCGCCAACGTACTGCACGACTTTGCACAGATAAAGCGTAGGAAATGCCAAGGAAAACTATTAACCCCAGGGCTGAAATAACACGCTCCATGATAGCTTCTCTTGTAGAAGATTAAGGCAGAGATTATACATTAAATTTAGTAATAATTAATAGTTTTCAACAGGCGGTCGCATCTGAATAAAATTGCTTACTGTTAAGTTTTTATAGATATCGAATACAGATAAACACCGATGACCTATTTGTGTGCATCGGTATCCATCGCTGGTTGATTATTCCCCAGAGTCTCCTAGATATTTAACGAGGAAAGATACAAAAATAATTTGTGAGCATAAAAAAACTGTCTCCGGATAGATTTTTAAAAATGTGTATCACTAAGTCTCAAAAGTAAGAAGATTCTGTAAGCATTGCTACTTTCATAGAAACTTACTACACGCCTACGTGCGTATATCCAGGCTTAAAAATCTACCACAATTTCATGAGTAAATTCATGATTAGACCTGTCATGCTTCATTTAATCTTGGAATGAGTAGAGAATGATTTACAAATAAGCTATAAAACCGTAATATGTTTATGGAAATTTTTAATTATACATTTTTACTTTTAAATTTAGTATTTGAAAATGACAATTATGCAAAGATAAAATTGGTAATTTATATAACATAAACTTACGGAGTTGAGGATAATTCGACTAGAAAATCTGAGTAAAAATCAAGAATTTGTGGATTTTGGTAGATATTAATTAAAAATCAAACAATTTTCAGTATATATTCAAGCACAGTTAGTACATAGACAAAAATCTTTTACTTAGCAAGAATTATTACTATAAATTCAGTAAAGCTCGAAACATTTTTAGTGTAGTGTGAATCTTTAGTGTAGTGTGAGAAGTGTTTCATGCAAACTCAAGACAGAGTGACCGCATCAAAACTCCCAGATGCGATCGCTGCTAGCCAGAACTACTTGCTTTCAATTCAAAATCCCCAAGGTTATTGGTGGGCTGAGTTAGAATCCAACGTCACTATCACTGCTGAGGTTGTCCTACTGCATAAAATTTGGGGAACGGATAAATCTAGACCCCTACAGAAAGTAGAGGCATATCTGCGTTCTCGACAAAGAGAACATGGAGGTTGGGAGCTTTTTTATGGTGATGGTGGAGAACTTAGTACTTCCGTGGAAGCGTACATGGCGTTGAGGCTTTTGGGTGTACTCCCAACTGACCCCGCCATGCTCAAAGCAAGAAGATTTATTTTAGAGCGAGGCGGTATCAGTCGGACTCGCATTTTTACAAAATTACACCTAGCACTCATCGGTTGCTATAGCTGGCAGGGTATTCCTTCGCTACCACCCTGGGTAATGTTGCTGCCGGAGAACTTTTTCTTTAACATCTACGAAATGTCCAGCTGGGCTAGGTCAAGTACCGTGCCATTGTTGATAGTATGCGATCGCAAACCAGTTTTTGCCATCGATCCAGCCATCAACTTGAACGAACTGTATGCAGAAGGCATAGAACAAGTCAAGTATGAATTACCCCGTAGCGGTAACTGGACAGATATATTTCTTACCCTCGACTCTAGTTTCAAATTGGCTGAAAACCTGAATTTAGTCCCTTTTCGTACAGAAGGTATCAAAGCCGCCGAGAAATGGATATTAGAACGGCAAGAAGCAACAGGAGACTGGGGCGGTATTATTCCTGCTATGCTCAATTCGCTACTGGCTTTACGCTGTTTGGATTACGACGCCGCCGATCCAATTGTCGAACGAGGACTGCAAGCCGTCGATAACTTTGCCATTGAAACAGCAGATACCTACCGAGTTCAACCCTGTGTTTCCCCAGTTTGGGATACAGCTTGGGCAATTAGAGCGCTTATTGATTCTGGTTTAACATCCGACCATCCTGCTGTAGTACAGGCAGCCGAATGGTTGTTAAATAAGCAAATTCTCCATTACGGCGATTGGGCAGTCAAAAATCGGCAAGGTAAACCGGGTGCATGGGCATTTGAATTTGACAATCGTTTTTATCCTGATGTAGATGATACTGCTGTTGTAGTGATGGCACTAGATCAAGTCCAGCTTCCCAATGAAAAGTTGAAACATCAAGCTATGCGCCGTGCTGTTGACTGGATTGCTTCTATGCAGTGTAAAGCAGGTGGTTGGGCTGCTTTTGATTTAGACAATGATCACGATTGGCTGAATCTCATCCCCTATGGTGATCTCAAAGCTATGATTGACCCTAACACAGCTGATGTTACTGCCAGAGTGCTAGAAATGTTAGGTAGTTGCCATCTATCAATTGATAGGTATAACCAACAGCGAGCGATTCAATATCTATTAAATGAGCAAGAACCTGAAGGTTGTTGGTTTGGTCGTTGGGGAGTCAATTACATCTACGGGACAAGTGGTGTATTGGCTGCTTTATCTCTAGTTGCTCCTCAAACTCATCGCTACAACATAGAACAGGGTGCTGCTTGGTTAATGAACTGTCAAAACTCAGATGGCGGTTGGGGTGAGACCTGTCGTAGTTATGATGATCCCAGCCTGAAAGGGAAAGGACGTAGTACTGCGTCTCAGACAGCTTGGGCTTTAATCGGACTAATGGCAGCAGGTAGAGCAAGTGGCAACTTTGCCAAACCAGCAATTGAGCGGGGAATTGATTACTTACTAGTAACTCAACTGCCAAATGGTACTTGGAATGAAGCTGATTTTACAGGTACTGGCTTTCCTAGCCATTTTTATCTGAAGTATCACCTCTATCAACAATACTTTCCTTTAATCGCTCTGAGTCAATATCAAAAATTGTTTGCTTGATTCTGTTAGAGATCAAGAATTTGGGTGACAATTATTCGATTTAATGAAAAAATTGTTTTCCAAATGCTACGCTACGGGAACTCCTGTAGCGTACGTGCCTACTATAAAATCCGAGACACACTTATTTGTGAGCAAATGATGAACAATAAATTACACAAATCTAACCAATTTTTTAAAACAAACAATTGCAAATAAAAATATTAAGTTTTAGTGAAAACCATCAGTCAAATCATCAAAGATTTACAAACTTCGGTATGGTAAAACACGAACATAGGTATGTAGAAATGGATTTAATGACAGATGCTTTAGACATTTTAAAAGAAACTAGTCGGACTTTTTATATTCCAATTAGTCGTTTACCGCGAGGCTTACAAGAAGCGGTAGCATCAGCATATCTATGTATGCGAGCCATCGATGAAATTGAAGATCATCCCACACTGGATAACCAGACCAAAGCCAATATTTTGCGATCAATTAGCTTAACATTACAGGCAGCAGTTGATGGTTTTACTATCGATGCTTTCTCTCGGGAACTTAGTTCTCACGAAAAGTTATTAGCAGAGGTAACTATTAGAATCAGGGAATGGGCGCTACTAGCACCTGAAACTATCGCTCCTCGAATTTGGGATGCAACTGGGGCAATGGCAGACAGGATGGCATACTGGGCAGAAAGAAATTGGACAATTCATACAGAGTCTGATTTAGATCGCTATACTTTTGGGGTTGCGGGTGCGGTTGGTCTGTTACTCTCTGATTTGTGGACTTGGTACGATGGAACGCAGACTAACCGTACTTATGCAGTTGGATTTGGTAGAGGTTTACAGGCAGTTAACATTCTCCGTAATCATAAAGAAGATTTAACCCGTGACGTTAATTTTTTTCCAGATGGTTGGAGTGCAGAAAATATGCAAGTGTATGCTCGTCGTAATCTAGTATTAGCAGAAGCTTATACCAAAGCCCTAAGTGCTGGTCCGACTTTAGATTTTTGTCAAATTCCCCTTAGTTTGGCTTATGGTACTCTCAATGCCCTTGCTGATGGTAGAGAGAAACTTAGTCGTAGTGATGTATTGGCACTGATTGAGCAGGTGACAAAATTATGAATTATGAATTATGAGATTTTCAATATTCATATTCATAGTTTGTGAAGAATTTTTCTTCAGCATTTGGGCGATCGCATCACCAGGAACAGGACGACTGAAGTAGAACCCCTGACCTTCATGACACCCACGCTGTTGTAGGTATTCAAGTTGTTCTTGAGTTTCTACACCTTCAGCTGTGATGTTCAACCGTAGGCTTTTGGCCAGGGCAATAATCGCATCAGTTACGGCTGCACTATCAGGATTTGAGGTCACATCCTGCACAAATGACTGATCAATCTTGAGCATGTTCACAGGAAAACGCTTCAAGTAGTTGAGGGAGGAATAGCCAGTCCCAAAGTCATCCAATGCCAAAGATATGCCCAGTTCTCTTAGCTGCTTGAGCGTATGAACAGAACGTTCGATGTCAGCCATGAGGAAGCTTTCAGTTACTTCTAATTCTAAATAGGTTGCTTCTAGCCCTGTTTGTTTTAAGATTTGGTTAATGACTTCTACCAGATTAGGTAGCTCAAACTGCCGTACTGACAGGTTTACCGACATGCGAACCGGGGGAAGTCCAGCAATTTGCCAGGCTTGGTTTTGAGCGCAGGCAGTTTGTAAAACCCATTCACCAATTGGCACAATCAAACCGTTGGCTTCAGCAAGAGGAATAAATTTGGCAGGAGAAACCGAACCTAAAATTGGGTGATACCAGCGAATTAGTGCTTCTGTGGCCATGATTTGTTGGCTGTGCAAATCAATTATGGGTTGGTAATAAACCTGCATTTCGCCACGCTTGATCGCTCCATACAATTCGTTTTCGATTGTCAGTCGT
This sequence comes from Fischerella sp. JS2, assembly GCF_032393985.1. Taxonomy (NCBI): domain Bacteria; kingdom Bacillati; phylum Cyanobacteriota; class Cyanophyceae; order Nostocales; family Hapalosiphonaceae; genus Fischerella; species Fischerella sp. JS2. The sequence goes on from NZ_CP135918.1 coordinate 135,265, forward strand.
TCTTGCAACTGAGAATTAATCTCTGATGAATAGAACTTGTATTGGCTCCGTCCCTGCTGCTTTGCTTGATACAAGGCTATATGAGCCTGTTGTAATAGTTGATCTACACCATTGCGATCGCTCAAATCATTAATTGTGATACCGATGCTGGCTGTAATCCGAATTGTGTTACCTCCAATTAGAAAGGGTTTTGCCAAGGTACTTTGTAGTAACTGAGATAGCTTAATTACACTCTCAAAAGAAGGAATTTCAGTTCGAGCGATCGCAAACTCATCTCCATTTAAATGAGCCAGAATATCTGTTTGAGCGACACAATTTGATAAACGCTGGGCAACTGCTCTCAATAGTAAACTTGATTTTTGATGCTCTAAAGCATGACTTGTGGCACTAAAATCATCAAGACTTACTAAGAAAATAGCTACTAGACGCTGACTATTCTGAGAGAAAGCCTGATAGATACGATGGCGAAATAAATCTCGGTTGGGTAATCCAGTTAGGTCGTCGTAGTTGCGAATATAATCAATTAACTCATCTAATTTGTGAAGAGTTTGTGAAGTATCTGCCATCAGTGTTCCTACTTCATCAGCAAATTGTGTTGGTAATTGGGGTAATTTTTTAGTTTTCAGATAGTTTTGTAATGCAGCAGATGTCAAAATTACCGGAGCAAGCAGGTGATGTAATGCATAGAGTGTAGCTGCTGTACCCGCTAAGGTAGCTATCAGAGCAATAACCATAACTCGCACTGTCATCTCCCAAGAATAGGAGTTGGAAGTGATGAAACTGAAGAGTAAGGTCAAAAGTGGTACATGAGTACCTAAAAATGCCACCAACATAATTTTGGTGGTGTAGCTCTTTTTGAGCAATTTGAACTGAGCCAGGAATGAATACAGATACAGCTGGCGATGAATCTGCATAGATTCTGGGCAAGGATTGGTCAATTGGCGAGCAGATATCCTGGTAGTAATGTGTTTTTGATTCACAACTAGTTAAAAATAATTTCAGTGAAAATAAATATTTTTAAGTTATATAGCATACTTATATTTATTTTTTCTTCAGAAAATATATTTAATGTATATTTATTAAAATAGGCTTTATGGGCAATTTAAGCATTAAAATAATATATGTAAAAATACTGGCATAAATGTAATAATTATTAAGTTTTTATATTTTGATGTATCTCAGAAGGAAGCTTGAGATTCCATTACTAGCAACACTAACTTTGATAATGCGATCGCATTTAAACAAAAATCACCCCAAATTCTTAGTTGGGGTGGCGAATAACTCATAAAATTAATTAAATTTTTCTCACTTATAGTGTGAGAAAAAGTATCATTACTCAAATATCCTAATTTTAATGATAAGGATTTTCTGGTTACCGTTAAGAGTTTCCTATCAATAAATGATTAATTCTTCTGGTTAATATCTATAATAAATACACTGATAACAGGGGTATTGCACAATCATCATGGAATAACAGAAATCGCACGTTTCAAAAACAAATTTTAACTTTAAATATTTATCAAACATTTGACAAATATGCAACATCCATAGCTTTATTGATTAGTTTTACACATCTTTAAAATTTGGCGATCGCTACTACTGATAGACTGTAGTTGATAGTAATCTTGTAATTCTACCGAATGACCATAAACATCAGGTTCGTCGTCACTGGTTCTAGGTAAACCATTAATTGTAGCTATTTCTGATGGACTAATTTCACCAGCATAACCCCTAACAGTCATTGCCAATTCCCCTGAGGAATTGAGTGTACCATTGAAACAACTATATTCAGAACTTGGCATATACAAAGCACCAATGATTTGATTTTGGCGCTTCTCAAATATGATATAACCTTGTCCTAACTGTCCTGGTTGAGGTGACTGTCCGTAAAGGTAAATACCATTTTGTTGAGGAAATTTCGATTTTGATGCCACTTCTGTTGTTTTTAAGGATGCTTTAGGTGCGCTTTCCTGTAAGGATGCTGATGGTTCTGAGCTAAGATGATTATTTCCCTGTAACCAAGTATAAGTTTGTGCTTGATTCTGTAGTAATTGTGTAGATGCTGTTTTATCTAAACTAGATTTTTTGGTTGTAGAGCTTGATGTTGTGAGCGCTCTGCGTAGACGTATTTCTTTATTGGCAACAGTTAATTTAGGAGAAGAAGCACCCTGTAACCAAGTATGAGTGGTTATTTGAGTACCAAATTCCTGGCTTGTAGGCGCATGTAGTCTAGCGAGTTGGTTACTTAACACAGGTTTAGCCCTCTCGCCAACAACACCAACAATAAGTAATAATCCAAGTAAAGGAAGTCTATACTGACGGGGCGGAAGGAATTTATTTATGTGGTTAAGCACCTTATTTCTCCTGTAACAAAAAATACTTTTTTTAACTTTTGCCTAATATTTAACTAAACATTAAAGGAGCGAGACTCCATCAAAAGGTCGATTTATATTGTCGGATAAAAAACTCTGGAAACAAAGAAATTTTTTATTTAATTTTGAACGTAATCCTAGAGTACCATTGGTGGAGCTATTACAGTTTCGCCGAATTGAATAATTCAATAGCAAGAATGTCAGGAAAAATTTAAATTATGCAGGAGCTTTGTAACTTCTAAAATAATTGACGCTTTTCTTGGGACAGTACCTCGCTTTTGTACATCTATCTGCAACTACAAAAGATAATCTCTCGATTCCGGACGATGACAGTGAACAGTTATCAGTTACCAGTTGTTAGTTTTAAAATTTCTATGTCTACTGATCACTGATTACTAAATCACTGAAAAAAATCGCCCCCTGAGTTCAGGAGGCGCGTCGCCCTTGATCGCTAAGCTAACCATTTAGCTAGCTATGTACTCTTTCACATTGGCGCGGCGACGACGCAAATGCGCCAGAGCTTGATGCTCCAATTGGCGGACGCGCTCACGGCTAAGATTCAAGCGTTCACCTACTTTAGCCAAGGACATTTCATTACCATCTTCCAAACCAAAGCGTAAAGCTAGTACTTCTCGCTGTTGGGGGGTGAGTTCTGAAAGTAGGTTATTCAAGTCTTGGCGCAAGAATTCTTGAGTCATGTAATACTCTGGTGACTGGCCTTCATCTTCCAGCATTTCTTGCAGTTCTGTATCTTGGTTATCGCCTACTTTCACATCCAAAGAAACTGGTTGGCGTGCCATATTGAGATACTCGCGAATTTGGGCGGGTTCTAATTCCAATTCCTGAGCAATTTCCGTAGGAGATGGCGATCGCCCTAATTTTTGAGCGAGTTCTCGCTGCACTTTTTTGATTTTGTTCAGCTTTTCGGTGATATGGATGGGTAAGCGAATTGTACGACCTTGTTGAGCGATCGCACGGGTGATTGCTTGACGAATCCACCAGTAGGCATAGGTTGAGAACTTATAACCTCGTGTTGGGTCAAATTTCTCTACACCACGTTCTAATCCGAGTGTTCCTTCTTGAATCAAATCCAGAAACTCCATGTTGCGTTTCTGGTACTTTTTGGCAATAGCAACAACCAAGCGTAAGTTCGCTTCTATCATTTTCTGCTTTGCCCGCTTACCTTGCTGCACAGTCTGCTTCACTTCTGACTCAGATTTTTTCACATGAGCAGCCCATTCTTCTAGGCTAGGTTCGCGGCGCAGTTTTTTCACCAAAGCTTCCTTAGCATCCAGCAGTGTCATCATCTGCTGTACCTGTTTCCCATAAACAATTTCTTGCTCACGGGTTAGCAGTGGGACACGACCAATTTCGCGCAAATAGGTTCGCACCATATCAGCCGTGAATTTGGCATTGGTGTTTTCTAGTTCAGTGTTAACGGTGGGCATTGGTGCGTTTTCCTCTACTCCAAACACAAAAGAATACTTAATAGTTATGGCTAATTAGAAAAGATTGTGCATATATCAGCAGACGTTAGCAGGACTTGGGAAACTACTACAAAAGGTTGAGTTTTTTTAGGCTTTTAGAACCTGTCAAGACGGTTAGCCTCTTAAATGAGTTCCCCTACTATCCCTAAATTTTCAGACCCCTACAAACACACTTTCGCTATCTTCAACAATTCTTCTTTTCCTTAAGTCGTTGGCGACGACACTTTCAATACGAAGTCAGTATGAGTTCTATTTATTCAATATTACAATAAATTTACTCGAGAGTAAATAGGTTTAGACAAATCTTTCCATTATAGTCTAATATTGTGTTTTTGCCAAAAAAATAGCTGAAATTCCTTTGCAATAGTTACTACATATATAGTGACGCTAAAAAGCCTTGTTGGTGTTGCCGTTAGTAGCCGGATAACCGAACTAAGTTGGGTGTAATATTGGGGGATGTTACGAAACTTATATTTTTGGCTGTATTCAGACTCTACATCCAAAAATTTTCTCTCTTCTCATAAGCATTTATACTTGCCTGGCTTGAGATTTATCTTCAATATCTTTCTCAGTAGCGCGTTTATCTTTCATTAAGAACTCAACCTAAATTTTTATTCAGGTAGGAATAGCACCATTAGGTTAAAAGCTATTGAAAAGCCTATGATTTTTGAAGCAGTCAGTCTTTTACCCAAATCTTCCCGCTCTCATAACAGAAACCTCTATATCCTATTATGACGAGGAGGCTTCAACACTAATATTATTATTATAAGTCATTATTGAGTTCCAGGAAAAAGTATTTGAAATGTGTTTTTATTTACGCAATTGATTCTAGTTACTGAATTTCATTAATAATTATCTTAATTAGTTTTTGAAAGCCTATGTTTCAGGATTAATTGGCACAACAGCCCCTGTATTAAATAAGAGAATTATTCAGTTTTTAAAATTAATATTTATAGCCTAAGGATGTAAGAGTGTAAAGAAAAAATCTGAAACTACACCCCTACATCCCTAACATCTATATACGCCTATCTCATACTCCCTGTAACTGACCCTGACCAAAAAATTTGGGAGGTTCAGCCAGAGTATAGACTTGAGTTTCTGTGGCGATCGCTTTTCTCAGATGCAGTGGCAAATGCAGCATACCCAAAAGCGCGATCCCATCAAACATTCGGAACCCACCACTAGTTTTTGTCTGCAACAGCAAATCTACCTTTTCTGGGTCAGGTCGGGTGTTGATCTCTAGCTGAGAAGCTAAGATAAAACCCCAGGGTCTACCATAGGTACAAGTATGGCTACTGTAGGACTGCACGTTAGGAAAAACCGCATTCAAGGTTTTTGCCAATCTCGCATGGAGATTTAATTCTCCTGGTGATACCGGGCCTGCTTGGACTACAAAAAACCCGTTTGATGATAATACGCGACTAGCTTTTTCAAAGTATTCTTTCGTGAACAGTTGAAATGATGGTCCTGACTCAATCGGATCACTAAGGTCAGAGATGATTACATCCCATTTCTCATCAGTAGTATCCAAAAAGTCAAGTGCATCCGCAATTATCACATGTAAACGTGGATCATCAAAGGCGTTTTGATGCATTTCGCTTAGGTGTTGCTTGCAAGCTTCCACCACTTCGCCATCAATGTCAATCATCACGACTTTGTCTACAGTTTGCCATCGCAGAACTTCTCTAGCTGTAGCTCCTTCGCCGCCTCCAAGAATTAGTACCTTACGTGGTGCGCCATGAAAAATCATCGCAGGGTGAACCAAGGGCTCATGGTATAAAAACTCATCCCCAGTACAAGATTGCCACTTGCCGTCTAGGACTAGGGCTTTGCCGTAGGTTCCTGTTTCCACAATGTACATCTGTTGATATTCAGTTTTCTGGTAAGCAAGTACCGCAGTCACTCCATGAGCATAGATATCCCAAGGAGTTATGTACTCGTTTACCCAAAAATCTGCACCTACTTCGCTACCTGGCATAAGACTATACTTCCAATATCATGTATTCACTAGTAGGGTCTGTTCCAACTCTTTAATTGTTGGTTGAATAGTCGGTGAAAACCTACCACGAGGAAGTGTCATAAGTACATGCTTAGTGGCTTGAAAAGCCTCTATCAGGTATTCGCAAGCCTTCTCCGGTTTTGTATGTTGACCACAGGTAAACACATCTACTGCTATGTAACCGTTTTCTGGCCAAGTATGAATCGATATGTGAGATTCGGCTAAAAGTGCCAATGCGGTTACTCCGTAGGGTTCAAACTGATATGATATCTCTTTGAGCAGAGTAGACTTTGCTGTCTTAGCAGCTGCTTGCAAAGCCTCTCTAATGAACCCGATGTCATTAAGTAAACTGATTGGACAGCCATAAAGTTCCAGAATACAGTGTCTGCCAACAGGAACCGAAGATAATTCCTCGGGGAGGTAAGATTGCTTTTCCAATTCTTTCCACCTTATACAACAACTAACGAGAAATTAACCTCCAAGATTGGTTTTGCTACTTCTTGGAATTTAAATTTGCTGCAAGACTAGAGATTCTTATGCTTTTATGCACAGACCTACAATTATTACATAAACACAGAAATAAATGCAGAAAATTTTAAGATTGCCACAGGATAAGGGTTTGGGCTGTAAGAAGAGTACGCGGGAGACACTGGGAGACAAGGAAAAGGGGACTAGAGGGAGAATAAATAATGATTATTGACCTTTGACTATTTATCATTGATCAAAAAATCAACAAGTAAAGAGCATAAACTACAATTTAGATATACATGAAATGTAGTAGTAGAGATATATGCTCTCTAAAACTCTATGCTTTTAGAACTACAACAAGTTATTGTCAAACCAGGTCAACAAATGTTGCTCAAAGATATTAGTTGGCAGCAGTTAGAAAATATCTTAGAAGAATTAGGAGAAAAACGTACAGCACGAATTTCTTATAGCAACGGTTGGTTAGAAATTATGGTTCCTTTGCCTGAACATGAGAAAGATAAAGAAATTATAGGAGATTTAGTAAAGATTCTTTTGGAAGAATTAGAAATTAATTTTGAGCCTTTAGGTGCAACGACTCTCAAGAATGAAATCATGAAGCAAGCTGTGGAACCAGATGCTTGTTTTTATATTAAAAATTATGCTGCTGTGATTGGTAAAAAGCGCATAGATTTAAATATAATTCCCCCACCAGATTTGGCAATAGAAATTGATATTACTTCCCGCACTCACTTTGATAACTATGAAATTTTAGGAGTTCCTGAACTTTGGCGATATACACAGAATGGATTACAAATTAATCTACTGCAACAAGGAAAATATATAGAAGTTAATTTCAGTCCTAATTTTCCTAATGTTCCTATTATTGAATTAGTTAATGAGTATGTCCAGCAAACTCTCAATGTTGGTAGAAGTCAAGCAATTAGAGCTTTTAAGAGTTGGATGAAAAATAATTTATAAGTCGAGGAAATAAAAACCTCTTCCTTAATCTCCAATCTTCGTTACCCCTTATCCCCAGAGTATCCCCACCTTCCCCATTTCCTACGGTGTAGGTGTGGCTGTATCGATAGATGTAGGTGTCGGTGTAGGTTCAGATGTGGGAGTATCGGTTGGTGTCGGAGATGGGGTGGGAGTAGGATTTTCTACATTTAAAGTCAGTTGATATGAAAGGGGCTGCGAACTGCGTGACACAACTACAAACTCGTAAAATCCGCTTTCCGGCAGTTCCCCAGACCACGATCGCTTTTGAGAATCTTCCAAAAACAGATACTTCCCGGTAGGCGAATAAATAGACCACAAAACTTGAGGATTTGCAGCTAACTTCACTTCCATTAACTGATTCTGGCGCAAGTCGGCGATGAAAACTTTGCCTGCTGAACTTTTGAGATTACCGCTAACGGTTTTGGTAGTGGTATTAGGAGCAAAATTAATCTTCCCGAAAGCACTTCTAGCAAGAATGGCGTTGAGTTTATCAGCAACAAAAGCGTGCCACACTTGTCCAATGGGCTGATCAATAAAATTTTTGCTTTCCTGTTCTGGAAATTGCTGGAAGAATGCTGCATCTCCTAAATCATATAAAGCACGGCTAGATACATTCAGTTTGTTAACTTCGACTTTCCAACGATCGCGATCGCCTCCTCCGTAAGTACCCAATTTTTGTCTGCTTTGTGAACTCAACAGTGTCAGTTTTTGCAATAATTGTTCAGCAGTTTTGTCCCACTGCGCCCGTAATTGTGTATCCTCTGGTTCATCTGTGAGACTGCGTCGTTGCAAACTAGGATTATTCTCCCAAAATATTTGATTTACCAAATTCAAATAAAAGTTTTCATCAATACCTAAACGCTGACGGCGATCGCGTAATCTTTCCTTGCGCGCCCGTTCTGCTGGTGAATATTTGGCGAGGGGATCAAGGGGTTGCTGGGTGGGGCTAAATGTTGGTGTTGACTGTGATGTAGAACTGTTTGAATCATCATCAAAACGCGATGAAAGCAAAGTGTTTGCTCCCCACACAGCGATAACAGCAGATGTTGTTAGTAACAAAAATACCAAGATGATTTTCTCCGGTGTCCACCAGGTAGGGGAGGAGGTGGAGGAAGTGGGGAAGTGTGAGGAGTGGGGGAGGGGGCGACGGCGAGGGTTGCAATGGTGGGTGAATTGGGGACGGGGGCAGGGAGTTGAGTAGGAGGATAAGTTGCTGGTGACGGATTGAGGGCTTGTAGGACTTGGCGGGCGCTTTGATAGCGTTGTTGTGGAACTGGCGAGAGCATTTTATCTAACACTGTCCCAAAGTGGGACTGAGGCTAATTTCTCGTCGCCATTGCCAAGCCAGGGTGTAGTCATCAATTAGTTCTGACGGTTGCTTGCCTGTTAACAAAACCAATGCTGTTGCTGCTAAAGCATAGAGATCGCTGTGAGGTTCTACCAATCCCGTTTGCATCTGTTCTGGGGGAGCATATCCAAATTTCCCCAGTAAGGTAGCTGGTGGTGTCACAGCACCTGTATCTGGTTGGTAATATTGGGAGACGACAACTGCTGCTACTTGTTTGACACCGCCAAAATCGATCAAGACTGGTAATCCCTCCTCTGTTCGCCCTTGGTAAGGGGAAGTGTGGGGGGTTTTACGAAGCATCAAGTTATCTGGAGAAATATCACGGTGAATGACTCCTAGCGAATGGATATACTCTAATACTGGTAAAATTTGTAGCAATAGCTGAATGACTTCTGATTCTGTAAAGCGTAAACCTTTTTGGAGGCGTTCATCTAGTAGCGAACTATAGGTTTGTCCTTCTACATAGTCCTGCACTAAAAATAAGTACTCTTTGCCGTCAAAATTACTGCGAAACAGTTCGCGGAAACGGGGAATTTGGGGATGTTGCAGCTTATAGAGAACGGTAGCTTCTCTTTGAAACAGTTCTTCTGCTTTTTTTAAAACGTAGGCAGTTTGGACTTGGGGAGAAAATTCTTTTAAAACACAAAGTTCTCGGAAGCGGTTGATATCTTCAGCTAAATAAGTACGTCCAAACCCCCTTGACCAAGTTGACGCACAACTAAATAGCGATCGCCCAAAGTTTGTCCCGGTTGAATACCCTGATTTGCAGCATCCAGCTTTTCGCCGCAATGTAGACAAAAGCGACAACCAGGCGGATTTTCATGTCCTTTGGAGCAATAAACGTTCATAGTCATTTGTTAGTAGTTAGTAGTTCATAGTTAGTAGTTGTTTTTTACCACTAACTACTAACCACTAACCATTACCTAATTAGCAGATTCTAGTTTACTTACTTGATCGGCTGCGATCGCGTACCATATCTGACCAAATGTATTCTCATCCAGTTTCGCATTTCTACGTCGTTGTCCCGGAAATAATCGGTCAAATTTTCGATTTGTTTCTGTCTGGAGTTGTTCGATTGTATAATTACCGAACTCTCCGTCTTGGGCTTGCTGCTGCCAAGTTCGTAAATTTCGTCGGCTATAAGTTCCTAATTGACGACGGGCATCGGTACTAAGTTTAGCTTGTTCTATTTTTTTTAAGAGATTTTCTGCTGTAGAGTACCACTGTTGACGCAAAGCTTCATCTTTAGAGTTAGAGGTGAGGGAACGTCCTACAAGCTCTGGATTATTAGTATAAAAAATTTGATCGACTGTTTGAATAAAAAATCCTTCTGGTATTTGTAGTCGGGTGCGGCGATCTAAAATTTGGCTAATGCGGGTTCCTTCTTTGTTACTAGAGTCCCCACTGGTTTAGTAGGAGAATCGGAACCATCAGGTAATTTGGGGAGAGTGATCGTAGGAATAGTAATTGATGATACGCCTTGAATTACGGCACTGACTAGCGCCCAAGAACCGACAAAAGTCAAAGCAACTACAGTTGTGCCGATCATACTCATAGCGAAAGGACGCAACCAAATGGGCATAGGTAAGGTTTGGGCGATTGCTTGAGTTTTGTTGTGGAATCTCGTAGCTAGCGCTTTGACACCTTTTCGCCCTGGTGCAACCACCATTGTTTTGAGTTTGGTGATGTAAGGATTGACAGATGGGATAGGAACGGGGGATTGTAAATCTTTCAGGGCTTGATTGGCGTTTTGATAGCGATCGCTTGGTTTATAAGCCAGCATTTTTTTTAACACAGCTTCTAGCTTGGGGCTGACTTTGATTTCCTTTCCCCAGTACCAATTACCCTGATAGCTGTCATAAAGTTTTTGTGGTTCTTTTCCCGTCAATAATACCAGTGCCGTCACTGCTAATGAGTACAAATCGCTGCTAGGAAAAGCTTTTCCTTGCCGTAGCTGTTCTTCTGGTGCATATCCTTTTTTACCTAATATTGTGCGGATACCACCCATTTGGGTAAACCAAAAACCTTGAGAAGCTGGTAATTGTTTGACACCACCAAAATCAATTAAAACTGGCAGTTGATCAGAACGTCGGCAAATTAAGTTATCAGGAGAAATATCACGATGAACTACATTTTGAGAGTGAATGTAGGACAGCACAGGTAAAATTTGTTGTAGGAGTGTGATTACTTCCTCTTCGTTAAAACTTTGTCCTTTAGCAAGACGTTCTTCCAGCAAGTCTAAGTAATTTTCACCCTCCACATAGTCTTGCACTAAAAAGAAAAAATCATGATTGCCTATTTTGGCTTGTAATGAAGCGTGAAAACGGGGAATTTGCGAATGCTGGAGTTTTTTTAATACACTAGCTTCGCGCTCGAATAATTCTTTAGCTTTTTTTAAATTTTGCTCTTCTTCTACTTGGGGAGCAAATTCTTTCAGCACACACGTTTTAGCAGATTGTTTTCTATCCTCCGCCAAATAAGTGCGTCCAAAACCCCCTTGTCCAAGTAACTTGATAATTTTATAACGATTAGCAATAATCTCTCCCTGATGAATAGGCAAAGGTTCACCACACTGAGTACAAAAACGGTTACTCCTATTATTGGCGTGTTGTTTACTGCAATAGACTTGCATGGTGCTGAAGAATTGGTAAAGGGTTTTATTATTAGCTACAACAAGGATAGCCGTGATTACGGAGGAGACAAAACAATTAAAAATTAAAAATTAAAAATTGGGAAGAGAGATTAGGAAAGCGAAAAATCAATCATCAACAAAATATTATGAATACTGAATCACAACGGCAACGAGCAGTTAAGGTATATGCAGATTTTTTACATACTCCTTTAGATACACTTATACAACAGCATCTCAACACTGAAGGCGAATCTAGTGTTTTGTCATTATTTCATGATGTAGCTACTAGTGTACCTGCATATAAAAACTTCTTAGCAGAACAAGCAATAAATCCTGATTCCATCCAAAGTTTTACAGATTTCCAAACCCTGCCGTTAATTACTAAAGAAAATTATCTACTGCGTTATCCATTAGCTAACTTATGCCGTTACGGACAGCTTTCTAGCTGTGACATGATTGCAGTTTCTTCTGGTTCAACGGGAAAACCAACTTTTTGGCCCCGTTTTTTCACAGATGAATTGCAAATTGCCATACGCTTTGAACAGATATTTCACGATAGTTTTGCTGCTGACACTAGACGCACCTTAGCTGTGATTTGTTTCACTTTGGGAACTTGGGTAGGTGGAATGTATACTACCAATTGCTGTCGCTATCTTGCTAGCAAAGGTTATCCAATTACGGTAATTACCCCAGGTAATAATAAAGAAGAAATTCTTCGCGTAGTACAGGCACTTGGTAATGCTTTTGATCAGGTTGTGCTATTGGGATACCCACCTTTTCTCAAAGATGTAATTGATACTGGTATTGCTCGTGGGATCGAATGGCAGCAGTATCAAATTAAATTGGTAATGGCAGGAGAAGTATTTAGTGAGGAATGGCGCAGTTTGGTAGGGGAAAGGGTTGGTTGTCAACATCTTTGCTATGACTGTGCATCACTCTACGGCACAGCAGATGCAGGTGTATTAGGCAACGAAACACCCTTAAGTGTCTGTATTCGTCGTTTTTTAGCAGCAAATCCAGAAGCAGCGCGGACTTTATTTGGGGAATCTCGTTTACCCACCCTCGTACAGTATGACCCAATCACCCGCTTTTTTGAAGTCAAAGAAGGAGCATTAGTGTTTTCTGGAGATAACGGTATTCCCTTAGTGCGTTACAACATCTTGGATACTGGTGGCATAATTACTTACGATGCCATGCTCAAGTTTTTGGCACAGTATAATTGTCACCCAGTAACTGAATTGCAAGCTCATGGTAGTAGAGGTGTGCGTCCTTTGCCTTTTGTTTACGTTTTCGGACGCTCTAACTTTACAGTTTCCTATTTTGGTGCAAATATTTACCCAGAAAATGTAACTGTGGGATTAGAACAGGCAGAAATTAAAGATTGGGTAACAGGTAAATTTGTTATGCAGGTAAAAGAGGATACAGACAAGAACCGATATTTGTCTGTGGTGGTAGAATTAGCACCGGGAGAAGAAGCTAGTGTTGCAAGAACGCAAACCGTAGCAGGTTCGATTCTCACCCAACTTTTGCGCCTCAACACTGAATTTGCTAACTACGTTCCCCCAGAGTATCAAACACCACAAATTACACTAATACCAACAGGCGATCCAGAGTATTTCCCAGTAGGAGTGAAGCATCGGTATACACGTAAGTAGTTAGTTGTTGGTTGTTAGTTGTTTGTGGTTAGTGGTTGTTTCACACTTACTCCACCCTTACCTTAAGCCGCGCAGTGCGCGTCTACACATCCCTCACACTCCCCATCACCCCATCACCCCATCTCCCTACTTCACTACTGAGGAGCTTGTAATATTTGTACATGATTTTTATAAACAAACCAGGGACCAGTACTTGCGTTTTCCTGATTTCGGCAACCATTGGGATTCTGTAAAGTTACTTCCCAGTAATCTTGAGGATACTCAATGTTACCGAAATAAATAGAGTTGGTATTACGCTCTCGAATCGGTTGCAGACCTACTGGATTTCGGTATGATGAGATCGTAATTTCATCATTAAGTTCAACTCGACACCTCTGTAGGTTTGATGTAATTTGTGGTGATTGCCTAAACCAGTTAACCCGTCTTTTGAAATAAGTACCTGCGGCTTCTGTCACTCGTATAAAAGTTCTAGAATTAGTTTGGGAATATACGGTGTCAGAGTTTATTACACCCAATATTCCACACCCTATGCCAACATATAAAAGAAATCTTTGGAGATATAACCTAGTACTACGAATATTCATGATTTTACGTGATAGATTTACTGAGGCTAAATAAGTTACTTAGTAGATATTTTATACTGTTAATCTCACTTACCAATAATTTTGAACTACTTAACTGCCTAGCAGCAAAACTCAAGATTCAGGAGTCATAAGCAGCACAGTAGCTCTGAAAAATTTTCCATTGTCATCCTTAATGAAACTAAGTATTGTATTAAAAATTTAGCGATCGCTTCTTTATCGTTCTACTATCTGATGATATAAAGTTTATTTTTTGCCAATGCTTACTTAAGTAGTATGGGAATAACCTCAGAGGCTGCATGAGTATTGGGTTTGCAACCAAGTCACAACACTCCGGACTTGCAGGTTATCTGTCACAAACATTTTCTGAATAGGTATTAAGTGCTAAGTGCATTTCACATGGCATAGGGATAATCGTTACTGCTTTTTATATACTTCATACAAATACCAGTAATTTTACTGTGTTATTTGTATATTTATGCGTATACAAAAGAAGAGAGATATACAGTAAGAGCGTTAGCCTGAAAACTAAGGTGAGTAGATATAACTAAGGTTTTACACTTAGTTTATCTCCTCTCCTTATTTCTATTTTTATGTAAAAAATAATTAGATACAAATGTATTGATTGCTAGATTCCCGACTTTTTTAAAAGTCGGGAATCTGACCCCTCGCCACCCCTCAAAACTTATGTGGTTGACTAGAGGAAAAAGTAAAGTTTAGTTTCATACCTGATTCACCTATCATCAGGAATGATAGATTAATAATTGAAGCTGTAAAGCTTCCCTGGCAGACCACAACAGCCTTGAGTTCAAAAGTTCAACTTAGTTAAGAGGTAAATAACGCTGTTTAAACATCTGTCTCGTCAAGTAACAACAACACCCAAAGCGAACACTAACATTTCCTCAAAGTAGTAGTGTCGAGGGTAATGTAACTGGTTTGAATTGCATGGCGCGTGTGTAATTATTCTCGGTTCAACCCTAATTAGTATCACCAAAGGGAGGAAATAACTTAGCTAGTAGAATTTTGGGTGTTGTTGTTTTGAGAAGATAAGCGATCGCATCCGCATTAAGATGTAGGTAATCTAACAATTGTGACTATTACTCTTCATAAATATGAATCACGACTTTGTGCTTTTCCTACTTGGCGTGGGTGTACTCGTTGCCTATCTTATCTTCTCAGCCATGACTGAAATGGGAACTAAGCTTCCTTGGAAGAAGTAAATCGCATCAACTCTAGTTCGCGGGCGATCGCCCCACTAGCCAACGGTGCAAAATCACCATGATCACCACCAGAGGAATCATCAAAACTGGAATAATTCCTAAACCGGCACGCGCTGCAACAGCGCCAACACCCGCCGGAATTCCCGCAGCCCCCAAACTAGCAACGCTTGTCATAAAACCAATTCCTGCTGGCACAATTGCAGCAGGTATTCGTTGCGGCATTAACCAAATTGTCATGGGGAAAATGGGAGCCAAAGCAAACCCAATCATCGGTAAACTAAGTAATTGTTTCGGTAGCAACCACCAAGCAGTTAAACTTACTCCTAGCAACATCAAAGCACTATCCAAAGTACGGGCAGCACCCAAATACCTCACGACACGCCCTGTAGCTAAACGTCCTAAAGTTAGCCCCAGCCAATAGGCACTGACACTGTAGCCTGCAAGTATTTCCGGCGTACCTCGGCTGACTGTCTGAACGCTGTAAGCCCAGTTACCAACTGAGGCCTCCGTACCTACATAGACTAGCAATAACAACCCTGCCAATAATACTGTAGGTGTTCTCAAAGCAAGACTTAAATTAGCTGTTGCACTCGTGTCTGTAATACTAGTCCGTTGATTAAGTGGTCTATAGTTAGACACAACAGCCCATAGCATACTCAACACTGTCAAACCAACAATAATAGCAATTACCAAATAAACACCCCGCCAATTTACATTCATTGCTAGCAGGGTTGTCGCTACAGCAGGGCCTAGCAACGCCCCAATGCCATAAAAAGCGTGCAGTAAACCCATTAAATCAGCATTACCTTGGTGGTTAGCAATGTACGTATTAATACCTGCATCAATCAAGCCAATTCCTAAACCCAGGAATGTGCCTGCTGCAACCATTAATAACCAGTACGGAGAAACAGCATAGGTAATAAGGGCGCAGGTGAGGCAAAAAGATGCCAGCAACAGCAATCGTGCTAAGCCGATGCGACTGCTAAGCAAACTGCTAGTTAATGCCGCAAATACGTAACCAGAAACTTGGCTGAGAAAAATTAAGGTGATGGTTGCAGAAGTAAGATTGAATGTTGCTTGGATAGAGGGGATGAGAACACCCAACCCTCCCTCAGCAATGCCAATTGCAATAAAAGCGTAGAAAGATAAAGCGATACCAATCGAAGCTGGATTTTTGAAAAGCGATCGCAATTTAGACGACATAAATCTTGATGTTGCTAGCCTGAGGAGCAGGAATTAACACAAGCCAGTCACTGTTTCTCAATATCGTACAACGTACCGTCATTATCCACACTAACCCGGAATTTGGCGAACTGGCGCTCTAATTATCTCGACATCAAATACTTGTGCAAAAGACTGTGCTACAGTGTGGCGTAATTGATCACAAGTTATACTCGGTATCCAATTGGCTAAAGAAGCCACAGGTTTATCAGCAATGCCACAGGGTACAATTCGCTCAAAGCCTGTCATGTCAGGACAAACATTTAATGCAAAGCCATGCATAGTAATCCAACGGCTGACTTTAATACCGATCGCAGCTACTTTGCGTCCTTCCACCCAAACGCCAGTAAAACCAGAAATCCGTTCTCCTACTAAACCATATACCGCCAACGCGCGAATTAACACTTCTTCTAACTGTCGCAAGTACCAATGCAAGTCTTTTTGATAACTATGCAAGTTTAAAATTGGATACCCTACCAGTTGACCTGGACAATGGTAAGTAACCTCTCCGCCTCGTTCAACTCGATACACATCATACGTATTATTGTTAAGGTCAAATTTGAGAAATTCCGGGGTAGCTCCTTGCCCCAAAGTGTATACAGGTGGATGTTCTAGCAAGATTAACACATCGTCTAGACTGGGATCTTTGATCCGCTCTTGAAGTAGCGATCGCTGCCATTCTAATACATCCAAGTATGGTAATAGCCCTTGGTCATATAGTAGACATCGGCGGTTGTGTGAAGGAATACTACGGCTCATACCAAAAAATCACTAAGTTACTGATTAAAATGTATATAAAATGACAACTTTGCCTCCTAAATCTCAAGCTATGCAAAGGATCATAAAGGAAAGTAAAGGGAATCGGTTTTGTAAAATACAAGATGCTAGTTTGAATATATAACCTCAAATGGTGTTGGGAGGAATTCTCTACAATCACCATCATGCCAAGAAAAAGAAGAATAAATGCAGTGGCTGATGGATTCTAACTCGATTGTTTTCTGTTGAAAAAAGGGATAAAACTAACAATAAGACGCTTATTGTCTATGAAAAGCGAATGCAGCCTGTGTTGGAAAAGCAAAGCTAACGATATCTGCGTGAATATCCATGAGCCTTTTTTGCAGTTGGAGCTATTGCAGAGATTCCTAAATTGATGACACTAGACATGAGCAAGTACTCAGCTAGATTTGGCTTAGGGTAGTCGCATCAGCAGTGCGTTAGGAATTTCCCAATTTCAGCGGCAGTGATAGATCTTAACCGCAATATCTTATTCTCCAAACCAAATACACATCAAAAGCTTTGAGCGGGAGAGTTTACATGAAGCTTGTCATCCACGGCAAAAATATTGAAATCACCGATGCGATTAGAGAATATGTACATCAAAAAATTGAAAAGGCGGTGAGTCATTTTCAAAACATCACAAATGAAGTGGATGTACACTTGAGCGTAGCTCGCAATCCCCGAATTAATCCCAAGCAGGCGGCAGAAGTTACAATTTATGCCAACGGAAACGTCATCCGTGCCGAGGAGAGTAGCGAGAACTTGTACGCCAGTATAGATTTGGTAGCAGACAAAATTGCCCGTCAATTGCGTAAATATAAAGAACGGCGTCATGAGAAGAAAACTCATGCCCAAACTAACATTGAAGGAGTAGTACAACAGACAGTAGTTACAGATTTAATTGGTAATCGCGCCCCTGAATTACCAGAAGAAGTGGTTCGGACAAAATATTTTGCCATGCCACCCATGACTGTTACAGAAGCTTTAGAACAACTGCAACTGGTGGGACACGATTTTTACATGTTCCGCAACAGCGAAACAGGCGAAATTAACGTGATTTATGAACGCAACCACGGTGGCTACGGTGTAATTCAACCTCGTAACAGTAATGGTCATATAAATCATACCAATGGTAAAAACGGCAAAACTGCTCATACCAACACTGGCATTACGGAGGCATCGCACGTAAATAAATAAAGCTATTGGTTAGTTGTTGATTGTTGATTGTTGTAGAGACGCGATTAATCGCGTCTGTAAATTAGTGGTTGGTTGTTGTTTGTTGGTGGTTGTCCAACCAACCGCGAATAATTATATTGAATTTTGGGGTAGGCGTTTCGTCTGCCCTATTCTATTAATGGAAGGGATGAAACACAAGTAATTGCTAGAGTAGAAAAATGAAATAAAAATTGAGGGGGAAGCTATGCAAGAAATTACTAGTTACAATCAAGAGCTTATTAACCGCATCTCACCAATAGTAGAAAAGCTATTTCAAAGTAATAGTCTATACTTAGTAAAATTAAATAAACAGGAAATGATAGACATGTTAGTAGACTTGTTTAGTCAGTTTTCTCCGGATGAATTTATGGCAATTCCAGACAATCAGTTAACAGACAGGATAGATAGTATTCTAGTATTAGAAGCTGTGTCAGGTACTTTAAATGATTTAACACCCGAACAAATCAAGATATTTGATGAAGCAGTAGAAGACAGATAGAAAAAGTGACTTATTTACTAGATACCAAAAAGTTTTATTGTTAGATGAAATAGAAATTCTCGAGAAGGCATGTGAAATTCATGCAAATTTAAAAATGAAGGGTACTCCTATACAATAAGCAGATATATTGATAGCAGCGACGAGAATTACACGCGGTTTAATTCTTGTTTATAATGATTCCGATCTGCTGAGAGTGCCAGAAATTTATTTATAAAACTGGCTGTAGACATATTTATTATGTTAAAGACATAGTATTTAACGTAAAAAAATCTGTTGATGATCATCAAAACTTAGTCGACAAGTATCTAAACTTCATTGATTAGTATGAAATTCTCATTATTGAGTATTAGATGCTCATTAACGAGTATGAGAACTTTATTTACGAGTATTGGAACCTCGTAGTTGAGTCTCACAGTCTCATTAATGAGTATCAGAACTTAGTCGTCCAGTCTTAAAACTCCATTAACGAGTATTGGAACCTCGTAATCGAGTTGCAAAACTTCATTGATGAGTATCAAAATCTTGTAGTTGAGTCTCAAATCCTCAAAGCGATCGCAATCGTTCAAATATATAGAGTTCCCGTTTAAATACAACACACAGTAGGTTAGCGCAATCGTGCTAACCTACGAAAGAGCCGTATTTTCCGCAATAGAAAACCGCTATAATTGCCCTCAGATTGGAAGTCTAAGGCTAAGCAACCACAATATAAGGCGAGTCGATCTCTGCTACACGATCAGCATCAACTAACGCTTGATACACCATTGCCACCACCTCTGCGCGTGTAGCTTCGCGAGTGGGATTGAGTTGCTTAACTTTGGGATAGTTAACAATAATTTGTTTTTCGCTGGCGACAATTACCTCATCTTTGGCATATTCAGGAATTTTTGTTTGATCATCGTAGGGTTTGAGAGTTTTATTACCACTAGCGGTTAAACCTAGTCCATTCACCAGCGAAACGATAACTTGTACACGCTGGATATTATCATTAGGACGGAAAGTATTATCGGGATAACCGGAGAGAAATTGTCCTTGATAAGCTTGTTGAATGACTTTATTTGCCCAAAAGTCCTGCGCTACATCCTTAAATTTGATTGCTTGGCGTTTGGCACTAGGGTTAAAAGCTTTGACTATTAACGCGGCATACTGCGCTCTTGTCATTGTCGCATCTGGTCTAAATGTGCGGTCAGGAAAACCCTTGATGATTTCCAACTTCACTAATTCCCGGATAAAGGCAACTGCCCAATGATTGTTAATATCAGTTAAGTCGTTGGGAGTAGGTGTTGGAGTTGGATTTGGAGTTGGAGTTGGTAGTGGAGTCGGTGTCGGATCAGGAAATGGTTCAGGTTCAGGTTGCGGCGTAGGTGTTGGATTGGGAGTTGGATTTGGGGTTGGATTGGGGGTTGGATTTGGGATTGGCGTAGGAACTTGATTATCAAGAAACTCAATTAAACCCTTGGTTTTTGATGGATCTATTTGATTTCCAGCAGAAGTGAGTTTGTTGGAACTGGCATTTTGGAGATCAAATTGTCCGTTACTGCGAAAAATATTACCCCCTGGGTTATTGATACTGCCAATATCTGGTAAAGCATTGGCAATTACCGTCAAGCCATCTTGAGTGTTTCTTTCGCAGATATTATTACGTAGTATCGGACGGGCGCTACCAGAGATGACGATACCAGAACGATTTTCGGAAATTTTATTATCTACTAGTTTGGGAGAAGCCGTATCACTAATGGCAATGCCAAAACCTGTATTGATGCATGTATTACCTTGAATCTCACCTTTGGCATTCTTGGCGATCGCAATCCCATTAGCAGCGTTTTCTATAAATTGATTGTTGCGGATTACTGGGTTCCCGTCGCCAGTTACAAACACTCCTTCTCGCTTACATTTTGTAAAAGTGCAGTTGGCAACAGTAGGACTGGTAGATTCTACCCAGACGCCACTACCACGGGTAGCGGAATTAGTTACAGTTACACCCTTGAGTTCAGCACTATTGTCTAGTACAAATGTGACATTCTGAGCAGCAAAGGTACGACTGAGGTACTGTCCACTGCCTTCAATTAAAATACTACTGCCTTTGTTAGCTTCATTACCTACTATTGAGACTCCACCCGGAACCGACAAGGGAAAGACTTCCCCCCCAGCAGCGTTATAACTACCATCTGCTAGTTGAATCTGTGTACCGGAGGTAGCTTTTTTGAGGGCTTGTGTAATAGTTTTTAAAGGTGCTTGTGGTAAACCACTAGCGCTATCATTGCCAACAAGAGAATTTACGTAAAGAACTTGAGACATATTTATACTGTCAAATAAGCCATTGACATCCTACCGCTTACACTTCAACTTTGTAGCAGTGAATTCCTTAAAGGAAGTCAAAGTATTTCTTGTTAATAGATAATGATCGCTTTTTAGACGTGATCTGCCTTTTTCTGGATGACAATTTCAATGCGGCGGTTGTTTCGTCGTCCCACTGGGTTATCAGAACCATCAGAATTGTTATTGGGTGCGATCGGTTGAGTTTCACCGTAGCCTTGTTTGGTGATCAAAGAAATATCAATACCACCTTTTTGACTTAACCAACTTTGTACTGCTAATGCTTGTTGTTCCGATAATTTGAGATTATCACCTTCACTACCTACAGAATCAGTATGTCCTAAGACTTGCAACCAAGTATGAGGATAGTGATTGGTAATAAACTGACTAACTTGAGTGAGTACTTTATCTGCCTTTGGACGAACTTGATCTTTCCCAGAGACGAATAAAATATCAACTGGCAAAGTAATTATCGTTAAGTCTTTATTTTCCTGAACGCGGATTTTTGAACATGTAATTTCTGAAAATTTAACCTCTGGAAATATCTCTTCCGGAAAATTGACATAAGGCGTTGGAATTTCAGAAAATACTATTCTTTCTAAGCCTTGCATTTTCCGATACTGCTTAGCCAATACCTGATTACTTGAGAAATTAACTTGAAAGTTAGCAGGAAAACTGAGTACAAAATTGCCAGCAGCACCAAAAATCAAAACATTGATTAAATAAGTGGTAAGGCGGAGTAGATGCATTTTTTGAATTCTGTATTCACTGACAAATTCGGTTGTTTCTTAATTAGGCTAAGCTAAATCAACTCAGAATACTTCTTTCTCGGGTTATAAAGAAATATTTTTTCATTTCATTTGAGATTGTGAATTTTTATACAATTTTGTGCCGCAACTTTTACAAAATACCGCATCAGCATCATGAAAAGCTAAACCGCATCCAGGACAAACAGTTTCTACTTGATTAGCAGTTTTTACTAAGCGTTTAATTAAATCACCCACTTGCCAAGGAATGAGCGCAATACCTGTTAAAATCATTAAAACTGTCAGCAAACGGCCTAACTCTGAAGTGGGAGTAACATCGCCAAAACCTACAGTCGTCATCGTCACAACTGAAAAATAAAAAGCATCTAAAAAAGTAGTAAAAACTTTTGAGTTGACAGGATGCTCAACTTGATAAATTAAGCCAGAATATACAAAGATAATTGCAAACAGAGTAAACAAAATTCTCGCAAAAATCACACCATCTTCATTGCTGACACCAAATAAATATTTTTTGTCGATAAACCTAATTAGCCTTAGTATTCTGAACCAACGTAATAAACGCAGAAAACTAATATCAATCGCGCCTAAAAAAGAGGGTAAAATTGCGATTAAATCAATGATTGAATAAAAACTCAAAACATACTTAACTTTATCTTCAGCACTCCACAAACGCAGAAAATATTCCAAAGCAAAAATAACTAAAATAATATTATCTAATATGTTTAAGTTAAACCTAAAAATATCAGGTATATTATAAGTTTCTGCTACAAAAATTCCTGAAGATAATAAAACCAATCCAGCAATAGTTAAATTAATTACTTTACCTACAGGTGTTTCCAAATCTGCAAGATAAAAAGCAGTTTTCTCTTTCGTCAACAACATAAAAACTCTTCTTTTTGCCCTAAATTCTTCGTGTCCTTTGTGTCCTTTGTGGTTCGTATAAAAAGTCATATTAACAACTACAATCAGATTGATATATACTGATTAAATACCCTTTCAAACCCATAAATTATATCTCAATTATATGACTCCAGAAGATTTGATGCGTTTAGCCATAACAGAAGCAAAGAAAGGAGATGCACCTTATGGGGCTGTAATTGTTAAAGATAAAGAAGTGGTTGCTGTTGCTCATAACACCGTGAAGCGAGATAATGATCCATCCGCTCATGCAGAAATTAATGTTATTCGCAGTTTAACTGCAAAACTTCAGAATTATTCTTTGAAAGGCTATAGTATATATACAACTGGTGAACCTTGTCCAATGTGTGCAACCGCTTGTGTTTGGACTGGTATATCAGAAATTATTTATGGTGCTTCGATTCAAGATTTAATATCGGTAAATCAATCACAAATTGAAATATCTTGCGAAGAGATTATTGCTAAAAGTTTTAGAAAAATTCAAGTTAAAAAAGGACTTTTGAGAGAAGAATGTCTAGAGTTGTTTAAATAGTAGTATATATTGATGACAATGAGTAATGAAGAAAAAACCAGCAATCACCAAAATCTATCTGCATCGGTGTGCATCTGTGGTCGAGTTTTTTGAGATTGTGGCGAAGTGGCAGAGGTAAGAATTATCGTAGACGCGCTCATAGGCTTCAAGGTAGAGTACCCGAAGGGCTTAAGGCAGGGTACACCGATGAACACGGATGCATACGGATCGTTTTTGCGTTGGCTGTCTTTTTTTCATCGGTGTGTATCGGTGTCCATCTGTGTTCGATTTTAAAACATGATTTTTGTTCTCTACTCAATTCACATCAGGCGTACACTATACTTTCTGCTTTGAAGGTGGAACCAATTTTTTCAGGGCTTTGTCTGTTTCATCTGAGAATTAAATTGCCAAAATCATGCTTGTGACTAGATTTACTCACAAACTGCGCTTAAAAGTCATAGCTTCCCAAATCGCGATCGCTTTCATCTGTATTTCATCACCTTTACTAATTATCAACACAACTTCAGCACAGTCACAAAGCCAGACGCAAATCAACTCCTATATCCAACGCTTAAAGAACCCCCAACAGCGTACTGCTGTCATAGATTATTTAGCAAGAGTGGGTAAGCCTGCTGTTCCCGCTTTAATTACAGCTTTACAAGATAGTGATCCGCAAGTACGTACCAGTGCTTTAGTAATTATCGCTAAAATTGGCCCTAATGCAGCCCAAGCCATACCTGCCTTGATGCGGGCAATTGATGATAAAGATGCGACTGTTCGTTCCCATGCAGTCCGAGCGATCGCTAAAATGGGTAGACAAGCCTATGTGCCTTACATAGTAGTTGGTTTAGATAGCAAGAATCAACAAGAACGTTACGGTGCAGCTCATATTTTACGCGCTATGGGAAAAGATGCAGCATCTGCTGTACCTGCCCTGATGAAAAAGTTAGAGGATAAAGATGCTTGGATGCGAGTAAATGTTATCTCTGCTTTAGGTAGTATCGGTAAAGCAGCAACACCAGCTGTACCTGCTTTAGTTACTCGTTTACAAGACACCGATCAAACTGTTCGTCACAGTGCAGCTTATGCTTTGGGTGATATTAGTTCGAGTTGGCAAGAAAATCTTAGTCAATTATCTATAAAAGAAATAAATACAACTATCTCTTATTTGGAAAAAGCGCTAAAAATTTTGCAAAATCCCTCATTACAATTCCGCCCAGAAGCAATTACTGCTGTCAAAGATCCTCTTGTGATTTTAAAGCAAGAGAAAATGAGGCGGGTAAAATGATCATAAATTTACCCTAGTTTAAATAAGATAAAAATGAGTTGGCAAAGATTGCTGCTTGGGTGCGATCGCGTAAATTTAAGCGATTTAAAATATTAGTGACATGATTTTTGACTGTGCCTTCGGAAATATAGAGTTGTTGGGCAATTTCTTTATTAGTAGCACCAGTAGCGATTAGCCGCAAAACCTCTTTTTCTCTGGGAGTCAGATCAGCTAAACTTGGTGGCGGAGATGGGGAGTTATTGGGTACAACTGGTGGAAATTGAGTTAAAAGTTTTTTAACGATGCCTGGGCCTAATTGAGTATATCCTTTATGCACAGCACGGATAGCAACAGCTAATTCTTCGGAAGGAGTGTCTTTGAGTAAATAGCCCATTGCACCATTTTGTAATGCTGCTGTTACATATTCATCATTATCAAAAGTTGTTAATACTAAAGTCTGTATGTTAGGGAAACGCTTGTGAATTTCTCGTGTGGCTGCAACTCCATCCATAATTGGCATTCTAATATCCATTAACACCACATCTGGATGTAAATTTTCAATCAAATTAATAGCAGCCTCTCCGTTTTCTGCTTCTCCAACAATTTCTAAATCTGGTTCTAGTTCTAATAATGCTTTTAATCCTTGACGAATTAAATTTTGATCATCTACCAGCAAGACTGTAATCATTGCCTATACCTCAGTAACGGGATCTCAACTTGAATTTGACAACCAGAACCAGGAGTACTGTGAATATTAAATTTTCCACCTAATGCTAAAGTGCGATCGCGCATACTTTGCTGTCCAAAACCTGTTGTATTTTGACCTAAATCAAAACCTTTACCATTATCCTCAATTAGTAAATATAAAGTTGTATCTGTCGTCATCAATTCCAGTTTAACTTTTGTCGCTTGAGCGTATTTACAAATATTTGTAAATGATTCTTGAATAATTCGATAAATAGGTGTGCTAATCTCAGCAGAAATAGGATAAGGTAAATCAATTTTGAGAATTGGTAAGATTCCAGTTGTACGCTGCATATTTTCTGCCAGATTAGCGATCGCCTGTTCTAAAGATTGTTCTTGTAATGGATGAGAACGCATAGTAGAAACTGATTGTCGGACATCTTGTAGTGCTTTTGAACCTAATTCTTTTGCTCTTGCTAAAAATGTTTTCGCTTTTTCCGGATTAGATTGCCATAATTTCTGAGCGGTTTCTAATTGTAAATTTAAAGCAGTCAAAGAATGTCCTAAAGAATCATGAATTTCTCGGGCAATACGATTACGTTCTTCCAAAGTTGCTTGATTTTCTATTTTTAAAGCATATTGACGTAATTTTTCATTAGCAATAGCTAGTTCCTCCCGACTTTTTCTTTCAGATAAAATTGTATTCATTAACATTAATACAAACACCAATGCTAATCCAAATAATAAAGCAACAACGAAGTTATAAAATAAAAATCTCTCTTGGATAAATGGTGCTATTTGTACTGGTGAACGAGGAGGTTTCCTTTGTGATAAAGAAATCATAAATAATACAAAAGATAAAGCCGTAACAATTAAACGACCTTGGATTTGAAAAATAAAACAGCTACGAGTTACTAAAACTAAGTATAGAAACGGGAAAAATCTTCCCGATGGTTTAGTGTTGTAAAAGGAAATAAATATAATTAAAATTACTTCTAGAATCGTGTAAAATACCTTAATTTTTTTATTATTGGTAGGTAAACTCAAGCCCATTAAACCAAAAATAAGCAAACTAAGAATTGTTAACTCTATAGACTGATTGTTAAAACGTTGAAAATGAGAAGGTATTAAAACAGCAAATGCAGAAATAATTAGTAATATCCACTCCAAATAAAGTAAAAACCGAAAAGGATGATTGCTAACATTAATTGGTCTACTCACAAAAATATACCTCCTATAAAAATGAGTGTAGGGGTGGGGGTATAGGGGAAAAGACAAGAGATCTTTTTATATGTTATTAGTTTGGACTTCAACTAGAACTAATTGTAAATAGATTTATGTGAGTTCACATTATATTAATTGTCACGTAATAAACATGACTTAAGTCATGGGTTACACATGACTTTCTCCTCATGTGACTGTTAAATATCACTTCGTAATATGGAGATCAAGAAACACAACAAAAAGCTAGAGACCCACAAATGACACTCAAAAAATTATCACTGCTTGCTGGTGCTGTTGCCCTCAGTTTAACTGCTCTTCCCTTTGCAGTTCAAGCACAAACAACCTCATCTCCTTTTCTAGTAGCGCAAGTTCCTCAAGGTAAAGGCCCACTCCAAAATTTAGGGCTAACAGAAGCACAAAAAGCCCAAATTGCAGAAATTCGCCGCAATACAAAGGCTAAAATGGATGCAGTTCTCACCCCACAGCAACGGGAACAACTTGCAAATGCAAGACAAAACCGTCAAGCAAACCGTCAAGATAGACGCAACATAAAAGCCTCCCTCAATCTTACTGAAGACCAGAAAGCCCAAATGCGGCAAATTATGAAATCTCAAAAATCCCAAATAGATGCTGTTTTGACTCCTGAACAAAGGCAGCAACTACAACAAATGCGTGAAAGTAAACGCTCACGTCGTCAACAATTTAATCGCTGAGCGAATATTAAGTATACTGAGTAAATAGTATATTCTAGTAGGTAGTATTGAATTACTAATTACTAAATACTACCTATGATCATGGCAAAGTAGGTTTATTTAGGCTGCTCTACTTAATCAAAATGTTCACTGATCAATGAGGAGTGATACTATGTTGAATTTAAAACGCTCATATCTAATTTTTGCTTCTGCCCTTGCCCTTGGCGTAACCGCTATTCCTACTATGGTTCATGCAGAACCGACAGTTTATCAGAGCCCCAATGGTGCTGTCTATGTCAACGGCCAAAGACGTGATTTCTACCAAGGCCCAAATGGTGGTGTCATCTATGACGGTGTAAATCGTAACGTAGTAAAAGGCCCCAATGGTCGTGTTGTTGTTGACGGTGTCAACCGCAATGTATATAAGGGATCAAATGGCACTGTTATTTACAATGGTGTAAATCGTAACGTAGTAAAGGGTCCCAATGGTCGCACTCTCTATAACGGTGTTCGTTATGATGTTTACAAAGGACCTAACGGTACTGTCCTGCGAACACCTAATCGTACGTACATAAATCCTGGTTCTTATCGCAGATAAATAGGTTAAACCTCTTGCATAAATCCTAAAAACCCCCCTTATTCCCAACATTTACTCTAGGAAGAGTTAATTCTCTTCCCGTTTATGGGGCTAGCGTGTACATAGAAGTTGGATTTACCTCCTTTAAGAGGCTGATAGCGATCGCGCAAATGCTACCTTAAATTAGCTACACTAGCGCACTCTCTCTTTTTTGCTGCTGGCAAAAGTCAGGGGCGATCGCACTCTAGATGAGTAATTTCATTTTGAACTGCGATCGCTTGTCCAATATACAATAAATTATTCCTTCAGAAGTTTTAGTTAAAAGAAACAGACCTGTCAAGCTGATGAACTTGACAGGTTATTGACTCCTCCTACACCCCTACACCCCTATACCCGTATACCCATTTTCAAGCTAGGATATTGTCACTTTTAGCACAGCGAAATCCTGCCAAAACTTGCTGTACGCCAGGATGATACCAATTGCGAAAACTAGAACGTAGTGCCCAAGGACGAGTTGCCCAACTACCGCCTTTTAAAACGCGATGTTGACGGTCAAAATAAACTTGGGAGTACCCAATATAAGGGTAATACTGGAAGCCTTTATAGCCATCAAACCAGGTAGCTGTCCATTCCCAGACATTGCCTAAAGTATCATACAAACCATAAAGGCTTTGTCCAGCAGGATAGGCATTTACTGGTGTTGTTTTGCCCATTTTCTGATTGTGATTGCAATGTTCTGGTGTTGGTTGTGCGTCTCCCCAAGCATAAGTGCGACGCTGATTAGTTCTCGCATCCCAGCTAGCTGCTTTTTCCCATTCGGCTTCTGTAGGTAAGCGCTTACCGACAAACTGGGCGTAGGCTTCTGCTTCGTACCAACTAACACCACAAACTGGGTGATTTTCCCAGGTTAAATCTTCATACCAGTACAGAGGTCGTGTTACTTTTGCCGCTTGCAACCATTCCCAGCCAGCCTTTGACCACCAACGCAGATTTTCATAACCTCCTGCTGCCATAAATGCCCGATATTGTCCACAGGTGACAGGGAAACGGTCAATATAGTATGTGTCTAGATATACCATGTGAGCAGGACGTTCGTTATCCAAGGCATCTGGTGAATCGTTACCCATCTCAAATTCGCCAGCTGGGATTTGGATCATCTCTTCGAGGGGATGGGGGGATGGAGTGATGGGGAAATGAGGAGGTGGGGAACTCGGGGCCCCCACTCCTCCCTTGGAGGAGCCAGTGCGGTGGTGAGGCAACGACGGGAACGCAGGGGGTTTCCCCCATGAGCGATTGCCGTAGACGCGCTTTACTCGGCTTCTGTAAAGTAAGGGTTTCCCGGCATAAAGAAAGAGGCGTTGGGGATTGGAGGCAATGGGGAGGGGGGGAGGTGGGGAGGACTTATAATTATATTCTCCACAATTTCCCATTTTCCTATCTTCCAGCTTGCACATTTCCAATATGAAACAAATAATTTCGCTGTGTTGGCTTTCGTGCTGAAGTAAAAAGCGCCACAAAGGTGCTTCTGTTTCTAAATCCGCTACTTCTAAGTAATCGAAGACTCTTTCTCTGACTATGTCTAGGTAGTAACGGATTTCCTCTAAATTGGGTAATTTGACGCGATCGCATTTAGGCAAGCCATCAGCAGCAAACAGCTTGCGATATTGGGGAAACATACAGGGTAAACCTGCACTTCGTTCTAGTAACCACAAAGATTCTGTGTAAGCAATATGTCCCAAATGCCAACCCACAGGACTAAAATCAGGATGAGCCTGATGGCAAAAGGTAACTTCGTCTATATTCTCAAACAAAGTTAGAGTTTTGGTACGACACTGAGTAAAAGCCTGAAAAATTGTCTGTTTGAAACTAGATTTGCTCAATTCTGAGATCACAGTCTTCTCCCACACTGATAATGCTATTTTCTGGACAAGGAGTCCAATTACCTGCAAATAATGGTTCTGAAGCTAAGATGACGGCATCGGGGAAAGTTGGATCGTCAGCTGTCCAGTAAAGCGAGGGAGCAGGTGATTTTGTGCTAAAGCGAGAAGCAACAAGACGATTTCCATTACTGATAATTACGTTGGCTGAGGCGTGGGTTTGATGAGTGAGCGCCATCTCTGCAAGTTTTAGCAGAGTTGTGTGTAGAGCCTGTTCCAGAGTTTTACCTGAGTTTTCCTGCCATAGAGACAGCAGCAAAGCAAAGATATGCTCGGAATCAGTAGTTCCACTCACCCATTGAGAAATTTCATCATTTAGCTGCTTGCGAATCGGTACATATAGTGTCTGCCGAAAATTTTCAATGTAACCGTTGTGAATGTATAACAAACGCTGATACTGACATGGCTGACAATTACTCAAATCAAGTGCTTGACCTAGAGTAGCGCTGCGAACATAGGAAAGAATACACCCTGACTCCACATAACGGCTGAGATTGGGTAGATTAATATCATTCCAAATCGGTAGCGTATTTTTATATACAAAAGGTTTAGTATCTTTTTGCACATGATACCAACCTATACCGAAGCCATCGGCGTTAACCACTCCAGACAGCATTTCGCGGGGTTGATAGCTCTGGACTATGAGCGAGTGTTCTGGTTCATACAACAGAGGTTCTAGAGAAACTGGTGAACCAAGGTAGGCTAATAAACGACACATTGTTTAGGAATGGACTCCCGATAACTTTAGAAATTAAGCTATTGAGGTGAGAATTACCTGAAAATTATATAAATTTCTCCTGCTGTAGCGATCGCCCCTTTTGCCTATATCATTAGAAATTTTCTCTTTTTCTCAGTAAAAATTCGTTAAAGAAAGTGACTGTAATCATTTTTGCAATCTGAAAAACTGTATAAAATAACCAAATTTCCATTAATTTTAGCAATCGAAAAAATATCTCACGTCTCAAAGAAAACTTTTAGGCTTTGAGTACAACAGAAGCCGACTATTGAGGTTTTTCTACTTCAACTTACCTTTAGCAACCATCATCTTGCTAGTTTGGATGAAAGCTGCAATGGCACAAATTCCCAGCATCAAACAAGAATTAAGTTCGCTATGGCTATTGATCGCAGGTGCTTTAGTCTTTTTTATGAATGCTGGCTTTGCTTTGTTAGAAACTGGCTTCTGTAGACACAACAACGCCACTAATGTCTTAGCAAAAAACCTCGTTGTTTTTTGTGCAGCAACATTAGCTTATTGGCTGTTTGGTTTTGGATTTATGTATGGAGACGGGTACTATGAGTGTCTTGGAGCAGAAAATACAAACTTGTTTAGTTTTTTTGGTAGCATAGGTCTTCCCCTTGAATTAAAATTTCCTCAAACTTCTAATGATTTGGCTTTTCCAGATGGATTTACCTGTTTACAAACTGATTGGCCAAATCACTCTTTCGCATCTGTGTTTTTCTTTCAGTTAGTTTTTGCTGGAACTGCTGCAACAATTGTCTCAGGAGCAGTCGCTGAACGTGTCAAATTTTGGGCATTTTTTCTGTTTAGCTTTTTCTTGGTAGGACTTTTGTATCCTTTAACCGATCACTGGATTTGGGGACACTATGGCTGGCTGAAAGAAGTTCTCAAATTTAGAGATTTTGCTGGTTCAACAGTTGTTCACAGTGTGGGTGGGACAGCTGCTTTGGTGGGAGCTTGGTTACTTAAACCACGCTGGGGTCGTTTCAACTACGACCCTTGTCAGGATATCGAACTCAATCAAATTTCTCCAGAGCAGGCTTCAGCAAATATATCCCAAGAAGCTTTTACTCGTCCTAGTAACCTTGGTTATGCAACCCTGACTTGTCTTATTTTGTGGATGGGGTGGCTAGGTTTTAACGTCGGCTCAACAACTAATTTAGAATATGTTCCTTACATTGTCGCTACAACCACAATTGCAGGCGCAACAGGTGGAACGATAGCTATTATCTGTAGTCCAGCTATTGTTGGTAAACCGAGTTTGTCTTCAATCATCAATGGTATTTTAGGAGGTTTGGTAGGAGTTACAGCTTCTTCTGCTTATGTAGATATGACAAGAGGAGCTTTCATCGGTTTTATTAGTGGGTTTGTTGTCGTTATGGGAGGAAAAATTTTAGAAAGGCTAAAAATTGACGATCCAGCTAGGTGCAATTCCTGTCCATCTTTTCTGTGGTGCGTGGGGAACTATTGCTGTTGGTCTTTTTAGTCAAAAGGTGAGCATTGTTGCTGTTTCCACCAAATATCACTATTAATTTTTTTAGACATTTTAAGCTTTATTACTAAATATTCAAATAATTCTTGATACCAATCATCAGGATTAGCATGGTTATGATTCAAATTTTTTAAACTAAAAGTAGCGCACACAAATCCTGCTTTTTCTAGCTTTTGTTGTGTCCGAACCATTAAGCTAGATTTACCCATTTGGCTAGCATTTAATACATAACAATACTCTCCTTTTTTCAATCTCTCCAAGAGTTCTTGATCTGCGGTTCGCTCAACATAGCTAGGTGCATCAACTCTTAGACAACCTCCCTATTGATAATAATTGTTTAGCTCTATATTCATTTTGTTACCTACAGGCTGTTTATACCTTTCATACGTATGCAGAGTATCGATTGCATCAGGCATAACTATATTATCAGTATTAATTATTGCTGCAAATTTAATTAATTTTAAGTTTGAATAAAAAAGAATATTATAATGACAAATCAGCATCAAGCTAATACTTGTCTTGCACCAAGCGACGGTCAGTCGCAACTTCACACTCAAAACCACCTGGGTTTAAAAAACTGCACAGACACAGAGAACACAGAGGAAGAGAGGAAACCTACATGTCAGGAAAGTCTTATATTGTGTTGAAGCGATCGCATTTTTGAAGATTTAGTATATACAAATATGTAAATTTTCATATAGTATTCCTAAATTATTTGTGAAAAGCAATATCCCCGACAACTCTTAAGAAGTCGAGGATCTGGGCTTTGCGATTCTCACTTTTGCAGATAGGATTGCTATATCTTATTTCAAGACTTCTCTATTTTTGCGTTATGAATAATGTACTATAAACAATAATTTTTATCCTTTATAATTCATCATTTTCTAGTACTTCAAATTCCAGGCTGCAAAAGCTAAAGCACCCCAACCAGCTATAAAAGCTGCTCCTCCTATCGGTGTAATTGCTCCTAAATATTTAACATTAGTTAAACTCAGAGCATACAAGCTACCGGAGAAAATTGCAATCCCAATAATAAACAACCACCCACTAGCTACTAAACTAGGTGGGGGAGATTTGATGTGAAGTAATAATATTGCTACAGCCAACAATGCCAAAGCATGATACATTTGGTAACGGGCGCCTGTCTCAAAAATTAAGAGCGATCGCTCACTAAGTCTTTCTCTAAGAGCATGAGAAGCAAAAGCCCCCGCAGCAACAGATAAACCACCTAAAATTGCTGCTAAGCTCAAAAATATTTGCGTCATAGAGTTTCCCAATCAATTCTCTAAAGGTCAAAATGATAGGAAATTCCCCCCTCTTCACTTATCTTATAATTAGCATTAAATACTTTAGCTTGTTCATCAAGATATTGCCTAGCGGCTGGTGCTGGTATATGAGATTGCATCGCAAAACCTAAAAGAGTTATGCGTCCGTTATTTTCTTGAATCATCCGGTAAAAAGTAGATTGCAGATGTTCGCTAATCTGCTGTTCAAGTGCCTTTCTATCTTGTCGGCTTTGACGATATAAGCCTATTGCTAACCATCCTCCTAAAGCAAGCGTTGGAATGCCAAATATCAGACCTTGCTTGGTGGTAATATCAAGGGCGTTATATGCTTCTGTTGAACGAAAATCTGGCGCTTCTGCGTCTATTCCTGGAGAAATATATTGAACCATCTTATGTTTTTCGATTGCTGCTGAGACTGATAAAGTCAAAAACATAAATCCCAGAGTTAGCAGCCAACCCGCAGCCAATTTTTCACCAGTCTTCATAGTTGTTAGTGGTTAGTGGTTAGTGGGTAGAGACGCGATGTTCCTCGCGTCTGTACATTAGTGGTTAGTGGTTAGTGGTTAGTGGTTATACCGTTTCACTATAAGTTTGATACATTTGGCAGTTAGGGAGACAAGGAGGACAAGGGGGAGTATTTGTATCAATAATTCTGTGAAATGGTGTTAGTGGTTGATATTTAAAAAGAACAACCAACAAACAACAACCAACCCATTAAACATGAAAGTGATAATAAACGCCTCCTTGGGGATTAATATCAAATGTGGCATTAAATTCTTTTGCCTTCGCATCTAGATACTGTCTTGCTTCCTCGCCACTGATTTCTGCTTGCTTGGCAAAAGACAATACGGAAATTGTACCGCTATTTTCTTCTACCAGACGATAAAAGGTAGATTGCAAGCGATCGCTTAATAGCTTTTGGTGTTGTTGACGCATACCCCACACCAGCCATCCTCCATATGCTATGGCTGGTAAGCCGAAAGCTAAACCGCCAATAATACCATCTACCGATTCTTGCTGTTCCTGCGGAGTTTGCTTTTGTTCATACGTCAGTATCTCTACAGCCGCAGCAAATACAAACATAAATCCAAATGACAACAGTACGCCAGCAGATATTTTTTTAATAAATTTCATAACACGACAAGATGTAATATCTTGTCGCGATCTTAGCCTTACTTACGGTTAGCTTCCAGTAAGCGGGAGAAATAAAAACGAGTACGTGTCATTGATTGGCGTTGCACCACAAAACCATTTTTCTCTAAAATCTTGACTACATCAGCCTCCCGGTGTAAATAAGCACGAGTCGCTTTACTTGGCCCTGGAAAGAAACTCCCAATTTTCTTGAGAATTGTCAAAGCACAGGTTTTAGGAGCAAAACTGAGAATTATTCGCGACTGTGCTAAAGAACAAAGGTGAGAAATCATTGTATCTGCTTTTTCTTGGGGATAGTGGATGAGAACATCCAAACAAATCACCGTATGGTAGTTACCACTGAGAGTTTCCAAATCTTGAATTGCAAAAGTCAGATTTTCTGGATTTTTCAGGGTTAGAGAAGCTCTTTGTTTCCCTTCTTCTACCATTTTTTCAGAAATGTCGCTGGCATAGACTTTTGCCCCTGCTTCTGCTAATGGGATGCTGAGACTACCCACACCACACCCAGCATCGCAGATAGACAGCCCTGCTAGATTGTCATCTGCTTTTAGCCAGCCGAGTACTTTATCTACAGTTTGCTGATGCCCATTGCGGATATCTAGCTGGACTTTATTGACTTCGCCATTGCCATATATACGTCTCCAACGGTCAAAACCAGTGGAATTGAAATATTCTTTAACAATTGTTTTATCGTCGGCTGCGTTCATGAAATTCAATTATCGAAGAGTATCCAATGCTTAAAAGTATCATGTCTGTCCACTTGGAGGAGAGTGTGGGATTTTTTTGTACTTCACTATCTCAAGAATGAATCTGCACTTATTAACTCCTAAGAAACACTTTGCATCAAAATACTGGGTACTGCTGTACTGCCTTTAGGTTGAGTAACTGTATTTTTAATCTAAACCTGATAAAAATTATTGGTTTTTACAAGAAAATTGATTCTTTTCTAGCGTTTATACTTAAAGTAAAAGTGATTTTTTATACTAATTTTATAAAAATAATAGTTATTTTAATGCTCCGGAATAAATTACTTTAAGAGTTAGTAAATATTTTTTTAGTTCATTGATTAAGTTTTTTGTTGAGGTTATTTGTAGATGAGCAAATGTTTTATCAATAGATTTGATTTATGGCAAGAATAAATTTTTTTATACATTTTATTGCGGCATCTAGTCTCGTTTCTACCTTCTTATCTATGATATCGGTAGCTCATGCGTCTAGCTTAATTCCTAAAGAAGAAGGAGAAATTCAGTTAACAAACTTAGCGTGTTTAAGCAATCAAAATCCTAAATGTATATATACAGCTTTAGGTTCAAACAGCTACAAAGTTACTAGTTTAGAATTTGACAAACAATTTTCTGTGAGTCGTTTATTTGTAGATCAAAGAAACACTACCAACGATTACTCAAAGTTTGGTATTCAGTTTTTGGCAGAAGATGAAGGCACTAATCCATCTATGGGAGAGTATTGGTTACGTCCCGTAGCATATACTGCACCTGTAGTTAAGAAAGACACCAAAACCTCTACTTCCACACAAAAAAATCTGAATGCGCCAGAGGATTCTACTGTAGGAACCAGGACTAATACAACAGCACCAAAAGAAATTACTACAACGCGATCTGACGGCACACAAGTAATTACCGAAGAAATCATTGAAACAACCATAACTACTAGGCAAATTATGGTTGATCAAAAAACAACTCAAACTGTTTATAACGAAAAAACAAAAAAATATGAGACAAAAACAGTGACTGTAAAAGTTCCTAAGTTAGTACAAGATGTTACTACTAAAACGACTACTCAAACAACCACAATTACACCAGGAAAGCCTGTTGAAAATGGAAGATTAGAAGTCGGTAGATTCAAATTTGAATTCAATAATCCTTTGGCTGGTATAAAACTCAATTTTTTTGATGTTGAAGATTTTAATTATACTGGCATATTGAGCTATACCAATTCTCAAGGTAAAAATATTTCTGTTCCACAAATGTTGTCTGGACTCCTTGATAGCAAAGGAAAGATTATAGATGGAACTATCCAATCTTTAACATTAAAGGATGTAAAATCTTTTGTAGTGCAACTAGGTAATCCTGGTACAAAATATGGCTATAAAAGTATTTTCAGTTCAACTGGCGATGGAGTGGGCTTTCAGCTAGAAACTGTGCCAGAACCCAGTAATCTAGCTGGTTTGGGAACTTTAGCTATTCTGGGAATTTTAGGTAGTAGCCAATTGAAGCGAAAAACTAGCTGTTGATATAGATATCTTGCATGAATCCTAAAAACTCCCTTAATCTCCTTGTAATTGGGGAGATTGAGGGGGTTGAGTGGGGTAAAAATATTTGTGCAAGAGATCTAATATTAAGAAAAATCATTAGTACTCCAACTATCAATTACCCGTTATTAACCTCTGCCAAGTTAATTGTCTACTAGATTCATCAAAGTGCCAGCGTAATAATTGGGTAATAGAAGCACCAACTATAGTTCCTGACAAACCGATCGCTTTTCTAGGTGCATCTGTAGCAAGTGCGATCGCTACTTCTACATCACATATTCCCCACTTTACTAAGTTTTGCACTCCTACCAGTAAAGGTAAAGTCGTCCCTGATAAGGTACCATCCGCTAATCGTGCAGTACCACCTTTAACTTCTATTTGTCGATTATCCCAAGGATAGATACCATCGGGTAGCCCCAAAGGTGACAAAGCATCGCTAACTAGAAAAAGTCCTTTCTGATAATGACTAGCACGCAGCAATATATCTAGCATTATTGGTGAGACATGTTGCCCATCAGCAATAAAACCACACATTACCTCCGGATGAGTAATTGCTACCCCTAATAATCCTGGTTCACGATGGTGTAGTGGTGGCATTGCATTAAAAGCATGAGTTACCATCGTTGCACCTACCTCAAAAGCTTGTTGTGCTTGTGCTGCTGTCGCTTGCGAATGTCCTAAACTGACAGTGACCCCTAAAGAACACAAGTAAGAAATTACTTCACCTGTTGCATCTAACTCTGGGGCAAGGGTTACAACTTTGACAATATCAGCATCATCCCCTAACACCCGCTTGACTTCATCTATTGTTAAGGGCAATAAGTACTCAGCTGGGTGGGCGCCGCGTTTGTGAAAATTTAAAAATGGCCCCTCAAGATGAACTCCCAGAATTTGTGATCGCCACAGATGTAAATTCTCGCCATTTGCCATAAACTTGGCAATCACAGCCAGCGATCGCTGAATGTTTTCTACCTTAGTTGTTACTAAAGTTGGTAAAAAAGCGTCTACTCCCGCATTCCACAAAAATCCACAGATTTCTGGCAACATATGAGCATTTTCAGCTTGCAAGTCTGGGAATGCTAACCCCAATGCACCGTTAATCTGCAAATCAACACCACCCAGCGAAATCCAATCACCTTTGACATCTAACACTTGTAAATCTGGTGGTGGAACTCTTTTAAAGACTGTATAAATCGGCAAGATTTGTTCAATCATACCTTGGCGATTCACAAGCAGCATTTGCAAATCTTTATAACCCGGTACTCGTGCATTAATAATGTCTATGGGATAAGAGATAGTACTTTGTGTGGCTTGAGTCATCACACTGAAAATAGGGAAAAGGCTAAAGGTTAAGGGCTAGAGGAAAAAGCAAATTTCAGATGTACACTTGAGTTGATTTTAAATGTAAGAAGCAGTAGTGAATCAAGAATAATAAAGCTGATCAATGAGATGATTATCTCTGATAGAAAGCTTGTCTTTTTCCTCTTCTATCCCTTCGCCTTTACCCTTTCCCCTTTCCCCCTTCCCAGGGGACCCCACCTTCCCCATTACTATCTATGACTCAACCTCTTGTTGGTATTATTATGGGCAGCGATTCCGATTTACCTACCATGCAAGGTGCGATCGCTGTTTGTGAAGATTTTGGTGTTGCTGTTGAAGTTGCGATCATCAGCGCTCATCGTACCCCAGAACGAATGGTGGAATATGCCAAGTCTGCCCACGAACGGGGTATTAAGGTAATTATTGCTGGTGCGGGTGGTGCTGCCCATCTCCCTGGTATGGTTGCATCTCTAACTCCGCTACCTGTGATTGGTGTTCCTGTGCCTAGCCGTCATTTGCAAGGTATTGATTCTTTGTATTCTATTATACAAATGCCTGCGGGGATTCCAGTTGCTACAGTAGCGATTGGTAATGCGACAAATGCTGGACTATTAGCTGTACAAATTATTGCTACACAACAGATAGAATTACTGAAAAAAATCCAAAATTACCGTCAAAACTTATGTGAATCAGTAATGTTAAAACAAGCTAAATTAGACCAAATAGGCTATGAACAGTATTTGAAACAAATGTAGGAACTTGTAATATTTTGGTTTTAATTTATACGTTACTACACTAAAATTAAAGTTTTTTTGATACAAATTCATGTATTAAATAACACTATATATGTAAGAAATATCAATATTGGAAGTATTGAAAGTAACATAAACCTACCCAAAAATAGTATCAAATGTAATCAAAGCTTTAAATATTTTTAATATTTATTCAATTTTCTTACCTAGCTTTAGATAAAGATTGATACAGCTAAAAAATCCTAGCTTGCGGCTGAAATTAAGATATGTATTGATAGAAAAATAAAGAAAAACTGTATTTAAAGTTACAGAAATCCAGAAGTATAAGTTCAAAAATATACAAGCTAATCAAATAAATCTTTCGTAGATTTACAAAAACACTTCGTGACCTCGGTATTATGAAGCCTGTGAATATATTTATCTGTGGTGTCTGTTAATTGCAAAAACAACACACTAGATTGGCAATACCAAATTTTTCTTCGATTAAAGGGTCAATTATAAACGTAGATAAGGTTCATAGTGCGTATTCCTAGAAAGTATGTGTAATCGTTGATAGAACTTTGACAAAGTTAATAATTGCCACTATTGCTATTTTGTTCAATTTACATTATGGGTAAGACAAAAATTTAAAAAAGTTTAAATTCGGGTTAGCTATTTTTTATGGTAGTTTGAGTGAATCCCAAAAAACTTTTTTACTTGCTACCCTACCTTATTTTTCTTATAATTGTTTGCCAAAATTATGCTTACATAGACAAAATTTATTTTCTTTGAAAGTAAAAAATTAAAGAGTCAGTGAAGGGTACTTGACTGTTGATGAAACTACATAATAATAATTTCTTAAGAATGTATGTAGTATCACCAAAGTTAATGCTTACTTCTTGAATGCAAATTGGGTTATTGGATTCTCAAATTTACAAATAACACCTTGCTAAAAATTGAGAATCAGCGAGTTTTAATAACAAACTTGTGTAATAAATAATATCAATAACCACTTGCTTAGCTTTGGGAGAGCGCTCTTTCTACTTAACGTATTTTCTCTGTTAAGGACGTTTTAGAGCATGATGTTAAAGAACAAAAAAAAATCGAAAGCAAAACATAGGCGACAGTCTACAAACTGGAATGTCTACAAATCACAATCCAACTCAATTGTCAATCAAATTTTTTGGGTAATTCAACGCTTGTCTCCCAGCTGGCAAGCTTGTATTCCCATAGCTTGTCTAATTGTGCTGAGTTGGGGTTATGTAGCTGTTGCTCAAACTCCTGCTCCTGCTGGCCCAACCACAGCCGACTTAAAGGTTGCACTTGACACTTTGTGGGTAGCGATCGCTGCTTTTTTAGTGTTTTTCATGAATGCTGGTTTCTGTATGTTGGAAACCGGCTTGTGTCGTCAGAAAAACGCTGTGAATGTTCTTGCCAAAAATCTCATTGTATTTGCTTTGGCTACCGTTGCTTTTTGGGCGAT
This sequence comes from Fischerella sp. JS2, assembly GCF_032393985.1. Lineage (NCBI taxonomy): Bacteria > Bacillati > Cyanobacteriota > Cyanophyceae > Nostocales > Hapalosiphonaceae > Fischerella > Fischerella sp. JS2. The sequence goes on from NZ_CP135918.1 coordinate 175,100, forward strand.
CGGTTTTGGCTTGATGTTTGGCAATGGCAATGACTTTATTGGCTTAAGTGGATTTTTCTTGCAAGGGGCTGATAACAGTCCCGCAACTGGAGATGCTTATAAAGGAGTTTTTAGCGCTCTCAACTGGACTGGCGTTCCCCTAGCTGCCAAATTTTTATTCCAGCTAGTATTTGCCGGAACAGCAGCAACGATCGTATCCGGTGCTGTTGCTGAACGTATTAAATTCGTTGACTTCCTCATTTTCAGCCTCTTACTTGTGGGTATTTCCTACGCCATAACCGGACACTGGATTTGGGGCGGTGGCTGGCTTTACAAAGCTGGTTTCTTTGATTTTGCTGGTTCTACGGTAGTTCACTCCGTAGGTGGTTGGGCAGCTTTGATGGGAGCTGCATTACTTGGACCTCGCCTTGGTAAATATCAGGATGGACAGACAGTTGCCATTCCCGGTCACAATATGAGCATAGCCACCTTAGGCTGTTTAATTTTGTGGTTGGGTTGGTTTGGATTTAACCCTGGTTCCGTAATGGCTGCTGACCCCAACGCCATTACCCACATTGCTCTGACTACTAACATGGCAGGTGCTGTTGGTGGTATCGCTGCCACAATTACAGCTTGGCTATATTTGGGTAAGCCAGACCTATCAATGGTTATTAATGGTATTTTGGCTGGCTTGGTAGCAATCACTGCGCCTTGTGCTTATGTCACTATTGGCAGTTCTTTCATTATTGGTTTAATTGCCGGAGTCATAGTTGTTTTCGCAGTTACCTTCTTTGACAAAATCAAAATTGATGACCCCGTGGGAGCGGTCTCAGTACACCTAGTCTGCGGTATTTGGGGAACTTTAGCAGTTGGTCTGTTTGCTGTCGGTCCTGGTGTAGCAGACTTTTCTTGGTACACAGAAGGTCTTGGCCCAGCCAGGGGTTTATTTACAGGTGGTGGCTTAGGGCAGTTCTTCACTCAGTTAATTGGTGTTCTGTCTGTAGGTGGTATGACTGTTCTTCTCAGCACCATCTTCTTCTTAGTACTCAAGGCTACTTTGGGTATCAGAGTATCTCGCGAAGAAGAAATAGAAGGTCTGGATATCGGCGAACACGGCATGGAAGCCTACAGTGGGTTCCTGAAAGAGGCAGATGCTGGTAGATTCACTGAGTCTACCAGCCCCAGAGGAATATCACAATCTGGAGATTTACCTACAAGCCTGTAATTGTCGATTTATTTAGTTTTTGCTAATTCATGCCAACCCCTAGTAGCTTTGCTTTTGAGAAGGGGGTTGGTTTTTTATTAACGAACCGCCAAGAGTGCTAAGACGCCAAGGAATACAAAGTTATGAATTAAGTACAAGTTTTGTATTGTGTCGATAGGATGATGTTTGGAATTACAGGTTATTGACAAAATATGCAGAAAAATAATTTGTTTTTCTATGACTGATTTAATTTTGCCAAAAGCTATAAAAAGCGTTCTAGACAGACATAGCGATCCAGATTATGTCTTTGCTACCTTACTTCCGGTACTAGGGGAAGTTTTGCAATGCGATCGCTGTTTTCTTTATCTGAGAAATCCTCAAACTAAGTTAGGTAAAATAGCCCATTGGTGGCGGCGTAATCAACAGATACCAGAGATAACAGACACCAACTGGAGATCAGAACCAGAGTCGTTATCAAAAGAAGACCCCTTATTCGCAGCCGCTTTACGAACCGATCCTTCTATTTATGTCGAAGATGTGGAAACCGCCAGCCCAGAGGTTGTTAATAAAGAATTTGAGCATAAAAATTTTGGACATCGAGCGTTAATTCATGCTCACTTATGTCAAGAGGGTCAACTGTGGGGTATTTTACAACCAGAAATTTTTGGTCAAAAGCGAGTTTGGTCAGCATTTGACCGCGCCATTATCACTCAACTGGAAACTAAACTGCCACCCTTGGCAGTTGCCTATATTCAATTTGATGTAAACGAGTAATCTATCTATGTCTATCTGTGTACATCTGTGTGCATCTGTGGTCGATTTTTAAAACATAATTTTTTAGTACCATTAGTTATTTCCTATGAACTATAGGCTATTTTCGCTTACCTTTCCCCCTGGCATTACATAGCATTCCGATCAGATTTGTGAAAAAGCAGAGTTTCACAAATTAAATTACTAAATTAAGAGCTAAAAAACAAGAACTGCGACTTTTTAGGATTTAGCCGCAGTTCTTTATCTCAAAAATCAATTCAGGCAATAGCCACTATTGATTTTAATTCAAATATCTTTTCAATTACATCTTCTACTACCTTATCAGGTGTAGAAGCACCAGAAGTCACACCGATAAAAATTTTTCCATCAGGCAACCAGTTGTTTGTAATTTCCAAATTGCCATTTAATAATCGATGTTCGATGCGATTTTCAGATATAATTCTATCAACACTATCAATATGGTAAGAAGCAATTCCACGCTCAAAAGCTATTTGTTGTAATTGGGTAGTGTTTGATGAATTAAACCCACCAATGACAATCATTAAATCTAGCTTTTGTTCTACCAATTCCAACATAGCATCTTGCCGTTCTTGAGTAGCATCACAGATAGTATTAAAGCTTTGGAAATGGTCATTTAAGTTAGCTGGCCCATACTTTTGCATCATAGTATGTTCAAACAGCTTGCCAATTTGCTCAGTTTCACTTTTGAGCATTGTAGTTTGGTTGGCAATGCCAATCATTTCTAAATCTTTGTCGGGGTCAAATCCTGGTGAGTAAGCTTTACTGAATTTAGCAAGAAATTCTTCTCGATTTCCGCCATGCAAAATGTAGTTAGCTACGTATTCTGCCTCTTTTAAATTCAAAATAATGAGATATTTTCCTGCAAAAGAACTAGTAGCGATTGTTTCTTCATGCTTATATTTACCATGAATAATTGAGGTATATTCACGCTTTTTATGCTTCTCAACTGTATTCCAAACTTTTGATACCCAAGGACAAGTGGTATCAACTATTTTGCAGCCTTTATCGTTAAGTATCTGCATTTCTTGAACGCTAGCACCAAAAGCGGGCAATATCACAACGTCACCAGTTTCCACAATCGAAAAGTCTTTTTTTCCTACTGTAACCGGAATGAATTCTACATTCATTTCTCGCATCCGTTGGTTAACAGAAGGATTGTGAATAATTTCATTAGTAATCCAAATGCGTTCTGTGGGGAAGTGCTTACGAGTTTCATAGGCCATGGCTACAGCACGTTCTACACCCCAACAAAAGCCAAAAGCTTCGGCGAGTCGAATTGTATGTCACCTCGCGTGAGGGTGTAATTATTATTCCGTATTTGCTGAATTAGCTGACTTTGATATTCTGACTGCAATTGGGTGGCAACTTCTTCTTGATGACCAAACCCTTTACGATGATAATTTTCAGAATGTTGAAGTGAACGTTTAAAAGCTTTAGTATCCATGTTTTTTCAACAAAAATCACTCTTTCATATTTTCTCGCGCCGAGGCACTGTTGTGGTGGGGAGATAGGGAGATTGGGAGGTGGGGAGAATATAGAATTAAGTTCTCCCCATCACCCCATCCCCCTATCACCCCATCTTCTTCTAGCGCCCATCTTCTAGTTCCATCTGGCTATATAATTGCAAAGCAGAACTCCAAACTAAATAACCCTGAGAATTAAGATGCAAGCCGTCGGTGCTTAATTCGGGACGGAGATTACCCTGGTTGTTGACAAATAGGGGATGTAAGTTTAAATATTTGACGCCTTCTGTTCTAGCTATGGTTTGCAGTTGCTGATTCAACTGACGAATGCGACTATTAGAAATAGCTAGTAATTTTTCTCGCCCTTCCCAATTTGCTTCTTCTCCTCCGTGTGGCAAAATTGACTGAATAACTATTTGTGTCTGGGGATGCACCTGACGCAGGTAACGCATGATTCGCCGATGGTTTTCTAAAATTATCTCATCGTCCTTGCCCTGAATTAGGTCATTAATACCAATCATCACAAAAATTGTTTCTGGTTGGGTGCGGTCAAATAGTTTTAATCTTTTTAATAACCCAGTGCTATTTTCTCCGGATATACCTTGGTTTAACCAGTTCCTCCTTAGAGGTAATAGTTCAGGAGGAAACCATAAACTTAAAGAATCTCCTGCAATTACAGTGAGATGATCTGGATATTTTTCAGCAGCGACTTTCGCTTCTTGTTTGAGAATATCTACCCACTGTTGATAATTAAGTTTATGACGATTACCCAACTCTGGTGTGGGTTGTGATGAAGCATTCGCATTAGCGTGATTTGGCAATATATCCGCGAAAAAAGCAGTCACCCTCTGCTGTCGCCAGATTAGCAGGATGACCGCTAGCAAGAGTATGCCGTTGGTAATCAGCGATAGAATTGCCCAAGTAGGAGAAGTTTTTGCAGAAGTGGACACGATTGTGGGGAGTATACCAAATCTTTAGTACCAGATTTTATAATGCTGGTGTCCACAAAATGTCACTATTTTGAAAATAGGGAACTTTTAACAGGGAATGGGGAACACGAATCGGGAAGAGGTTTTCATGTTACTTAGAGAGATATTTTCGTGATTGCTGTCTTGAAAATCTAGCTTAAGTGTTGTTGGTGTACCCGCCCCATAATGACTACTTGTTACTAACGGAAATGCGATCGCCAAATTCTTCGTTATAACCTTCTTCTCCGTGTTCGCTGATATCCATTCCTTGCATTTCTGCTACTTCTTTCACACGTAGACCAACTGTAGCATCAATCAGCTTGAGAATAACGAAGGTTCCCACACCAGCAACAACATAAGCAATAGCAATTGCTGCTAGTTCAACTAGTAATTCCCTGGGATTACCATACAGTAAGCCATTTTTCCCGGCGGAGTTCACTGCGGTAGTAGCAAAAACTGCTGTTAAAATTGCACCTACCGTTCCACCCACGCCATGTACAGGATAAGTATCTAGGGCGTCATCAATTTGTATTTTGTGCTTAAAGCTAACAGCATAAAAGCAAACAAAAGTCGTGATACTACCAATTAAAATTGCTGCTAGTGGTGTGACAAAGCCTGCGGCTGGAGTAATACCTACTAAACCAGCAACTGCTCCTGTAGCTGCACCAACTGCGGTTGGTTTACCACGTAGAACTTTTTCTAAAATCAACCAAGTTAATGCTGCTGCTGCTGCTGCTGTATTTGTGTTAACAAAGGCTATTGTTGCTAAGCTACCTGAAGCAAGAGCGCTACCAGCATTAAAGCCAAACCAGCCAAACCATAACAGCCCAGCACCTAACAAAATGAAGGGAACGCTGTGAGGAGGACTAAGACGATCAGGAAAGGTTTTGCGAGGCCCAAGAACGATCGCTGCTACTAGGGCAGAAACCCCAGAACTAATATGAACGACTGTACCACCTGCAAAGTCGAGAGCGCCCAAGCCGCCTGCTAAGCCAATAAATCCACCTTTTCCCCACACCATATGGGCCAGAGGAGAGTAAACAAAAGTAGACCATAGCAGTACAAATAAACTATAAGCAGTGAAGCTCATTCGTTCAGCGATCGCCCCAGAGATTAACGCTGGGGTGATGATGGCAAACATGGCTTGGTAAATCATGAATGCCAGGTGTGGAATTGTTGGTGCATAAGAAACGAAATCAGCGGGATTCGACCCTTTGAGATAATCTGTGAGTTCTGTGCCAACACCATTCAAACCCAGCCACTGTAAACCACCAATAAAGGGATTTCCAGGCGCAAAGGCAAGGCTATAGCCCCACAAAATCCAAGTTACTCCCACAATTCCCATAAGTACGAAGCTCATCATCAACGTGTTGAGAACGTTGCGAGAACGTACAAATCCACCATAAAAAAAGGCAAGTCCAGGAGTCATCAGCAATACTAAAGCTGCGGATATCAGCATAAATGCTGTATCCGCAGCAGTTTGAGCATTAGAAATTGCTGCATTAACATCAACGGGTGCAGCCAAAGCATTGCCTATGAGAGGTCCTGCTAGAAGCACTAGGGCGATCGCCCCAATCATCACAACTTTCTTCAACACTTGTTTTTTGTCCCTTTTCGCCAACATTTCAAGACTATTACGTACATTCATTTGAGTAACTTTTAATACGATTTTCTGTATTAAAATTGACCCAAATTTAGTAAGTTTTGAGACATTCCTCAAAATATACTTCTTTTAGTAGTTGGCAGAAATTAAAGTTTTATGCATTTATGCATTTTTTGCATAGTTTTTTATAGATAAAGAAAGTGATAAATAAAGAGAATAGAGGAGTAATTGAGTATTTTTATCTCAATTCATAATATGTCGATTTTACATAAAATAGTTTTATAAAATCTAACCAGTAAGTAAGACTAGAAGATTAAGAGTAAATTTTTTAAATAAACTTTAAGTAGGTTTGACTAGTTACAAAGAAAGGCAGAGGGCAAAAGGCAGAAGGGATTTTACTTCCTGCTCTGTGAAAAAACTTTAGTTTTGGGTAGGTTGCCCAGTTTGAAAGTTGGGAATAGGGAATAGGGAACTCTTAAAAAAATTCCACTTTCATGCTTGACGCTGAGACTTGTTTGATTGGGACTGCCTTCTGCCTTCTGAACAATTACCCTAGTTATCCTTGAGCAACAAGTGGTAAACGTACAGTGAAAACAGACCCTATTCCCTGCTCGCTCTTAACAAAAATTTCACCACCCATCATTAAACAAAAGTGACGGCTAATTGCCAACCCAAGTCCAGTACCGCCATACTTTTTCGTTGTTGAGGCGTCCCCTTGTGTAAAGGGTTGGAATAACTGCTGTTGTTGCTGTAAAGACATGCCAATACCTGTATCTGTCACAGTGAAAATGATGATTTCACTGCGTTCTTCGTCTGATGAGTAAACTTTTTCTCTTTTGACATTTAATGTCACTTTACCATTAGTAGTAAACTTAGCTGCATTACTCAGCAAGTTGTAAAGCACCTGCCTAAGCTTAGTCTGATCGGTGTGCATGATGCCCAATTCTTGCTCATAATCCACTTCTAAAACATTGCCATTTTTTTCTACTAGCGGCTTTACCGTTAGCACAACACTATTAATTAATGTCATCAGGTCAAATGTCTCTGGATAAAAAGTCATTTTCCCTGCTTCAATTTTTGATAAGTCGAGGATGTCGTTGATTAGTAACAAAAGATGCCTACCAGCAGAATTAATTGATTCCAAATCACTGATGAACTCTCCTCCTAAGCTGGTATCAGCAGCATCATCTTGGAGCAGCTGACTCAAACCAATAATGGCGTTCAATGGTGTACGTAATTCGTGACTAATATTCGCCAAAAATTGACTTTTGGCTTTGTTGGCTCCTTCTGCCAATTCTTTGGCATGTTCTAGTTCCTTAGTATGTTTTGATACTTGTTCTATAAGACGATTCAGAGATTTTGCTAATAAACCTATTTCATCTTCAGTAGTGACAGGTGCGCGCAAGTCAAAATTTGATTTCCGTGCTACTTGTTCGGCAACTTGAGTGACGGTGATAACTGGTTCAGCGATCGCTCGAGAAGTACGCCAAGCCACAACAGCAGCAACTCCCACCGACAAGAGCATACTAGCCATGACTATTAATCTTTCAATTCCTTTAGACTGGCTAACATCATTTTTCATCCTCTCCTCTACTTGCTCGGCGCTTTGCAGGAGATCATTCAAATATTTATATAGTTGGTCTAGGCGTGAGGCTGTATCACTACGCAAAACAGCTAGTAACTGTTTTTGGACTATAGATGCTTGCTGTGGTGATATTTGCTGGTTACTAATTGGTTCTAAGATAGACTCAATGTCCTGAACATAGGAGTCTAAATTAGTCGCGTAATTTTGTAATAAAGTCTGTAGAGAAGCTTCACTGGTTGCTAAGTTCTTGGGCTTGCTTTCCAGAAAAGCCATGATTTGATTTTCTATTTTTTTAGTTTTTTCGATATTTTCCAGAAATTTATCTCTTCTGTAGGTTAGCTTTTCTGGATCTTCGACGACAGCAGGCAAATTTGTACTTTGGATTTGTGCATCTGCGATCGCATCTTTATAATTAACCAGCATTTGTGTCTGGTAATGGGCGTGATCTAATTCCCTGATTTGTTGTCCTCGATAAAAGTTGGCGACAAACAATCCAGCAAGTGAACCAAAAAACCCAATCCCAATTGCCAGAAAGTAACCATAACCTATTTTTTGATGGATGCGCCACGAACTAGCCTTAAGTTTCCCTCGCGAGGGAAATTCGATAGTTGGCAGTTCGTCGGTTGAGGGGTCGTTGGCTGGCACTTTTGTTGTTTCTGAACTGTTGTCAAAAGCGGTTGGTTTGTGAGTTTGCATCCCTCAAATCTTCTTATCCTCCCGCCAAAGTTATTACATCAATCATAGGCATAAAATCACTGACACCAGTGACTCTCACCTAATCTTATCTTCCTTTATAACAAGAACAAATATTCGCTCACTATTATAGTTAGCATCACTCTCATGGTATTTAAGCAGTTTTTATATTTGTGAATTTTGTACAAATATAAGGATCAAGGATAAGGAATAGGGAAAATGCAAGCGAGAAATTCTTCCTTGTCTCCCTTGTCCTCTGTGTCCCTCTTGTCCCCCATCCCCGATCCCTTTTTGATTGACAGACAATTAAGAGTTAGGAGCTAAAGTTTATACTTTTGACTCCTAATTCGGGGCTGAAATGAATTAAGCGATCGCAGCAGTTGAAGCTTGTTTATTGAGTGCTTGTTTTAACAACTCTGCCTTATCAGTACGTTCCCAAGGCAGGTCTAAATCTGTCCGACCGAAGTGACCGTAAGCCGCGACGTCCTGATAAAAACGTCCGCCTCGTTCGCTTGGCAGATTGCGTAAGTTAAAGCTATGGATAATTCCAGCTGGGCGCAGTTCAAAATGATCTGTAATTAATTGGAGTAAGGTTTGATCATCAACTTTGCCCGTACCAAAGGTATCCACCATAATGCTCACTGGTCGCGCTACACCGATAGCATAGCTAAGCTGGACTTCACATTTTTCTGCCAAACCTGCGGCAACAATATTTTTTGCAGCATAGCGACAAGCATAGGCGGCACTGCGATCTACCTTAGTGGGGTCTTTACCAGAAAAAGCGCCACCACCATGTCGGGAGTAGCCACCGTAGGTATCGACAATAATTTTACGTCCAGTTAGACCGGAGTCTCCTTGCGGTCCGCCGATCACAAATTTACCAGTGGGGTTGACTAAAAAGCGAGTATTTCCATCAGGCTTAATTTCCAAGTCGCCAAATACAGGTTCAACCACTGCTGACCACAGGTCTTTTTTGATTTTGGCTTGCACTTCTGCCTCATCAGTAATATCACCAATGGTAGGTGTATGCTGTGTGGAAATTAGGATGGTATCAATGCCAACAGGGCGTCCATCTTCGTAAGCAACAGTGACTTGAGTTTTGCCATCAGGGCGCAGGTAGGCTAATTGACCTGTCTTGCGGACTGCTGCTAGCCGACGGGCTATACGGTGAGCAAGGCTGATAGGTAAAGGCATCAGTTCCGGTGTTTCGTTACAAGCGAAACCGAACATAATACCTTGGTCGCCAGCACCAACTTTATCGAATTGTTCCTCACTATCCTGACGTGCTTCATGGGCTGTATTTACACCCTGGGCGATGTCGGGTGATTGCTCATCTAAAGCTACTAGCACAGAACAACTGTTTGAGCAGAAGCCATTGACTGCATCGGTATAGCCAATTTCCGCTATTTTTTTGCGGGCGATATTAACATAATTGACACTGGCTTTACTTGTGATTTCACCAGTAATTAATACCAAGCCAGTATTAACAACAACTTCAGCAGCAACACGACTAGTTGGGTCTTGTGTAAGCAATGTATCTAGAATTGCATCCGAAATTTGATCGCAGATTTTATCTGGATGACCTTCGGTTACTGACTCGGAGGTAAATAGATAGCGTTTAGACAAATTAAATTCCTCCTAAACAATGGGAATTAACTGACTAAATGTTGCCATTTAATCTAGCTACTTTAATCTGCAATCATAACAATATTTTTACATTCAGCAGATAAAGCAGTTGGTAATTTCATAAAATCCACCCTTTACTGTTGTATTCTTGAAAATTGAAGAAGGCAGCTATGCTGGAAGTAAAAGGCAAAAGGCAATAAGAGGGTAATTGGGGTTCTGTGTTATTCAAGACTATTATTCATAAAAAAAGGGACACGAAGAGTATCCCTTAGATATTAGACACAAACACTGTTGCCTTAAACTTGAATCGCCATTTTGGCTTCCTTTGCTGTCAAACGCTCGTAAGTAGCGCGCATTTTTAATCCTGTTAGCACTTGGAATAAACCTGTACCATTGTTGGAACCTGGATACTCTCTGTGCTGGAGTAATAGATGAGTCATCTCGCCTTGATACTTGGTGGATGTGTTGCTGAGATGAGTTTCGATGTAGATAACTTCTTCGAGGTTATCAAATTGACCATCTACCTCTAGAACAGAGACGTAGCGACCATAGTATACATCTGAACCATAGTACAGTTGCATACCAGGATAGGAACAAGTCAGCTTGCGTCCACAAGGAGTCCAGTGGATTGTAGAACCTTCATCGAACAGATAAACTGGTTCAAAGCCTTCTTTGCCCTCGCGTTGCAACATCCGTACCCGCAGAACTTTACGCTCTTTGTCCTCTTTGATGAGATTGGTAGGTAAGACCTGAAGAACTACATCAGCAAATTCTCTTTGTGGTTCAATGTACTTCTGAAAATCAGGTTTACGAGAATTGATTTGAGCCAAAACATCTTCGTAGCGGTGACCGCGTTCAGCCATATCTCGCTGAATCTTCCAAGCAATTTTGACTTCATCACTAATATCAAAATAGACGCTGAAGTCAATTAGCGATCGCACACGTTCATCATATAAAGGATGTAGCCCCTCAATCACTAAAATATGATTTGGTTCTACCAGTTCGGGTGGATCGATAGTGCCAGTTTCGTGGTTATAAATTGGCTTCATGATTGATTGACCTTCTTTGAGCGCTTTGATTTGCTCATACATCAGGTCAAAATTGTTGGCTCTAGGGTCAAGTGCAGTTATCCCTGTTTCTTTACGTTGCTTACGATCGAGAGAATGATAGTCATCCAAACAGATAACTGTCATCAACTCCTCACCGAATAAATCCGTCAGACGACGCAAAAACGTAGATTTACCACACCCAGAGTCTCCGGCTACCCCGATTAGTACCACACGTTCTGGTTTACTACTCATAAATCTCCTCTAAATGCTAAAGATGAGTTAATCAATAATTTTTCACACCTACAGACATGAAGCCAGGAGCTTACCCCTTTGGTTTATCCTGCGTTCTTGCTACTCAGCAGCACCAATAGACATATTACGGGTAAGCTAAAGAGTCATAATTGTTACCCGTTTTTGTTGCCTAAGTTGTTGCTGGTAAGTATTTAATCCTAGTGATATATTGGATTCTAACAGAAGGGGTTATTCTATACAAGGCTTGCTATCAGCAAGAAAATGCGTTTTTGGAATCATAGTTGTGAATGTTTAGCAATCACAAAAATTCCCTCAAAACCTGCGGTGCAGCTACTTAAGTTGAGTCGCAAACCCAAAAATCTAGGTTTTGGATATTTTTTCCCATAGCAGCAAAGCAGTTAACCTTAAGATTAGTGCTACTTGTAGTGTGTCACACTAACTTTGAATAGTTTGTAGCAGCACTTTAGTGCTGATTTGAACGCTGTAGTAGCTACCGTTAGGGCAGCACCCACTACAAACATTACAAAACTAATGCGACAAACTAGTAGATTGTTAGTCTTGAATTATTAGGTGTTTGAGATCACAAACACCCAATCACCAAAAACTGTTAACAATCATTCAGTTCAAGTCTCACAACTCTTTCAGGAGTATTATGGTAATTGAGGGTAGCAGCTTATGACTCTATATAATTCAAGTCTATAAGGTATAATTTAATTTTTAAAGTACTTTTTTACCTTTTCTAAATTTTTATTCAGCAAAAAGCAAAAATTGATAAGATTGAAAATTATCTTTTGTGACCTATCCTCAGAAAGAAGTAACAAAATAGATACTAAGGCAATTAACTCTACATTGATCAGATAAGTACAAAAGAGCGCTCAAGCAGCTTGGTTATGTATTTGTAGAGGTTGACAGATGTTTCACATCAAGTAAAACTTAATTTATAATCTGTATCGGAATACTTTCATATTCTATGATTATGCTTGTTGTGTTATTAAGCATAACAAAGTCGTTTTTGTGGCAATGAAATGTTCCAAAACCTCTAAGCGATGAAGCTTTGCAGTCTGGCAACAATAAAATATGCAGAACCATTAAGTTGAAAAGCCTACGACATAGGTCTGACAGCTTTCTGCGAAGCCACTAACTGCATAGCTGCCTTCATTATGATTAGAGGCTTCACATACAAGTGAAACAAACTGGAAGCATATCTTCCTGAAACTGGCATTTTGAAGTCAAACACCTAAAGCAGGGTGTACTTTGGGTTACAGAGAGCTATCTATGTTGTAGCGATGCTATATCACGAAAAAAAAATTAAATTGACTCATTATTAACATTCTCCAAAGAACTTATCCTTTACCTTAGAAGGTGAACAGGTGTGACTTTTGCCATGCTTTAGTGTCTTTGGTGAGTGTACGTAAAAAGGCATTGGCTAATGCCGCTTTTCCAAGTATCAGTTTTTTGTCACCAAAAATTTGGTATGAAGAGCTGAATATGTGGTGAAAGGGTTTTTTGAGAAAAGGTTAAGTAAATATCGGAGTGGTAGAACGAATGTACTATAGAGGTGCTGTTGAAGGAGCTGCCAACACAGAATCAGGTAGCCGTGTTTTTGTTTACGAGGTGGTTGGTCTGCGTCAGAGTGAAGAAACTGATCAGACGAACTATCAAATTCGTAACAGTGGCAGTGTGTTCATCAGAGTGCCTTACAGCCGCATGAATCAGGAAATGCGACGTATTACTCGCCTGGGCGGCAGAATTGTTAGCATACAACCAGTCAGTGTTTTACAGCAAACTAATGGTAAAGCCACATCTGCTAAATCTGCTCACGAAGGGAATGGTAATGCCACACCTGTAAATGCTGAACCACTAGTCCAGCAACAGCCCCAGAAGAATGAGACGAAAGGCAAGACCATGACTCAAGCGAAAGCTAAAAAAGATGCCCACGCTGACGTTCCTGTCAACATTTACCGCCCTAATGCTCCTTACATTGGTAAATGCATTTCCAATGAAGCATTAGTAGGAGAAAACGGTATCGGTATTGTTCAGCATATCAAGTTCGACCTCTCTGGCGGAAATTTGCGTTACATAGAAGGTCAAAGTATCGGTATTATTCCGCCGGGACTGGACAAGAATGGCAAACCAGAAAAATTGAGACTATACTCCATTGCTTCGACTCGTCACGGCGATGATGTAGATGACAAGACTGTATCACTGTGCGTCCGTCAGTTAGAGTACAAGCATCCAGAAACTGGCGAAACAGTCTACGGTGTCTGCTCGACTTACCTGTGTAACCTCAAGCCTGGAGATGAAGTCAAAATCACAGGTCCAGTGGGTAAGGAAATGTTACTACCCCCAGACGAAGATGCCAACGTGATTATGATGGCAACAGGAACAGGTATTGCCCCCATGCGTGCCTATCTCTGGCGGATGTTCAAGGATGCTGAAAAAGCTGCTAACCCAGAATACCAGTTTAAAGGCTTCTCATGGCTGATTTTTGGTGTTCCCACAACTCCAAATATTCTTTACAAAGAAGAATTGGAAGAAATGCAAGCGAAGTATCCTGATAATTTCCGCTTGACTTATGCCATTAGCCGTGAGCAGAAAAATCCCCAAGGCGGCAGAATGTACATTCAAGACCGCGTTGCTGAACACGCAGATGAACTGTGGAGTTTGATTAAGAACGAGAAAACCCACACCTATATTTGCGGTTTACGTGGTATGGAAGATGGCATTGATGCAGCCCTTTCAGCAGCAGCAGCGAAAGAGGGTATCAACTGGAGCGACTATCAAAAAGAACTCAAGAAAGCTGGGCGCTGGCACGTTGAAACATATTAATTTGGTTGATAGTTAGTAGTTAGTAGTTAGTAGTTGTTTATTTCAATCAATAACTAACAACTAACTATATAAAGATCTAGTAGGGTGGGCAATGCCCACCCTACAATTGTTGTTGGTGAAATTTGGTGTAAGATTCGTGGGCGTAAAGCTGGGAATACTGGGTTTGGGTACAGTAGGCACGGGTACAGTGCAACTTTTACAAGATAATGCAGGGCGTCACCCGTTGTTGCGAGATGTAGAAATATATCGCGTGGGGGTACGATCGCTTGACAAATCCCGGATGGTAGAATTGCCGGATGCAGTATTAACAACAGATTTAGCAGCAATAGTCAACGAGCCGCAGGTAGATATAGTCGTTGAGGTCATTGGTGGACTCGAACCAGCGCGATCGCTAATTCTCAAAGCCATTGAAAATGGCAAACATGTCGTTACAGCTAATAAAGCGGTAATTTCCCGTTTTGGGCATGAAATTTTTACTGCTGCCAATAAAGCTGGTGTATATGTCATGCTAGAGGCTGCTGTTGGTGGTGGTATCCCAGTGATTCAACCCCTCAAGCAATCTTTAAGTGTCAACCGCATTCATACCGTTACAGGCATTGTTAACGGTACAACTAACTATATCTTGACGCGGATGCAAGCTGAAGGCATTAACTTCGATGATGTCTTAGCTGACGCCCAAAAGCTGGGTTACGCAGAAGCCGATCCTACAGCTGATGTTGATGGCTTAGACGCCGCAGACAAAATAGCTATTCTGGCCTCATTAGCCTTTGGTGGACGCATTAAACTACAAGATGTCTATTGTGAGGGTATTCGACAAGTCAGCAAGACAGACATTGCCTATGCCGAGAAATTGGGGTTTGTCATTAAACTACTAGCAATAGCTAAAACAGTTAATCTTCCCTCCATTACTCCATTACCCCACCATTACCCCATCTCCGTCAGAGTTCACCCTACTCTGGTTCCGAAAGCACACCCGTTAGCCAGCATCAACGGTGTTCATAATGCCATTCTTGTAGAAGGAGAACCGATTGGACAGGTGATGTTTTTTGGCCCAGGTGCTGGTGCTGGGGCAACTGCTAGCGCTGTATCATCTGACATCTTAAATTTGGTAGCAGCACTGCAAGCCAATACAGCTACACCTAACTCCTTATTATCTTGTGGGCATCAAGACTACTGCCAAATTACGCCACTAGAAGAACTTGTTACCAGATTCTATACCCGTTTTCTGACCAAAGACCAACCAGGGGTAATTGGTAAACTGGGAACCTGCTTTGGTAAATACAGTGTAAGCTTAGAGTCAGTTGTACAAACAGGCTTTCAGGGGGAATTAGCAGAGATTGTTGTTGTTACCCATGATGTCCGAGAAGGAGATTTCCGCCAAGCTTTGGCAGAAATTCGTACCTTAGAAGCGATAGACAGCATTCCCAGCTTGTTACGAGTGTTATAAGAAACTTTGTTAGTGGTTAGTAGTTAGTACAGACGCGATGTTCCTCGCGTCTGTACATTAGTGGTAAGTCAGCGACTCTTACGCAGGGGGTCCCTCCCCCAACCCCAAAGGGGACCCCACTCCCCCAATCCCCAACGCCTCTTTCTTTATGCCGGGGGACCCTTACTTTACAGAAGCCGAGTAAAGCGCGTCTACGGCAATCGCTCATGGGGGACTACCGGTCCCCATGAGCGACTGACGAACCCGTAGACGCCCAAGCGCTTCTCACAAGAGTAGGGTTAGTGGTTAGGGGTTAGTAAGTAATGCGTAATAAGAACAAGACCAACCAACAACCATCAACCAACAACCAACAATCAACAATTAGGATAATTAGGATAATCACCGATGACAAATACGCCTCCCGATCCTAAGTCATCTCAAACAAATGCCCTTGGCTTTGATGAATTTATTGGCATTCTTGTTGCCTTTGCCACTATCGGGGCAATTTTGTTTTGGTCATTTTCCCGTCAGGAGTCTGGCTGGAATTTTAACAGCTTGTTGTCACCTTTTTCTACTCCAACTACTTCCCCCACACCTTTAGCTAAACCAACTCCTCCAGATTTAGAATCTCGTCAAATACCATCTGCATCTGCCCAAGAGAACTTGAGTAGAGTAACACCATCTGCCAGTGTTAACCCGACTGTTTTGCCACAAGAACAAGTACCTTTTCCACCCTCTACTACCAACAGAACCCTACCACTAGTTATTCCTGAGCAAAAATCAACAATTCCCCCACCGATTGCATTTACTGATGTACCTGGTGACTTTTGGGCGCGTCGTTTTATTGATGTGCTTTCCTCTCGGAATATAATTAAGGGCTATCAAGATTACACCTTTAGACCAAATCAGCCTGTCACCCGTGCTGAATTTGCTGCCATTGTGGAACAAGCGTTTGGAAAAGAACTTAGCAAGACCAAGAATACAATCTCTTTTAAGGATGTAGCACCTCGGTTTTGGGCAAACTCAGCCATTGACCAAGCCATTAGTACAGGGTTTTTAAAAGGCTACCCTAACAAAGTTTTTAGACCACAGCAAAAGATTCCGCGAGTTCAGGTATTAGTTGCTTTGACTAGTGGAATGAATTTAAATGTTCCTGCTTCTCAAACTCGAATTTTAAGCTTTTACACGGATGCTCAAGAAATCCCTAATTATGCTACTGACAAAATAGCAGCTGCCACAGCCAATGGCCTTGTGGTTAACTACCCAAATCCTCAAACCCTCAATCCTAATAAAGAAGCTACCCGTGCTGAGGTAGCGGCTATGGTTTATCAAGCTTTGGTGCGAACGGGAAGGTTAGACGCAATTCAATCTGAATATATTGTCAAAGCGCCTAATTAAATAAAGTTACACAAGTGGTCAAGAGTTGCTAAGAATCTACTTGACCACTTGGGAGGAGGCGAGATCCAGCAGTAATTCACAGCGTACCAGCGTTGCGATCGCTCTAGGTACTGAATTTACTCAGTTTTAGGCGTCTTTACCGACCACTTGTGATTTGAGAGTTGCAATTTCATTGGTTAACTCTTGCCTAGTAGAGGCTTTGAGTAAATAACGGTAAATAAACCATGCAGAGTAACCAATACCAATTAATTCAAAAGTTGGTGCCACTAGAGGAATATCATTTAAAGCATCTAGGATCGCCAAGACAACTTTAACAGCGACAATGGCTCCCACAATTAAACCAATCGTAACCAGGGGCTGTCTATACTTATTAAAAAAGCTTCCCAGGTATTCGGGTAGTGTCGCTAAAAAGCTAGAAGCCACCTCTCCATACTTCAACCATTGGTCTTGAGATTGCACAGTGGGTTGGATTTTAGTAATGGTTCCTGTTTGGTTGTTCATATCTGGCACTATTGCCTCTGGAGACTTTGTTTCTACTACTTCCGGTTCTTGCATTTCCGCTCCCATGATTGTGACAGTTGAGTTACTTTTATCGGGACAATTACAACCAAAAGGCTGTTGAGTCGGCGATGCACTAACACATCACTTTACACATACAGACATGTGTCTTGAACCAAAGTTCAAGTCTTGGTCTTGCCAGTTTTGCCCATCTGGTGAACTGACATCAGACAGGTAAGCTGTTTATGATCGTACTCATTGGAGTACAAATCATGTACCAATAAGTTCATCCCTTATTTATACAAGCCTAAATGCCGATTTTACCTGATATTTAGGCAATCTTAAGCTGTTATTCTCAATGCTGAGAGTAGAATTGATATTAATACTTAATAAAAATTTTTATGTATTCATATGGTCTAGACTTTTAAAGTTGTTTGTGGTATGCAGTGGCTAAACCCATGTAGGCAAATTAGCTAGTACTTTTTCAATCAAAAATATAATATTAAAAATAAATTTTGAGCAAAAATCCTCCCGCTTATAAAGTTTTTCTTTAGAAATGGGAGGATTAATTAATAAACCCGTTGCATGAATTTTAAAAACCCCTTAATCTAGCGCAGATGAGGGAAAGACTTAGTTAGCTCCTTCCCTGATTTCGCTAAGGGTTGAGGTGGGGTAAAAAATCTTTCTAACCTTATGCGTGGATATATGCCTATTTAGTCCCAATCTGGAATATCTGCACTATCACCACCAATACCTATCCCAGTATTGTAGATCTCAGCATTGGTAATATTGAGGTTATTCATTGAGGCGCCATGCACATTGGAATCTAAAATTGTGGCACTGGTAAAGTTAACACCATTGAGATTGGCATTTTTGAAATTAACATTGGTGGCAAAAGCTGACTCTAAGTTAGCACCTGCCAAGTTTGCACCCGTAAGGTCAGCACCCTCAAGATTTGCTCCTTCTAGGTTAGCGCCTTGGAGATTTGCGCCTCTGAGATCAGCACCAATTAAGTGAGCGCCACTGAGGTCTGCTCCTGATAGATTACACCCTTGACATTCCCCAGTTGATAACAGCTTTTGTATTTGCTGCGGATTATTGGCACTAACTGCGCCAGTGAAAAACAGGGGAGCTACTAAAGTTAGAGCAGCCAAAATTTTGGTTTTCATATTTCCCCCTTTACAATTAACGTATTTCCGTTCTTTTCCTCACAATCTAATTATCTCACTAAACAAGTTGTGAAAATATATTTGTTTCACAAACTGTTTGCGATCGCACTCTGATTTATGCAAGTGCAAAAATACTAGTGCTATAAGACAGTAAAGTATTTTCAATCATAGTATATGTCTAACTATTGGCATCTGACAAACACCTATTGTCAGAGTCTCTACACACTTTCTTTTCTCACTGGTGGCAGAAGAAAAGTTACATATCCCCTTTTCTATATGTTCCATTAGTTATAGATAAGGAATTACATATAATTATTTCAATCTATCAAAAATATTATTTTTAGCAAAAAAGAATTTTTGCTGAAAGCAGGCAAAAATACTGCTACATCAAATATCAATCATCTTGAATATATCTATACTTCAGTAGATATTTCTTTGTTGTTACTCAGTATTATTACTGTTTGATTTAATTCAAATTTTGTCTTGAAATTTTAATAAAAAATCAACAAACATATTTCAATAACATATTTTTGTACTCAAGTATATTCTGTTTTATTAAATTATTAGTGTTTTTTTGATTTCAAGAGTTATTGAATAATTCATGATATTCAAATATTAATATTTTTAAAGACCCTTTTCTTCTAAAATTACAATATTTTTACTTAGAAAATAATTATTTAATAGTTTATCAATAAAATAAAAATCTTTAAGATCAGGGTTTCAAGCTGTTGTGATTGACTAGGAATAACCAAAAGATGAAAACCCTATCTCTTATAGCTTTTCCAAGCAAAAATAAATATAACTAAAGGCTTAAATATACTGCTAATATTGAAAATATTAATTATTTTAGATTAGGGATATTAGACACAATAAAGCTTACAACATTGATAATTACTCGTGGGGATAAACTTACCGCAAATTGATAATTTTTTCAACCTTTGACCCCCGCGACTAGTTAACGTATAGTCATAATCTGATGAGAGAGCAACAAGGCTTGATTTATGGTTCGAGAGCTTGAACGAAAACGCCTTTTGGCGAACTTTCCAGAAACAGCCCCAGCGGCCTACCCAGTGTTTTTTAGAACTTACAGCCGCCGTAGAGAAGCACAAACAAGGGAGACATGGGAGCAGGTATGCGATCGCACTTTAGGTGGTTTAATTAACTTGGGAAAACTGCAACCACAAGAGGCTGAGATTCTTGAGCGGATGCAGCGTAACTTGAAAGCTTTACCCAGTGGGCGCTGGTTGTGGGTTGGTGGCACAGACTGGATAGCCAAGCCACAGAATTTTTCTGGTGCTTATAACTGTACTTCTACCAACCTCCAGAATTGGACTGCTTTCGGCTTAATGATGGATTTGGCTATGATGGGCTGCGGTACTGGAGCAGTTTTAGAACCAAAATACATTAACCAATTGCCCCTTATTCGTAATCGCTTAAATGTAAATATAAAAGGAGAAATTGGTTTTACTCCACCTCTCGAACGGCGTGAATTTACAGAAGTCAAAATTGATACAAATGCTCACCACGTTACCATCTATGTAGGAGACAGCCGCCAAGGCTGGGTACAATCATATCAAAGTTTACTGGAACTCTCTACTGATGAAAGATTTACACAAGAAATACAAGTAATTGTTGATATCAGCGATGTACGCCAAGCTGGAGAAGTTCTCAACGGCTTTGGAGGTGTTGCCAATCCTATAAAATTGCCTGGACTGTATCAACGTTGTGCTTCTATCCTCAATAAAGCTGTAGGGCGTCAATTAAATTCTGTAGAATGCTGTTTGTTGATTGATGAGGCTGCCGTAACAATTGTTGCTGGTAATATCAGACGTTGTTTACCTGAAGATGCCTTGGTTCATACTTTCCAAGGTCTGGTTCCCATACGTGATATCCAGGTAGGTGACTTAGTACAAACCCCCTTGGGATTCAGACGAGTGGTTGATAAATTTGACCAAGGATTTCAGGAAGTTTATGAGATAGAAACCAATGCCACTTATCCCAGAGGGACTTTAAACCACAGACAAGCAGTTCTTACAGGTGCTAAAGGGGGAATTACTTGGAAGCCAATAGCGAGTCTTGTGGAAGGCGATCGTCTATTACACAATACACAAGTCTTACCCGGTACAGTAACTCACCTACCCCCTGACTTTACACAAGAAAGACCAACTCAAAGTCGAAATGTCAAATCATTTATTATTCCTGATCTAACACCGGAAATCGCTTGGTTGATTGGATTTACCCACGGAGATGGCTATGTTGCTCTTGGTCGTAACAAGTATGGAAAGCCCTATGGTCGCGTAGAATGGGCAATGAACGGCTTGGATGTGGAACTTCTACCTAGAATTCAAACAAAAATAGATGCAGCATTGGCTTTATTTGGACTAAGTGCAACTCACACCTGTGTCAAAGGCGAAAATACTGCTAAATCCATCTGTTCTTCTATTCGCTTCGCAGAGTATTTTTATCGCTACATTAAGCAACCTAATATTCCTTTGCAAGTCCCTAGTTTTATCTTGCAGGGTTCAATAGATATTAGAGCTGCTTACCTAGCAGGATTAATGGATAGTGGCGGTGCTGTTAATAACCGCCCACCTCACCTCATCACTACAGTTTACCGCTCATTTATTAGGCAAGTTGCAGCAGTTTTATCCAGTCTAGGAATTGCCGGTAGAATTAGCATTGTTTATCCTCAACAAAAGAGATGGCAAGCTAAATACAACCTCAAAATTCCAGCATTAAAAGAGCGTTACAACGCTTTGATAGCTACCCACAGCGTCAAAGGAGAAATCAAACAAGGACTGAAAATGTATGGCTTCACCGTGCCAGGAACAATTATGCGGGAAGCTTACACTTACAGTGAAATGCGGGAAATGGGATTTCAGGGTTCTTGTTCTGTTGATGCCAACTATGAACGCTACATTGCTGAGGCGGATACTTCACTGGATATTCCCGTTACAGTCAAAGGACTGGGCAGTTACGATTATGTCCAAACTTACGACATTGAAGTCGAAGAAGCTCATTGTTTCTACTGTGATGGTTATCTGACACATAACAGCGCTGGGATGCGTCAAGGCAACAACGATGATAATTTGTTTGCTGATGCGAAAGCAAACCTTTGGCAGCAGGATGAAAACGGGAACTGGCGTATTGATCCAGAACGCGATTCACTGCGAATGGCAAACCATACCAGAGTTTTTCACCGTAAGCCAACATTAGAAGAATGTATTGATGCCGTTCGTAAACAGTACTACAGTGGTGAAGGTGCAATTCAATGGGCTGGTGAAGCTGTAGCTAGAGCTAACTGTGATTTATTGTCTACCGTTAGCTTGAAAACTGAATTTTTACAAGCTTATCAACAAGGTACTGCCAAACAGTGGTTGCAGGAACACTATCCTAATCTTGATGAGCGTGAACTGGAACATCGTTTGGCTCGATTTGGTTTGAATCCGTGTGGTGAAATTATTGGTAGTGACTTCCACTGTAATTTGTCAGAGGTTCATCTCAATCAAATTGACCCACATAACTATAAAGAACAGGAAGAGGCTTTCACCGCAGGTGCGTTATCTGTAGCTGCTCTTTTGCATCACAAATTCCAAGAACCACGCTATCAAGAAGCCCGTGAACTTGACCCGATTGTCGGCGTTTCTTTCACTGGTTTATTTGATTTTTTTGTTCATGCTTTTGGGGTTGATTGGTTACATTGGTGGGCTGAAGGAAGACCAAACACTGCTCAAGGATTGGCGTTTAAACGTCAAGAAGAAAAATATTTGAGTACGTGGAAAGAGATTGTGCATCGAGTAGTTTGGGATTATTGTGCAAAGCACAATCTTAAACGTCCAAATCGTTGCACTACAGTTCAACCTAGTGGTACCAAATCTTTGTTGACTGGTGCTTCTCCAGGATGGCATCCTCCTAAAGCCCAAAGATTTATTCGCAGAATCACCTTCCGCAAAAATGACCCTGTAGCCTTAGCATGTATTGACTATGGTTATAGTGTCATACCTTCTCAATCTGACAAAGATGAACAAGGTAATTTGTTAAATGATCCCTTTGATTCGAGGGTAAGTGAGTGGTTGGTGGAAATTCCTGTCGCTGTATCTTGGGCAAATTTACCAGGCGCTGATGAAATTGACATTAGTAAATATAGCGCCCTATCTCAGATGGATTTCTATATGCAAGTGCAGAAATTTTATGTAACACATAACACCTCTGCTACAATTGAGTTGCGAGAGCAAGAAATAGAAGCTTTGGGAACTCGTATATACGAAACTATTCGTGATGATGAAGGATACATTAGTGCTGCTCTTTTAGCACGGTTTGACGACCATCAAACTTTTCCACGTTTGCCTTTTGAACCAATCACAAAAGTGCGGTATGAGGAGCTGATGCAAGAAGTAAAAATGCGTCGGAAAACGCATGATTTTCACACCGCATTAAGTCGTTATGATTTCGGTGAATTAATGGAAGTAGGCCCCGCAGGTTGTGATTCCGATAAGTGCATGTTGCCTGAGGAAAATCCTAACTAATTAGTTAGTCTGGTAACTAGGAAGAAGGACTAATTTATATTGTTAGCCTTCTTCCTATTCTTGTAATTTTGAGAGATGATTAATTTTAATAGGGTTTCAAAGGAACAGTCTTTGAGCAAATGCTTTCAATCTCAAATTCAAAATAAGTATGAATGCGATCGCATTTCTATCAAGTCAACTTCACTAAAATAATAACAAGTTAGCATTTATACTTTTTCTGTCTACTTCCTAACAAGTTTGATCTCACACGCTACGATTAAGTAAAAGTTACATTTTATGAGAATAATCCAGGCAATTTAGGAGACTATAACTATGTTTGTTGATGAACTGACGCCTATTTTTCAACAATTCGCCCAGCACCCAATATCATTTATGGGAGGCTTCTTCTCGGGAGTGCTGCGACTCAATCTTGCTGATGATCCTGTTAAAAGCTGGCTGAATCAACAAACTGGCTCAAATATTCACACAACTTCTACAGTTGAACAAAACAACGGTAAGCCCAGTGGCCCTCAATCAATAGCGATTGAATAAATAAAACAGTCATTCAAGAAGCGTGAGATACAGAGGAACCCTACCTGCGCTATACCACCCTCCCCGAAATCGGGGAGGTTAGGGAGGGGTCTAATACTATTTGAAGTCAACCAGACAAGAAGGACAAGGAAGAGGATTGGTATCAAGAATTTTGGAAAATGGTATTAATTTGTAATTTTAACAATACAAAATAATTAATCAGTAAAGACAAATTACTAATAATTGTTAATATTTAAATATACTTTTCATTCAAGTGATATTACGTATTAAATGTAGTTTAAGGAACAATTTGCCTACAAGTATTATTGTCTTTTGCCGCATTCAATGTCATTAATATATTGCTAAATTCCGCATCTGCACAAATAGGTATATTGAATCCGATAAGCATGAATAAATATCAAACGGAATCCACTTTTGCATAAGCTAAATTCCACATATAAGAGAGACTGATTTGAAATTAAAGGGGTTTGTAAAATCTCATACTTTAAAAAATGTCAAGATCGGTTATCATATGAGCGTATGCGAAAGTTCAGCCTGAATGATTGGTTAGCTACCAGCAACGGTATCCACCATTGTTAATCAGACCCAACGGAATTCTTTTCGTTTCTATTAACTATCTTTTGAGCTGAATTTGCCGCCTCCAATTGAGACTTACGTGATCCAAATGACTATTTACGTTGGCAATCTCTCCTACAGCGCTACCGAAGAAGACTTGAAAGCTGTTTTTGCCGAATACGGCCAGGTTAAAAGAGTTGTGTTACCGACCGACCGCGATACAGGTAGACTGCGCGGGTTTGCGTTTGTAGAAATGAATGAAGACGCCCAAGAAGAAGCAGCGATTACAGAATTGGATGGCGCTGAATGGATGGGTCGTCAACTCAAAGTCAACAAAGCAAGACCAAGGGAGGATAACCGACGAGGTAGTTGGGCGAAAAGGTAATTTTTTTAAACTGATGGAAAAATATAATAGCAAATTGCTTACTTTTTAGGCAAGGTGTTAAGTTACGTCTAGTAACTAAAAAGCAGTAAACCGACCCAAGCAGAAAAGTAGCAAAATAACTGACTAGTTGTGATTTATGAAGAAGATCATGACTGTCGGTTATTTTATTTTTTGTGACTAGTCATGGTCATTCTTACCAATGACTGGTGCATGGCCAATAAATTTTAGATTACTTGTAAGACTAGGTAAATTTTCCTGACACTATCATCTCAAATAAGCAAATAACCTTAGTTGAGAGCGATAAAATGTTGATTTCTTTAGTTTGTCTAAAGTCACATCTGAATTGTCAAATTACCTTTCTAAGATAGAGGCAGCAACCACAAGTTGCAAGGCACGGGAGCAACCCAACAAATAGCTAATTGCTATGGAGGATAAAAATAATGACTAAAGCGGCAGAATCTTTAGAGCAGTCTATCAAAGACGCTACAGCAGAGCGCGGCTTAGATCGTGATTGTACTACTTTATCCCGTCACGTCCTGCAACAACTCCAAACTTTTTCGCCACAGGCACAGGATTTAAGTACGTTGATGAATCGGATTGCCTTGGCTGGGAAACTCATTGCCCGTCGCCTCAGTCGGGCTGGTCTCATGGAAGGTGTTCTCGGATTTACAGGCGAGACTAATGTCCAAGGTGAATCTGTGAAAAAAATGGATGTCTACGCCAATGATGTGTTTATCGCGGTATTCAAGCAAAGCGGGTTAGTGTGTCGCTTAGCTTCTGAAGAAATGGAAAATCCATACTATATTCCCGAAAACTGTCCGATTGGTCGCTACACTCTGTTGTATGATCCCATTGATGGCTCATCCAATACTGACATTAATTTAAGTTTGGGTTCTATCTTCTCGATTCGTCAACAGGAAGGGGAAGATCTTGATGGTTCGGCAAAAGATTTACTAGCATCAGGACGTAAGCAAATTGCTGCTGGATACATCCTGTATGGTCCTAGTACGATGCTGGTCTATACTATAGGAAGAGGCGTTCATTCTTTTACCCTTGACCCTAGTTTAGGAGAGTTTATTCTCACAGAAGAGAATATCCAAATTCCTAGCCACGGCCCAGTATATAGCGTAAACGAGGGGAACTTCTGGCAATGGGATGAATCAATTCGAGAGTATATCCGCTACGTTCATCGTACAGAAGGTTACACCGCTCGTTATAGTGGGGCAATGGTTAGCGATATCCACAGGGTGCTAATCCAAGGCGGTGTGTTTCTATATCCCGGAACTGTTCAAAAACCAGAAGGTAAACTACGCTTACTTTATGAAACTGCGCCGCTTGCTTATGTGATTGAGCAAGCAGGTGGTCGAGCAACAACCGGACATGAGAATATTTTGGACGTAATACCAAATAAACTGCATCAACGTACACCTCTGATTATTGGTAGTAGAGAGGATGTTGCGAAGGTAGAGTCTTTTATTCAGAACGGGCATTAGTAGTAAAGGTTAGTGGTTAGTAGTTGGTAGTTAGTGGGAAAAAAGCAACAACTAACAATCAACAACTAACTTGGTTTGACAAATTTCTCACCAAAATAGAACAAGCAGGAGGGAAAAATAATGACAACAAATCATTTATTAGAGATAAAAAATTACGGTCAGAGTATCTGGATGGATAATTTGAGCCGTGACATTATAAAGTCTGGTGAATTGAAAGACTTGGTGGAAAATAAAGGTATTTGTGGGATTACTTCTAATCCTACGATTTTTGAAAAAGCGATCGCTAATAATGCCATATATGATCGCGAGATCGAAGCCGGAGTTCAGGCTGGGTTGCCAACTTACAAAATCTACGAATCGCTGGTTTTTCAAGATATCCGCGATGCTTGTGATATTTTACGCCCAGTCTATGAAGCCTCGAATGGGTTGGATGGTTATGTCAGCATTGAAGTACCACCAACAATTGCTCATGACACCGAAGCCACAATTGCTGAGGCTCGCCGCTACTTCCAAGAAATTGGCCGGGAAAATGTCATGATTAAAATACCCGGTACAGATTCTGGTTTGCCAGCAGTTGAGCAAGTAATATCCGAGGGTATTAATGTTAATATCACGCTGCTGTTTTCGGTACAAAGCTATATCAACACTGCTTGGGCTTATATTCGTGGCTTAGAAAAACGGGCAGCCCAAGGTAAGGACATCAGCAAAATTGCTTCTGTAGCTAGCTTCTTCCTGAGCCGGATTGACAGCAACATCGATGGTAAAATCGATGCCAAACTAGCTAAAGGTGTTGACAATCTCAATGTTGAAGCCAAGCTAAAAGCAATTAAAGGAAAAGTAGCGATCGCTAACGCAAAGATTGCTTATCAGGAATATAAAAAGATTGTGCAAAGCGATCGTTGGCAAGCTTTGGCGGCCAAAGGTGCAAAAGTACAGCGCCTGTTGTGGGCTAGTACCAGTACTAAAGATCCCA
Source organism: Fischerella sp. JS2 (assembly GCF_032393985.1). Classification (NCBI taxonomy): domain Bacteria; kingdom Bacillati; phylum Cyanobacteriota; class Cyanophyceae; order Nostocales; family Hapalosiphonaceae; genus Fischerella; species Fischerella sp. JS2. The sequence continues at coordinate 202,097 of NZ_CP135918.1, forward strand.
ACTACAGCGACGTCATGTATGTTGATGAGTTGGTTGGTCCAGACACCGTTAACACCTTACCACCAGCAACCATCGAGGCTTGCGCCGACCACTGCGATGTAGCTAACCGAGTAGAAACAGACGTAGAGGAGGCTTACAACCTAATGGAAAGCCTCAAAGATCCAGACGTGAACATCGACATCAACACAGTGATGGATGAACTGCTGACAGAAGGAATTGACAAATTTGTCAAGCCCTTCCAATCCTTAATGGATTCTTTAGAAAAAAAGGTCAAGCAGTTGTCACCAGTGTAAGTAATAGTTAGTGGTTATTGGTTAGTGGTTAGTAGTCAACAATCAACCACTAACTACTAACTACCAACTACTAACAAATCCCAACATCTCAAACCTAAAATCTAAAATTCATATGGTCAGTCTGCTAGAAAATCCTTTGCGGGTAGGTCTCCAACAGCAAGGAATGGCCGAACCCCAGATTATAGTCATCTTTGGTGCTTCTGGAGACCTTACTTGGCGCAAACTTGTGCCATCACTATACAAATTAAGACGCGAGAGACGCATTCCACCAGAGACAACCATCGTTGGCGTAGCACGTCGGGACTGGACTCATGAATACTTCCGTGAACAAATGCGAAAAGGAATGGAAGAGGTTCATGGCGGTGTTGGTCCGGAGGAACTCTGGCAGGACTTTTCTCAAGGATTATTTTACTGTTCTGGTAATATAGATAATCCTGAAAGTTACCAAAAACTGAAGGCTTTTTTGCAAGAGTTGGATGAAAAACGGGGAACCCGAGGAAATCGGATGTTCTACCTTTCGGTTGCACCCAACTTCTTTGCAGAAGCAATCAAACAACTTGGAACTGGGGGAATGCTGGATGATCCCTACAAACATCGTCTGGTCATCGAAAAACCCTTTGGTCGAGATTTAGCTTCTGCTAAGAGTCTCAACTTAGTAGTGCAAAAATATTGCAAAGAGCAACAAGTATACCGTATTGACCACTACTTAGGCAAAGACACAGTTCAAAATTTACTAGTATTTCGCTTTGCTAATGCGATTTTTGAACCGTTGTGGAATCGCCGCTTTGTTGACCACGTCCAGATTACCGTTGCCGAAACCGTAGGAGTAGAAGACCGGGCCGGTTACTATGAAAGTTCCGGCGCACTGCGGGACATGTTGCAAAACCACCTAATGCAACTTTATTGCTTAACAGCAATGGAACCTCCCAACGCTATGGATGCTGACAGTATCCGCACGGAAAAAGTAAAAGTACTCCAGGCTACACGTTTAGCAGATATCAATAATTTAAGCCTTTCGGCTGTACGTGGGCAATACAGCGCTGGTTGGATGAAAGGAAAGCCAGTACCAGGGTATCGACAAGAACCAGGAGTTGATCCTAACTCGACCACGCCTACTTATGTAGCGATGAAGTTTCTCGTAGACAACTGGCGCTGGCAAGGGGTTCCTTTTTACCTGCGTACTGGTAAGCGAATGCCGAAAAAAGTGAGTGAGATTTCTATCCACTTTCGGGAAGTTCCTTCTCGGATGTTTCAATCGGCAGCCCAACAGATGAATGCCAATATTTTAGCAATGCGGATTCAACCAAACGAAGGTATTTCTCTGCGGTTTGAAGTCAAAATGCCTGGGGCAGATTTCCGTACTCGTTCGGTTGATATGGACTTTAGTTATGGTTCCTTTGGCATTGCAGCAACTTCTGATGCTTATGATCGCCTATTTTTGGATTGCATGATGGGTGATCAAACATTATTCACACGGGGAGACGAAGTAGAAGCAGCTTGGCAGGTGGTAACACCAGCCCTTTCTGTTTGGGATGCACCTACAGATCCAACAACTATTCCCCAGTATGAAGCCGGAACCTGGGAACCCGTGGAAGCAGAATTATTAATCAACCGAGATGGTCGTCGTTGGCGCAGACTATAGAAGGATGAAGGCTGAAGGATGAAATTTTTTTCTTCACACTTCACACTTCATACTTCACACTTCATACTTCACACTTCATACTTCATAATTCAACCTCTATGACTCCCCAAGCTCCTACTATTTTTTCACTACAGGCTCCCAAAGATGTTTCGCTGACAGATATTGAAGCGGAACTAAGTCAAATTTGGCAAAGTTATGGTATGGTCGGCGAGGATGGTACACTACCGGCGGCGACACGGGCAGCTACATTTACTTTGGTGGTTTATGAACCAGAAGAAACTCAGTATCTATTAGCAGCTTTGGGATTTTACAACGGCCCAATTGATGGCATTCCTGGCCCGCAAACACAAGCAGCACTGCGGGAAGTACAGAAAAAGTATGGGTTGACAGAGACTGGAACAGCTACAAAGGAAACCTTAACTCTGTTACGGGAAGAAGTTGCCAAACGTCACAAGGGTGGGGCGACAGAAAATGGTGCGACTGCATCCTATGGTTTAGATGCAAAAAGTCCCAGAATTGCTGATGAGATTGCTCTACGTAACCCTTGTCGTATTATTACTCTCTTACCAGTGGTGGGAGAAGACGAAGGCGTTAAGGCACAAGTCTCCGCCTATTGCCCAATTCAAAAAGGTTCATCAAGTACTCTGGTTTGTTGCGAATACATAACTCTTACCGGAACCCCCGCCGCTTTAGAACGAATTGGTGGTATGGTGCCAGCATTGACGATTGGGGGTTTACCTAAGTTTTTGTGGTGGAAAGCAACACCAGACCCCAACAATAGTCTCTTTAAGAGACTGGCAGCAGTGTGTGACAATGTGATTGTAGATTCTTGCAATTTCAACAAGCCAGAAACAGATTTGCTCAGCTTGCAAGCATTAGCAGAAAGTGGTATTCCTTTGGCTGACTTGAACTGGCGTCGCCTCTCTGCATGGCAAGAATTGACAGCAGAAGCTTACGATCCACCACAGCGTCGTGCTGCTCTTGTAGAAATTGACAGAGTTAATATTGATTATGAAAAAGGCAACTCCGCCCAAGCCTTACTATTCTTAGGTTGGTTGGCGAGTCGCTTGAGTTGGCATCCAATTTCTTATCAAATAGAAAGCGGAGATTACGATATTATCCGCGTTAGTTTTACTGCCGATAACCAACGGCAAATAGAAGCCGAATTAGCAGGAGTCCCTGTTGCTGATGTGGGTGAAGTTCCAGGCGACTTGATCGCTTTACGCTTAAGTTCTACCAATCCCCAGGCTAACTGCGGTACTTTGATCTGTACCGAAACTGGCGGTTGTATGCGGATGGAAACTCAAGGTGGCGCCCAATCAACTGGGTTATTCCAACAGGTAACTTCCCTCTCAGAACAAAAAGCAGAAGTGCTGCTGAGTCAACAGGTACAACGCTGGGGCCATGAGGCACTGTTTGAAGAAAGCCTAGCAGTAATAGGACAAATTCTCAAATTAGGTAATAGATAAATAGGTAATGGGTAATGGGTAATAGGATAGAAAATCAGTTACCAATTACCAATTAGCAATTAGCAATTACCAATGTCATTAATTATTGCAGGAGAACGTAGCGGGGTGGGTAAGACAACAGTCACACTCACCCTGCTGGCGTCTTTGTGTCGGCGATCGCACCAAGTACAATCTTTTAAAGTCGGGCCGGATTATATAGATCCCATGTTTCATCAGCATGTAACCGGGCGTGCTTGTCGAAATTTAGACCCGATATTAACTTCACCAAGCTACATACAGCAGTGTTTTGCTCGTCACAGCCAAGGGGTGAAATATGCCTTAGTTGAGGGCGTGATGGGGTTGTTTGATGGTGTAACCCCACCCCTTGCCCCTCCCTTTACTAAGGGGAGGGGTTGGGGAGGGGTAAATGATTATGCCAGCACTGCTCATATAGCAAGATTATTGGATCTACCTGTAGTATTGGTAATTGATTGCAGTCGCTTGTCTGGTTCGGTTGCGGCGATCGCTCACGGTTATAGTTCCTTTGACCCCAGAATTAAAATAGCTGGGGTAATCTTAAATCGTGTAGGTAGCGATCGCCACTTGCAATTACTCAAGGATGCTCTTGCACCGCTACAATTACCGATTCTTGGTGTATTGCGTCGCCAGGATAACATTACCATTCCTGACCGCCATCTCGGCTTAGTACCCACAGCCGAACTCCCTCAAATCAATGCTTTGATTGACCGACTTGCTGATTTGGGTGAGCTTTGCTTTGACTGGGAGAGGCTGTTACCTTTGTTAGAAGTGTCTGGAGAAACCCCACCCCAACCCCTCCCCTTACTAAGAACAGAGGTGAGAATTGCTGTGGCACGCGATCGCGCTTTTAATTTCTACTACCAAGACAATCTCGATTTGTTACAACAACTAGGTGCAGAGTTGGTTTTCTGGAGTCCATTAGAAGATACTGGGCTACCAGAAGGAGTACAGGGTATGTATTTTGGCGGCGGGTTTCCAGAGGTATTTGCCCAGCAGCTTGCGGAAAACACTGTTACTAAAGCAGCAATTAAGACAGCTATTTTGACGGGAATGCCTACAATTGCCGAGTGTGGCGGGTTAATGTATTTATGTGAGCAAATTGTCGATTTTGCAGGTAAATCTTGGTCGATGGTGGGAGTTTTACCCACAACCGCAGTTATGAGTGGGCGTTTAACTTTAGGATATCGTCGCGCTGTTGTTCTAGAAGATAGTTTGTTAGTAAGTGCAGGAACAACAGTTTGTGGGCATGAGTTTCATCGTTCCTATTTAATGTCCAATTTTGAGCAGCCACTATTTCAAACTTGTCGCTTTGATACCGATGAACATATAGGATATGAAGGATGGGGAACTAATTTACCATATCTCAATCTTCACGCCTCTTATATTCATATGCACTGGGGGGCATGTACAGAAATTCCCGAGAGGTTTTTAAAACGCTGTTTGGAGTTAGCACTTAAGTAAGTATGGCTTTGCTTAAAATCGTATGATTTTAAACGCAGAGGAACGCGGAGGTAGCGCACCAAGTAGCAGAGTTTTTAGAGATAATTCGCTCTACGAACTCTACGAATTTTGTGTGAGAAACTATTACCCTTTAGTTTTCCCCCAGTAACCTCTTCAACTTTTTATCTGTAAACGGGTTTTTACCAGTGCGTAAATCTTTGATCCAACGTCGTACTTTTAATTTTCCTATTTTACTATCGGTTGCGGCGATGTATGCCTCAAAGTCTTCGATCGCTCCTTGCTTGTTGCCAGTTAATGTTCTAGCAACACCACGCACAACTCGAATTTTTTGATTATTATTAGCAAGTTGTACAGCCTTTTCACAAGCTGGCATGACATCTGCTGCTTGTTTTTTCAGGCTACCTTGTAGGCAAAGTTCTCTCCACGCATCAGCAGAAATTTCTACTTTGGGATCTAAATTTTGGGCATTGGTATAAGCTATCACTGCTTGCTTAATCTTGCCCTGTTTCATAATTTTGTTTCCTTCATACATTAAAACTGGAGCCGCCAACCGCCCAATTTGAGTATCCAGTTTCAATGCTTCTTGGAACTTAGCGACTGCGCCTTCCAACTCACGTGTTTGTAGGCGTTGTTGTCCTTCCACAAGCAAGCGTTCTGCTTTGCCTTTGTTAACAAACTCTTGTGCTTTTGCCTTAGAGTCAAACTTTAAGTCAGTATTCCACTGCTGGGCTTTGTGGAAGCTGTTAACAGCATTCTCAAAGTCGCCTTCTCTGGCTAACTTTTCACCTTGCATCAGATAGATTTCGCTGAGTTCGACATTTTTTTGAAGTCGGATTCCCTTAAAACCTACAACTCCCATAACAGTTAACACAAATCCTGCTGTAAGTGAACCGACAAGTATGTGTTTGAAAAAATGATTGAATCTAGTTTTACTAGCTTCTTTTAATTCTGTTGTTCTTTCGGGTTGTGTGATTAGCTGTGTTAACTTTGGTTGTTGTTGCTGACGAATATAAGCTACTAAATGATCATAGGCTAGTTGATAGCGATTAGTAGAGTTGTCTCGCAATAAGATTACTATGCCGGATGTAACTAATATCTGCAACACTAAATCAAGTGATAATTGCTGTCTTTCCACACTAGTGATTAAGTGTTGCTGTAAATCCCGTTCTAATTCTGCACGAGTTTTGAGAGGACAATTACCTTCTGCATCTGTGAGGAAATACAGTACAAGTTCTGCTACTTTTTTATTTTCTCTACCGCAGTCTTCTATTACTTCATTTAAATAATGCTGAATTAGTTTTTCTTTTGCCTTTTCACCATACTGGTGATATTCAGCCAAGGTTGTAATATTCTCTTTTTGTAATTGCGCGCCGACTATCTGCAAATCCATTGGGCGCACCTCACCCACTTTTCCTGCTAAGTCTTGTACCAATTGTTCTATCAATGCAGGCTCAAGTTGAAAACGAGTACCTGCGGTTAAACTTTCGGTAAGAGTTTTCGCATTAGCAGGTGTAAGGTTTCTCAATTTATAAAGAATATTTTTACTGAGAATATCATTATTAATGATCTCCATGCTAGGTAAATCATTATACGCCAGCAAATGATGTAAGTAATTTTCTTGCAGTGCCAGAATTACTTTTACAGACAAAATATTTAGACATTCTCCCAGAAACTCAAAAAATTGTCGCCTTTGTTCTGGTTGTGTGTGAATCAGGAAAAATTCTTCAAATTGATCAAAAATCAGTACTGTACGAAGATTGTGCTGGTAATTATAGTGTAGTTGCTCTAGTAGGAAGTGGAATTTTGGCAGAGTGGGGGAGGAAGAGATAGGGAAAGTTTGAGGTTCTGGAATAATTTCGAGTTCTGAGGTTAAAGTGTCAAACTCAGAAGTCAAAATTTCGAGTTCAGAAGTCAAAGTTGCAAGTTCTAAGGCTAAAGTTTTAACCTCTAAAGTCGAAGTGTCGAGTTTTGAGATAGAAGTTTCAAGTTCTACAGCCGAGATTTCAAATTCTAAAGTAGAAGTTTCGAGTTCTGAACTCAAATAGTTATTTTTTCTATTGTCTTTATTTTCTATATCTGTAAATTCTTGGGTGTGTGTGTCTTCTCTTATTTCTAATTCTCCTACTCTCTGTTCTAATTGCTGTGCCAACTCTTCTATCCAGTAATCATAAACTCGTATTGGCACAACTAAGTTATCTTGATTAGCGATCGCTTTCTTTTTTAAAGCTGGAATTAATCCTGCATTTAATAGCGAACTTTTACCAACACCAGATTTTCCATGAATAATTATTAATTTGTAGTCCTCACTACTAATGCGCTCAAGCAACTGTTCTACATCCTTTTGGCGACCAGAGGCAGTGATTTCTGGTGCTATATTCTCTTCTTGGGATGGGATAAGTTGCTTCCTGACAGTTGTAATCAACTTTGCTTGCTGTGTAGCTGCTAAGCTACCTGCACCAATAAACGTCCGTAAGCCATATTTTTGTTCAACTGCACGTTGTTCAAACTTGGTAGAAAAGGCTTTCAGATATTGTTTTTGCTGTTTGTATAGTCTCTGTAAACTATTTAAAATACTAATGTAAAGATATGGATTATTGTCAGTGATACCAATTTGTTTAGCAGCTTCTAAATTGCTGATAGCTGCTAGAATTTCGTTTAATTGCTCTTGGGTTTCCGCCAGAATAAATAGACAGGAACTTTTAATAAATAAGAAACCCGTTAGAGAAGAAGGAGTAGGGAGGGAGTTTTGCTGCCAATGTTCTCTGTTCTGGTAAGTAGATAAAAATTCTAATGCTGTTTGAGCTAGGCTTTTGGCATAATGCCAATTGTTTTTTGCCAAAGCGACTTCAGCTAAAAGGTAATGATCTTGGGCTAGTTTCAGGAAGTTTTTTTCTTGGGATAAAGTTTTATTAGTTGTCTTATGTTCCACCTCAGGTAAGTGTTGCATATTTTGTGAATGCACCTTGTTCATTGCAAATGAGTTAATTTATTATCATATTTTAGTCTTAGTTAAAAAAGCACTTAATTTTTAGAGAAAATAAATTTACCTTTTTGCGATCGCTAATCCAGCTTTGGATGTTGCACAATATGGCAATAAAGTCATATAGACGCGCTCATAGGCTACTTACCCTTCGGGAATTTCAGGGAACAGAAGCCACTTCGTGTCTACCCGCAGGGTATCGCAAATACGCAAAGTACACGAAGAGGGTATTTTTTGGTAAAGGGAGAAAAGAAAATCATATTGCATTCATTTTGTCGTTGAGTTCTCGAATTCGTCGGGAGAGAATACCAATAATATTCACGGCAATTTCAGGAGTTTCATCAATTGCTTCGTAAAGCTGTTCTTGAGTTAATTCTAAGCATTCACAAGCTTCTAAAGTGGTGGCGGAAGCAGAACGTGGTTGAGCATCAAATACTGCCATTTCGCCAAAGGATTCGCCTTTGGGGAAAATAGCTAGTTGTTGTTTACCAATATGGACTTTGACTTTACCGGAAACGACAATATAAAGCGATCGCCCTTCGTCTCCTTCGTTAAAAATGGTGTAATGTCCTGGAAACGATAATTCATCCATGACAGAAGCTAATCGGACGATAAAATCATCGCGTAGTTCTTTAAAAATCGGTACTCTGCGGACAAATAATAAACGTTCAACGGTAGTTAGCATAATAAATAGTGGTTAGTAGTTAGTGGTTAGTGGATATTATTTTGTTTTTGGGTTTTTGCAGCTTTATCAAGATAATTTAGATATGCGTTTAGCTTTGGTGATAGATCATTAATAATAGGAGCAAGTCTATTTAATTGCTCATTTGTCATTAATTTACGAGAAGATGCCCGTTTTAACCAGTATTTAGTTTCATGTAAAGAGCCTCTAGCAATTTTGACAAAACGTTGATTAACTTGATAATTATGACGTCCTGCTCCTTCTGCAATATTTGCACCTATAACTATCGACAGAACGGATAATTTGCTTGCCAAGTGTATCTTTTTCAAAGTAACTCCAACTGATTACAATATCCCAAATCATATCTGCCAGCTTCTCAGCTAATTGGAAAACCTGTAAATCCTCAACACTCGATTTTTGCATTTTTATATCTCCACCACTAACCACTAATGTACAGACGCGATGTTCCTCGCGTCTCTACCCACTAACCACTAACTTCATTAACTCTTTGACTTGATTAATGACAAGCGGATGGGGATCTTTTTGTAGTTGGGGTAATATTTTGATTAGGATGCGGGGTGATACTACACTTAAATAGGCGATCGCTGCTTCTCGGACAAAACCTGTGGGATGGCTGAAGCTTTCTAAGACTTGTTCTGTGGTGAGACGGATGCGAGCAACTTGAGCAAAATGGAAACAACAAGCCAAGCACCAGTCAGAAAGTAAATGTTTATGTATTAATAAACTACGAATACGTTCGTTAACTGCCATTTGTTGGTATTCTGCCATCTCTGCTGCTATAAGATATTGCAGTTTTTCGGCTGGCGATCGCTGATCTAAAATATTAAGCAGTAAGGATTTATTTGGCAAATTTATAGTATGTTCTAAAATTTCTAATCCTCGTGCTAAATTTACTGCTGATGCCGAACGTAAATTAAAAGCTGCTGCTTGGATTTTTTCGATGGGATAAAGTAGCTGTAGTAGCAATAATAATCTTTCTTTAATATCACCTTCTAATTCTAATATGGCACGGTTTAATAAAGATATAACAGCAATAATTCTAATACCAGAATGATAAGTATCTATAGTTTCTTGTGTTTTTAAATCTATATATTGATTATAGATTTCCAATTGATTTTCAAAGTCTATGTAAGCTGCATAAAGTTCACCAATAAAATATAGCTCTTGCTCAATTAATGCCTTGACTTTGATTTCATAAAACTGTTCTACTAAACCAAGAATGCCTTCATTTTGTAACCTTTTGAGTAAAGCACGGAGAATATGATCTCTGCTATTACCCCGTGAGGTTTCTAAAAACTGCCATAAAGTATCTATCGCTTCTAAACTGGGGATTTGACTAATGGTACGCCAAGCGTAAATTCTCACTATTTCTGGCTTATAGATATTAGTAGCTAACTCAACCAACATTGGTAGGGCTTCATTTTCCAGTTTTACCAAAGCCTGCATTGCTGCATTGCGGGTTGATTTGTAATAAAGTCCTCCCAATAAAGCTGGATAATACTCCTCTAAATGAGTTGCGGCAATCATTTCTATGACAGCAAAACGCACTCGTAGGGATTCATCTTGCAATAAATTGGGAATATAAATTCGCAGCGCTTGCAAATGAACTGCTTCACTCAAGGCTTTTACTGCATTCACCCGTTCTTTTTCTTGGTGATGAGTCAGCATCCGTCGCAAAGTCTTGGTCGCCGCTAATTTTTGCATGGGTGTTCCCTCGCGCAGCAATAGAGCAGCAGCTGTAGCACGGATGATAGAGTGTTCTTCTGTAAGATACTTTTCTAATTGATTGACATCTGGATCTGACTCAGCCAACCAAACGTAGCGTAGGGAAAGAGCAAATATCTCTGGAGTAACACTATTTTGGGGTAGTTCCAATAAAGCACGAACTGCTGGCAAGTAAGCAGGATTTACACCTGCTGCAAGCATTACTTCCAAACTAGGTTTTTGCAAGCCAGGAGGTAACTTGACTAGTAAAGGAGCTAAGACTTCACCTACACCTTGGGGATCAATTTGAGATAAAAGTTCAATACAAGAGCGTTTATCTGTCTGAGTACCTTTTTCTCCCAAGGTTTGAACGACTGCTTGTTTGAATGCGCGTAAGTCTGCATTTGTAGCACTAAGTTGCCCTTGTCCTGCACTTAAAACTAACAAGTTAACGTAACGCGATCGCAAAAACCAAATTACTACCAAGCAGCACAAAGCTACAAGTACGGTTTCTAACACCAAAATTGAAGCGTGTATAGGTAGCAGTTTTCTGCCTAACCATAGGGTAAATAAAATTACAAAACCTGCTGTTCCTGCACCAAAGGTATCAGCAAAGCCTCCTGCTAATGACTGAACATGGCTACGAATTTTATTTGGGATGGGTTGGAAAAGTAGAGGTCCACTACTGACAACAAAGGTGTAACGTAGAAGTTCGTCTAGGAATTTCAGAATTACTAGACCCCATAAAAGATTATAGGAATTGCCCCAGGGCAATAAACCTAACAAGGGTATAGTTAAAGGCATTAACAAACCTACGGTGACTGGTAAAGTTGCAGCAGTGTAAAATACTCCAAAGCGCTCAAGGGCACGACTGGAAATAAATAACTGCATTCCCAACTCACATAATCCCGTAATCCCACCTAATAAACCCAAAAAGCTGGCAATATCTTTACCCTGAAAATTTGAATTCAACTGAGTAAGATATTGAAAATCAATCAATACTCCCATTGCTTGCAAAAGAGCGAAAAATGCAAACAGCAACCAGGCGTAACGCTTTATCGGTCCAAACAGGCGGCGTTTTTGAGAGTATTGTGCTGCTTCTATTTCGATTTGGGGAGTATCAGGAAAAGCCTGGGGATAATTTTTACTGAGATAAAAAAGAATAAAGGCCCCTAAGCCGATGAATACACCAGCTATGGGCATAATTACGTTATCTAATCCTACAAATAGCAATAGAAATGGCAAACTAAAGCCACTAATGACATCAGCTACTAAAATACCGCTACTGATCAGGGGAAAGGCGCGTTTAATTTCCCGAATGTTAAATAGTTGGTTAGCAGCAATCGAGGTATTAAGGTCGTTGATTACGTAAAATGCATCCACCCATAACCGTAGGAGAAATATGATAACTACCGAAAGATAGGAAACGTGTAAACCGATACGAAACAGAACTAGTGGCAAGAACATGCAAGGGGCGATCGCTATAATTACCCGCCGCAAGGGAAAAATCTTTTGCAACCAGGAGTATAACATGACCAAAACTGCACCCATAATGGCACTGGCGATATAAATCCAAGGTAAGGATTTAGCCCCGTACTGATCCAGAAACAGTGCTACTGTGGAGTCTTCTGACCACCGTAATCCTATTGATGTGCTGGTGTAAAAAGCGAACATTAACCAAGTGCGATCGCCTTCCTCTGGTCGAAGATTTACCCACTTAAGTAATTGCGACAAAATGCCTTTTTTGGGAGTAGTCCAGTAATTTTTCAGTTCCATGCAGTTTTAAAATAGTTGGTTGTTGATGGTTGGTGGTGAGTCCAGCCCCCAAAAAGGCGGTTCCCGTCACGATGGGGGACTGGCGAACCCGAAGGGTTGGTTGTTGATTGTTGGTATTCCAAACACCAGACAACACACAACACAAAACCTTAGTTACTCAGTTCTGCATGACCAGTATTAGACTTATTGCAAAAATCGGGAAAAGGTGTAGACGCGTAAACGACTGCCCATGCGCCGTAAGGCTTTGCCGTAGGGTAGGGGTAAGAGTTAATTAAAAAACCCTTTCCCTTTGCCCTTGAACCTCAAAGTGAGTACATAGCAAAAGTCCTGAGTAACCGAGTATTATTTTTCCCACTCAGAACTCAGGACTATCAATATTTATGTGAATTTGTTAGTTGTTGCTTGTTGGTTGTTGACTGATTACAAACATCAAACAACAAACACCAAACAACAAAATTAAATTATTTCTTCGGAGAAAGAAGCATCATCATGTTTCGTCCTTCTTTTTTGGGTGCTTGCTGCACCTCTGCAACTGCTTCTAAATCGGTTGCCATCCGTTTTAGCAAATCTTCTGCCAGATCGCTGTGTTGTATTTCTCGACCCCGGAACATGACGGTGGCTTTCACTTTATCGCCATCTTTGAGAAAACGTTCTGCTTGCTTAACACGGACGTTGTAATCGTGTTCTTCTATCTTGTAGCGCATTTTCACTTCTTTCACATCAGCTGTGTGCTGCTTCTTCCTGGCTTCCCGCGCTTTCTTCTCCTGCTCAAATTTGTACTTCCCATAATCCATAATCCGGCAAACCGGCGGATCGGCCTTGTCACTGAGCAGCACTAGGTCTAGCTCTTTTTCCTCGGCTAGTTGCAGCGCTTCCTGTGGGGACAGAATCCCCAACTGGGCTCCATCGGTATCGATGACCCGAATTTTCGGAAAGCGAATTCTCTCATTAATTTGGGGCAAATCGCGAGTTCTTTTTTTCTCAGTCACTGGCATTATGATTTGTGGCAGCTCTTTGTTAAGAATTGAGTTTGGTATTGTGTAATCTACCTCAGGAACATTAAAAATATCTGAGGACTAAAATAATGGTCTATATCTAGGGTAGCTAATCCATAGGATAGCCCTTGAGTAATTGTAACTGTTCTGTCATTCTACTCATTCTGAGAGAATTTCTATCCAATAGTTAACCTAAATTACACATCCGCAGCATTTGTTAACTATTGTAGCATTTGTTTGTCATATTATTGACACCTTAATGTTTCAGTATATTTGGTAATGATACAAATGCCAAATCTAAGGGTTCAGAATTTATAATTCTCTTTTTGTCCAGAAAGTATATAACGAACCGCAAAGAACGCAAAGAACAGAAGAATGGCATAGGTAGTCTTGAACTGAGCAGAGAATCATAGATTTGAGTTAATGAAAACAATTTTAGAGTAGTAATTTCCAGTATTATTACTGAGGTTTCAGCGAAAAATCCTTGATAAGCAAGGGCAAGAGTAAAGGGGAATAAAAACCCTACACCCTGAAATCAGTGAACAGTTAACAGTTAACAGTTAAAAACTGATAACTGTTCTACGCTTGTATTCTTAGGAATTAAGGTTCAAATCATAGCGCTGACACAGGGTTTGGAGTTTTTCACGGACGAGCGATCGCACAAGCCTTGACTCAATATAGTGGTTTTAAAAAATCTAGCTCCTGATTTCAATATCGTATAAAATGCAGAGGCTAAGGAGTTTTTGCTTTAAGCGATCACGTATGGGTTCAGGTGAGATGATTACGCATTCGTCCCAATAACGTGCAACTTCTCGAATTAGCCAAAACTCGTTGACAACCCTTCGCACTACTTGACGTACATCTCCAATTATTTCGTCTTCTAAGTCATCTTCCCTACGTTGATAAGACTTTACCATCCACCCTCGAAATTGTAAGTACACTTTGAGATAGTCTAATCCCTCTCGCCATTCGCCGCTTGCGGGTACAATTGAGCGGATTTTATCAAAGATTAAACTGCGGTTGTGCCAAAGTTCTGGCAAATCAGGAATCAAATTTTCTACATCTTCTGTTTCTTCACACCAAATCATTAAATAAAAGCGTTTATCAAAGAAGCGTGGTTCTGCATAACGTACTGTATACTGTAGTTCTTGTCCTTGAGAATTTTCATAGAGTAGGTAAAAAGGCTGTTGATTTTGCCTATATTCATCTATTTGACGTCGCCATGCTTGTACGAGTTTACTTGCTTGTTTGAGTAAAGATTGGCGGATTGCAGCATCTAAATTTCCTCGTTCTAGTAAAAGTGTAATTACAGTTTGAGCTTCGCCAATACGACCTGCATCACTGAGGGCTTTGATAGCTTGCTGCAAGGCATTAACTTGGTTTGAGTCTAGGGTAAAAGGCTTTCCGACTTCTACAGATTGTTGAGCGATCGCCACTATTAAGCCAGAAATACTGGGGTCTTTGCCCCAATATATATTGAGATTGCGAGCGATCGCTTCTAATTGCTCCTTGGTTCCAGGCGGAATTGACAGTGTAATTGTTTCTTTTTTTCTCGGCATTTACAAAATGTACTTGCACTTTTAAATTATTTGTGTCATATTCATAAATGTAATTATAAATAGCCTTGCTGCAAAAAAGTGCAGTGACATAGCCTGAAGTTGTAAGGCTGTGTCAGTATAAACACTCATTTCAAAAGTTTGCTTGGTAACATAGACTCGATTTTGGATTGAAATAACTGTATATGATTAAGCGCAATAGGCTTTTAAATCGCCCTCCCAAAAGCCTGGAGGAGCGTTATTTTAGCGAAATTCGTCCCCAGCTATACGAAAATCATGCACATCATCATCAGTATGGGGTAAGGAAAGGGACAACCCTTGCAGAACATCTTGACTCTGCGTGTCAATTCATTTTAACAGTCAGTCATAGAGCAGCAGTATCTGAAGATAAAAGACCTTTGTTACTAGCTGCAACAGCTGTTCATGACCTCAATAAATTAGATACTCAAGGGCGCAATGTCAAAACCTTAGCTAGAAATCAAGACTTTTTAAGAGAACAGCTAGAAAAGGCTTGTGTACTTAGCTTTGTGGTAACAGAAGATGATTTAGAGTTAGTTAGAAAGCTAATTGAACGTCATTCAGGTCACAACGTCAGCGACGGAGCAAGATTTCTACCAGAAGATCCAGATATTGAACGTTGGGCGGCGATGCTTACAGCTGCTGACTTGTTTGATTTGGGAATTCCAGATGAAAAACGTTTTCGCAAACTGGAAACAGAATTAACTGTTGCTTTTGGGCGAAGCTGTAACCTGTTGAGAGTGAGCCTTTCTGAGGATAAAGGTTATATAACAGCCCTATTGCTGGGTGCTTGCGAAGAAGTTTTACAAAAATATGGCTTACATTGTTTAGCTATCTTTCCTGATGGGGCATTATTTGAAGGTGAAGTTTTACCAAATGCAGATTTGACAAAAGAGATAGCTGCTGTTTGGCAAAGTAAAATTGACCAAGTTTTTGGGAATAACATTGAAAGACTTGTTAGACCTACAAAGGATGGTATTAAGGTTACTCAACAAGCTATCCAACAAAATATTGATGAAGTTTTAGTAAATATAGAGGCTCTTTTAGAAAAGAAAAAAGCTAGTTACAAATCAGACAAGATTGCTAAAGATGTAACTAAGTGGGGTGATGCGGCTGGTGCAGATGCACTACAAAAAGCATCTGAACTTGATTTAATACCTGTAAGTAATGCAGAAGAATTTGCTGTATCTGAAGGACTAAAAGCAGTTTATCTCAGCTACCGTGAGGCTGGATTAAGCCCTAAAGAAGTTTGGGATAAAATCGCTCATCATACAGGGATTTCAGAACAGCAACGTATAGCAATTGAGCCATTTAACAGTCAGTATGGACGACCTTTATTTGCTGCTAAGGCTGCTGTTAATGGGATTGAGGGTATTAAAGAAGCTCTCAAAGAATCTTTCCAATTAAGAAAAGAAAGTACACAAACCTCCGAAGAAGTAGAAGTATCTGAGGAAATGGTTGCAGCCGTTAACAGAATAGTAAATTTACCTTTCACTATTCAGTTAAATGGAGTCAATGATTTAAATGCTTATGTAGAAGCTAATCCTAAACAAAGATGCTCTTTAGGTTCTACATCTACTGATATAGATGAGCTAATTTCAGATAATATGCCTCCTGGTACAAAAGTACAAGCTTTTTCTAACCGCTTACCAGGGGGGATTAGTGCAGAACCTAAAAGACAAGCAGATTCAATTGCAGCTTTAGCTTATCAATTGATAGCAGTTGGTGCAAATTTTCCGGCTGTTAAAAAACGAGACCCACTTTATTTACACTTAGCATTACCTAAAGGTTCCGCACCGGAATTATTAAGAATTTGGCGTGAACTTCTGCGACAAATTGCTGCAACAAATGGTGACGGTGGTACTGTCACTGTTGATGAACTTCAGTTATATCGAGATAACAAGCTTGAATTTAAAGCTAATAAAGTAGTTGGTGCAGCGTTACCTAAACGTTCAGAGTTTGTACATACAACAGTTATTATTCCTTTAGTTTGGGGGGATGTTAATGCTTCTTTAGCTTTACTAAAATCACTGAGACTAGGTTTAGAAATATCTTTGTCTTTAGATATTGGCTTTCCTTTTACTCTTAGTAGCAACTTAGAAGTTGAGTTATTTGATGATGTTTATGGACGAGTAGAGGGAATACCTGCTGCACTACAACCTTTATTCGGAAGTGGACAGTATCAGCAGAGTGAAGATGCAGAAAAAATTCTAGAGAGACTGCGCTGCATTGGCAAACTAGCAACATCTGTCGTGAGTATTCAAAAAGCCGATGATTGTTTATATGATTTGGCTCGCGCTTGTGTTAGACCAATTGAACTTTATTTTGTATTGCTACGTTGGATTTTACGAGAACAAGATGAACCAAACTTAAGCGTTATTTGGAATCGGATTTGTGAGCCATTAAATACTTTATTGGAGAGCCTTATGCCAAATGAAAGTTCTTTATTAACTAAGTATCTCAAAGAAGCTGCTCAAATTGCAGCAGAAGGAAAAATCTGGGGTAGTTCTTTTAAAAGAACTGCTCAAACAGAACCTTTTACAGCTTTTATTTCTGCAATTCGTTCTCAAAAATCTCATTTAGATTTAGAGATTATTTTTGCGGCTTTAATACAGCAATATCATACCCGCTTAGACCGTATTCGTGAACACGGGGTAGGTGCAACAAAACTAGAGCAAGTCAAGCGTTATTACGATATTTTGCGAAAGCTATATGAGGAAATTTATTCAGCACGTCCTGAAAAGTTATTATCTGACCAAAAAACTTTAGAAGCTGCTTATTTATTTTTCCTTGAAGAAGCGCGTAAGCAGCTTAAAAGCCAAACGGAAGATAATTCAACTGAAACAACTACAACAGTGTAATTAATTAGGAGTTTGTTATGTCCATTCAAAAGCTTTCATCAGTTCTCGCAGCTACTTATGAAAACTTCCCAAAAGGGCGTTTTATTACCTTAGTAGTTTTACGAACAACTCATTCTGAAACTATCTTTCGCACAGAAGGTTCTGGTGAACCAATGTGTAGTGAGTTTGTGCAAGCTGGTGTTAATAATGACAATATTATTCAACGTTTGGTAATGACTAAACGTAAACAAATTGCACCAGAAAGACGTTACGGAAGAGAACATTTAAGAGCGCATGAGCTTTTATACACCAATATTAAAGATGGTTCTCTTTGTTCGTTAAATACTAATTCACCTTGCGAAATGTGTGTAGACTGTTTTCTCTACGGTTTCGCTGCTGGTGGAGGTGGCGCACAAAAAAGCCGCATTTGGACTGAGGACGCTTTTAGTATTTTACCTGCTACCGATGTTGTAGGCGATCGCACAATTAACGCCATCTATGAAAATGGCACAATGCGCGATGAAAAAGGTAACGCTTCGACCGCTTTAAATACTAGCGAATATATCAAACCAGGTGTGCATTTTCTAGATGTTGTCACCTTAAAAGATGTCACATCTGATGAACTACGATACATCATCGGAAATATTCTGTTCACCAGTCGTTACGGTGCAGTGTCCAGCCGTGTGGGACGCATGGAAAACCAAATATTAGGCATATTTGGCAGTATTACAGAACTTCCTAGTTCTTTGGAACTTGTACAAGCTACGTATGATGTTTTAGGCAAACCCTTAGAACACCCTTTAAATACTAACCAATTAATTACAGCCAGCAAACAAGTCATTACCAATTGGCAAAACAAGAGAGGCGTATCTGTGCATTTATCTGAAGCAGAAATAGCAGATTTAATTGCTGATGTAGAAACTCATTGGTCAGAAGCAGAACGTGATAATTTCCTCAAATGTTTAAGCCAATCTTATGAACCTTTCCGTCAGGTAGCGGCGGAGAAGAAAAAAGCTAAAGGTAAAGGCAAAAATACACCAGTTGAAGTAGAGAGTTAGATTATGTCAACAATTCCTTTTCAGCAGGCAAAACTTGTTGAATTATACTGTCTTGAACCAGTCTTTTTTGCCTCTAGGGAGTTGTCTGATACCTATTACACTGAGGGGGTAATTGGGAATTATGCTCTTACCTATGCTTTAGGTAAAGTAAATTCCCCCTATCGCCTCCAAGGGCAGGCTACAGGACGACCAACCTACAAAGAAGATTTACAACCAATAGCACAGGATTTTTATATTTTACCAGCTTCACCCATTGGCAGAGTGACATTTAGATTTGAACGTTTCAATGCTCTTTCTGATGCTTATTGGTATGCAATGACTAATAACCGGGTAGCGACAGCAAGAGAAGATTTACCATTACAACGTCAAGGGAAAAAACCAAATTCTTTCAGACCAAGTAATTTTCCCCAAACTGGAAGATTGCGAATGATTGAACGCGGTAATAAATTCCAAACTTTAGTATTTGGAAATCATCAATTACCTGCTTATATTCGCATTGGTAAATTCATGAGTAAAGTCAAAGTGAATGTACTAAATGAATTACCAGTAACTTCACTACCAGAAGGTGAATATCAAAGTCAATATTATCTAAATGCTGCTGATTTACCACAGCAAATAGAAACATTAGCTTTCGATTTAATTTCTATTCCACCTGCACCTATCATTAAAAATCTGCGTTTTCGAGGTGCTGCTTGGCAGGTTGGAGAAATGATTGTACCAGCAGGATTACATTTTTGCGGTAGAGAGTAGCAATGAGTAATCAAAAATTAGTTATTAGGTTGGAACCTCGTAGTATTTCAGCTTGTGCATCAACAGATAAAATACCATTTATCAAGAATGCACTACAACATCAACTAGATGTATTTGAACAATCAAAAGATGCAGATATTATCCTTGATTTAGCACCAACTGGCACAGGTAAAACCAAAGCAGGATTAGCAGTATTAAAACATCAGCCGAATAAAAGTGCTGTTTACATTGCTCCAACTAATGCTTTAATTGAACAACAAACAGAAGCAGCAAAACAGTTTGTACAGGATGCTAATTTACCTCATGTTGTGAAAGCTGCTTCGGCTAAAGATGTTAAAAGCTGGCCTAACGAGAAAGTCGGCAGACGTTCAGGAGAAAAACTATATAATGTTTTGCGAAATCCCACAACAGTTTTTGATGATGTGGGGGCAAACACACCAATTCTCTTGGTCACAAATCCTGATATTTTCTATTATGCAACTTTCTTTGCATATCACAAGCTAGATAAAGGTAATATTGCTGCTGGCTTTTACACCAAATTTTCTACAGTCATTTTTGATGAATTTCATCTCTACGATGCTAAACAGCTAGTAGGAATGCTGTTTTATCTTGCCTATTCTCACGTTTTTCGCTTTTTTCAAAATGGACGTAAGGTAGTGTTGCTGACAGCAACACCAGAACCAGCTTGTGAATTAGCATTGGAAAATTTGAAACAGGCTGGTGTGAAGATAGCGAGAATTGATGGAGAAGCAGGTAATAATAATCTTTTACCATCACAAACAGCAGTGAATTTGGAATTAAGACCCCAACCAGATAGTAAGGAAGAGTGGATAGCAGAGTTAGCAACAGAAGTTGTCCATCGTTTGCGAGAAAGACCAAATGAGAATGGTGCGGTAATTCTTGATTCTCTCGATAATATTAATCTTCTCAAAAAAGTTTTGGACAATCAAGGACTTACTGATTATATCGGACGCATTACAGGCCCTGCACCCAAACCAGATAGACAAAAGGCTATGCAATGTCAAATAATATTGGCTACTAGCACTGTAGATGTAGGATTTAACTTTGAAAGAAATCCTGAACCAACAAGACAAAATTTAGACTGGTTAATTTTTTCGGCACGCGATCGCGCCGCATTTTGGCAGAGAATTGGTAGAGTAGGGCGTGTTTTAGGTAAAACTGAAACTAACGTTGACTCAGAGGCTATTGCTTACTTACCTGCTAACGCTTGGGAAGAAGGCTTAACTTCTCTTAATACCACTAGAGGACGTACAGCACTAAAAGATGTACTTGATACACTTCCCTGTCTGGATAAGCCTTTTTTAACAGCTTACTGGCGTTCAGAAGCATTTCTAGAAATTGCCCGTCCTTTACTGGAATTGGAAGAAGTTTTTGAAAATCTAGGAGGTGCTGAATTAATTTCTAAACTGTTTGAGACTTTAAAATCAGTTTTGGGAGGAAATCGTACTTGGGAATACTATCGCCACAGAATGAAAGTTTTACGGGGTGCTGAAACTATAGCTAAAGAGTCTCTAGAAAAATTAAAAAAAGACTGGAAATACATCAAAGGTGGCCAGGCTTTTGTCCGAACATTTATTAAAACTAAATTCCCTGAAGATTGGGATGATTTACAAGCTGGACGTACAACTTTAGACGCGTACGAAGACCTGTTTAAAGAAGATGATGAAGCACTAGCGCATTTAAAAGAATTTGCTGAAGTTTTTAGTACAAGCTATGCCCCATTATTTAGTTTTCGCTATAGTCTTTTTGAAAGCCTTCCCATTTGTGATCCTCATGGTTTAGTGCTAGATGAATCGGAAGTAACTCAATTAGATCCTTTTCATCTATTGCGCTATTACGAATTTGCCCAAAATGGTGACTATATTGAAGTAACCAGCCGTGCTACTGAAACCTATCAATTGAGTTTTAGACTACGTTATCATGATACTTGGCAAGAGTTTATTAGTACACAACTTAACAAATTAACAGCCTTCAAAAATTGTCAAATTATCCGTAGCGCTGGAGGGGCAATACACCCAACGCCCCTAATAAAAGCTTTAAACAAACATCTTTTACCAGGCGTAATTATTTGCCCAAGAACAAACGCTTCTGTAATTTTTCAGTTAAACAGGCAAGGAATTACTTCTTACCTAATAGCAATTATTTGCAATGACGCGGAGAAAGAATATAGATTTTTTTCAGGCTTGTCAGGAATCTTAACAATGGCTATGAAATTTAAACAGCTACGTCTCCCAGATGATGAAGTGTTTATCGCTGGTTAGAAATTAATCACTTCCCAAAACCCGAAGTACGTTTTCTTTTCTTCGCTGATGCTTGCGCCAGCAACTCTGCACTAAAACCTTCTTGATGTTCCGGCATTAGTTTGCGAGTACGCTGGCGTTGGTATTTCTGCACTTCAGCAGCAAGGGGATGATTAGGATCAATAATGAGATGAGTAATGGAGACGACATAACGTTCTTTTTCTTCTGTATTGGATGCTAAGGCGCACATAATCCCACCCATATCGCCGGAATAGTTCACGGAGTCAATCAAAAACTCTTGATCCGGATCAGTTGCTTCTCCTCGTTGTTTTAAGGTTTTTAGAAACTCTTTTCCCGCCCGTGCTTTAATTGGTAAGCTTGCTTGCAATTTTTCTGTCAAGGCAACTGCTGCATCATAATTGTCAATAATCATTTGTCTTCCCCTTTAGTGATTTTTTCCAATTTAGAAGCATCTCATGCCACACAGTCTTGTTCTGAATCTCATTCCCAAGTCTCCCATCTATCCTAATTATCTGACTGGTAGACATTACCACGCACTGTTTTTAAATCTTGTGAGTTCGGTTGATAGAAGTTTGGGTGACTTACTCCACGACTCCACCGCCGACAAAGCTTTTACTCTTTCCCCTTTACAAGTGAAGTCAAGTTATACAGGCAATGGTAGTGGCAAGCGAGGATATGTAAACCAAAAAAATTACACTCTGCAATGGCAACAAGATAAACCCATTCCCCCAGGTACTCCCTGTTGGTGGCGTATCTCCCTATTAGACGACACTCTTTTTAGCCAACTCACCCCACTTTGGCTGAATATTAATCCCGAACATGGTTGGCACTTGGGTTCTGCGGATTTGTACATTACTAGTATTCTCGGTACTCCCCAATCAACTCAACCTTGGGCTAATGCTTGTACTTACAAGCAATTATATGAGCAAGCAAGTGAGAGCGATCGCACAATTTCCCTTACCTTCACCACACCCACCGCCTTCCGCCAAGGAAAGTATGATACCACTCTCCCGACGAGAGAATGCGTATTTAATTCTTTACTAGGGCGCTGGAATAAATATAGTGGTATTGAGTTTGCAAATCTTTTTCTTGATCCTATATTTCCCAGTTTTGTCAACATTCATACAGAAATCTTAGCAGACTCTCGCAGTAAATTTATTGGCATTGTTGGAGAAGTTAATTATCGGATTTTGGGAGAAGCTGAACCCATCCAAATCAAGCAAATTAACACTTTAGCTGACTTTGCTTTATATGCTGGAGTTGGACGAAAAACAACGATGGGTATGGGTATGACACGTAGGATTAATGGTTAGTAGTTAGTAGTTAGTCCCTTCGTCCCTAATCCCCAAAGGGCCACGAGTTCCACGTTTCTCAATCCCTAATACTTATGAATAATACAGAATATATTCCGATTGCGGCATTAAATCAATATGCTTATTGTCCGCATCGCTGCTGGCGGATGTTTTGTGCAGAAGAATTTATTGATAACCAATATACAATTGAAGGTACAAGTTTACATGAACGTGTACATACTTTGGGTGATAGCAATCGGGAAGATACTTGGCAAATTCGAGCAATTTATTTGAAATCCGAAAAATATCAACTCATTGGAAAATCAGACTTAATTGAATTAGAAAATAGTGAATGGTATCCCATAGAATATAAGCAAGGACTTAAAGGTGAATGGGATAACGATGAGTTACAAGTATGCGCCCAAGCGTTGTGTTTAGAAGAGATGACAGGAAAATCTGTCACCACAGGATATATTTATTATGCCCATTCCCATCAGCGTCAATTAGTGGAGATTTCTGAGGAATTAAGACAAAGTGCGATCGCCACAATTAAATCAGTACAAAATCTCCTAGAAACTGGCATCATGCCAACAGCAACCTATAGCAAACGTTGCCAAGGATGCAGTTTTTACAACCAATGTTTACCACAAGTAGCAGAAAAAGTCAGGCGGTATCAAGAAGATATTTAAGTTAGTAGTTAGTAGTTTACTCCTCACACTCCTCACACTCCCCATCGCCCCCCAACCCCACAAAGTGGGGACCCCTAGCCCCCCATCTCCCCGCCTCTAATTCCTTCACATAATTTTAAAATCAATCATGGGTACAGTATATATTACACAAGAAGATGCTTTTATCGGTAAAGTTGATGAAAGGCTTAACGTTAAATATGAGAAAAAAACAATTTTAGATGTGCCTTTAATCAAAATTGATGGTTTGGTAGTTATGGGAAGAGCAAGTATTTCTCCTGCTACGATTGCTGAATTAGTTAATTACAAAATTCCTCTAACTTTCTTGACAAATAAGGGTAAATATATTGCTCGTTTAGAACCAGAAATGAGTAAGAATATTTTCTTACGTTCTGCCCAGTGGAAAGCTATGGGAGAATCAACACAAGCGATTCATGTTAGCAAAGGATTTGTGAGAGGAAAGTTAAAGAACTATCGCCAAAGTTTATTACAAGCACAACGCCGATATACAGAACTGAATTTAAGTGCTGGTATCACTCAGTTAGAAAGTGCGATCGCAAATCTCGCTCAAGCTACATCTATTGATTCTATTCGGGGTTTAGAAGGTGCAGGTAGTGCCGCGTATTTTAGTTGTTTTAATCAACTTATTCGCGTTGAGAATTTTCAATTCCACACTCGCAACCGTCGTCCTCCCACTGATCCAGTCAACTCTTTGTTAAGTTTGGGCTATGCATTATTACGTCATGATGTGCAGGGTGCAATTAATATTGTTGGCTTCGATCCATATTTAGGATATTTACATACAGAGCGTTATGGCAGACCATCTTTAGCACTAGATTTAATGGAAGAATTTCGTCCTGTAATTGTCGATGCAGTAGTATTAGCAGCAATCAATCGTCGCATTCTTGTACCTACAGACTTTATTACCGAACCAGTCAGTAATGCTGTTTCTCTTACTAAAGAAGGCTTACATAAATTTTTACGACTATATCAAGAAAAGAAGCAAACAAAGTTTAAACATCCTGTCATGCAAAAGCAATACACTTATCAAGAATCTTTTGAAATACAAGCAAGATTACTTGCAAAATACCTCATGGGCGAAATTGAAAAATATCCGCCATTGGTAATGAAGTAATAAATCTGGTTAGTAGTTAGTAGAGACGCGATTAATCGCGTCTGTACATTAGTAGTTAGTGGTTTACTACTCCTCACACCCCTCACACTCCCCACCTCCCCACCTCCCATGTTTATTGTTGTCAGTTACGATATCCCAGAAGATAAACGTCGTACCAAAATCCACAAAGTTCTCAAGTCTTATGGACAGTGGATGCAGTATTCTGTGTTTGAGTGCAACCTAACTGAAACCCAGTATGCTAAACTGAGGGCGCGGCTAGCAAAATTCATTAAAGCCGATGAAGACAGCATCCGCTTCTATTTTCTTTGTGCTTGCTGTCAGGGTAAGATTGAGCGCATTGGCGGCGAAATGCCAATGGATACTACAGTGTTTTTTGCTTAGAGTTTGCGTTGATAATTAGGTGTTTGAGAGAAGAAACTGAATGGCACTAAGATAAATGATCTCCTTAAGAAGTAAGATACAGCGCTTTGTATCTAGATGGAGTACACCCCTCCCTAACCCTAAGCGTGGGTGGGGTTCTTCTGTACCTCACTTCAGGGGGCGACAATACCCGCTAAAGTACTATAGGTAAAGGGTTTGAAGTAACAGACACTCTCAAAAAAATGTAGCTTATTGACAATGAACTGTGCAGCTATTAAGCACTTATCTATGGGGGACAGTTTGATGGTAAAAAAGAACGGTCTCGTCCATTAAACAAGACCGTCACTATAATGTTCCCCTCATTTTATCAAGAGTTCCTAGAAAAGAATCTAAATAAATCACAGTTAATTACGCTCTCGATGTTGGTGTGGTTACTACAAAATCAAAAGCAAGTAAGAATAGAAAGACTAGCAGCCACACTACCTTTACCTATACAACAAAACAGTCGTAGACGGTATTTACAAAGGTTTCTAAAGCTGAATACCTTGAGTGTAGTGTTGCTATGGTTTCCCATCATTAAAGAAATAATTAGTAGGCTTTCTAAAGCTGGCTCACAAGTGATTGTCGCACTGGACAGAACACAATGGAAAGAAAATAACGTGTTAATGGTGAGTGTGATTTACCAAAAAAGAGCGTGGCCAATATATTGGTGCTTACTAGAAAAAGATGGTAGCAGTAATCTCACTGAACAGCAAAAAGTATTACGTCCAGTAATTCGACTCCTAAAAAAATACAAATTAGTTATTATTGGGGATAGAGAATTTCACAGTATAGAACTAGCAAATTGGCTGCACAAACAGAATGTAGGCTTTGTATTCCGCCAAAAACAGGATACCACTTTTCGCCAAAAAAGACGCTCCTTTCAGCCGTTAAAGAGTATTGAAGTTTATCCGGGAATCCAACAGTTTTATTCTGGAGTCAGTATCACTCAAAAACGAGGATTTGCTAGATTTAATTTAGCAGTCTATTGGAGGCGAAAATATCGAAATAAACAAGAATCATCACCTTGGTATTTACTAACTAATCTACCCGATTGTGAAACTGCTATCAAAATTTACAAACAGCGTTTTGGTATTGAAGCTATGTTCGGTGATTGCAAAACAGGGGGTTATAATCTTGAAGGCTCTAAAGCCAACCCTGATAGACTTGTGCGTTTAATTTTCTTAATTGCTTTGGCCATGACGAGTGCTTGGTTATATGGACAAAGAACTAAATTTCAAAAACAAGAATCTTATACCAATTTGAAAAAAGAATGCGACAGATGGTAAAAATAGACAGAAGTAGCATTCAGGGTATGTGATGGTAGGGGTAACACAGATCGAGATAGTTGATAGTGTCGAGGAACTAGAGAAGTTGCTCAGACATCAAAAACAGTCTCGGAGCAAAGAACGTATACAAGCCCTATATCTGATTAAAGGGCAAGAAATGAGTGTAAGTGAGATTGCTAAAATCTTGGGAAAACATCGAGCTACAGTACATCGATGGTTGGCAGATTATCGAGAAGGAGGAATTGAGGCGGTTGTTGAATTTGGAACGAGTTCAGGTCGAAAAAGAGCAATACCAGATTGGGCTGTATCGAGTTTGAAAAAACAACTCGAACAACCAGAAGGTGGGTTTCAACGGTACACACAAATACAACATTGGTTAGAAAAAACCTTGGGTGTGCAAGCTGAGTACGCAACTGTACATCATCTGGCACGTTACAGGCTCAAAGCCAAGCTGAAAGTCCCACGTCCGCGTAACCGAAAACAGGACGAAGAAAAACTAGAGTCTTTTAAAAAAAACTCGGTGATGACTTGCAATTAATTGCTCAATACAGTGCCATTATCTTGCCCCAGTACGAAAATATTCGTTATTTTGTACAAGATGAGAGTCGATTTGGACTCAAAACCATTGAAGGACGTAAAATTACTCTTCCCGGAGTTAAGCCTATTGGTGATTGGCAGTGGCAATTTAAAGCGTTCTGGCTATATGGAGCAGTTGAACCACTTACTGGGGAAAGTTTATTTTGGCAGTTTTCTCATGTTGATACCGAATGCTACCAACAATTTTTGAACGAGTTCGCTGCCTGTTATCCCAAATCACTTAACATTCTCCAAGTTGATAACGGCTTATTTCATAAAGCTAAACGTTTACAAATTCCAGAGAATATTGTTCTTTTGTTCCAGCCTGCTCATTCTCCTGAACTGAATCCCATAGAGCGCGTTTGGGAATATCTCAAGCAAGACTTGAAATGGGAGCTATTTGATCACCTGGAGCATCTGCAAACCAAGGTTGCTCAACTCCTAGCTCTCCTCACTCCTCAAATTGCTGCTTCTTTGACTGGTTATGACTTCATCCTCAATGCCTTATCTGTCGCAAACATTTTTTGAATTGGTATTATATTTGTCGCACACAAGAAAAAAGTAGAACCTCTAAACGACACAGTAATTTTTGGATAGGTTTATATGGTCAAAATTGGATAGTTGCTTGGCATTTTGGTCAAGCATGGGTCGAGGAACTGGTTAGTTCCATTCGCAATAAGCAAGCATATTATCAGCGAGGTTTAAGGGCTATGAAACTTATACAGCAAGCACTTTAGCTCGCTTGTCGCCCCTTGAAGTACCTCACTCAGATGAAATCTGCTGTAAAAGTTGCAACATGGTACGATGAGGGAAAGAAGTAATTGTCAACCGTTTCAATCCCTAATAGGGATTAATAAAAGTTGCAACCGATGGCAATGCCAGAGGTATCTCCAATCACGCTGTTTCAATCCCTAATAGGGATTAATAAAAGTTGCAACGACTTTTACAGACAAGTTTGTATTGGGAATATTTGTTTCAATCCCTAATAGGGATTAATAAAAGTTGCAACTTGCAACCTTACAAAAATTGGGAAGGTAGAAACACAACCGGTTTCAATCCCTAATAGGGATTAATAAAAGTTGCAACCCAGTTTATAGCCGTTCTACGCCACGATTCGTAAAAGTTTCAATCCCTAATAGGGATTAATAAAAGTTGCAACTTTTCTCCACCAGCCCTCAGCTTCCCCACGAACATCAGGTTTCAATCCCTAATAGGGATTAATAAAAGTTGCAACCTCTTCCTTGCTTGGTTTTTTGCCGTTAAAGCTTTGCTGTTTCAATCCCTAATAGGGATTAATAAAAGTTGCAACGAGCGGTTTTGTAATGAAAATCTTTGCGTGAACGGTTTCAATCCCTAATAGGGATTAATAAAAGTTGCAACTTAACCTGTGGAATCGGTCAGGCGTTAAAACCGGTTTCAATCCCTAATAGGGATTAATAAAAGTTGCAACTTAACCAGCATCCCAAAGCTACCAGGCTGGAGGTTTTGTTTCAATCCCTAATAGGGATTAATAAAAGTTGCAACATAATACATAGAGCGATCGCATAGGGGTTCCAAGTTTCAATCCCTAATAGGGATTAATAAAAGTTGCAACGTATCTCCTCAATTGTTAAGCCAGAAGCAGCATTGTTTCAATCCCTAATAGGGATTAATAAAAGTTGCAACGTACCGCCGCAGGTCGTCTACCGGCACGATAAGGGTTTCAATCCCTAATAGGGATTAATAAAAGTTGCAACAGTCAAGTAGTTCTTGGAGCGTGATATCTGCAAAGGTTTCAATCCCTAATAGGGATTAATAAAAGTTGCAACAACCATCTGGTTGCCTCAGGTTTAACCTTTGCTAAAGATGTTTCAATCCCTAATAGGGATTAATAAAAGTTGCAACTCTAAGTACGACACAGTATCCGAAATCACTTTGACTAAAGTGTTTCAATCCCTAATAGGGATTAATAAAAGTTGCAACCTTGACCTGGTTCTACCTCATCCCCAATTTGCACATATGGTTTCAATCCCTAATAGGGATTAATAAAAGTTGCAACACACACATATACACCAGTCTTGATCGACATCAAGTTTCAATCCCTAATAGGGATTAATAAAAGTTGCAACAAAAAAGATAAATAGTGCGATCGCTTGCGATGAAGTTTCAATCCCTAATAGGGATTAATAAAAGTTGCAACCGCACGAGCGCAAAAGGCTTTTCGTCATTGCCTACCCCGTTTCAATCCCTAATAGGGATTAATAAAAGTTGCAACATTCTTACTACTTCATCTTCACTAATAAACTGCTGTTTCAATCCCTAATAGGGATTAATAAAAGTTGCAACCTCTTAAGCTAACAAAGATTTGGTCTGAATCAGGGGTTTTAGTTTCAATCCCTAATAGGGATTAATAAAAGTTGCAACGATGACATCAACTATGCATTCGTAATAAATTGTTTGTTTCAATCCCTAATAGGGATTAATAAAAGTTGCAACGGTTCTTAACTTCAAGGTCAGTCTCAGGTGTTGGTTTCAATCCCTAATAGGGATTAATAAAAGTTGCAACGTTGGTAGGTAATGCTCTGAATCATACCCCAATAAGTTTCAATCCCTAATAGGGATTAATAAAAGTTGCAACCAGAGGCATGGGGTGTAACTCGTAGTGAAGCGAAGTTTCAATCCCTAATAGGGATTAATAAAAGTTGCAACTTAATTAAGTTTTCACTTATAGAAGTGTTCATCTAGTTTCAATCCCTAATAGGGATTAATAAAAGTTGCAACCTCTCATTGAACTGTGATATTTTTGCAAACTGGGAAAATACGTTTCAATCCCTAATAGGGATTAATAAAAGTTGCAACCGAATTACCGAGAGAAATTTGAAATAGCTAGGGCGTGTTTCAATCCCTAATAGGGATTAATAAAAGTTGCAACCATCAGCTGGGGTTATACGGTACCTTCAGTTTATTCAGTTTCAATCCCTAATAGGGATTAATAAAAGTTGCAACCCTGTTCTGTATGCCCTTATGCGTTGCTGCAAGTTGTTTCAATCCCTAATAGGGATTAATAAAAGTTGCAACCTTCAGGGCCATGAATCCAGCTACAGCCACACCGTTTCAATCCCTAATAGGGATTAATAAAAGTTGCAACAGGTACAACAGTAGTATACGTTGGGAAAATCCGGTTTCAATCCCTAATAGGGATTAATAAAAGTTGCAACTGCGGTCAATCTTATAGGATTGAGGAGTCGTTTTACGTTTCAATCCCTAATAGGGATTAATAAAAGTTGCAACATCACTCGTAGGGTCAAATCTGCGTTTGTACCTGTTTCAATCCCTAATAGGGATTAATAAAAGTTGCAACGTCTGGATAAATTGGAGATACCGAGTAACCCCAAGTTTCAATCCCTAATAGGGATTAATAAAAGTTGCAACTGATGTATACATCACTACTGATGAACAAAGCGGAGAAAAGTTTCAATCCCTAATAGGGATTAATAAAAGTTGCAACTTCGTTATCTAAAAATGTCGTGTTGCAAACCATTTAGTTTCAATCCCTAATAGGGATTAATAAAAGTTGCAACTCTTGACTCCGGCAGTGATGAGTGGGGTGGGGATGTTTCAATCCCTAATAGGGATTAATAAAAGTTGCAACTCCCGACGAACAGCTCGATCAGCTCCCCTTTGTTGTTTCAATCCCTAATAGGGATTAATAAAAGTTGCAACGCATCACGGTACTTGATGAGCAACAAGCCGTACTAGTTTCAATCCCTAATAGGGATTAATAAAAGTTGCAACAAGCTTCACCACTGCTCTGGTCTTCCCTGTACCCATGTTTCAATCCCTAATAGGGATTAATAAAAGTTGCAACACTAGTCTCCTCTATAAAGAAGGCTAGTTGACTAGTTTCAATCCCTAATAGGGATTAATAAAAGTTGCAACATGGAGCAGGTTAACACGTACCTTAAAGATGCACATGATAAGATAGACAAAAGTTACCAGTATATGTTATCCTTAAAGAAAGATACTAAGGAAAGTAAAAAGTAACCATGCTACCAGTTATAGAAGTTTTGATATATGATATCCACGGAAACCCTCACAACGTATCAGTGGGTGTGGATAGTGTATCGGTGCTGGATGATGGACTAGAAGACGACGACTATACAGATGCTGAAGAAGTACAAGTTGTCTTAAGTAACGGTGACTCCTTTGTCTGTAACCCTTGGGACGACAAGAACCGAGGGCAGAAAGATACTATCTGGGATATGTTTCTTTGTATGTAGCTACTACGTAGCAGGACTGCCACAAAGTGGCTATCTCTCTTGCTTTGGCCACATAGTGGCTACCGTCCAGATGATATCCGGAGATGAAGTTGAGTCAGTATCCGTTTTAGACGATGGGCTAACTGATGACGACATAAAAGGTTTCAATCCCTAATAGGGATTAATAAAAGTTGCAACGTGGATAGTCATCATCACTCTACCTTCAACACCCAGTTTCAATCCCTAATAGGGATTAATAAAAGTTGCAACGTTACGTATGTCTTCCCAAGTAGCATCGTACAGGTCGTTTCAATCCCTAATAGGGATTAATAAAAGTTGCAACAACCCTACAGGAAAAACCAGCGCCTTCTGGATGGAGTTTCAATCCCTAATAGGGATTAATAAAAGTTGCAACGACTTCTGAAGAAAGTGATAGACAGGGAGTCTGGCTGTTTCAATCCCTAATAGGGATTAATAAAAGTTGCAACTTACTGCTGAAACGGCACAGTACTACGACTTACAGGTTTCAATCCCTAATAGGGATTAATAAAAGTTGCAACATGTACTCATTTTGTATAACTAGTTACCTATATGTTTCAATCCCTAATAGGGATTAATAAAAGTTGCAACACGGTACTGCCGCATGGGGTGGTATCGTAGGGATGTTTCAATCCCTAATAGGGATTAATAAAAGTTGCAACCTTTACTTTCCGGGCATACTCTTTGTCACGTGTTGTTTCAATCCCTAATAGGGATTAATAAAAGTTGCAACTTTAGCCCGAATGTTACCACGACTAGCCCAGTATGTTTCAATCCCTAATAGGGATTAATAAAAGTTGCAACGTTTCAGTTGACTTAACAAAGTGATAGTGACACATGTTTCAATCCCTAATAGGGATTAATAAAAGTTGCAACTATGCCTGTGAAAGCTAGGGCAGTTGCTAACCCGTTACCTAGTTTCAATCCCTAATAGGGATTAATAAAAGTTGCAACGCTTGTCTGCTTTTCCTGACTACCTAGTTCGACTTGTTTCAATCCCTAATAGGGATTAATAAAAGTTGCAACTGTCCCAACCCTTCAAAAAAGGCAACAAACACCTTGTTTCAATCCCTAATAGGGATTAATAAAAGTTGCAACAACCCGGACTACGGTACAGAGTTGGAGCTGTTTAAGTTGTTTCAATCCCTAATAGGGATTAATAAAAGTTGCAACGGTGTACGCCAACGTTCTACCGGATACCACAGAGTTTCAATCCCTAATAGGGATTAATAAAAGTTGCAACCCAGAGTACTCTCTATACTTCCAGACGGGAAAGTGTTTCAATCCCTAATAGGGATTAATAAAAGTTGCAACTCCTGTAGTTCCTGCAAAAGCTCCCCCCGGAGGAGTAGCCAGAGGTTTCAATCCCTAATAGGGATTAATAAAAGTTGCAACGTTCCATATACAAGCGGCGCTACTAGAACTACGTAGTTTCAATCCCTAATAGGGATTAATAAAAGTTGCAACCATGAGTAGTCATAGACAGGGGAAAACAGGTAACCTGTTTCAATCCCTAATAGGGATTAATAAAAGTTGCAACTGAAATCGGTGCTCTACCGGTGCTCCATGATTCTGTTTCAATCCCTAATAGGGATTAATAAAAGTTGCAACATCAACGTGCCAGTCAATGGCTCTATCAGCAGCCCACTCCTGTTTCAATCCCTAATAGGGATTAATAAAAGTTGCAACCGGTGCTCTACCGGTGCTCCATGATTCTTTTGCAGTTTCAATCCCTAATAGGGATTAATAAAAGTTGCAACAAGTTACCAGCCGCCCTGACCTTGGAACTCTTTCACGTTTCAATCCCTAATAGGGATTAATAAAAGTTGCAACGTCAACTCTTCGGGTTCAAGCCGCATCTGCGTCTTGTTTCAATCCCTAATAGGGATTAATAAAAGTTGCAACGGTCACCTGGTTTCCTAGGAGTTGGTGTTCGCTTCGTTTCAATCCCTAATAGGGATTAATAAAAGTTGCAACTCAATTGGGGTGAAGGCTGGCAAGTTACCCGGAACTTTGGTTTCAATCCCTAATAGGGATTAATAAAAGTTGCAACGGCTCGACACAGAAGCCTTTCTGTATTTGGTTTTCAAGGTTCAGTTTCGTCAACCTGGAGTCAATATAGCTTTTCATCTGTTGAACTGTCAATATGGATTTGGCAAAATATACCTCAAAGCCTTGATTTATAGGTGTTACAGGCTTTGCGTCAACCTCTGTTTAGATAAAAGAGGGTTCAAAAGCAGAATTGACAAGACTTTCAGCCAGTAATTTTTACCTCCTATACAAAACACCTACAGGTTGACGCAAAAATTCTAATTTTTCATTGCTAAGGTCAAACCATCAGCGATCGCTAACATGCTAAGTGTCACTCTTTGATCTTGATGTAGTTTCTGATTAAATGCCCGAATTGTATTAGTTCGATTATCCTGTTGTTGAGGATCTGCAACTCGACCTGACCATAGTACATTATCGATCGCAATCAGTCCGCCTCGGCGCACGAGTTGCAAAGCTAGTTCGTAGTAGTTGTCATAGTTGCTTTTATCAGCATCAATAAAAGCAAAATCAAAGGTTTCTGTTTCTCCTGCTGCGATGAGTTTTTCTAAAGTTTCTAAGGCTGGGGCAAGGTGCAAATTGATTTTATCTGCTACACCTGCTTTTTGCCAGTAACGACGAGCGATAGCTGTATATTCTTCATCAGTATCACAGGCTACTACTTTACCGTCTGCTGGTAAAGCCAATGCAACTACTAAAGAACTGTAACCAGTAAATACACCTATATCTAAAGTTTTTTTTGCTGCAATTAATTTAACTAGCAATGCTAAAAACTGTCCTTGATCGGGTGCAATTTGCATCATGGCCATAGAGTGCTGTGCTGTTTCTTGACGCAGCTGAGTTAAAATTTCCGGCTCTCGCAAAGATACTGAAAGTAAGTAATCATAAAGAGATTTTTCTATTCCAAGAGTTTTATTGCTCATAAAGTGCGATCGCTTTTTGTATCTTCTTTTCTGTTTTTATCGCAAAACTGCATAAGTTGATTTTACCTATACCCATAAATAAGATAGAAGGGAAGCTACCAAACTGAACTTCTGTAACAATTAACTACTAACTTTCTGAATCAAAGCTACACATTGTTTGTAGTTACGTTAGTAATGCAACTACAAACATTCTTTAAAGATATTTCCCTTATCTCCTAATCTCCGCGTCGCTGCATCTTCTAAATGCTGTATTCCAATAGAGGTTTAGCTGGAATATAATTTTGCTGTTCCAGATAAAATATTACCTTAGCAAGGCTATCTTCTATTGTTTCTTCTGCGGTATAGCAAATAATATCAGGATTGAGGGGTTCTTCGTAGGGGTCATCAACTCCTGTAAAAGCTTTAATCTCTCCAACTCTAGCCATAGCATAGAGTCCTTTGATATCTCGTGCTTCACAAATTGCTAAAGGTGCATTGACATAAACTTCTACAAAATTTTTCGTAGTCTGTCGCAGTTCTTCTCTAGCATCGCGATAAGGACTGATAGCAGCAACAATTGCTATTACTCCATTACGGCTGAGTAAATTTGCCACAAAGCCAATACGACGGACGTTGACGTTACGGTCTTCTCTACTAAAACTCAAATCTTTAGACAAGTTTTTTCTAATTGCATCACCATCTAAAACTTCAACTAATTGATTGCGTTTTCTGAGTTCGCGTTCTAATCCTTGAGCAATTGTAGTTTTACCAGAAGCACTAAGTCCTGTTAGCCAAATTACTAAACCTTCAGATGTTTGCACTAAATTTTTGATACTGGGAATTGCGTGTCTCATAAGAAGCTTGATTTGATAAAAAGTATTACTTTTGCTAAATTTTAATTCACTTCAGCTGCAACGATTTGACATGATCCTAAAATTTTTCTAGATTTTATTGTGTGTTTAAGTATACTTGCAAGGGTATATTTGCTGAACTATTATCGGTAATGGGTAATTGGTAATTAAGATACTAATGATTTTCCAATGCTTAATGCCCAAGTTTTATATCGTAAGCAATTAGCCGGACTTGATATAATTTAACTTCTAAGCAATGATGATTTAAATTTGTAGAATAAATAAAAAGAAAATCCCTATGATTGTAAATCATAAGGATTCAGGAAAAACTGATAACTGTTAACTGATGACTGATAACTGACTATTAAAGCCATTGCCCTCCATTAAAACGCCACCGAGGAAATAAAATTCGCATAATTGATTGGGAAGCAATAAAAACTGCTAACCAAACAATACTGTAATGCAAAATTATTAAGAATAATGGTAATTCATTTTTCGGAACAGGTGTTGGTAAAAAACCAATAAACTTAACACCACAAACTACAAAAATAAATTCCCAAACACCAGATAGTAGTTGATATAGTGCGGGCCAGTCTCTATCCCAACGTTTTTTTTGAATTTGGTCATACACTATATCCCAAAAAATTCCAAAAATGGCGACATAGGCAATTATCCAAAAATAAATGACGCCAGGTTGGAAACCAATTAAACCTATTACAAAGGGTATGGATACGAATAAACCTACAGTTACTAATAATAATAATCGAGTTTGCCAGCGGCCTAATAAGGTAGGAGTCATATTTACAGAATTAAAAATTAAAAAACTCAGAATGAAAATTTTTGCTCTGATTGTCAAATAGTATCTTGATTTGAGGCTGGAGAATAGGATTTATTTTGAAAAGTTGCGATCGCTTCCCAAGTAGTGACATCTGCCAATAAAGCTTGATAACCTGATGTATTAGGGTGAAGACCGTCATGACTGAGACGTTTTAACCACCAATGTTCACCACGTTCTATCCATTTCTGGAAAATGTCAAGATAGGGAATTCCTCTTTGCAGACAGGCAATGCGAGTTGCTTCTTTGTAGAGATACTGATCGGTATGATTGTAATACAGGCAGTCGAGAAATGGCATTTTGGACTCATCAACTGGTGTCATGCCCACAAATAATACAGGACATAGTTGCTGGGCCATTTCTAGTAGGGAATTTATTTGTGCTTGAAAAGCGTCAAAGTCTGTATAGTTGCGTCTATTCGGACGACCTAAGCGGGCTGAATCATTGACACCGACTGAGAGAATGATTAAATCTGGAACTTGATTGCGTAGTTCGCCGCGATGCCGAAACTCTACTTCTAGTCTTTGGGCGACTTGTTGGACGCGATCGCCCCGTACGCCTAAATTATAGATGATGTGACCAGCACTGTCAGGTGACATCCACTGTCGCCGTAGTCGTTCAACCCAGCCACCTCCCTCTGGATCACCGAATCCATATACTAAACTGTCCCCCAGTGCGACAATCTTTAAAGGTTGACTTTTGGTTGGTCGAGTAGACAGCTGCATGGAAGAAGGTGTTAAAAATAACTGCATTTGAAAAAACTATATTTTATATCTTTACAGAATTCTATACATTTCTACACCATTTCAGAGTATCTGATTTTCTGTAAATGACTTCTTTTCACACAGTTTTTACACAAGACAATAGCAATTGTTTTGCCGCTCTAGATTGGATTAATTAAACTTTAAAATTGAGCTACCAAGTATTCTACTACTGACTGTCTTTACAAGAAATTCATAAACCATAGAAGAAAATACGGAAATTGGTAATGGTCAATGGTCAATAGTCAATGGTCAATTGTTAGTGGTTGGTTGGTGGTCATTTGTCATTGGTTATTAGTCATTAGTTATTTATTTCCTTTGTCTTCCTTGTCCTCCTTGTCTCCCTTGTCTACCCCATCCCCGATCCCCTACTAAGGCGATTGATTAAACACCCACTTTAACCATTGCCCAAAAGAACTAATGGGGTTGAGACTATGCACACCGGGGGCGCGGGCGGTGGCCAGACCATCTACAGCACGTAGACAGGCGTATTGCAAGCCAAGGAAACTGTCAACTGCTGCGTAGGGACCACCAAAAGTAATTGCTCCTGCGGCATAAACTTTACCTTGAGCGTTACGCATTTCTACTAACTCAAAGTTATTAGCCACAGCCAAACGTCCTATAGGATTGAGTGGTAAGTGGTAATGTTCGACTAAATCCTTGAGTAAAGGGCTTTCTTTGACTTTGGCATCAAGACCAGTAGCATCAATAATAAAATCAACGGCAGGGAGTTGAATTTCGCCAAAATCTTTGTCTTGAATATAGGCAATGAGATGTTTTTGAGCGTCCTGTTCAACTCTAGTGACGACAGCAAATTGAATTTTATACCAGCCTTCTCTTAGCCCAATCTCTGTGATCAACTGCCAGTCTAAGCGGTCAGCAGTTGTGGTTCCACCCCATACTTTGTTAGATATTAATTCTTTACGCTGCTCTGGGCTGGCTTTTTCTAGGGTTTCTCGTAATTCTCCACCCCAACAAGCTTTGGGCCAGTTAAATGGTTGCAATTCGATATGATGCTTGACGATGCGCTGGGAAGTACCGTATTTATTACCTTGGGGTTTTGGCGATCGCATTAAATGTAAAATAGAAATATTCGGGTTTCTCTTGCGTGCCTCATATATGCGTTGCACAATTCGAGAAGCAACAATTCCTCGTCCTTGAATTAAGACTTTACCACCCTGGCGTTCAAGGAGTTCGTATACATGGTTGTGGTCTTCGTAAGCATTTACAACCGACCTAAAGTCTTTGTATCTTTCCCGATAAGCTTGTAAATGAGGAAGAAATTGCAGCGCTGGATAACCAGTCGCTAAGTGTAAATAACGGCTGACATAAAAGGCATGGTTCCCACGTCCACGAGAATAGGCTACACAATACCTGCCATCATCTGTTTTGCGAATTGCCAAGACTCGTCCAAACCGATAAATTTTGTCCCAACCAATACGTCTTGCCTCCCGGTCTATAGAATTAAACACATTACCTGCACGGGGTGTATAAGTTTCAGCAAAAGTAGGTTCAGCAAAAACCTTCCATAGATGTTTGATAGACTGATCAATTCTGCCTTTGCCAAAGTCATGCCAAGCTTCTCGCAAGGCATAGCTAGGCCAACCCCAAATATTGTCAGGACAAGAGTCAGAATTGGAACGCAATCTTTCGTGTAGAGGAATTTGGGAATTCAAACACAGAAGTTTATAACGCGCATAAGGTTCTTTATCTATACCCAGTGCCGCTATCTTGTCAGTTTTGACACCACATAATCTTAGTAAATCTACCCAAATAAAACTACCTAATCCTGCTCCTATCGCTAAATAGTAAGTTTCATCTACCGGCATACCAGTTGCATGAAGTGCTTGAACAGAGACAAGTTCCTGCTGAAAGATTGGTGGTGGGAAATTGCTACCTAGTGGTGTTACTACTTGTGGAGCTAAAGTAGGGTCTGGAAGGTTAGTGTTGGGGTTGAAGATAATGACAGAATTCCCACTGGGGGCTGGTGGGGAAGGAATAGGAGGACTAGGTGGTATAGGTGGACTGGCTGGAACAGAGGCAGCAAAGGTTACAGAAATGACGTAAGGACCTATTTGTAAAATATCACCGCTATTGATTACAGCCCGTGTTTGGCGTTGACCGTTGACGTAGATACCATTGACGCTACCTTGGTCTGTGACCACTAGTTGGTTTTGTTCCCACTCAATCAAGGCATGGAAGCGAGAAACTTGGTCATGATTTAACAGCATCCGGGCTACTGGTTGTCCCCTAAGTTCGGCAGGCATCCGGGCAAATTCTCTACCGAAGGCAATCGGTACTCTCAACCTTGGTTCTCGTTGTTCTCCTGTAACTGGGTCTTGCCAGAGTAATTGAATTTCTAAAGAACCGTTATTCATAAGTATTTCTATTTATTAAGTAAGTAAATATAGCTTATGTGATGGTTTTTATTAGTTATTAGTCATTTGTCATTGGTCAATTGTCATTAGTCATTCTCTCCCCACACTCCCCACACTTCCCACACTCCTCATACTCTCCCTTGTCTCCATTGTTATTTGCAATTCACTAATGACTCGGTGGTACTAATACGCTGAGGGCATCTTGCAAAGAATGACCACAGTGCTGACAGCCTAGTAGCAAGTCCTTATACGAAGAAAGTTTTTTACATCTGGGACATTGCAATCCATAAACCCCTTGTGGTTGTGCTTGCTGTTGCACGCCGGGTGTGACTGGATGATGGTGATGATGTGCTGCGACCTGTGGTGTGGGCTGGTGATAATTGGGATGTACCTGTGGTTGTTGCTGTGGTGTAGGTTGGTGATAATTAGGATGTACCTGTGGTTGTGCAACAGGTACTGGCGGAGGATTGGTAGCTTGTGGTTGTGGCGGTGTCAAAATAGTTGGTGGTACGGTGCTACCTCCTGGAACAGAAACTTCTGTTACTTTAAGTAGTTGTTGTCCTAAATAAATAATGCTACCTTCACTTAGAGGTATTTCACCTTGAACGAGTTTCTGCCCATCTACAAGGGGAGGGTTTTGTTCACGCAAATTTTTCATTAAAAAACGCTGCTGCTGAGCGTTAAAAAAGATTTCTACATGTAAGCCTGATACTGTAGGATGACTCAAAACAATATCACACCGGACTGGATCGCGACCAATACGGATAGTGCCAGGATTTTTACTTGGCTGTTTTTCGTGGATTTTCTGAGTTTTAATTTGACCGGCGTCTTGCCATTGTAAAGTTAGTGCGTTCATTGTTCTCCCCCCAAAACCTATATTTTATATACAATTCCTCCCTGTGCGATTCCTAACACGATAAGGCAGGTGCAAGCAACTAATTACAACATATTTAGATGAAACTTTAGAAAGTAATTTATTTTGATAGTATGCTTAGTGTTGCTTTGCGTAAAATTATGGTGTTTGTAAACGCAGAGGGACGCAAAGGCAGCGCAAAGGTTCGCGGAGTATTTACGACTTTGTGGAATTTTGTGCTTAGCGATCGCTTGCTAATTTGTCAGCAATTCGTGTAGTTTCTGGTAAGCGATATTTTGGTGTGCAGCGTAATACGTAGTCAATTGCTGTGGGTAGACTTATACGATGTCCGCTAGAAATATATACAGGCTTGACTCCGACACGGGTTCGCAACACTGCCCCGACTATTTCACCTTTATGTATTAAGGGTTGCCAACTACCTCGTGTGTCTGGTAATTCTTCATGTTTACCAACAAGTAATGATTTTGCTACACCAATAGTAGGTATATCTATGATGACTCCTAAATGGCAAGCTATACCAAATCTTCGAGG
The DNA here is from genome assembly GCF_032393985.1 of Fischerella sp. JS2. Taxonomy (NCBI): domain Bacteria; kingdom Bacillati; phylum Cyanobacteriota; class Cyanophyceae; order Nostocales; family Hapalosiphonaceae; genus Fischerella; species Fischerella sp. JS2. The sequence goes on from NZ_CP135918.1 coordinate 242,477, forward strand.
ATGAGCTATTCCTTGACCATCACATAAAATTAAATCTGGTGTAATTTTTATTTTTTCTAATGCATCTAGGACAGCAGGTATTTCTCGGAATGAAAGGAAGCCAGGAATGTAGGGAAAAGATGTCGGACGGCGTGCTATGCTCGTCTCTTGTAATTCCAACTCCGGAAAACTCAGCACCGCTACTGCTGCTCTACTAATAGTACCATCAGCTTCAAAACCCATATCGACACCAGCAACGTATTGTACAGGTTGCTGGAGTTGATCTGAGGTAATTACTTCAGCTTGCATTTGTTCTTGAATAGCGATCGCTTCCTCTACACTCAGAGTCCAAGCATGACGTTGACTAATCTTCATATCTAACTTTCTGGGTGGTGAATGACTACTACCCGGTAGAAAATGATTTTTCCGAAATCATTAAAGGAAATTGTGTATTTAACAATATCATTCATTAATGTTAGAAATATTGTAACTTTTTGTTAAAGAGCAGATAGCGAATTTATTTTGACCAGATTAGTAGTTAGCCACATAAGTTTGGCGATGTATGTTGTGAGTGCTTTACCACTCATTGACTAAATATTTCCCATTACTTAAACATACTTTACTGGGAATAACACAAGTATGCATAGCAACAGAAGAAACATAGAAAGAAACTTCTCACTTAATTGTTATTTGAGTGGAGGAGTGATGGTATTGATCTTGGCATTTATTTTCCGCCCCTTTACTATTGTGAACGCCGGAGAAAGGGGTGTTGTCATGCAATTTGGTAAAGTTCAAGACAGGGTGTTAGATGAAGGTATCCATCCAATTGTACCAGTCATCACATCTGTGAGAAAACTAAATGTTCGAGTTGCTCAAAATAGTTTTAAAGCCGATGCTGCTTCTCGTGATTTGCAGAAAGTCACAACTGAACTTGCTGTAAATTGGCATATAGATCCCACACGAATAAATAAAGTTTTTCAACAAGTTGGAGATAATGAACAAATTCTTGTGGGAATTATGACTCCCGCAGTCTCTGAAGTTTTGAAAGCAGCTACTGCTAAAAAAACAGCAGAAGAAATCATCACCAAGAGAACAGAATTAAAACAAGAAATTGATAATGATTTAAAATCTCGTCTTGCTACTTACGGTGTAATTGTTGATGATGTTTCTTTAGTAAATTTTGCTTTTTCTCCAGAGTTTAGTCGGGCGATTGAAGCTAAACAAATAGCTGAACAAGAAGCTAAACAGGCAGAATTTATTGCGAAACGAGCAACCCAAGAAGCACAAGCAGACATCAACCGTGCTAAAGGTCAAGCAGAAGCACAGAAATTACTAAGACTAACTTTAACCCCGGAGTTGTTGCAAAAGCAAGCAATAGAAAAATGGGATGGACATTTCCCAACAGTCATGGGTGGTAATGATAGTTTGCCATTGATTAATATTAACCCTGCTAATTTAAACTCTCAAAAACAAGCTAATCAGTAGTAGCTTTAAACTATGTTTCTTGAAACACTAATTGTTAGTCCAATAGTATTTTTGAGAGTGGTGATCATTGTCATCATCTCAATTAGTTTACACGAACTTGCTCATGGTTTAGTTGCTTTGAGTCAAGGAGACGACACTCCCCGTAAACAAGGACATATCACTCTTAATCCTTTAGTACATATGGGTTGGGAATCAATTATATTTCTTTGTGTAGCTGGTATTGCTTGGGGGAAAATGCCAATAAATGCTGCTAATTTTCGTTCACAAAGATTAGGTAATATTTTAGTATCCGTAGCAGGGCCGTTGTGCAATTTAGGTTTAGCGTTTTTATTTATAGCACTATTAAAAATACTTGCTAGTTCTACGTACATAGAGTTTTTGAGTTTTCAATTCCTTTACATGGCAGCACACATTAATTTGATGCTTTTCTTGTTTAATCTCTTACCTATTCCACCTTTAGATGGTTTTTATATCTTCAGCGAAATATTCCCTACTTTAAAATCACTGCAATATACCTATTTTGGATTATTTGCTTTAATGATGCTATTTTTGATTCCCGAATTTGGTGATGGATTAAGTGCGATCGCTGTATTTATTTTACAGACTGTTTTATAAATTGGGATGATAGCCAGCACTTAAGTCTAATGTAAATTAACCATTATTTTTAGAGAAACTATATGAACAAAAAAACTCAATCCACACAAATAATCCATCTGTGTCTATCGGTGTGTATCGGTAGTCGATTAATAAAAAATATGGTGGGTTGACGATGAAGTCGAGTAAAGAAAAAACGTAGAGGCGTAAGCGGCTTCCCGGAGGGTAAACAGATGAACACTGATTGTTTACCAAGTTTTACCCAACTTGCCACGAAAACCATCAAAAGTTCCCACAATACAAGCCCATAGTTTCAACAATATCAAATCTGGTTCATAGCGGATAATTCTCTGCATCATCATAATTAAAAATTTTATCCTGTACGCTATTGAGCGATACAACTTAATTTTTGCTACAAGCCTTGTTTCCAAAAACGTATGATTTCTACAAGCATAGTAATAGCGAGAGGGAGAACAAATAAAAGTGCTGAATGTATTTATATCTTTTTTCAATCTATCTTTAACTAAAGAGTAATTTCCGATACGATGTTTCATCATCGCATTTTTAACAACAATAATTTCATATCCCTGATTGCGGAAGTTCATACAGTAGGCATAATCTACCGCATCTAAAAATAAATCTGCTTTTGGTGGTTCAATACATTTAGCTGTATTAATATTTACGAGAGAACCAGAAGTAATGACAGCATCGCATTGATAGAAATTCTGAATAGCAGCAACTCCAGGGAGAGGCACAAGCTTATAATCTTGAAACACACAGCCAGGAAATTCTTGCTTTGTATTAATATCAAATATGACTGGAGCAATAATTCCTATATTTTTATATTTAGATAAATCTTGGTAATAAGTTAATAGTGTTTCTAAAACATTAGAATTAGGTTCACTATCTTGATCAAACAACCAAAGAAAATCATAACCTTGTTGGATAGCCCAGTCAACAGCAATTTTTAATCCTCCAGCAACTCCAATATTTTCAGGATGAAAATCTACAATAATTTTCTCATACCTGTTATCAGTGATAATTTGATTTTGAGAATTATCAATTATTAAGATTTTTTCAATTGGATATGACTGTTTTGTGATGGCTGTGATAGTTTTATTCAGTGCTGCTATTTCTTGATAAGCAGTTATATAAGCTGATACTCTATAGTTTGGCATTGAAATTACAAAATCTACTAATTTATAAATTAATGTAGAAACTTATAAAAGTATTGAAACAACATCTAAATAATTTCAACATCTTTCACTAAACCTAAAAGTTTTTTCAGTTTAAACCACTGATTTCTTAACTTCCAAAACTTACTTGATTCCATTGCTGCAATTTGAGCATAAGCACATTGTAGTTCTTGGAAGATAAAATGATTTTGAGTTTGTGGAGGAGAGAGATTTAATTCAAGATAAATTTCACTTTTAGGAAAGCCAAACAACATATCTGAGGTATAATATTTATTAGCTAATTTAACAAATTTGTGACAAAAATATTTAGCTAGATTCAGTGCATACTTGTTAGTAGTATTAATCATTGACTCAGCATGTACTCTATAGCGACTAAGTACTGTAGGAATAAGTTTACATGAGTAGTTAGATTGAGCTATTTTGAGCCAGAGGTCATAGTCATCCCATCCAAACCAACCATATTCAATTAATTCTGTAGAATATCCACCGAGTTTTAGTAATATATTTTTATCAAACATAGCCATAGCATCTATGTATGGCTGTTTCACTAACTTATATATATCCCACTCATAGCAAGAAATCCGATTCATTTCTTGCTTGGTTTGGTGATCAAATTTTTGGATTTCACTATAAACAGCAGCATATCGAGAAGAGTTAATTTTCTCAAAAAGCACAGATAAACAATTCGGATAAATCCAGTTATCAGCGTCTAATATAAAAATATAGGGGGAACGAGCTAGTTTCAATCCTACGTTTCTAGCATCTGCTAAGCCAGTATTAAACCATTTGCTAACCAAACAGATTGGCAATTGAGATTGTTGCAAATATTCTAAAACTAAATTAGCTGAGTTATCTGTCGAACAATCATCAATAACTAATACTTCAATACCTCCTGGTATATCAATGATATCTGTTTGAGAAACACTTTCTAAACATTCATAAATATATTCTGAGTAGTTATACAGTGTAATTATCACTGATATAGATGGTTTTTCGCACAGTTCATATGCAGAGTTTGATTTTATATCCCAGGGTAAATTACCCATTTTTTCACATAACTGTGCTGCTTGTAAACGAGAGATATATAATAATCTTTTTTCATCTATAGTTAAATTTACATCCTTGATTTTGAGTGGTTTTGGTGCTATTTTAGTTGATTCGTAAAAGTTTTTTTCAGAATTATTTGTATGATGTTCTAATATCAAGCTGTTCTGTAAATAATTAGTATTTAATTCTGTTTGATTTGCCAATAATTCTGAGTGACGTGAGTTCAAAATGACTTGTTCTAATAGCAATTGAGAATGTTGCTCTGTCTTAATCATCGCTGAGTTTACTTTGGCGAAATAAAAGATTTTTTGAGTTGAAACCAAGCTTGACGAAGTTTCCAAAATTTACTACTTTCCATTCCTTTAATAATGTTTTGGCAATGCTCCCAGGCTGTATGAGCTTGGTATAACTGAGTTTGTGTACTTTGCCATTGTTGCTGAATTTCTTGTAAATGATATTGTGCTTGTTGCAGTTGATTTTGTACTTCTTCTAGTTGTGTTTGAGTTTTTTCTAACTGAATTTGTTGCTCTTCTAAAGCAAAGTGCGATCGCTTCAACTCGGCATACATTTCTTTAAGTTGATTTTGGTAATTATTATGTTCTTCACATAATTGAGAATATTGTTGATATAAAGATGAATATTTACCATCCAAACTTAAAGGAAATGCCCGTAGGACAAACTGCAATGTATCTGCATCTTCATCTTGTTCAATCGCATTAATCACACTAATATCAACCTGATTTTTATCTATATGAGGTATCCAGTCTGAACCAGAAAAAATTGGTAATTTTATTTGTTCACAAGTATCAACAAAATATCCAGAACTCTCGAATAATTCTGTAACACTTTGACGTGTAAAAAATCTTAAATGTGTATTGTCTAAAATACCAAGTTCTGTATATTCAAACTTTCCTTGTAATAAAGCTAAACGGATTGCTCCATGAGCAATGTTAGGAATAGAGGCTATTACGTATCCTCCTGGCTGTAATAGTTCCCTAGTCTCTTCTAGTACTTTCCAAGGGTTACGCAGATGTTCTAAAACATCTCCAAATACAGCTATATCAAATCTTTCTTCTGGTAATATATCTTTTAAGTTAACAAAATCCAAATCCGCAATAATAACTTTTTCACAATATTGCTCAGCAATTTTGGCAGCTTTTGCATTGATTTCAATGCCCGTGACTTGGCAACCTTTACTGCTAAGCAATCGAGCAAAATAACCTGTAGCACAACCAAAATCTATTATATGCTTATTTTCTCCTACCCAACGGAGCATTTTTTTTAAACTACTATTTTCATCTAAACTTTCTACAGTAATATTTGGCAGTAAAGGATAATCTTTCTCCAATTTAGTAATCATAAAAAGATAGTTTCTATTTTCTGATTTCTGTTAGTTTCTGTGGTGATACTTGGACGCTTATAGGCAGATTTACCAAAGCATGAATGCGTTTACCTGTATTAGGAGGAAGCACTTGAAAAACCATTGCATTGTCAATCCAATCAAATGACATCGCTGTATAGTTTTCTGCACCTGCTACAGTTAAGCTATAAGACCCCGGACGTAATGGCAGACGAAATTTAAATTCTATTTTTAACTGTTCTCCTGGCTCTAATTTACCAATCGGAGAATTCTCTTCAAAGGTGTTACTACCAATTAATTCATTACCATTTCTATCACAGATAAAAAAACCAACTATACATGCTTGTAATACTTCACAAACATGAAGTTCAAGAATTAATGTAACTTGTTCGTTAAATCCTAGAGTAGGTGTCTCTGCTAATTCTTCTCCTAGTTGGTTTAATAATCGGATATTTTTAATTAATGCTTTACGATTACCTCTACGAGCAGGCTGATTTGCGATTAAATTTTGCTGATTAATTTGGTTGTTAGGTAAATACTCTTTTTTAGTGACTGTTCCTAACTCTGTTTCTGTAACCAGTTTCATATATTTGATGATGACAGCATTAGGTACTCCAGAAAAGTAAATTTTACCTTCATGAATCATCACTGCTGAATTACACAATGTTTTTACTGCTCCAGAGTCATGAGATACAAATAATGTTGTGACTCCAGAATCCATCAAACTTCGCATCCGGCGCATACAGCGATGTTGAAATACTATATCTCCTACTGCTAGCGCTTCATCAACAATTAAAATTTCTGGATCAACATTAACTGCTACGGCAAATGCCAAGCGGACAAACATACCACTCGAATAAGTTTTAACTGGTTGCTCAATAAAATCTCCAATATCAGCAAAACTAGCTATTGCTTCAAATCTATCTTCAATTTCTTTCTGGCTTAATCCTAACAATCTGCCATTAAAAAATACATTTTGTCTACCAGTAAATTCTGGATTGAATCCACTTCCTAACTCTAATAATGCTGACACACGACCATTGACTATCACTTCACCAGTAGTAGGTGTTAAAGTTCCAGCAATAATTTGTAATAAGGTACTTTTACCAGAACCATTTTTACCCACAATTCCTATTGTTTCACCCTTTGGAATCTCTAAATTTATATCTTTTAATGCCCAAAATTCCTTAGCTCTACTTCTAGCAGGTAAAAAAATTTCTTTGAGCCTATCGACAGGATGAATATAGCATTTAAAGCACTTGGAGATATTTTTTAGAGAAATTGCTATTTCTTCTCCCATATTAATTTTTGCTTGCAATTCTTAAAAATTCCACAGCATGAATAAATCATGCTTGTGGAAGCTGGTTTGAGCCTGCGCTGCCATTTCACTAGAACGTTTCATTACATGATAAGTGGCAGGAAATTTATTCAGTTGCCATTTTGCCAAAACTGTGAATATGAGCCTTATCTTTAGGGATTAAAGACATATTTTTAGGAATTGCTGTGGTTATTTCAAAACTTGATGAACTCGACAGACTCTCCTTTTAGTCCATTTACATAGGTGGTGTAATGATAATTTTTGAAGACTGCCCATACATTTACGCGAAAAAGGGCAGTTTACAAAGTGGCATATTTATAGCATATTTTTAGTTGATAATGACTCATTTACTACTTGCACTAGTTCAAATTCTGTGCTTTGATACAAATCACGTAAGCGGAAACACGAACTAAATCTTCTGCTTGGGTGTTCCTGAATCTTTTTCCAAAATAGGAATATATAAAGTGGACACCATAAATTAAGTTCACAAAATATAGGTAGAATTTTTTCTTCCTTATTTTTCTTTTTGTCTCATAATTCTTTGCTATGTATTAAAGACAAATACCTATGTGATACATCACACAAACATTGGATAAAGGTCTCTTTTGCTTATTTCGTAAGCCCTGCACATGCAAACTCTATTTTCCCTACCAGTTGTACTTAGTCTAAGTGCTACTTCAAAACTTGATTATCTTATGCATTTTCCCTGTGTACATGTATAGCCTTGGTTAATGACACTAATTGACAATTGACAAATATTGTGATATAGAGTTAAATCTTTCAATGAGGTAAGGCGTCAGTGTATCCCCACCAAGAGAGTCACTAACGCCCTTTGTCAAACACATTATTGATAACTTAATCATGACACAAAATACACAATGCAACGAACCTAAGAGCAGTACCCAGACTGTTGCCTACAAAAATCGTCTAAATTCGTGGGTAATAGCCCGTTTGCTTCCTGACACACAGCGTCAGATTATTGCTCGTTTCCGTAGTCGATCTGACGCAGATGGACACATGCAGCGTTTGCGCCAGATATCACCTGAAGATAACTTTGTAGTTATGTTTGATTGCCAAACTGATGAAAGTTTGAATTAAAGCTATGGAAAAGCGATCGCACTTCTCAAAATAGAGCTGCGATCGCGCATAATAAATACTTGCCAAATCTCTAATTCAAATCCTTCGGCAAAATCTCTAGTTTTTCCATCTGCATATTTGTAATCGATAGTTGTTAATTCTTGTTTTCTATCCCAAATTGGTTGAAGATATTTTATTAATTGTTCTGGCGGTGCTTGCTTGGCATTTAAAGGACATAGATAAAAATCCCCACCCGATAATATAAATAAATATATATTAATGAAGAACGGGTATGTCATCGACTCGTTCGTTTGTAATTATAGGTTCAGACATTAAGCCCGTCGTTGAACATAGCAAGTCTCCAACAGCATAGTGATGACTCCCACCTATTAGCGCAAATTAAGCTACAATTCAAGCAGTGCAAGGACTTTCCATTTATCTAGCCCATGCTTGAAAACCTGCAAACCCAATTTTACGAACTAGAACAATTCGCCAACTCCCTTGTCTCTAATCAGTTGACGCATCTGAGTATACTAAGCATAGGTGTCATTTTTATTGCTGGGCTTCTCACCAGTCTCACGCCTTGTATGCTGTCTATGTTGCCTATCACTATCGGCTACATCGGCGGTTACGAAGCGAAAAGTCGTCTGCAAGCTGCTGCCCAGTCTACTTGGTTTGCTTTCGGATTAGCAACTACTCTTGCAAGTTTAGGGATTTTAGCAGCTTTGGTTGGAAAAGTCTACGGGCAAATCGGTTTTGGTTTACCAATTATTGTTAGTGTTATAGCTATCCTGATGGGGCTGAATTTGTTGGAAGCTTTGCCCTTGCAAATGCCATCCTTTGGAGGTACAGAGTGGATTTCTCAAGAATTACCCCAAGGTATGCGCGCCTATGTGATCGGTCTGAGTTTTGGTTTAGTTGCTTCTCCTTGCAGTACTCCTGTTTTAGCAAGTTTATTAGGTTGGGTTGCCAATACACAAGACTTAATTTTAGGTGCGGTTTTGCTCATTTCTTACACCGCAGGTTATGTAGCACCATTAATTTTGGCAGGTACCTTTACTGCTTCGATTAAAAAGATACTAGAATTACGCCGTTGGTCTGGTTGGATTAACCCAATTAGCGGGGCTTTGTTAGTAGGATTTGGTGTTTTTTCTCTCGTTTCTCGGATTTCTTTTTAATAGTTAGTGGTTAGTAGATAGTGATTAGTGGTCAAATACGAACTACTAACTACTAGCAATTCTATATTTATTAATTCAAATGACTTTAGATAATACAAATAATACAGTTACTGAACAATCTACAGAAAAATTAAATTGGTGGTCGATCGCGCGGTTTTTACGACAGGATTTTTTACCTGTACTAACAGATTTACGTTTAGCGATCGCACTCTTACTGATTATTGCTCTATTTAGTATTACTGGTACAGTCATTGAACAAGGTCAATCACTGGCTTTTTACCAGGCTAATTATCCAGAACACCCAGCTTTATTTGGTTTCCTATCTTGGAAAGTTATTTTAACTTTGGGGCTAGACCATGTTTATCGTACCTGGTGGTTTTTAGCTTTACTGATATTTTTTGGTACTAGTTTGACTGCTTGTACTTTTACTCGTCAGTTACCTGCTTTAAAAGCTTCCCGTCGTTGGAAATTTTATGATCAACCCCGACAATTTAATAAGTTAGCATTGAGTGCAGAACTAGATAATAGTTCTGTTGATTCCCTCATCCAAATATTAAAGAACCACAGCTATAAAGTTTTTCAAGAAACAGATAAAGCTAATATTCTTTATGCCCGTAAAGGAATAATCGGACGCATCGGTCCAATCATTGTACATATCGGTATAGTCGTGATTCTTTTGGGGTCAATTTGGGGGGCGATGACTGGGTTTATGGCCCAGGAAATGGTTGCTAGTGGTAATACATTCCAAGTCAAAAATATTATTGATGCAGGGCCTTGGGCCGCAACACGCATACCTAAAGATTGGTCTGTACGTGTTAATCGTTTTTGGATTGATTATACTCCTAGTGGCAGTATTGACCAGTTTTACTCAGATTTATCTGTTTTAAATAACCAAAACCAAGAAGTTGATCACAAGAAAATTTTTGTGAATCAACCTCTGCGTTATCGGGGTGTGACTTTTTACCAAACAGACTGGGGAATTGCTGCTGTGCGAGTGCGGGTGAACCAAAGTCCAATTTTTCAAATACCAATGGCGTTATTAAATAGCAATGGTAATGGCCGGATTTGGGGAACCTGGATTCCCACAAAACCAGATTTAAGTGAGGGTGTTTCTCTACTAGCCAAAGATTTACAAGGAACAGTGTTAATTTATGACGCCGCAGGCCAATTATTCAACACTTTGCGGACAGGTATGTCCACCCAAATCAATGGCGTGAAACTGACAGTTTTGGATGTGGTTGGTAGTACTGGTTTACAAATTAAAGCCGATCCAGGAATTCCGATGGTTTATACTGGGTTTGCCTTATTGATGTTGGGTGTGGTGATGAGTTATTTTTCCCACTCCCAAATTTGGGCATTGCAGATAGATGGACGTCTGTATGTGGGTGGCAAAACTAATCGCGCCCAGGTAGCCTTTGAACAGGAAATGTTGGGAATATTAGATTCCCTAAGTCAAGAACAAACAAATGAGGAGAAGGCGATCGCATCACCAACTTAGTACAACATTTCATTAATTCCTAACGAATTCTCACTAAGAAAAACTCTGCGTCCCTTAGCGCTAACTTTGCGTGTCTCTGCGTTAAATAAAACTGAGGTAGGTTTATAGTAAGCACGCTTTTTGCTTACTATAAACTATGATTTCACATGATGAACTTCAATCACTGTATGCACGTTACCGCGCGGGGCAAAATCAGCTTTAACAGTGATTTCTAAAGGATCACAAGCAGCGACAAAATCATCCAAAATTTGGTTAGCAGATTCTTCGTGAGAAATGTAGCGATCGCGGTAATTGTTAATATAAAGCTTGAGTGCCTTTAATTCTACTACCTGTTGATCGGGTATATAGGTAATATGAATGGTGGCAAAATCTGGATAGCCAGAAAAGGGGCATTTACATGTGAATTCCGGTAATGTGATATCTATGTTATAGCGTCGTCCTACACGCGGATTAGGAAAGGTAATGAGTTTTCCTTCTGCGATTTCGCGTTCGCCATACTTAATTTCCTGACTTGACTGTGACACACTTTCTGATAAAGAATTACTCATAATAAAAATTTATAATTAGTAATTAATTAGTCAATAGTCAATTTTCAGTGGACTGTTGACTGTCGACTTCATAACTCATGATTCTTCCGACTCCCAGTCTGGGCAATTCTCACCATCCCATCCGTAGGGATGCATACCACAGACTAACAAATTACCACCATAAGCTTGACCGTGATAGTGACAACAACCAATGCAAGCAGGATTTTTTTCTGCTGAAGGTTCCACTGGGTAAGGAAAAGCAGGATCTAAATCATCACCTACTATATCTTCCAATTCCCAATACATCTCTAAAAATGGTTCAGTCAATTCCTGAAAATACTGATCCATTTCTACAGCAATTGTATTGTGCAATTGCTCAGTAACTTCTTCCGTAACTTCAAAAAAAGTGTCTACCATGTCACTCATCCCCAGGAAGAAGCGTTCTACTTCATCGCTTACTGTTTGTATCATTTCCCAAAAATCCTTTTGCCAATTTTCCATAAAACTAACGCCCTTAGTGGCTAGATTCAAAAATATAAGTTCTGAGGGATTGCGAGGGGTCAGATCATCCCTGACTTTTTAAAAAGTTGGGGAGATCAAAGCCCATAAAAATTAATGTAGTCGAGTACTAGTCTAATTTAGACATCCTTAAGGCAATTTCCTGAAGAGTAGTATCTTACAGAAACTAAATATTCATCGACGTTAAATACTATCTAACTGCCAGCAATGAACAACACCCTGAGGAACAGGTTTTAACTAAATTCTACGCCATATAGTAATGGGTTGATATCAGCAAGACAAAGCTAACATCAACCCAGCATAAATTTATTATTACTTATCACGTTGCAAACGCTTTAATTCGTTTTCTAATTCCAGAACTTGCTGACGTAATTGATCTACATTATCGCTATTCCCAGTTTGGGCATCTTTTGCCGTTGGCTGATCGTCTTCTTCGATAATTTCGATACGGCGCGGTTCAGAAGGAGTAGTCGACTCTGCTGTTGTAGCAGTTGCTGATTGCTGCTGGGCTTGCTTCATCATATCTTCAACGAAGCGACGCGCCTCTTCTGTGGTCATTTCACCCCGTGCCACCATTTCGTCTGCCAGCTTTTGGATTTGCGATCGCACATCTGATAGTGTTCCGCCTGCTCTTTCGCCTGCGTAAGAAGCTAACCCAACACCAAGGTAAAAAGCTTTTTTAACAATATCTCCAAAACCAGCCATTACAGCCTTTACGCTCCTAGAAATAGGGCGACCCGGAGACTACGCCTACCGTAAGCATCCCGTGTTGCTGCTACCTTCCGGTCCTGACAAGATTTGGGCGTTACAGTCGCATAGATCCAGGTCTACAAATTAGCATAGCATTAAATATTGCATGTGTGTGTTATTCGACCACAATTTTCCATTCATATAGCTTGTAGTTAACACAATTGTTGCTCACTAACGGGTCATTGGCGACAATTGCCTGGGCTTCGGCCATTGATGCAGCTTCAAACACCATCATGCCGCCTCCCATCTTTGCCCAGTAGCCAGTTTTAGCATTGTGTCCTTTAGCAATCAATTCTTTTACGTAAGCTTTGTGAGCGGGTATATATTGGTCAAAGACCGATTTATCAACTTTACCTTCCTCTATCTTGACGAAAATGGGCATGTACTTGTTACTTTCCATTACAAAAACTAGGGGGAGAACTGTTATTGTTTACAGTCAAATCAAAGCAGCAGTTTTTAATCAGTTTGCCCTTAAACATCAAAGCAAACGTCAAAGTAAAAGTGTTGGAGATTTAAGAGCGGCGACAGCGATTCAGCACAATCTCATCCTTGTTTCTGCCGATAGCGATTTTGTTCAAATTCAGCAACCACAACCTTTTCTAGTAAAATTTTAGCTATCAGTTAATACGCTTGGTTTTAAGGATAAACAACCTGTGGATATTATCGTTCTATCATAGATTTTCCACCAAAACATAAAGACGCCAAGAATTACTCAGCGTCTTTGCATAAAATAAATTTTGCTGTTTTATCTTATACCATCTCAGAGGATGTTTGCACTACTGCTTGAGGTTGGGGTTGGAACATAAATAAGGAGTAGACAACATCTCGACGAATATTGGTCATCATATCCAAGAACAGTTCGTAACCCTCGGTCTTGTATTCAATTAATGGATCTTTTTGACCATAACCCCGTAATCCTACGGACTCACGTAAAGCATCCATTTGTTGCAGATGTTCCCGCCAAAGGGTATCTATTCGCTGCAAGATAAAGAAGCGTTCAGCTTGGCGCATCAATCCGGGTTGAATTTGGTCTATTTGCGCTTCCTTCATGTCGTAGGCGATTCGTACCTGTTCGTGCATGAAGGCTTTAATCTCACTCATTGACATATCTATTAGTTGAGATGATTGTAAGTCTGCTAATAGATAAACAAATTCTTTGACTTTTTCAACTAACTTGTCTAGTTCCCACTCTTCTGAAGGCAAATCTGGATTGATATAGTAGTTAACGATGTCGTCCATCGTTTTTTCAGCGTACTCAATCACTTGTTCTTTGAGGTCTTGTCCTTCTAGAACCCGTCGCCGTTCAGCGTAAATAGCACGGCGTTGGTTGTTCATCACCTCGTCGTATTCAAATACCTGCTTACGGATATCGTAGTAGTAGGTTTCGACTTTTTTCTGAGCGCCTTCTAAGCTACGAGTCAGCATCCCGGATTCAATAGGCATATCTTCTTCTACGCGGAAGGCTTCCATTAATTTCGCGACGCGATCGCCACCAAAGATCCGCATCAAGTTATCTTCTAAACTGAGGAAAAATCTGGTGGAACCAGGGTCGCCTTGGCGTCCGGCGCGTCCTCGTAATTGGTTGTCAATCCGCCGCGACTCATGACGTTCTGTACCAATTACGTGTAAGCCTCCCAGATCTACTACTTCTTGGTGTTCGCGATTGGTGAACACTTCATACTCTTGCTTAATGCGGTTGTAAGCTTCCCGCAATTTCTGAATTACAGGGTCGTCAATCGGGGCTTTTTCGGCGGCGACAGCGACTTTTTCTTCTGCTTCCAATTCTGGCAGACTGCGATCGCCATAGGCTTTGACTGCCATTTCTACTGCTTGCTTGAGCAGCTGTTCTGTTTCTTTGGAAAGTTGAGTTGGGAAAACCTGGGGCGAAGCTTTCCAAGTTTTGACTTTTTTGCCAGGGACAAAGCCTTGACCACTACCGGAAGCAGGAGGCAAACCAGCTGCCCTGTGAACGCTAAACATATCTTCATCTTCTGGCTTGACGATCCGGGGCATGAAGTATTCCCGCATCTTCAAACGAGCCATATATTCAGCGTTACCACCCAAGATAATATCCGTACCTCTACCAGCCATGTTCGTAGCGATAGTCACAGCACCTTTGCGTCCTGCTTGAGCGACAATCTCCGCTTCCCGCTCCACGTTTTCTGGTCGGGCGTTGAGCAATTCATGGGGAATGCTCATTTGTTTCAACAACTGGCTGAGATACTCAGATTTTTCTACACTTGTAGTTCCTACCAATACGGGTCTACCAAGTTGGTGCATTTCGGCACATTCTTTGGCGATCGCCCGCCACTTGCCGGCCTCATTCTTAAACACCATGTCGGATAAGTCTTCCCGTCTTCTAACCCGGTTGGTAGGAATAACGGTTACTTCCAGTTTGTAGATTTTTTCAAATTCGGCTTCTTCCGTTTTTGCCGTTCCTGTCATCCCACCCAATTTGGGATAGAGCAAAAACAGGTTTTGATAAGTAATAGTCGCCAAAGTTTGGGTTTCTGGTTGAATTTCTACGTGTTCTTTGGCTTCAATTGCTTGGTGCAGTCCATCACTCCAACGCCGTCCCGGTAGCACCCGTCCGGTAAATTCATCAACGATGACTACTTCTCCGTTGCGGACAATATAGTTAACGTCCTTCAGGAACAGTTCTTTGGCTTTAATTGCGTTGAAAACAAAGTGCGCCCAAGGATCTTCAGGGTCAAATAAATCTTTTACTTCCAACAGCTGTTCTGCTTCAGCAAAGCCTTCATCAGTTAACAGGACGTTACGGGCTTTTTCATCTACCTCATAATGCTCATCTTTTTGCAAGGCGGCGGCGATCCGGGCTGCTTCTATATATTTTTCTGTGGGGCGTTCGACTTGCCCAGAAATAATTAATGGCGTCCGCGCTTCGTCAATTAAAATTGAATCTACCTCGTCAATCACGCAGTAGTTGAATGGGCGCTGCACTACATCAGTGATTGATGTTGCCATGTTGTCGCGCAGGTAGTCAAATCCTACCTCACTGTTGGTGACATAGGTAATATCACAGTCATAATTTTTTTTGCGTTCTTGGGGGGTCATACTAGCCTGAATCAGACCTACACTCAAACCCAAGAAGCGATGTACCTGTCCCATCCATTCCGCGTCCCGACGAGCTAGGTAATCGTTGACTGTAACTACATGTACACCTTTGCCTGTGAGAGCATTTAAATAGCTAGGTAAAGTTGCCACTAGGGTTTTACCTTCACCAGTTTTCATTTCGGCAATTTGCCCTGTGTGCAAAATTACACCACCCAACAACTGGACATCAAAGTGCCGTAACCCTAAGACTCGCCGTCCGGCTTCCCTGACTACAGCGAAAGCTTCGCTGAGAATATCATCAAGAGTTTCACCTTGAGCCAGACGCTGCTTAAACTCTGCTGTTTTGCCTTTAAGTTCTTCATCAGAAAGGGCTTTGATATCTTCCTCTAAGAGGTTAATTTCAGTAATGTAAGGTTGGTATTTTTTAAGCTTACGAGCGTTGGGGTCGCCCAACAAAGTTTTTAGCATGGCAGATTATTTAACAAAATCAACGGGGATGGGAATTTTAAGTTTGGGTTATTGATTATATGTATTTGACCCAACTGAGTTTTATCAATTATCAGTTGTCAATTACCAGTCATCAGTTTTGTTTTTTGAATGAAAGTCCCCAACCAATTAGTGGTAATTAGTTGTTGGTTGCGGGTAAAATTCCCCACCATAGGCTTGATAACTGATAACTGTTCACTGTTCACTGAATTTAATACTCTAGAAATGGGTTAGCAATGGGAATTTCCAACAAAAACAGTAACAAGACAAACCAATCTAGTTACTAAATGATGGCTTTAAATTAGAAGTTTATATTTGAAACTTTATTAATAGTATCATTTCGCTTCCAGATAAGGCAGTGAAGCCCGACCATGCTCAAGTAGCGATCGCCGTTCTTTGTGGGGTATGAGGGGTGTGAGAAGTAGAAGAATGAAATATTTATTTTACTCCTCATACTTCCCTCACTCCTCATACTTCCCTCACTTAATTAGAATTCTCCCACTCCGGAGTCAGACGACGGAAATTATACTCATTGGCACTAGGATGACAGGAGACACAGCTATTGATCTCCACAGGACGTGGTAATTTAACTTGGGGGTGTAAAGCTTTGAAAAAACGAGAGTTGTTGACCCGATAAGGTATTTGTTCGTCTTCTAGGATCGGACGGGAAAAAGTGGAAAGATATCTCCAAACCAAAATGCGTGGTGGATCGACAAGAGGCCGAATTTGGCCGCCGTAATGTTGCGAGTCTTGCAGAATATTTTTCCAAGTTTGGGTGGGTAAAACTTGTGGTGGTAGGGCAATATGACAACTAGAGCAATTTTCTAAGTAAAGTTCTTGTCCAAGTTGGTACTGAGCAGGTACTACATCTACAGTACCTATTTCAGAGGTAGGAGTAGTGCCTTGGGCATTTGTAGCGAAGGAAATAAGCCAACCCATAGCCAAACTCCAAGTCAGGACTATTAACAGTAAACCTAAAGATTTTCCCTTGAGTTGGCGGTGCTTGCGATACTTATTTAAATTAGTCATTCCTCACACTCATTAAATTTTAGATTTTGAAGAAGTATAGATAATAGGTGTTTTTCCCATCACCCATGACCTATTACTTAATCCCTAGTTCCCAATGCTTCATTTTGTTGCTACTACAATCATTCTGCGGCTATCAAGTGCAAATGGCTCACCATCGTGTCCGTAAACCTCAACCTGACGAAAACCTGCTTGATATAACCAGTCGCGGAGTTCTGTAAAGGTAAAATGGCGAACAAAGAAATTGAAGCGACGCATCTGTCCATTACGGATGATAATTCGTTCGTTATATGTGCGACCAGTAGAGATATCGTAGCGGTTAGTATCAATCATGTAATTGCCTTCACGTTCAGTAACAAAGGCAGGATGAAAGTTTTTTAAAATACGGTACAAGTTTTGAATATCAATTAATAGTTTACCGCCTGTTTTCAAGGCACAATCAGCTTGGAGGAGTACTTGGCGGTTTTGTTCATCCTCAAAATAACCGAAGGCAGTGAACCAGTTGATAACAAAATTGAAACGTTCTGTCCAAGGAATAGAACGCATATCGCCTTGAATGTATTCTACCTCTACACCAGCAGCTACTGCATCTTGACGAGCTTTGTCTAAAAATAAAGCTGTAGCATCAAGTCCTGTCACGTTGCAGCCGTGTTTAGCAAGTTGATTGGCAATTCTTCCATGTCCACAAGCTAAATCTAATACAGTCATTCCTGCTTCTAGACTCAGCAAACGCCAAATTAATTCAACATTTCGCTCAGTACGCTCCAATGTTATTAAAGGTTTGTAGAAGTAAAGATAATCTTCATTGAACAAACTTTCAAAATCAAATTTGCTTGTACTCATAAGCATTGTACTTAAGATGCTTTCACGGAGTGTAACGCACAACAATGCTTAGGTGGAAGACAAGCTTCGAGTTTGAAGTAAACTTCAAGATTAATTTAAGGAATTGGTATGGCCCGCAATAATCTTTCCATCACAGTTTTAGCACTGCGTCCACCTGCAGGGATGAGACGATGACAAAGAACATGAGGAGCGAGAAATTTCACGTCATCGGGAATAGCATAATCACGTCCCAATAAAAAAGCCAGTGCTTGAGTAGCTCGATGTAATGCTACCGTACCACGGGGACTTACCCCCAAGGTAATTTCCTCATCGCATCGCGTCGCCCGCACTAAGTCAAGGATATACTGTTGCAAGGAAATATCTACCTTGATTTGAGCTACGATTTGCCGCAATTGTTGGACTTCTGCCAAGCTAATACAAGGTTGTAAATCGGCAACATTCACTCCCTTATCCAGGCGTTGCAGCATTTGTAGTTCTTCTGCTTCGCAAGGATAACCCAAACTCAAGGACAGCATAAACCTGTCCATCTGTGCTTCTGGCAGAGGAAAAGTACCTTGGTATTCGATGGGGTTTTGAGTAGCAATCACAAAAAATGGTGTGGGAACAGCACGGGAGACACCATCGGCTGTTACCTGCTGTTCTTCCATAACTTCTAGTAAAGCCGATTGAGTGCGGGGTGTAGCGCGGTTAATTTCATCAGTTAACAAGACATTGGCAAATACTGGGCCGGGGAGAAAGTGAAATTCGCCGCTTTTAGGATTCCAGATATTAGTGCCTGTGATGTCGGTTGGTAGTAAATCAGGGGTGCATTGTAGTCTTTGAAACTTGCCATCAATTGAACGGGCGAGTGCTTTTGCTAAGAGAGTTTTACCGACTCCCGGAACATCTTCGAGCAAAGCATGACCACCAGCGAGTAAAGCAACTAGAACTAAGCGTATTGCCTCATTTTTGCCAACAATAGTGTAAGCCAAATTTTGTGTGAGGGCGTCAATTTTGTCTCTCATAAGAATTGGGAATTAGGGATTGGGTAGCGGGAGACAGGGGAGATGGGGGGATGGGGGGATGGGGAGTGTAAGGAGGTGGGGAGTGTGTAGACACGCAAGTGGCTTCCCGTAGGGTGGAGTGTGAGGAGTGTGTAGACGCGTAGCGGCTTAAGGTAAGGGTGGAGTGTGAGGAGTGTGGGGAGAATAATATAGTAACTAATTCCCTTTGTCCCCCTTGTCCCCCTTGTCCCCCTTGTCCTCCTTGTCCTCCTTGTCCCCCTTGTCCTCCTTGTCCCCTTTCCTTCACTAGTGTTCCCTTAGCGAGACAAAATTAACAATTAACACTTAAAAAAAGCTCTAGCGGCATTACAGTCTAGTTGAATTTGTGTTTTGAGTGCTTCTAGATTAGGAAATTTTTGCTCTGGTCGTAAAAACTTTTCAAGATGCACCGCCAGCTTTTTACCATATAAATCACCAAACCAATCAAACAGATGTACTTCTACCGAAAGATGAATACCATTAACTGTGGGGCGATTACCTATATTCATGACACCCAAATAGCCATTTCCTGTAATATCTAATATTTCACTCACAGTAAAAACACGGACTGCATAAACACCGTGGTGAGGCAGAAACTTGTCTTTGGGTAATTCCAGGTTAGCGGTGGGAAATCCAATAGTTCTGCCAACTTGTTGACCTTTAATCACAGTACCGATGAGGGTGTAAGGTCGTCCCAACAATTGGTTTGCTCGTTCAATGTCGCCACTAGTAAGAATTTCGCGGATAAGTGAACTGCTAATGCGGGTCTGTTGGTACACCTGGATATTATTTTCTTGAGATTCTGCACAAGTTTCTAGAGAGGCGATAGTAACAGGAATGTTGTATTTAGCACCAATAAGTTGTAAGTCACGAGCAGTACCACTACGTTTAGAGCCAAAACGAAAATCTTGCCCGACGCTAATTTGTACTGCTTGTAATTGTTGAACGAGAATTTTTTCTACAAATTCTTCTGGAGTCAAAGCACATAGTTCTTTATCGAAAGGTAATAGTACCAGTTGTTGTACTCCAAGCGATCGCAACTGATGGACTTTTTCATCCAATGGTGTGAGCAAACTCCTGGGTTTACCTGTAAAAAACTCTTGGGGATGAGGATCGAAGGTGACGACGGTCGAAAAGATGGAATCGTTGTGGGGTTTTTGTGATAGGGAGATGGGGTGATGGAGTGGTGGGGTGAGTTTCTCCCCATCTCCCAATCTCCCCATCTCCTCATCATCTTTCTCCCCATCTTTCCTAAACGGTGGCAGAATTGGTTGGATCACTCGTTGATGACCACGATGTACACCGTCAAACTTGCCAAGCGCGACAGCAGTTGGCGTGAGAGCCAATTCAGGTGAAGATGTTACCCACACAGAATACCCATTTTGAGACAAATTTGGCACGTCGATTTTGGGATCTTAGTTTTGTTCAACTTGTTTGCTAACTCTTAGGGAATTGCCTTTGTGGGCGTTTCTAGCCTGTGGTAGGCGCTTTCAAGACATCTAGTGCTATCAGCTTTTGCCTTGTTACTAACTCATACCACAGATACCCAAAGGGCGCTTACCTGTAGAATAAGCTCTTGATCACCAATCTAATCTAAAATCTAGAATTACTTCCTTAGCAATATCTACATAGAAAACTTACTAATAGGAAAAGATTCTGATAAAGGAACTGAAACAGGAACCTGAAGCACCATTCCTTCCCGTGCCATAACTGCACCAGAAAATTTCCGACATGCTTCTTCCCCTACCCGATCTAAAAATTCATCATTATGAGCAGGATCGTGGTGAAAAATTACTAGTGTCTTAACATTGGCGGCTTTAGCTACCTTCACAGCTTCTTGCCATGTAGAATGTCCCCAACCAATTTTAGGATTGGTCGGTGAATGATATTCTTCATCAGTATATGTGGAATCGTAGATCAGGATATCGGCGTCACGGGCTAGCCACAGGACATTTTCATCCAGCCTATCTGCAAAATGTTCGGTATCCGTAATGTAAACAGCAGCACCACCACGCCAATTGACTCGGTATCCAACTGCTTCACCTGGATGATTAAGTGGAGCCGTTTCTACGGTAATATCATCAATACCTATAGCTTGTCCTGGTATAACATCGTAGAAATCTAAGTTTGCCTGCATTATTTGCAAGGGAACAGGAAAATTTGGATGCAGCATCTGGTCATTGAGACGCTGTTCTACGGTTGAACCATCAGGAGCGATCGCTCCATAAATATGAAATGTATTTCCCCTCACAAAGCCCGGTGTAAAAAAGGGAAAACCTTGCATGTGATCCCAATGGGAGTGAGTGAAAAATATGTGAGCTTCTATAGGCATTTTGGGCAACAAAGATTGCCCTAGCACATGCAGTCCCGTGCCACCATCAAAAATTAAGCGTTTGCCATCCACTTGCATTTCAACGCAAGGGGTATTACCTCCGTAATGGACTGTGTTTGATCCCGGACAGGGGATACTGCCACGAACGCCCCAAAAATGCACGGTAAATTGGTTCTCTATCCTTGACATGGGTGTTGCTTGCTGGACTGAGCGGGCGATCATCCGATTTTAGATTTTGGATTTTGGATTGGTTCCACAGATTAATCTGAGGGCTTGTACCATCAAATCATCATCGGATTTTAGATTTTGGATTGGCTCCACAGATTAATCTGGGGGCTTGTACCATTAAGGAATTATCGGTCAATCAAAAAATGTTACTTATTGTGTTAAGTTTATGCCGTTTCACTTCTTTTGATAGATAGTAAATTTATCAGTAAAACAGCATACCTTGACCCAGGTTGATTTTACTCAAGATGAATCAGGGAAACTCTAAGGTAAATTTCAAGTTTTTGGAGTTTTTATAAGGGTTATCTGCAAGTACGCTCCTACTTTATAGCCTATATTTAATCGTGATGCATTTAACCATCACCTTACAGTTACTTATACTCCTAAAACTTACTTTAGTTTAAAGTTCCACTGAGATAATTGATGCAACCCTGTGCCGTAGGTCAGGTTGTATTTTAATGGCGTCACACTAATGTAGTTATCACGGATGACGTGTACGTCCATAGGTATATCTTGAGGCAAATTCAAACCTACTGGTGGTTCTATATCTTCTAAAATCTCTCCCGTTAACCAGTAGTAAGTCTTACCACGCGGATCAATTCTTTTATCAAAAACATCAACATAGCGTCGCACTCCTTGGCGAGTGATGGCAACTCCGGAGATTTCTTCCCACGTCACAGCAGGAATGTTAACGTTAAGCAACATCAAATCTACCAAAGGTTTTGCTGCCAGATATTCTACTAAGATTTTGGCAAATTTCGCTGCGGGTTGAAAATCTTTAGAAGAGAAACTAGTAAGACTAAGTGCTACACTGGGAATACCTTCAATTAAGCCCTCCATTGCTGCGGAAACAGTACCAGAATAAAGAATTTCTGTTCCCAAATTCGCACCTTGATTAATACCAGAAATAACCAAATCGGGAGGAGAATCAAGTAAAGCCCATAGTGCTAATTTTACACAGTCAGAGGGAGTACCATCACAAGCCCAAGCTTTGACGGCAGGATGAAAAATAGACTCGACAATTTCAGCGCGAATTGGTTGATGTAATGTCAGCCCATGTCCAGTGGCCGAACGTTCTCGATCTGGACAAACTACAGTTACTTCATGTCCTGCTTTTACCAATGTATTAGCAAGGGTACGAATACCCAAGGCATAAATACCGTCATCGTTACTAATTAGTAATTTCATTTTTTGATTTAGTGCATGTGTCATTTGTCATTCCTTAGTCATTAGTCAATAGTCTTTGGTCAATTGTCAATGTCACAAGTCACAAAATATGAAAAAAGGGATTAGGGATCGGGTACCGGGGATCGGGAATTGGGGAGATAAGGAGGACAAACCAGACAAGGGAGACAAGGGAGACAAGGGGGACAAGGAAGAATTTCTCCTTTGTCTCCCCACCCCACCACCCCATTGCCCCTAATCCCCAACGCCTCTTTCTTTATGCCGGGGGACCCTTACTTTACAGAAGCCGAGTAAAGCGCGTCTACGGCAATCGCTCATGGGGGACTCACCGGTCCCCACACTCCCCGTTCCCTAATATCGCTTCTAAACTGGTAGTAACAGGTTGCGTTGCAACCGTTGCCTTTGATGCACAATTGACTTATTAATTAATTTGATTAATCTTTTGTCTTTTGTCCTTTGTCATTAGTCCAAAGTTAATGACCAATGACCAAAGAAAGGATGAAAAAAGAAAAAGGATGCAAAAATAAGGATGAAGTATAAAGTATAAAAAATTTTCATCCTTCATACTTCACACTTCATACTTTAGATGACCTATGACTATTGACTATTAACTAATGACAAGTAATTTAGAGACTCAACTTTTGGCACTGCAAGAGGAAGGAGAAAAAGCGATCGCAGCTGCGACAACCTTGGAAACTCTTGAAGAATTAAGAGTCAAGTACCTTGGCAAAAAAGGTAGTTTATCAGTGCTTCTGGGCGGTATGGGCAAACTCCCAGCCCCAGAAAGACCAAAAATTGGAGCGATCGCCAATACAGTTAAAGAAGCGCTGCAAACAAGCCTTGACCAGCAACGTGCCACTCTTGAAGCAGCTAAAATTCAAGCACAGCTAGAGGCAGAAACTCTAGATGTCACTATGCCGGGAATTTACCGCCCCCAAGGTCGAGTCCATCCGATCAACGGCATGATTGACCGGGCGCTGGATATTTTTGTTGGTATGGGTTACACAGTGGCTTCTGGCCCAGAAATGGAAACAGACTACTACAATTTCGAGCCCTAAATACCCCGCCTGATCACCCCGCCCGCGATATGCAGGATACTTTCTACTTGCCAGATGGTAACTTGCTACGGACTCATACCTCATCGGTACAAATTCGTTACATGGAAGCCGAGGAACCCCCTATACGTATTGTTGCGCCAGGAAGGGTTTATCGGAGGGATAACGTGGATGCTACTCACGCGGCGGTTTTTCATCAGATTGAACTTTTAGCAATTGATGAGGGACTGACTTTTACCGACCTCAAGGGTACGATCAAGATATTTTTGCAACAAATGTTTGGTGAGTTGCCAATTCGCTTTCGTGCCAGTTATTTCCCATTTACAGAACCGTCTGCGGAAGTTGACTTACAGTGGAATGGACGCTGGTTAGAAGTGATGGGCTGCGGCATGGTCGATCCAAATGTGTTAAAAGCGGTAGGATACGATCCAGAAGTATATACTGGCTTTGCCGCCGGTTTTGGTGTGGAACGCTTTGCGATGGTGTTGCATCAACTAGATGATATTCGCCGTGTGTATACTAGCGATTTGCGCTTTTTGCAGCAGTTTTAAAAATGGTCATTAGTCAATAGTCATTGGTCATTTGTCATTTGTTTAAGTAATGACCAATGACTATTGACAATTATCACAATGACCACAACGCCAATTTTCACCTTTTTGATGAAAACCAAAGGCATTTAACAAAAACTGCCAACGACACTGCTTGGTAGTCAGATATTTATTCATCTCCTTGGCGGCGTGCAATTGACTTACAGGCTGACTTTTCGTACCTGACACAATGGTGGTGTAGTGAAAAGGGTCAAGCCAGTTGAGTTGACCAGTACTGTGTAGAAGAGAAAGAGCAATAGCAGCATCAGGATGTTGTCGTGTGACTGCGTTTATTTCCCCTGTTTTTGGTAATTTTTTGATTAATTGCTGTGCTTGTTGCTGTTGCGATCGCATTTTATTCTCAAAAAATTTCTGTCTTTGCTTGTCCTGTGGATCTAACCACCCTGTAGGTTCACTTACCAAAGTTAACGTTTCTGCTGTTTTACCATCTCGTCCGGCGCGTCCAATTTCTTGTACATACTCCGATAACAACAAAGGTGCGTGAAAATGAACCACCCAACGCACATCTGATTTGTTTATCCCCATACCAAAAGCAGAAGTACAAACAACAAATGGCATTTTCCCTTCTATCCAAGCAGTTTCAATCAGGCGTCGTTCTTCTGCACTCAATCCTGCGTGATAACTGGCTGTCACATAACCCATCTGTTGCAGCCATGCAGCTAAATTTTCGCTATCTTGCCTGCTGCGAACGTAAACTAATCCCGTTGTTTGTTGTTTTTCTCTGATAAATTTTAATAATTGTTGCTTTCTGCCTCTTGGAGTCCAAACTAATCGGACTCTTGGGTTAAGATTAGGACGATAAGGGTCTAAAAGAAAAACTGCTGGTTGGTTTAGTTGTAAAGTTTCTTGGATTATTTTTTGGGCTAGAGGACCGGCGGTGGCAGTGAAAGCGGCTAGCGTTATTTTTGTTCCTGTTGGTTTTGATTTTAACAATGCTGGCCGCACTGCCCCAATTCTTCGATAGGCGGGTCTAAAAGTGTCTCCCCATTGCACTAAACAATGCGCCTCATCTAAAATCAAGCCATTAATTATAAGTTGTGGCTGGCATAATATTTGCCATACAGGGGGGCTAAATAAAGTTTCTGGCGATAAATATAATAATCTCAACTTTTGTTCTTCTAAAGCTTGTAAAATTTTTCGTCGCTGCCAAGAGGGTAATTCGCTATGTAAAAGTGCAGCGCTTAAATTACGATGGCGTAGTTCTTGGACTTGATTTTCCATCAGCGCTACTAAAGGCGAAACCACTAAAGTTAATCCTGTTTGTAACAATGCCGGTAACTGAAAGCAAATAGATTTTCCGCCACCAGTAGGCATGATAATTAGTGCATCATTTTTTGCCAATAAACTACGGATGATTTCTCCCTGTGGCGATCGAAAATCTTTGTAACCCCAAATTTTTTGAAATGCAACCAAAACGTCATTCCAGGATATTATTGCAGAGTTATTCATGGGCAGTAGCGGATGGAATTTAATTTTTTGAATATATCCTCTACTGAAAGATTCCTGGCTCAGTAATTTTATGTAGTCGCGGAATTAAAATAGTTTTGCACATATAGCAAGCAGTCTTAATTTGATATCAGGTTCAGCTAATTGCTGAGGCTCTAATCTCAAGTTTGGCTAATCACTTTATATTTCAATACCCTTGGTGTTGGAACCAAAAACCTTAAACTGAGCAGTAGTCTGTCTCATTAGTTCTGAGAGGTTGCGAGGGGCCAGATCCCCGACTTTTTTAAAAAATCGGGGTCTCATAGCCAATCAAAATTAATAGGACTAACCAGCAGGTTGGATTGAGGAACGTAGACGCGTCCTGCGCGGTGAGTCAGCCCCCGTCTTGACTTCCTACCGAGATGGGAGACTGGCGTAGACGCCGCCCGTAAGGGCGGCTTCAAGGTAGAGTACCCGGAGGGCTTAAGGCAGGTAAACTAACCTGAGTTCGGGATTGTTGCGTTTCACTTCGTAGTACCCTACGGGAAGCAAGCTACAACCAAACCTACGGATTATCCTTAACTAAACCGTATTGAGTCTAAGGCTTCTTGCTGTTCAAGCTAAGCAGTTACTTCCTCTTGCTTGGGTTGATTTTGCAACCAAGCGTATAG
Source organism: Fischerella sp. JS2 (assembly GCF_032393985.1). Taxonomy (NCBI): domain Bacteria; kingdom Bacillati; phylum Cyanobacteriota; class Cyanophyceae; order Nostocales; family Hapalosiphonaceae; genus Fischerella; species Fischerella sp. JS2. The sequence goes on from NZ_CP135918.1 coordinate 268,958, forward strand.
TCTATTCAAGGCGTTAACATACGCCTGTGCCGATGCCACAATAATATCTGTATTTGCCGCATGACCAGAGAAGACTCTATCTTCATGTCGGAGACGAATTGTTACTTCCCCGATAGCATCTATTCCAGCTGTGACTGACTGCACAGAAAACTCAATTAATTGGTTAGGTACATTGATCACACGATTAATAGCTTTGTATACTGCGTCTACAGGGCCTGTACCAATCGCAGCATCGATTAATTCATCACCTTCTGGGTTACGTAGGGTGACTGTGGCGGTGGGTTTGGCGTTACTACCACAGGAAACTTGCACCAACTCTAACTTAAACAGATCAGGAGCTTGTTGGATTTCATCATTAACTATAGCTTCTAAATCCCAATCTGTAATTTCTTTCTTTTTGTCTGCTACTTCTTTGAATCTGATGAATGCTTTGTTTAATTCTGTTTCTGTTGGTTCATAACCCAATTCTCGTAAACGTGTGCGGAAAGCATTTCTACCAGAATGCTTGCCCAACACAATTTGATTTTCTGTCAAACCAATTAATTGGGCATCCATAATTTCATAGGTGAGCTTGTTTTTCAAGACACCATCTTGGTGAATACCTGATTCGTGAGCAAAGGCATTTGCACCAACAATTGCTTTGTTTGGTTGCACCAGCATTCCTGTTAAATTAGAAACCATGCGTGAGGTTCTATAAATCTGCTTGGTGTCGATATTTGTGAGTGGTTCTTCAGATTCTGCTGGGCGTCCCAAGAAAGGATTAAAATATTGCCGCCGCACATGTAATGCCATAACTAATTCTTCTAGGGCTGCATTTCCGGCTCTTTCCCCAATGCCATTCATGGTACATTCTAACTGTCTAGCACCATTTTTGACTGCTTCTAAAAAGTTAGCAACGGCTAAACCTAAATCATTATGTCCGTGAACAGAAATAATTGCTTGGTCAATATTAGGAACGTTTTCTTTAATTCCTTTAATTAATGCTCCAAATTCTGTTGGAGTTGTGTAACCAACAGTATCAGGAATATTAACTGTTGTCGCCCCAGCTGCGATCGCTTTTTCTAAAACTTCATAGAGAAATTCTGGATCAGAACGTCCCGCATCTTCAGGAGAAAATTCTATATCATCAGTAAAACTTTTCGCATAAGCAACCATTTCTTCTGCGATCACTAACACCTCTTGTCTACTTTTTCTCAGTTTGTATTTGAGGTGAATATCAGAAGTAGCTATAAAAGTATGAATTCTCTTTTTTGCAGCTGGTGCTATAGCTTGGGCAGCAGCTTTAATATCCTCTTGTCTTGCTCTTGCTAAACTACAAATTACAGGCCCATTTTCTGTCCCTACTATTTGAGCAATTTTATTTACTGCTTCAAAATCTCCAGGACTTGCAAAGGCAAAACCAGCTTCAATTACATCCACACCCAAACGTGATAGTTGCTTAGCAATAGCAAGCTTTTCATCAATGTTTAAAGTTGCACCTGGACATTGTTCGCCATCTCTAAGGGTGGTGTCAAAGATAATAATTTTTTCTGGTTGAGTTTTCATTGGCTGTTTGTTGTTTATTGTTTACTTGTGGTTTAAAATACCTTAAAACTTAATTTTTTGCTTTTATAATTTGTAAATAAAATATCGAACTTATAACGCGTCTACTTTTTCTATTTGGTCACGAATATCATTTAAATCTATATATCTATCCGTAGCATTGCGTAATTCTCTAGCAATCATTCCTTCGGTTGATACTACTGTAATATGAGTATTTTTGGAACGTAATAATTCTATTGCTCTTTCAAAATCCCCATCTCCACTAAATAAAACAACTCGATCATATTGATCTACTGTATTAAACATATCTACTACAATTTCTATATCTAAATTCGCTTTTTGTGAATAACGACCAGAAGAATCATCATAATATTCTTTTAGAACTTTAGTTCTAACTGTATATCCCAAACTTATTAAAGCATCTCTAAAACCTCGCTGATCTTGTTGATCTTTTAAGCCAGTGTACCAGAATGCATTTATTAAGGTTGTGTCTGGCTGTTCATGTCTAAAGTATTCTAAGACTCGTCGCGGATCAAAAAACCAGCCATTTTTTTGTTGAGCATAGAACATATTATTTCCGTCTACAAAAATAGACAGACGATTCATAGAGGAACCCATAGTAAAGTTACACCTAAAATAATAGATAAAGAAGAATTTAGATTGAACAATAGATTATAGCAATTATAAAATGAAAAATTTGCTATTATCTATAAATTATAATGTCATATATAAGTTATATTTAACCCCTCTTAAAGTATAAAATAGCCAGAAACATAGTTATTAAGGATGACCGGGTGCTTAACATTTTTACACTCGGCGCTGTTAATTGCACCCTCTAGTCAAAATCTACCAATCAAATTGACTATGTAACAGCTTAGAATGGCTGTATATCAATTAAGTTTACTCCTAAAGTGGTGTAATCAGGCTTAGTGTAAAGTTGAGGTTGAGAATATTTCTTTGGACAGAGCAAGGATTGCACACTATACGAGATTACTTTTCAGTAAAGCCTTTAAATAGAGAATACTTCTTTTGGTAGGGCAAGGATTACACTGTTACATACAGCTAATAGTGTAGGTTCGGGAGCAATTTCTGTAGAAGTGTATCTCTTAGTATGGAATAGCAGCTTAGTCCATAGCAGTAATATTTCGCTGCAACCCATGTCTGTTTAGAAAAATAACTCTAAAAGGCTAAGTTAAGTCAAAATTCAGGTATTGTCTAGCTAATATGTCAGATATTTTCTGTTCAGTGCTAATGCAACTTTGATGATAAATAGAGGTTAGTTTACAAATGTATAAGATTTCCATTTAAGCCTTATTTCAAGATAATTGTCCTAAAAGAGTGCGTAAATAAATAAAATCACAGTAAATCAATCAGCAATACGATATGGCGGAAGAACCTATATATACATTAGCTAAAAAAGATGTCTCAGATCCTAATCAAACCTCAAGTAAATTAACAAAAGCAACTCTGACAACATCAGTACGTCAGACAAAGCTAATGGGGCGCTTAGGTAATTTACTTGCTGGTAGTTGGGCAATTGCAGCAGCACTGCTGAGTGCTTCCAGTTTTGGCTGGGTAGAATTACTAGAAAATCAAGCAAATTCTGTCTTTTTTATTCTCCGAGGCTCAGTAGTTCCCAACGAAGATATTGTGATTTTGGCAATTGACGAACAGTCGATATCAGTGCCAGAACAGTATTACAAAACAAATCCGCAAGCCTATGCTTACTTAGAACCATTGCATGTCTTTCCTTTTCGACGTGTAGCATATGCCCAAGTCATTGAAAAGTTAGTGCAAGCAGGAGCACGCCATGTAGCCGTAGATATATTGTTTGACTTACCAAGTAATAGTAAAAACGATCGCAAATTACAAGCGGTTTTACAGCGTTATGGAAATAAGGTTTCCTTAGCCGCAATTTACGAAAATTCTGAAACTCACCAAGGTGTTTTTTGGCAATTAACCCAACCGAATCAGATGTTTCGTACAGGTTCAGTATCAATAGGTTCGGTGAATTTTCCCAAAGAGGTTGATGATAAAGTACACCGTTTAGCTAGCGAGTTTCCTAAATTATTAGAGGCTCAAGAAGGTTTTGTTCCTACCGATAAAATTCCCTCTTTTGATGAAGCTGTTTTAAGGGCAGCTCAAATCAATTATCCTCGACCAAAAGGCGATCGCATATATTTTTATGGCAGTGCGGGTACTTTTGAAATGTATCCATTTTGGCATGTACTCGACCCGGAAAATTGGAATACTTATTTACAACAAGGCAAGGTATTCAAAGACAAAATTGTCCTGATTGGAGTCACATCCCAATCAGCGAAAGATTATTACTTAGTACCAGCGGCTTCTAGTTGGTTATATCCAGAACCAATGTCGGGAGTAGAAATTCATGCCAATGCGATCGCAACTTTGATGGAAGGAAAAAGCATTGCCCAAGCTATTCACACTGCACCTTTACGTGGTTTATTTGTGTTTAGTTTAGTAGGCATATGTGCAATAGTTATTGCTAAAAGCAAGTATGTAATTAGAAGATTTTTGTACAGTGTAATTCTTGCTATTAGTTGGGGAGGAATTAGTTATGTATTATTTATCTACGGTCAGTTAATTTTCCCTGCTAGCATCCCAATCATAGCTATCGCTGGAATTGGATTATCCTATTTAGCAACGGAAGCAGCTAAGGAAATTTTGAGAAAACATCAATTATTAATCATTTTTAATAAGTACAAATCTTCTCCCGTTGTTCAAGAAATTATCAGCCAACAAGATGACTTGCAGGATTTACTTCAACAACTGGATATAGCATTATCAGGAAAAATCTTGGGCGGACGCTATAAAATTGTCAAAGTACTTGGTGCAGGAGGATTCAGCGAAACTTACATAGCTGAAGATATGCAACTCCCAGGTAATCCTTTGTGTGTGGTCAAGCAACTAAAACCAGCTACTCATAAACCTGAACAATTGGCAGTTGCTAGACGATTATTTAATGCAGAAGCTCAAACATTGCAAAAATTGGGAACATATAACCAAATACCCCAACTTTTCGCTTACTTTGAACAAGAAGAAGAATTCTATTTAGTTCAAGAATACATCGATGGTCATGCTCTCAGTCAAGAAATGCTACCTGGCAAACAACTTGCAGAAGACGAATTGATTGAGATTTTGCGAGAATTATTGCAAATATTGATATTTGTCCATCAAAATGGTGTGATTCACCGAGATATTAAACCTAGCAATATCATCCGCCGAGAATCAGATAACAAGCTGATACTAATTGACTTCGGTGCTGTTAAAGAAGTAACCACTCAAATATTGGGTAGTCAAGAACAAACCGCCTTTACAATTGGCATTGGTACTAAAGGTTATGCACCCACTGAGCAATGTTTTGGGCGTCCACAATATAATAGTGACATTTATGCAATTGGCATGATTGCCATTAAAGCGCTAACTGGCATCCCTCCTCACGAACTGGAAAAAGATGCTAGTGGTGAATTGCAATGGATACACAAAGCAAATATTAGCCCTGCCTTTGCTGAAATTATCTCTAAAATGGTGCAGGAAGACTTTCAACAGCGTTATCAGTCTGCAACAGAACCACTACAGGCACTCAACAACTTAATTAATCGCGAAAACAAATACACTTCACTCAACAATCACTCATTATTGAATTCTGTTTCTTTTAGAGAGTCAGATATTCCCACTACACCTTGGGTTGAAGTCCCAGAAGATACTTTAATACAAGAAAATAGACAGCAAGAAGGCAGAACAGATGAAAGCTGAGGTACTAAGTAAGTAACTGTAATGCCTTAGAACTTACGCAAAGCCCCCGATTGAAAATCCGGGGCTTTGATTTGCTTGTAAAAAACGGTACTTGCACCCTCGATCTACTGATTTTGTGGAGGACCTGGAGGTGTTGGTGTTTCTACTGGAGGTGGAATTGGGTTTACTCCAGTGGACTCAATTGGCGCTGGGGGTGTTTGTGTTTCTACAGGCGCTGGGGGTGTTTGTGTTTCTACAGGCGCTGGGGGTGTTTGTGTTTCTACAGGCGCTGGGGGTGTTTGTGTTTCTACAGGCGCTGGGGGTGTTTGTGTTTCTACAGGCGCTGGTGGGGTTTGTGGTTGTGGGTCGTTTGACCCAGTGGAGTCAGAGGCCGGAGGTGGGGTTTGTGGTTGTGGGTCGTTTGACCCAGTGGAGTCAGAGGCGGAGGTGGGGTTTGTGGTTGTGGGTCGTTTGACCCAGTGGAGTCAGAGGCCGGAGGTGGGGTTTGTGGTTGTGGGTCGTTTGACCCAGTGGAGTCAGAGGCTGGAGGTGGGGTTTGTGGTTGTGGGTCGTTTGACCCAGTGGAGTCAGAGGCTGGAGGTGGGGTTTGTGGTTGTGGGTCGTTTGACCCAGTGGAGTCAGAGGCTGGAGGTGGGGTTTGTGGTTGTGGGTCGTTTGACCCAGTGGAGTCAGAGGCTGGAGGTGGGGTTTGTGGTTGTGGGTCGTTTGACCCAGTGGAGTCAGAGGCTGGAGGGTTTGTGGTTGTGGGTCGTTTGACCCAGTGGAGTCAGAGGCTGGAGGTGGGGTTTGTGGTTGTGGGTCGTTTGACCCAGTGGAGTCAGAGGCGGGTGGAGATGTATCTGACTTCGGTTTATCAGTTGTGTTTGGTGTAGTGGAATCAGGAACGGGTGGTGGAGTGTCTACTTTTTTTTGCTCGTTGTTTGTCTGTGTCGATGTATTTTGATTTTGATTATTGGAGTTACTTTGAGAGTTAGTAGTGTTATTGGTTGACTGTGTATTATTTTCTTGGTTGGTATTATCCTTTTGTTGTGCTGTGTTTGTTCCGTTTTGTCCAGTTGTGGGAGAGGAATTTGTAGAGGGTTTCGGGTTACTGTTGGGGTTGTTAGAAGAATCTGAGACACTGGGGGTTAGTTTTACAAAAGATGGATTTTCGATAACTTGTTGACCAGTGATTGGTTGTTGAGAAGTTATAGCTTCGGCAGTTTCAGCCTGAACTTTTGCGATCGCTGGATCTGAACTAGGTTGTTCCTGTTTAGGTAAATCTAACCCCCGCACCATATCGCTAGTTTCATAAAAAGTTCTCAGGTCAAAATCGTATAACCCTTGAAATTGACCCTTAACCACAACAAGCATTTGCCCTGCTTTTAATTCCTGCCTTTGGGAAGCATCTTGATTGAAAACTTCAATACCACTATTTGTAAGTGCCGCTACAACTGTGGTATCTTTTTTCTCATCGTAGCGAACAAATAATGCTGAACCACGAATTGCTGCTGCTGCATTTGGTGTATTTACCCGTGTTCGCCCCTGTCCCGGTGGAATCAATAGCAAAACAGTACCATTCGACAAGCGAAAATTTCGTGTCTTCGGTAGAAATCGAAATACTGCTTGTTCCCCAACTCGTGCTAGAGAACCATCGTTAAAACGTAGTTCTGCTAGGGAGCCTCTACCAGTAGACAACCCATCTCCTGGGATTATGGCATCTGACTTACGTGCCCGACGCTTAGGTTGATTATGGGGCATAAGTTGAACCAAATTACGAAGATTTTGGATCACAGCCCTAGTTAAAGGTGTGGCAGCTGTTGCCCGTTCTGGCAAAGGCAACACCGCAGTTCCCAAGCAGCTAGCCACCAAGAATGGGAAGAATTTACGAAACATTTTTGGAGCCTCGGGTAATTTCACTAATGCCAAAGCAGTGTCAAATTCAGTTCTTATATTAAAATTTTGCTTTTACGCTTGTTAATTATCCTCTTATAGCAAGATTTTTCTATAAATTTTATTTAAATACATTTAAATATTAAATATATAAAAATATGCAAATTAACTATTACTAAACTATCTTCTGTATTATGAGAAAATTTTTTCTTGCTAATATCACTAGAAGATTAGGAGAATTAATTATAACATTTTTAGAAAATCATAAATTAAGTATAATAATCATTTACAATAACATTTACAATAACGAAAGTTGCTCAGAAGACAAAATATTCGTAGTACTTCACCAATTAACAAAGGTTGGTTGTGAGATGGGTTTCATCTTAATAATTAAACCTTTTCTCCTGACCCTTTAACCTTTTCCCATCTGTCATTATTCTTTGACTAATTATTAAGACGGGAACTTCTAAATAAGCTTATGGGTCTATTTTTTAGAAAACAGATTTAGTATGCAACTTAATGTCTGGAAAAACTTTTTAGTCAAGTTTTTGTTGGCCTCTAGTAGTGTCAACTGGTATTCTCTCAGTGTTAATGCTGTAGAGGCTACAAATTTAGACTTTAGTAGCTTTGGAGACAAACTAGGAGAAAAAACACCATCCTTGCTAATTGATCAGATTAATAATCAACCACATCAGCAACCACAATCAGAGAGTCTAAATTCAAAATTACCCTTTGTGTGGTCTTTAAACTTGATAAACAGGGTAGATGTCACATTCAAAGATGTAGTCCCTGAAAGAGAAGAAAATGTTCCTGTATTTTCGACTTATACTATCTTGTCTACAGGTGAATCAACTAAATTATACTCTCAGGCTACACAAAAATCACCTTATGTACAACCAGAGTCTACACTAAAAAATGCTTCTGAGCAAATAGAGCAGCCTAATGAACTGCTACACTTAGAAACACAGCCAACATATGCTTCCACACCCTCCTCTACAAAAACAGACCAGGGTTTGGAAGCACCAGAGATAGAAAGAGAAAAAAGACTGCAAAGATTAATACGACGCCTGCAAAGAAACAATCTACCATCACTAGAATCAAATTTTGATGATATTGATGAAGAACTTGGAAAACTGAGACTACGAGAAGTCACACCGACCCCAGAAGAACCACAACTTCCACCCATAGAACAGCCTGCAAATCAATTCAAACCTGTAGGCTATTTACTGGCTCGTGTTGGCTACTTTTATAGTAGTAATATTTTTTCATCAGGAATCGTTCCAATTGAAGACAGCTTAATATATTCTGGATTAACGCTAGGGTCTGTATCTTTTCCTGTGGGAAAAAAAACTTTTATAAATGGGTCTATTGATGGTTACTTAATTCGTTACTTAGACCAATCAAAATATAACTATAATCAGGTGAGATTTAATCTCAATCTTCAGCAGCGATTTACACCACGAATGTACGGTGAAATTGGTTGGAGTAATCAACAGCTTTTTTATGCTAGAGATAATAATACCTTTGATGCTGGCGATCGCTTTTTAGGTGAGAATGTCCTGCGGTTAGCTTTGGGACGGCGAGATATCCTATCAAAAAAGCTAGCACTAGATAGTTTTTATGAATTTCGTCTGAGTCTGACTGACCCACCAGAAGATCGTAATCGAATTATTAATTTCTTTTGGCTTTCTCTTAGTTATTATCTGCAAAGGTCTCTCCAGGCTGGTGTTGATTATCAATTTAGTTTGTCCAATTTCACAGAACGTGATCGAGAAGACTTATATAATCGACTATTTGGTCACTTAAATTATGGAATATCTAAAAATAGTAATATTAGTGTGCAAGCAGGCGTCACATTAGGTAACTCTACAGAGAATAATATAGATTTTGATGGTTGGTTTTTTGGTATTAACTATAATTTAGAATTGGGCCGATTTTAAAAATCGTCAATAGTCTAGTGTCAATTGTCAACAAGTCAAGACTGTAAACAATTGACCATTAACTAATAACTAATCCAATCACTCCAGCTACCTGCGTAAAGTTTACCTGTGGGAATGCCTGCTAATTCTAAAGATAGTAAATTTACACAAGCAGTGACGCCAGAACCACAATAAACTATGATTTCTTCTGCTTGCTCTAATTGTGACCAATGGTGACGCTGTTCTGATGACGGAAGGACATAACTTTTAGTGTCGGTGACTTCTTGCCAAGGATAGTTTATTGCACCAGGAATATGACCAGCAATTTTATCGATAGGTTCACGAATACCAAGATAGCGATCACTTTCTCGTGAATCCACTAAAGCGACTTCAGGTAAGTCTTTACGGCTAATTACCATTTGGCGATCCACTACCATATGTGTTTGTATTGCGTAAGTAAAATTACTTTTTTGCTCAGGTGGAGGGATGATATCTGTAACAGGGTAGCCAGCTTTTTGCCATTCGCTAAAACCACCATTTAGCACCGCCACTTGTTCGTGACCAAGATAACGCAACAGCCACCACAATCGAGACGCAAATCCAAGGCGGGAATCATCGTAAGCTACAACCAAAGTCTTTTGGAAATTTACTCCGATGGTTGATAATTTATGAGCTAATTCATCAGGATGAGGTAAAGGATGTCTTCCTCCATATTTTTCCACAGGACTCGAAAGATCCTGATTGAGGTCTAGGTAATAAGCACCTTTAATGTGGCTGTTTTGGTACTGCTGTTTTCCCAGTTGTGGGTCAGCAAGAGAAAAGCGACAATCCACTATTACAACTTGTGGATCTTCAAGATGTTCTAGTAACCATTCGCGAGAGACGATGAGGTTGGACATTGGGGGATGGGGAGGTGGGGGGAGTGTAAGGAGTGGGGGGAGTGTGTAGACGCGTAGCGGCTTAAGGTAAGGGTGGAGTGGGGGGAGTGTAAGGAGTAGAGGAATTACTACTAACTACTAACTAAAATCATGTCAGATATAGATAATTTTACACCTGAACTGACCGCAGATGGTTCTTTTACCTTCTTTTCCCAAGAGTTTGGTGAGGCTTTTCATAGCCATTATGGAGCCAGGCAAGAGAGTTTTCTTAAGTTTGTTGAACCTACTCAGCTGGCATTAAAAGCTAAGTATCAACCGATGCTGCGCTTGTTGGATGTTTGTTATGGATTAGGATATAACACAGCTGCTGCTTTGCAGACAATTTGGTCTGTTAATCCTAATTGTTATATAGAAGTAGTTGGTTTAGAAATAAATACTGCTGTACCTCAACGTGCGATCGCTCATCACCTATTTCAAAATTGGAATTACGAGTATACTAATATACTTAGTTACTTAGCTTATGAGCAAAAAGTACAGACCAGCCGTCTACAAGCCAGACTACTTATCGGCGATGCCAGAACCACAGTTCAGCAAGTCTATGGTTTAGGTTTTCAAGCTGATGCAATTTTTCTTGATCCTTTTTCACCACCTCAATGCCCACAATTATGGACTATTGAATTTATTCAACAACTGACTCTGTGTTTACAAAACGATGGTATTTTAGCCACATATTCTTGTGCTGCTGCTGTACGCACCGCACTTTTAACTGCTGGTTTACAAATAGGTTCTACCCCTCCCGTGGGCAGGCGATCACCTGGTACTGTTGCAGCTTATAACCTGAATGGGGAGGTAGGGAGTTGGGGAGGTAGAGAGTTGGGAAGAACCATCACCCCATCACCCCATCACCCTATAACTCCATCATTTCCTCCACCTCTCTCCCAATCAGAAAAAGAACATTTACTGACTCGTGCTGCGATTCCCTATCGTGATCCACAGTTAACAGATTCTGCTGAAGTTATACTTAGGCGGCGGCAACAAGAACAACAAGCTTCTTCCCTTGAACCAACGTCTCATTGGCGAAAACGCTGGCAATCAAACAATTTTGGATTTTAGATTTTGCGAAAAATTTGTAGACGCGTAAGCGTCCCATTAGTTTTTTAATAATGGTAATGAGTTTTGTGACTCTAATCACTGACAACCCAAGTAATTCGTCACTGCTAGAGAGTACTGAGTGTAGTTTCATGATTTCCATTGACTAAATAGCCATCATGAACTGCCTATACCAACACCAATGAAGAGGGTAAACAGCAAAAGGGAATAAAAAAATCCTTTTCCCTGTAGACTTTTCCCTATTTTTCAGTCAGTCAATCACGGGAAAATCCCACAAACCTTGCGATGAAAATACCTCTTCCCTGTTAAGAGTTCCTTGTTTTCAAGCTAGGTAATCACAGGAAAACCCCACAACGAGGGAATAAAAATATAACTCCTCCTACACTTGTACACCCTTACACCCCCACACCCATTTTCAAGCTAGATACACTCAAAGCTAAAACTGTAATTTTAAGTGTTTAACTTTGATGAAATGAAGTTCAACGAAAATGAAATTCTCCACCTCTGCCATGTTAAGAAATCTCCGTGAAAAACCTGATTTAACATTTGCACGAATTGACCATACTGGAATTACAGACAGGAAATATTGGCAGCAATATTTTATTGTTCTGAAACAATATATAAATCAAAAATTCATGCTACCCATGACGACAAGCAAAATGCTTGCTCAGATAAATCAAGCATGAAAGAATGCAGAGTTAAATACACTCAAGTACTAAACTGTTTTTTGAAGATTAATTTTGTTAACTGATTTTAAATATTGGAGTGCCTTTGTGATTCAATGGACATCCAAGGTTATGGGCTCTACCGAAGCAAGTGTGGCTAGTTTAAATCACCTAAACAATGTTAATAATATAGATGCTAATTATGTTGTAGCATTACCAAATGCAGAAAATTATTCTTTGGACTTATCTAAACAAGACCTAAACGTTGGACAGGCAGGAACTTTGTCCTGTTGGAGCAAACCTTGTGTTAACTTTGGTTACGATGTTCTGGAATCCAAGATACAACCAGGCAAAGGGTCTAAAGTGAATGGTTTTGATTCGGATGCCCCAAAAGTCTTAATCGTAGATGACCATGCAGCTAGTCGCATGACTGCTGTTGCCCTATTGGCAATGGAAGGCTATGAAGTAATTGAAGCAGATAGTGGTTCTACTGCGGTTGAATTAGTAACCCAAAAGCAACCGGATTTAATTTTGCTAGATGTGATGATGCCCGGTTTAGATGGGTTTGAAGTATGTCAGTTGCTCAAGCAAAATGAGCATACACGACTTATACCAATAATTTTTGTCACAGCTTTAAACGATCGGCGATCACGTATTCGAGGTATAGAAGTCGGCGCAGATGATTTTTTAAGTAAGCCTTTTGACCGTGTAGAATTGGCAGCACGTGTCAAATCTTTGGTGAGACAAAAGCGTTTGAATGAAGATTTAGACCATGCTGAACAAGTTTTGTTTTCTATAGCGAGGTCAATTGAAAGCCGCGATCCAAATACTGGTGATCATTGTGAACGGCTAGTAAAACTGGGAAAGGCTTTTGGTGAATACTTGAATCTCTCACGTAATCAAATTCGGGATTTAATGTGGGGTGGTTATCTTCACGATATTGGTAAGGTAGGTATTCCTGACTCTGTATTACTCAAAAAGGGAAAACTTACCCCCGAAGAATGGAATATTATGAGGCAGCACGTTTTGATTGGTGAAAAAATTTGCCAACCATTACGCAGTATGCAAGGTGTGATTCCTATTATTCGCCATCACCACGAGCGTTGGGATGGATCAGGTTATCCTGATGGACTCATAGGGGAAAATATTCCCTACCTGGCACAGGTCTTTCAGATTATTGATATTTATGATGCCCTGACTAGCGAACGACCTTACAAGCTAGCCTTTTCTCCACAGGAAGCACTCACTGTCATGCAAGAAGAAACAGCCAAGGGTTGGCGAAATCCTCAACTAATGCAGCAGTTTGAAGAATTTATTCGCAGTTCTAAACAACAGTAGTAGTTGTTGTTTGTTGGTTGTTGTTTGTTGATTGGACAATTACTAATAACCAGCTAATTCTAATCAATAAAAAATTCCTAACAACTATACAACTAGCAACTAACAACTACCAACCATTAACTTATAAAGTGGTATGATTTGAGCCTGAATCTTAAAGTACCAAGCTTAATCAACGCAATTCACTTGGCTGATAGCTAATTATGGTAGTTGTAGCAATTTTAGCGGCAGGACGTGGGACACGGATGAAATCCAATCTTCCCAAGGTTTTGCATTCTTTGGGTGGGCAGTCACTTGTCGAGAGAGTCATCGAAACTGTCCAACCACTTTCGCCTTCACGACAGATGGTTATTGTGGGGTATCAAGCTGAAGAAGTGAAAGCAGCCATGCTGTCCATTCCCGATCTAGAGTTTGTAGAACAGAGTGTACAGTTAGGAACAGGTCATGCTATTCAGCAATTGCTTCCTTACTTAGAGGGGTATAGCGGCGATGTCTTGATACTCAATGGTGATGTACCTTTACTATGCACTGAAACTCTGCAAAATCTCTTGCAAATACACCAAGAAAAACAAAATGCCGCTACTATTTTGACTGCGTATCTAAGCAACCCTAAAGGCTATGGACGCGTTTTTTGTGACGATAACAATATTGTGCAGCAAATCGTAGAAGAAAAAGATTGCACTCCTGCCCAAAGACAAAATTGCTGTATCAATGCAGGGGTTTATTGCTTTCGTTGGCAGGATTTGGCTAAAGTATTGCCGCACTTACAAGCGAATAATGCCCAAAAAGAATATTATCTGACTGATGCCGTTACTCAAGTTTCTCCGGTAATGGCTGTAAATGTAGAAGATTACCAAGAAATTTTGGGTATTAACGATCGCCTGCAGCTAGCTTCTGCCTACGAAATTTTGCAAAGGCGCATCAAGGAAAAATGGATGGTTGCAGGTGTTACTATTATTGACCCTGCTAGTACTACAATTGATGATACTGTAGAGTTACAAATAGATGTAATTATTGAACCACAAACTCATTTACGTGGAAATACGGTAGTCAAGACAGGCTGCCGCATCGGGCCTGGAACTTTAATTGAAAATAGTCAGATTGGTGAAAATGTTACTGTCATGTATTCAGTGGTGACAGATAGCATTGTCCAAGCGGGTAGCCGTATTGGCCCCTATGCACATTTACGCGGACATGTAGAAGTTGGTGCTAAATGTCGCGTTGGTAATTTTGTGGAATTGAAAAATACTAAGTTGGGTGAACACACCAATGTTGCCCACCTATCTTACTTAGGTGATACCACTGCCGGAAATCAAGTCAATATTGGTGGAGGAACTATTACCGCTAATTATGACGGCGTGAAAAAACATCCAACAAAAATAGGTGATCGCACTGGCACAGGTTGTAATACTGTTTTAGTCGCACCAATTACCTTGGGAAATGATGTCTACGTAGCAGCAGGTTCCACGGCTACAGAAGATGTCCCTGATGATTGTTTAGTAATTGCCCGTGAACGTCCAGTAGTAAAACCAGGTTGGGTGTCCAAGAAACGCTCAGCCCAAAACCAACAACCAAAAAACTCAAGTTGAGAATTTCAGGCTACTAGCTAAGAAGTAATTATTAGAAGGATAAAGGCAGAAGGATAAAAGTTTATACTTTATAACTTCATCCTTCATCCTTTACACTTCATACTTCAATACAACCTACTTCTGTACCTTCAGGAAGTTCTAGTGTGTCACCTATTTTTTCACCGTCGTGATAGGCAGCGAGTAAGGCTTGGCTAGTTTTTCCCCAAGCGATCGCACCACTAGCATCTAGAGCGATCGCTCCAAAATCCCGCCTATTGTGCTGCGCCTCTGCAAAAGATCGGTTCATAGCTTCTTTTAGAGACATACCATCTGTAACACGTACTACAATCCTTGCTGCTAGGCACTCATCAATAATGTGTTCTCCAATACCAGTACAACTAACTGCTGCATGTTTGGTAGCATAATTACCAGCAGGCATCGCAGAATCACTGACGCGACCAATCCTTTCAAAACCTTTACCGCCAGTAGAAGTACCCACTACTATCTGACCTTCAGTATCTAGAGCTACAACACCAATAGTACCACGACGAGCGCTACTAGTTTCCACTAGTTCTGGCTCTGCTACTACACTGGCCATTGTATGTTTAAAATTCTGCTGGCGTTCTTGAATCCACTCTTGTAAGCGTAAATCAGTTAAAGCGTTGTAGCTAGGAATTTGTAATTCCCGTGCCAACTCAGCCGCACCATAATCTGACAGTACCCGATCTGGAGAACTTTGCAAAGATTTTGCCAAATCGATGGGGTTTTTCACCCGTGAAACATTGATTACACCGCTAAAGCTTTGGGTTGTGCCATCCATCAAAGCTGCGCTCATACGGATTTGACCATCAGATTGCAGCACTGAACCAGTACCTGCATTAAAACGGGGGTCATCTTCTAACATTTGACATCCACACACAACTGCCTCCTTAGCAGTCACGCCGGAAAGTAAAAGAGAATATACTTCTTCTATTACTTTATAAAGTGAATGGCGTACTGCCTCTACTCCGCCTTTTCCATGTAAAGAACTACCAGCCCCCCCATGAATAATTAACTTAGGTTGCACCTGTATCTTCATCTCCTCTTGATTTGTGTAATTTGAGTCTAAGTATTTTTACGATTCATTATTTTCATCTTGAGCCGTAGAACGACGACGACGACAGCGTTCCGAACAGTATTTCACCTCGTCCCAGCAATCTGCCCATTTTTTGCGCCAAGAAAACGAACGCTGACATACCGGACAAATTTTTGTAGGCAAGTCAGATTTAGAACGGCTACGTGCCATATTTCTACTGTGCAGATTAAAAATTGATTCACTTGAGATGGAAATCAATTATAGCTGTTTGTTACAAACGTAGATGACTTTTAGAATTCAGAATACGGAATTGAGAATTGCAAATTCATCAATTCTGAAATATTTCGGTAAAGTCCTTCGCTAAGTAATTAAAAATTTCCAACCCTGATTTTGAATGACTAAATACAAGCAAATATTCGGTTGATTTTCTGTATATATTTTTACTTTATAAAAAGGGATTGGGGATTGGAAGAAATTCTCCCTTGTCTTCCGTGTTCTCCTTGTTCTCCTTGTCCCCCCCTATCCCCGATACCCAATCTCCTAATTACTACGCGCCAACGGTAAAAGTAAGCGACTAACGGTGCGACCATCTGGTAGTTGATAGAAATGCAATTCTCCACCAAGTTGCTGCATAAGTTTTTGGCAGATTAATAGATTTAGACCGGGTAATTGCTCAAGCCTGGAGGGAGCAAGTATATCTTTAGGTGTATCTTGATGGAGTTCTGTCAGTAATTGTGATTCAATGTCACCATTATCTGTAATCGATACTTCTAGGAACTGTTCATCTAAACGACGACACCAAATGTCTATTCTGCCAAGTATTGTGGAACGGTGACAGGCACAAACTAGTAACTCATGCAGAATCAATTCTATTTTTACAATATCACCAACGATCGCTAACGAAGAGTGAGGCAGAAGCGAATAATTTTTGGATGATTCTTCACCTTCTTGTTGTCCCAAACCATGCACACCTACCCACAGTCTTTGTTGTTTAAGTAAATTATCAACTCGTTCGAGCGATCGCTTTAACAAACTAGCGATGGGTACGGTTTCCCAACTCATCTGCAACTGCCATAGTTCCAGTTTTAATAAGGCTGTCATGGAAGCTGTGTTGTTATCTAATTGCCGTAGCAGTTGCTGGTAGCGCATGTGAGTTAGTTCGTTAGCAGGAATACCCAAATCATCCATTTGCACGAGTAACTGCGTTACGCTTCTTTGGATCTCTTCTAAACGGCGATGTTTGTACCAATTGAGTTGTCTAAGTTCTTCTGTCCGAGACTCTAACATTTGGGTAATTTGCAACCATCGCCGTGACCAAGCTAGTTGACAAATTAGAGTTTCTGTGGCTAATAGACTATCTTCAGACCATCGACGTTGCCAATGGTCAGCTATAACCACCACACCTGTAGGTTGATAATCAGCAGTTGTGCGTAATGCCATCACTAAAATTTGACCAATACCAGCACCACTCAACCATTTTTTAGTAGCAGAAGGTAAATCATTAACTGTTATGGGTAATAAATCCTCACTGAGTAACGCCCATTGAATCAAAGCTTCATTTTGAAGTGGAATTGGTATATCAATGACAATCTCAAATTCTGAATTGGCAATAACCCCAGGTATAATTTTTGCCACATTTTCGCCCGGTTGCCAAGATAAAAGTATCGTTAGTGAACAATTGAGAATGGCAGCGATTTGTTCTAAGGCGGTGCGTTCTAGATGCTGAATAGGTTGTGTTGGAGAATCCTGGGATTGCTCTAGAATACGAAGACATTGCTGAAAACTTTGCAAAATTTTCTGCTGTTGCTGAGTTTGGTGATGCAACTGCCATTGGCGGATAGTGACACCAATTTGTTGAGCCACAACCTGGACTAATTCTTTTTCTATTGATGTCCAACTACGCTGGGTTTCTGTGGCTAAAGCTAACAGTACTTTGGGTTCTTGAGCAAAAGCGCAGTTACAAACTATAAGCGATCGCACACCGTTTTCCAATAGGCGAGGATGCCAATTAAAAAACCGTAAATCTGTTTCCAAATTCTCAATTGCTACTGCTCCAGTAGAACGAAACAAAAGTTGCCAATCTACATCTTTGAGAGCTTCTAAAGAACACATTAGAGGACGACTATTATGTGGTTGATTTTGGTAAAAAATTTGATAATTATTTTGTTCAGAATCATAATGCAGTAACAAAAATCGAGTTATAAGCAAGCGTTGTAAAACTTTTGCAGCACAGAGGTCTAAAATTTCTTGAATGTCATAATTACTATAAATACCCTGGGCAATTTGACTAGTTAAATAAGCATCATTTTGAATTTGTTTGATAGTGCTTTCTGTCTCCTTTAGAGGTGTAACAAGAGAAATTAAACCAGCAGCTGTTTTGGTAAAGTTTTTTTCTGCCTCTGTCCAGATGTGCGGTTCAGTACTTTCCACTGTCAAAAAGCCCAGGAAATCCTTTTGCCAGATAATTGGAGCTGCTAACAGACTGCGTACTCCAAAACGTTGCAACAACTTCACAGTAAAATTACTTTTTAAAGAACTGCGTCCTTCGCCAATCCAGACAATTTCATTGACTGACAAAGCAATATAAAAATCACTCAGTTCGTGTACTGTAATTTTTGCTGTTGTTTCCTGATGATTTTTTTTGTTACTTAATCGTCGCCAAAAGTAATAGCCTTCCCTATCAAACCAATAAATACTTGTACGGGTAGGTAGAATAAATTCTTGCGTCGCTTCTACAACTGCTTCTAATCTTTGTTCTAGATGATTGAGAGTTTGTAGATTATTTAGTAACCGTAGTAGTGGCTTGTCGAGGCGCTTGGTTTGCTTGTGCTGCAAATCCATTTCTCTTTCATAAAGTGCAGCCCCCAATTCACCTACAACCATCATCAGCCTGGCTCTGGCTTCTCCACCTAACAAGTAACCCCAGCGTTGAGAACCCAGTAACACTAAACCTAAACAGCGGTTTTTGTAGCAAATAGGGACTACTATTGTTCCTTGAATGTTTAATTGTTGTGCTAACTGTTGCCATGCCTCAATCCGAATTTCCGCTCGTAAATCAGCTACACCTAAGGGGCGCTGTTCAATTACTACTTGCTCTAACAAATCTCCAGGATTGAGAACTACTCGTTGTTGTAAATAACTAGTGTTACCACCAGGGGTAACGCCACCTTGCCCTAATAACATATGATTGAGGCGATCATAAAGAGCAATCCAAATCAGGCTGTACTCAAATTGCTCTTGCAGATAAGAAATTGTGGTTGCAATCAGAGCATCAACATGATCTTCTTCCCTGAGAGTTTGCAGAACTCGTCCCAAGGAAATGATTTGTTGTTCGGCGGCTGTAAGGTTTTGTTGCTGCCTCATCCGATTACCGTTAAACGTTGCTTGCTAATATATAAGATGCCCAGATCAAACTTCCAAACAACAAACAACAAACAATCATAGTTAAAATCAACCAAATTTGGATATTTATCAAGCTTTAATCCGTCCGTTTTTCTTTGATCTGCTTGACGCAGATCCAGAGTCGTTGCACTATTCAACAATTCGTAGTCTCAGTTGGCTGGCAAACAATAACCATCGCCCTCCTGCTAGCTGGATTGCCAAACGGTTACACAATTCTTTGTCTGTTACTGATAAACGTTTAGAACAGACGCTGTTTGGGCTAAACTTCCCCAACCCCATAGGTTTAGCAGCTGGATTTGATAAAGATGGGGTTGCTACTAATATTTGGTCGAATTTTGGTTTTGGTTTTGCAGAAGTAGGAACTGTAACTTTTGTTGCCCAACCGGGTAATCCCCGTCCCCGCTTATTTCGCTTGCCTTTAGACAAAGCTGCTCTCAATCGTATGGGCTTTAATAATAGTGGTGTTGCTGCAATGGCGGCGCGGTTGGCAGCATCTAAACAGCAGTTTCCTCCTACCATACCTATTGGTATAAATTTAGGCAAATCTAAGATAACACCATTAGAAGCTGCTGCTGAAGATTATCTCAATAGTTTTCGCTTACTCAAAGAACTGGGAGACTACTTTGTGGTGAATGTTTCGTCTCCCAATACACCTGGTTTACGATCGCTCCAAGATGCAACCATGCTGAGTTCAATCTTAGCAGCATTACAAACAGAAAATAATACACAAAAACCTATTTTTGTCAAGATAGCACCGGATTTAGAATGGGAAGCGATCGCTGACATTATTTCCCTGGCTCAAACTTATCAATTGGCGGGAATTATTGCCACTAACACTACCATTCGTCGCGATGGATTAAAAACACAGGTGATTGCCAAAACAGGCAAATCACCACAACAAGAAGCTGGTGGAATTAGTGGTTTGCCAGTGCGCGATCGCTCTACAGAGATAATTAGGTTTATTTGGCAACAAACCCAAGGAAAAATACCAATAATCGGCGTTGGTGGTATTTTTACCCCGGAGGACGCCTGGGAGAAAATTACTGCTGGTGCTTGTCTGATCCAAGTTTATACAGGCTGGATTTATTCTGGCCCATTGATGATACGTGGTATTCTCGAAGGGTTGCTTGCTAAGTTAGAACAAACAGGATTAAATTCCATCTCCCAAGCAGTGGGTTTGAAAGTCATTCGATTTTAGATTTTGGATTTTGGATTGACTCCACAAATGAGGTAATTCAGTTATCAGTTATCAGTGGTAGCTGTTCACTGATTTCACCTTTCACCCTTCAACTCTTCTCTTCTTCTATAGGAAAAAACTCCTTAGTTTTTGGTGAATACCTCCAGGCGATGCCATCTGGATCTTTGCTACGACTCCACTCAGGAAATTCTGGATCGTCTCTTCTTTTGTATACAGTACTAGAATACACATTGAGACGTTTCGCTAGTTCTGATTGAATAAGCGAACCAAAAATTAGTTGTTGTTCTAATGGTTTTTTGACTTCCTCTTGATGGGTATGTGATGGAGTTTCTGTTGTTTGTGTTTCTGGTTCTTCTTGTTCTACTTGCTTCGACGGCGGAGCCAGCAATTCCATCATTGTGCTAGACCTTTGATGAGGAAGTTCTTTCACTGGTTCGCTACTATCAAAGATGCTGCCGAGAGTACTGGCAGTGATAAAGTAATACACCTTACCACCATCTTCTGAGTTAACAATACTGCCGGCAAATTCTGCTAATTTTCCATCCAGATATCGTTTTGCCGCTTCTCCAGAAAAATTCCCTTTAATTGCCAAATCCATTGGTGTAATTTTGCCTTGATTTTCCCGAATCAATTGATTAAACATCGGGTTAACCTGCAAACACCACCTTTGCCATTGATAGCGCTGCCAAATATTGAAACCCAACCCCACAAAGATTAATGCCAACCAAAGTCGCCAGGTTGCGACTAGGAAAATAATTAAAAACGATATCGGCAAAAGCAGAACTAGGTATCCTCTGCCATAGTCTTCTATTTTGTTTTCACTCATGCCCATTTTTGCCAAATGACTCTTAGGGAAATAATATTATCTTGGCAAAAATCTGGACAAAAATTTGTAGTTTTTGTATTTTTGCCAAAAGTTTTCCTGGCAAAACCGAATTTTCCACGAGGTGGAGAGATGGGGAACTCACCGATCCCTGGTGGGGATTAGGGGCAGTGGGGAGTCAATAATAAATTAACTACTACCAACCAACAATCAACCACTAACCACTAACTACCAACTATTGACAATTGACAGTTGACCATTAAAATTCAATTCCTGGTTGAGCTTTTACACCTTGGTCACAGAAAGGGTGCTTTATCAATTTCATTTCTGTGACTAAATCAGCATGTTCAATCAAGGCTGGAGTTGCGCCTCTGCCTGTGAGAATAACGTGATTATCAACTGGTTTTTGCTCTAAACCCAGCAAAATTTCTTCTACACGCAAATATCCAAGCTTAATAGCAATATTTATTTCATCTAATAACACCAGCTTAAATTCTGGGTTGCGGATGTATTCTAATCCTTTTTGCCAAGCGGCTTGTGCTTTTTCCAAATCGCGATCGCGATCTTGGGTTTCCCAGGTAAAGCCTTCGCCCATAGCGTGAAATTCTAATTGATCTGGCCAAAGACTAAAAACCTTTTTTTCTGATGGTTCCCAAGCACCTTTGATAAATTGGATGATCGCCACTTTATACCCATGACCGAGCGAGCGTAATATCATTCCTAAGGCCGCAGTTGTTTTTCCTTTGCCATTGCCAGTGTGAACTATAATTAATCCTTTTTCTGGTATTGCCTGTGCTATGCGTTGATCTTGTACTTGCTTGCGTCGCTGCATTTTTTGGCGATACTGTTCCTCTGTAAGGGATGAAGATGACGCTTCCTCCATTAAGCGATCAGCTTCTGTGTCTGAGTTAAGGTCAGCAGATTTATCGGTATTCATCTATGATTTTTTGAAAGTAATATATAAGTTAATGTTAAGTTCTGATGTAAATTAAGGTTTTGATTTATCTGTGTACATCTGTGTACATCTGTGTTCGCTATTCATTGATTTTTTTGTGGCTGCAAGTTATCTTGATCGTCCAATCTTTTTTGGGAAGACGAACACCGATACACACCGATCTAGACGCCCCTAAGGGCAGCTTCCCGAAGGGTACACGAATGGTTATTGAGTGGTGTTATTTGAGTTCTCAATGATTTAAAATCTTGTTTCGTACTGAATTTCTGCTCGACTTTCATCAGTTAAATTGGTGGAACCTCTGATAACTAGTTGATCGCTGAGTTCATAAAGCAAGTTGTAACGGAAGGATTCGTTGCCATAAAAAACCCGTGATACTGAAAAAGAAATATCGTTAGAAATACCAATTGCTGCCTCCGCTGCTAAACTCAGTACTGAACTTTCTCCACTGGCTGTAGGTTCAATAGTCGGAAAAATTTGGAATTCTCTTAAACCAATTGTCTCAGCCAGTTGACTAATTCTGCCTTGAAAGTCAGAAAATATCTGAGAGTTAGTTAGAGTAGCAATGCCGATACTGGTTGCATCAGGCTGACCAAAGACGTTGATAAAAGAACCTCCCAATAAGGCAACAATTTCTGCTTCTGTACGAGTAGGTTCACTAGTTAATTCCAAATTCTCAGATAATTTACTGGCAGGCCCTTGCACACTAGCTTGAATGCGAACAGTGTTGAAAGTACCCAAGGCATTGGCAGAAGAATCGTTAATCTCGGTCGATGTAGGTGTGGTCGGTAAACGACTCCTGTTATATTGTGGAACCAATGTGACTAGTCGCACATCTAAAATCGGGTCAAGTCCCAGCCTGGGAGTGAATGTGGCGGTTTGTTCGTACCCACGCGCTAGGGTAAATCGAGTCACAAATAAATTGACTTGACCTTGTTTGAGATTTATTACTCCTTGCGGACGAGGATTAGCTAAAGTACCGTTGAGGGTAATATCTCCTTCTGTGACAAAGCTGAAAAGTGGTTCTTGAGTAACGCGCACATCATCATCTAGAATCACCCGAAAATCTGCAAATTCTATAGGTAGATTAATGGGTGTTGGACTGGGAGAAGGTGAAGAATTGGCTGTGTTTTGTGTCTGCTTCGGAGGAGTATTTGTAGTTGTAGTCGCAGGTTTTTGTAGAAATATCTCGCTATTTGTTACAGAATTATTTACAGGTGTTGTACCTGTGCTTGGAGAAGCTTTACCATTTTGGTTTAAAGATATCTCACCGTCTTGGAGTCGCACATTTCCACTCAGTTGGGGAGATCGCGCTGTGCCTCTAATTACTACATTCCCACTCACTCCTCCTGCATATAATTGTGGTAAATTCAGCCTGAGGTTATCTAACACAACAGTGAGAGGATTAGTCGCGGCTTGCTGGAGGGCATTCTGAGTGGCAAAAATTGGTAGAATACCCGATGCTATTAATTGTCCCCGACTATATCTTCCTTGTAGACCTTCAACGTTGAAGCGATCGCCTGCAAATCGAATTGTTCCTGTAACATCTGTCAACGGTTGGGAGAGGTTGGGAGATTTCAGTGTAGCGTTTCTAACTGTGGCGATACCAGTAGTATTGGGCTGGCTGAATGTACCATCAACTTGCAGATTGACGTTTCCCTCACCTCCAACCCAACTAACTTGGTTTGTCAACGCGTTTAATACTGCTAAGCCTTCATTTTTAACATTTGCATTCAAGCTGATTTGGTCGCTATCTGGTTTGACGGTGGCAAAAGGTAATTCTAATGGAACATTACCTGTAATTTCTACTGGTTCTGTACCTGTTCCCTTTACTGAAATAGTGCTACCAAAATTTAAGCGAGCATTGTTATAGTTTAAACTTACCTGTGCTGTCTGGATGGATTGGTTATTTATACTGCCATCTACCAACGCGATCTCCCCAATGGCAGTAGGATTATTTAAACTGCCTGCTAGAGTTACAAGAGCATTCAAATTACCCGTAACTTCTACAGGTAGGTTTGGCAAAAAAGCCTCGACTAGTTCCACAGGCAATGCTTGGACTCGGGCTTGTCCAGATAGTTGTTCCTGACTCAACTGTCCACTAAAAGCTAGGAGTGATCCATCTAAATTGACCCGTAGGGGTTGTAACCTCACAACACCATCTGCAAAACTGCCATTGGCAACAACTTCGTTAATTTTATAATCACCCCACACCCAGTTGGAACCTGTGAGGTTAAAGCTGGTATTCAACCCTGTTTGTAAAGTGCCTGTAACTTCAATTTGTCCATTTATTAGACCGCTTAATTCTGCTAGGGTTGGTATTCGCGCTTGTTGCTGTTGCTGCTGTTGTTGTGTTACCAAATTTGAAATTTTATTAAACAACTGCAATTGAGTTGCCAAAGATGCATTAGGTCGACCGACAGGGACGGTAGCAAGTGCTTCTGCACCAACAAAGTCTGGAGGTTCAAAACCAGTGGCAATGTCTGAAAAGTTATAGATATTGAGTGCAGATAATATGTTCTCTACTCTGGCTTGGTCGAAGCTAAGTTGAAAATTTAAGGGTTGATTACCTGTAGTCGGGAATTTACCACTGAGTTGGTAACGACCTTGACCTTGGCGCAATTCGCCTTCTGAGAGACTGGCGATCCCATTAGCAAAACCAATGCGTCCCCGAAATTCATCGGCGGTGAATCTGCCGATCTTGGGTTGAGTAATAGCCACATCACCTATAACGGAGGATTCGCTTAAATTAACGACAAAATTTCCAGATAAATCTCCTGCAACTGGCCCGATATTTCTCGTACCACCAGGAATTAAACTTTGCGCTACAGATAAGGGAAAGTCTCGCAGGTTGACTAGGAGATTGTCTCCTTGAGTTCTACCAGTGGCGACAGTGCCATCACGTCTAATTAAAAATGATATCGGGCGATTGTCAGGGCTAAGGTTTAAGGCAATTTGGTCTTGTTGACCTCGCAGTTGCAGTTGGCTTCCTTGTTCTGGTTGGTAACTAACCTGACCAGTTAACACTGGATCAAATGCTAAATCATTAACCTTAAAGTTCTCTAATTGGATATTACCAGAGGCAACGGGAGTGCTAGGAGTGCCTGTGACTGTGCCATCGAAATCAAGTGTACCTGCGATCGCTAAATTACCAGGCAAATCAAAGGGCAGGTTTTGCAAGTTGTAATTCTGTGCCAATAGATCCAAATTGAAGTTTTGCACTTGTGGCGTGGTTGTGTCTGCAAAGGAAATCGCCACCGTACCCGCAGCCTTTAAACCTGGTGTAGTTGCCTGTACAATTCGTAACTGCTCACCGTTCCATTGGAATTGGGCTGTTAGTGGTTGTTGGAGTTGGGCTAAACCTTGAGAAAGGCGCACTTGTCCAGCTGCTTGAATGGCGGATGGTTGAAACGATGCTACAGTTCCCGTTAAGCCGACGCGGCCACTGAGACGACCACGTAAATTTTCGGATAAAGTATTAAGTTGAATTTGGGAAGCATTCGCAACTGCTTGCCAGCGACCATTATTGAGGCGAATATTATTCAGGTTTAATGTGCCTGATGCTACATTTACACTTGCCTGGCCTACGGCCTGAATATCTGCTAGTTGGAAGGAATCAGTCTTTCCCGACAGGCGCAAGTTAGCATTGGTGACTTGTCCTTGTATATTTTCAGCAATCCGACTCAGTGGAATTCGGGAAGCATTTGCTACTGCCTGCCAACGACCGTTATTAAGCTGAATATCCCTAAGATTTACGCTACTTTCTGCTAAATTGAGTCTAGCCTGCCCAGTAGCTTGAATATCTGCTAGTTGGAAGGAATCAGTAGTGCCAGCTAAATTAAATTTACCATTGACAGTTCCTTGTTGATACTGCGGTGGCACTTGGGGAAAACTACTCAACTCAATGCCATTCGCATCTACCACACCTTGCCAACGATTATCTACCAGTTTTCCTGTTGCTGTAATTGTACCCCCCGCCACTTTGGCAACAGCATCCTGTAACCGCACAACTCCAGAATTATCAATGGCTACTTCCAGTTGTGCAGGGTAGGTAGCAGCAGGTGCTTGCACTTCTACTACTGTTTGCAAGTTACCTAAAGTACCAGAAACTTGCGTGTTTGCCGATATATTGCCAATTTGGATTTGGGGTGATGCTTCGTAGGTTTTAGCGATCGCATCTCCTGGTAAATTCTGCCCCTGCAAGTTAAAAGCAACTCTATTTTGATTGCCTAAACCGACTCGACCACTACCAGTAATTTTGCCTCCGACCTTAGGAGTAGCTTGGATGTTAGCAAAAACTAGTTCATTGGGAGTCAGCCGCAAACCAGTGCTAATTTGATTAAAAATGAGGCGATCAATTTGAGCAGCTTGGACAGTACTAACAGTTCCTGTAGCGATGGGTTTTTGTAGCGCCCCCTGCACTTTGATATTGGCTTGCACCGTTCCGGCTACAGGTACAGGTAACTTCACATTCAAAGAGTTTAAAACATTCTTGAGTTGAACTGGTTTTACCTGTGCTGTGAGATTATAACCAGTCTGGGTATTGATCGTTCCTTGTGCTTGCACTGGTACGCTACCGTAGAGCGTAGTCACGTTTTCCAGGGCAATTTGTTGATTTTGGAAGTTGAGTTGACCTGTGGTGTTAGAAATTTTTGTGGGAAGGTTAGCAACTTGTGCAGTAATTTGATTTAATCCCACGGTTCCAAAAAGAGCAATTTCTGGCTGCTTAGGTTGTAATTGAACTGTTAAGTCACCACTCACACGACCTGCTTGGATGTCTACTGGTGTCTCTACTAATCGAGAAAGATCAGATGCTAGCAATTGGGAGGCATTGATCTTGAGGTTAGTTTGTCCAATTCTGGGGCGTGTATTGCCAACAATTTGTAAATCACCACCGTTAGCGGGTTGACTATTGAGTTTAAAGGTAATTAGTTGATTTCGTTCCAGAAAACGAGCTGCACCATTGACCTGATTAAATCCTACAGTAGCTTTAGGTTTTTGTGTTTGGGAAGTTGGTTGTAGAGTGACATCTCCACTTTTAACCTCAATACCCTCCAATTCCGTTTGAATAAAACCTGTCTGTTCTTCTGCACTAGGCTTAATTGTTGTTGTTACCCAACGACCTTGTTGATCCTGTTCTATATAAATATCAGGCTGGACTAAAGTTACATTGAGCTTTAAAGTTCGATTTGTGATGAGTTGCCAAGGGTCAAATTGTACTTGGACAGCTTTAGTTTTAAGATTATCTGGGTCTGTGGGGGTTGCAGGCACTGATGATGGGCCAAATCGCAGGCTATTCCAAGAAAAATCCTCAACTTTGCCCACTTGCACAGGTCGTCCGAGTAATTGCTGAAGATTTGTTTGTACTAATGGTGCTAACTTATTGTTGATAAAAGTCCAAGCCCACCACGCACCTCCTGCAATTCCAACTAGCAAAATCACACCTATAGTCATACCAGTACGGCTTAACAGCAGGAACCAGAAGCGTCTATTGTCATGAGACTGAGGTTGATTATCTGGGTTAGGAGAGCCTGTCATTTTGGTTTAAAAAATACTGCTGGAGGTGACGCTAAAACATAGTTAGTACAAAAAGGCAGAAAGCACAAGGGGCATAGGGCAAAGGTATGTAGATTCTCAACTCCCTTTTTTATGGTGTTTTGATTTACGAGTTATATTTGCTTTTTTGCAATAGGGATAACTTTTTATCGCTATCTAAAACATCTACCAAAAGCAAGGGAAGTCAAAAATAGGGTCAAACAAATTTGGATTTTGGATTGATGAGGCACGGGTGGGGAAGAAGCGTTGCCGCCACATCGAGTGC
Source organism: Fischerella sp. JS2 (assembly GCF_032393985.1). Lineage (NCBI taxonomy): Bacteria > Bacillati > Cyanobacteriota > Cyanophyceae > Nostocales > Hapalosiphonaceae > Fischerella > Fischerella sp. JS2. The sequence goes on from NZ_CP135918.1 coordinate 296,895, forward strand.
CGTCCCCACTTATGCCGTCTGAAGGTTTTTACCCTGCAAGGAGTTATTGCATATGAAGGAGATACTCTCAGTTTTCGTGAGTGAATATCCTTTTACCTTCACCCTTTTCGCAATTTAGTATTGATTATTTTTTAATTTTTGTTATATTTATTTACATAAGTTTACAAAATAATATGCAATTATGCAAAAGTGTTGAAATCATGGATGCTAATGACATTCTCAAACGCTATGCTGCGGGCAACAGACATTTTTTGCAAGTGAGCTTGCAACGAGTTAACTTGAATGATATTTGTTTAATTGGAATTAACTTTGGTCAGAGTAATTTGAGTGGGGCTAATCTATCAGGAGCTTGTTTGCGTGGAGCAAATTTAAATGAAGCAAAATTGGTAGAAGCAACTCTATGGAGGACTGATTTAAGGGATTGTCTATTGATTTGGGCTGATTTGAGCAAAGGTTGCCTAATTCGAGCAATGCTCACAAAAGCCGATTTGCACAACGCCATGTTAACTAGAGCAGACCTGCGGCTAGCTGATTTACGCTATGCTGACCTAAGTAATACAAATCTAGAAGGTGCGGATCTACGCTATGCCGACCTAACTGGTGCTAATTTGGCAGGCGCAAATCTGAGCAAGACAAATTTAACTGGTGCTAATTTGAGTAAAGTAGACTTGTATAATGCGAATATGTCTAAAGCTGTTTTATCAAGAACAGATTTGCGTGATGCGGATATAAGTTGTACAAATATGGATGATATTGATCTATGTGATGTGAATTTGAGTGGCGCTTGTTTGCCTGAATCATTATTTTCCTATGCTTTAGAATTAACAAATTAAAAATAGGAAAATTTCAAATTTTTGATAGAAGCAATGCTGGTCACAAGCTAATACAGGTGTAAAAGAACGGGAATTTGCAATGGTAAAGAAAATAGAGTTTTGGTGTCAATATTGTGGGTACGGGCTTATACAATTTTGTATGCAGTCTTGTGAGTGTGATTAAAAATTAAGTTGAATCAAAACCCATGTCAGGTAAGTGCCTATAGGACCCCAAAGAGCGTAAGGTAAAAATAGCCAGGAAGCAGTCTGAGAAATTGGCTTTACTAGCAAAGCCAAAATATAAACGAGAACTGTTGCTAAGCCGCCTACAATCATTCCACCAATCAAGCTGCGAAATTCTACTACGATAGGACTGTAAGCTGAAGTCAGAATGGCGATCGCTGCATACATCCCCATCAATAACCAAGGACGAAACCTTTTGGAGCTTCTCTCCCATACTAGAATTGCAGAGATTGTGGTGCAAATCCAAATAAATATCCAAATAAATGGAATTAAAAACTCAAAAGTTAGCCATTCAGGACGTCGCAAACTCTGAAACCAGGGATCGCGTAAAGATGTAAATAAGCTACCGCCAAAAAATAACGCTGCTGAGACCACAGTAATCATCCATCGAGCTTTCATAATATCAGAACCCATAGAAATACGATTTTACTAGCAGTGTAGATTTTTGAAGAAAATTATTGCACATACCCTTGTACAAACAATTTGTAACTCTTTCACTCGCTACATTCGACCAGATATCACCTGAGTTGGTGAACCAATTACATGAGGATACTTGCTTCTATCTTTTCTTAGAATCAGGACTAGAAAACTATGTTGTCAGTTTTAGTGCTGATTATAGGTGAACAAAAGCAAGATTAAAGATGATGAAGGGAATTTTATATTCATTAGCAATCATACTTATTTTTGGTACATCCATTGCTTGTAAACAAGTATCTAGTAATTAAGTAAATAACAACCAACCTACTACTTCCGTTACTTCCCAATCTATACCTAGCACTATTACAGACACAGTGATCAGTAACTGATAACTGATCACTGATAAACTGTTAAACCAGACGATATTGTGGCAAAACTCAGTGCTTTGTCGAACTATAATTTATGAGTCTGATGATTAACCATCACATGCTTCATCTTCACTGAATATTGACTATCGACTAACATGCACGTTCTTTCAATTCCCACCTGGATTATTCACGTTTCTAGCGTTATCGAGTGGATTGCTGCCATTTGGCTAATTTGGCAATACGGTGAAGTGACTGGCAACCGTGCTTGGTGGACATTATCTTTGGCTATGTTACCAGCTTTAGTGAGTGCAATGTGTGCCTGCACCTGGCACTATTTTGAGAATGCAGCATCACTAGAATGGTTGGTCACGCTTCAAGCTACCATGACTTTAGTTGGTAATATTACGCTTTGGGCAGCTGCGGCGTGGATTTGGCGCAATGCTAAATCTACAACTATAGCTACTCAAGTCACTTCTACAGAAGGTATTAAATCGAAGCAATGATTTCAAAAGAAACCCTGTTTATCCTCTCACTGTTTCCCTACTTGGGTTTCTTGTGGTTTATTAGTAGAGTCAAGCAGATGCCACGCTTGGCATTATACGGGTTTTACTGCACCCTGGTGTTTGTCGGTGTCACTATCCCAGCTGGGATTTATGCTCAACTGCACTATAATCAATCTTTGGCAAATGTTGATTGGTTGCATGGAAGTGCAGAATTTTTTTTGACGCTTGCTAATATCTTGATTGTGCTGGGTTTTCGGCAAGCAGTGATTAAAGAGACTAGGGAGTAGGAGATGGGGAGGTGGGGAGGTGTGGGGAGTGTGTAGACGCGTAGCGGCTTAAGGTAAGGGTGGAGTGGGGGGAGTGTGAGGAGTAGAGGAATTACTACTAACTACTAACCACTAACTACTTTAAGGATAATTATGGAAGTTATTCCAGCGATAGATTTACTAGAAGGTCGTTGTGTGCGACTTTATCAGGGAGACTACGATCGCTCACAAGTTTTTAGCGAAAATCCGGTGGATGTTGCTAAACAATGGGTTGAGGAGGGTGCAACAAGACTTCATTTAGTTGATTTGGATGGAGCGAAAGCTGGTAAATTAGTAAACTTAAAGGCAATAGAAGCGATCGCTCAAGCAGTGTCTGTACCGATTGAAGTGGGTGGAGGTTTGCGGACACGAGACAGCGTACAGCAGCTGTTTAATTTAGGCGTACAATGGGCTATTGTGGGAACTGTGGCTGTAGAACAACCGCAGTTAGTGCAACAACTTTGTCAAGAATTTCCCCAACAGATTATCATCGGCATTGATGCTCGTAATGGCAAAGTAGCGACTCGTGGTTGGTTGGAAACTTCAGAAGTACTTGCCACACAACTGGCTGTGCAAATGCAAGAATTAGGAGCAGCAGCAGTAATTTACACAGATATCCATCGAGACGGTACTCTTGCAGGGCCAAACTTAGATGCTTTACGCGAACTAGCTGCTGCAATCAATATTCCTGTAATTGCTTCTGGTGGAGTTAGTTCGCTCACGGATCTCCTTAGTTTGTTAGCATTAGAACCTCAAGGTGTCACAGGTGTTATTATTGGGCGTGCCTTATACACAGGTGATATCTCTGTCTCAGAAGCAGTTCGGGCTATTGGTCCGGGGCGTATTCAAGATATACCGCCAGATTTAGGTTTTTCAGCTTTTGCTTAGCATATTATGTCGCACAAAGAGTAAAGACTTTTCTTGAGCTTAATATTTTTTAACTGACTATCAAGTCAGTTATTTTTTTATTTTCCGGATTCCGAATTTACTACGGTGTAGTTCAAGTTGTAGAGAGTTAAAAATGACTTAGTTACTATGACTCGCCCAAAACCTCCTGTCACAAATAAACCTAAAACTGAATCTGGTAGCAATAAGCTTCAAGCCCAAACCAACAACTCCAAACCCAAGACAGCTTGAGTATATGTATTAAATTCAATGCTGAAGTAAGTAAATTTATTTACTGATTATAATTAGCTTTTTCATGACAAATTTGAAGTTCTAATTTTGAGTTTTTAAATTTTCATAATGGGTTTCCTCTCTTTTAGAGGCGCTTTTTTGCGTCTCTATTTTCTTATTTATAGAACTTGATAATGATCATAAGTTATTAAATTTGGATTTGATTTTGAATACACCAATTTTTAATTCGATGCAATACACTTTTACCTCACAAGAATAGCCCCTCTCCGCGGGTTCGGAGAGGAGTACCCGATAGGGCGGGGTGAGGTTTATACAGTTCACGCAACAAATAATCGCTATATTTCTGGAAATGATAACAACAATTGTGTAATTAATATAGGAATTAAATGAAAGGGTAAAAATTATGGCTAGTAAGAAACCAAAGCTACCTCAACCACCAATTAAGGATAGACCCCTTAGAAGAGAACGTGGTTTAACTCCTAAAACTAATACTAATAATAAATAGAGAAAAGAATGAAATAGTATTTATCAAGTAAATATTTACTTGTTAGGGTGCATTATAGCGAAGCGCAACGCACCATTTATTACGGTGCGTTACGGCAAAAATATTTATGCTTGCTATCTTTATTTAACTAGTGCCGTAACACACCCTACTGAACTGGTCGCCAAAACTACTTATTCTTCACTTGACTTTTAGCTTGTTCTAAAGCTATTTCTTTGATCGCTTGATTAGAGTTTATATTTGCAGACCCTTCAATAGGTTTTACTGCCAAATCTTGAACTTGTTTTAAGGTAGATTCTAGCTGTTTAGAGAAGTTTTGAATACGTGTTTCTTGATTATTAATAGTCTGTTCTAAAGATTGCAATCTTTGCTCATAAAAATGCTTTTATCCTTCTACTTTTTTGGCAAATAAATCTGCTTTAACTTTAGCTTGATAATGGCCGATACCTCTACCTTCTTCTGTTGCTTTTTTGATTGCGGCTTCTTTTTCTTTGGGGAAAGCTTCGACTTTAGCTTTATACTCTTCAAATTGTTTTTCTTTTTCAGCGATCGCTTTCTCTGTTTCCAGTCAAAGACTAAAGCCAAGGAACGCAAGTTGAATATTTGAAATTTAGTACTGATGTACTAAATACATTCAAGCTCATCTGTTGTTGTCAAGTAAGAAGCGATCGCCACTACTGCATTGTATTAATACATATGCATCAGCTTCTTAATTGCCTGCTGTCATTTTTAAGTCACATTTATTTTTAACCCTAGAGATAGGGAAATTTAGTCACTACTCCCTCTTCATAAGGTTCACCACATTAACTATCACAATCTGGGGCAAGGCTAGAGGGTAAGCAGAAAAAGTTCTGATACTCACCTTTGTACCTTTTCCCTTTCTCTACCAAAATATGAAACGTGAAAATCATGCTTTATCAAAGCAGACAGGAACAACTGAAGTTGCAGCACCGAAGCCTTCACTGGCATTTGGCGATGCTGTAGCTTTAATAGTCGGTATTGTCATCGGGGCGGGCATTTTTGAAAGCCCTGCTTTGGTTGCGGCTAATGCAGGTAGTAATGTTGCTGTACTGCTGTTGTGGTTAACAGGAGGTGCGATATCTTTCATTGGGGCTTTATGTTACGCCGAGTTAGCGACGACTTATCCCCATGTGGGAGGTAATTACCATTATCTCAAGCGCGCCTTTGGGCAGAAAGTCGCCTTTTTATTTGCCTGGGCGCGGATGATAGTCATTCAAACAGGTTCAATTGCTCTGTTAGCATTTGTTTTTGGTGATTATATCTCCCAAATTTTGCCACTTGGAGCCTTTTCCTCTGCCATTTATGCAGCAAGTGCGATCGCTGTATTAACAGCATTAAACATTTTCGGTTTGCAGCAGGGTAAATGGACACAAAACTTACTAACGCTGGCAAAAGTCCTTGGCTTGCTGTTAGTGGTGATCATTGGACTTTCCTTTGCAACTCCTCCTGGGGTTAAAACCTCAGGCTATTCCTCTACTTCTGAAGGCACTTGGGGATTAGCAATGGTGTTTGTCTTACTATCCTATGGTGGATGGAACGAGGCAGCTTATATCTCAGCAGAAATCAAAAATAAACAGCGAAATATAGCCCGTTCACTACTTTGGAGTATTGGCATTATCACCAGCATTTACCTGTTGATTAATCTAGCTTACTTACGGGGATTGGGATTGGTGGAAATGGCCCAGTCACAAGCAGTCGCAGCTACTTTGATGCGTCAGGCTTTAGGTGAAGTGGGAGCATTATTTATCAGTTTGCTGGTTGCAGTTTCTGCTTTAGGGGCAATTAACGCCACTATCTTAACTGGGGCACGTACCAACTACGCCTTAGCACAGGACTTTTCACTGTTTCGATTTATGGGAAATTGGCAGTATCAAAAAAGTACTCCTGCTATGGCTTTTCTGTTGCAGAGTGCGATTTCCCTGGCTTTGGTGGGGCTAGGCAGTATCACCCGCAACGGCTTTGAAACAATGGTAGACTACACAGCCCCTGTATTTTGGTTTTTCTTCCTGCTTTCTGGCATATCGCTATTTATATTGCGAATGCGAGAACCCTATATCAGTCGCCCATTTCAAGTCCCACTTTATCCTTGGTTGCCTTTGCTATTTTGTCTTGTCTGTAGCTACTTACTCTACTCCAGCTTGGCTTATACCGGAGTGGGGGCGCTAGTTGGTGTGGTGGCGGTGATTTGTGCAATCCCGTTGCTGTACTTGGATCGCTACTTGTTTAGGAATAGGTGAAGCAGATTAGGAGGTGGGGAGAAATTCAAAATTTACGCATTAGGAAGAGGGTGTGAGGAGTGTGAGAGGTGTAGTTCAGTTATCAGTTATCAAATTCTATTACTCACTGTTAACTGTTAACTGTAGCCTGCGGCTTGCCGCCACGCGTCTACACTGATTCCTAACCACTACCCACTACTAATAACAATCAACAACCAACAACTAACAACCAACTCTATCAGTCAAAGGAGAAAAATCATGCAATTACAACGAATGCTAATTTTACTTGTGACTGGAATTAGTGCTGCAAGTTTAAGTGTGGCTGGTTGTACGAATCAGCAGGGTAATGTGCAAGCAGATGCACAAACACCAGCTATAAAAACTCAGTTCCAAGAGACTCCAAAAGCTGATGTACCCTATGTACCAACTTCACAAGAAGTAGTAAATGCAATGTTGCAACTGGCACAAGTTAATAAAAATGATGTGGTTTACGATCTTGGGAGTGGAGACGGACGTATTCCAATCACCGCAGCCCAAAAATATGGTGTTCGTCGTGCCGTAGGTGTAGAAATCAATCCCGAACTTGTGCAGGAAAGCAAAGCCAATGCCCAAAAAGCAGGAGTAAGCGATCGCGTTACATTCCAACAACAAGATTTATTTCAAACCCAGTTTGATGATGCAACGGTAGTAACACTATACTTGCTGCCTGATGTGAATTTGAGACTCCGACCCAAACTTTTACAAGAACTCAAACCAGGCACTCGTATTGTTTCCCATGCCTTTGATATGGGTGATTGGAAACCACAGAAGACGGTGCAGGTACAAAACTCAACTCTTTATCTATGGGTTGTTCCCGAGCAGGTTCCGAATAATTTGCTTCAATAAAAATAGGGAACAGGGATCGGGGATTAGGGATCGGGGAAAAAGCAAGAGGTATCTATCATGCTTGATTTTGGCATTTTACCGTAAATGGCTGATTTGATATTTTTCCAAAATCTAAAATCTAAAATCCAAAATTGGATGACTGTATAATGCCTCTCTCCAACTAGAAGTTGGGAGAGGTTTAATGTTGAGATTGAATATTTAGATCAAAAAATAGCGATCACAAATTCTATGAATTAATGCCAAAATTCCCAAAAATCAGCAATTATTCGGGATATTTGGTTTAAGTCTTTCTACAAAAAAATTACTATCAACCATTAATTACCAATTATCTTCTATGAAAATATTCTATATTTTTGTTGCTTAGATAGTTTATAATAAATGGCATATTGTCATATTAATTACCAAAAATCATAGTTTTACGATCAAACAAGCGCAAAAGTACGGTTGTTTGATAAATATATTGATACAGCCACAATTACAGAATTTCGTGAGCATCAATGCATACTAGTGAATCAACTAAGTATTCTCCAACGACTGACATCGGTCAAAGAAGTCGTATTTTAGTTGTCGAAGATGAAGAACTAATCCGAGAAATGATAGTTCTGGCTTTGGAGGAGGAGGGCTATGGAGTAGTAACAGCGGCAGATGGGCGCTCAGCCGTAGAACAGTTAAAAAGTTTTGAAGCCAACTCAGGGGAATCTACTTTTGATTTAGTCATCCTAGATTTGATGCTGCCTCACATTAATGGTTTAGATGTCTGCCGCTTGCTGCGCTATCAAGGCAACCCAGTACCTATTCTCATGCTCAGTGCAAAAGGTAGTGAAACTGATCGTGTTTTAGGTCTGGAAGTGGGAGCTGATGACTATTTAACCAAACCTTTTAGTATGAGGGAATTAGTTGCCAGGTGTCGTGCTTTGCTACGTCGCCAGCGTCTAAGCAGTTTACCACAACTACCAGCACTACAGTATAAAGAAATTACTCTATATCCACAAGAATGCCGCGTCTTAGTTCGTGGTCAGGAGGTAAGTCTCTCACCAAAGGAATTCCGCTTGTTAGAACTGTTTATGAGTTACGCCCGCAGAGTATGGTCACGGGAACAGTTACTAGATCAGGTTTGGGGACCAGATTTTGTCGGAGACAGTAAAACAGTTGATGTTCACATCCGTTGGTTACGGGAAAAATTAGAGCAAGATCCTAGCCGTCCTGAATATATTGTGACTGTACGTGGTTTTGGTTATAGATTTGGCTAAGTTGTTAGTATGATCTGTGCGAAAGCAACTAACAACTTGTGATGTTAGTATTTAGTTTTCTTTTCGGTCTGACAATTGGACTCGGGGTTTGGATTTGCCAAATGGTGCAACTGCGCCGCCTTATAGGAAAAATACCGCCCTCATTAAAATCACAACCTAGTGATATTGCACTACCGCTGATTCCACGCTTGCGGCACGAAATTGCCGAGTTGAAACAGCAGCAGTTATATTTGCAACAAATTATTAATAATTATCAAGCACTGTTAGAGTCAGCGCCTGTAGGATACTTGCAGGTAGATGAAGAAAATCAAATGCTGTGGTGTAATCAACAGGCGCGAGAGATGTTGTATGTGCAAAGGTGGCAACCGGGACAAATACGATTGTTATTAGAGTTAGTGCGATCTTATGAACTAGACCAGTTGATTGAACAAACTCGCGATCGCCAGCAATCTCAAGTCAAAGAATGGGTATTTCACCCCTCTTGTGAAAATGCAGCAGCAATGTTAGAACAGAAGCCTGTAGTATTACGAGCTACTAGCTTGCCATTATCCCAGGGAGAAGTTGGCGTATTCTTGGAAAATCGCCAAATACTACTAGAAATTAACCAAGCACGTGACCGCGCTTTCTCCGACCTAGCCCACGAACTGAGAACGCCATTAACCTCTATTCGTTTGGTAGTAGAAACTTTGCAAGACCGCATTGAAGCACCTTTAGATCGCTGGGTTAATCGCCTCATGCAGGAAGTTGACCGATTGATTTTTTTGGTGCAAAGCTGGTTGGAACTTACCCAACTGGAAACCGATCCCACCCTCAAACTCAACCGTCAATCTACAGAAGTGCGATCGCTAATAAGCAAAGTCTGGGAAAGTCTTGAACCCCTAGCAGCACGCTATCAAGTCCAGCTTATCTATAAAGGACCGGAAAATATTTTGATTAATGCAGATGCTTCCCGTCTTTACCAAGTTTTCCTGAATTTGTTGGACAATAGCATCAAGTACAGTCCCCCTGGCGGTACTATTACTGTTGAAACAAAAATTTTAAATGTAGAAAATAATAGTAGTGCTAAACCAACTACATCAGCCAATCTTGAAGTAAATATTGTTGACTCTGGAGTGGGTTTTGCTGAGGCAGATTTACCCCATGTTTTTGAACGATTTTATCGGGGAGATCAAGCACGAACTCGTGACAAAACAGTAGAAACTTTTTCTACAACAACATTAGTGGGTAGTGGTTTAGGTTTGGCGATCGTCCGTCAAATCATTCTAGCTCATAGCGGTTCCATCAAAGCCATGAATCACCCTATTACAGGTGGTGCATGGATACAGTTTGTACTACCTGAAGTCATGGCAAATTCTGAAAGCCAAGACTATATTTGAAGATATCTTCATGTTTGAGAATGCAAGCGTGAAAGCCATTATATATGATCCTAACTCTGGAACAACCCAGATAACGCGCGAAATCAGGCGCATAGAGCGAGATATCTTACGCATGGGAGCTTTGGTAGAACAATCCTTTCGCCTCAGCCACCAAGCGTTATTTGCCCGTGATTTAAAAGCAGCTGAGGAACTTCCCCATATAGATAAACAAATTGATCACTTCTACAAGCAAATAGAGTCAGACTGTGCGGCGATTATGACAATGCAAGCTCCTGTTGCTCAAGATTTGCGCTGTTTGAGTGCTTTTATGCAATTGGTGCGTGACTTAGAACGAATTGGGGACTATGCTAAAGATTTAGCTGAGATTGCAGTTAAAATTTTTCCTTATCCGCCCCACCCTTCGTTACCTGAAATTGCCATGATGTCACATCACGCTCAGGCAATGCTAGCAACTAGTTTAGTCGCTTTAGCAGATTTAGATGAAGCTGGTGGACGCAGTATTAAACAGCTAGATGATGCTGTAGATAGTGCCTACGAACATCTTTATCAAACTTTAGCTTATCAAAGAGATGTTCCAGGTGTAGTTGAACCTATTTTGTTGCTGGTACTAGTAATACGCCATTTAGAACGTATGGCAGACCATGCAACCAATATTGGTCAACGAGTGGCATATATTGTCACAGGTCAGCGTAACTAGGGAATGCAAAAAGATAGGAAACAGGCAAGAGGCTTTGCCTCTGCTGCTTGTTTATTGATATTTCGCTTATTAGCTAAGATTTTTTGATATTGACAATTAATAATTTACCATCAGTCAACAAGCAAAAGTCAATTGTTTAGATAAGAAATTATTATGTTTAACTAGTTTCTTAATGAAAATAGACCAAATTTTACATATTAACTGACTTTCAATGGTCTTTTGTGACAAGCCTGTAGAGTTTTGAAACGCAAAGGAACACAGAGGAGAACGCAAAGGGACGCAGAGATTTTCTCAAGCCACCCATGAATAATCTATTTGCGTTTATCCCGCCTCCTGCTGCCTTCTTCAATACACTCCTAAAGTTAGCGAAACCAAAATAGTAACCTAAAACAACTTTTATATTATGGTGAACGATTTGTGATCTAACTAACATTTCACAAAAAGCTTACCTGTTCTTAAACTTTGACTACTAAATTAACCAATGACCACTTAAAATGTTTGCCATCTAACAGTGGCTTATGTGTAATTAACTAAACTGATGAGTATCATACGCAGAGATTTTTTGCTGTTAATGGGAGGGAGTGCAGGTGCAGTAGCACTAAATTATTTGTGGGGATGCAAGCCAAAATTACCGTTACAGAAGCTTGAATTTACATTTCAACCCATTAAAGGGCCGATACCCCTACTGACCGATGGCTTCAAAACAGAACAGCAAAAAGAACAATATAGCACCTACGAAGTAGTAGATGATTTAGTCCTACCAGAAGGCTATCAGTACCAGATTATTGCTGCTTGGGGTGATAAAGTTGGGGATTCTCGCTTTGGTTACAATAACGACTATCTTTCTTTGATCTCTACAGGCGAAAACAAAGGATTTCTCTCGGTTAACTTTGAATACATTAGTGCCATTCCTTGGATGCAAACTTACGAACAAGTCATTGGTAAACCGTTACCGTTTGCACAAGTGAAAACAGCGCTACAAAATAACTCATCCGGCAAGAATGAAATTAATGCTTTTGCTTTACCGGATAATGTCTCAATCAAAGCTAAAATTACAGAGATTTGCCAGGAAGCACTTCTAGATCAAGGACTTGGTGTTATTTCCGTGCGGAAAACAGCGGATGGCAAATGGGAACGTACTAATTCTCCAGCAGATAGAAGAATTTCTGGTATCTCCGGTTTAAGTGATGGCAAATACTTAAAAGCAACTGGACCTGCGGTAGCTGTATTTCGCAAACAACAGGGACAGGGATATATTGATCAGTTAGGCGATCGCATTATTGGTACTTTTGCCAACTGTGCTGGTGGCACAACTCCTTGGGGAACAGTCCTTAGTGCAGAAGAAAATTTTCAAGCTCAAGTCCCGGAACCTGTATACTCTGATGGTACTTCTTTAGATCCCAGCAAACGTCCTTTTGCTTTGGGTGACGAGGAACTGTACGGACAGGGTAATGTTTTTGGGTTAGCTGGAAACAAATACGGTTGGATTGTAGAAATAGATCCTGCCAATCCTAAGGACTACGGCACAAAACATACGTGGTTGGGACGCTATCGCCATGAAGCTGTGGGTGTGCGAGTGGAAGCAGGCAAACCATTGGCATTTTATTCGGGATGCGATCGCAGAGGAGGACACATTTACAAATTTGTCAGCCGCGACAAGGTTCAAGACCCCAAGAATAAAGCTAATTCTCAGCTATTGACTAAAGGCATACTCTATGCTGCCAAGTTCAACTCTGATGGTACTGGTCGTTGGATACCGTTAACAACAGATACACCAGTAGATCCAGATCTTCCTAGCAACATCGTAGGCAACCTAATTTTATTACCAAAAAGTCCCCAAGCAAAAACCACCAAGGAAACAAAAGGTGATTACTTAGCGATCACCAAAGATCAAGAAATCGCTCAATATAAACAAAACTTTAAGAATTTAGGTAATCTCTACAGTGGTAACGCTGAAGAACAACAAGGCGCTATCTTAATTGATGCTCATTACGCGGCTAGTGCTATCGGTGCGACCTGTACTGGTCGTCCAGAGGATAGAGAAGTTGCCGCAAATGGAGATTTGTATATTAGCTTTACCTCTGGTTCTCCTGATCAAGAGGGTGGTCCAGATACCAGAGTTTTCCAGGGCCCCAAAGCTGAAACTCCCTATGAATATGGCTGGGTGATGCGTCTTACAGAAGACAGCAATGATCCCGCAGCAGTTACCTTTCGATGGCAGATGTTAGCTACTGGTGGTGAACCGGCTGCTGGTGGCATGGGTTTTGCTAATCCTGATAATTTATTATTGGATAAAAATGGCAATGTCTGGATGGTGACAGACATTTCCACAGGAAAAATGAATCAGTCCGTCAAAAATCGTACTGATAGTGGTGGGAAACTCACCATAAATTCTGGTTTGTTTGGTAATAATGCCATTTGGTTGATACCTACTCAGGGAGATGATGCAGGCAAGGCTTTTCTATTTGGTATTGGCCCTATCGAGTGTGAAATCACAGGCCCTTGCTTTACTATAGACGAAAAATCAATGTTTATTTCTATACAGCATCCTGGAGAAGCAAATGGTATTCGTAAAAATCAAATCCTAGAAAGTAGAGAATTCCTATTAACGACCACAACAGGTGAAGAATTTTTGCAAACTCGTCGAGTCCCTATTGGCTCCAACTGGCCTACAAAAACCCCTGATGCACCCCCCAAACCAGCAGTTGTTGTCGTTACCAAGCTCTAAAATAATTGACAATAATTATCAACTAATCTAGACTGCAATAATAATTCACTAAGAATTAAGCAAATAACAGCACATTTGGATTAGTATTACTGCATACTTGCAAGTAAGCTTTTTAGTAACGTCTTGCTTTGGAAGTATCAAAAATACCTAAAAATAGCTACCAAAGTGAAATGCCCACTTATTAACCTATTTTCATTAATTTTTAATATGCCTTAAAAGTCATAAAAATCCTCTTGCTACACCAAAGTTAAGTTCACCACTTGTGAATTAGCTACATTCAGTGTAAAGCTGAGTCCAGAGAACAACTCTTAGGCTCATCTAACATACTTTGTGTTTTTCAAGTCAAACAAATATTTTTCAATCTACAAAATTTTTCTACACCAGACATCTATCTTTTGGTTGAACTAATGGTCATGCAAGTCTAACCTAGTTTTTCTCTAGATGACTTTAGCCAAAACTTCACAAATTTGGCAAGTAACTTATGATACCACAATGAAATTTGCTATCTATTTGAACTGATTAAAATCCTAACCCAACAACACCAATGATCTATTCTAGCAGTCACATACAAAACTCAATTGCATCACATAAGAGTAGCTTATCACCCAATCTACCTCAACGCATCTTTACTCGCAGAGAGGTTATTCCAGCACGTAACGACGTATTGTGGCGAATCGAGCGTGGGGCAGTACGTACCTTAACTTGGAGCGAAGATGGAACATTCATTACTCTGGGATATTGGGGACCAGGAGATTTAATTGGTTATCCTCTTTCTAGAGTTAAGCCTTACCAAATAGAATGCTTGACTAGTGTTGAAGTAAGTGTAGTACCACCACATCATTGGAATCAAGATGTCAATGCTCTCATGACTCATATTCAACAAGCAGAGGAACTGTTAAGTATTGTCCATAGAAAACCAATCTCTTTACGTTTGTGGCAATTTTTGGTTTGGCTAAGTGAAAAATTTGGTCGGGATGTAGAACAAGGCAAGTTAATTGAACTCAATGTTACTCATCAAGAGATGGCAGAAGTTTTAAATACAACAAGAGTAACAGTAACTCGCCTTCTCCAACAATTCGAGGATGAAGGTAACTTGTTACGCCACAAACGCAGAATTATTTTGTGTTTATCAAATTATAGTAATTAAATAACAATTAAAAAAGGCGGCGAGTACTTGCGTTAATCACCGCTTCTTTTGGTACAATTATTACTGAAAATCATGGTGATAATTCAAGTAAAAAACGCCTTGAAGAAATGTACCATGATTAACCCAGTAGGTGTGAGTGAGACTAAAACAAAATGACAAAACCATTCTGGAACGCCCTGAAGTTGAGTCCGCTTGTTTTTGCTGCTACATTATTTGCAGCAAACAATGCTTTCGCAGCAGAAGTAAAGCAGGAAATTAATCAAGACGTGACTTCTGTAGCTCAGTTGTCCCAAGGATCTACTGACAGCATGGGACAGGTTACATCTGTTTCCCAGTTTTCTGACGTACAGCCTACAGACTGGGCATTCCAAGCTTTACAGTCTCTAGTTGAGCGGTATGGTTGTATTGCAGGTTACCCCAATGGTACTTATCGCGGTAACCGCCCTATGACCCGCTATGAATTCGCCGCAGGTTTGAATGCTTGTCTAGACCGGGTTAATGAACTAATTGCCACAGCAACAGCTGAATTGGTAACTAAGGAAGACTTGGCTACCCTACAGCGTTTGCAAGAAGAATTTTCTGCGGAACTAGCGACTTTACGTGGTCGTGTAGATGCTTTGGAAGCCCGCACTGCTGAGTTGGAAGCCAATCAGTTTTCTACAACAACTAAGCTAGTTGGGGAAGCAATTTTCAACGCTGCTGGAGCTTTTGGAGATGAAAGAGCTGACGGTAGTGGAAATGATATAGATGAAAATATTACTTTCTCAGACCGAGTTCGTTTGAGCTTGAATAGCAGTTTCGTCGGTACAGACCAGTTGCAAATCCGTTTACAAGCTGGCAATATACCTAACTTTGGAACAGCAACCGGCACTAACATGGCCCGCCTTGCTTATGACAATAATACTGGTAATGATGTTGAAATCGATAAAATCAACTACGCTTTCAACCTCAGTGATGCGATTCGCGTCAAGGTAGATGCTAATAATGGTGAATTTTGGGAAAACGTTCCTAACTTCTCGGAATTTGCTAGTTCAGGAAGAGGTTCTATTTCTCGCTATGGTCGCTTCAGCCCCATCTATCGCCAAGGTTCTGGTGGTGCAGGTATAACTGTTAGCTACCAACCTCAGGGATCAGCTTTTAATGCAGCTATAGGTTATCTTGCTGGTGGTCGTAATAACGTAGCTAATAACCCTGTAGATGGAGCAGGTCTATTTGATGGTAACTTTGCTGCACTTGCTCAGATTGGTTTCCAGCCAGCTCAAGCCTTCAACATTGGTCTGACTTACGTCCGTAGCTACCAAAATAGTGTTGGTGGTGTTAACCTGTTTGAATCTACAGGTAGCGCAAATGCCAGCCAACCATTTGGTAATGGTGTTGCTACTGCTGCTAACCACTATGGTGCAGAAGTCAACTTCAAGCCCAGTTCTAAGCTTACTGTTGGCGGTTGGGTAGGCTTCAGCAACGCGGAAGCTAAGAATGGCCCAAATGAAGGTGATAATGCAGATGCTTTCTATTGGATGGCTAACGTAGCTTTTAAAGACTTTGGATCAGAGGGTAGCTTACTCGGTTTTCAGTTTGGTCAACCACCTAAAATTACCGATAATGATATCGGGGCGCGTGAAGATGATGACACTTCTTATCATCTAGAAGCTCTCTACAGATACCAACTCACTGATAACATCTCTATTACTCCTGGTTTCCTAGCTATCTTTAACCCTGAGCATAACGACAATAACGACACTGTATACGTTGGTACCCTTCGTACCACCTTCACTTTTTAGTTAGTTGTTAGTTAGTTGTTGTTTGTTGGTTGTATCAAATAACTAACACCAATCAACTGTTATTAACACTAAAAAAATTTATCCCCGCCAGAGTGCGGGGTTTTTTAATGACAATTAACCAAAGACTATTAACTAGTAAAATTGGATGGTGGGCGATCGCTACTCCAAGCCCACCAGACACAACCACAGTGACAGTGGTAGAATTCTTGCCATTTGCGACGGTATTCTTCTGTAATTACGGGCGAACGGCGATTAATCCACACTTGTGCAGCTTCGAGACTGCTAGAGTGACATGTAGGACAGCAAAACTCACGAGCGTGTATTGCTTTATTAGTCCATTCAGGTGGGATGGGAGCAAAAGCATCTATGGTCATTTGTCATTCGTTATTGATCATTGGTCAAGAGTCAGGTAATAAACTTTTAATAGACTAGGTATGTAAATATCCTAAGCATATATCAAAAAAATCATACAAGCTGACAGTAGCTCACGGCTTTGTAAACCCAATCCCCAATCCCTAATTCCCGATTCCCGATCTCTGATCCCTAGTCTTATGGAGCCAACCGCCGAAATTCGCCGTTTGTTTGATATTATGCCTGCTTCTGGTCGTATCATGACCAAAATTCTGAGTAAACCCGAGCAGTCAAAAGTAATTGATGTTTCCTTTCCTTTACCTTGGAAGCGCGAGCGACCAATATATATTAACTTCGATTTGTGGCGTCGGTTGCCGAAACAGCAACGGGATTTGATGCTATTACGGACAGTTTGCTGGTTAACAGGGGTAAGGTGGTTTAAAGCAGATATTTATCAAGGTCTAGCCGTAGCTGGAATGTTAGGCGCATTGGTAGAATTCTCGCAAACAGATCCAGTAGGTGTTGTTGTTGCTGGTGGACTGACTACTTTGGCTATATATCGGATTACAGCTAGCAACCGTTCTCAACATTCCGAGTTAAACGCTGATGAAGTTGCTATTAACATAGCGCAACGTCGTGGTTACTCAGAAGTAGAAGCAGCACAACATTTATTATCTGCGATTGAGACTGTCGCCAAAGTAGAAGGACGTAGTATCTTAACTTTTAATGAATTAATTCGTTGCCAAAACTTACGGGCGATCGCTGGTTTGTCTTCGGTGAGTATACCGAATAAATTATGAATTATTAATTATGAATTACAGTGATAAATTTTATATTTGTAACCATTTACTGCTGGGAAATTTTGAGTATCGGCAACACAATTTTTGATTGCTTCTGGTTCAGCAGTATGAAAGTTTACTAACCATAAGTCAAGGGGACGAGGTAATGTTTTTAAGACATTTTGGAGAGTATTAGAAGCATTATTTTTTTTGTCTTTATGGGCCAAAAGAAATTGTGGAGACAGGGAAAGAGAATTATGAAACTTAAATTCTCTAGCGACTCCCATCATTTCACCAATTTGTACATGAGTTTTTTGAGTAGTAGCGATCAGTACTGGTACTTTAGATGTATTTTGAATCAGTTCTACAAACAAGTCTGGACGGTAATATTTCTGATAACCTAAATTAAAAACAACTGTAATAGCACTGAGAAAACCCATTATCCAAATAATGATCACAGACATTTTTCCCGTTACTCCCCATCTGACTATTTTTTCTGGAAGAGTATTCCAACTAATTGCTAGACTTGCCCCAATTAATACTACTAGCGCAGGAAAGTATACAAAGTTATAACGAGCGCCTCTGGTCAGATCAATACCAAGAAAATAAGTGAAGCAAAAGAACAAAGCGATCGCTGCCACAACAACACCAGCAAACACTTGCGTGATCATACGGCTTTGTGGTTTTTCTAGCTGAGTTTTAAAGCCATTAGCTAAAATTGGTATTACCCAAACAAAGAAAATAATCATTACTAACCCAGCAGCAATTACTACTGGAATTTCTGGTGATTCCACTGGTAGCAAAGAAATCATTGTAATCCATGCTGCCATAGCTTGAAAAATCGGACTAATCCAAGCAATACCAATGCGATCACCCTGAATCCAACCTGTTAATTTGTCACCATAAGCATTATGTAAAAATGCTGGTATCCAGACTATACCTGCTACAAAAGTGCCAATAGCAACAGCATAGATGCGTCTCCAGGGGGTGGAGAAGAGGGAGGTGGGGAGATAAAAAGATGGGGGAGACTTCCTTATGTAATCTTTATTGGCGATCTGTGTGTATAGCGATCTTTCCCTTTGTTTCCACTGTTTCCACGCAAGAAAAATTAGCACAACAGCTTCAGTAACCAGAGTGAGTGCAAAAAAATAATGAGTTGCAACACCTAAAGCATTAATTCCAATCCAAGCAAAGACTAACCAAATGGGTAACTGAGTGTGCTTTTGGATGTGACCTGTGGCAACTACTAGGCAAGCTAGAGAAGCAATTACCCATAAAATAGCTAAAGTATAATGACGGGCTTCTTGAGCCAAAAAGATACCATAGGGTGATATTGCCATGATCGCAGCAGCTAAATGACTCACCGAACGGGAACGAAAAGCCAGCCAGCTTAAAGCATAAATTGCAGGAATAGATATTGCTCCGAAAATAGCAGCAAGCGATCGCGCTCCCCATAATGACACTAGCTCTGCTTGTGTCGGAAACAACTTCAGCCACAGGTGAGTTAGTACAAAGTACAAAGGTGGATGATTGCTTTCACTGAATAAATGTGTTAGGACATCTTGAATTGTTGCATCGCTTTGGGGTTGCAGTGGTTGTAATAAAACATCGATTGTGATCGGTTGATTTAACGGTACTGGCAAAAAACTATTTCCCAGACTGAATACTAAAGTAGAAAATTCATCTGTCCAAGGAGGTTTTGCCGTCAAATTGGTTAAGCGTAAACCCATACCGATCAACAGCCAAAGCAAGAGCAAACAGGGGTGAAACCAACGGGGGTATGCTGGAGCCGCCATCACATTAGTATTGAATTTAAGTATCAGACGTAAAATTTTAAATTAAAGTTCAACTGAACATCCTACTAAATTCAACATCACCTAAACCAAATTTATTCTTTTGTTGCGATAAAGCCGACTTGGGTCTGAGTGAATCTGAATTCTCCATATCCATGAATAACTCTATATCCATGAATAACTCTGACTTGAAAGCCAACTCTTTGCAGTTCTTGTAAAATTTCAGAACCCTTGTATAGTTGAACACAATGTAGTTCTTCACTTCTGCGATAAAGATTTCCTAGTTTACGGAAGATGGTCATTTTACGAGTTAACTGATGAGTTTTTTGATCTTCCTCTTTTTCTAGCAGGATTGCCCAATCTTCTCCTTGACAATAGGTTTTTTGTGGATTCATACCACTAACATATCCCAGCTCAGCAATATCAAAAATAAATACGCCACCTGGTTTTAAGCTTTCGTAGATGTGAGCGAATAGCTCTTGGATTTCTCCTAAACTATGCTGATCAAATTGATAATTTAAGCATTCTCCGATTGAGGTTACAGCATCACATTTTGGCAGCGTGACTCTCAGAAAAGACGCTTTTTGGAAATTAGCTCTTGGTGCTTTTTTTCTGGCTAAGTCTATAAATGCATCAGAAATATCTATGCCTAAAACATCATAACTAGCTTGAGTGAGTGCTTTTGCCCATATACCACTACCACACCCTAAATCAACTACTAAACCCTTATTTATACCTTTTTGATGCAATATTTCCAATAACCCTGGTGTAGATTCACTTGAGAAAGCACCAAAACCGACATCGTGAATGTAAGCAAGATCCTCTTGATAACCTGCAAGCATAAATACATGACCAAGTACATACTACTGGTCATACACACTTAGTTGCCTAAATTCCCAAAACATTTATTTAACTTGGGTAACACGCCAACTGAGTTTGAGGTTTACCCAAAAATTCCAAACAGTAGCAATAGCGATCGCAATCAAGTTAGCAACATAGCGGTTGTGAATCATGAAATTAAACACTAAATTTAACACCAACACATTCAACACCAACCCCGCCAAACAAATAATGTTGAATTTGAAAAACCGCTTGCAGCGCTGACGCCATGAGTTCTGTTGCATCGCCACATCTGCAAAAGTCCAAGCATCATTCCACAAGAAATTATTAAAAATCGCAATTTCACCAGCAAGAATTTTACTGCGAGTTAGGGGTAATCCTAAGGTAGTTGGGTCGCTGAGTAAGTAAAGTACCGCCATATCTACAAACACTCCACTCAGTCCCACCAAACCAAAACGGACAAATCGACCAACTGGGAAGTTTTGACTAAATCTCCCGATGTATCCAGTGGAAAGCCGTAACCGCAATAAATGATGAATGTATTCTAGATATTGCTTCCAAGTAACTTTACTCTCACCCTGTTTGCGCTCGCAAAAAACGTAACCAACTTCAGCTATTTGCTTAATTTGACCACGCCCGATCACCTCCAGCAATATTTTGTATCCTACGGGATTGAGAGTGACATTTGCTATGCTGTGGCGACGCACTAGAAAATAACCGCTCATTGGGTCTGAAACTCGACCAACTACACTGGGCAGAATAACTAATCCTAACACTTGAGCGCCACGAGACAAAAAACGCCTAATCAAACTCCAACTGGAGACTCCCCCACCATCTATGTGCCTACTGGCGACTGCTAAATCTGACCCTTTGGCAATTGCATCTAATAGTTGTAAAAGCACATGGGGTGGATGTTGTAAGTCGCCATCTATCACCCCTAAAATAGTTCCTTTTGCTACTTGCCAACCCCGAATCACTGCTGAGGAAAGACCTCTTTCATCCTGACGCCGCATAACTTGTAATTGCGGGTATTGTTGCATCAAAGATTGTGCTATTACCCATGTATCATCAGGACTATTATCGTCTACTACTATCAATTCGTAGTTTCCAGGAATCCGCTCATCCAACAATTGAGTTAATCTTTGGATGATTTTTTCGATGTTAGCAGCTTCGTTGTAAGTTGGAATAATCAACGAAAACCATACTAATTCTTGAGAAGGTGATTCTGATATCTGTAATGTCCCTGATGGAACTGGTAACAATGAATTGGGTTGATTTATATTCATTAAGCAAAAGAGAGATTATTAAAAAGTAGCAACATTAGCATTGGGTGAGAGAGCTTATGTTGTTTATATTACTCTTTCTTATATAAATTAAGATTGTTTATATTTATTTAAATTCTAATCTAAGTCAATTTATACAATTATGAACAGCAGCTATTATATAATATTTAATCAGATTTTAAAAATTTAAGCTTTGAGTTATTGATAATCAGGACTTACGCAAAAATTGACAAAAAGCTTAATATATTAAACTGCCAAGACGCCAAAAACGCCAAGAGTTCGTAGACTGTGCGTTGGTACTAATAATTTATAAAATACAGATTTTCTAAGAATATAGATAATACAAAATATTATCAATAGCTTTCTAAAAAAAACAGTTGAGTTTTTGCATTCAAAACAATACTTGCCAAATTTTTTAGCAATGAAACTTATAATATTTGGGAGAATCTAAACTAAGTATATTTAAATAAACTTAGGTAATTTTTTTATCGGTAATACATAAAATTGGTATTACGGCGATTTAGTTAAAGATAAAATTTTCATTCGCCATTATAGTCTTCTACTGGTATGGCTGTTTTTATCAGAAAGTAGAATTTTATTAGTATAGTCAATTTCCAATCAATCCAGTCTTTGAGAAAAACGGCACATAAGGTGATAGATAGTACAGTAGAAATGATTCTTGATCGTGCCTTGATGGGGTACGACTTACTTCCTGAACAAGGATTGGTATTGTTACAACAATCTGATGCAAGCTCAATTGCTGCGATTTGCGCGACAGCAGACAAACTGCGCCACCATCAAGCAGGCGACACAGTTACCTACGTTATTAATCGTAATATCAACTTTACTAATATTTGCGAACAGCACTGTAGTTTCTGCGCTTTTCGACGAGATGCAGGTGACGAAGGTGCTTATTGGTTAGATTGGACAACAATTTTGGCAAAAACAAAAGATGCTGTCAAGCGAGGTGCAACAGAAATTTGTATGCAAGGTGGGTTAAATCCAGCAGCACAAATTAACGGTAAATCTTTGTTTTATTACCTCAAATTAGTAAAAACTATCAAACAAGAATTTCCTCATCTGCACCTACACGCTTTTTCTCCCCAAGAAGTACAATTCATCGCTAGAATCGATGGACTTAGTTATGCTGAGGTAATCGCTGCTTTACGAGATGCTGGTGTGGGTTCAATGCCAGGAACAGCAGCTGAAGTATTAGATGATGAAGTACGGCGCATCCTGTGTCCTGAAAAAATTGACACAGCAACTTGGTTAGAAATTGTCAGTACAGCTCATAAATTGGGTTTACATACTACTAGCACTATGCTGTCAGGACATATAGAGAACCCAATACAACAGATTCAGCATTTAGAAAAATTGCGATCGCTCCAAAAAACTGCCATTAACCAAGAATATCCAGCTCATTTTACTGAGTTTATTCTACTACCATTTGTCGGGCAAGAAGCACCCAAACCCCTACGACGCCGCGTTGGTCGCAACCAGCCTGTGTTAAAAGACGCACTTCTACTTACCGCCGTCGCTAGAATTTTTTTAGGAAACTGGATTCCCAACCATCAACCAAGTTGGGTCAAATTAGGACTTTCAGGAGCAATTGCAGCTCTAAATTGGGGTTGTAACGATATTGGTGGTACATTAATGGAAGAACACATAACCACAATGGCAGGAGCGATTGGGGGTACATGCATGGAAGTTGAAACCTTGCAAAGTGCGATCGCTTCTCTAGGTAGACCTTACCAACAACGCGATACTCTTTATCATAAAGTTAGTTGTTAGTTGTTAGGAATCAGTAAACAGTAGCAACCACAGTGAGTAATAAAATTTGATAACTGATAACTGATAACTGAACTAGACTCCCCATCTCAAGAATGATCCCCACGATACCAATCCAGGATAGGATGGACGTTGATTTACGTATAATTTCACATCAATGATTATGAAGCGCTATTGGTCACGTCTGCTTGCTCTGGTCTTAGTTGTAGCTATTGGCCTAATGGGTTGTTCCGGTAGTCCAGATGGTTTGTCTGGCGACTATCGCCAGGACACATTGACTGTACTCAATACTTTAAGACATACCCTAGAGTTACCAGACGATTCACCAGAAAAAGCAGCAGCGCAAGCACAAGCGCGTCAACAAATAAATACTTTTGCAGCTCGTTATCAACGGGATAATTCTGTAACAGGTTTGGGTTCTTTTACAACCATGCGAACTGCCCTCAATTCCCTTGCTGGACACTACAGTTCTTATCCCAATCGTCCTGTACCGAAAAAGCTTAAGGATCGTCTAGAAATGGAGTTTAAACAGGTCGAGATGTCATTACAGCGTGGTGCATAATTGTCTGCTTACAGAGAAAACCGTTGAGAGTCTCTGGGTTTTTGCCAGGAGATGAAAACGAGTTGCGATACAGAGGTTTGTCAAGGTAACGACTGCTGTTCAAGAGTCAAGAGTTTTTATTGGTGTCCATCGACAATTGACTCTTGAAAGTTACCTATTGTTAAACTTGATGCATAGTGTTCTCTGGAATGCCACTTAGTACTTCTCGATTACAGGAAACAGGGAAAAGGGCAAGGGATGGAAGGAACACCCCTACTCCTTCACCTTTTCCTAGACACAGATGAAGCGTGCTTATCCAAGAAATATTGGAATATCACTGTATTAACCACTGTATTGATATTAATAATCAAGCTATTAGCAACATAATTATGACGTAATGTGATAGTTTTTTATCACTCAACTAAATCAAAAATGCGGCAACAGAAATGAGGTTTTGAGAGTCAGTCAAAACAAGGCTGTAAAGCCTCAGCACTAAGCTCGGAATTTTATACATTTCTTCCCAAATTTCAGATAATTTGGGACAGATGCTCCTTTTGTCATTTTATTGCTAAGTATGTTTAACCGTCCCCTGAATATTGCAAAATCAATATTCTTTTGGCGGCGTCTTTTCGCTGCAATTGTCAGCAGCAGTTTGCTGACGCCATATTTTGTGAATCAGCCTGCGCAAGCACAGGAAGTCAATCAATATTGCCAAATATCAGCAGCACAAGCGCAAGCAAAAGAAAAATTACGTTTGTCAGCCCTGCAAGGTGATCAACAAGCGCAAAACCAGTACCAGGAACTTGTGCGCCAACATAAACAAACTGTACAAGAATGCCGAAATCGCAACTGGCCACAAGTGCAAGCAATCTGGTTGCGTGTATATCCCTGCGACATTCAGCCGGGTGAAATCGACAGAATTATGGATCGAATTGTCAATCGGGGCTATAACCAAGTTTATTTGGAAGCATTTTACGATGGACAGGTATTATTACCAGCAGCAAGTAATTCTACAGTATGGCCTTCTGTAATTCGCACACCAGGAGCAGAAAATACTGATTTACTGTTGAGGGCAATTCAAAAAGGACAAGAACGGGGTTTAAAAGTCTACGCCTGGATGTTTACGACTAATTTTGGTTATACGTATGCCCAGCGTCGTGACAGAGAAGGAGTGATCGCTCGCAATGGCAAGGGTCAAACCAGCTTGTATGTTGTTGATGATGGTTCTCAAGTATTTATTGACCCCTACAACTTACAAGCAAAGCGTGACTATTACCAGATGGTACAGGAAATCTTACGTCGTCGTCCTGATGGCATACTGTTTGATTATGTACGTTATCCACGACAAGCAGGGGCTGATTCTATAGCCACTAAAGTTACAGATTTGTGGCTATATAGTGAAGCTACCCAACAAGCATTGTTTCAACGAGCGCAAAATAATAAAGGCTTAGAATTAATTCGCCGCTTTTTGAGTAAAGGATACGTGACAGCAGGAGATATCAGTGAAATTGATAAACTTTACCCCCAAGAAGGAGAACCAATGTGGCAAGGGCGTACACCACCGCCACCAATAGAACCACCATCACCCATAGCACAAAAAGCGATCGCTGCGGTAATTCCTCCCATACAAAGACAACCAATCCTCCAATCAGAATTATGGCAACTCTCTGTTGCTCATGCCATGCAGGGTATTCTGGATTTTGTCAATCTAGCTGCTTATCCTGCCCAAAAGCTTGGTATTCCTGCGGGGGTAGTGTTTTTTCCAGATGGCAACCAAACTGTTGGAAAAGGTTATGATTCCCGCTTACAGCCTTGGGACAGGTTTCCCAGTTCCTTAGAATGGCATCCGATGTCCTATGCTAACTGCGGCAATGCCACTTGTATCGCAGCACAAGTACAGCAAGTTTTAAGCATGGCTAAACCAGGTACTAAAGTGATTCCTGCGATCGCTGGTCAATGGGGTAAGAATGTTAATGGTCGCCCATCACTAGAAGCGCAAATGCAAGCAATGAGACCATTCGCTTCCCAAATAACAGGGGTAAGCCATTTTGCTTACTCTTGGCAAGATCCGGAACATGACCAACAACGGAAATTCTGTCGAGTGAAGTGATTGGGGAGATGGGGAGACAAGGGAGGCAAGGAGGACAAGGGAGATCGAGGAGTGTGAGGAGTGAGGAGATGCGGGGAGTGTGTAGACGCGCCCTGCACAGCTTAAGGTAAGGGTGGAGTGTGAGGAATAACCAACTACTAACTACTATTGTACAGACGCGATGTTCCTCGCGTCTGTACCTACTAACCAATGACAAATGACAATTGACTACTAATACCAATTCAAATAATGTTTGCGACGGATAACCCCACCCGCCTAACAGCACCCTCCCCTTGGAAAGGGGAGGGTTGGGGTGGGGTCTTATATAATCCATGTGTTGTATTCTTTTTTCAAATTGGTATAACAACTAACAACCAACTTTGTTTCTGTACAAACAGCATGTAAAGGTTTGTCCCACGGGTCAATTGGTAATTGGGGTAAGTAAGCAAAATCAAAGACAATGCCAATAGTGGATTTATTTGCCCACTCAGGTGCAGCAAGCAAGCGATCATAATATCCTCCACCATAACCCAAGCGATAGCCTTTGTGGTCACATGCAACACAAGGCACAAGTATTAAATCTACTTGCTCATAACTTATAATTGGGGCATTGGGAGCAGGTTCGGGAATACCATAATCCCCAATTTGTACTGCTTCATAATGTGTCCATTGATGCCACAATAATGAATCGCCGACACAGCGAGGCATTCCCCATATTTTGGCAAGAGTATTTTCAAATAAGAGACTTAAATCAGGTTCTTGACGAAAACTGAAATAAGCAAGTACTGTTTTTGCCTGGATAAACTGCGGTAAACTGAAAAGATTAGTGCAAATGCGATCGCTTTTTTGTTTCCATTGTGCAACTGACATTGATTGACGTTGTTTGAGAAGCGATCGGCGTAGCTGTGGTTTTTCCATCAAATAATTTCTAAAAAAATAACCATAAAGACACCAAATAACGTTCTTTGTGTCTTGGTGTCTTTGTGGTTCTATTATGCTTAATTCAACTCAGACTTAACTTACGCCGCGTTTTGACGCCACCATTCAATAGTATTTTTCAACCCTTGCTTAAAGTCCACCTGGGCAGTAAAACCAAAGGCTTGTTTTGCCCTTTCGGTATCTAAACAACGGCGGGGTTGACCGTTAGGTTTGTCGGTTTCCCAAACAATTTCACCCTCGTACCCCATCAATTCACAAATTAAGTTAATCAAGTCACTAATCGAGATTTCGTAACCAGTTCCCAGGTTCACGGGTTCTGAGTCGTTATAGTATTGCGTACCCATAACAATACCCCGCGCTGCATCTTCCGAATAGAGAAACTCGCGGGTAGGACTACCATCACCCCAAACGGGGATTTGCTTTTCTCCCTTAATTTGGGCTTCGTAAACTTTACGAATTAAGGCTGGGATAACATGGGAACTTCTGGGATCAAAGTTATCTTCTGGGCCATACAAATTCACAGGCAAAAGATAAATGCCGTTAAAGCCATACTGTTGGCGATAAGCTTGCAGTTGGACTAAAAGGGCTTTTTTGGCTACGCCATAGGGGGCATTAGTTTCCTCTGGATAGCCATTCCATAGGTCATCTTCTTTGAATGGTACTGGAGTAAATTTGGGATAGGCACAAATAGTACCCACGCAAACGAATTTTTCTACGCCAGCTTGATAGGCAGCATGAATGAGCTGGGTTCCCATCATCAAGTTGTCGTAAAATAACTCGGCAGGTTTTTCTCGGTTAAGACCAATACCGCCGACATGGGCTGCTAAGTGAATGACAATATCTTGTTGATCAACTGCACGCTGGCAGTTTTCCATCAGGCGTAAATCACAATCACGCGATCGCGGTAATGTAATTTTTTCTGGATTAGCTCCAGCTTTATATAACTGGTTTACTACCTGACGTCCTAGAAAACCAGTACCTCCAGTTACAAGAATGCGTTTATCTTTGAGTTCCAAGGCATTCATCTTTTGTCCTCGTGGATCTTGTTCACAGATGCAGCACCCCTACTTCTTGCCGAATCATGGCATTATCCATAATTGCGTTTGCTAATTTCCCGTTGGGAGAAGTTAAACCTAAAGCTTGTAAGTCTGCTTCCACCATTAAGGAAACTAGTTCATCGAATGTTACTGAAGGTTTCCAGCCCAATTTTTGTTGCGCTTTTGTCGGATCACCTATCAACAAGTCTACTTCTGCTGGGCGGAGATAGCGTGGATCAAATTCCACATAATCTTGCCAATTGAGATTTACATAACCAAACGCCAGTTCCAGGAACTCCCGTACTGTGTGAGTTTCACCAGTGGCAATTACATAGTCGTCAGGTTCGTCTTGCTGCAACATCATCCACATTGCTTTGACGTAATCTTTGGCATAACCCCAATCCCGCTTGGCATCTAGATTACCCATATATAATTTTTTCTGTCTACCAGCAAAAATGCGGGCCACTGCCATTGTTATTTTACGTGTGACAAAGGTTTCACCCCTTCTAGGTGACTCATGGTTAAAAAGAATACCATTACATGCAAATAAGCCGTAAGATTCCCGGTAGTTTACCGTTTGCCAGTGGGCATAAACCTTGGCACAGGCATAGGGACTGCGGGGGTAAAAAGGCGTAGTTTCCTTTTGGGGTACTTCTTGTACCAAACCAAACATTTCTGAAGAGCCAGCCTGGTAGAAGCGCACCTGAATACCTGTACGGCCTTGGTAGTCGCGGATTGCTTCCAAAAGACGCAGTGTTCCCATTCCCACTGCATCAACTGTATACTCTGGTGCATCAAAGCTGACCCTTACATGGGATTGAGCGCCCAAATTATAAATTTCTGTTGGCTGGACTTCTTCTAGGATGCGGCGTAGTGTAGTACCGTCTGTGAGATCCCCGTAGTGAAGAAATAGCCGCACTCCCTCTTTATGAGGGTCTTCATAAATATGATCGATGCGGTCTGTGTTGAAGGTGGAAGTCCGGCGAATAATGCCATGAACTTCATAACCTTGTTCGAGTAAAAATTCACTTAGGTAGGAACCATCTTGACCGGTAATACCAGTAATCAACGCTCGCTTTTGTTGCGTCATGCTCAATTATCCCTTGTCGTTTCTGATGATTATTGATACAGGCGACCTGGTACAACTTAGCAATAATTTGCTTAATTGCCCAATGGGAAACCTACGAGTTTCCTTGCTTCTATGTTAGTTAACCTCAGTAAATATGCTGATTCTAAATTATTTTCAGGTACTTTTGTAATCAAAACTGATAAAATTCCTTGATCATATCTATTTTTTCTAAAATTTTTTACTAAAAATTTATATATTTTTGCAATTGTGAAGAATTTATAAAGTGGAAATAATAGAGACAATTCCAAGTAAAAACTACATTGATTTTATGATGGAATATTTATTTCCAATTATAAATATAAACTATCCTATTTTTAAATCCAAGTTTTTCTCTAAAATCAAATTGTGACAGTTACTATTGTTTGAAATTCCGGGAATAGCCTTTTATCAAAGACTCCCAATCTAAAATCCGTCTTTAAAAGCTTTGAAGTTCCCTCCGTGACGCTGCTTTGTAGATGCGCAAAGCGCGTCTACAAACTTTTCGCAAAATCTCAAATCAAAAATTGGTATGAGTAAACTTTATTTTGCATTTGGGGCATTAACTGCCCCACAAAATCAGGGTGTGCTAATTTTTCAGTAAGCTCCGTTATCTTTGGGCATGATTACCACACGAATCGTTTTCAAAACTATCCATAGATCGAGCCAAAAGTTCCTAAATTTCACATAATGCAGGTCTATTTGGACTCGTCGAGGGTAAGGGATGTCATTGCGACCAGAGACTTGCCATAATCCAGTTATTCCGGGTCGAATAGTTAAAATCTGATCAATGTAATAACCATATTTTGGTAATTCTTCCGCGACTAATGGTCGTGGCCCAACAACGCTCATATCCCCTTTGAGAACGTTCCAAAATTGAGGAAATTCGTCCAAACTGGTAATTCGTAAAAATTTACCGATCGTTGTAATTCGAGGGTCATGTTTGAGCTTGAAATTGTTTTCAAACTCTTGCCGCAACTCTGGCGATGTATCCATTATTTGCATGAGAATTTCGTCAGCATTTGTCACCATTGTGCGGAATTTTATACAATTGAAAGGCTTGTAATTTTTACCAACCCGTTCTTGGACATAAAAAATGGGGCCTTCTGAGCTTAAAGCAATCAATAAGGCCAAGATTAAATAAACGGGAGAGAACAAAATTAATACAGAAAGCGAAAAGACAATATCAAATAGTCGTTTAGCAAACTCTCCGTTTAGAGC
The DNA here is from genome assembly GCF_032393985.1 of Fischerella sp. JS2. Taxonomy (NCBI): domain Bacteria; kingdom Bacillati; phylum Cyanobacteriota; class Cyanophyceae; order Nostocales; family Hapalosiphonaceae; genus Fischerella; species Fischerella sp. JS2. The sequence goes on from NZ_CP135918.1 coordinate 327,049, forward strand.
CTGAAAAGACAGACCTCTAGGTTTAACTCTAGGCGTCTTTACTGGTTGACCGCGTTTTAAGAACGTACGCGATCGCCCAATCAACGTTAATCTGGTTTCACCAGATGGTGAACGTCTTTCAGGCAAAGAGGGGCTGTCTGTGAAAGAACGCCCCGTCCCGGATGCGCTACGTGAGCGCTTACCGGAGAGGAGTGAGCTCTGGGCAGTCATCATACTCCTTAATAATCCACACCACACATAGTCCCAATCTTAAAGCTAAACGCAGGTGCTTCTGGGAGCAATTTTCCAAAAGCTTCTGCAAAAATCAAACCTCACATACATTTGGAGAATTTTTTTTCGATGCACGTCTGTAAAAATTCTAAGTAACGCTGGGCAAATATTTGCCTTTTAAACTGAGCGGCGTGTGAGTGAACATATTCGGGATTAAATTTGCTGTAAGAGGCTTCTAAAGTATCTATAGCTCCAATTAAGGATGCTTCTTTTTGTTCCTCAAACAATATACCCGTTCCTGTTTCTCCCCAGATGCGGATATCCCGTACTGTTTCTTGAGCGCCACCAGCGCCATAGGCAATCACTGGTGTACCACAAGCTTGTGCTTCTAATAAGGCAATGCCAAAATCTTCACAAGCTGCATATACAAAACCTTTAGCATGAGCCATATATTTTTTGACAACCTCATCAGGCTGCCATCCAAGAATTTCTATATTTGAATTTGCTGTTTTACGAATTTTTTTCATTTCTGGACCTGTGCCTATTACTACTAATTTTTTTTGCATTTGGTTGAAAGCCCTGACTATTAGAGATACTTGTTTATAACTAACCAATCGGGAAACAGTTACATAGAAGTCTTGTTTGTCAGGAGAAAAAGAAAAATTTTCAATATTCACAGGTGGATAAATAACAGTTGCTTCCCGTCGGTAGCAACGCCAAATTCGGCGAGCTGTATGTTGAGAATTAGCAATAAAATAATCAACACGATTCGCACTCAGCACGTCCCACATACGTAATCTATGTAATAAATATCGCGTCATCCAACCGGGTAAACCATTACCGAGTTTGCTTTGACGCAGATAATCAAACGTTAAGTCCCAAGCGTAGCGCATGGGACTATGGCAATAGCAAATATGTAATTGTTCAGGAGAAGTTAGAACTCCTTTAGCAACAGCATGGGATGAAGAAAGAACAACATCATACCCGCGTAAATCGAGTTGTTCAATTGCTAAAGGCAAAAAAGGTAGGTATTTTTGTATACCTTTTTGGGCAAAAGGGAAGTTTTGGAGAAACGTCGTGCCAATCTGACGTTTATATAAATAACTTTCTGGGTTACGAGATTCAAAATCGATGAGGGCATATAAGTCCGCATCAATAAAGTTCAGAATTTCCTGCACAACCAGTTCTGAACCGCCTGTGGCTTTGGGTGTTAGCCACTCATGCACTAAAGCATATTTCAAGGGCACAGCTAACTTTAATTAGTAGGTAGAAAACAACACACGTAAATTATGAGGTTAACTGAAAAGTTTCCCGTTGTAATTGAAAATGGGAAATGCCCCATATTCAATTAAAGATGTTATCTTCTCAAAATAGGTTCCACAAGCTGATAACCTCAAATTGGGGATAGGAATTGTGAGAAGACAAGGCAGACAAGGGGGAAGGGGGAGACAAGGGAGAAATTCTTCCTTGTCTTCCTTGTCTCCCTTCTCCTCCTTATCCCTAGTTCCTAGCCCCCAGAATGACAACTGACATAAAAATTGGGGATTTATGCGAATTCTAATTGTGGGTGGTACTCGATTCATTGGCGTCTACCTGACTCAAGTGCTGGTACAGCAAGGACAGGAGGTAGTACTTTTCAATCGTGGGAATCGTCCGCTACCAGTTGAGGGTGTAGGACAAATTACAGGCGATCGCACTGACGCCACCCAATTAAAAGAAAAACTTTCTAAAGAGAATTTTGATGCCATTTTTGATAATAACGGGCGGGAACTTACTGATACTCAACCACTTGTAGAAATTTTTCAAGACCGCGTGCAAAAATTTATCTACATGAGTTCTGCTGGAGTATACCTCAAATCAGACCAAATGCCTCATATTGAAGGTGATGCAGTTGATCCGAAAAGTCGCCACAAAGGTAAGCATGAAACAGAAGCTTACCTGACACAACAAGGAATTCCCTTTACCTCTATTCGTCCCACCTATATTTATGGGCCAAAGAACTATAACGATTTGGAAGCTTGGTTTTTTGATAGGATTGTGCGCGATCGCCCAATTCCTATTCCTGGAAATGGTTTACATATTACCCAACTAGGTCATGTCAAAGACTTAGCAACGGCAATGACCAAAGTTTTGGGCAATTCTCAAGCACTCAGACAAATTTATAATGTTTCAGGCGATCGCTTTGTCACTTTTGATGGTTTAGCCTGTGCTTGTGCTGTGGCGGCTGGCAAATCGCCGGATGAAATTAAAATTATCCATTACGATCCGAAAAAGTTTGATTTTGGCAAGCGTAAAGCTTTTCCTTTAAGAACACAGCACTTTTTTGCTTCAGTAAATAAAGCGATGGCAGAATTAGATTGGCAACCTGAATATGATCTAATTTCTGGACTGCAAGACTCCTTCGAGAATGATTATTTGATGTCAGGACGAAACAAGGCAGAAATTGATTTTTCTGTGGATGAAGAAATACTCCAATCTGTTTAGCACAGTTGTAAAAGCTTAGTGTCTTTGTGTCTTTGTGGTTCAATAACACTCTATTTTGAACCACCAAGATAGCAAGACACTAAGTTCTACTTTCGACCAAAATCTGCGGGAATCTCACCCCAACATGGGGTATTCCACTTCAAAACAAGATTGCTGTATTCGTTATTTTCTAACCACTTTAATGCTCTTTCAGTTAGGTTGAATATCTCTTGATTATCTTCACCTCGTTCCAATTTCGTCCGCACTTTTTTGTTTTTGACCCAAAGAATAGCTGTCTTTGAATCCGAATAAACAGGTATACCTGTTCCTTGATTCTTGAGATATGCAAGAGCATGAACAATAGCCAGAAATTCTCCAAGATTATTCGTACCATTTGGCATTGAGCGCTTGTGAAAAATTAATTCACGTGTTGCTGTATACAGACCTCTGTATTCAACATCGCCAGGATTACCAATACATGAGGCATCAACGCAAACACTGTCCATGATTAATTCACTCGCAGGCGCAATTTTTTCTTTTGCTTCCTGCCACTTTACCCCCTTTTGTTCAGTTGGGAAAATTAAAGCCTGATCAGTGAGTTTTAATGCTGCTTCCGCTTCGACTATAGTTTTGAAAGACTTATATACTGCGCTACTGTAACCTTTGATTTGCTCTTCGCATTCTGTCCAACTTGTAAATATCCCTGTCTTCCTGCCTTTTAAGACTATATAATACATATCTTTTCACCTATTATTTCACCTTGCACTTCCAAGAACAGGTTTTCCTAAATTCTCTACTTTTTAAACAATATGGCTGAACTAAAATCTTGCTCCATTCTCAACAAGTCATGATACTACAAAGTTAAGATTTACTTTATAAATAGTTTCTGAGTCAAGATATTAAGTGAACGCTCTTATTTTCAAGGATTAAATGAAACGTAGGGTTGTTAAATACGGTGCGAGATTATGTCAGGTCGCTGTTGTAGGTTTTTTGCTTTAATTACTGTATAATTATTATTGTAACTAGCTACTGAGAGAATAATTAGTGAAAATACAATTTTGCGTGTAGTTGTATGAAAAGAGATCAGGTAATTTCTACTCTCAGAAATCTCCAGACAAATTTGAAAGATTTAGGTGTTCATTCCCTAGCTTTATTTGGTTCTGTAGCTAGAGATGAAGCTCAAGGTGATAGCGATGTAGATATTTTGGTTGATTTAGAACCACCGATAACTTTTGACCGCTATATGGATGTGAAATTATATTTAGAGGAGCAGTTGGGAACTCGTGTAGATTTGGTGACTTGGAAAGCTCTCAAGCCACAAATTCGTGAAACTATAGAGCAAGAAGCAATCTATGTCACGTAATATCAGATTGTATTTAGAAGATATTGTTTCAAGTTGTACGAAAATACTGCATTATGCTCAAGGTATGACTTTTGAAGATTTTATTGCAGATGAACGTACTTTTGATGCTGTAATTTTTAATCTTTTAGTGATTGGGGAAGCTGTGAAAAATGTTCCCCAAGATATGCGTAATCATTATCCTGAAATAGAGTGGCGTAAAATTGCTGGTTTACGGGATATTCTTGCTCATACCTATTTCCAAGTGGAAGACGAGATTATTTGGGATATTGTGCAAAGTAAAATACCATCTTTACAGCTACAAGTAAAGCAGTTGTTAGATACAGATTTGGATTTTAATTGAGGAGAAAAACAAGGGCGATCGCATGGCGTTTAAGATCCCCGACTTCTAGCCAATCATCTGGCTTTGCAAAGCAAACTTTGCAAAGAAGTCGGGGATCTGGGGGATCTGTTTGTAGGGATCGCTCTTATTTTCAAGAATTAAATGAAACGTAGGGTTGTTAAATACGGTGCAAGATTTTGGGGGTCGCAGTTGTAGGCTTTTTGCCTTAATTACTGTATAACTATTTTTCAAACTCACATTCCGCAGATATTAAAGTAGAAAGCATATTGACTTTTAATGACTATTTGTTTGCGGTAAAAGATAAATTGTCCCAGAAATTATAGTGAGGGTAACAGAAATCCAAAAAGCAATTAGGGAGGGAATTTGCCAAATTTCTGGTAAAGGTGCTATTAAAAGAGCGATCGCAATTATTTGGCTAACAGTTTTAAGTTTACCCCAAATATTTGCTCCGGTAATTGTAGTTTGATTGACACGCCAACCAGCGATCGCTAACTCCCGTGCTAGTATCAAAAATACTCCCCAAGCTGGAACCTGTCCTAATTCAATTAATACTAGTAGTGGAGCAAGTACCAACAATTTATCGACTAGGGGGTCAAGAAATTTACCTAAGTCGCTAATTTGGTTGAGTTTGCGTGCTAAGTAGCCATCTAGCCAATCAGTACCGGCTGCGACCAGGAAAATTGCTAAACACACCCACCTAGCTGTTGGTGTGGGGTTATGTAAGCCGTAAAGTAGGAATGGCAAGCCTAAAAGGCGGGAAAAGGTAATCCAATTAGGTAAAGTCATGAAATTTTAGATTTTGGATTTTAGATTTATTTGATAGATTAATTAGTTTGTGGTGAGACCAATAAATAATATTTAATTTTAGGTTGTTAATTGTTAGATTAACTAGTTTGCAAGCAACTATAGTCAATCTAAAATCTAAAATCCAAAATTACTATGACTCAACAAAAAAATTCTCAATCTAGAATAGAACGCGATTCAATGGGCGATCGCGAAATTTATAGTAGCGTTTACTACGGCATTCAAACCGTACGCGCTACAGAAAACTTCCCCATTAGCGGCATTAAGCCTTTATCTACTTACGTAGATGCTTGTATTTTAATAAAAAAAGCTACTGCGATAGTGAATGGTGAACTGGGTTGTATTCCCCAAGACATTACTCAGGCAATAGTCCAAGCTGCGGATGAAGTTTTAGCTGGCAGATTCCGTGATCAGTTTGTGGTAGATGTTTATCAAGCGGGTGCTGGTACTTCCCATCACATGAATGTGAATGAAGTATTAGCAAATCGGGCTTTAGAAATTCTTGGCGATGAGAAAGGAAACTACAAGCGTATCAGCCCTAATGATCATGTTAACTACGGGCAGTCTACTAATGATGTGATTCCCACAGCAATTCGGATTGGTGGTTTATTGGCGTTGTCTAGAACACTGCACCCAGCTTTGGAGGGGGCTATAGCAACTTTGGAGGCAAAAGCAGTAGAGTTTCAAGATATCGTTCGTTCTGGTAGAACTCACATGCAAGATGCTGTACCAGTGCGGTTGGGTGAAAATTTCCGCGCTTGGGCGCACATTCTAACAGAACATCAAAACCGAATTTACACTGCTAGTGGGGATTTGATGGTGCTGGGTTTGGGTGGTAGTGCGGCGGGTACGGGGTTGAACACCCATCCCCAATATCGCGCCCTTGTAGTATCTACTTTGGCAGAACTGATTAATACCCCACTACAACCTGCCTCTCATCTGATGGCGGCAATGCAGAGTATGGCATCATTTGTCAATGTTTCTGGTGCATTACGTAACTTAGCGCAAGATTTAGTAAAAATCTCTCATGACTTGCGATTGATGGACTCTGGGCCAAAAACTGGTTTAAAAGAAATTCAACTCCCACCAGTACAACCTGGTTCTTCGATTATGCCAGGCAAGTATAACCCTGTGATGGCAGAGATGACATCAATGGTATGTTTTCAGGTGATGGGTTACGACAGTGCGATCGCACTGGCGGCCCAAGCAGGACAATTAGAATTGAATGTGATGATGCCACTGATTGCCTATAACTTGATTCATAGTATCGAAATTCTCGGTAACACCATTGTTGCACTCACACAACGCTGCATTCAAGGAATTACTGCCAACCGGGAACGTTGTTTGGCATATGCAGAAAGTAGTTTAGCTTTAGTAACAGCTTTAAATACCCACATTGGTTATTTGAATGCCGCAGCTGTGGCAAAAGAATCTTTAGAAACAGGCAAATCCTTACGACAAATTGTTTTAGAAAAAGGACTAATGAGTGAAGCAGAGTTAGCTAAAGTTCTAAATCTGGAACAAATGAGCCAAATTGTACCCCTTGAATAGCAATTGTTAGTAGTTAGTAGATAGTAGATAGTAGTTAGTAGTTGCTTGAGAATTAGCGATTAACCAATCCATCAACCACTAACCACTAATGTACAGACGCGAGGAACATCGCGTCTGTACCCACTAACCACTAACCACTAACAAATATGCAAACACCAACCGTTAGTTTCATTCGAGCTAATTCTTACGAACCAGATATTTTAAGAGATTCTTTAGAAACACTGCTAGAACCATTCGGAGGAATGGCGGCGTTTGTGAAACCAGGGAATCGCGTTTTACTTAAACCCAATTTGCTCACAGGCGCACGTCCTGGCAAAGAGTGTACCACGCGATCGCAATTAGTTTATGTAGTAGCACAGATGGTGATTGAAGCTGGCGGTAAAGCATTTTTAGGTGATAGTCCTGCTTTTGGTAGCGCCAGGGGAGTTGCCGTTGCTAATGGCTATCAACAGATTTTAGAACAACTTAATCTTCCAATCATTGATTTTCATGGGGTTCGTTATCAAACAGTTAGTCAGCAGTTTAACCATCTGCTACTCTCCAAAGAAGCAATGGAAGCAGATGTAGTAATTAATCTACCCAAAGTCAAATCTCATGTTCAATTAGTGCTTACCTTGGGTGTAAAAAACTTGTTTGGTTGCGTTCCTGGCAAAATGAAAGCTTGGTGGCATATGGAAGCAGGAAAAGATGCTAATAGGTTCGGGGAAATGTTAGTAGAAACTGCTAGAGCAATTAACCCGAATTTAACTATATTAGACGGTATTATCGGTCATGAAGGCAATGGTCCTAGTGGCGGTGAACCTCGTTCTTTGGGTATTTTAGGCGCATCACCAGATGTATTTGCTTTAGATCGAGCGATGGTAGAGATACTTGATGTCCCAGCCAGAGAAGTACCTACTGTTGCTGCATCTATGCGTCTGGGAGTGTGTCCAAACCTTAACGCTATCCACTATCCTCATTTAGATCCTGAATCACTACGGATAGATGATTGGCGATTACCAGATAAGTTTGTTCCCATTGATTTTGGAATGCCTCGCGTAATTAAGTCTACGTTCAAACACCTCTACATCAAGTTTATTAAAGAACCAATCAGCGCTTACGTTAGATGTTAACTACAGCAAGTGCAAACTCTGCTACAGCAATTTCAAAACTGACACAGTAAGCTGAAAATACCCTCCGATTGCTTAACCAGACCGCCCTACTCTACTAGTGGCGGTTTTTTTAATTTCATGTTTTTCCTAATCTAATTGCTAACAATCATGCTAACTTGTGCTTGAGATATATTTAGTTGCTTGAGCATGAAATACTTATTATCTACCTATTTATAGATTGACAAAATAGACAAGAAAAAATAAACGTTTGGAACTTTCGATGAGATTAAATTTTTTGAGTACAATCACTGATTGAAGTTACTAAATATTAAACATTATCCTCATATATATTGAGCGTAAATTTGTGGATTAAAGTGTTTGCTCTCAAAAACGCTTCTCACTTGTCGAAAGTCTTCAGTACTAGTACTTACTAATCTAAAAAATTGAAATATATATTCAGTGTTGCTACGGTATAAATATCAGTAAATGTTACAAAATAAAAATCTATAAAGAAAATATAAAAAGTTAGATTTTTTATCCTTTTGTAGGGCTAAACTTACCCCAAAATGTATTTTTTGTTACGGAGTTTTACTTTAATAATATTGATAAATGTACTTTTTTATGCTATAATTTTACCAAATACCCAATATAAAAATGATATAATTTAACAACCAAGTCAAGCAATAATAATTACACAATTATGCAAATTTCTGCTCATCTAAAATTTAGTATCATGTTTTGCATATACAGAAGATGAGCAAGGAGTTGCTCAAATAAATGCAGTGCTTGACGATTAAAAAAATTACGGTTAAAAAGTAGCTAAAATAGTAGTTAGACTTAGACAAAAGAGTCTAAATGCAAAATCAGGTAATCAAACAAACTTTTTATGAATTCAAACAGCGAGTCTGCCAGTTCAACCAACGTACCCCCCCATCGTTTGGCAGACATTATCGGAACTGTGATTGGTTTGGTAACCCTGACCTTACCTTTGTTAGTTATTGCTAATTACTCTTCCGCTAATATTCCCAATACCCAGCCATCTCTCACTTACAACCTCAAACAGAAGTAGAAAATACTGGAAATGAATTAGAAACAATTTTGAACAACTCAGATACATAGCTACTAGATTAAGCTTAGATTAAGCATAGATGATGTTTACTTTGTGAGTTACAGCTAGTAAGTAGATCGGCGGGAATAAACCTAACTATGTTACGGAAAGTAAACAAGCCTAAAATCCTTACTAATGATCAATGACAAATGACGACCCCAACTAGTTAGCTTTAATTTGTGCCGACTTACTTAGGTTAGTTGATAGCAAAGAATCTGGACTATTTAGCAATAGTCCAAATTCTCTAATTTCTAACTGGAATTAAATGATCAGATTTTTTAATAAATCAAGGCGATCGCAAAATCAAAGAGAGTTATGTTTACTAAATATCAGTTCTAAATGCTTTTACGTTTTCATTCGCTGATAAAAATTATATTTTAATCAATTATTTAGCCTTCTGACCACTTTTCACGACTTAGCAAATCAATGATGCAGTCTCTGAGCAAAAATTCGTTTCTTTCCAACTCAAGCTCTACAAATAACCAATCACGGTAAGGAATATATTTACATAACACGTAAATAGTTTGGTTACGTTGAATTAGTCCCTGGTTAACAAGCTGAAGCGCTTTTTCCCTAATATACTCTATATTGTATATAACAGCTGTATTTACCATAAATTATCTCCTTATTTATCTATAAAATCAAAGTAATTAACGTTACTAGTTAAAATTGGGTAACGATTGCTAAAAAAATTATAACTTTTGTTTTAATTATGAACTCAGCAGCGTTATCAATAAAATCAATAAAAATATGAAAATTAGTTTTTACTTTTTGCTAAGTTTAGTTGCACTTAACTAAGAAAATTTGTATTTGATAATACTTCTTCTACCTCTTAGGACAGATAAGTTATGTATCTTAGTTATATTACCTTTGTCAGAGGGTATTCCTCTTAGGTATAAAAATTAAAAAGCTTAAGGGATTCAGTGATATAAAAGACACTAGGGAAACATAGCAGTTAGCTTACCTTGTATCTGCTTAATACTGTTAACTTACATGTACCAAATCTTAAATTGTTATGAATACTACCTTCTGCTAAGACTACTATCAGCCTACTAAATACTTGGAAAGCAGTTGAATTTATTATATGTTTATTTTTCAACTAACGAGTCACTATTGGTTAAAATTATGCCATTCAAAATATACTTATTGCTTAATAAACTTTACTTAACTTAAATTTTGAATGCCTGAGAACTTATAGAAAAGAAATTTAGAATTAGACAGCAAATTTTTTCCACTGTTCTACTGTGGTTAGTGGAAGAAAGATAAATTTGCTTTATATATAGGAGCATAACAGACATTTAGAGCCTATCATCCCTCGCTTTGGGTAGATATCTACTCCTAGCTTTTGATATATGACGCAGACACGCAAAAACAGGTATCATTAGTAAATGGATAAGTATTGACTAGACAAACTGCCTAGTACAGAAGGTGTAATCCATTATCACTTTCTAGTTTTATCATTATTAATCGATGATATGGTTTGTAACTGATCTAACAAAGAAACTACTTATTGGCTAGGCATCTTAATACTTGCAAACAAATACCAGAAAAAATTTATACCTAATAATAGTATTATTTTTGATGGATATGTTTGAAATTAGAGGTAAAAAACTTTTGAAAGAAGTCAAAACAAAAAGTTCTGTTTTCATTTACAAAATCAACTGATATCATCACAAATAAAACAAGAATGATTGTATTTTTTCTATGTAAGTCAATGTAAAAGTCCCGTTTGATAAACTTTCGAGATGTGTTGTTGAGGAGGAAGTGTTCATGCGTAGTTTATCTGGTTGGTCATTAACAAGTAGCGCGTTAGTAGCTTTGGGAGTCTCGGCTACTACAGCTACTCCAATGATGATTTCCGCTCCTGTATTAGCTCAGGTTACAACCCCAACTCCAACGCCTACAGTCCCAAATTCGACACCTGCGGTTCCAAATGCGACACCTGCACCAGCTACTACGGCTCCTAGCTTTGCTGATGTGCCAGCAGATTATTGGGCAGTGCCATTTATTCAAGCCTTAGCTGCAAGAAATGTAATTGTTGGTTATCCGGATGGTACATACAAACCAGACCAACCTGTAACCCGCGCTGAACTGGCTGCCATGTTCCAGAAAGCTTTTACGCTCAATCCAGTGAGGCAGCTACCAGCAGAAGGCTTTCGAGATGTGCCTGCTAACTATTGGGCAGCACCTGCAATTAGGGCTGCTTATGAAGCTGGATTTTTGTCAGGTTATCCCAATAACTTGTTTGGGCCGAATCAAACGGTTTCCAAAGCAGATGCAATTACTGCTGTAGCCAGTGGACTCAATTTAACTCCCAGTGGTTCTGTAGAACAAACTCTTGCTAACACCTACGTAGATGCTGGGCAGATCCCGTCCTATGCTGTTAATCAAGTGGCAGCAGCAACCCAAGCTAATCTTGTCGTCAACTATCCTGATGTGAGAACGCTCAATCCACAAGGAGGCTTAACGCGGGCGGATGCGGCTGCACTTTTGTATCAAGCTTTGGTGAGACTTGGACAGGTGCAACCATTACCTAGCAATGTGGCGGCGGCAAATTATATTGTAGGTGGTACTCCTCAAACTACAGGTGATATTGTTTCTATAGCTGAAGCTAGTGGTAGTTTCAATACTCTGACTTCTTTGCTGAGGACAGCAGGTTTAGCAGATGCTTTGAAACAGCCAGGTCCATATACAATTTTTGCCCCAACAGACCAAGCATTTGCAGCTTTACCTCCAGATGTTCTACAGCAGTTACAGCAACCAGAAAACAGAGAAACATTAATCAAGATTTTGAGATACCACGTAGTTTCTGGTGATCTACCTGCTGACAAGCTGACATCTGGTGAAGTAAAAACTTTGGAGGATGAAGCAGTAAATGTAAAAGTTGATACTGCAAATAATCAGATTGCAGTCAACAATGCAAGTGTTATTCAACCGAATGTTAAAGCTACCAATGGTGTTATTCACGTCATCAACCAAGTTTTGATTCCTCCAGAATTGGCACAAGGTGAGCAAAAAGAAGGTGAAGGTGCTGCTGCTAGAGTGAAAAGAAACTATATTGCTGTTGCTGGTAACATTGGTTTAGGTGGTAATACGGCTCTTGGCAGTGGTAACTTTGCAGTAACTAGCAAATTTGGTCTCACAAACAATTTCTCAGTACGACCAGGGGCAGTAATTGGGGATGATACTGTCTTTCTAGTTCCCATTACCTATGACTTTGCTTTCCGACCAACTGATATAGGTGGAAGTGATGCTGTTATATCTCCTTATCTGGGTGCTGGTGTAGCTATTGGTACTGGTGATGACACTGATTTTGGTTTACTACTCACTGGTGGAGTAGATTATCCCTTATCTTCCCAATTTATGGTGACAGGTGCTGTAAATGCTACTTTTGTAGATGATACAGATGTAGGGATTATGTTAGGAATCGGTTATAGATTCTAATTAATCATTGTCGAATTGCCCATGATTAAATAACCCCGCCCCTAATCTCAATTTTAGGGGCGGGGTTTTATTGATGAAATTGAGTCTAATTTTGATATCTTAGATAAAATCACCTGACCAAAAGATTCACAGAAATCTCAATGGATGGGATAAACTTACTGCGATCGCTTCAATCAGACTTCATCAAAAGGTTAACATCTGTTTGTCTGCTGCATTGTCAAACAGAAGGACAATATAGTGAAATAACAATAATATCTGGAGAAAGATTAAAAATTCTTAGAGAATTTTGTTGGCAGATGGCAGAAAAATATAAACGTGTATCCCCAGTCCGTGATGTTTTTGTCAGCTACCTAAAAGGAAAATTAGGAGAGGAAGTTGTTAAAGAACGCTTAGCTGATTTACTTACAGAAGTAGATTACGAAAAAAGAATTGGCGGAGATGGTAAAACAGATTTTACGATCACTAGTAATCCAGGAATTGGCATCGAAGTGAAATCTCGTTACGGTAGCTTGGATAAAGTCAGATGGTCTATTAGTGCAGAAGAAGTTGAAAAAAATTCAGCAATAGTCTGCGTTTTGATTTAAGAGGAAGTGAATGAGGCGCAATCCGAGTATCACCTGTTTTTAGCTGGTTTTCTGCCTACTCAAATGATTAAGCTCAAAACTGGGAGGATTTCTTTTGGAATAGAACAATTTCTCTATGGTGGTGGTTTGCGTGGGTATTTAGAACATTTGCAATCCTCTACAAATGATCATGATAAACAGACATTGAAGTCAGAATCAATTTACAAACTACCCGATCATTTATTAAAAAAATCTTCTTTATATTCAGTAAAAAATGAAAATATAAGTTCTCCCACTGAAGAATTAAACTTAATTTATATAAAACTGGGTGATGAATGCAGTGCCAAAGGACAGTACTATGCTGCGCTCATTAATTACACTCAAGCCTTGGAACTTTATCCTTATGATGCAGATATATACTATAAACGTGGCTTAGTGCATTATCAATTAGGAATTTATGAAAAAGCGATCGCAGATTATACAGAAACGCTCAAAATTAACACCAATGATGCTGATGCCTATTATAATCGTGGTAACGCTCATTGTTGTTTAGGAGACAAACAAGGAGCGATCGCAGATTTTCAGAAAGCTATATCAATTTATTATACAGAAGGTAATTTAGCAAAATATAAAAAAGTCAAAGAGAGTATTCTAGATTTAGAAATAGAAGAGTCTTTGGATATTTTTAAATTCTAAGTTTTGGATATTAATTTTTTTATATTATTTATCAGTCACTAAATAATAAATTTTTTCACACAGTCCCGATAAAAAAAATTTCGGCGTTGCTGAAGTGGAACAGCAAGCGAAGTGAACACTTCAACATCAACATCTCTATTGACTGACTTGGAGTAGCACAGGGTTTTAGGGTATAGCCGTGTCAGGTAGTGCTGAAGACGAGTATTTTCTCACTCAACACGAGTCAAATATGTTTTGCTAACAATATGGTCGCCTGCTTCAATGAAGATTCGGATAACTTTCCAACCATCCGTAAAGTAGAAGAAACAGCGCGTAGGCTTCGAGGAACTTTAACCGATTATTAACCTTTGATAACAAACAGTATCAAAATAGACTGTTTCCTAGTTAAATGTAACACTAACATGCTTGGAAAAGTTTTTAGCTAATTCATTTGGGCAAAACAATTTAGATATGAGACGGCGTAAGTTTATAGTCTACGGTTCCGCCTCCTTGGGAGGAAGTTTAGTATTAAAGGGTTGTGTCAACAATTCTTCAAATAATACCGCAGAAAATCCAGCTTCAGGCACATCACCTGCGGCTTCTCCTGTCAGTGCTGCTGATGGAAACACAATAAAAGTAGGAATTTTACATTCCTTAAGCGGCACAATGGCTATCAGTGAAAAAAGCGTTGTTGATGCTGAAAAGCTAGCAATTAAAGAAATAAACGCTGCTGGAGGAGTCTTAGGCAAGAAAATAGAAGCAATTGTCGAAGATGGTGCTTCCAACTGGGATACTTTTAGGGAAAAAGCCACCAAACTAATTGATCAAGATAAAGTTGCTGTCGTTTTTGGTTGTTGGACTTCTGCTAGCCGCAAGAATGTCAAGCCGGTATTTGAAAGCAAAAATCATATGCTTTGGTATCCGGTGCAGTACGAAGGTCAAGAATGTTCTAATAGTATTTTCTACACTGGTGCTGCTCCCAATCAACAAATAGAACCTGCTGTTGATTGGCTACTTAAAAATAAAGGCAAAGAATTCTTCTTGGTAGGTTCCGACTACGTTTTTCCCCGCACAGCTAATACAATTATTAAGGCGCAATTGCAAGCTCAAGGTGGTAAGACAGTCGGCGAAGATTACCTACCGTTGGGTAACACAGAAGTGACGCCAATTATTACTAAAATTAAACAAACTTTACCTAACGGTGGCGTAATTTTCAATACTCTGAATGGAGATAGCAACGTCGCTTTCTTCAAACAACTGCAAGGTGCAGGATTGACACCTGATAAATATCCCAGCATGTCTGTAAGTATTGCTGAAGAAGAAGTCAAAGCGATCGGTGTTGATTACCTTAAAGGACACTACGCTGCTTGGAACTACTTCATGACAGTTGATACTCCAGAAAATAAGAAATTTGTCGAAGCTTTTAAAAAAGAATATGGTAATGAGCGAGTCACAAATGACCCCATGGAAGCAGCATATATCGGAGTTTATTTATGGAAACAAGCAGTAGAAAAAGCCAAGTCTACTGATATCGCAAAAGTACGCACCGCAGCCTACGGTCAAACCCTAAATGCACCCGAAGGCAAAGTCACAATGGAAGCAAATCATCACATATCTAAAATTGTGCGGATTGGTGAAGTAAGAGATGATGGTTTGTTTAATATTGTCTATGCTACTCCTACACCAGTTGAGCCAATTCCTTGGAATCAATTTGTGAAAGAAACTAAGGGATATGGTTGTGATTGGTCAGATCCGAATAAAGGTGGTAAATACAAGGTTTAACAGTTAATAGGTAACAGTTATCAGTGAACAGTAAAACTGATAACTGATAACTGATGTTCTTGGGGGAAATGTGCTAGCAGGATTTTTAGATGCCATATTTAATGGCATTAGTATCGGTGCTGTATTGCTAATTGCAGCGCTAGGTCTTGCCATTGTTTTTGGACTGATGGGTGTCATTAATATGGCACATGGCGAGTTGATGATGTTGGGAGCATACACAACATTTGTGGTGCAAAATGTTAGTAAACAATTCGGTGGATTATGGTTTGAAAGTTATATATTTTTTGCTCTGATTTTTGCTTTTTTACTAACAGCAATCGTGGGATTAATTCTAGAACGAGGTGTAGTGCGTTATCTCTACAATCGTCCCCTAGAAACTCTGTTGGCAACTTGGGGTGTAAGTTTAATTTTGCAACAGTTTGTTCGCAGCGTAAATTGGGTTTTAGTAATTAGCATTGTTCTGTTTTGTTTATTATTTTTTGGTGGTTTATGGGTTTTGAATTCCCGCACCAACTTTGGACGAGTGCGGAATTGGATTATGACTGTAATCTTGTTACTTTCTTTAGGGGTGACAATGGCAGTCAGTAATTTTTTAAGTGCAACTTATAAATTAGCTGTTACTCAACCTTGGTTTGGCGCTCAAAATGTCGATGTGACTGCACCCAGTTGGTTACGAGGAGGTATGTCTTTGGGTGGTGTGCAGTTGCCTTTTGCTAGGTTATTTATTATTGCTTTGACTGTGATTTGTGTGGTGGGTATTTACCTATTTTTGCAGCGTTCTAATTGGGGATTAAGGATTCGCGCCGTCACCCAAAATCGCAGTATGAGTGCTTGTTTGGGTATTCCAACCCAAAAAGTTGATGCGATGACTTTTGCGCTGGGTTCGGGATTAGCTGGTGTAGCTGGATGTGCGATTAGTTTACTCGGTTCTGTGGGGCCAAATACAGGGCAAAACTACATTATTGATACTTTTATGGTTGTGGTTGTAGGTGGTGTGGGAAACCTAGTAGGTAGTATTGTGGCAGCGTTGGCAATTGGGACGGTAAATTTTTTGATTGGTTCTGGGACTTTGGCTTTGTTGTTGACTCCTGTTCAGCCTTTGGCAGATTTGTTTACGTTTTTTGCGACGACGAGTATGGCGAGGGTGATGGTGTTTGCGTTGATTATTGCATTTTTACAGTGGAAGCCTGCTAGTATTTTTCCACAGAAGGGTCGTACTGTTGATGTTTAGAATGAACCGCGATACACGCGAAGCGGGTTCCCGAAGGGTAGGCGCGAAGGACGCGAAGTTATGAGAAGGAAGGGGAGAAGGTTAATTTTTTTTGAGGTGGGGGTGGTGGTGGCGATCGCACTCATCTTGATTTTGATTATGCCTGTAGTTTTGTCTAGCTTTCGGCTGAATTTGTTGGGACGATTTTTATCGCTAGCAATTGTGGCTCTAGGTATAGATTTAATTTGGGGTTATACGGGATTGTTGAGTTTGGGACATGGGATTTTCTTTGGCTTGGGTGGATATGCGATCGCAATGCACCTAAAGTTACAGGTTCCCCAAGGTGAGTTACCTGATTTTATGGGTTTGTACGGAGTAACGGAATTACCCTGGTTTTGGCGACCTTTTTATTCGTTTCCTGTTGCGGTTGTTGCTGTGGTAGTTATTCCCGCAGTCTTGGCGGGATTATTAGGATATTTAGTGTTTCGTAACCGCATCAAGGGAGTATATTTTTCGATTTTGACGCAAGCTGCGACAATTGTTTTTTTCAATTTCTTTAACGGTCAACAAAAACTATTTAATGGTACAAATGGGTTAATAGATTTTACGACTTTATTTGGGGCAACAGTTAGCGATACCAAAACGCAGTTTGTTTTCTACATTCTCACAATATTTTTTCTTGTTGCTACCTATGCTCTTTGTCGCTGGTTGACAAGTGGACGTTTTGGTCGGTTACTCATAGCAATTCGTGATGATGAAAGTCGGGTGCGTTTTTCTGGTTACAATCCTACAGAGTTTAAAGTGTTGGTTTTTGCTATTTCAGGAACAATAGCAGGAATTGCAGGAGCATTTTACACTTTGCAAAGTGGTTCTGTATCACCAAGAGCAATGGATATTGCCTTTTCGATTGAAATGGTAATTTGGGTTGCAGTGGGGGGACGCGCTACTTTAGTAGGAGCAATATTAGGCGCTTTACTTGTTAATTATGCTCGTGTTTTTTTAAGTGAACAATTTTATGAAATTTGGCTATTTTTCCAAGGAGCGCTATTTTTAATAGTCGTCACAGTCCTACCAGATGGCATAGTTGGATGGTTGCGTAAGCAAAAAATTTCTCTTTTACAACGTCCTTCTCAAATTGCCACTTATCCCAGCTTAGAACAAGACCCCGAAGTGCAGAATGAACGCCAAAATCTTGGAAACTGAAAACCTCACTGTTACTTTTGATGGGTTTCAGGCATTAAATCAGTTGAACTTTAGCATGGATGTGGGAGAATTACGAGTAGTAATTGGCCCAAATGGTGCTGGTAAAACAACATTTCTCGATGTACTCACAGGTAAAGTCCAACCAACAAAAGGACGAGTTTTATTTAAAGGTAAAAATCTCCGTTTCCTTAAAGAACATCAAATTGCGCGTTTAGGAATTGGTCGCAAATTCCAAACTCCTCGAATATACCTTAATTTAACACCTCGCGAAAATCTAGAACTGACTAGTAATCGTAATAAAAATGTATTTTCTACTTTGTTTGCTCGTCCTAGTACTGCTGAAAAAAATAGCATTAAAGGATTACTAGAAACAATTGGTTTAAGGAATAAGACAGATACTCCAGCAGGTTTACTTTCTCACGGCGAAAAGCAACGTTTAGAAATTGGGATGTTGGTAGCACAGTCTCCTGATTTATTACTTGTTGATGAACCTGTGGCTGGGTTAACTGATGAAGAAACTTATAATGTCGGAGAATTGCTTTTAGCGTTAGCACAGAATCATTCAATTTTAGTGATTGAACATGATATGGAGTTTGTGCGCCAAATAGCCAGAAAAGTTACAGTTCTCCATCAAGGTTCAGTGTTGTGTGAAGGTAGTATCGAAGAAGTGCAAAACGATCCCCGCGTGATTGAAGTTTATTTGGGACAACCGCAAGATGGATGATAGGGTTTGATATAAATGTAAGCGTTGACAACAGTTGTGTTTTTAAAAGTGAACACCAATACACACAGATGAACACCGATAAGCTATCCGTGTTCATCTGTGTGCATCTGTGTTCGTTTCTTCTTCCTAATAAATACAAAATTATGTTGCAAATATCTAATCTTGATGTTTACTACGGCGAAAGTCATATTCTTCGTAATGTCGATTTAAATGTTCCAAATGGACAAATGGTTTGTCTCATCGGACGCAATGGTGTAGGGAAAACTACTCTCCTCAAAACAATTGTAGGTTTACTCAAACCTCGTAGTGGTACAATTACCTTGGCTGAAACAATAATAAATTCCAAATCTCCCGACCAAAGAGCAAAAATGGGAATTGGTTATGTCCCCCAAGGACGAGAAATTATACCACGTTTGACGGTCAAGGAAAATCTGTTATTGGGTTTAGAAGCGAGAAAAAAGCCAGCGAAAAATCAAGAAATTCCCGAAGAAATTTTGACGCTATTTCCAGTTTTGAAAACAATGCTTTCCCGTATGGGTGGTGATTTAAGTGGGGGACAACAACAACAATTAGCGATCGCTCGTGCTTTAATGGGACAACCTCAATTACTTTTATTAGACGAACCCACAGAAGGAATTCAACCCTCGATTATTCTCGAAATTGAAGCCGCAATCCGCCGTATTGTTGCCACTACAGGTATTTCTGTTTTATTAGTAGAACAACACCTACACTTTGTCCGCCAAGCCGATTACTATTACGCTATGCAAAAAGGTGGTATTGTCGCCTCTGGTTCTACCAGCGAACTAAGTCAGGAAGTGATTCAAAGGTTTTTGGCTGTCTGAATTTCGGAACTGTATTTAACATCTTCATCGGTTGCAGTACTGAATTTTCCTTCACGCCAATTATCGCCAACACTTTTGATAAAGCTTGCTAAAGGAATAGCAACTAAAAGTCCTAGTAATCCTCCTAATTTTGCACCTATTAATAAAGAAATTACTACCCAAACAGGGTTCAAACCAGTTAAGTTACTCAGAATGCGAGGAGCAACAAAATTGTAGTTAAATTGGTCGATCGCTACTGCTACAATTAAAACTTCTACTCCTAACCAAAAATTACTTAATGCCACTAAAGAACTTACTATAGTAATACCTATTCCTGTTCCAAAAGGGAACAAAGCAAAAAAACCAATTACCAATCCAAAAAGTAGACTCAAAGGAACTCGCAGCGCCAAAAAAGCTAGGGTAATACCTGATGCCAAAATAGTAGCTAATGTCACCTGACCTATAAAGTAATTTTGAAAATCTTCCCGTAATGAGTGACGCACTTGTAAGCCGACACGAGATGGAAACCACAAAAACATGCCATCCCACAGGTGTTCTCCATTTAAAACTAAATAGAAAGTTAGTACCACTGTTAGCAGAACATTAACTAAGCTACCAATAGTATCTAAAGCAAAGCCTAATATCCTACCCGTAAAATTTTGAATTTGATTGGATATTCTATCGAGAAATTGGGGTATTAAACCACTTAAATTAACTGGTAGTTGTTCAGTTGTTGCCCAATTTTGTAAAGCTTGTAGTTGTTGGCTACCCGAATCTATCCATGTGGGTAAAATATTAGCAAGTTCATTGAGTTGTTGTATGATGAGTGGTACTAAAGTAATACCTACAGCTACCAATATTAGTACAGCCAAAAGAAGTACTCCGGCAATGGCAAGATTACGTTGTACTCCTCTTCCTTGCAGAAATCGGATTGGATAATCCAGAATAAAAGCTAATAAAATAGCAGCGACAACAATGCTGACCAACGGTTGAAAATAATTAATTACCTGAAGCAATACCCAAGCATTTAAGATGAGCAAAGGAAATGCTAAAGCTAAGGTTAACCATCGCGGAAGTTGATTTGCTGACATTGGGAATTGTTATATTAGTTGTTGGTTGTTGGTTGTTAGTTGTTAGTGGCTCATGACTTACTACTCCCCATCTCCCCACTATCCACTAAGCACTAACCATTAACCATTCTATGTCCTATAAAATCTAACAAAATTCGCTGATGCACTGGTCCAAGAGGACGGACTTCCCTTGCGATTTTGGAATAACATTGTCCTTGGTGAATTTCATCCGGTGTTACTAAACCCATATCCCAACCTTCATTGAGAACAAGTTGATTTAATTCCACTAATAGTGGTGCTTGGAAAACATGACGTACAACAGAGTTATCGTCGTAACAACCAAACTCAGACACTGTTGGTGGTAGATTGTAGCCAATTTCTTCTAAAATTTCTCGCTTCACTGCTACGTCTGGGGTTTCACCAAGTTCGATATGTCCGCCAAACAGTCCCCAGTAACCAGGGTAGAGAATATTGGGGATGTTATCGCGCAGTTGCATGAGAAATTTGTCTTTTTGGTAGAGAATCGCGATCGCTACATGCATTGGTTGCTTACTCATAAATTTTGCTTGGGATAGTGTGACGTTATTATTATTACTTTTCTTCTAAATACACTTCCCCATATTCTTTGCCTGCAATCGGAATGCTTCGGTAGCGAATTTGACCTTTAATGACTACTTGATCTCCAACTAGTAAATTAGTTTGATTAGTTATAGCCCAAATTTTACCAGTATCGTCTTTTACTAGATATGCTCGTCGTTGCAAGAGGGGAGCAATTTTTTCAACCTTGCCTTGGATGTATACTGTTATATTGCTATCTGGTTGCGATCGCAGTTCTCGAATTGGAGTCACATTTGCACCAAGAGCGTTGATCCCAGAAAAGCTGAAATTACTACAACTTACTAATCCCGCCATGAGAAAGTAAGTTAAGCACAAATAAAAAACTGTGGAAGGAAGGTAATAAGATTTTGAATTTTGGATATTAGAACCACTGCGTTGCTTCGGTTCCCAAAGTTGTAGCATGTAGCGTGACTTTGGATTGGAAATCAATTTGTAAACCTGAGTTTTGTCAATCCATTTATTACATTCTTTTTTGAAATTAATGTAAAATCTATGTGCTTGTAGCATAAAAGATACCTTTTGGGGAAATTTTGGCATCAGTGGTTGATCTGTCGCTATTTGCAAAGAGTCAGTTCCCCTTCAGTCTACCTATGTTCTTCACTACTCAAAATACACTCTCAATTGAAGCAACCAATCTGAGAAAATGGGTAATGGGTAAAAGATTAAAACAGATATTCATCTCCTTCCTGTTCCCCGTTCCCTATGGCAAATGCTGTTTGAAAAGCGCTACAGCATCAGACAGCGACACCCAAAAAGAGCGTATTTCTGTTAATTTTCTGATGGAAACAAACACTGCTAAACTGCTTGATGGTAAAGCCCTAGCTACAAAAATTCAGCAAGAATTGTCTGCTACTATTACCAGATTACAACCCCACATAGAACGCCCGCCTGGTTTAGCAGTACTAATGGTGGGAGATAACCCAGCCTCTGCTGCCTATGTGCGCGGGAAAGAAAGAGCCTGTGCAAAAATCGGTATGGCTTCTTTTGGTAAGCATTTTCCCACACAAACCACTCAAGCCGAACTAGAAGAAGTTATTCATTACCTTAACCAAGATGAACGGGTAGATGGTATTCTCGTGCAATTGCCCCTACCCAATCATCTAGATGCTATTTCTTTATTACACCAAATTGATCCCGATAAAGACGCCGATGGATTACACCCAGTAAATTTAGGAAAATTAGTGCGGGGTGAACCTGGTTTGCGTAGCTGTACACCAGCAGGAGTTATGCGTCTGTTGCAAGAATATGAAATTTCCTTGCGCTCTAAACAAGCGGTAGTGGTAGGACGTAGTATTTTGGTGGGTAAACCATTGGCATTGATGCTCTTAGAGGCTGATGCAACAGTGACAATTGCCCATTCGCGATCACAGGATCTCCCAGCGATAACCAAAAACGCTGATATTTTAATAGCGGCTGTTGGTCGTCCAGAAATAATTACGGCCGAGATGGTTAAACCAGGCGCTGTTGTGGTAGATGTGGGGATAAATCGTGTCACCGATGACAGTGGCAACAGCCGCTTAGTCGGAGATGTCCAATTTGAATCAGTTGCCCATGTGGCAGAATTCCTCACCCCAGTACCTGGCGGTGTTGGCCCTATGACTGTAGCTATGTTGTTGCAAAATACAGTGAATAGCTATAGCCAACGCTTGAAAACTAAAGAGTGATGATTGTCCATTGTCATTTGTCTATTGTCATTTGTGAAAAACTATTGACCATTGACTAATGACCATTGACCAATGACTCTTTCCCTTAAAATTGTTACTTAAATAACAGAAATTTAAGGAAATTAAGGATGGTAACAACGGATAACCTGAAACAAACTCCAGGAAAAGCAAATTTTGACCTCATTACCTATTTAAAAGAACGACAAAAGCTATGTGAAGTAGCTTTGGAACAGGCTATTTCCGTACGTTATCCAGAAAAAATTTATGAAGCAATGCGCTACTCGCTTTTAGCTGGAGGTAAGCGCTTGCGCCCCATTATTTGCCTTGCTACTTGTGAAATGACTGGTGGAAACATCATCATGGCTATGCCAACCGCGTGTGCATTAGAGATGATTCACACCATGTCTTTGATTCACGATGACTTGCCAGCAATGGATAATGATGATTATCGTCGTGGTAAACTCACCAATCACAAGGTATATGGCGAAGATATCGCTATTTTGGCTGGAGATGGCTTGTTAGCTTACGCTTTTGAATATGTAGCGGAGAACACTAAAGACGTGCCAGCAGAGCGATTATTGCGAGTAGTCGCTCATCTAGGGCGTGCAGTAGGCGCTGCTGGTTTGGTGGGTGGTCAAGTACTCGATTTAGAATCAGAAGGAAAATTAGATATTTCTTCAGAAACATTGGATTTTATTCATAACCATAAAACAGGAGCGCTTTTAGAAGCTAGTGTAGTTTGTGGTGGAATTTTGGCAGGGACATCACAAGACAATTTAAAAAGACTCTCTCGCTACGCCAAGAATATTGGGCTAGCCTTCCAGATTATTGATGACATCTTAGATATCACCTCTACACAAGAGCAGCTAGGAAAAACTGTGGGCAAAGATCAAAAAGCCAAAAAAGTAACTTATCCAAGCCTCTGGGGAATTGAAAAATCTCAAAAACAAGCCCAACAGCTAATTGAGTCTGCTTGTGCAGAATTAGAACCGTTTGGGAAAGCGGCAGAACCATTGGTGGCACTAGCTCACTTTATTACCAGTCGTAGTCATTAAGCAGTTATCAGTTAACAGTTATCAGTTATTGGTTGACTGTTTACTGATTTTCTGCTAAACAGCACTGGGTTAATTGTGGATTTTTGGTTGCATCTATTACTTCCTCATACACAACTGCTGCTCACTGTTATTAACCTGACCAAAATACCATGCAGGATATAGGTAACATTTTAGACAACCGGGTGCTGGTGGTTGCTCTAGTAGCTTGTTTAATGGCTCAAGCTTTGAAGCTTATCATTGAACTAGTCAAGAATCGGAAATTAAATGTAAGTGTCTTAGTCACAACTGGAGGTATGCCCAGCGCTCATTCAGCTCTGGTTACGGCTTTAGCAGTTGGCGTGGGGCAAACTCATGGCTGGGCTTCTGCTGAATTTGCCCTTGCCACAGTATTTGCGATTATTGTCATGTACGATGCAGCTGGAGTCCGTCAAGCTGCTGGCAAACAAGCTCGTATTCTCAACCAAATGATTGATGAATTGTTTCACGAACACCCAGAGTTTACAGGCGATCGCCTCAAGGAATTGTTAGGACATACACCATTTCAGGTGATAGCAGGCTCAGCATTAGGTATCACCATCTCTTGGTTAGCTAGTTATGCCTATAATTGAGTTGTTGGTTAGTGGGTAGAGACGCGATGTTCCTCGCGTCTGTACATTAGTAGTTAGTGGTTAGTAGTTGTTAACCAATGACCAATGACTATTGACCAATTTAATTTTGTGGTATGTTCACTGCCGATCGCAACAGCATCACTTTACTACTGTCCACAATCACAGCAAAAAAACCTCGTTCTGAGAGTTTTTTTAATGTGCTGTATGCATCTTTTTGATTAGTTGTATAGGACGCTAATAAGTAATGGCGTTGTCCATAAGCTGCAAAACCCACATCGCCTCCCACTGCTTGTTTAACTTGATTTGCCAGTTCTGGACGGTTGAAATAATCTACTAAGACGGCGAAACCATTTCCCAAACGTTGAGGTTGAAACCTAAGTGTTTGAGTCGGTGCTACTGCTACGTCTGCTGGTCGAGTGGTAATAATAGCAGACAAACCCGCGATGCTGTTGACATACCTAGCCCAACGGTTGGCATCATCAATTCTAGTAAATCCGCCGATTCTAGTGACTATATCGTTGAGATATCTACAGTTTGTAGTCTTAAGTTCAGAAGGTAAGGCCCGATGTAGTTGATTTCGACTATCTTGGGTTGGACTGATTATCAACAATACATATTCGCCAGGATTGGGAGGTTGACAAACGGGAGTTTTTTGCTGTTGGGCAAAAGCAGTATTGATCCCAGCGACCAAACAGGTGAAGGAAGCAAACGAGGCGATCGCTAGTGTGAAACTACTTAGTAAAATATTTGGTGAATTCTGAAATTTATACACCACTGGTTTAGACATAAAAATAAATTCACAGTATTATCCACCATCTTTGATAAAAAATACATATATTTGTTCCATATATTTTCTAGATAGAGGAGTTAGGTAATGGGTAAAGAGTTAGTAGTTAGTGGTTGGTAATTTTCAATACTCAATGCCCACTCCTCATACTCCTCATACTCCCCACTGCCCCTAATCCCCACCAGGGGCCGGTGAGTTCCCCCTCACCTCACACTCCCCGATCCCCGACCCTAAGATACACTGGCAAGAGATGCCAAAGGATTGGGGATACTTTCACTAGGGGCTTGAAATTCTCCTGTGAGGACGTATTCTAGGCGCAGTTTTAACCAAGTAATAAATTGAGGATTGGTAGAAATGATTGCCACTGCTGGTTGCGGACACTTTGCCTTTACTTGTGCCATCTGAGGAGATTCCAGAAAAGCAGGTTGTTTCACTACCCAAAAATCAATTTCCTTTTCTTGTTCGTGGTAGTGACGAGTACGTTCTCGCAACACTTCTTCCATTGGTTCTTCTTCTAACAAAAAGTGTTGACTTGCCAAAACGTAATAGTATGTTTTCATTTTCTTTCTTTACTTAAGTAGCTAAGATGAGGACATAGTATTATCTACTATGTCCTTGAAAATTATCTCAGTTTTAGCCTCTTTAACTACGACGCAAAAGGACAAGAAGTATTGCCTGTTTGTTCATCATGAGTCTGTTTACTGCCACTTGTGAGCCTATTAAAAAATTCGCTATTATCAAAATAATGTTCAACAGAGAGAATTTTCAACTCATCAGTAACACGAGCAACACTCATGCCCACTATCTCCACTGTTTCCCCTGTGGGTGCATGGTCTTTGTATGGACCATTGAAAGTTCCCCAATGACGCCACTTAAATGTAACGTTAGGTGGTCCTGAATAAACCTCCAGCACTTCCCACAAAAATCCTTTTGGAAACGCAGTCTTAAAAAGCTGACCTGAAGATTCAAAGGTTTCCTCAGAAGCTTTGTAATTATCTATATCACCGATGAATAGATTATAAGTTCCAGACGCAAACACATCTTCGGCAGTGTAGGCCTGACCTCCGTTACTACTCATGCGAAACTTGTCTTGTACAACAGATAACCACTCTTGGGGATTACTTTTAAACGAAACCTCCATCTCAAAAGTTCGGACTAAGTTTTGCACGATCGCTTCCAGAGAACCTTCTAAATGGCGGCACTTGCTCTCCTGGGCTAAGCCTGCTTTTGAATCAGAATAATCAGGAGGGGCACCGTAACGCCATTGGGCATTTTTGCTTTGTGCAATTACTGTATCCCGGTCTTGTACCCAAAGCGGAAGGTCTTGAGGTTGTGTTGCGCTCATAAAATTCCTTGGTTTCAAAGTTGACTTGCTGTAACCGCAAATACCATTAAATTTTTAGATTTCGCAGAAACTTTTCCTATTTATTCAATTACCAGTTACCAGTTAATCAGTCAAGAGTAAATGATAACTAATAACAGTTCACTGTTTACTGATTCCCGCGCATAGCTAATTTCATTTCCTGAACTGCTCTTTCCATACCTACCAATACAGCCCGACTGATGATGGTATGACCTATATTCAGTTCTTCCATACCAGGAAGACAAGCAACGGGGTGGACGTTCCAGTAGGTGAGTCCATGACCAGCGTTGATTCGCAATCCGGCTTTGATTGCTTGTTCACAGCCAGCTGCCAACAGGTCTAATTCTTGTTGACGACTAGTTTCATTTTTCGCCTCAGCATATCGACCAGTGTGCAATTCAATAAATTTTGCTTGCAGCGTCCGAGATGCTTCTATTTGTGCTGATTCTGCATCAATAAACAGACTTACTGGAATGTCAGCACTCTGTAGTTGATCAACAACCTCTCCAATTCTATTAATCTGACCTGCGACATCCAATCCACCTTCTGTAGTCACTTCTTCCCGTCGTTCAGGAACTAAAGTCACATAGTCTGGTTTGATATCGAGGGCTATAGCTACCATTTCATCTGTAGCCGCCATTTCCAAATTCAAATGTGTTCTGACTATCTGTCGCAATAAACGCACATCCCGTTCTTGGATATGTCGTCTGTCTTCTCGCAGATGGACAGTAATGCCATCTGCACCACCTAACTCTGCCAATACTGCCCCTGCGATTGGGTCTGGTTCCACCGTCCGTCGCGCTTGCCGGATAGTGGCAATATGGTCAATATTTACACCAAGTGTCGGCAACCCTAGTCTCTCCCTAATCCACAGTCCAGAGATGATTCTAGCGGAAATACTGGTTCGGTAGTTAGTCGAGGATGCGATCGCCTGATAAAATCTCTATTCTGTAATTCAGACATCTTGTAAACAATGAAATTACTGAATGGGGAGCAAGCAGAAATCTTTATGCAAAAGTTAACAGATTACTGTTTAAACCCTGAACATCCTAGTGGAAAGTCTAAAGCTAGAGTTTTCGCTTCGGTTTTAGGAATTACAGGTGAAAATGCTGAAATTTTACGACAGTTTGTGCAAACAGCAGCTATTGAAGGTGAAGTTATCCAGCAAAATAGCACTGCATTCGATCAATAGTTTAAGGTAGATCGGATAGTACCCAATACAGATGGAATACGACTGCGTACAATCTGGGAAATTACCTCGAAAAATCCAAATCCACGCTTGCTCACTGCATTTCTCAAATTATAATGACAAAACTTAAACTTTTGGATACTGTCGCTACTCTAAACCCTGTTTCTATTGAGCAATTAACCTTAGTGGAAGCAGATGACACTGCTATTGAAAGTCTGCCAAGAGGACAAGTGGGAACAATTGTAGAAGTGTATGAAGAAGATTGTCATTATTTAGTTGAATTTGCTGACACTCAAGGGTGTGAATATGCAATGGCTATATTGAAAGCAGATGAACTTTTTGTTTTGCACTATGATTTGGCAGTTGCCTAAGTTTTTTAGTGCAACAGAACAATTTAAGGTTTAATCAGCACGTACAAACTCATATTGATCAGTGCCAGGTTTTGGTTGAACTTTGACTAAGAAGATGGGATTGTCACTGTGATCGCCTGATGAAAACTAAATTTTTCCTGTTGCACCTTCGACTGCAAAACTTGAACTTCGATTAATTATTTTTGAAGCTTTTTCTAAATCATTTAATCAAAACGTAGATCCATCAATAACGGCTTTAGACCTCAACAACTTTCCTACAAGGTCTAAAGCCATCACTACTAACTATGTTATTTAATTGACGACGAATTATCCGACATGCCATCCTGAGATGGCAAACCCCGAATGCGATTCATTTGTGCAAGGGCGTATCGTGCTGTTGCTTGAACATCAGGATCGGAATCTTGCACTGCATGACATAAAATCTGGCTAATTTGAGCCATCATGTCATAAACACGAGTCAGGTCACGAATAGCATTTTGCCGTACCTGTGGGCTTTGATCTCGTAGAGAAATAGCCAAAGCGTTATTCATCGGTTTAAGTGTGCTGATGCCAATTTCTGCTAAGGCAGCCAAAATTAGACTCCGCTGTTGTGAATCGGCATCAATCATTAAATCTACCAACGGTTGAATCGCTCGGGAGTCTCCTTGTTGCCCTAAACCCCAAATCGCTTTGCGTCGCTTAATAGGATCACGACTGCTTAAATCTTGAATTAATTCTTCAACAATATTGGCTTTGGCTAGGCGGGAAGTGTTTTCTATTGGAGATGGTGGCAGTAATTTTACTGTTTGTGATGTGGTAGATACTTGTAGAGTGGTATTTAATTCTTGTGGGGGCTGTATCTGTTGTTGGGAATCTATATCAGTGGAGCCTTCCAAAGACAAAATATCGCTTTTGCTAGGTATAACTTTTTTGCTGCTGCCCAATAATTTTATTAAAAATAACAATGCACCAGTAGCTCCCAAAATCGCGCTCGCCACTACAAACCACCACATTAAGTCGTACTCTTTTGATTGCTTGTTATTTGTAGTGGATTCTGGGTTAGGGCTGGCAAAAATATTTTTATACCAAGTTGTGTTCAAATGTAACACTTTGAGCGATGGAGTGGGGTGGTGAGATGAAATCTTTCTTGCCATCACCCCATTGCCCCATCTTTCAAGGTTTTGTGTTGCTGTACTTGGGGAACCATAGCCCAAACTCGGGTAAGTAAAACAGATACTCAGCACAATTGAATAACGGCATAGCCTCATATACTAAATTTCAGTCAGAATATATGTGGAATTCATGGATACCACGATAACTTCAGACAGAACAAAATGTTAATTATTATTTTGAGAAAAATTTTTACATCAGTATTTTCAATATAGTTGGCAAGGGTGATCTGTTTTTGAAAATAACCTTTTTCCAAGAGGGTTTAGCGATGATCCTCACAGAATTAAATAATAGAATATAGATGTATTATTTATTACCTTTAACAGCCTCTGTAGATGGGCTTATGTACTCAGGAAATAGGGTAAAATATTTCTCCCCATCTCCCCATCTCCCCACCTCCCCCCTACCTCAATTAATATTTTTAGCCTTTTGTCTGTTTTTCCAGATACTGACGCACTCCTTCACTCATTTGCAATAGATTCGGTTCAACCTTTTTGCTGAGAAAATCTTCAACTATATTGGCGACTTTAGTCGCGATGAACCAGGGTACACCTTTGATTTGCTTGGAGTCAATTATAAGTTCGCCACGACTCTTAATAACTGTGGCATTCCCATCTGCAATAAAGCGGTTCTTACCTGCACAGTGAACCGCTTCGGTAAAAGCGTGAGTTTTAATTTGCCACTCCACCAAAAACTCAGCTTCGTTCCAGGTATTGTATTCTGTCCAAGAGAGCATATCTTCACTGAGTATAGCTCTTGCTGCCAATGGAATGTCTCCGCCTCCATGCCATTCGTTAATACTGTAAACTCGTTTATCTTCCTCTCGACGAGATTTCACCTCAATTTGACGCACGTTTGGCATGTAGGGAACAAGTTCAATTAGCTTATCCCGATAGGTAGCGTAGACAAGGGAGAGTGGAAAAGAAATCCGCGTATCAGCAGATATGAGCATTTTTTAATCAATTCTGGATTGAGATTTTGAATAAAAGACAGTTTTAAAGTTAACTGAGACTTTCATATTATCAATATGACTGGAAAGTTATCTTAGCTGGATGTGTGATCGCCCTGTTGGATGTAGAAATTTCCGTAACTGGCAAAAAGCACCAAAACTATTAGATGAAGATGAAGCAGATTTAATTATCGAGCATTGCCTACAGTATTCGTCTTGACATGAAAAACAAACACTATATCAAGAAAACTGAGTTTGTATTGCTAGCGCGAGTTGCACTCATGCCCTAGAGTTATTCACTTACTGTATCTCTTGTTGCCGTAAACGATTCAAACGCTCCGAGTAATTCCTGATTACCTCAATTGCAAACACAGGGGTTTCCTGAACAGCGAACAGAAACCTTGCCTGATCTAAAAAAGCTAGCTTACAGTCTGTTTTCGCGATCGCTGTATAAGTTCTGTTTTTAATACCAATCAGCACTCCCGTACCAAAAACATTTCCTGCTTCTATAGTCTCTACAACCCTACCATTAACTAATAAATCTACTTCTCCTTCTACGACACCATACATACAATCTCCTGTTTGTCCTTCCTGGAAGATGACTTGACCGGGTGAAAATATGACGGGACCAGGTTGTTTTTGAAAAATTGTAATAGTTTGTACAGGCTCTAACATAGTTTTGTCACCCCACTTCCAAAGAAATTTAAATTATAGTGTGCTTTATTTGATAGATTTTATAAATAAAATTTCACACTCTAATAATAATTTTGATACATTGTCTGCAATCAGGTCGGTAGACATTAACAAATAAAAATGGGTAATTGGTAATTGGTAATTAAGATACTGATGTTTTTTCCCATGCCCGATGTCCAAAACCTTCTGCCTTCTGCCTTTCTCTGTAAACAATTATCTGAACTTGATAGAATTGGTGATAGCTAAATCATATGAGTGATACCCTATTCTCTATTGAAAATTTGCGGGTTGCCTATCCTCACCGTAGTGACGAAAAGACTCAATGGGCTGTTGATGATGTATCTTTCAGCCTTCAACCAGGTGAAAAAATGGGATTGGTAGGAGAGTCTGGGTGTGGTAAGTCAACTTTGGGAAGGGCTGCAATGCGATTGCTACCACCATCTACTCGGATTGAGGGACAAGTAACATTTCAAGGACAGTCTGTGTTTGATTTAACACCATTGCAGATGCAAAAATTCCGAGGAGAGGCAGTGGCGTTAATCTTTCAAGACCCAATGACGCGCCTCGATCCACTAATGACGATTGGCAACCACTGTATTGAAACGCTCAAGGCACACTCACCCCAATTATCAGCCAAAGCAGCGAAAGAAAAAGCGATCGCCACTTTAGAAAAGGTTAATATACCAGCTACTCGCTGGAATCAGTATCCTCATGAGTTTAGCGGTGGAATGCGGCAACGGGTAGCAATTGCCTTAGCTTTATTGTTGCAACCAAAGCTGATAGTTGCCGATGAACCCACCACCAGCTTAGATGTCACTGTCTCAGCCCAGATTTTGCAGGAACTCACTCGATTGTGTGCCGAAGAAAACATGGCCCTATTGCTTATTTCCCATGATTTAGCAATGGTGGCAGAGTATTGCGATCGCATTGGCGTTATGTATAACGGCAAAATAGTAGAAATGGGTGCTACAGAATCCGTATTTCGGCATCCCCAACACGAATACACGCGATCGCTCCTCCAAGCAGCTTTGCATATTCAGGCAGTGGAAGGGACTGAAGACTGGGGACAAGGGGAAATTTCTCCTTTGTCTTTTCCTGATTCCCAATCGCCCATCTCGAAAGACCAATCCCCGATTCTACGTGTTGTAGACCTAAAGCAGCACTATACAATCGAGCCTAATTTTGTCGAACGCATATTTAAAGGGCCAGGTCAAACTATCAAAGCAGTTGATGGCATTAACCTAGAACTCTATCCAGGAGAGATTTTAGGATTAGTCGGGGAGTCTGGTTGTGGTAAAAGTACGTTATCGCGAACTATTTTGCAACTAATTCGTCCTAGTGCTGGCAAAGTTGAGTTTCTTGGCAAAGACATTACTAACCTATCTCGGCAAGAAATTCGTCTGCAACGGCGGCAAATGCAAATGGTCTTTCAAGACCCCCATGCTTGTCTCAATCCAGCAATGACTGTAGGACAGAGCATCGCTGACCCGTTATTAATTCACCAGCTGGTAACTCCTGAAGCAGCAAAACAGCAGGTTTTGCAGATGTTGGCAAAAGTTGGGTTACAACCACCGGAAGTTTATTATCAGCGTTATCCCTCGGATTTATCAGGAGGACAGCAGCAACGAGTCGCAATTGCTCGTGCTTTAATCACTCATCCTAAACTTTTAATTTGTGATGAACCCGTGAGCATGTTAGATGCTAGCGTACAGTCACAAGTATTGGATTTGATGCTGGAGTTGAAAGAAGAATTTGATTTAACGTATTTATTTATTACTCATGATTTATGGTTGGCGAGATTCTTGTGCGATCGTATTGCTGTTATGAATAGTGGCAAGATTGTTGAAATGGGCCCCACTAAAGAAATTTTTGCCAACCCGCAACACCCCTATACGCAAACTCTTCTTGCTGCTGCGCCTTTGTTGGCGAGAGCATAAGGGAATAAGGAGTGGGGGAGTGTGTAGACGAGCCACTGCGGTGGACTCTTCTCCCGGCATAAAGAAAGAGGCGTCACCTGCCATGCGCCCTGCGCGGCTTAAGGTAAGGGTGGGGTGTGTAGACGCGTAGCGGCTTAAGGTAAGGGTGGAGTAAATAACCACTAACTACTAACTACTAACTACTAATGTACAGACGTGATGTTCCTCGCGTCTCTACCCACTAACAACCAACAATTGACTAATGACAATTGACAATTGACTATTAACTATTGACAAACGGCGAACACTCAAACAAATGCAAACCTAAACGTTGAGACAGTTCCTCGCACACTTTGACTCCCCGGACGCTGTTACCGCGTGCATCTAGGCGTGGTGAAAATACTGCAATTCCCATCTTGTTGGGTACTACGGCAATAATTCCACCAGAGATACCACTTTTAGCAGGAATACCAACTTTGTATGCCCATTCCCCAGCAAAGTTATACATCCCACAGGTGTACATGACACTCAGAATGTCTTTGACATAACAGCTTTTTATCGCTTGTTCATTGGTGATGGGATTGACACCCTTGTGAGCTAATGTCGCCGCCATTACCGCTAAATCATGGCAATTGACCATCACAGCACACTGCTGGAAGTACAGATCCAACGCTTCATCAATAGGTTTGTCAATCATGCCAAAGTTGAGCATCAGATGCGCCATCGCCCGGTTACGGTGTCCGGTGGTGCGTTCTGAGGTGAATACTGAGATATCAACAAATACGTCATGTCCGATGTATTTCTGGAACATATTCAACATCCGGTTTAAACGTTCGGTTGCGTCCGACCCTTTGATCAAACTAGTAGTAGCGATCGCTCCTGCATTAACCATTGGGTTGTAGGGTCGTTTGGATTGTTCGTCAAGGACAATGGCGTTAAATGCATCTCCTGTTGGCTCTACACCTACCCTGGTCAATATATAATCTCGCCCATGATCCATAAGAGCGAGTCCGTATGCAAACACCTTTGATATCGATTGAATCGTAAACAGCTGCTGATAATCCCCAACTTCGTAAATTTCACCGTTCACATTAACGATGCTGATGGCGAACAACTCCGGGTCTACCTTGGCTAATTCTGGGATGTAGTTCGCAACTGCTCCATCCTGTAATGACTCGTATTTAGAATACAAATCATCAATAAAAGCTTGTAGTGAAGATGGATTTTTTGCTAGTTCTTCTTGGTTTGTCATGAAGCTAAGTACAAAAGTCTGAAGGATGAAATTAGAAGAAAATCAGATCAAACACTTTTATTTTTTGATGGACATATAGATAGAAGGTATATAGATCAAAACTGTTTATTGTTAGGCGTTTGCTGCGTCTTTTACGCCAAGCAGTTAGGTTTATCTGTGGGCTATTTTTCACTCTATCCTTGGAGAAGCAGTCCAAAGGGTGTCTACACCCTTCACTGTTCCATTAACAACTCAGTTTGAAAAATAACTCGTTCTCAACTACCCAAAGCAAGATATTAAGTTTCTTTGCCGCAGTTACAAATTATTCGTATACCACCAGCAAATCTGGTTAATTTTTTCAAAAATTATTTTTTCTTTTATTGTAAAAAATATTTCATGCAACTGGAACTACTTTCCAGTTCTATATTCCACTATATATGTAAATTAATTTACTACATATCTGCCGCGTTTGAATAATTCAGTGTATCCAGATACTTGTTGCAAAAATCACATTTATTAAAAGATAGTCAATATCAAAATAACTGTAATACTTCTTCTATATATCGACTTTATTATCAGCGATCCCCTAATTGTTACCCTTTGATGAGCTATTGGCAAATACTACTGAAAAAATGTTATAAAGATAACTTAAAGTTTATAAAAAATTATAATTTTTTATCTTAAGTATATCTACTTATTGTAAGTATATTTATGGGAGAAGCAGATTTTTGAGAAACTAAATAACATTAATGAGCTTTTTAGGCAAGCCCATATGCAATTTAATTGATTTGAATACCAAATCGTGTCAAGTTTTCTTAATAAAATTTCTAAACAATAAAAAAAACTGTTACATCGCTAAAATCCGCTTTTGAGAAAGGTTTTGACCTTGAAATACTAATTTAATTCTGATAAATTTACCTAGTCTTACGCTAAAACCCTGATCCCCAAGTTCAAAGGTTCGTGTTAATCTGTTGCAGTTAATAGCAAAAAGTGAAAGCGGAACGAGTTCGATTGTTGGAGAAGGTAATTTTCATTAAATGCCTAACCCACGAGCTGTAAAGTATCCGTTCTTCAGTAGCTTTAATATTCGGACGCATGAATCAAAAACATTTGTGGACTGTTGTCGCTGTGTGTAGCACAGTTTTGGGGATGCCCTTAGTTGGACGTACAGAAACAGCTAAGAAAACTGCTCCAAGCTCACCACTTCTGCCTTCAGGTGATGTGGAAAAGGTAGGAGAATACCAATCCCCAACAGCGAACCCTGCTTCAGGTGCTGTGATCGCCAAGATTCACACACACCAAGTAGCGGGTCGCCCAGTGGCAACGCTCTATATCCGCGATATTCCCGTTCTCAGCTTTTTAGGGCAGAAATCAGTTGCCAATCAAGAAACAAAAGTTGGTGAAATTGGTAACGTCAACGGGGTATCCAAAGCTCTTGATACCAGCAGTCCCACTCAAATAGCAGCAACCAATGGGACAGGCATAAGTTTGGCGACTCAGACTAGCTCAAAAACAGAAGACCCAATTCAAAGGGCAAGTTTAGTAGCAGCAAAAATTAACCAGCTAGTTTTAAATAAAGTAGACGCTAGTAAAATCATCGTCAGTTGGAAAGCACCAAACGCATCTACAACATCCAAGCAAGACCAGAACAAAAGACTAAATGGTCAACAAAAAGCTGGCGATCGCTTCGTCATCAAGGTTAACAATCAAGAACTGGTAGAGATTGATCAAAATACAAAACTAGCGGATACAACCAACGATCCAGCTCAAGATGCATTGCAAGTGACCAACCGCTTGCGCCGACTCATAGGCAACGCATCGCCTATAAACCAGATCGCTAACTTACCTACGCGTTTACCAGAATCACTACCAGCTAAGCTACCACATCAGATTGCCGTCAAAGTGAAAGACACTTTCAAAGGCATAGCCTCCTACTACGGCCATGACTTTTCTGGTAATAAAACCGCCACTGGTGAGAGGTTCAATCCCAATGGAATGACAGCTGCTCACCGCAGCTTACCTTTTGGAACAAGAGTACGTGTGACCAATACCCGCAATGGTCGGTCTGTAGTTGTGCGAATCAATGACAGAGGTCCATACATTCGTGGTCGGGTTATTGACCTCTCTTTAGGCGCAGCGCGCGTTTTAGGTATGATGGGTAGCGGTATTGCACCTGTACGAATTGAAGTTCTGGGAAGGTAGTTTGTTTAGTGTTAGGTGTTGTTTGTTGTTTGTTGTTTGGTATTTTTTGTCTGGTGTTTGTTGTTTGATGTTTGGATGTCGTAACACCATCAACAATTAACTACCAACAATCAAATGCCAATTACCAACAAACAACCACCAACTAACAACAATCAACTACCAACAAACAACTACCATTTCCTTTGTTCCCCTAGACTAGCCTCTTGCCTCACTTTCGGATATAAACTAACGGGGAAGAGCTAGATCAAGACTAGGGGTATTTTTGTGCGCCTGTTGACAACTATTGTGGCACTACGCTGCTATTTAGATCAGCGCCGTTTGCAAAATCAGCTTATAGAGCAAGAACGGCCATCAGAATTTGAGGTGACTGGCAGACCTTTAACGGCTGTTGGTCTAGTTCCCACTATGGGAGCCTTACACAAAGGTCATTTAAGTTTAATTCAACGGGCGCGGCAAGAAAATGCTACGGTTATTGTCAGTATTTTCGTCAATCCTTTGCAATTTGGCCCCAATGAGGATTTTCACCGCTATCCCCGCACTTTAGACCAAGATCTACAACTGTGTGAACAAGCAGGGGTAGATATAGTTTTTGCGCCAACTCCGGAAGAAATGGGAGTTGACCTGAAAAATATACAAGAATCAAAAGTTACACAAGTCAACCCGTCATCTGCTATGATATCTGGCTTGTGTGGTCGTTATCGGCCTGGTCACTTTCAGGGTGTGGCTACGATCGTGACTAAACTTTTCAATTTGGTACAGCCTGACCGAGCTTATTTTGGTCAAAAGGATGGTCAGCAGCTAGCTATTATTAAGCAGCTGGTAGTTGATTTGAATTTTTTGATCGAAATTGTTGCTTGTGCAACGGTGCGGGAAACATCTGGTTTAGCCATAAGTTCTCGTAACCAATATTTGACTACTACAGAAAAACAGCAAGCAGTTGTGTTGTATGGCAGCTTGCAAAAAGCGCAAGCAGCTTTTCGCGCTGGAGAACGCAATGCCAACAAGCTCATTGCAGCAGCGCAGCAAGAAATAGCAATGGTCAGTTCTGTATCTGTGGAATATATTGAATTGGTTGAACCAAATACTTTAATGCCAATAGAAACAGTTCAGGAGGAAGGAATGCTCGCGATCGCTGCTCGTCTTGGTTCTACACGTTTGATTGATAACACCATTTTGCGCGATCGCCAGCCAATTATTGCTATTGACGGGCCAGCCGGAGCTGGTAAATCCACTGTTGCCCGGCAGGTAGCAGCAAAAATAGGTCTGGTATATCTGGATACAGGAGCTATGTATCGTGCCGTCACCTGGCTGGTACTGCATGAAGGAATTGCCCTAGATGATGAGTGTGCGATCGCAGAATTAGCCAGCAGGTGTGTGATTGAACTGGCTCCGGGGCAAGACTTACAATCTCCAGTACAAGTGTGGATTAACCATCATGATGTTACCCAAGCAATTCGCTCAATTACGGTGACATCCAATGTTTCGGCTATAGCTGCACAAAGTGCTGTGCGTCAAGCATTAGTCAAACAACAACAAAGGTGGGGTAAAAAAGGTGGTTTAGTTGCAGAAGGACGGGATATCGGTTCCCACGTTTTCCCCGATGCAGAAGTGAAAATCTTTTTAACCGCTTCTGTGCAAGAACGCGCCCGTCGCCGCCTACACGACTATCAAAAACAAGGTCAAAGCGAAATATCTTTGGAACAGCTAGAAAAAGATATTGCCGAACGTGACTGGAAAGATAGCACCCGTAAAGTTTCTCCTTTGAAGAAAGCGCCAGATGCAGTTGAAATTAGCACAGATGGTTTGTCAGTAACCGAAGTCACAGAAAAAATTGTTGACTATTATCAGCAACGCTTATCGCAGTTTTAGTAGTCATTAGTCAATAGTCAATGGTCAATAGTCATTTGTAAAAACTCTGGACAATTGACACTTGACTCTGGACAATTGACTCCACAAAGCAGAAGTTAATTTACATTAAGTCAATGAATCTGAGAATAAACTCGCTATCCTAGAGGAAGAGCAAGACGATACTTTAACAAATGAGCTTTAAAAACTTTCAGTTAAGTCTGTATCAACTCCGCCCTTGGCTTACCCTCATAGTAATTGCGTGGTTACTAGGATCATTAGGCTTGGGCTGGTTGGTAAATTCGTTGCTGATAATCGTTGGGCTACTTTTGCTCACGCCTATTCTGGCCTTTTTTGGGTTTCGTTGGTGGTTACAACGTAACCTAGTTACTGATCGCTGTCCCGTCTGTAGATACGAATTTACGGGTTTGAACCAAACTCAGTTACAATGTCCTAATTGTGGAGAACTGTTGTCAGTGCAACAGGGCCATTTTCAGCGCATTACACCCGATGGGACAATTGATGTGACAGCCGTGGAAGTACCAGCACAATCACTTGAAGATTAGTCAATGGTCATTGGTTATTAGTCATTAGTCATTAGTAAATAAGTAACAAATGACAGATGACAAAGGACTAATGACTATTAGTATTGACTTATTTTGAATTGGTTTGTGTGTATTTACGTACTATACCCATTATTTTGTCAGATGATACAGGTTTGGCGAGTAAATCTGTAGAACCTACTACTTTAGCTCGAACTCGGTCTAAAAGACTATCGCTGTCTGTCAAAATAACTATAGGTGTATTAGCAAATAGGGAAACACGCCTGATTTGAGCGCAGATTTCGTAACCACTGGTAACTGGCGACATCAAATTCAAAAAAATCAGGTTTGGTCTATGCTCAATTAGGATTGATAGCGCATGAATGGTATCTTGAATATTAATAAATCTAAATCCATTAGAAATGAGAATATCCTCTAGTGTTTGACTAACCGCAGGGTTGTTATTGACATAAGCAATAAGTGGACTATTGTCAGTTGTGAGTTTTTTTATTAAAGAGTTATTATTAACTTCAACAACTCGTAAAGGTAAATCAAAAACTTCTACTAATTCAACTGTTCCTTTGGATATATAAGGAAGCAAAGAATGGGTAACTGTAAGTACGCTTTGCTTCATTTTTGCGCTTAAATCCCATAGAGTATATTTGCCATTGATTAAAGTCACAAAATTCTTGTATACTGCTGAACTTACCTGTTTATGGAGTTGATCTGGTTTTCGTACTGTTGGGGCTAAATTAGGTGATATATTCTTCAAACCAGCTTCTAACCAATGTTTCCAAGACTCTTGCATCAGTTTGAAAGACATATCTGCACCTGCGATACTGATTGGTGCTTCTAAGATGATTTCTTGGTTGCGATCGCAACTTATAGAGTAAAAATTTGCTTGTTGAATGATATCAAATAATAACTCTGCAATTGTGTTTTCTATAACAGATATTATTTGTTCGCGCTTAACTTTTTGTTGCTTGTATAGAGAAACTAGCAGATGATAATCCCAGTAATCGATAGATACTTCTTGAGAGTGCAAAGATAATTTATCGACATCAATACTAGGACAGTGTTGAGCAATTTGTCGTCGCCAACGTCGAAAGGGATGAGTACCTCCGGTTGCCCAAATTATTCTGCCAAAATAATAATATAAAACCCATTTCTGACCATTGGCACTTTTAATATTTAATCTGCCACTATAATGTAATTGATTACAAAGTTTCAATTCATTAATTAATTTATCTACTACCATCATGAGCGGATGGTTCATATTTTTTCCTTGATTAATATCATTGGTAAATTATTTTGATTTTAGAAAGTTTTTATCTACACAGTATTAATTAACTATATTTTTAGAGTTCAAATCAAATGAATTAGCAAAATAACTATTGCTGGACTGATTTTGCTAGTTGTAGCAATTTTCAATTCACTAAACAACCAGACCTAACAATTCAACTTCTCTGTTTTAGGAAACAGAAATAGTGAGTCTTTCTCCCACACAAAGAAAGGTTTAGAGAAAGATGAGGATGGTTGATTAGTTTGAAAACAGCTGTATTTTGATGTGTTGGTATACAGATTTCCTCAGTTCAAAATCAAACTATTCTGAAGATATATATCATATTATACTTTTATATTTTGGTTTATAACCGTATTAATTCTGATTTTGTTGTTATGTTAATTTGTAGATACAGGTAGTTTGTCGCTGAAAATTATATAGATAAACAGCTTTGTAGTAAGCAATTCAGTTTCCTTGAGCATACGTGCGCTCACTACAAAGTCGACCAAACTAACACGGCATCTCAAAATCTATTTTTACACCCAATCAAATAATTGATACCAAAACACTACTTAAAGGAAAAGCTAAAAGTCTATACTCCGACTTCTAGGACTTGTTGTAAGTTTTACCGCTAGCGATCGCTGCTCTGAGATTACCTTGGTTTTCTGAAAGTAGTTGTAGACCTTGCTGTTTATCCAAGCCAGTCCAGTGCATTAGGAGTGCCAATTTTACCCATTTACCACTGCGTTCTAATAAAAAATCTGATGCTTCACGGCTCAAACCCGTCAAGTCTTGCAAGATTCTTAAAGCGCGATCGCGTAATTTGTTATTAGTTACCGCTACATCTACCATACGATTTCCGTAGACTTTGCCCAAGCGCACCATCACACCTGTAGACAGGATATTCAAAGCTAGCTTAGTTGCGGTTCCAGCTTTGAGGCGAGTAGAACCAGCAAGCACTTCTGGGCCTGTTAATAGGCGAATATCAATATCTGCTTCTACACTCACTTGCTCAGCAGGTACACAAGCGATAAAAATTGTAGTTGCTCCCCTTTGACGAGCAGCATTGATAGCACCATGAACATAAGGTGTTGTCCCACCAGCAGTAATACCAACTACTACATCTAGTTGCGTTACTTGTCGCTGTTGTATCGCCGCTTCTCCATCTTGAAAGCGATCTTCTAAATCTTCGGAACTGCGTAGTAGCGCCCCAGCACCACCAGCAATAATTCCTTGTACGAGTTCTGGAGGGGTACAAAAAGTTGGTGGACACTCAGCAGCATCTAATACTCCCAACCTCCCACTTGTTCCTGCACCAATATAAAACAGCCGTCCTCCCTTTTGCAAACACTCGGCGGTACGTTCAATTGCTTGAGCTAACTTGATTTTTGCAGCAGCAACCGCAGCCACTGCTTTTTCGTCCTCGCGATTAAAAATTTCCACCAACTCTAAACAACTAAGTTGATCTAGGTTCTGAGTATTAGGGTTAACTTGTTCTGTGAGCAGATGTCCGCGTTCCTGTAAATCAGTCATTTGTTGGTTGTCCTTGGTCATTGGTCATTGGTCATTAGTCATTGGGCATTGGTCATAAATCAGTTAACAAGTTAACAGTTAACAGTGAAATGGTATTACGGGACACTGTGCAGAGCGCTTGACCATTGACAATTGACAATTGACCATTGACCATTGACTAATGACTATTTATAGTAATCCTTCTAATCGGCGACGAATACTATCTAGTTCCGAATCAGACAATTCTGCTTCTGATGGTGATTCTTGAGTATCAGTCTGTGGTTGCTCGGTTTCAGTGTCTGGTTTCCAGTCGGTTTCTTCTACGTTGATTTCTGGGGGAACCACCAAACCACTATTTTCTGTGACGATTTCCCAATCATAGCCAGCACTTTGACAAAACTCTTTGATCTCTTCAGCATCAATTGACTCAACTATGGGTGTAGGAAAATCTTGGGCTTCTAGCATCAAAGCAAAGCGGGTAGCGTCGTCTTCTGACTCAAACATGAGAATTTTATTGCGATCGCCTTCTCGAACTGTGTGGATTCCTTCGTTATCTGTGCCAGCATTGAAGATTAACACAAAAACACGCATGGGTGTAATCATCTTTCCTTTTTTTTGGGGTCTATTCTTAATTAAAGTTCTAGCTGGTGTCCAAAGAAAAGATTATGAGCTAACCTGAGAGCTGGTTAGGGTGTGTAGCGATCGCGGTTTCGTGGCTTCTGAGTTGAAAGCAACCTCACCCCGTCCTGTCGGACACCCCTCTCCTTGGTAAGGAGAGGGGTAGGGGGTGAGGTTATTTCATACTTAGTGGTGAATTTTTTTCATCGGGACTGCCCTCAGCCCTCAGCCTTCTGAATCAATACTACAAAATATCATTTAAAGCTGGTGTCTACCTTTTGGGTTAACTCTCCCCGTTCCACTTTCACGAGATTATCCCTTGCTGCAATGGTAATATACAGAGAAATTCCGCAGTCAACAGCAGCCATTACCAATGCTGCGGACAAAGTTTTGGTTCCACCAGTGTAGTCAGCCATGATTTGGTGTCCGCTTTCTTGTTGTAAGTTGCGGATACAACTGGAAATTTTGGCATAGGATTCGGCTAAATTATCGGGATTTTGCACTAAAATCAAATCTCGTTCTGGTTGAAAGTTTTCTCCTAAATTTACCTGTGTGGGAATATTGGGTAGTCTTTCGACCACCTCTGCACCTCGACGCACTTCGCAGGGGGTTCCTTCGCCGATAACTTGTGATTTACTTCCTTTTTCACCATCAGAAGCGATAAAGATAACGCGATCGGGTTGTAGGCTGCGGATAGCGGTGATGATAGGTTGGAAGGAACCACCTACAGTGACAAGGAGAATTTTGGACATAGTAGTTGTTGTTTAGTGTCTCTCAAAATTATGCTCATGATTTTATAAAACCACTGTTTAAAAAAGTTATTTTATTTTGAAAATGTGACGTAGTTAATGTTAACTACTGATATATTATTCAATTCTCCCTGTTTGAAATATTTTTTTCAATTCTTGATAATAGTGTTTAGAATTATTGATTGCATCACGGACATCATGCGCATGGTTTCCTTCTTCTAATAAAGCATGAGCGATACTTTTACGAATTGGATTAACTTTAAAATATAACTGAGCTAATTTACTATTTTCTATATCTCTTTTATGCAGTAAACTTTTCATTTCTTCTCGCGCATTCTTATTTCTAATATCTTTGTTTTCAATTTCGCATAAATAAGTAATGATTGCCTCAGCTAGAGTAATATATCCAGTAGCATATCGTTGATTTTCAAAATACCAACCAGCTAGTTCTAAATGATATTCTGATTCTTTGACAACAGAGGAACGTGCAAATTTTTTGACAAAACTTTCGAGAGTTTTTCTTAAATATTGGAAAGGAGTTTTAGGAACTGATTTTTGTAGAGAATTTCTTAGGATAGAACTTTTTTGTTTAATAGCGTTGACATTATTAATATTTAAAGACTGAGAAAGTTCTTCTATCTGATTTGCCAATTGATTTTCATTTTGAGCTTTCAAAAGCTCTGCTATAAAATTACCATTGCCATAACTTTGTAAACTATAGGCACCTTTAATCCAAGAAGTCATTTCAAACAATGGGTTTAAGTCAACAACTGGTGTATATTTTAGTTCCCTTGTAACATCCAGCATTCCATAGTAAACACCAGAAATTTTAATTTGCTTTTCGCTAGCTAAATCCTTTATAAAGGTAACAGTTAAAAACAGGAATAGGGATAAAGAACGGAATGAATGAGTAATATCAATATATATTTCATCTCCTGTGTTTAGCCATTCTACAATTTGAAAAATTCTGTCAAAATTTTCCCATAATTCATCTTGAGTAATGCCATATTTGATTAATATACATTTAGAATGTTGCCCCAAAATTTCTTCTATTGGTGATAAATCTAAAGAATTTAGAGGACTATCATATTTCAACTCATCAATTTTGCAAGCTAAATCTAGCCAATAATCATCATTTTTCTGCACACCATTTGTTTCACAGAAAAAACGATATACTTCTTCCCACATTGACTTCACTGTACCGATGAAAACAATTCCATCTAACTTAAAGTGTTCGTATAGTACAGCTGCCATA
Organism: Fischerella sp. JS2; assembly: GCF_032393985.1. NCBI lineage: Bacteria > Bacillati > Cyanobacteriota > Cyanophyceae > Nostocales > Hapalosiphonaceae > Fischerella > Fischerella sp. JS2. The sequence continues at coordinate 371,069 of NZ_CP135918.1, forward strand.
AATCGACTTTGAGGATATGATATATCGCCAATTTTGTAATAAGCTTCTTGGTACTCTCTGTCATAATTAACTTGACTTTTAAATCTTCCACCAACACCAATAGGAGAAATTAATATTTTGGCCATTGTGCTTAATTCCTTTTATTGAGTTAATTTTCCTGATTAGTCAAAGTTGGAATTTGAGTCTGTCCCATCCCCAATCGTGTCTTCATCCCCGTACCAGTAAACCGCGCATATTGAACTAATAAATTAGCCACATTTGCCAATAAAGAGTCAGCACGGTTAAACATCTGTAGCGTTACATCACCCACAAATCCATTCACATAACCTCTATGTAATTGCCAACTTTTGGTTTGAATTTTGTGATTTTTAAGCAAAATCGCATTGCTGAAGTAAGCAATTAATTCATCGCCTCCCAAATAAACAGGTGCAAAATTATTCCAGCGTTCTAACCAACTGCGAAACATTAAATTTGGTACAGGTAGAGGTAGATTTGTTCCAACCTGAGAAAAAGCTGTGGGAGTGACAAACTGCAACTCAAACCGTCGGATTGGTTCTGGTTCATTCGCTACTAAAGTTGTGTACAATTCTTCATAGCTGGTGATTTCATCTTCGCGGTTGAGGATGTTAAATTTTGTTCCAAGGAATTCTAATGAATCTGAGAGATTAAGATGAGAAATTGTTTTTGCTGAAACTTCCTGCAATCCAGACAGAGATAATTTGTAAAATTCCTCTGGATGGAAGGTGAAAAAGTCTCTAGAAGTTGAGCATGAACCGATGATTCCTGAGTATGAAACAGAAGAAATTGCTTCGTTTCCCATTTCTAAACCTAGCTGTTGATGCAGTTGCTTTACCAGTTCCAAGCTATAGGAACGGGGTAAAATTGTCGGTTCGGATACGCTTAATATCCAGGTAGAACGAATTAGCATTAGTCTTGTAGATTTTTGAATTTAACCCATCCTGGTACAAACTTAATTTCTCCATTACGATTGCTCACAGTTCGCCTAGATTTCGGTGCTTCAAAACCAGGTGCTTTTAAACCACACGTATCGCGAATATCTTCCCGTAGTTCATCATCAAGACACAACCCGATCGTAGTTCCATTCATTCCACTACCCCAACCCAGTCTCAAACTATAGGGACATTTTTCTGGTTCGTAAAATTCGCGGATATAATTAAAATCTAAATTTTTACCTGATGCTTGAGGATTGTTCTTAATTTCTTGCCAGTAATCATGCTCATAGTCCCATTGTTCTTGAGTAAATTCTTGACATATTTGTAAGAGTTCATCCAGGTTACTAAAGGGTAACTTCATCCCCTGTTTATGTGTGAACCATGAAAGCATTTCTGTATCTAATGTAATGGTGAACTCTGTTTGGACATTTCGCACCATTTCAGCATAGATAGACGCTTTATATTTAGCTAAGTAATCCGAAAATCTGCTAGAAACTACTACCTCAGCTACAACAGGTATGTTAACAGGTATTTCTTGACCTTTCTTAGTTTTGATTGTGCTTTCTAAGAGTGGTGCTGAATCTGTAATTTTGATAGCTCTGAAAAAGTCTGTATTTGGCCCTTTACCAGGAAAGTTTATCGCTTGATATGTGAGGTGGAATTCTGAGAAGAAACTATCCATGAATAGCTCATCATCGAGAAATTTCTGCTGATGTTGATTAAGTTTTCCTAATTTTTCTCTCAATTTTTTCTCGATTTCGCTCACCCGCTTTGACGAAGGTAGTTGAAAACGATCTGCGTGTTTCAATAGATAATATGCGATCGCAGTTCTAATTGCTCCTTTAATCGAAGAACCAGGAATAAATAATTGTCCCATCCCATTCCGAATCATGGGACGCAAATCTGTAATTCTCTCAGATGTCAACTTTTGGCTGACGGCTTCTTTGGGAAAAATTGGACAATCTTCTGCATCTTTAGCTTTCCACCACTCGGAACCAAAGGCTTGTTTTAAAAGTTTTGTGATATCTTGGCGTTTTTCAATTGCTTGAATATAGTCATCGAAAAATCGTTTTCCTTTTGCTAATAAACCCTTTGCTAAAGCTTCTAGATTGGGGAGATAGACTTTTTTATCTGTCTGTACATATTCAAAGGGATATAATCTTGATACTGATGAGCCAATATGTAAAATTGGACTTGTCATTAGTATCTTTTTTGATTGATAAAAATCAGGTTTCTTGAGAGCAGATTCGAGAGAAACCACCATAATCTTATTTATCCTGTGCTTTAATTGGCAAACTTAAGCTAATACCACTACGGTAAATTCGATATTTTTTGAAACCGTTGGGTGTAACATCTACTAGCTTTCCTTGTGGTGGTACAAGAAAAACCGAACCTTCGCTAAACATGCGCACCATTTTACGTCGGAGTTGATTTTCTGCTATCCAACCACCGCGTTGTTGAATGTCGTAGCTAGCTTGATTTAAAAAGTCAGTTGTTATGGGTGTATCCCAAAACAAACTCATCAACGCATGATGATTTCCATCAGAAAAATTTACTACCTTTTTCCAGGTTTCTGGTAATTCTAACCACTCAACTTGAAATCTTCCTGCACCACTCGAACGCTCTCCTCCCAGTCCTTCTTCTCCTAATAGATACAAAGCAGCTTTTAGCTTGTCTACTAATTTCTCTCCAGAAGGAGAGAATTGCACTAGAAAATATAAACCAGCCGGATTTTTCTCCCACTCAAATTGCACAAAACCAGTATGATAAAAGTTTGTTGCTCTCGTAACACGGTCTACAGCAATTTTTGGGAATTTTTCAATTTTAAAGGCTTTTTTGTAGTCAAAGGTTCCTGCTTCTTTAAGTTTTTCCTCCGATTTACCAGTAGTTTGAGCAATTAATTCTTGGCGATCGCTCTCTTGAAACCCTTCCTTTTGATACCATCTTTGCCATATTTCTAAAGGCAAATAATTAAGCTTTTTGTAGGTTTTGAAAAAAGCTAGATCCTTATCAGGATAGTTGATGGGGAACTTCAGGGGACGGGGAAGATAGTAAATTGTTTCTTGTCCAACTTCTCGGTAAATAAAGGTGGAACTGATACGGAAAGGGGGAGTTAATTCAGGTTGCTCTTTTGAAGGAAATATCTGCAATAATTCCTCAACTGCATTTTTACCAAATAACCGCGCATAGACACTAACCCATGCACTAAATAAAGCATCGGAACGGACGCGATCGCTCGTTTGTTCCATCCCTATTCCCACTTCCCCAAAATGTGCGGGGCTACAGCCAAAGTTGAGTTTAACTAATTTCCAGACACTCATATCAATCTCCTGGCAATAATCGATTTACGTACTCGCTTAAACTTCCAAAGTTATCTAAGAGTGCTTGGGTGTTGGGAATGGTTTCTAATGGTTGTAAACCTGATGTACCAGGAGGAGTGCTGGTGATTTGGCGATACTGTGCCAAGCTACGATAGGAAAACTGAAAGTTCTGAAATCTGACTTTCCCATACCCTCTGGAACCATGTCCGCCAAGTGCATCATCTTCTAAAATGGCGAGTGCGATCGCAATATTTTGCAAATCTTCAATGGCTTGATCTTTATTTTCAACGGTGTAAACTAATTCAAAATGAAATTTTGAGCCAGCAGGTACACGTTCTAGCTGTCTGGGATTTGCTGCGGCTGTCACTCGGTCAATACCGTTTTCAAATTTCCACTCGGTCATGTATAAACCAGTGTCAACTTGCTTGAGTTTTTCTGCTGATTCTGGTACTAAATGGCAATCTCGAATAATCAATCGAGCTGGTGCGTTACGTCCGCGATTGATTCTAATACAATTTTGATTGTTGATTGTAGAAGTAGGATTATTTTTATTTTCTTCATATAATCCTTCTTCCCTAGTAGTTTCAATTGGCATCCAAAATTTGGAACCCCCGGTAGAACCAAATAGACGACTAATTTGACAGGTGTTAGCACCTTCGTAGGCAATAAATCTACCTGCTTCTACTTCAGTAAAACCATCTTTTAAATCGTCACTTTCGTAGCGCCAAGTACCGCTTCCTCCTGGACGATTTAGGGGTTTATTTAATAACCTTTCTAAGATAGAACGCAGTTTACCTTTAAGGGAAGAACCAGGTAAGTAAGGATATTTTGTGAGAGGATCGCGAATTACAGGTTTATCCAGTCCACCGATATCCAAATTTTCGCCACCACCACCAATATGCAATCCTGTTTCCACACAAATTTGACTGGTGAGGGTTAATTTACCAAGAAGGGGTTTTTGTGCGTATGATACTGGCATATTTACTTTCCACCTTCAGCTTTGTGATAAGCAATAATTGATTCAAGTAATTGAACTAGCCGTTCAAAATCTTCTTTGCTGTGAACTTCGTCAATAGCGGCTGACATCACCTCTCCTAATGGTTTTGCTGCTTTTTGTCTAGCTGCGGCATATGCTAATTTTGGTTTCAGCAGAACAACTTCTGTTTTAATTTTTGCAAATTCACCTGTTTCCACTAAGTTGGCTTTTAAGCGATTTACAGCATCTAAAAATTTGCGAACTTGGTTCGTTTCTAATCGTTGCTGCTTGAGATAAGGGCCAAATTCTTCAGCATGTTTAACTAAGTCTCTAATGGGATATGTTTTTAACCCATCAGGTAAGCCGTTAATAGTTTTAACAATTTCCTCAACGATATTTTGTGTTTTATTGACGTTAGTTTGAGGAATTGATTGCCTAGAATTTAGAGGTGGAATAGTTACTTTTGATTTAGTTGGTTCTGGCATATAAATTACTAGCGGTTTAAAAGTTCAATCCAAGTAGCGATCGCCCGAAAATAAGGCGCATTATATGGACTTTTTAAGGAAGTCCGAAACTCAGTGTCATCTAGTACATTTTTGGGTAATCTCGCTAAAGTATAAGCAATCTTGGGTAGATGCAAATAATAGCGAGTTCCTAAAGCCTCCTCTGATTTTTTATTGTCTTCAAACTTTTCTAATGCTTTTTCTTGTATTTCTGCGGTGATGAGTAAGTTACGCACAAAATTACGGGAATAATTAACTCCTATATCTTGCTGTTCTAATCTCTCGACAAATGGTAATATACCTAGTAGCTTTGGTCTAGTTTCTGAATGTAAATATTTTTGAATTTCCGAATCAATAATCTTGTTATCTTCTATTCCCAGCCATTCATTCCACTTAAATACTTGGCTAAATAGACTTAAACTATCTTTACCATTACCTTTAGCTTTTTCTTCCGCTTCTCCTGATTCCTCAGCTGCTTTGTAAAGGGGAAATTTAATATCATTAATACTAATACCACCTGATAACGTAATATCTGGATTATTTCCTGTATAAGCACGAAAGCATTGGTAGATATCAAAGGCAAATTCAACCACTTCATTCCACGTACCACTAACAAATAAATCATCACCACCAGCATAGATAAATAGTAAATTATCTCGCTTTTTTGGAGTTAAAAATTCTGCTTTTTTATGTAAAATATCTGCAATTAATTTATTTTTATTAAGGAAATTTTCTTGCCTAAATTCAGCTAAACTGTTGAGATAAACTTTAAAAAAATAACTCATCTGACGCGAAAGTCCAGCAATTCTTGGCAAAGTTTTATTTTCTCCTAAACCCTCAGCAAAGATTCTCCCCAAATTGTCTACATCCATTCGCAGGTATCCAAGTCTATTTACACCTTTGGCTTTTTTCGCCATTTCGTTAGCACGGATAATCAAACCTTTTTCTTCACTACTTTCTTGAGCATAGTTTCCCAGCAGTAAAGGAAAAGATTTCTTAAACTGGGAGAATTTATAATGCTCTATATTCCAGTCATTTACCAACAAAGCCGTGTCATTATCTGGAACTATTTGTTTCCACCTGTGAAATAAATGATAGTAAACATTTTTAGCATCACGTTTATCAGTAGCAGGAAGTTCAAAGGTAAGCGTGTCAAACTTATCCTCAAAGTTTTCGCTTTGCGATCGCACTATCACTTCAACTTTTAATAACTGTCCTCCCAACTCAAACATTCTGCAACAAGTTTCGCAAGCAAGCACCGAATCAGGTTCGTTCTTATTAAGTTGCTTTAATTCTGCTGATTCCACATCATCACGATGACAAACTTTACAAGGCTCGTAACTATCACTTTCTTGAAGAAATTTGCTAATATTTTCAGCAAACTTACGAGACTTGTGTACAGCTAGTTTTTTACTTGTCAGTTCTGACCAATAATCGGCAAATTTTTCAGTGGTAATATCTGTGATGGGGAAGTCTAAACAATCAAGTGCGAGAAAATTTTTGCCTTGAAACTCACCCAAAAGCCATTCATTAAATTGTTGACGAACTTCTGCAACATTGATTTTAACTGATTCTATTGCAGGAGCTAATATATATAAATTACCACCACCTGCATAAATAACATTTGTACGCGGTAATTCTAATGCTTCCAAAAGTTGCTGTACTACTTCTTCTGTGACTAGTTCCAAATAAAAGCTGCGCGCACGCAGAGATTTCAGCGCACCATCAGAAGATATAGTGTAAATAAATTTTTGAATACCTGATAAATCACCTGCAATTAAAGTTAGGTTATTGCTTTCAGGATTATTTGCTAATGCAGCAGCAACCCCAGCAGTACTTCTGGCTATGTCTATTAATGCAACATCCGAATCACCAAAGCTGATGAAAGAACCATATTTTTCTAGAATCAAAGTCAGCAAAGATAGGTTATTTAAATCTCTATCTCTATCGTCGTCGAGTTTATCTAATTCTTGTTTAATTTCATATTTCAGTTTTATGAAATCTTCTAATGAAGGTTCTTTTTCTAGGGGGTAAGGTATTTTAGGATTTCTCTCGGCAATAACATCTGGCTGACAATAATGTTGATGCTGATTTTGACTCTTTTTCTCTTTGTCTTTTTCCAAGTTTATCGAGTCAAACAGCAGACGCAAAGCTTTTGGTTCGCCTTTGCTATTCCAAGAAAGTAATTTCTGTGCTTGTGCAACAGCTTTTTTAATTACATCATCATTATCACCTGCTGCTATTAACCTTGATAATTTCTCTTTTAGTTTCGAGTTTGTCCAAACCGCTAGAACCCTAATGGCTTCTTGGATGACTTGCAAAGCAGCTTTTTCAGCAACACGTAATTGTTTCATTGTTTACTACCCAACCTTACTAAAACTTTTGCCAACATCTGCACCATCTCCCTTCCAGAAACATCCTCTCCTCGCATAAGACGGTGAATTTTACCAGTTAACACAGGCGACTCAAATTCAATCACATCCTCTTTATCCTCAAGATCGCTGTGGATGATTGCAACTATCCGCAACCCCTCTCAACGTGCCGCCGCATCTCGCACTACTTGGTCGCCATTTGCAGGTTGACCAAACCTGACTTTTAAAACGTCACCTTCAAGGTTGATCTGATATGAAGTCATAGAAATTAACAGTATTTATACTTAAATTTTTATTAATCAAATATCAATCAGTTAAGTCTCCCAAATTATACGTAGGATTATGTGTGATACAAATCACTTATTTTCCTAATTTGGGGTCAAAATAGCCAATTGCACCGTAAAGATGACTAATCTTGTGTGCTAAAACAAACGCTACAGGTATTGATACGGAGCCATTAATCTTAAGTAATTGTCCACCTCTGAGTTCACCAGAACCTACCATTGCTTCTAACCGTACCGCCGCATCTTTCACTATTTGGTCATTTTGGGTGAGTTCACCAAAATTTAGCCGTAAAGTATCTTCGCTTAACTCAACGTTGTAAGTAGTCATTACCTTGCCTAATTGCATGGATACATCATATATCTTGCTGGAAGAGGCTACTTCCAATAAGCATTAACCTAGAGGTAATCAGGATTTACGCAAGATGTGACAGGTTAAAATAGTGCTTGAGCAAGTTTTTCAAGATATTCCCAGCGTAGAACTGTTGCAGTGGTTAGCACGCGGTTCTCTTAAACAAAATTTACAGCGAGCAGTTCGTTTATGGGTGTGGTTGACTTCGCTGTATGGTGAAAACTGCTTGGCTTTAAATGACGCTTTTACCTATGCTCAATGGCGGGATGTGTTTTTTACTTCCACGCACCCCAAAGGTGAAACTGTTCCCAAACTACACGATAAAAACTGTCCCTGTGCCAGAACTATGGCACAATGGCTATTTGATCCAAGAACAGGAATTTCGGAAACTGAGTGGAAGGAATCAGTTGTTTCCCACGCAGGTATAAATAAATCTCAACTAGATGAATTGCTCAAAGCACGTCTGTTTGGTGTAACTCGCCGTTCCCTCCAAGCTGATTTGGAAACTTTAGCTGAGTTGGGATGGTTAGTATATAAAAACCAACAATATTATCGCGTCGCTGAATTACCGTTACGCCCTACAACTATAAATAATGAAGTCAACCTGTCAAAACTTGGTACTTACGAATTAAATTTTCTTCAGGAAGATTTAAGTACGATCGCTGAAAACCATTCCCAAAAAATCAACGGTGTACAACGCTTTTTCCTGAAACTTGATTACGTCATTCCCCGTAGCACAATTGATTTAGTTGAAGACTGGCAATACGAGTTAAGGCAACTTTGGACAAAAACTCCAGTTCCACCGATCAAGCTAACCTACAACAGCGCTAAGGTGGGAGATATCGTTGATTGCATCGTTTATCCGGTATGCATCTACTACGTGCAGAGAGCAGTTTATCTGTGTGCCTACGGTGAAAGTCCCCTACGACAAGGTAATTGGTATAATTTTCGCCTTGATCGCATTCAAAATATGATCCCCTTAGACTGGACAAATCCTCAGCTTCCCGATATTTTGCTACAACGTTATCAACAGACATCTTTACCCACTCCAGATGATATTGCAGTCGCAATGAGCAAAGCCTGGGGTTTTGATTTCTATTTGCCTGCTCAACTGATGCTGTTAAGATTTGAGCGAGAATTTCACGATCGCTACGTTCAAGGTACTGAACGCCACGATACTTTTGAGGAAATTACTTACCAGCAAGCACAACATCTAATTCGGCGCGAGGTTAAACAAGCGGAACCACAGCAGGCATTACTAAACATTTTGGCGAATCGTTCACCGAATGATGCCTATTATCAAGTAAGTATCCGATACCAAGATTATAAACACAGAGATAATAATGTCATTATGCGCCTGCGAGCCTGGCATCCTAAATGCGAAGTCCTGCTTCCCTTTGATTTACGACAAAGTATTGCTGCTGAGGTAGCAAAAGAATTCCTGTTTTACCATCAAAATTCCCGTTGTGATGAATACATTGAAACTAACAGATAAATTTGCAGAGGCACTAGTTTATGCAACCCGTCTCTATGCTAATCAAAGCCACAAAATTAGCGGTGTTCCTTGTGTCACACACTTATTAAGTGTCACAGCACTAGTGCTAGAAGCATGAGGGACTGAAGCAGAAGCGATCGCAGCTTTATTACACGATGCGATAGAAGATTAAGATGGAAGTCAAACCCGTGGAGAAATTTGCCAGAAATTTGGAGATACAGTAGTAGCAATCATTAATGGCTGTACTGAATGCAATATTTACCCAAAACCACTTGGCAAGAACGCAAAAAAAGATACTTGCATAACTTGCGTCATACTTTACCCTCTATCCGGCCGGTGTCTTTGGCGGATAACTTTGTGGTTTTTCCAAAAACTTTTACGAGTTTACCGTGGAAATAGTTCAGACTTGATGACTGAGGAGTTTTCACGGGTGATTGAGGAACTGTGTCAGGTTTGAGATTCCTGCATTAATTTTGGCGAACAGCGTGCGATCGCACTCTCAATTATTTCATGCAGTTCCTCTACGGCTGCTTAAGTGATGACAATCTTTGCAGTAAATTCACATAAATCAATCAATCTGGTTTATGTTAGGGTAAATTTAATAAGATTTGATTGAGCTTAATTGAAACTTTATCGAAGCTTTGTGCGTCTACCTAAGTGGCTCAAACTCACTAGTAATAGAGCTTTATACAGCACTGTGTTTCTACCAGCACAATGCGCCTTTCTCGGTACTTACATATAAACTGCTCTACTTATTCTTAATATTTAGTGAGTTTCGTGATTAGCACAAACAGCAATTTTTAAATACAAGGTGTAAAAAATGACTTATTTTTTCCTTCAGTTGAAAAAAGCCTGGCCAACTTAATGCTGGAAAAATACCAAGATCCTGCATATCTGGTTTGAATAAGCCAAATACATTAAGTGTGGTCGTTTGAGGATTCAAGCATGATTAGGATTAGAGATGTTGTGCAAAAGGCTTTATCAACAGGGTACTTGACTGTAGAAGCTGAAAATCAGCTACGGCAATTACTGAGTACACGCTATGACCTAGAAGATTTTAATGCTTTTATGACTTTACAAGAAGCTGCCATGACAGGTAGGGTGAAGCAGGAGTCTCGTGAGCGTTGTGGGATCAAGTAGAGATTTGCTTGATGATGTCTCTATTTATTAACGCTTACGCTGATCGTCATCCTCAAAATCCTCTAGAAACCCCCAATCATCTTCATCAGCTTGATTCTTTTTCTCGCTTGGATTATCTTCATCAGATAGATCATCGCTCGGTGGTTGATATGGGGGAATAATTACCCGATAGTCAGCATCATAAACTGATTCAGTTTTTCCGACTCCAGAATTTTTAGGTTCGCGGTAGCTATAGGAATATGAAGAACCTGAACGAAAGCTGTCTGTAGGTTCTTGTCGGCGTTCATAGTTTTTCGAGTCTCTAACTTCCGTATCTTGAGCTTTTGTTGCGTCTGATTTCTCCTCAAAATCCCATTTTTCACTGTTGTCGATGTCCCAATCATCGTCTGGATTGGATTGAGATGAAGTTTTAGCTGACGATGGTGGAGGGCTGCTGGTATAGCTGTCAGCATATTTTTCTTGTGGGGGACGACTACCACTCGCTGAAGTTCTGCGAGACTTGGATGCAGAAGAGGTTGGTTTTTGTGGTGCTGCCAAAGACGACAATTGAAATAAGCCAGAGATCAGCAAAGAAGTTGCAGCACCAGCAGCAGTGCTGAACAAAATCCATATTGCCAAAGGCAATGGTTTACTTTGCATACCGAAAAAGACTAATGGGAGGATAGGAGACCAATTTTGCACTAATAACAGCGCTAGTCCTCCCATAATTGCTACTAATAAAATTAATCGGAAAAGAGCCATAGAGATTAGCGACTGGGGACTAGGAACTGGGGATCAGGGCAATAGGAACTGGAGACTGAGAATTGAGAATTAGACATTGAGATATTTAGATAAAGAATTAAGAAATTAGTTTTATACTAGCTCTTACCCTCTCACCCCTAGCTTCTATTCTCCAGTCCGTAACCCTAGCCTCTTAATATTATTAACAATCAACTTATCTAATATTCTCTAATATTCCCTCTGCCTCCTGCCTTCTGCCTTTCTTCAGAACCTTGCCAACGTTGAATAGGAATACAATCAATATCGAATTGATCCAAAGCACGGGCAACTACAAAATCAACTAAATCCTCAATAGTTTGAGGATTGTGATACCAAGCAGGAATTGCAGGTACGATTCTCACTCCGGTTTCTGCAAGGGTGGTCAAGTTTCGCAAGTGAATCAGACTAAAAGGAGTTTCACGGGGAACTAGGACTAGCTTTCGACCTTCTTTTAGCTGCACATCTGCTGCCCGTTCTAACAAGTCGGAACTTAACCCTGCTGCTAACTTAGCTACCGTACTCATACTACAGGGAATTACAATCATTCCTAGAGTACGAAACGAACCACTAGCGATATTAGCCCCCACATTTCCCCAAGGATGACAGTGTAGCTTTCCCCTCGTTTCAACTTCTGCTTTTTGTCGCCAAAATTGTTCCTGTTGAACAGGTTCTACGGGCATACGAATATTTTGCTCAGATTGCCAAACCATGTAGGTTGACTTAGAAGCAACTAATTCAATTTCATAGTCGGCCGCCAGCAAATATTTCAAAGCGCGAACTGCGTAGATTAAACCAGATGCACCAGTAATTCCTAAAATGAGTGGCTTGTTATTGTTTGACACGTTTCTATTCTTGGAGAAGAGTTAGTAGTTAGTAGTTAGTAGTTAGTGGTTTTTTACTACTAACTACTATCCACTAACCACTAATCAGCTTTTTATTCATCCTCTTCATAGGATTCTAAATCGTCTGGTTCCATGTCACCAGGTAAATACATATCTGGTTCTTCACCATTGGCGTTGATATCCTGGCGATAGGGAATACCGTCGCTGCCAACTGTAACTAGATCAATTTGTTGACGGTAGTAATCGACGCTTTTAACTTGTACGGCGACGCGATCGCCTAATCGATAGGAAGCGCGATTTTTCCGTCCAAACAAGGCTTGTTGTCTGGCGCGATATTCGTACCAATCGTCTTTGAGGGAACTGACGTGTACTAATCCTTCTACTCGTAAAGGTACGTTATGATCACCAGTTCCATCTTTTGGTGGTACTTCAATTTCGACAAAGAACCCGTAGGATTGGACACCTGTAATTACACCATTGAAAACCTCGCCGATGCGCTGTTTCATTAAAGAGGCTCTTTGCAAGCCTTCTAAGTCAGTTTCGGCTTCTTGGACTTCTTTTTCTCTGTCGTTGATTTGGGTAATTACTCTTGTCAGTTCGCTTTGCAACTCTTGTTGCAATTCTGGTGGTAGGACGTTCCAGTTAATTTCTCCGTGGCTGGTAGAAGAACGCAAGTTCACACGCTCTTTCACACGAGTGTTGCGGCGATCGCGTCCGTGTTCAAGCAGCGAGTGATATACCCTCTGCATCAGCAAATCTGGGTAACGTCGTAAGGGTGCGGTGAAGTGGACATATTCTGGCAGTGCCAAACCGAAGTGGGGTGCTTTATTGGTGCTGTAAACTGCTTGTTTGAGGGTATCTTGCAACAGATAAGTCAAAACTTGTTCCGAGGACGACTCGGCAAACACCCTTGTCAATTGTTGATAATCCAGAGGTTGGATCTCAATATCTGGTTCGAGTGACAATTCAATGCCCAAATTGATCGCCAGTTTCAGCATCTCTTGCACATCTTCGGGATCAGGTGCGCCTTGGACTCGCCAAATGCTGGGAACACCTAAAGCACTCATGTGATTGGCCATGATTTGATTCACCAGCAACACAAACTCTGTCAGCAGCGATCGCACAGGTGAATCTTTTTCTACTACGCATCCGAGAATGCCTTCATCATAGAAGGGGTTTTTATTCGTGGGCAGATTTAACTGCAAACTGCCGCGCGCAGTGCGTTGTTGTTTCAGAGCAATCTGTAACTTTTTCAACTGTTGCAGTATTTCTACTGCTTCGGCAGGCACTTTAGTAACTTTTTTACCCAGAAGAATAGTTTCTGCTTGCTGAGCATTCACTGAAGCGTCTACTTTCACTACACTGGGTTGAAGTTCCCACTCCAGTACTTCTTTTGATTTTGGATCAAAGGTAATTAAACAAGAGATACTGAGGCGATCGCTTCCCGCTACTAGAGAACAACGATCTACCACATTTTCTGGTAACATTGGTAGAACTAAATCTCCCAGGTACACTGATCTACCCCGTCTGAGTGCTTCCCGATCAAGTGCTTCATCTGGCTGCACATAGTGCGAAACATCAGGGATGTGAAAGCCTAGCTGCAAATTGCCAGCGCTAGTTGTTTCTAAGGAGAAGGCATTTTCTAATGTTTTGGTGTCAACATTATTACCCAGTATCGTAATAGTAAACTTGTTACGTAAATCTAGCCGATCTTTTAAATCTGCCTTTAAAATCCTCTTTGGTAGTTTGGTGGCTGCTTCTTGAACGTTTTCGCTAAAACTACGGGAAAGGTCATGCTTGCAGGTGACTAAATCTATATCAGCTGCTGCTTCTGCATCGCTACCAAGGATTTGTACAACTCGCCCTAAGGGGGGATATTGGGCTAGTGGGTAACGTAGAACTTCTACATGGGCGAGATGGTCGATCGCTTCTTGCAATTTTAGACCATTGGCGTGCAGTTTCAGTTCAAATAGTAGGCGATCATCTAAAGGAACGGCACGATAGCCCCCTTCTACTTGTTTGATCCGTGCCAACAAGGTGTGGTTGGAACGTTCTAAAATTAATTTCACCTCTCCTTCTGGAGAACGACGCCGACTACCTTCTTTAAGAACTCTTACCAAAACGCGATCGCCATTCCAAGCATTACTTAAATGGCTTTCTCGAATGTAAATGTCTTCAGTTCCCTCTACATCTTGAATTGCAAAACAAAAGCCCTTGCTGGAACAACGCAACTTAGCTTCTATTAATCCTTCTTCAGTAATACGGCGATATTTACCGCGTTCCTTCACTAAAATGCCAATTTTCTCTAATACCTCTAAGATGATGTGAAGTTTCTGTAAACTATCTTCATCTTCACAACCAAGTTTCTTTTCTAGAAGTTTACGAGCTACCAATTTATCATCAGTGAAATTGGCAAGGAGTGTAGCGATTGAAAATTCCATGCAGTGAACCGACCTTTGGTCAAAACATCTTTTTTTGTTGAGAGTTAAGAACATTTGCGTGTGGGGGTTCCCCCCCGCCCTTGCAAAGTGTCCATTGTTTGAATCTGGTTCTTGGTTGATTACCTCACGACCCACAGACACTAGCGGTAAACGAACTTCCCAACAGGTAGGGCGCTACACAATCATCTTTTGAGTACTAGTTCGTTCAAGTCCTTTCACTTAGTCAAGCCGACATACCTTTTCCCAACCAACACCTGCCAAGTTGGGTTGGTGAAGTACTAGGTTTTTAGGCAACGGGTTTTTGAGAGGCTGTGTTTGGATCGCTCTCAGTAGAACTGCCCGAACGCGCTACGCACCTTAAACCGCAGGTGTTCGATTGCCTAGTTGAAAGGTACTTTCCGCGATTAGACTCTGATCGTTAACTAGGAGAAACTGCTGAGCAACCTAAATGTTCCATATGTAGAATCAGTAACAAATAGGTTAGCAGCTTAACAAGCTGTGAGGACGAACCATTACTTCATTATTGTAAATTTAGTCGTACTTCCAGAAAAGATTTCTGGATATTAAATTGGTTAAATAGTATAGCATTACTAGCAATAACACTTAAATTTAGTTAGTTGTAACCAATATTTACTCAAAAATCTTAATTTTACAATCAGTGTACTTAAGTTTTAAATAGCATTTTGGTAACTCGGGGTTTGACTATGATGAGTATAAATAAAACAGAAGTACTCTCCTCAGATGGCACAAGGGCATTCTCACGAATAAATTCAGGGAATTTAATAAAGTTACTAGGGGTTTATTGATTTTCCATAAATAAATTCGCTTTCTTTAAACTATATAGCAGAGAACAGAGGACTGAATTTTTGTATTAAAATATACTTTCTTTCCTTGTACCTTCTGCCCTCTGCCTTTCTTCGGTAAAATAGAGCCATACCCAAAAGTGAATCCACAACATAATCAAACAAAAATGGGTGGGCAATTCAAAAGCAATAATTAACAGTTACCAGTTATCAGCTTTATCACTTGGGTAAAATAATCCTGCTGATTACGTATCTTAGCTTCTTTGTTCTTCCCTGCTGCTTGTTTCTTTAATAATTCAAACGTAGATTTGGTGAAACTATGATGTTAGCTCAACTTCAGAGCTTGTATCCTACAGCTAGTTTAATCTCTGAATTAGTGCAAATTGATCACGGCAAATATATTGTTCGGGCAAGCGTGCAAATCGAAGGTATCACCCGTGCTACTGGTATGGCAGCAGCCTCAACAGTAGAGGAAGCAGAAGATCAAGCCAGAAGTAGGGCTTTGATGGTTTTGGGAATCACTACTACGCCACAAGTACAGATGGAAAGTTTGAGTGAGGCGAAGAGTGTGACTGAGGCGAAGACGACTAGAAATAGTGATGTGGCTGAGACTGAGGAAAATGTCCCCACATCACTACATCCGCGTGTCTCTGTCTCTGCTTTCACCCCAACTCCCATAGATACCCCCAATCTGGAAACACAAGCAAGTACACCCATTACACCAACTGTTTCTGCAACGCCCACAATTGATACCAACAGCCAAGAATTTGAGCAGAACTTAGCTGTGAGTGCAAACCCACAATTGCACTTGGATATTCAACCAGAAGACTTCGGGGTAATTTCTAGCAGCCAAAGTGAAAATCAACCTTTACCAGAGATTAGTTCTAGTAACGTCACACCATTTCCCCAACGCAGTCATAATAAAAATACCCCAACCGAAGAAGTTGTAGCGACGCCAGCACCCACAACGAGGAAAAAGAAGAAAAGTGAACCTGTGGATCAATCAGATGATATCGCCAAAATTGGTGTGGAAATGCAGCGCTTGGGTTGGACAACAGAACAGGGTAGAGACTATTTAATTCAAACCTACGGCAAGCGATCGCGCCATTTACTCGATTCAGAAGAATTACGTGATTTCCTCAAATATTTAGAATCCCAGCCTACACCTATAGACCCGCTAGCGGGATTTTGATTAGTCAATGGTCAATGATCATTGGTTATTGATTAATAGTTACTAACTATCACAAATGACAAATAACAAACAACTACTTAAAACTGTAACTAAAAATATGGAATCTCAGACGAGACTGGTATATAATAAGAAAAATTAATACAATAACCATCCTTAGACTTACCAGTAAAGTAAAGGCTGCGATATCTATAAAGTAATTATCCCAGTTACATTACTCTTTACTTACTGAAAAGTAGCTGCTGGAATTCTGGTTGCTTAATTGCTTAGAATCCCAGCTTCAAATTCACCAGCCTTCAGGGGCGTCTAGACTCTTGTAAACAAAAAATAAAAGAGCCTTGTCTGGGGAAAGGGCAAAAGTTAAAGGATAAAGAAATTGTTATTTCCTTTCACTCTTACCTTTTACCCTCATTTATGACTACACAACCGCCATTGGACGGCTACCAGCTGCATGACGGTCAATCACTTGGTCAATTAAGCCATAGTCTCTGGCTTCTTCTGGTGACATAAAGAAGTCTCTTTCTGTGTCTTCAGCGATTTTATCCAAGGGCTGACCTGTATGTTCGGCTAAATATTCGTTTAGCCGTCGCTTGTGGTAAAGAATTTCGCGGGCTTGGATTTCAATATCAGTTGCTTGCCCACGAGCGCCGCCCAAAGGTTGGTGAATCATGATCCGAGAATGAGGAAGACTCATTCTTTTACCCTTAGTACCTGCACTAAGGAGAAAAGCACCCATACTTGCTGCTAATCCAGTACAGATGGTACACACATCTGGGCGGATGTGCTTCATAGTATCAAAAATACCCATTCCTGCTGTTACCGAACCGCCAGGAGAATTGATGTACATATATATGTCTTTCTCTGGGTCTTCGGCATCTAAAAACAGTAGTTGGGCAACAATCAAGTTAGCAACGTTGTCATCAATCGCTTGTCCTAAAAAGATAATACGCTCACGCAACAGGCGTGAGTAAATATCAAAGGCGCGTTCGCCACGACCTGATTGTTCAATAACGATAGGAATCATGTAGCCAGCTTGTAACTAGTGTAGATACATTCTATCGATTACAAAGGCTGATTGTTTTCCGAAACCATCTTAGCCACTGTGTAGTCATATAAGGCAGATGGTGCTTACCTATTGACTCGGCAATTTATTGGTATTATTTTTTCGTAATTTTGTAAAAATCCCATAATTTTACTTAGAAAAATCCGGATATATCTACCTAATGGGGTAGATCCTTACTACAAGGTGTATCTAGAAGACTTCGATCCCTAATGTAGAAGACATCCACTGAAACAGAGGAAACCGCCATGCTAGAAAAATTTGTACAAGCCGCTATCATTACCTTCTTACTGCACCTGATCGTCGGACTCAACCCCAACACTAAAATTAGTAGCGAAGTTGTACCCCCTTCTGGTACGGTGTCAATACCAGTGGCTAGTTCATTTTTGCGTTCTTTAGAGTAAAACATCACTGGTTGCATTAAATTTATGTTAATTTGGTTGTTAGACAATTTTGGATTTTAGATTTTGGATTGATCCTACGGATCAGTTCGCTTTATTGGGAATTTTGAATTTTGGAATACGAATTGATTCCACGGTCTATACTGCTTTCTTGTATCTTGTTCAGAATGATTGGTCAGTTATTGGTTGGTGATTGTTGAGAATAAACAACTGTTAACTACCAAAAAATTATTAATTACCATTTTTTAATCTAAAATCTAAAATCTAAAATCTTTCGAGGTAGACTGAACAAAAAAGGCAAATACTAGTGTCTAATCATGACTAACCGCCTTGCTGAAGCTAAGAGTCTCTACCTCCGTAAACACGCTGAAAATCCGATTGATTGGTGGCCTTGGTGCGAGGAAGCACTCTCCACTGCGAAAGCACAGAATAAACCTATATTTCTCTCTATTGGTTACTCGAGCTGCCACTGGTGTACAGTCATGGAAGGAGAAGCATTTTCTGACCCAGGCATTGCCGAGTACATGAATGCCAATTTTATCCCGATCAAAGTAGACAGGGAAGAAAGACCTGACATCGACAGCATTTACATGCAAGCTTTGCAAATGATGAGTGGTCAAGGGGGTTGGCCTTTAAATGCTTTTTTATCTCCAGATGATTTAGTACCATTTTACGCAGGTACTTACTTCCCAGTGGAACCACGCTACGGTCGTCCTGGCTTTTTACAAGTTTTACAAGCGATTCGCCACTACTACGATACAGAAAAACAAGACCTACGCGATCGCAAAGCAGTAATTCTCGAATCACTCCTAACCTCCGCAGTCTTGCAGCAACAAGGTACTACCGCAACTCAAGACAACGAGTTATTACGTAAAGGCTGGGAAACTAGCACGGGGATCATTACTCCTAATCAATATGGTAATAGTTTCCCCATGATCCCCTATGCAGAATTAGCATTACGCGGAACACGATTTGAAGTGGCATCAAAATATGATGGTAAACAAGTTTGTACCCAACGAGGATTAGACCTAGCATTAGGTGGTATTTATGACCATGTAGGCGGAGGCTTCCATCGCTACACAGTTGATCCCACCTGGACAGTACCGCATTTTGAAAAGATGCTCTACGATAATGGTCAAATTGTGGAGTATCTGGCAAATCTTTGGAGTGCAGATATAGAAGAGCCTGCTTTTAAAAGAGCGATCGCTGGTACTGTTCAATGGCTGAAAAGAGAAATGACCGCACCAGAAGGTTATTTCTATGCAGCTCAAGATGCTGATAGTTTCACCTCCCCAGGAGAGTCAGAACCAGAAGAAGGAGCCTTTTACGTCTGGACTTTTAGCGAACTAGAACAACTGCTGAGTGCTGAAGAACTCACCCAATTACAACAACAATTTACAGTCACCGCTAATGGTAACTTTGAAGGTAGAAATGTCTTACAAAGACGCCGTTGTGGGGAACTAAGCGAAACTGTAGAAACAGTCCTCAAAAAATTATTTGTCGTGCGTTACGGTATCATCCCCGAATCACTCGCAACATTTCCTCCAGCACGTAACAACCAAGAAGCTAAATCTCATCCTTGGCCTGGTCGGATTCCGGCGGTGACAGATACTAAGATGATAGTTGCTTGGAATAGCTTGATGATTTCTGGCTTGGCAAGGGCGTATGCTGTTTTCCAAGAACCTGACTATTTGGAACTAGCAACCACAGCCGCAGATTTCATTCTGGATCATCAGTTTGTGGATGGACGTTTCCACCGACTGAATTATGAAAATCAACCAACCGTATTAGCTCAATCAGAAGATTACGCCTTTTTTATCAAAGCACTGCTAGATTTGCAAACTTCCAGCCCTGAACAAAACAAATGGTTAGAAAGAGCGATCGCTCTCCAAGAAGAATTCGACGAATATCTTTGGAGTGTGGAGTTAGGAGGTTACCATAACACATCAAGCGATTCAAGTCAAGATTTAATTGTGCGCGAACGTAGTTATGTAGACAATGCTACATCATCAGCAAATGGAGTAGCGATCGCCAATCTTGTACGTCTTGCCCTGTTTACGGATAACCTACATTATTTAGATTTAGCAGAGCAAGGTTTAAATGCTTTTCGCTCTGTAATGAATAGCAGTCCACAAGCCTGTCCAAGTTTGTTTACAGCCTTGGATTGGTATCGCAATAGTACTCTGATTCGCACTACAACTGAGCAAATACACTCACTCATGTCTCAGTATCTACCAAGTGTTGTGTTTGCAGTTGCATCAAAACTACCAGAAGGCAGTGTGGGTTTAGTTTGTCAAGGATTGAAATGCCTACCAGCAGCAGCAAGTGTAGAACAGATGTTACAACAAGTCCAGCAGAGTCAGGTCAGAGGGTGAGTTGGAGGTGGGGAGGTGGGGAGTGTGTAGACACGCAAGTGGCTTCCCGTAGGGTGGAGTGTGAGGAGTGTGTAGACGCGTAGCGGCTTCCCGTAGGGTGGAGTAAGTATTAAACAACTAATAACTACTAATGTACAGACGCGATGTTCCTCGCGTCTCTACCCACTAACCACTAACTACTAACCATTAACCACTGACAAATGACTAATGACCAATTGAGTGCTATCGTCTTAGCGGGTGGTAAAAGTACGCGTATGGGTAGGGATAAAGCTTTGATCCCGATTGAAGATGTCCCGATGTTGCAACGAATCTGTCAAATTGCTGAGACTTGTACAGAGCAAGTTTACGTAGTAACTCCTTGGCCAGAACGTTATCAGCATTTATTACTACCCAAAAGTCAGTTTATTCAAGAATTACCTTTACCAGATGAAACTGGTAATGAACTCAAAACCCACGGGCCACTTGTGGGTTTTGCCCAAGGACTCACGCAGGTAACAACAGATTGGGTGTTGCTGTTAGCTTGTGATTTACCCAAATTGCGGGTAGAAGTTTTGCAACATTGGATAGCTGGACTAGAGCAAGTACCAGAAGAAGCGATCGCAGCTCTAGTTTATAGAAATAATAGATGGGAACCATTGTGTGGTTTCTATCGCCGTCGCTGTTTACCAGAATTAAATAAGTATATTCAGCAGGGTGGGCGATCGTTTCAAGAGTGGCTGAAGCAATATCCCGTGCAAGTATTACCTTTGGTTGATCAGGAGATGCTTTTTAACTTCAACAGTGTAATTTGAGAGCAGCCCCACTGGCAAAGCGCCACCTGTTATGAATGGAACCAACAAGGCAAATCTGTCAAATCCTCTTACCTTCTGCCACGGCGTTCTTTGTTCGCCCGCAGCTTTGCAACCCACGCCTCCTCTGCCTTCTGCCCTCTGCCTTATTTCTTGAAAGGAGCATTTAAGTTTAAAATATATGATCCAGGCTTGGCATCTAAAATCTATACAATCCTCTCCCTAGCCTCTCTTGGCGACATGAAACATACCCTATCAGTACTTGTAGAAGATGAAGCGGGTGTTCTTTCCCGCATTTCTGGTTTATTTGCCCGTCGTGGCTTTAACATCGAAAGCCTTGCTGTAGGGCCAGCAGAACAGTCAGGAGTTTCTCGAATCACAATGGTTGTACCAGGTGATGATCGTGTAATTGAACAACTTACCAAGCAACTATACAAGCTGATCAACGTTCTCAAAGTGCAGGATATTACTGAAACTCCCTGTGTAGAACGCGAGTTAATGCTACTCAAAGTGAATGCAAACAGCAATACCCGTTCCGAGATAGTCGAGTTAGCCCAAATTTTCCGGGCGCGAGTGGTAGATGTCGCCGAAGATTCCCTAACTTTAGAAGTTGTCGGCGATCCAGGTAAAATGGTCGCGATCGTCCAGGTATTACAAAAATTTGGCTTGAAGGAAATTGCCCGTACTGGCAAAATTTCCTTAACTCGTGAATCGGGAGTGAATACAGAGTTGCTCAAATCTTTGGAAGCCAAGGCTTCATAGCAAGGGGTAGCTATAGCTACCAAAATATAATTATTAAGGTGTGGGTGCAGGGGAAGGGTGTTTTCCTGCATAGTACACAACGACTTTCAACTGTTGCTCATCAGGAACGTAAAATACTCTGTCCCCTTTTGTCACCTCGTATTCCCATGCCCCCTTGTAGAGTTTCCCCTTCAAAGGGAAAACAGGCCTTGGCTATCTAGTGGTTGTGGTTGGTGCAGTACATAAATCCTCATAACAGCGAAGAGTGTTTTCTGGATGGCGCTGCATTAAAGCTTCCTAATCCCGATTTACCCGACGATTTTTGCTACTACCAACCAAGTGCTTTCTATCTCAAATAATGCAGGAGCCGTCAGTTTGACTTCTGGCGGCTCCAATTTCTCCACTATTGGATTTTCTGGAGGATTATCTGACATACTCATAGGGATTAAAACTCGCTTGTGCTGAGTTAGCCTCAATCATAGATAACGTATTACTGCGCTAGCTCATTCATTTTGCGAGCCAGATGTATATCGTTGATCGTAATTCCGCCTGCATCGTGAGTTATCAAATCAACTGATATACAGTTATATACGTTGCACCACTCTGGATGATGTCCCATTGTTTCTGCCACCAGTGCCACACTGGTTATGAATCCAAAAGCTTCAACAAAGGATGGAAACTGAAACTGACAATGGAGTTTCCCTTGTTCAACACTCCAACCTTTCAGTTCTTGCAAAGCAATATCAAGTTCACTTGCGGATAAAACGGATAAGTCGCTCATAGTCTGAGTTGAGGTTATCAAAAGGTGAAATTATCAAAACATCTCTCGTGTTGATGCTGTCTTTTACACGAATGCCAATTCCAGATTTGGATAGTCACATTCGTGTAAAGAATTGAGTTTAAATATTGCCATACACAGGAACAACTGCCCCCCTCATATCAAGAGCAGCTTCTGAAGCCAAGAAACAGATGACCTGTGCCAGAGAATCGGGTTTAACCCATTGAGCAACATTCTCTGTATTCATTGCTACTCGATTACTAGGAGTATCAATCACACTAGGTAAAACGATATTAGCAGTGATGTTTGTTCCTTTCGTTTCATCAGCGATCGCTTGTGTCAATGCTACTAATCCAGCTTTGGCGGCACAATAGGCTGCTAACTGTCCCCCTGGTTGTACGGCTCCCCGCGAACCTACTGTGACAATTCGTCCATAGCCATGTTCTAACATCCGTCTTAAACTATGTTTCAGCACCAGGAAAGCAAGATCCAAATTCAGTTCTAGGTCAGCTTTCCACTTTTCATAAGGATATTCATGAGTTTTTCCTATTGAAAAACCACCAACGAGATGAATCAGGACATCTACCCGTTCCATCTCGTTGACTAAATTTTCCACAGCCGATTCATCTGTAAGATTGCCTGTAATAAATCTAATGCTATCTAAATCAGTAACAGACAAAATACTTTTCAATCGCTCAACGTTTCCCGCGTTAGTATAAGGAATTGTTACCAAAGCAGGTTTGTGAGCCAGAACAGTTGGCGTAACACCAAGCCCTAATCCACCCGTTCCACCAGTTAATAAAACATGATTATCTTGCAAAATTGAAGAAAGTTTATTGCTCATTATATGCCCCTAACATTCAATCTTTAATTGAGGACACGCTTGATGATGAGGCGTGTCCATCTATGTTGCAAAATTCTCAACTTCAGCTAATTATTGTTAGTTCAAACACCAACAAGTTGAGATTCTTGGGTAATCGAGGGTAATTCAATTGCATTTCGTAAATGAGGACGGCTATACCAACTCCAATGTCCTTCAGTAACAGGCACAATATTCAACTCTTTACGCCATTCAGCCAAAGGTTGCTCTAGTCCTTCTTCAAACTTCACCGGGAACAGTGGTTGTGCTTGCCGAGCAATTTTTATCCCTTGAGAAATCAGGTCAAAATCGTATTCTAGAGGGACATCAATACCTTGACGTTGATGCTTGTCTGAGAGGAAACTTAACAGTAATGCGACAATATCAATGAAGGCAAAGCCTGGATAACCAATTTGACCCACAGTGACAGCAATTACGCCTAATTCGCCATAGTCATCGAAACTAAAACCTGTCAAAATATGATGCAAGTCGTGGGTTTTACGAACGCGCTGAATGATGTAATCAATATCAGATTTAATCTCCCGTTTGCGATAAAAATCTGGGTCATAATTAAGCGCACTCAAAACTTTTGCATAAGTCCATCCTAGAGAATCTTTAGGCATTTGCAACAAGGTATCTAAATCAAATTCTGCTCCCACATAACGCTCTTCTAGCATTTGTGCAGAAGCAGGATGTTGGCGCACAACTTGCAAACATTTTTGCATTTGCTCACTATCACGTAGTGCATCTTCAATATCGAAAACATTTTCTGTATCAGTGAGTCCACCAACCACCATATCTACCATCGTCAAGAGTTGATTGACGTTTTCTTGAGTTGCCAATTCGCTGATATATTTGAAACCCATGATGACTATCTCCTTGCGTTTGCTTGTCTTTGGTTGATAGTTTCATCTTAGGTTGGCTAATTGGGTTAAATCTAGGGTATTTTCTTGATATAAATCAAATTTGACAAATATCAAAAATAGCGGTTATTCAAATTAGAGTAAATTCTGAAATCATAATGGTTAGCATATCAATCATCAAACTAAGCTAAAAAAATATTCTGAATTAAGACTGCCAGATTCTGAGTAATTATTTATGTTTTTGCTGATATCTGAGTGAGAATTAATTTCGCCAGCTTTGACGATTACGATATTTGGCACGAATACGGCTTAGTGTTTCTTGAGTTACACCTAAATACGATGCTAGATGTCCTAGTTTGACTCGATTGAGAATATCTGGATATTGTTGCAGTAAATGAGCGTAACGCTCTGATGCTGTCTGAGATTGCAATGAAAAGAAATGCTCTTCTAATTGAATATAATAACTTTCGATGGACAACCGACCCAGCCTATTCCACACTGAATCTTTGTTATAAAGATATTGTAGACTGTCATAACTAATCGTTACTAACTTGCAGTCAGACATTAAAATAATACTTTCTTTACTGGGTTTTCTAGAAATAAAGCTATAAAAAGAATTAATAAAATCACCCTCAAATCTAAAACCGGAAGTGATTTCTTTGTCATCTTGGTGATAATAATATCTAACTGCCCCTTCGACAAGAAAATGTAGGTGATTACAGATATGCCCTTGTTCTAGTAATATTGAATCTTTGGGAAGTTCTTGTGGCGTTGTCACCCTTTTGAGGTCTTCACGCTGCTGTTCACTAAGGACAACGAGCCGATCTATCGCTTGAAACATTTTTTCGTACATTTTGGGACTGGTAGCATCAAAATAGGTGGTGATTTGGAATTATTTTCCCTTTTTCCTGTTGTTTTGCAAAGCAAGAGTAAATAGGGGAATGCAGCGATCTTTAGCCTCATTATCAACACAATATCAACACAATTGTCTAATTTCTACTTGGGAATCAAATCATTGAAACCCGCCTGCGCGGGTTTCGTCTGTGTAACCGCGATGACGAATATCGCCAGGACTTCATTGATGCAAAAATCTATCCACACAACGCACAAACATTTCTACACCCATCACCAACGCTGTTTCATCAAAATCAAAACGGGGATGATGATGAGGATAGGCTAAATTCTTCTCTTGATTAGCAGAACCTAAGAAGAAATAACAACCGGGAACTTCCTGCAAAAAGTAGGACATATCCTCACCGCCCATTGTTTGACATTCTGGTACGATACCCACGGGCGTTTCTACGACTTCCTCTGCAACCGATCGCACTAATTCCGCTATCCCTGCATCATTAATTGTAGCTGGGTAAAGTTCCCATTGCTGGAAGTCATAATTAGCACCAAAACTTTGGCAAACTCCGGCAATAATTTGCTCGATTCTTTGCGAGAAAAAGCCGCGCAATGCTGGATTAAAATACCTAACAGTGCCACTCATCCTCGCTGTATCTGCAATCACATTGCACTTTGTACCAGCATGAAGTTCACCGACTGTCACCACTGCTGAATCAATCGGATTGACGTTACGAGCCACTATTGTTTGTAGAGCATTGACGATTTGGGCTGCAACTACTACTGAGTCTACAGTTTGATGGGGCATAGCGCCGTGTCCGCCTTTACCAAAAATGGTGCAATTAAAGGTTTCTACAGCCGCCATTAAAGCACCTGCACGTACACCCAGGGTTCCCAAAGGCAAATTATTCCACAGGTGCAAACCGATAATGGCATCGACATCAGGATTTTTCAACACCCCAGCATCAATCATTGGTTTTGCCCCTCCTGGCCCTTCTTCTGCTGGCTGGAAGATCATTTTCACAGTCCCAGCAAAGTCTTGACGATGCTGCTGAAGATAATAAGCTGTACCAAGAGCGATCGCAGTATGTCCATCGTGTCCACAAGCGTGCATGATCCCATCATGCTGAGAACGGTAGGGTACTTCGTTCTGTTCGAGTATTGGTAAAGCATCCATATCCGCCCGAATTGCTAAGACTTTCGATTTTGGATTGGATGCTTTTGGTTGTTTTTCACCCCGGATAATCGCAACTATACCAGTCTCAGCAATACCAGTTTGATGCTCAATTCCCCATGCTTGCAACTTCTGGGAGACAAATTCAGCAGTGAGTTTTTCTTGAAAACCGAGTTCTGGTTTTTGGTGTAACCTGCGTCGCCACTCCACTAATTGCGGTTGCAATGAGCGAATTGACAGGCGAACACGAGATAAGTCAATATTGGTGGAGTCGGGAAAGGTCGAAACCATTTTCTTGAAATTGCTGTCGGTTATTTATATTGTGAATCTAACAATTTTGGATTTTAGATTTTGGAGCCATTGCGTTGCGGAGGTTCTCTCCGTTGTAGCACGTGGCGTGATTTTGGATTGACTAACAAACGCTCTAAATCTAAATCTGAAGCTACTTGTGCAAGTTTGTCTATATCTGCTGGGTTTTCCAAATAAGGCAAACAGCCTAAAACAGGGGTATTTGTCAAAGACTGAATTAAATCTGCTGGTGTCCAGTTGGCGATTTCCTCATCTGTGCGGGGTTGGATGCAATTTAGAACAATTCCTACGAGTTGGACTCGTGTTTGTCTTGCTAATGCTACATTCGCTACAGCTTGAGCGATCGCACCTAATCTGACTGGTACTACTAACACCGTAGGTAAACGCCATTCTCCTGCTAAATCTGCTACTGTCAATTCCTCTGTTACAGGTGATCCCAACCCACCCAAAGCTTCTACTAAAACAAAATCTCGACGCTGACACAAGGCTGTGTAAGCTTGCCAGACTACTGCTAAATCTACGTGGCGATTTTCTTTAACTGCGGCAATTGGGGGGGCTAAAGGTGCTTGAAAATACAGTGGAGTGATTTCCTCTGGAGATTGTTCCAAGCTAAATAGCTGTTGATACCATTCGCGATCGCCCACTCCTGATTGTACGGGTTTCATAATACCCAAACTATGGGTCGAACAATATTTTTGCCAATAGGCTGCTAATGCTGTGGTTAAAACAGTTTTGCCTGCTTCTGTGTCTGTTCCAGTAATTAGTAGTGCGTTCAATTGTAATAGTTAGTGGATAGTGGTTAGTAGGGGAAGGTTGAATTTGAATTATTGCTAGCCCTTTATTGAAGAAGGCAGAAGTACGGAGGCAGAGGAGGCGTGGGTTGCAAAGCTGCGGGCGAACAAAGAACGCCGTGGCAGAAGGGAATTAAAGGGGGATACCTACACCAAGCCGCTTTGCGTCTTGTGACCCCCAGGAACATTGCAGACCAGTAAATCGAAGATTTACTGGGGGTCTTAAACCTATTTGACAGAGGGTACAGATGTCTCAATCACGAACGAAAACTTTAGATCTTCGCATAGCTGCCATCTGCCATCTGCCCGAAGCCTTTCTTGATAATGTCAATATACACGATCATTAGATCTCTCCAGAAAATGAGCATTAACCCAGACAGTACAAGGGTTTGATATTAGTTTTCGGAGATGTCTATTAAGTTGACTTGTCGAATGAACAGTAATTACAAACCAACCACTAACTACTAACCACTAACTTACCTTCTTGGCAAAATGTCTGTGGGATTGACATCTTGGTTAGATGTGTCATCAGTAGACTGATTATTTTGATTTTGATCGGGAATAGGTATCAATGGAGTATCGGTGGGTGTCGTTGTTGGGATGTCGGTGGGTGTTTGTGTTGGGGTTTCAGTAGGTGTTTGTGTTGGTATCTCTGTCGGGATTTCGGTGGGTGTTTCTATTGGTGTTTCTGTGGGGGTTTCAGTAGGTGTCGGCTGAGGTGGGTTTTCTAATTGGATATTGAGGTTATAGTTGCTTTCGGAAGTTCCTGGAGGTAAAGTTAAATCGATCGCATATTTTCCACTAACAGGTAAAGTGCCTTGGTAGAAAGTGGTATTCTGAGCAGAAGTTTCTACTGGTTCTTCATTTGGGCCTAAAACTGTTAACACAACACCTCTTTCTTGCGCCAGCACCGCAGTTAAAGTTTGCCCTTCTTTACCCCGGAAAGTGTAGCGGATAGTTTGATTGCTTGGGATTGTACCCTCAACTTGAGTTGTGCCAGATGCATCTAAACTCAGGGGTCTACTTATAATTGTCGGCTCGTTGGTGGTGGGTGTAACTGTCGGTGTGGGTGAAGTTGTAGAATTGTCAGGAACTACTGGAGAAGGGAAAGTTTGTGTTGGGACTTCGGTTGGTTGTGATGATGGTGTACCACGAAGAGTACGTACCAGCGCCCAAGAACCAAATCCTGTTATACTCACTACCGCAATAGTAATTAATCCAATTGCCAACGGGTTGTCCAAAAATGACCTAGTGCTAGGTTCTGAAATTGTGTGACTTGGTGTACCAGGTGCAGATGGTGATGCTGGTTCAGGACGACGGCCAACTGGGACTGTTTGTACATTGGATAACCCAGGCTTGGATGCAACTGGGATAGAAGCCGGAACTAGGGGTGTTTGTTGTCCTGGAGAGTCCAATGCTTGGGCTACTTCTGTTGCGCTTGGGAAGCGATCGCCTGGTCTAAAACTCAACATCCGATTTAAAACTTGGGCAAAGTGTGGACTTACTGTTACCCAACGTTGCCAATTCCAACTCAGGAGATTTTCATCAAATAATTCCTGAGGTTCTTTGCCAGTTAGCAATACGATTGCGGTAACTGCCAGTGCATATAGGTCACTACTGGGATAAGCTTGTCCTGTTTGCATTTGCTCACTAGGCGAATAACCCAATTTGCCAACATAGGTTGCTGGTGCTGTCGGATTACCAGCTTGCAATCGTGTCGCTAGTTCTTTTACTACCCCAAAGTCAATTAAAACTGGCTTATTGTCAAGATCGCGTAAAATAATATTGTCTGGTGAGATATCGCGGTGAATAATGCCTCGAGTGTGAATATGTTCTAAAACAGGTAATAAAGAGCGCACCAACTGCAATACTTCTTCTTCCGTGAACGCACCACCGACAGCCTTACGTTCATCCAGCAAAGTACGGTAGGTTTTCCCGGCTACATAGTCTTGCACCAAAAACAATCGCTGATCTTGTTCAAATCTTTCCCGGAACTGGGGTACTTGTGGATGTTGTATTTGATACAAAATTGCTGCTTCTCGCAGGAAAAGCTCTTGTGCTTTCTGCCAAGCGACAGGGTCTATTGTGTTAGGAATTAATTCTTTGATGGCGCAAAATTCGTTAAAGCGCCTCTGGTCTTCAGCCAGATAGGTTCTACCGAATCCCCCCTGACCAAGAATTTGAACAATCTTATAACGGTTTTGCAGAACAGTACCAGCTGAAATTGGTGGTTGCATCTTTTAGTTAATTGAGTGTAACGGCACTACTCGGAGGAACTCACCCGCAAAAAATCATACCCAACAGTAGCAGTTTGTCAACTGCTGTATTTGTACGTAATATTAAAGTAAATTCCTAACAAACTTGCTTATAGTCTATTTTCACACTCATTTTCCAGTACAAAATAGTAAAAAAGATAAAAAAATTGCTATTTTAGTTCCCGTTGCTTTCTGGACTTGTTGCTCGTTTCTTTTTCCTTGGTAATGGAAAAGTATCCAGCAAGTCTGCTAATGTATTAATTTGCAGCTAGTATCATAGAAGATTCAGCCTTTCATAATTAATTCATTTATAGGTGTTCTTAACGATTACTAAGTAAACTAGAATAGTCTTCTCTATCTCTGTGAATAGGGTGCATAAAAGTTAAGTAGTTCATTAAACAAATCTATTAAGACTTGGGGTTTTTTTGAGCCAACTAAAAATCCCGACTACAGGTGTGAGCTAGTAAGAGTGTGTTTACCACAAAAACAAAAAAATTAGAACCTTGTAGTTTCATGGAGGTATGTATCAAGTTTTTATGAAAGCTTCAATAAAACTCACAGATGTTTTTTCGGACTATTGCTCTTAAACAATCTAAATATCTGATGATAATATTGCCATGAATGCACATCGAGGATCTGCTGTGCTAAGTACCGCAACTTTCAAACTGCCATCAACTACAACAGGAATAGCTGAAAACCATCGCCTACGGCTGTTCTCTGGTTCTGCTAATGTACCCCTGTCTCAAGAAGTAGCTCGTTATTTGGGCATGGACTTGGGACCAATGATCCGTAAACGATTTGCGGATGGAGAGCTTTACATTCAAATTCAGGAATCGATTCGGGGCTGTGATGTTTATTTAATTCAACCCTGCTGTCAACCTGTAAACGATCATTTGATGGAATTACTCATAATGATCGATGCCTGTCGTCGAGCATCAGCCCGACAAGTCACAGCAGTAATTCCTTATTATGGCTATGCCCGTGCTGACAGAAAAACCGCAGGCAGAGAATCAATTACTGCCAAGCTAGTTGCTAACCTGATCACCCAAGCAGGTGCTAACCGCATTCTGGCAATGGATTTACATTCAGCCCAAATCCAGGGATATTTTGATATCCCCTTAGATCATGTTTACGGTTCACCAGTAATCCTGGATTATCTAGTTAGTAAAGAACTGTCTGACATTGTGGTAGTTTCCCCAGATGTTGGTGGTGTGGCAAGAGCAAGAGCATTTGCAAAAAAGCTGAATGATGCTCCCTTGGCCATTATTGATAAACGTCGTCAAGCTCACAACGTCGCTGAAGTGTTGAATGTCATCGGTGATGTCAAGGGTAAAACAGCAGTGCTAGTAGATGACATGATTGATACTGGCGGCACAATCACAGAAGGAGCCAAGCTACTCCGGGAAGAAGGAGCGCGTCAAGTATACGCCTGTGCTACCCATGCGGTGTTCTCCCCTCCTGCAATTGAACGGTTGTCAAGCGGTTTGTTTGAAGAGGTGATTGTCACCAACACAATTCCTATTCCCGAAGGCGATCGCTTCCCGCAATTACAGGTCTTGTCAGTGGCAAATCTCTTAGGAGAAACGATTTGGCGGATTCATGAAGATAGCTCAGTAAGTAGTATGTTCCGCTAGCATCAAAAATACTGTCATCACCGTTACGATTGTACAGAAGAGAATGCCGCAGGCTTTTTTTTGCCTGCACTAACTGATACCATTTTTGATTTTGGATTGGGAATTCCTTTTTGTGTGTGAATTATGTCAATCCATTCACAATCATTTTGTAAATTGGTATGAATTTATATATTTTCAGGGTGTTATCTTTTTTACCAAATTTTGTCGAGAGTGATGGCTTGACTAGAGTAAGCCCAAATCCTTGAGGCTGCGTCGTGTGATCTCAATCCGCAGAGGTGCGTCTGAAGGTTTACCCATGTCTATTGTCGTTGCAAAAAAATAGACATTTTTGTTCTGTTCTAGATAACCTACAAACCAGCCTAATTCTGGTTTAGTACTGTTTAGCCATCCTGTTTTACCTCGCAATGTATATTCTGGCGTTTGTTCGCGCACCATAATGTCTTTAACTAGATCCATTGTGCGTTGCGAGAAGGGCAGATTGTTTCGATATAATCTTTGTAAAAATTGAATCTGTGCTTTCGGTGAAATTTCTAATGGCCCCTGCAACCAGAAGCGATCAATATCTTCAGCAGTACCAATCTGACGATTACCATAGCCTACTTGATCAATAAATTTTTGCATCCGTTGATGTCCGGCTCGACGTGCCAACACTTGATAAAACCAGACAGTAGAATCTTTAAAGGCTTGACGTAAATTTGTATCGTGATTCCATGCCTCAATAGGACGTTTAATTCCATCCCAGGTAAAAACAGTTACATCATCCGGAATAACACCTGTTTCTAACGCCACCATTGCATTGAAAATTTTGAACGTCGAACCAGGAAGCATTGCTGTAGCGTTACGCTGAGGATTGTGTTCATAAGTGCGGTTTTTGTTCAAGTCGTAAATTAAGATTGAGCCTTCTAGCCCTAATTCCTGAAAGTGTCTTCCTAAATTTGGTGCTTGAGCCGTAACCGTATTTAGATGTTCAGGTGATGTAAAATGATTTTGAGCGAGAACACGAAAACCAAAACTGATCGTCAGCAGTAAGACAAAACATCCAATCACAGTAACAAAAACAGAACGCGATCGCCACATATGAAACAACATTTTTTCCCCTCACAAATTGCGTCTTATCAATGATCACTGTTGCCACCAAGCCATCTGTACCCAACTCCAGGAATAGGGGTAGGAGATAAGGTTTTTCATGCTTGTTGGTGAAATTTTTTCGTCAGGACTGCCTTTTGACAAAGATAAATTAAATTTTCTTCACTAAGTAGATGACAATTGCCCCAAAAAGCGACAAAATTTCCTATCTCGTCTTTTACTACGGTAATTAGTATAGTGCAACCAAAGCAGCGTCAAAGATTAGATCAAACTCAACGTTGGGCATTTTCGCAACTCTTCGGACTCACA
The DNA here is from genome assembly GCF_032393985.1 of Fischerella sp. JS2. Taxonomy (NCBI): domain Bacteria; kingdom Bacillati; phylum Cyanobacteriota; class Cyanophyceae; order Nostocales; family Hapalosiphonaceae; genus Fischerella; species Fischerella sp. JS2. The sequence continues at coordinate 403,765 of NZ_CP135918.1, forward strand.
AGGCGTAATCCTTTTATGATTTCCCGTTGGGTTTTGCGTTGGGTATTAGTGGGGATTGTAGGGGGCTTATTTGCTGCGTTGTATTGGAATATTTTAGAACTACTAACTCACGCACTACAAAAATTACCTGGTTGGGGTGTATTGGTAATCATGCCACTAGCCGGCTTGATTGTCGGTTTAGTGATTCACTTCCTTGGTAATCCCGGAGAAATCGGCGTTATTATCGATAACATTCATTTTCGCAGTGGACGTTTGGATATTAACAAAAATCCTGCAATGATTCTTGCTTCTTTAGTCGGAATCTCCGCAGGTGGTAGTGCTGGGCCTGAAGCACCATTAGTACAGGTAACAGGTTCGTTTGGCACTTGGGTGAGCGATCGCTTCAAACTTCAAGGTGAAGATGTGCGCAATATGAGTTTAGCGGGGATGGCAGCAGGTTTTACTGCTTTATTTGGCGCACCTCTTGGCGGCGCGATGTTTGCTTTAGAGATATTGCACCATCAGTATGTGGTGGAGTACTATCAAGCCCTGATGCCAGCCATTGTTTCTAGTTGTGCTAGCTACTTGGTGTTTGCGCTAATTACACGTTTAGGAATTGCACCGACTTGGTATTTACCTCAATACACTTTAGAAAGTATAAATGATATCTGGTTTGCGATCCTCTTTGGGATGATCGGGGCATTGGCAGGATGGATATTTATGGGGATTTTTCACGGATGCGATCGCTTATTTGCCCGTATTCCCGGTCCAATTTATCTTCGCACAGCCTTAGCAGGACTGGGACTAGGAATCTTAGCATTCTCATTGCCGCTAACTCGTTATTTTGGCCACGATCAGTTAGCAGTTATCGTTACTAGTAGCTTTTCTGGTGTTTTGCTGGTGGGTTTAGCCTTGGGTAAAATGGCAGCCATTGGCGTCACTGTCACAGGTGGATGGCCTGGTGGATTTATTATCCCCCTATTTTTTATTGGTGCTTGTCTTGGCAAAGCCATAACAGTTTTTGTTCCTGGAATTAATCCTTCTCTATCAATGATTTGTGTAATGGCTGCTATTAACGCCGCAGTTACGCGCACACCAATTAGCACAACCTTACTGCTGTCAAAACTCACTAATTTCGCTCCCTTAACACCAATTCTGTTTGCGAGTTTACTCGGTTTCTTTTTTGCTCCTAAAGTTCCTTTGATTACATCTCAAATCAAGTCTGGGCAAAATACTTAGTGAATGGGAGTAAAGTTAACTGCCGTGAATTATTTTAGTGTTTTTTTGTGTCTAATGACAGATGCAGGACTGCTGTAATACATAGTATGTTTCGAGCATAAAAGTTAACAAAATTACTTAGGCTCTATGTCTGCAATAGAACAACAAAACTCAGTAAAGTTAGTTTGCAAGACAAGAGTAAGCATTGAACTCTCACAGGTTAAGTTTGCAGCTAAGCTAGGGGTTTCGTTACAGAGCGTCAATAGATGGGAAAATGGACGAACAAAACCTTTAGCAGTTGCGTTAAAACAGATAGAAGAGCTATTGCAGCCAATGGGCAATCACGGTAAGGATTTGCTCGTTAAATACTTTGGAAAACTAAGGAACAGAGACTTGTGACTGAAAAAGGAAGAGCAATTACCACCGAAGAAATTTTTGCTGGTGGTGGCGAAATGGGAATGCTCATGCGATCGCTCGACTGGTCACAAACACCTTTAGGTGCTGTATCCCAATGGACACAGAGCCTCAAGACTTGTGTGCGGATTATGTTAACTTCCCGCCAAGCCATGTTTGTCTGGTGGGGTGAAGAGCTAATTAACCTTTATAATGACGCCTATAAGGCGATCGTCGGTGGCAAACATCCAGAAGCCCTTGGACAGCCGGCTTCCCATGTGTGGCGAGAGATTTGGGATCAGGTTGGGCCTCGGGCAGAATCAGCGATGTTGAATAATGAAGGCACTTACGACGAAGCCCTTTTACTAATAATGGAGCGCAACGGCTACCCAGAGGAAACTTATTATACATTCTCCTATAGTCCAGTTCCCAATGATCAAGGTGGCACAGGTGGTATTATTTGTGCCAACACAGATGACACGCAACGCATGATCAGCGAACGCCAATTGGCGCTGTTGCGGGAACTCGCGGCCAAAACGGCAGATGCGCGGACATTCGATGAAGCCTGTACGGTGAGTGCAATTTGTCTCGAAACCAATCCTTATGACCTACCTTTTGCGATGATTTATCTGGTCGATCCAGATAAACAGCACGTTTTTTTGGCTGGAACATGCGGTATCGAGCGGGATCACGCAGCAGTTCCACAGACAGTCGATATTGATTCTGATTCAGTTTGGCCGTTTGCGGAAGTGATCAAAACGCAAAAAGCCTGTCTGGTTTCTCATTTGGCAGCAACTTTTAGTAGCCTACCAACAGGCGCTTGGCAACAGCCACCGCATCAGGCAGTGGCTGTACCAATTGCAGCATCTGGAAATACAGGAAGAGCTGGTATCTTAGTTGCAGGTTTAAATCCATTTAGGCTCTTCGACGACAACTATCAAAGATTCATTGATTTGGTTGCAGCTCAAATCGCCGCTAGTATTGCCAATGCTCAAGCTTACGAGGAAGAGCGTAAACGTGCTGAAGCTTTAGCAGAAATTGATCGGGCAAAAACCGTTTTCTTTAGCAACGTCAGCCATGAGTTTCGTACACCACTGACATTGATGCTTGGCCCCTTGGAGGAGACACTGGCTAATCCTTCTGGGCCCCTGCCTTGCGATCGCGAACAATTGGAGATTGTACATCGCAATAGTCTACGCTTACTTAAACTAGTTAACACTCTGCTGGACTTCTCCCGTATTGAAGCAGGACGCGTCCAGGCAGCCTATGAGCCAACAGACCTGGCGATGTTAACTACAGACCTAGCGGCTGTGTTTCGCTCAGCCATTGAACGAGCAGGGATGCGCCTAGTGGTAGACTGTCCCCCATTGCCGGAAAAAGTGTATGTAGACCAGCAGATGTGGGAGAAGATTGTGCTAAACCTGCTCTCCAACGCCTTTAAGTTCACCTTTGAGGGAGAAATCGTCGTTGCTCTGCGCTATTGTCGTGATCATATTGAGCTAGAGGTGCAAGATACAGGTACAGGTATTCCAGCAGAGGAGATACCCCATTTGTTTGAACGGTTTCATCGCGTGCAAGGGGCACGCGGACGAACCTATGAGGGATCGGGGATTGGTCTATCATTAGTTCAAGAACTGGTGCGACTGCACGGTGGCACTATCGATGTCACTAGTGTTGTTGACCAGGGTACTAGCTTCACAGTATCAATTCCTACTGGCTATGCTCACTTGCCCAGGGAATGCATCAAAGCTAGCAGTTCATCAGTATTAACAACAATCAGCGCTGCTTCCTACGTTGAAGAAGCCATACGTTGGTTACCAGAAGAAGATGGGGAGATTGGGAGATTGGGAGATGGGAAGAAAGAAGATGGGGAACTCGGCACCCCCACTCCCCCAAGGGAGTGGGGATTAGGGGCAATGGGGGGATGGGGAACTCGGCACCCCCACTTCCCCAAGAGAGTAGGGATTAGGGGCAATGGGGAGAAAGATTTCACCCCACCACCCCACCACCCCACCACCCCACCACAAAAAGCCCATATCCTCTTGGCTGACGATAACGCTGACATGCGTGACTATGTAAAGCGTTTACTGTTAAGTCAAGGGTATGAAGTAGAGGCAGTGACGGATGGGGTAGCAGCTTTGGCTACTGTACATCAGCAGATGCCCGATCTCGTCCTCACTGATATCATGATGCCGAAACTAGATGGTTTGGGCTTGTTGCAGGAGCTACGAGCGAAGCCAAATACCAGAGAAATCCCCATTATCCTGCTTTCTGCCCGTGCTGGAGAAGAATCTCGCATCGAAGGTCTAGAAACTGGAGCTGACGACTATCTGATCAAGCCATTCTCGGCCCGAGAACTGTTGGCTCGCGTCGAGGCCAACCTGAAGATGGCTCAAATGCGTCAGGAAGTATTACGGCAAGAACAAGAACTACGAATTCAGACAGAGGCAGCCCACAACCAAATCAGCAAGATTCTAGAAAGTATTACTGATGCTTTTGTAGCCTTTGATCGCCAATGGCAGTATACCTACGTAAATGAGCAAGCTATAAGGCTTTTACACAAAACTCGCGAAGAACTACTTGGAAAGCAAGTCTGGGAGGAAGTATTTCCACAGCAAGTAGGAACTCTGGGATACCAAGAACTTCATCGTGCTATTAACGAGCAAGTTTCCGTCATCTTTGAAGAATTTAGTCAGTCTATAGGTAAGTGGTTGGAAGTTCACGCCTACCCTTCCCCGGATGGTATTGCTGTTTATTTTCGAGACATTACAGATCGCAAATGCGTCGAGGCGGAACGGGCAAGACTACTTGAGCGTGAGCAGCAACAAACACGGCGTTTACAAAAGCTGGCTGAGGCATCCCTCACGATTAACTCGACGCTTTCATTAAATGAGAGATTGCAATTGATCACAGAGCTAGCCCGCGATCTCATTGAAGCACACCAATCTGTCACTAGCATGACGGTTGACAACAATTGGGCGCAGGCGATTCATACGGTGTCCCTTTCAGACAAATACGCCCAGTGGCGTAATTATAACGAGAAGCCAAATGGTTCTGGTATTTATACATTGATTTGCCGTACACAAAGCCCGATACGCATGACCCAGGCAGAACTAGAGGCACATCCCGCTTGGCACAATTTTGGTAAACAAAAGGATGCACATCCCCCGATGCGTGGTTGGCTAGCTGCACCTCTGACAAGTCGTAACGGCAATAACCTTGGTTTAATTCAGCTTTCTGATAAATACGAGGGAGAGTTTGACACAGAAGACGAAGCCATTTTGGTACAACTGGCTCAGATGGCATCGACAGCTATAGACAATGCTCGACTTTACGAAGAATCTCAACGGGCCAATCGGATCAAGGATGAATTTCTGGCGGTATTGTCTCACGAATTGCGATCGCCCCTGAACCCAATTTTGGGCTGGTCTAAGTTACTCCAAACTCAGAAGGTTGATGCTGCCAAAACCGCTCAAGCCTTGAACGTCATCGAACGCAATGCCAAATTACAGGCTGGGCTAATTGAAGACTTGCTCGATGTTTCTCGGATTCTGCGGGGCAAGCTCAGCCTTCAGGTCGATCAAGTCGATTTAGCTTCGACAATTCAAGCAGCGATGGAAACAGTACGACTAGCAGCCCAAGCCAAGTCAATTGATTTGCGTTTAACAGTTTTAGATTTTGAGTTGGGAAATAATCAGAAGGTTTTAGAATCTAACGCAACCTATGAACAATCGAACAATCTTAAACTCAAAATCCAAAATCCAAAATTCCAAGTGATGGGTGACTCAAATCGATTGCAGCAAGTGATTTGGAATCTCCTTTCCAACGCTGTCAAGTTCACGCCACAAGGGGGACAAGTAGACCTTCGACTAGGACGCCTTGGCTCTCAAGCCCAGATTGTCGTTACTGATACAGGTAAAGGCATTTCCCCTGAGTTCCTCCCTTACGTGTTTGATCACTTCCGCCAAGCAGATGCCGCTACAACCAGGAAATTTGGCGGATTAGGGTTAGGGCTGGCGATTGTCCGTCATTTAGTTGAACTACATGGCGGGACAGTTCAGGCAGAAAGCCCGGGTGAAGGCCAAGGAGCAACTTTTACAGTCAGACTGCCGCTCATGCTGACTCAAAACACAACGCTTCATGATACGCCACCGTCTGGGCAATCCCTAGATTTAAATGGTGTCAAGATTTTAGTAGTCGATGATGATGCAGATACACGGGAATTTATTGCCTTCCTACTAGAGGAATATGGAGCAAATGTGACAGCTGTCCCATCAGCCACCGAAGCACTCGTTACTTTTACCCAGTTTCAACCAGATGTGCTATTGAGCGATATTGGCATGCCAGACGTTGATGGTTATATGTTAATGGAACAGGTGAGAACCCTGCCGCCAGAACAGGGAGGAGAAATTCTGGCGATCGCCCTGACCGCTTATGCCGCAGAAATTGACCACCAGCAGGCGCTCAAAGTCGGCTTTCAAAGGCATGTTTCTAAGCCAGTAGATCCAGTCAAACTAATTGAAGTAATTACCAAATTAATTGGTAAAAATTACTTAGGAATAGGGAACTTTTAACTGGGAACGGGGAACAGGATTAACTTTGCAGCAAACTCATAATCAATCGGCGTGCATCGGTGTGCATCTGTGTTCGTTAGACTTTTTATCCCCTTGCTGTGGGCAATTGCTCGTAAGGGTCTAGTTTAAACATGAGTTTAAAAGTACGGCTGACCTTGCTTGTCAGCCAAAAATAGACAATATGTGCTAAAATTGTAACAAATTATGGCAATTATTCAAGCTTAGTTTGTAATAATTTTGCTTATTTTCGCTTTAATCGCTAAAACTAGCCATTATTGGAGTTTTTTAGGTTATGACAACCTCTCAGGAGAGGATTATCCCCACGGATCTGCGAAACGAAATGTCCAGGTCTTACCTGGAATATGCCATGAGCGTCATCGTTGGGCGGGCGCTGCCAGATGCCAGGGATGGTCTGAAACCTGTCCATCGGCGTATCCTTTACGCCATGCATGAGTTGGGGTTGACCTCAGACCGTCCCTTCCGTAAATGCGCGCGTGTTGTGGGGGAAGTTTTGGGTAAATATCACCCCCACGGCGACACAGCAGTGTATGACGCCTTAGTGCGGATGGCGCAGGATTTTTCGATGCGATCGCCTTTAATTGAAGGGCATGGTAATTTTGGCTCTGTAGATAACGACCCACCGGCGGCAATGCGTTACACCGAATGCCGCTTACAAGCTTTAACCAGCGATGCTCTGCTGCAAGACATCGAATCGGAAACTGTAGATTTTGTCAACAACTTCGACGGTTCTCAGCAAGAACCGACGGTCTTACCCGCACGAGTACCGCAGTTGTTATTGAATGGTTCCTCCGGAATCGCTGTAGGGATGGCAACTAACATCCCACCTCATAACTTGGGTGAATTGATTGATGGGTTAGTAGCACTAATTCATAACCCAGAAATAACTAATACCCATTTAATGCAGTATATCCACGGACCCGACTTTCCGACTGGTGGTCACATTCTTGGTACTGCGGCAATTAAAGAAGCCTACACCACCGGACGTGGTTCGATAACGATGCGGGGTGTAGCAAATATTGAAACCATCGAAATGCGGGGGCGACCGGAAAGGGAAGCGATTATTATTACCGAGTTGCCCTACCAAACCAACAAAGCAGCGTTAATTGAGAAAATCGCTGAGTTGGTAAATGAAAAACGCATTGAGGGAATAGCTGATATCCGGGATGAAAGCGATCGCGATGGAATGCGAATTGTGATCGAACTCAAGCGCGATGCTTATCCCCGTGTAGTTCTGAACAATCTCTACAAGCAAACGCCTCTGCAAGCTAATTTTGGGGCAAATATGCTGGCGTTGGTGAACGGAGAACCCCAGATCCTCACCATCAAGCAGTTTTTACAAGTATTTCTGGATTTTCGTGTAGAAGCGATCACCAGACGCACCCAATATGAACTGCGCAAAGCAGAAGAACGCGACCATATTTTGCAAGGGTTGTTGATTGCCTTATCTCATCTAGATGCAATTATTGCTTTAATTCGCCACGCTGCTGATACACCGACAGCAAAAGGAGAGTTAATCACAACTTATGGGTTGTCAGAAGCACAAGCAGATGCAATTTTACAAATGCAACTGCGGCGATTAACAGCCTTAGAAGCAGATAAAATCCGCCACGAACATGAACAATTGCAAGTCCAAATCGCCGACTTGCAAGATATTCTGGCAAAGCGGGAACGGATACTGCACATTATTGAAACCGAAATTCAGTATCTTAAAAATAAATTCGCTACACCACGGCGTACGATCATTACTCACGGCGAAGGCGATTTAGAAGATATAGACCTGATCGCCAACGAAAAAGCTGTCATTTTAATCACCGAACAAGGCTATATCAAACGGATGCCCGTCAACACCTTTGAAGCCCAAAACCGCGCCACTAGAGGTAAAGCTGCTGCCAAAGTCAAAGACGATGATGGTGTCGAACATTTCTTGACTTGCTGTGACCACGATAGCTTGTTATTCTTTAGCGATCGCGGTGTAGTTTACTGCCTCAAAGCCTACCAAATTCCTGTAGGTTCCCGTACCAGTCGCGGCACACCAATTGTACAGATGCTGCCCATTCCCAAAGAAGAAAAAATTACTTCCATCGTACCTGTCAGTGAGTTTACCAGCGATGAATATTTGGTCATGCTCACCAAAGGTGGCAATATCAAGAAAACCGTATTGGAAGCCTTTAGTCATATTCGTGCCAACGGCTTAATAGCCATTACCCTAGAAGAAGGCGATCAACTGCGCTGGGTAAGACGGGCAAAAGTCGAAGACAGCGTGATCATTGGTTCCCGTCAAGGTATGGCCATTCACTTCCGCTGCGATCATGAACAACTGCGTCCTCTGGGTCGTGCCACCCGTGGCGTGAAAGCTATGAAACTCAAGAATGGTGATGAATTGGTTGGTATGGATATTCTACCCGCCGCGATTCTAGATAATTTGACCCCAGTCTCAGAGGCAGAAATCGAAGAGATCGAAACCGAAGATATCGAAATAGAAGAATCCGCAGAAGTACCAGGCAACGGTCATCATGGTCCTTGGGTATTAGTAATTACAATCGGAGGCTACGGTAAACGCGTACCCGTTGCTCAGTTCCGCTTGCAAAACCGGGCTGGGCAAGGTTTAATGGCCACCAAATTCAAGAGTCGCAAAATCAAAGACCAACTAGCCAACTTACACATTGTCAACAACGACGATGAAATTATGATGGTCACAAGTCGCGGTATCATCATTAGACAGGCAGTAAATGCGATTTCCGTCCAGTCTCGTTCTGCTACAGGCGTCCGTGTACAACGTCTGGACGAAGACGATGTCATTACAGGGGTAGCGATAGTTCCTCCCGATACTGGTGATGCGACAGAAACAGAGTAAGGATAAAGGATGAAGGGTGTAGACGCGCTTTCTTCGGCTTCAAGGTAGAGTAGGGTGAAGTATGAAGTATCCAAGAAAAAACTTTATCCTTTACAGTTCCTGTTTATTAAGTGGTATTTTCATGGGGCTTACCGTCGCCCCAGTCAATGCCTGGTTTTTGGCATGGGTAGCCTTAGCACCTCTCTGGTATTTGGTAGTTAATGCTACATCCAGCCCAAAGCAATCTCCCCCTCTTTTGGCCTTAATCTGGGGTATCGGTTATCACGGTATAGCCCTATCCTGGATTACAGGGATTCACCCCATGACATGGATGGGGGTTCCTTGGTTAGCAAGCCTAGCAATAGCTATTTTTTGCTGGATATTTATCACCCTTTGGGGCGCTGCATCCGTAGCGTTGTGGGCAACAGGGATAAGGATAATTTGTAAGTCTATCCAAAAACCCTACGCTCGTGTTCTGATTGGTACAGCCCTGTGGTGTGGCATCGAGGCTATATGGAGTTGGGGAGCTTTATTTTGGAGTTCTCTTTCCTACACACAAAGCCCGTATAATCTCGTAATTATCCATCTTGGGCAACTTTCAGGGCCTTATGCCGTAACAGCTGCGATCGTCGCCGTCAATGGCTTGATTGCAGAAGCGTGTTTAAACCACAAAGGCGCGAAGGACGCAAAGGGAATTTTCTTCGCGTCCTTCGTGTCTTCGCGGTTCATTAATAAATATCTCATCACCGCCACAGCATTACTAATCTCCCTACACCTACTCGGTCTTAGCTTATACACCCGCCCCCTAATTCAACCACCAGCCACAGCCCTCAAGATTGGAATAATTCAAGGTAATATTCCTAACCACATTAAACTTTATCAAGAAGGCTTACGTCGCGCTTTAGAAGGATACACCAGTGGGTATCTAAGCTTAGTGACTCAAGGAGTTGATGCAGTACTAACACCGGAAGGGGCTTTACCTTTCTTCCAGCGTCACATTATAAGTAGTTCCTTAGTGGCAGCAGTGCGTTCCCAAGGAGTTGTGGCTTGGATTGGTGGTTTTGGCGAAAAGGGAAAAAGTTATACAAATAGTTTGCTGACTGTCACAGGTGACGGTGAGGTTTTTAGTCGTTACGACAAGGTAAAGTTAGTACCGATTGGTGAGTACGTCCCCTTTGAAGAACTTTTAGGGGGTATTATTAGTCGCTTGTCACCTTTGGATGAACACCAAGTTCCTGGTTCACCAAATCAAATTTTTAACACGCCTTTCGGTCGTGCGATCGCAGGCATTTGTTATGAGTCTGCTTTTCCGGAAGTATTTCGCTATCAAGCCCAAGCAGGGGGACAGTTTATCCTCAGCTCATCTAATGATGCTCATTACAGTGCATCCATGCCAGCACAGCATCATGCCCAGGATATCATGCGGGCAATTGAAACAGATAGATGGGCAGTACGGGCTACAAATACAGGATATTCAGCTTTTGTAGATCCCCACGGTAGAACAGTATGGATATCGCAACATAATACCTACGAGGTTCACGCTGAAACAATTTATCGTCGCCAGACGCAGACTTTATATGTGCGTTGGGGTGATTGGTTAACGCCGTTGTTACTAATATCAGCAACAGGAGTATGGCTGTTCAATTTCTTGACTGTCCAACTCTCACGCAAGCAGGGGCTGAACTAGGAGAAGGAGGGTCAGGATAAATAGCTAAAGTATGATACTCTGGAGACCCTGTATCATAAACAATGTTAAAGGTGTATAGCTTGTTTTTACCGCCTTGTTCAGTAACTACTGTTAAAAGTGTTTTATCAGTGGTGGGTAGACCAGGAATATTGATTTTTTTAATTCGTCTGAGTTGAATAACATTTGCTGCTGAATTTTTACAATCTCCGACATTATTATTACGGTCTGGGCCAAACTGCATACACATTGGCCCATCAAAATCCATTGTTACCTGGGATGGGTCGTTTAACCAAACTTTTTTAATTGTTTCTCCCGCCGGAATAAAACTTAAATTTGTACCTTGCTGAAACCAGACGTTGATTGTAGGTATTACTCCTCCTAAACCTTGCGCTTGGCAAGAAAACATGGAACGGAGAACAGCATTATTTGCTAAGGCACGACCTGCTATGATTAAGATTGCACCTGCAAAAATCAAGGAAGTTAGAGTTAGGAGATGAGGGTTATTTGGGGGTTTGAATTGCAGGTTGATGTTATTTTTCATAGCTGCATAGTTTGATTGATATATATTTCTACTTCTTTGCCTGCTGGCAAAAACCAAATGTTAGTGCGTTGCATCGCTTGGGAAATTGCCTGTTGATTACGTTGGGTAATTTGCGGAACCACTGTTCTCACACCACCTTCCAAAATTCCAGCTAAGAGATTGCGTCGGGGATTACTGTTCGTTACAACAGTACCTGTAGCAGTTGTCGTGACTTGCGATTCTGTACGATTAAACAATTCTGCGGCTTTACCAATACCTCCTAATACGAATTGGCTAGCATCAATCATCGTGGTGGATGTCCCTCTTTTATATTGGTTGGCAACAAGAGGTTTACCTGCCGAGGCCCGAATTAGTATGGCGTTTTGTGGTAGACTTTGTTCTGTCAAATTGCCATTATTTTCTCTTACTAATTTGACTACATCTAACTGCACTAAACCTTGGTCAGAAATAGAGTTAACTTGAGTTAATAACTCAGTTTTTGCTGGTAATACTACCTCACCATCTATAGATTTTAATGGTTCTTGTAAGCGGACTACAAATACGTTTTTCGCACCATCATCTTGATTATTTCTATTATTAGTTGATCTAGTAGTTTCTCCAAAAACAGCAGTAGCTAATACTGCTTTCACACTCGTTCCGACTCGTACTGATTTTGGACTTTTTGTTTGTGCTTGGCTAACAACAGAAGTTGATTGTTCTGGGGTATTATCCTCAGGTTGAGAATTATTTACCCGTGGTGGGATTTTGGGATTATTGACAGCTAAAGGAGTAGGACTTGTATTAGTATTGTTGGGGGTATTATTGGGTGTGGCAGTCGCTAATACTTGACCATAACTACCCAATTTCGATAGTCTTGCCCATTCCTGCAATGGATCTGGTGTGGGTTCGGGAGTAAATTGAACTGTTGGTTGTGTTTCTGGTGTGGGAACTACAGGTAAAGGTGAAACTCTTGCTTCTGAGATAGTAGACTTTGGTGGAGTTTGAGGTACTGTGACGACACGCGTTATTACCCGTGGCGGCATGTAAACTGTTTTTGTAGGTGTAGGTGTTCTTTGCAGGGCTACTCTAAGTCTATTATCTCTTGCAGTCTCCACCCCAGAAGTTGGTTGTGGCGATTTGACTTTTCCAACTCGTAATTGTTGCTGAGCTAATTTTACAGCTTGTGCTTGTTCAGCTAAAGCTAATTTGGTTTTTAAAGTCTCTAATTCTCCTTCTAGTTGTTGCAAGCGTGTTTCAGTGGATGTTTGGGGCGTTTTTGGTGCAACTATATTAGTTTTTCTGGGTTTTTGATTGCTAGCACTCATCAATTGGGACAAAAAAGCGCCAGCTACTAAAACTAAGGCGAAAGTGGTAGTCCCTACTAAGGCTAACTTCGCAAAAGGATTGGATGAGAAGGACTGCTTGGTAGAAACTTTCGGTTCTGGAGAAGGTGAAGATGATTGTGGTAAGTTGGCTGTATCTTCTCCTACTTCTGTTTGTGTTTCGGTGACTGGAGATTCTTGTTCAAAGCCAACCAATTTTGCCATTCGCAGTTCCCAATCAGATAATCCTAGTTCTGGTTGATAATGATCACTGATGGGAGTTTCTACATTTTCTGGATGAGTTTCTGAAGGAATAGAATATCGAGTCATAGTTAAGCTTTAGTCTATAGTTTAATCAGGAACATTTGTTATCTTTGATTTCACATATATTGTAAATTTCTAGTCTGGCTTCACCGAGGCGGTAAGCTGCTAAATGCCAAGAAAGTGGTACATCAGGTAATGTGATTTTTTGATTATCTATTGCTTGGATTAAGATTTGTTTATTAAAGGCGATCGCTCTGCCTAACCTGTCAGAATTGCTAAATATTAATTGATGACCTTGTAACTCCACTTTCCATTTCCCATCAGCAATTTTTACTGGTTGGGAAATTCTTTGGATGACAAAAACACTTTCAGCACCTCGGTTTTCAAATTGATTAGCTGTATTCGCATTAATAATTTCTGATTGAAATTTTTGTTTTACATCACTAGTTAACAGTTCCGAACTAATTGCCCATATTGTTTCTGGTGGCTGCTCCTGAGACCAGGTTAACATCAAGGTTATTGTTTCACCTACAAAGCGCCGGATAGTATCTGGATACCGTTCTAAATTTTGCGTCGGATCTACCGTAATAGCACTACCATCAGCAAGTTGCACTAAACTGCGGGGTGTTAATTGCTTACTTAGCTGCTGCAACATGGAACCGTGGAACATCAGTATTAATAATGTGAAAATATTTAAACCAAAGGTTACAACAGCAAACAATGGCAAGATACTACTTTTCTTTTTATTTTCTTGTTTAAGTAACTGCATTGATAATTAACTCTATACTGAAGAAAGGCAGAGGGCAGAAGGAAGACAAGATATTTTTTGTGATCTGGCACAGGTTTTAAAGACATAATTGCCAATTATCTAAGTAAGTCGGTAGGAATAAACATAACGCGAGTTACGAAAAGTAAACATGTACCAAACCCTCACCAATGACGAATGACAAATGACAGCCCCAACTAGTTAGCTTTATTTGTGCTGACTTACCTCACAAAACTATCAGACGGATTTTGAATTCCACATTGCTGTAACTGCTCCTGACTTAAATTGTTATACTGATCCAACAAACACAAATTCCGAATTTCATAAATTTCTAACTTCTCCGAACGGATACCATAAATTGCCTTTTGCAGAACACTAGTAGTATCATCTAACGGATAAGGAAAATAATCGACAGCCCGCACCAATAAATCTTTATTAAAGGGAGTAATAATTTTTCTTCCATCTGATTTTTTTGTCTGAATCAAATCAGCTACTAAACCCACTCGCCATTTACCTGGTGAAATTTTTTGCGGAGGGTAAACCCGCTTAATAGCTATTTGTGCGGTTATTGCTTGACTGGAATTATTAGTGAAAACTTCTGGCGGTGTCATCGCTGCTATTTCACGCAAAAAACCTTTGCGAAAGTCTTCTGATATAGCAAAGCTAGCAATCCAACTGCTAGTGGTAACTTTTTTGCTAATTCCTTGGGATGTGGGAATAAGTATGCCTAAATCTGGTTTGGGTTTTGATACTTCTTCAACATTTTGTGCTGGTAGTTTACCAGACCAGTTAAACATTGAGGTCATGCTTTTACTGACAAATTGGCGAATTACCTCAGGATCTCTTGCCAAGTCATCAGTAACTGTTATCGGTTGACCAGCTATTAATTGTATAAAAGCAGCGGGTTTTCTAAGACTAAGTTGACGAATTTTTAAACCTTGTAATGTCAATAAAAATAGGGCTAATATCTGCAAACCTAAAGTTGCGATCGCAAATGTCGTTAAAAGATTTACTGTTCTTTGTTTTTTCTCTAATAGGCGTACCATTTATACCCTCTCTTTTGCCCACGTCGCTGTATTACTAATTGCATTGAATACTGCAAATCCTCCTGCACCAGCTAAAAGCAAAGATACTATCGGTGCTAAGACTCCCAAAAAAATCATAAACCACATTAAATCGGGGTCAGCACTAGCATCTTCACCAGGGCCATTGACAATTACCGTGGCGGTTAATATGGCAATAATTGTGAAAGAAATTTTGGCAATTCCTAACGATAAAAATCCTGTCATCCAAGCAAAAATCGGCTTACCAGCTACAGGTAACAAAGAACCCCCCACAGCTAATGGTCCTAAAGTCGCTACTAACAACATCGTAGCTTCGATTAAATTTTGAAATGCGTATTGTAAGGAAATGAGAAAATTTTTAATACTAGTCTGGACTGTGGAACCTAAGAAAGAATTAAATGTATTTTCTGGTACGCTATTTGTGCTAAATGCGATCTGATTAATCTTACTTTCTAGGCGATTAATCCAAACTTTATCACCATATAAGTCTCTATAAGTTTGCCAGAGAATCTCTATTTTTTCTCTGGCTCTTTGAAAACATTGATTTTGTTGTTCGCCTGTTAATGACTGGCAAGGACGCAGCACAGATCCAGCTACTTCCTCAGCAACACCCATACTTAATGCTTGCTGATAATTTCTATTAACATCTGCTGTGGTGATTACTTGCTGATTTACTGTGTTGATGAAATTTCTAATTCCCAGTGTGAGATTAGATAATACACTACCGCTTCCTGTATTGGTTAATAGTATTACCACTACAAAAGGCCAAATCAAAGCAGAAATTGGACGGGAATATTCACTATAGATAACATCTCTGAGCCATTGTATCATGAAAAACAATAGCGTGCCGACTGCGAAAAATACGCCTAGATTTGTTAATGCTCCATATAAATTCTCGCTAGTATTATTTTGTAATAAGTCTAGCCATTGATTTTCCCAACTTTCTGAAATACTTTTGGCAGTTGTGAAGCCACTGCTGAGAATATCGGGAATATCAGGGATATTAGATTGGGCAAAAATTTTTGAAGGATGAAAGATGTAGACGTGTAAGCGGCTTCTCGTAGAGTAGGATGAAAAATGAAGGTGGGAAAAAATAATTTTCATTTTTTTACTTTTAATTTATCTCACAGGTGAGATTAAGCTTTGACAAAATTCTGTTTTTAGTTATTGCTCAAACTGCCTACCAAATAAATCTACTTGTGAAGAATTTCTTAATAATCTAGATGCTTCAGTAGCATTATCTACTCTCCGCGCGCGGTTATTTTCTTCTACTTGTTGGGAAATATTTGCTAAATTTAAATTGGAGTATTGTAAAAATTGATTTGTTTGCATTGTTTGCGCTAAATGTTCGCCTGTTATTTTGACTTCTTCCTCTTGCATTTTATTATTTTGTAGTAAAAAGTTCAGTTGACCAATACCCAAAAGTGAAGTGATATTAGCTAATGCGTTTTGAACAGGATCAGGTATTGCATTTTTAAAACTTTCAAGTTGATTATTTATATCTTCTTGAAGTTTTTCATTTTCCTCGTTAAAACCTGCAATTGTTTGGATTGTTTGTTCGGTTGATTCTAGTTTTGTTTTTAACCTCAGTTGTCCATTTGTACCAAGTAGCCCAGATGCTGCACCACGGGTAATTAAGCGATTAAGTTCATTGCTAACTAAATTTGCTCTCACCGTCGAATTATTATCAAATTTATCTGCGGAAGTGTAGTACCAAATTGTCCCATCACGAATGATTTCGACCGCTGCGTTGGGGTTGGGTATGTTTAATTCTCCGGTGGAACTATCAATAGCAATTTGAGCTTCTGATTCTATTGGTTGTAGTGTTTCTGTAAGGTTATTTCTCAGGTAGTTTTGTAAATCAGTTGCATAAGATTGAAAGTCTGTCCAAACTTGACCAAGGTCTGCCATTGCTGGTAGGATTGTTAAGAATGAAAGAGGTATTGCAAGCAAGATTATTTTTTTCATAATTACTTTGGATAATTTAGGTTTTTTATTGGGTGAAGTAGATTTTTTTTAATACGAACACAGATGCACACCGATGGACACAGATGGATTGTCTGTTTGCGTTTAGGTTTGTAGTCAGGGGTTTAGCTTTTACTACAAATAAGTCCAGTTAACCTCGTAGTAATGCTACTAATTGACGTGCAAATACAGAAACCGCTTCATATTTATCTTTGTGGGTCTGCATGGCTTTTTGACGTGCAGTTTGTTCTTGGGGATTGTTAGCTACTACTGCTAATTGTTCGTAACCTGGGTAATAGCGGCAGAAGGTATAAATCCCGTTATCATCTAATAACCATTGGCTATAAATTCCTTCTTTACGAGGGAAAAAGCTTTCAGTTGCGTTGCGGGCAATTATTTCGCGAGGATATT
This sequence comes from Fischerella sp. JS2, assembly GCF_032393985.1. Classification (NCBI taxonomy): domain Bacteria; kingdom Bacillati; phylum Cyanobacteriota; class Cyanophyceae; order Nostocales; family Hapalosiphonaceae; genus Fischerella; species Fischerella sp. JS2. Next base: position 420,782 of record NZ_CP135918.1, read on the forward strand.
TGAGAATGTTGGTAAAACTATCAACAGCGACTGGCTGAATTCGACCTATTAATCGTGTAGTTAGGTTTTGTAAAATTTTGGATGATGCTTTAGATTTGGCAATTGTATCAGGGTCTTGGGCTGAGAGGATGACTCTAATACCAGCTTTGGCACCGTTGGCACAAATTCTTCCTACTAAATCAGAAATTTGGTCGAATTCAAAAAGAATTGGTGCTTCATCGATGAAGAATATGGAAGCAGGACTACTTAAGGCGCGGCGTAATGCTGCGGAATAAGCACTTAAAGATAGCACTGCTGCATCTTCATTATCTGCAAGGTTCCGCAAGGCGAAAACTAAAAGTTGGGCATCGGTAGGAAAACTAGAAGGTGCGGAAATTGCTTTACCTACGCGACTAGAAAGCCAAAATCGCAGGCGCAGCTGAATTTGATTTAAGGCGTCTTCAACTCTACCTGCGATCGATTCTAGTTGCAAATGTTCTGGCGAACAAAAATAGAGAAAATCTCTTAATGTTGGGGTTTTCTGCCAAGCTAAACTGCCAAATCCACCTGCGATCGCTTCTTGATATCGTGCTTTAATACTTTCATTAGTAAAGAAGGCTCCTAATGCTAGGTTTAAGAGTGATCGCACTGTTTGCGATAGTAGCTGATTCTCGCTAGATGATCCCAAAACCATTGTCATCAAAGCGGATTCGAGGAAAGCGACATAATCTAACATGCGATCGCGTTGTTCTTCTGGATTCAACAAGCGCAGATCCGGCTGTTCAAATAAGTTATTTGATTGTTTGGAAATATCAAAATACGCTCCCTTTCCCTCCATAAAATATGTGTAGTCGGTGAAGGTAGACGTACCATCGGGTTTGGGAAAATCTAATGCTACTACAGGAATTTTATGAGCTAAAGCCTGTGTTAAAATCCCTGAAACCAATACTGATTTACCAGCACGAGTGGTAGCAAATAGTGCTAAGTTTTTATGTTGGTTGAATAAATCTAAATGAACTGGTGTTCCACCTTCTTCGGCAATTAATTCAAAACCTTCGCGATCGCCTGCTTTAGTTAGCACCAAAGGCATTAATCCTGGGACTTCACTTGTTAAATACAACTGACGTCGATTAAAAGGTCTAGCGAGTAGAGTCTCCCACACAATCGGCAGAGTCTGCAACCAGATTTTCCAAGCATATTCTGTTTCTCTAATTACCCTTGCTGGACGTTGAAAACAGTTTTCGATATATCTTGTAGCTTCATCCAATCTCTCTACACTCGGACGATGCACTAAAATAGCTATACCTGCATAAATCGGTACTGCTCCCTCGTATAATTGCTCTTGTGCTGCTACGGATTTTCTTAACTTTAATTGAGCGTTGACATCGATAGTTCTACTTTTTTCCTGTGCTAACAAAGCCGTCATATTTGACTGCTTTAGTACCCGTTGCAGTGTAGTTTTGACTATTGCTGGATTCGCTGCACTCAACTGACAAAAAATTTCTGTGTCTATGACATTTTCTCTCGCTAAAAATTCCCAAAGATAACGTAATTGAGCAGTTTTACTCGGCCAACCACCAGGTTTTTCGAGAAAAGTCATGACACCAATATAGTGATTGTTAACATGAACCCAACGGCGATCGGCACTAGGTACATCAGACTCAATTAGCAAAGTCGTACTGTGTATATTCTCAATTAGTAATCTAGTACTAGCTAAGTCTGAGTTAGCTTGTTCATGTAGACCATTTTCATCTAAAGTCAACAATTGGGGAACATCTATTGGTTGGGTATCATTAAATCTTCTCCAAATCTCTCCCCATAATTCTTCTGTATTTAGAGGTTTGATCTCTAACCCCATTTTGTTCGATAAAAGTTGTTCCCAACGACAAAAACCATTTTTATAAGCGTTAGTAATAATCGTTTCAATGCGTTGGTTTTCTACTTCTGCTAAATCACCTTTAAATTTCAACCACCAAGTTTCACCTTTAGCTAATAATTTTTCTATCCAATCATCTGTATTGGCAGCATCTGGTTCAATTGTATAGGTTACATAAATTCGCAAAAACTTTGGTTTACGGATACCGGAACGAGTTAATTCTTGAACCCTTGCTCTTTCGGAAAGCAATAAATATTTAATATCTGGCGATGGAGATTTTTTAACAAGAGATGCTAACTCTTTTTGTCGCTGTTTATCTGAACTAAAAGACCCTAAGTGTAAAGTCATTCTTTCACCTTCAGGAATATCTTTTAAGCCAGCTTCAATATTATTCAGAATTGTATTGATTTGTTCTGGTCTTAACGTCGTATGAATTCCTTGACAGTCAAAACCAAAAACGAAACAAAACCTATCTTTTTGGTTTCCTTTTGTCAAAGTATAAGCACCGATATCGCGTCCCTCAAGCGATATACGCAGCATTGTTGCTAGATGTAAAGCGTCTTCAAAGGGTGTGAATCGTGTTTCACTTCCGGCGCCGCCGACGCTTTGTTTTCCGATTTTTTGCTTCATGGTTAATTTCCAGTAAGCTTTGATAACGAGCAAAGCCTCTAGTCCAAGTGGGAACCCCAATAAATTTACTTAAAAAGCGCCAACTCCTACCACCAGTTAAGATCCACCAAGTCGCCATTCCCCAAGCAGTAATAAGCAACGTCCACAACCATTTTTGAAACTCATCTCTAAAGATGCCGCCAAAAATTCCATTGATGATAAAGTAGGAAGTTAAGGCTATTACTGTCCAAGGCAAGACTTGATCAGCAGGAATTGGACCTAGTGAAGGTTGAGTCCCTAAAATTTGATTTACTGGTCGAAATTCTTTATCTGATTCTTGAGACATGGCGAATTTCTAGATTTGATTCATATTTTCATAATTTATTGATTATTACTGTTTGAATCACCAATAACGAAGCCAGTAAGTACATCAGCAATAGTGACCGCAACAACAACTAATAAGGGAGTTCTAGCAACACTTTGCCAGTCTTCATCTTTCCGAACTGCATTAATCACACCAATTAGAGAAACAGCTATATATAGTAAGTAAAGAGCGCGTAGTACATTAAATACTAGACCAACTGCTGCTTGAGTATTGCTGCCTGTCGTCGCACCTTGGGTTAGGGTATTTTTGAAAAAATCTTCAGCTTTTTTAAAAAACTGCGCTTGTGCTGGGTCTGCAAAATAGTCTAACCAAAATGCACTGAAAATAATAGCTACCCCTAACATTTGTAACGAGATAATATATCGTTTTGGTAGATTGACTTGTTGTCCTATTGTATGCATGACAACTGCGATTAAACTACCAAAAACTAAACAAAAAAGCAGAATAGGGCTTTTCAGACTTATTACACTTAAAAATACAGCACAAGCAATTAAAAAGGGGATAGACTCTAACAATCTCATCCGCCATATTTCCAAAATAGTACCCAATTTATAGAGTATATTTATTACCCTTTGATCAAAAGCTTTCAAAAATTTTCTCTGATGAGAAATTTGCCTAAACATCTGTAAATTTCCTTTTTGTGCATTACAACAACTTGTTGGCTTCGGTATCACAATTTAACATGAATAAACGTTTAACTTAAACTAAATTATTAAAATAATGTAAATTATTATACACGCAATTTCAATTTATAGTAAATAAACACAATTTTTGTTAATTGATTTTTGCAAACAGACTCAGAACTATCAGGGTTCCACAAAATAGTTTTCTACTTCAGCAATTAATATAGCAATCCTATATGATTTGTGATCATTGCAAAGCCCAAATCCCCAACTTCTTTGAGATGTCGGGGATCTTGTCTTTCACGAATAATTTAGCAATACTCATAGCTGGAACTTAGCATTTGAGAAGTTTAACAGACTTCATATAGAAGTTGGAAAAAGGATAGGGAAAGAAATTCAAGGAAAGAGTTTTTCTTTTTCCCTTTTGCTGTATACCATGCTTGACTATCCAAAACTAGGGTATCAGCTAAGTATTTTATCGTTTACAGAGAATTAGGTTGCATTCATGAAGCTAAAGAGCGTGGGGTCTTCATTCATATTGTCGCTTATTAATTTTTTTTTAAACTATGTAAATTCTCGCAATGTAAAAATAGTGGGTTATTTAACTATCGCTTCACTTGAATTTAACCAGGGATTGATAGATTTCACCTCAAAAGAGTGAAATCACAAGGATTCAGAGCAAGTGTCTTTTTCACGACGTAGGTTTCTATCTCTGGCTGGTGTAACTGCTGCTGGTGTGACAGTGGTTTCTCCCCTAGAAGCTTTCTATGCCAGAGTTGCCCGTGGTCAAGCAAGAACTGGTATCGGTTATGGTACGCTTAAACCCAAGCTGCCTGTAAACTACAGAGAATTAACCAGTACCGTCATCGGTGATCTCAGTCGGATTCCACTGTTGGAACTCCCTCCAGGGTTTAATTACACTGCGATCTCAATTGTTGGTCAAACCATGAGCGATGGTAATCCTGTTCCAGGAGACCATGATGGCATGGCAACTTTTGTTGGCCCCAGAGGAACTACTATCCTGGTTCGGAACCACGAACTAAGTCCAGATGAGGATAAGTTTGGTAATACCAGTGGAGTGATTGCACCATCTGAGAAGAAATATGACCAAATTAATGCAGGTGGTACTACTACCTTGGTAGTTGGGCCAGCCCGGCGATTGGTCAGAGATTATGCTTCTTTGGCTGGCACAATTCGTAACTGTGCTGGAGGCCCAACACCTTGGGGAACCTGGATCAGTTGTGAAGAAACCTTCAACAAAGGTGATGTGGGTGTTGTACGGCATGGTTACAACTTTGAAGTTCCCGCTAATGCAGAAATTGGTTTGGCAGACCCCATACCTCTGAAAGCTATGGGACGCTTTAGTCATGAAGCTGTGGCTGTAGATCCAGCAACTGGGTATATTTACGAAACAGAAGACCGTGGAGATAGTTGTTTTTATCGTTTCGTTCCTGCTGTAGGTAAGCCAAATGCACCTGGACAGTTAGTCCAAGGTGGCAAGCTTTATGCCCTAAAAGTTGTAGACAAGCCTACCCTCAACACGACAAATAATCCTAATAGTGCCGGTACTATTGGGTTGGTTCCTGTTGGTGTACCACTAAAAGTAGAGTGGGTTCCCATTGAGAATCCTGATCCAGACGTCGAGGACAAAGCCCAGGGATTAGGAGTCCGCTACGAAGCCCAATCTAAAGGCGCGGCAATTTTCTACCGTGGTGAGGGAGCCTGGTATGCTAAGGGTTTAATTTATTTTGTTGCTACTCAAGGTGGCCCTCCTGCTGTAGATAGTACGGTAGGTAACGGTCAGGTTTGGGTTTATGACCCGAAAGCAGAAACAGTTACATTGCTAGTCGAAGCTGCACCGAGTGGAGAATTACTTGATGAGCCTGACAACATTACTGTAGCTCCCTTCGGAGACCTTTTCCTTTGCGAAGATGGCGGTGGTGAACAATTTGTTGTTGGTGTGGACACCAAGGGAGAACTTTATCAGTTTGCACGTAATGCCTACAACGAAAGCGAATTTGCTGGGGCCTGTTTTTCTCCAGATGGTCAGACATTGTTTGTCAACATGCAAAATCCTGGCATTACGTATTGTATTTGGGGACCTTGGCTAGGTAAAAGCTAAATTCTTCATACGGTTTTGGGTGCATCTGTAAACTGTTTCTTCCTTTTCAAAGTTTGGGCGATCGCATACTTAGCTACTGATTAAAAATATGAAAACTCGCCTCAGTCGACGTTTATTTTTAGCTTTCAGTACGATCACTGCCAGTCTCGTTATAGGGTCTAAATGGCTTAAACCAGCTCTGGCAAAATTTACTACTGAGGAAGGCGACACAGTACAATCAGGAGATGTAACTGACACCAGTGCGATCATCTGGGCGCGTAACAATGCTGAAACTAATGCTCGTCTTGTGGTGGAAATAACTACATTGCGTAGGTTCCGAAAATTAGTGCAGACTGTGAAAGGCCCACAAGTAAGCCAGAACACTGACTATACTGGCAAAGTTGACATTTCCCGATTACGTCCTAACCAAACTTACTACTACCGGGTGCTTTGGGAAGATAGTCAGAACAAAGCCCGACAAGGTGGAGTTGGCGTTTTTCGCACCGCACCTACTCCCGTGCAAACGCGTCCAGTCCGGTTTGTCTGGCTAGCAGATTTAGCTGGTCAAGGCTGGGGCCGTAACCCCGACTTAGAAATTACTACTACTGAAGGTGATGTCATCAAGGGAGGATATGTCGCCTTTGAGGTGATGCGTAGGTTTGAGCTAGACTTTGCCGTGTTCCTTGGTGACAACATCTACGCTGATAACGAGATTCCCAGCCAAAAAGGCATCCCTGTGGAAGTTGGGGGCGGTACTTGGGTGAATAATCCTCCAAAAGATTTTCAAGCAGTCTCTTTGGCAGAATTTCGAGAAAACTGGAAATATAACCTAGAGGACGATAAATTACGACGCTTTTTGGCACAAACTCCTATTTATATCCAGTGGGATGACCACGAAGCTGTCAATAACTGGTATCCGGGCGAGATTTTAACAGAAGCACCTTACAATGGACTATCTGCTGATGTTCTCGCAGAAAGGGCCAAGCAAGCATTGTTTGAATATAGTCCGATTCGTGGTGACAAGATTTACCGCAAGTATAGATATGGTAAGCATCTCGAACTGTTTTTGTTAGATGAGCGGTCTTATAGAGGACCCAACACTGAGAACAGTAATCCCAATGGCATAGAGATGCTGGGACAAGAACAATTTGAATGGCTGAAAAAAAGTTTAAAGGCTTCCCAAGCAACTTGGAAAGTCATTTCATCAGATGATCCTTTTTCTATTGTCACAGGCTCAACGAGCGATCGCGATGCTTGGGGTCAAGGTTCACCAGAAGTTTTAGGTCGGGAAGTCCAACTTAGTCAATTGCTGCAATTTATCAAAAATGAAGGGATCAAAAATGTCGTTGTGATTACGGCAGATGTACACTATGCAGCAGCTATTTCCTATGAACCAGAACGGGCTGTATTTAAAGACTTTAATCCTTTCTGGGAGTTTGTAGTTGGTCCAATCCACGCAGGTGCTTTTGGTCAAAATGAACTCGATCCTAGTTTTGGTCCCAAGTATGAATACGTAAGAGCGCCGCAAACCGCAACATCTCAACTTCCCCAAAATTTACCACCGCCAAACCTGCATTCCTTTGGCTTGGCAGAGGTGAATTCTCAAGGTCAATTACTAGTACGTATTCACGATATTACAGGTAAGGTTTTGTACGAAAAATTACTAAATCCCCAGAGTTAATCACAAAGGAAATTTGGTATCACAATTGGGATTTCCAACAAATTAGACTCTACCTTACTCAAAAGCCTCTACCTCGTTACTGAGAGAATCTATCGATTTTCTCAGTTTTTCTGTTGGGATACACGTTCTGAATAGGTGGCGATCGCATCATCATTATGATGCGACCTTATAAGGTTAGCTGAAATTATTTAGAAACTTAAGGTGGTTCTCACAGCACCAATTACTATATCGTTGTTATTAGAGTTATGATCAGGTGCTGTTAGCCAGATTATGCCTGGTGTAATCGTGATATTATTTGTCAATTGATACTGATAAAAACCTTCAATGTGATAGGAAGTATCTTGGTCTTCAGGCAATTCACTGATGCTGGAACTAGTGACTTTCGGCTCCATACCAAAAATCAATCCTATCAAGTTTCCTTGCTTGCCTAAGTCGGAAATTCCGAGAGTAACAGCATAATTCCAGGTTTGGAAATCTCCCCGGTCAACTCTACCTCCCAATGTAGATAAGGTACGATTGCTAGTATAGCCAACCCAACCACCCAAGGTAATTTTGGGAGCAACACGGAAGGATGCTTCTACACCATAGGAATTGCTAGAGAATGGTACCTCAGTAAAGTTCACTCCTGAAGGAGATTCCACATTCAAATTAGCTGCATTACTCCCCGTATCTGTTGTTCTTTTGTAAGAATTGATATACGTCAAGCCAATTTCCAAGTTTTCGCTTGGTTCAATTGTTAGCTGCGCTAGCAAACCATAAGGCCCGTTAAACAAACCATCTCCTGATTCTGGATCATTAGCATCTTCTGCTAAATAGCCTAGACTCAGTTCCAAAGCTTCAGTGAATTTATGGGAGATTCCCACTCCTGCCCCATTTACCTGATAATAAATTGGGTTGCGAGTGCCAAACCTTGACAAAGCACCAAATGCACCATCTCCATCAAAAAGGTTAATGGTCTCGGTAATATCTTCTGCATCACCCTCATTGGCAATAGCGATCACAGAAGTATTTTCTCCTAAAGGAAATTTGTACCACAAGGAATCAAGTAAGGCATCATTTGTACCTTCTTCTTCTCCTTCTGTAAAAAAGAATTTTCCTTCTGGTGTGCCAAGTTCCGAATCTTTGATATTAGAAGCTTGAATTCTTGTGAAGAGTGTGTCTTTACCAGAAAAGCTAGTTACAAATTCTAAACGCGATCGCGCTCCTAAAGCTGTATTTTTATCTTCAATTTCTTCCCCATTTATTTTATTCCCTGCCAAAACATCAGTTAAAGCAACAACAACTTGTCCTTGCAGTTTGGTTGTGGTAGAAAATTGATTCGCTTCCAATTCAGCAGTGTGTGCTTCCACTGTATCCACACGACCCCGCAGAGTTGACAGTTCCGCAGCAAATTCTTCCTGTAACTTTTGTAGGGTTGCTAAATCTTCTTTGGTTATTAAACTTTCCGTATTAGTAGCAATCAATTCATTGATTCGATCAAGACAAGCATTTAAACCAGCAGCAAATTCATAACGTGTCAACGTATGATTACCGCGATAAGTTCCATTAGGATAGCCAGCAATACAGCTGTAGCGTTCTACCAAAGATTGCAATGCGCCAAATGCCCAGTCTGTCGGTTGGACATCAGAAAACTGAGAAACTGATGTCACCTGAGCCATCGGGTGATTGCCACTATTTTCAAAATTATTCGTGATTTCTAATTTTTGATTAGAAACTAAAGGGAAGTCTTTTTTCTGAATTTCTTCTCTTTGGTTATTTATTTTTACTTGCTGAGCTGCTGCAAAAGCTGTATTTGCAGTCATTAAGACTATACCAATAGCAGAGCTAGCGAGTATAAATATCCTCACATTAATTTTCATTTATTAACTTGATCTCCTCACACTTTTACAACCTGAAGCTATATCAGCATTTACAAAAAAGAAGGATGAAAAATTCATCCTTCTTACTTGTTTTCAGAAGACTTACTTGTGATTTTCACTTTCACTTAATTGCCAGCGCTTCAAAAGTTGAGCACGGTTTGTCCGCAAGTTTGCACGACTGCGTTCCTCTGGATAGGGAACATCATCTCCCTTAATTCCTGTCCAGAGAATTTCGTTGAACTCTTCCGGATCTAGCTTGTCTTCAACTCTAAAATTGAAGTCTTTAGTTTTCTGGGCCCACCACTTTCGATCACGAAGAATAGGCATGGCTGCTGTCTTCTGTGCATTTGGATCTTTACAAGCTGGTACTAAGTTTGGGTCTACAGGATCAGCACATAAGTTACCTGGCACAACCGCTACATAAGGAGCAAAATTGGGATTTTTGGTGAAGGCATCTGACATCGGTTCCGCATTGGCATCATTCATACCAAGATAACCAATACCTAACAAGTCCTCCATTGTCCGCAACATGCTAACGGTGTTGTAATTAGTGCTAACGAGCGCACCCCGCTTGGTGTAGGGTGAGATAATGTAGGCTAGAGAGCGGTGAGAATCAACGTGATCAGGACCATTTTGGGAGTCATCTTCAATCACAAAGATGGCTGTTTCTTTCCACTCTGGCATACGGGAAATTTTTTCTACTAGCAAGCCTACTGCATAGTCATTATCTGCCATTTGCAGTTCTGGAGTATTTAGTCCCGCTACTGCCTTATCAAACTCACCAAAGTGGTCATGAGGCAGACGCACTAGCATCAAGTCTGGTAAACCATGCTCTTCAACATCCCTTGCCCATTCGTTATATAGATAGATGTCAGAGTTCTTTTGATCATATCCCCGATAATAAATATCAGTTTTATCTTGCAATACAGCCTTGCCAACTGGAGCTTGGGGAATTTTATCAGCAGCAGGTTTTGCTGAGATGGGAATGTAAGGTGGTTGGTTAGGATCGGGGTTAGCAATGGGTTTTGTAGGATCGGTTTGGTCAGTGTTGTAGTAGATACTATCAACAAAGAAACCATAATTGCGTACCTTCTTCCCAGCACGTAATGCAGCATCCCAAAGGTAACCACCAATAGCATTAGATTCTAGTTCACCATCGCCTTCTGGAGCATTTACATCTGTGTTTCCAGGCAAGATGGAAGAACTACCAGACGGATCTATCACTCCGGTAACGCGGGTAGTTACTGGTGATGGTTGAGGTGAAGTCTGCTCTAAGTTAAGGATGGTATTACGATTAGTTCCTTCGTAATCGTAAGTTAAACCATTAAATCCAGCGTTACCGTAGAGAACTGACTGGGTTTTTTCAGTATAGTCTGTTGTACGAGCGTAGGTAGACCAGTTCCAACCAACACCACTAGATTCACCACTGTCATAAAAATTATCAAAGGTAACAAACTCAAGAGCAAGTTTGTGATGATTGGGCGAAATACGTTGTGGAAATAGGGTAAGTTCTGGATCACCATTACCAATTGGTAAGTCACCAAGTACTTGGTCGTAGGTACGATTTTCTTTAACTATATAAATGACGTGCTTGATCTTATTCTGAAGAAAGTTCATCATCGGGTCTGACCGACGATTGTTAAAACCGTTGTTTTTGTATACCTGTACCGAAAGAGTAGCTAAAATTGCCCGATGAGGAATTGGAATCACTGAAATACCAGCTTTTTCCAAGGCCCAATTATACTCATTTCTAAAGGTGGTATTACGTGCTTGTCCTGCTGGTGTTGTCCGGCTATTTGAAGGGTTAGGGCCACTACTACTCTTAGCATTGACAATATAAAGTTTGCCACTATCTTGACTGACGCTCACAGAGTTAGGATACCAGCCAGTGGGAATGCGTCCAATCACCCGACCATTTCGCAATTCTACGACAGCAACAGCATTTTCTCCACCTAAGGTAACATAAAGCCTATTTCCATCTCGACTGAGGGCTAGGGAGTTAGGATTTGCACCTTTGTATTTGTCACCAGCACGAGATAGGGAGATATTCTTAATAACTTTATTGTTACTGGTATTGATGACAGAAATCGAATCACTGTTGCCGTTAGCTACGTACAGGCGACTTTGGTCAGGCGAAAGCTGCATTTTATTAGGCTGATCACCTACAGGGATACGGGTAATTGTCCCAGAAGCAATATCAACAGCAAGTACTTCATTATCGCGTTGGCTGGTGACGAATACCTTAGCAACTGCACCACTTTTCGTATTCTGAAGAGCTACATCAAAAGGAAATTCCCCTGTAGCTTCTTTACTACCAGGCACAAAAAACTTAATTTCCTGACTTACCTGACGAGTAGTAGTCTCAATAATTGAGATTGAGTCGTTCTCGAAATTAGCAGCTACTAAAGTTTTACCGTCTTTACTAACAGCAATACCAGCTACAACTGCTCCTGTCGCTATGGATTTTGCTGGTGTATCTTTTAACAGACCACCATCGTATTTAGGAAAAGGATCATTTTGGTTAGAATTATGACCCAGTAAAATAAAAGGAGCATCTGGTGCGTATTCTTTACCATTGAACGCATAAACATAGATGCGATCGTCTATTCCACCTGATACGTAGAAGCGTTTACCGTCTGGGGCCCAAGCTAAACCATTGTATGTATTGGGAATATTGAGTTGCTGTCTTTTTATTAAGCTACCACTACTGACGTCATAGACAAACACCCATTCTGCCTTTGGTGTTTTGACAGCAGTTGGTTTCCCTGTTAAGGGGTCTAGCACAGGATAAGTAAAAGTATCACCTGTTTTTTCATTCTTGAAATTTTGATTGTAACCACTTGTCAGTATCAGTAGAGTTTTACCATCAGGACTGAGGGCAGTGGTTACAGCTTCAGCAGCATCAGCATTATCATCTGCACGTAATTCTGTGCCTAAAGGAGCAAAAGTTGAACCTGGTGCTGCTGCGGGTGTGATGATCTGGCCTGTAGGTAATAAAGCTGCACCATCTTTTAAGTTACCAACTGGATTGGTAGTCCTAGCACTAGCTGATTGTATATTTGCACTCAAGGCTGTTGCTAGTATCAGACCTAGTAGATATTCTTGATTTTTGCTAACTTTCATTGTGTTTAATTATACTTTAAATATTATCGCAATAGTCATCGTAGGTGATCGCTCACCAGTACAAACGGAAATCTCTTTCCAAATCAGAATCTATAGATATAGATATTTACAGCTAATGGTTAAACCATAGATATTGTTCGGTTATGTTTTAGTTATAAAAAAAGTTATAAATTAATAAATTATAAATTTTATGAATTTAGATTCTAAATATTGTTATTTAGTTGCTGAATGAGTCAATAAATTACTAAAAAAGCTACAAATTTTTGTATTTATTTACATTGATTTTGTTCATTTTTAAGCGTTACATAAGTGTGGGCGATCGCTATTTTTATTAACCTCACTTTCTCTTGGAATTTGGTCTAATCCTTATTTTTATAATCATGTGGTGGAAGAACCTCCTAAAGGTACTCCATCTTAATAGAGGTAGTTCGTATAGTCCTAATAAAGCTGCTGCAACGATAAAAGGTAAAAAGTAGTAAACCCCCCTATATGCCAGTAATGACCCCAAAATTGCCGCCGCCGAAACTCGAGAAGAAAGAATCAGTAAAATTACAGTTTCAAATACTCCTAATCCTCCAGGAACATTGCTGATAACACCAGCAAACATCGCCAGTAAATAGATTCCCAAAAAGTCAAGATAGGACAAAGATGTATTTGCAGGCAATAGAATATAAAGAACAGCTGCTGCAAATACCCAGTCACAACTAGAAACAACTATTTGAGCAAGAGATATTTTAAAACTAGGAAATTTAAACTCATGAGAGTGAATCCTTAAAGGTTGTTTAATAAACAGACTTCCTAATAAATAAGTGATGATTAATAGCAGAAAAATGATACCAATAGGACGCACGGTAGCAAAAGGTAAATGCAGTTGAGTGGGAATAGTTAAAGGATTAGCAAGAAATATAAACCCAGCTAAAGCAAACATTCCCAACCAGAAGGTAAAATTGACAAAAGCAATGATTTGGGCGATCGCTAACGATGATATGCCCCAAGTTGAGTAAAAACGATAACGGATTGCACTACCAGTTAGCAGGGCAAAGCCAATTGTATTGCTAAATACAGAACTTATAAAGTTAGTCAATGCAATCTTTTTCCAACTCAGGGAAAAGCCAATATATTTAAACCCCAAAATATCGTAGAATGCGATCGCACAATAGCCAAGGGCCGTCAACCCGATACTCACAACTAAGAGATTTTTTGGAATTGCTGCTAAATTCTTCAATACATCATGGTAGTTATACTCGCGCAGTTCGTTACTAATAGCCCATAGAGAAAGCACAAGCAGCAACAAGCCAAATAGAGAACTGAGGTTGAGTTTAGGTTTTTTGGACATAAGTAAAAGAGAGTGAGGAGAAAGACAAGAAAATTAGTGCTTCTATCTTCTGCCTTTTACCTTACAACCAGTCGCAAATTTTCCATTGCATTGACACGCTATTGACACATCATTTGCGTAAGCTTTGAATTGCAAGAAATATTTACCAATAAGCAAGTCGTTAGGTTAAGTAGTCTGATGACTATGATTGAAGATGCCTTAGACGGTTCAATAATTCATCTACGCCAATGGGTAAATTTACAAGTCTGCCATAGTCCAGGTGCAACTCCTGCTGTGGTTTTTATTCACGGAGGTACAGGAAACCGCTTTAATTTCCGTTCTCAATACGAATTTGTCCAGAATCAAGGTTGGCAAGTTCTAGCTTACGACTTAGCAGGACACGGCCAGTCTAGTCCTTACAGACACTACTCCATAGGGCGGCATTGTCGAGATTTGCAGCGATTATTGCACTATTTTGACATTGATTCGCCCATACTGTGCTGCCACAGTTATGGAGTTCCGATTGGCTTAGAGTTTACCCAGCACTATCCAGTCAGTGGTCTAATTGCTATTGCTGGTGGTACTCATGACTTAGCACCTTGGTGGGAAATTCCCTTGATGAAGTTTATGGCGTTTGGGGGAAGGTATCTTTACTATCTGCCTGGTGTGCAGCAAATAACCAATTTTTTCTCTACCTCTTACCGTAATCACGTCATGGAACTGTTTTTTGCTGAAAATCCAGTTCCTAAAGATTTCAGTTCCTACAAAGCCTTAGAAATATTTTGGGACTATAACTTTTTTGCCCGTCACCCTTTGCTAAAAAATTTACACATTCCTGTTTTAGTGATTACCGCAGGCAAAGACCCAATGTTTACTCGCCAGATGGGAGATGATTTAGCGAGACACTTTGTTAACAGTACTCATTTACACTTTGCGAATGCGGGACATTTAGTGATGGCAGAACAGGCGGACTTAGTAAATGATGCGATCGCTAAGTGGATGATTTCAATTGCTGATAGACATTAGTTTACAAAATTAAATTTTATTAAAACTCAAACTAGCTTGATGAAATACTTACGATCGCAAATTCTGCTATTGATTTCGGCCCTAACTTTACTCAGCTGCAATTACTCGCAAAGCGTACAAGCCAAACCGTCGCCAGTTGCACCAGTAAAAAATCTCTCTATTTTACCACCACAACCAAGTGCCAGTGATTTGGCTGTTCCCCTCACCTACAAAATTGAAACTTACAACAGCCAGGTGATGGGAGGAAGTCGCACCTATGGCATATCTTTACCTCTTGGTTATGAAAAAAACTCAAACCAGCGCTATCCCGTAATTTTTCTTCTTCATGGCGGACACGGTAATCCTAAGGATTGGTGGTTAGAGCAAAAGGGAAACGCACTTATGACCCTGCAAAAATTATATGCCACAGGCAAACTACCACCTAGTATTGTCATTACACCAGACGGTAACGACAAACGTGGTTCTAGTCCCTACTGGGACCCCCAATATATTGATGGTCCTCATGGTAATGTTTCTACTGCGATTGGGTCTGAACTGGTGAAGATTATCCAAAGACGCTATCGCACGTTACCTAATCCCGATTTTTGGGCAATTGGAGGACTATCTTCTGGTGGATGGGGTGCAATAAATGTAGGATTACATAATGTAAATAATTTTTCAATTTTATTTAGTCATAGCGGCTATTTTAAAGATCAAAGCGGTCCCCAAAATAGCCCGATAATTCATATCAGAAATATTTCTCCTCAAGCACAACAAAGATTGCGAATTTATCTGGATACCGGGAGATCAGATATCGAAGAGATAGAAGAAGCTAAACAGTTTACTCAAGTATTAAGCCAACTGAAAATTCATAACATGTTTCATGAGTTTCCTGGCGGTCACACGTGGAATTATTGGCGTCAACATTTGGCAGATTCGTTGACTTTTGTAGGAGAACAATTTCGGATAGCACAAACAGCACATACTGCTGATAATTTAACTTTAAAAAAATGAAATTATCTAAGATTGTCATCGGCATGATCAGCGCGATCGCAATTCTTACAGTAGGTGGCTACTGGTATGTATTCATTTTGGGTGCGCCACAGCTAGATCCACCTCAACAACAAACAAATACTGGGCTAAAGTTTCAATTAAAAACATTCAACAGCCAAGCAATGGGTAAAGCCCGTCAATACGGCGTGATTTTACCTCCAGGCTATGAAAAAAATCCTCGCCAACGTTATCCAGTTATCTTTCTACTGCACGGCGGTCATGATGATGCCCGTGCTTATGTTGACAAATATGCCATTTTAGACATATTACATGAACTTTATCAAAGTGGGAAATTACCATCATCAATTGTAATTACACCAGATGGTAACGATAATCGTGGTTCTAGCCCTTTATATGACCCCAACTATTATGATGGGCCTAATGGAAAAGTAGGGACTTTGATCGGCTCAGAATTAGTCCAACATGTCAAGTCACGCTATCGTACTCTAGAAGAACCACAATTTTGGGCGATGGGCGGTATATCTTCTGGGGGATGGGGAGCATTTAATATTGGATTACGCTATCTGAAAAACTTCAACATTTTGTTTAGCCACAGTGGTTACTTTACTGATGACAGTGGTTCACAAAATAGTCCCCAACAAATTGTGCAACAATTATCAGCCGCAGATAGAAAGCAACTCCGCGTATATTTAGATGCTGGGAAAAATGATAGGGATTTACTAGCTTCTACTCAAACCTTCCATCAAACCTTAAACAAGTTGGGTATACAAAATGTGTTTTATGCTTTCCCTGGAGGACATGGTTTATCTGGGCCCGATATCGGTTGGAACTATTTTCATAAGCATCTTAAGGATTCGCTTACCTATGTAGGAGAACAGTTTAAGAAGCAGATGGGGAGATAGGGACAAACCAGACAAGGAAGAGTGGAAGACGCGGGGAACTCACCGGCCCCTGGTGGGGATTAGGGACTAGGGGCGGCGGGGATGCGGGGAAAAAGCAATGACCATTGACAAATGACCATTGACAAATGACAAATGACTTAAAAACTCGAATTGGACTGTGGAGTGCAGCACTGCTTACGGGTTTGGTCGCAGTGGTGAACTTAGTATCAGCAGTGACACCCAATCTCTATGGTCGGAATTTTTTATTGAAGGAATTTTTACCTTTTGAAATTCGTGCTGGTGGTCACATATTTGCAGCTTTGACTGGATTTGTTTTATTCACACTTGCTACTAACTTGTTGCGTCGCAAACGTGTTGCTTGGTTACTGACCATTGGCTTGTTGGTTATTTCGATTGTCAGCCATTTACTCAAGGGTTTGGACTATGAAGAAAGCCTGCTGTCTGGGTTACTGCTGGTGCAATTAATTATGATGCGTCATGTTTTTACAGCCCAGTCAGACCGTCCTTCAATTGCTAAAGGAGTACGGGTATTAATTGTTGCTTTACTGTTTACTTTGGCATATGGAACTATCGGATTTTACTTGTTAGACAACAAATTTTCAGTGAATTTTAGTTTGAGAGATGCCATACTTCAAACTCTAGCAATGTTCTTTACTGAAGATAATGCTGGACTGCAACCAAGAACGCGATTTGGTGAGTTCTTTGCCAATTCTATATACATAATTGCAGCCAGTACTTTTATTTATGCATTAATTATGCTATTGCGTCCAGTATTTTTACGTGATTTAACTACCCTTAATCAACGACAAAAAGCCAGAGAAATTGTCAAAAATTACGGATGTTCTTCTTTAGCCGCATTTGCTTTATTAAGTGATAAAAGTTACTTTTTTAGTCCTTCTGATCAGAGTGTAATTGCTTATGTTCCTAAAGGAAGAGGTGCGATCGCTTTAGGAGATCCCATCGGGCCGATTGCAGACCGCAGAGAGACAATAATTGCCTTTCAGCAATTTTGCCAACGTAACGATTGGTATCCTGCTTTTTACCAAACTTTACCTGATGACATTAACCTATACATGTCTTTGGGATTTCAAGCTTTAAAAATTGGAGAAGAAGCGATTGTTGACCTCAAAAGCTTTACCTTACAAGGAAAAGCAGGTAAAAACCTCCGTAGCGCCCTAAATCGCATGACGAAGCTAGGGTATGAGGTCAGATTCTACCAACCACCTATTGCTGATGACTTGTTGCGCCAGTTAAAAATAGTCAGTGACGAGTGGTTGCAAATGGTGCAAGGTTCAGAAAAGCATTTTTCTTTAGGTTGGTTTGACGAAACTTACCTGAAGGAGTGTGAAATTGCTGTGGTACAGTCTTCTCACGGTGAAATTATTGCTTTTGCCAACATTGTATCTGAGTACCAACTCAATGAAATCACTAATGACTTAATGCGACACCGCAAGTCGATAGAAAACGGTACAATGGATTTCTTATTTATTTCTATGTTCCAACACTATAAGGAACAGGGTTACGATAGTTTTAATCTGGGTCTGTCTGCTTTAGCAGGAGTTGGTGAAACTCAACAGTCAAGACGTCTGGAGAAGACATTACACTATCTTTATCAGCATCTTGAGCGATTCTATAATTTCCAGGGTTTGCACGCCTACAAAGATAAGTTTCACCCCATTTGGCAATCCCGTTATCTTGTTTATCCTAGCTTGGCAGCTTTACCTGATGTTATTGTGGCATTAATTCGAGCCGATTCTGGCGATCGCCTCCTCGATTATTTTAAACCAGGAGCATAGGAGGGAATGGGGTGATGGGGTGATGGGGTGATGGGGTGTAGACGCGTAGCGGCTTAAGGTAAGGGTGGAGTGTGAGGAGTGGGAAATAACTATTAACTACTAACTATTAATGTACAGACGCGATGTTCCTCGTGTCTCTACCCACTAACTACTAACTACTTTTATGAGTGCTATTCGCGAAGAATTTACTACTAATCCCCAACACAAAGCTAGGACAAAGAATTCTGGAAAACGCATTTTACTTTGGGTTGCGATCGCTTTTGTGGTGATTTTCTGTTTAGCACCTATCATGTGGCAAATTCTGACTTCTTTCAAGGTGAATCAGGATATTTCCCAAGTGCCTACAGTTTATTTTCCTACACGCATAACACTGAATCATTACATAAATTTATTTAGCCGTCGTCCTTTTTGGCGTTATATATTAAACAGTGCTTTTGTATCTTTTATCTCTACAGCTTTTGCTTTAACCATTGGTGCGCCTGCTGCCTATGCTTTGGCAAGGTTACGCCCTCGAGGTAATCAATTTATCTTGGCAAGTGTTTTAATTGTGACTTTATTTCCTGGTATTTTATTATTCCAAGGGCTGTTAGAAATAGTTCAAGTGTTGCATTTGGGTAATAATTATCTAGCATTGATTATTCCTTATACAGCTATTAATTTACCGTTAACTATTTTGGTGTTACGTAGCTTTTTCTTACAACTACCAAAAGATTTAGAAGATTCTGCCAAAATAGATGGTTATAGCACTTGGCAGATGCTCATCCAAATTTTATTGCCTATGACTATTCCAGCCCTAGTGACTACTGGAATTTTGACATTTATTTTTGCTTGGAATGAGTTTATCTTTGCCCTGACCTTCATTACTCGTGAAGACATGAAAACAATTCCTGTAGCAGCTGCCCAACTTAGCGGGGCGTCAACCTTTGAAATTCCCTACGGCCCAATTGCTGCTGCTACTGTGGTTGGCACACTTCCCTTAGTTTTACTAGTTTTGTTTTTCCAGCGCAAAATTGTCCAAGGTTTAACGGCTGGTGCAGTCAAGGGTTAATGGAGATTGCAGACAAGGAGGACAACTAACCAGTTATCAGTTATCAGTTATCAGTTATCAAATCAAACTGTTCACTAATTCATGCCCAATCCCCGATCCCCAATCCCCTGTATCATGGCAACTCTAGAATTAAAAAACCTCAATAAAACCTACTCACCTAAAGTTGTTCCAGTCAAAGACATTAGTTTAACCGTAGATGATAATGAATTTCTGACTTTGCTTGGGCCAAGTGGGTGTGGTAAGTCGACGACTTTGAGGATGATTGCAGGATTGGAAGAAGTCACTCGCGGTCACATCATCCTTGGGAACGAAAATATCACCTTTAAGCGCCCAGGCGATCGCAATATGGCGATGGTATTTCAAAGCTACGCCCTTTATCCCCACATGACGGTGTACGATAACCTCGCCTCTGGAATGAAATTGAAAAAAGTTCCTCATGCCAAAATTAAACACCGAGTTGCTGAAGTCGCAGAAATTCTCGGCTTAGAAGAATTATTGCAGCGTAAACCTGGGCAATTATCTGGTGGACAAAGACAGCGGGTTGCAGTTGGTCGAGCATTAGTACGTAATGCCCAGGTATATTTATTAGATGAACCCTTGAGTAACCTAGATGCACTATTAAGAGAACGAGTCCGCGCTGATATCAAGCAAATATTTGCTGCCCAACAAGTGCCAGTGGTTTATGTCACCCATGACCAAACAGAAGCGATGACGCTTTCAACCAAAGTTGCAGTCCTGAATAACGGCTATGTGCAGCAACTAGATTCACCCGCACGCATATATAATCATCCAGCGAATTTATTTGTAGCTGGTTTTGTGGGCAGTCCACAAATGAATTTGCTTACCCTACCTTGCCGGGGACACCATGCAATACTGGGTGATTTGGGTGATTTTCAAATTCCCTTACCTGATATTCCCACAATTCCACCACAAATAGTCTTAGGAATTCGTCCAGAACACGTTCGTATTCCTCAAGATGGAGATACAAACATTATTAAAGGTCGTGTGTTTTTAGTAGAAAACTTGGGAATGCACAATTTGGTGAGTGTCAGTATTGCTTCCCAAGCAGAACCTTTGACAGTACGTGCTTTGTTACCCCCAGACCAAAATATAAGTAACGAGGAGATGATGTTAACATTGCCACATGAAAATATTCATTGGTTTGATGTAGAGTCAGGAGATTCGTTGGTTAGGAAAAGTGAGTGACAATTAGGGAGGAGGTGGGGAGTATGAGGAGTATGAGGAGTGTGAGGAGTAAACAATTAACCACTATCAAATTATTAATATTCTCTTCACCCACATCCACATCATCGATATCTACGCTAAATTAGTGAATTTTTGAATTTCAAAGATTTTATCAGATGAATAATCATACAAATCAAATTCAATTCACTGTTTTCGACAACAGTATTTTGTATATGAACTAAAATTATATACAATCTGTGATTTTCATTTTCTAGCAAGGGTTTCAGCCCTTTGGAAAGTTTGTAGTTATGGCTACAGTCCTCACTACAAACTTTCTTATATTGTGTTTATTTAATCTCTGTACATTCTCATCATTTGTATTCGTTAGCTTTTTTTGATTATCCCTTACCGATCTCAATATTTTATTGTTACTTTTATTTTGTAACTATTAATATACTCCTTGTGTCAAAATGCTGCGACTTTATCATGTAATAATCGGTGTAGCTTTGTTGGTTTTAGTACCTTTAGGATTCAAGGTTACTGGTTCTGGCTCTTCTAAAAATAGTGATTCTCCAGCAGTGGTGCAAACATCTCCAACTACGACTTCTAGCCCTAAAGGCAACAATATTTGGAAAAATCTTGCTCAGAAAACTGCTAGCCCTAAAGATTGGCAAGTTGCACCTTGTGATGGTAATGCACCTCTACTATGTATCTCTGCAAATGGAGAACGTGTTGGTACGGTAGAGATGCTGATTTACCCACTGGAAAAACAGCCGAATTTTCAAAAGATGCTCACTCAAGCTGGTATAGATCCCAGTAAAAAAATAGATTACCAAAATCCCCAATACCAAACTCAGCTATTATCAGCACTCAATACTTGGGTTAATGAATACTACGCTGGATTAGAGAAAGATCGTCAAGGTAGTTATGGCGATCGCATCACTTTTTCCAGCTATCCGTCTCAACAAGTACAGGTTGGTAAACTTCCTGGACTCCGTTATGGTTTTGTCGGTTTACAGCGCCAAGGTGGAGTGCAAGAACAACATCTAGGTTATGTTACTTTTGATGGCAAAGCACTTTATGTGATAGCTACTGCTTTTAACCCGGCTTCGCAAACAGGTAAGTTCAATAAATTAGAAAATTTGGCTGTTTTTGAACCATATCTAGATGCGATCGCCTTTAATTTACGCTTGCCAAGTTCAATTTAAACTTGCAATTTTACTGTTTAAAAAAGCTTCTATGTATGGGCAACTTAGCTAATTTTTGCCCTTAATAAAATTATTGAGGACACATTAGCCTGTGTCCTCATTCTGATTGAACAATTGTAATAATTAAAATTAACTAATATCAAGTTTAGCTAATTGCTTATAATCTTATGCTTCGCCGTTGGTCATTGGTTTTTCCCATTACCGATTACCAATTACCTATTACCAGCCTACGCAACAGTATAAGTATTCAAGCGAACATGATATCAGACAAAAATTTAGTTATCCAGTAGTTATAAGGATGTTGCATTTGGTGCAATGTTAACCTCCTGTAGCAAAGTGCTGGGGTCAAAAGATTCCCGCGTTGATGTTTCTTTTGATAATGCAGCTATTACTTTAGATGGGGCTACCTTTTGATTCTTTGCTTGCAAACGTTGCTTTTGTGTATATTCTTCCAATTTGGCTTTAGCAGTTGCATATACAGAAGAATTTTGAGGGACTTGCTGGAGGAATTTTACAGCCGTCTCAAACTCACCTATTTCTGCTTTGTTATAAGCTTGTTGTAACAAAAAGATAGCTCTTATTTGTTGCTTTTGATGGTACTCAGTTAATTTTTGTTTGACTAAATCAGTAGCAGAAGTTTCTTTAGGAACTTGCTGTAGATAAGTTAAAGCAGTACTGAAATCTTTCACAGCAGCTTTTTCATAAGCTCTAGCTAATAAATTATTTGTTTGTGTTTCGATTTTGGCTTTGGCTTGCTCAATGATTTGATCTGTTTTTGACTGCCAATATAAAATATCGGGTACTTGAGAAGCAGCATGTATGGCCTCTGACCATTGTCCCTCGTCTAATGCTTTTTTAGCTAATAAATATTGTTCAGTAGCAAGTTGCCACTGGTTTTGCCATTCTTCAATCGTAGTTTGTGCCTCTGGATAAACATTACTATTTGTAGGAATAGATTTTGCGAGAGCGATCGCTTTTTCTAAATCTCCTGATTGAAATTCTTCTGTTGCTTTATATAAAGTTTCCGTTTCAGAATAGGCTGGAGAATTCATTAAAGAATAGACCCCGAATCCCACTACCAAAGAATTGGCTACCAGTCCTACTCGCATTCCTGTCAACAAAGGAGGTGACTTAACAGATGCATCAGGGCGAACAAAATGATCTTCTGCGTCCGTAGAATCTAGTAATATATTAGACTGCAGCTGAATCGTTTGCGGTGGGGAATATTCGAGAGACATTTGCTCAAGCGCCCGCAATATCTCAGCTGCTGACTGAAAACGATCTTTGTAGTTATAACGGATCATCTGGCTGAGAATTACAGCAAGATAATCACTGACTGGAGTCTGATGAGAACGCCAAATAAATTCATTACTTCGAGGATCAATTTTTAATTGCAATGGAGATAAACCAGTTAAAGCCTGGATCGCAATCATACCCACAGCATAAATATCACTATTGGGCTGTGTTTGATCGATAAATTGTTCTGGGGGAATATAACCTAATGAAGTGACAGGAACTCTATAAATTGGTAATACTGTATCTACACCAAAATTAATTGGTTGAATAGAACCAAAATCTATCAGAACTAATTTCCCATCACACGTACGTCTAATTAAATTTTCCGGCTTAACGTCGCAGTGAATTACTCCTTGAGAGTGAATAAAATTTAGAATACCTAAAACATCTTGTAAAAATTGAATAATTTCGCTTTCAGTCCAAAGATAACCCGCGCGTTGATTAATGGGCAATTCTGTTGTGAGTGCATGTCCCTCAATAAACTCCTGCACTAAGTAAAAACGCTCGTTTTCTTCAAAACAAGCAATCAGTTGTGGAATTTGATCGTGGTGTCCCAAATATCTCAGAGTTTCAGTCTCTGTGAGAAAGTGTAATCTCAGTGATTGTAAATAGGCAGGTTGGGAGCTAGAAACCTTGAGTTGTTTGATTACACATTTAGGGTGATTTGGTTGTTCAACATTGATTGCAATATATGTTTGTCCAAACACACCAGCACCCAAACTTTGGACGATTTGATACTGTCCTTGTAGTACTTTACCGATCATGTGATGGGCCATGAGCTGCTTACTAAGTCACTATTTATATTTACATTTTCGGTAAATGCTCCCTGTCTCCGGATTTATTGGTCGGTAGATAGTATAAAGTGTTGTTATTTTATAACACTTTGTTTCAGAAAATATACGGGCGCTTGAATATATAATATACTACGTCCTACAAAATAATATAGGTATTATACATTATCAGTATGATTTCTTGTGGTAAGATATCCATCCTTTCTTTACACTTCATTTAGCTCCGGCTTTCTGCATTTTTCAAAGACGATAGGAGGATGAATTAAGAAATACACCTATAAAAATGAGTATTCTTTTTATTCCACCATAGGATGATGTAGAGAAAGCATATAGTCGGTTTCCTAGTGAAGAGGGGCAATACAAATACTCAGAAGAAACCAGAAACATCCGAAATTTGTGTCAACCCCTATTCATTCACAAGGAATAATAATGTTTTACCACACTAAGAAGCTACAGTACTTTAAACCGCCCGAAAAATCTGACCCAGTCTACGCGATGAAGATTCAAGAACTCATCGGTGGTACCTTTGGGGAAATGACCGTAATGATGCAGTACCTGTTTCAAGGCTGGAACTGTCGAGGCCCTGTAAAATATAGAGATATGCTTCTCGACATTGGTACTGAGGAAATCGGTCATGTCGAGATGCTAGCTACAATGATTGCTCACCTGCTGGATAAAGCACCACTGAAGGTACAAGAAGAAGGTGCTAAAGATGCAGTTGTGGGCGCAGTCATGGGCGGTACTAATCCACGGGATGTAATCATGGCAGCAGCGATGAATCCTCAGCACGCGATCGTTTCCGGTTTAGGTGCAATGCCTGCTGATAGTGTAGGTTTTCCTTGGAATGGCCGCTTTATCGTCGCCAGTGGTAACTTAATGGCAGATTTCCGTTCTAATCTCCATGCTGAGTCCCAAGGACGCTTGCAGGCAGTACGGATGTATGAGATGAGCGACGATCCGGGAGTTAAAGATACCCTAAGTTTTATGATTGCCCGTGACACAATGCATCAAAATCAGTGGCTGGCAGCGATTGAGGATCTAAAATCAGAAGGATTAGAAGATACTCCTGTTCCCAGTTCTTTCCCCTTAGAACTAGAGAAGCGCGAGTTTGCTTATCAATTCTGGAACCATTCTGAAGGTAAGGAAAGCGCTGAAGGTCGTTGGGCAAAAGGGCCTTCAATGGACGGAAAGGGTGAATTCCAATATGTCCAAAATCCTCAGCCCTTGGGACCAGAACCCCAACCACCCCAACCTGATCCCCGACTGCACGGTACGCCTATCAACAAAGAATCTCAGGGGCAACACAAGAGCGATCGCATGATAATTGGCTAATCCTCACAATCATACAATAGGTCTGGTTAGTTGCCGCGAATAGAGGTTAGGGAAAAGGAATTTTTCTTCCCTTTTCCCCTTTACCTTTTCCCACCTTCTGTAACAAGTCCAATATAGCTGCGATTTTTCCAACCACAGTTTGGCTAGAGCAGGCAAAATAAAGACAGGTGTCCCCAAGTTCTCAGTATGAGCTATTGCCTTAACCCCAGCTGTCCCCAACCCCAAAACACGAATAATGGCAAGTTTTGCCAAACTTGTGGTGCTAAGCTACTTCTCAAAGAACGTTACCGCGCCATTAAACCTATAGGACAAGGCGGTTTTGGCAGAACTTTCCTAGCAGTGGATGAGGATAAACCCTCGAAACCGCGTTGTGTGATTAAGCAATTTTATCCCCAAGCCCAAGGCACTAGTACTGTACAAAAAGCAGTAGAGTTATTTAATCAGGAAGCAATGCGGCTGGATGAGTTAGGGAAACATCCGCAAATTCCAGAACTGCTAGCATATTTTACCCAAGATGACAGGCAATATCTAGTTCAAGAATTTATTGATGGGCAAAATCTAGCAGAAGAATTGGCAGTTAAAGGGGCTTTTAACGAAACGCAGATTCGGCAACTGCTTAATAATTTATTAACAGTTTTGCAATTTTGTCATAGCAGACAAGTCATTCATCGAGATATCAAGCCAGAAAATATTATTCGTCGCCGATTTCCCTTAGAAGGGGAAGAAAATCAACAGCAGAGGGATTTAGTTCTGGTAGACTTTGGTGCTTCTAAATTTGTTACCCACACAGCCCTTAACCGCACTGGTACAAGTATTGGTAGTCCAGAATATGTTGCACCAGAACAAATACGGGGACAAGCAATATTTGCCAGTGATATTTACAGCTTGGGTGCTACCTGTGTGCGCTTATTAACCGAGCGATCGCCTTTTGATTTGTACGATATTAATAACGATACTTGGATTTGGCAACGTTACGTTAAAAGTCCAGTCAGCGAAGAGTTAAACTCTATTTTAGACAAAATGCTCCAAAGCATTCCCGCCCGGCGTTACCAAACCACTGATGAAGTTCTCACAGACTTAAATAAAAAGTCGTCTGTTGCTACTACCCTCACCATACCCAGCAAACCAGTTGTGAGTTCACCTCCATCAACTCCTACTTCTATATCCACTCCTAGTCATAATCCCATCGAAAAAGAATTAGAGGAAATCAGGACTACGTTTTTGGGTGGTAATCAATCTGCAAATAACAAAGCAATGCGATCGCCTCAACCATCAGCAAATCAACCGACTCCTCACAGTAAAATTGACGAGGAGTTAGAGGAATTAAGAACTAAATATCTTGGTAATAATTCTCCAGATTAATTTAGTTAGTTGTTAGTAGTTAGTGGTTAGTGGTTGTACCAGACGTGCCATGGCACGTCTGTACATTGGTTAGTGGTTAGTAGTTAGTGGTTATTTCCACACTCCCCACACTCCCAGACGCGATGAATCGCGTCTCTACATACTCCCCATACTCCCCACACTCCCCACACTCCCCACACTCCTCACACTCCCCACCTTCTCCCTCACAACCTCGGATCTACAGGTTCACTCTCTAGCGCCAAAATTCCCACGATACATTCATGGACACAGCGTAGAGGTGCATAAGTAATGAAACGTTCCAATGCTTCCACACCCAAAGCAAACTCTCGCTTTGCCAAGGAACGCTTGAGTGTTAATCCTCGTTGACGTAGACGTTGCATATTTTCAGGTGCTGAGTACTCTAAACCATAAATCATTCGCAAATACTCTTGTCCGCGACATTTTACCGCAGGTTGAATAATTCCTCGATTGCTTTTGACAATAAATTGCATCGGTTTCACAACTATACCTTCACCTCCCATAGCTGTTAATTCTTCCCACCAATGTACACCTTCTGCTTCACTGCTTGGGTCTGTCAAATCTATTACCTTATATGCTGTTGGTAACAGTAGGTCGGGGTCATACAGAGCAATTTTTGCTACTTCCTGCATGTGCCATTGATGGTCTTTGTCGGTATGGATGGCTGTTTCTGTTGCCAAGATGTGAAAAGGTGCAAGTTTATAGTCACAAATATGCTCAACTGGCCAGCAGTAGCGACGGTAAGCTGTGACATACTTTTCAGCCATCTCGGCTTTTTGTTGATAATTGCTCAATTGCACAGTTACATCTATACCACGTTGTTCTGCCCTCTCCAGCAAGCTTACAGCGTCACCTAGTGCTAGGCGTGATGCTACGCCAACGGGAGCATATTGTTCTCGTAATAGTCCTTGAGCTTTAGCTGACCAAGGCATTAGTTCACAGTCTAGACATACCCAGTCAGTATGAAAATTTTCCCAGAAGCCACTGTTGGTAAGGGAGGTATTTAACCTGGCTAACAGTTCTGTTTCTAGATTTGGGTGATCAAAAAATCGTCTGCCTGTGCGGGTATAGCAAATACCAATACCCTCATTCACAATACCAAAGCGCTTTTTAGCTACTGTTTCATCTCGGCATATAATTACTACTGTCCGGGAACCCATGTGCTTTTCTTCACACATAATTTGTGTAATTCCCTGGTGACGATAGTAAGCAAAGGCCTGTTGGGGGTGTTCCAGATATCCCAGTTGTTGGGATGTTTCCACTGGAGACATTGTAGGTGGTAAATAAATCAGCCATTTGGGATTGGCTGCAAAACGGCTAACTACCTCTAAAGCTGCGATCGCATTTTCTTCACGAATTTTTATATGAGGTACTAAGCGGGTATTAATAATGCGCTTACCCAATACGTCATCAATATTTAGCACATCATCCAGTTGCTGCTGGACTGTCATTGCTTCTGTCACACTCTTTTCAATGGGTTTAGCAGGTTGACTGTAAGCACAGACAGCAGAGACACTCACTAATTCCTTTTCTGGATAGCGCAAGGCTGTGAGTTTGCCTCCAAAAACGCAACCTGTGTCAATGTTAATAGTGTTGTTGAGCCATTCTGCGGCAAGTACAGGCGTGTGTCCATAGACGACCATTGCTTGACCCCGGTACTCTGCTGCCCAGTTGTAACGGATAGGTAAGCCAAACTCATCGATTTCTCCTGTTGTTTCACCATACAAAGCAAACTCTCGCACTTGAGCTGAGCCTCGTCCTTGATATTCCTGCTTCATTCCTGCGTGGGCAACTACTAATCGACCATCATCAAGAACATAATGGCTCACCAAAGTATCTAAAAATTCTTTCAGTTCTTTAGTATGGTGTTCACGCCATTCTGCTGGTAAAGCTTCTATCTCTGCTAAAGTTTTCTCTAAACCATGATTTATCTTGACATTCTTACCCCGTAATTTCCGCAAAAATTTGTTTTCATGATTACCTGGAACGCAAATAGCTGTCCCTGCTAACACCATATTTCGTACTAATTTGACCGTATCAAGAATACGTGGACCTCGGTCTATTAAATCACCCAGAAAAACAGCTTTGCGCCCTTGGGGATGGTAGTAGGTGAGAGCGTCCCAGAGGGTGGGGATTGAGGAGGTGGGGGAAGTATGAGGAGTGGGAGAAGATAAGGAAGCAATTTCTCCCCCGTGTCCTTTTTGTCCTCCTTGTCCCCCTTTGACGTACCCTAATTTTTCCAACAGAGTTTCTAGTTCATCACAACAGCCGTGGATGTCACCGATGATGTCAAAGGGCCCGTGTTCATACTTGCGATTGTTCCACAGGGGTTGACGCTCAATTTCTACAGTATCAATTTCTACTATTGAGTTAAGAATATATACGTAGCGAAAGCCTTCTCGTTCTAACCCCCGCAGTGAACGCCGCAACATTTGGGTATGACGCCGCACTACATGGGAACCAAACTGACGGTTGGGGCGTTGTTGGTTACGTTGTTGACAAACTTCTTCTGGTAGATTAAGAGCGATCGCTACCGGAAAAAAATGGTATTTTCGTGCTAACTGAACAAAAATTTTTCGGTCTTCTGGTTGGACATTAGTCGCATCAATAACGGTCAATTTTCCGGCTGCAAGTCGTTTGGTAGTGATAAAATGCAGGACATCAAAAGCATCTTTGGTTGCAAACTGATTATTCTCATCATCTGACACCAATCCCCGGCAGAAATCTGAGGATAACACTTCAAAAGGTTGAAAAAATCTGCGTGCAAAGGTCGATTTACCAGCACCAGAAGCACCGATGAGAACAACTAAAGAAAGTTCGGGAATAGTTAGTTTCATAGTTCGTGTTGCTGATTTATGGTTAATAGGGGCGTACAGCTAGCTGTACGCCCCTACAGTGGTTGGTGGTTTTCCTCCACTGTTCCACTCTCTGTTCCTCATTCCCTCTAATAGACCTCTTGCACAAAGATTTTTTACCCCACCCTAACCCTCCTCGTCGATCTCGGGGAGGGAACTAAATCTTCCCCTCGTTCACGGGGGGATTGAGGGGGGTTTTGAGAATTCATGCAAGAGGTCTAATTTGTGGAAGTTTCCAAGACAGTTAGTTTTTTAAGAACTACTCTTCCAGATTTAATATGGGTGCAAGTAAACCAATTTATGCAGGTTATTTGCTTAATTTTTATCAAGAAAGGCAGAAGGCAGAAGGCAGATGGCAGACGGCAGAAAGAAGGGAAGAAGAAATTTTAAGGTAATGCCCAACAGCCGCCACAAGCTGGGTTAGGTGACTTCCACACTTATCTACGATGAGCGTGGTCTTCAATTAGAAGAGGTCTTTATCCCCCTAATTGCCTCCTGGCTTCTGCCTTCTTTTAGGTATTGCTTGAATATTGCCATCTGTGTTGGAGAACCAAGTTCTGCATCTTCTTCTCCTACCGATTGAAATTCCACGCTATAACCAAAGCGTTGTGTGATGCCCTTTGCCCAAGTTTGAAACTGTGTTCGTGTCCATTCAAAACGGTGATCTTTATGTCGCAGTTTCCCAGCAGGTAGTCTCTCAAATTTGATGTTGTACTCAATGTTTGGTGTAGTTACAATTACAATTATGGGTTTGGCAAACTCGAACAAAACCCGCTCAAATGCTTCTAAGCGCGGCAAATCTAGATGTTCGATCACCTCAATGACTGTAGCTGCATCGTAACCATTGAAACGTTTATCTTGGTAAGTGAGTGCGCCTTGAATTAGTTGCAAACGGTTCCATTGATTACGGGGTAGGCACAGACGATCTAGCTTTTCTTTAGCCACCTCTAAGGAACGATAGGAAACATCAACACCCGTAACTTGCTCAAAAAAGCTATCTTTGATCAATATTTTTAGTAAATTGCCCTGACCACACCCTAAATCAATCACCCGTTTTGCACCATGATCCTTGAGGGCAGCGACTACAGCATTCATTCTTTGTTGGTTGAGGCTAAGTGCTTTTTCGACAGCTGCTTCTTCCTGAGTGTGTCTTTCTTGTGCCTGGTCTGGATCAAGAATTTCTTCCTGGGTCAATTGCGCTAAAGCCGCACGAGTTAGATATTTTTGGCGTTTGAGGTAGCGTCTGGTAATTTGTTCTCGCACCGGATGGGTATGCAGCCAACCTTCACCATGACACAGTAGCTTTTCGACTTCTTCATCGCCTACCCAGTAGTGTTTATCATCGTCAAGTACTGGTAGAAGTACGTAGATATGATTGATAAATTCACTAAGGATGAGGGTGTGCTGTAGCTCAACTGTATAATATTGGCTTTGCCCCCACTCTGGAAATTTTTCATCAAGGAGATGGCCTGTGGCGCTAACAGAGTAGCCTAAAGGTTCAAATAATTGCCGCAGAAATGCTTCACCACCCCGACAGGGTAAAACAGGTAATCTTGCGACTAAGGGAATTGGAGTTTGTGCTAGTTCTTGTCTGTGTTGACAACGACCAGCAAGAGCTGTACTGAAAACTTGGGCGATCGCTACACTTAAAAACGAAGAAGCAACGTATGGGCGATCGCTTACGTATTGCTTGATAGTTGAACCATGTCCCCGCACCAATCTCACAGGGTCTATTTCCAGCAACAGCGCCGCAGTACAACGCTGGAGGTCTGCTTCTGGATAGAATACATGTGCCTGTCCAAAGGCAAGAGTAAAGGACTGGCAACGATCTGGGTGTTTATGTAGTAGGTAGCCTAACTCTGTTGCAGGCTGATGTGTAGTGGAAATTGTCAACAGCATTCACTTTGCGTCAAGGTGAACATGAGAAGGTTTAATGATTACTACTACTGTAAAATCTCCGATTACACAAAAATTCTTCTATTTGTTGGCAATTTTATTCGCTTGGTCTTTCCCCTACACCCTTATTCCCCCCTACACCTCTATTTCTTGACACAATAGAAATTACAATATCCTCATCCTTGAAAATTACCTACTCGTGAACACGCCTATCAGTCCATCCGCCGCTACTCAAATTCGTAAAGCTGATCACATCCGCATTTGCTTAGAAGAAGATGTGCAATTCCAACAAACTACTAATGGATTAGAAGACTATCGTTTTAGCCATTGTTGTTTGCCGGAACTTGATCACAATGATATTGATCTCAGTACTACTTTTTTAGGAAAGCAGTTAGGTGCACCATTTTTAATTTCTTCCATGACTGGAGGAACCCCAGAAGCAGGCATGATTAACCGTCGTCTAGCAGAAGTTGCCCAACATTATAAATTTGCTATGGGTGTCGGTTCTCAGCGTATTGCTGTAGAAAAACCTTCTGTGGCTGATACCTTCGCTGTTCGCAAATATGCCCCAGATGTTCTCCTGTTTGCCAATCTCGGTGCTGTCCAGCTCAACTACGATTACGGCTTAGATGAATGCTTGCGAGTTGTTGAGATTTTGGAAGCTGATGCCCTAATTTTACATCTCAACCCACTGCAAGAGTGCATTCAACCTCGAGGTGATAAAAATTTCAGAGGATTGCTTGACAAAATATCTGATTTGTGCAATCAAATAAGAGTCCCTGTAATTGCCAAAGAAGTAGGCAATGGTATCTCAGCAACAATGGCACAAAAGCTGATTGCGGCAGGGGTAAAGGCGATTGATGTAGCTGGCGCAGGTGGCACTTCTTGGGCAAAAGTAGAAAGTGAAAGAGCCGAAAATCCCTTACAACGGCGTTTGGGTCGAACCTTTGCAGATTGGGGTTTACCAACTGCGGAGTGCATAACCTGCATTCGTGCAGTTGCACCAACAGTACCTTTGATTGCTTCTGGGGGATTACGTCATGGACTGGATGTGGCGAAAGCTTTGGCACTGGGAGCAGATATAGCTGGTTTAGCAATGCCATTTTTGCAAGCAGCCGCTTCCTCAGAAGCTGCTGTCTACGACTTAGGCGAGGTGTTAATTGCTGAAATAACTACAGTGCTATTCTGCACTGGCAATTCTACTATCAAGCAACTACAGTGTTCGGGGAGTTTAGAGCGTATAAAATAAGTATAAAACTCATCTATGATTTGCTAGCTTAAGTGATAGGTGTGGGGTATTGGGTGTAAATATCAAACTAAAAAATAAAGTCATTAGTTATGAATGGTTGATAGTTGGTTGTTAGTGGTTGATTGTTTTTTGATCATCTCTAATAATTAATGACCAATAACTAATGACTAATGACCAATGACCAATAACTAATGATCAATGACTGAGTAAAGACTATATGCAGAATTTTATTAAACAAACTTTTGCTAGTTTGGTTGGAAGTATCCTGGGATTATTTATTTTTTTTGGTTTAGGAACTACAGGATTGTTGTTGTTGTTGTTTGCTGCATCTCAAAATCCAGAACCAGTAGTCAAAAATAAATCAATGGTAGTTTTTGATTTATCCATGAAAATTACCGATGGAGAACCAAGTTCTAGCGAACTACTCCAACAAGTATTATCTGGTGAAGAACAAAAACAAATGTCTCTCCGCAGTATTCTGGATGCAATCGAAAAAGCACGGCGCGATCAGCGTATTGTTGGGATCTATTTAGATGCGACTCGTATTTCTGGAAGTGACAACACAGCAGGTTTTGCTACCTTTAAAGAAATTCGCCAAGCATTAGCAAAGTTTCGTGCTGCTGGTAAGAAGGTAATAGCCTACGGCATGGACTGGGGAGAACGGGAATATTATTTAAGTTCAGTAGCCGATACTATTGTGTTGAACCCGTTGGGGGCGATGGAAATCAATGGCTTGAGTTCTCAACCGATGTTTTTGGCAGGCGCGTTGCAAAAATATGGTATTGGTGTACAAGTAGTGCGGGTAGGAAAGTTCAAGGGAGCAGTTGAACCCTTTGTACTTGATAAGCTTAGTCCAGAGAACCGTCAACAAACTCAGCAATTATTGAATGATGTCTGGACAGAGTGGCGTAATGCAGTTGGATACAGTCGTAAAATTACTCCCGGGAAATTGCAGGCGATCGCAGATAACCAAGCCTTCTTACAGGCGGAACAAGCTAAAAGCAATGGTTTAGTGGATAAACTCGGCTATTTTGATCAAGTAGTTGCTGATCTCAAACAGTTGACAGACAGCGACAAAGATGACAAAACCTTCCGGCAAATTTCCCTAAGTGAATACGCGCAAGTCTCAGGTAAATCTTTAGGTACAGAACGTAATTCTAAAAACAAAATTGCTGTTGTTTATGCTGAGGGAGATATTGTTGATGGTCAAGGTAGCGAAGGGGAAATAGGCGGTGATAGCTTTGCTAGAATTTTCCGCAAGCTACGACAAGACAAAGATGTCAAAGCGATCGTCTTGAGGATCAACAGTCCTGGTGGTAGTGCAACAGCAGCAGAAGTCATGCAACGGGAAGTACGCTTAACTCGTGAGAAAAAACCAGTTGTTGTATCGATGGGTGATGTTGCTGCTTCTGGTGGCTATTGGATAGCTAGCGACTCTAACCGTATTTTTGCTGAACCAAATACAATTACAGGTTCAATAGGTGTGTTTGGACTGCTATTTAATGCTCAAGAACTAGCTAATAATAACGGCATCACTTGGGATACAGTCAAAACTGGACGTTATGCTGATAGTCAAACTATTTCTCGTCCTAAAACTGCTGAAGAATTGGCAATTTACCAACGCAGTGTCAACAAAATCTACAATATTTTTCTTGGTAAAGTTGCTCAAGGTCGCAAAATTCCAGAAACAAAGGTAGCAGAAATTGCTCAAGGTCGTGTTTGGTCAGGTACAGCAGCAAAAAGCATTGGTTTAGTAGATGAAATTGGCGGTTTGGATGCTGCTATTGAATACGCTGCTACACAAGCAAAACTCGGCAATAACTGGGAATTACAAGAGTATCCCCAATATGGCACTTTGGAAGAACGTATTTTAGGAAAAGTTCCAGAACAAACAAAAGCTGCATTGCATTTGCATGAGCAAAAACTCCAATTACCGGGTCAGTTAACAGGTGAATTACAAAAACTCAAAGCAGAACTTGCAACTCTGCAAAAGATGAATGATCCGCAGGGTGTCTATGCTCGTTTACCTTTTAATTTGAAAATTGAGTAAGTTTTTTGCGTAGTAAGAATTTGCAGATTCGTAGTGTTTTTAAAGGCAAAGGTTCGCAAAGGAAAACACAAAGAAACGCAGAGTTTGGTTAGAGGGATTTTGCTATGAATTTATGCAATTTTATACTTAGTTAGGTGAATCAAATTGACTACTAACTACTAACTACTAACTAATAACTACTAACACATGATCAATGACCAAAAAACAAAAGTTTCCTTATTTAGTTGGTTCTAAGTGGACTGCACAAAAAAAAGTAGATGGTTGGCGACATTTTCAAGTTGTCAATCGTAAAAATCAAGGTAAGTGGGTATATGCTGAAATGGTTGCTTCTTGTGATCCCAATGTTCGTTTTTGGCTGAATGCCAAGCTATTACAAGATCGTTCTCAATGGCATCCTGGATGGCAATCTTTGGATGAATTAGAAAAAGAGTTGTCGCAAAGCTAATTTGAGATAAAATCCCAAATTGTTTGACCGCATTAAAACCTATCTTCATACTCCAGCACCGCCTGGTTATCGCCAGATAAATCAGTGGAAGTACGCAGGCGAAACTCAGAATTAATCCGATAATTAAAGCCAAATTGTGGCGCTTCATCACTTGTCAAAACTTTGAGAGCAGAAAAAGAAATATTACGGGAAACATCAATCCCAGCTTCCGCCGCCAAATCCATCGAAAAATTTCTTCTTGTTACTTGTGGATTCTCTGGATCATCGGAAGCAACAGTAGGAAATATACGCAGTTCACTTAAACCAAAAGCATTACCAATTTGGTTAAAAGCTCGTTGAACATTTAAAGCTGAACCTGCTAAATTTACAAGTCCTAAGGTGCTATCGCCACGTCCCAATGTTTGTACAAAACCACCCCCAAGTAAAGCTACTATTTCTGTTTGATTGCGGGGAGGATTGCTGGTAAGTTCAAGATTTTGGTTAAGCTGGCTAGCTGGGCCATCGATTCTGGCTTCGACACGCACAGTATTTACAGGTTGAAAGGACGTAATATTTTCATCGCTGATTTCAGAAGAGAAAGGAGTGGTGGTCACTTGGGAAGGATTGACATCCAATACGTTAGCAAACAAGCGGATATCCAAGTCAGGGTTTTGATCTCCTCTAAAAACCGCTCTGTTTTTATAACCACGCGCCAGGTTAAATTGAGTAGTAAATAAATTTACATCTCCACCTTGAAGGCGAATAGTTCCTTCAGGTTCGGGATTATTTAATGAACCATTGACATTCAGCGAACCAGTAGCGCGGAAACTTAGAATTGGTGGTAAAGCAACTTCTACATTTTTGTCTAATTCCAATTTGAGATCATTAAATCGTGTGGCTGTAGTGTTATTTTCAGATTTTTCTGTTTTGTTTGTTTTGGCATAACTAATTTCTTGGTCATTATTGCCAGTATTCACGGCGTTGTTAGCTGATTCTGTGATTAAAACCTGACCATTAGCTAACTTGAGATTACCACCAATAGCTGGACTAAGAGCAGAACCAGTAATCTGCAAATTACCACTCACTCCTCCTTGATACCGTCCCTTTAAATTCACTGCTAATTTATTCAAAGACACAGTCAGGGGATTATCTATTTGTTTTTGTGAGTTAGTGAAAATCGGAATTTCTCCTTGAGCTATGACATTGCCCTGACTAAAATTGCCTTGGAGACTTTCAATTTTAATACGGTCAAAATCAAACTGGGCCTTTCCTGTGACATCAGTCAATTTTCCTGGTAACGCCTGAGCTGAAAATGTAGCGTCTTTGACAGCAACAATACCATTCACGATTGGCTGTTCTTTTGTGCCGCGTACAGTGAGATTGACTTCCCCTTCTCCCTCCTCAAAAGCCACCTGATCTGTCAACAAGTTTAAAATTGCTAAGCCTTCGTTTTTCACCTGCACATCCAGATTGATTTGATCGTTATTTGGTGCAGCAGTCGCAAAAGGCAATTTAGCAGGAACACTGCCAGTAATCGTAACAGGTTCAGAGCCAGCAACCGTGACGTTACTGCCAAAATTTAAACGTCCATCGTGATAACTAAAACTAGCAGTCGCCGATTCTATGCCTTTTTGGTTGAGCGTTCCTTGTGTAACTTGCAATTCTCCTTTCGCCTGGGGATTATTGACACTGCCTGCTAAAGTTGCTGTAGCGTTGATATTACCTGTTGCACCCATTGGCAACTTGACATAATTACTCAACACCTCCAGAGGGAAATTTTTCACTCGTAGCTGACCAGATTGTTCTGTACCACCTACATTACCAGTGAAAGCGATCAGCTTATCTTGAGATTCAATTCGCAAAGGTAGTAACCTGAGAACACCATTTTCAAAGCTACCGTGAGCAATCACTTGTTGTATTGTGTATAGGCGGTTGGGTTCGCTTTTTCGTCCCCAGACAAAGTTTTGACCATTTAATTTAAAATCTGCTGCTAGTCCTTTTTCTGTGGCAGTATCAAAATCAATTTCGCCGTTAAAAGTCCCTTTTAAATCTGCTAAGTCTGGTACTAAAGAAGCGTCACGCCGTTGTTGTTGCTGTTGTGCTATCAGTGCTTTAATTTCGGAAAAGCGGCGAATTTGATCTAGTATAGGCTGACCTGCGGAACCGACTGCTACGGTGTTGAGGTCACTAGCTTTACCGTAGGTTGGGGTAGCTGTTCCCCGTTGAAAATCCTGTAGTTCAAAAAACTGGAGTGTCGTTAATATATCTTGGATTTCACCTTGGCTGATGTTTAGTTTGCCTTTGATTTGGGGAGTTGTAGCTGTGGGTATAAAGTCACCAGTAAAAGCATAGCGACTATTGCCTTTGATGAAGGCGCTATCGGTCAGGGTTGTCCTACCATCTTTGTAGCGGAACTGAGCTTGTAAGCGATCGCCTTTAATTCTACCTACTTGCGGCTGAGCGATCGCTACATCCCCGGCTACTGCTAATGTATTTTGATTAATGAGAAAATCTCCACTCAGTGAACCTGTTACTTCACCTTGACCCAAGTAAGTATTTGCAGGTACTGGCAAATTCAATACTTTTAAGGGAAAGTTTTCTACTTTTGTCGCCAAATTATCGCCTTGTGCTTGACCAGTTGCCGAAGCTTGCTGCCATTGCACTATAAAGGAATTGGGACGATTATTCGCATTAAGATTGAGAGCAATTTTGTCACGTTTGCCAGTGACATCCAAATTTAAACCACGTCCTCGCACTGATTGGATGTTACCATTTAACACCGACTCAAAAGCCAAGTTGTTAACATTCAAGTCTCGCAGTGCCAGTTTTCCTACCAAGTTTGGTACAGGCAGATTGCCAGTAACTTTCCCGTTAAAATCAGCTTTTCCAGCTAAATCTACATTCTGAGGCAACTTTAATGGCAACTGTTGCAGATTGTAATTTTGGGCTTGAACATCAAGATTTAACTCCGTAATTTCCGGTATGCCAGCCTGATTGCTATTGGCTAATATATAACCACTGGCATTTAAACCAGGGGCTGTTGCTCGTTCAACGAGCAACTTTTCTCCATCCCAGCCGACAACCGCATTCAGTGGTCGCTCAATACCAGCTAGCCCTTGGGAAAAGTTTACCTGACCTGTTGCCCGGATATCTGCTAACTTAGAGCTTCCTAAATTCCCAGCAACTTGGGCTTTACCACCCAATTTACCTTCTAACTGCTCCTGAAACCGATTTAATTCCACCCCAGCAGCATTAACTACAGCCTGATAGCGACCGTTAACTACTTGGACATTTGTGGCTGTAAAACTGCCACCACCAATATTAAGTTTTGCTTGACCGTTAGCTTGGATTGTCTCTGGTTGGAAGGACTCTACAGAACCAGTGACATTAAACTGACCAGTGAATTGACCGTGTAATTGCTGAGGAATTGGTGTTAATTGTTGTAGTGGTGCGTTCTTTGCTTGCAGTTGTGCCTGATAAACACCGTTAGCTACTTGAATATTCGTAGCAGTAACTGTACCAGTGTTGACAGCTAAACTGGCTGAGCCATTTCCCCGTAAAGTTTTCAGGTCAAAATTATTTGTATTACCTGATACTTGGAATGTACCTGCCATCGCAGCTTGTAATGCTGGTTGTAATGCAGGGGCAGGCTGTTTCAACAACCGCGCCAACCTCACACCATTCGCCACAAGTTTAGCAGAAAAGCTGTTTTCCCCTAGCTGGATCTGAGAAATTGCCACCGTGCCATCTGCAACTTTAACTTTAGCGTTCTCAGTACGAATATTAGCCAGTTTAAAAGGTGCGGAACTGCCAGAGAGAAGGAGGCGACCATTGAAGCGGGCATCATTAAGATTTATATTTTCTAGTTGTTGGGGGTTGACAAAACGTTCTACTTGTACAGCAGTGGCATCAGCAACTGCTTGCCAGTTCTGGTTATTCCAACTGCCGACAGCCTGGACTTTGCCACCAGCTACACTGAGAGCAACATTACGGAAATTGAGAGTGCGATCGCTATTGACAACAACTTCACCTGTGGTAGGATACTGAGCCTGGGGGGCTTGGAATTGAACTGTTGTTTGCACATTGTCAGCAGTACCAGTCATTTGGGCTGTAGCAGAGACAGTACCGACTTTCAACCCGGGTTGAGAATTGTAAAGAAGAGCGATCGCATCACCAGAAACATTCTTGGCAGATAAATTAAAATTCAAACGGGGAACTGTACCCAACTCAACCTTACCAGTACCCTTGAGTTCACCGCCAACTTTGGCTTTGCCTTGAATATCTTTGAAGACAATCACTTCATTTTTTGGTGCAAACTCAAACTTGCCACTGGCAGAATCAAAATCAACTTTATCAATCTGGGCAGACTTGTTAGTGGTAACGATACCTGTAAGAATTGGTTCGGTCGTTTTTCCTGTAAACTGCAAATCTGCTTGTACTTCCCCAGTTACAGGTACAGGCAATTTGAGTTTGAGAGTTTCTTGCACATCAGCGACATTGACGCCATTTACATGCCCTACCAACTTGTAACCAGTTTCGGTGTCAATAATACCGTTGGCAATTAATGGAATTTTGCCGTAGCTGCCGATGACATTGTCAAGCTTAATTTCTGTGCCTTGAAAGTGCAGCTTTCCTTGGGAATTTAAAAATTGTTGGGGAACTTTCGGAACTTGAAACTGAACTGCTTGCAAATCAACATTACCAAATAAAACAGGCGGCTGAGTTTGCCCAATTTGAAACTGCATCTGTAAGTCACCATTGACTCGACCAGCTTCCAGCAGGAGT
This sequence comes from Fischerella sp. JS2, assembly GCF_032393985.1. Taxonomy (NCBI): domain Bacteria; kingdom Bacillati; phylum Cyanobacteriota; class Cyanophyceae; order Nostocales; family Hapalosiphonaceae; genus Fischerella; species Fischerella sp. JS2. The sequence continues at coordinate 460,549 of NZ_CP135918.1, forward strand.
GGTAACTTGACCAAGCGCGTCACATCAGAGGCTAGCAACTCTTGCCCACGTATTTGTAAATTCGTTGCCCATGTCTTTGGGCGGATATCTCCCTTTAAAGCAACATCGCCACCACTGTTTGGTTTTCCTGTCAAATCCAACCTAATCACTTGGTTGTTTTCTAATAACTGGGCAGTTCCGTTTACTTGTGAAAATATCACTGGGGAAGAGAGGGGAGAAGAAGCGGTGACGCTAGGAGTAGGAGACGTGGGGAGTATTTGATTTGTGTTACCCTTGTCCCCCTGTCCCTCTGTCACCGTGTCCTCTAGATTCCTCTTGCGTGCCACTAAGACTAATTGGGCATTGCGGAACCTTATTTTATCCAAATCTGTTTGAATTGGTTGACCTTGACCTTGTCTTTGGATGGTAGTGGTAATCCAACGTCCTTGTTGATCCTGTTCAACGTAAACATCTGGATTAACTAAAGTTACATCCAACTTCAGTTGACGCTTAAAAAGTAACTGTAACGGTTCAAAACCAACCTCCACGGCATCGACTGTAACACTATCCGGATCAGTGGGTGTTGCTGGAATAGCTGAAGCCCCAAACTTTACTCCCGTGAGCGATAATCCCTTAACTTCTCCTAGCTTAACTGGACGATTGAGTGTAGTGGTCAGACTTTTTTGTGCTAGTGGTGTTAAATCTTTCTGGATAAAACTCCACAATCGCCAAGCACCACCAATAAGTCCTATTAGTAAAATTCCACCTAAAGCGATGCCACTACGACCCAGTATCAGCAACCATACACGCTTGTTGTTAATTGGAGATTTATAATTTTGCTCAAGAGATTTACTCATGGGATTTTACTTTTATTGTTAGCCGAGTTAGAGAGGCACAATAGTTTCACCAACGCATAATAGACGGGTTTTGTTTCCCAGAAAGGTTATAGAAAATCATTCTTTCTCCCTTACCCTTTCCCCTTTTCCCATCTAACAAAGTTTATTTGGTACACCATTTAGCTGGCAATGCCATTACCAGGATACAAACCTATTTTGGCTTTGGAGTATAATAATGGCGATGATTTAAGTAAAGAAAAAAGAAGCATTTTCGTGGAATTTAGGAGCAGCAATTAGTGATTGCTAGCAAAATAGTTAATATTCTTTGATATTTGAGTTATCAATGATAATTTTAGATTTAAAGCTGGAATTGTTGGGAATTGTTGACAAATACAGATTCCAACAAGAATCCGTTAGTGGTTAACAAAGTCATGTAAATTAGTACCAGAAAGTCAAGAAAAAGCGTATTAAACTATACGACTCTGTCTACACCCAATTTAATCTCTAAAATGTAAAAACGGTATACATATTAATACTGGTATATTCAATAAAATCTGAGACACAGTATTTGTATAAATTAATATAAATACATAAAATTACATCTACTTAGAAAACAAGGGACTAGAGGCTGGTTGTCAGGTGAGAATATAAATAATAAATTATGAATCCTAAAACTTTCATAATTCACGTCTAATGTGAATTAGAAAAAAGGCGGGAGAAGTAAGAAGATGAAAGTTACCAGCTTTTCACTTCAGACTCCCCCCATGACTAGCATAGACTTTAGAACACTATTAACGACAATCTTTGTAGTAGATGATTGCTATGAAAAGCAAGTAAAAAATACAACTCTCCTAAAGCCAGGAGTGAAAGCAAGTATGAGCGAAAGTGAAATCATGACACTGGCACTAGTCATGGATTATCTACCATTTCCAGGAGAAACACAGTTTCTGGGTTTTATCCGAGGTAATTACAAAGAATGGTTTCCAAATTTACTTGACCAAACTCAATTTCATCGTCGGTTACGCAAATGAGATGGAATGTTAGAAAAATTACGTCGCAGTTGGGTAAAGCAATTGCTTGGGGAAAGTAAAAAATATTTCATTGTTGACACTAAACCATTACCAGTATTAGGACTCAAGCGTGACAAGCGATATAGTGACTTTGCCGGAAACGCTGCCCGTAATCCCGACCGCCTACTCAACAAAACCGTTGATGGTTTTTGTGTACATATTGCTGCCAAGATTGCATCTGACACACTACGTTTTTTGCTTCGCCGACGTTTTGGCATTAATGTTCTCACTTTCCAATCTCAACCTCTTTAATTCACATTAGGCGTCAGTTATCAAATTTTATTAGTCACTGCGGCTGGTACTGTTCACTGAATTTCTCATCACTTACACTAGTACACCACTGAGAAACTAAGTCAATAAATGCCTCGCGTATAAAAGGAAATACCGTAACATTGGGAATGTGATTAACTTCCAATAAATATTTGTTACCTTGGGTGTTGATCATGTAATCTACACCCACTGTAGCTAAATTAAAATACTTAGCCAACTCACGGGTATCTGCCAATAATTCCTCGTCTACAGGCATCTCTGCGGCATCAGGATGATGAATTGACTTCAGCCAATCATCCCCTGTTAAGCGAATTTGCCAAAAACGTGAACCAATCAAAACTACCCGCACAGCTTCACCAGCAATAAAAGGCTCAAAAACAGTGGTTTCTGGAGGTGTCCAACTGCCAGCAAACTTAGCTTTATTTTCTCCACAATGCCAGTTGCCCCATTTTGCAACCGTAGTATATTCAGCATACCAAGTCTCTCCATTGATTGACATACCACGCAGCATATTACCGAACTTCGTCACACGTAACGCCCTAACTAATCCCGAATGGCGTAACCGACAATCCATCATACCGTTAGCATCAGGTAAACAAGGGCCACCCCACAGTGCTAACAAAGTCAAAAAATCAAAATCATTGTCGAAAATGCCGTGATAAACCACCCGATCAACTGGCAAAAAACGCGACGCGTGTGTGCGACTCTCCACCAGTAACTTACCTTCCACAAGTTTAATATTAGGCAGATATTCATAAGCTACTGTCATGCAGTCAAGGCGATCGCGAATAGCACTAACTTCCGGTTCATCTAAACCAACTATCAGCACACGTCCCTTCTGCATACAGTTTAAATTCCTTACTTTATTTAGAATTCTAATACTACAAAAGTATCTTTTGCAGCAGCGATCGCGACTACGTTAAAGGTAAATGGAAAAATGACCCTTACTTTTGACCAAAAGAATGGGATACAAGCCCCGTCCTTCTAGGACGGCTTTTCTTGATTTCTCATGTACTCCTTTAGGATATGTAATGGCGCACCTCCAACAGAAACAGCAAAATAACTAGGACTCCATAAAGCTTCTTTGTGGGGTTTTTTGTATCCGGCTTGTCCATATCTACGACTGGAAACCCCTTTCAAAGCATTAACTATTTGAGATATGGACAACTTGGGCGGATATTCAATAAGTGCGTGAACATGATTGTCCTCGCCGTTAAATTCAATTACTTGAAAATCCATTTTTTTGGCTACTTCTCTAAACGTTTTATCAATTAATTCAAGGCTTTCTTTTGTGAACACAGACCTACGATACTTAGTAACGCAGACCAAATGAATTTTTAAGTCTGTAACAGAGTATCTTTCTCTGCGAAACTGGGTTGTCACTTCTTGTAGACCAATGTATAATACTTTAACAGACCAATTATAACATTGCTCATGAAAGCCAGATATCAATTCCGTTTCTACCCAACAGACCAACAACAAAAGCTTTTAGCTCAGTTGTTTGGCTGTGTGCGCGTAGTTTGGAATGATGCATTGGCTATTTGTAAGCAGTCCGAGAAGCTACCAATTGAGACCTCGCCCTTAAGAGTGGGGTTTATTAACGACTTGCAAAAGTTGGTGATCAAAATGCTTATTGCAATTTGTTAGCTGAGGTTACTCCTATAGCAATTGAGACAGAACAAGAGTACGAACGTGTTTTGCAAGTAGTAGAAAAACTAACTTTTAAGAAGAAACGCACAATTAAAGAGCAAGTTCTACACAAGTTACTTGTGATATTGATTGAAGCATATGAAACGCAAAATTACCCGATAGATCAATCTACACCTCATGAAATTCTCCAACATATTATGGAAGCCAGTGGAACCCGCCAAGCTGACTTAGTAAGCATTATTGGCTCAAGTGGTGTAGTGTCGGAAGTTGTGAATGGTAAACCTTCGATCAGCAAAGCACAAGCCAAAGCTTTTGGTGATTATTTCAAAGTATACCTAGCCTGTTCATCTAATTACAACATTTCACTAATTCGTAGCGAATAAAATTCGTCCAAACTCTGCGAACCTCTGCGTTGACTCCGCGTCCCTCTGCGTTAAAAAAGCATCTTTAGGTGATTATTTCTAGCTTTCCTACAACATTAAAACAAATCAGTCAAAGAAAACTGCCGTTGTTTATCTAACTCCTGCAACCGCAACTTCTCTGCATAAAAAGCTTGATAATAAGATTGCCATCTCTGGGGTTCCTTCTTGGGATCAGTTTGTTCCCACAACTCCAAAAAATGACGATAGCGTTTCTCTCTCAAAACCCTTTCCATACAAGCAGTAGTTGCTTGCACAACTTGGGGAGTACGTAATATCTCTTTTTTACTTCTTTCGTTGAGTTGAAACAGATGGGAAACCAACGCCATTTCCTCAGGAAATTCCAAACATCTATCTTGCACCGTTGAAATTAAATCATCCTCTAAACTATCAGATGCAAGTTCTAAAATTTGTCGCCACAAAAAGCGATGGTGAGAAAGACTAAACTGCAAATCTCGTTCTTCTAAAGCCTCATTGATGGCTTGGCGGTGTTCCGGACAATGCAGATATATTCGCAGTAACAAAGCTTCTGCTTGTTCTAGTAGACTTTTTTCTGAAGTTGCAGGAGTTTTCGTACTTGTCTGTGTAGGTAATTCTGGAGTTGGTCTATACTGGGGACGCGCTATACCCCTAATATTATTTTGAGGTGCAACTTGAGTCAAAAGATTTTCGACTCGCAAAGGTACTAGCCTAGCGTCTCCTAAAGCTAAGATTTCTGCACAATAAGAAACGTAATAGTTAAGCGTATCAATATTACTAATATTTTTCAGTAATTTTACTAGTTGTTGTGAGACTTGTTGAAAATCTGTAGCCTGCTTCAAGTCTCGATCTTTAATAATTTGTTGAATCTGCCAATTTAGCCACAGAGGTGCATTCGCTAACAGTTGTTGATAATCTGCTGATGTATGGGTATGCAAGTATTCATCGGCATCTTTGCCATCAGGCAAGTTGAGAATTTTAAGTTGTACTTCGCCCTTATACGCGAGTTCCGCAATTTCTCTGATCGCCCTTTCGGCGGCGATATTACCGGCTTTGTCGGCGTCAAAATTCAGTATTAGTTGTTTAGAGTCAGTGTAGCGTAATAGTATCCGTACTTGGTCTATACTGAGGGCAGTACCCAAAGAGGCAACAGCATTATTAATTCCAGCCGCATGGAGGGTGATCGCATCAAAATATCCCTCCACCACTACGGCTTGATCGATTTGCGAAATACCAGCTTTGGCTTGATCAAGTGCAAATAAAGTTTTACCCTTATTAAATAACTCAGTTTCCGGTGAATTCAGATACTTCGGTTGCTCATCTCCTAAAGTTCTACCGCCAAAACCAATTACCCGTCCCATGACATCGTGGATCGGAATCATTAAGCGATCGCGAAACACATCATAATACCCACTGCTTTCTTTGCGGGGTTTAATTAACCCGGCTTTCTCCACCAACTGCACCGGGTAGCGTTTATCTTCAACTAAATAACGGTAGAGAGTTTCCCAAGCCGCAGGAGCATAACCCAAGTTAAACTGCACAATAGTCTCATCTTGCAATTGCCGCTTTTGTTGCAGATACTCAAGGGCAACTTGTCCTTGGGGTTGCCTGAGGGCATGTTGATAAAATTGGGCAGCAGAAGCGAGAATTTCGTAAAGTTGCGATCGTTCCGATAATTGCCGTTGTAACTCCTGTCTTTGTTCTGGTTCTAAAGTTTGCACAGGAACTTGGTAACGCCGTGCCAAATCTAGCACCACTTCCACAAAAGAATGCTTGTGCAAGTCCATCAGAAACTTGATCGCATTCCCCCCCGCTTGGCAGCCAAAACAGTAATACATTTGCTTGGTGGGGCTAACGGTAAAACTGGGGGATTTTTCATCGTGGAAAGGACACAAACCCACAAAATCTTTACCACGCCTGCGTAAAACAACGTATTCCGATATGACATCGTAAATGTCAGCCCGTTGTTTAATTTCCTCTATAGTATCTGGGTGTAGGCGCGGAGTGTACATATTTAGTCATTAGGTTAGTGGATAGTGGTTAGTGGATAGTAGTTTAATGGCTATCAACCCACAACTAACTACTAACTACTAACTACTAACTCCTGATAGCTATTATATTCTTGTTTCCAAGCCAATAATAATGTATTCAATTACTTACACTTAAATATTATCAGAGGAAATACTGAAAATGGGACGTATTTTTCTTTCCGCAGCCCACGGAGGCAAAGAAACAGGTGGAATTGATCCAGGTTCGATTGCTGGTGGGACGACAGAAGCCAGAGAAATGATTTTATTGCGCGATTTAATTGTGACAGAACTGAGGGCGCGGAGTTTTGAAGTTTTAGCGGTTCCCGATGACTTGAGTGCCAAGCAAACTATCGACTGGATCAATTCTCGTGTTCGTCGGGGTGATGTAGCACTAGAAATTCATGCCGATGCTGCTAGCAGTCCTATTGTGCGTGGGGCTAGTGTTTTTTACATTGCCAACAATGATGAACGCAAAAGCAATGCAGAATTGGTATTAATGGGGTTGCTACGCCGTGTGACGCAATTACCTAACCGAGGTGTGAAACCAGACACAAATTCGGGTTTAGGTAGTTTAGCATTTTGTCGCCAAACAAAAGCACCCGCTTTGTTAATGCAAGTTGGTTTTTTGAGTAATCCAGAAGATCGGGCTTTGCTACAAAACCGTCGTCGTGATTTTGCCTTAGGAATAGCTGATGGACTTGCTGCTTGGAGTCGTGCTGTTGACCCCGGTTCAGAAGGGGAGGAAGCAACATATCCAGCAATTAATATTAACATTAACGGACAAAAATATTCCGAGCAAGGGATATTAGTTGACGGTAATGCTTACATCCCAGTTGACTTAGTAGATCGCTTGCAGATTGATCTGTCCAAAGCACCCAATGTCCGCCGTATAACCTATCGTCGAGTTGTTTATGTTAAAGCTATTGAACTGCGAGAATTTAATGTTTCTGTCAGTTGGGATAGTGCGAGTCGTACTGTATCTTTACGTTCCAATTTAGTAATTTGCTCTGGACAAATTGACAAAATCATGTCTCATGGTAATGCCTCAGAAGTACAGTTACAGATATTTTTAAAAAATAATAATGAAAATGCTTTAGTGCGGTTTCCTGACATCGCCAAACTCTATCGGGAAGAAGCCGCGATCGAAGGAGTTAACTATGACATTGCTTTCTGTCAAATGTGTGTAGAAACTGGTTTTTTACGCTTTGGCGATGATATCAAACCAGAGCAAAATAACTTTGCAGGTTTAGGTACAATTGGTGGAGGCAGAGAGGCAGCAAGTTTTGAAAGTGCCAGAATTGGAGTGAGGGCGCATGTCCAACACTTAAAAGCTTACGCTAGTTTAGAACCCCTAGTACAAGAAGTAGTAGATCCAAGATTTCGCTTCGTCACACGCGGTATCGCCCCCTTGGTCAGTCAGTTATCAGGGCGGTGGTCAGCAGATTCAAATTATGGTGACAAGATCATGGCAATGCTCAAACGCCTGTATGAATCAGCAGGATTGATGTAAGTAGATCGACACGAATAAAGTTAATTCGTAAGGATCGTCATTTGTCATTTTTCATTTGTCATTGGTACTAGTTTTTTTGAAAATAACTGCATATTAATTTCCCAGGATCAACTTCATCAAATGGCACAATAGTTCCATCTTCTTCAACTTTATTTTGCTGACGACAATTGTAAATTTCCAGGGGTCTTTTGACTCCATCTACACTCACAACTGCCCGATATTCCCAATAATTTTTTGCACTGCGTTTAATACTTATAATGCAAATTTGATGTCCTTGTAAATCTCGACAAACAGAAGCTTCAGCAGAAGATACAAGAGAGAAAAAGAGTACTAATACAAGAAAATAAATGATATAAGCTGATAAATATTTAATTCGCATGATGTAAGTTATAGATAGTGCAAATAAAACTTTTGGGGTGGTTTTGTCTACCCAGAAAATTTTTACAAATCAACTAGGATTGGTATAACTTAACTGAGTTTAAGTTTATAGTGATTTTCAACTCAATCAGATACAAAACCTCACCCCCCGCCCCCTCTCCTTTCTAAGGAGAGGGGTGTCCGATAGGACGGGGTGAGGTTTATTTTACTCGTCATATTTACTAAACCTGTACCTATGATTCTCCGATCAATCTAACTGATAAAGGACAAGCAGTTAATCAGAACTAGAAAAGGCAACTTCAAACTTTCTTTGTTCATAATTCGTATTTTTACTATTATATTTAAGTATAATTCCGAAATGCTGCAAAGATGATTTGTAGGTGTTTATATTCCGAAAACAGTAAGAGCTACGCTTTTTTAGCTAGTCACGCACTTCTCTTTTTATGAGCAGCAGGTTACTCAGTCCCATGTTGACAAAAGTTGCAAGAGTTTGTGGTATCGCTTTGCTGACTACATTTACCACAACTGCAATTATCTATCAGCATAGTTATGCCAGTAGCACAACCTTTTTTTGTGCCAAGACCAAGGGTTATCCTGTAACATTTGCGAAAACCTGGGATGGTAGAAACACACCGATGATTCGTTGGGTTAGCAGCACATACTTTTCTTCTAATTTGGCTCCTCTAGTACGTTGCCAGCAGGTAGCACAAAGATTTCAAAGAAGTTATGACAACGGTACTCTCAAAAAAATTATTAGTGGGACACTCAATGGTTATCCGGTAATTTGTGCTGCCATTAATACAGGTGATGCTTGCACAACTCATACTCTGTTATTCACCTCAAGCGTGGTACTAATGCTAAACAGGCTGTCGAGAAACTTTTAGATCGCAGTGCTTTAGCGGCTGGAAAAATACAAGATCAAAATAACGACGATACACAAATTTCTATTGATTTTTCCACGTACCTGAACAGCGTACCAGAGGAACCATAAGACTAAACCTCACCCTCGCTTTTTGCATAGCAAAAATCTTTCCCTCTCCTTGGTAAGGAGAGGGATGTCCGCTAGGGCAGCGTGAGGTTTTGAAGATTTTTTGGGTAATTCGATTACAGAAAAAGTTTGCTCAGAAAATAAAGTAAGGAAATGAAATACTACCACGCACTTCCACCCGTGCTGATTGGTGTGTCAATGGTACTGGTGCAGTCACAAGTAGCAGTAGCAATATCCCCACAAGAGGTAGAAAAGATAGGTAGAGAAATCACTGTGCGGATTGTTGACAGCCAAAATCCCACTATTGCCGGTTCGAGAATCATTGTTAAGCGTTCTGGTAATACTTACACAGTCCTGACTGCCTATCATGTGGTGAAAGACAATAACAATAAAAAGTATCAAATATTTACGCCAGATGTAGTTGCTGCTGCGCCGAAAGCGGATGACTTTTATATCAGAGGTTATAACAAGATTGGTAAGAAAGACTATAAAGGTGCTATTGCGGATTACACAGAGGCAATTCGCCTCAATCCTAACTATGCCCAAGCCTACTAGAATCGGGATTTTGCCCGCTACTATTTGGGAGATAAGCAAGGGGCGATCGCTGATTTCAACTCTGCCATCAAAATTAATCCCAACTATGCCCAAGCTTACGGAAACCGAGGTATAGCCCGTGCTGAAACAGGAGATAAGCAGGGTGGAATTGCTGATTTGCACAAAGCTGCCGATCTGTTTCGACAATAAGGAAAAACAGCTGATTATCAAAAAGCGTTGGAATTGATTAGAAAGTACCAGCAATAGGCAGGAGGATGGGGAGGTGGCTTAATTAATGTTCGTTTGATTATGCGATCAGTTCCCAAAGAATGTAGGTTCAAGGTTGAAATGAGAAACTTCTTGTTTGGAATTTGAAACTCCAAGCTTGAAGTGAGAAACTTCTTGTTTGGAATTTGAAACTCCAAGCTTGAAATGAGAAACTTCTTGTTTGGAATTTGAAACTCCAAGCTTGAAATGAGAAACTTCTTGTTTGGAACATGAAACTCCAAGCTTGAAATGAGAAACTTCTTGTTTGGAACATGAAATTCCAAGGTTGAAACGAGAAACTTCGAGTTTAGAACCTGAAACTCTAGGTTTGATTTGTCTTAGTAACTTTGTGTATGACGAAAAACAAGATTCCCGACTTCTGTTGAGAAGTCGGGAATCTGTATTTTTGGTGTAATTGTGCGATCGCCATTTTTGGTTTAGGTAAATACAAGCGATCGCTTTCAGATTTACTAGTAAGAGTAGTGATAGGTTAATTTAATTAAGAATTAATCAAGTGATTTACATTAAAGGTAGAGGCCCAAGAAAATTAGAGAGTTAAAGGCAATATTACAGAAAGCTGGGTTCGTCTACCGTCTTGGCAAAGGTAGTCACACTTTTTGGACTCATCCACTCATCCCTGACGAACCTGTCACTATTGCTGGCAAAGATGGAGATGATGCGCGAAGATACTTAGAGAAGCAAGTAAATCGGGTGTTGGAAAAGCTAAAGGAGATAGAAAACCAAAAAGAAATTGAGGAGGAACAATGAACCATCGCTATAGCATGGTAATTCAATGGTCAGACGAGGATGATTGCTACTTAGTACACTTACCCGAATTTCCTTGGCAGCAATTTCATACTCATGGCAAAACTTACGAAGAAGCTGCAAAACACGGACACGAAGTGATTGAGTCTTTAATTGAATGGTATCAAGAGCAGGGGAAGCCTTTACCAGAAGCAATTGTTTTACCTGAGAAACCCTTGAAAGTTGCATAAACTTTGAGTATATCGATTAGAAAGCGATCGCTAACTACAAACTATTTTTTTGGGAATCACATTTCTGATGCCACCTTTAGCACCAAAAGTATCACCTTTGTAACGTGGAATAATATGAATACTGGCGTGCATCATATTTTGACCTGCATCTCGATTGATGTTCATCCCTACATTAAACCCATCAGGTGTAAATTCTTGGCTGAGAATTTCTTGCACTTTATTAACCATTAGCCAACAAGCAGATTGCTCTTGAAAAGGTAGCTCAAAATAATTACTCACATGACGTTTAGGGATAACCAAAACATGACCTTTACTGACGGGATAGCCATCAAATATAGCATAAGCTGTTGCTGATTCTGTGAGTATCTTTAGGTGTTTATTCGGGTTACAAAATAAGCAATAATTAGAAGAATTTCTCTGGAAATTATAATGTCTATACTCGTAAATTTCGTAAGATTCATCTAATGATATAGATTGAAAAGGAAGCTTAACAATACATTGATACGTAGGTTTTTTATGAACATAATGTTCGCGAAAGCCTTCTCTTTTTATATCCCTTCTCACTGCATAATAAGCTTTCCCTCCTGGTTTTAATAGATGCGATACTTCCATGAGAACATTTGCTTGTTCTTCAGGAAATAAAACATTTAAAACATAAACACAAATTATAGTGTCAAATTTTGACTTTGGGTATTGGGGAAAATAATAAGGGTCATAACCTGTAATATCAAATCCTTTTTGTCGCAATAATTTAACATCATTGCCAAAGCCACAACCAAAATCTAGGACTTTACCTTGAAGCAAATTTTTCTCTAATAAAAAACTTGTCGGAACTGATAGATAAACTCTTTCGATTGCTGTGAGGTGGCTAAATTGATTTGTTTGCTTTTTCATGAAAAAATAAAGCTTCTAAGAAGACTTGCAAGAAGCGATCGCTAATTATAACTACGTGTTCTGATCAATTTTAGGAAGCGATCGCCCTCACGTCCACAAAAAACAAGATCCCCGACTTCTCTGAAAAGTCGGGGATCTGAGAGATTGACAGCAAGCAATATCCTAGTACCAAACAAACACTTTTGCTTCGTAAGGCCCAATATCAATCATGATGCCATCATCGCCAGCTTCAACATCATAATTTCCTGTCCATTCGTGCCATGTACCACCGTTAGGGAAATTAGGCACATGATAGCCAGCAAGGAAGTTTTCTGAGAAATTAGCGACAACAACCACACGGGAACCTTCATCATTCCAGCGACTATAAGCTAATACTTTTGCCTCTGGATTTTCGTGGATAAAGTCGATATTTTCTGTGTAAAGTGCATGATTTTCTTTACGCAGGTTAATTAATCCTTTATAGTACTCAAATAAACCGCGATTCAAATCATGACCTAGTAGCGTCCAATCAATTTTTGCTGATTCTGGAGTCTTTGGTTTATACTCACCAAACTCTTCACCCATCCAAACTAAGGGTACACCAACAGCAGTCATTAAAATCGCCACACCTAGTTTGATTCTTCTGAAAGCTTCCTCATCAAAAATGTTGCGATCGCCTAAATCAACCATCAAATGATTATGGTCATGATTTGTGACGTAATTGACAACATTTGTAGCACCCATGAAGCCTTGACGTTTACAGTCAATGACATCTTTGAGTCGTTCTATATCAAATGTTTCACCACAGATATGTTCTTTAATACAGTGATAGAAACTATCATGCCAGCAACCATCCATCGGTCCATCAACATTAGTGATGCTGGGAGTTTCAGGAATGTGTTCAGCAACATTATAAAAAGGTTTTGCACCAGCAGTTTTTTTCGCTTCTTGTACAATCCAGTGCATGAAGTCATAATTCGCAATTTGCCGTGCTGCATCGTAGCGAATACCATCAATATGATATTCTTCAATCCAGAAACGGACTGTATCACCAATAAATCTCCGAGCTGGGTAAGTCTCTAAATTTTCATCATAGAATTCGTAATTAAACTCAGGGCCCCAACTATTATCAGGGTCACGTGGAGAATGATGATACCAATAATCATGGTCAATTTGAGTTAATGGACTTGATGCTTCTGAGTGATTATAAATCCCGTCCATAATGACGCGAATTCCTCTACCGTGGCACTCATCAATCAGATTTTTTAACCCAGCTGTAGAACCATAGCTTGATTCTGGGGCAAAAAAATAGCGGGGGTTGTATCCCCAGCTATGATCACCTGGATACTCTTTAACAGGCATTAACTCAATAGCATTAATACCCAATTCACAGAGATAATCTAATTTTTCAACTACATGCTTATACTTACCGCGTGCATAAGGATCATCTTCACCACCGGAAAAGTCCCCGACATGCAATTCGTAAATCACTAATTCATGGTCAGCAGGTAAAGGCTTATCGTCATGCTGCCAAACATAAGTATCAACTATTCTTTGTCCATCTTTGATACGTACGATACCATTATCTTGACCACTTAATTCATCTATATCTACAGCATATGGATCTGTAACATCAACCCATTGGTCTTCTTCAAAAAACCAAGATTTTGACTGTACACGGAATTTATATTGGTAATCTCCATCTTCTAATTCAACTGTTGTACGGAAATAACCATCATCACCTTTTTCCATTGGAATCTCTTGCCAATCACAAAAAGAACCAATTAAAGCTGCTGCTTTGTTATAAGGTGCAAATAGATTAAATTCGATTGGCTTCGCCATAATTTTTCAGTTTATTTTGATTAGTGAATCCTGGCATAAGTATTCTCTGATTTTCAAAAAAAATAGCCAATCTTTCCCTAGAAATAAATAAACAGTAATTACCTCTATCTTCAGAAATAAATATTTAAAAAATAACCAAAATTAATTATAAATAATTACTAATATCTCACCGTTAATGGTTAGTAGTTAGTAGAGACGCGATTAATCGCGTCTGTACATTAGTTGTTAGTGGTTGGTTATTCTCCCCACACTCCCCACACTCCCAGACGCGATGAATCGCGTCTCTACATTACTCCCCACCCCATCTCCCCAATTCGCTCCAACAGCCTAAAATTAAATAGACTTGCACTGATTGCTTGGTCAGTTTAAGAATATATAGGGCTATGCACGCGGGGAAACTAACGTGAGTCAAGGATTTGATTATGATTTAGTGATTATCGGCGCTGGAGTGGGCGGACATGGAGCTGCCTTGCACGCCGTTAGCTGTGGTTTGAAGACAGCAATCATTGAAGCGGCTGATATGGGGGGAACCTGTGTCAACCGAGGCTGCATTCCTTCTAAGGCATTGCTAGCAGCCTCTGGACGCGTACGGGAACTCAGAGACGCCCATCATTTGAAAACGTTGGGAATTCAAGTCGCAGGTGTAAAATTTGAGCGGCAAGCGATCGCCGACCACGCTAACAATCTTGTCGCGAAAATTCAAGGAGACCTAACCAACAGCCTCAAGCGTTTAGGGGTTGATATTATTCGGGGTTGGGGCAAAATCGTCGGCACTCAAAAAGTGAGTATAGTAACAGACAGTGGTGAAAAAACAATCACCGCCAAAGATATTATTCTTTCTCCTGGTTCAGTTCCCTTTGTCCCTCCTGGTATTGAAGTAGACGGCAAAACAGTCTTTACCAGTGACCAAGGGGTAAAATTAGAATCATTACCAAATTGGGTCGCAATTATTGGTAGTGGTTACATTGGTTTGGAATTTTCTGATGTTTACTCGGCTTTGGGTTGCGAAATCACTATGATCGAGGCACTCGATCAACTAATGCCTGGATTTGATCGTGATATTGCCAAACTTGCCGAACGGGTGCTAATCACTCCCCGCGATATTGAAACTTATGTAGGAATATACGCCAAAAGAGTCATCCCGGGTTCCCCAGTGGTAATAGAATTAGCCGACTTCAAAACCAAAGAAGATGTAGACGTGCTAGAAGTCGATGCTTGTTTAGTGGCAACCGGGCGCATTCCAGCTACCCAAAACCTCGGTTTAGAATCAGTAGGTGTAGAATTAGACCGCAGGAATTTTATTCCCGTCAATGACACTATGGCTGTGTTAAGTGGGGGTGAACCTGTGCCACATTTGTGGGCAATTGGCGATGCCACTGGCAAAATGATGCTAGCCCATGCTGCCTCTGCTCAGGGTATTGTGGCAGTAGAAAATATCTGTGGTAAATACAAAGAAGTAGACTACCTTAGTATCCCCGCAGCCGCCTTTACTCACCCAGAAGTCAGCTATGTCGGGATGACCGAATTACAAGCCAAGGAAAAAGCCACAAACGAAGGTTTTGAAATCGCAGTGGCAAAGAGTTACTTCAAAGGTAATTCCAAAGCCTTGGCAGAAGGCGAAGCCGATGGTATGGCAAAAGTAATTTATCGTAAAGACACCGGTGAAGTTTTAGGAGTCCATATTTTTGGAATGCACGCCTCCGACCTCATCCACGAAGCTTCAGCCGCGATCGCCAATCGTCAGTCTGTCCACACCCTCGCCCATTTGGTTCACGCCCACCCCACACTCTCAGAAGTGCTAGACGAAGCTTATAAACGCGCAGCCGCCCTCTAAATGCTGAATGATGAATGATGAATTATAAAACCTTCATCACTCATCATTCATAATTCATAATTCATAATTTCCCATGCAAATCCGTCGCCGTCCACCCAATCCAACTGTTGCAGTGTCTAATTTAAGATATCAAGTTGCCACTCCTGAGGCTGAACCAAGAAACATCCTCGAAAAAATTGTTTGGCAAAAAGAAGAAGAAGTAGACCAAATGCGGGAAAAGCAACCCTTACAAGAGTTGCAAAAGCAAGCTTTAACTGCACCTCCAACCCGTGATTTTGTAGCGGCGCTGCGAGACGCAAAGACTAAACCAGCTTTAATTGCTGAAGTCAAAAAAGCTTCTCCTAGCAAAGGTTTGATCAGAGAAGATTTTGATCCTGTGGCGATCGCTTTGCAATATCAACAAGGTGGCGCTAGTTGTATTTCTGTGTTAACGGATGAAAAATTCTTTCAAGGCAGCTTTGATAATTTAGCTAAAATCCGCACTGCTGTCGATTTACCTTTGCTGTGTAAAGAATTTATTATCTATCCCTATCAAATGTATCTAGCCCGCGTTCTTGGTGCAGATGCGATTCTGCTCATTGCAGCTATTCTCAGCGATCAGGATTTACAATACTTTGTCAAGATTGCCAATGCTCTCAAAATGGCAGCATTAATTGAAGTCCATACTTTAGCAGAACTTGACCGTGTGTTAGCTATAGATGGTGTTTCTTTAGTAGGTATTAATAACCGTAACCTCGAAGATTTTTCTGTTGATTTACAAACCACTTGTGAGCTTTTATCAGCAAGAGGTAAAAATTTGCAGGAACGGAACATTCTTGTTGTAAGTGAGTCAGGATTACATACACCTAATGACTTGAATGTAGTAGAAAAAGCAGGCGCTTCTGCTGTTCTTATTGGTGAATCATTAGTTAAACAACCAGATCCAAAATTAGCGATCGCTAATCTTTTCACCAAATATTGATTACTTGAGTCAAGCCAGTATTCAAGCAAATATTTATTGTTTATGTAGGTGGACATAATTAAGCGTAAAATGCTTCTGCCCAAAATTAGATAGGTTCAGTCTTTCTCCTTCTGCCTTCTACTTATACCAATTCAATTAATGATTGCAACACATCCTTGGATAAAGACGCGATGAATCGCGTCTCTACAAGATGGCCTATCTGTCGCATTCTTTTGGCAAATTGGTATTATGTAACAATTCGCTGATTAACAGACAGTCTTGGATTTGAAATCAAAAGATCAAATAAAAAATAAACTTCATGGAGCAAATTCCTCTGCCTTCACCCATCCACTACGAACTCATACTGCAATTACTAGAAAGACAAACAATGTTAGCAGTAAGTAATAATCCAGAACTGCGAAATCAAGTCAATCAGCTAATTATTACTCTCCGCAAAGCTGCTGTTCAACAAAAGCATCTAGAAGAAATTTGTCAAGGTTCATCAATGACTGTTGATCACCGTTGGTCACTTAATCATCTGAGTAGCGAACACGTATCTTCAGTTGAATAAGTAAAAGCAACAAAGACTGTGTATGGTAGGGGGTGAACCCCCACCAACGCAAACTTCACCAAGTTGTACCAACTCTGTGTAAGCTGAATTAGTACAACTCCAGACTAACGAGTATATTTTAGGCTCTCTATCTTGCCTAAGAATTTTTCTGTGAAAATACTCATTACAGTCCGTTTACGGACATTAATATTAGCGTTCAAAGACATACCAGATTGGAGAGGGATTTCTTTGCCGTTAACATTAATCGATTGTTTTGATAAGCGAATTTCAGCCGGAAAACGGTAGTAGGGAGTGTTTTGATCAGGTGGTAAAGCATCAGAACCAATCCGAACTACCTCGCCTCGAATATCACTAAATTCTGTGTAGGGGAAAGAATCAATTCGCACATCAACAGGCATTCCATTTTTGACAAAGCCAATATCATTGTTGGTGATAAAAACTTGAGCAACAAGATTTTCTGGCGGCACGATTTTGAGAATAGATTCGCTGGTATTGTAGACGTAACCAGAACTACGAGGCTTAAGGTCAAAAACAATTCCACTAGTTGTGGCCCGGATTTCTTGATATTTTAAGGTCGAAAAAATTTCGCTAATTTCGCCATCAATTTCTTGGATACGTTTTTTATTTTCGACCATCACTTTGGTAAGTTGACTATCTATTTCAGCAATGCGCTTGTCGTTCTCAGCAATTTTACTGAGTAAGTCTTCTTTAGATAGAGCGATCGCATTTTCTAATTTCTTTTGTGATTGTGCGATCGCCAGCCGCAGGCGTTGTTCTTCTTGCACAAGCCGATTCACTTCGGCTTTGCTAGCGTCTGCTGTTTGGCGCTTTTCTAGATAAGGTAAACGAGCAAAGGCTCCTTTTTTCACCAACATGTCTAAATTATCGGCAATTTCCAAATTTGTTGCCAGGCTACCCCTCGCACTTGTTAATTGGACTTGCACTTGATTTAACTGCTTGGATAATTGTTCTACATCTAGCCGTGCTGTGGCAATGCGCGAGTCTCTTTCTGTTTGTCTGTTAATCAAACGTTCTCGCAAGTCTGGATCAAGGTTACGTATTGCTGTCTCACCAAGCAATTCTGCACGATAAAGTTCATTTTCCCGTACCAAAGCAACACGG
The DNA here is from genome assembly GCF_032393985.1 of Fischerella sp. JS2. Classification (NCBI taxonomy): domain Bacteria; kingdom Bacillati; phylum Cyanobacteriota; class Cyanophyceae; order Nostocales; family Hapalosiphonaceae; genus Fischerella; species Fischerella sp. JS2. Next base: position 478,636 of record NZ_CP135918.1, read on the forward strand.
TTCTCTGTGAGTGATGCTAACTCTGGTGATATCTGGAACTCTCTTTTAGTAGAATTAGCTGTGGAAGTTCGCATCTGAGTACGGTAAAAATTATTTTCTCGTACTAGGCTGACTCGAACTTCTTGCAGTGAGCGTAATTTTGCTTGGGCAACTGTAGGGTCAAAGCTAACCAATAGATCGCCTTTTTCGACTCGTTGTCCTTCCTGAACATGAATCTTGTTGATCACTCCCCCCACTGGCGCTTGAATTTCTTTCACTAAACCTTTGGGTTCGAGTTTTCCTTGCACAGGAACAGATTCGTCAATTTTGGCAGTAGAAGCCCAAACCACTGCAAAACTCGTCACACCGACAATGCTCCAAACAATAGCATGTGACCAGACACGGGATTGTTTTAAAATGACTGGCTGATCAAAGTCGTTTGTCTCAGCAGGTGTATCACGAGGTATAGTAATTCCCGAACTGAAAATTGCTGTACTTCCTTGCAACAGCAATTGCCATTGACGTTGGGTTTTTGGCAGACGCTTCCAAATAAATACTAATCCCCCAGCTGTCAGCAAAAACATGAAACCACCCAAAGGCAAGAAAATAGATGTTTGACTTGGGGCAGCTTCTAAGTAATTTACATGGTAATTGTTGTTTTGATTTGAGTTTTGACTGGTGTTTTGGCGATCGCTCTGATCTACAAAATTATCTTCTTGACTTGCGCTTGAATTTATGCTATCTTGACTGCTCTGAGCTACAAAACTATCTCTAGGGTCAGTTTTAGTAGTTGTAACCTTGGGCGGGGATGGTTGGAGGGAGTGCCAAGTTGCAGCATCAACTACACCTTCAGCAGAGTCTAATACTTTCTCTTTCTGAAATTCAATAACTGCTGCTTGAGTAAGTACACCGAATTTACCATCAATTGCACCGTGATAATGTCCCAATTTTTGCAGCTGAGTTTGCAGTTGGGAAACAGCTGTGCCTTGACTACCAAATTTCAATCTCGGTTGTTGTGATGATGAGAAACTTACCTTAGTGGCTTCCGGTTCAGTCACACAGGTATGCAAATCTGGGTTTAATTGAGTTGTTGTTTCATCAACCAGAATTTGCTCGCAATGATTAGCGGGTGTTTCAGGGGTGTTGAGTGACGTTTCTGAACAGTTTGTACAAGCTAGCAGCAATAAAGATGGATCAAGCATGGTTTTTTTCTATGTAGAGGAGGTGTAGGAAGTGGGAGTGGGGATTAGGGGCAGTGGGGACACGGGGGACAAGGAGGACAAGGGAAGGGGGATGGGGAGGTGTAGGGAGTGTGGGGAGTGTGAGTAATAACCAACTATTAACTACTAATGTACAGACGCAATTAATCGCGTCTCTACTAACCACTAACAAATGACAATTGACCATTGACCATTGACCATTGACAATTGATTACTCTTGTTGTCCTTGTTGTTGATAGAGACAGTAATATCGTCCTTTCATGGCCATGAGTTCGTCATGGGTTCCTTGTTCAGCGATCGCACCCCGATCCATGATGATGATGACATCGGCATTTTTGACTGTGTTCAGACGGTGGGTGATGAAGAAAACGGTGCGACCACCAAAGACTTCCATGAGGTTGCGACATACTTGTTGTTCCGATTGGTAATCTAAAGCGCTGGTAGCTTCGTCTAAAATCAGTAGTCGCGGATTTTGCAAAACTGTACGGGCGATGGCGATGCGTTGCCTTTGTCCACCGGAAAGGGCAGAACCCCGTTCCCCTACGCTTGTGTTGTAGCCGTTGGGTAGTGCCATGATGAAATCGTGTGCAGCAGCAGCTTTGGCAGCAGCAATGATTTCTTCGGTAGTTGCTTCTGGGCGAATGAGGGCAATGTTTTCTTGAATCGTCCCTTCAAATAATAGGGTATCTTGTAGCACCATGCCAATTTGACGGCGCAGGGAATTTAACTCTACTTTTCTAATGTCATAGCCATCTATCTGGATTTGCCCTGTTAATGGTTCATAGAGTCTGGGTAATAATTTTGTCATTGTACTTTTACCGGAACCACTTTGTCCGACAATGCCGACGAAAGTACCAGGGGCAATGTCAAGATTAATGTTGAGCAGTTGCAAAGCATCATCAGGATTGAAACCAAAGGAAACGCTTGTGTATTTGACTGCGCCTTCAATTTCCGGTAAGGGGATATTGTGGCGATCGCTTGGCTGTACTTCTGGGGCGGTATCTAAGACATCACCAAGACGTTCGATGGATAATGCCACTTCTTGAAAGTTTTGTGAAAGTTGAATCAGACGTAACAGAGGACTGGTAACATAACCAGCAATGATGCGAAAGGCGATTAATTGACCAAGGGTGAGTTGATTAGAGATGACTAAATGAGCGCCTACCCACAACAATACAAAACTAGAGAATTGATTTAAAAATCCACTGATGGAGTTGGCGGTGCTGGAAGTTAATACGTTCTTGAATCCAGCGCTGATGTAGCGGGTATAGCGATCGCGCCATTGCCAACGGGATTTCAATTCAATATTCTGGGCTTTGACTGTTTGAATGCCGGTGAGTACCTCTACCAAATAAGATTGGGTATCAGCATAGCGTTCGGCTTTTTTGCGTAATTGTCGCTGGACGACGGGAACCACCAAAGTTGTCAACAGGGCAAACAATGGGACACAAGCTAGTGCAACGAGTGTCAGCACCCAACTATAAAACAGCATGACGGCGATATAAATCACCGAAAACACCGCATCTAGCACCACTGTCAATGCTGTTCCGGTCAAGAAAGAACGAATATTCTCGAGTTCATTAATCCGCCCTGCCAATTCACCGACGCGGCGACGTTCAAAGTAACTTAAGGGCAATCGCAACAGATGTTCAATGACTTCTGAACCCAGGCGGATATCAATCCGGTTGGTAGTATCGGCAAATAAATAGGTACGCAGACTCGTCAAGATGGCCTCAAATACTGCAATGACAAGTAAGAAAATCCCCAAAATATCGAGAGTATCGAGGCTTTTTTGCATCAAGACATTATCGATGATGATCTGGGTAATGATTGGGTTTGCCAAGCCAAATACTTGGACAAAAAATGAAGCAACCAGAACCTCAATCAATACCAAGCGGTATTTGTAGATGGAAGGTAAAAACCAACGCAGACTAAATTTTTCTGGACGTTCCTCTTCTGGTTTTTCGATAACCAAGACTTGTCCTGATTGTCCCCAGATGTTGCCAAACTCTCCCAGAGAATAATAAGAAATGCCTGTTTCTGGGGCAGCGACAACGATTTCATGTTCTGTGATTTTGTACAGTAAGGCTAAACTTTCTTGCCAATAGATGATGGCTGGCGCACTCAAACGATTGATGACGTTAGCAGGAACTTTGACTAACTGGGCTTGCAAACCCATCATTTCCACAACGGCCCCTGCTACTTGTAGGGAAATCTGCTTGTTCGATTTAAGTTGATTTGTCAAGACTTTGCGAATTAAATCCCGGCGAAAAGAACCCCCTAAGATGCGATGTAACATCTGGAAACACGCTAAGGAAACATCAAGGGGGCCTTGTCCTGATACGAATATGCTGTCAGCTGATGCGATATGTTCGACAGCAGGATTAGGTGGGTATTCTGGGGCGGGGGAAATTGCCAGACTGGAAGTATTGTCCTTGCTAGATTTCTTGGTATTAGACTTCCAGGGAATACCAATTAAACGGACTTCGGTGTCACTGTGCCAAATATCTGGATGGTTGTTATCTATCAATAATCGGCTACCAACGCTCATTCCATCGAACATACCAGCGCTGATTAGCCAAATGTGGTCATCATTAAATTTCTGGGAATCTACTTTCCCTGGTGGCAGATTCACCACCGTTATTTGTTGCCAATGCTGACGGACTAAGTCTTTTAAATCGGTAGCTGCATCTGCTTGTCGTTGGAGTTCCAAACTCAGGAGATCAAATACTTCTATGATCTGTGGACGCGATCGCACTGCTTCGGCAAACTCTGGTTCTTTGCCCAGCAATTGCAGAAATTCTTCTGCTTCCAGAGTAATAGCAATGACTTCACTAGAAGCGATCGCTGCTTCGCAACTTACCCCACGTAATAATCCTAGCCAACCCAGGAACTCTCCTGGCTCTACCACCGTCAAACTCACCTGAGCAGCCCTACGTTGGTCGTAGCCCAATAGCCGCGCTTGTCCTTGATAAATTACCATCACTTGCGCTGGCATTCTTTCCCTCACCAACATCCACTGTCCAGTACGATATTGCAACAGTTGGCATTTCGCTGCAATTGTTTCTAAGGTAACTGGCGGTAGTTTGCTGAAAGGGGGAGTATCGGCTAAGAATTTTATGATGTCGGTTTGGGTAATAGCTGGCTTCATCTAAATTTCTCCTAGAAACTCCCACACAACCTAGTGGTCTATCCACTAACTTTTAGGGGTCGGTGGCGCATTAGGTAATGGGAAGAACATATGCAATTTTTTTTGTCTCCTTTCCTCACAACCTCACTTCACAGTTATCAGTTATCAGTTAGAGACGCGAGGAACATCGCGTCTGTACAGTTATCCATACGCCTTGATAACTGCGGCTAGTAATGTTCACTGAATTTAATGTTCCAAATCTCCACGGAATGGGTAATTTGGGTTTTCATAAACCTGGGTTAATAGACTTCTTACAGAAGTCGGGGGAAGGGTTAAAGGAATGAAAAATCCTTTCCCCTTTAACCTTTTTCCTACTCTTGCAAAGGGTACTTTTCAAGAGGTGTAATATCGATAATTTACGCTGCCATAGCCTCCATATTATGGTTAGAGGATTGTAGGCGCGTTTGAACTTGTTTTTGTATCCAGATTTCAAAGAGTTCATCTAATAACTGCTGCTGCATAGCGTCATTTAACTGTGCAGGCATTAATTTTTCTAGGCGAATGATGACAAACCAATCAGCTATTGCCCGTGGTTCCCAAAGTTGACCAGGTTGGCTCACTGATAAAATTTGTTGAATGATTGGATGGGGTTGAGATAAGGGAACTGGCCCCAAAACTCCTCCTGTTTGGGCTTCTGGCCCTTGGGAATATTTCTGGGCTGCACTAGCAAAAGATTGTTCTCCTTCACAAATCCGAAAATACAATTCCTGGGCTAGTCCTTCGTCTTTGGTGCGAATTAGAGAATATACAACCTGATCTAGGTTGGCTTTTCGTTGCAGAAAGTAAGACTCCAACTTATTGCCCCACATTGCAAGTTGAAATTTTTGGATCAGCACCGGACGGATTGCCAATTCTTGCATTTCTGCTTCTGTTAGCTGGTGCTGTTGCAACCATGCTTGTTGTTCCTCTGGTGAGGTGAGTTGATGACGCGCCATAAAGCTAGCGATCGCTGCTTGCTTGTCTGCTTGTGTGCAACTCAAAAGTGCGATCGCCTCGTCTATGACTTTGGCGCGTAATACCTGCGGCAACAACTGATAACGATGTAGCAAAGACAATAATTGATCTGCCTGAAGTACTTCGTTACCCACTTGCAAGGTTTGTATCGTCATAATTCCTAGCTTGCGCGATTCGGCTTTCTCATGTTTGAAAATCTGAAACATCTCACCAAGGCGAGACTAGTCAGAAAGTCAATCTATAAATAGTTATAGTTAGACCCTGTCTCTATTGATTTACATCGAGTTTTTGATTGCATCAGGAAATTTTTTAATAAGACTTTGTCAATTTTTTATCGTGACTCTCGCTAAACTTTACCAAAATATTACATTCTATACTGATTTGCGATTTTTTTGACAAAGGCTTGTTCCTCTTTTTGCGGTAAAAACTTTATTAAAAATATTTTTTTTGTAATTAAAAGTACTTGCTAAAGTAGTTTTTGGTTCCCAGGTAGGCAGATATATCAAAAGCTAATTATGCAAAATGGTCGAATAACATCAATATTCCCATATAAAAGAACATGCAAAATATATGTATAAATTGTATTTTAGACGCCTTGTGACAGTTGAATGACCGTCACAAGGCAAGCGCGAAAAAAGCTACAGTAGCTTTTATTCTGAGTGAATGAACAAATTCGTAGTCACCGCTTTTTTGCTGTTGTCGCAACAATATTGTGAGTTCAAGTATCCTACGGAAAGCTGCTCTTAGAGCGTATACGCCATTTCTTGTTCAAGAATTGCTGCAAGCATTGCATTAGTCACTTGTTCTTATATACGTGCGTAAATACAAATGACTAATAGCAAAACAGATGGATTACTAGCTTCTCCGTACATAAGGGGAAAGCAATTGCAAGTCATTCTCACTTTGGCTCTGTTGATAAATTTCCCGTAGGTATCCCAGGGAATCTACCATTTGGCGTTCATTAAAGGGATAATCATGGCGAATACTTTAGGCACAAACCTAAGTGGAGTTTCTGACCACTCTAGCGGATTACCATTTTTGGATCACTTCAAAACTGCTAGTGACTGGATGTCTCAAAATTCCAAAATAGGGGAAAAGCCGCAAGGAATTCAACTGGATTTAGATAAAACTGGTTGGGAAAAATCCTTACCTAACTCAGGAGTTAGTACTTGGCTGCACAAAGACTTGGGTATAAAAGACAACGGATTACATAGTAGCAACAACAGCAATCTATTTTCTGGTACAGAAGATAGACAACTCCTAAGCAATGATGACAATGATAAACTCAGGGGCAACATAGATAGAGATGTTCTAACTGGCATCAAAGACAAGCCCACTTCTGATACTCGACCAGAAACTACAACTTCAGATATTCTAGGCACGAGTATCATTAGTGACTCTACTCACAAACCGGCTGTTCTAGCAGCAACTACAGACTCGAGTCAGTCTCATAACTCTGGGGATGTCTACTACGTTTCACCCAATGGCAGCGATGATAATCCAGGTACACTTGATAAACCCTGGAAAACTGTAAACCATGCAGTGAATGAAAAATCTCCTGTGAAGGCAGGTGACACAATTCTAGTTCAGCCTGGGACTTACACAGAAATCATCACCCTCGGTAAATCTGGTGATAGTAAGTTGGGTGACATCACACTTAAAGCCAATGGGGATGTTACCTTGCGTGACCCTGACCCAAATAGTGGCTTTTTCCGGGAAGGAGTAATTCAGTCAGCTGGCAAAGGTAATTGGGTAATTGATGGCTTCCGGATTGAGAACACATCCTGGGCGGGAATCTCTTTACGTGATGCCTACAACATGACAGTGCAAAATAATCACACCTACGAGACTGGTGCTTCTGGGATCATCGTCATGCCAGATACCTACTACAACGGTGGCGAAGGCGAGGTGACGAGTAAAAATATCAAGGTGTTAAATAACACTGTAGAACGAGCAAGCTGGATATGGAAGGGTAACGCTGCTAAACAAGGCAATATCAACGACGGTTTCGACCTCACAACTAGTACACAAGAATCACTAAGTATCTGGGGTGTTGATGGTTTCGAGGTGGCTAATAACACTGTCAAAGAAGGTAATCGCGAAGGTATTGATATCAAAACTGGCTCCCGCAATGGTTCTGTCCACGACAATACTGTTACTGGTCAAGCCATAGTTAGCGGTACACCCGATGGTTATAGCGGTGGCCCTGCCCTCTATATTGAAGGCAACCGTGCTGACATGTTCAACATTGATGTTTACAACAATGTTGTTGCTAATAATACTGCTGGTGGACTTGTGATTACAGATGAAGTTCCCAATCAAGGGGATGTATCTGATATCCGTGTCTACAACAACATTGTTCTTGATAACGGCAAGGACGGCGTGAATAGTGGTCAAGGAATTGGTGTCAGCAGTAATGTGAGTAATGTTGAAATTGTCAACAATACCATTGATGGCAATGTTCAAGGTTTCTTAATCGATGGTTCTGACAACTATGGTGGTTATAAACCTAAGAACATTCTGGTTCGCAACAATATCTTCGCGAATAGCAGTTTTCGTAATGGCTTAGTTGAAGATGCTGAGAATGTGACCCTAGACCATAACTTATTTACGAATAAGTTTGCAAAAGCCTATGAAACTGGCAATGGAGTGAGTAATTTGCAAGCTGAGAACAATACTCAGGCGGATTCGGTTGGATTTGCCGATTTAGCAGGCAATAATTTCAATCTCACAGCAAATTCACCAGCAATTGATACTGGTTCGGCTGCGATCACTGATTACGCAAAGCTGGATCACAACGGCAAACAACGCGGTCAAGGTAAGGGCGTTGATATAGGTGCTTATGAGTTCCAGTCTTAGGTAAAACCTTCGTGCTTGAGTGTTTTGGTATAGGAGTGTGGTGTGTAGGGGATAAAACCGTTTGGCGTTAATCAAAGGGATAATCATGGCGAATACTTTAGGCATAAACCTGAATGGAGTCTCTTACTGGTCTAGCCAATTACCATTTTTGGATCACTTCAAAACGGCCAGTGACTGGATGCCTCAAAATTTCAAAACAGGAGATAAGCCGCAAGGAATTCAACTAGATTTAGATGAAAATGGTTGGGTAAAATCCTTACCTAAATCAGGCAGTGGCAATTATGATAGCGTCCAAACTCTGATCAATCTCATCTCTCCCACACCAGGAGTTAAAGAAAATTACCCTAGTGGTAAATATGTAGTTTTGTACGATGGCGAGGGCAAGTTAGAGTATGGCTCAGATGCCAAGCTCGATACAAATGCTTCTAAACCTGGTCGTGATGTGATTAATGTCACACCCTCTAGTAAGGGGATAACCTTATCACTTACCGAAACCGACCCTAAAGGTACAGGAAACTATCTTCGCAATATCCGCCTTGTACCTGAACCCGAGGAAAAAAATTACCAGAAACAGGTATTTAATCCTACCTTTGTCGATAAAACTGACAATTACTCTACCCTCCGATTTATGGATTGGATGGGTACCAACAACTCTAAACAGGGTGATTGGAAAAATCGACCGACAGTTGACAGTTCTACCTACACCTACTTTAATAAGGGTGTGCCTGTAGAAGTAATGGTTGATTTAGCCAATCGTACCGGGGCTAATCCTTGGTTTAATATGCCCCACCAAGCCTCGGATGAATACATGGCTAACTTTGCCAAAGTTGTCAAAGAAAAGCTCAATCCCAACCTAAAAGTTTATGTAGAATATTCCAACGAAGTGTGGAATGGTGTTTTTGGTCAACATCAATGGGCGCAAGAGCAAGGGCAAAAGTTGGGTGGTGATTGGACAGACTGGCACAGTCGCCGTACAGAACAGATGGGTGATATCTGGGATAAAGTCTTTGGCAACGATAGCGATCGCGTAGTCACGGTTCTCGGCGCTCAGAATGGTAACTTACAGTTGACTGACCAACTGATGCAGAAGGTGAAAGCGTACGATCCAAATTCTACAGTGGATGCGATCGGTATTGCTCCTTACCTGGGGATATTTGTGACTCCAAACAAGCAAGATTGGACGGTCGCACAATCAGAAGTAGAAAGCTGGACTAAGGAATCAGACGGAGGTCTGAACAAAGTCTTTGACTACTTGAACAAAACACAACTACCCCAACAACTAGACAACATTAGTAAGCACTCAGAACAGGCGAAAAAATATGGTCTGGATCTGGTTGGCTATGAAGGTGGACAGCATCTAACAGGGCTGAGTGGGTCAGAGAATAATCAGGCAATCACTGATTTATTTATCAAGGCTAACCGTGACCCACGTATGGGGCAAGTGTATAAAGAATACCTCAAAGGTTGGGACAAGCTAAGTGGCGATAGTGAACTTGTCGCCTACTCTGACATTGTTACACCGACTAAATGGGGTGCCTGGGGTGCTTTAGAACACGTTAATCAATCTACTTCTCCGAAATGGGAGGTGATACAGGATTTTATCAACAATGGTGATAACTCTCAATCAACTACTCCCGTCACACAAGCTGTTGGTAACGGGAGTGATACCCTCAAGAATGGTCAAAGTAATGCACACAGCAAAGATGACCAGAGTAATACCGAAGTCAAGGGATATATGCGCGATCAGGGCGTTGATATCCTCATGGGTAGTTCAAACAATGATGAACTATCAGGGGGTAAAGGCAAAGATTCTCTCAATGGCGGCGATGGTGACGATCAAATCATCGCTAGCTTAGGAGAAGATGAATTAACTGGTGGTGCTGGGCGCGATCGCTTTATCTATCAGGATGTGCAAAGCCAAGGAGATACCATTACTGATTTTGACCACAATCAAGATGCGATCGACTTGCGTCAAATTATGTCTGGTCCGGCTTATAACGGCTCAAATAAATTCTCTGACTACCTGGAATTTCAACAGATTGGTAGTGATACAGCCGTTCGCCTAGATATGGATGGAAGTCAAAAATCCGGTGGTTTTGAGAATTTGATGATGTTGTCAAACGTTGATGCATCAAGTTTAAGCCCCAGTAACTTTGTTCTCAGTTAATAGTTTGTAGGGCGCACGGTGTGCGCCCTGACAGTGGTGCATGGCTAGTTCTATTTGGAAATACGTGAGGATAGTGAAATGGCAACAAACAATATGACATTTGAACAACAAGTTGTAAAACTAACAAACGAAGAACGAGCTAAGAATGGTCTTGCACCTCTCAAAGAGAATGCTGAACTCAACTATGCTGCTGACGAATATGCGGAACAGATGTCAGAAACTGGCGTTTTGAGTCATACAGGACCAGATGGTTCTCAACCGTGGGATCGGGCAAAGACTGTTGGTTATGAAGCGCAAACTATGGGCGAGAACATTGCTCGTGGTCAAAAAACTCCTGAAGAGGTTGTAGCAGCTTGGATGAACAGTCCTGGACACCGGGCTAATATTCTCAATTCCAAATATACTGAAATTGGCGTTGGTTTTGATGACAATTTTTGGGTTCAGGATTTTGGTAGTGGTGATCTCAATCCTAATAGCTACATCCCAAATTCCTCATCTTCTGATGCTTCTGGATCTTCTGAACCAACACCTCAACCTGGTGATGATACTGATACCGTGAGTGGCGAAACGGGTCAGCCACCACAAGACACCCAAGATAATAATGTCATCGAGGGTAGCCCAACAAATGATCAATTGAATGGAGGAAATAAAAAAAATCCCCTCATGGGTGATGCTGATGTCGATATGCTGACTGGTGATCAAGGCAAAAATGTATCACCCGGAGAAAAAGATAACAATGTCTTTAAGGTTGGTGATAAGAACAGCATCCTTGATACTCTTTTTAGTGCTGGACGCGATCGCCTAGTATATGGCGCTGTACAAGACAAAGACGTGATTGCTAGTTCTGATACTAATCACAACGGAAGCGACCTACGTCAAATTCTGACTGGCCAGGTTAATAGCGGTCAAAATCAATTCTCTGATTACCTGAAACCCATAAATATTGGTGGTGATACCACTAGTTGTTCTGACGTATTTGACAATACAAAACTTGGTGGGTTTGATAATTCTTCTGTAATGCCAAACTTAGATGTGTCTAAATTAACTAGTGGTAACTTCATGAAGTAATCCAGGGAAATAGGAATAAATTGATGCTATCAGCCAAGGACTTTAATTCTTGGCTGTTTTTGGCTTTTAACCTTGTTGTAAAAATTCAACTTTTGGTAATAACGGATCAGTAACCATAGCCACACCACCAAAACCCCAACGTTTGAGCAAAGCTTTTAGCTGGGAACCAGGAATAGATTCCACACCAAAACGATTCGCTAGTTCTCCCGCGTGGGTGTTGAGATAACTAAGAGCATCAGAGTGTTCACGAAACATTAATAGGTAACTCACACCCTCTGAGGTGGGATGGGCTGTGAGATAACGACCGTCAGTTTGTGACCTTACCAAATAATAAATTTCGGAAAACATAGTTATTGGTTAATGGTTAGTGGTTAATAGATAGTGGTTAGTGGTTAATAGCCAACTACTAACTACTAACCACTAACTACTAACAAATAACTAATTTAAATTTTCTAAACGAATACGAGGGTCAGCGGCTTTAAGCAACAAATCTGCTATCAAGTTACCAACTATTAATAGCACTGCACCCATTACTAAGCTTGCCATCAGTAAATATAAATCTTGATTTTGTACTGCTTGCAACGTCAATCTTCCTAAACCAGGCCAATTGAAGAAAAATTCAGCAATAAATGCACCACTTAATAAACCCGCCAACTCAAAACCCAACAAAGTAATTAAGGGGTTGATGGCGTTCCGTAGAGCATGAACGTAAATGACTCGATTTTCTGGTAGCCCCTTAGCGCGAGCCGTTTGGATGTAATCTTGACGCAGTACATCTAGTAGTTCACCACGAGTAATGCGCTGCAACCCAGCAAAGCTAGTGATGCTGAGGGCGATGGTAGGTAAAATCATGTGCCAGCCGACATCGAGAATTTTACCAAACCATGTCAAATCAGTGTAATTGATGCTGGTCATTCCACCTACAGGAAATAGGGGAGTAGTCAATTGAGCAAAAATCAGCAATAACAAAGCAGTGATGAAACTGGGAAATCCTTGTCCAGCATAGCTAATCACTTGTAAAATTCGGTCTGTAAAGCGATTTTGCTTCACAGCAGCCACGATACCCAACGGAATAGCGATCACCCAAGTCACAATCAAAGAAGAGATAGCCAATAATAGAGTTGCTGGAACTCGCTCCCAAATCAGTGACGCTACAGAACGTTGGTAAACAAAACTTGTGCCAAAATCCCCTTGAGTGATAATACGCCATAGCCACAGAAAGAATTGCTCTGGCCATGACTTATCCAAACCAAATTGTCGCCTGAGTTGTTCAATTCTCGCTGGATCGATTTTTGGATTTTGCTGTAGTGTGGATAAAAAATCTCCAGGAGCAAGTTGAATAATAAAAAACGACAACGCTGACGCTAAAAACAAAGTTAACAGCGCCTGCAATAATCTTTTGATCACATAAAGAAAAGTTTCGCTAGTAAATATCCTTACTAGCCAATCCCAAAATACTTCCGGGGAAATTCTTGTGGTTGTCATTTGTCATTAGTCCTTTGTCATTAGTCCTTTGTCATTAGTCATTTGCCATTTGTTCTTTGTCCTTTGCTATTTGTAACAAGTAGTAACTATTAATCAATGACCAATGACCAATGACTAATATTCAACAAGGCTGACAATCGGCACATCTGGCAGATTTTTACGCCCTTGTAATTCTTGTAGCTCGATAATAAACCCAAATCCTACCAGTTCGCAGCCTATTTTTTCTACCAATTTTGCAGTTGCGCCTGCGGTTCCACCTGTGGCAATCAAATCGTCTACAATCAAAACTCGGCTTTGGGGGTGCAAAGCATCTTGATGTACTTCCAAGCAATCTGTACCGTACTCTAGTTCATATTCAATCGAATGTACTGCTGCGGGTAGTTTACCTGGTTTACGGACAGGGATAAAACCAGCTCCTAATTGATAAGCCAGAGGTGTGCCAAACATAAAGCCCCGCGACTCCATTCCAATCACGTAATCTGCTTTGAGTCCAGCATCTAAAATTTTTTGTGTAAACAAATCTATGGTGTAGCGCAGCCCTTGGGGGTCGCGCAGTAGTGTAGTAATATCTCGAAATAAAATTCCGGGTTTAGGAAAATCTGGAATATCACGAATCAGAGATTTTAGGTTCATAAGTAAAGATAGCGTAGATGAAGGTGGAGCAAGAAGGCAGAGGGCAAAAATGCTTGTAGTCATAAAATGACAGCCTTTTTTTACTGAATATCCTTTACCTTCTTAACTACCCAATTCTCCCGACGGAAATACATCGGGCAGTGGCGGGCAGATACCTGACAAATCGTACACTATTATGTCGTACGCTTTGAATTAGCAATAAATACCATCCATTGACGATTACCGGAAATTACACCAAGGTAAGAATGAAATGATACTAAGTAAACTATAAGAAACAACTGTGCTTGGAAAACTTGCATTTGTGTATGCGGAAAACTTTAGGTAGAACGGGTAAGTTAATGTATATATCGGGCAACTATGCCCTGATCACAACTAAACACATGCCACGCCAACTAGGCTATATATCTTAAATTAGTTTTACCGACTCTGTCGCAGCCGTACAAGGTATTTATAATGAATGTCTCCGCTAGTTTATCGCCTTATAACAGTCCAATTCCCCAGTCACCGCCGATGATTTTGGATACTTTACCTGATCCTGCTATTGAAGGACAGGTCTGCCCTCGTAAAACTAGGGTGCAAATTGACTTAATTTTACTGGCAATTGAAGCTTTGGAACTTGGTGGTTCAGAAGCCATTTTGTCATTTGCACAAGAGTTGGAATTGAAAGGAATTATTAAAGACAGGGTAAATTTGTGGCGAATGCGTAGCACTAATCCCCTCAGAAGAGCGCATAATCGCCGCTCTTTAACAATTATGGAAGCCAAAGCCTTGGTGGTAATTGCTTGCTATTTAGCACGACGCTTAACAGTTGTGATTCGTCAGTTGCTTATGATATACCAACAACTGGATGAAAAGCAGATTCCCCTGGAACAAAATTTGCGATTATCTAATTACCTAGAACGATTTAGAGCGCATTTCAAAAGCCGGATGAATCCACGACGTTCAGGGATAATGGCATTAACTTCAGATGAAAAATTAGATGAATTGGCTATAGATTTGCTGGGTAAATTACTATTTTGTACCGGTACGGCTGGTATGCAGCGGTTTTGGATAAGTCTTTTTGACGGTGAAGTGGAATGAATATTCAACGTAAATATAGTCTACCGAATTGTACGCTAGTTCTAGAGGGTTTAAGTGATGCTACAAGGGCTGCACAGTTTCAGGAACTGCGTCCAGCATTATCTATATTGGTAAATGCAGAATGTTATCTTTCAGGTTATACTCAACCACTATCGGGTGGCAGGGAATTTTTTGAAAGTTTGGTTAGGACAGTTAGTGCCTATGCTCAAGAATTTTTGAGTGGTGTTTCCCACCCCCAAGCACACAATTTCGATTCAGAATTGGTGCAAATGCAGAAAGTTGAAAACAATCGACATCGATTGCTTGTAAATTCAGAAGTTCCCAATTGGGAAGCTTCACAGCCTAGTCATACTCATGATGGCAAGCAGCCAATTCAAATAGATTTAAATACTGTGCAATTATTTGATTTGGTAGAAGCGGTTGATCAATTTTTTGCTGATACTCAAACTTTACCAGAGCTATCACTGGAATTACAACCGGTTTCCAAACGCTATGGCTCGACTAGTGAGGTTTTGCTCAAGCAAGCAGTACCAGCTACTGTGGGGGTGACTAGTTTGGCAGCAGCAGCGATCGCTTTTGCGATGATACCACCTCCCCCTCCACCACAACCAGCGACACAGCAACAAACTAACTCTACAACCTCAAGTGTTACTCCTACAACCCCAGCTACAACCACTCCAGCCGCTACAACCACTCCTTCAAAGTCTACTAACCAACTTATAGCTACAAATCCTACTCCAAGTGTCAATGCACAAATAGCTGCGACTCCAGCATTTACTCCCACTCCCACTGTTAATGAACAGATAGCAGCAACACCCGAATTTACTCCTACACCCACTTCTACAACTGTTGCTAACCCTATACCGACTTCATCGTCTGTAGGAAATCAAGATTTAGAAGCACTTTTAACTACTGTTCCAGAAATTACAGATGCATCCCAGTTACGTGCTTTAAACCGTCAAGTTTATAACCAAATTCATCCCAACTGGAAAAATCGCCAAGGTCTGAAAGAGGATTTAATCTTTCGTGTAGGTGTAGCGGCAGATGGTGCGATTGTTGGTTACAAAGCTGTTAATCCAGGAGCAAATGAAGCTGTCAACCAAACTCCTTTACCAAATCTAATTTATAATCCTGCTGTTCGCCCTCCCATTACCAATGAACCGATCGCTCAATATCGAGTCGTATTCACTAGAGATGGCGTACTGCAAGTTAGCCCTTGGCGGGGTTATACAACAAAACCTGATGTTGTCGGAGCAAAAATTACTGATAGCAATCAAGTTAAACAGTTAAACCAAAAACTGTATGATGGTATCCGTCAAAATTGGCGTGGCAAACCCAGCTATACAATCGATTTAAAATATCGTGTAGCAGTTAACAAAGATGGCATCATTGCAGATTATGAACCACTCAACCAAGTGGCATTTGATTACTTTCGAGAAACACCCCTGCCACAAATGTTTCAATCATCTAATGCCTCAGATCCATCAGTGCCAATTAGCAAAGAACCTTTGGCTCATTTCCAAGTTATCTTTCAGCCCAATGGCAAACTAGAAATTACTCCCTGGCAGGGGTATCAGTAAAGAGGGGATCGGGGAGCAGGTATGAATCAGTGTAGACGCGTAGCGGCTTGCCGCAGGCTACAGTGAACAGTGAGTAATATAATTTGATAACTGATAACTGTACAGACGCGATGTTCCTCGCGTCTCTAACTGATAACTGATAACTGAATTAATTGTCCCCGTGTCCTCAAGCCCCGATTCCTACCTAATCACTCTACCCATATAACTCCCCCACAGTTGAGCAGCTTGAGCGCTACTACCAGATGTAGGAGAGTTGTTGTCGTTGCCAAGCCAGATGCCAGTTACCAGTTGACGGCTAGGAATATAACCAATAAACCATAAGTCAACGTTGTTGTTGGTTGTACCAGTCTTACCAGATACAGCGAAATCACCGATCGCAGCGCGTCCACCAGTACCATTTGTGACTACTCCTCGGAGTAAGCGAGTCATAGTATCGGCGATATCTTTTCGCAGTACGCGTTTGTTGGCTTCGGCATCCTGATCAAAAGAGTAAATTACACGGCAAGTTTTTAAATCCTTGCGATCGCGGCAATCACTACTATCTAAAATGCGGCTAATAGCATGGGGACGGTTCCAGACGCCGCGATTACTAATAGCGCCAAAAGCACCAGTCATTTCTAAAACATTGACTTCGCTTTGTCCTAGCACTAATCCTGGTACTGGATCTAAATTTGATTTGACTCCCAAACGCTTTGCCATCTCTACCACTTTATTTAGCCCTACTTGCCTAGCAACTCTTAAGGCAATGGGGTTTTCAGACTGGGCAAGTCCAGTAGCAATACTTAAACTTACATCAGAACCTGCCCGACAAGGTTTATAGGTAAAACCCTGCCAGGTTAAAGGAGCGCAGGAATAACTTGTAGCGGGTGAAATTCCCTGTTCAATGGCGGCAGTGTAAGCAAATACTTTAAAAGTGGAACCAGGCTGTCTTTTGGCTTGATATGCTCGATTGAACTGACTCGTTCTGTAGTCTGTACCACCTACCATTGCTCGGATAGCGCCAGTACTGGAATCTAGGGTAACTATTGCTCCTTCTGAAAAGCGAAAATTTGCCCCAGCATTGTTTACATAGTTGCGTAATGAGGCTTCTGCCTGTTGTTGCATACTAATATCAAGCTGAGTCTCAATGATAAAGTTACCTTCACCCGCTAAATCTTTTCCCAAGATCGATTCCAGTTCTTGGAAAATATAACTGTAGAAATAGGGAGCGATCGTTTTTGCCTGCTGTTCACAAACTTTGGAGTTGACATCTACAGGCGATCGCCTGGCTCGATTATAATCATCCTGCTTGATTTTGCCCGCCTCTAGCATCCGCCGCAGTACGCGGTTACGATACTCTATAATGCGTGTTCTACTCTGGTTATCGCCGCAGAAATTAAAACTATTAGGACCAGGTAAAATACCCACCAATGTCGCAGATTCTGCCAAAGTTAATTCTTTAGCTGACTTGTCAAAGTAATACCGTGCTGCATCTTCAAATCCAGAAGTATCTGCTCCTAAAAATACTCGGTTTAAATAAGTCAGTAAAATTGTGTCTTTGCTGTAAAAAGTTTCTAATTTCAAAGAGACAATCGCCTCTCGTACTTTGCGCCCTAAAGAATCTTGTCTACCCACATAATCACGGAACAAACTACGGGCAACTTGCTGGGTAATTGTACTAGCACCTTGTTGGACATCACCACTACGGGTATTGATCAGCACAGCTCGTAGAATACCATAGGGGTCAACTCCAAAGTGCCAGTAGTAACGGCTATCTTCAGAAGCGACTACAGCCGCAGGTAAAAACGGACCAAAATCTTGCAATCGCTTCATGTCTACGTGAGCAGTGTTCCTTGGCTCACGTAATGGTGTTTCCCCATCACCTGCATACACAACCACAGGAGCGCGAGTCGGGTTAGGTAGGGGTCTAACGGAAAATTTTAGCCATTCAGCACCAATTACTAGCACCATCAGGGCGCTTACACCGCCAATACCGTAAGTAGTCCAAGTTGCTGCTTTGACGTACCAAGGGGGTGGGTCGACGTATTGTAGCCTGACTGAGGCAGCTAATTCTGGTGGTCCTAAGGTGAGAACATCACCATGACGTAATTCTAGGGATGTGAGCCGACGCTTACCGCGATAAATGCCATTGGTGGAATTTTCATCTTTGATCACAAAAACAGGTTGCCGTTGAGTAGAATCGCGCGACAGTGACAGGTGAATTTGGCTGACAACCGGGTTGCGGACAACAATATCGCAGGATTTGGAACTGCGACCCAGCATATAGCGATCGCCCAACAGCGGATATACTTCTGCTTTATCCGCCCCCGCATCCTGTACCCAAAGTTCTGGTACTCTGGCATTAGGCTTAAGTGCTAGTTTAGAAAAATCAACCCGAGCTTGAATTGTCTGTACTGCTTGCGTTATCTGACCAAGCAATGTTTGTGGCTTTTGAGGGGGCTTGGGGGAACTCATCGGCTATAGAAACCACGGATATTACTGAAAAATCGGCGAATTGCCATCTTGATGTTAGTATTCCACCATTGTACTCATAACGCTATGAAGACGTCGGCAGCACAGAGTTGTTCCCGATTTTTCTTGACATCAAGATAATATATATCAATATGACTTTGGGCGTTAAATTTTTTACATATGGATGAAGTATCAAAATTTGATCTTGTTTCTGTTAGTTTTATCCTTTAAATACGTGAATTGCTTGCATGACGGTAGTTAAAGCTTAAATTTAGAATATTTATTTATACTAAAAGTTTATTATAGAATGATTTAATTTTTACAATCTCAATAACCGAAACATGTAAATGTTAAAAAATACATCTACTTTTAGGCAGATTTTATAAAACCTATTGTTTGATTTAATGGGCCGAGTATTCTTTGAAGGTGTTGAGGTTAAGTAATATGAAGGGGAAATTTCTTACCCTAACAGGTACAGCCCTGACTCTGGCATTAACCAGCAATATTGCTGCTGCCCAAATCACCAAATTTCCTGAACTAAGTCAACAACAAACAGAAACAACTAATACACCTCCAGAAATCAAGCTTTCACCAGAAGGCATGAAAATTCTGTGTGAGTATTTTCCATTGAATTCCCGTTGTCAGGGAACATCCAGCAACACTACAACACCAGACAGTACAACTACTCCAGCTCCGGATAGCACAACTCCAGCTCCGGATAGCACAACTCCAGCTCCGGATAGCACAACTCCAGCTCCTGACAGTACAACTCCAGCTCCGGATAGCACAACTCCGGCTCCTGACAGTACAACTCCAGAGAACATTACTCCGGCTCCGGATAGTACAACTCCAGCTCCGGATAGCACAACTCCTGCACCCGACTCAACGAGTCCAACTCAGATTACTCCTGCACCAGACAGCACAGTTCCAGCTCCGGATAGCACAACTCCTGCACCCGACTCAACGAGTCCAACTCAGATTACTCCTGCACCAGACAGCACAGTTCCAGCTCCGGATAGCACAACTCCTGCACCCGACTCAACGAGTCCAACTCAGATTACTCCTGCACCCGACTCAACGAGTCCAACTCAGATCACTCCTGCACCCGACTCAACGAGTCCAACTCAAATGACTCCTGGTAGTGGTAGTGGCACTGGTAACTAGTTACAGAAATCAGGCTTCCCATTGTTTATGAGATGACTCTGATACAAATTTATTAGTCTTTGACGTGTTTAACAATTTGCGGCTTTTTTAGAACGACAAGAGGCTATGTTAAATGGCCTCTTGTATCTTTATAGGAATTGGGGATCGGGTATTGGGAGGTGAGGAGGTGTGAGGAGTGAGGGGAGTGTGAGGAGTGTTGGAGAAATCTATATCCGTGTCTTCCTTGTCCTCTTTGTCTCCCTTGTGCCCGATTCCTGATCCCCAGTCTCTTTCCCTTTCCCTTTTAATTCCTACGACTGGAGGTTGGTGTTTTTTGAAAAGTGCCAATCAGCAGACAGATAATGCCAATATTAATAAACACATCTGCCAAATTAAATACTGGGAAGTTAATTAGTCGAAAGTCCAGGAAATCAACAACATAGCCTAAAGCAAAGCGGTCTATACCATTACCCATAGCGCCGCCTAAGATTAAACCATACCCTAACTGCTCCCAATGGTTTAAGAGCGGGCCAAACCATGCCAAAGCTATTAGCGCTAAACTCACTCCCAATGATAGCCAGCGTAACCACTCTACCTTTCCTGATAGCAAACTAAAAGCTGCACCAGTATTAGTCACATAAGTTAGGTGAAATATACCAGGTAATAATGGCAATGTTTGTTGCAAGCTAAAGGTTTGCACTACCCAAAATTTTGTGATTTGGTCTAAAAAAAAAGCAACAAAGGCAATAATCCAGAAGAATTTATTTTTTAAACGCATGGCAAAGTAGTTATTAGTCATTAGTCATTAGTCATTAGTCATTAGTCATTGGTCATTGGTCATTGGTCATTGGTGATTGGTCAAATGACGAATAACAAATGACAAATAACAAATGACGAAAGACTAATAAAACATCAAGTGCCGTAGCACATACGCTATGACAGTGACAGCACAGATGACAGCTAGTTGACCTGGTAGTGCAAACCAAGAATATTTAAGGATTGCTTGCATCAAGGTCAGAGTTTCTGTACTATGCAACTGCAAAACATAGCTGAGAATCAAATAACTAATACCGCAGACGTGAACAGTTAACAAGCCACAAATACAACTAAACGCTAGTGCTTCTAGTCTAGGTCTAGCTTTAAAAGCAAAAAAGCCACAAACCCAAGCTCCTGGAATAAAACCTAGTAAATAGCCAAACTGTGATAGCTTAACATAGCCAGGACCACCACCAGCCGCAAATACGGGTAACAAAGTTAACCCCATAACTAAATAAGCTATCTGTGAAATGGCACCAGCATTTTTGCCTCCTAAACATCCTACAAGTAAGACCCCACCAATTTGAAAAGTGACACCCAGGGAAAAGGTGTGAATTCCATGCTTACTCCAACTCCAAGGTAAGGTGGTAATATTTGCTTCTAAGAAGGTTCCACCCATAGTTAGCAGTAAGCCAATCATAGACCATAACAATTGATTTGACGCGGCTAGCATTTACAATACACTCGTGCAAAAGATTCTGATGTAAAAGCAAACATAACTAATTCAATAATGCGTCAGTAAAACTTGATTTGTGAGATATTCAGCTTGAGCCTTTGTTCTTTGTTAGTTGATGTATATTCACCACACCAAAAACCTGCTAACCAATAACCCAAGGAGCAAGTTAGTTGTTTATGGAGACAATGCCAAAACCGCAATGACTCACTCATAACTGCCTCAAATAAAAGTGTTACCATTGTTCTATAAATGCTATATTTTATCCTTTTTTTGAGAAATATCATTATAGTTTAACTGCTGTTGGCTGCAACAGGCGTGATCTTCAAATCAGTTTTGTCTGATTGCCTTCTGTATAATCAGCAAACTTTTTGCAAAAGTTTGCTCTTAATAAACACAGGGGATATGGGGGTATAAGAGTGTAAGGGTGTAGGAAAAAAATTGTGTTTCCTTCATCTGTTACTAGTGGCAAATGCCTCCGGCACGCTGTGCGAACGCCGCTAATCGGAGTTGATATCTTGCACTTGCCCATAGCTTAAGTGCGTGGAAATGGACTCCAAGATTTACCTATTCAGCTAATCGCAAACTTGAACTTCTTGCAGTGAAATAAATTGCTTGGTAAAACCAAAAGTTAGTGCAAGCTCTAAATAGAGAAAGTATTGATTTAGTAAAGTAATACTATTAATTGTGATTAGCTTGACCACAATATTTGTTTGTTGTTGAGATTTTAATTTTTTTGCGATCGCATTTTGCTCAAGTTTTTCCATTGGTTGATTGCAATCAAGTTTTATTACCTGCTTTTTTAATTTATTTGCTTAATAAAAGTTTTGATTAAACGTTTCCCTAAATTTTAGCTTAGATATTAACTTATATCTTAATGTTCTGATTTTTATTTAATGTTAAATTAAACAAAATATGCGACATCTATCATATTTTTGTCAAATAATACTATTTTATCAACAGAGAACAATCAAATTAAAATGAGAATTAACTTAAATTCAATATCTAAAAATAGATTAAAAATCATCTAAAAATAAATATTATTCAAGATAATTGTTCAGCAAAAATTTTATTTTTTAGAGTAATTTATGAAAAATTTGATTTATTTTTACTTATTTTTATTTTTTCTAAGTCTTCAATAAATCCTAGAAAAAGATGACTTTTTTGACTTTGTATAATCATTCAATTATATTCAATAATAATACAAGAGTACCAATTCACTATTCGTTCTGAAATGAAAATAGATTGCAAGCAATAACTTCCATTAAGTAAAGAAAATAAAAAATTCATAAAAATACTACTTAAAAGAATAATAATCCTCGTACCTTTAACCTTCCCTTTACCAAAAAGTTATATATTGTAGGGGCTTAGCTGGAAAAATAACACCAAATATTACAATCCATGCTTTCCCGTACGTCAGTAATCAATAAATCTCGCCTAACGAAAACTATTTCAGTCTTAGCACTGGCATTTAGCCTAGCTGCTTGCGGTGGACAGGAAGCCCAAAATAACACTTCCACTGGCGACGCGACTCCTGGTGCAGCTACTGATACCACAGCCTCTGGTCCTGCCAAATTGGATCTTGGTGGCAAAGTATCGTTAACTGGAGCTGGTGCATCTTTTCCAGCACCACTGTACAGTCGTTGGTTTTTTGACTTAAACAAAAAGTATCCCAACCTACAAATTAACTATCAATCTGTTGGTAGCGGTGCTGGAGTTGAGCAATTTATCCAAGGTACTGTAGACTTTGGCGCCAGTGATGTGGCCATGAAGGATGAAGAAATCCAAAAAGTACCAGCAGATAAGGGTGTACTCATGTTGCCGATGACTGCTGGTAGTATCGTGTTAGCTTACAACTTGCCGGATGTTCCAGAGTTAAAGCTTCCACGGCAAGTTTATACCGATATTCTTCTGGGTAAGATCAAGTCTTGGAACGACCCGAAAATTGCTGCTGCTAACCCAGGCGCTAAACTTCCCAACGAACCAATTACAGTAATTTATCGTTCTGACGGTAGCGGAACTACAGGTGTGTTTACAAAACACCTGAGTGCCATTAGTCCAGAATGGAAGAGTAAAGTAGGTGAAGGCAAAACTGTTAACTGGCCTGTGGGAGTTGGTGCCAAGGGTAATGAAGGTGTGACTGCCCAAATTAACCAAACGCCAGGCTCAATCGGTTATGTAGAATACGGCTACGCCAAACAAAATAACCTCAAATATGCTTCTTTGGAAAATAAAGCAGGTAAGTTTGTTGTACCAACCGAAGAATCGGCATCTAAAACTCTAGAAGCTGTGACTCTACCGGAAAATTTCCGTGCCTTCATCACAGATCCAGAAGGAGACGAATCTTATCCCATCGTTACCTACACTTGGCTTTTAACTGCCAAAAAATACTCTGATCCAGCAAAAGCCAAAGCCATGGAAGCGATGATTGAGTACGGCTTGACAGAAGGTCAGAAAAATGCTGCTGAACTAGGTTATGTTCCTCTACCTGCAAACGTAGTTCAGAAAGTAGCTACGGCTGCGGATGCAATTAGTTCTGACTACAAAATTGCTGTAGGTTCAGGTGACAATACCAGTGCAGGTACGCCACAACAAGGTGGAAATAAACAATAACAACAAGTTATGAATTCAGAATTCGGAATTTTGAGATATAAACCTTTGAATTTTAAAGCTATTAAATTTCAAGAACTAGCGTGGATTAACACAGGTTTATTCCAATTTCCGAATTCATCAATTCCGAATTTATGATTAGTCTGGTTCGCTCTCATTTTTTGAACCGTTGACGGATAAAGTCATTCATGAATACATCTGCCCAAGGTAACAAATTTACAGTTAAACCACGCTCTGAGTTTGAAAAGTCTTTAGATAAAGGCTTTATTTGGGTAACACGGGTACTGGCTCTGGCGATCGCTGGTATTTTATTGTGGATAGCCATAGAGGTTGGTATCGAGTCTTTACCTGCTATCCAAAAATTTGGCTTATTCCGCTTTTTGAGTGAAAGTAATTGGAACCCTGTTAACAATATATACGGTGTGCTACCGCAAGTTTACGGTACACTGGTTAGTGCTTTTATTGGTTTACTAATAGCTGTACCGATTGGTGTTGGCACTGCTATTCTATTAAGCGAAAATTGGCTACCGTTACCCGTACGGACAGTACTGGTGTTTTTGGTAGAACTGCTAGCAGCAATTCCCAGCGTAGTCTATGGCATTTGGGGAATTTTTGTTTTGATTCCTTTGCTTACACCCCTTGGTAGATCGTTGAACGGTTCTTTTGGTTGGCTGCCAATTTTTAGTACCGTTCCCACAGGACCATCAATGTTTGCTGCGGGAATCATCTTAAGTATTATGACCTTGCCAATCATTACAGCAATTTCTCGCGATGCTTTAATTTCTGTGCCTTCTAGTTTGCGTCAAGCAGCTGTGGGACTGGGAGCAACCCGTTGGGAAACCATTTTCAAAGTTATTTTACCTACTGCTTTCTCGGGAATCGTCAGCGCCGTGATGCTGGCTTTAGGTCGGGCAATGGGAGAAACAATGGCTGTCACGATGTTAATTGGTAACTCCAACAGAATCAGCCCTTCATTGTTTGCACCAGCTAATACCATTTCTTCTTTGCTAGCAAACCAGTTTGCCGAAGCAAGTGGTCTGCAAATATCTGCTCTAATGTACGCTGCTTTGATTTTGTTTGTTTTAACCCTCATAGTAAATGTTTTGGCTGAGTATATAGTCTTGCGAGTGAAGCGACTGTAGAATGTAGCATTTTTGAAGCGTGTTGAAATATGGCTTATACAGACAAATCTCAAGGTACATCACTCCCTAGTAGCTTAGCTCGCTCGTCATCACCCCGGACGCTCATTAACATTGTGATGACAGTCATAGCATTTATCTGTGGAGTTTTGGCACTTGTGCCTTTAATTGCAGTGCTTTCTTACGTCATTATTCAAGGCTTTAGCAGTTTGCGGCCAAGTTTGTTTACTGAATTACCGCCACCTCCATTGGCCCCAGGAGGGGGTTTTGGTAATGCCATCATTGGTACGATCATCATGGTAGGAATAGGGGCTTTGATCAGTATCCCTATAGGTGTTTTGGCTGCTGTTTATTTAACTGAGTTTAGCTCTGGGAAAATAGCTCGCTGGGTACGCTTTGCTACCAATATTCTCAGTGGTGTTCCCTCGATTATTGCTGGGGTATTTGCCTACGGTATTGTAGTGGTGGTGATTGGCTCTTATTCAGCTTTTGCTGGGGGAGTAGCGCTGTCAGTATTGATGCTACCGATTATTGTGCGAACCACAGACGAGGCTTTACAGCTGGTATCAGACGATTTGCGACAAGCCGCAGTTGGTTTAGGGGCAACAAACTTTCAAACAGTGATGTGGGTAGTTTTACCAGCAGCTCTACCAGCGATTGTTACAGGCTCTACACTCGCGATCGCTAGAGCCGCAGGTGAAACCGCACCTCTGTTGTTCACCGCGTTATTTTCTCAGTACTGGTTTGAAGGTTTATTTCAACCCACAGCTTCCCTAGCAGTTTTAGTTTACAACTTCGCGATCTCTCCCTACAAAAACTGGCAATCAATGGCTTGGGCAGCTTCTCTAATTTTGGTGTTGATGGTTCTACTTACTAGTATCATTGCTCGTTTGGCAACTAGTCGCAAAAAATACACATGATTTCCGCTTATTTCCACATCTCCAATCCAAAGTTAAGTCAGCAATCATAGCATTTTATGGTAACAAACATAAGCACCGCCAATCAAACAGACACTGTCCTACGGACTGAAGCTCTGAACATCTACTACGGTAATTTCTTAGCAGTACGTGATGTCTGGATGGATATCCCAAAAAATCGCGTTACAGCCTTCATTGGACCATCTGGATGTGGTAAAAGTACATTGCTAAGATGCTACAACCGCCTCAACGATCTTATTGAATCATTTCGGGCAGAGGGTAAGGTTTTTTACTATGATGAAAATCTCTATGCACCCCAAGTCGACCCGGTAGAAGTGCGGCGGAAAATTGGGATGGTGTTTCAAAGACCCAACCCTTTCCCCAAATCAGTTTATGACAATATCGCTTTTGGACCTAGACTCAACGGCTACAAAGGGGATATGGATGAATTAGTAGAGCGATCGCTCAAACAGGCTGCTTTGTGGGACGATGTTAAAGACAAACTCAAACAAAGTGGTTTATCTTTGTCTGGTGGTCAGCAACAGCGTTTGTGTATTGCTCGAGCGATCGCAGTTCAGCCAGATGTGATTTTAATGGATGAACCTTGTTCTGCCCTTGACCCCATTTCTACTCTGCAAGTTGAAGAACTGATCCACGAACTCAAACAACGCTATACTGTGGTGATTGTGACTCACAACATGCAACAAGCTTCGCGTGTGTCTGATATGACAGCCTTTTTCAATGTCCAGACCTCAGAAAAAGGTGGTCGTACTGGTTACTTAGTGGAATATGACCGCACCGAAGCAATTTTCCAAAATCCTCAACAAGAAGCTACCAAAGAATATGTAAGTGGTAAGTTTGGTTAAGGACTGTACCTTGAGCAGGACAGCAATTAGGATGCATATCATTAAGTTACAAAGCTGGTTCTCTCGTAAAAATAGGGGGCTGGCTTTTTCAATAGATATCTTGCAAGAATCAAGAGAATTCTTAATTACGAACACTGTCTTGAAAAGCTTTGAGGTTCCCTCCGGGACGCTTCGCGTAGACGCCCACAGGGCGGCTTCTCGTTAGAGTACGACCAAGCCCTAGCACCCTACGGGAAGCCGCAAAGCGTCTACAAACTTTTCGCAGATGCACACAGATGGATATAGATTTTATCGGTGTTAGTTTTTTTGAAAACAGAACTTATACCGATTCAAAAAATGTTTGCGACAAATTCAGAATATGAGACGCGATTTATCGCGTCTCTACAGAATTTATCTGTCGCATTCTTTTTTCAAATTGGTATTACGCAAAAACTCTCTCAAACTCTTATTTCTTTGTGTTCTTTGTAGTTTGTTTTTCGTTACTGCTGCGTAAGTCCTAAAAAAGCCTCTCATTTATGAGAGGCTACAGTAGGTTTAGCGGAGACAACTTGTAATTCTTTTGTTAATCCATCCATTATGGAGCGATCGCTGCCACTGCCCCAGCAATTGCAGAGAATATCGCCGATACTAGGGCTGTGGCAAACAACCACCAAGCTGCTGATGCGGCGGCTTTGCGGGTTTCTTCAGCTTGCTTTTGGGCTTGGTGCTTCACCTCTTCTAGGCGTCGCTGTGCTTCTTGTTGCAAGCGTTCTGCTCTTTGCAAGACGGTTTGACGCGCTCGTTCTACTTGGTCGATGATCCGATTAGCATCTTCTTCGGAGATGTCTTCACGGGAACTCATGACTGCTACTAAGGTGTCGCGGTTGAAAGAAGACAGGCGATCGCGTAAGGCTTCAAACCCGGCTTGGGGATCATCAAACAATGTGCGAATATCCCGCTTAATACCATCATAATTCAGTTCGGGACGCTCTAAGGAGTTGAGGTAGTTACGGATACGCTCAAAAATTGAGTCGATAGCGTCTTGAATTCGGCGTTGGATTGCCCGTACTTGCTCTACAAATGAATCCCGGACAGAGATGATTGTATCTGCAATCCGCGCTGCTTCATCATCGCTGAGGTCTTCACGCAATTTCAGCAAGGTAATAATTGTAGAGCGGTCAAATTGAGCTAAGCGATCGCTCAAACTTTCCATACCCACACGCGGATCATGTAATAACAGATACAAGTCGCGTTTAATACCTTCTGGATTTAGCTCATCCTTACCACTCCGCCGCAAGTACTCTTCCAAATAAGTCTGGAATGTCTCTACTCTTTGTTGTGTCCGAGCAGCCAAACGACGGGGTGAGCGCACGATATTGCGAATTGTTTCTTGAACAGAATCAATAACTTGATTGACTTGTTCTTCAGATAAATCTTGACGTTGACTCAGTAATTTTACGAGAGTATCTCTATCTACTTGAGACAAACGTCGACGGAGAGCGATCGCTCCTTCTTTGGGATTTTGCAACAGTCGATTCAAATCCCGTTGAATGCCTTCGGGGTTGAGTTCTTGTTTACCAGTGTTTCGCAGATAATCAGCGATGGTAGTTGTCACTAAGTCGTACTGTTGTTTAGCTTTATCAGCTACGGCTTGGGGTGCATGGCGAACGCTATGCCAAGATTCTTCAACTGTGCCGATGATTTGATTAGCTTGGTCTTCGCTCAAGTCTTGGCGCTGACTCAACAATTTGACTAAAGTATCGCGATCAAAACGAGATAGACGCGCGCGAATCGCTGCCATTCCAGCCTGCGGGTCTTCTAAGAGTCTTCTTAACTCGGTTCTAATAGCGTTGGGATTGAGTTCTTCTTTGCCAGTGTTACGCAGATATGACTCTAAATTCAACCATAGCGTTTCGGCTTGGTATTTAGCTTGATCTGCTAGTCCTTTAGATTCAAGTAAAACGCGATCGCGTTGTCTCTCCAGTTCGTTGAGAATTGTGTCTGCTTCTTCTGGATTAATATCATTGCGTTGTAGCAGTATCTCCCGCAGTTCTTGACGGTCTAACAATGCTAAACGACGCGACAGGGTCTCATAATCTGCGTCGGAGTCTTGCAACAGTGGTTTAAAGTTCTGTTCAATTCCCTCTGGCGTTAATTCTGATTTGGGAGTGACGAGTAAATAACTTTCAACTCGCCGTTGCAAGTCCTGTACTATTTCTCTTTCTTCCTCAGCAGTGACTGTCACCAATACATTTTGCCGCACAGCTTCTAATTGGTCAGCAATGCGCTGAATTTCTGTCTGGGTCAAAAGACCACGCTGTTGCAGTATGTTAACAAAATCGCTGCGAGACAGTTGTTCTAATTCCCGACGCACTGTTCCGGGGTCAGCAGCAGGATCGTAGATCACATCGCGGAAATCCTGGGCAATTTTCTCCTGACTCAACTGCCAAGCATAAGTGTTGAGTAGGTAGTTTTCTACGTCCGCACGAATCGGACTGTAAGGTTGTTTTGGTGTCGGTAGTCCTAATTGATCTGCTTTTTCAGTAACTTTATCTTTGGCTGTGGTTAAAGCACCTAAGATTTTTTCGACATCTAAATCTGACAGATCAGTCCGTCCCAACACAATCCCACTCAAAGCTGTGATTCCCTGTTGTAATGTCCGCTGAATCGGGCCTGGAGTTGCTTCTTGGGCTGCTTTTTGGTCAGCTTCTTTGGCAGAACGCATTTCTGCAATTAGCTGATCTAGTTTGCGGTTGAGTTCGTCTGTGTTCGCTTGTCCTGGTTGGAGTGACTTCAGATAATTAACTAACTCAGCCATTTGGTCTTGGGGCTGAGTTTGACCTACTACCTGTTGCCAAACACTATACAAGGTATCAGCGATCCGCTTAGCATCGCGCTTTGAGAGATCAGTGCGACTGCTGACTAAATCAATAAACTTCTGGCGATCTATATTGCGAATATCGCCACTTTTAGCCATTTCTCTGATTTGCGGATCACTCAACAATCTTTCAAAATCACCGCGAATCTTGTTTAAGTCTAGCTCTGGAGGACGTACCATTTCTAGGTAATCTTCCACCTTTTCGCGGACGCTGGTAGGGTCGATCGCACTACCTATTTCCCGGCGAACTGCTGCGGCTGCGGCTTCGGCGGTGGCTACTACCTGCTGGTTAACAGCCTTTGCACCCAAGGCGGCGGTGGCTGTTCCCATAATTGCCTGAAAACCAGAAGTGGCACTGTTAACTACATTACCGACTAAAGAACCTACCGTGGTGGAACTCACCCACACCAACAATAGGAAGTATGCACCCCAAATTACTAAACCAAGAATTGCCCCTAGTCCGGGACTAAAAATCATTAGACTCATTTTCACAGCCAAAAAGCAAGCGATCGCCAATGCGATCGTGACTGTGATTAAAGTCCAAATTCCTACTGCTGTACCAATCTTACGGATCGTTCCCCCTAAACTGCTGACTTCCTCGTGATCTGAATGTGAATCAGATGGACGTCCTAAGTAGGAAATACCTGCGGCAACTGAAAGGTTAGTTAGTACTAACTGAAACGCAAAAGCTAGGATCACACCAGAGATTAAAGCTGTAAAAAAACGCGGCCCGGAAACAGCAACCGATGCCTGTGCTGGTGATATATCCTGTGGCTGTACTATCACCTGCGCTATCCAAAATAGGGACTGGGGGAGTTCCAGCATTGTTACCGTACTCTGAAACATTCTATTTCCTTCCTCTATATTTTAACTATGTGGTATAAAAAGTTGCTGACTAATTTTACTCCTATATCATTCGCCATACCCAATTCCTTAGCTCAGAATCGTGGAATTTAGGCTATTACAGCATCCGCCTCAGGTCTGATACTATATACTGCATTAGATATAAGTTTTTATCACTAATACTTCAGCTTGACATTATTATAGCCTTTTCAGTAATATTACTTAGAATAAAGTTTATTTTAAAAATTATTTAGAAATAAAAATTTTTCATCCTCTTAAGACATATTCCTGCGTTCAAAAACAGGTTGAATTATCGTCCATAAGGAGTGCCTAGACTTTGTAACCATAGGAATACAGCAAGCTAATAATTCCTAGCTAAAGTAAACATATGTAACAAATCGTTCGGAAGTACAAATTAGTTATTAGTTATTCAGCTTTAAATCAACACCAATAACTAATAGCTAATAGTTAAAAAAAATAAGCAATCAATAGAATTTAACTCGGAGGCAAAATGGAAACTCGTCCTTCTACAGATTTACCACCAATTGCTACAGAATATAACGGCAAAGATCGTAACGCCTTTTTGTTTGGCTGGAATCCCCAAGCAGAATTATGGAATGGTCGTTTGGCAATGATTGGCTTTCTTGCTTATTTGCTTTGGGATTTAGCTGGTTATAGCGTGTTGCGTGACGTATTACATATTGTTGGATACTAACACCAACTCTTTGTAATAACGCAATTTAATTGAACAGTATTGGTTTTAAGGAGACAAAAAATGGAAACTCGTGAAAAACGTCCTTCTACAGATTTACCACCAGTAGCTAATGCTTACAATGGCATTGATCGTAATGCTTTTATCTTTGGCTTAAATCCCCAAGCCGAATTATGGAACGGTCGTTTGGCAATGATTGGTTTTCTTGCTTATTTGCTTTGGGATTTAGCTGGTTACAGTGTTTTACGCGATGTTTTACACTTTGTTGGTTACTAGAAGGCTAGTAGTCTGTTAACCTTGAATTGAAATTAAGGACTTGAGTCCAACTTTAGGATGTGTTAATGCTATTGGTAAAGTACCATTTTTGCCAAATCTTGGTACATTACGCTGTAGCTAACGCATCCTAAATTTTATACAATTTAAAGGTTTGTAGTAAGGATTTTAATCCTCAAAAAAGGGCTAAAGCCCGTTACTAAGAACTTAAGTCTTTGGTTTAGGTTTTAATAGCCGAACCCAAAACCGAGAACCTCTTTGAAGTAGGGGAAGATAACCAATTTGTCCACCCCAACGTTCTACTGTCATCCGGCAAAAATATAATCCGAGTCCAACTCTACCTGACTTGCCAGCTTGAGAAAACTTTTCAAATATATACTTAGCACTTTCTGCTGGTATACCAGAACCTTGATCATCTACAGTAACAAGAATAGAATCTTCTTCTTGCTGTAAACCAATTGTAACTGTAGAACCCATAGGACTGTGACGAAAAGCATTCTCTGCCAAATTGGCAATAATCCGATTTAAACGTGATTGATCACCAATTACCCGCCAATCTGCTGTTTGATCAATGTTATCGGCAAGCTGTAACTGTACTTTATTCAGTATAAAAGTAGGTGATAAAAGTTGGATGACTTCTTGTGCAGAAGTTAGTACATTTGGAGCCGTATCAGCATCTACAGTAAAAGATTCTAGAGAATTAACTTCAGCAGAAAATGCATTTAAAATATCTCTAATTAAGATTTCTTCTTGGAATGCTTGTTTTTTACCAATTTCTAAATATTCTCTAGCTTTTGGTGTTAAGTTTTCAGTTTCTAACAACATTAAACAGCAATTTATCCCACTCAATTGCCCAGCAATATCATGTATAATACAGTGAATCAAAATATCTTTTTTTTGATTCTCTTTCGTAATATATTGGTAGTTGAGTTGATTTTCTCTAGCTTTTTGGATGAGGTTTATTTTTTCATCAAATTCTTCATGTAATAATTTTATTAATAAAATTTTAGTATCTTGAACACAAATTGCTGTGGCTTCAAAATGATATTCTTTACCAGATAAATCTAACTGATACCATATACCTGACTTCAACTGATTTTTATCATTTCTATTCCATAACTCTTCTGCGTCTATCAGAAAATTTTCTAAAAAGGGAAACTCTTGTTGCGGTATGAGAATTTGCATACCAGATTTGACTTGATGGCGACAAAATAGTTGTAACCAATCTGGTGGAGTTCCAGTAATTCTAAAGCGGCCAAAGTCTAATCGTTCCAAGACTAGAATATTCAAAGCAGCAAACACATCTGCCGTAATGGAGTCACTCATAATAGGTAGTTGTGATTAAATATTGTTGATTTGATATAGCACTTATTGCTTGGATTAATTACAATTTTATCGGTCTGCATCTGTGTTCCATGAGTGTACCCTACAGGAAGCCTATGAGCGCGTCTATATCTGTGTTCGTTTATTTCTATAATGCACCCAACTGCAAACTTTTATATTTACTTGAAAAATAAACCGAATCAACACAGATTTGGTTTATTACTTGTGTTATTAGATTATACTTTTACTTAACTACTTATCTATGATTTTCTAATATATTATTAGCAAGAATTTGGAAAGATTCTTCTACGCCTAAACCTGTTTTAGCGCTGGTTTTCATCACAATCCAATTCCTTTGCACTACTTCGTTAATTTCAACATCACTAATTTCCCATTCATCTGTCAAATCCCACTTATTAAGTACAAGTATAAATGGCACAGTTCCAATAGTATTTTCTACTTTAATTTGTAAGTTAAAAGCTTTTTCCAGAGTATTCTTTCTAGTTCCATCTACTACTAAAAAATAACCTGATGCACCACGTAGATATGACATCCGCACTTTTTGAAATTCATCTTCTCCATATAAATCCCAAAGGATAAAGTTTATATCTTGACCTTGAACATTTACAGTCTTTTTATCAATTTTTACACCTACAGTAGTTTGGTATTTCTCCGAAAAAATACTGTGAACAAACCTCCCTACTAAACTAGTTTTACCAGTAGCAAACGCACCTACCATGCAAATTTTTTTTTGGAGCATGAGTATTGTCCTTCAGTTACGGGCATCAATTAAGAATACCTTAAAAGATACCCTACGGTTAACTTGCTGAATTTGTTCTGTAAGACCTGTTTGTAAGGGTTCAGTTGAACCTACACCTACAGTAGTAAAATTCCTAGTATTGATGCCCTGGGAATTTAGATAAGCGAGAATTTTACTAGCACGAGCTTGACTGAGTACCATATTTCTTTGCTCTGTTCCTGTGGTATTTGTGTGTCCTATGATTTCAAAACGCACATCTTTTCCTAAAGACTTGGCCACACTAGATAAATTTTTGATTGCTAATACTATATTTTGTAATTTCTCAATTCCACCGGGAACAAATTCAGTAGTACCTTCAAGAAATAAAAAATTTTCTTGCTCAATTTGTTGTTTATATAATTTTAATTGTTGTAGTTCTGATTCAACTATATCTTTATCAATATATTGAGTTACACCAGGAAGAAAACGCCAAGTTTTTCTTGCTTCTAAAATCCATTGACGTGGTGCTGTTCCTGTAGCATAAAGAATGCGATTTTCGTCAGCTTTAAGTGATATAGTTTTGGGAGGTTGTAGTAATTTTGTGGCTCTTTTGACTATGATTTGTGGCTCTAAGGACAGATAAGGTTCCCATTGGCTGATCACTGTTTGGGGATTAATTTTAGCTTGGTTCATTAATAAATATGGATCTGTAGCTAAAGGATCACGCATTCCAAATATGAAATTTTTTCCATACCCTTTGTTGGCTTTAACCACAACAATACCAGGTTGAGAGTTAAGCTTTTCTAGATACGCATTCCAGCGTAATTGTTCTCTAAAGCTAAAAAAGCTCCACATTCCCAGTGCGATCGCGATCGCACTGAAGAAACTCCATGCATAGATATAATTTTTCTGAGATGGAACTTTATACCTAGCTTCTAAACATTCTTCTAAATATGGTTTGCTAGCTGTAAATAGTTTTGTTTCACCTGTAAAAGCATGAAATTCTCTATGCAATTTCAGGTGAATATTTTCAATAGCTTTTTGAAAGATTAATCGTAGTTCTTGGGGAGCATTCCCTCGGATGATACCTGCTAATACTGCTTGTGGTCCTTCCTCAATCCAGATGGTGAGTTCTCCAAACTGCAAACTTTGTAACGCCTCACCTTTTTCCACATTAAAAGAGTCTTTGACAAAATCTTGAATAGCCGTCAGCATAGCTGAAACTAAATCAGGATCTTGAGCAGCTACTTGTGGCGCGAAAATATGTTGCAGCAATAATCCAGTTTCTTTGTGAATTAAAAATACTTGTTCTACTCGATAAATCAGAGTACGTAGCAAAACAACTTCAGCAAATGTCTTTCCTGTCTGTCGCGCTTCTAGTCTCCACTTAAAACTTTGTGGAGACATGCTGTGTTCTAGTGTTTGATTTAAAGATTGAATCATTTCGCCTAGAACTGTGCTAATTGCCTTACGAGTAGCAGGGCCAATTATGGGAAAAAATGCTTCAGAAAGAACATTTAAATCTTGCTTAACAGAAGACTGAATTGCTTGTTCAACTGTGGGAACTATTGCTTCAGCTAACTGTTTATCTTGCATTGTTCGCAGAATTACAGCTTCTGGAAGCAGACGACTAAGATCTTCTGCTTGAATTTGAGGATTTTCTAATCTTTCATATAGTTTACTAAGTTGTGTGGTTTCCACCCCTAAAAGCAAACTACGGAGTTCGCTTAGTTCATCAGTAGGTTCCACACGATTGTGAGTTTCCTTGGGATTACTACCATTAGAAACTTTAGGTGATTGATATATGAATTCATTGCCAGAATATTCTTTCATTGCCAAAATTGCCCAACTCATATTTTATATTGAGTTGCATCTTTGTGAAAATTTCTTTATAAATAGGGGTTAGCAACTAGAAGTGAGAAGGTATTGAGTGGGTATTCACTACCAGGGGAGGCACTTGTCTTGATATTATACCTATTTTTTTGAGAGCCAAGAAATTTATTTCTTGGCTGATAGTTTAATTCAATTACTCATACCATTTCACAAAATTCTTGATACAAATCTTCCCACTGTCTCCTCCCTTGTCCTCCTTGTCCTTCT
This sequence comes from Fischerella sp. JS2, assembly GCF_032393985.1. Taxonomy (NCBI): domain Bacteria; kingdom Bacillati; phylum Cyanobacteriota; class Cyanophyceae; order Nostocales; family Hapalosiphonaceae; genus Fischerella; species Fischerella sp. JS2. The sequence goes on from NZ_CP135918.1 coordinate 514,313, forward strand.
TCTACTGTCGAGAATTCAGCCGTATTGCTAATTCTGTAAACATGGCCGCGAGGGTGGAACGGTCTGTTTTTTCGGCACGTATTTCTTGAGATTCACGTTGCAGCAGCGCTAAAATCTCTTCGTATTTTTGCCGAATGTCATCCTGTAAGCTTTGAGATTGATTGAGAATTTGTTCGCGTAATTCTCGTGTTTTTGTCGCTGTTTGCTCATCAAATTGAGAAAGCTTTCTTTCTAAAGAATTATTGATATTCTTTTGCTCTTCACTGAGTGTTGTGATAGCTTCCTCTCGTTTTAATTGTTCACTTTTTACTTGCTCATTTACAGCTTCAATTTCATTTTTAATGTAGCTTTCTAAATAATCTAAACGTTTTTTCGTTTCATCTCTTAAGCTATTACATTCTTTTAAGAGACGCTCTTCTAGGCGTGTAAATTTTTTTTCTAATTCTCGCATTTGCCCGCCAAAAAGAATATCTCTGACTTTATCTAAACTGCTAATGTCGCCAAAGTTATTACTTAATGTAGGCTGATTTATGCTTGGAACTAAACCACCTGGTGCAGAATCTGCAAAATTATAATGAAAATTTTCTCCTTCTATCGAACTCATATTTTAATCCTTTTTGGGTTGTAAATTAGTTTCGCTTTTAGCTTTTTTACCCCTGAAGACAATTTGTTTTTATTGCCCTACAGTTGATTTAAAGTATCACTTTCTAGAGTACCACCCTATAATCCAGCAATATATAGTATTTCTAAAAGCTGGAAATATATATTAACGTAATATCGTTTCTGAATAAAGAAGAGGACAAAGAGGTAGATTACACCTATTTTGAAAATGGGTGTGGGGTTATTTTTATTTTTGCAAGAGGTTTATTGACACATCTATGTACAGAGTTCCTGAAATCGTCTCTACGTGTCTTCCTATCTGCATGTGATTACGTAGAACCCTACTTGTAAATACACAAACAAGATGAAAATCCTCTTCGCGTGGACTTTTGTCTAGTTTTCTATCTAGTTTAGAGTAAAAAGCGAACCAACACGTACACTGACGCGGTAAATAGTTGCAATAACATAACAGGGATACCGTAGTGCAGAAAGGTTTTGAAGGAAATGCGGCGTCCGTGTTGTTCAGAAATTCCGGCTGCTACGATATTAGACGATGCTCCTACTAAAGTTCCATTACCTCCTAAAGTAGCACCAAACATCATTGCATAAAACAGTGGTAATACCTCTGGTGGAAACTGTCCTTGAAAGTTTGGCGCTAGAACTTCTGTTGGCGCTAATCCAACATTGACAACGTACTGTTGGAGTAAAGGAACCATCGCCACTACTAAAGGAATATTAGGAACTACGCTAGACAATATTCCTATCAAAAAGAGTAAAACCAGTGAACCTATAAAAATATTTTTTCCCAAAACAATTCCTAAAATTCCTGATAAATTGTGGATGACACCAGTTTTTTCTAGTCCTCCAATTAGCACAAAGATACTCATAAAAAATATCAATGTACTCCAATCAACGTCTCGTAAAATATTATTAACAGAATCTATTTTGCTATGATGTGACAAAAGCATTGCTAAAGCTGCTCCTAGTAAAGCTACAGCAGCTGGTGAAATCGGCACTGGTAGGGATTCTCCAATGACAAAAAATAGTAGTACAAAAGCTACTATAAATGCTCCTATTGATAAAATACGTGGATGATTAATTTGCGGATGTGGCAACTGTTCTAGATTCTCTAGCTTTGTATGCCAAATTTTGCGGAATAAAAATGGTAAAGTAGCTATTACAGTAATAACAGCGATCGCTCCACCTAAACTTAAGCGCCATAGATAATCTGTAAAGCTAAGATTGATAGCATCACCCACAATAAATGTTGCCGGATCACCAACTATTGTGAGTAATCCAGCGCTATTAGCAATGAATACCATTAGAATAAGTAATGGTACAAAATTAACTCCGACTTCTTGAGCTATTGGCGGAATTAAAGGTGCTAATAACATTACTGTTGTGGCATTAGGTAAAACTGCACAAATAGGAGTAGTAATCGCCACAATTCCGAGTAAAAGACGTTTACCTTCTCCTTTGGCTAGTAGTACAATTTGAGTTGCTAAATACTCAAATATTTTTGTTGGCTCAAATGCTCGTACTAGTACCATCACGCCAAAAAATAAGCCTAGTGTGCCGTGACTTTTGCCTATATAGCTAATAGCTTCTTGTAAAGTCATGACATTAGTAAATACCAATAACAAAGCGCCTAATAATGCTGCTATTGTTAGATGAATCCACTCTGTCATTATTAAAATAATGACAGTGATAAAAGTAAAAATACTCAGAATAGTTTGCCAGTTTTCCACAGACTACACCTGGATAAAATTATCAGTTATCAGTTATCAGTTATTTTTTTGCTGGTGGCTGGAATACCTAAGTCAAAGTTGAAAGCGGATTATCATCTACTTTAACTGATTAATAATTAGCATATTCAGCGAAAAAGCTACCTAATATAGATGAATTTTATATAGTATGATGAATACTTTTTCATGCCAAATATATAAATACAAATTATAAAAAATAAGTTTTATTTGCAATTATAAAAATATAAATAGATAGGTGTTTTTAGTAATTTTAGGTGTAGATAAGAATCAATTCATTAATAATTATATGTAACATGAATTGGAAAAATGATTGTAACAGATAGATTTACAGAATCTATACCCGGATAAGGTGTCCAATCCAAAATTTTAAATCCAAAATTGTAAAAGCTTGTAGTGAGCGCAGTAGAGGTGTAGTAGTTTATTGTCAATTAGTACTCATTACAAGCTGTTATTTTCATTCTTCATCAATACTAGTAGGTATGCCTATGATCGCACAAGGAAAATTGGAACCAAGTTTTTGCACAATCGGATGTTTGGCTGATTTACAACCTAGAAACAGCACAGTTGCGGCTTCTGATGCAACTACTTTCTCTAGTTCATCAGCAACACAACCAAACCGCAGGTGAGCTTTAAAATAACTCTGCCATTCTTCAGCCAGACAACGTGCTTGCCATAATATACGTTCTGCTTGTGCAAACTTATTTGTTTGAGTTAAGACGGGAGTTTGAACATTTTTTGATGGTAAACTGATCGGGCAATATGCTGGAATCTGCTCACATAATTCACTAGTTTGAAAATCCTGTGTTGGCAAAACATCAAAAAAATCATTGGTTTGGTATTCTTCTAACACGTAGACAGCTTGAACTATAACATGTGATTTTGTTGCTAAGCGTGTTTGATGAGCAATCAATAAACTAATATCCAACGCAGTATGACTGTTGGGAGAACTGTTATAACCAACTATGAAGTTGATTGGTTTTGTGAATTGAACTTGTTCTGAAAAAGATGTGATTGGGTTACAGTGCAATAACATTTGCTCAATTAACTCATCTCTATTGAGCGCGTCTTGCAAACGCATTAACATTGGCTTGATATTCACAGCATTCACTTCTTTGCAATCAAATTTGGATATTGGTAGTTGCTGGTTGATGGTTGATTTTTGGTAGTTGTTTTTCCCAAACACCAAACAACAAACATCAAACAAGAAATTACTATTTACTATCTACTAACAAAAAACTATTCATCAGTCGTAAAATTTCGCTCTCAGAAATTTAGCGCATAATTACGGAGTTCGTAGTATTGTTTTGAGTTTCGCATATAGGAGCGATCGCGTGGATGGGAAAAGGGAACTTCTAAAATTTCTCCTATTTTAGCAGCTGGGCCATTTGTCATTAAAACTTATCAAGCGACAAACTCGCCACCATAATTTTTTGGATAAGACTTGACTAAATTTTCTATTTCCAAAAATGCAGAGACATTTAATTGATGTCTATCATCTGTAGCAAAAGAGGTAGATTTAATCATGGGATGCTCCTGGTTGAGAAGAATTCTTTATAGTTTGAAGAGTGAATGAGCAGATTTTTTCGTCAAACCTAAAGCCTCTATAGGCGTTAATTAGTTGTAGTGATCAAGATTGCGATCGCTATAAATTTTTTATCCCAACAATTAAGACATATAAAAACGAGTTGGAGTGTTGGCTCTAATTTCAAAACTGTTGAGATATCCTATAGGGTCACTGGGGTCAAAACCCTTATTCTCGATAAATACCTCTGGTGATTCGACTTTGTAATCCTCTTTTAAATCACGACCAAAAATTTCCAAAGCGCGATCGCCATATTGTTGTTTGTATTCGTACCAAGGACACAGCCCAAAATTCCACATGGCTTGACCAAAAATTAACCCGTCACGGGATGTTGCTTCCCGGTTGAGTCTGACATTCAATCCATATTTACGGAAAAAACCTTTTTTCCCAGCTATTTGCCCAGCAACTGCAAATCTTGCAGCCAAATTCAGTTGAAATATCATCAGATGCAACCTCAACAGAGTCAAGTGCAGGTACAAAAAACCTGAGCAGTACCAGCCAAGGAAGCTGATGAGGTTTAAACATTAAAAATGCTGCCTCTTCAGTCTCCTCTCAATGCCTACGAAGTTAGCTGACGGGCTAGGGCTGAGAGATGCCCTTCTGAGAAAGGATGAAGTGTGAAGTATGAAGTCTGAAGAAGTCTAAATTCCTATCCTTCTGTCTTCTGTCTTCTGCCTTTTGCCTTTCGTAATGATACGCCCCAAAATATGGTTCCTCCGCTCCAGCGATAGCGTTGTCATTTGCTAGATTAGGCTGACTTACTCTACTTAAAACAATAAAGTAACATGAATTTCTTAATATTGTATACCTATCTCAAGGTAAATATGATTATTGATTATTAAGTTTAGTGTAACAAAACGTAATTTATAATTCAAATCGACAAGCAAAAATTTAATCCGTAATTTTGGCATTGACAAAGCCAAGGTAAAAAAATAAAGCGACTTTACTACTTTTGAACATCCTTGTACAATATGCCGACAAAAAGCAATATTTCCCAGATGGAATATGTATAAAAAACTGGCAATAACTACCTTGAGTCTCTTATTAACAACATTCACACCTGCCGTTGCCAAAGCAGAAACGGTGATGGGAAAATTAGCACGGACAGGAGTACTGACAGCAGGCACAAGCAAAGATGCGATACCTTTTGCCTATACCAATAATCAGGGACAATTGGTTGGTTATTCCGTAGATATGTTGAATCTGATTAAAGAACAATTAGAAAAAGAACTGGGAAGGAAAATTCGATTGCAATTGGTAACAGTGACACCAGGAGAACGGATTCCAAAAATTCTGAATGGACAACTTGATATTGTTTGTGATGCGAGTAGTTTTACTTGGGAACGGGATAAAAAAGTAGATTTTTCACTTAGTTATGGTGCTACAGGTACTCAATTATTAGTCAAAAAGGGAAGCAATTTAGGTTCTCCTGAGTCTTTAATTGGTAAACGTATTGGTGTACTTAGTCAAACTACCAACGAATTAGCACTCAAGCGAGTACAACCCCAAGCTAAGCTAGTCTTCTTAAAAGATCGGGCAGAAGGATATACTGCATTGCAACAGGGGAAAATAGATGCTTTTGCAGCAGATAGCATCTTGTTAGAAGGGTGGTTAGGAACAACGAAAAACCCAGATACTTTTCAAGTAGTACCCGATCGCCCTTACTCTAGAGAAGGGATTGCATGTATGGTTCCTGAGAATAATTCCAGATTCCTCGACTCAGTTAACTATACTCTCTACAAATTCATGCAAGGATTTGTGGATGGTGAGAAACGATATACCACTATCTTTGATCGCTGGTTTGGTTCCAATGGTGTGGTTTTTCTGAACAATGATTTACGCGATTTAGCAATTGAAACCATGCAAATAGTGATTGAATCTCGCGAAGAGATTTCTCAATAGTTAGTGGTTAGTGGTGAGTCAGCGACTCTTACGCAGGGGGTTCCTCCCCCAACCCCAAAGGGGACCCCATTCCCCCAATCCCCAACGCCTCTTTCTTTATGCCGGGGGACCCTTACTTTACAGAAGCCGCTTGCCGTAGACGCGCAAGCGTCTTCTTACAAGAGTAGGGTTAGTGGTTAGTGGTCATGGGATTTTGGATTTTGGATTGACCCCACAGATAAATCTGCTTTCTTGTACCCTGAGAGGAATTATTGGTCAAAAATCACAACTAACAACTAACTACTAATTACTAATGTACAGACGCGAGGAACACCGCGTCTCTACCCACTAACAACTAACAACTAACTACCAACAAAACCTTGACATTAACATTAATGTCAAGGTTTAGCGTAAGAGAGTCAGTACTAATTCGACTCTCATGCTTTATCCAGAACGGTTGCATCAATTGACCAAAGAACATGCAGATGCGGTAGCAGCCCTTGTGTGTGGGTTGTTTTTATTTTGTGGATGGTTTGCTTTGCACCTTGGCTTTTTGGGATGGGCGTTGCTGCTGCTACCCATAGCTTATGTGATTGGTGGCTACGAAAGCGCCCGCGAGGGATTGACAACCCTGATCGAAGAAAAAGAACTGGATGTAGATTTGCTGATGATTGTGGCGGCACTTGGTGCTGCTGGGCTTGGTTTATGGCGTAGAGAGTATTACTTAATTATTGATGGGGCTATTTTGATTCTCATCTTTGCAATTAGTGGTGCTTTAGAAGGTTATGCTATGCAGCGAACTGAACGGAGTATCCGCAGTTTGATGAGTTTAACGCAAGACACAGCTAGGGTTGTGCGTTGGGAAAAAGAAGAGGTTATTCCCGTTAAACAGTTGCAAGTAGGAGATGAAATCATTGTCAAGCCAGGAGAATTAATTCCCACAGATGCAGTGATTGTGGAAGGTTACAGCACTCTCAACCAAGCTGCAATTACGGGCGAGTCTTTACCTGTGGAGAAGACGGTGGGTGATGAAGTATTTGCAGGTACGTTAAACGGGTATGGGGCGTTGAAGTTAAAGCTGCATCAACAACCAGAAAGTAGTTTGATTCAACGCGTAATTCGTTTGGTACAGCAAGCCCAAACAGAAACGCCTCCTTCTCAACAATTTATTGAACGATTTGAACGAGGCTACGCGCTGGTAATTGTGGTAGCTGGAGTACTGCTGTTAGTTTTGCCGCCTTTACTTGGGAATTGGGATTGGGAAACGGCGATTTATCGGGCTTTAACTTTTTTGGTGGTGGCTTCTCCCTGCGCGTTGATGGCTGCAATTATGCCAACACTGCTTTCGGGAATTGCCAATGGTGCAAAACAGGGGATCTTGTTTAAAAATGGCGCGCAATTGGAAATGATAGGGAAAGTACGAGCGATCGCTTTTGATAAAACAGGTACTCTCACAACAGGACTCTTAGAAGTATGTGAAGTAATTCCTACTAGTGAATATACAAAAGATGATGTATTAAAAGCTGCTGCTTCTGTAGAATCACGTTCCGAACATCCTCTAGGACAGGCAATTGTGAAAGCAGCAACAAACGTAGATTGGCAAGCGGCAATAGAGGTACAAGCTTTCCCTGGACAGGGAATTGTAGGTATTGTTAATAACCAGGAAGTAATAGCTGGAAAAGATGATTTTGTCAAAAAATATGTTACAGATTTACCGAAAAATTTAATTGAGATTGCTACAAATTTAGAGTTACAAGGGAAAACAGTTGTTTGGATAGCACAAAAAAGATGGGGAGATGGGGAGATTGGGAGATGGGGAGATGGGGAACTCGGGGCCCCCACTCCCTTGGGGGAGTGGGGATTAGGGGCAATGGAGAGATGGGGAGATGGGGAGATTGGGAGATTGGGAGAAAGATTTCACCCCACTATCCCACTACAGCAATATCAAGTACTAGGTATAATTGCTATTGCCGATACAGTGCGATCGCAAGCAGCAGAAACTATTTCTGGTCTGAAAAAATTGGGAATTGAGCAAATAGTCATGTTGACTGGAGATAACCAAAAGACTGCTGAAAGTGTAGCGCGGGAGTTGGGAGTAGATCGAGTATATGCAGAGTTACTACCAGAAGATAAACTGCATGTAATTCGCCGTTTGCAGCAAGAGTATAAAACAGTGGCAATGATAGGTGATGGTATTAATGATGCACCAGCCCTAGCCCAAGCATCTGTAGGTATTGCAATGGGTACAGCAGGAAGTGATGTAGCATTAGAAACTGCTGATATTGTTTTAATGGCAGATAGATTAGAAAAAATCGCAGCAGCTATACTCTTAGGTAAAAGAACACAAGCAATAGTAAAGCAGAATATCACTATTGCTTTAGGATTTATTATTTTATTGTTGATTGCTAATTTCTTAGGTGGAATTAACTTACCTATCGGCGTTGTAGGACACGAAGGATCTACTGTGTTAGTTACCCTGAGTGGTTTACGATTGTTGAAAAATTGACTAGTTGTTCGTTGTTTGTTGTTTGGTGTTTATTTCAACTAACAACCAATAATCAACAAACAACAAATTTACTGTTTAACTGCCTCAGCAGATGCACTATTTTCCTGCTTGGTTTGCTCCTGGGTAACTTTGCCATCAGGCATAATAGTAGCAGTTAATTTTGCTTTTGCTAAATTTGCACCTTCAAGTTTAGCTTTAGTTAAATTTGTACGCTCTAAATTAGCTGCAAACAGAATACTATTTTCTAAATTCGCACCACTGAGATTTGTATTACTTAAGTTAGCACCGCTCAGATTTGCCCAACGTAAATCTACATCATTTAAACTTAAATTACTTAGATCCGCACCGCTCAGATCGCATTCTTTACAGCTTCTAGTCGACAACAATTTACTTATATTTTCTGCAACTTCTTTTCTAAGTGCATATACTTGACTAGAAGGACGCCATAAATTAATTTCACCTAGCGCTGTAGCAGTGATAAGAGTTTTGCCATCAGGTGTGACGTTAACAGCTTCTACCCAAGCACTATTTTTAAGAATCCGAACTAACTCACCATTGTTGACATTCCATGTTTTGACGGTGAGATCCCGCGAACCAGTAAATAATGTCTTACCATCTGGACTAAAGGCGATCGCTTCCACAGTACCAGAATTGCCAGAAAGACTTTTCCTTTGTTGAGGATCTAAACTAGCAATAGGTAACTTTAATTTTTCCAAGTCAAGATTCCAAAGTTCAACCACACCGTAATTACCGCTAGCTGCTAAGGTTGTACCATCTGGACTGAGTGCCACAGCCACAACTTTAGGTGATTGTGTTGTCACAGTATTTACTAACTTTTTATTTGCTAAATACCACAAATCGATAGTATTAGCATTATTACTACCAATAGCCAGAATTTGGGTTTTAGGGTTAAAAGCAACAGCATTTACTGTCCCTGTACCACCACTGAAAGTCTCAAGTTTTTTAAAAGAATTAACATCCCAAATTTTAATAGTTTTATTAGTTTTGTCATCTTTGTCAGATTTTTTCTCATCACTAACACTGATGAGAGTTTTACCATCTGCACTAAAACCAACAAACTTGATTTCACCAGAATTCTCAGCAAAAGAATGTAACTCTTTAGCTGAACTTAAATCCCAAAGTTTAACAGTTTTATCATCACTACCACTAACAATTTGTTTGCCATCAGGACTAATTGCTACAGAATTAACAGCAGCATTATGACCAGAAAGAGTATTTTGTAGCTTACCAGTTTCTAAATTCCAGATTTTAATAGTTTTATCATCGCTACCGCTAATCAGGGTTTTGCCATCTGTGCTGAGTGCCAAAGAACTAACCCACTCAGTGCGACTAGAAGCTTGTGCAAGAGTAGTTTGCAGTTGAGTATCGCGCCAAAGTTCTGGCGGTACAAGAGTTTTGGAATTAGAACCTGCCGTTGTGTCTGTTTTTGATGATGGTTGCAATTTAAACAGATACAACCCAGCTACGATCGCAACTACTGCAACTACTATTGGCGCTATAGTCTTTAAGGATATTTGCCTAGAAGTCATTGCTAATCACTTAAATATTTTTTGTGTATTAGTAGATTGAATCACACCATCGGCAGATGATCATATACTTAGGTTAATGTAATTGCGGCTTAGGAAACTTCCTATAATTTGCGAGATCCCCGACTTTTAAAAAAAGTCGGGGATCTTCCCCCTCCCAACCTCTCAGAAGCAATGACACAGAACAGTAGTCAAAGTAATCGTAACTGATGCTGTGCGTTGTCTAGTTTTATCTGATTTATTTGCTTGGTGTTTTCTTCCACTGAATTGGGTTCTACCCAGTTTTCTTCGTCCGCAGCTAGTAATTTATGCGCTGCTTCCAGCATAGATGTTGCTATATCTTTTAAATCTTCACGATTGTTTAGATAGGTTTTTAGTGCTTCTATAGGATCAATGCTACTACTAGCGCTTAATTCCGGGACGCGCGGTCTAGCTAATTGACTCACTAATTCTGGTTGAATAGTGTAGGTGTGAGCTAGAGTTAATATTTTGTGGAGTGCAGCGTTATCAATTAAATCTAACTGTTCGGAACGAAGTTTGTAAATTAGTCTGATGACTGCATCTTCAATATTATACTTGGCGATCACTTTCATAATTGCGGCTTGTGGATCTTCTGCCTTTGATACATCCACCTCAATAGTGTGGAAAATCCGTGCAGGTAAAGGGCAAAATTCCCACTTAACACTACCACGTTCTAACTCAACCATTACGTAGCCTTTATCTTCTTTTTCTTCACTAAAGTCCACCCGTTCAATACTTCCTGGGTAAACCACTGGTGGATTATTTGATTTATTCAAGTTCTGGTGGCGGTGGACATGTCCTAAACCTACATAATCAAAGCAAGGTCGCACCAGCATGGATAAAGGAATGAGAAAGCCTTTACCAACTGCCAAAAAGCGCTCAGCTCCCAAACTAGCATTATCTGCCATCAAGTGACCCAAAAGAATTGTTGGTATATTCGGGTCAAGACGGCGAATTTCTGCTTCTAAAACAACTTGCAGACGTTCAATGAGGAGTTGATGGACTTCGCTTAAAGATAAACCTTCAGTTTCCTGGCGAGTCATCAACGTAGAACGAGTCAACCAAGGTAAAGTAATGACTTGTACAAGCCCATTACGGGTTTGAATACGGTGAGTAGTTAAAGTATCACCTACTACAATTCCTGGCACACCTAATGTGCGGTAAATACATAAACTTGCTCCCCCCTGCCCTTGGGAATGTTGGTCATGATTACCTACTAACAAGACAGTGGGAATCTGGGCATCGACAAGACGACGAAACTGACCAGCAAAAGCCTCTTGCACATAAGGCGGTGGTGTCGCATCAGGAAAAGCATCACCACCGAAAATGACCAAATCCACACCCTGTGTTAGCGCTTGGTTTATACAATGAGATAAAGTCTTGACAAAATCCTCCAACCGTGTATTTAAACCTGTATCTGGATTAATACGTCCGTGGGAGAAACCGCTTCCCATGTGGATGTCTGAAAGATGGAGGATTTTAATCATAACTTGTCCTTGGTCATTAGTCATTTGTCCTTTGTTTAATACTCTAATTACAAATGACTAATAACTAATGACAAATGACAAATAATTAAATATGAATTCCACACTCAGTCTTACCAAAACCACGCCAGCGTCCAGCGCGTTCGTCTTCACCTTCACCGACTGGGGTTGTGATTGGTTCATCGCCAATACTGGGATAACCTTTGTCATGGAGAGGATTGTAAATTACCCCATGTTCAGCAACGTAACCCCAAGTTTGTTTACGTGTCCAATTGGCTAGGGGATTGATTTTCACCCGACCATTACCGTCAATTTCAAATATGGGCATATTTGCACGAGTCACAGCCTGGTCACGACGGCGTCCGGTAATCCAAGCAACAGTATTCAGTTCTGCTAAACCTCTTTGCAAAGGTTCAATTTTGGTGAGGTGGTGAAATTTAGCAATATCTTTATCCCAGAGTTCATCACCATATTTGGCTGCAAAAGCTTCACGAGAATCTACATCAAGGATTTTGTAAACTTTCAAATCTAGGTCGTAAACTAGTTTGGCTTTTTCCACCAATTCCAAAGATTCCCGGAAGTGAAACAGGGTGTCGAGAAATATCACAGGTACTGGATGCTTGAGTTCACGGTATAAAATATCTGTGATCAGCATGTCATCAACATTAAAAGCACTGGTTTGTACCAATCCTGTGGGAATATTCTCGACAGACCATGCCAATATTTCGCTTGGATGAGCATTCTCATACTTCTGATTCAATTGATCCAAGTCTAAATTGGCGGTTTGGTTCCTAGATACTGTGGAAATGGTCATGGTTATTTTCTAGTCAAACTGTTCCGTAGCTTTCGTAACCATGATTTTACACTAAAAAAGACGCATATTTTGGTCGGATATTCGGTAATTGCTACGCGGATTTGGGAGGTGGGGAGTGTAAGGGGTGTGTAGACACGTAAGTGGCTTAAGGTAAGGGTGGGGTGTGTAGACACGCAAGTGGCTTCCCGTAGGGTGGAGTAGTAAACAACTACTAACCACTAAATAGTTAGTAATCACAGTTATATTTACTAAGATAGGTAAAGCTATTTTAAGTTTTACCATACTTTGGTAGATAAATATGCTGAGTTTGATATTGTAAATAGAATCCTTAAAAATAAGGCATCATTTAAAATGAATGACTCAAAAACTCCAAATCAACTAAATCAGTCTCTGGTGATGGGAGCATTAGTGGTACTAACTAGTGCTAGCGTTATTACGTTGATGAGTTTGTTTTAAGACAAAGATTAAAATTTTAGTAAACAAAGTTTACAAAAGCCCGTTCAGTTATGAGTGGGCTTTTTACATTCTTGACAGCATGAATGCAAACAGCCGCTCAATTTTTCCCCCAAAAACTTTACATTAGCTCTGACAATATTGTCATGACCACCAGGGATGGAATGAATCTCCACTTCAGCTATTCCCCCCCAACCTAAATTGCGATCGCTTCCAACCCACCAAATCTGTTCTTGGCTCCGGAAAAGGGTGATCTTGCCTGAGTATGGTTGTGGGTGATAGTCTCTGACAGCTCGTCGTTGAGTTTCAAAAAAAGCAACTTCTGTTGAATTTATCTTTTGTTCTAGAGGTACAACAGGTGGTGATTTTTCTTCAACACTACCTACGCTGAAGCTATTGCCTATCTCCCCAATCTTTTGCAGGCGCTGCTGCACCCCCATAAATAAGTAGTTAAATTTCTGTTTTGGTTCGATTTGTAAAAAATTATTCCAATGACGAGAAATCCATTGATGGAATGACAATTTATGAAAATATGTAGGGCTAGAGGTGTCAAATAACCCTAAAAACGCCACTTTCTCCCCTTGGGCTAACAGTTGTTGTGCCATTTCAAAGGTGATCACACCTCCAGCAGAAAAGCCAGCTAGCAAATAAGGCCCCTTTGGTTGGACAGTACGAATACCTTTAATGTATTCAGATGCCATATCCTCTATTTTGGTTTGCAAAGGTTTTTTACCATCTAGTCCGTGGGGTTGTAATGCATAAACTGGCTGGTCTACATCTAAATAACGGGCTAAGTTGTGGAAGACAAGAACATTACCATCAGCACCGTGTACGCAGAATAGGGGTGGCTTATCACCATGAGTTTGAATTGGGATAAGTGGTTGCCAAAGGGCTTGTGATTCTTCCTGCTGGAGAATTTTAGCTAGTTGTTCTATTGTTGGTGCTTGCAAGAATACTGATAAAGGCAGACTTTTGACAAATTTCTGTTCGATTTTTCCTAACAAGCGCAAAGCAACCAACGAATGACCGCCCAAATCGAAGAAATTGTCTGTAACACCTACAGGCTGAATGCCTAAAACTTCTTCCCAAATCTCTGCTAGCTGCGATTCTACATTATCTCGTGGTGTGGCAAAGTTTTTTACCATCTGGGAGCGATTCTGATCTGGTGCTGGTAAGGCACGACGGTCTACTTTACCATTCGGTGTTAGAGGTAGGGAATCTAGGATCATAAACGCCGATGGCAGCATGTAATCTGGTAGTGTTTGTTTGAGGAAGTTGCGGAGTTCACCAATAGTGACTGCTTGTTCCCCACTAGGGACAATGTAAGCAACTAAGCGCTGAGCACCCGGAATATCCTCACGGGCCATAACTACGCTTGTTTGTACACCAGGGTGTTGCGAAAGCTTTGTCTCGATTTCTGGTAACTCAATGCGGAAGCCGCGAATCTTGACTTGGTGGTCAATGCGACCAAGGAATTCGATGTTACCGTCACTTAAGTAACGCGCCAAGTCTCCTGTTTTGTAAAGGCGTTCAGATGAATTCAGAGGGTTGAGAATAAACTTCTGTGCTGTTAGTTCCGGACGGTTGAGATAACCCCGCGCCAAACCCATACCACCGATATAAAGTTCGCCAGGTTCCCCAACAGGTACAGGTTGCAAATCAGAGTCTAGGATGTAAATATTGGTGTTGGCGATCGCACAACCAATGGGAGCAGTCACATAAATAGTGTTGCGTTGACACTTCCAGTAGGTAGCATCAATAGAAGCTTCTGTAGGCCCATAGCAGTTATACAGAACATTATCTAAGTTCAGACGGGCAAAGAAGCGTTCTATGAGTTCGACTGGTAAAGCTTCACCACCACAGGTAATGTGCTTCAGACATTGACAACTTTCAATTCCTTTCTCTTCCAGCAATATACGCAGCATCGAAGGAACCATTGCTAAAACAGTTATCTGTTGTTCGCCAATAGTTTTGATCAAATAAGCACTATCCTGGTGTCCACCCGGACGAGGTAATATCAACTTGGCTCCAAAGCATAACGGCCAGAATATTTGCCAAACAGAAGGGTCAAAGCTAAAAGATATAGTTTGCAAAACCTTATCTGTATCGGTTAGTCCAAAACTTGTTTGTCGCCAGTGTAATTGATTACTAATACCACGATGGGGAATCATTACACCCTTTGGTTGTCCTGCAGAACCAGAGGTGTAAATAACGTAGATCAGATTCTCTGGCGTTGTCCAATTCTCAAGATTGTCTGGGTTATTCTGAGCAATGAGTTCCCATTCTGAGTCCAAACAAATTACCTGCGCTTCACTAGCTGGTAGGTCCCCTAACAATTTTGTCTGCGTTAGCATCACTGGTGTTTTGGTATCTTCCAAAATAAAAGCTAACCGTTCTGGAGGATATGCCGGATCTAAGGGTACATAAGCCCCACCAGCTTTGAGAACTCCCAGTAATGCCACTATCATCTCCAAGGAACGATCCATACAAACACCTACTAAAACCTCAGGCCCAACTCCTAAATTACGTAGGTGATGACCTAGCTGATTTGCTCGTTGATTTAATTGCCTGTAAGTTAGTTTGTCTAGGCTAGGAGTGTCTGCTAACGCCACTGCAACCATATCTGGAGATTTTTCTACCTGTGCTTCAAACATTTGATGAATACACAAATATTTGGTGTCATCTATTTGGCTGTGATGCTTTTTGTCATAATTCAGAGTATATGGATTAAATTTAGAACTTGGGAATAATTGCTGGCTTTCAATTTTCATAATGTCAAAAATTAATATACAGATAAATTGATTGGAATAATCTTAAGTCTTTGCTTTAATTCGTAGTGTTTTTAAACGCAAAGGATCGCAAAGGAGAGCGCAAAGGGTCGCAGAGTTTGGTTACAGGAATTTCGTTATGAATTTCTGCAATTTTGTACTAGACTACGAGAAACTCGGAGTCTAAATCCGCCAAATTTTCTTTTGCTAGTGCTTCTCTTGCCAAAATCAATGCTTGATAAGCAGTTTTTAACTTTGTTTCGTCTTTCATCTGTGTTTCAAAGTGCCTTAAATAAGCTTCCAAATATCTAATACGTAAATGTAAATTGTCTGCATTAACCAGAAAAGGTAAATCGGATTCAACCATAAAACGTATAGCTAGTAGGGGAACAGGGCTACGAAGTGGATAGAAGTTTGGATTATGTAAACCTCTCGTTTCTGTAAGCTTATGAAATTCTCCAATCATCAATCCTTGCTCAACAAAAACAGGCTTAAGTTTTTGTTGAACACCATCGATTAGTGTGGCGGCATCTTCTAGAGCAATGTCAGGAAAGATAAGTAAAAAAGCTTTATTGATGGCAGCTTCTCTATCTCGCGGTTCCATCTCTAAGAACTTATCTCGATAGTTTTTCACAATCTCTTCTATTTGTTGGGGCTGTAAATTTTTAGCGTGAATAACTGCAATTCGAATGCTATTTGACTTGAGTGATTGAGGAACAAATGGGCAAACTGCACCCCGCCTACCTAAATCAGGATGGGGTTTTGCCAAAAAATTTTTCACCCACTCTTTAACTTCAACTAAATACTGAATGTCTTGCTGAATTGTATCAATTTCAATTGGTGTATAAAGCTGCATAATTCCTTGGTTATCAAATAATAAGTGTGGATTAAATTTATAAGACCGAAGAGAAAATAGACATCAAAAATACTGTAATAAGTCTTTTCAACTTATTCATTATGAATATTTATACTCACTATTTGATTTGATTAATTCAAATTAGTGAGGATTCACTAAATGTCATTACAAATCAATTTTTTGGTTATTGTTTTTCATTACAAAATTAGGTTTTGCGATTTACAGTTACATCTAAACTTATAGATTTATTTATTCTAGAAAACAGAAAAAATAGAGGCTTAATGACCATTCTTTTTTCTTTTTTAGACTAAAATTTTTCTATGAGAAAAATAAATAATAAGTTATGTAACTGAATTATTCTTAAATAATTTTACCTAATAAATTGTAAAGAAATCGTTTTTATAAATATCTATATTGTGAATTTATTGTTTAAATTGCACGAGCAGTCCTAATTTTGAAACCGTGATGATTTGATACACATAAATTGCCATTTTTTATTTTTTTAAATTAAGATATAGTAAATTTTTAATAAAGGATGTAATTAGACGTGTTGATTTAGTTCTCAAACTCTTTTTGCCAAGCGTTTTTTTAGCTTTTCAACCCATCTGTAACAATATCCCCAAGATTAGCCACGGGTAATTGAACATTCACTGTAGTACCACTTGTAGTATCAGAATGAATAGATAATTCCCCACCATGAGCATTGACTATGCGTTTAGTGATGGCAAGTCCTAGCCCAGTGCCATTAGGTTTTGTGGAGAAGAATGGCTGAGTTAGTTTTGACAAAACTTCTGGGGGAATAGGTTCACCACCATTGCAAACATTGATGCAAACTTGATCTTGAGACGAAGTATCCACTTCCCATTTAATGACATCTCCTGGTAAGACTGCTTCGCAAGCATTGCGGACAATATTGATAAACACTTGTTTGAGCTTATCTTTGTCAACCAAGATATGAGGTGTAGATAAAGCCGGAATAAATTCAATTTGGCGTGAGAGTGCTTCTGGCATTTCGCATATTGCCATAAGTAACTCACTAATGAATTCATTCACATCTAATTCACACAGTTGCAACACTTGGGGCTTGGCGTAAAGTAAAATTTCACTGAGCAAATTTTCTAATCGACTGGCTTCGCTTAGTGCTAATGATAATCGCTCTTGCGCCGCTTCAGTCACAAGGTTTTTTTTCGCATACTTTAATCCCATGTTCATGGTAGTCAAGGGATTGCGAATTTCATGCACAATCATGGCTGCAAATTCACCAATGGCTGCTAATCGTTCCTGTTCTACCAGCCTGGCTTGTGCTGCTTGTAATTGGGCGGTGCGTTTTTCTACTTCAGCCTCTAGAATATGATTGAATTGGCACTGCTGCTGGTACAAATGATAATTATAAATTGCTGTAGCGGCACGTTCAGCAAACAATTCTCCCAGTTGAATTTCTTCTTGGGAAAATTCCCGTGGCTGGTGATGAAAAGAGCAGATAGTGCCAATCACTTCCCCTGTAGCAATCCGCAACGGTATTCCTAAATAAGCACAATAACCTTCTGGGGCCTGGCCATACTCCGGGTGTTGATTCGCATCTTCCACTACTAGGGAATGACCACTTTCTATAACAGTGCCGGTGAGTGAACCATGCAGTGAATAAATGTGTTCGCCCTCGCCCATGTCAATACTACTGGCCAGTACCCTCTCAAAACCTTGCTGACATAAAGTGACGACTGACCAATCTACCTCTAGCAACTCACTAACTCCACAGGCTATATCATGCAGATAGCTAGTTAGTTCTCCAGTTCGATAGTTTAAAGAGGATAAAAGTGCGATCGCTCGTCGCTCACGTTGCCACATTTGGATTTGTAAGTTTTTATTATCAAGGGCTTTGATCATAAATACAGATTGCAGTATTAAGAAAATTATTTTTTAAAATCAAATAGTAATTTGAAAATTTGCTGAGGAAATACTAAGAATTTTCTAACAAAAATATCATCCTTTTATATATATTTCCTTAGATATTCATAAAATTTTAACTAGTTATTTGAGCAATAATCAATTTCAAGCTAAGGAGAAAATTATGAGTTTAGAAGGTAAAGTTGCTTTAGTTACTGGTAGTAGTCAAGGAATTGGGCAAGAAATTGTTGTACGTCTTGCTCAAGCAGGGGCAAATGTTGTCATTAACTATCGCTCTCACCCAGAAGGAGCAGAAGAAACCTTGGCAAAGGTAGAGAAGATTGGTGGTAGCTGCCACATGGCTTTTCGTCCTAAATCACATGGTTATACTTTGAAAGCAGACCTGGGTAGTGTTGAGGAAGTACGTCAACTAATAGCAGAAAGTATTAATCATTTTGGCAAGTTGGATATTTTGGTAAATAATGCTGGCATTGAAAAACATGCGCCTTTTTGGGAAGTTACAGAAGCAGATTATGATGCTGTGATGAATGTCAATTTAAAAGGAGTCTTCTTTGCCACCCAAGCTTTTGTCAAACATCTAATTGCAACTAAGCGCACTGGTAAAATTATTAATATTAGTTCGGTACATGAGGAACTACCATTTCCTAATTTTACTGCTTACTGTGCTAGTAAAGGTGGAATGAAAATGCTGACCCGCAACTTGGCAGTTGAATTAGGAGCCTTAGGAATTACTATTAATAATGTTGCACCCGGAGCAATAGAAACTCCTATTAATACTAAGCTATTGAATGACCCGCAAAAGTTGGGTGCGTTATTACAAAATATTCCTCTTGGTCGCTTGGGTCAGCCACAAGATATTGCTTCCTTAGTAGCCTTTCTAGCTTCCTCTGAGGCTGACTACATTACAGGTAGCACTTTCTTTGTCGATGGTGGGCTACTTTGGAACTATCAAGAACAGTAGAGGAAACAAAACTATGCTAGATTCATCCCTATTTATTCCAGTTATCCTTGGTACTCCACGTCAAGGTCGCCAAAGTGAACATGTTGCTAAATTTATCGTTGAGCAAGTAGCCGCACGCGATCGCCTAGAGACAGAACTGATTGATATTAGAAATATGGCGATCGCTGTTGATGATGCAGGCGAATCGCTCAAAGATCCTGAATTTTCTGCAACTATGGAGCGAGCAGATGGATTAATTATCGTTGCACCGGAGTATAATCACGGTTATCCCGGTTTGCTTAAACACGTACTTGATACTTGCCTCAAAGAATATATTCATAAAGCCGTTGGATTGTGCGGTGTTTCCTCAGGCCCTTTTGGTGGTACAAGAGTAATTCAAAATCTCTTACCTGTGATGCGAGAGTTGGGGCTGGTAACTATTTTTTATGACCTCAACTTTAGCAACGTTCAAACATTATTTGATCAGTCGGGGAATTTGATTGACAAACCAACCTACATTCGCCGCATGGAAAGGTTTATGGACGAGTTAGTTTGGATGTCAACTGTCCTCAAATATGGGCGACAAGAAGTCAGCCTAGAGAAGCAAGAGAGTATCCAAGTTAACATTCATGCCAACAAGCCCTGTCCAGAAATAGCTGCTAGGATGGGTACAGATGCGATGGATACAGTCTTGAAAGTTAGTACTAATACTGAAACCGGAGAAGTGGAAGCTACCCCGGTTACTTAAGTCGCCCAACACCAAATTATGGATCAGCAATCAACTAAAACCATCAAAAGAATTATTCTCTCTTTTTGGCGTTGCATAATAGCGGTATGAATTGAGGTCAATTAATCATGGAATGTCCACGCTGTGGATCTTGTCATAACCGTAAGAATGGAAAGAAAAGAGGTAAACAGAATCACATTTGCTGTGATTGTGGTCGTCAATTCATTGATGTCTATAAACCACCCAGGGGCTACTCGGATGAAATCAAACAAGAATGCCTAAAAATGTACGTCAATGGTATGGGATTTCGTGGAATTGAAAGGGTGAAAAACGTTCATCATACTACCATTATTCATTGGGTTAAACGAGTGGGTACACAATTGGCGGATACACCAAATTCAAAGGAAATTCCGCAGGTGGGAGAACTAGATGAATTAGAAACATTTATTGGTTCAAAAAAAATAAAATCTGGTTGTGGACGGCGGTAAATCACTTTACTCAAGGTATTCTTGCTTGGGTTTTAGGTGATCGTAGTTCGACTACTTTCCAACAGTTATGGAACATTGTCCAGTGTTGGCAGAGTTATTTTTACGTCACAGATGGATACCCTGTTTACCCTTGTTTTGTTCCTGATGGTGACCAAATTGTGAGTAAGACCTACATGACACGAGTCGAAAATGAAAACACAAGGCTTAGACATTATTTGGCTCGTCTTCATCGTAAAACTTTATGTTATTCCAAAACCGAGGAAATGCTGAGATACTCTGTTCGATTGTTATTGCACTACCTCAAATATCGTTCTGTTCCCTTACCTGCCTAAAACATACCTTTATTCAGCAACGCCATTAATGAGTTGCATTGTGAACATGATGAAAGTCGATGGAATGTGTTGCAATCTCTGGTTACTGAGTGTGGTTTGGTTTTCCCCTTCGAGAAAACTTGTTTTATCTGCGATCGCCCTATTAAACTTTCTCTAGACAGCGAAAATCGTCTTCATGCTGAAGGAGAAGCAGCAGTTGAATTTGCCGATGGGAATAAACTGTATTTTTATCAAAATGTCCCCTTGCCAGAAAAATACGGTACAGTTTCCCCAGAACAATGGCAAGCACAATGGATACCAGAAGAACCCAGTGATAAAGTACGACAAGTGCTAGAGCAAGTCATTCGCTCTCACACTTCAGGCCAATAATTAATAATGAATAGGAATAAAAAAACATTTTTGCCTCAATGAGCAATTAGCAATTAACAATTAAAAATTCTCATGAGCGAACCTAAAGGCAGTAAAACTCAAGCTAGAGTTTGGGTGGTGGAAAATGGCAAAATGCGATCGCGTTCTGACTATATCACCACAGAAGAACCTTTAGAAATTCGTCTGCTATCTCCACGTCGGACAATTGCTGTCACCATGCGAACTCCAGGAGCAGATTTTGAACTAGCTGCTGGTTTTCTGTACACAGAAGGAGTAATTAGCAACCGCCAAGATATCCAACGTCTGAGTTATTGCGTAGATGCAGAAATAGATGGTGAACAACGCTTCAATATTGTCAATGTAGAACTACGAGAAGACTTACATCCCAATTTACAGCCTTTGGAACGTCACTTCTACACCTCCAGCGCCTGTGGAGTGTGTGGTAAAGCTAGTCTGGAAAGTTTACATTTGCGGGGTGTAACGCCGATACCCCCAGAACCCCAAGTGACACCAGAAATTCTCTATAGTCTGCCAGACCAACTTAGAGCAGCTCAGGGTATATTTAAAGCAACAGGCGGTCTACATGCTGCTGCTTTATTTGATGTTCAAGGGCAGTTGTTAGCAGTAAGAGAAGATGTAGGACGTCATAATGCCTTGGATAAACTCATCGGTTCGGCTTTATTGAGCGATCGCTTACCTTTGCATAACCACATTGTTATGGTAAGTGGACGCTCTAGCTTTGAGATTTTACAAAAGTGTATAGTTGCTGGGATTCCGATTATTTGTGCTGTTTCTGCTCCTAGTAGTTTAGCGGTTTCTGTAGCTAGAGAATTTGAAGTTACCTTAATAGGATTTTTGCGGGGACAAAAATTCAATGTTTATTCTGGTTGGGAAAGAATCTGGATGGTGGGGAGATAGGGAGATAGGGAGGTGGGGAGATGGGGAGAAAACTTCTCCTTAATTACCCCATGTCTCAGTTACTATTTTTGAATGCAACTTTGAGTTATACCAATTCAAATAATGTTTGCTACAGATAACTTCACCCGCCTAACCCCACCCTCCCCTTAGAAAGGGGAGGGTTAGGTTGGGGTGTTATATAATCCATGTGTTGTATTCTTTTTTCAAATTGGTATTAACCGCGATCGCGTTCCAAATCATCAATCACTTTTTCCATGTACCATTCTTCTGACATCCCAGGATAGTATCTCTTGGTTTGATCTATTAACCGTTGGGCTATTTCCCAATATCCCCCGACTAGTCTTAATAAGCGTTGTTGTAGCAGGTTATACTTAATTTGCTTCGATTCAATACTTGGAGACTGAATTTTATTGAGACTTTCAAGGACGTGTTCGTAATTTTTCCAGTCTTCTTTTTCACAAAATATACTTGCTGCTTGCTGATAATCGGCTATGGCACGTTGCATTTCTTCCATGTGGGCATAAGCAAGACCGCGATTGTAGTAAGCTTGAGGATCACCAGGGTGAATTTCTAGAGCTTGAGTATAGTCAGTTACCGCACCAAAATAGTTACCCATTGCCCGGTAAACATTGCCTCTGGCAATATAAAGCAAGGCATCCTCTGGTTGTATTTGCAGTGCTTGGTTAAAATCGATGATCGCGCCTTGATGATCTCCTAGCTGAAAACGCGCCTTTCCTCGGTTGCGATAGACAATCGCATCTTGAAAATTGAGTTGTAGGGCTTGGTTAAAGTCTGCGATCGCTTCACGATAGTTTCCCTGTTTATAACGTACCACCCCACGACAGCAATAAGCTTGTGCATCTTGCGGATCGACTTGTAACGCCCAGTTTAAATCTTCTAATGCTTGGCGAGTATCCCCTTTTTCTGCCTTTTCCAACAACTGGGTGAAATATTCCTGCGGTGACATAATCGGTATAGTTGGGGTAGGGCGTTGGTGAACCACAGTAAGATTTTGTTTGGGTTGCAGTTGTTTAATTTTTTCCAAACACAGACGACAGTTATCTTTATCCTTTTGTTGTAGATATAAATCCGCAGCTAACTTAAAATTAGCGATCGCATCATGAACACGTCCCATTTTGCGGTATATAATTCCCCGTAAATTATAAGCCGCAGCGTGATCGCGATTGAAACGAATAACTTGGTCTGCATCAGCAAGCGCCCCCGGCAAATTTTTCAGCGCTACTCTTGCCAAAGCGCGACAATAATAAGCCTCGACACATTCAGGATTTAGTTGCAGAGCTTCCGTATAATCAGAAACAGCCAAAAGAATTTCGCCAGAATCATAGTATGCTAAACCCCGTTGGCAGAAAGTATCAGCAAAGTAAGGGTTGATCTCAATAGCACTTGTAAATTCTGCGATCGCTCCAGCATAATCTTTTTGCTTTGCTTTAGCCAATCCCCTATTGTAAAAATCATTATTCATATAACTACTAACAGCTAACTACTAACCACTAAATAATGACAGCCGACTACCTTTACTATTACCCAACTTTATACCCTGGTATCTTACTCAGACGCTATAAACGCTTTTTTGCTGATATTGAACTTGCTTCTGGGGAGGTAGTGACAGCACATTGTCCAAATACAGGGCCAATGACAGGAGTATGTATCCCTGGTAATGCAGTGCAGCTTTCTAAAAGTGATAATCCCAATCGTAAATTAGCTTACACTTGGGAATTAATTCAAGTGCATGATAATGAACCAACTTGGGTAGGTGTTAATACAAGTTTGCCTAATCGCATCATTAAATTAGCATTAGAAAAAAATCTTTTCCCTCAGTTGGGTAAATATAGTCAAATTCGTAGTGAAGTCGTCTACGGACAAGATAAAAAAAGCCGAGTAGATTTTTTTCTATCTGTAAGTGCAACACTAGCCCAACAAGCGAATCCACTGCTAATCGACGTAGATAGGACAACTTTATCAGAAGCATCATCACAAGAAGATAGTACATTGCTAATCACAGATCATCATCGTCCGATTTATTTAGAAGTAAAAAACACTACTTGGGCGCAAGACAAACTCGCCTTATTTCCCGATACAGAAACAACACGAGGACAAAAACATTTGCGAGAATTAATGGCACTCCTTCCCCAAAGCCGGGCAGTGATGCTTTACTTTATTAATCGGGGAGATTGTGAAGAATTTGCCCCTGGTGATAGTGCCGATCCCGTATATGGAAAATTATTACGGCAAGCAATATCCTTAGGTTTGGAAGTTCTACCTTGTCGTTTTGAAATCTCACCAATAGGTATCCGCTACTTAGGTTTAGCGAAACCTAAATTCTCTGTTGCATCGAACTCACCTAACATTAAGATATAAAAGCATACCAATAATCTATCTGTGATCATCTGTGTGTATCAGTGTGCATCAGTGTTCGATAAAAAATTTTTGCACAATTTCAACTTTAATATCTAATGGTTATAAAACAAACTTTATTCTGGGGTTGCTGGTTCACTTCACTTGCTACTACTGCCCTGCTATTTTTTTGGTCATTACCCCTCTCCCCATTTAAACATCCTGGAATCAATGCTAATGAGGCAGTCATTATCTTCTTCCCCATCATGGGTATACGCTGGCTGACTCTCGCCACAACCCTTGCTCTTGTCGTTATCGTTTGCGGACAACGCCTGAACTTAGCTACCCACTGGATTGTCATTCTTACTATTCTTGTGCTAGCCCTCCATTTCCTGCTGGGAGTAATTAATATAGGCATCATGAACGCTTGGCTCTCTGTTGAGCCTATTAAGACACGCACTACTAACGCCATTTACGCAGCAATTTACTTTGGATTGCCCATGTTTTGGATGTTACTCACAGCACCCCTAATGCTGAGCGCTGCTCGTTTTCGTAGTTGAAGCCATCTTCCGAAAAAATTTTGTAGACAACATCTATGTTTTTTCCCTGCACTCTCTGAAAATTTGACTCCTCCTACACCCTTACACCCCCACACCCTTTTTCAAGTTAGTACTATTCCCGATTGTCAATCTGCGCTCTTTGCAAGCTACCAGAAAAATCTACATAAAC
Organism: Fischerella sp. JS2; assembly: GCF_032393985.1. NCBI lineage: Bacteria > Bacillati > Cyanobacteriota > Cyanophyceae > Nostocales > Hapalosiphonaceae > Fischerella > Fischerella sp. JS2. The sequence goes on from NZ_CP135918.1 coordinate 539,354, forward strand.
TGTCTTCCATTCTGTGAAAATATCTAAGGCGGTAGTTCCAGCTTCCCGGTGTCCATTGCCTGTTTGTTTGACACCGCCAAAAGGCAAATGTACCTCTGCACCGATGGTAGGGCCATTGATATAGGTGATTCCTGCTTCGATATCGCGCATGGCTGTAAAGGCACGATTGATGTCACGGGTATAAATTGAGGAAGAAAGACCGTATTTGGTGTTGTTGAGGATTGATATTGCCTCCTCAAAGCTATTCACTTCTATTAATGCTACCACTGGCCCAAATATTTCTTCTTGAGCAACTCGCATTTGCGGCGTTACTTCGTCAAGGATAGTTGGTTGAAAGAAGTAGCCGTTTTTTAGTTTTCCCTCTGTTGTGATTTCTCCACCTATTAATACCTTTGCCCCTTCTGCACGGGCAATATCTAGATATTGGTTGACTCGTTGCAGTTGTCTTTCGTTGATGATTGGCCCGACTTCTGTGTTTGGATCACTACCAGTACCCAGACGTAATTTGCTGGTACGCTCTTTAAGCATAGTGGTAAATTTTTCTTTGATGTCTCGATGCAGAATTAAACGACTAGTAGCAGTGCAGCGTTGACCGGCTGTACCAAATGCCCCCCAGATTGCACCATCTAGGGCTAGTTCTAAATCTGCGTCTTCCATGACTATTTGAGCATTTTTACCACCCATTTCCAAACAGACGCGTTTGTGGGTGTGTCCACAAATGGAACCAACTTCTGCACCCGTTTCGGAAGAACCTGTAAAAGATACCAAATCTACATGAGGATGAGCAACTAGGGCTTTTCCAACCTCTTCGCCTACCCCATGCACTAGGTTAATGACTCCTGGTGGTAAACCTGCTTCGGCAAAAATTTCTACTAGTTTTGTAGCACAGGCGGGGGTATCTTCTGCTGGTTTAAAAATAACAGTGTTACCGCACACTAAAGCCGGCATGGCTTTCCAGCAGGGAATAGCGATAGGGAAGTTCCAGGGAGTAATGAGGGCGCAGACTCCGATGGGCATCCGTACTGTCATCGCGAATTTGTTAGGCATTTCTGATGGTGTAGTTTGCCCAAACAAGCGTCTCCCTTCGGCTGCACTATAAAAAGCACAGTCAATACCTTCTTGTACATCTCCTCGTGCTTCTGCTAGGGGTTTACCCATTTCCTGACAGATTAATTGTGCCAGTTCTTCTTTGTACTTACTTAAAAGTTCCCCGACTTTAAAAATATATTCTGCTCTCGTTGGGGCGGGGATTAATCGCCAAGTTTGGTAAGCTTGGCGCGCAGCAACCACTGCTGCTTCTACGTCAGTTGCGCCGGAATGGGGAAAAGTAGCAATGACTTCACGCTTGTTAGCAGGATTGCGGCTTTCTAAAGTAGCTCCCGCAATCGCGTTTAACCATTGACCATCAATATAATTACGACAAGTTAGTGGAGTGTCCATTCGATTTTAGATTTTGGATTTTAGATTGAGTTCTACTGATAAATCTGGGGGCTTTTACCCTTTTCTTATACCCCCACGGGCAATTGCCCACAACGAGGAGATAAAATCTAAACGTAGACGCGCTCATTCTACTGAAGGCGCGAATATTACGGACGTAGTTAGGGACAATCAGTTTCTATAATTAATAAAACGAAAGGGAGAAATCCACGAGGCAATAAATGAAACTCAAAAATCTGTCACTGATAGCCACAGCAGCTGCCCTCAGTTTTACAGTCATGCCCCAGCGCTCTGTGCAAGCAGAAAGCGCTCCAAAAGTTCCATTACAACTTGCACAAGCAAACCAACAACTACAACCACCCCGTATACAATTATCACAGCAACAACAACAAAAGATTGCTCAAATTCGTGCTAACGCTCGCAATAGTATTGAGAAGGTGCTGACACAGAAGCAACGCGATCAAATCAAGACTGCGATGCAATCAGGTCAGCCTCCTCAACAAGCTTTTGCTGCATTAGATTTTACCCCACAACAAAAAACCCAATTGCAGCAAATTTTGGTGTCTTCACAACAGCAAATGGAAGCTGTTTTAACTCCCCAACAAAAGAAACAACTAGACCAATATCGGGAGAATGTAAGACGCCAGCAGCAACAGCAACAAAGGTAATAACTGAGACTATATCTAATTGTTAGCTGTTTGTTTTTCTATAGCCCGCACAAGCGGGCTTTGTTTTTATACGTGAGGTTTGATTCTAGGCTTTTCGAGGTTTACGGGCGAATCATATCAGTAGAAGGCATTAGGGATTAGGGAGTGTGGGGAGAGTATAGTTCAGTGATCAGTTATCAGTTATCAAATTATATTACTCATTGTTAACTGTCACTGATTCCTAAGCATCAACAACTAACTACTAACCACCGCAATACAATCAATTTCTACCAACACATCCTTAGGTAAACGCGATACCTGTACACATGCCCGTGCTGGCGCTGTCGCCTCATCAAAATATTTTGCATACACGGCATTCACAGCCGCAAAATCATTCATATCAGCTAAAAATATAGTTGTTCTCACCACATCAGCGAAACTAGCTCCTCCAGCTACCAAAATCGCTTCCAAATTAGCCATTACCTGCTCAGTTTGTTTTTTGACATCTCCTTCACCGACAATAGCACCAGTATTTGGATCAAGGGCAATCTGTCCAGCCACAAACATCATCTTCCCAGCAGCAGCGATCGCCTGATTATACGATCCTACTGGCGCTGGTGCTTTCTCAGTACGAATAATCTTTTTACTCATAGTTCTTCTGTTGTTTGTTGGTTGTTGATTGTTGATTGTTGGTTGTTAGTTGTTAGTTGTTATTTAATACTTACTCCTCACACCCCTCACACTCCCCATCTCCCCATCCCCCCATCCCTCCAATCCCTACCTCGGACGTATCCCATAATGCCGATACCGCCAATAATCTCGCAAAATTATATCGTGATCGAAACACAAATTCTCTGGTACACGCCAAGATTCAAAAATTTTTATCCCTTTGGCATCATCTCCTGCCTTTGGTTCCCCTTTTGCCGTTGCTAAAAACACTATACTGATCGTGTGCTTACGGCGATCGCGTGCTGGATCAGAGTAAACATGAAATTGTTCAATCAACTCCACCTGTAAGCCAGTCTCTTCTAACGCTTCACGCCGCGCCGCCGCTTCCACAGTTTCCCCATAATCAACAAATCCACCGGGTATGGCCCAGCCTAATGGCGGATTATGTCTCTCAATTAACACTATGGGTCGATGAGGTCGGTCAAGCAATTCGATGATGATATCAACAGTTGGAACAGGATTTTGATAACTCATAAAACATTAATTGTGACAGCAAATCTGGTCTTCCAGATAACTGAAAGTCAACAACTGTTCCATGTTAAATTCAGTGGATATCTTTGCTCTCTATAGTTCAGGATATTTATGCCTTTTCCTAGATCCAGTGGCATTCTGCTACATCCAACCAGTTTTCCCGGTCGCTATGGTATCGGAGATTTGGGGTTGGAGGCGTATAAGTTCGTAGATTTTTTGGCTCGCAGTGGGCAGCAGTTGTGGCAAGTACTACCCTTGGGACCTACGGGCTTTGGCAATTCACCCTATATGTGTTTTTCTGCTATGGCAGGCAATCCCCTGCTGATTAGTCCGGATGTATTGAAAGATCAAGGCTTGTTGAGTGAAGATGATCTGCGCGATATTCCAGATTTCCCGTTGGATCATATAGACTTTGAGCAAGTCATTGCTTGGAAAATACCTGTGTTACGGAAAGCTTGTGAAAACTTTAAACACAAGGCTAGTCCTATGCAGCAGAAAGAGTTTGAGGGTTTTTGTCGGGGTAAAGCAAGTTGGCTAGAAGATTATACCCTTTTTATGGCATTGCTAGATACGCAAGGAACGACAACCTGGACTGAGTGGCCTGAAGAACTGCGTAAGCGCAAACCAGAGATACTAGAACATTGGCGTCTGCAATTGACAGACGAGATATTTTACCATAAATTCCTACAGTTCGAGTTTTTCCGACAGTGGTCTGAGCTTAAACTCTACGCTAACGAACAAAATATTCAGATTCTTGGCGATATTCCCATATACGTTGCCCATAATAGCGCAGATGTCTGGGCGCATCCGGAGAATTTTATGCTCGATCCGGAAACGGGAGAGGCTACTGAAGTCGCAGGGGTTCCACCAGATTATTTCTCAGCAACGGGTCAACTTTGGGGAAATCCGATCTACAACTGGGATTACTTGCAATCCACTCGTTTTCATTGGTGGGTCAGACGTGTACGTGAAAACCTCGCTCATGCAGATTTAATTCGTATTGACCATTTCCGAGGTTTAGAATCTTATTGGTCGGTTCCAGCAGGAGAGGAAACGGCGATCAATGGCAAATGGGTAAAAGCTCCAGGCTACGCTCTGTTTGAGACAATTCGTGAAGAGTTAGGCACTCTACCGATCATTGCTGAAGACTTAGGCTACATCGATCAGCCAGTATTGGATCTCAGAGATCATTTTGAATTTCCGGGAATGAAGATTCTTCACTTTGCCTTTGGTAGCGATGCTAACAATACTTACTTACCATTTAATGTGGTTCATAATAGCGTAATCTATACCGGAACCCATGATAACAATACAACCATTGGCTGGTATTATCATGATGCTTCTGATTATGAACGCGATCGCGTCCAAAAATACCTTGGCTGTAATGGTCCCCACGGAATAGCTTGGGATATGATTCGACTAGCAATGAGTTCTGTTGCTCATCAGGCAATTATTCCTCTCCAAGATGTCTTCAATTTGGGGTCTGATGCTCGCATGAACACCCCTAGTAAAGCTGATGGCAATTGGGATTGGCGCTATCGAAGTGAAGCCTTAACTGAGGAATACAGCAACCGTCTTAGGGAGATGGTAATGATTTATGGGCGCTACAAGGGGTAATACCGTTTCACTACAAGTCTGATACATTTGGCAAGTACGAAGACAAGGAGGAGAACTTGTATCAATTATTTTGTGAAATGGTATAAGACAAGTACTGCCCTTTTGGAATCGTTTTGGTTAGTTAGGGTGGGTAAAACCCACCTAATTTCACTTAGACGAGGAGTGGAAGCGATCACGACTTCTTCTCCTAGCCTCTAGTCTCTAGTGCCTTGAAATATGCGAACAATTGCGGAAATTAATGAAAAAATTAGCAGTAAACGTGCAGTGGTATTAACTGCGGAAGAATTAAAAACCAGAGTTGCAGAAGTCGGTGTCACAAAAGTTGCCCAGGAAGTCGATGTAATCACTACTGGGACTTTTGAGCCAATGGAATCTAGTGGTGCAATTATTAACCTAGGACATACTGATCCGCCAATCAAAATTCGTCGCTGTTGGTTGGATGGTGTGCCAGTCTATTCAGGCTTTGGTGCTGTAGATTTATACTTGGGTGCAAGTTCTGCTGTAGAGGTGATGGAGGGGGAAGAAGTCCGAGAACGAGGCGGTGGTCATGTAATTGAAGATTTGATTGCTGGTAAACCTGTACATGTACGCGCTCAAGGACAAGTCACAGATTGTTACCCCAGAGCTACTTTTGAAACAACTATCACCCGTGATACTATCAATCAGTTTTATTTATTTAATCCTAGAAATCTTTATCAAAATTTTATTGTAGGGGTGAATGGAGGCGATCGCCCACTTTTTACTTATTTAGGCCCTCTACAGCCGCGTTTGAGTAATGCAGTTTATTCTAACCCTGGTGCTATTTCCCCTCTCTTCAACGACCCTGATCTCCAACTAGTCGGTATTGGTACACGAATTTTCCTGGGTGGGGGTATTGGCTATGTAGCATGGGAAGGAACGCAGCATTTTCCCTTACAAAAACGCTTGCCCAATCGTACACCTATTGGCCCGGCTGCAACTTTAGCCTTAATCGGTGATGCCAAACAAATGGATACTCGTTGGGTACGGGGTTGTTACTTCAAAAATTATGGTCCTTCTTTAATGTTGGGTGTAGGCGTACCCCTTCCCGTGTTAAGTAAGGAAGTGGTAGCCAGATGTGCAGTTAGTGATCAAGACTTAGTTGCACCCATCGTAGACTTTTCCATTCCCCGGCGGGTACGTCCTACCTTTGGCTTGGTGAGTTACGCTCAACTAAAAACAGGACGCATAATCATTGAAGGCAAAACAGTACGTGTTGCACCCGTTGTAAGCATACTCCTCTCTCGGCAAGTCGCCCAAGAGTTAAAACAATGGATTCAAGCAGGTACTTTTACTCTTACCGAACCAGTCGCCCAAATCTCGATGGAACGCTCTTTTCTCCCCCAGGATCGGTGGACGGAGTTTTAACAAAAGGTAGGGTGGTGGGGCTTTGGGGAGATGGGGAGAAAATTACACCCCATCTCCTTATCTCCCCATCTGTTTACTCCTGTGATGGTTTCGGTCGCTTCACAGGTTTGGGAACAGAACCTTTGGGTATAGGTCTTGGAGGTGGCGATGCTGATGGAGATTCACCCACTTTTTTGACTGGACGTGGTGAGCCTTCTCCGTTTCGTCTTGGGGGATATGGCTTTCTACCACTAGGACGGCGGCTTACCCCGCCTCCACCTTTACGTTTAAACGGTGGTTTACTGCTGCGTTTTCTGGGCAATTCTGCGATCACACTCGCCTTTTCTATAACCAAAGATTCACCTTGTCGCTGGACTTGCAAGTCCCAAAATTTTCCTACTGCTTTGGTTTCTAGCTTACCCTTGAGTTTCAATTTGAAATACTTGGGTTTATCATTTGGCTTACGGGCAGATTGCTTAATCTTGATTACCAAGTTCTCTGTATCGTATGACTGGTAAACTATTTCGCCACGAACAGAAAAACCACCGTCTGAAATTTCTGATGATGGTGTCGGTTCTAGTGAGGTCTGTTGAGATGTTTCCTCTAAATTCTCGGGTGAATCAGGATTTGCTGTTTCCTCCTCTGGTAATGTCAACTCTTGCTGTTGTTCGGTTGTGGAACTTTTAGCTAGTTTTTCTGGCTCCCATACTCCTACAATTTGAAGATGCAATTGGTCATTTTCTTGACGTGTGCGCGGATAAACAACCCACAGATGCTCTTGCTCTAAATCGAGGTGGTTTTTGACTAAACTCATGATTCGACCAAGTAGCACAGTATCTAATTTGGTGCCATCTGCGGTCAACATTACACCTTGGGTAAATTGTTCGCTGCTAGCAATGTAACGACCTCGGACTAAGCCAATTGCTCGATACTGCATCGGTTCGCTGGGAGGTGGAATCGGTTGCTGTCGACTCCCTAAGTTCCCATCATTAGCAGTTTCGCTTGGCGTTACAGACGAAGTCTCGCTTTGAGATGCTTCGACTGCTACTACATCAGTAGTAGTTGCTTCTTGACTAGGTTTAGCTTCATCAGAAGCTGTTGAATTTGACGATTCAGGGGACGGCATCAAGTCGGAATTCATAAAAACTCCTTGCGGCGGAGACACATCCCATTGTGGGATTTTATTAACGCAACAGGGAAGAGCGTTTGTGCGGCTGCTTAAAGTATATTTACTTTCAAAACAACCATCATCGTTTGCCCTGTTATGATACTGAAAGACGCGATTTTTCGCATACATACTAAATGTGTAATTTAGCGTCTTTACACTAGTTTCGGAAGCATACCATAGCTACAATTTAGGCGTCTCCTCTTAAAGTCATCTCTTGCTTAAGCATCACAAATGGCTATTTGTTATAAAGTTCACAGTTTGTTAGCGGTATTCCGCAAACTTTTCCAATTTTTTAATTTTCTCAATTTGTGTAAATAATAGTTTTATTAGAGTTAAGGACGGTTTTGTGTCTCAGCCGCGTAATCGTTGGTTAGTCAAAGTAGTTTTAGTGTTGGCAGTGATAGCTTTTGTTGGGGTATCTATGGTTCCCATCATAGCCGCATTTAATGATACGCAACAGTCCAGCCGAAATTCCGCTAGCGGCCGAGGAAATTCGTCTTCCTCAGATCAAAAAGCAAAATTGGAAGATGCAGCAAGAGGTTATGAACAAGTTTTACAGCGAGAACCGGAAAATCAAACAGCACTACGAGGCTTGTTAGAAACTCGTTTGCAATTGCTAAGTTTGGGTGTAGGTAACATTCAAGCAGTAATTGAACCTTTAGAAAAATTAGCAAAGCTCAATCCAGAGCAAACTAAGTATGGCGTGCTGTTGGCACAAGCTAAACAACAAATCGGCGATAAGGAAGGTGCTGCTCAGGCTTATCGTTCTATTTTGGAAACCAAGCCAGGCAATCTTGAGGCTTTGCAAGGAATGGTAGCTTTGTTGCTCACGCAAAAACGGCCGGAAGCAGCCATCGGGTTATTACAAGATACCCTTGCTAAATCAGATCAAGCAAATAAAATAGAACCCGGTAGCGTGGATACTGTCGCTGTACAAGTGATGTTGGGTAATATTTACGCTAGCCAAAAACGCTATCCCCAAGCTTTATCTGTGTATGATCAGGCAGTTAATAGCGCTCCTAATGATTTTCGACCTGTTTTGGCAAAAGCGATGGTTGTCAAAGAACAAGGAAAAGCTGATGAAGCAAAATCTCTGTTTGATAAAGCCGCAGCTTTAGCACCAGCTCAGTACAAAGACGAAATCAATAAAAGAAGTTCTGAGTCTGTAACTCCCACTCCTGCTGCAACGTCAACACCGACACCGTAGAGAAGAGGAGGAGACAAGGGAGACAACTCCCGTGTCCTCCGTGTCCTCCCGTTCCCCTACTTTCACGCTCCTTCCACAGCAGCGACGATACCAAATAAAATAAACAGGAATCCGCCTGCGATGGTGAGTGTTTTTTCCGAAATTCGTCCTGCTAAAATTCTTCCACCAATCACAGCGATCGCTGCACAAATGGCATGTCCTAAAATTGCACCTGTTGTCACCCCCACAGGATTATTCGCTGCTGCTAGGGTAATGGTGGCAAATTGTGTACGATCGCCCCACTCTGCCATAAATGTCAATAAAAAAGCTTCTAATACAATTGCCCAAATACTTTTTTGATTTTTTAGTTGCTTTTCTGCCTCAGCAACTGCTGTTTTTGCTTCTTCTACAATTTCAGTATCGCAGTTAGCAGCAGGCGTTTTACTTCCCTCATACAACAGCTTAATACCGAAGGCAATAAACAAAACAATTTCAGCATAATAAATGTAAAGCTTTGGCAGCAAAGACACCGCCTGCCCAACTCCTACAGACAGTATTGTCATCGCCGCTAAAGCTGCTACAACACCCGCAAATACAAGTCGCCGCGAATGCTGCATGGACAAAATTACGGCGATAAAAAAGGTTTTATCACCTAATTCAGAAACTGTAATTAGTAATAAACCGGCGGTGAAAGCTGTTAGCACTCTCTCAAGCTCCAGACAAATCGTTTACCTGTGTGTGAAGCTCAATGAGACTAGCGAAACCTCACTGAACTTCACACTTTAATCTTTTGTGTGAACTCAGTGAAGGTCTCGCTTCCAACTAGCTTATTGCTTGATTGTCATCTAAACCAGGCTCATCACCAGTATGTTGATTTAGATGGGCTGGCTAATACTTTGCCAGCAGCTACTCCCCTTCTTGATTGTATGAGTAATTATACATCTATCCCAGGTTGTAGTAAAGGAATTTTTTAGTGATTGGGGATCGGGGATAAGGGATTGGGAGAAGAAAGAAATTCTTCCTTGTCCTCCAAGTCGTCCCCTTGTCTCCCCATCACCCCTACCCTACGGGAAGCCTATGAGCGCGTCTACACCCTATCTCCCCTGTTCCCCTTTTCCTGCTAGCGTTAAACTCACAAAGCTGCTAGTCTGAATTGTCGAGGTTACTTTTGAGTCAAAGTTCTCACATTTTCAATTATGACTATTACTATCGCTCTCAATTCTGACTCCATTAATCGCTTGGATCTATCTCCTGTAGCAACGTTAATTGAGCAATTACTGCAAGAAGGGGCGATCGCATCCCATGAACAGCAGTTACGCTTTGATATTAATTATTCCCAACAAGAGGGCGATCCGCGAGAACTTCCAGAAATTCCAGAGGTGCGGCTGTGGTTTGTTCGCCTCGACGCCCGTTATCCTTGGTTACCATTTTTACTAGACTGGAAAACAGGAGAATTCGCTCGTTACACAGCTATGCTAGTACCGCATCAGTTCAGTTCTAAAGAGGGAATTCAGTACAATCCTGAGGCACTGGAAATCTTTTTGATGCATAAAATTTTTATTTTGAGTGACTGGCTTCAACAACATAATATACCTAGTCAATCACGTCTGCAATCGATGGCTCAAATGCTAGGATATGAGTTAGACGAGAGTTTTTTTGCAATGTTTTAATTATAAGACTGGAAATAAAATCAATTTCAGAATAAGAGTTATTTATTAAGTAAAAATTAAAAGTAAAAAATCAACATTAGTAAAATTGGAACTAGTGAATTCGACATATTAAATCTAGAGCAGCACTGAAAGCGTATTCCACAGCTTTAGATTTACTAGGTAAGGCTTCTTGCCATAGAAGATAATCGTTATGTTCTATAATTAAATTTGCAATTTCGCCAATTCTAATATTTTTCAATACATCATTTTGACGTAATTCAAAATCAATTATTGTGCTACCTGTTTCTAAAATCTCTCGTCCTAGTTGAATAAATTTATTTATAACTGTCTTCATATATTTTTTACCGACATTTTCTGCAAACAGAGATGAAGAATTAAACGCTTTAAATTCTTCCAAAAGTATATTAGCTATTGCTTTACCTGTGAAATTATTCCAATCAGAAGGGAGAATAACATCCAAATATTCATTTTCGTAAAACTTATATTTCAGATATTCATAAATACCTACAGCATCTTGAACCAATTTTTGACCAGCTAACAATTTTTGTAAAGAATCAATACTTGTATCAATAAATTTATCTCGGAATACATTTTCTTCACTTTCTGCACATTCGTATACTAGATAAGTCCAAATCCCTAATTCCACTTCATCAGTACTTAGTGCTTGGTAAAAAGTAATTGTTCCATCTTCTTCACACTCAAAATAAGCACTTTCTGTATTCATCATTTCACTTTCATACTTACTCCCACATAAGCAGAGCAATTTTCTAAAAATGCCTATAATATGATGCGGCTGACTTTGCACTTGAATGTAACGTTTAGCACTACTAGTAAAGCCATGTAATTGAATCGTCATTTGTTTTCCCTTTGAAAATTTTATGATTTTCTTGGTGGATGCTCTTGCTAGTTAATGGTGCATTAGATCCACCGAAAAGCTAATCACAATAAGTAATTTTGGTAACTATAATCTTTAAATAGCTGGGGATCTTCTGTTTTACTGAACTCAATTAATAGAAACTAATTTTTGTTCTAGTGCAAATCTTTATTTCTAATGACTTAATTTCTTTATATTAAGATACCTCATATAGTCACTTGATGAAAACAAGCTGTTTTTAAGATTTTTTGAAGTAATTAAATAGCTAATAAAAACATTATTTTTAATATTTTTAACCATACAGTAATAGCAAAATATTTTTAGTCAATAATTAATTTAATTCTATATTTCTGTTAAATATTAAATATATAAACTTTAGGACATAAAAATTTTTCTAGTCACGATTGTTACTTAATATCAAAATAGGGAAATTATTTAAGAACCTGTATGTTAAGTGTTTACAAACTATATGAATGAGATACACATTAACAAACGAATCTAAATCTATATTTCCCTACAATTCATTTAACATATCAGCTTATAGAAAAAACAGTTGTTTATTTAACTCTTATACCGTAAAGTCTAAAATTTACAAGTATTACAAAATACTTTTTTTAAGGTGATTTTACGTAAATAGAATGGACGCAGTTAAACACACGTATTACAAAAGTAACTTTTGCAACAGTAGAGAAGGGTAAAGAATATGGAACCCCCTTTCCGCCTGTTGATTTATTCTTACAAGCAGAAAGGGGGTTCAAATCCCCGCAATGATGAAGCAAAATATTAATATCAAGATGTCACCCGATTTTATCAGATACCCCTCTCTTTATTTGAACAGAAGAGTCGAGTTTTCAAGGGCAAAAGGTGAAATTTTTTCATCAGAACAAACCTCCAGGAAACCGCACTCTGTGCGTCTACTCAAGAGTGTACTTTTGACTTTACCCCAAGCAGTACTAATCACCCCAGATTTTTTCCAAAATGGTTTTGGGCGAAATATCTGCTATTTTGCCTGTGGGAGATTTGATTGCGATAATTTTCTCACTTTTGGGTAATAACTTAGCTGGATCTGTGGAACTAAATAAGGCAATAGTGTAAGTCTGAACAGCAACAGCTAGCTGCATAGCCGCGCCATCTGTACACAACAATAAGTTTGCTCCTGCAATCATTGCCGCTAACTTGCCCATATTATCTGGGGAAGTAATTTTTATGTCGGGTATAGACTGTTTGAGCTTAGCGATAAACTCTTGTTGACCTGGTTCTTGAACTACTACCACAGGTATATCTGGTTGCTTCTGCTGGCAATCTTGGATGATGTCCAGCCAATTCTCAGCAGGATATGTTCTATCTTGACCTTGATTTGGTGGCAACTCATTTACACCATTGTGAATCAAAATATAACCAGTTTCTTTAACTCCCAACCTTAGCTGCTCTTTGTCTGCCCAATCAATATCTAATTTCGGTACATTTACAGCTAACTGTGGACAAGGGGACTTAATGCCCAACTCTTGCAGCAAAGTGTGATACACATTAGCAGCGTATTGTTCTTGCTTGAGAGGTATGGTGTTAGTGAGAAAAGCTGCTCCCTTGCCTCTGTAACCAATACGTGTGGGGATTCCAGTCAACCATAGTAAAAGACCCATTAACAAGCTTTGCGTCAAGGCAATAGCAACATCGTATTCGCGATCGCGAAGTATGCCTACTAAGTTAGCCCAATCAGCCAAACTGTTACGGTCTTTATAATCAAACATCAGTACATCGTTCACTGACTTGCTCACCCGGTAAGCAGCCTTTGACCGGGGTTCCACAACGACATCTATCTGAGCGTCAGGATAATTACGCTTCAGGTCGTCTAGTGTCGGAAAGAATAAAATTTGGTCGCTTATTCCACCAGGGACAAGGGCTACTATTCGCATATTATTTAATGTACGCCTACTCGCTCCCTATTTTAGGGGAAGATAGGGACTAAGTAAGAATTATGAATACTGAATGCTGAATGCTGAAAATTTCATAATTTATAATTCATTATTCATCATTTATAATTCATCATTTTTTAAAGATTAAGGAACTCTGTGCATTTATTAATTCCAGCTGCCGGAACCGGACGAAGGATGGGGAGTCATCGCAATAAACTCCTCTTACAAGTGCGATCGCGACCAATTATTGCCTGGACGCTGTTAGCTGCACAAGCATCAGATCAGATTAGTTGGGTAGGAATTATCTCCCAACCCCATGACTGGCAAGAATTTAAGGAAATTATTGCTGATTTACAGTTAACTAAACCTGTGGAATTAATTAGGGGTGGTTCCACCCGCCAAGAATCTGTTTACAATGGCTTACTCTCCTTACCACCTAATGCTGAACAAGTTTTGATCCATGATGGAGCTAGATGTCTAGCCACACCAGATTTACTGAACAGATGTGCCGAAGCAATTTGTCATTGTCTTGGTTTAATAGCGGCTGTGCCAGTCAAAGACACTATCAAAGTCGTAGATGAAAATGGCATAATTCAGAGTACACCAGAACGAAGCCAGCTTTGGGCGGCACAGACTCCCCAAGGTTTTGATGTTAAGCTGCTAAAACAGTGTCACGGCGAAGGTGTCGCTCAGGGTTGGGAGGTCACTGACGATGCTGCTTTGTTTGAAAAATGCGGTTATCAAGTGCAAATTGTCCAAGGAGAAGAAACAAACTTAAAGGTAACGACTCCACAAGATTTAGCGATCGCTGAATTTATCCTCAAAACTAGATTTGATTAGAAGTAAAGCTCAGGGAGCGGGCATTGGGCATTGGGTATTGGAAATAACTGACCACCAACCACCAACTCTTAATGTACAGACGCGATGTTCCTCGCGTCTCTACCCAACAACAATGTTCTCTTGACTTTCGTTTCAAAATGTGATAAGAGAGTCCTTACACTTATTATTGTTTCCTTGTTCGGTTGTCAATTGTCAGTTGTCCTTTGCTGTTGACTATTGACTATTGGCTATTGACTAGTGACTATTGATCAATGAATGCAGCGACAAAAATAGAAGCAATTCTTTATTTGAAGGGCAAACCCCTATCAATCAGCGAAATTGCTGAGTATGCCGCGTGTGATCGCGCTACTGCCGAAGAAGGTATTATTGACCTAATTGACGATTATGCTCGTCGAGACACAGCCCTCGAAGTCGTAGAAACCCCAAACGGCTACTGCCTGCAACTGCGGTCTGATTTTCAAGATTTAGTACAAACCCTGATACCAGTAGAATTGGGAGTAGGCGCATTGCGGACTCTAGCAGCGATCGCCTTAAATAGTCCCATGCTCCAAACTGACCTCATTAACCTGCGTGGCTCAGGAGCATATCAACACGTACAAGAATTAGTTGAGCTTGGTTTTGTCAAGAAACGTCGAGATAGTGACTCTCGCTCCTACTCATTACAAGTGACACCCAAGTTTCATCAGTATTTCCAGATCGAACAACTTCCCTCACCATTTTCTAGTCCACAACAGCAGCGACAATTAGAGCTAAAACTAGAATCGACCTCGGAAGTAGAGTAGGTTGGGGATTGGGGAGCGGGGAGATGGGGAGGTGGGGTGATGGGGAGGAGTATGGGGAGTGTGAGGAGTGTGTAGACGCGTAGCGGCTTAAGGTAAGGGTGGAGTGTGCATTGGGCATTGGCTATTAGAAATAACTAACCACCAACTACTAACTACTAACTACTAACTACTAACTACTATTGTACAGACGCGATGTTCCTCGCGTCTCTACTAACTACTAACTACTAAGCTGAGGAAATATGTCTTAACTCTATACAATGGTTTAGAGTAGAATTAGCAACTCCGCTAAACTTAAATTGCCAATGGTGTTTGATCCTGACTTTTTGAATGACAATTTTGAACAACACCCTCGCCAGCATCTGAGTGACAATTTTGAGGAACAGTCTAATCAGTTACTCAAATACTTGCAGCATCAGCCTCCGGAAGTTTTGGCCAGCGTCGCTCAGTCCGTCAGCCCCGAAATCAAGCAAATCATTTCGCAAAATGTCCAGGGGCTTGTTGGGATGCTGCCTGCTGAAAACTTCAACGTCCAAATTACAACAGACCGGGATAATCTTGCTGGTCTTTTAGCATCAGCAATGATGACTGGCTATTTCCTGCGCCAGATGGAACAACGGATGCACTTAGATCATTTGGCTAATAATCATTAGTCAAGAGTCAATTGTCAAGAGTTAATTGTCAAATGGTCAGTAGTTAAAAACTCTTGACTCTAGACTTCAGACTCTGGACTAATGACTATTTCTGGGGATAGGCCCCTAACTGTACTTGAAAGGTTTGAATTTTACCGTCACGGTTAACTTCAATTTGCAGAGTGTCTCCAACACTGCTAGACTCAACCAATTTCTGTACTTGAGCAGCAGTTTTAACTGGTTTGCCGTTAAATTTTTGGATTACATCTCCAGGGCGCAGTCCTGCTCGCTGTGCAGGTGATTTTTCTAGAACTCCCTTGATGGCAATACCAGTATTTTGCTGGATGTTAAGACTGTTTTCTTGGTTGATTTGCTGTTTTTTGGTAGGAGAAAGGTCTATCATTTCAATCCCCAAAAAGGGATGTTCTACACGCCCTTTAGTAAAAAGTTCGTTAGCAATGCGGGCAGCAGTTTCTATCGGAATAGCAAAACCGAGTCCTTGAGCATCAGCACGAATAGCAGTATTTACTCCTATTACCTCACCTTGGGAATTTAATAAAGGGCCCCCAGAGTTACCAGGATTAATAGCGGCGTCAGTTTGGATAAAGCTTACTCGTTTATCTGGTACACCAACTTGGGAACTGGTGCGATCTGTGGCGCTGATGATGCCGATAGTGACAGTGTTATCTAAACCTAAAGGATTACCAATCGCGATCGCCCACTGTCCAGGGATCAAATTTTGTGAATTGCCCAATTTTACCCTTGGTAATTGCTTGGCAGGAATTTTCACCACTGCTACATCTGTCATGGGATCAACTCCCATTACCTTTCCTTCAAAAGTTCTGCCATCTTTGAGGGTAACTTGAACTGTATCTGTATTTGCTACTACATGAGCGTTGGTAAGAATTTCTCCATTCGTACTGAGGATAAAACCAGAACCCGTACCACGCTCAATTCTCTCCTGTGGAATTGGTTCTTCATCTTCGCCAAAAAATCGCCGCAAGAGAGGATTTTTAAAAGCTTCTGAAATGGGATTTGCTACTTTGCGTGTCGCATTAATTCGTACTACTGCTGGCCCTGTTTTTTGCACGGCTGTAGCAATAAAATTAACACTTTCAGCCCCAGTTGCTTCTATGCTTTTTCCCCAAGCATTGGTAACTACTGTTTCTGACGGCACGCCCATTGTCACATTCCTAAGTTCCTGAAATGTACGCCTTTGTGTCAGGAGAAAGGGACTGGCTAGCAAAACTGCACTACCGCCGAATACGCCGCCGCCCACAACTAATGAAAAATAAACGGCCAGTTGTTTCTTTGATAACTTCATAATCACTATACTCAAGGACAGCAATGCAGATGCTAATTTCTAAGTGTAGTCAAGCAAAAGACAAGTGGACAGATTAATTTTGATCATCAAAGCGATAAAATTGTAGATTTTTGTTAATTCTTTCTGGTTGGTAGTTGCTGGTTAATACCAATCAACAATCAACAATCAATAATCAACAACCAACTAACTGTCAACAAAATATAAAATTTAGTTAGAATCGCAAGAATGCTCTCACCATACCCGAACTGTTGACGTTGAGTACTTTAATTTCGCTCCACTTAACATACATGACTGTTCGCGATCGCCTACTTCTAATAATTTTCTCTAGCTTGATTTCTGCTTTGGGACTCGTATCCACACGCCCAAATCCTGCACTAGCACAGGTAGCTAAATGCCCAACTCCAGCCCTGGAACGCTTCCAGCGCCATCGAGTTGCCCGTGGCGAAACCTTGCAGAGCATCGCCCAGCTCTACAATTTAGCTCCTGATACTATTATCACCATGAATCCGGATTTAAAAAACGGTAGGGTGAGTACGGGTAACAATATTCTTATCCCTCCCTATAATGGTATTGTAGTGGAAGTAGCTCGTGGTGAAACTTGGCGAGAATTAGCACAAAGATACAAAGTTCGTGCTGATGCTCTTTTTGAGTTAAATGGCTGTAAACCACCATCTCAAATTGCATTTATCCCTACACCTCATCAATCATTAAGTCGTGCGAATGTATCCGCCTCCCCAACTTCTAGTGGAAATTCTACTTCTACTCAAATAAGCGGCTATCCCTTACCATCAGCTGTTCAGGTAGGATTTCCCTATGGTTGGCAGCTTAACCCAAATAACAGTGAAGTTTTCTTTCACAGTGGTATTGATTTGTTAGCTGCTATCGGAACACCAGTAAAAGCGATCGCACCGGGGACAGTCGTTTTTGCAGGCGATCGTGGTACATACGGTAACTTAGTCATAATTAATCACAGCAACGGATTGCAAAGTCGTTACGCCCAGTTAGAAAGTATCAAAGTTAGCGTTGGTCAGCAAGTTAAACAGGGAGACTTGCTAGGAACCGTCGGTAAAACAGGACAACCAACCATAACTCAACCCCATCTTCATTTTGAAATCCGTTCTAACTCTTCTTTGGGTTGGGTTGCTCAAGATCCAGGAGAATATTTGAAGTAATTAGAGTAGTTTTTCCACGCAGAGAACACAGAGATTTCCTCTGCGCTACTCTGCGCTTTCCTCTGCGTTCCTTTGCGTTAGAAAAAATTAATTAATTGGGTAGATTTAACTATTTTCATTCCTGCATCAGCAAATCGTTTAAACGCCTTATCTGCTGCTTCTGTGTAATCGACCACACCCGGAACAACAACAGCAGAAGTACAATCTTCCAGTAGATAAACTTTGGTCGCCAATTTAATATCTACCTGCTGAATTTCTGTTAACAAATCATCAATTGTCCAGGCGACACAGTGACTTTTTGCTTGTCCAGCTATAATCACAGCATCAAAGTCTAATAACTGCTGAATTAACCTTTTATTAATTTGAGCAATAGGACGAGAATCAAAATCTTGCAAAACTTCTGGGCTTAAAGCAGAATAGTTTTCTGTTAAAGGATTATTACCTTTAATCTCAAATTGCGTTTGACTATTACGCGCAATACAGTGGAAAAATATTGCTTCTTCCACAGCAGAAACTAAAGCATGACCAATACCACCCAACATAGAATGATAAGGCCACACAGTTAAAGGATATTTACCATTTTGAGTTAACTGTTTAACGTAGTGGTAAGCGTATTTTTCTAAAAATTCATAATCCAATCCTAGACTAAAAGCAACATCAGGATTTACCTGCCAAATTCTTTTTTCAATATCTGCTGATGTCATGTTAGTTGCAGCAGGAATAGGATGTTCACCAGCAGCATTCACCCAAAAAATAGGATGAAAAATTTGCATTGCTGTATGAGTATCTAGAGTTGGTATAATTTTTGTAATTATCCCCAAGTTACGATAGATAAATTCACACAAACGAATATTATCATCTACTGCACCATTGCCAGATTTTCCTCCCACAAATAATTCAAAGTGGGGGATGCAAAAAGTGTTTTGCACGTCAATTAGAAGTAAGCAAATCCGAGTTTTATCTTCAGATGCGGGTTTGATTTTGTGTTGTCTTATCAATGCTTGTGCATCTGCGGCGCGTTCTTGATAAGATACGCGCCAGACTGCGCCCACGGTTTTGGGGTTGAAGTGTAGGGGTATGGGTAGTTGGGTGGATGTTTGATTATTCATACAAAAATTACAATTCGCAGCTAAAATTTGGGTTTTGGCTCCCATTTTCATCTAATTAACACGTATTATCTCGGTTAAGCACGTGCTTTTTATAGCAATACATGTTCTTTTTTACATTTACAAAAGACAGTAGCAATTACAGTCGCACCTTGAGAAACGGAATTAATTTTGGGAATAAAAGCAGGATGGATAACCAACAACTATTGTTACTACTTATGACATTTATAAATCAGTATTAGTAAGTCAGAAATCAAGCGATCGCGATTTTGCCAAAACAATGGAGAACATATATTTTTACCATTGAGAAAAATCGTCAATATCTGCTTTTTTCTTTCATTATTTCCCGATATCATTTTTTTGCTAATTATTTGTCCAAAAAAGCACGAACTGTGGCAATCTGGGAAACAGAACGTTTTCAAATCCGATATTTTCGCTACGGCAAAATTACCTAAAAGATTATGCAAACTCTGCCTACACCCATTACTGCAAATACTTTATCCAGTCAACCTACTTTTGACACAACAATTAAAAGACGAAAAACCCGTCCAGTAAAAGTAGGAAATGTCACCATTGGGGGGGGACATCCCGTAGTGGTGCAATCTATGATCAACGAGGATACTCTTGATATTGATGGTTCTGTTGCCGCAATTCGGGGTCTACATGAGATAGGTTGTGAAATTGTTCGTGTTACAGTACCAAGTATGGCTCATGCCAAAGCTTTGGCAGAAATTAAACAAAAATTAATCAAAACTTATCAAGATGTGCCGATTGTTGCTGATGTGCATCACAATGGCATGAAAATTGCTTTAGAAGTTGCTAAGCACATAGAGAAAGTACGGATAAATCCAGGACTGTATGTATTTGAAAAACCAAATCCCACCAGAACCGAATACACCAAAGTCGAATTTGACGAAATAGGTGAAAAAATCCGCGAAACTCTAGAACCATTAGTAATTTCTTTGCGCGATCAAGGCAAAGCCATGCGAATTGGGGTAAATCATGGTTCTCTTGCTGAAAGAATGCTGTTTACTTACGGCGACACACCAGAAGGGATGGTGCAATCTGCCATAGAATTTATCCGGATTTGTGAATCTTTAGACTTCCGTAACCTAGTGATTTCTCTGAAAGCCTCACGAGTACCAGTGATGGTTGCTGCTTATCGTCTTATGGTACAGCGAATGGATGAGTTGGGTATGGATTACCCCTTACACTTGGGTGTAACAGAAGCTGGAGATGGTGAATACGGAAGAATTAAATCCACTGCTGGGATTGCTACTTTGTTAGCTGATGGCATTGGCGATACAATTCGGGTATCGCTGACTGAATCTCCAGAAAAAGAAATTCCAGTCTGCTACAGTATTCTGCAAGCCTTAGGATTGCGGAAAACAATGGTCGAGTATGTCGCTTGTCCTTCCTGCGGACGTACTTTATTTAACCTAGAAGAAGTATTGCATAAAGTCCGTGAAGCTACTAAGCATCTCACTGGGCTTGACATTGCAGTCATGGGTTGCATTGTAAATGGCCCTGGAGAGATGGCAGATGCCGACTATGGTTATGTCGGTAAGACTCCAGGTTATATTTCTCTTTATCGTGGTAGAGAAGAAATCAAAAAAGTCCCAGAAGTTCAGGGTGTAGAGGAGTTAATCAATTTGATTAAAGCAGATGGACGCTGGGTAGAACCGTGAAGAAATTAGGGATCGGGGATCGGGAAGGAGACGAGGAGGACAAGGATCATACACTCCTTACACTCCTTACACTCCACCCTTACCTTAAGCCGCTACGCGTCTACACACTCCTCATACTTCCCCCATCTCCCCATCTCCCCACCTCCCCTAATCCCCACCAGGGGCCCCAAGTTCCCCACTTCCCCAATCCTTAAATAAATTTGTAGAAATAACAAGATATGTTCATTCTGTACACCATTTGCTTGTGTTAGATTGAGCATACTGACATATAAAATTTTGTCCCTAGCCACGCAGCTGTCATTATGGTAATTACAAGAAATGGACTTGTTTTGGGTGCTACGGCGGTGACGCTTTCCACAATTGCAGTTACAAGCCTTGGCATTCACTCGCAAGGACAAGCTCTTTTTAAAGAAAGTCCTAAGGAATTAGTAGATGAAGTTTGGCAAATTATTAATAAACAATACGTAGACGGTACTTTTAATCAGGTAGATTGGAAAGCTGTTCGGAGTGAGTACCTGAATAAGTCCTACAAAAACAATGAGGAAGCATATAAGTCCATCCGGGAAATGCTGAAGAAGCTAGACGATCCATACACCCGGTTTATGGATCCAGAGGAATTCAAAAATATGCAAGTTGATACCTCTGGCGAATTAACAGGTATTGGTATCCAAATAGGTTTGGATGAAAAAACGAAAAAGTTAACTGTAATTGCTCCAATTGAGGATACACCTGCATTTAAGGCTGGGATTCTGGCAAAAGATACCATTATCTACATCAATGGTAAAAGCACAGAGGGCATGGATACTAATGAAGCAGTATCCTTAATCCGAGGTGAACCAGGCAGTAAAGTTAACTTAACAATCTTGCGTGAGGGTCAAAGAAAAGAATTTACAATTACACGAGCGCGAATTGAAATTCATCCGGTAGACTTTTCTCAAAAGCAAACGCCTGCGGGTAATATTGGCTATATCCGCTTGAAACAGTTCAGTGCCAATGCTGCCAAAGAAATGCGGGATGCAATCAAGAATTTAGAAAGCAAGCAGGTATCTGGATACGTCTTAGATTTGCGTAATAACCCAGGTGGTCTGTTGTACTCAAGTGTGGACATTGCCCGGATGTGGATGGATAGAGGCACGATTGTTTCTACAATTGACCGTCAGGGTGAGGTAGAACGAGAAATTGCCAATGGACGGGCTTTAACGAACAAACCCTTGGTGGTACTGGTAGATAAAGGTAGTGCTAGTGCTAGTGAAATTCTTTCAGGAGCATTGCAGGACAACAAGCGTGCAGTCGTAGTAGGAAGTCAGACTTTTGGCAAGGGTCTAGTACAGTCTGTGCGCCCCTTGGATGATGGTTCAGGATTAGCAGTCACGATCGCTAAATACCATACCCCCCTGGGCAGAGATATTAACAAACATGGGATTGACCCAAACATAGTAGTGGACTTAAGTGATAAACAGCGACAAGACTTGTGGATCAAAGAACGAGAAAAAGTTGCTACTCTTGCAGACCCGCAGTTTGCTAAAGCAGTGGAAGTGTTAGGTAAAGAAATTGCAGCTAAAGGCACAAACGCACAAAGAAATTAGAAAGTTGTTTCACTTTTGCCTTTAGACTGGTTGGCATTTACCCGCCCGAATCAGTCCTACACGGCGAGCGATCGCTTCTCCTTGCGATTCAAAAGGCCCCCACTTTTCTATAATCTCTGGATTGTCATCCCCAGCAACGAAGTTGCTGGGGATGATTTCGCAGTTTCCAGCAGGACGCTTGACAATATAGAAATTTTGTGTATTGCTCATTTTTGTGACTAGATATTTGCTTGCTGAAGAAATTTTAAAGCTTTAGGCCATCAGTTGGACTTGATGAGTTAATGGTTAATAGTAGCAAGCACTACAGTAATGCTCTCGAGTCAAAAACTTGCTTGAATATAAGGATCTTTTCAATGACTTATTCCCAGCAAATAGCCACCGATAGCACAACAGATTTGGATGCAATTAAGCAATCTGGTTTTGAACCATCTGACCAAGTTTTAGGTAAAGTTGTCACAAAGGTTGTTACAAAAGATTTAAATGGTATTAAGCTATGTGAATTTCAACAGCCTATAAATTGCTGTAACATCACTTCAATTGCTTATGCACTCACAGCACTCGGGTATCCCACAACTGTGGATGATATTTTCTATATTACTAGATTACCGATCGCTACTGTTTTAGACGATGGTATGACTCTTGCTGAGACTTATGACACTTGTGTCAGTTACGTCAATGGAGCAAAATTAGACTTGAGTGTGAGACTCGAACATTTTGACAAAGTTTCAATAAGTTTGGATGCCTTTATCAAAGAAATTGAAAACGCTGTGCAGGATGACAAAGACATTCATATTTTAAATTTTAATGTTGGCATTGCCCATGAAGTTAACTTTGCAGGCGGTCATTTTTCTCTAGTAGCCGATTATGATTCAACAACCCAGGAGATTACTATAGCTGACACTAACCCCAAAAAATATACGCGCTTTTGGAAATGTCCCATCGACAGAATGTACAAAGCTTGTGTAGACAAAGATTTATCTGCTACCCGCTCTCGTGGAATGATAGTAATCCGGAAACAATGATTTATAGTTAGGATTTTGGAGTTTGAGAGAGTTAGGATTAGCCGCAGGGCACCATCTTTCTCGGTGAGTTATAGCAACGCTTAACGCACCCTACAATTTAAGGTTTACTTTATAACTCGTCTGTTAGTAGCACTTCTTTAGTTTCCATATTTTACTTCGTTTCTTGTTGAAGTAAAATTGGTATTGTGCCTTTTTCAGAACCAATCACGACAATTTTAGAGTTGGATGATTGTGCTAATTTTTCAGTGGCTTCTATGGCTCGCAATTGCAATACAGAATTGCTAAGTCCATCAGAAATAATTTTTTGGGAATCAGCTATACCCCTAGCTTCAATGCGTTTGCGTTCTCCTTCTTGACGTTCTTTTTCTAAAATAAATTTCATGCGCTGATTTTCTTGTTCTGCTTTGAGTTTCTCTTGAATTGCTGCTTGTAAGCTGTCAGGCATTTTGACATTTCTTAATAAAGCTTCTTCTACAATGAAACCTAAAGGAAGTAACTGTTGAGTCAGCTGTTGATTGAGTTGCTGAACAATTTCTTGACGCTTGCTAGAATAAATAGCTGCTGCTGAGTAGTTAGCTGTAATAGCGCGGATTGTCGAGCGAAATCGAGAAATGACTAATTGTGTTTCGTCTGTACCAATATTTTTATATACTGTTGCTGCTTTTTGGGAGTCAAGCTTGTATTGCAGACTAACGTCAAGATTGAGACTCAACCCTTCCTGAGATGTGGCGTCGACATTTTCCTTGATATCTTTGAGGCGTGTAGAAAAATTGATTACCTTAGCAAAAGGATTCATCAAATGCACACCTGGATTAAATGTATCATTAGGGACTTGACCAAATAGACTGGCGACTCCAACATTACCTGGTGGTACGATGACTAAAAGTCTGGAAACAGAAGCGAGTAGAGCGATCGCACCAATTAAAATACTCACTCCGCGAATTATCCAGCGCGATCGTTCATTATATATTTTGCCAGAGTTTAAATAGATAAAAATTGCAATCAGGCTTGTTAAAAGAGAAAATATAAAACCCATAAATATTACCTGTAGAGTTAAGAAGCAATCAATACTTAACTACTACAGTATATGCACTAGGTAAGCAACATCATCAAGAGGCTTTTGCTAGCTAATACAAGCTACATATGTACAACAAAACTAGGTAAAAATTTTTCTTCAGACAAACTTAGATGATTAGACCTCTTGCATGAATCCTCAAGCCCCCTCAATCTTCCCGTGAACGGGGGGAAGATTGAATTTCCTCCCCGTAAACGCTTAGGGTGAGGCTGGGGTAAAAAATATTTGTGCAAGAGGTCTATTAACACTTCTACTACTATGTCAATTTTGTTACGAATAATGCTTATTAGCTCGTAATCAGCGCTTTAGCGCTAAAGCGCTGACTACAAACCTATAAATTCAAACTTAACGAAGAACTACTGCTTCATACTCGAACAAAATCACATTTTGTCAAAAATTTTCAATCCTGACATTTCCCAACATGAGATGATAGTTAATTTGCAGCCTGCAAAGTATATCAGCTTGGTAATCCATCCATGAGTCAAATCATTTGGATAGCAAGACACGCTAACCGCCTTGATTTTGTTAACCCTGATTGGTTTCTTACCGCCGAACGACGTTACGATCCGCCTTTGTCTGAAGATGGCTTCATCCAAGCAAAGCAGCTAGCTAATCGCCTCAAGCGAGAAAAAATTGCCCATATTTTCGCTTCGCCTTTCTTGCGAACAGTACAAACTGCAAACGCTGTTGCAGAAGTTCTAGATTTACCAATTAAACTAGAAACTGGTTTGAGTGAATGGCTTAATCCTGCTTGGATGACAGAGAACCCACAAAAACTCTCTATCCCTGCCCTAACTAAATTATTTCCTAGAATAGATATTAGCTACACACCCCGCATTGCTGCTAATTACCCAGAAACTCAACAACAAGTGCGGGCGCGTTCTGGACAAACTGCTAGATGTCTAGCTACAGAATACTCTCCAGACAATATTTTACTGGTGGGACACGGTGCATCCGTACTCGGGGCAGCTATGGGACTTGTTGGGGAAATTGCTGTAACAGAAGTTAAAGCTTCTTTGTGTAGTTTAGTAAAAGTTGTGCGTCAACATCCTGAATGGTTTCTCGAACTTAAGGGAGATACTTCTCACTTAACTCAAGTAGAGGAATTCGTTCGGTTTAATTAAGGATGTTAAGGATTATAGCTAAACCAATTTCTCGTGCTGACTGCTGGTGGATAGTAGATAGTGGTTAGTGGTTAATAGTCGTATATGGACAAACAGTCAACAATCTGTAGGTAATTGAAAACCGATAGTGGTTAATGATAAAAAATCAACTATTAACTACCCATTATTAATGTACAGACACGATGTTCCTCGCGTCTGTACCCACCAACTACTAACTACTAACTTTATATTTATGAGTTTACTACTAGCAGGAGACATCGGCGGGACGAAAACCATTCTACGACTGATGGAGGAAACAGAAGCACCTCTTTTACGTACAGTCTATGAGCAACGTTACCGCAGTGGTGATTTTCTCGATTTAGTGCCAATAGTACAACAGTTTTTGGTCGCAGCTAATACGCCGACACCCCAAAAAGCTTGTTTTGCGATCGCTGGGCCTATAGTTCACAATACTGCCAAGCTCACTAATTTAGCCTGGTTTCTCGATGCCGAACGTCTGCAACAACAACTTGGTATTACTCATGTTTCTTTAATTAATGATTTTACTGCTGTTGCCTATGGGATTTTAGGCTTGGAAGCACAAGACTTTTATACACTTCAAACTGGGAAATCCAATCCAAACGCACCGATTGGGATTATTGGTGCTGGTACTGGTTTAGGACAAGGATTTCTAATCAAACAGGGAAATTTTTATCAAGCTTTTCCTTCTGAAGGTGGACATGCTGATTTTGCCCCTCGGACTGAGTTAGAGTTTCAACTGTTGAAATATTTGCTGGATAAACATAGTATCCAGCGCGTTTCTGTGGAACGAGTAGTTTCTGGGTTAGGAATTGTTTCTATTTACCAATTTTTACGCGATCGCAAAATTGACGACGAATCACCGGAGATTGCCCAAATAGTCAGAACTTGGGAACAAGAGGCTGGAAAACAAGAAAAAAGCGTCGATCCGGGTGCTGCTATTGGTAATGCTGCCTTACAAGGAAGCGATCGCCTTTGTGAACAAACAATGCAGTTATTTATAGAAGCTTACGGCGCGGAAGCAGGCAACCTTGCTCTCAAACTCCTCCCTTACGGTGGTTTATATGTTGCTGGTGGTATTGCCCCAAAAATTCTGTCTTTAATTCAAAAAGGTGATTTCCTATTTAATTTCACCCATAAAGGTAGAATGCGCCCTCTGCTAGAAGAAATACCAGTACATGTTGTAACAAATCAACAAGTTGGTTTGATAGGTGCTGCTATTTACGCTGCTAGGTTATAGTAAATATGCGTAGGACTACAATGCTCTTTTTACACAATTTTACGGGTGCTTTTAGACATTTTACTAAGTTATAACAAACTATCAGCCTACGTAATATTAGCACGTATAAAAGCAAAAACTATGACAAAAAGAGTGTTGTTGTCCCTAATTACTGTGGCTTTAGTATGTAGCGGATTTACACGCGTTGAGGCACGTCCTCCCCAGCGCCCAATGTCTCCTACCAAACCAGCCCCTAATAAACCGATTAAGTCAGAATGGAATTTATTCACTGCTCCAGATGGTAGCTTCGCTGTCTTAATGCCAGGGAGACCTAAAGCCATGACTCAGACTCAAAAAACCTACATGGGGGAAATTAACTTACAACTGTTTGTTGGGCAACAGGCTAACCAAGAAGTGGCTTATGTAGTAGCATACAACGACTTTCCCTATAGCTATGGTCAAATGACCAATCCCCAAATCATACTCAACAATGCCCAAACTATGGCTGTAAAAACTACGCAAAGTAATTTAATTGGTCAGCGTAGCATCCGTAGTTCCAACGGTCATCCTGGCAAAGAAATCGAGTATGTCAACTCTGGTGGAAAAATCACTAAAAACCGCATGTATGTTGCTGATGGACGCTTGTATCAAGTCATGGCGATCGCAACCAAAAAGCAACACAAGACTTTATCTAAAACTATTAATGGATATTTGAATTCTTTCCAATTAGTTTTGAGAAAATGAGGATGAGGATTGACGCAGAGAGTGGGGGGTATGAGGAGTGTGTAGACGCGCAAGCGACTTCCCGCAGGGTGGAGTGGGGGAAGTGTGATTCAGTTATTCAGTTATCAAATTCTATTACTCACTGTTAACTGTTAACTTTTTACTAATTCCCAACCACTAATAACCAACAACTAACAACTACTCAGTAGATTCAAGTGTCAAAGCTGTTGAGTTCAAATTCACAAGCCCTAGAAATCTGTTCTGCTGTAAATGGTTCAAAGCTGACTAATGGCAACCAAGAAGGATTATTAATCAATTCTTTTGCTAATAAGAAGCCTGCAACAGTCCATATTTGATATTTTCTAGCTTGTTTGCCTTGTAGTCGCCCTCTTCTACCATCGTAATATTCTGGCCATTCATCATCCTTGAGGCGGGTTTGGGCAATTTCAATTGCTCTTTCTGCTAGACACACTCTATTAGTTTTAATTGCGGCTGCTGCCAACATCCACATTAAAACGGGCCAATTGCCGCCGTTGTGATAAGACCAAGGTATATTTTTCGGATCGCAGCCAGTAATAATTCTATATTCTTCATTTTCTAAGGCAGGGAAAGTAATTTTCATCGGCATATCTCCGACTAAATCTTCCCAGCGTTTCTCGATTAAAGTCATAATGGCTTGCGATTGTTCTTCGCTTGCAAGATCAGAAATAACCGCAACCAAGTTTCCTAATGCGAAAAAGCGGGTATCCATCTGTGATGGACCGACATTTCCTGCTAGATAACCACCTGTTCTTGGTAGCCACCGATCTAATTCACAATAAGGAAGCGAATCTACATATATATTGAATTGATTGACAGCCCCTTTACCATACTCTTCACCTTTGTAGCGATAAATAGCATTGAGGCGATTTAAGTCTATCCAATAATGTTTACGAATATGAGCGCGTAAAAGAGGTAGGCGGTTATCAATGGCTGTAACAATATCTTGATTGCCTTGGCAAACTAGCAGTTCTCGCCCAGCACACAATGCAGCATAAAATAGAGATTGAATTTCTAAAGGATGCCCGTAGATACCTAGACGACGGTCAATCATACAAGCACCGTCTGGAACCAACAGGGTAGGATACATATCAAAACGTGTCCCTAAAGATAGCTCCATAATTAACTTGATGCCGTGTTGAAAATCGCTTTGATATGCTAATGAATAATCTTTTGTAGCTACTACATAAGCACGTAGTAGTATTACCCACCAAAAACACGAATCTACTGGTGTGACTCTGGCGATCGCATGTTCTCCAAAATCAGCTTCTAAATATTCTTCACCACTTGGAGATACAACTACTTTGAAGCTCGCTGGAATCAAGCCTCGACCGGGTTTATAGGCATCCAACTGATTCTCTTTTGGTTGTAACTTTAAAGTTTCTTCTAGAAAGTTACGAACAATTTCTGTTTTACCTTTAATGAGAAATAGTAGAGCGGAAGAGACAAAATCTCTAATAAAGCATTGGTCATAATTGAGCGCATCTACTGTACTATCAATGGCTGCGATCGTTCCTACTGGACGACCGTTATAGTACATAATTGATTTTTCTAAAACTTCCCATGCTTCTTGTTCTACATTTTCAATTGTTACCCTGTCTTCTAATTGCATCGCCACAAATTCTCCATGTAAATTGTACTTTTGATTAGATAATAAATACACCCTAATTTATTCTTCCCAATATCCTCATCATAACAAGCACATTTTTTCATAAAAAATAAGGATAAATCGTAAATAAGAACAGTTATCTTACTGCTATATGTAGCAGTTTTATGCATTTACATGTGCTTTTTGAATTGCTTTTATGGATGAAAGTAAATTATTTTTGCTAATTAACTATCAATAGCAAAGACTTTTATTCTTTTATATAAGCTAAATCTACTTTTTAATTTTTTGAATTTATAAGTAAGAAATTACTTTTTACTATATAAAAACATATATCCAGTAGTATTTAAATATTTTGTAAATTTAAATACTGTTTCAGCAAAATACTTAATTTGATGTAGAAGTGACTTTGACTATAATGAAACGATTTGCTGAGATCGACATAATAGAAAATTATAACGAATTTTTACAATATGCAATATGAATTTTAAAAATCATTTTTCTATGTTTAGAATAATTAGTATTCAATTTTACTTGAGAAGCTATAATCTACTTTTGCTAAAGAAGCAAGAAAAATCAAGACATTGCATAAAAAAATACATACATAATAGCAAAATTAGCTAGTTTTAAAACAACTATTTTAAAACAATTATAAGTATAATCTCATCAAAAATCTTCTTTAAGAGAGATTTCAAAGATTTTTGATGATTATAACTATTGAGTTAATTATTCATTGCTATTATCTATTGCTACATCTGCTAAACAGTGGTGTAATAATTCCTCCTGAATCAGCAAGTTTACTAACCAATCCCCTACTCTACGCAAAGGCTAAGCTAACCGGAGGTGAAAAAAACTCACGTCCCGAAGATAAATAATGTCAGCCCTCTTAATTTATGGAAAAGGAAAAAGATTTGTTGACGCGGAGAGTGCAACAATTTAATAAGGCATACTATTCAAATCCTTAGAATGCGATCGCAACAAATCTGGAAGGCAAAAATTTATTATCAGCTATACAAATAGCTATTTTCGGTCTCACCTGGATTAAATAAACTAAATTATCTGAAAATATCAGATTTTTTTGTAGCTATTGTTACTATAATCATATAAAAATTTACACATACATGAAGTAAAGGAAAAAACAATTGCTCAGAAAAATTTATGAAAATCTTCCGGATTCTTTTTAAAGTTCCTGTAATGTTACGAGATAAGGCTTATTAAGCAAAACCATCCTAATATTAGCTGTTTAAAAAAAACCTAAAGTTTTCTGAGGTAGGCTATGAGCCTCTGATCATGTTTTTAAAAACCTATAACAGTGTTGGTAATTGACCCATTTCAATTAAGATTTTGCACTATTTATAACAAGCCTAAAATTTAGCCCTAAAATCAATTACCCTAATTTATTCTCACACCTGAAAATCTCTTAAGTGCAAGATATGAATTGGTCTTATTGCAGTGAAATTTATTTTACGACTAATTAGACCTCTTGCATGAATTCTAAAAACCCCCTCAATCCCCCCGTGAACGGGGGAAAAATTTAGTTCCCTAAACGATCTCGCTTAGGGTTAGGGTGGGGTCAAAAATATTTGTGCAAAGGTCTATTGTAATTATTGCAAGATCTCAGTTTTAACAAATATCCTGTGGCATCATTAATTTTGATAGTTGTTATAAAAAAAAATTACATAATTTTCCTATACTAGCGATCTATTTAACTTAATATATTTTATTGCCAATATTTATTTAGTACAAATTTCTTATCTTGCAGAAAAATACTCCCAATTAACTACATTACTTTAATTAATTTTACGGAAAGATAAAAAATAAATGTAATAAGGAAAAATTGATGCTTAAATCAGTAGAAATCATTAAAAATCCTTCAGTAGAACGATTGCTTAAGCTTTGGGCAAGGCGTTACACGCTTAATTTTTCCGATGTATCATTAGAAAAATCTCTTCATACTAATTTGATGACAACCGCTTCACCAGAGGGACGAGCTTTAACTTATGCTAAATTGAAGAATAATATATTAAATATTAATTGCCAAATGGGATGTATACAAGCGAAGACATTTTACAGTTATATTTCTAATATCATAGATTTGAATGAAGCAATGCTCATAACTCAATTTGCTTTTCGTGTTTATAAAAAAATACTTGACATTTACGAAAAACACTCGGTTGAAATTAATATATCTACAAAAACGACATTGGAAAATAAGAGAATTTTTATATTGGGAATACCGGAAATTACAGAATTAGCATATTCATTAGAACCAATATTATTAGTATTTCAAGAACAGCATGTAGTCTCTAAGGATTGGCGTTCCCTTGGCTTTATGACTACACAATTAAATTTTACTAATCAATTAATCCTGAAAAAACTTACACCAACAGAAAAAATATTACTAACTCCCTACTTGAAATTTGTCGAAGAACAAGTTGCTATACCTTGGCAACGAGTTTGTGCAGCTGCTGTCAAATATGAGATAGATTCCCCAGAATTAAATCTTGTAGAACAGATGATATTAGCTACACCAAAAATTGCTGAATCTGTTTATCAGCAACTGGTGGAGTTGTTGCCTAATCATCATAGCCGCCGAGGAGAATTGAGTAAGCCTGATATTAAACACTCTTGTCTACGCGATTTGAACATGTTTCAAGCTTACCTGTGGCTGTGTTTTTTAGAAAAGAGTATGGCATCTATAGAAACGGAACTATTACCGTTGTGTGTCATGGTTGTTGAGGGTGTAGGCATTCAATGGGAAATGACAGAAAAATGGTGTCAACTTTTGACAGAAACAATCATCAGCCACTTGAATACAGAACAGAAGACGTTGTTATGTCCTTATCTGCAACAAATGCAGCATTTATTTTTGCAGGAGCGATCGCGCTTGGGTTATAAAGAAGAATTAGCTGAGGGTATTATTTAACAGTTATCAGTGACCACCAAATATTATTGTTCTCAAGCGAGAACCCCAAGGGCGATCACACCCAAAAAGAGGGGATAAAAATTTGAACGAACACCGATGCACACAGATTAACACAGATGGATCATGCGTTTGCTGTTAAGTTCATCCCTGATCGCTATTTTCAACACCAGCTGTTGGCTACTTTAGCAGCATCTATAATTAATTCTTGCCCCCTGAAAGTTCGTTAACTATGTCGGAAGAAGAAATCCGTACTACACGGCTAGAGAAAGTAGAACAGTTGAGACAATTAGGGATGAATCCCTACGCCTATCGTTGGGAATCTACCCATTACGCAGCACAATTGCAGGAAAAATTTGCTGATTTAGCCAATGGAGAAGAAGTAGATATCGATGTGGCGATCGCTGGACGCATCATGGCGCGTCGCGTCATGGGTAAACTTGCTTTCTTCACTTTACAAGATGAAACCGGCAAAATTCAGCTTTATTTAGAGAAAAATCGCATTCAAGAAGGCATGGCAGACATTGATGCCGATGCTTTTAACCATCTCAAACAACTTACAGATGTCGGCGATATTCTGGGTGCTAGAGGAACAATCAAACGGACTGAAAAGGGCGAGTTATCAGTTTACGTTAAACAATATACAATTCTGACTAAATCTTTGTTGCCCTTGCCTGATAAGTGGCACGGTTTAACGGATGTAGCTAAACGTTATCGTCAGCGCTATGTAGATTTAATTGTTAACCCTGAGGTTAGACAAACTTTTCGGCGTCGCGCTCAAATTACGGCTGGTATCCGTAGATACTTGGAGGAGCGTGATTTCTTGGAAATTGAAACCCCTGTTTTACAAGCAGAAGCAGGAGGTGCTGAGGCGCGTCCGTTTATTACATACCACAATACTTTAGACATGGAGTTGTATTTGCGGATTGCCACAGAACTCCATCTCAAGCGGTTGATTGTTGGGGGATTTGAAAAAGTATTTGAACTGGGACGGATTTTCCGCAACGAAGGAATTTCTACCAGGCACAACCCAGAATTTACTACGATTGAGATTTACCAAGCCTATGCCGACTATAACGACATGATGGCGCTCACGGAAGGAATTATTGCCACCGTCGCCAAAGAAACACTCGGCACGTTGCAAATTACTTACCAAGGGCAAGCAGTTGATTTAACACTACCTTGGCGGCGTGTAACTATGCACGATTTGGTAAAAGAATACACCGGCTTGGATTTCAATTCTTTCCAAACTCTGGAAGAGGCACAAGCAGTATGTAAAAATGCTGGATTAGAAGGTATAAAAAATTGCTATTCAATTGGCAAGTTGCTGAATGAAGCCTTTGAACAAAAAGTCGAGGCGAAGCTTGTTCAACCTACTTTTGTGATTGACTATCCTGTAGAAATATCGCCCTTGGCAAAACCACACCGTTCTCAGCCTGGTTTGGTGGAACGTTTTGAGTTATTTATTGTTGGGCGAGAGACAGCCAACAGTTTCTCAGAACTTACTGATCCTATTGATCAACGGCAACGCTTGGAAGAACAAGCAGCCCGCAAAGCAGCAGGCGATTTAGAAGCCCAAGGAGTAGATGAAGACTTCTTGACGGCTTTAGAATACGGAATGCCACCTACAGGAGGCTTGGGTATTGGTATTGACAGGTTGGTGATGTTGCTGACTGACTGTGCTAGTATTCGGGATGCGATCGCTTTCCCTTTACTCAAGCCAGAGAAATCAGAAGAAGCAACTAAGGAAAATACTTAAAATAGAGGGACAGGTAAAGATACCTGTCCCACAAAATATGTCATAATTTTAAAACCAGGTGAGTGTGAATTTACCAATTTAAAATCTAAGTCGAAGGTTGGTATCTTTTGCAAGCACAAGATATTAAACAAACATTAAAATCTCTGATTCAGGAAGCGTCTGCGATAGACCCAAGTTTAGCTAAAAGGTTAGAACAAATTAATCGCTGGGTGAAAGATGTCAAGTCTGGTTCACTCAATGGTAACACTAAAAGATTTTTAAGACTGTTTCTAGAACAAATTATCAAAGACTCTCAAATATGGCTTGATATTCAAGCTTTAGGTTCCCAAGAGGAGCAAGAAGTTTATTATGCAAAAATGACAGCCACAGAAAAATACTGGTTTAGAGAATTATTTGCTAAATGGTTAAAGGAAAACGATCCAAAATTTGTTGTTTGGCGAGGGAAATTAAAGGCTGGAAAGTTCTGTCAGCAAGATGCTGATTTACTTAATTCTGTTGTAAATAGTATTGAAGTTCGTGGCGGTACAGTTATCAAGCGCTATATAGCAGACCTATCAATGGCAACTGATATAATTGTTAGCAGTAGGCAAGAGAAGGCACTGTGTATTCAACTTACTAGCCTCGCTAATAAATATTCTCAAGAAAAATCGGATACATGGGAAAAAACTTTGCGTTTCTGGGCAGTCGAAAGAGGTTTATTTTTAAGTTACAATCCTAGTAAAAATGAATTTATTAATCAGATAGTAAATTTGTCCCTACATAACAGTGATAATCTCAAAACCAATATATATTTAAAATTCAGTTTATAGTTACAAATTCTGGTGTTTATCAAGATTAATATTTCACTAAAATTTGGTCATCATGGTTAGAGAAATTAAAAATGACCGTCCAAGTAGATTTGAAAAGTTTCTTCGACATTTAGGAGAGGCACGCAAATTACAAGATGACATACTTAAATATGGGCTTGCAGCTGCGGATTTGTATTGTGAAGATGTGGATGGCGATTGGTTAGAAACCTGGGGAGATGAAGAAAACACTTTTTTAGAATCTGTTGTTAGCTTCTTAGAAAGTGATGACTTAGTGGCTGTGAGAGTGAGAAAGCAGTTAAAGGATAAATCGCTGCCAGAGATTGCTAGTGAGTTAGAAAAATGTTTGAGTTTTGGCGAAGAAGAAGAGCAGATTTTTGCATTGAAGAATATTTTAGCAGAAAGCGTTACGAGTGGTAGTAGTTACCGTGATATCAGTGATGAAGATGATGAAATTGACTTGTTAGATTTAGCAGAGGAATTGTTAGAGAAGTTGGCAGAGATTTTGGGAGACGATTAATTTGATTCAATAAATATGGGAAAAGGATTTGGTATTAAAAAGCAAAAGCATGGCGAAAAAGATTACAAAGCTTATGTAGATTTACTGTGTAAAATATTAAAAATAATTTCACAACATCCAAATAATCTTGAGAAAGCTGTCTATCCACTATTAGAAGGTAATTTAGACAAACTGAATGATTACTTTGCAGAAGTTTTGCGGCGCTGGGCAAAGGTTAAATTATCTGAAGATTTTAAACAGGCATATAACACAGCAGATGCCATTTTAGGATTTATTAACCTGCTGAAAAACTTTAGGCAGGTAGACACAGCTAGTTGTATAGAGATTTCAATTGCTGGAAATGAAGTTGTATTGGTTTTTGTTAGAAGCCCTTGCTTTTCTAAAACAATATGGGCAAACATTCAACATAATCTTGGTAACTGCTACATGAAGCGCATCCAAGGTGAACGAGAAGAGAATCTTGAAAAGGCTATTAACTGTTTGAAGAAAGAATTAGAAATACACACACAAAATCATCATCCCCAAGAATGGCTAAAAGTTAAAAATGACCTCGGTGTTGCTTATAGCGATCGCATCCAAGGCAAGCACTCTGAGAATATTAAACAAGCCCTTCATCACTTTACAGAAGCATTACAAGCATTTCCTCATGATAGTTTTCCCGAACATTTGGGCAGGCTATCACATAATCTTACTTTTGTTTTAAGGGAAGAAATTTTTAGCAAAGGAAACTATCTGCCGGAGGGTACTCAGCAGCTCATCTGTAATTTTACAGAGGATTTACAAGAATTTATCCAAAAGTGTGAACCAGAAAAATGGGCAAATATCCAAAGACACCTTGGGGATTTTTACGATGCTAATCACCAAGGAGATAGAGCTAAAAACTTAGAGCAAGCGATCTATTTTTATGCTAAAGCTTTGCAAGTATTCACTCAAGAAAAATGTCCCGAAGGGTGGGCAACAATCCAACAACATCAGGGTAATTCCTACCTACGTCGTATTTGAGGGGATAGAGTAGAAAATATTGAAATTGCGATCAATTGCTTTACGCAAGCATTACAAGTTTTTACACCAGAAGGCGAACCACAACAATGGGCAAAAGCTAAAAGCTATTTAGGCGTTGCCTTACGTGATCGCATTTTTGGTGATAAATCTGAAAACCTCGAACTTGCTCTTAAACATTGTATAGAGGCATCACAAGCAAATATCCGCAAAGAAAATCCACAGCTATGGGCAGAAATTCAAATATACCTTGCTACAGTTTACGTTGATCGGCTTGAAGGTGATATAGCTGAGAATACGAAACAGGCTATTTGCTGTTTACAGCAGGCATTACAAGAGTATACTCCTGAAGAAAACCCACAAATGTGGATATGGACTCACATGGAACTGGGGATTGCTTACTATAGAAGCATTAGAACCCAAGGTTCTTTTGTAATATCAAGTTCGCATGATTACTTATAATTCCCGTTTAACCTCACCCCACCTTCGGCACCCCTCTCCTTACTAAGGAGAGGGGTTGGGGTGAAGTTTTATTATTAAGTGATTAACCGAACTCGATATAAGTGGCGGTAGCTTGGTATCATCGCGCTCTCGTAATTTGGGATATTCGGTAGAAACACTTGATGATTTCGTCCTACCAGAGAAAAGCGAAAATATTGAACAAGCAATCTACCACTACCAACAAGCATTACAAATATGCACACACGATCATTTTCCTGAACGATGGGCAGATATTCAACATAATCTCGCTGCGGCTTACCTAATAAGAATTCAAGGAAATAGCCCAGAGAATATTGCTTAAGCCATCCACTGTTTGACAGAACAGTTGCAAATATATACGCCTAATGCGTTTCCAGATCAATGCTATGAAGCTGGACTATTACTTGGTAATATTGCCTTTATAGAAAAAATATGGGATCAAGCAATCTTTGGCTATGCTCAAGCCATTGCAGCAGTAGAAACCAGTCGCACTTGGGCAACTTCCGAAACCCGTCGCCAAGAAATTTTAGAAGAATCCATTGATATATACCACAAAATGGTGCAAGCCTGTATCAATGCAGGACAAATAGATAAAGCCCTGGAATACGTCGAACGTTCCCGTTCCAAACGCCTAGTAGACTTAATGGCAAGTAAGGATCTATACCAAAGCAGCGAAATTCCCCAAGCAGTCCAGGAGTTTTTGCAACAGTACGAAAGCCTACAAAAGCAAATCGATAATTTCCGTTCTCAGAAGAATTTTGGTAGTGACCGAGAATTGTTAGGAGTCGGTAATCGCAACCGCGCTGCCTTGGAAGCAGATAACGAAATTATCGCTGCCCTAGAAGCAGAAAAACAGCAAGTCTGGGAGAAATTACGGCAATTAGACCCCGTAGTAGCAGGAGAAATCCAAGTCAGTCCGCCAAAGTTGACTGCTATGCAACAGTTAATCGACCAGCCTACCACTGCTATTCTCAGTTTTTACAGCACTGAGGAAGATACCCATATATTTGTCCTACGTCAGAACCAAATAAGCCTCCATACCTGTGGAGGAGAAGGACAGGAGAATTTACAAGCTTGGATTCGTGAAAAATGGTTGATGTCTTATGTAAGCGATCGCCAAACATGGGAAAGTCAAATTACAAGCATCTTGAGCGAACTGGCTAAGCGTCTGCAACTATCAAATTTCATATCTCAACATTTACAAGGAATAGCAGAACTTATCTTAGTACCTCACCTGTTGTTGCATCAGATTCCTTTTGCAGCTTTACCTATAGAAGAAAATAAATATTTAAGTGACAAATTCTTGCTTCGCCACATTCCTAGCTGCCAAATTTTGGAATTTTGTCAACAACGAGGTAAACTAGAGACTTTACATACAAATTCTCTGCAATACGGAACTGTAGAGGATGCAACTAATGACCTTCCCTTTGCCAGTTTTGAAGGTGAACAAATTGCTAGTTTACACCTTATTCCTGATCAACGCCGCTTAAAAGGGAAAACTCAGGCTACCCTTCACAACTATCGTCAATTAGCACAACAAGTCCAGGTACTCCACTCTTGTCATCATGCCCAATCTCGTCTCGATCATCCTCTGGAATCTCAATTAAAATTAGGTGATGGCAGTATTACTTTGGGGCAATTGATGTCACCAAGCTGGCGTCTACCAAACCTCTTTGATGTGTTTCTTTCCTGCTGTGAAACCAACCTGGGTAATCCTTCCCT
This sequence comes from Fischerella sp. JS2, assembly GCF_032393985.1. Lineage (NCBI taxonomy): Bacteria > Bacillati > Cyanobacteriota > Cyanophyceae > Nostocales > Hapalosiphonaceae > Fischerella > Fischerella sp. JS2. The sequence continues at coordinate 577,593 of NZ_CP135918.1, forward strand.
TACTGATGATATTCTCACCCTTTCTACAGGCTTTTTATGTACAGGGGCAAGAAGCGTTGTCAGTACTCTTTGGTCAGTAAATGATTTAGCAACAGCACTGTTTTCCATATTTTACTACCAGCAGCGAAAAGAAGGGAAAAGCCACCCAGAAGCATTAAGGCAAGCGCAAATTAAACTGCGTGAAAGCAAAAAAGAGTATTTGATAGATGAATTGATAAAATTATCCAAACAAGCAGAATATAAGCGCAAGGAAGCCAGAAATCAGCGAAAACAATACCCTGTAGATTCACCTGAATATCTGGAATGCGATCGCGAATATAGAAAGTACGCTGGAGTAATGCTTGAGATTACTAAACTGAAAAATAATACTGAAAAATTTCCCTTTGCATATCCTCACTTTTGGGCAGCTTTTACTTGCCAAGGATTGAGGTAACGTAAACACAAATGGGCTTCTGCCTTTTGATATCCATGAACTCAAACCCAAGAGATAATTAAAACTGATAACTGATAACTGTTTTAACGTATGGCAGGACATAGTAAATGGGCAAATATTAAACGCCAAAAAGCTGTAGTAGACGCTAAAAAGGGTAAGACATTCACTCAACTTTCTCGGGCAATTATCATTGCTGCGAGAAGTGGTATCCCAGATCCAGCAGGTAACTTTCAACTGCGAACAGCAATCGACAAAGCTAAAGCAGCAGGTATTCCCAACGAAAATATTGAAAGGGCGATCGCTAAAGGTGCAGGAACTTTTACAGGTGATGGTTCTTCTTTAGAAGCTATTCGTTACGAAGGTTATGGGCCTGGAGGTGTTGCTATTTTAATTGAAGCCTTGACAGACAATCGCAATCGTACCGCAGCTGACTTGCGTGCCGCCTTCAGCAAAAATGGTGGTAATCTCGGTGAAACAGGATGTGTCAGCTGGATGTTTGACCAAAAAGGCGTTTGTATTGTTGAGAGAGTAGAAGACGAAGAAAAACTTTTAGAAGCATCCCTAGAAGGTGGTGCAGAATCTTACGAAATGACTGATGAGAAAACTGCTGAGGTTTTTACCGAGGTAACAAATTTAGAAAACCTCAACCAAACTCTTCAAGAAAAGAATTTTCAGGTAACAGACGCTGAATTGCGTTGGATTCCCAGTAATAACGTGGAAATTGATAATATAGAACAGGCGCGATCGCTACTGAAATTAATAGATACTTTAGAAGGCTTGGATGATGTCCAAAACATCACCGCTAATTTTGAAATGCCAGAAAACTTAATGATTGTTATGGTTTAGTAAAAAACTTTTTTTGCTGCCTAAACTGAAACACAAAATTCATCTCAATTACACAACAATGTCATATGCGTTTGAGAAATTGATATTGTTGATGACCAAATGCTAGTAACTGGGTAGTGCCAACCAACCAATAGCTAACCATTAACAATCAATAACAAGTAACTTTATCTTACTTTTCAACACACATAAACACGGTTTTTACCCTACTGCGTTTCTCATGCACCAGTAGGGTTTTTCTTTATTTTGTTAGTGGTTAGTGGGTACAAACGCGATGTTCCTCGCGTCTGTACATTAGTAGTTAGTTGTTTCCTCCTCACACCCCATCTCCTCACACCCCTCACACCCCATCTCCCCATCTCCCCATCTCCCCATCTCCCCATCTCCCCATCTCCCCATCTCCTCACACCCCTCACACCCCACCTCCCACCTCCCACACTCCCGCTTGCCCTCCAAGGCGCGATCGCGTAAAAATAAGAATTAAAATGCTGTAATCTGTCTTAACAATGGCGCAAGCACAGCTTCCACAAACTTTTTCCCCCAACCAGGTAGCCACAGACAAACGGGGATACGACTATGATTTAATTATTGTCGGCGGCGGAATTATCGGCCTCACCCTAGCCTCTGCTTTCAAAGACTCAGAATTGAGTGTACTGCTGATTGAAGCAAAAGCAGAATCCGCAGCAGTAGCTAAGGGACAAGCTTACGCCGTACATATGCTGTCGGCGCTAATTTACCAAGGTATTGGAGTTTGGGACAAAATCTTACCTCAAATTGAAGTTTACCGTCGCGTCCGTCTTTCTGATGCTGATCACCCAGATGTGGTGGAATTTACAACAGCAGATATTAACAAGCAGGATTTGGGTTATGTAGCGGAACACCAAGCACTGTTGTATCCTCTGCGGGAATTCGTCAAAGATTGTCAGAATGTGACTTATATATGTCCAGCAGAAGTGGTAAGTACTTGTTCTCACCAAGATATAGTCACAATCGATATAAAAGTAGCAGGGGAAATGCGGACAGTCCGTAGCAAATTATTAGTAGCTGCTGATGGTTCGCGATCGCCTATTCGCCAAGCTGCTGGCATTAAAACTCATGGATGGAAGTACTGGCAATCTTGTATTGTCGCATTTGTCAAACCAGAGCAACCACATAATCACACTGCCTACGAAAAATTTTGGTCTAGCGGCCCGTTTGCAATTTTACCTTTGCCGGGAAATCGTTGCAGAATTGTCTGGACTGCCCCCCATGAAGAAGCAAAAGCTTTATGTGCTTTGGATGATGAGCAATTTTTAAAAGAGTTAACTCGTCGTTTTGGCAATCAGATGGGTAAGTTAGAATTGCTAGGTGATCGCTTTATTTTTCAGGTACAACTTATGCAAAGCGATCGCTATGTCAAACACCGACTTGCTTTGGTAGGTGATGCAGCACACAATTGTCACCCTGTCGGCGGACAAGGTTTAAATTTGGGTATCCGGGATGCAGCAGCCCTAGCACAGGTGATCCAACAAGCATATCAAGCTGGTGAAGATATTGGCGATATCAAAATACTTAAACGCTACGAACGTTGGCGGAAACGGGAAAACCTGACTATCTTGGGTTTTACTGATTTGTTAGATAGGATGTTTTCTAATACATTCTTACCCGTGATGCTAGTTCGTCGCTTAGGTTTATGGGTAATGCAGCGAGTACCAATCCTGAAAATATACACTCTCAAATTGATGATTGGTTTGAAAGGGCGTACTCCCGAATTAGCGCAACGTTGAAATTTTGCTTTGTAGCAAGTACACTTTGTGTTTGCTACAAATTCTGAATTTATCGATAGAAATACTGATGCTCAAAATTAAATTACAAGGATAGGTTAAATATGAGCTTATTTTTATAACCTGAGCCTTTGTAATTATCATTGGTGTTCTATTTGAGATTATCCCTAAAAAGGGATATTGTATTGCTAAATTTATAGTTGAAAAAGATTACATATTAAGTTGGCAAGAAGTTTTTTCTCTTGTGAACATGATATAGATTTGCCAAAAGAAGAACCTGTATTTAAAATTGAACCTAATCAACATAACTCCCGCTTCACAGTAACCACTAGCGGTAGCTATGATATGTGCTTTGCGCTTTTTCAAATGTTTAAACAACAGCAGAAAAAACCTTTTTTAATTCCTAAAGCATTAGATGTAGAAGATTATAAAGAGCTAGGATTTGAAACAGAGGAAGAATTAGAATCGTTTTTATATATACAAGAATTCATCGAGTCTGAAGATTTTAATAATATAGGATATTCTCACATAAGTTATGAAGATTATATGTCTAATTTTGAATAGTGAACATTGAGAGAGCCAGCTACCCGACTTCTTGAAGAAGCCGGGTAGCTTGTTGTTTACGAATGATTTAGGAATGCCATATATATTTTATCTATCCAATTTGAATAAAAAATTGAATATTTATGTGTTGAAAATAGTGGCAAGAGGAAAATAACACAAGCAGCACACCCATAACTTATCTATGTGTATCTGTGTGTATAGGTGATTGATTTTTCTTGTCCCCACTGTGGGCAACTGCCTGCAAAGGTCTAGTTAGAAAATGTGGCTATTTATTAATTTGGAGCTAAAATACTTTCTTTACCCACAACCAGAACATGTGAATATCTCCTTAGAATCGTGTAAACTGGCAAACAAACTAAAGCTATGATTACATGCGTAGCTCTGCGTTCTCGGCATCTCTGACAATGGAACACTGGCAATTTCTGATACAGAAACAGGGCGATCGCTCGTGGCACACCCTAGAATCGCCAAACGTAGAAATATCGGAAGGTAGGTATAGAGTTGTCGCTCGCTCCAACCTTGCTAATATTGATGTGGAAGTGCGGGTAACTCACTACTCAACTCTGGAAGTGCCACCAAAGCGACGTGTTTATAAGCGATCGCGCCGTACTAATGCTGAAGGCTTAATGGCGGTAATTCCTTTCACCTACCTCAAACCTGGACTTTGGGAGTTAAAATGTTCTGGCGATTTAATGTCGGATCTTTTCGGTAAACCCTGGCAGCGTAGTTTGCAATTGCAAGTTTTGCCTGGGGTGATGCGGAGATTTGGGGATGAGGAGAGTGAATACGAAGAAATCTCCACAATCGCCGAAATAACTACGATTGACGATGAAGATGCAATTATTAATCAGCCTGTCAGCCCAGTTTGGTTACAAGGCGAGACAGCAGAGCAAATATTACAACATATAGTAGAGTTAACTTTACCTGCTTGTGAACCTTTTACAGAAGATGAAGTTGTAGAAGATTCTCCTCTAGATATCCCAGAATTGCCACTGCTGCTGAGTTTAGAACAACAAATCTATATCGCCCGTTGGGGACAAATTATCAGTATTGATGGATGTGTGCAGTCTCCAGAAACATCCACTCTCCACAAATTAGTTACTGGAGAACTACGCCTTGAATTGCGATCGCCTCAAAGCTTAGAAATATTAGCCCAAACATGCCAACCCTTACCAGAAAAGTTACTGCCATTTGCGATCAAATCTTCAATCGAAATTCCTGCCCAATGTGAATCGAAACTAATTTTGGGTGAGATTAGTTTGCATGGTACACTCGCCCCTGCTAGTGAAACTACACTGTTAGCTAGCCAATCTTTCACAATCACAGCCGACATTACTCAATTACTGGCAACTAGTACTCCTCAAGCAGCCAGAGAACCAGAACCAGCACCAATACCACCAACCAATATCACACCAGAACCATCTGTAAAGCTGGATTTAGAACTTTTTAATATTGTTAAATCTAAAAAAATAGCTCAGTCTTCATTTACTCAGACTGCTGCAAATATTCTGCCACCATTAGTTACACACTCTCAGAAATCATCTCATCTGCGTTCACCACAACTGCCCAAGCTTCCCCAAAAGCAAACTCCTGTTGCTGTTTGTGAACTCCCAACACAAATAGAGTCTTTGGAAAAAGCAGATCCTGTTGCTCATCTTGAGCAAACGGCAACTATGGATACTACTGCTATTGTCCTTGCTTGTGCAACTCCCACACAGTTGCAGCCATCGCCCAAAGAAATTTCTTTTGCCATTGTCAAGCAAAGAGGCAGGAATGACAGTATTTTTCCATTCCTGAAACCAATCAAAAGTTTACCAGGCGATCGCAAAAATATCACAAGCAGTCTACCAGAAAAATTAGAACCGTCTTTGATTGCAGAAGGCGATCAGCCTCAACTAATAACAAATGATGATAAACAACATCCAGATGGTTCTTTTAATGACTCTGTAGTAGTTGTTGTTCAACGCAGTTCGGAATTGTTAACAGTAGAAACTTCCAACATGTCACCTTTGATTAGGAAGTGGATGCATAGTCATGGCTACTCTTTGCCTGAACCCATTGATGTTGAGTATGAGGACTACGAAACCTCTTTACCCACTCACGAAGAGATATCACAACAACAGTCTGTGTCCCTCGTTGATACTGAAACTCTAGAATTAAACAGAGAATTAGAAGCTGCTGAAGAACAAGAAACCACAGAAGAATTCTCACTCCCCCTTCCTCCCCCACCTCCCCTATTACCAATTCGACAATTTAAAAAACCAGCTTGGTTAGCCAAAGAAATTGTCGTAGATGACACTGATGGGCAAGAAGAAGTCGGTAGTTCCTTACAGCAAGAAGAAATTTCTATGGCGATCGCACCCGCAATTCCTGAACCCTTACCGACTCCGCAACTATATGTACCAGAAGGCGAACTCATCTGTGGAAAATTTGTGAGAGTACGTGTGGAGTTAGATTGTGTACGTCCTAAAATTGCGATCAAACTATGGGTTGAAGATTGCCAAACGCGCCGGATACTAGACGGCCCATGTTTACTTACCAATCTACTACCTACAGCCTCAGGATTAGAGGTGACTACTCAAATCCATATTCCTCTAGGTTGTTTAGAAGTCCGCATAGAAGCGATCGCTGTAGACACAGCCAACCAACAAGAAAGCCGCAAAGCCACTGTTGTTAGAAGTGTAATTCCAGAAGATTTACCAACTTTGCAACTAGATGAACTGTTGGATATTTAGAAGGCAAAGCTGAGGAGTGGGGTCTTCGAGTTACCCATCCCCCACCTCTCCAAACTCCCACCCAAACCGAGATGCTTGCCAAATCACATCCAGCAGCACAGTCAATGGGGCCAAAGCAAATAATGCCCAGAAAACGGCGGTGGAAACAAAGAAATAATTCCGCAAAATAAAAGTCAATATAGCGATGCACACTGCCCAAACTACACGGGCGATGTGGGCATTGGGAATTGACCGGGGGTCAGTCACCATGAACAAAGCAAACAGTAGCAAAGATCCACTCATCAAACGATGCCAGTAAACATCCCAAGTCCAACCCAAATAAAAATTACGCATGGCTTCTAAGGCAGCATATGCCCCCAAAAAAGCAGCTGTGGTATCCCAACGTCCGACTCGCTTGAGAATCATGCCACCAGTTCCAGCAAATAACAGCCCATACCACCAGTCCTCACCCCACTGTCCCGGAGAAACCCAAGCATCAGGGGTAAGTATTAAAGCAGAGATAATCCCAAAATTGGCAGGATTGAAGAAATGTTTGTCGCCAATTTTGAAGACAAATTTACTGGCGATCGCTATTACTGCTGCCAACACCATTGTCGTCCAGTGATCAGCCCGCAATAGTAAACTAAGCCCCAAAGCAGTAATTAAGGGACTGCGAAGATTAGTGATTTGTCCTTTGTCATTTGTCCTTTGTTCTTGATCAATCAATTCTGTTGACTGACGAATGACCAATGACCAATGACGAATGACCAATGATAACAACCATTGTGTTGATAAACAGGTGACTATTATGAGTACAATCAACTCTGGTCTTAATGTCCAGTCTCTTGTACCAATTCCTAATACTAGGAACAAACAGAGAAAAAGAATTTGATAATCGCGGATATCGCGTATACCTTTGAACTTCATTACCCGTTAATTAAGGGACTACCCTTAAGTTTGTTCTAATTTAGACGGGTAAAGGCTAGAACTGTGTCGTTGTTACAGAATTTGTTACAGAAACAGGTGGGATGCAGGGACAGGAGGACAAACCAGACAAGGTAGACAAACAACTACTAACCACTAACTACTAACAAATGACCAATGACCAATGACCAATGACAAATATGCGCGCATTATCATCTATTGATAAATTAATTTTTGTAAAATAGAAATTAACAGCATGTCTATTAATAATGCAGCTTTATCCTTTATTTCCGGTTTTACACCCAATTCTCAAACCAACTTTTCCCACATGTTTGTGGGGAGGCGACTGCAATTCTAAAGTGATCGCTTTATCGTTTGACGATGGCCCCCATCCGCAACACACACCGAGATTATTAAAAGTTTTAGATCGTTATCAAATTACAGCAAATTTCTTTTGGTTAGGTGCTTGTGTCAACCGTTCACCCAGCTTAGCGAAAGAAGTATGCGATCGTGGACATTGGATTGGACTGCACGGTTACTATCATCATAATTTCCCTCTGCTTTCCCCTGGTGAACTCAGAGACAGCCTAGAAAGAACCCAAGCTGTTATTTACGATGCCTGCGAACTGCAACCAGAACAAGTACGTGATGTCAGACCTCCTAACGGTTTATTTACACCTCAAACTTTAAACCTATTACAACAGTGGAATTATCGTTCTGTAATGTGGAGTGTTGTACCAGAAGATTGGGTAAGACCGGGAGTGACCACCGTTGTGCAGCGAGTCCTACAACACGTAAAAAACGGCTCTATTATCGTTTTGCATGATGGTGCTTGCGGTGGAGAAGATGTAGCTGAAATCACTAACATACTCATCCCCCAATTACTTAAACGCGGCTATTACTTTGTAACCATAGATACACTGTGGCAGCAAAGTCTAAGGAGATAAGGGGAGGGCGGAGAGGTAGGGAGATGGGGAACTCACCGGCCCCCACTCCCCCAAGGGAGTGGGGATTACGGGCAATGGGGAGATGGGGTGTGAGGAGTAAACAACTAACTACTAATGTACAGACGCGAGGAACATCGCGTTTGTACCCATTAACCACTAACAATTAACTATTGACCCTTGAATCTTGACTCTTGTGGTGTTGGGTCAGCTTGCGTATTCGGGCTAGAAGTTGATGAAGGTTCGTCTGTCCCCAACATATTATGTATATCGCTAAGAGAACTAGGTTTTGTAGCTGGCTCTTGGGGCATATTTACATACTCAATTAAGTCTTCTACTTGACAATTCAGTGCTTTGCAAAACCGAATGATTCTTTCTATTTGTTCTGTCCCAGTCCTACCGCTTTCCCAATTTTGAATAGTGCTTTCTGTCACGCCTACAAGGCGCGATAACTCCAGCTGAGTTAGCCCTGCTTTTTCACGCAGAAAAGCGATGTTTGGTTTTGCTTTCCGTTTCACAGCTACAGCACTTTTGATTTACCTATAGTCGTAGATCGTAGCATCAAAAAAAATATAGCGCCTAAAAAACTTAACTCAGCTCTTGACTACACCTAATAACTTTGGTTAAAACTATTAAGTATGAGATGTACTAACATCTTAAAATCTCTTGCAAAAGTAATTTCTACAAGAGATGAGGTAGAGGTTCAAGGACAAAAGCTTCGGTAACTAGGTCGTTAGGAGGTCGTTAGGAATTTGAAAAGCTCTTTTTCAAATTCACTTAAGTCTTTAATCCTTAGTCTTTTATTTCCTTATATCTGAGGGTAGACAAAGCACAAACAAAGTTTTTCCAAAAATCTTTCAGACTAATCCGGAATGAATAAATTGGACTTTGTAGCTCTCATTAACAAAACAAAAACACAACAGAGACACCGAAAAGAACTCCTCAAGGTCAAAAATCAATAACATGCTTAAGGAGTCAAAGGTGTAACCCTCTAGCCAAAAAAAACACACAAACAACACAAAACTAAATGAGGTCTAAAACAATGTTGAAGAAGTCTTTCGCGTTCGGTTTACTCGCTGCTGGTTTGATGGTTGCTCCTGGTGCGGCTCTAGCAGATGTTCAAAGCAACCAACAAAACGTGACTCAAAATGGTGCTGCTGTTGGAGTTGGTAACACAGTAGTTAACCAAGCTGACCAAACAGCTATCCAAGATATCACCAAGATTAAGAATGGTGTTTCCTGTCACGGTAGCTACAACGCTCAATTCTCTGGTCAAAACTTAGAACAAAACGGTGCTGCTGTTGGTACTGCTAACACCGTTGCTAACGTTGGTAGCCAAGCTGCTCTACAAAACGCTACCGAGATTGCTAACGGTTTCCACAACTGCTACTAAGTTCTACTGAAGCTGAAGGGATGATGCTACACACAGCCCATCCCCAAATCAAAACAACACACAATACGTACACACAACACACAATACACACAGGTCTAAAACAATGTTGAAGAAGTCTTTCGCGTTCGGTTTACTCGCTGCTGGTTTGATGGTTGCTCCTGGTGCGGCTCTAGCAGATGTTCAAAGCAACCAACAAAACGCGACTCAAAATGGTGCTGCTGCTGGTTTTGGTAACACAGTAGTTAACCAAGCTGACCAAACAGCTATCCAAGATATCACCAAGATTAAGAATGGTGCTTCCTGTCACGGTAGCTACAATGCTCAAATTTCTGGTCAAAACTTGCAACAAAACGGTGCTGCTGTTGGTACTGCTAACACCGTTGCTAACGTTGGTAGCCAAGCTGCTCTACAAAACGCTACCGAGATTGCTAACGGTTTCCACAACTGCTACTAAGTTCTACTGAAGCTGAAGGGATGATGCTACACACAGCCCATCCCCAAATCAAAACAACACACAATACGTACACACAACACACAATACACACAGGTCTAAAACAATGTTGAAGAAGTCTTTCGCGTTCGGTTTACTCGCTGCTGGTTTGATGGTTGCTCCTGGTGCGGCTCTAGCAGATGTTCAAAGCAACCAACAAAACGCGACTCAAAATGGTGCTGCTGCTGGTTTTGGTAACACAGTAGTTAACCAAGCTGACCAAACAGCTATCCAAGATATCACCAAGATTAAGAATGGTGCTTCCTGCTCTGGTAGCTACAATGCTCAAATTTCTGGTCAAAACTTGCAACAAAACGGTGCTGCTGTTGGTACTGCTAACACCGTTGCTAACGTTGGTAGCCAAGCTGCTCTACAAAACGCTACCGAGATTGCTAACGGTTTCCACAACTGCTACTAAGTTCTACTGAAGCTGAAGGGATGATGCTACACACAGCCCATCCCCAAATCAAAACAACACACAATACGTACACACAACACACAATACACACAGGTCTAAAACAATGTTGAAGAAGTCTTTTGCTTTCGGTTTACTCGCTGCTGGTTTGATGGTTGCTCCTGGTGCGGCTCTAGCAGATGTTCAAAGCAACCAACAAAACGCGACTCAAAATGGTGCTGCTGCCGGTTTTGGTAACACAGTAGTTAACCAAGCTGACCAAACAGCTATCCAAGATATCACCAAGATTAAGAATGGTGTTTCCTGTCACGGTAGCTACAATGCTCAAATTTCTGGTCAAAACTTGCAACAAAACGGTGCTGCTGTTGGTACTGCTAACACCGTTGCTAACGTTGGTAGCCAAGCTGCTCTACAAAACGCTACCGAGATTGCTAACGGTTTCCACAACTGCTACTAAGTTCTACTGAAGCTGAAGGGATGATGCTGCACACAGCCCATCCCCAAACAACAAAATCACAACCTTTCTCTCAGTAATAACACACAGTACACAGTAGATACAGGTTAAAAACAATGTTGAAGAAGTCTTTTGCTTTCGGTTTACTAGCTGCTGGTTTGATGATTGCTCCTGGTGCTGCTTTAGCTGATGTTCAAAGCAGCCAACAAAGCACAACTCAAAATGGAGCTGCTGTTGGTACTGCTAATACCATTGTTAACGAAGCTACACAAACAGCTGTCCAAGGCATCACTAAAATTAAGAATGGTATTTCTTGCCAAGCTACCTTCAACGGTCAAATATCTGATCAGAACCTTTCCCAAAATGGAGCTGCTGTTGGTGTAGTTAATACTGTAGCAAACGTTGGTGGTCAACTGGCTCAACAAACCGCTACTGAGATTGCTAACGGCATAACCAACTGTAACTAAAGTTAACTAAGTTGGGAAGCGAGATGATTTGATAGGTGCATCTCCCAATCAAAAAATCAAAACTGCCAGAAATCAAGAGGCGTTACTAACCCTAAGGCCAGTAACGCCAAATCTAAATCAACAACATACAACAACACAAGAGGTCAACAAATATGTTTAGTAAAGTTAAAACTTTTGGTTTTGTAATTACTGCCCTGATTATAGCTCCTTCTACTGCTTTTGCTCAAGATTTTCAGGGAAACCAGCAAAACATCGATCAAGTAGGTGTTGCAACTGGTCGCGGTAATACAGTTGTTAATAATGCTAATCAGCAGAGCATCCAAAACTCAACCAGCGTTGGTAATGGTTACTGCAAACCAGGTGGTAATGTACAGGTTTCCAACCAAAATATCCAACAAACTGGGGTTGCTGTTGGTGAGTTCAACACAGTTGTAAATCAAGCCAACCAGCTTTCTGTTCAAGATGCACTGAAGATAGCTAACGGCTACTGCCGCTAAATTTAGCTATACAAGTCTAGACAAGCTTAAGTGATGAGGCGTTGTCTTCTCTAAGAGCGACAAAACCATTTCCTCATTCCAGCAACGCCAACTCAGTTAAGACCAAGGTTAACCGACTTTCCTGGTAAAACAAAAAATCGGTTTTTTCTGATATGTGAGGTATTCACGCCATGCCTGCTAAACTTTCAATTTCCATACTTGCACTCTCTGCGCTGATGGTATTACCTGCCGGAATAGCCACAGCAGGCGACATTGACATTCAAAACGGCAATAGTAGGGTAATAGTCGATTCAAACAACGGTATTACGATTAGAAACAATCCCAGATCAACAACAAGCATATATCCTCTCCGCTTGCCTAATTCTGGAGTACGTATCCAAAAAAATGGTATCTATACTGTTCCGACTGTAAAAATCCCTCAAACTGTTGTTGTTCCTCAAACTGTTAAGGTTCCTAAAAACACACGCAGCTACTGTACCGGCAGAACTTGGTCACAACAAACTGTGCAAAATTCCATTAACGGCTCTAACCGTACTTACAGTTCTACAACCACATCTACCTGTAAATAGTTCAAGAGGTTACGATCATCATGAAATTTAAGTTTCTTTCTCTGGGTTTGTTCTCACTGACTGTTGTTTCTCCCCTTTTCGCTCCTTCTTTTACTCGTCCTGCATCGGCATTAGGTTGTGTCATCACTGATGTAGCAGTACAAGTAGATGTTAGCGGTTCTAAAGCACCAGCTCAGCAAACACATAATCCAAATCAGCAGTTTGGAGAAGATTGTGTTGGTAACAGTGTTACCAATACATCTACCCAAGTCAATACTGGTCCTAACTCTGCTCAACAAAATGTAAATAGTAATTCAGTTGTAGGTGGAGGTGCTACCAGCAACATTCCTGGTAAAGGAGATGTAGGTGTGGATGTTCACGTTCCAGTGAAGGTATATAACCCTGCTGCTGATCCCAACTTTCTTAATGGTGTTGGTGTTCCACGTTAAAGCTGATCAAGAAGATACAAATTTAAATATTAAATTTTCCGAAGTCTTCTAGTTCAAGAGCTTCGGATTAATTAATGTTTTGACTAAAGTCTAAACTGGGTTTTTTGCGATAGTTTTGAATTGAGCGCGATCGCTTTATTGTTAAAGACCCGGTTTTTTTGCAGGTTCGTTCAGACCCAATTTTTCTATAAGCATTCAAGCAGGTGGGTGAGTTCCATACCTGCTGTTACCCGTATTGAGCTATGAAAAAGCTATTATTTATCACCTGCTGCTTAGTTTTTATCACTACCATTTCCGCAGCTTTGGCTCAGAATTTCATTAGCATCCAAACTTCTTCTGTTCATGTGGACAGCAATAGTGATGATATGAGAAACTCCAGTACTTTTAGTCAGCAGTCTAGCTATTCTTCCGGATACCAAACAAGCTCAGTCAGTTTAAGTGCTACTGATCTTCGTCAACCCCATATTTTGCGGATTAGTACTTCTGGTAGCCAATTGAGTGGTGACATTATTCTAGATGGTAAAGTTGTGAAACGACTTAGCAGTAGCCAAGCGGAAATTAATCTATCACCTTTACTATCGCCTGGAGAGCATATAGTTGAGATTTCCGGACGCTATGCTCCTGCATCATCTGGAGTTAGTGTAGAACTGAGTGGCCCTGGTATCAGTTCCTCCCAACAAACAAGTGGAAATGGTCTTTTAAATTACACTCTCAACTTAAGTGTACGCTAGTACTACACGGTAAATTAATATAGCAAGCCTATTGCATAAAGGCAGAAAGCAGAAGAGAATAATGCTGATTACGTTTAGTATTTAAGCGTATTCTTGACTTGTATTGATTTCTGCCACGCTTTACTTAGTAAAAAATTACGCAAAAAAATGAACAAGGGTTTGCTGCCGTTTGTATTAAATAATTATTTAAAATTTATTTTTGGTTATTTATTTATACTGCTGCTAGAAGCTTTAAGCCTTCATCCTGTTTATTCTCAAACAGCCAATAGCAATCAATCAGCTACTGTGGGTAATGAATCATCTTTCAATCAAATATTGCAGTCGAGTCCACAGGTTCCTGTAACTAACTCCAATACCTCCTCAAATAACAATAACTCCAATACTATTAATTATCCTAATATTTATCCTCTCAACTATCTTCCCAATGCCTACGTCAATACTGAGAATGACTTTGGTTTTAATCTTTCGGCAGGTGTGAATACTTTAGACGCTTCTAATGTCACAATTTATCTTGGTATTATCTATCAACCAGGACGAACGGAAGACCATAAGGCAAGAATGGCTCGTATACGCAAAGAAACGGAGTTACTGGAAGTCCACAAAAAAACAATGGAAGCAAATCTAACTTTATTGCAAAAGCAAATCGAAGAAGCAACGATTCGACTACAACGCTTACAGCAATCATCCCCTCAAAAGTAGTTAGGGACGTTAAGAAAGATAAGGGGAATTTGCAATTTTCTTAGCTAAACCTAGTGGCTTGTAGTTGACTTTCTAAGTTTGCTCTTATCCACAATTGTGCTACTGACCAGACGCAATATTTATAAGGAGCTTCCATAAAATCACTTGGCTTATGGGTAACGACTGCATCTAGTTCTTCATAATTAACACAACACAGTTCAACAGCAGATTCAAAATCCTGAAGAGATGAAGTGCGTGCCTGCTGGAGAACGGTCTGATCTACATGACAAATTTTAATTTTTTCTTTTAACCAATCAACTACTACTTCTGCTATTTGGTTATCTCGTAAACGACTGACATAAGTGTATATTTTTTGCCATCCAATATCTGTGATATACATCTGAATCAATGGATGTACTTTATCTAATAATTTACTAACTTCTTCTCCAAAACCGTTACGATTCATTAAAGCTTCTAGTATTAGGTCAGCATCAAATATAATCTTGATCACTTTCAACCCCCGATTGATCGACCAATGTAGCCGATGGTGAGATTTTTATAGTTAATCCCACTTATTTAGGAATATATTTATATACAAATTGAAAGGATGATATTTCCGATTTTTGCAAAACTCCTCATTAGTCATTGGTCAATAGTCAATAGTCAATAGTTAATAGTTAGTTGTTAGTTGTTAGTGGGTAGAGACGCGATGTTCCTCGCGTCTGTACATTAGTTGTTAGTAGTTAGTGGTTAGTTGTTCACAACTCCACCCTTACCTTAAGCCTATGAGCGTGTCTATACACTCCCCACACTCCCAAACTACGGTTTCAGCAACAAATAATATAGTTGTCCATTGCTGACGGTAAGACCTGCGCGATCGCCTGCTTGTTTCCCTGTACCCAAAAAATAGTCCACTCTACCTGTTCCTTTAATAGCGCCTCCAGTATCTTGATCGAGAACGTAACGACTCACAATACGACGTTCAATTTTGCCGTTGGTTTCTATCAAGGGAAAATCAGCACGAATTAAGGCTAAAGCACCAGGAGGCATAAGGGATTTATCTGTAGCTATTGAACGCTCAGCGACAAGTGGTACACTAATGGAACCTGTAGCTGGCGCACCGTGATTTTCTTGGAAAAATACAAAGCTAGGATCGCGAGGAATGTAAACGTTTAACTCTTGGGGATGTTTTTGAAAATAGTTAAGAATTTTTGGCATTGTCATACCCTCTAAGGGTAGTTTGCCATCATTTGCTAGTTCACGACCGATACTTTTATATTCGTAGGCAGTGTTACCAGCATAGCCAACTGTTGTTTGTCTACCGTCGGGAAGTTGCAACCGTGCCGAACCTTGGATTTGGATGATATATGGTTCGAGGCGATCGCGAAACCAAAATAATTCCAATCCCCGTAGTTTTCCTTTTGCACCTTGTAAACCATCTGTTCCCTCTAGTTCTAAACGTGTAGGATGAGGTTTTTGCCAGGATTTTAAATTTGGAGGCAAGCGATAAATGGGATAGCGATATTCTGGTGTAGGAGTGCGACTAGCAGCATAAAGCGGTTCGTAGTAAGCGGTAAATAAAACCGTGCCTTGTGTGTCTTTGCCTATAGACTGGTAAAAAATAAATTCCTTAGCGATCGCTGCATTTAATTCAGCAGCAGATTTATATGTCAACAACAGTTGGCGGAAGCGTCTCAAACTTTTGATGACGCGTTCATGGGTAATACCAGGTACTTTATACCCTTGATATGCACTAGCAGCAGATTTGGTTTGCAAGTATTGCAAACTGCGATCAACAGCCATTAAAAGTCCTTTTTTGTCTGGTGATTTACCGTTTTCACCCCATATTTGTTCATCTAGACAAGACTTATCATCCTCGCAACAAGGAAACAAAGGTTGTTGCAAGGATAACAAAGGTAGTGGTGATGTTTGTTTTTGAATATCAGAAGTCTTAAGGGAAATAGGTAGTTCCCACTTTGTTAGTCGGCATTCTGGTGGACTGAGTTCCCTATAAGTTAAAGATTGTATGGATACAAAAAAAATTAATGGTACGACGGGGAAACTAAGACAGATAGCAACAAGTTTTTTGTGCATAGTAAATGTTAGTAGTTAGTAGTTCGTCTGTTTCCTATCTTCCATTACCAATTAATCATTAGAATTTCACAATTAACCACTATCCACTAACTACTAGCTACTAACTTCTTCTACTCGTTCATATTGCGGTAGGTAGCAACTGCTGAAGGTGAAATACGATTCAAGTAGCGGAAAATCCAGTATTTGAAGATAGTATCTAAGATAACTGGAAAGGTAGCAATAAATAAGAAGATAAAATCATGATTTGCTGGCAATCCCCAATGACGTGATACTCCTTCTAAAATCACTTCCCAACCATGAGGAGAGTGAAATCCAACAAAAATGTCTGTAAACAAAATGATGATAAATGCTTTGGCGCTATCACTGAGACCATAAACAATATTATCAAAAAAACCTTTGAGAACAGCGATTTCTCTTTTACTGGTTAGTAAAAGAAAGACAAATGCAATTACAGATAAAATATCTGCAAAAACATTTTTAACAGCATTGGCACTTTCTTGACGAAACTCTCCGGCAATTTCTTCTGCCTTTTCCCTGATCTGAGATTCCATCTTTTCTATAGGAACACTAACATTACTCAGCAAATTTTCAAACTTAATTTTTTCTTCAAATCTCTGTAACTCTAGAAGTGCTTCTTCTTCCATTTCTTCATTAAGGAAGATAACCGCTTGCTCAGGGTTTCTAAAATGGTCAATAATTGGCCCAACGACAAAAGCTTTTGATAGTTGATGAGTTAGAATCGGTACGATTATTAACAGTAATATAAATCTAACAGAGATGATAGTTCTTTTTTGAGCAGTACGAAAATTTTGCACAACGTTCTGCTCTGCTTGCGGATCTAATTCTGCTTGCAGACGATTGATAGTATTAAATATTGAACGAGGCAATACACCAGTTGTATCGGTTTTACTCCGTGGTTCTTTATCTAAGTTTTTTCGAGAAATATTTTCTTGTTTTGGTTGAAGCACAAGAGATTCAACTGGGACATCGATAGGTTTGGAAATACGATTTTGGGGGCTAAGTTCTTCCTCAACAAAGGTGTATTTTCCTATGATTTCATCGATAAATCTGAGCTTGTCTAAAATTACTGAAGGATTGAGAGGCTCGATACCTAATTTTCTAAATGCCTTTTGATTTGAATCACTTAAGAAATAACGGCTGGCTTTAAACTCTGTTAGCCGCATCCTAATGATTTTTAATTCTTTTTTGAGATCTGCCTCAAAATAATCAATAACATTGCTGCTGTATGTAGTTGAATTAGAGTCTATTTTGTTACCATTAAAATGCTCATTTTCTATTTTTTGAATTTTCAGGGCAGCCTCATACGCTTTATTCAATGAACGTTCTGGTGTCCGCAAGTATAATTCGTATGCCGCCAGTAAATAAGAGTATATTTTTTGACCGAAACCTGAGTTATTCATCTTAGGCAATCATCCAGCCTGTTTTGGTGTTTTTAACCTTAATTTAACGTAAGAGGTATCTTAAACAAATTCACATGAAGACAGTTGTGTTTTCTCATTCTGTTTGGATTGTTGGTATGAGTCGCAGTGGCAAAACTGCTCGGTTGGTAGAACAGTTTGCTCGCTGGATGCAAGATGAAAATTGCGACCAGGAATCATTTTATACTAAAAAAAGTAGAGTCAAAAGTGATGATCGCTTACCAAAACGTGTGTATCCTTATCAAAAAGAAGGAGCGGTTTTGATTTTGGCTGCTAATGACGATAATCGGCGAGAATTAGCAGATAGAATTGTTACAGCAACCAGAGGACAATATCCAGTACGATGTAAAACTCCTTTGGGTTTTTTTCAGGATGAAGTAATTTTATTTTGGCCTTTATTAGTTCAATCCTTAAAGCTAAAGGCACAATTTCCTGTGAGATTGCGTCCAGAAACCGAACAGGAATTAGCAACTAGACTCTGGCGTCCCCAGTTAGATGAGGAAATTTTGCGCCGTGCAGGCACTAATGAGTACCGTTTGGTACGTCGTATTCTCGACTTATTACAATTGGCAGCTTACAGTGGCACACCAGTAGAAGACATTGGCAGGGTTTTAGCAGTAGCCCTAGCACCAGAGGATAGTGCTATCAATTTAGAACCAGAATTTTTGTCAGCTTTGCTGCTAGATTGGCGTAACTGGTGTTTAGAACGAGGCTTACTTTCCTACGGAATCATCACAGAACTTTACAATCAATACTTGTTAACAGACCCAAATTACCAGCAAAGACTCAGACAACGCTATCAGGGAGTATTGGCCGATGACGTGCAAGATTACCCAGCTGTAGCACGTCACCTGTTTGAGTTGCTCTTAGATGATGGGGCAGTAGGAGCGTTTACCTACAATCCTGATGGGGTGGTACGTCTGGGTTTGGGAGCAGATCCCAATTATATGCAAGAGTTGTCAGCATACTGTCAGCAAGAAACCTTAACTGGCTTACCTGACAATAGCCTGTCTGAGAGGCTGACAACACCAATGCTAGAAATCCTCACAGAACCAATGACGCTATTGAGCTTACCGGAAGTAGTGCAATCGATTCAAGCTACATCCCGCGCTCAATTGTTGCGACAAACAGCAGAAGTGATTGTGCAGGCAATTAAACAAGAGCAAGTAGAACCAGATCAAGTAGCAGTAATTGCCCCCGGTTTGGATGCGATCGCTCGCTATACTCTCACAGAAATTCTCATCAAACAAGGCATTGCAGTAGAATCACTCAACGACCAACGCCCTCTCATTGCTTCCCCTGTCATCCGGGCTTTACTGACCGTCCTCGCACTAGTATATCCAGGTTTGGGACGCTTAGTGGATCGAGATGCTGTGGCGGAAATGTTAGTAGTGTTGAGTAGAGGAGATGGGGAGATGGGGAGAACCGGAGATGGGGAGAAAGATTTCGCCCCATCAACCCATCAATCAAAAATTGATCCGGTACGTGCTGGTTTAATTGCAGATTACTGTTTTCAACCCCATCCAGAATACCCAAATTTATTGCCTGTGACAGCGTTTGATCGTTGGGATCGACTTGGTTATGCAGCGACTACAGCCTACAGTGAGATTTTAAAGTGGCTAGAGGAACAGCGATCGCAACAGGAATTACGTTTAATTCCTAGTCCGATTTCTTTATTAGATAGGGCTATTCAGCGCTTTTTGTGGGATGGCAGCAATCTAGCCTACGACCAACTGGCAGCACTGCGGGAATTACTGGAAACTACTCAACATTACTGGGAAATTGATACAAGGCTGCGGCAGATTCCTCAAGCAGAGGACGTAGGGAAAAATAAAACATCGCAGCTCACCCTCACTGCATCGTCTCCTCAAGCTACAATTGCCGAATTTATTCAATTACTCCAGCGTGGCACAATTACCGCTAACCCTTACCCTATGCGTCCGATGGGAGCAGCAGCTAAGGCTGTAACTTTAGCTACTATCTTCCAATATCGATCAAGTCGGCGTTCTCATCGCTGGCATTTCTGGTTAGATGCGAGTTCACCACTGTGGGCAAAGGGTGGTGCAGCAACTTTGTTTGGTGCGCCTTTCTTTCTGCGAGAGAGGTTAGGTGAACCTTGGACAGCAGAAGATGAACAATTAGCTGAAGAACAACGCCTACGCAGGATTTTGGCAGATTTGCTCTCCCGTGTGTCCCAGACAGTTTATTTGTGTCACAGTGATTTAGCTGTAAATGGACAAGAGCAACTAGGCCCGTTGTTGCCGTTGGTAAATGCTTGTGTAGCGGTAGTTTCTGAGTCAGTGGTGACATAACACCATTTCCTAAAGCCAGCAGTCGGATTTGAACCGACGACCTTCCGATTACAAGTCGGATGCACTACCACTGTGCTATGCTGGCATGGCCTTACTAAGGTAATTTACCTCAAGCATCGCACTAATTTTTGATTATACCATAAGCTGCTTAACTGTCAACTATCAACTTTATGGGGGTAGGATGATGATAAACTTAACTAGGTTGTCCAAACTTTACGCCCAAAGGATGATGAAATTTTCCGAAAATAGTGGTGCTTATCACTAATAAAATTGATAAACAAATCTAACCATCACGGTCGCCTCAAACTATAGGTTAGATAGAAAAATATTTGGTAGAGTTTTAGAGCGCTACTTTTTGCACAGCAGTGCATGGAACCGGAAAAATGTAGTTTTTCTTTACAAACGAGAAGCATGGCATTGTTGAGCGGACGAGATTTATTAAGTCTGGCAGACCTCACTTCCCAGGAGGTTCAAGAACTCCTGCAAATGGCAATCCATTTGAAATCTCAACAGTTAAATTTACGATGTAATAAAGTTTTAGGACTGTTATTTTCCAAAGCTTCTACTCGCACACGGGTAAGTTTTTCCGTGGCGATGTATCAACTGGGTGGACAGGTAATAGATTTAAATCCAAATGTCACGCAAGTGAGTCGCGGTGAGCCTGTGCAAGATACTGCTAGAGTTTTGGATAGATATTTGGATATTTTAGCAATTCGCACTTTTGCACAGCAGGAATTAGATATTTTTGCCCATTATGCCAAAATTCCTGTGATTAATGCTTTGACTGATTTGGAACATCCATGTCAGGTTTTAGCAGATTTATTAACAATTCAAGAGTGTTTTGGCAGTTTATCTGGGCTAACCTTGACTTATGTCGGTGACGGTAATAATGTCGCCAATTCTTTAATACTCGGTTGTGCTTTGGTAGGGATGAATGTGAGAGTTGCCACACCGAATGGATTTGAACCAAATGCAACAATTATTGAAAAAGCACGAGCGATCGCTAATAATAAAACTCAAGTAATTCTTTCCAACGATCCTGAAACAGCAACCAAAGGAGCCCATGTACTTTACACCGATGTTTGGGCAAGTATGGGTCAAGAATCAGAAGCAGATGACCGTCTGCCCATTTTTCAACCCTACCAAATTAACGAGCAGCTATTGAGCCTTGCCGATCCACAAGCGATCGTTTTACACTGTTTACCAGCCCATCGTGGCGAAGAAATTACTGATGCAGTGATTGAAGGTTCACAATCAAGAGTTTGGGATCAGGCCGAAAATCGTATGCACGTGCAAAAAGCTTTACTTGCCAGTATTTTAGGAGCAGAGTCAACAAGTTAAAAGTCACCGCTTCAAATTCAAAATTCAAAATTTAGATCTTTTTACTTTTAACTTTGTTGTTTTTACCTTCCCGTAGGGGGGTTTTTTGTAGTACTAATGTTCTAAGGAACATTTATTTTTACCTCCCTACAAATTTATGGAAAGACTAACGGAAGCGCAACGAGAACTTTACGATTGGTTAGCAGAATTTATCCGAGAACACCAGCATTCTCCTTCTATTCGACAGATGATGGAAGCGATGAATTTAAAATCGCCAGCACCAATTCAAAGTCGTTTAGAACATCTGCGCGCCAAAGGATACATTGAATGGAGTGAAGGTAAAGCAAGAACAATTAGAATTTTGCATCCATTAAAGCAAGGTGTACCGGTTTTAGGCACAATTGCTGCTGGTGGTTTAATAGAACCCTTCACCGATGCTGTCGAACATTTCGACTTTTCAGATATGCCTTTACCACCCCAAACCTATGCTTTGCGGGTAGCGGGCGACAGCATGATAGAAGATTCTATCGTTGATGGAGATTTGGTTTTTTTACGTCCCGTACCAGAACCAGACCAACTTAAAAATGGCACAATCATAGCTGCTAGAGTAGACGGATACGGTACGACATTAAAACGGTTTTACAGAAACGGCGATCGCGTTATTCTCAAACCCGCCAATCCTAAATACAATCCCATCGAAGTCTCAGCTATGCAGGTACAAGTACAAGGTTCCCTTGTTGGTATCTGGCGTATTTATAGTTAAGGGGAAAGGGAAAACTTGATGGTGGGGAGATTGGGAGAAAGATTTCACCTCATCACCCCACCACCCCACCTCCTAATCCCCAATCCCCAATCCCCAATCCGCAATCTCAAATCCCCAATTTCCAATTCCCCATCAATGTATCTGAATCAATGTATCTGACACAGCCAAAAGTCCACCCACTACTTACTTTTTCAACCACAGTTAGTAAACCTTCGGGAAACTACCGCCTGAAATTACCATTTGTGGGTGAAAGTAAGGGTAATTATCAAACTCAACAACCATTACCAGGATGTCCGCAAATGCCAGTATCCTTACAATTGCGGCAATATCAACGTCAAGCCATCATTAACTGGTTTGCCAATAACGGCAGAGGTACACTAAAAATGGCAACGGGTAGTGGTAAAACAATTACTGCACTTGCTGTTGCTTGCGAGTTATATAAACAAATTCACTTACAAGCATTATTGGTGGTGTGTCCTTATCGTCATCTTGTCACTCAATGGGCACGAGAATGTGAAAAATTTAATTTGCAACCCATCTTGGCTTTTGAAAATTTACGCAGTTGGCAGAGTCAACTTTCTAGTCAACTCTACAACGTACATTCTGGTTCACAACCATTCATCACAGTAATTACCACTAACTCCACCTTAATTAGTGAAGGTTTCCAATCTCAACTCAAATATTTTCCTGAAAAAACTTTAATTGTTGGTGATGAAGCTCATAATTTAGGCGCATCCAAATTAGAAGAAAGTTTGCCACGTCGTGTAGGTTTGCGCTTAGCTTTATCTGCAACACCAGAAAGATATTTTGATGAAACTGGGACTCAATCTATTTTTAATTATTTTGGTTCGCTTCTCCAACCAGAATTTACTTTAAAAGATGCTATTCGTCAAGGCGCTTTAGTACATTATCTTTATTATCCGATTTTAGTCGAATTAACTGAAGTAGAAAGCCGTGCTTATGCAAAAATCACCCAAAAAATTGGCAAGGCTTTACTATACAAAGAAAAAGAAATTGGAGAATCAAATTATTTTGAAGATATTGAAGATTTAAAACCATTATTGATACAAAGATCCAGGTTAATTGGTGCAGCAGCAAATAAACTAAAAGCGTTGCGTGAATTAATGGCAACTCGTCGCGAAACAAGTCATACGCTTTTTTATTGTGGTGATGGTTCTCAAGAAGTAGGACAGCGTTCTAATTTGCACCAACTTAAAGAAGTTGCCAAAATATTAGGAGTAGAATTAGGTTACAGAATTAGTACCTACACTGCCCAGACTTCTTTAGAAGAAAGAGAGATTTTACGCCGCCAATTTGAAAGTGGTGAATTACAAGGTTTAGTGGCAATTCGCTGTTTGGATGAAGGTGTAGATATCCCTGCAATTCAAACAGCTGTGATTTTGGCAAGTTCTGGTAATCCTCGGCAATTTATCCAGAGACGTGGACGAGTTTTGCGTCCTCATCCAGGCAAAGAACGAGCGACAATTTTTGACATGATTGTTTTACCACCAGATTTAGACAGAAAAACTTTAGAAGTGGAACGCAATTTGTTAAGAAAAGAATTGCGACGCTTTGTAGAATTTGCTGATTTAGCAGACAATGCTGGTGAAGCAAGAATTAAGTTACTTGATTTGCAAAAGCGATATGGGTTATTGGATGTTTGAAGGAAGAGATGGGGTGAGGGGGTGATGGGGTGATGGGGTGATGGGGAGGTAGGGAGGTGGGAGTGTGTAGACGCGCCCTGCGCGGCTTAAGGTAAGGGTGGGGTGTGAGGAGTGGTAAATAACCAAGCAACTACTAACTACTAACTACTAACTACGAACCAAAAACCACTAACAATGATGTAAAAGAGACAGTACCTCTACGGATGCGATCGCTAGATTATCCGTGATTAAAATATAAAAAATTACATTGTCATCTAAATAAGCAAGTAATGAATCATCAGCCCAATATAGATGATGTTCAAGAACCAATAGTAACAGCTCCTCCAGAAGTACGGCAAATCATCGAACAAGTATGGCAATTAGAAAAAACCAGGTTAGATAAAAAAAGTAACAGCCACATCAATGATGATATTTTAAGGATTGTGAAGGATGCTGTGCGATGAAGCTCATTTCCATTAAGCTGTGTAACTTTCGCTCCTTCTATGGAAAAACCCCAGAAATCATATTTGCTCATGGAGATATTTGCAACACGACAGTAATTCATGGTAATAATGGCGCAGGTAAAACTAATTTTTTGAACGCATTTACTTGGGTATTATACGAAAAATTTAGTGCTGCTTTTGCTTCAGCAGAACAGTTAGTAAATAAGCGAGCGATCGCTGAGGCAAAAATTGGGCAACCTGTAGAATGTTGGGTAGAAATTGTCTGGGAACATGATAATAAACGTTACCGTATTAAACGTGCTTGTCGGGTTTATAAAAATGAAAGTGACTTGGAACCTGGTAAAACAGAATTGAGTATGTGGGTAGGCAGAGATGATGGCTCTTGGTATTTTGTCCCACCCAATCAAAACTTAGAAGATATTATTAATCAAATTTTACCTAACAGCTTACATCAATATTTCTTTTTTGATGGAGAGCGTATAGAACATATTGTCCGTTCTGATAAAAAGGCTGAAATTGCCGAAGCTACAAAAATTCTACTGGGAGTTGAGGTAATTAATCGCTCAATTAGACATTTAGGCGAAGCTAAAAAAACTCTCGAAAGTGAGTTAAAAGTTATTGGTGATTCCGAAACTAAACAGCTTCTCAAACAGCAAGCTAAAATTGAGCAAGAAATTGAGCGAATTAATAAACGGCAAACAGAGATTAAACAAGAATTAGAATATCAACAAACTATTAAAAAAGAAACTAATAATCGTTTGCGAGAACTTAGCGCTGCCAAAGAATTACAAGAAAGACGACAGGATTTAGAATCACAAAAAGCTTTAAATCAAGAAGAACTAAAAAAAAAGTGGAATGCGCTGAAAAAAACGATTTCCACACGTGGTTATACAGTCTTACTCTCAGAAACTACATCTCATTTCCGAGAAATCATTGAAGATTTTAAGCAACGAGGTGAATTAACTTCTGGCATATCGCGGGAATTCATCCATGATTTACTCGATTCTCAACATTGTATTTGTGGTACTCCATTGCATCAAGGAACTCACGCACACACAAATGTTAAAAACTTGCTAGAAAAAGCAGGTTCATCAGTGGTAGAAGAAACTGCGATTCGGATGAATGCTCAAGTTGATGAAATAGATAAACAAGCAACAGGATTTTGGGAAGAAGTTGATAGAGAACAAGCAGGAATTAATCAGTTACGACAAACTATATCTCAAATCGAAGCAGATTTAGATAACATCCAAGAAAGGTTGCGAAAAGATCCTAGTGAAGAAATTCGTAACTTACAAAAACGCTTAGATGAAATAGAAGAAAAAATTACTGATTTAACCTTAGAACAAGGTGCTAATCAACAGCAAATAGCCAACTACAAAACCGAAATTGAAAGCTTCAATAAACAAATTACTAGACAAAAATTTAATGAAGAACGTCAAGCCCTAGCCCAGCGCCGGATTGCTGCTACACAAGATGCAATTGATAGATTAAATTTAGTCAAAGCACGTCAAGAACAACAATTTCGCTTGCAATTGGAAAAGCGAGTTCAAGAAATATTTAGCGAAATCTCATTTACACCTTACATTCCTAAAATCAGCGACAAATACGAACTGATGCTAGTGGAAAAGACAGCAGGTACAGAAGCACCCGTCGCTGCTTCCACTGGCGAAAATCAAATTCTCAGCTTATCTTTTATCGGCGGTATTATCGACAGGGTAAGGGAGTGGAGTCAAAGAAAAATGTTAATGGTTCCAGATACTAGCACCTTACCGATAGTCATGGATTCACCTTTTGGTAGTTTGGATGTGATTAATCGCCGCCAGATTGCGAAGATAATTCCTAAATTAGCCAATCAATTAGTAGTGTTAGTAACTAAAACTCAATGGCGAGGTGAGGTAGAAGCAGAAATAGCCCAGAGAATTGGTAGAGAATACATCTTGGTTTACTATTCTTCTAAACCTGATTGCGAACAAGATTATATAGAATTGGGAGGAGAAAGATATCCTCTTGTTAAACAAAGCCCCAATGAATTTGAGTATACAGAAGTAATTGAGGTGAGTCGTAACAGTGTTGCGTCACCCTGAACTAAACAACAAAGCGGTATATGATATTTTTAAACGCAGAGGAACGCTAAGTCAACGCAGAGGAACGCAGAGTGTTTGCTAAAGAGAAGTCGCTATGAATTATGAATTAAGTAAATGTAAATCTGTGTTCATCGCCTTGCACGGTGTTCGATTTTTAAAATTTAGGACTCATGCTTTGCTAGTTGTTGGAAAAATAACTGAATAGCCAAAGCTACCAAACCAATAGCAACAAGTGCAAAGACTCCAGAACCCAAAGCAGCTATACCCAAAACTAAAGTACGCACAGCAGAGGAAATTCTCAGCACAATTACATTATCAGAATGAAGCGGCTTAGCAGCAAAACTAGTCGCGATCGCACTCATGAGAGAATAAGCAGCAAATGCCAAAGCGCCTGAAATCACAGCACCAATTAAACTACGTAAGGGAGTGGCTTTAGCTTGCGTTTGAGTCTCTTCTGGTTCACTCATAAAAATTACCCGACTGATAACTGATAACTGTTACGATGCTATCTTAATGCCGTGTGTAACAAACTCAGTCACAAACAATTCTAAATCTTCATCAGGTATTGCTTCCCTAACACGCTGCTGGACTTGTTCTGCTTGCTGCTTAGACTCGCACAGTGCAAACACACTCGGTCCAGATCCAGACATCATTGTACCTAAAACATCTTCCTGACTAGCAAATATCTCACGCAGTTGCAGAACTTGCGGATAAGCTGGCAATACTACTTTTTCTAAATCATTGTGCAGTCTTTCGGCGATTTCTTTGACATCTTGATGCAAAATCGCTTTCACCATTCCTCCAGAATGCACAGCCTCAGCACGCGCTGTCAAACTTGCTTTATCTTTGATGTACGAACTACCAAACGAAGCCCGGTAGGTTTTATATGCCCAAGCTGTCGATACTTCTAAACTACGGTACTTTGCTAATACTATATATATATTGTTTAAACCAGCCAGAGTAGAAAGTTGTTCACCTCTACCTGTAGCGATCGCAGTACCACCAGCCACACAAAACGGTACATCAGAACCTAAAATCGCTCCCAGATCTTCTAATTCTGACTGAGTGAGTCCCAAGTTCCACAACAAGTCTATACCAACCAAAACGGCTGCTGCATTAGTTGAACCTCCAGCCAACCCAGCAGCAACAGGAATACGTTTAGTAATGGTAATATCTACACCACCATACTTAGCATAAGCATCGGGAAATTCTGTTAGCATCAGTTCCGCAGCACGGTAAGCTAAATTACTCTTGTCTATTGGTACTTGCGGATGCTCACAGCGAAGGCAAATAGCATCGGTACTACCTGCATGGATATCAATTTGGTCAGCAAGGTCAATACTTTGCAGTATCATTGCTAACTCATGATAACCATCAGGACGATCGCCTATGATTTCCAAATATAAATTTATTTTGGCAGGAGCAATGAGAGTATAGCTACGCATTTTCGGAGATGGGGAGACGGGGAGAGTAGGGGGAGTGGGGGGACAAGGGGGACAAGGGAAAGGGAAAAAGCTAATGACCAATGACCATTGACCATTGACAACTAACTACTAACTATTAACCACTAACTATTAATGTACAGACGCGATGTTCCTCACGTCTCTAACTATTAACCTCTAATTGATTACTTAAGGCAACCCATTGCCTTATGCTAAGTTCTTCAGCACGAGCTTGAGGATTTACTTCTAATTGTTCCAGTAATTGAGTCAAGCGATCGCGTTCTACTATTGATTGCAAATTATTTCGTAACATTTTACGCTTTGCTCCAAAACCCAATTTTACCAAACTCTCTAGTTTTCGAGGATCTTGGGCTGCGGGTTCAATTTTTCTGGGTATTAATCGCACTACCGCAGAGTCTACCTTCGGCGGTGGGTAAAATGCCTTTGCTGGCACAATACTAATCAATTCACACTCGGCTAAATATTGTACCCGCACTGTTAACGCCC
Organism: Fischerella sp. JS2; assembly: GCF_032393985.1. NCBI lineage: Bacteria > Bacillati > Cyanobacteriota > Cyanophyceae > Nostocales > Hapalosiphonaceae > Fischerella > Fischerella sp. JS2. The sequence continues at coordinate 605,968 of NZ_CP135918.1, forward strand.
CACATGCTTTTGACCCTGGTTTAGCTATGAGTCTTTCTGCTACTTCTTTTTGTACCAACAGAACAATTAAATCATATGGTTCTGGATTGGGGTTAGCAATTGTACCCAGAAGTTTTTCGATAATTGGCCCGGTGATATTGTAGGGAATATTAGCAACAACTTTATTGGGGTTTTGGAAAGCTGAATAGCCTTCTAGTAAAGATGGTACATCCAACTCTAAAAAATCTCCTTGTAGAAGCAAGAAATTTTCGCGCTTACCCAATTCTTTAGCCAAATGCTCGCACAAGTCGCGGTCAATTTCTACTGCAACTAAAGATTGTACTAAGGGTAATACACGGCGAGTCAAAATGCCAGTACCGGGGCCTATTTCTAAGATACGATCGCCCTGTTTTAATTTTGCGGCTTGAATAATTTCTGCAAGTGCCTTTTCACTTTTGAGCCAATGTTGAGCAAATACTTTGCGCGGTCGTACCATTTATTTTACTCTTTGTACCGTATTTTTGATTCGATAGGCGTGTTAGCAACAGCGTAACGCACCTACACCAATTATGCTTAGCGATCGCACTTGTAGCAAAAGCTATTAAAGATTTGCCAGTATTGTTTCAGATTGGTGAATTGTAATAAATATTTATTGAATTGATATTAGATTGACCAATATTTTAATTGTAAATATACTCTGCTGATTTTCTCTGCAAAATTATACATGAGCTAGCCTAAAATTAGGAATAAATTACTATTTCATCTGTCTCAATACAGGGGTGTAGCACTATGAAAACAATCAAAGTAGAAACAACAGATGGCCATAGCGTTGAAATTAATCCTGATTCAATTTCTGAAATCGTAGAAATAGAAAAAGAAGACCCAGGTTTTTTAGGAATATTTGGAGGGCATGATGCCAAATATCAAGTCAACATGATTGATGGTAAGAATTATGAGATTGAGCAGCAAGAGCATGACAAATTACAGCAACAGATGAGTTAATTATTGTGAGGAGATACCTTAACATTTTGAGAAAATTAGCATTTATGAAGATGCGTTACGTTAGCACTAACGTAACGCAATATTATTAGTGTATAAAGATGTAAAGATCGCAATACTATTTGAGTTGTGAAAATTCACGGTGTCCACATCCCTGACTTCTGATATTGAAAAATCAACACTACAATTAATTTGGCTATATATTTTCCCAGAGAAAACTTGAAAATACTATTTTACTTTCAGTATAATTACCCTAGTAAAAATCATACATTGATAAAACTAACAATTCATCACTTTTTATATAAAAAATCTATATTCATGATTATTTAAATAAATAATTACAGAATAATTAATGCATGGAAATGACGCTAAATTGAATACTACAAACTGCTCCAGCTACCACGCAAAGGTATTAACTGTCTATCATTCTGACTCACAGGCATCTAATGCAAGCGACTATCTCACACATAACCATCAGCACAATCAATCACTAGATGGTTGCTGTTATCTTCACAATTTGTTACAAAAATACAAAGAACTTCTAGAGACATCAACCCAATGTTCGGCGGACTTACTGGTTTAACAAATCCAAAAGGCACAGACTGGGGAGAACAGATGCTCAATACTGTTGCTACCCAAACAATTCGCCACCTGTTCACCAAAAGCGAGTCAGTAGAAGTCTTTGTCCGCTGTCACCCTTCCAGCAAGCTATTGCAAGGCAGTATTGATAGCTTCACAATGAAAGGCCGGGGCTTGGTTATCCGTAGAGATTTTGCTGCTGAAGAAATTTTTATAGAAACCGATGCTGTCGCTATTGACTTTAGCTCTGTTTTAAGTGGCAAACTGCGTTTGAGACAACCGACACAAGCGATCGCTCAAGTTGTATTGACACAAGCAGGTATCAACCAAGCATTCAAAGCAGAACTAGTCACAAAGCGATTGTTGAACCAATCCTTACCTGCTTTGACTGCATTATCTGGTGGTAAGCCAGTCTCTTTCAATGAAGTTCAAGTAGAACTATTGCCGGAAAATCGCCTGCGAATTTTGGCAAAAGCAGATTTAAACAACGGTGAACTCGTACCCATGAGTATGACTGTAGCTGTGGGTATTGAAAGGCGACGGCGTATTTCTTTTACCAATCCAGAAATTGAGCTTGAACACGTACCAGAAGCACAGCGAGAACTTTCCCAAAACTTGAGTATGGCCTTAGTCGAAATTCTGGATAACATGGTTGATTTGGATCGCTTTGACTTGGATGGAGTCAAGATGCGGTTGAATCGCTTAGAAACCGAAGGAAAAAGATTAATTTTCAGTGGATATGCGGAGATTGAGCGTATACCTCGGAGTGGATAATGATTTTGAATTTTTATTTTATGGAGCTAGTCTTTTTCTAAGCTCTGCCTCTAGTTGTTCATCAGTACTGACCACTACCCGCCCTGGCTTGGCTCTTATGATGCTGAGGAAATGCTGAAATGCTTCTTCATCTTGAGGATTGGCTTTGACATATTCCCGTAGTTCTTTCTCTGACAAATTTAAATAGTCGTTCATCCTATGATCTCCTCTCCATTACTAAGAATTTCTACTTGGATGGTTTCCCCAATTCAAACTACGATTCTGCCTGTTCTTTGATCAAATCTAACTAATTCTATATTCCGTAGCAGGTTGCTTGTGCGAACGCATAATCGGAAAAAAGCTTTAAGTTGGTCGATGGTCGGTTCCATTATTTCCTAAAAACTTATGTTTTTGATGTTTTAGTGTACTTGTAAACTTAAGAATCACTCTAGCTTTAGCCAGGTGAGTGTCAATTGGATATAATATTGACTCGATTATTTGTTTTTGACTGGAGAAGCTGATGAGTCGTGCCAAAAAGGTTGTCCTGGCATATTCTGGCGGAGTAGATACATCGGTGTGCATTCCCTACCTCAAGCATGAGTGGGGCGTAGAAGAAGTAATTGCCCTCGCAGCAGACTTGGGCCAGGGAGATGAATTAGAACCAGTCCGAGAAAAAGCCCTAAAATCAGGTGCGAGTGAGTCATTAGTGGCAGATGTCAAAGACACTTTTGTAAAAGATTATGCATTTCCTGCCATTCAAGCCAATGCGCTTTACGAAAATCGTTATCCTCTGGCAACAGCCTTAGCCCGTCCCTTAATTGCTAAGGTTTTGGTAGAAACAGCAGAAATATACGGTGCTGATGCGATCGCTCACGGCTGTACTGGTAAAGGTAACGATCAGGTGCGTTTTGATGTATCTGTTGCAGCCCTTAACCCCAATCTGAAAATTCTTGCACCTGCACGAGAATGGGGTATGAGTCGTGAAGAAACTATTGCCTACGGAGAAAAGTTTGGCATTCCTGCACCTGTGAAAAAGTCTTCTCCTTACAGTATTGACCGCAATTTACTTGGTCGGAGTATCGAAGCAGGTATTCTGGAAGATCCCATAATGGAACCACCAGAAGAAATTTATTTATTGACAAAAGCGATCGCTGATACTTCTAACGAACCAGAATATATTGAAATTGGTTTTACTAGAGGTATTCCTACCAGCCTCAACGGTGAAACAAAAAGACCCATTGAATTAATCGAACAACTCAACCAAGTTGCAGGAAATCACGGTGTTGGGCGCATCGACATGATCGAAAATCGTTTGGTAGGAATTAAATCACGGGAAATCTACGAATCTCCCGCAATGGTGATATTAATTCAAGCCCATCGTGATTTAGAAAGTCTGACTCTCACAGCAGATGTTACCCATTACAAGCGGGGTATTGAAGAAACTTACAGCCAAATGATTTACAACGGCTTGTGGTACAGCCCCCTGAAAGCAGCCCTAGATGCTTTTATTCAAAAAACCCAAGAGCAAGTGTCTGGAACAATTCGGGTGAAGTTATTTAAGGGTAACGCTACCATCGTTGGGCGTCATTCGGAAAATTCTTTGTACACTCCTGACCTGGCAACTTACGGAGCCGATGACAAATTTGATCATAAGGCAGCGGAAGGCTTCATTTACGTTTGGGGTCTGCCAACTCGGATTTGGGCACAGCACATTCGGGGATAGGGGATCGGGGAAAGAAAGGGGATAAGGAGGACAAGGAGGACAAGGGGAATTAGTTACTGTTATATATATATTATTCTCCTCACACTCCTCACACTCCTCACACTCCTCACACTCCCCATCACTCCATCACTCTCCTGCTGGGTTATTAGCTTGTCTAGCCTCTAACCACAAGGGAATAATGATAAAAGCTGCAAGAATTAGTAAGGCAGCGATCGCGAATTTACTTACCCAAGCAACTAACTGTTCTAAAGAGACGACTGTACCAGCAAAGAATGATAGTGTCACCATCACACTAGCCCATGCAGTTGCCCCTAATATGTTATAAAAACAGAATTTTCCAAAAGGCATTTCAGCTATACCAGCCATAGGTGCAGCAAAAATTCTCAATAAGGCTAAGAAACGCCCAAAAAAGACTGCTTTTGCTGCATTTTCACTAAACTGCTCTTTTATACTCAATAGTCGGGCTTCAGAGAATCGAAACAGGCTGCCAAGCCGCACTAGCATTGGCCAACCGCCAGTTCTACCAATCCAATAACCGCAAATACCACCAATCACTGCTCCCGTAACAGCATCACCTAGAACTAGCCAGTAACTTAATTCATGACTACCAGCTAGGAACCCACCGACTAGGGTTACGGTTTCACCAGGAATGGGAATGCCCAAGTTCTCTAACAATATTCCGAAAAAAATTGCCCAGTATCCATATTCATGAGCAATCCTTTGGATATTTTCTAACGAGATAAATTCCAAAGACATTCAGCACCGCAGCCTTTACAAATGTTTACTTTTACTATATATTGGCTTGTTTTTTGATGCTGTGTCAATCGAGCCTTTAAGAATCACATAAACTTTAGTCAAGTATCTGTAAAACTTAAAAATTTTTATCAAACTCATCAGTCAAGACATAGATAATATCCAAATCTTAATAAAATCACAGGATAGAAATGCTACAAAATAATTATGATATTTTCTGATCAAGTCTGCTTAAAAGCTTGAATTATTAGGAGTTTTTTAAAAATTTATTTTTTACCTAGAAATATATTAGTATTTGTTTTGACGCAAATAGACATAATTTCTGTAGATTAACTATATACCACATCAGTACACCTACTGAAATTCAGCGAAAACTTTTTATTAAAAATTTATAAACAACCAGGTTAAATATAAAAATTTTGTAAAAGATACGAATACTACTGAAATTCTCAGATGCTTATGCCTATATTGGGAAAGTTAAGACAAAATTATACGGCATGAATACTGAAAAAAATCGTCTCAACCGTACTGCTGTAAGTTACCAAATTTTTGGATAAACAATATTTTTACGGTTGTCAAGAAAGCAGTTTTTATGCCTGTTTTTTGTTTTCTTATTGATTCAATTACCCAAAGAACATTTATGACTCTCATATCAGAACGCCAAGTTGTCTTGTTTAAACCTCAAGGACGTATGGATCTAGAGGGTGGTATGGCTTTAAGCAAAAAGATGGCTGAATTATTACCAGAACGTGATCAACTCTGGGTAATTGATTTAGCTGAGGTGGATTTTATGGATAGTTCTGGCTTAGTGGCTTTGGTTAATGGTTTTAAAGCTGCACGACAAAATGGTTGTCGTCTGGTACTGTGCAATGTACAAACACCTGTGAGGTTAGTTTTAGAAATAACTAAACTGGATTTAGTATTTGAAATTGTTGATAATCAAGAAGAAATATCGGGTTTTGTGAACAAAAGCAGTATGTTGCTGGTACGTTAAAAGTGCCACTCCACAAAATGAAAACTAATGGTTAAGTCAATCAACTTTGGATTTTAAATTTGCGATTTTAGATTTACTGCATTCATGAAGGAATGCAGCTTGGAGATTTTAGATTTGCGATTTTAGATTTGTACCACCTTACAAAGGGGTATGAACCGAAAAACCTTAATCCAAAATCCAAAATTTAAAATTGGCACAGTCAAGCAGTGGCTTTGCAGTATTGGCTTTCGCACCTCATAAACTACCCGAAATAGCTAGCGTGGGAATAAATTTTCCTGTAAACTTTTTGGCTAGAGCTGTTGATTCTCTTAGTAATTGGTATTTTGGCTATCAGTACTACTAAATAACCAAAAACAACCATTATCTAATATTCATAAAAATTGCCCTGCCACATGCTGATGTAGCCAAAATTAAAGTTTAGGCATTTTGCACAGTAGAAATATTACTTGCATCGGATGCCATCGGCGGAAAATTTGGTAGATCTATACCACTGTGAGAAGTTGTACGGGTTTTTAGCGCCAAACGATAACTCACGCTTTGCAGTTCAGCTTGTAACTGGCGATTTTCTCGTTGTAGCATTGCTACTTTTTCTCTGACAGGAGCCATACGCTCTTCAAACTTACGACGATAAATTTGTGGTAACTCCTGTACTACTTGCTCTAACATCCGGCTGCGATCGGTTAGTTCTTGCACCGACTGACGCAACTGATAGATTTCGGCGTCTCGAGTTGCAATTTGTTCTTGATAAAAAGTTACTTGTTGTTCAACTGCTTGTAATTGTTCTCGCAATGTTTGAAGCTGACTTTGATAACGCTCAGACATTTCTGGCTGGGGCATAAAGTTAGTGTTACCCTTCACCAGTCGGAACAGTTCTTGAGACAGCTGTTGCACTAATTGATCACGAAGTTGCAATTCTTGACGCAACTTCGATACTTCTGTAGAGAGAGCTTGAATATTGGAGTTATCAGTTTGGCTCACAGTGGCAACTAGCTCCAGTGAATAATCTTTCCCCTTTTAGGTATAAACGCGGTTGTACTGCTTTTAGCTAGTACTTCCAAGTACTAGTTAATTTAGCATTCCCGGAGAAATCGGCAAGTGGAAAAACGAATTTTTTTTTACTTTTTTGAAAATAAATAGTTAGTCGTTAGTAGATAGTGCTTAGTAGGTAGAGAGGGGAGGAACATTGCATCTGTACTGGATAGTGGATAGTGGTAATTAGTTACTGTGTTCTAGCAAACAATATAATCTATCAACAACTAACCACTAACCACTAATGTACAGAGGCGAGGAACATAGCGTCTATACCCACTAACCACTAATAACTAACCACTAACCACCTATGCTGCTTCTGTAGAGGCTTTTGGCTCTTGTACCTGTTGGTTGATTGTTAGGTAGCGAATCACTTCCTCGCTCAGACGCATGGCACGTTCTAACACCGCAATCATTTTGCCTGGACCAGTATAGTTCAGCTGGATATAGATGCCATCTCTTTGCTTTTTAATTTCATAAGCTAAACGACGCTTGCCTCGATTTTGACTTTGGATATTGTCAGCTCCTTGTTCCCGTAGCAAGTTCTCATACTTAGAAATGATTTGCTCTACCTGTTCATCCCCCAAATCAGGACGCAGGATGTACATTGTTTCATAAACAGTTTGCATGTTTTCCATCTCCTTATGGACTATGTGGCTGCTGATTCAATAGGAATTTATCGTATTAATTTATACAATTACCTATTTGTATATACAGCAACAAGGAACTACGATCATACAGGAAAGTTGTGCAGTGTGAAATCCCATTTTTAATATTTGGGAGTTTTACACAATTTCTGAGTGTAGCGTTTTTTAAGACTGAAATTAAAATATGATTCAACAAGGAGGTGAGTAATAACAATTTTGGATTTTATGTGCGAGAGATCAAGCTGAAACTGCATACAGTTTCAACTCGCCTCATGTCTTTTGCCCTTGCTAATTAGGTAATTCGGCACACCACTTCTGATACTGGTAAAAGTTAGTCATGAGTTTATAGACTTTGGACTGTAGACAATTGACTTGAGAAGCGATTTGATTACAAATAGAGGTATTAATCAAGGTTATGGCGCAGCGCTTTGTGCGAGTTCAAAATCCAGAAGGGCAGATTTACTATGGTTTGCTACAACTTTCCATGAAAGTGCAGGTGCTGGATGCTCCACCCTGGTTACAAGGTCAACCTACGGATTTGATTTTAGAACCAGATGATTATGAGATATTGGCTCCCTGTGCACCTTCAAAAATCATAGCTGTCGGCAAAAATTATGCGGAACATGCGGCGGAAATGGGAACTGAGGTACCTGCTGAACCACTAATTTTTCTCAAACCGCCCACATCTGTAATTGCTTCGTTAGCAAAAATTCAATATCCATCACAGTCACAACGAGTAGACTATGAAGGAGAATTAGCATTAGTTATTGGCGATCGCACTTTTAATTGCACACCTAAAGAAGCCCAGATGAAAATTTGGGGTTATACCATCGCCAATGATGTTACAGCGCGAGATTTACAAAAGAAAGATAGTCAATGGACACGAGCAAAAAGTTTTGATACGTTTTGTCCCCTTGGCCCGTGGATTGTCCGTGAATTAAGCCCAGGAGCCAGATTACAGACTTTCTTAAATGAAGAGCCTACTCCTGTACAATCTGCCACTATAGACCAAATGGTCTTTCCCCCAGACTACCTTGTGTCTTACATCAGTCAGATCATGACACTATTACCGGGGGACGTTGTGCTGACAGGTACGCCTGTGGGAGTTGGATCTCTAAATATAGGCGATCGCGTCCGTGTAGAAATAGAAGGCATTGGTCGCTTGGAAAACACAGTAGCGGTAGTTGATAGCTAGCGTGGTAGTTGCATGTATACTGCATCAGAAATGGCGGGAATTTCTGCGTAACGCCCTAACAGCGACTGGATCATAGAATATACACATGCTGCCACTATGCCTAGAAAAACAGTAGTGTATAAAGTCTGGACGGCAAAATCTCCAGCAGGAAGCAATCCAACAACATCAGTTAGGATACCAAACAAGAAAACTATAATGTCCAGCAGAATTGCCTGCATAGTGTTGAAACGAATAAAATGACTGATTTTTTCGTTTCGCACTACAAAGATAAATAAAGCAAAGAAAATAATCAATCCAGCATAACGAACGCCATAATAAATTCTCAATAATGGCAGCAAGGGCAAAAATAAAAATTGCACAGGTGGAAACTGGGTGAGAAAAAATTGACCATATGCAAAAACTTCAACAACAGGAAGCAAATAAGGCAAACAAGCAAAAATCCTGTCTTTAACTGTTGTAGACCCACGCCAAGTCATACTGCGCTCTCCTATGGTTAAAATTCAATAGTCACATGAACCTAGAATAACGCAGTTGAGTAGTTGATTATTTCCACTAAATTAGCTTCATTCTATATTAACAATGCGAAAACCCATCATACACTCATACTGAACTGGTTGACGCTCAGATATTTTACTAACTGTATGACCACAGCGTAGTTGACCTTGACGCCAACGAGGTTGACCACTACTATCAGCGAGTAAACAAGATTGACAAACTTGCTGAGGGGCAAGGATCTGATCCTCCATTAAAATTACTAGCATCCAATCCCTCCTGAAACTCCTCAATAGTTCCCTGTATTTCCTCTAAAGTTGATATTGTGGATTGTAGATTCTAATTTAGTAGCAGTTGTATTTAACAATCTATCTCCTACACTTGCGAGATCACTTATCTGTTAAATCCATCAGATATCTATTGCTCAGTTTCCAAACTTAGTTTGAAAATATGCAGTTAATAACAACCCAAGAAAACTAGTTTTAGTAGGTTTTAAGTTAATTGTATGTTGGATAATCTTTTTTGTAGTAAAAACTAATACATAAATTCATGAGAACCAATAAATACCAGCAATGGTTCATACTTGATAAATAGGTTGGCGTAAATAAACATGTCGTTAGTGGTTAGTGGTCAACTACTAACTACTAACTAGTAACTAGTAATAACCAACAACCTACTTGGATACAAATTGCCATTAAGGACAGCTAAAAGTGACTCTGACTAATTCAGATTTTCTTTCCTCCTATGATCCTGCTGTTGCGGATTTAATCAACAAAGAACTACAACGTCAACGTGACCATTTGGAGTTGATTGCAAGTGAAAACTTTACCTCTGCGGCTGTACTGGCTGCACAAGGTTCAGTACTGACAAATAAATATGCTGAAGGTTTGCCAGGTAAACGTTACTATGGCGGTTGTGAATTTATAGACCAAATAGAGCAAATAGCGATTGATCGCGCTAAACAACTGTTTAGTGCTGCTCATGCAAACGTACAACCCCACTCTGGCGCACAAGCAAATTTTGCCGTCTTTCTAAGTCTGCTAGAACCAGGAGACACGATCATGGGGATGGACTTGTCTCACGGCGGACACCTCACCCACGGTTCACCTGTGAATGTGTCGGGCAAATGGTTTAAGGTTGTTCATTATGGTGTTAGTCAACAAACAGAACAACTAGACTATGACCAAGTTCGAGAGCTGGCGCTAAGGGAGCGTCCAAAGCTCTTGATTTGTGGTTATTCTGCCTATCCTCGTGTCATTGATTTTGAAAAGTTCCGCAGTATTGCTGATGAAGTTGGTGCATACTTACTAGCAGATATTGCCCATATTGCCGGTTTAGTTGCTACTGGCTTACACCCCAACCCCATCCCTTATTGTGATGTCGTAACAACAACTACCCACAAAACCCTACGGGGGCCTAGAGGTGGTTTGATTATGACCCATGATTCGGAATTGGGTAAAAAACTAGATAAAGCTGTTTTCCCTGGTACTCAAGGTGGACCATTAGAACACGTTATCGCTGCTAAAGCAGTAGCTTTTGGAGAAGCACTAAAACCAGAATTTAAAACTTATTCTGCTCAAGTTATTGACAATGCCCGCGCCTTGGCTATGCAACTCCAAAATCGTGGCTTAAAGTTAGTATCTAATGGAACAGACAATCATCTTATTCTCGTAGATTTACGTAGCATAGGCATGACTGGTAAACAAGCGGAACAGTATCTAAGTGTGGTAAATGTCACTACTAACAAAAATACAGTTCCTTTTGATCCAGAGTCACCATTTGTTACCAGTGGTTTGAGATTAGGTTCTCCAGCTATGACCACACGGGGTCTGGAAGTGGCAGACTTTACAGAGATTGGTAATATTATTGCTGATCGCCTATTAAACCCAGATTCCGAAAGTGTTGCTGTTGATTGTCGGCGAAGGGTAGCAGCACTGTGCGATCGCTTCCCCTTGTACCCGCACTTGATAATTCCTGTACCAGCGTTAGCCTAAAATAGGGGATTGGGGATCAGGATCGGGGATTGGGAAGAGACTTGTTAAATCATTCTCCCTTGTCCTCCTTGTCCTCCTAATCCCCAATTCCTAGTCCCAATCCCTAATTCCTCTCATGAGTGCAGAAATTATTTGTGTTGGTACTGAAATGCTGTTGGGAAATATCCTTAACAGCAATGCTCAATATTTGGCAATACAATTAGCAAAATTAGGGATTCCTCACTACTATCAAACAGTCGTAGGAGATAACCCCGAAAGACTCAAGCATGTTATTGAAATAGCAACTCAAAGAGCAGAAATATTAATTTTTACAGGCGGTCTTGGCCCGACACCAGATGACCTTACCTGCGAAACTATTGCCGATTTTTTTAACACTCCTTTAGTAGAACACCCTGAAATTATCGAAGATATTGCCCGTAAATACGCTCAACGCGGTCGGCAAATGTCACCCAGCAATCGCAAGCAAGCTTTGATACCTAAAGGAGCAGAGATATTACCTAATCATACTGGTACAGCACCAGGTATCATCTGGCAACCCCAACCAGGATTAACAATATTTACCTTCCCTGGTGTACCAAGCGAAATGCAACGGATGTGGGAAGAAACCGCAGTACCCTATTTGCAAAACCTTGGTTGGGGTAAGGAAACTATTTACAGTCGGATGTTAAAGTTTTGGGGCATTGCTGAATCTGCTTTAGCAGAAAAAGTCGCTGCTTATCTTAATTTAACCAATCCAACTGTAGCCCCTTATGCTAGCAAGGGAGAAGTCAAGTTACGGATTTCAGCAAAAGCCGCTTCTGAAACCGCCGCACAAGAATTAATTGCCCCTGTACAGAAACAACTCCAAGATATTGCTGGACTGGATTATTACGGTGCTGATGATGACACCCTTGCTTCCGTTGTTGGTGATTTACTGCGTAGAGACCAAGAAACCCTTGCTGTAGCAGAATCCTGTACTGGTGGGGGACTAGGGCAGATGTTAACAGAAATTTCTGGTAGTTCTGATTACTTCTGGGGTGGAGTAATATCCTACGATAACTCAGTCAAAATTAATCTCTTAGGTGTCAATGTTGAAGATTTAGCAAAATTTGGGGCGGTTAGTGCTACTGTAGCAGAACAAATGGCGCTGGGTGTGCGATCGCGTCTTAGCACTAATTGGGGACTGAGTATTACTGGTATTGCTGGACCGACTGGTGGGACTGAGACTAAGCCAGTAGGTTTAGTTTACATTGGTTTGGCAAAACCAAACGGCGAAGTGGAGAGTTTTGAATATCGTTGGGGTGCAGGGCGGAGTAGATCTTTAATTCGTCATCTCAGTGCTTGTAGTGCTTTGGATCAACTGCGACGAAAGTTGCTGACAAGGTAAGACAGTTATCAGTTAGAGACGCGAGGAACATCGCGTCTATACAGTTATTAGTTATCAACTAATAACTAATCTTTTGTCCTCTATTAGTTTACATAAATTCATAAAATTTTTTCGTAAAATCCTCAGAAGAGCTTGATTAGTTATATAGCAACTAATCAAAAAATCACTAATTTCTAGAGGAAATATGCATCTATCTTATCGTGGTATTCGTTATCAATCTCAAGCTACTCAATTACCAGTATCAAATAATAGTCAAAAATATAATTATCGAGGAGTTCCTTACGAAATTCATCAGGCTAAAAATACCATAAACCAACAATGTTTTCAACTTAAATATCGTGGTGTTAATTATAAAAGTTGCATAGGTTAACTATATCCAAGTACAAAATATCATAAATTCGTAGCGAAAAAATCCGGTTACACTCTGCTACCTGGTGCGCTAACTCTACGTACCTCTGCGTTTAAAAAAGCTATGATGTTTTTTAGGTACGCAAAATTTGGCGCACCAGATAGCAGAATTCCGCTATAGATTTATCCAATTTCGTACTAAGTCAAAACCAAATTATCCCGGTGGACTACAGTTTCTGCACCTTCATACCCTAAAATTGCCGGAATTTCACTGGAGTGCCGCCCGCAAATCTGTTGTAGTTCTGCTTTGCTGTAATTGACAATTCCTCTTGCAATTTCGTTACCTTTAGAGTCACATAACACTACAGCATCTTGAGCATCAAATTCGCCTGCTAAGGCAGTAACACCAGCAGCTAATAGAGATTTGCCTGCTTGGGAAATTGCGACTACAGCGCCTTCGTCTAAATACAATTTTCCAGAAGGCACTAGACCGTAGGCAATCCAGCGTTTACGGGCAGATGTTGGTTCTAAGTGGGGTTGAAAATGAGTTCCTATTGGTTCACCTTGTAAGATTTTTTCTATATTTTGGGGACACTTACCTTCGGTAATTACGGTACGAACACCAGCAGCAGTGGCAATTCGTGCTGCGGAAATTTTCGTTACCATACCACCTGTACCCCATTGAGAACCTTGAGTGCCTGTTTGCACTTGTAGTTCTTCTAATTCTTTGATACTACTAACTAGGGCAATTGGCTGAGCATCAGGTACAAAACGAGGATCGGCAGAGTAAAGTCGATCTACATCAGTGAGCAAAAATAGCCAATCTGCATGTACTAAGCTAGCAACTAAAGCAGATAGAGTATCATTATCACCAAATTTTAGTTCCTCTACTGCTACGGTGTCATTTTCGTTGACCACAGGAATTACACCTAGTTCCAGCAATTCCTTAAAGGTGTTGTAAACGTTCAGATAGCGACTACGCTGTACCAAGTCACTACGAGTCAGCAATACTTGAGCTATTGGCTGTTGCAGGGTGGTAAATAAATCATCATAGACGCGGATCAACCGTCCTTGTCCCACTGCTGCTACTGCTTGTTTAAGTGCGATCGCTTTTGGTCTTTCTGTTAAACCCAAGCGCGCACAACCCACTCCTACAGCCCCAGAAGAAACCAAAATTACCTGATGTCCCTGTCGCCGCAGATGCGAGAGAGTTTCCGCTAAAGTTGCAATAGTGGAAATTGCTAATTGTCCAGTTTCTGGTTGAGTCAGACTAGAAGTGCCGATTTTCACAACGATGGTTTTGCTCATTGGTCAATAGTCAAGGGTCAAGAGTCAATTGTCATTAAGTTATTCTCCCCCCACTCCTCACACTCCCCCCACTCCACCCTGCGGGAAGTCGCTTGCGCGTCTACACACTCCTCTGACTCCCCCATCTCCCATCTCAACTCCCACTCCTGCCAAAATTAAATTAATTGCTTCTTGAGTATATTTTTCAACCATTTCTGAACTCAGCCTATCAACATCTGGTGTGAGATGTTTAATATTCTCATGAGCATTAAAGTAAAAAGTACAGATACCAGCAATTTGTAAACAAATGAGAAACGGATCGAATTGACGAAAAATCCCCTCTGCCATACCCCGTTCTAATACTTTAGTAATGAAGGCAAAGGTTTTTTGCCAGTTGCCTAATTTAAAATATTTGCCTTGATTTTGATTTGCTTCTTGAAACCAGAGCATTCCCCGAAAAGGATGAGCCGCTTCGTAAGCGATCGCTACCCTCACTACAGTCTTCAGTGCTTCTTGGGGTGGTAATTTTTCGAGATCAAGTTGCTCAAGCATATCATGCATTTCCGTTGCCGGACGTTGCAACACTGTTTTATACAACCCTTCTTTATTCTCAAAATAATAGTGGATCATCGCTGTAGTTACGCCAGCACCTTTAGCGATCGCCTCTATGCGCGCGCCACTCAACCCACGCTTAGCAAACTCTGCTTCGGCTGCATCCAAAATATGTTTTTTTGTCGCCTCCGGATCTCGGACTGAACGACTGTTGTTAGACGAGTGTCTTATTTTAGCTGAACGAACCACTACTATCAAAACTCTCTACGAACGTGCTTTTATAGCCTATCCTGATACATTGGTATTATAGATTTAATTAAAAAATTAATTAATACTTGACACTATAAACTATACTGATACATACTAATTAAAAAATTAATTAATAAAAGGATAATCAAATGAAATCTATGCTGTCTGGCGCTCCCTGGTTAATGGCACATAAATCAATGTTGGAGATTAATAAGCCGAAAAAATTTTCTCTCTACGGCTCAGACTATGTCCTGTGGAAAGATGCAACAGGTAAAATTAACGCCTTACCAAACGCCTGTCCCCATATGGGAGCAATGTTATCAGAAGGTTGGTGTGAGCAAAAAAAAGATAAAAGTAGCGTAGTAGTTTGTCCGTTTCACGCCTTAGAATTTGACAGTGAAGGTTGCACTATTTTGCCTGGTTCAAAAAAGAAAACCTTATCACAACTGCAACCATTGGAGTTAATTATTCAAGGAGATTTTATTTGGTCTTATGGTGGACAAGAACCAAAAGCACAAATTCCTAATATTTTAAATAAAATTGCTGTTGAGTATGACTTTATCGGTTATACAGCAGACACAAGCGTCAAGACAGATTTACTGTCTATGCTGCTGAATATGCATGACTATAACCATCAAAATGGTACTCATCGTCCTCTTTTTCGGATCACAGAAGTAAACTTTGATCAATTTATCGATAACGGGCATGAATCTCACGCTTTTTATAATATGCCAACAGCACCGACAAACTTAGGTGCAAAAATTAAAAAGCCAGATTTGCTGTTATTACCAAAAGAACTGAAAGCGCATTTAGAAAATCACTTTCCGTCTTTAGTCATTTTTCATGGTGAAACAGCGATTGGTAAAGTAGCCCAATGCCATTTATTTATCCCAGAATCACAAATGCGAACACGTACATATATATTAATGTTTGGAAAACCTAAACATCCAGTATTTAAAATATTTAGTAAAAGTATTCTTAACTTTGCCAAAGTTGTTGTCGAACAAGATACAGATATTTTGCAAAAAATTTATCCAAATACTCCTCAGAAAATTAAGCTTAATAACGAAGTTGGGATGGATTGGGTAAGACGAAATTTTGAGAATTGGCCTGAAATCAAAGAACCTAACTTTTCTAAATAATTTTTATAAAGTGAATCTACACTCAAGTCCGAAAAAGCTTTGTGTTTTGGTGACTTTTGGTTCGAGATATTTAACCACCAAGGCACAAAGACACCAAGGATTATAGAGTCAAAAATTAGTAAACACTGCTAGGCTAAGAGATTGTTTATAAAAAGAAGTTAAAGAAAACCAGGGTGTAAGGCAAAAGGATTAAGAGTCATAAATAATACTATTACTGACAGAGCAATGCGGGGTGGTGAAAGTTATCTGAGCGACTTAACGGATGCCGAGTAGACAATCATTAAACTGGTCGAGCTTCTACCTCGTTTAGTTCTGATTTGAGTTGATCAAGGTTACAGTGATCAGCGATTTGCTCAGGCAGTTGAGAATTTACTTGGCACTAAGGTAGAAGTGGTCAAACGCCAAAGTCAAACCTTTGAGGTGTTACCTCATCGTTGGGTAGTTGAACGTACTTTCGCTTGGTTTATCAACAACGACGATTGGTCATCGATTATGGGCAGTTACCTGAAATCAATGAGGCTGTTATTTGTGCAGCTATGACACGCTTGATGCTACGACGTTTAACTCAACAGATGCTATAAACTTAAGATTTACTTTATAAACAATCTCTAACATTAATTTTGGCTTGCATAAAATGAGGATGAATAATGAACTGCCCTTCGGGTTCGCCACCTTGCCAACCCTTACGGGAAGCCGCTTTGCGTCTACCTGACGGAGACCGCCAAGACGGCAAGTGGACTCACCAAGACGCCAAGAACGCCAAGAATTTTTCAATTAAAAGAGAAAATAAAATCATCCCACAAATATGCAACGCCGTAATTTTAATTGCGAACTAAGAATTACCTGAAATATACTCAGGAGAGTATCAATCTTTGGCAACTACTATGTCTGTAGATTTAATTACAGCATAGGCTTCTCCTCCGACAACCAGCTCTAATTCTTCACTTGAGACTTTGGTGATCACAGAGGTTAGCTGGACTTTGTGAACAATCTCTAGTGTTACTTCACTATTGACTGGCCCATTCACAATTTTGGTGACAACCCCTTTGAGAACATTTCGGGAACTAACTTTTAATGGTTTCTTTTGAGTAGTAACTTCTGATGAATGAGTGCTAGCATCTTCTTCTTTGGGCAGAGTTGGTAATGGGGCTAGAGAAACTGAAGATACTGGAGACTCTTTGTTCAAACTGCGTACAAATTCCCGTAGAACCTCTGTTTTTGTGCGTTGAGATTGCTGGCAAAACTCCTCCAGCATTTTTCGCTCCTCCTCAGAGGTTTGAAATGTAATCCATCCTTGTTCTTTTCTTGGCATAGCTTTACCAAATCAGTTGGTATCTTGTTGGTAATTTTTGGTAGTATCCTACCAACCGTTGATTTTATAAAAAATCTCTTAGCTGTTATCCTATGAAAGGAAAAAGCTTTTTGATTTTAATTTTTGCAGCATTTATTAATTTACTGCTGGCAATTTGCTTGCTATCATTTACTTCCTTTACATTACTAGCATAATCAAACACCAAGTTAACTTGTTTGTGCTAGCTTCTGTGTCTTATCTAAGGTGAAAGAGGCTGAGCAAGAATACCGTCAGGCTTTATACCTATCGCCAGAACAAGTTCCGATAAAACTCGGGGAATCCTCCAGATTCCCGATCACCCCAATCCCCGTTGCCCCTAATCCCCACTCCCTACGGTCGTGGCGACCCCGAGTTCCCCAATCCTATTACGTTGTTTAAAGTTATGTAGCCTTTTGATTACGACAGCTAAGCCACTGCGGTAAACTAAGCCTTGATATATGATTCTTTCGCCCAGAAGAACACCTCATTTAGGAGTTTTTTAATGTCTCATACCGTAAAAATCTACGATACCTGCATTGGCTGCACCCAGTGTGTCCGCGCTTGCCCAACAGATGTGTTGGAGATGGTTCCCTGGGACGGCTGTAGAGCTGGACAAATAGCTTCTTCCCCCCGTACAGAAGATTGTGTGGGTTGCAAGCGGTGTGAAACTGCTTGTCCCACTGACTTCTTGAGCATCCGGGTTTATCTAGGAGCGGAAACAACTCGCAGCATGGGTCTGGCTTATTAAAAGCCAGAAAAAGCCCACACCATACCTAATTGTGTCAGGTCGGTGTGGGAGCAGTCACTTTATTAATTAGCAAACTTTTTTAAAGGGTAGGGTAGACATTACATCGCCTCTCTATTCAGATGGGTGAAAAATGTCTATCCTATAAATTTATAGTATTTTATAAATATTAAAAAATCTTAGCATTTATATTAACTGTCATTGGTCATTTATCATTGGCTAGTAGTTAGAGACGCGAGGTTCCTCGCGTCTGTACATTAGTAGTTAGTGGTTAGTAGTTAATAATTATTTCTCTACTCCCCCCACCTCCCTATCTCCCCACCTCCTCACTCCCCCCTACTTAGCATCTATACTGGATTTAATCATCCTGAAAATTGTAGTGGTGTGAGTAATGTGCGGTATCGTCGGTTATGTAGGAACTCAAGCGGCGACAGAAATTCTCTTATCTGGGCTGGAAAAACTGGAGTATCGAGGTTACGATTCTGCTGGAGTTGCTACGATTTGGGAAGAAGAAGTTCATTGTGTCCGAGCTAAAGGCAAACTATCTAACCTACGTTCCAAGTTAGAACATTTACAAACTCCTGCCCAAATTGGCATTGGTCATACTCGCTGGGCTACCCACGGCAAACCAGAAGAGTATAATGCTCATCCCCATATGGATACAGCAATGCGCGTAGCTGTGGTACAAAATGGCATTGTGGAAAACTACCGCGAACTACGCGAACAGCTTAAAAACCAAGGACATCAGTTTGGCTCAGATACAGATACAGAAGTTATACCCCACCTTCTCGCTCAATTTCTCAAGGAAGAAATGGCCTTGGGACAGATTGATTCTGATTCTCTGTTTTTGGAGGCTGTGCGAAAAGCTGTTAACGAATTACAAGGTGCGTTTGCGATCGCGATTATCAGTGCTGACTACCCTGATGAATTAATTGTCGTTCGTCAACAGGCTCCTCTAGTCATTGGTTTTGGGCAAGGAGAGTTTTTCTGCGCCTCCGATACTCCAGCGATTATTTCCTATACTAGGGCAGTACTACCCCTAGAAAATGGCGAATTGGCCCGTCTTACTCCTTTGGGCGTAGAAATTTACAACTTTGCTGGTCAGAGGTTAAAAAAACACCCCCGCTTACTCAGTTTGAATCCAATGATGGTCGAAAAACAAGGATTCAAGCACTTCATGCTCAAGGAAATCTATGAGCAACCAGGAGTAGTGCGGGCAACTTTAGAAGCGTACTTTAACACTGATTGGCATCCAGAAAACAGTAGAAATTCTCCAATTAATATTGGTTTACCAAGTGAATTTTACGCAGATATAGAACAAATTCAAATTGTAGCTTGTGGTACTAGTTGGCACGCTGCCTTAGTCGGTAAATACTTACTCGAACAACTAGCACAAATTCCTACTCAGGTACAGTATGCCTCTGAATTTCGCTACGCTCCCTCACCCCTGACACCCAATACCCTAACTATTGGCGTTACTCAATCAGGTGAAACTGCTGATACACTAGCAGCCTTGGCAATGGAACAGGAACGTCGCCAGGGTCGAGAACCAAAGTATCAAGCGCGACTGTTAGGCATCACTAATCGTCCCGAAAGTAGTTTGGGGCATATAGTTCCCCATATTATTAATACCCTTGCTGGTATTGAAATTGGAGTAGCAGCGACCAAAACTTTTATTGCTCAATTGATGGCGTTTTACGCTTTAGCTTTGGATTTGGCTTATAGTCGCCAAACCCTCCCCCATGACAGCTTAGAAGATATCCTCAAAGGATTACGACAGATTCCCAAAGAAATAGAAGCAACTTTGGAAAGTCAGGAAAAATTAACTGAACAATTAGCACATGAATTTGCTGAAACCACAGATTTTATCTTTTTGGGTAGGGGGATAAACTTCCCGATTGCTTTGGAAGGGGCATTGAAATTAAAAGAAATCAGCTACATTCATGCGGAAGGATACCCAGCCGGAGAAATGAAGCATGGCCCCATTGCTTTACTAGATGCAAAAGTGCCAGTAGTAGCGATCGCTATGCCTGGTAGTGTCTATGAAAAAGTGATCTCCAACGCCCAAGAAGCCAAAGCCCGTGATTCTCGCTTAATTGGCGTTACCCCCGTTAAAGATGGAGAAGCAGGAGAAATTTTTAATGATTTAATTCCTGTCTCCTTTGTAGATGAATTACTTTCTCCCATCCTGACGGTGATTCCCTTACAATTACTGGCTTATCATATCGCCGCCCGGCGTGGTTTAGATGTCGACCAACCCCGTAATCTTGCGAAGAGCGTAACTGTAGAATAGTGTAAAAATATACTTGATATTTGATAGTAAAATGGCTTCTGAAGAAGTGCGATCGCTTCTATGAAGTCATTTTACTAGAGGTTATATACTGATGGATGAAATTGTCAAAAAAGTAGCAGCTTTAGGTTTACCTGGTGTGATATTAGTCATCACAATGGCAGCTACAGGTTTAACAGGTGCAGCAGCCATTACAGCAGCTTTAGCTTTTCTGGGTGGGCCTGCGGGTATATTGGGTGGAATTGCAGTTTTGGGACTGACAGGTTTGATTACCGATGCTTTGGCAAAAGTCAGTCTTGAGGATTTTCTCACAGCAATTTATTGCCAGCGCCGACAGAATGAACCACATGGCAAATTGCTAGAAGAGATAGAGTCTTTGTCGCTGTTTGATGGTGACATGAAAGATAGACTCAAGACGACTGTCACTGACGGATGCGGTTGTACAACGGTGGTTAACTTTAGTACAACAGATGATGCTAAAGAAGCGATCGCTATTTTAGAAAATGTCCCTGGTATGACTCGCGCCCACCACAGAGATTTTAAGAGTTCTCATCCAATTATGAGGCTCAGGGATGGGACAGTGGTGAGGACTTGGCAAAACCTCCTTGGCGTTGACCATGTTTTTTTAGGCGATCGCAGTGACAGAATGATTTACGGCGGGTTTGTTGGTTGGATTCACAGTGAAGGTTTACAACAGGCGTTAACTCAGATTAGAAGAGATTTGACCTAAAAAAGTAGTTATTAGTGGCTCGTGTCAGAAAAAACCGAACAGAAAAACTTTAGGCTTTGAGCATCGGCGGCAAAATCCAGCTAAAAAAGTGATCGCGGCTGCTTGTGAAGTAGTAGCGTAACAGTTGCACAGTAAATTAACTTTGCAACTCCTAAAACCTGAGTCTGGCATAGAAATAAAGATACCGATTGGTAATTTTCAATCCTTCCTTTTGATAGAGATAAATAAAATGTATTTGAGTTGAATGGAAAGTATTACAAAAGCAAGGCAGAAGTACGTAGACGCAAAGCAGCTTCTGTAGGTAGGCACAAAGAGGGAAGTCTCGATAAAAAATTTCACCACCAAGTATGAAAAAACCTTACCCCCTCTGCCTCCTGCCTTCTGCCTTCTTTTTAAAGATTCATACCAAAGGTCTATTCCACAAATTAGGGGTAATACAATGGAAAACATTAACGCGGCAAAAATGACAGAGCGTTACTGTGCTTTAACTATCGGAATTCTCTATCTCATTCTAGGTCTGGCTGGATTTATACCAGCTTTTGTTTCACTACCAGGAACAACAGCATCTTATATTCCTGCTGATGTTGCTCCTGGAGCCTATTCTGCGGGATTTGGCTACGTATTTGGACTTTTTCCCACTAACTTCTTGCATAACCTTGTACACTGTGCAGTGGGTTTGTTAGGAATTGCTTCCTATACCAGTGCCACTAGTGCGCGACTTTTCAACGCGACTTTTGCAGTTGCCTATATCATCATCGCCATCATGGGATTACTGCCTTTTGGTAAAACGATGTTTGGCTTAATGCCTCTGTTCGGTAACAATGTTTGGCTCAATGCCTTAGCTGCGATCGCTGCTGGTTACTATGGGTTGCTTATCCCTAGAAAAGCAGCAGGTGCTAGTGCATCGCATAATGTTAATGTTTAACATTTTCCTACTCTATTAGAGTCAGCCAGGTTTTTGGTTATTGCTCAAGCTATACCAAGACTGCCTGCGAGAGAATTTCAATTACTGCTTGCTCTTGTGGATTTAATTCTGTTGATGAGATGGCTTGCTTTTGCTGCAATTTTTGCTCCATAGTTGGCAAAAGCGAGCCATCCATATATGCTTCAATTACGCCTGGATGTACATAATATTTCCGACAAGTTGCAGGACGATTACCTAATTCTTGAGCTACATTTTTAATTGCCTGGGTAACGTTTTTTTTGGCTGCTGTTTGTGATTCAAATGTTCCTAAATCATATAACTCCTGCGCTGCCAGAACAGTGCCAAACCAGGTACGAAAATCCTTAGCAGTAAAGTCCATACCAGTTATTTCACGCAAGTAATCATTGACATCACCAGAGTCAATCGGTTGGTGATTCCCCTCACTGTCAAGATACTGAAATAATTCTTGTCCAGGGATTTCCTGACAGCTTTTGACAATTTTTGCTAAACGGCGATCGCTCAGATCAATTTCATGATCTACGCCACTTTTACCCCGGAATTTAAATCTTAATTTAGAACCAGAGATATCAACATGGCGGTCTCTCATGGTTGTTAAACCAAAAGATTTATTTGTTTGGGCATACTCTTGATTACCTACCCGAATTTTAGTAATTTCTAAAAGCTTGACTACTGTTGCCAATACTTTTTCTCTTGGCAAACTTCGCAGTGCTAAATCTTGTTGTATACGCTGGCGAATCTTAGGTAGTGCTTGGCCAAAGGCAATCATACGTGTAAACTTCGTTTGACTGCGGACTTGCCGCCATTGGGTATGATAACGGTACTGCTTGCGTCCTTTGTCATCTCTTCCCGTCGCTTGTAAATGTCCTTGGGGATGCGGACAAATCCAAACATCACTCCAAGCAGGTGGAATCACAAGAGCTTTAATTCTACTTAGTTCTGCCTGATCAGAGATTTTTTTACCTTTAGCATCAAAATAGCAAAATTCTTTACCTACACGCTGTCGTTGAATACCTGGGGTAGTGTCGCTAACGTAACGCAGTCCTACCAGTTTAGCTGATTCAACCGGATCAATAACGAGCGCGGCTTCAACTTCTTTAACTACTTTCTTGTGAAGCTTCAGCTGCATAGATGGGAAAATATAAAACAGTTACTTATCTGTAACTGTAGCTAATTCCTACTTCAATAAAATCAGCATAAAAGTAGAGATACGTATATATGATAGTCTTCTCTAAGACTGGTAGGCGATAGTATTCTCTGTGCATGTTGAACTCAGGTTAATCAAAAAACACCAATGCGATCGCCCACATGAAATTTTTCTACACCCACCTAATCAATTACCAACACAGCCGAGCCTTCGATTTTACCACTACGAAGAGCATCTAGAGCCTCATTCGCTTCACTTAAATTAAATAAATTGACCTCTGTGTGAATGGGAACTTTGGGTGCTAAGGCGAGAAATTTTTCTCCGTCTTGACGAGTCAAGTTAGCAACTGAACGTAAAACTCTTTCTTCCCAAAGAATTTCGTAGGGAAAAGCAGGAATATCACTCATGTGAATACCAGCACAAACTACCACACCGCCTTTAGTAACTGCACGCAAAGCAGCTGGTACTAACTTACCTATAGGAGCAAAAATAATTGCTGCATCTAATGGTTCTGGGGGTAACTCGTCAGAACCACCCGCCCAAACAGCACCCAACTGACGGGCAAATTCTTGTCCCTGAGTATCGCCAGAACGAGTAAAAGCAAAGACTTGACGCCCTTGATAACGCGCCAGTTGAATTAACATATGGGCAGCAGAACCGAAACCATAAAAACCGAGTTTTTCGCTATCGCCAGTCATTCTATAGGCACGGTAGCCAATTAACCCACCACATAATAATGGTGCGGCTTGCAAGTCGGGATATCCTTCGGGAATGGCAAAGCAAAAGCGGTGGTCGGCAACAGTATACTCAGCATAGCCGCCATCTAAGTTGTAACCTGTGAACTCGGCATAATCACAAAGATTTTCTCGTCCAGAGACACAGTAACGACAGCGATCGCAAGTGTAACCTAACCAAGGAACACCAACGCGATCGCCGACATGAAATTTTTCTACTTGTTCTCCCACTGCTTCTACAACACCCACAATTTGATGTCCAGGTATTAAAGGTAGT
Source organism: Fischerella sp. JS2 (assembly GCF_032393985.1). Taxonomy (NCBI): domain Bacteria; kingdom Bacillati; phylum Cyanobacteriota; class Cyanophyceae; order Nostocales; family Hapalosiphonaceae; genus Fischerella; species Fischerella sp. JS2. The sequence continues at coordinate 630,245 of NZ_CP135918.1, forward strand.
TTTGGGTGTGTTAGTTCTCCATCTACAATATGCAAATCTGTACGACAAACAGCGCAAGCATGAATGCGAATCAGTACCTGTTCGGGATGAGGTTTTGGCACAGGTAAATTAACTAACCGCAGAGGTTGACGCGGCGCTTCTAACAGCATTGCACGCATAAGCAATAATCACTCATTCATTTCTTTTAATGTAGCTAGTGCTGAAGGTGATAAACGACTGAGATAACGAAATATCCAGTATTTAAATATTGTGTCCAAAATCACCGGGAAGGTAGCAATAAATAAGAATATCGCATTTCTGCTAGCTGGTAATCCTAAATGTTCTGCCACTCCTTCTAGAATCACCTCCCAACCATGTGGGGAGTGAAATCCTACAAATATATCTGTAAATAAAATAATTAAAAAAGCCTTAGCACTATCGCTCAGACCATAAACAATCTCATCCATAAATGATTTAACAATGACAATTTCTCTTTTGCTTGTAGCTACTATCAAAGCAAAAGCGATTAGTGATACCAAATCAGCAAACACATTACTAATAGCATTCCTAGTTTGCTGCCGAGAATTTTCAGCAATTTCTTTGGCTTTGTCTTTCACCTTTGCTTCCATAGCTTCTGAAGAAAGTGCAGGAGATTGACGCAATAAACTTTCAAATCTCAGTTCTTCTTCATAAAATTTTAGTTCTTGTAGGGCTTTTTCTTCCATCTCCTCATTGAGGAAAATTTGAGATATATTTTCACCTCTTACACGTTCAACAATAGGGCTGATCAATAATTGTTTAGATAAATATTGAGTTAAAAGTGGTACAACAATAAGTATGATTAAAAATCGTATTGCTGTTCTTGTTCTTTGTTGAGAAATACGAAAGTTTCTACGATACTGCTCTTCTGCCTGTGGAGAAAAATCAGTTTTAATTTTATTAAATGTTCTACCAATTGACCTTGGTAAAACTCCTGTTTTTTGAGAGGCTGGCCTCACTCTCATTTCATCTATATTTGAAGAATTAGATTTTTTATTTTGGTTGTCTTTACTTTTCATTGTCAGGATTCATTGTTTTTAAATTAATTAGGACTTACACAGTAGTAACGGAAAAACTAACCACCCTTCGGGTTCGCTAGTCCCCCTACCCTTACCTTAAGCCGCGCAAAGCGCGTCTACATAACGGAAACTGCCTTTTTAGGGGGCTGGACTCACAAAGGACACAAAGAACACGAAGAAAGTTGTAGGGTGCGTTAGAACACCGCGTCACGCACCGCCAGACCAGTGGTGCGTTACGGCTAATTTTTACTCTCTGGGACGCTCAAATTCTTACACAGCCGTAACATACCCTACTTAATCTTTACTATTATCGTAGAGACAGAGGATTGTTAACAGAGGACAATAAGGAATAAACATGTGCTGAGTTTTTTCCAAAATCAAAGTCCTATATCTCAAACTAAAATGGCTAATAGATATTATAAATATAATACCCATCAGCCATTATTTTTTCAATAAATTTACGATTCTGAATATACACCAATTAGAGGATTTGGTACAGGAAAGGGTCGATTGTCTAAAAGTTTAAATTTACCAGTATGAGCATCGTACGCAAACACCTCTCCACTTTCTATTTCATAAATCCAAGCGTGAAGAGTCAGTTGACCACTATGCAACTTTGAGCGAATTGCTGGATATGTTTCTAAATTTTCTATTTGAGTTAAAACGTTTTGCTCAATAGCAATTTTCAATAGCTTCTCATTTGGGTAATCTGGATAATTGTCTAAAACTAGACGGCGAGTCGGCTCAGCATATTGCTTTAACCAGTCATAAACTAAAGGCATTTGTTGAGCTAAATTGCCTATTTGCAAAAGTCCTTTCATGGCTCCACAATGGGAATGACCACAAACAACAATATCTTTAATTGCCAAAGCTTCAATAGCATATTCTATGCCTGCTGCTTCCCCACTTTTGGGTGTTCCATAGGCAGGAATAATATTACCAACATTACGAATGACAAACAGTTCTCCTGGCTGACTTTGAGTAATTAAACAAGGATCAATCCGCGAGTCAGAACAAGTGATGAATAGAACTTCGGGGCTTTGACCATGAGACAACTGTTCAAACAATTCACGGTGTGTAATGAAATAGTTGTCATGAAACTCATTTAAACCTGCAATGATGCGTTTGATTGGCACAGTTAGATTCCTCTCACCAAAAACATGCTTAGTCTATAGCTTCACAATTCTTAACCACTTTTCCGCATAGAAAGCTGACACTACTTGAAATATCGTTTCTCCTTCCTTTCCCCTATTCCTATACAAGTGTCTCTAGTGAGTTTATTTAATGTGCAATCAACTTGGCATCAGAAACAATACTGGTTGAGAATTTGAACGTCTATGCTTGGATTAAAAAATTCAATTACTTCTACCAGTTGTAGATAATCCTTCCACAATTAAAGAAGGAGTATAACAAGAACCATTCCAATCAGTATCGCCACCTAATTTCGCTAATTGTTTGAGTGCAGTATAAACATTACCTGCCACCATCGTATCCTTTACCCGTCCTATTACCTGACCATTTTGCACACGGTAGCCTAAGTCTACGTTGATCGAAAAATCACCAGAAATCCCACTACCACCCAACATTTGATCCACAACTAAGCCATCATCAAGTAATTCAATCAATTCTGGGAGTGATCCCGAACCGGGTTGAATAAGAAAATTAAATAAACCAGGGGTGGGGTAACTACCCAAACCAGGACGAAAACCATTACCTGTGGAAAAAGTACCAAGCTGACTAGCAGTGGTGCGATCGCAGTAAAAATTTTGTAATTCTCCGTTTTGGATAAATACTATAGGCTGAGTCGGAGTGCCTTCATCGTCAAAAGGGCAGCTGTAGGGTCCCGCTAGGGGATCTTGGTAAAGAGTAAGGGAGGGAGAAACTACTAACTTACCAATGCGTTCTGCCCAAGGGGAAGCCCCTTCCAAAACACGTTTAGCATTTAAGGCAGCTTGCACAGTACCCCAAAGCATATCAGCAGCTTTAGAAGTAAACAAAACTGGGACACGACCATGAGGTGGTGGAACATTTTCTTTTGCCCAAGCTAAACGCTGTAAAATTTGCTGAGCCAGTTTTTGCGGTTGCAGGTTGCCGCGTTCGGTTTCACCATCAGAAACACTTAAAATGTCATCTCCCCGTACCCATTCAGCGGAGATATAGCAACTGAGAGTAGTGTCAGTGTAGTAGCAATCTAGACCTTTAGTATTCACAAGTCTAGTAGTTTCCACATCACATTCCCAGTCGCCATTGCAAAGAACTTCTGGGTAAACGTCACGAATGAGGGCGATCGTTTCTTTGCCCCACTCAACTAACTTTTCTACTGGTACATCTTGACCTAAGTCTGGGTAAAAGGGCTGGAAGTTACTGTTTAATTCCAAGGTTTCGGGTTGATTTAGCTGACTCAGAGACAAAGCACGTTCTACTAAAGCTTGTGGTTCCACAATCCCATAGGCTACTGCCAGTCCTGGACGCCCGTTGTACCACAGCCTTAACGCTGTACCTTCAGCTTGGCTAGTTTCTAGCTGCTTGAGACGGTTGGCCTCAAAAAATACTGGGCGAGACAGCGATCGCGACTGATACACTTCAGCAGTTTCTGCTCCGGATTTTAAGGCTAATTCCAGCAGCTGTTCTGGAAGTGTATCTTTTGGTAACTTTTTAGACACCATAACTTGTACTGGCAGTGAGTTAGGAGTGGGAGGTGGGGAGATAGGGGGAGTATGAGGAGTGTGAGGGGTATGAGGGGTGGGAAATAACCACTAACCACCAACAACTAACCAGCAACCACCAACATTAACCATTCCCCAATTCACTTTAGGACAGATTGATCTCACACAACAGCCAAAACCCTGCAAAAGATTCTGATTGGGGATCAGACTGCACCCCGATAAAATGTACTCCGTTGGCTTTTTGCTTGGCTTGTTCAAATTTTCTGGCTTCTGCTAAAATTTGAGGATTTTTGAGATTCGCTAAAACCCAACTTTCTGTAGCACCTGTTTCTAAAAGCAATCTTCCTCCCTGTGGACTGTCGTCAAATCTTAACCAAGCTAAATCCAACCCAGACATCCAGCCCGCTAGAGGTAGCGCTCTGGGTGAGAAAATTAAAATTCCAGGAATGCTAGTTTCAGGAGAAACTTGTGCTAATTCCAAGGGAAATCCTTCACCAAAATCAATTTCCCACTCAGACATATCCGCAAATTCCGAACCTGGCAAAGTCACAAATCCCCACTGTTGCCATTCCAATGCATCTGGTAAGCGTTGAGGTAAAGGTGCTTCCAAACGTACCGAGGGATTTACCCCACCCTGATACCCTGGTTCTTGGGGATACACTTGTTCCATTCGCTGCTGCAACCATTGATTCAGTACCAAAGTCCGACGGCTTGGCTGTGCGGGAATTCCAATATCACTACAGGCTTTGGTAATCATATTATTCATTTGGCGACGGAAAAAGCGAATTTTAATTGGCGCTTCTCCTGCTTTGTCTATTGCCTCTTGTAAAGCCGTCCGCAGCCATACGGAGTTTACCTGGGTACTGGGACAATACTGAGCATAGCGAAACAAAGAATCAACTTTTGTGCGCGTATCCAAAGGGCTTTCGCACACTAGAACTTCCCAAACTTTTTTCTGATTTTCGTCCAAAATTGGACGGGAGTAAAAATCAAGTTCCCAAATACTGCCCATGTGATGCCGTTAAAATTTGGCTACTTTTTTCTATATCTTCATCATACGAGCCTATGTGTAGTGCCGGGGCAAAGGCTAAGATGTTGTGACTACGGAAGAAGTCTAGAAATACTACACATAAGGAAAAAAAAATTACATTTTTCCTGAAATTTGCTATTTTAGAAGCAATCCATTTATTGAGTGTCCTAAGCTTCCTGTAGAGGCTTAGGATTTTTTTTATTTATAAATTATTAGTTGAAAGTTTGACTCGAAATCAACCCCATTTCTTGCAATCCTTGCCGCAGCCGCAGTGCTTCTTGGGGATTATTCTTTTCATGTAAAGCGATCGCTCTTCCAAAGGCTGCTAAACTAGCCTGCAAGTTACCTAATTTTAGTAGCACAACTCCTAAATTTTGATATGCATCAGCGTAGTTAGGATTGATCCCTATAGCTTTTTGATAGCAAGCGATCGCATCAGTATATAAACCCATTGCTTTAAAAGTCATCCCTAAATTGTAATGTCCTGTGGCAAAATTAGGGTCAATCTTCAAAGCATTTTCGTAAGCAATTTTGGCATGATTTAAATCTCCAGCTATTTTAAATAAATTACCTAAATTGTTGTATGCGCCTAGCTTAAGCATGGGATAAATAGGTAATTTAATTGCTGCTTGATAATGGGCAACAGCCTGTTTTAAATTTTGTACTCGACTGTAAGCAATGCCTAAATGATAGTAGAGTTCATATAAAATATCATAGTTGTCTTCTGCGGTAGTTACTCCTCTGGCCAATAACTCTACACCTTCTGAAATTTTCCCAGTTTCCACATATAATGCCCCCAATTTACTACAAACATAAGGATCATCAGGATGAGTGGCTAAAAACTCTTCCATTGCTGCTTGGGCTTTGGCATATTTATTGTTTTGGTTAATAGTATCTTTTTGATAACCAGAATGGAGAATTGCCACACCTTGCAAATAACCTACTTGCCATTGTGGTTCTTTGGATAAAATCTTGGTGACGCTATCATCAACTAAAGCATGGTAAGGGCGAGAAAAATAAATATCTGGATGATTACGAAATAAACGAGAAACTAGGGAATACGGAGATTGTACTGCCCCTACTTCTTGACGAACTAGATTAATCAATAAATATTCTTCTCTATGAATCGCCTCTTGCAGTTGGGGTACAACTTTTTGTGCCAGACTTTCATCTGCATCTAAAACTAGAACCCAATCACCTGTGACGTATTTTAAAGCTTCATTTCGGGCTGCACTAAAGTCATTGCACCATTGAAATTCATGTACCTTTGCACCGAATTTTTTGGCTAGATGCACGGTGCTATCTGTTGAACCTGTATCTAGTACTATTATTTCATCTACCACATTTCTGACGCTGCCCAGACATTTGGGTAGTGCTTTTTCTTCATCTTTAACAATCATGCACAGGCTAAGCTTCATAGGATGAGCGTATATTTATTTAAAAATTATGTAAATATAAGCAATTTTAAGTCTGTGCGAAAATCAAGATCAACTAAAAGATAGTTGTTTCACAATTAATACTAATTCAATAAATATTTAAGGGCAGATAACCCCACTCGTCTAACAATACCCTAAGCGGTCTTGTTTAGGGTTGGGCAGGGGTTTCACAATTATTCATGTGTTGCATTCTTTTTTTAATTGGTATAAGTAAGTCAGCACAAATAAAGCTAACTCGTTGGGATCGTCATTTGTCCAAAGTCATTGGTCATTGGGTAGGGGCAAAGCATTTGTAATAGTAAATTCTATTTTGATGTCAAGATATACATACAAATGCTTTGCCCTTACAAGCGTGTTTACTTTTCGTAATATAGTTATGTTTATTCCCACGACTTACTTAGCTGTCGTTAGATCACAAACTCCTGTCGTTAGATCACAAACTCCTGTCGTTAGATCACAAACTCCTGTCGTTAGATCACAAACTCCTGTCGTTAGATCACAAACTCCTGTCGTTAGATCACAAACTCCTGTCGTTAGATCACAAACTCTCCTGTCGTTAGATCACAAACTCCTGTCGTTAGATCACAAACTCCTGTCGTTAGATCACAAACTCCTGTCGTTACGACACAAAACCTCAATAACTACATTGATCCCAATCCTACCTGATTAAGACTCCACTTTTTCCCACACCAGTTCAAAGACTTTTTCGACCCCAGCAGTTTTAGTTGGTGGTGTTTGCAGCGTAACTTGATTCCCATTCAATGTAAAAGTACGAACTAAGTCTGTACCAACCCGATTGGGAATAGAAGCTATCTCGACATGATGCGTCACCGTGTTGCCCTCTATTGTATACATTCCAGCGTAAGCATTGAATGTGGAAAATGCCTGTAGGCACTCTTGTGGTGGTAAAGATTTGATTTCTTTGCTAAAGGGTGAACGAATGTCTCCAGTAAGCGCTAAGCGATCGCGTTGAGAAAAAATTACCATCATCCGCCTCTCAGGAGTATAAGTGATGTAGCCAGTTGGATGAGAACCATATACCTCAGAATCAATCGTTCCGTCCGGGTTAATGGCTGTTGCTGAGATCAGTTTCCAAGTTCCTAGCAACGGATTATGTTCAACAGACGACAGACTAGACATGGTATACCTCAACATTGGTAACATCACTCATCCTAGTGCTTTGTTAAAAATTTGAGCATTTTCTGAGCCACGATCTCTGGAGACTCTATAAAACAAGCATGTCCTACTTGTTCAAGCATAACAAGTTCAGCATTCGGGATACCCTGAGCCAGGTGTTCAGAAAATTTTATCGGTGTGATAATATCTTGTTGACCTACCATCACTAAGGTAGGAGCATAAATACTGGCAAGACGTTTGGAAGTGTCGCTGTTGAGAATAGCTCGGCTTTGATGATAAAGCGCGTGGGGTTTTGGTAAAAATGGGTACTTCCGGATTTGGTTAATAATTTGTTCGATTACCCCTGGAGTTGCATAAAATCTGTCACTAAATAACCAGGGCAATAAGCTAGTTTGATAAAGCACCGCATCTAATTTAGAGGGCAAATCACCAAACAATTCTATGATTGCATGAAACTTACTGTCTCCTTTTGCCCAAGATGATAGCAGGATAAGACTTTTAACTTTTTCTGGCTGTGCTAGTGTCAGTTCTTGGGCAATTTGGCCACCCATCGAATGACCAGCTACATGTACTTGAGAAATTTCCAGGTAGTCAAGCAAAGCAATAGTATCAACAGACATTTGCTGAATGCTGTAGAGACTCTTGGGTGCAGAACTTTGCCCCACTCCACGATTATCAAACCTAATCACTTGATAATGTTTGACCAAAAATGGCATTAGCACTGACCAACTTGAACTGTCAGAGTCAAATCCGGCAATTAATAGTAATGGTTCACCTGTTCCATAAATGTCATAAAACAATTCAATCTCATTAACTAGAGCTTTGGGCAAAATAAAAACCTCCATTCAGACAAGAACTTATACCAATTCAAAAAATGTTTAAGGACATAGATAACTCTACCCTCCTCCCTAAACCTTCCCGATCTTGGGGAGGGGTTTGATGCTATTGGTGTGTTGCATTCTTTATTCCAAATTGGTATTACTTATATTCAGCCATGCGATCGCACCAAATATTCTCGCCCATACTTAAATTTATTCAACCTCAGTTAGACAAATCCTGCTTTGATTTCTACCCCACCTCTAACCGACGATTACCATACCATTGACTCAAATCATGCTCAATACCATCAAGGATTGCGATCGCATCCATTATTGATTTTGCATCAACTGCTAAGGCAGCAAACACTGACTCAACACGTTGTTGATAGTTCGGTGGACATAGCGCAAAGCTGTTGGCAATTGCCACCGCACCTTTCTCATTCAATAAGTACTGTTCATTAAGTGCAAACAATACCTGATTCATACAAGCCACACTGCGGAAACAACAACCTGCTGCATAGGCAACATCACCGCGTGCAACTGCCTTTTGTGCAATGAATAGTGAAAAACTAATCTCCCAGGCAAAAGTATTAATAGTTGCTTGTTTAAGCTGAATCGGATAGGGAGTTGTCTTAGCCTTTAAAGCCTTTAAAACGCCATCCGGATCGTAAAGTGGCAGACAATTGGCAACTTCACCCATATAAATAGAGGACACAAAGCCGTGGGGATGTCCTGGTTGGTAATCAATTGTGATTTGCCCGAGTTTACAATCACCAATGACACGATTAACCTGAACCAGATCACGATAGAGAAAATCTACAGAGACACCCTCTATTTTTAGCCAACCACCGCCATTAATCCACTTCCCCCATTCACCAATTGGGGTGATTAAATTTGCGCGGTGGTTGTCGTCAACTTCAAAGGCGAGGTGATTTAGAGCAATCACATCAAGCGGATTCTCTGGGTGATAATAAATTCCTAGATCCACATCCGACTTTTGTGTATGGTTGCCTCGCGCCCTTGAACCACCTAAAGCGATCGCTGTAACTCCCTGAACTGACTGCAAACGATCAACAACGCGGTGGATGAACTGAGGCAATTGCTGGTTCATATTGACTCTATCTTCACCACCAATTCAAAACAATGTGACATGAAGTGCTAACAGACAAGCTTGAAATCACACGCCTACCCATACCTTAGCTGCACAACAATTTATTGTACAATGAGCGACTTACTAAAACCTTACAATACATTAAGTTGATAAAGTTTTGCAGCAAACTCAGCGACAAAAAAGCGATCGCATTCATAATAAAACCATTACTGCTAAGCTCTCAGTTATCCGTAAGGATACTATTTTTCTTGTGGGGTGGTTAAAGGCATCTGTTGAAATCACAGAATTAATCTTATGGCAGCAAATACTAGTACACTCAACTCATACCGCGCTTTGGCCCTCCAAGTGACATGTTATGCAGTTAACCAAGCAGGCGATCGTCAAGAAGCTCGTTGTTTAATGCAAAAGACTATTGAGCGCTTAGGACAACAAATTGCTGCTAGTATCGCTTTTATTGGCTCTGACTGTCGTTTAATTGTCCTACCAGAGTACTTTCTCACAGGTTTTCCTATGGGAGAGACGTTTGTTGTTTGGGCGGAAAAAGCTTGTTTAGAAATAAGGGGTGCAGAGTATGAAAGCCTCAGTAAAATTGCTCAGAAGCTAAGAATTTTTATTGCTGGTAATGCCTACGAACTTGATCCTAATTTTCAAGACCTGTACTTTCAAACATGCTTTGTAATTAACCCATCCGGTGAAGTGGTTTTGCGTTATCGGCGCTTAAATTCCATGTTTGCACCGACACCCCATGATGTTTGGGATAAGTATCTTGACTGTTATGGTTTGGATGGTGTTTTTCCCGTAGCGAAAACAGAAATAGGTAATTTGGCTGCTTTGGCATCAGAAGAAATTTTGTACCCGGAGGTAGCGCGATGTTTAGCAATGCGAGGCGCAGAGATTTTTCTGCATTCAACATCAGAAGTCTATGGGAAAGAGCGTGCGCCTAAAGAAGCTGCTAAAATTTGCCGGGCAGTGGAAAACATAGCCTACGTTGTCTCAGCAAATACTGCTGGTATCGTCAATACTCCTATTCCGCAAGCTTCCACAGATGGTGGTTCTAAAATTATCGATTACCGGGGATTAGTTCTAGCTGAAACAGGAGCAGGGGAAAGCATGGCAGCTTTTGCAGAAATCAACCTAGCAGCTTTGCGTAGCGATCGCCGTCGTCCAGGGTTAAATAATTTACTTTCCCGCCAGCGCTTTGAACTATACGCAGACAGCTACCGTCAGTCAAATTTTTATCCTGCAAACACCATGCTGGGTAAAGAAGTAGACCGCAAACACTTCATCCAAACTCAGCAACAAACTATTGAGCGTTTAGCCAAATTGGGAGTTATTTGAGGATGGGGAGGTGGGGAGTATGAGGAGTGTGGGGGGTGTGGGGGGTGTGAGGAGCGGGAAATAACTACTAACTACTAATGTACAGACGCGATGTTCCTCGCGTCTGTACCTACTAACCAATAACAAATGACCAAACCAATAGATGTTCGTAATCCCCGTACGGGGAAATATGATTACGTAATCATACCGCCGCCACCAAAACTTTTGGCACAACTATGCAATCGTTTGCGGAGAGCGCAAAAAGGCTGGCAGCAACTCGGTATAGAAGGGCGAATTACTGCTTTGCAACAGTGGAAGCAAGCTATTATTGCAGGGCGGGATAAACTCACTGAAGCCTTAGTTGCTGATACAGGTAGATTGTCAATTTCAGTACTAGAAATAGACTCGTTTCTTTCTAATATTGATAAGTGGTGTAAATTAGCACCAAAGTTACTAGAAGAAACAGAAAAACAGACAGCAGTACCATTTATCAAACTGCAACAAAGGTCAGTTGCTTATCCTCTGGTGGGGGTAATTAGTCCGTGGAACTTGCCATTGTTGCTGTCAACTATGGATGTGATTCCAGCACTGCTAGCAGGTTGTGCTGTAGTTGTGAAACCCAGCGAAATTGCGCCCCGGTTTATGACACCGCTATTAAATGCTATTAATGCTGTTCCTGCATTACGGGAGGTATTCACTTTTGTAGAAGGAGCAGGTCAAACAGGTGCTAACTTGATCGAAAATGTAGACTTAGTTTGCTTTACAGGCAGTGTAGCCACAGGGCGAAAAGTTGCAGAAGCTGCTGCAAGACGCTTTATCCCAGCTTTTTTAGAATTAGGAGGCAAAGATGCAGCGATCGTTTTGGAATCGGCTGATTTAGAATTAGCTACCTCAGCGCTTTTGTGGGGTTCCGTCGTCAACACCGGTCAGTCGTGCCTTTCCATTGAACGCATCTATGTTGCAGAATCTATCTTTAAACCTTTTGTTGAACAACTCGTCACTAAAGCCCAACGTTTGGAATTAGCTTACCCTAAATTAGAAAGTGGTGAAATTGGCCCCATCATTGCCGAGAGACAAGCCGCAATTATTAGTGAGCATTTGCTAGACGCTATAGAAAAAGGAGCAGTTGTACACTGCGGGGGTAAAGTAGAAGACAGTGGGGGAGGATGGTGGTGTCGTCCGACAGTTCTCACGCAAGTTAATCACACAATGAAAATAATGACAGAGGAGACATTTGGCCCGATCATGCCAGTCATGGCTTTTTCGACACCAGCACAAGCAATTAACTTGGCAAACGATACGATTTATGGGCTAAGTGCAGCAGTATTTGCAGCAGACGAAGCAGAAGCATTAGCAGTTGCCGAACATATAGATGCAGGTGCTATTTGTATTAATGATGCAGGTCTGACTGCACTTATATATGAGGGAGAAAAAAATTCTTTCAAATACTCCGGTTTAGGTGGTTCGCGCATGGGAACTGCTGCATTGATGCGGTTTGTGCGGAAAAAAGCCTTCTTAATTAAAACAAATTCCGCTTCTGATCCTTGGTGGTTTGATGGTTAACAAGAGAAAACTATTGTTGTGGTGGGTACTGGCTAATGCTGTAGGTGGCGCTGTTGTTGGTGCTTTTGAAGAGGGTGGATTCCAGTTTTTTGCAACCTTAGTTTTAACTGGCCCTATTCTTGGAGTTGCCCAATGGTTTGTCTTACGGCGTTACATAAGACAAGCAGGCTGGTGGGTTTTAGTTACTACTGTAGGTTGGTACTTGGGTATTCCAGTAACGCTTGTGACAAGAGAAATTCTCAATCCCATCCTTTTAGAGATGTTATTGGCAGTCAGCAAATTTTGGGAAGCTTTCTGGTTCAATATTGTAAATCAGTTTATTACCTTCGCGATATTGGGAGCAGCCCAGTGGCTGGTTTTAAGCCGTCATTGCCAACAAGCATGGTGGTGGATTCTGGGTAGTAGCGTCGGAGGATTCGTCAATGGGGCTTTAGCAGCGCTATTTACTTTGGGATTTCAAACTATAGCAATGAAAATAAATGCACAAATGGCAGGTGCGATCGCCTATGGTAGTGGTTGGACTGGAAGTGGGTTAGTCACAGGTATCATGCTTGTATGGTTATTGCCAAATCGCTATAAATAAAAGGAGGGTGATCGTGTCTTCCATTCGAGAAGAAATGCCCGTTTTGGCCCGTCATGAAGGAGATTGGACAGGTACGTATATACTAGTTGATACACAAGGAAAAATTCTTGATCAGCATCAATCTCACTTAACCTGTGAATTTCCAGTAGATAGCCCTTATTCCTACTACCAAACTAATCGCTATAACTGGGCTGATGGTAGAAAAGAAGAACATAAATTTCCTGCAACTTACCGAGATCGAGCAATTTGGTTTGATACAGAACGCATTGCAGGCAAAGCTTGGGAAGTAGATGATCATACGATTATTTTGTGGTTTTCATATAAGGGAATGCCAGGAACATACTTGTATGAAATGATTCAAATTAGTCCTTGCAATAACTACCGCGCCCGTACTTGGCAATGGTTTAAAGATAATCGAATATTTCAACGCACCCTGATTCAAGAGGAACGGATGCGTTGATTATCATTTATCAGTTATCAGTTAACTGATTTGTAACTACTATCCACCAATCACTAACCACTAACAAAATTGAATCTATGGCAAAAAGCGAAAAAATTAACTTTTCTACTCCTAGTGGTTTTCCAGAATTTCTTCCCGGCGAAAAACGCCTGGAAGTATATTTAATTGATACTATCCGTAGAGTTTTTGAAAGTTACGGATTTACTCCTATTGAAACTCCCGCAGTTGAAAGGTTAGAAGTTCTGCAAGCTAAAGGTAATCAAGGCGACAATATTATTTATGGTATTGAGCCAATCTTGCCACCTAATCGCCAAGCAGAAAAAGAGAAAGCAGGAGAAAGTGGTTCAGAAGCACGGGCATTAAAATTTGATCAAACAGTTCCTTTAGCAGCATATATTGCTCGTCACCTTAATGATTTAAATTTTCCTTTTGCTCGTTACCAAATGGATGTGGTGTTTCGCGGCGAACGGGCAAAAGATGGGCGCTTCCGTCAATTTCGTCAGTGTGATATTGATGTAGTAGGTCGTCGAGAATTGAGTTTACTCTATGATGCTCAAATGCCTGCTATAATCACTGAAATATTTACAGCTATCAATATTGGTGATTTTTTAATTCGCATCAACAACCGTAAAATTCTTACAGGTTTCTTTCAATCTGTAGAAATTGAAGAAAGCAAAATTAAATCTTGCATCGGCATCATTGATAACCTAGAAAAAATCGGTGAAGCTAAAGTCAAACAGGAGTTAGAAAAAGAAGGAATTTCACCAGTACAAACCCAGAAAATTATTGAGTTTATTAATATTAAAGGCACAGTAAACGATATGCTAGATAAACTCAAACATCTAGCTCAAATCATGCCAGAAGCCGAGCAATTTAACCTGGGAGTTACCGAACTAGAAACAGTAATTACAGGGGTTCGTAACTTAGGAGTTCCTGAAAATCGTTTCTGTATTGATTTATCAATTGCTCGTGGCTTAGATTACTACACCGGAACAGTTTACGAAACAACTCTGCTAGGACATGAAGCCTTGGGAAGTATTTGTTCTGGTGGTAGATACGAAGAATTAGTGAGAGTATTTTTAGGCGAGAAAATGCCTGGTGTGGGCATCTCTATAGGCTTAACCCGGTTAATGAGTCGCTTAATCAAAGCTGGGATTTTAAATACTTTAGCTCCGACAACCGCACAGGTAATGGTGGTAAATTTGCAAGAAGAATTAATGCCACTTTACCTCAAAGTATCACAAGATTTACGCAAGGCAGGAATTAATGTCATCACCAGCTTTGATAAGCGGGGATTAGGTAAACAATTCCAACTAGCTGATAAACAAGGAATTCAGTTTTGCGTAATTATTGGTGCTGATGAAGCAGCAGCGCAAAAATCTTCGCTAAAAGATTTAAAAAGTGGGGAACAAGTGGAAGTTTCGCTGGCGAATTTAGCAGACGAAGTAAAGCAGAGACTACAAGGTGGAAGCTAATTTTAAAGGAATCCCTAATCTTAGTAAAGATGGCTATTTTCCTCTTTGTGTCTTAGTGTCTTAGTGTTTCAAAAAAGATTCTTTCACCACCAAGGCACAAATACACAAAGAAAACCGGATAACCCTTGTGGTTGTCAAGCTTAACTAGAAAAAATATGCACTTGAGGGGAAAAAGAGGATGAATAGGGAAATACCGTTGATTATCGAATGTCGCTGCAATGATTCAGATTACCGCCAGGATAATCCTAATTGCCCTTACAGTCCAAAGGAAATCATCAGGGAAGCTGTTCGTGCTTGGGAAGCGGGGGCCTCTATTTTTCATTGGCATGGGCGTGATCCAGTTAACGGTGAGTGGATTAGTAATGTTGAAGTGTATCTTGAAGCCATTCAAGGAATTCGAGAAAAGACTGATTTGATTATCAATCCAACACTTAATTATGTTACAAAACAAAGCCAGGTCAGCGATCGCGTCAAGCACATATTAGCAGCGAAAATTGACCCAACCCTGGGAGTTGATATGGTTCCTATAGAGTTTGGGTCGCTGAATATAGACTTTTGGAACCCACAGACAAAGCAATTTCAAACCTACGATCAAGTACATATAAGTTCTCGTGCTTATATGCAGGAAGTTCTGAAAATACTAAAAGAAAATAACATCTTTGTGGGTACAGTCTGTTGGGATGTAGGACAAATTCGTACAGCACGCTGCTTTCAGGAAATGGGACTCCTGTCACGGAATACTTTTTGGGAGTTTGTCTTCACAGGAGAAATAATGCCAAGTGGCATTCTGCCAACACTCCCCAATTTACAGGCGGTTGTAGATTCTATTCCCGCAGGTGATCAATGGTTGGTGATGTGCTGGAATGGAGATGTCATGCGTTTGGCAGCCTGGGCAATTACTATGGGAGGACACGTTGGTATTGGATTAGGAGACGATCCCTATAGCCGCTTTGGCAAGCCGCACAATGGCGAATTAGTGGAAATGGTTGTCAAGATGGCACATACGCTTGATCGCGAGGTAGCAACGCCAACACAGGCGCGGGAAATATTGAAAATGACACCACAACCTCAATTATCTAAATAGGACTACGCAGTAGTAACGGAAAAACGAACCACGTAGACGCGCTCATAGGCTTCCCGTAGGGTAGGACATAGGACACAAAGAACACGAAGAAAGAAGCTTTCAGAGAGATTTTGCGTAAGTTCTACTAAAGTTAAATATAGCGTTTACCGTTTGAGTGTGGTACAACCAACGGAACCTCACCCACCCTATCAGCCACCCCTCTCCTTGCTAAGGAGAGGGGCTGGGGGTGAGGTATATATTGCATCCGATTTAAAATCGCTATAAAAACTTAAGTAGTTAATTAGGGTGGGCAATGCTCACTCTACAGGTAAAACTGTAGGTAAAACATGAACCAACGTATTAAAAGAGCATTTTTAGATACTGAAGATGGACAGATACACTACAGAATTGGTGGTGAGGGAGAAGCCCTTTTACTACTGCATATGAATCCCCGCAGCAGTGACGAATATCGGGAATTAATGCCCATCTTGGCACAAAAGTACCGTGTGATAGCGATGGATTTTATGGGATTTGGTGATTCCGATAAACCACCGAGATTGTATTCAATAGCAGACTACGCTAAAACAGTAATTGCGTTATTTGATGAACTAGGAATTGAAAAAGCAAACATTCTAGGAAACCATACGGGTGCTTTTGTTTCTGGAGAAGTAGCAGTAGCTTACCCAGAACGTGTTAATAAATTAATTATATGTAATGTGGCTGGCTTTGGTGAAGTTGGAAAAGCCAATTTAATGAGGAGATTTAATAAAGGTTTCGTCATTAAAGAAGATGGTTCGCACTTGATGGAAAGATGGTTAGCTCGTGCAAGGTACATAGGTTCTGCTGAGTTAAATCATCGATGGGTTCTAGATGATTTAAAATGTTTTGGCTATCCTTTATATGCAGTTTGGGCTGTGGGAAATTATTGCATGGAGGCAGCAGAAAGATTTAGTTTAATTAAAAATCCAACTCTTATTCTTTGGGGAATTGATGATATGGAAGAATTTGAGCGATTAGGTTTAGCATTAGCAAAAGATAGATATTTTCTCTCTCAAGCAATTCCTCATGGTCAAGTTGTCGAGTTCTCAAACGGAACTATTTGCATGATGAACCAAATACCAGAAGAAATTGCCAAGGTAGTACTCGAATTTTTGGATAGTGTGAATGTTTAAATACAGTAAAAGGGCAGTACGTCAAAAGCTGTTTAAAAATTACACACTGCCAATCTTCTATTAAGACAAAACAGCTGTACACTTAATCTCAACTATCAATCCTGGTGTAGATAAACCAGTAACACCAATGCCAGTCCAGGTAGGGTAATTATTAGTAAAATAGCGGTCTTTGACTTGCATAAACAATTGTAAAAATGGAATGATATGTAATGGTTTACCAGAGGCAGCTGCTTCAGCTTGGAATTCTCCTAAGCCATCACCAGTGACATGGTAAGTAATCATTTCTACCACATCATCAAAGGTAACTCCTGCTGTATCCAGCACCTTTTTGACGTTTTCAAAAGCCTGAAGAAACTGGGCTTCTACGCCTTTAACAATTTGCAAATTTTCGTCTCTGCCTACCTGTCCAGAAATATACAAAGTATTACCAATTTTCACACCAGGGCAATAATGAAATTTTTCATAGAGAATTTCCATGCCTTTGGGAATAATCACTTCGCGAGTAGACATCACGAATTCCTTTATGATGTTTGATTGAGAAAGAGTATGAGGTTTAGCAGTAAAGCCTAGTTTAGATCAATTTAAAAGGTAAAAATAAAAGCGATCGCGCACCTGAAGAAGAAGCTGATGAATTTTTACATACACCGTCTGCAATGTTAATGTATCGACTTACATTGTGAATGCATCGCTTTACATTGTGAATGTATCGACCTGCAATATATGTGTCGCATTATTTTTTCAAGTTGATATAACGTCCAGTAGGCGTACCTGTAACCTGTCCTCGATCATAAATTTTGTTTCCTCGCAAAAAGGTTGTTTTGACTTTTCCCGTCAACTCTATCCCTTCAAACGGCGTATAGCCTTGCTGTGACTCGGACTCAGCAGCACGGACAACAAAGGTTTCGCTAGGATCTAATAGTACTAAATCTGCATCATAACCAACTGCAATATCACCTTTTGAACCCAATCCAAATCTTTGGGCAGGATTCCAGCTTAATAACTCAGCCATATGATTGTAGGACATGCCACGCTTGCTACCTTCACTAAAAACACCGGAAAGCAAGTATTCTGTGCCACCAAAGCCAGATTTAGCTAACCAAATATTATTCGGATCTTTCTGAGAGGCTTTTTTCTCGGCTGAACAACAGGCGTGATCGCTGACGATCCAATCAACTTGACGATTGAGTACAGCTTGCCACAGATATTCTACATCTGCACGGGAACGAATGGGGGGGTTCACCTTTGCCCATTTACCCGTAGGTGTATCTACATCTAATAAAAGATGTCCCACAGTTACTTCCCGACGGAAATTGATGTGAGGAAAGATTGTTTGCATCATTAAAGCAGCTTCCACTGCTTTGCGAGAACTGAGGTGTAATAAATTGATATTAAGACAATTAGTTTCGTGCGCTAAGTAAGAAGCAATGCAGATGGCTAACCCTTCAGAATGTGGTGGACGCGCTGCACTGTATGCTTTTAAACCAGTGAGGCTGGAGTCTTGCTGGACAATTTTAGTGTAAGCATTAAGGATTTCGGCGACTTCGCAATGAAGACTCAGACTCAGGCGATCGCTTGCTTCGGGATATAATTCCCTCAATTTGGTCAGACCACGCATAATAAATTCAAAGTGAGCAAAGTCATACCTTTCCTGTTTATTAATCATTAAAAACAGATTTTGTTGATCGGAAAGACCATGCAAACCATAGCCACCGTAGAACATAAAGATTTTAAACGATCCAATCCCATATTCCTCAAATAGCATTTGCATCTCATCGATATGAATGGCGCTAATTGGGGCAATATGATAACCGTAATCAACAAAAAAATTCCCTTGTGATAGTGCCAAAACTTCTGGGAAAAAATCTTTGTAAGAGCCGCCTTTGTTGAGATAATACTGACCTGTGCGGATGTAATTGAGGCTGGTAGTCACGCCTCCGGTTGCTGCTGCTTTGGTTTCCGTCACTGCATCTTTGTCAAGGGGTTGATAAATACCGATATGCATGTGTGCATCCACAACCCCAGGAAACCCCAGCAAGTTTTGGGCATCAAATATTTCTTTGCCTTCATCTGGTCTAATATGAGGCGCAATTTGGGCAAACTTCCCATCCTTAATACCTAAATCCAGCAGTTCGACACTATCGTAATTGGGACGAACTACCCGTACATTTTTGACAATTTGATCTAATAGGGGGGCTTCAGACACAGTAGACTTCTCAACCCTTGTAAAAATTCAGATCCAGAACTTCGGGTGCTGGTATTTTAACTAGTAATGAATAAATATCCTGGTTTAGCTAGGACTTTCAACATCGTATCGAAACGCAGGTCAATTCCATCAATATGTAATTATTTTTTATAAGGGTGAGAAAATTTAGAAGAATGCGCTGTTGCAAGATTAATTTCAACAACACCTGCTTTATCATGATGGAGTTGGTGCATTGTTTTAACTAAAGCTCAATTACTGCTGACGTTAATTATGAAAACCCGCAGCTTTACAGTGATTGTCTACAAACAAGAGGATATGTACATAGCTGAGTGTCCAGAAGTCGGCACTGTGGATCAGGGAGAAACTATTGAACAGGCGGTTGAGGGAGTGAGAGAGGCGACACGACTTTATCTTGAGGAATTTCCTTTACCTGAAGTATATAACAAGTATTGAAGTTAGCTATGCCTAAATTGCCACGAATCTCAAGTAAAGAGGCGATTCGGGTTCTTGAACGTTTAGGATTCGAATAAGTTCCTCAAACTGGTAGTCATGTGGTAATGAAGAAAGCAACCGAGGAAGGGGAGATTGGTTGCGTTGTCCCTGTGCATCAAGAATTTAAGGTTGGTACATTGAGCAGCATTCTTAAGCAAGCGCAAGTCACAGTCGAAGAGTTCATTGAGAGCCTGTGAGGTCTAAAATTAGCGAAACATTGAGACAAAACAAGACTATTTTCTTCTTTGTGTCTTTGTGTTTTGATGTTTTAAAAAAATTTTTTTCACTACCAAGACTCTAAGATACCAAGAAAAATTATATTTCGAGACTTACATCTTAACAGGACTCACCCTAGATAGCAGTTGAGTTAAAGCCCCTTGTAGCGGACTACCAAGACATCTTAGTGCATTGCCGAGGTTATTTACAGCCGCTTAACTCTATCGTTAAAAATATTTTTTATACTTACTATATAGATGCTCTCTTATTTAAGAATATTCAGGAGAAAATAAAATGAAAACTTTTAATGAATATCATTTAAATCCAAAGCAATTTCCTTTTCTCAAAAGTCTTCAAGAAAATTGGCAAGTGATTAGAGATGAGTTTACACACTTTATTCACAATGCATCTGATGAAGAATTAAAGTTCACTTATGATGTTCTGGGCCCTAAAAGTAAAACGATTAAAACTAAAGGTGATGCAAAATATAGTGCTTTTGGGATTTTATTTCAAGGTTTGTTTATTGAAGAATATATTCAAGTACATCAAATAAAATATCCTGATTATGAATTATATGAGGCATCAGAAAAAGCACTGGCATTAAGACAGAAATATTTTCCCAACTTGGCTAAAGTCATAGAAAAAGTAAACTTTAGCGAAGATAATATTCTCAGAAATGTGTATTTTGGTACATTCCATCCAGGCCTAGATATTAAGCTGCATGTGAACTATAATCCTCACATGAATCGTGGTTATCTAGGATTGATTGTGCCACAAGGGGATGTGGCGATGAAAATATGTCACGATCAGCTTTATTGGCATGAAGGGGAATTCATGGTTTTAGATCATAGCTATCCCCACTGTCCGCATAATTACACTAATTATGATAGAACCGTCTTGGTTGTTGACTTTTTTAAACCGGATTGGTCAACAGAAGAAGCGATTCAGTTTGAAAAAGAGCAAGTGACACAAAGGATGCAAGATAATCCTTACAGTTTAGGTGTTTTTGGTAAAAGTGATAAAGCCAAAGAAGAAGATTTTATCAAGTATGGTTTAGCTCATCAATTAGAGTGGGATAAAGCCTTATCAATGAACAGTTAACAATAAATCGGGTGTGTTACGGCATCAAGAAATTAAAAGATAGCCGAAATCAATAATCTACCGTAACGCACCTATAATAGAAATAAAAGCTAAACTTAAGATTTGGAAATGAAGGCAAAAACCTACAAAAGGTTAATAGCAAAGCAAATTAGCCAAGATTTTAAATCTGCGGTTGAAATTGTTGAAACTCCTGTTCCCAAACCTGATAGTGATCAACTTTTAATTCAAAATAAATTTGCTGGTATCAATGCTGGTTTTGATACCTTACTTTGCCAAGGTAAAGTTCCCTATGTGAACTTAACTCCTCCTTTTGATTTAGGTGTAGAAGCTGTCGGTGAAATCGTAGCTGTAGGAGATAATATTCAAGATTTTCAAATAGGTGATGCTGTTGTAACTACTGTACGGGGAGGAGGTTATCGCGAGTACCAAGTTATAGATGCCAATCTTGTAGTCAAAGTTCGCCAAGCAACACCAGAAGTACTAACTCTCATGCCTACCGGAACATCAGCTTTGGTGGCATTAGAACAAGTAGGAAAAATGAAAAGTAATGAAGTGGTTTTAGTGACAGCAGCAGCAGGAGGAACCGGGCATATTGCGGTACAGGTAGCAAAGTTAGCAGGTAATCATGTGATCGGTACTTGTGGATCACAAGCAAAAGCAGAGTTGTTACAAAAATTGGGTTGCGATCGCATCATCAACTACCGTAGCGAAAATCTCAATCAAGTCCTCAAAAATAAATATCCCAATGGCATTAACCTAATTTTCGATTGTGTCGGAAAACAAGTTTTTGATACTTGTGTAGAAAATCTCGCAATCCGAGGACGTTTAGTTGTAGTTGGTTTTATTTCCGAATATGGCAAAGATTCAGAACAAGTCACACAACCTCGTATTTATCATAAACTCTTTTGGAAAGCTGCCTCTGTACGCGGTTTTCTCATGCCTCTTTATCAAGAATACGCTAACGAAGCACGCGATCGCTTGTTAAATCTGTTCTATAGCAATCAACTCAAAGTAGCCATTGATCCAACCCAATTTCACGGTATAGAATCCATCCCGAATGCAGTTGAATATTTACTCAGTGGTAAAAATTCCGGCAAAGTCATTGTGAAATTTTAACAATTACCAAAAACTCTGCGTACCTCTGCGTTCCCTCCGCGCCCCTCTGCGTTGAAAAACCCTATAATTACAAAATCGTACTTCGTGTCTTTGTGCCTTAGTGGTGAAAAAATATTGAAACACCAAGACTCCAAGACACAAAGGGTTTTAAACATTCCCGTAAACAGGAACCGCCGCACCTCGAATATCCTTAGCAGCTTCTGACGCTAAGAAGCAAATCACCTGCGCCAAAGACTCAGCTTTTACCCACTTATCAGCATTTTCCGCACCCATTGCTTCCCGGTTACTAGGAGTATCAATAACACTAGGAAGAACTACATTTGCAGTAATATTAGTACCTTTAGTTTCGTCTGCGATCGCTTTCGTTAGTGCAACCACACCAGCTTTAGAAGCACAATAAGCCGCGAGTTGTCCCGTTGGTTCCACAGCACCTCTAGAACCAACAGTTACAATCCGTCCATAGCCATTTTCTAACATTCTCCTGAGACTATGTTTGCAAACCAAGAAAGTTGTAGTCAAGTTTAAATCAAAATCCCGTTGCCAATTCTCCAAGCTGTATTCATGGGTTTTCCCCATCGCAAACCCACCTACCAGATGAATTAACACATCTACCCTTTGCATCTGGTTGATGATATTTTCTACTGAAGCTTCTTCTGCTAAATTTGCAGAGACAAAATTGATGCTGGCAATCTCAGCAGGTGAGATAATTTCCTTGAGACGTTCGACTTCTTTAGGGTTGTAATAGGGAATTGTGATTGCTGCTGCACCTTGTGCTAAAACTGCTGGTGTCACGCCTAAACCTAATCCACCAGTCCCACCTGTGAGTAAAATGTGCTTGCCTTTCATGAGTTTGTTTAGTTCTGCAATATATCAAATTCTCGGCGAATGTCTAATAAAGAACGCTCAAAAAATGGTTCGTAATTAAAATAGGGCCAGAATTTTTTTCTACCACGGTTTTTGAACCACATGACAGCTAGTGCTGGTAAAAATCTTGGCAATACTGCCAATATTGAAGTAT
Organism: Fischerella sp. JS2; assembly: GCF_032393985.1. Lineage (NCBI taxonomy): Bacteria > Bacillati > Cyanobacteriota > Cyanophyceae > Nostocales > Hapalosiphonaceae > Fischerella > Fischerella sp. JS2. The sequence goes on from NZ_CP135918.1 coordinate 653,259, forward strand.
ACAACCATCGTAAACAAAATACTTACAACCACGACGAGCAGGTTTTCATATTGTAATTGAGTGTGCCAAAGCCAGACAAGAAATTCAAACTGATATAGATAGTGATTTAGTCTTTGATTTGATTAGCGGCATTATGCTTTATGCAATGGTGTTTTCACCTACAAGTGAACCCGTTTCAGCCTATATTCGCCGTGCTATTAACCTGATTCTGAAATAAAAATAAAAGATTGTACTTTTCAGAAATTACATAGTGCCATAAAGTAGTAAGGTAGAAAAACGAGTTTAATAATTAGGAATTATAAATTAATAACTATTAAATATAACTTTTGGTTGTAGTCTTTAACTTGAATTTAACCTATTGATTCTATGGCTAGACGTACCTCTTCCCGATCTCCTGTTACTGCCACAACTACACTAGCTCTTTCATCTGTTCATATTCGTCTAGAATCGCTAGAAAAAGAACACCAATGGCTGCTGAAACAGATTAAGAGAAAACAGAAGGAACTGAATAATTTTGTTGAACAGATGCGTTCTTTCGCTACAGAAATATTTCATAGAGGTACTCCCAGCTTTAAAAAACTTGCAGAAATTGACGAAGAAATTCATAGATTATTTGATGAAATATTTGCCACCAGAAATTTTGGTAAACAAACCAAGAAAAGTATTGAAGGAATTTACCGAAATCTTCAGATGGCGGGAATTATTAGTCCAAAACGCGATCGCGATGATTCAGACACAGAATTAGATGAACTGTTTGAAACAGATGATCAAGAGCAAGAGTTTTTTGGTTCTTCTCAAAAAAACAATTATCAGCGTCAACAACATTCAGAATTTACCACTACAAGTAAATCTGATGAATCGAGAAAGATTAGAAATACATTTTTGAGGTTAGCGGAAATATTTCACCCTGATAAGGTGACTGATGATGAAACGCAAATGCGTCATACAGAAATTATGAAGGAAATTAATAAAGCTTACCAAGAAGGAGATTTAGCCCGACTTTTAGAAATTGAACGACAACATCAAGCGGGAGAATCTGTAGATAGCAACAATGAAGATGATTTAACCCGCAAATGTAATCGTTTAGCACAGGAAACTGAATTCCTCAAAACCCAATATGAGACGATCAAAAGAGAACTGCGTTTAGTCAAAAATACCCCAGAAGGAATGATAGTTGCTGATTGTCGCAAAATCGCCAAAGAGGGAATTGATCCTATAGATCAGATGTTAGGACAAGTTGAATCTGAAATTCAAGTTATTTCTCATATCCGCGATTTTGTCAGGGATTTTCGAGAGCAGAAAATTACAATTAAAGAGTTTCTCTGTGGACCAACAATTTTGCAACAGATGAAACAGGAAGTTATGGAAGATTTGCTGGAACAGATGTTGGAAGAACTTGGCGCAAGAATAGTGTTTTAACAGTTATTCAGTTCTCAAGGCTGTCTTCAGTGACCTGCTAAGGTAGAACCAAGACAATACCATAAATTATGTTCACTTGCATTTCATTAAAAGTTTTCTTTTCATTAAGTAAGTTTACAATCCGGTGGAAAAATAAAAATTTCGCTTCCTGACTGTACTGCCTTACGATGTAAAGCGATCGCATCTACGAAACGACAAAAGGTAATGGGAATCCATCTGTCCTTATAAAAAGAGATTAGGACTTTACTAGCCGCATACTCTCCCGATGGCAAGGGATTTTTCAAAGGTGAGACCATAATTAGGTGTTTGTTAAAGTAAATAAAGTTTAAAAATCTTAATTTTACTTAAATTGTGACAAAGCCCCCTGCTGATCTCCTTCGTTCCCAAGGTAGATAAGTAAATGTACTTAATATTTTCTTTATATTTCTGAGTTAGTTTTAGAAATCGACCACCGATACACACCGATGTAGACGCCCCAAAAGGTGGCTTCTCGTAGGGTACACAGATAGATTACCCGTTAGTGAGTAGAGTTTTAACTCTCCAAGTCTTCGATTTCTTTGGGTACGCCAGCAGTCAAAACTTCATTTCCCGTCGGAGTCACCAAGACATCATCCTCAATCCGAATGCCAATACCAACCCAACGTTGATCTATTTCTGGTTGGTCTTCTGCTGGCTTGGTATCTGGTACTATATAAAGTCCTGGTTCCACCGTCACCACTTGACCTGGTTGCAGAATTTGCGGGTTGTCGCCATGCTGGTAAACTCCCACATCATGCACATCTAAGCCTAACCAGTGACCAGTGCGGTGCATGTAAAATGGTTTGTATTTTTCTTCCTCTATTAATTTGTCAATTTCACCTTTAAGGATGCCGATTTCTACTAAACCTTCTGTGAGAACACGGACGGCAGTATCATGAAATAGATTATAAGGATTACCTGGTTGCACTTGAGCGATCGCTTGTTTTTGGGCTGCCAAAACAATCTCATATAAGATTTTTTGTTCTGGGGTAAATTTACCTCCCACAGGAAATGTCCTGGTAATATCTGAGTTGTAATATTCGTAGGCACAGCCAGCATCAATCAGCAGTAACTCGTTATCCTGCATCTGCCGATCATTCTCTACATAATGTAGTACACAAGCGTTGACACCAGAGGCAACAATCGAAGGATAAGCAGGTCCCATTGCGCCTCGCTTGCGGAAGATATATTCAATTTCTGCCTGCACCTCGTACTCATAACGTCCTGGTGCAGTAAATTGCATAGCGTGGTTATGTGCTTCCACTGCAATATCAGCTGCTTTGTGCATCAACTCCAATTCTGCTTGGCTTTTAATCAAACGCATACTGTGGAGAATGGGACTAGTATCTTCGATCGCGATCGGTCCTGTACCGCGCTTTGGATAAGTCCGCATTAAGCGTTGCCAATGATTGAGGATTTTATCGTTAAAAGCGCGATCGCGTCCTAAGCGATAATAAATGCGATCGGCTTTTTCAAGATACTGCGGTAGTTTTTCATCTAGTTCCGCAATTGGATAAGCTTCATCCGCGCCGTATCTTTCCTTTGCTGCTTCTACCCCACAGCGATAACCACTCCAAACTTCCTGTTCCCTATCCTTGGGTTGCACAAACAACACAAACTGATGTTGTGGGTGATGGGGTGCTAGAATTGCTACTGCTTGCGGTTCGTTAAACCCAGTTAGATAAAAGAAATCGCTATCTTGACGAAAGTTATATTCGACATCGTTGTGCATTACTGCCATTGGCGCACTGCGAAAGATGGCAGTACCATTACCAATCTTAGACATTAATGCTTCCCGACGCTGTTTATATTCTGTCTGCATGATTCCACTATCAAGAACTTATCTAATTTTGTCTAAATTTAATACTAGTTATCTACAACCACGTTAGTATTTTTTACTGACACCGTCATGACCTTACGGATTGAAAAATTAAAGATTCAAGATTAAAAATTTAGGGGATTAAATTATAAATTTTACACTTTTCATTTTTAATTGAGTGAAGCTTTTGCACCCATTTTGCAACTTAGATCGCATAAGAGATATTGTAAAGACAGGTAGCGTACTTGCATACTTATGATGACTAACTCACCCGTAGCTACAGAAATTGTATCAAATGGTGCAGTGCGATCGCCAGATGCAGCCTGGATAAAAATTACACGTTGGCAAGCTATAGCAGTAGAGTTGCGGAAAAAATTTGCACCGATTTGTCCTGAGTTTGTCATCGAATTACATTCTGATAGTGATAGTTTGCAGATTTTACAATAAAAGATGCAAGAATACATCGAAAATGGAACACAATTAGGCTGGTTGATTGACATAAAACAATACAAGGTTTTTATTTACCCTCCTGGCAATATTATTGAGGAATTAGATAATCCTCAAACACTGAATGGAGAAAATTTACTACCAGGATTTGCTTTGGATTTAAGTCAGGTATGGTTATGTAGAAGATACTAAAAACTACTAACCGCTAACCACTAACTACCAACAAACTTAAAACTATATTTTTGCCAAATTGGCAACATGCTAAGTCAGTTATCAGTTATCAGTTATCAAATTAAATTATTCACTGGTAACTGTTCACCGATTTAAAAGCATCAATGGAAAAATCAATAAATTACTCGTATTTACCAAAGATTATTCAAAATCACAATCGATTAGATGCTCTGTTGGCTCTACGCGGCTTTGCCTGTTTAATGGTAGTAATTATCCATTGCGCGCCTCCTAGAAATGCACTTATTTATCAACATTATGATTTTAGTTGGCTCATCTTTAGTCATGGTGCAGTAGCAGTTTGGATTTTCTTTTGTTTGTCTGGCTATTTAATGGGAAAAGCTTTTTACACTGAGCGTTATCTTAGCGATGTCACAGGAGTAATTAATTTTTGGCGTAATCGTGCTATTAGAATTTTACCTCTTTATTATTTTGCTGTTTTGATTTTATCTATATTTGTTTATCCTGATGTTCTGAAATTTGAGAATTGGGGATATCTACTGCGGGTTTGTACTTTTACATATAATCCTTATATTGCATCTCAACCTATAGCATTCAATGATGTTTTTTGGTCTCTCTCTACAGAAGTACAATTTTATATACTTGTTCCTTTTATATATAATTTGAGCAAATCTTTAGTCGTCAAACAAAAGCATGTAATTGTAACAGCAATCTTAATTATATTAGTAGTCTTTTGCATCAAAACGTTATCTTGGCTTAGCTTCTCTCATCAAATAAACCACCAAATGGGATATGCATTTAAATATTGGTATACTCCCATCTTTAATAATCTTGATGTATTTTTATGTGGTTTTTTAGTAAATACACTAATTAAATATCAAAAGCCTAAATCTCACAACATAGAATCTAGATTTAATTACAGGCTACTTTGGAATCAAAAATATGTAGCCATCATCTTGATGATTTTACTGTATCTATTTACTGCTAATCACTTATATCATCAAGAATTATGGGAATTAACTAATCGTCCTGGTGGCTGGAGAACAATCACAACTATCTTTATTTTTCAGCCATTAACCGCAATTATCACATCTTTTTTTATTTTTAAGTTTGAATTAGATAATTATCATATTTACAGTAAAAATGAAAAACTATCATTTGCTTCTGTATTGAAAAATCCTCTCCGGTTATTAGAAGTTTTTGGAAATTTATCTTATGGTGTTTATATTTGGCATATGCCAATTTTAGGAAAAATTTATTCAATATTTACATCGAATACTCCTATAGAAGCTTTTTATCATAGACTAGTAGCAACACTGTTTATATCAGTCATACTAGCTACTGTCACATACTACTTAGTAGAATTACCAGCAACAAAATGGAAAATTTATCATTCGTCTTCTAATTAAGTAGATGATTAAGTGTATAAAAATTATAAATACTCAGTATATTTTTGTACATGTCTATTATTTAACTATTCGGTTCCATAAAAAAACAGTTGATAATTTGTAGATGTTTATTTAGTTGACAATTTATTTATAATTAGTACTAAAATCTAAAAAAGTTATTATTTTGAACTTATTTTTTTTGAAAATTAGATAGTAAAATCTTGTATTTTAGGCAGGTTATGACATTTATTAAGAAAATATTAAAAAGATAAATTTGTTATTAACTAACACTTGAATCAAAGAGAAAAAAACAGTTAAAAGGTTTATGACCACTTGTCTCAAACACACGCCATGTCCGATCAGATTTCTACTTCTAGTAGCGCTCCAATCTCAACAGACAAATACACAAGCAAAAGTCAATTAGAAACAGAGACTTACTCAAGCTATAGGAGTTCTTCAGATGCAAACTCTCAGCTTGATCTTCCAAATCTACAGAATCCTAATCCTGTATTCACGAGTGCGGCAATTGTATCGGATTTCAACGGTGATGGTAAGAACGACAAGTTCTGGCGTAACTCTCAGACTGGTGAAAATGCTATTTGGTTAATGGATGGCACAAATGTCGCCTCTGCGGATTTTGTCAAGACAATGGGTACAGAGTGGGATGTTAAAATCGGCGATTTCAACGGTGATGACAAGACAGACTTACTCTGGTTCAACAAAGCTACAGGTGAAAACCAGGTTTGGCTGATGGATGGTACAGCTGTTGTCTCTGAAGCATCGTTAGCAACATTAAGTCCAGATTGGACACCAGTGATTGCAGATTTTAATGGCGATCGCAAAACCGATATCCTCTGGCGGAACACAACAACCGGTGAGAACGCCGCTTGGTTAATGGATGGTACACAAGTAACCACTCCGTCTTTTCTCCAGACTGTCGATTCCAACTGGACAGCCAACATTGTTGATCTCAACAGCGACGGTAAGACAGATATCTTCTGGCGCAACAAAGCCACAGGTGAAAACGCCGTCTGGACGATGGATGGTACAAACGCCACTGGTGCATCTTTGCCCACACTAGGCACTGAATGGCAACCGACCCTGGGTGATTTTGACCTCAATTACCAAACCGACATTCTCTGGCGCAATACAGCCACAGGTGAGAACAAAGTTTGGTTAATGAACGGTACAACCGTTGCTAGTGATACTGCTCTACCTACGCTCGAAGGTTCTAGTTGGAAACCATTAATTGGTGACTTTGACGGTAATGGTAAGACTGATATCTTATGGTACAACCAGGAAACTGGCAAAAACCAGATATGGATCATGGATGGTAGCAATGTTCTCACTACAGTTGCTGCCGATGCACCCAGTGGGGCTTGGACACCTAGTATCAGTGATACCAATGGTGATGGTAAAACCGACATCTTCTGGCGGAATTACGAAACAGGTGAAAACGCCGTTGTAGTTGTGACTGGTACTGACTCTACTCCTACAGCTCTACCTACCCTTGGCAAAGAATGGTATACCTTTTAGTCCAGTAAACAGTGAACAGTTAACAGTCAACAGTGAGAATTGAATTTAATAACTGATAACTGATAACTGATAACTGATACCTGCTCGTTGACAGTAAGCGCCGAAATAAATATCTACACTGCCAAAAAATTTTCATTCATAGCGGGTTATTTTCTTGGAGAATCACTCTTGCACCTATTTTTGAACGTCAAGAAATGAAATTCCAGGGCTTTTAGCTTAACTCTACTACTCAGTCATCTTTAGATGACTTTTGCTATTAGCCTAGAACTAAAGTTCTAGGCGTACTTCAAAACAAAGTGCAAGATATGTGTGATAAAAATATCTTCAATGACTAGCTCAAAGTTTGTAGTCAGCACTTTAGTGCTTGAAAATTTCAGGAATAAAGTTCTGAGACTAACCACTAGATAGAGCGATCGCAATTTTGTGCAAGTATAAAGGCATCTACCACCCGCTTCTTATCTGAATTGTCGAATGAAGGCAGAAGGCAGAAATTTAAAAATTTTATCAGGTTTTCCTGATAGAAAACAGTTCCACATCTACGTATTTTTGACTTTCTATTGAATTTAAAAATGTTAATCATAAACAACATTGTTAAAAGTGTTAGATGTTATTTTTTGACAAAAAAATTATTAAATATAAGTAAAAATTTGATGAACAATTGTGCATTCACAATTCACAATTTGGTATTCCAGATTCTAAATTCTTAACTAGAATTACCTCCTTGTACTAGCCATAAACAAATATGATGTCTAACTCCAATTCTTCCTTGAATTTGTCTATAGAAACTAGTGCATCAAAATATGCTTCCACAAATCTTTTTGATAACAATACCATTCCCAATCTTAGTTTTAAGCTGGGACGTTCTTCAAGTATAAATGATGAAAATCAGTCTTCAATTGCAGCAAAAAATCCAAATCCTAATCCTAGTTTCAGCAACGCGGCCGTTGTTGCAGATTTCAATGGAGATGGCAAAGCTGACAAATTCTGGCGTAACTCTCAAACTGGTGAAACTGCTATTTGGTTGATGGATGGCAGCAACCCTAGAGCATCTACTATAACTACAGTAGATGCATCTTGGGACTTAAGTTATGCCGATTTTAACCGCGACGGCAAAACAGATATCTTTTGGCGTAATAAAAACAGCGGTGAAAATGTGATTTGGCTGATGGATGGCACAAACATTGCTGCTCAAGCTAATGTTCAAACAATAAACCCAGCTTGGACTTACAACATTGCGGATTTCAACGGTGATGGTAAAAGTGACGTTTTGTGGCGTAATAGTCAAACTGGAGAAAATGCCACCTGGATAATGGATGGTACAAATGTCACAACTGCCGCTTTTTTACCTACCACTGATACAACCTGGACTTCTAGTGTGGTTGATTTTAACGGTGATGGCAAAAACGATATCTTTTGGCGCAACAACATCACTGGTGAAAATAAAGTCTGGTTTATGGATAGCACAAATACATCAGAATATGCTCTAAGCAAATTGGAAGGTAACTGGGAGGCTAATGTTGGTGATTTCAACAACGATGGCAACAGTGATATCCTTTGGCGTAACTACGAAACAGGCGAGAATAAAGTTTGGCTGATGAGCGGTATCTTCATCAATGAGGGTAATTTGTCGAAACAAGATTCGGCTTGGAAATCGTATATTGGTGACTTCAATGGTGATGGCAAGACAGATGTCTTTTGGCACAATCAAACGACAGGTGAAAACACCGCTTGGTTAATGGATGGCACATCAATTGGGACTGCGGCTTTCTTACCTGCAACTGGTGCATCTTGGCAACCGAACATCGGCGACTATGATGGTGATGGCAAGACAGATGTCTTCTGGCGCAATGGTGAAACCGGTGAAGTTGCAGTTTGGTTTATGAATGGCACAACTGCTAATGGTGTCTTTCTACCACAGGTTGGTACTGAATGGAGCGTTTTTTAATAGTTATTCAGTTTAAAAACCTCCGAAGACAGCGCACTCTCGCCTGATCTAAGCTACATGTACACATAAGTCTGAAATAGCTGATGAATCCTGGTTTTACCCCACCCTAACCCTCCCCTTGTAAAGGGGAGGGAACTGGATCTTTTATTTCCCAACCTGGTACCGCCCGCCATGACGGCTACTTTCAGCCTTGTAAAGGGGAGGGAACTGGATCTTTTATTTCCCCCCGAATATCGGGGGGATTAAGGGGGGTAAATTCAAGTTGTGTATACACGGCTTATTAAGGAGAGGGGTAGGGAGAAATGTACTTTGTTTAAATAGTAAGTGCTGTAAGTGTTTAACCAGACACGATACGAGATGTCTTGTTTGGTTGGGGTTTTGATTGCTTCGCAGAGATCAAGGAGGAAAATTGCTTGATATTTGGGATCTGGGAGTTATATCAAGTTCGGTTAATCACTTAGAATAAAAAACCTCACCCCCATCCCCTCTCCTTGCTAAGGAGAGGGGTGCCGAAGGCGGGGTGAGGTAAAAGGGAATTGTAAGTAATCATGCGAACTTGATATTACTCGAATTGGGTTGTTGATAACGCAAAGTTAGCGCACATAGTTTACACATATTGCCTGAGATACCTCACTACAGCTACTAACTAATTTTTTTAACGATGTAGTAGTTATTTAGCATGTCGTGTTCCAGGCGTTTAACTTCAACGCTGTTAAAGCCTGCTGCTTTCAACATTTCTAGTGCTTTTTCCTCACCCCAGACAGTACCGAGTCCAGCCCCATTCATAGCCAGAGAAACTGTCATACAGTGCATACAAGAGACAGTATAAAGATAGGGGCCAGCAGGATGCTCAAGATTGCCGTCCACATAACTAGAAGCGCGAATATCCTGCATGAGGTATGTACCATCAGGACGTAATGCTTGGGCAATATTGTATAGTACTACATCAGGTTTGGCCTGATCGTGGATGGCATCAAAGGTTGTAATTAAATCGTATTGAGCAATTTCGTCTATGGTAGCAGCGTCTTTTACCTGAAACTGAACGTTGGTTAAACCAATATTTTGGGCTTCTGTTTTGGCTGTAGCGATCGCTTCTGTGGAAAAGTCATAGCCTGTAAATCGGCTTTGGGGAAATACTTGGGCTAGGGTATTTATAGCATGACCACTACCACAACCAACATCGAGTACATCAATGCCCGTTTGTAGTGCCTCTATTGAACCTGGGACAAGGGGAAGAATAAAATCGATCAAAGCCTCTACCACTGTTTGGTTGCTTTCTTCTGCCATCACTTGATGGAAGCGCTTATAAGCTGAATAGGGAACTCCTCCACCTTTGTAAAAACATTCTATAATTTGGTCTTCAACTGTTGCCAAGATGGGGATAAATTGCATCGTTGCTGCCATGTTGATGTCACCAGAACGTGTTAAGAATAAAGCATGTTCTGGAGGTAACAAGTAAGTGCGATCGCTCGGATCATATTCCAAAATCCTACCTGTTACCATTGCTCCTAACCATTCGCGTACATACCTTTCATTCAATCCAGTAGTGTCTGCTATCTGCTCACTCGTTGATGCTGGCAACTGTGCTAAAGTGTCAAACAGTCCTGTACGATGACCGATGGAAGTCATGAGTGCGATCGCGCTACTGTTGAGAATACCCAACATTCCTTGAGCAAAGGCTTCTGCTTTACCTTGATCTATTTGCTGTAATGTTTGTACAGTCATAATTTTCTCTTCATTTAGGTCTTTGTGTATTTATCTTGCTTAAATTAGATATTTACGCAGTCACTAAAAGAATTTATATTTTCTTTACTGTACTTTTTTACGGCTTCCCCACGGTTTGCTCAATGTAAAATTGATAAAAGATTAATGTCGGTCTGCTCTATTTTCTTTAATCACATGAAGCACTGATGGAACCAGCGAAACAATAATAATTAAACCAATGAGCGGTAATAAATACTTATCTATCTGTTCTGCTGGCAGAGATTTACCTAAGAAAAAACCAAGCAAGGTAATGCCAAAAGTCCAAATTAAACCACCAATTAAGTTATAGACCATAAATGTCCGATAGTGCATAACACCAATGCCTGCCACAATCGGCGCAAAAGTTCTGATAATTGGTAAAAAGCGAGCTAAAACAATAGTTTTTTTCCCATGCTGTTGATAAAATTTTTGAGTTTTGACTAAATGTTTCTTATGAAACAACCAAGAATCTTCTTTTTGAAATAATCTTCGACCAAATCTGTATCCGGTAGCATAGCCTACGTTATCACCTAGTACTGCAAACAGAAAAGCACCAATAATTAAAATCCAGATATTAAGCAAATTTTGTGAAGCGACAAATCCAGCCGTAAATAGCAAGCTATCTCCAGGCAGAAAAAAACCAACCAATAAACCAGATTCAGCAAAAATAATTCCCCAGACTCCAAAGTATCCTAGTGATTTAATTAGGTTGAGCAGATCAAAATTCATATAAGCTCACAAAGCTAACAATATTAAATCCACATTTTACGGGGGATTGATCTGCTATAAGTAAAAAATAGTATGAAGTTTAAGTAATATTATTTTGTATTTTAAAAATAAAAGAAGCTACTGGTTAGTAGTTGGTTGTTGTTTGTTAGTGGGTAGGAATTAGTGTAGATGCGTAGCGGCTTGCCGCAGGCTACAGTTAACAGTTAACAGTGAGTAATAGAATTTGATAACTGAACTACACTCCCCCCACTCTTCACACTCTTTTTCCCAAGCAGGTATAAGTAATGTCAAAATACCTAAAATTACTAAGAATATTTTGGAGTACAGCGATCGCAGCTGAGATGGAGTATCGTGTAAACTTCCTTTTAGCTGCCCTCAGCAGCCTGGGCAATTTAGCAGGCAGCTTATTTGGGTTATTTTTATTTTACGGACAAGGCTACACCTTTGCTGGTTGGTCATGGGAAGCAGCTTTGCTTGTACTGGGAATTTTTACTCTGTTACAAGGCTTTTCGGCAACTTTCCTGGCCCCTAACCTCAATCGCATTGTCCGTCATGTCCAAGAGGGAACACTCGACTTTGTTTTATTAAAACCAATCCCCAGTCAATTTTGGCTTTCTAGCCATACTCTTTCACCCTGGGGACTACCAGATTTAGTTTTTGGTTCCATATTGCTTGTCTACGCAGGTACACAGTTGAATCTAAGGATAGGTGACTACCTCTTAAGTACTGTACCGTTGTGTTTTGGCTTAATCATACTTTACAGCCTCTGGTTTATGCTGGGAGCTACCAGTATCTGGTTTGTCAAAATTTATAATGTTACCGAGGTACTGCGTGGTTTGTTGGAAGCTGGTAGGTATCCAATGGTAGCCTATCCCACGGCTTATCGCTTCTTCTTTACTTTTGTAGTACCTGTGGCGTTTTTAACTACAGTACCAGCAGAAGCTATGCTAGGTCGTAGCGAAATTAGTTGGATGCTTGGTGCAGGAGTCTTGGCTTTGCTGCTATTTTTTGTTGCTAATAAGTTTTGGCAATTTGCATTACGATTTTATACTAGTGCTTCAAGTTAGCAATACAGCGATCGCTACTCAACACTTAACTCAAAAATAATTCTTTTATCCCTGTACTACCAATTTCCACTGCCAATGCTGCCAGTAAAAAGCCTAAAAGCTGAGTAACAATTATTTCTCCTTCAGCACCAAACCATTGATCAATAAAGTTTGCCTGCCGCAAAATTAACCAACTGACGAACATTGCTGCAACAATACCCACAATCACGCTAATATGCGGATTGGGAGACTCTGACACTAGTAACATTACGGTAGTAAGTGTACCAGGCCCTGCCAGTAGGGGTAAAGCCAAAGGAGTAATTGCTACATCCCGTTCTTTGTCAATTACTGGAGTATCTAGGTCGCCTTGGAGCATTTGTAAAGAAATTAACAACAGTAGTAGTCCCCCAGCTACTCTTAATGACCCCATACTGATATCCAAGTAACTCAAAATAAATTGACCACCAAAAGCAAAGATTAAGAGTACCGCTATTGCTACCAAAATAGCTTTGTCTATCACCTTATTTCTTTGTTCTGGTTCCATACCTTTAGTGAGAACTAAAACTACTGGCACATTGCCGATCGCATCAGCAAGCACAAAAACAGCAACAAAAGTTTTAATTAGAACAGACGCATCCACAATAGACAGAAATTATTAAGATTTTATAACAACCTAACCCGAATGTAGGTTTTTTTCCAAGCATCTAGGGGAAGAGGAGGTGGGGTGTGGGGAGTGTGGGGGTGTGGGGAGTGTGGGGGTGTGGGGAGTGTGTAGACACGCAAGTGGCTTCCCGTAGGGTGGAGTAAGTAGTTTAAAGAATAAGTAACTACTAACTACTAACCACTAACCACTATTGTACAGACGCGAGGAACATCGCGTCTCTACTAACCACTAACAACTAACTACCAACAACCAACAACCAACTCTTGACTGTTGACTGTTGACCCTTGACTATTAACTATTAACTATTAAATTCTTGTTAAATCTATGAAATCTTATTTAGCTGCTGCTATTCAAATGACAAGTGTGCCTGAACTAGAAAAAAACTTGGCACAAGCAGAGGAATTAATTGATTTAGCTGTGCGTCAGGGTGCTGAGTTAGTGGGTTTGCCAGAAAATTTTCCTTATATGGGAGAAGAGAAGGACAAACTTGCTCAAGCTGAGGCGATCGCATATAAAACAGAAGCATTTTTGAAAACGATGGCCCAACGTTATCAAATTACCATTTTAGGTGGTGGCTTTCCCATTCCTGTAGAAGGCATAGGCAAAGTTTATAACACTGCTTTACTTATTGCTCCTAACGGGCAGGAATTGTCGCGTTACCGCAAGGTACACTTATTTGATGTTAATGTTCCTGATGGAAATACTTACAGAGAATCCACCACAGTGATGGCTGGCACAGAACTACCTTCAGTTTATGCTGATGAATTACTAGGTAATATCGGACTTTCTGTTTGTTACGATGTTCGTTTTCCTGAACTTTATCGCTATATGTCATCCAAGGGAGTAGATGTAATTTTTGTACCTGCGGCTTTTACTGCTTTTACAGGCAAAGATCACTGGCAGGTGCTACTGCAAGCCCGTGCAATTGAAAATACTAGTTATGTCATCGCCCCAGCCCAAACAGGACTCAACTATAACCGCCGTCAAACCCACGGTCATGCAATGATTATCGATCCGTGGGGAGTGATTTTAGCTGATGCTGGAGAAAAACCAGGAGTTGCGATCGCAGAAATTAAGCCATCACGGCTAGAACAGGTTCGTCGTCAAATGCCTAGTCTGCAACATCGGATATTTTAAGGGGGAAGGATGAAGGGTGTAGACGCGCTCATAGGCTTCAAGGTAGAGTAGGGGAAAGGCAGAAGGATGAATTTTAGTATTTATCCTTCTGCCATCTGCCATCTGCCATCTGCCATCTGCCCTGGTGCCTCCTGCCTTCTTCATTACCCATTTTTCGGAAATTGAGAATTTCGTGGCGGTGGTAAATTTGGTTGCAACTGCTGTCTGCCGTTGTGAACTATTCGCAACATATCGTGAAGTTGTTCTTCAATATTCTCAAGAACACTATCAGCATATTCATCTGCACCCTGTTCGATAGCTTCTGCTTCTGCGATCGCTGCTTGTCGCATTTCCTCTAATTCTTGCTGACACTGGCGGCGTTTACGGTCAATTTCTTCGAGAGTCTCTTGTAACATTGATTCACATTGTTGTTGCACTTGTCGTCGTAGTTCTGCGGCTTCTCTTTCTGCCTGTCTGAGAATATCGTTATCATCCAATATTTGCGCTCTTTTAGCTTGTGCGGCTTCTACTATTTGCTGTCCATATTCTTCTGCCTGTAGCAAAATTTCTTCTTTTTGTTGCAACATATCTGCTGCTTGGGCAAAAGCAGTTGGTAAATACATTCGGATAAAATCAAGCTGATCGAGTAGTTTTTCTTCATCCACTAACGTGCGCCGCGTCAGTGGAATGTGAAAGCTAGCGAGAATCATTTCTTCTAGACGATTGAGTTCCATTTGAATATCTATGCTTCCCGTTCGCATAGCTTCTTCAGGTACTCCATCGCTGAATTCTGGCGGGACTAAATTACTTCCGTTTTGACTTGGTTCGATACGGGATGGTTTTGGGCGTAGCATTGGTAAATATCCAGGGCAATGTGCGGGGGAACAAGATGATCAACGGAGCCACCAAATCTTGCAATCTCTTTTACCACACTACTACTTAAAAAACTATACTCATTAGATGTTGCCAGAAAAACAGTCTCTATATCTATAGACAGAGTTTTATTGATGTGAGCCATCTGTAACTCAATTTCAAAGTCTGAAATTGCTCTTAGCCCCCGTAGTAAGACAGCAGCTCCCCGCATGTGGGCATAATTAACAGTTAAACCATCAAAAGCATCAGCTTCCACATTCGGTAAATGCTGAACAGAGTAACGAATCTGTTCTAACCTTTTTTGGACACTAAACAGTGGTGTTTTATTAGGATTTCGCAGTACAGCAACAATCACCTTTGTAAATAGACGACTACCACGTTGAATGATATCTAGGTGTCCCAAGGTAATGGGGTCGAAACTTCCTGGATAAATGGCAATCACGATTTAACGATGCCTCACAGTTGTTTAGGTGATTATATCTAATCAGAGTTCATTATTAACAGAGGTAATTTTTTGTTTTAGCAATTCTCACAATAGCCTCCAAAAACGCCAAAAGCTGGGAATACTTAGAGATTGCATTTATCAGCTTATTAGCTAGATAATTTATTTTTTACTCAATGGTAAAAAATTTTCCAAAAACTCCTAAAATCCAAAATCACGGAAATTAGTGGAGTGTAGCAGAAATAACAACCCACATTTTTTCTACCTCTTGCCTTCTCGTACTAGCTGAGACTCTTCACCACCGCACCGAACCTACTATCCAGCAAAAAATGCCTCAAGCCGAGTTGATTCATTTGACAACTCACGGTTTACTGGAAGATGTAAATGGGTTAGGTATACCGGGTGCGATCACTGCTAACAACTATGAAGCAGTATCCCAGTCCTCGAGAATGGGCTGCTTTTACCTTAATAGGTGAGTCTGATTGACAACTTTTTCCTTTGTAATCGAGCTAATACAACTTAGAATCTAAGCTGTAGTTTTAGTTGTTAGTAGTTACGTAGTTAGTAGTTAGCTTATGGTTGTTGACCACTATCCATTAACCACTAACCTATATCCATCAACTACTAACAATTAAAAACTTAACACTTTAAATATTCAAAGTTTTTTAGGTACTTCTGCATGGCATTGGATTTTTCCGCCTTGCCCTTGGCGTTTCTGTTTACATCTCCTGGTCCGATTTTTGTGAAAATAGGGCCGATTACTATTCGTTGGTATGGTTTGTTAATTGCGTCAGCAGTCTTAATTGGTGTGACTCTTTCGCAATACCTGGCAAAACGTCGTAGTGTAAATCCAGAGTTACTGAGTGATTTGTCAATTTGGCTTGTGATTGGGGCAATTCCAGCAGCAAGACTATATTATGTTTTGTTTGAGTGGCCAGAATATGCCCAGCATCCAGAGCGGATTATCGCTATTTGGCAAGGTGGTATTGCTATTCATGGGGCGATTCTAGGAGGTCTTCTGGCAGCTTTAATCTTTGCCAAACTCAAGCGGGTTTCTTTTTGGCAGTTGGCAGACTTAGTTGCTCCTTCATTGATTTTAGGGCAAGCAATCGGACGTTGGGGCAATTTTTTCAATTCGGAAGCTTTTGGGGCTCCTACGAATTTACCCTGGAAGCTTTATATTCCCCCAGAGCGTCGTCCACCAGAATTAGCTAGTTTTGAATATTTTCATCCCACTTTTCTGTATGAATCAGTGTGGAATTTAATGGTATTTACCTTGTTGATGACATTGTTTTTTAGAGGGCTGCGGGGTAAACCACGTTTAAAAACAGGCACATTATTTATGGTTTACTTGGCAACTTATAGTCTAGGACGCCTGTGGATTGAAGGTTTGCGGACTGATAGCTTGATGCTTGGGCCATTACGAATCGCACAAGTGGTAAGTTTAATCGGCATTATTTTGGGATTGAGTGGCTTAGCATGGCTATACATCGCTAAACGGCCATTACCAGATGTTGTTTCGCCTTCTCAAGATTGAGGAGTGGGGGGAGTGGGGAGATGGGGAGATGGGGAGGTGGGGAGAGGTGTGAGGAGTATGAGGAGTGGGGGGAGTGAATAACTATTGACTATTGACTATTGACCAATGACCAATGACCAATGACCAATGACTAATGACTAATGACAAACGACCAATTACTAAAAAATAAAAAATGCCCCAGAGTTTTCTCTAGGGCTTAACCAGGGTGCATCTACCATTCACCTCTACTAGATAGGGAGAGTCGATCCGGAAAGATACTGAGAAAATCTCAAAAAAAATTTCTTTTGTTAATTATCTAATTTTTTTATGCGTAATAATTCTAGTAGTTTAGATAATAAAAATTACTTAAATTCATTAAATTCATATGTATATATAGTAGGAGCAGGACCTGGTGATCCTGATTTACTGACTATTAAGGCGCAAAAAATCTTGATGGCTGCTGATGTAATTTTATTTGCCGATTCTTTAGTGCCTCCACAAATTTTACAATTTTGTCGTCAAGATGCAGAAATTATTCCAACTGCAAACAAGACTTTAGAAGAAATTCTGCCACTGATGATACAACGAGTGCGATCGCACCAGTCTGTTGTCCGTCTTCATTCTGGTGATCCCAGTCTCTATAGTGCGATCCACGAACAAATGCAGCTTTTGGCAGAGGCGGAAATCCCTTTTGAAGTTGTACCGGGTATTAGCGCTTTTCAAGCTGCTGCTGCCAAACTCAAAGTAGAACTTACTGTTCCTGGTTTAGTACAAACAATCATCCTGACGCGCATCAGTGGACGCACAGAAGTTCCTGCAACAGAAGAATTAGCTTCCCTCGCTTCTCATCAAGCTAGTTTGTGCCTTTATCTAAGCGCGCGTCATATCGAATTAGCCCAAGCCAAATTACTAGAACATTACCCACCTGACACACCTGTAGCAATTTGTTATCGTTTGGGCTGGGCTGATGAGAAAATTTTGGTAGTTACCCTTGACAAAATGGCTAATTGTACTCATCAAGAAAATTTAACCCGTACCACACTGTATGTGATCAGCCCTGCACTCAAAGAAAGTATAGGGCGATCGCGCCTCTATCATCCTGAACATACTCATTTATTTCGTCCCAAAGGATGACTGTACTACAGTTACTCCTGTTCGTTACACTTAGCAATGTAGAAAAAATATTAGGTAGATTAACTCATGCTTGACGAACAGGCAAAAAAAACGATGCTGTTGAAAATACCCCACGGACTCTATATCTGTGGTGTTAAAGATGGGGAAGAAATTAACGGTTTCACAGCTAGCTGGTTAATGCAGGCTTCATTTAAACCCCCCTTGATTGTAAATTGTGTGAATCAAAATTCTATTTCTCATCACATGATTAAAAACAGTGGAGTATTTACTATTAGCTTCTTGGAAGAAGGACAAAAAGACATAGCACAAAAGTTCTTCAAGCAAATGCGTCGCGTTGGAAATAAATTTGAAGATGTAGAATTTTATCTTGGCGAAACAGGTTGTCCGATTATTTCTGAGTCTTTGGGATATGTAGAGTGCCAAGTTGTTGATGCAGTGATGAAAGGTGATCACACCGTATTTGTGGGTGAAGTAATAGCTGCTGGTGTTCACCGTGAAGGTAAACAGCTACGACTGGAAACGACTGGTTGGCAGTATGGTGGTTAGGGGTTAGGGGTTAGTAGAAACGCGAGGAACATCGCGTCTGTACAATAGTGGTTAGTAGTTAGTAGTTAGTGGTTTATAGAAAAAATCAACAACCAACAACCAACAACCAACAACCAACAATCAATAATCAACAATTAACTAAAAAAGTTATGCCTTTGATTAAAGTTCAAACTTCTGTCTCTGCACCTGAAAAAGCAGAAATTGAAGAAATGCTCAAAAATCTTTCAGCAAAGTTAGCTAAGCACACTGGCAAGCCAGAGTCTTATGTGATGACAGCTTTTGAATCTGGAATTCCGATGACATTTGCAGGTAGTACAGAACCAGTTTGCTACATAGAAATTAAAAGTGTGGGTACAATGAAACCAGAGCAAACTCAAGCGATGAGTCAAGATTTTTGCCAAGAGATTAATCAGGCACTTGGTGTATCTAAAAATCGCATTTACATTGAATTTAACGATGCCAAAGGTTATCTGTGGGGCTGGAATAGTACAACTTTTGGCTAGTTTTTTCTTATCTGCTGATTTGTCTTCTAAGTCCTGCTTAGGATATTAGCCCAAAGCTTATTTTGTCTCGGATTTTGGGCTAATTGAAATTGCTACAAGATATCAGATGAACCGGGTTTTTCAAGTGATTTCTCCAAAATTTAGTTTTTGTCTTTAGTTAAGTCAATACGGTTCAGATAAGTCCACAATCTATTGTAGAGACGCACCATGACGCGTCTCTACAGACATTTTACTTTTAGCTTGAGATAGCATATATATGCCAGCGTCAAATTGTGATTAATTATGTCTGCTACGTCTGTTTTGTCTCAGGTTGAGTCACCCACTCAAAAAATAACTATTCCACCGTTGCTGGGTGCTTCTGTAACGGAGTTAACTGCTTGGGTGCAACAACAAGGACAACCAGGTTATCGAGGCAAGCAGCTACATGATTGGATTTATAACAAGGGAGTGCGATCGCTTACTGATATTTCTGTCTTCCCTAAACAATGGCGTGCAGAAGTTACAGAAATTCCCATAGGACGTTCTACTATACATTATCGTTCAGTAGCCCCTGATGGCACTGTTAAGTATCTTTTAAAACTTGCTGATGGATTTATTATTGAGACTGTCGGTATTCCTACAGAAAAGCGTCTGACGGTTTGTGTTTCTACGCAAGTAGGTTGCCCAATGGCGTGTGATTTCTGTGCCACTGGTAAAGGTGGTTACAAGCGCAATTTGGCACGTCATGAAATTGTCGATCAAGTGCTAAGTGTTCAAGAAGATTTTCAGCAACGGGTTAGCAATATTGTATTTATGGGTATGGGTGAACCCTTACTAAATACAGATAATGTCCTGGCTGCAATCCAATCTCTAAATCAAGATGTGGGAATTGGACAGCGTAACATCACTGTTTCGACTGTGGGAATACGCGATCGCATCCGTCAGCTTGCCCAAAATCAATTGCAAGTGACTCTGGCGGTGAGTCTACACGCACCTAATCAAACACTGCGGGAAAAACTCATTCCTAGCGCCCGCCCCTACAAAATAGACCATCTACTCGCTGAATGTCGCGAATATGTCGAGATTACAGGGCGGCGAGTATCTTTTGAATATATTCTGCTTGCTGGTGTTAATGATTTATCAGAACATGCTGTTGAGTTAGCAAAAAGACTGCGGGGATTCCAAACTCATGTCAATTTAATCCCCTATAACCCGATTTCTGAAGTTGACTATCAACGCCCGAATCGCGATCGTATTCAAGCCTTTGTCAAAGTCCTCAAACAACATCATATCGCTGTAAGCGTACGCTATTCTCGTGGTTTAGAAGCTGATGCTGCTTGCGGACAATTACGGGCAAATAAAGAGTAGGTTTGTTAGTAGTTAGTGGGTAGAGACGCGATGTTCCTCGCGTCTGTAATTAGTAGTTAGTTGTTGATTGTTTTTTACTACTAACCACTAAACACTATCCACTATCTACTAACTTAATGATCGACGTGCATAAATTCCAGGGGCATAAGCTTCAATTACTTTCCCTGTAAGCGTGCAACATACCATTAAGTAGTCGCAGTTTTGGCATTGCGTTCGTGTTAATTGGCTATCCAAAATATAATGTCTTTCACCTTCACTTCCACAATTTGGACAGTGAATTTTTTGTACTGTCTGCATTTGAGAACCCCTAACTATGCTCATAACTTGGTTGTTTGTAAAAGCTGTGTCTATAATCAAATTCACTAATTTTTTAGTTTTACATTTTTGACAAAAATCAAATTTTCTTTCTGCGCTCAATATCAAGCTAAACTATAAAGCTTTGATGTTTGGTATTTTTTTTATTATCTTAATATTTATACTCTATAACCATCCCACTTTGGATATAAAAATTATTCTTTATATCCCTGCTGCTTATAGATTCGGTGATCCCTGAGTGTTCTGGCTTGAGAACTATAGCTTTATAGTAGTGATGTTTCTTATAGATTCAGTGAAAACTTGGATAAAGCGAAAAAAAATAAAAATTTGTATAATTCAGCCAGTTCACACTGAACTGTGACTTATCTATTTGGCACTAAATGATAATAGTCCTGATGTTTCTGACTTTATATGTTTGTCTAGACTTTGTTACCCAAAAAATAGTCTATATATTATAGATATCTCCATGAAATGCTTTTATAAAAAGTAGCGTGAGTAACAAAAAGACAAAAAATTAACACTTTATTGGTTATAGTAACAAAGTGTTAATTTATAGCTAGTGCCTATTTTTTGTTGCTAGGGGAGTTGTGATTAAACTTCCGTGAGAAAATTTAAGGAAATATTTCGATTAATAGATGAACGCCATTAGCAGCGTTTGCTAATCTAATGAATAGTAATGGGTAATGGGTAATGGGTAATGGATAATGGGTTTCCCCAATTGTCAATTACCCATCATTTCTTATTTCCTTAATGAACTTAAAAGTGTGAGGGTGTAAGAGAAAATCACTTTTCTTCCACACTTATATAGAAATATCTGCAACTCAAGCAGGATGAAAATAATCATAAATTTCTTGGGCTAAGCGTGGGCCAATTCCAGCAACTTCAGCTAGTTGTGCAGGTGTAGCTTGGCGAATATAATCAACAGAACGAAAATGTCCCAAAAGTTGCTTTTGACGATGGTGTCCTAAACCAGGAATTTCATCTAAACGCGATCGCTTCAATTTATCACTGCGTTGTTGACGATGAAAACTGACAGCAAAACGATGCGCCTCATCTCGCAACCGTCGTAAAAGTTGGACTCCTGGTTGTTCAGCATCAGTGGTGAGTGGTTCAGCCTCTCCCGGTAAAAAGATTTCTTCTCGCTTTTTCGCCAAACTAATCACACGTAAGTCTTCCAATAAATTCATTTCTTGCAAGACTTCTACAACTGATGATAGCTGACCTTTGCCCCCATCAATCATAATTAAATCAGGCCAGTCAGGATTCCCAATCCGTTGTAGTTGCGGATCTTCAGCATACTTGCGAAAGCGACGTCCTATAACTTCGGCTAAACTAGCAAAATCATCCGAGTGTCCAACAGTAACTGTGGGATTTTTAATCTTGTAATGACGGTAGTGCTGTTTTGCAGGTAAGCCATCAATAAATACAACTTGAGAAGCTACAGCATTTGAACCTTGGATATGGGAAATATCATAACCTTCGATACGATGAGGTAATTCGGGTAAGTCAAGGATAGCAGCTAAATCTTCCATCGCCTGTTGGTTGCGATCGCTCAATTTTTGCATTCTTTGCAATTCGTACTGAGCGTTTCGCTCTACCATCTCAATCAATTCTGCCTTAGTTTGACGTTGGGGAGCTACAATCGTCACTTTTCTACCTTTACGCTGTGTTAGCACATCAGCCAAAATATCCGGTTCTGGCAATTCGTGTTGCACTAAAATTTCTGTGGGAATTTCTACCGCTTCGGCAGTTTGGTAGTGTTCTTCCAAGACACGTTGTAAAATTGCTCCCATCAACCCCCCTTCTTTCGAGGGGGAGGAAAGGGTGGGTACTTCTGCAACAAAAGCCAAACGTCCAACTAATTTTCCAGCGCGAATTTGAAATAATTGAATACAGGCGTGCTGATTGTCGGCTGCAAGAGCGATCGCATCACGAGAAACAGTATCATCTGGTAAGGATACTTTTTGCTCTGCACTTAAAGACTTTAGCCCGTTAATTTGATCACGAAACCGCGCCGCAGCTTCAAAATTTAACAATTCTGCTTGCTTGTGCATTTGTTCCGTGAGGATGTCGATGAGTTCACTGCTTCTTCCTTGGAACACCATCGCCACTTTTTGCACAATTTTGCGGTATTCTTCTGGGGAAATCAGCGACTGACACACACCCGGACAGCGTCCCAAATCGAAATTTAAGCAAGGACGATCTTTAAATAGTGGTTGGGGACGTTGACGCAAGGGAAATATCCGTTTGCAGAGGCGCAAAATCTCCCGCAATAAGTGAGAATCTGTATAGGGGCCATAGTATTTATCTTTTTGGTTACTAAGTTGGCGCTTGCGGGTGATATAAATACGTGGGTAGTCTTCTGACCAAGTGATGCAAACGTAGGGATACTTTTTATCGTCTTTTAGAAGTACGTTGAAGTATGGCAGGTGTTGCTTGATTAAGTTAGCTTCCAGTGCTAAGGCTTCAGCTTCAGTATCGGTGACGATAAATTCAATTTCTGTCACCTGTCTTACCATTGTGGCAATACGTTCAGTGAGTTTTTGTGATTCCCGAAAATAGGAACGGACACGCGATCGCAGCTTTCGTGATTTACCTATATATATGATGCGATCGCTCCCGTCTCGCATCAAATAAACTCCTGGTTCTGGTGGAATTTCGGCTAGACGATTTTCTAGGCGTTGTGGATCTTTAAGTAGTGGTAGTATTTGAGTAGATGTTGTCACAATCAGAGATTGGTAACTTTACAATTTACCTATATTTATTTTAAGTAAAATTACTATTTTTAGCTGTGAATATTATGCTTTTCTGAGCATTAAATTTTTATTTTCGATTTCAGTGAGTTTTTAAATAATAAGTAAAGATCGATATAGTAAAAGTAAAAACTGATTTTTTATAAAGTGACAATTATCTAAAACTTTTAATATTGAATATTTTTTATATTGTTATTTCACAAAACATTAAGCAAAATAACGGATTTTTAAAATCTCTAATTAAATTAGAATTTGTATTATCTAAAATATGCACTCATAGCTGAAAATTAGTGCAGTGAAATGAAATAGTTATGCTATTTTAATCAGGTAAAAAGCTCGTAATGATAAGCTTTATTTCCTTATTTCTCTAGCCATGACAATGATTGTAACGACGAGATAACTCTTATAAACGTAGTGAATATTTAACCTTAATTCTTTATTGATTGTATTAGGAGCAAAAATGAATATAGACGACTTTGAGAATCAATATCGCGATGCTATTGCTGAAACGCTTAACGAATTACAATCGGCAATGCTCATGTTAACACAAGTACAATTAAAGATATCACAAATTGGTAACTCTGTACAAAATCTTAGCCAAAATTTTGAAGAATTTATGGCAAGACAAAAAAATGAGTAGGGAACCATTTTTAACATAAATTTTTATATACACTGGCAAGCTAACTCTTCTTCAATTGCCAGAATCAACTCAGTTAAGTTTACAGGTTTAACGAAGTAGCGACGAGCGCCTAATTTCATGGCTTTTTCCTGATCTGTTTTAAAAGCAAAGGCTGAAACTATAAATATAGGTATGTATTGTAAATCAGAGCGCTGCTGAATTTTTTCTAGCAGAGAATAACCATCAATATCTGGTAGTTTCAGGTCTAATAAAATTAAATTAGGTTGAAATTTTTCTATGATCGAGAAAAACTGTGATCCTTCAGGCAAACTTTGGACTTCATATCTACAGTAACTAAGATAATCACTAAGTAGCATTCTATTGATGTCATTGTCTTCGATTAGTAATATTCTTTTATCTCTATGTGATGGGAACTGCTGTTTAATATTAATTAATTGATCTGTCATTTTCACCTAATGATAGTAGGTTAAAAGTAAATAAATTTTGCCATATTAAATAATTTCATATCTAAAATAGAAGATTTTAAGTATAAAGCAGATACAAATACTATACGAATTACTTTAGCTGCATGATTACTAATGCTTACTAGATATTAACTTAAAACATCAATTTAAATATGCAATAAAAAATTTTAAGCAAAAATTTAGAAATATGTGGTATCTTATCATTTTTTTAAAACTTATCATGATAGGTGTTCTAAATGCTAGTACTAACAACCATCATGGACTGAAGCTAGTCAGGAAGGATGATAAAAGCTTTTCCTTTCCTATGCAACTTTGTCTCTGTTTTCAGTAGTTAAGACTACCAACTACTAACAATGCTCATAACTATTTTTTACACCCTGATACTAAGCAGATTCCACTAGCATAGACTATAAACTCACAAATGGCAGGAGAGGTTGCAAAAATAGGAGTATGGTAAGCTAAAACAAGCTATGATAAGGATATAAATAAAAAAAGGAGCTAGTTGCTCCTGTTAGAAATTTCTGTTGTAAGAACGGTAGCTTTAATTATGTCTGTGCTTTTTTTAGCTGTCGTTGGGTCACAAAAACACCAGCAATACTTAGTAAACCAAGCATGACAGAGGGTTCAGGTACTGATTTCGGAGGCACTTTAGCAACGTAATCAGGTGTACTCCAGTTATAAATAGCACTGTAGGATTTGCCATCGTCAGAGGCTGTAATTCCAGATGCAACAGCACTAAAGCTATAAGCATAATAAGTTTTACCACTAGTCACAACCTTAGCAATTTCACTGGCTGCAATTTGTCCTTGATAGGCATTTAAGGCATTTTTAAAATTTGTGAGATCAGCACGTTGAGACTGTGGAAGCAGTGCTGATGGTAATTTTAAAAGAGCGTTAATTTGATCTAACAGTTTGGTCTTCAAATCCAAGTGACCGATCAATTGTAATTGGACACCGCCATTTTCACCGAATTGGAAACCACCAATGTTAGGATCTCCCATCCCTAATGAAGGAAGATAACTTGTAATGAGTGATTTGGTAGTACCGGAAAACGCATTCCAGACAGACTGAAATGGTTGATAGGCATTTAATAGATCATTTAGCCATTGGGAACTAAAGTCATTCCAGTCAGCAGCAGTGACACTACTAACAGTTGCGCTATAGTTTCCTTCTGTAGCAGTAAAACCAACGTTAGCAGTTGGAGTTTCGCTACTATACCAAAGTTCAACGTTAGAAGAAGCATCACCATCACTCAGGGCTTTAGCTGCTGCTGTTGTGTCTTTGCCGATAAATACTCCATCTGATCCACCGGTATAGGTGTTGGTTTCGTTGGAGTTATTAAAAGTAAAATCAACCGCATGTGCTGGAGAAGTAGCGATCGCACTCATACCAGCAACTATAGAAATGCCTATTAAAAGTCTTTTTACTGTATTTTTCACTGCTGTAATCTCCATTAGCTTTTAGTGTAACTTTATACAGATACACCTTTTATGTTTTATTTGAGTTGGTTTGATTGCAGGTGTAGGGTTCTGGTAATCAAAATTTCACTAGATGCTATCCCTGGTTACGCCTTGTCTAAATACAACCACGTGTTTCTATAAGCACAGTTTAAGAAACCAGAAGACCTAATTGGGTAAAGCTGCCGTAGATTTACAATTAATTTCTGACAAAAAAATATAACTATTTTAGTTAATTTTTTAAATATATATACTTAAAAATATATTTTAAGAGTAACAAATAGCACATTTATTTGGTCTAATTTATAATGTCAACTTCCGATAATCACTCCATGTTCCCACTACAATGCTCCGTTACGTCAGTTTTGCGCAGCTTAGGAGCGCTCTTTTGATGATCGCAATATATCCCAATTACCCATTACCGAATCATCAAGCAGTTGCTAACTAACAATCATATTTTCTCTAGCAGAAATATTAAGTAACACAAATAACTGATACATATTGTGATGCGAGCCACACTATATATTAAAGTAAAGGAGTTTTAAAGCGATCGCAATGCACATAGATGAACTTCTCAGACGTTATCAGTCGGGAGAAAGAAATTTCAAAGGTGTCAACCTCATCGGTGGTTACTTGTATGGAGCAAATCTGAGTGGCGCGAATTTCCAAGGAGCATCTCTGAGTGAAGTTGATTTAAGCGAAGCCAACTTGACAGGAGTAAACTTCAGAGAAGCATCTCTGGTTAGAGCCAACCTCACAGGAGCCAACCTTAAAGAAGCTAACCTCAATGGAGCAAATCTGTTTGAAGCTAAGCTGACAGGAGCTACACTGCATGGAGCGCATCTGAAAATGGCAGACTTAACAGATGCGGACTTTACCGCCGCCAATCTAGAAAAAGCTAATCTGTATGGGGCTTATCTGACTGGAACTTTGTTACAGGGTGCGATTATGCCAGATGGCACAATTCATGCGTGAGTCATCCAATTTTGGATTTTCGATGACTCTCCCTTGAAGCCGAAGCAGGCGCGCCTATGGATTTTGGATTGATTCGACTGATGGAATCTGGGGCATGGAAATCATTATTGAATGAGTTTAAGTTTTAAGGTGGAACTTTAGTTTACGGCTTGTGATTTTCCTAACAACAGTAAGAAATTGCCACAGTACAGGTGTGATTTCTTCTGCTTTCCACACCACAGCTGTTTCTACCAACGGTGTTGTTTGGGCGATCGCTCGATACACAACTCCCATACGCTGGAGATTTTGCAACGAAGCAGGCACAATGGCAATACCCATCCCAGCCGAAACTAACCCGATAATTGTTTGCATTTGAATAGCTTGTTGAGCAACTTTTGGTGTGAAATTACCTTGCTCACACAAAGCCATAATTTTGTCGTAAAGTCCAATTCCCAAATGACGCGGAAATAAAATAAACAATTCATCCCCAAGCGATCGCACTGCAATTTTTTCTTGTTTCGCTAAAGGATGATTTGCAGGTAAAGCCACAACCAGATTTTCTTGCTGAATGCACTCACTCGCAAAGCTGTCATCTTCTAAAGGTAAATGCACAAAACCAACTTGGATACGATGATTTTGCAAAGCTTTTTCTTGTTCTGTTGTCGTTAACTCCTGCAATATTAATTCCACCCCTGGAAACTGCTGGCGAAAAGCTTGCAAGATGGCAGGTAACACATCATAGGTGACAGAACTAATAAACCCTACACGCAATTGTCCTGTTTCACCCCTACCTGTGCGCCGCGTTAACTCGATCACCTGTTCAAGTTGCGCTAACAGTCGATAAGCCTCCTGTAAAAATACCCTTCCTGCTTCCGTCAACTGCACCTGTCGCTTAGTTTTGCGGTGAAATAACTCTACTCCTAACTCCGTTTCTAGTTGTTGAATTTGCTGACTTAAAGGCGGTTGCGCTATGTGTAATCGTTCAGCAGCACGGCTGAAATGTAGTTCCTCCGCCACAGTAACAAAATAGCGCAGGTGTCGTAATTCCATAGTTTTAATATTTTAAAAGTTTTAATTTTCAACAAATATATATTGGACATCTGAAAAATATCCACGTACGATACTCCCATAACAAATGGATAAAGAGAAAGGAAAGTTTTTATACTTTTCCGATTTCTGCTATCTAATAATTCAGGAACCCTAAGGAAATATCAAAATGTCAGAAAACTTGAGAAGCAAGGTTGTCACCCAAGGAGTACAGCGATCACCTAACCGTGCCATGCTGCGTGCTGTGGGTTTTCAAGATCAGGATTTTACTAAAGCCATTGTTGGCATTGCTAATGGTTACAGTACCATTACCCCTTGCAATATGGGGATCAACAAACTGGCGCAACGGGCAGAAAATGGCATCAAGAATGCCTCAGCAATGCCACAAGTATTCGGCACAATTACCATTAGCGATGGCATTTCGATGGGAACCGAGGGGATGAAATACTCTTTGGTATCGCGAGAAGTAATTGCCGATTCCATCGAAACTGCTTGCAATGGGCAAACAATGGATGGAGTGCTGGCGATTGGCGGTTGTGATAAAAACATGCCAGGAGCAATGATTGCGATCGCTCGGATGAACATACCTGCTATCTTTGTTTATGGCGGTACAATTAAACCCGGACACTATAATGGACGCGATTTAACCGTAGTCAGTTCTTTTGAAGCGGTAGGCGAATACAGCGCTGGCAAAATAGACGAGAGTGAATTATTGGAAGTTGAGCGTCGCGCCTGTCCTGGTGCTGGTTCCTGCGGTGGCATGTATACAGCAAACACCATGTCTTCTGCCTTTGAAGCGATGGGCATGAGTTTGCCGTACTCTTCAACAATGGCAGCAGAAGATGAAGAAAAAGCCGACAGTACAGAAAAATCGGCATTTGTCCTAGTAGAAGCAATTCGTAAGCAAATTTTACCCCATCAGATTATCACTCGTAAATCAATTGAAAATGCGATTTCTGTGATTATGGCAGTGGGAGGTTCTACAAATGCCGTGCTGCATTTTTTGGCAATTGCCCGTGCTGCTGGCGTTGAACTTTGTCTTGACGACTTTGAAACTATCCGCGCCCGTGTTCCGGTGTTGTGCGATTTGAAACCGAGTGGTAGATATGTAGCTACGGATTTACATCAAGCTGGTGGTATTCCCCAGGTCATGAAAATGTTACTTGTACATGATTTACTGCACGGTGATTGCTTAACTATCACTGGTCAAACTATTGCAGAAGTATTAGCAGAAGTACCAGAAGAACCACCAGCTAACCAAGATGTGATTCGTCCTTGGCACAACCCGATGTATACTCAGGGACACTTAGCTGTGCTGAAAGGTAATTTAGCCACAGAAGGAGCAGTAGCAAAAATTACTGGTGTCAAAGTCCCGAAAATTACTGGGCCAGCACGAGTTTTTGAATCGGAAGAATCTTGCTTAGATGCTATTCTTGCCAAAAAAATCAATGCTGGTGATGTGATTGTGATTCGCTACGAAGGGCCCAAAGGCGGCCCAGGAATGCGGGAAATGCTTGCTCCCACCTCAGCAATTATCGGGGCTGGTTTGGGTGACTCTGTGGGATTAATCACCGATGGCAGATTCTCTGGCGGTACTTACGGCATGGTTGTCGGACATGTTGCACCAGAAGCAGCTGTGGGCGGTGCGATCGCCTTAGTAGAAGAAGGTGATACCATTACCATTGATGCCCAAGCTCGTTTATTGCAACTGCACCTATCTGATGAAGAATTAGCTCGTCGTCGTCAAAACTGGCAACCTCGCCCACCTCGTTATACTAAGGGTGTGTTAGCCAAGTATGCCAAGTTGGTATCTTCTAGCAGTCTTGGTGCAGTGACTGATTTGGATTTGTTTTAATTGCTGATACCGCGTATAAGTGGAGTTCATACCGAAATGCGAATTGAACCATACGACAGGAGTCAACTTGATGTCATCAAGAGTCTCTCGCTTCGGGCATGGACTCCGGTCTTTGATTCGATTCAGAAAGCGATGGACTTTGAGGTGTACCACTCATTCTATCCTGACGGTTGGCATGTCAGCCAGCTTCATGCTGTCGAAGAAGTCTGTATTGCCGAGGATACAAAGGTGTAGGTCGCGATCAACTCTGGTTCAACTGTGGGCTTTGTAGCCGTGAAACTCCACTCCCAAAGCAGCTTGGGAGAAATCTACATGATCGCCGTCGATCCAGACTATCAACGTCAAGGCATTGGCAGCACTCTAATAGAATTCGCTCTTGATTGGATGAAAGCTGCTGGGATGTCCGTTGCTATGGTTGAGACCGGAGGCGATCCTGGCCATGCCCCGGCACGTTGTACCTATGAAAAGCTGGGTTTTGGGCTGTTAGCGATCGCCAGGTACTTCAAGAAGTTGTAGGTATGGAGAGTTTGAAAACGATCAGCAATCTTAGGCACAAAGAGTTTCCCAATCTAAAATCTAAAATTCAAAATGGTATAACTGTTAGCCTTCTGTGGACTTACGCACAACTAACGAAAAAACAAACCGCAGAGGACGCAGAGTACATGGAGAAATATGAGTTTGAGAGTTTTTTGCGTAAGTCCTACTTCTCCAAACTACTATACGTTAAAGGAACTCACAAAACTTTGACTGATTGGTTTAAGTTGTGTTACACTCATTTTATGAGTAGAGGACCTGAAAAACAATTTGATCCTGAAATTGCCCTTTCCAAGGCGATGGAAGTGTTTTGGGCGCGAGGCTATAAGGCGGCGAGCCTCTCTGAATTGCTTGAACATATGGAAATTGGTAAAAAGAGCCTGTATGATACATTTGGCAACAAGCGATCACTTTTTCTCAAAGCTTTAGAGTACTACTTTCAGACGGAAGTGAAATCAATTCGAGATCAGCTTCTAGCTCCTGGTTCTCCTCTAGCCAATATTGAAAGATTCTTACTCAATCTACAACACTACCATTCCTTAGCAGAAAGTAAAGGTTGTATGTTGGGTAATAATATTGCAGACTTTGATACCAGTGAGATCGAGATTGCAGCAACTTTACGTCGTTATCTGCAATTCGTAGAAGATGCTTACTGCACTGCACTCATGCGCGCTCAATCAGTAGGTGAACTTAGTGCTACAGCACAGCCACATGATCTTGCTCGGATGTTGCTTTGTATGACCCAAGGCATGGCGCTCTTGAGTCGAGTATTAGATAATGAAACACTTTTGCAAAGTGCTGTTGCTGTAACAATGGCACAACTCAAAGTAAGCTAATACCATTTTGGATTTTGGATTTTGCGAAAAGTTTGTAGACACGGAGTGGCTTCCCGCTTGGGTGCGTCTACAAAGCAGCGTCCCGGAGGGAACTTTAAAGCTTTTCAAGACGGATTGGGAAACTCTTTGGTGCATAAGAGTTCTGTTAGTCTATCTGTCGCATTCTTTTTTCAAATTGGTATAATTTTTTTGACAAAACTTATACCAATCGGTTAAAGTTTCACCTAATACACCAATAAGGATTTACCCCTATGGCACGCTTAAATGGCAAAACAGCTGTGATTACAGGCGGTAGTACAGGTATTGGGTTTGAGGTTGCCAAACAGTTTATCGCAGAAGGAGCAAAAATTATCATTACTGGGCAAAATGCAGAACGTTTGCAATCAGCAGTCCAAAAGCTTGGCTCCAATGTGATTCCAGTACAGGCAGATGTGCGATCGCTCAACGATCTCGATACTTTAGCAGAGCGAGTCAAATCAGAATTCGAGAGCCTTGATATTCTCTTTGCCAATGCCGGCATTGGATTATTTGCCCCTCTAGAAACAATTGACGAAGCATTCTATGACGATCAATTTGATGTAAACGTGAAGGGTGTCTTTTTCACCGTGCAGAAGCTTTCGGGATTGCTAACAGAAGGTGCTAGCGTGATTTTAAATGCGTCAGCCGTGAATGAAAAAGGTGCAGCAATGGGTAGCGTATACTTTGCTACTAAAGCGGCTGTTCGTTCTTTTGCCCGTTCGTTTGCAGCTGAACTAGGGAATCGCAAAATTAGAGTCAACGCCGTTAGTCCTGGTTTTGTCCCAACCAATTTTCAGGGCAAGATGGGACTATCCCAAGAAGCACTCAACGGTTTTGGGGAGTATATCAAACAGTCAGCACCATTAGGACGCTTTGGCACAGCTGAAGAAATTGCCTCAGCTGTTGTATTCCTAGCTAGTGATGAGTCATCCTACATGACAGCAGCAGATGTGGTTGTAGATGGTGGTTATATGAATGTCTAAACTTGTCCTTAACTGTTGCTGAAGTTTCAATGCGATCGCTTTCAGAATCAGTTTGGAAGCGATCACTATACTGTCCCCAATCCCCTTGGAAATTACGCTTCATCCACCATCTCTAAAATCTAGTTGTATAGAGATGAAGATACTCCAAACTCTGACATCGCAATCAGGGCATCCATTAAGGTTATATAAGATGGTATCATAATTTGGTTGCATGAGGTGTAATCATGGAACGTGAAACCTTAACAATTCGCTTCCCAGCACAATTGCTTCAAAAAATCCGGGCATTGAAGCGAGACGATGAATCTCTCAACGATCTAGTCGTTCAAGCGCTGGAAAAAGAAATGAAGTGGCGTAGTGCTTGGGCAGCCCATAAACAAATTCAAACCATTCGAGAGCAGGTCAAACAGCGCACCGGGGTTCATCCCGATCCAGTACCACTAATTCGTCAACTGCGCGAAGGAGAAGGTAGACGTGACTGAGGCACTGTGTATCGATACCAGTGTGATGATGAAGTACCTCTGCCCAGATGAACAAACATCAGAAGCGATCGCACTGATCGCCAATGCCTTAACTCAGCAAACCAGACTTGTAGCACCATGCTTTGCTTGGGTGGAGGTGGGTTCGGTTCTTCGCAAAAAAGTGAGAGTTAAGCTACTGACCTCCACTGAAGCCGACCAACTCTACACCGCCTACATCAGCCTACCGATTGACTACATCGATACCGAAACTCTGCGACTCAACGCTTGGCAACTCGCTGAACAACATGGAATGCCCACGCTGTATGATGCTGTTTTCTTAGCCTGTGCCAAGGCAGAGTCTGCAAACTTCTGGACAGCAGATGATGCGATGCTCAATCTATTTTCACCCCGACCCGCTTACGTCTACAGGCTTGGAGATTAATGATCGCGCCTTACAGTCTATACTAATGTGCGATCGCTCACAGCAAAGAATAACTCAACCTTGACCACGGAAGCGATCACCATACTGTCCAAAATCCCCTTGAACA
Source organism: Fischerella sp. JS2 (assembly GCF_032393985.1). Classification (NCBI taxonomy): domain Bacteria; kingdom Bacillati; phylum Cyanobacteriota; class Cyanophyceae; order Nostocales; family Hapalosiphonaceae; genus Fischerella; species Fischerella sp. JS2. Next base: position 686,541 of record NZ_CP135918.1, read on the forward strand.
TCAAGCTTCATCCACCATCTCTAGAATCTGATTGTATAGAGATGAAGATACTCTAAACTCCGACGTAGTAATTAGGGCATCCATTAACGGCTTAATAGCAACAATTAAATTTTGGTATTTGGCCTCAACCAAAATACCCAACAACCCAGTAATCCTTAACCTCAAACATTGGCTTGTGCTCTACCACGACGCTCATCAATCAACAGTAAATCGGCATTGAGTTCTAGGGCAAGGGCGATCGCTTCAGATTCTCTAGGATCTAGCCTGACTTCGTGCTGAAGCTGTTTAACAGCATTACGATTCACAACTTGTCTGACTTCTAGCCAAGAAGTGGCTTGTACTTCGAGGGTTCCTGGAACGGGAGGATCAATGTCTGCAAGTTCACGATATACCGCTTCGGGAATGATGACTTGTTTGTAGAGTTGGGGCAAAAGGTGCAAGTGCTGAATTGCTGCTAAATTCGTGAGCGCAGATGTATCGCTAATTACAATCAAAGCCGTCCCAACTCCCGCAGATTCTTCAAGTCAAGTTCAAAGTCTTCAACGTCGTAGGAATACTTATATCTTGCATCTGGAAATATGAATGTTAATATCTTGACTAAGTAAGAAAGAACGCATTCGTTCAAGATTCAGTAAAATTGAAAACACAAGAAATCCTGGCAAGCAAGCTTGAATAGCAATTTGTGCAGCTTGTCCCCAATCAGGTAGATCTGTAGTGGCAAGCGATAAATAAGCCCAATGCGCCAAAATATAAGCAATTAGCGAAAGTACTAACCAGCGATAAACGCCCAAAAGTTTTCCTTGACCGAAGCGGTTTAACCCAAAACGATGCTTTGCAATTTTAAACCAACCCTCAATTTGCCAGCGACGCTTACCCCACCAGTTAATAGTACTCGCCTTGAGAGGTCTAGTAGATAGAATAAACCTTTTCTCCAACTTGCCATCATCACGTTTGAGATAATACCAAGACACTGTAACAGGAAACTTTAAACCCACGAATCGTACTTGCTGTCCGCGTTTATGTAAATGTCGTAAAATACGCCCATCGAGTAATTTACGGTCAATCCGTACTCCAACAACGGCGTGATATTTAAGCTTACGTAACCCGTGGAGAAACTCAATACTTCCGAAGGCAGTATCTGCTAAAATCATCACCTTAAAATGTTTGGTTAAAGCTTTGGGTAATGACTTGATTAGCTTTAATCCTAACTGTGCGGGTGAAGTAGTTCCCTTGCCTCTCCAAACACGAAAATTCCAAGGTACTCGCCACTGACCAACGACCAAATACACCACAACCAAATGCAACCCTCGTTTTCCGTTATAGACACTGATTAAATTCTTAAAAGACTTGAATTTCCCAAATTTTTCCACAGTTGTGAGGTCGATCATCACCTGTAAAAACGGTTTGCGCCCCTTTGGGCACTCGGACAATATCTCCTGCATGATGCGCGCACGAATTGTGCGAATTACACTCTTGGTTGACCAGTCGTAAATATTGAGAAATCGACTTAAGGCACTGGCAGACTTACTTCTACTATGTTCAGGTAAGGGATATCCTTGCGCCTCCAAAAATAACCCCAACATCGCTTCTAGGTTTTGTTGTTGGTATGTAGACGGCATCAACGACACTAAGGTGTAAACTAACCCTTGGGCGTGGGCAAGAATTGATTTCATTGTTCTTGCTTTTCCATAATGCTATTCACGCCCTTTTTTCTCATATTTCGGATCTGATGTGCAAATCCAGGCAGTCTTCCAAGTTGGCGATCACCTGCACCCTTACTTGTTTGCGTAATTTCCTAAATAATACAGTTATATTAATTTCTCAGTATCACGTAAGCTCATTTTCGCTTCTGGTGTCACTTTCTTACACCCTCTATTCGTGTATTAGTGGTTTATCCAGAGAGGTGCAAGATATAAGAATAGAGAGGGATATTTCGCTGCTTCAGCAGTTGACGAAAGTCGTTTGCTTGCATATCTGCTAGTTGGCTGGCATAGCCCAAGCTTAAGCGACCTGTTTGGAACAGATATAATGCAATTTCTTGGCGAAACTCACTCTTAGTAAACCTAGATGCTTGCAGGATTTCGTCTGAGATTATGACACTCATAGCAGGATTGCCTCACCAGTCATATTTTTAGGGTAGCTCATTGCTCGTTTACTAACTCACGAGCTATATATAATTCGCGATCGCCTTTGTTATGAGGCTGTACATCCCTGAATAATTGAAAAATTTGTTGGATTTTTACGCTCGCGATCACTCCAAATAATAAGGGACTTCTAAGTCAAAAAATATTCCATCGTTGTGTAAGCAGGGGGCAGGGGAAAAAACAGTTGTGTTGAGTCCAGAAATTGGAACAATTTATTTTTTAGAGTTCCCTAACTCAACTTTGACCACTGCAACCTAACGTAACTTAATCCTAAATACTTATTCAGGAATTCCCGATTTAACGGGAAAATTTTAACCTTTAACCTACTATATCTAGTGTGCTTGTAATTTCTTGCAACACAAACATTAGATAAGGGTTTATGAATAAATCAATCAATGAAACACGAGTAATTTTAATTGGCGGCTCCTCTCATGCAGGCAAATCAACCCTGGGCCTATCTTTGGCTGCGAAGCTTGGTTGGAGTTATCGTTCCATGGATAAACTTGCTCGGCATCCCGGTCGTCCTTGGGTGGGTGCAAATGGAAAGGCGATTCCAGAGTATGTAGCAGAATATTATAGGATTCGGTCTGTTGACGCTCTTTTTTTAGATGTATTATCGCATTATGAGAAAAATGTGTTGCCTATTGTCGAAGCTATTGTTCATTCTTATGCGTTTCAATTATCAAGGGAATACCTTATACTTGAAGGCTCTGCGTTATGGCCAGAATTTGTAGCGAATTTAGTTGGCTCTAATGGTGTTAAAGCAATTTGGCTTACGGCTAGCGACCAACTTTTCCAAAACCGAATCAAGCGTGAAAGTAATTTTTATAATGTAGGTGAGGATGAAAAACACCTAATTCAAAAGTTTATAGACCGTACCCTATTCTACAATCAACGCATGAGGGAGAAGATTGAGCTTCTTGGATTTATATGTATTGATGTAGAATTTGTGTCAATGACAGACGAACTTTCAAACAAATGTATGGAATTGATGGAGATTTCGTAAATCACAAAGAATCTCATTAACAGTAAATTAACGTTTTGCAGGTTTTCAATTTAACATAGTAGATTCTTCTGCTGTCGCTATTTGACGATATTCAAAACAAGCTAGCTATATACTTTTCTAGGTCACTATGGCATAGAAGTGAACAAAAAAATGGCAGCCGAGTGAGTTTTACCTCAACGAACCGCAAATGCAGCTCTCTCAACCGCCCTGAGACAATAGCATATGAAGATAGTTACTGTCTAGGTTAACTAATTCACTCCCTCCACATTGAAGTAATTAGCTAACGCCAACACCACCTCCTGAGTTAAACCCTCAGATAACTCTGGCAAATGAACTCGGATGGCATTCCTGACAGCAGCATCAAATTCGCCAGCATTAGCCGTAGTATTACGGAGAAATGGCTCAATTAACTTGATTAATTCGTAACTGCTGCTCAAGTCAGTATTCTGAATTGCCCGATCTAGAGGTGGGGCTGTGGGGTCGGGGAATTCTGGAAGGATGCGGCTGACGAAGGTAACGCGATGGAAGATGCGCCAGCAAGCGGGGCCGCCTTCGGGTTGTTGTGCTTGGCGGAGTGCTTGAGCATTGGGGGAATTATTCTGCTCTAACCAGATGGGATCGACGACATTATTAAAGAAAGCGTCGTAATTTTGTATATCTGGGGTGAGGTAGAAGCTCAAGAAGCGATAAGCGTTGACTTTACCGGGAGTATCCAAAGGATTACCATTGGCATCATATTCGCGGATGGGACGACTGGCTTCATCTCGCACCAAGTTACCCCGTTCATCCAGCCTAAATCTCTGTAAATCGCCTGGGGTGTTATTTCTCAGATCAATTCTAAAAGATTGGCTGGCTTCTTTGGTTTTGGATTTAGTGAGGTTGAGGCTACCACCAAAGGATGCTTTAGTTTCTACGTTTAAACTGACACCAACTACTTCTCCAGTGGCGGCAGCACTGAAGGTGGCGTTACCGGTGAAATTATAAGCTCCACTGGTAGATTCTTGCTGTATATCTGTGGTTTCTGTTGATTCGGCAAACAGTCCACCATCGGCTGTCCAGATGTAGCTGTTGACTAAGTTACGTTTGCTGTATTGCTCTGGTAAACCGTTGTTGGAAGACAAAGCATCGATTAAACCACCGGCGGCAATTCCCGCAGCTGCTACAAAGGGGGCAGCTGCGCCTGCAACTGAGGCTCCGGCGATCGCGCCTGTGAGTCCTCCAGCTAAGACACCAGTTGCACCGGGGGGTGTGGTGCGGAAGTCTTCGTAGTAGGTACGCAAGCGGGTTTCTTCCTCTTGAATGCGTTGGCGCAGGGCGTAAGCTTCGCTGGGTTTGAAGTAGCTGTACTCGCCGTAGGTAGTAGCTTCGGAATAATCTGGATCTAGTACCTTGCCGTTTTGGTCATAACCCACAGCACCATCGAGTGTGCCTTGCTTGGTGTAACCAGGTCTGATGGGGAAAGGAATGATATTGGTATCTTTGGGAATATTGGGATTGGGAACCATGCGGAAGGCGACTAGGGCGCGGTTGTATGCCAAGCGGATGGCATACATATCGGCAGTTTCCGATTCTACTAAGGCAAAACCAACGTTAGAGGGTTGGTAACGGCGAGGCATCGCTTTATTGAGCCGTCGGTCAATATTTGGATCTTCCCAAGCGCCACCTAAGCCGACGGTGGTCATTTTGCTGACATTGGTGATGTTACTTTGTTGCTGGTTACTCGACCATTTCAACTCGGTATCTAATTTGGTTGCAGCACCTAATTTCACACCACCAGCAATCACATCTCTGGTGATAAATCCAAAACCCAAAGGAGCAACTACACCATCGATGTTTTGACTAACTTCGCCAGTTATGGATGCTTCAAAGGAGGAGGTGAAACTACTATCTTTACTGGCAGAAATGGTATAAGAAACACTATCAGCCTCGACAAATTCGACAGAAGTGGTATTAATGTAGGTACTGGAAGAATCATCAATCGGCCCGGCTGTTAAGTTTTCCGAGGGAACGGGGGGCGCACCTTCGATGAAACCTTTGATTTGGGGGTCAAATTGGACTTGACTAATCCATTCGGTAATTAAATTGCCGACTTTGTAACCTGTCAACAGATACCAATGATTATTTTGAATGAAGCTGTAACAGCGTTTATGAACTCCGGTGATTTCGCCGTTGTTGGCGGTTTGGATGTCTGCGTATTCGGCGATCGCAGGACGGCTGGTAATCTGACTTTGGTATCTGTTCCTTAAACTACCTAGTGCATTCCTGACTAAAGGAATATCATCAGACAAAGGTGCGCGGGAGAAGATATGTTGAATATCGGCATTATTGCTAGCTGTGAGGTGATGACCGCGTAAGCTGCTGTCATTGACGGTAGTGACTCTACCTGCGGTTGTGGGATCGGATGCAAATTCGTAGTAAGCTAGCAGGTTTTCTCGTTCGCCTTTGAGTTGTCCAAACAGGTTATCAAGAATTTGTTCTTGGGTGCGGAATTGTTTCCAAATGCGGACTTCATCAATTGCGCCCCGAAAATCTCGACCCAAGGTAAACTGATTCTCTGGGAGGGTGACAGCATTGATGGGGTTAACCTGGGCTGGGATACCGTTGATGTATAATTCCAGCCTGGTAGCTGTGGGTGCAGGGTCAGCAACCCAAGTCGCACCGATGATTCTGGCTTCATCGTTACCGATTAAATTGGCGGTAGTGTTACCGGAACCTTCATTAATGCGCCACTCACCTGCTAATTTATCGCGATCGCTATTATTTTGGTGCAATTCGCTCATACTTAAAGCACGGTTCCACACCCGCAAGCTGCTGATGGTTCCCAACAGATAACGGGGATAACCATTAACAATGCTTGCCCCTTGAGGTATACCATTACACCTGCCTACTTCCAGGATTGTAAACTGGTAACTGGTTTGCCGCTACTAGAGCCAGTTCCCTTTAATTGTCCGTTCCAGTATAAATTAACTGTGTAGCCATTATCACTCTGTCTGCCTGTGACGGCGATGTTCACCGGAGTACCAGGGGTAGGTGCGTTAACAGAAGCAATGATGAGGCGTGGTTGTTGATTATCTTCATAACCAAAGCACAGGCTGTAGTTTGTCGCCGAATCTCGTCTGACGTATAGCCAAGCAGTGAGTTCGGGGTTGTCTCTGCCAATTCTACCTTTTTGCAACAAGGGGTGGAACATTTGATTGTTGTTAGGCAGAGTTACAGTCAGTTCAATTGTTAGTTCGTTGTCTACACCCAAGCCCACTTGATTGCCACAGTCAAGGTAATTATCTACACCATTAAATCTTAAAGCATAAGCTTCGGCGTAGGTGGCGGCGATGTGTTCCCAGGTAGTTGTCCACATGGGTTCAGTGGTGCTGAGGTAGCGGTTTCTCACGCCGGCGACAACGTTATAAGCTGTCAGTCCTGATTCGACTCTGGGGAGACTGCCGAAAATTTGCCCATCATTGGCAGTGTTACCAGTGCGATCGCTTGCTGTTCCATCTTCAAAGTGATAGTATGCCCGCAATCCTGCTTCATTGCCATCTAAACGACAATTTTTGGTGTCATTAATTTCTCTTTGACTACGTACTTTCCCCCAAACCCGGATTTCATCAACTGCACCTTGGAAGTAAAACTGCTTGTTGGGATTCTCAATTACGCCAATTAGTAATGCCCCTGTACCTTGGTAAGCGGCGGTAGCGATATCTTCTACTACCATTTCTCCATCTTTGTAAATAATCCGTTTGCGGCTTTGGGCATCATAAGTACAAGCCCAGTGATGCCAATTAGTATCGTTTGCTACATTAGGCTGAGTGTTTAAATCGTTGTTATAGAAGGCGAAGGTAAAGACTCCATTTTGGCGGAAACCGAAGTGTAGTTGGTTATTATTGGTAGGTCTACCTTGGGTGAGAACTGTGGAAAAGAAAGCATTGAGGTTGGCGGAATCTCGTCTAGCCCAAAATTCGATAGTGAAGGATTGATTCGCCAAGTTCAGGTTAGCGGCTTGGATGTAGTCACTTTGTCCGTTGAATCGGAAGGCAGAATTTACAGGCTTTCCTTGAACTCCCAAGGAATATCTAGATGTGGGCGAATTTTGGGAGACAATCCAAGTGATGTTACGAGAGATGTCTTTATCGGGACGAATCCAAGCTTCTAGGGAAATGTCGCCTTGGTTTGATAACTCGTTCGTATCGCCGCTTAAATGTCCACTGCGAATTTGCAACGCATTTCCGGGAGTGTCAGAAATCCAAGCGTTGGGTTGAGATAAGCCAGTCAGAGGACGGGTAGCAATATTTTCAATGTTACCTGTGTTGGATACCCCAGCCACTTCTACCAAAACCGAACCAAATTTGAGATTATAAGGAGCATTCATCAGCGTGCCTGTATTGCTGAAGCTGCTGTAACTGTCATAATCGTATTCCAGCAAGTTGATGGTTGTCCCAGCAGGTAAGGTATCTGTAAAGGTAATTTCGCTAATGCTAACTTCTTTGTCCCCTGGTGCGATCGCTTTTCTTAAGGTGAGAGTTCCTACACCAATTACCAGGGTTGCACCTTGTTCGTAGCGTTGAGTCGCAGGTTCCGCCAGAGTAATTGTATCAACTTTGCCTGTGACAGCAGCACCCAAACGACCGAGATAAACCACATCCCGCGCCTGTCCACTCAGCACTCTTGCCAATCCCATCGGGTTGCGGGGGACTCGTTGCCAAGTTTCGGTAATTTGCAGCAAGCTATTTTCTAAAGTGACATTGCAAGTATTAGCATCTTCCCCATCGGTAATCTTCACCGTAGTAGTATCAGGATTGGCATCACTAGCCATAATCACTTTAACTTCACTGCGTCCCAATCCTGGAGAACGTTCCCGCAATTGCACACTATTAGAAAGTAAAATGCTAGCACGGGCAACATTGGTGTTGTAACTAACAGCAAAAAATTGGTCTGCATCACCTCGGAAATACAACCGCAGCATTCCGTTAGCACTTTCAAATAATTGCGGTGCATCATTTGTCCAAGCAAAATCTAGCAATCCCCCCACCAAATTCAACCCATTGGGGTCAATATGAATTAAGCGCATGGGGAAAGCAAATTTACCTTGCAGTTGGGCGCGTAAATCTGCTAGTCTGGCTCTGAGGTTTTGCAGATGTTCTGTTTGTGCTATCAGCTGCTTATTTAAGTTAGGAATAATTACCGTTTGAATGTTGGTAATTTGTTGGTTGTAGTCGTCGATTTGCGAGTTGTAAGTATTCAGTTGATTTTGAAAACTTGCAGTAGTACGCACCCTCGCACTCATGTAATTACTCAGGAAATAAGTGCCACCTAATCTATTTTCGTCCTCATATTGGGCGCGAGAAGCACCTTGGAAGTTTGGTTGTTCATAGAGGATGACATACAAACCTGGATCTGGTTTTACAGAGTTAATCGCAATCCGTAATGTTGGATGTTCGCCGATGCCTAATCTTTGACTAGCACCTGTAAATTGAGGCTGGGAATATCCTGTAACACCTGTACCGTTTTCGAGATTTGCTCTCAGTCGTTCACTGTTTGTCCTATCTATAATTAATCTTTGAATTGTTGCTTGTTGCGTAGCAATTTCTCTATTGAGAGAATCAATTTCTCGTTGGGTATTGGGAATTTCTGTTTGTTCTAATTGAATGATTTGGTTGATAAAGGTATTCGGGTCTTTTGTCTTTGTGTCTATCAACGGTAGATTGATATTATCGGGAATTTGCGATAATCGACCCCGTTTACTCACAGCAAAGTCCAGAACAGCTATTTTTTTATTGTCATCATTTTCCTGTGCTGTGGCTACCGCAACTAACACACGGGCATTTTGCTTGATGGGTGCGGGTGTGCCATCATGTCCTGAAGGTACTTCCTCTTGCTGATAATACAACACAGCCGAGATACCTTTACCTGCCACAGTGCGATCGCCAAATCCAAAACTTGTCCGTTGGATACCAGGATTATCGCCTACAGGTGCGTCAGATTGTACCCACTCGGCTTGTCCTTCGACAATACCATTATTGAGTGTGTCAGTGCGATCGTAAACAGTTGTGCCATTACCTTCGTCAAATTGCCAATAGGTAAGTAAACCTGGTTCATTCCCCGCCTTGCGGAACTTTTTCGTTTCTCTAACTTCCAGTTCTGAACGTTCCCGTTCCCAAATCGATAATTCGTCAACAGTTGCAACAATAGGTAAAGCAGGTTGGGAACCACCGTATAAAGAACCGACATTTCTCCCCACAACCATGTAAGTTGTCGTTTCAGCAGTGGTAGGAAACAATAAATATTGATTGTCTTCCCCTTCACCATTAACAACTGCATCCCCTACTTGAATTTTCACCATACCAGAATTTGCAGGTGCATTGATATTATCTGGAGCCGGAGCCAGAGAAATACTAATATGATTCCATTGCCCCATTTTGATCGCATTGGCAGCAGAAGTCACGGTTTTAGAGTTAGCAGTTACCTGAATACCGTAACCAGGAAGAAATTGTCCATCAGTATTTAACTGAGTTTCTACCAACCTAATTTGGAAAACTGCTGCTGGTGTTCCTTCTGAGTAGATTACACCAGTAGTTTCTGGTTTAATCCAAGCGGAAATATTAAACTCTTGTTTGTTGAGGACTTGCGCTTTACCTGCAATATAGGTATCTGCATCCAGTTTTATAGCTGTTTCTGCATAACCCATTTTCGCAAACGCATCTGGACTTTCTGTACCTTGAGTATTGAAAAAGCCATCAGCAGAACGTTCGATATTGTACGCATCAATTCTGTTAGTCTGTTGATTATGGGCAAATATCTGCCAACGTTTAATATCTGGAATACCCGTTGGGAGTTGTAAAACTGTAAACCGTCCATCAACCAAATTTCTGATAAAATTTAACTCCATAGTTGGCTCATAAAATGGACGATTATCCATATCTGTAGCGCCGAGAGTATCCTTTGCACCATTTTTGAGAATTTTATGGCGACTGCGACGATAGCGAACTTCTCTAGCTGTTTTGAGTTGTGTACCGGAAAGGATAAATCTATCTACTAAAAGTGTGCGATCGACAATCGGAATCGGTGTTGAGCTATCTGAATTAGTGACGGTAATATTATCAGGATGATTACCATCAATAGACTGACGGAAGATGTAAATATATTGTCCATCACTCAAGGCTTGGAATGGCGCATCGGCTGTCAGTCTAGCGGTTGTAGAACGAAAGAAATCGATTTCCAAACGATTAATTGCAGGTTGACCATTACTTCTCACCGTTGGTAAAACTTTGTTAGGCAGAATCGCAAACCCAACTTGGGTAATTTCATTAGGAAATATCAACTCTTGGGGTGTAGATGACCAATTTCGCGCATCAATTGGGTTAGGTTCATCTTGTTGGTCAAGAACAGTGTAATATATTCGGCGATCGCTACCCATTGCAAAGGATATCAATACCCCTGTATGTTCTACTAGTGTTGTATATTGATAAGCTTTGTTAGTGTATGTCTGCAAATAGTTATCCCATTGTGGTTGCATATTTTTTTCCTAGTTACTAGTTGATGTGATGTAAAACTTTTCACTTAGATGAGTTTTCTGTTTTGTTGGGTAGTAAAACAGCATGAAGGAAAAAACTTACACAAAGTTTATATGTGTAAGTTCTATCAAATTTGACAAATTAATCGAGAGATTCAAATATTCAGAAGCTTTTACTGACAGATTAACCTTGATTCATCAGTTCAAATCCTTGATTTCAGGTGTTCTGTTATCTTTATAAAATTGACAACGATAAAAGTCGATACAGGAAAGTTAAGGAATTCAAAGTAGAAACTCACTTAACTTAAGACTTAACTATTACTGCGAATGAATATCATGTACAGCAGCACTGTCTTTATATCAATCGAGTGAGATTTTTCCTATTTGAACCTAGTGGCTGTGGTGTATTGCTGGGGAATTCTGATAAAGGTAGTCTCACAGTAATACAGCAGCCTGTCCCTAGCTCACTTTCTATCTGGAATTGACCCTTTGAGAGGGTAACTCTTTGTTGTATTTCTTGCAGTCCAAACCCCATTGACTGCTGATCTAATTGAAAGCCTTTGCCATTGTCTTCTATAGTCAGATACACCTGCTCTGGAATTGCACTTAACTGAATATGAACTGCTGTTGCTTCTGCATGTTTGTAAATATTTGTTAGTGCTTCTTGAATGATACGGTAAATTGTTTTGCTCACCTCTAGAGGTAATGCAGAAGTTAAATTCAATTGAGTGGTAGGCAAAATGCCTGTAACATGATGAAATTCTCGCACGAGGAAAGCGATCGCCATCTGGAGCGATCGCTCTTTTGGTACGTCTACACGCAAGGTATTGACTGAACGGCGAATCTCTTGCATGGCAAAAGAACCGAGTTGTTTGGACTCTAAAATATACCGATGAGCTTGATCTAGGTCAACTTGCCAAAATTTTAGAGCGCTTTGGAGTTGAATATTCAGAACAGCTAAAGCGTGTCCAAGAGAATCATGAATATTATGGGCAATATGATTGCGTTCCCGCACGACAGCCAAGTCTTCAACTTGCACAACGTATTGCTGTAGTTGCTTGTGAGCAATAGTCAGTTGTTCTTGAACTTGGCGCTCGGTAAATACTGTATTCACTAGTGACAGCAAAAACAATAACCCCACACCAAACAGAAATGTATGGTTCAATTGGTTCAACCAAAATATTCCTTGCTCTGAGAATGATGAGGAAAAAGCAATACTGCTGACAGATTTAGCTTTTAAAATCAAAAATAGGAAAAAAACCAAAGTAGCTAACAAGTAACGTCCCGACTCCTCAAACAAGAAGCAACTGCGAATTAACACTACAATCAACAGCAAAGGCCAAAATTGTAGATATCCAAATGTAGCCCCAAACAAGATTAACCCAATTTCAATGCTTGTATAGACGACTTTGGAGAATGTGTTGCCACCAGGTAACATAGATCCCATGAGACCGAAGACAATCAAAATGACAATGAATGGAATTGATAAATGAGGGGTTTGAGAGAAAACGATTGACACTAAGGAGTCAGCTACAGCGCAGGTTGCCACTAACCCCCATTCAATATAAAGTAGAAAGCGAAATGGATTTGAGCGGATAGGAAATGAAAGACTCATAGGAAATGGCAACTGCTGCCAACACTGACCTCGTTACCTACCTATTTTGAATCTTTTTCATCTAATTGCAGCAACAGAGAACAAATTCAAGACTTTTGTTAGAGTATGTAGTTTCTACTCAACGAAAGTAGTAGAGACATTTACTTAACTATTCAACGAAAGTTGCAACTAGACTCAAAATAAACGAACAGGTTTTTTTTGTAATTGAGAAGCGATCGCCTTTACCCGTTCTACCACCTCAATCATATATCCGTAATCTGGGACTTTTCCATTAGGTACATACCCTACATCTTGAGCCAAACTTGCAGGAAATTCATTTAAGACTCGCCGAATATATTCTTGATTTTTGCGTTCTACATTCGGCCCTACCAAAACTACACCAGGTGGTATTGAATGAGGATCTTTGAAGAGGATGCGAAACTGGCTAGAATTGAACCCAGAGGCGTAAATCTCCAACTCTGCAACTGAAATCGCACCGGCATTAGCTTTTCCTTGGGCTACCCATTCTAAAACTGTTTTGGGTGTAGGTGCAAATAATATCTCAGCTAATGTCAGACCATAAAGGTTGTAAAGGGGTAAATAATATCCTGTTGCTGAACCTGGTTGACCTAATACAAGAGTTTGACCTTCTAGCATTTTTAAATCGCTGAGTGGGCTATCTTGGCTTATAACAATAATTGAGCGCAAATTAGTTTCACCAACTAAAGGAAAAAGTGGGGTGTATTGATAGCGAGAGATTGCAAGAGCGGTCAAACCTGGTGGGGTAAATGCTATTGACCAAGCACCTTCTTTTAAACGTGCGATCGCTTGATTCTCATTGAAAACAGGTTCTAGTTGAATGTACGCTTTCATTTTTTCACCCAAGTAGCTATTAAATTTAGCGTATTGGCTAATAATCTCTTCTCCACCGCTATAGTTGATGACACCAACAGTTAATTCACCACCAAGTGTCGATTTTGTTTTACAAGCACTCACTATTAAAGATACTAGAAATAAGATAAAATTCCGACGATAAAATAGTTTAAACATTATTAATTACGATTAAATAAATAATAGAGGTTCATGATTAAAACATGCTTAATAGATTCATTGCATGAATTTCAAGATTTATATCCAATCAGAATTCATGTTATTTAATTCAGTAGATATAATTATTTTTGTCAAAAACAATATGTTATTTAATAAATAGTATGAAGTATTTTTAAAACACAAATAATCAGCAGTTAAAATATAATTTGTATTTATTTGATTTTTGTGAACCTAGATATACCTCGAATACTTTTCTTACTAATTACTAATTGCCTGTATACACAAGTAAGCTCATGAATCAAATCATCACCATATCTTAAAATAATGTGTCAATTTAACAAGAAAAAATAATGTTAAAAAACTTAAAAATTGGTGCTAAAGTAAATTTACTTTTGATACTAGTTTTTATAATTAGTATCTTCATGACGAGTACTGCACTGTCGCATTTACTACAACAGAGAGCGCAAAAAGAAGTGACCTCTAAAGCTCTCATTCTTATGCGTACAATGAATTCAGTTAGACAATATACACAAGACCGCATAAATCCTCTGCTTGAATCTAGATTGGAAACCGAAGCACAATTCATTCCAGAAACAGTTCCTGCTTTCTCTGCCATCAAAATCTTTGAAAAATTTCGCAATGACGAAGAATATAAAAATTTTATATATAGAGAAGCAACACTGAATCCTACTAATTTAAGAGATAAAGCTGACCGTTTTGAAACTAAAATCGTAGAAAGTTTTCGTAACAATCAAACGCTTAAAGAAATTACTGGTTTTCGTAGCCTTCCTCAAGGAGAAGTCTTTTACATAGCACGACCATTAGCTATTAAACAACAGAGTTGTCTTAAGTGTCATTCAACAATAGAAAATGCTCCTAAGAGTTTGTTAGCCAGTTATGGTACAGAACATGGTTTTGGTTGGCAACTCAATGAAATTGTTGCTGCTCAAATCATTTCCGTTCCCTCCCAAGATGTATTAGAAGATGCTGCTCATAGTTGGTCTTTAATAATGGGACTTTTAATTATGATCTTTGCTACTGTAATCTTCTTACTGAATTTTTTAATCAAAAAAATTATTATTCAGCGAATTAGAAAAATGGAAAAACTAGCTCAAAAAGTCAGCATTGGTGATATGAGTGCTGATTTTGAGGAAAAATCTAATGATGAAATTGGTGGATTGGCAGTAGCTTTTAATCGAATGAAATCTAGTTTAGAGATAGCTCTCAATCTGCTTCATAAAGAGGATAATTAAGTAGAATTTAGTTATGAGATAGAAGGAAAATCTATAAAGTATTATTTCAATTCCAACTTCAAATTACCTATTACCCATCACCAAGTTCAGCAAAAGCTACTTGATTTAAATCAGAAAATAAATATTGCTGAAAGTTCTGAGATTTTTGTAAATTGGGAATTTCTGCTGCCAAGATTTTTACAAGTTCTGTACAGGATACATGAGGGTTATTTTTGATAGCTTTTTGGACGAGAAATGATGCTATCGGACCAATTAATTCAGCTAATTTTCGCTCGCATTGGCGTATAAATATCTCTTTTTGAGGTGAATTAACTTGTTGGTTCTCCTGTATTATGGTAGATTCTTGAAAAGTTTTTCGTGTTTTTGTCTCCAAAAGAGGAAGTTCTTCTAAGGGGATTTCAACAGTTATTTTGCAACCAATTCCTGGTTCAGTTTCAATATTGAAATTTCCTTGTAAGGCTGTCACCCTTTCTTTTATGCCTTGGATACCAAAGCCTGATTTGCTTTGCGATAGGCTAAAACCTTTACCATTATCTTTAATAACAAGCAGTACATTGTTTAAATTGGTATCCACTATAATCTGTACATTTGTTGCTTGTGCATATTTACAAATATTTGTTAAAGATTCTTGCACAATCCGATAGATAGTTGTGACTACCTTGCTCGGTAACGAAACAGATAAGCTGATACTGGTAGAAGGTAAAATGCCAGTGGTTTGATGAAAATTTTCAACAACACAAGTGATAAGTTCTTCTAGTGATTGCTGTTGACCTTCTTTTGCACGTAAAGCATAGACAGATTCACGAACTTCACGAATCGCAACGGCTCCTAGTTTTTGAGCTTCTGTTAAAAACCGTTCTGCTTCAGAAGGATCGAT
This sequence comes from Fischerella sp. JS2, assembly GCF_032393985.1. Classification (NCBI taxonomy): domain Bacteria; kingdom Bacillati; phylum Cyanobacteriota; class Cyanophyceae; order Nostocales; family Hapalosiphonaceae; genus Fischerella; species Fischerella sp. JS2. Next base: position 701,972 of record NZ_CP135918.1, read on the forward strand.
ACGCCAAAGCTTGAGAGCAGTTTGTAGCTGAATGTTAAGACTAGTTAGCGCGTTACCTAAAGAATCATGTATTTCACGAGCAATACGTCTGCGTTCCTGCACTGCGGCAAATTCTTCAATTTGCAGAAGATGCTGTCGTAATTCCTCATGGGTCGCTAATAACTCGGTGTAATGCCTAGATGCCACGATATTAACCATGTTCATGTAGTACTAACGGACTATTTCACACCACACATTGCCTTGCTTACTTGTAATTGAATTTATCCTTGAGATAAAAGTCCTATCCTTACCCCACAAGAGTAATTGGTTGATTTCCGGATACGCACCCTAAAATCCAGATATGACCGTGGGACTTTGATTGAACCTTTGTGTACTTATCTGGAGAAGATTAGGAATTTACGCGACAATTCAACAATTTTTGGGCAAGTTACAAATAGCAGTTTGATGGTGTAATCTACTGTCACTTCTCAAAGGCGCGATCGCTTTCTAACCAGAGAAATATTTTCTAACTTCTTCCCCACGAATAACAATAAGCAAGAAGGCAAACGGAAGCAGCAGAAACCATCAATAAATGAAAAATATGCGGACAAGTCAACCAAGTTCTGCAAGGAGTCCAAGTCAAATGAAAGGATTAAAAGGTAAAAATGCTTTAATTACGGGTGCAAGTTCTGGTATTGGACAAGCGATCGCCATTCGCCTCGCCCAAGAAGGCTGCAATATTGCTATCAATTACCGCAAAAGTCCTGAAGGTGCGGAAGATACCGAAGAAATGGCAATGCAAAAAGCCTGTGGAGGTATTGAAAATTGTGGTGTGAAGTCACTGCTAGTACAAGGCGATGTCTCTAAGGAAGAAGACATTATGGAAATAGTCAAAAACGTAGTTGACAAGTTGGGTAGCCTTGATATTTTGGTCAACAATGCCGGAATTCAAACCGAATGTCCATCTCACGAAGTGAAGACCGAAGACTTTGACCGAGTGATTGGGGTAAATTTGCGGGGTGCTTATCTATGTGCGCGTGAAACTATCAAATACTTCCTCTCGCAAAACCGTCCCGGAATCATCATAAATGTTTCTAGCGTTCACGAAATTATTCCCCGACCGATGTATATCAGCTACTCCATTAGCAAAGGTGGGATGGAAAATATGACCAAAACTCTGGCACTAGAATATGCAAACCGAGGTATCCGTGTGAACGCGATCGCGCCGGGAGCAACTATCACCCCCATCAATGAAGCTTGGACAGATGATCCCGAAAAGAAAGCAGTTGTAGAAAGTCACATACCTATGGGTCGTGTGGGAACTTCAGAAGAAATGGCAGCGGCTGTAGCTTTTTTAGCATCTGATGAAGCCGCATACATCACAGGACAAACATTGTTTATTGACGGTGGGCTGACACTGTACGCTGACTTCCGGGAAGCTTGGTCTGCGTGAGACGTAAGTAAAAAATTAGGTGTTGCTGAATGATCCGTTATCCAAAATAATGAGATGTTTCATAAATTTGCTTCCATTCTGGTCGATAAGATTGAATTGCCCGTTTTTGTAGTTGAATAGTTAGGCGATCGCCAAAGTGTGATCGCCTAATTTCCAATAGAACTAAAATTGTTATGAAAATTATCTAGAGGTGGAAGCACTTGCACCTTCTTTTACAACTTCAGTTTCTTTATCATCAATGGAAATTTGCACAACATGAACTGAACAAGGAGCATGGTGAAGGACATAATTACTGACGCTACCGAGGAAGAGTTCCGCCAGACCAGAGTGACCTCGACGCCCGATGACAATGAGATCAGCACCCCAACTCGCAGCTAAATCACAAATGACTCGACTAGGAGTACCAGAGATTTGTCTAAATTCAGCGTTCACATTGGCTGTGTTTGCTTGAGCGCAGAATGATTGTAACATCTCTACACCTTGATGTTTCCACTTGTCCCACTCCTGTTGATGAAACTCACAGACTTGCTCCCACATTCCGGAATAGTAATCAAAAGTGGACACTGGTATATAAGGACTACCTTCTTCTTCACTCGATAAAACGTGTAGTAGCAATAAACTAGCTCCTGTCATCTTTGCCAAAGCAAAGCCTTGTTCAAAAACATGTTTACCCATTTCAGAGCTATCTAATGCAATCAAAATCTTTTTAAACATACAAACCTCTAATACTGATGCTAGGTAAGTTTTTTCAAAGATCCTTGTCCTATATATAGAGAAATAATTTGAGAAACTTGTGAGGAATACAAAAGAGCCGCTCGATTATTACACGCACACTACGGTAAGCAAAGCACAATATAAAGCATCAAGAATAAAACTCTAACCACCTGTAATAGAAGCAACAATTAGTGTTTAATTTCTCAAGACGTTGCCAGAGAAGTTTTCTTAACTCATCTAAATCATCCTTGAAGTCAGATATACACTAATTTTCAAATTTTCAAACCTCAAATTTGTTAACTAATGCTTGGGAATAGTTAGCATGGTTGCTGTTAGTTGATAGGCAAATTAGAAGCTTTAATAATTTAACAGCGATCGCGCTGATTTTATATCAATTTGAAAAAAGAATGGAACACACCAATAGTATCAGACCCCTCTAACCCTTATTACCATTTCCGGAGTTGCATAATTGAAGTATGGATTCGAGCGATCGCTATGTAATATCCAAAGTGTGGATCAACTTATAATTTAAGTATGGTGCAGACGTGTTGCGATCGCTCAGGTCTTTGTTGCTTTATTTGTACCTGGGATCGTTTATCTTGCCAATGCGATCAGGACACAAACAGAAGCGATTGAAGATGCGAAATTTGGTTGTGTTTTATATTACTCAAATTTATCAATTGTTGAGGATTCATGAACTTCTTGATGTCTTGCGATCCGACGTTCATATATATTCATTAACGGAGTAGCACTAACGCCATGAACTATCACAGAAACCACAATAGTAGTGTAGGTAATCCAGGAAATCTTCTCGCCAACTTCGCCTTCTAAACCCTTACCAAAAGCGTAAGCAAGATAATACAAAGAACCAACACCACGAATCCCAAACCAACCAATTAGCCAGCGACTTCCTGGATGTAGAAAGCGGCGTCTAGAAGGTGAACTTTGACCAGTCGTACTGAGCCAGACCCCCAAAGGTCGGATGATCAAGAATAGTAGTACTATTACTAACAGAGATTGAGTAGCGTAATTGAGTATCGGCCGGAATAATAATATTGAACCTAGTAATAAGATTGTTCCTACTTCTAGCAGCTTTTCTAGCCTTTCTATGAATTCTAATTTTGCTAAAGTTTTTTCGGAATTATTGTAACTCCTTTGTACAACCAGTCCAGCTACAAATACAGCGAGAAAACCATAACCATTAACTATTTCTGTTAATGAATAAGTTATTAAAATAGTACTAATAGCAATAAAATCTTCCATTAATTCATCAGGACGACGATGCTTTTGGACTTTTTTATCAATCCAGACTACTGCTTTAGCAACAACAAATCCCATAATAATGCCAGCTGCAATAGCCCAAATTAAATCAATACTGACCCAAGATTTCAACCAATTATTCCAATTACTATCTTTTAAAGCATATAATCCGAAGTAAACAAAGGGAAAGGCTAAAGCATCATTTAAGCCACCTTCGGAAGTTAAGCCAAAACGTAATTCATCTTGATCATGTGTATCATTTAGCTGAACTTCTGAAGCTAAAACTGGGTCAGTGGGCGCAAGAATTGCTCCTAATAAAATTGCTTCTCCCCAATTCATGCCTAAAAACAACTTACCTACAACAGCTAACCCAAAAATGGAAATTGGCATTAAAAATGCAATTAAGCGTATCGTAAGATTCCAAGTTTTCCAACCTATTGGACGAACAATTTTTAAACCACAACTAAAAACAGAAATAATTACTACAAATTCAGTTATACGTTCGAGTACTTCAGCATTAAATATTCCCTCACGACGTAATTGAATCAGTCCAATTCCGTAAGGACCCAGCAGAATACCAACCACTAAATAGATGAGGGCAAAAGAAAGAGGTAAACGTACAATCCAACCTGAACCTAGAGTTACAAACAACAACAGTAGACCAATAATCAATAAAGCGCTGATATAAATATCTATCATAAAAGCTAGCAAGTAAAATAATACATCGCTTTGCAAGCTTACTTGCGATCGCTTTGACATCAAATCCTCTAGGGATAGATTTCAAATTCATCAATAGTTATAGTTACTTGGAAATATATTTTATATGCGTCTTTATATCTAGCTAAGTAAACTAGTCTGTGATGATAACTATAAATAATTAGACTTATATTCTAGTTACATCATTGAATATTCATACTCAAATCTAACCACTTCGATTGTGTAACTGGCGCACTACTAGAAATATAGTCCACACCTGTTTGGGCTACAGCACGAATAGTTTCTAAGGTAATATTGCCAGAAGCCTCTATTTTGACTTTCATATCAACCGAACGAATCATTTGCACCGCTTTTTGCATCATATCTAGAGGCATATTGTCCAACATGATAACGTCAGCTTTATGATCAATAGCTGCTTGCACCTGTTCCAAATTTTCTGTCTCTACCTCAATTGTCAATGGATAAGGTATCCGTTCCCGAATACGAGAAATCGCTTCTGTAATTCCTCCGGCTGCTGCAATATGATTATCTTTGATCATGACCGCATCATCCAGTCCCATGCGGTGATTAATTGCTCCTCCTACTTGAGTTGCGTATTTTTCTAAAATTCTTAAACCTGGTGTCGTTTTGCGTGTATCTACAAATTTAGTAGGTAAATCTGCAATTTTTTCTGCATATTGACGAGTCAGTGTCGCAATTCCACTCAAGTGCATCGCTAAATTTAGCGCTACTCTTTCTCCGATCAACAATGCATCTAAAGACCCATGCATATGCGCTACTACTTGTCCTTGCTGACAATATTCACCTTCATTTGTATGTATCTGAAAACTAATTTTTTCATCCAAAAGCTGGAATACCCTCGCTGCTATTGGCAAACCAGCTATCACCCCAGGTGTTTTAGCTATCCACTCAGCCTGCCCTTGAATTTTACCTTGAGTTAATAGAGATTGAGTTGTGCGATCGCCCCTACCGATATCTTCTAATAACCAGCTTTGCAGCAGTTGATCTAGCAGGATAAACGGAGGTAGTACAGCAGTCGAAGACATCATAATTCATCCTAAACACAAACAATCAAAACTTTAAATTATTTTGCACATTGGCAACAAGATGCAGCTTAAATCCCAAAAACCAATCCACAGAAGTCTTGCCACGATTGGCTAAACCTTTAAATACCCGATGACGTGAAATACGACGATTATGGCAGACTTTCAAGCTGGTTGAATCGATAAAACCGATACCTGACCCTGATCTCAGCTTACGTAGAATAGGGCAGGCAAGATGTCCAAACTAGCTGTATATTGAGTAATTTATCAGATGGTATTCTGACATTAGTCTGGCTGTTGCATTTGTGAATCGCAACTGTGGAGTAATAGAACAAGATGGCGAAAATAGTAATTTTGGGTGCTGGGGTCATGGGAACTGCTGTCAGTGTCCCCTTGATAGATAACGGACATATCGTGCATCTGGTAGGTACACATTTAGATAATGACATTATTACTAAGCTTCAGGCTGGTTATCCCCATCCGCGCTTGGGCATCCGTGTTGCTGAAAGCGTTAAAGCTTATACCTATAAGCAATTGGGTGAAGTAATAACAGGTGCGGATTTAGTGATCATTGGCGTTAACTCCCACGGTATCAAATGGGCAGCCGAAGTTCTTAGCAATGTTTTGTCACCAGAAATCCCTATTTTAATGGTAACAAAAGGATTAGCAGGTGATGGTAAGAAGTTATCTATATTACCTGATGTTCTTCGGGTTGGGTTGCCTGTTGAGTATCGGGATCAAGTACAAATTGCTGCTATTGGCGGCCCTTCCATTGCTCAAGAATTAGCTGCTCGTCGTCATACTTGTGTAGTATTTACAAATCAGAATCAAGCCTTACTAGACTGGCTGGTTGGGTTAGCACGTACACCTTACTATCATGTTTGGACAAATACCGACATAATTGGCACAGAAGTGTGTGTCGCCATGAAAAATGTCTATGCTCTCGCAGTCGGATTGGTGATTGGACTCCTCGAAAAAGCAGGCAAAGCAGAGAACAGCGCCGAAATGCACAACCTCGCTGCGGCTATCTTTGCCCAAGGCATGTTAGAAACAGCTTATTTAGTAGAAAAGATGGGAGGAAAACTCCACAACATCTATACCCTTCCTGGTGCTGGTGATTTGTACGTTACCTGTCAGGGTGGACGCAATAGCCGCATGGGTCGCCTTTTAGGTTTAGGTATGCCCTACAGTCAAGCGAAAGCCCAGTATATGCCCAACGATACTATAGAAGGTGCTTCCTTAGCTTTAGTGATCGCCCCAACAGTAGAAAATATGATACAGCAAGGCAGTTTAGACGCTAAAGCCCTGCCTTTACTGCTGACGATGATTGATATTGTCTACCATGATGCCCCTGTAGACATTCCCTGGGACAAATTCTTTGTTGGTTGACAAATACCCAATCTGATGCTTATACCACTAGCAAACACCCACAGCCACCGTAAATACACACGAATAATCTATCAGTGTCCATCTGTGTGCATCTGTGTACCCTGCCTTAAGCCTATGAACGCGTCTACATCTGTGTTCGATACCTAAAAAACATAATTCCTGTCGCTGCTGACAGCAATTTTCAAATAAATATCCCCACGTCCATAAATACAGACGTGGGGAAACTAAAAATTATTAAGTTACAAACCCAACCAACCTAAAGAATCGGTGTAAACTGGGGCTTCTCAGGCACAACAGTATACTCAGCCACAATTTGACGGAACTCTTCGCCGTCGATAGTTTCCTTCTCAATCAACAAGTCTACCAAACGATCCATGAGAGTACGATTTTCACGCATAATCCGCTTGGCATTCTCATAACACTCTTCCACAATCGTGCGGACTTGTGCATCAATCCGGCCTGCGATCGCTTCTGAGTATTCAGAACGAGTCATCCAGTCCCGACCCAAGAACACTTCACCTGTCTGGCTTTCTAAGGAAAGAGGGCCTAAGTCAGACATGCCAAAGCGAGTTACCATTTGTCGGGCCATGTTGCTTACCTGTTGCAGGTCGTTACCAGCACCAGTAGTAATTTCATCTCGACCAAAAATCACGTCTTCGGCAGCACGACCACCTAAAGCACCTGTAATTCTAGCTTTGATTTGAGAACGAGTAATTAAACCCATCTCTTCAGAGGGAGTAAACCAAGTCAAACCTTGTGCTTGTCCCCGTGGAACCAAAGTAACTTTTTGGACTGGGTCATGGTCTTTGAGAACAGTTCCCACCAAAGCATGGCCAATTTCATGGTAGGCAATTAAACGCTTGCTCTTGCTATCTACCAGGGGTGTACCTTCCATACCTGCAACTACCCGATCTACAGCATCATCAATTTCTGTCAGGGTGATGCCTTCTTTACGGCGTCTAGCGGTGAGAATGGCAGCTTCGTTGAGTAAATTGGCTAAATCGGCTCCGGTGAACCCAGGAGTACGACGAGCGATCGCATCTAACGACACACTCGGGTCTAATTTCTTATTGCGAGCGTGAACTTTTAAAATCTCCAAACGCCCTTTAATATCTGGTGCATCGACGGTTACTTGTCTGTCAAAACGTCCAGGACGCAACAATGCTGCGTCTAATACGTCGGGACGGTTGGTGGCAGCAATAATAATGATGCCAGTGTTACCTTCAAAACCATCCATCTCTGTCAGTAGTTGGTTGAGGGTTTGCTCCCGTTCATCGTTACCACCACCAATACCAGCACCGCGTTGTCTACCAACGGCATCAATTTCATCGATAAAGATGATACAGGGAGCATTGTCTTTGGCTTTTTTGAACAAGTCACGGACACGGGATGCACCCACACCTACGAACATTTCTACAAATTCTGAACCAGAGATACTGAAGAAGGGAACCCCCGCTTCTCCGGCAATAGCTTTTGCCAATAAAGTCTTACCAGTACCTGGAGGCCCTACTAATAGCACTCCCTTAGGAATACGTGCGCCAACAGCAGTAAACTTTTCTGGCTGTTTGAGGAAGGTAACAACTTCTTGGAGTTCTTCTTTGGCTTCTTCAATACCAGCAACATCGTCAAATTTAACTCCTGTCTTGGCCTCCATTTGAAAACGAGCTCTAGATTTACCAAAGCTCATAGCTTGACCGGGGCCACCAGGTAAGTTGCTGGAGCGACGGAACAAAAAGAACAATCCAGTAATCAACAAGATTGGAAAAATTAGATTTCCTATAAGTCCCCAGATAGCACCGTCATTTCGCATCGGGTGGGCATCAAAACTCACTCCCTTGTCTTTGAGCTTGGTAATTAGCTCAGGAGCATTGATTGGCAGATCTACCCGCACTCGCTGGACACGATTCTCGAGTTCCGGATCTACAGCTTCCACAATTGCTGTTCTGCCGCCTTCATAGAAATCTACATTTGTGACGCGATTAGCATCTAAATATTCCAGAAAGCGACCATAGGTCATACGTGTACTGGCTGTATTTCTACCCACATCCGCAGGAGCACCAGCAAATGCACCCTGCCAGAAGAAAAAGCCAATTACCAGAGCTGGCAATGTCCAGAGAACTAGGACTCTCCAGGAGAATTTCATTTTGTTTTGCCTCTAGATGCCGATATACAACTAATCAGCGATGTCATTCGATCACGATATCGCTGGAAAACGGATATTTATAAATCCATTTTGTTTTATCTGATATTTTGACGCAGTTTGCCATGTAGCTAACTGATCTACATGGCATAGCCATGTCGCCAAAATGAATCTTAATTAAATTTAACTTAATTCTAATACAAAGGACTAAAAAAGAAAGTGAGAGTGGGAGATGGGGGGAGTGGGGATTAGGGGCAATGGGGAGTCAATGATCAATTAACTACTAACTACTAATGTACAGACACGAGGAACATCGCGTCTGTACCCACTAACCACAAACAATTTTCATTTTGCTTCCGTAACTTTGAGAGTATAAGGAAAATACTCTTCTTTATTGTAGGAGCCTACCCAAATTTGATAAGTTCCGGGTAGCCACTCGCCAACAATACCAGGATTTTTACCATCAAAATCGTCATTGCACCAAGTGCCACCAGGGCCAGTGATTATCAAGGTTGTGTCCTCAGGGCTGTCTACTTGCAGTTTTAGGTAGTCAAATTTCTTTCCTAACTCCAGATGATGGTCTGGTTTTTGATCAACAAATCCTGTACATGCGCCTGTGGAAGTTTCGCTTTTACCAACAACTTGATTTCCTGGTAATGAACCCCCACTCATCCCACGAACCTCAAAAGGATCTGGAAGAAACTTGGGATTGATGCTGACATCGCCAAAGATGGGTGGTGGTGTTGGTGTTTCGTCTGCAACTGCTACCGTCTTAATTATTGATGCGATCGCCAGCATTGTGATCGTCACTGACAATTTTATTCCCAGATTTATTAATTTTCTTGGCATTTTAATTTAGATGATTGTCTAAAATTTTCTCAGTGTTATTAGTGACACTTATTTTACATACCAAGTTCCTAAATTAAGGGAAATTGCCCAGACACCAAAAATATAGACGACAGATAGCATCTTTATGTTCTGTTTTGTCATAAAAAGTTTTTTTTACTAAATAATGGTAAGGGCGCACGGCTGTGCGCCCCTACTATATATGTTCCCTAATCAGGAAATATTATTCACCCCCTTTAGGCCTTTATTATGTACTCAAGAATCAATCTGTTCAGCATTTGTGCTGAGAAATTCCGAGTTTGGAATTCATAATTTTTTATTTTGCTGTTGCTTGAACCAAGCGCGGCTGATCTAACCCAATCTCATGCAGTAGCAACCACGATTGAATCAAATCAGGACCATGCATGTCTCCAGTTAAAGCTGCTCGCAAACTACGCATGATCAAGCCTTTCTTGACGTTCTGCTGTTTGACTACTTGCTTGATAATGTCTTGGGCGCTGGCTTCGTTAAATTCCTGTTGGTTCTGTAGCGCAGCAATCACCGCCTCAATCGCACTAGCAACACCTTCTTGTTTGAGTTGCACAGTAGCTTCCTCACTATATTCCACTGCATCGGTGAAAAACAGTTTGCTCATAGCTACAGCATCCACAAGCCGAGTCAAACTGGGCTGAATTAAAACTACTAGTTTTTCTAACCAAGAACGTTCTTCCCGTCCTCTAGTCAGTTTATACCCAGCTTCTTCCCAATAAGGAATCAATAAATCGGTCAGTTTGTCTACAGGCATTACGTGGATATACTGACTGTTGATCCAATCTAACTTTGCCCAATCAAACTTTGCACCTGCTTTATTCACACGTTCAAAGCTAAACTGTTGGGCTGCTTCTGACAAAGTAAAAATTTCTTTGGTCGAGTCAGGAGGCGACCAACCCAACAATGTCATGTAGTTGACCAAAGCTTCAGCAGTGAAGCCCATTTGTTTAAAGTCAGAAATAGAGGTAACGCCATCTCGTTTAGAAAGCTTACGCCCTTCCTGATTTAAGATTAAGGGTGTATGGGCAAACTCTGGTACTTTGGCGCCAAAGGCTTCATAAAGTAGAATTTGCTTGGCAGTGTTGGCGATGTGGTCTTCTCCCCTAATGACATGTGTAATTTGCATATCTATGTCATCAACCACCACAGCAAAGTTATACAAAGGCTGACCAATACCATCGGCTGCGGCGCGAGCAATGACCATATCACCACCCAAATCATTACCCCGCCACACCATTTTGTCTCTTACCAAGTCATTCCAAACAATTTCTCGGTCATCATCAATTTTGAAACGAATTACAAAGCTACGCCCTTCGGCTTTATATGCAGCTTCTTGTTCTGGTGTCAAATTTCGATGACGATTGTCATAACGAGGAGCCTCACCTCTGGCTTTTTGGGCTTCTCGTAGTGCTTCTAGTTCCTCAGCAGTGGTGTAGCAGCGATAGGCTAGTCCTTGATCTAAGAGACTTTGTACCGCTTGTTTATAAATCTCTAGACGTTGGGTTTGGAAGAAAGGCCCTTCATCCCAGTTTAATCCGAGCCAGCGCAGACCCTGGAGAATATTTTCTGTATATTCGGGACGCGATCGCTCTTGATCTGTGTCTTCAACCCGCAATATAAATTTTCCGTCGTGGTGACGGGCAAACAACCAGTTAAATACAGCTGTTCTCGCTGTACCAATATGTAAATTTCCAGTTGGGCTGGGGGCAATACGTACTTTAACAGTCACAGCAAATTCGCTAATTATTGATTATGGCAAAGCATGATCATTGTAGGTTATTCCAGCAGGCAGAGGGCAGAGGAGCTAGTGCAGTGGTCTTTTCCAGGCATAAAGGAGTCACTGCGCGTCTACGGCTAGACAAACATGCGTCTGCCGAGGCGGACTAACCCAAAACCAATGATTTAAATAAAACCCACGTAGGTAGGTTTTGTGTGTAGCCGCGACTAGAAGTCGCCTGGTGCTTTTGTTAGGCTAATTGTAGCTAGAATATTCTATAAATATATTCAAGTCCTGTTTTGTGGCTAGCATCTTGCTTTAACGGGACTGACGGGGCTCGAACCCGCAACTTCCGCCGTGACAGGGCGGTGCTCTAACCAATTGAACTACAGTCCCTTGATTTGCAACTTTTTAATTATGCCCAATACATTGGAAATTGTCAAGCTTTTTTTTGGAAAAGTCAAACAATTTTGGATTTTGGATTTTGCGAAAAGTTTGTAGACACGGAGGGAACTTCAAAGCTTTTCAAGACGGATTTTGAATTAATTCCATAGATAAATCTGGGGGCTTGTACCATTGAGGAATCATCGGTCAAATTTAAGGTTGAAGGATGAAAAAATGGATTTGGTTGCTGCTGGCAGTAGTGGTAGCATTTGCGACGATAGGTAGTAGTGGGTTATGGCAACAGCACCAACAACCAGCTGTGATAGAAACTGTGAACGCAGAAAATTCAGATCCAGCCAAGCAAGTTACTGAAAAGCTTAAAGCGTCCCCGCATCCAGTTGTCTTTGTGTCTTCTCCCCTCAAAGTGTCAGGACAAAAGCTATTTGCTCACATTCAAAACTTGAATTTTAAACGCTACACCAATATAGAGCGATCGCGTACTCGCACTTATATAATTTCCCAACTGAAAAAATTTGGCTGGAAACCCCAACTGCAAATCTTCTCCGAAGGTGTTAACATCTTTGCCGAACGCCAAGGAACTGATAAAACAGCAGGAGCAATTTTAGTAGGCGCACATTACGACACCGTTGCTATCTCTCCTGGCGCTGATGACAATGCTAGCGGTATTGCTATAACTTTGGAAATTGCTCGGTTACTGGGTTCTCGTCCCACACCCCGGACATTACAACTAGCATTTTTTGATAAAGAAGAAGCAGGATTACTAGGGAGTCAAGCTTTTACAGCCAAAGTAGCAAACTTACAAAACTTACACGCTGCAATCATTATGGATATGGTTGGTTACGCTTGCTACACTGCTGGTTGCCAGCAATATCCTGCCAATTTACCAATAACTCCACCCAGCGACAAAGGAGATTTTCTCGCAGTAGTAGGTGATACAGAACATTTATCACTGCTGAAGGCTTTTGAAAACTCACATTTGATCGCGCGTTCTTCCCTAACAAAGGTGAGCAAAAATCTACCACCTATATTTACATTGCCAGTTCCTCTCAAAGGCTTGCTTATGCCAGATACCCTACGTAGCGATCATGCTCCCTTCTGGTTGCAAGGGGTAGGTGCTGTACTAGTAACAGATACAGCTAATCTCCGTACTCCTCATTACCACCAAGCTAGCGATACTCCCTTGAATATTGAACGCTCCTTTTTCACAGCAGCTGCACAAGTTGTTGTGAATGCTACTAATCTTTTGTTAGCCAATAATAATAATTTGGATACTCCTGTTAGCATGTCAGTCTTGAAATGAATTTTTCTTGGTGTCTTGGTGTCTTTGTGGTGAAAAAGAATAGTTTTTGAACACCAAGGCACGAAGACACAAAGAATTTATTAGTGTTACGCAACACAGATATCGTACTTAGGTAATAACTCGTGAATAATATAAAAATGATGTGTCTTTAAGGCATCGTGAAATAGTTTCCAATCGCTAGCTAAAAAGGTGGAGTGGTAGGAAAAAATTTCGTTATCTCGGTCTATATATTCTTCTGTGCCAAGAGCTAGGTGTTTCCAAGAGTTTTTGCCTTTAGGAATATAAGTAACATATTCTTTGCCAAAACTAAATTTACCTTCGGCGATCGCTTGTAACCATTTTTGGTGTCTGATACTACCTTTTTTATCAGTAATATTTTGGAGCATGAAAGCTATTGTATCTCGGTCAGATTTGGGTAATCCTGGTACATCTGCATCTGGATTGCCTAATATATATCGCTGCATAGCTTGACACATACACTCAGATGCCTCCAGAAAATCTTTCGGATTATCTCTAGTGATTTTCTCACCCCGTCCGTTGGTGTAACCCCAGCGTAAGTAGGGTTTGTCTGGGTGACTGAGAACTGCCCCATGTCCTAAAGGTAAAGCTTCACTGACAAAGTAATTTTTGAGACGATCCATCAGACTACGATCAGGATTGCCGTATTCATCAACCAACTTTTTAGCTTCATTAACTCGATGATTTACACCAGCAAATCCCTGGTGTGCCCATGTATCTACATATACATGCATAGTAATCCCAAACCGATGCAGTGCATAAGTATTATCACGGCGACGAATGCATTCATTCACCATATCCTGGGCTACGTAGCTGTTAGGACGACATATAAGCTTGTCAATAAAGCTACTCGTCAGATATTCTCCTAGTTTTTTGCCACCATTTCCGGGTAGAAAATGAAAGGGAATCCAAACGCGATGATTTGCCAGTTCTTGAAAGTTTCGGTAATCAAGCATTTTGTGGGCGGAACTGATGCGGCTAAACAGCGCACCGTTATCAAAGCGGATGAGCCCTGCATTTGTGGCATCATCTACGTATTGAGCGCAATATGCAATGATACTAGCAGCTTTATGTTCAAATCCGGCTAGTCGTGCGACTACGTAGGTGACACCATGATGAAAGTCAATTTGCATAACAGTTAGTTGTTGATTGTTAGTTGTTGATTGTTGGTTCCAAACAACCAACAAAAAACAAATACTACTAACTATTAACTACTAACTCTTGTTTCGTTAAATTTAAATTTCAGTTAAGCTTCTAAGAGGTTATTTATAAAGTAAAAATAAAATTACTCACCGCTTTTTGCCTCCCTCTACTTAAGATTTACTTAAGTAGAGTTTATAAATAGTCTCTGATTCTTTAGCTTCGAGCTGTTTTAATAGTGTTGTAGTCTCAATAAAATTCATTTATAAACGGTGATATTGCTTTCACAAATTCAGCCGTAGATTCGTATGGTAAAACATTGCGACCAGGAATTTTTATCCCACGACCTTGAGGTAAAGCTGCAAGATAATCAGATAACCATGCATCTGCTTCGAGTTTTTTACCTTCTTTGGCAATACTCGATATATGTTCACCCAAAACTACTAATGTGGGTTTATGAATAGTAGCGATCGCACGACTATAATCTTGTAACCAGAACCCAGCTAAAAATGAAAAAACAGCATAGCGACTAGTAGTATTCTGTGCGCCTGCACGCAAAGTATTCAACCATTCTGAATCAACATCTTCTTTGGCATCAAAAAGTTGTTTAGTTGAAAAATCACGTAAAAATTTTTCTCTGCGGGCGTAGCGATAAAAAATATTACCTAAAGGCGAATCTAACAGATTCCAAATTAATTTTGGTTGCCATTTTGGTAATTCTTTTGTGAGCAAAGGCCAAGCTGGAGGAGATGCTAATACTAACCCTGCGACTAAATTTGGTTCTTTTTTGACTAATTCAATGGCAACTGCAAATAAAGCACCCTGTACTATCACAATTACAGGTTTTTGTACAACTGTTTTTAAAAAGTATTGTAATTGTTCTGCCCAATCACTGGGGGTATAAGCAATATGGGGCTGATCACTTTCACCACAACCGAGTAAATCAGGGTTATAAATTAAGTTTTGGTGTTGTTGATGCCATTCATCACAAAAGCGTTGCCAAAATTGCCGCGATAAACCTACACCAATGGGATGAATTAATAGCAGGGGTATACCAGTAGGTGTGGTATTGATTGGTTGATGAACTACGTAAGCACAACGGTACTTTTGCCAAGTGTAAAACTGGGTGGAAGATGCTGTTTTATTTTGAGTAATCATGAGATAGGATTTCTGAGATTATCAGCTAAAAATCATTTGGGGATGAATGAATTTGTATCCTGCTTCTTTTATTTTTTGATTTGATATCTTGGCATTATATGGACGCTTGCTACTTAAGGAAGAATCCCAAATAACTTTGGGCAGATTGTGTATTTCACATACACGATCAGATACTTCTCTTGTTGTCATATCTTCATTATCAACTAGATTGTAAATCCCTTGCAAACGATGACGACGGGCAAACTCTATAGCAGCAACAATATCATCAACATGAATCCAATTTGCTGGTTCTTCACCATTACCAGGACGAGTTGTACCAGCAATTCGGCTGTATATTTTCACTAGTTCTCGACCAGGACCATAGATTCCTCCAAGACGTAAAATACATATACGGAGATGATCACTAGATCCTGAAAGTAATTCTTGCTCAGTAGCATAGAGGATTTCACTACCAGGAGTTTTTGGTGCAACTTGTGTTTCTTCATCTACTAATGCACCATTTTGTTCACCGTATACAGAACAACTACTGGTATATATTAGTTGTTGAACACTAGGAGTTTGTTTTAAAACTGGAACTAAATTACGAGCAGTTTGTAAGTAGCTTTCTTCATAAGTATTAGGCCCTTTTGCCCCAACACTCAAAAGTACAACATCTTGATTTTTTATAACTGATTTTAGCTTTTCAAAGTCATTGCCCTGTAGTACTATAGCTCGTTGGGCGATAGTTTCTAGCTCTGCAATTCGTTCAGGAGTGGTTGTGGTCGCAGTGATGATAAAATCACGTTCTTGCTGCCAATATTGAGCAACCCTAAAACCTACATAACCACAACCAATGATTGTTATATTCATGGAGTTTTTGTCAATAGATAGTAGTTAGTAGAGACGCGATGTTCCTCGCGTCTGTACATTAGTAGTTAGTAGTTAGTAAACATGTAGTTTACCACTAACCAATAACCACTAACTCATAATTAGTCATGAACATTGCCATCAGGCATGATAGCGCCACTGAGGTTAGCACCAATCAGTTTTACGAGTAAGCGATCGCCAGAACGAACACGTGCGCCTGTCAAGTCAGCACCACGTAAATCAGCACCACTCAAGTCAGCACCAATTAAGTTAGTATTGCGTAGATTAGCTTCTCGCAAATCTGCCAAAAGTAAGTTAGCTCTAAACAAGTTGGCTTCAGATAAATCCGCACCTCTGAGGACGACTTTATGCATAAAAGCATCACTGAGATTTGCACCACTCAAGTTGGCATAACTCAAGTTTCTGCCAGATAAGTCTTTATTACTTAAATTGGCGTGGCTAAAATCTTTGCCACTCAAGTCTGGGTTTTGCTTGGGTGGTTCATAGTTTGGTGATTGAGGGTTTGTTGAGCAAGGGTTTGCTGATTGAGGGTTAGGTGAACGAGAGTTTGATGATTGAGGGTTAGGTGAACGAGAGTTTGATGATTGAGGGTTAGGTGATTGATAGGTAGTTTTTGTTTGCGGTTTTTTGGGTGGGGATGGTGGCGAATGATGCTGATAAGAGTGATAGGAGTGATGGGAATGATGAGAATGATGGGGAATTTGATGCTTGGTTTTGAGAGAGCGCAATTTTTCTCTAGCCTCGTTAATTTCTTGTAACTTTTTTAGTGCCTTTTCCCTTAGACGCTGATTTTCTAGGGGGATGCGATCGGGATGCCAAATAAAAGCCAAATCTTTGTAAGCCTGGTTCACCTCCTCTAGGCTTGCTCCAGGCTCTAACTCTAACACCCGATAATACCGCTCCAGCTCTCTCATAAGACTTTTGGTAATAATCAACTTAATTATGAGTGATGCAACCAACTATCAGCTAAATTCTTTGTCTAGTGTTTCTGCTATTGGGAATATTTCAGCTAAAATTCGCAGTTTTTCCGTTGCTTTAGCGACAGTTAGAGCAATGTCATACTGCTCTGCTCTGATAGGATTGTCTAAGAAATTGTAACAATTGCTTTAGCTAGTCAACTTGATTATCAATTTTTTGTAATGCCTGTATTATCAAAAATCAAGCCAGATTTACCTGCGTCACACGCTTAATAGTTTGATTTTGGTAGTAAAATTACTTAATCTTAGGATGAATTACAGTACCTTACGATACAAAATTTCCTACAGTTAATTTTTTGCCAGTAGCTGCCATCCTTGGATAATTTCAGTAAAAGAAATTTTTAAACTAAAATTACACCTTGCTTGAGTTAGTCATAAATTCTAGGATAACATTTTGCTATGACTGAGATTAGTCATCATCGAAAATAGCAATTATTACATCAATCGACTTGATTTCAAGTCAATAAAATCTCTACAGAATTAGCAAGTAATTATTGATTTTTAAAAGTATTTATTTGAAGTAAAAAATAATTTGACAGTTCAAGAATAATTAATTTTTCATAGTTTTATAAACAATTCATCACCGCCAGATATGAAAACTCCTGTTCATCTGATCAACACGACTGGCATTGCAAAAATAGACCAGATTATTTGCAAAATCATCAGCTTGGTTGAGCAATATTTTTCTGATCGCATTCGTGGTTACTATTTAGTTGGTAGTTATGCCGTGGGTGAAGCAGTTTCAACAAGTGATATCGATATAGTGATTGTATTTAAAGAAATTCTTGAGGATGAAGAAAAACAAAAATTTACTCTTATTAAAGATGAGTGTCAAAAATTTAGTCCATTACCTGTAGATATGATTTTGGTGGGGGAAGCCAAGCTATTTCGTGTTGGTGCAATTAGATTTCAAAGTGATAGTCTTCTAATGTATGGAGAAGATATTCGCGCCGCAGTTCCCATAAAGCCAATTCAAGAGCATATCCGGGATAGTATGTATGCTCAGTACTCTTTGTTTGCACGAGTACGTGGAAACCCCAAAATTCTTACATTTCCTCTAGATTATCCTGATCCAAAGGGCGAATTTTATGGCTATGACTGGCGTCAGATATATACTGTTGATGGCACAAGCCACCCTGGGATTAAAGATTTAGTTTTGAATATTCTTTCCCCAGACCAGGCATTAATATTGCTTAAAGCTGGACAGTATGTGGTGACAGGGAAAAAGAGTCAGGTTAGTACACAGTATCGCATCTGGATTAATGATGAATGGACAACATTAGTAGAAGCCATTGATGACTACTGTCGCAAACGCTGGGCTTATATAGTACCAGTAGAAAAAGATCAGCGACAGCTGTTACGCGGTTTGTGTGAGCAGGCGCTGGGCTTTAAGAACCACTTTCTAGCAAAATACAAAGAGTATGTGCTTACCCAGCTACCTCAAAAAAAACCTTTTGCACAGCTTTGCTATGTCAAACAACTGGGACAATTAATTTATCCTGAGCAAGCGATCGCAGCTGCTTTAAAAATGCTTCAAAATAGTAGCAATACTGAGATACGCTTTGCTGTAGCAAAGACATTACAACACTACTATAATTTAGCGACCAATTAAACGTTGTCGCATAGCTCGCAAGTACGCCCTTACTGGAATCTGATAAATCTCAATCAAAAGCCAAACAATAATTGCGAAATGTGACAAAAAAGTTAATATTGTCCAGATATATGGAACCCAAGATAAAGGGGCATATGGATGTGGCGGAAAAATATAAGCTACTGTCCCAATTAAAGCAGTAGGCAGAAATATAAAAGCAATTGCTGCTACCACATAACTCCAACCAAATTCTACTCCTTCTAAATGAGCTTCTGTCCAGTTAAAGCCATTCCAACGCCAAATTAAAGGAGGTTGTCTAGAAGGTAGAACTAATTGTTGCTGTTCTAAATTAACAGTGAAAATCTGATGGCAAAAATCACAAGACATTGCCTCCATCAATGGCATATTACTAATCTTGCCAACATGACAAACTGGACAGGGATAAACTCCTTTATAGTCAAATGATGTGGCTAAAATGTTGGATTTGGAGCTAGGCATAATACAATCACTAGAATTCAGCCGAGAATTAATCAAAATAGTTAGTTGGTAGTTGTTAGTTGTTGGTTGTTTATTATTTGGCTCTACTAGCTACTGTATGCAGGAAAAGCTTTGTGTTCTTACATACTACTAACCACTATCTACTAGCTATTAACCATCTAAATAACTACTTGCTGTTGAATTATGTCAGTACACTAACACAGGCATCTTAATTTCTGAGAGCGATATGTTTAGCAACAAGCTGCTTAGCACCTACGCAAGCATATAAATCACTTTGAACCCCAATATTGCAATGAGTCTATCGTTTTTTGAGATTGTGAGGCCATGTGCTTGATTCTCTAAATTTTACGTAGGTAAAATAACAAATATTCTATACTTTTCTATTACTACTCTCAATATGTTCATCTTCTTATCCTTCTTGCTATCTCCGGAGAGGGTATTGACGATATTCAGACCCTCTGTTATTCTTCTTGGATATAGGTCTAAATTAAATTTTTCAAAAAAGCACCTCGCAGATGTTTAACAGCAATTCCTACTATTATTACTGGTTTAGGGTGGTTCACCGGGAGTGAATTTAGTTTCCTAATGGAAACAGCCCGGTGAACCGCAGAGCAAACTCTGCGGTTTTTGTTTTTTAAGGAGAATACCATCGTCATGATTTACTTCGGTAGCTGGTTTTACTTTTACTTTTGGCCCAGAACAAGTTCCGGATAAAGTGTCATGTCGATGAAACGCCAGCACCCGGGACTTCACCAAGGTTCCGGGTTTTGTTTTTTGTTGGTTGTGTGGAATGACAGACTCAAAGCTTTGTACCCCTACCAATCAACCACTAACCATTAACTACTAACCATTACTCTATTTTTAAGGAGAACCTGAAGATGATCAATGCCAAATTAGCCGCCAAACCTCATCCTCACCATCAAACCACTGTGAAAATTTCTCAAACAGTTGCTTTTGGTGGTAAAGAAGTAGTAATTATTGGGGACCTTGCACAGTTGAAAGCACCGAACAAATGGAAACTGTCGCCCAAAAGCTATCTCCTGCATCAGTAAATGCTTTGCGTGGTGGTGTTTATAAACCCCGTACCTCTCCCTACGCTTTTCAGGGAATGGGCGAGGAGGGATTGAAGATTTTGGCACAAGTGCGATCACGCTATAATATGCCAGTTGTAACTGAAGTCATGACAATCTCTCAAATCGAAGTAGTTGCTACTCATGCTGATATGCTGCAAGTAGGTAGTCGCAATATGCAAAACTTCGATTTACTCAAAGCTTTAGGACAAGCTGGTAAACCTATCCTCCTTAAACGTGGTTTAGCAGCGACAATTGAAGAATTTGTCATGGCAGCCGAATATATTTTAAGCCACGGCAACCCAGATGTAGTGTTGTGTGAGCGGGGTATCCGTAGTTTCGATAACTATACCCGCAACGTGTTGGATTTAGGAGCAGTAGCAGCACTGAAGCAAATCACCCACTTACCCGTAATGGTTGATCCTTCCCATGCAGTTGGTAAGCGAGAGTTAGTAGCACCCGTTGCGAGGGCTGCTGTTGCCTGTGGTGCAGATGGTTTAATCATTGAATGCCACCCAGAACCGGAAAAATCCGTTTCCGATGCTCGTCAAGCGTTGTCTTTAGAGGATATGGTGGATTTAGTTGATAGTTTAAAGCCAGTAGCAGCAGCAGTTGGACGCAGTATTTTAGAAGAAGTAGGGGTAGGTTCTAAACCTACCCCTCTTTGTTTATCTGCTGCTTAGAATTGGAGAATATTAGGTACTACTTGACTACATACATAAGTTCTGAGGGGTTGCGAGAGGTCATATCCCCGGCTTTTTAAAAAAGTCGGGGTCTGGCAGCCTATTCAATTTGGTTGAGTACTACTCAGCAGATGCTGTGAATCCCAATTTCAAAAATGGGCGATAGATGGATTGATACCAAGCTAGATGCACAAAGCAATTCCCAATCCAAAATCTAAAATCCAAAATAGTATAGCTTGACCGATTTCTTCTCTAAGGTTTATCATTCTCTGTAGTGAGTGTTAATTGTTTAAAACTATGTTTTTCAAGCAGCTATCTCTACAACTAATTTCTAGCCTCCTACTAGGGCTAGGGCTGCTACTGCGACTAGCGCGCAAATAAGATTTCACATATTCTCAAATCAAGCTTCTGGAGAATTAGACTCAGCATTTAACTTTTTAACACAAATAAGAGTTAGTTGCTTAATCGGCTAATAGTTATTCACTATTTAGATAGTATTGAAGCTTGCAGTTTGTACAAGCACGGTAGTCTCACTACTATGCACTTTCTTATGTGTAGTACCAAAGCTGCCTAAGGGTTACGAGTTTGTGTACCTAAGACTATTTGAAATTTTCACTTGGAGATTTTTATGCAACTAAATCTAACAATTGAGGCATTACTACGACTATCTATGGGTTTTCAGGTTTGGACAAAGTGGCAACCTGATAACCCTATTTTTTCTACAAAACCTTTTGCCACAAAGCCTCACAACAACGATCAACAACCAAGGAAAAAACGAACGTGTTAAAGAATCCTGCTACAAAATATCGCCCATTTGCACCAATTAGTTTGAGCGATCGCACCTGGCCAAGTAAAACAATTACTCATCCCCCAATTTGGTTAAGTACTGATTTAAGAGATGGGAACCAGGCGTTGATTGAACCGATGAATACTCAGCGCAAGTTACGTCTGTTTGAGCTTTTGGTAAGCATTGGTTGTAAAGAAATAGAAGTCGCTTTTCCTTCCGCTTCACAAACCGAGTTTGATTTTGTTCGATATTTGATAGAACAGGAATTAATTCCTGATGATGTTACGATTCAAGTTTTAACACCAGCTAGAGAAGAATTAATTCGTCGCACCTTTGCAGCTTTAAAGGGAGCAAAACGAGCGATCGTGCATTTGTATAATGCTACTTCTGTTGTATTTCGTCGCGTTGTTTTTGGTTTAGATCGTCTAGGAACAATTAATTTGGCTGTTTCGGCAGCCAAACTATTTACAAAGTTGGCAGCAGAACAACCAGATATAAACTGGCAATTTCAATATTCACCCGAAATCTTTACAGCCACAGAATTAGACTTTGCTCAAGAAATCTGCAATGCTGTTTTAGATGTCTGGCAACCCACACCACAGCATAAAGCTATTGTCAATCTACCTGCAAGTGTCGAAGTCGCCACGCCAAATATATTTGCCGATCAAGTAGAGTGGATGCATCGCAATTTAACTCCTAGAGATAGCGTGATTCTCAGTGTTCATCCCCATAATGATCGCGGTTGTGCAATTGCAGCAGCAGAACTTGCCCAAATGGCAGGTGCAGAAAGAGTTGAAGGCTGTTTATTTGGCAATGGCGAACGTACTGGCAATGTAGATTTAGTCACCCTGGCAATGAATCTCTATACTCAAGGCATCCATCCTGGGTTAGATTTTTCCCAGATCAACGAAGTAGCGAGAATCATCGAAGATTGCACGCAATTACCTATTCATCCTCGTCATCCCTACGTCGGTGATTTGGTATTTACTGCTTTTTCCGGTTCCCATCAAGACGCTATTAAAAAAGGCTTTGCTGTCCAAAAACCAGACGCAGTGTGGGAAGTTCCATATCTACCCCTCGATCCAGCAGATGTAGGACGCACCTATGAATCTGTGGTACGGGTGAATAGCCAATCAGGAAAAGGTGGGATCGCCTTCTTGTTGGAACGGGATTATGATTTAGTGTTGCCTCGCCGCTTGCAGATAGAGTTTAGTCAGGTTGTACAAAAGGCAATGGATGCTTCTGGGAAGGAAATGTCTTCTGCTGATATTTGGCAGCTATTTGAGCAAGAGTATTTGCAAGCTTGTACGCCACTGAAGTATATGACTCATCACTTATCTGAAAGTGGTGATTACAGTGGAGTGCAAAATATTTCAGTTAGATTGCAACTGCATGAGAAAATGACCACACTTCACGGTCAAGGTAATGGGCCTATTGACGCATTTGTCAATGCTTTGGGTTTGGGTGTGCAAATTCATCATTACGAAGAGCGATCGCGCAATTGTGGTAGTAACGCAGATGCGATCGCCTATGTTGAAATTGCAGGTGATTTGCTGCAAGGTTCATTGCACGGTGTAGGTATCCATTCTAATATTGTCACTGCTTCGATATTGGCAATATTAAGTGCAGTTAATCGGGCATTACAGCGTGTAAATATAGAAATGCAAGCAGAGATACTAAAGTTGTACAGGTAATTGAGGGGCGATCGCTCTTTTGTTTTTCTAGCCTAAAAGAGCGGTATCGAGCTTTCAATTTTTTCATATCGTCATAATAGAGCAAAATCAAAAGCCTCCCTTTGTGGTGTGGGGAGGCTTTTGTATGAAAAAAAGTCCTGGCATCGAGCTATTTTGACAGGAGGCAACCCTCCAACTATCGTCGCCGCAGCAGCGTTTCACAACTGAGTTCGGGAAGGGTTCAGAGTGGTTCCACCGCGCCATAGACACCAGGAAAGGCTAATGGGTAATTGGTAATTGGTAATATTTAGTTGGAGCTATTACCAATGAGCAATTAGCAATCAACAAAACCCTGAAGACTGCATAGAATGTTGAAGCGAAACAATGTTAAAGGTGAGGTCAAGCCCTCGGTCTGTTAGTACTCCTCAGCTTCATACATTACTGCACTTCCACTTAGAGCCTATAAACAGGTGTTCTACCTGTGACCTTACTGGATTGCTCCATGAGAGTACTCATCTTGAGGTGGGCTTCCCACTTAGATGCTTTCAGCGGTTATCCGCTCCGCACATGGCTACCCAGCGTCTACTGTTGGCACAATAACTGGTACACCAGCGGTGCGTCCTTCCCGGTCCTCTCGTACTAAGGAAGGCTCCTCTCAATACTCTTACGCCTGCACCGGATATGGACCGAACTGTCTCACGACGTTCTGAACCCAGCTCACGTACCGCTTTAATGGGCGAACAGCCCAACCCTTGGGACGTACTTCCGCCCCAGGTTGCGATGAGCCGACATCGAGGTGCCAAACCTCCCCGTCGATGTGGACTCTTGGGGAGATCAGCCTGTTATCCCTAGAGTAACTTTTATCCGTTGAGCGACGGCCATTCCACGCTGCGCCGTCGGATCACTAAGGCTAGTTTCCTACCTGCTCCACTTGTTGGTGTTGCAGTCAAGCTCCCTTTATGCCTTTACACTCGTCGCACGGTTTCCAAGCGTGCTGAGGGAACCTTGCGCGCCTCCGTTATCTTTTAGGAGGCGACCGCCCCAGTCAAACTGCCCGCCTGAAACTGTCTCCCGACCTACTCACGGTCGCGGGTTAGAATCCTAGCTGAACTAGAGTGGTATCTCACCGTTGGCTCCACATCCCCCACAAGGAATGCCTCTACGCCTCCCACCTATCCTGCGCAAGCTCAGCCCGGACACCATTCCAGGTTACAGTAAAGCTTCATAGGGTCTTTCTGTCCAGGTGCAGGTAGTCCGTATCTTCACAGACAATCCTATTTCGCCGAGTCTCTCTCCGAGACACCATCCAGATCGTTACGCCTTTCGTGCGGGTCGGAACTTACCCGACAAGGAATTTCGCTACCTTAGGACCGTTATAGTTACGCCGCCGTTCACCGGGGCTTCGGTCGTCAGCTTTAGGGTTGCCCCTGACCAACTTCCTTAACCTTCCGGCACTGGGCAGGCGTCAGCCCCCATACATGCTCTTACGAGTTTGCGGAGACCTGTGTTTTTGGTAAACAGTCGCCTGGATCTCTTCACTGCGACCCGACTTCTCAGGTACCCCTTCTTCCGAAGTTACGGGGCATTTTGCCGAGTTCCTTAGAGAGAGTTATCTCGCGCCCCTTGGTATTCTCAACCTCCCCACCTGTGTCGGTTTCGGGTACGGGTAAAGTATGCTCAACACATTACTAGCTTTTCTTGACACTCATTTCGACTACTCGGGTTCGTAAACTCCTCCCAATCCAGTTAGGGTGTAGCCTCCACTCATGCGTCCCTAGCAATGCTCCCATACTTTAGTCAGGGATTGTTGACCCTGTGTCCATCGACTACGCCGTTCGGCTCGCCTTAGGTCCCGACTAACCCAGAGTGGACGAACCTGGCTGGAACCCTTGGGGTTTCGGGGCATTGGATTCTCACCAATGTTTGCGCTACTCAAGCCGACATTCTCACTTCTATACTGTCCACACCTGCTTGCCGCTAGTGCTTCTTCCTGTATAGAACGCTCCCCTACCGATTACAATGTAATCCCACAGCTTCGGTACATCGCTTAGTCCCATTCATTTTCGGCGCAGGAGCGCTTGACCAGTGAGCTATTACGCACTCTTTCAAGGGTGGCTGCTTCTAGGCAAACCTCCTGGTTGTCTATGCACTCCCACCTCCTTTGCCACTTAGCGATGATTTCGGGACCTTAGCTGGTGGTCTGGGCTGTTTCCCTCTTGACGATGAAGCTTATCCCCACCGTCTCACTGGCTGTGTCTTCTTCGGGTATTCTGAGTTTATCTCGATTTGGTACCGCTCTCGCAGCCCGCACCGAAATAGTGCTTTACCCCCGAGTTGTTCACAACCGCTGCGCCTCAACACATTTCGGGAGAACCAGCTAGCTCCTGGTTCGATTGGCATTTCACCCCTAACCACAACTCATCCGCCGATTTTTCAACATCGGTCGGTGCGGACCTCCACTTGGTGTTACCCAAGCTTCATCCTGGTCATGGTTAGATCACCAGGGTTCGGGTCTATAAACACTGATATATCCGCCCTTTTCAGACTCGCTTTCGCTTTGGCTTGGTGTTTTTCACTTAACCTACCAGTGCTTATAACTCGCTAAGCTCATTCTTCAACAGGCACGCGGTCAGACGTTCAATCGTCCTCCCACTGCTTGTAGGCTTGCGGTTTCATGTTCTTTTTCACTCCCTTATCGGGTTCTTTTCACCTTTCCCTCGCGGTACTGTTTCGCTATCGGTCACACAGGAGTATTTAGCCTTACCGGGTGGTCCCGGCTGATTCACATGGGATTTCACGTGCCCCATGCTACTCGGGATACAGCTACTATCTTCAAGTTTTCGACTACAAGACTTTCACTTTCTCTGGTGCATCTTTTCAATGCTTCGTCTAACTCTACGATTCGCATCACGCTGTCCCACTACCCCAACAAGTTATACTCGTTGGTTTAGGCTCTTCCCCGTTCGCTCACCACTACTTGGAGAATCTCGTTTGATTTCTTTTCCTCGGGCTACTTAGATGTTTCAGTTCGCCCGGTTCGCTCTTACCTATCTATATATTCAATAGGCAGTTTTAGGGTTCCCCATTCGGACATCTCCGGCTCTATGCTTGCTTCCAACTCCCCGGAGCTTTTCGTTGGTAACCACGTCCTTCTTCGCCTCTGCGTGCCTAGGTATCCTCCGCAAGCCCTTATTTGCTTGACCACTTACATTGGTGTTTGTTCAGTTTTCAGTTTTCAGTTCCCACCTTACCAGTTTTTCTACTGATTAGTGTTCACTGACATTACTGTTCACTGACTACCTACTTTCGCTTCTCTATGCAGTTTTCAAGGTTCTGGCTGGATTTACACCCAGCAGCCTGAATTTGTTTGTTCAGATGCTAGATTTCTCTCCAAATCTGTGAGTGCAGTTTGTGAGTCCAGGTGGAGGTTAGGAGACTCGAACTCCTGACATCCTGCTTGCAAAGCAGGCGCTCTACCAACTGAGCTAAACCCCTTGAAAAATGAAAAATTCTGAATTCTGAATTCTGATATTTTTGACTTCATCATTCATTATTCATCATTCAACATTTTCTTAGGTGGTATCCTGACTCGAACCAGGGACCTCACCCTTATCAGGGTGCGCTCTAACCACCTGAGCTAATAGCCCATCATCCGAACCTTTTCATAGTTTGAAAGCCATATATCTATCAATCCTGCGACCGACCTCAGGATGACTCAATTTTAGATTTTTGAAAACAGCCGATTTCGGATTGATTGTCTTTCAAATCTCAAATCCAAAATCTTAAATCTAAAATCGGTTGGGTCTCCCTTAAAGGAGGTGATCCAGCCACACCTTCCGGTACGGCTACCTTGTTACGACTTCACCCCAGTCACCAGTCCTACCTTCGGCGTCCCCTCCGCGAACGGTTAGGGTAACGACTCGGGCGTGACCAGCTTCCATGGTGTGACGGGCGGTGTGTACAAGGCCCGGGAACGAATTCACCGCAGTATGCTGACCTGCAATTACTAGCGATTCCGACTTCACGCAGGCGAGTTGCAGCCTGCGATCTGAACTGAGCCCGAGTTTATGAGATTTGCTTGTCGTCGCCGACTTGCTGCCCTTTGTCTCGAGCATTGTAGTACGTGTGTAGCCCAGGACGTAAGGGGCATGCTGACTTGACGTCATCCCCACCTTCCTCCGGTTTGTCACCTAAGCAGTCTCCTAGAGTGCCCACCCGAAGTGCTGGCAACTAAGTACGAGGGTTGCGCTCGTTGCGGGACTTAACCCAACATCTCACGACACGAGCTGACGACAGCCATGCACCACCTGTGTTCTGGCTCCCGAAGGCACCTTCTGCTCTCACAGAAGTTCCAGACATGTCAAGCCCTGGTAAGGTTCTTCGCGTTGCATCGAATTAAACCACATACTCCACCGCTTGTGCGCCCCCCGTCAATTCCTTTGAGTTTCACACTTGCGTGCGTACTCCCAGGCGGGATACTTAACGCGTTAGCTACGGCACTGAGAGGGTCGATACTCTCAACGCCTAGTATCCATCGTTTACGGCTAGGACTACTGGGGTATCTAATCCCATTCGCTCCCCTAGCTTTCGTCCCTCAGTGTCAGTTGCGCCTAGCAGAGCGCTTTCGCCACCTATGTTCTTCCTGATCTCTACGCATTTCACCGCTACACCAGGAATTCCCTCTGCCCCGAACGCACTCTAGTCGTGTAGTTTCCACTGCCTTTATCATGTTAAGCATGACCCTTTGACAATAGACACACACAACCACCTGCGGACGCTTTACGCCCAATCATTCCGGATAACGCTTGCATCCTCCGTATTACCGCGGCTGCTGGCACGGAGTTAGCCGATGCTGATTCCTCAAGTACCGTCAGAACTTCTTCCTTGAGAAAAGAGGTTTACAACCCAAGAGCCTTCCTCCCTCACGCGGTATTGCTCCGTCAGGCTTTCGCCCATTGCGGAAAATTCCCCACTGCTGCCTCCCGTAGGAGTCTGGACCGTGTCTCAGTTCCAGTGTGGCTGATCATCCTCTCAGACCAGCTACTGATCGTCGCCTTGGTAGTCCCTTACACTACCAACTAGCTAATCAGACGCGAAACATCTTCAGGCAGTAAACCTTTCACCCACAGGCACATCCGGTATTAGCATCGGTTTCCCAATGTTGTCCCGAACCTGAAGCTAGATTCTCACGCGTTACTCACCCGTCCGCCACTAGGCTCCGAAAAGCCCCGTTCGACTTGCATGTGTTAAGCATACCGCCAGCGTTCATCCTGAGCCAGGATCAAACTCTCCGTTTTGAATGAGTTTTTGGCTCCGGAAGAAAACTTCCGTAATCCTTAATCTTTTTCTTTCTTATATGTCTGGGTTTGTTAACCCAAAGCAAATATTTTGACGAGGATTAATATAACTTTGGCTTTCAAACTATTGCTTTTCAAGGTTCAGGTGTCTTGCTTTAACTTGACACTTTATCTAGCTTAGCAATCCGTTTTGTGTTTGTCAACTATTTCAGAAATCTTTTTCTGCTTTCTTTGACTCACTTGCTTGAGACTGCCGACTGCTCGACAGCACTTGACTACTATAGCAGTTCTTTTTCTTTTTTTCCTTACCCTTACCCTTTTTTTGGCATTTTGGCATTTACTTTTTTTGCTTGCTACTTAGATTCTTTGAATTTATGAGTTATGTAAGTTATGCAAAATGAGTGACTTGTCTATAGATTTTACGCAACACAAACTGGTTCTGAGCGAAAAAGACTATATTGCTTATTTATATGCAAATTTATGGAGTGATCGCTCATAGCTTACACAGGTATGTTGAATGATTGTATGGGTTAATAATCAATTATTTTTTGTGTAGCGGTTTGCTAGTCACTCCTTTTTCATATTTCAATGTGTAAACGCCATGTCCTTGTAACACTCGATACCACATTCCCGACTGTACACCTGTGGAAAGCATCTTGCCAACATTTGTTTTTGCTGTTTTTAACTGTTCTGGTGTTAACTTGTCACCATATAAGTCCCGTACAATAGCATCAATATGAAAATGTAGGTCTGGTCGACGGCGCATCAAAATCAAGATTGCATTTTGTATAGAGTATTCTTGAAATTCAGGTAGTAAAGGTAGAGTTCCAGGTTTTCTAGGAGTCGTCAGTTTGGGAATATCGGAAATATCTGGTTGTTCCGGTAAAGGAGTAGTAGATTTAGAATCTTTGGAATTTAACGTTGAGGTAGATGACGATGCCAATGTGGTTACAAGTGAATTTGTCTTATTATCTAATTCTTGTTCTTGCTCAGGCGTCTTTGGTTCTTCTTCCTCAAGGGAATGAAGGCTATCCTCCAAATATGCTTGTGTAGATGATTCAGGTAAACGCTTGTGGAGATGACTCATTTTCTCTTCTAGAGCGTACCCTGAAAGAAGAGCTTCTAGAACATTCATCTGGTTGCGAATAAAAGATAGGCGACGCTCTAAATCAGCAGTTTCTAAGATGTAGCGATCGCGTTCTGCTTCTAGTAACCTAAGAATCTCAGATAAATCAGCCATAGTAGTTTCGTTGTTTTTGAAAGGATATAGACAGGTGGACAGCAAGGAAGTTTTTGTTAAAGCTCACACTCGCGTCATTAGGCAAAGAGTCTATCGTTTCGTATGTAAAGGATGCAACTTGGTAGTTGAACGCACTTGTTATCCTTCTAGACCTTTGTTTTGTGAACGGTGTCGGCCACCAAAAGATCATCCTCCACAGCCTCAGTCAAAGACTGAGTTGAAGGTAACACGTGGTAAATCAAAAACCGCAAAAAAACCAATCAAGCAACGCAAAAGAGGCTAAATACGTAAAAAACTGTAACCACTACCTTCTAATTTGGCTTTAGAGTAGTGGTGAGAGTCACCCAGCAATCACCCATTAAAGCTTCTCGCATTACCATTTCATTGCTAAAGGTATGGGGTAGAAACTTTCCTTCATAAATTAGTGTGACTTCATTGAGCTGGAAAGGCCAGGGAGATACTACTATTTGTTGGTGATTCTCTTGATTGTCAACCAAAGTTAACTCTAGTGTGGCTTCACCATTCAGTATTGGTACATCGTGAATTAATTGTTGTTGTAAACTCATTCCCTCGCAAAAGATGATTGAAAGCGCATCCCATGTTGCTACCAACTTCCTGTTGCGTGTAATTGCTTCTGGTGTAATGTATGTTGCATAATATGGATCATTTTTCAAAAGAGCGATAAGTTGTTCTTGCCAGAGATACTCCTGTTTGAGAAACTTTTCCACTATCTGAGTAGAGGTTGGTGAGTATTGCCAACTTGTAAACCTTTCATATAGACCTGTTCCATGTAGCGAGACAAGCAATGCTACATATCTACCCAATACGAATGCAAAGTGTTTAGCATTTGACCAAATGTTTACATGTTCTTGAGTGGGAAGTTCCGTAAAATGATGCGGATAACCAGTTTGAGGATTAAGTGTAGGAGCTTGTTCCCAAACCACCCAACCGATATCATGTTGTTCTGCGCCAAAACAAACTTCTTTTCTAGGGACAAAATCACCAAAATGTTTATTACCCCAGACTTGCGCTATTTGACCTGAAAGCCAAGCATGATTTGGTTGAGTAATACAAATCAGTCCCTGTTTGGAAAAGCGATGCAACATGAATCAATACTCAAGTTTATTTGCTCAACGATCCTGAGCTAAACTATGCAGCCTCTTGAGAGCATGATCTCGCTGTCTCTGGGTACACTGCTATCTTCAGTCTAGCTTAGGGGGAGAGTAAGGGGGAAAGGTTAACGGGTAAGGGGGAAAAGAGATTTGACTTTCTTAATTTTGAACTGGTATAACCTTTCCCCAAAAATTTATCATATCTGCCTATTCTATTTAGGCAATACTTGTTGCAGAGCTTCTATGAGTCGGTCTACATTTTTTTTACGGCTGTTGAAACCCATGAGTCCAACGCGCCAGACTTGACCTGCTAATTCGCCAAGACCGCCACCAATCTCAATGTTATGTTCTAAGAGTAACTGGCGTGCGATCGCTTTACCATCCACTCCTTCAGGAATGCGGACTGTTGTGAGAGTGGGTAGACGATACTCTCGCTGTACATGTAGTGACAGCCCAATATCTTCTAATGACTGCCAGAGATATTCTACGTTTTCTTGATGACGTCGCCAACTGTTTTCCACTCCCTCTTCGGCAATTAGACGTAGTGCTTCGCGGAGTGCATAATACATATTGATGGGTGCGGTGTGATGATAAACTCGTTCACTACCCCAATATTTATTCAACAGCGTCATATCCAAATACCAATTAGCCACTTTTGTTTGACGCTGTTGCAATTTCTCTACTGCGCGGGGACTCATCGTAAAAGGAGAAGCGCCGGGTGGACAACCCAAGCCTTTTTGGCTACAGCTATAAGCTAAGTCTACTCCCCACTCATCCAAAAAGATGGGAACACCACCCAAACTTGTAACTGTATCTATGAGCAGCAAACAGCCAAATTCACGACACAATTCACCAACACCTTCCAAAGGTTGACAGGCACCGGTGGAGGTTTCAGCATGAACTAAAGCTAAAATTGTGGGACGATGAGTTTGTACAGCAGTTCGCAATTCCTCTAAGGAAAATACTTGTCCCCAAGGCTTGGTAATTGCTCGCACATCTGCGCCATAGCGTCCAGCCATATCTACAAGTCGATTACCAAAGTAACCGATTACACCCACTAACACTACATCACCAGGTTCTACAGCATTAGCAATAGTTGCTTCCATTGCTGCTGTTCCCGTACCACTAACAGCTATGGTAAGTTGATTTTCTGTTTGCCATACATAACGCAGTAACGATTGAATCTCATCCATGACTGCGAGAAAAGCTGGATCAAGATGTCCAAGTGGGGGAGTATTCATTGCTTGCAGAACTGCGGGATGAGCATTTGAGGGACCAGGACCTAACAGCAAGCGTTTTGGTGTGGAAAGAGGTTCTAGTTGCAACCGCTGGTTATTGTTGATTGATACTGTCTGCGTCATTATGTCTATTTGGGCCAGATCATACTTTATTACGCATCATACCTTTGAAAGGGAACGAGGAAGAGGGAACATGGAATTACCTCTGGATCATCTCCAAATTCATAATATATTTCTTCTCTAGAATTATTGCAGAGATTGCGATCGCTTACTTTAATATTAGTTTTTCTACTATTTCACAAAATTATTGCTCCAAATCTCCCCTTATCTTCCCTATTACTTAGTTAACGCATCATCCCACTCCTTAGTCTTTCTGCTTGGTAATGAGAATTGTTTGCTTCTTGTTGTTTTCCTAATTCCTTTAAAATTTCTCCTCGAATATCCCAAATATCTGGATCTTTTGGTTGCAAATCTTTAGCTTTTTCAATAGCTTCAAAGGCTTCTTGATAGCGTTTTAATTCCAATAATGCTAATGCTTTGCCCACCCATGCTGGATGAAAATCGTCTTTAAGTGCGATTGTTTGATCAAAAGCTTTAATAGCTTCTTCGTGATTTCTTAAAGTTTGTGTGAGTAAAATTGCTTGATTAAACCAAACTAAATAATCTTGTGGACGGACTTTACTAGCCTGTCTAAATGCAAAGAGAGCTTCACTAGGTTGTCCTAATATGTTTAAGGCGTTACCTTTTCCAATTAAAGCTTCATAAAAATTATTATCTATTTTAAGTGCTTGTTCATAAGAATCAAGTGCATCCTGGGGACGATTTAATTTAAGTAATATTGAACCTCTATCAGTCCAATATATTGGATTATTTTTTTTAACCTTGAGGATATCATCATAAGATGAAAGAGCTTCTTGAAAGTATTCCTTAGCAGCTTGTCGTCCTTGCGATTGTTCGATCGCAAAACCTATTTCTTGCCAAATTCTCGGATCATCAGGTCTAATTTGTTTTAGCTGATCCAAATACTGCAAAGCTTCTTGTTTTTGACCCAATGCTAATAAAGATAAACTTTTTCCGCTCAAAGCTTCTGGATTATTACTATCAATTTTTAGTGCTTTTTCATAAATATTTAAGGCTTCTTGATAATTTTGTTGTTTATATAAAACTTTTCCTTTATTAATTAAAATTTTAACTAAAAGTTTTTGGTCTTTTGGTTGTAAAAAAATAGCTCTATTATAAGATTGTAATGCGGCAAAATCCCGTCCTAAAATGAATAAAGCATCCCCTCTTCCTTTCCAAACTTCAGGGGAGTTGGGCTGGATTTCTTTGAGGTAGTTAAATTTATCTAGAGCTGCATCTCCTTTGCGTTCATCAAGCAAATTATTAGCTTCATATAAGTAATATGCAGGTCGTATAAATGGATGAATAAACTCTATGCAAGTTATGATTCCTGCTAATAATATTAATACAATTGGAATTTGCCAAATTCTTAGAAATCGTAGATTAGCTAGTACCCCTCGATGATTAGATGTGTAGTAAGTTGGTGGTTGAGTGGGTGGTGAACTAATTTTAGTCTTATTTAAATCTTCAATCACAGCCTCTACTGTTTGATAGCGCTGATCTGGGTTATTATGAACCATTTTGGTTAAAACAACAGCAAGAGAATCATCAATTTGAATATCGCTAGGTAAGAGAATATAGTCTTTTTCGTTCCATCTTAATTCTCTTGGGTGCATCCCAGTTAATAGTTGAATTGCTGTCAAGCCTAATGCATAGATATCACTATTAAAACGTGGTCTGCCTGCCATTTGTTCTGAAGGAGCATATCCAGGAGTTCCAATCATTGTTTGTGTGACAGAGGATTGAAATGATGGATATTGTTGCTCTAGTTTTTTGACAGAGCCAAAATCAATTAAGACGAATCTCCTATCTCCCTTTCTAATAATCAAATTAGAAGGTTTGACATCACGATGAATAATATTCTTTGCATGTAAATATGCTAATACTGATAAAATTTGTTGCAAGAAATTAACTACTGTCTGTTCTGACCATTTTTGACCAACTAGGTCAGCTAGGGATGTACCTTCTATATATTCTTCAACAATATAATAATTATTGTTTTCTTCTAGATAATCAAAAAACTTAGGAACTTGCTGGTTAGTTTGCAAAGTATTTAAAATATTAACTTCTCTGTGAAAGAATCTTTTAGCTGTTTCGAGATCAGCATTAAGAGGGTCGAGTTTCTTGATTGCACATAATACATTAGAGAATGTATCTGTAGCCAGATAGGTTACTCCAAAGCCTCCCCTGCCTAATTCTTGGATGATTTGGTAGCGGCCACATAATAGCTTGTTGTTGCCTTCCGTCATCTTAATATATATTCCTTCATTTAAAGCAATATTTTATAACTACCTATATTTCCTTTTAGTTTCCTAAACTACCTCGTTAAATTTTATTATAATTCTCTATGCTACAAACCATGTTCTATGGTATTTAAGTTTAATTAATAAAAGTTAATCAAGTTTTAATGCACCACCACACTTTGAAACTGAATTTAACTGTTTGTTTCTTGTTGGAAGTTTTAATAGCTTTCTCGGCTGTAAAAGCTTCGGCTGGAAACTTACCATCTAAGGCTCCTAATCCTGAGCGCTTTTCTTTAGAAAATCACGAAACACAGATCAACACACAACAGCTAGAAAATACCATAGCTGCTGTAAAAAGCCAAATCAGCCAGGTTCATGAAACAGAAATTGGGAACGAAGGTTATTTTCTCAATCCTTATTTTGGGCTGAAATTATATCCTCCCGGTGCTTATAATTCACATGAACTAGTCGGAAGCAAGAAAAATACAGAGTTGGATAAAAATTTAATTTTATCGCAACTTCCTGGCCCCACTGCTCCTATTCCTCCTGCACCGCCACCAAAGCCAATTCCAAGGCCGCAACCATCACCTACACCTCCTTTAGAAGAAACTCCATCTCCACCACCCGAATCTCCACAGCGTCCAGAAATTCCCGGAACTATTACTATTAAAAGATTCGAGTTTGAAGGAAACACAGCATTTAGTGATGAACAATTAAGCAAAGAAACAGCCGAATTTCTTAATCGACCGATAACTTTTGCTGAACTTTTAGAAATTGAAAACATCATCACTAATTTATATATCAAGGAGGGGTACATTAATTCCGGCGCGGTGATCCCAGCCGAACAAACTTTGTCACCAGAAGGCGCTGTGGTCAAGGTGCGGATTGTTGAAGGTGGAGTAGAAGATATTAGAGTCACAGGTACGAGGCGGTTAAAACCAGGGTATGTGCGTAGTCGCATAGCTTTAGCAACCTCTAAACCTTTAAATAGAGAAAAACTCTTAGAAGCATTGCAATTATTACAGCTTGACCCCTTGATAGCCAATATTTCTGCGGAATTATCTACGGGTTCACGTCCAGATCAGAGTTTGTTAGAAGTTAAAGTTGTAGAGGCAGATTCCTTTAGAGTAGATATTTTTGCAGATAATGCTGGTGATCCGAGTGTTGGCACTTTTCGTCGGGGTGTTAACCTTAGTGAAGGTAATTTATTAGGCTTTGGCGATCGCTTTTCCTTTGAATTTATCAACAGCGATGGTAGTAACGCTTTTGACTTAGGTTATACATTCCCGATTAATCCTCGCAATGGTACTGTTGGCTTTGCTACTGGCAGAACAGCTGTAGAGGTAGTTGAACCACCCTTTGATCGAATTGATATCACTGGTGACTATTATTACTTGGATTTGAATTTACGGCAGCCCATCATCCAAAATCCTGGCCAAGAATTGGCACTAGGCTTAACTTTTTCCCGACAGCAAAGTGAAAGCAGATTATTGGGAGAAAAATTTCCCTTGTCCGCAGGTGCAGATGAGGAAGGCAGAACACGCCTCTCCACAATCCGGTTTTTTCAGGAATACACACAACGCAACTCACAACAAGTCTTTGCCTTGCGATCGCAATTTAGTCTTGGTGTAGGGTGGCTTGGTGCTACTGTCAACAGCGATCCCCCAGATAGTCGCTATCTTGCTTGGCGAGGACAAGGACAATATGTGCGCTTATTAGCCCCAGATACCTTGCTGGTATTGCGTTCAGAAATGCAATTAGCAACCAGACCTCTTGTACCCATCGAACAAATTCGCTTGGGAGGTCTGCAAACTGTCAAGGGTTATCGACAGGATGAGTTTTTAACAGATAACGGCGTGTTTGCCTCAGCCGAAGTGAGATTTCCCGTCCTGCGGGCAAGACAAATTCAAGGGCTTTTGCAAGTTGTACCCTTTATCAACTTTGGTGTCGGTTGGAATAACTCTGACAGTTCTAATTCCACTCCCGATCCCAATACCTTGATTGGTACAGGCTTAGGTTTGCAATGGCAGATGGGTGATACACTTAGCGCCCGTATTGACTACGCTTTTCCTCTCATCGATGTAGATGACAGAGATAGGACGTTGCAAGAACAAGGATTGTATTTCTCGATTAATTACAGTCCGTTTTAAAGGTCAAAAGAAAGGTTTCACCGCCAGGTACGACAAACCTCACCCCAAGCCCCTCTCCTTAGTAAGGAGAGGCGTGGCGTAGCCGGGGTGAGGTGACTTTCAAGCTAGACCCTCATGTGATTTATCACATAACAAAGTATAAAAATACCTCTTCCCTGTTCCTTGTCCCCTGTTCCCCGTTCCCTGTTTCCTATTTTCAAGTTAGTCAAAAGTCATTGATTTATAAACTGAGAATGAAATCAAGTTGGTCACTGCTATTCAGCTTACTCTTAGTTACTTGCAGCAGTCTTGCACCTTTAAGTAGAAGCACAGCACAGATTGTTCCCGATGGCAATCTGGGTGGAACAGAAAATTCTGTTGTGAATCCAGATGTGATTAATGGTATACCGAGCGATCGCATTGATGGAGGTGCGATTCGTGGAGCAAATCTGTTTCACTCTTTTCAAGAATTCAATGTGTTGGAAAGTAGGGGAGCTTATTTTTCCAATCCTAATGGTATTGCCAATATCCTCACGCGAGTCACAGGTGGTAATCCCTCGAATATTCTTGGTAGGCTTGGTGTTTTAGGTAACGCTAATCTTTTCTTACTTAATCCCAAAGGGGTTTTCTTTGGAGCAAATGCCAGTCTAGACCTAAGTGGTTCATTTTTTGCTAGTACAGCCGATAGTGTAGTATTTGACAACTTTGAATTCAGCGCCAGTAACCCGCAACCAGTACCGCAGTTAAGCATCAATATCCCCATCGGCTTGAGATTTCGAGATCATCCTGGCAATATCATCAACAATGGTCGTCTGCAAGTACAAACTGGAAACACTTTGGCACTAATAGGCGGTAATGTCAGCTTAGATGGAGGAAGCCTCATAGTACCAGATGGACAAGTAGAGTTAGGAGGATTGGCACAAGCAGGAACTATAGGATTAAACCCTGATGGTAATTTGAGTTTTCCGGTTGGTATTACCAGAGCAGATGTACTGCTGAAAAATGCCGCTAGGGTTGATGTTGCAGATCAAGGAAAGGGCAGTGTGAATATCACTACCCGCAACTTAAATCTAGAAACCGGAACTATTGTATCTGCTGGCATTAAACCAGACTTAACAGCTAGTACTTCAGTGCCTGGGAATGTGATCCTTGACGCAACTGAGGCGATTAGAATCAATGGACAAAGCTTGGTAGAAAATATCGCTGACCTTAATGCTATTGGTAACACAGGTGACATTAATATCAAAGCCAATTACTTGGAACTGACTGGTGGTGGACGGATTCGTACCCGTACTATCGGTAGGCAAAGTGATGCTGGTGACATTAATATCGTAGCGGCAGATATTAATGTCAGTAATCCTGTGTATACACTTCCAGGTCGAAATCCGAGTCTAGAAGATAAACCTGCATTAGATGCTAGTAACTACAAATACGACAATAACAATAATGGTTTTGGTAGAGGACGTAGTGGCAACATTTCACTCACAGCCGATGGTAATATCACTTTGATTGGGGAAGGTTTACCTGGGATTGTGGATCGTGAGAATAAAGTCATATCCACTTATAATGCAGGAAATGGAGGACTAGGTGGCGGAAATATTTCACTGGTAGCAAAAGGCTCTATTTTACTAGATAATGCTAATCTAGTCAGTACTAGCATTAGCCAAAACGATATTGCTGCTGCTGGAAATATATCATTGCAAGGCGATGTCTCAGTAAGGTTAATCAACAACAGTCAACTTGCTGCCACAACCTATGGTAAAGGAAATCCTGGCAATATTACATTGCGATCATCTAAGGGTTCAGTATCAGTGCAGTCTAGTGTGATCTTTGCTGATCTTCGCAACACAGTTACAAAATCTAGCGATGCTGGAAATATCTTTTTAACCGGACAGTCAGTTTTTATTACTGACGGTTCAACAATAACAGCAACAACAGACCTAAATAGCAAGCTAGGTGGCACTATTCAAGTTGATGCCACAGATACAGCCGAAATCTCTGGTCTCCATCCATTATTTAACGATCAGAAATTATTCAGCCAAAGTCGCTCACAAGGGATATACAGTACATTGGTAACAAATTCTGT
The DNA here is from genome assembly GCF_032393985.1 of Fischerella sp. JS2. Lineage (NCBI taxonomy): Bacteria > Bacillati > Cyanobacteriota > Cyanophyceae > Nostocales > Hapalosiphonaceae > Fischerella > Fischerella sp. JS2. Next base: position 740,892 of record NZ_CP135918.1, read on the forward strand.
AGGAAATGCCCAAGGTCCTGCGGGTGACATTATTATTAACGCTGATACCTTGCGTATAAGAGATGGAGGAAATTTAAAGGCGACAACTCAAGGAGCATTTCCGGGAGGGAATATCACTGTCAATGCTCGTGTAATTGAATTTACTGGTGGTGGAAAAATTCTTAACACTGCCTCACGCACAGGGAATGCAGGTACAATTACCCTCAACACTTCTGACAGCATTACCATTTCCGGTACTAATCCTAATTTTGAGCAAGTATTCAACCGAGAAGTTAAAAGGATAGGACGAGGAACAACAGAGTTTAGGCTAGGCCGTAATGATACCGCTGCTAGTGGCATTTACGCATATACATTACCAAATTCTTCAGCCCAAGGGGGAAGCTTAAACATTAAAACCGGACGCTTATTCGTTAACGACAGTGCAGCAATCAATGTCGGTAGTCAAGGTACAGGACAAGCAGGTAACATAGAAGTTACAGCAGCTAAAGACATTCGGCTAAATAACGGTGCGTTCATTACCGCTGAAACTAGAGGTGGTCAAGGTAATATCACCCTCAACTCCCGTGATCTAATCTTGCGTCGCAATAGCAACATTGGAACTAACGCGAACGGTGAGGCTACGGGTGGAGATATCGCTATCAACACTGATAACTTGGTAGCCTTAGAAAACAGCGATATCACTGCCAATGCTGACAAGGGGTATGGGGGAAATGTATTAATTAATGCAGGAACTATCTTTGGCACACAGTTTCGAGAACAACTTACCCCAGAAAGTGACATTACAGCTAATTCTGCTCTTGGGTCTGATTTTAGCGGTAATGTACAAATTGAAACCGCAGATGTTGACCCCAGTCAGGGATTAGTTGAATTCCCAGAAAATCTTACAGATCCTACAGATCAAATTGCCGAAAATCCTTGTAAAAAAGGTTCTGGTAGTTCATTTATTGTAACTGGACGGGGTGGTTTGCCATCCAGCCCTAACAACAACTTCAGCAGTAATAATATTCACGTTGATTTAGTAGAACCGATAGCTAGTAGTAGTAATTCCCCAAATCTGACCATCAATCAGTCGCAAGTCACTCATCCTACCACCAAAAAGATTGTCCCTGCTCAAGGATGGGTATTTAACAAAAAAGGTGAAGTCGTTCTCACAGCCTATGATCCTACGGTTTCTAGTTTGGGACGTACTTCTCAAGCAACTGCAACTTGTTCTGCACCTTTTTGAATCAGGAATCAGTTATCAATTTTGTGAATACTTAACTAATAACTGAATAGCTTTTTGGGCGTTGCATACTGAGGAGATGATTTTATTTTCTCTGTTCAGGATAAAACGAATCTCTTAGTGTTCTTGGTTTCATAGCGATTCATTCTACCCTGGGGGAGGCTACTACTCTACGAGAAGCTGCTTCGCGTCTACATGTCTACATCTCTACTTTGTGCAACACCGCTTTTTATTGAGATTGATCAATCTCTTGAAAGAAGGGGGCTTTTAATATGCTATGTACAAAACATAATTTACTCGACAATTACATAGCTCTTCCAAATTGCACAGATTACACACCTAATTCCCCATCTCCCTTTTTGATAGTAGAAAAGGGGATTAACTCTGCTGTTAACAGGGACGGGGATAGAAACAGTTCACAATTTTTAGTTGCCATAGCTTTATTTCTACCCACTTTCATCATTTTGGCGTTTGTGGGTGAAGCTACAGCACAAATCATTCCAGATAGCAGTTTAGGTACAGAAACTTCTGTAGTCAATCCAGATGTGATTAATAATGTAGTGAGCGATCGCATCTCAGGTGGTGCAAGACGCGGCTCAAATTTGTTTCATTCTTTCCAAGATTTTAACGTTGGTGAAAGTAGGGGAGCTTATTTTTCCAATCCGGATGGTATTACCAATATTCTCACGCGAGTCACAGGTGGTAATCCCTCGAATATTCTAGGGAGACTTGGTGTTTTAGGTAACGCCAATCTATTTCTACTCAACCCAAAGGGAATTTTCTTCGGGCCAAATGCCAGTCTGGATCTGAATGGTTCATTTTTGGCAACTACCGCCGATAGTTTTGTGTTTGACAATAACTTTGAATTTAGTGCCAGCAATCTGCAAGCACCACCACAGTTGACTGTCAACATTCCCATTGGCTTACGCTTTCGCGACAATCCTGGAAGCATTACTGTTCAAGGGCCAGGTAATAATCTCCAGTTCAATCCGGAGTTTTTAGAATTTAGCAGAAACTCAACTCCTCAAGGTTTAGCAGTGCAACCCGGTAAAACCCTTGCCCTTGTGGGGGGTGATGTAAATTTAGAAGGAGGAAATCTGCTTGCAGATGGCGGCAGAATTGAAGTTGGAAGTGTCGATAGTTCCAGTTTCGTCAGTATCACTCCTATAGATAAAGGCTGGCAACTGGGATATACAAATGTGCCAGCCTTCCGAGACATTTCCCTGACCAAAAAAGCATCAATAGATAGTAGTAGTACAGCAGGTGCTGGAGAGATCCAAGTCCAAGGGAGAAATATCAAACTTACGGATGGGTCTGCTATTGTTGCTTTCACGGGTTCCCAACCAGGAGGAACTGTCAGCGTTAATGCTGCTGACACTTTGGAAGTAAGTGGAATTTCAACCAATGATTCAGTTCCCAGTACTATATACACTGCTGTTTCGCCTGAAGGTTCTGGTAATGGTAGCAATTTAAACATTAAAGCCAAACGAATCATCGCTAGTGGTGGAGCGCAAATTGGTGCTGATACTTATGGAACAGGCGCTGCTGGGAATGTTATGGCGAAAGCATCTGATTTAGTAGAAATACAAGGCAGTGTAGTTATAGATGAAACATTACCACCTATTCCCAGTGCCATTGGTACGATCGCACAAGCTAGTAGTACAGGCCCAGGTACGAAGTTAACCCTGGAAACACGGCGATTAAAAATCAAAGATGGAGGACAGCTAGTTACAGGTACGTTTAGCCAAAGCCAAGCAGCCACATTAGATATTACAGCCTCTGAATCTACAGAATTGAGTGGGGAAGGCAGTGCCATATCTAGTGTAGTTGGCAATGGGGCAACAGGTAACGGTGGCACTGTGATTCTGAAAACTCCCAAGTTAATTATTCGAGATGGGGCAAAAATCATTGTTGATGGTCAAGGTAGTGGCAATGCTGGTGAGGTCAAAGTCAGATCTGATACTATCCGCATGGCAAATCAAGGCAACATTACAGCAAACGCCGAATCTGGTAATGGTGGTAATGTCTACTTAGATACGCAAGATTATTTGTTCATGAGTGGTGAAAGTTTTATTTCTACCACCGCTATTAATGGCAACGGTGGCAATATTTACATCAACACTCTCACGAAGAACCGAGGCTTTATAATTGCCCAACCTTTCGGTAACAACGACATCATCGCTAATGCTGATCAAGGTCAGGGAGGAAAAGTTGTCATTAACTCTAATGGTATCTTTGGGCTATTTGTACGCACTCGTCAAGATTGGGAGAGGTTACGCCCCCAAGATTTAGACCCAAGAAAGCAACCAACCAGCGATATCACAGCTATTTCCCGACAAAATGCCAGCTTGAGTGGTACTGTGCAGTTAAACACCATAGATGTTGATCCTAGTCAAGCATTAGTCGAATTACCAGATAATTTACCAGACCCCAGAGATCAAATCGCTCAAAATCCTTGTCAAAGAGGTATAGGTAGTAAATTTATTATCACAGGACGAGGTGGTTTACCAGCTAGTCCTAATGAAACTCTAACTGGTAACAATATCCAGGTTGATTTAGTCAAACCTGCTATTTCTGGAGAAAATTCTCAGAGTGCAAACATTAATCAACCAAAAACTTTTCCCATTGCTAGGCGTGATATTATACCTGCGCAAGGATGGATATTTAACAAAAAAGGTGAGGTGGTTCTGACAGCCTATGACCCTACAGGTAATATTCCTCAACGCAATTCCCCAACAACTGTAGCTTGTCCTGCACATTTGTAAATCAGTTATCAGTTAACAGTTGTGAATTGATAAGTGTTTGTTGATATTAATTGCCCAGAGTATTATCACTAAGGTGTTTCAATGCTACCGATTTTAGATAGTTTCTACCTAAAAAATCAGAAGCGATCGCTTGTCTGTAATCAAAACTACCAAACAAAATACAATTGGCGATCGCTTATTTGGTTCGCTTTGCCCTTGATTACTTTGGGCAGTTTTGCACCTGTAAACAAAGCTACAGCCCAACTTACCCCAGATACCAGTTTAGGTGCGGAAAGTTCTGTTGTGAATCCTAATGTTGTTGAAGGGATTGATTTAATTACTGGTGGTGCGACTCGCGGGTCAAATTTATTTCATTCTTTCCAAGATTTTAACGTTGATGCAGGAAGGGGAGCTTATTTTTCCAATCCGACTGGGATTACCGATATTCTTACCAGAGTTACAGGTCGTAATCCCTCAAATATTCAAGGCATTCTTGGTGTTTTAGGTAACGCCAATCTATTTTTAATTAACCCAAATGGAATTTCTTTTGGCCCGCGTGCGATTCTAGATTTGCGTGGTGGTTCATTTTTTGGCACTACAGCCGACAGTGTATTATTCGACAACTTTGAATTTAGTGCCAGCAACTTGCAATCAGTTCCCCAGTTAACGATCAATATTCCTATCGGCTTGCGATTTCGGGATAATCCTGGCAGTATTACTAATCAATCTGTAGTTCAAAATATCAACGGAAACGTTTTTGGTCTGATAGTAGCACCCACAAAAACCTTCGCTTTGCTTGGTGGTGATGTTGTTTTCAACAACGGTACAGTATTAGCACCAAGCGCAAGAGTTGAGTTAGGGGGACTAAGACAAGCCGGAACAGTTGCATTGAACCCTGATGGTAGCTTCAGCTTTCCTAATGGTGTGACGAGAGCAGATGTCACAATTAATAGTGGTAGTACAGTAGCTGTACTTGGTGACGGGGGAGGTAGCATAGCCATCAATGCCCGTAATTTCGCTATTTCTGGGGGTAGTACTCTGTTTGCTGGTATCTTATCGGGTTTTGGCAATCCTAATGCTCAAGCGGGTGATATTGTCATTAATACTACAGATAAGTTTACAATCACGGGTAATGCTGACTCTTCTACAGAAATCAGCAATTTAGTCCAAAATTCAGCTATTGGCAATGCAGGAAATGTAATCATTAACACTAATACCTTGGAAGGTATTGGTAGGTTTGCAATTGGTTCTGCAACTTTTGGACAAGGAAATGCTGGAAGAGTAAATGTTACAGCTACAGATAAAATAATCTTGCAAGGATTGCCAGAATTAGGGAGCGGTTTTGGTAGTGTAGTGGGACCTTTTGCGACTGGAAGTGCTAATGATGTTGTTATCGATACACCATCACTGACTTTAGAAAATTTTGCACAAATAGCTACTTCCACAACTGGGTCAGGAAATGCTGGCAACATCCGTATTAAAGCTTCTGAGTCTGTCTCTGTAAATAGCGGCTCCCTCATGCAAGCTGCTACTTATGCATCTGGAAATGCAGGAGACATCATCATTGATGCAGTCAACGCTGATGTTATATTTAATGCTTCTAGAGTCAGTACTTCTGTTGCTGGTCGCTCAGATAACTTTGGTGTTGATTTAATTGGTACAGGATTGGGAGGCGATATTGTCATTAATGCGCGATCGCTTTCTTTGCAAAATGGTACTCAAGTATTTACCGATACTGCTGGGATTGTAGGAGATAAAGGTTTGCCTAATGCTGGCAACATTGAACTAAATATCTCTGATTCTATAACCCTTCAAGGTACTTCTTATTTTTTGTCTCGCACTTTCGGAGAAGGCAACGCCGGAAATATTAACATTACAACAGGCTCACTTTTTGCAACTGAAGGTTCGCAATTAAATTCAAGTACCTTTGGCCAGGGGAATGCAGGAGATGTAATTATTAAAGCTCCAAATGGTACAGTCTCTTTTCAAGGTACAGATAATCAAGGAAAACCCAGCGCAATTTTTAGCAATATAGAAACTGGTGGCGATGGTGATGGTGGAAACATCGACATCACTGCCAAATCACTTTTCTTAACAGATGGAGGTGAACTAAATACCTTTATCCGTAATGGAAGTAGCACCAATCCCACTGATATACCTAACGCCGGAAATATCAAGCTGAATATCAGTGATGCGATCAAGATTTCTGGAGCAAGTGACATACTTGCCTCCAATGGTCGTTACGCCAACAGTGGTATTTTTAGTAGTGTAGATCTTGGGTCAACAGGTAATGCTGGCGATATTGAAATCACCACAGGATCACTTTTTCTCAGGAATGGAGGAGTATTGTCTGCTAGCACCTTTGGCAAAGGAGATGCAGGCAATATCACAATTAATGCTCCTAATGGTATTGTCTCTTTTGATGGTACAGAAAAACGAGGATTAACCACTAGTGCAGCTTTCAGTACTGTAGAAACAGGAGGCCAAGGCAAGGGGGGAGATATTAATATTACTGCCAGATCACTCTCATTGACTAACGGAGGTCAACTGAATACCTTGGTTCGGGGTACAGATGGCATAAATCCTGGTGGTATAGGTGATGCCGGCAATGTGAAATTAAATATTAGCGATCAGATTGATATTGCAGGAGTCGGTGACTTTGGCATTCGCAGTGCTATCTTTAGCAACGTAGAGACTGGTTCCACAGGCAATGCTGGCAATATTGATATCACCACAGGATCACTTTTTGTCAGTGGTGGTGGACAACTAAATTCCAACACCTATAGCACAGGAAATGCAGGCAGCATCACAATTAATGCCCCCAACGGTATTGTCTCTTTTGATGGCACAGATAACATCTTAGGATTTCCCAGTGCAGCCTTCACCAACATTGAAGCAGGAGGTAACGGCAAAGGAGGAGACATTAGTATTACAGCTAGGTCACTCTCACTCACCAATGGTGGTCAGTTAAATACTTTTATACGTGAAGGTGGTGCTGGTAATGCCGGGAATGTGAAACTGAACATTAGCGACACGATCAAAATTGCGGGAATAAGTAACAAACCTGAACCCAGTGGTTTGTTTAACCGCAGTGGGATCTATAGCAGTGTGGAAAGCGAGGCCAAGGGCAACGCTGGAAACATCGAAATTGACACAGGGTCGCTTTTTGTCAGTGGTGGAGGACAGATATTTGCCAGCACCAGAGGAGAAGGAAATGCAGGCAGTATTACAATTAATGCTCCTAATGGTACTGTCTCTTTTGATGGCACAGATAATATTGTAGGATTCCCCAGTGCAGCCTTTAGCACCGTGGAAGCAGGAGGTGTGGGTAATGGCAAAGACATCACCATAACCGCTAGATCACTATTTTTGACTAACAGCGGTGAACTGAATACCTTTATCCGTAGTGGTGGCAAGGGTAATGCTGGAAACGTAAAGTTAAATATTAGAGATAGGATTAATATCACCGGAGTTGATAGTGGTATTTTTAGCAATGTGCTTGCTGGAGGAACAGGTAACGGCGGCAACATTGAAATTTATAAAGGTTCACTGTTTGTCAGTGATGGCGGTCAAATTACTGCCAGCACCTCTGGCGAGGGCAATGCAGGTAGCATCAAAATTGACGCTAAGTCTCTGTTTGTGAACCGTGGTCAATTGATTACCAATAGTGAAGTAGACAATCGCCAAGCAGGTAACATAGAAATTACGACAGCTAAAGACATCCGGCTAGACAATCAGGCATTAATTAGCGCTACCACTAAAGGCGGTCAAGGTAATATTATCCTCAACTCCCGCGACTTAATTATGCGTCGCAATAGTAACATCAGAACAGATGCCACAGGTACAGCCACAGGTGGAAATATCACCATTGATACTGGCAACCTCGTCGCCTTAGAAAATAGTGATATCAGTGCTAGGGCAGAAGAAAGCTTTGGGGGAAGGGTGATTATTAATGCTGATGCTATCTTTGGGACTCAGTTCCGGGAAAATCTTACACCAGAAAGTGATATCACAGCCTCTTCTGATTTGGGGCCACAGTTCAGTGGTACAGTCCAAATCGACACCGCAGATGTAGACCCTAGTCAAGGATTAGTCGAATTACCAGAAAACCTCACAGACCCAAGCAATCAAATCGCCCAAAATCCTTGTCAGAAAGGTTCTGGCAGTTCATTTATCATCACTGGACGCGGTGGTTTGCCATCCAGTCCGAACAACAACTTCAGCAGTGACAACATTCGTGTTGATTTGCTACAGCCTGTTGGTAGTAGTAGCAATTCCCAGAGTGCAACTATTAACCAACCAACGAACCAATCCACTAGCAAGCAAATTGTTCCTGCCCAAGGATGGGTATTTAATGAAAAAGGCCAGGTGGTTCTCACAGCCTATGATCCTAATGCCTCCAATCCTCAGCGCACAACCAAAGTAAGTGCATCTTGTCCTGCACCATTTTGAAGAAGGTGGGGAGTGTGAGGAGTGTGTAGACGCGTAGCGGCTTAAGGTAAGGGTGGAGTGTGAGGAGTGTGAGGAGTATGGGGAGTGTGAGGAGTGGGGAGATGGGGAGTGTGAAGACGCGTAGCGGCTTAAGGTAAGGGTGGAGTAGTGAACAGCCACTAACCACTATTGTAGAGACGCGAGGAACATCGCGTCTCTACCTACAAACAACTAATAACGCGATTGGGAGTATAAGATGAAACTAAATAGAAGTGTATTTAACCGTAATTTAACTTATCAACTAAAAAGAATTTATCATAAGCGATCGCTATTTCTGGCTGTTTTACTATTTATCTTTGCGTCTACAGCCCCACCTGTGATAGCTAAGGTTTCACAAGCAACTCAAATTGTGCAGACTCAGCCAGATACACAACAGCTAGTTAACCAAGCTACTCAATTATACCGTTCTGGTCAGTGGCAAGAAGCGGCGGTTGTGTGGGAAAAAGCAGTGTCTGCATTTTCTGCCCATAAGGATAATTTAAATCAAGCGATGGCTTTGAGTAATCTCTCATTGACTTATCAACAACTTGGACAGTGGGAAAAAGCCACAAAAGCCAATCAACAAAGTTTAGTGTTGCTGGAAACTCAGCCCCGAAGTCAGGACAAACAGAAAATTTTGGCACAAGCCTTAGATATTCAAGGCTATTTGCAAAAAGAAGTTGGACAATTTACACAAAGCCTTGAAAGTTGGCAAGAAGCTGCCAAAATCTACAGTCAGATTAAAGAACCTGCAAAGTTAGCACAAAATAAAATCAACCAGAGTCAAGTTATGCAAGATATGGGTCTTTTTCCCCGTGCTTGCAAGACTTTATTAGAAGTATTCAATCAAGAAATTGGAGTTAGCAATTGTCAAGAGTTGAACCAATTATCATCAGAAGAATTAACAGCAAAACTCCAAAAAATTACCAGTGAATCCCCTTCTGTAACTAAATTAATAGGCTTGAGAAGCCTGGGTGAATTACTACGTTTTATTGGTCAGCCAGAACAGTCTCAATTCGTCTTAGCCAGCAGTTTAAACTTAGCCCAAAAATTAAATTCTCCTCAAGAGCAAGCAGCCACTTATCTAAGTATAGGTAACACAGCTAAAACCTTAGCTGAAAATGAAAGGGTACGCCGCAGAAGAGAAAATTATTACCAACAAGCAGTAGATGCTTATAGCCAAGCAGCAAAGCTGACAACTTTACCAACTACGCGGCAACAAGCACAACTAAATCAGCTTAGCCTATTGTTAAAACAGGCAAAATCTGATCCAGAAAAATATCAAGAGGCAAAAGCTTTTTGGTTATCTCTAAATCCTCAAGAACTAAAATTTTCTCCTACTCGGACAGGCGTTTATGAGCAAATTAACTATGCTCAAAGCTTAACAGAATTAATTCAACCTGAAAATCCCCAGCAAAAGCAAGACTCACAACTGCCAAGTTTTGACGAAATTGACAAAACTTTAGCCGAAGCCGCTACCCAAGCCAAAAATTTGGAAGATAAACAAGCTGAAGCCTATGCACTAGGAAATCGTGGTGCGCTGTATGAGCAAAGAGGTAGTAAAGAGGATTTATCTCAAGCCGAAAAATTTACTAGACAGGCTTTGAATGTAGTTTCTAACCTAGAATCGCCCTACATATCCTATCAGTATTTCTGGCAACTGGGCAGGATACGTAAAGCCCAAGGGGATATACCAGATGCGATCGCTGCTTACACCAAAGCTTATAACGCCCTCCAATCATTACGTAGTGATTTAGTAGCAGTTAATCCAGAAGTACAGTTTTCTTTTCGATCTAGTGTAGAACCAGTTTATCGCCAACTAGTCGAACTAGAATTAGAATATGCTCAATCCTTAAAAGCAGATAAAAAAGCAGAGGAAAGCCAGAAACAATTAACTCAAGCGAGAAACGTGCTGGAATCTCTACAATTGGCTGAACTCAATAACTTTTTCCGTGAAGCCTGTGTAGAAGCGAATCCCCAGCCAATCGATAAATTAGACACTAGCGCCGCAGTTGTTTATCCAATTATTTTGTCCAATCAACAAAACTCAAATTCAAATATAGAAAAATTAGAAGTAATTCTCAGCCTACCAAATCAACCTCCACGTCTTTACACTACCAACCTTAAAAAACAAGAATTAGAAGAAACTGTAGAACAAATCCAGGCTTTTCTCAAATCTCCTGAAACTGATCTTGAACACTCCCTGCCTTATTACCAAAAAGTATATGACTGGCTAATTCGACCTCTTCGACAAGACTTAGAAAACAACAAAATTCAAACCTTAGTATTTGTCTTAGATGAAAAATTAAGAAACATTCCCATGTCTGTATTGCACGATGGCAAACAATATTTATTACAAAAATATGCCATCGCCTTAACTCCTGGTTTGCAGCTAATTAACCCAAAACCACTAACAGAGATTAATATTAAAGCCATCACAGCAGGAATAAGTGAACCACGTGAAGGTTTTGAAGGTTTACCTCAAGTAAAACAAGAGCTTAAACAAATTGAAGATTTAGGAGTAGCAACAAAGTTACTCCTCAATGACAAATTTACTACCAAAGAGATTCAAAACGAAATTCTCAACTCTGATGTTTCGATCATTCACTTAGCAACTCATGCCCAATTTAGTTCGATCGCTGACGATACTTTTATTCTATTTTGGGATCAACGCATGAACGTGAAACAGTTAGGTAATCTCTTGCGAAACAATACACTAACTTCTCGTAGACCAATAGAATTATTAGTTCTCAGTGCTTGTGAAACAGCAATTGGTGATCAACGCGCTACTTTAGGACTAGCAGGGGTAGCAGTACGATCTGGCGCACGCAGTACAATGGCAACATTATGGTCAGTGCAAGATGAAAGTACTGCCAAATTCATGGGTAATTTGTATAGTCAGTTAGAACAAGCTAAAAAGACTAAAATCAACAAAGCGCAAGCACTCCAGCAAGCACAACTGGCTTTGCTTAAGGATCAGCAATACAGCAATCCTCATTTCTGGGCACCATTTGTTGTTGTAGGCAACTGGCAATAAAGTAAAAATCCCCCAGCTTTACGAAAAACTAAGCTGGGGGACGGTCTAATGATATGAAGCAAAATTTGCTAAAGCTTAGAAGTTAACATCAGAAGGTATGAGTAGTCCGCTAATTTGTGCAATTACACCATTTGTAGTACGTGTGGCAGGTTGGTAGACTTTAGCGTTATTTACCTTGATTTCGCCATTAGCGTCTTGGGTAATTCTAAGTTCACTGCCTTCTAGAGTTTTGAGTACTCCAGTTTCGATCTGCTCACGAGTGATTTCGCCAACAATCACGTGATATTTCAAAACTTTAACACGGTTTTCGGGCTGGCTATATTGCTTAAAGACATTACTATCTAAAGAATTAAAGGCATTATCAGTTGGAGCAAAAATTGTGAAATAACCTGGCTTTTTCAGTGTGTCGAAAAGACCAGCTTCTTTCAATTCATCAACTAAATTGGCATATTTCCCATCCTTAGAAAGAGTATCAGCAATGGTACTGTTGGAGTTGCGATAAGGATAGTTGCGATAAGCAGAAGGTTGCAGAAAGGCAAAGCCATAGAATCTTCTAGCTAACACAGGAGAACTAATCATGGTTGTGACACCAATAATCCCCATCACCCAAGCCAATTTGACAAACCATTTTTTGCCAGTTAAGGCATGAAATCTTTGAGGAAACATAAGACTTACCTGGTAACTCTAAGTTTATGCTAATACTACAGGAGTTCAATGGTAATTTTCGGAAAAAATTATATAATATTGGAGTTAATAATCATGAAGCTAATATCATCATATCAACAGCATAAAAATAGTGAATTAACTTTATATTCCTCCTATCTTGGCTTTATACGTAGAGCCTTGATTTGTCAAATTTTTAATAACAGCATCCTGGTTTCAAATTATTAGACATAATTAAAAAGAAAAATGTGTCATGAAACATAAATATTGACTTGCGATCGCACAAATCAAGAAATTCTTCACAGGTTTCAATCCCAACCAAGCTTGGCTTTTCAGTCGGTCTTTATCTCAATAAACTTTGCCTGAGTGCAGTTTTACTGTGGTTACAAGAAGATTTTGCACCTCAAGCAAAGCTTTGGACAACAACCACTGGTTTACCCAGCTTTTAGGGACTGGATAATGGAAGCATACTCATACTAGAATAATAAGCATTTTGTGTTGGTTCCTATAAATACTAGGGAATTGCAAGTTCCGCAGCTATAAACCAGAAATCCTTAGATTTGAGCCTTGACTTTTTTTACATATAACCTCTAATGTGGACTCATTCTGTAAAGCAAGATATTTGTTTGTAAGAAAGCGAACACAGATATACACCGATAAGTTGTTTATATAAATCCACATCAAGTCAATAACCATGAGAGAAAACAGCAACAAGCAAATACGTATTTGGGCTATGCTGTGTCATCTTTCGGCTTTGTTGTGGATTCCACTAATTTTTTTAGTATTTATAGGCATACCCGTATATCTACCTTTGCTGAATATCCTTGGGCCGTTAGTAGTTTGGCAATGGAAAAAATCACAAGACCCGTGGATAGATTTTCAAGGCAAAGAATCCTTAAACTTTCAATTGTCACTGACAGTTTATACCTTAGTTGTAATCATAATTTCCTTGTTTTTGGTTTTTACAACCTGTGGTGTTGCCCTCACAAACAATGTGACTTCTAAACAACTAGAATCTACCTTAAATACTTTATTAATAGTGTTAATTATATTGGTAACAATATTATTATTAGTCCAACTAATTTTAGTAATATTTGCTTCCATCAAAGCTTATAAAGGTCAGCATTACCGTTATCCCTTTACAATTAGATTTTTGAGAAATTGAGTATTATTATAGTGGGTCACGCCTATTTTCTGCGAACCTCTGCACTTCAGATGCAGGCGCACTCAAAACCACCCTCGGGAACTCCTGCACACACCAACTAACCTAAAATGAAGGTTGTTCTAGTGTATACAATTCGTGTTAGCTATTTTGCAGCTTCTGCCAAAAATTCTTCTATACCCAAAATATCCCAATCATTAATAATCTCTGCTTTCGTGTGAAACGAAAAGTGGCGCTTACCACCTTCTATGTCCCATACCTGCTGCAACACAGCATGAGGAAATGTACCGCTATTAAGTTGAGTAAGCATGGGCGGCCACTTTTGGCTGAGTTTGCTGGCTTCCCCAACAAAAAGTTTAAAATCACCAATATGCGCGATCGCGTAGATGTCAGAAGACATAATTAATAGTCATTTGTCATTTGTCAGTTGTCATTTGTCATTGGTTAATGGTTAGGAATCAGTGTAGACGCGTAGCGGCTTCGCAGGCTACAGTGAACAGTTAACACTGAGTAATAGAATTTGATAACACTCCCTACACTCCCCATCTCCCTTGTCCCCAATCCCCTCATCTATCTGAACTTTTACGAAATCATCCTAGTAATCCTAAACCATTCAAAAGAGGATAAATTTTTTCTAAATGAATAATTTCCAAAATAGACTGAGGAGAAATGCACCTCATTGCCCTTGACTGAACCATTTATCAACAATGGTATAGCCTACACCTGTAAGCATTGTCAAAAATAAAGGCAAAAACAAAGCGATCGCAATCTGGCGATGATACCGCCGAAACACACGATTCATAATAGATTAAAGACAAGTATTAATTTATAGAAGTCGTGCAATTAACATGCAATTAACATACTTAGACAGTAACAGCTGGCTGATCGAAATTGGAGAACAACGGATACTACTTGATCCTTGGCTAGTAGATACATTAACTTTCGGTAATCAAGATTGGTTTTTTAAAGGTTATCGAACTCAAGATCATCCCATCCCAGAAAACATAGACCTAATCTTGCTGTCTCAGGGGTTAGAAGATCATGCCCATCCCCCAACACTGAAGCAACTTGATCATAATATTCCAGTGGTAGCTTCTCCTAACGCTGCCAAGGTAGTACAGCAGCTAGGTTACACCCAAATTACAGTACTGACTCATGGGGAAACCTTTACTTTAAATACAAGTGTAGAAATTAAAGCATTTCCTGGTTCACCCATCGGCCCCACTTTGGTAGAAAATGGTTATCTCCTCAAAGAATTAGCAAGCAACTTGACTATTTACTACGAACCACACGGATATCATTCCCCGTCGCTGAAAGCATCAGCCCCCATTGATGTTGTTATTACTCCACTTGTTGATTTGACTTTGCCCATAGTTGGGCCATTTATCAGGGGTGGTAAAAACGCTTTAGAATTAGCCCAGTGGTTGCAACCTCAAGTTATGCTACCCACAGCAGCTGGAGGTGATGTAAAGTTTATAGGATTCCTAACAAAATTCTTGCAAACCAAGGGAAGTATTGAAGAATTTCGTTCTTTACTGGCAAAAAACAATCTTTCCACCCAGGTAATAGAACCCAAATCAGGCGATCGCATAGAGTTGCAGTTACAGAAAAAGGGTGTAGAGGTGTAAGTCACGGCATTATATTTAAATTTGGCGATCGCATCAGAAGCGGAAATTGCCAAGGGTACGGATTGGGTAAAGGGTATCACCACCAATCCTTATGCAAATAATTATGTATCTAGGTAAAAATTTTTTGTGATCAAAAGTGCGATCGCTGCATAAATATATCTGGATTTCCCTCATTATATTTTGAATAAAAAATACATGATTATTTATGCATCAGTCTTAAGAAATAAATGTATAATCACAGCCAAATATCTTAAAAAACTCGGCTTTTTAGTTCAGATTAACCTAAATATAGGTTAATTTTTGACAAATTATTGTTTAATATTCAATATTATTAATGCGACGCCGTCATTTTTTCCAATTTGCTGGCTCAGCTTTAACTACACTTGGTTTGAGCTATTTAGATATTATTCAACAAGGAAATCGTTACGCTCAGGTTTTGGCACAAAGCACTCCGCGTAAACTAGCATTGTTAGTGGGTATTAATCAGTATCCAGCTAGTCAAAGATTTACCAACTTAGAAGGATGCGTTACTAATGTAGAGTTACAACAAGAACTACTGATTCACCGTTTTGGTTTTAACAAAAGTGATATTCTCAGGTTGACGAGTGACCCCTCTGACAAGCAACCAACCCGCAACAATATATTAACAGCCTTTGAAAAACATTTAATTAAGCAAGCTAAGCCAGGGGATTAAGATTTGCAACAAGTTGGTTGAGAGGTTTGACTGTAAAGATAATTGACAGTGGAAATCATGCGATCGCTACCAATATCATATTTACCTTCTGCCTTCTGAACTCAGGTGCGATCGCCCAAACAACTCCCGTCCCCACCGACACTAAACCAAATCCGAATATAGACTGTTTTCCCCAACCTTTACCACCCAGCGAAGAACAACAACCAACTGTTCCAGTACCACCGCCAACATCAACACCAGAACAGCCAAACGTCAGCATACCCGTCAGTAAAATTGAAGTTGTAGGCAGCACTATCCTTACTCAAGATGAAATTGCCGCAATTACCAAACCTTTCGAGGGACGATCAGTAACTCTCAAAGAACTCCAAGGCGTTGCAGATAGCATTACTCAACTTTATTTAAATCAAGGCTACCTTACCTCTAGAGCAATTTTAGGAGAACAAACGATCACCAATGGTGTCGTTAAAATCCTGGTAATAGAAGGTTCTTTAGAAAAAATCGAAATCGAGGGGACTCGACGGCTAAATCATTGTTTCTGCAAATACTAGCTATACTCGTGGATTAGTTGTTCTTCAAAACGGGTCTAATGGAATACTCTCAGGTGTTTATCAAGATACACAACTTGATTCTAGTAACAGTATTAATGTAAGTTCTGTTTATCAACCGCCACCACCTCCTCCGCCACCTCTTCCAGATCAAGACATTCCCGATGATGCACAACGTCAGTTAACAAAACAACCAACCCACAACGACGTTTGTCAACCTACAAATACAAGCCTTACCCTCGTGCAAAGGCTCAAACAAGCACGTGGAATTCCTATAGATATTCCCGAATCAAGTAGTGCAAATGCTTGTGAAGAAGTAACTCCAGGTAACAACATTCTGCGGATTATTCGAGATAATCGAACGCAACCTCTTCCGATTAATTTAAATCTTGTACCGCAATCAGAAATTAATCGGAATTAATGATTGCCAATTTAGGGCTTAACGCCTGTACTCATATTTATTCTCTGCGTCCTCTGTGTCTAGTGCGGTTAAAAAATAATTTATTAAACCACAGAGGCAAGAGAGAACACAGAGGTAAGAGTGGGAAGGGAGGAGAAAATGCAAAAAGAAAATGATGGTTTGTCTTCAAGGTTGAAGAGATATAAATTTATAAATCTGATATTTTTGATCACTTTGTTAACAGGCTTTGTACCTTTTAACGCAGCTTCTACAACTGTTTCTGCTTCACTCATTGCTCAAACAATCACTCGCCAACAAGCCGATCGCATTTTTAAACAAGGTGTAGAACAGTACAAAGCAAAGCAATTACAGTCAGCAATTACATCTTGGCAACAAGCGCTTACTGCTTATCGTACTCTCAAAGACCGTCCGGGGGAAGCAACGACGCTGAAAAATCTGAGTGCGGTTTACACGAACTCGCTGATTATCCGCAAGTGATCGCTCATTTACAACAATACCTGAATTTAACAAGAGAGTTGCGTGATCGCCAAGGTGAGCAAGCGGCTTTAGTAGCGATCGCAGATATTTATGTACAGCAAGAAAATTATGCTAAAGCAATTGAATATTATCAACAAGGTTTAATTGTTGTTCGCAATTCTCAGCAAAGTTTAGAAGAAGCAATTATTTTAGGTAATTTAGCAAAGGCATATCGCATATTAGGTAAATACAACACTGCGATAGAATTAAATCAAAAAGCGTTGCAAATTTTGCGAACGTTAAAAGATCGTAAAACAGAGGCGAAAATATTAATAAATCTCGGTAATGCTTACGAGTCGTTGGGCGATTATGATAGTGCATTTAAGTCTTTTCAAGCGAGTTTGCAGATTGCACGGGAAATTAAAGACAGTGCAGTGGAAGCTATTGCGTTAGGAAACTTAGGTGCTGCTGCTGATCAACAAAAGTATGATCAGGCTATTGCTTTCCATGAACAAAGTCTAAAAATTAGTGAGTCAATCAATGATGCTGCGGGAAAAGCTAGCACTTTAATTAACTTGGGATCTAATTATTATTCGTTGGGCGATCGCACGAAAGCCCTGAGTTATTATCAACAAGCTTTAGAATTTGCCAAAGCCGCAAAGAATAACAAATTAGAAGCCGAAGCTTTAGGTAGCTTGGAATTAGCCTATGAAGATTTGCAACAGTACCCCCAAGCTATTCAACATCAACAGCAAAGCTTGGCAATTTTTCAGAAAATCGGTGATCCAGCAGCCCAAGGGATGGTTTTCAACAATTTGGGACATGCTTTTTTCAGTGCTGGTAAATTGGATGAAGCAGAATCACAACTGCGTAATTCTATCAAGCTACTTGATAATCTGCGTTTGGGACTCAGCGACACCTACAAAGTCTCGATTTTCGATACGCAAGTTTTTACCTACAACCTGCTGCAACAAATCCTGATCACTGCCAAAAAACCCGAAGCAGCTTTGGAAGTTTCCGAACAAGGACGCGCCCGTGCTTTTGCTGAGTTGCTGGCTAGAAAGTTAACAACAGATACTGTTAAAGCTAACTCATCTGTAAAATCAGTTGCTTATAGTTCATCTGTTAATGCTGCACCTAATATTGAGAAAATTAGGCAAATTGCCCGTCAGCAAAACGCCACACTTGTAGAATACACAATCATTCCCGATGATGATTTTAAGTTTCGCGGCAAACAACGGGGTAGAGAACAAGAATTATTTATTTGGGTAGTGCAGCCAAATGGTAAAGTTGACTTCCGACGGCGTGAGTTGAAGTTTTTATGGCAAACAGAATACAAGTCTTTAGAAAACCTGGTTAAAAATAGTCGCAAATTTATGGGTGTTAACGATAGTCGCGGTATTATTTCCGCAGAGGTAACTGTCGATCAACAAAGTCAGAAAAAACAGTTACAACAACTCCACGAAATTCTAGTTTCGCCCATTGCTGATTTACTACCATCAGATCCTAAAGCTAATGTCGTTTTTATTCCCCAAGAATCTTTATTTCTAGCTCCCTTCCCTGCACTACAAGATCAAAATGGTAAGTACTTGATTGAACAGCATACTATTCTCACCGCACATTCAATCTAAGTGCTATATTTAACACGAACTCTCAGGGAGAGAAGAAATAAAGATAGAGGGGAAAATGTTTCAATCAAAAGGTTTCAATCATCTGCTTTGATTGTAGGCAACCCCGCACCAATACCGACATTACCTCAGTTAAAATTAAAATTGCTACCAGAAGCAGAAAAAGAAGCCAAGGCGATCGCACAACTGTTGCAAACACCTGCGATGATTGGCGGACAAGCAACCAAAACGAACATACTTAAACAATTACCCAAAGCAAGACTTATACATTTGGCTACCCACGGCTTACTGGAATACGGTAGCCAAAATGGTACAAGCTACGGGGAAGATTTGGGTATACCGGGGGCGCTTGCTCTTACTCCCAACACCCACTTCCCTTCCTCCCCCCTTAGTAAGGGGGGAGATGAGAGGGATAATGGTTTATTAACAGCTGATAAAATTATCAATCTCTCCCTCAATGCTGAACTGGTTGTTTTGAGTACATGCAGTACTGGAGAGGGTAGAATCTCCGGTGATGGCGTGATTGAATTATCTCGTTCGTTTATTTCGGCAGGAACGGAAAGTGTGTTAGTTTCTTTGTGGTCTGTACCTGATGCACCCACAGCCGAGTTAATGACTGAGTTTTATCGCCAGCTACAGCAAAATAATCATAAAGCCCAATCCTTACGAGATGCAATGCTCAAGCTTGTGAAACAGTATCCTGATACACCGAAGAATTGGGCGGCGTTTACTCTGATTGGGGAAGCGGAGTGAATGTAGAGAACAAGGGACTTGATCGCGACTACTCAATCGTAAGAGTGACTTCATTAGTACTGTTACTCTTATTGCTAGGAATCCTAACCCCTACTTTTTGACCTATTTGAAACGTTCCAGTTGGAAATGTATCTTTGATCTCAATTCCGCCAGTTTCGCACCGAGCGATCGCGCCCCCAAGTTGGTACTGCGCTGCGGCTGATCCGTAGACAATTCCTGTGTAAGGTGTTCCGTTGACGATCACCTCAATTAATGCATTTTTAGGTGGAGAATATGGGCGGCTTCCTTCATTTCTCACACTGATAAACAATGTTTGTTGAGATCCAGAGCCAAATTCGTTAGATTTGTTTCTCAGTTGAACTTTTGTTGGAATCAGATTAACCAGAGGAATGTTGTCAGTATTACGAAGCCTGGGACAGAAAGGAAAAGGAGATGTAATATCACCAGGTGAAATATCCTTGTCGAGTCCAGCAGAGACGCTTGTTGAAACAGCTAAGGACAAAGTACTAGCAAAAAGCAATAATCCAAAGCTGAGCAAAGCATTTTTGATTGAGGATTGACGAATGTTCATTGTTTACCTCCTTCCACCTAAAGGACTAGGTGGGAGTGTTGAAGGTAGCTACACTATTTATTGGACTTATTTCAGATTTTTCACAAAACTTTATAAAATAGTAGTCAAAAACTGCTAACCACTAATATTAAGTTTGGCTAATTGCTTATGATATTATGCCTTGTTGTTGGGCATTGGTTTTTCCCATAACCTATTACCAGCCTATGCGACAGTATAAGTATTCAAGCGAACATAATATAACTACTTGCTATGAAGAAATTTCAAGTATTTGTTTATACTACTCTTTTATGGAATTTTCTATCGCCTGCGTTAGCGCAAACTCCTACTGGACAAAACTAAGAATCTTATAGCAATCGAGAAATTTTAGTAGTCGGTAATCCTAAATCGCCTTATTTTTTGCCTCTACCAGGAGCAGAACAGGAAGCAATAAGTATTGCTGAGTTGCTGCATACTCAGGCTTTGATTGGCGATGCAGCAACGGAAATGGCGGTTGTACAAAGGTTAAGCCAGGCTAGGATTATTCATCTAGCAACCCATGTGTTACCGGAAGCGGGTGTGATTGTGTTAGCACCTTCTGCTCAAGATGATGGTTTACTCACAGGTGAGGAAATCCAGAAGTTGCACTTAAAAGCAGATTTAGTGGTTCTCAGTGGTGAGCGTACGGCACTAAGTAAAATTACCGAAGACGGTGTAATTGGAGTCGTGCGATCGCTCATGGCAGCTGGAGCTACTAATATCATAGGTACGTTATGGTCTGTGTCAGAGCAGTCGACTGCTAAATTTATGATGGAGTTTTACCGCCAGTTACAAAAAACTGGTGATGCGGCTGGTGCTTTGCGTCAAGCATGATTAAAGATGAAACGAGAAAATCCTAACTTCAGAGATTGGGCTGGTTTTACTTTGATTGATTCACCTAAGTAGCGTTTTTAAACGCAAAGGAACGCAGAGTAGGCGCGGAGAAACGCAGAGTGTTTTCAATGATTATTAGCTACGAATTCTTGTCCCCCTTGTTTCCCTAACGCTCAATACACACTCACCTAAGATTGAGCCATGACGACGCGATCGCGTCCGGTTTTTTTGGCAATATATAAGGCAGCATCGGCAGCTTCAATCACTGCCGCACCTGTTATACCATGTTCTGGATACATGGCTACTCCTAATGACAAGCTAATGCAACCAAGTTTCTGACGTTGATGTTGTATGTCCAAATGCTTCACTGTTTGTCGAATTCTTTCGGCTCTTTCTTGGCAAACATCTAAAGAACTTTCTGGCAAAATCAACATTATTTCTTCGCCGCCGTAGCGACAGGCTATATCTGCTTTGCGAATTTGTTTTCTTAAAAATCCACCAAGTTCGCGCAATACAATATCACCTGCTTCATGACCAAATTTGTCATTGAAGCTTTTAAAATGATCGACATCCATCATAATGATGCCTACACGTTTCTGGCTGCGTTCGGCTCGGCTGATTTCTCGTTCTAAAGATTCTTCTAAGTAGCGGCGATTAAATAAACCTGTGAGAGGATCACGAATACTTTGCTGTTGTAGAGCTTCAGTGAGTCTTAAGTTAGCTAAAGCTAAGGCGATACGTTCAGCAACCGCAGAGGCTAATTGTTGTTTGGCTGCTGTCAGTTGTCCTGTTTGTGGGGAATGGAAATGCAGCATACCTAAGGCTTCACCCTGAGCCATCATTGGTACACAAAGAGCTTCGCCTCCAAATAAGTCTTCTTCAATGTGGCTACAGTGTAAACTATGATCGTCAGTTGTGGAAAAATGCGATCGCCCCCGTCGTAAAGCCCAACAGTTTTTGGGTGAGAATACTTTTTTACTCACAAGATTTGAGTTTCCCCAAGTAGTCACAGCTTCGACTAAATGTTTGGAGGAACTAATAATAAACACTCCACCTGAGGTCTGAGGAAACAAGGGTTGGATTAACTGAGCAATTACTTTATATGCTTCCTCTACTGTTAGACAAGCTTGGAGAATATCACTCATCTGACTGAGTAGAGCAATTTCATGGTTGCGTTGTTCAAGTTGCTGTACCCAAGAGGTAAGTTGCTCATTAGCTGTTTGCAAAGCGGCTTCTGCTTGTTTACGTTCTGTGATGTTGCGATTGACGCCAATGGTGGCGCTAGGCTGACCATGTTCGTTATACAGTGGTACAAATACTGTTTCGCATACTCCTTCTGTTCTATCCTTGCGAACAAAATTTATTTCACCAGCCCAACGATTGGCAGTGTGCAACTCGTCTATGATTTGTTGTGTAAGTACAGCAGACTCTTCTGGTTTGTGCAATATGCCGAGAGTTTTACCTAATACCTCTGCTTTGCCGTAGCCAAACATCTTTTCGGCAGCTCGGTTCCAGTCTATAACACGACCTAATAAATCAGTTACAATTATGCCATCCGAGATATTTTCAAAAATATAAGCCTGCTGCTGTAAAGTTTGTTCAACTCGTTTGCGCTCAGTAATATCCTGAATCTGAGTGATAAAGTACAAGGGTTGACCGTGGATGTCGCATACTAGCGATACACTTAACATAATCCACACCACGTGTCCAAGCTTGTGTATGTATCGCTTTTCCATGTGGTAACAGCGGATTTCACCAGTCAGTAATTGACGCACGTAGTCAAAGTCAGTATCTAAATCGTCTGGATGGGTAATCTCTTGGCAAGTCTTAGAAAGTAACTCTGCTTCTGAATAACCAACAATTTCACACAAAGAATGATTAACTTGTAGCCAACTACCATTTAACCCCACCAACGCCATACCAATAGCAGCATAGTCAAAGGCGTTGTGAAAGCGCTCTTTACTTTCCCGTAATGCTTCTTCTGCAAAATGGCGTTCTTTGATTTCCAACTCAAGTTGGTGATTGGCTTGCTTTAGTTCTATGAAGTTAGGCAAAGTCAGAACTTTGGGAAGCGATCGCACTAATAGAAACATTGCACCCAATGACCCAGAAGCCATAATCGCTTTGAACAAAGAGAGCAACCAATACTCCGAACGCCAGAATATCCAAGCCTCTATCATTTGAATGGTGCTACCAACTACAAATACTGCTGTAACTAAACGGTGTATCCAACTAAAGAGTAAATCTTGCCGCTTACGAACAAAATAAACAACCATGATCGGAATTAAGTAATAGGCAAAGGCGATCGCAGAGTCTGAGATAATATCCAGCCAATCCAATGTTGCTTGACATAGGTAGTAATGCCCGTATTGCTGATACACCGCCCGTACCTTTTTTTCATGAGAGTTAGAAAAATAGTTAAGAACTCTGTAGCCGAAATATCACTCTTAGGGTAGATGCGTAGATTTTATCCTCATGAAAAATCTACATGTAAATTTTTTAACCTTTTCTTTAGGGAAAATCCAGTAGTTAGCTTAAGAAAAATTTAATGTTTACAATGTAGGCTGAGGATACTAAGGGAAAATGGAGAAACTAACGAAAACACATTGCCTTACTATAGTTTCACTATAAGTCTGATACACTTGGCGAACTGGAAGACAAGACAAGAAAGACAAGGGAGAGAATTTGTATCAATAATTTTGTGAAATGGTATCAGAACTTGCTGGAGATTAGATAACAGCGACAATAAAAATGACACCTTAAAGCTCAAAATAGCCCAACTTAAAAAAAACCCAGGTATCTTTGCTCAAGGTTGATTCAAGTTAACTATTTGTTGCATAGGTATATAAAAATATGCATCAGGGAAAACAAAATATAATAGAAGGCATCTATGAAGTATGTATTGGCGTTCCAGAACCAATCTCGGCGATTCAGTATTGGGAGCAATTTGGTTATTGCATTGGTGAAGAAGGTAAATTACCAGCAACTGTAGCGAAGCAGTTGTATGGTGTTGACTCAGCTTTACGCTCAATTCGCCTTTATCACCAAAATGCAGATCATGGTTTGATTCGTCTGATGATTTGGCAAAACCCTATAAATAACGGGTTAAAAATAGGATCAATGAAAGTTAAGGGTAATCGTTGGGCAACAACTTTAACCGCCGATATTATAAATATCTTAAATCACGTAGAAGAGGCAAAAGCAGCTGGTTGGCCACTTTGGTTCACCCGTCCCCATTGGGAAGTTATTTATCAAAAAGAAAGGAAAAACCGTCCTTTTGTTGACACTATGGTGGGAGTGCGAGAAATGCTGTTGCTACAACCATTAACACGACAAGTTTTTTTTCAAAGATTTGGTTACACACTCCCCGATTACGGCAACATTAATATCAATTCTCCTTTCAAGACCAGTCAGTTTACCCACATGGGAATGGTAATTCAAGATGACAGCAAAGAAACATTAAAGTTTTATGACGAAGTTTTGGGATTGTTGCGGGTGCGTGATGATGTCGAGACTAGCTATGAATCATCTCTAGCTGGCCGAGAAATTTTTGACCTGCAACCAGGTGAAAAGTTTTTTGTCACCGCCTTTGATGATCCGCGTTCTTCTACGACTAACATGATGGCAACACGTAGTGGCAGACTGTATATTATTCGCTTCCCTAGTTCAATAAATTTAGATTCCCGCTATGAAGCAGCACAACCAGGTTGTTTGGGAATGTGTTTGTACACCTACAGAGTACGAGAATTTCATCAGTTTTGCGATCGCATAAAAGCTAGTTCTATACAAAAATTTACAAATATTGCCGAAAACGAATTTGAAGAACCCAGTTTTTCTTTTGTCGCACCAGATGGGTATTTTTGGAATTTAGTTGGATGTTAGTTGGGGGATGGGGAGATGGGGAGGTAGGGAGTATGAGGAGTGTGAGGAGTGTGGGGAGTATGAGGAGTATGAGGGGTGAGTGTTGGGCATTGGAAATTAGCAACAACCAACTACTAACCACTAACAATTGACTATTGACTAACAACCAACAATCAACTTCCAACAATAATGTATTATGAATTGCGTTAGTGTTTTTATATGTAAATAATACTGTTAATTTTTACAATAAATAGGTGGATTTTGACATTTTTGTGCTTGGTGGATAAAAACTTTTTTGAATTATCTAATTATTAAGACAAAATTTTTTGAATTTTATTTGCCTGAACCATCACTAGATTAAGACATCAAAATATTGAAAACAGCCTGACTAATAATGCTTGATGGTACAAGAAAACGGATTTATCCGTAGGGTCAATCCAAAATCTAAAACCCTCAAGAAAATGGTATAGACCGTGGGGTCAATCCAAAATCCAAAATCTAAAATCCTGTTAGCGGATGACTGAGTGGAGTAATTATGGCTAAAAACATTTACGCGCTACTAGTCGGTATTGATGAATATGATCCTGCCTCTATTCCACCTATACCATCTTTGCGGGGTTGCGTTAACGACATCAGCGCCGTAGAATCATATCTGCGGGAGCGTGTAGCTGGCGATCGCGAATGGAATTTGGTAGAACCAACCAATCAGCCTTGGATACTGCTCAATCAAAATGCCACTCGTCAGGCAATTATTGATGGCTTTCGACAACATCTGTGCAATGCTGACAGTGAAGATGTTGTACTGTTTTACTATGCTGGTCATGGCGCACAACAAAAGTCACCCCAGGAATTTTGGAGTTTAGAGCCAGACCATTTGGATGAAACTTTGGTTTGTTACGATAGTCGGACAGCAACTAGTCGAGATTTAGCCGATAAAGAAATAGCTTATCTCCTGAGTCAAGTTGCTCAAAAAAATCCTCATGTTGTCGTAATTCTCGACTGTTGTCACTCGGGTTCCGGGACTAGAGACATAGAAGTCAATGTGCGTCAGGCTCCTACAGATTATCGCGATCGCCCTTTAAGTAGCTACATTTTTGCAGAAGATAATCTAAATTTTGTCGAAGAATTACCTGCTTCTCGCAGTTTAGATAAAAAATTTACAGGAGTAGTATTACCAAAGGGTAGACACGTAATGTTATCTGCGTGTCGAGATTACGAACAGGCGAAAGAGTATAAGGCTGAAGATGGTAAATCTCGTGGTGCTTTTTCTTACTTTTTGCTACAAACCTTGGAAAAAACCAATGGTAATATCACTTATCGAGATTTAGCTAGAAATCTGAATGCTTTAATTAGTGGCAAACTTAAAGAACAATCACCACAAATTGACACCACTGACCCACAGGAGTTAAATCAGCCATTTTTAGGTGGTGCAATTCAAGAGCGCTCTCATTACTTTACTTTGACCTACAGCGAAAATGAAAATAGTTGGATAATTGATGCTGGCGCTGTTCATGGTATCCCAAAAACTACTAATGGTGGAGATACTCTCCTGGCAATTTTCCCGGCTGGTACTCCTGTTGAACAGTTAGGGGATTTAAGAAATGCTGGAGGCGAAGCACGCTTGACACAGGTGTTACCGCAACGGAGTAAAGTAGAAATTATTGATGGTAGCGATCGCTTATTGGAAAATACCAGTTATTGGGCAGTAATCACAAGCCTACCATTGCCCCCGTTAAAAGTGTATATCGACGGTCAAGCCACAGGTGTGGAATTGGCGCGTCAAACACTGGCACACACTGGTTCTTTGTATGTGCAGCAAGTTGCAACACCAGAAGATGCAGATTACCACTTGCTTGCAGATAAAAATCAATATTGGATTGTACTTCCTGCTAGTAAACGTCCTGTAGTTGCTCCCATTCCCGAACAATCAACTCAGGCTGGCTATATGCCTTACTTTGCTAACAAAGCTGTTCAGCGTTTAGAACATATTGCCCGTTGGCAAAACATTTTGCAACTCAAAAGTCCCGCGACGAGTCGCATTCAACCTGATGATATCAAAATGGAAATTATCGTCTTATCTGGACGACAAGAATCTAATTCAGGTGCGGAAATGCGGTTAGAGTATACTAATGACAATGGCGAATGGACACCACCAATTATTCAACTTAGACTTACAAATAACAGCGATAAAACCCTTTATTGCAATGTTCTCAATCTCACGGAAAACTATGGCGTGGAATTACCATTTTTTCCCGAAAAAAGTAGTATTCGCCTAGCACCAACAAGTAGTGAAAATAGTGTTAGTGTTACAAGTTTTACTGACTTGGGTTTTGTGATTCCCGATGAGTTTTTGGCACAGGGGATTACCGAATACAAAGATATATTGAAGTTGATTGTTAGCACTTCGGAATTTGATGCAAGTTTGTTAGAGCAAGATGGTTTAAACCCACCTTCAACCAAACGTTCTATTGGGGGAAGGAGTGTGCTAGAGAGTTTAATGCAGGAGACTGGCGATCGTAATGCCGTCAGGGTGAAAGCCAGAGGTAACAATGATGACTGGCTGACACAGGAAATTGCTGTCACCATCGTCCGTCCCCAAGATGCTCAAAATTTGCACAGCGATCGCCCCGTTTTATTACAAAATGGTTTAGTGGAGGTATTACCCCATCCAAGTTTG
This sequence comes from Fischerella sp. JS2, assembly GCF_032393985.1. Classification (NCBI taxonomy): domain Bacteria; kingdom Bacillati; phylum Cyanobacteriota; class Cyanophyceae; order Nostocales; family Hapalosiphonaceae; genus Fischerella; species Fischerella sp. JS2. The sequence goes on from NZ_CP135918.1 coordinate 768,273, forward strand.
CAAGCACAAGTTAACCTGACAACTGTACCGCAAACAAGCAGAGACATAGGAAATGTCATCTTACCTCCCCTTCTACAACAATTATCTATTACCGAACCATTTCAATTCACTACCAGCCGAGCTAGTGATCCTGGCTTGAGTGGTTTAGAATTAAGTAACGTGGTAGACCACACTGTCATCACAAAAGCAGCACCTCTGAAATTACTAGTTGACCGAGAAATTGCAGACAACGAATACCTTTTACCTATAGGTTATGATGGGGAATTTTTCTTACCCTTAGGAAAAGGTAAAAAGACTCCGGATAGTAAAACAGAAATTACTATCGAAAGATTACCTGTACCAACACAAAGTAGCCGTTCTTTACAAGGTTCCATCCGCATCTTTTTTGAAAAAGTCATCTGTACCAAAGTTGGACAAACATTTGAATACCCGATTTTAGCAGCAGCAACAGTTGATGAAAACGAGCAAGTAATATATGACAAAAATATCGAATCAGTCACAGCAAAAGTTGCTCAAGCTCAGCGAATTCTTCTCTACATTCATGGTATTATTGGTGATACAGAATCTCTAGTTCCTAGTATTGAAAAAGCCACAATTACAGTAGATGGACAACAGCGTCCCATCAAAGAATTATACGACCTAGTTTTGACCTTTGATTACGAAAATCTCAATACTACCATTGAAGAAAACGCCCGACTTTTAAAACAGCGATTGCAAGCAGTCGGTTTAGGAGAAAATCACGGCAAACAGTTACATATTGTTGCTCACTCAATGGGTGGCTTGGTGTCTCGCTGGTTGATAGAACGAGAAGGCGGCCAGGAAATAGTGCAACATTTAGTCATGCTAGGTACACCCAACGCTGGTTCTCCTTGGCCTGCTGTACAAGATTTGGTATTTACAATATTGGTGTTTGGGTTGAATCAACTTGCAGCGATCGCTTGGCCTGCAAAAGTAGTAGCTAAGTTATTGGAATATCTGGAGACCAACAATTATTCCCTTGAGCAAATGCATCCAGATTCAGAATTTCTCAAACAACTAGCCCAAAATCCCGATCCTAGTGTTCACTATACAATCGTGGCAGGCGATCGCTCCCTTGTTCCCGCAGCTACAGAAACTCAACCAGAAAAACAATCAAGTCCCTTACAAAGGTTGATGTCTAAGCTTTTTGGTCAAGGTGTAGATAAAGTAGTGAACTTAGTCTTCTTTGAACAACCGAACGACATCGCTGTAACTCTCGCCAGTATCAAAAGCGTGAGTTCCAACCGTTCACCCCAGCCTCAGATACTCACACCAAATCCAGCCTGTGATCACCTCACCTATTTTAATCATCCAGCTGGGTTAGAAGCACTAGCCAAAGCGCTTTCTCAATCACTCAGTCCCAGAACTTCTCAACCACAGCTACAACTCCCAACTATGCGTCATAGTAGGGTGAATTACGAAGATATCACCATGATTATCCCACCAGGTACACCACGTGACCCCATACCCGATACTGCTCCCAGCCCATCATCAGCCAGAAATCAACCAACAGAAAATCGTTCTACGGTGAATGGCCCTGTCATCTGGGTAATTGCTTTGTTGCTAGTAGCAATTGCTGGCTTGATTATCTGGAATCGGACTCAAGAGCAAAAACCAGATAATCAGCAAAGAAAGAGTCAATTAGGTTTTGATGTGAGTTATAGCCTTGACAACAGTCGTTTTTAGTAGTCGTAGACGCGCCTTCTTCGGCTTCGGTGTAGGGTACACCGATACACACCGATGCACACAGATAGATTATGCGTGAGTGACTAAGTGGTATTTGTCTTCCCTGTTTCCTATTAATCATCATACCTCGGCAGATCATTGGGTGCGCCGCAAGCGGAAATGTTGCCTGTGAAGTTTACATCCGCCATCAATTCGGGATGTTGTTGCTGACGCTGGGCAATTTGTTCGCGGGTGAGAATCTTCGACTCATCAAAACCTAGTTCTATCTTGGTGTGTAGTCCATTGTACTTGACTCGTTTGAGATTGTAGAAGCGCTTGTTGAGAGTTGTTTGCACAAATGCCTTTAAGCAACCTAAAAGATACTTGCGTTTAAAAGGATCTTTGACAAACCAATACTCAAAGGTTTTGCGTAGGTAAAAACGGGCGTAGTTCTTCAGTACTCCTTTGAGAACATCTTCCCGTTCCATAGCCTTTGGCTTCATAATCGGAGTAACAAAGTTATATTGAGAATAATCACGAACTTCGACGCGATCGCCTAAATCTTGAAATAATTCGGAAAATGGCCAAGGTGTAAACATATTCCAGTTCACCATGTCTGCTTTCCAATCCAAGGCCATTTGATAGGTTTGTTCGATTGTTTCCGGGGTTTCGTTTTCCAAACCCATAATAAATTGAGCTTCTGTAACGATGCCGTTTTGATTTAATAGTTTGATGGCACGCTTGTTTTGTTCAATGGTGGTTTCTTTGCGGAACAAATTTAACTTTAACTGCGCTGCTGCTTCTGTGCCTAAGGAAACATGCACGAGTCCGGCTTTGCGGTAGAGTGGTAGTTCTTGCTCATCCCGCAAAATATCGGTCACCCGTGTATTAATTCCCCAGTAAACGCCTAAGTTGCGTTCTATTAGTTCGTTACACAAAGCGATAAATTTTGATTTGTTGATGGTTGGTTCTTCATCGGCAAGAATGAAAAAGCCGACTTTGTGTTTTTTCACCAAGGTTTCAATTTCATCGACGAACCTCTTGGGAGTACCAGAACGATATTTGCGCCAGAATTTCCACTGAGAACAAAAACGACAGGTGAAGGGACATCCTCTAGCATAGTTAGGAACCGCAACTCGCACATTGAGAGGGGTATAAATATATTTACTCCAGTCTAATAAACTCCAATCTGGGGTGAGGCTATCCAAATCGGCGATGGGAGGATGGGCTGGTGTGGCGACGACTTGCCCATTTTCGAGGAAAGCAATACCTAAAATATGACGGCGATCGCGCTCATCTGTACCATTAGCAATAGCTTGCAGCAAGTTAACTGTAATCTCTTCTCCTTCTCCTCGGATGATATAATCTACCCAATGTGCTTCGTTGAGAACTTCATTGTACATGTAAGTAGGGTGAACCCCACCCATAATTGTCTTAGCTTGAGGACAAACTTCTTTAACAATCTTTAAGGTTTTTTGAGATTGATAAATCATCGGCGTAATCGCCGTTGCTAGCACTACATCCGGTTGATGCTGGGCGATGATTTCAGCTAAGGCATCATCGGCAATATAATCTGTCATGGCATCCACAAAACGGATATTGCTGAAGCCAGCTGTCTTCAACGCCCCACCAACATACGGAACCCAACTAGGTGGCCAGTTTCCCGCAATTTCCGCACCTCCAGAATGATAGTTGGGTTGAATCATCATAATCCGCATAATCTGCCTCCTTATTTTTGACAGATGACAAGCAAATTAAATTGCTTTGGCAATCATTAATTACAAGTTGGAATTGATACATGAATTGCATAATCACAGTTGTTTTTCCCCTCTTAATCATTTGCTAACTAAACCATTATTCTTGATTTAGTTTTGCAACTTAATTTTTATATAACTTTAAAACGATTAATTTTGTAAAAAAAAGCAAGATTTTCAAAACTTAATCTGGAATTGGCTTTGAGCAAAAAAATGCTTGTAATAAGCATTCTTACTACAAGCAGCAAATTATCTTTGACCTTTAATGTGAATTAAAGCTGTGACAAAAATATTTTTTATCTGGCGTAGACGCTCCCTACGCGGCTTAGATGCAGGGTACACCGATGCACACAGATAAACACCGATGGACGCAGATAGATTATTCATTAACGTTCAAGTGATAATTTCAGAACTTCTTTGAACTCTGTGTCTCTCTGCGTTCAAACACACCACAGTTTTTTTATGCTTCTGGAACAAATTCCATCGCCACACCATTCATACAGTAGCGCTGACCAGTTGGTGCAGGGCCATCTTCAAATACATGACCCAAATGTCCACCACAACGGCTGCAATGCACTTCTATCCTAGTCATAAAAAATGATCTATCTACTGTTGTGCTAATTGCGCCTTCAATGGGTGCGTAAAAACTCGGCCAGCCAGTACGACTATTGAATTTGGTTTCTGATGTAAATAGTGGCTGTCCACAACCAGCACATACATATGTGCCATCAGCATAATTTTTATCTAGTGGACTTGTGCCAGCCCGTTCTGTACCATGCTTACGCAGGATACGAAACTGTTCTGGTGTTAAGGTTTTGCGCCACTCTTCCTCAGTTTTATTAATTTCAAATTTTTCACTATTTGAAGTTGCCATAAATCCTGGTCTCCTGGTTAAATAATTTGACAACCATAGCGCCCCAATGATGACGCCACCTGTTTCTAAAAGCAGTCTTCTTTTCATCTTCTATTATTTATGAAGTTTTATTAATTTAACAATGAGGCAAACCGTCTAGCTTCGATAGAGATTACGTCACTCTATCGCTACGATAAATGCCAATGCTGAAGAGAAGTTGAGACTCAACTTAAATTAATTGGAAGTCCTTGGAAAGAGGGATTAATTGCGATCGCACCCACAGCAATCAATAAGCGATCGTATTTAGGGAGTAGATCGTTCATTCTCGCTTCCTCATAAAGACACAACTGATGGCTCAATTGTTTGCGCCAGAGATTGAGCAACTTTGCGCTTCATCTAGACCGAGTAGGGAAGCCCAGCCACAATACCCACAATCGAAAGGACGATGATTACGGGAACTAATTTGTTAGTTTGCCAGACCACTAGTACCATTTCACGAAAAGCCTGATACAAATAAAGCATCAAGAATAAAACCCTAACCTGTAATATAAGCAACAATCAATGTGTTTAATGTTTCAAAATTTGCCAAATAACTTTTCTTAACTCATCTAAAGTTTCAAAGCATTCCCAAATCAAATACCTTTTAATTTCCTCCCATAACCTTTCAATTGTATTCACTTGTGTATATGGGTCGATTGAAACAAGAGAATGATATTTTCTGATATCACAAGAGTCTGGCTGAAATGAAAAGCACCATGATCTAACTGTGGATAGTAAGCCAATTGAACTGTTAAATGAAATTAGTGAGTAAACTCAAGGATACAGTTCCAGTTCTCGCTGGAGTAATTGTTTTTCCTGCAAAATCGACTTCGATCATAAATTGTTGTCGTTCACTTCCCTTGAATTTTTGTGCTGTCTTTATATATAATCACCTTTAAATGTTATCAGTTAGTTAGATCAGAAATTCTGGAGATATCAAATATATAGCAAATATAGCAAGTTAATTGTTTGTCTTAGTATCCCAGCTTTTGGATAATTTATTTTTTGGAGTACTCTAAATTATAGCTCGCTAGTAGAAATTTTTTTTGCAATCCTGCAATAGAAAGGGTTTGCTTGATAACACAAATTTGTCTTGCTGCCGTTTAATTTGTCACTGTAGATGATTCGTTATATTCTCTCAAAATCATCATGAGTTTCTTCAACGAACTCGCGAAAGAGTACAACCGAGACGCAGCTGAGCGCACCTTAATGGCGTGGATTCGCACCAGTCTATCGTTGATTAGCTTTGGGTTTAGCATTGACTAAATTGTCGCGGCTGTGCATAAAGCAATGGGCGATAAGATTAACCCTCTGAATCTCTCTCGCACTCTAGGACTTGCTTTTGTCACCATTGACGCCTTGGCATTGCTATCGGCTACCATCAGCCGTCACCAAGATCTCCAGCGTATTGAGCGAGGAAATTTTACCTATGCCTCGCACCAGTCGCTTAGTTTGTGGTGGCAATTGCCTTGATTTTAGTAGGGCTATTTGCCTTCATCAGTATTTTGGTGTGAGATCTTTTGCTGTAAATCGTGCTGAGTGGATTGAGGGAGAAAGGCATGGAATGGTTTGAACCGCTAAAAACAAGCCTGGAAGGGTTGGTGAGTGTCACTCAGTTTGTTCTAGAAATAATTTCGGTCTTGTGTGTGATTGCTGGGCTCATTAAAACAAGCCAATTGGCGATTGTTTTTGCTCGCCGCCGTCGTAATACCCCTTATCCCTTCAACAAAATTCGGCTTCGCTTCGGTATCTGGCTGGCTCTGGCATTAGAGTTTCAGCTAGGGGCTGATATTTTGGCGACCACGATCAGACCCTCATTTGAAGAATTGGCCAAGCTGGCACTGATTGCCGTCGTGCGGACGTTGCTCAACTATTTCCTTGGTAAAGAACTAGAGACTGAATATGAATTAGAAGAAAAATCGATGCTACCTACAGAATCAAGAACGACTCATGAAGATCCGATGGCTTAGAATCAGGAATTTAACTCAAACCAGTCATGACAAGCACAACCCGCAAATCTAGCAGCAATCAGCCTAAATCCCCCGGTCGTCCACCAACAAAAGACATGGTCTGGATACCTAGCGGATCATTTCAGATGGGGTCTGACCACCACTACCCAGAAGAAGCACCTGCTCACCGTGTCACCGTGGACGGTTTTTGGATGGACAAGTACACTGTCACCAACGAGCAGTTTCAAAAGTTTGTCAAAGCCACTAATTATGTCACTTTTGCGGAGAAAGCACCGAAAGCAGAAGATTATCCGGGTGCCGACCCAGCGATGCTGATGCCCTCCTCGATCGTATTTCAGAAACCGCTCCATCCTGTGGATATGCAGAACATTTGCAACTGGTGGCAATATGTTGCTGGGGCAAATTGGCGACACCCGGAAGGACCAGGCAGTTCGATCAAAGGACGCGAGAAGCATCCAGTCGTTCATGTTGCCTACGAAGACGTGGAAGCGTATGCGAAGTGGATTGGTAAGGAAATACCAACGGAAGCGGAATGGGAATTTGCGGCGCGGGGTGGACTGGACGGAGCAGAATACGTTTGGGGAAATGAATTTGCATCTAACGGGAAGATGATGGCAAATACTTGGCAAGGCGAGTTCCCCGTTCAGAATCTGCTCACCGATGGCTATGAACGAACTGCCCCTGTGGGGTCATTTCCGCCTAACGGCTATGGGCTGTATGAAATGGCGGGCAATGTCTGGGAATGGACAGCAGATTGGTATGGCGATCGCCATTTACCCGAAGCCTGTTGTGGTAGCGTCAACCCAAAAGGTGGAGCGATGGAGCAAAGCTACGATCCTAATCTGATAGAGATTCGCATTCCGCGCAAAGTCCTCAAAGGCGGTTCCTATCTCTGTGCGCCCAATTACTGCCTGCGTTATCGTCCGGCGGCGCGGATTGCTCAACCGATCGACACTAGCACGGGACATGTGGGTTTTCGGTTGCTCGTGAGACGCTAAAAAATTTAGAAGCAAAGAAAAGCTTAAATTGCAGCTTGTCAGCTATCTAATTGCAGAGTCTCCCAAGTAGGCTTGAACATCAGCAACGAGGAGCCTTCCAGGCTATGTCCTCTACGCCTCCACTTGAATTTCAACCTTTCTGGAAAATAAGGAAATCAAAACTATGCCTACCAAACCTTTTAAGGGTACAATCAAGCTTGATGTCCGTGATTCAGTTCCAGATTGGGAACCGTACACCCCTCCTCAAGCACCTGAAGGGGCACCTAATATTCTGATTATTTTGTTTGATGATACGGGTCTTGCAACCTGGTCGCCGTTTGGAGGTCGGGTCAATATGCCGACCTTACAGAAGCTGGCTGATCGGGGTTTGATCTACTCGCAATGGCATACAACCGCCCTGTGTTCACCCACCCGTTCCACCTTCCTGACGGGACGCAACCACCACCTCAACAGCATGTCTTGCATTACCGAGGGGTCACAGGGATTTCCCGGATGGAGTGGACGAATTCCGGATGAATGCGCCCCGATGGCGCATATCCTGCAAGATGCAGGCTGGAGTACCTTTTGGCTGGGTAAGGAACACCTCGTTCCTCAACAAGATATCGCTCCTGGTGCCAGCCATAAGCACTGGCCGCTTCAGATGGGGTTTGACCGCTTCTATGGCTTTTTGGGTGGCGAAACCAACCAGTGGTATCCCGACCTTGTAGAAGATAATCACTTCATTGACCAGCCTTATAGCCCAGAGGAAGGCTATCACCTATCGAAAGACCTGGCGGACAAAGCCATTGGCATGATTCGCGACCAGAAAGCCAGTAATCCATCGCGCCCCTGGTTTATGTGGTTCTGTCCGGGTGCGAACCATGCCCCGCACCATTGCCCCCAAGAATACATCGATAAGTACAAGGGCATGTTCGACGACGGTTACGATGCCTACCGAGAGTGGGTGCTACCGCGCATGATTGAAAAGGGTATTTTACCCAAAGGCACCCAACTTACCCCATTTAACCCGCTACCAGAGGATGTAGCAAACCCAGGCGATGCCGTGCGTCCCTGGGATTCCCTCAATGCTGATGAGAAAAAGCTATTTTCGCGGATGGCGGAGGTCTTTGCTGGATTCTCGGAGTATACCGATGTACAGATTGGTCGCATCATCGATTACCTAGAGCAAAGCGGTCAGATCGACAACACGTTGATCTTTTACTGCGCTGACAACGGGGCATCCGGGGAAGGTAGCCCCAATGGCTCAGTCAACGAAAACAAGTTCTTCAACAACTACCCGGACGATTTGTCTGAGAATATGAAATACCTGGATGTGCTGGGGAGTCCACAAACCTACAACCATTATCCTACGGGCTGGGCGGCGGCATTCTCAGCTCCCTTCCAGATGTTCAAGCGCTACTCCCAATATGCGGGTGGCACCTGCGACCCGCTAGTGATCTCGTGGCCCAAAGGCATCAAGGCACGGAGAGAGGTACGGCACCAATATCACCATTCCACCGATATTGTACCGACGATTTTGGATGTCTGTGGACTGGAAATGCCAAAAGTCTATCGCGGTGTAGAGCAATACCCCCTCTCTGGGGTTTCGATGCGATACACCTTTGATGCTGCACCCCATGCGCCAACCCAGAAGCAGCGACAGTATTACGCCATGCTTGGGACGCGAGGCATTTGGGAGAATGGCTGGAAGGCAGCAGCTCTCCACGCTCCCCTAGTTAGCAAGGGTCACTTCGATCAAGATCAGTGGGAACTTTACCATGTGGATGAAGATCGCTCCGAGTCTAAGAACCTGGCGAACAAGCATCCTGAAAAACTGCAAGCCTTGATTCAGGCGTGGTTTGAAGAAGCAGACAAGAACCTGGTATTGCCGCTAGACGATCGCTCTGCCAGAGAATTGTTGACTGTTGAACGGCCCTCTGACGAACCACCCCGCGATCACTACATCTACTATCCAGGTACGTCCCCCGTGCCGGAAGGGGTTGCTGTCAACACGCGCGGTCGCTCGTACAAAATTCTGGCAAATGTGGAGATCGCTGACCCCAACTGCTCCGGTGTCATTTTTGCCCACGGATCGCGCTTTGGCGGTCACTCGCTGTTCATTAAGAACCGCAAGCTTTACTACGTGTACAACTTCCTCGGCATCAAACCGGAACAGCAGTTTATTTCGCCGCAGGAACTCAGCCCTGGCAGATACACGCTGGGCATGGAGTTCACCCGCGAGGGAGCGGGACAATACCAGGAATCTTTGGGTAAGACCAAACTCTACATCAACGATCAAGTGGTGGCGGAAGGGTCGATGAAAACGCAGCCCGGTCATTTCACGCTGTCGGGGGATGGACTCTGCATTGGACGAGATAGCGGGGATGCGGTTAGCCAGGAATACCAGCAGTCTGGGGAGTTCAAGTTCACAGGAGGGACGATCGACTTTGTCGGTGTCACCGTTGAACAAACCCAGTACCTTGACCTGGAGAAGCAGGCGGCAGCCGCCCTGGCTCTTGACTAGGCACGTTTAGTCGGTTCGGCGATCACTCTCGTAAGAGAGAGCGATCGCCCATCTAATCTAAAAAAAAACAATAGAAACAACATGGCACGTCTGTAAAGGATAGTCTTTTGAAAAAACGCATTTATCTGTTGCTAACTGCATTCATGACGATCGCCGTCATTTGGCTGGCGGGGTGGACTGGCGCAACTCCAGCTCAAATGGCTCCATCTGACCCACTGCCTTCCTGGAAGGATGGCGCAACTAAGCAGGCAATCGTGGAATTTGTCACCCGCGTTACCAGTGCCAACAGTCGCGATTTTGTGCATGTGGAAGACCGGATCGCCACCTTTGATAACGACGGCACACTATGGGCAGAGCAGCCTTTGGTGCAGGGCTTGTTTGTCCTGGATAAAATCAAAGCAATGGCAGCCGCCGATCCATCTTTGCAAGGGCAGCAGCCTTATAAAGCAGTCCTGGAAAAAGATGTGGAATACTTTCGGCAGGCAGGTGAAGCGGTGATCGTAGAACTGGCAGCAATCACCCACAGCAACATTACCCAGGATCAGTTTGATACTGAAGTGCGATCATTTTTTGACACCGCAATCTATCCAAAATTTAACGTGCCTGTGACTCAAATTGTGTACAAACCGATGCGTGAGTTACTAGATTATCTGCGGGCTAACAACTTCCAAACCTGGATCTGTTCCGGTGGCGGTATTGATTTCGTGCGGCAGATCTCGCAGTCCCTCTATGGCATTCCCCCACAGCAGGTAATTGGCACTACGGGTAAAGAAGAATTTATCGAACAGGACGGTGAGTATGTCATCTGGAAATTACCAGAACTGAGTCGGATTAATGACAAGGAGGGCAAACCGATCGGCATTGATTTACACATTGGTGAACGTCCTATCTTCGCGGCAGGCAATGAGCGATCAGGTGGTGATATCGCCATGCTGAACTATTCGCAACAGCAACCGCTATCGTTTCAACTGCTGATCAATCACGATGATGGCAATCGGGAATTTGCCTACCAGGAACCAGATAATGCGTCGCTCAATGCAGCAGCAGCAAATGGCTGGCAGGTTGTCAGCATCAAAAAAGATTGGCAAACCGTGTTCTCATTTCAAGAGTAATTTCAATCACTCCTGACGCTACAACTTATTCTCTATTCTCAATTGCTACTCGGAACTCACATTGTCTGCATTCATTAACATAATTCAACCAAATCCATGAATCGTGGGAGGAAACTAACCACTTTTGCAAACAACCAAGGAGATGAAATCTATGCCGAATGGTAGACCCAACATTCTGATCATCTGGGGTGACGACATCGGTATCAGTAATCTCAGCTGCTACAGCGATGGACTAATGGGCTATCGCACTCCCAACATTGATCGCATCGCCAATGAGGGGATGCGGTTTATTCACTACTACGGTGAGCAAAGTTGTACGGCAGGTCGAGCCGCCTTTATTACCGGACAAAGTGTCTTCCGCACGGGGTTGAGCAAAGTCGGTATGCCCGGTGCGGCCCTTGGCTTTAGAGCGGAAGATCCGAGTATTGCCGAACTGTTGAAGCCGTTAGGCTATCGCACGGGTCAGTTTGGCAAAAACCACTTTGGCGATCGCGACGAACACCTGCCAACGATGCATGGGTTTGATGAATTTTTCGGCAACCTCTATCACCTGAACGCCGAGGAAGAACCAGAACTCCCCGACTATCCCAAGCCAGAGGACTTTCCTGATTTTAGAAAGAAATATGGTCCGCGTGGGGTGCTGCACTGCTGGGCCGATGGTAAAGGTGGACAACGCATTGAAGACACGGGGCCGTTAACTAAAAAACGGATGGAAACGATTGATGATGAGGTGTTGGTCAAAACCAAACGCTTTATTGACGATGCCAAAAACGTCAATGAGCCGTTTTTTATCTGGTTCAATACCACCCACATGCACTTTCGCACCCACTGCAAGCCAGAGAGCAAGGGACAGGCAGGTCGCTGGCAGTCGGAATACCACGACACCATGATCGACCATGACAAGGTGGTGGGTGACTTGCTAAATCACCTAGATGAACTGGGGCTGGCCGAAGATACGATCATAATGTACAGCACCGATAATGGCCCCCACATGAACTCCTGGCCCGATGCGGGCATGACGCCCTTCCGCAATGAGAAAAACTCCAATTGGGAAGGGGCATATCGGGTTCCAGCAATGGTGCGCTGGCCTGGTAAGATTGAAGCAGGTTCAGTTTGTAACGGTATTGTCAGCCACCTCGACTGGTTGCCCACCCTGCTAGCCGCAGCTGGAGAAACCGACATTAAGCAAAAACTGCTCGACGGTCATCAGGTGGGCAATAAAAACTTTAAAATTCACCTAGACGGCTACAACATGCTGGACTACTGGACGGGTAAAACCGATCAGAGTCCACGGGTGGAGTTCTTCTACTTTTCCGATGACGGCGACCTCACCGGGCTGCGATACGACAACTGGAAAATTGTATTCATGGAACAACGGGCAACAGGTACACTCCAAATCTGGGCAGAACCGTTTGTACCTCTGCGAGTACCCAAAATTTTCAACTTGCTGAGCGACCCTTACGAGCGCGCCGATATTACGTCTAACACTTACTATGACTGGCTACTCGACCATGCTTTCATGTTGGTGCCGGCACAGGCAATTGTAGCAGAGTTCTTGGAGACGTTTAAAGACTATCCACCGCGTCAGAAAGCTGCTAGCTTCAGCATCGATCAGGTGATGGAGAAGTTGGAAGCGGGCATTACGAGTACCTAAGAGTGTAGGCTCATCTTGGCGATCGCTCTCTTAAGCAAAAGAGCGATCGCTGTTCTATCTGACCGTTTGATTGATCGCACAGAGAAGATATCAGTTCTCTTGCAAAACAGAGGAGATTTAAAGTTGCGTATTATTGCCAGGAAATCACGGTAAAAACAGCGACTAGCGTTATCAAACCAAATAAAACGACAGAAACGATGAAGATAGATAAATTAAATATTTGCGGTGGTTTATACAAGTACTCCTCTCGCTCTAGCGATCTAACCTTAATTAGGTATGCAATCATTGCTAGAACTAACAGAAAAACGCCAAAGGCGATCACACTCAAGCCAATAATGTGAGCTAGTTGCATGTGAATGTGTAAACTATCCTCAGGAACCGACTCATTCAAGGCATTAAAAATGCGATCAAACGCGATACCAAAACCAATCACAGATAAGCAATTGTGAATCCAACTTGTCAATGTTCGTTCGGCAGCAACGCGATTGCGCTGTTTTGCCAATTCGTTAGTGGTAGAAGTCGATTTCTGGGAAGGGCTAGAACTCACGATTGACCTCTGGCTAAGCTTGATTGACAGTGGTTTTTGAGAATTGACAAACAGCCTATAGACTAATTTTTCGAGTCAATGCACTCACTAAAATTCCAATAAAGGCAAAGACAGCAATGCAAATCAGTGCGATCGCAACTATCAACGCCAAGGAGCGACGAGGAGTATAGAAATATTCCTCTTCACGCCGAATGTGAAGCAGTTCTTGTTGATGTTGGATCGTTGCCGCAATCATGGCATAAATACCCAGAGCAATGAAAGCAAGACCGAGAATGCGAGAAAGACGCACTGGATTAATATCTTGCGCCACTTGAAAACTGCGGATGGCACTAATGATCGCATCAATTCCAAAGCCAAAGCTAATGAGGGCAAGGCTAGTACGAACCCAGTCCATAAGGGTGCGCTCGGCGGCAGCTCGGTTACGCTCTTTGGCAAGTTCGGCTTGAATATTAGGTGGTTGACGATGAGGGAAGGGATCGTTCATTCTTGCTTCCTTATGAAGATACAACTAATAGCTCGATTGTTTGCGCCAGAGATTGAGCAACTTTGCGCTTCATCCACACCGAGTAGGGAAGCTCAACCACAATCCTCACAATCAAAAGGGCGACAATCACGGGAACTAATTTAGCTTGCTTGTTAATAGTTGCAATAAAAATAGCCAACACACAGTTCACAGACAGCAACAATAGCAGGATAGTTACTCCCAATGTAAGGGTATAGGAAGAAACGAGCTAAGGCTCTAACAATTGCTTGATCACAAGAACTTCAATCTCAATAGCAGACACCATCAGTTCAATTCCCAATGCTAGCTGCATAACCCCAAGCACAAACCCTAATATGCGTAGAATAACGGGTTTGATAAAAGTTATAATTTGTCTGGCTGCTAGCATACAAACCAGATTTAACCCCATCACCAGCAATAGTAACAACACAACAATACTCTGGTTGATACCGACCAGACCAGCTATGACCATCATTGTTAGAGCAATGGCAATGCCAAAGGGTGGCAAAATTGTCGGGAAAGCCAGGGGAGTAACCGCTTGCTTCAGAGAAGGTTGTTCAGGAATTTCAACTTTGGCAGGAGATGCATATTGAGCCATAACAATTTGCAGGGCTACCAAAAACAGCAGAATCCCAGCTGCAATCATTAATGCTGGTAACTGAATTCTCCAAACATTTAGGATATTCTGACCAATAATGGCCACCAGAATGATCGTGATCGTCGAGATTGCTGCACTGCGAAAAGCCAATTGTTGACGCAGTGTTTGATCTGTATTTTCAGTTAGTTGCACAAATACTGGAATGATCTTGAGTGGTCCTAAGGTGACAAAGAAAATGATGAACAAATTGAAAAATTTAAACTGGGACTCTAGGGGAAGCTTGGCAATTTTTGTGGCAATTTGCTGCTTGAAAGAGGGGGACAACACCTGGGGTTGAGACGGAGTGGAAACAGGTGTAGGTATATTTGTTACTTGGGCGATAATATGGTCATTGCACACTGATCGATCTGCTGTTGAAACCAAGTTGGTACAACCCGTCATCATCAGGTGTGGAGATGCAAATACTAGTTCGGTAAAGTTGAGCCAAATTGCTAAAAGTGCAATCCCTAGCTTGAAAAAGGGTGTGGGGGTATAAGGGTGTAGGGGTGTAGGAAGAGTCATGTTTTCATGTTTGCATTGTGGTTTTTCCCGTAATTAGCTGTCTTGAAAATAACCTCACCCCCTGCCCCTCTCAATGAGAGGGGTGTTTGAACGGACGGGGTGAGGTTTTTTATGCATAGCTGTTACATCATCGATTCCCCTCCTGCAAAGAGATTAGTTCGTTCTATTCCGAGGCTTGATCCACAGACGAAGATTGAGAATTCACAGAAGGCGAATTTGGCTTGATAAAATTGAACAGCGTCGAGAGCGGATTAACTCGAAAACCAGGAGCAGTATATTCATGAGATAGATACTCGCTGGGAATGGTGGTTTGATTGCCGTCACGAATTGCAGAGTAATGGGGTGAGCAAATTTCAATATTTGCTTCGTTACACTTATCCTGAATATTCTGGTGTAGTTCTGAATAAATTCTTTCTAACTTCATTGGATTGTTTGTGTAGGCTCTTAGCTGGTAGCTTACATAGAAGTCGTTGAGTGCTGTTTGGAACACAAATGGAAGGGGTTGCGACAAAATATCAGTAGTTGCAACAGCTGCTGCAATCAGGGTTTCATGCACAGTTCGCCAAGGAACGTCATAGCCCAAGGTTACTGTTGTGTGTACAATCACTGGGGTTCGCCGATCTTTGAGCAATGTGTTGTAGTTAATAACGTTACTTGACAACAAAGCTGAGTTGGGAATCGATACTAAAATATTATTTATGGTGCGAATCCGAGTTACTAGAAGCTGTTTCTCTTCCACAAAACCCATGACATCACCAACTTGGACACGATCGCCAATTTGAAACGCACGAGTGTACACTAACGAAAACCCTGCAACAGCATTGGTGATCGCAGTTGATGAACCGAAGGACACCAACGCGCCCAAAACAATAGAAATAGCTTGAAAAGCGGGAGAATCAGAACCTGGTAAATAAGGAAAGGCAATAGCAGTGGCTACAGCAATGATCACAAAGCTAAGTAACTGGTAAGTTGGTTTTGCCCACTCTGGATAAAACCCTTGGATGACGAGTGTCCTTCGTTCAATATTTGTAAAAATAAATTTTAAAAAAATTAAAATATAGCGAGTTAATAAGACAATCAAAGCAACTGTTAGTAATTTTGGCATATATCCTAAAAATCCGTGCCATATTGCTATTAACGCCGCTTGCAAATTAGCAAATAAACTTGCTCCGAACTGCTTTGTCTGAGGAAACAAACTCAAGACCAATGACAGATAAAAATAGAGAAGAGTTACTACACTTACGAAGTGCAAAATTCTCGTCAAGCCTTGGATAATCGCAGAAATTTGTTGAGACGATAACAGTTCAATATTTTGGATACGGATGTTAGGAATCCATTGCTCATGGTAAGTATCTAACCAGTAGTAAAACCGTGGTATAACGTTCCACAGAACAAGTAATGTTAATATTAATACAATAGTGCTAATGACAGACGTAATCACTGCACGGATTAAGTAGATGGTACTACGTTCTTTTCGATACTGGCTAATTGCATTTTTGATAGTTTGTAAGTATTGATTGGCAAGTGTTTGCTGAGTTAGCTTCACAGCTTTGGCATCTGTATCTGAAACTGCCAAAATAGCAATGTCTTGAGCATAAATGATTGTGCTTGTGCCTGCTTCTGTTTCAAGATTACTTATTCTCAATGCATCAACTGGAATGGTCTGATTATCTGCTACTTGCTGAATTCTGGAAGAAATTCCCTCTGCACGTTGATTAATTGATGGTGAAAATAACTTATCTTGAATCACAAATAACGTTTTGTCTTCCAGCTTAACAGTTACTCCTTTCGTTGGTGTCTCGCTCAAAGAAGGACTTTGAGCAAAGGTAGAAATAGGGGTGATTATAATTAACAGCGCCACAAAAATAGCGATAATAATTGCCCGAAGCAGTCGATTTATTTTTTTATGAAGTAACATGGCATATTTGTGATTTATGCGATCGCTAGTAAGTAAGCTTGTTAATTGTTTGAAACTAGTGGTTCATCGCATTAATTTTGAGTGATTTAATTAACGAACCGCAAAGTACGCAAAGTACACGAAGAAGGATAAAGAAAAACTAAGAAAAGGTTGAGTAGGAATGGGACTACCAAAGGTGCCTGTTTGCCCGTAGCTAACGTCATCGGGTAACACTAGCAAAACCAAGAACATGGCGATCGCTTTGGCAACTTGTAGAATAGGTAGATCGGTTAAAAATTTTGCAATAACACATCTCTATCCTTGGATAGATGCAATTCATCGTTGAGTCTTGCCAACTGGAATGGATGCTTGCCTTGAATCTTCAGCCCGTCGTCCTAGTTCTCCACCCATAAACATGAGGATGACAAGCATTAACAAGCTGGCTGCAAGGATGATAATTACTACGTTTGGATCGTCAAAGTTGCTTGCACCAACTAATAAAGCGGCAGAAATATTGCGCTGAGCCGTACCTAGTCCTAACACTCGCTGCGTGTCGCTACCTGGCCCACCGAGAAAGTAGCCTAAAATAAATGCAACAACAATAAAGACGGCGGAAGTAATCAGCGCACCCGTCCCAAATAGACCGATGAGCGTACGGAATTGAAGAATTAGACCGATTACCAGACCCAGCATCAACGCAAAACTAGAAGTCTGTGTCATGATTGGCTGGAGAGTGGCAGCGATCGCTTCGTAACGCGCTTTGACAAATAAGCTCAAAGCAAGCGGAACAAGCATTAAGAAAATCAGTGGCTTGGCAATATCCCAAGGGTTGACTTGCACACCTTTAAGAACCAAAGGCAGAACGATGGGCATATAGATGATAGTGCCAACCATCAACAACACCATTAATCCCACCGAAAAAGCCGTATTACCTTTTGCTACTTGGGCAAGTTTAGGTAGAAAAGGTGCGCCAGCAGCAGTTGCAAGTATGATTAGACCAACCTGAAACGGCTTGCTCAGTGGTACTACTTGCAGCAGCAAATACACCACAAGCGGCACAAGAATAAAATTTGCGACCAGAGATAGAAGGACTAAGCCGGTATTGCGGAGTGGTACGAGTATCTGACGTACAGTCAGACTCAAGCCCATGCTCAGCATACTGGCTATAACGAAAACAAGTATCGCTAACTTGGTAATGACTTGAAGGATTTCGCTCATCTAGCATCCCCCAATCGCTTGCCATTCATTTGATTTCGCTTTGGCGGTGACGACGGCTTCACTATCAACAGAGCCATTACCCGGAAGAACATAAGGCCCAGTAGACTCGCGGGGATCAACAAGTGCTTCGGTCTTAGTGGCGATCGCACCTGTCAAGAGTGTCCCCTCCAAAAATTTACGCCTGGAAACAGAGATAATTCGTCTAAATTTCATACTTTCTGCCTAGTCGAGGGTAATCATACTTCGCTTGAACAGATAGAATTTTTAATGAAATTCTCACAGCTGTTTTTTGAGCGGACATAAGGTTGTGATTTGTCCTAAAGATGTAGAACTGAACTGAAGCTTGGCTTTTATTCATGAAGCTGCGCCTAGCACTCTCGACAGTATGGAAATTACAAAGACAAAAGTTTTGTCATCCTACTGTTAATTGATATTGAAGGATTTGAATTGAAGAAGTTGGTTAGTTACAAAAGTTAAATTGCCTAATAGCAATTACCGAGCATTCAAAAATAAGAAAAATAAATTGAAATTCAATCTTTATATAGACGGCTTTATATCAGGATTTCATTAATGTTTGCCTGGTTCAATCCCAGATAAGCCAGTTAGCAGAATTTTTACTAAGCCAATTAAAGATAAGACAGTTTTACTTGGGTATTAGTTGCTGCTATTACAGTACTTGTATAACCGTTTAATCACTTGGACGGAGAGGGTCAATTAATGCAAATATGTAAATAAAAAGACCTTTAATTTCATTAGGCTATGAATACTAAGTATTTTTACACAGTTTCGTCCATGTTCATCGGTGCATCTATCATGTTGATGCAGCCACACATTGCAGTTGCCCTATCCTCTCAAGAAATAGAAAGGATAGGCAAAGAGATTACAGTACAGATTGTGGACGATCAAACTCCCCCTGCTACTGGTTCAGGAGTGATTATCAGACGTTCTGGTAATAGTTACACAGTTCTGACTGCTTATCATGTGGTTAAAGAAGGTAAAAAATATCAAGTAATTACACCTGATCAACAAAGTTATACAGTTAACAATGTCAAACACTTACAAGGTCTAGACTTGGCGTTAGTTGAGTTTAGTAGTAGCAAACCTTACAGCACTGCCAAAATCGGTGACTCTGATCTAGCTACAGCTACCACAACTGTATATGTAGGCGGGTTCCCAGCCAAAACAGCAGCCATTTCTAATCCTTACTTTTCTTTCAACAAGGGGCAGGTAAATGCTAACGGTGCAGCCCAGCGTGATGGTTATAACTTGATTTATGAAAACAAGACTCTCAATGGTATGAGTGGTGGCCCTGTACTAAATGAAAAAGGGGAATTGGTGGGTGTTCACGGTAGGGCTGATGAACAAGAAATTGGTATAGGTACAACCATTAACGTGGCTTTACAAAAGATGGTAGCAGTTGGGATAGATGTAGGAGGGCGTTCATATACCAGAAATAATACTATTCCCACTGCGCCAAAAGCTGATGATTTCTTTATCAAAGCTTACGATAGTTATCGCAATAAAGATTATCAAGGAGCGATCGCAAATTATACTGAGGCAATTCGTCTTAATCCAAGATATGCTAATGCCTACTATAACCGGGGTATAGCCCGCTCTGAGATTGGAGACAAACAAGGGGCGATTGCTGACTATACTCAAACAGTCAAGATTAACCCCAAACATGACGATGCTTACTACAACCGGGGATTAGTCTACTATGAATTAAAAAACTACCAAGCAGCGATCGCTGATTATAACGAGTCACTCAAAATTAATCCTAACGCTGAAGATGCTTACCTCAATCGAGGTTTAGCACGCTATGAATTAAAAGATACACAGGGCGCAATGGCGGATTATAACCAAGCCCTCAAGATCAATCCCAACTATGACAAAGGTTACTACAATCGGGGATTAGCCCGCTCTGCATCAGGTGATAAAAAAGGGGCACTCGCTGATTATAACCAAGCGATTAAGCTCAATCCCAACTATGACAAGGCCTATTACAATCGAGGCTTAACCCGTTACGAATTAGGAGATAAACAAGGAGAAATTGATGATTACACCCTAGCTATTAAGGTTAATCCCAATTATGCCCTTGCCTACTACAATCGGGGGATAGCTCTTTCTGAAAAAGGACAAACGCAAAAGGCACTAGATGATTTCAATCAAACTATCAAACTCAAACCCGATTACACTGATGCCTATATTTACCGGGGTTTGACTCTTTATGATTTGGGGGATAAACAAGGGGCATTCAATGACTTTAACCTGGCGATCAAGCTTAGTCCCAACTATGACAAAGCATATTATAATCGGGGCTTAACCCGCTATGAATTAGGAGACAAGCAAGGAGCCCTAACTGATTATAATCAAGCACTCAAGATTAATCCTAAATATGCTAATGCCTACCTTAACCGGGGTTTAACTCGCTCTGAATTAGGAGATAAACAAGGAGCGATCGCAGACTACAACCAAGCACTCAAGTATAAACCCGACTATGACAAAGCTTATTACAATCGAGGTATAGCCTACTTTGACTTGAAGAATTTGCAACAAGCACTTGCTGATTTCAATCAAGCTATCAAAATTAATTCCAAGTATGCCAATGCTTACTACAATCGAGCGCTGACACGTCGTGATTTAGGAGATAAAAAAGGCGCTCTGGCTGATTTTAAACAAGCCGCAGAGCTTTATCGGCAACAAAACAATAATAATTATTATGAGGATACACTCATCCAGATTAGAAAGCTGGAGCAGTAAATGATGGGGAGATGAAGAGGTAGGGAGTGTGAGGGGTAAATAACAACTAACTTTAAAACTATAAAAAATCGCTCCTTTGATCAAGGAGCGATTTTTTTGAATATCAAGGTTTTTTTAGACCCATAATCATTAAAAGCAAATTTTATTTGGACTTACCAAAGTTCTACCCACAGCTACTCACTTTTTCTACACCACAATTTAAAAAGACGAATTTAAAGGGGGCTCTGTTTTTTTACCTTGATGAATGTGTTAAATATGTTGTGCTTCCACTACTTGATTGCTTCCAACTCACTGGCAAAAGCTAATGGATCATTACCTTTACTTTTGGTTGTTCAGAAGTACAACTAACTACTTCCTCTGTGAGAGTTACAGTTTTATTTATTTCTGATATTAAAGCTGGTGTAGCATCTGGTAAACTCCAAACATCTTCCAATTTTTCCCAAGAAGGAGCAAATGGTGGTAATGCTAGAGAGCAAGCTTTCCAAGAAGCTTGTACTGGCGCTCCCAACTGTTGACACATGCCACCACGACGTCCTTCAGGCTGGTAATATCGACAATATTTACAAGCAGAAGTTAAGTATTTAATGTTTTTCATATATAGTTGCCTTCTAAGGCTTATTCACATGATCTAATTTTGCATACACATATCAATGCTGTTTTGTACCAAAAAGCATATTTATATATAGGTTATAGCGATCCCCAAGAAGGATTTTGCTTTAGATTTATTTTATTTTTGTGTTATCTTTTTCAATTATTTTGTTAACAATGTGATACATAGTAATCAAACTTTACCCAGGCTTGATTTTAGCTAAAACCATTCAGGGATCAAGGCTAAGTTGAAAGGTATTGAGGCGTAAAGACTTTAAATTTAGCCATAGGGTGTACAGTGTACAATTATTTGCCTTGTATATTTTGGCATAATTTATCAATAAAAAACGTAGCCTATATAACCTTTGAATAAATGGGTAGTTTATACCCAAAGGCAGAAGCTTAGACGATAGATTCAATGTAAATTTGATTTACAGATTTTCTACTTTTTTTCAGTCCTACAAAGAAAGTAGACAAAACTTATGTTTAGTCTGTCGGAATTCATATTCCCCAATAATGATACTGTGCCTCAAAGTAATATAGTTTTACTAGATTAACCAAAATTTCTTGCCAGCAGCCATCAGTAATACAACGGAAATCAGAGGGTTAAATGGCTAGTAAGTAAGTGAAAATAACTAATACCAATTAAAAAAAGAATACAACACATGGATTATATAAGACCCCACCCCAACCCTCCCCTTAGCAAGGGGGGTGCCGTTAAGTAGGTGGGGTTATCTGTCGCAAACATTATTTGAATTGGTATAAATAGATAATGGGTAATTGGTAATTGACCCATTAGCGATGACTCAAGTTGTAAGCGATCGCTAACCAGACAAGTCCACGGATGGCTGAAAGCGCGATCGCACTGTTATCACTTAATTAGAGACTAAACTCTGCAACGTCATCATCTGTATCGGAGTCTTTACCCACAACAGTAGGTTTAAATTCAGCACCATGAATTAATTCCTGGAAAGCCTTGCCGGGATTTTGGTAAAGTATATTCAATACACTGATAAAATCCCGAACAATTTCGCCTGGAGTTAGCAACGCTGCTGCACCCAAGCGATTGACTATTTCTTGTACAAATGCTTTTAAATCAGCAGTTTTTAAAGTCTGTGTATATCCGAAATTAAAGGCATGAATTTCTGTTATTCTTTGCAGAAGCAACAAAATTTCTTCTTGGCTTAAGGGATTGAGCCGCATCACAGGGCCTAAAAATTCTTGTACGCCAGCTTGTATGACAAAACGACTTTCTTTTGTGCGTCTTCGCCAAGCAGGATCTGCAAACAGTCCACGATTTGGATCTTCTAAAAATTTTGTTGTTCCGCCTATAAAAATACCTAAGTGTTCCGCTTTGCACTGCATAGTATCGTTGAAGATTCCTAGCAACCTGTTGTAATTTTTTTCGCGAGTTACAGTCGTAGGAATTTGATATATATTTGCGGCTTCATCTAACAACACTAGAAGTCCTTTATAGCCAATTTCAGCAGTAAATTTAGCTATGAGTTTAACGTAGTCATACCAACTATCATCATCAATGATAACTCGCACTCCTAAAGCTGCTTTAGCTTCTGTTTTAGTGCTATATTCTCCTCGTAGCCAACGCAATGCAGCATTTTTTAATTCATCATCATCTAGACGGTAACTGCGCCAATAAGCAATGATCACGTTGCCAAAATCAAAACCGTGAACTAAGTCTTCTATATACTTAATTACTTCCCTTATTTTCTCTTCTACTTGGTCATCAAAACCATCATCATTAGGACGCATTCCAGTTTCTTTGGCAACTTCTTGTTGAATTTTATTAATCCATCCCTCTAAAATTGCTACTAAAGCACCGCCATCAGGGCGAGTTTTTGTAGCAAGGCGACTCATTAATTCTCGATAAGTTGCTAAACCTTCATTGTTGGTTCCTGCAAGCCGACGTTCTGAACATAGGTCAGCATCAGTAACTACAAATCCTTGTTCCATAGCATGATTGCGAAGTAACTGTAGCATGAAGCTTTTACCTGAACCATAGTTCCCAATTATGAAGCGAAAAGCTGCTACCCCTTCTGCAATGTCATTGAGGTTTTGTAATAGGCTTTGTAGTTCTTTTTCCCGACCTACTGCTATATGTTCTAGCCCTACCCTTGGTACAACTCCCGCACCAAGAGAATTGACGATCGCAGTGGAGACTTTTTTCGAGATTTTGAGCTTTGCCATGTAAATTCACCTCACCTCCATGTATTTTAGCTCGAAGGTGAGCTTTACTTTCATAGAGAGTAGCGTCAAGAAATATCAAGAAATAAGGGTGTAGCGGGATAAGGGTATAGGGGTGTATGGGAAAGAAAGCAGCTAAGTTAGGGTTTTATTGAGTAATTTTTTCAGAAAAATACTATAATTATCGCCCACATGCTGAGCTTCTACTTAATGATTTTATAAGTTGCGATCGCTCTTTTCACATCACTTTGATATTCTGGATAAATCTCTGGAATTGCCGTGTTGGGATCGATGATCAATTCACCAATAGTGTTATTAGCCTTTTCATTGATCGAATCAATTAATAAATTTGGCATAGTAATATTAGCTTCAGCTATTTTTTTTATAGCACCATTAGGATTCTCATCTTCTATAATCGCTTTTAATGCTTGAATTTCGGACTCAGAGATTTTATCGAGAAAATTACTCCATTCTGATGGTAGTTCTTCTAAATTGTGAGATACATCTATATCATTTACTGTGTCCAGCAAATCAGCAAAAGGAAATATATCTACATCTTCTTCTTGATTTTTTTCTAATACGTTATTTGATTCTAAACTTTCTATCTGTTGTAATAATTCCCATACTTGGCTTTGTAAATGATCGCGCTCATCTTGTAACAAGGAAATTTGACTTTGTAATTGTTGAATTTGGTTTTGTTGTTCTGCTACTTGTGCTTTTAAAGAATTTAGATTAATTTCTATATTTTCTGTTTCTAGTTTTTTGTCTATCAACAATTGATTTTGTTGCTGATTTGCTGCTTCTAGTTCTTGAACTTGAAGTCTCATCTCATATAATTTTTCTTCTAGTTGGGGTTTAAGTCTTTCTAGAAGAGTTAAATTGCTTTCTAAATCTTGCCTTTGCTGCAACAGTTCACACAGTTGATTGTGTAACTGATTTATTTCAGCTTTAGATACACTACAATTCAATTCCAAGCGACGTTTTTCAGCATTAATCGCAGATAGGGAATTATTCTGTTCTAATTTTGCTTTTTCTAATTCTTGAATTTCATTTTGCAATTGGTTAATTTGTGCTTCCAACTGTTTTTTTTCAATAATATAACTGCTTAACTCTCGGTTAAGACTATCTCTTTGATTTCGGCGTTCAACTATTTGATTTTGTAATTTATTAGATTCTTGATACAATAAGGAGTGATGAGCCTCTAGTTGATTAACCTCTGCAACTACACGAGATTTCAAACCCTCCAATTCTTTAATACGTCTATGGAGAGAATCTAGAACTAGCATTTCACTGGCTCGGCGTCGCTTATCTATAAATAAGGCTGCGAGATAAGTGGAAAATATGGTGATGATGCCTGTGAGGAAGGCATTTTTGAGATCCCAACTAAAGACTAAACCAAGACCAAAACTCGCACCAAAGGCAACTACACCGAGAATAAGTCGATTACTTACTATTGCTGATTGCATATTGCTGGTTTTGAGCATTTTTCTCTATTTTTCTTTTTTACTTTTAACTTGGAGTGCACTAACAGTCATCTCTGCTTTTAAAAAATCTACAAATTGCCGTGCTGTTCTTCCAGAACGACCATTATGACGAGTTGCCCATTGTAAAGCTTTGTATTCTAAATCTGACTGACTGATATTAATTCCTGCTAAATCTGCAAGATGCCGGATAATTTTGAGATAAGTTTTCTGATCAGCTCCCTCAAAAGTGAGTGTCAGACCAAAGCGATCGCTAAAGGAAAGTTTTTCCTGCATTGTATCCCAAGCATGAACTTCATTATGATCGCGGGGAGCAGGTCGATCAGCGAAAAACTCTCGCACCAAGTGACGACGGTTAGAAGTAGCGTACACCACGATATTTTGGGGACGTGCCGTTAAATTCCCTTCTAACACCATTTTTAAAGCCTTAAAAGCATCATCATCTTCCTCAAAGGAAAGATCATCAACAAAGATAATAAATTTATGTAGTTCTCCTCGTAAATGTTCCACAATCACTGGTAAATCTTGCAGTTGTGATTTTGTCACTTCCACCAATCGCAGGTTAGATTCTCCATACTCATTCAGTAAAGCTTTAACTAAAGAGGATTTACCAGAACCACGGCTACCATATAGTAATACGTGCAGTGCTGTCTGTCCTGACAATAAAAATTCTGTATTTTTCAACAAAGCTTCTTTTTGCGACTCATAACCCACAAGTTCGCTTAATTTAACTGGATCAGGATAAGGTATACCCAAAAACTGACCATCTTGCCAACGTAGGGCCTGATACTGGGCAAACAAACCCGTGCCATACTGCCGATAGTATGCGGCCAAATCTTCTACAGCATCTGCCCAATTTTCTAACTGTTGTAGATAAGTAATAAATTGTGTTTTTATACCTGCTGTACCAGACTGTTCTAGATACCAGACTACGGGTGAGACAGGTAAATGAGCGATATTCTGTACCCATTCACTCAAAACAGCACTACTACATTCATACAAATGTTGTAGTGCTAGTAAATCATGTTTTGCAGCTGCTACCAAAGCGATCGGCAAATTCTCAAACTCTTGCTGTTGAGCTTGTTTTGTAAAAGGATTCTCAGCTTTGAGAATTTGAGTAATCAGATATTCTTCCCAGTTTTGATTTTTCGCTGCTAAAGCTCTAAAGTAACTGCCATAAGCTTGCAGGCAACTTCTAGCATCCGCTTCACTATAACGAATAGCTTGCAACAGATCAACAAATGCTACACCTACTTCTGTTTGTAGGACAGATTGGTAGAGTAAAAGAGAAGCTGCTTGACGTTGGAGAAATTGAACCTTAGCGTAAGACGAATTGCTTGCCGTAGGCATCACTTGATTATCCATCAATCAATTGGGTTACTTGGCTAAACAGCTATGCTAAATTGTCTGCCGAGGCTTGTAGGAAAATCAGAATCTACATAGGTATATGAATATAGGTATTCTTGCCGCCCTTGCTTACGGCATCTTGTCAATATTAGGTGGTATTTTAGGTTACATAACAGCTGGTAGTAATATTTCACTTTTTAGTGGTAGTATCAGTGGTTTAATACTTATCTTTTCGGCTTTTGTACAACTTCAAGGTCAAAGTTGGGGTTTGACTTTAGCAGCTATTGTTACAGCTGTATTAATAGTTGTTTTTGCATTTAGATTAGCTAAAACGCGTAAGTTCATGCCTGCGGGGTTGATGACAATTTTAGGTATGTTGACATTAGCCCTGATTGTAAATCAATTTCAAATTATGACATCAACTAGGTAGGAGATAGTCAGTTATCAGTTACCAGTGATTCAGCGCGATCGCTACCATCAGGGTTTTTCTTGGCAAAAATTGCTAAGCTAGCTGCGTATATTTTATTACTACTCCGCAGCCGCATAAAACTAGAACGACCATTTACAGGTTTTTCTAAATTACGTACTGGTATAGGATGATTGAGCAACATCCGGCTTTGACCTCGGGGAATCACTAGCTTGGCTGGAAAATCAGTTTAGCGTGTCCTCCACAGTACATCACTGACAGCACGATTTCCCGGCCCTGAGTAAACCTTGCCATCATTATTATCTAAGAAAGGCGGTAGGGTAAAAAACGGTGTATCTTGCATTAAATAACTCGCCGCTTGTAATACGTCTACTGTGACTGGTTGTTGACCAGGATTATATAGAATTACCCCGATATAAAATTTTATCTACTCAGAGACTATTAAGGACTTTAAAATTACTCACGTATATGCTTAACGTTTAGCTAAATTGTGATTTAGTTACCTAAAATTTTGTTGCGAACCACAATAGCTCTATCGGAGAACCGGTGTTCTATGTCATCATGGCAAAATAGAACACGTATCCTTTTTTATCCACTAGGGAATCAAGCATGGCTCTCCGTCTAGGTGATACAGTACCGAACTTTACCCAAGCCTCCACAGATGGCGATATTGACTTTTATGAATGGGCGGGTGACAGCTGGGTAGTGCTGTTCTCCCATCCCGCAGACTATACACCAGTTTGCACAACTGAGTTAGGAACCGTTGCCAAACTCAAGCCAGAATTTGATCAGCGCAATGTGAAAGTAATCGCCCTGAGTGTTGATGATGTTGACTCCCACACAGGATGGGTAGGAGACATCGAAGAAACACAGAACACTAAACTAAACTACCCAATTCTGGCAGATGCTGATCGTAAAGTTTCTGATCTTTACGATATGATTCACCCCAACGCCAACGCTAGCGTGACGGTACGGACGGTATTTATCATTGACCCCAACAAGAAGTTGCGTCTTACCCTGACTTATCCTCCCAGCACTGGGCGCAATTTTGATGAAATTTTGCGAGTGATTGATTCGCTGCAACTAACTGATAACTACAGCGTCGCCACTCCAGCTGATTGGAAAGATGGTGACGATTGCGTAATTGTTCCTTCACTCAAAGATCCAGAAGTATTGAAGGAAAAATTCCCCAAAGGTTATCAGGAAATTAAGCCTTATTTGCGGATGACTCCTCAGCCAAATAAATAATTGGACTGATTGAATGAACCTCGCCTTCATTGAGAAGGTGGGGTTTTTTGGCAATTGTCCAAAATTTGATTTTGTTTAACGAACACAGATGAACACAGATGAACACAGATAGATTATCAGTGGCATTGTGTACCCTGCTGAAAGCCGCTTACGCTTTTATGGCTTTAAAAACAGGATTTTTGCCATAGTTTTAATTCACGTTAGACTTAGTTACTAATTTCCAATAATATTTTGTAAGCTTCGTTAATCAATCGCATTTTATCTTGTGCTTGTTGTTGCAATTGCGGTTTGTCCACAAACAAGTCTGGGTGCCATTTTTTGACTAAAGTTTTATAAGCCTGCTTTTTTTCGACTAAGGAAGCACTCGGTTGTAATCCTAAACTCGTGTAAGCGCGAGTGATTTTATCTTTTTCTGCTTGGGTTTTAGATTGATGGGGTGCTTGTTGACTTTGATTTTGATGCTGCTTGCTAGTTTGAGAATTAGGCGATCGCATTTCCGCTTTCATTTGTGCTATTTCTTGATCCAGTTCCCAAGCACGAAATTTTGCCTCTAAGTCTTCTGGTTTGGGTGGAGGTGGAACAGATGCAGAAGAATTTTTAGTTTTTGTTTGTTGAGTTGTATTTTCCTGTTTTCTTGTCTGTGTTTGTCGATGTGTCCCCACATCCTCTTTAATACCTACTCCTGAAAAACTATATACTGATTGTCTTGCTTTTGCTGTTGGTATTTTGATTTCTACTTCTAATTCACGAGGGATAGAAATTCCCAAGGTCTTTTCTAATTCTCGATTTAACTGGTTTAAGCTATTTTGCCAATCTTGTAATTTTTGACGTTTTTGAGTTACTTCTTGTGGTTCTGATTCAGGGGTAAATCTAATCACTTGTTCAGTTTGCTTCTCATAATTAGCTAAAGCTGATAACCCTTGAATGCTGAAGCTACTCAAATAAACATCAACAGCATCTATACATATTTTTGCTACTTGTTGATGATAGGATTCTCGTGTTATCTTTTCATCTTGTTGTATATTCTTGTTGACTAAATAAGTAATACTACCAACAACAGCTGCTCCTAAAGGCCCACCCAATAACCAACCAATACTACCACCAACAGCAATAGTTCCAGGATCACCTAAATCATTAGTATGATTTGGTTTAGGAGGTATAGTGATTTGTGGTTGAGGAGGAAAAGAAATTAATAAGTTTTCCGGTTGTTGTTCCTGAAAAAAATTGTATGCTTTTTCTAACCATTCTACTAAAGATGATCGCAACTCGTTAAAGTCTTTTTTAATATTATTTATTTCCCAACTTATAAATAGATTCTCTGCCAAAGCGATCGCCGCATCAGCTTGATATTTTTCTCTTAAATTTGCTAAACTCAACCAAGCATGTAATTTCTCAAAACTATTATTAAAACCCTGTTTAATGATGCTTACTGCACGTTGTTTCAGATTATTTTTTTCCTGGCATTTATTTTCAAAATCATTAATTTCACTCTGCAAAGTAACAATCTTTGCTTTTAATGAGTGTTGAACTTCAGATGTAATAAACTTTATTCTTGGTAAACGTACACTCCTGTGATTTTTTTGCAGGATTGCGACGATATTTTGTAAAGCTATTTCAAAAGCTACTAAACCGCTAGTATTAGCTGCTGCTACATCTCCCTTTAATCTTGCTCTTAACGCTGGTAAAGCATCAACACGATATAAATTGCTAAATCCTGATAGTAAATCAGCTCGAAAACTTTCAGCAACGAAGCGTAGACGATTTTGAACTTCTTTTTGTTCTCCTTCATCAAGTAAATTTAGAAAATTAACAACAAAAATCACAGTTTTAATATTACGATCTAACAGCCAATCTCGTAAATTTTCTCGTTCACCTAAAGTCATTAACTTGCGTGCATCAAGTAACTGCACAACTAAATCAGCACCTAATAGTTGCGATCGCACTAAATTATCTTGTTCTTCTGTGTCATTAGTTCCTGGTAAATCCAGAAATTCTACACCCGTATCTAAAAAAGGATGCGGACAAAAAACTTCCACATATGCAACATCATTTCGCATCCGCCTGTCATTATCTAGAATGGCAAATTGCTTTAAAACTTCTGTACCACTACGATAAATTTCTGTACCATTTACCAAAGTAATACGACTACGTAAATCAGTACCATACTTCATAGTAATAGCCGGGCCTGTGGTGGGAATCAAATCTATTGGTAAAGCCCGAGTTCCCAATATGGCATTTAATAAAGTTGACTTACCATGATTAAAAGGGCCAAATACTGCAATCCGAAAATTGGGATTAGTAAGATAATTGGATATAGTAATAATATCTTGATGTAATTGTGATTCTGGATGCAAATCTAATAACTTAGCAGCAGATTTGAGAATATCTATAAATAGTTTATAATCATTACTCATCTATCTTTTCCTTATTCCCAAACTGAGTGGGAAAATAAATTATTACCTTTGTGTCTTAGTGTCTTTGTGGTGAAGAAGGTATTTTTTAACCACTAAGACACCAAGACACTAAGTAAAATTCTTAGTTCAACCTAGCTGTAGTAAGCTAATAAATTGCTGTATGCAGACTCAACATTCTGCAAATGCTCAAAGACATTTTCTTCTAGAGTTTGCAAACGCTGAAGTTCTGCATCGCGATTAATTTCCCGAGTTTCTTTTTGTTTAAGCAAATTATCTAACTCAGATTTGCGAGCATTCATATCATCGTTAATCCGCTGACTTACTTCTTTTTCATAAGAATCAAAACATTCTTTGACTGCATTATGAACAGTATGCCATTGTTCGCTTGCAACTTGTGGCAGGTATTTGACTAACTCTTTTTTTGTTGTTTTGACTAATTCTTTGCGTGCTTGATCTGCTTGTAAGAAGCCTACACCTAAACCTAATAAAGCAAATCCAATGGGGCCAAGAAAAATTCCTGTGACTGCGGTCATTATGCTACCAATGCCAATAACAGTAAAGTAATTCAACAGGATATTTTTCCAATCAAATCCAGCACCCGCCATAGCAAAACCAGCTAAGTTTCTTCTAGATAATGATAATAATCCCATCGCCCATTTTGCCCAGGCGGGAGAATTATCTTCTTCTGTGGTAGTGGTTGTGTTAACTTTAACTTTTTCTCCTGTTAATTTTTCTGTGATGCTATCAGTTACTTGATTGTAAGAAGCGCCATATTTTGATGCGCTTCTTGATAGTTGAGTAAAAGCTGTATTGATTTCTTGTTCAGCTGTTAAAGTTCAAGCTGCAAATTTGTCAGTGATGTATTGTTCAAAGGCTTGTTGGAGTGCGGCGTTAAATGCTTCTCGTTTACCACTGCTGAGGAAATCGAGTAAGTTTAATTCTGGTTGATAGCAAAGAAAATCTGTTTCAAAGGTATTACCTAAGTTTAAAACGTAGGTTTTGAATGAATCAGCAACTTTTCTAGCTTGAGTATCTCTGGTATTTCTGATTTCTTGCTGGAATTGATCGCGGATGCTGGTAAGTTTATTAAATTCTGGTTCAACAGAGTTAATGTGTTCCCGCAATTGCTTGACATCCTGTTCTAGTAACGGAATGCGCCTTTTAACTGCTTCACGAGTGCGATCGCACGCTTGTCTGGCTAAGGTGCGTACTTGTCTGAGTTCTGCGATCGCTCTTTCTCTGGTGAGGAAGGTATTGAGTGCTTTCATAAACTTAGGGAAACCGGTTCCTTCAACAGAAGCTTGAGGCTTTTTTAAGCGTCGGCGTAAAGCTTGAATTGCAGAGATTTCAAATACTCGCTCGTCATAAATATCTTGACCGTCTACAATACAATACTCAGCTAAATTCGCTTTAAAAACTTGTCGCAGTCTTTGTTCAGCTTCTTTTAACTCCTCTTCATCTTCCGGATCAATCAAGGCTTCACGTACCTGATCCCAAGCGTTAATTAAAAAGAAAACTGACAATCCTCTACCCTTAATATAGTTTTCCAGATAACGCCGCTCACCTAAAGTACAAGGTTGAGATGCTCGCATCATAAACAAAATCGCATGGCAATTATTTATATAACCTAAAGACAATTAGTTGCGTGCTTCTGTATCATTTAATCCAGGACTATCAACAATTTCAATGCCTTTTTCTAACAGTGCTAAAGGATACTCAACCACTGCATGACTCACATCAGGAAATGCCTGTTTTTTTTCTTGCTCTAGTTTTTTAGCCTCGGCTGGATCAATTGTATACTTATGTTTAAATGTATCAAAATCTAAATTCTGTGGACTTTTACCATTATTAAAATAAACTGTAACTTTTTTCTCAGAACTGTAACGTAAAACTGTTAATAAAGCCGTACAAGGGTTAACATCACTCGGTAAAACTTTTTCACCTATTAAAGCGTTAAGTAATGTACTTTTACCTCGCTTCATGTCTCCTAAAATCAAGAGACGAAATACACCTTGACGGAGATTTTTAGTAGCAACTTTAATATCTTCTATATCACGTTCTAAACTTAGTTTACCTGAAGCAGTATCTCCTGCCAATTCTGCTTTATCTATAGTTTCGGCTATTTGCTCTAAAGAAATAGCCACTTGCGAGCGGACTTGGAAAACATGCTCTAAATCATGGAGTAAGCTATCTGTGGTGTTTTGATTATTCATTTTGATTAGTTTCTAGCAAATATTGTTATTTCTGAGAACTAGTAAATAGTTTGTATGCAACGAATGCGAGTGTTCCGACAATAATTACTCCAGCTAGAAATGACGCGACTTTGACAGCGACAATTGCTATAATTCCTAAAGCAAATAACTTTAGTCCAAGAAGAAGTTTTTTTTGCCAAAGTTTACCCGAAGCTTCATGTTGATGTTTAACAGTTTGATGAACCTCAGCTTCTGATTTTTTAAGTTGTAGTTTTGCTTCTTTTTCTTGGAGTTGACGCTCTATGCATTCAAGATACTTATATTTATCTTCTGGATTTTCCACTTAGCTTACTCCATTTGCAATAGTAACATCATGTCAACTCTCCTCGGTACACATTTGTAAATTAAATTACTAATATAACTGAGTCAACAGTGCAATTACTATTTGTTTTTTCAATTTATTTCTGAACGTAGATTCAACAGCTCGTATTTAAATTCCGGATTAGAAGCCAGCAGTACTTAGCAAAAAAAAGAATGACTCTTAGAACTAGCACCACTATAAGTAAAAATTTTTATAAGAACTCAGGTAAATTCAGATATGGATATTAAAAACGGCTTTGTAGGAACTGTTGGCAACACACCACTGATTCGGTTAAATAGCTTTTGTGAAGAAACTGGCTGTGAAATTCTGGGTAAGGCCGAATTTCTCAATCCCGGTGGTTCTGTGAAAGACCGCGCTGCACTTTATATTATTCAAGATGCAGAAGAAAAAGACTTACTGAAACCTGGTGGCACAGTTGTAGAAGGAACAGCAGGCAATACTGGTATTGGATTAGCACACATATGTAACGCCAAAGGCTACAAATGCCTGATTATCATTCCTGATACCCAGTCTCAAGAAAAAATGGATGCTTTGAGGGCATTAGGTGCAGAAGTTCGTCCCGTCCCTGCTGTACCCTATAAAGACCCCAATAACTATGTTAAGTTATCTGGTAGAGTCGCTAGTGAAATGGAAAATGCGATTTGGGCAAATCAATTTGATAATTTAGCCAACCGTCGCGCCCACTACGAAACCACAGGCCCAGAAATTTGGACACAAACAGACGGTACAATAGACGGTTGGGTGGCAGCAACCGGGACTGGCGGCACTTATGCAGGAGTCTCGCTGTTCCTCAAAGAAAAAAATCCAGATATTAAATGTGTAGTTGCTGACCCGATGGGTAGCGGACTTTACAGCTATATCAAAACAGGCGAAATCAAGATGGAAGGCAATTCCATCACAGAAGGTATTGGTAATAGTCGCATCACCGCTAACATGGAAGGCGCACCAGCTGATGATGCCATTCAAATTCATGACGAAGAAGCCTTACGGGTAGTTTATCAACTGCTGCGAAAAGATGGTTTATTTATGGGTGGTTCTACAGGTATCAATGTAGCCGCAGCTGTAGCTTTAGCAAAACAGATGGGGCCAGGACATACTATAGTTACCATTTTGTGTGACAGTGGTTCCCGCTATCAGTCACGCATATTTAACCGTGAATGGTTACAATCAAAGGGACTTTTACCTGAATAGTTAGTAGTTAGTGGTTAGTAGTTAGTAGTAGTTGGGTATAGACGTACTGAAGCCGTGCAGAGTGCATCTACACGCAGCGTCTCCCTTAGATTTTTGTTTGAAACAACCACTAACTACTAACCATTAACCACTAACCACTATCAAAAATGAAATGTGTTCGCGTCTGCCAAAATCGTACTTGTCGTAAGCAAGGATCTGCCAAAGTATTAGCTGCTTTTAAGGCTATAGCTATGCCTGGTGTAATGGTAATCGGTAGCAGTTGTTTGGGACAATGCGGCAATGGGCCAATGGTGTTGGTATTGCCAGATATGGTTTGGTACAGTGGCGTTCGTCCTAGTGAAGTACCTTTAATAGTTGAACAGCATTTGTTGGGTAATCAAGTTGTCACCAAGATGCTCTATCATCGGTTTCATTCTCAGGGACAAAAACAATAAATTTAGTTCTTCCCTACCCGCTTGCGAGGAAGGTTAGGGTGGGGTAAAAAATAATTTGTGCAAGAAATTTAACAAATAAGTTTTATTCATTACCTGTAGGAATTTCTGCCAGCACTTTTGTTGACTGAAGCGAGACATTTCATGAATATTCAACAGCTACGTGAATCCTTAAAACTAAAGTGGGTAAAATATTATTTTCAAAATCGTCCCTGGTTAGTAAAAATACGAATCTGGGGAACTTACGATGGACAACGTCGCCCTTCCTCTGGCTTTATTTTGGCAACTATTTCAGTTTTAGAACCAGAACTAGATGAAATTTTGCCTTTGCTTTCGGAACTCTATAATAACCCCGATAAAATAGTTACAGCTTTGGGTTTGAATTTTAATCCTGAAGAACAATTACATTTAATTGCAGAAGACCATAACGATACAGATATAGTCCAGCAGAAAATACTTACCGAAACCTCAACTAATGGAAAGGTTGATTCCCAACCTCAAACTACAATTGCATCAGGGAAGTTACCCTCATCCCAAGAAGGTATAGAAAATACACAAATACAAAATCCAAAAAAATCTGTACCATTGCTGAGTGTGGTAAGTAAATTTGAAGGTAGAAGTATGCAGGTACCTGCTTTAGCAGTCATTGATAAAACCAACAACGTCAAAGCTTTACCTGCACTTGCAGTTATTGCTAAAGCTGAAAGCAATAGTAAGTCTGTGCCACTGCTGACAGTAATTAGTAAAACCGAAAAAATTAGTAAACCTGTGCGATCGCTCCTACTTATTAGTAATATTAAAAAGGAAAGTCAGCCAGTATCATCTGTAATTGCTAGCAGTAGGGTGGACAACAAACCTAAGTTAGCACATATACCACAACAAGACCTGACAGATCGTGTTAATCAAGTACCTGCGAAGCAAAAATCTCGACTCACCTCCTGGGTAGATGACTTTTGCCAAGGTGTTGGATGGGAGAATGACGAAGCTATTTACACTCGGTTTTAAGTATTTTTTTATAAATCATCAGGGTCGCAAAATTTTTCATTTGAGTGCAACTTAACATTACACGATGAAGGGTAGTGTGATATGTAATTAGTTTGCGATCGCTTGCTCATACACCTGAATTTGCCAAACTCGCATTAGCCCTGAATTTACTACACTTAATAGCAGTGGCATAAAGCAGCAATGCAGCAAAAAAAGCGTATGAAACTACCAAACGGCCCAAAAACCCCTCAGCTAGTACAGATGTTTCAGTGGATCAATAGTCCTATGAAATATATGGAAGACTGTACTCAGCGTTATGGAGATATCTTTACATTACAGTTAACAGGCCCTGTAGTTTTTGTGAGTAATCCCCAAGCGCTACAGCAGATCTTGACTAGCGATACTAAAGAATTTGCAGCCCCCGGCGATCCGTTATTTGAATCTTTTGTCGGTAAGAATTCTGTAATTACTGTTAGTGGTGAAGTGCATCGGCGTCAACGTCAGTTGTTGATGCCTCCTTTTCACGGTGAGAGAATGCGAACCTATGCTCAAGTAATTACCAAGGTTACAGAAGAAATTATTAGCCAGTGGCAAATAGGTCAAACATTTTATGTCCATCCTGCCATGCAGGCGATCACAATGCGGATTATCATGCAAGCAGTGTTTGGATTGTATGATAGTCCCCGCGCTCAAGAATTGGAAGAACTTTTGACTTTAATGCTCAATCGCGGCGGCAGTTCGCCTTTACGGGCTTTGATGCTTTATTTTCCGGCTTTACAAAAAGATTTAGGCCCGTTGACTCCTTGGGGAATCTTCCTACGTCGGCGATCGCGAGTTTACCAACTTCTACACGAAGAAATTCAAGCACGGCGAGAAGAAGCTAACTCTTCACATACAGATGTCCTAAGTTTATTGATTGCAGCACGGGATGAAACAGGTCAACCGATGACCGATGCAGAGTTAAGTGATGAGTTAATGACTTTGTTAACAGCAGGTCATGAAACTACTGCTACAGCCGTAACTTGGACATTATACTGGATTCACAAATTGCCAGCAGTACGCGAAAAGCTATTACAAGAACTTGATAGTGTTAGCGATCGCTCTGACTCTAATAGTATTTTCAAGTTACCCTATCTCAATGCAGTGTGTAACGAAAGCTTGCGTATCTACCCTGTAGGAATGCTGACTTTTCCCCGTGTAGTTCAGCAACCCTTATCTTTATGTGGATACGAACTCGAACCAGGTACACGGGTAATAGGATCTATTTATCTCACTCATCAACGTGAAGATTTATACCCACAACCAAAGCAATTTAAACCAGAACGCTTTTTAGAGAGACAATTTTCACCCTACGAATTTTTACCCTTTGGTGGTGGTGCAAAGCGTTGTATCGGTGCGGCTTTTGCTCAATTTGAAATGAAATTAATACTAGCGACAATTCTTTCACGTTTAGAATTAGGACTAGTAGATAACTCTAATGTTAAACCAAAGCGTCGAGGCTTGGTAACAGGGCCAGATCGTCCCATTCAAATGGTTGTGAACAATCAGCGTCAAGTCGAGTCTCGTATACCAGAAGCTATTTCTGGATGAATTTTGATAGTTTAGGTAATGGTGGTTGTAAAACTGTCTAAATCTAAACTGTTTTAAAAAAGCTATTATGAAACTCCCTGATGGCCCACGTACACTACCCTTAGTACAACTTATCAATGTACTGCTTCGTCCTCTAGAAACTTTAGAAGAAAACGCCAAGCGTTACGGAGACTGCTTTACCACTCGCATAACTGGGTTTCCGCCATTAGTTGTTGTGAGTCATCCCCAGGCAATTCAAGAAATTTTGACTGCTGACTCCAAATCGTTTGATGCTGGACAAGCTAATCAGATTTTACATCCTTTAGTAGGTGATTACTCGCTGTTATTAATGGATGGCGATCGCCACCAAAGTCAGCGACGTTTATTGACTCCTCCTTTTCATGGGGAGAGAATGCGAACCTACGGTCAGTTAATTTGTGACATCACCGAGAAAGTTACTGCTCATTGGACTATCGGTAAGACTTTCGTCGCCCGTTCCATCCTGCAAGAAATTTCCCTGCGAGTTATCCTCCGTGCTGTTTTTGGTGTGGATGAAGGACAACGTTTCGAGGAGTTGCAGCGACTTCTGAGCAAGATACTCGATACTTTTGACTCACCAATTAAGTCGAGTTTCTTGTTTCTGAAGGTACTGCAAAAAGATTTAGGTTCTTGGAGTCCTTGGGGACGCTTTATCCGCCAGCGAGAGCAAGTGGACAAACTAATCTATGCCGAAATTCAAGAACGCCGTCAGCAATCCCACTCATCTGGTGAAGATATCTTGAGTTTAATGATGTCGGCGCGTGATGCATCTGGACAAACAATGACAGATCAACAATTGCGCGACGAATTAATGACATTACTCTTGGCAGGTCATGAAACTACCGCTTCTGCTTTAGCATGGGCTTTATATTGGATTCATAAGCAACCGACAGTCAAGGAAAAACTTTTACAAGAACTGGCAAGCATTGGTGATCATCCAGATCCTAGCGAGATTGTTAAGTTACCCTATCTCACGGCAGTTTGCCAAGAAACACTGCGTATATACCCCATTGGTCTGTTTACTTTTACTCGCATTTTAAAATCACCATTGCAGCTAATGGGTTACAACTTTGAGCCGGGTACGTATTTCGCACCTTGTATTTATTTAGCCCATCACCGTGAGGATATCTATCCACAACCAAAGCAGTTTCAACCAGAACGCTTTTTAGAGAGACAATTTTCACCCTACGAATTTTTACCTTTTGGTGGTGGTAGCCGTCGCTGTATAGGTATGGCTTTTGCACTGTTTGAAATGAAACTTGTCTTGGCAAATATTTTGTCACACTGGCAACTAGATTTGGTAAATCATCGTCCTATACGTCCTGTCCGTCGTGGCGTTGCTACTACACCTACTGGTGGTGTGCCGATGATAGTGATAGACAAAAACTCGCTCGCTAGTAAACAGCTTCAATCAGTTACCAGTGAACAGTGATCAGTAATTGATCACTTTTGACTGATAACTGATAACTGTTAACTGTTAAAGCCGATTAGTTTACCCCAGGATTGCGTTGGTTTACATAATACTTGTGTCCTGCCAAGACAATAGCTAAAAATCCCCAAAGCATCATACCAGAAACTCCGAGCATTGCACTACCAAGTGGGAGACTCGCAAAACCAGCAAGAGCAATGGCACGCGCAGCAGCCATAAAAGGATCAAAACTTGGTTCTGTAAATTGGAATACCTGAAACAACAGCAAAATTAATCCACCCAAATAAAAAATAGCGCCAAACCAACCCAGCGTAAAAAACATATCTAAAATACCGCTATCAATCACAATTGGTTCTAAGACGCCTTTTTCATTCACAACGAAAGTATTGCCGATGCCATTCCCCAAGATATTAGTCATTGCTTTGGTTAATCCGTCTCGATAAATCCCTTGCCTCACCTGAGCGCTGTTATCATCTTCGAGATTACTAAGAGT
This sequence comes from Fischerella sp. JS2, assembly GCF_032393985.1. Classification (NCBI taxonomy): domain Bacteria; kingdom Bacillati; phylum Cyanobacteriota; class Cyanophyceae; order Nostocales; family Hapalosiphonaceae; genus Fischerella; species Fischerella sp. JS2. The sequence goes on from NZ_CP135918.1 coordinate 807,339, forward strand.
TTCTAAGCGGGTGGCAATTGCTTCAGAGAATGGTTCCATAGTAGTCAACGGCACAACGCAGATAGCCATAACCAAAACAGTTACCATCAGACGCATTTGAATTTTTGGTTTGAGTGAAGACAGCAGGGATAATACTCCTACTACCCAGCATCCCCACAAAGTCCGCACCATTGTCAGCAAAAACGCCAAGTAACCTGCTGCTGCGGCTGGAATACGTATAAATTCAGTGCTAGTAAATAGCAACAGCAAGCCAGTCATCATCATACTGGCAAAAGGTCCTGGCGACGCCATCGTACTCCAAACACGAATTTTAAAAGGTTCAGGATCTCCAAAACTTTTGAGTTTTGTGCTTTCTAACCAAAACTTATCCCACTCTGGAGCAGTCATGAACTGGAAAACGCCGTAAATCCCTGTCACCAAAACTCCCCAGAGAAATATACGGATCATGCTTTGACGGTACTGGGGATATTCTCGCCACTTGATAAATATAAAGAAAGCAAAACTCAGTGGGGTTAACCAATCTAACATACCCCTAGCTGCGGTGAAGGGTGTAGTTTTCACAAATCCGATTAAGAAGCCATAAAATACACCCAAAAACGCTAGTACAAAGGGCATTCCACCTTTACGAGAAGATTGGGGAAGATTTTTTAAGGCGGTATGTAAGGTAAGGAGGGTTACTAAATATTGTGATACTAATAAAAAGCGACTAGCATCAAAACCACTGCGGTAATCTATAAGGCGACTAATAAAGGGTGTAAGAAACCACATCCACCAAACCAAGCCAATATAAAGCAAGGGATACCGCAGATACAGGAAAATCCCTACACCTAAAGTACCCACAACATAAATTGGGCGAGCAGCCGCACCAGCAGCAAAAGTAGATGCTACTACAACCAGCACTAGCCCTACAATTGCTAACCAACCTAGTAGTGGTTGTTGTTGCTGTGAGCTTGTTGTTGCGTAACTAGTCAAATTAGCCTGCCTGTAAGTCACCGGGGTTCTCCAACATAATAGACTTCTTACAGAAGTCGGTAAAGGGGGAAGGGTGAAGTATGAAGTATGTAGACGCGCCTTCTTCGGCTTCTCGTAGAGTAGGGTGAAGTATGAAGTATTAGTATTTATCCTTCTGCCATCTGCCCTCTGCCATCTGCCATCTGCCATCTGCCCTCTGCCTTCTGCCTTCATGAAGCTTGCTGGGCTTTCGCTGATGATGTGAAGCTTTGACGAGAAAGCCAAGTTTGCCAAGCTTGTGTGCGTCCTTGCATAGATGCCAGCCATTTTTGCCATGCTAAGGTTTTTTCCTGGGGCAAAAATCGCAATAACTGTAGCAAACCAAAAGCCGTACGTGTACCAACAACTGTAGCCCAAAGTATGAATATCACTAGCCTCAAAGGTGGTAAGTATTCCAGTAGGGCTAGGGTTTCATTGTGTACAGCGTTTTTCCAGGCAAGGTGATTAAAGTTATTACGTTGGTCTTCATCAAAGCGCCGGGCTGGGTAGTGATCCACAGCTATCAGGGGATCATAAATGAGTTTCCAGCCTTGACTCCGCAATGCTAGGCTAAATGCCAATTCAAAGTGTACCTGCGCTCCTGTACCAAGCATACGTTCATCAAAGCGTAGCCCGGCGATCGCACTACGACGATACGCCATATTCACACCTTTGAGTACGTCTACTTCTCGCGCTGCACCGATACCTTTGTGGTGGTTGCCTATTACACGTCCATACCACTGTAATTTTCCTACTACTTCTGACTCACCTTTATAGATGAGTTCATTACCCACGTACACCAAATCCCGACCACCGACACCACCGATGTGAGTATCAGACAAAAAGTGGGCTTCTATGCGTGCCAACCAATCTGGATGGGGTGAAGCATCGTCATCGGTGATGGCGATCATATCTCCCCTGGCTGCATCTAAACCTACATTCATTGCGGCAACTACACCAGGGACTTTTACTGTCGCTGCTTCTAAGCTGAAGGCTTGGGGATGATAATCTTGGAGAAAAGACCAAGTATCAGTATCTGTGTCACGCACCACTACCACAACTTGTTCGGGTTGACGAGTTTGTTGCTCTAGTGCTTCCAGACACCGCGCCAAATCCTGGGGACGACGGTAGGTAGGAATCATGACGCTGATTATCATCATGGGCTGACACCTGCGCTAACTTTTGAAGAACTTTTGAGCCAACTTAACCAGCCTTTAACCATACCTTTTAATTTTAATTCCATGTGATGTTGCCAATCAAACATCGGACCAAGACCAAAGGAGCAAGCAAAAATACGCAACCGCAATGCCGGCGAATCACCCAATTCTTTTAATAAAGCAATTAGTTCTGCTCTTTCTGCGGTTGTGAAAATCGGAGAAAAACAAGCAGCAGCATGAATCAATGCCATCTTTTGCCGACATTTATCAATAACTTTGGTATCCCAACCTCTTCTTTGAAAGGCAGGCATGAAGCTTTTTTTGTAAATCCAAACATAAGCTTGCAGTTGATCACCTTTGCGCTTGGGACGTATTTTTTGGGTATCTGTCCAAACGCGGTACTCAGCTAAGATATCATCCGAGTAGACATTGCCATATCCAGCATCGGACATTCTCACTGCTAAATCATAGTCTTCGCTGTACTTAAGGCTGCCATCGCCATAAAACCCAACTTCTCGCAAAGCTTGAGCTTTAAATATAAAAATGCTAGAAGCAGTCCGCAGTCCCGAAACTGATGCTTGTAGTGCATCATCTGCACTTTGAAACTCATGCTTTCTTACGACTCTACGGATGGCTCGTTTTTGGCCCCGTTCGTCAATTTCCTGAGTGGCGACATGACCCCAGCCAGCCTCTGGATATTTTTGCATGAGAGTTACTAAAGTCTCTACATAACGAGGTGCGATCGCATCATCTGAATCAAGGCGGATCACATAATCGGTTTTGGGCTGACTCAAAACCCAATTACAGTTAGGGGTCATTCCCAGATTTTCAGAATGACGATAATATCGAATTTGAGGAAATTGCTGACATAACTGTGCCATTACCTCTGGTGTATTGTCAGTACTGGCGTTATCAGCAACCCAGACTTCTACATTTGGATAAGTTTGAGCTACGGCAGTACCTACAGACTCTAGCAGATATTGAGCTTGGTTATAGGTAGGGATACAAATAGCAACTGATGGTAATTCTGGCATAGGAATATATTTTAAAAAGTAAAAGTGTATAAGCTAAAAGTAAAGAGGGTGAAAGTAACTCAATTACCCTCTAATACTATTTCTTTATTGAAGATGCACTTAATATTTATAAAGAACTGCCGAGAGCGCCAAGAACGCAAACGAAGACAGAGTTATCCATGAAGTGCAAGTTTATAGAGGATTGGTATTACCAATTAAAAATCAACTGTTAAATCCTTCGTTTTTTGTACCTTTTGTGGTTCATTAATATAGATATCTTGTTGTTAGAAATATATCAAGTCAATATTCATGTTCAACAGTGCTATTTCCTACTACTTTTTTTGATCTTTAAATTGATTTAACTAACTCTTCAAATAAATCTACGTAACTCTTTGCCATCAACTGCCAACTATGTTGTTCAGCAATAGTCCGGGCTGCCTTACCCATTTGACTCCGCAAGGTGCGATCGCTTGTTAAAGACGATAGTGCCTGTATTAAAGCTTCGGTATCATTAGGATCTGATAGCACAATGCCCGCTTCTGGCTGCACCAATTCTGCTGCACCTGTAGTCACGGCCGTAATCACAGGTAATCCACAAGCCATAGCCTCAATCACTACTAATCCAAAAGGATCATAGCGGGAAGGAAAGACCAGAAAATCTACTGCTCTCATCAACTCCGGGACATCACGGCAAAGTCCCAGAAAATGCACTCGCTCATTTAACCCCAGAGATGCCGCCAGTTGCAAATAGGGGCTACCTTCAGTAATTCCCGCAACTGCCAAATGCAAATCTGGTACTTTGACCAAGGCATGTAAGACCGTATCCAGATTTTTACGAGGAATTCTAATATCCCCAGCAAACAGCGCTAAAGGTACATTTTGGGGGAGGTTCCATTTTTGGCGATCGCTTACTCCGGGTGAAAACTCTTGCAGATCAACGCCATTGACGATTACTTGTAAGCGTTCTGGCGGTACACCAATTGTCAACAAATCCTTACCAACTTTATCAGAGACTGCTACAACTACCTGTGCTTGCTGAAAAGCTAATTTTTCCCAACGTGCATTCATAGCTGTGTATAGCCATTGGTAAAAACCGTATATAACTGAGCGTGGATTTAATATATTCTTCACAGACTTAGGCATAGTTCCCTTACTGGAGAATTTCAGCCAAGAACTATGTACAAAATGCACTGCATTTACATCAGCCGGAAAGGTTGTAATTGCACCATTGGCTTTAATTAAATCAAACTCAGAACGATGTTGACGCAACCAGTTACCACTCCGCCAAGAGAAAATCATGTTGCGAAGAATTTCTGTCGGCCAGCCTTGAACTGAAACACAAATCCATCTCACTTGGCTATGCTGCTGTAACGATGATGCCACTTCACTGGCTACTAGAGTCACATGATAACCCCGACGAATTGCCTCCCAGACGACTTCATAATTGACCCGACCTTGACCATTACCTTTAACAACATTGTGGGTAACAATGCAAAGTTTCACGATGTTTAACTATCCTCTAAAAGTAAAAGGGAACGGGGAACGCTGACAAGTGTAGGTTTTTTATAAAAACCTTGGAAGCGGGACAAGAAGGACAAGGAAGAAAAAGCTTATAACTGCCCTCAAATAAGAGTTCTAGCTCACCCTTGTATGAAAAACCTACACTGTGAGCTTCTTTGTGCCCTCTGCCTTCTTTAATAATTTTCAAGTTTCAGATGGCAGTAATAATCTTTGGATATGAGAACGACGCACAATTTCTGGCCAAGCATGGATAGCTTTGTGTTCTAACAAGTATTTTGACATTTGTAAAAAGTATATGAACACAAATGCTATTAATTTCAAAGGATTGGGGAACAAATCTTTATAGCGTTTGATGCCAATATAAAGTCGAGCTGCTTCGACATGTAAATCATAATTGTTAATTCCACCAATACCAGTAGCAATTGTACCCGTTGCTAAAACGCTTTCTACTGGATTAATATCTGCCTGTAATTCTGGGCAATATAAAATCTTGTAACCACGCTTAATTGCTCGCAAAGCGAGTTCAGCATCTTCGTAACCAAAAAATATATTTTCATCCCACTGTTCTTGGGTAAAAAATTGTTTGGGGAATAAAGTCGCGTGAATAACTACAGTTTGAGGAGTATCATGAGTGGGTAAAAAATGCCCTTGGAATGTGAGTCTAGCTGGAAAAAATTGGACGGAGTCGTTTTTGCTAGTACCTGTTAAAATAGTTGAATTTTTCTCTTGTGTTGACATTTGCAAATATTTTGCGATCGCCAAACTAAAAAAGTCTGGCTGTACCAAAATATCATCATCAACAAAAGCAACAAAGTCAGTTTCCGATTCTGGGATGGCATTAACTGCATTGTTGCGGTTGGCACAGACACCACGACGAGGCCCTTGGATATAAATTGTGCCTGGATATTTCTGCACAACTTGGTAATTTGCCTGTTGTACTTCAGGGTCGGTAGAGTCGTCAGAAACAACTACCATATGGGGTTTGATTTGAGAATTCCACAGTGCTTGTAGGCAAATATCTAATGATTCTGTACGATTTCTAGTTGTGACGCAAGCGGAAACTCGCATTTATTTTTACCTCTATATATTAATAAATAACTACATGTTTTAGATATTCAAATAGCCAGAAATATTTCCGTATTTTTTTAAAACTTAGCGGCTATTTTCGGAGGAGTAAAACTCAGCATCAATGCAGCTATAGTCCGTAAATTCAACTGTTGACGTAAGGAACGCCAAAGATATGGACGTGCTTGTTTAGTTTGTTCAGCTCGCAATAAGCCAATTCCTAAGCTTGTACTGACTTTTACCCATTGCTGTTGAAAATAGATTTTAAACTCTTGGAGATTTTCATCTTGCATAAATATCTCCAAGCAAAATATATCTGCCTGAGATTTACGGATTTTCGCTTGGTAATTGCGTTTACCGCTTTGCATTGTTTCTGTTTGATCATGCCTGCGGTATCTGGTTAATTTTTGAGGACAATAGTAGGCTCCCATGCCTGTACGGCAACACAAATAAGTTAAATAAACATCCCATGATCCACCTACTTCTGGAGGAATACTATCCCAATCTATGGTATCTTTACGAATAACAGCAGCCATTGCTGAAGCTACTGCTTGATCTACTAAACCAAGTTTATAAAAAGGTTGGTAAATACCTTCAGATAACTCCGCCCGTTTAAATAATTGCGAACAATGTTCTGTCAGTTCATAATCAATTGTGCCATCAGCATTAATTACATAATGGTCACAAAAAGCTAGGACTAAATTCGGATTTGCTTCTAATGGAGGAACAAGTTTTTCTAAAAAATCTTCTTCCCATAAATCGTCATCAAGCAAAGCCGCAACATATTTTCCCCGTGCCATTTTAAAAGCTTTAATGGTGTTAGGGAGCATACCTAAGTTAGTTTCATTGCGGGAGAAACGGATACGTGGGTCATTAAATGATTCCACAATTGCTTGGGGATTTTCCGGACTGCAATTGTCAGAAACAATAATTTCAATATTTTGATAGGTTTGGCTGATAGCACTTTTGAGAGCTTGCTTTAAGTAATCTGGACGGTTGTAGGTCGGGGTAATAATGCTTACTAAGGGAGTTTGTGATTGAGAATTGATATTCATAGTTTTAACTATGTATGCAATTAGGTATCAGGTGTGGTTTTTCGTAGTAACGAAAGTGTACTTCTTAATAAGAATAAGCGAGAAGCTGATCGCACAACACGAAGGCATTGACTATAGGTGAGGGCTGCTTGAATTTGAGCAAAAATGTGAAGATTTACTGAAGGGTTTTTTGCGTGAGCAAACTACGAACTACTGGTGTCCCTGGGAAATATTGCTAAGTATGTTTAGTAAATAGTCTGATGGTAGTTTTACTGTGTTATTGATTAAGTATCTTTTACTACTAAGTTGATATTTTTTCTAACTGGGAATGCGGTCGCATTATCAAGCCTATACTCTTGAGTAGAAATCGCAAAAGGAAATATACTCGCTCTGTAGGAGTGTAGAAAGGATAGCGCATAATCATACTAGAAATAGCCAGCATTTCCCGTGCATTCCATTTGCCTTGCCAGTAATAAAGAGTACGTCGGTAGTCAAGGTTCCGCATCAGGTTGACTCTAGCAGGATAATTTATACGCTCTAAAAAGGCATTTACCCCTTGGTTAGTAGTCTCCATTGCCGCTTGCCAACTAGCTTGCTCTTCACTAGTTAACACCGGATTTTGTTGGCTAGCGTGATAGTTTTTACCATGTAGGCGGTAACTACCCAAAACTTCTTTGAGGTATTGAATTGTACCTAAAAAAGCAGTGCAATAAACGAGACAACCATCAGCCCACAACCGCCAAGTTTTTGTATCGATTGGCATTACTTTTGCTAAAGCATTGCGACGGTAAGCTAAGGCAGAAGTGGGAGGATAGTACCAAGCATTACCTGTATCTAGGATCAATTGTGCTAATTCTATATTGGGGACTCGACCTCTTGTATAATTTGTATCTAGTAATTTGTCTTCAGCATCGATACTTTCCAATTGATGCATGACGCCAACTGTGTTTGAGTCTTGGAATGCCTCAACAATACGTTGTAATTTATTGGGCTTCCAAACATCGTCGGCATCCAAAAAGGCAATGATCTCACCTCTTGCTGCTGCAAATCCTGTGTTAAATGCAGCACCTTGTCCTTGGTTTTCTTGAAAAATACCTTTCACCTGATGTGGCGATCGCTGTTCGTATTGGTTGATGACATCATGGCTATGATCTTTAGAACCGTCATCAACAACAATGATTTCAAAGTTTGTGTAAGTTTGTGCCAAAACCGATTCTATTGCCGCAGATAGGTAGCGAGCGTAGTTATAGTTAGAAATAATTACGGTAACTAACATTTTTAGTTGTATAAATTAGGGTTTAAAGCTTATAGATGGGTTAATTTGTTAGCAAAATTTTCAGGAGCAGTGAGGTTTTATTTATTAGTAGAGTCAGTATCTAGCCAACTCTACTTTTTTGGGCAAATGTCAATATAGACACTGATTTTTATAAAAGCCTCCTGAAATTTACAGAAGGCTAGATTGAATCCTGCTTTAGCAGCTTTGGGAAAGCGGTTTTCTCAACACAAACAGATTGCTGTGTGCCAGCGAGGGATCGCGCTGAAGCAGATGATCAAAAAAGTTGAAAGGCCAGCGCAATAATTTAGGATAGTTGTACCCAGTAATTGATACACACTCATAATCATGTAGTGCAAATAGGTGCAACCATTCGCTATTAACACTGACGCGTAGATGCTTGCAGTCTACAGCTGGATCAAGAGAAGCCCGAAAAGAAACTGAAGCAATATTAGCAGGAACTTTACCAAATAACAGACGGATACGATTCCACCACCAAGCGATGTTGGGAGTAGTGATCAGCAAATATCCACCTGGACGAAGTACACGCCGCAATTCTTGTAAAAATACGTCGGTGTCCATTAAGTGTTCAATAATGTCACCAGCAATGATCACATCAAAGAAGTTATCTTCTACAGGACAAGCAGATTCTCCACTTACCCAAACATGCGTAAGGATACCAGCTCTTTTAGCTACCTCTAAGGGCGCTTCGGAAATGTCAAAGCCATGCATTTCGGTAATCTCACCGACTTGGGCTTTGTAGTAGGCTGCTTGTCCACCAGTACGACACCCAATATCTGCTACCCGTTTGCGGTTGGGTATTTGCTTGAGTGTTTCAATCAGCAAGGAAATTTTTTGACTAGCCCATTGAAATTGCTGGTGTTCTTCCTCATCAGACATCTCCTTGCTGTATTCGATCGCATTTGCTCCCAAATGCCCAGCAGCGATGCTGGTTTGCAGGAGAGTTTGTGTTTGATAGTCAGAATTTTCTACTTGAGAAGTTTGAGTTGTAGATAGTTGCTCCATATGTTGCTCCATATAGGGATTGATATAAATAGCAGGGATTTACTAAATTCAGACTAAGTTGTAGAGCTACCCTGATTAGACTCGTACTGAGCCTGGTGATATTTCCAGAGTTTACCACGTTGCTCGAGTAAATCTTGATACTTGCCTTGTTCTACAATTCGACCCTGTTCTAGCACAACTACTTTATCTGCTTTGGCAATTGTAGAAAGGCGGTGAGCAATCGCAATCACTGTTCGACCAGCAGAAAGTTTTTCCAGAGATTCTTGAATTAACCTCTCTGTGACTGAATCTAAAGCACTTGTGGCTTCATCTAAAATGAGAATTTGGGGATTGCGTAATAAAGCTCTAGCAATGGCTATTCGTTGCCTTTGTCCTCCGGATAACCGCACACCGCGATCGCCTAACACTGTATCAAAACCTTCGGGCATTTCTTCGATAAAATCAAGTGCATTTGCTAAGCGTGCGGCTTCTCGAATTTCTGCTTCGGTTGCCCCTGGTGTACCGTAGGCAATATTGTTGCGGATAGAGGTATTAAAAATAAATGTATCTTGACTGACTACGGCCATTTTGCGTCGCCAAGAATCAATTTCAAATTCTCGTACATCAACTCCGTCGACCAAAACCTTTCCTTCTGTGGGATCGTGGAAGCGAGGGATTAAATCAGCTAGGGTTGATTTTCCTGCACCAGTAGATCCAACCAGTGCTGTCATTTTGCCTTTTTCGATGGAAAGTGTGATGTTATGCAAGACTAAATTCTCGCGATCATAACCAAAATCTACAGAAACTACATCAATTGCTCTTTGCAACTCCCGAAACTCAATTTTGCCATTTTGAAAATAAACTTTATCATCAGGTTTAAGCAAATTTTGAATATTATCTATTGCTCCTCCTTGGCTACTGATAAAAGCTGTCGTTCCATTCAAGTCTTGAATAATCGGGATGATCCGAAATAGCACAAAAAAGAAAGTTAATAATTCGCCAATTTGCATGAAGCCACTGGTCACGACAAAAATAATCATGCTAACCATGATCATTGTCGATGAAGCTTCTGCTACTGGTTTAGGAATATTAGAAATTAAAAAGTTTTTTTTCCACGCTTTGACGACGTTTTCACTAGCTTGATAATATCTCTTGCGCTCAAAGTCTTGAGTCGAAGATGCCTGAACTGTACGAATACCGTTGAGAAATTCTAAAGAAGTTGCAGTAAATTTGCCGTTAGCAATAGAAATACCAAAACTAATTTCTCTAATTCGTTTGTTCAGTGTGGAAACACCAACTCCTATCAAACTAAATAATAGAAATGAAACAACTGTTAATTGCCATGATAAGACAAACAGCGATATAGAATAAATCAGTAGAGTTAAAGCCCTGGTGGTCAGAAAAGCTAGACCTCCAAAAATTTGTCTCACTCTTAAAATTTCAGTAGTCAGAATATCGATTAATTCACCAGATCGCTTTTTGGCAAAGTAGACTAAGCTTTGAGCTTGTAACTGTTCAAAAATACGTTTACATAAGTTATCTGCCAAATGAACTTCACAAAACTGGTTGCAAATCTGGGCAGTATAGCTTAAGGAAATACGTATAAAAGTAGTAAAGATGATTAATGCTGATATTCTATATAGTCGTTCTGTAGCAGAAGCATTTACTCCTAAAATAGAGACATCAAACCATTGAATACCTGTTTTTACAGGTTCGGCATTTGGGCTTGTTAAACTTTGTAGAAAAGCAAGTAAAAAACCCAAACCGAAGCCTTCAAAAGTTGCTGCCAAAAACGAGAAAACCAAAGCAGCAATTACAAGTCGTCGGAAATGCTTAAACTCTCGTAAAATGAAGCGGTTATTTTTCCAAAAACTAGTAGCTTGCACTAACCTACGGGTTAACAGAGATATTTGTCGGGGCATAATTTTCTATAAAAGTTCGGGATAGTAGCGCATACACGTTAAATCTTTAGCACTCAAGCATGAAGCAACTATCAAGCGGATGAGAAATATTAGAGAATATCTATGTCATTTTCCTAGTTCTAGATGTAGTAAGAAGTAGGATGATTACATCCTACTCTACATAGACCAGCAAGTATACGAACATTACAGTTCAAAGCTATTTACTGAATCCAAAATCAACTGATTGGACTCTGCTTCCTCTACCTGCCATGAACCCACAACTCCTGGTAGTTGATTTAGCTGTTGTTGTTCTTTGACACTTAGCTCTAGCGCTTCTGCTAATGTCCAGCAACGGGGTCCTGTTAAACTCATTTCACCCCGTAGTACATTTAATATCAATGGCAGATTGTGTAATCCTGTTTTTTTACTTACTGGTGTGGTGCGAAACTTAAATCCCCGAAATAACCTACCCCGTTCGCCAACGTGCCACTCCCTCTCCAAAATCGGTTCTGAGGAAGACAGCTGCATTAATAATCCTAATCCTAATGCGATCAGACTTATTACTAGCAACAACAATAAGGCGACAATCCTATCTCCTAGCCGCTTCAAGGCTTTCAATAGAGGACTTTCTGATATATAGTAATTTTTACCAGAGTTTATACGTAAGTATATAGGCTTAGATGCTTGCTCACAGGCATTAGCCCAAAGGTTCAGCTTCGCTTCCCCTAGTTTTGGATCTATACGAACTAACTTAACTGAAGAATGTTTTAAGCATTCTACTAGTAATTGCTCATTATCTAATACAGGCAGATATGGTTGCTTTAATTTTCCTAAAGGCTTTACTAACAACTGATCCCGTCGCCATACAAGTGTGCAGTATGGGTGGTGATCATCTCTTTGTGTTTGAGTTTCACCGTAGCAAGTGTCTAAAGATGAAATTATTGAAGTAGTCATATGTTTTAAGTTATACTTATGGTAGATTACTGACCTGATATCAAAGGCCTTTGCGCCAAAGAATCTGATCTTAATTCTCACTCTTTTATTTAGAATCAAACTAGGGATTATTTAATTAAAAAACAAGATGAATTGTCATATAGACATCTACACATCTTGTTTATTAAATTCCTGTTTGATAAGCTAGATATTTATAAGAAGTTAAAGATATCGTTTATCTTTTGATTGATCTAAAAAATACGTTTTTAAACTTGAATTTTTTTTTCATTTTGTACTTTTAATTTTGGAATCAATGTGCTTCAATATCTAGGATATAAGACTCAGTAAGAATCGCGGTCATAAAAATAAATTCTTTATTTACTCTTTAAAGAGATTGCGTGTTTCACAAAAAAATATTAAGTTACTATGAATTTCTTCTGTGATGAAACTACGTAAATGATTTTTCTTGAAAAATAATTTAGCAATTCACAAAATTTTAATTATTACGAACAAATATAATTTCAGGCAGAGAAAGCATTGCTTAATTTGGAAGTTTTAGTTCACGTACTACATAAAATGTTAAGGTCAGCATTTACACACGGAGGACGATAGGCTTGAGAGTAATAGAGTAATACAGTTAGGTACTCTTAAGTAAGAAGGCAGAGGGCAGGAGGCAGAAGAGGTGAGGATTTGACGGATTTGACTTGTTTGTTCCATTCAGGCGATCGCCACCTGTGCACCTGTTTTCAAAAAGGGGGTATGGGAGTGTAAGGGTGTAGGAGAAAAATTGTGTTTATTGCATCTGTTGCAGCACGCACTCGCGATCGCAAGTACTCGCTTCATATCTGTCTTGCAAAGCAAATATCCCGCCCTCAAATAAATTTAGGGCTAAAAGCTAACTAGGCTCCATAGGCAATTATGCTTATGACAAGGAAATAAAAATTTAACTCCTACACCTCTACAACCATTTGCAAAACAGTCAATCATGAATATTGGTACACAACTAAACATGAAAATTCTTATCCCTTATGCCCTCTGCCTTATTTTCAAGCTAGAACTACACGGGCTATTGCCCACAACGAGGGGATGAAAAATTAACGAACACAGATAAACACAGATGGACACCGATAGATTATCGGTTTGCTGTTAAGTTAATCCTCAATCCCTATTTTCGAGCTAGATGTAAAATTAATAGCCTTCGTCAACCCTCTCCTTACCAAGGAGAGGGGCTAGGGGTGAGGTTTTTTGTTATTAGTGATTAACCGAACTCTATACAAGTATTCCAATGGACAAGTTATAATTCCTTTCTGAAAAGATCTAATGAAAAATTAGCGCTACCCTTAAGTAGCGCTAACTGTGAACCATTAATTTCGATTGGCTATTCTTCTATTGCTCTTTGCAATGCAAGTGAGTGTTGTTTTGCATAAGGTACATAGGTGCTGCCAGAATCTGATACTCCATTTGCTACAACACCAATGAGATTTAATCTACTAAGCATAGCTGTAGCTTGTGCTAGTTGAGTCCTTGTGACTCTACCAATACTGGCTACCATGACCACACTACGACAAGCTGAGGCTGTGAGTAGAGCATCTACTAAACCGAGAACCGGAGGAGCATCTACAATTACCAAATCATAGTTCTCTTCAAAGGCAGCCATCAATTCTTCCATGCGGGGGGAACTCAACAAATTAGCTGGGTCGGCTGGTGCGGGACCAGCTGTCAAAATATCTATGTAGGATGAGCCAGCAGAAGGAATACTAATTTGATTGGGTAGAGTAGACTCACTCACCAGTAAAGTGGAAAGTCCTTGTTCGTTAGGAAGATTGAGTTGTTTGTGCAAGTTGGGAGCGCGTAGGTTAGCATCAATGAGTAATACTCGTTTGTGTAAACGAGCAGCACTCATTGCTAAACCCAAAGCCAAACCTGATTTACCTTCATCAGGTAACGCCGAAGTCACCATCAAAGATTTGAAGGTGGAAACTGAATTTAAAAGTTCAATATTCTTATAAATCAGATCCAGTGATTCCCAACGTGGAGGGGATTGCAGAACCTGAATTGTCCAAGGTGCAAGTACCTCTGGCTTACCAAAGGGTAACTTGAAGACTGATTCTCTAGTTTTAGCAGGTGGCAGTTTGGGAGTAGTTCCCAATACTGGTAAAGCAGTCTGCCTTTCTAATTCAGCAGTAGTATGAACAGAATCATCAGATGCATCACGAATAAAGGCAGCAACACCTCCTAACATCAGCCCAACAACTGCACCCAACATCAAATTTTGCTTGAGGTTGGGGCCCATAAAGATACCCTTGCGGGGTGGCTCTACAACTTGCCAGTTAAATCCTCCTTTGTCAAGTTCCTGCTGTAACTGTTGTTGTGCCTTTAACAGTTCTTGCAGTCTTTCACGACCAAGTTGAATTTGAGGTTGTAGGCGACTGTACTCAGCTAATTTGGCTGGAAAACCTTTGAGTTCATCACGTACCTGTTGTTCTTTTTGGGCTAAACTTTGGTCACGAGCTGCCAAGGCGAGTAAATTGGTTTGTGTTTCTACTAACTGACCAGCAAGAGTCAGGTCAATTTCGCTCTTCTGCCCTTGGTTAAGCAGATTACCTCCTGAGGCATTGACATTAGCCTGTTGTGCTCCTAAAGTATTTCCTGCTTCTTGTTGCAACAATTCTTTCTGTTGTTGCAGTTGTTCTACTAGCTTGATCACACTGGGAGCTTGATCAGTAAAGCGCAAGCGTTCCTGTGCTAAGGCTAATTGCGTTTTTTGGATTTCGTTGAGTAATGCTTGATAGCGGGTAGACTGACTTAAACGAGCCTCTACAAGGGCATTTTGTGGAGTACTTTGCAACTGTTGTTGCAAAGATGCATAACGAGCTTTTGCCTCTTCATATTGAGCGCGAGTTGTGCGTCGGTCCTGAAGAATAGCGTTTAAATTATCTTCTAGAGATTTTGCCTGTGCTTCTGGGTCAATTAAATTTTGATTTCTACGAAAGCGCTGTAAGTTTGCTTCTGCTCTATTGACTTCTTCTACGGTGTCTCTTAACTGTTGTTGGACAACTCTTAGACCTTTTCTTAAACGCTCAGCTTGTTGTTGTTGGTTGTATTCCAAATATACTTGTCTAATTGCATTTAGAACTCTTTGTGTTTTATCTGGATCTGTATCGGTATATTCCGCTTGAAAAATATTGGTGGCAAGATTGTCTTCTCTTGTTCTTAATTGATTTAATACCAAAGCGCTCTGAATCTCGTCTACTGTTATATCTGGGTACTCTGGCTTGAGTTTGTCAACTGCTTGTTGAATAAGCACCGAGCTTTGCATGATATTCAACTGAGTCGCAGTATCAATTACAACGTTAGAATCGGTAAAAGAACTTCCTGTAGTTGGTGTTCCTTGTGTATTACCTTCATAGTTAGGTTTCACCAACAGTTGCATTGAGCTTTTGTATGTTGGTGGTGTTCTTTTGGTGATCAAAGCCGCACCAGCAATACAAGTGATAAATACTACTAAAAACCAAGGAAGTCTGCGGATGAGTACCGCAAAGATTTGCCCATAACCCGGTTCTGTTTCATTAACTGGATTTACATGGGGACTCAGACTGGATTGAATCACGTTTACTATCCCTCAGCTAACAAGTCAAACTAGTGAAATGTTTAAATTACAAGCTTGATCAACAACTTGGTCAACTTTACTAAAGAAAGCTTCCTCTGAAAAGTTTGCCACTGCATGATTACGAATGTCTTCGTAATCCCAATCAATTTCCCTGGCTTCTAGTAGAGCTGCTTGAATGGATTCAGGTGTTTGCCTCTTAAAAAATACACCAGTTTTACCAGGTATTTGAGTATCCAATACTCCACCTGCTCCATAGGCAATTACCGGTGTGCCACTAGCATTTGCCTCTACTGGAACTAATCCATAATCTTCTAGAGCTGCTACTATAATGGAGCTAGCTTTAGCGAACAATTGTGTACGTTGGGCATCTGGGACGTGTCCTAAAAACTCTACATTACTAAGAGCTTTCGATTGTAAGCGTTCTCGCTCTGGACCATCTCCTGATATTAATAATCGCCATCCCAGCCAATTAAAAGCTTCGACTATTATATCAAGACGTTTGTAGCTGATCATCCGAGCTGAGGCTAGATAGTAATCTTCTTTGGACTTTGTAAAAACAAATTTACTAGTATCAATAGGATAATTAATAACAATAGCTTTTTTGCCGTAAGTAGTTTGAATACGACGGGCTACAACGCTGGAATTTGCTATGTAAAGGTCTGGTTCTTGTGCATATGCAAGATCCACCTTTCTCATCACTTGAAAAACTTGTTCGATTAAAGGAGCAAAGTATCTATAATCTCCGTACTCCCGTAAATATGTTTCTGTATCCCATAAAAAACGAGTGATGTTATGACAAAAGCAAATATGCTTTGCTGAAGGGCTTTTTCGCACTGCTTTAGCGAAACTAGTGCTACTACTAATTATCAAATCATATTCCTGTAAGTCTAAAGCACGAAAGGCTGGAAAATAAAAAGGAGCCATGAGGCGAAAATATTTAGCAGCGCCAGGAATATTTTGCAAAAAAGTTGTATTGACAATCCGTTCACCCAAATCGATTGTTTGTTGGGGGTCATACAAAGACGTGTAGATGTCTGCTTGGGGGTAGCGTTTACAAAGTAATTCAAAGACTCTTTCTGCGCCCCCTCGCTGGGTTAAGTAATCATGGACTAAAGCTACTTTCATATTCTTTGTAAGTTGAGTCTATACAACAGCATTAACTGAAAAATAAATTCTTAACACCATACTCATGCTTAGTTATTCGTTAACACATCTTTAAATACAATCTGTGCATAAGAAAATCCTGATATGACTTTCAAGTTTTAAAAGTTCCCTGTAAATTCCGGTTTTTATAAATTTTTGATGAAGTTCCCTAGCCTGTACAAACAAGAAACGATCGCTTGGGTAAGGGTTTCTAGGACTTCACCCTCAAGTTAGACGAGCTATGCATTGTGCTTATCTAGATAATAAGGATATATGATGTTTTTTTAACTGTATTGTTACCGATTGACCAATTCAAAGAATTTTCTAAGGAGTACCTTACTAGCTTGTCAAGTAGCTTTAGTGGTAATTTATTGAAAATTGGCATCAGTGATTTTTTGATTGGTGTTTTTAAAGTGTTCATACCGAGATTTTCCTTGAAATGGGAGAAAAAGTTTAGTATTATATGATCTTGTTTACAAAAACTTTAATTTTTGTGGGATTTACTAATGAGATACCCCAATTTACCCTATGTTGGAGGGGATATTCACTAAGAATACATTCGTTTATTATAAATTTTTATTCTTTTTGCAGATATTTCATTAACAGACCTCTTGCAAAAATAAAAATAACCCCTCCTTAACCCTCCCATTTCAGGGAGGGAGTAAGATTTATTACCACCTTGCGCAGTAATTGAGAGGGTTAGTTGGAGTAATTGAGAGGGTTAGTTAGACTTTTGCAAGAGATTTATTTGGCAGCCAGGGAGACAAGGAGGACAAGACAAGGGAAATGGTATAAGCGCAGTCTGTAGGTACTTCACATGGTTTAGAGAAGCGATCGCAATATTCTTACCTGTATAGCAAAGACGCGAAGTTTCGCGTCTTTACATAAACAAAACAATATTTTTATTTTGCTTTTATTTGGCGCTACTTTAATTACCCAACAGCTGTCAAGGTTTTAGACGAAGCGAAATAAGCATTTTGCTCAGTTCTAAGTTTGTCACAAAGTCTACCTTCTGGCAACTCCACATCATCGTAAGTCAGGACTTGATCTTTAGGAATATCTCGTTTGAGACGGCATCCTTCAGCTAAACCCATTGGTAAGAGATTTTGCTGTTGAACTACATGAGAGTTTTCACACTGTCCATAGGTCATGTAATAACCAATGCCATCCAAGGTTTCACCTGCTTTTAGGTCTATTTTGGCATTGGTGACAACATCAACAATGGGAGCGCCTAAGGGACTTAAGACATAATCTTGGAACAGAACAGCCCGAGCCACGGACAACGGCACCTCAAAGTGACAGAGGTGGTAAGGAGTATAGAAGCTATATAGAGGCCCTTCACCTAATTTGTACAAGTTGAGGTAATGACGTTGCTTGGGATCATCGTGAGTCGCAAATACAAATACTCCTGGACCTGGCTTTGCACCAACTACATAATCAACGATACCGCCAAGTTCCTTAAGTTGGTCAACGTCATACATTTTGGTCATTTCATCGACATGACCATCAAAGCTGTATCCCAGCATTCCCCGCTTAGCAACCTTCATGCCTGTACCGTTGGCAACGATCGCCTGCTCAAAGGAAATTTTTGTGCCGTCGGCGAAGCTAGTAACCATGTGGGCTTTTTGCCCCCAACGCTTGGCAAATGCTTCTTGGGTAGTGGGGTTACGATAAGGATCTTGTAAGCCCTTAATATTACCACACAACAGAGGAGTCAGACCAATACTTTTCACAAAGCGGTAGAGGTTCATTTGTACCCCTGGCTGGTCGCCATCGCAGGCGGTGAGAATCACACCAGCTTTGTCAGCGTAAACTTTCAAAATTGCGCCCACCGTGCCATCAAGTTCCGCATTCATCATAATCACATGTTTACGATGGGCGATCGCTTCCATGATTACATGAGCGCCAAACTCCACAGCGCCAGTAACTTCTATTAAGGCATCAATACCTTCGGCGCGGCAAAGTAACATTGCATCTTCGGTGACTGTATAGCCTCCATTCGCGATCGCATCTTCTAATTCCGTCACAGTATTCGCGACTTGAAAATTTTCAATACCTGCTTCTGAATAAGCCCGCTTCGCTGCATCAATGTTGCGGTTGGAGATAGCTACTAACTCCATACCAGGAACAGAGTTAGCAATTTGATTAGCAATTCCCCGACCCATAAAACCTGCACCAATCATACCTACTTTTACGGGGTTACCTGCTTCTGCACGAGCAGCTAAAGCGCGATCAACAATAATCATTACCTAAACTCCTTGCTAATCCTTTTGTATTACTTTCGCCAGATAAAAATTGGACAAAATTATGTCTGATATAACTGAAAAACTAAACAAACCAATTTTATTTAAAAAAGCAGTCACCAACAAATAACATTAAATGCATATAGAAAATCTATATGTCTATTAGTATGCATCGGTGTTGATTGGTGGTCGATTTATAAAAAATGATTGTTTGGTCAGCTGCAATTACCATCAAACATAAATTTTGTTATTTAGAACCACCAACGCTCATCATTGACATTAAAGGCCAATTCAAATCTTTTTTGGAAATTTCTGTCACTTCTAAAGGCCATTGAATGTTAAAGAAAGGATCGTCATAGCGCAAACCTCTTTCATATCCTGGAGTATAGAACTCACCAACTTGATATGTGACTTCTGCTCCATCGGTAAGTGCTTGATAGCCGTGAGCAAACATCTCTGGTACATATAAAGCACAATGATTTTCTGCGGTTAGTTCTACACCAAAATGTTGTAAAAAGGTAGGAGATTCCGGACGCATATCAATAATTACGTCATAGATAGCGCCTTTAGTGCAACGAATCAACTTTGTTTCTGCTGCTGGGGGAACTTGATAATGCATTCCCCGCAAAGTTCCTTTTTTGTGGTTAAAAGAAAGATTGCATTGAGCCACAACTGGCTTTAAACCATGTGCCTCAAATTCTTTAGCACAGAAAGTACGGGCAAAAAAACCACGGTGATCGTGTTTTTCTTCTAAATCAATAATGTATGCGTCTTTGAGTTCAGTTTTGGTGAAAATCATGAGCAACCTCGTAGAGTGAATAAAGTAGGTTAGTGGATAGTAAATTAGTAATTGACTACTGACTACCAACTAATTATGATATGTTTAATAACTTTGGTTTGGAAAAAGTATCATATCAGTAATAAAGTAGAAAGCTTTAGTCGTTTAGCCAGCAAGCCATTTGATTTGAATTGCTGAGCTAACAAATTTGCCCGATTATAGATAGGGATAGCGTATAGTCTTTCCTATACGATTTTCTAGAGATACACATAATCTAATATTTCTACAAAAAAATGATTGGTAAAATTTGCAGAACCAAGCAAAGTTATTTGATTCAGAATCTGCAAGTATTTTATCTTACCAATCAAATTATTTAGTTAATATTTAGTCCAGAAGAAATCTTGGTCAATTTGTTGTGTACGAATCAGATACTCTAGTTGCTTCAACCGAGTAAAGCCTCTAGATAAGAAAACTTCCTCAGTCATGTCAATTTTGCTAAACAAATCGAATAATTGTTTAGCGCCTAGTTGAGCATTCCAATCACACTTAAAGCCAGGTAAGATGCTATTGATTTTCTCAAAAGAAACTCGATAACTGCGGTTGTCGGCTCCTTGTTCACCAAAACTTAATTTACATCCAGGAAAGGTATCGGCAATAATTTCCGCAATTTCTTTAACTCGATAATTGTTAGCAGTATCACCGACGTTAAAAATTTGGTTGTGTACAATATCGCGAGGAGCTTCCAGAGTACAAACAATAGCCTTACAAATATCTAAGGCATGAACTAGCGGACGCCAAGGTGTACCATCGCTAGTCATTTTGATTTCTTTAGTAGTCCACGCTAGACCTGCTAAGTTATTTAAAACAATATCAAAGCGCATTCTGGGGGAAGCACCAAAGGCGGTAGCATTTCGCATAAAGGTAGGAGAGAAGTCATCATCAGCAAGTGGTTTGATATCTCGTTCTACTAGGGTTTTACATTCTGCGTAGGCTGTTTGAGGATTCACAGGAGATTCTTCAGTGACGTCTCCTTCGGTTGCTACGCCATAAACACTACAGGAAGACATGTAAACAAACCGACGTACACCTGCTTTTTTTGCTAGGTTAGCAAGACGAACTGAGCCTTTGTGATTAATATCATACGTAATATTCGGTGCTAGCTGTCCAGTTGGATCATTAGAGAGTTCCGCCATGTGAACTACTGCTTCGACACCTTGCAAGTCTTCTAAGGTGATGTGACGAATATCTTTGTTAAGGGTTTTAGCTGTTAGTTCAGTTCCGTTATATAACCAACCTACTTTATAAAAACCAGTATCTACACCGATAACTTCATGCCCTTTTTGAATTAACAAAGGAGGTAATAATGAACCGAGATAACCTTCTGTTCCTGTGACAAGAATCTTCATTGTGAAAAGTCCTTATGTGTTGATTAGATGATTTGATACGATTAGAAATAACTTAGGCGAATACAGCAAAAGGGATAAAAAATTTGGCATTGCTGAATAATTAAGATGATTGAGGCTGACACGATGACGCCCAGACCCAGTAATTAGTGTTGGCACAAATTCCAACTCGTATCCCGCAATTATGCAATGCCAAAATTTTTTGTGTCTGAGAGTCTGAGTGGTTGATAAAAAATCACCAACCTACTCTAACTTGAAGCCACTGTTACGTCTATTGGTTTGCCACCTTGCCAACCTTACGGGAATAAGCACTTATGTGACTAGGCTAATGTGGTTTGAAGATGCTGCGGTTGAGGAATTTGAGCAACTATGGCTTTACCAATTTCAATCGAAGAAGTGGCCGCTGGGGAAGGTGCATTGCATACATGGGCGGTATTTTGTCCATGAATAATCAGAAAGTCATCGACTAACTTACCGTCATTCATTAACGCTTGGGCGCGAACTCCAGCGTGGGTGGGAATTAAATCTTCTGATTGAACTTCGGGAATTAGTTTTTGCAAACTTCTAGTAAAGGCTGCTTTACTAAAGGAACGAACAATTTCTTTGATTCCTTCATCAGCGTGTTTAGCTGCTAGTTTCCAAAAACCAGGATAGGTCATGACTTCAGCAAAGTCACGCCAGTCAAAGTCAGTCTTTTTATAACCTTCCCGTTTGAGACTCAAAACGGCGTTCGGTCCGGCGTGGACAGTACCATCAATCATCCGAGTGAAATGAACGCCTAAGAAAGGAAAGTCGGGATTAGGAACTGGATATATTAAACCTTTGACAAGATAGCGTTTTTCCGGTATTAACTCGTAATATTCACCCCGGAAAGGTACTATTTTAGCCTGGGGGTCTACTTTACCTAATTTAGCAATGCGATCGCTATGCAAACCAGCACAGTTAATTACAAACCGAGTTTCAAAAGTACCGTTATTTGTCTCTAGTACTTGATTATTACCACTGGGAACTATTTTTTCAACTTTTGTGTTGAGTCGTAATTCTCCTCCTTGTTGAGCAATTATTTCCGCATACTTGAGACAAACTTGCTTATAGTTAGCAATACCTGTAGAATATACGTAAATTCCACCGACACAGGTAACATGAGGTTCAAATTCTTTGACTTCTTCGGGGCTAATTCTCTTAACTTTAATGCCGTTTTCTAAACCACGCTTGTATAAATTTTCTAAGCCTGGTAATTCGCTTTCATTGGTAGCAACTATTACCTTGCCACAAACTTCATAATCAATCCTATGTTCTTGACAAAATTCCACCATAGATTGACAACCATCACGGCAGAATTTCGCTTTAAAACTCCCTGGTTTATAGTAAATACCAGAGTGAATGACACCACTATTGTTACCAGTTTGATGAAAAGCCCATTGCTTTTCTTTTTCCAATACTAGAATCTTGGCTTTAGGATAGGTTTTGCTTAAGGCCATACCGGTGGAAAGACCAACAATGCCTCCACCTATAATTGCAAAATCGTACATTGGTATTTTCTGAATTATGGATTATGAATTATGAATTGATTTTTGTTCATAGTTGAGATCATCTACCATATTTTCCAAGGCGCTTTGTTCTTATTCCATAAATCTTCTAAATAATTTTTATCTCTGAGGGTATCCATTGGCTGCCAAAAGCCGTCATGTTTAAAAGCAGACAACTGTTCCATCTCAGCCAGTTTTTCTAATGGTTGTTTTTCCCACACCGTAGAATCATCAGCAATAAAGTTGATGACTTCTGGTTCTAATACAAAAAAACCACCATTAATCCAAGCACCATCACCTTCTGGTTTTTCATGGAAACTGGTGATTTTGGTTTGTTCGCTTCCCAAAACAATTGCACCAAATCGTCCAGGTGGTTGTACAGCAGTGAGTGTTCCTAAAGTTTTTTGTTCTTTATGGAATTTGATTAATTCTGTAATATTTACATTACTGACACCGTCACCGTAGGTGAAGCAAAAAGTTTCATTACCTATATGTTCTCTGACTCGCTTTAATCTACCACCAGTCATGGTGTTATCACCTGTATTTACCAAAGTGACACGCCAAGGTTCAGCATTACCCAAATGTACATTCATTTGATTAAAGCGCATGTCAAATGTCACATCTGACATGTGTAAAAAGTAATTAGCAAAATATTCTTTAATTACGTATCCTTTATAACCACAGCAAATAATGAAATCATTAATACCATGAGCAGAGTAGATTTTCATGATATGCCACAATATTGGCTTACCACCAATTTCCACCATAGGCTTAGGTTTGATGCTGGTTTCTTCGCTAATGCGCGTACCAAGTCCTCCAGCCAAAATTACTGCTTTCATGCAATAGCCTCTAAAGTTTTAGGTAGATGAATTTTAGATATTCAAACGTTTCCCAGTGAAGACAAAGCATTATTTATTGCTGTTTTTCTCAGTATACAATCTAACCGTATTTTGTTAGATAAGTATGAAGGTCAGGTAAATTAACTGCTTGTATGTGTAAAAAAATGGAAAAGCTCGTAGCTATCAGGACAAATTATATTTTTGAATAAAATCCCCATAAAAACATAAAATGTCTAGCCTAAAATAGTAAAAATTAATGCATATTTGAAGAGTCTAGATAGGCTAAAATAAATAGATTACTTTCTGTATTTCTGTTTTTTATATAACATTTGGATAGTTGCCTACAATATTATGTTTTGCTTTTGGTCATTGGTTTTTCCTTTACCAATTACCAGCCTACGCGACAATATTAAGTATTCCAGCGAATATAAGATTAATAGGATTAAGGTAGTCATAAAAACCACAGATTAGCTAAAAGCCCAAATTTTTTAAGCTTAATAGCTGAATAATATAGCTGCCGTTTGTATAGAAAAAACTTTCCTCTCTCTAAATCCAAATCGGCTGCTATTTTATATTATTTTTGAAGTTGTTATTAACGAGCTTTCTGGGAAAAAGTTGCATTCTGGAACATAGTGTCACATTTATTTTCAACAACTATGCAAATGCTGCTTAGTGCTTGTTGATAACTTTCCTCGTCATCTTGCTCAAGAGAAATTTTTGCAGCCATTTGTAAATCTTCTACTGCTTTGCTTTGCTGGGAGCGAGATTCGTTCCCACCATACTGAGCAAGTTCATGGTAGACAATTCCTCGCTTCAGATAAACTTTTGACAATCGCGGATTGATGTTTAATGCTCTGCTAAAGTCAGAAATTGCTTTGGTGTATTCTTGTTCAAAGTTGCTGCTATATTGGGCAATTTGATAGCGGACAAGTCCTAACTGATAATGAGCTTCTGCTCTGGATGGATTGAGATTAATTGCTTGGTTAAAATCAGCGATCGCTTTTTGATAATCTAGCTGCGAGTCACCGCTATATTTGGCCTTTTGAGCGCGGACAATACCCCTTCTGATATAAGCTTCAACTTCGTTAGGATTTAAACGCAGGGCACTATTAAAATCAGCAAGGGCTAAATTATAGTTTTTATCTTGGTCGGTGCTATATTCAGCTTGCATGTAATAAACATTGCCACGATTAACATAAGCTTTTACTTCTTTGGGGTTTATTTTAATTGCTTGATTGTAATCAGCGATCGCGGCGTCGTAATCTTTGAGATTGTAATGAGCATTCCCCCGGTTGACAAAGGCTTTGGCGTGTTGAGGTTGCTGCTTAATTGCGAGGGTAAAGTTTTCAATTGCTTGATCATATTTTTTGACTTTGTAAGCAGCATGACCCTGTTTGTAGTAATCAGCAAAACTCAAATTCAGATGATTGTCACGCGACTCAATCAAACTTTGTTGAGCTAAAGAATCTTTACGTAGATAACTACTGGTTAAATCATTGGTTAAGTCCAAATAAAAGAACGTACCAATGCCAAGCAAGGCAAAAATAACAGAATATAACCCAGCCTTATTAGATGATTTATAAACACGAACCTTACGTGGAGGTATTGGAGTGTAATAGTTATGTTGCTGGAATGAAATCGCTGCTGTTTGGGGAAAACGACGAGTATCGGAAGTACGCCTTCTAGTGGTAATGCGGGGTTTGAGGTGTTCTCTTGTAGCAATTACCTGTGGAGATGGGAAGGGGTCACGTCCACCTAATCGCAGGCTACGTTCACACCAGGGACAAATTTCTAGGTGATTGCTGTAACGGTGTTGGGGATTAGTGCTACAGCTAATCAAAGCATCTTCAGCTTCCGCTAAGGCCAATACCCAACTTTGAGCGCTGGGACGTAACAGAGGGTTGCTATGACCGTCTTCAAAACAACGCAGGAATAGTTCTTGCAAGCTGGGGTGAAGAATTTTCCAAGGAGGAGCAATTGGGGTGGGTACGTAGGGTATGCTGCGGTTTTGGCTGTAGGTAAAATGACCAGCTGCGATGCGTGCTTCGTAGGGTGGTGGTTCACCTGCGCCTTGGTAGATCCCAGAAAATGGATGAGTACCTTCCATCAACAGTTGAAAGATTAGCACTGCTAAACCAAATAAATCATGGGGAACAGCGCGATCGCACTTGGCAAAGGTTTTATTCTGTAGTTCTGGGGGGGTAAATTCTGGTTTACCAACGGGACAACGATGCACGAAATCATGATCCGGGTCGTAAACTTGGAATGAGTCTGTGTCCACAACTGTAACTAAAGCTGTGTCACTGACGAGGATATTTGACTCATTTACATCACCCACACAATAGCCGCTAGCGTGTAAAGCTGCAAAGGCTGCTGCTAAGTTACGAGCAGTGCGAAGCAGGTATTGATAGCTAAATAGGGGACAGTGTTGGCGACGGGTTCTTGGGTTGTAAAAGTCGATAATCGGACGCATCCCCCGAATTCGGGGCATTAAAAAGCCGACGATGCGATCGCTACCATCTGCTGCTCTTAAAAGTTCTGTAGGCCAAGCGATGGAGATGTGTCCGAGACTAGCCGTGGGGTTTTCTGGCGGGTGATTGAGCATCACCTCCAGTTTCCGTGCTTGCACCTCAGATGGCTTGTGATAAACCTTCGCCACTGCACTGGCATCAGTTGGCACTGTATAAATACATGCTTCACCACCACGTCCTAAACTGACGGTGAGATTAAGATGAACAATTTTTTGGTTGGGAAGATAACGTAGTACCTGCATGATATATTTAATGATAGGGAAGGTGTATGTAATTTTAAATAGCAATAATATTGCTAATCGGTTAACGCCGCAATAACTAACGTTAGATCGTCGTCTGTGCGTTGGGTGATCCGGTCTGAACGCAAAAATTTCACCAGTTGCTCTTTGGCGATAATTTTATCTTCGGCACTGGCAACAAAGTCAAACAAAGGAAGAAAGAAGGGTTTGTGAGGCGCACTAACAGCCATATTCATTGCCAGCAACTGCAATCCATCAGTGAGGACGCCGATGTTGACAACTGACTGACGCCACACCTTGACCTGGACTTTTTCCATCGCGCCTGGGGAAACCAAAAAAGTGGTTTCATTCATGTATTCGCCGTTGTCAGGCATAGTTAAGGCAATCAAGTTGCCGATGCGATCCTTTGCTACTGCCACACCATCGCCTACTTGTGCCACTGCCACAATTTCTGGTGTGGCGACTAGAACAATTAGGGTGCTGGCTAAATCTTGGGGTTGTTTATTACAGGCAATAGCTTCTGCTTCTACAGCTTTTCTGGCGGCTATTATAGCGTCAGTTAAGAGCGATCGCACAAAAGCATCCTCAACCAAAGTGCGTCGGGAAACTTCTTGATGAGTACAGATGGTTGCTACTGCCGTTTCTGCTGCAACCATTGCCCCGACTTTCCCTAAAATCGCTGAACCCGCGCCATCAGCTGCTGACACCACCAAGACATTATCAGGCAATATTACAAAGTGGTGAGCGTCCTGACACAGCTGCTTGTTTTTCATATGGCTTGTACCACATACTGATGCGGCAACTACCCGCCATTGAGGTGTCTTTGTTGAAGTTTTCATAAACTAATCTTCTAACAGCTGTGTAAGTACAAAAGATGCAATCTTACATCAAACAGAACCCCAACCAATCGGAGGTAGCGCCACCTGCTCATCTACTTTAGAATGAGAAACCGCTGACATACTGGCAGATAACCAGACAAACAGCTCAACAAAGTTTAATCCCGTTAGCTTTAAGGGGGTACGCACAGCAATTTGACTTAAGCGTGCCATATTAGCATTTTCCACACCTACCGTAAAAAAAGCAACACGTTTGTTTACTTCATCGGCTTGTAGTCTTTTTGCTGCTTGGTCTACTAAGTTATCTGCTTCGCCTTGTGGTTCTCCATCAGTAATCATGAATACCCAAGGACGATAGTAAGCAATCCCATTGGCACGATACTGAGCTTTGCGTTCTTGAATCAAGTCTAAAGCTTTGTGGATACCAGCACCCATATTTGTTAATCCCTGTGCGGTTAGGATGGGGGGATTAAACTGGTCAGCGGTTACGAAGTCTTGTACGACATTGATATGGCTATCAAAAGTAACTATTGCTACTTCTACTCTTCTGGAAGCTAAGGAATTTTTAATTAACTCATCCCTAAAACTTAGTAATCCTTCATTTAGGGCATTGATTGCCATACCTTGCATTGAGCCAGAGGTATCAAGTAGTAACACGCAAGGACAACGGGGTTCTGGGTTCTCAGCAAACTCAACGACTTCATCAAGTCTTAATGTATCGGTCATAACTTTTCGTGTTATATTTAGCTTCAAACTATTATTTTCCTGGATCTCAAAGTATATAGTTTCTAGAGTTGGTAAGACTACCTAGATGTCTTTTGATTTTTGGATAGTTTACTAGTTATAAAACAATTCGCAACTGCCAAATTACGTAAATTTTTTCAAAAATACTCCCTCGGAGTTAGTGGAGAAAAAGAGAAGTTATTGAGCTTTGGCATTGTCTGTAGAAGCTTAATTTAAAATAACTTATACGTATAATTTACAGAATACAATAACTGCGTAACTGAGCTAACGGGATAATTTAAAGATTTCATGTAGAAGATTCATATTTTAGATAAAAGTAATTAAGCATTATTAGCGTTCTCATCAATATTCAGGAAATTTGTATAAAAATACAGAACCAATCAAAACAAAAATATAAAACACTTGTTCTATTACTTATACAAAATTTAACAACTCTCCTGAGAGTAGCTTTTCTAGCTTGTAAGATATACATGACAAGTCAAGAAAATATTTTTGTAAAGAAATTAGAAATAACAAGATGCAACATTTGCCGAAGAATGCGAATGCACAAGCAAACTGCTATTTTCCTGTAAATTCTCTAAGGAAATGAATAATTACGGCACATTCACAAATCTACATCCTCTAAGTTTGTTAAGACAATTATCCAACTGTTCTGACAGTACTTATTTACAAGCCTTGAGTAACTCAGTTACCTGGTCTATTTTTATTGACCAAGGCAAAATTACATTTGCTACCCATTCCATCGAACCCTTCGATAGACTCGAACGTCATTTGCGTCGCCTCAGTCATCGCATTCCTACCCTAAGTAGTGAAACTCGTGTCCAATTACGTCTACAATTTGAACCTGATTCTTATAATCAGTCCATAGAATACCATAGTTCAAATTCTGAAGAATCTATCAGTTATCAACGTCCTTCTGAATATCAAGCTATTTGCTGGTTAGTTAGTCAAAAACATCTTAACCCTACGCAAGCAGCCGTATTGATTCAAGAATTGGCAAAAGAAGTAATTGAATCCTTTTTATTAATTAAACAAGGTAATTATGAATTAAAAGAAAATCCAGAGCGAATGCCAATCATTTGTAGACTAGATGTTGGGAAACTGATAGAACGTTGTCAAGGGAGGTTGCAAGATTGGCAGTCTTTTGCACCGCATATTTCATCACCTTATCAGCGTCCATATCTGCGGGTAAAAACTCTAACCTCACAAACAAATTTACCAGAAATACAGCAAAATATAAGTGAATGGATCAAAGGTTTTAGCCTACGTCATCTCGCAGTAATTATCAACCAAGATGAAATACATGTGCTGAAAACTTTGTATCCTTACATTTTAAATGGCTCAATTTTATTACATGAACCAGACCCGCCTTTTGATAAATTACCGAAAACTTTTGAGCAGGTAATAGAAAATAATCGTATAACTGTATTAAAAAATCAAGAATTAGTAGATACATCATTAATAGAAAATAGTAATACAAAAACTCAAACAAATTCTCAACAATTAGCACACATTACTCAGGCGAGAAGAAAAAAATTACAAGAATTCACAAGTCCAATTAACATCAACTCTACTCTACAACAAGCTATTCCTGCTCCTGCAAATATCCGCAAAAAATATAAAATTATTTCTATAGATGATAGTCCAACATTTCTAAAAGAAATTAGTCGTTTTTTAGAAGAAGAAAAATTTTCTGTAGTGACAATCAGCGATCCACTCAAAGCAGTCATGGCAGTAATTAGACACAAACCAGACTTGATTTTATTGGATCTCAACATGGAAGGAATTGATGGTTATGAATTATGTCGCATTATCCGTAATAACTCCATGTTTAAAGAGACTCCGATTGTGATGGTTACAGGTAGCAAGGGAATTATAGATAAAGTTAGAGCTAGATTTGTAGGTGCATCGGGATATTTAACTAAACCATTTACGCGTGCAGATTTACTCAAAATGGTGTTTATGCATTTGACTTGAAGCACAAAATTATAGAGAACGCACTCTTGTTGAGGAAAAGATATAAAGATAATTTGATTTTGATGGTTATACCTTGACAAGGCTAGCATTACCCACTTTCAAAACTAAACTTACATAATCAGATTGGTATCAAATAAATTTGGAACTGATAGCTTAAGTCTACTTTAGTAAACTTATCTTTGATTGAGCCATCTACATTAGATGAAAAATCGAATCAACACAGATATCACAGATATACACTGATGTAGACGTGCAAGTAGCTCCCGAAGGCTACACAGATGGATCATGAGTTTGCTCCTGATTTGCTCCTCGATCGCCAGGATTTACGTAAAAACTCCCCAAAATATCTTCATTTCCCCCACACCCATTTTTCAAATCAAACGCAATTGCTTTTGCTAATGGATGAGGAATCCTGTCGATTAATTCTAAAATAGTCTTTGCATTCTGAATTTCAGATCTGATTTCGCACAAGCACACATTCCATGCGTATTTCTCTTAAATGGCTGCGGGAACTAGTTGAGGTAAAACTAGCAAGCGAAGAATTAGCTCAAACCTTGACAATGGCAGGGTTTGAGGTAGAAGATATTGAAGATCGCCGCACTTGGGCTAATGGTGTTGTGATTGGGAGAGTGCTTGAGCGCCAACCCCATCCCAATGCTGATAAATTAAGTGTTTGTCAAGTTGATATCGGTACAGGAGAAACTCTAAATATTGTCTGTGGCGCCCCCAATGTCCGGGCAGATATTTATGTACCAGTTGCTACAGTAGGTACTTATCTACCAAATATTGATTTAAAAATTAAACCTGCAAAACTGCGTGGCGTCCCATCTAATGGCATGATTTGTTCTTTAAAAGAACTGGGTTTGCCAAGCGATGTAGACGGAATTCATATTTTTACCCAAGAGAATCTGCAATTGGGTAGTGATGTGCGTCCGTTGTTGGGTTTGGATGACGTCATTTTGGATGTGACTGCTACTGCTAACCGTGCTGATGCTTTAAGTATGGTGGGTATAGCGCGGGAAGTTGCAGCGCTGACGGGTGCAAAACTGACGATTCCTGAACCTGGTGAAGTTTCGGTTTCCCAAGGTGCAGGAAATTTAGCTATTAAAGTAGCTGATACGCAAGCTTGCCCTACCTATATTGGTACAGTAATTGAACAGGTAAAAATTGCCCCTTCTCCTGATTGGTTACAACAGCGTTTGCGGGCTGCGGGAGTTAGACCAATTAATAATGTAGTGGACATTACTAATTATGTATTGTTGGAATGGGGACAGCCACTACACGCTTTTGATCGCGATCGCCTTATTTCTATAGCCAGAAGTGAAAAACTAGCTATTGGTGTGCGTTTTGCTAACGCCGGAGAAACCCTCAAAACTCTAGACGGACAAACTCGCACCCTCTCCATCCAGAACTTGCTGATTACCGCTAACGATAAACCAGTTGCTTTAGCTGGTGTGATGGGTGGTGAAGAAAGCGAAGTCCATGAAGGTACGCAAAATCTGATACTAGAAGCAGCTTTGTTTGATTCCGTAGTCATTCGCCGTTCTTCTCGCAGTGTGGGGTTAAGAAGTGAATCTTCATCTCGATACGAACGGGGTATAAATAGTGCAGGCTTGGAAATAGCTACACGCCGCGCCTTAACTCTGATTACCGAACTTACCCAAGGAAGTCTCGTAACTCAGGAAATTTCGGATAGCCGCCCTGATCCATCAACTTGGACACGTTCGATTGAACTACGTTTAGATCGGGTGAATCAGGTGTTGGGGCCTGTTGATTTAGGTGAACAACCCGGAGAAATACAAGCTGAGGATGTAGAGCGTACTCTAACGGCATTAGGATGTCAACTCAAGAGTGCCGGTGAGCGCAAATGGACAGTGACAGTACCACCCTACCGTTACCGTGACTTAGAACGGGAAATTGATTTAATCGAAGAAATTGCCCGTCTCTATGGCTATAATCGTTTCTGCGACACTCTGCCAGAAAAGTCAGGAGCAGGTTATTTGCCTTTTGATGTAGACATACTGCGTCAGTTGCGGGCATGTTTCCGGGGTGAAGGATTAACAGAATTAATGCACTACTCCTTAGTGAAGCCAGGAGAAGATAGACAAATAGCATTAGCAAATCCTTTATTTGTAGAGTATTCAGCCCTACGCACAGATTTGCTTTCTGGGTTGATTGATGCTTATGTGTATAATTTAGAACAAGGCAATGGGGCGCTCAATGGATTTGAAGTTGGGCGAATTTTTTGGCAAGAAGAAAACGGCTTGCAGGAAGCAGATGCCATAGCAGGGATTTTAGGAGGCGATCGCAGATCTAGCAAGTGGACAAGTAGTGGGCGTGAGCAACCCATGACTTGGTACGAAGCCAAAGGCATCTTGGATAGTGTATTTCAGCGCCTGGGTTTGGAGGTGGAATATCAACCAGATTGCCGTGACGAGCGTTTGCATCCAGGTAGAACCGCCTCTTTGTGGATTCGGGGTAACAGATTGGGTATCTTTGGGCAGTTACATCCCCAACTGCGACACGAAAGAAGTTTGCCAGAAGCAGTTTACGTATTTCAACTAGATTTAGATGTGCTGTTGGATGCACTAGATCAAGATGAAATCATCGTACCTACTTTTAAACCTTATTCTACCTATCCAGCTACAGATAGAGATATTGCATTCTTTGCACCTGTGAAAGTGACAGTTGCCGAAATTGAAAAAGCAATTACTAAAGCAGGTAAAGATTTACTCGAATCTGTGGAACTATTTGATGAATACCGGGGCGAACATGTACCGCAAGGACAACGGAGTTTAGCATTCCGCCTCATTTATCGAGCTAGCGATCGCACTCTCACTGATGCAGAAGTTGAACCCGTGCATCAAAAAGTCCGTGATACATTGGTCGAAAAATTTGGTGTTGCTTTGAGAAGTTAATTATTAGTTAGTGGTTAGTGGTTAGTGGATAGTGGTTGATGGCTAATAACAACGATCAATTACCAATCACCCATTACCAATTAGCAATTAGCAATTACCCATTACCTACTAACTACTAACAATCTTTGGAATAGAAAAAATATGACTAAATACATCATGTGGGGAACTTACTGTGAAGATGTCCTTGAGAAACGTGCCCCTTATCGTCAAGCTCATCTAGATGGATTAGCAAAACAAAAAGAATCTGGTGTACTAATTACTATTGGCCCCACCAAAGATTTAACAAAAGTTTTTGGTATTTACGAAGCTGACAACGAAGATGCTGTGCGTCAATTGGTAGAAAATGATCCTTATTGGCAAAACGGAATTTGGACTGAATACTCTATCAAAGAGTGGATTCAGGCATTTTAGATATTATGGCAAAAGGTAGTAGACAGGGCTGTATTCCTAAAAATACAAAAGATGCAGGAACAAATAATGTCTAAATTTCTTCTACTACCTCAGTTTTTTGTACGGTTATCATGAAAGATTTCTCATGCAAAAAAACTTGCTATTGCCTAGACTAAAAGTATGGTCAAACAAAACTGTCTCAACTTTGACTGTTTGTAAATCACTAAATATTGAGTTGAGAAGGTAGGTCTATGAACAAAATTTTTAAACGCACAGTTTTACCCGGCTTATTGGCTACAAGTTTAGTAGGTGCTAGTTTTGTTCCTGCTAAACCTGCTGCTGCTGATGAGTACATACTACAAGACATTGGTATTGGAGCCGGCGCTGGTGTAGTCTCTGGCGCTATTAGAGGACGTGGTTCTGTCGTCAACAATGCCATCAAGGGGGCGGCGTCTGGGGCTGC
Organism: Fischerella sp. JS2; assembly: GCF_032393985.1. Taxonomy (NCBI): domain Bacteria; kingdom Bacillati; phylum Cyanobacteriota; class Cyanophyceae; order Nostocales; family Hapalosiphonaceae; genus Fischerella; species Fischerella sp. JS2. The sequence continues at coordinate 840,874 of NZ_CP135918.1, forward strand.
TGTCAACGCCGTTCATGGTACTAGACGTCAGTACAAAAACCGTCAAAACCGTAACGTGGTTCAAGATGTTGGAGTCGGCGCAGCTGCGGGTGCAGTAACTGGCACAATCCTTCGTGGTAACACCAGACATGTTGTTGGTGATGCCATTGATGGTGCAGCCGCAGGTGGAGCAATCAATGTCCTCACTAATGGCAAAAGGCAGTAATTCAAAAATTACATACTTAAAGTAGGGGCGCACAGCCGTGCGCTCCACAAAATTTCTCTGTTTTCGGCAACGGTAAACACTACATAATTCAAATTGGTGTTAGTATTCTTCTGGTGCTGGTAGAGGGAATCTTTCACCAGCTAAATAAGCATCTAAATTTTGTTGGAAGTAAAGCCAAGAAGTCATGTCTTCGACATCTAAAAAGGATTTCGGAGCATTTTTGTATAGAGGAACACGAGTATTAATTTCGTCTTTGAGTAGTTGCGGTAATTCGTCGAGGCCTTTGACTTTGCTACCATAAGCACTGTAGATGAGATAACCAGAGCGATCGCCCATTTTCATCCAAGGTAGCCATTGGCCAATCCTATCCCAACTCAGTCTCAGTTGAAAAACCGAAGGTAATTCCAAATTGAATAAATCTGTGGTGGGAACAGTAATTTTAAATAACTCTGCGGCTTGATAAGTGGGTTGGGGACTATATTGAGCTAATTTCTCATCTTCTAGTAAGGGGTTGGGATAAGTAGGAAAGATATCAAATACAAAAGTTGTACTCTCATCATCTACTTGGGCTGGAAACTTGCCTTTAAAATGACCTTGCACTGGGTTATTCGCAACGTGCATTACTGGAACTGTTTCCCCCGTCCAGGGATTATCCCATGTATGCAAAATCTCTTCTGTTTCGGGATTGAGGTAATAAGTCAATTCTCTAGAGGTAAAATCCCAGCAACCCGCTTCAGTGGAAATACATCTGCTCACACTCATGCCAACCATTTTAAATAAGAGTGTGCGTTTTTCACCTGGAACAAAAGCGTATATTTTACCTGTCCAGCTTAAAAAGCTTGATTCAGCAGGATCAAGTGAAGAGCGAGTTTTCACCCAGTATGAGGCTTCTAATTCTTGATTTTGGGCAACCATTTTGTGGCTCCTGACTACTTATTAAACAATACCTTTTTAGGTGAAGGTTTTGTTCCAGAAGACTTTTGGGTACAACTTGAGTGTTTTTAAACGCACCAGGGACGCAAAGGTAAGCGCAGAGAGAAGTTTGTAGACGCGCTTTGCGCGGCTTCCCGAAGGGTGCGGAGGTTTCCTCCGTTAGCGTAAGATCCTCGCGATAGCGAGGCTCAAAGCTTCGGTGGGGTCGCAGAGTTTCGGATGTTAACTAATTTTTTGTCTAATATCTGACTAAGTTAGTTCGATAAACTCAAGCTCAACTGTTGAGGCTGAATTGATATTTTTTCTTGGATGTTGATAATTAGTTATAATTAATTCTTTTCCTTTGGCTGCTTCACTCTGCTTGTAGTTATTCATTCCATACTGTAATTCCCATGCACAGATATTCTTTGATTTAAAATTATCTCTGATTGTGGGAGAATCATCATAAGTTATCAGCCAATTATGATGGCATTGTTGCACTATTTCAGCAAATTTTTGATGGTTAAAACAAGTGTGTAAGTTTCCAGCTTTACCATAAAGTTTTGATTTAGTAGCAACAAAATAAGGAGGATCTAAAAACAGAAATACTTCTTCTCCTTCTGGGATTAAAAGGTCACTGTAATCTAAATTAGTAATTTTAACGTCATTTGTTAAAATATTTTCTAATTTTTCTAAACTTTCAATTGATGAGTAAGTAAATCTTTTATGAAAAGCTTCTTGTGAAAATCCACCTGATTCAATAGTGCCAGAAAAGGTAATTCTATTGAGGACAAAAAAACGTACCGCCCTGTCAAGTTCAGTTAAATTATTTGTAGATTCTATGCTGATCAATTCTTGAAATAATAATCTACCGTCTGTATATTTATCTTTTATCAGACAGACTTCTTGAACTAGCTGAGGTAAATTTGTTTGAGCAACTTTCCAAAAACAGTATAGTTCAGGGTTTAAATCGTTAATCCAAAATTTCTGGTTTGGAAACTTTTGTTTTAGGTATATAAATACAGAACCACCACCTATAAAAGGTTCTCGAAATTCCGAAAAATTATCTGGTAAGTACTCAGCAATTTTATTTAGTGCTTTGGACTTGCCACCAGGGTAACGTAGCGGGCTTTTCAACATAAAATATTATCAGTAAATTTTTAACTCTTGGAAAAACCGCTTGAGTTTATTCGCATCCAATTTACCATCACTGCGAACCCCACTACACACATCTAATCCAAATGGGCCGACTTGTTGAACAGCCAAAGCTACATTTTCAGGTTTTAATCCTCCTGCTAAGAAGATTGGTACGTTTAGTTTTTTACGAATTATGGCGCTTAAATTCCAGTTATGGATGCGTCCTGTCCCCCCCAATTCTTTCACCAATAATGATTGGTTGCCAGAGTCTAGAAGAATCGCATCTACATAAGTTGCGACAGCGATCGCTTCTTGGATAGATTCTTCGGTACTCACATGAATAACTTGCACTATCGAGATTCCAGGCAAAGACTGGCGGATGTCTTGGTAAGTTCCAGATGCTAAGCGATCGCATATCTGCACAGTATTTGTACCGCAGTATCTTGATTGCTCTATAATTTCCTGGGCATCTTGGCTAGAAGTTAACAAAAAGGTAGCTATTGGTGGTGGAACTGAAGCGGCAATTTCTGCGATTTTCTCAAAAGTGAGAATACCAGGGCCACTAGGCATTTTTGAAACTAAACCAAGAGCAGATGCACCGCAATTAATAGCAGTCCATGCTTCCTCAATGCTGTTGATACAGCAAATCTTGACTCTTGGTATTTTTGTTCTTTCCATTGTTCCAATTGACGTTTAAAATTATGTTACGCCTAATGTGAATTAAAACTATGGCAAAAATCATGTTTTTAGAATCGTAGACGCGCTCATAGGCTTCGGTGCAGGGTACACAGATGAACACAGATACACACCGATAATCTATCTGTGTTCATCCGTGTTCATCGGTGTTCGTTAACCAAATCAAACTCTGGACACTTGCCAAAAACCCTTATATTGCTTTTTCAATTCACGTTAGGCGTAATTATGTTTTAAAAAATGACCGCTGATGTACACAGATACACACTGATGAATACAGATAAATTTACAGGGATGCGGCTATGTCATCTGTTAATGTTATTCAAACACAAACAAATACTTGGTTTTATATGGTTTCTCTCCTGTCTTCTTTATTGTCAAAATGACGAAATAGAAAAATCCAAATCGGTAGAAAACTATTAATAGCGATTAGTCGCACAACATGGCCGGCTGTCACAATTTCTACATTATGATCTAGTGTCAAAGCAACTAAGATAATTTCCGCAGATCCTCCAGGTGCTGTTACTAACAGACAAGTTAGCCAGTCCCAAGACGTTAATTGCATGGCAAGCAAAGTCGCGGCTACCCCAGCAGCAAGAGTCATCGCGACTGAAATGATAGCGTATCCTATAGTTCGTTTTGGGAAAGCAGGTTTTTCACCCCAATACTCACCGATAGTAATTCCCAGCAACATTTGACCGAGTAACTTGATTACAACTGGTGGGGTAAACGAGATATCATCTACAAAAGATAGCCAATTGAGAATAGGATTAAATGCTATTCCTACTAGTAATGATGCAAAAAAAGGGGCAGCAGGAACTTTCAGTAATTTCGTTATATAAACTGCTAATGCGCTGATAACCAACACCAATAAGAGTAACTCAAAAGAGTATGACTCGACAGTAGAGGATATCGGTGATTGAACTGAGGTATGATTTGTGGCTTTAGCAATTAAGGGTATGAGAAAAACTACGCTTGTTACCCGCAGTGCCTGTACTAATGCTACCAAAGTGACATTTTTATTGTAATCTGCGGCGATAGCTGACATTACCCCTACACCGCCAGGAACTGTAGCTAGCATTGCTGTCAAAAGATTGGTTTTGCTCAAACTGGAATAAATGTAGCCAATGCAACCTCCACATAATAGTAAAAACAAGGTGAGGCAAACAAAAACTGGAACACCAGCACTAATACTAGCTAAATTAGCATGGGCATTAGAAGTGCCGATAGTTATGCCCACTAATACCATTCCAATCTCTCTAGCAGTCCGGTTAGGTTTAGGCAAATAGTTATAAATAACTCGGGATGTCTGGAATATCGCTGCACCAGAAATAATTCCGCCAAAAATCCAAGAAATACCACCAAAATTGAAGCGAAACAAAGCTAAACCAAAGGGTATTGCCAAAAGTAGTTCTGCTATCAGGATCTGGAGTTGCTTAATAAATAGCTGTTGTTGGCTAACAATGGGATTCGTTGTCGTACTATCTTTCTGATGAGGAACAACAATTAAATTTTGATTCATTAAAAAGTGTTTCTTAAATCGACTAGTAACCAAACTAGCGCGATCGTACAATACATGCATCTGTGAAAATTGTTATTTGTTGGTTGTTGGTTGTTGGTTGTTTGTTGGTTTTCTCCCGTGTCCCCCTTATCTTCCTCACCCCTCAGACTCCACCCTTACCTTAAGCCGCTACGTGTCTACACACTCCCCACACCCCTCACACTCCCTTCCCCATGCCAAACTGCTGCTCAAGTTGCAAATACTTAGGAACATCCATGAGTTCTTGAAAATCCTGGAAGCTAATTAACTCATGGAAGTTAGCTGTGGTTCCTTGTTCCTTCAACTGACTCAAACAAGCAGTCATTACCTTTGTGACTGCTAGTAAGGCTGTAAGTGGAAAAAACACTATCTTAAAGCCTAGTTTTTCTAACTCGGAGGCAGAAAGTGAAGGAGTTTTGCCACCTTCAACAATATTGGCTACCAAAGGCACATCACCAAAATTAGAAGCTATAGTTTGCAGTTCCTCCACAGATTGGGGTGCTTCTACGAATAACACATCAGCCCCAGCCTCAACGTAAGCACGACCACGCCGCATAGCTTCTTCTAATCCTAGAGGAGCGCGAGCGTCAGTGCGAGCAATGATCACCAAACTGCTATCACCCCGCGCTTGGAATGCTGCTTGAATTTTTCCGACATGTTCTTTCATCGGAATCACTCGTTTACCCTCAAAGTGACCGCACTTTTTTGGCCACTCTTGGTCTTCTAAAATTATCCCTGCCAGTCCCAACTGCACCGCATCTTGAACTGTGCGAATCACATTCAAGACATTGCCATAGCCAGTATCCATATCTGCGATTAGAGGAATGCTCACACTCTTAGCAATTCGCCCTACACTATAGAGCATTTCAGTCACACTTAGAAAACCATAGTCAGGCAGTCCAAGAGTAGATGCGGCAATACCAAAACCGCTAGTTGCTACAACATTAAAGCCTAGTTTTTCTACTAATTTAGCTCCCAAACAATCGTAAACGCCAGGAATGATCATAATACCTGGGCTCTTTAGCAAATCTCGTAGTTTTTTTCCAGAAGACATAAGTTTATATGGGGGTAGGGGAGGTGGGGAGGTGGGGAGTGTGAGGAGTAATATAGTAACTTATTTCCCTTGTCCTCCATGTCTCCACCTCCCTCCTCTACTTACTATATTTTTCAACGACAGCCGCTAACTGAACTGTAAACGTGGAACCTTCGGAAGGTTTGCTTTTGACAGAAATAGAGCCTCCACAGCCTCGTAGTAGTTGCTGTACAATTGTTAGACCCAAACCTGCACCACCAGGGTCTTCTGAAGGTAGGGGACGCACACGATAAAAGCGGTCAAAAATTTTGGGAATTTCGCTTTCGCTAATACCGATACCACTATCACGAAATTCTAATTGAACATAGTCGCCCTGAAGCCTTCCCCAAACCCAAACTTGACCTCCATTGGGAGTGTATTTGATGCTATTAGAAAGTAGATGAATGACAATTTGCCTCAGTCCTCCACTGACACACCAAACAGCAGGGAGTTCTGTAGGTACGGTGTAGGCTAGCATAATGCCTTTTTCTTGTGCTAGAGGCTGGTAGGTACTAACTACTCCAGGTACAATGTCTGCTAAGCATACTGCTTCTAAGTTCATTGCTTCCAAATTGCGTTCGATTTGCACCAGTTCCAATACACCATGAATGAGTGAATTTTGGCGATCGCATTGGGTGCTGAGCATTTGGGAGTAGCGCTGACGCTGTGGATTTTTGAGATTAGGCGAATTTAATAGACTTAAGGCAGTCTTCATGTGCGTCAGAGGTGTACGCAGTTCATGACAGACATTGCTTAAAAATTCATCTTTAAGTTGCAAACTATTGTGTAGTGCTTGTTTTTGCTGTTCTATCTTGGCAATCCGTTTAGCAATAATTTGACGGTTGATTTCTTCTTGGCATTGGAGTTGTTTTGTCAGCAATTGACTCATCAGTGCTGGTTCAGACACACTTGCACAAATCGAATGATCTGGTGTGATCGCCGAATCTTCTGGCACTATTGCCTGTTTAATACTATCTAATACCTGTTGGATAATTTTTGGATCAAAAGTAAATATTGTCAATAAAGTTTTATGATTTTTAATTGCTCGTTCAGTAACTATTAAGCTGCAAAAGTTTACTGATAAAACTATTAAAAAATATTCTCGCCGCTTCTGATTTGGTAAGAATCGCAGACCTTGTTGAGATGGGGAATATGGTTTGAGATTTTCTTTATCAACTCCCTCTATTCCTACCTCTCCAACATGGCAATGATAAACAACCCCAGCATTATCAATACGCTGTTGGTAACGCTGAATTTCTGAATGCCAAATTTTTCCTGGTGGCAGCTTTACCCATAAAGTTGCGGGAATTTGCTGTTCTATTAGTAAGTCAATTTGTGACTTCAATAGTGATAGCAAATTAGCAGGAGTAACAGATGAAACCGAAGGAGGCGTTTGTACATCCAAAGCCAGTTGATATATTGATAGTTCCCGAACTAGAGAAACATTCATTTGTTATTTGTCATTTGTCATTTGTCATTGAGCATGAATCAGTTAACAGTTACCAGTTTAATTTGATAACTGATAACTGATTAGTTGTCCTCCTTCCAATCCCTAATCCCTAATTTCTAAGCTATAGCCCTTAGCCTTTCGTCTAGTGCGTCGCGTGCGTGTTCTCTGTCATCAAAGTGGATTTTTTCAGTTCCGAGAATTTGGTAATCTTCGTGACCTTTACCAGCTAGCAAAACACCGTCTCCGGGTTGTGCTTCTAAAATAGCACTACGAATGGCAGTAGCGCGATCGCAGATTACTATGGGCTGAACTGTTTCCGGTATTCCTGCTAAGATGTCCTGCAAAATCCGTTCTGGATCTTCAGTACGGGGATTATCGGATGTTACGACTGCTACGTCAGCTAGTTCAGCGGCTATTTTACCCATTTTCGGGCGCTTAGTCCTATCCCTATCTCCTCCGCAACCAAACACACAAATTATCTTACCAGGAATAAACGGACGCGAAGCTTTGAGCAAGTTCTCTAAGCTATCAGGAGTGTGAGCATAATCTACGATGACGCTGATGTCCTGTTGTGGATTCACCTGTACTCTTTCCATGCGTCCGGGAACCCCCGGAAACTCTGGTATTGTAGATACCACCAATTCTAAATCTAAACCTAAGTGTAAAACTGCTCCTACTGCTGCCAAAAGATTTTCGAGATTATATTGACCGACTAGGGGCGAACGAAAAGTGGCATCACCTTTTGGTGTATGGAGTTTCCCGCTAACACCATTTGGTTCGTAACTTAAATCACTCATCCATAAATCAGCAGTAGAATTGCTAACACTATAACTCCAAACTTTATCTGCATCTAAAGATACAATTAATCGCTGTCCGTAGGCGTCGTCGGCGTTAATTATTGCCCGCCCTTTGAGATAATCACAATTAAATAGTAAAGCTTTCGCCGCGAAGTAATCTTCCATGTCGCGGTGGAAGTCAAGATGATCTTGGGTAAGGTTACTAAATACGCCGACTTCAAACTGGCAACCCATGACTCGTCCTTGGGCCAAAGCGTGGGAACTAACTTCCATCACACCATACTCATTACCAGCAGCGATCGCTGCTGCTAGCTGATGTTGCAGTTCGACTGCAAATGGTGTGGTGTGAACAGCAGTTTGGGTAAACCCTAGCCAACGAGTATAGAGAGTACCCATTAAAGCTGTAAGTTTATTTGCTTGGTTAAGGAAATATTCAATCAAATGGGTAGTTGTGGTTTTACCGTTTGTACCTGTGACGCCCACAAGTTTAAGTTTTTGCCCTGGATAGTCATAAAAAACTTTGGCTATTTGGGCGCAGGCTTTTGTCATATCTGTAGCAGTAATTACACAAGCCTCTGGTGTGGGAGGGTGTTTTTGGGCTGCATGAGGAGATATAATTGCCGCTACAGCACCAGATGCGATCGCGCTTTGCCAAAAGTCCCCACCATCAACCCGTGTTCCGGGCATACCAATAAACAAATCTCCTGGACTGGTTGCATGAGAATTTGTTGTTAATCCTGTTACCTGACTATCCATTGCTGGATGTTCAGGTAAATGCAAAATCCCTTCTACAGTAGCTAATAACTCCCGCAGTTTCATGTTGTGAACCTCTTCAAAAAAGGGACTACAGACTAGGGAAAGAAATTTTAGATTTGGGATTTTGGATTGATTCAAAATCCCAAATTGCTAGCTTCTAGCCTCTAGCTTCAAGTTCCTAACCCATAGCTTGCGCTTTATTCTGCACTATTTTCCCTTTTATACAAAGAGCTATAGATACTTCCGGAGTAAATTTTCCAACTGCTGCACTGATGCACGGGGAGAAGGACGGGGTATGAGTTGCATACTCTCTTGTGTGCTGGTGGGATGGGCATCCTGTGCGCTATTTGATCGATGGGCTAAAAACAAGATCGGAACCTCATATTGGTAAGCCTCAAACCAATCCTCACAGGTAGTAATATCTCGAATCTCTAGCTGTAAAGAAGGAAAATTTCCCATCTCTACAATTTGTTCTAACTTTTCCTGCAATCCTTCACATAAATGGCATTCTGGCTTGCTATATAAAATTAGTCGCATTTGTCTTTACCAATTTTGACATTCCCAAGCAACAAACTTTTATTATTGTGCTTGCTAGAATTAATTTTGCAAAATTCAAAAAATCTTGATATTTCAGTTGCAACTAAAACACAGAGGGACGCTGAGTATTTTTTCGCTACGAACTCATGAAACGTTTTACTTAGTTGGTAAGACTTTGATTCTTAGCTGGAGTTATTTTTATTTGGAGTCTGAGAAGAGATCAAGAATAAACAATAGAGATTTTACTAGTATCGAGATCATAACGAGCGCCAACAATTTTAAGCTTATTTTGACGAACAAGTCTAGATAAGGTTGTGGAATATTCTTGTAGTTTATTTGCTTGATATTTGATGTTAGCTATAACTGCATTATCTTGTAAATTTTTTGTAGTAAATTTTGTTGTTTCTACAGCTGGTTTGATACCTTCAACTATTAAGCTCATTCTGCCAGAAATGGGTTGCTCTTGAAGTGCCTTTTCAACTGCACCACATCTTTTGTGACCCAAAACTACAATTAGTTGAGAACCCAAGACTGCGGTGGCATACTCTAGGCTGCCTATAACTATGTCACAGACAACGTTGCCAGCTACTCGCACTACAAACAAATCCCCCAATCCTTGATCGAAAATAATTTCTGTCGGGACTCGAGAATCTGCACAGCCTAATATAGCAGCAAAGGGATACTGGGCTTGAGCAACCAGTCGTATGCGTTCTAGAGATTGATCGGGATATTGACGCTTTTGCTGTACAAAGCGTTGATTTCCATCCAGTAGACGTTTTAAAGCTTGTTCAGGATTAACTGGATTGCGATTGGCTGCTATGGCATCAGCCAAAGTTGTTTTGGGGGCGATCGCTTGCTTGAAGTTGGCAGAAATGTCACAACCAGCAACACTGGCCATCATCCCAACGCTTCCTATGCCTGCCAGTTTTAGGAAATGACGACGTCCAACAAATCCATTAATTCGACTCATTCATTTAGCTCAATAATGGAATCTACCAGCTTAAAGCTTTATTTGCTCAGGAAGATAACAACTTTTCCAGCTTTCAATAGTAAGTATTGAAACGATTTAAGAGTTATTTAATTTTCAATAAAAAAGGTGTAAAGGTATAAGGATATAAGGATGTAGAAAAAACAGTAGATTTAATTAAGTGCAAATACTGGAATAAAATTATGTGTTTATTGAACTTTTTGAATTTTTCATTTTTGATTCGGAATTACTTTACAGTTATAGGATTGTAATTAACTGTAATTAACGCCAAAATCGGGATAGGCAAACATATGGAAAATTCTTGAATACTGAAAAATATACGAGTATATCAAGAAACAAAATTCCAGGGTGCGTGTCTCATAACTCTATTACACTACTTAAGTAATCGTTCATGATCCGACAGTCTGCTTTTGGCACTGCTTTAAGTATGCTTGTCCTTGCTGGTTGGTTAACAACCACTTCACTAGGCCACACTTCAACCAAAAAATTACTCGCAAGTCAAGCGTTACTGAGTCCATCATCTCAGGTTGCATCTACTGTGACTTTCAAAACCACTGATTTGGAAAAATCAGTTTTTGATCGAATTAATCGCTATCGAATTTCTCTAGGTCTAAAAAAACTAACTCTAAATGCGAATATCTCTAAACAAGCAAGAATTCATAGTCAAAATATGGCTAGAGGTAAAGTCCCATTTAGCCATAAAGGATTTGAAAAACGAGTTAATGCAATTTCTCTTCGTTACACAAGTGCAGCCGAAAATGTTGCTTATAACCAAGGATATAGCGATCCAGCAGCAGAAGCTGTTAGTGGCTGGATTAAAAGTCCTGACCATCTGATCAACATTAAAGGCAATTATAATTTGACTGGAATTGGTGTTGCGACCAATAGTAAAGGTGAAGTCTATTTGACACAAATTTTCATTCGGAATCGATAGATGGTTGCTTTGTTGGTGATTAATGTACAGACGCGATTAATCGCGTCTGTACTAACCAACAACTACAATAATGTAGTGTCTAATGGGGTTTTTCTCCAGCAGACACTGCATTTATTGTTGTAACAATTCATGGAATTACAAGAATTTCAAGTCTGTGATCGCGATCTGAGCGATACTACTCTATCCCATTATCTACAAGCTGAGGCGATCGCTGTTGATACAGAAACAATGGGATTAATACCGCAGCGCGATCGCTTATGCTTGGTACAATTGTGCAATAGCCAAGGACAAGTTACTGCTCTGCGGATTGCCAAAGGACAAACCACAGCCCCTAACCTGAAACAATTACTAGAAGCGACAAATATCGTTAAGGTGTTTCACTTTGCCCGTTTCGATGTTGCTACATTACGTTACCATCTCAGTATTCATGTCAATCCAGTTTTTTGTACCAAAATTGCTAGTAAATTAGCCCGTACTTACACACCACGTCATGGGTTGAAAGATGTGGTACTAGAACTAGAACAAGTAGAATTAGATAAAAGCTCCCAAAGTTCTGATTGGGGAAATGCTGTTCAACTTACGGAAGCTCAACTCAGTTATGCTGCTAATGATGTGCGCTACTTACTCAAAGTTCAGCAAAAATTAATCGCGATGCTGGAACGAGAAGAACGTTTACAGTTAGCTCAAGAATGCTTTCAGTGTTTACCTACTATTGTTTCCCTGGATTTATTGCAATTCAAGGATGTGTTTGAACATTAACTTTTGGTCATTTGTCATTTGTCCTTTGTCATCTGTCTGTTGTAAGAAGTAGTGACTACTAATCAATGACTAATGACTACTGACCAATGACTAATGACCAATGACTATCAACTAATATCTATACATCTTTTTCTGATTGTTCTGTGTGTTCTTTCATCCGATCAACAACGTTGTATGCACCAGCACTGGGAGGAACTTGTGCTTCTACAAAACCTTCAGTTGCACCACCAATTGCTTTCCATGCAGGCAAACCGCCTTTAAGTTCAGATACATGTTCAAAGCCAGCGTTTCTCAACAACTGTGCGGCTTGGGCTGTTTCTTCATCATTGCTACCGTAAACGTAGATATCACGGCTTTTTGCGATGGTTGCTGTTGCCCGATCTACCAATTCATTCATTGGCATTGGCATCGCACCTGTGATGTGACCTTGGTTGTGAACTTGGCGATCGCGTACATCTAGAATTGTTAAAGCAGGTTCTCCCCACTCTAAACGAGACTTCAATACATGGGCGTCTGACTGTGATTCAATTGGGGGTTGGGAAGGAATAATATTTTCTACAATTTTGTTATCCATAATTTTTCCTCGTTCATTAGATGAAGCACATTACCAAAGCCTGAGAACGCCAAGACGTTAACAGACAAAGCATCCTCTGGATTTAAGTTTCCCAGTGCTTATGCAGTATTTTGATTGACTGACCAAAATGTACCTAAAAAACCTACTAAAATTTCTCTTTCTTGGGAATGAAGCTGATAAATTTATGCCTTTCTATCTAAAGGTATATTGCTTTATTTAAAAATATCTTCTGGTTTGCATCAATTCCTTATGTTTTTAAACGCAGAGGATCGCCAAGAAGAACGCAAAGGGACGCAGGTTTAGGTACAGGAATTGCACTATGAATTTATGCAATTTTGTAGTTAGTGAGTTTATAGAGAATTTTTAATATTTAACCTAATTTTAAACATTTGTCAAATATAATACATTAACATATTTTATAAACAAATGATTTATTAAATAAACTTTTACATGTATGGCAACATCTAAAAATCCTAATCATTTGGGTTTTATCAGTTTTTTTGAAAAACTTGATCCCCAATCAAAATTAGTATTTCTTAGCCTTGGTTTTGCCAGCGTTGGTTTAGTCTTATTTATTATCTGGAATATAATTGTCCGCCTCACTGCTCCCCAACTTACTTTGGCTGCGGGAGATCCAGAAGGAGAAAGCTATATTATTAGCGAAGCTATTCAAAAGGTGGTAGAAAAAAACTCTAACATTAATATTAAATTAGTTGCAACAGGCGGTACAACACAAAATCTCGAAATGCTACAGGAAGGAAAAGCTGATTTAGTAACGGCTCAAGCAGATGTTATTGGGCAAGAGATGGATCTGATTGAAAGCCGTCAATCTCACTCAGCGACTACTCAAATGAAATCCTCTCCACGGGCTATGGCAGTGTTGTATCAAGATTTGTTTCAGTTAGTTGTTAGAGACCCCAATATTAAGAAATTTGAGCAACTGCGAGGTAAAACTATTGCTTTACCTGCTAAAGGTGGACAATATAAATCTTTTTTGAAAATTGCAGAACATTATGGATTGGTAAAAAAAGATAAACCAGATGTGGTTATTTTAGGTTCGCAAAGTAATTATTACGATGATAGGCAAGCAGAAGAAGATTTTAAATCAAAAAGAGCAGATGCACTGTTTCGTGTCCGCGCTTTAGGTAATCTTGGTATTGCCAAGCTTGTCCAAGATCAAGATGGGCGCTTGCTACCAATTGCCCAAGCACAAGCAATGAAAATCAAGTATCCTGCCTTTGAAAGTGCGAAAATTCCCCAAGGAGCATACAGAGGTAATCCGCCTATGCCTTTGGCTGAATTAGATACAGTCGCAGTAGATCGGCTATTAGTGGCTAGCGAAAAAATCGACAATAATGTAATTCGAGAAATTACACGCATTATATTTGAAAATCGTCAAGAAATAGCAGATGCGATCGCTGAAAATCATGTCGAAGTCAAACCTTTAGTTGCTAGCATTAGACGTCCTAGAGATAACGACGGTACAGGTATTCCCATTCATCCAGGGGCAATTACTTTTTACGAACGAGATAAACCCTCTTTTGTCCAGGAATATGCAGATTTTTTAGCTTTAATTTTAACCATTTTCCTCTTAGTAGTTTCCTGGTTAAGGCAATTAAAATTATGGGTGGAACGTAGTAAAAAAGATAAGGCTGATGATTATATTAATAGAGCAATCAAATTGATGGATAAAGGTATAGGTAAGCTGGAAGATAGACAAAAACAACTTGATGATACTTTTAAAAATGCAGCCCAAGCTTTAATTGCTGAAAGAATTTCCCAAGAATCATTTCGTACTTTTAATGAAGCTTATAAAACTACTAGAGAAGCAATAGAAAGAGAAAAAGAAATTTCCTATCAAGAAATTGAGCAAAAACAAAGAGAAATTTCTGCGGAGTATATTAAGGCAGTCGTAGCATTATTACAAGATAAAACTATCAGCAAAGATTTACTGCAAAAAGAATTAGACCAAATTCTTGAACAAGTAGCTAGTGACTTAATCGCCGAAAATATTTCTCAAGAATCCTATCGAACTTTTGTGGAAGCATACAAAACCACAAGAGATGTGATTGAACGAAAATAAAAGGACTTTGTGATCGCGTTTAAAAATGCTACAAAACTATGTAGAAGTGTTGTTAATTATTTGCGATCGCTACTCTTCAAACAGAGTTACTGTTACAATGTTTTGAGGCAATCTCAGAGACACATATAAATTTCTAAGTAATATCACTGTAACTATTATGTATTAATTAAGTGCTAGTTTAGAGTGTCCATGAGACAGAAAAACATTGAGATATTTCATGTCTGCTCAAACCTCCAACAGAAACTTGGTTACTGTCAACGTACCGCTTCCAAACAATTATCAACAAACTAAAAAAAACTCAATTTATCTGAAGTACCCCCAGTAGGTGATACTTGGGAAAAGCACCGAAGCATTGCTGATAAAGTTTCTGTCCATTTATCTTGCTCTTGCTGAGTAGGAAAGAGCAAGATAAATGGACAGCTGATCGACGTCTTGCTAAAGCTGCTAAAAACTCAGGTGCTTCATGGGTACATTTTCTTAATGAAGCAACACTATAAAAAATGTAGTTAGTGATTAGTTGTTGGTTGTTCACTACTCCACCCTTACCTTAAGCCGAAGAAGGCACGTCTACACACTCCCCATCACTCCACCTCTTCTTTGCACTCTCACCCCCGCCAGTTCGCCTGCTAACTTAATTGCTGCTTTCATGCTGGTTGCATCGGCGATTCCCTTACCAGCAATATCAAATGCTGTACCGTGATCTGGGGAGGTACGAATAAAAGGTAGACCTATAGATGTATTGACGGCACGGTCAAATGCCATTAACTTGACGGGAATTAGACCTTGGTCATGGTAAAGTGCCAGGTAAGCGTCTGCGATCTTAGTTGACTCAACGTCACTGTACCAGGCTTTACCTGAATCTACCCACATTGTGTCGGGTGGAATTGGGCCATCTAGACGCCATTGTGGGCGTTTTTGGCGTTCTTGCTCTAACCAAGGAATAATAGTATCTTGTTCTTCACGTCCGAGTTGTCCTTGTTCACCACTGTGGGGATTTAAACCCGCGATCGCAATTTTGCCATTATCAAGACCAAAATCTTGCTCTAAACACTCGACTAGCAAATCAAGTTTTTTTGTCAGTAATTCTGATGTTAATACTTCAGGTACTTGACATAAAGGTATATGTGTAGTAGCAAGTAAACATCGTAGCGTCCAGCCAGTGTGGGGCGATCGCGCTACAAACAACATGCCATATCTGTCTGTACCTGATTTTTCAGCTAAGAGTTCTGTCTGCCCTGGATAATCGTATCCTGCTGCTTTCCAAGCAGATTTGGCAATTGGGGCGGTAACTATCGCATCAAATTCACCTTTTTGAGTATGGGCGATCGCACATTCCATATAGGCGAAACTAGCTGCACCACTTCCCGCATTACCTATCCCAATCAAAATTTCGTTTTTAATTTGTTCCTCTAACGGTACATCCAAAATGGATAAGTTTTCTGGATTAGCTAAAGGTACTAAATTCCCACTGACAAGAACTTTGGTGTAATTTTCCAAAAGTAAATCTTGGCTACCTACAACCGTCACATCAAAATTCTTACTTACTTCCGGGTCTGCTAAAGCTTTTAAAATTACTTCTGGTCCAATTCCGGCTGGGTCTCCCAACGTTAGGGCTAGGCGTGGACGTTGCTGTGGTGGTGATATAAAGTTGTTTTGATGAGATTGAGACTGAGACATTTGACACTCCAGAAATTTGAGATTTTAGATCTTGGATTTTAGATTGAAATCCAATCCATCTTGAAAAGCTTTAAGGTTCCCTCCGGGACGCTACGCGAATACCCCAATCCAAAATCTCAACAATCCAAAATCTCAAATCCTGTGAGAATCTGTGTCACAATACTTCATAATTAGTTTAATTCTAACAGCAGTTCGGAAAGGCTCTGGTAGACTTAACTTAATTCAATAATTCGTAAAGGAGAACTACAACAAATGGGCGGCGAAATGTTCAATGCAGCTCTACTATCCTTTGGCTTAATTTTTGTAGGTTGGGCTTTAGGTACTTTGTTACTAAAAGTTCAGGGCGCAGAAGAAGAGTAATTTTTGCTCTGAAAACCTTTAAGACCGAGAGGCTGTGCTGTAGTCTCTCGCTCGTGTCATCATGTTAAAAAGAATGTAAACTTTTGTTTGTTCATGCGATTCTGTTAAGATTTTATTCATAAAAGTTTAAGTTTCGCAAATAACCCTCATGACGTTATTAATAGTCGGTGCCACTGGCACCTTGGGAAGACAAGTGGCCCGTCGTGCCATTGATGAGGGGTATAAAGTACGTTGTCTTGTCCGGAGTGCTAAGAAAGCCGCATTTCTCAAAGAATGGGGTGCGGAACTTGTACCGGGAGACCTGTGCTACCCCCAAACATTAAAAACTGCATTAGAAGGTGTTACCGCAGTCATAGATGCGGCTACCTCCCGTCCTACCGATTCCTTAAGTATTAAACAAGTGGATTGGGAGGGCAAAGTATCCTTAATTCAAGCGTGTTTAGCAGCAGGTATAGAGCGTTTTATATTCTTTTCCATACTGGATGCCGATAAATACCCAGAAGTACCACTGATGGAAATTAAGCGGTGTACAGAAATTTATTTGGCAGAGTCGGGCTTAAATTACACCATATTGCGACTAGCTGGTTTTATGCAAGGCTTGATTGGTCAATATGGCATTCCTATTTTAGAAAATCAGCCAGTTTGGGTAACAGGTGAATCTTCACCCATTGCCTACATGGATACTCAAGATATAGCTAAATTTGCAATTCGGGCACTAAGTGTACCAGAAACTGAAAAGCGAACTTTCCCGGTTGTAGGTACTCGTGCTTGGAGTGCAGAAGAAATAATTAACTTGTGCGAACGTCTATCAGGCAGAGAAGCTAGAGTCACACGAATGCCAATCAATTTACTACGTACAGTCCGCAAAATGCTACGGTTCTTCCAGTGGGGATGGAATGTAGCAGACAGGCTGGCATTTACAGAAGTACTGGCCAGTGGCAAACCTCTCAATGCTCCAATGGAAGAAGCATACCAAGTCTTTGGCTTTGATGCTAAAGACACCACAACCCTCGAAAGCTACTTGCAAGAGTACTTCAACCGTATTCTCAAGAAGCTGAAAGAGCTAGACTACGAAAAAAATAAAAAGAAAAAAGAGAAAAAGACTCCTTTTAAAAAAGTTGATAATTAGTGGTTGGTGGTTGGTTGTAGCAAACAACAAACAACAAACAACCAATGACTAATGACTAAATTGACTAAAATGTGTCACGATTAACATAATAAAGAGCAGCGCCTAAAGATTGGATATTTGAGTGTGCCGAAAGTAGGCATTATCTACAACGACGTGAAACCGATAGCAGGCCGCGTCGCTATCGAACTTAAAGAAAAGTTCACCGCCCACGGTTGGGATGTCTGCATCACAACTGGCATCGGTGGTATGTTGGGTTACTCTACCCCAGAGAGTCCTATATGCCACACACCTATTGAGGGTTTAACACCTCCTGGTTTTGACTCAGAAACAAAATTTGCGATCGTACTAGGGGGCGATGGCACTGTTTTGGCAGCATCACGTTTAGTTGCTCATTGTAGTATCCCCATGCTGACTGTAAATACAGGTCATATGGGATTTTTGACCGAAACTTACCTCAATCAACTGCCCCAAGCAGTAGAGCAACTAATGGCGGATAAGTATGAAGTTGAAGAGCGAGCAATGCTCACTGTCAAAGTGTTTCGGGGAGATTCAATACAGTGGGAAGCCCTCTGCTTGAATGAAATGGTGTTACATCGGGAACCACTAACCTCGATGTGCCATTTTGAAATTGCAGTGGGTCGTCACGCACCAGTTGATATTGCTGCTGATGGTGTGATTATTTCTACGCCAACAGGTTCTACTGCCTATTCATTGAGTGCTGGCGGTCCGGTTGTGACTCCAGGTGTACCAGCATTACAGTTAGTGCCTATTTGTCCCCATTCCTTGGCATCAAGAGCATTGGTGTTTCCTGATACGGAACCAGTCAATATTTACCCAGTCAATACTCCTCGATTGGTGATGGTAGTTGATGGCAATGGTGGGTGTTATGTTTTGCCAGACGATCGCGTCAATGTAGAGCGATCGCAATATTGTGCTAAGTTTATCCGCCTGCAACCGCCAGAATTCTTCCGAGTTTTAAGAGAAAAACTCGGTTGGGGTTTGCCACATATTGCTAAACCTACGTCGGTGGAGTTGCCATGATCAGGGGATCGGGGATTGGGGTGATCGGGTGATGGGGAGTGTGAGGGGTGTGAGTTGGCATTGAGCATTGGAAATTACCAACAACCAACCACTAACTGCTAACCATTGACTATTGACCATTGACCAATTACCAATTACCAATTACCCGTTACCCAAATCTTAAATAAGAGATTAAATTTTCTGCATGTAGAGTTTTTTATTGCTAAACCTATAGTTTGACGTGCTAAAACATTTGAGATAGCGTGTCAACTTTAGGATATTATTTATCACTAAAAAATTGTAAATTACGCTTATATCTAAATGTACAAGTGTTTATTAGAACATTTGTCAAATCTAAAATCTAAAATCTAAAATCTAATCCATATGACGCTTGCTCACAACCCCTGTGTTTTGGTGATTGAAAGCGATGAGAGTCTGGCTAATCAGATCGCTTTTGACTTAAAAGAATCTGGTTATGATTCTGTTGTGGCTCATGATGGGGTAAATGGTTTGCAACAAAGCCGCGATCGCCAACCAGCTTTGGTTGTGATCGACCGGATGCTAGCAGGAGAATCTGGACTCTCTTTATGTAAAAATCTGAGAACTACCGGAGTGCGATCGCCTGTACTGGTCTTAATGGCACGGGATACAGTTGATGATCGCGTAGCTTGCTTAGAAGCAGGAGCAGATGATTACTTTCTTAAACCCTACCGTTCCGAGGATTTTTTAAATTTAATTCGCCTCTATTTAAAACCTGATGTAGACACGACAGAACAGTTACGTTTTGCTGATTTGGTTTTAGACATCGCTACCCGTCGCGCTATCTATAATGGACGGGCGATCGACCTAACAATGAAAGAATTTGAATTACTTAAATATCTTATGGAACATCCACGTGAAGTACTAACTCGTGAACAGATTTTGGAAAATGTTTGGGGTTATGACTTCATGGGTGAATCAAATGTGATAGAAGTGTATATTCGTTACCTACGTTTGAAAATAGAAGACGAAGGACAAAAGCGCCTGATTCAAACAGTGCGTGGTGTTGGTTATGTTTTGAGAGAATCGTAAGGAATGGGGAGATCGGGTGATAGGGAGTGTAAGGAGTGTGGGGGACAAGGGGGAACTCGGGGTTCCCTGTGGGGATTAGGGAGCGAAAGATGATTGACCATATCTCACCGAGAATAACCATTGATGAATGACAAATAACCAATGACTAATGACCAATGACTAAAATCATGTTTTCAATATTTCTGAGTGTGCTGCTAATAGGCTGTTCAACTCCCATACAAGTAAAATCTTCTACAAATACACCTAGTTCTCAAGTTCAATCAGTGAAAACTGAACAATTATCAATTGATACAAGCAAGGGTCAGCAGTTACCTATTTCTGCTCGGGCTGTTGTTCCCAATGGCGCCATAATCGATCTGGAAGTGGCGCAAACTCCAGAACAACAGGCGATGGGATTAATGTACCGACCTGCTTTAAGTCCAAATCGAGGGATGTTGTTTCAATTTCCTACACCAATGGCAGTTAGTTTTTGGATGAAAAACGTACCTGTACCTTTAGATATGGTTTTTCTGCGAAAAGGCGTTGTGCAAATGGTTACTACTGCTCCACCTTGCAATGCTGATCCCTGTCCCACGTATGGCCCTAAAACCCAAGTAGATCAGGTAATTGAACTACGTTCTGGACGAGCCGAAGAACTGGGGTTAAAGAAAGGCACTAGTATCAAAATTGATTTCTTGCAGGCAGGAAATTTGCGGTGATAAGAATTCAAATGATAATGTTAAAATCTTGATAAAATAATACTTAAATTTTTTTGGTCAAAAAATAATCAAGTACCTGGTAAAAAAGTTAATAGTGACGTTAAGATTTAATACAGTGTCAAACAAATAGACCCCGACGTCTTCAAGCTGGGGCCTGCATTTTAGCATTCTGTAACTAAAATCTATCTTTTGGCGTACGTGTAAAGATTCGCCAATAAGGGATTATTTAGCTAAGGAATCCTTCTGACTACAGGTGTATTTAGCTAAGCAACTGAGGTAAAAAGGATAAATCCGATTTAGCTAAGTCAGCTACTGGATATTTAAAGGTGAAAGTAGCGCTACAATTAGTAACTTCAAAGGTACTTTGTTTTAAAAACACTATATACACAAACAGCACTTACTCTGTTGATTGTGTAAAATTAGTGATTTACCAAAGACTTGCTAAAATCTACTGAAAAACAGTAGTCTCAGGGGCGAGCATACACAATACGTAAGGGGGTGAACTGCAAAATGCTACCATCTAACTACACACAACTAATTCGTTTTCTACAAGAGGATTTGGCAATTTCTACTGCCTCTATTGACGTTGCGCTTCGTCATAGTAAGCAAGACCCTGGGCCTTTGCCAATGATTCTTTGGCAGTATGGGTTGATAACCCTTGAACAGTTAGAACAAATCTATGACTGGCTGGAGACTGCGGCATAGATTAGGAGTAGATCATTCAGGAGAATAAAATATGTGGCATGAAATTTGCCTTTTACGAAGGCTTGCAATAAGGAAAACTAGCCTGAGTAATTTATACTGTTTCACTTATAAAAGTTACAAGAGCGGGTTGATAATTCAGCCCGCTCTTTAAATTACTTAATAATTTTTTGTTAGCTGTTTGTTATAGGTTGGTTGTTGGTTGTTGTTGGTGAAAATCCCCGTGACTGAAAGAATGCACTTATGCAAGGGTAAAACTGTTGAAAAGCTTTGCTCTTTTCACAGAAGAATAGAAAAGAGGATATAAAAATTTTGATCCTAATGAGATAGTAAGAAAATATACCGAAGATCTTATGATTGGTTTGCTTAAATATATTTAAAATTTGGTCTTTTTTTGATTTTAATGTTATCAACAACCGTATTTTTTCGGTTATTTATTTGTCATAAAGAATGTATTATTAAACTAAAAATACTTAATCTAGCCTTTTCCTTCGTAAAAACTGTATAAATATGCATAGTTTTGTATTGTTCTATCTATCCTCCTTTGTAAGGAACTAGGAACAAAAGTACAATTAAAATCCCTATTAATGCCTACGTGTCTTGACGCCTGTTGATTCCTGTGTGTTTATCATCTAATCCTTCTTCTTTAGTCCAGCAAATACCAGTTGGCTTAATGCTACTGGGTGCAAATGCAGAAATTCTCTTTTGCAATGTGCTAGGTTGTAAGTTGCTGCATCGCACAGAAACAGAACTCTTGGGAACTACTGCTTTTGGTGCTAATTGGCAAGTTGTGCAAGCAGGGGAAACAGCATTTACTAATCCAAAACTACTGCTTTCGCAACAAGAAAATTTGGTGTTAGGTATTGCTCATCCCCAAAATGGTAGTTATATTTGGTTACTGGTAAATACTCAACCTCAAGATTATAAAGAGCAAACAATTTGTACTTTTAGTCATCTCCCTGAACAACAAAGCAGTCAACTTAGTCTACGTCGTACTCATACTCGCTTGGAGCAACAAAATCAAGTTTTGTTAGCACTGGCTAAGAGTAAAACTATGGCACAAGGCGATTTTAATACTGCTCTAGATGAAATTACAGAAACTGCTGCTAGCACTTTGGGGGTAGAACGTGTCAGCGTCTGGCTGTACAATCGCGATCGCTCCAAAATTCACTGCCTTAACCTCTACGAACAAACCCCCAACCGCCACAGCAATGGCGCAGAACTAGCAGCAGTCAACTATCCAGCATACTTTCAAGCTTTACAAACAGAGCGTACTATTGCCGCAGATGATGCCTATAGCGATCCGCGTACCTATGAATTTGGCACAGCATATTTGCCTGCGGTTGGCGTCACATCTATGTTAGATGCACCCATTTGGTTAGAAGGGGAAATGATCGGTGTAGTTTGCCACGAGTTTACCGGGGGTGTGCGCCATTGGACTATTGAAGAACAAAATTTTGGGGGTTGTATAGCTGATTTAGTAACCTTGGCAATGGAAGCCAGCCAGCGTCAAAAAGCACAAGAAGCGCTACGGCAAAGTGAAGCCAAGTTTCACAAACTTACAACTCACATGCCAGGGATGATTTATCAGTTTGTCTTACATCCTGACGGTGCGATGAATTTTCCCTACGTCAGTTCCTATTGTTGGGAAATGTTTGAATTAGAATCAGAACAGATCCAACAAAATGCACAACTGTTACTATCACAGGTTCACCCTGATGATCGCTACAGTTTAGATGAGTTGATCGCTATCTCAGCCGAAACTTTAGAGCCTTGGGTGTGGGAAGGACGTTTTATAAGTCCTAGTGGTAAGTTGAAATGGCTTTCTGGTGCTTCTCGTCCAGAGAAACTAGCAAATGGCGACATTCTCTGGGATGGCTTGTTAATGGACATCACAGAATGCAAACAGACTGAAGCTGCTTTGGCGAAGCGAGAACGTTATTTAGCAATACTAGTAGAAGTACAGCGACGATTATTAGCTGATGATACAGATGGGAGTTGTTACACCCATATTTTAGAACCATTAGGGCAAGCTTCTGGCGCTAGTCGCGTTTACTTGTTCGAGAACTATCGAGATCACTCAGGACAGTTGTTTACCTATCAACGTGGCGTATGGTGTGCTGGAGGTATTAATAATCCAGCTTTATCAAATTTACCCTTACCAGAGGTTTTTCCCCATTGGATTGAATTGTTAGCAAAAGGTGATATTGTTGCAGGTCTTGCTACTGAATTTCCACAGCCAGAACAAGGTATACTGGCTACTCATCATATTCTCTCCATTCTAGTTTTACCTCTAATGGTAAATAGTGAATTTTGGGGATTCATAGGTTTTGATAATTGTCAAGAAGCACGTCCCTGGGATTCCTTAGAAGTAGATCTATTGGCAGCAGCAGCAGCAGCAGTTGCTCTCCACCAAGAAAGAGCATTAGCAGAAAAATCGCTGGCTCAGGCTAAGGATGAATTAGAAATTCAAGTCGATAAGCGAACCAAGGCTTTAAAAGATGCCAATCAGCAATTATTAATAGAAATTGCTGAACGTTCAGCTGCTCAACGTGCCCTGCAAGTTTCTTTAGAAAACTTGAAAAAAGCCCAAACCCAACTTGTTCAAAGTGAAAAAATGTCTTCTCTAGGGCAAATGGTTGCTGGTATTGCCCATGAAATCAATAATCCGATTAGTTTTATTGCTGGCAATTTAGTATACGCTAATCAATACACATTTGATCTTCTAGAGATATTACGCTTATATCAAGAATATTGTCCTCAACCAGGCTCGGAAATTTTCCAGCGATCGCAAGAAATAGATTTCGATTTTTTGCTAACGGATCTGCCCAAAATTTTAGAATCCATGCAAGTCGGTGCGAAACGTATTAGTGATATAGTCCTTTCTTTAAGAAACTTCTCACGCCTTGATGAAGCTGAGATGAAACGTGTCGATTTGCACGCAGGAATTGATAGTACCCTGTTAATCTTACAACACCGACTTGATTCTAAAAATCGCAATCCTCAAATTCAAATTATTAAAGAGTATGGTGAATTACCAGTTGTTGAATGCTATCCGGGTAAACTCAATCAAGTCTTTTTTAATATTTTGAGTAATGCAATTGATGCCATAGAAGATAGTAATCGGGAAGAAAGCTACAAATACCAATTACCTACTATTCGTATTTCCACTGAACTTGTTGCTAATAATGTACGGGTACGAATTGCTGATAATGGCCCTGGGATAAGTGAACAAATCAAAGCACAAGTATTTGACCCCTTCTTTACTACCAAACCTGTGGGTAGTGGTTCTGGCTTAGGATTATCTATTAGTTATCAAATTATCGTTGAAAGTCACAAAGGCATTTTGTCTTGCGCTTCCCAAGAAGGGAAAGGAACAGAATTTTGTATTGAAATTCCGGTTTGGCAGAATGTTAGTTGTTAAATTAGGGAACTCTGAACAGGGAACACTAATCAAGAACTGATCACAGTTAAATGTCCATGTATTGTGGGAATATTCAATATTTTATCGAACTCATATCTGAAATTTTCGCGCTCAACTGTTATTTAAAATAACGTATTTCATATTTCAATAGATATCTTGCAAAATTCAGGATAAATTTTTATTACGACCACAGATGAACACAGATGAACACAGATGTAGACGCGCTCATAGGCTTAAAGCAGACTACACAGCTGAACATAAAGTTTATCGGTGTTTATCGGTGTTCGTCTTTTGAAAAATAGACTTTTGCAACAGTTCTAATGTTGACACTGTGCTTTTACCATCACTATATGAATAAACTCGCTCTTGCCATTAGTATAAGCTTCTCGATCTGTAGGAAAACGTGCTACTAAATCTCTTTTTAAAGCTTCATAACGCTTTGCTTCTTCAGGATGCATCCGCAAATAATCCCGGAATAACTTTCGCTGCCAAAATTCACCATGTGCCTCAACAATATGAACGTGATGCGTGCGACATTTGCCGTATGGCGGCATTCCTTTCACAAAAAACATCCTTCCTGAACGTGGATCATCTCGCCAATAAACATAGCTCAGCACTTCTAACACAGGAATAGCTTGTTTGGCATCCTCTAAAGAACGCACTCCCACCATAATATCAATCACTGGTTTGGCTGCAAGTCCTGGTATCGCCGTACTACCAATATGCTCAATCTCAACAACCAAATCACTTCCTAGTACTTGCCAAATACGTATTGCTTCTTCCGCAAACATAATTTGCCATCGCGGATCGTATTCAGCAATCACCACCTCATCCATCTTTACTTCTCCTTATTACTTCTTCGCGCCTTTGCGGTTAGTTTCTAAATTCGATAGTTTATAATGATAGATTGTGTCGTTTTAAAACCCATCATGCCTAAACTCAAAACTCGCAAAGCCGCGGCAAAACGGTTCCGCGCTACCGGCAGTGGTAAAATCGTACGTCGCAAGGCATTCAAAAACCACCTGCTCGAACACAAAACTTCTAATAAAAAGCGTAAGCTTTCCAAAATGGTTCTTGTGGACGAGCGCGATGCCGAAAACGTGCGTTTGATGCTCCCCTATTTGTAATTTGTTCAGGAATACTTAAGCTATGACAAGGGTAAAACGCGGTAACGTTGCTCGTAAACGCCGCAAAAAAATTCTCAAACTCGCCAAGGGTTTTCGTGGTTCTCACTCTACTCTGTTTAGAACCGCTAATCAACAAGTAATGAAGGCGCTGCGGAGTGCCTATCGCGATCGCAAAAAGCGCAAACGTGATTTCCGTCGCCTCTGGATTACCCGCATCAATGCTGCTGTTCGTCAACATGGCATGAGCTACAGCCAGTTTATCGGTAATCTCAAAAAAGCTAACATCCAACTCAATCGCAAAATGTTGGCACAAATGGCTGTCCTCGATCCAACTGGTTTTGCTAAAGTGGCACAATTAGCAAGCCAAGCTAAAAGTTAAACCATGTGTAGTCCTAGACAAGTAATCATGGGGAGATGGGGTGATAGGGTGATGGGGAGAAAAACCCAGCACCAAACACTTAGCTCCTGCAATTACTTTTTTAGGAGTATTGGCAAAAAAATAATTCTTTTGTTGTTGCTATTTGCCCTTGTAATTGTAGGTACACAATCATCAGCATCTGCCGCAGAACTGACAAAAATTCAGCGGCGGGGCTATTTAAATATAGCTGTCAAAGATAATTTGCGTCCCTTGGGATTTAGAGACACAAAAGGCGATCTCCAAGGTTTGGAGATTGACTTAGCCCAACAATTAGCAGCAGATTTACTCGGGAAAGCAAATGCTGTCAAACTCAAACCTGTAGCTAATCGCGATCGCCTCTCACAAGTATTAGACAACAAAGTTGATCTCACTATTGCCAGGGTGACAGCAACCGAATCACGCGCCCGCTTGGTAAGCCTAAGTATTCCTTACTACTTTGATGGCACGAGATTAATTACAAAAAATACCTCTATACAGAATCTAGGCGACTTAGAAAAACAGAAAATAGCTCTTCTCAACAACTCTAGTACGATAGCCGATGTTCGGTATTATTTGCCACATGCAGATTTGGTAGGGGTTGATTCTTATCAAGAAGGGCGATCGCTTCTAGAAAATAATACTGTAGTAGCTTTTGCCGCCGATACTAGTGTCCTTAGTGGTTGGGTGCAACAATATCCTCAGTATCGGCTACTGACAATAAAGCTATCAACTGAACCTTTATCTGTAGTCATGCCTAAGGGATTGCAGTATGATGATCTGCGACGTCGAGTAAATGGAGCGATCGCACGTTATTTGGAAACAGGTTGGCTTCAGCAACGCGCTCAACACTGGAGTTTACCGTAAAATAGTCATTGGTCAATGGTTATTGGTCAATGAGGAACATCCTAAATGTTTGAGTTTATTTTTTAACGCAAAGGGTCGCAGAGGTTAACGCAAAGGAACACAGAGTGTTAATCGAGTTACTTCGTTTTGCTTTTGAAAAATTGGGATGCTTCTGGTCAATGGAAAAAACTATTGACTCTAGACGATTGACACTTGAGTTTGGACAATTGAAAATGGATAGCAATTTAGCGGTTATTTATCTTGCAATCTTGGTGGGTATTCTTTTATTTACCTTTATTAATGTTGTTCCCCAGATTTTCAAAAATCGTAAAATAGAAAGAAACTTTTCTCGCTTGCGAAACAAACTCTCAAAAGAAAAAGGAACAACTCAAGAGTATTACGAATTAGCTAGTATCTATTCAGAAAAAAAAGTCTATTCTCAAGCGGTGACTCTGTTTCAAAAAGCTCTCAAAGCCGCAGAAGAAGAGGGAGAAGAAAATATAGCTGTGATCTACAATGGGCTAGGTTTCGCTTACTTTGCCCAAGAACAGTATGATTTAGCAATTCGCCAGTACAAAGAGGCGCTGAAAATAAAGCCGGATTATGTTACAGCATTAAATAATCTTGCTCATGCATACGAGCGCAAAAATTTAACTGCTCAAGCATTACAAGCTTACGAAGAAGCACTTAAGTACGATCCGAAGAACTCTACTGCTAAACGACGTGCTGAATCTTTACGACGTTTGGTAACTACGTAATTATTGTTTGTGGGTTGTTTATGAATGATAGTTGTTCCCATGCTAAACGCGGAAATATTTTAGGGAGGCTCTATCTCAAATAAAATTGAGGAGGCAGAGCCTATTTGTTATTTTATTATTACCAGGCTTTAGCCTGGTAATGAGTGAATAATTTGGTCGCTACAGTGACTAATGTTACAGTCTATTTACACTTAATCGCGGATTTACTGTGATTTTTTGTTACTAAGTTATATATTTCATGGTTGAGCAACGAAACCAGACACAGTCTGCTAATCAAGCTATTGCAGACGAGATGAAGGCTTATCTGCAAGCATGTTTAGCAAATCGCTACTTCATGGGGTCAGTATTAGTTGCCTGTGCAGGTGAAGTACTCTTGAGTGCAGGCTATGGCATGGCTAACCTTGAACATAATGTTCCAAATATTCCCCAAACGAAGTTCCGTCTCGGTTCCATTACTAAGCAGTTCACAGCAACGGCAATTTTGCAACTTCAAGAGCAAGGTTTGCTTGAAGTGCATCAAGAGATTTCAGCTTATTTGCCTAACTACCCTAACGGCGAGCAAATTACTATTCATCACCTGCTCAACCACACTTCTGGTATTCCCAACTATACAGAATTTTCTAACTTTGAGCAGCAAAAGAAAATCAAGGTAATGTTGGATGATTTGATAGCCCGGTTTAGCAGTGAACCACTAGAGTTTACGCCAGGTGAAAGCTACCGCTACACTAACTCTGGTTACGTAGTGCTTACTAAGATTATTGAAATAGTCTCTGGTCACTCCTATGCCGATTATCTGCAACATCAGATTCTTGAACCTTTAGGAATGCTTGATTCAGGCTATGATCGGCAAGAGTTGATTTTGCCCCATCGAGCTTCGGGCTACATTTTCTCTGGCGAAGTATACCAGAATGCAGATTTTGTCGATATATCATGGTCATCGGGCGCTGGGGGAATGTATTCAACGATTGAAGATCTCTATAAATGGGAGCAAGGGCTTAATACAGATACAGTATTGAGCGCCGAGTCCAGAGAAATGATGTTTACACCCAAGGTCGTGATTCGAGAAGCAGAAAATGGTAAAGGATATTACCACGGCTATGGAGGAATTATATGTACTCATTATGGACGCAAGCTTTTGTACCACGGTGGTGGGATTGATGGCTTTAGCACTCGCATTGCTAGATATCCAGATGAACAAGTTTCTATTATTGTGCTTACTAACATTGACGCAGCAGTAGTAGCACCAGTTATATCTATTACGAATGATTTAGCTGCTATTTTATTTAATCAACCTTATGAGCTGCCTATGCAACGGCAAGTGATTGAACTTGATCCTGCCATTTATGATGCCTATGTCGGACAATATGAACTAGAACCTGGATGGGTCATGATAGTTACAAAAAAGTCTGATCGCATTTTTACTCAATGGGCTGGACAAGAACGAGTAGAAATGTTTCCAGAGTCTTCAACAAAGTTTTTTTTGAAGGCGATGGATGCTCAACGTACGTTCGTAGTGGATGAGACAGGCAAGGCATCTTATGTGATTCTGCATCAAGGTGGACGAGATCGTATAGCAACCAGAGTGAATTAAAGTTATATTTTGCGTACAGATTCAGATCTGTATCAAAAGTTGAATGATTTGATTTCATTGCCTTAGCCAGTTCTTTAGACAGGAATGTCGGAAACACAATGTCCAATGGTTTGACATAGACAACTAATGGAAGATGCGGTGGGCTTCCGTGTACATATTCCTGCTAAAAAATAGCATAATTATGCTATGGTCACAACTTGCCGCGATCGCCAGCAACTAGCCATTATCACCTTGCAAGTTCCTAAATGCTAAGGAATTTTACCAAAACGTTAATTTTTATTGAATAACAACACAAATGTTGTTTTAGTAGAGCATCCAATCCCAATCAGCAACCACATTTCAAGCATTGTTAGAAGATGTAAACTTACAAGAAGCCAACTACTGCCAGGCTTGAACATTTGAGAGAATCAAAAACGATTTAATAATTAAACGCTAAAAGTCCACCTCTTATTCAGGCACACTTGGTTTAATTTCAAGGGAGAACACTATCATGAAATTGGCTTACTGGATGTATGCAGGCCCAGCCCATATTGGCACTCTGCGGATCGCCAGTTCTTTCAAAAATGTTCATGCCATCATGCACGCACCACTGGGCGATGACTACTTTAACGTCATGCGCTCGATGCTGGAACGAGAGCGGGACTTCACCCCAGTAACTGCCAGTGTTGTTGACCGCAACGTTTTAGCACGTGGTTCTCAAGAAAAGGTGGTCAATAATATTACCCGTAAAGATGCCGAAGAACATCCAGACCTCATTGTTCTTACCCCCACCTGTACTTCTAGTATTCTGCAAGAAGACTTGCAAAACTTTGTGGAACGGGCGCAGTTGGAAGCCAAAGGTGATGTGATGCTGGCGGATGTGAACCACTATCGCGTCAACGAATTGCAAGCAGCTGATCGCACTCTCCATCAAATTGTCCAATTTTATATTGAAAAAGCTCGCAAAAAAGGCGAACTTCCAGAAGGCAAAACCGCTAAACCTTCTGTCAACATCATCGGTATTTCAACTCTCGGCTTCCACAACCAACACGATAGCACCGAGATGAAACGGTTGATGGCAGATTTGGGGATTGAAGTAAACGCTGTTATCCCCGAAGGTGCTTCGGTTCACGAGCTGAAAAACTTGCCTCGTGCGTGGTTCAACCTCTGTCCTTACCGGGAACTCGGCTTAATGGCAGCTCGTTACTTGGAAGCAGAATTTGGGATGCCTTATGTCGACATCACGCCAATGGGAGTAGTGGAAACAGCTCGTTGCATCCGTAAAATTCAGCAGGTAGTTAATGCCCAAGGTGCTGATGTTGACTACGAAGACTTCATCAACGAGCAAACCCTACATGTATCTCAGGCTGCTTGGTTTTCCCGCTCAATTGACTGTCAGAACTTGACAGGCAAAAAAGCAGTAGTCTTTGGTGATAACACACATGCCGCCGCGATGACCAAAATTTTGGCCAGGGAAATGGGTATTCACGTTGTCTGGGCTGGAACCTACTGCAAATATGATGCTGACTGGTTCCGGGAACAAGTTAGCGAATACTGTGATGAAGTCATTATTACCGACGATCATGGTCAAATTGGGGATGCGATCGCTCGTGTCGAACCTGCTGCTATTTTCGGTACACAAATGGAACGTCACGTTGGTAAGCGTCTGAATATCCCCTGCGGTGTGATTGCTGCACCCATCCACATTCAGAACTTCCCTATTGGTTATAAACCATTCATGGGTTACGAAGGTACTAACCAAATTGCCGACTTGGTGTACAATTCCTTTACACTGGGGATGGAAGACCACTTGCTCGAAATCTTCGGCGGACACGATACTAAAGAAGTAATTACCAAGGGTATATCTGCTGAATCTGACCTCAACTGGACTAAAGATGGTTTAGCAGAATTGAACAAAATTCCTGGTTTTGTCCGTGGTAAAGTGAAACGCAACACCGAGAAATTTGCTCGTGAGCGTGGCATCAAAGATATCACAGTTGAAGTGCTGTACGCTGCTAAGGAAGCTGTCGGGGCGTAGGTATATAGTTAGGTTTCAGCTTCAAGCTAGGTATGACATAAGAGTGTTTCCTTCTTGGAAACACTTTTCTTATTCCTATTAATTAAATAATTTTAAAATTGTAATTTATCAGCAGTAACCAATTACCTAACTGTTCTAATCAAAATAGACTATACACAAGATTAATTACTATTCTCAGAATACTTCAATTTATCGGCTATTTTATTGTTATTGTTTCTTTTGTTATACAATTTTCCATCTTTCGCACCTTGACTTTTCAATCATATTATGATTCTGTTTTGTTAGGAGCTTTACTTTATTTAGTTATTAGTTGTACTATAGTATATACTTTTACAGAAGTTTTAATAGCAATTATTGATCTCTTAAGTCGTATAGAAAAGAATACAAGACTCTAGATAATAAAGTACAGCGAACTCATTGCTGCTATTAGTAGCAAATAATCAATTTGTTAAAAAGTAAATTATTTAGTGCGATCACGCGTGCATATGGTTACGAAATACGATCCATTCGCAGTGTAATCTCGATTTGGTAATCGAATTGATTCAACTCGATGTTTGTCTTGGAACTTGGGCTTCATAGGTTTATCGGCATAGATCATCTATAGAGACGCGCATGGCGCGTCTCTACATTGGGTGTTTCTACATAGTCATAACCTACTCAATCCCTTCAATGCGATCCTCAACCTCCTGATACAACTCCCGCAATTTCTCTAAATTACTCTCACTTGTCTCCCAATAACCGCGTCCATTTACTTCCAACAAAGTTGATACAATCTTGCGGAAAGAATGGGGGTTCATGTTCATCAACCGCTTTTGCATCTCTTCATCCTGGATAAACGTGGTGTTCACATCCTCGTAAACCCAGTTATCAACAGCACCAGCAGTCGCACTCCAACCCATTGTGTTTACCAAGCGTTTGGAGAGTTCCCGTACACCTTCGTAACCGTGAGATAGCATCCCTTCGTACCACTTGGGATTTAATAATTTAGTACGGGCATCCAAACGCACAGTTTCTGATAGTGTCCGCACTTGGGCATTGGCTGTTGTGGTATCTGCAATGTATGATGCTGGTGTTTTACCATCACCACGCAGATTTGCCACAACTTTAGTGGGATCGGAGTCGAAGTAATGAGAAACGTCAGTTAAGCTGATTTCGGAGGAGTCCAGGTTTTGAAAAGTTACCTCGGCAGTTTTTAAGGTAGTTTCAAATATCTTCCGAGATTCTTCCATCGTACCAGGGTTATCGGCACTAAAAGCAAAGGATTTGCGGTTCAGGTACATTTCTTGCAACTCAGCTTCGCTTTCCCAAGTGCTGTTTTCTACCGCCAAGTTGATGTTGGATGAATAGGAACCAGAAGCGTTGGAGAAGACACGAGTTGCTGCTTGACGTAGATTAATCCCCATTTCTTCTGCTTGTTGCAAAGCGTGTTTGCGGACATAGTTCATTTCTACAGGTTCATCTGCTTCCGCAGCCATTTTCACGGCTTTATCTAGCAGGTTCATCTGATTGATAAACAAGTCACGGAATACACCAGAACAGTTGATTACCACGTCAATTCTGGGACGTCCCAACTCTTCTAGGGGTATTAATTCCAACTTGTTGACTCTTCCCAAAGCATCGGGAACCGGACGCACACCCACCATCCACATAATTTGGGCTAGGGATTCCCCGTAAGTTTTGATATTATCGGTTCCCCAAAGCACAGAGGCAATGGTTTCGGGGTAATTACCACCGTTTTCAGCCCTATGCCTTGCTAGTAGTCTATCAACAACGATTTTGGCTGATTGTACTGCCGCTTGAGTGGGGATGGCTTGCGGATCGAGGGCGTGTATATTTTTACCTGTAGGTAATACATCCGGATTGCGGATGGGGTCACCGCCAGGGCCAGGTAAGACGTACTCGCCTTCTAAACCTTGGAGTAAAGCACCAAGTTCGTTGTCAGCACAAACTTGTTGTAAGCAGAATTCTAAATACTCAAACAGAGGTTTCAGTGTTGTAGTGTCAACCTTGGTGTAACCTGCTTGATGCAGTGCTTCTACCCAAGGTTCTTTTTTGCCCATATTGAAGAAATTCAGCTTGGAAACAAAGGAAACTCTGCCCTCTGCATCTGTTTGTTCTTGGACAAGGGCAGAAACTGCGGCGCGGGTTGCCATTGTGATGTCTTGCAGCAGTTGGACATCTTCTAAGATGCCGCGATCGCTATTTTTGTAAATTTCGTCGATGTCCCGTCCTACACTGTTGGCGATAATTCGGGGTAAGCTTTGAATTTCTTCTTCTGGACGATCTAAGCCAGCGATATTTACGAGGGTGGCGACTGCTTCTTCTGCACTTGGAGGTTTACCAATCACATGTAAACCGCAAGGCAACAGTCGCGATTCTATTTCCATTAATTTGCGGTAGACCATGCCAACGATATTATCTCGCTCTTCGGCAGACATATCTTTAGCATCGGTTTCTGGCAAATTAATATCTTTATCCAAGTTCACCATCCGGCACTTGTCCATAATGGTGTTGACAATGGGAATACCGCGTCCAGTGTCTTTTAAGGTTTGGTAAGAAGCAATTAAATCACTAAGTTCTTTCAAACCTTTGTATAAACCAGCATTTTCCGCAGGGGGAGTTAGGTAAGAAATAGTTTCCGCATAGCCCCGACGCTTAGCAATTGTGGCTTCGCTGGGGTTGTTGGCTGCGTAATAATACAGATTGGGAATTGTACCAATTAAATTATCTGGGTAACATTCACCAGACATACCCATCTGCTTTCCTGGCATGAATTCCAAGGAACCGTGTGTACCGAAGTGCAGCACGGCGTCAGCTTGCCACACTTGTTCTAGGTAGGTGTAGTAAGCAGCAAAACCATGATGGGGACTGGCGGAACGGGAGAACAACAGCCGCATCGGATCGCCTTCGTAACCAAAGGTGGGTTGAACACCAATGAAGACATTACCAAAATGCTTACCGTAAATCAGCAGGTTTTGTCCGTCGCTGTTGAGGTGTCCTGGTGGTGGCCCCCAATTTTCTTCTAACCGTTGGGAGTAGGGGGTGAGTGCTTCATACTCAGGTACAGACATGCGATAGGCAATGTTCAGTTCGGGGCTGCTGTACTGGGCTTGGGCATCGTGGATAACTTCTTGCATCAAGGCTTGGGCATTTTCCGGCAAGTCTTGCACGTCGTAGCCATTGTTTTTCAGGGCTTTCATCACCTCGTAGATGGAACCAAATACATCTAAGTAAGCGGCGGTACCCACATTACCTTTATCTGGCGGAAAGCTGAAAACGGTGATGGCAACTTTCTTTTGTAGCTTGGGTTTGCGACGCAGGTTTGCCCATTTGAAGGCGCGTTGGGCAACTGCTTCGATCCGATCTTGGAGAGCGATCGCTTTTCCTGTCGCACCATCCCTTCCTGAGAATATAATCGGTTCAATTGCCCCATCTAATTCTGGGATAGCAATTTGCAGTGCCACTTGAATCGGGTGTAAGCCCAAATCGCTATCCATCCACTCTTCGGTAGTTTGGAATACCAAAGGTAATGCTACCATGTAAGGACGATTTAAGCGCTTGAGAGCTTCAATTGCCTTGGGATGATCTTGACGTGCTGGCCCACCTACCAAAGCAAAACCTGTCAAAGATATCACACCATCTACTAAAGGTGACTTGGTAGTTGGTTCGTAAAAGTAGGCATCTACAGGTTTAGAAAAATCCAAACCACCAGCAAATACAGAAATTACCCGTGCGCCCATAGCTTCTAATTCCTGCACCATTGCCACGTAGTGAGCATCATCACCTGTAACTAGGTGAGTGCGCTGCAACACTAAGCCGATACAGGGTGCTAAGGGATCTTGCAAATCTTTGGAAATATCCTTACGGCTGTTGTACCAGTTGAGATACTCTCTGACATCCTCAAACATTGTCATTGACAAAGGATGCCAAATACCCATATCTGGGTAAACAACTGGTGCGTCATATTGTAGAGACGCGCCATGAGGCGTATCGGAATTTTTCAGTACATATTTATCAGCTAGCATCAGCAAGAAGTTTTCCAGGTTTTCTGGTGAACCCCCTAGCCAATACTGAAAGCTCAACATGAAATTTCTGGCATCCTGTGCTTTTTCCATTGGTAGGAACTTCAGCACTTGTGGCAGAGTCCTTAACAACTTAAGCATCGCATCTTCAAAGCCAGCGCCGGATTTTTCCTTGCGCTTACGCATGAATTGAGCGATCGCACTCTTAGACTGCCCTAATTGTGCCATTGAGAAGCTGCCCATTTTGTTTAGGCGCATCACTTCTGGCATTGATGGAAAAACAACAGCAACATCAAGGCGATCGCGATGTGGTTGTACTGCTTCTACTACTTTCTGAGCTAAGTCTTCAATAAAAATTAGTGAGGCGATAAATATATTGGCAGTCTCGACATCTTTGTTGAACTCCTCGTAGTTTTCTGGTGAACGGAGTTCTTCAATCAAGTAGCCGCTGATTTCAATCGCCACGTTAGGATGGTTTTTGTTAATGACCCTAACCGCTTGTGACAATGCACTCTGGTATTGGGACTCTAACACGACATAGACCACCTTAATTAAATGACGCCCTCGCAGATCATCAGGCGCAATGTGTCTAATGGTGGACTTGACGTGGGTGAACATGCTTCCTCGGCTCCTTTGATGCGTGTTCTCTACTCTATCGGCAATCTCAGTCTTTTTTTATCAGAAAAAGCTTACTGCGTGGTGATTTTGTCGCCTATCTGACACAAAAAGATATAAACAACGAAACATATTGTTACAGATTTTGACTAATTTCAAAAGTGAATACTCGCAATTTGTTAATTTTTGTAAATTATTTTAGTTATCACAAACAAGGGAGACACGGAAGACAAGGGGGACAAGGGAGAAAAATAAGTAAAAAATGACCATTGACCATTGACCATTAACTATTGACAAATGACTTTTGATATTTTGATTCTTTCTAATGGCCCTGGCGAAGTAACTACATGGGTACGACCTGTAGTCAAGGCATTACGGCAAAAATTAGGCTGGGAGCGATTCTCCGAAGGAGACGCTACGCGAACGCACTTCAGAATTTCGGTCGTTCTCTCACCTTGTCCTCACGCCAGTGGCAAGGAAGCGGATATAGCCCGTTCTTATCCAGAAGTAGACAGAGTCCAGGCTGCCGAGTATTTTTGGCAATTTTTACTTTGGGGAAAAACTCATGAAAATTGGGACTGGAGAAGTAAAGGTGTAGTGATTTTTCTTGGTGGTGATCAATTTTTTCCCGTAGTGATTGCTAAAAGGCTGGGTTATCGCACCGTTGTTTATGCAGAATGGGAAGCACGCTGGCATAACCTAATTGATCGTTTCGGAGTCATGAAAGCAGAAGTTGCTGCCAAAGTCGCGCCTAAATATGCCCATAAATTTACAGTTGTCGGAGATTTAATGGCAGAAACCTCTTCAGAAGTAGTACTAGAAAAAACTCCTCACACTCATCATACTCCTCATACTCCTCACACCTCCCAATTCCAAACCGAACTAATTGGTCTACTCCCCGGTTCCAAGCCTGCAAAATTATCCCAGGGAGTGCCTTTAACTTTAGCGATCGCAGAATATGTTCAAGCCAAAAGACCACAAACAAAGTTTTTTATTCCTGTAGCGCCAACTTTGGATTTACAAACTTTAGCCAGTTTTGCCGATCCTCAGAAAAATCCTTACGTAAAAATTTTCGGTGGTGTGTCTGCCCAATTAAATAATTCTGAACCTCCGATACTGAAAACCTCAAGTGGTTTAAATATAGAATTAATCATCAATCATCCAGCCTACGACAAATTGTCTCAGTGCCGAATTTGCTTAACTACAGTAGGCGCAAATACAGCCGAACTCGGTTCTTTAGCTGTACCAATGATTGTTTTGCTACCTACTCAACAACTGGATGCCATGAAATCATGGGATGGTTTACCGGGAATTTTGGTAAATTTACCGGGAGTAGGTTCGAGTTTTGCTAAGTTTATTAACTGGTTATTTTTACAGCGTAAAGGCTTATTGGCATGGCCTAATATCTGGGCAAAATCAGAAGTTGTTCCAGAATTAGTAGGAAAACTTCAACCCAAAGAAGTTGGAGAAATTGTTCTTGATTATTTAAATCATCCAGAAAAATTGGACGAAATGCGAGCAAAACTGCAAAGCATCAGAGGAGAAACAGGTGCAGCCAATAAATTAGCAGAGTTGGTATATGAAGAGATAAAAGGCTAAGTGATTAAAATTTTTGGATTTGAGTCTCAGATCCCGACTTCTTAGAGAAGCCGGGATCTGAGACTCACGAATATTTAGGATTGCTATAGAAAAACAATTATAGAATTATCTACTTCAAAAGTCGTAAATTAAAAGGATAGCGATAAGATTGACCGTTATAAGCACGAAGTCCTCCAATAATTGTCATGATTAACTGAAAAATTATTACTACTATAGCAATAAATACTGGCAATATTTGCCAAGGTATAATTAAATCTAAAAAACTAGGTGAATAATCTTTTGACAGAAGAGCTAATAGGATAAAGATTAGTACTAGTAAAAAATTTAAAATCAAGCCAAATGAGAATATATAAATTATAAGTGAAAGCTGAAAATTAACAGATTCTTTCCCTTGTTCATCAATAAATAGGTGCTTATCTTTTTGAGTAAGCCAAATAATTAGGGGAATTAAAACCGAGCCAAATGGGATAAAAAACCCTCCTAGCGCAGAAAAATGACAAGCCATTCCCCAAGCACGAGTTGTTTCATCAAGCGGGTTATGCATCTTTATAATTGCCTTTTGATGCTAAAGAGTTGATGCAAATAGAGTTAATTAATAAAGATCATCTACATAATATTTTTCAGTTAGTGATTGGTAATAATTGTAAGTTTTGTAATATATATTAATATTCATGGTGTTTATTTCTATTCTCACCTTTTAAACACCAATACACAAATACACGGAGATTTTTAGTTCAGCGTGTTGCATTATGTAATTATCTGTTTTTTAATCAGAAGAACTGCCGTCTCGCCGTCCCAGTTCGTACACACCACAACCAATACAGGCAAGTATACCCATACTGATTGCCCAACTGCGACCTAAACTTAATTCCACACCCCAATTACAAAGAGCGCCAATGACAAGAAAAGGTATTATGCTAAATAATGAGGCGTAAAAGGCGTTCTGTGATTCTCTTGCCTGACGGGTTTTCTCAAATTCTGACTTGCTAGTGTAGAGCGATCGCTCAGCAAAATTGAACCAGCGATTAAGTTGCTCAATAATCCATTCACTGACTGGTGAAAAACCTAAATATAGTGCCAAAGACCACAAACTTGCTCCAGCAATAGCTACTGTATCTAAGTCAAAACTAAAAGGCAATATGTCAGTCAGCATGGTGTGAAAGTCCAGCAAAGATCAAATTTAGCTTCTATTTAACCTTATTTAACCTCTGAAGAAATTTTAATTTTAAACAAAGGATAAGGGAACGGGGATTAGGTATAGAGAAATAGGATCTAAATTAATTTCCCGATCCCCGATCCCTGATCCCTGATCCCTGATCACCGAGCCCCGGTCACCAATTACAAATCAGGAGGTAAAATGACATTGTCAATTGCATGAATCACGCCGTTACTACCTTTTATATCTGCTTGGACTACTTTAGCGTCGTTAACCATGACATCTTTAGGGCTATTAACCTTGACGCTTATCGGGCCACCTTCAACGCTTTTTACTTCGCCAGATTTCAAATCGCTGGATAATACCTGACCAGATACTACATGGTAGGTCAAAATTTTCACCAATACTTCTTTATTCTCTGGCTTCAACAAATCTTGTACAGCATCTTGTGGCAATTTGGCAAAAGCTGCATCAGTGGGTGCGAAAACTGTGAACGGACCCTGACCTTGGAGAATATCTACTAATCCTGCTGCTTTTAAAGCTTTGGTTAAAACTGTAAACTGTCTACTTGATTCCGCCAACGCTATTAAAGTTTTGTCTCCAGTACCAGCTTCTGGTGGAGGTGGGGTTGTTTCTGTTCCTGGTTGTGAAGGTTGAGTTTGGGGAGTGGTAGGTACAACTGGTGTTTCTGGGCTAGGTGTACTGCGGCGACGGTTATATGGAGGTTCGTTGAAAATACTGGGACTAGGATTTAGTACCCCGCCTCCACTATTTGTTTGTGCTACCGTTTTTGGATTTAGGGCATTACCCTTTTGTTGTACCGACTTATCGAGTAGTGTGTAGTTAGGGTTTGCTAAAAGACGCTGACTACGATTATAGGGCGCTTCTTGAAAAATACTCGGACTAGGATTTAATATTTCTGCCCCTACGGGCAAACCCATGAGAAGACTGATGCCCGTTACTCCCACCATACCAGCCAAGTTGGTCAGCAAATTGCTATAATTTACCTTCATAAATTTTGTTTGGCTTTAATTTCTACAGATTACATAAAGACTTATAACATTTCGCTATGCAAAAAATCTAACCACAGAAATAGGATTTTTTATCATTAATGTAGATGTGTGATTAGAGATGAATATTTTTAAGTTACTGCGACTGAATAATTATCAAAATTTCTCCAACAAAAATTAGGATTTATCATGGGGATAGAAAAATAACAATGAAATAATAACTATTAACAATTGACTATTGACAAGAAGTCAATGACTAATGACATCAATTTTTTGAGAAAGTGTCATTAAAATTAATTTTTGTAAAGTTACAATTGTAAGATAAAACAATTTACCAATTGCAGGATTGGAAAAATGCTGGAATTGTACCAATTTGAACTATCTCAATACTCAGAAAAAGTTCGTTTGATTCTCGATTATAAAGGTCTACAATATCGGAAAATTGAAGTTATACCTGGAATTGGACAAGTAGAACTTTTTCGGCTAACTGGTCAAACAGAAGTACCTGTACTGAAGGACGGTTATAGGTATATTGTTGATTCTACAGAAATAGCTAAGTATTTAGACTTGCATTATCCTGAGCGCCCAGTTATACCCCAGAATGGCAAACAACGGGGTTTATGCCTAATGATGGAAGAATGGGCAGATGAATCAATTGGTATCAAAGGACGCAAAGCGCTGTTTTCTGCCATCAGTCAAGATCAAAGTTTCCGCAAAGCTTTATTACCAACTTCTGTTCCAGATGTTTTCAAAACTTTTGTTGGGGAAGTACCTAACGATTTGCTCAAAGTTTTAGGTTTTGGAGTAGGTTATAGTCCAGAGGTAGTCCAAAAAGCTATTACCGACTTGCAGCAAGATTTAGAAGCCTTATGTTTGCTATTGGCAGATAGTCCCTATTTATTAGGAGATCAACCCAGTCTTGCTGACTTAGCAGTGGCAGGTTT
This sequence comes from Fischerella sp. JS2, assembly GCF_032393985.1. Taxonomy (NCBI): domain Bacteria; kingdom Bacillati; phylum Cyanobacteriota; class Cyanophyceae; order Nostocales; family Hapalosiphonaceae; genus Fischerella; species Fischerella sp. JS2. Next base: position 881,471 of record NZ_CP135918.1, read on the forward strand.
ATCGATACTATTAAAATTTCCTGATGGTCCTTATTTGGATTTACCAGTATCCTTACGAGGCAAAGGAGTACCTGGTTTGGCAGATAATCCTGCTTATGAAGCATTTTTTGCTTGGCGTGATCGCCTTTACGCCGAATTTCGTAAACCACTAGTGGATTTTATAGCAAGTACAGGTGCAACTGCACCGACTTCGATTGAAATTGAGTGATTAGTTATTTGTCATTGGTCATTGGTTTTTAACTACTAATGTACAGACGCGATGTTCCTCGCGTCTCTAACAAATAACTACCAACCATCAATGATTTCAACATAAAATAGGGCACGTAAGTATGTAATTAATGCGATGACTTTAGGACAGCCATTAGGTTCAGTTACTCAAGGTTCCCTAACAGGCGGATTAGAAGTACGATTGCATCCCGATATTTTAGTTGAAGATATGCGAGTCGGTAAATTTTTAGTGGTGCAAGGGGTGCGATCACGTTTTTTCTGTATGCTTACAGATGTGGCGCTGGGAACTGCAAACCAAAGAATTATTGCCAATCCTCCTAGTTGGGAGGATACTTTTTTACGAGAAGTTCTGGCTGGAAGTGGTACTTACGGTACTATTACTCTCGCACCAATGTTGATGTTTACCCCACCCGTAGAATATGGGGAAATGGGGGGGTTGGGAGATAGGGAGAATGGAAAAAGTTCAGCGTCGAAATCTCAGGCTTTAAGTTCCTTAGCATCATTTCAACCCCAAACAAGCACAACAATGGAATTGATGCCAGTCAAAACTATTCCTAGCCATTTTAGCCAGGTTTATGATGCTTCGGTAGAAGATTTTCGGCGTGTATTTGGTTGGGAAGATGACCCCCAAAGAAAAAATTTCTCCATCGGTAAACCACTAGATATGGATGTACCGGTGTGCCTTGATTTAAACCGTTTTGTGGAACGTAGCAATGGTGTTTTTGGCAAATCGGGAACAGGTAAATCTTTTTTGACCAGATTACTTTTAGCTGGGACAATTCGCAAAAATGCCGCAGTAAATTTAATATTTGATATGCATTCTGAATATGGTTGGGAAGCTGTTTCAGAAGGGAAACAATTTAGTACTGTTAAAGGTTTAAAGCAATTATTTCCTAACAAAGTAGAGGTATATACTCTCGATCCCGAATCTACAAAACGACGTGGTGTTCCTCACGCGCAAGAACTTTACCTGAGTTATGACCAAATAGAAGTAGAAGATATTAAATTATGCTCTCGCGATTTAGGACTTTCAGACGCTAGCATAGATAATGCTAATATTCTCTTTGCAGAGTTTGGCAAGTCTTGGATTCTGCAATTGTTGAGTATGACCAATGAAGAAATCAAACTGCTGTGCGAAGAAAAGCGGGGACACCAAGGTTCAATTACAGCATTACAGCGCAAACTGTTTCGTCTAGAAAATTTAAAATACATGCGCGCTGCTTGTCCGCATAACTATGTTAATCAAGTTTTGCGATCGCTCGAAGCAGGTAAAAACGTCGTCATTGAGTTTGGTTCGCAATCGGATATGCTTTCTTACATGTTGGTGACAAACATGATTACTCGCCGCATTCACCAACATTATGTCAGCAAAGCCGAAAAGTTTTTGCAAACCAAAAATCCTAACGATAAACCAACACAGTTAATGATTACTATCGAAGAAGCCCATCGCTTCTTAGATCCTGCTATTGTCCAAAGTACTATTTTTGGGACAATCGCCCGGGAAATGCGGAAATATTTCGTCACGCTGCTGGTAGTCGATCAACGCCCATCTGGGATTGATAATGAAGTCATGTCTCAAATTGGGACTCGCGTCACCGCTTTGCTGAATGATGAAAAAGACATCGACGCGATTTTTACGGGGGTAGCTGGTGCTGGTGCTTTGAAGTCGGTATTGGCAAAGTTAGATTCTAAGCAACAAGCTTTGATTTTAGGTCATGCTGTACCTATGCCTGTTGTGGTGCGTACCCGTCCTTACGATTCTGTTTTCTATGAGGAAATTGGCGATGCTGCTTGGGAAGAGAGATCAGATGAGGAGGTTTTTGCAGCTGCGGAATTGGCAAAGGCAGATTTGGGGTTTTAAGGCAATATTAATGTTTTGGAAGTCGAACACCGATGCACACAGATGAACACGGATGGATTTAGATGGATTTTTCGTTGGTGAATGATATGTGATTGTTATTTTTCTACTTTTTACCACTAACTGCTAACCACTAACCACTAACTATTAACTAATCAAAGTCTGCTGGTAAATCGGGATTACGGTAATGTTGAAATAGTCTGGCAATTTGTGCTGGTGTTACACGCCCAATAGATAATTCGGGAATTTCATTTTCAGGGAAAAATCCTACTGCTTCTGTTTCTATGCTAGGTGTGGGAGAACCACCTAAAAGTTCGCACAGAAAAAACAGTTTATAAATGTAATGGGGATAGGGTGGGTGTCCTTGTCTGTCTCTGTCATAGACTGCTAGAAGTTTGACAGTGCGGGTAAGATATCCTGATTCTTCAAAAATTTCTTTGACGACTACTTCACTGGGTGAAAAACCAATGTCAGCCCAGCCACCAGGTAATGTCCAACAACCATCAACTCGTTCTTTCACTAGTAGTATACGATCGTCGCGAAACACTGCACCACGCACATCTACCTTGGGAGTGGCATATCCGACATCGCGGTCGAATAGATCCAAGATATAACTAAGTTCAGAGTTGGTGTGAGTTGCCAAAATTTCGGCTGCGATCGCTTTTATTGATTGAAAGCGTTCAATATCATACGGATTTTCCGAAAAAGTTAGCCCAGTTTGAGCGATCGCTTGTAATTTCTGCGCCCATTCTAACCATTTGGCTTCCATTTTTTCTAGGATAGGGGGATAGAGGGATGGGGAGTAGGGAGAGTGTGGGGAGTAAGGGGAGTGTGGGAGAAAGATTTCTTCTTTGTCCTCCTTGTCTCCCGTGTCTTGTCCTCTTTGTTTTCCTTGTCCTCTTTGTCTTCCTTGTCTCCCGTGTCCTATACTCACTAATTAAGCTTCGTCTAAAGCTGCAATTCCAGGCAATACCTTACCTTCCAGCAACTCCAAGCTAGCGCCGCCACCGGTGGAAATGTGGCTCATTTGGTCAGCTAAACCGACTTTTTCGACGGCCGCAACGGAGTCACCACCACCAATAATGGTGGTTGCACCTTTTTTACTGATGTCAGCCAAAGTCCGGGCGATCGCTTCTGTACCAACAGCGAATTTATCAAACTCAAATACGCCCATCGGCCCATTCCAAACGACTGTCTTACAATCAGCCAAAGCGTCTTGAAACAATTTCACAGAATCAGGGCCAATATCCAAGCCCATCCAACCATCGGGGATGTTCTCAATACTAACGGTTTGAGAATTGGCATCAGCAGCAAACTTATCAGCTACTACTACATCTGTGGGTAACAACAAGGTTACGCCTTTTTCTTTGGCTTTCGCTTCCAAAGATTTTGCTAACTCTAGCTTGTCTTCTTCTACCAAAGATTTACCCACACTCAAACCACGGGCTTTATAGAAAGTGAAAATCATTCCACCACCGATGATCAGCTTGTCGCATTTTTCCAGCAGTGTTTCAATAACACCAATTTTGCTGGAAACCTTGGAACCACCGATGATTGCAGCTAAAGGACGCTGTGGACTTTCAATAGCGCTTTGGAGGTACTGTAATTCTTTTTCCACCAAATATCCAGCTACAGAAGGACTCAGGAATTGAGTTACGCCTTCGGTGGAAGCATGGGCGCGGTGTGCTGTACCAAAAGCGTCATTTACATATAAATCAGCGTTAGCTGCTAATTTCTTCGCAAACTCGGGATCGTTTTTTTCTTCTTCTTTGTAAAAACGAACGTTTTCTAATAACAGTACTTGTCCGTTTTGCAACGCCTCGACTTTGGCTGCAACTTCATCACCAATGCAGTCATCAGTTTTAACAACTTCTTGCCCTAATAACTCAGAAAGACGTTTAGCAACCGGAGTCAGACGCAATTTTTCATCTACACCCTTGGGACGCCCGAAATGGCTTGCTAGAATCACCTTAGCTCCCTTCTGCACCAAATCCTGGATAGTTGGTAGGGCAGCACGGATGCGAGTGTCATCTGTGATGTTACCTGCATCATCTACAGGTACGTTAAAATCAACCCGTACAAACGCACGTTTTCCAGACAAGTCAGTTGCAGATAAATTTGCTAAAGTTTTCTTTGACACGTCACAAACCTCCTGATTGCCTTTTTGTTATGTTTTACATTTAGTAGATCCTTTCTGTGATTGTACAGGAGTACGTGGTGCAAAGAATTGTTAAGTTATTAGTTTCTTATCAATTGTCTGCGGTGACAATACCAAAACGTATGGAGAAATAGTCATTTCCATGCTCTACCAAAAGCAGGAAGCAGAAAACAACTTCTATCAAGCAACTGGTGAATGCAATGTTTAAAAAAGTTCTGTTTCCAATTGATCAAAGTCGGGAAACTCAGGAAGCATTTGATGTAGTGATTGATATTGTCCAAAAGTACAGCAGCCGCTTGGTGCTTTTAAGTGTGGTGGAAGAACCAAACACAGATGCACCAAATGAGGATGTTGTCATGTCCTCACCTGAGACTGTTGGCAAACTACTAGAAACTGCTAAAACCGCGTTTTCCCAGCAAGGAATTCAAACAGAAACTATTGAAAGGCAGGGCAAACCCGCGTTTGTAATTTGTGATGTGGCTGATGAAATAGAAGCAAATTTAATCGTCATGGGATGTCGGGGACTCGGTTTAACTGATGAAGGCGCTCATGATAGCGTTACTAACCGTGTGATTAATCTGTCTCCTTGCCCGGTGTTGATTGTTCCGTAATTGGGTATAGGGGAGAAGGGAAGAAGGACGAGGAGGACACGGGAGGCAAGGAGGACAAGGAGGACAAGGAAGAAATATTTCTCCCACACTCCCCACACTCCCCACACTCCCCATCACCCGTCAATCAACCGTGACACGGAAACGAATCAAACCAGTCTGTCCACCAGGAATATTAGCTGGCCCAACAACTACTGCACCTTGGTTGTTGCTACCACCACAAATATCGGCAAAGTCTTGTAATGGTGCTAAAGGTGATAAGAACTGTCCTTGGTTGTTAATTCCATCAACAGAAAGGCTATTAGAGACATAGCTTGTACCTGCTGGAATCAGGTCACACAAGCGAGTATTTTGGAGTTGCTGAGTGCCATCAGCCAGAAAATAAACTGTGTATTCGACTTGGTCGCCACTGTTTAAGGGTGGTTGGAGACTAATTTGACCAACAGGCGATCGCCCAGCTTGCTGTAATCTGTCGTCATCATTACTATTGGGGTCATTGATAAAAGTGTTGAAGTTGACACCACTAATGGGCTGACCGTTTCTCAAAGCATTGGTAATGCGCTTAACTATCCGCAAATTGGTTTCTCCAGATGCTCCCGCCTGACCGGGACGGAAACCAAAATCAATACTGAGATTTTCTGAGTTGGGGTCAGTGATATTAGCCGTTAAAGTCGTGTTGGTTGTAGCTATGAAGTCACTTGGTTGTGTCACCTCTACAGTATAGTTACCTGGTTGTAAACCAGTAAATAAATAATTACCGTTGTTATCAGTACGAGTTGTGCCAACGACCTGGCCAGTACTATTGCGTAGAGTCAATGTCACATTAGCAATTCCTGTCTCGCCCCTATCAGGACTACCATTGCTATTTCGATCTATGAAAACAAAATCACCAATTGCACCACCAGGCGGTCGGCGCAAGCCAAAATCAACAGTATCAAGGGACTGACCAGGATTTAATGTCACATCGATTTGTCTATTCCCGGTAGTCACATCTGGCAAATTAAAAGGAGGATTAACGGTGACTCTATAAGGACCTGGTGGCAAATTGCTAAAAGAATAATTACCGTTAGCATTAGTATTTGTTGTCTGAGTAGTGTCGTCAGGAGTACCTAGCTGTCCGTCAGGACCTGGCAGAGTGAGTGTAAGAGGGACATCTCCAACCCCTGATTCGCCTGGGTCTTGTTGACCGTTACCATTGATATCATTAAAGACAGTATCACCAATAGAACCTAGTGGTTGGCGCAAGCCAAAATCAACGGTATCCAGAGACTGACCAGAATTCAAAGTCACATCAACTTGTCTACCACCACCAGTTGTAACTTCTGAGAAGTTAGCAGGAGGATTGACAGTGACTCTGTAAGAACCTGGTGGCAAATTGCTGAAAGAATAATTACCGTTGCTATTGGTGGTTGTTGTCTGGGTGACATCATCAGGAGTACCGAACTGGCCATCAGGGCCTGGCTGAGTGAGGGTAAGAGGGACATTACCAACTCCGCTTTCGCCTGGGTCTTGTTGACCGTTACCATTGATATCATTAAAGACAGTATCACCAATAGAACCTGTCGCCGAAGGCGCACAAATAGTTATATCAGCAACACCAATCGTTTCGTCTTGTCCAGGTTCTTGGTTTCCAGTGTACAACGGTCCACTCTGGTAGGTAACTCGAATTTGGGTTACTGGTTGAGCAAAAGTTGCAAAAACATTACCAACGTTGCTATTGTTAGGTGCGTTACCTGGTTGTACCCGTGGTTCGGCTCCCCGAGCAACATTACCATTAACTATTTGAGCAACAGCACCAGGCCCAATGTTAGTTAGAGTAACTGGTACATTTTCACCTTGATTAGATGCCGTGACTGTGATTTGATCCTGGTAGGGGGGTTCTTGTACTGGTTGATTGCGATCGCGATCTACATCCAGAAATGTTAGGGGAGCAGGCAAAGTCACTGGTCGAGCAAAAGTGATGGTCAGCGTCGAACTGCCTTGTGGATTTTGTGTAGCATCGATTCCCCAGCGCAAATATGGACTGTTAATGCCACCGTAGGGTCCAGGAGCAACCCCATAGGGAACCGCACCCAGGTTTCCCGGAGAATTCTCCGGTGATTGATCTCTGATAAATCCTGCTGGGTTCTCCGTCATCTGAAAATTAGTGCTGACACCCCCAATATCGAAAGTTTGATTAAAATTTGCCGTTTGGAAATTGGTTGTTCCCCAGTTGAGAGTTGCTTGTGTTGTACCAGCAGGACAACTTGTTTGTTGTGCGACAGCTTTTTGACTGGAAAGACTTCCTTGTAGGGGAATTTGGGGAATAGCCAATAGCACTGTTAGCAGCGTACTCCCACAAGGATGAAAGTTTAAATGTTTAAATAGAGCTTTCATTTTCTAGTTCAGTTCCTAAATATTTCTATTTGAAAATAGGGGTTAGTCAGTAGTTAGTGGTTGTTTGTAGGTTGTTTTAATACTCCCCACTACCCCATCTCCCCACATTCCCCCTACTCCTCACCTGGGAGACTCTATTTGCAGGTCTTGTTCTTGCGGTTCCACAATCAGTTCGATACCTCGCACATCTTTGTAGATGATTTCTGTACGGCGATCGCGTGCATAATCTACGCGGGTGTTACCTTCTGTTTTGCGTTGGGTTTCACCAAAAGAACGAATCGTCATCCGTTCTGGACTAATACCCTTACGCAGTAGGTAATTTCTCACAGCTAAGGCTCGACGTTTACCCAGTGCCAAGTTATATTCATTGCTGGCGCGGGGGTCGGTGTGTCCCTGTAATTCAACTACGATGAAAGGATATTTTTGCAATACTGCTGCTACCCGATCTAGAACAGCAGCACTTTCTGAACTAATAAAGGATTTATCTAAGGCAAAGTGGACATTATTTGGTGCTTGGATGCGGATGGGTTCTGGTGGTGGCGGTGGTGGCGGTGGCGCTGGTGGTTCTGGTGGTGGTGGCGGTACTGGTCGAGAAGTACACTGTGGAGGCTGAGTTGGTTGAGAACTGGGCTTTAGATTTGGTTTTGTGCCAGCAGTGCCAATAATCGCCGCTAGGGCTGGTTCAGAAGTACCATATTGCGGATCGGTAGCGATCGCACTCACCGCATCTCCGGTTTGCAAGTTTTCCACTATAGTGCTAAAATTACCACCCTCATCTACAGATACGGTTGCCAATGGTTCACTTAATGCCCCGTAACCCCGTTGATAATCGCCTAAACGGTAAATTGTCACTTGTGAACCGCGATCAGCTTTACCTTGCAAAGTGACGCTGTTTCCTGTAGGCAGAAACGCCCTTTGTTTAAATTCTGGAGCATTAATAGCTGCATTCCCAGTGTCAAGGCGACGGTTAGGAGAATCTCGGCGTGGATTGGGGCCATCTCCCACCTGAAAGTCGCTCACATCCAAATTTTGCTGGGTATTTAGGTCAATACTCAAACCTTCTAACGCTGCAAATTTATTGTTTTGGATGATATTCTTGACTGCTGGTTTTCTTCTACCAACATCATTTCTGGGAAAAGCTGACACCACTACCCCCGGCCCAGCTTGATAGTCAATTTCATTACCAACTACCTGGTGATTACTACCCATCAAGTAAACTGCTGCCCGTCGTAACCTTCTGCCGTTATAAGTGATTTTGTTATTTTGAATTGCTACACTACCTTGGGGTTTGAATAGATACACACCCGCTCCATCATTGCCACAAATCAAATTACCTAAAATTTGGGACTGATTGACTAAACCTTCAAATCTCAAAGCATCAGGCATCCCAGCAATGCCGTTAGCAACGAGAATATTTTCTTGTACTAGCGTATTTTCTCCACGCACTGATGTAATAATTGCACTACCATCATGGTAAGAAATCCGGTTACGCCGAATTGTTGCTCCTTGGGAGTTAAAAACGTAAACCCCAAATGCCGAAGTTTGTTCTGGCATTTGTTCATTAGCTGTTAATCCCAGCCAGTTGTTCTCAATCACAATATTATTGGGTGGCACGTCAGAGGCGCGGAAGGGAAAATCATCGTTGGGCGGTTGCTGACGGCTGGTATCGGGAGGTGGGAAACGGTGAGCAATGACAATATCTCCTGGCGGTGTAGTCAGAGTTACCGGCTTAGGATCAGTGTCAAAAGCCAAATTTCCCAAAATCTGTTTGATCGGTTTACCTGTAAAACCATAAATATTCAAGCCGCGAATTGTCACACCATCAGCAACCACAGTCAACCCGCGCAAAATCTCTTGATTTGCTGCGGGAGTGATTGTCACCACTGGTACAGGAATGGCAATTTCTGCCGTTGCTGAATTGTTCGGATCGTATCCTGGTTGAGTTGAACCATCGATAACTAATCCGGGAGTGGCTAAATCTGGTAGTTGTGTTTGTAACTGGATCGTAGTTGCACCAGCAGGTAAATTAAACTCTATTCGAGATGCGCCTGTAGTTGGTGTAACCTGGGTTTTTTCGGCTTCACTGAGTTTTGCTGTGGGTAAAGTGCCATTGACGATCGCGATCGCTTCGCGCAAAGTCACAGCATTATCAGGGTTAGGATTTCCATCACGATTGCTATTTACCACCACCCGCAATGTAGGAGAGGAAGTGGGGGTTTGAGCAAAGGCAATTTCTGGAGGTAAAAGATACACAGTTAAAGGTAAAAGGTAAATTATTCCTTTTGCCTTCTTTTTGTTGAATTTCAACTTGGACATTACTCACTCCTATGACACCACGTTTGAAGTATGAAGCTATGAAGTATGAAATTTTTTCATCGGGGCTGCCTTCTGCCTTCATCCTTCATCCTTCTGCCTTTTGTCTTCTGCCTTCTGCCTTTTGTTTCAAACGCTGAATTAATTTACTTTGGGATGTCTCTTTGGCAGGTTCTGTTTGTGCCGTTGGGATTTCCGACTCTTGTTGTTGTTTGGGTACTGGTTCTTGTAAACCAAAGCCACCCAAAAGTTCGTTCAACTTCAAGCTGATATTGACATAGAAACCACCTTCAGAACGATAACCAGTAAAGTCGCGGTCATCCACACTGCCAAAGCTGTAACCGAGACCTAAACGTAAATCAGGAGTGACGTAATATCCGGTTTCAACAGCAACACCGAATTCATCGTAGTCAGTGCCGCTATTGGAGTTTTGTCCAATCCATCGTCCCTCAACAGCTAAATCGCTGCGATAACCTAAGCGATAGGATGCCCGTAATTGTGCCAGGTTAACACTACCGTCGTATCTGTCATCGTCGTAGTAGGTAACGCCATTGCGGAAAGCGTATTTGCCGTAGAACTCCCAGCGCCAATTGGGGGCGTAGATACCCTCTGCGGAAAAGATATGACCTGTGGCTGTACTACCTGTAAGTTGAGTTTCGGGAATCGAATCAAAGTTTTGCCGCCACTCGTATTTCAGCAACCCATTGAATCTATCGTTGGTGGGGTCGCGGTATGCTAAACCGATTTTGAGATTAGCTGTATCTCCCAGTTCTTGGAACCTTATACCGCCAGTGTCGATGCTGTTGACGACGGTGGGAAGGTAGACGTTAGCTTCGCCTGCTTGTTGGAAGCGGACTAAGGCTGTTAAAGCCGGAGAGATTTTTCCGGCGGCGGCGGCAGAAATTACTAGGTTATTGCTTTGATCTCCATCACGATATTCAAACTCAGCGCGGGCTTTGAAATTAGGATTATCGGTGTATTCAAACCCCAAGCTATAGACGGAACCAGAAAACAGTCCCAAACTCGCAGCAGTTTGCCCCACTGCGTAGTATTGCGGATATCTATCTCCGGCTGCTGTAGCATTGAATATATTTTTGAATACGTATTGATAACCCAGGTTGACTTTGAATCCTGGTGCTACTTTCCAGCCGTGAGACACACCAAGAGCGCCTTGTCCTTGCAAGCCACCAAAACCAGAAAGTACGGAATAGCGACCCAGTAGGGAAGTATCATCTGATAGTTTTTGATCAACAATCGTGTCTAAGGTAGTAAGGGAGTTCCCTGGCAGTAATTCACTGTCATCATAAAATTGATGTGCCAGTCGCAATGTCACTCCCTCGGCTGCTTTCCAGTCTAAACCCAGGGTAGTCCGGTTGGGATACAAGGGGTCAGACTCACCTAAATTCAGTTCATTTTGGGCTTGAAAAGTCAAGCTATCTGTTAATGGAAACTTCAAACGAGATACAATCTGACTCGCGTCACCATCTAAGTCATCACCAATACGATCATTGCGAGAACGGTTGACGTATTCCAAGCTGAGATCGCTATTACCCAGTTTTTGCAGAATTCCCGCCCGGAAGGTTCGCAGTTCGTTACTGACTCGTTCCCCAGGACGATTTTGTGGCTGTGGATCGAATAAGTCAAAGAAGCTAGTGATGGAAGTTGGTGCAGTACCGTAGTTCTCTTCGACGTCGTAAGCGACTCTAAAGCTAGTCAGGTCACTCAGTCTGGTTAGTAAAGATGCTCCGTAGCGGGTTTGTCCAGGTGTAAAGCTAAAGGTGGCGTTGTTAGAGAAATTCGGCTCGACGGCGCGATAGTAAGCTTGACCGAAAAGATTTTCTGTGATATTTCCAAAAGCTTCCAAGCGGTAAGCATTACCACTGGCTTCTTCGCCAGTAATTAGGTTGTTGTTGGAGTGGGCAAATTCCCCGACAATCTTTCCTGTATTTCCTAAAGAGATTAAGAAGTCTCCACCGAACAGTTCAAAATCTTGGTCGCCTTGGTCTTCCCTTAGATAACTAACAGCGCCGAAGGTTTTGTTTGTGAAATCGTTGGAGAAGTTATATTGCAATCTTCCACCCAGGAGGCTGGAGTCTTCGCCACCTTCATTTTGGTAGGTGACGACAATGCGGCGAACGAGAGTTGAGCCAAAGGGGTTGAGTTCTGTGGCAAAGACTGGACGGCGAAACAGCAGTGTACCACGGTCATAGTCAATTTCGTAGTCTGCACCACGCACCATCTGTTTGCGTTCTACCACCGTGCCAGGACGGTTAATTTCCTCTGCTTCTAGATAAACAATTTCACTGCCAGGAACTAACAGGCGTTTGGAAAGGAAGTAGTAGCCACCTGTGCCATCAGGAACGATGGTATCTCGCTGGAAGCCTTCGATATTGTTGGCATACAAGCCTGTGATTTGCAGGTTGCCCAGGTTGTAGTTAGCTTTAAAGCCGTGCAGTTGACGGGAGGTAGCTGTATACAGTTGGGAGGCGCGAGCAAATTCGTTGGTGCTGTAGTCGCCCCACATGAAGTAATCTGGTTCAGCTCCCACAATCGAGGGAGTACGTTCTAAACGAGCGTAGAAACTGTCTATCGAAGGGGTAGTGGGGGTAGCGGTGGAACTATCGCCATAAACGGGATAGGGTTGTTCACAGAACTGCACACCACCAAACAGGCGATTGTTGCCTTCACAGTCTTGATTGATAGGGCGATCGCTATTGAATGCCCCTGTAAATAACCAATCTCCAATTTTTCCTGTGGCAAAGGCAGCACCATAAAAATCTACGGTTGTGCCTTTGTCTATCTCGTCAGGATTGAGAAATTCTTGCAGGCTTCCCCAGTAATTCGTCCCTCCTGGGCCAATCCGCAAGTTCAGTACCCCTGTCACTAAGGAAGGGCGAAGATAGGTGGTGAATTCAACTTGAGTGTAGGCTTCTAGAGGTACTGTTGTGATTTTCTCTATCCAGGAATTATCTGTTTGTTGGGGAAAGGTAGGATTTTTGATGTCACCCAGTTCTCTGGGAACATTCAGTGATTGTTTTTGAATCTTGTCGATCGCGGCCCGGATGCGGACTTGTTGGGGTTTGATATCTGATTGTAAGGTGGCGGTGAATTCCCCATCAATGACACGCACCTGAAACCCCCCTTGGTCTTTGTCTTGGTCTGCGCCAATGAATTTGCCGGCGCTGGTGGTTAGGGTCGCGATCGCATCTTTGCGGATAACTTCACCTTTTTCATCAATAATTTGTCCTTGCAGTTTAATTGTGGAACGTCCATCCGCTTGCACACGCGGATCGCCTACAGGGGCAATTTCCAGCGTGACTTTTGATTTACCTGGAGTCGGAGTATTGATTGATGGATTATCAGTTGGTGGTGTTGTCTGTGGTGCTGGAGAAGTGGGTTGTTGTTGTAGTGGCGAATTAGGATTCTGTTGAAATTCAGTTGTCGGGTCTTGTTGAAACACCGAGTTAGGATCACCTGAAGATGGGGAATTCTGGGCAATCAAGACAGAGGAAGAGGTAAATATTTGTTTCTTCGTGTCTTCACGTCCCTGGATCGGAGTATCTACCTGTCTTCCATTTATCACACTGGCAAAAACTGTGTTGGGAGAAACCAATATTAAGGAAAGACCAAAAACATAAAAGAAAGAATTTTGATTTTGGTAAAGCTTTTTTATTTTCTTCATCGTTTTCCCCCTGAGAACGCAGGCGTTACCCCAAAATTGACTCTTGCTAAGCCACTGGGTGCTAATTTGACCAAGCGAGACTGGCTGTTGCTTTCGATAAAGTATTTATTCGGTGCCAGTGCATATCCTGGTAGGCTGGTCAAGTCTAGGGCCGCTGTCCGATAACCAGCAATGACATTAGCTAAGGAAAATAAACCGTTGGCATCGGTAACGATGCGGTTGCCATCATCCATGTAAATCACCGCATTCGGTACGCCTGGTTCGTTAGGCTGTTGTTCGCCGTCAAAATTTTTATCGACAAATACACGTCCAATTAAGGTGCCACAGTCAGACAAAATGCCTGGTCGAATTCGCAAGACATAGCTGGCTTGATTACTGGTAAGATTACCTGCTCTAGCTTGAGCTGTGTTTCTACCATCGCCGCGAATTGCATCTGGTGTAACCTCAACAGCATAGTTAACTGTCAAACTTTGATTGGGTTGTAGTCCTTCATTGGAGGAAATAGTTACTGTTCGACTAGAACCAGTTGTTGCACTCAAGGATACAGATCTATCTCCTATGGAACCTTTAAGCGACTTGGAGATAAAGCGCACTCCCAAGGGTAGCCTGTCTGTAATTGTTACCTGGTTAGTTGGGGAGTTACCAGTATTACGAATAGTGAGAGTGTAGATGACTGTGTCACCTGGTTCGGCGGCTGCTCTATCTGCCGTTTTGATGATTTCCAGTGCTGCTTGACTGGCACTGAAGGTCACTTCATTAGAGTTAACAACCCTGCCTGCGGGGCCATTAGGAAGATTATCCGCACTACCACGGGCAGTATTTGTGATAGCGCTCGTTTGAGAAAAGGCTGGTAAAATACCGTAAGTAAAAATACTGAAAATGTAAAAAGGACAAAAGAGGCTCCAATGCCTCAACCATGAAATTTTAGAAGTCATTGGAAGGCATTAATTAATAACAGCAATTTTTCCAAGATTTAAGGTTTTTGATAAAAAAAACCTGTGATTACGGTGATTTTCAAATAATCTCAACTAAATTTATTAAACAATGCAGGTATAACACCCTTGTGGGATTATTCAGTGAAAACCACAAATATATTCTCAAGCTAAAGAAGCTTGCCAATAGCTAGTAGTCTGCTACAGCAACCAAGCCCGAGTCTGAATATTCTTCGTGTCAGCGCGTCACCCCGTCAACATAGACTCGTCAATTTTGACTTGGTTGAGTACTGGAATTTCTTCTATTGTTGGTATGCCAAACAAATCCTGCGAGTAGGATAGAAACACAACAAACTGAATTTTTATTTGTTTATGATGCAATTGCAATTTCACCGCCCTTGAGTAAGATTATTTTTTTGTGATGGGAGTCTAATTATCCCAGATTTGTGACTGTAAATGACACAGATATTTTCATGACATGACAAATACTGCCTGCAAACTTGTATTGTCATGAGATTGCACCACTGATAACCTTACTCTGATTAAATAACACGAGATTGCACCATCGTTGCGGCGAAGATATTTCAACAACGAAGGGGAAAACAATCCGTTAAGTCTATCTGATGAAGCACAGAGCTATTTGATATTCGTCTTTACAGCACTGAACTCTTGTAAAGTCACAACTAGGGAAAACGTTCATTAAGTAATTTGCAAATAGGGAGAACATGAGTTAGATGATTGGAGAATTCCGCTATCAACCTAATTGATGTTCACACAAAACAATGAATTGCTAACTCGGTTCCGAAGTTAATACGTTTCTGATACAGAATCTAAGAAACGACATCCTTCATGTACCAAGTCGAATCTCATTTTTGAGATAACGCTTCAGTAATATTACCCAGAAATTAACTATAAGCAATCAGGGTTATAAAAATTTATTCAGTATTTTTTCTTATCTTTACAAAAGGAGCCTTATACGTATCCAAATATTCCCTGAATAAAGATGATAAAAGTAAAAAAATATACTAATAATTTTATGTATTTGATATGAAATGCAGGATGTAATTATCTGCTAAACACTTGATATATATTCATATATAGATAATTAACAAGTTGGTACTATAGTTTTGACATACTAAAATAATTAGATTAGTAGTGTATTAATTTACAATTATTATATTGAGAAAAAAATATATATTATTTGTTTTTTCTTTTAATGAAAGTAAAAAACTATAACGATAAAGATATTAGTGTACTGAATTGACACTGAATTGACCTAAATTAATTAGGGCAGACAATTACGAAACTGTCCACTCATATATACAAACGCTCTTCTGTATTTCTCTGAATAGAGAAATACATCTGGCAAAAAATCATGCTTTTTGACAAGTAAAAAAATAATTAATAATCAATTAGCTAATCTTGCAAAGATTTTGCATTGCAAGAAAAAATATTTATAGCAGTTATTTTGTGATGAAGCACAATTGATGATTGCAGGGTTGCTAATAGATTTTAAAGTCTATCTATCATCAACTTAACTAAGAGTTATGATTATGCCATAAAGATACTATTAGACAAAACAATAACACTTGTGCCTAATCAAGTGTTTTCTTCCAAGCGGATATTTTTTGTCCTTCTAGACGATTTATTTAATAAGTATCGTCGTATTCTGGCATATCAACTCGTCTAGCTTCAGTACGGGGTGGTAGGAACTCAGTTCGACGTACAGGAGCTAAGGGTGGTGTGGGGCCATTGTAGGGGTGAATCACCTGAACGGTACGAGGGCGTTGTTTTGGAGAGAATAAAGACAAAACTCCAGCTACGACAATACCACCACCAATGGTGAGAGACATGCCTCCCACAGCCCAAACTATGGGTGAAGACCACCAGCGATTTTGAGATTGTTGCTGCTGCAACTGTGCTGCATTTTGGCTTTGTAATTGCTGTTGGTAAGAAAAAGCAGCTTGTTGAGCATTTTGGGCTTGAGCCTGAATTTGCTGTATCTGGATTTTAAGTTGTTCGTTTTCCTTTTTGAGTATGTCATTTTCCATCTTTACTCGTTCGATGGCAACACGCTCATCAGCATTTGGGCTTACGGGTGGGGTTTGGGGGATTGGTGCATAATTAGCAGGGGGATAGTATGGTGCTTGTGGTTGCGGCACTAAATTTGATATCTGAGGAATAGCGATATTTGGCTGTTGCAGAGATGTTCCTGTCCCCTTGAGTAAAAGGATCGCCGCTAGCCCCGCAACAGCAACTCCGCCAATAAATGCCATACTTTCACTCATCGCTTTTACCCCTATAGAGCGACGTAACTACAGTTTTTTGCAATTCAGATACTCTCACACTCATAAATTTATATTACTGAACTCTACATTACACCTGATACTAAACTACTGAATAATACTCTATTTTTTCATGCTGCATATCTGCTTTATATATTCAAGACTATATTTGTTAAATTGTCTACCAAGATTAAGTGAAAAACTTGATAAGTAGAGGACAAGAGCAAAAAGTAGAATTAAGCAGAAACAACGGAAAAGTTGCGCTCAGATAGAGTTTTCATGATTTATGCTTGAGGTTTAAGTATGCCCATATACTTATTACAATTTTTTAACTCACTTCTCAGTAATAATTCTATTATGTCTTGGGGCTGATTTATGAAGTAGCGATCGCTTGCTTGAGACTTTGACAAAAGGAGGCTATTTCCTCTAACCCCTCTTGGGGCATACCTTCAGCGAGTCGCTTCACAAACGCACTGCCAACAATAGCCGCATCAGCACCCCAGTCTTTGACTTGTCGGGCTTGTTCTGGTTGGGAAATACCAAAACCTACACCAATAGGTTTGTCAGTCACACTCCGAATTTGCTTGAGCAATTCTGACACTCGCGATTCCATTTGCTCGCGCATTCCCGTTACACCTGTGACACTAACCAAATAAATAAATCCTTGGGAGGCGCGGGCAATAGCCTCTATTCGTTCAGCAGAACTGGTAGGAGCGATCAATAAAATTACATCAATGCCAATTTTAGCTGCTGGTTGCAGTAAATTAGCAGCTTCTTCTAGGGGTAAATCTGGCACAACTAAACCAGCGACACCAGCAGCAGCTATTTGTTCAAGAAACTTTTCTATGCCCCGGTTGAGAATAGGGTTGTAATAGTTGAAGAGAATTATAGGCGATCGCAAACTAGGAGTAGTTGCTTTCACCATTTCTAGGACTTGCTCTAAGGTTGTTCCCCTTTCTAAGGCACGGGTAGCAGCAGCTTGAATCACCGGGCCATCTGCCAGAGGGTCGGAGTAGGGAACACCCAACTCAATTATGTCAGCACCACTACGATCCAGAGTTCGCAAAGCTGCGGCAGTTGTTTCGATATCTGGATCGCCAGCAGTGATGAATGGGATTAAAGCACACTCACAGTTGCGTTTGAGGTTTTCAAAGCAGAGGGAAATAGCAGTCATTGGTCAAGAGTCAAGGGTCAATAGTCAAGGGTCAATAGTCAAGGGTCAATAGCTATTGGTCATTAGTTTGAACTACTAACTACTAACCATTAACTACTAACAACTAAAACAAATGACAAATGACAATTCTACACCTGCGAACCCTTTTCTTGTTCGATCTCGGCTTGAATTTTTGCTAGTTCTTCGGGAGAAAGTTCTTCTAACCGCTTTTGGAAATAAGCTTCTTCGTACTGCTCCCTCTGTTGATGGTAGGTCATTTTGTGGTTAACTGCCCGAAAAAGATAAGTCAGTAACCAGCCAATTAACCCACCGACTAGCAAGACTTGGCTCCAGATACCTGCTTCTAAATTATCTAAACCAGCCAGTCGCAGCACTAAATATGCCAAGCCACCTGCAA
Source organism: Fischerella sp. JS2 (assembly GCF_032393985.1). Classification (NCBI taxonomy): domain Bacteria; kingdom Bacillati; phylum Cyanobacteriota; class Cyanophyceae; order Nostocales; family Hapalosiphonaceae; genus Fischerella; species Fischerella sp. JS2. Next base: position 899,482 of record NZ_CP135918.1, read on the forward strand.
GAAAAACGCCAAAACCAATTCCGAGAGCGTCCAGACGTCGCATGAGTATTATGACCTACCAACTTATTTACGCTTCAATTTGCCGCCGTTTTGGTCGTAAATTTACGAACGGCGACAGAACCAACAAACCTGGAAAGAAGAAGAACACCAGAAAATACATAAATGCGCGTTCCAGGGAACTAACTACATACCAACGCTTACTTAGGTAATACAGCACAGCCACTGGTATGACTAACAAATAAGCTCCCGCCAAAACTAGATATAGCAGCGGTACTATAATTCCTTCTTCAATCATAGGTTTCCTCTTTCAGCAGAAATGACCAAAGGGTGCATCTGCTTTCCATCATAGTACCCCCTTACACTCCTTCTTCTTAGGTCAGTTTCACTTTTCCAAGAAATTTTTTATGGTTACTAGTTGGCAAATCACAAATTTGATGCTCAAATAGATCGAGGAACAATTGAATACTCTATAATCAACAAAAGTAAATCCCAAATTTACTTGGGGGTGTGGCGGAATGGTAGACGCTACGGACTTAAGTAATTGAGCCTTAAAGAAGAAACTCTTTAAGTGAATGCTCTCAAATTCAGGGAAACCTAAATCTGGTAACAGACATGGCAATCCTGAGCCAAGCCAAATTAGTCATTGGTCACTTGTTAAGTAACAAATAACAAATGATGAATCACAAAAGACTTGTTTGGAAGGTGCAGAGACCCGACGGGAGCTACCCTAACGTTAAGTCGAGGGTAAAGGGAGAGTCCAATTCTCAAAGCCTAAAGGTAAATTAGTCTTACGGGCAGTGGCGAAAGCTACGGGAGAATGAAAATCCGTTGACCGTAAAAGGTCGTGAGGGTTCAAGTCCCTCCACCCCCACTAAATATAAAGTTAAAAGTCAATAGTGAAGTCAAGGTTGTAATGATGCCTAGCTTACCCTTTGTGGCCGCTATTGATCATAATCATGGCTAGGTTAAATTATGGATTTCAGTAGTAGATAAATTACTACTTGCTGTGCCTTTGCATAATATCGTAATCTTTGTCAAACGCAGAGGAGCGCTGAGTAGACGCAGAGGAACGCTGAGTCTTTTTACAGAGAATTCGTTATTCAAGTAAGTAACTCAGTGAGAATAAATATAACGGGAGTTCCGAAAAGTAAATATGCACTAAACCCTTAGCAATGACAAATGACAAATGAAGATCCAAACTTTTTAGCTTTATTTGTGCTGAATTACTGAAATTTATCAATTTTATATAAAGAAAACTTTGAATTATTAAAGAGTAGATTGATACTCTTGTGTATCAGAATGAAGCAGATAAGAATATAAGTAATATCAAGTTCGGCTAATTGCTTACAAGATTATGCTTCGCTGTTAGTCATTGGTTTTCCATTAACGATTAACCTATTACCAGCTCACGCAATAGTATAAGTATTCAAGCGAACATGATATAAGTTATATCTTTATTTTTGAGAACAATAAATGATTTCTCATAGTTTACAAAATATTTATATTTATCCCCATATTTTTAAATCTAATGTAAAACAAATAGATGCACAAATTGTGCAAGAAAAAATTTATAGTTTTTTTGTAGAAATCGTGAATAAATATGCTCCAGAAGATGTATTAATAGAGTTTAAAAGCGTATTTTTAGATTGTTTGGGGTTGAAAAATTTAGATTTAACACTAGGAATATATGACGTGTTTATTAATAATGAGCAGGTTTTTCGCTATACTCTTAAACGTTGTTGTTATATTCTAGTAAATAATTGGGAAAGTAATAGAAAACATAAATATACTCAAGCATTAATTGAGTTAATTGCTAATTACAAATCAACTGTAATTGATTACAAAAATACAAAGATAACAATTTTCCAAACTTGGTTGGATAACTTTATTCAGAGTCAAGACTTTCATGAACTCAAGTTATTTGCATATAAAAATGAAAATAAAGCCGATAATCATTGGGTGAATCGCTATACTTCCTATCTTTTGGCTGCCCAAGTTGTAGATAAAAATAACCCAGAAGAACAAAAAGAAGTAGCTAAAAAGGCTTCTAAGCAGCTAAAGGATAAATTTAAGTTTGAACTTGCAATGTATGTTGCTCATTCTCAGTCAAATGCTTCTAGCCAGACACGTTATAGAAATCCTAGTATGTTAGGAGATGATATTTTACGTTTAATCAAGGCAATCATTGTTAGGAAAGGTGTATTTAGTTATGACAATATTGCTAATATTTTTATCAAGCAAACTCAAAATCAAACTTTTAAAGATTTTAAAGAAAGTCTGGTAAAGTATCTAATTTTTTCTGTACAGCAACCAAACTTTGTAGACGCTTTGCAGCAACAGCTATCAGAAAAGCTTGTTAATTGGAAACCAGAATATGATGATGTAACTATCAACAAATATTTGTTGTTGAGAACTTGTAATCGGATGATTGATTTTTTAACAACAGAGAATAGTGTCAAACCTACACCTTTATTTGTTTTATTGCTTTCTCAGGGACATCCTCTGACGTTAGTAATTGTTCTATTGAAAATAATTTTAATTTGCAAAAACTCGCGTAGTCATTTAGAATCTCGCATTGCTCATTTGATTCGTTATTACGATAAATACTCAGAAGAAGAATGCCAGTGGTTCATTAACTTTATTGAAATTTTCAATATCACATTTGCAATTTATGCTGAGAATGTCGAATATAACCTGATTAAGGTCAAAGAAGCTGAGAAAGCCCACGAAGTCGAGTTTGATCCGAATGCTTATCGTGTGTTTTCTCAATTGAAAGGTTGACTGTTGGTTGTTAGTGGGTAGTAGGTAGTGATTGGTTATTGCTTGGTGGTTAGTGGTTGTTAATCACTCTTCTTCCTTGTCTCCCTTGTCTCCCCAATCCCCGATCCCCAATTACTTAAACAGTCGTTTGTCAAGCCAAGCTAAGCCTGCACCGAGGGTTTCAGCGAGAATACTGACTAGGCGATACACACCTGTTGCACTAATGACTACTGCGGCAGAAAAATAGTTTTGTAAAAGTGCGATCGCAGTTGCTTCAAACACACCTAACCCACCAGGCGCACCAGGAACAACAAGCCCAACTAACCAAGCAAAACTAAAAGCAGTAAATAATAATGGAAATTGACTGAAATTCACAGGGCTTAAAGCATAAAAAATCAAAATAAACCCTATACCGCGCAGTCCCAAAAATCCCAATTCTCCCAATAAAGGTTGGAGAGGGTAGTATTCCATAATGAAACTAACATCTGAGGTAGTTGCGCGCTCAGAATTCTTGGTTTTTAAGCGGTGTAGCACGCGAATTAATAGATTTAAAAACCGGGGATGAAGGACACAAAGTACTACAAATAAACCCAGTATTTGCCCTATGTGTACAGTTAAATTAGTATTTGTTTTAACAAATAGACTGCCTAATAAGGCAACAATTAAAGCTGCTGCTGCCATCAATAAAGGTTCTAGCAATACGCTAAGAGTGGCTGCACTGGTGGAAACATTCGCATTTTTTGCTGCCATAATTCGCCCATAGTAATGCCAAACATTACCAGGCAAATACTTACCTATGTTGGTTTGCAGGTAAATCTGGATAAACTGTACAGATGGTACAGGTTGATTTAAATTTCGGAGAATCCAAGTCCAAATCCAGCCAGCCCAAGTGTGTCCTAGTAAAGTTACACCAGTTGCGATCGCTATAATTGCCCATCCTGCTGTATCAATGCGAATAGCAGCAATTCCTTGCCAGTTATCCTTTAGGGCTTTTGCCAAAAAAAATAGCGTTCCACCTAAAATTAACCAGCGTAAAATTTTTTTAATCATTGCGAAGATTTAACTGTTCGGCTAGCCTTTGGTTAAACAACTCAAATAATACAGTAGGGACAGAGTATTTGGGTAACAATTGCTTAACTGATGGAAATAATTAAACTTAATATCGTACCTCTTTGCCTTCTTATTTATTCCTTCTTTTTGATTTCTTCTACTTATATCCGTCTTAAGTTAGATAAAAAAAATGCATAATTAATAACAATAATGTGACTTACGCTAGAGGAAAAACCTCCTTTTAAATACGTATTCTTAGAAATCGATTGTTGTATTGAACAAAATCAACTCCAACAATAAATACAACTGAGTTTAACAATTACTCAGAGTATATTAATTGTTTTGTGTTGAAAGGAGGAATTGGTGAACAGATTAATTACATTTGTAAAAAAACTACGTCTGCGCCAAGTTTTAACTGTATTTTTGGCAGGATTATTGTTAATAGTTAATACTGCTTGTAGTAGTAAGTATGCTCAAGGTGCCCAGCCATACAATCCACCTGTACAAGCTGGTGGAGCAAACAATCCTTATAAGGCTGGTGGGGACAATTACACAAACTTAAAAATGTCCAAAACTGGTCGTGATCAAGCTAGTGTACAGCTAAATTCTCAACTATTACTGGCTGATGTAGATCAACAATCTGAACTGCTGTATCCTGGTGCTGAAACTCCTGTAGGTCGAGCCTATAAAGAGGGAGAATTACCAATTAAATCTGAAAAAGATTTTCGACCCGGTGCTGGTAACTTGATTCAAAATGAACCAAGTGTAACTCAAAGAGCTAAAGACAGAATTGAAACTGTAAAAGAAGCTGTTGAAGAAGCTTCCGGATTTTTGAAAGAAAAAGCAAATGAAGCTTCTAACAGACCAGAATTACAAGCTAATCCTGCTGTTAACTAATAGGAGTAATTTATCCAGCGTAAGCAAAGCAATCAGATTATTGGCAACTGAAAATTCAAAATTACAAAAGAGGAGTTTCACCATGAATCAAGTAATTTCTTTTTTCAAACGAATTCGTTTGTCTCAGATTTTAACAGCTTTTGTAGCAAGTTTTTTGCTATTTTTTACACAAGCTTGTAATGCTGCATCAGCTACAGCACCTAAGTCTCTTTCACAACCATCTGTAGGGCCTAATTCTGAAACCTACGTTCCTAAAGGTGATAACATTTTGAACCCTGCTGAAGGTGGAATGAATAACTTTAGTGATAGAGATCCTAGAGCAACAAGTGGTGCAAAAGCTAGAGCTCAGTTTCTAAAAGAAAACGCTGCCCAAGAAAAAGCTGAGAAATCAACTAATAACCCAGCAGAAGCCATCCGTCGTGTAGGTTCAGACATTGGAGAAATTGGTAAGAATGTTCAGCAAAAAGCTGGAGATGTAGGTAATAAAGCTCAAGGTACTGCTGAAGATTTCACCAAGGGAACCAAGCAAGGACTCAAAAACATCAAAGGTAATGTTGAGGATGCTGGCGATTACACAAAAGATACTGCTCAACGCACATCTGGTGCTAGTAATCCCCTTGATGCAGCGAACAAGGCTTTTAGAGACGCTGATTAATTAGTATAAGTCCATACTTTTTACCTGTTAGCCTGCGTCAGCAGGCTAAGTTTTTTATTGTGTTGTACATACCAATTCTGGAGTACGATTCGGTGAATTTCTCGCCAAGGAATATTATTTTTTCTCGCTAATTCTGCACAATCTTCATATTCTGGCTGGACGTTATTTATAACTTTATTGTTTACGTTTCCTATCCATGCTACTTTGACACGCACTACACCATATTCTGTTTCTATTTGTTGCATTTCTCGCTGTAGGATAGTGCGTTGCTGCTGAAAGCGACGAATACCTAAAGTTGTGGTTTCACGGAATAAAACTTTTTCACAACTGACTAGATTTTCTGGGGGACAAATTACTGTGAGCAAAATTCCTGGACGGGACTTTTTCATACCTATAGACTGAGTAAAGACATCTACTGCACCCGCAGCAAATAATGCCTCAAACAAATAACCGATCGCTTGGGGACTTAAATCGTCTATTTGGGTTTCTAGTACTGATATAGTTTCTAAAATCGAACTAGTGGCAAATGAGCGATCACGAATTCCAATATCAGTAGTCCAGAAGTCTGTGGCTTCCCCAAACCATAGGCGTAATATATTGGGAATTGGTAAGTTGAGATTACCTGCTCCTAGCCCAACTTGTTTAATATTCATGGGAGGTGGCGAACCAAATTCTTTGGCAAGTGTAGTAGCGATCGCAGCACCTGTTGGTGTCACCAATTCCTGTTCAATGCCGTTACTGTAAACAGGACAGCTACGCATTTCCCATAACTTCAACACTGCTGGAACTGGTACTGCCATTTGCCCATGTGCAGCCCGGACTGTCCCTCCACCAGTTGGAAATGCTGAACAATAAAGTAAGGGTAATCCTGTTTCGTCATTGTCAATATCTAACCAATCCATTCCCAAGCAAGTACCAACAATATCAACAATGGCGTCAACTGCACCTACTTCATGGAAGTGAACTTTTTGGGGGGCAATGCCATGCACTGCACCTTCGGCAACTGCTAACTGGCGAAATACCGCTAAACTCCAAGCTTCTGCCCTTGGGGGTAACTTCGCTTGCACAACCATCTGTTCTATTTCACCCAAGTGGCGGTGGTGATGGTGATCGTGATGGTTAGACAATAAATCGACATGAACTTTGGTCGCTTGCTGACCATTGCGCTGGACAAGCTCAGTCCGTAGCTTATATTCCTGTACAATACCTAAGTGATTAAGTTTGTCTATTAAGTATTCCAAGGGAACACCCAGACTTACCAATGTTCCCAAACACATATCACCGGAAATTCCTGATGGACATTGAAGATAAGCAAGTTTAGTCATATATATTTTTTGCTAGTAGTTAGTAGTTAGTAGTTAGTTGTTCACCTTTTACCACTATCCACTATCCACTAACCACTATCTATTCCCAAATCTATGACAAAAATTTTCTCAGTTCATCCTGATAATCCCCAGGCCCGTCGAATAGAGGAGATAAAGACGGCACTCTCTGATGGTGCAGTGATGCTTTACCCTACTGATACAGTTTACGCGATCGGTTGTGATTTAAATGCGAAGTCGGCGGTGGAACGAGTACGGAAAATTAAACAGCTAGCAAATGACAAACCGTTAACGTTTTTGTGTTCATCGCTTTCCAATGTAGCGACTTATGCAAATGTAAGCGACACTGCTTACCGAATTATGAAGCACTTGATTCCAGGACCATATACGTTTTTGCTACCTGCTACAAAGTTAGTGCCGCGTTTGGTGCAAAATCCGAAACGCAAAACTACTGGAATTAGAGTGCCAAATCATAAGGTGTGCTTAGAACTGCTGTCAGCCTTAGGAAATCCGATTATTTCGACCTCAGCACATTTACCGCCAGATGAGACAAATAATAGAATTTTGGGAGTAGAAGAAGAACAAATTTTATCGCGAGTAGAATTATTTGACCGTTTGGAAGGATTGGTCGATGTTATTGTAGACACTGGCGAAGAACCAAACTATGAAGTGTCTACAATTTTGGATTTAACTGGAGAGGAACCAATGATGATCAGGCAGGGTTTAGGTTGGGAAAGAGCGACAGCATGGGTATAAGAAATTTACTTCACAGGCTATTGATTTAATTTCGGAAACTGTAAAGAAAAAAACACCAGTTTAATGATTGTCATACAGACAAAGCCAAGCTCTCTTATGACTATGACGGGGATAAATCTTTGTGTATTAAGGGTTTTGACTATTTTGGGGTGGTCAAGAATACCCAGGTGTCAGCCATTGTTAAGTTGCTTGTAGAAAAACCGACACATTTTCTTACCTGGAACTTACGGAGATTTCTTACATTCTTAAATGTGAGCAGGGCTTGTGGTGATTAAGCAATAAAAGCTTATGAGATTACCGCAGCTTCTGTTGTCATGTAGTTACGGTGCAGTACCACTCCCAAAGAAGATCATGAAAGCCAATCTAGCTAATCTACCAACCTTTACACCATCTTCTAACAGCTACAACGATGCTTTGACGCAGTTTTTATATAAAGAAATACAAGCACACTCTAAAGCCACACCTGGTTGTACACAAGCTGTAGCAATGCGTATAGCCAAAGAAGTAGAGCGTATATGCGAGAAAAGCTACCGCATTCAAAAATCTGGACAGATTAAGTCTTGGTTGCTGACTCTAGCACGTCATCGTCTACAAAAATGCTTGCGTTATTACAAATTAGGTTCCAAGCAGGGACGGGTGGAATTACATAGCTGCTTAGGCGCTATGGTTTATCGCCACGTCAGCGTTGCTGGAGGTGAATTAGGATTTCAAGCTCGTTACAATTTAATTGAAGATTTCCTCCAAGCATTTTATATTGAGGCAATCAAAGCTTTTCGGCGAGAAAATGAATTACCAGAAGATTATAGCCCCCACACTCTGCTACAACTAGCAGAATACATGGCGTTTACAGAACAGTATGCGAAGCGTCGGATTAATCTAGCTGGTGGTGCGAATCAGCAGTTGATTATACTCCGCGCTCAAAGTTTTGCTCGGCGGCTACCCCAGGAAACAAATGTAGATTTTGAAATGGCAACAGAAGCTGCTAAGACTGAAGATGCAGAATCTTATCAGCGTAACTCGGCGGTGCAACAGCTGCGATCGCAAATGGTTTCGCAACCAAGTTTTGATTTAGCTGAAGAAAGCGAACGCGATCGTGTGATCTCAGAATTGGTTAAATACTTTGAATCCCAAGGTCAACAGGATTGTATAGATTACCTAGCACTAAAACTCCAAGACTTATCAGCACCAGAAATTGACCATATTCTTGGTTTAACTAGTCGCCAACGAGATTATCTCCAACAACGTTTTAAATATCATGTGGAAAAGTTTGCTCGTACCCATCACTGGCAATTAGTTCATCAATGGCTGGGTGTAGGTTTAGAACAAAAGCTAGGGCTGTCTTCTCAACAGTGGGAACGCTTTTTGAATCAACTTTCTGAGCAACAACGGCAGATACTACAACTCAAAGCCGCCAAACAAACAGATCAAGCGATCGCTAAAGCCCTAAAATGTACTCCCAAACAACTGCAAAAGCGCTGGACTCAATTACTAGAACAAGCATGGGCTATGCGTAATGGAAATACAGAAGTTCAGACTGGTTGAAAACTTAAGTTACTTTTATATTTTATTAGTTCATGTTGACTAGTTTTTCTCAATTTCCTGGTTGTAGATGCGTATTCTAATAACTTACTTCATTTTCCCTATTTTTCCCCCATTTCTGGGGGGAACTACTCTAGGAAAATCCTACATCTGGCATCTCTCAAATATTGCAGCAAAAAGTGAAATTTGATTTTTTGATTTTATTTTTATATATAACTATCATTTAATATTTATCTTATAAAAGACAAATAATTTTAATAAAAATGTTGGTTTGTCGATTAAATATTTCATAGTTTTGTATTCAAGCAATCCAACTGCTATTTTTATTCTCAAATATGCTAGAATCCTGTTTTGTGTTAAGTTTGTTTCAAAACTCAAATCGGCAATCCTATCACATTTTTGGTGTAGGAGTGTCAAAATGTATATTAATAGGGCAGATTACAACAAACGTACAATTAAGAACAAGGCAGTTTAAAATCAAATGTTTGACGGATTTTGGGATAACGTCTTTCGCTACCAGCGCTACTTCATTACTACCCTGTTAGGCGTTTTGTTGAACACGTTTGCACCACTAGCACCCTTGTTGAAACGCCCAATTACTTTAATTGCCCTCTTGGGCTTTTTGGTAGGCGGAATTGTCTTCGTCACTCTTACCCTTCGTGCCATGCTAGGTTTGAGTACAATTTGAGTCCAAACTATATATAAAGAAGGCAGAAGGCAGAAGGCAAGAGGCAAAAGGCAATTAGTGAAGAGTTCCAATACCTCACTAAACCGAAGACCACTAAATCTACGATTTAGTAGGGTTCTGAAACCCAGTTTGAGTAAGGCGAAAGGGCATACCCTAAGACTTTTTCAAACCTTGCTGCCTTCTGCCCTCTGCCTTGCCTGAAGGGCTGATAAAAATGTTAACGTAGTACCTCTGTAAGGAGGCATGATCTTTATGGCTACAAGTCGCCGCGTTTCCCGCGTTGCTGAATTAATTAAACGGGAAGTTAGCCAAATGCTACTCAACGGCATAAAGGATGACCGTGTGGGTACGGGAATGGTAAGCGTTACTGATGTTGATGTTTCTGGCGATTTGCAACACGCCAAAATATATGTGTCAATTTACGGCACAGAAGAAGCCAAAGCAGAAACAATGGCAGGCTTAAAATCGGCGACAGGTTATGTCCGTAGCGAACTGGGCGCACGAGTGCGGCTGCGTCGCACACCAGAGGTGGTGTTTATCGAAGACCGTTCCATAGAACGTGGTAGTAAGGTGCTGTCGCTATTGAACCAACTCGAACTTCAACGTAAGCCAGAAATTGTGGCAGAGAATGGAGAAAATAACGAAGAAGAAGTCTAATCTGCAAAATCTGTAACTTAAACAACAATTTCTTCTCAAAAATCAGCCACACATTTTACAGACACAAAGTAATCGTGTCTGTTTCAATATGCTTAATAAGGTTTTAATAAGTAGTGCTTTAGCACCGCTAGAAGAGACTTTACATTGATTTACATAGTTGACTTTACCACTTCACACATTTCCTGATACAAATTCTCCCCCTTATCCTGCTTGTCAAATGTATCAGACTTACAGTGAAACGGTATTGAGGTAATTGGGAAGAAGGATGACTAAGTTTTCCAATTACCAACTGACAATTGCCAATTACCGGGATAGCCCTGCAACCAAAATATGGGCGAACCCCCCAAATTTATTCAGGGGCGTCCCCTGAAAGTGCATCTTTTCATATGCATTAGAAACTTCGTAATAATCCTTCTCAGTTATGAGAAGAATTTATAACATCAACCAAAGTTAACAATTAATGACAAAATGATTTACGTTGCTTAATATTTTTGAACACAAAAATATTAAGTGATTGATTAAGACATATGATTTCAGCAAATTTACTGCTAACTAAAGATGGAATACATAACACAAATATATGAATTTCAAATTACCACAACTGCTAACTTAAAGGCAGATCAACATCATTTTAAATTGATTCAAGATTGCTACAACTCCCCCAAAGAGGAAATTTGTTTGGTGGTAGTATTGAACTTCAGCTACTAGTTGAAAGTTTATTTAAGAAATTATTAACAAACAAACCTCTACAACGTTGAGTGGTGTATTGTAGCCCTTATGGTTTGCAGCAGTTTATACATATACTTCTACCCAATATTCTTTGATTGTTTTTTCATAAAACAATACCAGTATCTAGATATGTGAATTACATACATCTTTGAGTATGTAATTCATTTGTTTAACAAATATCTGGTTTCTGTTCGTGAATACCGAAGTTGAGTAACTGCTCTACTAAAAATCAAGCAAATATTCACTCCACAACAACTTAAATATTTTTGTTTAAGGAGCTACAAAACAAATTATCATGAATATTTGACATTCTTAACATTTCTTTACATAATTTGAGGATAGGTAGCGTCAAAATGAAAATAGTTCCGTATACCAAATTACAAAATTCCAGTTAAAGACCTACTCGTTGTTATGTTTGTTCCTAATTATTTTTTGGGAACACTACTTACGTGTAAATTTGTGAGTAAAGATCATGAGTGTGAATACGGTGCCCTCTATCAGCTACTACTCTTTGGACGTGATTCAAGACGAAGCACGGCGACTTGTGCAGAAGGGAGTGGTTAGCAGACAGCAACCAATATATACTCTCTGCCAATACATCCCAGCTCGTGAGTGGGTATGTATCGAATGTGAATTAGAAAAATGCGACTTCCTGTTACGCGATCGCATCGGCGATCTTATTGGTCGGGAAGAATGGGAAAACGACTAATCAAGAGAAAATTAACAGAAAACCATTGATATTAGATTGGGAATATATTTCTTGGATGTGTGGATTTTATAAAAAAAGATTCAACGCCCAATTTCAAGATATTCTCTGCTTGTCATCAATATTTTTCGATCTGGATGTAACTACCTATCTGCTATCTGTTCCTACTGTTTCTCGTATCAGCAATATACAACAGCAACTTGTACGCCATATCATCAGGTGTCAATATATAGGGGCTGAAACTTAATTGAGTATATTGATAATCTGCCGGAGTAGTTTTGTTTTGGCAACTACTCCGGTAATTTTTTGGTGGTAGTTGTGAGTTGTTAGTTGTTAGTGGTTTGTTGTTTGGTCTCATCAACCACCAACAACCAACCAGCAGCAATCAAAATTACCCAACTTCCTCTAAATACAAATTCACATCTTCTATAACACGGGTGAGTTCAGCTTCTGTAGTCAAGCGAATGTTGATGTCACGGATAGTAAGTAGAACTTTTGCAGCAAAAGGTGTAGGCCAAATGTTGGGGTTACAAAAAATCTCTAAAAATACTTCTCCTGTATAACGATATTCCATTGGGCGCTGAGGGTTAGTTTTTCCGCCACCCGGGACAGTTTTAGCAGCAACAGCTTTCAGACTATTCATTAACTGTTCTAGCGCTGCTTTTAGTTCCTGTGCTGCTTGGGGTGAAAAGCTAAAACAGACAGAACCCTCTACTAAGTTGAGTGTCAGATGATTTCCAGACATGAGCGATTTTTGAGATATTTTAGTACAGATACCATTTTCCTGGTACAGATAACATCCAGCTGCATTTGTTTGTTAATGGTAATAATTTCCAAAATCTCAAGAATATACTAAACGTGTTGTTGGTTGTTTGTGATTGGAAGTAATAACTGTAGAGATAGGATAGAAGATTATACTTCAGGAAAAAGTAAGAAAAATTTTCCTCACCTAAATGCTAATAAATATAGTTGCTTGAGTAATGGTATAGGCTCATTATAATCAGGTTTGTGGCTACTTTTAATTAAAAAATATTTCAATAAACTACGGTGAAAAATTGACGTTATAGAAAGATAAAATTCTTACTGCGTAAGAGATTGACACATTGGATTGATGTATTTAGTTCTACACTTAGAAGTCATAGAAAATGATAGTTAAAAATCCTTTATGTCTTTAGATAACCGTGCCACAGTTAAAAAGGTTTTAATCATCACTTTATTGCTAAATATCTTCGTGATGCTATTAAAAGCAGTTGTAGGCAAGTTAACAGGTTCTTTGAGTTTGTTAGCTGATGCCTTACATAGCGTAACCGATAGCGCTAACAATATTTTGGGATTGATTGCGAGCCGATTTTCTTCGCCTCAGCCTGACCGGGAACATCCTTATGGACATCTAAAATTTGAAGCAGTTGGTGCTTTGGGAATTGCGGCGTTTTTGGGTATAGCCTGTTTTGAAATTCTCCAAGGTGCTGTTGAACGCATTCTCAATGGTGGTGAACCAGTGAGAATATCAGCACCACAATTGTGGTTATTACTAGTTGTATTGGGTGTGAATATTTTCGTCACCTTTTACGAACGTCACGTAGGTGTAAAAGTCGGCAGTCCAATTTTGATCGCCGATGCTAAACATACGATGAGTGACGTTTGGGTAACTATTTCCGTGATTGGCGGTTTGATTGGTGTATGGTTGGGCTATCAGTGGTTAGATGTGGTGCTGGCTTTCCCTGTAGCTTTATTGGTATTTTGGAGTGGCTGGACAGTTTTAAGAGAAAATTTACCTTGGCTTGTAGACCAAATTGCGATCGCACCAGAAGTGATTCATGCGATCGCCCTTTCTGTCCCTGGAGTTATAAACTGTCATGACATAGCCTCTCGGGGTGTTGTTGGTCGCCAAGTCTTTATGGAAATGCACTTAATAGTTGATGCTGAAGATGTGGAAACAGCGCATCGCATCACTGAAGAGGTAGAAAGGCGATTAGAAGAACGCTTTCGTCCAGTACGGATTATAATTCATGTCGAACCACCGGAGTATCACTCAGAGCGGATTAGCTTCGGATCTAACTAAACTAGCAAATCATTCTTACGTTAGACCTACTTTCTCACTCTAGATAGGGGTTGTATCCTCAATATTATTAGTATCCTCATACCATAGCAAAACGCACTGACAGAAAGTTTTACCGTTGTGGTTCTTTGCTGCTTCTGGAAGGAGAGCGACGTCACAGAAGTAGACGGTGCTGATAATGATAATAAAGAAGTCTAGATGGTTGTAGAGTTTTTGTCGCTTCCTCTACTTTACTATGACTGACGGGGGATTAAATTCTTCCAAAGCAGAACGGTCGGAGGTTGTAGACATCTAGATTTGTTTATCATAAGGTCAATGAGCATTCGTGCTGACACCGAAGATTTTTTCCTGTCGGTATCACCACGTGTGCTTATTTGCCTTTTTAATAATGCACAATGGCGGTTGACCTCAAGTATCCTACACTTGAGCCTTCCTGAATTACCTATTACCAATTACCAATAAGAATAATCATATCGTCAGCAATCAGCCGGGCTAGATTATGATAATTAAAAGGCTAGGAATAACATTGATTATTTTGAGCTTTTGGGTAAATATGAATGCATCAGCTGAATCATCGATCAACCTAGATATTCCAACTATAATTCACCAAGCCAAAGATGCTTGGGTTACTCTTAATGGTGATGCTTTAGCACAATTATTTACACTGGATGGTGAACTTATTGTACCTGGTCATAGGTGGCAGGGACCAGCACAAATCAGTAAAGCGGTTTCCCTTGTTGCTCAACAATCGCAAGATATCAAGATTGATATTGAACGGATGATTATCTCTGGCGAACAAGCGGTCATTGAATGGCGTTACCAAGAAACAGAAAAAGCAACTAACCATCGCAAAACAACTGAAGATGCAATTGTAGTAGATTTTCGAGATGGTCGGATCAGGCGTTGGCGAGAATATTTTGATACTGAAACACCATCATCTCAAGTGTAAAGTGTGAAGTATGAAGTATCCTTTCTTCGGCAGGGACTTATGCTTTTGATGCCAAAAGCCAAAATTGGAATACCTAATTATAGATTAAGGTTTTTAGTTTTACAAGAAACTAACACATCTGCAACGGCTGCAACCAAATTATCCGGATCTACAGGTTTAGCTACATGAGTTTGAAAGCCGGCTTCTAGTGCGCGCATCCGATCTTCGCTGTCCGCGTAGGCTGTTAATGCGATCGCTGGTACATTTCTTGCTTTTTCTGCTTGCAAGCTGCGTATCTTGCGGATCAAGGAATAGCCATCCTCATCAGGCATTGCGATATCACAAATTAAAACATCAGGTTGTAACTGTGGTAACACTTCTAAAGCTTCTGCTGCTGACGCGACTGTAGTAACGCTGGCTCCGTCTGCTTCCAATACGGTAGAAATATAAAAGCGGCTATCGTCATCTACTACGAGGATTTTTAGTCTAGCAAGAGGGAGAGAAGACGAAGTATCTCCTTCGATATTGGAAAAAAGAGAATTATCTCTCATTACTTTAGTCCCTCATTTTTCCTCGGTTTTTAGATCTTATGTTGAGTAATTTTACTGCTTTAGCGTCCCCTACCCACCTACTCAGTCATATTAAAAAAATAGTTAATTTAATAGTTAATTTGTATGTGTAAATTCATACTAAAAATCGAATAGATTTTTTCTGTTAGTCATTTTGGGATTTGATAGTTTCTGATTACAAAAACTTTCTCTGAATCAAATTTTCCTCGTGTTAAATAATATTAAATAATTCCATATTGTTGATTTTATCGGTTTATAGAAATGTTTAGAATAGTTAATACATTTTTTATGCATCTTTAGATTATATCTATCTCCCCAAACTAAATCAAGCTCAAAAGCTACCTTGATTATTTTTAGATCAGTAACAACCTTGTATCTTGATTAGGACTTTCAAAACGTGAATATTAATAAAAATGATATGGTATTTCCATTTCAGGTTGATTTAACAAACTGTGACAGAGAGCCGATTCATATTCCTGGTTGTATTCAAACACACGGAGTTATTTTAGCATTACAAGAGCCTGATTTAACTATACTACAAGTTAGTAATAACACAATCGCCTTTTTTGGCTTACATCCTGAGGAATTGATCAATCAACCTTTAAGTATATTACTTGAACCTGAACAAATAGAATTTTTGAATGATTGTTTAAAGCAGGAAGATATACAAATAGTTAATCCCATTGAGATAAATATAAATATATCTCAAGCATGTAATTTTTTTGATGCGATTATTCATCGTCAAAACAAATTATTAGTATTAGAATTAGAACCTCAGATCTCTGATAAAAATAATATTTATTTTAGATTTTATTATTTGGTAAAACTAGCAGTTGGCAAACTACAGTCAGCAAAATTTGTTACTGAAGTTAGTCAGATAATTGCTCAAGAAGTGAGAAGAATCACTGGGTTTGATAGAGTAATGGTCTATAAATTTGATCAGAATTGGAACGGTATAGTTATTGCAGAAGATAAGCAAGAGTGCCTCCCTTCTTATCTAGATTTACATTATCCTGCTTCAGATATTCCCAAACAAGCTAGAGAACTCTACAGACAAAATTGGTTAAGGATTATTCCTGACGTTAATTATCAGCCTATTGCCATTGTCCCTACTATTAATCCCTTAACAAAGAAGCCTTTAGATTTAAGCAAATCAGTCTTACGCAGTGTCTCACCCATACATATTGAATATATGCATAACATGGGTGTGAAAGCGTCAATGTCGATTTCGTTGTTTAAAAATAATCAACTTTGGGGACTTATCGCTTGCCATCATCAAACACCAAAGTATATTCCTTATGAAATTCGTAACGCTTGTGAATTTTTGGGACAAGTAACCTCTTTAGAATTAGTAACAAAAGAAGATAACGAAGACTCTGAAGCCAAAATCCAAACGAAATCTACTTTGGTAAAATTAGTCGAATATATGTCAGTGGAGAAAAATTTTATTGATGGATTAATTCACAAACAACCAAATTTACTTCATCTTGTTCATGCTCATGGTGCAACAATTTGTTTAAATAATGAATTGTATTTAATTGGCAATACTCCAGAAGAACAAGATATTCAAAAATTATTAGTTTGGATTAATAAAAATGTTGAAAAAGATATTTTTTATACTGATTCATTATCAAAAATTTATCCAGAATCAGAAAAATATAAAAGTATTGCCAGTGGTTTGATAGTAATTTCTATTTCTAAACATCAAAATAAATATGTTTTATGGTTTCGTCCAGAGGTAATACAAACAGTTAATTGGGGTGGGAATCCGAATAAACCTGTAGAAGTAAGTAAAAATGGTAGTTTGCGTCTCTCTCCACGTAAGTCATTTGAGTTATGGAAAGAAGTTGTCAGGCTGACATCTCTACCTTGGAAAGCTTATGAAATTAATGCTGCACTAGAATTACGCAGCGCCATTATAAGTATGGTAGTGCGGAAAGCAGACGAACTAGCAAAGCTGAATGTGGAATTGGAACGTAGTAATAAAGAGTTGGATGCTTTCGCCTATATTGCTTCCCACGATTTAAAAGAACCATTGCGTGGTATTCATAATTATTCAAATTTTTTAATTGAAGACTACGGTGAGATAGTAGACGAAGAAGGCAAAAATAAACTTAGGACTCTGATTCGTCTTACTAAGCGAATGGAGGATCTCATCGATTCACTACTACATTTTTCCCGCTTAGGAAGAACAGATATGTCGATGCAACAGACTGATTTGAATGCTGTTGTACATCGAATTTTAGATTTATTAAGCGCTCGCATTGAAGAGACAGGAGTAAAAATTCGTATACCTAAACCATTGCCAATAGTATATTGCGATCGCATTCAAATTGGCGAAGTTTTTAGTAACTTGATTACCAACGCCATCAAATATAACGATAAAGCCGAGAAATGGGTGGAAATTGGCTATATTGAAAATTCTGAGCCACTGACATTTTATATCCGAGATAATGGCATAGGTATGCGAGAAAAACACTTGGAAGTTATTTTCCGTATCTTCAAACGTCTACATAGTCCAAGTAAATATGGTGGTGGTACAGGTGCGGGACTAACCATTGCTAAAAAAATCGTAGAAAGACATGAAGGTCAAATCTGGGTAGAATCAACTTACGGTGAAGGTAGTACGTTTTATTTTACTTTACAAAAGCAAAATGAAGTATGAATGACGGTGTTGCTACTAGTTAACGCAACGATTCCCATAGTACAGCTATGACAATTAAACATAACAAAATAGTTCCTAAGGGAACGAACAAACGTTGCAGTAAAAAAATTAGTATCGGTACAACATCTAAAATACCTAAACTTATAGATAAAACGTAAGCGATCGCAAAACCAAATAACGTCAACAAAAAGTATTTCAGGAATTTAGATACTAATCGAAATAAAGGTGTGTATTGATTCGTAGTCATAATTTTTTACCTGATGTGAGTGGACAAATACCAATCCAAAATCTAAGATCCAAAATCAGATGGCTGGGTAAACTCTAAAAAATTCTCTTGCTGCTGTTTCGGTTCCTTTTGTTGATGATTAGGAGCTAGCAGTAGGTATAGGATAAATAATGCCAACACAAGTAGCCAAAACGAGCCAAATTTATTATCTATATTGCGCTCAACACCACATTTTAGGCAGACATATCTGTTAGCATTATGGGCATCTTTAGCAAAAGGACAATAGCCTTGACTGCAATCATGATGGCAATCTTTATCGAACATGATTGACCTCCTTGAGGCTGAATAATGACTGAGTAGTTATTAATTTGTGGTATAAATTTTTTCGGCTAGACAAATAACTAACCAACAATTAACAATTGTAAAAGTAGGTTTGACAACGATATTTGTAGATATAACGACAGAATACTGATCAAAACCCGCCCAAAATTCTCCTCATCTAACTTCATTGGGCATAATTAAAATTTCTCTGTCTTATTTACAAAAGTAATACAAGAAAGATTACTCTTCAGTTGGATAAAGTTATTTTCCTACTTGCAGAAAAAAGTATTTTATGGTGTAAGTAGTAGGAAAAAGTAGCAAATCTCTCGTTATAATACATAAAATGATACACAGACTTAGCAATGGATACGGAAGAAGCTTTAGAGTTTCTAGATAATTTAGTTTTTACTAATACAGGAGAACACTTAGATAGAACTCAAAGAATTATTTTGCGTCAATTGTGGGAAGACGAAAGGCGTACATATTTAGATATTGCTAACAGCCGAGGTTATACAGAAGCTCACCTCAAAGCAGTTGGTGCTAAACTATGGCAGTTACTGTCGCATGTAACAGGGGAAAGAGTATCAAAATCAAACTTTCAAGCGGTGATTGTCAATTGGTGGAGAAACCAACGCTCGCAAAGATACTTCCAGAATCATAATGATAATGGGCAACTTAAGCAATCGCAAATAGAAAGTATAGAATCTAACTTTGTTGGACGCGATCGCGAAATAGCAGAACTCAATTACATCATCCGTCAAGGAACAAAAGTTATTCTCATTCAAGGAGAAGGCGGTGTTGGTAAAACTACCCTTGCACGCAAATATTTTAAAACCCAAAAACTAGACAAAGTTTTAGAATTATGGATGGCAACAGATACTCAAAATATTACCTCAGCAGAGAGTGTAGTTGAAGAATGGTTGCGGCGAGATTTTAACGAAGAACCAGGACGAGAATTTGGTATTAATTTGGAGAGACTGCGGCGTAAATTACGAGATCCAAAGTACCAAATAGGCATATTTATTGACAACTTAGAAACAGCTTTAGATAGAAATGGTAAATTAATTGATACTCGTCGTCCTTATGTGGATTTATTGCGAGTTTTAGCAGATTCATTAGTACATTCAATCACCTTAGTAACTAGTCGCGAGCGTTTATCGGAATCTAGTATAGAAATTTCTACTTACCTTCTAGAAGGTTTGAACGAACAAGCATGGCGACAATTTTTTAGTAGCCACAATATTGATGCTAACACCATAGTTTTAAGTGAAATGTGCAAAGCCTATGGAGGAAATGCTAAAGCCATGCAAATTATTCGGGGTGCAATTTCTACAGATTTTGGCGGTGATATAGATGCTTATTGGCAAGAACACAGCAACGATTTACTCAATGAAAGACAATTGAATGATTTAGTTACTACTCAATTTGATCGATTGCAGGAAAATAATATAGAAGCATACAGATTACTGTGTCGTTTAGGTTGCTACCGTTATCAAGACATCACATCAGTACCGATTGAAGGTGTTTTATGTTTACTTTGGGATGTTGCCGAATCACAACGCCGACGTGTCATGAGAGCTTTGCAAGATTTATCATTAATAGAAGCTAAAAAAGGACAGTACTGGCTGCATTCAGTAATTCGCGCTGAAGCGATCGCTAGACTCAAATCTACTCCCGAATGGGAATTAGTGAACTACAAAGCAGCAGAATTTTGGACACAACAAGTAGTAGAAGTTAAAGATATTATTGATGCTTTAAAAGCATTAGAAGCTTATTATCACTATGTAGAAATTGAAGATTTTGAAAAAGCTGCCAATGTCATCATCAAAGGTAGAGGTAAACAATGGGGTACTGGTTTACCTTTAGGCTGTTCATTTTACCAACTTGGATTACCCCAAAAAATTATTTCTGTGATCACAAGAATCATTGATCATGTGCAATCCCA
Organism: Fischerella sp. JS2; assembly: GCF_032393985.1. Lineage (NCBI taxonomy): Bacteria > Bacillati > Cyanobacteriota > Cyanophyceae > Nostocales > Hapalosiphonaceae > Fischerella > Fischerella sp. JS2. Next base: position 919,954 of record NZ_CP135918.1, read on the forward strand.
AGAAAGCCTTAGCAAACTTTATAATATGCTAGGCTATACATACAGAATTATCGGCCAGATTGAACAAGCCATACAATGCTACCAAACCATAGAAGCAATAGTAGATCAAAAGTTAGTTTCTGAGCAGACAAAAATTTCTTTACTCTTTAATAGAGGGCTTTGCAAACTTGAATTATGGGAAGTGCCAGAAGCTCAAGCATGTTTTGGTGCTGTTTGCTCACTAGCTGAAAAAAACAGTATTTTAGATGATTATATGATATATTCTCAATGTTGTCTGGCTTATCTGCATTCTTGCTCTGGTTCTCAAGCAGATGCTTTTTCTCTAGCTGAAAATGTCTATCTTTCTATCTCTTCCTCAAGCAGAATGACTTTGTGGGGAATAGGACACAGCCTTGCAACTCTGGCGTTTACTTATAAAAATTTAGATAATTTAGAAAAATCTTTACAGATATGCCAAGAAACTATTTTACATTGTGAAGAAAATAATTTTACGCAAATCAAAGGTAGAGCGATCGGTTGTTTGGCAGAAATTTATCGCGAAAAACAAGAATATAGCACAGCTATTTCCTATCACAAAGAAACTATAGATATACTACAAAAAATTGGTGCTAAAGCCAATTTAGCTAATGCTTATTATCAACTAGCATTGACTTATAAAATTACAGGTGAAACGCATAAGAGTAGAGATAATTTTCTAGAAGCAATTCGCCTCTTTCAAGAAATGCAAGCACCCAAGCAAGTAGAAAAAGTCCAAAAATCAATGGGTGTTTTTACAAAAGATTAATGAGCATCCGAGCTAACATACAGGAGAAGAATTAATAGTTGATGAGTTATTAATTTAATTAAGCTTGTAGTAAGCGTTTTTCCACTAAGATCTAAGCACTTTATTGCTTACTACAAACTTAAAATTTTTACCTAAAACTTATGTATATATTCTGAGCTTTTGCAGTAACTCTTGAGTTAACTGAGAAAAAGCTTTAGAACCTGATGATTGGGGAGCATTTAAAATCACAGGCATAAAACTATCAACTGCTTTCGCAACATTCACATCAACTGGTATTTGAGTTTGACATATTTTTTCTACACCAAAATCTTGATGAACGCGTTGCATCACTTGTTTATAATATCTGCCAGTTAACAAGTTGGCATTAGACATTGTAAAGACAATTCCCAGCATTTGAATATCAATTTTGGCTTCGTGTTCGTGGCTTTCTTTGAGCTGAGCAATACGTCTTTCTAGTAACTGAATACCCACCACAGATAAAGGTTCTGGTTTAGCAGGAAGAATGTAGAAATTGCTAGTAGCTAAAGCACTACGAGTCAAAAGATTATATCCTGGGGCGCAGTCTAAAATGATAAAATCATATTCTTCCCGGACTGGTTCTAAAAGTTTACCAAGTAAGACTCTTTCAAAACGATTCCAAATAGTTTCAAAATCCTTTTCTCCTAAAGTAACTGCTTGTTGATGCAGCATTTCGGAAACAACAAATTCATCATACAAATCAATATCCCCTGGTAACAAATTTAATCCGGGGAGATTACAAACTTGGGATAGAATTATATCTTGAATTGTATGTTTCTGTTCCGGTTCTGGATTGATAATTTGATCTATCAGATACCTAAACGTCTTTCTGTTTTTCCGGCGCTTGGCAAACTCCATAGGCGACATGAGACTAAGTGTCGCACTAATTTGACTATCTAAGTCAAGCACAAGTACTCGCTTACCATGTTCTTTTGCTAAACAAGTCGCTATATTCACGCTAAGAGTTGTTTTACCAACCCCACCTTTCATATTTGCAGTTGCAATTACATATCCCATTAGCTAAGTCCTTTAATCACGCATTCCGATCTAAGTAGCGTAAACGTTTGGTTGTTGGGTGAAAACTTTCGGTTATTTTAAGATTTTCCGATTTGCAAAAATTATTCTTGGTTGAGCAGTCTGCATTATACCAGCGAGGGGTGGTTTTGGTTTATGTAGAAGGAATTTGAATATTACTAGCAAATAAACTTTGTAAGCGTTGTAGTTTAGAAGCATTTTGGTAAAGTAAATCACCTTTTCCTAATAGATATGCGGCTGTTGTTTCTGTACCTCCCAGAATAATTTTTGAATCTGCTTCACTAGCAGTACGTAAGGCTACTCTCCCTGGTAAATTTGAGCGTATTATGGGAGTGACTATTTTAGCTTCGGGACGTTGAGTAGCAATAATTAGATGAATTCCAGCGGCTCTTGCCTTTGCACCTAATCGTTTAATATATTGCTCTAGTGCTGTGCGGGTTTCTTTTTCTGCCATCAAATCGGCGTATTCATCAAAAATACAGACTATTCGAGGTAAAGACTGACGAGAAGTTTGATTGTATGTAGTTAGATCAGCACACCTAGCTTGTTCAAAGTGTTGGTAACGCAATTCCATTTCTGTTACCAGTTCATCCATTAATTCAATAGCGCGATCGCTTTCTTTGACAACAGGCGCATACAACCACTGCATTTCCTCAAACTCGGGAAACGTCACCCGTTTGGGATCAACAAGAGCAATTTTTAGGTGTTTGGGTGAATGACGAATAATGAGACTGAGGAGAAGCGATCGCAAAAATTCACTTTTACCACTTCCTGTCGTACCCCCAACCAAAAAATGACAAGTATTCGGATCAGATAAATCAGCCTCTACTAATTGTCCTTCCAAATTTACCCCAATGGCAATTTTCACTGGTGCTGTAGCAGGTAAAACTTGTGGCTTGATATAATCTGCAAACTTCGCAACTTGTCTATCGCAACGAGGTAAATCAACACTGACATAACCAGCTTGAGGTGCAATGAAGGGAGGATCTGCTAACCCCAACTGCACTTGTAAATCTTTAGATAAACGCAAAATCGAGTTAACGCTTACGCCTAAATGAGGTTTCAGCTTCACACGAATAAAAGCTGAACCAACAGCCGCACCTTGGTAATCAACTTTGATTTTAAAAGATTGCAGAGTTGCAACCAATTCTTCAGCAATTGCATCAGCATTAACAGATTCCTGGCTATTCTTTATAGAAGAGATATCTGTTGAAACAAAATAAGTTTGACATTTTTGTTTTTGAGGACAAATTTCACACAGGTGAGGCTGAGTTGTCGGTGGTGGTGGATTAGGATGAGGTGGTTCCCAAGTCAACCATTGTTGCATTTGTTGTAATTTATAAGGAATCAGCCTATGAACTGTATTTTCTAGTTCTTCCCAGGTATATTTATACTCTTTAAATTCTGGCAAAACACAATATACTGCTGAATCTACAGGTACTTTCTTCTTTTGCCACAGCATGTAACTATAAAGTGCAACTTGCGCTAATTGTGCTGACGGATCTACAGGCTGATAAGTTTTGAATTCAACTACACAAAGGCGCTTGAGTTCAAAGTTGAAAACTAAGCAATCAAATTCTCCTACTACTTTTTGTTTGCTTTCATCAGGTAGATCAAAATAATGTTCAAGCTTACGTCCTTCTGAGATAAAAGTGTTACTCATCAGCTTTTCTGCACTACAATAGCGACGATTGACTACAAGTATTTCTGCGAAGCGTTTGATTAGTCCTTGTAATCCTTGCCAAACATTTAATAATGGCTGTGCTTGGTTGACATCTTTAGCAACAGCTTTTTCTAAATAAGCAGAAAATTTGAGTTGATAAAAAAGCTGCTGCATGGTAGAGGCTATTTCCTCTACCTTTAATTGGGATACACCAAGTTGAAATAATTCTTTAAATTTTGGTTCATCAGTAGCTAAATTAATGAATTCATCAGCTAAATAATGAAATACATTACCAATACCAAGTTTATTATCTGATGGTATAAATAAGCTATTGCCGCCAAAATGCTGATGCAAATAAAATAGGCGAGGACACTCAAAAGCAACTCTAACTTTAGTAGCAGATAAAGATAAATTTTCAGATACATCTTTTGAGTGCTTTGAGGTGTTAGGCATATGAGCAAAAATATTACTGACAGTATTATGATTTAAAATTTTTAATAAATATTGATGCACAGCAGCTAGGTACACTGTATCCATTGCGGCATAATGTAGCTGCTTTTCCGTCAAAGGACGCTTTCCCCAGTCACTTCCCTGTTCTTCCTTGTTGACATCACAAAAGTGACATAATTCAGTAGCTAAAGTTTTGAGTTGCAAGTTAGATACTTTTAAAATATCTTTTTTAATCCTTCTTGCTATTTTCAGAGTACAAGTAACATTCTGTGCAGAATTTCCACCTAAATACTTTAAATCAAAACTAGCATTATGAAATATTTTTTCAACTTTGGGATTAATCATGATTTGGTTAATAAAAAATAAAACCAAATCAGGCTGATGCAACACATCAAGAATATAAGTAAATTTTCCTGTCAAATCTCTAGGTTCTATCAGTATCTGAATTAATGACAATTTTGGATCAGAAGTTTGCCAATCTGCAACTTCTGTATCTAACCATAGTGTTTTAGCCAGGGCAAATTTTGCTATTTGCATCCTGATTTCAGTAGGTTCTTTCAGGTACTGCATGGCTAAACATTAATTATATTTTATTGACTAAACAAATTAATCGGTCTTGTAACTTAGCTTTAGGATTGATAATTTTTACTTTTTGTTCCTGACATAATAAATCAATCAAGAGTTGAAGATCAGTTTCTTCTACTTCAGGAAACTGAGCAACAGACTGGGAAATTAAAGTTGCTACTCCCATATAGCTTTGAGTTTTGACTAAATTTAGCATAAAATCTTTAACTGGTCGCAAATCTTTTTTGCCGTTTCTATCAACAGTATCAGAACCTTGTTGAGAAATAATTCCTAAATCCTGCAATAAAGCACATTTATTTAAAATTTTAGTTTCACGAGTTAAAGATTGTAGTTCTTGTAAAGTAATAGTATTACCACCAAGCACCAATTCCTGAGCGATCGCAGAATTTACTAAACTATCGTATGTTGCTAAGTAATGAACTGAAGCAAGATTTGGTTTAATGTGATGATGATTGGTTCCTTTGAAAATTTGATTATAGATTTTATAACCAACCAGTTTTGTGTTTCCTACCGTGTTGATTCTAATCAAATATAGTTTTTTACAAATATTTTCTTGAATTGCTTTTTGACAAGCATTCATTATATTGAAAAAACTTGTCATATTAGCATCTTCTGTCCACACTATTCCTACTTTGTCTTGTTTATCAGGTGCTTGATAACTTAAGGAATAGCTAGCATATTTACCTTTGAGCAGTTTTGGCTTAATCGATTGTACTTGTAATGCCTCTAAAACTTCTTGCACCATCTTGATTAAGTCAGTTGCTGGTAAAAGAGATATTTTTCCTATTTTACTTTGAGTTTTCTTAAATTCCTGCTGCCATAGAAGTTGAAATTCAGCTATGATTCTTTCTCGATTTGATATATCAATTATTCTATCAGAGTCTTGATTTACGAGTGTAATAACTGGCTGATTATTATTTTGTAATGTTTTGGTAGATGAATAATTTGTTTGATGCTTAGTAGGAATTTTTACTTTGGTATTTCCTAATAAAATTTTGTATTTTTGATACTCTAATCTACCCAAGATTAGAGCATTCCTTGGCATTGTTTTACCACCAGGAAAATTTGCCTCCAATAATTGCTGAGTTAAGGGAAAAATAGGTGAATTCGGTTTAGGGTTTGCTTTTTGATGTAGTGATTGTAATTTATCAGCCCAAAGCGATTCTGCTTGATCTAAATTAATAGGTTTGAGTGATACTAACCTGTCAATACGAGCTTTGTCTGATTGTAAAATATAGTTTTTGCAGCGTATCCAGTTATCCTTAACTATGCTGATAATTATTAAAAAATTTTTGAGATTGTCGTTGTGAATAGTAGTATTAATATTAAAAATAAGTTGAGAATTTGAATTAAAATTTATTGATGCTTCAACTTGATCAAAGCATAAAACTATTGGTTGAGTATCAGTGGAAATTTTACCAAAATTAGCTAATATATTTTTTGCTGCATCCTCAGTATCAATACAGTATTTCACTCTTAAAGCTTGCATTGATTCTTCACTGATATCATCTCCTTTTAACCACTCGCACGCTATGGTATAAAGTTCAGGATTTGTCAAGTCGTGTAGCACTCCGAAAAAAACCTCAGGATTATAAATACCTGCCTGTTGGTAGTTATCCTTAAGATGCTTGATAAATTTTTGGCGATCATTCAGTAACAATTTCCAGATGTTATCATTTTTATTAATAAAAGCAGATAAGCTCTTTAGCCAAAGTATCAGTTGAGATTCTTGCTGACCATTTGGTACTTTGATTAAACTATCAACCGTATAGCGCAAAACATGTCGCCATATATAGTCATTTTCAGCCCAAGGGCCAATATAAGCAAAAAAAGCTTTAGGATTAAATTTATGCTTGAGTCTACCTAGTAAATAACTTTTGCCAGAACCCGAATCACCTATCAGCAATACAGTACGACTGCGATGGTCTATCGTCACTAATTGTAATAATTCTTCAATCTCATTGATTGCTTCTTGATGAATAGATTCAACCACAGATTTGAAGTCTTGATGTTCAGTCCAAAAATTACCTGTTTTCAAATTTACTAGGTCAAACGGGTTAACCTCACGTTGAATAATTTCGTTGATTGATGCCATACTTAAATTTTGATGAGAGAGCGAACTTCAATTATGTGTAAAATTGCAGTAATGATTGCTAGTTAACACTGATAAAAAACAGCGAACCACCTACATTTTGTTGAATTCCAGCATCAACTTGTTCTGGAGTATAAGGTTTTGGATCTAATAGGGTGCTAAACTCAATTTGATCATTCCTTTGTAACCGATACAGCGCCTTATCCAACTCATCCCGTGACAATGGCGGTTGCAACTTTTGCCGCAAATGGTAAATTGGCAAATAATTATCAGTACCAAGCTCTTTATCTAATTTCTGGATAGTTTGTAAAATTTCTTCGTCAGTGATATTGATAATCGTCTCAACACCTGACTCTGTACTGTGAACAGCTGAAGTAGAGACTTGTTCTGGTTTAACTCTCAAAGTTTTTCGCAGAAAGCGCACGTAATTATTTAGTAGATCCAAGCTAATGTTTGCAGCACCTTTGGGACTGTAGTCATCTCGTAAAAATTCTATTCCACGTTCAGTCAGCCAAACCTCAGGTTTCGTTCTTTTGATTTTAAGTTCAACTTCAATTAATCCGCGATCGCTTAAAGTTTTCAATATTGTGTCTCTTTCTGCGGCTTTGAGTGAAGTAATCTTACTAGGAGTGATTTTGCCTGAAGTTTTACTTAGCTTCTCTAAAACTTTACGTTCTTTATCTGTAATCGGTAATTCGGCTGGATCAAGTTTCAATAGTGCTTGACCAGGCGATAAAATCTTGACTGTGGCAGTCTCACGCGAAAAGTCTACTAGATTGCGATCGCCTAAATCTCGACATATATTATCTTTACCTTTAAAGGTTTTGAAAACACTACCACTAAGGCTTGCTCGATAGTTAGAACATCCTAACAGCTTTAGTAAGAACTTTAATTCATTAGTATCCATGCGGGTAATCTTACCTGTGTCTGAATCAGCACTACTCTAGCTAAAATGGCTATAATTGACACACCTACTCCATCGTAGCGAGAATTAATGCAATCAGGCAAAGTGCTGTATTCTTTCTTTAGGTGAGTCCAAAAAATAAACTATCCAATTTTTTACTCAAGGCGATTTTCCCCTTCCCTTGTCTCCCTTGTCTTCCTTGTCTCCCTTGTCCCCCTTACTACCCCCGTACCTGTCGCAATACTTCAAACGCCTTTCCCCTCACACCCCCAGGTAAAAACGATAACCATAACCCAGTCCACGCTTTAGCAACAGAAAAAGACTTACCGGCAAAAACTAACTCTCTACCTTTTTTAACTTCTCCCTTTTCAATCAACCGCAAACCTAAGAACAACTGTGTTTCTGCAAGACGCTGTAACCTAACTTTCTCTAACTTATCTGACTCAAATTTATAACTACTTAAATACCGCAATTTATCCTGCAAATAAGGAATAGCACGATTGATTCCTTGCTGTTCTGCATGTACGCGATATTCCATCAACAATTCTGGTAAATAATAACCTTTTTTACCTGCTAAAGCGAGCCGCACAAATAAATCATTGTCCTCGCAATTTTGCCAATTAGGTTGCATAAACTCTAACTCTGACAAAGTTTGGCGACGAAATAAAGTTGCACCAATTTGAAAACTTTGTTGAATAAATACTACTTCTAATAAATTATTTACAACACCTGCTGATAAATTTGCTCTACCCCAGCGACGAGAATTGTCTTGAGTTTTGACTTCATCTTTAATATTGTCAATATTAATAATCCAATGGTCAGTACTAACAAAATCAATGCTATGGTCTTGATCTAAAATGGTTGCAGTACGTACTAAAAAATCTGGTGTTAATCTATCATCATCATCAAATTTGATAAAATATTCACCTGTAGCAGCCTCAAACCCAGAGCGCATATTATTGCTTTTACCGATATTTTGCGAGTGGCGAATATATCTAATGCGGCTATCTGTGTATTGCGAGATTAATTTGGGTGTACCATCACGAGAACCATCATCACAGATAATTAATTCTAAGTCTTGATAAGTTTGCTGTAGTACACTGTCAATAGCAAAAGGTAAAAGCTTAACTCGGTTAAAAGTTGGAATACAAATACTGATTTTTGGCATATTTTTTTATAATATAAAAAATACTAACTAGCAACTTAATCGGTGTTAATCTGTGTGCATTGGTATTCGATTCATCAATTTTTTCTCAGCCATGATCTCTCCTAAGCAAATCAAGCAATCGTTCTTTTAATTTTCTTCATCACCCTTTTAATTAATCGATTAGTCTTTGCTGTTACAGTTGGCGGTTTTAGTTGCTGTGGTTTCTGCTTTGGTTGTTTGAGAAATCGATAATATAAAAATTCTTCTCGATAGCAAATATTAACATCTTCACCACGACACAAACGGGCAAAATCACTGGCAGGGTAGCTCATATAGTGAATCCGATGAATAGGTTTTAATCCCTCTTGGTTGTAAAGGATATTGTCAATATTGACAAATAAATCTGCATTAGCACAATTACCTGTTTTGTCTTCACCGTTAGGGCTAAGAGTATAGTTAAAAATAGAGTACTTGCCATCTATCGTCATGTAATTAAATAAAGCTGAACTTGACCACCAAAATTTTTTATTTATCCATTCAACTTCTCTTTTTTCAATCAGGTGGTGCATCAGATTATTTAATTGATCAATTCCAAAGAGTCCCTGGTGGGAACCAAAAAAACTATTGCAATGAATTCTAGAACGTAATTGAGCTTTTGCAATATTAGTTGCACGTTGGGCAAGTTCAAGATTAATATCTGTAGCAGCTTCAGGCTTGGCATGTTCCCAATCATCAAAAACTAAATCGTAAGTGTCTAGTTTGATTAAGACATCATCAATTGGTTTCATTACTAAGCTGTCGGCATCATAAAATATGAACTTTTCAAAATCTCCATCAAATGCAGCGAATTTTCTATGAACAAAACCTTTATACCAGCCAGGACGGGTTAACTGAGATTCTTGAGTTCTTGGATGAGCATCCCACACTTGATTGACAAAATCATCCCAACGCTGAATTGTCTCCCAATTCTCAAAAAGACTAACATTTGGTCTAGACTTAATTTCTTTTGCAATTAGCTCTAATTGTTGATTATAGGGAATAATACAAACTGGGATCTCTGGACTAATATTTCTTTCAATGCTATTTAATAATGCAACCAACTGGTCATAAACAGCATCATTAGCAAGAGTATAAATACCAACTGTTTTCATACTGATCAATTATCTTGATATTGAAGTTATTAAGTAGTGGTCATGAACTGTATAGCTGAATACAAATGAAAAACCTCACCCCTCTCCTTGTCAAGAAGAGGGGTGTCCGATAGGACTGAGAGAGGTGACTTTCAAGTCAGTTTAAATACATAGAGTTCTAGATGATGACATAAAATACACCAACAGGTCATTCTATATACATCACTGTACTTGTCAATATTATTCCCAACTAAATTCCTTTATGAACATTTTGATGTTATCTTCCACTTTTCCTTATCCGCCAACGCGGGGAGGAACCCAAGTGCGAACGTTTAACTTACTCAAGTATCTTCATCAACGCCATGCTATTACTCTTGTCACTCAACGGGAAGCTGATGTCACAGATGCAGAAATTACAGACTTACAAAATTGGGTAAAGAATTTAGTTGTTTTTAAGCGTCCTCCTGATTTAGGAACTAGTGGCAGTGTAGTAAAGAAAATTCAACGATTTATTAGTTTTGTACAAGATGGAATTCCACCGAGTATCTTAAACCGCTATTGTGGGGAAATGCAAGAATGGATTGATAATTTTGTACAGGCAGGAAAATGTGATGTTATTACCTGCGAACATAGTGCCAATGAAATCTATATAAAACCTCATTTTAAAAAACAGGTAAGAACTATAGTTAATGTGCATAGTTCTGTTTATGGAACCTGCCGCAACCAACTAGAAATTGGTATTTCTGAAAATCCTTGGCGAGATAGAATAAACTTACCTTTGTTACGACGTTACGAACAACACTACTGCTCTAAATTTTCAGCAATTGTAGCGACTACACAAGAAGATCAAATTCAACTGCAACAGTTCAATCCTAATGCTGAGATTACCATAATTCCTAATGGTGTGGATTTAGAATCATTTCCCTATCGCATTAGTGATCCGACAGGACACCGTTTAGTTTTTATCGGTGCAATGGATAATTTAGCAAATATTGATGCCGTCTGCTTTTTTAGCAACGAAGTTTTACCAAAAGTTCAAGAACGTTATCCAGATACAACTTTTGATATTGTTGGTTCTCGTCCTGTACCGGAGGTTTTGGCACTGCAAGCAAAACCAGGAATTACTGTGACTGGACGTGTGCCTTCAATGGTAGAGTATTTGCACAAAGCCACTGTCTGTGTTGTACCGATGCGGACAGGATTCGGGATTAAAAATAAAACCTTAGAGGCAATGGCAGCTGGCATCCCAGTAGTCGCAAGCGATCGCGGTTTAGAAGGATTAGCTGTAGACGGCGCAAATGTTCCACTCACTGCACTACGAGCAAATCATCCAGCTGAATATATTAGTGCCATTAGTCACCTATTTAGTAACTCACAACTACGGGATGAATTATCTTCCAACGGTAGACAATTGATAGAAAATGAATTCACTTGGGAAAGCGCAGGTAAACGCTACGAGCAAATATGTATTGAAAAATTGCCTTAAAAGGGAATAGCTTACTAGACAAAAACAACAGAAAAATCCCCATAAATAAATTAAGAGGATTTGAAATAGACATATTTTTCTAGCGCTTATTGGATGAAAAAAATATTTTTATTTCTTTTCGCGAATAGATTTAGCGCCTACAATTAGTGGGCAATTAAAATCCCACTAATTCCCTTTTGCCTCCTTCAATTATTGTTTCATTGAAGGCGCAGCAAATATTCTACTAGATATGGGAATGCGTGAATTAGGTTTAGTAGTAACTACTTCATTATTAGTTGACTCAGAAATCACGTTTATTTGATTATTGCTCGAATCATCACTATTATCTAAGTTAGATTTTATATTTACATTAGTAGCAGTATTAGATTGCAATGATGCAGGCATTAAATTTGTCTTTTCTTGATGAAAATCTTGGAGATTTTGAGCTTGGCAAGGAATAACCAACATAGTACAACTAGTGACCAGGAATATACCTAGTAAACTACAGAAATATTGACACATCTGACTAAATAAGCTTTTTACAAAAAGTGTTTAAAATGTAGACATAAATAAAAGTATCGTTAGTAGTTAGTAGTTATAGAACTATTTCATTCTTGGCATCACCCGCCCAGAAATTAATTTCCAAGCTCATACTTTGTTAAAAAGCTTTTCAAACATCTTTAGACGGATTCAACCATAAGTTAAGAATTAAAATTCTTGGCAAACTAACTACTCACGCTAATAGCTATATTTATTTATGTCTAGTTATTGAATTGAATAGTCTTTTTGTCTCCAGCCGAGCTAGACTATCTTGTTTAATAGATACACCTATAAGAAATATGTTGTGATAAATAGCTCAACAACTATCCAATAATTTATATTTTTTGGAATAGTTTCAACAAGAGAAATTTCTCGGAGATCTGAAATTTATTTTTTGCTGGTAGAAAAGATTATTCCTTCGTAAGTTTTGCTAAAACATAGAGATTTTTATGAACTTTTTATCAAGAAAGGCTTCGGGCAGATGGCAGATGGCAGCTATGCGAAGATCTAAAGTTTTCGTTCGTGATTGAGCCATCTATACCCTCTGCCAAATGGGTTTAAGACCCCCAGTAAATCGAAGATTTACTGGTCTGCAATGTTCCTGGGGATCACAAGACGCAAAGCGGCGTGTCCGGTGGTATCCCCCTTTAATTCCCTTCTGCCACGGCGTTCTTTGTTCGCCCGCAGCTTTGCAACCCACGCCTCCTCTGCCTCCGTACTTCTGCCTTCTTCAAGAATATAAATTAATTTCATCGTTTCTAGTTTCTACCTAAAAAGTGAAACTAGTTCGCAGCACGCCTATTGTAATTGAGTCACTATCTGGAGTATGGCCAGGTTCCCAGATGTGAATGATTCCTGGTGTGATGCTGATGTTATCCGTTACTTGGAAGCGGTAGAAAGCTTCGAGGTGATGGGTTGTTCCTGGCTGACCCCCAGGACGCCCTAAACCTGTATTTATATAATCAGGGACATTGTTTCCTACTGGTAAATCACTACTTGTAATTTTGGGAGGCTGTCCAAAATAAATTCCACCCAAATTACCTTTGGCAAATAAATCAGGGAAATTGAGATACACCATGTAATTTGTAGTTTCTACATTTCCTGATTTGCCTGGAATGTAAGAATTGGTATAACCAAGCCAACCACCTAAAGTCAACTGAGGTGAGATTTGCCAATTGATAGAAGTACCAACAGCATTAGTTTGTAATGGTTCTGATTTATCTGTATTGGGGTTAACTGCTGTTAGGCAATCATCACCTAAGTAAGTAAGCAAACATCCATCCGCAGAGTAATTATTCACGTAATACAAACTGACATCAAAACTGTTAGACGGTGTCAGTAATAATTGCACGCCAGTGGTGGTGTTGCCATCAAACAAACCACTGCGTTTGCCAGGATTTGCTGGTGTGTTACTCGTATAAAGAGCCTGTAAACTAGCACGTTTGGCAAATTGCCAATCAACAGCAATACCACCCCCGTTGAACCCGATATCTAAAATTGGGTTCCTTTGGGCAAAATATGACAATGGCCCTATTGCTCCACTTTCGGCTCGATTAGGGCCACGGAAAGCATTGGGCATATTTATACCTTGGGGTCCTGCCATAATCGCTAAGTTATCAGCGACAAGCCAGTGAAAATTTAAATCATATATACTTAACTGATTATTTGTGGGGTATTCGTAGCCAAGATAAACGTCATTGCTTAATCTGGGTGCTGTCGAACCATTACCTGCTATCAGACTTGTCAATAGATAACTATTAGGAGTGAATTGACTAGTTAAGTATAGCTGGCTAAAGTTGATGAGATTGATATTTGTACCAACATCATCTGTATCTTTTTTCCCATCTCTAGGATTAAGATCAGCACGGCTGTCAGTGCGTGCTTGAATACTAACTATGGTAAAACCACTTAGTTTGGTTGTTGTGGAGAATTGATTCGCAGTAATTTCGGCAGTACGGGCTTCTAAATTATTCACTCGACCTCGTACAGCAGCTAATTCTGTAGCAAATTCTGCTTGTAATTTTTCTAAAGTAATTAAATCTTCGCGAGTGACTGAATCACTCGTGGCTGCGGCGATAAATTCATTTATCCAATCTAAGCAAGCATTCAACCCAGCAGCAAATTCATAACGGGTGAGGGGATGATCGCCACGATAAGTTCCGTTGGGATAACCTGCAATGCAACCATATCTTTCTACTAAAGATTGCAATGTACCGAATGCCCAATCTGTAGATTGGACATCTCGCAGTTGAGATACTGATCTCACTTGTGCCATCGGATCATCAAGGGAAGCAGGAGAACTAGTAGAAAAACTCTCTGTAGGTTCTCCGGTTTTGTCTGTGGAAATAGCGATCGCTGGTATTGGTAATCCGTTGACCACCGCTACTAATAAGTACGCAATTACCCTACTTTGAGTTTCGTTCAACTTTTTAAACTTCGCTCCCACACTCTCAACGATAGAGCTTATTCAAAATATCTTTTTAACGTCATTCGTAAAATCACTTATTTGTACAAATTTACACTATTATTTCTAGGCAATTCCTTAAGAACGCGAGTATAAAATAAAAAACTCATCAAAAATCTCGCTATTATTACTGAAACTAAAAGTATGGTTAACCGCCCACCAAAACCATCTGCTGCCAACACAAGTAAAAAACGAATTGTTAAAAAAGCTAAGAAAATCATTAAAACATCCCAACTTCCCGCAGAAAATTCTCAACAAGCTGGACGTCCGGTTCTGCGTCGAAAAGTTAAGACTAGGAAAACTTCCTCGGGATTAGCATCAAAATTAGCGATCGCCATTTTACTAGGCAGCGCTTGCTTAGTCGTGGCTTTTGCTTGGGTTAGTATCGAATTGATGATCAATCCTGATAAAGTCACTTGGATAAATAAATTTTTGCCTGCATGGGTAAAATCTCTTAGCCACGACGAAAATCCCCAAACCTTGCCACAAATTCAATCTGATCTGGAACAACAAGGTACTATTGCCGGAGATATCATCCCTTTAGAAAGCGATCAAACAGCAACTTTTTTACTCCCAGTTTTCAAACAAGCTCATAATTGTCAATCAGATTGCCGAGAAATTGTGGAACTGAGGGTTTATCAACGTTCACAAAACTTAGAACTAAAATCAAAAGCTGAAAAATACTACACTCTGGCAACTCAACTATCCATCACTGGACTAGAAGAATCATTTGTCGTTTCTCCCTCTGTTGATGCTACATCTGAAAACCAAGGTTCCAGTGTTACTTTTCCAGTCAGTGAAATAGGACGCTTGGAAGGTGAGACATCATCTTCTGGTATCTGGCTTTATGCACAGGGTAAGCACCAGCAAGAATCACAAGCGATCGCCTACGGTTACATTTTTCACTACAACCCCAAACGCACCAACCTACAACTGATGTTGTCTTGGACAAGCCCTGCTGGACAACTCCCAAAATGGCAGCAGGTAACTGGTGGTGGTACAAAAGAATTAATTGTAGATCAAACAGTAGGTTTGGAACCCCAACTACATATCTATCAAGTTAAACCATCCAACTTTGTCCTCAACCCTATCCAATTAGAAAAAATTTCCCTGCAACCACCCGCCCTCAACGATTCCGCTTACCAAGACGCCCTTTTGATCGCTAACAGCGGATTATGGACACCAGCTTGGGAATGGTTGCAATTCATCCAAAAACAACGCCGGGACAAATTGCCAGCAGCAGCACAGACACAAATTGATATGATTCGCCTACACTCTCAACTGACCAAAACGCAAGCAGATACAACTTGGGCAAGTCCCAGTCAACAAGTACTGGCAGATTTAATAGACGGTCGCTGGGGAAAAGCTTTACAAGTATTTGAGGCATCACCACAAAATGCCCAAGAAATTGCCATTTTGCTTAAGGCAGATAAAGGAAGATTATGGAATCGCGTCGAAACAGCATTACAGGTCAATCCTAAGCGGCCAGAAGTGCAAGCATGGGGAGCATTAATAATAGCAGTTCAGCAAGGACAAGAACGTGCTAACACTTTCTTACAAGGGCAAACTCAAATCACTAAAGAATCACTAGCTTACATTCAAAGTCTGCTAGCACAGGTGATCAGTGAACAGTGAGCAGTGAACAGTTATTAATAGTTAGCTTTTCACTATGAGTAATATCAAGTTCGCATAATTACTTATAATTCTCGTTTAACCTCACCCCGCCTGCGGCACCCCTCTGGTGAACTCACGGAGAGGGGCTGTTCTTGTGAGGTTTTTATGACAAGTAATTAACAGAACTTTATATCACTGGTAACTGAATTGTTTAGTGAATAGAGTATAGAACTATCAGAAAAAATTCTCAATCTTTTTTAGTAGCGATCGCCAAACTTACAATTCCTAAATCAATTACATCACTGCTAGAGAATGCCAATTACTAAGAATTAGGATACTGCCTGGTTACACTTGTTACCCAGAGTCACACTTTAATACTGACACCTCTAACAGCACTTGTCTATGACAAGTTTTGTTTTTGAGATACTGTCTATTTTTCTTTATCAATGGCTGCTAATTTTTGCATTTTTAAGTGTTGCAACTGCTGTAGTAGACAGTCTACTTCTGCCTGCAAGTGCATAAATTTGACTTGTTGATCTACTTGATTAAAACACTTCTCTAGCTTTGTTGCCCAAGCAGCATGGGATTCACGTTCAGAAATACCAGATGTAGACATTGCTTACAAAATCACCCGTAACTTATAACTCACACCATTAGAGATATTATAATAGGCAAGTTTAAAGAATTGTTAAAAAATTGTATAATTTTTCCTTGCCCTTGTAATTCACTTTTAAATGTGTAGTTAATGACAGTAAAAAAATCACTTTGTTCCTTAGGGATTGGGGTGGGGCAATGGGGAGTGTGGGGAGTGTGAGGAGTGTGTAGACGTGTCAGCGGCTTCCCGTAGGGTGGGGTATGAGAAGTAAGTATTAATCAACCACTAACCCTACTCTTTTGAGAAGACGCTTGCGCGTCTACGGGTTCGTCAGTCGCTCATGGGGGCTCGGGGTCCCCTTTGGGGTTGGGGGAGGAACCCCCTGCGTAAGAGTCGCTGACTCACCACTAACTACTAACTACCAACCACCAACAATCAACAACCAACAACTAACCACTAAAGAGTTATAAAACTTCCACGAGTGATGGTATTTGCCTGAACACCAGTCAGAGTAGCTAGAATGTCACAATTGCCAGCGATACTAATTAGAGTATTGTTATGATCTTGAGCGATCGCTAGATTACTGAAGGTGAGTCCTTTTGACAAAGCGAGTAAATCTTCGCCGACGGTAAAGTCAGTAATCACATCTTGACTTTGCTCTAGGGATAAGAAAAACACATCTCGGTCATCGCCTCCACTCAATGTATCATCTCCTTTGCCGCCATTGAGGAAATCGTTACCATCTCCACCTAAGAGAATGTCATTACCAGCATAGCCAAAGAGCAAATCGTTACCTGCTTCGCCTAGTAGTCTTTCATTGATTTTTCTTCCAAACAAGCGATCGTCCTCATCGGTTCCTAGTATATTGGCTGTAATTAAAAAATTTGAACCGGGATGGCGAGGATCGTAGCTGATGGGATCAATGTCTAAAGGGTTCTCAAAGGCGATCGCAAATTCACGCCAGTCTATATACTTGAAGTTGGTATTAATATTTTCAATTTCCCCGTCATCTTCTACTAGCACAGGTGGTTCGTTGTTACCGTCATGCACTACTAACAAACCATAAGGGAATTCAGAACCAAGGGGAGTGTTAATCACTGCTGCACCGTCGGATTCTTGCACTCCATCGATGTCATTACCATTATCAATCACAACACTACCCAAGTACTCATTTTCACCTTCACGCCTAAATACCGCAAAAGTGCTATCACCTTGACTAGAAGCGATCAAATATCCCGTACGATTAGCACCGTAATAAATTGTCAGACCTTCTGCATCTGGTGTAATCACATTTCCTTCTGGTGTTACTGCTTCAATCAACTCACCAGTCGGATCAGCATTGGGTTGTGCTAAAAACTTCCAGATACCACGTTGTTCTTGTGCTGCGTAGAGATCACCTAATTCTTGGTCAACAACCATACCCTCAAATTGGGGATTCTCTAGTTCATTGTCAGGTACCGAGAGTGTACGGACAGTCTTGGCGCTGACTGTGCCATCTGGGTTAGCAATCAGTTCTAGTTGAGCAATCTGGTTATTTTCCCGTTGGCTGACAAATACGTAAGCATCGCCAGAACTAGGACTAATATAGGTAGCAACACCATAGGCAGTTTGTTCACCATCATCAATCCCAAATATCGAAGCAGTATGATCACTGAGGTCAGCAGCAGTAACTTCGGTAAGTTGGCGAGTTTCCGGGTCAATCGCCCAAATCACTAAAGTATCATTTTGGCGATCGCTAGCAATTGCTAGATCCACTATCTTTCCATTCAGGTTAAAGCCGTAAATTAAATCTACGTTGTTGTAGCGTTCATCACCATAGGGACGGACTGTCAAATCTTGGTTGACACTACCATCTAAATTAAAAGTAATCAGTCCACCATCTTTAAGTGTGGCAATAATTAAGCTCTGTTCTGAATTATTGGGATTTACCCAGATAGCAGGGTCATCTGCATCACCAAGGAGTACCTGAGATAAGTCTGCCGCCAGCAGTTGGCGATCGCTGTGTTTGCTACCCCAGTCACCATCGAATGGCGTGACTGTAATATAACCTGCTAAAAATTGCTCACCTTCAGAAATAGGGTTAGGATTGTCACTAGAAGTACCAGGAACTAATAACAAGCCCTGTCCCTCACCGAAAATGGGGGGCAGGTTGCCAAAACGAAATCCTAAACTAGTTGCTTGGTCAAACTCTGTTACAGACACACCTTGAATATCATCAACTGCCGGAATATTGACATTCAGACCAATACCTGTGGGTAAGATGCTGGCATCCTCTCCTTGGGTAGCCTGGAGTTGAGCAATCAGGTTAACAATGTATTCAGCACCAACTTTGTATGCTTTCTGAGTGCTAGGGTAGCTTTGCTGCGCTTCCTCTAACTTGATACCTGCACTGACAGCAATAGAAGGTACATTTTCTAAAACAGCAGTCACAGCCGCACTCAGTGTTCCTGACGACACAGCCGACAAACCAATGTTTTCACCCTGGTTAATACCAGAGATCACTAAATCTGGTGGATTGTCTGGCAAAATGTAATCTAATCCAGCCTTAGTAGTGACAACTGGTGTACTATCTACATACCACTGGTTTTCGGCATAGTTGATAACTTCAATCGGTTGAAAAAGTTGATCTGTATTGATAGAAGTGCCTTTGCCACTTTGTTGTTGCTTAGGTGCAACCAGCGTCACATGGTGTCCAGCTGCCACTAGCGCTTCGTAGAGAATCTTAATACCTTCTGCCTGGTAGCCGTCGTCATTCACCAACAAAATGTTGAGTGGTTTCACAACAGGCAAAATAGTCACCTCACTAAGGCGATCGCTTATTACTTCCCGACGATCTGCCTCAGCACTCCAATTACCATCTATGGGTGTAACAGTAATTCGTCCTGCCAAGAATTGCTCGCCTTCAGAATCAAGCTCAGGTACTTCCCCAATCACGAGTGACTTTGAGGTTAACAACAAGCTTTGTCCTCCACTGGGTAAATCACCAAAGCGTAATGCCAAACTCGTAGCTTGATCAAAACCAGTGTAGGAAACACCCTTGACGACTTGATCAGCAGGGATATTCACATTTAATCCCACACCTTCTGGAAGTAGGGTTTCACCCGCTTGAGTCTCTTGGAGTTGAGCAATTAAATCAATCACATACTTAGCACCGATCTTATAAGCCTCTTGGGTGCTAGGATAATCCTGACTCGCTTCTTCTAACTTGATGCCTGCACTGATAGCGATCGCCGGAATTTCCTTTTGTAAGGCTATAACTGCGGCGCTGAGTGTTCCAGAAGAAATCGCACCATAACCGAGGTTTTCACCCTCGTTGATCCCAGAAATGACTAAATCAGGCGGATTATCTTGCAGGACATAATCTAATCCTGCCAGAGTAGTTACAACTGGTGTGCCATCAACATACCACTGGTTTTCCGCATAGTTAACAAGCTCAGTAGGCTGAAAAATTTTGTCTGCGTCGATAGCGGTTCCTTTACCACTTTGCTGCTGCTTAGGTGCAACTAAGGTGACATGATGTCCAGCTGCTACAAGTGCTTCGTAGAGAACTTTAATGCCTTCTGCCTGGTAACTGTCATCGTTTACCAACAGAATATTGAGAGGTTGCCCTGAGAAAAAGTCTTCATCATCAATGGTTGATGGTGTTTCTATGGTAGGAGCGACAATAGCTATAGTGTCTTGATCTGGTTCAGACTTTGAGCAAAAGAGGGTAGAAGCAGAAGTCATTTGAGCAGGTGTCCTTATTCCTATAGAAAACGAAAGACAGCAAAGCCAAGAATTTTTTCACGCTTTGTGCTTTGGCGACCCCACCGAAGAAGCTCAGGAAGCGTATTTGACTGAGATATTAATCTCATAAATTCCACAGCGATGTTAAGCGTGCAAAAAGAACTGGTTAAATTTCTCATACCAATTCAAATCATGTTTGCGGCAGATCATCCCACCCGCCTAACGGCACCCTCCCCTTAGAAAGGGGAGGGTTGGGGTGGGGTCTTATATAATCCATGTGTTGTATTCTTTTTTCAAATTGGTATCAGTTAAGGAGTGTCAAAAAATGTCGCATAAACCTTTCCAGAGAGACATCTAAAACGATAAACTGACATTCTACGAACTAGTTGTTTGTTGGTGGTTTCCAAACAACCAACACTCAATAATATTTAAAAAGCCCTGAAAACTCGTGACCTTGAGCCTGTCTGCAACTACATCTCATCGCCAACCCTGGCCCGGACTTATAGAGCAGTATCGCGACTACTTGCCTGTCAGCGAAACAACACCAGTTGTCACCCTGCTGGAGGGTAACACACCTCTGATACCAGTTCCTGCGATCGCACAACGCATTGGCAGACAAGTACGTGTTTTTGTCAAATATGACGGTCTTAACCCCACTGGTAGCTTCAAAGACCGAGGCATGACAATGGCAATTTCCAAAGCCAAAGAAGCAGGGGCCAAGGCGGTTATTTGTGCGAGTACAGGCAACACCTCAGCAGCAGCAGCAGCCTATGCTCGGCGTGGGGGAATGCGTGCTTTTGTATTGATTCCCGATGGTTATGTAGCGCTGGGAAAATTGGCGCAGGCACTCTTGTATGGTGCAGAGGTACTGGCAATTCAAGGTAACTTTGACCGTGCTTTAGAAATTGTCCGGGAAATGGCCCAAACTTATCCAGTCACATTGGTGAATTCAGTTAACCCCTACCGTCTAGAAGGGCAAAAAACCGCAGCATTTGAAATAGTTGATGTTTTAGGTAACACTCCTGATTGGCTGTGCATTCCTGTGGGTAATGCGGGAAATATCACAGCATATTGGATGGGATTTTGTCAATACCATCAAATTGGGAAGTGCGATCGCCTGCCTCGAATGATGGGTTTCCAAGCAGCTGGTGCAGCACCCTTAGTAAAAGGGGAACCAATACCCCACCCAGAAACACTTGCCACAGCCATTAGAATTGGCAACCCCGCCAGTTGGGAAAAAGCAGTAGCTGTCAAATCAGCCAGTATGGGGAATTTTCACTCTGTCACCGATGACGAAATCCTTGAAGCCTATCGTCTATTGGCATCAGAAGAAGGAATTTTCTGCGAACCAGCTAGTGCTGCTTCTATAGCAGGTTTGTTGCAGGTCAAAGACCAAGTTCCCACAGGTGCAACAGTGGTTTGCGTCCTCACTGGCAATGGTTTAAAAGACCCAGATACAGCCATTAAACACAGCAACAGCCAATTTAAACAAGGTATTGAATCGGAAGTCCACGCCGTAGCTGCGGCGATGGGATTTTAAAGTCGTTAGGCAAAGTCCAGAGTCTAATCTACCCCTAGACTAGCAAAGCTATCTAGGTGTTTTTTGTAAACGAACACAGTGCAAGGCGATGTACACAGATAGACCATCGCCTTGCACTGTGTTTATCGGTGGTCGATTTCTAATTCTCCACTTCCTACTCAGTGTCTCCCACTACAACCACAGACTTGCGGCACAATATATTTAACTGAAAATGTGGGGAGTGAGCTTAGATGGCTATTAATCTTCAGCAAGCATTAGAAGTCGGCAAATATATTGTTACCCAACGTCTGAAAGGACGTAAGCGTTATCCCTTGGTTTTAATGTTGGAACCTCTGTTTCGTTGCAACCTCGCCTGTCCTGGTTGCGGCAAAATTCAACATCCCACAGATATACTCAAGCGTAACCTAACTCCACAAGAGTGTTTTGCAGCAGTAGAAGAATGTGGTGCGCCTATAGTCTCTATTCCTGGTGGGGAACCACTTCTGCATCCCCAGATTGACGAGATTGTGCAGGGATTGATTGAGCGCAAAAAGTTTGTTTACTTGTGTACTAACGGCTTGTTATTAGAAAAGAGTCTAGATAAATTTCAACCGTCACCTTATTTGACATTCAGTGTACATCTCGATGGAATGCGAGATTGGCATGATCATTGTGTGAATCGCAAAGGTGTTTTTGACACTGCTGTGCAAGCTATATGTGCTGCTAAAGCCAAAGGATTTCGTGTCACCACTAACACTACTGTTTTTGAAGGTGTTGATCGCAAACAAATGCAGGAGTTTTTTGATTTCCTGAGTACGCTCAACATTGATGGGATGATGATTTCTCCTGGTTATAGTTATGAGTGGGCAAGTGATCAAGAACATTTTCTCAAGCGAGAACAAACACGCGCTTTATTTAGAGAAATCTTAGCTCCTTACAAAGCAGGTCAGAAAAACTGGAACTTTAACCATAACCCACTATTTTTAGATTTTCTCACTGGCGAGAAAGACTATGAATGCTCACCTTGGGGTAGTCCGAGTTACAGTGTTCTAGGTTGGCAAAAACCCTGTTATTTGTTAAATGAGGGACATTATGCCACCTTTGATGAACTAATGAAAGACACAGATTGGAACAAATACGGTCGTGCTAGTGGTAATCCCAAATGTGCAGATTGTATGGTTCACTGCGGTTATGAACCTACCGCCGCCACCGATGCGATGCAACCACAGAATTTAGTTCGTTCTATTGGTAGTATTTTTGGTTAGAGTTTGTAGCAACTTGTAGCCTACAGCTATCTCATCTCTATTAGCCCAAAATTCTGCCCTAAAATAAATTTTGGGCTAATAGCTTAAGTCAGCTTTAAGCTAACCAATACCAAATGGGGATAGGAAGTATTGTTTGAAATTCTTGGAAAAGCTTTTTAGCAAAGTCTTTTAATCCAAAATCCAAAATTGGTAAAATTCACATTAGGCGTAATTCATAACTACTTCCACTCACCCTGCAAGGTAAATGCTGCCCAGAAAAACGGTGCAGTATAATTTTGATTTTGCCACATTTCTATCTGTGCTGATCGCAGTGCGGCTGCTGGCTTTAAGTTTTCTTGCAGCATTTTTTTGTAGAATTTGGTCATCAATTCTGATGTGGCTCGATCATCCACACTCCACAAACTTACAACTACTCGCGGACTACCTGCATACATAAATCCTCTAGTTAAACCTACCAAGCCTTCGCCTTTGATTTCTTCACCCAATCCGGTTTCACAGGCACTCAGCACAACTAATTCTGCTGGTAAATTGAGGTTGAAGACATCATGGAGTCGCAAATAGCCGTTTTGTGGTTTGCCGTTGTTATCAAACAGTGATAACACTACACCTGATAACTCTGGATTAGTACTATCCAGGATACCGTGAGTGGCAAAATGCACAATTCGATATTGACTGAGTTGGTTATTGGTGGCAGTAGTGCGGTTAGCAGTGAAGTCTAAGGCTTGCAAACGCTCACCTGTTGGCACTAGTGACAAAATACTCTCGGCTTCTTTGCGAGTGAAAGGTAAGCGGGTAAAAATTACATCGGTGTTTCTGCTAGCTTTTGCTAATGCCAGACTGTTGATATTGCGCTTGTCTACAGGTTGTTGAGTGGTTTGTTTAACTTTAGTTTGAATCCGATCATCGTCGCTGCTAAACACAGGATCAGCAAAAACTGCGATCGCTTTCGGAGCTACTTTACGTCCGCTAACTTCTTGCCGCAACACTGCTAAGGTAGAAGCTGAGGGCAAGTTGACGATTTCGTGTTCTAATAATAAGGGAGTGGGAGAGGTCGAAGCAGCAGGAGAAGGTAATGCACTAAATGGCAAATACTGCAAGGCTCCATCACTGACAATTAGCAAACGTTTATTTCCTAATTCTTTAGCTACGGGTTGCAGTAGCATCTGGCTTAACTGGTTGGCAACTTTGCTGTCTTCGTTTGCCCCAAGTTTGTAATCGGGTGTGTTTAAAAGATCATAAAACTTGCGTGCAGTAGCTTCAATGTCAGCACGTTTAGGTAGTTCGTAACTTTTAATGCTATTTTTGCTCACAGCCCAGAGATAGCTGCGTTCTTCTCCCAGCGCATATTCTAACAGCAGAGTGTTGTCATCCAAGACTTGCTGCTGAATTTGGGTAACATTCAAGGGTTGAGGTTGAGTAAGTGCTGCATAACGAGGACTCTTGGTACGGATCTCTGCTTGTAGCTGTCGGTACTGTTCTAATAGTGTGGCATTTTCTTTTGCTAATGCTTGGGCTATTTCTTCGTTATATGCATCATCGGCTAATTCGATTTGGCGTTTTTCGATCGCATCAAGTTTTTGCTGTAAGTTACGTTCTTTTTCTAGTAGTTTGGGATCAACTCCTTGGCGGATATCGGCTTTTGCTTCATTCAATAGTTCCAATAAACTACGGGCGCGGGCACGTTCACTAGCTTGCAGTGCCAATGCATCGTATCCTTGCAATGGGTTTTGTTTGTGCAACTGCATCAGCAAATCTATATAAAACTCGTAATAATTCTGAACTTTGGCAAAGTAGGAAGTACGTAAGTCCTGGCTGGTAACTTGGGTACGAATACCTTCAACGAGTTTGATTGTTTCTTCAATTTGGCTACGGGCGGCGTTGAGATTACCCCGGTTGCGTTCGGTAAGGGCGATCGCGTAATATGTGTCGGCAATACCAGAGCGATCGCTTAATTTCTGCCGTAATGCTAATTCTTGGTTGTAAGTTGCGATCGCTTTGTTTGGCTGCTTTAACCCATCATAAACTTTGCCTTGGACACTTAGAGCGTTAGCTTCTGCCAACTGGAAACCTAACTTTTGGAATCCTGACACACCCTGGCTTGTAGCTGCCAAGGCTTTTTGATAGTCTTGTGTAGCTAAATACACTCTACCCAAAAAGACATAAGCAGTAGCCT
Organism: Fischerella sp. JS2; assembly: GCF_032393985.1. Taxonomy (NCBI): domain Bacteria; kingdom Bacillati; phylum Cyanobacteriota; class Cyanophyceae; order Nostocales; family Hapalosiphonaceae; genus Fischerella; species Fischerella sp. JS2. Next base: position 945,123 of record NZ_CP135918.1, read on the forward strand.
CGCTAAAGCTACTATTTAGTTGGCGAGATAATGTCAAAATTTGGTTAGCAGCAGCTAGCGCTTTGGGATAACCTTTTAATGACTCGTAGGCTCTGACTACCCCTGTGAGTGTAGCGACTTCTCTAAATTTATCCCCTTGATCGCGCCAAATTTTTAGGGCTTGGTTGTAATATTCCAGCGACTTTTGATAATTCTCTGCGTAACGGTAAGTACTACCAATACTATTTAGGGTTTGTCCTGTCTGGGTGCGATCACCTATTTGTTGAAATATCTCTAAGGCTTGGTTGTAAGTAGCAATACTGAGTTGATAGTCTCCCAAATCACTATAAACTTGAGCGATGTCCTTGAGGGTAGCAGCCTCTCCTGGACGATCTTTAATCCGCCGTTGGATATCCAATGCTTGATTGTAGGAATCCAGCGCTTGCTGATAATCGCCGAAAGATGCATAAATTTCAGCGATGTTACCAAGGGTAAAAGCTTCTCTGGCTGGTTCTTTGATGCTACGCTGAAGTTTGAGTGCTTCATTTAAGGAATCAAGAGCTTGTTTTACTTCTCCTTGTTCGCTGTAGATATAACTAAGTTGATTGAGTATTTCAGCTTCCTGATAAGGTAAACCTGCTTGTTGCAAAAGCGATCGCGCTTGCTTTGCTGACTGCAAAGCTTGGGAAAAATTACCGATGGACTTGTATACAGAGGCAATATTGCTCAGAATTAAGGCTTGTTTTGAGAGATTAAAAGGGCGTTGTGTGCTAGAGATATTAGCTTGTGCTGCTTTCTGCAATGCTAATGCTGCATTTAAAGATGCCAATGCCTTTTGATTTTCACTTATGGAAGTGTAGACCGAAGCAATATAAGTGAGAGTATCAGCTTGTCCAGACAAATCTTTGTTTGCGCGTTGAATTTCTAATGCTTGATTGAGGCTGGCGAGGGCCTTTTGCGGTTCGCCTAAAGACATGTAAACTAAGCCAAGGTCTTTGAGTGTTGTAGCTTGAGCATCAGTATCTTTTTGCTGGCGTTGAATATCTAGTGCTTGATTGTAAGTTGCCAGAGCGTTTGTCGTCTGTCCTAAACTAAAGTAAATTCTGCCTATTTGAGTTAGTACGCCAGCAGCAGTAGCAGGCTTTTTTTGAGCCTGAAAGATTGATACTGCTTGCTTGTACAATTCTAATGCTTGTGGCTTTTGACCCAAATTAGAATAAGCATTGGCAATGGAAGTGAGAGCAAAGGCTTCCCCAAGTGGATCTTTGAGTTCACGAGCGATCGCTAAAGCCTGCTGAAAACTTTCTAAGGCTTTCTGTGATTGACCATCAGTATAATGGATTGTACCTATAGCATTCAGGGTAGTGACAACAAACCTACGAGCTACATAGGGAGGAGATTCATTAACAGCAAGTTGCTGCCATATTTTCAAAGCGGCTTGGTATTTAGCTAGTGCTTGTTGTCGAGATGCGGCTGTACCTTGCTCAAATAGTTTTTTTGCTGCTTGTGATAATTGCTGTGCCTGAACAAAGGCTTTTTGTTTTTCAGGGCTGTTGGGTTGTTGAGCTAGGTTTAGAGGTGGGGCAATGAGAAACTTCAATGATGGGGTAATCACAGATGCCATTCCAGACTCTGACATTAACATCGTGCTGATCAATACAATCAGAGTAGGACAGGCGAACATAGGAACACTTTTAGCCATGATGTACTTTACTCAGTATTTTCAGTAGTAGTACTTAATTGTTCAGCTGCTTGTTCCTATATTCAGCTTTATATTCCCAGATTTCTAATTATTTAGACAAGGGAATTGAAGATGAAAAGCGATCGCAATCCCATTGCATAAGTAAGTCGGTGGAAATAAACATAACTATGTTACGAAAAGTAAACACGCCTAGAACCCTTACCAATGATCAATGACTTTGGACAATGACGACCCCAACGAGTTAGCTTTATTTGTACTGACTTACTTATATTGATAAATTATTAATGTATGTGAACACCTGACTAAATTCAGGCTTGATTTTGCAAAGCAAAGGGTTTGGAAATGTTTACTGCATCAGAGACTCCTATTATTGCGACAATTCTATTAGTCGCTTTCGGAATCTTGGGTTGGGGCTTTTATCGTGCCAGACCCTATGGCAAGCTGGGAATCTTTGCCTGGTTACAGTCAGTGGTTTTAATGGCTCCCTGGCTAGTATTTTTTGGCTTATTTGCAGCCGGGATTTACATCAATATTGTTGCCATTCTCTTGTTGCTGGTAGTTTCTACAGCAATTTACATCTATCTGGGTAGACAGTTAAGGGCAGCGGGACAAGACGTGATTCTTAGACAGCGAGCCACACAAAAGCTAGCTGAACAAGAATCAACTCCTACAGCAGAAACAACATCGACGGTGGAACCTGCACAAGTAAAATTGGAGGTTCTGCCAATTCCAGAAGCAGATTTAAATGCTATCAAAGGTATTTTTGGTCTGGATACGTTTTTTGCTACGGAAACTATTGCCTATCAAGAAGGAGCTATCTTTAAAGGTAATCTGCGGGGAGAAGCACAGATGGTTCACAACCGTCTGACTGCTAAGTTGCAGGAAACATTGGGTGACAAATACCGCCTTTATTTAGTTGAAAATACTGATGAAAAACCAGTGGTAATTGTCCTACCCAGCCGCAATGACCCGCGTCCGATGAGCGTATCGCAAAAAGTCTTTGCTGTGATTCTGCTGGTATCAACAGTTGCCACAAGTTTGGAAGCGTCGGGTATCCTGCAAGGCTTTGATTTATTTGCCAATTTTGCACGCTTAACAGAAACTTTACCTATTGGTTTGGGGATTTTAGTAATTTTACTGGCCCATGAAATAGGTCATTGGTTACTTGCCCGTCGCCACAATATCCGCCTCAGCTGGCCCTACTTTCTACCAGCAGTACAAATCGGCTCTTTTGGGGCAATTACTCGGTTTGAGTCTTTGTTACCCAACCGTAAAGTATTATTTGATATCGCCTTGGCTGGCCCAGCTGCTGGGGGAATTGTGTCTGTGTTGATGCTGATTACTGGATTGCTGCTTTCTCATCAAGGCAGTATGTTTCAATTACCCAATCAGTTTTTCCAAGGTTCAATTTTGGTGGGCACTTTAGCACGGGTTGTACTTGGTTCAGCTTTGCAATCACCATTAGTGGACGTGCATCCCTTGGTAGTTATTGGTTGGCTGGGGTTGGTAATCACAGCTTTAAACTTGATGCCTGCTGGACAACTTGATGGTGGTCGGATTGTCCAAGCTATCTACGGACGCAAAACAGCTGGTAGAACGACCTTTGCAACTTTAATTTTGCTGGGATTAGTAGCTTTGGGTAATCCTTTAGCAATGTATTGGGCAATCGTGATTCTGTTTTTACAACGAGGCTTAGAACGCCCTAGCTTGAATGAAATCAGCGAACCAGACGATGCACGCGCCGCTTTAGGTTTGTTGGCTTTATTTTTAATGGTTGCGACTCTTTTACCCCTAACTCCTGGTTTAGCTGGGCGATTGGGAATTGGATAACATTGTTAGTAGTTAGTAGTTAGTAGTTAATAGTTAATGGTTAGTGGTTGACGGGCAACTACTAACCATTAACCACTAACCAAATTACGGTTTCCACCCAGCTAGTAGATTTGGGTAGGAAGTTCCTGTTGGGAAAAGATTTTTAAAACCTGTTTGACGTTGTTGTGGTGCTTCTTTGGTAATGTTCCACAAACTTTCGTAGAAAAAGAAAGAGACACCAGCAAAGTTGCGATCGCGTACCTGTTGGACTTGTTGGTTAATCTGTGTCATTGGTACATGTTTACGTTTTAGTCCCGTCATAATACCGATACTTACGGGTATGTGACTTTTAGCAGCTTTGACTTCTGGGTACTCTAATTCGCTCTGAAAAACATTCAGGTCGTCTCGATACACTTGTATAACTAAGTCTTCCACAAGTCCCATTCTTTCCCATTTCTGCCAGTCCGCTAAAAAGAATTCGTAGGAGAAGCGTTGAGGATTAGGTGCTACGGAAACAATACAGTTCTTCTTTGTAGCTTTGATCGCTGTAAATACCCGCTTCATGTAGTTAGTAATTTTGTTGGCGCGCCACTGTACCCATTCTGGATCTTTGGAGTTGGTAGGGGGTGCTTTACCACCGTGTTCTTTTTTGTATAGTGCAACTGTATAAGCGTCGTATCCTAACTCTGATGGCAAACCAAAATGGTCATCAAATTGAATGCCATCAATGTCATAATTCCTAACTATTTCTACTATTAAATCTTGGATGAATTGTTGCACTTCCGGTCGGAAGGGATTTAGCCATACTCGATCATGAGTACCTTCTTTCCAAATTTTACTACCATCTCTACGACTAGTTAACCATTGCGGGCGACGTTTTGCTAGTTGGGAGTCGGCAGGGGCCATAAAGCCAAATTCAAACCAGGGAATGACTGTTAAGCCTTGTTGATGCCCAACGTTGACCACTTCTTTAAGCATATTTCGCCCTTGTAGACCCGGTTCTGGATCAAGCGATCGCCCAATCACCTTTTGGGCAACTTTACTAGGATACAGCGTCCAACCCCAATTCCATACGGTTGGATAGACAACATTAAAGTTCAGCTGTTGGAGATTTTGTAATGCACTCTTGAGGCGATCGCGCTCAAACAAGACATTACTATCAATATTGGTTAACCACACCCCCCGTAACTCTGCTATTTGCTGACGCGTAGGTATTTGCGCTGGTAGGGGAAAAGATAGCATCATTGTAGCAATCATTGACAAAGTAACCAGTACAGCAAAAAAAGCTAAGTTGCGATGACTACTTTGACGAACATTCCACACAAACAACTGTCGACAAGATCTAACAAACTTTTTCATCATGAATTGGGTACAAAATTTCACATAGGCTTCAACAAATCATCACCTATGACTGCGTAGATCTCCAAGAAGTTGCGTAAGTTTGTCACTGGTCAATGGTCAATGGTCTGTTGTCAATTGTCATTTGTTAGTAGTTAGTAGTTAGTAGAGATGCGAGGAACATCGCGTCTGTACATTAGTAGTTAATAGTTGGTTATTACTCACACTCCCCACACTCCCCACACTCCTCATCCTCCTTGTCCCCTTTGTCCTCCCGATCCCCAATCCTCCACTTACGTGCAAAATCAGGCTGAATTTTGTCGAAAAGTTCATCTTTAGCAAAATTACGTAAATTTAACCGTCATTCTGGGGTAATGCACCACACTACTTGTTAAAATTACTATGAGTATAATTATCAGGACAAAATTCAACAATGCCCTTTATTTTATTCATTTATCGCCTTATTTCTCAATAGACGGGTAGTATTGCTGGTTATTGAGAAAACTATATAAAAATATACTTAGGTCAAATTAATGATCAACTTAATTAAGACACAAGAGCATGATACAAGCACTACAGCCGCTATTGCGAGGTTGGCAAGGGCGATAACCCTTTCCCACGGTCAATTTTCTTTACTTTTAGTCTGCTGTAACTCTACCAATAAACAGCAGTTAGTGAGTTTGTTAAATGAATTTTTACCAATAGCGATCGCACAATTATCTCTGTCTGCTTCTGCACAAACGCTTTATACTAATATCACCAGTGCCATTGGGTCTAACCATCCCGAAGCTTTGATGGTAGATGGTTTAGAGTCCGTAGTCGCAATTAATCAACTCATCATTTCTACAAATTTAATGCGTGATGAGTTTCGCAAACAGTTTCAGTTTCCCTTGGTATTGTGGATAAACGATGAAATCTTAAGAAAACTGATCTTGTTAGCGCCAGACCTCAAAGACTGGGCAGCTACGACAATTAAAATCGATTTACCTAATCATGTTTTAGTTTGAATAGCAGGCGATCGCATTTTTGTATTTTGGTATCGATGCATTTCAAAAATAAATTTTAACCAATGCATTGTTAGAAGCCCATTAGCCTATCGGTACACAACCAGTTTGTATGTACTATATTTAAGCTTAATAGTAATAGACTTTATATTTCCATATTTTAGGATTAGTTTATATTTCTGATACTTAGGCCAAAAAAGCAATGCAGCAATTGTCCCTTCCTCTTGAACTGCTCAACTCTGAATCAGCTAATACGAATTGGTTTCAAAATATCTTAGATACTCTTGAGGTGGGACAGCAGGCAACATGGACTGATAATTTTGGCAAGTCTTTGTGTAAATGGTTGCAGCAGCAGGGTATTTCTCCCGTTAAAACACTTAGTTTGTTTTCTGGCGGTGGTGGGCTAGATATTGCATTTCATGATTCTGGATTTGAAATAGTTCAGATGGTTGAACTGGAAGCTAAATATGTTCAGACGTTGCAAAAAAATTCTCAATTAGGAAAACGGTTGGAAGGTTCTAAACCAATTTGTACTGACATTAGAGACTATTTTCCTGATCCTAAGCTCAAAGTAGATTTCATCATTGGAGGCCCACCATGTCAAACCTTTTCTGCTGCTGGGCGTCGGGCTGCTGGGGTATCTGGAACAACAGATGCAAGGGGAACACTATTCCAAGAATATGTTCGCATTCTAAAACTGCTTCAACCTAAAGGATTTTTATTTGAAAATGTATATGGAATTACTGGTGCAAATGGAGGAGAAGCATGGAAAAAACTTCAAGAAGCTTTTCGAGAAGTTGGATATAGTATTTACTTCCGTATCCTAGATGCTGCTGACTACGGTGTACCTCAGCATCGAGAACGTTTGTTTATTGTCGGCTTGAAACGAGGGAAATATTTATTTCCATATCCTACTCACGGTTTTGATTCTCTTGACCAGCGTCCGTATTATTCGGCAGCAAAGGCTGTAGAAGGTGCTGATATTTCAGACATAGAACCAGGTTTGGGCGGACGATTTGGTCATTTACTTGAAGATATTCCACCAGGGCTTAACTACAGCTTTTATACAAAGGAAATGGGTTATCCAAATCCCATTTTCAGTTGGAGATCAAAATTCTCTGATTTCCTCTACAAAGCAGATCCAGATACTCCAGTAAGAACCATCAAAGCTCAGAGTGGCCAATATACTGGTCCCTTTAGTTGGGAAAACCGTAGATTTTCCATAACTGAATTAAAGCGTTTGCAGACTATTCCTGATGATTATGAAATAGTAGGAAATCGACAAGTTGTTATTGAGCAAATTGGAAATTCAGTTCCTCCTCAGTTAGGTAGAATCCTTGCCCTCAGCATTTTAGATCAAGTAATAAATGTTGGATTGCCCTTTAACCTTGCTTATTTGCCTGAAAGTAAAAAATTAGGTTTCAGGCAGCGCAAACGAAAGCTGACAGAGGTTTACTTTCAAAAAGCCCAAATAGCGATCGCTAAACTGTCTAAGGAAGGAAAAATAACAGCCTTAGCTGATTCTATTTACGAGGAGAAAGAAGAATCTATCAGATTCTTGTCTCTGGAAAATTTCTCATGGGCAAAAAAATCATCTCCCGGATGTATCAAGATTTACTTGAATTATGAATTAAATAATTCTTCTTGGACGATTACAGCAAGTACTAATGGCCATTGGGAGGAAGCAGATCAATTTATCATTGATGTGTATCCCTCATGTGGTTATGAAGAGTGGGTTCTTGGTACGAACTCAGTTAAGCTGTGTGGTAAACAATTGAATACACAAGTCTTTACATCTGTTTGGAAAGCCTTTGAAGAAAAGTTGAATAAAGCTACAGGCAAAGCAGATTTAGTGCAATTATCTGGGTATTATCAGTATAATGCTCGTATCATTGGAGTCATGAACTTCTGTGATAAGTTGAAAGTTAATTCGTTTTGGCGTGTAGTTCAATGTATAACAAGATGTATTGGTACTTCTACTCAACTTAAAGCAAAAGAATTTGCACAAAAGTGGGCTGTTCACGAAGAAGACATATTCTTCTACCTTCAGTCTTTAAGAGCTATGGGCTACGAAGTTAGAAGTCATAATACAAACCCGCAGATTCCCCCAGGTGAGTATTTGATCCCTTATGCATTTCCTACACTGAACCCAAAGAGCGTTCAACTGCGTAAAATTTTATAGCTGGGTTATGAGTGAACTGCACTTAAAAGTTTATGGTAATAGGAGTGAACTAGTTCTCCCTGATGGAACAGTTCAAGCCTTTCATGAAGGAGGAATGAATCAAGCCGCAAAGGCAAGATCTAGGAGAATAGCAGTAGAGCTTTCCAATGGCTATTTAGAAAGACAAATCTTAGCTTGTAGGGATACATGCTCAAATCTTGACTTTTTAGAGTTAATACAGGCACATAGATACCTTTTAGATAGATTGGTTCAATCAGTAACTAGTGAAGTTGGTAGAGCATTAGTTGGGCTGACGATACTACAGTTATGCGTTAAATCAATTGAGCCCGAACAGAATATTAGGTTGCATAAAGGTAGCACAGGCACAAGAGATTTTTCTTGGTGTGATGGGATTTCTATGCGTTCTCTTGATAGACAATACATTACACCTGTTTTGCGAAAATATGAATTGCTGAGGCTAAATGCTGATGGTTTTATGATGACTCGCAGCTTAGCAGAAAATTATCCATATTCAACCGTATACAAAGCGAATATACGAGGTGCGCGTTCTGAATGGGTAAACCTTGTTGAAGCTACAGAGAAAGCCGAATTAGCTGCTGATGTTGCACTTCGATATCTTCTTTCACAGTTACTTAATCAAGCAGACAACTTTAGAAGACTAGCTTTACAAGTTATTGATAAGCTTAGTTTATTTTTTGAAGCAACGGTTATTGATCAAAAAATAGCATTAAGTCTCATTCTGCGTCACATTAATCGATCTGATTATGCTGCTCAATTAATGGAAATTGCGATGCACAGTTTGATGCAAGCTATGCAAGATTATCAAGTTTTTCCAAATAGTCTTTTGAAACCTCTTTCACAAATGCGTTCCGCCAACAAAAAGCATGGAAATATTGGTGATATCGAGCTTTTAGAGGATAGACAGATTGTAGAGGCTTGGGATGCCAAGTATGGCAAAGCATATTTACGAGATGAGATTGAAGAGTTGTCAGAAAAACTGGAAGTACATCCTGCTATTAGACGGGCTGGTTTCGTTACAAGTCTTGAGCCTGAGGGCTTGATGAGTTGAAACCCAGATGTGAAGAGATTGAGGAAATTTACGGAATATCTTTAGAAGTTCTGACTTTTGAAGAGTGAATTGGAGAACAGTTTGAACGTACTTTGACAGAGGAAACTGTTTCGGAGCAAGAACTTGCTGTGGCTTGGATGACAGCGTATACCGAATCATTGGCACAGCAACGTAGAGAAATTGCACCAATTGACGAGCCTTGTTACCAATGGTTGTTAACACTAAAGGAGATATTAACTGAAGATTTACCAGATACCCCAAAAGCTTAAACCCATTGGTTTAGCAGGGCATCTACCAAAACACTAAAATCTAATTACAATTACAAACAATAGCTATACATTAGGAACAAAAGGTAAATCTATTGACGTCCAGTTGTATATCTGTGTTGAAAAACAACCAAGAAATATCCTGATTGATTCAGGAATAAGATGATATATAGATTTATCTTTAGATGTTTCCGCCTTTTGTCGTTAGTTAAAATTCAACTAATGACCTTAACAATTATTACTTATTAATTGGCAATATTCTCATGAAAACCATCTTAAAGAATTATCCTACCACCAAACAAGTAAAAATTTTCACTGCTTTGATATTAACTGGCATTTTATCTGTTAGTAGCAACCTTGTATTCATCAAAAATACTAGCGCTAATCCCAGAAATATTTTGCCAGACACAGCAAATGAAATTTTAGAAGTAACTAATAAAAATAACAACTTACCTTTACCGGTGGCGAGGGCTGTACTACGAGATGTATCATTACGCAACCAAGGAGTTTTGCCCAGTAAATTGCAAATAGTTGCATACAATCAACAAACTTGGCGCGATGGTTGTTTAGGGTTGCCTAAACCAGATGAATTCTGCACTCAAGCTTTAGTTCCAGGTTGGCGAGTAATTGTGTCTAATGGCAGTCAGAACTGGATTTATCACACTAATAGTAATGGTCGTTCTTTACGTTTAGCCAATTCTGCAACTCCTGTAAATAACCAATCAAACAATTTACCTACTTCTGTGAAAAATGCTGTTTTAGCTGCTGCATCCCAACTTACAGGATTACCTACTTCTCGAGTACGCATTGTTAACTTTAAACAAATAACCACAGATGGCTGTCTGGGTTTGGCACGTCCTGGGGAGGTTTGTATTCAGATTGCCCAGCAGGCTTGGGAAGTCAACGTACAAGCAGGAAAACAACGTTTGGTTTATCGCGCCAATCGTGATGGTTCTCAAGTCAGACTCAATCAAAATGCAAGCACAAACGCTTTACCAAAATCCATCACTGATGCGATTTTGGCAGATGCAGAAGAAGAGTTAGGATTACCCGTTTCTCGACTGTGGATAGTTGGTGTAGAAAGGCGAGAATGGTCAGATCGTTGTTTGGGTATTAGCACACCCCTGATTTTATGTGCGCCGAGTGTTGTACCTGGTTGGCGGGTAACTGTCAGCGATGGGCAACAGCGTTTAGTTTACCGAGTTGGTGAACCAAACACAATTAAGCTGGATAAACAAGCTAGCAAAATAACTGTTAATAATAGCCTTAAACCTCAGCCAATTCCGACTAGCGAGTTACCACCGCTTTTAGAAAGTGGTGTAGTTTTCCGTCAAATTTCTAGTGGTGGATTTGTGGGTAGAACCTACGAAACTGTTTTATTAGATGACGGGCTTTTGATTCGGACTCGCATAGGTGATGCTAACGATTCTGAACGTAGTGTCCGTCGCATTTCTTTACAGAAGTTACGGCAGTTTCAGAAATTGCTAGAAGAAAAAGGAGCAAACGAATTTCAGAATCTTAGTTATCCTGCGCCTTCTGGTGCAGCTGATTATGTGATCTATACTCTCACTAGTAGTGATGGTACTATTCGATACAACGATATTTCTCACAATAGCTTGCCTAAGAATTTACAAGTTGTAGTCACAGCATGGAATCAGCTCTTGAGAGAGGCGCAGGGGTAGTTAAGTCAGTGAAGAGTAATCAGCGATCGCTGATTTAATCTACGGTTTATTTATCGATATACAGATGTATAGAGAAAGTATAATCTCTGAATTAGAGTATAATTACTGACTGTAGTTGATACTTGCACAGATAAATGAGCAAGCAGAGTAGATATTTACATCATACTTGGGTGCATTCTAGTAGTGCAGTCAACATAGCAGTGGGGCAACAACAGCGAGAACCAATGTTTTTTTATTTTGCTTATGGATCATGTATGTGTCCTGTTGATCTGAAGCGATCGCTCGGCGAAAACACTCATAATTTTGTGATTGGGCCTGGTATACTCAAAGGATATAGGCTGGGATTTTATCGCTATTCTGCTTTTCGCAAGTGTGGTGTGCTAGATATTATCCAAGATCCAACTAGCACTGTGCATGGTGTACTTTATCAACTACCTTGGCGAATTAGCGATCGCTTAGATGAAAGAGAAGATGTCCCGCGTGGAGGTTATCGTCATGAATTTGTTGATATTCACTGCCAAGGGCGGGTTTATAGCAGTGTCCGCACTTATGTAGTGGTTGACAAATTAGCAAAAGAACACGCACCAAACGACTGGTACTTTAACGTTGTGCTGCGGGGTGCTGTTACGTGCGGATTACCGGAAGAGTACTGCTGGAATTTATTTAATCATATGTACCAACTACAACAGCAACCTCGAATAGTCCAGTGATATTTGCATAAACTCTAATTTAGGACACTTGGAGAACAAAATTATGGCTCATGCTTGCTGTGGTCCTGGCTATGCTTCTCCAGAAGCAGCGATGAAGGCAGAACGGGAAAAGATACTTTATACAATAGCCATCTATACAGGTACGGGTATTGAAGCACCAGATTATCTTGCCACTATAGACGTTGACCCTGATTCCCCAACTTATTCTCAAGTAATACATCGCCTTCCCATGCCCTATATTGGTGATGAGTTACATCATTTTGGCTGGAATGCGTGTAGTTCTTGTTACAATGATATAAATAAAAACCGCAGATTTTTAGTAATTCCGGGGCTGGGTTCTAGCCGGATTTATATTGTTGATACCGCAGACACCCACGCGCCCAAACTATATAAAATTATTGAACCGGAAGCAATTAAAGAGAAAACAAATTTAACAGCACCGCATACAGTACATTGTTTGGCTGATGGTCATGTGATGATTTCCATGCTGGGCGACAGCGAAGGTAATGGCCCGGGTGGCTTTTTATTGCTGGATGAGAATTTTGAGATTGCTGGACGCTGGGAATGCCAAGCTGATGCCATGCGGTTTAACTATGACTTTTGGTATCAGCCGCGTCATAACGTCATGGTGAGTAGCGAATGGGGCGCACCAAAAACTTATTATCCTGGCTTTGACCTCAACGATGTAGCAGCTGGGAACTACGGGCATCAATTACATTTTTGGGATTGGTCAAAACACGAAATTATTCAAAGTGTTGATTTGGGTGAAGAAGGATTAATTCCTCTAGAAGTGCGTTTTCATCACAATCCTAATAGTACCCACGGGTTTGTTGGTGCAGCCCTCAGCAGTAATGTTTGGCATTGGCATAAATCTAACGGACGTTGGGAAGTCGAGAAAGTTATTGATATTCCATCGGTAGAAGTGGAAGGTTGGCCAATCCCCGTGCCATCGTTGATTACTGATATCATAATTTCTATGTGCGATCGCTTTGTCTATCTTTCCAACTGGTTGCATGGTGATATTCGCCAGTATGACATTAGCAATCCTTCTCAACCTAAGCTCACAGGTCAAATTTGGTGTGGTGGTTTGCTAGGTCAAGCAGGTGAAGTTCAAGATCATAAACTAGCTGGTGGGCCACAGATGCTGCAACTGAGTCTTGATGGCAAGCGGCTTTATGTCACAAATTCTTTGTTGAGTACGTGGGACAACCAATTCTATCCCGATTTTTCCCAGACTGGATCATACTTATTGCAGATTGATTGTGACACCGAAAACGGCGGGATGAAAATTAACGAGAATTTTTACGTTGATTTTGGTAAGGAACCAGCTGGCCCTGCACGAGCCCATGAAATGCATTATCCTGGGGGTGATGTTACCTCTGATATTTGGGTGTAAGTTAGTACCATCAAAAACCCCAGACGCTATAGAATCAACTATGTTAAGAATGAGGTTCTCCCAGTAATACAATTGAACAAGTTAACTCTTTAATCACCTGGGTTGTCACTTCACTGACAGCTAATCCACCGGCGGTACGATAACGAGTTGATCGCAAAACTACTAAGTCAAAGGTTTTGGCTTCACGAATAATGACTCTAGCTACGTCATCACCAATGATTGTATGGATATCGGTATTTACTTGTAACTTACTTTGAGAAGCGATTCCAGAGAGTTGGGATTTGAACTTATCAAGCTGAGTTGGGGGTGTTCTGCGATCGCCTACATGCAATAGTACCACTTCTGCTTGATTCGCATCTGCTAAAATTTGGGCAAACCGCAAAGTACCGACTGTTTGCCGCGTTAAATCTCCTACTGGTACAAGAATACGCTGGATAGTTGTCGGACTACTCAATAATCTTGTCACTGCTACCGGACAATGAGAAGACCAAAACACCCTATCAATGACACTACCAAACAAGCGGGCGCGAATACCCATGTTACGCGACCAACCCATGACTACTAAATTAGCATTCTGTTCGCGACTAGTACGACAAATTCCTAAAGCGACATCGTCATCAATCCGGATAGCTGGTGATACTTCCACCCCAAATTCTTGGCTAATTTCTAAAACACCCTGCAAGCGTTGCTGACTTTGTTCAAGTGCTGTTTTTAAGCGCGGATCATCCATTTGCACATGACCTCTGGCGATCGCTAATGGTACAATCTTCCCTGATTCGTGACGCGCCAGTAATGCAGCCATTTCGATCAAATAGCGCTGAGTTTGAGGATTATATAGGGGAACAACAACAGTGAATGGATAGTGTGCTTGTTCATCCGCATTATAACTATCTCCTTGCCACCACGTAGATAATTTATCTTTTGCCCAGTCTGTCTGAGGAACTGTAAGTGCGCTGGCAAACCGTGCTGTTACTACTGGGCCAAGTATTGAAGTTACCAGCATCAACACAATTACACTATTTAACACACCATCATTGATTAATCGCTCACCCGCAGGGTTAACTGTTTCATAGGCAACTAAAGCTGCTGCGAGTGTGGCTGCTACTTGGGGTAGTGATAACGACCACATTGTCAGCATTTCTGCGGTATTGTAGCGGTACAATAATTTAGCTATGAATGCTGCTATGAATTTGCTGCCAATCAAAGCGACTACAATTGCCGCAGCTAACCAAATAGAACTCAGGGTTTTGATAAAGGCAGGAATATCAATCAATAATCCCATGTCCACAAAAAAACAAGGGATAAACAAAACACTACCAATAAACTCAACTTTTTCTTTAACAGGGCTACGTCCCAACACATCATTAACAGCTAAACCTGCTAGGAAGGCACCAACAATTTTTTCAACTCCAATTACCTGCGCTCCTACAGATGCTATAAATAATGCTACCAAGATAAATAAAAACTGATTACCTTGTTCATCACCAGAACGTCGAAAGAATTCTTTTCCTGCCCAATCAAAACCAAATAAAACAACAGCAGAGTAAATTGCTAATCCAACTAAAAGTGTTATCAAACTCAGGGCTGTAAATTCTCCACCGTGAATGCCAACACAGACTGCTAGCACTAACAAAGCACCAGTATCAGTAAAAATAGTGGCACCAATTGTGACTGTTACAGCCTCATTTGTCACAACTCCCAAGCGGCTAACAATTGGATATGCCAACAGAGTGTGGGAAGCAAGCAAAGAACCAATTAATACAGAAGTATTCCAACTAAAATTAAATAATCTGCCAACAGCAATTCCCGCAACTAAGGGTACTAAAAACGTGAAACCACCAAAACCAATTGAGCGATTTCTAGTTTTACGAAACTGCTCAAGGTCAATCTCTAAACCAGCTACGAACATTAAATAAACTTTACCGATATCTGATAGCAGTTTAATTGTTTCAGATTCAGAGTTCAGTAGCTTGAGTCCATTTTCACCCAATATTACACCTGCTATCAATAAACCAACTAAGCCGGGTAATCGTAGTCTTTCAAATATAGGTGGTACAGTAAAAATGACTAGTAGCAGAATTGTAAATGCAATAATTGGACTTTGTGATAGCAAATTTTTACCCTCTTAATATTCCAATATTTATATATATCAAAACACGTTGCTCAACTATTTTAGTGTTTACTTCAGTAAGGAATATGGCATATTATCTAAATTTTAATTTTTTATGAATATTTGGATGGCGTGCTGCATTATGTGAACGTTAGCTAATTTTGTCTATCTTAATCAAAATGAAAAACTATCTGTAGTTAGATAAATATAGTTCTTTAAATATGTCTTAGTATAAATTTATTTTTTAAATTTACTGAGAAAATATCAACAACATAGCTTTAATACAATTGTTTAGAGAGTAATTTATGAAAATCAGCATCAACTAAGCAGAAATTGAATATTTGTTTGACATAGTAACTAAGCTTTGATACTTTGTAAAGAGAAATACCAAAAATTAAGTGTATTTTTTTTACAGAAACTAACTTACTACCTTGGTTATACAAACTACGAGGTAGAGTATCATGTTTAATAAAAACATACAATTCTCTTTTCCCTTACATCTGTCTGCCGAATAAAGAGAATCAATCTCTGGTAGTACATTGATGAGAACTAAAGCATCACAAGTAGACTAGAGTTAATAAAGCTTTATTCAAACAAAAGATATTTCTTTGAAATCAACTAAATAATAAATAAATAACTAGTGATTATATACAATCAAGCTTCTTGAGTAAATCTATCTAAAGACCTAAAAAATACTAACTAAAGATAGATGTATTTTTTTTATAAATAAATAGATACTTGCGATGAAAGAAGCGTAAAAGTTAGAGAGCAATTTTTGTAAAACTGCTTTTCCTAAGACTAAAAGTATCAATTTAATTAATTTATCATTTTACTATGGTAGCAAATCCTCCATCTCAAATTTCAGATACTCAATATACAGTAGAAAACCCAGCCGCAGAAGTTGAAGCAATTGTCAAAACACCACCATCACATACAGAAATTGATTTAGAATTTCTCTACACTAGAGATATCGAATTTCGTCAAGAAACTATTTACTTCATTGTTGTTGATCGCTTTTACGATGGTGATCCTGACAATAGCCAAGGTATCAATGCAGAACTTTATGATCCCAATCGCGAAGACTGGGGTAAGTATTGGGGTGGAGATTTGCAAGGGATTATTGATAAGCTAGACTATCTCAAAAATTTGGGAGTCACTGCTATTTGGTTAACTCCTTTATTTGAACAAGTAGAAGAATTATTTATTGAAAGTGCTGCGATTCATGGCTATTGGACAAAAGATTTTAAACGTATTAATCCCCGCTACATTGCTGCTGATGATGATCCTTCTCTCAACAAAACTCAAGAGCAAAAAAATACTGTTTTTGATCGCCTAATTACAGAATTGCATCAGCGCAATATGAAGTTAGTGTTGGATATTGTCTGCAACCATAGTAGTCCTGACACTGGTGGTAGTAAAGGCGAATTATATGATGATGGCGTGAAGATTGCTGATTTTCATGATGATCAAGATCATTGGTATCATCATTATGGTGAAGTTACAAATTGGGAAGATGAGTGGCAAGTTCATAACTGTGAACTATCAGGACTAGCCACTTTTAACGAAAACAATATTCAGTACCGCAACTATATTAAATCTGCAATTAAGCAGTGGTTGGATCGGGGTGTGGATGCGTTGCGAGTAGATACTGTTAAACACATGCCAATCTGGTTTTGGCAGGAATTTACTGGAGAAATGTATAAGCACAAACCAGATGTATTTATTTTCGGTGAATGGATTTACAGCAGTCCCAATGACGATCGCGCTGTGGAATTCGTCAATAACTCTGGTATGACTATCCTCGATTTTGGCTTGTGCATGGCAATTCGGCAAGCCCTAGCCAAGTATGACGAACAAGGTTTTTACCTGATTCAAAATGTACTGGATTTAGACTATCGCTATAACGGTGCAACCGAACTCATCACCTTTATCGACAATCATGATATGCACCGTTTTCAAACGATCAACCCTGATCCCGATATTTTACGGTTGGCGGTGATTTTGTTGATGACAACTCGCGGCATTCCTTGCCTATTTTACGGCACAGAACAATACCTGCATAACGATACCAATGGTGATGATAATATCTACGGTAACAACGATCCCTACAACCGTCCAATGATGGAAAGTTGGGATAATGATACCCCCATCTACCGAGATATACGCAAACTTTCAGGACTACGTCGTCTCAACCCAGCAGTATCAATGGGTAGTCAGTGGCAGAAATACATTACACCAGATGTTTATTGTTATATCCGCCGCTACCGCGACTCTCGTTGTTTTGTGGCATTAAATAGAGGTGGTGCTGTCACTCTAGAGGCGGTTGATACGGAATTACCAGATCGGGAACATACTTGTTTATTAACTGGACGCAAATTTGAAGTCAAAGATGGCAAGATTTATAACTTAGAACTTGCACCTAAAGAAGCGATCGCCATCAGCCACGTTGGCGACCGTGTCAAAGGCCAAACCATTGTCCGGGTACAACTCAATGGCGTACGCACTCAACCCGGAGAAACCATCGTGGTGATCGGAGATTGTCCCGAACTTGGTAATTGGGACATCGCCAAAGCATACCCCCTAGAATACATTAACTCCAACACCTGGTTTGCTGAAATTCCCTTTAATGAAAGCGCTGGTAAGCTGATCAGCTACAAATATGCGATGTGGCGACAGGGAAGTTCTCCCCTGCGGGAAAATCTCGTTTCTCGGCGCTGGGTAATTGCCACTGAGGGTACTGTGAAATGGCGTGATACTTGGGCATCTGGGCGGGAGTCTTAAATTATAAGGGATTGGGGATTAGGGAGATGGGGAACTCACCGATTCCGGTCGGGGATTAGGGGCAATGGGGAGGTGGGATGTGAGGGGTGTGTAGACGCGCTCATAGGCTTAAGGTAAGGGTGGGGTGTGAGAAGTGTGTAGACACGCAAGTGGCTTCCCGTAGGGTGGAGTAAGTATTAAAAAACTAACTACTAACCAATGTAGAGACGTGCCATGGCACGTCTGGTACAACCCCTAACCACTAACCCCTAACAAGCAACAAACAACAATCAACAATCAACAACCAACCACTAAAATTCCTCCTTGACATTCATACTCATAATGAGTACGCTTTATTTAGCAAGTTTCCAGGAGTAAATTAAATGTTGCCATATCGCGAAGGAAGAAGAGTTCCCGATGTCACCTTTCGTCTGCGTCAGAATGATCAGTGGGTGAATGTGACAACTGATGATTTATTCAAAGGTAAGACTGTTGTAGTTTTTTCTCTGCCGGGGGCTTTTACGCCTACTTGTTCATCGACTCATGTTCCAGGCTACAATCAGTTGGCAAAAACTTTCAAAGAGAATGGTGTAGATGACATTGTCTGCATATCTGTCAACGATACTTTTGTGATGAATGAATGGGCAAAGGATCAGGAAGCAGATAATGTAACTTTTATACCCGATGGCAATGGTGAATTTACTGAAGGCATGGGTATGCTAGTTGATAAATCCGATTTAGGGTTTGGCAAGCGGTCTTGGCGCTACTCCATGTTAGTCAAAGATGGCGTAGTAGAAAAAATGTTCATTGAACCAGAAGAACCAGGTGACCCCTTCAAGGTATCTGATGCCGAGACTATGCTGGCATATATTAATCCAGAGGCAGTAAAACCTAAGTGTGTTTCTCTATTTACAAAACCTGGTTGTCCTTTCTGTGCGCGTGCCAAAGACATGCTCAAGCAAAATAGTTTAGACTACGAAGAAATTGTCTTGGGTAAAGATGCCACAACTCATTCCTTAAAAGCGATCGCAGGTGCAACAACCGTTCCGCAAGTGTTTATCGATGGTCAACAAATTGGTGGTTCTGAAGCTTTGGCTGCTTATTTGGGCGCTACAAGGTAAAAGTAAGTGACAAACGAACTCCCGCCAAGTGCAACAAAACATGATTAAATTCTTAGTGTCTTTGTGGTGATAAAAGATCAGCTTTGAACCATTAAGACACCAAGACACCAAAAAAAATTCGTTTCAGGACTGATACTTTACGGTGGTAGACATAAGGTAAGTCTCAACACTTCACGGCTTAGCTTCCAAGTCTCCCACCCACATGAGTAAACCAGGGATATTTTTGTCGCTAGCGTAAGCTGGACGAACCTGTTCATAAACATCAGGGTGCTTTCGGGCTAGTTCGCTTTCTGTGATATTGGCACTTAATACAGTACCGTCCTTGCTTTTGACTGAGTACTTTAGCCCGTCTGTGTCATTGGTGATTACAACAATGCGATCGCGCATGACTAAACTTGTTATGGTCGCAGGTTCACCAGCCCTAATTGCTGTTGAGAAAAGGATATTGCCTAAAAGGATCAGGAAAGCAACTACTGGGATTTGACGCATAATCTATCCTCTTTGCTTGTAGCGCTACATAGGAGCGCTAATTACTTCTACCAGTGTATTGCTCTGGTGAATTGTCACACTAAAACTCATTGATTATTGATATTAGCGATCGCTTTGCTTACATCGACGGGGGTTTCATACTGTATTGAAGGCAACTGCTTCAAAAGCCGGAGGATTTTCTCATCAAAACCTTTTTCTTCAGCATACTTGATTAAGTCTTTTTTGCTGATGGGGTAGTTGGTTTCGTGCAAGTTTTTCTGTAGTTGCACTGAATTCACTGTAGTCATAGTTGTTCTCCTCAAGTTTTGACGTTATATACCAGTGAATAAAGTCATAAAGTTAGCTCATCAACAGGAATGAGTTCGACAAGTTTGTAACCCATCACACCTATGGTTGTTACAGATTTGCTGATTTACATCTAACTAAAAGTAGATGTTTTGTAATTGATGATATTGGTCTTGTAAGCTCGACCCAACCTACAAAATCTCATGCTTAATTTTAGTCTTGCTAGGCCACTAGTGGTTTATCGCATTAATTATCAGAGGCAAAAGAACGAACCGCAAAGGACACATTAGACGCACTCATAGGCTACTTACCCTTCGGGAACCCTTTCAGGGAACAGAAGCCACTTCGTGTCTACCTGCAGGGTAGAACACAAAGTAAGAGGAAAAACAAGAGGAATGGAAAAAAGGTAATTTATTTCTACTTTGTTTGCATTATCTCAAAGTCCTTCTTACTGAAGCACTAATCACATCTACTACAAAAGTTAAACCAATAAAAACCATCAAAGTTGTCAGTAGACCTTGGTAATCAAAATTGCTCAGTTGTTCAGTCAACAGACGCCCTAAACCACCAGCACCTATCAATCCGACAATCACCGTCGCGCGAATACAGACTTCCCAACGGTAGAGAATGTAAGCAAGAAAGCGGGGAGTAGTGGCAGGTAAAATGCCGTAGATAAAGACTTGAGAATTACTAGCACCCAAAGCTGTTAAAGAAAGCAAAGGACGTTGATCTAAATTTTCGATCGCCTCCGCCATCAACCGTCCTAAAATACCAAGATTATGGATAGCAAGAGCGATCGCACCTGGTAAAATTCCTGGAAATAACACAAATAAAAAGATTAATGCCCAAATTGGTTCGGGTACAGCCCGGGCAAAAAGTAATAAAAATCGTGTGAATAGAGAAACCAAATTTCTCCCCATCCTCCCATTGCCCCACCCCCCCATCTCCCCACCCCCTCTTGTCTCCCCCCTTGCTGCCAAAAAAGAAAGCAATATTCCACCCAAACCCGCACCAGTCATCGCTAAAATTGACATGGCTAGAGTTTGAGTAGAAAAAACAAATAACTGATTTAGATCAATCCATAGTGGTGGAAAAACATCTTGAATAATTCCCGCTACACGTTCCGCAGTAAGCGGTTCCCACAGCTTGGCAAAATCAGCTTTAATGTACCAAAAAGAAAAAATTAATAGGACAAATGCACCTAGTAAAAACACATAGGAAGATGAGGTGATAGAGTGATTGTGAGAACGTTGTTTGAGTTTCAAAATATTTAAATCCAACCGACTAGGTAATTGCAATTGTTGACGTAACCAGCCACTCAAAAAATCTGTACAACCACTCAATAAAAGCAATGCAAACATCAAAGTCCATACTTGCTGATAACGCAAAGTCTGGAGACTCAGATAAATTTGATAACCCAATCCGCCAGCACCGATAATACCTAATACCGTCGCTGAACGAATCGAACACTCAAATCGATAAAAACTATAAGAAAGTAGATTGGGAAAAGCTTGAGGAATAAGACTATAAACAAATGCACTCAGAGGAGATACACCACTATTGAGTAATGCCAACAACGCTTCGCGAGGCGTCTCATCCAAAATTTCCGAAAATACCTTAGCAGTGATTGCCCCAAAAGGAATAGCGATCGCCAACACCGCCACCAATGGATCAAGTCCAAAAATATTCACAAAAAACAATCCCCAAATCAATTCATGAATCGCTCTTGGGATTGCTAAAATTGCTCGTACCACCAACCAAGCACAATTGTAACCCCTACCTAGAGACTGCCACCACACCTGGCTGGATAAAACACCACCCACCAACCCAATCACCACACAAAAAAACGTCCCACACACCGCATAAGCCAGAGTCTTCAACATTGCATCGAAAGTTAGAAGTAAAAACTCTGAACTCAAATCCGGCGAAACCACAGCAACCAGAAAAGCAACAACCAGACTCCACCCACCTTCATTCACCAAATCCCCTTGAAACACCCCAGCAACACGCAGCGACCAACTTACCGCCACCAACCACACCAAACCCCAAAAAAAATAGGGAGATATAATCACTTTTCTCCTCATCACCCCTACCCTACGGGAAGCCGCTGAGTCGCAAAGCGACACGCTGTGCAAACGCGTCTACACCCCATCACCCCATCGCCTCTGTGGTTTAATTCTATACAACTCCTCCACCATAGTCGCCGACACTTCCCCAGCAGGCGCATCAAACAAAATCCTACCCTGACGCAACCCAATCACTCGTTGAAAATGACTGCGGGCATACTCAATTGCGTGTAGACTACTAACCAATGTTTTCCCTGTTTCCTCACTTAAATCCCGCAACAAATTCATAATCTCACGACTGCGTTCCGGGTCAAGACTAGAAATTGGTTCATCAGCCAGAATTGCTACAGGATCTTGCACTAACACACGGGCGATCGCTACTCGTTGTTGCTGTCCCCCGGAAAGGCGATCAGTGCGATCGTACAATTTTTCAGGAATTCCTACCTGGATTAAAGCTTTGGTAGCTGTTTCTACTTCTCGTGGGTAAATCAAAGAAAGCGCTGCTTGCCAAAATGACCATCGTCCCAGATGTCCAGCGTTGACATTATGAATCACCCGTAAGTTATCCACCAAATGAAGTTGCTGGTAGATTGTACCAATTTGCCGTTGCACTTGTCGCCGCAATTTAGGACGCAGACGTGCTATGTTGCGATCAAGTATCCAAACTTGACCTTGGGTAGGTTGGGAGGAACCATTGAGTAAGCTAAGCAGCGTACTTTTGCCTGCACCACTAGAACCAACAAAGGCAACTCTTTCACCAGGATAAATTTCCAAGTTGATGTCAACCAGAGATGCAAATTGACCAAATTTTTTGCTGACGTTTTTGAGTGCAAAAATTGGTGCATGTGGGTTCATAGGTGAAAACTTTAATCTTGTTACTTGGAAACGCGATAGGAACCCTCAACAGAAGACGGATTACCGTTAGGGAAATCTACCTTGACGTTAATACTTTCCAGAGAAATATCGCCATCAATAAAGGGTTTAGGGGCAGTGACACCTTTTTGCATTGGTACAAAAGCTGTTACTTCCTCTGCGTCGATTTCAAATTCTATTTTTGCGACTACGGGTGAAACATTAAATGAGTACTCTAACTCATCAATTCCACATCCAGTAATTTCTGTGGTTTCACTGCTGACGCGGTCAAGGGTTGCCAAATCTGTCACTGGGCTACCAGTCCAGAGGTTTGTTTGGTATTGAGTTGAACATCCATTCACATTTATATTTACGGTTAACTTGGCTGTTGGTTTGGATTCACAGCTTTGTACCAGTACACTCATTAACAGTAGTAATAACAGGTATAAACTCTTTGTAAAGGCAAATTGTTTCAAATTTATATCTTGTAGCAATTTCTTCAAACCTTTTTCTGTATGCTCAATTTTTCCAATTTGATCAAATTGTGTTTCACTACTAATAATTAAATTCAATTATAAAATTCTCTTTTCCAGAAATCTTTCTTCGCTCTGGAAATAACTTTTATTTTATTTTCCCAATTTCCCGACCGATTTCTTCAATTTGTCTGTAGTTTTCATTCTGGGTAGGAATGAATTTACTTGCTTGTAATAGGTCGAGAATTTCCTTTTGTTCTGGCACTTTGGGGTCTAGTTTGAAGAAAGCAGCCTGAACTTTTTTGACAAAATCTTCACCGTAGCGTTGTTTGACCTGGGGGTTAATTACCCAATGGTAATCATAATAAGCAGGAGTACGCCAAATAACTTCTACTTTATTTAAATCTACTTCTTTGGAATCGACACGTTTTGACCATACTTTTTCATTTACAGCACCGACTTCATAAGTTCCTGCTTCTACTAATTTGATAGTTTTATCATGATCACCAGAAAAGCCTGGCTGACCTTTAAAATCTGTGAGTTTGACGCCAGCTTGTTCCAGAAAATATTGAGGCATTAACCGCCCGGAGGTAGAAGATTCGCTACCAAAGGTAAAGGTTTTGCCTTTGAGTTTTTGGAGATCGTTAGTATTTTGGAATGGTTGTAAACCTGTTTTTTTGTTGGCAATGAAAACACTATGGAATTTTTTATCTACATCCCGTTGCGCGATCGCTTCTGCACCTGGTACTTGCAATCTGGCTTGCACCCCAGTCAATCCGCCAAACCATACTAAATCTAAGTCTCCCACCTTAAAGGCTGTGACTGCTGCGGTGTAATCAGTCACAGGTTTGTATTCTACAGGTACACCTAATTCTTGCTGTAAATACGCTGCTAGCTTGTTATACTGGCGCTGCAACTTCTCTGGATCTTGGTCGGGTATTGCACCTGTGACTAAGGGTTGGACTTTTTTTACACCAGTAGTTTGGGAAGCTTCAGAACAAGCTGTTAACGGGAGTAAGATTAGTAGTAATCCAGAGAACAAAACTTTTTTCATTGCTTTTTGATCAAAAGTTGGATTTACGCTTGATGTGAATTGCAACCACAACACAATTTATTTTTGAGAATCGACCACCAATGCACACAGATGTACACAGATGTATTATTCTTTTCGCATTAGATGTGATTTTACAATTTCACCCCGGCAAATCTAACTACAAAATTTTACTGGTGATGAAAGCTATTTTGGTAACAATTATAAGTTAAGCGAGTGCGATCGCTCAATCCGGCATTGCTGAATTTGGTTCTGTGTTTGCATACATTTTTGTAATTAAATGCCAAATCCTTGTAGAGACTTAGCATTGCTACATCTCTACATACCCGTGAATTGTAAATTCATATCTTGATTCAGCAACACCAGATGATGTAATTGACATGAGTTAAGATATAGGCGATGCTCGTTCATTTTGCTGTTGGCTTTTAGTCTGATAAATTGGTTTCCATAGAAGGCAACAATTTCTCCATTTCCATTCTCTGTTCGGCGTTGCGTAAAAAATAACCATCCACCATCGCTTCACCTAGCAACATACCCAAGGTTTCGCGGTTAGTAGCAATTAAGCCATTAAACTGTTCTGTAGTTAAGCTGTTCAACTTGTGCGTCACAGCTTGCATGATTAATTGCAAAGCATCTTGGGAAACAGGCTTAGATAAATGAGTCAACACTTCTGGACTCATGGATTGGATGTATTGTGACAGTGAGTTATGACTATTCAATTCATTCTTAGAAGAGCCTTGATTCTGAGGAAATAAGTTGCTCATATCTCTTCAGCTTATAACAACATAATTTTTGGTTTCTAAAAATTAATCTATCAATTAAATGTATTTGGCTCTTGTCAGAATAACCGAAATGAAATAATCGGTTTCTACTAACGGCGATCGCACGCTTAGTAAATCTTGTGTAGGATGAGTTGTGGGCGGAAGCTATCACGCCGCCTAAAAAGTGGTGCGTAAGCTTCACACACCCGACTTACTTCCAATCACTAAGGGCTGTGAGCAATATCTACCAGTTACGCCATCTACCGACAGTTTTTGACTCACTACCAAACTCTAACTTTGGATTTTGCAATAAGCTTTCATATTCTTTGCTACTTGCCCAACGGTCTATTTCTCGCGCCCGTAGTACTGGTACTGGGTGGGTTAATTGTGCTGTCCGAGTTGCTTTGAGCATTTCGCCTAGTTCGGTTTTACTGATGTCATCGTAGGCGCGGGCTTGCTCAATAAAAGCATCTAGGTTAAGCTGTGGTGCGAGAGTTGGTGAACCACCACTTAACTTCATTAACACAGACATCACAGCTTTGGGATTTTGGGTTGCTAATAATGCGGCGCGATCGCATGTAAATTCAGCACAACGTACCCATTCTAAAAGTTGTGCTTGGATTGCTTGGGCAATAACCGCACCAATATTAGGCAAAGTTGCTGCCGCCAAAATTAATATATTTACTGGTGTCAGATAAACGCTGTGGTCACATTTAAGATGTCCGAGTTCATGGGCAATGACTGCTTGAGTCTCCTCTGGTGTGAGCATATCAATTAAGGAAGTGTGCAGCACTACAAAAGGCTGCTTTCCCCGCATCGCAAAAGTATAAGCGTTCGGAGCCGGATGTTGTCTTATATACAACTGGGGTGGCTCCATATCTAAAATATGACAAGCTTCTAATAATAGTTTATGTAAATGCGGTAATTGGTTTTCACCTACCAAAATACTAGATGCAATGTTTTCCACATAAAATAACTGCTCAGCCACTGGTCCCAAGAAATTTCGCACCATCATATCTATACCGGGAATCTGTTTTAGCGCTTTGGTTGCTTCTAGGTCTAGCGGGTGACGAAATGAATCGGCTTTCAGACCAATTAGCTGAGTTTTGGAGGATAACATAGCAAAGCAAGTTGGAAGTAGTGAGGTTGTAATGGAGTTGGTTTGATACCAGCCCTACAAAGCCTAGTATAGCGAGAAGAATTATTAGTTGTTAGTTGTTATTTGTTTGTTGTTTGTTGTTTGTGGTGAGTGGTTATTGGTGAGTGGTTATTGGTGAGTGGTTATTGGTTAGTGGTTATTGGTTAGTGGTTAAAAATTTAGCAACCAATAACTAATACCAATTTGAAAAAAGAATACAACACATGGATTATATAAGACCCCACCCCAACCCTCCCCTTTCCAAGGGGAGGGTGGGGTTAGGCGGGTGGGGTTATCTGTCGCAAACATTATTTGAATTGGTATAACTACTAATGTACAGACACAATTAATCGCGTCTCTACCAACCAACAACCAACCATCAACCTAATGTACAGACGCGAGGAACATCGCGTCTGTACTAACTATTAACCAAAGGATTGATAGTGCTAGGGGCAATTTCTGTTTTTACCTCTGAACAAGGTAAACGTTGGATTTTTGCTCCTAACTCCTGTAATTTGAGATCAAGGCGATCATAGCCGCGATCAAGGTAGCGCAGTCCTTGAATAGTGGTTTTACCATCTGCTGCCAAACCGGCGACAACTAAAGCTGCTGCGGCTCGTAAATCAGTGCCAATCACGGGTGCGCCAGATAACAACGGTACTCCCCGTACAAAGGCAGTGTTACCCTTAACACGAATGTCTGCCCCCAAGCGATTTAACTCTGAGGCATGACGCAGACGGTTTTCAAATACGGTTTCATTAATGAGACTATCGCCTTCTGCGATCGCAAGCAAAGCCATGAACGGCGCTTGCATGTCCGTAGGAAAGCCGGGATGGGGCATGGTTTCAATGTCTGCGGCTATCAGTCTTTCGGATTTGAGGACACGTAAGCAGTCTGGTGTTTCTTCAACCACACTCACGCCAATCTCCCGCAATTTGGAAATCACTGGTACCAGATGGTCTGGGGCTACTGGCGAGAGAAGCAGTTCGGAACGGGTTATTGCCCCCGCCACTAGAAAAGTTCCTGCTTCAATGCGGTCAGGTATAATACTATACTCTGTAGAATGTAATTTGGGAACACCGTCGATTATAATCGTACTCGTTCCTGCACCTTGAATTTTTGCCCCCATCGCAATACAGAAATTTGCCAAATCCACAACTTCTGGTTCACGGGCGGCGTTTTCGATGATTGTTTCACCTTCTGCCAGAGTTGCTGCCATCATCAGCGTTTCTGTGGCTCCCACACTGGGAATATCTAGGTAGATTTTTGCTCCCTTCAGGCGGCGGTTTTTGCCAGGGACGTAGGCATTACAAATGCCATGCTCAATTTGTACCTCGGCTCCCATTGCTTGTAGTCCGCGCACATGGAGATCCACTGGTCTGGCCCCAATGGCACAACCCCCTGGTAATGGCATCTGCGCTACTCCTAAGCGCGCTAGGATAGGGCCGATCGCAAAAAAACTGGCTCGCAACTGGGTAACTAGTTCGTAAGGAGCTTTGGATGAAGTAATTTCACTAGCATTTACGTCTAAAAAATCACCATTTTGCTGTAAACGAACACCTAAAGCTGACAATACCTGACCCATCCGCTCTACATCCGCTAACAAAGGTACGTTACGGATGTGACAGTCTCCCGAACACAGCAAGGCTCCAGCCATAATTACTAGTGCTGAATTTTTTGCCCCACTGATTTTGACATGGCCTTGCAACGGATACCCACCACAGATCTGCAAGACTGAGGAGTCTGCAACAGATGACAATTTAGCATCTGGTAAGCTGCTAGAAGGATTAATAAGCCTACCCTCCAAAAAACTATAAATTTTACAAATTTTAAGTTGGTTTTGATTCTACAGGAAAGATTTAATTTGTCCACATGCTTGCATCACATCTGCAAGTAGATTTCTGGCACGAGTCGGGGAGGTGGGGAGTGTGAGGAGTGGGAAGAGTGTGAGGAGTGGGAAGAGTGTGAGGAATAAGCAACCATCAACTACTAATGTACAGACGCGATGTTCCTCGCGTCTCTACTAACCACTAACCAATGACAGATGACAATTAACCATTGACCACCAACAAAAATTATTAGTTGACACCTATGAAAAATGTAGTAATAATAGAAAACGGTCATTACACAACTTCGCAAGCGGAACTGGCGGAATTGGCAGACGCGCTAGATTCAGGTTCTAGTGCCCACAAGGCTTCCGGGTTCAAGTCCCGGGTTCCGCATCTAAAATTTAAGGGATAAAAGATGAAGGATAAAGTTTCAGCCTTCATCCTTGATAGTTCATCCTTCTTATGTTGACGAGTTTACAGAATTCTTTAGTTAAGCAAATTAGAAAACTCCACGCTGCTAAGGAACGGCATAAGCAGCAATTGTTCCTACTGGAGGGAACACACTTGTTGGAGGAAGCTTGTGCAGTAAATTATCCGCTTGCAGTGGTGTGTTGTACCCAACAGTGGCAAATATCCCATCCGATGTTATGGGAAGAGGCTTGTCAAAAGAGCGATCGCACAGAAATTGTCAGTGAAGAAGTGATGGCGACGATCGCTACCACAGTGCAACCAGATGGAGTTGTGGCGCTAGCGAAACGGGATGTCTCTCCAACTCCCATACCATTTACTGGTGTGGTATTGGCCCTAGAAACAGTGCAAGATCCTGGTAATTTGGGTACAATTATTCGCGCTGCGGCGGCGGCTGGGGCAAGTGGGTTGTGGCTCAGTACAGATAGTGTAGATTTAGATAATCCTAAGGTATTACGAGCTACTGCTGGACAATGGTTCCGTCTGCCGATGGCAGTAAGTCCAGATTTAAAAGCGACACTCATGCAAGCTAAACAGGCGGGAATGCAAGTGATCGCCACCCTGCCGAGTGCAACTTTAACTTACTGGGAAGTAGACTGGCATCAGCCAAGTTTAATTTTATTAGGGAATGAAGGTGCTGGTTTGTCAACAGAATTAGCTGCAATGGCAGATACAAGCGTAAAAATTCCTCTCAATCCTGGAGTAGAGTCACTGAATGTAGCGATCGCATCTGCATTGATGTTATACGAAGCGCGAAGACAGAGAGGGGAGTAGGGAGGTGGGGAGGTGGGGAAGGTGGGGAGTATGAGGGGTGTGAGGGGTAGTAAGCAATCAACTACCAACAATTAACTAATAATGTACAGACGCGATGTTCCTCGCGTCTGTACTAACTACTAACCAATGACCATTGACAATTAACTTTTTCCTCTTTGCTGCAAATATTGCTCGATATCAGCAACTGCGTCTTCCCATACATCTAAATCAATGATTGAGGAACTTTCGGCTATTTGGCGATCGCTTTCATGATTACTGGGGGATTGGGGTGTCTCTTCTATTTGTGTAGAATCATCTTGTAAAATTTGTTGCAGTTGGTCTAGGGATTTTTGAAACTCTTGATCAGCGACGCGGCGCTGTTGATGCTGATTTTGCTCCATAATTTAATTCCCAATCTGTACTAACTTTATACGTTAAAAGGCTGAACGGCAAAATCAGCTAAGGTAACAGTAAAACTCTGCTGCTTCCCTGTAGCTACAAAATTAACGATAACTTCACAAGCAACTGCTACTGCGAGGATAACTAAGTTGCGTGCCAGGGGGTAGTCGCAGATATCATCATTAGCAGGTGAAGGTACACGATAAATTTGGTTCCAGATGATTTCTGCATAATCTGAAGCTAAACCTACATGCAGACAAGGTATCTGAGAATTAGTAGAGTAATCAAACACAGCTTGTCGGCTGCTGCTGTTATCAAAGGTGTCAATAATCAAAGCACTATCTGCTAATAATTGTCCTGCATTGGCTGATGTTAATTCTTTCGGACGCCCATCGACTGTGACACCCAAAGCACGGTAAAGATTATTGGTGAGGATTTTGGCTTTATATGCGCCAACATCGGAACGGTAGTAAGGTTGAGTAGAAAGGTTACGTTCCTCAACTCTGTCTCTATCTATTACCCGCAACTTGCCAAAACCGGAACGGGCTAGATTTTCAGTGATATTTGCACCCAAAGCCCCAGCACCACAAATGGTAATGGAGAAGTCCCGCAGTTTATGCATTAGTGCTGGTGTGCGTTGCAATTGTTCGTGAAAAAAGGCATTAGTCATTTGCTAACAGGATTTTAGATTTTGGGTATAACTCACCACCATCTACTATAAGGGCGTAAAGCTTTGTATCTCTGAATAAATTATGAATTAAATTGTCTGGTATTTTTACCCAGGATTCGCTAAACTCACAGGATTAAATCAGTCAACAGTGAACAGTGATCAAGATAACTGATAACTGATAACTGTTAAATTGCCGATTAGGATATGGTTGTGGAAAACAAAATTCAATTCATAGATAAACTGCGGCTGGGTTTGGCTGTCTCTATAGCTAAAAGCGTAACTTTGATGGTGCGATCGCTACGTTTGGGTGCGGCGTCTGTTTTACCTGGTGCGATCGCACGTCGTATTGAACCCCGTTTGTTGCCATTGTTGAGTCAGCAGGTGAAAAATGGGGTGATTCTTGTTGCTGGCACAAATGGCAAAACTACCACATCGCTGTTCTTACGGGAGATTTTAGAACGCCAAGGTTTTTGTGTTGCTCATAATTCCACGGGTGCGAATTTAGAAAATGGCTTGATGACAGCGTTAATGGAAAGCACAAATTTGGTAGGTTCGCTAGATGTAGATTACGCCATTTTAGAAGTAGATGAAAATATCCTACCCAGGGTTTTAGCTCCAATTCAACCAAAACTGATTCTCTGTTTAAACTTGTTCCGTGATCAACTGGATAGATATGGAGAAGTAGACACAATTAGTAAACGTTGGGGAAGTGCGATCGCAACTTTACCCCCTGAAACTATTATTGTTGCCAATGCTGACGACCCGACAATTTGCTATCTTGGTCAGCAGTTATCTCAACAACAAGTTGCATTTTTTGGTTTAAACGAACCAGAACAGTATTTAGAAGCGATTCCCCATGCTGTTGATTCTATCTATTGTCCCAGTTGCGGACACGCTTTAGATTATAAAGGCGTTTATTTATCTCATATGGGCGAATATACTTGTCCCAGTTGTAGTTTTACTAGAAGCAAACCAACTATTGATAGTAGCCAATGGCCGCAAATTCTCATTGGCTTGTACAACAAATACAATACTTTAGCAGCTGCTACTGCCGCCATTGAATTGGGAATTGATGAAGCGACTATTCGTGATGCTATACCTAAGTTTCAACCTGCTTTTGGTCGTGCGGAAGAACTAAATATTAATGGGAAACAAGTACGAATTTTATTATCAAAAAATCCTGTGGGGACAAATGAAACTATTCGAGTTGTGACCCAAAGTCATCATCAAACAACGTTATTAGTATTAAATGATCGCATTCAAGATGGCGAGGATGTTTCCTGGATTTGGGATGTAGATACAGAGAAACTAGTCCAACGGGGAGGAACTCTCATAGTGAGTGGCGATCGCGCCTATGATATGGCTCTGCGTCTTCGCTACAGCGATCCCGCACCTCAAAATACTTGTAAATTGATTGTCGAAGAAAATTTGCAACAAGCTATCAACACAGCTTTGGCAAATACCCCAGATCACGAAACTTTGCATATCTTACCTACCTACACAGCTATGCTTGATGTACGGGAAGTACTAACTGGTAGGAAAATTCGCTAATTAGTTAGTGGTTAGTGGTTAGTGGTTAGTGGTTAGTGGTGAACTACTAACTACTAACCTTTATTGGTGTCACAGTTGGGTAGAACTGGCTATCAGTTAAACTACTAACTACTAATGTACAGACGCGATTAATTGCGTCTCTACTAACTACTAACCCTTATTGTAACTTCACTGCTGCACGTTGTAGAGGTAAAACTTCTTCTAAAGTTAATTCATGGTCAGAAGTAAGGTGACTGTTACAACAAATAGTACTAAAAAATACTGGCTGACCGACTACTTCTGAAAAATGTTTTTCTAGCAGTAATCTTGAGGTAATATCTCCTAATAAATCAGAAAGGTCTTTTGTGAGTTGATCTCTGTCATCCCGGTGAACCATTCTAAATTGGAAAGGTGTTTCGCCAACTATTTCTTTGACAGCAGCATCGAATTTATCTGGCTCTTTCTGAACGTAGGCAAAAGATACTTCTTCTAAAAAATTCCAAGCTTCTGGAAAAATTTCCTGGATTTTTTCTAGATGATTTTCATTTTGGTAGACTAAAGTTGCAGTTTTGCAATCCATAGGTCAAACAATTTTGGATTTTATATTTTGGATTTTGGATTGACCCCACAGATTTTTGTGGGGGCTTGTATCATTAGAGAGAAATCAGTTTACTGCTAAACTAAGTGTCTTATTTATATTGACATTTTTTAGCTAAGTACAATCTCTAATATTATGAATTCTTTATTTTTAAGAAACTAGGGGCGTACAGGTGTACGCCCCTACTCATTCTTTTATTGAGTTATCTTTAGATGATACTAATTGACAGATGGATTCACCCAACCCGGACACAGAAGGCAATTTCCAATCCAAAATCCAAAATGGTATGAGTTCTGCTATCAACCAAAGATTTCAATCCTTTGCTTTAAGTAGGTGAGTGAAAATCAACCTAACTATGTTAAGAAAAGTAGATAAACATAAAATCCTTACCAATGACAAATAATAAATGACAACCCTAACTAAACTTCAAATCCCAGATCCATCTAAAAAATCTTCAATCACAGAATCACGACTACATCTAATTTCTTGATTTACTTGAGTGACAGACATATGTAAATTCACTTCCAACTTTTCTACTTGTTGTTCTAGTTCTTTCACACGTTCAAATAAAGCTCGAATTGCTTCAGCTTCTACATCCCGCAGTTGATTGTGAGCCAAAACATCTACTTTTGTATTTTCGCAACGAGTGATACGTCCAGGAATACCAACTACAGTTGTATTGCTAGGTACGTCGCGCAGTACTACTGAACCTGCACCAATACGGACATTATCTCCTATTTGGATATTGCCTAATACCTTTGCACCTGCACCAACAACGACATTGTTACCTAAAGTCGGATGGCGCTTACCAGTTTCTTTACCAGTACCGCCAAGGGTAACACCTTGATAAATCAGGGCATAATCACCTACAATTGCCGTCTCGCCAATCACCACTCCCATGCCATGGTCTATAAATACACCCCGACCAATTTTTGCTCTTGGGTGAATTTCAATCCCAGTGATAAACCTACTGATTTGAGAAATGAGGCGGGGAATAAATGGAATATTTTTCTTGTACAACCAATGGGCAATGCGATGGAACAGCAAAGCTTGCAGTCCAGGATAGCAAAATAATACTTCTAGCCAGTTACGGGCTGCGGGGTCACGCTCATAAATTGTTCGTAAATCTGTTAGTAGCATACTTAATATTTTGATGATGATTGCTTGGCTACAAACAGGATTCCCTACTCTTAAAGGCAGTAATTGAGATTATGGTAAGATTCTTGATATTCGCCCTAAAAATATTATTTTAGCAAATATTACTAAAATATTTTCCTCTACTGGAGTTCATCGCAAACCACTAGATATTTGATAATCGAACGCAGATGAA
The DNA here is from genome assembly GCF_032393985.1 of Fischerella sp. JS2. Taxonomy (NCBI): domain Bacteria; kingdom Bacillati; phylum Cyanobacteriota; class Cyanophyceae; order Nostocales; family Hapalosiphonaceae; genus Fischerella; species Fischerella sp. JS2. The sequence goes on from NZ_CP135918.1 coordinate 978,943, forward strand.
CACAGATGCACACAGATGGATTATTGGTATCGCTTCTCTAAAAACAATGATTAATTCACCTCAGACGTACAAATTATAAAATACACACAAATAACCCATCGGTGTCCATCGGTATCCATCGGTGTTCGATTATCAAAAAACGATTTTGGGCATCGCTGCAATTTACATCAGCCAATGTTTTCACAAGCACTAAAGTGCTTACTACGAACTGTGTATTTTACTCTATAACAGCTAATATAGATTTTGGCAATAATTTATCTTTGAACCAAACTATTCTGGCGGGAACATCGTTTAATTTGACACCAACTTTATCCAAATTCAAACGTTCAGAAATTGCCAAAATTAAATTATCACATTGGGCGCGCCGGACTTGAGCAAACTTTTTTTGTAAATATTCCGGTCGCCAATAACCAATAATTTCTAAGAGAAAACTACGTCCATCGGGATGCACTAACCGAAAATCCGGAATCATCACACTACCAGGAATAGGAATTAAATCAACTTCTCGCTCTAACACCCAACAACTTTTCAGTGCATCCCATTTATCAGCAAAGGATGCTTCGATCATACTATCGTAAGGTTTACCTGGTGGGTAATGAGTTACTAACCCACATTCAGAATTAAGGGTGAAACGTCCAGTTTTCCAGGTTTCTGTATAAAAATCACGGACTTGTAGTGTTGCAGAAAGACTCCATTTGGTGACGTGCAATAAAGCTGGAATAAGTTTAGCGATCGCTAAACCATACCGCGTACTAGGATTAAATAAACTCGTCGGTCCATCAATTGTAATTGTAAATCCATGATCGGCATCACCTTCGATATATGCCATCAATTGAAATAATTTTAAATAGCGAAATAACAACTTGTATTCACCAGGAACATTTCGATGAGCATTTAATACTAATTGACTGGCTTTATAAAATACACCCTGCACTTGCGATAAATTATATCTATGCAATAATGCTTCCGGTTTTGGTGCATCAAAAGTAGTGAGAATTTTATTCTCTAACAAGTCAGCATATAATCCATCACGGACTTGCTGTGGTAAAACTTCTCGTTCGAGTTCTTGAGTTAAATTATCAGCTATATTTTTTAATGTCACTTGTGTCAATTCCGGGCTTGGAACGGATTTAGCTGCTAAAGCAAACACCTTTTCTCTTAACATTTGGGGTTCTAAGGGACTGACGACTTCAAATGTACAAAAACTACTTTTGAGCAGATAAGCTAAACCCCGCTTCATTTTATAGTCGGTTGTGTCACCTTCTAATTCTAATAATTGACGTTCTAGCGTACCTTGGGTTTTTCCTACTGATTCTTGAAAAGAACTAATTAATTCGTTGGCTAACTCTATATGTTTAGAATCCAGTTTTAATCTTTTTGGGATAATTTCTTCCCCATTTTGTCGATGATGAAGTAAATCTGTTGGTAACATATTCAGTTAACAGTTATCAGTTTTGTAATAATTATCTGAAGGCGAAGCATGGAAATAGTATTTTTTTATTTAATAGAAAAAATTACTCACCAAAAGCTTCGCCTCTTAGGAATTAAATATATTTTTTCAACAACAATCCTAATTTTTCTTTTGTTGCTGTTGGCACTTTATCCAATGATGTCAAAATTGCATATTTTAATGCTGAATGAGCAACGCTAGGTGGTGGATTATCACTCAATCGCCGCACTGTTTCTTGAATTACTTTTTGGGCATTGACAGCATTGCGTTGTAAATTATTTACTACCATTTCTACTGTGACGCTATCATGGTCTGGATGCCAACAATCATAATCAGTTACTAGTGCTAAAGTTGCATAGGCAATTTCAGCTTCTCGTGCTAACTTTGCCTCTGGTAAGTTTGTCATTCCAATTACTGTTGCACCCCAACTGCGGTAAAGATTTGATTCTGCTTTGGTAGAAAATGCTGGCCCTTCCATACATACGTAAGTACCGCTACGATGCAGGGTAACATCTGGGAAATTGAGAGAAGCGATCGCATCTGCTAAAACTCCAGCTAAATTATGACAAACTGGATCACCAAAGGCAATGTGAGCAACTATTCCTTCTCCAAAAAACGTAGAAATCCGATTTTTAGTTCTATCAATAAATTGATCAGGAACTACCATATCCAATGGCTTCGCTTCTTCCTTCAAAGAACCCACCGCACTTGCCGAAATTAAATACTCCACACCCAATTGCTTCATCGCATAGATGTTAGCGCGGAATGGCAACTCTGAAGGTAGAAACGTATGATTACGACCATGACGAGCTAAAAAAGCTACGCGCGTACCATCTAAAGTTCCTAAGATTATTGCATCAGAAGGCGAGCCAAAGGGCGTATCAACCTTCACTTCTTCTACGTCTTTGAGGGCATCCATTTTGTATAAACCACTGCCACCTATAATTCCAATCCGAGCTTCTGTCATTATTTTTAGCCTCTAGCTTTTTGCTGTGCCAAGTTATTTTAATGGCAAATGTGTCTATTGGAATCCGGTTTGATTTATGAGCTTAGTAAAATATTTTTTATAAATCGTAGACGCGCCTTCTTCGGCTTCCCGCAGGGTACACCGATGGACACAGATAGATTTTTCGTTGGTGACAACAAAAGTAGTTAAAGATAATTTCCTTTGCTTAATTTGGGAATTCGACTTTCGAGTTGGATTAATGACTATGAGTTTGAATTTGAAAATCCTCAAATGTTACCTGAAAACCATCGCTTTGGGGACAGGCACATACTAATCCTACTTGCACTGTTGGTTGCTGAGTTAAGTATGCCACCTCTAGTTTAATGTAATCTGTGCTATTAAGTGAATATAGTATTTCTACGGTGTCGCCTCGGCGCTGCAATCGCAACCATAAGCAATCAGGATTCTGTGCTAATGGTAAAATTGACCAGTTGGAGTCGTTGTGAGTGACAATAGCGCTGACGTAATGTAAATCGCTGACAAATTCAATGCTGGATTTAAGCCAAGTTTTTTCATCTATGCGAATCATCAATCCTGCGTGATCGCATGAGTTTTGATAATTGCCGATAATTTTGACTTGAGCAGTAAAGTCCCCTGTAACTTCTTGATAATAAAAATTGCCGTTGTCACGGATACAATACTGAGTTCTACGCCAAAAATCTGTTTTTGCACCAGCAGTAACAGTAATAATGCCCTCTTGTTGCTCCCACACTGGTGGTTCATTATACCATTTCATAAGCATAAGCAGAGCTTGAGTAATATTGTGTAGGTTTTAATACTATTGTTTTATTAAGAGTAGCAGTGATTAAACTTCATCCATGTGGATGATTTTGTTAACATCCATACATAGAAGTGTATGTTTATTAAGCTATGATTTATCAACTCAAGCTTTAAAAATATTCTACCCGTGCATCAAAACCGCGATCGCGTAACTGACTAGAACGTCTTTCGGCTTCGGGGCGATCGCGAAATGCGCCAGCATTGACATAATCTCCCAGTTTTGATTTGACTGCAAATGCTTGGGGCACAAATTGACGAACTTGCTCAAGAGTATTGACATCGCGAATTGGTACAATTACCACATAGCGGTTTTCAATATTGGGGTTTTCTCCTCCTGTAGAGTTGTTATTAGTTAATCCCAATGCTTGCCAGGTTTGAAAATCTACAAATCCAGTGGGATTGAGTCCAGCAGTTTGCTGAAATTGGGCAACACCATCTCTAGTTTCTGTACCGTAGTAACCTGTAATCTCGCGATTAAAGAGCCCCTGTTGACGTAAACTTTGTTGCACGGCGACAACGCGCGGACTGTTTTCACCCAAACAGATAAAACCGCTTGTTGATGAACAACCAGAAGTTTTGTTATTGGCATAGTTTGCATTGGTGGATATTGCTGTCCAAGTTTGTCCATCGACAATACCATTAGCTGTGAGTCCGTAATCACGCTGAAAACGTACTACAGCATCTTTGGTGACAGAGCCAAAATTACCTGTAGGATTCGCTTGAAAATAACCCAACTGTGCTAAATTCTTTTGTAATTGTAATACTTGCGGACCTGCATCACCTTCATTCAAGGCATTGGGATATTTATCAATTCCACCAACACTATTACTTGGTCTTGATGCCAAACTGGTACGTATTATTTGCAAAGTGTTTGCACCAGCCACACCATCAGCTTGCAATCTTTTAGATTGCTGGAATCGAATCACAGCTTGCTCTGTTTCTTGACCAAAATAACCTGTTACCAGGCCTTTATAGTAACCCAATGTTCGCAAAGATTGTTGTAGTTGTGTGACTGCTGCTCCCCTACTACCTACCTTGAGAACATTACTACTGCTACTGTTAGATTGCCGAGGTTGACATGCAGCTTGCAATGCACGTTGAGTTTGTGGCCCCACTTGGCCAATTGTAGGAATCTTCTTTGCTTGCTGGAATTTTTTAACAGCATTTTCTGTCAAGGGACCAAAATTGCCATTGATTGGGCCATTGTAGTACCCTAACCTTTGCAAACATCTCTGAATACTTGTGACTTGGGGACCGCTATTTCCTCTTCCTAGTGCTAATGCTTGCCCTGCTATATTGAGAAATGCCAAAGTCAATGCTACAGATAAAAGCCGCATTGTCGCACTATTAGATAACTTCTGCTTATTCCAGTCACTCATAATTATTTAAATAGCAGATATTAGAGTTTTCGTCCCGGATGTCTCCGTGTATATTTATTACCCAAATATTTTTAATTAGCTTACAGTAGTATTAGCACTGACATATTTTAAGTTGTATTTACGAAAAAATATACCATCTTCTATGGAGTTTCCATGAAAAATTAATTTAGTCAGCTTGGTACAAATATTTAAATTTTTTTATACAAGATTCATACAGTTACAGTGTTCCGATTTTTACGTATAAATACATACTTCACCCTTTATCCTTCATCCTTCTTCACATAGCGATCACTCTGGGTAAAACTAAGATAAAGGTAGTAGAGGCTGCTGTACTTTCGACACGGATTGAGCCTTTTAAATGTTTGACCAGCTTCTGCACTAGTGCTAATCCGAGTCCAGTGCCACCATATTGCCAAGGATTATGTTGAGGAAGGCGGTAAAATGGGTCGAAAATACGTACCAGTTCATTGGTTGCAATTTCAACACCAGAATTGCTAATGCTAATCTCTACAGTTTGCTCTGTTGCAGATGCAGTAACGGTAATTGATTCGCCCGCAGGAGTATATTTACAGGCATTGCTGAGTAATTCTGTAACTATATGTTCTAGATGAGTAATATCTGTTTCCAAAAGCGGCAGTTCCGCAGCCAGATGCAAAAATAACTGTTGTTGCTGACAAATAGTCACTTCTCGAAAAGATTCCACAATCGGAGGAAGCCAACTGTTGAGATCAATCGTGATTACAGTTAAAATATCAGCTTCCGCTTCTAAATATGTAAGTGAGAGTAAATCGTTAATCAGTTTGCTTTCTCGCTGACACTCGTTCTGTAAAATCTGTAATAGTTGTGACACTATGTCTGTATTAAATACTGTTTCTTGCTTGATAATTGCTTCTAGAGTTTGTACAGCTAGGCTAATACTGGTGATTGGTGTTCGCAATTCATGAGAAAGGGATCTGAGAAATTCGTGTTTGAGGTTTTCAAGTTTTTCGAGTTGGTTTACTTGTGTCTGGGCTAGCTGATAAAGTCTGGCTTGACGAATCGCGATCGCACATTGATTCGCTACTTGCTGTACTAGTTTAATTTCCCATTCTGCAAACAGTTCTTGAGTGACTTTAGTCAGCCAAATATTTCCCATCACTATTTCGGCATCAAAAATGGGACAAGCTAGCTGTGTCACTACAACTAAATTTGGATTCCAATCTCGTAAAACTTCACTAAATTGCAGTGACTGTTTTTGTAATAGTGAGTGATACAGTTCGGGAAAATCTCTAACCCATCGTTTCATTCCTTGGTACACAGGAGGGATGATAGTGTACTCGTGGGCAACAGTAGTGAAAGTCTGACTATTATCATATAATTCAATGTGACAACGCTCGACCTGCAACACCTTTGCTAATTCAGCAATAGCAGTTGCTAAAATCTTTTCTGTATCTATATAATCACGGATTTGCTCAGTGATATTTTGCACCAAGCATTTATGCTGCAACTTCATTTCGGTTTGCAGATACTGCACCCGTTGATGTAGTTGTGCCTGTTGGATGGCAATACTAAGTTGGGTTGCTAATTGTTTGAGTAAATCAATTTCTACTTGTTGCCATTGCCGTGATTCACAACAATGCTGGGCAATTAGCAATCCCCAAAGATCCTGCTGGCATAAAATTGGTACTACCAGATTAGCTCTGATCTGCAAAGAGGATAAGAAATCTATCTGACAAGGATGCAGCCCGGCAGCATAAATATCTTCTATAATCTGGATACAACCCCGCTTGTAGCGTTCTGCGTGCTTGGCGCTAAAGCAAGTGTCTGTGATCTTCATTCCCAACAATGGCTTACCCGGAACAATAGTAGATTCTGCAACTATAGTCCCGCTACCATGAGAATTAAGACGGTAAATCAGTACGCGATCGCTCAATAAGAACCTGCGTGATTCTGTAACTGTGAAATTCAGAATCGTATTTAAATCAAAAGATTGGCAAATTCGTTGAGCGATCGCACTCAATATTTGATTAGGATTACTCCCATCTTCTAAATCTTTACCTATTTGGAATTTATGACACGCTGCTTGTGTAAACTCTGCGGTGGATTCCGATGGATTAATATTCATGTGAGAGTCCTTTATTGTGTTTACTGACTCTACTAGGCCTCATCTCCGTAACATAATATGTAATTGTGATAGATGCCTTAAACTGCTTTAGACAAAGCATTTTCAGTCTGTGTTGACCGAAATTTTATCGTATGCACTGCTGATGAAAAAGTTAATAAAGCTTATACTTGATCAACCTAGATAAGTCCTGCTTGTTAAAATCCAAAATCTATTTGCAGGTAAATGGCAAAATTATTTAAGTTATTTACTTAATCTTTTTTAGTATTTTTGCATACATTCGCTGCACTAAAATTTTCCATTTAACTAAAATTTATAAATCTTAATATTTATATACTGATATTATGTCCGCTTGAAACCTATATTGTCGCGTAGGCTGGTAATTGGATTATTGCCTAATAGTTGTGCTTGCAGTCAGAATATAAAATAATAGTTTACTTTAGTAGACTTCAACTATTAGCCTGGGAATTCATTCCCAGGTAGATCATGTTAACTAATAACTGATAACTGATAACTGTTAAAAACGTTCCATCCCTTCTATTGCCTTAAACTTCTTACCACTCTCATCCATAGCCTTTGCAGCTTCTCCACAGGTGCGCGGCGTTGGGAAAATCTTCTCTGGATTCGCTAAACCTTGAGGATTAAAAACTTGCCGTATCCATTGCATAGTTTCTAAATCAGCTTCCGTAAACATCTGTGGCATATAACATTTTTTATCTGCACCAATGCCATGTTCACCAGAAATACTACCGCCAACTCTCACACATAACTTCAGAATTTCTCCTCCCACTTCTTCCACTATTTCTAATGCACCAGGAACAGAATTATCAAAAAGAATCAGTGGATGAAGATTGCCATCCCCAGCGTGAAATACATTCGCTATTTTATAACCATATTTTTGACTCAATGCCTCAATTTCTTGTAACACATAAGCTAATTGAGTCCGGGGAATTACCCCATCCTGCACATAATAATCTGGACTCAAATGTCCAGCAGCAGCAAACGCGGCTTTACGTCCTTTCCATAACTTGAGGCGCTGTTCTGGATCATTAGCAGAAGTAACATGACGCGCACCATTTTGTTTACAAATTTCCGCAACTTTTTGTTTATTTGCTGCCACTTCTACTGCCAAACCATCGATTTCTACTAACAAAATTGCTGTTGCATCACGAGGATAAACATTTAATGCTGTCACATCTTCCACCGCATTGATGCTGAGGTTATCCATAATTTCCATCCCACCAGGAATAATCCCCGCACTGATGATGTCAGAAACACTCGCCCCCGCCGCTTCAATACTCGTAAAATCTGCTAGTAAAACACAGATTGATTCTGCACTTTTGAGGATTCGCAGCGTAATTTCTGTAGCGATACCTAAGGTTCCTTCCGAACCAACAAATATACCCGTTAAATCATAACCAGGCATTTCGGGGATTTCTCCACCTAAATCTAAAATTTCGCCTTCAGGAGTGACTATTTTTAACCCCAAAACGTGGTTGGTTGTCACACCATACTTGAGACAATGCACACCCCCAGAGTTTTCCGCAACGTTACCACCAATCGAGCAGATAATTTGACTAGAGGGATCAGGAGCATAGTAAAAACCAGCACCACTTACTGTTTGTGTTACCCAGTTATTAATCACCCCTGGTTGGACAACAACAAGCTGATTCTCTAAATCTACATCAAGTATTTGCCGCATCAAAGACGTGACAATCAAAACACTATTTTCAATGGGCAAAGCCCCACCTGATAAACCAGTACCAGAACCACGGGCAATAAAGGGAACAGCATATTTATTGCATATCTTTACTACCGCCGCCACCTGTTGAGTAGTTCTCGGTAGCACCGCCACCGCCGGGCGTTGGCGATAGCTAGTCAGTCCATCGCATTCATAGGTGATCAGTTCTTCGCGGCGTTGGACTACACCATTTTTACCAACTGCTGCTTCAAATTCTTTGATGATGGGTTGCCAGTTGCGTTGTTGTTTGTCTTGGGTGAGCATAGGTTTTGTGGAAAGATGCGATCGCTTGTGTGAGTTGGTCTAATTAATATTGTTACAGGTGTTTTATTGAATCAACTAACTTAGAAATATCGCTCTCAAGTGGTGGGTAAACTCATGGTTGAGCAACTTTTAATCAATAATGATGATTACTACATACCAGACGCTAGCCAGCTAGTTACCGAAGATGATACACCTGTGGATAATTTTGCTTCTGCTAAACAACAACGCTTGTTAGTTAGCTCTCTTTACAGTTCGTTACAAAACCAAACTTTTCTAGCTGAGTCTAACGTAGGCATTTACCATACCTACAGACAACCCGCCATTGTACCCAATGTTTTTCTCAGCCTTGATGTGCAAGTGCCACAAAACTGGTGGGAAAAGCAAAATCGTTGCTACATGCTTTGGGAATTTGGCAAACCTCCAGAAGTAGCGATTGAAATAGTTTCTAATAAAGAAGATGATGAACTGGGAAATAAACTACGAATTTATGAACAAATGCGGGTAAGTTATTACGTAGTATATGACCCCACCCAGCAATTAGGAGAACAACAATTGCGTGTTTATGAAATTAGGGGAAGACGCTACTCCGAAACTTCTGAAACTTGGTTAGAACAAGTCGGTTTAGGCTTAACCCTCTGGCAAGGTGAATTTGAAGGTAGGCAAGATATGTGGTTACGGTGGTGCTACCAAGATGGTACGCTGCTAGCAACTGGAGATGAACGTGCAAAAGTTGCTGAACAACGGGCTACGCAATTAGCTGAAAAACTGTGATCGCTTGGCATAGATCCAGAAAATCTCTAGAGACTTGTATAAAATTTAAATCAAATATCTTGCCAAGTCTTGCTTGTAAGCTTATTATATAACTAACGTTCGATATAAAATTTTTCTGTATCAATGCCGAAGATTGTTGATCATGAACAGTATCGCCAAGAATTGTTGATGAAATCCTTTGATTTATTTGCTGAAAAAGGCTATGCGTCAATCACGATGCGCGAGATCGCTAAAGGTTTAGGGGTTTCTACCGGAACACTTTATCATTACTTTCCTAGTAAAGAAGCCTTATTTTTGCAGTTGATTGAAGAATTAACAAAGCAGGATATTCTCAATTTTCTGGCTGAAGCAGGAGATGCCCAAACTTTAGCAGAACGCATCAAAACTTTGATGAATTTTATTGCGAAAAACGAAGACTATTTTTTTAAACAAAATTTACTAATGCTTGATTTTTATCAGCAGCAAGAACGAACTGAGGTGTTACATAATCAAACTCTTAGAAGAGTTTGGGATGATGCCATACAAGCACTTGCCAGCTATTTAGAAATTGAAGATCGAGCGATCGCTGAGTTTATATATTGTTTTGTTAACGGCTTAATTTCAGCACGAATGTTTGAAAGCGATACCATTTCTTACACAGAACAAAGCGAGTTGCTGGTAAACATGTTAACTGCCTATCTAGAAAATAGACAAAAGGAAACTTTATCTGAAAAAATCAGGAAATAAACATGACTCAACAATTTCTCTCAAACCCTTCTACTCAAAAACTGATCGGATTAGTAATAACAGCCACTGCCTTGACTAGTGCGATCGCATTCTATGGCATCTCCCAAGCTGGCTTACTCAGCAAATCTGAACCTCCACCTGTAGAAACTCCTCCTGTCAAAAAAGTCACAGCCCTCGGACGCCTGCAACCAGAAGGAGAAGTCATTAGCTTATCTGCACCTTTAGCGCTAGATGGCGATCGCTTAGATAAATGGCTTGTCAAAGAAAGCGATCGCGTCAAAACAGGACAAGTTCTGGCAATTTTAGATTCTCAAAAACCCTTGCAAGATGCCGTCACCCAAGCCAAAGAACAAGTGAAAATCGCCCAAGCTAAACTAGCACAAGTAAAAGCAGGGGCAAAAACCGGAGAAATTCAAGCACAGCAAGCAAATATTAATCGAATTCAGACAGAACAAGCTACAGAAATTCAGGCACAAACAGCAACCATAGCCCGTTTAAGGGCAGAACAACAAACACAAACCCAAGCCCAGAAAGCCAATATCGGGCGTTTAACAGCAGAATTGGCGAATGCCAAATTGGAATTCCAACGCCATCAAACACTATATCAACACGGGGCAATCTCTGCATCTTTACTAGATAGCAAACGCTTAGCATTCCAAAGCGCACAACAAGAACTAGCCGAAGCCCAAGCCAACCTTCAACGCATCCAAACATCCCGACAACAAGAACTAGCCGAAGCCCAAGCCAACCTCAAACGTATTCAAACATCTCGACAAGAAGAATTAAAATCAGCGAAAGCAACTCTTAACCAAATCGCCGAAGTTCGTGCTGTTGATGTACAAACAGCACAAGCAGAAGTAGACAATGCGATCGCCACACTCAAACAAGCACAAACAAACCTAGAACAAGCTTATATCCGCGCCCCATTCCCAGGACAAATTCTCAAGATTCACACCCACGCCGGCGAAAAAATTGCTGATGCTGGGATTGCTGAACTCGGACAAACTAACCAAATGCTAGTAGTAGCAGAAGTATATCAAACTGATATTGGCAAAATTCAACTTGGGCAGCAAGCAGTAATTACCGGACAGGCTTTTTCTGGAGAGTTGCGAGGAAAAGTTTCACACATCGGCTTGCAAGTGAACAAACAAAACGTCTTTAGCAACCAACCAGGAGAAAATTTAGATCGCCGCGTAGTTGAAGTCAAAATTCACCTCAACCCAGAAGATAGTACACGAGTAGGTAGTTTGACTAACTTACAAGTGCAGACAGCAATTGAGTTGTAGAGTTTTGTCCTAATTTATAACGAATGTTTGATATAGATGCAATCAACAAACTTAGGAGATTTGTGAATATGCTGCAAGCAACTTACTTGTTACTTTGTATTCTTGGCTTAGCTTTACCTTACTCTCATTTCATTGCATTTCTGTTAAAACACGGTTTTAACATCCAGTTACTTTTGGAACAGCTTTTTGCTAGCCATATTTCTGCTTTATTTGGCATGGATGTAATTGTCTCAGCAGTAGTTCTTTTAGTCTTTATCTTTTGGGAAGGAACACGCTTAAAAATGCGTTTTCTCTAGTTTTATGTTCTCAGTATTCTGACGATTGGTGTTTCATTTGCCCTTCCCTTATTTTTACTCATGCGACAACACCAGTTAGAAAAACGAAAAGATTTTTCTAATTCAATTATCCAGTCATAAAATGATTTGTTATTTCCAACAAAGGAGACTTAGTATGTTTCGAGTTACCGGATATATTTTGATTGCTATTAGCATCATTCATGTTGTAGTTGGCGTCTGGATTTTTGCTGATCCGCTTACAGACATAATTCAGAATGGAATATTTAATACAGTTGCTCCTAATCCATTTGCTCCTTACTTTGATCGAGAAGATGCCTTCTGGTTTATGATAGCTGCCCCACTACTTTTGACTTTAGGACAACTATGTTGCTGGGCGGAAACTCAGAGAATCACCCTACCAGCTTTTCTCGGTTGGAATCTTCTGGCAATTTCTCTAGTTGGTGTATTTATTGAGCCTATATCAGGTTTATGGCTGTTGATATTACCAGCTTTTCTTATACTCATAGCATCACAAAGAACTACCACCAAACTCCTAAATCTACAGAATATGAAGATTCAGTCTTGTAGAACTTTCCGAGTTTGGTTTCGACTGTTCCGCAGAAAAATTCATCCTTGGTTCACTTTAGTTACAGTTGGTTGCAAAATCATTTACTCCTGTGGAATTAAACAGGATCAAGAGAAAGTCAGCTTCTTGCTAGCAATAACAAAAATCGACTTCGTAGGTGTTTATCAACTTTTAAATGATCTACTCTGGTGAAACCATGATGACTACCGAGTTTAACCTACTGCAAGTATCATAAATTGACGAAGCAAGCGCAATTTTAGCAAATACATTTAACGACGATCCTATTTTTGATTACTTCATTTCTAAAAGCGATCGCTCAAGAATCAACATCCTAAAAACATTATGCAAAATAGCATACCTTCAAAGATAACGAAAATCGAATCACCCATCTGTGTGCATCTGTGTGCATCGGTGTTCGTTTCTTAAAAAAATTTGTCACACCCTTAACTCACCTCAAACAAAAACTTAAACTATCACCATGCTTCCTAAATTCCTTCGCCGCATTCCCTTGGCATGGCTGCAATTAAAAAAAGAAAAAACACGCTTAGCAGTAGCCCTTGCAGGCATAGCCTTTGCCGATATGCTGATGTTTGTACAACTGGGACTTTTAGATGCCCTCTTTGATAGTGCCACAAAGCCTCACCAAAATTTACAGGCAGACTTAGTTTTAATAAATCCCCAGTTTCAAACATTGTTCTACGTCAAAAGCTTTCCAAGAGAAAGATTACAGCAAACCTTAGCTTATGAAGGAGTAAAATCTATTCGCCCCTTATATGCTGATATTGCCCAATGGCGCAACCCAGAAAATCGGTTGAGTCGGGGGATTTTGGTATGGGGAATTGATCCAGCCAACCCACCCTTTGATCTACCTGAGGTAGACCAGTATCTAGATCAACTGAAACTACTAGATCGGGTATTATTTGATCATGCTTCTCGCCCAGAATACGGTCCCATCCCAGATTTAGTAAAACAGCATAGTAGCGTAGAAGTAGAGGTGAATCAGCAAACAGTACAAACAGTAGGTTTATTTCAGCTAGGCGCTTCCTTTGGTGCTGACGGTAATATAGTGGTCAGTGATTCTACGTTTCTCAAACTTTTTCCTAACTACCAGCCCAATCAAATAGCAGTTGGACTAATTAACCTTGAATCTGGTGCAAATGTAGAAAAAGTGCGATCGCAACTCCAAGCAAGTTTACCAAACGATGTCAAAGTAGTGACTACCCAAGAATTTGCCCAGATAGAAATTAATTATTGGGGAAATCAGGGAATCGGATTTATTTTTGGTATGGGAGTAGCAGTAGGGTTCATCGTCGGGATTGTAATTGTTTACCAAATTCTCTACTCTGATGTTTCCGATCACCTGCCAGAGTATGCCACCCTGAAAGCAATGGGATATAGCGATCGCTATCTCATGACCATGTTAATGCAAGAAGCTTTATTATTAGCAGCATTAGGATTTATACCCGGATTAGCACTTTCGATAGGACTCTATCAGATCACCTACGCTGCAACTTTACTTCCCATTGCCATGAAACTCAACCGCGCCATATTTGTGCTGTCCCTAACAATAATTATGTGCAGTGTTTCCGGTGCAATTGCTATGCGAAAACTCCGCGCCGCCGATCCCGCAGATATGTTTTAAATAATTGTTGTTTGTTGATAGTTGTTTGTTGTTTATAATAAGAACTCATCGCTAAATATAAATGATGCAACCTGTAATTTCAATTAAAAATCTCAATCATTACTTTGGGCAAGGTAATCTCTGCAAACAAGTATTATTTGACATTAACTTAAATATATATGCAGGAGAAATCGTGATTATGACTGGACCATCTGGTTCAGGTAAAACTACATTATTAACCTTGATGGGTGGCTTACGTTATGCACAAGAAGGAAGCTTAAAAATATTCGATCAAGAAATGTGCGGAACTAGTAAAAAACAGCTAACACAAATTCGTCGTCAAATTGGTTATATTTTTCAAGCCCATAACCTGTTGACATTTTTAACAGCAAAACAAAATGTCCGCATGTCTCTAGAATTACATGAAGAGATGCTAAATCAGGCTTTAGACGCCAAAGCAACTACGATTTTAGAACAAGTTGGTTTAGGAAATCGTGTTAATTATTATGCCGAAAAATTATCAGGTGGACAACGACAAAGAGTAGCGATCGCTCGGGCATTAGTCAGTCATCCTAAAATAGTTTTGGCAGATGAACCCACCGCCGCCCTTGATAAAAAATCCGGTCGAGATGTAGTAGAATTAATGCACAAATTAGCCAAAGAAAAAGGTTGTACAATTTTACTTGTTACCCATGATAACCGGATTTTAGATATAGGCGATCGCATCATTTATATGGAAGATGGCTATCTCAAAAATGAGAGTACAGGTACACTTGTTTCCAATCAAGTCGACTAATCTATAAAATGATCAATGACCAATAACAAATGATAAATGACTAATTTTTTATCTTAACTCTCAAGAGTCAAAGATATTTTTCCATCACTGATTTCCAAACTAGATATGCTTCACCATTCAAATGTAAACCATCTTTTGTATACCTAGTATCCAATTGGTTTTCTGAATCTAACAAAAGAGAGAACAAATCTATATACAGATAATTAAATTTTGTTGCTAGTTCTCTCAGCCCTGTGTTTAAATTTAAAATTCTGTTATTATCTTGCCAGTAAGTATCAACCTGATTATTAACAGGTAAAACACTTTGAATAAAAATTTCTGTATTTGGTGTTTTCTCATGAAACTTATACAAAATAGTTTCATATATTTCTAAAATTTGAGAGACTGATTTGGGAGTATTGATTAAATCATTTATACCGATCATTAAAAAAATTTGTTTTGGCTTTCCTGCCAATATTGGCTCTAAACGATGCAATACTCTCTCTGTTGTGTCTCCAGAGATACCTCGATTTTTCACATTGATATTTGACAATAATTCTATCCATTCTCCTTCATCAGTAATACTATCACCCAGCATGATAATATCAGATTCCGATTGCGGTAGTTTTGTAAATTGATTTAACTTATGCCAATAATAAGGAGGATAACTATTTAGAACACTAGGTTTATTTATATTCAAAATATTCTTTACTTTGGTCACTATATTAAATAATCTAGTTTGCTCACTAATCAAAAAACTTAAAATTACCAAAAGAAAAATGTTAATAACAGAACTTAATAACGTTAGTGAAACTTGCTCTATCATAGCCATTACTTAACACCAACAACGAATGACAAATGATAAATGACGATCCTCGCATTTAACTTTATTTGTGTCGACCTACTTTATATTTAATTGCTATATTCAGAATTACCTATAAAACTCTCGACTCGCTGCCATGCTTTTTCCAGCAAATCTGGAGATTCAACATCAAACCACTCAATTTGAGGATAAGCACGAAACCAAGTGCGTTGACGTTTTGCAAACTGTCGAGTGTGTAAAATAATTAATTCTTTTGCCTTATTTAAAGAAATATCCCCAGCCAAATATTGCTTAATCTCCTGATAGCCTAAAGTATTTAACAAAGGTAAATCCACACCATATTTCTGGCAAAGATTCTCCACTTCAGCGACCAAACCATCTGCAATCATTTTCTCAGTACGTCGTGCAATGCGATCGCCCAAATGAGCAACATCACAATCTAAACCGATTTGCAAAATCGGATAACTTGGCGGATTTTCTCCCTGTTGTTCAGAAATCGGACGACCAGTAACGTAAAATACCTCTAATCCTCTTAAAGTCCTGACAGAATCATTGGGGTGAATCTTTGCTGCGGCAACGGGATCAACTTGTTGTAGCATAGCGTAGAGTTGCATTTGACCAACAGATGCCAGCTGCGATCGCAACTCCTGTTGTGGTGCTACTCTCGGAATCTTCATCCCCTGAGTAATCGCACGAATGTACAAGCCAGTACCACCCACCAGGAGGGGATGGGGAGGTGGGGAGGTGGGGGGATGGGGTGATGGGGAGTGTGTAGACGAGGCAGTGCAGTGGACTCCTTTCCCGGCATAAAGGAGCCACTGCGGTGGACTCTTCTCCCGGCATAAAGGAGCCACTGCGGTGGACTCCTTTCCCGGCATAAAGAAAGAGGCGTCACGTGGCGTCACCTGCCGTGCGCTTTGCGCGGCTTCCCGTAGGGTGGAGTGTGGGGAGTGAAGATGTTCTCCCTTGTCCTCCGTGTCCCCCTTGTCCCCCCTGTCTCCCTTCTCCCCTCCCAAGATTAGGGCTTGCGCTTGCGCCTGGTAATCTGCTACAGTCATGACTTCTGTAGGATTGCATATATCTATCAAATAGTGTGGTACTAATTTCTGTTCATCCACAGTTGGTTTTGCTGTACCAATATCAAATTCTCGGTATACTTGACGGGAGTCTGCACTCAGAATTACAGTATCTAATCGCATAGCTAAAGCTAATGCTAAACCTGACTTACCTGTTGCCGTCGCGCCACAAATCACAATTAATTTAGTCATTTGTCATTTGTCAATGGTCAATTGTCAATTGTCAAAAGTTAGTTGTTAGTTGTTAGTTGTTAGTGGTTTACTACTCCTCCAAGTCGTTCCCCTTATCTGATTTGTCCCCTGACCCTCTTCCTCAATTTTTAATTTTTAATTTTTAATTTTTAATTGTTTTGTCTCCCTTCCCCACACTCCCCCAACTCCTCATACTCCACATACTCCTCATAATCCCTTTCTTAGCATGGGGTTGGAACCCCTACTTGAATTTATCAGCAAATAGCCCTACAGTCGCCTATAAGGCTTTTGTGTTAGAATTTTGGAGTGTTTTTTAATTTTTCGCCTTTTGGCGATTTCACCCCCACATATCAGGAGAACTTTCATGACGAGCAGTTACAGTGCCGAACAGATTCAAGTTCTGGAAGGTCTGGAAGCCGTCCGCAAGCGACCGGGGATGTACATCGGTTCCACTGGTCCACGAGGACTTCACCATTTAGTTTATGAGGTGGTGGACAACTCAATTGATGAGGCTTTAGCAGGCTACTGCACCCATGTGGAGGTGGATCTCAACGCTGATGGTTCTGTTACTGTAACAGATGATGGTCGCGGTATTCCGACTGGAATTGTTGCCAAAACAGGAAAATCAGGTTTGGAAACTGTGTTAACGGTACTGCACGCCGGGGGAAAATTTGGCGGCGGCGGTTACAAAGTTTCTGGAGGATTGCACGGAGTTGGTATTTCTGTTGTTAATGCCTTATCTGAATGGGTGGAAGTGACGGTTTGGCGAGATAAGAAGGTTCATACCCAGCGTTATGAACGGGGTATCCCCGTCACTGAACTGATTGTCAAGCCTTACAAAGATAATCGCACCGGCACTTCCGTCAGCTTTCAGCCAGATTCGCAAATCTTCACCACTGGTACAGAGTTTGACTATACTACTTTAGCAAGTCGTCTGCGGGAGTTAGCCTATCTCAATGCGGGTGTCAAAATTACTTTTACCGACCACCGTCTGCAATTACTTAAAAGTGACCAGCCTAAGGTAGAAACTTATGAGTATAAGGGCGGTATTCGTGAATATATTACCTACATAAATGCTGATAAGCAGCCACTACACGAAGAGGTAATCTATGTACAGGGAGAACGAAATAATGTTCAAGTAGAGGTAGCATTGCAGTGGTGTACTGATGCCTATACTGATAATGTCTTGGGCTTTGCTAACAATATTCGTACTGTTGATGGCGGTACACATTTAGAAGGCTTAAAGGCAGTTCTCACCAGGACACTGAATGCGATCGCCCGCAAGCGTAACAAAATCAAAGACAGCGAACCCAACCTCAGTGGTGAACACGTCCGTGAAGGTTTGACAGGCATAATTTCTGTCAAAGTTCCCGATCCAGAATTTGAAGGACAAACAAAAACCAAACTTGGGAACACAGAAGTTCGAGGAATTGTTGATTCTTTAGTGGGGGAAACTCTCACCGAATACTTAGAATTTCACCCCAGCGTCGCTGATGCAATTTTAGATAAAGCGATCCAAGCCTTTAAAGCTGCCGAAGCAGCCCGTCACGCCCGCGAGTTGGTACGCCGCAAGTCGGTGTTGGAATCTTCGCCTCTACCTGGTAAACTAGCAGACTGTTCTTCTCGTGATCCTAGAGAATCGGAAATCTACTTGGTAGAAGGAGACTCAGCAGGTGGTTCAGCCAAACAAGGACGCGATCGCCGCTTCCAAGCGATCTTGCCTTTACGTGGTAAAATCCTCAACATTGAAAAAACCGACGACGCTAAAATCTATAAAAATAATGAAATTCAGTCGTTAATTACTGCCCTGGGTTTAGGTGTCAAAGGTGAGGAATTCGATGCTTCCCAGCTGCGGTATCATCGCATTGTGATTATGACTGACGCTGACGTCGATGGCGCACATATCCGGACGCTGTTATTAACTTTCTTCTATCGTTATCAACGGGCATTAATTGAACAGGGTTATGTCTACATTGCTTGTCCTCCACTATATAAAATAGAGCGGGGAAAAAATTACAAGTATTGCTACAGCGATCGGGAAAAAGACCAATACATCAGTCAACTTCCAGAAAACGCCAACTACACCATCCAACGCTTCAAAGGATTGGGTGAAATGATGCCTGAACAACTTTGGGCAACTACCATGAACCCAGAAACTCGCACCCTCAAGCAAGTGGAAATAGAAGATGCAGCTGAAGCTGATCGCATTTTCACAATTTTAATGGGTGATCGTGTTGCACCTCGTCGTGAATTTATTGAAACCTATGGTTCTAAGCTTAACTTCACCGATTTAGATATCTAGATGGGAAGGGGACACGGGAAGTGAGATAAGCGGGACAAGGAAGAATATTCTGGATAGATTCTCCCTTGTCTTTACATCTGGTGAGTCCGTTTTATCTTTCGATTCCCGCCTCTTTATTATCCTTACTTTCTCAGGTGTATAGCGATCCTATTTGATTTTTGTGGGCATAGCCTGCGCTTTGCACTTCAAAACTCGGTACATGTTTATTTCTTCTTCCCTGTTCCCTCGGATTTGCTATATATTAGAAAAATTCAACATTGTTTAACAATTGTATCCAATAAAGAATAAACATTATTTGTTGAAAAGTAGTTATAATATCAAATTTTTAAATCATGCATCACGCTGTCTTGTTACAAATTTTTAGCTTGCTCACTAGTTAATCAACATTCACCCAGATTGTAAACACAGAATTTATACAAGCTTTTAGTTTACACAAGCTACGTAACTGTATGAGAAATCATTAAGGCGATCGCACAAAATATCAAAAAATTTTTAAAATTTTCCAAAATTCGGATAGTCAAAAGTCATCTTCTAAGCTACAACTTTGGGTAGAGTAACAACGTAGGCGCTTATCAGAACGGGTGCTGGTAAGTTACACTGTCCAAGCTTTAGCAGTCTTGCGTAAACTCAAGGATATGGAGTGCTACGTGATTTTGATACCTGAACTCAAACAATATGGTTTTTGCTTTAAGCAACTAACTGAACTTTATTTTCCTGACAGATGACGTATCATCATGGTGACTAACAGACAGTTAATCTCTTTATACTCATAACTAGAGAGTCTATAAGTATATAGTACGCATTCATACTATGCAATTTTGTTCTCAGTAAGCTAACATCAGTAGACTTAGCTGTCAAATCTTTTCTGAATTGATTAAAATATCGGTGTGTACAATAATAAGAGTTTGTCAAGTTGCAAAGGGTTGAATTTTTACTAATGCGCTAACCTGTGATTAAGATTGAATTAGTCATATCTCAAAACTTTCGGTCTTTCGGCTGATTCTGCCAAAGCCTCAACTCCTCAGTTAGGGTGATTGGCTATTTTACAGGTCGAGTGCTTTTATCAAAGCGCAACGACCTAAAATAGGGGAACTAAATCTGTAGTCTCACACTAACTCTAACAAATATGAGAGTGGCTGTTACCAAAAGACAAATGTAAATCCCAAATCAGTAATTTATTAAGGAAGTGTAAAAATGAATGCGCTTTAGCGTTTCAATAAAGTTAAGCTCAAAGCTACTGTTCCTGTTAATGTTGTCAATCACACATAGGATCTGATACAAGTAGGTTTACCTAATTTTTAAGGTAATGATGATGCTACAAAAATTCCAAAAAGTTTTGAGAAAATTCAAGTGTATGGGTGTCATTTTCAACGTCTTTTTGGTACAACAGGCTTTACATTACCTCGCTTTACCTTACTTAATTAGTTCATGGATGCCACACAAAGAGAGTGCAATTTCTGTGAAACAGGCTACAATCGGAACAGTCTTTACAAAAAAAATCTTCCAAGAGTCATAATTATTTTGTATGGAGTGGTAAATTTTTTTAGCAACATGAGTCTTTTTTAGACCAGTCAGTAGACACTTGTGTTGCCCGGCGACACATATCTAAAGTTTACTAAGAATGAGGAAATTTACCTTTGGGAGTACTGCTGTGGTAGAAATAAATACAGAGTTTAGAACTTCCAACTTGAGCCGGGGATCTATAATAGTGTCCTCTCAACAGAAGGTAAAACTTCCGAAATTATCTTTCAGCCAAATTAGCTAACAACCCTCTTAATCACAAGGCAATATAGCTTATTAAATTAAGAGTGGTAAAAAGATCTTGAGTAATTGATTCTGCAAGGAGCATGAGGAACGCGGCATGAACCAGGCTAACAACGTACTCGATACCATTGATTATCAGCCTGACCTAGAAATTGAGATAAATCAGCCTGAGCTTGAGTTAGAAGAACTCTTGTTGGAAGATGAAGAGGACTTGCTGATCGGTGAAGAAGGCGAACTCGATGAAGAATTTTTAGAACCTCAGTCTGATGAGGACGACGCAAAGTCTGGGAAAGCCGCAAAATCGCGTCGTCGGTCACAAAGCAAGAAAAAGCACTACACCGAGGATTCAATTCGCCTTTACTTGCAAGAAATAGGTCGAATTCGTTTGCTTCGGGCTGACGAAGAAATTGAACTAGCACGTAAGATTGCAGATTTGCTGGAATTAGAGCGAGTGCGTGATAGACTGCAACAGCAGTTAGAACGTGAACCTCAATACAGTGAATGGGCAGAAGCAGTACAATTGCCCTTGCCACAATTCCGTCATCGGCTACATGTTGGTCGTCGGGCAAAAGACAAAATGGTGCAATCTAACCTGCGTCTTGTAGTTTCAATTGCCAAAAAGTACATGAATCGTGGTTTGTCTTTCCAGGACTTGATTCAGGAAGGTAGTCTTGGTTTGATTCGCGCTGCTGAAAAGTTTGACCACGAAAAAGGTTACAAGTTTTCTACATATGCTACATGGTGGATTCGTCAGGCGATCACCAGAGCGATCGCTGATCAATCCCGGACAATTCGTTTACCTGTCCACCTCTACGAAACTATCTCTCGCATCAAAAAGACTACCAAGTTGCTTTCTCAAGAAATGGGCCGTAAACCCACTGAGGAAGAAATTGCCACAAGAATGGAGATGACTATAGAGAAGCTGAGGTTTATTGCCAAGTCTGCCCAGTTGCCAATCTCTTTGGAAACCCCCATCGGGAAAGAAGAAGATTCCCGATTAGGTGATTTTATTGAATCTGATGGCGAAACTCCAGAAGATCAAGTTTCTAAGAACCTCCTGCGCGAAGACTTAGAAAAAGTCCTCGACAGTCTCAGTCCTCGTGAACGCGATGTTCTGCGACTCCGCTATGGTTTAGACGACGGTCGGATGAAGACTTTGGAAGAAATTGGTCAAATTTTCAATGTCACTCGCGAACGTATTCGGCAAATAGAGGCGAAAGCACTTCGGAAGTTACGCCACCCCAACCGTAACAGCGTTCTTAAAGAATATATTCGGTAATTGTCATTCGTCCTTTATTAGTCCTTTATTATTAGTCATTTGTGCAAAAACAATAACAAATCACAAATGACCAATGACAAAAAATAAAGAACCTGGGAGTGTTAATTCACCCCAGGTTTTCATTTATCTGCATTAGTGATGTCCTATAAAAACTTCTGGTTCTAATATTTACATAATGCCCCAGAAGTGTAAGAAGCCTTGACCAGAAAATAATTCAATCAGACCAGCAGCTAAAAATCCGATCATCGCCAAGCGACCGTTCCAAATTTCTGCCTGAGGAGTAAAGCCCCAACGCCAAGAGTTGCGATCTTCTATTACAGAAGCTGTGATTTTTGTTGTATCTTGCATGATTAGCACTCCAAACTGAATTTATTAAAGTTTATTAGCCTTTGTTAACTAATATAACAACTATTATAAGAAATGCAACGTTTATGAAAATCTATCCTATTACATTGACTTATAGTACACATAGTTGTAATAACTTATCTAAAACATTCAATCTCCAGTAAAGCATTGTGGCAATATTTGCCGATATGAGATTAATAAATCCCTTCTGCCCTCTCTGTGCCTTTCCTGATAAATAAAAACTGGAAGTCCCATTTCCAAGGGTTATGGTTTCAGCGAGCTTAATACCTGTATTGTTGTGAAGCTCAATACGCCTCACTTATAGTATATCTACTTTTTGAGAATTATTAGCAATTAGTTTGAGAAAATTTTGATATTTAGGTATATTTTGCTGCATAATTTATACTCTGTACGTATAATTTTCATTGGGTGTAGTAGGGCTTAATAAAGAGTTAAAGAGAAATATTGCCCATACACAGCATAATCCTACTGTTCCTGACTGACTCGTGATATGAGGTTTGAGTAAAAACACGATATTCAACTATTCTTCATGATAATTTTAAATAACAAAGGTTAATTGCTGCATAATTTTGCGTTAATCTCTTCTTAAGATAACTTCCTAATCAATACCAACAATTACAAGTTTTGAAATGTAGTTAGGAGATAACCAAACAACTACAGCCACAAAATTTTCAATATACAAATCAATACATCTTTAGTTACTGTCTTTGGACAGCAACTGCTTGTACAAGGGTAGAGTATGTTAAAAAAAAGTGAGCAGCAAAGCAATACTCAAGTCAGACTCTTCAGTTTTGCTCGATTCAGAGTATTACTACCAATTATTTTATTGATATACACACCAGTAGTGATTCTTTTTGTAATTCTAAAGTTGCAAAATAAAGTACCTGTAGAGTACCTGACACGAGATCCATTAGCAGTTGCCAAAGCACCATTTTATTGGGGAGCAATTTCCAACTTTGGTATATTAATTTGGTGTGGTGCTGTAGTTATTTCTTTGTTCAGCTTTAAAATACTCCAAAATGTAAAAATTTGTAGTGAATTTTCTCATTTTTTTCTTTTTTCTGGAGTAATAACATCTATTCTGCTACTAGATGATCTTTTTCTTCTTCATGAAGAAGTTTTTCCCTATTATCTAAATATTTCTGAAAAACTCGTTTTCCTTGGGTATGGAATCCTGATCTCATTTTATTTAGTTAGGTTTAGGAAAACCATATTAAAGACAGAATTTATTTTCCTTGTTCTCGCTTTTGGCTTTTTTGGATTATCAGTATTTCTTGACTTACTTCCAGTCACAGATTGGCTTGGGAATGAAAATGAATACTTACTAGAAGATGGTGCAAAACTGCTGGGAATGATTAGTTGGCTTGCTTACTTCGGAAGAACTTGTGCAGAACAAATTCAACGAGTACTTCTACTAGAAAATAGTAGACTCAATAAATAGAGAAGATACCGTAGTTATAAGTAGAAGGCAGATAGCAGCAGGGAAAAAGGCTTCTGACTTAAAATATACACAGAGATGCGAGAGTGTGGGGATACGGAGGACAAGGAAGACAAGGGGGAAGATTTGTATCAAGAATTTTGTGGAATTGTATTAGATGCTGCGATCGCTTATCTTAACAAGAGCAAATACTTGATTCAAAAAACTTTAGTCAATCGAGGCGCAGTCGGACTAGCGCCTCTAAATTATGTACCGTGGCTCATCTGAAGTTTCAACATTAGCTGTTTTCTGTTGCGACCTCAGCAACAGCGATAATTTTTTCATCTCGGCTAAGTTGAACGATGCTCTCACCGGTGGTATCTTTAGCCAAGTTCGTTACTGTATCTACTTGGAGACGTGCCACTCGTTGATGATTAGTCACCAAAGCCACTTCAGATCCTGGCTTAACTAATACCATACCTGCTAAGTAATCAGTTTTACTAGCAAATTTGAAAGTTTGAGTACCAATATCACCTCGATTAGCTAATCGCACAGCACTAGTAGGCAGACGTTTGGCATATCCTAGTTGAGTTACTAGCAAAATGTTTTCTTCAGTATTAAAGGTCGCGCCACCAACCATAGTTTCTTGTTGACGCAGGCGCATAGCCTGTAGACCCATCGCAGTACGACCCATAATAGGCAGTTGTTCGTCGTTAACTTTAAACCGCAACAATCGCCCACCAGAACTAGCGAGAATGATTTGTTGGTTAGTGGTAGCGAACTGAGTTAATAATAATTCGTCATCGTCTTTGAGTTTCAAAATAGTAATGCCGCGACGCGTTAAATTAGTAAATTCTGTTAAGGACAGGCGCTTGATTCTTCCCTGCTTAGTCAACAAAATCATCTCACCATCTTCTGGCTTTTCTGGAAGCAAAAAGCGGCTGACAAAAGCTTCAGAAGCTTCTTGAGCAGTATTAGTCAGCAAGGTGATTAATGGTGTTCCCCGTGGTGATCGCCCAGTAGTTGGAGGAATATCGCCCACTTTTACCGGATAAACTTTGCCACTGCTAGTTAGTACCAGCAAATCTTTATCTGTATCAGTCAAGGCTGTTTGCATGACAAAGTCATTATCAGCCATACCGTTATCAACCTTCGGCTTTTTGCCATTCAGTTGCAGGCGACGCACATATCCTCGTTGTGTCAATTCTAAAGCCACTTCTTCTGGAGGGGACTCTGGTTTAAAACTTGCAGATAAAGATTTGGAATTTTCCTCTGTACCTCCTCGCGTGAGAGACTCTTTGCGCTGTTTTTCTTCACTCACAGTCACTATTTTGGTACGACGTTCGTCACCATATTTGCGCTTGAGAGTACGTAGGTCTTTTTTCAAGCTTTTAAGTAATTCCCGACGATCACCCAGTAATTTTCGTAACGTTGTTATTTCCTCTTGTAACTGTTCGTATTCTTTCTGTAAATTCTGTTGTTCCAAACTTGTCAACCGTCTGAGTGGCATTGCCAAAATTGCATCTGCTTGTACATCACTTAATTGCAAGCGACTTTGCAAGCCGATTTTTGCAGTACTGCCATCAGCAGCCCGTCGCAAAATTTCAATCACCTCATCTAGACGAGATAGGGCTTTCAACAAGCCCTCTAGCAAATGCAAACGATTTTCCGCTTTACTTAACTCGTAGGTGTAGCGGCTGGAAAGCGTCTGTTCCCGGAAATGTAAAAACTCCTGCAATAATTGGCGTAAAGATAGCTGACGCGGTTGTCCATCTACCAAAGCTAATAAAATCGCCCCAAAATTCGTTTGTAAAGCAGTTTGGTGGTAGAGTTGCTGGAGAATATCTTGGGGATTGGTATCGCGTTTGAGTTCTATGACTACACGCATTCCCTGGCGATCGCTTTCATCTCGGATATCAGCTATTCCCTGCAAGCGACCTTGATTTACCAGTTCCGCAACTTTTTCAATCCAACCTGCCTTATTGACCTGAAAAGGTAATTCTGTCACCACAATTGCTGTCCGCCGTTTGCTTGTGCGCCCACCGACCACTTCCTCGATTTGGGCAACACCCCGCAGCACAATACCACCTTTGCCTGTAGTGTAAGCTTCCCGGATTCCTGTATTACCAACAATCTCTCCACTTGTAGGAAAATCAGGCCCAGGAATTAACTCAAATAATTTATCATCCGGTAAATCAGGGTTATCAATTAAAGCAATTAACCCATCTACTATTTCCCCTAAATTGTGCGGTGGGATATTTGTCGCCATACCCACAGCAATACCAGTACAACCATTGAGCAATAAAAACGGTAACTGTGCTGGTAATACAGTCGGTTCTTGTTGTGAATTGTCGAAGTTACCGACAAATTCTACTGTTTCTTCGCCAATTTCGGCTAGCATTCCCTCGTGGCTAATCGGTGCGAGACGCGTTTCTGTGTAGCGCATCGCTGCTGCTGGGTCATTATCTACACTGCCGAAGTTACCATGTCCTGCCAGTAAGGGATAGCGGCAAGTAAATTCCTGTACCAACCTCACCAAAGCATCGTAAACAGCTTGATCCCCGTGAGGGTGGTATTTACCTAGCACGTCTCCTACAACACGAGCGCATTTCCGATAAGGGCGATCAGGTGTCAAACCAAGTTCGTGCATGGCGTATAAGATTCGTCGATGCACTGGCTTTAAACCATCACGCACGTCTGGTAATGCCCGTCCAACTATCA
This sequence comes from Fischerella sp. JS2, assembly GCF_032393985.1. Classification (NCBI taxonomy): domain Bacteria; kingdom Bacillati; phylum Cyanobacteriota; class Cyanophyceae; order Nostocales; family Hapalosiphonaceae; genus Fischerella; species Fischerella sp. JS2. The sequence goes on from NZ_CP135918.1 coordinate 1,005,644, forward strand.
CACTCATGGCATATTCAAGGTAAGACCGTTGCATTTCGGTATGCAAGGCTGTGGTGATGACCTGTCCCGTAGAGAGAAGGTTTAACTGTTTTGCCATGAGTTTGTCCCTAAGTTTTCACTACACAAAATATGCCGTTACTGAACATTACAGCAACCACAGCATAGCGGATGTAATGCTCATCATTACAAAATCTTGATAGTTACACGATAAAAAGCAGTAGTATTATCCTTGATGTCGGGGATACACATTGATTACTCAGAAGGAGACACATACGATTTTCGATTTTAGATTTTGGATTAACTATGTGATTTGCGATTTTAGATTTTAGATTTTCGGGTCATGCCTTGCATACAAGCAGCGTGAAACTGAATCCAAAATCAAAGTCCAGAATTCAAAATTACTTAGCTCCTCCCGTCAAAGAGGCTTGGAGATTTTAGATTGGTGAAAAGGAATTCACCGTAAATGTGGAAAAACTACTAATCCAATTTAATCATCCAAAATCCAAAATCCGTCTTGAAAAGCTTTGAAGTTCCCTCCGGGACGCTGCTTTGTAGATGCCCGCTTTCTCGGCTTCAAGGTAGAGTACGCCGGAAGCCCTAGCACCCTACGGGAAGCCGCAAAACGTCTACAAACTTTTCGCAAAATCTAAAATTCTTGTTATCCCCTCACCCCTAAAAGTCAAATTCTCATGAAAACCGTTTTGATTGTCGAAGACGATCTGATTAATGCTCGCGTTTTTTCTAAAATTTTGACCAAACGCGGTGGACTGCAAGTAAAACATACTGAAAATGTAGAAGAGGTAATAAAAATTGCCCAAACGGGAGAGGCAGACATTATTTTAATGGATGTTTCTCTCTCGAGAAGTGTTTACCAAGGTAAGTCCGTTGATGGTATCAAGATTACACAACTGCTCAAATCCGATCCACAAACTGCTGCTTTACCGATTATTCTCGTGACAGCACATGCAATGGAAGGCGATCGCGAGAATTTTCTCAAGCAAAGTGGTGCTGATGGATACATCTCTAAGCCTGTTGTTGATCATCAACTTTTTGTTGACCAGATCATGGCACTGCTGCCTAAAGATGATTAGTGATGATACACCCCCTAAACTAAGACGGTTGCCCATTCACTCTATTGGGCTACCGTTTCTTTTCCTGATTAATATATATGTACTATTAAATAGCACCGATAGAACTTTTGAGCAAGTAGTAACAGGAATTATTAGTAGTTAGGGGTTAGTAGTTAGTGGTTAGTAGTTGATTATTTACTACTCCCCACACTCCCCACCCTCCCCATTACTTACTGCGTCTGCTGTGGTGTGGGAGTTGCTGTATTCTCCCCTCTTTGCTGTAAAGCTGCTTGAATGCGGGGCAATTCTAGGAATTTTTTGGTATCCGCCAGTAAGCGATCGCCCCAGAGATTTTCTTTGAGAAAATCTATATCAGCATAACGGTCATCAATGCGGAGTGCTGTTTCACCCATCGCTAGACCTTTTTGCCGTTCGCCTTTATTGTATAGTGCCACAGCTAGAGCCAATAAAGGTTCTGCGGCTTGCTTTTCAATTGTGACAGCAGATTGCCATTGTTGGATAGCTCCTGCAACATCACCTTGTTCGTACTTAATTAAACCAATGTTGTTAATTGCGGGCCAGAATTTTTTATCTTGGGAGACTGCTTGATTGTAATGAGCGATCGCATCAGGATATCGACGCTGCATATAGTAGGCATTGCCCAAATCAAATAACCCTTCTGGATCATTGGGTTTTAACTTTAGACCCTGTTGGAAATAGTTAATAGCAACATCATACTTTTGTTGCTGAAAGCTGGCTGAACCCAAAGCGAAAAGAACATCACCATTTTTGGGATTCAGAGATTGGGCTTTTTTTAAAGCAGCGATCGCAGAATCTAATTCTTTGGTTTGCAAATACAAACCGCCTAAGAGAAACCAAACTTTATCACTTTTTGGAGCTAATTGAGATGCTAGCCTAGCTCTAGGCATAGCCATTTCGTACTGTTGAAACTGTGCTAGTTGTGCTGCTTCTTGTGCCAGGCTCAAACCCTGCTGCTCTAATTTGGCAGCATCAAGTTGTAATGTATGGGGTACTAATGCTTGTGCATGAGCAGTTTTAGGGAGACTCCACAAACTACAGACAACAATCAGAGAAATTAAACCAATTCGTTTAGGCACACTACCGCCTCTCTGCCACTAATGAAGGAATCTTTCAGATAGCTTAAACGATCTCCGCTCGTGTGTGAAAGAAAAAACAGTGGTTAGTGGTTGGTTGTTGTTTGTTGTTTGTTGGTTGTTGGTGGCTGGTGGTCATTTGTCATTTGTCATTTGTTAATATTTATTCTCCTCACACCCCACCCTACGGGAAGCCGCGCAAAGCGCGTCTACACACTCCCCACACCCCTCACACTCCCTACACTCCCCACCACCCCAATCAGCATCCATGACTTTAGTCATGTACTAGTTTGTGACCTTTGCATCATGTAATTGCTCAGCGCAATTTCTACGATAAGTTTATAATCCTTCTTGCAGAAATCGGATCAAGGGAAAACAAGGAGGAAAGTTAACCTTTTCTCTTCTTGATTTACCCTTGAACCTTTTCCCAACCCATAGTGAATGACAGTACCTTATTAAGCGATCGCTAATCCTGGTAGAAACAGAAGTATCCGTTGGTAACAGTTATTTTTACACAAAAAAATTATAGAAATGGCTTCTAATACAGAGAACGCTGTAGATTCCTTACCTTCGCTGCCAAATATCAAAAAAAAAGTCAAAATTACTTGGTTTCCTTGGCTACTCATTCTTTTACTGATAGGTGGAGTTAGTTTTGTAGTTTATCGCCAATTAGTTGTTGTTCCTACTCAAGAAGCAAGACGCAAAATTTTAACACTTCCTGTAGAAAGAAAAACCTTACTGATAAGGATTTCTGCCAATGGAGCCGTGAAACCGGAACGGTCAATCAATATCAGTCCTAAAAATTCAGGCATACTAAAAAAACTTTTAGTCAAGGAAGGAGATACAGTTAAACAAGGACAAGTACTGGCTTACATGGATGATTCCAATCTGCAAGGGCAACTCATCCAAGCCCAAGGACAACTGGCACAGGCTCAGGCAAATTTACAAAAGGCACAAGTAGGTAATCGTCCTCAGGATATTGCCCAATCACAGGCACAGCTAGATGAAGCATTAGCAAATCTACGTAAAGCTCAAGCAGGCAATCGCACTCAGGATATTGCCCAAGCACAGGCACGCTTAAAACAGGCTCAAGCTAGTTTGAGTAAAGCAGACGATGACCTACGCCGCAACCAGGAACTCTACAACGCTGGGGCTATTTCTTTGCAAACTGTAAACCAAAAACGGGCAGATCTTGATAGCGCCCAAGCCCAAGTTACTGAAGCCCAGCAAGCACTAGCACTGCAAAAAGCAGGATCGCGACCAGAAGACATTCAGCAATTAGAAGCTGTGGTAAAGCAAAGACAACAGGCTTTAGCACTCCTAAAAGCAGGGTCACGCCAAGAAGATATTAACGCCGCCCGTGCCGAAGTTACTTCTGCTCGTGGTTCGCTGCAAAATATCCAAGCCCAAATTAATGACACGATTATCAAAGCACCTTTCGATGGTGTTGTGACTAAAAAGTATGCTGACCCTGGTGCGTTTGTCACTCCTACAACCTCAGCTAGTTCTGTTTCTTCGGCAGTATCTTCTTCAATTTTGTCTTTGGCTTCTGCAAATCAGGTTGTGGCAAATATAGCTGAGACTAATATTGCTAGAATCCGCCTTGGTCAGAAAGTCACAATTACAGCAGATGCATATCCAGGCAAGACCTTTGAGGGTCGAGTCAGCCAAATTGCTGCTCAAGCCACAGTAGAGCAAAATGTTACTAGTTTTGAAGTCAAAATAACCATTACTTCTGACTCGCAAAATCTCTTGCGGTCTGGGATGAATGTAGAAACAGAGTTTCAAGTTGGTCAATTAAAAGATGCGATCGTTGTACCTACTGCTGCCGTGGTGCGCCAACAAAATGCTACAGGTGTGTTTGTGGCTGGGGTAGATGAGCAACCTAAGTTTACTCCCATTCAAACTGGCGTCACTGTTAATAACTTTACAGAGGTTAAGTTTGGTTTGCAGGGTAATGAAAGGGTGTTGCTGAGTTTTCCACCAGGTTCACGACCCCAATCAACACCTAGAGGTATGTTTCCGGGTATGCCTGGAGGTGGTGGCGGTGGTCGTCGCTCTATGTAGAGAAGCAAAAGTTCGTATTTTTACAAATTGAGTAAGTTTTTTCTTTGGATAAAAATTCTGGTGTTGCACGATAAACGGATAAAGTAATGAACAGCATTAGACGCGCTCATAGGCTACTTACCCTTCGGGAACCCTTTCAGGGAACAGAAGCCACTTCGTGTCTACCCGCAGGGTAGAGGCGAAGTACGCGAAGAAGAAATTTTTTTGATGAATAGAGAAAAGAAAATCATCCCGCGAATATGCAACGCCAAAATGATTACAAGTTGCCAATATCGGAAATATTGTCAATGGCCACGGAAGCCCTGTGGAGTAATAAATTACGCACCAGCTTAACTATGCTAGGTGTGATAATCGGGATTTCCTCGGTAATTGCTATTACTTCTGTCGGTCAAGGTGTACAAAAGGCAACTGAACAACAAATTCAGGCATTAGGTACGGATATTCTGCAAGTGTTTGCTGGTTCTGCCAGAAGTGGATATGTCCGTCAGGGGCTTGGTTCTAGCAGCACTTTAACTTGGGAAGATGCAAAAGCGATCGCTCAACAAGCGCCATCTGCTCAAATTGTCTCTGCCTACTTACAACGAAATGCACAAGTTGTCTACGGAGGACAGAATACATCAACAACAATTTATGGCACAGATTTGAATTATCCAGAAGTGAGGAATACTTACCCGCAATCAGGAAGATTTTTTAACCAAGAGGAATTAGATACTGCCAAGCAAGTTGCTGTTTTAGGTCCTACAATCCAGAGGACACTTTTTGGTGAAGCTGCCAATCCCATCGGTGAAAGAATCCGCATTCAGGGAGAAGCTTATGAAGTGATTGGAGTGATGGAACCAAAAGGTTCCCAAGGGCCAATAGACCGGGATGACCAAATTTTTATTCCTCTTACTAGTATGTCAGCAAGGCTTGTTGGCAATAATGCTTTAAATGGTGTGTCTGTGAATGGAATTTTGCTGAAAGCCAGAAATGAAGAACAACTAGAAGCAGCTCAGTTTCAAGTTACTAATATTTTGCGTCTGCGACACAATATTTTTCCACCACAAGTAGATGATTTTAGGATTACCAATCAAGCTGATATTGCCAATACTTTTACTAATGTTGTGGGTTTATTCACTGTCATGGTCGTAGCGATCGCTGGAATTTCTTTGTTAGTTGGAGGGATTGGGATTGCAAATATCATGCTCGTTTCAGTGGTTGAACGGACACGGGAAATTGGGATTCGCAAAGCACTAGGAGCAACTAATTCTGCTATCCTCAACCAATTTTTGACAGAAGCGATCGTCATATCTGCTTTGGGAGGAAGTATTGGAATCGTAGGAGGTGTGATTATTGCAGCGGCGGCGGCGGCTATTTTTAAATTTCCTTTTGTCGTCTCTCCTTTATCAATTATCGCTGGTTTTGGACTCTCGTTTACAGTTGGATTATTAGCTGGAGTTATCCCAGCACGCAACGCCGCCAAGTTAGATCCGATTGCTGCTTTGAGGAGCGATTAGTCAGGGGATTGGAGGCTTTACAACAGGTGCAATACCCCCAGGAGCAATTGCCCACAACGAGGGATGAATTACACGAACACCGATGGATCATGGGTTTGCTGTTAAGTTAATCTCCGATCTTTGTTAAGAGTTCCCTGTTTCCTATTTTCAAGCTAGATGTAAATTTATAGAGTTTACAAACTAGAAATACGTATAACCTTAACTCAACTGGCTACGAAATCTCTTCACACTAATTGTCATTAACGCTACAGCAAAACCAACTAAGGCGAGAACGTGCATCCAGAGGACATCAAAACCTACGCCTTTGAGTAGAATACCCCGGACAATGGTGATGTAATGACGTAAGGGATTGAGGAGAGATAAATATTGGAAAAAAGGTGGCATTGCTTCGATAGGAGCGATCGCGCCAGAAGTTTGTACTAATGGCATATTGATGAAAAAGGATGTAAGTAAAACTTGTTGTTGCGATCGCGCGATCGTTGCTAACATCATTCCCAAGCTAATTCCTACAAATACATACACAGCCGATAAGGTAAAAAACAGCAAAAGATTACCCCGAAACGGCAAATGGAAGACTACCAATCCTAAAGTTAAAGCTAGCAATACATCTGCCATCATTAGAAATACCAAAGGCACAATTTTTGCTAGTAAAATCTCCCAGTTTGCCGCAGGAGTCATCAGCAGTTGTTCTAGAGTTCCTGTATCTTTTTCCCTGATGACTGTTGCTGCTGACACTAACGTACCAATTAATGTCAACACTAAACCCATCACTCCAGGGACAAAAAACCAGCTACTTGTTAATCCAGGATTATAGAGAAACACGACTTGAGGTGACACTGGCGGATTGGCTTGAGCATTTGCTAAATGGCGATTATATTGTTGAATAATTTGATTTATATAGTTGCCAGCAATGCCTGCTGTATTTGCATTCACTCCATCAATAAAAACTTGAATATTTGCTGATTTTTTTGCTAGCTGGCGTGGAAATTCTGGTGGAATAATTACACCTACATCTAATTTTCCTTCTTCTACCTGGCGACTTAATTCTTTTTCACTAGTCGGAACCGAATCTAGAGTAAAAACACGATTAGAAGTCATTGCCGTGATTAGTTCTCGACTTGACCCAACATTGGCATAATCAATCACACCTAATCGCAAGTTATGCACATCAGGATTAAGGGCTGTGCCATAGAGCAATAGTTGCACTGTTGGTGGTACAGTTAACAGTATGATTAGCTGTTTATTACGCAGAATTTGGCGAAATTCTTTACGTACTAATGCCCAAAAAGAACTGTTAAATAATCGGTGAAAAATTTTCATAATTAATAAGATAAATTTTTTGAGTGGTGATAAATAAGATAAAAATAACGAACACAGATACACACAGATGAACACCAATAACCTATCTGTGTGCATCTGTGTTCATCCGTGTTCGATTTATCAAATATCCGCTTTATGGCTACAATAAGCATGGAGTTATCCTTCTGGGGATATTTCTACTATTTCTCCTTTCAACAATTCAACTTTGCGTTCGCTTAAAATTCCAGCAGCAATCATGCGATGGTATTCGTCAATTGTCCATTTAGCAGTGATAATAGTCATGACAATTAATTCCTTTCCATAATTCTGTTTATTTTTTAATCTGGTAATTGCATCTTACTTAAAACTCGACGCGAAACATTAAAAAAGATCAATCCTAATATAGCCAGCATCACTAAATCAAACCAAACACCAGCCCATCCTGTCCCGCGAACAAAAGCATCACGAGTGATATCAATGTAATAGCGTGCCGGAACAACATTAGGAACTAGCGAAAGTGGAAAAGGAATATTATTGAGTGGATAAATAAAACCAGAGAGTAACAAAGCTGTAATGAAACCAATCAAAGAAACACCTTGAACAGCTGCATTTTGATTACTGCTACGTACTCCTAATAACAAACCAAATAATACACTATCGGCAATAAATAATAGAGAGCCAATGATTAAAGTTAAGGGATTACCTGCTAAACCAACTCGGAAAATTACCGAACCAAGTATCATGGCTATTAATGCTTCAGCAAGAGCAATTAGTAAGTATGCCAGTCCTTTCCCAAGAATTAATTCAGTAGCAGTGATGCTGGAAGCATAGACTTGCATGATTGTGCCTTTTTCCTTTTCTCTTACCATTGCGATCGCACTTAGTAAGGAGGGAAAAATCCACAATACAACTGCATAAGTTCCTGGCACAATATATAATGATTCCAATCGACCAGGATTAAACCAGAGGCGCATATTGGGAGTAATACTACTAGTAGCAGCTAATAATCCCTGATCGCGCATAAAAAAATTTGTCACTTGTTGAATACTATTTTTTATCACACGGGCATTGTTAACATCTGTAGCATCAATGAATACTTGTACTTGAGTACTTTTACCACCTTGAAGGTCGCGACTAAATTCGGGAGGAATGATTACAGCGGCTTTGGCAATACCACGATCAATCGCATCCCGCACTGGGTCTGTACCAGACCATTTATGGGGTATAAACTGATTTGTGGCATACAATCGTTCAATATAGCTTCTGCTGAGATTTGTATGGTCAAAATCTTGCACAATTAAGGGAATATCCTTACTTTCCAAGCGAATTGCAAACCCAAAAATCAACAGCGTCAGGAATGGGAGTAAAAATGCTAATGCCAAAGTCAGGCGATCGCGACGAAATTGAGCTAATTCTTTAATACATTGAGCGAAAATTCTTTTCATATGAATGGCAAAAACTTTTGCACCATCTGCAACAGCTAGGAAATTGTTAAATCTGCTGAAGAAAGCACCGAAACTAGTTCTGCGCCCGTTGCACAATACCAATAAAGGCATCTTCTAAAGAAAAAGGGATAGGGCGAATAGACTCTATACTCAAGTTAGCAGAGCTTAGAAGTCTACGTATTTGTGGTACTTCTGTATTTGCGTGATCAAGAACTACATGTAAGCAATTGGCAAAAATGGAAACGCGCCAAGAATCTAAGTGTTGTTTTAGCAATTTAGAAGCGGCTTGATTGTTATTAATAATAATTTCTATCAGTTGTCCAGGTTGAGAAGCTTTAATCGAACTCGGAGAACCTTCCGCTACAGTTTCACCTGCAACCATAAAACTCATGCGGTTACACTGTTCAGCTTCTTCTAAATAATGGGTTGTGACTAATATAGCTGTGCCATTGTGGGCAAAGTCGTTTATTAGTTTCCAGAACTGACGACGGGCGAGTGGATCTACTCCGGATGTCGGCTCATCTAAAAATAAAATATCAGGTTCGTGCATCACCGACGCACCAAAAGCAACTCGTTGTTTCCAACCACCGGGTAACTGGCCAGTCAGCATGTTCTCTTGTCCCTTTAGCCCACAAGTAGCAATTACCCAATCTATTTTTTCCCGACGCAATTTGCGAGGAACACCATAAACACCACTGTAAAATTCTAGGTTTTCTAGAATCGTCAGGTCATCATAAAGAGTGAATTTCTGACTCATGTAACCAATGCGTCGCCGCAGTTGTGCACTCCGCAGGTTTCCGGTTTCGCCACCAAGGGAAATTTCACCTCCACTAGGTTCTAGCAAGCCACACAGCATTTTGATAGTTGTAGTTTTTCCTGCACCATTCGCCCCCAAAAGTCCAAAGATTTCGCCATAACGCACTTCTACATTGACACTTTTGACTGCTTGGAATTTACCAAAGACGCGACTGAGGTTGCGGGCTGAAATCGCAAGAGGAGAGGCAGAAGACAAGGGAGAGGGGGAAGACAAAGCAGAAATTCTTCCTTGTCCTCCTTGTCCCCCATGTTTTCTATTCCCCCCCCGGGAACGTGGAAAAGCAAAAAACTGTGGTGCAGAACCTTGTTGACGTAGACGGGTAACAAAGACGTTTTCGAGAGTGGGTTCATTATGTTCTATTGCGGGAACAGGTAAATGCTGTTGTTGTAATAATTCCCTAACTTGGGTTTCTCCCACTGCTACATTTTGAACGAGGACATCCAAGCGATCGCCAAATGTTTGTACATCTACTATATTTGTAGGTGGATTCTGCGATAAAACTTGTTCAGCTAGTTCTAAATTTGAAGTGCGGACTTCTAAGCGATGTAAGTCCAAGTTGGCACGTAATTCCGCTGGTGTACCAATTTCGTGAATTTGCCCACTGTACATTAAAGCGACGCGATCGCAACGTTCAGCCTCATCTAAGTAGGGTGTCGCGACAACAATTGTCATCCCTTCTGCTGACAATTCAGCTAGTACATCCCAAAATTCCCGACGCGAGACTGGATCTACACCTGTGGTAGGTTCATCAAGTAACAAAACTTCCGGTTGAGAAAGTAGCGCACCACATAACGCCAGCTTTTGTTTCATCCCTCCAGAAAGTTGTCCGGCTAAGCGATCGCCAAATTTTTCCAAGCTCATCAATTGCAGATATTTCTGGCGACGTTCCCACAACAAATTATCCGGTACTTGCCGCAAACCTGCAATGTAGCGCAAATTCTCATCAATACTCAAATCAAGATATAGCGAAAACTGCTGTGTCAGATAACCAGTCTTTAAGCGTGCATCCCGTGCAGGTTGACCAAAAACTTGCACTTCTCCTGCTGTTGCTTCCATCACACCTGCCAAAATATGAAAGGTGGTTGTCTTCCCCGCACCGTCAGGACCAATTAGCCCAAACATCTCACCTTTGTAGACAGTAAAATCAATGCCCTGCACCGCAGCAAGTTGCCCATAATGCTTATGCAGACCACGAACGCATACTGCTTTAGTAGATTCACTACCTTCAGAGTAATATATATCACTTATTTTTTTTACTACTTGTTTCATCCTTCATACTTCATCCTTTATCCTTATTTCCCCATCCGCAGGCATCCCAATTTTGGCACAAGGTAAATTTCCGTTATTATACGGTTGCTCTGGATTAAAACAACCACTAGGATTTTCCACACTAATGCGAACACCCACCACTTGCCTAACTCGATCTTTTTGGAAGTAAATATTCTCTGGGGTAAACGAAGCCTGTGGATCAATAGAAATTACTTTGCCTGTCAGGGGTTTTTTAGGTGCAGAATCTAAGTAAATTTTGGTGATTTGTCCCAAACGCACATTGCCGATCTCGCCTTCAGGAATAAAACCACGCAGATATACTGTTTTAGGGTCAACAATGGTGAGAATATTGGTCTGATTGCTGACAACGGCTCCTGGTTCTACACTCCGGGCAGTTACTACCCCATCCAAAGGACTGATAACATTTAGGTCTTTCTTGGCATCTTGAATTTGGGTGAGGATTTGCTGTTTAGCAGCTTGGGTATCTTTAACCTTGGCTTGAGCAGATTTGACTTTGGCTTGAGCAGATTTTAACTGAGCAAGACTCTGCTGTCGTTGTCTTTTGAGTGCTTCTATTTGAGCTGTACGGATCTCAGGATTCAAGCCTGTGGTTTTGGCTTGTGTTAGTTCACCTTCAGCAGCGCTTAACTGTTCCCGTGCCGCATTGACTGCTGCTTTTTTGGCTTCTAAAGTTGCGATCGCGGTGTCGTATGTTGTTTGGGCTTGGTCAAATTGTTGTTGATTAATTGCCCCATCATTTACAAGTTTGGCATAGCGATCGCGATTCACTTTCGCTAATTTGACTTCCGCCTCTGCTTGCTTGACTTGTGCTTGTGCCTGTACAAGTTGTGCTTTAGCGGCGGCGACATTCGCTTGTGCCTGCTTGACTCGACCTTGAGTATTACCTTGGGACTGCAATAAATTCAATTTTGCTTCTTCAATTTGACTATCAATTTGTTTAATTTCCCCTTGAACTCTCTCTACATCTGCAAGTGCCTGCTGTTCATCCGACTGGGCTGATAATACCTGCGCCTGTGCGCCTTTTAGTTGGTCTTGCAGTTCTTGGACAATACTATCATCTAGCTGAATTAACTGCTGTCCTTTTTTGACTGCTACACCTTCTCGGACAAAAATAGATTCAACCCTACCTGATCTTTTCACCCCTATTTCGGTTTCGTAACCTTCTATTCTGCCACTAAATTTGAGTACGTCCCCTGCTGTTGGCGGTTGCAGCCACCTCCAGATTCCATAGCCAATCCCACTTACCAACAGCAGTAGCCCAATCACTAGAGGTATTAGCTTTTTGCGACGCTTTTCTTTCGCAGGTGGTAAGGGAATATCTTTAATATCTTCTGTCGGTTGGGGGGCAGTCTGAGTCATGGTAGTACCTCAAGGAGGACAAGCGAAGGGAGACAAGGAGGACAGGAAAGATAAGGAGAATTTCTCAAATAGTGTCCTCATCGGTTTACCTTACAACATTGAATGTCGCAAATTATTAGCGGAGATGGTCACTATACTAGACGGTATAGTATGATATCGTAATAAGTAGCTAAAAAATTTAATATTAAATTTTATGCCCTAAGCCCTCAGTGGCAGCAGCACATCCAGGTTGTCTGCTATGTTTAAGGCTAAATTTAAACGCAGAGAAACAAAAGTTAGCGCACCAGATAGCAAAGTATTTTTGTGAAAAGGTATTAGCCATTTCAAAATGTTCTAGTTCCAAGCCTAAAGCTTTAGGTTTTAAACCGAAATGTTCTAATTTCAAGCTTGAAGTTTCAAGTTTTAAACCTAAACTTTCTAGTTCCAAGCTTGAAGTTTCAAGTTTTAAACCTAAACTTTCTAGTTCCAAGCTTGAAGTTTCAAGTTTTAAACCTAAACTTTCTAGTTTAAACCACTAACTACTAACCACTAACCACTAATGTACAGACGCGAGGAACATCGCGTCTCTACCCACTAACCACTAACCACCAACCACTAACCACTAACCACTAATGTACAGACGTGAGGAACATCGCGTCTCTACCCACCAACCACTAACCACTAACCACTAACCAAAAAACAATGATTTGGATGGAATATATTACCAAAACTTACCAGCTTGGGGATGTGCATGTGCCAGTACTAAAAGGAATTAATCTGGCAATTGAGGAGGGGGAATATGTTGCCATTATGGGTATGTCTGGTTCTGGGAAATCGACACTGATGAATATTATCGGCTGTCTGGATCGCCCGACAAGCGGACAATATGTTTTGGAAGGCAGAAATTTGACAACCTTTGGTGATGACGAGTTGGCGTATATTCGCAATCAACGCATTGGCTTTGTCTTTCAACAATTTAATTTATTGCCAAGGGCGACAGCTTTAGAAAATGTCATGCTGCCAATGGTTTACGCTAACATACCGAAATCAAAACGCCGTCAAAAAGCGATCGCAGCTTTAACTAGAGTCGGTTTACAAGACCGCATCTTCAACCGTCCAAGTCAACTTTCTGGAGGACAACAGCAACGGGTAGCGATCGCTCGCGCTTTAGTAAATCGACCGGCTTTGGTTTTAGCTGATGAGCCAACAGGCGCTTTAGACACAAAGACTTCTGAAGAAGTAATGGAATTACTGACAGAATTAAACAACCAAGGAATCACGATTGTGATTGTCACCCATGAGCCAGATATTGCAGCACAAACAAAAAGAATTATTCGAGTTCAGGATGGGTTGGTTGTAGGTTGATTTGGGGAGACAGGGGAGACAAGGAGGACAAGGGAGACAATTAACTAATGTTCAATTCCCGATTCCTAATCCTCGATCCCTTTTACCTAAAGTCACCCATTCAGGTGAAGTGAAGAATACTTGGCAAAGGATACCATCAAATCAAGTTAAGAAACTATAAGTTAATTATTTATACTCTCACTCTCTCCTATGCAAGATGAATCCTAACAGAACTTAAGTTCAATAGGAAACTAATGATCTTGGCTACGGATAGAAAATTTTTCATCTATATTTTCTGCTTTACTTTCCGCTTTACCATCCTGAAATCCAAGTTGTTTTCCAAGGCTGCTGTGATGAATACCCATATAGAAATTCCCGTTATAGGCAAAGTGAAATACCCCCAACGCTGGCTAATTGGGCTAGTCACAGCTGGTATTTTGGTTGTTGGTGGCACTACAACTTATACTCTGGTAAATCGGGGGGCAAGTAAAGAAGATATAGCGGCGCTCACTATTCCTGTAGAAGCAAAAGATGTCACATTACGGATTACTGCCAGTGGGAAGGTAGTACCAGATCAAAGCGTGAATATTAGCCCGAAACAACCAGGAATTGTAGCAGAGCTAAAAGTTGAACAAGGCGATCGCGTCCAAAAAGGACAAGTTATTGCTGTGATGGATAGTGCAGATGTAAACGCCCAAATTCTGCAATACCAAGCCAGCCTAGATCAAGCCAAAGCACAGCTAGCTGAAGCCCAAGCTGGGAGCCGCCCCCAAGAGATTGCCCAAGCTAGAGCGCGTTTAGCACAAGCCCAAGCACAACTAGATCAAGCCCGCGCTGGTAATCGTTCCCAGGAGATCCAAGAAGCCCAAGCTCAAGTAGATGATGCTAAAGCACAGGTGAACTTGACGCAGGCACGAGTCAGGCGGTATCGAGGATTGGCAGAACAAGGAGCAATTTCTCAAGACCAATTAGATCAGTACGTGAGTGAAGATAGAAGGGCAAAAGCCGCATTGGAACAAGCTCAACGCCGATTGTCACTATTAGAAAGTGGCTCTCGTTCCGAAGAAATCGCCCGCCAAGAAGCTGCTGTTGCGGAAGCCAAAGCTGCGTTAAAATTGCTCCAAAATGGTACACGCCCAGAGGTAATTGCCCAACGTAAAGCAGCCGTAGCTGTTGCACAGGCACAGTTAAAGGCAGCTCAAGTGAAGTTACAAGACACAGTTATCCGCGCTCCTTTTGCAGGAATTGTCACTCAGAAATATGCTAACGATGGTGCTTATGTAGCGCCGACTACTTCTGCTTCTTCGAGTGCCTCGGCTACTTCCAGTTCTATCGTTGCCTTAGCTAAGGGTTTAGAGGTATTAGCACAAGTCCCTGAAGCCGATATTGGCAGAATTAAAGAAGGACAACAGGTAGAAATTGTTACTGATGCTTATCCAGATCAAGTATTTAAAGGTCGTGTACGCCTGATTGCTCCTGAAGCCGTGAAGGAAGAAGGTGTGACATTATTTCAAGTGCGAGTAACTATTAATACGGGTCAAGAAAAATTACGTTCTGGGTTAAATGTTGATTTAACGTTTTTAGGCGATCAAGTAGACGATGCGCTTCTAGTACCAACTGTGGCAATTGTTACCGAAAAGGGCGAAACTGGAGTACTTGTCCCAGATGCTGAAAATAAACCTCTGTTCCGTCCAGTGACAGTGGGAGCGCAGGTAAAAGATCAGACTCAGATTGTGTCTGGTGTAAAAGAAGGCGATCGCGTATTTATCAACCCGCCCAAAGACTATAAACGGGAACAGCAAGAGAAAGAACAACGAAAATGAACTTAGTAGAAAGTATCAAAATGGCAGGGAAAACCCTGCTGTCTAATAAATTACGTAGCACTCTCACAATGTTAGGTATCGTCATCGGCAATGCTTCGGTAATTGCCATGATTGGGATTGGTGAAGCTGGACAAAAGTATGTAAATAAGCAGTTAGAATCTTTGGGACCAAATGTGCTGTTTGTCCTTCCTGGGAATCAGGAAACTCAGCGCATTTCTTTTGAAGTACCGAAAAATCTGGTATTGGCTGATGCAGATGCGATCGCTACTCAAGTACCAACAGTAGCAGGAGTTGCCCCAGAGTTAAACAGAAGACAAGTAGTAACTTACCGCAACCGCAACACCAACGTCAACATTATTGGTACAACTCCTACTTTCCCAGAAGTGCGGGATTTTGAAACTTCTCAAGGACGATTTTTCACCGAAGTAGATATCAAGCGCAATAATCAAGTTACGGTGCTGGGTGCGAAATTGGCAGAAAAACTATTTGGTAGTAGTAATCCTGTTGGCGCACAACTACGAATTAAAGATTCCAGCTTTCAAGTTATTGGTGTGTTAGAAGCCAAAGGCTCAAGCTTGGGTGCAGATTATGATGAAGCAGCACTAATACCAATCACCACATCTGCAAACCGATTAGTGGGACGAAATTCTCCCTATGGTATTGGTTTAGATTATATTGTCGTCTCGGCTCGTAATGCGAATAGTGTTGATGGAGCAGAGTTTCAAATTACAAATTTGCTGCGTCAGCGACATAAAATTACAGGTGAAGACGACTTTACGATCCGCACGCAAAAAGATGCAATGCAGACTATCGGTCAGATCACAGGTGCATTGACAGTTATGCTAGCAGCAATCGCGGCAATTTCTCTAATTGTCGGTGGTATTGGCATCATGAATATCATGCTTGTCTCCGTCACCGAACGCACTCAAGAAATTGGACTACGCAAAGCAATTGGTGCAACTCAGCAAGACATCCTATCACAGTTCATAATTGAAGCTGTGATTCTCTCTGCCGCAGGTGGTTTAATCGGGACTGCGATCGGTGTGAGTGGTATTCTGTTGGTGGGAGCCTTAACACCCTTAGATGCAGGAATTTCTGTGATTGCAATTACCCTTTCAGTGGGTGTTTCCGGTGGTATAGGTTTATTCTTTGGCGTTGTTCCTGCGCGGCGTGCTGCGAAACTCGACCCAATTGTAGCTTTAAGAAGCGCTTAGTTTTGTGAAAGGTTTGTTGTTAGCCCTGTGTTGGCTGAAGCATTACTCAAGCGATCGCATTACGTGTTGAGTTTGAGTAGTGCGATCGCATTGTAGATTGAGAGCATAGTATGCAAAGATGTAATTTTTGCAGCAACAGCAAAAGTGAAAACAGACAGTATTTTTTACCACCTATTCGCAGAATTTCCCAGTATTTTCTTTGAGTTGATTGGACACTCTCCCAGCAATAGTCAAGATTATCAGTTTCGGTCGGTAGAAATTAAACAAACCGCTTTTCGTATTGATGGCATATTTCTACCACCAGAAGACAACACTGATCAAACAGTATATTTGTGTGAGGTACAGTTTCAAAAAGATCAATTTCTCTATCATCGGGTATTTGCGGAACTATTTCTGTATTTAGACCAAAATCCAGCTACCTATGACTGGTACGCTGTGATTATTTACCCCAAACGCAACCTGGAACCAGATGAAAACAGACTTTATCAGGTTTTGCTAGAAAGTTCAAAAGTGCAGTGTGTCTATCTTGATGAACTCGAAACCTCAGCTAACAGGTCTTTAGGTATTGGCGTTGTGAAGTTAGTAGTAGAACCAGAAGAAAATGCCGCTAACTATGCTAGAGAACTCATTGCACAAGCAAGGCAACAAAGAGCAGATCGTTTATCTGTAAGAGCGATAATAGATTTAATCGAGACAATCATAGTCTACAAATTTCCCCAATTAAGCCGCCAAGAGGTGGAAGATATGCTGAAATTGAGCGAACTAAAACAAACTAGAGTTTACCAAGAAGCATTGGAAGAAGGACTACAACAAGGACTACAACAAGGACTACAACAAGGTAAGTTAGCTGCTGTTCCCCTGTTGCTAAAAGCGGGAGTGAGTGTCGAAGAAATAGCTCAACAATTAGAAGTTGAGATTGAAGAAGTTAGGAAAATAGCACAACAGCAGTCTTGAGTGCAAGCGATCGCATTGTATGTTGAGTTTGAGTCGTGCGATCATCTCTGTAACATGAGTATCCAACCTCAGAGGTTCACTTTTCAAGTTTTGAGCTTTATGATCCGAGTTCAGAACATGAAATTTCTCACTTGGAACGAAAATTTTCTTACTTGGAACGAGAATTTTCTTACTTGAAACAAGAAACTTCTCACTTGAAACGAGAAATTTTGAGTTCAAAGCTTCAACATCCAAGTTTAGAGCTTCAATGATCAAGCTGAGAACTAGAAACTTATATTAAATTTGTTTACTCCTGTCCTACTCAAAGAATAGCTAAACGTCAGTTTTAGTCATAAATCTTCCATCTGACACAATATCACTGCTCTGAATCCAATTCAGCGCGAACTCTTGCCAGATTTTCACGAGTAGTGACAGTATGGGGATGATTCTCTTCTAACCGACGCTCACAAATATCCGCCCTAGTTCCAATACTTTTTTGTGCAGTTGCAAGTAGGCAGCAATAACGTCTAAATCTGACTTTGAGCCTTCCTTAGTTCTAGTAAGCGCTTCCTCTGCTTTCGGTATACTTCTGAGCTTCTGCCAAATTTTCTGGCGTAGCTTTTCCAATTTAGCAAGTATACTTGTGTAAGTTTCTCTATGGTTTTTTCAAATGATTTTGTAAACGCTAAGGAGGTGATCGCAGCTGCTGTTAGTGTTGCAGGTTCAATAATTTAGCAATTAAATTAAGATATTCAACTTCTAACTGTTCAGATGCTAGCAAAATTTCAGGTGATCGCGAAAGAGTTTTGAAAGAGCGATCGCCTAACATAGAGACGTTTGTCCGCTTGTGCAAAAAATCTATTGTTGTAATGGCAAAACACAAATCAACTCAGAAAATCTAGCAAAATCATCTGTGTTGTGAGTCAGTAGTTGAGGAATACCGTAAACTAGTATCGTGGCGACAATATTCGCATCATGCACCTGCTTACCACCAATGGCAACTTCCTCCATTAGTATTAGTAGCCTTTGTGTCACTTGAGAACTTTCTTCAACTATTCGAAAGCGGTTTTAAAAAAAGCGAATTTCAGCAGTAAGTGTTGCAATCGGTATAGGAACAGTAAATGCTTGCGGACGAGAAAGGGTTGCTAGATATTCTCGCAACATTTGTCTACTAATCCACAATTCACGCTCAGCCTGTTCAAGACTCTGAATCGCGTTTAGAGCTACTAAATGCAAAGGGGACTCAGCAATACTGGCATAGACGAGAATATTAGTGTCTAGAAATACAAAGTTATCTTCCATCTTCACTATACATATCCTCGTGTCTGAGAGAAAGATTCTCAGGCCAAGAGCCAACGTTAATCACAGGGAAATCTAAAGGCGATTGCTTTTCTTTAGTTACTGGCTTTTCATCAATTACTACCACTACTTGATGCTCACTAACTGGAATATCTAGTGGTAACTGAACAGTAAGTTTACCATCTGCCGTAACTGTGGCAATTGTTGTAATTGTTTTCATTTTAATCTTCCCATTTTTAACCATCTCAAAGACTTATTTGTCTGAACTAAATCCTACTGAAAAATGACTTACTTCATCAAAGCTAACACCGACTTCGGCAACAATTTATCTTTCAACCAAACAATACTTGCGGAACATTGAACTTTACCCCCACTTTATCCAAATTCTCTCTTAACAAATCCCTTACACCCCTATACCCCTGGTTATGGAAAGAAGAAGTAGTCCGATCAGGAGATGAGTAGAGATAATAAATATAGGAGGACAAATCACAAATGACAAATCACAAATCATCAATTATTCAACTAGAAAATATCTTTAAAATCTATGGAAGTGGTGAAACTGAAGTCAAAGCACTTAACGATGTGAATTTGGTGATCCACGAGGGCGAATACTGTGCAATTATGGGGCCATCTGGTTCTGGTAAATCCACAGCTATGAATATTATTGGCTGTTTAGATCGTCCCACATCAGGGCATTATTACTTAGATAACCTTGATGTGGCACAAATGGATGATGCTGAACTTGCCCACATTCGTAATAAAAAAATCGGTTTTGTCTTTCAGCAGTTCCATCTTTTGTCTCAGTTAACAGCACTTGAAAACGTGATGTTACCAATGGTGTATGCTAATGTAGACCCTAGCGAAAGACGTGATCGCGCCGCCGAAGCACTCAAGCGCGTTGGTTTGGAAAAACGGATCAACAACAAACCGAATCAATTATCTGGGGGACAACAACAAAGGGTAGCGATCGCTCGTGCGATTGTCAATCGTCCGGTGTTACTGTTAGCAGACGAACCCACTGGTGCGCTTGATTCCCGTACCACCCAAGAAGTATTGGATATTTTCACCGAACTAAATACCACTGGGATTACAGTCGTCATGGTAACTCACGAACCAGAAGTTGCCCGCCAAACTCAACGTATCGTCTGGTTTCGTGATGGAGAAGTAGTACACTCGCAACTTACACCAGCTGATTTGATTCATATGGCAGTATCTTGATTTTATATTTTTGTAGTATCATGTAGCATATAAAAGTTGTTGTGAATTTCTACAGGCATGATAAGCTACAAACGCGATTTGGAAAATGTTGACTGGGAGGAAATGAAAGCAACACTCACTCAAGATAAATTTGACAATGGTAGAAGTCCTGAACAACTAAGAGCATCGTTTGCTAATAGCTATGCAACTTGTATTGCTTATGCAGGCGATCGCATTATTGGAACTGCCCGTGTTTTATCTGATGGTGTTTGTAATGCTGACATTGTCGATGTTTGGACATTTAGTCCTTATCGTCATCAAGGTATTGCTAGTACGATAATGCGAACTCTGTTGGCAGAATTACAAGGACAACACGTCTGTTTATTTACAGATGACGCTATTGACTTTTACAAAAAACTTGGCTTTACCAAAAAAGAAACCTGCTTAGAACTTGTAGTCGGTAAATGGTTGAGTAATTAAGTATAGTAAGTAGGTCGAGGGTAATAAACCTAACTATGTTAAGGAAAGTAAACAAGCTTAAAATCCTTACTATTGAATAAGCCCTTCAACCCACTTGGAGTGGGTTTTCGTTATTAGCCCCAAATTTATTTGAGGGCGGGATGTTGGGCTTATCGAAGTTACGTTAACTAAAGACTTGGTGTTTTCCCTGTTTCTGCCTGTGTTTCAATCGGCCGCACATCGCTGTAACCCATTGCACCAGCAATTGTCCGTAAAATGGACATTTGTTCTTCAAATTCCAATTTTTCTACTTCTGAGAGCAAATTATTAATGTCATTAGAAGCTTGGTAGTCACTTGGCATGTCAACAACTTGATCACCCATTGCTTCTGCCCAAGCATACCAAACTAGCAATTGGTTGTTTTCTTTGATCGAACCATAGGCACGCGAGTATTCTGTATCTTCACAATTAACAATTTCCCGCATAATTGCCAGTTGCTGTTCATCGGATAATTTGTAATAGTCTCCTAGCAACTTTGGCGCTAATTCTGGTTCTGCTGCCATAGGTGCTGCGGGAGTAATAGAATCTCCCATTTTTTCATACACTAAATACAGCCAAGCTAGCTTAGCATCAGTATCCAGATTATTAAAAGCTTCTACATGCTTTTGAGTCTCTGCACTAAGAGCTTGAGGCGTAGATTTATTGTAACTGCTAGTCATAATTTATCTCAAAGAGAATTTTTACCTACAAACTAACAGTTACAAAATTTCATAATCTGAATCGCCTTCCTCTAGAAATAGTTTTTTAATGGAAAAATACATACATTTATCTACCTTTCAATAGAGGAGAAATATCTATCTACAGATATCAAAGTTTGATTAGTTCACTTTGATAGAATCTCGGCATAAACAAAAAAAATATCACAGGGGATTGTTATGCCTGAAGAAATTAAACCAAATGTTACGGAAGCTTCTACCGAAGATGCAAAACTAGCTGCTGAAGAAATTGCCAGTGGGGAAGCAAAAGCGCCCAGCGTTGATATGGAAGCAGATTATCAAGCAGCACAGCAAATGAGTGTAAGTGAAGTCGATCGCACTGGCGAAGGTACAAAAGCAGCCCAAAATGCAACTGCGCCAGAATATCAAATGCCTGAAGCACAAGAGAAGAAAACAGAAGCACAACCTACAGGCGACCCTGCTGAATATAAAGCAATGGCAGACGAAATTGGCTCTAGCAACCAAGGTGTAACTAACGTCAGTGATGATTTAGTGCAAGAAGCTTTGAAAAAAGGTCAAGCAAAATAATAATTAAATGTCATTAGTCAATTGTCAATTGTCAATTGTGGAAATAATATTGATCGATAATTTCGAGCCGAATATAAGAAAGCGGATTTATCCATGAATTCAATCTAAAATCCAAAATTGCATGACTTTTGACTTTTGACATTTAACTATTATTCACCACATTTAACAGTTCACTTGGATGGTGGATTAAATAATTTGGATTTTGTTTAGCTAAAACTTCTAAAGAATTAAACCCCCAAGTGACTCCTACCACTTTGATATTAGCTTTTTTAGAAGCTTCAATATCTCTAGTTTCATCTCCCACATAAATTACTTCTTCTGGTTTGAATTGCTTTTGTCTAAGCACATTATTAATAATTGTTGTTTTCCCAAAAATGGTGATACCTGAATAAATAAATTCAAATAGATTATCTAACTCATTAATTCTTAAGAATTCTGTAACATTGTCTTTAGAATTAGAGGTGATAATTCCTAGACGATGACCTGCATTTTTCAAGTCTGTTAAAGCTTCTTTCATACCTGGAATCGGTTTTAGCTCTGGAATTTTACTTTTTAATTCTCCTTTAACTTTTTTTACTAAAAAGGGTATTCTAAATACAGAAATTCCTGAATAATTAATAATTTCTCTAGAAGTTAAATTTCTCAATAAAGCTAGTTCTTCCGAGGTAATTTGTACATAACCAAACTCTTTGGCTAAACTGTTGGCAATACTTACAAGTGCGTCTACTGTATCAGCGATTGTGCCATCAAAATCAAAAATAATTATTTTCTGGGTCATTCTTGTGCCTGCTGGAATGCGTCTAGGTTAGCACGGGCATTCCGTCGTAACATTTCTGGCTTAATTCGCCGCAACGCCGATGCCGGAAATTGTTTATCCCAATCCTGATCTGAGATTTGGGCTAATTCTATCAGTTTGGGGGCAATATTCCCAGAATATGGCTGAAATTCTTCCACATCAGTTGGATTAGCAAAACGCTGATTCCAAGGACAAACATCTTGGCAAATATCACAACCTGCAATCCAACCTTGTAAATTGGATGCAATTGTCTCTGGTAGTTTTTCCTGGCGATTTTCAATTGTGTGATAGGCAATGCAGCGATTAGCGTCTACTACAAATGGACTAGTTATTGCATCTGTAGGACAAGCCTCTAGGCAGCGAGTACAATTACCACAATGTTGTGTGTGAGGTTTATCTGGAGTTAAATCTAAGTTTGTTAGCACTTCTCCCAAGAATACCCAAGAACCATATTCCCGGGTAATCACATTACCATTTTTGGCAATCCAACCGATTCCGGCTTTTTGTGCCCAAGCTTTATCTTGCACTGGGCCTGTATCTGCATAATAGCGTGCTTGAATGTTTTCACTTAATCCTTGCAACCAAACTGAGAGTGCTTTCAATTTTTTGTGCATGACTTTGTGATAATCCCGTCCCCAAGCATAACGAGAGATTTTGCCGTATTCTTCGCCTTCAGGTCGTTGATGTGGCGTATAGTAGTTGAGGGCTACACAAATTAGCGATCGCACATCACTCATCACTAACCGAAGATCTTGACGCTTCGGAGAAGTCATCCATTCCATGTCGGCGTGATAACCAAGCTTGATCCATGCTTGCAACTGCTGCACCTCTGTATTGTCCCCATCTACAGCAGCTATCCCAACTTTATGAAATCCTAACTCTAGGGCTTTTTGTTTAACTTCAGCACTGCTTGTTCCCGACAAATGATTCATTTATCTTATCTGAAATTTGCCGCAACTACGGCGTTACTATTCTACACTAGCCAGTCAATGCATACATTTGCTATTTTTTAGATGTGGTATTTGTAAATTTTATTTGCAATTTGTAAATAAATAATGCAATATGTATATCGAGAGCAAAACCATGCTTTCAGTAATTCCCAGCGTATAAAACTATCAACTTTTGGTGCGCTCATGACATTTACTACTGATTCAGCACAAAACCGCTTTTCCAACACTTTTAACTACAGCACCCAAACGGTTGATGCGGTTGCATCCACTGTAGCTGTATTTACAAGCTTGAGTGTAGACGATCAGCTGGCAGTACTTTGGTATGCTTATACTGAAATGGGACGTTCGATTACGCCAGCTGCTACAGGTGCTGCTCGTTTGCAATTAGCCGAAGGTCTGCTGAATCAAATTAAGCAGATGACTCATGCAGATCAGTTAGAGGTAATGCGCGATCTAGCTGCCAAGAAAAATACCCTATTCTGCCGTTCCTATGGTATCCTGAGCGCTAACACCAAGCTAGCTTTTTGGTACGAACTATCTGAATTGATGGTTAAAGGTTTTGTTGTTCCCATGCCATCTAATTATCAACTGTCTCGTGATGGTGTGCAGGTATTGGAAACACTAAAAGAACTCGATTTTGGTCAACAAATTACCGTTCTCCGTAAGGTCGTAACTGAAATGGGTGTTGACCCTCTCGCTGACTAAGTATTATGAAGGCAGGAGTCAGGAAAAAGCAAGTCAGATTTTTTGCACGCTTTCTTATGTATACACTTCACTGCAATCACTCAAGGTATTCTGACATCCTGCCTAGATTCTGTAAACATCTTTTCCTATCTCCCCTTATTTCCAACTACAAATTTGCTCTTTATATTCCCATCTGGGTAATATAAAGAGTATTTTTTTGGCTTGGGAAGTACAAAGTTGTAATTTTTTGAAACTATTACCTACTAACCACTAACCACTAACTACTAACCAATATAAAAAATACATCTCCAGCAACAGGATTAAATTGATTGTTATTTGTAAATTAATGTAAATATAATCTGGAGTTAATTTTATGGTTTTATCACAATCATCTGCAAATACTACACAAGAATTAATTATTGAGGGAATTACAGAACCAACTATCTTGCGTTACTTTCAATCCTTGAATGCAGGAGATTTTGATGCTACTGCTAATTTATTTGCAAATGATGGTATCATGCATCCGCCATTTGAATCTGGAATGGTAGGGCCAGAGGCGATCGCTAATTATTTAAAAAAAGAAGCTGTGGATATTAAAGTTTATCCTCGCGAAGGAATATCTGAGACTTTGGAAGAAGGTGTAATCCAATTTCAGGTGACAGGAAAAGCACAAACTTCTTGGTGTGGAGTCAACGTTTTGTGGCAGTTTGTCCTGAATCAGCAAGGAGAGATTCTTTACACCAAAATTAAACTGTTAGCTTCTCCTCAAGAATTGCTGAAAATGCAAAAATAGTAGTCAGTTGTTCACCACTAACCACCAACTACTAACAAATTCTAATTTTTTATTGCCGCCATTTGTTCAAAAGAGCGCAGTAATAGTCTTCGTCCCAACTCTATATCTTTGGGCGCACATTGCCAATCAGGATGTGCTGTCATCAGCAAACTATCCAAAGTTTCTTGATCAAATAAATGCCACACAGGAGCGCCATTGATTTCTGTTTCTATGGCATAGCAATTAGAACTAACACAGTGAATTTTACAAGTATCAGCAATTCTTGCCAAGGTCATTTTTTCTCCTGGTTGTAGCGAACGAAATTGCTGCATGACTTGCTTGAGTTCGCTTTTGGCAGACACAATCAGTCCAGGAAGCGCTATTGTGAAATTTTTGTCTCCATTTACCATAATCCAGTAGTGACGACTGGGGTCGATTCCTTCTAACCAAGGTAATTCATCATCAAGACGATAGCGTGGTGACAAACAAAACAAGGCTTCCATAGGTAAAACAGTGACTTTGTTGTGCAATATTTGAGTGAGATTGATCACCGGACACGTGCAAAGTCGATTGTTGAACTTGCGATCGCACCCGTCATACCCATAATTAATACCCTACCGACTCAAGCACACTCCCCAAAAATACTTTAGAAGTCGGCACTTGTGAAAAATGGACGGCAAGGTCATCTTAGCGATATTTTTATTTTTTGATAAATGTCACCTATAAATCAAATAAATTTAGCAAAAGTTATTAAACTAATTAACACTTCTTAATATAAAGGCTGCTCAAAAATGCACTTAGTATAAGCAAATTCTCTATAAGTAAACACTTTGCGTCCCTGTGCGCTCATCTTTGCGAGACTCTGCGTTTAAACTCGCTAATAATGTACTAATTAAGCAGAATCTGGCAAAGTCACTTCTAGCTTGAGACAGTTATAACCATCAACCTGTAACTTGTACTCAACTTTATCCATAAGACGATTCATAATTAGCCAACCATAACCACCTTCTTGTTTATCCGTAGGGCTAGGAGGTAAATAGTTGGATAAGTCGAAGCCATCACCACGATCCCAAATTTCCAAGGCTATATCTCGGTCTTTAAATTCTAAACGGATTAAAACTGGTAAAGAGGGCTGGTCTCTATGGGCATGACGCACGACGTTAGAATAAGCTTCTACCAAAGCAAGTCGTAGACGACTTGATTGCCGTGACCAATCTATCGATTCTTTGAACTGGATTTCCAAGCATCCCAACAACCAGTTTTCGACGATGCTTAAAAACTTCAAGTCGCTTGGTACATGAAGTTCACTTTTCATCATTTAAAAAACCTCCAGTGAGAGTATGGTCTGGTCATCTTCTTGAATATTATTGTCAGCCTGAATACGGGCTAACAAATGATTGAGAGATAGTGGTTGAGTTTCTTGTTGCAAGAGTTGCCAAAGACCATCAAGATGTAGCATAGAACGATGATTTGGCTTCAAACCATTCACTGAGTTTTCTACTGCATAACTCTTTTTTGTCACCATCGCCTCAGTAATCCCATCACTGGTAAACAATAGGATATCCTTGGGAGCAAGAAACAATTGCCCAAAGTCTGCTTGCCATTTAGGTAAAATACCCAAAGGAATACTGCGTATTTTTAGGTACTGGGGATTTTCTGTATCAGTTTCACGAGACCACAGCAGGGGATATATGTGACCTGCATTGGCATAAACAAGTTCTCTGGTGCTGGGGGTATATCGGGCTAAGATGAGAGTAATAAAGCAATTGCTACTAATTAAGTCATCACCTAAAGCTTTATTGAGATTTTGAATCACCATGTTTGGCATGGCTGGTGTTTCTTGAGATAATTCGCGGCGTAACACCGAGATTGCACTAGCCATAAACAATGCAGCAGGGACACCCTTACCGGAAACATCACCCACTGCTAACCATAAATCTCCTTTGGGATGGACAAACACTTCAAAAAAATCTCCCCCGACTTCACGGGCGGGGTAACAACGAGCTTGTACTTTTGCACCTTTGATATCAGGTAAGCTTTGACGTAGCAAGTTGTTTTGAATTTGACGAGCAATCTCCAATTCAGCCCGAATCTGTTGTTGTTTTTCCTGAAGACGTTGGTAGAGTTTTGCTTGGGAAAGGGCTAAAGCTGCTTGTTCCGCAACACCTGTAATCAGCTGAATATCTTCGTCTTGCCAAGGTTGCTCCCGTTCTGTTTGATGGAGAGCAAGAACAGCAAGGAGATGTTGCTGATAAATCAGTGGCAATGCCAATTGGTAACAAAGATTCTCATTTATAGTATATAGACTATGCTGATAATGCTGAGTTTTGAGAACTTGTTCAATCAACAATCTGGCATCGAAAGACTCACATGAACAAGGAATTTTTGGATCTAAGTAGGAGAATTCATCCTCTGTCAAACAATTGCTTTCTACTGGTCTAAGCAAGCAATAACTAGTTTCAAAAGACTGACCAATTGTGGCAACAATTTTCTCCAACATGCTGGAGTAGTCTAACGATTCACGTATTGCAGTAGTGACGGCATTAAATAATGATTCTCGTCGTAGGGCACGGCGTAGTTCTTGAGTACGCTTTTTGACTAGCTGATAGGTGTCTGCTGCTTGCTCAACAATTTCTTTGAGTCGATCCGGTTTCCAAGGTTTAGTAATGTATTTGAAGACCTGACCAGAGTTAATGGCATCAACTAAATCTTCAACATCAGTAAAACCAGTCAGTAAGATGCGTATTGTATCAGGAAAGCGCTCTACTGTCAAACTCAAAAATTCTGTGCCATTCATCTCTGGCATTCTTTGGTCAGAGATAATCACAGCCATTTCACCTTCTTTATCCAAAATTTCAAGTGCTTTCATTGCATGATTTGCTTTGTACACTTGAAAGTCTCGCCGAAAAGTACGGTAGAGTAGTTCTAGGTTATCCGGCTCATCATCTACCACCATCAATTTGAGTTTTTCCACATCTGTCTCAGTCATATTCGACTTCACTATTCCAGATATTTCAATGGCGAAATGGCGTAATCATATCTGTTACACCTAAATCGTCATTTGAACATTAAGAAAGACTGCATTCAGGGTAATCCACTCATTTTTAACACATATTTATGATAAAAAAGTAGTAATTCTACTGATTAGCGAATAGTGAACTAAAATTATTTTTCTAGTAATTTATCTAGCCTATCCGACTAATCCAGAACGCAAAGCCCTAACTGCTGCCTGGGTACGGTCGTCGGCACATAGTTTGTTTAAAATGTTACGAACATGTGTTTTGACAGTACCAACCGTAATGTATAACCTTTCCGCAATTACAGCATTACTACAACCTTCTACAATCAGTTGCAATACTTCTAATTCTCTTTCTGTGAGGATGTAGGGGTCAATTATATCTTCTTCAGTACCATTATTTTCTAAACTTGGCACTGAAATTTTAGTCTCTGCTGTCCCCTCTAATTTCAATGGATTTTGTTGTGCTTGTTGTAATACAATACGAGCGATCGCTGGATCAATCCAAGCATTGCCATTGTAAGTAACACGTACAGCTTCTGGTAAGTTATCGAACTTGATATCCTTCATACAATAGGAGTCAGCCCCAGCGGCAAAAGCTGCAAGAACGGCTTCTTTGTTATCACGCAGAGTCAAAATTAATACTTTTACTCCTGAATCTTCTCCGTTGGCAGATGCTTTTACCTCTCGTGTAAGTTCAATACCATCTTTATCTGGTAAACCGATATCTATAATTGCAATATCTGGTTGTATAGTTTTTAACAATTTTATACCATCAGCAGCATTAGCAGCTTCTCCCACCACTTCTATTTCTTCTTTTTGCTGTAGTGCTATTTTGATACCTACACGGGTGAGATCATGATCTTCTATCAATACCACACGAATTTTATTCATAGTCAATTCTGCCTGTTGCACTCTTAACTGTGTATGATTGAGTTTACTAAAAAGTTTTAGAAGATGGAGTGTGAACTATTTGCGAATTGAGAATTGCGAATAGCGAATCCTGAATTAGTTTGAGTTTAGCTACTTGATCCTGCACTAAAAATAAACTGACTTAAATCATGAGTTTGGACAATACTTTGATGTTGGGGGATGAAGATAAAGCCCTTTCTATTTTTACTTTTATGCCTAATGCTTTCTACCCTCATCTTGTGTTTTGAAATTTAATAGCAGTGTATTGTAAAACACTTTGTATTTAATAACACAATATAATACAATTAGACCTAAAGTATCTTGATCGGTATGGCAATCTACTTTTAGAAGGAATGTAGCGAAAATTATCTAATTAAAATTTGTGATATAAAATACGCATTTTTAGGGAATTCTCTATTTGCAAAAATTTGTTAGACTATCGTTCGATAAACATTGGTGTGAGGCTACTCAAAAGTAGGCTATGTTTAAACCGCCTAAAGTATTTTCGGTGTTGGGGCTACCAGTTCATATCATGACTGATTATCCAAGCTGGTTGCTGGAAAGCCTGAAGCAAGGCATGGGAGCGCATGTAATCACTCTCAATGCCGAAATGACTATGCAGGCAGAACAAAACAAATCTCTAGCTGAGGTAATCAAAACTGCTGAGCTAGTTATTCCAGATGGAGCGGGAGTAGTTCTGTTTTTGCGGTGGTTGCGACGGCAAAAAGTGCAGCGAATACCAGGAATCGAGCTAGCAGAGACCCTGTTGCGAGAACTTGGAGAAAAACAAACGGAAGCAAAAGTATTTTTCTATGGCGGTGCTACTGGAGTTGCTGCCGAAGCCGCAGACTTTTGGCAGAGGCAAATTCCGAGTTTGACTATAGCAGGTACACATTCTGGCTTCCATTCCCCAGCAGAAGAGGAACAATTACGACAAACTCTTGCTCAAGTTCAGCCACAAGTTATTTTTGTTGGTTTAGGTGTGCCACGTCAAGAGTTATGGATTGCCCAAAATCGCCATTTGTGTCCCCAAGCAATTTGGATCGGCGTCGGTGGCAGTTTTGATATTTGGTCTGGGACAAAAACTCGCGCTCCCGCTTGGTTGGGGAACAACCATTTAGAGTGGCTGTATCGCCTATACAAAGAACCTTGGCGTTGGCGACGTATGTTGGCTTTACCTAAATTTGCCCTGAAATCTTTGATTTATGGTTTGACAGTCAGAGAAGCTATAAGTCAGTAGATTCTTTGGGGAGATGGGGAGGTGGGGAGAGGGGGCAGTGGGGAGATGGGGGGAGTGTGAGGAGTGTGTAGACACGCAAGTGGCTTCCCGTAGGGTGGAGTGTGAGGGGTATGAGGAGTAGTAGCCATTAACCACTAACTACTAACCACTAACCACTTACTAACAACAACCAACAACCAACAACCAACAACTAACCACTAACTACTAACAAATAATCACTAATGTACAGACGCGATGTTCCTCGCGTCTCTACCCACTAACTAACAACAACCAACAACCAACAACTAACTAAAAAATTTCAGTATGGATAATGAGATTCCTGGGTAATATCTGGGAATCCTTATTTTATGAATGTTTATTTAGTAGGTGTGAAGAAATAGCAATGCCAACAGCAGTATCACCGAAAGTAGTGTCTGATAAATCTACTTATGCTCAAGACAGCGATACTCAACAGCCTAATAATAGGCTGATGGTGCAATTGCGCTCAACTACAAAAACATATCTCAATGGTCATAATGCTTTGTTAGATGTGAATTTGGCAGTAAAACAGGGTGAATTTTTGTTTATTACAGGTCCTAGTGGTTCTGGTAAGTCTACGCTATTGAAACTGCTGTATGGCGAAGAGTCATCAACACAAGGAGAGGTAATAGTTGATGGGTGTGATTTGGCTTGTTTAAGAGGCGATCGCTTATCATTGTTTCGGCGGCGGATTGGTATTGTGTTTCAAGACTACAAACTCATCCCTCAAAGAACGGTGGCAGAAAATGTAACTGTCGTGCTGCAAGCACAAGGATATACTCGTAAGGAAATTCAACGGCGTTTAGAACCGACATTAAAGTTAGTAGGTTTGTTGAATAAAACTGACTGTTTTCCAGAAAAACTATCTGGAGGAGAACAACAACGGGTAAGTATTGCTCGAGCAATTATCGCAACCCCACCATTGCTTTTAGCTGATGAACCAACTGGTAATCTTGATCCTGATAACTCCTGGCAAATAATGCAGATTTTTCAGAAGTTAAATTCCTTTGGAGCAACAGTAATTGTGACTACTCATGATGAGCAGCTAGTCCGACGATGTGGTCATCGTGTGGTACAAGTCCGTAACGGCAGATTACATCAAATTAGTCAATAGTCCAGTGTAAAGAGTCCAGAGTTAATAGTTTTTCACCATTGACGATTGACAATTGACCATTGACTAACAACTAATCCGATTTTTGACTTTTGCTTTGGTAGGTATTTTAATTGCCATAGGATTTGATGAAAGTGTTTGCATTCGTTCTAATGCTTGCAAGCTATCAAAAGCTGCTTCTCGGATTACTGGTTTTTCCTCATGACAAAGCAGGAGTCTCAAACATTCGCCAATACTTTGTAACTCGGAAGTATTGACCCGATTGTTGGTGATTAATTTGGTGAGGAGACGTATAGCAATTAATCGCTTGAGGGGCTCTTTTTCAGTGAGATTACTTAACAAGTTGTCTAACTGATTTTCATCTCGATTTCCGTAAGAGTTGACTATTTGCCATGTTAGTAAAAATAAAGTCAATAATGTGGCTAAACCTTGCAAAATAACAGCAGCAGCAAGCCAATGACTGTTAGAGTCTAACCAAATCACAACTGCCATGTACGTACTGAAGCAAGCTATACCACCGCTCATTACAGCTAGAGCTAATCGACGGTTAGGACTGTTTAAAAATTTTTTAATTTCAGACCATTGCAACTGCCAACGCCATGCTTGCACGGAATAAACAAACATCATTGTTCCAACACCCGCACTGCTGGCTAACAGCAGTTTCCAGTTCCACAACAGCATTGCAACTACTACAGTCAGGAACCCAAGAACGCCTCCTGGACCTCGAAAACGTTCTAGAGCTAACTTTTTTGTGGCTCCTGACTTGAACTCTGGAAGCATCCAATCGAGGATCTGGTCAATCAATTGCTGCCAAGAAGACGAAGCCTGTGCCACGGTATCTACCTACTTGATTGTGAAAGTTTAATAAATAAGTAATAATACCAAATGGAAATATGATTGCGACAGATGGATAGCTAAAAAGCTTACCCGGTAAATGTTTCACAATCTAAAATCCAACTTAGGGTATAATATCTATACAGAATACTCGAATTAGAGGTCTTGGCACAGATTTGATCACCGAGTTTTTATAAATTCGCTCTGAAAACAGAAACAGAAGTTATCAATGGTGAATTGACCATCAAAAGCGCAAAAAGTAACGCTGTAAATATCATTAGCCGTTACAGACAGTAAGGTATTGGGGGGAACGGCAGAATCGGAATTTGCTAAATTGGCCCCTGGTAGTACTGTTTGAGTTAACAGTTGGCGATCGCGATTATATGCACAAAGCACTAAACGCTGTGAACTCGTAACAAAAGCACTCACAAATTGGACTGGCCGCAAAAAAGTCGCTTCTAAATATCCACCTTTTGGCGCTCCCATCATTACCATCAAACTAGAGTCAGTGGGAAATGCAGGATTTGAAGGCTGGATGGCGATACAATTGTCAAAAACTATACCCCATTTTTGATACTGATGCTTGATAGCTTCAAAGCATTTTAAATCTTGTAAATTTAAATAAATACAGTTAGGTATAGCCACCTTTTCTGTGTCAAGTACTGTATGCATTTGACAGTGGAAAGATGAATCTACCATTTGATTGTGAATATTTTGGATATCAAAGTTATCAAGCATCAATTTGTGGTCTTCAAGCTTTGGTTTTTGATCAGATTGAAGACAAGCTTGCTTTAACATGACACCCCACCTAACGATTTTCTATAAAATCATCAAATTACTAAACTATAAAGACAAAAATTACCCTTACTAGACTCCACAAAGTCTTACTTTAAGAACTCATTGATTGGACAGTCAAGCAGAAATTAAAGTTAATAGTTATTTGCGATTTTGTTTACAAGTTTAACTGACACTCAAAATTATCAGTATTGTTTCTGATAGATTACCATAAATAAGGGTTAAGGGTCTCACCCCTCAGTAATACCTATTACTAGTATAAGCATCGTGATTATGCGATTTTCAAGCAACACAACCAGAAAAACCAGAAAAAAAATTACTGAATCTTCACAAGTGAGACAGTATTTTTACATCTACTTCACCAGAAGCGTTGATCAAGAAAATAATGATTGAATCTGTCTTTGGAGGTAGGTAGAGAGAGTGAGAGAGTGGGAGAGTGGGAGGTAGGGAATTTGGGGCCCCCACTCCCCCAAGGGAGTGGGGATTAGGGGCAATGGGGAGTGTGTAGACACGCAAGTGGCTTCCCGTAGGGGTGAAGTGGGGGAAGTGTGTAGACGCGCTTTGCGCGGCTTAAGGCAGGGTGGAGTGTGAGGAGTAGAGGAATTACCACTAACTACTAACTACTAATGTACAGACGCGATGTTCCTCGCGTCTCTACTAACTACTAACAAACAACAACCAACCACTAACCAATCAAAAATGACCATTGGCTCCTGAATAAAAATCTATGTTTATACCAGTAGGATTTGAACAACGCTCTGTGATTACCTCCTTAGGCAGGATGGTTTACTATACTGCCACTGGCTTACCTTGGCAGAAGAATAAAGTTGCTAGCGAGGAATTAGAGACTCTAGTGTTCTTGCATGGATTTGGTGGAGGTTCTTCTGCATATGAGTGGTCAAAAGTTTATCCAGCATTTGCCAGTGAGTATCGCATTTTGGCCCCAGACTTAATCGGTTGGGGTCGATCTGAGCATCCCGCACGCAATTTCACAATTGAAGACTACTTGACGACGATTCGAGAGTTTTTGCAGCAGACTTGCACTTTCCCTGTGAGAGTAATTGCTTCATCTTTGACAGCAGCGTTTACTATTCGAGTTGCGATCGCTCATCCAGAATTATTCAAGTCTTTAATTCTTACCATACCTTCTGGAATTTCTGACTTTGGACAAGATTACTCTCGCACTTTTTTTGCTCAACTCATCAGTATTCCTGTTGTTGATAGAATACTTTACTCTACTGGAGTAGCAACAGAAAATGGTATTCGTAGCTTTCTAGAGCAAAGACAATTTGCTCGCCCCAACCGGATATATGAAGAAATTGTCCAAGCTTATCTAGAATCAGCCAAGCAACCCAACGCTGAATACGCTGCCTTATCTTTCGTACGCGGTGACTTGAGTTTTGATTTATCACTTTACATTCAACAATTAACTATTCCGACCGCAATTATTTGGGGACAAAAATCACAATTTACTAGTCCGGAAATTGGGTATCGTCTTGCTCAAATGAATACGCAAGCGATTAAATTTTTCCAAGAATTAGAAGATGTAGGATTGACACCACAATTAGAACTGCCAGCAGTAACAATTGGTTTAATTAGAAAATTCTTACCTCTTTTAATGGAATCACCAACAGCGGTAACTTATTAAGAACAATACTTTAGAGTCAAATGCGAGATCCCCGACTTTTTAAAAAAGTCGGGGATCTGACTCCTTGCAACTCCTAAGAACTAATGAAACAGACTACTAGCTATAAAAGTGCCAAAAACCAAGTGTTGTGGTGCGGAACTAAGATTTATCTTTAATCCGCACATCAATCACGCTGGCATTGAAGTTGTAATTAAAGCCTTCTAATTCAAATGGCATTCCAATTTTGACTTTGCTATTACCTAAAACTGGACCATTTTCTGTTACTTGTGCTTTGCCTTCCAAAGTCAATAACATATCTGTACTAAAACTGTTTGATTTAGGATCTGGCAATTCTTTCACAGTACCATCCGGCTGGGGAACAAGTACAGTTCTAGGTAAAGGTTGAAGAGATTTGATATCTATTTTACCGTGAGGTTGATTACGAATAATAACATTTGTCTTACCGCCTTTTTTAAATCCTTGGCTATATAACTGTTCGGGGTCACGTACATTTAATCCTCGAACAATTAAATCTACTTCAATAGGTACTGTTTTAGTACCCACTTGGGCAACAGAACCAGTACTGCCAGGGAAGAAAAAGATGCCAAATATAACTAGCAAAATTACCAGTCCAGCACATATATCAAGGACATTAAATTTACCAAATAAACGACCTTTGGAATCTAAAATAGCCATAACTGCAATTTTCCTAAATCTAGTTTTTGACAGAAGAAAGGATGAAGGATGAAGGATGTAATTTTGTCATTCTTAGGACGTACGCAAGAGATATCCCAAACTCTTATTCCTACCCTGCGGGAAGCTGCTTGCACATCTACGTGTCCTACCCTTACGGGAAGGCACTTCGTATCTACGCGGTTCGTTTTTTGATGATTTTGCGTAAGTCTTGATACTTCACACTTCATACTTCAGCCTTCAGTTGACATGCGACAGTTTATCATGACCGCTGTTTTTAGTTGCTGCTGCCAAAAAACATCGGTTAAAACTGCATTATAGTCAACTCTGTAGTGACATCTGCATGAGAAATTTGTGATGCAACTTGTTGTATCCTGCTTGCGTCTGTTAGTTTTACGTTCTTCCTAAAGTCTTTTCAGATCAAATTATGAATAATAGGAAAAGCTTATCTATCTATTACAGTTTTTTTCGGCATCGTTTGTTTTATCCGTTGATTTCGGTGCTAGTGGCGCTGAGTATTTGTTTGAGTAGCGCCTTACCATCCCAAGCTTTTGATTGGGTTCCTCTAATTTTTCAAGGAGTCCAAGCACTTCAGCTTTCTAATATGTCTGATCGCCAGGAAGTTGAAGTTGGTAAACAAATTAATCAACAACTGCTAGACAGTGACGTTCGATTATATCGTGATGCCAATATTAATCGTTATGTGCAACAAATTGGTCAGCGATTGGTAGCAAATAGCGATCGCCCCAAGCTTCCTTTTACTTTCCAAGTAATTGACGATGATAGTATAAATGCTTTTGCCACTCTTGGTGGATTTGTATATATAAATACAGGCTTAATAGAAACTGCCGAAAATGAAGCGGAACTAGCAAGTGTCATGGCCCATGAAATTGGTCATGTTGGCGGTAGACATCTAATCAAACAGATGCGCCAAAAGGCGATTGACGAAGGTTTGTTAACAGCAGCAGGTTTAGACCGCAGTAAAGTAGTACAAATTGGTTATCAGTTAGCCCGCAATCTACCTGGTAGTCGTAAAAACGAATTTGATGCTGATAAAAGAGGATTAGCAACTTTGACACGTACTGGTTACAGTCAAGAGGCGATGGTTTCCTTTATGCAGAAACTAGTCAAAAAGGGTTCTGTGCCTACATTTTTGAGTACTCACCCAGCAACAGGTGATCGCATTGATGCGATTAAAAAGACAATCAATACTCAATCAAGCAATAGTAACTATGGTTTAGACAATTCTACATACAAGACCAATATCCAAGCATTGCTTAGGTCTTGAAGCGATTTTATTTTTGTGGATTGTGGATTGGGGTTTTCTACCTCATCCAAATCTTAATATCAATTTTGGATTTTAGATTTTGGATTAAAACCATAGCTTTCACTCAACATTAGGCGAAACACTTGTTGCGGTGATTAACATGAAATTGTTTCGGGTTGACGATGGTCACTATTTCTTCTAAAGGTGAGATCCGGATGCAATTTTTAAGAACATTTGCTTGATAAACCAAATTATTTGTAATATCCAATCCCGTTAACCAACCACTACGGGGATGATAAGCCCCAGTATCTATATCTAACCACCCTTGTCCTTGGGCTAATTGTCCAGGGGAAACGCCTGGTAGAGTAAAAGTAATAGTATGACCGATAATCATCAATTTATCGGAGAAGTATGGTTCTTCAATACTATGGAATTCATCTCGCACCCAACAAAATTGATTGGCAGTTTGTTCTGTCAGGGGAATGAAAGGGTTAACACCAGCATGAACTAACCAAATATCCCCTAAATCAATATATGTAGGCAAATTATCAAACCATTCTAGATGATCGTGGGGAATTGTAGCTTCTTCATAACTAGCTACTGTTGCCTGACCACCACTATATAGCCATGCTTGTACTGTAGGAGTGGGGATACGTTTAGTGAGAATATTTAATAGCATTTGCTCGTGATTCCCTAACAAACATTGATAGGGACTGTCTTTGACAAAATTAACTACTTGGGCGCTTTGTGGACCACGATCTATTAAGTCTCCTAAAAAGTAGACTTGATCGTCTGATGCGGGGGCGATCGCATCCAACAATCTCATTAAACCTTCGTAGTGACCATGCACATCCCCAATTACTATCCTTCGGTAACTAGTTACGCTCATCGGCTTATTGTTTGACTAATTTTGCCTTTTGTTTTGCTGCTACAGTATAAACTGCATAAATTTCGTAAATTTAGTAAAAAACTTACAAATCTGTCATTTATTCCATTATTCCCAGTTGCACTGGCTATATTTAAATTTGATGTCAGAATTTTCCTTTGAGACTTTGCACAAATAACCTCATCTTATGTGCAGATTCTGCTAAGCAATTTAAATTTTAAATAAATGTATATGATAATCGCTTCAATTTAATAGTTGGCAGGGAGGTAAAACCCCTTCAGCGACTTTAGCCCCAGTGAATAATTGTAGCAATAAATACACACAAGTCAAGTTTTTTTATATCTGCAAAAGATAATAATAACCGTTGAAAATGGCAATGGGTCAACAAATACGGTAAAAATCAACTAATTGATTTTTGTTTATCTGACATACACAGGATTTTTATATTTATTTCCTGTATATATGTGCTGTGCTGTGCTTCTCAAATCAGAGTAACAATCAGTAATATCGCATCCAATGCTCTTAAGATTAGTTGATATTAGCTGGTCTCGTTGATGCCAAACTGCAAATATTCTCTCTCTACCATCATCGAGAGTTACGGGATTTATTCTGTAAGATTGATCAACTCGCTGTAATTTCAAACCTAGTAAATTCAATAATCTACTCAGGATTTTGATTGCTGAAACGTGTTCTTTACCCTTCACTAAATTGATACCAAGTGTTCTTTTAATGTGTCTACTACACTGCACAGCAGTATTTTGCAACAACATTAAATCAGCATCGTGTTCAGTAAATACTCGTTCTGGCTCTAAAAACTGTAGCATTCCTAAAGCTCTCATTGCTTCAACTTTGAGGGTATATATTTTTAAATCTGGTAGAAAAACCTTACCTTCACCCCAGGATAGTTGCTGTTGCCATTCTTGCTGATCTCGTCGCCAAAAATATTCACTTTCATGAGTGAGATAATAGTGAATTAACAATTGTCCATAATATCCCTGGTCATCTAGCAATTTAAGTTGGGGAGTAACTGCTATGCCGTATTTCTGCCTAAGAATATATTTATGAATTTGATTGCGTTCCTTATCTGTTAGCGAATGTTTAGCTATTAGCTGCTCATATTCCACATAGTCAATATTTTTGGCATTAGCTACAGCCGTTGCTGCTAATAATTGATTTTGTTGCTTAATTTCCTTGATTTTGCGTTTAATTTCTTTTGCTTTTTGACGACTTTTTGACCAGTCTTTTTGAACTCTCACAATTTCTAGAATCAATCTTCTGCGAGTCGCTAAATCATTAGGGTCAGTAGCTAAAAAAGCAAGACGTAAATCACGAACAATATTATTTTGGACAGCATTACTCCGTAGATGAATTTGATGACCATCAGCAATTAAACCATCTTTCATTGATTGACGATAGAGGTTAATCGAAGCATTTACTCTTGCTGCTAATTTAGACCAAGTTCGTAAATGAATTGGATCATACACTAATGGTAAATCTACATCAATTTTATGTATAGGACTAAGTAAGGCTAAGTTTTCTTTTTGATTTTCTTGATACCAAGAAGAGAGCAAACGATAATTTGTACTACCACTACCAATTAAACCAACACCTCGCTTAGCACACCAAATAACTCGTGGGACATCATCTCGTACCCTGGCTAATGCTTGTCGTGCTTCTGAATCAGGAATTACTCCTTGAAAAATGCCATATACACAATCGAAATGTTGGACATCAATACTAATTCCAGTCCCTAAGCTGGGAGTGACAAAAACAGTATCGTATTCTGGCACTTTTTGGTTAATACATGTGATAAAGTCAACAGCTTCATGACCAGGAGTATTTGTTGTCAAACTACTGACTACTAAGGTTTTAGAAAATTGCTTTTGCAGTCTTTGCAGTCGTTCTTTCAAGTAGCCAGCGATTGTTTCACAACTGTAACGTCCGGAACGACTATCAGTAGTAACATAACATTTACGTCCTGCCATTAAATCTAATTCTAGCTGGTGAATTAGTGGAGTTGGGTTAGGAGAATCATAAAAAGTCACATCCCAACCTCGTTGCGGTTTCCATTGATTAACTACTACCCACGGGGTTAATTTAATTCCTGCTAATGCTTGTAAATATTCTAAAGAAATATCAGATAAATCGGCATCTTGAGCAATAACTAATCCACCTGTGGTTAGTATATTAGCAATTAGTTGCTGAAATGATTTTAATAATTTGACTCGTTTTTCTTGACAAGTGTTACTGTTGAGCAGATGCCATAACGATTGTTCTACTTCATCTAAAACTAAGATAGCTCCTTGCCAATCTTCAGGATTCAGCTTCCATAAAGAATCTATACATAATCCTAGAGATGGGGTGGATTGATAGCGAGCATGAAAGCGATCGCTACGCACTAAGCTATCATTATTAATGCCCCAATTAATACCGATTTTTTCACATAAAAATCGACCAAGTTGAATTCTATGAGTAATTAATAAAACTGGTTGATTTCTACTTTTTGCTTGTTGCACAATTGTCTGAAGCGCTGTGGTTTTGCCTGTACCTTTAGCTGATCTTATACCTACTAACCCAGAAGTCGGAAAAGGGATTTCCCCTAAATAGCGACTGTTAAGAGTAAGTGCTGGAGGTATAGTTAATTCGGTATGAGGCTTTGTTTGAGCAAGATAAATTTCTAAATCAACGCTTTGACGATATATTTTCTCAAAGGCACTTGCACCTTTAGCAACAATAAACTCATCAACTCCTTTTTCTTTCCCTGTTAGTTCTATCACTTTTACAGGACAATCATTGGTTTGGAATAGAAAACCAAGTTGAGAAATAGCATTATTGACTGCGGCGATTTTGTTGGGTTGAGTTTCAAAATCAAAGCAAATATAAAATGTGCGTTTAGCGATCGCGATCGCATCTAAGTCTGGTATCATTTGACGACTAATAACTTTGCCAAATTCATCTTTAGTAACGCGATAACCACTAGTAATTCCGGGGACACCGATAGCCGCATATCCTTGCGTTAACAGTGCAGCAGCTTTTTTGACGCCTTCACAAATAATTACTGGTATATTTCTTGCCATCACCCATGGCCAAAAACCCACAGCTTCACCATTTTCGGCAATGCTAATATCTTCAGGCATGGCTTGATTATAACGTTGAGCGACTTGCTGCCACACATGGAGACTAACTCGTAAACAAAACACCCGCGTCGGTGTGCAGGGAGGATGTTCGTACTTAATAGATTTGCCTTTTTTATTGAGTCGAGGTTGATTTGGCTTGAAGCATCCCCACTCCATTGCTTCCCAGTTATTGAGAGGATCAAGTCCAGCACACCACCAGCCACCAGCACTTACATGAGCATAGCGTTGTAACCAGCTACTCTTTACCATCCCAATGTTCGTGCGTGGTATGTGTTCAGAAATTAACAGATAGTTATAGACGGTTTCACCTTGCAAAGATTGAAAATTCAAAGTAGCTAAGTGTAAATCAATACCACTACTCTTGACTAATTCTTCTAGGTGTTGGGGTTGTAGATAGTGCAAATGCATTAGTCAGCGCAAAATGGGAGACAATGGATTTAAAACCTTACCACGCTCCTACTAGATTTAATAGAAGTAATTTTAACGATTTACAGTTGTCTTTTTTTACCAAGTTACGGGAGACACATCGGTGAAATATTCCGTAGGTTATAGAGTCTTTTTTATTGCCTGACTAATAAGTATGTATTGTAATATTTATTATAATTTACATATTAATTATAAGTAATATTACATAGTTAATCTCAGTAGTTACTTACAAACTCTAGTACACATACAAAACTGTGCTATGTTTGTTACCTGAACAGAAGCTTTAAATGCCTTGTTTGAGACTGTCTGTGATCATGCGATTTAATTTTTAGAACACATTATGGCAGCAGAGTATTCACAAGAAATACTTCTCCGTAAGCTTGAAGAGCGTTTGCTGCAACCCGATGTACGAAGATCAGCGCTAGAAGTTGCAGACTTGCTGGCTGACGAATTTATTGAATTCGGAAGTTCAGGACGTGTCTTTGATAAGCAGCAAACTATCGAGCATTTGCAGAATGAACCCATTGAACCCCTAACTCAAAGATCAATAACAGAATTCAACACCTCGGTTTTGGCAGCAGGAGTTGTTTTAGTAACTTATCGTGTAGTTAGATACAGTACAGCTAGCGAAGAGCATGTTTATTCACTACGAAGTTCTGTATGGAAATTAATTAATAATCAATGGAAAATAGTCTTCCATCAAGGTACTTTGACAAAGGAGGCATAATAGCTGCAGTAGACGGACGCAAGCCGCTAGTGTTGAATGAGGGTAATCACTGCTATTGATATAGCCGTCTGTAAGATGCGATCGCAACTGAAACTATCATTACATAATCACTGAACTTGGTAAAAAGATAAGTAATTCCGAGGTGCTGCGATGCAATGTCCAGATGCAAAAAACCCACATCCCATGCAGGGTTTTCCCCAGGTATGTTTTATTAAAAACACTGTCACCAACCCTAACATCATCATTGGGGATTATACATATTACGATGACCTACAAGACTCGGAAAACTTTGAGCGTAATGTGCTTTACCACTACCCATTTATTGGCGACAAGCTGATCATTGGCAAGTTTTGTGCTTTAGCCACAGGCGTAAAATTCATCATGAATGGTGCAAATCATCAGATGTCTGGCTTTTCAACCTATCCATTTAACATTTTTGGTAGTGGTTGGGAACGCCTCACACCAAAACCCGAAGAATTACCTTTCAAAGGTGACACTGTGATTGGTAACGATGTGTGGATTGGATACGAAGCAGTGATTATGCCTGGAGTTAAAATCGGTGATGGTGCGGTCGTTGCTGCAAAATCTGTAGTTGTCAAAGATGTACCACCTTACGCAATTGTCGGAGGTAATCCAGCTAGTTTATTACGCCTACGCTTTCCAGACGAAATCATTGATGCTTTACTAAAAATTGCCTGGTGGAACTGGGATATAGAAAAAATTACGAGAAATTTAGAAAACATTGTGGGTGCAGATATTGAAGCGTTAAAAAATTGTGTGTGATTTCCGTAATTATTGCTGTAATGATAGCAATTATTAAGGACAAATGAAAACCCTCACGATTTAACTTTATTTACACCAATTTACTTATCTTTCCCCTTGTTATTTTCTTCCTCAATACTCTTGCGAAGTTCAATATACTGCTTACCTAAAGCCGTGATTTTAACATAATTAGATAAATTATTTCCTTCATAAGGAATATCACGAATTTCCTTTGTATCCTCTATGTAACCTATATCTCGTAAGTGGTACAGTTCTCTTTCTAATTTAGCTGTCAAATCGTAAATACCATAGTTACCAGAGTTAATTTTTTGCAATGACTTATACATTGATTCTGGTATTGTTAAGTGAAATATCTTATCTACTCTGTTTTTCGTAGTACTCAGTTTTTTATTAAGAGAATTGATTTTGTTGTCAATTTTATCTCTGTCGAATGTCAGCGCAACAACATCATCTGCTCGTGGGATAAAAACCATTAAGATTGCAATGAAAAGCAATGCTGCTATAGTTAATACAGAACTACGTCCAGAGAATAACATTACCAGTAAAACGCCTTCTATAAAAGCAAGGCATGAAAAAGCAGCCCACCATTTTGTGGTATAGTCTTGAGTCATACTTAACTCTCCCAAAAGTGTCTTGAGAAACTATTATTCTTTATAGTTAAATTTAATTATAGTTTTGTTTTTCCTATCTGATTCATTTTAATATTATGATGCCTTGATAATATCAAAATTTTATTTTCAACAAGTAGAAATACTTAATATATTTGCAAGAAAACAATCAATAAATGATTATATTTGATTGATAACTACATCTCAGTAATAATAAGGTAGATATGCTTTAGACTTACTTGGCAAAATGAAAAAATCCTTCGCATAAAAGTTGAAATGGATTCTTTAATACAAGAGATTATCAAAAAACTACATAATTTCCCATAAACTGCAATCAAAGAAGTTCTAGAGTTAGTTGATGTTCTAGAGTGTCAATATCATTACCCAGTTGCAGAACTCATCACAGCTGAACACTACCAAAATTTAATTGCAGAAACTGTTGCCACTGCTCTCAAAGGTCAGATTTGCTCCAAAGAATATATATATCGTCTATTGGTAGAAAATGTTAGCAGTGGCACAGGTGAATTTTTTGAACACTGTTTGAGCGATCGCCTCAACACTACCTAATCTGAGCTAGATAATACTGCTAATTCACCTAATTTTTTTGAAAGGGAAACGCCTAAATTAAAAAAAGCGAACGCTTTTCACGGCAGTGGCTAGGGAACATTTAAGGAGTTTTACACGCTATCGGTACTACCAGGTTGACGTGGAGTTCTTCCAAACTCAGTCAGCTACACACAATTTATGGAAAGTGCGATCACTCATCTTTTCCACAGTGCGATCGCCATTGCTATTTTGACAGTCGCATTTATTGATTATGTGAGTGCGATAATGATACACATCGATAGACACAGATGGATTATGATTTTGCTGCTAAGTTAATTTACGCTCCCTTTTGCTAATGCTAACTTTTACCCAAAAAAAACCACCAAAT
Organism: Fischerella sp. JS2; assembly: GCF_032393985.1. NCBI lineage: Bacteria > Bacillati > Cyanobacteriota > Cyanophyceae > Nostocales > Hapalosiphonaceae > Fischerella > Fischerella sp. JS2. The sequence continues at coordinate 1,049,370 of NZ_CP135918.1, forward strand.
CCGAATGCAGCAGTAGTTTCTACTTTGTTTCTCACTGCGGAAGAACGTAAGCGCAGTCGTCATCGCTTGCAAATGGAAGATGGACAAGTGGTTTTTTTGCGTTTACCTAGAGGTACGGTACTGCGAGATGGGGATATTCTTGTAGATGAAACTACTGGTAGTCTAGTGAGGATTATTGCCAAGCCAGAACCTGTTTTAACAGTAGTTGCTAAAAACACTATAGATTTGCTAAAGGCGGCCTATCATTTAGGCAACCGTCATGTGGCAGTAGAAATTACATCCACTTATTTACGCTTATCTCCTGATTCAGTTTTACAGGCAATGCTGCAACAACTAGGAGTGGAAATTAAAGCAGAAATATCACCCTTTCAACCAGAAACAGGTGCGTATGGACACCATCACTCTCACTGATGCTAATCTGTTGTGTCTGTTGCAACTAGCTAGCCCAGCTTTACCTGTGGGCGGATATAGTTATTCTGAAGGATTAGAAACTTTGGTAGAAGATGGTGCGATCGCTCATCCAGCACATCTTAAGCATTGGTTAGAAATGGAATTGCGTTATGGGGCAATTCGCATGGAAGCAGCAGTGATGATTCGAGGCTATCAATCAGTACAAGTGGGAGATTTCCAGAGGTTATCTAGTTGGAATAATTGGTTATCGGCGGCCAGAGAAACCGAAGAATTACGCGCTTCTAGTTTGGGGATGGGGCGATCACTAATCCGTCTGTTAATTGAATTAGAACCACAAATTAAACCTATTACTGATTCTGTGGGTAATTCCTGTAATTATGCGATCGCTTTTGGCATTGCTGCTGCCTATTGGCAAATAAATATACAAACAGCCTTATTAGGATATTTATATTCTTGGGCAAATAACTTGATTACTGCTGGGGTGAAACTCGTTCCTCTAGGTCAAACTTCAGGGCAAAAAATACTACTAGAACTCCAGCCATTACTGAGCTACGTCACAGTACAGATTCTAAATTTAGAAGGTGATGAACTCAGTTGCTGTACTTGGGGTTTATCTTTAGCAAGTATGAGGCATGAAACACTGTATACAAGATTGTTTAGAAGCTAGTTAATTTTGGATTTAGTATGCAAATTAATCGACTGACTCAACAAATTCAATTCATTATAGAAATTGACAAACTCAAGCAAATTTTGCGTCAAACTCTGCTTACAGATAGCTCACGTCAAGAAAATAGTGCTGAACACTCTTGGCATATCACAGTCATGGCGATAGTTTTAGCGGAGTATGCTCCAGCAGGAACTGACATTCTCCGTGCTATCAAAATGTTGCTAATTCACGATTTAGTGGAAATTGATGCAGGTGATACCTTCTGTTATGATTTGCAAGGCAATTTGAGCAAAGCAGAAAAAGAAGCTGAAGCAGCAAAAAGACTATTTGGACTTTTACCTGTAGATCAACAAACAGAGTTACATTCTCTGTGGGAAGAGTTTGAATTACAGCAAACACCCACTGCTCATTTTGCCGCAGCTTTAGACCGTATCCAACCTCTACTGCATAACCAACAAACTCAAGGTGGAACTTGGCGCATTCATGGTATTTTCCGCGAGCAAGTCATGCGACGTGTTGCTCCTGTAGAAGTAGGTGCGCCAGAATTATGGTCTTTTGTTCAACAATTAATAGATGATTGTGTTGCAGCAGGTTATTTGCAAGCAAATTCTGGTGTGGAAGTTGGTTAGTAGCCAGAAAGATTATGTTTTAGAGATCATATTTTAATTAATATGCAGAAGATCCACAATTGACCACCCTGAAGCGCTGTTTATTCATAAACAGGCTGTGGTATAAGCCTATATAACAGCCACAGCGCAACAATTACTCCCACTAATTCCGCAGCGATCGCACAGCTGACTGCCTGTATGGAGATAATTTGTAGAGGAGTAATTGGTAAACCTGGAGTTGCTACCGCCGCACCAGGTAGGGGTCTATAAATAGTAGATGCGCCTTGGGGAATTGATAGGACTTTATTCAACAGCAAGCCGACCTGAGTAAGTAAGACAATGACTGCAAATACCATGCCGCTAATATTGGCAATGATGCCGATCCACAAACCTCTCGTCACCTCTTTTCTAGAGGGGCGCAGATCAGGATCATCTAGCTTTCTTGACAAGCGTGTGTAGCGAAAACACCAGTAAATTGTGAAGATTAAAACTAGCAAACAAGCATAAGCACTCAAAACACCAATACTGTTTTGAGTGCCGACTCGGCCAGAATTGCCCCTAAACAACAGGGTAGGTATAGCTATGAATAGGGGGATACTTCCCAACACTAACTGTAGCCAGAAACCAATCCAACCCAGTATGCGAAATTCGCTGGCAATTTTATGAACGTTAGTTGATGGTGAGTGTGATGTATGCATACATAATATGAGTGATACGGTAGATGCTAAAATTTCTTGGTGTCTTTGTTGTGAAAAAATTAACTTTTGAACCACCAAGCCACTAAGACACAAAGGTGAAAAGACCAAAATTCGGGAAATTTTTGGATTTTTACCCACCTTGAAAGGCTGATGCTAAAATGTCATCGGGGCAACTGCGGCAATATCAGGATCACAACCCCCTACTTGACTGGTAGTAAGTACCCATACAGAAGCTCCCTGCTTGAGAAATATTTCAGTTACAGTATCACTGGCTTTACGAGGAAACATTGCCCGCCAACTGATTAAACCTGTGAATAGTTGTTTTAAGGGGCTGTCTTCTAGAGAACTGCCGAGGCTTTCAGTATAGTTTTGCCAGTCAGCGCGGGCAACACCGAAAGGTAAGAGTTCCCACCGGAGAGATTTTCCTAACTTGACCAATCTTTGCAGACGGGTGGCGTCTTCGGGATTGCCCTCTAGCCAGTTTTGATACTCTGGATGATTAGATTTAATTGCCTTCTCAATTGCTTTGATGGCAGCATATAATGATTGATTAGAATCTTGGGAGCAGTTATTGGCAGGGCTGACATAAGTGCCACCAGTACCATCACCAATGCGGTAACGGGCTGTCATAATTTCCAATTCCCGGATCAGTGTTTGTAATGCTGATCGCCTGATGCCATTAATATCGTAGTCTTCGGTAAAAGGATCATATTTGATCACAATGTTGGTAGTAGGACGAATCCCTATCCAACCAAACTGGCGATCGCCTAAATAACGCGATATATGCAAAGTCCCAGCAATTAACCCATCGATGTTATGAGTGTAAACCTGGTGATACGCGATGTCGAAGCATAATTCATCTGTCAGGGGTTCCCGCACAACCTGGGCCACTCCATAGGCAAAATGCCCAAAGTATACAGGACCACTAGCTGCGGCTTCTTTTTTCTTGCCTCCGATACCGCCGTAGGTATGGATAACCAAAGCCCGATCGCCTTCACGCCACTCTGAGACTGCTTGCTCAATCTCTCGGTCTTGTGTATTTAAAAGCACAGATTGAATTTGTCCTTTATGAGCAATGATTTCCTGCCAGGATTCTTTTTTCAAGTAGTTCAGGGCTGGTTTTATGCCATTGATTACTCTTTGTGGCTTGACTTGCACCAAAGAGCGGGGAATAAGTGACTGGACTACAAACATACCGCCAGGATCTCTAGCACCGTAAATATACCAGCCTGTAGGATTTAAAGGAGACTTCTCAATATTATGGTTGGTGGAAGGATAAATTTCCTTTTCATAAGGAAGTACTTGAGGCATTCTTACGACTTCTTCAACTCCATCAAATTGCCCAGAGGTAGGATTATAGTGAACAACGCAGAACTGTTCCCTGTCTGGTGTGGCTGGTTGTAAAAACTTGACTAAGGCGTAAAATCGCCCTGAAATTTGCACAGGTTCGCTAGTGATGTGCAAAGTAACAGTTTGGTTTCCCCCATTTTCTTCAATCACTACAGGCTCAGGCAACATGACAACAACATCATCATTAGGTCTAGCACCTGCTAATGACTCTAAGGGTGTCACCTGTCGCCAATGATTTAAACGGGTTGGTTGCACTAACCCTTGTTGGGAACTATAAATTGCTTGTTGGCTAAAATGAACATCTTTAATAACAGTTTGCACTAAGTTTCTGGCTGTGGAACTTTCAAACCATTTCAGATTTACAATTTCTCCGATGAGATGTTGATATTCACCAGGGGCATGATATAGTTCCAGCAACACACCAAACTGTCGTTGTACCTTTGGTGGCAAAATCAGCCTGCCCATCCAAGCAGCAATGGGTTGATAGAGGTTTGTTGGTACAGTCCCAGTTAATGATCTGGTTGTTTGAAGTAAAGGATAGTAGTCTGGTCGGTTAAAATCTGCTTGTTGATAGCGATCGTAATTACTGAGTTGACGCGGTTCGGTTTCTTGCTCGGTGTCATACTCCTCTAGTAAGATTTTTGTCACTACATCTAGTGTTTGTTGCAGATGAGTGCGACCATCAGGCAATAATTTATGAGGATCTAAGACACCTCCAGCACCACTATGACCGACTGGACCGAGAGAAGCAAAAGAAATTTTACCCATGCGTTTGGCACGATTCCAGTAGGATAGGAAGAAGATTTTCCAGCGTTTGGGAAAAAAAATCGGACCTAAGCGTTCAACAGGGTCTTTGTCGCCAACAAAATGATAAAGATGCTCTACCATTAGAGCATTAGTATTGCCACTGATAACACCTGCTAAAGAAATTACCTCAATAGGTGCTACTAATGCCTTCTTGAGATACGAGAGTGTCCCCATTGCTATTTGTCCACCGCCACTAAAACCAATTAGGGTGATTGGTATACCGCTACCAGGTGTGTAACCATAGTTAATCAGGCTGTTGTACATTACTTGAGCCATTCCCTGGTTATAAATTGGACCGTAGCGTTGGTCAGCAGAAACCATGACTACATAAGTATTACGGATATTAATTGCTACAGCAAGCAAGAGACCTAGTATACCTGGATTTGGCGACATACTCAATCGCTCGGCTGTCCGCCAAAAAAATGATAGTAGTCTATCATCGGTTAAAGGTCGATTGAGGACAGAGTAAGGAATTAGTCCTCTAATAATAGCGATGTTATCTGGTAATATGGCTGCTAACTGACTGAGAAACTCTTCACCATCAGGAAAGTACCGCGAAGAAGCTTGGCCAATACCATCTAAATAAATTACATAACGTACAACATTTGTTTGCGGTGGGATTGGTTCTTCTAAGGTACCTGGATCGATTGTTGTATCAATTTGATCCCCATACCAACCTGCCCACCAGCCCAAAGCTTCTAGAGGAACTAGCAGTCCGGCAAAAAGGATAGCAATTAAAGCAATCTGCGCTAAACTTATAGTCAAGCTTAACGCATCAGTAAGAGTATCGTAGGCAACTACCCACATCTGACGCAGTTGTGGAAATAATACAGTTAAAAGCAAGGCTATCAAAAAAACACCCAAAATTTTGACGACTCGCTTTAACATCATCTCACTCTCCGTCGTCTCTGTTGTTAAGGGTGTTGCCAGTTCGATAAATATTGGAGAAGATTTGTTGCGGCCCTGCTTGCAGAAGACTTTCTATTCCTCGCATATCCGTGACTAATTTTGTACCAGCCACCGTGTTTGAAAGCCATATACCGATCGCTGCGATGGGTCTACCGATGGTACGCTGTAAAATTTGGAGTACCACCCACCCTAAAGCCGCGCACCAAAACGCCCGCCATACACTGACATGCAGGACAGCATGCAAACCTACCTCAAATGCCAATAAAGTCCAGATAGAGAGTATGACGTTAATGGGTACACCTAAATAAGGCAATGCCACTAAAAAACTAAATATCATCGGTGCATAGGCCAGTCCCAGAAGAGACCATATAACTTCATATGGGGTACTAGCATCAAAGAATAGCCAACTCACAAACCATGTACTCAGACCCCAAAACAACACACTAAATACAAATAACACTGAGGCGATCGCTAAACTGAGAAGAAAGCGAATTGGCTTGACTCGGTTCACAAATAGCACAATGCCTTGGCCGAAAGCTTGCGAAAAGCCTGCCAGTAACGCGGTATAAAGTGCAACACTAAAACCTTGGGGGAGAATTTGGATAGATTCAAAGGCTTGAGGGTTAAGAGCGATCGCTCCAAATATAAGTTCCCAAAATCGGTCGAAGGCAGTCTGTGTCATGGCAGATGGGTTGAAAAAGCCAATGCAGGGCATTTCCTATTTGTTCAATCACCTTTACATTTTAGAAGTCAAATTGCAATAGCAGATAAGCCAGTTAACAGTTAGCTAAAGACGCGATAAATCGCGTCTGTACAATTATCAGTTATCAGTTAATAACCACATAGATTCAAGCTAAATCCTAGTAATATATTTTCACCAGATAATTCAGTGGGCACAGTTCGTACTTCCACGTCTTGTCTTGGACGATAAATTTCTACTTGCTGCTATTGGCGGTTAATTAACCATGCTAATTGCATCCCTGCATCCATATATTCTTGCATCTTAAAGCGCAGCATTTCTAAATCATCGGTTGCTGACCTTAACTCGATCACAAAATCTGGTGCAATGGGGGGAAATTTGCGTTTTTGTTCGGGTGTAAGTGCTTCCCAACGTTCCCGGCGAATCCAAGTAACATCTGGGGAACGATCAGCACCATTAGGCAACTTAAATATAGTGGAGGAACTAAAAGTGTAACCGAGTTGAGTTTAGCGATTTCAGATAACCAAATCGGCAATTAGGTCAGCTTCTCGATTGCCACTTTCTCCTCCAACCGGTGGGATGATGATTAATTCTCCCTTGGGCGTTTGTTCAAATTTTAACTCCTGGTTATTTTGACATAGCTGATATAACTCGTCTGTCAGGTGAACGGTATCCAAGTTTAATGTCAAAGGAGTTGTAACCATATAGTGAGTCTGAATAGTGGTGGAATAATACCATGCCATGCTTTCTTTGAGGGCTTTTCGCCTAAAATGAGGGGATGAAAAATCGACCACCGTGTAAGGCGATAAACACAGATGGACACAGATATATATTGCGTTGGTGACTAAGTGGTTATTTTAAACTGCAAGAGTGACCTAAAGCTTTATCAAATAAGAGGAATCGCTTCTTCTATTTTAAATGCTGTTGATCTGTACTGCTGCTAAAGCATTTTGTTAACTACTTCTGCTGTCTGTTTTGAGGACACGACAGGAATTACCTCGAATTCACCAAGATCCTGCCATTGCAATATCCACTCTTGAAACAAACGTGGATCGTCACATTCCATAAGTTGAAAGCAAAGATCAAAGTTGATCTCAACCCAGCTATCTACATACTTTAAACCTTCAGGCATCATCCGCCCTTTCTCTTAAAATCGGCGGTATATTTCTTTAGCCTTACCATCCTTAAATCGCTCGATTACCATAAATAACATTTTGTCTCCTCGCCCACACAATCTTTATTCCGTCTGCTTCAAGGATTTGTCAGGTTCGCAGCATAAATCTCGTAGTAAAGCAAAGGTCTTTCGTTTACTATCGCTCTTTTTGTCTGAGACATACCTATTTTATCCAACACGCGGATTGAGCGATCGTTCGGCTCATCTACGTCTGCAACTATATACTTAATACCCAGGTCTGTAAATGCATGATCAAGTACAGCCAAGGTCGCTTCAGTTGCATAACCACGTCCCCAAAACTGGGATCGGACACCAAAAATTAAACTTGGTGCTGCTTCGGTAAACTGGAGTAAACCTACAAACCCGGCTATTTGGTCGTTGTGATTGTCAAAAAATAACCAAATTCCGTAACCGTGATTGCGGAAGCTAGCGATACTAGCTTCAATGAAAGATTGGGCTTCTTCACTGGAGATTTGGCGATCATCGAAGAGAAATCGCCGTATATCTGCATCACACCATAACTCGTGTAAAGAGTCAAGGTTCTCAAGTTGGCATGGACGTAGATGCAGACGGTCGGTGTGCAGTAAATTCATTACAATAGCAGAGTATAACTAGATTCGTCCGGTTGCCAAGCTGCTCGTGTCAAAGCATAATAAACTACATCTAAGTTATAAAAATGAGCGTCTTTTTCATACTTTAACCCGGCTTTTTCCATCACACGACGGGAAGCAGTATGCTCTGGTAAAGTGATGGCAACAATTTTATCTAAGTTGACCTCCTCAAAACCATACCTCAAACTGGCTTTTGTCGCTTCTGTGGCGATACCTTGATTCCAATAAGCTTGATCCAAACGATAAAGAACTTCTACTTCTGGACTATTTGGTAAGAAATTTAAACCGCAATGACCGAGTAATTTATTTGTAGCTTTGTCTACTACAGCCCAAACACCAAAACTGTGCTGTTTCCAATGCTGAATAAAAAATTCTAAAATCTGTTGTGTTACTTCTTTGACTTGGTCTTGGGGAATAGGCCCTCTGGGTGAGTATTTCATTACTTCTGGATTACTTAAAATTACTGCTGTTTCATCCACATCATCAAGGGTGTATGGTCTGAGTCGCAATCGCGCAGTTTCAATCTCTGGCATGGTGACGAGTAGGAATGCAAACACTATATTAAAAAAATTTGCTTATAGTATTGTAAAAATTAATATAATTTTCCTATTATGAGCATCTCTATACTTGGAAAAAAATCTCACTCACAATACCGTCGGCGTGAAAATGACTGGCGGTTATTTTTGCGCTTGATACCCTATGCTCGTCGCCATGTGCGATCGCTGACGTTATCAATAATATTACTTGTTCCAGTAGCTGTAGCTAATGCTGTCCAACCATTATTGATTGGACAGGTTATTTCCCTGATTCGCAAAGAACCCAGTACCTACGAATTCCTACGTAATCTCCCCTTCTGGCAAGCTTTACAATTTTTAGAAGTGTTGTTGGTAATTACGGTGATTATCCGCCTGATATTCACTGGCTTTCAGGGTTATTTGGTACAGAAGGTAGGACAACAAATCACTGCTGACATTCGCCAAGATTTATTTCATCACGTTACATCTTTGGCAGTGCGCTTTTTTGACCGCACACCCGTAGGTAAATTAATTACTAGACTCACCAGCGATGTGGAAGTGTTAGGAGATGTCTTTGCCACTGGCGCAATTGGCATTGTCTCTGATTTATTCTCCATGCTGATGATAGTCGGTTTTATGTTTTCGATCCAGTGGCAACTCGCTTTGCTGTTGCTGGTGATGCTTATACCTGTATCGGCTTTAATTATTTATTTTCAACAGCAATACCGTAAAGCTAATTACAAAGCCAGAGAAGAACTTTCAATATTAAATTCCCAACTGCAAGAAAATATTGTTGGTATTAATGTTGTGCAACTCTTCCGCCGGGAAAAATTTAATGCTGAGTTGTTTCGCAAAACCAATACACGTTATGTCAAAGAGGTAGATAAAACGATTTTTCATGACACGGCGGTATCTGCAACATTAGAATGGGTTTCCTTGGTAGCGATCGCAGCTGTTTTGTGGATTGGTGGTTATTTACTTTTGCAAAATAACTTGACTTTTGGAACCTTATCTTCATTTGTATTGTATGCTGAAAGGCTATTCCAGCCATTACAGCAATTTGCGGAAAAGTTTACGGTGATTCAATCAGGTTTCACCGCCATCGAACGTGTTTCTGATGTTTTAGATGAACCCATCGAAATACGCGATCGCGCCAACCCCAGGGTATCAGTTTTTGATGTTCAATTCGGCTATATTGATGAAATAGTGGAACATCTTGAATCTGAAGCTGAACATTCCAAACCACAATTAGGAGAAATCAAATTTGAACACGTTTGGTTTGGTTATAAAGAAGATGATTACGTCATTAAAGATTTAGATTTCACAATTCACCCCGGAGAAAAAGTAGCACTAGTTGGCCCCACCGGTGCTGGTAAAACTACTATCATCCGGCTTTTATGTCGTCTCTACGAACCCAGCCAAGGACGCATTTTAGTTGATGGTATAGATATCCGAGAATTACCCCAAGCCGAACTCAGGCGCTACATGGCGGTAATTTTGCAAGAAGGTTTTTTATTTGCTGGCGATGTGAAAAGCAATATTACCTTAGCAGATGGCTACTCTTTTGAGGAAGTGCAACAAGCAGCAGAGAAAACTAACATTGCCCAATTTATTGAACAACTGCCTCAAGGATATAATACCCAACTGCGGGAGAGGGGTACAAATCTTTCTAGCGGTCAAAAGCAACTCTTGGCTTTTGCTCGTGCAGCGATTCGCAACCCCCAAATTCTAGTCTTAGATGAAGCTACAGCTAGCCTAGATGTAGGAACAGAAGCATTAATTCAAGAAGCTTTAAACAAGCTATTGATCGGACGGACTGCAATTATTATTGCTCACCGCCTATCTACAATTCGCAACGTAGACCGGATTTTTGTACTCAAGCGCGGAGAATTAATAGAACAGGGAAGTCATGAACAATTATTGCAACTAGGGGGACTTTACGCTACCTTACACAACCTACAGATGTTGGGAAGTTAAATTTGTTAAGAGTTAGTGGTTAGTGGTTAGTGGTTAGTGGTTATTTCCACACTCCCCACACTCCCCACCTCCCCATCTATCATGTAATTTAAAATCCCAAAATTCTCCTATGCTTGACCTGACCAAACTAACACGACAAATGCAAGGTTTGAGTCAGCATCTTACACAAGAAGCTGCTGCTAGTCGCCAACGTTTAGAATTAGCTCAACAACATTTTCTTAACGCTTGCGATCGCCAAGAAGAATTTGTACAGAAGCAGGAAAAATGGCGCGATCGCATTTTGTTTGCTAGTGCGACTCCCATTGAACCACTCAACACTTCTATTGAAATCCCTGTTCCCCCCAAAGTTCATACTGTGATCGCTACCGATGGTTCCCAAATAGCCCCTAACCATCATGAAATAGCCTACTGCTATCTACTCAATATTGGCAGAGTCGTTTTGTACTATGGTCAAAATAAACACCCGCTTCTAGATAGTTTACCGGAGATATTTTATCGTCCAGAGGATTTATATATTTCCCGTCAGTGGGGAATCAAAACCGAAGAATGGATGAGTTATTGCCGTACCGCCAGCGAAGCCACAGTCTTAGCAGAACTAGCGTGTAGTGTTGTCTCAAAAGATAAAGAAATATCTTCTCCCCACACTTCCAGACGCGATGAATCGCGTCTCTACATTACTCCCTACACTTCCCCCACTCCCAAAATCCCCACCCTCGCAATGGTCGATGGTTCGTTAATATACTGGTTTTTAGAACAATTACCCTTTGATGCACGCGATCGCATCTTACCCCCGATCCTACAAGCTTGGCGGCAAATGCGGGATGCCCAAATTCCCCTGATGGGTTATCTCAGCGCATCTCGTAACATCGAAGCAATGAACTTTTTGCGTCTTTTGGCTTGTCCCCATCCTGTGCCTGATTGTATGAGTTTTTGCCCCAATCAACTGGAAAAAGTCCCTTGTAAGGTGTTTGAACCGCTACGCGATACAACGCTTTGGACAACACAACTTCAACCAGGACAACGTGGTCCCCTGTGGCGCAGTAATGCCCATATCCTAGACTTATACGAAGACTTACAGATTTACTTTTGTTATGTCCACGTAGGAGCCGAAATTGCCCGGATAGAAATACCTGCGTGGGTAGCAGAAAATACATCTTTGTTTGATGAATCACTAGGATTGATGTTGGCACAAGTGCAAAAAGGATATGGCTACCCCGTAGCCATAGCTGAAGCACACAATCAAGCAGTAGTACGTGGTGGGGATAAAGCGCGTTTCTTTGCTCTTTTAGAACGACAAATGATCAAAGCAGGCTTGAGAAATGTGGGAACTTCTTATAAAGAAGCAAGAAAGCGGGGAAGTATTGCTTAGTCCAAAATTGCATAAATTCATGGCGAAATTTTGGCATCAAGACTCCGCGCCCCTCAGCGTTTACCTTTGCGTCCCTCTGCGTTTTAATTCGCTACGCTTTTACGCAAAACTATTCTTAGTAAGGGAAATCCAAAATCCAAAATGGTATGAGCCATGCAAAATCTAGAGACATCACAACTCACAGGACTAAACTTAGAACTATTTCATGTTCAAACTAGTACATCATTTGCAATACCAACATATTCGGCTGTAATTCGTATTGGTAAACCGAACGAAAAAATTAATCCGGATATAGATGTTTCTGCTTTACCAGACGCTGATGTAGTATCTCGCCTGCACGCAGAAATTCAAATAGAAGGTAATAACTACTATATTGAGGATTTAGGCAGTTCTAACGGTACATATCTTAATAATACAAAGCTAGAGCCAGGAACTCGCTATGCTCTGAATTTAGGAGATAAAATTAACCTCGCTCAAGAAGAAAAAGTAACTTTTATATTGCAAAATAAGCAACAAAATCAAACAAATAATATTTATATTTCCAATCCGACAGTATTTCAGCCACAGAACACTAATGTCAATCAAAAACCCAAGGTTGATCGAACTAGCAAGCTGTTAGGTTCAGCCTTAATCATTGCCGGAATTATCATTTTTGCTTCTAGTACTCAAATTGGCATTTTTGTCCGGCTTCCAGGTGTGTTACTCTGCGTTGTTGGAGTTGCCATACTGATTTGGGGGCGAATTAATCCAATTTTTGGATTGCTTTTGATCTTGGGTGGAATTGGAGTCATTGTTTTCACTGGTGGTGTGTTTGCTTCAGTAAATTTCTTGGCTTTTCTCATATCATCTGCCTTGTTAGCAGTGGGATATTTACTTTTTAGTACTGGAAAAGTTGGGAAGTACGATTTACAAACTATCAAAGAGTTTATCAAACAAAAACGTAAGTAAAAAAATAGCATGAGTGAGCTTGAGACACCACCTGAGAGACGGGCAAGGATGCAACTGCATGATGACCGTATACTTGCGTGGTACGAATGGGGGCCTGTTGACGGGCTTCCAGTTTTGTTTTGTACTGGGGCTGGAATGAGTGGGTGGCTTGGTTTTGGTGCGAGTGATCTTCCTCGTCTTGGCTTGAAACTAATTGCTATTGATCGACCGGGCTTGGGTTTGTCCGAAGTTCACCCTCACAAAACGTTGTCTTCTTAGGTGGATGACATGCGGGAGTTTATTCAGGTCAATGATCTCCATAATGTTCTTGCCGTTGGTTTTTCTTAAGGCACACCGTTTGCATTTGCTCTCGCGGGACAGAATTTGGTGAAGGCTATAGCAATTGTGTCGGGACAGGATGAATTTACCCATCCGCGTGTGAGACCGCTTTTGCATCCAGATATAGAAAGCATGGTTGCTGCTGTCCAAGAGGATGCTGTAGGCTTCGAGAAGCAGTTTTCGCAGATGGCTACGCCAGACGGGTTATGGCGGTTAATTATTTGGATGAGTGCCCAGTGCGATCGCGTGTTGTATGAAAGTGACACCTTCAGCCAAGCATATCAACGAGCATTGCAGGAGGGTTTCTCCCAGGGTACACAAGGATACGTGCGAGGCCTCGTCAATACGTTCAGTTCATGGCCTGTGAAGTTAGAAGAAATCACTATTCCTGTGGATCTCTGGTATGGCGGTTTGGATACGAGTTCAGTTCACTCCCCAGATTTTGGGACTACTTTGGCTTTGCACCTAGCGATCGCTTCCTATACCATCGACCCAGAATAAGGCGGATCAATTCTCTGGACGAGGTCTTGGGATATTCTCGCAAAACTGAAATCTCATATTATGTCCGCTTGAACACTTATATTCTCCGTTAGGGTCGGTAACTGGTAATGACGCCTAATGTGAATTAAAACTATGGCAACAATCATGTTTTTAAAATCGTAGACGTCCCCAAGGGCGGCTTACAGGAAGCCGTAAGGCGTTACCAAAGGGTAGGGTACACTCATGGAACACTGTCTTGAAAAGCTTTGAGGTTCCCTCCGGGACGCTGCGCGAACGCCGGAAACCCTAGTTCAAAATTTTCGCAGATGCACACTGATAATCTATCTGTGTTTATTGGTGTGCATCTGTGTTCGTTAATCAAAATCAATTGGGCTTTCTCCCGGCTTCTGCAAGAAGTCTATTGCTGACCACTAGAAGCTGGAGGAGGTGCAGGAACAGGCGCAGGGGCCGATTGCTGTTTGAAACGACGCAGTGATTGTCTCAATTGGCTTTGACTACCTGATGAGGCTGGTGTGGGGTTTTGCTGTCTGCGTCGACGACGTGGAGATTGGGTTGTTGGAGTTGGATTATTAGGTGTGACTTGCTGTGGTCGTTGTCTGGGTATTGGAGTAGTTTGGTTTGTGGTAGGCGAAGGAGTTTGCCCACGCTGACGCCTTAGCTGACGAACAGGTGTGGTCGGTTGAGAAGTAGTTTGCTGTGAAGAAGATGGATTCTGTCGCTGTCTATTTCTAGCTTCCGGGGGAACATCGACGATAGTTCCTGGGGTTAACCGCCGTCTACGTCTTGTGGTTGGTTGTGTGACGTTGGTAGAGTTAGTAGAAGAATTAGAAGTTGCTTGTTGATTTCTTTGTTGTTCTTCTCTTTGTCTTTGACGTTTTTTGACATCGCGGTAACGACGCGAACCTCGTATGGCATATTCTGTAGCGATTACTTCTTGTCTACCACGCTGTGAGGGTTTTAATTTCCAATTCCGAGCCTGGTTGAGGTGATCTTCATCTAGTTTGCGATCGCCACTGGATTTGATGATTCGCACATTCGTAACATTACCGTTGGAGTCAGTTTCAACCGCTACTTCTACCCTGCCTTCTACACCTCTACGTCTGGCATCCTCAGAATATTTAATATTACACTTAAGGCAAGCTGCCTTACCATCTCCTGAACCTGTTGGCAACTTAGGAGGTGTTGGTGCTGTAGCTATATTTTGGCGTTGTCTTCGCCCAGTTCCATTTCCAGAGCCTGTTCCACTACCAGTACCACTACCAGTACCACTACCACTCCCAGAACCATTACCGCTACCACTACCAGTACCAGAGCCTGTTCCACTACCGCCAGTAACTACTGTACCTGTACCAGAACCTGTGGTAGTAGTAAGGGTGGAGTTCCCACCACCTCCACCACTTGAACCTGTACTTCCTTGATTTCTTGAATCTCTAGCTTCGTTTAAGAGCTGTCTTAAATTTTCACTGCTTTGGTTTGCATTATTCTGTACTGGTGCAGGCGCGGGGGAAGTGTTTGTTGCAATGGTAGGATTCGGGCGTGAATTTGGTGTGTTCTCTGGTTGCTGCACAATTTGCTTTTGCGGTTGTGTGGTAACAGTCGGTTGTGTAGCAACAGGTTTTGGCGGTTCTTTGACAGGTTCAGGTTTGAATTTCTGCACTGAAGCAGTAGGTTGCGGGATCGGTTGTTTCTCGACAGGTTTTGGTACGGGTAGAACTTCGGTATTATTTCTATCAGTAGTTGCTTTCGCGCTAACAATCTTACGATCTGTGGGTTCTGGTTTTGAAGTCTCTTTTTTGGTTTCTTCTAGTGGTTCTGGTGTTTCTAGCGTCGTAGGTTCAACAATTGTCAATTCTATTGGTTCTTCTTCAGAAGGCACTCTAATTAAAAGATTGCTGATGCCGGAAGCTAATACCCCAATATGCAGCGCTAGTGAGCCAATTAGACTAAAAGCCAGAAAAGACTTTAGAGCTTTGGCTTCTTTTTCTCGCTGCTCGACTGCGACGCTAGAAAAGCTCATAATATTGCAACTTATTATTACCTAATCAGTCAGATTAAAATGCTTAGAAGCAAAAGTCAAGCAATAAAACTATAAAAAATTTAGTTAACTTTTATGGAGGATTGTACTCTGGAAATGCTTGGTTTATCAATAAGTTTGGCTTTCAATTTGAAATTTTTAGTAAATTTTATGTGACAAAAGTTAATTATGCTTGACATAAAGTTTTTATTTACTTGCCTTACTATTGATAAGTTATATCATTTACTGCTAGTCTAACTGTTAAACTGTTAATTTCCAAAAAAGTATTACATGCTAATCAATCAGTTTTTTCAAGCAGGTGGCGTGGTTACGTGGCTGGTTATGTGGCCCCTGCTGGCATTTAGTGTGGTGGCGATCGCATTGATTATTGAACGGGTGCGTTTCTGGTATCGCATCAATACTCGTCAAAACAAAGTAGTACGAGAGGTATTAAATCTTTACCGCCTAGATAACATCGTTGGTGCAATGGATAAATTGCAAAAAAATACCGACTTGCCCATCGCGCGTATTTTTCTCTCAGCATTGCAACTAGAAGAACCTACACCAGAAGAGTTTCGCCTCGCTTTAGAAAGTGAAGCTCAAGCAGAAATTCCTGTGCTTAAGCGCTTCCAAAACATTTTTGAGACTATCATCAGTCTGGCGCCACTTTTAGGTTTGCTGGGGACTGTATTAGGATTGATTGTCTCGTTTGCATCCCTAGATATTGGTGATGTGGGAGGGACAAAAACCGCAGGCGTTACCGCAGGTATTAGTCAAGCACTTGTGTCTACAGCATTAGGATTGGTCGTAGCTATCTTTACATTACTTTTTGCCAATACTTTTCGGGGACTATACCAACGCCAAATAGCTTCGATTCAAGAATACGGTGGACAGTTAGAATTACTATACCGTCGTCGTTATGAACGAGGAGACAGAGCTTATGCGTCTACAAGATGAGCCAGATTTACCACCGCAGATCAACATCGTACCAATGATAGATGTGATTTTTGCGATTTTGACATTTTTCATTATGTCAACATTGTTTTTAACTCGTTCAGAAGGCTTGCCGGTTAGTTTACCCAAAGCAGCAACAGCCAAGCAGCAGCAAGTACCGACTAAAATTACTGTGACGGTAGCTCAAGATGGGCAAGTTAGTGTTAACCGCAAACCAACTACCGTTGATGCATTAGAAGGGCAAGTACGTACTTTAGTGGGTGCTAATCCAGAGGTCATAGTAATTATTAATGCTGATGAAAAAGTAAGTCACGGTCAGGTTGTGGCGGTGATGGATAAGGTGCGACAAGTTAAAGGGGCAAAGCTGGCTATTGCGACTCAGAAACCATAGTTGATGTTCATAAATTAGCAATAGTCAAAGAATTGTAAAGGCTTGCGCATTCCTCTTGCTCATCTCAACTTTGAAGCGCTTCTAACCACGATTACAAATCAGCTAAACTGGTAATAAAATCTGACAGCGCTTCACTCAAATCTTCCAAAACAGGCAAAGGTAAGTCAAAAATTGAGGAGCGCATTTATTCAGATAGTTCTCCAAGCCGCTTAGTTAGCTGTCGGATAATCAGGTTAGCAGCCTCTTCTCGTCGTCCTGCTTCTCTTCCTTCTTCCTTAATTTCGCGGTAAACCCTGGTTTCCTTAAGCGTGATTCCTATCATAGACTCTACCTCCATTCTGCTTAATTGTTCAAACCTATACACCATGATCGTCGTCACTAACTCCATTATGATGCGACTTGATGGTTGAGGTGGTTCTTGGCGCGATCGCTTTAGTAAATATCTAGCTTCTTGTATAGACAACTCCAGCACTTTCATTTTCCGGTGGGA
Source organism: Fischerella sp. JS2 (assembly GCF_032393985.1). Taxonomy (NCBI): domain Bacteria; kingdom Bacillati; phylum Cyanobacteriota; class Cyanophyceae; order Nostocales; family Hapalosiphonaceae; genus Fischerella; species Fischerella sp. JS2. The sequence goes on from NZ_CP135918.1 coordinate 1,066,782, forward strand.
GAAAAACTCCGTCTATTTCAATTTAGGTTCTTTGACAGCTACGGAATCAAAACGATAAAAATTAGCGTTTATTGGCGGATTTGTCAAGAGTTCAAATAAATAGAGTAGGAAATTGTTGAAACAGTTTGTAAAAAATCGAGTCTCGGCGCATGAAGCATTATGCTTATTTCAAATATTTTAGTAAATTTCAAAAACTTATGAATGATACATTTAGTCACGCCCAAGAATGGCTGACTGTATTTTTCTATGTAGGATTTACAGTCTTTATTATTTGGTGTGTATTGGTCAGTCAGAACAAATGATACCAAATTGGGATTGATTAGTATTATTTTGAGATTCCTGATATAGCCTTTTGGCAAATACTCCCAATCCAAAATCCAAAATCTCAAATTGGTATGAGTGCGATCGCACTCTAGCTAACGCTGCCATGATAACCAAGTAGAGGTGATTTTCTTAACTAAAGGAGTTAAACGAGTGCGACTGTAAGCATCGGCTGCTTTGCGAATCGCTTCTGCTTGGGTAGGATAGGGATGTATTGTTTTGGCGATCGCTTTCATTCCTAAGTTATTAGCCATTGCTAAGGTGATCTCGTTAATTATCTCTCCAGCATGACGTGCCACAATGGTTGCACCTATAATTTTGTCAGTACCTTTTTTAACATGAACTTTGACAAATCCTTCGGCTTCACCGTCGATAATTGCCCGATCTACCTCGTTTAAGGGAATATAATAATTGTCAATTTCTATACCTTGAGTTTGAGCTTGTTCAGGATACATCCCGACATGGGCAACTTCTGGATCAGTATAGGTACACCAAGGCATCGTCAACGAACTTAGTTTTTTCTGTCCTAATCCCAAAACTGAAAATAGGGCATTTTGAACGACTATTCGCGCTGCTGCATCAGCAGCGTGGGTAAATTTCCACGCCATGCAAACATCTCCCACCGCATAGATACGGGGGTTAGTTGTTTGTAGGTAATCGTTGACAACGACTCCCTTTTGTTTGTCGTATTTCACACCTACAGATTCCAAGTTTAAATCTTCCACGTTAGGCGATCGCCCCACGCCTACGAGAATTTCATCTACATGTAGCTGCTGATTTTGTTTCCCGTTGGCTTCATAGTAAATTACCTTGTCTACATCCTGGCGTTCAACCTGGTGAATGTTTGCCCCTAGAATTAACTGAATGCCTTCTCTGACAAAGGTTTTTTGGATAATTGCTGCTGCATCTGCATCTTCACGCCCTAACAAGTGGGAACCTTTTTGCAGCAAAATCACCTCTGAACCTAAGCGACGGAAAGTCTGGGCTAATTCACAACCGATATACCCGCCACCAATGACAGCCAAACGATTTGGTCGGCGTGTCAGAGAAAATACGTTCTCGTTTGTTAAATATTGAACTTCTTCTAAGCCTGGAATTGATAGTTTTTTCGGACTAGAACCAGTCGCAATCACTGCTTTTTTAAATCGCAAAGTTTTGTGTGCTACTTCTACAATATTGCGACCAGAAAAATATGCATTACCAAAAAATATATCTACTCCAAATTCCTGCTGAAATCGCTTAGCAGAATCATTGGGACTAATTGCTGTCCGTATCCGCCGCAATCGTTCCATCACAGCCGGAAAATCAATATCAATGTAGTGAGAAGTACCAACACCAAATTTTTCGGCATATTTGATGTCTGCAACTACGCGCGCCGAACGAATCATGGTTTTCGACGGTACACAACCAACGTTGGTACAGTCTCCACCCATTAGGTACTTTTCCACTAAAGCCACCTTTGCACCTAACAAAGCTGCACCCGCCGCCGTCACTAATCCAGCACTACCAGCACCAATCACCACCAAGTTGTAACAAGGTGCAGGTTCAGGGTTACTCCAATCTGGGGGATGGAGGTTTTCGATCAACTCCTGGTTATAGCGATCCATCGGTGGAACACTTATGGGTTGGTCTGTAGATGGAAATACTGCTTGGCTCATGACTAGCCACTTTATGAGTACAACTATAACTGTTTATCCTAGAACTCAAGCGATCGCTTGTCCTCTTGCTAACGACGGTTTTGCTGTATCTCGTTTAACTTTGTTCTAATTGTCTCTACGCGGTTACAATTACCACCTAAATCGCTTTGACCGCGTCTGGACTCTGGCTACAAGCACAGTTGGGGCTATTTGGATAAGGTGCTAATTTGCGATCGCTCACGCCTGAGTTTAATGGTCGTTTACCTGCAAAAATCATGCTTATTTCTACTTCTTAAGTAATGTAAATATCTTAGTCAGTATTCTACTCTCTAATGCACCCTTTTTCTTAATGAGACTGCTTGTATTTACGGCATAGGGTAGACAATACTGCCTACCCTATAAATTGCATGACTAATTGAATTTGTTTACATAGCGAGATTTACTAACGCCCAGTAAACAACAAGCACGGCAAAAACACCAATCCACAAAAATGCTCTGTTTTGAAATAGATTTGTTAGACGGTTCATAAGCGGTGATATTGAGAATCGATTCTTAATGTGTGAGTAGGAATAGATTAATCAAGACAAAGATATGGAATACACCTCAACACATTTTGGTCAAAGGTAAAAGGAAGAAAGTACTGTTCTAAATTTTCCTTCCCTTTACCTATTCCTCCTAATCTCCACTCCTAAAGGAAGTAGGCATTTTGAGTTTTTCTGAACCAAACGTCTATAAGGCATAGTTGACCCATTTCTGAGTCTTTTGTTTGGAATTAACTAAAATCTATTCCTATTAGTGATTTATCATGAAGTTTTAACTACTAGCGCCAACAAGTGCATTCGTTTAGCCTTTATAAATAATTGGCTTTTTTTCTCTACTTGATAAGACGCTAGTTTTACCAAATCCAAATTCTGTTTGCTCACTTTTTCAATTCTGGGTAGATAGGTTTCATCAAATCTACTTCAGACAAAAAATCATGAGTTTGCAATTCAGATAGAAGCGTTGAAGCTGTAAGTTTCCAACTTCAACAATTCTGAATCTAAACGAATTTTAAATTTGGATTTGATATTAGTTTTATTCTAGCTACATCAATAAAATTTTGCAGGGCTGGTATAAAGAAAAATTATCAGGACTTACGTACAGGTAATGGAAAAACAAACCACAGAGGACACAGCGAAAAGTTTGTAGACATACTGTGGATAGAACTTGATTCACTTTTTCTCTACTCTGACCAAAGACGCTTCTTGTTGCTCAGTAGTTTCAAACGGTAAATAACTAAACTCTCTTAGCTAATTTTATTCTCTTTGTCTTCCCTCTTAGGAAAGAAGACACAGAAAATTATTATTTATAAAGCTACTTCCTAATTACTTTCTCATACCTGAAAACGACGATATCCCCACTTTGGATAGACAAAAATCACCATCATAGAAATATAAAGTTTGTATTGTTCCCTGGCTCGCTAAGTGTTTAAAATAAGCTCTTACATTAAATAAGTTGCTTGAAAACACATTTTAGAAAAAACGTAGCCATTTGCCACTTTTTAATTCTAATTTTCTTCAGGAGTCTTTTATGCGAATTGCTCAGGTTGCCCCACTCTGGGAAAGAGTTCCACCTCCGGGTTATGGTGGTACTGAGTTAATAGTTGGGTTGTTAACCGATGAGTTAGTCCGGCGTGGACATGAAGTTACGCTATTTGCATCGGGAGATTCTCTCACTTTGGCCAAGTTAGTATCAGTTTATCCTCGTGCTTTACGACTTGATCCAACTATAAAAGAGTATGGTGTCTATGAGATGTTGGAATTGAGTCGGGTGTACGAAGCCGCAAATGAGTTTGATATTATTCATTCTCATATGGGTTATAATGCTTTACCCTATGTCAATTTAGTTAACACACCTACTGTACATACGTTACACGGTATTTTTACGCCCGACAACGAAAAGTTGTTTGTACATGCTAAAAATCAACCATATGTAAGTATTTCTAATTCACAACGTGAACCAAGATTAGGATTAAATTATGTAGCAACAGTTTATAACGGTATTGATGTCAGCAGTCATCAGTTCCATCCCCAACCAGAAGAACCACCTTACTTGGCGTTTTTAGGTAGGATATCACCAGAAAAAGGAACGCACATAGCAATACAAATTGCTAAACAAGCTGGTTGGCGTTTAAAAATGGCAGGCAAAGTAGATGTAGTTGATAGAGAATATTTTGAAAAGGAAGTTAAACCTCTCATTGATGGAAAGCAGATAGAGTATTTAGGTGAAGCAAATCATGTTCAGAAAAATGCTCTGATGGGTGGTGCAGTAGCAACTTTATTTACCATTACTTGGCGCGAACCATTTGGGTTAGTAATGGTAGAATCAATGGCGGCTGGAACACCTGTTGTTGCTATGAATATGGGGTCAGTTCCAGAAGTAATTGCTCATGGTAAAACTGGTTTTATCTGTAACAATATTGCAGAATGTGTTGATGCTGTTAGCAAAGTGGAAAATCTTGACCGCTATGCCTGTCGTGAACATGTCGAGAATAATTTCAGCGTGCGAAAAATGGTAGATGGTTATGAGGCTGTTTATCAAGAAATTGTGGAAAAACGGCTTGCTCAAAGTGGCAAACTTATGCACTTAGATAACTTCAAAAATAAGCCGCAATTAAGTGCATTCAGTCGTGTTACTCAGTTGCGTTCAAATATGTAAAGAAGTAGGGGTGGAGAGACTGGGGTGTAGACGCGTTCGCGCAGTGTGTCGCTTTGCGACTTAGCGGCTTCCCGTAGAGTACCCGTAGGGTAGGGGTGATGGGGAACTCACCGGCCCCCACTCCCCCAAGGGAGTGGGGATTAGGGGCAGCAGGAGGAGTGTGTAGACACGCAAGTGGCTTCCCGTAGGGTGGAGTGTGAGGAGTATGTAGACGCGCTTTGCGCGGCTTCCCGTAGGGTGGGGTGTGGGGAGTAAAAATCTTCTCCCTTGTCTCCTCTATTCTCTGTTCCCCGTTTCTTTTTATGCTCCTGTTGGCTCGATATAGCCTTGTAAATTCTCTGGTTCAAACTGCCGTAAAATACGAGTTGCCTGACGGGTCAATTCTTCAGTACCTTTGACTACAATTAGATATTTACCTTCATTTAAACGATTGCGGTAAGGTAGAGCATCTCCACTACCTACAGTTAAACCAACTCCGCCACCAACTAAATATGCACCCAAAGCACCGGCGGCAGTTCCTAAAAGTCCACCGATGATATGATTGCCAAGGCTACCAATGGGAAATATCTCAATGCCTGTCAAAACATTAAAAGCATAACCAGCTACAAAACCAAAGGGAATTAGCCAAAGAGCGAGGCGATTTGCTCCTTTTTTAGCTTGCACATTTGGGTTTATTAACCCGTATTCATCAGCTGTTTTGTAACCTTGACCTAAAATATCAATTTGATTTACAGGTAAGCCTTCTTTTTCGAGAGCAGAGTAAGCTTCTTCTGCCTGCATTCTATCTGATAAAACTGCAATAAGATAATTCATGATTTTCTCCAACATGGAAGCTACTAATGGTTAAGCATGTAAACGCTTATCTTTTTATTAAATTTAAAAATAAGCATACTAATTTTATCTCCTGAAATAGAGAGTGTACTAACTACTCATACAGTAGTTGATTTTTTTACTACTAATTACTGGCTAATAACAGTCGTTAAAAATCTTTGATGTAGATAAAAATTTTTGCTGCCTATCTATACAAACTAAGCAAGATAACTATAAAAAACTTCAATCTTGAGAGGGAAGATTGAATCATGAGACTAAGTCTAAAGACTAAAAACTAAAGATATCTTAAGATTGAAAATCTATAAAAATATGATTTTATCTGCATACTTGCCTTTTTATTTTCTCAGTAGCTTTTTGCTGCTGATAATAATGGCTACAATAAAATGATGTACCTCACCTGTGGAGTTCTGGCTGTGGGCTTATTTGATGATTTGAGTCGGTTTTTGGAAAATCGTTTAGAGGAATTCTTGCGAAGTAATCCGCATCTGGAATTAGAAGCGTTGTTAGAGCAGCTGCGGGAGCAGGAAGAAGATACTTTAAAGTTGATTGCAGATTTACAATTACAAGAGAAGCGATCGCAAGAAGAAATTCTGTCCACAGCTCAAGAAATCCAAAGGTGGCATATCCGTGTCCAAAAGGCGAAAAATGCTGGGAGAGAGGATTTAGCAGTCAAAGCGCAAGAAAGAGAAGCAGCACTCTTGCGTCAAGGAAATCAGCAGTGGGGACAAATGCAAGGATTGAAAGAACGCATTACCCAAGCCCAGGATTTACTCAAGAAAGTTCAACAACGGCGACAGGAAGTGCAAACAAAAGCTGCGGAAGCACAAACAGCACGTGCTAAAGCGCAAGCACAGCAGCGTATCGAAACAGCTGGCTGGTCTAATCAAAGTCGTAGTTACTCCAGTGGAAATGATCCTCTAGAGGAAACATTTCGCCGTTGGGAAACTGAGGCTGAGTTGGAAGAGATGAAGCGGAAGATGGGAAGATAGTCATTGGTCTTTTGTAAATAACTATTGACTACTGACTGTTGACTAAGTATTCGGTGGGATTAAGCATAACATGTTATGAAAAGTAAACATACCTGAAGCCCTTACTAATGACGAATGACTTTGGACAAATGACGACCCCAACTAGTTAGCTTTATTTGTGCCGATTTACTTAATGACATTCCCCATTTATTTTTACTTGGGTTCACTGCGGATTCACCCACATATTTTATTTGAATCCATAGCTTATACAGTGGCATTACGTTTAGTCTTGCGTAATGCCCGTAAGGATATTATTACACCACCACAGCGCACTTCTATTATAGTGGGTGGAATGCTGGGTGCTATTGTTGGTGCAAAGGTGTTAGTTTTACTGCAACATATTAATATATTAGAGCAAAATTTCCAACTATTTTTATTACTATTACTGCAAGGTAAAACAGTTGTCGGAGCTATATTAGGGGCGATAATTGGAGTAGAAATTACCAAAAAACTTATTGGTATTAGCCGCTCCACTGGTGATGTATTTGTCTATCCATTAATTATTGGAACCGCTATTGGTAGGATTGGTTGCTTTTTAACTGGGTTGAGCGATCGCACTTACGGAATTGCCACAACATTACCTTGGGGTGTAGATTTTGGTGATGGTATTCCCCGTCATCCTACTCAACTCTATGAAATTATATTTTTAATCATCTTATTAATATTTATACGCCTTCGTAGTCGCTATCAATACCAAGAAGGTGATTTATTTAAATTTTATTTAGTTTGTTATCTAAGTTTTAGATTTTTGATAGATTTTATAAAGCCCGACTTTCATATTTTCTTAGGAATGAGTGCGATTCAAATTGCTTGTTTGTGTACCATAATTTCTTACAGTCGCTCTATTTCTCGGATGTTCCAATTGAAATCGTGAGGCATGGAGCATAGTATATTGTTAGACTTTTTATCTAGCCTACAATTGTTATTTGTAGGTTTTATCCCTGCTGCTGTTTTGGGGATTTTACTGGGAAGTGCAATTGGTATAAATCCCTTACTTTATCAATTATGTAAGCGATTGCTACAAATTCCCTACAGTATTCCTCCCATAGCATTTGTGCCACTCGCTTTTATCTTTTTTAAAGAAGTAGAAGTAGCAGCAAGTATTGTTGTTTTTTTTAGCGCTATCTGGGCAGTGATAATTAATACGGCTACAGGTATGCGAAAAAGTCGACTCCAAGACAACAATTTTCGTGTGGCAATAAATTATATATTTGATGCTTTAAGAACTGGTCTGTGGATAGCTTGGTTTACAGTAATTGCAATTGAAATGTTGACAATAGGAAGAGGCTTAGGTTTTTTGATTTGGAATGGTTACAGAGGAGGAAACTATAATAAGATTATCGAGGGTCTCATTTATATTGGCACTATCGGTTTTCTCTTAGATCAACTATTAGATATTACAGGCAATCTCCTCGCAAAAATTGTCTCAGAAGGGCAAAAATCTAATGGCTAATGTGCATGGAGTCATACCGTGGTTGTTTCGATTGTTACTGCACTACCTCCATTATGAATTTGTACTCCTAGTGGTCTAATTCATTCCGCCACTATGGAAAGCTACATTTTTTCACCACCAAGGTACAAAGACACTAAAAAAAATAGCCAGATAAATTATGTATCAGTTGCCAAAAGTATGATAGAGCTAGTGGTATCTTTTAAAATAATTACATTTATTTTGCTAAAATTAGCATAAAGTTTGGCATGAACTCAGGAGCGCTATCTGCTAATCCTTTTGTAGCTCCGGGAATGATTAAAGACCCCAGGTTATTTGTGGGTCGTAAAGAAGAATTACAGGCGATCGCATCCCGGATGAGCGGTGTACAGCCAACAAGTGTCAATATTGTTGGTAAAAAGTATATTGGTAAATCTTCGTTGCTGTATCACTTTTTTCTAACATGGGAACAGCGAGTCACAGACCCCAGCCGCTATGTGGTGATTTACCTGTCGTTACGGGATGCAAACTGTAAAACAGAGATGGATTTTTATGAGGTAGTGGCGGAAGCTTTATTAAATCGCCTGGCTTTGTGGAAACTGCAACTGAGAAATCCTTTACAGCTTCAACCACTGAATCGTCAAGCCTTCTCAGACGCGATCAAAAAATGGCAACAGCAGCAGGTGCTACCTGTTCTCTGTTTAGATGATTTTGAAGTACTTTTGCAACGTCCCCAACAATTCGATCACAATTTCTATAACAGTTTGCGATCGCTCATGGATGACAGCGCTTTGATGTTGGCGATCGCTTCCCGCAAAAAACTGGGAACTTATGCTGCTGAGAAAGGTTTGACTTCTCCTTTTTTTAATGTCGGTCAAACTTTAGTTTTAAGAGAATTAACTACAGATGAGGCGATTCAACTCACACGTTTACCTGACAATACTGGCGCACCAGCTTTAAGTATAGATGAGCAAAACTACGCTCAACAGTGGGGTAAGCGCCATCCTTATGAACTACAACTGGCTTGCAAGTGCTTGTGGGAAGCGCGTTACCAAGACAAAGATATCAAATGGGCAAAAGAACAATTTTTGCAAGAGATTAATCAGTCTCAGTCTTCCTCCAATCATCACTGGTTACAGTGGCAATGGTTACGGTGGATAGTTTGGGATTTTCCAGTTCGCTTGGGTAGAGTCGCTAAGTTCATTGGCGCAAATGTAGATGATACGACGAACTGGATTATCGGATTTGTGATTCTGATTTTACTCATTTTCGTAGTGGTGGGTTTAGTGAATTGGGAACAGGTAAAGGATTTGCTGCAAAAATCACTGGGGAGATAGGTATGAAAACTCGGGCGCGAGTATCAGAACCTCATCGTTGAGTATTTGAACTTCGTCAATGAGTTATTTGAACTTCGTCAACGAGTATTTAAGCTTCGTCATCGAGTATTTAAGCTTCGTCATCGAGTTATTTGAACCCCATCGCCGAGTATCTGAACTTGGTTAGCGAGTATTTGAACTCCGTCAACGAGTATTTCAACTCACTCAGTGAGTCTTTACTCTCGTTCTCAAGCACAAGACCGCCTGGAATTTACATCCCGCTTATAGCTGAACTTGTCTGAAGACAACTATAGGACTTACGCAAAATCTCTCTGAAAGCCTCTTTCTTCGTGTTCTTTGTGTCCTTTGTGAGTCCAGCCCCCCTCTAGGGCAAGGCTGTTTCATTCCACAAGAGCAAGAAGTTTATGAATATCATTAGAGAGAAATCTTTGGGCAGTTGTGATGGAAGTATAACCATTTCGGCGGAGTATATTAATTGCGCTCGCTCTCAAGATGGAGAGATTGGCACGAGCGTGACCCATACGTATTTTGGAATCATCTTCCTTGAAAACTACATCTTTAACCCAATGGAGGCTATTTTCGATACTCCAATGACTGCGAACAGCGAGAGCAAATTCCTTGGCGGTGCAAATCAAACTGCTAATATAACAGACAACAATCTATAATGATTTTGCAAGTTTTTTCGGCAATGTAAGGAATCAATTGTTCAATCAGATTTGCCAAAATGATTATTTCTTCCCTCAATACTTGCTATTTTACCTGTTTGAGGGAATGAAACAGCCCTGTCGTTCAAGGGGGGGATTGAGGGGGTTTTTAGGATTCATGCAAGAGGTCTGTAATTATCAAAATTTGAACATCAAAAATAGCTAAATTACCAGCAGATTATATTACGGTTTTAAAAAACAAAACCCGCCATAATGACGGGCTTTGTTGGAAATATGGGTAGTACTGGACTCGAACCAGTGACATCCTGCTTGTAAGGCAGGCGCTCTACCAACTGAGCTAACCACCCGTTTTTGCTCACAAGAATTAATGTTAGCACACTAACTTGAAAAACGCGATACTATTTTTGAGAAAATTTTGCTTGCCTAATCCATACAATTCCTATGCCCTCTGGTCAAACGCACGATCGCATAACTTTGTGGTCTTTGCCGTTCGTTGCTGGTGCCACTTTTGTCCAAACCAAGAGTGGCAACTTAACTTTATTGGTGGCAAGTGGATTTATGTTCGGGGGGCTGATGTTTGGCCCAGACTTAGATATCTATTCTCGCCAGTACCAACGCTGGGGTCTGTTACGTTGGATTTGGATTCCTTATCAAAAAAGCTTGCGTCATCGCTCATTCTTATCTCACGGACCAATCATCGGTACAACGCTACGAGTGATTTATTTGAGTGGTGTAGTGGGAATACTGATAATATTGAGTACAGTAGTAGCCCAGATACTAGGCAACGGTGACTGGAGTAGGCAATTTTTGAATAAAACCGTAGGGCGATCGCTTGATCACATTCCAGAATTGCTGGCACTGTTTTTTGGGCTAGAACTCGGTGCGATGAGCCATTCTCTCAGCGATTGGGGTGGTTCTGCATACAAGCGTTTCCAAAAGCAAGGTGTTCGCGGTTTCTTACCACGTGCGAAAATTAAGAAACGTAAACGTACAACCACTCGGTCGAATAGAAACAGAACAAAAAGAGTAAGCAAAATCAAAAAGCGTTAATGAAGCTCATCTCATCCCTTGGAATCTAAACTTTTGATTTCGCTGGCATTGGGAATTGGGCATGAGGCATTGGGAATAGACAAAAATCATGACTCCAATTACCAATTACGCCTAATGTGAATTAGAAAAAAAAGGTGGGAGAAGTAAGAAGATGAAAGTTACCAGCTTTTCACTTCAGACTCCCCCCATGACTAGCATAGACTTTGGAACACTATATAACGACAATCTTTGTAGTAGATGATTGCTATGAAAAGCAAGTAAAAAATACAACTCTCCTAAAGCCAGGAGTGAAAGCAAGTATGAGCGAAAGTGAAATCATGATACTGGCACTAGTCATGGATTATCTACCATTTCCAGGAGAAACACAGTTTCTGGGTTTTATCCGAGGTAATTACAAAGAATGGTTTCCAAATTTACTTGACCAAACTCAATTTCATCGTCGGTTACGCAAATGAGATGGAATGTTAGAAAAATTACGTCGCAGTTGGGTAAAGCAATTGCTTGGGGAAAGTAAAAAATATTTCATTGTTGACACTAAACCATTACCAGTATTAGGACTCAAGCGTGACAAGCGATATAGTGACTTTGCTGGAAACGCTGCCCGTAATCCCGAACGCCTACTTAACAAAACCGTTGATGGTTTTTGTGTACATATTGCTGCCAAGATTGCATCTGACACACTACGTTTTTTGCTTCGCCGACGTTTTGGCATTAATGTTTTCACTTTCCAATCTCAACCTCTTTAATTCGCATTAGGCGTAATTCATGAACTTATATAGTTGATCTGGCTCGTCAACAGCTATACCGTTTTCGGAGGCGATCGCAATCAATTCAGATTACCCCTAACTTGCGCTCAAAATTGAGGTATTAGCTGGACAAAATTAAATTAATTCGTGGAGATAGGGAATCGGAAACAGAAAACAGAAAAACAATTTGTGTAATTAATTCTGTCTGAGTACTTACTAGCAAACAGCGATCGCACTCGCGCAATTCTAAAGCCGCCTTATCAACAACAAGCAATGTCCAGAAAAAATTTTTCAACCTGTAGCTGTACAGAAGCTCAGATATAAAATATAATGTTATGTTCAATTAACAGCATCAGATTCGTTCCAGAAGCAGTGGATTGAAAAGCGGGTGAATGGTGAATGTAGAGCCTCTGGAAGAATAGCCAAAATAATTTTTGCAAAGGCAAAGCAGGCGATCAGCTTGCTTAACCGTGAATGTTCTGAGTTTGGCTAAGACTCAGTGTAAGTTTTTGTACACAAAACTTTGTGGTAGTAAGTTACTTACTACCACTTTCTTGTTATCCAATTGCAACGTGCGGAATTTGAGATATGAGCAATAGAAAAGAAAGTGAAAGTAACGGAAAAGCCCATGAAAGGAATATTGGTGAAAAATTTACTCCTTTAGGAGGCGGAGAATATATGGAGGAAAGTTCAGGTAATCCGGTAGAGAGGGAAGAAATCGTGAAAGAAGATAAAGACGAAAAGGGTAATGGCTCTGGTCAAAGTAAATCCTAACTAACTGAATATTTATCCCCACGTCTAATTTTAGACCTTGTGGGGGTAATACTAAAAGGCTGCTGGAGAGGCAAGTATGGAAGAAGAATTCACTCAAAGGTATCAAATCATCAATTCATCAGAGGAATTGAAAAAAATACCTACTAGAAAATCCTATACTAGGCCACTTCATATAGTGACATACTGGAGAAAAGATAATGATTTTTTAATTGAAAAAACTACATTAACTTTAGGAAAATCTCTGAAGCAATCAGAAATTGAAGCAGCAAAATTGATACATGATTCTGTTGAAAAACATTTTGGATTAACAAGAAAAGAGGTTTTCAGTATACTATTGGAGCTGTATGGCGGACAACAAGGTTACTATATTGTTGATTTAAAAAATCGCCAGTACTTCTACTGTAAAAACTATGAAGATATGATAGTAAAGCTGGAAGAATTAGGCTGTAAACCTGTTGATTACTAGCATAATGTGAATTTACTTTCTACATTGGCAATGTTTTGGTAATGAGTAATGAGCAATAAGCAAACTACCAAAAGTTGTCACGAATTAACTTGAATCACCACTTTTCCAAAGTGAGTTGCACTTTGCAAGTATGCATAAGCCTGTTGTGCTTCATCAAACCCAAATACTCTATCTATGATAGGTTTAGTTTGATGTTGAGTAATAGCTTGATTCATATCCTCAAAAATTTCTCTGCTACCTACATAAATTCCTTGGACTGTTAGACTTTTAAAAAGAATTGGTAATGGGTCTACCTGTTCTCCTCTACCCGATAGCACTCCAATCAAGCTAATGCTTCCACCAATTCTGACTGCTTGCAAAGATTTTGGTAAAGTGCCAGCGCCACCGACTTCTACCACATGATCTACACCAGTGCGATCGCTCAATTCATAAACTTGCTTTTCCCAATCAGGAGTGATCTTGTAGTTAATTGTCTCGTCAGCACCTAATTCTTTGGCGCGTGCTAATTTCTCGTTACTACTAGAGGTAATCATTACTCTTGCGCCGTGTATTTTGGTAAACTGAAGAGCAAATATAGATACTCCACCTGTACCGAGTAATAATACAGTTTCGCCTGCACCAACGTTGCCTTTAGTTACTACTGCGTGCCATGCTGTTACTGCCGCACAGGGTAAAGTTGCACCCTCTTCGTAGGAGAGATGATCAGGTAATATAACTAATCCATATTGGTATAAAACGACATACTCAGCCAACATCCCATCAATACTACCCCCCAAATCAGATTTCATTTTCTGGCGGGTAAGTTGACCGTAAATCCAGTCTTGAAAGAAAATACCAGCGACGCGATCGCCTACTTTAACTCGTGTCACACCTTCTCCTACCGCCACGACTTCACCTGCGCCATCGGACATGGGAATGAGAGGATATTTCTGCCCAGAACCATAAGTTCCTCCTGCGACAATTAAATCACGGTAATTTAAGGATGTAGCTCGAACACGAATCAGGACTTGACCCGCTTCGGGTTGTGGTTCGGGTCTTTCAACTAGTTTTAAAGCATCAATACCAGCATTGCTTTGCAGTTCGTAAACTTTCATAAATAAACTCCTTGATCATCCCCATAAATAAAATAACTTTAGGAACTCTTCGGTAGTTGTTGATTTTAAATTTTGACTGGGGAATAAATTCAAAATCGAATGACTTGGATAGATGCATCCTGAAGGCATGAGGATTTCCTATCAAAGCCTGATTTTTACTTTTTGGGAGTGTTCGGCTGACGGCTAGTGCGGAAAGTCACATTCACACCTTCATTGGACTGTTCTAAAACCAGTAAAGGTGTCGGTTTAGCCTTCTGATCCCAATGCATGTAAGCAACTCGACCTTGAATGGTAGGTTGCCAGTTATCCTCCTCGTCTGCGGGACCAAGATAAGTTTCAATACAGTCTATAATCTGGCTAATCGTAGCTGAAGTTGCTTGTGTCGGTAACTTCATGAGGCGAATTTGAATGCGAAATAGGACTCGCTTAGTAATATTCGGTGGAGTACCAGTCTCATACTCAACATCAAAGATTTCATCGACTTGACGTCCTGTATTGCTGGCAATTCCCACTACTCCTTGTTGGGCTTGATTGGGTCGTAGTGCTTGAGAAATTTTATCTTTAACTTTGATTTTAATTTGATTGAGGATTGCAAAATGAAAAACCTCTTCTGACATCCGCATTCGTAGATAATCTAAATTAAATTCCCGTGAGTTAATCAAGTCAGGGTTAGTTTCCATTTTGCGAATCGTGTCCAAAGCGAGTTTAAACTTTTTGTCTAGTTCTCGCGTGCGGAATTTTTCAAACTTGAGCTTTTTGTGTAGCTGATTCATTTGGACTTTGCCATAGATAACTAAAGCAATCACAACTAGGGCTAATCCTCCACAAGTAGCCACTAATAACGGCGGTGTTTGTGGATCGCTAGCGGCGGCTTGTTGAGATTGAGATACCTTTTTAGTTTTTGTCCCAGAGGATTGGGCAATAAACATAGAAGTTGACATGGTAAGCAAACATTAATACTGGACTCCTGATGTATAGGATGCCCAAATCTTGGATGTCATTTTGCGGTATTGATGGTATTTTTTATTGGAAGTGGTTACTGGCTAGTAGTGGATAATTATTTCTCTACTCCCCCACTCCCCACACTCCCCACACTCCCCAATTCCCTATGTCCAAACTCCTGCCCTTATCTCAAATTTCATCAGGCGATCGCTTCAGTAATATTCGTCTAGTTGCTACAGATATGGATGGGACGTTGACTGTGGCAGGTAAGTTTACTAGCCAACTTTTGCAAGCTTTTGAGGATTTAGCAACGGCTGGAATAAAAGTGCTAATTGTTACCGGACGTAGTGGTGGCTGGGTAAGTGGACTAGCAGCTTATTTACCCATTGTCGGCGCTATAGCCGAGAATGGTGGTTTGTTCTACCCATGTGATCGCGAAAAACCTATATTCCTGACATCCATTGCTGATTTTGTGACTCATCGTCAGCAATTAGCTACGGCTTTTGAAAAATTACAAACCGAATTTCCCCACCTGCAAGAATCATCAGATAATCGTTTCCGTCTTACTGACTGGACTTTTGATGTAGCTGGATTAAGTACAGACGAAATCCGAACTTTAAGCAATCTTTGTCAGCAAATGGGTTGGGGATTTACTTACAGCAGCGTGCAGTGTCACATCAAACCTTGGGGACAAGATAAAGCAGTTGGGTTGTTGCAAGTGTTGCAAAAATACCTTCCCCAATTTGCACCCCAAGAAATTATGACTGTTGGTGATAGTCCCAATGATGAAAGTTTATTTGATGACCGTTGTTTTCCTATTTCTGTGGGTGTCGCCAATGTATTGGAATATGCACAACAGATGCAGTATCAGCCTGTTTATGTCACCACTGCTGCGGAAGGCGAAGGATTTTGTGAATTGATACGATATTTGATTTTGTCTTAAGTTCTTTTTTTGTTAATGCGATCGCTCTAATGGTTCATCGTCTTAATTTTGCCACCAACCAATACAATAGTCTGAAAATTCATAATCTCAAAAGGCTAAGATGCGGGCGCTATTGTCTGGGTATTACGGGAAAGGAAATGGTGGCGATGAGGCTTTGTTGGCGACGCTACTGCAAATGTTACCATCTGATGTCACACCAGTGGTTCTTTCTGGCAATCCAGAGGAATCACACAATCGCTATGGTGTAGAAGCTTATGAACGTATGGCTTTTCCCAGCTTAATCAAAGGTTTACGTTCTTGTGATGCTTTAGTTTGGGGTGGTGGTAGTTTAATCCAAGATGCCACCAGTGCGATGAGCCCATTTTACTATGGAGGCATGATGAGTGTAGCTCAAAAAATGGGCTTAAAAACTGTTGCTTGGGCTCAAGGTATCGGCCCTTTAAATCGTCGTGTAACGCGCTGGTTAGCAAGACAAACTTTTGCAGGTTGTACGAGAGTAAGTGTACGCGATCGCGCTTCGGCAAGTTTACTGTCTGATTGGCAAATTCCCCACATCCTCGCACCCGATCCGGTTTGGGCGTTACAATCCAAACCAGTTCCCGGACTCTGGGATTTACCTGCACCCAGGGTTGCTGTCACATTGCGATCGCATCCCCAACTCACCCCAACTCGCCTGAGTCATCTAACTCGCGCCTTGGTAGATTTTCAAAAAGCTACACAGACTTTTATTGTGCTGTTACCCTTCCAAAAGGCACAAGATTTGAGTATTGCCCAAGCAATGCAAACTGCACTCAAGGATATGAGTCAAATTCTTTGTTTGGAAGAACCACAATTGTTAAAGGGTGTATTTCGCGGAATTGAAATGGCGATTGGAATGCGCTTACACAGTTTAATTATGGCAGCAAGCGAAGGTTGTCGCTGCTTTGCTTTAAGTTATGACCCTAAAGTTAACCGTTTGATGGAAGATTTAGATATGCTGGGGTGGGATTTGGTCAATTTACCAGATGACCCCAATGTTATTAGTAAAACCTGGATTGAACATTACGCCAATGGTGAGCCACTGTCATCAGAAAAAATCCAGTTTTTAATAGATAGGGCCTTAATTCATCGCGAGGTATTGCACCAAGCTCTAAATCATTGAACACTGAATAAATGATAACTGTTAACTGAACTAAGCCGATGGCGGGATTTGAACCCGCGACCGCCCGATTACGAATCGGGTGCTCTACCACTGAGCCACATCGGCATAAACAGTCTGTAATTATAGCATCTTTAATATCATGGCACAACCAAACCCTGAAAACCGCCGCTCCCAACGCCAAATGCATCCAGAACAGTATGCTCGTCTGAAAGCAGAAATCGCAGCCCCCTATCGCAACATACGCAAATTTATTTACATCGGTGCTGGTGCTTCGGGTTTTATTGGTGCATTTATCTTCTTTTTTCAAGTGTTGGCTAGACGCAATCTTGATACTGCCTTACCCAATTTTGCACTACAGGTAGGAGTAGTTGCTGTAGCCATCTATCTGTGGCGTTGGGAAAGTAAGCGGAAAAGTTAGCGGGAGATGGGGAACTCACCGGCCCCTGGTGGGGATTAGGGGCAGTGGGGAGATAGGGAGAATAAACATTGATACTTGATACTTAATACTCGATCCTTAATCCCCAATTCCCGATCCCCAATATCTCTACTGCACTCTCACTAAATAGGGTGAGGAAATAGCTTGAACTTGCCCAGCGTTAACTAGTGCTTGGTACACAAAAGCAGCTACTTCTGCCCTAGTTGCTTCACGATTGGGATTTAGTTGTTTAGCGTTTGGATAATTTACTACCAACCCTTTTACAGTTGCTGCTGCTACTTGACTAGTAGCATAACTAGGAATTTGGGCAGCATCTGAGTAGAAGGAAAGCACATTCTGGTTAGTCGCAGTTAAATTCAAACCACTAGATAATGAGACAAGCGCCTGTACTCGCGGGATTTGCTGTTGTGGTTTAAAGGTACGGTCAGGATAACCAGAGACAAAACCCAGCCTATACGCAGTTCTGATGGCATCATAAGCCCAGAACTTACTAGTCACATCGCTAAAGTTAGTAGCTTCGCGTTTCGGTTGAGTTTGGGCAAAGGCTTTAGTAACAATAGCTGCAAATTGCGCCCGTGTTACAGGATCATTGGGTTTAAAAGTACCATCCGGGAAACCAGCAATAATATTCTTAGATGCTAAAGCTTCGATATAGGTTTTAGCCCAATAACCAGCTGTTACATCTCTAAAACCACCAGCTGGTACAACTGTAGAAGCAACAAATTCAACTGAACCAGCTATTTTCTTAGTATCAATATCGTTGCCAACAGCCAAAATCTTAATAGTTTTAGTAGCGTTGTTGAGGTCATAGCGAGTGTTACTGCGAATCAGATTACCGCCAGGACTTTCGGTTGTACCAAGATCAGGCGCAGCATTGATAGTTGCCACTACACCATCTCGTTTATTACCCTGAATAACGTTCTTACGCAGGATAGGCTTAGCTGTATCGTTGATATAAATACCATCTTGGTTGCCGATAATCTGATTTCCCTCTACTAGAGGTGTGGAAGTGCCGCCAATCGCCAAACCAAAACCAGTATCCTCAAATACGTTATTCCGAATTACTCCAGCAGCAGATTTAGCTACTGAAACCCCGTTACCTTTATTTTGTACAAAGATGTTGTTTTCTATCGTGGGATTACCTTTACCTGTGACAAAAACGCCATCTCTGACACTGTTAGTAAATGTACTATTCGTGATCGTGGGGTTAGTTGATTCTACCCATACAGCAGTGCCACGAGAGTCTTGATTAGTAACCGTCACCCCTGTAATGAAGCTATCCTTTTCAGCCTTGATGGTAACATTTTGACTGGCAAAGGTAGGACTAATATATTTACCGCTACCGACAATCAGTACCCCTTGACCTTTGGTAGCTTCATTTCCTCGTAAAATTACGCCCTGCTTAACTGTCAGTGGGAAGACTTCCCCACTTTCTTTGTTATAAGTACCCGGTGCTAGTTGAATGGTTGTACTTGGTTGGGCTTGACTAAGAGCATAGGTAATTGTTTTATAAGGTTGTGCGGCTGATGTGCCAGCACCAGTGGTATCTGAACCAGTTGCAGGATTAACGTAGACAACGTTTCCAGTTACAGGAACTGTTGTTCCTTGAGTAGTGTTTTGAATTATTGTTTGATTAGTATTCTGATTTCCTGTTTGAGTGGTGTTTTGAATTTCTACTTGAGTGGTGTTTTGATTTCCTGTCTGAGTAGTGTTCTGATTGATTGTTTGAGTAGTATCAGCGTTTACTCCAACAGGCAACAGCAGATAACCACTAGAAAGCAAGAATAAAGTGGTGAGTGCTACAGGTACTCGGAAAGTATTGCCAAAATTTTTACCAACAAGCAAGCGAATATTCTTTTGTTGAATGGGAAAACCCTGATGTTTCATATTTATTTATTACGTCTGTGATGTGCTGATTTACCGCATGTTTAGAAATGTGTCAATTGCAGCCACTCATTTGCTAAACACATGCAAAACTATAGCGGAAGACATGTACCTTTGCAGCTGGGTTCCCAGGCAAAATTTAATTTCTGTTTTGTAAACTCAGAAAAATTTACAAGAAAGTCAAAGACTAAAGCTGTCTAGTGGTAAGTGTTCTGGCTGTTTTGCTTGCCCAATTTAGTCACAGTTAAAATTAAGCGATCGCTTTTCATAATTTAGTTAGCGATCGCACCTTTATAGAGAATCTCTATACTTTTGTACTGTATTAGGCTGCCGTAAACACGCGTAGTACCGTGTATTCTTAAGTAAAATTATGTATATGAATATATCAGTATTTTTATTGAAAATCTCAACATTAGTACATAACTAGAAATACAAATAGACAAAAAATAAAAAAAATATTAGGAAATCAAAAAAATCAAAAATTTCTGCAAAACTAGTAATTGTTTAAACGGGGTCAGCTGATATAAAGACCCTGAATATAAACCATCATATTTAAAAGGAGTCAAAACTATTTAAAGACTCCCCATACACTAAAACTCACAATGTTTTAAGCGCCAAGCAACAGCTTTGTATTTCTTGGCGCTTTTAATTTGCCAAGTTATATAGGTAACAGAGGCTGTCCTCCCAGCGTCTAAACTAGCCCCGTGAGAAATCGCCTTTTTAGGGGACTGACCTCACAGCACTGCCTCAGAATCGCACTACCTCATACCATTTTGGATTTTAGATTTTGCGAAAAGTTTGTAGACGCAAAGTGTCTTAAGGTAAGGGTGCAGAGGAAACCTCCACTCTACCTTAAAGCCGATGGGTGCGTCTACAAAGCAGTGTTCCGGAGGGAACTTCAAAGCTTTTCAAGACGGATTGGGAAACTCTTTGATGCATAAGAGTTCTGTAAATCCATCTGTCGCATTCTTTTTTCAAATTAGTATTAGCTATTCATCTAAAAGATTTACGATATAAAAAAACTGGAAGCTATACAATTTCTGTAGGCTTCCAGTTATTGTTTGCTATTTAAATAGCAAATTTAACAGTAGGTATAATCCCAATAGGGAGGATTAGGATTTTTGCAAGAGAAGCGAAAAAGCCGTAAATCCTACCAACCACAAAAACGATTCAACTATTACTTTTACTTTTTCTGATTTTAGTTGTACTAAGTACTAGCTTATTTGAGAGAAAGCAACATCCACCACAATGTTGTATTCCTATAAGCCATATTTAGACTTGAGCAGAAAAAGAACCACCAGTAGTAATAGCTTCAGCTTAGAAACATTCTTGATAATTCAGGTTTGGTTAAATTTTCGATTATCCTTAGCCTTGCTAAAAAAGGGTTGTTAGGGTGTTCAAATATTTAACCTTGCTAACTGTAACTGAATTGTATTTTTTGCTCGTCTCTTTTGTTCAAGTTTAATGTTTTTATCTTTATGTTAATCAATAATAATTCATTTACTTGCTCCTAAACATGGAATTTTTAGGTAAACTAGATATCTAATTTTCTTATTTATAATGTATAAAATTAAATCCTTGTTGTTATGCCACTTTGGCATATTATTTTCTCAGAACGGCTTGGAAATATTAAATTTTATATTATTTTTATATTTTGCTTACAAATAGATATGTATTGAAACATACAATTATTATGTACATACAAGTAATTTAATTACCCCAAATCTTGTTTTGTAGGATGTGAATGATTACTGTCCACTAATTTAATTAGCCTGCCATACCATTAATTACTAACTAGCATGGCAGGGTGATATGAAACTCAACCAAGTATATTTCTGGCTTTATTAACCCAAAAGATATCTTAGTTGATTTCACAAAATTTGAATGACAAATCTTGAGTACTTTCTGGTTTGGGTTCCGCTTGCATTGATTGGTATTCGCGAATTTGTGTTCCTAGCCACTGGTTTTGATGACCACCACGAATTTCTCTTTTTTGCTTACCCACGACTTCCAGATAAGCCAGATCCTTAATTTTACTTAAGCAGCTTTGTGAGGGATTGCTATCAGATTTTTTCTCAGAGGGAAGTTTGGCGATTTTGAGATTTTCGTTGCGCTGTTGATTAACTCTTTTAAGTTGCGAGTTTTCTTTGATTAATCTGTTGTAGGTGCGGTAAGGAATGTAATGTAAAGGATTATAGCCAGCAAACCGCAGTATTAAGACACAAGCCCAGGAATACTTACCTGCAAGAATGGCTTCAACTAACTGATCAAATTGTTCTGGGTTAAGAGTCTTCTCGAAGTTGCTAGTAGCGCTAGATATATTTTGGTTCATGGTGCTGTTGTCCTGGATAAAGTAAATAAGTTTGTTAGTTGTTGTGGTGAAGAATAACCCAAGCAAGATTTATAAATCGCTTTCGCTGTTTTGCAATTCCTTCATAGGTCTGAGGAACATATCAGCAACACGGCGATGGTGAATGATTTCGGCTGTGACTACTTGTCCGGCTGTAAAGTTGACAGCTTGATTGGTATCCAAAGCTATTTCTACCCGACGCACCCAACCTAATCTTTTCTCTGTTTGAGCATCCCTAGAGACTGAAACAACTCTTCCTGAGAGAATGTTGTTATTCCCATAGCTAGGAACACTCTGCTTTTGCGTTTTAGCAACATTAAAACGCTGGGAATCAAAATTGAGCTTGATTTCTACCAAATCTCCTTTATCAACAAAGGCTGCCTTTTGGGAGGGTAGTATGAGTGATAAAATCCCAGACGCATGAATTGGAGAAATTTCAGCAATAATTTGCTTAGGTTTAACTTCCTCGCCAGTACTACGGATATTTAAAGAGGACACAACTCCATCTATAGGTGCGTACAGAAATTTTGGCTTTAACTGTACTTTGCTTTTGTTGAGCAAATTTTGAGTTTCAGTAATATTGACCTGCAACTGAGTTACTTGTGCTTGTAATTGAGTTAGTAACTGTTGTTTGTCAACTAAGGGAGTTTGAGGAGTAACAATATTTCTGGCGGTTGTTTTTTCTTTTGCAGATGCCATTACCATAACCGCAGTTTGTGCAGGTGTCTGGCGAGTTTGATCTAATAAAGCTTTAATCCGTTGGAGTTGTTGCTTTTTTACTTGTAGGTCATCAGACAGGGGTTTGGTGTCTAATTGGGCTACCACCTGACCAGCTTTTACTTGTTGACCTTGTTTAACCGCAATTTTTACTACTTTACCAAACTCTTGTGGTTGAAGTTGATAAAGCTGTTGTGATGGTGCAAATTTTCCTTGAACTTGGCTGACTTGTTGTATCTTTCCAGTACAGACCCAAACTAATACAGTTGCAAAAAAAACTAGACCGCCTAACAAAATCAGATGAGGAACAATAGAAGGCCGTTGTTCTAATACTTTTTGCAAAGATGTAGAGTAATTACTTGTACTCGTAATTCCTGTCTGGAAAGTTTTGGTTGCTGCGGTGTGAATTGTAGGTAGTTCTGATAAAACTGCTCCTGGTGAAGCAACACTACCTCCGTAAATCGATGCCATTTCAGGAGTTAGACCGTAGCAGGGATGCACATCCTGTAAGTTAATTTCTAAACTCCCTGATTGGCTTGAGGTGTCGACTGCATTTGACCTGATGATTCTGTCCATGAGCTGACCTAAAATCGGAAACCTGACTATGAGTTTTAGGTTTGATAAGGCAGTGACTGAGGCAAAAATTTACCTTGAGTCATCTTTGTTGAATGGTAGGAAAAAGTCTCCGTTTGGTTCTTAGTAGATGCAGTTTTGCCCTCTTGAATATTGGCTCACTCCTAATTTAATTACTTTCCCCTGGTTATTTTATGTAGTGACTTACACCAAAAATTAGGATATCTTTATGTAAAACTGCTATTTTTCTACAAAAACAAAGAAAAAAGATTCATTCTTGATGTTCAAGGGCAACATTCGTACTTATACTATTTTTTCCCATGAATGTCATCTGCTGATTTTTCATTTCTTTCCGTTCGGTGTAGTTAATATTCTTCCCTATCTAACTAATTATTATACAACTCAGATTTTGTCCATCAGTGTTAAATACATTAGGGGTTTCGCCCCTCACCTACTATTTATTTTTGCTTTGTATTTTTTTCAAAGATTGTGAAATTTACCATGAAATTTATTGACGAGTTGCCAATGAATAGAAATACGCATGTGTGATGTTGTTGATGTTTAGGTGGCAGAAAAAATGATAATAAGTTTTACTGTTATTGCAAGATAATCTTGTTTATGCTTTTGACAAAAAGCTTACCTGGAATGATTTTCAGATTAACATTCTATTGCAAATTTGTAGTAAAACTAGTGTTAATCTTACTTGAAAATAAATACGTTGTTGTGAATAAATAGTTGTGTTTTTTACCGATTTATGGTATTATTTATCAACCAATATAAGCAATAAATTAGCGAGCTAAAAAATCACTACAATAATTTTTCCGCAGGACAAAAGTAGCGGTTAACGCCTGTACGAACTTATGCAATACAGCGACTACAAAGAAAATTAGTCGCAATTGATAACCCTAAGTATTTTAAAAAATGATTTGCATCCTTTCTGCACTATAACTCATTAATATAGGTGCGATTACAGATATAATTGTTGTTGAATTAAGTGGTAATAAAGACCCTTAATTGTCATTAATTCTTGATGATTGCCTTGCTCAATAAGGATACCTCGGTCTAAAACCAAAATGTGGTCAGTATGGCGAATACTGGAAAGACGATGGGCAACGAAGATGATAGTACATGCCTCATGAGTAGAAGTATTGCTAGAGAGACGCAAGCGAGCTAGATTTGAGGCGTTATCCAGACAACTAGTAGCTTCATCCAGAATTAGGATAGGTGGATTTCTAACTAGGGCGCGGGTGATCGCAATTTTTTGGCGCTGTTCATCAGAAAGCATCATTCCTCCCTCACCCACACGGGTGTTGTAACCCAGAGGTAAGGCTTGGATAAAAATGTGTGCTTCTGCTACTTTAGCGGCGGCGATCGCTTCTTCTAGGGAAATCTCTGAATTAAACAGTGTGATATTTTCCAAAATGCTGCCAGCAAATAGAAAAATATCCTGTGGTACTACCCCTAATTGACTACGTAATGACTGAGGAGAAACCTCAGCAATATTATGCCCATCAATTAAAATACGTCCGCTATGGGGACGATATAAACCTGCTAGTAAATTAACTAAAGTACTTTTACCAGAACCATTAGTACCAACAATTCCTACAGTCTGTCCTGCTTTGATTTGAAAGGAAATATTGTCCAAGGTATTACGTTCTGCATTGGCATTGTAACGAAAACAAACCTGTTCAAACTGGATATCACCTCGAACCGGAGGTAACACCATTTGTGGTTTTTGGCTATTTTCTTCTAGTTGGGTAGTGAGGATGTCATCTAAACGTTCAGCACAAATCAATATCTCTTGTAACTCATCCCACAACTTCACCAGTGCTAAAACAGGGTTGATTGTACTGCCAATCAGCATATTAAAAGCAACAAATTGACCAATTGACATCTGGTTGTTCATTACTAGCGTTGCCCCGTACCATAGTAAAAAAGTGATCCCCAGATGATTAATCAAACTAGTTGCTAGCTGTAAATTATTAGCCAGCTTCTGACCCCGAAATCTTGTTTGGACGGTGTTGGTTAAACTTTCCTCCCAACGCCAGCGCATTGGACGTTCAGCAGCAGCTGTTTTAACTGTGGCTACACCAGTGACAATTTCTAGCATTGTGGAATATTGCACCGCCGATTTTTGGTAAAGTTCTCGTGAGGCATTTTTGAGAAGTGGGCTAGTTGCAGCAGTCACAATCACAATCGGTAGAATTAACAGCAAGACGATGAAAGTCAAGCGTAAGTTGTAATACGCCATCAATCCCAAGTAAACAATCACCATGACCGCATCTAGGGTAGTACTAAGTGCTTGCTTGGTGAAAAATAGTTGAATTTTGCGGTTTTCTTGGATACGAGTAATAATGTCTCCCGGTTGACGGGATGCAAAAAACTGCAATGGTAAGCGCAAAGTACGGCTGATAAAACCGCCCAGTAACGTCAAATCCATGCGGTTGGAAAAATAGTCCAGCAGGTATTGACGTACTGCTTGGACGATAATCCGCCAAATCCCAAAAAATAGAAAACCGAAGGCGAAGATATTCAGAGTCAGAGAACTTTTATAGGGCAGAACTTGGTCAAGTACAACCTGAGTAATTAAAGGTGCTGCTAAACCGAACACTTTTAGCAGCACTGAAGCTAGAATGATTTGTCCAAGTAATTCGCGGTGATGCCAAAAAGCATGCCAAAATTCTCGTAAGGAAACTTTTTCGTTCTGTTGAGCGTTTAAGTGTTTGGTTGGAAATAACAATAAAGCATATCCTGTCCAGTTAGCTTCAAATTCTGAGCGCAAAAGCGATCGCTTGCCGATTGCGGGGTCACAAATCAATACGCGATCGCCTTTGACTCGCCAAACAACCACGTAGTGAATCCCTTGCCAATGAGCAATCCAAGGGTTAGGCTGTAACTCTAATTTGCTCAAAGAAGCCCTCACAGGTAAAGCATCATATCCTAATGTTTCTGCCGCATCCGCTAAAGACGAAAGCGAAGCACCCATCCGATCTGTCTGCGCTAGGTTTCGTAACTTGTTCAGACTGAAACGTTTACCCCAGTAGAGGCTAATCATCGCCAAACACGCAGCACCACAATCAGATGAACTCTGCTGTTGGATAAAAGGATAGCGACGCCAGAGTTTGCTTACCGACCTGTGCTGTTTTCTCGGCGCTAGCAAATTCATCTCTGCATGGGTATTTTCAGAAGACACAGCCGCGTCCTCATGTCCCCGCGTCTTTGTGTTCCCTTTGTCTTCCTTGTCCCCGTGTCCTCCTTGTCCCCACCAGGCGCCCCGAGTTCCCCCTTGTCGTCCCTGTGTCTCCACATCTTCTTTCTGTTGCTTGTGGAGAAAAATTTCTGGTGCAATTGTGCTAGTTAATTCTTCATATTGTTGAGGTAGGTGGTATACTAACAGATCCGTTTTGGCAACCCAATTTGGGATTGCGGTATTGGGGTATCCCCAGCCTTCTCCTACTTGTGGTGGCTGACTTTCTGGCGTGGCACTCAAAATTTTTCCACACCGCAGCCAAAAGCGTCCCTTTGACGGAGGAGTCGCTTCTACAAGGTTTGAGCCAGCGCTGACCTTGGTTTGTTCCAAGTAAGGTAAAAGCTGGCGTAAAGAATGGCTAGTATGTAAACGTAATTCTGTGGCGGTTTTAAAAAAAATCAAAGTTTGTCGCTCACAGGTTATTTTTTGCAAATAGCGTTGCAAATTAGGTAGTCGTTGCAACCACTGTTTCAGGTCATCTACATGTATTGATGCCACTAAACCAGCGCTAGCTGCAACTGCTCGATACGGTAGAGGCTGATTGTGGAATAAATGGTCTACTCCAAAGGTTTGCTCCGCTATGAGCAACTGAGTAGATACCTCCCGTTGCAATTTTGTATCCAATCCCAGTAGGCGCACTCGACCTTGACAAATTAAGAAAAGAAAATCATTTTTATTTTCTGTTTGTCTAGCGATCGCTAACTCCGTCAAATCATCTCCTAATTGAAACTCACGCAAAACCCAAACTTGATGAAAGTTGGATGCGAAGGTCGTATCTTCTGTGGCTATCCTGAAAAGCTTAAGGATAGTCTGTTTTGGAATGGAAAATCTCTGGTTTTTTGTATAAACAGGCTCTCTATTACCCCCTAACGACGAATACGAGTTCATGTCTTAATCTCTAAATGCCTGGGTAAGCTGATACAATTCCCGTTAAGGCAAGCGATCTCAGTGAACTTGACTTCATAACGGTAGCCTGAGCTTTTGTAAAGCCCGTTTTTTTGTGTTATTAATCACTCTGTTCGTTTGTTTGAGTAGCTTTTTTAGAACCAAAGTTCCAAAGTTTGTCAAATAACAGGTTATTTACTAAACCTTATTTAGTTTTTCACTAGGCTATTAACCACCTCTTTGATGCATTTTTATAAAATTTTGATAACTTTAGTCAAGATTTTTTTGGCAATTTACCAAAGTTTTACTAAGCTTTTAATCCGTACTTTCCATCTTATTTCTCCTTTATTTGTGCCTTTCAGCACTTGTATATAGTATTAAAATTCTTGCAAATCATTCTTTAAAAGGATGAGTTTATGGCTAAGAAAATCAAAATTAACCATGTAATTACCAAAAAATTCAGACTAAAGACATTTTTGTCTTCTAGTTTTTTTAGTAACCAACTGCAATTTGCTCATAGCGGCCTTTATTGTCTCTAAAGCTACAACCCTATATTGGACGCTCCAAAAAACAAACTTTGACTCTGAATTAAGAAAATTCACAAAAATCTGAGTTATTGGCGTCAATAGCCCATCACTTTGTTTTTAGGGCTTTATGTCTTGTATCTGTAACAACAGACCGAAAAACTATTATATTACCATTGCTCCAGGAGAATGCAATACATAGTTGTCGTAGCAAGTAGCCATGCATCCATAGGTTAGTTGCATTTTTTTGGAGAATTCATATTAGTCAATTACAACCAATTACAATCAAAACCGGATTTTTTGTCTTCATGATCAAAAAAGATGGGGAAGTGGGGGGATAGGGACTCACCGGTCCCCCATGAGCGATTGCCGTAGACGCGCTTTACTCGGCTTCTGTAAAGTAAGGGTCCCCCGGCATAAAGAAAGAGGCGTTGGGGATTAGGGGCAATGGGGAGTGTGAGAAGTGTGTAGACGCGCTTATAGGCTTAAGGTAAGGGTGGAGTGTGGAGAGAATAAATAGTAACTTTTGACCAATGACCAATGACAATTGACAACTAACCACTAACCAATAACTAAATAAATTGCCCAAATTGCCATTGCCCGCAGATAGGTACTAGCGCGGAAAGTGCCAACAGCAGTGATTGCTTCTGGTGTGCGGAATTGCAATCCATTTTCGTAAACTTGCCGAACAACAGCTTCTGTCAATTTCATCGCTTCGTCTTTCATATCCATCTGCACCATAAAGGCCGCTAGACCAAAATTGATCCCCGTCCATACTTCTAAAGGATGGGTCGCTTGGGGATTTTCTGGCAAGCCATCAGGACGCAGACCATTAGCAGCACCAAACTGACCATGATGAAACTTTAGGAAACAAGAATTGTAAACGGTTTTCAATGCTGACAACGCGCGATCGCACTTTACAATATCAGGCAATCCCAACAACCGAGCATAGAACTGACCACACAATTGGTCTGCCATTACTACATCCGAACCACTTTCGCTATCTAGTCGATAATACTGACCATTCCAGAGTTTTGCTTCATAAATAGGGCGAGATTGTTCTAACCAAGATTCGTAGATCGATTTTTGTGCTTCTATCTCCTCTATGTTCTCTGTATCTCTGCGGTTTGTTATCAAAACATCACAAATTGCGATCACAGCTTCTAATGTTGCCAACCATAATCCACCACAATAAGCACTCACTCCCTGTAGTCGCCAGTCATCAAAAGTTTGATCAGGCGCACCAGAATTTTCCGGAATTCCATCATTATCTATGTCAAAAGTTTTTAGATATTTGAGGGTTTCTACAATGGCATTCCAGCAGTCTGCTAGAAATGTTATATCGTCAGCACCAGTAAAAAGAAAATCGCGATATACCTGCAAAACAAAATCACATCCTAAATCTTTCCACAAATTGCAATCTTGGTAGCTGGTATAATTTGTCTTTTCCCAAACATGTTCATTAGGTGCACCTAAATCATGAGGTGTTGCTCCTGCAACCTTTCGGACAGCAAAGGGACTCTCTGCACCAATAGTATAGTAGTAGCCAATCACACGAGTGTTAGCATCACTTACTGGAATTGCTCGGGCAAACGCACGCATTACGGCCTTCTCTAGTTCTGGAAATAGCATCAATAGAGCAAAGGAGCCATAAAGCCGGACATCTAAACTTTCATACCAACGGTAGTCTAGGCACTCCAACACCGCAAACTGACCAATCGGATCACGCTCAGTTGCTGCACTCCAGAGAGTACCACCAGCAGTAAGGTCGTAAAGCTCATTAAATAAAGCCATCTTAAACCAGTTTGGTAAATCTGCACGGTCAAGAATGGGTTGTTGCCATGCTTGAATTTGTGCTTGCCAAGCCTGGTATTGTTGTAGTGCTATTAATGCGATCGCCCACGCATTCTTGCCATCATTACCAAAAAAGTCTGTATATCTGCGGTAGTAATTAATGCCAGCTGCAAATTCTGTGACCGGAAAATCCCAAGTCAGAACAAAAGGAATCTTTAGTGTTTCCTTTGGTTGCAGAGTGAAACGCACAGCAAGAGCAGCTGCAATTTGTTCACCCTCAACTGCTGAGGAATGATCTAGATAGTTTAGTAACGATCCATCTTGAGCAAAACTTTGCCACACATCCTCACCATTACCTGTAGGCTGCCAACGGCTATGATAAAAAATTTCTAGTTTGGGATGTTTGCGGGTAGCAATGCACCACTGTCCTTCTCCCTCTTGGATAGGTTGGTCAATGTCAACCCGACCCAGAACATAACCAATATGTTCAGTATTTTCAACTAGTTGATTAAAATTATCTTTACTTTCACCTATACGTGGCTGATACTCGTAAACTGGACTACCATCATCCCGCATGCGTATCTCTGGGGAATTTAAGGCATTAGTAAACCAACCAACCATATTTTCCCAAGTGAGCATAATACTCAAAGTAATAGGTGCGTTGGTAGGATTGTGTGCTTTCCACACAAATACCGCTACAGGGTAGCTAGTTTCTTGGTAATTATTTGCCCAGATTGGAGAAAATTGTTCACAGGTTAACTGGGTTTCATATACTCTTTCATAAACAAACCAACTGCGTGGATAAAGGGCATGATAAGTACCAGTGATCCCTTCTTCATTTTTAATTGTTGGATACCACTGCCAAGCTGCCAAACTTCCATCTTCAGGAGGTTGTGTAGATAAGGCGTATGCCTGAGTTTGTGCTTCAGTACGTTCAAATATACTAAATTGACAAGCAGGGATATTTTTAAAGATGTGTTCGCCACCATCAATATGCCACAGATTAAAATCTCCCCGCGAAGAACGACCAATACAACCTGCACCAAAACCACCTAAAGGCATTCCGTGCCAAGGCCCATCATCAATATTGCTAGCGTAGCGAACAGTATAAGGTTTGTCCCAACCTAAACCAATGGGACGACTCCAGGTGCAAGAAGGGATTTGCGGGAAAGATTGATTTGTCATCGCCTGAGTTGACAGTGTGCAGTCACAATTAAAGAAGACTAGCGCGATGTGTAAATTTTCTCAAGTTGTCTTGCAAATAGGTATCCTGCTATGAAGTTCCACATCATAGTATTTGATAAAAGTAGATTTATTTCAAATCTAACAACCCCTCTTCCTTCAACTTAGGATTAAACCGCACCTGCGTTTGCAAACCCCGCCCTTCTAAAACTTTTAAAATCTCTGCCTCGACTCGCCGCGCCACATTTTTAATAATTTTGATTTTCGCAATTTCATCAATAGAATTTTCATAATTGGCCTGTTCTTCAGTAGTCATTATTGCTTTAGCATCTATTGGCTGTGTCCACTTTCCCTTTTCATTGCCGTTACCCACAGGAACACAACCATTTTCTTCTATCCAAGCCTTTTCAATATTTTCTAATAACGCACGACTAGGACGTTCAATGGTTTGGACTTTTACCCAATAACATTGTTGTGGCTGACGCACAATGTGTTGCTTGAGGCTAAGATAAACATCACGAGAATATCCGACAAATTGCAGCGTTTGTTGTTGATCAAAAATTGCATATACTCCGATTTTACCTTGTAAATATTCAGGTAATTGCCCGTTTTCGTCAATGTAAGGGATATACTCTAAATTTGCTAAAGCAGGAATATTTGTATCTGTAGTCATAAAAATTCTGGTGAGTGATTAGTAGTTGGTTGTTGGTTGTTGGTGGTGAGTCAGCGACGGGAACGCAGGGTGTCTCCCCCATGAGCGACTGACGAACCCGTAGACGCGCAAGCGTCTTCTCACAAGAGTAGGGTTAGTGGTTGGTTGTTTACTACTCCCCACCTCCCCACTCTCTACCTCCCAATCCCTAATTTCTTATAAACAGCACAAAGGCGACTAGGTTTGAAAATTTTGGCTGTGAACATGAAATTAGGGGGAACGTTGATAATGATGTACTCCTCCGATTTATGGTATTTTTCAAATTCAGCTGGCATTCCTTTAGGAGTGGCTATACTGTAAGGTACTGGCTGAAAAATCAATTCTGTAAATTCTACTTGTTCACACTGCAAGTTTTGGCAAATCTGATTTAAAAATGCTTCACTTCTCAATAATTTAAATAGATTCTCTTTCGCTTGTGGTTCAAGAGTGAAATTGCTATCGAAATTTTCGATAATTTTCAAAGCCATGTTTTTATAGATAATTTTGACCTACTGAGTGAGTACTGTTAGCAGAGAAAGATACCTTTTGATCATGAAAATTTATGAAGATAGGGATAGGAAATAGGTGATCGGGGACAAGGTAGACATGGGACATATAGGGGAAATGGAAGACATGGGAAAAATAAGTAACACCCAAACCCCGATTCCCGATCCCTTGTCCCCAAATTATGTAGACTCCAATACCAAAACCTAACTTTTTTCTCAGGAATCATAACATTGGCGTTTTGGATGCTATATTAGTAAGTCTAGTAGTGTGTGTACATATTTATAATCTTTCTGGAACTGACTGTGGCGAATACAAAGTCTGCTCTCAAGCGCGCCAAAATCGCAGAGCGCAATCGTTTACGGAATAAAGCTTATAAATCAGCTGTGAAGACGCTGATGAAAAAATACTTTGCTGCGGTAGAAACCTATGCAGCAAATCCAACCCCTGAATCCAAGCAAGAAGTCCAAGCTCGGATGTCAGAAGCTTATAGCAAAATTGATAAAGCTGTGAAGCGAGGCGTCCTCCATCCTAACAATGGGGCTAGGAAAAAATCTAGACTAGCTCAAAGGTTAAAAGCTCACACACAGCCAGCGGCAACTGCATAATAGTCATTGGTCATTGGTCATTTGTCATTTGTAAAGACAAAGGACAAATGACAAAGGACAAAAGACAAAAAATAACAATGCAGCTAATCGATACCCACGTTCATATCAACTTTGACGTTTTCCAGTCAGATTTAGAAACAGTACGATCGCGATGGCAAGAAGCAGGCGTAGTGCGTCTAGTACACTCCTGTGTTGAGCCAGCGGAATTTTCTAGTATTGCGGCTCTAGCTCATCAGTTTCCCGAAATTAGTATTTCTGTGGGGTTGCATCCTTTAGATGCAGACAAATGGAATCATCAAACACTAGATGAGATTAAATCTTTAGCTCAATCTGGTCCTAAAGTAGTAGCAATTGGGGAAATGGGGCTGGATTTTTATAAAGCTAATAACTACGAACAGCAATGCATGGTATTTGAAGCGCAGTTGAGGATAGCAACTGAACTCAACTTACCAGTGATTATCCACTGCCGTAAGGCTACAGCAGAAGTCAGGGATGTACTGCAAAAATGGAAAAATCTCAAGGGTGAGAGTGTACGAGGTGTGATGCACTGCTGGGGTGGAACGCCAGAGGAAACTCAATGGTTTCTAGACTTAGGCTTTTACATCAGCTTTAGCGGTACTGTTACCTTTAAAAACGCTAAACAAATTCAAGCATCCGCTACGATGGTGAAAAGCGATCGCCTACTAGTTGAAACAGACTGTCCTTTTCTCGCACCAGTGCCAAAGCGGGGTGAAAAGCGTAATGAACCCGCTTATGTTCGCTATGTAGCTGAACAAATAGCGCGTCTACGAGGAGAAACAACTGAAGCGATCGCAGCTATTACTACTCAGAATGCCTGTGATCTATTCGGTTTGACACTATAAAGCATATATAAGCACGTATTATGTGTATTTTCTGGAACTATCTTCTGGAAAAGAAAATTTGAGGGGACAAAAATTATGATATTATTGTACCCTCCAAAAAATCTTTACTTGCGCCATAATGTTTAAGGAGGCAAATTATCAACTTCTCGGCTTTTGTTGTACTACTATTCACTTGACCATCCTCTTAAGCTCCATACAATGAAGCTAAAAAGCTATGACTACCTACTTTACAGTTTAGGTGGAGCTAGATTTCAGCTTAAGCATTAAAGTTATAGAAATTTATAAACGAAATTTTTTGTGAGAATTATCCGCCAACCTCAAGCTACAACAGACAAGCACTAGGCTGAGAAAATTATTTGCTCAGTTCTAGGATATCATCGCTCTGGGTTGAAAAACACCACAGTTTATCAAGGCAACAGTAAAAAGAACTGCGTAAGATGAATAGCGCGGTTTTTGGAGGGGAAGTGAAGAGAGCAAAATACATTCGGGCAAAGCTGAACCATCTTCTGTTTTTAGAAATCCAGCAAAAGGGGCAAATTCCCTCTTGCCAAAATGACTCTTTCCAGGTTTAATTGCTCCGTTTGCCTGCACCTGCAATTAGCAGGTGGTGTAAGGAGAAGTTCCCACACACCGACAATTTTAACCAGGTTGACAAAGGTAGAGGCATGACTAACGACACAATAATGGAACCCGCCTTTTTGTTGCCCGACTTAATTGAAATCCAGCGTTCTAGTTTTCGCTGGTTTTTAGAGGAAGGGCTGATTGAAGAACTTAACTCCTTTAGTCCCATTACTGACTACACCGGCAAACTTGAGCTGCACTTTTTAGGTCAGAATTACAAACTGAAGGAACCAAAGTACGACGTTGACGAAGCTAAGCGGCGCGATAGCACTTACGCCGTGCAAATGTACGTACCTACACGTTTGATTAACAAAGAAACGGGGGAAATTAAGGAGCAAGAAGTATTTATTGGAGATTTGCCTCTGATGACAGAGCGCGGCACGTTTATTATTAACGGTGCTGAGCGAGTGATTGTCAACCAGATCGTGCGATCGCCAGGAGTGTACTATAAATCAGAAATTGACAAAAACGGTAGGCGTACTTATTCAGCTAGTTTAATTCCTAACCGGGGTGCTTGGCTGAAATTTGAAACAGACCGTAACGACTTAGTGTGGGTACGCATTGATAAAACCCGCAAACTGTCTGCCCAAGTACTATTGAAAGCATTGGGGCTATCAGATAACGAAATCTTTGACGCTTTGCGTCACCCCGAATATTTTCAGAAAACCATCGAAAAAGAGGGGCAATTCTCTGAAGAAGAAGCCCTAATGGAACTATACCGCAAACTGCGTCCTGGTGAGCCACCCACTGTCTTAGGTGGACAACAACTCCTTGACTCTCGCTTTTTTGATCCCAAGCGCTATGACTTAGGGCGTGTAGGACGCTACAAACTCAACAAAAAACTGCGTCTGCAAGTACCAGAAACAATGCGGGTACTCACCCCCCAAGATATCTTGGCGGCGGTGGATTACCTAATTAACCTAGAATATGATATTGGTAGCATAGACGACATTGATCACCTCGGAAATCGCCGAGTTAGAAGCGTTGGTGAATTACTGCAAAACCAAGTCAGAGTCGGTTTAAACCGTTTGGAACGGATTATTCGGGAAAGGATGACTGTATCCGATGCTGAAGTCCTCACCCCTGCTTCCTTGGTTAACCCCAAGCCTCTGGTAGCAGCAATTAAAGAATTCTTTGGCTCCAGCCAATTGTCGCAGTTCATGGATCAAACCAACCCCTTGGCAGAACTGACACACAAACGTCGTCTTTCTGCCCTTGGGCCTGGTGGTCTGACTCGTGAACGTGCTGGCTTTGCGGTTCGCGATATTCACCCATCCCACTATGGACGTATTTGTCCCATTGAAACACCAGAAGGACCCAACGCTGGTTTGATTGGTTCCTTAGCCACCCATGCCCGGGTAAACCAATACGGCTTCTTAGAAACGCCCTTCCGTCCAGTGGAAAATGGGCGTGTTAGGTATGACTTGCCACCAGTTTACATGACTGCCGACGAAGAAGACGACTTCCGGGTAGCGGCTGGAGATGCCCCAATAGATGAAAATGGTCATCTCATGGGTCCAGAAGTACCTGTACGCTATCGTCAGGAATTCTCCACCACAACCCCAGAACAAGTAGACTATATCGCAGTCTCTCCCGTACAAATTGTGTCGGTAGCTACGAGCATGATTCCCTTCTTGGAGCATGACGACGCTAACCGCGCTCTCATGGGATCGAACATGCAACGGCAGGCCGTACCCCTGCTCAAGCCAGAGCGTCCATTGGTAGGAACAGGCTTGGAAGCTCAGGGAGCTAGAGACTCGGGGATGGTAATTGTCTCACGTACCGACGGTGATGTCACCTACGTAGATGCGACTAAGATCCGGGTACGTCCACGGGTACGTCCAGGTGAGGAAAACGCCAAACCCCCTGCTGAAATCGAGTACATCCTGTCCAAGTACCAGCGTTCCAACCAAGACACTTGCTTGAACCAAAAACCCCTCGTCCGCATCGGAGAACGAGTTGTTGCTGGTCAGGTGCTAGCAGACGGTTCCTCTACCGAAGGTGGAGAATTGGCACTGGGACAAAATATCATCGTCGCCTATATGCCTTGGGAAGGCTATAACTACGAAGACGCAATTTTGATTTCCGAAAGATTAGTACAGGATGATGTTTATACCTCAATTCACATTGAAAAATATGAAATTGAGGCCAGACAGACAAAACTGGGACCCGAAGAAATCACAAGAGAAATTCCCAACGTTGGTGAAGATGCCCTACGGAATTTAGATGAACAGGGAATCATTCGCATCGGTGCGTGGGTAGAAGCGGGAGATATTCTCGTCGGTAAAGTCACTCCCAAAGGTGAATCTGACCAACCACCAGAAGAAAAACTACTGCGGGCAATCTTTGGTGAAAAAGCGCGGGATGTGCGAGATAATTCCTTACGCGTACCTAATGGTGAAAAAGGACGCGTCGTAGACGTGCGGATCTTTACCCGGGAACAAGGTGATGAACTACCACCAGGAGCCAACATGGTGGTGCGGGTATATGTAGCCCAGAAGCGGAAAATCCAAGTTGGTGACAAAATGGCAGGACGTCACGGCAACAAAGGGATTATTTCCAAGATACTTCCAATGGAAGACATGCCCTATTTGCCTGATGGTTCACCAGTAGATATCGTCCTCAACCCCTTGGGTGTGCCTAGTCGAATGAACGTTGGACAGGTATTTGAGTGTCTGTTGGGTTGGGCTGGTCACGTCATGGGAGTGCGGTTTAAGATTACGCCCTTTGACGAAATGTATGGTGAAGAAGCATCCCGTTCAATTGTGCATGGCAAATTGCAAGAAGCGCGGGATGAAACTGGCAGAAACTGGGTATTTAACCCAGATGACCCAGGCAAAATTCTAGTATATGACGGTCGCACTGGTGAACCCTTTGATCGACCAGTGACAGTAGGTGTTGCTTACATGCTGAAACTGGTACACCTAGTAGACGATAAAATCCACGCCCGTTCTACTGGCCCATACTCCTTAGTTACCCAACAGCCTTTGGGTGGTAAAGCCCAGCAAGGTGGTCAGCGCTTTGGAGAAATGGAAGTGTGGGCATTGGAAGCCTTTGGTGCTGCTTACACATTGCAGGAATTGCTGACAGTCAAATCTGACGATATGCAAGGTCGCAATGAAGCACTAAATGCGATCGTTAAAGGTAAGGCCATTCCTCGACCAGGAACACCAGAGTCTTTCAAGGTTTTAATGCGAGAATTGCAATCTCTAGGATTGGATATTGCTGTCCACAAGGTGGAAACTCAAACAGATGGCAGTACCGTGGACGTAGAAGTTGATTTGATGGCAGACAATAGTGCCCGTCGTACACCTCCACGTCCAACCTACGAATCCTTAAGCCGCGAGTCGATGGAAGAGGAAGAATAAATACTGGTTGTTTGTTGATAGTTGGTGGTTGGTTGGAAAATCCAAACAACCAACAACAAACAACCATCAACTAAAAACTAAATACTCCCACTAGCACGGCGAAATTATGCCCGTGCTGTTTATAAAGTCATAACTTAAACGCAGCATTAAACAGATGAGAAACGCCCAAACTAATCAGTTTGACTACGTTAAAATCGGCTTGGCATCGCCCGAACGTATTCGTCAGTGGGGTGAAAGAACACTACCCAATGGTCAGGTTGTTGGTGAAGTTACTAAGCCGGAAACAATCAACTATCGGACTCTCAAACCAGAGATGGATGGTTTGTTCTGTGAGCGCATCTTTGGCCCGGCAAAAGATTGGGAATGCCATTGCGGTAAATATAAGAGAGTACGCCATCGGGGGATTGTTTGCGAACGCTGTGGTGTGGAAGTTACCGAATCACGAGTACGTCGTCACCGCATGGGTTACATTAAACTTGCCGCACCTGTAGCTCACGTTTGGTATCTCAAAGGTATTCCTAGTTATATCTCCATCCTGTTGGATATGCCACTGCGGGATGTAGAGCAAATTGTTTATTTCAATTCCTATGTTGTTCTTAGCCCTGGTAATGCTGAAACCCTCAGCTATAAACAATTACTTAGTGAGGATCAGTGGCTAGAAATTGAAGACCAGATTTATAGCGAAGATTCAACTTTACAAGGTGTAGAGGTAGGCATTGGTGCAGAGGCATTACTGCGACTACTTGCTGATATTAACCTCGAACAAGAAGCTGAAACTCTACGGGAAGAAATTACCACTGCCAAAGGTCAAAAACGAGCAAAGCTAATTAAACGCCTGCGGGTAATTGATAACTTTATCGCCACTGGCTCAAAACCTGAGTGGATGGTAATGGCAGTAATTCCTGTCATTCCACCAGATTTGCGCCCAATGGTACAGCTTGATGGTGGACGCTTTGCAACCAGCGACTTGAACGATTTGTATCGTCGAGTAATTAACCGTAACAACCGTCTGGCACGTTTGCAGGAAATTTTGGCTCCGGAGATTATCGTTCGCAACGAGAAGCGGATGCTACAAGAAGCGGTAGACGCATTAATTGATAATGGTCGACGTGGACGGACTGTAGTAGGGGCAAATAACCGACCCTTAAAATCTTTATCAGACATTATTGAAGGGAAACAAGGGCGTTTCCGGCAAAACTTGCTGGGGAAACGGGTTGACTACTCTGGACGTTCTGTTATTGTGGTGGGGCCAAAGTTAAATATTCACCAATGCGGTTTGCCACGGGAAATGGCAATTGAGCTATTCCAGCCGTTTGTGATCCACCGCCTCATTCGTAGCGGCATGGTAAACAACATTAAAGCTGCGAAAAAGCTAATTTCCCGGTCTGACCCCAGTGTTTGGGATGTCTTGGAAGAAGTAATTGAAGGACATCCAGTTTTACTAAACCGCGCTCCTACCCTGCACCGCTTGGGTATTCAGTCTTTTGAGCCAATCTTGGTAGAAGGAAGAGCGATCCAGTTACATCCATTGGTATGTCCAGCTTTTAACGCTGACTTTGACGGCGATCAAATGGCGGTACATGTACCGTTATCTCTGGAATCACAAGCTGAAGCACGGTTATTGATGCTGGCTTCTAACAACATTTTGTCTCCTGCTACAGGAAAGCCCATTATTACACCTAGCCAAGACATGGTGTTAGGTTCGTATTACTTAACCGCAGAAAACCCCCATGCCACCAAAGGTGCAGGACGGTATTTTGCTTCTTTAGACGACGTAATTATGGCTTTTGATCAGGAACAGGTAGACCTGCACGCCTACATCTATGTCCGCTACGACGGCGAAGTTGAGTCCGACCAAGCGGATCATGAGCCACGGGAAGTGGTGAAAAATGATGATGGTAGTGTGACTAAGTTGTATAAATACCGTCGAGTGAGAGAAGACGCTCAGGGAAATCTCATTTCTCAGTATATATACACAACGCCGGGTCGTGTAATTTACAACAAGGCAATTCAGGAAGCGCTAGCAAGTTAGTTAATCGTCAATTGTCAATAGTCAATTGTCATTAGCATCACTATTGACTCTGGACTATTGACTCTGGACTATTGACTCTGGACTATTGACTCTGGACTATTGACTCTGGACTATTGACAAATGACTAACGACAAAATGATTTTCCGCAATCGCGTCGTTGACAAAGGTCAACTGCGTAATTTGATTTCTTGGGCGTTTACGCACTATGGTACAGCGCGGACGGCTGTGATGGCGGACAAATTAAAAGATTTGGGTTTCCGCTATGCTACTAAAGCTGGGGTTTCAATCAGCGTAGAAGATTTGATGGTGCCTCCTTCCAAGCGATCGCTCCTAGAAGCCGCAGAAGCAGAAATTCGCGCTACAGAAGAACGTTACCAACGGGGGGAAATTACGGAAGTAGAACGTTTCCAAAAAGTAATTGATACCTGGAACGGTACTTCTGAAGCCCTTAAAGACGAAGTTGTCACCCACTTCAAAAAGACAAACCCCCTTAACTCCGTGTATATGATGGCATTTTCTGGAGCTAGGGGTAATATCTCCCAAGTACGGCAATTGGTAGGAATGCGGGGACTGATGGCAGATCCGCAAGGGGAAATTATTGACTTACCGATCAAAACCAACTTCCGGGAAGGACTCACCGTTACTGAGTACATTATTTCCTCTTACGGTGCGCGCAAAGGTTTGGTAGATACCGCCCTCCGCACAGCAGACTCTGGTTATCTCACCCGTCGTCTGGTGGACGTTTCCCAGGATGTGATTATCCGGGAGTTTGACTGTGGAACTACCAGAGGAATTCCCATCCGGGCAATGACCGAAGGTGGTAAGACTATGATTAGGCTAGAAACCCGCCTCATGGGGCGAGTTGTGGCGGAAGATGTGGTACATCCCACCACCGGTGAAGTCATCGCACCTCGAAATACACCCATTTCTGACGACTTGGCAAAAATCATTGAAAAATCAGGTGTTACTGAAGTAGTAGTGCGATCGCCCTTGACTTGTGAAGCAGCACGATCAGTTTGCCAACATTGCTATGGCTGGAGTTTAGCCCACGCCAAAATGGTAGATTTAGGTGAAGCTGTAGGTATTATTGCTGCCCAAAGTATCGGTGAACCGGGTACCCAGCTGACGATGCGTACTTTCCACACAGGCGGTGTATTCACTGGGGAAGTGGCTAAACAAGAACGCGCTGTAATGGCTGGTACAATTCGTTTCCCCCGTCGCCTGCGCACAAGACCATATCGTACCCGTCACGGTGAAGATGCTTTGTATGTGGAAACGAACGGCACACTAACTTTGGATGCGGGTGACTCAACAACCAGGGAAATTGCTGTTACTCAAGGTTCAACACTCTACGTTGTAGATGGACAACAAGTCAAGCAAGGTCAATTAATCGCAGAAGTAGCCCTTGGCGGACGTACAACTCGCGCTAATACAGAAAAAGCTGTGAAAGACGTAGCGTCTGACTTAGCCGGGGAAGTTAAGTTCGCCGATGTTGTTGCAGAACAAAAAACTGACCGTCAAGGTAACACCACCACCACAGCAGCACGGGGTGGTTTAATCTGGATTTTGTCAGGGGAAGTGTATAACTTACCACCTGGTGCAGAATTGGTAGTCAAAGAAAATGATACCGTCGCGACTAATGGTGTCCTCGCAGAAACCAAGCTCACCACCCAGCACGGTGGTGTGGTACGTTTGCCCGAAGCTACCCCAGGCAAATCTACACGGGAAATTGAAATCATTACAGCTTCTGTAATTTTAGACCAAGCTACAGTCACTGTCCAAAGTTCGCAAGGTAAAAATAACTACTTAGTTAGCACTGGTAATAATCAAGTCTTTAACTTGAGGGCAACACCTGGTACAAAAGTCCAAAACGGTCAGGTAGTCGCCGAGTTGATTGACGACCGTTATCGTACCACTACTGGTGGAATGCTCAAATACGCTGGTGTAGAAGTCCAGAAAAAAGGTAAAGCCAAGCAAGGTTACGAAGTGGTGCAAGGCGGAACTTTACTGTGGATTCCTGAAGAAACCCACGAAGTGAATAAAGACATCTCCTTGCTGTTAGTGGAAGACGGTCAGTATGTTGAAGCTGGTACTGAAGTAGTTAAGGATATCTTCTGCCAAAACAATGGTGTGATTGAAGTCACCCAGAAAAATGACATTCTGCGAGAAGTTGTAATTAAACCAGGAGACCTGCTGATGGTAGATGACCCAGAAGCAGTGATGAGTAAAGATAACACCTTTATCCAACCTGGTGAAGAACTACTGGGACAAACCTTTAATGAACTGCGCTACATTCAGTACGTGGAAACACCAGAAGGTCCTGCCTTATTAAGTCGTTTGGTGGTTGAGTATGCAGTACCCAACTATCCTGATGTGCCTTCTACTACATCTGTGAGTCAGCAAACTGCCCGTTCAATTCAATTGCGGGCTGTACAAAGGCTGCCTTACAAAGATTCTGAACGTGTTAAATGTGTTGAAGGTGTA
This sequence comes from Fischerella sp. JS2, assembly GCF_032393985.1. Classification (NCBI taxonomy): domain Bacteria; kingdom Bacillati; phylum Cyanobacteriota; class Cyanophyceae; order Nostocales; family Hapalosiphonaceae; genus Fischerella; species Fischerella sp. JS2. The sequence goes on from NZ_CP135918.1 coordinate 1,108,649, forward strand.
GAACTGCTACGAACCCAACTAGTCTTGGAAATTGAGCAAGAAGACGAGCAAGACCACACAGCTTCCCCCTTGGCAGCAGATATTGAATTGGTAGCTGATACTAATGATCCAGAAATTCAACGTTTGCAGCTAGTTATTTTGGAATCTTTAACGGTTCGTCGAGATATTACCGCTGATGCTACTCAAGGTAGTACAAATACAACCCTTGAAGTTGAAGACGGACAAACTATTGCTCCTGGTGCAGTAGTAGCACGTACCCAAATCTTATGTAAAGAAGGCGGTATTGTACGGGGCGTCAAAAAAGGTACAGAAGCTGTTCGTCGTTGCTTGGTGTTGCGTCAACAACACGACATGATCAAGATGAATTGCGCTGTCCAACCCAAAATAAAGCCGGGTGATTTGGTGGTAGAAGGTACAGAAATTGCTTCAGGAGTCATTGCTGAAGAATCTGGGCAAGTTGTAGCAGTGAAAAAAGCAGAAAGTGCAGGAGAAACTACGGCTGATGAATCAGCACTGGCTACTCAAAACTACTCTGTTACCATCCGTGTTGGTCGTCCCTACCGCGTCAGTGGTGGTGCGATTTTACAAGTAGAAGACGGCGATTTGGTGCAGCGTGGTGATAACTTGGTGTTGTTAGTATTTGAACGCGCCAAGACAGGAGACATCATCCAAGGTTTGCCGAGAATTGAAGAACTCCTCGAAGCTCGTAAGCCAAAAGAGGCATGTATCTTAGCTAAGAGAGCAGGAGAAGTTAAGGTTATCTATGGTGATGGTGACGAAGCGATCGCTATAAAAGTGATCGAACCAAACGCTGTAGTTACAGACTATACGATTGGCCCTGGACAAAACTTAGTAGTTACAGACGGGCAAACAGTCAGTGCTGGACAGCCACTCACAGACGGCCCAGCCAACCCCCACGAAATCTTGGACGTCTTCTTTAACCTTGGTTCTGAAGATGGAGTCTACGCCTGTGCTAGTCATGCCTTGCAGAAGGTGCAAACCTTCCTGGTGAATGAAGTACAAATGGTGTATCAGTCTCAAGGAATTGATATTGCTGATAAACACATTGAAGTGATTGTTCGTCAGATGACTTCTAAAGTACGGGTTGATGATGGTGGTGACACCACTATGCTGCCTGGTGAATTGGTAGAACTGCGTCAAATCGAACAGGTAAACGAAGCGATGGCAATTACCGGCGGTGCGAGGGCGCAATACACTCCTGTATTGTTGGGTATTACCAAAGCATCTTTAAATACTGATAGCTTCATTTCTGCCGCGTCCTTCCAAGAAACTACTCGGGTATTAACCGAAGCAGCAATAGAAGGTAAATCTGATTGGTTACGTGGTTTGAAAGAAAACGTGATTATCGGACGATTGATTCCTGCTGGCACAGGCTTTAATACCTACGAAGAATCCGGTATAGTCGAAGACTACACTGATTCCTTCAGCAGTAGCGTCTTGGATGAAGTTGAAGATCCATTAGATATGGTGCTGGATGATCGCACAGCCCGTACCTACAACTTAGATTCTCCAACTCTAGGAGTAGGAGAAATGACTTATGGCAGCAGACCAAAGTCAATTCTAGATGATGATGATGATTTGATTCCGGGTGAAATCAACGATCTGACAGAAGACGACGAAGATGATTACGATGAAGATGATTTTGAGGACGAAGACGACGAATAAACTAGCGTAGTCACAAATTCTTGCGGGGATATAGCAAAACTAACTATATCCCCGCTTTTTGTTAGTCTGGGTGTATATGAAGAAAGAACTAAGAAGACCTATAAAGCTTTTATAGTTTTTTTACCGAAGAAAGGCGATAGTCCCTATTAAACAAGTTCCACCACCAAGCATGAAAAACTCTCACCTCCAACCCCTCTCCTTGGTAAGGAGAGGGGTGGCGCAGCCGGGGTGAGGTTACTTTCAACTCATTAGGCAGAAGATTAGTTTCACGCTAGACAGCCATGTGATAAATCACACAATGAGGGCATGAAAATTTGACTCCTCCTACACCCCTACACCCTTACACCCCACACTCATTTTTAAGACAGAAAAATATATCTGTTATGTCAATGACAGATATATTTTGAGAATTTGTAGGAAAATAAACAAGTATATTTACTCTGTTGATTTTTGGCTTAGGCAATTTGAAAATCCTCGTTGACAATTGATCTCATCTTGAGGAAAAAATTCATTTTTGTTTGACAGTATTTATGAAAGCCTCTTTATATTTTGTTTTCACCACTAGAAATACGTTAAAATTAAGTACTCGATAAATCAGTTATCTCATTCACCACCTGTTACCAAGTGGTAGTGATTGCTTAAAATTTAATCCATCTTCAAATGATATGTATTGATAGAGGTAATAAAGTGTAAACAGCTAAAGTTCAGAAGCCGAAATTTAGACATCCGCTCATCTGTATCCATACAATAATGTTAGCTACTAAATTAGAAAGATAGGCAGAAAGTATACTTAGAGCCTACCTATGCAATCAAAAACCGACTAAATGTGAAAACAATCCATCTCCCTAATTTGGGGATATGATAAACATGAAAAAAGTGCTTATCGTTGAGAGTAACTAGTAAGACTTTTTTAAATACTACTAAATTAGCCGGAAACCGACTAGAATGATCACAATTTGGTGGCCTTTGTAAAAAAGTCATATGCTACAAACCTTGAGAGTATCAAAAAAATCCAGGTTAAGCTAGAAAAGAGAGTTGGTGTTAGCTACCCTTCCCCCTGAGGGCAAGAAGCAAAACTCATTCTCAAGCGGGAATATTTTAAAGTTGGCATTGTCCTTACTCCATGCTGCGAATCATTACTCAGCAGGCAGACGTCAGATCAGAATTACAAAGGATCTGCGATCGCACCAATGACGAACAGGTGCTTCATAAAGAAGCAACAGTGCGGGAAGTGTTGCAAGCGGTGAAGCGCCAAGGTGATAAAGCTGTATTACATTACACAGCAGAATTTGATCATCAAATTCTCAGACCAGAAGAACTACGGGTTACAGGCTCAGAAATAGATGCTGCCTATCAACAGGTCTCAAAAGAACTAGTGGAAGCAATTAGACTGGCTTGTCGCCAAATTGAAGCGTTTCACCGCCAACGAGTTCCGAAAAGTTGGGTACACTTTGATGATGATGAAGTGGTTCTCGGCAAACGCTATACTCCTGTAGATCGAGCAGGAATATACGTACCTGGTGGTCGCGCTGCATACCCAAGTACAGTCTTAATGAATGCAATTCCTGCCCAGATAGCAGGAGTACGCCGTATAATTATGGTGACACCTCCAGGAGCAGGTAAAACGATTTACCCAGCAGTTTTGGTAGCTGCCCAAGAAGTTGGGTTGCAAGAAATTTATCGCGTTGGTGGAGCGCAAGCGATCGCTGCTTTAGCCTATGGTACAAAAACAATTCCTAAAGTCGATGTCATCACCGGACCAGGTAACATTTATGTGACTTTGGCAAAAAAACTGGTTTATGGAACAGTTGGTATTGATTCTTTAGCGGGCCCGAGCGAAGTGCTGATTATTGCCGATGAAACCGCGAATCCCGTTCATGTAGCAGCAGATATGCTAGCACAAGCAGAACACGATCAAATGGCGGCGGCAATTTTATTGACCACAGATCCGGCTTTAGCTAAGAACGTGCAAGTTGCTGTCGAAAGACAATTAGTAGATCACCCGAGACGCACCCTTACAGAAAAAGCCCTCGCTCACTACGGCTTGATTGTAATTGTAGAATCCCTACAGGCAGCAGCCGAACTCTCAAATGAGTTTGCTCCCGAATACCTAGAACTAGAAGTGGAAGATCCTTGGGAGAAAGTCCTACCATTCATTCGCCATGCTGGGGCAATTTTCTTAGGTCACTCCACACCGGAAGCAGTAGGAGACTATATTGCTGGGCCCAACCATACCTTACCTACCTCTGGTGCAGCCCGCTATGCTTCGCCATTGGGAGTCGAAACTTTCCTCAAATACTCAAGTATTATTCAGTACTCACAAACTGCCTTGGAAAAAGTAGCAGGCGCAATTGATGCACTAGCAGCAGCCGAAGGCTTAGCCTCTCATGCTGATTCCGTAAGACGGCGAGTTCAAAAAGAAGAATAAATCATATTGTTGATGGTTGATAGTTGCTAGTAGGTCGTTGATAGCCTAACAAATAACAAACAACAAACAAGAATTATTAAATTTTCTCCAGACTTTTGACAAAAACCAAATTGTGGCGTCAAACTTAAACTTTAAGCCTACATTCACCTTAGTGTAATCTTGAAAACTATTACTTTTAATTACAGGGGTTTGCACTTTTGGAGATACAAGCCGTGCTAAAGACTATTTTGGTAGCTCTAGACTCTTCAGGTATTGCAGAGCGAGTCATTGAAACTTTAAACGATTTAGTACTACCAAAAGACAGCAAAGTTGTCCTTTGTCATGTTTTCCCTCCCCCTGAGTTAGAAATGGAATTGCCTGCCGATAGACCTCACTCAGATTCCCCAGCCCTTTCTTATCTACAGATCGAAAAACAACTGCAATCTTATCAAGCACAGTTACCTGTGCCAAGTGAAATAGAATTAGTTACCGGTGATCCAGCAGAAGAAATAATCCGCCTTGCCAATATTTACAAAGCTGATTTAATTGTGATTGGTAGTCGTGGATTGACTGGTATGAACCGAATAGTTCAGGGTTCAGTTAGTAGTCAAGTAGTAGAAGAAGCCAATTGCTCTGTGTTTGTAGTCAAGCTTAATTGAAGATCAGGCAGCTATGCTGAGGGCAGATGGCAGAAGGATTAAAATCCTTGGCTGATAGCAAAAGTCATCTAAAAGATGACTCAATAAAACATGAGTTTACTTTAAGTTGACTTCAGCTATTAGCCCCAAATTTATTTGAGGGCGAGATGTTGGAAATTCTTGAGACTGGTACAAGTTGTCAGTTAAAACTATGAACTCAATAATTACTAAAAATATAGCTTATAAAAGAAGAATTTCTTGATAATTTACTTACAAATAAATGTGATTAATTAAGTATTAAAGTATCCAAGATCTTATTGCTTTTGCAAAAATTATAGTAGGTGTAACAACGCTTCACTTTGGTATCACTACAAGAGATAAATTGAGGGAAAACCCTTAGTTAACTAGCTCCAAAATCTAAAACATTAAATATAAAAGGGTCTTAGTCAAGCTCCCCTGTAAAAGCGATTAGCTGACTCTTGATTTCACTTAAATATGATTTATGATTGACTTATCCGCTCATTAAAGTAAAAAATTTGCACACTAGTGGCTCTAATTAAAATACTGATGGGTTGGTACTGAGTTCAGTTGTATGGGCTAGGCTTGCCTGTGTTTAGGTGATCATGGCGAAATCTAAAAAGACCACCAATCAACAAATTAATCTTAACGATACACAATATTACTTAAATCGTGAGTTAAGCTGGCTAGAATTCAATAGCAGAGTATTGCATGAAGCTCTAGATTCACGCACACCCCTTTTAGAACGCCTCAAGTTTTTGGCTATCTTCAGTTCTAACTTAGATGAGTTCTTCATGGTGCGCGTTGCAGTTTTAAAGCAACAAGTAGAAGCAAAAGTTAGCCAATTAAGTTTTGACGGTAGGACACCACAACAACAACTGGATGATATCAGTTTTGTTTTACGTCCTTTAGTAGCCCAACAGCATCAACATTTTGAGCAAGTATTAAGACCTCTTTTAGCCAATCACAACATCCATATTTTGGATTACATAGATTTGACTGAAAAACAGCGTAAATATTTAGACAATTATTTTGAAGAACAAATCTTTCCCGTTATCACTCCTCTTGCTGTTGACCCTAGCCATCCTTTTCCCTACATTTCTAATCTCAGTTTAAATTTAGCAGTTGTAGTTAAAAACCCAGAAACAGAAGAAGAATTTTTTGCGAGAGTTAAAGTCCCGAAAGTTCTACCGCGATTTTTGCCTTTACCCCCAGAGTTGGGAATTCAACGGCACGGGAAACCTGCTTTGTGGACTGGCGTACCCTTGGAACAGGCGATCGCTCACAATTTAGAGTCGCTTTTTCCAGGGATGAATATTCAAGAATATCATCCCTTCCGGATTACTCGTGATGCTGATCTAGAACTAGAAGAAGATGAAGCCGACGATTTACTACTTTTAATTGAGCAAGAACTGCGAAAACGGCGAGTCGGTGGTACTCCTGTTCGACTAGAAATTCAATCCCAAACTCCTGATGTCATACGCAACCGACTATTGCAAGATTTGGAATTAACTGAAAGCGATGTCTATGAAGTAGATGGTCTTTTGGGACTACACGACTTAATGTATTTTATGTCTTTGAGCGTCCCAGCAGAACTGAAAGATCCTCCTTGGCAGTCTGTTGTCCCCCCTCGTCTGCAACGTATTCGCGAAGTTAATCCCAGTTCCGAGGTCCTAGAAATAGAAGAAGGCAGAGACTTTTTTGCTGTAATTCGGGAACGAGATTTACTCGTACACCATCCTTATCAATCTTTTACAGCATCAGTAGTGCGCTTTATTACTAGTGCAGCCCATGACCCGAATGTCCTAGCAATTAAAATGACTCTCTACCGTACTTCTGGTGATTCACCAATCATTAATGCGCTAATTGCTGCTGCGGAAAATGGCAAGCAAGTATCTGTATTAGTAGAACTGAAAGCGCGGTTTGATGAAGAGAATAATATATTTTGGGCTAAGCGTTTAGAAAGCGTGGGAATTCACGTTGTTTACGGTCTAGTCGGTTTGAAAACCCACTCTAAAATAGTCATGGTTGTACGGCGCGAACAAGACCGTATCCGTCGCTATGTTCATATTGGCACTGGCAATTACAACCCCAAAACAGCACGATTATATACAGATTTGGGATTATTTACTTGCCAAGAAGAGTTAGGGGCAGATGTTACAGATGTATTTAATTTCTTGACTGGATACTCACGGCAAAAGTCTTATCGCCAATTATTGGTAGCACCTGTGAATTTACGCGATCGCTTTATTGGACTGATTACAAGAGAAGTCGAAAATGCTCAAAAAGGTTTTTCTGGGCGTATCGTTGCGAAAATGAACTCTCTTGTCGACCCACAAATCATTTCTGAACTTTACAAAGCTTCCCGCGCAGGTGTACAAATCGACTTAATTGTCAGGGGTATTTGCTGTTTACGTCCTGGACTTAAAGATATCAGCGAAAATATTCGCGTTATTAGTATTGTGGGTCGATTTTTAGAACACTCCCGGATTTTCTATTTCTACAATAATAGTGAAGAAGAAATTTACATTGGCAGTGCCGACTGGATGCCTCGTAACCTAGATCGGCGAGTGGAAGTAATTACCCCAATCTTAGATCCAGATATTGCTAAAGATTTGCAAGAAATTTTAGGTATTATGTTGGCAGATAATCGCCAAGCTTGGGAGTTACAAGCGGATGGCAGTTATATTCAACGTCGTCCTGGTGAAGATTGTCCTGAGGCTAATTCACAAAAAATTCTCATGTCTATGGCTTTAAGCCCACCAGCGATCGCCTCAAACTTGATGAATTCAAGAAAGAATTATGTGTATCCTGACAAGTAATTACATACCTTTGCTGAAGAAAATTAATATTACTAAATATTAATCTCAAATCTTGTGAAAAGATAGAATTTATTCAACCATAGGGTAGAGTTAGTTCCAGTAGTTATTCCCATAAACTATAAAGGCTGTCATGCTTTAACCTTATAGTTTGCGTGGATGTTAATGTTGTCTTGTGAGTCTTCTACCTTGCGCGTTCTAGTGGTTGATGACCACGAACTAACACGCTTAACTCTGCAATTAATATTTTCTGGTCAAGAAAATATCCAAGTTGTAGGTTTAGCTTGTAATGGTCAGGAAGCCATAGAAATGGTTAAGCGCCACAAGCCTGATGTGATTGTTCTAGACTTGCAAATGCCAGTTATGGATGGGTGGATTGCGTCCGGTGAGATTAAAGCTATTGATCCTAGCACTCAGATTATTGCTTACTCATCAGTAGATGACTCTAAACTTATTGAAGGAAAGGCAAGAGCTTGTTTAGATGCTGTTTGTAAAAAAGATGTGCCTACCACAGAACTAGTTTCCTTGGTTAGGCAACTAGGCCAAAGGACGATTAATGGTACTTTTGCTGGATAAACAAACAAAAATGCTGAGTTGGGAGTTTGGATATTTGGAAGAAGTGGAAAAGTTGTCGGTAGAACCAGAATCAAAGGTTGCTACCGACATAAGTTTTATTACTGTAGCTTAGTTTGGCTTAATTAGATTCTGTTTCAGGAAAGGTGCGTCTATATTCATCTATTAACTCATCCATTTCTTCCAAAGCTTGATTTACGTCTATTCTTAAAGTCCCCAAGTTTGGTTGTTCCAGTAAGCTGAGTAGGTATTCCCGTTTACTTTGAATTTGGGCAATTTGTTCTTTGATAGTTTGTGGGTCCATAATTTTGGATTTCCGTCTTACATTATGTTCAAATTCAAAGTTAACTCAAAATAATAGAGACTTTTATCTATCCTCTTCCCTAATCTGTAGGCGATCACCGATGATAATAAAACTGGTGCTAAAAAAAACTATTAAAAATTAACTCATGTTACGCCAAGTTTCTCTGGGAACCCTGGGTTTAACCATCGGTGGTGTCTTAACCATCATTGGCTTCATCGCCTACGCTAACGATAATGCTACTCTTAATCTGGTTGGGTTTTTTTACGGGATTCCACTAGTGCTAGGAGGATTGGCACTTAAAGCTAATGAACTCAAACCGATACCCTTCAGTCAAGCTACTACGCCTACAGTTTTAGAACTGCGTCAGCAGCAAGCAACTCCCACTCAAAATAAAATTCGCAAAGACCTGACTCGTTATTCCTACGGGCAAAATGCTCATTTTGATCGTGCTTTATCTTACTTGGGTTTAACTTGTTCAGATGGAGAACTACCACTGATCACAGGGTTACGAGAAGAAGATATCAACGGAAATTATGCCTTGATTTTAGAATTTGATTCTTCAACAATACCAATTGATATCTGGCAGCAAAAACAAGAGAAAATGGTTAGTTATTTTGGTCCTGGAGTCGATGTTAAAGTCACACAGCCAGGAGAAGATACTATTGAACTAACATTGATTGCGACTACAAAATAGTCCAATATGAATAGTCAATTGTCAAAACAATGGACAGTAGACAATTGACTAAATTTATTTCTCTAGGCGCACCGCGTACCATTGTAAATATTGCCCGGGACCAACATCCAATTCACAACTAGTGTCAAGCAAATATTTCGCTCTTGCTTCGATAGAATCCAAAGAACGTATATCAGGGGGTAAATCTTGAGGATTGAGTTTTTGGAGAATATCTGTCAATTTTTCTAATAGTTCTGATGCCGTCAGAAACTGTTCCTCTTGATTTGTTTCTAAAACAACAAAATGATCTTGCTGGTACATTAATGAATCTGGCATAACAAATACTCAATAGATTTCAGTAGGATGGGTGTTTAGCAGAAAAAACGCAAGCTTTTCACCTAATTTTTTGTCGTGTTATCTTTATTTTATTTATAACCGTATTTATTTATATTTTTTAGATGTTAGTTAAGTAAATTTACCAAATAATTACTGTTATTGGAACAAAATTAAATTTATTCGTTTTAACTCCATAATTATAAATTCCAGATTAACGGCATACTTACGTAATCAACCATTTTTGTCCTAATGCAGTTGGTGTTTAAGCACACTGCGTAACCTTAAACTGCGAATATACATTTGAAGTTTTCAAAAAAATAGTAATTGCTTGTTTGTAGCTGGGAAATATAAATAGTAACATTTCCCTACCTTGCAAGTGCGTGGTAGTCCACACTCATTCATACAAAAAACAAATAACGCTACATGTTCTTTACTTTTACACAAATCAATTCCACGAAAAATAATTGGTCTGGTTCACACAATCTGTGTTCAGCCAGCAGCTATACCATTTTGGATTTTGGATCGAGAAATCCCATCTGGGTATAGGTTCTGTTAATTTATCTGTCGCTATCATTTTTCAAATTAGTGTTAATAAGGCTTTTTTTCAATAAAAAACATCAAAACCAACAATTTAGCAGCATTAGCAGAAATGTATTGGCTTTTTTATTACCTAAGCTTTTATTTCCTATAAAATTCAACTCATGTTAGGGATAAGCTCATTTAATTCTATTTCCAATAAACCCCCTCTGATTCTCGTAGCTGATGATGATACAACCATGCGACTTCTGTTGCGTGAGGCTATGGAACAAGAAGGCTACCGAGTAGTTGAAGTCAGTAATGGTAAAGAGTGTTTAGATGCTTATACTGCTGTCAAGCCTGATTTAATTTTGTTAGATGCAGTCATGCCAACAATGGATGGCTTTACCTGTTGTCAGGAATTGATGCAAATTGCCAAGAAAAATTTAGTGTTAGCACTTGCATCCCTTGATAGCGTATCTGGTTGTGGTAATAGCTTGATTTCTACATTGTGGGCTCGTACTCCTATACTGATGATTACAGGATTAGATGATCCTGACTCAGTAGACCGTGCTTTTGAGGCTGGAGCTAGTGATTTTGTCACTAAACCCATTCACTGGGCAGTATTACGCCGAAGGGTGAGAAAGCTATTACAACAAGGGCAGGTATATAAACAGTTAGAAGCAGCCAACCAAGCTTTGCAGCAACTTGCGAACGAAGATGGCTTAACTGGACTAGCTAATCGCCGTCGCTTTGACCAATATTTCAATTCTCAGTGGTTGGAGTTAGCACAGCAGCGATCGCCAATCTCATTAATCTTATGCGATATCGATTTTTTTAAACTTTACAACGATAAATATGGTCATCCTGCTGGGGATGTCTGTTTGCAAAAGGTGGCTAATGTTTTAAAGGACACAGCCCAAAAATATCAGGATTTAGTTGCACGTTATGGTGGTGAAGAATTTGCTGTGATTTTGCCGCACACTCATGCTTCTGGTGCAGTTCATGTCGCAGCAGCAATGCAGGCTGGAGTAAGGGAATTAGAAATTGTTCACTCTGGATCTACTGTTAGTCAGTTTGTAACTCTCAGTTTAGGAATCGCTACTATTGTTCCCAATTTTGAAACTTCGCCATTAGCTTTAATTGAAGCAGCTGATCAGGCGCTTTACCAAGCAAAAGCAGAGGGACGCAACCGTATTATTATTAAGCAGATTTAAAAATTATAAAATTTAAAAGTTAGATATATTTAATAAATTATTTCTAAGTAAATACACACTAGACCGGGAAAAGGTAAAAGGTCAGGGCTTACGTAAAAGTTGCCAAAAGGCTTTACTTTATAGAACCGCCATAGACGCGCTCATAGGCTTCCCGCAGGGTAGACGCCAAGAATTTGTAGAGGATGCGTAAGTCATAAAGGTGAAGGGGTAAGGAATGGAAGGAACATCCCTCGCGCTTTTCCCTTTTCCCTTTAACCCAATACGGTTGGTGTTAGTACTCTTTGTGTCTTAGTGTCTTAGTGGTTTCAAGATGATCTTGTTCACTACAAAGACACTAAGACACCAAGACAAACCTTCTACAGGGGTAGATCAAAACCTTAACTGAACCGTATTGCCCTTTAACCGAGAAGTTATTGATACTTACCCTACAATGATTTAATAATTTTTTCTGCTTGTTTCAGTCAAGTTAGCCTTCCGCATCATTTGAGTGAGTCGATCTAGTAATCGCACTTCTTGCTTAGTGTCTTCTAGTATCTTGGCTACCGCAATTGCCCTTTCATAAAAATTACGGGCAGTCGGGAAATTACCTAATTGCTCATATAACTGAGCATAGGACTCAAAAGATTTTAATTCTTCTCGCCGATTTTGTAATTCTTGAGCTAAGATTAATCGCTGCTGTAACAAGTCAAAAGCACGTTCATAGCGTCCCACAGAACTGTGAGCAGTAACTAGACCATCAATTGCTCGTAATTCATTAACGCGATCACTACTATATTTGGCAATTCGCAGTGCAGATCCATAAGTCCCTATAGTACCTTGATAATCTCCCGCTTCGAGATAAGCATCACCTAAATTATTGAGAGTGTTAGCCTCGCCAATGGGATCACGAACTTGACGACGGAAACTTAAAGCATTTTCATAAAGTTTGATGGCTTTGTTGTTATTTCCTAGCCTGGCATTTGCCAGTCCCAAATTGCTTAAAGACAGTCCTTGACCTTCGATATTTTTAACGTGGCGGGCAATTTCCACAGCTTCGGCAAAAGTTTGTACACTAGCGGCGGGTTCCCCTTGTTGCAGCAATAATGTACCAATATTATTCAGGGCAAAAATTTGACTTTGAAAGTCATGGATATCACGAGCGATCGCTAGGCGTCGGCGTATGGCGTTTTCTGCTTCTTTATAACGACCCAACTGGACATAACCTGTAGCAAGGTAATCGTAAATTAAACCTTGAGCGTTGAGATCACCAAGCGAGTGATAAATTTCTAGTGCTTGTAACCAAGACTCAATGGCTTTATCAGACTTGCCAGAGGCATGTTGCTGCTGACCGATTCGCAGCAAAGTATCTGCTTGGTCTGTGGATTGTCGCACTACAGACTTATCTATCTGATGGTGGAGTTGTTCAGTAATATCCGCAGCATTCACTGTTATGGGATGAAATATAAAACTAGTAACTAAAAAGGGTAAGGGGGAAAGGGGAAGGGGAAAAGATTTATTAGCTTTACTTTTTAAACTCTTTTTCCCCTGCTTGTATCTATAAGTAAAAATTTGGTTAATTTTTAGTATCAAACACCATTGTTTCATAAACTTTGACGTGGAATTGCGGCTTTATACAAAATGTTTCGTATGTTTATTAATTAGCATTACCAAACACATAATTACTATGTATTCCTACGCAATTGCAGGTGGCAGTAAATTTTCACCCAAGTAGATAGCACGAATATCTGTTGGTAATTTTTCCTCTAGCATACGATAACCTTCCTGAAGAAAATTGGCTACTTCGCTGGGGGCGATCGCTTCTCCTTCAGCTTGTAGATAAGCGGCAATTCTGGTTTCGCTCCAGTGAAAAGTTTGAGCCATTAATACCATCAAGCGTAAAATTGGTGTCATTTGATCTAATGCTTGTTCTACATAACACCATAGTGGTACAGAGGTGGCTTTGAGAGAATAATGAATTGCTTCAGTAGGAGGAAGTTCAATCTCGTTGATACAGTAAGCAGTCTGATCAATGAGCCAATTTTGTAACGTCAGACTTTCCCTACCAGGTTGAGTGCTACTGAGATTAAGTCCACCCAATTCGTAGTAGATATGTCGCCAAGTCAAGGCAAATAAATAATCTGCTTGCACAGGCGATCGCGCCGAATGGCGAATTACTGTAAAAACTATAGGACTATAGCGGCAAAAAATAGCTGTAAAGTATCTTCCCGACTCTGGATGCTGCTGGAACAACCTAACGAGTTCTGGGTCAGTGTGATGGAACAGTGACTTAACTAAGGGATGATTAGCTTCAGGAAAATGAGGAATTTGCACAGTCCGATTCTGCTTATGTTGTTAGAATTAACTTGGTGATCGCAATCTCTGTAATTAATCACATAGTCTTTTAGTGTTAGTCAATTTCGACCCAACACCAAGACGGATTAGCACTTGATACACTAGAAATCAAGACTTCATTTAAGTCATAATCTACAAGACAAAAGCGGCTCCCTTATATATAATTCCCGATTCTGTTCATGTTTATAGCAAGTGTGACATCATTGTTGGTTAATCCTTATACTTTTGCCTCTTTTTTACCTTCTATACCATTAGATAGCCTTTTTTCTACCCAAGGCATAATGGTAATGCTACTAGCAGCCTATGCTGGGGCCATGTGGATGTTCCTCACCAGTGCGCCAAAGGTATACACAGTTATGGTGTCGGATTTAGAAATTGCACGACAGTTATATGAAGGACTCCTAGATTTACCAGCAGCAGAAGTACCCCTACACTACTACTACAACTATGAACAAACTATCGGTGCAACAGGAGTTGACCCGCTTTACTTAGGAAGTAGTCCTTCCTTTTCTAACAAAATGTCGAATGCAAGTGAGGGACTGTGGTATCAACTTAAGAAAAATACTCAGTTGCATGTAATTACGGGAGCTAGTTTAGGCAGCAAAAATCAACAACGCCACGTTTGCTTTGACCACGAATGTATGGAAATGATTTTAATGCGGGTAGAAGTGCGGGGATTGAAATTCAAGATTCGTAGCAGAAAGCCCTTAATTTTTTTGGTTAAGGACTACGAAGGGCGAATTATTGAAATGGCAGAAGTAGCGAATTAAAGGTAAAAACTTTTTCACAATCAATTTTTTCATAAAATTATAGCTTGCTTATGTAGAAACTACAGAAGGGTGTTAGATGTGACACCCCAGTATTAGCCAGCCTACAATAGAGCAAATCTACAGGAGTAAGCAAGAAAGAATGTTTAAAAAAATGTTAGCAAGCGTTGGCATTGGTGCAGCTAAAGTTGATACACGTATTTTTAACGCTTCAGTGATTCCAGGTGATGTATTGGAAGGAGAAGTTCATATTACTGGTGGTGATATAGCTCAGGATATCAGTGATATTTATTTAAAACTTGCTACTGAATATGAGCGGGAAGTCGATGATTCTACCATTCATGAAGAGTGTGTAATGGTCGATTACCGCCTGCTAGAACGGTTGACTGTTCAGCCTAAAGAAGAAATTGTAGTACCGTTTGCCTTAGAGTTGCCCTATGAAATGCCCTTGACAATGGGTAGAATACCAGTATATATCCGTACAGGCTTGGATATTAAAACTGCTATCAATCCCAGGGATAGAGATGTTTTAGAAGTGAAACCTCATCCACTAATGCAACGAGTATTTGTAGCAGTAGAAAGATTAGGTTTTCATCTGCATAAAGTGGATTGTGAATATACCCATTCTCTTGGTGGTTCTTATCCCTTTGTACAAGAATTTGAGTTCAAACCCAGTGGAGAATACAGAAACTATCTAGACGAGTTAGAAGTCATTTTCCGTTTACACCCAGAGGAGTTAGAAGTTTTGCTGGAGATTGATAAACGGGCCCGTGGTTTTGCAGGTTGGTTAGACGAAGCTTTTGATTTAGATGAGCGCTATGCACGCTTTTATCTAACAGAATCAGATTTAGATGAGGTGGATGTAGAGACGATGATTGATGACATGATTCGCAGTCATATTCATTAATTTTGTTTTAGTCATATGCACGCCTAGAACTTTAGCTCTAGGCTGATAGTAAAAGTCATCTTAAGATGCACATTAGGCGTGATTTAGGACTGTTATATTAATTTCCACCTACATTCATCGCTGCTAGCATAGCTTTTTGGCTGACATCTTTGTAAACAGTATCTAAATATTTCATCACTAGATCAGCAGCAGTTAAGCTGGCTAGATTTTCCTCTTCTTTAGCAAGGGGGATTGACCCCAAGACATCTAAAACTGTTTCACTGGTAGATGGTGCAATCACTACTAAAGAAGATTCTAATGGCTCATGATATTGCCAAAAAGATTCTAGCTTTAATAAATATTGATTTTGGGAAATCGACTCTTTATCTTCTTGTGTTTGGTCAGTTGTGACTTCAATATTAGTACTACGTAACTGACGTAAATTACTAATAATTTGCTCTTTGGTACGTCCCCGCAATTGAAAGAGTACAAAAGGATCTTCACTAAAGCGATCGCCTAACTGATAGTAAACTGCTGCAATATGTTTACACGGATTTGCTTTATCAGGACAAGAACATTTACTGTGGACGTCAGATAAAGTAAAAGGAAATAGCGAAATACCATTAGCAGTAAAAACTTCTTCTATATTTTGTGGCATTTCTCCTGCCAAAAGTTTCGCCGCAAAAATTGCTTTTTGAGACATTGTTTCTACTACATAATTCCACTCTTCATCGCTAAAAGAGTCAAGGGAAAGAGAAACTTTATAAGGTTCAGGTTCACTACCCTGTACCTTTGCTAATACCTTTGCACCCTGAAATTCAATGCTGAGAACATTACCTTGACGCGCATAATTTCTACCGCGTTCTAAACGTTTTTTAAAGCGATAAGAATCTAATAATTCTAGCCACCTTTGTGACCACCATTCTCTACTAGCTTGTAATGTGTAATTAGTCATTTGTCAATGTCAATGATCAATTGTTAGTAGTTAGTAGTTAGTGGTTATTCTATACTTCTCACACCCCACCCTACGGGAAGCCGCGCAAAGCGCGTCTACACACTCCTCACACCCCTTACACCCTCATCTTCCCGATCCCCGTCACTCTTCATCTTCTTCTATGACTGCACTACGATCCAATAAAAGTAAATTACGGAGTTGATTTGTATCGAGTTCAGTTAACCACTCTTCACCCGCACCAACAACTTGTTCGGCTAGTTGCTTTTTACTTTCAATCATGTCATGAATTTTCTCTTCTAAAGTACCAGTACAAACAAATTTATGCACTTGGACATTGCGGGTTTGACCGATACGAAATACTCGGTCTGTGGCTTGATTTTCTACTGCTGGGTTCCACCAACGGTCGAAGTGGAAGACGTGATTGGCACGGGTTAAATTTAATCCTACACCACCAGCTTTGAGTGACAAAATCATAATTGGTGGCCCTTGGGGATCGTGTTGGAAGCGGTCGATCATTTCCTCACGTTGTTTTTTGCTGGTACTACCATACAAAAAGAATATCTCTCGTCCTAGCTGTTGTTCTAAGTAGGGTTTGAGTAGTTTACCCCACTCGGCAAATTGGGTAAAAATCAAAGCGCGATCGCCTTCTGATAAAACCTCTTCTAACATTTCCTGTAACCGCAATAATTTACCCGATAGCTGCGGTTCCAAAAGAGTAGATTTTTTCAAATATTGCGCTGGATGATTGCAGACTTGTTTTAGCTTGACGAGTAAAGCTAAAATCATACCCCGGCGTTGCATTCCTTCGGCTGTTTCAATTTCAGCTAAAGACTCTTCTACGACTTTCTGATAAAGTTCAGCTTGTTCCAGACTCAGACCACAAAATACATTCATTTCCTGCTTTTCTGGCAAGTCTTGAATAATTTCGCGGTCAGTTTTTAAACGACGTAAAATAAACGGTTGCACTAATGAACGCAATTGGTTCAATGAAGAAGTATCGCCATATTTTTCAATTGGCATAGCAAAGCGTCGTTGGAAGAACTGCTTATTTCCTAAGTACCCTGGATTGAGAAAATCCAAAATTGACCAGAGTTCTTGCAGTCTATTTTCTACGGGTGTCCCTGTCAAAGCAATCCGATAAGTTGCTTCTAACTGACGCACTGCTTGAGATTGTTTTGCCTCTGCATTTTTGATATTTTGGGCTTCATCTAAAACAATTCCTTGCCAAGAAACGCCCTGTAATGACTTTAAATCCCGGTGAATCAGCGCATAACTGGTAATTACCAAATTATGCTTATTGGCTACTTCTACAAATGCCTTACCTTTGGGGCGTTTGTCACCGTGATATTGCAAAACTTTCAGGGTTGGGGCAAATTTTTTAACTTCTCTTTCCCAGTTTCCTAATACTGAAGTTGGGCAAACTAAAAGTGTTGGTTTTTCTAATGCATCCTGTTCTTTGAGATGTAGTAAAAAGGCAATGAATTGCACGGTTTTTCCTAATCCCATATCGTCCGCGAGACATGCACCCAAGCCCCAGCGTTCCAGAAATGTCAACCAAGCGACACCACGCTGTTGGTAAGGGCGTAGCTGTCCCTGAAAATCGGCGGGTGTGGGTAGGGGTTCTACTGCTTTGTTATTTGTCAGGGTAGTAATTAACTCTTGTAACGCCCCTGACGCTTCAAAGCTAACCACTGGTAATTTTTCAATTGTCTGGGTATCCCCCGTACTTAGCCGCAAAGCATCTTCCAAGGAAAGGGCCATTTGTTCTTTGCGAGAAGCAAAAAAGGCCTGTGCTGTTTTGATATCTTGGGAACGCAATTCTACCCACTCACCGTTAATTTCGACGAGGGGACTGTTTAACGCCACGAGTTTGTCAAATTCTTTTTTGGAAAGAGTCTGTCCACCGATCGCTAATTGCCACTGGAAATTCAACAAACTCTGTAAACCCAAGCGTCCCTGCTTTTGATTCGGTGTTTGGGCAGTGATTTTCAAACCCAGACGATTTGCCCATCCTTCTCGATTTGCCAAACTCGCAGGTAGAACCACACCTAAACCATTATCCTCAAGTCGCGCCTTTACCGACTTAATAAATTCATAGGCTTGGATGGGGTTAAGGCGGCAAGATTGGGGATAGCTAGTATCTAGACTGGGTGCGATCATTGGATATAAGCGTGATGCTAATCCCAATCCGCGTAAAAATGTCTCTTGTGGTTGTTTAATCGTACGACCACGATAAACAAAACTTTCAACTGGATGCTGCCATATCGTCTCTGCATCCACTAAAAATTTTGGGTCATCTGGTGCTTGCAAAAAATAGGTCAAAGTCCAATCTGTTTCGCCTGACTCTGGCGGACGCAAGACAAAACAGGTACGGAACAGATTTTTTCCTGCCAGTTGGTATTGTAGCGGCATTGTCCAAGCTTTCAGTGCCGCTTCTAGTCGTTCCAAACCCATTGGTTCGGCGTTGACTGCATCTGATGCACCGGTGAGAGACTGTAACCACTGCCGCACCGCGCTTGGTAAAGATGCCATTACTCTTGCTTCTAGCACAGCTTGGGAACCAAACATTTCTCTGACTTGGGCATCAATTGTACTGTTGAGAAATCCCAATAATAATTCTTGTGGTTCCACAGGAAAGTCTATTGAAATGGGGTGATTTTTCTCCCCATCTCCCAATCTCTCAATCTCCCCACCTTCTTGGTATGTCCGACACGCTAGGGGCATTAGCTGCGAAAATTTTTCTAAGCGAGTTCCATCCAAGGCGCTATCTAAAAGTGCTTGCCACTTGGCAGTAAAAGAACCGTCTGCTTGGCGTTCAAGGGTAGGCAAAAATTTACATCGTGAGATTAAATCCAAACTCCAACGGGCAATATGTGACCAAAACCGTAAATCTCCTCCTAAAAAATCATCTTCGCTGTTACCAATACTCAAGGGTAAAGAAGTCAGAAACTTGACTGCTTCTGTAGTATTGAGACAAAAACCCTCTACTCGCCAAGGTTGTAGGTATTGCGAAGATGGTTTTTCTAAACTCAATGCTGCTGAATGTACTGGATGAATCGACGTTGTTCCCTCGATTTCACCTGCTGCAAAATCAGTGGGTAAAGCAATAGTGATTTGCCAGGAGGTTGGCAATGTTTTTGTCGCAGTAGTTGTTCCTTGGCGTTTCCCTGTTTGCCGAGATGCGATTGATTGCGTTTCGACATGCAGTGCTGAATTGGGAATTGTAAGATTACGAGAACCCAGCCACTCGCTTAGTTCGGCTGGTGCGATCGCATAAGGGTAAGGTGGTATTTCTGTCAATATACTTGGATCGATATTTGTCCCTAGCGATCGCCAAGTCTCTCCCCAAATAAATAAACAGTTACCCTGATTTTGTAGTAACCAACTACCGTGTAAAATTGCCATTTGCTCACTACTTAGATTTTCGCAACATCAAAACCTTGAATTTGCTTATTTTCTACTTTATGAATTCCTTAATTTTTAAAATTAAAATACATATTATTAATAATAGTTACAATTAATTAAATACTAGAAAACAATCTTAATCAGGTTTAGAAAAAATGCACTTACCCCTTTATAAAATTTTAAAAAATGGCATCAAAGTAGAGTTAGATTATATGCATCTAGAGGAACAAGAGGAGGTAAGGAAATTACTGAATGTTGTGATTTTAGAAGGACAAACCTATCCCCAAAAAAAACCTCTCTCACCATCAGAGTTTGCAGCTTACTGGTTAAATCAGGATGCCTTTGTAGTCAGGACAGATGCTGAATCTGCTACACAACAACTCAAAGAAATATTGGGAGCGTTTTATCTTAAACCAAACTTTCCAGGTCGATGTTGCCATATTTGCAACGCTGGTTTTATTGTACAACCTGGCAAGCGGGGTCTAGGAATTGGGCGATTCATGGGAGAAGCGATGCTCTCAATTGCTGCTAGTGTTGGCTACGAGGGGGTAATTTTCAATTTGGTCTTTGCTACTAATATAGCTTCGATTCAATTATGGAAATCACTAGGATTTCAGATTATTGGGCAGATTCCGGCGGCGGTAAAACTAGATATACAGCAGGTGGATGCGTTGATTATGTATCGGAAATTAGGGATCGGGGGTTATGGATTGGGCATAGGGCGTGAATCAGTGAACAGTGAACAGTAACCAGTGACCAGTGACCAGTGACCAGTGACCAGTGACCAGTGACCAGTTTAATTTAATAACTGATAACTGATTATTTGTTCTCCTTGTCCCCGATCCCTTTTGTCACGAAATTGTTTATCATTAATTCTGTATACTGCTAAAGCCAGCATTAGATCATAAATGTTAGGATTGCCACAGAGAGAGAATAGCGAGCATAGTAAGGAAAAAAAACTGAATGGGAGAATTTGAGAAGTCAATATCCTTCGATGGACGGGATATTGGACTGAAGGTGGGTCTACTAGCACCCCAGGCTGGTGGATCGGTGTTGATACAATCTGGGGATACGGCAGTTCTAGTTACAGCTACGCGATCAGCAGCCAGAGAAGGTGTTGATTTTCTGCCCCTCACCGTAGATTACGAAGAAAGATTATACGCAGCAGGTAGAATCCCTGGAGGATT
This sequence comes from Fischerella sp. JS2, assembly GCF_032393985.1. Classification (NCBI taxonomy): domain Bacteria; kingdom Bacillati; phylum Cyanobacteriota; class Cyanophyceae; order Nostocales; family Hapalosiphonaceae; genus Fischerella; species Fischerella sp. JS2. The sequence goes on from NZ_CP135918.1 coordinate 1,129,367, forward strand.
GTTGCGACGCGAAGGTCGTCCGCCAGAGAGAGCAATTCTCACTAGTCGTCTGATTGACCGCCCTTTGCGTCCTTTGTTCCCATCCTGGTTACGGGATGATCTGCAAGTTATAGCGCTGACTCTTTCTATGGATGAGCTAGTACCACCAGATGTGCTAGCTGTGACTGGTGCTTCTATTGCCACTTTAATGGCAAAAATTCCCTTTAATGGGCCTATGGCAGCCGTGCGCGTCGGTCTGGTGGGTGATGATTTTATTATTAACCCCACCTATGCAGAAATCGAAGCTGGAGACCTGGATTTAATCGTAGCAGGTTCGCCGGATGGTGTAATTATGGTGGAAGCGGGAGCTAATCAGCTGCCCGAACGAGATATTATTGAGGCGATCGAATTTGGTTATGAAGCTGTGCAGGATCTAATTCGAGCGCAGCAAGATTTAATTGCGGAACTGGGCTTAGAAATAGTCCATGAAGCACGACCAGAACCAGACCAATCATTGAGTAACTTTATCAGCGATCGCGCTACCGACGAAATCAAGAAAATCCTCTCGCAATTTGATTTCGATAAAACCCAGCGAGATAATGCCTTAGATACCGTTAAAGAATCAATAGCAGCTGCGATCGCTGAACTACCGGAAGAAGATCCAATTCGAGTTGCCGCAACAGGTGATGCCAAGGCATTAGACAACACTTTCAAAGATATTACTAAAAAGCTGATGCGCCGTCAGATCATCGAAGATAATGTGCGAGTCGATGGTCGTCAGCTAGATGAAGTTCGTCCTGTTTCCTGTGCAATTAGTTTGTTACCCAAGCGAGTTCATGGCAGTGGTTTATTCAACCGGGGGCTAACCCAAGTATTATCTGCCTGTACTCTTGGTACACCAGGCGATGTGCAATTCTTAAACGATGATTTGCAACAAGACCAACAAAAGCGTTACATGCACCATTACAACTTCCCGCCGTTCTCCGTTGGGGAAACCAAACCCCTGCGCGCGCCGGGACGTCGGGAAATTGGACATGGGGCGCTGGCGGAAAGATCAATATTACCAGTGCTACCACCGAAAGAACAATTCCCCTACGTGATTCGGGTAGTATCGGAAGTGCTTTCTTCCAATGGTTCTACTTCGATGGGTTCGGTGTGCGGTTCCACTCTGGCTTTAATGGATGCAGGTGTGCCAATTATCAAGCCTGTAAGTGGTGCAGCTATGGGTTTGATCAAAGAAGGCGATGAAGTCCGAGTCTTGACAGATATTCAAGGTATCGAAGACTTTTTGGGTGATATGGACTTCAAAGTTGCAGGGACAGATACCGGAATTACTGCCTTGCAAATGGATATGAAAATCAGCGGATTGTCCTTGGAGATCATTTCTCAAGCTATCCACCAAGCTAGAGCCGCGCGGTTATATATTCTGGAGAAAATGCTCCAGACTATTGACAAACCACGCACAGAAATGTCACCCTATGCCCCACGTCTGTTAACGATCAAGATTGATCAAGACATGATTGGTCTAGTGATCGGGCCGGGAGGTAAGACGATCAAGGGTATTACTGAGGAAACAGGTGCCAAAATTGACATTGAAGATGATGGTACTGTTACCATTTCTGCCATGGATGAAAACAAGGCTAAGAGAGCCAAAGGTATTATTCAAGGCATGACCCGCAAGCTAAATGAGGGTGATGTTTACGTAGGCAGAGTAACACGAATTATACCTATTGGCGCTTTTGTGGAGTTTTTGCCAGGTAAAGAAGGTATGATCCACATTTCTCAACTAGCTGATTACCGTGTCGGCAAGGTTGAAGATGAAGTTGCAGTTGGTGATGAAGTGATCGTCAAAGTGCGTGAAATTGACAATAAGGGTAGAATCAATCTCACTCGCTTGGGCATTCACCCTGAACAAGCAGCTGCGGCACGCGAACAAGCAACCTCAAAGTAAATCAAGGTAGGAAGTTTCGTAGTGAGCGTTCAGAACCTTATTTAAAGACTAAAGTCCTGGCTAAAAACTAAACACAGCCAATTTACTGATTCAATTCACTGGTTATGGATTGAGAGCAAATCTCAAATTCATAATTGCAGTAGCGATCGCCACAAAGAAGCGATCGCTTTGTATTATTTAGTTCGGAATCACTGTCACAACTGCTGACATACCGGGAGTAATCCGCGATTCATAACCTTTAATACTTGTCGGCTCAAACATAATCTTCACAGGAATTCTGCGTACATTGTTGGTGAGCGCAAAATTATTTGTGTCATTGTTTTGTGGTAACAAGGCAATACTATCTACTTTACCTGCAAAGGTGCGACTGGGAAAAGCAGCTATTTTAATGTTTGCCTTTTGTCCTGGTTGTATTTTTTCTAACTGACTCTCTGGAAAGTTGCCAATAATCCAAGGGTTTGCTTGCACCACAGTGAAAAGAGTTTGCCCAGGTTCGACCCGTTGTCCTACTTGGACATTTTTAGTACCAATTTTTCCAGGAACCAGAGCATTAACATTAGTATAGGATAGCTGAAGTTCAGCTTTTTTCACCTCTGCTTGCTTCTGAGCGACTGTAGCCAATGCGGTTTTATACTGTTGCTCGTTGATATCTCTTTGTTGAGTCGCTTGTGCTTGGAGTAAATTCTGTCTAGCTTGCGTATTATTGTCTAATGGAGATAGCTGCGGTGCTGAAACCGAAACTGGAACATTCCTAATTTTTTTCTGTGCCAAAGCTGCTTGCTGCTTGGCTAACTCTAAAGATGCTTTGGCTTGAGCTAGAGATACTTGATAATCTTGAGGGTCAAGTTTGACTAACAGCGTTCCTGGAGTTACCACTTGGTTTTCGTTGACGGGAATTTGGCTAACTATCCCTGAGATGCGGGAAGTAACAGGATAAATATCTGCGGTAACATAAGCATTATCGGTTTGGGGAAATCTTTGAGCATATTGCCATTGACGGTATGCGTAAATTCCTGAGGCGATCGCTCCTGCACCTAAAATTACTCCTACTATCATTATAGGCAGCAGCCGACTTTGAGATAGAGGTACTCTTGTTTTGACATTACCGTTTGATGCAGCAGGAGTGATAGCTCTAACCTCTTGCTCCACAACTGGAGTTTTTTGCTCCTCCAATCCTGTAGCTTGTTGTGTGTGTTGTACAGAATCTAAACGTTCCATCAGCCACCCTCTTTTAAGCAATGATTGAAGATTTCTTATTAAAAACTGACAAAAATATACAAGTGCTTTTACGCACAAAGTGCTAGGAGCAAAGTTTATTTTATTATAGGCGTTTGCCTTGTTTTTTTACTTTGATATTTATTTCTGTAGCGCTCAATTAACAATTTATACCAAAATCAGATAAGTGTAACTTTTGATTTATTTAGAACACCTATAAGAGTAATACCAATTCGCCAAAAGAATGCGACAGATAGGCCATCTTGTAGAGACGCGATTCATCGCGTCTTTATCCAAGGATGATTCATCGCGTCTTTATCCAAGGATGTGTTGCAATCATTAATTGAATTGGTATAAAGCATTTTAAATCAAAAAAATACAAAGTTGGTATTAAGCGATCGCCTGTTATTAATTCAAGCTCCCATTCCTGAATACCGCTTCAATCCCTGTCGCCATAACCAACGATTCAGACCCAAAAACAACACAATCCAACCAATCATTGATAATAACCCCTGTGTCCAATTTACAGGTATCCCTACCAAAATACTGGCAGGAAAATTAATTAAATAGGGAAAAGGAGTCAAGAGTACCACGGCTCTCACGGGTTCTGGGAAAACCTCTAAGGGGGCAATCATACCAGATAGAAATAAAAAAAACAAAAACCAGAAATTTTCTATAGCGCTGGCTCTTTCTGTCCAAAAGGAAAATATAGAAAAAGTGTGTTGAATAACAAAGCGCAAAATAAAAGCTAGCACTACTACAAAACTAAACAATAACAAAGTTCCGAAACTAGGTATCCAAAATGCTTGGGGATACAGAATAAAGAACAAGCCTACTAATAGAATTGCAAACGGGATACGGGCAACTCTTTCACTAATATGGGCAGCAATGTGATGCCATACTGGATCAATTGGTTGTAACAATCGATTAGAAAGTTTACCTTCTACGACTTCCCTTTCTACTTCCCAAATTACCCATACAACTGTGAATTGTCTGACGAGAAAAACAGCCAAAAAGTAACGAGCAAAATCCACAGATGTTAAACCAAATTGTCCACCTTGAGCAGCTTGTATCCAAACTCCCATCAAGATAATTGGTAAAGAACCAGCTAACACCCATAGAATTAGTTCTGCTCGATACTCCACCATGTAAGCGTAGTACACAGACAGAAAAGTTAATGTTGTTTTGATTAGTCTTTGCATAATTAGTTAATTGTTAGTAGTTATTAGTTAGTAATTAGTAGTTAGTTTTGAAAAAGTACTACTAACTACTATCTACTAACTAGTAACCACTCCTGCTTGAAATACTCTACCAATTACTTCTTCTACTGGTGGTTCAGTCACCTTTAAATCAATCACATCTAAATCTGCTAAAATCCGCGAGACGGTGCGTGTCAGTTCTTCTTGCTGCACCATAAAACACACCATCCGTCCATCTAACTTTTGGACATCACCGTAGAACATGAGTCTTTGTTTCGATAGAGGTTGTGTTAACTCTACATGCACTTCTCGATAGGGTGCAAATTTTTCCAACAGTCCATCTAGACTACCGTCATACATCAACTTACCTTGGTGAATTAATAATACCCGTTGACACAGAGCGGTAATATCTGCCATGTAGTGACTCGTCAACAACACTGTGGCTTGATAACGCTGATTATACTCTCGTAAAAAATCGCGCACTCCCACCTGAGCATTGACATCTAGTCCTAAAGTTGGTTCATCTAAAAACAGCACTTGGGGACGGTGCAAAAGTGCTGCCAAAATTTCTGCTTTCATGCGCTCACCTAAAGATAGCTTGCGTACTGGTTGGTTAAGCTTGCCTTCTAAAGAGAGCATTTCGCTGAGTTCGCCGACTCGCTTACGAAATTCGCGATCGCTAATATTGTAAACAGCAGCATTTATTTTGAGAGAATCTATTGCTGGCAAATCCCAAATTAATTGCTGTTTTTGCCCCATTACTAAGGTTATTTTCTGCAAAAATGCCTCTTGGCGGCGAAAAGGAACATGTGCAGCGACTTTAACTATGCCGTTAGAAGGATGAATTAATCCTGTCAGCATTTTCAGTGTAGTAGTTTTTCCTGCACCATTTGGCCCTAAAAACCCTACCACTTCACCTGCTGCTATTTCAAAGGAAACATCTTGAACTGCTTTAATTTGGCGGTAGGTGCGACGAAAAAAGTGGGTAATTGTCCCAGCAATACCTGGTTCTTTAACAGCAACAGGATAAACTTTGCTCAAATTTTGAGCTTCAATGATTGGCATAGGGTAGTTAGTAGATAGTAGATAGTAGTTAGTAAATAGTAGTTAGTAGATAGTAGTTAGTAGTTAGAGGAGGATTTTGATAGATAGATCATGATTAAAGCTTATTAATTAGGTAGCTAAACCAGCCCCTTATTGATTTTTACTACTAACGACTAACCACTAACTACTAACGATATTTTTAACGTAAACGTCCTGATCGCAAAATACTAATAATCAGCCACAAACCTAACAAGCTAGCAGTAGCAAATAACACATTGCTTAAAAGAGAAAACTCTGGTGTTCTGGCATTACTAGAAATAATTGCTGCTCCCATAATCAGTGAACCTACTAGGATACTGAAAGACAGCCGATTGGCAGCATCATCGGTGGTACGTCGTAAGCTATCTAGACCACGTATATTTAAATTCCACTGTAATGTCTCTGATGTGACTCTATCTAGCAGAAATTCTATTTGCCGGGGAGATTGTAAAGACAGGGTTTTCAGATCCAAAGCTGTCCTCAGGAGCGATCGCACAGGTGCTTCTCCAAACAGATGACGACGGAATAAATCTGTAATCAATGGTTGAATTTCATCTATAAAATTTAGCTCTGGATTGAATGACCGTGCTACTCCCTCTAAGTTAGCTAGGGTTTTGGCATACAAACCCATATTACTAGGCAAACGAATTTTATTATTACGGGCAACTTGTAGCAGCTCATAAATGATCTGACTGAAATTCATTTGCGACAAGTTTAGATTATAGTACTTCCGCAGCATTCGGTCATAATCATTTTCCAGACGAGATAAAATCACTGGTTGCTCTGAATCCGCTAGCTGTAAAGTTAACTGAGCGCAGCGCCTAGCATCCAAATCGACTATTGCCAGCAACATTTCTGTCAAAATCTGCTGTGTACGCGGGTCGAGTCGCCCCATCATACCGCAGTCAATGAGAGCTACGCGTCCATCTTTGAGATAGAAAATATTCCCTGGATGCGGATCGGCGTGAAAAAATCCATCTATATACAACTGTTGAAAGAAAGCACGAAATAACAAGGTAGTAATTTCTTGGCGTTCAATTGCTGGAGTTTTACCGTTTTGGTTATTCAAATCTGCTGCCAATAACGGTACGCCATCTAACCATTCCATTACTAGTAATTTCTGTGTGGTTAAATCCCAATAAATTTTGGCAACTACAATCTGATTAGGATCAAACCAACGACTCATAGATAAATTCTGTCGTAGTTCATCAGTATAACTAGCTTCTCGTGTAAAATCTAACTCTGCCTCTAGAGCCTTGACAAATTCATCGGCGATAGATTTGATTTCGTAGCTTTGACCAAATTCAGTACGCGCTACTAAATCAGCAATACCTTGAATCAGAGCAATATCTCTGGCAACAGTAACATCAATTCCTGGACGTTGCACTTTCAAAGCAACTTCTCGACCATCTTTGAGGATAGCGCGGTGTGTTTGAGCAATAGAACCGGCTGCTACTGGTACAGGATTAATTGTGGTAAAGGTTTCCTCTAAAGGCTGTTTAAGTTGTTGACGAATCAGTACTTCTATTTCTGACCAAGCAACTGGTGGTACTTCATCTTGTAGCGTTGATAGTTCTTCGATATAAGACCCACTTAGTAAGTCAGGACGGGTAGATAGTAGTTGACCCAACTTAATATACACAGGTCCCAAATCTACCAAGATATTTTTCAAAACTGCTGGTGTCGGTAACTGAGGCTCGTCAGCTTTACCGCCTGTGAGCAATCTCCGCATATAGTCCCAGCCATTACGGAAAAGAACTTCAATGATTTCTCGTTGACGAGGAACAGTTTGAGTAAGAAACATAATTTTTATAAATCGCTATCAATGTAGAAGGAAAAAATTGTTTGACGTTTACTTATACTCACCTTGTGCAAAAAATGTAACAAGAAGTGGAAAAGTAATATAGCCATACATTGATCAAAATAACAAAAAAGTTATAGTGGCTTTCTGCGTCAGCAAGTATAGTTGTTCCAACAGTTAATCATGTCAAAAGCCAAGACTACTATCTTCCCACTGGAAGATTAACACTCAAATAAGGCGATGAGGAGAGTACATTAAAACATCTCCCCACCAAGATACTGCCCACTATCAAATTATCCAGATAACAATAGCGCCAGCCTCACTACAGGCTAGCGCCAAATCTTTTCATATAAATCAGGGATAAAAATAGTTGAATTAGCTCCCTGAGGTTTACTATAAATTGATTACGGCTTTGTTAACTAGATGGTACTGCGGCGAGTTAACAAGTTCCACACGAAGACAGCAATAAGTGCCCCAATCACTGCCACTATAATACCAGGAATACTGAGGGTAGGAGCCGTTAAGGCAAAGGTCCCCGTGCTTAATAACATGCCTAAGCTACCACCAACAAAAGCACCAATTATTCCTAAGATGAGTGTTCCCAAAATGCCGCCACCTTGATGACCGGGGTAGATAGCTTTGGCAATAGCACCAGCGATAAGACCTAAAACAATCCAAGCAAGAATGTTCATTGTTGTTAATACGGTAAACGTTTTTCAGTAACACGTATACATTAACAATCATGGACTTATCAGTTAATCTGTCAGTAGAATTAATTATTAATAGCCACAAGACATAGTTGCTGTAAAGCCAACCAAATTAATACCAGTTTTAAAAAAGAATGCAACATATGAATAATTATTAAAACTTCTCCGCAACCCTCCCTGTAAATGAGGAGGCATGCCGTTAGACGGGTGGAGTTATTTGCCCTGAAATATTTTTTAAATTGGTATAACTATAAAATCAAAGTTTATTTTTAGTAATAAATATTGAAAGCGATTTCAATTTTCATTTACTTGTGACCATCATTTCTATCTTTTGGATCTGCCTAATTAATTAAAATTGTGTCATTCCTTTTGATAGATATAGCATTCTTAAATCATTCGTAGACAACAAGTCCTTGACTTCTTAAAGAAGTCGGAGAGCTACCTCTCTCAAATTTCATAAATCAGATAGGATTGCTATAAATCTGTCGAATGAGGTAGAAAATAAGAAAAGCCCCTAGCGGTTGTGAGACTAGAGGCTGAAAAATTTCTTGCTTGGTAATTGCAGTATATGCATTTTTAATGACCTGTATACCTCTACTTCAAGAATTAAACTATGGTTTTGATGAAGATTTTGTTGCTTAAGAGGTAGAAAGTAATCGAAGTTTATGAGTTAGTTAGTAACTTCATGCCCTTTCATCTGGATTAACACCTTCCATAGTTAAGCTTTCCTAATGGCAGGCAAAACTAACTTGTATAGGAAATTGATTGTGGTTTTCACAAATTATCAATACATTGATTTGCATAGCTATTACACCGGAGATGAAACGATGTATACTCTAGACAGGCAAAATCTGCTTAGCAAAAACTCTACTGAAATACCTATTGCTGAGTATGTTTCTCCCGAAAGACAAGTTTGGTATGCATTGCAAGGGGCAGTAGCAATTTTGCTGTTCACGCTGCTGGCAGTAACTACATCTGCTGTGATTTGGTGGAAGTTTTAAGTAGAAGGCAGATGGCAGATGGAGAAAGACTGCACCTATATAGTTTATGGGCATAAGCATTTTACATTTAATTATGTCTACCTAATTAATGTCAAATTTAATACTTTAGTTTAGTTAAGGATAATTGTAGGTTGGGTTTAACAACGAAACTCAACCTACTCAATTTAAGATTTTTGGCTCTAACTAAACCCTATCGCTTTATAAGCCGCCGCGATCGCGTTCAAGGTCGTAAATAACTTTATCAACATACCAATCGGCTGTTTTGTTAGGAAACTTGAACTGTGCTTGAGTAAAAAGCCGTTTGGCTGCTTCTCTATCATCATGTAAGAGAGTCAGAAGTCTCCTTTGCAGTTTGCGGCTAGCTTGATCAAGACCAATAATGCCAGCTTTTTGACCCGTAAATGAGCCACTGTCTGTAGTACTTTCTTGGCGATTTCCTCTTTCTTTTAAAGCTACACCAATTGCCACACCACCGACAGCTGCTGCTACTAACCAGAGTGTAGGTTGGTTATCTTGTTGTGTTACTACTATGGGAGTTGTAGAATTAGAATCTGCAAGCTGTGCGACTGGTTGCTCAACTTGTTGTGCAATCGTGGGTGCTAACTGAACTGCTAAAAGACTAGATACAACTCCAGTTGCCAAAACTTTCAAAGCATCTACAGACTTGTGAACAGAAAAAGTGTGAAACATCTCCTACAAAGGAAACTCAAAAATTATTATTATTCCTATACTTATATTTTGAGCGATCGCTATGACAGCAGTATGTCAATGATCTGAAAGTAGTGCGATCGCTTGTGTATACATAATCGGGTGTAGTTATAAATTCTTGTTCAATGAAAAAAATCTTAATCTTCTCTATTATTGCTTTTGTAGTTTGTAGTAGCACGATTGCAGTCGCTTTCCAGTTGAATAGCAATCACCTGTTGGCTCAAAATCCTATCAATACAGAAGAGTTTATTGCTCGAGGTACGGAACCATTTTGGAGCGTGACAGTATCCAAGAAAAATGGAATTGTCTACTCGACACCAGAAAATCGCAAACTCACTTTTCCTTATGTTACACCATTGCAGGCATCAGGACGTCCAGCAGATTTGCTTAGAGTATATCGATTGCGGGGCAAAACTAACAATACACTGATTATCAAAAAAGAAGATGCTTGTAGCGATGGCATGTCAGACAAACAGTATCCCTACTCAGCTACTCTCATCCTGGGTAATACAGTTTTGGAAGGTTGTGCACAGAGAAAATGATGTTTCAAATCCATTGAGTATCGAATGCATCTTGTCCTGTACCATAAATTAAGTTGCCATACTCTTGCCAAGAGGCTACTGCTTGTGCAGAGAGTGGAGAAGTGTGTAGAGCAGTCAGATTTTCCTCTAATTGCTGTCTGGTTGTTGGAGCAGTGAGTGCTAGATGTACCGCAGGATTTTGTAGCACATAACGGTAACAATCTGCTGCTGTGGGTAGTTTTCCTTGCCAGTTGGGGTGTCCCTTCAGCAGTGTTCCCCAGCGTGTGCAAGTGAATGCTACTACAGGAATGCTAATTCTGTGAGCGGCAGGTAAAACATCCTCTTCGGCTTTGCGATGGGCCATATTATAACGATGCATTAACACTTCACACTCAAACCCCTCAATCATATTTAAGGCGATCGCTCGGTTATGAGTAGTGATTCCCACGTAGCGCACAATTCCCTTATCCTTCCATGAGCGAAGTTCATCCAGCGCTATCTGCACTTGGTTGATGTCATCACTAGGAGAAACATATTCCAAAAAAAACACATCTACACTATCAATATTTAGTTGCTGGCGACAACCATCAAGATAACGGCGTAACCTATCTATATTTCTGTCTTCACTCCCAGTTGTCACTAATACCTGTTCGCGCTTAGTTGCTAGAAGAGGTTTTAATCCAACTAAAAACTTTTCCGACTCTAGATTGTAAAAAAAGAAGTAATTAATTCCCGCCTCAAACGCCACAGATATACACTCAGGATCTATTTGCTGCTGTCCTGCTAAACCGAGAATACTTGCTTTTTCTCCTGCTTGTGTTGTTAGCTCCATAATTTCTACTGGGTAGCTTACAGCTTTGCATAAAATCGTAGTGTTTTAAACGCAGAGGAACGCAAAGTCAGCGCAGAGGTTCGCAGAGTTTTTATTACCCAACCACTAACGAAAAATCTATCTACGTCCATCTGTGTACCCTAAGGGAAGCCGCCTTTAGGGGCGTCTACATCTGTGTGCATCGGTGTTCGATATTAAAAATATAATCTCTGCCACAACACGAATTCAATTGATTAGTGTTGAACTCATACCACTACAAGATATAGGAGAGAACAAAGAACTATGGGGCGTCACAATAGGAGTAGTAGCAATTAAAACCACTTCGCCATCAGTATTGATTTCCCAGCCTTGAGCTTCCACAATCTGAGTCAGGGGAGGATTTACAGAGTCAGTTTTTTGACTTTGTTGCTGCTCCTGGACTGGTTCAGAAAGTAATATCCAACTAGTAAGTACCTCATCAGTCATTAATGGTTGTGTAGGACTAGGTGATATACCTCCACGTCCTGTAGCAATAAATGACCCTCTCATTTGCTCTTTATTTACGTTGCAACCAGTGGCAACTTGCTGTGAAGCATCAATAAGATTGACGTGTAGTTCTACTAACCCCTGACTAGGGTCAACATCGGGTGTATTGATTTGCACTGTACCACTTAGCTCTGGACTTGCCCCTGTGGCGGTAATGTCGCTATCTGGAGTGGGTGACTGTCTAAACTGTGTACCAAAAAGTCCTTGCGTGTTGATGATGACTCGACCACCAAAAAATTGATCAGAGTTAGCACTGATATCACTATTGGCAAAAGCAGCAAGCACATCAGTATCAATATTAATGATACCACCGATAATATTACTGCCTTTAGCATTGGTGGTAATGCTGCTGTTGTTACCTAATATGAGGTCACGCGATCGCAGCGTAATATTACCCGCACCGCCTTTAGTATCTGCGCTAATTTTAGCTTGGTTCAAAAGACGAATTGAGTTAGCATTCACCTTTAAGGAACCTGCAACTCCTGTTCCAGCACTACTGACTGTTATCTGTGCTTGATCTTGGACATTTAATTTGTCAGTATTAATGATTAATTCTCCTCCCTGACCTGTGGAAGTATCAGATGTATTGGCAAATAGCCCACTGGTAGGGCCTACATTGGGAACTATAACTGGAGTATATTGCTCACGCCGAGCGAAATAGGTGGAGTCTGTACCAGCTAGGGTAATATTGTCAGTGGCATTCAAGGTAATGTTACCTGCCTTACCACTACTAAAGCTGGTGGTAAAAATTTGTCCACCGTTAATAGCTTCTAAATTTTCGACATTCAGGATGATGTTACCTCCATCTCCTTTACCACGAGTTCTTGCACCTAAGACAGCACCGTTTTTGATACCTAGCGATCTGGTGGTGATGTTAATATTGCCACCTTTGCCTATACCTGTTGATTCTACGTTGCTGACTGCCCCACTAGAGTAGCCATTTAAACCAAAACCATCAAACACGACGCGATCGCGAGCCTCAATATTTATATTACCGGCGTTGCCGCGTCCAAAAGTGTTGGCAATTAATCGAGCGCCATTAGTTACAAAAAGTGACCCGGTGGTGATCGTTATGGTGCTACCGTTACCTATAGCATTCGCTACTTCTGTTGACCCCACAGAACTAGCCGCCCCACTAATATTTGCGAGATTGAAGCTTACGCCGTCAAAGGAAACGACATCGCGAGCAGATATATTGATTGCACCTGCATCTCCCTGTCCCTGGCTTCTAGCCAGGACTGCGGCAGCATTTTTGACAAAAAGTGAGCCAGTGGTGATATTAATATCACCACCATCACCAACTGCTCGTGGTTCTACGGTGGTGTATGCACCAGTGGAAGCATCGCTACGCATCCGATCAAAAACCACTGTATCACGGGCAAATATATTAATATCACCTGCGTTTCCCTGACCAGAAGTTGTGGTTCTCACTTGACCATTACTGGTTAAGGTCAATGACCCAGTAGTAATATTGATGTTGCCACTGTTACCGACAGCATTTAGCTGTACTGTATTAGAAATTACACTACCAGCATCCACATTTACTGCCTCTGTGGCATTTATATCAATATCGAATGCTTTTGAGTCAACAGAACCTTTCCCTGACTCTATACCCGCCTGCACAGTACTTGACCCCGACATATTCAAGTTACGGGCATTGATGACAATGCTACCACCGCCATCAGCGATAACACTTATTTGTGCGGTATTGCTCAAATTTACGTCTTTTCTTTGCCCCTCACTAGGAAAAATTAAACCGAGTTGAGAACCGTTATAACTTAAGCCGATAGTATTATTTTCTGCCACACCTGCTAACTCAATGCGACCACCAGGGGCTAATAATTGTCCATCATCAAGCTGCACGTTACCACCTGCAAGGGCTAGGGTTTTGCCGGGAGATACTTCTAAATTAGAACTTTGTACTTGAATATTTCCGGTATTGCTGCCGTACTGTAAACCAATTGGTAAGTTAACGGTTAGCAAAGGTGTATTAGTGTTATTTGCAGTAGCACTAAAGTTTGTCCCGTCAGCAAATTTGAAGCTACTAGCTGTACTTGCCAAAAATGAGCCACCTATATTTAACCGTGCATTCTCACCAAAGATAATGCCATTAGGATTCATTAAAAACAGATTAGCTGTACCGTTAGCTTTAATTAAGCCATCAATGTTAGAGACAGATCCACCTGTTACCCGAGTGAGGATATTTTGAATATCTGTGGCATTGTTAAAAAAAGCCGTATTACCTGTGGGAATGGAAAATTCTTGAAAACTGTGGAATAAGTTGCTACCTGCTTGGGTTCCACCTGTGATATTAAAAGTGTTACCCTCTTTCGTAACGTTAGAGTTGTTTGGTAAAGTGCGATCGCCAGTAATTTGAGCAAGGGCATAATTTGCAGAGAAAATATGGGTAATAGCGATCGCTATACCCAAAAACTGATTCAAACAACTACTCCCAAAACCAGTCATTTCTCTCCCTAGCTCCATAGCAGTAGTATCAGTATTGAGTACTATCTAGGATATCAGAGTCAAAGATATTGATGTTTCAGGATAGCTCAATATGGAAAAGCCTGCTAATTCCCAATATCCAATTCATCAGTTGCTACAACAACGCTGGAGTCCTCTGGCATTTTCTCAACAGCAAGTTGAAAAAGAAAAGCTTTGCAGTTTACTAGAAGCTGCGCGCTGGGCTGCTTCTTCATTCAATGAACAGCCTTGGCACTTCATCGTGGCGACTAAAGACAATCCTGAAGAATTCCAGCGTCTGCTTAGTTGTCTAGCACAAGGAAATCAAGTCTGGGCGCAACATGCACCTGTCTTGATGCTGTCGGTAGCAAAACTTTACTTTGAGAAAAATCACACTGAAAACCGTCATGCATTTCATGATGTAGGTGCAGCAGCTTGTAGTCTGGCAATTGAAGCAACTTCTCTCGGTTTATTCATCCACCAAATGGCAGGATTTGATGTATCTAAGGCGCGGGAGTTGTACAATATCCCTGAAGGTTATGAACCAGTAGCAGCGATCGCAATTGGGTATCCAGGCGAACCGGAAGCACTGCCCGAAAAGTACCAACAGCGTGAGTGTGCTACCCGTCAGCGCAAGCCTTTAGAGAAGTTTGTGTTTACTGGCAGTTGGGGAGAGATTTCGCCTGTGATTTCGCTGGACTCGTAACAAACACGGATAAAACGCACAAAACGGATAAATACAAGACGCGATAAATCGAATCCAACACAAGACGCGATAAATCGAATCAAACACAAGACGCGATAAATCGAATCAAACACAAGACGCGATAAATCGCGTCTCTACAAGGGGTGATGGGGTGGTTGTTCGTGATCGCGTTCCCAATTGATTGGGTTATTGATAATATATTGTCTAATTTGAGCGAGGGCGAATTCATCACGAATTATATTGTCATAAAACCTTTTTTGCCATCCAAAACCTTCATATATTTGATTAATTTCAAAAGTACATCGTCCTTTGTACCATCTAATAATTTTAGAAAGGGAATTTTTAGACAACATCGGGTTAAATAGCCCAGTCACCCCACCCCGTTGCCGATCCATCCTTGTAGAGACGCGATTCATCGCGTCTTGTTGTGTTTGATGATTCATCGCGTCTTGTTGTGTTTGATGATTCATCGCGTCTTGTTGTGTTTGATTAATAATCAGAATTCCATGAATATGATTAGGCATGACGCAAAACGAATCTATCTGGCAATTAGAAAAATGATTAGGAATCTCGTACCACAATTTATGAGCAATTTCTCCAATTGCTGATAGTTGCATTTCGCCTTGTACAACCTCACCAAAAAAGCATTTCTTACCATCTGTGCAAATGGTAACGAAATATCCACCATCACTAGCATAATTCCATGCTGGCAAACGTGTTGAATCAATTCGATATTTACCTTTGTGTTTAGGTTTGTTGGTTTTTGGTTGAGGCTCGTAATTATTCATAATTACTTTGATTGATACAAAAACTTATGCAAGTATTGCCTTGCATTTATGTAATTGCCAACCCAAAAAACTCAGAATTATTCTTACATCACAAATTAATTCATCGCGGCGATCAAAAAAGTGATCGCATTTCCGTGCTGTTTAGAATATATGTTTTACGAGTGGCGATCGTCTTTCCTGGATTTGGATAAATTCACAATACGCACAAAATGGATAGGTACAAGACGCGATGAATCGCGTCTCTACAAGGATTACGTCTGTATTTTTCTTTTCTATTCTCGATTTTTTACTTTCTGCGATGAATCGCGTCTCTACAATATGGTGTATTTGGTATAAATATGGCGTTTTTCAATTACGTGCAATCTAGTTCAGATAAAATTTTTTGATAAAAATTATAGATGACAAAAACGCTTTGTAGAGACGGCGATTTATCGCGTCTCTTTAGATATATGTTAGTTCACAACACAAATCCATTCATTCACAACACAAGTTTGTTCTCAACAATTTGTTGTCTAGCATTGTGTAATTACTGAGCTAGCAAGCAAATCTGATTACAAAAAACATCTTTTTTTGTAAAGCGATCGCATTCGTAAAGCCAATATTACCCGGTTAAAATTGATCGCAGACTCAAAAGCGGCTTCTACACAGACGGCGTAACGTGTAACAAGTAGGCATCATTCATCGTGAGTGATGCGTAATTTTGTACTATATGGAAACGCAAAATTACCTTGTGGGATCTTGTTACGCGTTTCTACAAAGAATTTGCTAATAACATTCCTAAATAATTTACGGGTTGCAGTAATTACAATTCACTGGTTCGGCGTATTCATTTCCATGTGGAAATAATTCTTCTTGAGTAAAACCACATTTTTGACATTGATATATGACTGCGCGAGTTAGGGAAGTTGGCATGTAGCACAAAGCGCAGGGCAGCCCCCTAATTCTTTTTGTAATTTCAAAACCAGGGATAGAACATTGTGGGCAGCAGCTATTAATTTTTCTTAATAAGTCACGTGTGGCTTTTTCAATATTTTTCATGCGTGTGGGGTTATGCATTGCCCGCATATCTGTTTCAAGATGTGCTTTGCCTGTAGGTGAATTTTGCAGAACTAAATTTACAGCTTCTATGAGTTTTTCTTCTGAAATAATTCCTTTAATTACTTCAGTTTCATCCTTTGGTGATTCATCAGACATGACAACTAAACCATGTTCAGGAAAACCTACTTTTTGAGCAAATTGTAAAGCTTGCTCCACACTCTCCACAACTAAATGATTATGATTAGTGTTAGCAGATAATTCTTCACCAATAATTTCTAAATTATGTATTTTATCCAATAAAAGAACAACTTCGCGATTGCTAGAGATAAAAGGAATTTCAGGGTGAGGGCCAAAACTACCTTCACTAGCGATCGCTAAACTTTCACCAGTTAATTCCAAAGCTTTTTTCGCTTTTAATCTCGCAGCTTCAATTTGATTTCCTGGACGTTTCACTTCTCTAGTAAACGTACCAAAAATATCAGTATCGAAATCCTTCGACACTACTAACTTAATTCCTAATTCTGCTTCTAAAATTGGAGCAATTACCCTTTCCTTTTGATGCTTAGTAGCAAGTACAGCAATTCTATCCGTAAATAATGACTTCTTTAACATTGTCTACCTCATGACAACAAATCAAGGTGCGTCACCCTACATCAGCGCACCCTAGAACATGAAAAAATCACCAATTACCACTCAGACTCCAACGAAAAATCTCTCTGTATCTATCTGTGTGCATCTGTGTACCCTGCCTTAAGCCTATGAGCGCGTCTACGACAATATAAAAAATATTTTTCTCATCACCTTAACTCACACCAAAATTACGTATTTGCAGAAAGTAAAGGAATACTGTCAGCCAAAGCATCATCAACAGTAATTCCCTGTTTCTTTGCCCAAAACTGACTCAAAAAATGAATTTGTCTTAAACCAACAATTAAATTCAAACCAGGTACAAATAACCACCAAATTACAAGTGGTTCCTTCATCCCTGCTTGCCGATATAATTCGTTAACAGTTTTATACAGCCGGAACTGCACAATATAAATCCACACAATACCCAACAACGAAAACCAGCCAAACCACCCTGGTACATCTGGATCAAAAATTCGCAAAGCTTGGGGAATTGTAACACCTAAAACAAAAGGTGCTAAACACAACGTTCCTGACAAACCATAACCGTTATAGCGACGTAATTCTTCTTGGATAATCCACTTGTACCAGCCGTAGTACAGCATTCCAGTCACTACAGATAAAAGAATCACTTGCCATAGCGGACGGGGTTTACCCAAAAACTTATCGTTCATATTGATCCCTGAGATGCCAAAGAAATTTTATTTACATTTCTTAATTTATTGCATCTCAGGCATAATTACCTAAGCTTGCTGCTGAGGAATCTGTGTCATTTCTGCTAATTGCTTCTCTTTATCAAGTCTGCGCTTTTTAGCATAAAGCTGAATAGTCACCGCCATCAGCACAACCAAGCCAAAAATAACCCAAGCAGTCAAATCTGTAGGCAAACTATTTTTAAAGACAACCAACATCACAATCACCACCAGTAAAACAGTTGGTGCTTCATTCATGGCACGCATCTGTTTGCTTGTCCATTTGCATCTATTTTCTGCCAACTGTTTCATCAAACGAGCGCAGTAATGATGATAAACAAGTAAAAGTGCCACAAATCCGAGTTTATAGTGTAACCAAGTTTGTTTTAAAAACTCTGGTTGCGTCACCAGTAACCCAATTGCACACGCCACAGTCACCAGCATTCCCGGAGTGGTGATAATGTTGTAGAGGCGCTTTTCCATGATTTGATACTGATTTTTTAGTATCGTCTTTGCTGGTTCTGGTTCTTGTTCAGCTTCGATGTGATAGATGAAAAGACGCACTAAATAAAATAACCCAGCGAACCAAACGACAACGCCGATTATATGAAATGCTTTAAACCAAGAATAAGCCATGAATTTTAACCTGTGTTTCTACTCTCAAATATCCAGGTTACGGCAAAATCTTGTACGGCAATTGCTGGGAATGGAGTTGAGTGATAAAGAAGTGTAAAGTTTTTCCAGTTTCGTAGGGTGTGTTACCGCGCCAGCGTAACGCACCACCAAAGATTTGCGGTGCGTTGGACTAACGTCCATAAAGCACCCTACCAGACTCAAATTTTTTGTGGATAAGGTTTTTCCGACTTGTGTGTACACGGTAGCCTTGTAGGAGAGAGGTTTTCTAGATCCCGTGAAAAGTCAGTGCATAGCAGAGGGAAAATAAATTCTCTCTTCTGTCGTTTGCCGTCTGCCGTCTGCCTTCTGCTTTATGTTCAAGTAAGATTATCTTTGTTTCTAAACTGCTCAGCGTATTCCTGCAACCTTTGAAAATAATCGAGGTTCACAATCTCAGCAATATCGCTTTCTTTTTTTGCTTGGTCAATTTGAATTTTTAAGTCTAATACTTCTTGTTTGAGCTTTTGTTCTCGTTTGTAAAATTCGCCAGACATGTGAATTGCTGCTGCGGCTTGGTTAGCCAAAGCACTTAAAAACTCTAAATCTTCATCGGTATAGGTGACAGAAGGAGATAAATTATCGACGTATAACACCCCAATAACTTGCGTATAGGTTTTGAGAGGTACACACATACAATTCTGAATTGCTTCTCGGACAACCGAGAAAGAATCGTTAAATCGCTGATCGTGTCTAGCATCCTGAGTGATAATTGCATCCCCGCTTTCATAAGCGAGATTGACAATTTTGCGACTGTAAAGCTGTTGATAACCAACAAGATCCTCCCTGAACTTAGTGGCTTTTGGTTCGAGTTGTTGAGACTTTTCATCGACCAAGAGAATCACCGCGTGATCGATGCTCATAATTTGAAATAGTAGATCAAGGATCTTGTGCAGAAGTTGTTCGGGTTCGTCAGGCAAACAAAGTTGTTTGCTGACTTCTAAGAGAATTTTGAGTTTGTTGACTGTTTGTTGCTGAGTATTGCGAGACTTCAACTTGATAATTGAGTCATCGCTAGGCTTGTGCGCCACCAAATTCTGAAGTTGAGATTCATTTTGGGGCAGAGGAATTTGTTTTAAATGTTCGCTTAATAATTCCTTATTGTCTCCGACAGGCTTTGACTGAGATTTCTTCAAGGAATGAACAAACTTTAACTGGAGTTGACCACAAGCGATCGCATCGCCATCACGGAGTTGAGAGACAGTAATTTTTACTTGATTAACAAAAGTATGATTACGACTACCACAGTCTTTAATCATTACTCCATTGGGGCTGACATGAATCTGCGCGTGGTAACGAGATACGGTTTCTTCCAACAAGACAATAGTATTATCAATTTTACGACCAAGGGTATTAAATCCTTGTTTCAACTCATAAACTCTCTCATTTGGTGTGTCAGGAGCGTAGATTAAGTACGGCACTTTTACTGCTCAGATATTCTGTAGCTGATTATTTTAAATGGTAACTATCTTTTTAAACAGTCGCACAGACCTACTTTTCTAGATTACATCCCAATTTTTCCAAAATTCACGGGATGACACCAAAACCCTTGACAATTCTCTGATCTTTGTGTAATTTGCGTTCTTTGTGGTTCGTTTCTTCATTCTCCTGGGTCAGTCACAATCCCATATGTAAATTAAAGTTACACATTTAGTAGGATGCTCTCCTTTTCTAAAACCTAAATTAAACCAAGAATTGGCTTGTGTTGAGCGATCGCTTATTTGTTATTACTCACATCTGCTAAATTGGGGGACAAGGGAAGGGAGATAAGTTATTTTCACTTACCTAGTTATTGACCTACATTGTTAATCCGTCGGTCTGTTTTGTTAATCCGTCGGTCTGTTTTATTAATCCGTCGGTCTGTTTTGTTAATGCAGCCGTCTGTACAGGTTATTTAAGAACATCTTCTATTGAGAGAGCCAAATCCCCGACTTTTTGAAAGATGCTGTTGGCGAATGGTGGGTCTGACCCCTCGTTCTCCCAACAGATGAGGAGTATAATACCAATTTGAAAAAAGAATGCGATAGATAGACTGACAGAACAGTATGGTAGCGTAATTTACCCAATTACATAGATGCGCTGAAGAGATTTGTAAACTATTAAACTAGAAGCCATGTGCGATCGCCCTTATATAAACAAGAAAACCTTTAATATACAAGGGGTGTGTTATCGGCGAGAGTACGGCACTACCAACAATTTAAGGTGCGTTAGCCTTCGGCATAACACACCCTACTAAACGACTCTTACAAATAGAAAATTCAATTCTTGGTGTCTTGATGACTTAGTGGTTTATCAAGAAAGGCTTCGGGCAGATGGCTAAGATCTAAAGTTTTCGTTTGTGATTGAGCCATCTGTACCCTCTGCCAAATGGGTTTAAGACCCCCAGTAAATCTTCGATTTACTGGTCTGCAATGTTCCTGGGGGTCACAAGACGCAAAGCGGCATGTCCGGTGGTATTCCCCTTTAATTCCCTTCTGTCCTCTGCCTCCGTACTTCTGCCTTCTTCAATTTTCATCCCAATTTGTGCAACATCCATTTCTTTATTTTCTACGTCAACTAGACTCAGCACGACGCACAAAGGGCAACAAATCTTGCAAAATAGTTTCGTGGTAATGCTCCTGTGGATAATGCCCAACATTATTTAATTTGACTAATTCTGCATTTGGTACAGCTTTAGCAAAATTTTCTGCCATATCTACATTCAACCAAGGATCAATCACTCCCCATTGAATTAATATTGGTTGTTGCCAATCTTTGAAACCAGTTTCGATTTCTGTCATGGCTTTTGCTAGTTGTAAATTGCGAATTGTTGACAGAAGGGCGCGTCCAGCAGCAGATGTTTTCAAAAATGGTTGACGGTAAACGTCTAAATCTTTGTCAGGGATGACATAACGGCTACCACCTTCTAAAGTTCGGTCTACTAATAAGGGGTCTTGGGTCATCATTTCACCTGCTAAAGGTAGACCCATTTGTTGAATTTTCCAAGGTAATTGAGCAGTGCCAGAAATTGGTGTATTGATGATAGCAATATTGGCAATTTGTTCTGGATGACGTAAGGCATATTGCAACCCTACAGAACCTAAAAAACCTTGTACAACTAAAGAAAAACGTTCTAATTCTAACGCTTTAACTAATCCTTCTAAAGCTGTAATAAATGCATCGGGAGTATAAGCAAAATTTCTTTTTTCAGGTTTAGAGGAAAATCCAAAACCAATCCAATCTGGTGCGATCGCTTTTGTTCCTTGTTGTGCTAATGCAGGTAAAATTTTACGCCAACTGTAACTCTGCGAGACTAAACCATGTACTAACAAAACTGGTAATAAATCAGTTCTACCAATTGGTTCTGCTAATCTGTAAAACCATTCTTGTGAATCTACGGTAATTTTATGTTCTGTTATGGACATTTTATTAAAAATGCAAGGGCGTCAATAAAATAAATAGGTTTGTAGTAAGCGCTTCAGCGCTTAAATGTTTAAGGACTAAAGTCCTTACTACAAACCTGCTTTTTTTCTAATTAGAGATAATCATCTCACGAATTGCGTCAGCAGTGGCGGGTGCAAGTAAAATGCCATTACGATAGTGTCCGGTAGCAAGCAGGACGTTACTAAAGCCTGATAATTTCTCTATGATAGGGGCGGGACGTGCTTGAGGGCGGGGACGCAAACCAGACCAAGTGCGGATAGTGGTGGCTTTTGCTAAATCAGGACATAAGGCGATCGCTTGTTGTTTTACAGACTCAAGCAATTCTAGGTCGGGTGTTATCTCATGATTGCCATTTGTGGGAAACTCAACCGTTGCACCTACCCAGTAATTTCCATTACCCACAGGAACTATATGCACATCATTACCAGTGATGACTGGCTGAAAATCGGGATTACCCAAAGAGTATCCTAATCGTAGTTGTAAAGCTTGTCCTAGTACAGGACGAATATCAACCGAATAGTTTAATTGTGCTGCTAATGGTGATGAACCAAGTCCAGCAGCAATTACAAACCAATCTGCTGCTATTTTCCCCTCTGTTGTTTCTAATTGCTGGCAAAAGTGTCCCTCCTGCCTGCTTACGGATGGGGTTATCCCCAAAACATTCACGCCAAATTTAAAAGTTACACCGTTCTTTTGGGCGGCTGTAACTAAAGCCAATGTCAGTGCTGTCGGGTCTAGTTGGCGATCTTGAGGAGAATAGACAGCAGTAATAATATTTTTATCTTCTACCTGGGGACAGAAATTTTGTAGTTTAGCAGTATCCCAAATCTCTAGCTGGTATCCTTGAGTGTGGCGAATTTTGGTTAGTTTTTCCCAGCGTGAGATTTCTTCATCTGATACAGAAGCATCTGCGTTCTTCATCAATAGCATGACAATTCCTTGACGGTTAAAAGGAATCTTGCTATTTGTGAGTTCCTCTAGTTCTGGAATTAGGCTTTCGTAGCGTTGAATGCTAATTTGACGCAGTTGCCAAGCTTTGCCTTTGATCTTATGACTGATAATACCCATTAAAACGCCCAACGCTGACCCTGTAGCAGCTTGTGCGGGTGGTTGTTTATCGAAAACTGTAATATTTAGCCCTTTGACTAGACTAAGTTCATAGGCGATCGCAGCTCCAACTGCACCACAGCCGATAATAACAACATTCATAGTTTTTGAGAATAGACAAGGGAGTGTTATCAGTTAACAGTTATCAGTGAGCAATTTAGTTTGATAACTGATAACTGATCACTGGTAACTAATTACGCCTAACCAGCTTCTGCTGAAGTGCTAGCTTCTGGAAGCAAATTCAGGAAATTGTCAATATCTGCAAATGCAGCCTTGGTATTACTCAAAGCTTTGAGAGAATTGGCAGATTCAGTGGCTTGATCGATTTGAACCAGATGGTTAAACATTTCTCGCGCCACTTGACGCGCTTTTGGTTGATCTTGAGGCAGAAGGTTAGGAATGATGTAAGTCATGTTTAGCCTTGCTTCTGTCATAGGACCGTGGATAAAATTACCAACATTTACCCAATTGTTATCTTGGATCAGCTCTTTGAGTTCATCAGAGCGATCGCGCACAGCTTCGATTTTAGGCAGGTATCCCTGAATTTTCTCGATCTGTGTGGGGGTATAAGTTGGAGGTGCTGTAGCTACACTAGGACCACCACAGCTGATCAGAAATGTTGCTAAAAGAACTAGAACTAGTGACAAGAGTGAGCGTTGACGCGCCATAAACTAAGCTTATGTATTACCGATTAACAGTGTCATTTTAGATCGGAGCGTGTAACATCTTGTTCTGATTAGCAAGGTATTTTGCCGAAATTCTTTTTTTGTCTTGATATTTTGAGTATAATTACTTAAAATAAGTAGTCTAGACCACAATCTAACTCTAATATAAATATTGTTAAGAAAACCTAACTGGAAATTTGCCAAAAATATCAAGATGTTGATAGCCTAATAGGCTGAAACTCCATATTCAAGAGCCTTCTGGCGGTTTTAATTTCGTCGCATCGTCCATTAGTAAACACAAATTGGGGAGAGTGTTTTCGTGAACGCAGCTGAAATGGGAACTAACTTAGAATTCGCCAGCAAGATTGCTACAGCTGTTAATCTATTTAAATTTCAGTTCCCTGACGCTAGATCTGATCTCAAACCGTGGACAAATGATCCACAAACCAGAGAGTTAATCGATCCAGATTCCATAGATATCGGCTTTCACTTTCCTGGGGTAAGCAAATCATGGCGTAGCCGCAGTATCTTGATTCAGATCCGTTTTTACGAAGATCCTGTAAGTAATTTACGTCGTGCAATTGGTGTGGAAGTAGCAGGATTTAGCCACTTGGGTGAACAATGGCGACTCTCAACCATAGAAAATTGGAATTTTGTAGGCGCAACCCAGCCTTCAGAAGATATAAGCGAAAAGCTAAAGCATTTTTGTAGGGAAATTTTGGAGTTGTTTAACAAACCAAGTGATATCTAAATTTGAAACTTGGCAAAAGTCGCATCCTATCGCACTTCATGTTCGAGTTCTGCCAAAATCATTTCTGATACTCGTGGCTGAGTCTCAAAAACTCGTTCACCAAGTCCTGATACTCGTGAATGAATCTCAAATACTCGTTCACCAAGTCCTGATACTCGTGAATGAATCTCAAACACTCGTTCACCAAGTCCTGATACTCGTGAATGAATCTCAAATACTCGTTGACGAAGTTCTGATACTCGTGGCTGAATCTCAAATACTCGTTGACAAAATTCTAATACTCATTCACAAATCTCTACAACTCATCGCCAAAGTTTTGAAGTTCAATGATGAACTTTTTTACTTTGTGCCAACATTTTTTAACACTCGCAGCAAAAGATTTGGTGCAAACAGTGATGCTGGCTGCTTAGTCATGTGCATCACTGCCAAAAAACTCCGGTAAATATCAGGGTCACTAACCGAAAGCTGTAATAATCTATCCATATATTGATGCATCAGTCGGGTAAGTCGGTCTGGTTTTCCACCTTCGGTAGTTTCCCAACGAAAATCTTCACTTGTTGCCATCAACCAAGGAGTTTCTAAAACTTTTGCAAGTTGCTTTTGGAAACGTTTTGTTAATCCTGTGAGATTGTGTTGGTTTTGATACTGTTTTTGTAAGCAGTCTTGCAAACTTAGCGCCCCTAAAGCAGCAGTTGTCATTCCTTGACCATAAACAGGATTAAAACTACACACAGCATCACCAATTGCTACCAAACCATCTGGTATGTGAGCAAGCTTTTCGTAATGACGCCAGCAATTTTCTGTACGTCGATAACCATAGATTGAAGAAACGGGTTTAGCGTCTTTGAGGAATTCATAAATTTCGGGAGTACGGAGATTGCGCGCAAATTCCATAAACCCAGTTTCATCAGTCGGTGGATAGTCTCGGCTGATACCAACCAAAATTACACCCCAGCGATTACCTTCTACTGGAAATATTGCTCCACCCCGTTTGTCATCAGGTGGTTTGGAAGTTACGTAAAGCACCTTCCAATCTGCTTGTAAATTCTCTGGTGATTCGTACCAACAAGTACTGTAACCTAAAAAGGAATTAATTACGGTTTCACTAGGAGATTGATAGCCAATTTCCTCCAACCACTTGGGTAACTGAGAGTTACGTCCACTAGCATCAACAACTAAATCTGATGTTAGTTCCTGTGGTTGTGCATCATCAAGACAACGTAGTTTTATTCCTGTCACCCTAGAATTAGTTGCATCAGTTAGTAAACCTTTTACCTGAGTTGCTGATAAAAATTCCACCTGGCGATCGCTACTCAGATAACCACGAACTACCCACTCCAGAAAAGGACGACTGCAAGTATGAGTAATTAAGTCTGAAGAACTACGCTTTGCACAACCCCATGCATGAAAAAAACATGATTCTATTGCCCAGTTTACACAAGGCGCACCTGCTGCAATTAGTTTCTCTTCAATCCCAGGAAATAAGTCTTCTAGAATGCGATACCCTTGAGTTAGTAATGCATGGACGTGATTTGCTTGAGGAACTCCCTGACGTATTTCTGGCTGTTGTGGTAAGCGATCGCGTTCTACTACGGTGACACGTTCAAAGTGTTCAGTTAAAATTCTTGCACTCAACAGTCCGGCCATTCCACTACCAATGACAATAGCATGATTGCCATTGCGAGTTTTTTGCTGTGCCTCCATGAGCCTAGACATAATTTATACCAATTTGAAAAAAGAATACAACACATGGATTATATAAGACCCCACCCGCCTAACGGCACCCTCCCCTTAGCAAGGGGAGGGTTGGGGTGGGGTTATCTGTCGCAAACATTATTTGAATTGGTATTATTTGTGATTATTTAGTCTCAGTTTTTATCTTACTGAGAATTTGCGAGTGAACTATAACAGGAGTGCGATCACGCTACCCATCCCTACTAATACAGTAATAGCGATCGCCTACTGCGGAACATAGCCCATCGCATCACCAATTCTGACACGTATAGTAATAAGCTCAATTACGCAACTTGATAAACTGTTGGCTGTGGAAGCGGTTCATTTGTGGCTTCGTAAGCCATAATTAGGGATTCTAAGGCTTCAATACCGTTTGTCACAGCCTCCTCATAAATATCGCCATGAGTGCGCCAACGCTGTCCGGGAAAATCAGGAAATCCAACTAAGAAGCAGTTGTCTTCAACAGACCATTGAATTAACATTTGATACTTAAATTTACTCATCTTCCTGCTTCTCCTGCTGTTGTTTGGACTCTACCTCTTTTATAGCTTGTTGGACATCCTTATTCTTGGTAGGGTTTAGCATCCGAACTATCTTTCCCTGAAACCGTTAGCTTTCCAGCATATAAATGTATCCAGTTAGTGTGGTTTCCTTTTCCTGGGAGTTCAGTAAAACCTACTTGGCGTAACCATTGTTTTAACTCCCTAATCTTCTTAGGCATTATTTTTAGATCGACTATCAACCACAGTATATTAACTTCAGTGTGCGATCACGAAACATATGCAAGCGATGTTAAGGCGATCACATCTTTCATCTACAATGCTGTGTTAGGCTACTGTCACAAAAACTGAGAGAGTAACTTATCATACTCCGCATGGGAACCGACCCAAAACCAAATGACTGTATCTCCGTCTAACTGTCCAACTGCACGATAACTTTTGCTGATCCGAGCAGAATAAATTGGTAATTCTGAATGCACCTTTTTGAAGCGCAGGCTTGGATGAGCCGGATCTTGTTTAAATTGGCGATACGCTTGGCGTGTTTGCTCTTGAACTTGCTCAGGCAGATCCGCAAACGCTTTGCGGAACTGAGCAGTAGTACGCGACTTCACAATGTTTCTGGATCTAATTCTTGGGTTTTGCCTGCGCGATGCTCAGCCATTGCTTCGGCTGCTAGTTTAGCGAGAGCATCTTGAGACTTGGCAAAGGTCGCATCCCATCGCACTTCGTCTTCGAGTTCTGCCAAAATCATTGCCGCGATCGCATCCTGTTCACTGGCAGGAAGTGTTTTTAACTTGGTGATCGCTTGTTCAAGTAACTCAGTCATAGCTACCGTACTTTTATCAAAGCAATATTAATTATTATCGCCTACTGACTCTAGCTGTTAAACCATCAAACGCAACTGCGAACCTTGCTGACTTTTATTCACTTCAATCCGGGCTTGAAAGGCTTCCTTGAGGTGAGGCATATGTGTCACTGTGAGAATACAAGCAAAATCTGGGGCGATCGCATTAATTGCTGCTATCAGGCGATCGCATCCTTCTGCATCCTGTGTACCAAAGCCTTCATCGACAATCAGCATTTGCAAAGCCGCCCCAGCACGTTGTGCAAGTAATTTTGCCAAAGCTAAACGAATCGCGAAGTTAATTCTAAACGCTTCTCCACCAGAGTAAGTTTCATAGGCTCTCGTTCCTCTAGCATCGGCAATCAAAATATCTAAAGTATCAATTAACTTGCTATTTTTCTTGGTTGCTTTACCGTTACGTCCTGCTTTTTGTGTAATAAATTGTACATGTAACTGATTGGCGCTGAGGCGGGAAAGTAGTTGATTTGTCTCTGCTTCTAGTTGCGGCAAGACGTTTTCAATCATCAGGGTTTGGATACCATTTTTACCAAATGCTAGGGCTAATTCCTGGTAAACACGGTATTGTTCTTTGGCTTGTTGCTGTTGTTGCTGCTGTTGCTCGTATTGAGTTTGCAGCATTTCTAGTTGATGCGCCATCTGTTCCAAGCGCCCCAACTGGCTAATTTGTTCGTCGAGTTGGCGGCGGCGAGTTGTGAGTTGTTGCTCTAAGGCTTGAATTTGCTCTAGAGGATTGGCTGTTTCTTCAAGTTGACTGACAATACTTTCAATTTGGCCTTTTAGTCTTTGCCGTTCTGCCCATCTTGCCTGTAAAGCTACCTCTAATTCTTGCGCTCTTGTTTTTAATTGCGGATACTGCTGTTGTGCAGCCTGTAGTTGCTGGTGGCGTAATTGCCAGGCTTGGGCTTTGCGTACAGCTAGGCGGAGGTTGTTGTGCTGTTCAGTGTCGTAGCCAAGTTCAGCAACGTAGCGATCTAAGGCGGCGATTTCTTTAGCGCATTCAGAATCAATCGCCTCTTGTTTAATTTTTGTTTGCAACTGAGCAATTTGTGCCTGAAGTTCTGGTTTTCTTGCTTCTATTTGAGTTTGTCGCTTGAGTGCGTCTTTAATTTGTCCTTGTTTAATTTCTGCCCAACGCCAGCGTTCTACTTCGCTGCGAGCGAGGGCATGGTCTTGTTCATGATAGTTGAGTTGTTGCAGATAATTTTCTAACTCTTGAAGTTCGGCTTGTTTGTCGGGTGCGTATTCACCTAGTTGCAGCGATCGCTCTAGTTGTTGTTTTTGGGCGGCGATATCTTGTAATTGTTGTTCAACATCGGTTGTCGCCTGTAACTTGGCTGCGAGTTGTCCTCTTTGTTCTCGCAATGTGTCGTAGGGAGATAATTGCTGAGATATATCGCGGTATTCTTGCCTTAGTACCTGAATTTCTCTGTCTGAGACAGCCATTTGTTCTCGGACTACCCACAATTGTCCTTCTGTATCTTTATACTCAGATTTAGTTTTGTCTACAACTCGATTCCAGTGATGCTCATCCAAAGACCGTTCGCATAAAGGACAAATGGCATTGGGAGTTTGCAGCATTTGGATTTTTTGCTCTAGTTCTCCTAGCAATCTTTCATAATCGCGTTGATGAGCTTGTAGCCGTTCAATAAAGTTACGCCGTTCCTGTCCTTTTTCTTGAACTCGTTGCAGATATACCCGCTTTTTCTCTAACTCTTCAATCTGCATTGCTACTTCCATCACTGCTTGTCGCAGTTGCGGTTGGCGTCGCTGCTGCGATTGTAATTGGTTTTGTGTGGCTTCTAGTTGTTCTAATCGCGCTACTAACCCTGCTTGCACCCGCAGGATTTGATTTTGTAAAGTTGCTCGTTGTTGCAGCAAGGGAGACACTTGTAATTGCAGTTCATCTAATTGAGCTAGACGCTGACGTGCTGCTGCTAATTGAGACAAAGCTGCTTCTACTTCACCTGATTTGTTGAGAGTTTGTTGAATTTCTGCTTCTTGCTGACGTAATGCTTCTAATTGCGCTTGTGCTTGTTGCAGTTGTCGTTCTATTTCGTTAATTTGTTTGTTAAGCTGTTGTTGCTTTTGCTGACGGGTGGTTTGAGCGCGGGTGTATTCTGCAAATTTGGCGCTTGTGGCTTCTTCTTGAGATTGCAAATTTTGGTAGTGGCTGTATCCGGCTTTGATCTGTGCTTCTTGAGCTAATAATTCTTCTAATGTGGCTAGCTGACTGCCAACTGCTCCCCGTTCTTGCTCTAGGCGATCACAATCTTGAGTTAAATTTTGATATTGCTGTCTGACAAAATTCAGTTGCTCTTCCCAGTTTTGCCGTTGGTGCTGGACAACTTGCAAACTTTGGAGTTTGATATTCTCAAAAGCTTGTACTTGTTGGAGTTGGTTGAGTTCGTTTTCTAAGGTGACTCTTTGAGTTGCGATCGCATCTCGTTGTTGCAGTTGAATTTTCATCGACTCCAACGAGCGTTCTAACTCTTCGGCTTTAGCTTTAAACTGACGCGATAAATCTTTTGCCCGTTCTTCTAAGTCATCATATTGATTAAGTTTTAATAATTCCGCTAATATTTCTTTGCGTTCGCTCGGACGCTTGAGCATGAATTCGTCTGCCCGACCTTGACGCAGGTAGGCAGAGTTAATAAAAGTATCGTAATCTAGTTTAATATGCTGCAAAATCACATCTTGAGTTGCCCTCATTCCTTTGCCAGTGAGTGAGCGAAACCCATTTGGGGTTTCGATTTGAAATTCCAAAACACTACTACCACCACGAGCGCGCGTACGAATCACTCGATAAGTTTGCTGTTGGCTGGTTCTAAAAACGAAATCTACTCGAACTTCTTTTTCACCGGTGTGAACAACATCATCTTCAGAATTGGCTCTGCTTTCGCCCCAAATTGCCCAGGTGATAGCTTCCAACAAAGAAGATTTTCCAGCGCCATTCGCTCCACAAATACAAGCCGTATGCAAGCCGCGAAAATCTAAAGTTGCATCACGGTAACTGAGGAAATTTTTCAGAGTCAGTTGAACAGGGATCATCTAAACTAGAGAACCACGCCTTTTTTTAATTAGTAACAGCACACGCACTCTTTTTGTTAGTGTAACTAGATAAAAATTATGTTTCTAGTCTTGAAGATATGAATTTTACAATTGTTAACAATAGTTTGAGAATTTTTTTTCTGTTAAGTTAATTATTTTGCTACAAACAGATAAAAATTAAATCCAGGTTAACAGAACCTAGCCTTCATCCCTTTGTCATTTCTTTTGCTTTGCAAGCAGAGAGCTAGCTGTGGTGCTTGTTAGTTATTAGAGTTATTAGTCATTGGTTAAATGAGAAATTGTTGGGTCGGCAAGTAAAGAGTAGGAGACCTCAAACAGAGTAGTTGGAAATTTTTTGGTTAGGACTTTTAGGTGGAAGTGAGCGATCGCAGTTTTACTTTGACCAAGAAAAAATTTAAATATGGTAACATTCACCCCAATTTGATTTCGTTACAACTGATATGAAAATGGGTGTGGGGTGTAAGGGTATAGGGGTGTAGGAAAAGTCCCAAAGATCCTCGACTTCTTATAGAAGTCGGGGATCTGAGTTTCTCAAATAATGTAAGCCGATGCATTAATAATGCAAGTCAAGACTTAAGTTCCTGACGGACTTAGTTGGTTGCGATCGCTTTGGATTAGGTAGGATAACTGAAAAAGAGTACTATATCAAATCGAATTCTTGGTGTCTTAGTGACTTTGTGGTTCATTCTTCATGCATAATTGATGTAACCTAAATCTTTAAACAATCTCAAACTCTATCTGCTGATTCTGCAAAAAATCATAAGTGAAATGATCCACCATATTCGTATCACTCAATTCTAAATTGTAAAAATCCACGCTCTCATGCTCAAAATAAGGTCCGGCGTGCCAAGTTCCCACCTCTAACTTGATAAAACAATTCCCAGGAATACGGAAAGCAGAAATGTTTTCTAAATCTGGTTCATTCGTATCATTATTAGGAGGACAAACCGCAATTAACCAGTCCTTGCCTTCTAATGAACCCAGACATTGAGTACATTGGACGTGGCGAGTGATTTTGTGAAATTTCCGTCCGCGACGTTCCAAATGCATAATATAAAACCGGGGTATGCCTTGATTTAATTTTAATTGAGCATCTTCTGTATCGAAGGTTTTACCGTCTTTACTAGGAAAAATTACCTGTCCGTAACGAGCAAAGTTTTCTGGCGTTATTAATTGGGCTTCTAATTGTTGTACTGTTGTTGCTGTATTCATATTTATTATTGCGTATATTAAATATTGAAGAGTATGATTATTTGAGTTCTCTAACCAAAGCTCTAAATGCTTTCATAGTAGCATTCATAGCAAAATTTTTACTTCTGTTTAAACACTCGGGAAGTACTTCAGTAATCGGTAAATTCGGGAAAATGCGACTAGTCATTGATTCAATATACTTACCATCAACAAGTATATTTATTTCTAGTTTTTTCTCTTGATGGCGATCGCTATCTATAAATCTGCTCTTTTTTTGATGTTAAAACAAGCTACTTTTACTGAGTTTTGAATGCATATATTAATTTAAATGTCAAGATTTTTGCTGCTTCAATTCTATTTTGTACTTAAAGTATGATTATAAAAATAACTACATTAAGCCTTTGGATTTTTTTGGCTGACTATTTACGATAAAGTCATAAAAATAACTAATAAATTTTATAGTTAAGCTCCCTGCTAGTGAGATTTACATCTGCTGAGTTTGCTAGCTAATATTTGCTCTGAGTTTAAAATCAAACCTACGATAGATGTTTTAGTATTAATACTCAAATACAAGTTTTTTGGTAGCATTTTCGTCAGCATGTAACTTAAGATTGACGCTTCCATTACCACGTTTGCTAGTAGAATCAAGTTATTAAGTTTTATTGCCTGTTTTCAGCAACCTAAATTCAGTGAACAGTGAACAGTTATCAGTGAGGCCTATCGTGACGCTCAGATAAGCGCTATCAACACTTTTGATCAATTGGTCAGGGACTTAAACCTAAGCGAAGATGCGCCCTTTACTGATAACTGATAACTGATAACTGTTAAAAGCAGCTGAACACTGAGTTATTTATTTTCCGAAGCTTCAGCAGAAGCTCTAAACTGGATAACGGTAAAGAGAGGATTTCACAAAATGGCATTTACACAGCCCCCCCTTCCTTTTGCATTTGATGCTTTAGAGCCATACGGTATGAAAGCTGAAACTTTCGAGTACCATTATGGTAAGCATCACAAAGCTTATGTAGATAACCTCAACAAACTCACTGAAGGTACAGAGCTTGCTGATAAGTCCTTGGAAGAAGTAATCCAACTTTCTTTTAAAGATTCCTCCAAAACAGGTGTTTTTAATAATGCTGCCCAAGTTTGGAACCATACTTTCTTCTGGAACTGTCTGAAGCCGGCAGGTGGTGGTACACCTACAGGTGATTTAGCTACCAAAATTGAAAAAGATTTTGGTAGCTTTGATAAATTTAAAGAAGAGTTTTCTAATGCCGCAGCGACTCAGTTTGGTAGCGGTTGGGCTTGGTTAATCGATGATGGTGACACCTTAAAGGTAATGAAGACACCTAATGCTGAGAATCCTCTTGCTCACGGTAAGAAGGCACTTTTAACCCTAGATGTTTGGGAACACGCCTACTACATCGATTTCCGCAATGCTCGTCCAGCATTTATCAAGAACTTTTTGGATCAATTGGTGAACTGGGACTTTGTAGCTGAACAATACGCTACGGCTTAAATTCAGTGAACAGTTATCAGTAAACAGTGATCAAAAACTGATAACTGATAACTGTTTATTAGCTGAAATATCAATTGATTCACTAAAACTTAAGACAGTCACGACCGGAATCGTGACTGTTTTGATTCATCATTGTATTAAAGCAACTTATATATTCAACAATTGAGAAATAAAAGACATGGATAGCAAAGACTTAGCCCAGTACATGGAAGCAACCGACAGCATTGCCAAACCCTGGCTGATGGTACAACTGCGATTGAAGAAACTGCAAGAACTGCGCGAAGCACTTTCAGAAAATGAATACGCTGATACTTTGGCTGATATTCACCAAGATTTAATGAACTTAGGTGAATGGTGGTGCGGTAGGGAAGATGAGGTATTTTAAATAAGCAGAGCTATTGTCGCTGTGGCTCATCGGATTTTGACTGCTGTCTATCATATGTTATTAACACCTCAGCCTTATCAAGACTTGCGTGTCAACTATCGATTGGCAGCCCCAAAAAAAGCATCTGCTCAAACGTATGCGTTCTCGTCTGGAACGGCGTTTTTAGCTATTCCCAATGCCCAATACCCATTTCCCTTGAAGAACGCAAGCGATCGCTATGGCGCACAACAACTTAACTAAGATAAAGATTTGTCAACTATCTCTTGACTATGCGTACATTTACTAGCAACATATCAGCTTGGTGTTGCTACTAGCTTGTGGTTGTTCTATCCTGAATAGCAGCGCAGATACCCAACCTAGTCAGTCACACACGAGTTCATCCGTTTCAGACCGCACATAGTAGCATCAGCCGCCTGGAGGAAACCTCGTACATCTGTTGAGAAAAATCACTCATTACCGAAGATTTTTCCCAAATAGTGACTTGATGTGTGAGGATTCTTAATGTTTATGCATGGGAAGCCATTAATTTTGGTTGTAGAACCAAATCTACATGAAATAGAAATTCTCAATAGTTATCTTAAGAAACTAGAATTTTCATGCATGTATGCCAAACAAGGGGTAAGAGCTTTAATCCTG
Organism: Fischerella sp. JS2; assembly: GCF_032393985.1. NCBI lineage: Bacteria > Bacillati > Cyanobacteriota > Cyanophyceae > Nostocales > Hapalosiphonaceae > Fischerella > Fischerella sp. JS2. The sequence continues at coordinate 1,163,717 of NZ_CP135918.1, forward strand.
GCACAAACTCATAAACCAGATTTAATTTTTTTAGATATGGTTCTGCCTGACTTAAGTAGTATCCAAGTTATCTATTATCTCAAGCGTAATCCAGAAACCAATCAAATACCAATTATTGGGCTAACATCTGGAAGCAGTGCAGAAGATTTCAATCCTGCTCTCCAGACGGGGGCTGTTGATTGCATCGCCAAACCTTTTAATTTCCATCAAATACAATTTTGTCTTCGTCGCCATCTTAGCTTATTACACTCTTTTAACTAAGCAGGGCTATTTCATTGTTGCTACAATCCGCTTGGAAATTTATTTCCAAGTAATACCCTAAGTCCGTTAAAACTGATAACTTGCACCAAGATCAACAAGAGCCAGAGGCTCTAATTCTTGTTACCAGTTGAACCTGGTAACAAGGATTTGGAGGCTCAGCCTCCTCCTACCTGTTGCAACTCTTGCAAGACTCCCACAGGCAAATATGCCCACAACGAAAGAATGAAAATTTAACTCCTCCTACACCCCTACACCCTTAAACCCCCACACCCATTTTCAAGACAGATGTAAATTAAAAATCTTTGTGAATTTTGACTTTTACACCACCAACCGCTAACTTTTAACTGCAACATTTTTTTTACGAGCTTTAGGAATAGCTTGAGGATTGCGAACCTCAGGCAAATTTTCGATAAAAACAATTATACCCGTACGACCCGTTGTTAAATTTGTATGGCTAATTAAGTCTAATACTGGTTTGCCGATAACTTCCTCAATCAAATCTTGAATCTGTGGAACCATGATTCTGTCTACATCGATTCTTACTTGCTCAGCCAGAATATCAGAACCAGATTTCATCAAAATTTGCTCAACTTTAGTCACAGAATTTTCGAGAGTAATTGCTAATTCTCCATGAAAAAAATGGCAATTAATTTTCGTAGGACGCAAACCAAGTTCAACATTATAAAGAGAACGGATACGATTGGAAATTTCTCTCTCTAATTGTCCAATAGTAGGTGCTGTCATATCAATTTCCTATATTAGAAAAGCCCAAACACCAAACATAATTATCAAAATCTTTGTCCAGATTTTGCATAGATAATATTTCTTTCGCTCCAGACTTACGAAAGAAGTCTGGAACAAAAGGGCAGATAATTTGCCCTTGAAATTTTTACTTTTATCAATCTCTCGTAAAAGTGATACCAATTTGAAAAATAATCATGACAGATGGAAACCTGAAACGCTTATTTAAATAAATATTTCACAATCCAAAATCTGTCTTACAAAGCTTTGAGATTTCCTCTGGGACGCTGCTTTGTAGACGCGCAAAGCGCGTCTACAAACTTTTCGCAAAATCCAAAATGGTATGAGTTTGACAAGAAATTTTATAGTGTCAATAATTTCCCTGAAATTGTAATTAGGAAAACATTCAGAAGATTTTCATATTTAAATACATAAGAAGTATTAATAATTTTGGTAAATGTGGACACACTGTGGTTTTACATTGCACAACATTTAATACCGTAGCATTTGTGATAAATAGATGGCGATGGTATCCAAATATTCATCATAAGAACCATAAAACAAGCAGATATACAGTTTATTTGTATAAAAATAAATATATTTAAGCAGTAATTTCCCGTATATCTAGAAACAGAGTGAATACATGATTATGTTTATAAATGCGTATTAACTTGTCGAAGTAGGTATTATAAGGCAAGAAGGATGAATGCTTAAATTTTTTCCTTCTGCCTTAATAAAATATAGTAAACGGTCAAAATTGATTGATAGTGACTAGTTCATTTAGTTCCAAATAATCTATCCCCAGCATCTCCTAATCCGGGAATGATATAGCCATGCTCATCCAACTTTTCATCTATAGCCGTAGTGTATATAGGTACATCAGAGTGTACCTGGGTGAAATGTTCGATTCCTTCTGGTGCAGCAAGTAAGCAAACAAACTTGATTGATTGCGGATTAGTGGATTTAAGTCTTTCTACTGCTGCGACAGCAGAATTACCAGTTGCCAGCATGGGATCGACTATCACCACATCTCGCTTGTTTATGTCGTGAGGAACTTTAAAATAATACTCTACGGGAATCAAGGTTTTGGGATCGCGGTATAAACCAATATGTCCCACTCGTGCTGATGGTATCAACTCTAGCATTCCGTCCAAAATTCCCTGTCCTGCCCGTTGAATAGAAATTATAACCAACTTTTTGTCTGAGGCGAGGACAGGGGCACTCATCGGTGCTAAGGGTGTTTGAATTAGTTCACATTTGATCTGTAAGTCTCGCGTTACCTCATATGCCAACAACATACTAATTTCTTTGAGGAGAAAGCGAAACTTTGCCGTACTAGTTTCAGCTTTACGCATGAGCGTTAGTTTGTGCTGAATTAATGGATGCTTAATTAGTATTACTTGATTTCCCATGTTAGTGATCGGGGATTGGGGATAGGGGGCAGTGGGGAGGTGGGGATTAGGGGCAGTGGGGAGGTGGGGGGAGTGTGTAGACGCGCTCATAGGCTTCCCGTAAGGGTGGAGTGTGAGAAGTAAGTAGTTTAAAGAACAAGTAACTACTAACCATTAACCACTAACCACTAACTACTAACCCTACTCTTGTGAGAAGACGCTTGCGCGTCTACGGGTTCGTCAGTCGCTCATGGGGGACTCACCGGCCCCTACTCCCCCAAGGGAGTGGGGATTGGGGGAGGGACCCCCTGCGTAAGAGTCGCTGCTAAAATACTGTGCCATCACTTTTTATCTGTATGGGAGGGATACCACCTGTCCGCAGTTGGGCAGCTATTCTTCGGCCAGCTGTCCAGGTTCCTCCCTGCAAAATTTTCACTAGTGGTAATTCCTGCTTACTCATGCCTAACTTTGTTCGTACTGTAGCGGCGATTTGATCTAGAAGAATTACAGTCAAGGCACGCCATTCAACAATAACTTCGGATGCTACTGACTGAGGCTGAGAAAAAATATCTGGATGTTTGGCCTTAATCAATCCCAAGTCTAGGCATAAGCCGCCATTACGATATTCTGGTAATCCAGTCAGGGCATCTAAGTTTGTTATTTCTATGCCCAATTCTTGGAGAGGTTCAAGCAGAGAATAACTCAGCCACTGAGATAGTTTGTGAAATGGAACTAAACCATCATCACTGACGGCTGAGTGAAACCAGACATCTCCCAGATTTGACCCGGCTATTTCCAAGCGTCCAGGCCAAATGTCACTTAGTCCTTCCAAAACAGCAATTAACACAGTTGCAGCTGCTAGCTGATTATTTTTTTCTTTCGCCAAAAGATAATCTACCAGATTACCAGGACGGGGATTTTGTTCCCCAAATATCTGGGGCAAAGCTAGCAGGAGGTGACCTAATTTTTGCAATAATTGCGATCGCCCTGCAATTCCCACCAAGGGATTTTCTGCGGTTGCACCCAATCCATCGGCCAGTTCTTGTTCTGTTAACTGTTGTAATTTTTGGGCATTTACTTGTAAAGGTTGATGGGGATCGCTGGCGAAAAGCCCTTGACAAAACATATGGTAACTAGCTACTGCCAAGCCTTCAGAACGCTTAAAGCCTAATTGAGTTTCTTTTTCATAAAAATGCCAGCGATCGCCAGCACCAGCATCCAGTAACACACTAATGATTGCTAAATCAAACTTAGCAGCAGCTTTCTGGATAGGTGTCATGTTAGCTAACTTCTCATCCAAGAGAGCCAAACGTGGTACGCCTCCAGCTTCAAAATGTCGCCAACGACTATGAAACGGGATTTGTAAATCGGGATACTGATCCCGCATCACTGCAATCACATAATCTGCCACCCGTCCTAATTGATCTAAATCGCAAGCAAAATGATGGGACTTGCCTGCAACAACCATTGTAAATATTTGTTCGCAACGGTCCCGGATGGCAATTGGCGATCGCAAATAAGCAACCACCTCAGTTTCTTTTGTTGGCATTCTCTGCGCCTTAGCGGTTGTTTCCATTCCAACTTCCTCTAGCCGATACACCCTCTCAAAGAAGTCTGAAGTGTAAAGGATGAAGGATGAAATGAGAAATTACTTTACACTTCAGCCTTCATACTTCAGCCTTCAATAAACTTAATCTGTCAAAGAACGACCCTTAACCTCCGCTAAATCATCTACCTCCAACACCTTGCCTGTAGTGTAATAACCAGCAGCTTTTTTCGCTTCAATTTCGACACGGGCATCTTCGGGAACCAACTCTTCAGGAAGAGGTATGCGTTCCACAATTTCGATCCCAGCTGCGGTGATGGCGTTGTATTTCATGTTGCTCATCGACACCATGCGATCAATGCGGGTAACTCCCAACCAATGCAAAACATCTGGCATTAATTCTTGAAAGCGCATATCCTGAACACCCGCGACACATTCGGTACGAGCAAAGTAGGCATCAGCGCGATCGCCACCTTCTTGCCGTTTGCGGGCGTTGTAAACCAAGAATTTTGTTACTTCTCCCAAGGCACGTCCTTCTTTGCGACAGTAAACTATGATCCCAACACCGCCTTCTTGGGCGGTTTGTACACAAACTTCTATGCCATGTACTAGATAGGGGCGACAGGTGCAAATATCTGAGCCGAAGACATCAGAACCGTTACATTCATCATGTACCCGTACTGCTAAAGGTTTATTGGGGTCGGTAATTGCTGCGACATCCCCAACAATATAAACTGTCACACCGCCAATTGGTGGTAAAAATACCTCCAAATCAGTCCGTGTAACTAGTTCTGGGAACATGCCTCCAGTTTGTTCAAATAAAGCACGCCGTAATTCACCCTCGGAGATTTGAAAGCGTTTAGCTATTCCTGGTAAATACCAGACAGGTTCAATTGCAGCTTTGGTGACAACCAAATCACCACCTGGTTTCATGATCTTGCCATCGATCGCCAAGCGCCCTTTTGTCACTGCCTCTAACAATTCGGGCATGTTGATGTGAGCTTTGGTGATGGCAATAGTAGGGCGAATATCATATCCTTGCTCGTAGTAAGGCGCAAACACTTCACCTACAATTGCCCCAAAAGGATCAAGAGAAACAATTTTGTCAGGGTCAAACCAACTCGAATGCGGCCCGATATGCTCAACTGGGGAAGTATTAGTGAGATCTGCCCTGTGATCTGACTGTAATGCACCACTTGCCACCGCTAAGGCACGATAAACCGCATAACTGCCAGAATGAGTGCCAATCACATTACGATGTGCTTGCTTTGTCAAAGTGGCAATCACAGGACCCCGTTCCATCGGATCGCTTGCTCCCCATTTGATAGGAATTGGTTTGGGACCAAAGCGGCTGGGATGAGAAGTTAGAACTATATGCCTGGAAACGCTGTTTTGTTTTGGCATAGTCATTTATTTTGTCTTGGGATATTTCTTATTAGTCACCAGTTAACAGGCAAACGTCAATAGTTGATGACCACATGTTCTGTAAAATAGTTATCCATTGATACGCAATGAAACACTAGATCGTATTACAAGCTACAACAAACAAAACATTTATTGCTGTAACTTGCAATTTATCAGGTGAATTTTAAAAGTCGATTAAGAAGTTTATTTTGAGAACATTTTGTGCGAAATTTGATCCAAAGATACTATCTCTCACGTCAAATTCATGGATTCTTTATTTGTCAATTCCTTACTTGAAGACTTGAAAAATTCTGATGAAACAGTCCGCGAACAAGCGACAAAAAAGCTTTGGCGCATCTGGTATCAGCAAAAGGGAATTTATGGGCTAGAAATGATTGAACGCAGTCAAAAGTTACTAGATTCAGGACAAATTTCCCAAGCAGAAGCAGTCTTGACTGAGTTAATTAATGAACAACCAGATTTTGCTGAAGCTTGGAATCGTCGTGCTTTTCTTTACTACACTACTAGCCAGTATGAAAAATCTTTGACTGATTGTCTCATGGCTATTCAGATTAACCCAGTTCACTTTGGGGCATTGCATGGCATGGGCTTAAGCTACGCAGCTTTAGGTGAGTATGCCAAAGCGATCGCAGCTTTTAATCGTGCCTTAGAAATTCAACCCTACTCTCTGGTAAATCAAAAATTAATTCTCGAATGTACATTTCGATTAAGTTAAAACACAAAGAATAAAATAATATTTTGTATTAAATGCAACCAAAGACTAAGGAATAATATTTAATATCGTGTCCGCTTAAACACTTGTGTTATGCGTCGGGGTCGGTAATTGGTAATTGGTAATGGGTTTGAAACAATCTTCCCAACCAATTGCAAACAATAAAACACGATCTCGTAAGCAATTAACCGGACTTGATATAAAGTCTTAATTGGTGCAAATAATATCTAGTATGGCTTATTTGTTATTGATACCTGTGGGAACTTCACTTGTGTCAATAACAATCAGTAGCCATGAAAAAATTTTTAAAGCCAGTTTATCAATGGGGTGTGCCTTGTTCCCTTTGAAATTACTGTAAAAAATTTTTACTACCTTTATAAAAAGCTAATTAATTTAGATACTAATATCTTGTTTTCTTGTGCTGTAGTGTTTTAGATAAGTAGAATTTTAGCAAACACATAAATATATCTAACATTCCTAAATCATTCGTAAACAACAAGATCCCCGACTTTTTAAACAAGTCGGGGATGTGGCTTTCTCAATGTTCACTTTTGCAGATAGCATTGCTATATATAAAATTTATAAATAATTCTCTTGACTTTATGCCATTGGTATCCTTATTGCAACCATGACAACATATATAAAACCCTACGATTTAGAAGCCCTAATTAATTCTCTACCAGGAATCGAAGTGATTACAGATTCCTCTCAAGTGGCAAAATTATCCCAGGATTATCATACCTTCAGCCCGGTTCTTGTTCCCAAATTAGCAGGAAAAGTTGGGGATATAGTCTTACGGCCAGCCAACGAACAAGAAGTATTAAAAATTGCAGCTACTTGTGTAAAATATCGAGTTCCGATAACTGTAAGGGGTGCAGGAACAGGAAATTATGGACAATGTGTACCTTTACACGGTGGCGTCATCCTTGATATGACGCGGATGCAGGAAATCTGTTGGGTAAAACCAGGAATAGCGCGCGTCGAAGCAGGGGTAAAATTAGCAGCACTGGATAAAAAAGCACGAGAAATCCGTTGGGAAATGCGGATGGCACCCTCTACCTACCGCACAGCAACGATTGCCGGCTTTGTGGCTGGTGGTAGTGGGGGAATTGGTTCCATCCAATATGGACTGTTAGGCGATCGCGGTAATCTTTTAGCATTAAAAGTCGTCACTTTAGAAGATGAACCACATGTGATTGAACTCCGGGGCGACGATGTACAAAAAGTCAATCACGCCTGGGGCATTAACGGTATTATCACTGAAGTTGAAATCCCCCTCGGTCCGGCTTATCCTTGGGCAGAAGTAATTATTATCTTCCCACAATTTATGGCAGCAGCCAGATTTGGGCAAGCGATCGCTGATGCTGATGGCATGATTAAAAAAGAAATTGCTGTGTTTGCATCCCCTATACCCCAATACTTTACGCCGTTGCGGCAATACATCCCTGATGGTACTCACGCCGCTTTATTATTAATTGCGGAACCAAGTTTAGAGTTATTGCCTGGGTTAGTGCAGCAACATGGTGGCAAGATAACTTATCAAAAAGTACAAGAAGCCGGAAAAGGTGTGAATTTATTAGAATTCACCTGGAACCACACCACTCTCCACGCCCGCAGCGTTGATACTTCCATCACCTATTTGCAAAGTATCTTCCCCGCCAACAAAAACCTGGAACTCGTAGAGCAGATGTATCATTACTATGGGGATGAAGTCATGATGCATTTAGAGTTCATTCGTGTCAACGGCGCAGCAATTCCCGCCGCCTTACAACTTGTACGCTACACCACCGAAGAACGCCTGAACGAAATCATCCGCTATCACGAAGAACAGGGTATATTTATCGCCAATCCCCACACTTATATTATTGAAGATGGTGGCAGAAAAGTTATCGATCCAGAACAGTTGAAGTTTAAGAAAATGGTAGATCCCTATGGATTAATGAATCCTGGTAAGAGTAGAGAAATTGGGGGAGTGTGAGGAGATGGGGAGGTGGGGAGGTGGGGTGTGAGGAGTGTGGGGAGTGTGTAGACGCGCTTTGCGCGGCTTCCCATAGGGTGGGGTGGAGGAATTACCACTAACCACTACTACTAACTACTAACCACTAATGTACAGACGCGAGGAACATCGCGTCTGTACCCACTAACTACTAACCACCAACAACCAACCACCTGATTATGATTCACATAGATGGTTCCTACGGCGAAGGCGGGGGACAAGTTCTTCGCACCTCCCTGAGTTTAGCTGCTATTACAGGTAATCCAATTAGCATTTACAATATCCGCGCTGGACGCAAAAATCCAGGGTTAGCCGCGCAACATTTAACAGGAGTGCGTGCGACTGCAACAATTTGTGATGCACAAGTACGGGGTGATGCTTTGGGTTCGATGATGCTGGAATTTATTCCTGGTAGAGGAGTGAAAGCAGAAAATTACAGCTTTGATGTCAGCGAAGCGCGTCAAGGTGGTTCCGCAGGTGCCATAACTTTGGTTTTGCAGACTATTTTGTTACCTCTGGCTTTAGCAACTGGTGATTCGCGAGTCACCCTAAAAGGAGGTACACACGTCCCCTTTAGTCCACCTATAACGTACATTGAACAAGTGTATCTGCCTACACTCAAACAGATGGGTGTGGAAGTAGAAGTAAAGTTAAACTCTTGGGGTTGGTATCCCCAAGGCGGAGGTGTGGTGGAGTTACTGGTGAGTGGTGGTAGAAAACTTGCTGGGGTAAATTTGGGAAAACGTGGTGATTTGCAGCAGGTAAGGGGGTTAGCGATCGCCACAGAATTACCTTCTCACATTCCTCAACGTATGGCTAGCCGTGCCGAAAATTTATTAACTGAAGCAGGATTGAAACATGCAATCAAGCCTGTACGAGAAAAAGGCGTTGCACCAGGAACTGGTTTATTTTTGACTGCGGAGTATGAAAATAGCTTAGCTGGGTTTAGTGCTTTAGGGCGTTTGGGTTTACCAGCAGAAAAAGTTGCTCACATGGCTTGTGAGGAACTACTGAAATTTCATCAAACTGGTGCAGCAGTGGATGAACACTTAGCAGATCAATTATTATTACCAGCTGCTTTAGCGTCGGATCAAAGTGAGTATCAGGTAGCAGAAGTTAGTACCCACTTGACAACAAATGCTTGGGTAATTGAGCAGTTTGGGTTGGCAAGGGTGATAGTGGATGAAGGCGAGAAGCTGGTGACAGTGAAGCCTTTGAGTGAATAATGAGATGGGTTACACTTTTATTCTTTATCCCTAGTACTGTGTCAAGTTTGAATTGAGAGATAAACCAATTTTTAATTCTCTTCTTTTGTCGTTCGTTCCTTTATCCTGCAAAACAACTTGACGAAGCACTAGTTCCAGATTAGGTGTTTTTGAGATTAAATACTCGTTGAACAAGTTTTGATACTGACGAATGAAGCTTTCACACTCGACGACGAAGTTTGGAAATTCACTCACGAGAATTAAAAACTCGTTAATGAATTTCTCATCCTCGTTTACGAAGCTCAAATACTCAAAGACGCAATTGGAAACACTCGTTGACAAGTTTTAAATACTCAACGACGAGGTTGTAAGACTCTCTAACGAAATTAAAATACTCGGCCATGAAGTTTAAATCTCAGCTAATGAATTAAACCTCTTGCACAAATATTTTTTAGTGTAAACAAGCTCAGTGCGATCGCTAGATTACAAAATTACACTGTGCCATAATAAGCTTCATAGTCTCAAAATCAGACAAAAATGGTTTGGGTACCTGGGCAAAAATTGCAGGGTGATAAGTACATTATCGAACAAGTCCTGGGACAAGGGGGATTTGGGATTACCTATAAAGCACGACACACTTTCCTGAATAACCTAGTTGTAATCAAAACGCCCAATGAAACCCTACGCTATGACCCAGAGTACCCTAAATACGTCAAGCGATTTATTGAAGAAGGGCGGCGACTGGAAAAGCTTTCGGAAACTCAACATCCAAATATTGTTCGGATCAGGGATTTGTTTCATGAAGGTGGTATATACTGCCTAGTCATGGATTTTGTGCAAGGGGAGGTTTATTTCAACTTGTGCAACAACGGAGAGCGTTACCCAGTGAAGCAGCAATCAAGTGTATACATCAAATTGGGGAAGCTTTAAAGTAGTACACCAAGCAGGATTAGTTCATCGTGACGCTCACCCAGGTAATATCATTGTGCAGCAAGATGGTAAAGCTGTTTTGATTGACTTTGGTATTGCTGGCGAGACTATACCCACCACCGTTAGTTCAAAAGTTTTCGTCAATCCAGCTTTTGCACCTTACGAACAAATACGGAGTGGACGAGAGCCATATATCGATGTTTACTCTTTAGCTGCTTCTCTCTACTACGCTGTCACAGGTCAATTACCCTCACCATTACTAGACCGTAAGCTTTATAGCGTTCCCTTAATTTTGCCACAGCAACACATTCCTAGTATCAGCGATGACTTAAATCAAGCAATTCTCAAAGGCATGGAATTGGAACCCCAAGACCGCCCCCAGACCATGCAAGAATGGTTAGAAATGCTAGCTCCCAAACAAGTTGTAAGCATTGGTTCACCTGGGTATCAGTTACGGGGTGGAAAATACACCATCGAAAGAACTCTCGCTCAAGGTGGCTTTGGGATCACTTATCTAGCTAGGAATGATAGAGGAGAATGGGTTGTCATCAAAACCCTGAATGAAACCGTACAACGTCGCCCTGACTTTGCCAAATTACAAGAAGATTTTGTCAGAGAAGCGCTACGGTTAGCCAAATGTAATCATCCGCATATTGTCCGGGTTGACGATGTATTCCAAGAAGGGCAACTATGGTGCATGGTGATGGAATACATTCAGGGAGAAAATCTTACAGATAGAGTTGTCAACCGTGGTATTTTGTCACAAGCTGAGGCATTAGGCTACATTCGCCAGATTAGCGAAGCGCTAACAGTAGTTCATAACAATGGCTTGTTGCATCGGGACATAAAGCCAGCAAATATAATTGTGCGTGCAGGTAAACAAGAAGCAGTATTAATTGATTTTGGCATTGCGCGAGAATTTACCCCTGATTTAACATAATCTCACACAGCAAATCTCACTCATTGCTTTGCACCCATTGAGCAGTATGTCACAGTAGCCAAACGAGGTGCTTATACAGATGTTTATGCTTTAGCTGCAACTCTGTATTTTCTGTTAACCAAAACACTTCCTCCACCTGCTCCACTTAGAGCTGATGGTACAGAAACATTACAGCCACCACAGGGAATTAATCCCAGTATTAGTGATTGGGTGAATCGGGCGATTCTTGAAGGGATGGAAGTAGATGCACAAAATCGTCCGCAATCAATGCAGCAGTGGTTGGAATTGTTGAAGAAACCTGTTAGGCAAGTTGTTAATAATTCTTCGTCTCAATCTGGAAAGTCAGGGAAGTCTAGACAAACTCAAAATAATGCTTTAACTCAAATATCTTCTCAAGCACAGCAAAGCTCAAAAACTATCCCTTGGGGATGGTTAACAGGTGTTTTGTTAAGCTACTCAGTTTTAGGCTTCCTTATAGCACCTTCAGCTGGAGCTGGATCTGTAGGTTTGGCTGGAACTGGGGCTGTGGTTGGGGTTTCAGTTTTAGCTGTGGTTTTAGATTTGGCTGGAGCTGTAGCTTTGTCTGTGGCTTCAGAAAACTTACTCGAATCCTTCAGCAGGTTTCACACATTTCTCATTTTGGCTGCTACTTCTTTGTTTGGTTTGGGGTTAGGGTGGTTGTCATATCAGATATTTCCAATATTTAAATAAAGGCTTCACATATTTACAGGATGATTTTCTTTCTCAGTTTATTTCTTCGCGTACTTTGCGTCTTTGCGGTAGCCTGCGGCAAGCCGCTTTGCGTCTACATTACTTCATCCCTACATTGTGCAACGCCTGTAGTGCTTCTCAGTTGCGTCAACTACAGAACCTCACCCCGCCCTATCGGGCACCCCTCTCCTTAGCAAGGAGAGGGGCTGGGGGTGAGGTATGTATTGCATCCGATTTAAAATCGCTATAAATAAAGGCTGATTTATATTTCTTGTAGTGCTTCATGAATAAGAAAATTCATTGCAATTGACAGTTTGACTCACCTTGAGGTTTATCATTTCAAATAAACAGGCTCCTTCCTGATTGCAACAAAAAGCAGATAACTTAAGCAACATTACTGATGAATACGGCTGTAAATAATACTCCAGGACTTGCTACCCGCTTGGTAAATGGGGTACTGGCGATCAAGCCACTGTACAACTTTGCCAAACATCAAGCCCGGCAAATGATGATTAAACGGGCAGAGAAAATTGGAGTGCCTTGGAGAAAACAAGTACAGGCACTGCGATCGCATAATTGGGAAAGCGAACTAGCAAAAGTACAAAATCCCCAACTCCAATACCCAGACTATTACGTCACTTCATTTCACGCCTACGACAAAGGTAATCTCAGCTGGGATGCAGCCCTAGAAGTAGAAGTTGCTGCTTACGCCGTCCACGCTACTATCTGGGCTGGTGCAGGAGCCAAAGGTGATGCTCAACTGCGTCAGAGTTACCACGATCTCCTCAAGCAACAAATTACCACCCCACCACAAGATATCCTCGACTTAGGGTGTAGTGTGGGTATGAGTACTTTTGCCCTACAAGAACTTTACCCCCAAGCGCAAGTTACTGGCGTAGACTTATCTCCCTACTTTTTAGCTGTTGCTAACTACCGTTCCCAACAGCAACAACGCCACATCAACTGGGTTCACGCAGCTGCTGAATCAACTGGCTTACCAGACGCTTGTTTTGATTTAGTCTCTATTTTTTTGGTGTGTCACGAATTACCCCAGTCAGCAACTCGGCAGATTTTTGCTGAAGCAAGACGTTTGCTGCGTCCCGGTGGACATTTGACAATCATGGATATGAATCCCAAAGCGGAAGCTTATCAAAAAATGCCTCCCTATATTCTGACCCTGCTTAAAAGTACTGAGCCGTATTTAGATGAATACTTTAGTTTGGATATTGAGCAAGCAATAGTAGAGGCGGGTTTTCAAACTCCTACCATCACTCGCAACAGTCCTCGTCATCGCACTATTATTGCTCAATTCATTAGGGAGTAAGTGCATTACAGTTCCATCATCAGCTTCTGGAGAATTTGGATGGCTTGATCGCGATCGCATGAACACAAGACAACCTGATGTCCAAGGTCTGCAAATAGCAATGCTAGACGGACTACCATTCTGCCAGTTCTTAAAATTCCAATCGTGTTCTGTCTGGTAGACTGAAGTCATTAGATTGGGCTAAGTTGACCTATGAGTATTGCGATCAACCAACCAATACAACAAAAGCCACTCAGCTTTGAGGAATTTCTCACCCGTTATGGTGGCGATAACCGCTATGAGTTGATCGATGGAGAGGTGTTCGACTTGGAACCAATAGGCCTACATGAAGAAGTTGCAGCCTTCATTACAGCAAGGCTGTGCGTTCAGATCGACAGAACAGGCTTACCTTGGTTTGTCCTTCAGCGCGGACTATTACGTCCTTCTAATATTGGTATGACAGCATTTCGACCTGATGTTGCAGTTGTTGATCGAGATGAACTTACCAAAGAACCGCTTTGGTCTGACCAGTCGATCCTGACATTGGGCAGTTCGATGAAATTTGTGGCGGAAGTTATTAGTAGCAACTGGCAAAATGATTATGCCCGTAAGGTTGAGGACTACGCGGTTTTAGGCATTCCCGAATACTGGATTGCAGACTACGCAGGTAATGGTGGTACTCGACACATTGGGAAGCCCAAACAACCCACCCTCTCTATCTGCACGCTAGTGAATGGAGAGTATGAAATTCAGCAGTTTCGGGGCAATCAAACTATCGTCTCTCTAACCTTCCCAGATTTAAAGCTAACGGCTGAACAGGTGTTGAGGGCTGGTAGGTAAAATCACCATGATTCAACTACCCTCAATGTAATATCGATATATGTTAACAAGTGCTTGATATATCTTTATTTCTGTGGGCAGTCGTACCTCCCCTGTTGCTTCTGGTTTACTATTATTGGCGCTTCGCCAATAGCCCATCCCTGCTGCGACTGCTGTTATTTTTTGTAGCTGGGGCAATATCTGGTTTTGTTGCCCTTAGTTTAGAATGGCTTGTGGAAACACAACTCAACTCGTTTGCACTCTGGCGACAAATTCGTACTACTCTTGTGGGTGTTGCTTGGCGCCAGTTGCTAGAGGTAGGACCGATAGAAGAAGCTTGTAAGTTAATAGTAGTAGTTGCTTTGGGCTGGTATTTTCAGCATCGTCAATATGGCTTACGCCCCACTACAGTCTTCCTCTTCACCATAGCCGTTGCTTTGGGATTCACCGCCGAAGAAAACTGGATTTATTTTGTTCATGATACAGCATCAATTTTAGAAAGGGCGATCACCACCCCAGTCCACGCTATGTTCTCTGCACCTTGGGGTTATGCCTTAGCATTATCTTTACCTCGCTATCACCCAAGAATTACCAAAGCTTGGTTCAATTCTGTTATTTGTCATGCCCTAGTTAATGTTTTATCTAGCGCTTGGCGTTATCCACAACCGTTGTCTTTCCTCAGCTATGGTTTATTTCCCTTTTTGTTGTGGATGTTTTGGCGACTAGAACAGTTGCTGCGAAAAGTAAAAAGAATACCACCCATTACTTTAATTAGTGGTTACACACCACAGCACCGCTTTTGGCAGAGGGGTTTAGTGATGTTTGCACTTATATTGGGTGGTAATGCAATTTTTGGATTATTTCTGTTGCTAAGAAGTTTGAATTCTATCACTCCAGCACAGCTTGTTGAGCCTAATATCCTCTGGTTTATATTTAGCCGCCTCTTGCTAAATTTAAGTTTTGGACTAATAGCCTGGAAAATTTATCGCTACTTACGAAATCAAGTTCGTAGTCAGCGCTTTAGCGCTTGCATAAAGAAGTGAACTCCTGACTACGAACCTAGATTAAGCTAAATACGCGCTAAAACTGGCTGAGTTGCTGCGACATTAACAGAATTGGATTCTGTCTCAGTACAGTAAATTTCACAAGAATTATTCGGACTTTCAATTAATTTGACTTTATAAAGATTTGCTCCCAACTTTTGAATAGGCGATCGCAATAAATTACTAATATGAAGTGCGATGTTTTCAGCAGTAGGCACAACTTCTGAAAAATAGGAGATATCTTTGTTCAAGAAAGTGTGATCAAATGGCTCAACCACATAATCTTCGATCACTTGATTTAATGCACCTAAATCCACAATCATCCCAGTACGTGGATCTATTTCCCCTTTTACTGTCACTTCTAAATGATAGTTGTGTCCGTGACCGTTAGAACGAGCACACTTACCATAAATCTCCAAGTTATCTTGATCGCTCAGATCTGGATGCGCTAGCCTGTGAGCGGCGCTAAAGTGAGTACTAACGCTGAGATAAGCTTCCATTCCGTTTCCCATATAGTCTGCCCAAAGTTCAGGATTTTCAAATAGCTGCACACGGACTAGAGGTAAATGGGGTGCTAGCCGTTGCCAAATCACCCTTACAATATTTTCTGTGGTAGGCAGAGTTTGTTGAAATTCTGCCCAGACATCGTTGAGATAGGAAAAGTCTAGTTGGCTAGTTACTTCTTGCTTAATCACGTGTTTGACATCAGACAAATTCAACACCATGCCATATTTATCTAGTTCGCCAATGAGGGAGACAAATAAAACATAGTTGTGTCCATGTCCCGGAAAGCGAGAGCAAGCACCAAATTTCTCTAAATTCTCAGCTTCACTCAATTCTGGCAACCAATAGCGATGGCTGGCCGAAAATTGAGCGCGGCGATTCACAACGCATTGCATGAGTGTACTGGGAGCATTATTTAATATTTCTTAATATTTTAACGCTTCCAGTCTCAATAATTTTGGCATTACAGAATATACATGACTTAAAAGTAACCTCACCTTGGCTGGAAGCTTGCTCTAGGTTGACTTGTGTGTACACCGTAGGGAGGTGGGGAGTGTGTAGACGAGGCGGTGCGGTGGTGAGGCAACGACTCTTACGCAGGGGGTTCCTCCCCCAATCCCCAACGCCTCTTTCTTTCTTTATGCCGGGAGACCTGCGCGGCTTCAGGCAGGGTGGGGTGTGTAGACGCACGCAAGCGGCTTAAGGTAAGGGTGGAGTGGGGAAGGTGGGGAGGTGGGAGGAATAGAGATGTTCTCCCACCTCCCCCTTGTCCTCCTTGTCCCTCTTCCCAATTTTTAATTTTTAATTTTTAATTGTTTAGTCCCTGATCCCTTCCCTAATTCGGGCGTTCCTCAATCACTTTGTCAATCAAGCCATATTCTTTTGCTTCCGCAGCAGACATAAAAAAGTCTCTTTCGGAGTCTTTTTCAATTCTCTCTAGTGATTGACCAGTATTTTGGGCATAAATTTCGTTCATCTGCTGGCGGATACGCAGAATTTCTCTAGCTTCAATTTCAATATCACTTGCTTGTCCACGCATACCGCCAGGAAGCAAGGGTTGGTGAATCATGATCCGGGAGTGGGGTAAAGCCAGGCGTTTGCCTTTTGTACCACCCGCCAGAAGAAAAGAACCCATTGAAGCGGCTAAACCTACGCAAATTGTCACCACATCAGATTTGATGTGTTGCATAGTGTCGTAAACTGCCAAGCCAGAGTCGATCGCACCACCAGGAGAATTTATATATAAATAAATATCTTTGCCTGGATCTTCAGAATCCAGATATAACATGATGGCGATAATCTCGTTGGCGAGTTTATCATCAATTTCTTCCCCGAGAAAAATGATGCGATCGCGGGCAAGACGACTGTAAATGTGAATCCACTGGGTGAATTGTTCGCCCGGCAATCTGTAGGGGACGCTTGGATAGCCAATTGGCATATTTTACTCCGTTTGTCAATGGTCAATGGTCAATGGTCAATGGTCAATAGTCAATGGTCAAAACAAATGACAAATGACAAAGGACAAATGACTATTTAGAGAATTCCAGCAGTGGTTGCTGGGGTGTTGGCGACTTCGGCTTTTTCAAAAACTCGGTCTATCAAACCGTATTCCACAGCTTGCTGGGGAGTCATGTAAAAGTGACGATCCATATCCTTCACGATTTTTTCTTTGGGTTGTCCTGTGTTACGTGAAAGGATGTCTACCATCGCCGTTTTATTTGTGATTACCTCTTTAGCTTGGATCTGAATATCCGTTGCTTGTCCTTGGGCAAAGCTTCTGGGCTGGTGTAAGACAATGCTGGAATGGGACAAACTAGCACGACAACCTTTAGTACCAGCACTCAGAAGTACCGCAGCCATACCAACTGCTTTACCGATACAGATAGTATGGATAGGAGGCTTAATGTACTTCATCGTGTCATAGATGGCGAAAGCTTCGGTTTCAAAACCAAATAGCCGCCCCATTTGACCGGAACTCCCATCAGAAGTACCCGTAGAGTTAATGTAAACTTTGATTGGTTTTTCTGGATCATCGGACTGCAAATACAGCAGTTCAGCAATGATGAGTTTTGTAACCTCTGCAAATAGGGGAGTTCCCAGATAGACAATTCGCTCCTTTAATAATAAAGAGGGCAAATCTGGTGGCGGCGTGCGGTAGAAGTTATCGCCGTAGTAGGGGGCTTGCACAGCCTTGATGGGAGAAACGTCCATAGGAACTGTTGCTTGAAATAATGCCGTTAACTGTAATACATCCTAACGCGATGCTAGTGTTGTTGGAGGTGTGGATTTCTCGCTAAGTTAGTTAATGGTCAATTGTCAATTGTCATTCGTCATTTGTCCTTTGTGCAAAGCTAATACAATCATGACCAATGACAAATAACTATTTTGCTAAATATCTTTTCCGTAGAGGGGATATTGTCCCCTGAAGTTATTTATAAATATGTATATCCTGGATGGAAACCTGAGGTTATGAAGGTTAGTTTGCTGCCAACGCTAAATGATGGCAATTTGGATGCCAATCAAATGAACAGCCAACGTCAGTTGGCAATTTCGCTATCTGCGATCGCAGAAGTTAGTGATCGTAATGTACCACTGAATTTATGCCTAATCCTTGATCATAGTGGTTCGATGAGTGGGCGACCGCTAGAAACTGTCAAGAAAGCGGCTAACCAAATTGTTGATCGGCTTAAGGAAGGCGATCGCTTGAGTGTGGTTGTTTTTGATCACCGCGCTAAAGTTTTAGTACCGAATCAAATTGTTAGTGATCGAGAAGCTATTAAACAGAAAATAAATCGCCTTGCTGCTGATGGTGGTACTGCGATTGATGAAGGATTACGTTTGGGTATTGAGGAACTAGCAAAGGGCAAAAAAGAAACTGTTTCTCAAGCCTTTTTATTAACTGATGGTGAAAATGAACATGGAGACAACAAACGTTGTTTGAAATTTGCCCAGTTAGCCGCAGGCTACAATTTAACTTTGAATACTTTGGGATTTGGTGACAATTGGAACCAAGATATTCTCGAAAAAATTGCCGATGCTGGTGGTGGAACTTTATCTTATATTCAACGACCTGAACAGGCTGTAGATGAGTTTGCCCGCCTTTTTAATCGCGTGCAAGCTGTGGCATTAACTAATGCTTATTTGCTGTTTTCTTTCATGCCAAAAGTGCGGCTAGCAGAACTCAAACCTGTGGCCCAAGTGTCTCCAGATACGATTGAATTACCAGTGCAACAAGAAGCTGATGGGCGTTTTTCTGTGCGTCTAGGAGATTTGATGAAGGACACAGAAAGAGTAGTTTTAGCTAACATGTATTTGGGACAGTTCCCTGCTGGTAAACATGTAATTGCTCGTGTGCAAGTACGTTATGATGATCCAGCACAAAATCAGACTGGGTTACTTTCAGAAAATATGCCTGTGGAGGTAAATGTGGTTCCAGCTTATCAAGGTGAGGCGAATCCAGAGGTACAACAGCATATTTTGGCGTTAGCTAAGTATCGGCAAACACAGTTGGCTGAGGCAAAATTACAACAAGGCGATCGCGCTGGGGCTGCAACAATGTTACAAACTGCTGCCAAAACGGCTTTGCAAATGGGAGATGTGGGTGCAGCAACGGTGTTACAAACTTCTGCGACGAGGTTGCAATCTGGAGAAGAGTTATCGGAAAGCGATCGCAAGAAAACCAGGATTGTCTCAAAGACGGTTTTGCAGGATTAGTTGTTTACGGGTGGGCTTTTTGCCTACCCTATTATGATTAAAAATAAACCGCACAGACGCAGAGGACGCACCAGAGAAGAGGATGAAGAGTACAGGGATTCATCATGTGGCGATTATTTGTTCTGATTATGAATGTTCTAAGAGGTTTTATACGGAAGTTTTAGGTTTTTCTATTGTTAATGAGAGTTTTAGGAAGGAGAGGAATTCTTATAAGTTAAATTTACGGGTGGGGGAGAATGATCAAATTGAGTTATTTTCTTTTCCGAATCCTCCGCAAAGAGTTAGTCAGCCGGAAGCTTGTGGTTTAAGACATTTAGCTTTTCAAGTGGATAATATTGAGGAAGTTGTCAGTGAGTTAAAAGCTAAAGATGTTGAAGTTGAAGAGATTAGAATTGATGAGATTACAGGGAAGAAATTTACTTTTTTTCAAGACCCGGATGCTTTACCTTTAGAAATATATGAACTTTAGAAATATTTAGAAATATAGCGCTTTCGTTTGCATGAAGTTCAGCTTTATCGGTATTCATCTGTGTTCATCTGTGTCCTTCTATTTACCCTCCGGGAAGCCCTTCGGGTACTCTACCTTGAAGCCGCGCAAAGCGCGTCTACGTTTTTTCTCTTCTGTTGGACTAAATTACCGACCTCCACTACCGCTTTTTATTAGCCTTCCACGTCCCACCATAAATATAAAATGGGTTATTTTCACTCACAGAAGACCAACATTGAGGGCAAACAAACACCCATCCACCCTCTTTATCGTGTTTAACACGATAAAGAACTGATGCGGGTTGCTTACATTGGGAACATAGTTTAGTTCGATGCGATCGCGCCATTTTATTCTCTATATAACAGGTCAGTTTTTAGACCATTCAGAAATATCTGCACTATTCCCTCATCACCATTCCACTCACCTCCTAAATATTTTGCTAAAGACTGACAAATATCTTCTTTTACTTTCTGTTCGGATATACTTTCAGGGGATGTTTCTTCAACGATGGCAGTAGTATCGCTACTTTTTTCAAATTCGGTAATACTAGAAATAATCTCAAATTTTCCATCTACATAACAAACAGAGTCTTTGTATTCCATCAAAGTTTGCAGATAAGCTGTTTGCAAAGCTGCTTGCCATCTGTTGCCAAATTCCTGAATAATGGATTGACCAAAGTACTGTTCCCAGTTTTTGAGAAAGCCTGAGTCTTCTCGGAGTTTTGTAAGTCTTTTATACTCTAAATCTCTAATTTGGTATTTAATCCCCAGCCGAATGACATCAGCTACACTCAGTCCTGTTTCTCTGGCTACTTGTTTTAATAATTCATCTTCTTCTTCTGTGAGTCTAATTCTATATTGCTTTACTCTTTTCATTTGGCTATCCAATGGATATCTTTTATGATTTCTACTATAGCTTTAAATTACTAAAGCAGTTAATTTAACGTAGATGGCGGTTAGTGGTAAATAACTACTAACCAGTTTTCAGTTATTCAGTTATCAGGTAATTTCCAAGGTGATAACTGTACCCTACGGAAAGCCCTGCGGGTACTCTCCCTTGAAGCCGCTTGCACGTCTACAATGTCCACTGTTAACTGATTTCCAACCACTAACAACTAACTACTAACCACTAACTAATGTTGCTTGTCATCTTCCTGATCTCACTGGTGTCACGTACTTTAGCAATTACCGCTTCTCTGAATACTGATGAGGGGTTATGGATTTATCGTGGTAGTCAGTTTATTAAACGTTTGTTTGAGGGAGATTTAACTCATACAATTCTCAAGCACCATCCAGGAGTTCCCAATATGTGGCTAACTGGTAGTGGGATGTTGGCGAATTGTTGGCTAAACAAATTTTTCGGTGGTTTTCTGGGTGTAGATTTACCACCAGATATTGGGGCTTGTCTGAATTTAGAACAATTTCCGATTAATTTATATATTATTCCCCGTTTAGTGCAGGCAGTGGTTACTTCTGCTTGTATGGTATGTATATATTTACTTACAAGGCGGTTATTAGGGCAAGCGATCGCTTTGTGCACAATTATTCTTTTGTTATTAGAACCATTCTTTTTGGCATATCAGCGTTTTATTACTACTGATGCGTTACAGGCTGATTTTGCTATTTTGGCTGTGCTGTTATTTCTACTTTATGTGCGAAAAGGTGGGAAACGCAAACTTCTTTTAGCTTCGGGGATATTTCTGGGACTAGCAACAGCAGCAAAAATCACGGCATTGTTTTTATTACCTGCGATTGCAATTATTATCGGATTGATTGAGTTAGGAGTTTGGCAAGAAACTTTTCCTCCCAGAGGCTGGAAACAGCAGTTGCGAGGTTTTCGACTTTGGCTGGCGACAATTTTAGTTACATTTATCCTGATTTTTCCAGCAATGTGGGTTTCACCTGGATATGTTCTTGACAGGATACGCGATGGTGTTTTGCAAGAGTCAGATCGGGGATTTCTGTTTTTCTTAGGGCAACTTACCCACTCCCCAGGAATTTTATTTTATCCGCTAGTGCTGGTATATCGTCTCTCACCAATATTGCAAGTCGGTTTGATTGCTACAGCTATAGTATTGCTGATACCCAAGCTACGGCGTCGGCAAAAAAATATGCCTGCGATCGCTGCGATCGCTTTAATGGCCATCTGGGTGATACTGATATTGTCAGCAAGTGACAATAAAATCGACCGTTACATCAATCTTTGTTTGCCAATGTTGGCGATACTTGCGGCGATTGGTTGGTTGGAAATAATTGCTGGGGTGACACGTTGGTTAAACAAACTCTTTCCCTTAAGGGAGAAGAGTTTGCAGTGGGGTTATCTGATCATCTTTGCGTTGCAACTTGTCTTACTTTTCCCCTATCATCCCTACTACTTGACTTACTACAATCCTTTGTTTGGGGGTGCAGTGGCAGCCCAAAATATATTTATGATTGGTCAAGGAGAGGGTTTAGAACAAGCTGCCCAATGGTTAAACCAGTCTCCCAATGTAAAGGAAATCAAAGTAGCAAGTTGGTATAGTCGCTATTTTTCTAGTTACTTCTACGGTCAAGTTTTACCAGTAGATAAGCGGATTCCATCTGGTGTTCAACCTTGGACACAGGCTAATCGAGTAGTATTCTACAAGAATCAATTACAACGTCAATTGCCAGAACCCAAGATGCTAGCTTACTTTGCCAAGCAGCAACCTTTATATACTGTACGGCTGCAAAATATTGACTACGCATGGGTTTATCCTGGACCATTAGCTTTAGTTGAAGATTTAAAGCGCATCCAATTTCCCTTGTCTTTGTCTTTTGGCGAAAAAGTGCGCTTGCTAGGTTACGACTTAAATCAAACTAAGATATCTGCCAATGATGAATTGATAGTCACATTCTATTGGGAATTTCTTGCACCATTGCCAGGAGATATTTCTATTAAAATCAGTTTGCGCGATCGCCAAAATCATATTTCCAACTTTTCCAGCACACCCCTAATAGATGGGTACGTATTTCCAGAAAATATCACCCCAGGTACAGTACTACGAGATGTCCACAAGCTGAAAATTTCTCCCAGTACATCACCACAACGCTATCAGTTAGAGGTAGAGGGATTCTCCTTCAAAAAGGGACAAGTTATTGGTGAAGTTGAAGTCGTGAAGTGATGCAGTTCGGGGATTGGAAGGGGGACAAGAAAGACAAGGGGGATAGTTTACAACCAACCACTAACCACTATTGTACAGACGCGATGTTCCTCGCGTCTCTACCTACTAATAACCAACTACTGATTGACTATTTTTTCCCAATCAGCAGATGATAAGCGATAAATTGTCGTGACAACTCTTCCATAATTAGAAAAAGATTTTACAGGTCGATATCGTTCCTCCCAAAAACTTTGGTCTTTATTTAATATTTTTTTGTTACCATTTTGAGGATTTTGTATAAATATTATATAGATATCACCCGGAACTTTGTCATCATATGAATATAATTCTATATTTTTATAATTTGTCGGAATATAATATCGTGTAATACTTTTCTTCTCATTAGTAATAAAGTAACCATTTCTGCTTGTGTTTTCCAAAAACAAGCCTACTTTTTCCCAATGTC
Organism: Fischerella sp. JS2; assembly: GCF_032393985.1. Classification (NCBI taxonomy): domain Bacteria; kingdom Bacillati; phylum Cyanobacteriota; class Cyanophyceae; order Nostocales; family Hapalosiphonaceae; genus Fischerella; species Fischerella sp. JS2. The sequence continues at coordinate 1,187,032 of NZ_CP135918.1, forward strand.
TGTAATAGGGAAATCCAAATAAACTTTGTCTACTTTGTCTTTTTAGTTCTAAAAACAAGAACCTTTTATTTTCCCAAGGATATTCTTTCTTGTTATCTATAAATAATACATGAGACAAGAAAAATAACGACACATATATCACACTCAAGCATAAGTTATTAATATATTGAGATTTAGCAGGAAATTTATTAAAGATGAAAGCTTGAAAAACTTCCAGCCCAAAAGCCATTAAAACAGAAAAAGGCAAAATATAGGTATAGATGTGTGTACCAGGATTACTAACTAGAGTTTCCAAAGCTAAAAGAGGAAACAAAAACCACAAGACTACTGAAAAATTTTCTTTAATTTTCCACAGACCTAATAAACCCAAAACAGCATATAAATATATAATAAATAAGGGATTATAAGTCATAAATGTTCGAGTAGAACTAACCTTCTGCTTACTTATTCTTTCTAGCCAATAAGTCTTAGTTGATTCTGAGATCGAGAAAAAGAAGGGTAGATAAAATATAGATACTAATACTAATAAAATAATCCCTACTAAATATAAATGTAGGAGTTGTTGATTTCTCTGGGTAGGCTCAAAATCAATATACCATCTGTAAATTAAGTAAATTACAAATGGCATAATAAATATGCCATCGTAATGTGCAAGAATAGAAATTCCCCAGCAAAACATGCCTAAATACAACCCATAAATCCTCCATTTTGCAAACTTTGTAGATAAACTGATTAGATATAAAGCCAAAACAGAAAATAAGATTACCAATGATTGATACTGAACTATTCTTGTCAAAGCTACAAATAATCCATTAATTGCAATCAATAAAGATGAATAAAGAGCTACTTTCTTACCAAATTCTAGTTTGACAAACTTGTAAAAGAAATAAATAGCCAATGTACCCGCTATAGCAAAAGGTAGCCTAAGTAGAAACTCATTATCATACTCAGGATTAAATATACTCATAATATATGTAATCAAAAATTGAATTGGTCCCTTTCTTTGATTAAGCAAAAAATCAATCATATTTTGCCCTACTTGGGGTCTATATAGTGCTTTAATTTCATCACCTTGGTAATTCGAGTAACCTAAATTAATTAACCTCAACCATAAACTCACAAATATTAAACATATCACAGGAAGAATATTACTTACTTTTTTCATTTTGCTAAGCCAAAAACTTGAAAACTTAACTTGCATTATTATGGCGGACAAGATAACCATCTTACAAGCCGTTGCAATACTTTTGGTATGACAAAAAAACCCAGCTTTTAAACCGGGGTAGTATAAATAATTTAACTAAACTCCTAGCAAACACTCTACAAACAAACTCTGCGTAACTCTGCGCCTACTCCGCGAACCTCTGCGTTAAAAAACACTACTTAACTTCCCTACTCTTCTTCCCTCTCATCCACATATCTTGCATAACTATCAGGACGTTTACCTGCATTACGCACATTCACTATTTTACTTAGTAAATCGAACCAAAATGGCGCACCCATTGCAATAGCAATACCACTAAGTAACCAGCCAGGAATCAAAGCTAAAACTTTGAGATAGGGGAAAGTAGATTTTGATTGGCGTGTCCATCTAATTTGCTGCTCTAAATTAGCGTCACCCCAACCAATTGGTAAAGAAATATTTGTTAAAACCTGGTCTGCTTCTTGCCTAAGTTGATCTAAATCAACTGTACTATTCCGTAGTGCTAATTCTCCAGCACTATTGGTAATAGTATCCCGGAGGGCAGAATCTTTTGATAATCTGCTAATCATGTGGATTGCATCTGCATTTGCAGTGATAGCGATCACTAAACCTATTAAAATAGCTGCTCCTTTAGCATTGCGTTTATATACTCCAGAAGCTCTTTCCATTGAACTATCAAATGTATTTTCAATTTCTAAACGCAATGCATTCATTCCTTCTTCTGTATTTTTCACTCTTGCTTGAGCGCGTTTTGCTAAAACGGCAAGATTTTGAACAACAGATGGTGGTAAACTTTCAATAGCTGTAGTTTCAATTGTTTGGAATGCTTTCTTCATGCCTTGGTGAGTTTCGCTGTCTTGATCTTGGATTGCTGCTTTGATTTCTTTATATATATCGCTACTTTGATCAATTGTTTGGACAACTTCATTGATATTAGGTTGTAATCCTCCGAGTAATATTGCTTGTTCGATATCATCAAAAATATCTTTTTTCCAAAACTTTAGTCTTCGTAAAGCTTTACCACATAATTCATTCTCAGGCATCTCTGCTTGAAAAGATTCTATATATCTATCACAACTTTCCGCCATCCGATTTAGGCTTGTTTGCAAGCTAGCTTTTTTTTGGTGAAAGTTCCAACAAGTTTTTTCAAATTCTGATCGGAGTTCCGCAAATTCCTTATAAATATTACTAAAAAAATTAGCAAGGCTTTCATCACCACTTGTTTGTTCTTGTAATTTAATAATAATTTCTTCGATTTCAGCTAATCTTTCTTCTTTAAATTTTTTCAGTCTAGATTCTGTTAATTTTTGCACTAATGCTGGTATTTGTAATGTTTCCACAAGAGTTGTCGCAAAAACGTCAGCAGGGATATAAGAAGGACCAGTATGTTTTTTATCTCCAAAAATACTTGTGCTTTTATCTGTCCCTGGTCTAGGTTTTTTCACCATCCGATAAAGTGAACCAACTGCCCAAGTAATCTTACGAGGTATGGTGACAAATAATCCTTTTGCTTCTTGATTAATATTTTTAACTAAGGGGTTATCATAAATTCTATTTGCGAGTTGGATGACGTGAGCTTCTTCTGCACTATCAACATCGCCAGCTAATAAAATTTCTATTGATTTTTTTAAGTGTTCAGCACGCCATTGAAACACAGTAGCAATTAATTCTTGTATTTCTGAAGCTAATAAACTCAACATTAAGTAAATAAAGATTAAACCAATTGCTACATCTAAAATAAAAGGTAGATTCATTTATTTTCTCCGTGATAACTAAATCAAGATTTATAGTTAGTATTTTTCGTGTTAAGTCAAAATTTTTCATCAATGCTCTTGAAATTAATTTAAGAGTAACGTCAGAAAAATTGTCAAAAAATATTATGATTAATTCGCAAAAATTGAGTTAATTTAAAAACTAGGAGTAACTTCAGACTCTATTTGTTGCAAAATGGCAACACACGAAGATGCACAAACGTCTTTTTGTCATCGAACCAGCAAGACAAATTATTATCCTACAATATGCAAGAAGGAAGCTTTACTTGGGGTCGTCTGGAAAAGCAATATCGATCGCTAAACAAATGGATTGATTGGACATGGATAATAGTGCTGCTGGTAGCAGCTGTATTACTTTTTACTATAAATTTAGGTGGATTACCGCTACGAGATTGGGATGAAGGAACCGTGGCACAGGTTGCCAAAGAGATTTTCCACGCCCCTGCTAGTTCAATGAGTTGGCTTTACCCAACCTTAGGAGGCGAACCATACCACAACAAACCACCGTTAATGCATTTGCTGATTGCTGGGGCTTACTCCTTGGGTGGTATCAACGAGTGGACAGCACGATTACCAGGATCAATTTTAACAGCAATATCAGTACCATTGCTGTATTGTGTAGGTAGAGAAATATTTCGTCAACGTTCTTGTGCTGTTTACAGCGCTCTAGTTTACTTAACAATGCTGCCAGTGGTGCGTCACGGGCGCTTAGCCATGTTGGATGGGGCAGTGGTATGTTTTTTTATATTGATGATGTTGTGCGTGTTGCGATCGCGGCGCAATTTACGTTATTGCCTTGGTGTCGGCATCGCTTTCGGCTTAATCTGCCTCACCAAGGGTATGTTAGGCCTGCTGTTAGCTGCTGTCGCAGTCGCATTTCTATTTTGGGATACTCCACGACTACTGACTAGTGGTTATATGTGGGTAGGAATGCTCATAGGTATTGTACCTGTGGCTTTTTGGTATGTAGCTCAATGGTGGGAGTACGGTCGCACCTTTACCAATGTTGGTATGATGAGTCAATCTCTCAATCGCATTTGGTCATCTGTTGAAGGCCATTCCGGTCCACCCTGGTATTATCTATTGGAGATTCTAAAATATACTTGGCCGTGGTTAATTTTTTTACCATCCAGCTTGCATTTAGCTAGAGAAAACCGTAACCTCAGCTGGGCAAAACTTGTGTTGGTATGGCTGGGAGTTTATTTAGTTACTATTTCTCTGATGGAAACCAAACTTCCCTGGTATATATTTCCTATTTATCCTAGCCTTGCCTTGGTAACTGGAGCGAAATTCGGGGAACTTGAAGATTTACCTCTACTATCATCTTACCCACGGTTTTGGGTAGTAACTTTAACGTTGCTGGCTTTGGTAGCAACTGCTGGTAGTATTTATTTCAGTTTCGTACCAACAGCAAAATCCGAATTACAGTTACAGCTGATTTTTGCAGCAGCAGCCATGACAATGGCCCTAGCAGCAATTTTGGCAGAACGAGGCGATCGCCAATTTCTCAAAGTTTTGTTTTGGGGGTCTTATGTTTCGCTATTCTTATTTATGAAATCTAATTACTGGGTTTGGGAATTGGCAGAACGTTATCCAGTGCAACCAGTGGCCAACATGATCCGCAAAGAAACACCATCAGGTACAAAAATTTACACATCCAATCCCGAACACCGTCCTTCATTGAATTTTTATAGCGATCGCAATATTGTTCCTGCTTCTTTTAAACAACTGCAAGATTATTGGCACACTCAAAAACAACCTTATTTATTACTTGACAAATCCGCTTTTCATGCCCTTCAACTTGATTCACTCAAGGTTATTGACCAAGCAGAAGGCTGGAAACTAGTGACAAAAGATGTTAAGAGTTAGTGGTTAGTGGTTGGTAGTTAGTAGTTGATAATTGATTAGAACAACCAACAAATGACAAGTGACAAACAACAATCAACAAACAACTACCAACAACTATCAAGTATATTTTTTGATATACTAATACTGAAAACTGTGGAAGAGGATATATATCCCAGGAGCATCACTCACTGGGATTTTCTTCCCTCCTCTATTTCTATTTTTGGTGATGAGGTGTCGCTGTTACGATTTTGCTGATACATAGAAATCATACCAAAAACAATAATGCTTCCTATAACCACAGCTAACAAAGGACTTTTGAAGACAAAAAAATCCCGGATGAGCCTGGCTAGAGGTCGGCTTTGGCGGCGTAGTGTTGAAGAAATCATTATCTGTCTTAAGGTGAACGGATCACGGACATAGTGGCCGCTTTTGCAAACAACTAGCCTTTGGTGACAATACGGACAGCTATACAATCCAACATAACTTTTAACTGGGGTAGGCGTAGAATTCTGGCAAATGGGGCAAGTTAAATAATGATTATCAAAAGTGTGTGTATTCATCTACCTCGTCTGCTTAGTCCACTTACTTGCTTCATAACAATAGCTATATTGAATTCCTGCTGAAAATGCGTGTAGATTTCCCCGACCATAATTCTCTCTCATTTAAGCATTATCGCCACATAAATGTTGCACACCAGAAAATTTTTAATCAAAGCTTTGTAAATTTCCCAAACATATGTAGATACTTTGCCCAAATTGACTTTTTTCAGTAGTAGGGTAAAAGTAAAGAGGGAATGGTAAAAGTGAATCTTTGTGCATTTAACCTTTAACCTTTTTCTTTTACCCCACTTCGTGACTTGTCTGGTTGCTAAATGATCACTCACAATGAAAAGTAAGACATAAAAATTTAAATTTTTTATTAGATTTACTCCTCACTCAATGACTCCCCTGCCTCCCACAGAATTCAGGAAGGTGACTCAACAACCTACCTTTGGTTTCCCTTCCTTCCGTTTAACCTATTTAGTTAATCGTTTTCAACCATCCCCAGAAACAGTTGTTTTACTTTTAGCCTTGCTCATTGGTAGTGGTAGTGGTATGGGTGTGGTAACGTTTCATTATTTAATCCAGCTGATCCATCATTTGATGCTGGAAAATTTAATGAGTGTGATCGGTGTTTGGGGTGCTTGGACTTTAGCTTGCGTTCCTATTTTAGGTGGACTAATTGTTGGTTTAATGCGTTGGCGAACCCAAGACTTTGGTCCTGGACTTTCATCATTGATTGCTGCGTCTCAAAAGGGAGAAATCAAACGACAGCTGCGACCAGTCACCAAAATGTTAGCAGCAGCTGTCTCCTTGGGAAGTGGTGCTTCTTTGGGACCAGAAGGGCCTAGTGTAGAAATCGGCGCCAATTTTGGGATGCTACTGTCTGTGGTGTTACAAGTATCACAAGAACGTCAGCGTCTATTATTAGGTGCTGGTGCGGCGGCTGGTTTAGCAGCTGGATTTAATGCCCCGATCGCAGGTGTTTTTTTTGCATTAGAAGTAGTATTAGGAGCAACATCATTCGCTACTTCTGCGGTAAGTGTAGTGCTACTAGCAGCAGTACTCGCAGCGTTAATTGCTCATATTGGTTTGGGAGGACAACCGGCTTTTGCCTTACCTGTTTACCAAGTCCGTAGTCCATTAGAGTTACCACTCTATCTTGGCTTGGGTTTATGGGCAAGTTTAGTGTCTTTGACTTATACGCAATTAATTCGCCTAGCAAAAGCTTGCTTTGCAGGTAAAGTTCCTGGTTTTTCTATATTAGGAAAAATACCATTACCTATTCATCCTATTATTGGTGGACTTATTGTTGGTATGAGCGCTTTATATTTACCACAAATTCTAGGTATTGGTTATGAAACAGTAGAAGCGATGCTGCAAGATGTGGAGTTTTCATTGCAGCTGTTAATTTTGCTATTGGTAGTAAAGCTGGCTATCACAGCAATTAGTGTTGGCAGTGGTTTTGTTGGTGGTGTATTCGCACCAGCAATGTTTTTGGGTGCTTCTTTAGGTTCCGCCTATGCAAAAATTTTGGCAAATGTAGCGCCTGCAATCAGTGGTTTTATGGCAGCCCCTCCTGCTTATGCAACGGTAGGAATGGCTGCTGTACTTGCTGCTAGTGTAAGAGCGCCATTAACAGCAATTTTATTATTATTTGAATTAACGCAGGACTACCGCATTGTGTTACCGTTAATGGCGGCTGTCGGTTTAAGTGTTTGGTTAGTGGAGCGGATAAAGCCCAATTCAAACTCCAACTCCAATCTTCAACAAATAGGTCTTTCAGAATTGAAAGACGAACAAGCAGAAATTTTACAGCAAATTCTTGTTAAAGAAGCGATGCATCCTTGTCCAAAAAAACTGCCAGCAACCATGACAGTGATCGAGGCAGCTTTAGAAATGACACGCGATCGCATCCGCAGTGCTTTAGTAGTAAATGAATTAGGGCAATTAGTTGGTATCCTCTCTTTAGAAGATATCAACCGTACCCTTTCTGCTTGGCAAAATTACCCAGATTCATCAACTGCAAATCAAGGTGATCTATCCAATCAAACCCTAATTGATATTTGCACCACTGATATTCTCTATGCTCATCAAGATGAACCCTTATCTGAAGCCTTAGATCGCATGTCTCTTCGCGGCTTGCATCAGTTACCAGTAGTAGCGTCAGATAACCCTGAACAAATTTTAGGATTACTAGAAAGAGAACAAATTGCTTTAACCTGTACCGTCGCAGTCACCCGTAAAGCTCTCTGCCACTATCTACCATTGGTAACAACAACAGATGTAGTCACTAGTCATTAGTTCTTAGTCAATGGTCATTTGTCACTAGTCATGATTTATTAGCTTTGTACCAAGGACAAAGGACAAAGGACAAATGACAAATGACAAATGACCATATTATGCTGTTGCTTCTAGAACTTCGACCTCTTCTCTTTCATCTGAGTCTATTTGTCTCAAACGAATGTGCTTTTTACCCAAAGTAATGATAAACTCATCTCCGGGTTTGAGATTCATCTGTTTTGTGTAAGCAGAACCTATTAGTAAGTTACCGTTAGACTGCACACTAATTCTGTAGCTAGCACTGCGTCCCCCACGGCCATTTGCGCTAGGTGCGCTATCTAACTGAATGCCTTCAGCATCAATTAGAGCATTCAAAAATTTCATCATGTTGACGCGCTCTATACCATTTTTAGTCACAGTATAGTAGCCACACTGTTTAGCTTTTTCTTCTTTGCTCAGATTTTCTAGTTCTTTGACTTTCTTGAGCAACTCTTCGCCGGTTAGGGGTTCAATTTTTTTCTGTTTAGCCATCAACTTAGAGCGAAAATGAACGAACGATTGAGTGAGTTGAATCGATTTTATTTTAGCTGACCTTGAGGAAGTGATAACACAATCCTTTTATTTTTATATCAGCTACCGCAAAGTATATTACACAAATCAGCAAATTTTTGCAGGTCTATTAATATTTACTATGCAATCTAATTTAAATAATATGGCTGAAGCTGATAACTATCTCTAGTTTATGAAAGACTGCTACACTGTAATCAATATTTGTTTAAGTTTCCTAAAGCATAGCTAAAAAAGTAGTCTACTTACACTTGTTTGATAATTGGCACACAGAACGATAAGTAAAACTGATCCTTAGTCATTAGTCATTAGTCATTAGTCATTAGTTATTGGTCATTGGTAAAGACTAATCCTAATGACAAAGGACAAAAGACAAAGGACAAATAAATGAAACTAACTACCAAAGGACATTACAGTGTCAAAGCTTTGCTAGATTTGAGCTTACAACCGAATTATGGGCCTGTTTCCACTAAAGCGATCGCCTCTCGTCAAGATATCCCAGCTCCTTACCTAGAAAAACTGCTAATAGAAATGCGTCGTGCTGGGTTAGTAAAATCTATTCGGGGTAGCATCGGCGGATACCAACTAGCAAGGAAACCAGCACAAATCTTTTTAGGCGAAATATTAGAAGCAGTTGGTGAAACAATAGAACCTTTACCTCATCATCAAGCTTCCCCAGGACAAGCAGAAGATTGGGTAACATTTACTCTTTGGCAAAGGCTGCACCAAAAATTGAAAGAAGCATTATACAGTATTACTTTGGCTGACCTTTATTACGATGCTCGCAGTTGGCAAGCTTCCCTTGGTGAAGAAGCCAGTTTTATTATTTAGTCATTGGTCATTAGTTAGTGGTTAGTAGTTAGTTGTGGACAACCAACAATTAACGACTAACAAGCAACCAGCAAATGACAAAGGACAAATGACAAATGACTTCTTAATGATTGTTTTAATCCTTGCAGCTTATTTAGACTATATGATTGGCGATCCTTGGGGATGGCCTCATCCTATACGAGTAATGGGGTGGATAATTTCTCGCTTCAGCAAATTTGCTCTAACATATTGTCACAATCCTCTCACACAACGTTTAGCAGGAATATTGTTAGGTATTTTCTTGGTCATTGGTAGTGGAATTGTTGGCTATTTAATAATACAAACTACTAAATCCCTACATCCGTTATTGGGAATTGCCGTAGAAATCATTCTTCTAGCTAGTTGTTTTGCTGCTAAAAGTTTGCGAGTCGCAGCCCAAACAGTTTTGCAGCCTTTAACATTAGGAAAAATCCAGGTTGCTCGTTGTACTCTAAGTAACTATGTTGGTCGAGATACAGAAAATCTTACAGAATCAGAAATTTTACGAGCAGTTCTAGAAACAGTCACAGAAAATGCAATTGATGGAGTCACAGCTCCTCTTTTTTATGCAATAGTTGGTGCGTTTTTGCTATTTATTGGGCCAGTTCCCTTGGCTTTGGCATATAAAGCCAGCAGTACACTGGATTCAATGGTGGGTTATCGACAAGCACCCTATACCTATTTAGGCTGGTTTAGTGCGCGCTTAGAAGATGGCTTAACTTGGATTCCTTGCCGATTAACAGTGATCACCATAGCATTACTATCGGGTAAACCTTTGCATGTCATCTGCATTTGTCAGCGCGATGCACCTAATGATCCTAGTCCCAACTCTGGTTGGAGTGAGTGTGCTTATGCTGCTACCTTAGGTGTACAGCTAGGAGGAACTAACTGGTATCACGGCGTGGCTAAACATAAACCTTTGTTAGGAGATGCTACTCATCCAATCACCCCAGCTAGTATTGAGCAAGCATTGCAAATAACTCGATATTGCTTTTTGTTATGGTTAGGAGTAATGACTCTGTTGCTATTTGCCATAAAAAGGTAATCATGAAAATAGGGAATTAATAATCGTTATCTTTAACTGCTTGTCATCTATGTATTGATGCTCCATGACTGATCATTCCCTGATGCTATCAGAAAGCGGGTTGATCCATGAGGTCAATCCAAAATCCAAAATCCAAAATTGTTTGACTCGGTTTTTTAGTATAAAATTTGCTCAGGGGGATACTGGTATATGACTATTTCTACCGTTTCTACCAAAGCTAAAGTGGTTGAGATTCTCTCATCTGAGGAACTCCGTCGTACCGTAAATCGTCTCGCTTCTCAAATTGTGGAAAAGACGCGCGATTTATCCCAGTTAGTACTGCTTGGTATTTATACCAGAGGAGTACCCTTAGCACAAATACTGGCACGTCAAATTGAAGCACTAGAAGGTGTATCTGTGCCAGTAGGAGCATTAGATATTACATTTTATCGCGACGACCTCGACCAAATAGGCCTGCGGACTCCAGCAAAGACCGAGATATCTTTTGATTTGACAGATAAAATTGTTGTACTTGTGGATGATGTGATCTTTAAAGGACGAACAGTTCGTGCTGCTTTAAATGCTGTAAACGAGTATGGTAGACCAGAGGTAATTCGTCTAGCTGTACTGGTAGATAGAGGCCATCGTGAGGTTCCAATACATCCAGATTTTGTCGGTAAGCAGCTACCCACCGCTAAAGAAGAGATTGTCAAGGTTTATTTACAAGATATAGATGGAAGAGATGCAGTTGAACTGATTGCAGATTAGTTGATCAAACTAAGATCCCCGAGTTTTTAGAAAAGTCGGGGATCTGTAGCTTTGCTATAGCTGCCTTTGACTTGCTGAATCAGGTTGTAGTTGTGCAAATAATTTTTGCCACTCTATAGAACTAGTGCGATCTTCTCCCTCTTTGACTTCAAAAGTGACGTTACACGCCTGCGGTTGTTGTAGCGCTTGTAAACAAATTTCTGCCACATCTTCGCGACTAATTTTTCCCCTAATATTATCGCCTTGCTCAAATATTAGTGATTTGCCGCCTGCTTCTTCTGTCAGTGCACAAGGTCTAATAATTGTATAGGGAATTCCACTTGTTCGTAAACTGTCTTCGCCCTTTAATTTCCAAGTCAGAATACCTCCCAATTGGTCGTTTAATCTGACTGCTGGTGGTTCTTCCTCCAAATTGATTCCTGGACGTCCTGGACGAGTCACCCCTGCGGAACTAACAAGAATAAATTGTGGTAAAGTTTCCCCTCCGTAAGCTTTGATTGATTCTACCTGCAAGGCAAAACCACCAGGCCAAAAGTGGGGATTTAATTCACTATCATATTCAAACTTACTCAACATTAACTGAAATGAGGAAATTTGATTGGTGGCAATTGACGGACAATCTTGCAAAGTTTGAGCCCTAAATACAGGAATTAAATCCGCAAACGGAATGCGAACATCTATCCAAGTATTTGCTATGGTGTCAAAAGAATAACTATAACCAACTCCGTCCCATTTTGTGTCTGTACGGAGAAAGAATTTATAACGCTTGCCATCGCCTCTCACACGTAAATTTATACCTTCGTAGCCAGATAAATTAAAAGCAGGAGAAAAATTTTTAGTTCTGACAGAAGCAAAGCCACCAGAGTTAGCAGTGGAAACATTACCAGCAAATAAAGCTGTACCTTCTACTAATTGAAGATTACTTTCACTGACTCCACCCATAACTACATCATCTACTGCACCCCAGATATTTTTTATTTCTGTGGATGGGTTGGTGAAATCAAATAATATTTTTTCTCCTGAAGCAGGCAGATATTTCACAGCTGCTTCTACTAAGTTTTTTACGCCTTGATACTCCACATTTTCTGGAGTGTCGCCGACTATTTCTGGCTGATAAAATTTAACACCTTGATAGTATTTTTCTCGTTCTGGTGTATCTCCTTCTTTTGGCTGTACCCGCACTGCTGTACAACAAATGATGGCTTGGATGTTAGCCATTACTAGGGGTGTTAATGTTTCTGGTTTAGTAATATCTGCAACTATTAACTCAGTATTAACACCAATAAGTGAGCGCGCTTTCTCAATCTCACGTACAAGCGATCGCACTCGATAACCTCGTTCAACTAGTCGCCGTACCACTCGCTTTCCAACACCACCCGTTGCACCTGCTACTAGTACTACACCCACTTGCTTTGCTCCATCTGGTTGATTTTGATTATTCTTGGTACGACCTTGGAAGAAATCTTGTATCCAGTTAACCAAAGGTACAACTTCAAAATAAGTAAGGGTTTCGATAAATCTCCCTAAGTTCCATTGAGAGCGATTTTTATCAGTCATAATCGTATCCTTACTGTTGTAGATTTTTACTTCGCAATCGGATACTTTCAAAAGTGTAAAAAAGAGCGGATATGGTCAAAAGGATTAAAGTAAATTGAATTAATTCTTTGCCATACCATCTGTCTGTAAAAAACAGAATAAAACCAGTAATAAAATATACTATTATTAATACTATATCTTGACGACGGAACAACTTTGGACGCACAAAAGGCAAAACCGATAAAGCAACAGCTGCAATAATTAAAATAGTGCCAATCAGATTAAGTGGGTTATTAAACATTTATCTAGAAGTTAATAGTTCTTGGTTAGTGGTTAATAGTTAATGGTCAATAGTTAGTGGTTAGTAGGGTTTAAGTGGATGTTTATTCATTGTTTTAATGTAGGTTATTAGCAGGTAGTCGAGTTTTTGGTCTGTCTATAAAAAACAAGCTGAGAATTCAACAAAAATTAACTATCAACTACTAACTACTAATTACTAATGTACAGACGTGATTAATCGCGTCTCTACCTGCTAACTAATAACTACTGATTATTTATTCATGCCACGTAAACGAATACACTCCGCAGCAGAATATATACCTGCTCCTGCTAGTAAAAACTGGGTGATTGGTATTTCTTGATTGCCATAGGATTGATATTCTTGAAATAGCAGCAGTATGCCACACAAACAGAAGACTACAGCAAAAACTGCGTCGTAATCTTTTGCTAATCTGGGAAATGAAGAACGCAGGAAAAATAAACCAACTCCAAAAGTTGCTAAACCAATACCTAACAAAATAATCCAGGTGGGTGCTTTAAATAAAAATAATCCTGCCGCACCGACAAAAGGTAAGAATCTAGCTACAGAAAGAGTTTTGTTGATCCAAGCGGGTGGCGGTGTAACTTGAGAAGAGGGTGTGGAGTAGTCCGTGACACCAGAAGGGGGTACTGATGTTTGCGGGTACATATTCATCAGCTGCGGCATAGTTGATTGAGCGTTAGCAGATGAAATTTGTGGTTGTGTCGGTGGAAACGGATGTTGTAACTGCTGAAGATCCCGCAAGATTTCTGTTGCAGATTGATAGCGATCGCGGTAGTGGTAGCGTACCATTTTCTGTAGAATCGCTATGAGTCTGGGGGAAGCCTGGGCTTGGTTAGGCCAAATTATTTCCCCAGTTTCAGGATTGTCCTGCAACTGAGTTGGCAACAATCCCGTGAGTGCTTGGATGGCAATGATCCCAACAGCATAAATATCACTATTTGGGCGTGGTCTGCCTTGGGCCTGTTCAGCCGGCATATAACCAGGAGTGCCAATTGCAACAGTCGCAGCCATTTGACTAGGAGATGCAGCCAGTTGCGATCGCATTTGTTTCACAGCACCAAAGTCAATTAAAACTAATTTGCCATCCGAGTCACGTCTAATTAAATTATCAGGCTTGATGTCACGATGAATCACATCGTATCCATGAACAAATTCCAACACTCCCAAAACATTCTGTAACATCTGAATAACTTGGCTTTCAGTCCAAGGTTGACCACTTCGCATTTCTGCACTGAGTGGATGTCCAACAATCAACTCTTGCACTAAGCAAAATTCTTCGCTCTCTTCAAAATAAGCTAACAGACGAGGAATTTGGTCATGATTTCCCAGTTGTTCAAGTATCTCAGCCTCACTATTAAATAAGCGCCTGGCAGTCTGCAAGTAATAGGGTTCGGAACTCGCAGGTTTCAGCAACTTAAGAACGCATTTAGGGTTGCCTGGTCGGCGGGTATCTTCGGCAATATAAGTTTCACCAAATCCTCCGGCACTCAGGACTTGGATTACTCTGTAACGACCGTCTAGTAGCTTTCCTAACATGGTGAGCTGATGGAGTGTTTTTATTCATCTTGCCACACGATGACAAAATGTTTACTAGCGCAAATAATAAGGAAAAAGCGAGAATGAAAAAGATAAAGGCTAATAAAAAGGAATGGTTAATTGTAAACAATAGCATTGACCAATGACAAATGACCAATGACTAATAACTGATGAATATGCTTCAGTTTCAACCTCCAGGCTTCGGGCATAAAACAATTAATACCTCTTTAGGGTCAATGGTTTACTATACCCAAACTGCTGCACCTTGGTGTTACACCGAGACTGAAGATTTACCACCACTGATTTTTTTTCACTGTTTTGGTGGTGGGTCTTCTGCTTATGAATGGTCAAAAGTTTATCCTGCTTTTGCCGCTTCTCACCGTATACTCGCACCAGACTTAATTGGTTGGGGAGATTCTGCTCACCCAGTAAGAGATTATCAAATTAATGATTATTTAACAATTATCACAGAATTTATCAGACACACTTGTTGTCCACCTGTAAAGGTAGTGGCGTCTTCCCTAACTGCTGCTTTGATGATTCGACTGGCTATTGCTCAGCCTTTTTTATTTCAAGAGTTGTATTTAGTCTGCCCTTCTGGTTTTGATGACTTTGGGCAAGGTGCAGGGCGTAGACTGCCGCTTCAGATAATTAACACTCCAGTGTTGGATAATTTAATTTATGCTTTGGGTGCTGAGAATGAAATTGCAGTAAATAACTTTTTGCGAAGTTTTTTGTTTGCCAAACCAGAACGAGTTTCGCCCGAAATAGTAGAGGCATATTTATTTTCTGCTCAACAGCCAAATGCCAAATTTGCAGCTTTGGCATTTTTGCGGGGCGACCTTTATTTTGATTTAAGTTTGTATATTCAACAGCTAAATATTCCCACAGTCATTTTTTGGGGGAAAGAGGCACAATTTACAAGTGTAAAATTAGGGCAACGGTTGGCAAAATTGAATTCCAGAGCAATTCAAGATTTTCATGTCATTCCCAATACGGGAGTGCTACCACATCTAGAACAGCCAGAGGTGATGATTGGGTTATTACAGCGATATTTGTATATCAGTAGAAATTAGGAATTCGGAGTTAGAAATTAGCGAGTTGTTCTATTTGAAATGTAGAAAGCCCTGTTAAATCTGCCACCTGTTCTGCTGTCATTCTGTTTGCAGGAGATTGCGTGCTTTTTGTAATAACCTAGACTCTGCTTGTTGTGCTCTTTGTCTTTCCTGTTGTGTTTTTTGTCTTTCCTGTTGTGCAATTTCCTCTGATGTTGGTAGCAGTTCTCCTTCTAATGTTGCCCAGCGTAGCCAAGTTGTTTCAACACCTTTATAATTTCCATGCCAAAGTTGCAGTCCTAGATTTAATGACTTACTGACTAATTGATCGCGTTCATTTGTAACCAAGGGTTGGTACACTCCACTACTTAAAAAGAAACCAGCCCAATCATCAGGATTAAAGGGGTCAAACCAAAAATATTCTGGCACACGGATCTGAGTTTGATAAATCAACTTTTTCTGATTTTTATCAACTGCGGCGGTACTATCAGACAATAACTCAATGATTACATCCGGTGCTTTTTCTTCTTCCCAAATTACCCAACTGCGACGTTCCCCTTTTGGCACTCCCAATACAGCAAAAAAGTCTGATCCTTTAAAATCTTTGTTCCGCACTTGAGCCATGCTGTAGTAGATGAATATGTTACCGCCGACATAACCATCCTCTCATTGTTCCAACCAAGGCGTTAAGGCGTCAATTAACAAATCCATTTGCAATTGCGCTGACTCTCCATCGGCTCACCATCATCATAGGGGAGTTCTGCCTGAGTTGGTGGCAGGGATACATAAGGTGCTGTGAGGGCTGTTTCAGACATGGCTTTTCACCTGTTGCGGAGCCATTGCGGACTCTTTTTATGTTACCTGATAGGAAATATCCGTATCCAATCACTATCAAAATTAAGATTCACCATAGGCCATACCATTTACCTCAGCGTAGCGATGCATAAATCTCATAACTCTTTCCCAATGATCGTCCTGTTCAATTTCCAATTTGCACTCTACCCTCTGTAACTCATCACCTTCTGCACCCCCAAAAATAAATTGTACAGACGCAGGTGTGATACTAATTTTGCCTTCTTCGTCGCTTAACAGCATCGTATTTAAGGATTGTTTTGTGAAGCTATTGAATCCTTCTAAGGCTTGCAACTTGTTAAATGTCATTAAGATAATACGTTTTCCAGAACGACCACGTCGCAAGCTGACGTTACCTAGTTCTTCATGAATACCATTAAAAAATTCAATTGTGGGTGTTGTAGATGCCATGATCAATTACCTGGGATAGCCGTAAGGAGAATAATAATACTGTGGCTGATTGGTTAGTGGTGGTTGGTACTGATAGCCACCAGTTGCGGGTAAAGGATTGCTGATGCTATTCGGCAGAGGCGGACTCATCAGAGGATACTGCTGATAATTAATTGTAGGTTGAGTACTTGTTGGTAGGGGTGCAGGAGTAATTACCTGTGGCTGATAGCTGGTCGGGGTTGGGTTTGGAGTAATACTTGGTGCAGGAGTTGGTGCAGGAGTTGGTGCAGGAGTTTGTATAGTGGGGGTTGTTTGAGTAAATTGTTGGTACGTAGCTTTAGATATAGACCCAATGAGTTTTTCAGCACGGGGGTCGTTATTGGGGCGTTGTACCATGACTGAGACTATATAACGCTTGCCTGTGGGGAGGTCTACTAGACCTGCATCTGCTAGCATGGTGCCAATATCACCAGTTTTATGGGCAATGGTTGCACCCTGTCCCAACCCAGTTGGTAACAGATGGTTTCTGACAGTATTACGCATAATATCCAGGATGCGATCGCGCGATGCCATGTTCAACAAATTGCCTTGACTAACCATCGCCATCAAGTTCCCCAATTCTTTGGGACTAGTTGTGTTTGTACCTTGCAAATCAGGCAGTTGATTGCGAATTACTGTAGTATTTAAACCCCAACTCCGAAAACGCTGATTTAAAGCTTCAATACCACCCAGCCGGGCTATAAGCATATTTGTTGCTGTATTATCACTGACACTCATCATCTTAGTAGCAACTTCCAGCGCCTTAAATTGAGTGCCGACGGGTTTATACTGCATCTGTCCAGAACCGCCAACTATCATTTCTTTCTGCATAGTCAGCATTTCATCCAAGCTGATTTTACCTGCATCGACATCTTGGAAAAAAGCTACTAGAATGGGGATTTTAATAGTACTGGCTGCGGGAAAACTGGCAGAGGCATTTATATCTACATAACTACCATTTTCCAAATCCACCACGAAAACTCCTGGTGTGAGATTGGCGTTAGCAGATGTTAAGCTTTGTAAATTAGTTTTTAAGGAAGTAATTTCCTGTGATAGGGATAAAACAGCAGCAGGTGTGGGAGTAGGGATAGCCTGGATTTGTCCTTGCCCTGATTTGGCATTCTGAGGTGAGGTCTCTGTTGTGGTCATTTGATTGGCAGGGTCTAGTACCGACAATACTGTTCCCACGATCGCACCAATACCAATTCCTACTATTAATAACCGTAAGGCATAGAGCATGGTTCTAGCCATTGGCTTTAACCTTGTTTTTCGGGATGTTCTGACTTTTTTAGGCAGTGCTTGTTTCCGAGATTTTACAGTTTTTACTTTGGCATTGCTTGGCTTAAAAGGTGGAATTTGTCCCGGTTTTGCAGGCAGAGGTTTGATCGCTGCTGGTACTACTATGCTGGGCCGTTTTTTCGCCACAGTCGCAGTGGTAGGAGTAGAAGTAGATTTGACACGTGTCAGCTTTGTCCCAGTTGGAGAGGGGCGTTGTTGCTGGCTCGACTTGTGTACTTTCCGGAGAGGTTTTTGGCGTTTGCTTATAGGTTGAGGTCGCGAGAAACCGGGTATATTTGTTCTGGTTTCCATAAAATTTTATGATGATAGGAAGTGTATAATCTAGCAACTAGCAATGAAAGTTTAACTAAGTAAGTCGGTACAGATAAAGCTAACTAGTTGAGGTCGTGATTTGTCATTGGTAGGGGCAAGGCATTTGTACTAGTACATGTTTTGATGTCAAGATACACAACACGAATGCTTTACTCTTACAGGTATATTTACTAACCGTAACTCGTATTATGTTTGTTCCCAGCGATTTACTTAGGTTAGGCAGAGTGTTTCATTATTCCCTACCAGAGATAGACAGATAAACTTATTCTGGGAGTTCCAAGTCAAAAGTTTGTCCCTTAATTTACTGTCAAATAAGTATATACGGACACTTATATATCAGGAAATACTAACTAATTGTGTCCTCCTCTATTGTGAGACATGTTTTTGTGTTTAGTTTAAGCCATAATTAGTAATTGTGGGGTAATTGCGTATATAGTACTTAAAAATCACAAGTTTTCATGATTTTTCTGACTTGAGAGCGCCCATTCTACTTGTCGTAAGATACCTCTTAACATAGCAACTTCACGGTTTTGTAGTTGAGAGCGGTTATAAAGTTGCCGAAATTTTTCCATGCGACTAGCTGCTGTATGGGGATAAAGATAGCCAATTTTTAATAGTAGAGATTCTAATTGCTGATAGTATCCTTCCATAACCTCTATAGATGCAATTTCGGAATCAGAAGTTTTTTCAGAAGACCCAGAATCAGACCTATTCTCCTTTGTCCCTTCTCCTAATCCCCAATCCCTTGTGGGAATGGGGGCCCCGAGTTCCCTTTTATCCTTGTGTTCTATGTCCTGAATTTGTGACAATTCATAACAACAAATTGCCACAGCTGTAGCTAAATTCAATGAGGAATAACTAGAACTAGTAGAAATACGAACAAAGCGCTGGGCATAGTTTAATTCTTGATTAGTTAACCCCCGGTCTTCTCTGCCAAAAATGAGCGCTGCGGGTTGTCCAATTTCTTCTAATAACCAAGGTAGTGCTATCCGAGGACTTTCTAGAGGTGCATCCCAATCATGAATAATACCAGTTGTAGCGATCGCTCTTTTACATCCCTGCAAAGCTGCGGGCAATGTCTCCACTGATACAGATGCGTCTAAAATATCTTGAGCATGAACCGCCATCTGCCTTGCTTGTGTTCCCCAAGGGTCACATTGAGGATTTACTAACACCAGTTGATTGAGATCGAAATTTTTCATCACTCGTGCTACAGACCCCACGTTCAAGGGACCAGCTGGTTCTACCAGTATAATTTTTACTCCAGCTAATGTCATGTGTTGCCCTTTGGAAATCTCACTTATTTTCCTAGTTGTATGAAACCACTGTGCCGACGAAAATATTTTGAGAAATCGAACACCGATGAACACTGATGGACACCGATGGACGCAGATAGATTTTTCGTTGGTGGTTGAGTGCTAAGTATTTTGAGAAATCGAACACCGATGGACACCGATGAACGCAGATAGATTTTTCGTTGGTGGTTGAGTTGTGGTTGGTAAGTTTAAGAAAGGCGCTAGGTGTTTTTTAGCGCCTTTAAATCTGTGCAAGAGATGATTGTTTAACTAATATGCAATAAATAGGTATCTCTACTCAAGTGTTGTAGAGGTTCACACCGTTACTCCTTCTAACTCTTCATCTGTCAACTCATACAATTCTCGTAACTTTTGTAACTTGTCCTCGCTAGCTTGCCAAAAACCTCGTCCGTGGGCCTCCAACATCCTACCAACAATATTTCTAAAAGCTTCCGGGTTAGCTTTTCGCAATTTCTCTGCCATTTGTGGATCTAAAGCATAAGTATCTGCTGCCTGATCATATACCCAATCATCAGTAAAATCAGTAGTACCGCCCCAACCAATCAATGCCGTCATTCGTTGGGAAACTTCAAAAGCACCGCCAGAACCCTGATTGACCATTGCTTCTGCCCATTTGGGGTTAAGCAACTTCGTACGATACTCCATCCGCAACAAATCATCTAATTTGCGGGGTGTAGTATCTTTTGAGAAACTTTCTACAAAACTAGCTGTAACTTTCTTACCACCGACTTTTTCCGCCGCCTTTTTCAAACCGCCTGTATTGGCGTAATATTCCTGAATGTCGGTTAAACCATACTCTACCGAATCTATTTCTTGCACAATGCGATCGCTCGTTTTTAACAACTGCGTCAGCACTTGGGGTCTTGCTTGACCCCGGTCTTGCCTACCGTAACTAAACACATTGCGACTTTGCCAAGTATTTGCCAACTCCTCACCAGATTCCCAGTTACCATCAGTCACACGCTCATTCACCATTGAACCAAAATCACCTGCCGGGTTAGAAAATAATCTTGCCCAAGCATTCTCCACACCCTGCGCCTGCAAAGCTAAAGCATGTTTTCTAATAAAATTCTGGTCTTCCGATTCCTCCGCCTGGGCTGCCCGTTGAAATAAATCATCCAACAACTCAATCACATTCACAAAACTATCCCGGAAAATCCCCGACAAATTCCCTAACACATCAATCCGGGGATGTCCTACCTCAGCTAAAGGCTTTAACTCATAACGCACAATCCGCCCCGTCCCCTCTTTCACAGGTTCCGCCCCCACCAACTCCAACAAAACCCCCAGAGATTCACCCTTAGTTTTAATCGCATCCAAACCCCACAACATCACCGCCACAGTCTCCGGATACTTACCGTATTCTTGCAAATGCTGGGCAATAATTTGTTGACCAATTTCCCTTCCCCTTTCATACGCCGCCGGCGAAGGCATCCTGTAGGGGTCTAAAGCATGAATATTCCTGCCCGTAGGCAACACACCAGGGCCATCGCGCAACAAATCACCACCAGGCGCAGGCGGAATATACTCCCCATTTAAACCTCGCAACAAATTCATCAACTCATCAGTAGTTTGCATCAACAACTCTCGAACCAGCCTCTCCTCTTCTGTGTTTCTGGGGGGTTCATTCCCAAAATAAGCCTCTAAATACGCCGCCATCTCCTCCTCACCCGGCGCTTCTCCCAAGGTATGCAACCCAGAAGAAAACAACCTACTCTCTAAAACTTGTAAATACTCGTACAACTTCACCAAATAATCATTAAAAGCATGGGTGCTAAACATCCGCACATTCTCTGGCGTAAAAGGAATTCCTAAACGTTTCGCATCTTCAAACGGACAATCTGCATCTAAACCAGTATCAACAACCTTTTTACAAATCGCTTCCTTGAGGGCATAATTCTTCTTTGGATCTTCGCGATACTCGGCAATCAAATCCCGCAATATCACCAATTCCTTATACAAACCTGCACGACCATAAGGTGGTACATTGTGAGAAATTAACACCCCGTAACCGCGACGCTTCGCCAAAATCGATTCTGAAGGATTATTTGCTGCATATATATATAAATTAGGCAAATCTCCCAGTAAAATATCTGACCAAGAATACCCCGTATTACCCAAAGGCGAACCTGGTAACCATTCCACCGTACCGTGCATACCAAAGTGAACCACAGCATCAGCTTGGAACTCATTTTGCAGCCATTTGTAGAAAGCAGCATACTGAGGATGCGGCGTTAAATCTCGTTCAAACATTAACCGCATCGGGTCGCCTTGTATTCCCAACGGTGGTTGGACACCAATCCAGACATTTCCTAATTGCACACCGCCAATGTGAAATTCATCGCTATAGGTTTTAATTCCAGTACCTGTAAGAGATTTCCATTGCTTTTCAATTCGAGAAGTGCGGAGATATCCCAACCATTTTTCTAGGGTTTTAGCATTCACAGAGGTAGGGACATGGGGACGGGATAGGGTAATAGAAGAATTCTCTGCGTCATCAAAAGCTTCATCCGCTTCTTTCACCTGCCGAATCAATTCTTCTCCATCTGCTGGCAAATCTCCGACGCTGTAACCTTGGTCTTTAAGCGCTTGCAGGAATTTCAGCAGACTACGAGGTACATTCAATAAGGCAGCAGTTCCCACTGCACCATAACCAGGTGGGAATCCATAGAGAATAATGGCAATTTTTCTGGCAGATGCGGGTTTTTGCCGCAGTTTGATCCAGCTTTTGACTCTGCCAATTAAACGTTGTACTCTTTCGGGAACCAGATAGATGTTTTCTCCCACCAAACCACCAAGGGGAACAGTGTCGATCGCTCCATCTAGTTCTGGAAGTGCGTATAAAACTACACTCTGCAATCCACCGATACCTTGGCGTGTCCAGGAAGAAATATCTTGAATTAATAAAGGTGCAGCAACGATATACGGAACATTCTTAGCGTTCAGGATGCGTTTTGCTACTTCGACTTGCCGTCCAGCTTCCATTGAACCAGCAGGGCCACCCACTAAAGGAAAACCAATTGTCGAGACGATCACATCTACTTTGACTGCTTCCTCAGACAAAGACGGAGTTTCGATATTACCCTGTTGGCGTTGCTGAGTTTCGTAATCACTTGTCATCCAGTCACGGACAGCGACGTGTCCTTCTACACCGTTGATAAATATGGGTAATGGGATTAATCCAGCTTCCTCAAAACGGCGAATTAGTTGGTTAATGTATGGTTGTTTGGTGATGACATGTTTGCGATAGAGGAGAATTCCGACTATAGGAAGATGCGGTGATTGAGAGAAAGATTTCTCCCCATCTCCCAATCTCCCTACCGCCCCATCGGGAAGTTCCCCTTGTCTTTTGTAATACCACTCCAAATACTCATGGGGAGATGCAAAATATCCCTGATAATCCGGGTGGAGTAATCCCATGTTGGGGGTTTCGATGGGTGGGGGAATGTCACCAACTTTTAACCCCAAGTATTTTTCTGCTAGTGTCCAAAATAAGGCAGCAACGTTTTCCGGTCCACCTGCGTTCCAGTAACCATAGATAATTAGCCAGTTGCGTAAGTCTTGGACTTTCTGTACTGGTACAAACTTTAACAGTTTTGGCCCGATTTTCAAAAAGCTGATGTAACCAGCGAGTCTATCTTCTTCTCGTCCTTGGCTAAATTTGTCGAGAATGAATTTTACTGGTTTGGGCATACCTTTGGGTTTGTCACCAATGGCAAACGCACCCAACTTGGTAAAACTCATCAGTTCCAATGCAGACTCGAAAACAAGGCGGATGGGAATATTCGCAATGCGATCGCGTAACCATAACACCTGATCGTAATCAAACAGCAAGCTACCAAAAAATACGTCAGCACCAGCAAGTGCGGCTTCTACTTCTTGGCGCTTACTAGTAATGTCGCGATCGCTAAAAATTCTGATATCCAACTCTGGACAACTAGCGATCGCCATATCCGCCGCTTTGCGATACAAGTCAGCGTTGAAAGATTCAAACCCTGCTACTAAGACGATGCGTTTCATGTCCTTGAGCTACGAAATGTTTCTTCATCTCGATTTTAATCTTGCTGCTCAATATAAAGTAAATAACCGACTTCAGCTTTACCACTCTTTTATTTGGTAATACCACTCCAAATACTCACGCTTAGCTGCAAAATATTCCTTTGTTGTCAAGCAACTAGAAAATTATTGATAAGTCAGTCTTATCATGGCTATCAGCCTTTCAATGTCAACTCCTGTTGATTTATATGCAACAAAAATGTTATATTTATTTACATAAATAAACAATTTAAGAGAAACAAGCTATGTATACCACAGTTAATGAAGAAGGTATTTTAAATAACTACGCGACTGAACCCTAGATATACTACGCTGAGTACCCTGCAATTTGGCAACAACGTCGATACATTTTACAAGGTGCAGTTGCAATTATATTTGTTACTGCTTTAGTTTTGCTTGCTTTTGCGGTTAGCTAAAATTGTCTGATCTCGGTATCGGTATCTCCCATCAACATTGCAATTTCTCCTAAATTCCTCGGTTGATAGCCGAGGTTTTTTTGAGTATGTGCAAGCAACAGGGAACAGAAAACCAGGGGACACGGGAGAAAAGGGAGACAAGGAAGAAAACAGAAAATAAATTACCGATTACCGATTACTAATTACCAGCCTACGCGACATTATAAATATTGCAGAGAATAGAAAATTTTATCTTTATCTTCCTGGTTTGATGCCTAACCTAGAGAAATATGAAACGTGCTAAATCTCACTTGCTGTATGAAACATCTATTTTTAAACCAGCGTGTTCAAGAACATAATACTGCTATGATTCAGGTGCTGCAAAATCTCGCAATGCAGTTAGAGGAGGAGCAATGCTGGCGACAAGGCAAGTTAATTGAGAATACAGTGAAGATTTTGTTGCAAGCAGAGAATTATAAACAGCGAGTTATTGCTGTGATTGAGACTGAAATCAAGAATGCGCTTGATTCAGACTAAGACAGTCAATAAATAGTGAAGTAAGTAGTTAAAGTAACCTCTTAATTCTTCTGCGGCTTGAGTTGATACTTGCTGTGAAGATTCCCAATCATTAATATATTTGGTTTTAATGAGCTGAAATGCTTTCACATACGTCTGAACTGGTGGCTGTTGATGAGTGATAACTTTTTTATGCAACAGACGTGGTTCAATCTCGTTTTCCATGCAACAGCCAAGTAGTTTGATGTATTTGCAGATATTCCGACAAAACTCTTCTGCTTGCGGATGCTGTGGACTCAAGAATTTACTTGTCACTGCTTGCGCCAATTCTAATCGCCGTGACAATAGCCATCGTCCAGCTTCAATACAGGCTGCTCTTTGTGCTTCTATATGGGGAACAGATGCATTCAAATCTTCAATATATGCCAAAGACTGACGAAGTTTGTCTTGTTTTTTTTGAATTTCAGCAGTGTTAGTACTAGGTTGAAAATACTGCTTTTTATGCTCTAACTCAGAGATTACATCTTCAACAGCTGGTTTAATGATTTGGTTAATGATATGCGCCTGTTCTTTCAGCACTTCTAGTACTTGGTGACGCAGTTCGTATTTAATTATGTTTTCTAGCCGAGAATTTGTACTTTCTTGCAAACAATCTATCTGTTGCTGCAAGTCATGCATCACTAAGTCTTGAGACTCTTCCTTATCCAGCATTCCCTGATATACGCGGCGTTCTAATAGCTGTAATCTTCGTTCTAAGGGATGAACAGATGCGCTATTTAACCAAGGATTAAAAATGAACTCTGCCAATTCGTGCAAAGTTTTTCCAACTTTGTGTAAAACTCCAATGTTTTTTGTATTTTCCCTCATGGGGTTATCCTTACAGAACAAGAGTGCTATAGAGTAACATTACTCAAAGTTTGTATACTAGAAAACATTTGTATCAACTTCGAGTCAGTGACTGGTAAAGGGTAAGAGAAAAAGCAGAAGGTTCAGCTGTTTCTCTCAAACTTTTACCTCTTAATATTCTCTCGGCTAATCATGCAAAACTGGTGTGATAGATTACTAGTCTTTGGAAGTATTGTTAATGACCAATATTTAGTTTTCCAGAAATTCTACCGATACTATTAGTAAAGCGCAATTACACCTCATGATATTTCGCAAAGCTATGCAGTTACTTATGCCAAGCGTGACTTTATTATTAGCTATTTATAAATTTTATTGCTTTTGATAGATGCGCTTTATTTAAAAATAATATTTTCACTCCCTTTGAAATATATACATAAATTACTATATATCAAAAGTAGTATAAATTACTCAACATTCCTTAACGATGGGAGAGAAAACCGTACATAACAGGAGCTATATTTCTACCTGAAAAATCTGTGTTGAGATCGATAAGATCAAATTGCGGCTCGAGCTAATGTTGTGTAGTTGTAACCAAAAGTAGTAAATAAATATGATAAATCAAGTGAAAACAGCCGCTTTACTTGCTTTATTGAGCGGTCTTTTAATTACGATTAGTTATTGGGTAATTGGTGGTAGTACAGGTGTAATTGTAGGTATTGTTATAGCAGCAGTTACTAACTTATTCTCCTGGTACCAATCAGATAAAATTGCGTTAGCTGCTTATCGCGCTCAACCTGTGTCACCACAAGCAGCGCCAGGGCTGTATGCAATGATAGAAAGATTGTCCCAACGGGCGAATCTGCCAATGCCTAGTATATATATTGTTCCCTCCCAAAATCCTAACGCCTTTGCTACAGGGCGCGATCCGCAACATTCTGCCGTTGCTGTCACTGAAGGTATTTTGCAGATATTACCAGAAGACGAACTCGAAGGTGTGATTGCTCACGAACTCACTCACATTGCCAACCGTGACACTCTCACCCAAGCCGTTGCTGCAACGATCGCAGGTGCAATTTCTTTCTTAGCTCAAATGTTGAGTTACGGGCTTTGGTTTTCACCCTACTCACGGGATGATCGCAACGGGCCTAATCCTTTGGGTTTACTATTAACAGTAATTCTTGCCCCAATTGCCGCAACAGTTATCCAGTTGGCTATCTCCCGCACCCGAGAATTTGCAGCAGATGCAGGTTCTGCCAGAATTACAGGCAATCCCCGCGCTTTAGCCCGGGCGCTGCAACGTTTAGATGCGACGGCGCGACAAATACCTCTTAATGCTAACCCTGCTTTTGAACCCCTGTTGATTACAAACGCCTTCTCAGGGCAGTTTATGAGTAGCTTGTTTTCTAGTCACCCATCCACAGAAGCACGAGTGGAAGCATTACTGAGATTAGAACAAGAACAAAATTCACCACAAAAAGTCTTTTAGATCACTCAAGGGTGAGTGGGTACAGACGCGATTAATCGCGTCTGTACTGCCCATCTCCCAACGCTCCCCATCTCCCAATCTATACATAAAGGAGAAACGCAAATGACTTATAATCCTAACAATGAAGAAAACTTGGTTGTTGTGCAAGTCAGTCCTCAAACCGAAGAAATCGTAGAAAGTGAAATGGCTGGTGAGACTGACGAAGTTAAGGGCGAAACCAAAGCGTTAATTGAAGCCATCAAAAGACGCGCCCAAGCGGAGGCTGAATCTGCAGGAACTCTTACCCGTGAAACTTATCTGAATGCGGTACGTCAGGCGCGTCAAGCTATTGAGGGTGATAAACTGATTGAGCGCGATCGCATTGAACATTCTTGGCTGGTATTGCAGCAAGAAGCTGAGAAAAACTGGCATTTATTGCTCAAACAAGTAGAAGAATTTGGCTCTCGCTGTCAAGATGCTGCCAAAGCTGCTTGGGATGCTTTTAATGCCCCGCGTTCCTAATGTGTGTTTTTAAACGCAAAGGATCGCAAAGGAGAACGCAGAGGGGCGCAGAGTTTGACTACATGGAAGTTTGTAGTTAGTCTATTTGATCGTTGATCGCGCCCTATATCTGGTAAGCATTTGTTAGCCTTGAGGGGCGGGTTGGAAAACCTGCCCCTAGTTTTGTCAAATAATTTCATCTTTTTTTAACCGGAATCACAACAATCGCAAATGATGCTAGATAATGAAAAAGTTTGACGTTTATTATTTTTATTGTTAAGAACTAATAACTATGCGAACTTACTATTGCGGCGAACTCCGAACAAAACATATTGGAGAGATTGTCACCTTATACGGGTGGGTAGACCGTCGCCGCGATCATGGGGGCGTAATATTTTTAGATTTACGCGATCGCTCTGGGATTGTGCAAATCGTCAGCGATCCACAACGTACCCCGGATTCCTATGAACAAGCGAATACCTTACGCAATGAGTACGTAATTAAAGTTACAGGTAGGGTCTCCCAACGTCCAGAGGAATCTCTCAATAGCCGCATACCTACAGGTGAAATTGAAATTTACGCAGACAATATAGAATTGCTGAACGCTGTGCGTAAGCAATTACCCTTTCAGGTTTCTAGCAGCGAGACAGATCCAGTACGAGAAGACTTACGCTTAAAGTATCGTTACTTAGATTTGCGACGCACCCAAATGACGCATAATTTACAATTGCGCTATCAAGTCGTGAAAGCGATGCGTCGCTATTTGGAAGATATAGAAGGTTTTGTAGAAGTTGAAACCCCTATACTTACCCGTTCCACCCCAGAAGGTGCGCGGGATTATTTAGTTCCCAGTCGTGTCAACCCTGGTGAGTGGTTTGCTTTACCCCAATCTCCGCAATTATTTAAACAGTTGTTGATGGTATCCGGCTTTGACAGATACTATCAAATTGCCCGTTGCTTCCGCGATGAAGATTTGCGTGCCGATAGACAACCGGAATTCACTCAGTTGGACATGGAAATGAGTTTCATGTCCCAAGAAGAAATTATCGAACTCAACGAAAATTTAGTTTGTCATGTCTTCAAAACAATTAAAGGCATTGAGTTACAACGTCCTTTTCCGCGTCTTACCTATGCTGAGGCAATGGAACGCTACGGTAGTGATAAGCCTGATACCCGTTACGGATTGGAATTAGTGAATGTCTCTGATGTTATCAAAGATTGCGGTTTCAAAGTTTTTCGGGATGCTGTCACTAGTGGCGGGATCGTCAAAATTCTGCCCATTCCCAATGGTAACGACGCTATTTCTAATGTCCGCATTAAACCAGGGGGCGACCTATTCAAAGAAGCTAGTGAAGCCGGTGCTAAAGGCTTAGCTTACATCCGTGTCAGAGATAACGGCGAAATCGACACGATTGGCGCGATTAAAGATAACCTCACAGAGGAACAAAAACAGGAAATTTTGCGTCGCACAGGTGCAAAACCCGGTCATCTATTATTATTTGGTGCTGGGGACGCTGCTACTGTTAATAAAACTCTAGATAGATTACGGCAAGTCATTGCTAGAGAGTTTGGACTTATCGATCCAGATAAAATCAACTTACTCTGGATTACAGAATTCCCGATGTTTGAGTGGAATGCAGAGGAAAAGCGTCTGGAAGCACTTCATCACCCATTCACTGCACCCCATCCTGATGACTTGGATGACTTGAAGACAGCACGCGCCCAAGCTTATGATTTAGTATTCAACGGCTTTGAAGTTGGTGGTGGTAGCTTGCGGATTTACCAACGGGAAATTCAACAACAAGTTTTTGATGCGATCGGACTTTCTAGTGAGGAAGCACAAAATAAGTTTGGTTTTCTCTTAGAAGCATTTGAGTACGGTACGCCACCTCATGGTGGTATTGCTTACGGTTTAGATCGATTGGTGATGTTGTTAGCAGCAGAAGAATCAATTCGAGATGTCATGGCGTTTCCGAAGACACAGCAAGCACGCTGCTTAATGACAGATGCGCCTTCGGGTGTAGACGCTAAGCAACTCAAGGAGTTGCATGTGACTTCGACTTATAAGCCAAAAACGTGACATATAGCAGTTTGTACTTGAATAGAGTACACCCTACCCTAATCCTCCCCTATAAAGGGTTTTACCCCACCCTAACCCTCCCCTTATCAAGGGGAGGGGACTGGATTTCCTGTTTCCCCCGATCTTCCTACGGTGTACACACAAATGATCGAATCATCCTAAACCCCGAAAAATCTCACAAGAACAGCCCTCTCCGAATCCGCGGAGATGGGTACCCGATAGGGCGGGGTAAGGTTGTGATTTTGGGCTTTTCGAGTCAATTTGAATCAAGTTTTTCCGACTTTTGTGTACACCGTAGCCCGATCTTCAGGGGGATTAAGGGGGGTAAATATAACTTGTGTACCCTATAGTCTTTGAGGAGAGGGTGTGCGATCGCACAGCAGGGGTACTGCTGTAATAGGTAATTGGTTTTCCCATTATCGGTTACCCATTACCAACCCCAGAACCTGATATTTCTCAGCAGAGTCTGGAAAACTTTCTAGCAAAAATAATTCTTTGCCTGGAGAACTCCTGCTACTATATCCTTGCCTGGTATTTGTATACCGGTCACATTCAAAACAAAATCAGTATTCGGGTCAAAGGATTTATTCTGATCATTCATTGCTAAATAAGTCCCATCTCGCCATTTGAATAAAACAGATTCGTCCTGATTCAATACTTGATCACCTTGGGTTTGCTGATCTTTATCGTTATAGGCTGCTTGAATCGCAGCAGACAGATTATTCCCTTTCACCAAACCTGCATTGTATAAGTTTGCTCCTTTAAGTCCTTCTTTGGTGGATAATTTGCCGTCTTTATCCAACTGGATGCGATCGCCTTCAATAGGGTTAAAGTTGGTAATTTGATCAGGTGCATCCACTGTTGATTGAGCAAATGTCTCTTGTTGATTTCTACCAGCATAGAGAAATTTATCTGCATCAGATCCACCTATAAGAATATCAGCATCCACATCGCGCTTCAGGGGATTCTTTGCTTGTTGAGTTAAGATCTTATCTGTTTCTGGAGTAGTCACAAGCTTGTCATTATTTGTTTCTCCAGGGACGGGAGAAGTCTTACTGACACCCTTGACTTCACTATTGTCGCTGGAGTTTGACGCTGCTACTTCTAAAGCACCAATATCAGCGATCGCACTACCATTACCATCACCATCTTGGGGACGGTCCTTACCTTGTTGATCCTTATTCAAAGCTGTGACGCTATTGAAAGCACCAGAACCAGCATCAATCGCCGGACTTGTGGATTTGAGTGTAAAATCACGCCCGGAAGGGTCTACAAATTCTGGATCGTAACCCAAGATATTTTCTAATCCCTCAGCATTTGGATTATCTGAAGCGACGAATTCAGAAGAGTTATAAGCGAGATTGTCATCAAATGTCACATTTTTGGAATCATAGATGTGATTGGCACGACGATCAGACCTCGCGTACATGATATTGTTGTAGCCGCGCACATTTTTTGAATGTATTACCGCAATCTCTCCACTTAAGTCAGGATGGCGAGAATTCTGGTAGGTAGTGTTATTTATAATATCTGCATTTAAGTAGTGGTAGGCTTGAATACCGAAACCACCGTTGTTGTAGACTGTGTTATTAGCAACTAATGTTTTTCCTTGATAGGCTTCACCATGACCCTGAGCCTGGTCTTTCCCGTCTCCTGTGTCGAGCATGACACCATGCCCTTCAGTTATTTTTCCAGACCCACTCCACGGAATCAGGCTTTGGTTATCGTAGACGATGTTGTCTTTAATAACCATCTTATAATCGCTAGTGTTATTATCTGAGTTCCTGTTCCAAATAACACCAATGCCACTCATACCTTTGGGTGTATACCAAGCATTTCCGGAGACGACATTTTTCTCAATTGTGATGTAGTCCGCATGGTCAGCTGTAATCCCCCCAGCTGTGAAATCACGGACTTTGTTATCTCTAATGACGATATGGTCAGAATCCCCCATATCAGAGCGACCGTGAA
The DNA here is from genome assembly GCF_032393985.1 of Fischerella sp. JS2. Lineage (NCBI taxonomy): Bacteria > Bacillati > Cyanobacteriota > Cyanophyceae > Nostocales > Hapalosiphonaceae > Fischerella > Fischerella sp. JS2. The sequence goes on from NZ_CP135918.1 coordinate 1,218,373, forward strand.
TTACAATCCCAATGCTATTAGTGATTGGGTTTTTTGGATTGTATTGCTCTTGCTGGGCGTAGTCTAATGTAACTTCATTCTTGCTGCCTTCTATTTCGAGTCCTTCAATCAGTAAGTAAGATGAACCGGCGATGTTAATCCCAAAAGCCCCTTTTACTTTTAACTTGGGTGTGTGTCCTGGATAAGCTTTGATGCTTGTCCACTTGTCTTCTGAGCCATTCTTCTTCCAAACAGACAGTAAGTCCTTGCTGGGATCACTTTGAGTATAAGTCCCATTCATGACGTAGAGGGTATCGCCGGGTTCTAGCCGATCTGCTCCTGTTTGTAGGCTTTTAAACGCAGCATTTTCACTTAAACCATCGTTACTGTCATTACCTGTATTAGCGGAAACATAGTAAGTTTTAGGCATTATTTAACTCCCAAGGTGTGTAAGAGGAAGATAGTAGTGTCCCTATTAGCAAAGACTTTTAAGTTGCATTAGACCCGTCACATCTACGAATTACGTCACGGCACCGTGTAAACCCTTGTGCTTACTTTTACTGAACAAAACGATTACATTTTTCCATGCGAAAACTCTTCATTTCGCTAGGTTCACTGGTAAACCAATCGCACTTGCACATATAGCAGTAGCGATCGCAACTTTCAAACCTAGACCACTATCTACTGTGGTCGTCGAAATGAATTTTTGATGAAACTTGGTAGACTTTACACCTTAACTTCAAGTAACTAAAGATTCAAAGTTTCGGTTGAGGTAATTCAAACCCTTTACGTAATTGAGCATTCAAAGTTACGTTTACAGTTACATCAATCAAGAGTAACTGAATTAATGATAGATGCCTAAATTTCGTCTTCAATCCCAAATGAAGTTCACATATTTGAATATTCTTGAACATTATACAGATATTTCACTTATTTTCAAATTATTTGTTCCTTGCTTAAGCTATACCGCTCATTCATGAAGATCTGTAGATGTTTATTCCTCAGCTATGAGGTTTTGATTGGTTCAATGATTAGAATCTTTTATCTAACTTAGGATAGAAGTATAGATATATCAATAATATTTCTGGGGGTATAAACTTTTATACTAGTTTAAATGTATAAAAATTTTAAGTTACTTAAAATATTTCAGTTTAAGGTAACAATTTAGTCCAATAAATTTTTCAAATTAATGTTGATATCGGCTATGTCTATTTCATTTTACACATCATTTAATTTCATTTGTTCGTGTCAAAACATACTCTCTTTCAAGTTTACTGAAGTGTCATCTTTTGTGAAATGAGCATAATATATGCCATTAATTTCATTTGTTATCTTCAACAAAGCTCCCAATAATTGATATTGGTAAAATCAGAGCTACAAATATACTTAGAGACAGAAATAATACTGGTTTTCAATAATATCGTTGTAATTGACGTGATCGAATCCTGGTTATAAATACATTGAAAAATACAAATTATACTGAATTACAATGAATTGTTATAATTGCAGTTGGTAAAATCGTAATCATAAATATACCTAGAGGCAGAAATTGTACTGGTTTTAAATAATTCTGCATAATGTCTTAAACTTTTTTGTAGATATATGCTGTATACTCCAAGATGTAAAACACAAACGTAGATGTTATGAAAAATTTGAATCACAGTATACTTAAAAGTAATATTAATTACCTCTAATCAAGAAGTTCTCAAAAGTTGAGGTAGCTATACAAAAATTCTATTACTTGACCAACATTTTGATAGTCATGCCTAAATTTGCGACCACTGCAAGATTTGATTTATACAAAGATAAAGCAGTGTAAAAAATTTTACTTGTAGAACTTATAGGAGTAAAGCATATTCAGACACAACAGCTTATGAAATTATCAAAGCAGCTACTTGATTGTAGATATTAGAATTTTTGCATCTTAGAGTTGGAATGACACAGTTTTAAGTTGAAAGACCACCGGAAATGGCATGATTTGCATCCCATGCTAAAAACAGTGCTACTTTAATCTCGTGAAGGGATAATCAAAAAATTGAATAAATAATTTTGATTTTATGGAGTCGGGCTTAGATGGTCGATTTTGATCTCAGTCCCTCCAACTAAACCATCTTTCTGAATGATGTATTTGTAAACCTTAGAAAGATGGCTGAATTGGCAGAAAAATTATAACTAAAATCAAATAAGTCACCCCAGCTTTTCAATATTTAGGGGGATTTAGTGATCGCTCATCGCCACATTTCGTTTTAAATTTGTGGAGAAAAGAGATGATTATTATTATGTGTTTGATTTGTATTTCTCAAAATAATACTTTGCAGAATCTTTATAAAAAAATGATTAAATAATTGATTAACTAAAGTAAATTTAAACTAAATACTTAAATGCAAAGTGGAGATGAACTTAGATGGTCTAACTTGATCTCAGTTCCTCCAGCACCAACTTCTTGCTCTGCTATGCATTTACCCAACAAGGGAGGTCAAAGTGCAAAGAAGATGTGATCGAAATCGCAAGCGTTCAAAGCGGCGAGCCATTTATTGTCCAATTCATGGATGCTATCTCGATAGTGTAAGTCAAAAGTATCCTTTATTTGCTGATCGTCCAGGGCAACTCCAGCAGCGAGGAATAGGGCGGCAAACAGCACTATTTTTAGTTGCGAACAAAACCGCAGTACCTTTAGAAGGAGAATGGTTAGAAGCATTTTGGTGTGATCAGTGTCAACAGACAAAGTGGTATCACCTGAAAAAGCGCGATCGCATTTATGAGGTATCTATAGCATCGCCAGAACTTTGGCAGCAAGCAATGGGTGTAATTTACCCTGAAGGGAATCCTTCTGTAGGAGAATTTACTCGCAGACATGCAAGAATGGTTGGTTGTAAAACCAGCAAAGATTTCGGATTTATCAGTTAATAAAATTTTAATAAAATTTATTTTTGAACCTGCACAGAACCTAAACTAGCATAACTATGATGCAGTTTTATAGAAATTTGATATAAGTGATTTGCAGATCTAATGAATGTGTGATTAGTTAAGGTCAATATCTGCCATGAAGGAATCAGAATTTCATGTTGAAGAGATAGATTTTCAAAAATACTTGCTTGTCCTGCAACGGCGTTGGATGACAGCAGTAGGTGTTTTTGGAGTAGTCGTCACCCTTGCATTGCTGTATGCATTATCAACTAAACCTACATATACAGCACAAGCAAGTCTGTTAATTAAGACAAGTCGCACCTCCTCACTCACAGGATTGGGAGAAGATTTAGGACGACTGGAATCTTTAGTCCAGGATAACAGCCCTGTAGACACGCAGGCAAAGATCGTTACGTCTGTTCCTGTCCTTCAAGAAACCATTACATCCCTTAGTCTCAAAAATGATGAAGGTGAACCTCTAAAAGTCGAGGATCTTCAGAAAAAATTAAAGGTAGAGGGTGTCAAAGGCACAGACGTTTTGGAAGTTTCCTACACACATGAAGATCCCCAATTAGCTGCAAAAGTCATCAATAAAATAGTTGAAGAATATACTAAGCAAAATATCCAAGCCAACAGAGAAGAAGCAATCTCTGCTGGCAAATTTATGTTGCAGCAATTACCCAAAACCGAGGAAGCCGTTCAGAAAGCAGAATTAGCCTTACGTAGATTCAAAGAGAGAAACAAAATTATTGTCCTGCAAGAAGAAGCAACCGCAGCGGTAAATACAATTTCCAAGTTGGAAGACGAAATTGCCCAATCACAAGCCCAACTGGTTGATGTTAATGCTCGTTTGGAGAAATTACAAACTCAGGCTAGGGTCAATTCACAAGAAGCTGTATCGGCAGTAGACTTGAGCCAAGTACCTGGAACTCAAAAAGTACTGACTGAACTTCAGGAAGCACAGTCGGAATTGACAGTTGCACGAACCCGTTATCAACCTGGACATCCCACAGTTGCCAATTTAGAGGAAAAAGTTTCTGCTCTTAGAAGCTTACTACAACAGCGAATAGAGCAGGTAGGTGGTAATAATCAGCAAATCTCTACAGCAAATTTACAAATGGGAGAAGTGCGACAAAAGCTGATTGAAGATTTAGCAAACACAGATAAAGAACGTGTTGGTTTGGAAAGACGAATTGCAGAACTGACTAATACATGGTCTGTTTACAAACAACGCGCCAACATTCTGCCGAAGTTAGAACAAACCCAAAGGGAGCTAGAGCGAAAACTGAAAGCGGCTCAAACAACGTATGAAACACTCTTGACAAGAATACAAGAGATTAACGTAGCAGAAAACCAGAATGTTAGTAATGCCCGGATCATCTCTCCTGCATTAGTACCAGATGAGCCAAGTGGTACTAGAAAAGCTTTGATTATTGCGGGTGGAGGAGTTTTAGGTATAATGCTAGGAATAATTGCTGCCCTTGCTGCTGATTTGATAGACCGCTCTATCAAGACTGTTAAAGAAGCTAGAGAACTGTTTCAGTACACATTACTAGGGGTTATTCCTAGTGTAAGCAAGACTGCTAAAAACAGCTATTCAGTACAAGGGTTAGATAGACCAATCCCCAGAGTAGTTGGTAGAGACATTCCCCATTTCCCGGTTGGTGACGCGTATCAAATGCTGCAAGCAAACTTGAAATTTCTTTCATATAAGCAGCTAAAAGCAATTACAGTTACTAGTTCTATTCCTAAAGAAGGAAAATCAGAAGTTTCTGCTAACTTAGCTGTCGCAATGGCACAAGTGGAACGTCGGGTACTGTTAGTAGATGCTGATATGCGTCATCCTATCCAGCATCATATTTGGCAACTCAGTAATAATCAAGGCTTAAGCAATATCATTGTTGACCAAGTGCCTTTGGAGACAATTGTTCACGAAGTAATGCCCAATTTACACGTTCTGACCTCTGGGGTGATGCCTCCCAATCCAGTTGCTTTGTTAGACTCTGATCGTATGGCTACCTTAGTTGCGAGCTTTACCAAAAAATATGATTGCGTAATTTTTGATGCTCCACCTCTAGCAGGAACAGCAGATGCAGCAGTTCTAGGTAAATTAGCTGACGGTATTTTGCTGGTGGTGCGTCCAGAAGTGGTTGACTATGCAAGTGCTAGTGCAGCTAAAGAGTTTTTAACTCAGTCAGGCCAAACAGTACTAGGTATGGTGATGAACGGCGTAAGTGTGAAGCGCGAACCAGATAGCTATTTTTACTATGCAAAAGATTCAGTAGAGTCAACTGGTGTGTCTAAAAAATCTATTCTGGTGAGAAATCATCGATAAAATTCTTTTTGTAATACTTAATTAGAGGTGCGATCGCTTTTGAGGTAGTTGCTTACAGTATGAGAAAAGCATAAAAATGCTCAAAAAAATAGAAAGAATTACCCATAAACTCAGCCCTAACCTACAAAAGATTATTGGTAATACAGGTTGGCTGTTAGCTGATAGAGTCCTGCGAATGGGTACAGGACTATTAGTGGGGGTATGGGTAGCTCGCTACCTCGGGCCAAAAAATTATGGTATTTTCAACTATGCGATCGCTTTTACTACGATCTTCAACACAGTTGCCAACCTCGGACTTGATAGGATTGTTATTCGTAATATTGTACGCCAACCCAATAACAAAGATGAAATTTTAGGTACAGCCTTCTTTATGAAGGTCTTAGCCCAAATTGTAATCATAGTTGTCTCAGTTACGGCAATTATCATTATCCGTCCCCGTGAGAATCTCATCCACCAGCTGGTTGGAATCATAACTGTAGGAATGTTTTTTGAATCTTATTATGTAATTGATTTTTGGTTCCAATCCCAAGTTCAGTCAAAATATACAGTTTGGTTTAAGAATATAGGTTTGGTGCTAGCTAGTTGTCTACGGGTTGTATTGATCCAAATACAAGCTCCGTTACTTTTTTTCGCTTGGGTCTATTCAGCGGAAACTGCTCTGAGTGCTTTGGGGCTTGTAGTGGCGTACCGGATTAAAGGTTATTTTATACAAGCATGGAACTTTAGCTCGAAGTGTGCAATAGAGTTACTTAAAGATAGTTGGACACTCATTCTTACGAGTTTTGTGATCATGATTTACATGCGAACTGATCAGTTAATGCTAGGTCAGATGATTGGTGACAAAGCAGTCGGAATCTACTCAGCAGCAATAAAGATCTCAGAACTTTGGTATTTCATACCCACGGCCATAACAAGTTCAGTATTTCCATCAATTTTGAAAGCAAAACAAGAAAGTCAACACTTGTACCATCAACAAATCCAGAAAGTCTTAGACTTGCTTGCAACTGTGTCTTTTATAGTTGGTATAACATTTTCATTATTATCATATCAAATTGTCAATTTAATGTATGGTCAAGAATATGTAGAAGCAGGCACTATACTTATCATCCATATTTGGACTGGATTATTCGTCTCCTTGGGCTTGGTATGTGGTCTTTGGACAACAGCAGAGAATTTAATGCAGTTTACATTTATAGCAACTGCCAATGGTGCAGTCATAAATATAATTTTGAACTACTTTTTAATTAAGAGATATGGAGGTACAGGGGCAGCAATCTCTTCACTAATTGCTCAATGTGTTGCTTCATATATATCTTATATATTGTTACCAAAAACTAGAAAGATTTTTACTATGCAAACTAAAGCAATTTTATTACCAAGTTTATTGAACAGATTATTCCAATACGTCAAAACTGTTATCAGATAATAATATTATTGATAAATGCTTTTAGGTTTTTAATAATAAATGAGTAATGACCAAAATATCCTTTGTAGCTTTAATAAAAAAGTTAGAGATTGGAACTACAATAACTTTACTTTTGCTTACTGAGTTTTTCCCTTTTCCACCCTTAATCGTAAATCTCGTTAGTATATTAATCTATTTATTTTTATTTTTTGTAATTTTGGGACGGGGAAAAAGATTTTTTTATGTTGCAACACGAGATATATCTTTACTCTTCTTGTTAAGTTTAGCGATTGCCTCACTTTTTTGGTCTAACAATCCAGAAAGTACTGCATATCAATTGAGATTTATACTCCGATCAAGTCTATTTGGAGTGTATTTAGCTATGCAATATCGTCCTAGAGAACAGATAACCTTACTGTCTTGGACTGCTGGTATCTCGATGATTCTATCTTTAGTTAGTGTTTTTTTGTTTCCATCTATTGGTACTGGCCTATTTGAGGATAAATTATCCTGGATCGGTATCTACTCACACAAACAGATTTTTGGTCGTCAATTGGGACTTTTTGCATTAATATTTGTAGTAAGATATTTAGATAAAAATAGTAATAATCTATCCGCAATTCTTGGCTTTATATTAGTTTCGTTTCTAGCATTCAAATCTAACAGCAAAACTGCATGGTTAATGATTATTTTTTCGTTGTTTATTGTTTTACTTTATAAAATAAATAAGCAACGTAAAATTAGGCTATTAATGTTTTTGTTTTTTTCATTATTAGCTATTATCACCGTATCTTTATTGACTGCTAATTTAAAGTTTATAGTAGTTGATTTATTAGGAAAAAATCTTGAATTTAACGGGCGCACTCCTCTTTGGATCCTCTCTATTGAAAGAGGATTAGAGCAACCTTGGCTGGGCTATGGTTATGCAGGTTTTTGGGGTTCATCAGTTGGTGATTATGTCATAAAAAATACCTGGGCAGGTTCACATGAGGACTTCTACCGTAGCGCTACCTCATTCCATGCTCACAATGGTTATATAGATCTTTTTCTGCAACTAGGTTTAATTGGTTTACTAATATTTTTGGTTAATTTATTCATGACTCTAAAAAGAGTAATAATCTTATTTATTTACACTAGAGCCATAGAATATGCTTGGATGTTGCAATTTATTGCACTATTTTGTCTTCTAAATTTCAGTGACAGTTGTATTTTATTAGTAAATACGTTTTGGGTCGTATATGTATCCATCTCACTTTCATCTGCCATTGAGTTTAAAAGAAAATTTTCATCTACCCATAGCTTAACTACCTAGCTTGAAAATAGAGAATAGGGAACACAGAAGTTGTTACTTGGAGTTTTTGTAGTTTCATCAATATTTATGCAGGTTAAAAAAACAGTCACCAATCATAGTCCTATATCTGTAAGCAAAACCTTGCGTCTCGCTGTAATTATAACTTGTTACAATCGTCTAGCGAAGACTTTAGGCTGTTTAGAGGCTTTGTACAAGCAGGAATTGCCATCAAATCTTGAGATACAAGTTTACTTAGTAGATGATGGTAGTACTGATGGTACAGGAGAAGTAGTACGTAGTAATTACCCTGAGGTCAATGTTCTGTTGGGAAGTGGAGACCTGTTTTGGAATGGAGGAATGAGATTAGCCTTTGCTGAGGCTATCAAATACGATTATGACTACTATCTCTGGCTGAATGATGATACTATTCTTTACCCGGAAGCTATAAGTAATTTGCTGACATCTTCCTATGCTTTAACTCAGCAAGGTTACGTGAAAACAGTTGTGGTAGGAGCAACTCAAGATGCAAAAACTGGTTTACTCTCCTATGGAGGTATGATTGCCAGTAGTTGGTGGCATCCTCTGAAATTTAATTTAATCAAACCAGATAATCATGAAGTAAAACCTTGTTCAACCATTAATGGTAACTGTGTCCTCTTATCCAGAGAAGTAGTTCAAGCAGTAGGAAATCTTGACCCAGAGTTTCGTCATAGCACAGGAGATTTTGATTATGGGCTACGAGTTCACAAACAGGGTGGTTCAGTTTGGCTAGCACCAGGATATGCAGGAACCTGTGAATATAATCCTTTAAGACATCAAGCTTGGGATGAACCAAATCTGACTTTGCGTCAACGATGGGAGAAAATAAACCAACCTAGAGGACTACCAATTAGAGAATGGAAAGTATTTGCTCGTAGACATGCTGGTCCTTTCTGGATATTCTACTGGCTACTTCCTTATGCAAGGTTGGTTTTAAAGTCAGTGTCATCTCACAAGCTACTAGCTTGAATTCTAGTTCTAATACTCTCTAGAAACCAAGCAGAAGGTAGAAAAAAAGAGGATTTGACGGATTTGTCTTGTTTATTTCATTCGTAGAGGGTGGCGATCGCTGCTAGTCGGACGCTTATATATTGCAATAAATTTGCATCCCGCCAAGAAATTTATTCTCAGGCGGGATGTAGGGTAGGTGCAATATGTAGAATGAAAACTCGACAAGCAAAGTTCCAGTTTTAGCATCAGAAAAGCAACAAATAATGAATAAAATAGATAAACCCCGTATAGCTTTGCTTCTTCCAACTGTAGAGCTAGGTGCTTACTGGCAACCAGTTTTGGAGGAACTGACAAACTTATCTGATCAAACTATTCTCTACACAGGTCGTCCTTGGCCTGGTTTTGATTTAGAGGCTGGGAATAATTCTGTCGTTAAGGTAGTCGGAAATACTGTGCGAGTAACAGCAAATAAGGAAAAAACCGACTATAGCGGTGGTTTTATGTTCTTATCTCCAGGTATTATCCGTTATTTATTTCAATTTAAACCTCATGTAGTATTTGCCAGTGGTTTCTCTGCTTGGACTATACTAGCATTACTTTTCAAGCCTTTTGGTAAATGGCGGCTTATTATTGTTTGGGATGGTAGTTCACCAAATGTAGACTTTCGACATTCAAAGGTTCGTTCATTCCTCAGAAGGATGATGTGTTGGTTGGCAGATGGGTTGATGACTAACAGTTATGGTGGACAGGAGTATCTGAGCGAGTTTTTAGGAGTCCACAAAGATAAAGTCCTCAGAAGACCTTACCTGGTGCCAGATGTAAAAACTTTATTACAAATACCTCAAAATTTTGATGCTAAAAATATTGTTCCACAGCAGCAACATCCAGTTTTTTTATATGTAGGGCGGATAGAGCAGAGAAAAGGACTTCATCAATTGCTGAAAGCATGTGCCATTCTCAAGCAGCAAAATTATTGTAACTACACCTTACAAATCGTAGGTAGAGGACCACAGCAGGAAGAACTGGAGAGTTTTTGTCGTACTGAGAATATACAAGATTGCGTAAATTGGGTAGGCTGGGTTGACTATAGCAATCTAGGAGTATATTTTCAGAATGCTGACATTTTCATTTTTCCTTCTTTAGAAGACATTTGGGGAATGGTTGTGTTAGAAGCAATGGCTTTTGGTAAGCCTATCCTATGTTCAAAATGGGCAGGAGCTTCTGAAATGGTTATTAACGGAGAAAACGGTTATGTTTTTGACCCGTATCATCCAGAGACACTTGCTGAAGTAATGAAGGGCTTGATAGATAAGCCACATCTTATTTCTTTAATGGGACAAAATTCACAAAAATTAATATCTCAGCATACTCCTGTAGCAGCAGCCAATTTTTTTGCACAGACAGCTGCTGATGTTTTGAAAAATAGCTGTTTTCATTCCGCTTGAACACTTGTATTACTTCGTTAAGATCGGTAATGGGTAATGGGAAAAATCACTCACAACCTTAACGAGTTAGCTTTATTTGTGCCGATCTACTGACTAGCTCTTGATTGATAATTAAAATCTTTCACAGGATAAACCTAATATTGAGGTAAAAATGAGCGTTGCGATTATTACAGGTTCAGCTGGCTTAATTGGTTCAGAAGCAGTCAGATACTTTGCTCATCTTGGACTACATATTGTCGGTATTGACAATGACATGCGTAAATTCTTTTTTGGAGAAGATGCTTCAACTGAGTGGAATCGCAAGCGTTTAGAAGCAGATCTGAAGGAATATGAACACCACAACGTAGATATACGAGATTACTCTAAAATTACTGAGATTTTTCAACATTTTGGTAAGAACATATCATTGATTATTCATACGGCTGCCCAACCTTCTCACGACTGGGCAGCGAGCGATCCATTCTCGGATTTTTCCGTAAATGCTAATGGCACACTTAACATGTTGCAAGCAACTCGTGAATACTGCCCTGAAGCTGTATTTGTTTTTACATCTACAAATAAAGTCTATGGAGATTTACCGAATTCCTTACCCTTAGTGGAGGAAGAAAAGCGGTGGGAAATTGAAGCATCTCATAAATACTATTCGGGTATTTCCGAAGATATGAGCATTGATCAAAGTAAGCATTCTTTATTTGGAGCTTCTAAAGTTGCAGCAGATGTTCTTGTCCAAGAATATGGTCGCTACTTTGATATGAAAACTGTGTCTTTTCGAGGCGGATGTCTGACTGGGCCAAATCATTCGGGAACCCAACTACACGGATTTTTGGCTTATCTGATGAAATGTGCAGTTACTGGCAAGCCATATACCATTTTTGGTTACAAAGGTAAGCAGGTACGTGACAATATTCATTCATCTGATTTGATTTCTGCATTCTATGAATTTTATAAAAATCCTACTGTAGGTGCGGTCTACAACATTGGGGGTGGTCGTGAAAGCAATTGTTCAATGCTAGAGGCGATCGATATTTGTCAAGAAATAACCAGTAAGAAGATGAACTATTCATACTCCGACAACAATCGGATTGGAGATCATATGTGGTATATCAGCGATCTATCAAAATTTAAAGCACATTACCCAGATTGGTCAATTAAATATGATGTGACGCAAATTCTGCGTGAAATTTACGAATATAACGTTGAAAGGTGGATATAAGTAATGATTAACGAGGGTAAATATCCCATTTTAGGTGTGAATGTACACGCTGTAGACTATGAATTTGCGGTTGCAAAAATTGTGTCAGCAGCCAAAAAAAAGCACCCTTGTTCTGTGAGCGCTTTAGCGGTACATGGAGTGATGACTGGTTTTTTAGATCCAGTACATGCGAGACGTTTGAATGGAATGGATCTAATTGTGCCAGATGGTCAACCTGTGCGCTGGGCTTTGTGGTGGTTACATCAAAAGAAATTGCCTGATCGAGTCTATGGGCCTAATCTCACATTACGTGTTGCTCAAGCTTTTGCCGAAAGGGGATTATCTATTTATCTCTACGGAAGTAAGCCAGAAACATTGAGCAGGTTTGCACAAAATCTGAAGCAATCCTTTCCTGGTCTTATCATTGCTGGTATGGAACCTTCCAAATTCCGTAGACTTACTGAAGGTGAACGTATAGAACTTGCAGATCGTATTCAGGCTTCTGGCGCAAACGCTGTTTTTTTAGGTTTAGGTTGTCCAAGACAAGAAGTTTGGGCTTATGAATACCGCAATCTTTTAAATATCCCAATCCTAGCAGTTGGTGCGGCTTTTGATTTTCATGCAGGTACCTTACCGCAAGCGCCACAAGTTTTACAAAATTTGGGTTTGGAGTGGTTATATCGCTTGGTTCAAGAACCTAAACGTTTATGGCGGCGCTATGTTTTGCTCAATCCTTTATATGTGTGGAATGTATTTCTACAGTATGTAGGCTTGAGAAAGTTTATCCCAGTTAGACCAGATGGTAGTGAAAAAATAGAATCATACGGATGACCTTGTATGAGCAAAAACTGCAAACTATTTAGACGTCGCAATTTTCTGTTAGGTTTGGGAGCTTCGGCAACCACTTTCTACTTAGCCGATCACAGATTTAGGGACTACAATCAACTTCAAGCTCGATTTTATCCCAGGAGAAGTTTCTCTGTAATAGGTAAAGCTTCCTTACGCGATCGCGCCGCAGCTAAAGGATTAATCTATGGGGCGTTTTCGGAAGGTGGTTACAAAAAATTGTTGCAAACTCCAAAACTGCGATCTGCTTTGATTCAAGAGTGCGGTCTGATAGTAGGAGGGTTCTATTGGGGTTTGAATCGCCCTAGTGCCAGTAATTTCAATTTTACTGAAACTGACTCTTTTGCTCAATTTGCGTCTGAGCATGGGATGCTTTTCCGGGGTCATCCTTTAGTTTGGCATGAGGTAATACCTAATTGGTTAACTAGTAAGTTCAAAGATCCTAGAACTACCTCTAAAGAAATTCAGAACATTTTAATCAACCATGTATCAACGACTGTTAAACGCTATGCTGGACGAATCCATTCGTGGGATGTGGTAAATGAGGCAACAACACCAGACGACAAACGCTCTGACGGCTTGCGAAACTCTCCTTGGCTAAAGTTTCTCGGTCCAGATTACATAGAGCTTGCTTTTAGGATTGCTGCCGAAAAAGATCCAAAAGCCTTGCTTGTTTATAACGATGGTGGACTAGAATATGACATTCCCAGACATGAGGCAAGAAGAAGTGCTATTCTGAAACTTCTTGAGCGGTTGAAGTCTAGAGGAACGCCAATTCATGCTTTTGGTATTCAATCACATCTATGGGGTCAGGGAGCTCGTTTCAATCCTAAAAAACTACGGAAGTTTTTAGCTGATGTTGCTAGTCTCGGTTTAAAAATTCTAGTTACTGAACTAGATGTAACAGATAAAGATTTACCAAAAGACTTAAAGATTCGCGATCGCATGATTGCTGCTGCCTATGAAGACTATCTTTCAGTGGTACTAGATGAAAAAGCTGTGATTGCAGTCATCAATTGGGGATTGAGTGATCACTATACCTGGCTTTCATATTTTGCTCCTCGTCAGGATAAATTACCAGTGCGTCCTTTGCCACTGGACTCAAATTTTCAACGCAAGTTGGCATGGAATGCTATAGCAAGAGCATTTGACAATGCTCCAAAACGTTAAATGAGAGATAAACTCAGTCTTGTAAACAATAAAGTAAAAAACCCAAAAAAAGAATTTTTATATTTATTTTCAAGCATAAATTAATAATGAAAACTCCAGTTGCATTCTTAATTTTTAATCGACCTGACACAACTAAAAAAGTTTTCGATGCAATCCGTCAGGCTAAACCACAGAAATTATTAGTGGTTGCAGACGGACCGCGTGCTGATCGTCCAGGTGAAGCTGAAAAGTGCGAAGCTACCCGTAAAATCATTAAGCTTGTTGATTGGGACTGTGAAGTATTAACTAACTACTCAGATGTGAATTTAGGCTGTAAAAAAAGAATTGCAAGTGGATTAAATTGGGTATTTGAAAATGTTGAAGAAGCAATAATACTTGAAGATGATTGTTTGCCACATCCGACTTTCTTCCAATTTTGTCAGGAGCTTCTCGAATACTATAGATATGATACTCGTGTCATGCATATTAGTGGGTGCAATTATGGGGTTTTAGGTTCGTTTCCCGACCAAAGCTATTATTTTTCAAAAGTCACAGGCATATGGGGTTGGGCAAGCTGGAGAAGAGCATGGAAATGGTACGATGTTGATATTACTTTTTGGTCTGATTTTCTCAAACAAGGAAAACTTCTTCAAAGTATTTTTATTTCAGAGAAGGAATTAAAAGTGAGATTCAAAAATTGGGAAGGTGTACACCTCGGGAAAATAGATACTTGGGATTATTCATGGCATTTAACCTGTATTTGCCAAGGAGGACTTGCGATTAAGCCCAATCATAATCTTGTCAGCAATATAGGATTTGGTTCAGAAGCTACACATACAAAATCTACACGAACTCATTTCGCACATCTTCAAACTGAAGCAATGCAGTTTCCATTGAAACATCCAAAGTTTATGTTGTGGGATAGTGATGCAGAAAAACGATATTTTCAACAGATGTATAATACAGGGTCATTGAATAGATTATTGTCAGTGTTTAAAAAATTATTCAATTCTTTTAAATAGTATCAGTAGAAATGGAGACTTGCAGATTTTATTCTGCCTTCTGCCTTGAAAGTCTGGAACTCTTAACTGAGAACAGGAAAAATTCCACTTTCATGCTATGCGGTGAAACTTGTTTCATTGGGATTGCACTTTGCCTTTTTTATAAAGACTTGAAAAAATTTTAGAAATTCTTCCTTCAAAAGCAGCTTGAGAATTTCAATCACGGGTATTGTTATTAAAACTATAAATACTTATGAAAATTTTACATCTTAGCACTGACGATATTGATGGCGGTGCTGCTCGTGGAGCATACTGGCTTCATCAAGCCCTGATTCAAGCAGGAGTTGATTCAACTATGCTTGTTGCACAAAAAAAGAGCGATGACTTTACTGTGATTGGTCCAGAATCAAAAATTCAGAAAGCTTGGAATAAGATTCAACCTACTCTAGATGGTATTCCCCGAGTTTTTTTCAAAAAAAGACTTCACACAACATTTTCTCCATCTTGGGTTTCTAGCGTAAGTGATAAGCATATTAAAAACATCAATCCAGATATCATTAATTTACATTGGATTTGTCATGGGTTTATAAAACCAGAAAGCTTGAATCATTTTGACAAACCTATTGTATGGACACTACGTGATATGTGGACTTTTACAGGAGGATGTCACTATTCTGGTAGTTGTGAAAAGTATAGAATTAGTTGTGGAGCTTGTCCACAACTAGGTTCCAATATAGAAAATGATATTTCCAGAAAACTTTGGCAACGCAAGCAAAAAGCTTGGCAAAATCTCAATATTACAATTGTTGCGCTCAGTTACTGGTTGGCAGAATGTGCTAGAGAAAGTAGTCTTTTAAAGAATAAAAGAATTGAAATTATTCCTAATGCCTTAGATGAATCTAAATTCAAACCTATTGCAAAAACAACTGCCAGACAAATACTTAATTTACCTTTAGATAAAAAAATTATTCTCTTTGGAGCTCTTAATGCAGTAAAAGATGAGAGAAAAGGATATCAATATTTAATACCAGCTTTAGAAAAACTTGCTAATAATGGTTTTGGCGAAATTACAGAAATAGTTATATTTGGTTCAAGCAAGCCGAAAGAACCACTAAATTTAGGTATAAAAATAAATTATTTAGGTAGATTGTACGATGATGCAACCTTAGCATTAACTTATGCCTCTGCCGATGTAACTGTTACACCATCAATTCAGGAAGCATTTGGCAAAACTGCGATGGAATCTTTGGCTTGTGGAACACCAGTAGTATCTTTTGACTCGACAGGGTTAAAAGACATTGTTGACCACAAAAAAAATGGTTATCTTGCTAAATGTTTTAGTTCTGATGATTTAGCCAATGGAATTGCTTGGATATTACAAGATGAATGGAGATGGCTAGAACTATCGAAAAAAGCAAGAGAAAAAGTAGTAAATAGTTTTACACTTAAAAAGCAAGTTGACAATTATTTAAAACTTTATAAAGATATCTTAGTAAAAAATACATAAAATACTTACACAATCGCTATTGACGTAATGCATCATTTGTGATAATTATTTTTAGAGAATCGGACAGATTAGAAAAGCTGTAATTTGGGCGAGTGAAACTGCGATCGCCTTGGATGTAAATTGTGTCTATATTGTCAATCGTTATTTAATTTCTTGACAGACTGACACTCTAGTAGTTCTTACATATCTGGCAAAGAATAATTCATAGTGAGGATGAATAGCAGTTATGACTACAAAATATCTACCAATAGTTAGCTTTAAACAAGATTTACGTTCTGCAAAAGGCACGAGGATACAAAGAGGATTAGCTATTCGATTTTTCCGAGTACTAATACTTTTATCTCTAGATGGGTTTGCTCTAATTTTAGCATGGAGTTTATCCATACTTTATGGAACCCCATTAGATTCTCCTTGGACACAAAAAGCTCCCTTTGTAATCCTAACTCTGGCTTTAGAAATAGGTATTATTGCCACAAAAGGTCTATATAAAGCTGGGATTCAACGTCGCAATTATCCCGGGATTATTAAAGCCGTAACTCTATCACACGTATTACTTTTATTCATTGCTTTTCTTTACGAACCAAATCACTATGTTTCTCGCTCAACTTTTTTGATTTTTTGGTTATCATCTTTGCTATTTATTTGTATTGGTCGCTATTTATTTGATATAGCTACTAAATTATTACGTACAAAAGGAGCAATTCGTCATCCCATATTCTTAATTACAGAAAGAGAAGATCAAGAAAATCATATCAGGATTATACAAAAGGAAAACTGTTATACAATCCAAGGTATTGCTGACTCTAGATGCTTAGATTTGTG
This sequence comes from Fischerella sp. JS2, assembly GCF_032393985.1. NCBI lineage: Bacteria > Bacillati > Cyanobacteriota > Cyanophyceae > Nostocales > Hapalosiphonaceae > Fischerella > Fischerella sp. JS2. Next base: position 1,235,242 of record NZ_CP135918.1, read on the forward strand.
TAACCGAGAGTCAACCTTTGAATACCTGCGTCAGCAGGGAATAGTAGAGGCTTTTGTTTCTTGGAATGCGATTAAAAATCGTCTATACGTTTGCTGGAATTTCCATACAGCTGGTCTTACCTTGCGAATCCTACCAACCGACAGCGAAGTTCGTCATCCTAAATCTATTTTTTGGATGATTGGTGAAGTTCCCTGTATGACAATTCCAGCACCCATTATTACAGGTAGTGATTTTTGGGTAAAACGGTGTTTTGATCTTTGTTGTTCTGTAATTTTGCTGTTGCTGCTCTTTCCAATTTACTTGTTAATTGCCATATTAATTAAGTTGGATTCTCCTGGTCCAGTCTTTTTTAGACAAGAGCGCATTGGCTTACGTAGCCGGAAGTTTAAGATTTGGAAATTCCGGACAATGGTTACTAATGCAGAAAAGTTACAAGCAACTTTAGAAGCAAAGAATGAAATTAAAGATGGTGTTCTTTTCAAAATGAAGGATGATCCCCGTATCACCCGGGTTGGTAAATTCTTGCGCCGTTATAGTTTAGATGAGTTACCACAACTGTTTAATGTTTTTCTTGGAGAAATGAGTCTTGTTGGACCTCGTCCTCTACCCATCAGAGATGTAGAAAAGTTCAAAACCAAACACTTTATCCGACAAGAAGTTCTTCCTGGTATAACTGGATTATGGCAAGTTTCTGGGCGTTCCAATGTAGAGAAATTTGAAGATGCCGTAAAATTAGACTTAACTTACATTGAAAATTGGTCACTGTTGCTGGATTTAAAGATTTTACTGCAAACTGTTAATGTTGTATTGCACAAGACTGGTGCTTACTAAAGCTACACATCAACCTATATTTTGCCCTGTTCTCAACCAAAAATATCCCAAGATAGCATTCTGAGGTTAAACTAGCATTCTCTGACAATCATGCGATCGCTTGGATTGCAAATCGTGTTGATATTGTCAGCCATTATTTTCTGGGAAAAGAATTCTGGATGATATAAAATGATGCAGTATTGTTATACACTCAATTAAGTAACTAAGGCAGTAATATTGTTCTGTGATCTCCAAAAATGTAGTACTTTATGTCCTAACCTTGAACAAAACAAAAATAGTGTAATTCCAAACTAGAAAACTTCTAAATCTTGTCTGGTCTAAGATCGCTCAGGAGACGCTGGTCACATATTTTAATCGTCTGTTATTACTACCAAGAAAAAAATACTGTTTTTTCTACCTTGAACTGTTATTTCAATTTTCTTGTTGACAATGAGGATTGTAAGCAGATAACAAAGACTATTCACGATCTTTCATCCATTATGAGATCAAAGTAAAGTATTCTGTTGTTTTATTAAGAGGCTTAACATAACTAGAAAAGACAACAACTAATGAAAAATCGTAATAATTTTCAAAGGAACTATATTATAGATATGGTTTCCAACCTACGTTCCCACCTTAAATATCTATTGAAAATTTATCTTTTCTCAAAACCTCTAGCGAGAGGAATTATACAACTGTGCATTAATAATGCTGATAAATATTTTGGTAATGACAAAGAGATAAAAATTTATAAATTAATTAATCAGGAAAAGATTCCTATTTCAGAAGCTAAATTTCTAGAAGGTGATTTTTTAAGAGTTATTACTCCTTTTAAAGATGAAATTGAAGCAGTAGTAATAGACGCTACCAAAGATAGATTTTGTTTTTGTAATAATCACATACTTGATGCAAATTTAAATGTGATCTATGAAAAAGATGTTAAATTTAATGAACTACCGATATACGGACGCGAATTATCTGTTAATTTTACCAAACTACAGGGAACAGTTGCCTATTTATCAAACGCAACTCCTCAAAATTATGGACACTGGTTTATATACACTTTACCTATGCTTGAGGTGTATTGGAAGTTTATTAATCAACAAGAGATTGATTATTACTATGTAGGGGAAATAACAGATTTCAAAATAGAAACTTTAGCAGCGCTTGGTATAAAAAAAGAAAAGATAGTTGATTTTCCCTGTAAAGCTGATAGATCAATAACTTGTGTAATTAACAGAAAAGTGCAAAACGGTGGTTATCAATATCCAACCAGTTTTGGCTACAAATTAGCAAGAAATCTTTTCTTACCTAAAGAAAATCATTCAAATAGTAAATATCCAAAACGTTTATATGTAAAACGCGGTCAGGTAGATCATCGGGCAGTAATCAATGATCATGAAGTCATAGAATACTTAGAAAGTATAGGCTTTGAAGCATTAACAATGGATGGTAGAACAATACGAGAAGAGGCTGAAATCTTTTACAACGCAGATGTAATAATTTCAGTCTGTGGTTCTGCCTTAACAAATCTTCTCTTTATTAAAGAAGGCATAACAGTTATAGAAATTTTTCCTTTCGGTTATTTAGATGGTCATTTTTATGCTATAGCAAATTATTCTAAAGCCAATTATTTCTATATGATAGGTGAAAAGATTCCGAATAACCCCACAATACCGCATTTATCAAATGTAAAAGTTAATATTAAAAAGTTAGAAAAAATATGTAAATTAGCAAATATATGTCCTATACAGTAATTAATCCTAGAAGATGTTAAGACTGTAGTAGATGTCATTGTAACTCATGAGAGTAATCCAACAGACCCAAACGCTTGCTCAAGGCTACACAAATTGCTTCTAGTGGATTTGAAGATAAAGGTGGACTGCTATTATTTGAAGGATTCAAACTTGCACAAAAAAATCCTAAGACCAAACTAGCCATCGTTGACTACCAGTAAAATTTCAAGTATTTGAATGGCTAAATTCCTAATATGACAGTATGTGGCTTAGTATATCAGCAAGTGCTTTTCAAACATAGTATGAACCCGTGTTTGTAAATTTTAAAGCTGGGTAGGTGAGGAGAGATACAGAGCAAAAAAAGGAGGGGAGGGGAAATCTCTTTTTACTACTGCTGCTCCCGACAATAAATGAGGGAAGCTTTCTCTCCTCACAGCGCGACACAGGTAGCACGGTTATAGGGATAAACAGATACTAAATCAGTACATCCGTGTTAAAAATACCTCTTGTGACACTACTTGTAGCGAACACTAACATTGAACACCACTAGAACTGTTGTTCTTCTTCGTAGAAGAAAAACTCTGCCAAAAGTGTCAAGCCGATAATCCCAAGAAAGCACAAAATAGAAAAGCCAAAAATTACTGTCATTTTTATCACCTTTACCTTCTGTTAATATTTTCTTAAAAGATTAATAAGAGTGAATTATTTGCTGGCAAAAAGAATTTAAACACGTAAGATTGTAAATTTACTATTGCTAGTTGTGGGTAATGGGAAGTCAATCTGAATCATTCATTCTGTTTTCACTAATCATTCCTTGAAGCTACAAGAAAGCGGATTTATCCGTGGAATCAATTCATATTCCAACATCCAAAATTGTCTGACAACAACTTATCTATTCCCGTACATCCACCTGTAATTGCAATCCGTCATTACCGTTAGTATTAGACTGAGCGGGTTGTAGGATTAGTTCTGAACCACTTGTCTGCGATTGTGGTTTGAGGATTCTCTGTAACTGCACAGGATTGTTTATTTGTTGAGTAGTCTGACTAGTATTAGTATTGTTGTTAATTTGACCCGCTAAATTTTGTCCTTGGTCAAAAAATATTGCAAAGTCATTCTCAGCTGTTCGATCAGTGATTCCAGTCAGGGAATCACCAGATAAGGTATATCCCTGTTGGTGAGAACTGGATGATTGAGCTTGAACCTCGGTAGATAAGCCAGCCACTGTTGCTGCAATCACCAAAACAGCAAGAATTCTTTTATTCATTGTGTTTATCCAAACTCTATATATATTTGTAATGCAATCGTTTTAGATAGTGCTTGAACTTGTAGATGATTTTTAGCTCAATTGTAATATAACATCAATATAAAACTGTATTTCTACATACTTATTTTATTAAGTATTGATTGTTTTTAAATAAATTTAATATCAAACAGTCTAGTCAGCAAATGGTAAAAATTAAAACTTTAAATTAGTTGAAGAAAAAGTGTGAATTAGTCAAAATAATAAAAACTGAAAAGTAAAAATAAGAAGTTCTATCAATCAGAACGTCACATAGGATACTTTTCTCTATTCATACGGATTTTTTATTTACTCAATAAATAAATTCTTCTGTATCTAGATTGATTGATACTTCAGATATACTGCTGGTGGCTCAATTTTTGCCTATTTACAGGAATACAGACAAATAATGCGCTAACGTTAGAAAGTAGATCAAGCTTTTCAAGCCTGCCCCTTGAAATTTGTCGAGAAGAAATAATGAGGTTGTAGGCAAGCTCGAGTGCAGGTATTTGCCATGTATGAACTGATTCAAACTGTTTTAAGTAGTGACGAAAAAAAAATTCTACGTCAATTAATCTCCAATTTGAGCGCCTCAGGCAAACGTTATTTCCTGAGAAATGAAATTTTGCACGCTTTTGCTGACTACTGCCACCAATTCCAAAAGCCTGCCTACTTTTTTCACTCTTCTTCCTTAGGAACACTTATTCACTATACTCATGAAATTATTTTGGAAGGAGATGATATTTGGTTACTGTTGCGACCCAGGATAGGTAGTCAAGAAGTTTGGCGGTTGTTATCAGCAGACACGAGTAACTTTGAACTGCAAACACCACAGGCACTGCTTGATGTACGCGATCGCTTTGTCAACCGCTACCAGTCTCCAATTCTGGAAATCAACTTTCATCCTTTTGATAGAGGTATTCCATCTATTGATGACCCCAGAAACATCGGTCAAGGTCTAGCCTTCCTCAACCGTTATCTTTGCAGTCAGGTATTGTGTGATCGCGCCTACTGGTTAGATGTATTATATGATACATTGCACCGATTGGAATATGATCACAAACAGTTGCTGATTGGCGATCGCATCAAGTCTGGTATACAACTATACAAAGAAATTAAACAAGCCATTAAAATCGTCAGCGAAAGACCACCTGAAGAACCCTACGAAAAGTTTCACGAACAGCTACAAGCCCTTGGCTTAGAACCAGGTTGGGGTAACACCGCCTCCCGAGTACGTGAAACTCTAGAACTATTTGATCGGCTGATTGAGACTCCAGAACCAGCCATCCTCGAAGCCTTTGTGGCTCGTATTCCCGCAGTTTTTCGCGTCGTCCTCGTTTCCATCCACGGCTGGATCGGACAAGATGATTCTGTAGGTAGACCTGAGACCTTGGGTCAAGTCGTCTACGTGCTAGAACAAGCGCGGAGTTTAGAACATCAAATTCGTGAAGAAATTAAATTAGCAGGACTCGATTCACTAAGTATTCAACCGCAAGTAATTATTCTCACTCGCCTCATCCCCAACTGTGAAGGAACCCAATGTAACCTCCGCTTAGAAAAAATAGAGGGAACCGAAAACGCCTGGATCTTGCGTGTTCCTTTCCGAGAATTCAATCCGCAAGTCACACAAAACTGGATTTCTAAATATGAAATTTGGCCATACCTAGAAACATTTGCTATTGATGCTGAAAAAGACCTCTTGACTCAGTTAGGAGAACGTCCTGATTTAATTATTGGTAACTACAGTGATGGTAATTTAGTAGCCTTTTTGTTGGCACGTAGCTTAAACGTGACGCAATGCAATATCGCTCATTCTTTAGAAAAACCTAAACATTTATTCAGCAATCTCTACTGGCAAGAGCTAGAGCAACAATATCACTTTTCGGCCCAATTTACTGCTGATGTGATCAGCATGAATGCCGCAGACTTTATTATTACCTCGTCTTACCAAGAGATTGTTGGCACACCAGACACTCTTGGTCAATACGAATCGTATAAAATATTTTCCATGCCACAGCTATATCACGTAGTTGATGGCATTAATTTATTTAGTCCCAAATTCAATTTGGTACCACCGGGAGTAGACGAAAATATCTTTTTCCCTTATAACCAAATAGAAAAACGAGACGAGAGTCTACGTAAAAAGGTTAACGAGCTACTTTTTAGTAGTTCAGATTCACTAATATTTGGTCATTTAAATGACCCCAACAAACGGCCAATTTGTGCGATCGCTCATATCACTCCAGTGAAAAATCTTTCTGGTTTGATAGAATGCTTTGGTAAAAGTCAGGCTTTGCAGAAGCAATGCAACCTGATTCTTGTGACCAATAAGTTGCATTTATCTGAAGCGAGTAACTCAGAAGAAACAACAGAACTAGAAAAAATCCACAATTTAATTAATCAGTACAATCTCCAGGGTCAAATTCGCTGGGTGGGAATGCGTCTTCCTAAACCTGAACTTGGGGAAGTTTATCGAGTGATAGCAGATCGTCAGGGTATTTTTGTCCATTTTGCCCGCTTTGAAGCCTTTGGCAGACCAATCCTGGAAGCAATGAGTACTGGTTTACCAACATTTGCTACTGAATTTGGTGGTGCAGCAGAATTAATTGATGATGGAGAGTGTAAATTTCATATCAACCCTACAGACTTAGAAGGTACAGCTAAAAAAATTCTGCAATTTCTAGACCAGTGCAATACTCACCCTGAACACTGGCACGAAATTTCAGAAAGGGTCATCCAGCGAGTCCGTAACAAATATAATTGGCAAATGCATACCAAACAATTGTTATTACTCGCTAAAATTTATAGATTCTGGGATTTTTTGAATAAAGAAAACCGCGAAGCATTACTACGCTACGTGGATACCTTATACCATCTGGTCTTTAAACCCAGAGCCGAAAAAATCTTAGAAGAGCATATGCAAAGATAGGGATCGGGCAGAAGGAGGACATATCAATTCAAAATTCCAAATTCATGTATTAGGAAGAGAGTAGGGGAGTATAAAACACGGAAGAAATTCTCCCTTGTCTGGTTTGTCTTCCTTGTCCCCGATCCCCGATCCTCTAACCACCCCTCAGTCTCCTAAGTAACAGCAGCGACGATGGATACAACAGGACGTTACCAGCATCTCACCTATACAGATTGGACTGTCAGGGAAACCCAGCTTGAACCCGATCAGTTTCGCTACCGAGAAACAGTTTTTACCATCGGTAATGGTTATTTAGGAACACGGGGTAGCTTTGAAGAAGGCTATTCTCATGCCTTACCAGCTACCTTTATCCACGGTGTTTACGATGAAGTTCCGATTGTCTATACCGAACTAGCCAACTGTCCAGACTGGTTGCCATTTGCCATTATGATTGATGGCGATCGCTTCCGTCTGGAAAAAGGCGAGATATTAAGTTATGAGCGCAAGTTAGACTTGCGTCGGGGAATTCTCAACCGCAGCGTGCGTTGGCGCAGTCCCAATAGCAAGACAATAGACATTCACTTTGAAAGGTTTGCCAGCCTTGCAGACGAACACGTTCTTGTCCTGCGTTGTCAACTTACCCCAGTTGATTTTGCAGGTGCGATCGAGATACAAGCTAGTATTAATGGCTACCCAGAAAACCAGGGTTTTAACCACTGGGAATGGTTGGATCAAGGAAAGACAGAAGCAGGAGTATGGTTAAACCTCCGTACCCGTTCCTCCCGGATTCAACTGGGTATGGCTACTGGTATAAAAATCTCCGGAGTAGAAGCTTCGCTGCAAGTCACTAGTCCCCCTGGTTATCCTACACTCAGTGCATCTTTCCTCGCTTCCCCAGGACAAACTGTAACGGTAGATAAGTTTATAACAGTTTTTACCTCTCAACACCAGGAAAACCCAGTCACAGCTGCTTGTGATAAACTCGCTCAATTGCCAGACTACTCATTATTATTAACTGCCCACATCCAAGCTTGGGAAGAAGTTTGGCAAAAAAGTGACATAGTGATTGAGGGGGATGTTACAGCCCAGTTAGCTGTACGTTATAACCTCTTTCAGTTACTGATCGCTGCCCCACGCAATAATGATAAAGTCAGTATCCCAGCTAAAACACTTTCGGGGTTTGGTTATCGCGGTCATATTTTTTGGGATACAGAAATTTTTATACTTCCTTTCTTTATCTACACTCAACCAGAACTAGCACGTAACTTATTAACTTATCGCTATCACACCTTGCCTGGAGCGCGGCGCAAGGCAGTACATTATGGGTATAAAGGAGCAATGTATGCCTGGGAAAGCGCTGATAGTGGTGATGAAGTAACGCCTCGGTGGCTGCCCCCTAACGATCCTTATGGTGAAGATATTCGGATTTGGTGTCGCGATCGCGAAATTCATATTAGTGCCGATGTGGCTTATGCCATATGGTACTACTGGCAAGCTACCAACGACGACGAATGGATGCGGGACTACGGCGCTGAAATTATTCTCGATACAGCTGTATTCTGGGGTAGTCGGGTAGAGTACAACACCAAACACGAACGGTACGAAATTCGGGACGTAATTGGTGCTGACGAATATCATGAATTCGTCCATAACAACACCTTTACCAACCGACTGGTACAATGGCATCTAGAAAAAGCACTTTATATATATGACTGGCTACACAAAAATTTCCCCGACAAAGCCACAGAAATAGAAAATAAACTGCAACTAAGTGCAGGCAGGCGATCGCGTTGGAGTGATATCATTACCAACATCTGGATTCCCTACGATGAGTCAACCGGACTCATCGAGCAATTTGAGGGATTTTTCCAATTGCAAGATATTAATCTGGAAGACTACGAACCACGCACCAAATCTATCCAAGCGATCTTAGGTATCGAGGAAGGCAACAAACGACAGATACTCAAGCAACCAGATGTCTTAATGCTGTTGTACCTGATGCGACAATCACAGGAATCTCCCTACAATGCCCGCACTTTGCAAGCCAACTGGGATTACTACGCACCTCGTACCGATATTAGTTATGGTTCCTCTCTCGGTCCAGCAATTCATGCCATTCTAGCCTCAGACTTGGGCAAAACAGCACAAGCCTACGAAAGATTTATGCAAGCAGCATTAGTCGATTTAGAAGATGTCCGGGGTAATGCCTCAGACGGAATTCATGGGGCGAGTGCTGGTGGCATTTGGCAAGCAGTGGTTTTAGGTTTTGGTGGTATTCAAATGGGAAATAGCGAACCTATAGCTAATCCTCACCTACCTCCTGGATGGACACGCCTGAAATTCAAGTTGATGTGGCATGGTAAATGGCATGAGTTTGATTTGGGGATTGAGGACGAGGAGACAAGGGGACAAGGAGGACAAACCAGACAAGGGGGATGGTCAACAACTAACCAGCAACTACCAACAAGCAACAACCAACCACCAACTACCATGTCACCAGATATCCGAGGCTTTATCTTTGATCTAGATGGCGTATTAACCGATACAGCCGAATACCATTATCTTGCTTGGCAAAAACTGGCAGATGAAGAAGGATTACCCTTTAACCGTGAGGCTAATGAAGCTTTGCGGGGTGTATCTCGTCGGGAATCACTTCTGCGTATTATCGGTGACAAGAAGTATTCAGAAGCACAACTACAAGAGATGATGGATCGTAAAAATCGTTATTATGTAGAATCTATTCAAAACATCTCGCCCCATGATCTACTGCCTGGTGTAGTCACTTTACTTGATGAATTAAAGCAAGCAGGAATTAAAATTGCCCTGGGCTCAGCCAGTAAAAATGCTCGTACTGTGATCGAGAAACTGGGTATTGCCAACCGCATAGATGCGATCGCCGATGGTTATAGTGTACAACGCCCCAAACCAGCCCCTGACCTATTTTTGTATGCTGCCAACCAATTAGGAATTGAACCAGTCCAGTCTGTAGTTGTGGAAGACGCAGAAGCAGGCATTGAGGCAGCTTTAGCTGGTGGAATGTGGACAATCGGACTCGGCCCCGCTTCACGAGTTGGTGCTGCTCACATCGTCCTACCAAGTTTAGCAGGCGTTCATTGGAGTGATTTACATGCCAAGTTGAATGAACTAGCAACAAGGGATTAGGGACTCGGAGGCTTAGATCTTGCACCTGCTTAATATAGCGCCCTCAAATAAATTTGGGGCTCAAAGCTCAAGTTAGCTTTTAGCTAACTTGGACAATCGTTGTAAAAAGTTTTAACTCCTTGGCTGCACCATGCCCAAAAACTTTAGCTTCGGGCGTGGTGCAAAATATAAATCATCCTCTTTTATCTGCTCCACCGTGTAGCTTACGCTAATGAGAGGAATCCCAACTTTTAGAAGGGGCAAAACCGAACCTCATCTGAGAGTCAATTATCGTAAATAAAATATTAGAACAGGTTTGCAAAGTTATCCTCTCAAAGCTCTTAAGATCATTAATACAAATTGATAGAACAACAAGGTAAAAATTACGACTTTAATTATTTAGCAACCTTTCCAAAAAACTGAAAGCTTACAGCAATAAATTAATCGTCTGTTTGACTGCTTAACGACTACAAATGGGGAAAGGTTTAGCAAAGCAAATAAAGCGTACCCCCCGCTACCGAATGTTTCTACAACAATCGCTACGGGAGCAAAGGAGGAAACTATGAAATTATATCAACAAACTCTACAACAAGTCTTAGAAATTGCTGCTAATAAAGCAGAAGCAGGATTTGAAGAGAAAGACGTTGCTCATTTATTCGATAACGAAGAGTACGACCTTGTCTTTCACCTCGACTATCTGGCAGAAAAAGGTTTCATAGAGGGAGAATTTACTCCAGGGGCTTATGCTGCCTTCGCGATTTTGCCTCAACCAATTCATTTTGTTCGAGGCAAAATCACAGCTAAAGGACAAGAGTATCTTGCAGGGTTAAAACAGCAAAATGAATCTTCACAACAGGTATACTCTTAAGCCCTAGATTAAGCACTTTATTGTGGATAAAAAAATTGCTCGCCTGTTAAGTTAGAACTTTTAACTTGAACATACTACTGTAGCTATGAGAATTGAATCTTTCCTGGAGACGCTACGGAAATCCTGGTTCAGGCGAAATACCATCGTCCACAATTTAGAGGTATTCCAGAACTTCATAGTCATTTCCTTGTGCATTGGCTTATTTTGTGTGATGTTAATTCGATTAGCACAGATGTATGTCTCCCTACTCAAGCCTTTAAATTTTCAGATCATCACCTCTGATATCCTATTCATTCTTATCTTAGTCGAGCTATTTCGACTCTTGATTATCTACCTGCAACAGCAGCGTATTTCCATAGGAGCCGCCGTAGAAGTCTCCTTGGTTTCTGCACTGCGCGAAGTTATCCTACAAGGAGTGTTAAATATTTCCATTGACCGCCTTTTGGGAGTTTGTGTTTTTCTGAGTGTTTTGGGTGGACTTTTGTTGGTACGAGTCTGGATGTTCCGCAATTTCACAGGAGGTGTGAGTCTGAATAATCTTGCTCCAGCTAACGGCAATGCTGAATCGTCTCATTATCAAGCCTTTTCGGGAGAGCATTACTCCTTTTAAAACTTAAGTCATTTTCGATTCTTGAGTAGCGATCGCTCTTTCTTCGGGTTCCTTGCTCTTTATGGTTTACTGCCTTTGCTTTTGACCTTAGTACATTAATTTCCTTCACCTAAAACCTTAGAGGAGGAAAACTATGATTAATGTCGTTCGTCGTAGTCAAATAGTAGGTTTGAGAGCGATGGATAGTTCTACTGCCACCAATTTCAATACCGTTGAAGAAGTTTGGATTGATGACACAGGACGGGTGGCTTACTTTGCAGGAACTCAAGGATATACACCACTAGAGCAGGTATCTGTTGTCGGACGGGATGCCGTTCTAACCTATAATGCTATGCTCGAAGAGCCACCACTGACGAATCTTCGTCGTTTACACCGCTTGAGCGTTCGCTCTCCCATGACAGATGCCCTCGGTTGGGTCGATGATTTTCTCTTTGATTGGGAAACTGGGGAGATTGCTGCTTATATTTTGGCAGGTGACATTGCCGCGCCCTTCGGCGGACGAGCGGTATTACTCCCTGACGATGTGCAATCAATCGAAGCGGAAGTCATTGTCATCAAAGAAGGGGCTACTAAACATCTCAAGAGTGAATCAGAAGGACTCAAAGGCTTTTTGAGCGAGAAGTCCCATCAGGTGAAGAATTTGGTGAACCGGATGGGCTCGCGCCTGAAATCTTTGGTTTCACCTCATGATCAGCCAGAAGTCGTGCGGGTAAAGATAAAGGAAGTGCGTGACGAACTCGAAGCGTCTGGACAGCACGACAAAAACGCCTTGCAACAAGCAACAGAGTTCCTGCTTTTGGAGTGGGAAAGCTTTCAGCAAAGTCTGAACCGAGCAGGTGAGCGTGTAAGGAGAGCCTTTGATTCTGCTTGGAAACATCTCACTGGCAAAAAATCATAAAAGCTATTAGCTCAATGGCACGAAGATCGCGTAAGCTTGTTGGCTGCAACCATAGTAAACTAAAGCGATCGCCAGATCACCAATCCCCATCCCCCGCTACCCAAGAATGCCTCAACGCTTTAATATAAAAGAGTGCGTGTGTCTGTAGCAGTAGTAACTGTTTGGTTGGGGCAAAAATTATGAGTCAAGTAACAGGGGCTAAAGCAGATATTCCACTGCTCATTACAGAAGACAGCAGATACTGGTATCGACAGGGTAAACGACTTGATAACCAAGAGTGTTACGCAGAAGCAGTTGGATGTTATGACAGAGCTTTAGTCAAGAATCCGAATGCATACTGGATTTGGTATGATAGAGGTTGTGCCTTACGCGAATTAGGTGAGTATGCAACCGCAGTAGCCAGTTTTAAAGAGGCATCAGCACTGCGCCCAAATGATTACTGGGCTTATTACAATCAAGCTTGCATATTAATAGAAGATTTAGATCAATTTGAAGAAGCGATCGCAACTCTCAATCAAGCTTTAGCAATTCGCCCAAATGACTACTGGGCTTATTTTCGGCGTGGAGATGCTTGCAGGCACTTAAAACGCTACGAAGATGCAATTTCTGACTATGACCAGGCTCTATCAATCCGTCCAAATGATTACTGGGCGTGGTTACGTCGTGGAGATGCTTGCAGGCATTTAAAACGCTACGAGGATGCAATCAACAGTTATGAACAAGCCCAAGCAATGAATCCGCAAGATTTTTGGTCTTATTACAAGTTAGCAGATACTTTCAGATATACAGAAAACTTTGCAGCAGCCTTGAAGAATTATCAAAAAGCTATCGCAATTAAACCCAATGATGAGTATGCCTGGTATAATAGCGCCTGTTGTGCAGTTAGAATTGGGGATGTTTCCCTAGCAATGGTATACCTAGAGTCAGCCCTACTGATCAATCCTAAGTTTCAGGAATTATTAAAGCATGACCCTGATTTAGTTGTAATTCGCAATCGCGGACTGCTAGGAGATTTGTTACGCGAAATTAACTGTTTAAATTGATCAAGAGGCAATAGGAAACTCTTAACAGGGAACAGGGAATACTGAATCATCAACAATAAGAAAGTTAATTTCACCCTTCATCTTTCACCCTACTCTACCTTAAAGCCGCTTACACATCCACACCCTTCATCCTTCATAATTATTATCTGAAGGTGTTTCAGTAACAAGTTATTGCCATGACACAGGCTAAAAACGTCCTTGGAAAACCCTTAGAGGTTTGTTGTACTTCACCCATGACAGGCTTTTATCGTGATGGACTATGCAGCACAGGTGCAGGTGATGTGGGCGTCCATGTAGTTTGCGCGCAAGTGACTGAAGAATTCTTGGCATTTACTAAGTCCAGAGGCAATGATTTAAGTACACCCGTTCCTGCGTTTGATTTTCCGGGTTTAAAACCAGGTGATCGCTGGTGTTTGTGTGCCTCTCGCTGGAAAGAAGCCCTAGACGCTGGAGTTGCACCACCCGTAGTTTTGTCAGCAACCCATGCTGCGGCTGTAGAATATGTTTCCTTGAATGAATTGAAGCAACACGCGCTTTGAGGGAGGTGGGGAACTCACCGGGCCCACTCCCCCAAGGGAGGAGCCAGTGCGGTGGACGGGTCCCCCGGCATAAAGAAAGAGGCGTTGGGGATTAGGGGCAATGAGGGGTGTGGGGGGTGTGAGGAGTGTGAGGAGTGTGAGGAGTGTGAGGAGTGTGTAGACACGCTCATAGGCTTAAGGTAAGGGTGGGGTGTCGTTCAGTTATCAGTGATCAGTTATCAAATTCTATTACTCACTGTACCCTACGGGAAGCCTATGAGCGTCTACACTGTTCACTATTCACTGTAGCCTGCGGCAAGCCGCTACGCGTCTACACTGATTTCTAACCACTAACTTGTTTCTTGAATTTGCAGGCGAATAGTACGTTCCCCTGCACCACCAAGTTGTAATTCCATCACTTCACTACCAAGGGGTTCTAAGCAATCCAAGAGCGATCGCAATTCTGGTGTACTTGCACCAGTATCTACGTATAATCTATCAGCTAAATTACCAATGCGTTTCCAAGTCATGTACAATTTGCCGATAGTTTGTTCTAACTGGGATGCTTGATTTACTAGATCAGCAGCAATGCTTAAACAACCGACTCTTTGTGCTTCTATAAGTGCGGTTTCGATGTCAACTTCTTGTTCGTTCAAGGCTTGGACTTGAGCTGCTGCTTTAAGATATTTTGCCAGACTCCGGGCTTCTGAAGTTACCTGTTTGAGAGTATCGAGGTCGGGGTTTTGAGCGATTTCCTTCTGTAAGCTTTGTTGATGCGATTCTGGTAGTTTTTCCATTTCTTTGACCAGAGGCGCAATATAACGGGGAGGAAGAACGTTTTCTGCTGCTTTCTGTTTGACTGGTTCCGGTAACAATTCTGACGACATTGCTGTCCATTCATCAGTGAGTTGACGTACTTCTCTTCTGGTGATGCGATCGCCTTTTTGTGCTGCTTCACTCACCATGATTTGCACTTCTGGTGCTGATTTGGCGGTTTCTACAAAGGCGCGTTTGCTGAAATTCTTAATAGCACTTGGCTTTAGCTTACCTTCTTCTAAAAGCGTATCAGCACTATTGGCAAGCTGAATCCAAGCGTAAGCCTGGCTTTTACTGATTTCCCGTTCTTTGAGCCATTTGAGAAATCCTGCACCCCTTCCGTCTCCGCCCTTTTTCTCTCGATCTCGGACTGCTCTTAAAATTCGCCCCCGCCAAATTTCTGTTTGCAAGTCAAAGCGATCGCACACTTGCCAAGCTATATCTACCTGCTGTTGAAATTCCTGCTCTGGAATTCCTTCATCTTCTGGATCAGGTATCTCAAAATCCAGGTCTGTCGGCTGTTGTAAAGCTGCCGCTAAGTCATCAAAATTATCGGTTGCTTGCACGGTTGGGAAGGTAATAGTGTATGCGATCGGTTTATTATTACACAATCTGCGAACACTAAGTGTTGCTTATGATGGCTCTCCATCTAAACCTCTGGGGGACACGGGAGACACAGGAGAAATTCTTCTTTGTCCTCCTTGTCCTCCTTGTCCCCGACCCCCCCTAAACTTTTATCGGGAGATGAACTTAACTAAGCGACTTCTTTCATTTCTGCTTTTACACTTGCATACGCCCAATCTAACCACGGTAGCAAAGCTTCAATATCTGTGGTTTCGACTGTTGCACCACCCCAGATTCTAATCCCAGGAGGTGCAGATCGATAGGCAGCAATATCGTAAGCTACTTCTTGTTTTTCCAGGATTTTAGCCAATTTTTTTGCACATTGTCCTTGTGCTTCTAGACTTAAGGCAGTAAACCAAGGATCAACAATCTTGAGACAAATAGATGTACAAGAGCGAGTTTCCGGCTTTTGGGCTAAAAATTCTGCCCAGTTACTTTGGTCTACCCATTGAGCAATGGCTGCGAGGTTAGCTTGGCTGCGGCGAATCAAACCAGAAAGTCCGCCGATGCTTTCTGCCCACTTTAGCCCATCTAATGCATCTTCTACACATAACATTGATGGTGTGTTAATGGTATCTCCCTGAAAAATACCTTCAATCAATTTGCCTTTTTGCGTCAGGCGAAATAGCTTTGGTAAGGGACGTGGCGGTTTGTAGGTTTCCAAACGTTCCACAGCACGGGGTGAGAGGACGATGACGCCATGCTGTGCTTCTCCACCCAAAACTTTTTGCCAAGAATAAGTGACTACATCTAGCTTATCCCAAGGTATATCCATCGCGAAAACTGCTGATGTAGCATCGCAGATGGTTAACCCAGTACGATCGCTGGCAATCCAATCACCATTTGGGACACGAACACCGGAAGTTGTTCCATTCCATAAAAATACTACATCGTGGCTAAAATCTACTTGCGATAAATCCGGTAAAGTTCCGTAAGGTGCTTTGAGAATGCGAGTATCGGCTAACTGGAGTTCATCGACTACATCTTTTACCCATTCCTGACCAAAACTCTCCCATGCCAAAATATCCAGGGGCAGTTTTCCCAGCATTGACCACAGAGCCATTTCCACTGCACCTGTATCGGAAGCAGGGACGATACCCAGGCGATAATCTGCGGGTACAGCCAAAATTTTCTTAGATAGCTCAATGGCTTCTTTAAGCTTTGCTTTCCCACCCTCAGAACGGTGAGAACGCCCTACAAAAGCATCTTGCAGAACAGAAACAGACCAGCCAGGACGTTTGGCACACGGGCCAGAAGAAAAATGCGGGCGGCGAGGCTTGGTGGTTGGAGGAGTAAGAGGTGCTGACATAAGTTGAAGTTGCAAAATCACAAATGGAGGACAAGAAACCCGGTTCCTATAAGAAACCGGGTCTCTACATATTCAATAAAAAATTAGAAACTAATGGAACGATCATGCCAGATTAAATACACGTTTGTTTAGAAGAATATAAGCAAAATTTGAGTTGAACCTTCACAAGGATGCGGTGTTCGCATAATTAGTATTTTTATTGAGCAAAGCTCAATTAGCAAACTAGTCAAATTCAAGCTAGCTTAAAAGAAAGTCAGTAAAATTTACAAAATAACTAGAAATTTTATCTTGACAAAGTCATGTCTTTATTCATAAAGACAATTTAGATAACTCTATTAAATCATGAACCAGGTAGATTACCTCCGGATTAGTTTAATTGATCGCTGTAATTTCCGCTGTCAATACTGTATGCCAGAGGGGGCAGAACTAGACTATATCCTCAAGCAAAATTTATTGACTGATGAGGAATTGCTCACCCTCATTCAAGAAGTTTTTATACCCGTAGGATTTACCCGGTTTCGTTTGACAGGTGGAGAACCTTTGTTACGTCCACGTGTGGTGGATTTGGTGAGGGCGATCGCTTCTCTACGGGAAACGCAAGACCTCTCAATGACAACCAATGGCTTTTTACTCGCTCCAATGGCGCAAAGTCTCTACAATGCTGGTTTACGGCGGATTAATATTAGTTTAGATTCTCTCGACCCTGAAGTTTTTGACCAAATTATTGGCAATCGCGGTCGTTCTCGTTGGCAAGATGTGTGGAATGGAATTCAATCTGCTTATTGTGTAGGATTTGACCCGTTGAAACTAAATGTAGTGGTTATCCCTGATGTTAACGATCAGGAAGTTTTGGATCTGGCAGCATTGACCATTGACAAACAATGGCATGTCCGTTTTATCGAATTTATGCCGATTGGTAACATGTCATTATTTGGCGATCGCGGTTGGATATCTTCTGCGGAACTCAGGCAACGCATCCGCGCACAGTGGGGCTTGACAGAATCACAGGTTTGTGGTAATGGTCCAGCTGATGTATTTCAAATTCCGGGGGCAAAGGGGACGTTGGGTTTTATCAGTCAGATGTCCGAGTGTTTTTGCGATCGCTGTAATCGAATGCGTCTTTCTGCTGATGGTTGGTTACGTCCGTGTTTATTAAATGAAACTGGGCAAATAGATTTAAAAACAGCCTTACGAACTGGAGTTAGTACTACCGAACTTCGGCAACAGGTGAGAGAGTTGTTAGCTATTAAGCCAGAAATCAACTTTAAGTTGCGTGATTCAGGTACAACAGGTGCGTATACTCGTACCATGTCACAAATAGGTGGATAGTCGTTAATAGACCTCTTACATAAATCCTCAAAACCCCACCCCAACCCTCCCCTTACTAAGCTTAGGTGTACACAGAAGTCGGAAAAACCTGATTCAAATTGACTCGAAAAACCCAAAATCACAACCTCACCCCGCCTCCGGCACCCCTCTCCTTAGTAAGGAGAGGGGCTGTTCTTGTGAGGTTTTTCGGGGTTTGAAGTGATTTGATTATTTGTGTGTACACGGTAGCCTTACTAAGGGGAGGGAGTTAATGTATTGTTTCCCCCTTTGGCAAGGGGGGACTAAGGGGGGTCTTTCAAATATTCGTGCAAGAGATCTAATATATTCAAATTCTCATCTATTCAAGATCCCCGAGATTTTGGAAAAGTTGGGGATCTGGGCAATGTGATTGTTTACAACTCAAACTTGTTTTTATCTACTCTAGAAACTAGACAAAATTTTCTCGGTCTTTTAGAAAGGAAGTAGTCGGGTAAAGATAGTACGGGGTTAATATTTTGAAGTCCTCGTAAACAAAAATTGCCTCTACAAAAGTTACAGGAGATTATGCGGTGAGTAGTCTGGGCAAAAAAAGATTAGATGTAGCGATCGCGATCGCTGCATGTGCCATTGGTGGTGGTGGTATTTCAGCTGCGCCGACTCCTGGCGTAGAAGTTCCGAAGCAAGTTGTTTTAACTGCCTCTGATATTGCCATGTACACTTCAATCTGGAAAATCTATTTTGAAGAAGATTTATCTAGCAAACAAGTGATAGAAATGCTGGTAGAGATAGGCTTAGTAACAGTAGCAGCAGTAGGAACAGCTTATATTGTTTCCAAAGCAACCACAGCAATTTTATGTGAAATTACAGACTGGCTTGGGCCAGTAGGTTGGGGTATTGCAGCAGCGATCGCAGGTTCTTTAACAGGTTTATTTGGCGCTACTTGGGCAGTATATTGTGATTATATTTACCGTCAAAAAGAGCAACAACCTGTATAATTTTGTCATTTGTCATTAGTTATTTGTTATTCGTCATATAAAGCACAAATGACTAATGACCAATGACTGTTGCTAACTTTTAAAACACACCAACTTTATCTACTTTTTCCCAAGGTAGTTCTAAATCATTTCTACCTACATGACCATAAACAGCTAATTTTCTGTAAAAACCACCTTGATGAATTGAAGGTAAAAATCTCAAATTAAATTCTTTAACAATTCCTGCTAAACGGAAATCAAAATGTTTTTCTAGCAATTGTGTAATTTCTTCATCTGCAATTTTGCCTGTGCCAAAAGTTTCGACCTGAATGCTAACTGGTCGAGAAATTCCGATTGAGTAACTTAACTGCACCTCACATTCATCAGCAAGACCTGCTGCTACAACATTTTTAGCTGCATAACGGGCAGCATAAGCCCCGACTCTATCTATCCTAATTGGATCTTTGCCACTGAGAGCCGAACCACTATGCTGTGCATATTCTCCATAAGTATCTATGGCATTTTTTCTACCTGTTAACCCAGAATGAGCAGCAGGCCCACCTCTAATAAATTGCCCATCAGGATTGATAAATATCCTTGTTTTTTCATCAGGTTTAATTTCTTCAGTATCAAATACTGGTTTAATTACTGTTTCGTAAATATCCTCACGAAGTTGGTGTAGATCAGGATATTTAGCTTTATTTTGGCTGGCAATAACTGTGAGACTATGAATTCTATAAGGGCGGCGATTTCGATATTCAACTCCTACTTGAGTTTTACCATCGGGAGTAAGATAAGAGAGTATATTTTCACGTCTGACTTCACTGATTTGCTTTGCTAGTTTATGAGCTAACCAAATTGGTAAAGGCATGAAAGCAGAAGTTTGATTGCAGGCAAAACCAAAAACTGTAGCTTGATTTTTCACAGGAATTTGCTCTATTTCTTCGTCAGAAAGTTCTTTTTCACGAAAAGAATAAGTTTGATCTACAGGTAATTCTGAAAGACTAGTCAAAATGCTACAAGTTCTGCCATTAAATTCTGTATGCTCATAGCCTACCCGATCAATTACTTTTCTGGCGACATTAGTAAAATCTACGTTGGCACTAGGTTCAAATCTACCTGCAATAAACACAATACCTGTAGATACAGCACATTCTGTTATGATGCGAGCATAAGGATCTTGTTGAAGAAAACGGTCTACGATCGCATCGCTGATTTGATCACAAAGTTTATCAGGATGTCCCTCTGTTACAGATTCTGATGTAAACATGAAGTCTTTTTTCATAAAAAACCTCGCGGGAACTTGGAAACCCAGCGTCTTTAGACTTGGGAGGAAAAGGGGAGTTGGGGGAGAGAACCCCCTGCGTAAGAGTTGCTGTCTCACCGCCTGTGCGGACTAAGAGTATACAAGCCTGTTTAGGCAAGTTGTGTTTGTGTTGGTAAGGCAGCGTGTTGTCCAGACTTATAATCACCTAATTTCGTATTCTTTGTACTTTCATTTACCAACAGGGGCAACAAAGCACTACCACCAATTACAAGACTATCCACAATATTAATAGGCGTAATCTTCAAAAGACTCCGCAGTGGTGGAAGGGCAATTGCCAGAAGTTGGATAGCAAAAGAACCGACAATAGCAGCATTTAAATAGGGATTATTGGGGAGTTTTTCTGCATGAAAGATGTTGTGCTTTTGCGAACGACAGCTAATGGTATGTAATAGTTGGGCTGATGTCAGACTCATAAAGGCAATAGTTCTGGCTTGGGGACTAATGCCATATTTGCGGATGCCGTATCCGTAAGCTGCTAAAGTGCACAGGGATATAATTCCAGCCTCAAAAGCGATTCTGCCAAAATCAGAATTCTGAATGATTGGTTTTTCTGGATTGCGGGGAGGCTGACTCAGAACATCTGGTTCTGGCGCTTCCAAAGCTAAAGAAAGACCAGGGAAAATATCGGTGACTAAATTTAGCCAAAGCAGTTGTATGGCGTTTAAGGGTTCGCCGATACCGACGGCGGTGGCGGTTGTCATGACTATGATTTCGCTGATGTTGGTAGCAAGCAGGAAATGTACCGATTTTCTGATGTTATTGTAAATTGTCCTACCCCGACTAACGGCAACAATCATTGTTTCGAGTCTGTCATCTTCCAGGACGATATCTGCAACTTCACGTGCTACATCCGTTCCACCTTTGCCCATTGCCACACCGACTTGAGCAGCTTTCAAGGCTGGGGCATCATTAATACCATCGCCTGTCATTGCCACAACTTGTCCAGCACTTTGTAATGCTTGGACGATTTGCAGTTTATTACTGGGACTAATGCGGGCAAAGACATTTACCTTATCAGCCAGAGCTGTCAGTGCTTCTGGGGTAAGATTATTAAGGTCAGTAGAATCAAGAATTTCTAGTTGTGATTCTCTGCTTAATTCTAACTCCTTTGCGATCGCATAGGCTGTAGGGCTTTGATCTCCGGTAATCATCACCGTATCAATACCCGCCTCGTGGAAGTCAGCCATTAACTCTTTGACTCCCTTTCTAATTGGGTCAGCCATACCCACAAGGCCAAGCCATGTCAGGTCTTGCTCGTAATTATTCTCATCGTGGGTTGCATGAATATGTGTATAAGCTACACCCAATACCCTCAGTGCTTTCCCTGCCATGCGATCATTTTCAATTTCTAGCGATCGCCTGTATTCTTCTGTTAAATTTATGATTTCTCCGTCTTTTGACCAAAATTTGCAGATCTGGGCAACTTCAGTTGGACTGCCTTTGACAGCTACAAACTTTTGGTTATTCTCAGTTGTATGAACCGTACTCATAATATTCCGGTTCTCTGAACGCAGATTGGTTTGCAGCAAACTATACTTTTGTCTAAGTTGGGTGACATTTACCCCAGCAGCGATCGCCATGTGAATCAAGGCATTTTCTGTTGCCGAACCTTTGATGTTATACTCGCCATCTTGGTCTTGGTTTACTTCACTTTCATTGCACAGAACCGATACATGAATCAGCTTTAGCAATTCATCACAAGCATAAGGGTTGATATTCTCACCTTTGGCAATAAATTCTCCGTCAGACACATTAATCTGTTGGCTGTTTATATGCACTTCAACAACAGACATCCGGTTCTCTGTAATCGTTCCAGTTTTATCTAGGCAAATCGTTTGTACCGAACCCAAAGCTTCTACAGCGCTGAGACTGCGGACAAGGACATTACGCTGACGCATATCTTGGATACCCAAAGCCAAGGTTGTAGTGGCAATAGTAGGTAAGCCCTCCGGTACAGCAGCAACCGCTAGAGATATGGATGATTGTAGCATTTGCAGCAAACCGTATCCCCGCAATACCCCAATGCCAAAAACCAAACCGCAAATTCCCATACCAATTGCTACTAGTTGGCTACCTACTTTATCGAGTTGTCTAGTTAGGGGAGTTTCGGTTGTAGTTGCTTCGCCTACCAATTGTTGAATCTTGCCCATTTCCGTAAATTTGGCCGTTGCTATCACCACAGCCAAACCTTGACCACCAGTAACCAAAGTCCCCTTGTAGACCATATTAGTGCGATCGCCTAAAGGAATATCTTCTCCCCTCAGAGGTGTCGTTGATTTAGTCACAGGTATGCTTTCCCCAGTCAAAGCCGATTCATCAACACTGAGATTTTCTGCCTCAAGCAACCTAGCATCTGCTGCTATGTAACTGCCAGTTTTCAGAACTAAAATATCACCGATGACAACATCTTCTGGAGGAATTTCTAATTGTTTGCCATCTCTGATTATCCAAGTTGATGTTTCCTGATGGCTACCGAGAGAATGAATAATTCTTTCTGACTGGCTTTCTGTTGTATAGCCAATTGCGGCATTCAAACCAACAACACCCAAAATCACTAAAGCATCGATCAGTCCCCCAGTGAAAACAGAAACACCCGCAGCAACCCCTAACAAAGCAACTGGCAAAGATTTGAATTGGTCAATCAAAATACTCAAATCAGAACGAGTCTTTGCTGTTGCTAAAACATTCTGACCATATTTATTTAAATTTTCAGTAGCAGACTTACTAGATAATCCTGATTGTTTTGAAGTATTAAGTGCAGTAATCACAGCATCTGTTTCCATTAGATGCCAGTTATCTATTCTTTGTGCTTGGGCATTAATGATTGGCTTTTGTGTGGCTTTTGTTAATTCTTTTTTATATTTTTGAGTTTTTTTTACTAATGATTTATTACTTGACTTTTGATATTGTAAAATATTTTTATCAATTAATAATGCTATCTTGTCCGCACTATATTCCTTTTCAAAAATAACAAGAATATTGCTAGTCAATGGATTAGCAGATACATATTTAATTCCTGATATATCTGATAGCGATCGCTCAAGATACTCTTTGAGAGATTCCGAGCGGTAAAGTTCTTTAACTTTATATCTAGCTCTACCCTTAACTTGATTGTGAATAATTTTAATCACGGAAAAACTTACTCCTACTACTTCACAATAAAAAGAGAATTTTAAACAGTATTATTTTTATTTTTATAGCCATTAAAATGGAAAAGAAAACAGAGGTTTGGCATGGGATTTTCAACCCCTATAGAAGAAAGATAAATTAGCTACTAGTAAAAATTTTTTATAAGGAAAAAGTTTCTTAAATCTTGAAGATTTATTTTTAATTTTTACTTTGTGATTCATTTGTGGAATTTAACTTGACAAAAGAATCAAAAGCATACCAAGCCAAGGCATACCAAGGTATTTCATCGATTTGTAGCCCTTTAACTAACAATTGCCGTAAAGCGATCGCACTAAATCCCAGAGGTACTAACAGCCGCAAATCAACTACACCATCAGTCAACTGTGCAACATCTGTATTGAAATCTGACATAACATTGATTAAATCTTTAGCTACCTCAGATTTGCCATCAATAGAATTAATTTTCGTAGATCCAAACTCAGCTTTTGTCAATTCATTATTGATGAGTTCAGCATTAACCTCGGCTGCCAAATTTTCGATCACCTCTTTTGTTTCTGCCAGTGCTTCTTTACACCTTTCAGAAAGAGCAATTCCACCTTTGATAGCTGTTTGGACTATAGGCTGATGTACTGCTGCGGCCAGAGGAAGAATTACCGATGCAAAAATTAACCCCGTGATACTCTCCACAACTTCAGGTACATTAATTTCTTCCCAATCAAATGTAGATGCCATCTAAAAACTTACTCCGAAACAAGCAGCAATCATATAAAAGATTAATCAGGTTTCATACTCAATCCATCAGCCTTTAGGTTTAACTTCAGATTTAATAAAATCTCACACCAAGTAGTGATATCATGTTCACTTGAATACTTATACTGTTGCGTAGGCTGGTAATAAGCGATGGGTAATAGAAAAAACCAATGACAAACAATTAAGCATAATATCGTAAGCAATTAGCCGAACTTGAGATTAGGAAAAATTAAAGTTATAGATAGAAGTAAGAAAACAAGAAAATCAAGAATATATGATGAAATTTATCAGGTACTAAATCCAAATCAAATTACTAATCAATAACCTTTTATTAACCTTTTAATAACCTAAAATTTATAGCAGTTCTCAGTTGTGTGAAGTATAATTGAAACCCCACCCCACCAAAGCTGCGCTTTTGCTCCCCTTCCTATAAAGATTAAGGAAAAACTTTTATTCCGAAACATATCTGAACTCTGCGTTCCTTTGCGACAGCCTTTGCGTTCCTTTGCGTTAAAAAACAGATAAAAACTACGCTACCAAAACACTACTGAATTAGATAACTGTGCCAAACAGGTTCAGTATTTTTACGACTTTGTTCTGGAAGCAGTAACCGCCACGTTTTACCCTCTTTTTGCAGTTGCAGATAAACTTCAAACGGTTTATTTAGTTGTGTTAATTTTCGTTTCGGTAGCTTGAAGGTGAGATCGTAGGTTCCCCGAACCTGGTAGGTAATCAGATTTTGAACAGCCAAGGGTTTTTCTTGGGTAATTGACAGGTGATTAATTTTAAACCCCTGAAAATCAAGATCCAACTGTTGGTTAAGTTGCTGTTGAGTTTTCTCTAGCTGAAGTGCGATCGCTTTTTCCACTAACTGATTCGGTGGTGCAAGTACGCTGGTACTACATGCAGTCAGTACCAATAGTACAATGATAATGATTGTTAGCCGCATTTTTTGCCGTATAACTGCTGAAAACAAAATTTTAGGTAAAATCAAGAATTTATACTACTCTTCCTGTAGGATATACCAGACTACAGACTGAATCTGAAGTCATACCACCAGTTATAATAATTTTCTCTTTCTAATAAATTTAATGGTCTCAATTTTTGAGCAATCACCTCTTAATGGTACAAGTCCCTAGATTAGACCTCTTGCGTGAATCCGCAAAACTTACTAAGGGGAGGGTTGGGGTGAGGTTTTGAGGAGTTATCCAAGAGGTCTATTTGATCACAACTTGGTAGGAAATACTATAAAGAACTCATTCTAAATTAATTAACAAATGAGTCACCAAAGTATTTCTTTCATAGGATAGTAAGTAAAGATGCAAGAGATTAGGATTGTCTTTATCCAGATGCATCACAGGACCATCAATTGCTAAGTGGTGATGATCTATCCATTTATTATTTGAATCTAGTAAAACACTAAAGTAGGGACTTTGATCAGGATGATTTTTTTGTAGTTCTTCATAGCTTTGATAGAAAGGAGGAACCCCAATTCCCATAGGCATATATAAGCCTTTAGGATATTCTGATACTGGCAATTTAGGAAGCTGTTTGAGATTGACACCACTAATAAAAAATCTGTTTTTTTCACCTGTCTTTGTATCGCTAAAGAGTAGTTCAATTTCCTGTAACTCTCTTTGACTACCAACAGATTTAATGTTTCTTAAAATTGCTTTTTCAAACTTACCTACTCTCCAGTATTCGTTCCCCCAAGGTTTCTCACTATCATAAAATCCGGGTGGTCTAAAACTTGCAAACTTAACTTCATTTTGATTGTTATAAAAATCTCCCCAAGTAGCAAGGTTTTTGGTAAGGGTAGTTCTAACTTTTCGACTTTGTTCACCTGCTGCTATTACTTTTTCATCTGGCGAAAATTTAGTCTTAACTTCTTTTTCGTTAACTACTGTTCTCAGCAAATCGGTATTGACTACTGTACCACTTGGATCTTGCCAATGTTCTAATCTCCACCAATGTTTCCAATAGGAAATATTATTATTTTTTTCAAAGACATTTTTGTAATGTCCCATTGGGAAAGTGAACCAACCTTGGTAGTAAAGAGATTTATTGTTACTTTCTTTAGTAAAAAGCAAAACTTCCCAATATCCTGCATTTAAACAATTATTAGCTAATGCAATCTCTACAAGATTTTGCTTTTCAAAACCATCTCCTCCGGTGATTTCTATATTTGCTGAATTAGCTGGAAAACTTACCTGTTGTCTATTCCATTCTCTATCTGTAAGGGCAATTACTTCTAAACCTGGATCTTTTTTAGTCCATGCAGGTACTTTTGGTACTAATAAGTTCAACTCAACATTTTTAATAACTATCTTTGCTGTTTTTTGACTTGTCGGTTCCAACACAAAATCAAAATGTGTATCATCTTTCTTAATAATTGTTAATTTTCTTTTTGAATATCTTTGAAAATTTTTACTTAATGCAGCGGGGTTTTCTGGATATTCAGCATTAGATAGTTCTGTGAGTTTGATCGGCATTTGATTAGAAAACTTATACCTGGAAGTAAACCAGAAACCTCCTACACCTATTAAACCAAGAAATAGAATGAGTGTAGCGAATAAAACTTGTTTCT
Source organism: Fischerella sp. JS2 (assembly GCF_032393985.1). Classification (NCBI taxonomy): domain Bacteria; kingdom Bacillati; phylum Cyanobacteriota; class Cyanophyceae; order Nostocales; family Hapalosiphonaceae; genus Fischerella; species Fischerella sp. JS2. The sequence continues at coordinate 1,261,881 of NZ_CP135918.1, forward strand.
TAGTTACTCTGAAATTAGATTTGCCGACTAAGAAACTACTATTGATGATAGGCACCACAGATCTTTCACTCATTTGGAATTTCTCCAAACTAGAATTATGCATAAGAGCATACCTTATGAGGCTGCTTGTTTTTCTAGTTGTGTGTTATGAAAAATTTATGTCACCTCTTCATTTCAAACTTTAATGACTTAAAATTGTACTATCGGCAATTATTTATTGTTTTTCAAGGGTTTGAGTCTAAATTCTGGTTATATGAGAATTTCAATTGACAAATATGTTAAAAGCCTGATCAAAGATACGTTTTCATCAATTAATTTCTCTCTATCTACTCAAAGAGAGATAGACTGTATAAGACAATTAATTTTTTTTATATAAACAGTATAGGTTCATACTTAGGGAATACTGATTTTTAAAAATGCTCCTAAAATTAAGCACCTATTAAATCATACAAATCTTAATACATTTTCTAATTAGTTTACATATTTAAAATCACTTCAAATTGCCTCGTCAACGATTAATCCTCCCTGAAGGAAAATTTTTGGCATATCCAAAATACTCATTATTTTTTCATGATAAGGAGCAGCCCCTTGACAATATTGCTCATTAATTGCATGAATAGAATTTGGTATTGCTGTTATCTTTTGTAAGTTGAGGGAAAACATCACATCATAAATTTCTTCAACTATTACACCAGCAACTATACCCTCAACCTCTATAACCATTGCTTTAGAACCAACAACCACACCTTGCGGTGGTAAATTTAACAATAATCCCCGTAGATCAACAAGAGTAAGTATCTCACCTCGAAGATTAATATTACCGATAATATGTGTTGGACAGCAAGGAATAGGAGTCACTTGACGGATATCAACAAACTCCCGTACCATTTCTAAATCAATACCAAAAAGATGATTATTTAAAGTAATTACTGCTAAAGTTTTAAAATTCTTGAAATTATGAGACTTTGTGGAGATTTTGAGATTATCTGCTCGTTGTTTAAAAACTTTTTTTTCTTCTAAAGTTGCATTAGGGCAAAATATAGACTTTTGTAGTAGTAATAATTCAGTATCATTCGCTTGAAGTTCGTCTATATTATAATTAGCAAAAATCTCCTCTTTTAGGTAGATTTGCGAAGAGATAAGTTGTTGGATTTCACCATCTTCTAGCCATTTTCTGGGATTGTTCAAGATAAAAATATCATCTGGAAATTTGACGACACCAGCAATAATATTTGTTTGTTCAACTACTACCGACTCTCGTTGCTGATTAAGTTCGTTAGTAATTTCCTCTAAAGATATTTCTCTAATTTCATGGATCTGATTAACTATTATGCCTAGTTGTAATTCTTCACATTTTAGAACTACTACACTATCTGTCAAGCGATAGTCTGGGGATAGATAGCCTAATTTTATATTCAAATCTATAACTGGCAAAATTTCTCCCCGAACATTTACAAAACCAATAATTCCATGAGGAACTTCTGGAACTATTGTTAATTCTGGTAAAGTGAAAATTTCTTCCACATCAACTGTATTAATACCGTAGAGATAGTTATTTAAGCTAAAGGTAAGATATAAATTTTCTTTCATTTTTTTACCTATTTTTAATATAGACAAGGGATTCTGGAAATAATTTCGTTTGAAAATTAATTAGTTTTTGACCACAAAGTTCTGTATGTCCTGTGATTAAAAACCCTAATGGTTGGAGACTATAATAAAATTTCTCTACAATTTTTGCAATTACTGTTGGCTCCAAATAAATAAATACATTACGACAAAGAATCAAATCAATATCTCGAAAATCTGAGTATGGATGAATGAATAAATCTGTGACTAAATTTGTGTATTGAAATTTTACCATTTGCTTAATTTGTTCATCTAGATAATATCTATTATTTAATTTTAGAAAATATTGTTGTATTGTTCTCAAATCAAGGCTTCTTAGTGACCAAGATGTGTAAATTCCTTGCTTAGCTTTTTTCAATGCTTCTTTGTTAATATCTAAGCCTAAAATCATCAGATTCCATTCCTCTAAGTTAGGAATCAGTTCTTTCAAAAGAATAGCAAGAGAATAAGGTTCTTCTCCTGTTGAACACCCTGCACTACAGATACGGATAGTTTTACTATGGTATTGGCGTTTAATTATTTCTGGAATAATATGATTACGTAATAAATTAAACTGTTCTTTGTCTCTAAAAAAGTAACTCTCAGTATTTGTTAATATTGCAATAAATTTTTGCCATTCTACATAGCTATATATAGTAGAAGAAGCTAACACTTTATAATAAATTTCTGGATACAATATTTTTAGAGCTTTCATGCGTAAAAATATTTTTTGACTCAAAATTTCTCGCTCGCGCTCTCTAATTTTTAATCCGGTATGTTTGGTAATTAACCGAATAAAAGCCTCTGTTAGCTCCGCACTTAAAGTCTCTGCTTCTGACACTTTGACTCCTAATTATTCTCTTCACAAATCCAGAAAATTGTTTTGTAACAAAGACAGTAACCTTGGTGCGATCGCATGAATTGGTAAAACCTGTTGTGCGGCCCCTAACTCTACTGCTGCTTTGGGCATTCCAAACACAACAGAAGAAGCTTCATCTTGAGCGATGGTGAAACCACCAGCTTGAGCGATCGCCTGCATTCCCTCTGCTCCATCTCTTCCCATACCAGTTAACAAGATTCCCACACATGCTTGACCATAAAATTTAGCAACAGATGTAAATGTGACTGTTACCGAAGGGCGATGTCCTGCTACTGGCTGTGAGTTAGAGTAAACAAATCTACCCCTTTCATCAAGTTCTAAATGCTGTTGTTCTGGGGGAAAATAAATCCTCCCTGGTTTTGGCATATCCCCTGTTTGGGCAATTTGAATTGGTAATCGACAACCAACAGCTAACCAATCAAGTAATCCCTGCAAAAAACCGACATAAATATGTTGTATGCAAATCACTGGCAAGGGAAAATCTAATGGTAATTTAGTTAACAACTCTTTCAGGGCTTGGGGTCCACCTGTAGATGCACCAATAACCACGACTTTGGGTCTAGCGAAAGATTGAGAAGAAAAAACAGCAAGATTTTCTACTGGGAAATCTTGTGTTTGTGTAGGTAGTTTCCGCTTTTTTCTAAATACTTTGACTCCAGATAAAATTTTAATCTTGTTAATTAACTCATTTTTGAATACTTCATCATCTACTATTAGTCCTAAAGTTGGCTTAGGAAAAATATCCACTGCTCCTGCATCTAAAAGCTGAAAAATATTTCTGGAATCATCTGTTTGTACAGAAACACTAATTACCAAAATTGGTCGCGGATAGAGTTCCATCACTTCAGTTGTCAACTCTAAACCATTCATTTGGGGCATATGGAGATCTGTACAAATTACATCTGGTTCAAGTTTGGGAATCAGTTTCAAAGCTTCTAAACCAGTATAGGCTTCTCCTACAACTTCAATTTCTGATGATGAGTTCAAAATTCTTTTTAAAAGTACAAGAGCAATCTGTGAATCTTCAACTAACAAAACTCGAATATTCATTGGTCAAATAAAGTATGAAATATGAAGTATGAAGGCTAAAGGATGAATTTAAAAGTGAATTATCCAAATCCAGTTGAGATATTTTAGCTTCTATATTTGATGACGAAAAATTTTAAATGTCTCTATAATGAGATTTTTTCCTCTTTCATCCTTCATACTTCAGCCTTCAGCCTTCTCTACCTTGAAGCTGCTTAAGCGTCTACAGCCTTCATCCTTTAAATTAGCCTTCCTAATATTTCTAAGAGGACATCCTGATTAAAATTGCTTTTGATAATATACGCATTTGCCCCGACATCAGCTCCCCTGGTTTTATCTGCATCGGAAGCCAGCGTTGTCACTAAAATTATTGGCAATGTCTGATAGTCTGGATGCTGACGTATTTTCTGAGTAAGTGATAATCCATCAAGATTGGGCATTTCCACATCAGAGATGACCGCATCAAAAGCACGAGTTTGGAGTTTGTTATAGCCATCTAGTCCATCTTCTGCTACTACTACTTCATATCCAGCTTTTTCTAGGAGCCGTTTTTCTTGGGTGCGAACGGGGATAGAATCTTCTACTAAGAGAATGAGCGGTTTTGTTTTGACTGTTTTCCTTGGTTTGGCAGAAACTACAGATGTTGTTTGTTGCCGTAAGGATTTGAGCAAATCTAAGGGGTTGAGAACCATACAAACTTCTCCAGAACCGAGAATTGTTGCTCCACTGACATTACGCACCCGCTTTAATAACTGACTTTGAGGTTTAATTACAACTTCTTGAGTTTGCAGGAGGCGATCAACAAACAATCCAAAAACTTCTTCTCCCACCTTGATTAAGATACAAGGTTGTTGAGTCTGGTTTTGTGGCTCAATTTTGGCAATTTGGGGATAAGCAGGAGAGTTTGACAGTTCCAGCAAATCAGCCAGATTCGCAACCAAAACCGACCGACCGTCTAAGTTAATAGTTTTGCAGTCTTCATTAGTCAAGATTTGTTTTGGGGAGATAAATAAAGTCCTTTGCACAAACTCAACTGGTAGAGCATGAACTATACCTTGAACTTCTAACAGCAGTACATTGTTAATTGCCAAGGTTGTACTTAGCTGGATGCGGAAGGTACATCCTTGAGTTGGGGCTGATTCGATTTCAATATTGCCTTTGAGGCGTTCGATGCTTGTGCGTACCACATCTAAACCGATGCCTCTACCAGAAATTTCTGTAATAAAAGTTTGGGTTGAGAAGCCAGGAGCCAAAATCAAGGCATGAATTTGGCTAGGAGTCATAGTTTTCAGTTCTTGAGGACTGTAAATTCCACGTTTGACGGCAGTTTGTTTGATTTTTTCAATTTCTAGCCCTCGCCCATCATCTGCTACTTCTATGACAATGTTGTTGGCGGTTTGGTAGCCCCTCAAGCAAATAGTGGCGACAGGGGATTTGCCCAGTTTTTCTCGCTCTGCGGGAGTCTCAATACCATGATCTATGGCATTGCGAACCATATGCATCAGGGGATCTTTGATTTCTTCGAGGATACGTTTATCTGTGGTGATTTCTTCTCCTGATATGATTAATTCCACTTGTTTGGATTGTTGTTTGGCTAAATCTCGCACTGTGCGCTTCAGCAAATCAAACACGGTGGAAAGAGGTAGAAGCCGGAGGGTGCGAATTTTGTCTCTTAATTCTCCAGCAATAAAGTCTAATTTAATACTGTGTTCTTGAATTGAATTTCTTAAAGAATAGATTCTTTTTTCTAAGCGTTCTGTGTAGGAATCAGTGTTTAGTGATGACGACTCAACAAGTTTGGCTTGGCTATAAACAGCTTTCCACTCTTCCCAGAAGGTTGTTATTTCCTCAATAGCAGTGGCGGTATGAGCTATAGCATTTTTAGTGAGAGTTAGTTCCTCTGTTTGTGTAATTAAGATGTCCAAATGGTGAGTTTGAACGCGAATTGTGTCGATGTGATAGGGTTGACTAATTCCTAAGGAGGGAGCGGGTAAATCTTGGATGACTGGCTTGATAGAAATTTGGGTGGAGAGTGGAGAGAGTTCAGGTAGAACTGGTAAGGATTCTGGGGCTGTGGATGGAGTCACAACTCCCACTAAATTGTCAAGTATCTCGGCGGTATCCACCCCTGTTGCTTCACCAGTCACGGCTTCGTATACCAAAAAACCGATCGCATCCAATCCTTGATAAAGGCGATCGCTCAACTCTGGGGTTAAGGTCATTTCTTGGCGTTTGATTCCCAACAGAATTTCTTCAAGTTGATGGGTGAGAGTAACTACATTGTCTACTCCTAAGCTGCGGGAGTCTCCCTTCAAACTATGGGCTTCTCGTAGCAACTGTTGTAAAGTGGCTTCATCTTCTGGCTGGTTTTGCAGTTGTAGTAAACCAGCTGCGAGTTTCTGCAACCGTTCTTCGCTAGTCGTTTGATAAATGTTTCGCAGTTCTTCGTCTTCTATCAAGGTGAATCTTGATTGAGGAGCGTTGCTTGCGGTTGTTGTGGAGACGTGACAGGACGCGTCTTGCAACTCATTAGTGCTTGTGGTAGAGCGATGATTCTGTTCAACTGATGCTTGTGAGGCAAGAACTAGTTGTGCTTGTGGAACTATTTCCGGCTTCTGTGGTTTTGAGTGTGCAACTGTTACCATCAATTGTTCGAGTATATCGGCGGTATCCACCCCAGTTGCTTCACCAGTTACAGCTTCGTGTACTAAAAAACCAATTGCATCCAATCCTTGATAAAGGCGATCGCTCAACTCTGGGGTTAAGACCATTTCTTGGCATTTCAAGCTCAAAAGAATCTTTTCAACCTGATCGCCCAGAGTTACCACATCTTCTACACCGATTATTCTGGAGTCGCCTTTAAGGCTGTGGACTACCCTCACCAACTTTTCTAAAGTAGCTTCCGCTTCATCCTTTGGCTGCTGTTGTAGATGCAGTAAACCATTTGTCAGTTTCTGTAAGTTTTCTTCGCTTGATATCTTATACAGATTCCGGAGTTCTTCATCTTCTATAAACATGATTTAGTCATTGGTCAATTGTCAATGGTAGTTAGTAGTTAGTAGTTAGTGGGTAGAGACGCGATGTTCCTCGCGTCTGTACATTAGTAGTTATTAGTTAGTGGTTTACCACTCCACCCTTACGGGAAGCCGCTTGCGCGTCTACACAATCCCCACACTCCCCACACTCCATCACCCCACCTCCCTAGCTACACCATCCGTTTCAAAGTCAAAGCCACATCGCTTAGTTGTTCTGTACCCAACTTGGTTTGATTGATACCAGCAGCAGTTTCTTGCGCCCCCTTATTGATAATGTCCATTGCTTGGACAACTTGTTGGATTGCGTCCAATTGCTGCTTGAGATTGAGTGAAATTTGCTGATTGTTCACAACCATATAATTAATGGCATCCGCCATTCCAGCAAAGGCTTGATCTGTTTTTTGGGCATTTTCTACTCCTGTTTTTACTGTCTTAGTGCCTTCTTCTGTCACCATCACTGTTGAATTAATTGCTTTTTGAATATTAGAAACTAAGACATTAATTTTTTCAGCAGATTTTTGACTTTGGTCGGATAGTCTGCGAATTTCATTCGCAACTACAGCAAAGCCTTTTCCATATTCTCCAGCGCGTACTGCTTCCACCGAGGAATTGAGCGCCAACATATTAGTTTGGTTTGCCAAGTCAGAAACAATCTGGGAAATGCCAGCAATTTGATTGGCTTGCTCACTCAGATGCACAATTTGTGCAGCGATCGCTGATACTTTTTTTTCTAAGATGAACATACCTTCTAGGGTTTCCTTCACTGCTTGGCTGCCACCTTCTGCAAGTGTCAGAACCTGCTGTGCGGCGGTAGTGGCAGATTTTGCTTGTTGAGTTGACTGTCTACAGGAAGCTTCCAGTTCGTCCATTGTGGTTGTGGTTTCATGCACTGAGGCAGCTTGCTGACCGGCTATGCGTGCTTGTTGATCCAAGCCAGAGAAAGTTTGTTGAATAGAGGCGGATATTATATTAACCAATTGCTTAATCAGATTGACAATTTGGCGTGCCCGAATAAATCCCAACGGTAACACCACAGCTAAAGAAATAATAATAATCAAGAAGGCGACTATCTTAAATGAGTTAATAGCAGCAAATACACTTTTGTTGGGAACTTTATTCAAAACTACTAAAAATTCTGGCTGGTTTGGGCTAGGGTCAACTCTATGGAATGTAAATAAATACTCCCCGTCATCAATAAATCCTTTTTCCCTACTTAATACTTCTCGAGTAACTTCTGTGGAAAAATCTTTGTCTAATTTGTCATCTTTTTTGAATTCAAATCCCCACTCTTTTTCCGGCATAGGATGGGAGATGTAGTAGCCATTTTGATTGACAATAAACTTCTGTTGATCTTTATATAGATTTTCTGCTTCTTCCTGTTGATTAACCTCTTTAAAAGCGTCTATAAATTTTTTGGCAAATACATTGGCGATGACAATTCCTCTTTTTTTCCCACTAGAATCAACTATGGGTGTAGCGTATCGAATTACTGGTTTAAAAGGTCTTTCGATTTGACCACGTTCCTGATTTAGATCCAAACGTGAGACATACATGCTACCAGGTGCAAGCTTTATTGATTCTGTAAAGTATGGTCTATCTCCCTTGTTTTGTAATTCTGTTTCAGGGATAACTTTGATATTGATGCCATCCGAATCAACTCGTACTATTTCTTTGCCTTTTTCGTCTATGTATCGAAGTTGCATATAATGGGACTTGCGTTCCATCATGGCAGTAAAGAGATTTTGTAACTGCTCAACCCAAGCATTGTAGGATAAATTAGTTTGACCATCTACTCCGCCATTGTCTTTAGCTTGGATAATACCTTGAATTGGTAATGTTTTGCTTAAAAATAAAACATCATCACTCACACCATTCAGAAATGTATTAATTTTGTTAGCTTCTTTTGTTGACTCCGCCTCCATTTTTTCCTTTGCAACTTCTGATAGGTTGTTGGAGGAGGAATAAATACCATACAAGCCGACAATAGAGACAGGAATAATAGTACTAAAAATTAATAGAATGATAAATTGATCCTGAAGTTTGAATTGACTAGGTAATATTTTGAAAAGTTTCTTCAACATGGCTGATTAGGTATAATAACTAGAGAGTTTTGGTGGATACGAATAGATTTAGTAATTGGTAATTGGTAGTTTTATTTCCTATTACTCATTACTGATGTAGAGTGAATTCATAGTTTTATATCGAGTTCGGTTAATCACTTAATAATAAAAAACCTCACCCCAGCCCCTCTGTTGCGAGTTCACCAGAGGGGTGCCGAAGGCGGGGTGAGGTTAAACGGGAATTATAAGTAGTCATGTGAACTTGATATTACATACTCGGTAAATATATAAACAAAATTCAGCATAATTGACCCTTATCTGTATCAAGATAAGAATTTGCTGTACAACCTCTACGATCACAAAGTTTTACTAGGTTGCTACGAAAACCAAAAAGCACCCTGGAATTTTTTTAGTTGCCTTGATAATTGCTGACGCAAAATTAGTATTTTAGATGCCAGCACACATCTAAATTTTTCCGTTTAGCCAGCATAAGCTAGCGAACAACTTTGACAAATACTTTAATACTTTTAGCACCCGTGCCAGATTATAAGGATAACATCGGCGTTTTGCGTCAATTGTCCCAATAGCCTTGGTCTGCAATCCACAGAGGCAAGTGCTAAAGTAACTCTCAACACCTGTGGCTGTTTGGTAGATTTCGCAGATTATACCTCAACCTGAAGAAAAGTCAGCATTTGTGCAACAGTATTAATTGTGAATATCTGATGGTATGAGCTATGACCTACGAAATTTAGAATTGATCAGCCTCAAGCAAATCCTGTAGATGCGATCGCTCAGGTACAAACAATATAAAATTGCTACACCAAATTCTTCAGCTTTTGAACGGTTTCGTTGAGGTTGATAGTGGCATTTTTGACTAAAGAAATCCCAGTAGCGGTTTCTTTTGCTCCCAGATTGATCGCATTCATCGCTGATACGATCTGCTGTACTGCAATAGCTTGCTGTCTAGCATTGAGGACAATCTGTTGACTGTTCAAAAATACCTGATTGACAGCATCTGTGATACTTGTGAATGCATCTCCGGTTTCTTGAGCCAGTTTGATCCCTTGCGTTGCTTTCTTAGTACCTTCATCAGTTACCATCACCGCAGAGTTAATAGCCGCTTGTACTTGATTAACTAACACACTGATCTGATCAGCTGATTTGCGACTTTGGTCAGCGAGTTTGCGAATTTCACTAGCTACCACTGCAAAGCCTTTACCCTGCTCACCTGCACGCGCTGCTTCGACTTCAGCATTCAAAGCCAACATATTTGTTTGGTTTGCTAACTCCGCCACTAGATCAGAAATTGTCGAGATTTGAGTAGTCTGTTCACTCAAATGTGTGGTTTGATTGGTGATCGCCATCACCTGATCTCTTAACTGTGAGATTCCTGCAATCGTCAGACTAACTGTTGTAGTTCCTTCTTCCGCGAGAGTTAATGCTTGCTTGGCTCCATTTGCTGAGGTTTCGGCTTGTTCGGCTGACTGGAGTGCAGAAGTACCAACTTCATCAATGGTAGTGGTAGTTTGATTCACTGAAGCAGATTGTTGCAAAATGATGCGTTCCTGCTCAAATACACTGGTAGCAATATCGCCGGAAGAGGTCGCGACTGCATAAGCGGCTTCATTAATTGGCTGCATAATCCGGCGGATAACGTAAAAGGAGATATAAATCCCAGCCCCAACACTAACAAGCCATCCACCCCAATTGACTAGACTTGACAACCCCTGAAATTGATCTGATGCTTCTTCTGTTTGCTGAAAAAGCCTTTGTTCTTGTTGCTCCATTTCAGCTAGTGTAGCTTTGATTTCATTCATAATTTGCTCTCCTTTGTTGGAAGCTAGCACAGCAGAAATTTCTTGATCTTTTCCTGCTTTTTTGAGAGCAATAGTTTCTTCTAATTGGGAGAATTTTGTCTGAGCTAATTGTATAACTTGGTCAGTTTTTTTGCTCTGAGATGGATCGCCATTAACTAGCTTTTTCAAATCCTCACTACGCGCTTGAAAATTGTTTTGTAAAGTTGCATAGTGTTGCAGATAGTTTTCTTTACCAGTGAGCAAAAATCCACGTTGTCCTGTCTCGGCATCTACTATATCTTTCTCCAACTGCTTTAGCAGTAACTTAACTTCAAATGTATGCTTCTCTACATCATACATTTGTTTTAATTTAGCTTTGGAAATCTCAGAAAATGTCGTTACGATACCTGTTAATATGAGAACAATACCAAAACCTATAGGTACAATTTGATTAATTTTCAAAGGGCGTTGCACTTGCTTTTGCATGATTTTTATTCCTCGAAACTAGGCAAACATGACTTTTTAGAAAGTGAACACCCTGGTTAATTGTTTTCATTTACTTTTAACTTCTTTAAAGTCAGTCTTTAATAGATTCAGACCAAAAAAGTTGGCTCACAACCAATAATAAATTGATTCAATTGACAGATTTAAAAAAACATTACTATAAAAATTTACCAGTTTTAATAATTCTCAATAACAAATGGTCAACTGCAAGTAACAGACTTTTTGTTGTGGTAATGCGATCGCTCTTTACCTAATTCCTAAAGTTGTGTTGCCAAAAAGCCTATGCTCTGATAAATGTACTTAAGTATCTACCGATAGTTTTTTACCATATAACAGAAATCTCCTGGGTGCAATACCGTTAGTATGAACATCTACCTTGGAGAGTAAGATGAGCGATCACAATCGAGGGATGACAGTGTGTAACCAATGTGGCTATGATACCAATCCTGCTACGGCTACACACTGTTTAAAGTGCGGTCAAGCCCTAGACGTTTTTCCAACAAAAAAGGGTAACAAATTCATAAAATCACAGTCAAAATCTTTAAGAGAATTGCTGTTCACACCTTGGGCAATTTGGCTTGGTTTTGGCCTGTTATTTCTGCTACTTAGTTGGTTAATATACTCTTTTTTCGGCAATTTCAGCAGTGTGAACAAACCCGATAGTGTCAGAGTTGTCAATTCTGATGTTAGCAACCAGAATATTTCCTCCGATGTCAAACTCTATAATTCTATAAAAGATGTACCGAATGTACCTTCCGGCACATTTAACTATGGTGGTGGTAATACTTTTGCAGCTTTGACTGCTCAAGGCTTTCACGAAGCTATCACTAGATCTCACCCAAATTTTCGCCTCCGCTTCACTGAACCTAGAGACGGTAAATCTGGTGGCAAAAAGGGTGTGGTTATGGTGCTTGATAGCCAACTGAGCTTTACTCTATACGGAGCATCTCTTGAGGATGAACACTATAACAAAGCTCTACAAAGAGGCTTTCAGATCAAGCAAGTGCCAGTGGCTTTAGATATGTTTGTCTTCTTTACCCATAAAAATATCTCTATTCCTGGGCTTTCAATTGATCAACTGCAAGACATATACAAAGGCAAAATAAGTAACTGGAAGGAAGTAGGAGGGCCGGATTTAGCGATCGCACCTTTCGCTAGAGACCCAAAATCTACTAATTTATTGAATGAGCTTCTCGGAAAAGAAGTAGATCAACTCAGTTCTAAGGTACAGTTAGCCCGTGATTACACTGAGATAATTCGTAAGGTTGCCGCAACACCTGGGGGAATTTCCTTTGGAGGAAGTGGGCCAATTCTTGGTCAAAAAACAATCCGCCCTCTCGCTATCGCTCAAGCTAATACCAAAGATTATGTGCAACCCTTTATAGATGATAACAAGCAGGTTAATACTACTGCACTGCGGGATGGCTCTTACCCCATGACCCGACGCATGTTTGTTGTGTATCGCCTTGATGACACTATCGATCAACTAGCTGGAGAAGCCTACGTCAATATGTTACTAACCAAAGAAGGTCAGCAGATTGTTGAAAAGGCCGGGTTAGTTCCCTTGCGCTGAAACACCTTTGGAGTACTTTGTTAACTATAAATTTGCAAAGACAAACGACTCGCAAACCACCATTTAATAATCATAGTGTGTTGCTTGACTTCAAAAGAAATTCCCTAGAAATAAATAGATTTAGATAGATTTAGGTGTAAATGAAGTGATATCTAGAGTTTGGTCAAATTTTTTGCTGCTTAGCCCTGCTGTTGTGGTGGCAAGCTTTGCTGTTTTACCCTCGACAGTTTTAGCTGAAGTATCTATAAATGAACAAGTTCAGCCAGAATTTACAGCTATAGCTGAACTTTCTCCAAATAATCAAGCACAAGTCAGTTCTGTTTCTCAGTTATCTGATGTACAGCCTACAGATTGGGCATTCCAAGCACTACAATCCCTGGTAGAACGATATGGTTGTATTGCTGGCTACCCAAATGGTACGTACCGGGGCAATCGACCCATGACACGATACGAATTTGCTGCTGGTTTGAATGCTTGTTTAGACCGAGTAAATGAACTTATTGCTAGCGCTACGAGTGATTTGGTGACGAAAGAGGATTTAGCTACATTGCAAAGGCTGCAAGAGGAATTTTCCGCAGAATTAGCGACACTACGTGGTCGTATCGATACGCTAGAAGCACGCACAGCTGAACTAGAAGCAAATCAATTTTCTACCACTACAAAACTCAATGCAGAAGCTATTTTTGCCCTAGCTGGTGTTGTTGGTGACAATGCAGCTGATCAAGATAACGATTCTGATAACAACCCAGATTTGCAAGATAATACCATCCTCGCAGACCGAGTGCGTCTGAATTTTGATACCAGCTTTATGGGCAAAGACCGTCTGCGAGTCCGCTTGCAAGCCAGAAATATCACCGAATTTCAGGGTAATGTCACAGGTACGAGGATGACCCGTTTAGGATTTGATGGTGAGGACGACAACGATGTTGTATTAGATGACTTGTACTATTACTTTCCCTTGGGCGATAAGGTGAGAGTCACAGTTTCTGCTGCAAATACAGAATTAAATAGCATTGTGGAAACCCTAAGTCCATTTGAAAGTTCTGGTAGTGGTAGTATTTCGCGTTTTGGAAGATTTAATCCGATCTACCGCACAGCTGGTAGTACCGGATTAGTAGTCAATTATCAGTTTAGCGATCGCGCCAGTCTCGATTTAGCCTATATGGTGCGCGATCCTGAAGATCCTAGTGGTGAAAACGGACTGTTCAACGGTAACTATGGTGCTTTGGCACAATTCATCTTTGAGCCAATCAAAAATTTAAATCTAGGCTTGACTTATGTCCACTCCTATAATGCTGGAGGTAGTAATAGTGGCGTCAACCTCACAGGTAGTACGGGTAGTACCAATGCTGTCAGACCTTTTGGTAATGTTTCTACCTCAGCAGATTCTCTCGGATTAGAAACCAGCTGGCGCATCAGTCCTCAATTTACTCTTTCTGGTTGGTTAGCTTATTCATTGGCACGATCGGAAGTCAGCGATGATAGCGCAGATATCTTGAACTACGCTGTAACTTTGGCATTTCCAGACTTAGGAGGAAAAGGTAATTTAGCCGGGATCGTCATAGGAATGCCACCAAAAGTTATAGAAAGTAGTCTGGTAGAAGATCAAGATACTTCTTTGCACATAGAAGGTTTTTATCGGTTGCAGGTTACAGATAATATTGCCATTACTCCTGGCTTATTTGTGATTACCAATCCAGAACATAATGACAATAACGACAGCATTTTTGTAGGAACGATTCGGACTACCTTCAAGTTTTAAATCTACTTCTGATATCATGTCCGTTTGAGGACTTACTATATCTTTAAAGGTGGGTAAAAGGTAATGGAAAAAACCAATTACCTATTACCCGATTAATTAATGCATACTTTCAGCAATCATGAATGCTCCTGTACCACCTAACACCCAAGCAATGAGTTTGCGGAGATTGGAAGATTCAATCTTTTTGAGAGTTTTTGCTCCAATATAACTACCTAGTAACGTTGTTGGCACGAGTGACAAAAGAAGTGGCCAGTGAACTCCCAACGTCAACATACTAGCTGTTCCACCAGTAGCTAGAGTCAGAAAGTTAATAGCTAAGTTTGTTCCTACTGCTTCCTTTGGCTCCATACCTAAAACTTTAATCATGGCAGGTAATCTGATACTAGCCAATCCTAAACCCACTATACCTGCTAGTAACCCTAAGCCTACTCCAATTCCGATCTCAATCAAGAAACGTTGGTGAGTTGAAAGTTTATCTTCACCTTGATTGTGTTTTTTAGGATTAGCTATCTGAAAGCTTGAGTAAATAAGTACAAGTCCGATAACAATTTTTATCCAATCTGCTTGTATCCGAGCAAAAGCAAGCACACTTATAATCGCACCAAGGGCTGAGGGGATACCTATTGCACAGACTACCCGAAAATTAACACGGCCCTCCTTAATATGATAATAAGTACCAGCAAATGCTCCCATTGCAGCAGTAGCTAAATTTGTACCTGTTGCAATACCTACTCCATTTGCAGTTGATTGTAAGGTATATACAATTAAAGGTAGCCGAATCTGACCTAACATCAAGCCTACAGAAGCGCCAAAAAAGCTTAAAACAAAGGAGACAATTCCAAGGATAATTATAATTGAATAATTATTAACATTAAACATTATGATTATGCACCTGATTTACTCGAAGATTGTTAGTAGACTTTATGAAGTTTTAAATATCCAGAGATTAAAGAATCACAGATAGTAATAGTACTTGAATACTCAAGCACTATTACTAACCTATTTTTAATTAGTTTTACTAATTAGCTGCTGAAATTTAGGTACAAAACCAAGCTGAAAATGATGAGAATATTCGGAAATTCCATTAAAGTGTAATCTATTTAGTTTGCGAAATTCATTTTCAGGGAAAGATGTTCTCCCGTGTAGAACACTCGCGTTATCAAGTATAATAATTTGATGAGGTTGAAGTTGAAAAATTAATTGATTCTTAGTATCGTTGACATAGTTCTTTATCAGATTATAAGCTCTTTCTATTTGTGGTGGAATTGCAACTGAGATGATTGCATCTGCCCTAAAACACATGAACATTCTGTCTTCGTACTCTGTAAAGATTGCTCGTTTACCTGTTTGATCTCCTCTGGTTATAGTCAATGGATAATTGAACAAGTTCTGTAATTCTTCAGGATAATTTTTTCTTAAATACTCATAGACAGTTTCAGCATAAATAATTTGAGATAATCCTCCTGTTTTAGAGGGAACTTCACATTGCATAGCAACAATTTTAGGGGGTTCCATTTCAAAAGAACCATCTGTATGCATGAAATGGGTTATATTACTTGTGGCTACGTAAGTTTTAGCAAGAGAGGAGTCACGTAAGTTTTCAATTGTACTAATACCATTAGGCGCAGAAAGCTTATGTTTCTTGATTGAACCAAAATAATTTTTTAAAGCTAACAAGTTTTCTTGAAGATTCGGTATTGGTTCACATTCTAAAATGACAAATTTAAATTTATTAAATATCTCAAATAGCCTTTGTAAATCGGAATTGGAAATTTCTGCAACTTTACTAATTTTTATTGTTAACTGATTAAGCTCGAGTTTAGTGGCATCAAGAACTTCTTTGTTGTGTAAATTTACGTCCAATTTGTATTGTTCTGCTTGAATATTATTTTTTAGCATCGTTCAATCTCCTTGTTTAGATGCACTTGCTCAGATTTCAGAATGAAATTACTTTCACAAATGGACAAGTCTTAGCGGTATATTTGCAAATGAGAATGCT
The DNA here is from genome assembly GCF_032393985.1 of Fischerella sp. JS2. Taxonomy (NCBI): domain Bacteria; kingdom Bacillati; phylum Cyanobacteriota; class Cyanophyceae; order Nostocales; family Hapalosiphonaceae; genus Fischerella; species Fischerella sp. JS2. Next base: position 1,278,121 of record NZ_CP135918.1, read on the forward strand.
TATTAAAAATAAGGACTAAAGATAGTTGATTTTCTCTATCAACTAGTGGTTTTTGCTTTTCTTGCACCCAATTTGGTAGCAGTGAAAATGAATTAACAAATTCTTTGAAAAAGTTTGTCAAGTAGATTCAAATATTTTTTAAATTAGCCATTTTGATAAGATTTACATATTTTCAAGCATGAGAAATTAAGCTCTACTTTTATAGAACTAATAAAATAACTTTTTTATTCTTCTGGAACACAGTTGTGCTATCTGCAATATGTTCTTTTACAGACTTAGGAAGTCATCCTGTGATGGTGTCATAAAGTCGTGTCGAAAAGAAGCAGATGCCAATATCTCAAATACAATTAGATCAGGGATAACCAAAAGTGAGGATAACCAATATATTGGAGAAAGGGTTACAGTGATATAGGTGCATTGAATGCTTTGTATTTCCTGATTTGGCAATTGATTGCCATGCAAGCATACCTTTCACAACAGTCGTGAGCATCGTTACATCCTCCTGCTGTCTTGTATTCCCTGAATAAATTTAGAAAAATTTCCTTATTCAACCCACGACCTAATAAAACAAACTGTGCATCTTCAAAACCTTACACATAGGTTTGGGCGTGAGTGTAAAAATTCAGAATCTTAATTTTTCTTCCTATAAAACTATATACCGATCAAGCAAATAAAGCAACACATTAATATCTAAAAGAGTTATTTAGATAAATTACATAATACTGAAATTTTTAAATATTTATTTTATTTATCATCTGTTGAGTACAATGAGAATTCACCATTGCCTGCACATCACTCTCAAATTTACTACCACCAAAAGGGAGATTAATTGAGGCGAAATGCCAACACAGACTTCAAAACAACTATCTCTACAAACCGAACTCGGCTGGTCTTTGGATCAGCGAGATCCAGAATTTATCAAATTTTTGATGCCTTTTTGGGAGTGGCTGTATAAATACTATTTTCGTGTCCAGACTAGTGGCTGGGAAAATATTCCCGACAAAGAAAAAGCCTTATTCGTAGGTTCCCACAATGGCGGACTTGCTGCTCCTGATACGCATATGATGGTCTACGACTGGTTTAGACGCTTTGGTGTGGAAAAACCAATCTACGGTTTGATGCATCCCACGGTTTGGAAAGAGTTTCCTGTTGTAGCACAAGCAGCTGCTAAAGTTGGAGCCATCATCGCCCATCCTAAAATGGCGATCGCAGCTTTGCGTTCCGGAGCCAGCGTACTCGTCTATCCTGGTGGTGCAGAAGATCTGTTTCGACCTTATTCTTTGCGTAATCAAATCTACTTTGCTGAACGCCACGGCTTTATTAAGCTAGCACTACGAGAAAAAGTACCCATAGTGCCACTCATTTCTACTGGCGCTCATGAGACACTAATTATTCTCGCTGAACGTTACGACTTAGCACAGCAATTGCATCAATGGGGAATGCCTTGGCTATTTGGAATCGACCCAGTTGTCTTTCCGATCTATTTAGGTTTACCTTGGGGATTGTCGTTTGGACCTTTACCTAATATTCCTTTACCAGTACCCATCCGCACGCGAGTTTGTCCACCAATTGTTTTTGAACGTTATGGTAGAGAAGCAACGTGCGATCGCGATTATGTCCATGCTTGCTACAAACTTGTCCGCAGTCAAATGCAGCAAGAGTTGGATAATTTGTTAAAGACGTAGTTTTTAAGAAGGACAATTCAAAAATACGTATGGGTAATGCCCCTGCAAATCTCTCCATATTGAGAGCGATCGCCTGTGCTGACATTCATAATTGGGCGATCGCAAAATTTATCTTGAGCTTGGCTATCTAGTAATTTGGGGATTTTATCTGGGCTGTTGAACTGGCTGTTGGACGGGTTGCTGAACGGGTTGCTGAACTGATTGCTGAACTGGTTGCTGAACTGATTGCTGAACTGGTTGAGAAGTTTGTAAAGGATTGAATAAAGAGTTAACCACATTCTGGGGTAACTTAACTAATGGGTCAGCTAAAAAACCAAGGCTAGAGCTAAAGGAAGATACCAATTGATTTAATTGTCCAGCAGATAAATTTTTAGCTGCTTGCTGAATACCAACACCGATTCTATCCAAAGCGAAGGCAGCAACTAAGCGCACAGCTTGATTGGGATCTGTCAAACTGGTAAGTAGGGCAGGAGCTGCACCTTTAGCTTGATCCCCAAGACAGCCAAGAGTTGCACCAGCAAAAAAGCGAACCAGTTCGTCTTTATCTTGCAAACCTCCAATCAGTGCAGGTACAACAGATGTTGGATTTGACACAAAACATCTACCTGTATTTGATTGGATTTTAGGTTGAGCATTCACTTGAGCCTGTGGTTGAACCTGTGGTTGGGCATTTGGTTGAGCTAGTTGTTGCACCTGCTGTTGTAATTGTGGATTTTGATTTTGTAAGGTCTGAATTATACCGGGAACCGCAGCAGCAGCATCTGAGCGTATTTGTGGATTATTGCCCTGTAATCCTTGAATTAAAACAGGTATTGCAGAACTTGCATCAAAACCTGCTGGTGCTTGTTTACCTTGTAACACCTGAATTAGAACTGGTACAGCCCCAGCACCAAGATTAGCACTAGGTTGAGAATTACCGTTGAGGGGTACAGTTACTCTAATATCTTGTCCATTCGCCTGCTGCGCCCAGCTAGCGGTGGTGATCAATAACGGTGAAGACAAGCACAATAAGCCAACTGTTGCTTGGGAGATCATCGCATTCCAACGAACTCGTATCGGGAATTTTGAATGAAGAGATTTAATCATGGGTGTAGGTAGGTAAGTAGGTGCATTTGCAAGATGAATACACCAGTGACGATCGCGATTACGAAAATCACCCAAGATATAAGCAAAAATATTTAGTGCAAGACGATAAACACAGATAGATCATCCGTGTGCATCGGTGTGCATCTGTGTTCGTTTATCTAAAAAAATAAATTCTTGCGAATCTTCCACTTAACTTTACACAGTTTTACAAAATTATTGCGTAAAAGAATCTCGCACAAATGTAGCAATATTAAAGAAGCAACTATAAATAATGCTATAAAAATGAGACTAAGATTATCAGGTCAAGTATTGACAGGGGTTGTAGGGTTCTGTGGAATTGCTATATTGACTTTGACCGCATCTGTAGTACCCGCTAATGCTAAACAGATAACCAGCCTTTCCACAATAGAGCGAACTACAACCACTAAAGCCGATGACTTCTACAATCAGGGAGTCAATAAGTATAATCAAGGAGATTTAGAAGGTGCGATCGCAGCTTTTTCCGCAGCCATTGGACTTGATCCCAATGATGCGATCGCTTATGTGAACCGGGGCTATACCCGTTATGATTTAGGAGACAAACAAGGAGCAATCAAGGACTTTACCGCAGCAATTCGCCTCAACCCTCGTGATCCTGTTGCTTACGTCAATCGCGGATATAGCCGTTATGACTTGGGAGACAGCCAAAGTGCCATACAGGACTATAACAGAGCTATTAATCTTGATCCTAATTATGCTCTTGCCTACTACAACCGAGGTCTTGCCCGCAATGATTTAGGAGACAAAAAAGGAGCAATAGAAGACCATAACATAGCAATTCGTCTTAACCCAAATGATGCCCTTGCCTATGTGGGTCGAGGGAATGTCCGTGATGAACAAGGAGATCACAAGGGAGCAATAGAAGACTATAACCAAGCACTGCGCCTTAATCCCAACGAAGCTTTTGCTTATTACAACCGGGGTGTAACTCGTTATAACCAAGCAGACTCCTTTGGGGCAATAAAAGACTTTGAAAAGGCCGCAGATCTATTTTTACAACAAGGAAATACTACACAGTATCAACAAGTTTTAGAATTGATTACTAAAATTGAGCAGCAGACAGGGGAAAACTTGGTTTCTATTTGATAGATAAATAACGCAGAGGATCGCAAAGGAAACGCGGAGATACGCAGAGTTTTTCTGAGTTTTTTTGCCACGAATTTGTGAACTCTATAACTCTCTTATACTAAGTCCGGCTAATTGCTTATGATATGAAGCAAAGTCATTGGAGAAGAAGTTTTTTCCATTACCCATTATCAATTACCGACCTCAACGGATAATATCAGTGTTCAACCGGACACGATATTATTTTTCTATTGCAACCCTGTCTTTTTCAGTGTAATACTCCCTTATTGGGTATACGCTAATGATACTGTCTCCAATTATAAAAAATGTGCCTTCTTGCTCGTCTTTAGAAAACTGCAAATGCGGATATTTTTGAGTAAGCTTTTCCGCAGTTATAGCCTTTGCATTCATTCCATCTGGCAACACTCCGGTGGAACCAATATATAGTACTAAGGGGCTAATTTTGTCACGGTAAATTTTTGAGGTAAATTCCTCTAACTTCGCATTAGCAGTAAAGAGGGCTGCTAGCAGTTCATCTTTGTTGATACTTTTGCGATCGCGCTGCTGTTGCAAAATTTGTGCCAAGTTCTCAGCACCGATTTTGTTAAGAATACCAGCAACAATACCATTGTTATCTAGTCCCAGAAAATCATCAAAAATCTGTTTCATGAACTCATCCACCGGAGTAATTTTTATCCGAGATGATAATTGCTTGTGTCTGCAAGCGATATTTTCATGAAAAATCATATCAAAGCTAGGCTTGGAGATAATTTCTCCAGTTGCTGTGTGATACACTTCATACATTCTGTCAAGAAATTTGTTAGCAGAATGTAGTTTACCTAGATTGAGAATGTCTTTGCTGCCAATATCAATTTTGTAGCTAATGCGTGCATCAAGATGATGTTTAGCTAAAGCTTTTTTAATATTAGTATATTCGTTAGTTGTGGGAAAGTTGAGGTTCACATTTTTGGAAATATAATACTTTCTCAACTCTTCTAACTGTTCTGGTAAAAAGATATCTGACTCTTTTTTCAAAAGTGCAGAAAGAATACTTGCAAGTACTTTAGCTTCTGCAAGTTGATCAAATAAACCCTCAATACTACTGTAATGTTGCTCAATGGGTATAAGGGGCAGATGGTCTAATCTAATGGTATACTCACGACGAAAATCATACTCTTCGTTTTCTACTACACCTTTTGCTCGTAGCAAGTCAAAAGTTTTTTTGCTGCTAATCTTAACTTGTAGTGATTTGACATTGGCTTTGCCTTCACTAACAATCGTGTAATTATTAAAGCTATTTAAGTTATTTACCAATAAACCCGCAACTTCAAAAATAGGAGTTTTATCTTCTGTTTTGATCAGTCTGACTTTGCGGGTAATCAGCATGTTGATATTGGCTGTGTTATGGTTAAGTTCAAATGTACCCATACCAACATATTCACCATTGTCTAGGTATTGTGTTGTCAGCCAAGGTTTAATAAGATTACTATTTTCATCTCTATAACCTGGAACCCTTTTAACACCTATTCTTTGATAGTTTGCTTGTAGATGCTTGAGGTTGATAATAATGTTATTGCGATGCGCTTCCAAAATTTTCAGCAGTTCCAACAGAGAAATTATGTTGTTTTGTTGAGAAGATATCTGATAATTTTTGGCAGATTTTTTTGCCATAACTAACCTACCCTGGTTTACTTAAATAGGAATTTTAATAAGATATGTTAATAAACCACACAGAGCGTAGAGAAGTAGAAAAAGAGGATGTGTTGAGAATTGGTTTACTTGGCAAAGTTTGTGTGACAAAGTACTAGTTATCCTGCAAATATGTAACACCAAATTTGCAGTGTTTGTTCATTTACTAAAAATGTTAAATGTAGCCCTATACATTCACATTACACACTTAATTTTGAATTCCTATAGTACAATTGTACCACAGCCAAATCATTTGTGGGGTAGCAACGCCTGCTATTTTCTCTACGCTCTCAGTATCTGCGCGGTGAAAACCTTTTTTACTTAATTAAATTTTTAACGCCAAGTAAACTAAATAAAAATAAGTTTCTCGCATCAGAAACGTTACCTGAGCGTTGAAACTTTGATAGCGAGTAGTAGGTGTAGGGGATGAATACGCATCCATTCCTAAATCTTTCGCCATCAACACAGAACGCTTCATGTGTAGCGGGTCACTGACAATGAGAAACTTGGTCAATGGATAAGCAGCAGCTACCGACTGAGCATTTTTGAGATTCTGGTAAGTTGTGCGAGATTGAGTTTCAACGAGAATGTCAGACGCTTTTACACCCTGCGCTACAGCGTAATTTTTACCAACAATGCCTTCAGCTGGTTCATTGCTTTCGCCAACTCCACCCGTAAAAATGATGGTATGAACATCTCTGTTTTTATAGAGATCAATGGCGTGGTTAATTCGTTCTCGAAAAACAGGCGAAGGTTCTTCTCCCCAAACAGCTGCTCCTAACACTATTGCTGCATCTGCTTTGATGTTATCGCTCCTACTACCATACAGATAGATACTCAATGCTGTAGATGTGATTCCCAACAGGAATGCAGATAGCAGAGCAAGTAAAACCAGAGATAGCCATTTTCGTTTGATTTTATAATAAGGCATGCCAAAGTAAAAGGGAGCTTCTGTAGATAGACACAAGACAGTCAAAACTATTTATTAACTCTCATTTAACTTTAACCAAAACGCCCAGACACATAATCACGGGTGCGTTCATCAAGTGCTGTAGTAAAAATTTGAGATGTTGCTCCAAATTCAATCATTTGACCAATACGACTTTCATCCGTGCTGAAGAAAGCTGTAAAATCTGAGACACGAGCTGCTTGCTGCATGTTATGGGTAACAATAGCAATTGTTAATTCTCCACGCAAACTATGAATTAATTCTTCTATTTTCATAGTTGCAATTGGATCAAGGGCGGAACAGGGTTCATCCATGAGTAAAACTTTTGGTTTTACTGCTAAAGCGCGAGCTATGCAGAGCCGTTGTTGTTGACCACCTGAAAGTCCTAAAGCTGATTTATGCAACTTATCTTTAACTTCATCCCATAAAGCAGCAGCTTTGATGGCTGATTCAACTATTTCATCTAATTCTGTTTTGGGACACCATCGGGCAATTTTAACACCGTAAGCAACATTTTCATAGATGCTCATAGGAAATAAATTTGGTTTTTGAAATACCATCCCAATTTGACGACGTAATCGATTAATATTCACACGACGATCATATATATTTTGACCAAAAAATTCTAGCTTTCCTTCTACCCGAACTTCCCCTTCTAATTCTGCAATTCGATTTAAAGATTTAATAAAAGTAGATTTTCCACAACCGCTTGGGCCAATAATAGCTGTAATTTGGTTTTGGTAAATATTTATTGATACTCCTTCTAGAGCTTTGGTATTACCATAGTAAAAACTAAGATTTTTGACTGTGATTGCTGGAACTAATTTACTCATATATTAATTAATTTAGTTAAAGAAAATTGTCGCTATTTTTTGGTTAATTATAATTTTTAAGATACTCTATTTTTTCTTTTATTATTAATGAATAATCTTGAAACAATACTAGTGAATAATACCAAAGCTAGTAATACTATACATGCAGTCCAAATTAATTGATTTTTCTCTGGTGATGGATCATTATAAAGATTAAAAATTAATACTGACAGTGATGCTGTTGGACTGAATAAATCCTGTGACCAATCTAGACTAAATAAAGCAGTAAAAAGCAAGGGCGCTGTTTCACCTGCGGCACGGGCTATGGCTAATAATATACCTGTAGTAATACCAGGTATAGCGGCAGCAACTACAATCCGAAAAGTTGTTTGAAAGCGAGTTCCTCCTAAAGCAGCTGATGCTAGACGCTGAGAAACAGGAATGAGTTTTAATGCTTCTTCGGTTGTTAAGATGACAACGGGTAGCATGATTACTGCAAGAGCAAAACCACCAGCGATCGCACTAAATGATTTTGTTAATAAAACTATCACACTATAGGCAAATACACCCACAACAATAGAGGGAACACCAGTCAAAATCGTAGTGATAAAACGCACAAAATTTGCGATCTTTGTTCCTTGACTAAATTCTGCTAAAAATATACCTGTAACTACACCAATAGGAATACTGAGCAGCGCGGCAATGGCTACCATTGTGAAAGTACCAACAATTGCATTGGCAAATCCATTATCAATCACTGATTTGACAAACATTTCTGGTTTCAATCCAGAGATACCCCGCACTATTATTTCCCATAAAACTGATAGCAAAGGTAGTAATGCTAAACCTGTAAAAATAAAGGCGATCGCAGTCATACCATTATTAAATAATAACCGCTTAAATGGTAAAGAAGCTAACAGATCTGGCGCTAAAAATTCATTTTTTTTCATGTGGAGATAGAGGATCAAGGAGTATAAGAGGTATGAGGGGAGTGTGGGGAGGTGGGGAACTCACCGGCCCCCACTCCCCCAAGGGAGGAGCCAGTGCGGTGGACGGGTCCCCCGGCATAAAGAAAGAGGCGTTGGGGATTAGGGGCAATGGGGAGATGGGGAGATGGGGAGTAGTGAACAACCACTAACCACTAACTACTAACGAAATCATTACTTTTTTTTACTACCAACTACCTGTACTAATAACACAGCAGCAATATTTACAGCTAAAGTTAAAGCAAATAAAATTAAAGCTAGATATGTGAGAGAACCAACGTGTAATCCACTTTCGGCTTCAGCAAATTCGTTGGCTAATAATGCAGGAATTGAATAAGCTGGCTCAAGTAAAGAAGTACTAATAATAGAAGAGTTACCGATTACCATTGTTACAGCCATTGTTTCACCCAAGGCTCTCCCTAATGCCAACATTGTTGCACCCACAATTCCAGAAAAACCAGCTGGTAATAATACTCTAAAAATAGTTTCCCAACGTGTACCACCTAATGCCATAGATGCGCTGCGTAATTCTTTTGGTATTACTAGCAATACTTCACGAGAAATTGCTGCCAATGTGGGTAAAATCATGATGGCAAGAATGATACCAGCAGTTAACATATTTAGTCCAGAAGGCTCTATGCTGTTAAAAAGTGGTATCCAATTTAAATTAGCTGCTAGCCATTTTTGGAAGGGTTCAATAAATGGAATAAAAACAAAAATACCCCATAAACCAATAATGACACTAGGGATTGCTGCAATTAATTCAACAACAAATGCTAGAGTTGAGCGCACCCATTCTGGTAGAAAATCTTCACTAGTTACCAAAGATACTGCAAGCCCTACTGGTATCGCTAACAAAATTGCGATCGCACTACTAACAAGAGTTCCATAAATATAAGGTAAAGCACCAAATAGTTGATTAGGTACATCCCAATCTTGACTCCATAAAAATCCTAATCCAAATTTAGCAATTGCCGGATGAGCCTGATTATAAATTACCCAACTCATCCAAAATAATACAAGCACCGTTAAGGCAGCAAAACTATAAACTAGCCAAGTGAAACTTTGGTCTATTCGGTAATGTTTTCCTTCAATAATTGTAATGTCAAGACTTGGATCAAGCACCTTTGGTTGGCTTGGTTCATTTTGATAGGCTGAGCCCGACGAATTTGTCATACCCTAAATTAGATTTTGGATTTTAGATTTTGAATTGGGGATTGTTGTACATGCAGATTCTGTCAATTAATTGTTGCAATCTTTATTTTTAATTGATGTCATTTGTCAAAATTTTTCACTAATGAATGTCGAAGGGCGATCGCTAATCCTACTTTTGCAAGGAGAAATTTGCGATCGCCATTGTGTGGCTGTTAAATTAGCAGCAAATGATCAATTACTTGACATTGCTATTGACTGTATTGATGACATCATTGGCTACGTTAGAAGGAATAGAAGTGTAGTTGAGGTCATCATTGAACTGTTGACCTTTAGTTAGAATCCACTTAACTAAATTTTTGACAGCTTGGGCTTTAGCAGGATCTTTGTAGTTTTTATAGACCATAATCCAAGTCAAACCAACAATAGGATAACCTTGACCTGGATCACCAATAAAAACACGATAGTTGCTGGGGAAACTTACAGAAGATAGAGCAGCGTTTGCAGACTGCAAAGAAGGAGCGACAAATTCTCCTCTTTTATTTTGTACCTGTGCTGATTTGAGGTTGTTTTTATTAGCATATTCATACTCTACATAACCAATAGAGCCTGGAGTACGCTTGACTAAAGCAGCGACACCAGGGTTTCCTTTACCTTTAAGGGCATTTGATAGAGTCCAACTTGGAGATTTACTAGTACCAATTCTGCCTTTGAAATATGGGCTGATGTTGCTTAAGTGATTAGTAAAAATGAAAGTTGTACCACTACCATCAGCACGAACAACAGCTTTAATTGGTAGATTTGGGAGATTAACACCAGGGTTATCTGCCTTAATTTTGGGGTCGTTCCATTTAGTAATTTGACCAGAGAAAATACCTGGTAATGTAGTACGAGATAATTTCAGGTTGTTAACACCAGGAACATTATAAACAACAGAAACTGCACCGCCTGCTGTAGGTACTAAAATTACTCCCTGCTTAACTTTAGCTATTTCAGCATCGGTCATAGCAGCATCACTAGCACCAAAGTCAACAGTCCCAGCAATTGTTTGATTCACGCCACCACCACTACCAATCGCTTGGTAGTTAATTGTCATGTCTGGCATGTCTTTTTTTATTTCACGAGCATATCTCTCATATAGCGGAGCAGGAAAAGTTGCACCTGCGCCATTGAGAGTTAAGGCTTGGGCGATCGCTGCAAAAAATGGCCCAAATGCAACAGCTGCCGTCACTACAGAAGTAGTAACTACACGATTAAAAACGGTGATAGAAAAATTCATATCTCCTCAGATTTAATGACCAATTTCTGCTGAAATTTCAATCTGAAATAAAGCTACATTCTTTGCAGTTAAGAACAGTTTATGATTGATTTAATTAATTGATAAAAAATAGTTAAAATTTTATTTTTTAAATCTTTTTTCAAGAAATAAACAAGTTAATATGTAGCTATAAATAAACAATTTAACTTTTTGGTCAATTTTGATGTCTGGTTTAGCTGCTTACACCTATTTGTCTAAAAAACCCTCTATTGACATTTACCCAAAACAGTTACCTGCATTGCCTCCTGCTATTTTTTAATTCCGTCGAACTCACGTTAAAACTAACAACAAAAGGGAGGTACAAAACCTCCCCTTGTTGTTTTGGGGGTAGAGGTGGAAAAACCCAACCTAATTTTGAGTAGTTGAATTAGAGGGGCGTAACTCAGCTTTGATGTTCTCAGCAATAGAGTTAGCTTCCAAGCGAATCTTATCAGGATCAACCGTGAACATTTTGCGCTTATGCATTAAAACTTGCCCATCTACAATCACGGTATCAACATCCTGAGCATCCGCCGCGTAAACTAGATGTGACATGACATCGTAAAGTGGGATCAAGTGTGGTTCTGTGAGTCGGACTTGAATCACGTCTGCTCGGAGTCCGGGCTTAATCACGCCTATTTTATCTGCCAAGCTGAGTGCTTCTGCACTGCCGAGTGTTGCCATACGCAAAACTGTCTTGGCTGGAACAACAGTAGGATCGAGGGTTGTTCCTTTATGGATAAGGGCAGTAAGGCGGATTGTTTCCCACATATCAAGATCGTTGTTTGATGCGGCTCCATCCGTACCTAAACCAACCTTAACTCCTGCTTTTAGCATCGCCGGAATCGGCGCAAAGCCAGAAGCTAGCTTTAAATTCGAGTCAGGGTTATGGATAACACCAACACCGCGTTTCGCCAGTAAGGCAATTTCACTTTCATTAGGCCATACCATATGTGCAGCAAATACGCGCGGCTCTAAAAAGCCAAGATTTTCCAGGTGTTGGACTGGGGTTGCGTTATATCGTTGTTGGACATCTTTGACTTCTGATTGTGTCTCCGCCACATGAATTGTAAGCGGGACATCGTATTGACGCGCAGCCTCAATCGCCTGTGTGAGATGTTCTGGTGAGACGGTATAGGGAGCATGTGCGGCAATAGCTGGTGTGATACGTGAGTTCTTCCCCTTCCAGCGTTTGACAAAATCCACCGCCGCAGCAAACGCATCATCCCATCCTTGGAAACCAGGACTGGGAAAATCTATGGATGAGGGTGCAATCACTGCGCGCAAGCCACATTCATTAACTACTTCAGCGGCCACATCTGGCTCAAAATACATATCAACAAAAGTCGTTGTTCCACTGCGTATCATCTCCCAGCAAGCAAGCTGCTCACCGACGCGGACAAAATTTTCGTCAACAAACTTCGCTTCTGCTGGGAAGATGTAATTCTGAAGCCAATCCTCCAATGCTAAGTCGTCCGCAAGACCGCGAAAAAGCACCATTGCTGAATGAGAGTGACCGTTGACAAGACCCGGCATTAACACCATATCCTCACCTGGTAATGTCGTGGCAGCTTTGTAAGATGCCATGATCTTGTCTTTTGTGTCTACTGCAACAATTTTGCCATCCATGATCGCGATCGCGCCATTCTGGATGACTGGTTGTGCCTCATTCATAGTAACGACAAAATCCCCACCCACAATCAGTTCTACATTCTGCCTGCCTCGATTGTTGAAGTTATGATTGCTCTGGGCGATGACTATTTGACCAAAAAAGATAAAAAATGCTGTACAAACGAAAAGAACTAATAGCTTATAGTATTTTGGAGATTGGCGTATCACACTATTCTCCTTATCTTTTTTAATTTGTGGTTCTATCATCTGTCTCATTGCTAACCTGCAACTAGACAGATTTTTACCTGATAGTACCTTTTAAGAGATTTTGAACTGCAAATTTCAATCATACTTAACAATACAGGATTATTTTAGGCAGATTTTTCAGTTGGAGCTTCTTCTCATTAAAGATAAATATCAATTCATCGTGAAGATGCACTTATAGTAAGAAAACGAACTACAAAGAACGCATTAGACGCGCTCATAGGCTACTTACCCTTCAGGAACCCTTTCAGTGAACAGAAGCCACTTCATGTCTACCCGCAGGGTAGAATGCAAAGGAATAGAGGTATACTCATTCAATGTAAATTTATAGAGAATTGGTATAAGCAGAATAACTTTAACTATTGTCAAAATACCTGAGTTCAAATTTCAAAAAGCTAATACTATAAAGGGAACAGCCATCATGAACTGAGTACACTAACAACGCATAAAAAATCCTCTTAACCTGTTCCCTATTTCCTATTCCCTATTTGTAATTCAGAGAACAATAAACTATTACTCGTTCTCTATTCCCTATCACATCCCATTCCCAATTAAAATAAATCCTGCCCAGTAGTAGGGATGATCGTAGATACCATCAAGTAATGATAATTGGGCTTTTTGGAGAGCTGCAACTTTGCTGAGTTTATCTTGTTTGAGTGCGGCGTAGAAAGCATTCATCAGTGCTTGTGTACCATCATCGGAAACTTGCCATAGTGAAGCGATCGCAGCTTTTGCACCTGCTTCTTGCATCACATAGCCAAATCCCAAAATCTCTATACCGTCGCCTAACTCTCCTCCCAAACCCGTTTCGCAAGCGCTTAATACCACTAAATCAGCGTTAGAAAGATTCCAAAATCGTAAATCTCGCAAATTCGCTGCTTTACCATCACCAAACAAAATAAAAGATTCATTTGGCGCACCTGGTACAAAAGCAGCATGAGTAGCAAAATGGAGAATGGGGAAATTGCTCATCAGCTTTAAGGTTTCTTGTTCGGTGAATTCTGAGTTAATTAACTTTTCCGAACCAGGAAACGCTGACGTCACATTTTCGACTTCCTTCCCTGCAAAAGGTAATCCACCCAACTTAAAAGTACGCTTACCAACTTTAATATCGTAATTTCCCCGCGTAAAAGCACCTGCTAATATCTTTAAATTCTGAGGACGTTCTTGTAGATCGGTAAGACTAAGAGCAGTAATATTATTTACCCGATAATTTTGCACTAACCACTCTTCACCATCATAAAGCGCTACTAGAGGTATGTAACGTAATTCTCCATCCGGTGCATAAATGATGGTTTTTGTATTCGCTTCTTTCAGAGCAGGTTCAATCGGTCGAATTAACCAGTTGTAAAGTTTTTGTCCTGGTTTTTTCGCATCTTTCGGTGGATTCTCTAAGGCGTTGCGGAATTCCTTAATTGTCCGGTTTAGTTCTTGGCGTTTTACAGCCACAGAACGATGGATTGGGGGTGTATAAGGAGTAACTAACACTAGCTCCAAGCGGTCTTCTAGAATGAGAGGATAAAGTAAAACTGCATTGGTATCTAGTTGCTTAATAAAGTCTTGTAGACGTCTAAGTATTTTAGGATTAAGATTTTCACCACCAGTAGTCCGATTGAGTTCTTGGACATGAGCCATGACTTCTGGACTATCACTAAATGCCAAGAATTCTTTTAAAGTTTCTCTTTGCGCAGCTTCGAGTTCTTGTCTGCGTGTCTCTTGTTGGGGGGTGCGATCTTTTTCAGGAATCTTTTGTAATTCGCTTAGTTCTTTACCCTGTTTGACTACAACAGAAATTTCCTGATTAAATTTATCTACAATCTGCTGTTCTGGTTGCAGATATTCCATGCGTTGTGGTGTTTTGGCTTTATCTCGCACATTATTGAGATAACCATCTAATTCTTGGACTTTGAGCGAGTCCACTGCTGCTTGTGCTTCGACTACACGGTTTTGCTTGAGTAACAAATCAGCGAGATGGCGATAAATGTTTGTGAATCTGTTTGTATCAAACTGCTGAATTGGTTTTTGTGGGGATGGTTTAGAATCAAGTTCCATTTCTTCCAAAGCATTAATCGCTTGCTTGTAAAAAGCGATCGCTAACTCTGGCTTTTGTTGTGCTTCCAAAAGAGAAGCTATTTCGTGAAGAATTTCGACTTGGGCTTGTATATTATCAGTTTCTTTACCCATCACCAAAGCTTGTTGATAAAGTTCCTGGGCTTTGGTATAAACACCAGTTTTATAGTAAATTACACCTATGTGACCAAGAATTTCCATTTCCTCAGTCTTGTTATCAGTTTCTTTGGCAATAGCTAAAGCTTGTTGATCATAATCTAGGGCTTTGGGATAATCGCGCAATTTCTCGTAAGTCTGCCCGATATATTTAAGAGTGGTGGTTTCGTGTTGACGCTGCCCAGTTTCTTTAAAAATAGCTAAAGCCTGTGTAAAATTTGCTAAAGCTTCGTCATACTTACCTCGGTTTAGCTGTTGCAGTCCCTGTTGCTGTAACTGCAAAGCCTCTTTTGGACGGCGTTGTGTTGTTGGTGTCTCTGTTGTCGAAGATTGCGAAGTCGAAAAATCACACGCAACCAGGAAAGTTAGACAAAGTATGATCAGGACAAGACGTTGGAGAAGGTAAAGCATTGTTAAGCTCTCCAAGAAACAGGAGTGCTAATGATTTCTTTAGTTATATACCCTTATTTGGCGAATTTTGAACCAGGATCACAGTGAACAGCTATCAGTTCATCCCCATAAATAAACTTAGGGGATTTTACAAGCAAATCTCTCCATCAATAACATTGAGAAATAGGGGTGCTGATATAAATAATGAATATGATACTGATAACTGGTAACTGTACAGACGCGAGGAACATCGCGTCTCTAACTGATAACTGATAAGCATGTGATTATGAGAATTTTGATAGTTGAAGATGATGATCGCATTGCCAAACCATTAGCCGACTATTTAAAACGCCAACACCATATCGTAGATATAACAGGTGATGGAATTGAGGGTTGGGAATGGTCTCAATCAGGAGTGTACGAGCTAATTTTATTAGATTTAATGCTTCCTAAATTAGATGGCGTCGCTTTATGCAAGCGGTTACGTGCTGCTTCATACAAAACTCTCATCTTAATGCTCACAGCACGAGATACAACAGATGATAAAATTATTGGACTCGATGCTGGTGCTGATGATTATTTGGTCAAACCGTTTGACATCAAAGAGTTAGCAGCACGTATTCGGGCTTTAGCTCGCAGAAGTCAAGAAATTCGTCCACCGATTTTAACCCAAGGTGATTTGCAGTTAGACCCGGCTACTCAACAGGTTACTTATGCAGGAAATATTCTGTCTTTAACTCCTAAAGAGTACATGATTATGGAATATTTTTTGAGAAATCCAAATCAAGTGATTACTCGTTCAGCAATCCTTGATAAACTGTGGGAATTTGATAAGTCCTGTGGAGAAGGAAGTGTCAAAACTCACATTACAAATTTACGAAATAAGCTCAGAGTCGCTGGAAGTTCAGAAGACTTTATTGAAAATATTTATGGTGTTGGTTATCGTCTAGGTCACGGTTGACTTAATAAGAAAAATGTGTTTATAAAAATTCGGTATCGGTTGTTGTTGTCTTACTTACTTGTATTCGCATCACTACTAGGAATATTTGCGATCGCAGTCCGAGTCGTTTTCACTCGCAGTCTGACTAAACAAACGACAGATAAACTCATAGCTATAGGACAAGGTGCAGCGACAAATGTAGAGTTTGAATCAGGTCGCCTGACAATTGAAAGTGACTTTCGTCCGCAAGACTTGATTGTTCGTCAGCAAGCATTACAGTGGTTTGATACTCAAGGACATTTAATTGCTCAACAAGGACAAACTGTCTTAACTTTACCCTTATTGCCAAGCAAAATAGTACAAATTCAAACAGGTAAAGTTCCTATCCAAGGTGTGACTGTACCGATCATTTCTAGCGATCATGGTCAACTAGTTGGCTATGTCAGAGTCAGTCAATCCCTAGAAGAATTTGATCAAACCCTCCAAAAACTCGACTGGGGGTTAGGGGGTGGAATTATTATGACTTTGGTTTTGAGTGGCATCGGAGGAATTTTACTCACACGTCAAGCAATGCAGCCCATTGAGGAGAGTTTTCAAAGGCTCAAACAGTTTACTGCTGATGCTTCCCATGAATTACGCAGTCCATTAATGGCAATCAAAATTAACGCTGATTTGGCATTAGAATATCCAGAAGAAATAGGTCCAAAAGACGTAGAAAAATTTCAGGCGATCGCTAGCGCTACTAACCAAATGACTCGCCTTACTGAAGATTTACTATTCTTGGCACGTAGCGATCAACTTCCGAATCACAATTGGGATACTCTGAATTTAAGGTTTATTCTAGAGAACTTAGTGCTACTTTATAAACCTCAAGCTGAAGCCAAGCGAATTCAGTTGCGATCTCAGTTGACAGAAAATCTTTACCTGAAGGGTGATTCAGTTCAACTGACGCGGCTATTTACTAATTTAATTGAAAACGCTCTTTATTACACACCATCATCCGGCGTCGTTGAAATCAAGACTAGTCGTGTTGGTTCCCAACTTTATGTGAAAGTGCAAGATACAGGTGTAGGAATTGCACCAGATCATATTGACAAAGTTTTTGAACGTTTTTGGCGGGCGGATCAGTCTCGATCTTATTGGGAGGGTGGTTCTGGATTAGGGTTAGCTATTGCCCAAGCAATCGCTCAAAATCATAATGGATTGATTAGTGTCACGAGTCAATTAGGAGTTGGTAGTTGTTTTACAGTTCAACTGTCCATTAGTTCCGAGATTATAAAGTAGAAGTAAAAAGACCTCTGTGACAAATAGTGTATAAACGTACCATGACACGTCTATATAAGGATTTTGGGTAACGCATAATTAAATTCGGTCGATGTCTAAAAGTAAAGACGTAATATCACGTCTGTGCTTCTACATCATTCATCCTCAGACAACCGTTAGTCTTCTATGCTTTAGAGTTGTCAACAAGATACAAACTCCAAGTATAGACACAAGAACTATAGATGAGCCGATAGTACCGTAACCAAGACCACCTTTGGCATGTGGTTTTATCAGAACATCTCCCAGTGTTGCACCAAATGGTCAAGTGAGGACAAACGCAATCCAAAACAACATGACTGAGAAAAGTTGGGTAAAATAATGTGCTACTAACACCAAGGCAAGTAAACTAGCAATTAGGAATGCTCCTCCTGCAAATCCGAGTCCGGGGCTATCGGCGAGAAAATCACCCAAGGCAGTACCCAAAGTATTTGAAAATAGAATTGCAGTCCAATAAAGCAGCTCAACTTTAGGTGTTTTAACGTGAGTAACAGATAAAAACCCAATACTAAATCGCCAGAAAGCAAGAATAGCTAGAACAATGGTAACTAAAATCATAGTTCTCTTAGCGTAGCCAAGCCCTAAAGTGCGATCCATGTAATCTGACATCGTTGTACCAGCCGTAAAGGTTGAAAGGATGACAGTCTAATAAAGTAATGGGTTATAGCTTTTTGAGACCAATTGAGTTACAAGAGTAGCTAAAAACACTCCAATCAATATCGTAGAACTAACTGCATAGCCAACATTTAGCGTCATCGATAAAAGATCACCTGCTGTCTCCCCCAGAGTAGTTGCACATATCTTCATGATCCAGAAGATGCAGTGATTTGTGGAAGTTTGCTCATGATTACTCCTATTTACCGTCGGGCTATGATAATTTATTGGAACTTGCGGCTTCACTGTAGCAAGAAGAAGCCAAGAACTTGGATTGGTCAAAATTGCAGCAATCAAAGTGAACTTGGGGCGATCGCTTACTAATTAGTCTTGTCGGTCAATTGGCTGTAAGGCTGGTTTCTTGGACTTAAGACTTAAGTAAATAACTAGGCTGGCGATTATAGACAGAAAAAGCATACTGGTTCCAACCGTACCATAGCCAAAGCCTCCATTTTTAGTTGGTTGGGATAGTAAATCACCTATTGATGCTCCAAACGGACGAGTCAAGATGTAAGCTAACCAGAATGCTAAAACTCCATTGATTCGGAAGTAATAATAACTAATTGTTATTATCGCAATAGCAGCGCCAAATACTAATGCTGATTGTGCATAACCCAACCCCGAAGCTTCCCCTAAGAGGTCTCCTGTTGAAGTACCCAAAGCAAACGTCAGTAAAATAGCCACCCAGTAGAAAAGCTCTCTTTTAGCTGTGTTGATCGAGTGCATGGCTAATGTCTTTTCGCTTAAATACCAAAACACAAACACTGCCAATAAGACACAACTAAAAACTATGGTAGTTGTTAACAAACTAACTCCAAAATCGTCTACCAATCTATCAGTAATTAATGTACCAACGATACTGATCAAAACAACCACAAGCCAGTAACTCAGTGGAACATACCGCTTAAGCCTAAACTGGTTTAAAAGCGCAATCAGCAACAAGCCGCTCATAATATAAGATGTAACGCTTAAACCCAGATTCAGCGTTATGGAGAGAAAGTCTGCCGCAGTTTCACCTACTGTAGTTGCCAGAATCTTAATCATCCAGAAGTAAATTGTCACCTCTGGAACCCTATTCAACATCTGTTTTCTCCAATACTTAGTTGTAGGTAATGGTTCCTCTACTTTTCATCATCATTAGTTTCGCGATCGCCATCACCAACTTCCTGAACTTGAATGCTACTCTGAGGACGCATGGCTTCATTTTTTTCGTCTTGTTGATTAGCATTCTCAGTGTAGAGAACCTTGCTGTTACCAACATCAACACTAACTTCTTGCTGACCAATTTTTACAGCATAAACTAAGTTACCATTTTCATTTTCCAGTTTAATGCTGTTAGCCTTAGCTCCTACGAATGCTTCAGCCGCCTGCTGTGCTTGTTGTGGTGTAATTTTAGCTAGAGTTTGCAGTTTATTTGCTTCTTGCTGTTCTTGTACATCATCGTTTGTTTCACCGTCGCCATCACTAGCTTCAGCAACTTGGGTTTTGCTGTGATCTTGACGCACAATTCCTACTGAAGATAGTGGTTGTTTTGCTCCCACAACTCGTGCTACTCCAGCAACTCCCAAACTCCCAACAAAAGCTGCGGTCAAAATGATTTTTGTTGAAGTTTTCATACTTTTAAATCCCTTTCATTCTGGATTGGTATTTCCACAATAGGTAATAAAAGTCCAGAAATAGTCAAGATTAGGTAATCAATGCTTTGACCAAACTAAGCTATTAGCCAGAGAATAAATTCTCTGGCTACAGACAAGACAAATGGAAGATTTGAGAAGAACAAACCCCCAATTTGATCTATATAGGAATCCGGTTTGATTATTGAAAAAATTTAAGTGTGTTCTCGCGGAGCGTAACGCACCAAAAACATAGAATGGTGCGTTACGCCAAGAGCTAACGCACCCTATGTATCTTTTCAAAAATCAAATAGTAGTCCTAATAGTCAATTATCAAATCATAAAATAGTGCTAATTTCTTTCAAGTAAACCCTAGTTAGTGGTTCATCTTCTCCTAATTTATACTCTTCAATTAAACCCTGACGATGAATTGAAATATTATCTCCTTTTCTAATCACGACTGTTGAGTTTTCAAAAACATCACGCATCAATATCATCTCAGTTTCTGTAGGATTATTCAATACTACTAAATTGCTGCGTTCATAAAACATTCCCTCTTGTTCTAAAATGTCATGTTGATATTCAGCAATTAACAAATCAAGCTTAGGATTACGCAACAACGTATAAACGTTGCTATTGTAATTTTGATGCAAAAATTTCTCAGAGCGATTAACAAAAACACCTCCACGACAAACAGCTCCTATTGTCCAATTGGGATTTTGTAAAAGAATATGGTCAATAGTTTCTTGTAGTTCCTTCACAGATATTTGATTAAAAGTGATAATTGGGATTCTGGCATCATCATTCGTACTAAAAAAGGTTTCCAAAATATACGCAGGTACATCTACACTTTCACCCACTGCCGGATTAAGATGCATTAAAATCCCAGGAGCAGCATTGATTTCTAAAATCGCAAATTCACTTTCCTTCCATGATTGAGCAAGATTTTCGGAAATGACATCAATGCCCAGGCAAACTAATCGGAAGTGCTGAGCGACATCCTGTGCCAAGATAATATTATCCGGGTGAACATTGTGTGTGGCATTAATGCTTACACCACCAGCAGAAAGATTAGCAACTTTACGAAGATAAATAGTCTGATCTCTGTCAATCACGCTATCTAATGACAAACCCTGTTCTTCTAGATATCTTTCCATCGCCTCATCGCGCTGAATTTTACTCATTGGCGAAGTGGGTGTATCTAAACGAGCGGGTTTACGATTTTCTTTTTCAATTAATTCATCAATTGTCGAATATCCATCACCAACAACTAATGCAGGGCGGCGTTCGGTAGCAGCAACAAATTTACCATTGACACATAGTAATCGGTAGTCTTTGCCACGAATACTTTTTTCTACAATGATACGGATCGGTTCATTTCCAGGAATGGCTTTGACTGCTCTCCAATAAGCAGCTTCTAAATCATCTTCATCTCGTATATCTGCTGTTACACCAATGCCTTTATGACCAACTACAGGCTTAATTGCTACTGGATAACCAATTTCTTTTGCTAACTTCAAGGCTTCTTTTGCAGAGAAAACTATATCACCCTTGGGTACTGGAAAACCCAAGATTTTTAAGAATTCTTTGCAGTCATCTTTACGGGTAGTAAAGTCTGAATCTAAGTGGCTATCACGATCAAATGTTGTCGCGACACCGCGAATTTGTTTTTTCCCGTATCCGTACTGGGTAAGTCTTTCTTCCCATATATGAAAAGTAGGAATTCCTTTTTTATAAGCTGTTCGCAATAAGGCATAAATTGTGGGACCACCGTAAGCAGATTGGCGGAATTTTCTTTGCAGTCCGCGTAATTGTTCCTCAAACTCAATATCATCGTCTCTAGTAATTGCTTCAAACCAATCCCAAATAAAATAAACTACAGACCGTGTTGTATCAGCGTGTAGGGATTGCACAGCAATTCTTGTATATCTACCATTAGGTTGAATACTCCAGTGGTCAAGATGCAAATCCATATCCAGCTTATTTACTTCCGACACAGTACGGGCAAACAGCTGGGCATGGGAATCATAGCTTTCATCGCTTAGTCGCGGGTAGCGATCGCCAATCACTTCTATGTAATCTTCTAAAGCTAGCGATCGCCAAGGCTCAGTGCGAGCAAAATCAAATACTAGCGCCCCCGTATTTAAATAAGGGTTCGGCCCGATGTAGTGCTGAAAGTTGAAAAGATCGAAGGCATCTGTTTTTCTGGCATTAATGCGGACTGCATCGGTATTTTTATCTTGAACCATTTACTATATACCTTTAGCGAAACACTCTGGTGTCCTGATGCTAACTGACGTTTACCAAGATTTATTGCTGAATCAATTGGTCAAATTTGCTGTGTAGCTAGGCATCAGTGTAACGCTATTGAGAAAATTTTTGAGCTATCCCAGGGTATAAAGGGGGGAAGTGGGGACCGGTGAGTCCCCCATGAGCGATTGCCGTAGACGCGCTTTACTCGGCTTCTGTAAAGTAAGGGTCCCCCGGCATAAAGAAAGAGGCGTTGGGGATTAAGGGCAATGGGGAGTAGTGAACAACCACTAACCACTAACCACTAATGTACAGACGCGATGTTCCTCGCGTCTGTACCCGCTAACCACTAACCACAAACTACTAACAATCAAGCACTAACTATTAACAAATAACATTATTTTATATACCCAATTACTTATAACCTTTGAAAGGTGCGATTTGATCCCCAAAAACATATAAATAATAAATGAACAAGTAAAATCAAAAAACTTAGGAGACAGCAGAGCATGAATGTCACTAAAGATGCTCTCAGAAATGAAGTTCGCTATCTAGCTGAGGAGGCTTTTCACCGCAAGTTAATTTCTGGCTTCGGAGATGGACCAGATGTTAATGAATATCAAATAGTCTGTCAAGGAAAACCTAGACATTTACCTTTGGAAGAAGCTCATTCTTTTTTAGTAAATCTGCTGTTTAACAACCAAGAGAATTAGATTTTTTGTTCAAATTTCCACTGAGAACGTTTTTGTTAAATCATCAAGTTACTCAGTTTTTAAGGTATTGTACTCCCGTATTGAACAGTGCGGGAGTATTGTCAACAGAGGTGAAATATAAATAATTATTAATTCTCAAGCAAAATTAGTAATTATTCGCTCATGTTTTTTGTTATTCATTCATACTCATCATACTCGGAGGCGCTATGTCAGAAAGCCCAATTAAACGGCAGTTGGTGATTATTGGGGGGGCAGAAGATAAGGAGGGAGACTGCCAAATCTTACGAGAGTTTGTCCGTCGTGCTGGGGGTACTAAAGCGCGAATTGTGATTATGACAGCAGCGACAGAACTACCCAGAGAAGTAGGAGAAAACTATATTAGAGTCTTCGAGCGGCTAGGAGCAGAAGATGTCCGCATAGTTGATACAGAAACTCGTGAAGATGGTTCTTCATTAACTGCTTTGGAAGCAATTAATAAGGCAACAGGAATATTTTTTACTGGCGGAGATCAAGCTAGGATTACTAGTATTCTTAAAGATACAGAAATAGATGCAGCTATTCACAAACGCTTTTCTGAAGGTATGGTAGTAGGAGGCACAAGTGCAGGAGCAGCTGTAATGCCAGATGTCATGATTGTAGAGGGCGATTCTGAGACAAATCCTCGCATTGAAATTGTGGATATGGGTCCCGGTTTAGGTTTTTTACCTGGGGTAGTAATTGATCAGCATTTCTCCCAAAGAGGACGTTTAGGACGGTTAATCTCAGCTCTAGCACAACAACCTGCGGTCTTAGGATTTGGTATTGATGAAAATACAGCGATGATTGTTATTGATAATCAGATTGAAGTGATTGGAGAAGGCTCTGTAACAATTGTAGATGAATCAGAAGTCATACATAATAACGTTGACGAGATTTTGAAAGATGAGGCTTTAGCAATTTGTGGAGCAAGGCTACATATTTTGCCACATGGATATAAATTTGATTTGAAAACCCATAAACCAATTTTGAATGGTCAATCAGTATCGTTACAGCCAGCAAGTACGCAATAATAGACCTATCTTGAAAATGGGTATAAGGGATTAATAAGTAAAAAGAAAGTATTTTTCTTTTTACTTTTTACTTTTGCTTTGTTTAGTGAAGGTGTGGGAAGCCACTGCGGTGGACTCCTTTCCCAGCATAAAGAAAGAGGCGTCACCTGGCGTTGTAGGGAAAGAGAAATTTTACTCCTTCATTATTAACTTTGTTCATGGAGTCTCTTGCAAAAGTGACTTTTGCAAAATTTTGGTAAAGGGGTGCATGTTAAAGGTTAAAGTGTTTTTATTTTCCTTGCTCCCTACCCCTTTAACCTTTCCCCCAACTTTTAATAACCATCCACTGACCAATGGGGAGGGTCATTAGTCAGTTTGTATACACCATAAGATTCACCTACTTTCCATAAAGTTTTATTCAAAGCAGCATTACAAGGTTCACCAACGCTAATCATTCTACCGTTTTTATCCCTAATATTAATCTTGCCATCCCAGGTTACATTCCAGTCAATTGCTAATCTTTGAATATGGCGAGAATTTAAAGATACAGGATTACCACCTACACCATAAGCTACTACCATATCTTTAGCAGCTTGTACTGAACCTGCATTGGTATAATGCACCCAATTAATATCAACTCCATTCATAGCTGGTACATATTGGGGGGATATTTCTTGGCGATTAATTCTAGCCGAATAATGCATTAGATAAGCACGTTCTTTAGGACGATGGGTAGCAGTAACAATCACCTGACAGCCAGCATCAATCAAAGCTTTTTGAAAGGCTTCTACTTTTTGACGAAACGGAGAAGCTAAATCAGCAATTAGCTTACTTGTAGGAAAATATTCAATCCAATGGGAACCACTCAGACGAAATCTTTGTGTTTTCGCATAAGTATTAAATATATCTATTGCTTGAATAAAATTTGACCCTAGTTTTTGCTTAGTGGCATTGCTCAAAGCTTGTTCTAATTCACCACGTAGACGTACATCTCTTTTTTTATATGCTTCAGCTAATCCTTTGGTACTTATATTACCAAAATCACCATCTACTGTTAATGGGGGATTGAGTTGTGCTACCTGATTCAAACACTTTTGTAAATCCTTAACTTCTGTCTCGCCAAAGCCGAGATAATTCAGCAATGTACTAGCAGAAAGGTTAGGGATTTTAGCAATAAAACCTTGAGTAGCAGCTTTACTATATGTGTTATTACCAACAATTCCATCAGCTTCTAAGCCATTTCTTTGTTGATAAATATGAGTAGCTTCTTCAGTGACTTTACCAAAGTCACCATCGACAGTTTGAATTGGATATTCAGCTTCTTTTAAAAAGCTTTGCCACGCACTTACATAAATTCCATTAGAACCAATTCTGAGAACTGGTAATTTCAGTACAGTAATGTTAAAAGCCATAGATTTCTCCAATATAGTTATTAGTTAGTAGTTAGTAGATAAAAAAGACGCAAAGCTTCGCTAACCTATAGAGTTTTCTTGCCACTAACTACTAACCATTAACCACTAACATTGACTAACCAATTAATTTTTGCCAAGTAATAGGCCCGACAATTCCATCAGCAGTCAAACCATTTTGTTGCTGAAATCTCTTCATTGCTGCTTCTGTTTGTGGTCCATAAATACCATCAATTTCCACACCCAAGCGGAATTGCAAGTATCTGACAACTATACCACCTGCATGATTAACTCTAATAACTCGTTTCGCTAAAATTTGATTAATTGCATTCCAGGTAGTGTCTCCAGCAATTCCCGTCTGTTGAATGCCAACAATACTTTGAAATTTTTCTATTGCCGATTTAGTTGCAGCACCATTAACGCCATCCTCTAACAGAGACCTACCATTTTTATCGGTAATTTTGAGCCGATTTAAAGCTTTTTGCAATCTCTGGACAGTTGTATCTGGATTTTCTTCTTCATCTGCTACAGGAGGTACAGGAGTAGTAGGTAATTGACCAGTTAATCCTTTGACGATCGCATTCGCCATTGCCTCTGGATTATACAGATTCATGTCTTTTTGCGAGTCCACAAAACACCCTTCTACCAAAATTGCAGGCATATTGGTATTTTTGAGGACAAATAGGTGACTGCCATTTTTGACGCCACGATTAAAAAAGCCTAATTTCACAATTTCATCCAACACAGGTTTAGCTATTTTCCTGCCAGTATCGCTAGTTGCATATACTTCTGTACCATTCGCTTGACCATTAAATTTATTAAAATGAATGGATACATAAATATCTACTTTATTAGCATTTGCTGTAGCGCATCTTTTCCTCAACGATTCCCCTACTGTTGAGGCTCTGTCTGGTTTACAATTTACAACTTGATGCCCTAAAGCTCTTAACTTAGATATAACTCTGTTGCCTACATCTAAAGTCAAATTATCCTCAATTTTAATTCCTCTTGCACCAGTATCGGGTGGGCAATTATGCCCAATGTCTATTCCAAATTTCATTTGCTTCTCCTTGAATAAATTGTTTAATAATTCTGCTAATATTTAATTTTGTTTAATTTTGAATAGATTCATTACTAATTGCCGATATAGCAAACAAAACTTAAGTATTTTAGCTAGTATAATGCGCTAGGCAACTATATATAATGATACTGCCTACCAGCAATTCATTGTAACAAAGAAAATTCTTAAAGATGGTTGCTCAAAAATTCGCAACAAACGTTGTTGGACATGTGAGTTTCAGCCGCGCTGTTAATTATGGCTAATATGAATTAAAGCAGTGACAAGGATCACAATTTGAGAAATCGATTTTAGTAGAGTTGAGTTAAAAGCTTTGAAACTTATTTATTGAGAATTAAGAAATTAGGTGTAAGACATGACTTTTACTACTCTCAAAAAATAAGATTTTCTCAGCACCATACTAGAATTTTTATGAGAGGATGTTCAATACAGGGTTAAAAAAAGCACGTTATGGCTAATCTTACTTCTGCACAACTACAGAGCGATATTCAAATACCTCCGGATGTACAAGTGCGGTTTGAAGCACGAAAACCAATCACAGACCCAACTTTGGGTATTTCTGTGAATGTCAATAAGCAAGGAACACCTCAGCATCGGCTGGTGACTATTGGTGATTCAATTACACATGGTTTTCAAAGTGGGGCAATTTTTAATACACGCCTATCCTATCCTGCAATTATCGCTAGGGAAATGGGTTGGAAACAGTTGCGTTATCCTAACTATGATTCACCAGGTGATGGATTGCCATTAAACTTAGAATCTCTAGCTCGTAATCTCCAGCAAAAGTTTGGTGACAATGTCAACTTTTTAGAATTTTTGCCAGCTTTGCTATTTTTACGTAACTTCTTAGATAAAACTGAAGATTACTGGGAACGTGGCGAAGGTTCACTACTACTAAATCAACGTGAGATTAATCACAACTTAGCTGTTTACGGTTGGGATTTGCGAAATATCCTCTCACGCAATGCAGATATTTGCATTGATATTATTAATAATTACAAAACTCAAGATGATTTTTGGCAACAGATTGTTGATAATCATAATGAACGCGCCACTATCCGGGTTTTGAACTCAGCCAGAGATGCAAATGGCAAAGCACTCACACCTTTGCAAGCAGCCGCAGCACTTGGTGCTGAAGGAACAACAGAAACAGAAGGAATTGAAACTTTGATTGTCTTTATTGGTGCAAATAATGCTCTCGGCAGTATTCTCACATTTAATATTGTATGGACTGATACTGGCTATGATAACATGACAGTCAACGATCAATATACTGTCTGGCGTCCAATTCATTTCAAAGCAGAACTAGACCAGGTTGTGGCTGAAGTCAAGAAAATTCGCGCTCGGCATGTGCTTTTTGGCACAGTACCTCACATTACTATTGTACCCTTTGCTAAGGGAGTAAGTAGTAAAGTTACACAGGGTTCACGTTACTTTCCTTACTACACTTTACCTTGGATTGCAGATGCAGATTTTAATCCCAAGAAACATCCACATCTTACCGAAGCAGAAGTGAGAGTGATCGACAGTGCTATTGATCAGTACAATGAATATATTACTGATGCAGTGCGGCAAGCGAGAACCGAAGGTAGAGATTGGTATTTACTAGATACTTGTGGATTACTTGATAGGCTGGCATTCCGCCGTTATTTAGAAGATAATACTGCTAGACCTTCTTGGTGGGAAGAAGTTGGTGGAGCCTACGAACTACCACCAGAATTGCAAGCACTTTCACCTGTTCCCGACTCTCGCTTTTTCATCTCTGGGTCAAATGGTCGTACTCAAGGCGGTTTGTTCTCTTTAGATGGAATTCATCCTACCACCATTGGTTACGGCATTCTTGCTCAGGAAGTGATCAAGATTATGCAATTAGCAGGTGTAAAGTTTTATGAGAGTGATGGTCAAACCGAACGTACGGGAGAAGTGAAAGTTGATTTTCAGCGATTAGTTAGTGAAGATACATTAATTTATCAGCCACCACGAAACGTTGCAGATATCCTCAAGATAATTGGCGAACTGGATAAGAGATTTAATATTGTGAGTCAGCTGTTGAAGAGAAATTACTAGAAAAATCAGGACTAGAGGTTATACTATTTTGGATTTTAGATTTTGCGAAAAGTTTGTAGGCACGAAGTGGCTTCCCTTAAGGGTGCTAGGGCTTGGGGCATCTACAAAGCAGCGTCCCGGAGGGAACCTCAAAGCTTTTCAAGACGGATTGGGAAACTCTTTCTAAATAAGAGTTTTGTAAATCTATCTGTTGTATTCTTTTTTGAAATTGGTGTTAGGAAAGAATTTAATAGTTTTATTTTTTGACTAAGTACAGCTTTTGTAAAATCGTAGCATTTTTAAACGCAGAGTCACGCGGAGTAAGCGCAGAGTCACGCAGAGTCTTTTTATAGAGAATTCGCTACGAATGAAATGAAATGTTGTACTTAGCTTTTAACACTTGCTTGGTATTAGCCCTAGTTCTGGTAAAACTCTGGAGATAATGCGATCGCTATCCTAAATCATCTGTGTTCAACGATTGCACCCAGTTCTAACAATGTTGATTTTTGTGCTTGTGTTATACCTGTCACACCATAAATATTCATACCCTCATACAAGCGTTCTGCTCTTAAAGTCTTGATGCATTCTTTTGTTTGTACATCCCATAACTTGATAGTAGCATTACCATCGCCACTCACCAGCATTTTTCCGTCATAACTAAAGTCAACGGACATCACCCAGGTATTATGTCCTGCTAATGTAGCAATACAGTCACCGGTGGCGACATCCCAGAGTTTGATTGTACCGTCACTGCTACAACTAGCAACAATACTACCATCTGGACTAAAAGCGATCGCCCAAATCCATTCTTGATGTCCCCGCAGTATGTGTATACAATCTCCTGTGTGGATATCCCATATTCTCACTGTGCGGTCGGCACTACTAGCAGTAGCAAACAATAAACCATCCGGACTATAACTCACCCACCAAACCCAACTATCATGTCCTGTAAAGGTTTGACAGCATTGCTTGGTTGCTAAATCCCAGATTCTGACTGTGTCATCAAAACTCCCCACAGCCAATTTTTGACGATCTGGACTAAAAGCAGTTGACATCGTAATGTGTTCTGGGAAGGTATACAGCAGTTGACCACTAGCCACATCCCAAAGTTTAACAGTATGGTCATAACTACTGCTTGCCAACATACAACCGTCAGGACTGAAAGTGACCCCTGTTACCAAACCTGCATGTCCGTGTAAAACTTTTGTACACTCACCCGTTACCACATCCCATAATCTGATTGTTTGGTCAGCGCTACCACTAGCCAAAGTACAACCATCACGACTAAAGCTAACTGCAAAGATAAAATCTGTATGACCGCGCAAACAGCGACATTCCCCCTCCAGTGTCCATAACCTCACAATCCGGTCTTCGCCTCCACTGGCAATAATTCCCTCAGGACTAAAAACAACTGATGAAAACCAGTTTTGCCTACCTTGGAATGTTCGGACACACTCTCCACTAGCTGTATCCCATAACTTTAGCGAAAAGTCATCACCGCCAGTAGCCAGCAAGGTTCCCTGGGGGTTGACGGCGTTGACATACACTGCATTCGTATGCCCTTGCAATATTCTCACACATTGCTGAGTACTTACATCCCATAGTCGCACCGTCCGTTCAATACTAGAACTAGCCAGAATTTTTCCGTCACCAATAAAAGAGATTGCAAATACTCCATTGGTGTGTCCTTTGAGAACACCAACACATGTACCCTCATTTATATCCCAAAGTCTGATTGTTTGGTCTAAACTGCTACTAGCAAGTAAGGGCGAACAGTTGTTCACCCCTAAACTACTAAAGGTCACACACCTGATCCAATCAGTATGTCCTTCCAATGTTTTAATATACTGACCAGTAGTAAAATCCCAGAGTTTTACAGTATGATCGTCGCTGCCACTAGCGATGATACCTCCCGCTAGGAATTTTGGATTTGGGATTTGAGATTTTGGATTATTTTGATGATTAAATTGTTTGTTAATTTCAGTTGGGGACATCGATACAAAAGCTACAGACCAAACTCCGCTAGTGTGTCCTTGGAGAATTTGGCTACATTCCCCTGCGTTAATATCCCAAATTCTAATAGTTGAGTCTATACTACAGCTAATTAAAGTCTTACCGTCGGGTGTAAACACAACAGTACGAACTCCGCCTGTATGTCCTTGGATAGTTCGCAAGCACTGCCCAGTGGTCACATCCCAAAGTTTAATTGTACAGTCTTCTCCAGCAGTGGCAAGTCTACAACCATCTGGACTAAAAGCAACTCCCCAAACAATACCTGAATGACCCTGATAACTCATCACCAGATGAGTACTAGCAACATCCCAAAGCAGAAGATAACCATCTGTGTGAGTAGTTGCCAAAGTTTTACCATCAGGACTAAACGCCGCACACATAGCGGTTGCAAAGGTTTTGGCAAACACTGATTGGGATAAGTCAGCACCAGCAAAGTTAACTTGCTTGAGGGGGGTATCTTGGAGATATGCTTGCCAGATTGTCAGATGCGAGAAGTCATAACCTGTTAAGTCTGTTTGCAGATGAGACAACAGATTAATAATG
Source organism: Fischerella sp. JS2 (assembly GCF_032393985.1). Classification (NCBI taxonomy): domain Bacteria; kingdom Bacillati; phylum Cyanobacteriota; class Cyanophyceae; order Nostocales; family Hapalosiphonaceae; genus Fischerella; species Fischerella sp. JS2. The sequence continues at coordinate 1,308,979 of NZ_CP135918.1, forward strand.
TTACCTGCTGCGTAACCTGGTTCTGGCTCAATTTGAGATGTGAGATTTGGGATTTGGGATTGAGTTCGTAGATCATTGAGAATCTCAACCAGCCTAGTTTCTATGGCTTGTTTGCTTCGCAGTGACAGTAATAATTGCTCAATTACTGGTTCGAGAATGAGTTTGGTTTGGGCAAGCCGGATATAATCTTTAGCGATCGCTTTGATCAAAGCATGGCTTTCTATGATGAGGTGGTGGGGTGATGTGGTGGTGGGGTGAGAGTTTCTCCCCATCTCCCTATCTCTCCATCTCCCAATCTCCGTCGCCACCCCCTGAATCAAATCATCTGTGACATACTCCATGACTACAGGTTGGAGGGTGAATCGCACTCCAGATGAGGGGACTGATTTTTTTTCAATTAAATTACGTCTCGCTAGTGACTCCAATGCTTCTAGCAGTTTCATTGGTGCTACAGGCAATACTAAGTCACTACGTAATTCTGCCATCGTCACTGGTTCTCGATTGATTGCTAACCAGTACATCAAGTCTTTTTCGAGTTTAGATAGTCTTTGAAATTGCTGAGACAACAAGTCTGAAATACTACCAAAAACTGTACTACCTTGAGCGAGGAATTCAGTAATATTACCAGCAAATAACTCGCCAATTGTAGTAGCAATGATTTTTAATGCTAGGGGATTACCTGCGTAATATTGAATCAAGTCTTGCCATTGAGTATCCGAACCGTAGAAAAAATTTTTAGTTTTTACTAATTCCAACGCCGCGATCGCATTTAACCCTGATAATTGTATTGATCGGACTGGTAGAGTTTCACCTTCAATAGCTACGATCTGTTGAGGCTTTTCTCGACTTGTCAATACTATGCAGCTTTGATGGGCTGTTTCTCCCACTTGCTGCAATAATTGTCCATATTCTTCATATCCAGCTTGGTAATGTCCGCATTGTTCCCCACTTGCCAGAATCGATTCGGCGTTGTCTAGCACAATTAAACAACGATGCGATCGCAAATGTGCCATGAATTGAGAAACTAACACAGGCGTAGCAACTCTAGTTACATTGCCCAGATTTTCTGACAGATTCAGTGGTTGACCGTTAGCAAAAAAATGAAGCAAGTTACTCAGCAATTCACCCAATGGTGGACTGTTGCGGAGACTACGCCACACCACAAACTCAAATTCTGCTTGAATCTGCTGTGCTAGTTTAATCCCGAGTGTGGTTTTGCCTATTCCACCCATCCCTAACACAGCAATCAGCCGACAATGATCATTAACAATCCAATACTCTAACTTACTCAGTTCCTCTGTACGACCGAAAAAAATCGAAACATCAACAGCCTCACCCCAGTCTCTGAGGAGAGAAGGGGAAGACAAGACAGAGGGGGGAGACAAGGGAGAAAAATAGCTTCCTTGTCCTCCTTGTCCTGCTTGTCCTCCCTGTCCCATTCTCACATAATCACTTTTCGCCAACTCTAACCCAAAGCCTCTAAAGAAGTAGTCAAGGGTTTGCTTATCAACTCCTTCTTCTCGTGCCAAAACTTTGGAAACAGTAAAGGGAGAAAGTTGGGTGCGATCGCTCAATTCTTCCAGAGTAAATCTGGCTCCATCATTTTCCAGAATCTCTGCTTCATGCCTAGCCTTTTGCAGTTTTTGCCATCCTTGCGGGCTGAGGATTACACCACGTCTGCGTCTTTGCTTGTGTAGTTCCATTGGTTTACAAGGCTAACGCCTATTTTGAGATTTATTTTACTGGTTTTTAAGGAGCATATGGATCATAGCGAAACTTTTCACCAAGACTCCGCACCTGTGCTGACTCCGTGAGCCTTTGCGTTTAAATTGCTACTCTTTGACACAAACTTGTATTTAGATAAATACAGGAGATTGAATTAGCAAAGAAACTGACTACTATGCAAACAAAGAAAATACTCAAAATAGCTTATGCGATCGCTTTGATCACAATTTTAACTCCGGCACAACCATTTCTCATAATGTGAATTGAAACAACCAAAAAAATTGAGATACACGCATAGGGATGCAAACGCGATCGCATCAAGCATAATTTAATTATGGCAGCAACAAAACAAACCACAAAGACACAAAGGACACTAAGCTTTGTGTCTTTGTGGTGAGCTAATTTATTTGTTTTCTACAAAGTCGGCATCAATCACATCCTCACCACCACCTTTGTCATTGGTGGAAGTACTACCTGCTTGGGAGTAAACAGCACTACCTATTTGCATCAAGGCTTGTTGAATATCGTTTGTGAGAGACTTCATGCGATCATAGTTTTCACGATCAATTGCTTCACGCAGGTCTTTAATCAAGCCTTCCAAACGAGTTTTGTCGGCAGGAGGCACTTTGTCGCCCAAGTCCTTGAGTTGTTTTTCAGCTTGGTAGGCAACAGAATCTGCGGTGTTTTTAGTATCCACGCGATCGCGTCGTCTGCGGTCTTCTTCGGCATTGCGTTCGGCTTCCTTCACCATCCATTCGACTTCAGATTTATCCAGTGTGGACGCGCCGCTAATAGTGATGGATTGTTGCTTACCAGTAGCTTTTTCTTTTGCCGACACCGACAAAATACCATTGGCATCAATATCAAATGTCACCTCAATTTGCGGCATACCACGTGGTGCGGGCGGAATGCCATCAAGCCGGAAGTTACCTAGACTTTTGTTGTCGGCTGCCATTTCCCGTTCTCCTTGCAGGATGTGGATTTCCACATTGGTTTGTCCATCGGCTGCGGTGGAGAAGATTTCTGATTTTTTGACGGGAATCGTGGTGTTGCGGGGAATAATTTTGGTCATCACACCACCTAAGGTTTCCACACCCAGTGACAAAGGAGTCACATCCAACAACAAGATGTCTTTTACATCCCCTACCAATACTCCAGCTTGAATCGCTGCACCGACAGCAACCACTTCATCTGGGTTCACACCTTGACACGGATCTTTACCTGTCATTTGCCGTACCAATTGCTGTACGGCAGGAATGCGCGTCGAACCACCGACTAATACGACTTCATCAATGTCAGCAGCCGTCAGTTTAGCATCGCGCAGAGCCTGATTGACAGGAACCCGGCAACGATCAAGTAGATCACTGCACATTTGCTCAAACTGCGCCCGTGTGAGGGTCATGTCTAGGTGTTTGGGGCCTTCTTGGGTTGCCGTAATAAAGGGCAGGTTAATGTTTGTTTGTGTTGCTCCTGAAAGTTCGATTTTGGCTTTTTCGGCGGCTTCGGTGAGGCGCTGCAAGGCTTGTTTATCTTTGCGCAGATCCACACCTTCGTTGCGTTGAAACTCCGTTGCTAGCCAATCAACAATTTTCTTGTCGAAGTCATCCCCACCTAAGTGAGTATCACCACTAGTGGATTTTACCTCAAACACACCATCACCTACTTCCAGAATCGAGACATCAAACGTACCGCCACCTAAGTCAAACACTAGGATGGTTTCGTTTGTTTTCTTGTCCAACCCGTAGGCGAGGGCTGCGGCAGTAGGTTCGTTGATAATCCGCAATACTTCAATCCCTGCAATGCGTCCGGCATCTTTAGTAGCTTGCCGCTGAGAGTCATTAAAGTAAGCTGGAACTGTAATCACCGCCTGTTTGACGGGTTCTCCCAAATAGGTACTGGCATCATCTACCAGTTTACGTAATACCTGAGCTGAAATTTCTTCTGGTGCGAATTGTTTGTTTTGGATGGGACAATCTAGCTTGACATTGCCATTGCTATCACGCAAAACCTTGTAGGAAACTTGTTTAGCTTCGCCTGTAATTTCGTCGTATTTGCGTCCGATGAATCGCTTCACTGAATAAAAAGTATTTTCAGGATTCATCACTGCTTGGCGTTTGGCAATTTGTCCAACCAATTTGTCACCAGTTTTAGTGTAGGCAACCACTGATGGAGTGGTGCGGCTGCCTTCTGCGTTGGCAATGACGACGGGTTGTCCGCCTTCCATCACAGCAACGCAGGAATTTGTAGTTCCTAAATCGATTCCAACAACTTTTGCCATTGAACTCCTCCTTTGAAAATAGGGAACAGGGATCGGGGATTAACTTAATAGCAAACCCATGACCCATCTATGTTAATCGGTGTCCATCGGTGTACCTTACGGAAACCGCTTGCGCACGTCTACGTTCAAATTTTCATCCCCTCGTTGTGAGTTTGATCGCCCGTGGAGTCTGTCTTAAAAATAGGGAACAAGGAAGTCTTAACAGGAAAAAAATATTTTTATGGTAAGGTTCGTGGAATTTTTCCGTGATTAGCTCTTGAAAATGGGTGTAAGAATGTAGGGGAAAAGAAATTTTGCTCCTTCATTGTGAACTATTTTGCAAAAGTTGGGGAAAGGGTAAAGGGAAAAGCATTTTTCACTCCCTTTAACCATTTCCCTTTTAACCGAACCGTATTCTATCTACCCCTATAGCAAGGGTTAGACAATATTAACTTTGACAATTTTATTTTTCTCGTCTTCTGCTTTTGGAAGTGTTAGTTGCAGAATACCATTCTTATACTCTGCTTTCACACTGGTATTCTCAACTCGTGCAGGAAGAGGAATCACTCGCTGGAATTTACCATAACGAAATTCGGTACGAGTCATTCCTTTTTCTTCAGTTTTAGTTTCTTCTTTTCGTTCTCCGCTAATTGAAACCGCTTCGGCAGAAACTTGTACATCAATGTCTTTTGCGTCCATTCCTGGAATTTCCAGTTTTAAATGAATGGCATCTGATGATTCTTGCATTTCTGCTGCGGGAATAAAGTTTGTACCGATTCTTTCACCGTCTCTTGTCATTAAACGATCAAATAAACGGTTCATATCTTGTTGTAAATTTTCAATTTCTTGGAATGGTTGCCAACGAATTAGAGACATAGCATTTACCTCCGATTTTGCTGTTCAATTATGTAATTTATTTAATTTGAACTATCTAATTTCACATTAATAAGTGAGCAAAAAATTGTGGGTTCGGTTCTCTCGAAAAACCTGATTCATCCTTCCGAACAAAACCGTTTAAGACGGCTGTGGTCGTGAGCGAGTGAATTCTTTAACAAGAGGAGCGCGTTTACTTTGAGCCTTGCGTGATGTCGGCAAGAAAGAGGACGCGATCGCTCCACCGTAAAGCACAATGTAAATCACCCAAAAATTGACATTCAGCTTGAGACACCACAAAAAGATCCAGATATAAGCGCTGGGAAAAAGCATCCCTACAGCGGCTAAGGGAAGCCACTTGAAAGACTGAGTTGTTTGCTTTTTCATGGTCTACTCCTTGATAACAGAGGTGGGAGTGGGGGGATAACAATATCACCCCATTACCCAAAGTGTTACTTTTACATGTCAGTCAGAAAAACCGCACTACTTACCTACTTAAGAGGTAATTTACTGTCTAGGTTTTCATCAAGTTGTTCCATTTCACTCCAGGATGTCTGAAGTGGAGGCTGTGCTTCTGGAAGCTTACCCGTTCGTAACCAGTGGTGCAGGTTTGAAGGTGAGTGTGCTTGATCGAGGCGCGATCGCAACTCCTCACCTTCCAAAATCTCTTTCTGCAACAGGGTTTGTGCTGTTTCTTCCAACAAGTCTTGATTGTGTTGCAGAATCTGCAAGGCCATCTGGTGAGCGCCGTCGATGATCTTCTTCACCTGACGATCAATCTCCTCCGCTACCTTGGGACTCACGGAACGACGGGGATTGCTGTAACCTTCTAAAAACTGTTGCTGGACTTTCTCAAAAGCGATTGGACCCAGTTCATTGCTCATGCCATAAAGGGTAACGGCACGTTCTGCCAGATCTGTTGCCTTTTGAATATCATCGCTGGCTCCAGTAGACACCTCACCAAAGACCAGTTCCTCCGCTGAACGTCCACCCAACAGGGTAGCAATGCGACCGCGAAGTTCACTTTCAATCATTAAAAAGCGGTCTTCCTCTGGCAACTGAACTGTATAGCCCAATGCACCGACACCACGAGGTACGATCGAGATTTTTTCCACTTTACCAGCACCAGGCATTAATGCACCGACAATCGCATGTCCGACTTCGTGATAGGCAACGGTCTTCTTCTCAATTTCATTTAAAACACGAGATTTTTTCTCTAAACCAGCCACTACGCGTTCAATCGCTTCATTGAAATCTGCCATTGTTACAGCGTTGCGATTTTGACGCGCAGCCAGCAGTGCCGCCTCGTTGACCAAATTTGCCAGGTCTGCACCAGCAAATCCGGGGGTGCGGATCGCGATTTTCTCCAGATCAACGTCCTCTGCTAATTTGACATTGCGGGCATGAACTTTCAGAATGGCTTCTCGCCCGATTTTATCGGGGCGATCAACCACAACTTGTCGGTCAAACCGACCAGGACGCCGTAGAGCCGGATCTAGGATCTCCGGACGGTTCGTCGCAGCTAAGATAATTACGCCCGTATTGGCATCAAACCCATCCATTTCAGTTAATAATTGGTTGAGGGTCTGCTCGCGTTCGTCATTGCCACCAATAAACGGGCCATTGCCACCGCGAGATTTACCCAGAGCATCTAGTTCATCAATAAACACAATGCAGGGCGCTTGTTGCTTGGCTTGCTCGAACAAATCACGCACCCGTGCTGCACCAACCCCAACAAAAAGTTCAATGAACTCTGAACCAGAAATACTGAAGAATGGAACGCCTGCTTCTCCCGCAACCGCTTTGGCGAGGAGGGTTTTTCCTGTGCCAGGCGGTCCCACCAGTAAAACACCTTTGGGAATCTTAGCTCCTAAACGAATATAGCGATCAGCGTGCTTGAGAAAGTCTACAATTTCTTGAAGTTCTGCTTTAGCTTCATCCACCCCCGCAACATCATCAAACTTCACGCCTGTAACGCCTTCTGAATAAATTCGCGCTTTGCTCTTACCCACAGTGAGGGCAGCAGGCCCCGCCCCTTGAGCGCGGCTGAACAACCAAGCCCAAATACCAAAGAAAATTAGCGGCGGCACTACCCAACTGAGTATCGTTCCAATCCAGCCCGTATTGTTTGGTGGTGGAGCAGCAAATTCCACATTGTGTTCCCGCAAAATCTTGGGTAAGTCGAGATCCAGGGCAACAGGTGTAGTTTCTAAGATAATCGGAGCCTGCTTTTGTGCGCCTGGTTTGGATTTCAGCATATACTGAATCCGGTTAGGACTGACGATCGCTCGCGCCACCTGCCCATTCTCCACTTGTTCAATGAAAGTGCTGTAGGGAACCTCTGGCAGACGGGGGCGCAACGCTGGTAAGAGAAGGAAATTCAATAGCAACAGTGCAGTCACGAAAATGATCAGGCTGTTGCCAAACTGTCTTGGTTTTGGATTCTTTTGCGAACGTTGAGTCTCAGTTTCAACAGGCATAGACACCTACCTCAATCTAGTTTGAAAAGAAGGCAGAAGGGGTAAGAACTTTCATGGCAAGGTTAGTGTACCAACGTTCATGAATAGCTATCTTGAAAATAAGGCAGTGGTAGCTGGGGGCAGTCCCAATGAAACAATATTCACAGTCAAATGATGAAACAGATATTTTCCCCTATACCCTCATACCCTTACACCCCTACACCCCCTTTTCTTTGTTGTGAACTCTATTCGTGAGATGCTCGGTAATGATTGGTAATGATTGGTCAAATTTGGTGTTGTTATTATAATTAGTTAGGTCTTGACTATTACACTTTAATTAATTACAAAACTCCCCCAAGCAATCGGTTGGGAGAACCGTCATAATCTCCGTTCGGGAAACACTACTTCAAGCAAACTCAGAATCTCAAAATAGTTTGCTATCTATATTGAGTAGAGCAGCTACAACGAAAATCTAACCTGCATTTCAAAATTGAAGTTAGATGCTTGTGCTGCTCAATCTATATTGGTGTATACAAACTCTACAAACGATAAAAATTGATTGCAAAGGAGGCTAACCGTATGAGAATAATGCGTTGGCAACCTTTTGAGCGAATGGAATCGTTACGTCGTCAGCTTGATCAAATTTTTGACGAGTTTACGGGTACATCTACAGAGCGTGAAGCTGCTTGGTATCCTGCCATTGAGTTAATCGATACCTCTGATAATCTGGTGTTGCGTGTTCAACTTCCTGGTATTGATCGCAACCACCTTAATATTCAAGCGACGCGAGATGCTGTACTGATTGAGGGCGAGTATCCTTATCCACAGCAATCTGAAAACAGTCAGTGGTTCCGCTCGGAGTTTGCCTATGGTAAATTCCGTCGGCTGATCGCCTTACCTGTTGCGATCGAACCTGATCGCGTACACGCCGAGTTTCAGGATGGTATTTTGACCCTCACTCTACTTAAAACTGAACAAGAACGTCGTCGGGTTGTGAAGGTGAACTTAGGCGAGTTGTCAGGTTCAACCTCCACTGCCACCCTAGAAGCCGCTAGCGAAACTGTACCAAACGGAAACAATCACGGCAGTTAAATGAATCGTGAAGGCTCCTCCCTAACCCTGAGGGGCCTTTTCACCCCTTAACTGATTTAATTATCATGTCTACTTGAAGACTTATTATTAAGGCTGATGCACCGGACGTAGAGATATTGTTGACGTAGCTAAAATGAGACTCCATGAGCCAGGTAGTTTACTACTCACTGCCTGGCTCTTTTCAATCAAAATAAACGAGTGCTATCAAGCACCACGCTCAAAACTCCCAATTACCCATTACCAAGCGTAGGGCTTAAACTCTTTATCCAGCGGCGTTTGAGCAATGTGATTAGTGTAGTTATGGATAACTTTCACAGCAATACCTAAAATTACCTCTAGAACTTGTTGCTTTGTGTAACCAGCATTCATAAATGTCTCGATTTCTTCGTCAGTTACCCAACCACGAGCTTGCACCAAGAGCTGAGTAAAGTGACGAAGTGCCTGTAGTTTTGGATCTTGCAGGAGTTCACCATTTCGCATCGCATCTATATCTTTGGTGGACATACCAATCATTTTCGCCAAGCCTGAGTGTGCTGCCATGCAGTAGTGACACTCGTTTTCATAATTGGCTGCCAAGTAGACTATCTGCTGTTCCACTGGACTAAAGCTAGTTGTGCTGAAAAGATCCCACAGAGCCATACCACCCTGCAAAAGTGCAGGCGCTTCGGCACAGATACCCTCTAGATTGGGAATGAAACCAAATGTTTCCTTGACATGGCACAGAGCTGCTCGAGATGCTGCGGGTACTGTTTCTAGAGTATGAATAGTGAATTCCATTGTGCTGTATTTTTTAAAGTATTGGTATTATCAACATTGGATGTCGGAAGGGAAAAACCCGCTCGACAACGCTGATCACACACTTGTCACTGAGTAGACAAAATTGTCTACTGTTTAGTAGAATATCTTAAGTAGACAATTTTGTCTACATAATGAGAAATCAATGGCACAAGAGACTAACCAAATTTACAATCGCATTCTGGAAACCGCTTCCGAGCTTTTCTACCAAAAAGGGATTCAGCACGTTGGAATTAACGAGGTGATAGCTGCTTCAGACGTTGCCAAACGGACTTTCTATAAGTATTTTCCTTCAAAAGACCAACTCATTTTGGAGGTGATGCGCGATCGCGAAAAGCAGTGGTTGCAGTGGTTTCAAAAATCTGTTGAAGAGCGAGGAAACACAGCTAAAGAAAAACTACTCGCAACTTTTGATGTGCTGGGGGAGTGGTATGCTCAACCAGATTTTCGCGGGTGTCCCTTTATTAATGCAGTCCTAGAAATTGCCGATGCAAATCATCCAGTTCATAAAGTTTCTGTCTCTTTACGTGAAGCGATCCGCACTCATATTGTCAAACTAGCAATAGAAGCAGAAATTCGCAATCCAGAAGCATTCTCTCAACAGTACTTGCTGTTAATTGGTGGTGCTAGTTTAATGGCAACGATTGAAGGAACTTCAGCAGGAGCAAAATATGCTCGTCAAGCTTTATCTATTCTCATTGATGGAAGTTAATGTCTAGTTTCCAGATTTGAACTTATGTCTTAACATTACTTAACTTAGTACCTAACGCCTTGATCTTTACTGGTGTAGAGTGAGTGAAACAGACACACTGAAAACATAAGCAGTTCATAAAACTTAAAAATTTCAAAAGGAGTCGAACTAATTATGTTTGCAGTATTTGTTGTTTTAACTCGTAATTATCTTGGTCAGGCAAAATTCAATCAAGTACGTGGAAAATTAATTGTATTACACACTCAGGCGATTACTTACTTTTGCGATCGCTTTGGAATTGACCGTATGACTCGCCAAAATCTCATCCGTTTGGCTCATGCTAATGGCAAGCGATTGGGTTTACTTTCTTAGAAAGAGTTGCCAAAATGTTTTTCTGCCGACATCGAAGCCGACATCGAAAAAGTGACCATATCCTGAAATGGAAAATTGCGCTGTAACATTAGCCACAGACATTTAGTAGGGTTAACGTAGAATTTAGGATTAATAACCTCATGCATATCTACTGTTCACTAATTATCTTTTTGGTTTGTCGAATTATATATTAATTTGACTAATGACTTATTGCTTTTTATTATCAACTGAGCGTAGACATGCCAAGGATGTCTGCGCTTATACATATTTACTGTGTTGAGATTTACCTAAGAAATTAATGCTAGATGAAATAATTGATTGAATATAAGAACAAATTAATAATTAACTACAGAATTCTCCATTAATTCAGTAAAATTAGGGCTATGTATGAAAGATAAAAAAACGGCTATTTTATTATTCTAGCGGCTGATAAAAAGGAAAACCGCTTCATAAGGTAGTCAAAGAATGAACAAGTGGATCACAAAGCTAACAGTATATATATTATTATTTTATTACTTGTTACTTGGAACTAATTATGCTTTTGCCAACCAAGCTACAAATACTTATGTAGCGCAGTCTAATAATCTACCAGGAATTGAACAATTAGCAACTGCTGAATATAGTTTTAAAGAGAATAGAAAAGAAGATTTTTGGCGATATCGTGAGGCGATAAAAGGAACAGACAAATTAGAGGGACTTTTTACAATTTATCGCGATCAAGAAGATGACAAAATTTACTTGGAACTGAAACCAGAACAACTCAATAAAAATTATCTTTGTACAGTAACATTGGAATCTGGCATTGGAGAAAGCGGGATTTATAGTGGACTACCTCTGCAAGATTTTCTCTTTTACTTTCGACGAGTGAATAATAACTTGCATTTTGTTGTTCGTAATGTCAAGTTTCGTACAGAACAAGATGAACCAGAATTGCGATCGCTTGCTCGTTCATTTAGTGACTCAGTTCTTTATGCCCTCGAAATTAGCAGTATCGACCCATATAGTAAAAACATTCTTATTAATCTTAATAACCTGCTGATGCAGGATTTCCCAGGATTAACTTCTTTATTGAAATATTATTTGCGGGCTGATTATCGCCTGGAAGAAAATAGGTCATATTTTGGTGATATTGACAGCTTTCCTTTCAACTTAGAGATTGAATCTATTTACAGCTTTTCATCACCAGAGGGAGCATATTTAGTCACCTTACCAGATAGCAGAGCCTTGACTTTGAAAGTACACTATAGTTTTTCTCAGCTACCTGAAAACAATGGTTATATTCCTAGACTTGCTGATGACAGAGTCGGATATTTTATTACTGCCTTCCAAGATTTTTCTAAAAATAATGGCAAAGAGCCATTTGTACGTTACATTAATCGCTGGCATCTTGAACCATCGAACCCCAATGCACCTTTATCTCCACCAAAAAAACCAATAATATTTTGGATTGAAAATGCTGTACCACTGGAGTATCGCGACGCCATTCATGAAGGCATCTTGATGTGGAATCAAGCATTTGCCAAAGCAGGATTCCAAAATGCCATTGAAGTCCGACAAATGCCAGATGATGCTGATTGGCATCCAGCAGATGTGCGTTACAACACGATTCGCTGGTTCAATTCTTTAGATGCAGGTTTTGCTAGAGGCCCAGCCCGCGTTAATCCCGTAACTGGAGAAATATTGGATGCAGATATCATTGTTGACGCCAACATGGTGCGATCAATTCAGCAAGAATACCGCGCTTTGATGGAGTCAAGTGTCAATCGTCAAGGGTCAATTATCAAGAGTCACGAGATCAAAATTACAAATCAGGAATATCAAAACAGCAAGATAAATCCATTTACTAAATGCATTGATAATAATTTATCCCAGACTCTAAACACTGGATTATTGATTTCTCAACAAGATTCTGACTTCTGCTATGGTGCGGAATTTTCCAATCAAGTAGCGATGGGGGCGCTGGCGCTGTCACTGTTGCAAAATGCTACACCAAGTAGTGATGAGATGAAAGAATATGTGCATCAATATATACGTTCCCTCATTGCTCACGAAGTCGGACATACACTAGGTTTGCGCCACAATTTTCACGGTAGCACGATGTTAGCGCCCCAGGAATTAAACAACACTGAAATTACTCACACCAAGGGTTTAGTAGGTTCAGTGATGGATTATTTACCTGTAAATATAGCACCTCAGGGAACACAGCAAGGCGACTATTTTCCTACAGTTATTGGTCCTTACGACGAATGGGCAATTGAGTACGGTTACAAACATCACCCAGACTTACCAGCAGAAGCAGTAATTCCCGAAGCTGAAAAAGATTTTTTAGAGCAGATTGCTTTGGCTTCTCCTCAACCAGAATTATCTTACGCTACTGATGAAGATATCTGGGATATCAATCCTCTGGCAAATGTCTGGGATATGAGTAGTGACGTGCTTGTTTATTCCCAATGGCAAATGGATAATGCCCGTGCTATGTGGCAACGTCTTGACCAGCATTACCCGTTGAGAGGAGAAAGTTATAGTAACTTGCGGGTGTTGTTTAACAGCATTCTCAAATATTATTTTCGTAACGCTTCTTTGTTGACTCAATACATAGGTGGGCAATCATTTGGGCGTCACCATGCTGATGAAAATCTGCGTCCTAGCTTTGTACCAGTTTCTGTAGAACAACAACGTCAGGTATTAGCAAAGTTGCAAGAATATGTATTTGCTGAGGATGCTTTCAATTTCCCACCGCAATTGTTGAATCAGCTAGCACCTTCGCGTTGGCAACATTGGGGTAACTTTATACCTGTATCCCGCCTTGATTATCCAATTCACGAACGTATTCAACATTTCCAAGCTTTAATACTAAGATCACTCCTAGATAGCGATCGCCTCAATCGTCTCCGGGATATAGAATTTAAAACAACACCTGGACAAGCACTTTCCATGCCAGAATTATTCAATACTCTACAAAAAAACATTTGGACAGAAATTGTAGACACCAGGAAACCAAAATTAATTTCTAGCCTGCGTCGTTCTTTGCAACGAGAACACCTAAACATTTTGCTCGATATGGTATTGCGTACCACAGATGTACCAGAAGATGGACGCACACTAGCTTGGTTTGAATTGCGCCAACTACGCCAAGTCATTGATGATAGTCTGAAATATCAAAATGAAAACCTTGATATTTACACACTAGCTCATCTTGAAGAAACAAGCGATCGCATCACCAAAGCCTTAAACGCCCGATTGCTTTCAAGATAATTTTATACTTCTGTCTGCTTGGTTACACGTTTTAGCGCCGATGCTGATGGATATCTACCAACTTCCATCAATGCTTGTCGTTCTAGAATTCGTTCTTCATTGTTAAAATCCAAGATGCGTGCTGTCACCTCTGCAATATCTATCTGTAAGTGGTTGAATCACAGCTTCATCTAATCGAAAATGCTCACCCCAAAAGTCTCGACGTGGATTGAAAAACCGCACTAGTTCTCCAGTTTGCCAATTAATTGAGCCTAAATCTGTCCCTTTTTGCAGATTGCAGTAAATGCAGGCGTAACAAAGATTATCGGTTGTCGTGGAACCCCCATGTTTGACACTGATAATATGGTCAACTTGAAAACTAACGCCGTTTGTTTCTGGAATTAGGCAATATTCACACAAGCAATCAGCGCGACCGGCAACTAAACGCCGTAATTCTAAACTAATGTAAGATCGGGGCATTCTCAGTAATTACTCTGCATCTATATATTTATAGGCTCGCGCTTTTGCCAGCCTAATTATATGTTCCAACGTGAGGAAATTGTCTAATTCTTTTTTTTCTTGTGGTGTCAGTTTTCCCATTTTGTGTTTGTAAACTAAATCTTCTAAACGCTCCTGTGCTGTATTTGAGAGTTTAAAATCAATAACACTTTGGGGAGTAGTACCAGCAGCGATGAAATCTATAATTTCGTCGTAGACTTTGGTTGTATTTACAGATGTGGTCATAAGTTTACCTGAATAGGGGTTTAGGGGTGTAAGGGTTTAGGGGTTTAGGGGTGTAGGAGGATGTTTGAAAAGTCCTCTGGTAAATAACAAAATATTCTCTGATTTACTTGGGCAGATACTCAGCTTAATTCTCAAGCCCTACTGCCTCTATTTATAATGCTTTCATTTGACCGCTAATCTGGAATACTTGCACTTCTCATTGATTCTACTGAGAGTAATTAAGCGATAATAAGCTTATCTGCCCATAAAAGCACAGTTATGACCTGCTGCCTTAATCTAGCTTGCCACAACCCGCCAAATCCTGATATTACAAAGTTTTGCTCTAGCTGCCGGACAGGACTAGTAGTGCTGAGAACCGTTATCGCCCCATAAAATCATTAGGTGGCGGCGGATTTGGTAAAACTTATTTGGCAGAAGATATTGACAAATTAAACGAAAAGTGCATCAAAAAGCAATTTACACCGCAAGTCCAGGGAGTACCAGGACTGCAAAAGGCGACGGAACTATTTGAGCAAGAAGCTAGAAGACTGCAATAGTTAGGGGAGCATCCGCAAATTCCTACGCTATTAGCTTATTTTGAGCAAGATAATCGCCTGTATTTGGTGCAACAGTTTATTAATGGACAGAATTTATTCAAAGAATTACAACAGCAGGAATGTTCAACGAGCAGAAAGTCAAAGAATTATTGCTCGATTTGTTAGATATTCTGAAGACGGTTCATCAACAGAAAGTCATTCAACGCGATATCAAGCCAGAAAATATCATTCGTCACAGTGATGGGAAATTAGTACTCATTGACTTTGGTGCATCCAAGCAACTGACAGCCACAGTGATGACTAACCCAGGAACTGCGATCGGTTCCTTTGGTTATGCGCCACCCGAACAAATGCAGGGAGGTGAAGCTTACCCAGCTAGCGATCTATATAGTCTCGGTACAACTTGCTTTCACCTGTTGAGTGGAATTCACCCTTGGCAACTTTGGCAACGACAAGGTTATGGTTGGGTTGCGAGTTGGCGACAACATTTACAGCAACCAGTCAGTCATGAATTATGGCAAATGCTCGATAAATTGTTGCATGAAGAACACCAGCAGCGTTATCAATCAGCAACAGAAGTTTTACAAGATTTAAATCCGCCGCCACCTTTAATACCCCCAACTCAGCCAGTAATTCCAGCGCCAGCTTCACTACCTGTTACAGTACCTTCTCAACCTCCAATATCAACGCCAGTAGCATGGCCACAAAGATTACTCGCAGGTGTGGCTATTACTTTGGGGGGATTAGTGTCAACCCAATTCATTAGTTATGTTCGCTATGGCTTATTTCCAACTAATCCCATATCTGTAATTGCTAGCAAAGATAGCGATGTTTTCTTAAAAAGAACCCTTACTGGGCATTCTGGCTCAGTTATTTCCGTTGCTATCAGCCCAGATGGAAAAACCCTTGCCAGTGGTAGTAATGACAAAACCATCAAACTGTGGAATCTGGCAACAGGAGAGCAAATCCGCACCCTCACTGGGCATTCTAGTTGGGTTATTTCCGTTGCTATCAGCCCAGATGGCAAAACCCTTGCCAATGGTAGTTCTGACAACACCATCAAACTGTGGAATCTGGCAGCAGGAGAGCAAATCCACACCTTCACTGAGCAGCAGTCTAACAGAAATAGTTTGACCAGGACTGGTTTCGTCGCCGTCGCCTTTAGCCCAGATGGCAAAACCCTTGCCAGTGGTAGTTATGACTGGTCATCAATAGAACTTGACGACGAAAAATACCTTGCCAGTGGTAGTACTGACAGAACCATCAAACTGTGGAATGTGGCAACCGGAAAGCAAATCCGCACTCTGACTGGGCATTCTGACTCGGTTTATTCCGTCGCTATCAGCCCAGATGGCAAAACTCTTGCCAGTAGTAGTATTGACAAAACCATCAAAATTTGGCGGCTAAAGTAGTGAGTTTTAACACTAGCCTTTAACTCTAATTCTTCTTTTCTTGCTGAATTCTTTGAGCGATCGCTTTTTCAATTATCCGATGATTCTCTTGTATCGGTTTACCATCTCCAGTAAACATCGACGGATATATAATTGCTTCTGAGTCGGGAGTACGGCCAAAAAACTAAAACTAGCGTAGCGACTGTCTTATAAGATTTACTAACCACTAACAAGCAAAAACCAACCTTAAGTTAGTACCTTAAAACCTTTATCTTTACTGGAACATTTCAGAGGCTGATTAGAAACTGAAGTTATCAACAGTGTATTTATCTGTTGGTTTGAAAGTAAACTTTAGTTTCTCAAATTCCCCGCCTGAAAAGTGCAATTTTTTAAGAAATTATTCCCAATAATTGGGGACTCAGCCCATGACTGACACTATTATTAATCCTATTGAGCGTCCTCAAGTGACGCAACAACTTTCAGAAAATGTCATTCTCACAACCGTAGATGATCTTTACAACTGGGCAAAAATGTCCAGTCTGTATCCCATGATGTTTGGTACAGCTTGCTGCTTCATGGAATTCATGGCTGCTTATGCTTCTCGCTTTGATATGGAGAGATATGGCATGATTCCCCGTGCAACTCCCCGACAGGCAGACCTGTTAATTACCGCAGGTACAATTACTATGAAGTATGCTCCAAACTTAGTACGACTCTACGAGCAAATGGCAGAACCAAAATATGTGATTGCTATGGGAGCTTGTACAATTACAGGAGGTATGTTTAGTGCAGATTCTCCCAGTGCAGTTCGCGGTGTAGATAAATTAATTCCAGTTGATGTTTATATACCAGGATGTCCGCCTAGACCAGAAGCAGTCATAGATGCAATTATTAAATTGCGGAAGAAAATCGCTGACGAAAGCATTCAAGAACGGCAGATTACCCAACAAACTCACCGCTACTACAGCATTTCCCACCAAATGAAAGTAGTATCTCCTATCCTGGATGGACAATATCTCAGAAGTCCAGAACGACAAACTATACTCAGTGAAATTGCTGAAGTAACAGGCTTGCCATTGCCTTTGACACTACCAGAAGCTACAGCTAATAAGTTATGAAGCTTAAAGTTTGAAAATACTTGGTGACTTTGTGCCTTAGTGGTAAAAAATCTTGAACCACTAAGATACAAAGACACAAAGATTTTTCATATGTTCTGTTGTCTACTTAATTGAATAGTCAAACTATGGTGCAAAAAGAAAAAAGGGATGCGTCTGAACTTTTTTATGCTTTCTTCTCTTTAATAAAACCCCGCCCAATTAAAACTCCCAAAGAGTCTGCCTCTATCATTGATCAATGGCAATCTCATGTGTTACCTCATGGTTCCATTGAAGAACTGGCACAAAACCTTTGGCATGTTACTGGTATTTTTCCTGCTGCCGTAGTGCCTCGTGAAATGGTGCTGTATAAATTACCAGATTCCACGCTTCTCATCCACAGTGCGATCGCATTAAATCAACAGGCTATGGCACAACTAGAATCTTTAGGTACACCAAGAATCATGATTGTACCAAACCGCATTCATCGGTTTGATGCTAGCCTGTACAAACAGCGTTATCCTGAGTTATTAGTAGTTTGTCCGGCTGCGGCAAAAGAGTATGTGGAAGAAGTAGTTCCTGTCAATGGCATTGCTGAGGAAATTCTACCGAAATACGGTATCATTTGTCATCAACCACTTGGTCTCCGTCCCCAGGAATTAGCCTATGAATTGCCATTACCAACAGGAAAAGCGTTGGTATTTACAGATATTCTTTTCAACTTAACTGAGTCATATTTACAGCAGTACCCACCGAATAACAGGTGGATTCTTCGTTGGTTGGGGGCAAGTGGCTATTTTGGTATTACAGCTTTAGGCAAACGGTTTTTTATGACAGATAAAAATGCCTATCGTCATTGGTTGGAAGCTTTAGCTGATAATATCCAAGATTTGCAAGTGATTTGTGTAGCACACGGTGAACCGATAACAGTTGATTGCTCTGAGAGATTGCGTGAGGCGGCTGCAAGGCTGTTGTAGGTATATATTCGTTTTAGTTTAGTTTAAATGAACTACTACATTAATATTTTCTGTAGAATTGCGATCGCCTCATTTACGCTCTCAACCACATGAATATTGACTGGCGATAGTTTTTTGAAAAAAATTTTGCTTTCTGCATCGTCATTCAATAGAATTATTTGCTTATTTGCTTTCAAAGCTAGCGCCACTTCGGAAGCTGTTCCCGCACCCATTCCACAGGCAATCACTACATCAGAGGAAAGAACGTTAATATTATTGCGAGCATTGCCCATATCGGTAAAAATAGCAATATCTACCGCTTCAGAAATATCTTTTTGCTGCTCACTAGGTAAGATACCAATTGTTAAGCCATTGGCAGACTTTGCACCCCTATTTACTGCATCCATTACTCCAGATTTTCTACCGCCTGTCAGTAAGATCCATCCTTGTTGAGCGATTAATTCCCCCAATCTATAAGCATTTTGGACATCGGCTTCTGTTGCTTTTTCTCCAGGCCCCATTACTCCAACAATTTTTTTCCTCATCATTAGCTGTGTAACCTGAGTTTTATTACGGTATAATTTAAAACATCTCAGAAGCTAATTATGCGTCACCCAAAGTACTTGTAGAGACGTGCCATGCGTCTCTACACTAGTTGTCACAGAGGTTTATAGTGTTGTTGTCGCAGAGCGATCGCTCAACACATCTTCAATAGTAGTCCATAAATCACCTCCAGTTACAGGTATACCGTTATTAGGATGGCTGGCTGTCGTCTAGCTGTCCGCGATAGACCAGGCCCTAATCCTGTCAATTTAATTCCAGCTCGTTTACTTTGGTTTACTAAAAGCGCCCAATAGGACACTATAGAAATTTTAGTTGGTTGAAGAAGATATAGATTGTATATCTTGAAGTTGAAAATCTGAGCTAATTTGACTGGCTCAGATTTTTAATATTTATATTGTGTGTTTTAGGATAGGCTGAGCAGACCCTGAAAAATAAATACTATTTGGGTAAAGATTTAAGTTATCTCCAAGAAATAATATCGTGTCTGGATAACGACTTCATATTCCGACTGTGATGCTCCTTCGGAGCGGACAAATTTAATTCGTGAGACCCTCTGTTGGTTCAACAAAGTCCACTTAGCCTAATTTCCTCACGCTATTTAACCTAGAGGTCGTTCTTGGAGCAAGCTTTTAGTTTGCCTGAATGTTGTGCTTCTCTATTCTTTCAATTACATGTATATCTTCTAGCAGCTTTATAACTTAAATTTGCTACGTATTTTTATCAGTTTTTCATCAGAAATTTACTAAATTTGTATAATTTTTTGTTAACTTAACACTTAGATCCTCTAAGTAAAATTATCTACCAAAATTTAAATCTAGCCTGATAAGTAGGGTATGGCTAGATCGTCAAGAATTCGTGTAAAACTTAGGAACTAGATAGAAGATGCGTATAAATTTAAGCAAGCTAGTGTCATTGCTAGCAGGGACTGCGGCTGTAGTTGGATGTTTGTCAGGTAAAGCTGCCGCTAATTCTACATTCAAAGAAAACTTACCTCCTGGCTATCAACTTTATTCAGGGGCGCTTGTGGTTGGTCAATCATGCTCCTGTGCAGATTTTGGCTTACCAGGAGCGCCAAAAGCACCTCCATGTCCTGAGACTACTGATGACATTTGTTTTGGCAGTTCCAATACTCGTTATGCTTGGGCTTACACTGATGTTACTGGCATCAAGGGTGAAGAATGTGTCGAAAAACAGCAAGAAGGTCTAACTATTGGGCCTTGTTTTCAACTCGATGGTGACGATGCTGGTGATTTATGGCAAAACACCAGACCAGATTACCTACTACAGCATGACCCTATACAACTCTTTGGCA
This sequence comes from Fischerella sp. JS2, assembly GCF_032393985.1. NCBI lineage: Bacteria > Bacillati > Cyanobacteriota > Cyanophyceae > Nostocales > Hapalosiphonaceae > Fischerella > Fischerella sp. JS2. The sequence goes on from NZ_CP135918.1 coordinate 1,329,074, forward strand.
TACAACCAATCTGCTGGTGATTATGCTCTGACCATGGCAAGCATCAATCTCGACCTGAACAACAGAAATCTACAGACTGCGAATTCCTCACCATTCAACAGTAATTACGCAATTATCGTCACATCCAACACAAGCACGCTCAACGTCGTCAGAAATGCTTTGATTAAGTCTGGGATTCCTGCTAAGGCTATCAATAACTATATCTTTCCAGCCAAGTATGCTAATGCTGCCACCAGTACCACCCCTGAACAGTTGTCGTTTTTGTTACGTATGACGACTCAAACAACACAGGAAAGACAACGAGTCGATACTTTTGCACAACAAACAGCACCAAATACAAAAGTAGTTTTTGTGAAAGCTCCTGGTACTACTGGTGATGTCACCGATGCTCAATTAAAGCATTGGGAAGATAATTTGAGAACTGACACCACAGAGTACCAACAACAGCTAGATAAGAAACTCGATTCATTACAAGCCAATGTAGTTAACTACTACCAACAGCAGGGCTATACCCTTAAACACACTATCACTGAGACATTGAAACACTCAGATCCAGTTGGTTGCAATACAAACTATAATTTTTGTGCGTATGATTCGCCAAATGCAATCTACACTTCCTACGTCTGCGACTTTGCTCAAGTTACAGTTTTGGGCTGTGCAATCTCTCCAAAACAAGGAGATTTTTTGATGCTGATTGGGGTAGACCACTCTAGTGTTGTCGCAGACCCTAACAAAGGGCTTGCAACTTATTTTTCTTATGAGAGCAAAGGAGCCAAAGGAGAATCATTTTCTTTTGTCGGACTTTACACTCAAGGTTCAGCTAATCGCTTCTTTCCCTCAGGTGATGGTTCCAATCTCTTCGCTATTCGGATTAGTCCCTACTCCTGTGGTGATGACCCCTACTGTGTCATTCCCTACTCCAAAGGTTCACCTGAAGGTGAAAATTCCTTTTTCCTGTTAGGTCGTGTCTATCTCGATGAAGTCACTGCTACTGGTCCTAATCCTGCTAATCTCATTCCTGCTCGTATACTTTGGTTGGCGTTGCATAATAGCGGTATGAATTGAGGTCAATTAATCATGGAATGTCCACGCTGTGGATCTTGTCATAACCGTAAGAATGGAAAGAAAAGAGGTAAACAGAATCACATTTGCTGTGATTGTGGTCGTCAATTCATTGATGTCTATAAACCACCCAGGGGCTACTCGGATGAAATCAAACAAGAATGCCTAAAAATGTACGTCAATGGTATGGGATTTCGTGGAATTGAAAGGGTGAAAAACGTTCATCATACTACCATTATTCATTGGGTTAAACGAGTGGGTACACAATTGGCGGATACACCAAATTCAAAGGAAATTCCGCAGGTGGGAGAACTAGATGAATTAGAAACATTTATTGGTTCAAAAAAATAAAATCTGGTTGTGGACGGCGGTAAATCACTTTACTCAAGGTATTCTTGCTTGGGTTTTAGGTGATCGTAGTTCGACTACTTTCCAACAGTTATGGAACATTGTCCAGTGTTGGCAGAGTTATTTTTACGTCACAGATGGATACCCTGTTTACCCTTGTTTTGTTCCTGATGGTGACCAAATTGTGAGTAAGACCTACATGACACGAGTCGAAAATGAAAACACAAGGCTTAGACATTATTTGGCTCGTCTTCATCGTAAAACTTTATGTTATTCCAAAACCGAGGAAATGCTGAGATACTCTGTTCGATTGTTATTGCACTACCTCAAATATCGTTCTGTTCCCTTACCTGCCTAAAACATACCTTTATTCAGCAACGCCCTTTGGTTTACTAAAAACAACTAGTACTGTGTCACGCTAAATTTGCCGGAAAAAACCAGAGACTGTAGGAAAAAAGGAAAAGATAAAGGGAAAAAGTAAGTATTTTTCCCTTTATCCAGTAAATTTTTTACAAACTTTTTAAAACAGGCTTTTGAATATCTTCTTGCAGTCACATATGTCAGTTCCTCCACCTCTATTTATCCTGGGTTCTCCGCGTTCTTTTACATCCTTAATTTGCGCCATGCTAGGTCAGCATCCTGAAGCTTACGGGATGCCAGAACTAAATTTGTTTATTACCGATACTTTAGAACAACTATCAGAACGCATGAAGGGAATGCGTCAGTTTCAAATGCATGGTTTGTTGCGTACAGTTGCCCAACTCTACGCAGGTGAACAAACAATTGCATCAGTGGAAATGGCACGTCGTTGGGTTCTAACCCGGATGAATAAGACTAATGGTGAAGTATATGTCGAACTGTGTCGTAAAGTAGCACCACTACGCATTGTAGACAAAAGTCCTGCCTACTCTACCAAACTCGAAATTCTTAACCGGATGCATGAAAATTTTCCCAATGCTTATTATCTGCATCTAATTCGCCATCCTAGAACCCAAGGAAAATCCATCATGAATATTGCTGATGGTTTAATGGCTATACTCGCCAATTCTATTGATTATTCAACAGACCCACCTACAGTTGATCCTCAGCTTTCGTGGTATAAAATGCAATGTAATATATTGGAATTTTTAAGTACTATTCCTCCTGAGCAACAAATGTGCTTACGTGGCGAAGAGATGTTAAGTAATCCTCGCTTATATTTTGAAAAAATATGTAACTGGTTAAATCTTTCTTGGGATGATTCAATCTATGAAATCATGTTGCATCCTGAAAACTCTCCATATGCTTGTTTAGGCCCCTATGGCGCTCAATTGGGTAACGACCCCAATTTTCTCAAGTCACCTGGTTATCGCGCCTCAACCATTAAACCTAGCCATTTAGAGGGACCTTTACCCTGGCGTCCAGACAACAAAGGTTTTATGCCTGAAGTGATTAAGATGGCTAGAGAATTTGGGTATGAGTAAACCTATATGAGAAAGGATGGAATTGCGATCGCTATGCACGCAATTCCAACTAATACCAATTTGAAAAAAGAATGCGACAGATGGTAAAAATAGACAGAAGTAGCATTCAGGGTATGTGATGGTAGGGGTAACACAGATCGAGATAGTTGATAGTGTCGAGGAACTAGAGAAGTTGCTCAGACATCAAAAACAGTCTCGGAGCAAAGAACGTATACAAGCCCTATATCTGATTAAAGGGCAAGAAATGAGTGTAAGTGAGATTGCTAAAATCTTGGGAAAACATCGAGCTACAGTACATCGATGGTTGGCAGATTATCGAGAAGGAGGAATTGAGGCGGTTGTTGAATTTGGAACGAGTTCAGGTCGAAAAAGAGCAATACCAGATTGGGCTGTATCGAGTTTGAAAAAACAACTCGAACAACCAGAAGGTGGGTTTCAACGGTACACACAAATACAACATTGGTTAGAAAAAACCTTGGGTGTGCAAGCTGAGTACGCAACTGTACATCATCTGGCACGTTACAGGCTCAAAGCCAAGCTGAAAGTCCCACGTCCGCGTAACCGAAAACAGGACGAAGAAAAACTAGAGTCTTTTAAAAAAACTCGGTGATGACTTGCAATTAATTGCTCAATACAGTGCCATTATCTTGCCCCAGTACGAAAATATTCGTTATTTTGTACAAGATGAGAGTCGATTTGGACTCAAAACCATTGAAGGACGTAAAATTACTCTTCCCGGAGTTAAGCCTATTGGTGATTGGCAGTGGCAATTTAAAGCGTTCTGGCTATATGGAGCAGTTGAACCACTTACTGGGGAAAGTTTATTTTGGCAGTTTTCTCATGTTGATACCGAATGCTACCAACAATTTTTGAACGAGTTCGCTGCCTGTTATCCCAAATCACTTAACATTCTCCAAGTTGATAACGGCTTATTTCATAAAGCTAAACGTTTACAAATTCCAGAGAATATTGTTCTTTTGTTCCAGCCTGCTCATTCTCCTGAACTGAATCCCATAGAGCGCGTTTGGGAATATCTCAAGCAAGACTTGAAATGGGAGCTATTTGATCACCTGGAGCATCTGCAAACCAAGGTTGCTCAACTCCTAGCTCTCCTCACTCCTCAAATTGCTGCTTCTTTGACTGGTTATGACTTCATCCTCAATGCCTTATCTGTCGCAAACATTTTTTGAATTGGTATAAGATAGCTGTCTTCCTGAATTTGTAGTTCTTCATCTGAATTTACTCCTAACGAGGACTTCAGCCCTCCTTTATACATAAAAAAATTAAGGACTAAACAGTCCTTAGTGAAAAAATATTCTTACAAGCAAATTACCAGAATATAATTTTATTTGAAAGAAATTGACACATCTCCATTGCTTTCAGAATTGAGTGCATCAGACTTGAGGAATTCCTTAGCTTTGCTATCCTGTTTCAAATAGGCATCCCAAAAAGAGAGGCTAGCAGTTTTTACATAACTAAAGATGGTTCCTTCTTGCTGTTGACCACCACCAAAAAATCTGCGATCGCCACCCCCAAAACCACCACCTTGGCGACCACCAAAGCGTTCTCGTAACCTCCAACCACGTTGTCGTCCTATTTCACCCCTAGCTTGTCCACCGTCAGCAAATCTACCACTGAATGAAAAGTGGGAAGCCCCCTCTATAAAAACAAGATACTTTTCGCCTGCAGGAGAATACTTAAAAGGCTCCTCTTTCCAATCTGGTCCTTGCCCTTGAGCGCCTCTATCTTTGGAACCTGTCATCGTCATCATCGGCAGATTTATTTTTGCCCAAGAGTTACGAGTCAGTCCCTGTTGACCAGCTCCCTGAGGAGACAACAACAAGACCGCACGCACGCGACGATCCGCGAAACTTTGTGCTTTAGCTCCTCCTGGTATATCAATGGTTGCTCCGCCGACCAACTGAGCAGTATAAGCACCATAGGAATGACCGCCAACACCAATACGTTGAGTATTCATTTTGCCTTTTAACTGTGGTGCTTGGCGTTCTAGTTCACTCAAAGAACTAATAATAAAAGATATATCGGTTGCACGGTCTTTCCAACCTTTGGCATCGCCCAGCATTTGTCGGACGCTTTCACGCAAGTTTTCAGAGTTACCTTGTTGCCTGTTTAAGGCTATTGAATCTGCATGGGTAGGCTGGATGCAGATATATCCTTGACTAGCCCAAAAGCGAGTCAGAGGAGCGTAATCATCCTTGGAAGCACCAGCCCCATGAGAAAAGATAATCACAGGAAACGACCCTTGTTGTCCTTCCGGGTAAGAAACCTTAATTGGTATCTGACGGTTGCGTTGGGCATCATTGAGTATTATGTTGTCCACAATCCCAACATCATAAACTTGTTGATTAGATGTGTATGTAGATGCAACTGATGAGCGATCGCTTACTGAGGTTGGTGAAGACTGAGCAAACACGTGATTATCATTCCACTTAGAAGAACAAGCCGTCACAGTAGGAGATATCAATAAAGTTATTGGCATAAGTAAGGCAAAACATCTAGCTATTCGTACCTTTAGAAAATTTTTATTTTTCACACCAACTTCCTCAATACAACAGATAAACTACTAGAAAGTCAGTTGATTAGTCTAAAGAATCTATTGCTGACTCTACACAAAATAATTGCTTGCCAATATTCTAGATACACATGAACAGAGATCACAATTGTCTATAGTGAAAGTCTCTTTTTTATACTCAAGTTTTAGAATCCATCATTTTCAAGACAGTTTGTGAGGTTTCACTGATTTCTTTGACATCCTCATTCGCTTTTTGTTCCTCTACTGTAGTAATTAAATTGAGTTCTTTTTCTGTTGTCTTCAACAATTTTTGTAGCCAAGCTTGACGGTTATTTAGTGTTTCTTGACGTTGTTTAATCTCATCTGGTGTTGTGAAACTAAGATTCAGTTCCAAAGCAAAATGAGACATATCGTCAATAAATTCCAGCATACTTCCTTGAGTAAGCTTAGGCTTTTGGTGATTTTCCTCTGAGCTTTCTTCTAGTTTATTCTGAGATTTATTCCCCTTGAAAAATCCTATAATCTTAGCCAGAGAATTAACTTGTTTCGTTTCTGTAACTACATCTTCTTTGATTTGGGAAAGCGACTCAAGTTCTAGCTGATTTTCGTCACGTAGTGCTTTTAACCAAAGCTGGCGATATTCCATCTGGGCTTGGCGCTGTTTAATTTCTTCTATACTACTAGATCCATAAACTCTTTCTATATCCATAATCTGTCTTGCAACTTTTTGCTATGTAATTTCTAGAAAAATTTGTCAATTAATAAAATTCAAGGAATCCAAGACCACAATTCAATTTGAATAAATCGAACAATAGGACGGGTAAACGCTATGATTACAGGCATACTTTTACCCTCAATTTTTGCATAACCAGACATACCAGATTTTAAAATTCTGCTAGTTCTGGGAAACTCTACTACTACCTTCACTACTCGACCGGATGTTGCATTTGTAGATTCTAGCGTTGTACCTGAGGTTTGATTAACAGAAACCTTACTTGATGAATCATCAGTGCTGGTAATAGGTTCAATTGAAACTACATGTCCAATCAAAGGATCATTGGGATATGCAGCCAGCTTAACTTCAGCCTTTCCTCCAGAAATAATTTCACCTACTTCATATTCAGGAATTTGAATTTCTCCATAAATATTGCGGGAGTTTTCTACAGTAGCAAAGGTATCGCCCTTATCTAAATAATTACCTACTTTTTGCTGCAATTCAGAAGTAACTATATATCCATCAAATGGCATGACTAACTTAGTACGTTTAAGCTGACTATTCAGATATGACAGTTGTTGGCGAAGACGCTGGATTTCTGCTCTAGTAGCAGCTATCTCCTGACGCACGGCGTCTAGTTCTTCCGGATAAGGTCCACTCTTTACTAAACTGAGATTAGCTTTTGCTTCTTCTACTTTTTGATATTTAACTGCGACATCTCCTTTTGCTTCCTGTAGACTTTGTTGAGCTTTTTCAACATTTTGCTTCATTTCCTCGACGGTGTTACGATCTGTTGTGGCACGCTTATCAGCATCTTCATATTGTTGGCGAGAATAAGCACCTTGTTCTGACAAATACTTAAATCTTTCAGCTTCACGAAGACTAAATTCAGCTTTACTAATAGCAGTCTGAAGCGCTCCTTTAGCTACTTCTACTTCTTGTTGTACGACTTTTACTTTTTGCTTAGCAACTTCTACTTGTTGGCTAGCAACTCCTACTTGTTGTTTAGCAACTTCTATATCTTCTTTTTTAGGAGTAGCTAGTAGCTTAGCTAGTTCAGCTTCCTGCTTTCTCATATCAGCTTGTTTACTGTTTATTTGCTCCTCTGTTTTAGAAAATTCGTTGCTAATTTCTGGAGCTTCCATAGTTGCTACTACAGTTCCGGCTTTTACCCAAGTACCATCACCACCTTTGAGTAAAACTCGTGTAATTTTTCCTTCAACTTCAGCTTGTATTTGCTGTTGCTTAGAAGTTATTAATTTAATTTGACCACCAGAACGGTATGGATATGGTAAAAAAAGAGCCAAGCCTCCAAGCATTGTACATGCTTTTAAAAATGTACCTAACCAAGATTTATTAACTTTCTGATTTGCGTATTCTGATTCTTTTGCTGATGTAATCATATCTCTTGTCACTAAATTATTAAATTTATGGGAGTTCAACCATCTAGATATTGGTTGGCGTAAAACGAGTGCTAACAGTGCAAATAAAAATATATAGGTAGTACCATTACCTAAAATTCCGGGTAAGTTTTCTGCTAAACCCCCAGCAGCAAAATAAATGATTGTCAAAATCATCGATATTGAAAAAAATCCTGCACCCAGCAAAAACAGTTGCAGTCCTAATTTTTGTTTTTTAGGTAATGATTTTGGTAGGGGACGGCGATTAAGTAACATATCCCAAACCAAAAAAGACCGTTGAAACAAATTAGGTGGTAGACGAAAATAAGCAGTTGTCCATACATAGCCATCAGAAGGCCATAGAGGACTTGCATCTAGTAAAAAATCTATAAAGCTGGCATGAGCTAGTAAAAGAGCATAATTGCTCAATTGTGTTCCTGTTTCACGATGTAAGTACCAAACTAAAACACCCAAAACAAATAAAATTGGTCTTACAATCACAGGAATTGCTAGTGTCCATAATTGTCTGTGACGCTGAAGCTGCCACATAGGCTCTCGATCAATATAAAAGCGTGGTAAAAATCCAGCAGCAAGAACCAAGCCAAACTTCGTAACTGTGCCACCATAATAAGTAAGCACTACACCCTGAGCTAGTTTAGCTGTTAGAGATGCAAAAATAAGATTAAATGCATAAATTTGTAGATAAGGTAAAGAATGAATTCCAGAAGTATAATCAGACCACAAGAGAAATTGATTATTAAATAAAGTTAAAAAAGCTATGGGTATACCAGGTATCAATCCCCAAACTGATAATTGAAATAACAGACTAAATGGTGCAAAAATATTTTTTATAACAGCAAATGTTTTACCAGGATTGCCAGCAGACCATATGTAGACTTGAGATTTAATTTTTTCTTTTTTAGAAAAATTCATACCAGAAGATATTCTGGTATATTCATTTTGTTTAATTTCTAATAATGGTTCCTGTATTGCATTTTCTATATCTGCTTCAGATGTAAATGGTTCGAGAAGATTACACTCTGCAATTTGACGAGAAAATTGGTAGAAATCTTCTTCTGCTAGTAGGGTATTAAAACGAGATATAAATTTATCAATGATTACGGATGGAGTAGCTATTCCATTCATCGATTGGCAAAGAAAATATTCTTCCAATCCGAATTCAAATATTTGCTCAGAGTTGGGAATTTTAACTTGGTAACATTCAGGCTTTTTCCCTACTTGTGGAATTCTTTTAATTTCTAAATCTCTACGCCAACGGTTCTTTAATGGTTTATACATGAGAAAATAACAGGAAGTTTTGGCTCAAAATATTACTTATTTGTATAATGGGACTTTGCTGGAAAAAATGTTACTAAAAGCAGAAAATTTTTAGCTTTTGAGATTTTTGTGGATCAGATAAGGGAGAGAAACTCATAAATTTCTCTCCTCTTTTTTTTCTTACTCATCCCAGTTTTTAACAGGATTGGAGTATTTGTTGTATTTCCTAGCAAGTTAATTTAAAAATACTTTTTACTCCATGTAACCGAGCATTTGTAGCTGAGCAATGATTTGTTGTTTTTCGTCCTCACTAATATCGCCAGTTCCTGTATTTGCTTCTTCGCCAGTAACAGTAGAAGCACCAATTTTGATTGGTTTTAAATCTAATTGGGTTTCAGTGAAAAACTCTTCAGGTACATAACCTTCAAAATCTGCGGGGACTGGTAGACCAAGACTATACAGCAGAGCAGCTGGAACATCTACAACATTTTGGCGCTTCCCTTCATAATTGGATTTTATTCCGTATCCTCCTGCTAGGAAAATACCGTCAGGATGATGAGTTCCTCCTGGTGTCTCACGCGGTTCAACCGCAGGTTGGTAATTTTTGATCGAGACAAAACCATAGTCGCGCAGCACTAAAGTTAAGTCAGGAGCTTCATGCATAGCAGCTCCAGAATAAACATCTTCCCGTTTATGAATTGCTTGGATAATCCTTTCGCCTGTATTCTGATCTCGGAAATTCTCCAAATCACAAATTAGTTTTTCCCGGAAGGCTTCGTATTCTGAAGGCTGAACACCGGGATCTCCTGGTTTTTCGGCTACACGGATTGTGATGCCGTTACTGGAGGGAGTACGGCAGTAAGCTAGAGTTTTATCCCAATCTAGATTGGCAAACCAACTAGATTCACGTCTATTGCTTGCTTCAGAACCGTCTGTTTCTTTCCATACTAAGTAACCTTTTTCATGCAAAAAGGTATTGATGCGAACCACTTCTGTTGTGGCTGTGAAGCCGTGGTCGGAGGCCATAAATACTTGAGCTTCAGGGCCAGCAAGTTCTACTAGGCGCTGAATATAAGTATCTAACTTGCGGAAATACTCTAGACACAGTTCCCGCATCCGTTTTTGCCAAGGAGAAGGATTAGCTGGTATCAAGGCAGGATCGAGAAACATCCAGATTTGGTGCTGGAGTTTGTCTACACCATCAAATAATACTGCCATCAAGTCGGGGTTATCTTCTTTGAGAAGTTTCTCGGCAATTCGGAACCACTGTTCATCGCGAGGGATATGATAGCGAACCCAGTTTTCTAAATCTTCATCGGTCATAACCTCCAAGGTTTGTTTTTCACGGTCAAAGTCCCAAGCTAATTCCTTAGGATCAAAATCTGGAATTTCCTTGAGACGATCATATAAATTGGCTGGAGTTGTGTTGCGGCGCAAGTGTTTCCAAGGAACAAAACCTGGTATTAAAGCTCCATTAATTGGTAAGGGTGGAGCAGTGAAGGGAAAGTTTAAAGCTACAACTGTAGCATTTTGGCGACTGGCGATCGACCAAATAGTTTCTGTACGAATATCTCTGGCATCGTAAAGGGTAAAAAAGACATCCCCTGCTTTTTCTTCAGCACGAATAAAGTCGTAGACACCGTGATTTCCGGGAGTTCGACCAGTCATGATAGAAACCCAAGCTGGAGGAGTCAGAGGATTAGGAGTAGAAAGCAATTTAGCCCGCGCACCGTTTTCAATAAACTGTTTCAAAAAGGGCATTGTCACACCTACATCCGGTAGGTCACGGATCATCTCATTGATAACGGTGAAAGTCGCACCATCTAATCCTATAAATAATGTTTTTGTCATCACACCCCTCCGTTTAATTGGCTTGAAACAAAATTCACTAGCTGTCCTACGCTTAAGTCATCAACGTAACGACCATCCTGCATTAACAATCGAGCAAAGCCAAATTTCTGCTTGAAATGGTCTTCTATAGCAACAACAAAATGGATGATATCGATAGAGGCAAAGCTGAGGTCTGTTACTAGCTGGGTATCAAGACTGATCTCATCAGATTCCAAATCCCAGTCTTGGATGATGTCTTTGAGGATATCAATAATTGTTGATTGAATCGGAGAGTCTATGGCTTGCATAAAGGTTGTTGTGAAAGAAATTTGTGAGTAAGTAGGTTGGCACAAAATAAAGTTAATTAGTTGGGACCGTCATTTGTCATTTGTTATTACTTCACACTTAGGTGTGCTGACAGATAGCCAATACTTCGCGATCGCCGTAACAAAGCTGGACGACAAATGATTCACCACCGTAGTTGACAGTGGTCCACTGTCCATCACTGGAAACGTGGGTAATTAACCACTGCGTCGGATTGCCTTGCAGTCCTGTACCTAGTGCTTGGGCGACAGCTTCCTTAGCAGACCACAGCCCGGTGATGCTACTCTGGTGTCGTTGTGGCAGTCGTTGCAGTTCGGATTTACTGAAGGCAGTAGCCATTAAGTCTTCAATACGCAAAGAGTCAAAATGCTTAATATCAATACCGATAGATTTTCCTGAGTGTGCGATCGCTGCGACTACAAAACCTTGACTGTGACTGATGGCAACCTCTGGTAAAACTCCTGCCATCGCCTCCAACTCTGGACAACGGACAACAGGCTTACCTGTGATAGTGCTAATAACTTCGATATCAATCGGGGCAAGTTCCAAATTAAAGTTTTGCTTTGCCCACTGACGGACGGCATCTTTAGCAGCAATGCAACCAATTAACCAATCCGTACGTTCTGTCCCTTTTTCTGGTAGATTGTACCAGAAAAGGCGTTCTGATTCATTCAGCATGAGATGTGCTAGAACACGTTTCCAAATACTCCAAGAATCATCTAGAAAATGTTCTGGGAAGGGTTCAATCCGTCGCACCACCATTTGAGTTTCTGCTTGTAGCCAAGCATCTGATAAATAAGCTGTTTGGGGATGCAAGCGACATTGGTAATATCTATGTGGCACGCTAAAATAACGGTCTTGCCATCCTTCTAGACGAGCGATTACCCGACCTGTGACATCCAGAAAATCAAAGCTAGCCTCAGTTTGCCACTCACTAGTAAAACGCATTAAGCCCCGACACAACACTGCACTGTTGGGCGGTAGGGGTAATACGTACTGATGAAATGCCCGTACTTGGAAGGGAAAACATTAAAATCTGTGCCAAACTGTTCCGAAACCCAGTACCCGACTAATTGTCCAGCAGCATCAAGCAAACCTGCATCTATTTGAAAAATTGGCTGTTGGGTATTACTGAAGAAATCTTCAATAGCGATCGCTTCCAAATCAGCTTCGATTCCCTGTAAACCCCATTGGCGAATGTGCTTCACACCTTGGAAACGTGGGCCATGGAACATCCCGGTGCGGTACAAATCGGCATCAGACCAACGGGAAGGTGCAGGTGTCTCGATGTGAAAAAGCATTGGTGAAGGCGATGCTGGAAACTGATTTGCCAGACGTACATTACCCTCAAATACCAAGTGATCGATAGTGCTGCCTTGTCCCACTTGGAACAGTTGTACCTTTACTTCCCAAGTTTGGGCATCTGGTTGGGGTTGCAACCGTGCTTTGATCTTGAGAGTGAGTTCGCCACGATCTAAAGCCAGCCAACGATAACCGCGTAGATCATAAAGTCCCACCACTACCTTATCTTGACCCACCAGGTAAACTGCTGCTTCTGCAAGGGTTTCCATGCTAACAGTGAATGGAATTACAGGTAGTGGAAACAAGTCTAAATGCCTTTGAGATACTTGGCCGCCAATAGTATGATCGTAGAGAAAAATATCTCGCTCCATATCAAAGCGACGTTGGCAGTCAAGATGCTGGGTATCGTGTTTCAGAATCTCACCTAAGAGCGGAAAAGTTTCATCAAAGGTGGATGGTTGCCAGTCGTTGACCTCTGGCAGTACTAAAGACATATTGACAACAGGATCAATCACCCCATTATCTACACCAGCCAGGTGAGAGTGCAGCGCTGTCATCACCCGTGCTTGACTATCAAGAAATTCTTGCATCAAGTTAAAGTGGTCAAAGATAATTGACAAGCGCTGCTCTTCATCAGTATAAAATTGGTCTTCTCTTGGATTTGCAAAAACTTTATATGTGCTAAGAGTAACTACATCAGTAGCATAAATACTGTCTTCTACTACACCATGTTTCACAGAAGTGGTAATCCCAACTGTGTCATTCACCTTTTCTGATACAACGGTGGTCACAACTGGAATCGTGCTAGATGAGTCGTTTGTTGCTGGTTCTGATTGTTGAACTACAGATGTAGCAGACGGAACAATTGCAGGTGGATTAAGTGGCGTTGGCGCGATCGCAGCCACTTTGTTTATTTGCAATTTTTCCCGGACAGTGGTGACAAAGTCTGGTTGCAAACGCAGAACTGGCATTGTCAGTTCTAACACAGGGCTGGACTTTTGAATTTCGCCAACCTGCGTTGTGGTATCTAGGCTAACAGGGGTAATTTGTCGATGCAAGTACAACGCGGTTGTATCCACACGATTACCGTTGACAAACAACCGTGCTAACAAATGCTGAATCTGTTCCAAGCCGGATTGCCGTTGGCTGTTGCTGGCTATGGCTTGGTGTTCTCGACCGTGGAGGATATCACTGACAAAGGCAGTAAGATTACTACTAGGCCCGACCTCAATAAAATTTTTAACTCCACTCTCATACAGTTCTTGAACTGTTTCCTGGAAGCGCACTCGACTAGACCATTGTTGTGCTGCTAACGCCCGAATCGCTTGTGGTTCCTGGGGAAATGGTGCCGCAGTCGCACAGCTGTAAAGAGGTGTGTGACCCGAACCTACATCCAAATCGTTGTAGAATGCCAGGAAAGCAGTCCCGACGGGTGCAAACAAAGATGTGTGATAAGCACGATCAAAAGGTAGACGGGTACAGATCCCACCTACTGCTTGCAACTTACTGGTGGCTACATCGATGTCATTAACACTGCCAAACAGAACCACTTGATTTGGACAATTATCCATTGCCACATGTAAGCGTCCATCAAACTCAGTCAAGACTTGTTGCAAAATCTCAGGTGCGATCGCCCCAACAGTTAACAATGCGCCCTTAGGAATGTTGTTTGCCACCTCTAAATCTAGGTAAATCTGATTGAGGAGGCGCATTTTGGACATCAATTCTATCCGATTAGATAAACGGACAGTGCCAGAAGCAATCAGTGCTGCATTCTCGCCTGTACTGTGTCCCACCATGACATCGCAGTTAACGCCTAAGTTACACAGCAATTCGTATAATGCCATGCTGGCAGTAAACACAGTTTCGGAAGCGACATCCATATCAAATAGTCGCTGCTGGGTATTTTGACGTTCTGTTTCCGTTAAGCTGGTCAGTGGCGGAAAAATCAGTTGGCTGGGTAAATAAGCCCGTCTCTCACTAAAAGTAGCGTCTAAAAAGTCAAACCACTCGCGTACTTGCGGGAAATAAAGGCACAGATCAGCCAACATTTGGGGATATTGCGACCCTTCACCAGGAAATATAAAGGCTGTCTTGCCAGGATTGTCATTAGCATCAACTTCTGCGTAATAAATGCCGTTACGAGTTTGTAATCGGCTTCTGGGAGAATTTTGTAATTTTTCAACTGCTTGGCTGAGTTTTTTCTGTAATTCTGAGATATCCTTAGCGACTACAGCCAGACGATGAGAACCGAGGGGGTGAGTTGATAAGGTGTAGGCAATTTCAGCGAGAGTTACTTGGGGATTATTTTGCAGTACTTGTTGGACTTGCTGAATGCGCTCAAGCAGCACTGAACGACTATCACCTGAGAACAACAGCAGTTCTGTAGGCCATTGCTGGTGTAGTAACTTAGTTGATTGTACAGGTTGGGTTGGGTACTCTTCTAAGACAGCATGGGCATTAATACCACCAAAGCCAAAAGAGTTGACACCTGCGCGTCTTGGTATAGAGCGATCGCCATGAATCCAGGGTCGTGCCTGTGTATTGATATAAAAGGGAGTCTTTTCGATTTCTAGCCCAGGATTCACCTCATCGCACAGCGTTGGTGGCAAGATTTTGTGGTAAAGTGCCAGTGCTGTTTTGATAATTCCTGCTGCGCCGGCTGCGGGAATACAGTGACCAATCATTGATTTCACAGAACCCAAAGCACACTTGGGTAATTGCTCCTGACGCTGACCAAAAATTTGGGTTAAAGAGCGTACCTCTGTTTGATCTCCCAAGGCGATGCCTGTACCATGCGCTTCAATCATGCCGACAGTCGTAGGATCAATACTACTGTCTTGGTAGGCACGTTGTAGTGCCAGCACTTCCCCTTCCAGACGTGGTGCTAAAAGTCCCAAAGCCTTGCCATCACTGGAACTACCAACACCTTTGAGAACAGCATAGATGCGATCGCCATCTTTTTCGGCGTCGCGTAACCGTTTCAAAACTAAAATTCCCAAACCTTCCCCTAGTAGAGTACCACTAGCTTTGCTGTCAAAAGGTTTAATCTCGCTGCGAGACAAAGCACCCAACTGACAAAAAATCATGTTAATTTGCGGTGGGGTAGAAGCATGAACACCTCCCGCTAAAACCATGTCGCAGCGATCGCTTAATAGCTCTTTCATCGCCAGTTCCACAGCAATTAAGGAAGAAGCGCAAGCTGCATCAATAATGTAATTAGGCCCCATCAAGTTGAGGCGATTAGCAATGCGGCCTGTAATCACATTTGGCACTAGTCCTGGCGCCATCTCAGCTGTAAAAGGTGGCAAGCTCGCTTTTAGCTGTTTGCGAATTTCATTTAAGGTGTTTTCATCTAGGTCTGGATGCAATTGCCTCAGCAAATCCAAGGTCTGATCTACAATTTGACCATGTTGCAACAGTGTGTTATAGCCCCGGTTGATGTAAGTACCACGACCGAGAATAATACCTGTTTTTTCTCGGTTGAAGGGGCGATCAATGTAGCCGGCATCTTGCAGCGCTTCCCAGGAAAGTTTGAGAGCAAGAAAGTGATCTGGTTCACCACCATCCACTGAACTGGGCATGATCCCAAATTCCAGGGGATTAAATTCCGCCAAGTCTCCTAAAAAACCACCTTTACGAGTGTAGATGCGGTCATTTGCTGTGGAATCGGGGTCAAAATAAGGCTTTGCCCATTTCTCGGGTGCATCCCCAACAGCATTAACCTGATTTAAAATGTTTTGCCAGTATGTACGCAGATCCTTAGCTCCAGGAAATAAGGCAGACATACCAACAATGGCAATGTCGTGAGATGAATTTGGCACAATCATAGGTGGCTGGCTAAACGATTTAGAGCAGTGTTGCAAGTACTCTCAATGTCCTTGAGATGGAAGCGTACATAGCCGTTTTCATCAATAAAAACAGCATCGTAATTTAGGCTGTGGTCATCAAAGCGATTGACTCGGAAGGCAATTCGCAACTGTCCATGAGGCATTGATTGCCCATAACGTTTGACACTGCCAAATCGCGCGGGTAAAGCTGTAGTTCCTCGTTGTACTCGCGCCCAGATGATCGCTAACTGAGGAGCCACATCAATCAAGCCGGGGTCAAATAACCAATTAGCTATTGGTTGAGTATTCAACCACGCCGTAGGTCGGCTAGGCATGACTTGGGCATCAATACCCGCATCATTTAATCGCTCAATGGCTGTAATTAACTGGAAACGTTGACCATGAAAGAGATACGTATCATAAGCTACAGTAGGTTCTAGCCTCTCTCCGGAAGATAATGGTAAAATTTCGCTTGTTGGTAGTTCTGACCATTGGGGACAAAGAATCACAGAAGCTCGATAAAAGGGGATATTTCGCTCTGGGTCAACTATTTCTGCTGCTACCTGTAAGGATTCAGAGTCAGCATGGCTAGAAGCACGAGCCTTAAATAAAACTTTTTTACCAGCATCTGTGTCTAGTACTAAACCTCGTAAAACTCTGAGTTGGCAAACTTCTGTGACTTGCCATTCTGGCCAAGCTGACTGGACAAATTCACCAAACCACTCTAGAGCACCAGCAGCAGGGAGAACAGGTTTACCATCTAAGCGATGATCTTCTAGATAAGGATCAGTGGACAGAGAAAAGGTGTGTTCTAGGGTAACAGTGCCGTTGGGTTGCAGTTGCGGGGGTGTGGGTAATAAAAGGTACGGAGATTTGCGATTAACTGATATGGGATTTTCAGGCGACACCTGTAAATTAGCTTCGTAGGCTTCCCAGGGGCCTTCTCCGGCAACTACTTCAGTTTCACCCTTGCGTCCGTAATGCAATTCGTCAATAAAGAACTGACGACCTGCTGATAATGGGATAGGGATTATACCACGTTGTCGGAATTGACGTTTGACTTCTTCTGAAGCCATACCAGTGGTATCCCAAGGGCCCCAGTTGATGGCTACGACCCGCGTATTTGACCAAGAGCGATCCATTTGCCAAGCAAAGCGATTCATCACTTCATTGGCAGCAGCATAATCAGATTGACCGCGATTGCCATAGCGTCCGGCAACAGAGCTAAACAAGACGAGCAACTTTAGGGATTCTGGTCTGAGATAACGGTACAACAAAAAGGTACTATCTGCTTTGGTGTCAAAAACACGCTCCAAAGAAGCAAAGTTTTTGTCAGCAATGAGCTTGTCTTCGATGATACCAGCACCATGAATAACCGCATCTAAGCGACCGTAACGAGTATATATACTGTTAATCGCAGAACCAAACTCTTCAGCATTTCTCACATCCACTGCTAGATACTCTACCTGAGCGCCAGCTTGGCGAAATTGCTGGAGATTTTTAGCAATGGCGCGATCGCGTAACAAGTCTTGCAGTTGTCGCTCTATCTGCATTGGGGTTGGGGTCAAGCTTTGTGTCTGGGCTCTTTGCAGTAAGACTCGTCGCAGTAAGGCAATATCTTCAATACCAGCTGTATCAGCTGTTTCTGCTGCTGGTTCTGCGGCTCGTCCTGTGATCACCAGCTTTAACCCGGATTGTGCCAAATCATTAGCAATCTCAGCAGTAATTCCCCTAGCACCACCTGTAACTAATACTACCCAATCACTAATTGGTGTTAATTGTGCAGGTTGATTTTCCCTCGCCAAAGTAGCTGTAACGGTTTGGAAAATCGTCCGTTGACCCTGGGGATAGCCAACTTCCAAACGACCACTACTTAGTAACTCATTAACAATATATTCAGCAATGCTAACAGGGGATAAGCTGTTGTCAAAATCAATAGCTTTGGCTCGAACTCCAGCCCACTCTGTTACCAAGGTTTTGAGGAAACCAGTGTTACTACCGCCACTAGGTAAACCAGAACTACCTTGACCTTGGCGACCGAAATATCCCCCTAGTAAAGAGGCCGCTACTACGCAACCCATTTGTTTTTGCCCTGCTTGTTGCAAATCAGCAGCACACAGGTGCAGTAATTGAAATAGACTCTTGGAGTGAATCTGGGTGATTTGCCGCCATCCAGACAGTGTTTCCGGTAGATCAATGGCAGCGAGGGGAGCTAGATGTACAATTCCGGTGACAGAACCGTGAAGTTGCCTAACCAGTGCGATCGCCTGTTCTAGTTTTTCTGGTTCAGCTAAGGTAGAGGTGTTGATAATAGCCGTAGTAGCTCCTTTTTGTTGCAATGCGGCGGCAACATGGGAGGCTACGGATAGCCCATCTTCTGTAATCAAGAAAAAGCCTGTCAGCGAAGCAAGCTGCTGTGGCGGCAAAGCTTCTAGCTGTGCTTGCATTACGTAGCGTGGGATACTTGCAACTGGGCTGGAGACTTTCCCAGGCCATTCTCCTGTGCTGAGATTGCCAGAACTTGCTCAACAATACTATTGAGAGTTTTCACACGGGTCAAACTTTCCATGCGTGCCTGTACACTAGTTGCTAGGGACTGAGGCAAACTTTTTTGCAGCGCGCCCAAGATTTCGACTCGCTTAATTGAATCAATACCCAGTTCTGCTTCTAAATCTTGGTCTAATCCCAACATATCTGTAGGATAACCAGTGCGATCGCTCACTAGTTGCAACAGAGTTTGAGTGAGTTCGGTTTGATTGAGCGATTCACCGACAGATGCAGCCGAGAGATTTGCAGTTGTGACAGTATTAACCGTTGTCGCAGCCGTAGGTTGGAGATTTTCTAAGATTTTATCTACAATGCCGTTGAGAGATTTGACCCTGGTCAACTGCTCCATTTGCTGACGCACACTATCTGCAAAGCTGGCTGGTAAAGCTTGGTTAAGTGCGCCCAAAATTTCGACTCGCTTAATTGAATCAATACCTAGTTCTGCTTCCATATCTTGGTCAAGTCCCAACATATCTGCTGGATAACCCGTACGTTCACTCACCAGTCCTAATAAAGTCTGAGTTAAACTGCCACGATCTGGTAAGGACAGAGCAGTAGCTGGGGGTGCTGGTACTTGTTTAACTACTATCTCCTGTACAGGTGGCGCTGACACTGGTTGAGGAATTATAGGCTGGGGTGCAACTGGTAGCTGCTCTTGTTTATTGTTGGGTGTTAAGGTTGGTGCAGAACCGTTTTTTGGCTGAACAGTGACAGGTTGCAGAGGAACTGGCAGATGATTTTGTGGTTGATCAGTGACAGGTTGTGGAGCAGCTGGCAAATGATTTTCTGGTTGTCTATGGGACGGTAAGGGAGTAGTAGCAGGCGTAGGTGTAGGTACAGATACGTTTGTTAATGGTGTAGCTAGTAATTGGCTCATCACCTGTTCTTGGACTGCTAAGAATTTACGCATAGTCTCTTGGTAGGCCTGATAGGCTTGTAAGATACCTGCTCCTATTGTTTGCTGAGGTGGGTTCGCAGGTGCAGGCAAAGGCGAGGAATTGCCATTTAAGCTCTTGCCATTAGCTGGGGTGGATGGTATAGCTGGTTGATTCATGAGGATTTCTGACTTTTTTGATCCAAGGTGAGTGTTAGGCTGTGGTTTTTGTGCTGTGCTGACTGGTTTAGGGACAGCTGGTTTTGGTATTGATTGTTCTTGTACAGGTGCTGACTGGGTTGGGGTTGTCTGGGGCTTAAGCCTGGGGCTTAATTCCGGTAATGGTGCGATCGCAGCAGCAGTTTCTTGATTTAAGGGTGGTAGTTTACCTGTGTGACCAACTCGTTGGTTTTGTGGTCTGGCACTACCGCCGTTAATTAACCAAGCTGTTGGAGGTAAAGCAGGTTTACGTGTTAACTCGACCAATTTAGATAGGTTGAGGTTTTGTACATCACGACCATCAAATAATGCTGTTAACTTGATGTGGACACCACGAACGAACAATGTACCCAAAGCCATCAATAAACCACGCAATCCCCCACCTTGCCCATCTAAAGACACAGCAGTGTGTTCTTTTTGGGCGAGGATTTGACCAACCAGATTAGTTAGGACATGCTTTGGTCCGAGTTCTACGAAAATCCGCGCTCCATCGGCATACATCGCATTAATTTGCCCCAAAAACTCTACTGGGTTGAGTAATTGCTTGGATAACTGGCTACGGATGTCATTAATATTCGAGCCGTAGGGGCGAGCTGTGGAGTTAGCATAAACAGGGATGCGGGGAGAATGCATGGTGACGGTGGAAATTGGCGCTGCGAGAGCGGCCTGAGCGGATGCTACCAAAGCGGAGTGAAAAGCACCAGAAACTGGCAACATCCGGGCTGTAATTCCAGCAGCGTTTAAACTATCTACCACCTGTTGCACAACCTGCTTATCTCCAGAAATCACCGATTGACGGGGAGCATTTTGGTTAGCAATCACTACTCCCTCAAAATTCTGGAGGCGTAAGAGCAAATCTTCGCGGCTAGTCTGGACTGCGGCCATGGCTCCTACGGAAGTCGCACAGGCTTCTGCCATCACCCGTCCTCTAGTTGCAGCCAAGTTAAAAAAGTCTTCTCTGGATAAAACTCCCGCAGCGTGCAGGGCTGTGTACTCGCCAAAGCTGTGTCCACCAACCATGACGGGCTTCAATTCTAGCCTGGCTGCCAAATCTATCAAACCTGTTTCCACTGCCCCAATTGCTGGCTGGGCAATCCGGGTATCCATCAGCTGTTTGTAGTTTTGCTTCTCTTCGTCTTCGTTGTAAGAACTGGGTGGATAGACATATTGGCTAAGCAACTTGGGAAAACACTGGCGTAACTGACGATCTACAAACTCGAAAGTCCCACGTATTTCGTTAAAATATAGCCCTGTTTCCCGAGCCATACCAGAATATTGCGACCCTTGTCCTGGAAACAAAAAGGCGACCTGTTGATTGGCTTGAGGATCTGCCATACCAAACTGGATATGAGGTGGTAAGGTTTGGGACCGACAATTCTCTAGGTGGGCGATCGCAATTTCCAGATCTGCTCGTAACTGTGACAAACTCTCAGCCACAATCGCCAAACAAGCACTCTGATGCTGACGTGCTTGGGCGCGTTGAGCAAAACTGTGGGCAATATCCTGCAAACGTGGCTCTGCATCGTTACTTAGGGCTGTCAGCAATGATTTGGCTTCTTGAGCTAAAGCCGCACGGTTTTCAGCACGGAATACAAATAACTCGTAGGGCCAAGCATCAGCACCTGGGGCGACAGCTTGCCAGTTACCTCGATATTCTTCTAGAACAGCGTGGAAATTTGTGCCACCAAAACCAAAGGCACTTACACCAGCACGACGAGGATAATCGGGATGGGTTAACCAGGGTTGGGCTTCTTTAGGTAAATACACCGGGCTTTCACCTTCTATGATGGGGTCGAGGGGTGTATCAACATTCATGTGGGGGGGTTTGACTTTGTGATGCAGTGCCAAGACGGCTTTAATGACACCAGCAATTCCCGCCGTACTCTTGGTGTGACCGATGGAAGTTTTTACCGAGCCGATTGCACAGGATTTGGGATTAGCTTGATATTCTTTCAGGACACTAATTACAGTTTCTAACTCTGCTTTATCACCGGCTGGTGTACCTGTACCGTGAGCCTCGTATAGTCCCAAGGTATTGGGTGAAAAGCCAGCTTTATTGTAGGCACGTCTCAAAGCCCGCATTTGCCCAGCAGGTAAGGGAGCTGTCATCCCCAAAGCTTTACCATCACTGGAACTGGCGACGGCTTTGATGACTCCGTAAATGCGATCGCCATCTCGTTCGGCATCAGCTAGGCGTTTGAGTACAACGACGGCAATACCTTCACTAATAGCAATGCCATCTGCTGTTTTGTCGAAGGTGCGCGATCTACCGCGTGGTGAAAGAGCTTGAGTTTTACTAAAGCAGAAATAGGCAAAGGGACTTTGAACGGTGTCAACTCCACCAGCGATCGCCACATTACTACGTCCACTTTCGAGTTCTTTAACTGCTAAATCCAATGCTGCTAAAGAAGAAGCACAGGCAGCATCGACTGTGAAGTTGTGACCACCGAAGTCAAAACGATTGGCGACTCGACCTGCAATCACATTCAACAACAAACCAGGGAATGATTCTTCTGTCCATTCTGGTAAACGCTCCCAAACTTCTGGTGCAGTTTTACCAACCATCCGGGGAATTTCACAACGGGTAGCATATTGCTGACCTAAATCTGCAATGCCGCCACCTGCCCCGAAAATTACGGAGGTATGCTCGCGATCAAAGTTACCAGACTCATAGCCAGCATCTTCTAAGGCTCGTCGCACTGTCTCTAATGCCAGCAGCTGCACTGGTTCAATGGATTTTAATGATTTGGGTGGAATACCAAAACGCAGTGGGTCAAAGGGTACATCTTCTAAGAATCCACCCCACTTAGAATAAACTTTATCTCTGGCGTTACGATCAGGATCGTAGTAGAGCCGCCAATCCCAACGCTGAGCAGGAATCTCTGTAATCGCATCGACTTTGCGGAGAATGTTGTTCCAGAAGGTTTCAGGATACTGAGCTTGAGGTAATAATGTTCCTATACCAATAATGGCGATATCTGAGGGACGAGTTGTGACTTCTTGTTCTCTATCTTGTTCAATGAACGCAGATATTAACAGCTTAGTACCATTTTCCGATACATTTTGGTGTAATTCTCGTACAGTACAAACTTGATCGCGGAGAGTGGCGACTTGCCCGATCATGTACATGCCATCAGTCAGTTGTTGTGCTTCATCTACTGTTTGCACCTGACCATCTGGTGTACGTTGCAATCCTTTGGAAGCGATGCGTAAGCGTCCTAAAGTTAAATCCTCTAAGGTGTCTTTGATTTCCTCAGGAGGACTGCCTGCTGCCATCATTTGTCGTCGTGTAGCGTAGAATTCTTGGGCAAAGGGAGTGACAACGCAACGACTAGCATGTCCCGGTCCGGTTTCTAAGTTAATGGTGCGGCTACATGCTAGGGCTTGTTCTTGAAATTTCTGGACGATCGCACCACAGGCAACAGCTTCTTGGGTAAATAAATATGCTGTACCCATGAGGACACCTATCCGCATGCCTCGCTCGACAAGAGGTGCAGCCATTGCAGCGATCATTGCTGCGGAACGGGCATCGTGAATACCGCCAGCAAATAGCACATGTATATCAGATTCTTTACCTGCTGGCACATCTGCTAATAAGGTGGCGATCATGCTTTCCCAGAGAACAAAACTACTCAAGGGGCCAACATGACCACCACACTCGCGACCTTCAAATACAAACCGTCTTGCCCCTTGTTCCAGAAACATTTTTAGTAGGCGTGGGGCTGGAACATGGATGTATGTAGCAATTCCTTCGGCTTCAAAATGGGCTGCTTGATCGGGACGTCCACCTGCAATTAAGGCAAAGGCAGGTTTGAATTCTTTCACGGCTTGGATTTGTTCTTCACGCAACGCATGAGACACAAAACCCAGCATCCCGATACCCCAAGCTCGATTGCCCAATAGTTGTTGGGTTTTTTGCAGTAAGCTGCGTACTTGCGAACCGCGCATTAATGCTAAAGCTAACAATGGCAGTCCTCCGGCTTGGGAAACTGCATTAGCAAACTCTGCGGTATCGCTCACCCGTGTCATTGGCCCTTGCACAATCGGATATTGAGTGCCGTGGGAAGCTGCTAAAGGTGCATTGGCATCTAAAGGACGTAGTTGTTGAGCTATTTTGAGTTGTTCTTGACTTTGTTTGAGTAATGCTTGAATCAGTTTGCCAATTGTGGGGTAGTGATCGCGAAATGTTGCTGCTAATCCTACAGCTTGCCCCATTGGCCAAGCTAGTTTTCCTGGTTCACCCCAACCTATGAATGGTTGTGCTTGTTGTTGCCATTTTTGAACACTATCTGCTGAACCGTTGTTTTCAACTTCTATTTGGTCGGCAAGTTGTTGCAAGTTAGTAATTACTTGAAATCCTGGACGGGACAGGACACGACAACCAGCATTCAGCCTTTCGCCCAGTACCATTGCTTCTTGACCGTTGAGGTTGCTGAGATGGCGCTGCCATTCCTGTGGCAGGGGTGATTCTGGCATTAGCCATAATTGGTCATCCAATACGACACCAGCTGCTCCGGCTGCACGACAGGCTGCTGCTGTGTGAATTCCAATTCCACCTTGGACATAGACTGGACGTGACTGAACGCTCAAGAGTTTCTGCAATAAAATAAAAGCGGAGTCTTCGCCTACCCAACCTCCGCTTTCATTTCCACGAGCAATTAAGCCATCAATATTGAGATTCTCTAGTTGAGTATTTAGAGTTTGAGCTTGTTCAACCTCTGTAATTTCTAGTAGGAGTTTACGCGATCGCCCCATTGGCAGTGATGCTAAAACCTCTACTAGCGTCTTAGGATTCCACCCACACAGGATTAACCAATGAGGTTGATTACTCAAACGTTTCAAGAGTCCATGACTAGAAGCAACCTGAGCAGATGATAAACGTAGTCCTACAGGTTGACTAGGATTAATTAGAGCCAATAATTGGTCTAAATTTTGATTTGCTTGTCTTAGGTCATGACAAAATTCTCTATCTAGAATACCAATACCACCTGCACGGGTAGTAGCAACAGCTATACCAGGATGAGCAAGGTTAATAGGACTTACAGAGAAACAGATAAATTGACTCATAATATATATTTCAGGATGAGCAAGTACCGGTAGAAATTACAGGGAATATAGATAAGTTGCTTCATAGGTATTACATACTTACACCGTTGAGTAAAATGTGAATTTCGTAGCATTACTATCAACAGTTACTCAACCATGTGTCTTAATTCAAAGTGAAGTAGCTATTTCAGCCTAAAATTTTTGGTTGCAACCTGATTAATGCTACTAAAGCATGATCTTGAATACATACAACAGACTGAGGCAGAAGCACTTATCCTGTATATCAAAATATTAAAATAAATACGGTTTTTACTTAAAAATACATAAATTAAGTCTTTTTTATTACTTCGGCAATAGTCTAATTTATAGGATTTTTTTATTACATTGTCAATAAATTTTATAAAAGCTTTATACAAAATTAGTCTATATAAATTTTTACTTTAACTCAAATATTTAATTATAAATATTTGTAAAAATACATACCAAGTAATTACTGTTTTTTAGGAAGTAAAATCACACTAATTTAAGAATTTAGGTAAATAATACCGTATAAATACTTTTATATATAAAAAACTCTCCTTTTAAAAGTAATTTTTTTATTTCGTGTAAATACTTAAAGAAAACTTTACTAAAACTAAAAAAATTAAACAACGGTTTAAGGGTATAGTATATGCTATTACTGAAATCTAGTTTTTAAAGTATGTGTGATCTTTTTGTCAAAATATCTTTAAAAGCTTAGGTAGTTAGTAAATCTACAGCAAAAGTATTGCAAGCTACAGAAATATTAAACCTGCTGAAATAACTCCAAGGATTAGGCAATGAATCAGGCAGTTACCAACAATGGTATGGAAAGAAGTAAGCGTCAGCACCTCGGCGTAACTTTATGGTTTACCGGTTTGAGTGGTGCAGGTAAGACCACAATTAGCAGTGCTTTGGAGAAAGTGTTGCGTTCCCAAGGCTATAAGGTGGAAGTTTTAGATGGAGACGTTGTGCGCCAAAACTTAACTAAGGGTTTGGGTTTCAGTAAGGAAGATCGGGATGAAAATGTTCGCCGCGTGGGTTTTGTTGCTAGTCTACTGGCTCGTAATGGTGTAATTGTTCTGGTTTCAGCTATTTCGCCCTATCGAAATATTCGGGAAGAAATGCGGCAGCGTATTGACAACTTCATTGAAGTTTATGTAAATGCGCCACTAGATGTATGTGAGCGTAGAGATGTCAAAGGGCTTTACCAAAAAGCTCGTTCTGGGCAAATTAAAAACTTTACCGGGATTGATGATCCCTATGAACCACCATTAAATGCAGATATAGAGTGTAGAACTGACTTGGAAAGCTTAGAAGAAAGTGTATCTAAAGTTTTGACGAAGCTAGAACAGAGTGGTTATGTACAAGTTTACTCCCAGCTTCAAACGGTTGAAGCAAGATGAACTAACAATTACAACTGAACAAGAGCGATTGCAGCTTAGTGCTGCTTTGGCAAAAGAAGGACGTTATGATGAAGCTTTGTCTGAACTCACAAAAGTTCTACAAACTAATTCCAACTCAGTTCATGCTCATTTAGCTGTAGGAAATATCTATCTCACACAAAAGCATTACCAAGAGGCTTTGCATCATTTTTTGGCAGTGATGTTGTTAGATCCTCTGATGCCTGAGGCTCCACTGAATGCCGGACGTGTTTATCTCAAACAGGGTAAACTGAGTCATGCTTTGGAACAGTTTGAGAATGTTCTCAATTTAGATCCTCAGTCTGCACCAGCTCAGGTGGGTATTGCTCAAGTATGTATAGAACAAAAGCAATATGATGCTGCTGTAGAGAGATTGAAATTTGCTTTGAGCTTAGATCCTGAAATGTCCTTGGCTCACTTGCTGATGGCAGAAGCATATAAAAATAAAGGGAAGATATCAGAAGCTGTCATGGAACTCAAGACTGCCCTGAGCTTGAACTCTAAATTTGTGCTTGCTTATATTAAGTTGGGCCGTATTTACTTAGAACAAGAGGAATACAAAGCCGCTAGAGATGCATTTGAAGCAGCCATTAAACTCAACCCAGGTATACCTGCTGCTCGGTTGGGGTTAGCAGAGACTTTGATTCAAGAAAATAAATTAAAAGAAGCAGGTGAAGTGATCAGTAATCTTCCCAAACTTCAACGGCGAAATGGTTAATAAACCAACGCCCTAATCCCTCTCCGATTCGGAGAGGGGCCAAAGCAAAGGGGACAAGTACGCGATCGTCCAATTAATATAGAGGCAGTGGGGAGATGGGAAGGTGGGGACAAGGATGATAAGGGAGACAAGGGGGAGAGTTATCAAGGTTTTACAGTTTGCCAAAGGGCGTCTACTTCTTCTGGTTGATAAATATCTTCACTTACCAGTTCCACAAGATCAAGTAAACGCCTGTGTAAAAATGTTTTAGCAACTTTTACTAGGCTGTCTTCTGGGTAACTCGGATGCACCCATATATCCACCTTAACTGGTTCTATTCCGTTTGATTGCAGAATAAATCTGACTTTGTGATAATACTCATCAAAACCAGGTCTTTCCTGATTTTTTATATATCTCGACATCTTTGATTTCACCACCAAAATACATAGTTTCCTCCCGCCTTCTTTACAACACCTTAGCTAAATACTGATGGATAAACTGAACGCAGATTGCACCTTCACCTACTCCCGATGCAACACGTTTGACTGAACCATGACGCACATCACCGACGGCAAAGATACCAGGAATATTTGTTTCCAACAAATAAGGGTCACGTTCTAAATTCCAGCCTGGGATGCGTTGTCCATCGCGTTGTAAATCTGGCCCGGTTAAAATAAAACCGCGATCGTCTCGTTGCACCATGCCATCTAACCATTCAGTTCGTGGTGCTGCCCCAATAAAGATAAATAGTGAAGTCGCGGAAAGTGTTTGGATTTCGCCAGTGCGATTATTTTTAATAGTAATTGCTTCTAAACAACTTTCACCTTTGACTTCAATCACACTAGTATATGTTTTTACTGTGATGTTTGGTGTTTCAGCGATTTGGTCTATCAAGTACTGGGACATACTGATACTCAAGGATTCGCCACGAACCAACATCGTCACACGACGGGCGTATTTGGAAAAATACATAGCTGCTTGTCCGGCTGAGTTTGCCCCTCCTACGATATAAACATCTTCATCTTTACAACTCATTGCTTCAGTTTGAGCTGCACCATAATAAACACCCGCACCAGTCAAGCGTTCAATTCCTGGTACATCCAATCGTCGCCACGCCACACCTAACGCCAAAATCAGGGCATGACAACTAATTTCGCTACCGTCAGATAGTTGTAAAAATCGATATGGATGAGCTACGCGAATACCCGTAGCTTCTTGGGGTGTGAGAATTTCCACACCAAAGCGCCTAGCTTGAGTGACGGCACGACGTGCTAAATCGCTACCACTTAAACCTACGGGAAAACCTAAGTAATTTTCAATACGGGAACTTGTTCCCGCCTGTCCACCTGGGGCTTCTCGTTCAATCATCACTGTACGTAGCCCTTCTGATGCACCATACACCGCAGCCGCTAACCCAGCAGGGCCACTACCAATGATCGCTAAGTCATAAAATGGCTTTTCTGCTTGAGTTCGCAGTCCAATTTTCTGGGCAATCTCTAAATTTGTTGGTTGTCTCAATTGTTCGCCATCAGGGAAAATTACTAAAGGCAAGCGTGTTTTATTACAGTTTGCATACTCTGTTAACTGTTCAGCTTCTTTGGAGAATTCGATATCCATCCACTCGTAAGGCACTTGATTTCGTGCCAAAAAATCTTTGACTTGATGGGAATAGGGCGACCAGCGATTACCAATGACACGAATACCTTCAAAGGGTGGGTGAAATGTTGCTTGCCAGTCATCAAGCAAATCATTTAGTACCGGATACAGCCGCTCTTCTGGTGGATTCCACGGCTTCATTAAATAGTAATCGATTTGTGTAGTGTTGATGGCGTCGATAGCTGCATCGGTGTCTGCGTAGGCGGTGAGTAAAGCCCGTTTTGCATCTGGAAAGATTGTTATTGCTTGTTGTAAGAACTCAACCCCAGACATTTGCGGCATTCTTTGATCTACTAAAAACAATGCAACAGGATGGTTGCGGAGTTTGATTTGTTCTAATGTTTCCAAAGCGGTAGCACCAGAGTCAGCGCGCAATATGCGGTAGTTTTCTCCATATTCCTGACGCAGATCCCGCGCCACGGCTTGTAAGACTTCAGGGTCATCGTCAACCGTCAGAATTACAGGTTTAGCCATTGTATGATGCGACCTCCTTGTCATTCGATTTTAGATTTTAGATTTTGGATTTTAGATTTTGGATTTTGGATTTTGGATTTTAGATTTTAGATTTTAGATTTTGGATTTTGGATTTTGGATTTTAGATTTTGGATTTTAGATTTTGGATTTTAGATTTTGGATTTTAGATTTTGGATTTTGGATTTTGGATTAACTCTACAGATTTTTCTGGGAGCTTGTACTATCAAATATTAGGCTAAAAACTCGTATAGACCGATCAGATTTCCGTCTGGATCGCGTAGATAAGCCGTTTTGATGCCATAGTAAGGATTATTCATTGGTGCTGCGGTGAATTTTACACCTTTGTGTCTTAATTGCTGATATTCCTCTTCCAAATCATGAACTGTAAAAATTAATGCTACGGTGTCCTGGCATTCCGCATGGGGTGGCTTGTCAGCATTATGGATGAGTTGGGCCATTTCCTGGCGTCTAAATAGAGATAACCTCATATCTCCAGCTTTAAATTCAGCGTATCCGTCTGCTTCATTTTCTACAGCCACTTCAAATTCCAATAAATCTTTATAGAACAAAAAGCAAGCTTTCCAGTCATTTACCAGTAATCTTGTGTATGCTGAACCTACTTTCATTGATTTTTTACCTCTTGCTACCCTTTGTTTATGGAATGTTGGTACAACCGAAGCATGGTTCTAGTACCTTAATCAGCAATGCCTAAGGCTAATACCAATTCTCTAAAATTCTGCTACACATCAATTTCAGCATCTCCGTATCTTTGCGTCCCTCTACTCTAAGATAAGTTGCGATCGCGTCTACGCAAACGCAGTCGCTGCAAGGGAACACCACGTGCTACTTTAGAATCTACCTGAATGATAATTTATCAAGTCTTTATAAATAACCACGTAACTGTTGTTTGAGTTTCTCCTTTATTCGCGGTGCTACGACTGCATCTGTCCCTTATGCACAAAAGTGCGGACGATGCCTTAACCGACACCGTCCGTTCCTTTAGCGATCAGGGCAGTTTTCCCCTCTAATTTGCCCATATTCTTTCTTGATGTTTTCAGTAGATTAAAATTTACGCAGCTAGCTTTGAAAGTAACGTGTTAGCATGAAACCTGGTTTCAATTAATAGTTTTAAAAGCAAAAGCTCATTGAGGATCGATGTGCCGACGCGGAGCAACACCAGGATTGACGATTTCTGCAACTTCTTCTTCGGACATACTGTTAAGTTGTGTTTGCAGTTCTTCAGCAGTGAATTCGTAGCCACTGTCTTTGCCAATTTTGACACAACCGTGGGTGTCCATTGCGGCTTTGAGTTTTTGTCTTAATGCTTGGTCTTTTTTAGCAGCTGCTAAAAATTCAGTGACACTTGTTTGAGACATAAATGCAAATCTCCTTTAAATTCAGTTTTTGTTGTAGGATTCACGCATAAACTGAGTTAATTGTGACTCTTATAGCTCAGAAACCCAGTTCTATAAATTTGTATGCGTAAGTTTGGTATTATTTGAGATTTTCCAGTAGACATCCACAATATTATTTAGCACTACTGGTCTTGGTATGATTGCAATAACCAAAAGCTCCCACGCTCTAAACGAGAGTACCTTACGCCTTAATCATTATATAAAATAGTGGCTTTCGAGCTGCAAGAACTTCTCCTTACAGGCAGATTTACAACTCAACTGTAGTGGAAAACGTGACAAAGAAACAAAGTTTATGAATCAACAGGTTGTGTATATACAACCTCATATAGATGAAACTCGTTTTCTGCCAAACCCTGCCAATACTCATTTAAGGGTTTGTATTTTGGGTCTTTAAGCAGTTCTTCAAAATCATTAAAACTGCGCCATTGCCCATAATTTACATTATTAACGCCATCGAGTGAACGGTGGAAATTAGCAGAAATAAGTCCGGGATTTTGCAACCCAACCCCTACGTATTCCCTCTCCAATTCCACTAGGCGCATCTGGTTTTCTGGCTGGACTCGGAATTGTGCAAGGTGAATTAAACCGCCTTTGGTAATTTTAAGTGTGGCATCATCGGGTTTGGAAACAACGACTTCGTAAACGTGTGACTCTGGTTTAGAAAAGTTTCCGAGTTTGACTGCATTGGCTTGCACCTGGGAATTGTTGATAAAAGCTTTGTAGTCTTCCAAAGTTTGCCATTGAGCATAATTCATTACCCGCACCCCATCTATACTTTTGTGGATGCTAGATGAGACAAAACCAGGCTGATACTTTACCGTTGTTTCTAGGAATTCAATAATTGTGTCTATCAGTTCCTGCTGACGATCTGGTTCGACGGCAAAGATAATTATTACCGTAATGACATTGTTGTTTTTAGCAATAGTTGGCATTTTGGTATCTCTTAAGAAATAAGGCAGAAGGGAAAGGATTTGACTTGTTGTTTCATTTGTACGTACGGGTGGCGATCACCTGTGGGATGCTCGTAAGAAACGAAGGGTAAGAAGAAAAAATTATACTCTTTCCCCTTCGGCTTCTCCTTCCGCAATAGTTGGTTTTTGAAATACAAATGATAATAAAGGTGGCGCTAAAAATGTTGTCAAAATCACCATCACGATGATGGCAGCATTCAACGAACCAGACAAAACGCCGCTGGTTGAGCCGATACCTGCAAACACTAGTCCTACTTCGCCGCGTGGAATCATACCAACACCAATTGCTAGGCGATTAGTTTTTCCTTGATCAAATACTGTAAAGCCACTGACGACTTTACCCAGAATTGCTACCAGAATCAAGAAGCTAGCGATGATCAGACCTTCACGATTTTCAGGCACAAATGGATTTAAAACAGCAATGTTAGTTTTAGCACTTACAGCCACAAAGAAAATTGGTACGAGTAAATCTGCAATTGGAAGAACTTGATTTTTTAGCGCTCGACACTTCTGTGTTTCCGCTAAAACTAATCCAGCAGTAAAAGCTCCGAGAATTGCTTCTAATCTTATAGCTGTAGCAATATATGATAAAACGAACGCAAAAATTAGGGCAGGAATCAACAGTTGACCACGAGTTTTTAACTCATCCACTATCTTGACAAAATAGGGATTGAAAAGACGACCCAGCAAAATTGCTCCTACCAAGAAAGCTACGGCACTAACAATTAAGTACAGTACATTTGTAACTTCTACTTCTCCAGTTTTGGCTAGACTCGCAACCACGGCCAAGATGATGATGCCAAGCACATCATCTAAAACAGCCGCACCGATGATAATTTGACCTTCTTTGCGATTGAGATATTGTAATTCTGATAGAACTTTGGCAGTAATGCCGATACTAGTTGCAGTTAAGGCTGCACCAGCAAAAATTGCAGGTATGGCAGGCACTCCAAACAAGTACATTAACCCAAAAGTACCAGCAGCGAATGGCGCTGCAACTCCCACTGTTGCCACTATTGCTGAGTGTGGTCCGACTTTAAGTAATTCTTTTAAATCTGATTCCAAGCCAATTTCAAACAAGAGAATGACTACACCTAGTTCTGCTAATACAGAAATGACTTCGCTATTGATTTGAAATATTGTTGATACTCCGTCTATACTTAAACCTGTGGTAGCTATCAAGAATTTGATTAAAACAGAGTTGCCAGTATCACCACCGCCATCAGTAAATACCAGTAGGTGCAAAGCTGATATGCCTACAACTAAACCACCTAAGAGCTGCCCTAAAACTGGTGGCATGTTCAAGCGATCGCAAATTTCACTACCAACTATACTAGCAAGGTATATAACCACTAAACTAATCAGCACTGCTGCCATAATTGAGGTGCTGTCTGATGCTGTCGCGGTTGCTAACAAAGGCATAGTAAGATTAGAAATTGCATTTACTAGTGTCATATGTAACTATGTTTCAACTATTTTGAGCAAAAAAAGACTGGGGACATAGAAGAAAAGGGAGACACCTTCGGAATGAAAAATTAAAAATGAAAAATTAAAAATTCAATCTTCATTTTTAATTAAGCGAAGCGTCTCCCGATTTTCTCTTGTCTCCTCCGTATCTGCTATCGATAAATTTCGGTAGTCACCCGACCATCTTCCTCCAGGTGATGGGGTGGTTGTTGAGGTGGACGACGTTTGAGAAAGCGATCGCGAAGATTTCCAATCACTATATATAATATTGGCACTATAAACAAACTCAGGAACGTAGCAACAAGCATCCCACCAAACACCGCAGTCCCGAGAGATTGACGGCTACCAGCACCTGCGCCTGTGGCAATTGCTAAGGGGAAAATCCCCAATAGTGTGGAGAGTGCTGTCATCAAAATCGGTCGCAAACGTTCCTGTGCGGCTTGCACTGCGGCTTTGGTAATTGGCATACCTTGCTCGTGCAGTTGGTTAGCAAACTCCACAATTAAAATGGCGTTCTTACTTGCCAAACCAATCAACATCACCAAACCAACTTGGCAAAAGATGTCGTTGTCTAGACCCCGCAGTGATTGTGCTGACAGCGCTCCAAAGATAGCAAGGGGAACCGATAGCAGAATAATTAACGGGTCAACATAGTTTTCGTATTGAGCAGCTAATACCAAGAAAACAAAGACGAGTCCCAAACCAAAAATGATTGGTGCTTGACCACCGGATGTTTTTTCCTCCAGGGCTATCCCCGACCATTCGTAACCAAAACTCGTTGGTAAAACTTGTTGGGCGACGTTCTCCATTGCTTGGATTGCTTGACCAGAGCTTTTACCAGGAGCTGCTGAACCGTTGATTTCAATTGAGCGGAATAAGTTGTAATGATTGATGGTTTGCGCTCCAGTAGTAGGGGTGAGTTTGACCAGATCACTTAAGGGAATCATTTGATCGTTGGCAGAGCGGACGTATAATTTCCCGATATCCTCCGGATTGGAGCGAAACTGAGCATCTGCTTGCACGTATACTCGGTAAGTCCGTCGTTCAAAATTAAAGTCGTTGACGTAGCGCGAACCCAGGTAATTCTGGAGAGTATTAAATACTTCATCAACGTCTACTTGTAGGGCTTTAGCACGACTACGGTCTACTTCAATTAATATTTGTGGTGTATTCGCAGCAAAAGTAGTGTATACAGGCTTTTGCAAGTCTGGTTCCTGATTTGCCCGCTCCAGTAACTGACCCATAACTTGCAGCATGGTTGCTAAGTCATTGTTACCTGCTCTGTCTTGTAGCTGAAATTGGAAACCGCTAAAACTACCTAAACCCCGAATGGTGGGAGGATTCACAGGTAAGACTCTGGCTTCAGTGATTCCTGAGAGCTTACCCATTAAACTACCAATGATTTGCTGCGCTGACTGACTACGTTCATGCCAAGGTTTGAGGGTTGTAAAAATTACACCATTATTAGCAGTGCTACCGCTAAAACTAAATCCACCAACAGCAAAAGTACCTGTGACTTCCGGCAATTTCAGAATTTCTTCTTCTGCTTGTTGCATCACTTTGCTGGTGTAGTTAAGAGAAACTCCTTCTGGCCCTTGCACAATTGTAATAAAGTAACCTTGGTCTTCGTCAGGAAGAAATGATGTTGGCACTGAGGTATACAACCAAGCAGTTAATCCCAAGGAGAGGATAAACAGCCCAATTACAATTGCTTTGATCCTTACTAGGCGATTAAGTGACCACTCGTATCCTCTTCGCATCGAGTTTTGGAACGAGTTAAATTTACCAAACACCCAGCCTAAAAAACCGCGCTGTCTAGGTCTGCGGCGCAGTAGCAAGCCAGATAGAGAAGGTGTGAGGGTAACGGCAAGAAAAGTAGAGATGGCGATCGAAAAGGCGATGGTTAAAGCAAATTGTTTATATATCTGTCCGGTGGCTCCTGGGAAAAAAGCAACAGGGACGAATACAGCCATCAGCACCAATGAGGTCGCAATGACAGCCCCAAATAGTTCATGCATAGCCGCAGAAGCTGCCTGACGCGGCGTCATGCCTTCTTGCTGAATCAAACGCGAAATATCTTCGACGACAACGATCGCATCATCGACGACCATCCCTGTTGCTAGGGTTAGACCAAACAAAGTTAAAGTGTTGATGGAAAAATTGAAGGCTTTAACAAAGGCAAATGTACCAATTAAAGCCAAGGGAATGGTGATAATGGGAATTAAGGTGGTGCGCCAATCCTGCAAGAAAATAAAGATTACCAGGATGACGAGAGCGATCGCCAGCAACAAAGTGAACAACACTTCTGAGAGTGAGGCTTCCACAAAACTGGTTGTATCAAAGGCAACTTGATACTCCATTCCTGGTGGAAATTTTTCAGCTAGTACTGCCATCTCGGCTTTGACTGCTTTGGCAACGTCCAGCACATTACTCCCTGGAGTGGTAAATATACCAATTCCCACACCCTCTTGACCTCGAAATCGCAAGAAAGTACTGTAATTTTCTGCTCCTAGTTCTGCCCGTCCTACGTCTTTGAGCTTAATGAGAGATCCATCTTGACTCGTTTTAATTACTATGTCCTCAAATTCAGATGCATCCGTTAGTCTACTGATAGCACGTAAATCTATTTGATACATTTGTCCCGGAGGAGATGGTTGCTGACCAATTTGTCCGGCACCCACTTGCAGGTTTTGTTCATTCAGGGCATCAATTACATCTTGAGCAGTGAGGTTGCGGCTTGCAAGGCGATTGGGATCAAGCCAAAGACGCATTGCATAGCGGCGTTCACCAAAAATTCTTGCCTCGCTTACACCCTTGACTCTTTTTAGGGCATCTGATATGTAAAGGTCGGCGTAATTGCTTAAAAATACAGTGTCGTACTCTCCTTTCTCACTGTATAAGCCCATCGCTAACACAATGTTATTAGATTGCTTACTAACAGTGACTCCTGTTTGCGTAACTGGTTCGGGCAGTTGTGGTTCAGCTAAAGATACACGATTCTGCACATCAACGGCAGCAATATCTGCATCCCGCGATGCATCAAATGTGACTGTAATCGTACTAGTACCATTGTTACTGCTACTAGAAGTCATGTATTTCATGCCTTCAACACCGTTAATCTGCCGTTCTAAGATTGTCGTAACGGTGTTTTCTACTACTTCCGCACTAGCACCAACATAGTTAGCAGTAACTTGGATTTGAGTAGGACTAATTTCTGGATACTGCTCTGTCGGTAAAGTAGGAATGCTAATAGCCCCTACTATCAAAATGATGATAGCGCAGACACTGGTAAAAACAGGTCGCCTGATAAAGAAGTCAACAAACATAGGTTCAGGGATTGGGGATCGGGGAGTATGTTTCAGTTATCAGTTATCAGCGATCAAATTCCATTGATCACTGCTGCTGATACTGTAGCCTGCGGCAAGCCGCTACGCGTCTACACTGATTTATAACCACTAACTACTAACAACCAACAACCAACAAATAACCAATTCTTATTGAGATTCTGGTGTTATGGGGACTCCATCTTTAAGGTTGAGTAATCCTGAAACAATAATTCTTTCTCCTGGTTCTAATCCTTCCAATACTTGATAGTTATTACCCTTGATATTGCCTAATTCAACACGCTTTTGTTTAGCTACTAGTTGGGTTTTACCTTCGGGTGATTTTTGTGTTTGCTCTACAAAGACAAAGTTTTGCCCAGCTATACGAGCCACTGCTGTGGTAGGGATAACTACTCCTGAACGTTGGCTAAATATGACTCTGGCTCGAACATATTCATCGGCTCTAAGTAGATTTTTTTCATTGTCATATAGTGCTTTAATTTGGATCATCCGATTTTCATTCGCTTTAGGAGAGATAAAAAATACACGACTAGTACCAATAGTCCGACCTTGTGCATCAATAAGTTCTACTGGCGTTCCATTACGCAATTGAGATGCACGTTCAACTGGTACAGATATGTTAATTTCTAATGGTCGATTTTGAGTAACAGTAGCTAATTGTGTGGACGTATTGACAAAATCACCTACTTTTACAGGGATATTACCGACTGTACCAGCGAAGGGGGCTGTGACTCTGTAGTACTGGAGTTGGACTTTTTGTTGGTTGGTATTAGCTAAAGCTTGCTGTAAAGATTTTTCGGCTTCGGCTACTGCGGCTTGTTGCGCTTTAATTTTGGATTCGTTGGCGTTGAAGGCGGCTTTTGCTACAGCAAGTTGATTTGCATACTGTTCTTTGGTTAGTTGAGATACTGCTCCTTCACTTGCAAGAGCAGCGTAACGATTGTACTCCTGCTGTCTTAATTGGACATCCGCAAGAAAAGATTGCCTGTCTGCTTCTAAGGATCTCAGGGTAGCTTTAGCATTTTCCACTTGCGATCGCGCCGCTTGTGCAGCAGCGTTGACACTGCTAACTGCTGCTTGTTGCTCTCTTGCGTCTACTTGAATAATGGGGTCTCCATTTTTTACTGGATCTCCGGCTCTCACAAATATTTGAGTAACTTGACCTTGAATTCTTGGTTGCAAAGCCACTGAGCGGCGCGATTCAATATTGGCAATATATTCTGCACTGTCTTCTATTGTGCCTGATTTGACGGTAGATACTTTCACCGCTACTGCTGGGGGCTGAGCATTCATATTTGCAGGTGTTTTATTTTGGGAAGTAAACACACGCCAAACAGCAATGCCTCCTCCTGTCAATGCTAGCAGGGTCAACAATAACCAAAGCCACCGGCGTTGTTTGCGAGGTGGCTGCTTTTCTATCTGTGGAGGATTATTTTCAATTTCGGTATGAGGCTGCGGAGGTGTCATAATTAGCAGAGACTATAAACAAATTAACGATGTGTAAAACAGGAATATACTTAAGTGATATTGAAATTACTGGTTTTTTTGGATGAATAATGTATCAATCCATCAATATATATGTTTTATACTTGAAATTTAATCTACCAAAAGGTAAATAAACATACTTATTTTAAAAATAAAATGATCTACTTGTCTTTCCTATTCTTGCGAAAAATGTTCTAATCTTGCTATTGTGTAAATGGCTTTTACTTAGTAATTAAAAGTAAAAGCTCTAACTTATTAGGAATAAGTCAGTTTTTAGTCTTTGACAAGATGGGTAATGTATGATGACTACTTATCTCAATTTATTTATTTTTTTATGGTGTGGAATTAAACAATTACACCAAACAAACTGTAAAGCCTTTGCCTGCTAAATTACATCCCTTGTCTACTGGGAAGGAAATTAAGGAAGAGGTAGGTTTTATATTTTAGATATTGTAGATTATTTATTTTGTCATCTATCGAAAGAATAAAAAAGCAAGCATTCTGATTTTTTATAAAAGCTAACTGTATAATTACCGGATATATTAGATAAAAAATCCGCTTTGCGTTTACAAATTTTTCGCAAAATCTAAAATCCAAAAAAGTTTGTCCTAGTTAATTGCTATTCAAAATAGCCTGTAAATTTCCAATGGTTTTGTGAATGCGATCGCTTTGATACAAGCGGTCAAAAAATTGATATTACTTATTTCCCAACAAATGTAAAGGTATTTACCACTTGCTCAAATACCTTTTTATAGATAGCGTCATTATTCCCGTAGTTAATTTTAGCGAATTGAATGACGATAATATCAGTACTTCTTGGGCTGGGAAAAACAATGTTTTCATTTTCGTATAAACCACTCGATTGGAAAGCAATGGCATTTTTTCCTGCAATTTTTGTATTTTTAAAATCGCGAGTTATGCCAAACTGATTGCTTTGTTGTACCCATTTGTGTAATGGTAATTTTTGAGGATTTCTATATACTCTCACACTGACATTAGTTGGGTATTCTGTTCCACCTTCGTATGCACCAGAGCGAATTTTTTTGGCGTGTTGCTGAGTCCAAATATCAATTGTAGTTAAGAGATTATCCTTACTAGAGGGTTTATTTGTTTTCTCATCCACCACAAAATCTTTAGGAGAGTAGCTAAATTGAAAACCATAGCGATCGCTCTGGTAGATAGCTTGTTGAGAGACAATTTTGGTAGCAGGAAGAGGAGTTTCTGAGGAAGTGACTTTTGGTAGAGATTGAGATTGACAGGCAATCGTTGTTGTTATTATCAAACCCAACACCACTGGATGCAAAACCCATTTTTTCAGGCGCTGATAGTGAGCAATCATCTTGAACATTTCAACTAAAATGTATGAATATATTGCTTAAATAGATTGAAAATTTGCAATGCCAGTTCCATAAATTTAAATTTGTTTATGCTTGGTTGTGTGTGGCGATCAATGGGGTAGGTGCAAGACTTCCATGAGCAAAGTTCATAATAAAGTTAGGAAAGTTTCTTTTACACATAGCTGCCCTCTGCCTTTCTTCGACACTAATTATTCATATCTTTGCTCAACAATACCAACTAGGGACTGTAAATCAAATTTTTCGTCTTCACCACTCAAGCAAATTCCCGCACTCATTACAGTTAAATCTGTTTTGGATATGGCGCTAGTGTGACGTTCGCCGTCAGCAGTTGTCCACTCGACAACCCAATGGTCTTGACGATCCAGAAACTCGTGTAGTTCTCCCCCACCCATTTGCAAAGCTTGCTGTAAAACCTTTTCATCCCGTCTTTGTTGCTGTAAAGCAGTAAATTCTTTGGCTTGTTGGGCAACAATCTCGTATACTGTCCGCATTTCTGGGGTAATGCCAGGGAAGTGGAGATTTTCTGGTGGTGTGACTTGTTTGAGGTGTTCTCGCAGTTTTTCAGTAATTAACGGATCGGCACGACGATCGCATTCATCAAACCACCAAGCAGCGCCATCAGTGCGGGCGATAATTGTTTCAAATTTGGCTCCTTCTGTTACTAAATTTACTGCTACTGGTTGACAATATCCGCAGCGTTGGCGCATATCTGCTTCATTGACTGGGTATGCTAACCAAGTTTGCGATCGCAACGGGTGGGCGAGTCGTAAACGCAGTGGTTTGAGAAGTTGCAGATATTGAGCAATTTGGGGTAAGTTAGGTTCTTCGACTACCGCCGCGATTTTCTCATCTACTGGCTGAAAAATGCCCCAACCTTCAAAATTACGGGGTTTAGGGGTGAATGTATAAATTATTCCTACTACTCTAGTTCGTACCTTGCCACCACGTACACATGGCGCAATAAACTGGGTGGCAGGTAAGTTGTTTTCCTCGGCTGCGAGTTGGTTAATTAGCTTGCGGATGTTGGTCATATTTTAGGAGAAGGAAGGGGGATGGGGAGGTGGGGAACTCACCGGCCTCTGGTGGGGATTAGTGGCAGTGGGGAGTGTGTAGACGCGCTCATAGGCTTCCCGCAGGTGGGGTATGAGGGGTAAGTATTAAACAACTACTAACTTCTAATGTACAGACGCGAGGAACATCGCGTCTCTACCCGCTAACCACTAACTACTAACAATTGACTATTGACAAAGTTCAAATCTAGCTTGGAAGAAACGTAGATATTTTGGTTCATAAACCATTTTGAGTCCACTAAGGCGATCGCGATTGTAATAAACTTCTTCAACAGTTTCTGCGGTTAGATCCATGTGTGCTTGGGTGTAGACACGCCGTGGAATAGTTAGGCGCACTAATTCTAATTCTGGATAATAATTTTCACCAGTTTGTTTGTCACGCCCAGCCGAGACTATACCACGTTCCATTGCTCGGATACCTGCTTCAACATATAACTCTGCTGCTAAACGTTGGGCAGGAAATTGTTCTTGGGGAATGTGCGGTAAGAAGCGTTTGGCATCCAAATAGACTGCATGACCACCAATGGGTACAACGATGGGAATATTCCAGTTTAGTAACTTTTGACCAAGATACTCAACCTGTCCCACCCGCGCATGAATATGATCATCTCGGACTGACTCTTCGATACCCCGTGCCATAGCTTCCATATCCCGCCCTGCCATCCCACCATAGGTATGCAGACCTTCATAAATTACTACTATATTACGTGCTTCTTCGTAGAGGTCAAAGTCGTTGAGAGCCAGCCAACCACCAATGTTAACGAGGGCATCTTTCTTGCCACTCATTGTGCAACCATCAGTGTAGGAGCAGAATTCTCGTAGGATAGAAGCAATAGACTTGTGTTGATAGCCTGCTTCCCGTTGTTGAATAAAGTAGGCGTTTTCCACTGCACGGGTAGCGTCAAGGATAATTCTGATACCATGTCCTTGCGTTATTTCCCGGATACTGCGCAAGTTTGCCATTGAAATTGGCTGTCCACCTGCCATATTCACAGTTCCGGCGATGCTGATGTACGGGATATGTTCTGCACCGACTCGCTGAATTAAATCTATCAGCTTTTGCAAATCTACATTGCCTTTAAAAGGATGTAAAGATGTGGCGTCGTGGGCTTCATCAATGATCACATCTACAAACGTACCGCCTGCTAATTCTTGATGCAATCGAGTAGTGGTGAAATACATATTACCGGGTATGTAATCACCTGCTTTAATCAGCATTTGGGATAGAATGTGTTCTGCACCACGTCCTTGGTGTGTAGGTAGGATATAGCGATAGCCATAATACTTTTGAACTGCTGCTTCTAAATTATAGAAATTTTTGCTACCTGCGTAGGCTTCGTCTCCTAGCATCATACCAGCCCACTGATAGTCACTCATGGCAGAAGTGCCACTATCAGTGAGCAAGTCAATGTAAACATCGTTGGAACGTAGCAAAAAAGTATTATAACCAGCTTGAGCGATCGCTTGTTCGCGTTCGGCGCGAGTAGTAATTTTTAGTGGTTCAACTACTTTAATTTTATATGGCTCTGCCCAAGAATGACGACGGGGGCGTGGCTGTGTAACATCTGCCATATATTTATTCCTCCTGAATTTTTGGCGCGCACCATTGACCGATAGGTTCAATTTTTGCCTGTTGCATTAACTCTAAAATTTGTGCTTCCTGACATTGATAATTATTTGCTAATAATTGCATTGCTTGAGTTTTGGCATCATCAGCAGAGACACCCAATGTCATAATTTCTTCATCTTGATTACCTGTTATTTTCTCAATAGCAACAACACAAACATATTGCGGTTCATTGGCTCTAATTTCCTGTACCATTGCTTACCTCTTTTATTAATCTT
The DNA here is from genome assembly GCF_032393985.1 of Fischerella sp. JS2. NCBI lineage: Bacteria > Bacillati > Cyanobacteriota > Cyanophyceae > Nostocales > Hapalosiphonaceae > Fischerella > Fischerella sp. JS2. Next base: position 1,371,069 of record NZ_CP135918.1, read on the forward strand.
GATAGGAATGCTCAAAACGAATTTTAAATTGATCAAATATCCCTGCCAAACCAAGAGATAACAAAAAAGCTATCAAGGCTATTATTTTGTGAGATCCATATCCATCTATGGCTATTGCAAGGGTAGCAATACCAACAGCACAACTAATTGCAGCCTGTCTTAACCGAGTTGTAATCTGATAAGCTTGATGGCAAGAACTACAAATTTGAGTATGTCTGAAAAATCTATCTTGCAGCCGGAAATCATTTGTATATCTTGTTTGTTCTGGATATTTACTAGTAGCATAACCTTGATAAAAAGGTAAGCCATCACCAATTTGATCCAGCCATTTGCGATATGCAATCACAAGTGGATCAGTTGTTTTCAGAGGTAAGTAAATTTCTTTGAGGCTTTTTCCTAACTGCTCAATTAGTTGTTGTTGTCTAGCAATCACATAAAAATCCTGTTCCAATATTTTGTTCCATTTAAAGTGTTGGAACCAACGCGGCTGGAATTGGAGTGTGAAAGGCAAAAAATTACGATAACCTCTAAACAATAGACGGCATCGACCCTGACCTAGAGGCACTCCATAAGAAACTAGTCCTACACACCAACCCCGTTTTCCCAAATTAATGATGTTATGAACTAGGTTAGGAGCAACAAATTCAACATCGTGCCAAACCTGATTAGGTTTTTGTGTTCCTCGCCACTTAGCACGAATTCCTCTAAGGGAATTTTCGATGATTTCTATTTCCAACGGTTGGGCATCTTTACGATTACCCTGGCTACCATGATGGATGATAGAAACATGAGCCGGATCTAAAACATTCTCTATTAAATAAGTTTGGTCATGAGGTAAATCCACCATATAATCTGTATGGATGTATCCTGGTTTATCTAAGACTGGAACGATAGGGATATGTTCAATCTCCGCAGCTTCGGGTTTACCAGGCCAAAGCCAGATTATGCCTTGTCGTTCTACAGTCACAAATGATTGGACGCAAGCTTTGGTTGGTATCTTGGCATCTGCTGGTAACTGAGGGATAAAAAGGCATTTGCCATCTCCGCCATACTGCCAACCGTGGTACAAACATTCAATCTTACCGTCAGTGACTCTACCATCAGAAAGTTTGGCAGCCCGATGAGCGCAGCAGTCTTGCAAACAGGAGAAATTTCCCTGTTGGTCTTTGAATAATACCAGTGGTTCGTCGTAGAGAGAAAAACCGTAAGGATGATTTACTGGTATATCTTGTACAAATGCTACAGGATACCAAAAGTTTCTCCAATTAAACTTTTGGTTGTCATCAGCTAAAGCTGAAGTCAGTAATTCGTCATGAGTAAACATAATTTTGTGTGATTTTTAGTTAGTGGTTAGGAATCAGTGTAGACGCGTAGCGGCTTGCCGCAGGCTACAGTTAACAGTGACTAATAAAATTTGATAACTGATAACTGATAACTGAACTACACCCCACCCTTACAGGAAGCCACTTGCGTGTCTACACACTCCCCATCACTCTACCTTAGGACTCTTCAAATAAATGATCGCCTTTATGCAACCTATCTGCCATCTGATAAGTTTGTCCTTGCGATCGCATCGTTGGTGCATGGGCTGCTAAATATCGTGTTGCGGCAATTAAGACGTGAATTCCTGCCTTGGTGTCGCGTAGCAAACTATACTGACGAAAAGCCGCTTCTATTTCTTGAATAACATGGAAACTGCGGTCTTCGCGCAATAGCATTTTACCGAGTACGGCTAACAGTCGCTCAGGATTACCACCACTGTATAAGTAACGGGCAACTAATGTACCTGCTGCATTTACCTGTTGCTGCCGATCCAGTAATTTTGGTAGTTCATCCAGCAATTTTTCTGGGTTGTCTACAGTTTCCTTTGGTTCTGGCAGACGTGCTGGTGGTACATTCAAAAAACGGTTGAGATAGACACTCATGGCTGCGTCGAATACACCCCGCAGCAAGGATGGGGAAGCTACTCGCCGCAAGCCTTGATGCACTGCATTGGCAAAGGTAAATGTATGATGGGCTGTATCCCAATCACCGAAGTCATTATTGGTGTGGAAGTGGGCAATTCGCAACGCCGCCGCATAGGCAACTGCACCCGCTAATTCTGCTTCGGTACAACCTGTTCGCAGTGCTTCTAAAAGAGAATCTGCGAGCGCTTGGGCATTTTCACCTAAAAGTATTGTGACTAATTCTTCCCGATTCGACCAAGTTCCCCGTTTACCCTGTCCTAACTCCAATGCTGCTGGGATTTCTGCAAAAGCACGATCTAAAATTGCAACTAAATCCACTGGGTAGCGCCAGGAATTTGACTCCTCCATACGTTCGGCACTGGCACACTCAGCAACTAAGCTAGTCAGAACTGATTCTGCATTTTGCCAATCTGTAGCATCAAGAGCTTCTAGGGCTTTATTGGTAAAATCAACCACATGACCGACGTCGATATAGCGGTGATCAGTGGCAGCAGTAAATAACATTTCAGCGATTTGCTGTTTGTCTGCACCTCCATGCACCGCCGACACTAAACATCGTTCTGCACCTTCTGCATCGCGTACTTCAATAAACTGGCGGAACCATCTTTTTAATGTATCTATGTCTGGTGTAGATGTAGGTAAGGGGTGAACTCCAAAGTGGGGTGGTTGACCTGCACAGTCACGCGCCACAGCAGCTAAACCATGATAAAGGGCGCGGGGTCGGTCTTCTGGGTCAAGGTACGGTAACAGGTTCATCAGACAGGTGTGCATCGTTAAACCTGCTCCCCAACCTGCATTACGGTAACGTACCCCAAAGTCAAGTCCAATGCGAAATGGTTCTGCCGGTTCGATACCTGCATTCAGTAAGGCAATCACCGATTTGGCAATTACCAAAGAGATACCCTGTTCTAAACCATCTTGGAGACGCTGGCGCTGGTGAGTTTGGGGGTCTGCATGGGGTGCTAAATCTACCCACACCTGATCATCACGAATCTCTACAGGAAAAGCACGTACATCATCAGCCCAAGCGTCAAATGTACCACCGCTAGCCAGATCAAAACGGGCATGATGCCAGTGACAAGTCAAAATACAGTCTTTGACTGTACCTTGGTGTAAGGGAAAGCCCATGTGGGGACAACGGTTATCTATGGCGTAAATTTTGTTACCGTGATTCCAGAGTGCGATCGCTTGTCCTTGGGCATAAACTACCAGACAGCCAGTAGCTTTGACATCAGCAACTTGAGCAACGCATACATAATGTTCAATATTTCTAGTTGCTTCCAAAGCTTGAGTCATGTTGCACCTCCTCCCAGGAAGATGGCAAGTTCTTTCTTTTACTGTAGCTATTCTCTTGCCTAAATGTGGGAGTAGTTTTTTATTGTGGGGCGATCGCCTAGTAGAGCTACCGAGAAGCATTGCTATGCTTTACTGTATTTATCGATTACCTTGGCTAAATCTGGTACTGCCTCCTCCACGTGTTGCTTGGCTGAACCACGAAGCTTTTCATAAGTTCCTCGCACAATTTGACGCTTGACGTTTTTGGCTTTAGCATCAGTAACACTCAGTAGTGCGTCTGCTGTACGAGAGCGGCTTGTAACTAGGTATTCTACTGGATCGCCTTTGTCTATACCTTCGCTCCAAATGGGATCAAGCGCTTCAAAGCACTCTGGCAGAAGCATTTCGACGACATAAGGAATGTACCCTGGCTTGACTCCCTTTAAGGCGGCGAAGGCTGTTTTCAAGGCCATACCACCTATACCTGACTTGGAAGCAAGCTGTGCTTCTATGACGTTGCAGCAATCATCTACAACCATAGCCTTTTTGTCCGGATTCGACAGTCCCTCGCTAAGTTTCATTGTACTCCTCACTTAATGTCAAACTACTTGATTTCCATTCCACTCATTTCCCTATCCAGCAGGAAGCTATAAAAAATGATATCTGAAATGCAGGATTTTCATAGATTTTAGTTATCTATGTCTTGGCAGACAAACTTTTACCAAAAAAAAGTAGAGGACAGAAGGGAAGAATTGGTTTTCTCTCTGCCAAAACGGGTCTGGTGTCCCTCAATTTATTCATAAAAAACAAGAAAAGATGTATTTTGAGACGCACAGCACAAAAACTACAACGTCAAAAGCTAAATCCCCTAAATTTATTTATAGGGATTATTCTTCTGCCACGGCATTCTTTGTTCGCCCGCAGCTTTGCAACCCACGCCTCCTCTACCTTCTGCCCTCTGAGATTATTAACAGAAATTATCTATTCTGATATCCCGCCAAATATCAGAAGCTTGCCATCCTGAATTACCAACAGATCGGACTATAGGATAATCACGTACTGGAATATAACTAGGTTCTTGATACCCTAGATGCAGTACCTCCTTGGTTTCCAGAGTTTCTTCTGCAATATCAAGAGGATCGCTGGAAAAATTTTTGTGTTCTGGTTCCTCTGTTTTCTCTACTTCTTTGAGAATAGGCTTTCCGATTACTTTGATTAGTTGTATATCCATTTGAGTTTTTTGAGGTTTATACGTTAATAAAAGAACAAGAATCTGAACATTAACTTCACAACCAGACTAATATGGGCTTTTTTTGAATCTTCAACAGAAACGGCAGAAAGCTTTATATATAGTCTGATATTGAAAAATTTTCATCAGTCAAACTAGGATACAATAAATTCCTAAAGAATACGAGTTTTTCTTGAGAATTTCTTTGTGAAAATGTCATTGTGCCATTTGATGAGAGTACTTCTGCCTTCTTCACACAAAAACTCAGACGAAATTCGTGTTTTGAATATTCAAGCTTATATAGTAACTATTTAAGGATTTTGACCGATGTCGGACGTAAGTGACTAGCAACATAAGTTGAGTCAGAAGTATTGGCAACCATCACCACATCAGACTATCTGCAGCGACTGTGCTTTTCATGTCGAGGTCGAAGGAGTGATAGAGTGTATTCATCCTGACGAATCGGAAATTAATTGTTCTATGGTTATGTTTTGCAATTCATTCCAAAGCGCACAGGAAGTTGAAAACCCCTGTGTGTGTTTTGATTATGATGATGAAGAGTAAAGGTGCGATCGCCTGTTAAATCGAATTCATTGACAACTCTATAAAAAGAGCTTCCAGCATTGAAATTCGCCAGAAACTCTATGTCTTTTGAGCCTTTCATTACGATGTTGTCTTTCTTCAATAATTACTAATTTTATTCATGATTTCTTCCATCAAAGGTGTTAATTAGCTAGTGAGAGAAATTTAAAAATATCTGAAGTCTTGAATTTCAAAAATAGGAAAAGTATAACAAGGTATAGTATCCTTTATGCTCGTCGCACTGATCTGGTGCTTTCTGAAAATTTGGGGCAAACAGAAAAGAACGACAGCAAAATTTAAAAATCTTCCGTTAAACCTTAGCTATTTGTCCCAAGGGTGAATCAGCATACTGTGCTAATAAATCAGCAGGATCATTGTAGATTGCTTTCGCCCCAGCCAAAGCTGTATCGTCAAAGCCACCACAGCGCAGTGCAATCACACCGACTCCAGCCTGATTCGCAGATTTGATATCGTAGGGCGTATCACCAAGCATCAAAACTTCCTGAGGCGGACAATTCAGCTTGCCAAGCGCTGCTTCCACAATATCTGGTGCTGGTTTGGAAACTTCGGCATCGCTGGATGTTGTTGTTTCTTCAAGCAAGTCATCAACTTGGGCAGCTTTGAGTAAAACCTCCATTTCTTGACTTGAAGCTGAACTAGCAACAATAAGTCGTAACCCAGATTGCAGCATGTGCTGTACTAATTGCCTTGCACCATTGGCTGGTACTAATTTCGGTGCATACTCATTGAGAAACAGTTTTCTACGTTGTTGAGCGATCGCTTTGCCATCGCCTTCCTCATCCGTAAGTCCTGGTACTACTCGTGGTATTATTTGATCCCCGCCCATACCAATGAGCGATCGCACTTGCTCGAACGACACATCATAACCAAATTTTCTAAATGTATCAACCCAAGTTTGAGCGTGGGCATCATTGCTCAAAACCAGGGTTCCATCGATATCCAAAAGCACTGCTTGCAATACCATTGCCAGATTCCCAATTGATAATTGATATAAGTTGATCTAATTATGATATTGCAACGTTCTGAAATCATCGCGCCAGAGAGGCAACTTCTTAGCTTCGTTTAACTGCCTACGGATTGATGATTCCATAGTAAATAGCAGCAACAAATAATAAACTTGCCACAATTAAAGTAAAACCAATAATCAATCGGGGGTCAGGTAAGTCTTGATTAATGGTTACATTCTCTGTTTGTAGCGATGTCACAGATTCAGATTCCTTTGTTTGCTCGGAATTCCTATAATTAGTTATATTCTCTGCCAGAGAAACATTGTTTCCTGTTTTTTGAGTTTGGGTTTCTTGTAATTCCATAGATTTTTTACTCCTATGTTTTTGTCTGTTCTCCTGTCATATTTTCAAACATTTATAAATTACTACATCGTTCTTGAGAACTAGCTGGCGTGAATTTAAATTGTGATTGTAAATACGGTAATAGACCAACAGTATGGAAAATGCGTAATTAATTTTGTAATGGTACTTATATGATGAAATTTGAAAAAATATTTGGAAAACAACCTGAAACTGAAGCCATAGCTCCTGGTAGAGTCAACCTACTTGGTGAACATACAGATTATAATGATGGCTTCGTTCTCCCGACAGCAATTCCCCAAAAACTCACAGTACAAATTGGGTATAGTACTGATAGACAACACCACTTTTACTCTGAAGATTTAAATGAGCAAGTCAGCATTCTAGAAAGTAGTCATACGCCATCTGGCTTTGCAAGTTATATCTTTGGCTGTATTCAAGTTTTGGAAAAAGAAGGACATACTGTACCATCACTAAATTTATACGTTAAATCTTCAGTTCCTATAGGTGCAGGTTTGTCTAGCAGTGCTGCTTTGGAAGTGGCGACATTAAGGGCTGTACGCCAGCTACTCAACCTCCCGATCAATGATGTCGAAATTGCCCAACTTGCACAGCAAGCGGAAATTCACTATGCTGGCGTGCAGTGCGGCATTATGGATCAAATGGCTTCCAGCCTTGCTGACACTGAACACATGTTGTTTTTAGATACCCGTACTTTAGAACGTCACTTGATATCTTTCCCATCAGGAACAGAGATTGTGGTGATAGATAGCGGTATACCTCGCACGCTGGCAACGAGTGGATATAATCAGCGACGGGCTGAGTGTGAACAAGCAGTACACTTATTGGGGGTGAAGGCGTTACGAGATATTACCCAGCCAGAAGTAACAGAAGACTTACCCGAACCGTTGCGGCGTCGCGCCCGTCATGTGATTACGGAGAACAATCGTGTTTTGGAGGTTTTGCCAGGAGTATCATCTCAGCGCTTTGGAGAGTTAATGAATGCATCTCACGCCAGTTTGCGAGACGATTACGAAGTTTCTGTACCAGCGCTGGATATGCTAGTAGAGATATTGCAGAAAACTCCAGGAGTATTTGGTGCAAGACTCACGGGTGCAGGTTTTGGTGGGGCTTGCGTGGCTTTAGTTGCTAAGGATGAGGGAAGAGCGATCGCAACACAAGTTCTTGAACAATACAATGATAATGGTCATCAAGGACGAGTTTTGGTTCCTGCGACCAATACTTAAATAGCGCAAATTTCATTCCCGCTACACCGCAAAGCGGTGTAGTATCAATAGCCATGAGCAACTAAGCGATCGCTGATTTTTTGCTCTCTAAGTATTGCAGTAATTTAGACAATATATCAAATCAGAAAATTGAGAGATTTAAAATTTTTTACAGGTAAGTAAAAACCTGAATATAGAGGTTTGCATTTGGGTACATTACAGGGAAAAATTAACACAGATGAACACAGATGCACACCGATAAAGTGTACTTGATCTAAAGGAGAAGTACTGTCAAATATAGTAAACAATATCATCAGACTTTTGAAAAAATCTCATACGGATTTGTCAACCTATAACCTAATACTTTGTAAACTTATCTGATATAAAGGCAAAAAATTCTGCTATAGTCAGTAATTTGATTGTTGAGTAAGACTGTTCCAGATGAAGAATCACACCATTTATCAAGCGCCTATAGATGAACTACTGACTTTGGGTAATTGCCATACAATCACAAACGAGTATAACTATATTGCACAATTAGGTCTGGATACAAAACATATCCCTGGTTTAATCAGCATGGCAGTCGATCAAAATTTGAATGGTGCAGATTCTACAAGTTTAGAGGCTTGGGGATCAATCCATGCGTGTCGTGCATTAGGACAATTACGCGCAGAAGCAGCAATAGAACCATTAATGCAGCTATTTCATGAACTGGAAGATAGTGAATGGGTAAACGAAGAAATGCCTAAAGTTTATGGCATGTTTGGTGAAGTTGCTATCCCCAGATTACAAGCTTATTTAGCTGATGCATCCCACGGAATTTTTCCACGCATTACTGCTATTCATAGCTTAGAAGAAATCTGCAAACAGCATCCAGATACTCGTCAAAAATGTATTGCTGTACTTACTCAACAATTAAAGTCATTTGCTCAAAATCCTCACGAACTTAATGGTTTTATTGTTGCTTCACTGATTGAGTTGCAAGCAGTAGAATCAGCAGCAGTGATTAAAAGTGCTTTTGCAGCGCAAAGTGTGCCTGATGAAATAACAGGTACTTGGGATGATGTATGTGAAAGTTTGGGCGTTCATTCTGATAAAATAGCGCTGTTTACAGATATCAATTTAGATGAAGTGTCTCAAGTTGAGGATATTTATACTGATGATGTAACACAAACAAAAGATGTTTCTAAAACAGAAGAGATTGCTGCTAACCAAGAATCACAACTTCAGGATATTTCTGCTGATGATCTGACACAAACACAAGAAATTGCTGATAGTGAAGAAACACAACTTGAGAATGTCATTCCTAATGACCTGACACAAACAGAAGATATTTCTCAAGCACAAGAAATTGCTGATAGCGAAGAAACACAACTTGAGAATGTCATTCCTGATGATGTGCCGCAAGTAGAAGATGTTTCTCAAATACAAGCGATTTATGTTGAGAAAAAACAATCTGAACAAATTACCACTGAAGAAGTAGAAAAAATTTCGGCTATAACTTCAGAACATATTCAATTAATTGAAGATATGACAACTGATGTAGAACAACTAGACAAAGTAGAAAATAAAACTGATGAACAGAAGCAACCCAGTGAGATCAATAATCGCGCTATAGAAATAAATCAGTTAAAATCTAAAGTTGACAATCAAAAAGTTACTGCATCTGTTAAGCAGCAAACAAGTAAAGGTTTTGGTGGTTTTGCAACTTCACCAAGTAAAGCTAAAACTAATAAAAAAAAGAAACGGTAATATTTTAAAGGGAACAGCATCCTCATTTTCCGAAAAGCGATCGCCACCAAACATGAAAGTACTATTCATATCTAGGAGAAGAACCTTAAATTTATTGAGTAAATTCATGTGCATGTTGTTATAAAACCAGAATTTTGGGGATGCGATCGCCATGATTTTTTATACCTCTCCCTAACCCTAAGAGCAAGCGCTTAGGGTTAGTGCGATATATGCTAGCCTAATAGCACTCTAAACAATGCTTTTGTGTTTCTTAGCTAATTTTTGTTGGCGTTTTTGTCGTAAACCTACACCAATCGCACCAGCAGCCAGTGAACCTAATATGGTCAGAGGTTCAGGTACAGGTTGAGATTTCTTTAAACCATACTGCAAGTGATCTACTTCCCAGTCATTGCTGTTGGGCATACTGATTTTAATCGCAGAAATACCATCTGTATTAAAGACCCCAAAAAAGCGATCTTCTGTTGTCCCTCCATCAAGTGAACCATCGCCAAGATTAGAGGCTACAATTGTTCCTAATGAATTCTTTCCAGCATCAAAGGCTTCAAACACAACATCAGCAACAGGAAAACTATCTGTCCAAGTGATACCAGCATCGGTTGGAAGTGAACCAAGAATATTCTGATCAAAGTTGAAAATTAAGTTATTGTTAGCTAAGTAATAGCTGTATCCATTTATGCCTTTGCCATCAACAAAGCCATCATCAGCATCAACAGAATCTCTCAATGGTTCAGGCCCTTTTACTTGTCCAGTAGAAGCCGTAACCCCTGGGGTGTTCAAAGCACCATCTTCAAAATCCTCCAAATAAAAGTAAGAATAGTCGCCTCCTTTTAAAGGACTATCATCAAAGCTTTGGTAAGGACTAGGACCAAAAAAAGTTGTAGCAGCATGAGTAGATGATGATGTAGCAATTGTTCCCAAGGTAGTTAATATCGCTCCAGCAGTCATCAGTGATAACTTGTTGAAAATCATCATAAAACTATCTTCCTATTTAATAGGTTATTGATGTGGGATTTTGGCTTGTGCTTGGAGTGGGAAATAATACGGGGAACAGACGAAAACTCTTTTCTGAAAAAGTTATGAATACTTTTTCAGAAAATTCTCGGTTAATACACCCAACGCTAATTACATACCTTCAGCCTCTGAGGAGGCATTTTTAATAAAGTGCCAACAGAAGGTTTACTCGGAAAAATCTTATTGCTGTATTTTGCTCAAATCTGGTATTGATGCTATTGGTTAGATGCAGCTAACTTCACAGAGAAAGTTAGAATTGTTGGAGATTAATTATAACGATGGCATCTTACACCCTAATACTCAGGTAATAGTATCACATTACTTACCTGTTAAATACTGGTTCATGAAACAACGGATGCAGAGATTATACCCTTAGTCTCTAAAACTGAGGCGACTTGTAAAATTAACGCTTCATGATAAGGTGCAGCTATTAATTGCACTCCCAAAGGTAAAGCATTTGTACGTTGAATTGGTACTGATAAAACAGGTAAACCAATAAATGATAATGGTTGAGTAAATAATCCTAAATGGGGACGAACAAGAATTTCTGCTCCATCTAAAATCATCGTTTCTTGCCCAATTAACGGTGCAGAAATTGGCGTAGTAGGAGCAATAATTACATCTACCATTTGAAATATTTCCCGTACTCGATCGCGAAACCAACTTCTAAAGCGCTGCGCTTGCAGATACCAATGACTAGGAATTAATGCACCAGCAAGAAAGCGATCGCGTGTGGCTGGGTCAAAATCCTGGGGACGTTGACGCAATTTCTCTAAATGTAAATTTGCTCCCTCGCAAGCAGTAATTACAAACGCTGCGGCGCGGGCACGATGGGCTTCGGGTATAGTTACGTACTCAGTTACATGCAAAGCATCGGCTACTTTTTGCACTGCTGCTAAAGCCTCTGGATTAGCGCCTTTGCGGAAATAATCAGCTGCGATCGCAATTCTCATACCTTCTACATCTTGTAACAAAAAATCTCTTGTCTCAACAGGCAGACGTTTTGTGCAAATCGGATCGCGTTCATCTTCCCCTTGCAACACATCAAAAACTGTGGCGATATCCCTTACTGAACGTGCAAACGGGCCAATATGATCAAAACTGCTAGAAAACAAAGCTACACCAGCTCGTGACAACCTACCATAAGTTGGTTTGAAACCAAACACACCACATAAAGCAGCAGGTACACGAATTGAACCATTAGTATCAGAACCCAATGTTAGCGGAACCAACCCACCTGCAACTGCTGCTGCTGATCCACCCGAAGAACCACCTGCAACCCGATTTAAATCATGGGGATTATGAGTAGCACCGTAATGGAAGTTTTCTGTCACAAACCCGTAGGCGTACTCATCCATATTTAACGCGCCTACAAGTATTCCACCTGCTTGCTTCAATCGCGCCACCGCCGTTGCATCTTGTGTCGCTGGTGAATTTTCAGTATTAATTTTTGCACCTGCAAGAGTCGTGTTCCCAGCAATATCAAAAAGATTTTTGACAGCAAAAGGTACACCAGCAAGTAAACCAGGATTCTTACCCTGCGCAACTTCATGATCTATTCTCTCTGCATCCGCCAAAGCAGCATCAGCAGTCACATTGGTAAAACAATTAAGTTCATGATCTCGTGCTGCAATTCTTTGCAAAGCAGCTTGCGTAACCTCCACCGCCTTAACTTTACCTTCACACACTGCTACAGCAATAGATACAGCATCCGCAGAATTAAAATTCATGGTTCAAACACTGGGGCGACTTCAATATTGTCCGGTAAAGGAAAAGAATTTACTAATTGAGCGATCGCTTCAATTCTCTCAAAATTTGCCACCACCCCATCTCTATACTCATCCTTCAACCGTAAATCCACCAACAAAGCCATCTGATCCACATACTCACCCACATCCAAGCCTTGATTCTTCATCTCTCCCCTCATTCTCTGCGTCCTCTGTGCCTCTGTGGTTCATTAAACTTCTCACCTCCTGCGGCAATTTAAATTTACCATCCTCTCCAAATTCAAAATCCACCACTTGCAAAACAGCATCAACATTCAAAGCCCCATAAATATGAGGAAATAACTCATTTTCCTCAGCAGCTTCATCACGAATTTCCGGTTTAACTTTACCAGTATCAATTAATAAAAGTACTAATCCTTTTTGACTAGCAAAAAATCTCTCAGCTACTTGAGTAATTTGCTGTGGTGTAGAACAGTGAATAAAACCTTCCGACTCAAGACTATCAGCACAATACATTCCCACTAATTTTGCTTCTTCCCATTTTTTATATTGAGTGATGTGAAGAATAATATTCATATACTATTTTTCTGCTAAGAAACATTGTACTCAGTTTCATTAAATCTCAATGGCTGATTCTTTTAATACTGATCAAATCTGGCAATCTCCCCCAGAACCAATCAACCAAATTCTGAATGCTTCACCTCTACCAACGATTAGAATCTCTCCCAATCGGGAATGGATGGTAGAGTTAGAGCGACCATCGTTACTACCTATTGCTGAATTAGCACAGCCGAAAGTACCTTTAGCAGGATTACTGATCAATCCTAGAACAAATGCCCCTGCCCATCGCCATCCTTTTCGGAGGATGAAATACTGGAATATTACTAATTTTGATACTGTCAAATTCGTCACACTACCTGAAAATGCCCAAATTGGTTTTCTCAAATGGTCACTCGATAGCCAAAAACTAGCATTTACCCTTACGCAACCAACGGGACTAGAACTATGGATTTTAGAACTCACAACAGGAGTGTTGCGCCGCTTAACTGAGACAATTCTCAATGCAGCCTATGGAGAACCTTACCATTGGTTGTCAGATGATACGCTCATTTGTAAGTTTATAAGTAGCGATCACACAGCAGCCCCAGTTGCACCGACTGTTCCTCCCGGGCCTTTAATTCAGCAAAACTTGGGTGAAAAAAATCCGGTTCGCACTTTCACCAATCTCCTGAAAAATCCTTACGACGAAGTATTATTTGAATACCACTTAACTTCAATATTAGAGAAAGTGACATTGGATGGTCATCGTACTGTTTTAGTACCGCCAAGTCTAATTTATGAAGCGATTCCCTCTCCTGACAGCAAGTTTATTTTAATAATTACACTGCGTCGACCCTTTTCTTACCAAGTTCCTGTTGGTTACTTTCCGAAAAAAATTCAAGTAATTGATGATACAGGCACATTAATTTATCAGGTGGCAGATGTCCCCCTTTATCAGCCTCATTCAACTAAGTTCGATCAAGTCCGTCCAGGTAGGCGGAGGATTTTTTGGCGTTGCGATCGTCCAGCAACATTATCTTGGCTAGAAGCTTTGGATGAGGGCGATCCCACCCGTGATGTCCCTTACCGAGATGCTTTATTTGAACTTGATGCCCCTTTTACCGATATACCCAAGCAACTTTGGCAATCTCAGTATCGCTTTCGCGGAATCACTTGGGGGAGAAGTGACGTAGCCCTTGTTTGGGAACGTTGGTACGATACCCGTCAAGAGCGAATTTGGCGTATTTATCCTGATACACCGGAAATCTCGCCACAGTTGTTATTTAACCGCAGTTACGAAGATAGATATAGCGACCCAGGTTCACCAATAATGACTTTGGGAACCTATAGATACAAGGTTCTCCGGTTTGCACCAGCAGGTAACGCCATTTACTTAAGCGGTCGAGGTGTATCTCCCGATGGTGTACACCCCTTTTTGGATCGCTTGGAGTTAGAAACCGGGGAAACACAACGGCTATGGCAGTGTCAAGACCCATATTTTGAAGAAATTTACTGTGTACTCGATAATGAAGCAAGAAACTTGATCACATGTCGTCAGTCGCAAATTGAGCCGCCTAACTATTTTTTGTGGAGTCATACAAACGAAGAGCCTATTACACTTACCCATTATCCAGATCCTGCCCCTCAATTCATGGGAATGCAAAAAGAGGTGGTGCAGTATAAGCGCTCAGATGGCGTGCAGCTATCAGCTACACTGTATCTACCTCCAAACTACGACATCAGTCGTGATGGCCCTTTGCCAATGCTGTTTTGGGTATATCCACAGGAATTTAAAGACCGAGAATTTGCAGGACAGGTGACTACAGCCGAAAATGCCTTTATTCGCCCTAGTCGGGACTCAATTTTATTTCTGCTGAGCCAAGGATATGCAGTTCTTGCTAATCCCAAACTACCTATTATCGGTGAAGGGGATACTGAACCCAATGATACCTACGTAGAGCAATTAATTGCCGGAGCGCAAGCAGCAGTGGACTATGTGGTAGAACGCGGGGTCGCAACTCCTCAAAAAAATAGGTATTGGTGGTCACTCTTATGGTGCATTTACAACAGTAAATTTACTAGTACATACAAATTTATTTCAACTAGGAATTGCTAAAAGTGGGGCTTACAACCGTACTCTCACGCCCTTTGCCTTTCAGGGAGAACAGCGCACTTTTTGGGAAGCACAAGCTACCTATATTCACATGTCTCCCTTCACTCATGCAGCCAAAATCAAAACCCCATTACTTTTAATTCATGGCGAAAATGATAGCAACTCTGGCACCTATCCATTACAAACAGAACGACTGTATGAAGCCCTCAAAGGATTAGGGGCTATTGTCCGTTATGTCTCACTTCCACTAGAGGGTCATGGTTATTATTCGCGTGAAGGAGTTGGCCATGTTCTTTGGGAAATGGTCAATTGGTGCGATCGCTATTTGAAGGGTGAAGGATGTAGACGCGTAAGTGGCTTCTCGTAGAGTAGGGTGTAGGGTGAAGGCTAATGACTAACTACTAACAGCACTTAAATTCATGATGATTGCGACAGATGGAAACTTGAAACACTTATCCAATAAATGTTTCACAATCCAAAATCCAAAATGGTATTACTCCATCGCCTTAATTAATTTATTTGCTTGTGTTTGCGCCCGTTGCATCGCCTGTTGTAACGGTTGTTGTCCTAGCAAAGCACTGATAAATTGATTGTCAAAGTTGTTCATAATGGCGGCGGGGTATTTACCTGCTTGCCAAGGCATAGCATAACTCACTCCTGCTAAAAATGGCGATCGCAATGGATCTTTGTCATAACCCAATTTCTCGGCTACTGATTTACGTGTGGGTAAAGCAAAGCCTGTTGCTGTCCACTTTTGCATACCTTGTTTACCTGTGAGGTAGGAAATCAACTCCCAGGCTTCGGCTTTATGCTGTGTTTGTTTGTTCATCACATAGGCAACAGTAAATACCATTGTGCCTTTTTTGTCGTTAATTGTTGGTACTTCTGCGGTAGCAAAATCAAGCTGAGGAAAAGTATCTTTCAGGTAGGGAATTGCCCAGTTGCCTTCAATTACCATTGCTACTTTCCCCTGACCAAACATTTCACTACCTGAGTTCGTCCCCACATCAGATTTTTGCGCGGCGGTACGGTCTTTTTGATACTGGTCTACTACTAACTGTAAACCTTTGATGCCAGCTTCCGAAGCAAAGGCAGCATAATCATTTGCATCTACAAGTTGTCCACCAAAAGCTTTAATTTTATAAGCTTGACGCGCTAACTCTGGGATGACACCATAGCCGTATTGGTCAATCCTACCATCTTGATTTTTATCTACTGTCAATTGTTTGGAGTAGGCACGCAATTCATCCCAAGTGGCGGGAGGACTAGTCAAACCTGCGGCGGTAAAAGCTTGTTTGTTGTAAAAAAGAGTCAGCGTTGAAAAGTCTTTGGGTAAACCATAAATATGATTGTCGTAGTTGAAGCTGTTAAGTATTGTCTCCTCGAAATCAGCCAGGTTAAATTCCGGGTTAATGTAAGCATCTAATGGCTCTAGAACGTTCTGACTCATCAAAAAAGGAGCTTCAAAAGCATCTAAATAGAAGACATCAGGCGCTGCTTCGCCAATCAAGCGTGTTTTTATAACATCCATGTATTGGTCGGCTATGACCTCATACTTCACCCTGATACCTGGATGCTGGGTCTCAAAGTCTTTGAGTACTTGTTTCAATAGTTTTTGCTCAGTCGGATCTGCACCCCAACCGCTAAGTTTAATGATAACTGGAGTCGTGGCTGTGGTGGCATGGGGTAAGGGCAAGTTCTGGCAGCCAATCACCAAAAACGCGATCACCACCATTAATACCAAAAAGCGCCAAAAATTTCTTTTGATCACCGCATAATCAAGATTCTTCTATATTTTTTATAGCTTTTCTTGCTGTAGAATGAATTTAGGGGAAATTAAAATTTTATTTAGAAATGCACGGTAAAATAACTAAAAATAGTCATTACTACTAAGTAAAAGAGAATGTCTAAAAAAAGTTTTACTTACTTTTATTTTATATGCATAAGATCGCAAATCAAAACAAAAAGTAATTTTTTCGTGTGGAAATGAGCAATAGCTAATGGCAATTAACAATTAACAACTAACCATTAACAATTTCTCAATTCATGAATCCTATTCAGGTTGAATCTGCTTCCTCTTTGATCTCAGAAATTTCTGAAATTGAAGTTATAGAAACAACTATTGCTCCTTCATTTCTACCAATATATAACCGCACGTTTTCCAAAGATGCTATTCGTACTAGCCTGCGCGCTTCAACTATAGATGGTATATTTGCAGGCATTTTTGGGATTACAAGTGGTGGTATTTTATTAAGTAATTTCTTGGTAGAATTGGACGCTACACCAGTGGCTTTTGGAATGCTTGCTTCTATTCCCATGCTAGTGAATTTCATTCAGCCATTGGGTGCTTATATCTCAGAACGTTTTCCCAGTCGCTATCAATATTCTCTTTTGATTTATGCACCTTCTCGCTTGATTTGGCTGATTTTAGTAATTTGTATAGCAGCTTTTAGCCAACAATTAATTAATTCTCAGCAGTTAGTCATACTAACACTCTTGATTGTGTTCATGAGCCATCTCTGGGGTGGACTGGGTAATGCATCTTGGTTGTCGTGGATGGCGACCTTAGTCCACCGACGTTTGCGGGGGCGATATTTTGGTATACGCAGTAGTATTGCTAGCTTGACTAATTTGATTTGTGTGCCATTAGCAGGACTAGTTGTATCTCATTGGTATGGTGGTACTATCCAAGGCTATGGGTTACTACTGTTTGTAGGTATCCTATTTGGAATGATAAGTTTGGTGTGTCAGTACTTTAAGCTGGATATCAATCCCCAAGCACAAAATGCGATCGCCACATATGTAAATAATTTTAATGACTCTGTTGATGAGCAAATTGCAGATGTTAACTCCGCGTCTCAACCAAAATTTTGGCAAAGTCTCCGCAATGATACTAATTTTTTAATATTTTTGCTCTACTTTAGTGTATGGATGTTTGCTGTTAACCTCTGTAACCCCTTCTTCAACCTTTACATGCTACATACCCTGGACTTAGATGTTAGCTGGGTGACATTCTACAGTAGCCTGCAAGCAGGGGCTAATATGTTAATGTTGATTCTCTGGGGAAGGCTAGCAGACAAAATCGGCAACCGTCCAGTTCTCTTTTTCATTGGAATTTTGGTAGCGATCGCACCTTTGTTATGGTTAGGTATTGGTTACACTTCCCTAGACATGTGGCTATGGTTGCCTATGTTACATATTTTCTTGGGAGGAACAGGTGCAGCTATTGATTTGTGCGGCAATAATATGCAGCTAGAAGTTGCACCAATCAGAAATCAATCCATATATTTTGCAACGGTAGCTGCGATCGCTGGCTTATGTGGTGCGTTTGGTACAATCCTTGGTGGTTTTATAGTACAAATTAACTTTTGTGGAGGTTTACTAGGATTGTTCGTTTTCTCAACAATATTGAGGCTGGTTGCACTTTTGCCGATCATTTTTGTCCAAGAGTCACGGGGACAATCTTTTGTACAAACCCTCCAAGCTTTTTGGCCGTTTCGCAACAAGCTAGCCTCAGAGTAGGGGACAAGGGGGTCAAATAATCAGTTATCAGTTATCAGTTATCAAATTATTACTTACTGTTAACTGTAGCCTGCGGCAAGCCGCTACGCGTCTACACTGATTTATGCCCGATCCCCACTCCCCAATATTATTCTGCAATTGTCGAACTTAAAGTCATAGTTTTCTCCCACAACACTACATTATGAGTGCTGGTTGTAGCGGGGGGCTGGTGTAATGCTATTAACTGGCTTACTGTGCTTTTGAGCTGGGTACGCGGTACAATTTCATCAACAAAGCCGTGTTTAAGTAAATCTTCGGCAGTTTGGAAGTCATCAGGCAGTTTTTCTCGTAGAGTTTGCTCAATCACTCGCCGACCTGCAAAACCAATCGTTGCTTTGGGTTCTGCTAGGATGATATCACCTAACATCGCAAAACTCGCAGTCACACCGCCTGTAGTAGGATTAGTTAATACTGGCACGTACAATAAGCGTGCTTCTTTATGACGTTCTAAAGCTGCGGAAATTTTCGCCATCTGCATCAGTGAGAGCATTCCTTCTTGCATCCTTGCTCCACCAGATGTACAGACGATGACTACAGCATAACGCCTTTGAGTAGCTTGTTCAATCAAACGGGTGAGTTTCTCGCCGACAACCGAACCCATGCTTCCACCCATGAAGCGAAAATCCATGACTCCAAGAGCAATTGGTAAGCCATTGATCTCGCCCAAACCTGTTTTGACAGCATCTACTAAGCCGAGTTTTTCTTGTGTTTCCCGCAGGCGATCGCTATAGGCTTTGCGATCGCGAAATCCTAAGGGATCAGCAGGACGCAACTGCTCATCTATCGGTCTCCAAGTATTAGGATCTATCAACTGGCGGATGCGCTCATCACTATCTACACGATTATGATGTCCACATTCAGTGCATACCATTAAATTAGCCCTTAGGTCTTTGGCATAACTTAATACACCACACTTTGGACACTTGTTCCACAGTCCGTCTGCGATTTCACGTTCTTGGCGTTCTAAACTGATAGGTCCAGATTTTCGTCGGTTTGCAAACCAATCAAACAGAGATTTTAAACCACGTGACTCTTCGTTGTTTGCCATTTGTTTCTTATGCCAGTAGAGTATGTCAAAAACAGGTTAATCCTTTTGGTGGAGTCATTGTCCTTTGTCATTGGTATTGAGTTTGTACTAATGATTTATGGCTTATGACTACACAACAAACTTTGTCTTCTAAGTAATATTGAGATTTAGTTTTGCATCTTTGCTTGTCAGCTTAACGAAAATACGTAAACCAGTTCAAGTATGTTGTTCTGGATGCCAAGAAGTTTATAACTTTTCAAGTATGAAGAATATACAGTTGGTTATTTGACATGGCAGATTTGAGAGTGGTGTCAAACAATTTGCGATTTAAAATTTTGGAGCCCGCCCTTGGAGGTTTACTCCTTTGTAGGACGTGGCGTGACTTTGGATTAGTTCCACGAGATTTATCTCGTGGCTTGTACGTTGCTCGAAATTATCGATCACAAGATTAATCTTAACAGAAGTTAAAGACCATTAAGGGTAATGAAGTTTACAGTTGCAGGCTCAGAAGTCGGGGTGAGTTACAGGTGTGTCTCGCTTGGAAGATATAGCATTTATACGATCATCTTTTAGCTTTAGGAAAAGCATATAAGTATCTACGCAAAATATTTAGCCATTTTTCAAGCCAACGGTAATCGCTGTATTCCTTGCCTGTTCCCTTTTCCCCGATCCCCTGTTTCCTTTTACGTTCCATTGACAAACAACCGTAAGTAGCTGGACAAGATTATCTCACCACCAAACAGAGTCACTACTGATCCAAGAGCAAGAAACGGACCGAAAGGCATTTTGTATCCCCATCTTCGTTGCGATATGATAATCATACCGCCGCCTACGGATACTCCCAACAAGCAAGCAACAAAAGCAGCCAAGAGTAAGTACTTCCAACCTAACCAGGCTCCCATCATGGCTGCTAATTTGGCATCACCTCCACCCATTACAGTTTTACCAAAAATAATTGAACCAACTGTAGCGATCACATCAAACAGCCATAATCCTAGTGCTGCCCCCAAAATGGCTGTCATCAGGTGACTAGCTAATCCTCTCCAGTTAAAATCTGGCAAAAAACCAACTACTCCTTGAAATACTATCCCGATCACTAATCCTGACTGAGTAAGCTGGTTTGGCAAAGTCATTGTATCTAAATCAATCAACGACAATGCTACTAACCAACTACAAAATACCCAGTAACCTAAAGTGAAAACAGAGACATCAAAACTCCAAAAAAGTAGTAAAAATACTACTCCCATTACTGCTTCTACCAGTGGATAACGCAGAGAAATTTTACCTTGGCAATAGCGACAACAACCTCTTAACCATAGCCAACCTACTACTGGCACATTATCGTAGGGCTTGAGTTGGGTTAAACAATGGGGACAGCGAGAAGGAGGAAAAAGCAGGGATAAGCCATTAGGAAGCCGATAAACTACAACATTAATAAAACTGCCAATAGAAACACCCAAGGCAAATACGATGAAATTTGCCAGGATGATTAGCAAAATATCCATAATTCAGTCTTTTGTCATTTGTCCTTTGTCATTTGTACAACATCAATGACTAATGACCAATAACTAATGACTAATACATATGTGATTCAATTTGATTTAAAGGCACAAAACATTCTGCTGGCAAGAGAACTGGTTGACCAGTAAAAATCACCTTGCCCCGGTGTGTATCGCGATTAATTGCTACACCAGAAGCTTGGCCAGCCATTTCAGGATGTACTTCGCAGTAGGTGTAGTAAATCTTACCAGCTGCTCTGATGACGGCAGGATCAATCAGAGGGGGCTGGTTCTTGGGGTTAGTATAGTTTGCTTGTTCTTGTCGTAAAGCGTACACGACTTATCGAGTATTGTTGTTAGGTTTTGTCTTATTAGTTTATACGAAAGTTTTAGCAATGATTGCCAAAATTTTCGGTTCTATTGGGGAAGATTATTCTTTCAGAACTTGAATTAAAGCCTCACCCATAGCACGGCAACCTAATAGTTGCATCCCTGAAGACATAATGTCTCCCGTCCGAGCGCCATTTTGTAACACTTGCAACACACCTTTTTCCAGAAAGTCTGCTGCTGCGCCTTGGTTTAAACCATAGCGGAGCATCATTGCTGCGCTCAAAACCTGGGCTAGGGGATTAGCTTTATCTTGTCCGGCAATATCAGGGGCAGAACCATGAACAGGTTCAAACATTCCAGGACCGGAAGCTCCTAAACTAGCAGAAGGCAACATGCCGATGCTACCAGTAAGCATGGCAGCAGCATCTGAAAGAATATCGCCAAACAGATTTCCTGTGACAATAGTATCGAACTGTTTAGGGGCACGTAGTAACTGCATAGCAGCATTATCTACATACAGATGAGTAAGTTCCACATCCGGATATTCAGCCGCTAGTTTTGTGATGCGATCGCGCCACAGTTGTGATACTTCCAAAACATTGGATTTATCTACTGAACATAGTTTGCTTTGGCGTTTGCGAGCTGTTTCAAATGCTACTCTACCAATGCGATCAATTTCCGATTCGGTGTACGCCATTGTGTTGACACCACGCTTTTGGCCAGTTTCCGTTGCAAAAATTCCCCTGGGTTTGCCAAAGTAAATCCCGCCAGTAAGTTCGCGCACCACCATAATATCAACACCTTCGACAACTTCCCGTTTCAAAGTAGAAGCCTCAATTAACTGGGGTATAATTTTCGCTGGGCGCAAATTAGCAAATAATTCCAAACCCGCACGTAGTCCAAGTAAACCAGCTTCTGGACGTAAATGTGATGGCAGACAATCCCATTTGTAACCACCAATCGCCGCTAATAATACCGCATCACTGTTACGGCACACATCTAAAGTCGCTGCTGGTAGGGGTTCACCTGTAGCATCAATTGCTGCACCACCAATCAGCGCTTCTTGGAATTCAAACTGAAGATCAAATTTTTTTTCCACGACTTTAAGCACGTCTACCGCTACAGCCATGATTTCGGGGCCAATGCCATCGCCAGGAAGTAAGGTAATGCGGTATTGCTGTGCCATAGTTAAGTTTGCTTGGGTAAGTGTTTAAGCTTGCAGAAAAATATCATATCAAAACACAGATCCCCGACTTCTGGTGAAAAGTCGGGGATCTTAATTTGGTTATTTCAACAAATTCATCGCTGCTTCCTGTTTAAAGTTTTCTGCCCAATCAAAGGGTGTACCCTGATGAACGCTATCTTTTAAACTTAGGTCAGCACCCTGCGCTAGTAAAAGTTTAATCATTTCTACATCGCCTTTGATTGCAGCAAGATGCAGTGGAGTAAGTTCTATATTTCCACTAGATATAGCGTTAACTTTGATACTATTATCCAGCAGGATGACAGCTACTTGATGCTGACTGTAAAGCGCTGCTACATGTAACGGAGTAAAAAGAGTTTGATAGTCGCCGAAGAATAAATATGTGGTTTTGATGCTGGCATCTGCACCATATTTGAGAAGCATTTTTGTTGCTTCAGCTAAACCTTGTTTAGCAGTATGATGCAGCAAAAATTGATACTCACTTCCAGGCTGAATTTTGGATGGTTCGGATAAGAGCAAAGTTTCGGCTAATTGCCAATTTTGTTGTGCGATCGCAACTGATAAATCAATGTTCACACCTTGTTCTTCAAGTAATTGCACCATAGTTTCATTTTTTTGGTCAATTGCCAAGCACAGAGGACTTATCCCCCAAGCTGTGAGAGCATTGATATCAGCGCCTCTGTCAAGAAACAAATTCACCATATCTGGCAGATTTTGAATCACTGCGTATTCACCATATCTGGCAGATTTTGAATCACTGCGTAGTGCAAAGGTTGCCATGCTTCGAGAGCAAAACCCAGACATTGTTGCAAGACACTAGGATTATTGGCAACTAGCAAACCGACATCATCAAATCTACCAAGAGCCATAGCACTGAAGATATCCAGTTTAGCCCCTTTCGCCAGAAGATATTCACAAACTTCCAAGTAGCGTTCGCCAGGAACAGAATGATCATTAGTGTAACGTTTGATAACTGTCGCCCAACCTAGAGGAGTGAGATTGTACCAGCCGTCAATTGCATTCACATCAGCACCATTTTCTACCAAAACCTGCGATACTTCTAAATGACCGCCTGTCGCCGCCCAGTGCAGGGGTATACTGTTGCTACCATTGTCTTGGCCTGCATTAACATTTGCACCTGCGGTAATTAGAGAATGGACAACTTCTAAGTGTCCGCGATGGGCAGCAAAATGTAGGGGAGTACTTTTGATTTCTTGACTTTTAATATTTACTAAACTTGGCTCTTGTTGCAACAGAGATTTAACTAAAATGCTGTCACCGCTAACAGAAGCTTCGAGAATTTTCAGTACCTTAGCGGCAAAATCATCGTTTCTGGATGGACGCTGGGAATGTAGATTGTTTGAAACCATATGAATCATCTTTGTTTTGAGTCGGTGACGTGCAGAATGCAAGCGATTTTTAATAGTTGAGATAGGGAGACCAAGAAAATCGCTGATTTCCTTTTGCGAGTAGCCACTGATATAGAAGAGTGTGACAACAGTGCGATCGCTTTCTGGTAGCGTTTGGATAGAGCGATGAACAATATCTTTCAGTTCGTTTTCAAGGGCGATTTGGATTGGTTCAGGATGATTTGATGCCAATTCATCGGTATCTTCCAAAGCAACGATGGTGAGGCGTTTACCCCGTGTGAATCTGTCGCAATGCTTGAAGATAATTTTTTTCAACCAGCCGGGAAATCCTACAGGCGATCGCAGCTTGGATAAATTGAGGTAAGCTTCTATAAAAGCTTCCTGTGCTGCATCTTCTGCCAGTTGAAAACTCCCCAGAATAGAGTAACTGTAACCAACAGCCATATCCTGAAAATTACGGACTATCTTGCTGTAGGCGTTTAAATCTCCAGCTTGAGACTGAATGACTAGTTGTGTTAACTCTTCCAGTTTCAGCTTTTTCTTCATGTTGGACTTATGGTTCCCTATTTCATAAGACCCAACTTGTAAAAGTAAAGTTTAAAGTTCATGCTTGTTGAAGTTACCACTTGGTATTTAGAAATGCTTAATCCCAAGCAACTGCATTCAGTTTCTTCAGGGAATTATGAACTGAGAATTGAGCAGGCAAAAATTCCTTCACCTGAATTCAGTCGTTTTCTCTATACCAGTGTGGGAGGTGATTGGTATTGGATTGATCGCCTCAGTTGGAATTACCAGCGTTGGTTATCTTATCTGAGTCGTCCAGAATTAGAAACCTGGGTTGCTTACGTTTCTGGTACACCCGCAGGATATGTCGAACTTGGAGTTCAAGCAGATAACAATGTGGAGATTACGTATTTTGGTATTTTACGTCAATTCATCGGACAGAGATTGGGGGGACACCTGCTTAGCTTTGGGGTAGAAAGAGCATGGGCAATTGGTGCAAAAAGAGTGTGGGTACATACTTGTAGTTTAGATGGGCCTTATGCTTTAGCAAATTATCAAGCACGAGGTTTCCAAATTTACAAGCAAGCAGAACACACTCTAGAAATTCCTGACAAACCAATGGGTGCTTGGTCAGGTGCTAATGATTAGCGTCAAACTTTAAATACTATACTTAGTAATACTTAGAGTTTAAGCTTGTAGAAAACTATAGTATTCAGCAATTACACTCATGGAATGGAAAATATATTTAGATGTCTAAGGAAATCAATCACTTGATTGATTTCCTCCCAAGTTATTGATGTGAATAATGCCGTCGGTTGTGAGTAATATTCTGGACTGTATTCACTAGTTTAGAGTAGCTACTTTTAGCAGCATCCTCTGTCAGAATTGTCGAGACACCAAATTGATTCTGAATTATAAGCTTTGTTGTGCGGCTTAAAGTTTGCTGCTTATTTTTCCAAGAAATACATTCGTTTTCTCCCTCTTGACAGGCAACACGGGTTCCGGAAGGGAGAACACAACCATAAACATTTCCACCTTCAAGATATCTTCCCCCTTGTTTATTGCAATTTCTTTTAACTGTATCTTTTGAAGCTGGGGGATGCACACGTGTTTCAGCTAGACCTGCTGAAGGTAATAGCAATGCAGATATTAGAAACATGAAAGAGAATGATCTGATAAACATCTTTATAACCTCAGTTTGAAACTATAATTTCGACGGAAGGAACAATTATTAATAGTTAAATTCAGTAGACCATTGTTGTATTTCGGCTTTAACTAGGAACTACTAATGATGCAAAAAGATTCTCGGTATTTAATTTAAAACGAAAAATGCAGTAATTTAGAAAATTGCACTTTCTAGTGATACACCGTTAAACTCAACGACTGAATTACTAGGTTGAGCGCGCTTAATTACAACCTCAACCCAATAAATATTGGCATCCATATCTATAGAATCACAGACATCACTACTGACTTGCCATGAGCCTCTTTTGTTAGAAGTTACCTTACAGACTTGGGTGTTATATGCCCCGTTTGATTTTGCAAAGGACTTAAGGCTCGCTTCAACTTTAAAAGCATTATTCGCTCCATCTGGGTCTTGGTAAAACAGTCGGAGAATGGTTCCGTCTCCACCATAGACGTTGGGATTGATACTGCTAACTGGACAAGAGAACACCAGAGGTTCCGTGCCATTACCCTTATATTTGACACGGCCTGCTCCCGTTACAGTCCAATATTGTTGGCTGTAAATGGTTTGATCAGTAGGAATACAGCCACCACCGTTGGATTGCTAATAAACAGCCCTTACTTTTTGAGCAAAAACTGTTGATGGCGTTAATAATAAAGCCAGGGTTGTACAAAACATCCAAGATCTTAACTTTTTCACAACACTCCTTTCAAATTTTTTATTGATTGGTTTATATGTGTGACTTACACCATATCTTGTCCTTTTTGGGCATTAAATAAAGTCTTTTTTTTCAAAGTCTATTTACTCAGTTACAAGCATATACATAAACTACAAAGCTTTCGGGATTTCCATACCTATCGTAAGCACCTGTCGGATCGGCAATATATAAGGAACGTTTTCTTTTCATAGCAGTCTTACTGCCATGCCCAATATTTCTAAATTCCGTTGGATCTGTCCAAACTGATTTATCTCTTTTAATCTTGAAGCGAATGTTGTTAATATTAGCAACACCTGGTGATGTAACACGCCAACAAAAATACCTGTAGCCATTGGGTACTGAA
Organism: Fischerella sp. JS2; assembly: GCF_032393985.1. Taxonomy (NCBI): domain Bacteria; kingdom Bacillati; phylum Cyanobacteriota; class Cyanophyceae; order Nostocales; family Hapalosiphonaceae; genus Fischerella; species Fischerella sp. JS2. The sequence goes on from NZ_CP135918.1 coordinate 1,397,560, forward strand.
GAAGTAGTGAAATTTCCACTGGAACGATGCTTTTGTCCTATACGTGGTCGTCCTTCTGATCTGACGCTAGATACTAAAATACTAGGTCTTTGTGCTAACGCATTAGGCATTCCCATGAGTAGCTGACTTGTAAAGGTGAGTGTAGTCACAGAGAGCATAAAATATTTGTTCATTACATTGCCTCCTGTAGTAAAAATTAGCTAGTTCAGTCCCTTTTTTTAAGCAAGAAAACTCTATATATTTTTGCGGTACAAGGGTTACAGAACAGCTAGATTTTCTTGGTAAATTCACATATATAAATATATATAGCGAGTTAATTTATCGCATTCAATACGAAAAATTCCGTACTCAAATATTAAGAAATTGACACAATGTGCATAATTAAAGTAGATTTATTGTCAAATTAGTCTCATAGCACAAGAGGAGGAAAAATGGCCACTCTGAAGCAAAGAGACGTTCAGCAAATGCAGCATTTTCTTCATGAACTGTATACACTCTCTAACTTGGAAATGCTTTCTACAAAAGCAATCTCAGCTTTGTCGCAGGTAGTTAGTTCGGATGTGACAGCTTGGTCGCCAGTAAATTTCCCTCAACACAGAATATTACCTTTAATCTCATCAAAGAATTTTGACTCTCCTTTGCTAGAAGCAATTGAACAAACTGCTTCTGGTCATTTCTATGAAAATCCACTGGTCAGACACTATCTCGAAACTAATGATGGTAGGGCTTACAAAATATCAGATTTCTTGTGTGAACAAGAACTTCACCGCTTAGAGGGCTTTTATCATAGATGTTTGCGTTTGTTCAATGCAGAAGAGCAAATGATTGTGGTACTACCAATCTCTTCTGCAAACTTTCCTTTACGGAATTTAGCCACAGATATTGTGATTGCCCTGCATCGATCAAAACGGAATTTTTCTGAACGCGATCGCCTGATTTTGAATTTACTACGTCCTCATCTCATCCAAGCTTATAAAAATGCCCAAGCTGTTACTCAAATGCAGCAAGAGTTAGCCCAATTGCATCAAACCATAGAACAGTTGGGGATGATTAGCTTGTCAGCCACTGGACAAGTCCAGACGATGACTAGAAAATCCTGGGAGTTGCTGAGGCAGTATTTTCAAGATTCTTTACCACAAGCTTTTCACTTACCAGAACTGTTACAAAACTGGGTAAATTATCAAATCTTTCTCATGTCTAAGGGTGATAATGTCACTCAAATCTACCCAACTTTGCGAATTGAACAAGCAAATCAGTATTTGATTGTGCGGTTAATTTATGATCACCAACAGGAACAATACATACTCATACTAGAAGAACATCCACTTAGTTCTTTTTCTCCAGAATTATTGACAATGCTGGGATTAACTAGCCGTGAAGCAGAAGTCTTGTTTTGGAGTGCTAAAAACAAAAGCACAAAGGAGATTGCCTCTCATCTTAACTGTAGTGATAAAACTGTGGCAAAACATTTCGAGCATATATATGAAAAACTCGGTGTAGGAACTCGTGTTGCAGCGATTATGAAAGCTTTAGAAATGCTGGGAATGATTAAGTGACCATCTATTATTTGAGATGATATCAACTTGAGAAATGTACTTGTAAGCATCGATTTAGCTCTAGTTTTTTTAACTACTCGTGGGTTACTTCTTCCTTCAATTTCAAAAATAGGTATAAATTTATATTTAATTTCTAGTAATAATCGGCAATAGATAGCAGTAAATATCAAGTTTCATTAAAGACAGTTTCAATTTCCGAAACGAAGCTGACAAAAGCTGTAGGAAAAGGCTAGCTTATTTGATAATCGCAAGCGGCACTCAGCAGCTATGGTAAAAGAATTAGCAATTCGCACCAATGGACTGACGAAGCAATTTGACAGGCACGTTGCCGTTAATAACGTTGATTTAGAAATTTATGCAGGTGAAGTATATGGTTTAATTGGCCCTAATGGTGCAGGCAAAACCACTCTCATCCGGATGTTGGCAGCAGCAGAAGAACCAACTACGGGTGAGATTTATATTAATGGCGATCGCTTGTTACGTGACCAAAGTAACCCTACTTTGAAGCGTCGCCTTGGTTACTTGCCTGATGACTATCCTCTGTATGAGGAACTAACAGTCTGGGATTACTTAGATTATTTCGCCCGTCTGTATCGTTTGCGAGAACCACGCCGGACAAAACGTCTACATGAGGTTTTAGAACTCATACAGTTGGGGAATAAGCGCAATAGTTTAATTTCCACTTTGTCACGGGGGATGAAGCAGCGCCTCAGTTTGGCGCGAACAATCATTCATGAACCGATTTTGCTGCTGTTGGATGAACCTGTTTCGGGACTCGATCCAATTGCGAGGATGCAGTTTCGAGAAATCATCAAAGTCTTGCAAGAAGCGGGAATGACTATCTTAATTTCCTCCCATGTTCTCAGCGATTTAGCAGAATTATGCACTTCGGTGGGAATCATGGAACTTGGTTATTTAGTGGAAAGTGCATCGCTACAACAACTTTATCAACGTCTTGCCCGCCAGCAAATTGTCATCTCAACTTTAGGAAAGCAAGAGGAATTATTAGCAGAACTAAAGAATAATTCTTTTGTACAAGAGTGGGAAATCATGAGTGTTAAAAACAGTGTGCGGGTGAATTTTTCTGGTAAGCAGGAAGATTGTGCTGATTTATTACGATCGCTTATCCAAGCAAACATTCCTGTTAGCGAATTTCATTGCACTCAAGAAGACTTAGAAACCATTTTCCTCAAGCTTGGTCACAAACAAGCATCTTAGTTAAAAGTGAGTAGTTAGTAGTTAGTTGTTGCTTGTTTAGCATTTCCCCTTTTCCTCCTTTTCCTCCTTGTCTTCCTTGTCCCCCTTGTCCCCTCTTTCCCCAATCCCCAACTTTGGAGTTTTCACCTATGATGCTCAAATTTATGGACAAAATAGGCGACTGGAATCCGCAATTACTGCGGGAAATTAAAGGTCGTCTAAAACTTTTCCCTGTTGCGATCGCCTGTATTTCATCTTTAGTTGGTCAGTTGATATTGTTCTTGTATCAATTACGGGAAGTACCAGGCACAAAATATCAAATGTCTGGAAGTTATTGCCTCTTAGGAGAAGCTTATAAACAACAATTAAATGAGATTTACCCGCAGATTAACAAACTGCAACAACAATTATCTATATTGGGCAAATCTAAAAACTATGATGCATCACCAGTTCAATCAGTAACACAACAAATAGATCAACTCAAGACCCAAGAAAAGAATATCAATAACATTCTGTACAATCAGTACTGCCCACTTAACCAAATCGATATGCAGGGGTGGTGGCGGGATCATTGGGAATATATATTCCTATCACTGACTGTGATTTTTATTTTCACACTGTTAGTCGCGGGCACATATCTACTGATTAATAACTTAGCTCAAGAAGAAAATCGGGGTACATTAAATTTTCTGCATCTGAGTCCCCAGTCAGAAACAACTATTTTGACTGGCAAAATGTTAGGAGTTCCAATTTTAATTTATTTTGCAGTTGCAGTTGCTATTCCTTTTCATTTGTTAGCAGGTCGTGCTGCCAACATTGCTTCTAGTCATATTTTAAGTTTTTACATTGTTTTGGCGGCTAGTTGCTTCTTTTTCTATAGCACTGCACTATTATTTGGATTTTTGAGCCGTTTCTTTAGTGGATTTCAACCGTGGTTAGGCAGTGGTGCAGTTTTAATTTTCTTATTCATGACAATGCAATTTGCATCTTCTGGCCCATATCTAGATAATGCAGCTGCTTGGTTAAGGTTGTTCAGTCCTTTTGATATGACTGCTTATTTGTTCCCCAATTTATTATTTCACAGATATAATTGGGAATTGCTAGAACAAATACAATTTTTCTACCTGCCTGTTGGGAAAAACCTTATTGGTTTACTGCTTTTGAATTTAGTCAATTATGGCTTGTGGAGTTACTTGGTTTGGCATGGATTAAAGCGTCGCTTTCGTAACCCAAATTCTGCGATGTTGAGTAAAGGGCAAAGTTATTTGCTTGTTGCTTATTTGCAACTTCTTCTTTGGGGATTTACTCTCCAATATTTCAGAAATACTTATCCTTTCTACCCCCGTAGTACATCTGCTCCTGCTTATTCTGATTTCAACTATCAAGTAACACAAAACTTTGCTGTAATAGTGTTTTTTAACTTACTGTTACTGTTCGGTTTAATTGCCATTCTCTCACCCCATCGGCAAGCAGTACAAGATTGGGCTAGGTATCGACACCAGAATGTTTCTCAACGTAAAAGATTTTGGCAGAATTATTTATTACAAGATTTAATCTGGGGTGAAAAAAGTCCCGCTCTCATCACATTAGCAATTAATCTTGTAATTGTTACTATCCCGTTAGTGATTTGGATTTTAGTTGCACTTTCTTTGAAGGCAAATAATAACCATAGCTTAGACTGGCTAGTGAACGAAGTTGGACGCTTCAAAGCAATTTTAGGTGTGGTGTTGTTTATTTGTGTGATGATGATTTATGCCACTATCACACAAATCATGCTAATGATGAAAACTTCCAAACCTTCTGTTTGGGCAATTGGAACTGTCGCCGCAGCTATGTTTTTACCGCCGATGTTTTTAGGAATGCTGAATCTTAATCCAGAAACACATTCTACATTATGGTTACTTTCTAGTTTTCCTTGGGCAGGTCTAGAATATGCGACGACTACGACAGTTTTTGTAGCTCTTTTAGGTGAGTTGAGTGTTTTGGTATTGTTAAACTTGCAATTGAAACGTCAAATCAAAATAGCAGGAGAATCTGCTATAAAAGCTTTACTAGCAACAAACTAATTTGCAGAAGTTCGTAGTAAGCACTAAAGTCCTTACTACGAACTGGTAAAACTTGACTTAACAAAATACACTTTTATTAAAGAGTGTCGCTATGATACACAATTTTCTAGATCGACTAGGAGACTGGAATCCGCAATTATTGCGTGAAATCAAAGGACGTCTGCAACTACGCAACGTTATCCTGACAACTATCATTTCCTTAAGTAGTCAATGTTTGCTATTTCTAGCTTTTCAATCTCAGTTACCAATTTCTCAGGATAGATTTCTCGATAATTCTAATCGGTATTGCACTGGAAAACTTTTATATGGATTACCTAAATGTTTATTAAATGAATTTGACGATAAAATCATCAATTGGCAGTTATGGTGGCAAGATGTCTTTACATGGCTTAATATTATTGCCTGTTTTAGTCTTTTGGTGATCGGAACTTATCTCCTCATCAGCGATTTAGCTAATGAAGAACGTCGTGGAACCCTCAATTTTATTCGTCTGAGTCCCCAGGAATCCCAAAGCATTTTAGTTGGAAAAATGTTAGGCGTGCCAATTTTGCCTTATCTGGCGATCGCTTTGGCTATTCCTCTACATTTATTATCAGGATTGGCAGCAAATCTTTCATTAGCAAATATTTTGGGCTTTGATGCTGTTGTCGTAGCTGCTTGTTTTTTCTATTACAGTGCTGCACTGCTATTTGGCTTAGTTGGTTCTTGGTTGGGTGGCTTCCAAGCTTGGTTGGGTAGTGGAGTTATTCTCGGTTTTTTACTAATAACTAAGCAATCACTAGTTTATGGAGCAATTAATTCTCCGTTTACTTTCTTAAGATTTTTAAATCCGTTTTACTTTATTCCCAAACTACTAGCAATTCCTAATTTTAGCTCAACTGCTTTATGGAATGATTTTTACTGGTTTGGTATACCAATGGGAGCTAGTCATATTGTAATTACTGGCTTAGCACTTGTAAATTTCTTTTGTCTAGCGTATTTTACTTGGCAAGCTTTACAGCGTTGTTTTCGTAATTCTAACGCTACTATGCTAAGTAAACAGCAGAGTTATTTACTCACTTTTTACTTCACTATTGCTTCTTTAGGCTGTGCAAATTGGCAATCAATTATCTGGAGTAAAAATTCATATACATCAGTGATGAAAGATGAACTTGCTTGTTTATTATTTTTGCATTTATGGCTATTTTTGTTTTTAATTGCGGCGATTACTCCTCATCGCCCAACTTTACAAGACTGGGCGCGCTACCTTCATCTTTCTGTTGATAAATGTTTAAGAAATAGGTATGTAATCAAAGATTTAATGTGGGGAGAAAAAAGTCCATCTCTTGTGGCGATCGCTTTAAATGCAATTATTGCAATAACATTTCTCAGTTCATTAATTATTCTGGCAAAGAATTTTGAAAACAAAATTAATGCTGTTTATGCCTTAATTTTAGGTGGTAGTTTAGCTATGCTTTATGCAGCATTAGCCCAACTGATGTTATTTAATAAAAATCGACATCGGGTAATTTGGGCTGTTGGTAGCCTTGGTGCTGTAATTATTTTGCCAGTAGTCATTATGCTTATGTTTTGGTCTAATTATCCTGGCAATAGTAATTTCATTGGACTGTTTTCAGTAGCTGCGCCGCTTCTTGCTTTGTATACACCCAACGGAGATTTACTATATTCCATCGGCATGTTTTTTGTAATTCCTGTTCAGGGAATCATATTAGCACTACTAATTTTGCAGTTGCGGCGACAATTAAAAAAAGCAGGAGAATCTGTAACCAAGATATTATTTAATTGATAATCAATGTGTATTTGATTAACTCAAACTAGTTTTTGATTGTTGTTAATTTCAACTGAAACATGGGAATTCTAATCATGAAAGGTTAGAAACTCTTGTTATTAATAAAATTAACGATGCTCAAGTCTGTTGTTGGTCACAGTAATGATCCAGAATCCCAAACCTGGAACCATTAGTGGTTGGCATCCTCCTGATGATTGACCACTAATTCAGCGATCGCCATCTGGGAACCAGAAACAGAAAAAGTGGGGGTTCTGTGCAATCAAGAAAGCGATCGCTCCCCAGGTCGCCTTATTGATGAGTTAGGTTTGTCATCACCTGTTGGATGTGATCGCCAACCTCGACTGAGCAACAACTTTACCGGTTATATCTCATGAGTGTCGGTAAAATTTGGGAATAGCGTTTTTCCCTAACTTAAAAATGGCTAACATCATTAAACAGCCATGCGATGAAGGAGTGGTTCGTTCAGCACCATGCACTGCCCCTTGCTCTAGAAATGTCGTCAAGTGGGTACTAGCGGCAACAATTCTCGGTTCAAGCATGGCAATGATTGATGGCACTGTTGTCAATGTGGCACTTCCGGTATTGCAATCACAGTTAAATGCAACCACTACTGATGTGCAATGGATTGTTGAGTCTTATGCCTTGTTTCTTGCTGCTTTGATATTAGTGGGTGGGTCACTAGGCGATCGCTTTGGACGACGACTTATTTTTGCTTGCGGTATTAGCCTGTTTGCCTTAGCTTCGATTTGGTGTGGGTTGTCGCCCAATGTGAATCAGCTAATTATTGTTAGGGCAATTCAGGGAATTGGCGGTGCTTTGTTAGTTCCGGGAAGCTTAGCAATCATCAGCGCCTCATTTGACGAAGCACAACGTGGGCAAGCAATTGGTACTTGGTCGGGTTTTACAGCCATTACCTCAGCACTTGGCCCAGTTTTGGGTGGGTGGTTAGTTGAAAATGTCTCTTGGCGCTGGATATTTTTTCTGAATGTGCCACTAGCTGGGATTGTATTGGGTATTTTGTTTTGGCGCGTGCCAGAAAGCCGTGATCAAGATTCAGCAAGGCTTGATTGGTGGGGAGCAGCTTTAGCTACTTTTGGTTTGGGAACGATAGTATACGGACTGATTGAATCGTCTCACTTAGGATTGCTCCATCCCCTGGTTCTAAGCTGCTTGGTAGTTGGCGTACTGATTCTGAGTGCGTTTATTTTTGTCGAGGCTAACAGCCGCACCCCGATGATGCCATTATCTTTATTTAAATCGCGTACTTTTAGCGGTGCAAATTTACTCACACTGCTACTTTACTCAGCTTTGGGTGGAGTATTTTACTTTGTTCCCTTTAATTTAATTGAACGCACCCCAACTAATTGCAAGCAATATAGTTGGGGATTCTTTCGCTAAGAAACCCTAAGATTTCTTAGCGTATCCAGAGTTACTGGCGTTCTCAGTGTGTCGTTGGAACTTTTGCCGACGAACACTCTAGAAAAGTGCTTATCTCCCATGATTAATGAGTACCAATATCTAGCACCAATATTGTACGCGGCCGAGAGATCAGCGTTGTACTGCTTGCCATTTTTAAATACGGCTAAAGAGTAATTAATTTTACTGCTTCTAACCTTGCCGCTCCCATCAAAAGCGTAAGCACTGGTGTATTTGGGGTTAACAAAAACTACTTTACCTCCCAACTCTCTCCATCTTTGTTGTGTCAACTCAACTATTTTACAGTGACACCACAGATGGAATTTTTGCTTTTGTAGGGAACCTTTTTTACCTGCTTTTGCTTTCCATCCAGATAAATTCTCAAACACAATTACTTTAACATTGTGAGTTTTTGCCAACTCCACAATACCTCTCATAACCTTACGAGAGATTTCTAAATTGATATTAGCTGATTTGCGGTAAAGTCCTTGACAAAATCCATTGGGTAGTTTTTGTTTTGTGAGGCAGTCGCAGTCCTGGACGCCACTTCCTCTACTTGGGGAGACCCCAAGACCGGAGTGGCTCCGCTTTCCGTCGGTTGCGAACTGCCGAACCCGGAGGGTCAGATTAGCTGTTTGTGATGATTTCTTCTTAATCATCATTCTTCGTTGATTTCTGCGGTCTATGTCTCTGGCAGGGTTGATGAACTTCCTTGCTTTTACAGTACCGTTTTTACCAACAATTGAGACTGTAGCAGCATTGTTAATGCCCATATCAACACTGCATACAAAATCTGAATCCTCTCTATCAACCTTTTGAATTTCAATGGGCATAGAAAGTTGACATTTGTTTTTATTAGCAACTAAAGACGGTGATTGTATCTGATTACCATCAATCAAATGACGAGATAAACCATGTCTTTTAATTTTAATATTATTAAGCCATACCCAATCAGTTCCACTCCATACTTTAATGTCTATAGTTTGATAATTTAAACCATACTTCACCTGTTGACCTTTATACAAAGCAGGGTAAGTTTTACATAAAGCAGTTAGTGTTGGTGGTCTATCTGCTCTATGTTTTCTTATTCCTGACTGCCATTCATAATATCTACTTTGAAAACTAGAAACTATGCCAATAGCATCAGCTATTGCTGCACGTCTTAAATAACTGGGGAACTTTCTAAAGAACGGATATCTATCAATTGTTTTCTGAAAGTATCTATGTTTTGGATTAGGGTTATCTGCGGTTTGGTGAATCATCTTCTCAACTGCATTTACCCTCTTTTTCGAGGTCAATTCGCCAAGAGTAAACCATTGAGCATTAACAACAATCACTAAAGTAATCAAGAATTTACGATATGTCTCTACTGTCAAAACCATTTGGCGTTTTTGCTCTTTGTCTGCTGACAATTCCCAGACATCAGTTCTAACTTCTTGTGTGGGTTTTCTTTTAGTTACTGCTTTACTCATTGGTTTTGTCTCGACCTTGACAGAGATATACTACCAAGCTACTGTTTTAGTTGTCAATACAGTTATTAAATTAGTTATGGAAAATAGTATCAGGTTAAAAACCCGTTCCAACAGTGCTTTTAGACTCATTTATCATTTAGTTCTGGTAACTAAATTCCGTCGCAAATCCCTAACAGGAGAAATCCTTACTAGGATGAAATCAATCATTGGTGAACTATTGTTTAAGTGGGAATGTGAGTTAATTGAGTTTGGTGGAGAATCAGATCATGTGCATTTGTTGATTGAGACTCATCCCAGTGTTGACTTATCTAAATTAGTAAATAATATAAAAACCGTAACTTCTAGGAAATTACGGTCTGAATTTTCTCAGCATCTAAAAAAGTTTTATTGGGCAGAAAAACCTCTGTTTTGGTCAGGCTCTTATGCGTTAATTAGTGTTGGCGCACAAGCACCACTGGATAAACTTATAGAATATGTGCAGAACCAAGAGAAACCAGAATAAATCGTTGCTACGCATTTCTATACTGGTTTCGCTAACCCTACCTATAACGAAGTTTAGGTAGGGACTGCGCTCAACATTTTTGTTCAAGTGCAAGGCTACTCAGCGACAGCAGCTGGCGCAGTCTTCCTGCCGTTTATTTTGATCATGTTCCTGCTTTCACGCTGGTCTGGAGGATTAGTAAGTCGCTTTGGCGCAAAACTACCATTGACAATTGGTCCTGTTATTGCTGCGTTTGGATTTGCCGCCTTTGCTGTGCCAGAAATTAACGCTAATTACTGGACAACCTTTTTCCCTGCCATTGTCGTGTTAGGTTTGGGTATGGCAATTAGCGTTGCCCCCTTGACAACAACGGTGATGAGTGCAGTCAAACAACGCCAAGCTGGCATTGCTTCAGGAATTAACAATGCTGTTGCGCGTACGGCTGGGTTGCTTACGATCGCACTGTTTAATATCTTTGTCTTCAATGCTTTCAATCGCAGTCTTAATCATCGGATGACGGCTTTGGGTATATCGCCCGAACTGCAAAAACTACTAGATAACCAACGCATCAAGCTAGCGGGTGCCCAAATACCTACGGGTGTGAGTGCTGAAATAAGCACAAAGCTAAAAGATGCGATTGCTTTAGCATTTGTAGATAGCTTTCGCTTGATTATGTTTATTGCTGTTGGGTTGGCACTAGCAAGTGCAATCGTTGCTTTGGTGATGATTGGAAAAAACAAAAAGCAGATAGGCGAGGCTCAAACGGTTTAAACCCATGGTTTGTATACGTTACAGTACAACGGCTGTACGTGAGCGATCGCTTCCTTATTTCAAAAAGAAGTTTAAATAAAGATAGTACGTACATATACATTTTTTTTGAGTTGAGAAAGTTACCTAAGTTAAGAATTGGTTAGGTATTATAGGAATTCAACTTGTAATTTCAAACCTTAATGATACTAAAAGCTTTATCCAGCAAGGTTTTTTCTTAAAAATCTTTCAGTCACTAAACCGGATTGCTACATTAATAAAAATTTTCATCAAAGGAGTTAATTAATAGATTCAATCAAATCAAGGAGATAAAAACAGGTTTCTTTATCCTTGCAGTTACTACTACTAAATGCCTCAAAAATAATCGTTCTAAGTAGAATCCGATGTATTTGATAACCTGTTTTTAATTAAAAAAGTGAAGAATACAATCTCGTCTAACAAGAGAAATTAACTAAAAAAGTACTTTATAGCAGTATTGTTATGACGATATTATTAAATTATTTAAGTAATTCAACACATTAATTATTTCCTAATTGCACAGAAGTGAATCAGGTAAATTTACACAATAAATATACCTGACAAAGTTAAGCTTGCAAATTTTAAAGGAGATAAGTAAATGCAAGCCATTTTAACAACAGCACTAGAAACAGTTGTAATTGTCTTTGCAATTATTGCAATCACTGATTTCATTCAAGGGCTAACTAAACTTTTTCTAACTAGTCAAAACAATATAGAGCCTAAATCTCAAGCAGAATACAAGCCCTATGTGATTCCATCGCCTTGGGAGCAACCACTGGAAAAGGAAGATATAAAAGAACTATCTCAACCAATTCAACAAAAAGTAATCTACCTCTTACCTCCGGCAAAGGAAAACAAAAAATTAGTCCAATCTAGGAGCTATCTTGAAGCCTTACCAGTATCTCAATTACGTAAACGTGCTAGTCAATTAGGATTTAGTAATGTCAACGGTTTACGTAAAAATACACTGATTGCATTTATTCAAGAGAAAGAAGCGCGACAACTAAAACTAGCCCAGCTACTTTTTACTATCGCCTAATAAAAAGTTTTGATTTGACTATACGCCCAGACATTTTCCCAAGTGCGATCGCACATCCTCATATCTGCGTTAATTCGGCAACTTACGCTCAAAGACAGCAGGCTCAAGTATGAGCCTTATCTAAAAATCTCTCATCAAAACACCTTGATAGACCTATCCATTCATAACCTGTTCATAACTAGTCTTTCATCGACATCCGGTAGTCTAAATTACTAACTCCAATAGCGTGAGCAAAAGCTACTTGTCCAAAATGCACTCACGGTTTGAAAAATAATCGAGGATATGATGAAAAAGCTTGGCTACTCGGTGCTTCGACGCGTCACTACTGCACATTTGCTGCGTAAAATGTGTTTATTATCCGTGACTTTACCGTTCCTTGTGTCTGCCACAAATCTGGTAGTTGCAACAGACAAGGAGAACGCGAACGTACCCGCACCGTACAAGATCGGACTTTGGGGCGATTTACCCTACTCGGAGGCGCAGGAGGTTGGCGTAACAAGACTAATCGACGATATGAATTCGCAGAAACTTTCTTTTACTGTCCATGATGGTGATCTCAAAGCCGGTTCTAACAGCCTTTGCGACAACGCGCTGTACGCTAAAGCGCTCGGCTACTTCAACACCCTAGAGGCACCAGCAGCCTTCACGCCAGGTGATAATGATTGGACAGACTGCGATCGCCCTTCAAATGGTGGATTCAACTCACTCGAACGCCTTGACTACGAGCGTCAGGTATTCTTCAGCACGAATTTCTCTCTTGGACGACGTCAGCTAGCCCAGGAAGTGCAGACAGCACCACTGTGTCTTGGTGTCAATGGTGCGGTGTCTTGTGTCGAGAATCGTCGTTGGACATTTGGCAGAGTTACCTATGCGACACTCAACATTCAGGGTTCATGCAATAATCTATGCGACACTGCGCCTGACCCAGAGGAGTACGCGGCGCGAAACGCAGCCAATATTGCATGGATGAAAGAGACCTTTAAACTGGCAAAGGAACGCAACTCGGCGGCAGTCATGTTGATCTCCCAAGCTAATCCAGGGTGGGATCAGACCGACCCAACCAGAGCGCCTTTGCGCGATGCGAAGACCCTTGTGCAAACTGATGGGCAGCCTGATGGCTTCAAGGACTTTTTATTAGCGTTGCGCGATGAGGTGATTGCTTTCGGTAAACCCGTTGCCTACGTGCATGGCGATTCGCACTACTTCCGCATCGACAAGCCATTTCTAGATGCTCAAGGCAGACGACTTGAAAACTTCACTCGTGTTGAGACATTTGGCAACAATCAGGGGAACGGCACCAACGATGTACAGTGGATCAAGGTAAGTGTCAATCCCCGTAGCCGAGAGGTGTTTTCATATCAGCCACAGATTGTTCCTAGCAATCGAGTAGCGGTTCCGGCTCCGTAAAATCAAAAACCACCTGCCTCATGTAGGGTTAACAATAGAATGCAGTGAAAGCCTAAGTTTCTAATACACTGATTTCCCGAACTTTTAAATATTAAGTAATGTTTCGCCAAGAGCGTCTTCGCTATATCTACACCTTCTAAATGCTTAGGCTGGGCCACTCAACTCAATCTTAATTCGCTGATTACTAAACTCAAAAATCAGTATCCATAGGTGTATATAGTAAAGCTTAGGATTTGACTACTCCCTAGCCTTAGATGCGATCGCCCCAAAACCAACTAAATTACTTTCCCCAATGCTGCCTCAAGGCAAGTGGTGAATTTCGAGGTGCGATCGCACTTATCTTATTCATCGATATGCTTTTGTGTAATCCCAAGGGGGTTGGTAATTCCCAGCCCACACACCTAGTCGTTTTCCTGAAGCGATCGCTTCGGCGCAGCCAACAAAAAACCCCGGTGTTAAGTACCGAGGTAAGAGAGAAGTCGAAATGTGATGGGAGATACAGCTAAAAGTTGAAAATCTTAGCTAACACTAAAAGCAACCAGAACTAGAGTAGTGACAATTAAAGAAGCAAAAACAGCTTGGATAACGTATTTGCGTTGTTCCCAAATCGCAGGGTACTGGGCATAGTACATCTTGGGTTCAGTTGCATAGTTGTTGAGAACGCCGTCTTCATTAACAGTGGTATACATAGCTTTTTTCCTTTATTTTTTATCCTATGTAAATAAATATAACAATATTGTTACAAAAGGTCAATGTGACTTGACAAAAAAAGCTGATAAAGTTAATAAGAGGTGCTTATAAAATACTTGGGTGGTAAGGAGAAGTAATTAGTGAAAACCGACAAGCTTAGAATCAATCAGCTTTCACCCAAGACCTATGAGTGGTATCTTGCCTGCTTGCAGGCTATTGACACCAAAAATGTTGAAGTATACGGCGCTTTCCTGGCAGATGATTGTGTCATGCAATCTAACAATAATTCTCCTGTTCGGGGTAAATCTGCTATTTTGCAGGGTCTTTCTGATTACTGGACTACCTTTGATAGCTTGGAACACGACTTACTGAACATTTATGGTAGTGATTCGTCTTTTGTCCTTGAAGCCTTAAATCATTACAAACGTAACGATGGAAGGTTCGTAACAGTTGGGGCGGTAGCCATCACTGACCGAAACGAAGCAGAAAGCGTGATTTCTATCAGGTTTTACACAGATACAACACCCCTGTTTGCAGCCACTACCGAATCCCTCGCTAAGAGTGCGATCGCACTTCCTCAAAAAATCGACAACATCATTCTCAATTTTCCGAAATCGCCCAACGCTGCACTGTAGTCACTATTAGACAAGCAACTTATAACTAATCTCTATAAACAAAGCACGGGGATATACCCCAACTCCAGCCCAGTTACAAGACTGGGTTTTTGAGTTTGAGTGGAGGCGAGAGCATCTTCAACCCAACTTCGCTACGGGTGTTTGCACTCTATTACTTTTTCTTGGGTGAGATAGGTATTATGCTTAGGGTTTGTGTTTTTCAAATTCTTCTCTAACATAGCTGCTTAAATACCAAAGCGGTTCGCCAAATTCTTCGGATTTTGAGGCTCCTAATTCAACAAACAGTAAGGTGCGTTTGTTAATTTCTTCTGCAACTTTTTCGGCAAATTCGGCATTGTGTAGATAGCTTTTACCTGTTTGGGGATAAGCATCGTACCAAAGTATGTAGAGCGTGGAGGCTAAAGTTCTTCTTTGCCAGATATGGGTGCTAGGAGAGTCTAAAAATTCTAGCAGCAATTTTAAATTACTTGGAGTCGCAAGAATCAAATCTTCGTCTTGTTGTGAGAAATGAAGATCGTCATTAATGGCCCAAATTTCTAATTGTTTGCTGGAGAGGGGGGGAAGCGCATGACTTCCTCCACTAAAATCTGTGGAACCGCATTTGGAACAAGGTTCAGGCCATACACGTGTTTCTTCAAATGCTGCGGTTAATTCATCGAGAAATCGCGTTTCTTCATAACCGCATTTTGCACATGAACGGGTTTGTTCGTATTTTTGAGAGGTCATTTACACTCTATAAAAATTGCAGCAATTAATATCTTCAATTTTGCCTGCTACGATTTCGTACTCCATCGTAATGCGAGAGCGCTATTCTGAGGTAGCGATCGCACTTCATATCATACCTACCACAAAGATAACTGTCCTATCGAAACATTAGACTTCCCGCTTTGGTGGTAAAAAAAGTGACACGCACTACATAGGGCAATTAGGTTTTCCGCACAATTATTTAGATGGGTTTCTGTCCCAATAATGGGTTTGTAGCGTGCGTTTCATCCTTTCGGAGCGGTGGTTGCTGAAGCTAAAAACCTGAATGACGAAATTAATCAATTACGACGCCCTCGCTACTAGGCAGTAACCAAGCGGCACGACTTGCGCTTGGCAAATACATCATCAACTACTTCAAGCAGTTGGGAATTATCTTAGATTGTGGGGGCAGCGACGATTGCATCTTTGAACAAATCTTTCCGCAGGAAAGACAGGGAGAAGATGTCTGAGGAGTCGCCAAATATTTTCTGGATTACCTTTACTGATAACTATATATTGTAGTAAGATATAAAAACCAAAGAGGTGATCTAGAGTGCGACATAAAGCCGTACAAGTCCGTTTATATCCATCTGAACAACAACAAATAAAACTAGCTCAGACGTTCGGATGTGCGCGTTGGTGGTGGAATTATGCTTTAAATAAGTCGATTGAAACTTATAAAGAAACAGGTAAAGGACTTGGACAGGTAGCACTCAATGCACTGTTACCTAAGCTCAAGAAAGAGGAAGATACCTGTTGGCTGGCTGAGTGTTATAGCCAAGTTTTACAAGCTACAACACTCAATCTGACCACAGCTTATAAAAACTTTTTTGACAAACGTGCTGGTTTTCCTCGGTTCAAATCTAAGCATGGTAAACAGTCTATTCAGTACCCTCAAAACGTCAAGATTGTAGATGGTAATGTCAAACTTCCAGGCAATATTGGAGTGGTCAAAGCCAAGATACATAGACCAATGGATGGGAAAATAAAGACTTGTACAGTAGTCAAAACTCCATCAGGTAAATACTTTGATCTATTCTGACTGAAGTAGAAGGAAACAACCCATCTACTAAAGAAGGCAAGATTTATGGTGTTGATTTAGGGTTGAAACATTTTGCTGTCGTCACTGACGGTGAAAAGGTTTCTAAATACGACAACCCTAAATATATTGCCAAGCATGAAAAAAATCTCAAACGCAAGCAACAAAAATTAGCACGCCAAGAAAAGGGAAGTAACTCTCGAAATAAATATAGAAAAGTAGTTGCCAAAGTATACGAACGGGTGACTAACTCACGGCAAGATTTTCTGCATAAACTTAGTTATAAATTGGTCAGCGATAGCCAAGCTGTCATAGTAGAGAATCTTTATGTCAAGGGCATGGTTCGTAATCACAATTTGGCGAAAGCAATATCTGATTGTGGTTGGGGAACATTCACTAACTTTTTAGCCTATAAACTAGAACGCAAGGGTGGGAAGTTAGTTGAGATTGATAGATGGTTCCCTAGTTCCAAACTTTGTTCTAATTGTTTCTATCAGGTCAGCGAAATGCCATTGGACGTAAGGGAATGGACTTGTCCTCACTGCGGTACTCATCATGACAGGGATGGAAATGCAGCAATAAATATTAGAGCAGAGGGAATCAGAATGCTAAAGGCGGAAGGTTCAGCCGTCTCTGCTGTAGGAGGGGAGGTAAGACCAAAGATGGGGCGAAAGTCTCATCTGAGGCACTCGCCTGTGAGTACAGAAGCCCCATCCTCTAGCTCTGTGCTTAGTGGGGTAGTTCACAAGAGTCCTTCTGAATATGACAAAACTAAATTTTCGATAGATTTATCCCAGGAGAAAAGCTCGTGATCAATTCTAAGTATGATCTGTTGCACTCATTAAAAAAAGAAGTTAAAAGTTAAAAGCTTTACTCCCAAGCTGAAGAAAATTATTCCCAAGCATTGGAACTATCTAAAAAAGGGCTTGCCACTGATTCAAAATTTATTCCAAGCATCAGCAACATAAGCAGAATCAACCACAGTACCCATTAAATTTACAGGTGTGTTCGCTGAAGCGTAATATTTAACTTTTGGTGACAGTTCGTCAATAGCATTGATGCGTTGCTTGCCTGGTCGAATATAAACCACTAAAACTGCTTTATTGGGGAGCGCGTTAACAATCCTTTTGAGTTGTTCAGCTACTCGCTTTTCTATTAATTGAGCAATTTCTGTTTCTGGTAAACTGTTT
The DNA here is from genome assembly GCF_032393985.1 of Fischerella sp. JS2. Taxonomy (NCBI): domain Bacteria; kingdom Bacillati; phylum Cyanobacteriota; class Cyanophyceae; order Nostocales; family Hapalosiphonaceae; genus Fischerella; species Fischerella sp. JS2. Next base: position 1,415,067 of record NZ_CP135918.1, read on the forward strand.
TTTTCTGTATCGGTGATTAACTTGTAATTCACCAAATCTAGAACTACAACATCGCCAGAAATCTTGATGCGTTTGGAAGCATCTAGAATTTGTGTTGCTTTAAATCCTCGCTCAGCAAGCAACTGATACTCTTCTGGATAATCATCAGCAAGTATTGGCTGGTCTTGAGGAAGAAGGTAATCAACAGATACATCACCAAGCACTCTTTCCCTGTCTAAAATTTGTTTGAGATTGCCAACTTGTTGACCAACAACCTCACTCACAGATAATTGTAGCCGTTGTTCAACTTCGGAGCGTATCAACTGGCGTGCTTCCTTAAGACTTTGATTAAACAGGTAAACGCTGATAGCTCCAACTACTCCTAAAATGATTCCAAATACCACAAATGATAGATTAATCGCACCAACAAAACTGCCAAAACTATTATTCAGGCGTGTGTTAGCATCTTGTAAAAACTGGATTTGGCTTTTGAGTAACTCGACATCAGCACTACCGGAAGGAGATGGCTTTGGGCTGGGTGTGGGAGATGGAGTTGCTTGGGCGATAAAGACCCAAATCTGGAATAGTCAAATTTGAGACAGATTGAATAAGTGTGACCAATGCATATTAACACTCAAAAGGCAACTTTATAGCAATTATTCGCTATCCAGCATAATCTAAGTAGAGTAACGTTAATTCAATATAAAACACTCAACTATGGACTAGCTAGTTCGCAACGCTTGCATTTGCGGTTTGTAAGCTAGTCACACATAAGCTTTGATAGTTTTCGGAGATGTCTATTCAAAAAATGTTTAAGAGCAGATAACTCCACCTGCCTAACACTACCCTAAGCGATCTTGCTTAGGGTATTGATAATTGACAATTGACCATTGACTATTTGATTACCTTCTTGACTAATTCTGGAATCATAGAAGGACGTTCCGCTACTGGGACTTTGACTTCTGAAAATGCAGCTAATTTGCTTTTTGCTGTCCCAAAGTCTGGATGACGTCCAATTACTGCTGCTAGTGTTCCTGTCTGACGCCAGTGTCTGGCTGGTGGTGCTTGTGTACCTGCAATATAGGCAACTACTGGTTTATCAATGGCTTCAGCAATGTAACGTGCTGCTGCTTCTTCTCGACCACCACCCGGTTGACCAACTAGTACAATTGCCTCTGTGGAATCATCTTCGTCAAAAATTTGCAGCCATTGGATAAATGATGAACCAACGATCGCATCACTACCAATACTGACACTGATTGATTGTCCTAAACCAGCTGTGGTTAGTTCTCTGGCTACTTCATAGGTAAGGGTAGTGCTACGACTGAGGATTCCTATATGACCAGGTGTATAAAATTCACTTGGTTGAGTACCTAAAAGAATTCGACCAGGTACAATAATGCCGGGGCTATTGGGTCCTACTACCAATGTTTCTGTGGCTTCGGCTTTACGTAGTAGGTTTACCATGTCTAATGGTGGTACACCAGGAGAAATGATCATTATTTGGCGAATACCAGATGCGATCGCTTCTAATGCCGCATCTAAAACTTCGTAAGGGTGTACACAGATAATTGTAGTATCAATTAATCCATATCTATCTATCACTTCTTCCACTAGATCAAATACTGGTAGACCATAGATTTTTTGACCACCACATCCAGGATTTACCCCTGCTACTAAATTCGTACCATAAGCTATCATTTGGTCAACATGAGTAGCTGAAATAAATTCACTAAAGCCTTGGATTATAACTTTGCTGTCTGGCGTTAAGTTCATAAAAAGCACGTTCATGGAGAAGGCAGAAGGCAGAAGGCAGAAGGCAGAAGGCAGAAGGCAGAAGGCAGTCCTAAAGAAACTAGTTTCACTGTGATACCCCTACACCCTCTTTCAAAGTAAAAGCAAACACCATGAATCAATTTAGGGGTGTAATATCAAGTCTGGCTGATCACCTACGGTCAAAATCTCTCCGTATTTTTTTCTCCGAGTCAGAGCATATCTTTAGTGATTAGACTGAATCTATTTTGCCTCACATGCTACCTAAATTTGGTGTAAAGATGATCAAAACCTTTTATGAGCAGTAGCTTTGGCAAGATTAACTGCTTGTGTTACTGCTTCATCTAAATTTTCTACTACTACTATAGATGCATCGCTAGAAACTTTTAATGTTGTTAAATATTTTCTGGCTGCATCAAATTCAGAACCAGCAAGACGAACAACTAAGCGTGGTAAGTAGGTTTCGCGACGGCTTTTGTTTCCGTTAGAACGTAAAGTTTGTGTTTTGGATTCATTTTTATTATGCTGCACAAAATTAGCAATTACTTCGGCTACTTCTGCACCTTGAGGAACACTACCTAAAAAGTTGATCAGTATAACTTGAATACTTTTATCAACAGCTAAAATATCTAGAGTTCTATCTAAGCGATCGCGAAAAGTACTTGGTAAAGTATCTGTCGGGAAAGCGTGACGCAGATTCAAACAAATACCTGGTTTACCACCCGCATTTACTACTAAATCTAAAGTAGCCAATACCGAACCAGTTCCATTGCCTAAAATGCCGATTTTACCATGTAGTTCTACTGCATCCCATTCGCTTAATCTCTTGTTAAATTCTGCACTGCTATGACGATTAACCATTTTTCTCGCCATCTCAGCAATATCCGGGTGACGAGCGATCGCTCTTTCGTTGACGCTAACATTACCATTGAGAGCCATCACTTGACCAGAAGCATCCACCCCTAAAGGATTAATTTCTACCAAATCTAAATCTTTTTCTATAAATAACTGGTACATTTTCTCAACTATTTTGCTTACCGTCTGCATTAACGCACCTTGTAACCCCATTTTCAAAGCTAGGCGGCGTGCATAAAACGGGGAAAATTCCTGTTCCACCACCACGTGTTGCATTTTTTTGCCAGCAGATTCCCAATCAATATCTGCTTCTTTACAACCTAAAAGTATCGGTCGACAAACAGCAGTATCTAAAACTACCGCTAGAAAAAATTCTTGTTCGGCATTATACTTAGCTTCTGCCAACAACACTTCTGGTAATTCACCCAAAATTGGTAGATTAAAAATATTTTGTGCAGCAGCAATAGCATCTATAGTTGTTTCAGCAAATCGGACTCCGCCTGCTTTTGCTCGTTCTCCTGCATGTACTTGAGATTTCAGTACAATTGGGTAGCGAATTTTTAATCTTTTTAAATCCGTGGGATGGTCTATTTTTTGAGAAGGCAATACAGGAATGCCTATTGTCCGAAACCACTCTTTGACTTGATACTCTAGCAATTCCATTAACACACCTTGTCTCTAGCCATTTTTGGTTAGTTGCAACGCTTTATATTAAGATATAAAGCTGCACCTAGTTTGCACAAACAAACTTCACTCGTCTATTAATAATTATTTTTCTGTCATTAATTCTAACCAATTCAGTAAATCAGGTAAATTTATAGCTTTTATTACTAGCTCTTACAATTTTAATAATAAGTAATTAACTGTATCAGTAATTTTTCTTATATTTAAGCGAACCAGCATTTTTGTCACCGAATTTTGATACATTAGTACAAATATATTTTTCATATTAGAGAAAATTTTAATTTTAGGAATTAATAAGCTTTAGCTTTTGAATATATATCAGAGAAAATACGAATAAGCAACAGACTCTATAGAGAGATGACGCATCGTTTTTATTTGTCAATTTCATAGTAGTTATTAATCTTAATTATTACTGAATACAAGTATGTGTATAAACAATAATTAAAATTCAGAAAAATTATAACTTTAGTACATCATAATAGATAAAAAAACGAAAAAATCTAAGTTTTTATTTTGCATAACTTTGACTCTTAATTAATACTAGTGTTGATTTTTATAGCCGTCAAACAATGTTAGATTTTCGATTTATTCCATAGAGCAGTTTGATGGCTCATACCCGCTCGGAATTATTGGTGAGCAGAAATAATTCCTCGTGAAAATATCTACTTTCTTGTACTTAGTCTCTAATCCCTAGTTGATATTTTCACCTAAACCTTAACTTTTGATGAAAGCAGAAAATTTGTGCTAAAAAAATGGTCTCTCACATTGCAAAGCTGGGGGTCATGAAACTGTGTATCTACGTTCCAAAAATAAAATAAGTTCTTTTAACATGCTTGAAAATAATTCAGACTATATAAAGCAGCAGGATGGCTCTATGCAAGTAGCAGTCATAGAAGAAGATTTACAGTTTATAGCGCAAATTTTGCAAGAACAGTTACGGGCCGAAATTCCCTCGGGTGAATTCTTCCAGGTAAAGTGTGCTGTTAAAAATGATCAGTTGATGATTTTAACTCAACATCCACAAGGTGTGAGTGCTGATACTGACAACATTTTTGCAGTGCTTGAGGAAGCACTACAATTGCTACTTAACCACCACGGACAGCAAGTGGAAATCTTTCTCAGAATCGCAGGGGTGAAATTGCCTTATGCTAAATATTCTCTAATTTTGCAAGCTTCGGAAGCGAAGGTAAGCCAAGCAGCAACAGGAGTAGGGGAAGAGGAGAAGATAGATCATTCTTCCCCCTTTACCGCTTCCGATACGTTTACCGATGACCAGTCCTCTACAAATACCCCAAATCAACCAGAGGATCAGCTATTTGACCCAATGGCAGATGCGCCGGATTTGTCTTTTTATACAACAATCAAGTCAAGGCATCCTATAAAACCAATTGTATTGGGTGTAGTTGTAACAGCAATGTTAGTTTTAGGCGCTACTGCTTACTTGTTAACTCGTCCTTGTGTGATGTTTGAATGTAAAGCAATCCAAACAGCTGAGGATTTACAAAAATCATGGCAACGACTCATACAGACTGCCAAGTCTGAATCAGAATTAACCAAAGTGCAACAGCAACTTGTAGAAGCAACCGTGGCGCTAAAAGCTATTCCTGGTTATTCACCACGTCACCAAGAAGCTGAAACACTGGCGACTAATCTATCTGGGCGTTCAGAAGCTATTAACAAAGTCGTCAAAGCCTTTGGTGCAGCTTCATTAGCGACACAAAAAAGTCAAACTCTGGCAAATAGCTTAGAAGAACTAAAAGCTAGGCAACAATTGTGGCGACAAGCGATCGCACCATTAGAAACCATCAGTGCCAATAGTGAACTTTATGGATTGGTACAGCCAAGATTAGGAATATATCGTGCCAATTTGCGGACTGTAAATCAGCAATTGCAACTAGAAGACAAATGGTTGAAAAAAATAACAGCAGCTAAAAATGTGGCAAATGCCGCCACTAAACAAGAAACTATAGCTAAAACCTTATCAGAATTACAAAAAGTCCAATCTACTTGGCAAGTAGCAATTAATGCCTTAAGTATTATTCCCAAAACTAGCTCTGTGTATCCAGAAGCACAAAATCTCCTGATAGACTATAAACCTAAACTCGTAGCTGCACGCGATCGCGTTACTCAACAACTACTAGCAGCCAAAACCTACAAACAAGCCATTGAAAACGCAGAACAAGCTAAACGTTACGAAAAACAAAACCAATGGCAAGCTGCGGTAACATACTGGAACCAAGCTTTAAGCACCGCCAAGCAGGTCAAACAAGATAGCTTGTACTACACCCAGGCTCAAACTTTGATCCAACCTTATTCGACATCCCTCAAACAAGCAGAAGCAAAACTCCAAATTGCTAACTCTTTACAACAAACCCACGCTGACCTAGAAAACACTTGTTCTGGAACAATTCGGGTTTGTAATTTTACCATTACTGATCGAGAAATAATCGTTCGGATTACTCTTGAATATGAACAAGTACTCAACAGTAACTTGAATCAGGGCAATCAGAGTAGTGTAGCTAATATTACTAATCATTTACAAAGTTTACAGCAAGCCCTAGATATCATTAGTGATAATGCTAACTTGGCTGTGATTGTGTTTGATGCCCAGGGTAGTCAAATTCATGGACATGTGCCGGGGGATGAAAACAATTAAAAATTAGGAAGAGACTAAGGAAGTGTGAGGAGTATGAGGAAAATAATTATACTAAAAATTTTAGTGAATTTACGGTAGTATTAACACCTGTGAGTTTGCTTAACCTCTGCGGAACAAAATCCGAGTTTTTGGCGTTTTCAATCTGAGTTAAGTAACATTCATATACTGCCAACAGAAAACCTTTGATCGCATCTTGTTTGCCTGTTTTAATTAAATCGTCAGCTTTGCGGAAGAATTGCGATCGCCATTTCTAAGTTTATTGGCTTCAATGCGGAGGGGTTTGATTATTGTTTTATTGACCCGTCCTAATTTTTCCTCAATTCGGGAAGTAATCACTAAAGCATTGACAGGAAACTCTGGTGAATCTGGCACAATGGCTTCACGAGTAGTAGTATTTAACTCACAGAAGCGATCAACAATAACGAGTATGCGTTGTTTTCTTAACAGTCGTGACAGTAATTCTACACAAACGGCTTCTTGCTCATCAATAAAAGCTTGCAACTGTCCCTGAATTGCTTCCAATAGCGAAGATTTACCTTCTACTACCCGAAACTCTTCTTCTAGCAACACGGGTAACATCAAATGTTCACATAGACGTTGATCTTTAGTTTCTGCGATCGCCCACCGCGCCATCTAACAAGCTAAACTAGTTTTGCCAACACCCCCTTCGCCACAAATGACTAAGCAACTACGCTTTTTTGCAAAAGTTGGGTGTAGGTTCTCCCCAGTAAGTTGAGGAACCGTATTTCCATCCAAAATTACAGGAATTGGCACATAGGTAGCACGAGAATTGACAGTATCTTTTTTCGGAAATTGCTCTCGCACTGAATTAATGTACTTCCCCACTCAGGCATCCAAGACTCTGGGATGATAATGAAACCACCCGACAAATAGCACATAGCGCAAAGGTACATTAATGCTAATAAAAGGTAGAGAAAAATCTGTGTAAGGTTTGAGGGCATTATTGAGTTTCAACAGCCACAAAGGCGCTACTCGCAGCAAAATCAGCCACAGAGAAGGCAGCAAGCTGATATAAGCTGCAATTCCCAACCGCAGTTTATGCTTGAGTAACCATTCCACGACCCTATCAAATAAGCGAGTTTCTTTTTCTGCTTTTAGTGCTTCTAGGGGACGACGAATCTTAGCAGTATCTAACTCAGTAAATTTATCTTGGTTATCTTCGAGAATTTTCAGAACTTTTTCAAAGTCAGAGATAACTTTGGTTAATTTGGTGCTGGGCAAATTATCAGCTATATCCTGGTAGCCGCCGATTATACCAGCTAACCCTTTAACTGCTCCATATCTGACGTAATATTCATTATCTTGCAACAGAGAAATTACATCCCCAACCGCAGATGTCGCTTCACTCCCTATTACACCCAAAGCAAGGGCTGCATTTTTGCGGACTCTGGGATTTTTATCTTTTAAGGCATTAATTAGGGAAGGAACAGCAACTTTTGCTTCTGTTCCCAATCGTCTCAACGCCGAAGCCGTATAAATTCGGACATATTCTTCCCGATCTTGCAAAGCTGCCATTAAGGGAGGAACTGCGGGTTTAGCTGCTTTACCAATTTCACCTAAAGCCAAAGCCGCATACATTCGCACTTGGGCATCTTCATCCTGTAAAGCTTCAGCTAAAGCATCCACCGCAGCATTAGCTTCCGAAGCCATATCACCCAACACCCAAGCTGCACGCCAGGGAATATTGCAATCGGGATTTTTCAAAACCTCTATTAGTGCTGGTACTGCTAGTGAACCAATACTTACCAAGGCATCATGTGCCTCTAAACGGACGCGGGCATTATTATCGATTAACTTTTCAATAATGGGAGCAATCTTTATGTCAGTCGGAATTTGCGCCCAACTGTTACTAGTCCACAATAACAGTAACATCAGACACAATACAGCCAGCTTGAGCGCTACCAAAGGTGTTTTGCTGGCTTGCTTGGTTAGTGAATCGGTGCAAATCACCCGATTAACATCTCCAATTAAGAAAAATTTACTTATTTTACTCGTAGTGTTGGTTGTTGATTGTTAGTTCTCCTCACACCCCCCATTGCCCCTAATCCCCACCAGGGACCCCGAGTTCCCCACACTCTCCATCCCCTCACCTAACCAACTGCGCGGCGGAGTTAAAAAACAGCCGACTCAACCCCCTAGTTAACAAAATGATTGTCAACAAGTTGGCAAAGACAGTCATAAACATAATTACAATTTGGTAGGAAGCAGCATCAAGGGCATTGACACCGCTCAATAGCTGTCCAGCAACAAATCCTGGTATTGTCACTAAACCAATAATCATCATTTGGTTAACAGTAGGAATTAAACCAGCACGAATGGCGTCTTTGCGATACTGAGCGATCGCTTGCTGGGGAGTTGCACCTAAACTTAAATGAGTTTCGATTTCGATGTGACTATTATTGATGGTATTGACAAGACGTTCTCCAGCGATCGCAGCTGCATTCATCGCATTACCCAATATTATTCCCGCCAGAGGAATTACGTACTGTGGTTCGTACCATCTATTTGGCTGAATAATTACAAAATTAGTATAAAGTATAACCACAGTTGTACTAAATAAAATAGAACCCCACACCAGAGGCAGAACTTGCGGTATTTTTTGAGTGATGCGATTTCTTGCGACAATCGCCGTAATTGTCAGCAATAATGCTAAAAACGCCACAACTGCCCAAGCATTGTCAAAAGCAAAGATGAAATCTAAAACGTATCCTAATACCACTAGTTGTAGGATGGTTCTCCCAGTCGCCAGAACTAAGTTGAGTTCTAGTCCGAGATTTTCCCAAACAGATAAACCAATGACTACAGCTATCAATGCTGTAGCACTAGCCAAATCAACCAAATCTAATTTCACCAGTTCTTGCATAGTTATGTAGTTAGTAGTTAGTAGTTAGTAGTTAGTAGGTAATGGGTAACTGGTAATTGTTATTAATCATCAACCACTAACCACTAACCACTATCCACCAACAACCCACGGGAACTTTCATTACATGTATTGGCTCTTGTGTTGGTGTATATTACCTTTTACCCTAACAAATTGATGCCTTCAACAATTTTACATTCCAAATGCAAAACTCAATTCAGGGTTGAGCAAGTAACGGCAAATGTTTCAAGAGTTATACATTTTATTGGCAAGTTCTACGACACGGCAATAATTACAGTAAAAACTCTTGAATACAACGTATTATAGAGAACATATTAATAGTAATAATTAATTCATAAGTTCTCTGGATAAAAATTTAGTGACGGCATCTATATTGACATCAATTATAAACTCATGGTTCAAAGTCAAAATTCCATCCCTGCATTTGATATCAAACAGCAATATGCCTCCATTGCAGCAGAAGTGAGTACTGCGGTTTTAGAGGTTTTAACATCTGGTCGTTATATTGGTGGGCCAGTGGTTGAAAGCTTCGAGCGACAGTTTGCTGCCTATAATGGTGTGAATGAATGTGTAGGCTGTAATTCTGGTACAGATGCACTTTATTTAGCACTTAGGGCTTTTAATATTGGTGCAGACGATGAGGTAATTACAACACCTTTCACTTTTATTGCCACATCTGAGGTGATCAATGCTGTAGGGGCAAAACCAGTGTTTGTTGATATCGATGCAACCACTTTTAATTTAGATTTAGAGCAACTAGCAGCAGCTATCACACCAAAAACTAAAGCCATTATCCCAGTTCACTTATTTGGACAACCTGTAGATATGACTGCATTGATGAGTATTGCCAATACTCACAATCTTATAGTCATTGAAGATTGCGCCCAATCTACAGGCGCAACTTGGAATAACCAAAGAGTAGGAAGTATAGGACATATCGGCTGTTTTAGCTTCTACCCTACCAAAAATCTCGGTGGTTGCGGTGATGGCGGAGCGATAACGACAAATGATCCAGAAATTGCTGCTAAATTAAGGGTATTAAAAGAGCATGGTCAAAAACATCGCTACATCCACGAAGAGATAGGTGTGAACAGCCGTTTGGATGCCATCCAAGCGGCTATTTTACAAATCAAGCTGCGTTATTTGGATACTTGGAATCGAAAAAGGCAGGCGATCGCATCTCGTTATCAACAATTTCTCAATCAAGTTCCCGGTATAATTCCACCACAAGAATTAAATGGTGGCAAAGGAGTTTGGAACCAATACACCATTCGCGTACTTAACAAACAAAGAGACCGGGTACGTAACCAACTGCAAGAACGGGGCGTAAATACAATGATTTACTATCCCCGTCCTCTACATTTACAACCAGTTTACGAAAGTTTGAACTATCAACCAGGGCAGTTGCCAGTATCCGAACAAGCATCGCAAGAGGTTTTATCCTTACCCATGTTCCCAGAACTTGCCGAGGAACAACAAGATCAGGTGATTTATAGCCTTAAGGATTGTTTGGGGTAGGTGATAGGGGATCGGGGACAAGGGGGACAAGGGGGACAAGGGAGAACATCTCCACTTCCCACCCTCCTCACACCCCCATCACCCCAATTCCTACCCTCTCACCTCTACACTCGTTCCCAAAGCCTCAACTAAACCACGTATAGCCGCAATCATGGCAACTTCACTGTTGAGTTGGTTGATGGCAGAACCGACACCAACGCCAGCAGCACCAGCAGCGATCGCTAAGGGTACAGTAACGTTAGAAATTCCGGAAGCACACAGTACTGGTATAGATACCACACGAGCAATTTCGTAAGCTGCTGCCAATGTAGGAGCGGCTTTTTCAATCAAACCCAATGTACCAGCATGAGTAGGGTTGCTGCTAGTACCACCTTCGGTTTGGATGATATTAGCACCAGCTTTCACCAATTCCTCAGCCAGTTGTACCTGTAAGTCCAGTGTCAGAATGTGAGGAACTGTTACAGAAAGCGTAATTTCTGGTAGCAAGGCGCGGGTTTGGCAAGTGAGTGCCAAAACTTCCTCAGCCTCAAATCTACGACCTTGAGCGTAGAAAGCATCAAAATTTCCAATTTCAATTAAATCCGCACCAGCAGCTACAGCTAACAAGAACTTTTCTGGATCTACCGCAGATACACAAATAGGTAAATCAGTCAAGCTTTTAGCTAATTTTACTAAATTAGGATCAGCAGCGATATCAATAAAAGTAGCACCACCGTAGTGTGCTGCTCTCACAGTCGCCGCCACACGGTCAGCATCAAAATTATTTAAACCACTGATAACTTTGAGGGCGCAACGGTTAGCAAATGCACGTTGGAGAGTTGGATGCATCGTCATGGTTTCTCTCGCAAATAATCAAAGTAGGAATATTTTGACATTCTTTAGTGTCTTTAGGAATCTAGGATTAGCGATCGCCTTCAAGGGCAGGTTTTTAGAAGTTCACCAGTAGGGTAGTCAATATATATTTACAATTAGCTTTTCTGTGTTAAAAATCTTTAGAATTTACAAGTTTAAGCGAAGAATTGCAGTAAGCTCATTTTGAATTGTAGTGTGCATTTTAGAGGAATCTTTACTATGGCTTCACTTTTGGCTTCATACCCTGCTTCATTCTTGTCTCCTATTCTCGTCTACAGTATTGGTTGGATTGTACCAATTGTCGTATTCTCCTTGATGCTGATCTACATTGAGCGCGAGGATATTGCGTAAATTAGTTATTGGTTATTGGTTATTGGTTAATAGTAAACAATTAACCACTAACTACTAACAAAATTAATACCGCCTATCTATTGAAGATGGGCGGTTTTTGAATGCTGATTCCTAAACAAATTGCTAGAAAAGTCCGGCTTTTAGTACTAGGCTCATGTCAAATTTAGACAGAAGAACCTAGTCCAGCGTAGGCTCCATAGAAGAAAATACCTACAACAGTAATAACACCTAATCCTGCGATTGTAGCAACAATCCACAGAGGAATTCTCCCACTTCCAGACACTGTTTTCTCCTCCCTAAACACAAAATCAACACAGATTAATTCAGTTATCAGTTATCAGTTATCACTTTTATATCTTTAGATAACTATTCACTGATTAAATAGCAGCTGTTCCAGTTAGTTAAAGAAATAACTGGAAAACAGAATCCCTAGAACAAAAACCAGTAGGAGTCCCAGGTAAAGTGAAGTCCGGTTCAGTTCAACCGGTTGATTGTTGGGGTTGGGGCTTCTTTCCATGATTTTCTCCTAGCGTTGAATAAACTGCATTGCGGCGATCGCGCCCAAAAAGAAAACAGTAGGCACAGCTAGGGTATGAACTGCCAGCCATCTGACGGTAAAAATTGGGTATTGTATCGGTTGATTATCAGTTGTATTCATAATTTCAAACTACTTGCCAGTAAATTCTTCAACTTGTTGTTTTGCTTCATAACGGTTATTCACAATCGGCAATTCTTGCCGTGGTTGTGGATAATACTCGTTGGGGCGAGGTGTGCCAAACACATCGTATGCCAAACCAGTGCTGACGAATAACCAACCTGCAATAAATAATGCTGGAATGGTAATACTATGAATTACCCAATAGCGAACGCTGGTAATAATATCCGAAAACGGACGTTCTCCAGTACTTCCTGACATTTAGATTCCTACCTGTCTTTTCAAAGATGTTTTAACGCGTAGACTTCTTAGTCTTACCTAAGTACACTACATCTGATTCTGGATGTTTGCCCCCAGACGGGACTACTACACACTCGCCCGATTGGGTTCGTGTCTATTTAGATTTTTTACATGAATTCATTATCCTATAAAGTTAAGAAAGAGTTACATCTTGCAACTTCTTTCTCAGAAATTAAGCAATGAATTCGTAAAGTTTTATTACACTAAGCAGCATCAGATTTAGTAGCAGTGGCAATATCTGGTTGATACTTTAGTAAATAACCGCGATCGCCTATTACAAATCCCTGCTCAGGTGAAAAGAAAACAATCTTATAAAAATTAGCAGGAATTCCTTCTACATCGCGGTCTTTTTCCCAGGTTTTACCACCATCAGGACTGCGTAACAAATTACCGCTACCACCACTAACCCAAATTTCATCTGGTGTGCGATAGGCCAAATCAAGCAAGCCCCAACTAGTAGCTAGTTCTGGATTTTGTGCCTCTAGCCATTTCTCGGCATCAGCAGTTTCGCTAAACTGTATCTGACCTCCTCGCGCTAGCATCCACAACTGGCCATTTTCACCAAAGCCCATATTCTCTACCCGTCGAGAACTATTGCGGTTATGAGGAACCCATGCATTTTGCCCAGGTTGCCAAGTCGAGTAGAAATTTCCTTTGGCGGAAACAGCAACATATTTACCGTCGGCAGAACGTTCCAGATTGCGAACCACACCGACTGCTTCTTCTACCTGGGCCTTCCAATTTTGACCACCGTCTGTAGTTTTGTATATTGCCCCGACATCGGTTGCCATTTCTGCGGAATTTCCTCCTTGGGCAATAATACTAATCGGGTTCCCAGGTAACTTTTCACTCAAAGGAATTCGCAACCACGATTTACCCTCATCAGTACTATGCAGCAACAAAGCAGGTTCACCAACAATCCAGCCTTCTTGCCCTTTAAAACTGACAGAGTTAAAGCGGTATTTGCCCTCATCTAATTGCAGTTTGATAGGTTGCCAAGTTTGACCACCATCTTTAGTTTCCAAAAGAGTAGCGTCACTACCTACCAAGAAACCATGCCGGGGATTCCCAGTAAAAGCAATGTCCAACAATTTGGCATCTGTGTCTACAGAAATTACCTCCCAAGGGTTGTAACTTGTAGAAGGAACCTTACTACAACCGACACATATTAGAACAACTGCAAATAGGGCAATTAGTTTGTGCCAAATTTTCATTCTTGAACGCATTTGTATTTATTAGTTTTTTGTAAATTTAGTTTATGTTTACTGAGTGAGGGGAGACAGCAAGTGTTTCCCCTACAAAAAGGTGAGGGTCTACCTTTAGGCATTGCCCCCATCTTAAAAACGCGTCCTATTTTAAGCCATAAAGACTGAGGAAAAACAAGACAGCAAGAGCTAAACCACCAAAAATCAGAATACTTTTTTGAGTGGGGGTCAAGTTATTGACACCGAAACCATAACCGAGATTTTCTTGAAATCCAGAAGCTTTACCCGCAGGGCCGACATTGGTAAAAGCGTTCTTCTTGGCACTACAAACCGGACAACGCCAAGTTAGCGGCAGTTCTGCAAAAGGTGTGCCTGGGGCAATGTCATGTTTTTCGTCCCCTTTGGTAGGTTCGTAAACATAACCGCAGGCACGACACTCATAGCGGTCTAAAAGCGGATTTTCAACAGCTTGTTCGCTCATGGCTGTGGCATGGGTGAGGGTCAAAGCTTAAATATACGTTAAAAATTATGACATAACTGTTAGGTTTTTCTATAACAAGCAAAAACGAATCAAATAAACTCTCAGTCTGTTTTGCAAAACTCAGAAATACTAAAAATATATAATGTAAAAGAAAGTAACAGGTTATTTCCACGTACAACGGTAGATATTCATTGTGTTTGTCCTCAGCGGTTACGAGTACCTTCTAGGCTTCTTAATTATCTGTAGCTTAGTGCCTGCATTAGCTCTGGCGGCATCTAAGTTACTGCGACCCAGTGGGCGCAATCCAGAACGGCGCACCACTTACGAATCCGGCATGGAACCAATTGGTGGAGCCTGGATTCAGTTCAATATTCGCTATTACATGTTTGCGCTAGTGTTTGTAGTATTTGACGTAGAGACGGTGTTCTTATATCCTTGGGCAGTTGCTTTCCACCGTCTTGGTCTACTGGCATTTATAGAAGCGCTTATCTTCATTGCAATTCTTGTAGTTGCTTTAGTTTACGCATGGCGTAAAGGAGCCTTGGAATGGTCTTAGATGCTAACTTAACAGCCAAAGATTTGGAACAGCAGCAAAAAGAGCGTATTCTCAACCCCATTGGGCGTGCGACAGTGACTCAAGAACTGTCGGAAAACGTGATCTTGACTACGGTTGATGACCTCTATAACTGGGCGCGTCTTTCTAGCCTTTGGCCTTTGTTGTTTGGTACAGCTTGCTGCTTTATTGAATTTGCAGCATTGATTGGTTCTCGCTTTGACTTTGATCGCTTTGGACTTATCCCTCGTTCTAGTCCCCGGCAAGCTGATTTGATCATTACAGCCGGAACAATCACGATGAAAATGGCACCCCAACTGGTGCGTCTGTATGAACAAATGCCAGAACCAAAGTACGTGATTGCGATGGGAGCTTGTACAATTACTGGCGGGATGTTCAGCGTCGATTCTCCCACAGCAGTACGTGGAGTTGATAAACTGATTCCGGTGGATGTGTACTTACCTGGTTGTCCACCACGCCCAGAAGCGATTATCGATGCAATTATTAAGTTACGGAAGAAAATCGCTAATGATTCCATGCAAGAGCGAGGCGTAATTAAGCAAACCCACCGCTACTACAGTACGGCTCACAGCATGAAATCAGTCTCACAAATCCACACTGGTGAGTATTTGCTCTCTGATACTCGTGTTGCACCACCGAAGGAATTGAGCGAAGCGATCGGTATGCCTGTACCACCTGCTTTGTTAACAGAGAAGAAGGAGGAGGTAAACCGTGGCTGAAGAATCAAAACCAGTACCAGCGCAGGAACAATCTCCAGTTGTAGCAGCAGGTAATGTTTCCCAGTGGTTAACAGAAAACGGCTTTGCTAACGAGCCTTTGCAACCTGATGTCAGCGGTGTAGAAATTATCAAGGTAGAGGCAGATTTCCTGCTGCCAACTTGCACTGCTTTGTATGCCTACGGGTTTAATTATCTCCAGTTTCAAGGCGGGATTGATTTAGGTCCTGGACAGGAATTGGTCAGCGCCTATCACTTGATTAAAGTAAGTGATAATGCTGATAAGCCAGAGGAAGTACGTATCAAAGTTTTCTTGCCACGAGAAAATCCGAGAGTACCTTCAGTTTACTGGATTTGGAAGACAGCTGACTGGCAAGAGCGCGAGTCTTACGATATGTTCGGGATTGTTTATGAAGGACACCCGAATTTGAAGCGAATTTTAATGCCGGAAGATTGGGTAGGTTGGCCCTTGCGTAAGGATTATGTTTCGCCTGATTTTTACGAGTTGCAAGACGCTTACTAGTAGTGAATAGCATCTCATGCTGTTGACCCCCTTCTCCGTACGTGGAGAGGGGGGTGGTTTTTTGTAACGCAAAGGGCGCGGAGGAAAGCGCGGAGGTACGCGGAGTGTAAGATACGTGATGATGAGAATGTTCAAATATTAGTTAAGGTGTAATGTCGGAAGAATGATTGAGTTTGTTTCAGAATGCATACGGTAATACCAATTTGAAAAAAGAATGCGACAGATGGTAAAAATAGACAGAAGTAGCATTCAGGGTATGTGATGGTAGGGGTAACACAGATCGAGATAGTTGATAGTGTCGAGGAACTAGAGAAGTTGCTCAGACATCAAAAACAGTCTCGGAGCAAAGAACGTATACAAGCCCTATATCTGATTAAAGGGCAAGAAATGAGTGTAAGTGAGATTGCTAAAATCTTGGGAAAACATCGAGCTACAGTACATCGATGGTTGGCAGATTATCGAGAAGGAGGAATTGAGGCGGTTGTTGAATTTGGAACGAGTTCAGGTCGAAAAAGAGCAATACCAGATTGGGCTGTATCGAGTTTGAAAAAACAACTCGAACAACCAGAAGGTGGGTTTCAACGGTACACACAAATACAACATTGGTTAGAAAAAACCTTGGGTGTGCAAGCTGAGTACGCAACTGTACATCATCTGGCACGTTACAGGCTCAAAGCCAAGCTGAAAGTCCCACGTCCGCGTAACCGAAAACAGGACGAAGAAAAACTAGAGTCTTTTAAAAAAAACTCGGTGATGACTTGCAATTAATTGCTCAATACAGTGCCATTATCTTGCCCCAGTACGAAAATATTCGTTATTTGGCGTTGCTGAATAAAGGTATGTTTTAGGCAGGTAAGGGAACAGAACGATATTTGAGGTAGTGCAATAACAATCGAACAGAGTATCTCAGCATTTCCTCGGTTTTGGAATAACATAAAGTTTTACGATGAAGACGAGCCAAATAATGTCTAAGCCTTGTGTTTTCATTTTCGACTCGTGTCATGTAGGTCTTACTCACAATTTGGTCACCATCAGGAACAAAACAAGGGTAAACAGGGTATCCATCTGTGACGTAAAAATAACTCTGCCAACACTGGACAATGTTCCATAACTGTTGGAAAGTAGTCGAACTACGATCACCTAAAACCCAAGCAAGAATACCTTGAGTAAAGTGATTTACCGCCGTCCACAACCAGATTTTATTTTTTTTGAACCAATAAATGTTTCTAATTCATCTAGTTCTCCCACCTGCGGAATTTCCTTTGAATTTGGTGTATCCGCCAATTGTGTACCCACTCGTTTAACCCAATGAATAATGGTAGTATGATGAACGTTTTTCACCCTTTCAATTCCACGAAATCCCATACCATTGACGTACATTTTTAGGCATTCTTGTTTGATTTCATCCGAGTAGCCCCTGGGTGGTTTATAGACATCAATGAATTGACGACCACAATCACAGCAAATGTGATTCTGTTTACCTCTTTTCTTTCCATTCTTACGGTTATGACAAGATCCACAGCGTGGACATTCCATGATTAATTGACCTCAATTCATACCGCTATTATGCAACGCCCGTTATTTTGTACAAGATGAGAGTCGATTTGGACTCAAAACCATTGAAGGACGTAAAATTACTCTTCCCGGAGTTAAGCCTATTGGTGATTGGCAGTGGCAATTTAAAGCGTTCTGGCTATATGGAGCAGTTGAACCACTTACTGGGGAAAGTTTATTTTGGCAGTTTTCTCATGTTGATACCGAATGCTACCAACAATTTTTGAACGAGTTCGCTGCCTGTTATCCCAAATCACTTAACATTCTCCAAGTTGATAACGGCTTATTTCATAAAGCTAAACGTTTACAAATTCCAGAGAATATTGTTCTTTTGTTCCAGCCTGCTCATTCTCCTGAACTGAATCCCATAGAGCGCGTTTGGGAATATCTCAAGCAAGACTTGAAATGGGAGCTATTTGATCACCTGGAGCATCTGCAAACCAAGGTTGCTCAACTCCTAGCTCTCCTCACTCCTCAAATTGCTGCTTCTTTGACTGGTTATGACTTCATCCTCAATGCCTTATCTGTCGCAAACATTTTTTGAATTGGTATAATTTGGAACTGTTTCCACTGATGGAACAGAAGGAAATGGATAAATAGCAAAGTTGATTATGGTGAGGAGACGCTTGCAGAGTTAGAGCAATTAGTTGATGATTGTCTTAATACAGGAAAGTTCAAGTTCTCAATCTCAAGGATGAAGTTTTAAACTCGGATGTTCTCGTTTCAAGTGGGAAGTTTTTTGTTTGAGGTGAGAATGTTCTTGTTTCAAGTAGGAAGTTTCTCGTTTTAAGTGAAAATATTCTTGTTTTGAGTGAGAATGTTCTTGTTTCAAGTGAGAAATTTCTTGTTTTCAGTCTCGTTCCTCATCTTTGGACTACGGTGTACACCCATTTCTAAAAATCACCCCACATTTATATTCAAGTGAAATTCTCACACTCAGTATATATGCCGCCAAGAAATAAATTTCTTGGCTAATAGCGAAAGTCCACTCAAGTTGACTAGCAGCAGGTAATCAATCTAACAAAGAGTGAAGCGATCGCTTGTTTCTCTACAAATTAGATTCTCTACAAATTAGATAGCGATCGCTTCACCTCACCAAACCTACATCTTACCTTTTTGCATTATTTCTTGAAGATGGCGGCGAATCTCCTGTGCTTGTTCGATGTCAGACTGACGTAGTTTTTGGAACAATTCTACACAAGGCTGAGAACCAGCTTGTTGTGCATCTTGGATATAGGTGTCGTAAGCCTTGATCGCTTCGCCTTTATTGTGCAAAACGGTCAAAAAATCGTACTCTAGATCGCTAATAGGATTTTGAGATTGTCTTTCTCTAGTTTGAGTCATTGATTCACCCTCCTTTAGGCTTTCTATATTCACTTCTACTTGCCCTCAAAGAGGTGTTCATCTGTCCAGAAGGGTATAAGGGGAGGTGGGGAGATGGGGAAATGGGGGAAATGGGGGAAAGTGGAGAAATGTGAGGAGTGTGTAGACGCGCAAGCGACTTCCCGCAGGGTGGAGTGAGGGGAGTGTGAGGAGTGTAATATTTTCCTTGTCTCCCTTGTCCTTTTTGTCTCCCTTGTCCCCCGTCTCCCCGTTGTCCTTATCTCCTTTTTTGCATCGACGCGGGTCGCTCAAATTCACACTCTTTTTGCAGTTGTTGATTATCCTCAAAGTAGACAATTGGACAAGATTTTGTGTTAGCACTCATGCAATCCATATGTGGTGTTTTGGCACACACTATTAGTAATCCGCCAAGAATTAACAATAACGCACAAATTGAGGCACCTTGAATCCAAGAAATTTCCAACGCTCCATGTACAACTACTTCTCGGAGTACTGAGACAATTGTGACTTCAACTGCCACGCCTACAGCAATACTATGTTCCTGTAAGTAAATCATCAACAATCGAAATAATTCCACCAAAATCAAGATGAATAAAATTTTGGCTGTCACTTGTCTATATTCGAGTTGTTGTGTAAGAGCAACAAATATCGACCATAGTTGCATCAGCATGACGCCAAACAAGCTTAAACACAAGATAACCACAATCAAATCTTGGAAAGCTTCCATATTACGGACTATCCAGTGTCGATCAAACCAGCGATCGCAAAACAAAAATTGACTTTTGGGGCGCTTTCTCATGAAATTTCTATTTTGGTATTGGGACAACTGTTGACACACCAGCCAGTCCACCCAATACTTTTATTTTGGCAGAACTAAAGATTAAGAGGACAAGGAGGTACAAAAGACACGGAAAATATTACACTCCTCACACTCCCCCCACTCCACCCTGCGGGAAGTCGCTTGCGCGTCTACACACTCCTCATCACCCCACCTCCACCCTTATACCCTCAAAGATTAATAAAGCTTTGTGATAATATGGGAGACTGCTGCATAAATTTAGAAATAGAAAATTAACTGAATCATGGCTCTGACGCAACAGCGCAAACAAGAGATCATCTCACAATACCAAGTACACGAAACCGACACAGGCTCAGCCGATGTTCAAGTTGCCATGCTGACGGAGCGTATTAATCGTCTCAGTGAACATCTGCAAGCCAATAAAAAAGACTTTTCTTCCCGTCGAGGGTTGTTAAAGTTGATCGGTCAGCGTAAACGTCTTTTATCCTATATACAGAAAGAAAACCGAGAACATTATCAAGCTTTGATTGGCCGTCTCGGTATTCGTGGATAGGAACCCTTTTTATGCCTGCTGAATCTGACCGCTTGCCGTTTGAACCGAATAAAAAGCGCCAAAAACCTAGCAAAACAGAAAGCAAACCCCCGATTGTCAAGCAAGAGTCTGTAAAAAAGGAAACGAAAAAGCCACGTTATAACAAAGAAGAAGTTGCAATCCCTCAAGTAGTCAGCCAACGAATGATGCGTCGAGTGGCTGGTTTTGCTGGAGTGCCAACTTCTTTAGGCATCATGACCTTGGTTGTCAGCTATTTGCTTTTAGTCAACACCGATATCAAACTACCTCCTGTTGCCGTTTTATTGGTGAATATGGGATTTTTTGGTTTAGGTGTATTGGGGATATCTTATGGTGTTCTTTCTGCTTCTTGGGATGAAGATAGAACCGGAACTCTCTTAGGTTGGAGTGACTTCACTGTCAACGTGGGACGGATGGTATCAGCTTGGCGCCAATCTCGGCAGAAAAAGAATACATAATTGTTAGCGCTCAGATATTTAAATGATTGCTGGTATGGAAATAAGTATCTTTCCAGCCTATTGGGTAAATTTGAGAAAAGTGTTGAAGTTTAACAACTTCAACATTAAAAAATTAATAAAAAATTTATATTTTTTACCCAATACAGCAGTAGCAAAACTACTGAGCGCTCTATTTTTTATTTTTCTTATGACTAATAACTTCTTTACAGGGTACTCGCTAGCGCGAGTAGCTTACACTAGCGGAGGAAACTTGGCGTCTTGGCGGTTCAATAAACTAAGCTTTTTGTCAATTCTTAACATAAGTCCTGTTTTCGCAAAATCCAAACTTCGATAACGCTTTCTAAAGTTAATATTTTTTAAATATATGTGATTTATGAAAGTATTACTATAAATTTGTAACAATTCAGAGATAACTTGTGCTAAAGCGTAAAGAACAAACTAGCAACTACAAACATTAACTAAATTACTTAGATATTAGATAATAATTAATAGCAACTAGCAATTAGCAACTAACATGATTGTAGTCATGAAAATTGGTTCCCCTGAAGCGGAAATCAACCGCGTTAGTGAGGAACTCACCACTTGGGGGCTGACACCAGAAAAAATTGTTGGTAAACATAAGGTTGTAATTGGTCTAGTTGGCGAAACAGCCGACTTAGATCCCCTGCAAATTCAGGAAGTTAGTCCTTGGATTGAGCAAGTATTGCGGGTAGAACAGCCTTACAAACGGGCTAGCCGTCAATACCGCCACGGCGAAGCGTCTGAGGTAGTAGCAAACACACCTGATGGGCATGTTACCTTTGGTGAACATCATCCCTTAATAGTTGTGGCTGGGCCCTGCTCCGTCGAAAATGAAGAAATGATTGTTGAGACGGCGCGGCGCGTGAAAGCTGCGGGAGCTAGATTTCTGCGTGGAGGTGCATACAAACCCCGAACGTCGCCTTATGCTTTCCAAGGTCATGGTGAAAGTGCTTTAGAATTACTGGCAGCAGCGCGGGAAGCTAGCGGGCTGGGTATCATTACTGAAGTTATGGACGCCGCCGACCTGGATAAAATCGTAGAAATTGCTGATGTTGTCCAGGTAGGGGCAAGAAATATGCAAAATTTCTCTCTACTTAAGAAAGTAGGGGCACAACCGAAACCAGTGCTGCTCAAGCGGGGGATGTCGGCAACTATTGAAGAATGGTTAATGGCTGCTGAATATATTCTGGCGGCAGGAAATCCAAATGTGATTTTATGCGAGCGAGGAATTCGCACCTTTGATCGCCAATACACTCGCAATGCTTTAGATATATCAGCAATACCTGTTTTGCGAAACTTAACTCACCTGCCGATCATGATTGATCCAAGTCACGGTACTGGTTGGGCTGCTTATGTACCTTCGATGGCAATGGCATCTATTGCTGCTGGCTGTGATTCCTTAATGATTGAAGTTCATCCTAACCCGAAGAAGGCTTTGTCAGATGGGCCTCAATCCCTGACACCAGAAGCTTTCGACCAGTTAATGCAAGAACTAGCAGTTATTGGTAAAGCTGTAGGACGTTGGCCACAACCAGCTGTGGCTTTAGCTTAAAGACAGCAAGAAAGACGCGGAAAAAAGAGACGCGGTGATATTAGGAGTTTCTATATATTCTCCAAGTCACCGCGTCTATTTTTACCTTATTGACAACGCTGTTACATCTTCTGTCTTTTCAAACTAGCGTCTTCTGCTACCAAAGCCAGTAGTACGACGAGTTGGAGAACTACGTCCGCTACCAAAACGACTGCCAGTATTACGTCTCGTAGAACTAGAGTTACCAGATGGTCTGAGGGTACTGCTACCATAACCAGAACCAGTCGGGCGATTACCAGTAGTGGTACGTGGTGTTGTGCGTCGTACAGTAGAACTATTGGGATTTCTCCGTAGATTCCCTGTAGTACGGAAAGCTGTACGATTTCTAACTACTGCTGGTGGCTGATTGTAACGACGCTGATAGCTTGTCACCGCATCATTATAAGTTCTGCCATAACCACCATAGCCAGTTAACACCACTCCTGGCTGATACACAGGTGGTACATAGTATTGGGGTCTGAACAGGAGACTACCCAAAGCTTGGCCAGCTAATGCCCCAGCAAAAGGAGACCAGAAGCCGCTTTCTCGACGAACAACTACTGTCTCCTGTTGTCCGGTTTGAGGATTTGTCTGAGTTTGGGTAACGTTGTGGACGTACTCAATTTTAAAGTCTTCTGTTAAGTACATCACTGGCTGTCCGTTTTCTACTTTGAGGTAAGTTTTCTTACCCTGTTTAATTTCGTCATCGGTCAGCCGTGCCATTTGCAAATTTTCGGTTCTGACAGTTGGGGGCGTAGCGTTGAGTAAAAACAGAGTATACAGTCCGTCAGCATCATCATAAGTAGCTTGTTGTACTGGATACTGACCATCACCCAACTTATTTATGTTTGTTGTTTGGCTAGCATTGTTGGCTTGCGGCTGATTTTGATTTGCTCCACCGCCGCAGGCAACTGTGGTTAAACACAAACTTAATGTTAAAAAAATTACTGTGAATTGACGCAAAATTTTCATCAGCATTTGATTATTTTCTCATCCTCGAGCTTAACAATTTCTCCATCAAACTGGTAATTGGTAATTACTAATTACGAATGGGTGAAAACTCCCATTCTCTAACAATTACAAAGGTATCAACTCTGGGTAGTATTGCAAAAGCTGATCGTTAGTAAGTTCATCACCTAATTGAGCAGGTGAAAAATGTACCTGGATTGCTTGGAGTTTATGGTTATAATGCAAGTTTATTAAGGCTTTTAAGCCTTCTTTGAGAGCGTAAAGATTGGCCAGATCAGTTTCTAATTCTGGTACTTCTCCTGTATAAGCAACTGTAATCATCACCACAACATTGCGGGTTACAGGAATAGAAAAAGAGTCATTATAATCAGACTCAGAACTGAAATCTGGCTCACTTTTATAACGTTGGGCAGAGTCTGTAAATAATTCATTGATATAATCCCCTGCTTCGCCTTCATTCCAAAATACTTCGCCTTCATTAGCAGCAGAAAGCCAATATTCATCATATTGCAGTAGAGTTTCGCAAAGTTCTACTAATCCTTCTCCTAAAACATTGAGATCACCTTCAGAATCCATTGCTTCCCGCGCACCACGATTTAATACTCCTAAAATTGGTGCAACTTCAGATCCCGCTAAATGTAACATAATACGACAAACTACATAGCGAGTCTTACCCATCATTCTATTAAAGGAATCGCGCATTTTTCCTCCTCATATTTTAGTTGTTAGTGGGTGGAGATGCGATTAATCGCGTCTGTACATTAGCAGTTAGTAGTTTATAGTTTTTGATTTACCACTAACTACTATCTATGAGCTTATGTAATGAAATCCTTTGATAAAATCAATAACCATACTTGCAGAAGGTGTAATAACTTTGGTAGTGCCTAGAGAGTTGCCATCATTTGTAGATGCATTAATGTCAGAATTATCAATAAATCTACCAAAGTGAGGATGGTCATGGATAATCAAACTTTCGGCACTAGAATTAGTTAAAATTGTCTGGGTTGGTGCTTGGAAAAATTTGATTTTTGTTGTAATTTTAAGTATATTTATTAGTTTTTTGATTACACCAGTATTTTCTATAACTTGTTCGACCAATGTAGTCAATTGCTGAAAGTGCTGAGGAGTCAATGAAGTAATATGAGAAACTTTTTCACTCTTGATGATTGCCAATAGTGTACGAATATTGTTTTGGGTAGTTGTAGAATCTTGGAAGGGAAGAATTGCCATGTAAGCTATGGGTAATAAATTCAGATCACTATCTACACAAAATGTAAAAACTGTACGCCGACGCCCAATTTCCATGCTGGGAGGTTGTTTGAATTCGCGATATTGTTGAGCTATCTGGTGATAAGCACCAGCAATGGCAAAATTCGCTTCATGATCCAAGGGTTTATCGATCACAATCCGAATTGTCGGTGGAGTTTCGTTAAAAAATTCCCGTGATTCTTCAGTGTTGAATTTTTGAATGATAGAGCGATCGCCACTAGGACTAAGATCAACCCACTCACAAATCATGCCCTCAGTTTTTAAACCAAATCTGGAGGTCGAATAAAGTTTCGCGCCTGTTAAAGTTGCCCCTGATAAATCTGCACCTACCCATTCGGCTTTTATTAATTTAGCCTGAGTTAGATCAGCATGAACCAAACTAGCATTGGTTAAGTTGGCATTGCTTAAATCTGCCCCAATCAGATTCGCACCACTCAATTTTGCTTCACTTAAATCTGCCCAACTCAGATTTGCCCCATTTAAATCTGCCCAACGCAAATTAGCTCCACTCAAATTAGCCCCACTCAAATTACTATGGCTAAGATTGGCTTGTCTCATTTCTGCATTTCGGCAATTAGCACCACTGAAATCGGTACGGCTCAAGTCGGTGTTATTTAAGTTAGCGCCCTCTAAATTTGCTTCTGTTAACAAACTATCCCTCAAATTCGCCTCGCTCAAATTAGCGTAGCGCAGTATAGCGTGGCGAAGTGCAGCTTCTCTAAGATCCGCACAACTGAGATTGGCTGCAAACAGATCAGCACGACTCAGATCAGCACGAATTAACTCTGCACGGATGAGGGAGGCTGACTGGAGTTGGGCGCGACTCAAATCCGCTCTAATCAAATTGGCAACATTGAGACTAGCGTGGTTGAGGTTGGCTTGGTGAAGATAAGCACCACTTAATCTCGCTACATTGATCTGGGCATGACTGAAATCAGTACCACACAGATGGGAACCACTGAGATTAACAATACTCAAATTAGCATGACTAAAATTTGCTTCATTGAGCTTGACACCACTGAGGTTAGCTTCAGAAAGATCAACACCGCTAAAATCTCTCTCTCCTGCTTCGTATTTTGCTAGCAATTCCTCTAAAGTCATTGGAGTTACCTCACCGGATGCCAACTCAAATAGTGGGTAAAGTTGTGTATCTTAACTCGTAATTGAATTTCGATCAAAATCACAATGAAAATTGGTATTTTAGGACTCGGACTAATTGGTGGCTCTTTGGGTTTAGATTTGCGATCGCATGGACATTATGTGTTTGGAGTTAGTCGTAAGGAATTAACTTGTACCAAGGCGATCGCCCTTGGTAGTGTAGATGAAGCATCTGTTAACATGAGCTTGCTCACTGCCGCAGAGGTTGTATTTATTTGTACACCGATTGGACTTATTATTCCCACAATCGAGCAGTTAATCGCTCATCTACCTGCTAATGTTGTGATTACTGATGTCGGTTCAGTTAAAACACCGATAGTCACAGCAATTTCTCCCCTGTGGACAAATTTTATCGGGGGACACCCAATGGCGGGTACAGCCGAAAGTGGTATTGAGGCTGCACAAAAGCATTTATTTATTGGTCGACCTTATGTGTTAACACCAACAGCGACAACACCAACAGATGCATTATCTTGTGTAGAGAAAATAGTCAATCAACTGGGGTGTAGAGTTTACCATTGTCCTCCAGAAAATCATGACCGGGCAGTAAGTTGGATTTCTCATTTGCCAGTCATGGTTAGCGCTGCTTTAATTGCTGCTTGCTTGAGTGAAAGCGATGCCCAGGTATTGCAATTAGCACAAAATCTCGCTAGTTCTGGCTTTCGAGACACTAGTCGCATCGGCGGCGGCAATCCAGAATTAGGGATGATGATGGCACAATATAACCAACAAGAATTATTGCGATCGCTCCGACAATATCGCCATAATCTCGATGAATTAATTCACCTGATTGAGCAACAAAAGTGGACAGAGTTAGAAGAACTTTTCAAATTGGCTCAATCAAATCGTCCTAAATTTATTGAAGATTGTTAATGGTGCGTGGATAGTAGATAGTCGTTCAAAACACAAACAACTAAGTAGAAGGCTTCTATCTTCTCATGCTAAAACGGCAGCTAGCAAAAATAAACTATCTACCAAAATTGTACTTAACACGGCTCCGCCAAAAGCATACCAGTGACACTGTCTTCTACCTAAAGGTAAAATTCCTACCATCGTGAGAACCATAGCCAGAATTAATGCCCAGGCTACTCCCCAAGGCGTTTGTACTCGTGCGACTGCACTCTGTAAAATTAGTGGCACGAATTCTGGTTCTACTCGCATAATTTGTCGCCAGTGCGGCATTAAATTTACCAAGTAGAAATACACGTCAGTTAAGACAGTACCAATTAAGGAACCTAAATAAAACCAGTTACCGATTTTTCCCCAGTTTCGACGCAGACACCAGATTGCAAACGGTAGACCTATAGACTCTACTGGTAAATGCCATAAAGGTTCCCAACGCAACCAACCCCAGTAAATTGAACCAGCTAACCAACTCCAGCTAAACCCAAATAATAAATCTCCCCAATGGTATGTTACAGAACGTGACATTAATAATAAACTCAGCCACACCCATAAAAATGTGAGACCAATACTCAACCAGGGTAGCGATCGCACTAGAGGGGCTTCGATAAATACTGGTACAGATACCAAAAATATAGCTGCTGCGAATATTAACCAAGTTTGCCGAGCCGAGGCAAACATGCCAAGCGGAGTTGAGGCATTCACCTGAGAATGTACAGAGGCAGAGAATGTCTCAGTCTTTGATTTGATGTCGGTGGAAACAGTGTATGAGGACAATGTATTGTTAACCAAAGTTTATTAATATTCTTTACTTAACTTTATCTTATTTAAGATATCACAATCAAATATGCCCCCCCCGGGCATATTTATATTGTACTGATGGTAACACAGGGTTTGCTGCTAAGTTAATTCCCGATTCCCCATCCCCAATTCCTATTTTCAAGACAGCACTCCACCAAATTACTTTTGATAATCTGTGAGATCCCCGACTTTTTTAACAAGTCGGGGATCTGGTTCTTTGCAGAACTAATGACATAAACTACTAGTTTTCAAGTTTGGCTATCTGTTAATTGCTTGAACTGAGGCGTTACTGTTAGGTGATTCGCATTTAACAAGCACTAAGTAAATTAACCATTTGACAATCAAGTGGTAGACAAATCTTTTCAAGGGTGTCAAGCCATAGCCTAAACACTTGGAAAAATCACACCAAAAGTTGAGGTGCTGTAATCAAAGAACACAAGCATAGTTATGAAAATTTTGTAAAATTACGAAGATTTATTATGAGTGGTAAATTCTTCACAGAAGAAGGCTAATGGGTACTCGGGAACTCTTGGAGGGGATTAAATGTATCTATTCCAAAGCCGTCTCCCACAACCTTTACCAATAGCCCTTCTTCTATTACATCTGCCAGAAGGTATGCCAAACACCTGGAAGTTTCACTCGATTGTAATGACAATGATCGCATAAAAAACAAATGGTTCTATCAAAACGTCAACTATTCGTGCTTTTAACTGCTGCATCGACTTTTATTTCAGTTGCAGCCCAACCGCTAAAAGTTCTTAGCACCCAGCCAATTCCGGGCAATGGAGTGCAACAAATGAATATCTTGCAAGCGATTATTTTGGGGTTTGTGCAAGGAGTAACAGAATTTTTGCCTATCAGTAGCACAGCACATTTAAAAGTTGTACCAGTAGTTCTGGGTTGGGGAGATCCAGGGGTCGCTTTTACAGCCATTATTCAGTTAGGAAGTATTGCAGCTGTATTGTGGTATTTCCGGTCAGATCTGACACGATTGCTTAAGGGAGGATGGAGTGCTATTGCCCGTAAAGATTACGCTGACTACGACTTGCGTCTTTGTTTAGGAATTGTGTTGGGAACCTTACCCATCGTCTTTTTTGGATTGTTGATCAAAAAATTTATTCCAGATTTTGATAATTCACCGATACGCAGTTTAGCTGCGATCGCGATCGCTTCTATAATCATGTCACTATTACTGGGATTAGCAGAGATACTAGGCAAGCGTCAACGCGACTTTGAACATTTGACCATGAAAGATGGGTTATTGATGGGTTTAGCCCAGTCTTTAGCATTAATTCCGGGCGTATCTCGTTCCGGTTCTACTCTCACATCTGGATTATTTATCGGATTGCAACGAGAAACAGCAGCACGTTTTTCGTTTCTGTTGGGAATTCCAGCCATTACTTTGGCTGGGTTAGTCGAATTAAAAGATGTTTTAGGGCAAGGTGTTGCAGATGTGGGAATAGCTTCTTTAATTGTTGGTGTTATTTCAGCAACAATATTTTCCTATTTAGCAATTGCAGGGTTGCTGCGCTTCCTCAAAACCCACAGTAATTGGGTATTTATTTGGTATAGGCTGATATTTGGCATATTAATACTGGCGGCTATTAGGATGGGATTGTTGATAAATAGTTAAAACAAAGGATGAAGTGTCAAGGATGAAGGATGAAAAAATAATACTTCATTCTTTATCCTCCACACTTGAGCCTTCATACTTCAGCCTTTATATTTAAAATGACTACTATTCGTCCGGCTAGAGTTACCAAAGTATTACCCGATTCGATTGCAGCAGAAATTGGTTTTGAAGTTGGGGATGCGATCGTCAGTATTAACGGCACACCTCCCCGTGATTTAATTGATTATCGGTTTTTGTGCGCTGATGAGATTTTAGAACTAGAAGTCTTAGACGCTACTGGCAAAACTCATCATATTGAAATTGAAAAAGACTACGACGAGGATTTAGGGCTAGAATTTGAAACTGCTTTATTTGATAATTTAATCCAATGCAATAATCGTTGTCCGTTTTGTTTTATCGACCAACAGCCACCAGGTAAACGCTCAAGTTTATATCTCAAAGATGACGATTATCGCTTAAGCTTTTTGTATGGTTCTTACCTAACCTTAACTAATTTGAGGGAACGGGAATGGCAACGCATCGAAGCAATGCGGTTGTCTCCGTTATATGTATCAGTTCACGCCACAGAACCCGAAGTCAGAATTAGACTCTTAAAAAATCCTCGGGCTGGACAAATTTTGCAGCAACTCAAGTGGTTTCAACAAAGACGGCTGCAAATCCATGCTCAGGTAGTCGTATGTCCTGGTATAAATGATGGTCAGCATTTGGAACAAACCCTGAGAGACTTAGCGTCATTTCATACAGGTGAAGTGCCAACTGTTGCTTCTGTAGCAGTAGTACCAGTGGGATTAACCAAGTTTCGTCCCCAAGCAGACGAACTCACACCAGTTACTAGAGAAAAAGCCCAAGAGGTAATTCAACAAGTGCGATCGCTTCAGCAGCAATTTCGGCAAAAGTTTGATTATACATTTGCTTGGTTAGCTGATGAGTGGTTTTTAATTGCCAAAGAGGAATTACCATGCGAATCTGAATACGAAGACTATCCCCAAATCGATAATGGTGTTGGCTCGATTCGCTTATTTATCAAGCAGTTTATGCAAGTTGCAGATGAATTACTACCAGCAAAAATACCAGGACAAAAAAGATTTACCTGGGTAGTGGGTAACGCTGTAGAACAAGCATTTCAACCAATTCTCGAACAGTTGAATTCGGTAGAAGGTTTACAAGTAAATATGCAGGCTCTCAAGAGCGATTATTGGGGACAAAATATATCCGTGACAGGGTTGCTAACCGGTCATGATTTACTGTTAAATTTACAAGGGCAAGATTTAGGAGATGGAATTTTGCTGCCAACTGTCATGCTAAAACATGGCGAGTTGGTATTTTTAGATGATATAAATGTAAATGATTTAGCCCGGCAATTGGATACCAACATCTTCCCAGTGGCGGGGATAGAAGAACTAATAGAAACTTGTATTAAATAGTTGGTTGTTAGTAGTTAGTGGTTATTAGTGAATCACAAATGACCATTGACCAATGACTAATTTAAGTGAGGAGTGGATAGTGAAGTGCTAAAGAAAAAACTAGCAAAAGATAAATTTAAGAATATCAAAAAAACTGGATTATTTATTTTTAAAATAAAATTTACACTTTACAATCTACTCGCTATTACACCAGCAATCGCTACGACTGCTGAAGAACCTATAATCAGTGTTGTCTATACTCAAGAAAATGCTAGTCAGTGGGCAGGAATAGAAAATCGCTTACAAGCAATAGGTATAAAGTACTGTGTAATTTCTTTAGATAACGTCAAGAGTACAGCAGATTGGGGCGATCGCCCGGTGTTATTTTTGCCGAATGTAGAGAGTGTATCACCAACACAAGCGATCGCTTTGGAAGAATGGATGAGAAATGGTGGACGCTTGATTGCTAGCGGCCCAGTGGGGAGTTCATCAGCACCAGGAGTCCGTCAACTGCTGCAATCCCTCTTAGGTGGATATTGGGGATTCAGCTTAGATTCTCCGCAAAAACTACAACCTTCATCAGAAATAACACGGAATTTGAACAGTCCAGATGAACTGCTGGGTACAGTTCGTGGTGGTGTGATGATTCCCAATACTATAGCATCGCAAACAGCTGCTGTCTGGGATGCCAAAGATACACCGCCCGCAGTATTAACTACAGAACGCTCCACTTTGTTAGGTTGGCGTTGGGGAGTAGATGCTGCTTCTGGTGTAAAAACAGATGCAGCTTGGTTAAAAGCTGCACTTAAGCGGCATCTGCGAAAGTTTTCTATTTATAATAATAGAGTGCCAGGCGGTTCACAAATCTGCTCTACCTCCGTCGTCGCCACCACTCCCCCCACTCCTCAAACTCCCCCCGCTCCCCCCACTCCTCCTCCTCAAATTACAGCCACTGCTCCCCAACCGCGACCTCTACCTAATATTACGTTTCCACGTTCAGATGAAGCTATCGATCAACTGGAACAGAGGGTGCGTTTAGATGTAGAACCTAAATCCAATACACCTATTAGTCGTAGTGAAGCGATCGCTCTCCAGCAACAGTTAGAAAGTCTCATTGGACGAGTTGAAAGCGCCCACTTAGCAGCTACGGTACACAATCGTAATTCCCAAGTTGCCAAAGCACAGCAAGCGCAATTCGCCTCAATTAAATCTGGCGCACCAGTCCAGAATATTGAGCAAGTGCTGACACAAGCAAGGGAAGTGGCTAAAAATTTGCCTCGGCTCATCGCCCAAAAACAGTATGCTCAAGCGCGATCAAATTGGGTAATGGCCAAGAATTCCTTATGGCAGCAGTTTCCTGTTAATCAGAAATTGGCTCAACCAGAAATCCGCGCAATTTGGCTGGATCGGGGTACAATTGTCCGCGCTGGCAGCGAAAAGGGATTAGCTGCAATTTTTGATCGCTTGGCTCAAGCAGGATTCAACACAGTATTTTTTGAAACAGTTAACTCTAGTTATACAATTTACCCCAGTCAAGTTGCACCCCAGCAAAATCCTCTTACTCGTGGTTGGGACCCTCTAGCAAGTGCCGTGAAATTAGCCCACCAACGCGATATAGAATTACACGCTTGGGTCTGGACTTTTGCGGCTGGTAATCAACGTCACAATCAAATACTCAAACTTGATTCCAATTATCCGGGGCCAGTGCTTGCTGCTCATCCAGATTGGGCAGGCTATGATAACCGTGGTCAAATGATTCCCCCAGGTCAAGGCAAACCTTTCTTTGACCCAGCTAATCCCGAGGTACGGCAATACTTACTGCGACTGTATGAGGAAATAGTTACCCGCTATCAAGTAGATGGTCTCCAGCTGGACTATATTCGCTATCCCTTCCAAGATCCAAGTGCAGGAAGGACTTACGGCTATGGCAAAGCCGCAAGAGCTAAGTTTCAGCAGCTAACTGGTGTAGATCCGGTCAATATTTCCCCGAATCAAAGGGAATTATGGCAGAAGTGGACACAATTTCGTACCCAGCAAATCAATAGCTTCGTTGCCCAAGTATCTGAACATCTACGAGCGAAACGACCTAACTTGCTTTTCTCGGTAGCGGTATTTCCCTTACCAGAACAAGAACGTATTCAGAAAATTCAACAGCATTGGGAAGTTTGGGCCAGGCAGGGTGATATTGATGTAGTTATTCCCATGACCTATGCTCAAGATACTCTCCGGTTTGAGCGATTGGCACAACCTTGGATTGCTTCTGCAAAATTAGGCTCTACCTTACTAATACCAGGAATTCGTTTGCTTTCTCTACCAACTATTGGAGCGTTTGACCAAATCCAATTAGTCAGGGATTTGCCAATTAGTGGATATGCTCTGTTTGCGGCGGAAAATTATAACAACGAATTGCACACTGTTTTCAGTCGCACCCAAGGCAGAGAACAAGGTAGGCAAAAAGAACCTATTCCTTCACGTCAGCCTTTTGCTGCTGCTGCTAGTCGTTATCATGCTTTGCTACGCGAGTGGAAGTTTGTTTCCCAAAACGATGAACTAAAATTATCAGCGATCGCAGTTGCGGACTTTAATACTCAAGCAGAAGTTTTACAAAATGCTTTAAATCAGCTGGCTGCTGAGCCAAATGCTAGTAAATTGGTGGCTGCGAAAGCCAGTCTGGTTCGCTTTCAGTTCCAATTTCGGGTATGGATGCGATCGCAATCTGTGGCTAATCCCTATCAAGTCAAAGCTTGGGAAAATCGTTTGGTTGCGATCGAAAGACTGTTACGTTACGGAGAAAGAACTGCGGGAATTTAAGATTTGAGGTTAAACGCAGTCCCGATGAAACAAGTTTCACGAGCCTTGCAACCTCACCCCGTCAACAGAGGACACCCCTCTCCTTGCTAAGGAGAGGGGAAAAGGGTGAGGTTACTCTGCTTTGTTGCAACTGGTGCAAAGTTTTTGTTTTTAGTGATTTTACTGTTGCTATTAGTCATTTTATTAACAATAAATAAAATAGTTCTAAATTTAGAATGTAGATTTTTTGCAAGGAAATGTTACGAATTTAGCCCAAAAAATACTAGAAACTAGTTAAATTACTGAACAGCATAGACGCGCAATTGATTTGCCGCAGAAGGCTACAGTTATTAAGGGCATAGTGGAGATTTATACCCAGTAATGAAACTGATAACTGATAACTATTAACTGTTAAATATGCTACTGCTATTCAATTTTTATTGCTCAAGGCCATTGCAATTATGCACGCCTTAACTCAGTTGGTGTCTCTGCCGTCAATAGATACCGTAATTGATTTTTCGCCTCTAACTGTAACACCAGACACATCTTTACTAGAGGCTGTGGCACTAATGCATCAGCAGCAAGCGAGTTATGTCTTAGTGGTAGAGAATTTGTTCACAGGTAAAATGCGGGTGTTGGGATCGTTTACAGATCAAGATGTAATGAGATTACTCTGTGATAAATTTGACTTCCAAGCTACCACAATTTCGCAAGTAATGACTATTACCGCAATCTCACTTAGGTATAGTCAGATAGAAGTAAATAATATTACTGTTTTATTGACATTGTTACAGCAGTATCAATTGCCTTTACTACCAATAGTTGATAAAGAAAACCAACTAGTTGGAATAGTTACATTCAAAACTATTTATCAGGCACTACAAATTCCCCCCAGTTCTCCCTGTCAGCTAATAGACACCATCGAACAATTACGTTTATTCGAGTCAGCCGTTGTAAATGCTAACGATGCCATTATCATCACCACAGCTGATGCACTTGATGAACCTCTTGGGCCACGAATAGTGTATGTAAATGAAGCCTTTACCCGGATAAGCGGTTGGTCAAGTGCTGAAGTTATAGGTAAAACACCACGAATTTTACAAGGGGAATTAAGCGATCGCACCCAATTAAATCATATTCGCATTGCCCTACAAAATGGCTTACCAGTTAGAGCAGAAATAATTAATTACCACAAAAATGGCTCTACATATTGGGTTGAAATTAACATTGTTCCCATAGCAGATGCACAGGGCAAAATTACTCACTTTGTTTCTGTACAAAGGGATATAACTGAACAAAAGCAAGAAAATATAGAACTAGAAACAAGAGTAGAGGAACGAACAAAAGCTTTACAAAAAAGTGAAGAACGCTTTCGCTTCTTAGCGGAATCTATTCCCCAACAAGTATGGATTGCTCAGCCAGATGGCAATGTAGAGTACATCAATCAACGCATACAAAATTACTTGTGCTGTACACAAGAAGAAATTTTGGGCTGGAAGTGGCAAAATTGGGTGCATCCTGAAGATTTATCTAAATGTTTGGATGCTTGGCAAAAATCTATAGTTACAGGTGAACCATTAGAATTAGAATTTCGCTGGTATAGAGTAACTGACAGAACATATCGCTGGCACTTAGTACGTGCTGTACCACAACGTGATCAGGATGGGAAAATAGTAAATTGGTTCGGCACAAATACAGATATTCATGACCTCAAAGTGGCAGAGGCTGCATTGCGGCAGACTCAAGCACAGCTACAGGCTATTTTAGATAATTCTCCAGCGATTATTTATGTTGTCGACACTCAAAACAGATTTTTACTTATTAATAGCGAGTATGAAAAGGTGTTTAAATTTTCCAAACACCAGGTTAAAGGCAAAAGTATATACAAATTTTTCCCGCACCACATAGCTGATGAGTTTGCGAGGAATAATCGCAATGTTCTTATTACTGGTAAGCCAACAGAAGCAGAAGAAATTGTTCCCCAAGATGATGGGTTACATACCTATCTTTGTGTCAAGTTTCCTTTAAAAGATGCCAATGGTTTTCCCCGTGCCATTTGTGGCATTTCCACAGATATTACTGATCGCAAACGAACAGAAGCAAACCTGCGTTTGCGCGATCGCGCGATCGCTGCTAGTAGTAACGGCATTGTAATTTGTGATGCGAGGCTGCCAAACTTACCAATAATCTATGCTAATCCTGCCTTTAAGTACATTACTGGTTACTCTCCAGAGGAAGTCATCGGTCGCAGTTGTCGTTTTCTGCAAGGAAACGATACCAATCAACCAGAAATACAAGAATTAAGAAACGCTATCCAGCAAGCAAAAAATTGCACCGTTGTTTTACGTAATTATCGTCAAGATGGTAGTTTATTTTGGAATGAATTAAGTATTTCTCCGGTGTTTGATACTGATGGCAATTGCACTCATTATGTTGGCATTCAAAACGATATTACCGAGCGCAAGCAGTCAGAAATAGCATTAATGGTATCTCAACAGCGCCAGCAATATTTACTGTCCGCAACTCCAGCCATTATTTATACCTGTAAACCTTATGGAGATTATGACATTACCTTCATGAGTGAGAATGTTACCGCCATGCTGGCTTATAAAGCGGAAGAATTTACAGAAAATTCTAAGTTTTGGAGCGATCGCATCCATCCAGAAGACAAATCCCATGTTTTTACGGAAATGATAAACCTATTCCAGCAGGGAGAATATATTTGTGAGTACCGTTTTTTACACAACAATGGTAATTACATTTGGGTATACGATCAATCCAAGCTTGTACGGGATGATACTGGTAAACCCCTAGAAATTGTCGGTTATTGGACAGATATTAACAAACGCAAGCAATTAGAAGAGGAACTAAGAACAGCATTGGAAAAAGAAAAAGAACTTAACGAACTAAAATCTCGTTTTGTCACTGTCATCTCTCATGAATTTCGTACACCGTTGAGTACCATCCTTTCTTCTTCAGAGTTAGTAGAACACTATCATCACAAATGGACAGAAGAAAAATTACTCTCCCATATACATCGCATTCAAAACAGCGTTAAACATATGACTGACATGTTAAATGATGTGTTGGTAATTGGTAAGGCAGAAGTGGGAAGAATAGATTTTAAACCGACATTACTAGATTTGGTTGAGTACTGCCGTGACTTACTCCAAGAATTGCAACAGGATGTTAATACAGAACATGCGATCGCCTTTGACTGTGAATACGAATCTATATCCTGCCACATGGATCAAAAATTGTTGGGACACATTCTCAGAAATTTACTCACGAATGCAATTAAATATTCCTCCAACAACAGTATCATCACATTTACTCTCACCTATCAAGCAGGTCAAGTTGTTGTATTTGAAATAAAAGACAAAGGAATTGGTATTCCCCAAGAAGATTTACCGCGTTTGTTTGAATCTTTCCATCGTGCTGCAAATGTTGGCAATATCCCTGGTACTGGTTTAGGACTAACAATTGTCAAAAAATGTATAGATTTACAGCACGGTGAAATATTTGTGAACAGTGAAGTGGGAGTAGGAACAACATTTACTGTCATCTTGCCATTAAAAAATCTTTAGTTGTTTATTGATAGTCGTGATCGGAAATAAAAATACTAACTACTAACTACTAACCATCAATAAATAGGAAAATATGACTAAAATTTTAGTAATTGAAGATGAAAATGCAGTTCGTGAAAATCTTGTTGAATTACTGGAAGCAGAAGATTTTGAAACTATTGATGCTGCTAACGGTAAATTAGGGATAAATTTAGCTCTAACTGAAGTTCCTGATCTGATTTTGTGCGATTTGATGATGCCAGAACTTGATGGTTACGGTGTATTAACCACTTTACGGCAAGAACCGCTAACTGCAACGATTCCGTTTATTTTTCTGACTGCAAAAGCAACTAAAGCTGACTTTCGTCAAGGCATGGAATTGGGTGCGGATGACTATCTCACAAAACCATTTACTCGTGCTGAATTATTGAGTGCAATTGATGGGCGTTTACAAAAACAAGCTACTTTAAAACAATATTTTTCTACTAGTCCACAACTCAAAGCTTTTAATTCAGAAATGTTGGTTGTCAAAAATATTTTACACGGTGCGATCAATCAAGGACACTTTCGACAATTTTTTGTTGAGTATCAACCACAAGTAGATATTCATTCTGGAAAAATCATTGCCGCAGAAGCTTTACTTAGATGGCAAAGTCCAGAATTAGGAAGAGTCGCTGCTTCTGAATTGATTCCTTTAGCAGAGTCTACAGGGTTAATAATTCCTATTGGTGAATGGGTTTTAGAAAGTGTTTGCCAACAAAATCAAACTTGGCAAAATACTGGTTATTCTCCCTTGTGTATAGCTGTTAATTTTTCAGCACGTCAATTTACTCAACCTGATTTGATTAAAAAAATTATTCAATTTTTAACCGCTAATAATTTGGAACCACATTACTTAGAATTAGAACTTACAGAAAGCTTAATTATGCAAGATATTAATACCGCGATCGCTACAATGAATGAATTGCGTTCCTTGGGTGTAAAAATAGCTGTTGATGATTTTGGTACAGGCTACTCTTCTTTAATGTATCTCAAAAAATTACCTATCAATAAGTTAAAAATTGATCGTTACTTTATTCATAATGTTGTCAACGACCCACAAAAAGCAGCTATTACAACAGCATTGATTCAAATGGGTCATAATCTCAATCTTCAGGTGATTGCTGAAGGAGTAGAAACTGAATTAGACTTAGAGTTTTTACGGCATCATAACTGTGATGCTATGCAAGGTTTTTTGTTTAGTCGTCCTGTTGCAGCATCTGAATTTCAAAAGTTTTTAAGTAGGTCAGCTTAAATAAAGCAAACTAGTTAGGGTTGTGACTTGTCCTTTGTCATTTGTCTTTTGTAACAACTAGTAATTATTCATCAATGACTAATGACTAATAACCAATAACTCATGACTTAAAAAGTATTGCTTTTACACCTATTTGCCCTTACTCATAAGTAAAAGCTTACAGCATTGCTAATCAGTTTGATTGATTTGACAATGCTATAAGCTTCATGGGTATGTTCATTTGGCTGACTTAATTTCATTATGAACAATCAACGTTTGAAATCATGTTGATTTTTGAGTTTAACTTATGTATATATTGCATAAATTTTATGCAAAAATGTAATTATTTGCAAAATTTATTTGATACACAATAAAAATCAAGTTATTTGATAGCTATTTCCATAAAATCAATATATAAATGAATTATAGATATTTTCAACACTATTTCTTGTTTAGTACAATCACTTACGTATTTGCATTAATAAATACATAAATATCATGAATAGTAAGTTTATATAGTAAAACAATGGCAAAGCGATCGCTGCAAGCATCAGCTGAGGGGATGAGAAAAGCCAAACAAGCTTTTCGACGTAAAGGTTGGACTCAGGAATATCTAGCTGGTGAAGTAGGTTTAGAAACTCGTCAGCCGATTTGGAAATTCTTTACTGGTAAAGCTATTGATCGTCAAGTTTTTCATGAAATTTGCTTAGTCTTGGGATTAAATCCAGAAGAAATTGCTCAACAGCCCCCTGATGAATCAATTTCTTGGGAAACAATCTCAGAAAATACTTCAGATATTGATGCTTTAGTACAAAAAGCACGCTTTGCCAATTACGAAAAAATTCAAGCCCAGTGTGGAACTCTACATCTTTTGGATATTGCTCGACCTATTGTTTTAGATAATCTTTATGTAGAAGTCAATATATTTGAGGAAATCACCAGTAAAAGATGGTTGGAAATTACTGACTTACAAAGGCTAGATTCTAATAATTTTGATCGTTTTAATTTAGATAAGTTTAATCAGCAACGAATTCCTGGTTTAGAAGCAGTTGCCAAATACTCTAAATTAATGGTATTTGGCAAAACAGGCTCTGGTAAAACCACATTTTTACAATCGCTTGCAGTTCTTTGTAATCAGGGAAAGTTTAAATCAGATTGTCTACCCATTTTTGTTAGCCTCAAAAGCTTAGCTGAAAATATTAGCGATAATAAACAAATTAGTTTATTACAATATATTTATCAGGAATTTAATGATCAGGGTATTTCCATCTCAGAAATTTCCACCATATTTGCTCACGGAAAAGCATTAATATTACTAGACAGCCTAGATGAATTAAATGAAGAAGAAAGCAATATAATTATTAGAGAAATTCATAATCTTTCTGAAAAATTTTATAAAAATATAGTAATTATTACTTGTCGCCTTGCTGCTCAGCAATATCAGTTTAATGGTTTTACTGAAATTGAAATAGCTGATTTTTGTAAATCGCAAATTGTAACATTTGCAGATAAATGGTTTGTAGCTGTGGCAAAAAACTCTCTTTGGGAGGGAAAAGCAAAGGCTGCTGAGTTTATAAAAAAATTAGAATTGCCAGAAAATCAGCAAATTTTAGAGTTAGCAACAACACCACTTTTACTAAATCTTACTTGCTTAGTATTTCAATTTTTAGGTGACTTCCCAGCTTTACGCTCAGAACTTTATAAGCAAGCATTAGAATTGTTGTTAGTGCATTGGGATGAAGCCAGAAGAATCAAAAGAGATGAATTTTTTCGCAATTTATCGTTGCTACATAAAATTAAATTACTTTGTCGTTTAGCAGCCACTACATTTACTCAAGGAGATTACTTTTTTCCAGCAACTAAAATCCAATCACTCATAACCGAATATCTGCGTCAGCTTCCCCATGCATCTACAGATTCAGAGGCGTTGCAACTTGATAGCAGTGCTGCATTAAAAGCTATTGAGGCACAACACGGTTTGTTGCTAGAACAAGGACGAGGTATTTATTCTTTTTCGCATTTAACATTTCAAGAATATCTAACTGCTAGAGAAATTGTTGCTGCTGGAAATTCCCAAACTCTGCAAAATTTTGTTACTCATATTGGAGAAAAACGTTGGCGAGAAGTTTTTTTGCTAGCTGCGGGAATGATGCAGCCTGGAGATGAATTATTGTTATTAATGAAACAACAAATTGATAATTTAGTGACTTCAAATCAAAAATTGCAGAAATTTCTGAAATGGTTAGATGAAAAAACTTCCATAATCAATGCATCTTATTATCCAGCTAGTATGCGCGCTTTTTATTTTACTCTTGCTCTTCCCCCAGATTATCCTCTTGCTTACAATCAAAATTTGGCTTTGTCTTTAGATAGTAGATTAGCAGGAAATTTAGCTATTGATTTAGCTTTAGATCTGGCATTAATCCATGCCCTAGCTGTGAGTTTGAGGATAACTACTAATATTTTCTGTCAACGCTTATCTGCGATCGCACTTGCTCTTAACTTACAACACCTACTACAGAAGCGTCCTCTTCTCCAACAATCACTACAAAATCTACACGATGAACTGCCGACAACCCAACAAAGTAGACATGCTTTAAAAAGTTGGTGGCAGGAAAAGGGAGAAACATGGACTAGTAAATTACGAAATCTAATTATTAGCGATCGCCAAATAGGACATGATTGGCAGTTTAATGAAAATGAATTACAAATATTACAGCAGTATTGGAATGCTAACAAAGTTTTAATAGATTGTCTAAATCATGCTGGTAATGTTAGTTTGACAACAGTCAAATCAATAGAAAAAAATTTGTTTTTAATTGATAGACATCATTCATTCTGAGGCGTTTGTTTTCAAATCTTGCACCTAACCCTAGCGATTTCTAGTCGCCTGGGGCTTCGTTCGAGGATAGCCTTAGTAGTGAACAATAAATCTTCTCAGTATATCTACTAGTATTAGTAACTTTTATAACTTAATTTTAAAAAATTTCCTGTACCAAAGCAATTTTGCTTGTCAAAAGTAATATTGGTACTAGTAAAGAGTAATACAATGAGTAACATTGGTTTGCTGGTAATAGGAGTGCTAGCAACAGGACAGTCATCTCCAGCAACATTGCCGCAAGATTTGCAGGAAAAGCCAGATAATTTATTGCTAGAGGTAAATTCAGATCAGACTAACTCATGTGTTCTTGTAGCAGAAATTACACCTCCGGAATTAATTTTGCAGGAGCAAAATATTAAAAATGTTCCTAGTGAATCTATAAAATGCAAGTATAAAGAAAAACTTTTAAATCAATCTAAAATCAAATCTTACAACTCCTCTATGATTGCATTACAGCCAGAGGAAGAGAAGCAACAAAAATCTATAAATCAACAAGTTGTCAAAATAGGAGAAGAAAATACTTCCTCAGACTTAAATAATCAAATGTCTAAAGTGACATCAGTGTCACAACTTGATGATGTGCAACCACAAGACTGGGCTTCTAGTGCTTTACAATCTCTAGTGGAACGGTATGACTGTATTGCCGGATACCCCGATAGTAATTTTTTAGGGAACCGTGCCATTAATCGTTACGAATTTGCGGCTGGTGTAGCAGTTTGTCTAGAAAAAATCAACGAATTAATTGCTAACAATAAAAATAATACTGTTACGGAAGAAGATTTAATCATATTGCAAAGGTTGCAAACAGAATTTCAGGTACAATTACAGGAACTACAGGGACGTGTAGCAAATTTAGAAGCCCAAACTGAGGAATTACAAACAAATCAATTTTCGCCAACAACTAAACTAGTTGGTCAAGCAATTTTTAGTTTACAGGGAACTAATGAGACGGATGTAGATTTGTTTCCTAGAGATGGAAAACCGGAACGCCAAGCCGAAACAAATTTAAACTTCGCCAATAGCGCCCAAATAACACTAGCTACTTCTTTTTTAGGAAATGATTTACTGTTAACTAGCTTAGCTTCTGGCAATTTGAATTCTTCTGCGCCGTATGTGTATACCAATATGGGACGGTTGGGTTTTGAATCCGACACAAACAATAATGATTTAGTCATCAATGAGTTATCTTATCGATTTCCCATCTCTGATCAAGTCGGAATTGTTGTAGGGACAGCAGGGGTGAATCCTGTGAACACCTTTCGCGGTATTAACCCCCTAGAAGGTGCTGGCGAAGGAGCAATTTCTTTATTTGGTCAGCGTAACCCAATTTTGGCAACTGGCAATAGTACTGGTGGTGTGGGGTTTGATTGGCAGATTAGTGATCGCATCAGTTTACAAGGTATCTATAGTGCAGAAATTCCTAGTTTTCCTAATGATACAAACTTGGGGGGCATATTTGGGGGCAGATATACCACAGGCGCGCAATTGACATTAGTACCTACCGATAATATTGATGTCGGTGTACATTATCTTTTCTCTCACAGTCCCGATGGCTTACTAGGAAATGGTATTGGTGATGCTCAACTCATTTCCCCTTTCGCACCGCCTACAGCCTTTAATACTCATGCTGTTGGTGCTACTGTTACATGGCGGATCAATCCCAATTTGCAATTCGGGGCTTGGGGTGGTTGGACTCACTCAGATCCAGTGAAACTTTCTGGAAGTGTGGAAACCACAAATTGGGCTGTGTTTGCAGCTTTTCCTAACTTGGGGCGTCCTGGCAATTTGGGAGGAATTCTATTTGGACAACCCCCTAAAATCACTTCTAGTACTTTACCAGAAGGCTATAACTTTCCTAACTTTTCTGATGGAGGAACAGCTGGTGGACGTGACCATACATCTGTACACGCAGAAATGTTTTATCGTGCCCAGTTGAATAATAATGTAGCCCTAACTCCAGGTGTATTCTTCATTTTCAATCCTGATCACAACACTGCAAATGACCCCTTAATAGTAGGGTCTTTGAGAGCCACTTTCCGGTTTTAATTCTCTACTGGTGTAAATATAACTATAAAGTCTAGCTACCTACGTAACATAGCTAGATAAATCAAGCTTTTTGGTAATAGCCATAGTAAAATCACAGTATTTTTTTTGACTTTTTAATTAAAGGCAATCTCAAATGCAAGTAAAAGTATCAGGCTTTGAAACACAACAAAAACCAATCAAAAATTACTGTAAATTGGGTTGTGGAATTTTTAGCAGCACTGGCTTAGCCGCAGTTTTAATTGGTTTAGGAACAGTCAGTGCCTCTGCTGAAATTACGCCCTTTCAAATTCAAAGTACTGGGACTATTTCAGGTACTATCGAACTTCCTAGCTTTAATCCCAATTTCAATAACAGTGTGACTCGTGTAGATACTGACTCTACGGGAACTTATAACCGAAATATAGGTTCAAACACTAATCCCAATTACGTTCTTGTTTACAAGTCAGATTATGTCAAGGTAGAAACACGTGCTGATGGAAGTTTACATTATTTT
Source organism: Fischerella sp. JS2 (assembly GCF_032393985.1). NCBI lineage: Bacteria > Bacillati > Cyanobacteriota > Cyanophyceae > Nostocales > Hapalosiphonaceae > Fischerella > Fischerella sp. JS2. The sequence goes on from NZ_CP135918.1 coordinate 1,458,593, forward strand.
GTAGACTTTAAAGGAATTCCAGTTGTTTCATTCGACGGTATCCTCAATTCCCCAGTGTTATCTGATGGTGAACTGACGCCCTATACTTATCAAGGAAAATTACCAGGAACTAAATATCAGGGCGTAGTTCAAGACGAATTTGGACTCACAAAAGCTTTTTACACAGGTATTGTTACCGATCCAACAACTGGACAGCAATATGAAGGTACTTTTCAAGTCAGTGGACAAGGGCCAAGATATAGCGATCGCAACGGTGGCAAAAGTCCTACAGTCTTTGATTTCAAATCAGATCTTCCAGGAAAACCAACCGTAACATCATACAAAATGACCAACAGCCCGTTGGTAAGATTGACGATCAATGTACCCGCGGATGCAAAACTAGTCACCCCACCCACTACAGGCGCTGGTAGTAGCACACCTCCAACTCCCCTAACCCTACCCCAACTCCTCCCACTCTCCCCACCTCCCCATCACCCCATCTCCCCACTTCCTCCACCTCCCCAACTCCCCCCACTTCCCCCACTTCCCCCACTCTCCCCATCTCCCCATCTCCCCATCTCCCCATCTTCCCACCTCCTCCACCTCCTCATCTCCCCCACTCCCACATCTGACATAGAATTTAGTAGCGGTAATTTCATTGCAGTCAATTCACCAGTTTTCAACTCCGCGTCCATGTGTGTGCAAGATTCTAAAAACTGCCGGACAAAAGTAAAATTGACACCCAAAAAAGCGATCGGTCCCCGCAGCCGAGTACTGCTACGTTAATAATTCCTTTCTGGAAAACAACCCATCCGAAGTGAAATCTATAACTATAGTCAGAAATGGAACAAAATCCCATTCTGCAAATTCTGTTCTGGGGTAGTAGCCTATTTTTTTGTTCTGGCTATACTAGAAGATTAATACACCTGTCTTCCCAGCAATACCAACGCAGAGTCAGTTTCTATGCACATAAACTTATTTTCTAAAGTTCTATGAAACCGATTTGCTAGCGTCAAGCAACAATCACAGTCAGATTTTCTTTGTTTGACGAATCAAACAACTGAGTTCACATCTAGAAAATACGTAATCACTCACACACACTTCTAAGGAAGCAACGATGAAAGCGGAACTGATTGAATTGATGGCTAGAGTTGTACAGGTCTTACAAATAAACATGCGTTGGATGACTTGGAATTTATTTTTGGCATTTATACCTTTAGCTTTGAGTGTTTGGCTGTTTCGCATCAAACGTGGGCGTTCTTGGGTTTGGTGGCTAGGATTTTTGGTCTTCTATGCTTTTTTACCAAATGCACCCTATTTATTAACTGATATCATTCACCTCATTGATGATATCCGCACAATTCAATCTGTGTGGATGATTACCTTGGTGCTAATTCCCGTATATTTCCTAGTAATCATGGCTGGTTTTGAAGCCTATGTCATATCTTTAATAAATGTGGGATATTATCTGCACCGCATTGGCAAGAGTCAATGGATTATTTGGATGGAAATGATTACTCATGCCTTGTGTGCTGTTGGTATTTACTGGGGTCGATTCTTGCGTTTTAATAGTTGGGATTTTGTAACTCAACCCGATGCCTTATTGACTAGGGGAGTAGAAGAAATTTTGGGTAAGCAGCCCTTAGTAATCATTGCAATTACTTTTGCTATACTTGTTAGCTTACACTGGCTAATGAAACGAGTAACTTTAGGTTTTGTGAGTCAAAAAAGTAAAAGTATAGTTATTCAGCCGACAAGCATGAATACTAATAGCCATAATGCTAGTTAACTAACTCAATTTTGGATTCAGATAGTTATTCCAAATCAAAAACAACAAACAACAAATAACAAAACTTATTTCTGTACCTGCCTTTTTCTCCATCTTAAGAGAGGGTATAAGGTAGGTATTTTTTTATCAAAAGAAAGATGTAGTAATAATATAAATTAATTTCAATTAATTTAGATAGTTCATTTTCAATTGATAGATAGGAATTGAATATATGCAACCATTATCCATTGAAGAAATAAAAACTTTAGTAGAAAATGCTCAAAGTCCTTGTGTTTCTCTGTACATGCCCACACAAAAAGCAGGGCCGGAAACTCGCCAAAACCCAATTCGCTTCAAAAATCTAATTCGAGAAGCAGAGGAACGCTTGACTGAAATGGGGATAGACAACACTGAAGCAGTAGAGTTTCTCCAGCCAGCCAAAGAACTTGATACGAATGAGTTTTGGCAACACCAAGACGTTGGTTTGGCAATCTTCATCTCGCCAAATGTGTTTCGCTACTACCAGCTCCCGATGGATTTTCAAGAATTAGTAGTTGTTAGCAATCAATTCCACCTTAAGCCATTAGTGCATCTCGTCAATAATGATGGACGGTTTTTCGTCCTAGCTCTCAGTCAAGATAATGTTAGGTTCTTTGAGGGAACACACTACAGCATCCAAGAGGTAGAAGTAGAAAATATGCCTAAGAGCCTGGATGAAGCTCTGCTCTATGACGAGACTGCAAAAGAGGGGCAGCGACGAATTGGGACATCCAGAGGGGGAACTGCTAATCCTTTTTCCCAGCCAGGTGAATTTCACGGACAGGGGAGTCCCGACAGAGACGAACACCAAAAAGACATTCTGCAATTCTTTCACGCTATTGATGACGCATTACACGAAAAACTACGGGATGAAAAAGCACCTTTACTGCTGGCTGGAGTAGAGTATCTCTTTGCGATTTACAGAGAAGCTAATTCTTACAAACATCTACAGGAGGAAGGTATTCATGCCAATGTAGACATCATCAAGCCGGAAGAATTACACGAACAGGCCTGGCAAATTGTCGAACCCATATATACTCAATCGCACAAGGCTATTATGGAACTTTATCAGCAAATTGCTGGAGAGGGAACTGGTAGAGCCTCTAGCGACCTCAAAGAAATTATTCCTGCTGCTTATTACCAAAGAGTGGATTATTTGTTAGTACCTGTAGATCACCAGGTATGGGGTGACTTTGATCCTGAAACAATGGCTGTAGATTTGCACTCAGAACCACAACCAGATGACCAAGATATGTTGGATTTTGCTGCTATTCATACGCTACTAAATGGTGGGGCAGTTTACACTGTCGACCCAGGAGAATTACCAAATGGCGTACCAGCAGCAGCGATTTTCCGATATTAATGATTCACAGGGTGTTGTATAAAGATAAACATGTTACATACAACACCTTTTATGAAGAGCATTCGTTCTTTTATCCACCAGTCTTTAATAGGTTTGGCTATTTTGAGTGGTATGGCGGGATTCGCTACCTCTGTGGAAGCAGAAGTAATTACTGGGCAATTAGGCAATATACGAGCAGAAATTTCCTACGAACAACCACAGGAATATCAGTATAAAAACGTGCAAATAAAAATTGTCCGAGCAGGTAAAATTGTTTTAGAGCAAAATTTGCCGCAAGACAGCGAGTATGATAGACCGATAGGCGCTCTTTTGGATAAAAATGACCAAAATAAGTTACCAGTGTTGGATTTAGACGGGGACAAAGAACCAGAGGTAGTAGCTGATTTCTTTACTGGTGGAGCGCACTGTTGTACTTACTCATTGATTTATCGCTATGACAGTAAGGCTAACCAGTATAAAAAAATTCGCCATGAATGGGGTAATGGTGGTTATCGACTCAAAGATTTAGATCAAGACGGTTTACCAGAGTTTGAAAGTCGAGATGATCGCTTTGCCTATGCATTTACAGCCTATGCTGCTTCTGGTTATCCGTTGCAAATTTGGCAATATCGTCAAGGGAAGATGATAGATGTTACCCGCCGCTATCCGAAATTAATTTACGCTCATGCCTTTAAATTATGGCAGACCTTTTTGTCAGCACGCAATGAAGTAGATAACGGCAAGGGATTTTTATCAGCGTACTTAGCAGATAAGTATATGCTTGGTCAAGGAGAAGATGGGTGGCAAAAAGTTAAACAAGCTTATAAAGGTAGCGATCGCAATAAGTACTTTGCTGATTTACGTAAGTTTTTGCGGGAAACTGGCTATATAAAATAAGTTAGTGTTTATTGGATAGTGGTTAGTGAATAGTAGCTATTCATAAAAAATAAACTAACTACTAACTACTAACTACTAACTACTAACTACTAATGCACAAACGCGATGTTCCTCGCGTCTCTACCCACCAACTACTAACTATTGCATTTGTCGTCGTGCGGCTTCTAAAATTAGGCGTTGCTCAGCACGAGCGATCGCTTCGTATGTCCTTGATACTGCTTCCGATTCTACGGAGATAGAGGTAATACCCCATTCAATCAAATGCTCTATAATTTCTGGATACAACGCTGGTGCTTGACCACAAATAGAGCAAGGTATTCCTGCTTCTCTGGCTGTGCGGATCAGTTGAGCAACAGCCTTCATAACTGCTGGGTGACGTTCGTCAAATGCTTTTGCGAACTGTCCCTGCTCTCTATCTACTCCTAATATTAATTGAGTTAGGTCATTGGTTCCGATTGAAATTCCTTGGACACCAGCTTTGACGTACTGTGGTAGCAAAAATAACACACTTGGCACTTCTGCCATAATCCATAGTTGAAAATGTGGTATCTGAGTTAACTTTGCTTGTTCTACTTTTTGACGGCAAAAGTAAAATTCTTCTACTGTACGCACAAAAGGCAAGAGTAAATGGACATTAGTATAACCGGCTTGCTGTACACTTGCCAGAGCAGTTAACTCTAGCTCAAAAACGGTAGGATTGACTAAATAGCTGAATGTACCACGTTCTCCCAGCATGGAGTGGAGTGAAGATGGGAAATTATGGCTAAAAGATTGTAATTCACGCGATCGCCAGTCCAATGAGCGATAAAAAATAGGTCTTGGTGCAAATGCCTGGGCAAATTGCATAATTTGTTCGTACCATCGCTCTAGCAATACATTTTGATGCCCATTGTCTAACCAATGCAGGGGATGTTGTCCCTCCAGTATATTGAGTACCATCAGTTCTGAACGCAATAATCCTACTCCATCAACGGGCAAAGAAAGCACTTGCTCAATCAAGCTAGGCTGGCTTAAGTTTACTAGCAGCCGAGTAGCAATCATGGATTCATGTGTTGAGGAGTTAGTTGTGGATGAGATAGAGTTTTGTTTTCCTGTTGGGGTATGGTGAAAACTACTGCTTAAAGCTGCGGAGGATTCAGTACCATTTTGTAAAAGCGGCGAAACTCCTGTATGTAAGTAATTTCTCTTCTGTAAATGCTTAGCTGCTTCCTGTAAAGGCGTAGACTGGTTTAAAAGTGGTGTGTGATGGGGAAAGGAGAGAAAAGACAATAATTTATCTGATTGTCTCGTGCCAATGTCCTCTTCTTGTACCTCTGTACCGAGGCAGTAAATTTCTCCTTGATCACCATCTATTAGTAATCGCTCACCATTAGGAATCACAGTCGTAGCATTTGCCGCATTTACTACTGCTGGAATACCTAATTCTCTAGCCAGAATCGCTGCATGGCAGGTTAAACCTCCTTGCTCTGTAATAATACCTACTACTTGTTGCAATATTGGTAGCCAATGAGGTGTAATGGCTGGTGCAACTAAAATTACTCCTTTGGGTAGTTGTTCTGGTCGTTGTAGAGAATGAATGACATGAGCAGGTGCTGTTACACGTCCTGTTGCTGCGCCTAGTCCTTTAATTAAATGAGTATTGGAAACTCCAAATTGGGGTATATTAATTTGGGTTATGTAAAGTACTCCCGCTGGAGTTTGTTGAGAAATTGTCCACTCTAAGGTAGTGTTTGCACCTAGTTCTCTCACAAGTCGATTTGTCAGTTTGATCAACTGTTGTAAGTATTCTTCTGACAAAGCATATGCTTGTTGTTGGGTTTCATTAAGCAGATATACTTGCAAACTAGAATCATCTAGTTTTGGCAGTGGTATTGATGTGGATTGTAAATCAACCTCACAACTTCCATTGTTAAGACAATAAGCTAGTGGTTTGTACCCCAACTGCTGTTCTTGAACAACCCCAGTTTCTGCTTGGATGTAGTAGACATCTGGCAGAACTTCACCGTGAGCGATCGCAATTCCTAATCCCCAAGAGGCTTGAATTTCCCAATGGGAAGAGGTGGTACTCACTAAGCCACTGGCTATTGCATTGCGGATTGGTTGCACCAAAACTGCTAAATTAACTTGTTGAAGATCAATTCCTGTCTGTTGCCAATAAAAAAGACTTCTAGCGCGAAACAATTGACTCCAAGTCCGCTTGAGTGCTAAAGCGATCGCTTCTGGTTCACAGTGACAGACTTGTGATTCTAACAAACCAGAGATATTCGCAATTCCCTGCTTACCTGCCGGAAGTGTTAAACTTGGGCGAAAAATCAGACATTGAGTTTCCCATTTTTGAGTTGCGCTTGAGATAGTACTTAATAGCTGAGATGGTACAGTCGCGCTAATAATTTCTTGGCGCAATCGTTCAGCTACCTGCTGAAGCTGACGCCAATTCCTAACATCCAAGTGCAGTGAAGAATTCGGTAAGTCAGCAATTAATGCTTCTGAACTGTTGAGATTTTCGAGAAATTCTCGCAAAACTGATGCTGGTATGACAAAACCAGACAGCACCGGATAACCACGCTGCATGATTCTGCTTAAATAGAAAGCTTTATCACCAACTTCGGCGCGATCTAGCAGTTTAATTTGCTCAAGCCAGTAGAGTTTATCCACTCAATTAGTCAGTTGTCAGTTATTGGTTGTTGGTTGGTAGGGGCGTAGACGCGCTCATAGGCTTCAAGGCAGAGTAGCATTTGCATGGGTATCTTGAATGAAAAACTATAGATCATTGTACAAATGCTTCGTCTGTACAGTGGTTAGTTTCATAGGCTTACTAGCGGTTTTCGTTGGAACTACCAACAATCAACAAAGAACAAAATTCCTATTAAACTAAATTTCAGCGTCTACGTACCACTAAGACTAGCGCTAATCTTTCTAGAAATCTATCTAAGCTGAGTAAATGTACAGCTTGTTAATAGGGTTTCTAGCTTGCGGTGTTGCGGTTGAGTTTATACTTAAAAATGCTAAAGATTAAATTTATATAACTTGCGTTATTATCTCCTAAATTTGCCCCAGCCTTTACATGTTCCTAGTTAACATATATGTAAACTGAACAACAGGCAAGTAGATAGCTTATCTTTGAGGTTGACTTTTTGGTACTGTTTGATTGCTGGGCATTCTATAAACAATAATCCATACCAAAAATTCTATCACAACACCATAATCACAAGAGAAGGAACAGTACTAGAAGACAGCACGCAACTGTGGCAGAGTACTGGGGCGATCGCCTTTTTAGATTATGATAACGTATGTAGCACATGGCACTACAATTATTAGTATTACCAAATACATTCTTCTTGGCACCTGATGATTGGCCTAATATTGCCTTTAGACTGTGCCTAGCAGTATTTTTTGGGGGGATAATCGGCTTAGAACGTGAGCGCAGACGTAAACCTGCTGGCTTGAGAACTCATATGTTAGTGAGTGTTGCTTCTGCAATTTTTGTCATCGTTATTCTACAAACAGACATAGAATCAGGAGATTACAATGGACTCAGTCGCGTCATTCAGGGGGTGGCTGCGGGCGTAGGATTTCTAGGTGCTGGAGAAATCTTGCGAGAAAGCTCAGACAAAGAATCTTCAAGAATAGAAATTCGTGGACTCACTTCAGCAGCTGCTATTTGGACTTCCGCAGGCTTAGGAATTACAGCCGGATGTGGTTTGTGGCAACTAGGATTACTAAGTATTCTTGTGTCTTTTTTCATTCTTTATGTAATTAAAGAATATGAAAGACGTATATAGTAATTGGTAATTGGTAATTGGTAATTGGTAATTGTACGAGCAATTTTTAATTTAGATATATTTATTCCAAACCATCTATTAATTTTTGCTTATTGCTAGTAAATATAGACAATGACAAGACAATATAATGATAAAAATTAATAATTGAAAAGTAATAAAACCTTTTCAAAAATCTCTTCCTTATCTCTAGTTTGAATAATAGACTTAACTAAATTCATAAATTCCCAATCAATTTCTATATCATTTTCAATAGTTTTACTAGCAGCATAAAAGCTGACATCACTGACTTTTAACTCATTAGTAGTACCTGTTTGCCATCCAGGAATTTTACTGTCCCAAGATAGTGATTTTCCCCTTAAAGTGAATTGAAACCATGTTATTTGATGATCTTGGAGTTCAAAAAAGACATCAAAATAAGGTTCTTCTCCTTGGAACCAAATTCTTGTTCTACCTCTTTGGGGATCTTGTTTGAGAAGATTAGGCTGAATTTCTCGCAATGAAGCACCTAAGTGTGTAATTTCATTTTTGTCTAATACAATACTATACTTTGACATCTTAAAATTATTCCTAGGTAATTGGTAGGGAAGATTGTTTTAAATCCATTACTGATTATGCATTACCCCTTACCGATATCGACGCAGAAAATAAGTATTGAAAAAGACAAGATATAAACAATTTTCTACGTTTGCTTGTAAGCAACTTCTAACTACTGATAACTCAATTTTTTATTTTAAAAACTTTCTGCTAGGTAAAAATTTTAAAGTGCTATATTACTTTTTAAGATATAATTTTCAATAGTACAACCGGGAAATTACATAATAAACTTCATGGCATTGTTGGAGAAAAGGGAAGTAAACTTCTTTAATCTTCAGCACGCAATAACCAAAAGCCACTGAAAGTCATCCCTGAATCATCAGGCTGTACTAATAAAAAGTGTAATCCACGACTTTCTTGCTTGCGCTGTTCGTAAACTCTACCTGCGGCTGCTACTTCTGAATCTGTAAACGTCACCAAAATCCATCTATCTACCAAATCGGCTTCCAAAACTAACCCATCCGGCGCACCCACAACATAATTTAACGCCACAGGACGTGCTTGTTGTAACCACCGTGCCAGACGCATTGATTGTCGTCCCCCATAAATTATCACACCGGGAACCGACACCGTTGATGCCAAACCCAAATTGATAGGTTGAAGAAACTCCGGTATCACCAAAATCGGAATAGGCTGTTCTGCAAACGCCTCCACCACCTTACCAGCGGACAAAGTTGCAAACCGCCACTCCTCCCCCCAGAAATTCTCTGGTAGTGGCGCAGGAGGGGGTTTATCTACCACTGTCGGATATTGCTTTTCCTGCAACCACTGCTTAAGAGCAAAAGTGCGCCGTGTAGGCTCAACATTGATACCCAAACTACGTCCTGCTTGCTCAATTAAACCCAAACATTGAGGGCGAAACACCTGAATGACATCTGGTAAATTTCCACCAGCAGCCAGTTGCAACTGAACAGCCACCCAATGAGAATTTACCTCCGACTGGGGACAGCTTGCTTCATATTGAAAACTACGATCGCGATCGCAAATCAACAACTCCCATAAAACTTCTTTTGCTGCCTGTTGTTGTCGATGATGATAAAAATCAGCTTGCCAAATCACCATAATTTACCAATATTAAAGAAGTGAACTACCAAGACACGAAGACACCAAGATTTCTTAGTGCCTTAGAGTCTTGGTGGTTCATTAATTCTTATACCAATACTTTGGCTAGAATTGGCGGTACTGTGACAGCAATTTCTGGGACGTACACTTGGGAAACGTAGTCAGCAATCATGCGATCAGTGTTAAATAGTGGTGCGTTGGTTTTAATGGAAGCTTTCATCATTTGTATCCAACCATGGGGAATGCCGTTAGCATCTTGGTTGTAGTAGAGGGGAGTGATTTCCTCTTCTAACAATTGATACAGTGATTCGGAATCAATGCGGTCTTGTAGTTCTTGATCGCTGGTGTGAGCATCTTCACCGATCGCCCAACCGTTGATGCCTTTACCGTTAGCGTCGGCTTGATAGCCTTCGCACCACCAGCCATCAAGGACGCTACAATTTATACCACCGTTGAAGCAGACTTTTTGCCCGCTTGTACCAGATGCTTCTAGAGGACGACGGGGGTTATTTAACCAGACATCGACGCCTTGGACGAGTTTTTGGGCGGTGTAGATGTCATAGTCTTCAATGAAGGCGACGCGGTTGCTAAGGGCTGGATGTTTGCACCACTCCATTAAGCGTTGAATAATTCGCTTACCTTCTTCATCGGCGGGGTGTGCTTTGCCAGCAAAGATAATTTGTACGGGGCGGTCTATGTTACCAAAAATTCTTAAGGCACGTTCGGTGTCACGTAGGAGTAAATGACCGCGTTTATATGGGGAAAAACGTCTAGCAAAGCCGATGGTGAGTGCTTGGGGATCTAGGAGGATGTCGGTGGCTTGGATTCTTTCATAGTCTTCGCCTCGTCCTTCTCTAGCTTTCTTGACTTTATGACGGGTGTGAGCAACAAGTCTTTCTTTGAGGATTTGGTGTCGCCACCACAGTTCTTCGTTGGGGATGTCGTCTACTTTCTCCCACATTTTGGGGTCAACTGCACGAGTTTTCCAATCAGTTCCTAAGTACTGACTGTACAATTCTGCTATTAAGGGAGCAGTCCAAGTTGGTGCATGGACTCCGTTGGTAATGTAACCGATGGGGACGTTATCTTCAGAGCGATTGGGATACATAACTGTCCACATCTGGCGAGAAATTCGTCCGTGTAACTCACTGACGCCGTTGGAGGTGCGACACATCCGCAATGCTAAAACTGTCATACCAAAGGGTTCCCAGGGATCACCTAGTCGGCGTGCGCCCAATGCTAAGAATTGTTCGCGGGAAAGACGTAGTTGGGGCCAGTAGTGGGCAAAGAAGGAGTCTATTAAATCTGGGGAGAAAACATCATGTCCGGCGGGAACGGGTGTATGGGTGGTGAAAACACACCGTTTGCGTATGTCTGCTTCAATATCGTAGAAGGATTTGTTGATGCGTTGAATTTCTTGGCGAGAAATTTCTAGGGTGCAGAAGGCGGCGTGACCTTCGTTGAGATGGTAAACGGATGGTTGGATTCCTAAAGCAGTTAAGGCACGGACGCCACCAATTCCTAAAACTACTTCTTGGGCAATCCGAGTTTCTTGATTACCACCATAGAGGTGTCCAGTTAACCAACGGTCGATGGGATCGTTGTCGTCGCGATCGCTATCTAAAAGATAAAGGGTGACTCGCCCGACTTGCACTTGCCAAATTTGTACTTTTACCCGGCGCTGGCGAATTTCTAATTCAATGGTGAGTGGTTGCCCTTGTTCGTTTTTAATTAATTCTATGGGCATACGGTGGAAGGGATTGTCCACGTAATAATCTTCCTGCCAACCACTACGGTTCAAGCGTTGACGGAAGTAACCTTGACGATACAGCAAGCCAACAGCGACCATTGGTACGCCTAAGTCTGATGAAGATTTGAGATGATCGCCTGCAAGAATACCCAAACCGCCAGAGTAAATCGGTAAAGATTCATGAATGCCAAATTCAGCGCAAAAGTAAGCAATGGGATGTTCGATGGAAACTTGTGGCGCGACTCGGCTTACCCAAGTATCTCTTTGGGTCATGTATTCGTCGAATTCTTTTGCAAGTGCGGAAATTTGTTTGAGGTAAAACGGGTCTTCTGCAAGCTGGGTGAGGCGTTCGTAGGTTGCTGATTCTAATATTGCGACCGGGTTGTGTCCGCAACGTTCCCATTCTTGGGGATCGATGGTTTGAAATAAAGCGATGCGATCGCTAGTCCACGACCACCAATAGTTATAAGCCAAATCTGCTAAGCGTCGTAGCGGCAAAGGCAATTTTTCACTCAAGCGAAGCGCTGCGGTCATTGCAATGCTTTTAATCATAATTGTTGTTTGTTTAGTTTTGTCAGTTTACTAGTCAATTACGAAAACTAAGGCGACTATTTCAATGAGTCATCCGGAATCATTTAACAGGAAATCCTGAGCATTGATCACTGTTAACTGATAACTGTGGAACCTTTTTTCCGTCACCTTTTTTGCTGGTTGCTCTCTTGCGATACAGTGGTTTATCGACAAAAACCCTTATACAAGTCTTTGGTTTTTACTTTTTAACTTAAATTAAATCATCCTGCTTTTTTTGTCGATTTGGACGGTGTGATACTTCAATTTTATTGACATTGTTTTAAATTATTTTTGATAATTTTAATTTTTATTTAAACATCCTCTATTTTCGAGAAGTCTAAAGTCAAGTTTTCCAAACATTTAGGCATAAAAACTCTCATAAAATTAAAACCTAAAAAATTTAGGTGTAATTACAGCGTTTTGCATATAGATGTAGTACACTCCTCCCTAACGCTTAGGATGCATGTAGTGCGGGTGGGCTTCTGTAACTCACCTCAGATGAAATCTGCTGTATTAAATAAAAATAAATTTATTTTGATTTATTAATTCAAATTTCAGGCAGAGTGATTTCTGAAAATTTAGTCCTATGGTAACTATAAAAAAATTTAGATTCAGTGATTTTTTATCTTTATATTTATAAATTAAGATAAAATTTTAGTTAACAAATTATAGACAAAGATTACTTTTTGTTAAATTACCATAGCTTCTACCATAAAACAGCTACTCAAATTTACATTTAGGTCAACTAATGACATAAAAATTAGTGAATGTAATTTTACACTCACCAATATTAAATATAGTTTACAAGCACATTACTAAATAGATAAAATTACAGTTGACTAAGCAATAATTTAAAGTATTCACATCAAAAGTTTTTCTGATGGACTCATCAATGTCTGAACTTTTAGATTTCAAAAGCTGGTAACACTAACATAAATTATCGACAAAAAGCTTAACTGATAAGCCTTTTGCCTGCTGATTTATTGTAATAGCGCGATCGCATGATGACGAATGTGATCTTCAATAAAAGAGGCAATAAAGTAATAACTGTGGTCGTAGCCTTCTTGATAACGCAAATTCAAAGGTTGATCTACTTCTACACAAGCTTGTTCAAATGCATCTATAAGTAATTGTTCAGCTAAAAATTTATCAGCAGTGCCTTGATCGATGAGAATCTGACTGTGGTATCCAACTTGCTTAACTAACTCACTAGCATCATACTCACACCAAGTTTTTTGATCCTCACCTAAATAGCCACTGAAAGCTTTTTGTCCCCAAGGACAAAGCATCGGTGCAGCGATCGGTGCAAAAGCGGACACAGATCTATATTGTTGAGGATTTCGCATGGCACAAATCAACGCCCCATGTCCGCCCATAGAATGACCAAAAATGCTTTTTCTTTCTGTGAGAACAAGAAAGTTTTCGGCAATGACAACAGGTAATTCATCAACGATATAACTATACATGCAGTAATGGGAAGCCCAAGGTTCAACTGTAGCATCAACGTAGAAGCCTGCACCCGTGCCAAAATCCCAGTCGTCATCCTCACCTGGAATTCCAGTGTTGCGGGGACTAGTATCTGGTACTACTAACATTAAGCCGTACTTTGCTGCAAAGCGCTGCGCCCCTGCCTTCGCCATAAAGTTTTCTTCTGTGCAAGTCAAACCAGAGAGAAAATAGAGAACAGGTACTGGTTCATAACTTGCCTGTGGTGGTTGGTAAACAGCAAAACGCATTTCACCATTGCAGCTAAAGGAGTGATGGCGATAAAAGCCGAGTTTGCCATTAAAACATTTTGATTCTGAAATAAGCTGAACAGACATAGTTTATTAGTTAAATTAGCTAAACTTACGGGTGGAGGAAGCTATAAGAAGGCAGCAGGAGGCAGAAGGAAAGAAAACCTATTTCGCTTTTATGCTTTTTCAAGTGCATATTTATCTTTGCCACGCTGCGCTGTTTAGATTCAGTTAAAAACATACTATGAACCAAGAACAACAGCATATTTTCGATTCCAAATCTGTTCCAGACTCATCAATAGCAGAAAAAAATACCGAACAAAAGCCCCAGGAAACAAAGGAAAAAGTTGCCTACATCCATAAAACTGATCGCATTCGCGCTTGGAGTGAATTTATTAAATCTGTGACTCCTTATGTTTGGGTAGCTGTGATCATGATTGTGTTGATTCCATTGCTAGGTAAATTTTTAATTGCAGGTTCATCAGCACAAGAACATGTAATTTTTCAACCTCCAAAAGACAATATCGTTCTTGTTGAGAAAAAATCTCCGCCTACAGGAATGGAAGGTGCGATCGCAACTGCCATTACAAACGCTCATTCTCAATCTCAGAGTTTTGCTGCTGCAAAATTAGATGCATGGGTTAAGGAGTTAATGACTCGCGTTGATGATAGTTTTTTGGATTGGTATTTTAATTACTTCAATCAAAAAAAGCTGGAATTTAGTACTCCATTTGTGTGGTTAACTTCAGCCGTATCCCACTGGACAAATGCCAATAATCCCTCTCCTGCACAAGCAGTTGCAGAAAAACTGACTGAGAACTTTCAAACAGAATTTGCTAAACGCGTTCTTAGACCTAAAGTTGCTCAACTGGAATTAGAAAATATCACCAAGGATACTATAGATTTGTATGTCGCTCAGTTGAGCCAAAATATTGCTGATATCCAAAGTAGTTACAAGATTCCTCAAGCAGATTGGGAGCGTTATCTAGGCGATATTGCCATTACTATTAATGATACAGAGGGCAATATATCTAATTTATCTTTAAAGATTTTAACTGGAGGTAGTGCTTATTTACTTACGAAAGCAATGATCCCCACCGTGACAAAAGTAGGCAGTAAAGTAGTGACATCCTTTGCTGGCAAAGCTGGTGCAAAAATGGCTGCCAAGACTGGTAGTGCAGTAGCTGCAAAATTAGGCGCAGAATTACTAGATCCAATTGTAGGTGTTGGGATTATTATCTGGGATTTATGGGATTATAACCATACGGTAGCTGTGGAAAAACCAATCTTGCGAGATGCCATTTATGATTATTTACAGCAAGTAAAATTATCTTTGCTAAATAATCCAGAAAATGGGATCATGTCAGCAATTAATCAAGTAGAAAGTGGGATAGTTCAAAAAATTCATAATCTTGCTTAAAAGCTATAGGATTTCTAAGTAATTTGTAAATTGTCTCTTTCTTTTATTGGCGTCTTTAACATCCTAGTCTACGAAAAATCAAGGTTTTTTTGGTGTAGCCAGAATTTGAATTACTCTCTGGTAAGATGTAAATTCCAAATGATATATTATATTTACAGAGATTAACTGTAATTTAATTAACAGTTAAACATAATATAAAACGTAGCGTTTCCACGCTATACCCATGTGCTAGCAGGTTAAACTAGGCCTGACAACAGCGGTTTTACCGTTCACAATGAGGCTTTTATGGCTGCTGATCTGGTACAGATTGCCAATTATTTAGATAACCTTGGTTGGGATTATCGTGTAGATGAAGAAGAAGAGCGTATTATCACAGGTGTAGAAAGTGATAATGTTGAAGACTTTTTAATTGTTGTTCAATTAGATGAGGATGGAAGGTTTTTTCGATTATTTGCACCACAGGTTCTGGCAGGAGTGCAAGAGCATCCCCACAAAGTAGCCATTCTCCAAACAATGCTAGCGATCTCTTGGGAAACTAAAATGCTGCAATGGGAGTATGACCCATCCGATGGTGAAATTCGTGCCATCATAGAGTTTCCCTTAGAAGATTCGATTCTTACAGAAAAACAGTTTAACCGTTGTTTGAGTGGTTTAATTCAGCTTGTTGATAATGTTGCCATACCCCGACTGCAAGCAGTGATGGAAACAGGTCAAGATCCAGGTAACGTAGAACTAGGAGAAAGAATTTTATTAAGTATTCAAGAAGAAGCCCCAGGATTGCTAGACCTGTTAGAGAAAGCAATGGAAGCCCGTAAAAAGCGGGGAAGTTTTCCGAACGAATGAGTCGAATTAGTAATGAAATAGCTATACTCCAAAGTGATACGCTCAATATACTGAAAGTTTTCTAGGGTTGGATATTATGACTTCTTATGCAACCTCCTCTGCTAAAGCAGAAATGAGTGAACTCCGGCGTCTGAAGGGTTTGCTACCACCAGAATTACAAAGTTGGGTAACTGTTGAAGGTACAACAGAGGTAAATCCACCCCTGATCCGTTGCGAAGAAATTGGCAAAGACCAAGTAGAAATTCAAATTGACTTGGTGAAATGGGATACGCTGGCAATGGATCAGCGCAATTTACTATTCTGGCACGAAGTGGCCCGCATCCAAAATGACACCATTCCCAAAGATGGTTGGGAAATGGCAGCCTTAGCAATTGGTTTAGGTGGCGCTGTTGGCGAGTTGTGGGTACAGGATGCTTTATTGCTGATATTAGCTTTGGCGCTGTGTGGAGTTTCTGGTTGGCGGCTTTATCAAAAAAACAATGGGGAAAAGCAACTTAAAGAATTTATTGAAGCTGATGAAAAAGCGATCGCTTTAGCAACTCGTTTTGGTTATAGTCTTCCCAACGCTTATAAAAGTTTAGGTAGCGCTTTAAAAACCCTAATTGATATGACTCCTAGCAAGCGTCAACGGTCTAAGTACGAAGCACGACTCTCTGCCCTCAAACGCAGTGCTAATAAAGTCAAAGCAAAGTCCAAGACTACTGTGGATGAAGGGATATATTAGCAGAAGGCAGAAGGCAGAAGGCAGAAGGCAGAAGGTATGAGAATATTCTATCTTCCCCTGTCTCCCCATCTGCCTATTCACCTTAACGAGTTAATCAGTTGTAGTTGTGCAAACCTTATTCCACGTGTCGCCGCTTCAGCCAGAAACCAGCTAACCCCAACGCCACTAACCCAGCAGTTGGTATTGATGTTGGTGTGGTCTCAGCTTTCTTGAAATTACCTAGTTCAGTAGCATTCACCCTAAATGAGTAGAGGAAGCCGGGAACTAGCCTTTGACCTCTCGGACAATAACTGTCAATGGGTACTTTACTCACGCTAGTACCGTCTTGATTGCTGCAAACATCAAATTGTACGTCGTCGTCATTCTGTGTAACGCTATAGTCATTATCAGTACCAACTAGCAGTGCATAGGAACCGTTCCTGAGTTTGGGGCCAATTGTTAGTCCCTCTATCTTTTCTGGTATTTTTTTCCAATCACCAGGATTCTCAGGACTCAAAACTTGTGCGATGTCGAAAAAGAGAGTTTTACTAACTGGGTTGACACTCTCTGGCAGTGTGTTAGTACCTGTTAGACTAATGCCACTAACATCAGTTGCACCGACCAGGCTAATTTTGTAAATGCGCTTGCTAGCAACAGGATTGGGGATGTCAGTAGGATCATCAGCCAAATCATTCAGCACGTCTACCCCAAAGCCACGATTGTCTCTTTCCAATACCAAGAATTCTTGATCATTAAGAGCGGTAATGGTACTGATCCCGATATTCCGACCTTGGGCACTTTGTCCAAAATCATCGTCAGTACCAGGAATGCGATCATTGATATCTGTTAAGCTTTCTAGTTGATAGATGTACTGAGCTGTACTTTCGCCACTAGCTATATCAAATTCTACCAAACGTAAATTGCGACTGTAGCGTCCGTCGTTCTTGCCGTTATTATCTACGCCTTCATTCACCAGTGGGTCTTGCAGCATGGCAAATAACTTCTTGCCATCTGGGCTGATAGTTAATCCTTCAAAACCTCGGTTATCTTGGCGTCCACTCGTAATGGTTGGACGACCATCAACGTAGTTAAGAGTGCTTCCAGCTTTGGGAATTATATTATCTGGAATCACAAATGCTCGTACAAAGGAACCATTGGGAGTAAATTCATATACAGAAGGCCCGTATTCATCGGAAACGTAAAAATTGCCATTGGGAGCAACAGCAAAACCCTCTGGATCAAAACTCTGCCCAAGAACAGCTTTATCGCCGTTGAGTAATTCTGGGTTTAAACCATTGAAGGTTTGACCATCTTTTTTGAAGACAATTGTCTGTAGGATTTTAAATTTTCTGATTTTCCCTGTAATTGGGTTAACATCAAGGGTAAATTTTTGTACGCGTGTCTCGTAGGGGATGACACCGCCGCCAGGGCCGCGATCGCTCAAAGCGTAATAAACATTATTGACGCGATCATAGTACAAATCTGAGAAAAATCCCAAGCGGTTTTTATTTGCACTGTTACCAGAAAAGGGGTATAAATCAGTACTTCTACCCGGAATAGTTAAGGTATCGCTAAGTGAGATACCGTAAGCAGATGTTGCATATCCTGTAACACTCACCGCAAGTGAATAGGTAACTATAGAAAGCCAATGTCTGAATCGAATCATTGCTAATATTCAAAATATTACTGTTTTTCAGCATTAGACTTCCGTATTAAGACTAGGTTAACTGACAAACTAAGTACACTTTTTTACATCAAAATTTTACAATCTTTACTTATTCTTGCTTTTGTCTTTATAAAATAACGCTGATAGTTAGTAGATAGTGGTTAGTAACGAACCACTATCTACTAAATTCTAAAGCTGATTCAGCATCTTATGCGTCTGAGGTATAACCCGCACTTGTTTAACAAAACGCTTAATCAAAGCTTGCCACATCAATACCTGTTCTGGAGAAGGGGCAAGCACTGGATTTTCGGTCAATTGTTTAGAAGCGGGTAAAGGTGTGACAGGTTGTAAAAACACTGGAATCGATGGACTTACCTGTGCGACTAATGAAGCAGAACGTTCCAACTCAGCAGGATCTGTTTGTTCAGAAATAATGATTTTGACAAAAACTTCTACTTGTGATTCATAACAGAGTTGGAGAAATTTAGCGTGTTCTTGCCAACGATTTTCGCCACTAGTGCTAGGTAGTTTCAAATCCATACCCACAGAGTCTAAATAGGGCAAAATCATTGCCAACTGGTCTGGACGATGACCACCTGTCTCTAAATATATAGGTAAACCAGTAATATTACGTATTTGCGGTAAAAATTCCACTAGAAATCCAGCATGAAGCAGAGGTTCGCCACCAGTCAAGCTAATGCTATCGTGTAAAGAAGGTATATTTTGCCGCTCGATCCATTCGAGTAATATAGGTAAAGAGACAGGATTTGAGTGAATTTCAAAATCGCGTCGTCCCGGCGATCGCTCTATCCTACAGGAAGTGGGTGCATTCCAAGTATGAGCGCTATCACAGAAATGACAGCGCAAATCACAAAAAGCAAAGCGAATAAAAATCTGACGTGTCCCGACATTCAGTCCTTCCCCTTGAATAGCGGAAAAGACCTCTACCAGGCGTGCTACGGGTGTAATACCAATTTTAGTAGTCATTTGATGATAAAAAGGCGTATGTGCCCTTTCCGCACAAAAGCAAGGATGTTTCTGAACTTCTTGTTCTATTGTGAACCTTACTGGCAGTCTCCAATTTCAACTCCAGTAACTAGCTGTCCGGAAAAGAAACTTTCACGCATGGAGCAAAAGTAAAGGGGTTACTATCCTTTGATCTTTTCTCAATTCGATCCGTTCATAATCTGGGTAGCGGACTACTGGCGATTAGTTATGATTTGAACTAATCGCATCTCAGCTTAAGTGATTCACTAAAACTAAGTAATGTTTGGCATATTACATTGACTGACATGGCAATGAAAGTGCAGGGTTTCATGATTAGCCAACCCCAAGAGGTAGATTTTCCAGTGATGTTCTTACATGACACGGCGATAGTACAAGTATCAGAGCGATTAAGCGTGCTAGAGGCGGTAGCCTTTAAGCAAACTTGCCAAAATATCACCCAAGCGAACCCAATTCCCCAGAAAATCATCATTGACTTTCAGCAAACTACTTTTATGGATAGTAGCGGTTTAGGCGCTTTGGTAAGTAATTTTAAAATTGCTCAAGATCGAGGGATAGAATTTATACTGCGGAATGTGACACCCCAAGTTATGGCTGTACTTAATCTTACAGGGCTAGAAAAGGTTTTTTTCATTGAGTCAAGTGACTCGCTACCAGTACCTTCTAAGAACCAACTCGAAGAACAGCTACCGACCACACATCCTTCTGTTCGTTCTTGGATGAAACGGTTAATAGATATTGTTGGGGCATTAGTAGGTTTAGTTATTGTAGCAATTTTGTTTATTCCTATTACTATTGCGATCACAATAGACGATCCTGGTCCAATTTTCTTCAGTCAAGTTCGCTGTGGTTGGATGGGTAAACGCTTTCGGATTTGGAAATTCCGTTCCATGTATGTTGATGCTGAAGCCAGAAAAGCCGAATTGGCAAAACATAACCAAGTACAAGGGGCTTTTTTCAAAATTGATAACGACCCCAGAATTACAAAAATCGGACGCTTTTTGCGGCGTACAAGTTTAGACGAACTACCACAGTTTTGGAATGTTCTAAAAGGAGAAATGAGTCTAGTTGGTACAAGACCACCCACACCCGACGAAGTCGAACGTTATGAAGTACCAGAATGGCAACGTTTAGATGTAAAACCGGGTATGACTGGAGAATGGCAAGTCAATGGACGATCAACTGTACGTAAATTCGAGGATGTAATTCGTCTGGATTTGCAATACCAAAAAAACTGGAGCTTACTATACGATTTAAAGCTAATTTTGAAAACAGTAGCTATTTTGTTTCACAAAAACAGTGGCGCTGTCTAGCTTTATTGTACAAAGCTATCCTTCTAGAGGCTTAGGGGCATTGTTACTCAAAAATATCAAGTGACAAATTAAGGTTTTGATTGCCCCACCTCTATAAAAGTAAAAATGTAAACGATTCACTCCTTGCACTTTATTATTATTATCTGCACGTAACGCACTTTTTTATATTTTTAAAATTTATAAGTAGAAAGACTCACATTAAATAAAAGCTCTTAGTAAGGGCTTTAGCCCTTAAAACTTGAACTGACCTATTTTTGACCTAATCATAAAATCATATAGTGTTTCCCGCTTGAATGTGGTACAGCCAAAGGAACCCCACCTTGGCTTCGCCACCTCGCTTGCGCTTAGGGGATTAAGGGGTGGGGTGCAATGACTATGGGAAATATAACTAATTATCCGAATTTAATATTAGAGGCTCTCATTCTCGTAACTAGGTTTTGGAGACTTCGTCTTTCGATGACTGCGACTAGTGTAAGTTATCAGTTTCAAAGGACTTATGGGGAATCTGGAAGGAGTCAATTACCGTAAAATTCCTCAAGCTTTAATCGGAGGATGAGTTTAATTTCTTTAACTTTTAAATATACTATTAGAGTTTTATTTCAGCAATAATACTTAAAAAATGCTTTATTTTTTACTTATATAAAGTAAAAAAAGCTATTAGTACAATTGAATTTACAGTGTTAAATTTTACTCAAAATTTATCTGCAAACCACTGACATCAAAACAATCCAAGGAGAAAATTCAGATAGAAGCGCAATCTCTGCCTGAAATGATTTTCAGGAGAAATTCACTGAATTAAACGAAAACCAGGGTTTTTTTGATAATTTGACATGCGGATTTTAATTTACTCCTACAACTACTATCCAGAACCCATAGGCATAGCCCCCCTAATGACTGAATTAGCAGAGGGACTTGTTAAACGAGGACATCAAGTGCGTGTAGTAACTGCTATGCCAAACTACCCAGAACGCCGGATTTACGATGCGTATAAAAAAAAGTTGTATTTAACTGAGTATAAAAATGGTGTTCAAATTCAACGCAGTTATGTCTGGATTCGTCCTCAACCGAACCTATTCGACCGAGTGTTACTAGATGCAAGCTTTGTTGTCACAAGTTTTGTACCAGCTGTAATGGGTTGGCGTCCAGATGTAATTCTTGCCACTTCACCATCTTTACCCGTATGTGTACCAACTACCGTCTTAGGATGGTTACAAAATTGTCCTGTAGTATTAAACCTTCAAGATATATTGCCAGAAGCAGCTATTCATGTTGGTTTAATCAAAAATCAATTACTTGTTAAAGCCTTTACAGCATTAGAAAAATTTGCTTACCGCACTGCTACTAAAATTAGCGTTATTGCTGATGGATTTGTAGAAAACTTGCTCAACAAAGATGTAAAAGCTAATAAAATTGTGCAGATACCTAACTGGGTTGACGTTAATTTTATTCGTCCTTTACCAAAAGAAAATAATTTTTTCCGCACAGCCCATAAACTTAATGATAAATTTGTAGTTCTATATTCTGGTAACATTGCCCTCACTCAAGGCTTGGAAACAGTAGTAAAAGCTGCCTCAAAATTGCGACATATTCCAGATATTAGCTTTGTGATCGTAGGAGAAGCACAAGGTCTACAAAGATTGCAACAAGAATGCCAAAATTGCGGTGCAGATAACGTTTTGTTGCTACCTTTTCAACCCCGTGAAAAATTACCAGAGATGTTAGCAGCCGCTGATGTTGGTTTGGTAGTACAAAAGAAAAATGTAATATCCTTTAACATGCCATCCAAAATTCAAGTTTTACTTGCCAGTGGTAGAGCATTAATTGCATCTGTACCTGATAATGGCACTGCTGCAAGAGCAATTAAACAAAGCGGTGGTGGTGTTGTCGTCCCTCCAGAAGATTCTGATGCCTTAGCCAAAGCAATTTTAGATTTGTACCAGCACCCTGAAAAAGTTAAGGCTCTTGGCTATAACAGTCGCCAATTTGCTGTTGAGCAATATTCCTTTGACCAAGCTTTAAATAACTATGAGTCTTTGTTTTATACAATGATTTCCGATAGTCCAGCCATTGGGTCAACTGTTGTGTCTAAGCAAGAAGTGTAAATCAGTTAACAGTGATCAGTTACCAGTTATCAGTGATGAGTGTTGACGTTATGCTAGGGATTTATATCCAGGTAAATAAATGATTTACTAGTTAAAAGTTAGGGCATTGTTAAATCAGCAAATTAATTTATTCTAGAAGTTGCTTTGTTACTAGCATTATATGATGCAGCTATTAACGATGTTCCCAAATTTTTGACGGCTTGTACCAATTCTGCACCTGCTTTTTCTGGTGAACCCACTCCAAACGGAGGTGAGGGGTTGTACTCCAACATCAATTCAATCAACTTGGCAGTATCTTCACCACAAAGCATTCCTGCAATGGTTAAAGCAAAATCAATCCCTGCTGTCACGCCTCCACCTGTAATTCGGTTACGATCCACAACTACCCTTTCTGTACTGACTTGCGCTCCCATCAGTTCCAGTTGTTCTCGAAATGCCCAGTGAGAAGCAGCTCTATATCCGTGCAGCAATTTAGCTGCTGCAAGGATGAGCGAACCTGTACAAACAGCAGTTATATACTTGGCCGTTTTGTCATGTTTCTGCAAAAAAGCCAACATTTCGGTGTCTTCCATCATTTGCACTGTACCAAAAGATCCTCCTGGTACACACAACACATCAAGTTGAGGACACTCATCAAAGGTAGTGTTGGGTAAAATTGTTAACCCACCATTGCTCACCACAGGTTCGAGTGACTTCCACAATAGTAAAACCGAAGTGTTGGGCATTAAAGAAAAAACTTGGTGTGGTCCAGTGATATCTAGCTGAAACATGTCTGGGTAAATGACTAAACCAATAGTGTTTTGAAACTGATTATTCATACTGCAAATTTAAAAGTGTGCAATGAATACAGCTATCCTAGAGTTAAATATATTGGTTGCCAATTACCCAGTTGAGTACATTCTTGCTATGTCTGGTAGCTTTCAGGCACTGATTCAAAAAATAGCGATCGCTCCTGATGAATTGCAACTGCGCCTAGATTATATGGATGCAGTAGGGGAATTGTTTGCTTGCCAACACTGGGGTATTTATTTGCATGACAGTCTGGAAAAATGTGCCACGGTTGATATCAAAGGACTACCAGACAGCTTTATCGATTACTACGAAGCTGTTGGTATGGCCATTGATCCAGTCATGGATTATGTTATCGAACATCATGTTCCCGCCCATGAGCAAGTCATTTTTACAGAAACAGCTTGGAAGCAGAGTCAACTGTATCAAAGTGGTTGTGGTAGGATGTACAACCACGAACACATTATGACTGGACCTATTGTTGGGCAAGGAAAACTAATTGGTACAGTTCACTTTGCCCGCACCAATGGGACATCTGCCTTTAATTCTCAAGATTTAATGTGTTTAAGTGCGCTTTGCGCTCATATTTCTGCAAAACTAGCTTTCTTGCGAGCAAAACAACAGCTAAATCAAATAGCTTGTTTAACTCATCGAGAATTACAAATTGCTTCTTTGGTTGCCAAAGGTTTAACTAATGCAGAAATTGCTACCGAACTTTGGATTAGTCAAAATACAGTCAAGCAAACTTTAAAGCGAATATTTCGTAAGCTGAATGTATCCACACGAGCAGAGATGGTAGCACAATGCCAAATGCCTCAAGTTTAAGGAGTAAAAAGAAAAGTACTAGAGATGGTTTGTCGTTTAAAAGCCAAAAAAACATTATCTAAGTCTTGACCTGACTAGCCAATAAACTTCAAAATGATATTGAGCCGAAATGTTTCCAAGTGTGAATCTTTCTGGATAAACCTGCTTTTGGGGAAATTCCAGGCTCAGGTTGACTAACCCATCAGGGAAGAAACTTTGTCGGATTTAACAGATTCTACTAAGCAATGAATGTTCACAAACCGATTTCAGAGCATCCAGATTGTACTAAACTTAGAGCGCGTAGATGCAGTAGTCATTGTTTCCTCATTCAAACAGCAATTTAGGAAAGAACTGCACTGATAGCTATAGTTAGCTTGAGGAAATAACGCAGGTACTGAAATAAATGTCATTTCATTAGTAAGCAAAATCACCTGTTCATTATACAGATTAGTCAATTTAAGGATGGTATTTGACTTTTTCAAAAGTATATAACCAACGTTGAAAGAATCATGAACTTATGAACGCCATCTATAAGGGACAAATTCAAGAAGCAACAAAGAGATATTTTCAGGCTCAAGTCAACCTCCTTGCCCAAATACTTGAAGTTGCTTCGTAACCAGATTTAATGAATACAAGTTTTTGTGTCTTTTACACAAGTTTGTGCTACACAACCAGATTTTAACTATGAACAAAAAATGGGCAGTTAAGCGAATCACAGTAAATTTGGCATCAAACGAAGCCAATAAGCTGGAAAAATATTGTGATCAGACAGGTAGAGCAGCGACGGATGTGATTAGGGAACTTATTCGAGCGCTACCAATGACTAGGCCTGATCAGCATTAGCATTTTTTTGGAACTTCAAGATGGTTTTGGCAAATTAGTTTTCAAACTAAATAAAATTCCTAAACTATTTTGAGCATATTCCTCAGTGATGAATACACATGAGATTCCTTAGCCAAGTTTTTTGACTAAGGATATTTTTATTTTTACTCTACACTGAATTAGCTGTGTGTCTTCCAGTTAACATTTAAGAACATAATTTCGCTATTCTGCTGACATTACTTATTCCTCAATACCAAAATATCAAGTTTTTAATTACTTTTTCTAGATAAAATAACTGAGCTACAATTTTTACAATGAATAATGTCTCACTGTCTGCATAAAAAAGTTAAGTTATGGGTAAACCTTGGATCAGTTCCCGGATTACATCTGTAGCTGCTTTTCCTGTTAACTCACAATATTTTTCCAGCTTTTTGGCTTCATCTGGCGCCAATTCTAGAATAAGTTGTTGGACTGATAAATTTTCACTGAAAGTTGCAAAAGCTGGAAACATATGTGCGGCGGTTTCATTCATTGTTCTTATATTTACTATCTAAGTTCAACAATATTGCCAATCCAGAACCATCTTTACCAGTGAAAATCTAGATTTTGATATTTAACTTAAGCTTTTTAATTATTCTTTTTTCAAGAGCCATAAAGCATAAACGCTAATATACGCTAGATCTCTGAAGTACTGGTAGCAGTTTTAGTCTGTAGTTTTAATAATGTACTTATGCAGACGATGAAGCTCGTATTTACGTGTATCCGCCACATCTTTTATTTTATCCATAAATAAATTTAGAGGCTGGAAATCCTATCACCGAACGTAGAGGACTAAATTATTTAGTATAAACTTTTTCACCTTCAGCTACGCTACGTACTACAAGGGAGGAAACGCGTAGTGGATTTTGGGTATAGCTGCTTTTCTTCAATCAATCAGTCAAATCGATATTGCCCTGGTTGCTATCGAGAATAAGGTACTTTTGATTAACGGCTTATGTGCAATATATAGTACATTTTTACTCCTATGTTTGCTATTTGAATCCCTATCCATACTCTATTTGCACCCTACTAAAGATATTTGATAAATGAAAGCAAAGCTTCATGGATGAAGTAACCACCCATCTAAAATTATTTGGATTATAGGAACATAAGTACTGGATTATTAATTTCTTAAGCAAACTTTACAGTATTTTTTAAATTCTTCCTTAACTTCCTGATTTTAGGCTGTCTGAATCTTAAAAAATGTAATGAATTCTAAAACAAACTTAACTACTTCATCAAATGTTAATAATTAATTTTAAGCTTATTGATATTTTTGTCAATAACTAAAATTGTACGCATGCAAGTATTTTTTTACGTATTTTTTGTATCAAGGCTAGTTTGAACCCTTATCTCCAAACTTTTAGTCCTTGTTCTTATTAAGAAAATTTTTTATTTAAGGATATCTAGTCTCGCAAGAGAGAGTAGATGATAGGCGTTTTAAATGATGTTGTTACTATGATAAAATCCTCTCAGAGTAGAAAAAGATTGTATTGATTCAATCTGTAAATCTACTTTACCCACTAGGGAGATAACACTGAAGTTGATCGGAGGATAATACCGAATAAATAGTTGAATTCACCCGAAAAGTGATCTCATCATAAGCTATCTGCACATATTGTTGGCAGTAGTGGTTGTGGTCAAGATGTTGGAAGATATGGGAGTGCAACATGCATTTGGTGTTTCGGAAGGTGCGATCGCATAGCTCTAACATAACTGCGACACAGTTCAATCATAGAGAACCGAATCGCTTCGTAGCACACTGAAGTATTCCCACATCACTCAAATAAGTTCTAGTAAGGAATTTTTCCAACAGAGACTTTGTGATTGTGTAGCAACCGTAAGTTAGCAAACGAAGCATGTTTAATGACATTTCTGGTCATATTGAATGGGCACGTGTTGCACCTGACAAAGTGGTAGTAGCAACAGCAGATCGTGTTTGGTTATACCAACCTAGTTCTGGAAATAGTAGCGATTTATTCGCTCAGCCAATGACGGGTGAAGGCAGTATAGCCACAACCCAAAAGCTTCTTGATACTTCCATTATACTTGCCAAGCGTGCGGTTTCATCAAGCCGTCCTCCTGCCTTTAGCCTCATGCTTTGGATTTGGCGTTTGGCAGGTCAATATCATCTTACCCATTCTACGCCACGACTGATGCAGGAAGCCGCCCAACGTTTTGCTGCTGCTGGTCGCGAGACTTTAGCACAGTGGGCAGCCGAGAAAGCAGTTGAAGAACGTGGACATGACCGACTTGCCCTGCTCGATATCCAGTCACTGGGATACGATGCCCAGGCAGTGGTGGAAGCTCTTGTTCCACCATCGGCACAGGTTTTAGTGGATTACTTCACCCGCAGCGTGCAAACCCCAGATCCAATCGGTTGCGTTGGCTATTCCTACACAATGGAACGCCTCGCGCTCACTACTGGTGAAGAACACATTCAAGCAGTAGAAGCGTTATTGCCACCTGGCATTCACGCCACCCGTTGTCTCCGTGTACATAGTGGTGTTGGCAGCGATGTGGAGCATGTGCAGGAGACCATTGAGATGGTAGCTGGACTGACTCCAGAGGAGCGGACTCGCGTCGCTGTTGCTTGTTACGAAACGGCGCTGTTGCGCTTCAGCTCTTCTCAAGAAGGCTATCCAACGGATGAAGAACTACAGCAAGTTTTGAAACTGTTGGCTTTGCATCCGCAACCCCAGGAGGAATTTGAGAGTTTGCTAGTTAGGTGATCTGGATATAGAGCAAGGAAAATCTATACCTTTCTCGTAAATGTGTTAAACCAATTTTACGCAAAAATTTAACGAGGATCTCATGGAATCTAAGAACACAAACAAAGCCAAGCAAAAGCAGTCTTTCAGTTTCCTAACTGTCCTGAGTCTGTGTGCAATCATCACATCTACGACAACAGCAGTAATTGAGAAGGAGTCAAATAAACAGAATTTGGCTCCAGCAGGTGAGCAACAGTCTTTGAGCCAGGATTCCATTAGCAGCCTTAATGAAAGCAACAGTGCAGTCTTAGAGGAAATCAATCTCGATAAAGAGTGGGAAAGTATCTCTAGCGAGAAATCCGAGCAAGGATTTCTCATCTTAGCTGGCAGTGAGGGTTTCTAATAGGTTCTAGTTACGCGTTTTAAACTGCTCTTAAAGATCAGGTAATAGTGACTATAACAGCTACACAGAGCTAGAGTGGGACAGAGGTTTAATCAACTGCCCCCAAAGCTTTCAATGTTGCTCTGGTTGCTTCTGTTATACCAGTAACCCCTGTGAGATTTAAACGCTCATAGGGTTTTTCGGCTTTCAAAATCTTTAAACATTCGCCAGTTCTAACATTCCAAAGTCTAATAGTCTCATCTTCACTACCACTAACTAAGGTTTGATTGTCCGGACAAAAGGCGACTGACCAAACCCAAGCCGAGTGTCCAGCCAAAGTTTTAAAACATTCACCAGTGTTAATATTCCACAACTTGATTGTGTGATCTTGACTGCTAGTTGCTAGCATTCGTTTGTCCGAACTAAAGGCAACTGATAGTAGCCAACCCGTATCCACCTGCAAAACTTTAAAGCATTCACCTGTACAGGCACTCCATAATCTTAAGGTTCGATCTGTACTGGTACTCGCCAAAAGTTCACCATCTGGACTAAAAGCAACTGCCCAAGCCCAACTCGTATGTCCCTCCAAGGTTCTGAGGCATTTACCAGTTTTAGCATCCCACAATCTGACTGTCTGATCCAAAGAGCCACTGGCTAGTACAGTCCCTTGAGGACTGAACGCAACTGACCAAACCGCAGCATTATGCCCTTGGAGAGTCCTCAAAGC
Organism: Fischerella sp. JS2; assembly: GCF_032393985.1. Classification (NCBI taxonomy): domain Bacteria; kingdom Bacillati; phylum Cyanobacteriota; class Cyanophyceae; order Nostocales; family Hapalosiphonaceae; genus Fischerella; species Fischerella sp. JS2. The sequence goes on from NZ_CP135918.1 coordinate 1,487,438, forward strand.
TTCACCTGTGCTGACATTCCATAACTTAACTGTTTGATCTTCACTGCCACTCACCAGTGTCTGACCGTCAGGGCTAAAAGAAACTGACCAAACCGCAGCACTATGTCCCTGGCAAGTTCTTAGGCATTGACCAGTGCTAACATCCCACAACTTCACCGTTTTATCTCCACTACCACTGCCCAAGATGTTGCCTTGTGAGTTGAAAGCAACTGAGTATACCCAATTGGTGTGTCCGTAGAAAGTCTTTAAGGTTTGACCAGTGTGGGTATCCCACAATCTCACCTTTTGATCGTGACCACTACTTGCCAGCGTCTTACCATCTGGATTGAAGGTGACTGAGAGTATTTGATTGCTATGTCCTTGGAAAGTTTTGAAACATTGACTAGTGGGAATATGCCACAACTTCACAGTCTGATCGCGACTACCACTAGCTAAAACATCACCCTCTAGGCTAAAGGCAACTGAAAATACTATATTGGAGTGTCCTTGAAAAATTCTTTGGCATTCACCACTACTGACATCCCACAATCTCACTGTCTGGTCATGACTGCCACTAGCCAGAAAATCACCTTGGGGACTGAAGGCAACTGAAAATATTTGATTGGAATGTCCCCAGAAAGTTCTTTGGCATTCACCAGTACTGAGGTTCCATAACCTGATTGTCTGGTCATCACTACTACTAGCTAGCATTTGACCGTCAGGACTGAGACTGATTGACCGTATCCCATCACTATGTCCCTGGAAAATTTTTAGGCACTCACCGCTGTTAACATCCCATAACCTGATTGTGTTATCGTCACTGCCACTCACCAGTGTCTGAGCATCCAGACTAAAGGCAACTGAGAGTACCCAATTTGTATGTCCCTGAAAAATTTTCAGGCATTCACCAGTCCTAACAGACCATAGTCTTATGATTTGGTCATCACAGCCGGTGACTAACTTGCCACCCTCTGGGCTAAAGGCAACTGACCAAACCTCATTACCATGCTCCCGCAAACTGTGAAAGCATTGACCAGTACCGACATCCCATAGCTTGACAGTACAGTCACTACTCCCACTGGCAAGAGTCCTACTGTCAGGGCTGAAGGCAAGGGAAACAACCCAGTTGGCATGTCCTCGGAGGATGAGAAGTTGTTGACCATCAGCAACTCGCCATAGGTGAATCTCACCATTGCTATCGCCTGCGGCTAGGAGTTTGCCATCAGGGCTAAAGGCAACAGACATAATTCCACCAAAAGTTTCGGAAAAAGCAGATTTTGCTAGATCAGCGTTTTGGAAGTTTACATGATGTAAATTTACCTTGCGTAGATCTGCTTGCCAAACACTTAGGTAAGAAAAATCATAGCCAGTGAAATCGATTCCCAAAGATTTGAGTAGATTAACAATATTTCCAGCTGTATATCCTGGTTCTTGCGGAGATTCCTCCCGCAGCCTTGCTAGGATTTTAGTTAATTGTTTTTCAATGCCCTTTTTGCTTCTAAAGACACTCAGTAGCCCATCTATGACTGGTTGGAGGATGAGGCGAATTTGAGCCTCCCTCACATAGTCCTTTGCGGTTGCCTTCATTAGAGCATGACATCTAAAAAGTTCGATTTTCTCAGTAGCAATCTCTTCACAGACCTGCTCTATCAATACCTGAGTCACATATTCCATGACTACAGGTTGGAGAGTAAAAGTTGCTGCACTTTGCTCAACTAGCGATCGCCTCAGCAAAGACTCAAGAGCTTCCAATAATTTTTGCGATGGTACTGGCGATACCATATCTTCTCGCAATTCCCAGAGCGCGATTGGTTCACGATTTATTGCTAGCCAATACATTATGTCTTTTTCTACATGCGATAAGCGCTCAAATTGCTGGTCTAAAACACTACGAATATCTCCAAAAACAGCAGTATTTTCTCGCAAAAATTCTGTGACATTACCATCAAAGACATCTTCTATAGTCGTAGCAACTATCTTCAAAGCTAATGGATTGCCTGCATAGCGTTCAATCATTACTTGCCATTCTGACTCTGTTGCAGATAGGCCCTTAACTTTCAAGATTTCCTGTGCATCGTCAACTTTCAAACCCCTTAATTGTAAGGAGCGAACGGGTAATTCTTGTCCTTTGAGTAATGCTACCTCTTTAGGATTTTCCCGACTGGTTAAGACCAAACAACTTTGGTGAGTTGCTTCTCCTAACAATCTCAAAAGCTCACCGTAACTTTCATATCCTTCTCGGTATTGTCCAGCTCGACTACCGCTACGTAAGATAGGCTCTATATTGTCAAGTACAACCAGACAGCGATTATTTTGCAAATAATAGAGTAGACGCGATATTCTCTCGCTTAAATTTTCTGGTAAATTGCTTTCTGTTTCCTGCTCATCAGAGAGAAATTGGATGAGATTTGCGAGGACGGATTTTATGGGTGGAGCTTCTCTGAGCGATCGCCAAATCACATATTCAAATTCTTCCTGAATCTGTTGAGCTAGCTTGACAGCCAGAGTCGTTTTACCAATACCACCCATTCCTAATATTGCCACTAATCGACACCGCTCATCGAGTATCCATTGCTCTAAAGTGGCAATCTCTTGTCTACGTCCATAAAAAACAGATGTATGGGTTGCATCACCCCAATCTAGGCGAGTATTTGAGCTTAAATAGTCACTTTTATCTAATTTTATGTTAAAAACTAAAAACAGCTTTTCGAGAGTTTTTTTATCAACTCCTCCTTCGCGATTGAGTACTTTGGAGATTGTACTAGGATATAACCCAGTACGTGTACTCAGTTCTTCGAGTGTATAACTGTTTCCAAAATTTTCCTGTGCTTCTGATGTACGTTTTGCCTGCTGAAGTTTTTGTAAACCTCTAGTAGTCAGTGCAACTCCGCGCTTGCGTCTCCAATTCTGTAAAGCCATGTAATAAAAATGCAGTGGTACTAACTTAACTTGAATTCAATTAACTTTCTAGCTGAATGAAAACTGCGTTCTTGAATGTTCATAAATTAGCTTTATTTTTTTTAGAAAGTTATTGCTTTGTTTACTATACCAAAAGTGATCGCCATCATCTTTTACCCTATGTCTACTATGGTTTAACTAATGCAGAAATCGTTGTCAAATAGTAGGATGGGTCAAAATTCAACCAAAAAGACTTAAAAACGAATTTTTTGTAAGCTAGATGTATCAGCACGAGTAAAAATGATAGTAAGATGCTAAATACTTCAAGTTTAGATTCTTGGTTAATTTGCCCTAAATCTAATCCAGATGCCCAAGTCCGGTTATTTTGTTTTCCCTACGCTGGTGGTAGTGCTAATATATTTCGTCGCTGGTCAAATTATCTGCCTGCCATCATAGAAGTCTGGGCGATTGAGCTTCCTGGTAGAGGAATGCAAATAAAATTACCTCCATTCACTAAATTAGATCCTCTAGTTACAGAATTAGCTAATGTTCTTAAACCAAAGTTAGACAAACCATTTGTCTTTTTTGGTCACAGTATGGGTGGACTTGTGAGTTTTGAACTTGCTCTTCTACTCCGCAAACAATATGGTCTAAACCCCAGTCATTTGTTTGTATCAGCTCACCGCGCACCCCAACTTGTGAATCCAAAACCACCGATTCATAACTTACCAGAAGCAGAGTTTATGGCAGAATTGCGGCGTCTGAATGGTACTCCGCAAGCTTTACTTGAAAATGAAGAACTAATGCAATTATTCCTTCCGATCTTACGTGCAGATTTTGCAGTACTAGAAACTTATATTTACACTCAACAAGCACCATTATATTGTCCTATTACTGCTTTTGGTGGTTTGGAAGATCAAGAAGTTAGCTATGATGAAATTCAAGCATGGCAGGAGCAAACAAGCGCTTCTTTTGCGTTACATATGCTCCCTGGGGATCACTTTTTTTTACATTTATTTTATTCATCTATGCTAGAGATTATATCTCAGCAAATAATTGTTTAAATTCCTGATCATAACTTTCGTGTTTTATAAAACAAGAATGAAAAATTAACTAAGCTTAGCTGTGTGAAATAACAAATAAATGTTATAAAAATAAGTAGTTGGTTTGTATTAATTTGTAGTGTTTTTAAACGCAAAGGATCGCAAAGGAGAACGCAAAGGAACGCAGAGTTTAGCTACAGGAATTTCGCTATGAATTTATGCAATTTTGTACTAATTAATAGACTTACCTACAAGTAGACTGCGCTCCACAGTGGGACGGGTGTAGGAGTATAGGAGTAGCCCCAAAATGACTAAAATGAAGCTATGGGGTTCGCCTATACCTCTATTTGTTGACGCAAACTATGTCAAATTATCAGTTATTTATTTACCAAGGGAATTTTTGTCGGTTTGACTACTAACTGTAACATCGTCAAGCGTGAAAAGATCCTGAAACTGATTAAGGTTGAAGTAACCTTCCGGGTTAACGCTCAAAGATGTTCCTGATCCTTTTGGCTCTGACTTTATGTATTCCTGGAAAAGATTAGAACCTGAAAGTTTGGATTGACTCAAAATTGTTCTGAGGTCTACCCCGTTTTTTGGGGAATCAAAATTTTGAGTTGTATTTCCCTTTGCTGGCATGAATTGGTTGAGCAATTCATTGCTGTCTGTTACAGGTGTTGGTTGATTGTGACTGTAATTACCAGTCAAGACATCCTTAGCTTTATAACCAACTAACTGATGATTGTTATTGCTTCCGTTTAATACATCGCTACTTTCAACATTGTTGGTGGTGTTGTTTTGGGTATTGCTATTTTGCTGATCCGGCGCCGAGTATGTGACACCCATCACTAAAGTATCTTCTGGAGTGGACTGGGGAGATGGAGTAACAACCACTTCAAATGCCCCAATATCAGGTTTACTATCTCGTTCGCTCCCTAGTTGGTCAGTGGTGGGTACACCACTAACTGTGACACCTGTGTTAATGGCAGGACTGCCTGGTAAAAGGGGGTGTATGAGAAACCCTCCAATATTTTCTAGGGGTCCAAGAAGAGGATCAACAACTTGGCTACCTGCAACAACTTTATTACCCATCTCTGGCCCTGGATATTCTATATTGCCGCCGCCATCTTTTAGTTGATATCCAACCTGTTTTTGTGAAAAGTCGCTAGCGGTGTTGTAGGCAACAATCGAGTTGGTGAGGGTGACTGGCTGTTTCGGACTGTAAAACCAAAATGCCCCATTTGCCCGTCCGGCTTCGTTATTGACGATGGTGGAATTTACGATGTTAATGGGGACGGATTCGTCAGTGCCAAGGAACATTGCTCCGCCTGCATCTTCTGTTGCTTTATTTCCAGAAAAGGTAGAGTTGGTAATGTTGGCTGGCATAGAACCATCTAGCCATAAACCTCCACCCTGCTTTGCAGCTTTATTGTTGGCAACGGTGACGTTATTCATTGTGAGGTCGCCGTGAATTCGCAGTCCACCTCCACGACCTATGCCGTTATCATTAAAATCTGCTGTGTTACCAACAATGCTGCTGTTTTCGATAATCATTTTGTCTGGACCGTAACCCCAGGAAAAAATTCCAGCACCCTCTCCTTTGGTGTAATTGTTTTCAAACTGACAACCACGGATTGCTATTGTGCCTCCGACAGTAGAACCGGGACCTGTTGAGTTTCCTCCATCGCAGAAGAATCCACCACCACCAACGTCACCTATTGCACTATTGTTAAGAAAAACTGAGTTTTCTACGGTTGCTTCACCTAACAGGTTGTAGATTGCTCCACCATTAACACCTTTGTTGTTGGTGAATTCGCAGTCTTTAACAACAAGCACACCGGAACCATAAGTACCGATCGCTCCACCGCTAAATCCAGAATCTCCTAGAGTGCCATCGTTGCTGTCAAAATTGCTGCCTAGTACCGTTGCTTTACTACCGTAACCAACATAGATGGCTCCGTTTTGCCAAGCACTATTGTTGTTAAAGTTACAATTTTCTACCTGAAGGTTGCTGTAGTCCCAAGCTGCGATCGCACCACCTCTTCCATCTTTTCCAGTCACCATACCGTTGGTGAGCGTCAGATTCTTAACTGTAGCATTGACATAACTGCTTACAGAAAATACTCGTGTAGCATTATTGCCGCTAATCGTTAAATTTTCTGCCCCTGCACCATCGATAGTGATGTCTTTGGTAATGGCAAGTTCTCCACTAGTAAGAGTGATAGTCTTGTTGGCAAGGCTAGAATCAAACTGGATTGTGTCTCCTGCTTGGACAGAGTCGAGCGCTGCTCGTAAAGAACCTTTTCCACTGTCTGCGGTGTTGGTAACTTTAATGATTGCCATGCTTTGAATTCCCTTAGAAATGTAGTGTTTTGAGACCGACAGTTTTGAACAGAATCACCTCATTCGTGATTCAGAAAGCGATCGCGTCATCGTTTGAGACGATGGGAATCACAGACAGCACCCTATTACTGTTACGTGGAAGTCAAAAGTCAAAAATCTTAAGTATTCTATATCTTTGACTTATTTTTTAGTTTTTGTGTTGATTTCCGACGTAATCTACTAGTTTTCTTTTTCACGTGTATTTTTGGTAAACAGGATTTCCTCGTTTAACTAGTAATTAAAATCTGAATACACCAGAACACATGAAAAATAGCATTTTCACACCCTTGTATCTCTTTTTGTCAAGTACAAAATCTAACATTTGTGGTGAAAAAGATAATTTTTGACCACTGAAACTGGGTCTAAGGTTATGTAGATAGACGTTTTTGGTAATTGATAATTATTCTTTCCCATTACCAATTATCAATTTTCACAGATTATGATCATACCAAATAGGCACAGGGAGTCTTGCTTCAAGATTCTGGAATAGCCTATTAATCAATGGTTTTAATCCAAAATCTAAAATTGGTATAAGTTCTCAAACAGATATGATATTATCTCTATCTTGTATTATTAATTCCAGTTTATATTTTGGAAAGCACCCTGAGAAAATTTAAGTACTCGAACAATCGAGTTTTTTATATTAACAATGCTTCAGTTCTACACCACAATTACTATTGTGTTCAAGTCAAGTTTCAGCTTCTGCTACAGATTTTTGTGAGTGTTCTGAGCGCATCCAATGTGTAGGAATATCTAAATAATCTGGTAAAACAGTTGTGCGATCGCCCAATGCAAACCTTATTTGATGTGATTGTAAGTTTTTAACTCCTGTCAGAATTGCTCCCGACAATTTCACATCACACAAATTTGTGCCAAATAAGTCTACTCCCATCAGATTCGCACCGCAGAGATTAGCTTCATGGAACATAGCTTTTTGCAGGTTGGTTCCCATCATATTAGCTCCATAGAGGTTGGCTTCTCTCAGACTAGCTTCAGCCAAGTTGGCAAAAAACATCTCTGTGTGTTCTAGTTTGGCTGCATTCAAATTTGCTTGTTGCAAATTTGCTCCATTGAGATTAGCCTGTTTGAGATTAGCGCCAATTAATCCTGTTTCCTGCAAGTTAGCTTTACCGAGCTTTGCACCCTGTAAGTTAGCAAGAAATAACTTGGCTTTAGAGAGGTTTGCAACTTTGAGGTTGCAAGATTGCAAATTAGCTTTATACAGATTAGCTTCGCAGAAGTTAGCTGCACGCAGGCTTGCTCCAGACAAGTTTGCAGATCGCAAGTTAGCTCCACTCAAGTTGGCTCGATTTAAGTTTGCCCCATAGAGATTAGCTTCTTGGAGATTGCATGATTGCAAATTGGCTTCATACAAAGTCGTACTACAAAGCTTTGCACCTTCGAGATTTGCTGCAAATAAGTTAGCTTTCTGGAGGTTGGCTTTTGTCAGGTTTGCTCCTCGCAAATCTAGGCGTTGCAAGTTGGCATTCGATAGGTCTACTCGTCTAATATCAGTATTCCTTAAGTCGAGTTGCTGATTTTCCTGGTCTTGTTCCCAGTTGCGTCTACCAATTACAGTGAGGGCTGTTTGTAAATCTGTGGACACTTTGGTAATTTTGCCTAGTTCTTCCACTGAATTTTCTTGTTCTGGCTTAATACCACTGTTTTCTCGCACAAATGCACTTAGGATTTCCATAATTGTCCAGTACTGTTTTGGTGATTCCTGGGCAATTTTTTCTAGGGCATAAATTGCCCCTATCCGCGTTGCTACGTGTTCATGCCCCAACTGGGTAATTGCTGCTGTCAAGCGCTCTGTAATTAATCGTTCTTGGGCTAGTTGTAGATTTTGAATGCCTATTTCATTACTTTTTTCAGCTGCGATCGCACTTTTTTGTAATGCTTTGGTACGCTTGGCTGCATAATAAGCATTAATTATCACTGCTAACCCTACAAATAAAGTCGCTGTTGTGTTTAGTGCTTGATTTCTGCTAACTATTTTTTGTTCATTTGATAATCCCTCAACTTGTGAAGCTGCAAAGAATATCACATATGGTGATAGGCTAAATAAGATTGTGATCGCTATCAGCCAACTTTTGAATGCGTCTGTCTTCCTGCCAGACATATGGATAGTAATCCTCACTACACAGAATTATTACGGACAATTATTGAAAAAAAAGAGTATATCATTTGTCAAGAAATTTCAATATCTATCATAAGATGCAATCTCAAGGTTAATCATTCGTTTGTGATTGATTATTGATTATTAATTGTTATATCAATGTGTCACAATCTAGCTATACATCTTGCTCCATTCCTGCTACCGGGAGGACTTCAATAGGTAGAAGTTTTAGTCTTGTAATCACAAAGTGAAAAGATTGTACTGATTACCAATTTCCCATTATCAGGTGATGTGCCGTTTTATCCATCACTTTTAAAAATGAGGTTTTCACGTTACCCAACTTTGATAATTACGTGGTGAAAGAAAAATTTTCTGACTACAATAATTGACCAAAATATAACCATTAATTACCAAATATCGCCTGTCAACAACTTTATGTATGAAGCAAAATATACAGCCTGTTACTAAAGATTTAGTATTAATTGGTGGTGGTCATAGCCATGCAATAGCTCTCTTCATGTTAGGAATGAAACCTTTTAATGGAATCCGATTAACTTTAATAACTGATAGAGTTGATACACCTTATTCTGGGATGTTACCAGGACATATTGCCGGATTTTACAGCCATGAGCAATGTCATATTGATTTGCGACTACTCACAAATTTTGCCAAAGCGCAATTGTATATTGACCAAGTAGTTGGTCTTGACCTAGAAAATAAAAAAGTGATTTGTGCCGACCGTCCAGAAGTAGGATTTGATCTATTGTCAATAGATATCGGTAGCACACCAGCCACAATTTCTGTACCAGGTGCAGCAGAATATGCTATTGGGGCAAAACCAGTGTCTAATCTTCTAAAACACTGGTATCAGCTACTAGAAGATATAGCTGACAATCCGCAAAAGCCGTTGAGTATTGGGATTGTAGGAGGAGGGGCTGGTGGCGTGGAATTAGCGTTATCAATGCAAGCTCATTTGTATCAGGTGTCGAAATTATATCCCCTCACATTTTTCTCGAAAAGAGAAGTTATCGACCATAATACCCTAAAACAGGAAGTTTTGAAAATTCATTTATTTCACCGGGATGCAGAACTAATGCCTAATTCTCATTGGTCTGTACAGCGTACAGTCAAGCAGCTTTTGATCAAACGGGGTATACATCTGCATTTAGGTGAAAATGTATGTAAAGTCGAACCAGGTAAAGTTAGATGTGAATCTGGGTTGACGGTGGAGTGCGATCGCATTTTTTGGGTGACACAAGCCTCTGCACCGCAATGGTTAAAGGCTGCTGGGTTAGTAACTGATGAGCAAGGCTTTATTTTGGTAAATGATACGTTGCAATCTTTGTCTCATGCTTACGTATTTGCTGCGGGAGATATTGCCACGATGGTCAATCACCCACGTCCGAAAGCAGGAGTGTTTGCAGTGCGGCAAGGCAAACCTTTGTTTGAGAACTTGCGGCGATTTCTACTAGGAAAACCTCTCAAACCTTATATCCCACAGAAACAATATCTAAGTTTAATCGGTACAGGGGATGGTAGAGCGATCGCTACCCGTGGCCCCTTGACTTTACCTCCTCATCGCTTACTGTGGCAGTGGAAAGACTGGATTGATCGCCGCTTTATGGAAAGGTTTAGTAAGAGATTGGAGCGACGATGGGGAACTCGGGGCCCCCACTCCCCCAAGGAAGTGAGGATAAGGGGCAATGGGGATAAGGGACGATGGGGTGATGGCGAGAGGATAGGAATTATCAAATCCAAAATCCAAAATCCAAAATCCAAAATCCAAAATCCTGTGATGCGCTGTGCTGGCTGTGGTTCTAAAGTGGGTGGTACTATTTTGGATAAAGTCCTCCATCGTATTAAATTAGAACAACCTCTTGGGGAAGATAGAAAAGATATCATCATTGGTTTGGACGCACCCGATGACGCGGCTGTGATGCAAGTGCCAGCTAATCGATTATTGGTGCAGACGATAGATTTTTTTCCTAGTTTGATTAATGATCCCTATATTTTTGGCCAAATCAGCGCCAATCATTGCTTGAGTGATATTTTTGCAATGGGGGCAACTCCGCAAAGTGCCTTGGCGTTAGCTACTATTCCTTATGCTGCGCCAGCCAAAGTCGAAGAAACTCTGTATCAGCTTTTATCTGGTGCGCTAAAAGTGCTAAATCAAGCACAAGCACCTTTGATTGGTGGACACACAACTGAAGGGACAGAACTAGGATTTGGCTTAAGTTGTAATGGTTTAGCTGAATCAGATAAGTTACTGCGTAAAGGTGGAATGCAACCAGGACAAGTATTGATTTTAACTAAAGCTGTGGGAACTGGAACTTTATTCGCTGCTGATATGCGTTACCAAGCTAAAGGCCGCTGGATTGAGGATGCGGTAAAGTCGATGTTGTTGTCCAATCAAGCTGCGGCTAAATGTTTATTACAGCATGGGGCTACGGCTTGTACAGATGTAACAGGCTTTGGCTTGCTGGGACATTTGATGGAGATGGTGCAAGCTTCTAAAGTGGCGGTAGAGTTAGAACTAGAGGCTATCCCAGTTTTGACCGGTGCAGGGGAAACTGTACAAACAGGAATTTTTAGCTCTCTACATCCAGAGAATTTAAGTAATGCACGTTATATTCTTAACTTGAACCTTGGGGAAAATCACCGTAATTATCCTTTGTTGTTCGACCCACAAACATCTGGTGGTCTTTTAGCTTCGATCTCCATAGAAAAAGCTGACAGATGCTTAGCTGCACTCAAAGGTTTAGGTTATCAACAAAGTAGTATCATCGGTGGAGTCACAGAGCAAGTGGAGGGTAAACAGCCAGTAAGTCTACATAGCTAATCAAACACGAATTTTTTCGGTTTCCTTCTTGCTTGTTTCTTCGTTATTGTTAATGAGAGTAAATTAATAAAGGTAGAGTCTGTCTCTTGTTTTTGATGGATTGTAAGTAATATTTATGACAGAAACTCTGTTTCATGCTTATACGCCCCTGATTTTATGGACAAGTCTGGGGCTATTTATATGTAGATTTTTACCACAATGGCTGCCTCGAATTTTAGGTCGGGGTCTTTACTGGATTGGTGTGCCACTAGAACTGTTTGCCTTGGCTCGTCAAAGCCAATTAGGTAATTTTAATCATGAGATAGGCTTGCCCTTAATAGTACCAATCATTACAGTCGGAACATTACTTTTGGGCTTAATGGTGGTGTTGCCGATTTTATGGAAATTTAAAGAGTATTCTCATACTTATGCGAGTTTTATACTTGCTGCTGTCTTGGGAAATACTGGTTTTGTCGGTTTAGCGATCGCCCCATTTTTAATTAATTCTGAGGTTTTGGGCTGGGCTGTACTTTACAGTATTACTCACAATGTCATTGGTCCCTACGGTTTTGGAGTTGTGGTTGCTAGTTACTTTAGTCAATCAAAAGTTGCTAATTCCTGGTGGATGCAACTGCGTGAGGTGCTGACAGTACCTTGTTTGTGGGCTTTTATGGTTGGTAGTCTCACTCAAAAAGTCCAGTTTCCAAAAATTATTGAATTAGGATTGCAAGGGTCTATCAGTATTGTCATTGCCTGTGCCTTCTTGCTTACTGGTATTCGTTTAGCACAATTACAGGGATGGAAAAGTATAAAACCTGCTTTTGTTCCCGCTATTATCAAAGTATGCATTATCCCCCTACTTGTTGGCGTTGTAACCACATGGCTACTGGGATTATCAGGCGATCGCCGTTTAGCAATGGTCTTGATGTCTGGTATGCCCTCGGCTTTTGCTGGTCTAATTTTGGCAGAGGAATATAATCTTGATCGCGATTTAATCGCCAGTAGTATTATCATCTCCACAGTGTTGCTACTTTTAATGTTGCCTTTATGGATGTTGGTATTCGGGTAAACAAGGCAGTCCCAATGAAAAAGTCTCACCATCAAGCATGAAAAAACCTCACCTCGTCCTATCGGACACCCCTCTTTGCGGGTTCACCAGAGGGGATTGGGGGTGAGGTTACTTTCAAGTCAGCTAATCACACCAAGTTTTGGCACAATCAAATATGAAAACTCTTACCCCTTGTGCCATCTGCCTTATTTTCAAGCTAGAGGTAGGGAAGTGGCTCATCTTTAATAAACTCAACAAAAAATTAACTAGAAAAGCTAATTATCAATATTTCATAACAATAAGCTAATGTTTTTGCTGACATAGGATGAACTTATCACCTGTTTGTCATGAAAGCTTGACTTAATTCTTTTTCTTTTGGTGAACATGTCATAAAATAATGACATAAAGATCCCCAAATACCTAAAAAATTCGTGGAAACATTAAAAACAAGCATGACAACCTCTTGATCCCAGGGGGAGGTAAACAGTTAGTATTTTTTAACATAAAGACTCCTCAACTCCCAAAATAAAAAATGCTGATTTTGGCATAACAGGAAATTGAAAGGGAGTGACCCGCAATATAAAAAAACACTAAAAACCTAACTGATTTAGGCAAAACAGGAGTCGAGAAGCAAAAGTTAATTTGGGGTGGATGGGCTTGAATCATCCATTCATAAATAAGGGTACATTATTAACCTTTCAAACGACTGGAGGCCAAAATTCATGGCAAAAGAAAGACCACCGCTAGAAGAGATGACATTGCGGCAGCTACGCAAAGTAGCAAGCGTTTATGGTGTCTCTCGATATAGCCGAATGCGTAAATCGCAGCTGTTGGCAGCGATACAAGAAATCGAGCGCAGCAAAGTATCCCCCAGCCAATCTTTCTCATTGGAGGCACAGGAAACCGTGGAAGCAGCAAAATTTGAATTGGGTCAAGAAGATCGCACTGGTGGCACTCTAGTTGATGTAGACGAAGAAATTGGCGACTTACCAGATGGTTATGGTGAAAGCCGCATTGTTCTGATGCCTCGAGATCCCCAGTGGGCTTACGCTTATTGGGATGTTCCTAACGAGCATAAAGAAGAATTGCGACGCCAAGGCGGACAACAACTGGCGCTGCGTATTTATGATGTTACCGACATCAGCTTGGAGTACCAAAGTCCCCACAGCATTCAGGAGTATCCCTGCGATGAACTGGCACGGGAATGGTATTTGCCAGTTCCAGTGAGCGATCGCGATTATGTTATCGATATCGGCTACCGTTGTCCAGATGGTCGCTGGTTAGTCTTGGCTCGTTCTGCTCCTGTCCACGTTCCTCCTGTCTATCCATCAGACTGGATTGAAGATGTCTTCATCACAGTCAACTTTGAAGAAGATTTGCGTAGCAAGACTTTCTACGAGTTGGTTCCTCCTGCCAAAAAAGCTGCTGCTGCCGCAAATGGCAATCCTATTTACGACCAAATTTTTGGCATGGCAGAATCTGTCGAAGCACAACGAGTTGCTGGTTCTCTATTCGGTTCCATGCAACACGTTCCTGGTTCAGTAACTCCAGAACAGGCGATCAGTTCCTACGTTTTCCCCTCTGGTGTAGGTATGTGGGCAGTTCCAACTGTATCTGGTTTAACAATGTCTGGTGTGGGTATGTCAGGTGTCGGCTTCTCTGCTTCCGCCGTACCTATGCGTCCACGCAAGTTCTGGTTAATTGCGGATGCTGAGTTAATTGTCTACGGTGCTACTGAACCTGATGCAACTGTTACCATTGGCGGTCGTCCAATCAAGCTAAATCCAGATGGTACATTCCGCTTCCAAATGTCCTTCCAAGATGGCTTGATTGACTACCCAATCATGGCTGTTGCAGCTGATGGTGAGCAAACCCGCTCAATTCATATGAAGTTTAATCGTGAAACCCCATCACGCAATACCAACACTAAGGAAGAAGCGGTTTTAGAATGGCTCGGTTAATTTAAGGTTAGCCACAATCAAATATTAGCTTTACTCCTGTTACAGCATAGCTGTGACAGGTTTTTTGATGTTGGATGATGTGAGGCGAAGGCAATTATAAAGTCCTACTAAAGTTCTGTTACAGTTTGAAGACTCAAACAACTCGGTAATTATTTCTGTTTAATTTCTAATTCTACCAAACTTGCTGTATAATTGACGCAATATTTTAAGTAATATAGGTGAATTGTAAAAAACACTTTTCGTCCTAAGTATTAAATCATTCATTAATGAAAAATCTGGTTTACTTCGATAGAATTGCACGCCTTTATAAGTTTTATACGTAATGTAATCTTTTGTTATAAAAAGATTACCAAATTGATAGTTAGAGGGAATATAGTGTGCTGTTAAAGACTTTCTTGAAAAGCGAGAACTAATAGTCGGTAAAGAACCATGAATAGTTTTAGAATTAAAAAATAGAACATCTCCCTTCTTTAAGTCAGGAGCTACAATATCTTGTTGATGCATACTTACATATTCATTAATTCGTTTTAGCCACTCGCTTACAGATATATTTGGTTTGTCACTACGAAAATCAAGGTTTTTATTTGTTTTTGGTAGTATATAGAAACGACCAGCGTTTTCGTTGATATCTTCTAAGGCTATCCAAATACCTATTAAATATCCATTGGGTACAGTGTCTAAATACCAGCAATCTTGATGTGGTTGTGTTTCTGTGTTTGCGTCAAACAACATCGTTTGCATTAAATTAAAGGACTCATATCCCGTTGTCTGTCTTAATGCATCTTGAATTTTTTCACTACAAAATATTTCTTTTGCAGCATCACTAAATTTCGGATATTTCTCATAATCATGAATATCTAAAAAAGACTGTGTAGCATAACCAAACTCATTCAAATGAGTAAGTTCATATTTACCAGTATTCTGCCTAAAAAATGGATATTTTGATATCAAAATTTGTTGAGCATACAAATCAAGTAAATTATTAATTAACTCGAAAGGTATTAAATTACGAAAAATAACATAACCATTTTCTTCATAGTATGATTGGCATAGTCGAGTCTGCATTTAAAATTTCTCCTAAAAAGGTCTAGTAGCATACACCCTCTTGCCAAAAAACGCTTAGGAAAAATTTAGTAATATATACTTTTTTCCGTTATCTATTCATACTGGCATGGCATACTTAAAATAATGCATAAAATAAAGCTCTTGTTATGTAGGTATCTTGCCCCACAGCAAGGACAAGATATCCATTCTTCAAGAAAATTTTCTTGCTTCAATTTAAGATTGCCACACTAATACAAGTGCATAGTTGTTATTTTTATACTTTGTAATTATGCCTGTGCATTTCTATCTTTGGGAATATAAACACTCTTACTTAAGTATTAATATTAGTTACGAAACATAATCTTATGACGAATCCAGCCGTAAGACCACTCACTAGTCCTTGGGTTCACCCAAAATATATTTGAGAAGTGATCGCTCAAGTACTAGACTTGTCTGTGGAAGTAGTCGAACAAGCAGCACAACAATCCAGTAAATAAGTTCTAAGTTTTCTTACCGTCGCTTCTTCCCTTTCTGCCAACTTTGACTACTGGGTTTTTTGCTAAATTCTCCTTTGGGAAATAGCCTTTGTTCTAACTCTTCATAGCTACCTTCAAAATCACAATGACCGTAAAGAGGACATTGGCGACAATAAACACCTTCTGTATAGCGTTCCAAGTTTTCGCGATTGAAGTAATACGGTTTATGGCTGAAGGTGCTGGCTACCCATTGCCATGACATATTATTACTAGCCGGGTCGCCATCTAAAAGATGTTCAAGAAACCATTTAGCTCCAGCTTGCCATTGGATACGCCGCCAATGAATAATATAAGCTGCCATCCACATGCGGGCATGATTGTGAAGATAGCCTGTTGCTCGTAGTTCTTTGCTGAAACTATCGATACATACTCTGCCTGTTGTAGCTTGTCTGATATCTTCTGGTAATTTCGGCGCGTATTCACTCTGGCGATAGCCTGTTTTATATTCTTCTTGGTCTTGCCAGATGTTATTGCCCAGCTTGACATACAACCGTTGCCAATAGTCACGCCAACCTAATTCGTTAATTAGTTTAGTGACTTCATCTTGGTTTTGTACACGGTCAAGCACGTAATCTCGAATTTCGCGTAAACTGAGAACGCCATACCGAATGTAGGGAGAAAGCCGAGTGACTGCACCCGTAAAGAAATTACGTGTTTTTGCGTATTTAGCTGGGTCTACTTTTTGCAGTATATTCTGAGCTGTTTTGCGTCCACCAATTGTTTGACTGATATGATCATCACGTCCTGCGGCTTGAGGAAATTGTTCGCGTAGGTAAGCTACTAACTCATCACGGTTGGCAAATTCGCGTTGCATGTCTTGAGTCATGGCACAACAACAGAAGTTAGACAATCATTATAAAAGCGATCGCTTTGGTAGAGTTTTTACACAAAGGCAGAGAATAGCACAGGAGAACGCAAAGGGACACAGAGTAGCAAGATTGTGCTTATCTCAAGGTAATTGCTGTCGAATCTGGTGCTAGTCTGATATCTTGGGCAATAATTACAGGTTTGTTGATGTAATCTCTATAATATTCGTCTTGTAGACTCAGATTGTATTGCTTCTCGATTTGGGGAATTGCGAAGTTACGAACTTCACCTGTGACTTGAATAATGTTTTCGCGATCGCTAGGTAAATCGAAAGGCTGACCAGAAGCATTCACAACTAAAATAGGTTCACCACCAAAAAATCTGCGATCACTGACTGTAAATGAACTTAAACCAACTCTTTGCAGTGGTCTGCTTCTGACTGTTACAGTTTTGCCAAGCAATTCATCAGGGTAGTTGACAACTTCCGATGTGGTGACAAGTTGGGCTGTAGGAACTGTAGCAGGTTGTTCATTTGTGTAGGAAAGTCTTACTAATACAGCTATAAATGCTATGGCAATTACTACTTTTGCTTCCCAAAGACCTTTAAATACGTCTTGGCTAGGATTTCTTTGATTGTGCTTATCGTCACGGTCAGCCATAATTCAAAACTTTTTCCTTAATGTAATGTGTGATTTTTTCAGAACTTAAGAATAAATAGCTTTTAGCTAAGCAAATATTTATATTTTTAGAAAAATAATTTTGAAAAATATCAATTTTTTGAGTTATGTCAAATTCATATTATTAATTCTCACTAATAAGCTCTTCTCACCCAGGTAATACTGCTTCCCTTTCTATCGACAGAGTTGGATGTATCTACTAATTGGGGGATGTCATATATTTACTCTATATCTAATGGATTGTGTAATTTAATAGTGGACTGACACGACTAAAATGGTGGGTGATATTTTGCAGATAGGGTCGAGTTTACAAAATCCAACATTATCAGGACAAGTTGGGTTTTCTTAAGTCAAATGCCAGGTGTTTCTGCCAGGGAAAGTCTTTTTTTAGCAATTACCCATCACAAATTACTTATTACTAATTAATAAAATATTAAAAGTATTGACAAATACTGCAAAACTTAATACACCTAGTTTAATGATGCTTAGAAATATTAATTATGCAATATCAAATTAAGATTCTAGAACCAACAGATTTATGGTATTTACAGAACAACATTAATAAAGAAACTAACAAATATTACCATCCCACAAAAGATATTCCATTTGCTCAGCAAGTAGAAATCAAACTAGAAAACTCTGGAGTTATCATTCAAAAAGGGTCATTACACAGATGCATCGGTAAATTAAATTATGGTATTTACAAAACTGATAACCGTTTGAAAGATATGTGGGTAGCCTTGCGAACGGAGATTGACTACAACGCACCTGTGTATCAAGGTACTGGTACGGTTTATCTTGAGCCTAGACAAAAAGGTTATTTTTTACATTACACCTGTATCGATCTATCAGAGCGGGAGCAATGGGAATTTGATGATGGGGTCTTTCAGTTTTGTTCTAATAATGTAGTTATCGGAGCAAAAAGATTGAAGTTCCGACAAATCGCAGGCTCTAATGATGGAAAATGGAGGCTGGCGATCAAAGCTTTACCCGGACAAATTTCTCGTGTCGTGGCAGGTACTACAACACCTGCGAGAGTGATTGAACTCAGCAAAGGAGAAATTTTGATTGCTGACTATGACATAGTGAAAGGATACACAAACGGTATCGAAGAAGATTATCGCAAATTAGGTCATTTTGGCAAAGGTGGTGGAGAGGGTTTTGTCTGGATGTATAGCGGTGAAGGGAAATTACTGGTGACTGAAAATGACGGTATAGGACTAGATTAATTCAAATTTATAGATCTAAATAATTTCTAGATGCACTAATGAAAATAGCAAGATTCCTGTAGTCAAACTTTGCGTCCCTTTGGGGTTATCCTCTGCGATCCTTTGCGTTTAAAAATAATACGAATGAATGCAAACCATTACTGAATTTCTGAACACAGGCTTGGCAAAAATATTTATGTTCCTTGCCAATTCCCAAATTCTACCAAACATTTCGTATTGGCGATCGCGAGGTGACAGATGGCTTTAATTTGCGAACGATTTAGAGTCATC
This sequence comes from Fischerella sp. JS2, assembly GCF_032393985.1. Classification (NCBI taxonomy): domain Bacteria; kingdom Bacillati; phylum Cyanobacteriota; class Cyanophyceae; order Nostocales; family Hapalosiphonaceae; genus Fischerella; species Fischerella sp. JS2. Next base: position 1,506,249 of record NZ_CP135918.1, read on the forward strand.
CATAACTATCAACTTTCTCCAAATAACCCTAAAAACACAGTTACGATCAAAAAAGATTTACTTCTATTTTTTATGTCAGAATTGGCTGCGAGGCAATATTAAATGCCCAAATGGAAACTAGTGACTGAATTCTCCTTTAACAGCGCCCATTACATTAAAGATTATGATGGCCCCTGCGGGCGAATGCATGGGCATAATTATACAGTGCGAATTGAAGCAACTTCATCCAAACTACATTCTTCCCAATATTGTCCACACCCAGTCATGGTGGCTGATTTTAGAACCTTGCGCTGGGCCAAACAAGACATATCCAAAGGCGGACTTGACCATTGTATCCTTAACGAAGTCTTACCACCAGAGTACGAAACAACTGCTGAGATGATTGCTAAATATATTTATGACGAAACTAAAAAACGAGTCCCAGCCGATGTGCAACTGAAAGTAGCAGTGTCGGAAACTCCTAATAGTTGGGCAGAGTATGAAGATGATTAGGTATCTTGGTGTCTTTGTGCCTTAGTGGTTCAATCATAAACTTTCTTTACCACCAAGACACTAAGACACAAAGAAAAATTGCTGAAAAATAGAGCTTTCAGTGCAAAATTAAGCAAAAAATAATTCCTTCTTAAACTTCTAGTGAGATTTATGAAGTCAGGAAAGAATCTCAATTTGACTTCTATTGATCCTGGAGGAATTGATGGCTGATTTGTTCTTCTCGGAATACATTGAGGGAAGCAGCAACAACAAAGCATTAGAAATTTATAACGGTACTGGTGCTGCCATTGACTTAAGTTTGGAAGGCTACATCGTACAGATGTATTTCAACGGTAGCACTTCTGCTGGCTTAACAATCAATTTAACTGGTACAGTAGCAAATGACGATGTTTTCGTGCTAGCCCAAAGCAGTGCTAGTGCAGTTATTCTCGCTCAAGCAGATCAAACCAATGGTGCGGGATGGTTCAATGGTGATGATGCGATTGTGCTGCGTAAAGGTGGCGTCAATGGCACAATAGTTGATTCGATTGGTCAAATTGGCTTTGACCCTGGTACTGAATGGGGAAGTGGACTGACTAGTACAGCAGACAATACTTTGCGTCGCAAAAGTGGTTTCATCAATGGTGATACCAACCCCTCTGATGTTTTTGACCCTACTGTGGAATGGGATGGTTTCGCTACAGATAGCTTCGACGATTTAGGAATCTACACAACAAATGGTGGTGAAACACCATCCCTGAGTTTAAGTGTTTCTCCTACTAGCTTTTCAGAAGCAGCAGGAAGTAATGCTGCTATTGGTACAGTAACTCGTACAGGAAGTACAACCAACGCCCTGACAGTTACTTTAGCTAGTAACGATACAACTGAGGCAACTGTGCCTACAACAGTAGAAATTCCGGCGGGACAAACCTCAACCACTTTTGATATTGCTGCTGTTGATGATGCGATCGCTGATGGTTCCCAGACTGTCACCTTCACCGCGACTGCATCCGGCTTTACCAACGGCACAACTACTGTCACGGTAACAGATAATGAAGTTACGCCAGGTAATACTCGCATTCGTGACATTCAAGGTGCAACTCATGTGTCACCCCTGGTTGGTCAAACAGTTACTAATGTTCCTGGTATTGTTACCGTACTACGTTCTAATGGCTTTTATTTGCAAGATCCCAATCCTGACAGCAATGATGCCACTTCCGAGGGGATTTTTATCTTTACTTCCTCTGCACCCACAGTCAGTGTTGGTGACTCGATTTTAGTTAGTGGTACAGTCAGTGAGTTTCGTCCTGGCGGATCTAGTGGGACAAACAATCTCTCAATTACCCAAATTGGTAGTAATCCCAGCATCACTGTACTATCAAATGGCAATTCCTTACCAACAGCGACAATTCTGGGCAATGGCGGACGCACAATCCCCACAACGGTAATAGAAGACGATGCTACTGGGAATGTGGAAACCAGTGGCACTTTTGACCCATCCCAAGATGGCATTGACTTCTACGAAAGTGTAGAAGGAATGCTAGTGCAGGTAAATAATCCAGTGGCAGTCGGCCCTACCAATGATTTTGGTGAAATCCCTGTTTTGGCTGACAATGGCGTTAATGCTAGCATCCGTACAAGTCGTGGTGGAATTGTGATCCAGCCTGGCGATTTTAATCCAGAGCGGATTATTATTGATGATGCGATTATTCCTAATCCGGCCCAGGTGAATGTAGGCGATCGCTTTAATGGCTCAGTAACAGGTGTAATTGACTACAGCTTTGGCAACTTTAAGCTCTTAAATACTACGTCTTTGCCAGGTGTGACTTCTGGTGGTCTGACTCGTGAGACAACAGCGATCGCAGCGAGTGAGGATAAACTGACTGTTGCCACCTTTAATGTGGAAAACCTCGATCCAGGTGATGGTAGTGACAAGTTTAATAGCTTGGCAAATGCAATTGTTAACAATCTCAAGTCACCAGACATCATCAGTTTAGAAGAAGTGCAAGACAACAACGGTGCTACGAATGACTCTGTTGTTGATGCGAGTCTGACCTATCAAACTTTAATTGATGCGATCGCAGCTGCTGGTGGCCCGACTTACGAATATCGTCAAATTAATCCGGTGGATGACCAAGATGGCGGTGAACCAGGCGGCAATATTCGCGTTGGTTTCCTATTTAATCCCAACCGGGTTGATTTTGTAGACCGTCCCGGTGGCACATCCACCACCAATACAACAATAGTTAATGGTGAACTTTCTGCCAGCCCTGGTCGTCTGATTGACACCGATCTCTCAGATGGTGATGCTTTTGCTAATAGCCGTAAGCCTCTGGTGGGTGAGTTTGTCTTCAATGGCAATACAGTATTTGTAGTCGCCAACCACTTTAATTCTAAAGGTGGCGACCAACCCTTATTCGGACGCTTCCAACCACCAACACTGACTTCGGAAGCACAAAGAACACAACAAGCCCAAATTGTCAATAATTTTATAGACAGCGTTTTGGCAGCAGACCCCAACGCTAATGTTGTGGTCATGGGTGATCTTAACGACTTCCAGTTTTCCAACCCCATTGCAACCTTAAAAGGTGGCGTTCTCACTAACCTAGTTGATACGCTGCCAATAAATGAACAGTACACTTATGTCTTTGAGGGTAACTCCCAAGTTCTTGACCATATATTAGTAACTAATAATCTGGTCAATAAGTCTGAATTCGATGTTGTGCATATTAATGCTGAGTTTGTCGCTCAAGTCAGCGACCATGACCCCGTGATGGCAAGCTTTAACCTAGCTCAAGTTTACAACGAAATAGTTGGCACACCAGGTAATGATAATCTTGTAGGAACAGCCGCAAGCGATCGCATTCAAGGTTTAGAAAAAAATGACACCCTTAATGGCTTGGGTGGTAACGATATTCTGGAAGGCGATGCAGGTAACGATACCATTTACGGTGGTGATGGTAACGATACAATTTATGGTGATGCTGGCAACGACAAGATTTATGGCGAAGCTGGCAATGACAAGATTTATGCTGGTCAAGGCAACGATCAAGTTTATGGTGGCGATGGTGATGACGTAATCTACGCTGAAGCCGGCAATAACAAAATTGATTCTGGTTCAGGCTTTGATACAGTATTTAGTGGCAGTGGTCGTGATACCTTTGTGCTGGCTGCTGGTGAAGGATTTGATCAAATTGAAAACTTCACATTCAGACAAGACCGTATCAACTTAAGTGGCTTAAGCTTTGCAGACATCACAATTACCCAAGGTACTGGTGCAGATGCAAATAATACGCTGATCAGTGTGACGAGTACTGGTGATCTGTTGGCTTCTTTAATTGGAGTACAAGTTAACACAGTTACGAGTTCTGTGTTTACTATAGTTTAATCATCTGTGTTCGATAAAATAGCCCACCATCCGGCTAATGAATGGTGGGTGTTTCACATTCGCGATCGCAGTGAAAATATGAAGTGATTATCCGAACTTAATATTACGCAATTTTGGCCAAGTAACTTAATTTTAACCGCCAAGATGCCAAGGGTTTGTAGAGCGTGCCTAAGTCCTAATTGGTAACTATACTTATTTAGGACTTACGCAAAAAACTCTCAAACTCAATATTCCTCTGTGTACTCTGCGTCCTCTGCGGTTTATTGTTTTGTTATAGTTATGCGTAAGTCCAGTTATTGTTTAGAATCGCGCTCTAACAACTGTTGAATCTCACTCCGTAAGGCAGTAATTTCCTCATGTAGTGCTGTTATTGATTTTGCTCCTGCTAACTCAGCTTGGTCATCGTCTGCATCCCTACCAATAAAAAAAGTGGCAAGAGTTGCTGTGACGTAGCCAAAAACGGCAAAGGCATATAATGCTAAAATCAAACAAAGTACCCGACCTTCAGGTGTTTGTGGCCAGTACTCTGACCCCATCGTTGTCATCAGCATCGCTGTCCACCACAATGCAGTACCATAATTCTTCAACCCAGAGCCATCGGGAAGCTGATTTTCAAATGCATACATGCCAGCAGATCCTACCAGCGTGACAATTGTTGTCAGAATGATGACATAGCCAAACCCACGACGATTAAAACTAGCGCTTAATGCCTGCATACCTCGATTGGTACGAGTCATCACTCGTAGTAATTGCAATCCTCGCACAGACCGTACTGTACGTAGCGCCCGTACTAATTTGAAAATGCGGAAGATGCGTAGACCTGGTAACATCAGAGAAAAAACGGTTAGCCAGTTGCGTTTGAGATAAGAAAGCTTACGCGGAGCTAATGCCAGTTCTAGCAAAAAATCAAGGATGAAAATTATCCAAATTGTGTTGCTAACTACTTCCAGTAGTGAATTTAATCCCCAAATCAGTTCGATAACAAATAGTACCAGCCACCCAAAGGCAAGCACTAGCATGGGAATTTCCAGCCATTCTTCCAACTGCTGAAGGACTTGACTGCGCTCTTGTTCTAGAGTTTGTTTGTTAAATGGGTCAAGGTTACTCATAGCTATTTGCTAGCAGGAGGCTCAAGCAAGCTGAGATTTAACTATCTCAAAAGCTTTTCCACTTAGTTCTATAGTATTTGTACTATTATTGACTGCATATCACCCTCTTGCTAACCATCCCCTATTGCTAAATAGTTATGTCTCTAGCTAGGGGTATATTTGTTAATTGAACCAGTAGTGGAGTGCGTTATAAACATTAATCCTAACGCACCGCCAGATCAAGTTTGTCGCGATCGCTTTCATGTTTGTGATGAATGTCTTCACGTTATAAGCTTGGTATATCCTTATATGTTGCCTACATAGTAGCGTACATCCGTGCGCCATTAATGAGTTATAATTATAATTATAAATACCCTTCTTCCTCAGCAAAATTACGTAATCTTGGTAGACACTGACGTTGATAAAAACTGCTCAAAGTAGAGACTGGTAAATTATATTCTACTGATAACTCCTTCCAGCCTACCTCTGGTGGTAAGCGTTTCAAAATTAACACCTGACAATTTACATGCGGGTGTCCTTTAATGTAGGTGTTGCGTAGTTCTCCATCGATATCTTCTTCTGCCCATAACTTTACCGTTTCCAAAATAGGAGGCACATCGGGGAAAGCGGGCAGTTTATCTTCAGGATATATAGTTTCAAGGCGATCGCCAGAAGCAGACTGATTTACACTGGGAAGGGCTTTTTTAGCATTTTCCTCCCGTTGTTGAGTGTAAAAATCTTGCAGTCTCCATCTTAGGTAAGCATTCAACCAGGTAATCACAGAACCCCGTGCTGGATCGTAAGCGCCACAAACATTAGCACAGAAGTACAACCACGTCTGTTGCAGCGCATCTTGATAGTAAGGCGTACTCTCTTTCCAAAGTTTGCCAGCAGCCAAGCGAATAATTTGTGTAAGTCGCTTCTGACGCTGTGGACTTCCAGTAGGATATCCACAAGCTTCATTTACTAAATACCGTAAATTTTCCTCCAATGTTTGCATATATAGTTTTCGCGAACACAGCAAGCCTTTTCTAAGTATTGCGTAGAATTGGCATTTGCGATCAGGGAATGGGGAGATGGGGAGGTGAAGGGTGTGAGAAGTGTGTAGACGCGTAGCGGCTTCCCGTAAGGGTGGAGTGTGAGGGGTGTGAGGAGTGTGATGTCTCCCTTGTCTTCCTTGTCCCCCATGTCTTCTTTGTCTCCTGTGTCCCCTTGTCTCCCGTGTTGTCTTGTCTCCAATCCCCGATCTCCGACCAAACTACAACCCTATCCAAGAAAGAAGCACTCGCCACCAAGAAACACTCACCTGACCGTTGAGGTTCATTTTTTTACGGATATCTTGAATATTCCAATTGGTTAGTTTCGCAAGCGTTTGTGCTTCTTGTTCAAAGCGTTTTCTTAAAGACCGTTTGTATTCTCTACCCGCTTGACACTTAGCTTCACCTGTAAACGGATGTTGCAAAATATAACGTCCTTGGAAGTTTTCCCGGTTAGATGTTTCTTGGAAGATTAAATCTTCTGGAAATTTGTCACGAGTGTAGCGGACGTGGAGGCGAGTGATAAAAACGTCGTTGGGAACAGTCGAACGACGAAAAGGTGCTGAGTGATAAATATCTGGAGGGAAATTATTTAACCAAAAGACGCCTGCTTCTTTAAGTTCTTCTGAGTTAAGCGGTTCAGCAGAACAGGGATCACAACTACCCATATCCCAAGCGTATTCCAAAAATCCCACTTTCCGGTCTTCTTTGGTGTAGGCAGTTTGGAACATGGATTTATAAAATTCGCCAAATTCATTTTTGACAAACAGAGGAATATTAGCATCAGAAGGAACTTTGACAGTGCGGTAGTTAGTAAGTTCTGCCTGTCCTTTAGGCGAAAGGATATAAACAATTAAATCTTGATCTGTTGCCGCATTGATCATACCCAAACGAATTGGCAACATGAATTTGGGCGACTGGTAAGAAATTTGCAATGGACGCAGGTTTTGATAGCCACTTTCTTCAAATTTATCTAGGTTGACTTTAGCTACAAAAAATTTCATCTTTTGCCGGATGTAAGGCTTAAGTAACTGCTGCGCCCCTCTGGGAATTTTGTAACCGTTACGAATTAGCCAAGTTTCCAGTCCGTTAGATTCTTTGGCACTTAAAATCAAAATATCGTATTCACCAACATTGAAACGCGCTTCCACTGTGACGCCCAAACTCTGGTTGCTGTTTCTTCTTTGCCCTTGACTTTCTGCTACTGTTGGTGCTGGCGCAGCTTCCAAGACTCTCTCATCATAGACAACAGTGCAGGGGTCAGAGTCATAATACTCTACTAATCGTGGTGCGCTAAAAGCATCCAAACGTTCGATGATCTTAGGGTTGCCGACACGTACTTGTTCTTTTTGGATAACAGTAGGAACAGGTACAACGATCGCAAAATCTTTCACATCACCTTGGTAGTCATTAGCCATCGTCAACACAGTGCGATCGCCACTATGTGCGATCGCCACCTGCGAAGCTTTGTTATATAGTTTTGTATCTGCTTTCGCAACATAAAAACCGCAAAATGCCCAAGCCGTAGGTGCAAAGCAAAATACAACTGCACATATCAGCAGTAATGAAATCAGGTATCTTAAGTGTTTCATAATTCGAGTAATGATTAGTAGTTAGTTAAGTACTCAGACACAATTAATTACACAGATTTTTTTCTATTCCCCGTTCCCTGTTAAGAGTCTCCACGAATGAATTTAATTTTGTCCAACTATTTATTTGTTTTATGTTTCTCCTGTGTCCCCCTTGTCTCCCTTCCCTTCTAGTCCTGTGTAATTGATATACCCAACCACTCACTCAATTCATGGGCTAACCACTGTACTTCTGCTTCTGAGTTAATGCCCCCACCGATACCACACAGTTGATATTTCTGGTTTCCAGCCCAAATAATTAACTGAGGTGGAACCTCTGTTTTAGCACCCAAAAAATCGGAAGTACAATGTTTGGCAATATACACCAGCTTGGTAATTTCTTGTCTCGGTGCAGGACGACTACGGGGAAATTTCCAGCCTAATATTTCCCAGGTGAGGGTTATTTGCTTTTGATCCACTCGTAAATGAATGCTTAGAAATAAAGCAAACAGAACTGTATTTCCCATAAGAAAGCTAGCACCCCAAAAGGGAAGTGAAATTAAGGCTAAGGGTATGTTGCCAGGGAAAGGTGTCAGCATGACACCAACAGTCCACAAAAGAATAAATGAATTCCAAGCGATCGCAAATAGACTTCCGATGCCAAATAAAGGATGAAAACCAACTGGTGGGATAAAAATTTTCAAACAATTCCCATCTTTTGTCAGTCTAATTTTGCTAATAGTTGGTTTTTGAATAGCGACAGGCGCAAAATCTCTTTGCAAGACTATAATTGCTTCTTGGGCAGAAGTTAAACGTCGTTCCAAACTAGGCTGAATCATCAACCTCAACCAATAGGTAAAGGCAATACTTAAATTAGTTAAATGTTCAAATTGTATCCGCAAATCTTTTTGAGGCAGATTAGCAGGATGAACACCAGTTAGGAGATAAATTAAAGTCGCTCCCAAGCTATAGAGGTCAGAAGCAGGAACTGTGCGCCCACTAAATTGTTCTGGTGGCATATAGCCGTACGTTCCCACAATAGTAATGGTTCCACCTTCAGTAGCAGCAACATTCTGCACTGAACCAAAGTCAACTAGATAAACTTGTCCAGCACTATTACCTGATCTATCTCCTAATAAAATATTGCTTGGTTTAATATCACGATGAATAACAGATGGATTTTGATTATGTAAGTAAACTAAAATTCCTAACAGTGACTTAGCTATATCTTTAAGTTCTGTTTCTGTAAAAGTGCGTCCTGCTTTGATATATTCTTCTAAATTTTTGGCTGGAATATAAGTTTGCACCAACGCAAACCCTTTTAACTGTGATGAATTCACCTCAAAATAGTCTAAATAGCGTGGAATAGCAGGATGTGATAAAGACTTGAGAGTTTCGGCTTCCCGCTCAAATAATTTCAGATCATCCCATTCAAAGTCATTGCTAAAGGATAGTAACTTGATCACAACTAATTCTTGCGTTTCCAAGTCACGAGCTAACAATGTACGCCTTCCAGCTTTTTTCCCCAACTGCTGCTGTACTTCGTAACGCCTACCTAACACTTCACCAGTCATATCAAGCGCTATTTTTATTAACTACTCAATCTCAATAGCTAGATGTTACTGATTTCAGCAAGTCTGACTCTTGCTGGAACAAAAAATCTAACTACGTTATTTAATTCACGAGCTAGCTATATAATTTCTAATTCAAATTCAACAAAGCCACCTTTACCACTCTAGTATTAAAATGCTGTGGGATAGTTGCTATAGGAATGGACGGAGGAAATCTCAGCAGTGGAAATTATAGATATATTTCGTAAAGTTGGGCCAGTGATCTGGCCGTTACTTCTATTTTCGGTGTTGGCGTTAAGTGTGATTTTAGAACGTCTATGGTTCTGGTTCCGAATTTTGAATCAAGAAAAGGAAACAGTTAATCGCATTTTAGAAGCTGCTCGTAACGATTGGGAAATCGCTAGGGATATTGCTAGACAAGCAACAGATCAGCCAATTGGTAGGTTTTTGTATGCTCCTTTAAGCCAACCGATAAGTAATGCGGAACTGTTTCGCCTAGCACTAGAGTCAACAGCAGAAACCGAGTTAGCCCAGATGCGACGCGGTGAAAAAGTTTTAGAACTTGTCATTGCTGTTTCTCCGTTGCTGGGATTGTTTGGTACAGTCTGGGGTTTGATTAGGTCTTTGGAATCAATTAAGATTGGCGACTTGGGAACAGAAGCAACAGCAGGAGTGACTACTGGTATTGGAGAAGCTTTATATAGTACAGCAATAGGAATGGGAATTGCGATCATCAGCTTGATTTTTTACCGATTCTTTCAAGCTTTACTGGTCAATCAAGTCAAAATATTCCGTAAAGCGGGGAATGATTTGGAAATTCTTTATTTGCAGTCACCGCCTGATTTGAGTAATAGTCAATCTAACCTCTCCCAGCCGGAAGTTATTGTTCGAGATTCTACCGGAGGGAAATTCCTTTCCCCCCGCAAGCGAAATCAAAATAAGTTTTCTGAACCTCCAGAAATTTCAGATTCAGATAAATCCGATTCTGAAAATTAAGTTATGTGTTGTTAGTTGTTTGTTGTTTGTTTTTAGAACAATCAACCATCAACTATCAACTCTCAACTACCAACCATCAACTAATCATCAGTTCACTAAAAAATGTAATCTCAACACACTAGCTTATGAAAGTTAATTTACATACTCCCATTGAAGATGCTCAAGTTCAAATCATTCCCTTAATTGATGTTATTTTTTGTATTTTGACGTTTTTTATCTTGGCGTCTCTACAATTTACTCGACAACAAGCAATTAATGTTGACTTGCCTAAAGCCAGTTCAGCAACAGGAAGTGTCAATGCGCTGCAAGGAAAAAATATTTTACCTGTAACTATTGATGCTGTTGGTCAGATCTATGTAGAAAAACAACCAATAAGACGTGAACAACTAGCAGGGATTTTAAGAAATTATTTGCAGCAAAATCCTAATGGTACTTTGGTACTAAATGCCTCTCGCTCAGCAACTTATAACGATGTTATAGAATTATTAGATTTGCTGCGACAAGTGGGAGGCGATCGCGTATCTTTGGGAATTATACCTGGTTCTTCAGACAAACCAGCCAATTCTCTACCTATTACCCCTCCCTCTTTTCCAGTTAACCCTGGTGCAGCACCTGTACCCAATACTGCACCAGTGGCTCCATTCAATCCCCAGGGCAATTTTAACCTCAATTCCCCTTCAATTCCTAATTCAGTTCTCTTTCCTGCTGTACCTGGTCAGTCTAACACTGGTACTTCTCCCCAGCAACCCACAGCACCAAGCAATACTAATCCTGCTTCACCAAGATGAGATCATCCGATTTGAGATTTGAGATTTTGGATTGGTGAGATACGGATAGCGAAAGAGCATGGCGATATTAAGTGCCGTTCTCATTAAGGAATCTGGAATTATACCCTGCTTTAAATTATCGGTCAACAGACGTGCTATGGCACGTCTCTACATTTCTAAACCTAAAAATATCTAAAATAAATTTTCGCTAGCGCAGAATTTTCTGCTAACTTACAAATTAAAGCTTCGTATTCGGTTTGTTTCTCTACGTCAACCGAGTGAATTTTATTGCGTTTTTTCACCAATCGCCATTTAAGTGTTAGGGATTGTAGCAATGAATATTGTGTCGCTTTTTGTTGCTTGGTTAGTAGTGGCTGCTAGCTTTTATTTTATTAGTAAATTGCCATTTATTGGAGTAGAAATTGATACTCCACAAAAGACTTTGGTTTCTGCTGCCGTATTTGGAATTGTGACAGCATTAGTTAGACCAATATTAGAGTTCGCATTTAAGCTACCAAATATTTTGACATTTGGATGGCTTGATGGATTTTTCTCATTTTTGATTACTGTCATCTGCTTTGGAATCGCAGCCTATTTAGTACAGGGATTTCGCTTACGTTTTGGGATTTGGAGCGCTATTTTAGGGGCGCTAACGCTGTCGATAGTGATGAAGATAATTTACACTATATTACCGTTAAATAGTTAGCAGTTACTCAGTTATCAGTTATTCAGTTATCAGTTATCAGTTATCAGTTATCAGTCTAAATTGGTAACTAACAACTAACAACTAACAACTAATAACCATATTTATTCGCTGGCAGTTGGGGGAGTAACAGTAGTACTAGATTGTTGACTACGTTGTTCACGTTTTTTGCGATCTGCTGAGAGCATATCTGCCATTACCACCAGTGCTTGGGTCATTTTATCTAGATTGGAACGATAAAGTTCCAAATCTTTATTGAGTTTGTCATCAGAAATATGCAAGCCAGTGGCAATGGATTTGAGTGCCTCAGTGCGTCGTTTTTCGTCTTTAACTAGTTCTGGATCTGACAGTTCTAATAAAGAGAATAAACCGATCGCAAACAAACGACTGTATTTAAATTTAGGATTACTAGCGATCGCTTGCAGATGGGATTGGAAGTCAGCATCTCGATTTAACTGAGTTTGTAGGCTTAAAGCAGCAATTAAATCTTGAGGTGGCAGACTTTTTGCTAGTTCTTGCAAACGTTGAGCATCCTGTCGATAGATTTGCGGATCTGCTTCTATTGCCCGCAGCAGGGCGTTGAATATCGATTCCTTATCCGATTCTGGCTGATAGCCTTGCATGAATCGGTCGAATGAGGTAACGACGCCCAAGGCAAAAATTGGGTTATAGCTGAAATCAACATTTACTGCGAGTAGGTGCATTTCTACCATTAATTCCTCTACCACTCGCCGATAAATAGTGTGAATCGGTCGGGTGTGGAGAGAGTGAAAAGTGCGCTTTGTGTCTGATACAGTACGAACGTTATTCACAAAAAAAATTTAAGATTTTAGGGCGACGTATGTTTATTTTCTCGCTTCCAGGTCAGTTTGCCAAGTTTCGTTCTTGAAGGGATCGGGGATCGGGGATCAAATAATAGTTCAGTTAAGCTAAAATCCGTCTTGAAAAGCTTTAAGCTCTTTCGGAGCTGCTTAGGAACCAGTGCGGCGGACTCCTTTCCCGGCATAAAGTAAAGAGGCGTCATCTGGCGTCACCTGGTGTGAAACCTCCGCACTCTCCGAGATGCCACTTTGCATCTCCAAAGTTTTCGCAAAATCCAAAATCCAAAATCCAAAATTTTATGACCCTTGCACCAGAGTTAATCACCCTAGCTCAATACTTAGCGGGTGAATTTGACAATAGAGAACAAGCTTTGGCAGAACCTGCTTGGTACGTCCACTTACGTTTATGGCAAATACCTGTACCTCTATTTTTAGAAGACAGTCTGACCCTATTTGCCGAACAAGCCAATATTGTTAAATTAGACCAACCCTATCGTCAAAGAATAATGCGGCTCACGTCAGGACACAACCAAGACGCACCTCTGAAAGTACAATACTATATGCCTAAAAACCCAACAGCTTTACGTGGTGCTGGTCTTAACCCTTCATTACTTCAAACTTTGACACCTGACCAACTAGATTTACTACCTGATTGTGTTCTTAACGTCACTCAGAAAATACTAGCTCCCAATAACTATGAGTTTACTGCTACCCCACCTCCCAATAATCGTTGTTGCTTTAGTTATGCAGGCAATACCGTACAAGTTTCTCTCGGGTTTGAGGTTTCTCAACAAGAATTGAAAACTTACGACAAAGGAATTGACTCCGCTACTGGCAGTGCAACTTGGGGAGCGATTATGGGGCCTTATCGCTACACCAAGCGAGAACAGTACTAAATGTTAAATTATGAAGTGTCTCTATTTCAGACTCTTCACTGTTCGTGTTTGACGTGGAATCAGCTAGCTATGCTACGAGGTACACCTTCTAAAGCTTCCTGCTCGGTTTCAAATATTTCAAATACTGTATCCATCATCGTCACTTCAAAAACTAGTTTGGCTTCTGGGTGAACATTACAAATACGGAAACTACCCTTAACCTTGTCGGCATCGCGCATTCCTGCCACCAAAGAAGTTAAACCAGAACTGTCGATAAAATTAACTTGACCAAGATTTACAACTACATGACGACTAAGTTTAGAAATACACTCCTGCAATTTCAAGCGAAATTGCCATGCTGTAGTGATATCTAGGCGACCTGTGGGTGTTAAGACGATAACAGTATTGCCGTCTTGGGTTGTATAGGTTTTTTGCTCAATGTCTATCACTTTGCCTCCCCTTGGCATTTGCAAAATCTACTAATTATGTAGTTAGTGGGTAGAGACACAATTAATTGCGTCTGTACATTAGTAGTTAGTAGTTAGTAGGGGCGTAATCTACCTTGAAACTATTGGTTAATTATTTTACAGACTATTCACCACTGTCTACTATCCACTATCCACTAACTACTCACCTCTAGTAGTTTAACTCACACTTTTTACGTGTGACTTGGTGTCCAGTTTATCCAATCTTGAGGTTTGAGGAAGGTTTCGTACAACTCAGCTTCGGGCGTGTTTGGTTCAGGTTTGTAGCCGTATTCCCACCGTACCAAGGGTGGTAGGGACATCAAAATTGATTCCGTACGTCCATTGGTTTGTAGTCCAAAGATTGTACCTCGGTCATAAACCAAGTTAAATTCAACATATCGTCCTCGACGATACAGTTGAAAATTGCGTTGGCGATCGCTATATTCCATCATGTGTCGGCGTTGGACAATAGGTAAGTAGGCTGGTAAAAAAGCCATACCACAACTTTGCACAAAAGCAAATAAATCTTCCCAATTCCGGGATGCAATTGTTCCTACTTGATTGCTATACTGAGCCGCTTCACCATCTGCATGGGGACCGCGATACAAAGCACCTTGACCATCTTGATAATCAAAAAACAGACCACCAACTCCCCGGGTCTCACCCCGGTGCTTTAAATAAAAATATTCATCACACCAGCGTTTGAATACTGGATAATACTCGGAGTGATGGGCATCACAAGCTTCCTTGAAAGTTTTATGGAAATGAATAGCATCCTCAGCAAACGGGTAATAGGGGGTGAGGTCAGCACCACCACCAAACCACCAAACTGGGCCAGCTTCAAAGTAGCGGTAATTAAGATGAACGGTAGGTACATAAGGATTACGGGGATGCAACACCATAGAAGTGCCAGTGGCATAAAAACCATGTCCTGCCGCTTCTGGACGTTGGGTCAGAATTGATGGTGGCAAATGGGAACCCCAAACTTCAGAAAAATTTACACCACCTTGTTCAAAGATCGCGCCATCACGCATCACGCGCGATCGCCCGCCACCTCCTTCGGGTCTTTCCCAAGAATCTTCTTGAAACTTAGCCACACCATCTAATTTTTCTAAAGTTTGTGTAATTTCGTCTTGTAGTTGTTTCATAAACTGACTGACCCTAGCTTTAGCATCAGTCGGGGGTAAACAAGTAGATGATTCTATTGGCAAAGTTGGGCTTTGGGAGTTTGTCACCATAAGTTCAACGACCTAAATTAACAGTTTGCAAAAAGCACAATTTTTAACTAAAAATGCACGGTAGCTAAAAATCCGCCTAAAAATGCCCACATTGCTTTTTTCCTAAGAATCAAGCATTTTGGCAGTGGGTCGGTATGACTAGAGTTATTGTCCCTCAAATGCGTATGGCGTTGTATATTGATTGATTTTTTTTCAAATTCTTTTCTATGTGAAAATATTTTGGTACGTGTACTTAGCCAGAGCAAATTAATAAACCTCTGTTGAACATGGCACAAACAGAAGCCTTGACTAACTTGTCGGTCAAAAGCTTTGTATCACCTAGCATTAGGGGGTAAGTATAAAGCAAAAAACATGTTTTCATGCTTGAATGTGAGCAAAAACTCATAGAATCTCTTACAAAAATTTATGATTTCTTATTATTAAGAAACGTTAAAAGATTACAGGTAAAAGAAAAATACCAGTCCTTTAACCTTTGACACTAGTCGTTACACCAAAGTAAACTTTCAACGGCACTTTGGCTTTGCTTCTACCTAATTTTTGTAATAATTTCTAGTTGGGTTGTACAACTCTCAGCCAACAAATTTAAAAACAAATATGTATAATTGCATACCACTTTTCTGTGAACTTCCGCAGTAAGTAGGAAGACATTAGACACTGATTAATTATATTTATAAAAAAATAGAAAAAATGGTTTCTCTTGCAGATTTTACTTGGGGTTAGAAGGGAAGGGAGACGCGGAGATAGGAGGACAAGGGAGACAAGGGAGACAAGGGAGAAACAACTAATCCTCAATCCCCGATCCCTGACCCCCGATCCCGAATTTATCAAAAAGCGTGTAGCGAGGAGATAAAGAAAATGCGAGCTTGGTTGTCCAAATTCATCCAGCACAAACGTCGTCGGTTTTGTGCATCTTTGGTGCGAACATATCGCGAGATAAGTTCTGCTTCTGTTGATGAACTATGGCAAAAGCTAGTTGACTTGGCAGATGTCTCCTGGCATCCATTGCTCAAGAGTACCAATGTCCCTTATGGATTAGTACCCAAACCTGGGCTCATTTACCAAGCGGTAACACGCTTGTCACCCATTCCCATACGTATGTTTGTAGAACGTGTCAATCCTAGAGAATTATTAAGCATCAGAGTACTAGCAATTCCTGGTGTTGAAGAACGGGTCAGTTACAAAATAGAGTCCACAGTTTGTGGTACTTATTTGTCATATTCTGTAACATTACGTGGTTGGTTATCACCATTGATTTGGTTATTCTCTCGCCCTTACGCTAATCGCGTTGCTAAAGCTTTAATTGAGGCAGTAGAAAAAGGCACACTGCCAACAGTTCCAGGCAAGAGAAAACCTCTTAACGATAGTTGTTTTGATTTTTAGGAGTTGGTTGGTGGTTAGTGGTTGATGACTAATAACAATTACCAGTTACCCATTACTTATTACCCATTACCTACTAACTACCAACTACCAACACTTTCAAATTAAGATGCAAGTAGATAATCATTGCAGTTTGTTAAAAATGATTGCGGCAGTAAGCGTGAAATAAATTTATGAACGATGTTCTAGATTCTCAGTCAGTTTTAGAAGTGTTGCGACCAGTTCAAGATCCAGAACTTCGCAAAAGCCTGGTAGAAATGAATATGATTCGTAACGTCAAAATAGATGCAGGCAAAGTTAGTTTTACATTGGTACTAACTACACCCGCCTGTCCTTTACGTGAATTCATCGTAGAAGACTGTCAAAAAGCAGTCAAAAAGCTGCCAGGAGTTACAGATGTATTTGTAGAAGTCACGGCGGAAACTCCTCAGCAAAAAAGTTTGCCTGATCGCACTGGTGTTACTGGGGTCAAGAATATTATCGCTATATCTAGTGGTAAAGGTGGCGTCGGTAAAAGTACAGTGGCTGTGAATGTAGCAGTTGCTTTAGCACAGGCAGGGGCAAAGGTAGGTTTACTGGATGCCGATATTTATGGTCCCAATGACCCAACTATGCTTGGTCTGGCTGATGCTCAGATTGTAGTACGTGCCTCTGAAAAAGGAGAAATACTGGAGCCAGCTTTCAATCATGGCGTCAAACTAGTATCAATGGGCTTTTTGATTGACCGCGATCAGCCCGTAATTTGGCGCGGGCCAATGCTCAATGGTGTAATTCGTCAGTTTCTCTATCAAGTGCAATGGGGAGAACTAGATTATTTGCTCGTAGATATGCCACCAGGAACAGGAGATGCTCAGTTAACATTGACACAAGCAGTGCCAATGGCAGGGGCAGTAATTGTGACAACACCCCAAACCGTTGCTTTGTTAGATTCTCGCAAAGGTTTGCGGATGTTTCAGCAATTGAATGTACCTGTTTTGGGTATTGTAGAAAACATGAGTTACTTCATTCCTCCAGATATGCCAGAGAAGCAGTATGACATATTTGGTTCTGGTGGTGGCTCTAAAACAGCAGCAGAATTGGGAGTACCTTTGTTAGGATGTATACCTCTAGAAATTTCTACTAGAATTGGTGGTGATAGCGGTGTGCCAATACTAGTAGCCGATCCAGATTCAGCGAGTGCCCAAGCATTCAAAGCGATCGCTCAGACAATAGCAGCCAAAGTATCAATTGCTGCTCTAACCTAAAAAATGGAAAACATAAGAAAATGTAATTTTTGTCTGGGTAGGAAACTACGGGTCGGAATACAGATTTTTAGTACTCAGTAATTTTAAAATCTAAAAACTAAAGTCTATAGTCGCCCAATGTTGTTAAAAAGGTCACGTTCTTCACTTTTACAAATTCGCTGGAAATATTGGTTTAAGCCTTGGCAGCAAATGGACTGGTTGTTGTTGTGTTTGCCAGTCGGTTTAACAATATTCGGCGGCATTATGATCCGTAGTACCGAATTGAATCAAGGACTCACTGATTGGTGGTGGCACTGGTTAATCGGTGCAATTGGTTGTGTAATCGCCCTGTTGCTAGCCCGTCTACGCTATGAAAATCTGCTGCAATGGCACTGGATTACTTATACACTCACCAATATCAGCCTCACTGCTGTGATGATAGTCGGTCACAGTGCCAAAGGGGCCCAGCGATGGGTAAATATCTTTGGTTTCAATGTCCAACCATCAGAATTTGCCAAAATCGGGGTGATTATTACCCTCGCGGCGTTATTACATAAACGTACTGCTGCTAACTTGGATAATGTTTTCCGCGCTTTGGCAATTACTGCTATTCCTTGGGGATTAGTATTTATACAGCCAGATTTAGCAACATCACTTGTGTTTGGTGCGATCGTTTTAGGGATGTTGTACTGGGCAAACGCTAACCCAGGCTGGCTGATATTAATGATTTCTCCCATTGTTGCCGCAATTTTGTTTAGCATATCTTGGCCCTTGGCGATCGCTTTTTCTGAAGATGTCAAATTTGGACTATTGGGATTAATTTGGTCAGTAATAATGGGTGTTGTGGGCTGGCGTACCCTCCCTTGGCAGCGATATCATTTGAGTGCGATCGGGGCATGGGGTTTGAATATGTTTGGTGGTGAATTAGGACTATTCGCCTGGAACCACGTATTGAAGGAATATCAAAAAGATCGACTCACTTCATTTATAAATCCCAAAGCTGACCCTCTTGGCGCTGCTTATCATCAAATCCAATCCCGCATTGCCATCGGTGCAGGAGAATGGTGGGGATGGGGTCTGTTTAAGGGGCCTATGACTCAACTGAATTTTGTCCCCGAACAGCATACAGACTTTATTTTCTCTGCCGTAGGTGAAGAATTTGGTTTCATTGGCTGTTTGGTAGTGTTGGCAGTCTTCTGCTTAATTTGTCTGCGCTTGTTACACATCGCCCAAACTGCTAAAGACAACTTTGGCTCTTTATTGGCTATTGGCGTTTTGTCTATGATCGTGTTTCAGATGATAGTCAATATTGGCATGAACGTTGGTTTAGCACCAGTGGCAGGAATTCCCCTACCTTGGATGAGTTACGGGCGTTCAGCAATGTTGAAAAACTTTATCGCTTTAGGAATAGTCGAGTCAGTGGCGAATTTTCGCCAAAGGCAGAAGTATTAGTCAATTGTCAATTATTAATTGTCAATTGTTATGAGTGAAAGAAACTCTTGATCTTGACTTTTAACTTTGGGTAATTGACCAATCACAAGTATTAAGCTAATAACAGGAAATAAGCGAGGATAAAAACCATGATCTTGCCTGGAGCAACTGTTCGTGTCAAGAATCCAGCAGACACCTACTATCGATATGAAGGACTTGTACAAAGAGTCAGTGATGGCAAGGTTGCTGTACTGTTTGAAGGCGGTAACTGGGATAAATTAGTTACCTTTCGTCTCTCTGAATTAGAAGCTGTAGAAACAACAGCCGGACGTAAAAAAGCAAAATAAGCTAGTCCTTTGTCATTAGTCATTTGTCCTTTGTAAATAACCATGACAAATGACAAATGACCAATGACCAATGACCAATGACCACTATGCGCCTTCCCCTGCCACAATTTAATCGAGGCGATCGCCATCCTAACCATTTTGCAGAGGTGATCGCAACCAGTACATGCGAGTTTTTAGCCCAATGTTTGGAACCGGAAGACTTAAGTTTTCCACCTATGCCTCCCTTTGGTAGCTGGGTTTGTTCTGTGGATGAAGAATCGGGCAACCAGGTGTATGCTGTGGTATATTACGCCACAACTATGCCAATCGATTCCGTACATAGACCAGTGGCTTTGGGATTGTCGTTGCAAGAATTGCGGGAGGAACAACCGCAAATATTTGCCATGCTCAAAACAGAATTTCGTGCTGCGATCGTAGGTTTTGCAGTCACATCAGAGGAACGGAATTCTAATAGTAATTTGTATCAATACTTACCACCGCGTCCACCACAAATTCATCAACCAGTTTATAAATGCGAACCAGAAGCAATCATTAAATTTACAGAACAACTAGAATTTTTGCGGACTCTACTGTCTGTCAATGGTGCGCCAGTAGATTCTTTAACCGCAGCAGCTATTCGCGAAGTGTATTGGTTACGCAAAGCTGACCGACAATGGTTAGTTCAAGCTGGACGTACTCTTAGCGTGCTGCTGAAAGATGACTATGATCGCCTACGGTTTATTTTGAGTCAAATCAACCCATAGGTAATTACTCAGTTATCAGTGATCAGTTATCAGTAAAGAAAATAAGTAAGTAGGTGGAAATAAATAGAACGCCAATAAAGAAACGTAAACAATATAGAAACCCTTATCAATTACAAATAACAAGTAACAAAAGTTAAATGACAACTGATCACTGTTCCCTGTCTCACCATCACCCCTGCTAGTCCTACCTATGGAACTAATGTTACAAGTTCTTGCTGTTGAACCTACTGCCCAAGTTCTCGCAAAAGAACCCATTATTCCTTTTGCCATTCTGCTAGTAGTCATCTTAGTTATCCCAATCATCTTTGAGCGACTACGACTACCTGGTTTAGTTGGTTTGGTGTTATCAGGGGTAGTACTCGGTCGTCATGGCTGGAATGTATTTCCCACTGAAACATCAACCATGAGTTTGCTTTCAGACATTGGGTTAGTTTACTTAATGTTTGTAGCGGGTTTAGAAATCGACTTAGAAGAGTTTCGCCGCAAAAAGATTCCTGCTTTCGGCTTTGGCAGCTTAACCTTCGGTTTACCTCTGTTAGTTGGAGTGTTCCTCAGTCGGAGATTTGGGTATGAATGGAATGCTGCTATATTGATTGGCTCGATTGTGGCATCCCACACCCTTTTAGCATATCCTCTGATTAATCGCTTGGGAGTCACAAGCAACACAGCAGTCAGAACAACAATTGGGGCTACAGTGATCACTAACTTTAGTGCATTACTGGTATTAGCTTTATGTTTAGCTGCAAACAGCGAGAATTTGGACTTTTGGCAAGTTCTTCCTTTTTTTAACTCACTGATTGTCTACACTATTATTGTTTTGATTGGCTGCAATTGGGTGGGTAAAGAATTTTTTCGTCGTTCAGGAGATGACGAAGGAAATCAGTTTTTGTTTGTCTTATTGTCTGTTTTTCTTATTGCATTTGTAGCTCAATTACTTGAGATAGAAAAAATTGTCGCAGCTTTTTTAGCTGGTTTGGCAGTAAATGAAGCTGTTGGCGAAGGACCAGTCAAAGAAAAGGTTGTTTTTGTTGGTAGTATACTGTTTATCCCTATTTTCTTTGTTCACCTGGGCTTACGCATTGATCTGCCTAGTTTTTTTAGTAGTTTGATTACACTTCAGTTCACAATTTTATTGGTGGTGGGTTTATTTGCTAGTAAATTTATTGCTGCTTTCGCGGCAAAATTACTTTACCACTACAACTGGCAGGAAACGTTAACTATGTGGTCGCTGTCATTACCGCAAGTGGGTGTGACATTAGCCGCAGCTTTAGTAGGGTATGAAAATGGCTTACTATCACCAATATTATTAAACAGCGTCATTGTTTTGATGTTGGTGAGTTCGACTGTAGGCTCATTAATGACTAGTCGGTTTGCTGTTGGTTTAACTGCTTCAGTCGTCAAAGAACAACCATCTACTACCCCAACTCACATCGATGCTGGAAAAACAGACAGCAGCCCTTCCACTATAGTCGTGCCAGTTTATAATCCTCAAACACAACAATATTTGATTGAAATGGCGGCTTTATTGGCACGTCAGGCAAATGGCAGGATTATACCATTGGCTATTGCCACTGCTGCGGCCCATATGGATGCTCCCCAGTTAGAAACTTCTATGGAACGCAGCGAACGTTTACTGCTAAAAGCAACAGCCTTAAGTAGAGTCTTGGGTGTGGAAGCACAACCACTACTGCGAATCGATGATGCTTTTGCCCAAGGAATTAGCAGGGCAGCACGTGAACAAAAAGCTGATTTAATTTTGATGGGTTGGGGTAAGCGAACTGGATTGAGGGCGCGTTTGTTTGGGAATGTAATTGATAGTGTTCTATGGGCTTCCCATTGTCCAGTAGCAGTAACTCGTTTGCTAGAATCACCGAAAAAGATTCAGCGGATTTTGGTTCCAGTAGAAAATTTCATAGCACCAACCCTGCAATCTATACAATTTGCACAAATTCTTGCAGAAGCAAATCAAGCACAAGTAACTGTGTTGAGTGTCTGTGAACGCCGTACTAGTTCCAGTAAAATTGCATCCAGGCGATCGCAACTTTCTCAAATAGTATCAAATGTATCTTCAGCTCATCCACCAGAAATTCAAATTATCGCCCATGAAAATGTTGCTCAAGCAATTTTACAGGCAGCACGATTATATGATTTAGTTGTCCTACCTTTTGTACGTAATCGTACTAGTCCGGGTGGGTTGTCAATTAGTGATGTTACAACTTATTTAGCTAGACAACTAACCTGTTCTATTGTCATGCTGGGAGAACCACAGCGTACTGAAAAATCAGTAACTGTACCAGTCGGTGTTCCTAGCCCTATCCCTGTAACTTAAAAGATTTTCACCCTTCTCTACTTCAAAGGTAGGACTTACACAGGAATGAACTAAAAGCTTATACCAATTCAAAAAATGTTTGCGACAGATAAGGCATTGAGGATGAAGTCATAACCAGTCAAAGAAGCAGCAATTTGAGGAGTGAGGAGAGCTAGGAGTTGAGCAACCTTGGTTTGCAGATGCTCCAGGTGATCAAATAGCTCCCATTTCAAGTCTTGCTTGAGATATTCCCAAACGCGCTCTATGGGATTCAGTTCAGGAGAATGAGCAGGCTGGAACAAAAGAACAATATTCTCTGGAATTTGTAAACGTTTAGCTTTATGAAATAAGCCGTTATCAACTTGGAGAATGTTAAGTGATTTGGGATAACAGGCAGCGAACTCGTTCAAAAATTGTTGGTAGCATTCGGTATCAACATGAGAAAACTGCCAAAATAAACTTTCCCCAGTAAGTGGTTCAACTGCTCCATATAGCCAGAACGCTTTAAATTGCCACTGCCAATCACCAATAGGCTTAACTCCGGGAAGAGTAATTTTACGTCCTTCAATGGTTTTGAGTCCAAATCGACTCTCATCTTGTACAAAATAACGAATATTTTCGTACTGGGGCAAGATAATGGCACTGTATTGAGCAATTAATTGCAAGTCATCACCGAGTTTTTTTTAAAAGACTCTAGTTTTTCTTCGTCCTGTTTTCGGTTACGCGGACGTGGGACTTTCAGCTTGGCTTTGAGCCTGTAACGTGCCAGATGATGTACAGTTGCGTACTCAGCTTGCACACCCAAGGTTTTTTCTAACCAATGTTGTATTTGTGTGTACCGTTGAAACCCACCTTCTGGTTGTTCGAGTTGTTTTTTCAAACTCGATACAGCCCAATCTGGTATTGCTCTTTTTCGACCTGAACTCGTTCCAAATTCAACAACCGCCTCAATTCCTCCTTCTCGATAATCTGCCAACCATCGATGTACTGTAGCTCGATGTTTTCCCAAGATTTTAGCAATCTCACTTACACTCATTTCTTGCCCTTTAATCAGATATAGGGCTTGTATACGTTCTTTGCTCCGAGACTGTTTTTGATGTCTGAGCAACTTCTCTAGTTCCTCGACACTATCAACTATCTCGATCTGTGTTACCCCTACCATCACATACCCTGAATGCTACTTCTGTCTATTTTTACCATCTGTCGCATTCTTTTTTCAAATTGGTATTACTTTAGTTGAATCGCCAAGAGGCCAAGGGTTCATAGACTGTCCGTAATTCCTAAAAGGAAACTGGGGAGAGATCAAATCAGAACTTGTCGAGATAACTAATAACTGATAACTAATAACTGATAACTGACCACTGATTAAAAGAGTGCAGGACAAGCCGCAGTTGATCCAGGAGTGCGTTGGGGATTTGTAGTGTTGGGGTCATAGGCTGTTAGCACTACCTCACCCTTATCATTTAATACCCAGCCTTGGGCGGGGGTAATTTGCTTAGCAGTGGGTTGGATTGTCGGTTGGTTGATAGTTGAACTTTGGCTATTGTTACTATTGGTAGATGGCTTGACTAAATCAATATGAACATTGTCGCTGTTGAAGCTTTCATTTGGGCTGGATGGCAAACCGCCTCGTCCGATGATGGTAAATGAGCTACCAGCACCTTTTTGACAGGGATTTTGAGCGATTTGATCGGTGGGGTCTGTCAGATTTTCTGGTAGTTCAACTAATCCCTGGCTGGGGTTAACATCTGGGGTGTTAATTTCTACAGTGCCACTCAAGGTGGGATTTTGCTGTGAAATAGCAGTAATATCATTTGTTTGTAATTTACTGGGGTCTAAATCTTGAGGACGTAACCTTTCAAGCTCTTGCCGACTAAGGGGATTTATGCCAAACAGACCTTGAGTTCTAATCACGATTTTCCCACCGCTACCTCTGAAAGCATTGGCAGTGATGTCACTATTTTCCAAAGGGAAAGCGACGATGAATGGAGTGTCGATCGTAATATTACCGCCATTTCCACCAGTACCAGTAGTGCCTGCGGTAGTGGAAATTTGACTGTTATTACGCAATAACAAGAAATCTTGCGCTCGCAGTGCAATATTGCCACCTTTAGCGCTAGCTGTCGTTGCTAAAAGTAATGCTCCACGATCAAGGGTAATTTTGTCTGCTTGAATTTGCAAGTCTCCTGCGTTTCCTCCTCCTCGACTATCTACCGCAATGCGATTGCCGTCAGTGATAGCTAACTCAATGGGATTACTAATGATGATACTGCCACCGTTACCTGTGGAGTTAAGTTCTGTAATCGCAAATACCCCGCTGACGGCTCCTTGATTTTTAACAACATCACTCAATACATCAGTGTTTCCAGGAGTTGATTTTAGCCGTTGTTCAACTTGGGTGACTCGATTTGCAAAATTAGAATCGCTCCCGGATAGCGTAATTTTGTCTGTAACATTAAGCTTGATGTTCCCAGCTTTGCCACTAGTGCGGGTGGTACTGAGCAACTGTCCACCATTGAGCGCTTCAAAGTTTTTAGCATTAATTGTAATGTCACCCGCATCACTCGTCGAGTTGAAGGTACTGACAATTATAAAAGCACCATCGGTGATGCGAAAATTACTAGTAGTAACAGTGATATTTCCTGCTGAACCGAATGTCTCTCTTTCAGCAAGCGCCAACAATCCACTAGAAAATCCTGTAGAACCGTATCCAGAAAGTGTGACAGAATCAGAAGCATTGACTTGAATGTTTCCTGCACTTCCTTGTGCGCCAGGGCGATCTCCAAATGGTCGGAAAAGCGAAGTACTAATTTGAGAGCCATTTGTTACCAACAGCGATCCCACTTGGATGTTAATGTTAGATGCCTTACCATTACCTCCAGCCTCCACAATGCCCCTCACTTGAGCGTCATTGGTCAAGGAGAGTGATTTAGCTGTGATATTAATATCACCTGCATTGCCCCTTCCTCCAGAAAGTATGTTGTTTTCCACTCGGGCATCTAATGAAGCATTAAAGGAGTTAGTATTGATATTGATATTACCTGTATCGCCAGAGGCATTTGCTACTAATTGCTGATATATTCCAGCACCCAATCCACTTTGCCCAACACCGGAGATATTAAACTCATTAGATTTGACTGTAATATCGCCTCCTTTGTTTGTTGCTGTACCTTCAATACCACCAACTAATCGTCCACCATTGGTTGCTGTAAATATATTTGTATTGACTGCTATATCTCCTCCCCCGTTTCCCCGCACAGCTACTCGTGCATCATTAGCCAAACTTACATTCGACAACAAAATATTAGAGGGGAAGTTAAGCCTAAATGTATTACTATTTGTCTCTAACCCAACTATTCCCGCTTGTGCTAACCCTCCTAACTCGATTCTTCCTCCTGCTGCTGTTAATCTCCCACCATCTAATAAATTAACGTCACCGCCCACAAGTGCCAGACTATTTCCTTTTTGCACCTGAAGCCCAACAGGATTACCACTGTTATCAACAGCTATAGATTGATTGGTAATACTCTCAGGATTATCCCGAAATCTCAACCCAATCGGAATATTCACACTTAACACTGGGGATGTTGTCAAATTCGTAGTGCTAAACTCCGCCCCATCACCAAACAACAAACTATTAGCCGTTGTCGCAAAAAATGAACCACAGATATTGAGACTGGCATTCGGCCCAAAAACTATCCCTGCTGGGTTAAGTAAAAATAAACTCGCGCTACCTTGGGTTCTAATCAAACCATCAATATTAGATATCGCACCACCAGTCACTCGACTGATGATATTTTGCACATCAACAGGATTTTGGAATACCGCCGAACCACCATTTGGAACAGAAAATTGGCTAAAGCTGTGAAAAAGGTTTCCTCCAGCTCGATCGCCATTCTCAATAGTAAAATTTGAGCCATCGGGGCTAGTAACGGTAGTGGATAAAGTTCCATCGCTTGACACTTGCGCTCTGACGGTATTGATCGATGCAAGACAGCCTAAAGTAACTAGGGGTAAGATGACAAGGAGCGATCGCATATTAATTACTCTACATCTTTACAGTCATATCCTGGATTCCTCTGTTGTTTATTAAACAGCTCTGTGAATCTGAAATTTAATACTCTTAATAATGAGTAAAAAATATCGAAAAATCATCCTATTTTCCCTACAAAATTGGGGAATTCCCCTAGATATTAAGGTCAATTTTTAGCTATTTTTAAGAGAAACAGTATTATTGTTTGTTGTAATTGATAATACGTAAATAATTTGACTATCTCAAGATTAATATTGCCTTAAAGGTGTAAATTTACTCCGTTTAACTACTTATTTGTTCCAATAATCACGTGATAACTTTCGCAAGGTACTGGCTACCTCACTTTAAAAATCTTTATCTTCTTGAAGATTTCATGAAATATTATCGGTGGCTTCGGTATTTTTGGAAGATGTTTGATAACTTTGCATAAAGAATTGTTTAGCAATTGAATAAAATAAATACTCACTTACAAAAATTTTTGACCAAAAATATTTCTGTGAGTACTCCAGCTTGTGCTGTATTTTTATTCCCATTATGGGTACTCTAAGCACAAGCGCGATCGCGACTAATAATATCGTAACTACCTGGAAGACTATGAGAATTTTGGTGACGGGCGGTGCTGGGTTTATTGGCTCACATTTAATCGACCGATTAATAACAGAAGGACACGAAGTCATTTGTTTAGATAACTTTTATACAGGTCATAAGCGCAACATCCTTAAGTGGATGGATCATCCGTATTTTGAATTGATCCGTCATGATATCACTGAACCAATTCGGTTAGAGGTAGATCAAATCTACCATTTAGCTTGTCCAGCCTCCCCAGTGCATTACCAATACAACCCCGTCAAAACTGTGAAAACCAACGTTATGGGTACGTTGAATATGTTGGGGTTAGCAAAGCGGGTGAAAGCACGCTTTTTGTTGGCTTCCACCAGTGAAGTTTACGGCGATCCAGAAGTTCATCCCCAAAACGAAGAGTACAGGGGTAGTGTTAATCCCATTGGGCTACGTTCATGCTACGACGAAGGCAAGCGTATCGCTGAAACCCTAGCATTTGACTATTACAGACAAAACAAAGTTGATGTTAGAGTTGCTCGCATCTTTAATACCTACGGACCTCGAATGTTAGAAAATGATGGTCGGGTAGTAAGTAATTTTGTCGTTCAAGCTTTGCGGGGTATTCCTTTAACTGTATACGGAGATGGTTCACAAACACGTAGTTTTTGTTACGTATTAGATCTAGTAGAAGGACTGACGCGGCTCATGAATAATGAGTTTATTGGGCCAGTTAATTTAGGAAATCCTGACGAATACACAATCCTAGAATTAGCTCAGGCTGTGCAAAATCTCGTTAATCCCGATGCACAAATTAAATTTGAGCCACTACCAGCAGATGACCCACGCCGCCGTCGCCCTGATATTACTCGAGCGAAGACTTGGTTAAATTGGGAACCTACCGTTCCACTGCAAGAGGGGTTAAAACTGACTGTAGAAGATTTCCGCGAACGTATAAAAAATGGTCAATAGTCATTGGTCATTGGTCAATGATCATTTGCTTTGAACAAAGGACAAATTAGCGGGAAACTTCTTTTTTGAACATCTAACCCCATACAAAGTGAGGAATTAAATAAAATGCGTGTTTGTGTAATTGGTACTGGTTACGTTGGTTTGGTTACAGGTGCTTGCTTGGCCCACATTGGTCATGATGTAATTTGCGTAGATAACAACGAAGAGAAAGTTAAGTTAATGAAGTCTGGGCAATCGCCTATTTTTGAGCCTGGGCTGTCAGAAATCATGCAAAATGCTATCAGTGCTGGTAAAATCCAGTTTACAACCGATCTTGGTGCAGGGGTCAAGCACGGAGAAATTCTATTTATTGCTGTAGGCACACCACCTCTACCGACTGGTGAAAGTGATACTCGTTATGTAGAAGCTGTGGCTCGTGGTATTGGCACTCACCTTGATGGTGGCTATAAAGTAATTGTCAATAAATCTACTGTACCGATTGGTTCTGGGGACTGGGTACGGATGATTGTTCTGGATGGTATTGCTGAACGGCAAAAAACACTCGTACCTGCTGGCGGGATGCGTGATGATGAACAATTACCCGAAATTACAGCCCAGTTTGATGTAGTCAGTAACCCAGAATTTTTACGGGAAGGTTCAGCTGTTTATGATACCTTCAACCCAGATCGCATTGTTTTAGGTGGCAATAGCTCCAAAGCGATCGCGATGATGGAACAATTATATGCTCCGATTGTGGAGCGTAAATATGCTGAGGATCAGTCTTTACCCCCAGTACCAGTGTTGGTAACAGATTTGAGTTCAGCAGAAATGATTAAATATGCTGCTAATGCCTTCTTAGCAACCAAGATAAGTTTTATTAACGAAGTTGCTAACATTTGCGATCGCGTTGGTGCTGATGTTACCCAGGTAGCGAAAGGTATCGGCTTAGACTCTCGGATTGGGAATAAATTCTTGAATGCTGGTATTGGCTGGGGTGGTTCTTGCTTCCCGAAAGATGTCGCAGCCCTCATTCACACCGCCGATGACTACGGCTATGAAGCCCAGCTACTCAAAGCTGCTGTCAGCGTCAACCAACGCCAGCGCTTAATTGCTGTGGAAAAACTCCAACAAGCGCTGAAAATTCTTAAAGGTAAAACTGTGGGACTACTTGGTCTTACCTTTAAACCTGATACTGATGACATGCGCGACGCCCCTGCACTTAATTTAATTGAGCAGCTCAATAGACTAGGAGCAAAAGTCAAAGCATACGACCCGATTGTTTCCCAATCTGGTTTGCGTGATGGTCTTTCTGGTGTGTTAGTAGAAACCGATCCACAAAGACTAGCTGATGGTTGTGATGCTTTAGTAATTGTAACCGAATGGCAGCAGTTCAAAACTCTTGACTACGCTCAGATGGCAAAATTAATGAGCCACCCCGTCATGATCGACGGTCGTAACTTCCTCGACCCAGAAATGATGCTGAGGGCTGGCTTCCAATATATTGGTGTTGGTCGATAAATAATGTTTCCAAGACTTTTTGTTGTGTGTCTTTGGGAAAAATAAACATTCTTTCCAACACTCCCATCTCTTTCAACGAGGTGGGAGTTTTAGTTTTTGCAAAGCTAGGTACACCTCGAATAGCCTTCTTGATACCGAGTTGCATTCATAGATATTACCTCATCCCGCCTTGAGCGCACCAAAATCAGCAAGTAGAAATTTACCGAATAGAGCAAAATGTGGAAGTTTTAGAATCTCCTTCCTGCTTGTCACCAGAGGATGTGTTACCTGGATTTGTGTTGGAGCTAAAGGGTATTTTAAGCTAAGAATTGCAGGCTGTAGGGTAATTGAAAACTGTGTCCAACAACGAACCTCCCCAGCATTTACATTTGTTTGAAGCAGGATGGGATGGTTTACACCTTCTCTATGAAATAGAACCCGCTAACGATCCCATGCCTGAAGTTTACTTGGGTCAGCATTTTATTATTATTGCTCTAGATGATTTTCGTGCTAGTTATATGCTGAATGGGCGTTGGCAGCATATTGATTACACTCAAGGTGAAATTGCTATTATCCCGGCTACCCAACTCTTTCCTCAAGCAAAGGTTGATCGCGAAGTACCATTACTAGAATTGTTTTTGGAACCTGCAAAGCTAGCGCGTGTAGTAGATGAATCAATTGGTGTAGAACAGTTTGAGCTTTTGCCGCAGTGGCATTTACGTGATCCGTTAATTCAGCATTTAGGCTTGGTGCTAAAAGCGGAACTGGAAACAGGGGGTGCAGACAGTCGGCTTTATGTAGAGTCAATGACAACAGCCCTTTCCGCACATTTACTGAGGCGATACTCATCTCGCCAAGAGGATATAAAAAGTTATACGGGTGGATTGCCTAAGCATAAGCTAAGGGAAGTAGTCAGCTATATTCATGACCATTTAGATGAGAATTTAACTTTAACAGAATTGAGTAACGTAGTTCATATCAGTCCCCATTATTTTGCTAGTTTATTTAAGCAATCTACAGGACTTTCACCGCATCAGTATGTGATGAAGTGTCGGATTGAAAGAGCAAAGCAATTGTTATTGAAGCGAGAATTGACAATTGTGGAAATTTCTCAGCAAGTAGGTTTTCAAAATCAGAGTCATTTTACAAGAGTGTTTCGACAACTAACTAAAACTACACCAAAGGTATACAGAGATAAACTCTAAGATTGTCGGAAAATCAGAACATTTTTCACAAGTTTAGGTAAGACGCACCTTAAGAGCGATCGCTAAACTTTGTACCTATCAGCAATGTTGTTTAAGCAGTAGCAAAGCATGAAAAATATACAAGGATGGCGGATTGTTGGTTTTTCTGCGTTGGTAATTGGCACGATGATTGCTGTCATCTGGTTTGTGCATGGCATAGATGAGCAAGGGATGCGGATGGCAATCCGCGCAACTGCTCGGACATCATGTATTTTATTTCTATGTGCTTTTGTTGCTTCTGCACTTCGCAGAGTTTGGTCTAATTCATTCAGTACCTGGCTTTTACAAAATCGTCGCTATTTAGGATTATCTTTTGCGGTTTCCCATACTTATCATGCGATCGCTTGGACTGGTTTATGGTTTGTTACTTCTGGTGCTTACCCCAAATTTGATCCTTTAGGAATTTTAGGTTATCTTTTCATCGCTGCCATGACTGTAACATCTTTCCAGCGTCCTGCTGCTTTGTTAGGTCAACGTGCTTGGAAGGTTTTGCACACTGTGGGTATGTATTATTTCTGGCTAGCTTTTACTGTTGAATTTAGTATGAGAATTTCCCATTCTGTACTCATATATTTGCCACTAGTAATTTTGCTGGTTTTAGCAATGGTACTGCGTGTAATTACTCCAAGAAGGCAACGGAAATTAGCAAGTTAAAGTGAATGAATTGATAATTTTCATGAGCCTTAGGGCTAATAGCTTAAGTCTACTTAAGTTGCCCTTAGGTGGTGTAAGTTAATAATGATGTATTCTTCTTAGTGTCTTGGTGGTAAAAAAATCATCATATTAACTACTAAGTCACAAAGACACAAAGGTGAAAAGCTTATAATTGAGCAAAATTTGTTAACTAGCCACTAGTTTCTCACCTTTAAGCATCCGCGATGCTGCTTCTAGTAGTGCTTCTTCCAGATAGGGTTTAGTGAAGTAACCACTTGCTCCCAAGCTGATAGCCATTTGTCGATGCTTGTCTGCACCTCGTGAGGTGAGCATAGCAATAGGTAAATGATTGAGATTTGGGTCTTTTTGAATACGAGAAAGTAATTCTAGACCATCGCAACGCGGCATTTCAATGTCACAGAATACAAGGTCACAAGGCAAACCAGAACGTAGTTTATCCCAAGCTTCTTGGCCATCACGTGCCTGTTCTACCCGATAACCCGCTTTATTAAAGGTTAAAGAAAGCAACTCTCTAACTGTAATTGAGTCATCAACAATTAGGACTGTTGGATCAATCGTAGTTGCTGTTGTATCTGGCTGAGTTGGAGCTGCTTTTTGAGTTAAGATACTGAGTGTATTTTGTTTAGAAGTTCTTCCTTGGAAGATATCGATAATTTCTAGGACATCAGCAATTGGCATAATTCGACCATCACCCAAGACAGTAGCACCAGCTACGCCAATTGGTTTGGGGGCGGGGCCTTCAAACTGTTTAATGACAATTTCTTGTTCGCTCAACACTTGGTCAACCTGTAAGGCGACTAGCGTATTTGCTGATCGCACTACAACCACGGAAATCATATCATCGTCTCGATTACCGCCATAAACGTTACCCCGGCTGAGTTGACGATTGAAAGTTAAAAGTTCTTTTAAAGGTTTGAATGACAGCATCCGATCACGCCAAGGAATGAGTTTTTCACCTGCATCACCCTCTTGAATATTTTTTATAGGTATATCTAGGGTATCTTCCACGCCATCCATTGGGAAGGCAATCCTGGCTTTATCAGAAACACAGCACAGAGCTTTGCAAATACTGAGGGTTAATGGTAAACGAATAGTAAAGGTAGTACCTTTGTCAATCGCAGAGTCAACAGAAATCACCCCCCGGATTTCACTGATTTTTGTGCGAACTACGTCTAAACCAATACCACGACCAGCTAAGTCATCAGCTTGATCTTTGGTACTAAAACCTGGTTGGAACAGTAGGTCATAAACCTCAGCGTGGGAAATTGTTTGAGCTTCGGTGGGAGTGATTAAACCGACCCTGATTGCCTTTGCTTTCACCCCATTTGAATTAATCCCAGCACCGTCATCACTAACGGAAATTACGGTTTGATTCCCTTGATGAAAAGCACAAACGGTAATGGTTCCCACAGGGGATTTACCTTTAGCTTGGCGTTCCTCTGATGTTTCGATCCCGTGAGCGATCGCATTATTAAGCAAATGCGTTAGGGGTGTTTTGAGGTGTTCTAAAATCATCTTGTCAATCAGGGTGTCTCGACCTTGAACGACTAACTTTACTTGCTTACCATACTTGATTGAGTTGTCGCGCACACCTCGCGGTAATAAATCAGTAGCCTGGGAAAAAGGCTCCATTCGCGCTCTTGTCAGTCCCTCTTGCAGTTGTCCTGTTACCTGTCGAAATTGTCGTGCAACACGTTCGGTTTCTTCGGTGACAAAATCAATATCACTTGCAGACTCCCGCACCCGAACGATCAGTTCAATCATTTCTTGGGACAGGGTGTGGAAAGGTGTGAAGCGATCCATTTCTAGTTCGCTAAAACCCCTGTCTGTATCTGAATGACCAAAATTGCTGTTTTTGCGGCTAGCTAACAAAGATGCTTCTAGTAGCGATCGCTCATACAATTCCTGCATTCTTGCTCCCACATCCGAGAGTTGTTGTACCTGATGCAGTAGATTATCTAATGACTGGCGCAAACGTTCCTGATCTTGCTCTAGGGTATTGCGATTGACGACCAACTCCCCAACTAAATTACTTAGATCATCCAGATGTTTGACAGGTACTTTCATTAACTGCTCAAATCTGGAAGCATTCCAACCAGAGTTGCGTCCACCCGAGAAATTGACTGTAGTGGGTGTGACTGCTCCCCCTACCATCCCTTCTAATTCTTTAAATTCATTCTCAATCTCTGGGGAGAAAATTTGGTTGCTACTATCTTTTGTAGAATAAAGTGGAGTTGATTGTTCAGCTACGACCGCATCTTCATCTTGCTCCCAAGCTAGCATTTCTTCTAAGGCAGCAAATTCAATATCTGGAATTTTGGAAGTATGAGTGTCTGATGATATTTCTTGTTTAAGTAAATCATCCAAATCAGCAAACGTATTTTCTGCAAAAGCATCAATGTCTAATTCTGTTTCTTCAATTGAATTCGCAGCAAAAAACGCCTCTTGAGGTTGTTCTGTGTCTCCAGAATCCGCAATTATTTCCTCATGAGCGAAGCTAGAATCTTGCACCTGTAATTCAGAATCTGTAATTCCCAATTGCGAATGGTTTTGTTCATCTTCCTGGTTGATTTCTTCGGGGTGGAAAGTTAATATTGATTCACTAGATTCTGCTATAGTCTCTTGATTTTTACCCAGCAAATTCACTTTTGTATCTTCCTGGAATGCAGGAGATGTACTAACATCTGCAACACTTGTATCTGCTGAATCTGTTGTAGAGGATACATCATCCGCTATATTTTGCTGTGGGAAGGCAAAAGGATTATCTATACTATCAACTTGCAACTTATGAGTATCTGGTGTTGACAAATCATTAAATAAAACTTCTAGATTGTCGTTGCTATCCTCTTCTAGTTTGATTGCGTCTAACCAGTTAATTTCTTGCTCAGTACTTAGTTGATGTAAATCGAAAGCTTGTATTTCTGTAGGAAAATTAGTAAATTCTGGAGTGAATTCTAGAGCTTCTGATAATTGCGAAAGATCACGAATTTCCTGAGGTGACAATTCTTCATCGACAGGATATGAATTGTGAGATTCATTTGCTATTAATTCCGCAAAGAAATCATCATCACTAGTATCGGTTGAGAAAATTAATTCCTGTGAGAAATCTAAATCTAAATCTTGCAGTGCAAAATCTGTCACAGACTCTGGTATTCGCTGTTGGCGATCGCTAAAAATATCATCAGCAGCTGCGGCAGCAAACAAAATTTCTTCTAAAGCTTTGGCTGCGTCTTGTTCACCTGAAAATTCTAAATCTAGCCCTGCTTCTTCTGTCTCTGTCCATAAACCTACATCATCTGTAGCAGGAGAAAACTCTGCTTTTGTGGTGCTAAGATGATCAAATAAATCATCTAATCCTGGTGCATCGATGCTAATAGTCGGACTACGATCTTCTTGTGCCTCAGTAAATAGACTATCTAAACTCCAGTTTTCTTCTATTGGTTGGTTACTTTCTAAACTAACTTCTTCAACTAAATCTTGATGTTCAGATTCTGTAAATAAATCCTCAGACTTATTGTCTATAGGCTGAGATAATTCTATCTCATTTACTTGATTTCCAGATTGTAGTAGTTGATTATGATTTTCATTGAGAGGCGTTACTGAATCATCTAGATTTGATTCTAAATTTTCTGCTTCTAAAAAGTTATCGCCAAACAGTTGTACTAAAGTTAATTCTTCTTTGGCGTTAATTGTTTGGCTATCATAATTATTTGTGTTTCCTTCTAAAGATAATAATTCTGCAAAGTCGTTGCTAGTATCTTTAGTTTTACTATCATTGCTTTGATCTGCAATTTCATAATTTGTGGCATCTGGTTCGATAATTTCTTCTTCAATCTCCCAAGTTTCATTAAAGTCAGGAGTTTCACTTTCAAATAATTGGGCAAGAGTATTCAACTCTGCTATTCCCACTTCTGGCCCATTAATTTCTAAACTTTCAATATCTAAAGCTTCGTTTCCTTCATCCTCTATTTCAAAAGGATTCGATAGTTCCGATAAACTAGTAATCGTATTTTCTAATTCTAAATCTTGTGCTGGAGATTGGATGATAAATTCATCTAAATCATCTGTGTGTTCCTGTATTTGCTCAGATAAATCTGATAGAGCATTGATACTATCTTGAGCAAATTCTAATGATTCTGATTGTGATGTAAATTCAACTAAATTATCTATATTAATACCCAACTGTTCCGAAACTTCTGATAGGCTTTTGATACTATCTTCTTGTTTAACTTCTATTAAGTTTGATGGAGTTTTTAATTCAGCAAAATTATCTGTAGTTGATGTGGCACTGTCCTCAGTATTAGCATTTTCAACAGGTGTGGCAAACACAGTTTCCTCTGCTTTTATGTCAGCCTCTTCCTTCACTACATCAGTTGTAATGTCTAATAATTCTATTTGAGGTGGAATTAATGCTCCTAGTTGCTGACTGATAATGATTTCAGCTTCTCTACCTGTAAGGACTAATTCTAGAGCTTGCTTGATATCTGTAATAACGATTTTTGCTAATGTCAAATAGCTATTTTCTTGATTAGCGATCGCTTGACCTGCGGCTTGACACAAATTACACCAAGACGCACAATCTAATTGTTCACCAAGTTCGACTAATTGCCTACAGCACGCTTGTAAACTCTGCCGCGTTTCGGGTGTTGCTGGTTGCTTAAATAGCTGCAACATTTCCCGGAGTTTCTGCAATACCAGGTTTTGACGTTGTTGCCAGCGATCAGTGTCTGCGGCTGCTACTCCTATAGTTCCTTGTTTAACCAGCAAATCTAGATGTTCGTTTAGCCACCCAAACACGGGTTCTGCTTCTGACATGATTTGACTGGCAGTCTCCTCTGTCAGACCAAATGGCCCGGTTAAATTCTCTAACAGCGCTTTCAGGGTATCAGATACACCCAGAAACAAAGACTCCAGCTTTTGATCAACCTGCACCGGATACTCTTTTAAGACTTTAAAACAGTCTTCTAAGCGGTGGGCAGTACGCTGAATGCTACTCAGACCAAGCATTGCGGCTCCTCCTTTGATGGAGTGAGCCGCCCGGAAAACTTCATTGAGCATTTCTGGGTCTTTAATCGTACTTTGCAGATTCAGCAACCCCTGCTCGATTGTGGTCAGATGTTCTTTTGCTTCTTCAATAAAGTAACCGAGAATGCGCTGTTGTTGTTCTGGCAGCATAGTCAAGGATGAAGGATAAAGGATAAAGGATGAAAAACATAGAATATTAAGGATGGATGATGAAGGATGATTAACACTTCATACTTCATACTTCATACTTCATACTTTTTATCTAGTTTCAGTTGTTTCTACTCGGAATCTTTCCACGGAGGCGATTAAATCACGGGAAACGCCTACCAAGTTTTGCAGTGCGCCGGAAACCCGTTGTGCTTCCTGGGATGTTTCTTGGGCTGTGAGTTCTACAGATTGCATCACCTGAGCGACAGCGCGAGAAGTTTCTGTTTGTTCGACTGTATCAGAAGTGATGGAGCGTACGAGAATATCAATGCGATTTGCTACTTGAATAATATTTTCTAGCGATCGCTTGGCTTCTTCTGCCAGTTTTGTACCTTGAATTACCTGCTGGGTGCCTTCTTCCATCGCTGTCATTACTGAGCCTGTTTCGCTCTGGATTTGCATGACTATTTGTTCAATTTCTTTGAGAGACTTGGCTGATTTATCAGCTAACTGGCGTACCTCATCCGCAACGATCGCAAAACCCCGCCCCGCTTCTCCGGCTCTGGCTGCTTCAATACTGGCGTTAAGAGCCAGCAAGTTGGTTCTAGAAGCAATTTGCGAAATCAACGCTACAATTTTAGAAATTTCTTGAGATGATTCTGCTAGTCGTTTCACTTTGCGGGTGGTTTCAGCGACTGTTTCCCGAATTTCTAAAATCCCCGCCACGGTATTTTCTACCGCTTCCCCGCCTTTGAGAGCGATCGCACTGGCTTCCCGGGCCACTGTTTCTGCTTCCCGTGCTGCTTCTGCTACCCGTTGGATAGAATCGGTCATTACTTGTACGGAGTTGAGGGTAACTGCTAACTCTTCGGCTTGGCGTAAAGCATCGCTAGATAAGGCTCTGGCGAATGTTTCGGAGTTAGTTGCACCTTTGGTAACTTCCCGTGCTGCCACTTTCACCTGTTGGACAATATCTCGCAGGTTTTGAATTGTTAAGTTAAAAGCATCAGCAACCGCTCCTAAGACGTCGGCTGTCACCTCAGCTTGGACAGTCAAATCTCCTCTAGCGGCTCCTTCCACGTCGTCTAATAGGCGAATCACTTGCCGTTGTAAGTTCTCTTTGGCTTCTTCCTGTTCTTGAGCTTTACGTGTGGCTTCACTAGTGGTTGTAAAAATTACTCGTGTCATTTCATTGAAGCCAGCAGCTAACTGTCCTAACTCATCTTCTGAGTAGACAGTAGCTTGGACGCTAAGATTACCTTTACGCATGGCATCAAATTGATTTTGCAAATCTTTAGTCGTGCGACGGACTTGCTTGAGAGTAAGATTGCCCATAATCCCCGTAGTCGCAAAACTGACAAGCCCTGCTGCTAATGCCATTGCCCAACCAGTATTGCGTACAGACTCCCGTTGCTGGGGTGGAGAAACTGTTGTCGCAGTGAAACTAACTACAGCTACAACCACTGCGGAAACTACACCCACACACCCAGCAACTATCCATTGCTTTTTGGCTAGTGGGGCATTTTCTAGAGGTGCGAGAATGCCTTGTTCTACGCTAACTTGAGGTTCAATGTTAGTAACGTCTGTTTGGGTAAAAACTGGGACTGCTTCTTGGGAACCAGTGATACTAAACAATTCATCATCGCGATCGCTTTGTGTGGAGTTATCTCCAGTTTCCTTCCTTTTTTCAGCAATCCCAGAATTTTCAAAGGCTTGACTGTAACTCCCACTGTTTGATGTGAGTGAGCCAGAATTTAGTTGCGAGTTACCGAAACTAGAATTAGTCACAAAATCAAACTCTGCCTGAATATTTCCCAAATCGTCAAATTCCTCAAAGTCATCTAAAAACTCAATGTTGCTACCTTGAGGAATCTGGCCATTTAATTTACTGTTAATACCTTCATGTTCGTTTTGGGAGAATGACTGGGAACCAAAAGCTGATTCAAATGCCTCTAGATCAAAACTGTCATCATCAAAGTTCTGGTTTTGCTTAATTGAGAAATTGGAGTTTAGTTGTTTGTCGTCTATGGTAAAAGTGCTGTTGAAAGAGGCTGTTGAGGAAAAATTTTCTTTACTGCTGTATTCCACACTATTAATTTCTGTGATTTCAATATCTGTTCCTGTTTCTTCTACCAGTAAAGTTTCTTGGTCAAAATTCCTTGTATGGATGTTCTGCAAACTATCATCACTATATTTATGTGAGATTTGCTCAGCAGAATCATTTTCCTGACTATTGAAGCTATGATTAGGTGTTAAAGTAATTTTGGCCAAATCTGGCTCACGAATATTGGGCTGATTTTTCTCTAAATTCTGGTGAGCAGTACTTGTATCACTTTTTGCTAAATTGTCATTAATTTCTGTTTTTTCTGTAGAGGATGATTTGTCATCCTGTAAAAAAGCAGGTAATTCTAACTCTGCTCCTTCCCAGATATTAGCTTGTGAAGTTGGCTGTGCATCTGCTTGAGATGAGGCAAAAGGATTGTCGTTGAAAGTTTCACAGGAGTCTACACCTGGCTCAAAACCACTACTATCTGTAGATATTCCAAATGGGTTATCTATATCTTCTGGTGATTCTTCGTGACTCGCGATTCCATTAAAGTCAAAGCTATTACTATCTAAGTCTTCTAAAGTTTCTAATTTTTCTAATTCTTGTTCTGCTGGTTTTGCTGCCGCAAAGATAAAAGAATCTTGTGAAGATTGCTGAGAGTTATCATCCTCATCCGTCAAAGCATTTAATTCCTGTTGATATTGATTGATATTATCCAGACCACTTTGAGCAAAAACAGTAATTTCTGGGTCTTGAGTTAATTCCAATACTTTTTGATATTCTACTTTTGCTACATCATACTGCTGTAAAACATAGTAGACGTGACCCCGCAACAAATGGGTATTAGGGTCATTTGGTAGATTTTGCACCACCTCGTCAATCAGGGTGGCTGCTCCTTGGTAGTCTTGTTGCGCGTAGGCTGTTAGAGCCTGTTGGTATGTCTGCACGTAATCTTCTATACTCGCTGCCATGTATTGCCTCCCTATTTCATCCTGCCCAACGCGCACTACGTAAAATTGCTGTTTGATCTAGTAGTCGCAGATACTGCTTGTTTTGAGCATCTAATAACCACTCTCCCCGCAAAAAAGGAGCCATAGTATCCGCTACATTTGTTGGTGCCATAAGATGCTGTGCGTCTAGCCAATGCATACCGCCAATTTCTTCTACTGCTAAGCCTACAATTGTGTCTTGTTCTTCTATAGCGATCACCGAAATTTCGGCGCGATCTGTGTTTAATGCTGTTGCTTCTCCCAGAAATTGACCTAAATCAGCCACCCAGATTACTCGACCTCGTAAATTTAGAGTACCCAAAAGTAAAGGAGAAGCATTAGGGATTGGGGTGATTCGATCAGGACTCAGTTCGATGACTTCGCGAATACCAGTTGCTGGTAGTGCAAACTCCTGACGCGAAGGAATAAAAAACCGCAAATGTAACTCACCTTCAGGACTTTCTACTTGTAATTCAGGACGAAAGTGATCTTGTCCACTGCCTCTTAAAAAGTCCGGTTTGTTGACCATGTTCTGCTCATCCTTATCCTCGCAGTAGTTGTTTGACTGTTCCCACCAACTCAGTCGGTTGGAATGGTTTGGCTATGTAGGCGTCTGCACCTTGTTTCATTCCCCAATAACGATCAAATTCTTCTCCTTTGGAAGAACACATAACTACAGGGACATTTTGGGTTTTGGGGTCAGACTTTAATCGGCGGCAAACTTCGTAGCCATTCATTCGGGGCATGACAATATCTAATACCACTAAATCAGGAGGATCTGTTTGAATTGCTTCCAACGCTTCTACTCCATCACTGGCATGGGTTACTGTTAAGCCACTCGCTTTCAGGAGGTCTGTAATCATCTCCCTTTGGGCGATACTGTCTTCCACGATCAGAACTGTACTCATAAATGCCCCTATCTACCTCCTGATGTAGACGTTCCTACTGGGAACATGCCCTGATTTCCCCGTAAGCATTTACTGTATAAAATAAATCTATTTTTCACTTTTACTAGGTAATGAGGTTTTTCTTAGGCTGGCTGGTTCTGTAGATATTATTTTTTACTCTATCTTTTACCGGATCAACAAGTGTTGTGTTTCTTTTGTTACTTTGTTTTCACTGTAGTTTAAATATTTCTCCACGAGGACTACTAATTCAGTATGCCCAAATGGCTTGGTTAAATAATCGGTAGCTCCTAGCATTGTGGCTTTGACTCGATCAAAAAATCCTTCCTTAGCAGTAAGTATAATAATAGGTATATTCCGAAACGTTTGGGAGTATCGCAGCATTGCACAAATCTCGTATCCATTCAACTGTGGCATGGCAACATCACAAAAAATTAAATCTGGTTGGAATTGAAAAACTAGACTAAGTGCTTCTAGGGGATTAGTTATAGCGATCGCTTCATAACCTTGATTTTGCAAAATCGTCTCTATATGCGTACAAATGCTGAGTGTATCATCAATACATAATATGCGTTGCTTGTGATTTTCTTGTAAGGTAAGTGTTTTGTCTTGTTGGTTTGTTAATAATTCAGTTGTGTCTGAGTCTACTAAATGTACCCAGCCCTGTTGAACATACGGGTATATGGCCTTAGCGACAGTTACAATATTGCGGTTGAGATAACGAGCTAATTGGCGTAGGGATGTTTGACCACCTGCCCAATGCTGTAGTTTATTAACTGTCACTGCTGGTAGTGAAGAGCGTAGATTAACAATGTCAGTGAGTATGGGAAATTGTTCGGGAGACTGAATGTAAGGGTACAGTTGTTTCCACTGTTGCACCTGCTTCATGATTTTGCTCAGTAAAGGTGTAATCTCTAAAGTCGTTAATTGTGGTGTCAGTGCAGAACCCACTTCAAAAACGAAGCTACCCTGCTGGACATTCAGCAGGTCAAACAGAGTTTCCTGTACTAAGTTATGAATAATACTGCGAGCCTGGATTGGATTAATAATGTTCTGCTCTAATAGTGTCCATAAATAAGCATATTCTGGAGGATTCAAGGGTTCTAAGCAGGCTCGTTGTTCCTCATCTAGCTGCAACTTGACTTGATAATGACGCAAATAATCACTCAAGCGCAATAAACTATTCTCACTATTGGTTGCATAAATAATCTCACCGTTCAAAAAAAATATGAACCAAGATAAATTCTTGCCATTCTGATTTCTCCCTAGTTGGGGAATCTTGTGAAAGCTATGAGCCTCTACAAATAGTTGTCCAGTACGCTGCCCCAACTCTATCAATTGCAGGATACTGCGGATATCTATTTCATATAAATTTCCCTGCATTTAGTGAAAAGGCACTCCTTTTTTGAGGAACGGGGATTGGGGAGATGGGGGATGGGGAGGTGGGGAGGTGGGAGGACAAGAGGGAACTCGGGGTCCCCTGGAGGGGATTAGGGGGCGAAGGGGGACCTACTAACCATCAACAATCAACCACCAACCAACAAAATTTAATATTTTTTAATATACCTAGATTAAGTGAGTGATAACACGGTAGTCATCATAACTCACAACAGTACAAAATATTGAAGAAACAACAATTTGGTTGTATAAATATCCAGATGTGATATTTCCTGTCTATACATAAATTTTGCCTGTCTTGTCTTAATGCTGATTAGGGTTAAACAAGGCAGGTTAACGTAATTATCTAATGTATAACCAAAAACAAATTTATTAAGTGCATCAAAAGG
Source organism: Fischerella sp. JS2 (assembly GCF_032393985.1). Lineage (NCBI taxonomy): Bacteria > Bacillati > Cyanobacteriota > Cyanophyceae > Nostocales > Hapalosiphonaceae > Fischerella > Fischerella sp. JS2. The sequence goes on from NZ_CP135918.1 coordinate 1,548,526, forward strand.
ATTAAAGGTGTGCTGTATTTAGCAGAAGTACAAAAACAAAAAGGCGGTTTACTTGGTGGTGGTGGCAAAACGGAACTGAAACTTCTGGTTTGTCAACGGACAGACCAGAGTTGGAGTACTGGGTCAGAAGAAGTCATTGCAGTTGAAGAAGCCAGTAAATTAAATGATGGTGCTCTCGTACTCGTAGAATTAAATCCTCAGCGTCAAGTACAGCGAATTCAAGAAGCGGGACGACCACTAGTCAACATTTTGCAGAATTTTTCTCGCCAATTAGAAAAATTTAAACTGAAGGAAGAAGAAATTGACCAGTGGAAAGAGTCGCTGACATTTCAAGCGCAGGAACTTAACCGCCGCGAAATCGAAATGGAAACGCGCTTAGAACAACTGCAACAAATGGAGGATGAGTTTCAACGCCTAGATGCAGAAAAACAGGAAGTTGAAACTTCCCGTGCTGATATCGAAAGGTTGCAACAAGAAATTGAGCGTAACCGCCAAGAACTGGAAGGAGCTTGGGAGCATTTGCGGGGTGAGCAGCGCCGCCTAGAAGAACACCAAGCACAGTTGCAGCCATCGACTGTGATGGATGAAGAGCAAAGTCGGGTATTACAAGAGTTGCTGCATCAGCTTTCTAGTAGTGTTGCTCCCACAGAAATAGTGCGGGAAAATCTGCATCTAGCATTTGAAATGGTGGAAAAACAGCAAGCTTTGCTCAATCCCCACTGGCAACAACTAGAACGACAAAGAATATTAACTGAAGAACAACAGGCTGAAGTTGAACGTTTGTCGCAACTTGTCTCAGAATGCCAAAATGAATGGCAGCAAACTCAAAATTCTCTAGAACAACAAACAGTCCAGTTGCAGGCGAACACAACTACTCTCCATAGTAAACAAGAGTATGTTCGGATACTCAAAGAGCAGCTGCAATACCAGGAACAGTTATACCAACAAATTTACTCTTTAGCTGCAAATTCTAGTGATGTTGTTCCCTCTCCAGAGATTGATATTGAAACTTTGGAAAAAATGCCTCTAGAAGAACTGCAAAAGATAGTGCAAAATTTGCAGGACAAACTTAACATAGACTCAAGCTTCGTCAACGATCAAGAACAAGAACTGAAATATAAACAAGAAGCTATAGAAGAAATCCAACAAAAAATTAATCAAGCATCAGCAAGTGAACGGAGTCAATTAGAAACTGAACTAGCTGATGAAAAAGACCACTACCAAATGTTAAATGAAACTTTGGTAGGACAACGTCGCCATTTACTTGAGTGTCAAGCACTGCTCAAGCAACACAAAATAGTACTACTGCGGCGACAAGGACAAACCCCCGTGAATGAAGATGAAAAATTAGATTTAAGTCCAGTACTCGAACAAATCCAAAAACAACGACAACAACTGTCAGAAACTCTACAAAATCTGGAAACAGAGATTGAGCAGGTACAAGCTAGTATTAATCAGATGCAAGAAGATATTGAGCAGCAAACTCAACAACAGGTCATGAAACGCGAGGAACTGCAAACAATGGAGCAAAATTTGCTGTCTTTGCGAACAACAACTGCCCAATCCCAAGGCCAGCTAAATTTATATCAACAAGCTTTACAACCAATTCAAGATTCCTTAGATGGGTTGCGACAGAAACTCCAAGGCGTTTCTGAATCTTTAGCTGAAGTTCAACAAATTGGTGATTCTCAGCTCCAGGCTATTACCCAGATGCGTCAAGTTATGCTGAGTTTAATTTCTCAACCAGAATTAGCAGCAACATAAAAAATTATGAATTATGGCTGATGTGAGTTAAAGCTCTGACCAAAATCATTTTTTGGAAATCGACCACTCTCTTGGAAAGCTTTAGATCGCCGGAAGCCGGCGCTCAAACTTTCCGCCGATGCACACAGATGTAGACGCCCCTAAGGGCGGCTTCCCGTAGGGTACACAGATAAACATAGATAAATTATCCGTTAGCGGCGGTGATTGGTAATCAGTTTACAGTTAACAGTTAGCTGTTTGCAATTGATAACTAAACACTCGGGCCGTTATGCATTACCGACTTTTATAAATTTACAATTGATTTAAGATTTAATCCAGATCCAATCACTTTCTACTATCGCTGTCGCACCACCGGGAAATGGATCAGTTTGGGACTTATTTGGTGCTGTAATTAAAGCTGTGAGTTTTTCGATTTGCTCAAATGTGGGAGCTACAGGAAGTATTTGTTGTAACACTTGCCGCATTACACGTCTTTGCAGAGCAAGTCGGGCTTTCTGTAACACGCGACGATTGAGTCTGAGAGGGTGGTCGAGAGTATCTGATTGGATAATCGTTCCTCCCCTCATGGCCTCTTCTCGCAAAGCCTGAGCAGCTTTTTCTAAATACTCCACTTCCGCTTGCAGTAGTTCTGCTGTTTGAGCTAAAGCTGATTCTACTTTTGGGTTGAAATTTTCTGACAAATATGGTATGAGTTCTAGGCGAATGCGGTTGCGGGCGTACTTTAAATCTTGATTTGTAGAATCTTCCCAGATCGGCAATTGCAAATCTTGGCAAAATTGCCCGGTTTCTATGCGGGTAATTTCTAAAAGTGGACGCACCAGCATAATGCCATCAACAAGTAAACGTTGCCAACTCAAAGCTTGCAGACCATCAGCACCAGTACCGCGAATTAAGTTATAAAGTAGTGTTTCTGCCCGATCGCTGGCTGTGTGACCTGTAACTACACATTTATAATTATGCTCCTGGGCGATCGCACTCAAAACTTGATAACGCCATTCCCGTGCAGCAGCCTCAGTTTGTACTAACTGTTGTTCTTGCGCTTCTACAGTCTGCAAGTAAAAAGATATACCCCAATTTTTAGCCAAATTTTCTATGTGTTGGGCATTAGCCTGCGAGTCAGTCCGCCAGCGATGATCACAGTGAGCAATACCTAACTTCCATCCCCATTTTGGTTGTAAATCTAATAATAATTTGATTAAACAAAGAGAATCTTGTCCACCAGAAACTGCAACTAGTAAGTACTGATTACGTTCAAACAGGTGACGCGATCGGATAGTGCGATGGATTTTTGCGTGTAGGGGAGTCCATATTAACCGATTTTGGATTTGAGGTTTTGGATTTGGGATTGGTTCCACAAGATTTATTTGAGGGCTTTTACTATACAAAAAATTATCAGATTTTGAATTTTGCAGTACTAATTATCTTTAAAAACCTCTGTGTCTCTTGCTGACTCTGTAGCCCTGGTGCGTTTAATCAAAAATATAAAACATTAGTTATTAAACTCTTTGTAATTACTAAAGTCTTTAAATTGGCGATAGTACTCTATTTCCGATTCTTGCTGACTATTATCTGATTCTTCCGGTTCATTAGAGCAAAATTCGACACATAATCTAATTTTACCTTCTCGCCACTTTTTACTAGGGACTAAAACGTGACAATCTAATCCCTCTTCAAAAAATACTCTTAATGAAACACCTTCACAAGAAGCAGCCTTAATTTTATTTATTATTTCAAATAATAATTGGGTATGATTTGAATCTTCAAACAGAGGTTGACGAAAATACACAACATCATCCTCAGGATTTAACGCTTCCCACTTATCATTCATAATCAATCTCCTAGAACTAAATTTATAGTTCCCAGGAGATTGCAGTTAATTTCAAATTATCCATCCTGATCAAGGATGATTTATGAACTCTTTAATTTTCTACCTGTGTGTCTTTTGTAGTTATTGAAAAAATTTAATGTCAACCTTAATAGAATTGGTATAGTTACTCCTTTGCTAAATAAAGAGGTAGTGAAGGGCAAGATTTCTAAAAGAACCAGCCGTAAGAGTGTAAACCCTTACCCAACAAATTTACACCCAAATAGCAAACCCAGACTACGACAAAACCACTAGCAGCTAAAATAGCTGGGCGACGCCCTTGCCAACCACGAGTAATACGGGCGTGGAGGTATGCAGCAAATACTAACCAGGTAATTAGCGCCCAAGTTTCTTTAGGGTCCCAACTCCAGTAAGAACCCCAAGCTTCGTTAGCCCAAACCGCACCAGCAATAATACCTATTGTGAGCAGAGGAAATCCGAGTCCAATGATGCGATAGCTGATGTTATCTAAGGTTTCAGCCAGGCTAAGACGTTGGGGAGAAAGAGGTTGAGAATCTTGAGTGTCGGATTTTGGATTTTGGATTGTAGGTGCTAAGACAGTATCCAAAACGGCGGTTTTACCATTGTTGACGGATTCATAACGGACAACACCATTACCATTATTGTCTGCAATCATTGCTGATGATTGAGAAATTAATTCACCTGCTTTTTGCAAGCGGTAGCCATTGCTGCGATAGCCACCAGTACCGACAGAACTACCTTGGAGTTGAATCTCCTGCCCACGAGTAACGACTAAAAAAGCGATCGCCAACAATGAACCTACCATTAAAGCGGCGTAACTTAACATCATGACGCTAACGTGCATCATTAACCAGTTTGATTTCAATGCAGGTACTAAAGGTTCTGCTACTTGCATTTGAGATGGTAGTGTGAGGGTAGCAAAAGCAGTAATACTCATAGCAACAGGGGCAGTAACAACTCCCACCAAACGACTGTGGCTGTTGTTTTCTGCTATCAGATGGATGGTAGTGATCCCCCAAGCCAGGAAAAACAGAGATTCATACAAATTGCTGAGAGGGAAATAACCAGCCTCTAGCCATCGTGCCCCTAACATTGTGGCAATACACAAATTCGCGATCGCCATTCCTGCGGTTCCCAATGCTGGTAAGTAGGGCAAGTTGGGAAAAGCCGCCCCACTCCAATAAATCAGCATTGTGGTAAAAAGGACGGCAAAGGAAGTATTGTCTAGCCAATTTTGGAGTTGCAGCAAATTCATAAAGCGTTTTCCCCTGTGAATTTTTAGAGGTTTGGATTCTCACAGTATTGATCCTATCTGTTTCGGGGTAGTTAGTAATTAGTTGGTTGTTGATCGTTGATTGTTGATGGTTAGTAGTTAGTGGTTAGTGGTTAGTGGGTAGAGACGCGAGGAACATCGCGTCTGTACATTAGTAGTTATTGGTTGTTTAATACTTACTCCTCACATTCCACCCTTACCTTAAGCCTATGAGCGCGTCTACACACCCCACCCTTACCTTAAGCTGCTACGCGTCTACACACCCCTCACACTCCCCATTGCCCCTAATCCCCAACGCCTCTTTCTTTATGCCGAGGGACCCTTACTTTACAGAAGCCGAGTAAAGCGCGTCTACGGCAATCGCTCATGGGGGACTCACCTCCCCACCTCTCCCCGCGCATCGTAGAATAAATATCACAATTGCTTAAGCTTTTTGGAGAGTTAAGCCATGCCACTGGCAGTTGGAGTTATAGAAACTTTAGGTTTTCCCCCTGTATTAGCAGCAGCAGACGCAATGGTCAAAACTGCTGAAGTTACCCTTGTATACTACGGTTTAGCAGAAAGCGCTCGTTTTTTAGTCGCCGTGCGAGGACAGGTTGCCGAGGTCAAAAGAGCCATTGCGGCAGGTATAGAAGCCTGCAACCAAGCTCAAGGTGATGGTGGTCAACTAATCACCCACTATATTGTTCCCAATCCACCAGAGAATGTAGAATCTGTCCTACCTATACATTTCACTAAAAAATCAGAGCCATTTCGCATTTTCTGAATTTGGTTCTCAAATCATCTTATGTACTGTACTTGCTTCCCGGAATAATAAAGATGATAGATTTAACTCTATAAAATATGTAGCAACCTTCGTACAATTAATTGGTAGCGCCACATAACTTTTACTGATATAGGAGACAACCAATGCCACTACAGGCAGTTGGATCAATTGAAACTAAGGGCTTTCCTGCCGTACTAGCTGCGGCAGACGCGATGGTGAAAGCAGGTCGAGTCACCCTCGTAGGTTATATAAGAGCTGGTAGCGCTCGCTTTACTGTGAACGTCCGAGGTGATATACAAGAGGTAAAAACGGCTGTCGCAGCCGGTGTAGAAGCTGTAGAGAATGTTTACGGCGGTGTTCTAGAAACTTGGGTCATTATTCCTCGTCCTCACGAAAACGTAGAAGCTGTTCTGCCAATTGGCTATACAGAAGAAGTCGAACAGTATAGGCAAGCAGTGGAAAATCCAATTGTATCTAGACCTAATAATCGTTAATCAGTGTAGTAGATGCAAAGCCTCTTGGTGCAGGTAAGCACAAAGATAAATAGTCCTTCGTACTTCTTACTTTATCCTCAGAAAGCGGTTCTCCGCTCTGAGGGTGTTTACTGGTTAATCAAATTTTTGACATTTTGATGATTTTTACTAAAACTGAAGTAGTCCAAAAGTTCAACATTTAGAGTCAAGGCTCTACAATTCAAGATTATATAAATTTTGGCTTTGCTGTTGACTAATCGTATAGTTTATGAATATACTCATCACCGCTACAAAAGTTCAAAATTTTTATAAAGACATTCAGTGATTTTAAGTTTTGCTCCCTCAATTAAAAGTACCCTAGAGGGTACTGTAAAACTTTCTGTCACTTTTTCAGAATAATCTTGTATGGTATTTTCTCTCAAAAGATTTTGAGTGATTATATAGAGTTGCTTTGATTTTTTTACGTAATGTTACTTGATAGTTGTTGCTAAAAATACATCTATTTACGAGTTTTTGGTAAAGTAAAATTTCTAATACTCAGAAACACTAGGGCATACTTCACAGGAGTGAAACTAAAAAAGTTTAAACGACGTCTAGAAATTGAGGGCAACAATCGTCTGAAAATGGTAAAAAAGGCTGATATTCAGCCTTTGATAACTTTGTTATCTGTCTAAGTGGAAGAACTAATTTAGTTTACAAAATTAAATATTTGATTTAATTGGGAAAATTGCTCAAAAAACATGATTTTCGGGAAGATGAACATGAAAATATGATGAGAAAGCAGAAGTAACTGCATAAAACCCGTGAGTCAAAACGTAATAAAAGTAGAATCACGTAGATGTTCTATCAGAACATCATGCAATTGGGAGCAACTGCCAGTCGAAAACTTGAGTGAGGTGAAAAATGGAGGTTGTGATGCAGCAAACTTTAAAACAGGGTTTCGAGGAGCGCAATCTCACTATGGCTTCTGAGGCGGATAAAGTGGCACAATTCTGGCATAAGCGGCTAGAAAATGAGTGTCTAGGACAAACCACAGCGAATAAACAAAGCATTGTTCGCTGGCTGCTAGGCAGCAATCAAGAGCGATTTGAAGATCCAAAGCAATTAGATATTGCTAAACAAGCGATGGAATATCGCTGGAAGATTTTAAATCAACGTTACTTAGGCAAATCAAGAGAAGCTGCTTACAAAAATTTACTGACTCGTTTAGGTAGTTTAGTAACATTACGAAATAAAATTCAGACATGGGTTGCCCTCAGTCGCGATCGCCAACGTTCAGTTTTGGATGTCTTACAAGAAGTCATTCAAGAACTGTTGCAAAGCGACAACTATATGCAGCAACAAATGGCTCTGATTTCGGAATTTACTACTGATCCGCGTTTACGGAATGCTCTGCTGTTTGCCAGTATAGAAGAATATTGCCTGCGACCAGTACGCAATCAACCCCTACTAGTTTACAGATTTGTCAATTATTTACGTCGTACCCAACGTGGTGGCTTAACTCAAGTACCAGGTAGCGACATGGTAAGGCTAGTCTCAGAAGAGATCCTTACTGACGATAGTGATAATCGAGTCAACTTAGTAGATACCCAAGCGGTCGCAGAATATCAAGAAGCACAAGAGCAAGAAGAACAACAGACGCTGCGACAATCAGTCAAGGATGAATTTGAAAATTACTTACTAGAAAATCTCGGACAAGAAGCAGTAGATTGGTTACGGCTATACTTACAAGGACAATCCCAAGATGCGATCGCTAAAAAATTAGGCAAGCCGATCAATGTCATTTATCGACTGCGGGAAAAAGTTAGCTATCACGCGGTGCGTGTTTTTGCTCTCAAAGACAAACCAGAACTGGTCGAATCCTGGCTACAAACATCATTGAAAGAGCATAATCTGGGACTAACACCAACTCAACTTCAGCAATTGCATGAAAAATTGACCCCAACTCAAAGACAAGTTCTAGAACTACGACGAGCAGGCAACAGTATAGAAGAAGTAGCCCAAAAATTAAAACTTAAAACCCATCAAGCAATGGGTGAATGGACTAAAGTCTACCTAAGCGCCCAAACTTTGAGAAGTGAAGAGTAGGGGAGTAGGGTATGCAACATTTTTGGTTGTTACTTGTACCACAACAAGATTTTCTATGAGCAACTACAAATCAGGAGAGTTAGTTGCTCCCCACACAAGCAACAAACAACTACCAACTGCTGGATATTTATTGTTAAAGGTTCGCGATATTAAATTCAAAATCAAGCAATTGCTTATTTTGTAGTTAATTTAACTTTTATTTATCTAAACGTCATGATTTGTTTACTGCCAAAAAAAATCTGGGCAGAATAGGATATATAGAAATTTCAAGCAATCTAAGCCTATGTTGTCTTCAAAGGGCAAATCAATTGATACCGAAGCTAGCGATCAGCAAGAAGTACCATCCGACACACACATATTATGGGAGCAAGGAATAGAACGCGAGCAAGTATTCCAGCTGATTGAAAGTTTTCTGTCCTTTGAAGCCTGCCTTTATCATCAAGTTGTGCCACTCAAAATGGAAGACAACAGCTTGTTATTGGGTATGGTCAATCAAGAAGATAGTTCAGCGTTAGATTACGTTCGTCGTATATTGTCTTACATAAAATGTACATTAGTATGTGAACCGATTACAGGCGATATCCACCGTAAAATACTCTCAGCCTATCTAAACTACAAAAATACATCCCCCTCAGCGATTCCACAAGACTCTAATCAGCAACCAACCAACCCAAACCCAAATCAAACTGAAAACACTGTCCTGCAATTGGATGCTTCTGCTAAGCCACAGCTAGAAACTGTAAGTCACAATACTCCTCAGTCTCATCGCGTGATTGTTACCAACCCCAACACCACAGAAGCAAAACAAACAGAACAAGGGAATTCTAATATTAGCCTAGCAACCACAGGAAATTTACATGTTTTATCAGTTCCAGTAGCAGAAGAATTCTCTCCTGTTGAGATCTTGTTAACCTTACCACCAAAAAAACTACTAGAAGAATTATTAGCTAGGGTTTTAGCAGGGGGAATCGGTCGGCTGTACTTAGAAAGACTACCCTACACAGGCAGAATTCTATGGAGTGAAAATGGAGTTTTGCAATCTGTATTGGAGAAAGTACCTCTATCGGTGTTTCAGGGAGTCATGAATGAGTTAAAACGATTTGGTTCTCTGCCTGTAATTACACTTGCAGAACCCAAACAAGTCGAAAGAGAATGTTTATATCAACAAGACCGTTTATTATTGCGCTTGCGAGTTATGCCAGGCATGTACGGCGAAGAAGCAACCCTTCAAGTACTGCGAGGAGCAGCGTTAAAGTTTTATCAACAACAACAGTTAACCCGCCTTAGTCGTGATGCCTTGGGTATTTCTCAGCAACTCAGCTATAAATTGCATGAATTACAAGAGAGACTTTTAGTTAACCGCAACGTTAACTCTAGTCAGCTAGAAACTTTCAATGCTCTCAACAACTTGTTACAAAATTTAGACCAGCATATAAAAAGACTTACAATTGAAACCTCTGAACCACCGACAAAATAAATTTTGGTCAATTGTCATTTGTCATTGGTTGTTTGTTGATAGTTGTTTGTTGGTTGGTGGTTGTTAACCATCTTCCTTGTCCCCTTCTGTTACCAATTTTTAATTTTTAATTTTTTCTTTTGAGTTGATAAGTCTCCCCACCTCTGCTTTTCGGTAAAACCCCTGATTTCGATCGCATAATTTTTATGCTGTAATAAAACTCTAGACCGATTAACCACATGGTTGCGGTTAGATATATAGTAATTTTGCAATTTTATACACAGTAAAATTACGGTTGAAAAGCCTAATGAAGGATGAAGTGTGAAAGATAAAGTATTAATTTTAATACTTCTGCCTTCTGCCTTCTGCCTTCTGCCTCCTGCCTCCTGCCTTACACCAACGAACAATTATTCCTGCATTTCATGCATACAGAGGTTTTTAGTGAACTTTTCCCTTTAATGAGTACAGCCAATCCACAAACTCTGGAATGGTTGCTTTCGATTGCTATTGAACACGAATACCCAGCCGGACGAGCTGTTTTGATGGAAGATGCCTGGGGTAATGCAGTTTACTTTGTAGTTTCTGGTTGGGTAAAAGTTCGCCGCACTATAGGGGAAGATTCTGTTGCTTTAGCAATTTTAGGTAGAGGCGATTTTTTTGGAGAAATGGCAATTTTGGATGAATCTCCTCGTTCAACCGATGTGATTGCTCTTTCAACAGTGAAATTACTGAGTATCTCAAGAGAAAGATTTATTCATATATTATTTAAAGATCCGCAGCTACACCATCGAATGCTGCAATTAATGGTACGGCGACTGCGATATGCAAACGTACGCTTGCAAATGCGCTCTGCTCCACCAGCAGTCAAACTTGCTCACACTCTTGTCAGCTTAGGCGAAAGCTATAGTGAAGAATCACATAAAGGTAGAGAAATTTTTAACATTTCTTTTAAAGATTTAGCAGATGTTACAGAAATTGGGGTTGAAGAAACCACTAAAATCATGGAAAAATTAGACGAAAAAGGTTGGATAAAAATTGACACTACTAATCAAGTGGTTCGCCTCGTCAACTTTCGCCAATTGATGAACTTGGCTGGCAAAGTTTAATACTTTCACATCATTCTGGCTGTTTGTTCACACAAGAGTTATGAGTTAGGAATTATGAGTTAAATTAATCTTTTGACTCGTTATTCTGCAATGTTTACTCTTAAGTTCAGATGAATGAAACAATAGCACCTTGTACCGATACGCGCGTTCAAAAAAAATTACCAACTATTCATTACCAGGTGGCAATGCCTCAACCAGAAAATCATCTGTTTGAGGTGACTTTACACCTTGTGGGCTACCCGTTTTCCATTCTTGATTTAAAGTTACCAGTTTGGACTCCTGGTTCCTACTTAGTACGAGAGTATGCTAAGCATCTACAGGGATTTACTGCTTTTACCAACAATAAACCCTTAAATTGGCGAAAAATTAGTAAAAATCATTGGCAGGTAGAAACAGAAAAAGTATCAGAAGTTACTATAAGATACCGTATTTTTGCTAATGAACTCACAGTACGGACAAATCATTTAGATTCTACCCACGGTTATTTTAATGGTGCGGCGCTGTTTTTTAGACTACCAAAATTTGACAAGCAACCAATTTTTGTGACTATTGTGACACCCCGGTCAGAATGGCAGATAACTACAGCACTACCACCCGTTCCGGGACAAGCCAACACATTTTGTGCTTTAGATTTCGACACCCTTGTAGATAGTCCTTTTGAGATTGGTTCTCATCAACTCTATCATTTTCAGGTACTAGATAAACCCCACGAATTAGCTATCTGGGGACGTGGTAATTTCCAAGTGCAGCAGATGATTGCTGATATCAGCAAAATTATTGAAGTCGAAGCACAAATGTTTGGTGGCTTGCCTTATGAAAGATATGTGTTTCTGGTGCATTTATTTGCCCAAGCTTATGGGGGTTTAGAGCATAAAAACAGTTGCTCGTTGATTTATCAGCGATTTGGATTTCGCGATCGCGAAAAATATGATCGCTTTATGCAATTGGTAGCCCACGAATTTTTCCATTTGTGGAATGTGAAGCGCATTCGTCCTAAGGAACTGGAAGTTTTTGACTACGACCAAGAAAACTATACCTCTTGTTTGTGGTTCTGTGAGGGAACCACTAGTTACTACGATTTGCTAATTCCTTTACGGGCTGGCATTTACGATGTCAAATCATTTTTGAATAATTGGAGTAAAGAAATTACCAGATATCTGACAACTCCAGGGCGAAAAGTACAACCTCTGTCTGAATCTAGTTTTGATGCTTGGATTAAACTGTACCGTCAGGATGCCAATAGTGGTAATTCTCAGATCTCCTATTATTTGAAAGGAGAAATGGTATCGTTATTGCTAGATTTGCTGATTCGTTGTCGGTATAACAACAAGCGATCGCTTGATGATGTCATGCTGCAAATGTGGCACAAATTTGGCAAAAAGGAAATTGGTTATACTTCAGAACAGTTGCAGGAAGTAATAGCATCTGTAGCAGGAATTGATTTATCTGATTTCTTTAAACGCTATATAGATGGCACTGAAGAATTGCCTTTCAATGAGTACTTAGAACCATTTGGCTTGCAATTGGTAGCACAGACAGAAACAGAACCTTACTTAGGTGTAAGAGTAGGTAACGAAAATGGACGGGATATAATTAAATTTGTCGAAGCCGATTCTCCTGCCCAATTGGCTGGGATTGATCCTGGTGATGAACTGCTAGCATTCGATGGGATCAAGGTGAGTGCGAATCAATTAAGCGATCGCCTGAAAGATTACCAACCCCAAGACATTATTCAAGTTGCGGTTTTCCACCAAGATGAACTGCGCATCTACCCTGTCACCTTAGCTTCTCCACCTGCAAGCAAATACCAGGTGCAACCTGTAGCCAATCCCTCTGCTACACAGAAACAGAACTTTGACAAGTGGTTAGATGCATCGCTGGCAAATCTGCGGTAGGCTTTTAGTCTTAGTAGGGTGGGCATTTGCCCACTGCCTCCCCTGTTCTGATTATGTCTCCCTGTCAAATATATCAGGCTTATGGTGAAACGGTATCACTACCGTACCGCCTCCTTCACTCCTTCGTCCCAAAGAATTTCTGTTGCTTTTTGAGCAGAAAGCGGACGATAAAAGAGGAAACCTTGGACGTCCTCGCAGTTGATAGATTTTAAAAACTCCAGTTCCTCTTGCTTTTCTACTCCTTCAGCAGTCAGCCTCAACCCTAAACTTCTTCCCAAGCCAACAATCGCCTTAACAATGTGAGCCACTTTCACATCCTTCGTCAAATCTCGAATGAAAGAACCGTCAATTTTTAAATTGTGGAGTGGTAATAGCTGTAAACGTGACAGAGAAGAATGACCCGTACCAAAATCATCAATAGAAAGGTGAACTCCCATCTCCTCTAACTGTTGCAACACAGTTCTAGTAAATTCCAAATCCTCAATAGCAGTTGTTTCTGTAATTTCCAATTCTAAGAAATGCGCTTTTAAACCAGTCTCATCCAAAATCTTAGCTACTGTCTCCACTAGTCCTGGTTGGCGGAACTGTTTAAGAGAAAGATTAACAGCCATAGTCAAAGCAGGTAATCCTTCATCTTGCCAAACTTTATTTTGCCTACAAGCTGTCCGCAACACCCATTCTCCAATTGGGATAATTAATCCGCTTTCCTCAGCCAAGGGAATAAATTTACTGGGAGCTACTAATCCCATATCTGGATGTTCCCAACGCAGCAGCGCTTCCATACCAGTAATTTTTCCTGTATCGATATTGACCCGAGGCTGGTAGTGAACTACAAATTCTTCTCGTTCTAGGGCATGGCGCAAGCTCTTTTCTAGAGTCAATATTTCAGGAGTTTTGGAACTGATAGAAGTTGTATAAAATTGAAAATTATTCCTACCCTCGTCTTTGGCATGATACAAAGCCGCATCCGCGTGTTGGATCAAAGTTTCAACATCAGGACTATGCTCGTCAAACAGAGCAATGCCAAGGCTGGCACTAATATAAAGTTCGTGTCCCTCTATTTGAAAAGCTGTTTCTAGTTCTTGCAGGATTCTTTGGGCTACCTGGGCTACCTCTTCCACATAATTTACTTGGGGCAAAAGGATGATGAATTCATCGCCTCCCCAACGAGCAACAACGTCACCAGCTCTAAGGGATTGCCGTAATCTTTGGGCGACATTTTGTAGCAATTGATCACCAAGTGTATGTCCCAGAGTATCATTAATTGTTTTGAATCGATCTAAATCCAAAAACATGACAGCTAAACTCTCTTCCCTACGAGCCGTATTCGGTAAAGTTCTGGTCAGTTGCTCTTTAAATAACAAGCGGTTAGGTAATCCCGTTAGCAAATCGTGGAGAGCCTGGTAACGGATCATTTCTTCCACCTGTTGTCGCCGTCGAGCGCCACTGATACTAGCAGCCATTGTTAAGAGAGTGGATTCTTCGTGCCTCGACCACTGGCGCTGCTTACAACAATCTGCTAAACCAAGGACACCCCAGAAATTTTCATCTAGACGCAATGGCACAAGTAATAGGGATAAAATGCCCTCACGGTGGAGAATTTCTTGGTCAATAGCACTTAATTCTTGAGTCAAACTCTGAATAGATTTTCCTTGTGAGAGGGTAGTATACCAGTTACCTAATTCGGAGACTTGATAAGATTGATTTTGCCTACTACCTTCGGACAGAACAGAATCGCTTCTCCATTCAAATCGGAGCGTCATCACGATTTCTGCGGTGACAAGGTGGGGATGGTTCTCAAACAAATAAACCCGATCTACTTGAGCAGCTTCACCCAGAACTGCTAGTACCTTATCAATGGCTTTTTCATAGTTCATTTCTGTAAGTAAATAATTAGTAGCTTCTGCTACTGCTTGGAGTAGGCGATCGCGCTGGCGTAATTCAATCTCAGCCTGCTTTTGCTCTGTGATATCCCTAACAATAAAAGTTCTGATTAAATCGCTTTCTGGAAGATAGTGAACCGATTGTTCAAATACTTCTTCCCCAACTTCTACTTCTCGAATAAAAGAATTCCCTTGGCGATTTTGAACAGCGTTAGCAAGTCCTGCCAAAATAGTGTGCTGTACACCTAATTTTCTAATGTCGGGAAATTTCAAAGCCGCAGCAGGATTCAGATAAGTTACCGTTCCTTCTAAATCTACTTCAATAATCGGATTGGGAATCAATTCCGGGAAAGAAGCCAACCGAGCGAGAGCAACTTCGCTAGCACCTTCGACACCATCTGTAGGGACAATTAGGGTTTCAAAAGGATTAACAGGATTGGCTTGTTCCGATAGAAAGCCAGATATATCGTCAGCAACACAAGATTCCGAAAAAGCTTGCTCTGATAAATTTGAGATCGCATAGTATTTGGCTTTAACTTGATTATTGCCAAATTCAATTAGATCTCCATGCTTGAGATCATGAGAGAAGCATTTCATACCATTCACGAATAGCCCGTTTGTACTCCTTTTGCCCTTAAAACTGCCATCAATAATCCGAAAGGCATACTGTTCTGTCTCTGGTAGAGTTACCCGTAATAAAATGGCGTGCTGTCTGGAGACAGATCGAGAACGAAGAACGATCGCATTTCTGACATCCCGTCCCAGAGAATATGTAGCCTCTTTCAAGGGAATAGTTCGCTTTCCTTGTAAGTCTTGGAGAACTAACAGGTGGCGTATTTTTTCCCACTCATTTCCTGGCATGACTCCTTCCTCAAACTCTCACCTGTTCGGGTCTTGGTCTGAAAAATACTGCTCCCATAATTCTTGATCTTGAGTAGGCATTTCCATCAGCATTTGTTCAACTAGCTTTACCCCCATTTGTGAGGGATTAGCACGACCGTTTTCCCAACGGTTGACCGTCTGAAACGAAACCCCTAACTGACGAGCTAGTTGCTCCTGTGAGATTCCTAGCCTTTTTCTCAACTCACGAATGAGATTCGGAAACTTTGGCCTTACGGTCACTATTGTTTACTCTTTTCTCTCTTAAATATTCAGAATAAGATTAAACACTTGGTATAACAAATGGTATATTTGCGTAATTTTTGAATCAAATTTAGAATACGATGAGTAAATCAAAACCATGATTATCAACACAAACAGACTTACAAAATTTCAGAAAAGCCTCCTCGGTAATCACTGCTTCATCAATAATATTTTGTAATTTTTCAAATGTTTCCATTACTTAATAACTTCTTGTGTGAATCTTGTGAAAAGTAAAAAACCGCAAATCCGAGTAAATAGAATTAATATAAAAACAATAAAAAAATGTGATTGAGAAAACAGAAAAATGGAAAACTATGTATGTACAGCCTGTGGTTACGTATATAACCCAGCAGAAGGTGATTTAGATGCTGGCATACCAGCAGGCACAGCTTTTACAGATTTACCCGAAGACTGGGTATGCCCGGTATGTGGGGCAGAAAAAGACGAGTTTGAACCTGAGGAGTGAGGGTAAAGGAGGTGGGGTGATGGGGTGATGGGAAGGTGGGTGGTATGAGGAGTGTGAGGAGTGTCTAGACGAGGCAGTACGGTGGACTCCTTTCCCGGCATAAAGAAAGAGGCGTCACCTGGCGTCACCTGCCGTGCGCAAGTGGCTTAAGGTAAGGGTGGAGTTTGAGGAGTAGTAAGCCATTAATTACTAACCACTAACTACTAACCACTAATCACTAACAAATGACCAATGACAAATGACAAATTGCAAATAGTAGTTATAGGTGGTGGGGCGGCTGGCTTTTTCAGCGCGATCGCTGCTGCCAAAGCTAATCCTCATGCTCATGTGATTTTACTAGAAGCCAGTCATCAACCATTGGCGAAGGTTCGCATTTCCGGTGGTGGACGCTGCAATGTTACTCATGCTTGCTTTGAACCTCAAGAGTTGGTAAAAAATTACCCCAGAGGTGGCAAAGCCTTATTAAGCGCTTTTACCCGCTTTCAATCCCAAGATACTATCAACTGGTTTCAGGCTCATGGTGTCAAGTTAAAAACTGAGGCTGATGGCAGAATGTTTCCCACTACAGATAGTTCCGAAACCATCATCAACTGTCTCATGAGTGCAGCTAAAGCAGCTGGAGTGGAACTACGCACAGGAACTGCGGTGGTGGGAGTAAAACTAGGAAGGGTAAATTCCCCACTCTCTCACTTTGAGATTACTCTAAAGTCGGGCGAGAAATTACAATGCGATCGCCTCCTATTAGCTACGGGTAGCAATCCCATAGGCTATAAAATCGCTCAACAGCTGGGACATACCATAGAACCACCAGTGCCATCTTTATTTACCTTCAATATTAAAAATGAAAAGCTAACAGAGTTGGCTGGGGTAAGTGTTAATCCTGTGAAATTACGGCTAGTTGTACCAGAATCTCCCCATCTAGAACAAATAGGCCCATTACTGATTACCCATTGGGGTTTGAGTGGGCCAGCCGTGTTGAAATTGTCTGCTTGGGGTGCAAGAATGCTACACTCAAGTAATTATCAAGCCACTTTAGTTATTAATTGGCTACCGTATCTCAAACAAGAACAAGTACGTCAACAATTGTTGACAGTTAAGAACAATTCACCTAAGCGTCTCATTGCATCTCATCGCGCTGTTGACTTACCGCACCGCCTCTGGCAATACATTGTTTTTTATGTAGGAATTTCTTCTGAAAATCGTTGGGCAGAATTATCAAACAAAACTTTAAATCAATTAGTGCAAGAACTTATACAAGCTCAATATTCGATTAATGGTAAAGGAACATTTAAAGAAGAGTTTGTAACCTGTGGAGGTGTCAACCTCAAAGAAATCAACTTTAAGACAATGGAGAGTAAGTTGGTTCCAGGTCTTTACTTTGCAGGAGAAATTTTAGATATCGATGGTGTAACTGGTGGTTTTAATTTTCAAAGTGCTTGGACAACAGGCTATCTAGCTGGTTTAGCAATGGTGTCAGATAGGAGCTAGATTAGAGAGAAAAAAGAAATACATACTATTTAGCAATTTAACAAGTAAGATTTTATGAGAATTTTTATGAGTCGAGTCTAATTAGTGATTCTATTCTTAACTGAGTTACAAGCCTTTTTGTTAAGTGAAAAAATTTTTTAAAAAACAAATTCTTTTTTTTAAATTGTAAGAAGATGAATAAAAATGAATAATAATTAACAACTTGACATAATTTTCTTTATAAATCAGGAAAAATACTGACTATTTAGACAAAAAATAAGTATTTATTTTAAAGACTGATAAGAGAGGGTAAAACTTTATTTTATTTCCAGCTTCTAATTTATAGGTTCTGCCCCTTGTATTATTTTGTTTTTAAATAATATAAGTAATAGCTTACACTTCATAATCAAAATTGTATAATTTCGGGCTGACAACAAAGATTTGAAAACATAAAATATAGCTCATAAGCTATCTCATCAAACTTTTTATCGGTGGTTATTACTAACCACTGAACAATATTTGCCTGGAGAAAAATTACTGATTTTTCTCTAAAAATTTGCTATGGAATTTTAGTTTACCACTCGTAAACGACGGTGTTCCCTGTGCATAGAGGTATCACTGACTTAAATGTTGGGAGGTCAAATTGAAACTGAGACTCGGCTTTATCATACTGGGGATTATTTTAATTTCGTTTGCACAATCAAATAAGCTTACTTGTAGTCGAACTGGGCAGCAAGCGTCTTGTAAACTAGCACGTTCGGGTTTCCTCTGGTCTGAAGAAAAAGAATTGCCAATTAACAAATTACGGGGGGCCGAATATTATAGCCCTAAGGATGACGAATCCTCGAAAATCGTAATTAAAACTAGTAACAGTGAAGTACCATTTTCTTCCTTCACAAGTTATAGCGATGAGAATCAGCAGCGAGCGATCACATCCCAAATTAATAACTTTGTCAGAAATAGCAAACAACAAGATTTGCAGGTCGAGCAAAGTGATACATGGTGGATTGTGATTGGATTTATTAGCCTTGCTGTTGGTGTGTATCCACTGTTGAAACCAAAATCTTAATCCAAGGCAGAAGCAGAAGGCAGAAGGCAGAAGCAGAAGGCAGAAGGCACCAGGGCAGAAGGCACCAGGACAGTCCCAATGAAACAAGTCTCACCGCCAAGCATGAAAGTGAAATTTTTCCTGTTCCCTGTTCCTGACTTTCAACTCAGAAGGCAGAAGGATTAAAGTTGATACTTCATCTTTCACACTTCATCCTTCATCCTTCTGTTTAATATCTTTTTAAAATACCTGCTTCTTTCTGCACAGGCAAAACATCTAAAATATCAGCTTGAGAACAATATTTCAGGTCTTCATAACATTCCAGACGTAACAAACGTTTGCCGTGACTGGCATAGTGAAATAGTCCTAATAAATTATCTTGCCATTGAGAATAAAGAGCGATCGCATTGATGACTTCATCGTTACCTGCAATTTCGTCAGTTGGTAAGCCAGTTTGCTCTACAACAGCATGGGCGATCGCACCTGCACAGGCGGTATCTTCTAGAGAAAAACTACCTTCCCAGCCAGAACCTATAATCCATACTGTTTGTGGTTGCATCTCCAAAAGATATTTCACCACTGCACCACGGTTAATAAGTGCTGCTGCGATTACAGTTTGAGCATCTTGGACTCGTTGTAAAGTCCTAGTGCCATTAGTAGTACTAATAAACAAGCGCCTTCCTTCTACTCTGTCTGGGGTACAGTCGAGAGGAGAATTACCCAAATCAAAGCCAGGAACTTTGGCCCCGCCGCGTTCTCCAGCTCGTAGCCGTTTTTCGGCTGGCCAAGATTCACTAACTTGTATAAGTTGATCTAAATCGCTGAAGACTTGGACTGCTTCACCACCAGCAGCTAAAACTGTTGCCATTGTAGAAGTGGCTCGCAGTACATCAACTGCGATCGCGCATTCTGGCACTTTATCCACTGGAGTTAATTCTGGAGTATGGTAAATGAATAGCTTCACGCGCTGGGTTACACCTGATTTGAGACTGCCGATATCACATTCTACCCAGTTGGATGTCACCGACCATAGTAGTAGTTTCTTACCACTGGTTTTAACAAATGCGATCACATAAACAATCTTGTTGTTAGAATGGCAGCCAATTTAGTTGTGAAATCAACGGTAATCTCAAAAAAGAACAAATACACTTACTTGGTATTTGTTCTTCATATTAAATAAAGTTATAGGAGTGATAAGTAATTTGTTAATTAAGTAGTTTGTTGTTTGAACCACTCAATTAGTAGAGCATAAGGTTTTGTACCCCTACCAACCACTAACGTACAGACGCGATGTTCCTCGCGTCTCTACCCTAACTACTAACCAAATCAATATGGCACCTCTACCTGACTACCACCCGAAACAGCTATCTCTTGGCCCACTGGAAACAGAAATCTTGCACATCATTTGGGAACTTGGTTCAGCTACAGTCAAAGATGTACACGATCGCATTCTGGCTGATCCCAACCGAGAACTAGCTTATACTTCTGTAACTACTGTGTTACGTCGTCTAACTGAAAAAGGTTGGCTTGTCTGCGACAAAAAAGGACGGGCATTTTACTGGCGACCATTGCTCACAAAACAACAAGCTGAAGTTATCAAAGCCCATGAACAATTACAGCGATTTTTAGCGATAGGCAACCCTGATGTTGTTGCTGCTTTTGCAGATAGTCTTGATGAAGCAGCTAGTGAGAAAATACAAGCGATCGCCAAACGCATTCAAGCTGCACGGCAAGCGAGGGAGGAAAAGTGATGCATCTACTGATGATTTTGATAGCTTTGGCAATTTCTTGGTGGCTTAGACACTCTTGGAGTGATTCCCAAGGTACGTGGAAGCAAAGGTGGCAAACAACTTTGTTTTTCTTTCTGTTTCCCCCCTTATTGATCATCATGACAGCGATCGCTTTGCTGTATATGGGACCCCAAGGTAAAATGGGTGGTTTGCAAGCAGGCTGGTTTGGCTATGTATTAGCATTAATTTCGCTTGCTTTTTTTGCAGCACTATGCATGAAACTAGCATGGCAAGGATGGCGATCAGTAAAATCTGCACGTGAGTGTCCGATTGTAAAACTAGCGGGTAGACAAGTCCGACTACTGAATACAGGGGCATTATTTGCAGGGCAAATTGGTTTTTGGCAACCCGAACTCGTTGTCAGTGAAGGATTACTAGAAACTCTTTCACCCGCTCACTTAGAGACAGTTCTAGCACACGAGCAAGGCCATTATCATTACCGAGATACCTTCTGGTTTTTCTGGCTGGGTTGGGTGCGTTCTTGTACTGTTTGGTTGCCAAATACAGATGCTTTATGGCAAGAACTATTAGTATTGCGCGAACTACGTGCTGATGCTCACGCCGCATCACAAGTAGATCCCTTGCTACTAGCGGAATCACTAGTATTAGTAATCAGTACTCCACCTGTAACCTCAGAAATCTGCTGTGCAGCGTTAGGTTCTAGTAGTGTAGTTCGTTTAGAACAGAGAATAGAAGCTTTGCTAGAAAAAAGCGAACCCACATCAGAATCTTACTTGTTATCCTGGCACAGTTTCTTATTAGCGTTACTGCCCTTGATCACAGTTATATTTCATTCATAGTTCGCAGTAGGCACTTTAGTGCCTCAAGCTGAAATCAGTGGTCGCAGATCAGTTATAAATTCGTAGCTTTCACTGGTAACTAATAACTGTTAAAAATTTCCGCTAACTTTTTGCTCATCTTGCTTAGGCATAGAATTTGTTTGTGATTTCTGGCGGATGACGCTAATACTACCATCCGCCTCCATAAACACCCTTTTAACATCTTTAAGAGATTCCACACCTTGCTGACGCAACTGGCTCATCAATTCCTGTTCAGTAATTAGTTCCCTTTTCATGTGACGATCAATTATACGACCATTTTTTACTAGTAGCAGTGGTGGTGGATTTAGAAAGCGCTGGAAATAGGGAACTTTGTATCCCAACCAGTTTAAAAAATAACTCCAAAATATAACTGTTCCGACTAAAATAGCACCTTCTGTAATTGATGTATAGTTGCTTGCCATCGCATTTTGAGCCGCTTCCGCAAACAGTACAACCACAAGTAGATCAGCAATACCTAGTGTTCCTAGTTGTCGGCTAGGAAGCAAGCGTAAAACAGAAAACAATGCCAAGTAGACAATCGAAGCACGTATAATGAGTTCAGCAATGGAAATGCTAGGAATAAACATTTCTTGCCAATTAATATGAAACCATATATCCATTAGAGTTTTTATTGATCACTAATATTTGATATTTCCTTTCATTAGTGAAAGCAAAAATTAAAATTATTGCAAAACCCCCAGGAATGATATACCTACTAACTAAAGTAGTAAAAACATGATTTTGACAGAGCATTTCGTTTTACCACGATAGTCTTATTGTATGAGTCGAGATGCATGTGAAAGGGGCGGGGTTAAAAAACTTATTCGATAAGTCTACTTCTAGTAGACTTAAGCTATTAACTGCTTTAATTGCGGGCGAATCAATTACTAAAAATAAAACCAGGTTATCCTGGTTTCAAACTTTGAACGATCGCATCAAAATTGCTCTGTATTAACTAATACCAATTTGAAAAAAGAATGCGACAGATGGTAAAAATAGACAGAAGTAGCATTCAGGGTATGTGATGGTAGGGGTAACACAGATCGAGATAGTTGATAGTGTCGAGGAACTAGAGAAGTTGCTCAGACATCAAAAACAGTCTCGGAGCAAAGAACGTATACAAGCCCTATATCTGATTAAAGGGCAAGAAATGAGTGTAAGTGAGATTGCTAAAATCTTGGGAAAACATCGAGCTACAGTACATCGATGGTTGGCAGATTATCGAGAAGGAGGAATTGAGGCGGTTGTTGAATTTGGAACGAGTTCAGGTCGAAAAAGAGCAATACCAGATTGGGCTGTATCGAGTTTGAAAAAACAACTCGAACAACCAGAAGGTGGGTTTCAACGGTACACACAAATACAACATTGGTTAGAAAAAACCTTGGGTGTGCAAGCTGAGTACGCAACTGTACATCATCTGGCACGTTACAGG
Organism: Fischerella sp. JS2; assembly: GCF_032393985.1. Lineage (NCBI taxonomy): Bacteria > Bacillati > Cyanobacteriota > Cyanophyceae > Nostocales > Hapalosiphonaceae > Fischerella > Fischerella sp. JS2. The sequence goes on from NZ_CP135918.1 coordinate 1,571,243, forward strand.
CTCAAAGCCAAGCTGAAAGTCCCACGTCCGCGTAACCGAAAACAGGACGAAGAAAAACTAGAGTCTTTTAAAAAAAACTCGGTGATGACTTGCAATTAATTGCTCAATACAGTGCCATTATCTTGCCCCAGTACGAAAATATTCGTTATTTTGTACAAGATGAGAGTCGATTTGGACTCAAAACCATTGAAGGACGTAAAATTACTCTTCCCGGAGTTAAGCCTATTGGTGATTGGCAGTGGCAATTTAAAGCGTTCTGGCTATATGGAGCAGTTGAACCACTTACTGGGGAAAGTTTATTTTGGCAGTTTTCTCATGTTGATACCGAATGCTACCAACAATTTTTGAACGAGTTCGCTGCCTGTTATCCCAAATCACTTAACATTCTCCAAGTTGATAACGGCTTATTTCATAAAGCTAAACGTTTACAAATTCCAGAGAATATTGTTCTTTTGTTCCAGCCTGCTCATTCTCCTGAACTGAATCCCATAGAGCGCGTTTGGGAATATCTCAAGCAAGACTTGAAATGGGAGCTATTTGATCACCTGGAGCATCTGCAAACCAAGGTTGCTCAACTCCTAGCTCTCCTCACTCCTCAAATTGCTGCTTCTTTGACTGGTTATGACTTCATCCTCAATGCCTTATCTGTCGCAAACATTTTTTGAATTGGTATAACTTACTTCCGACAATTGTCTTTCTGGCGTAGGTACTTCTAGCACTTGTGAGTAGAAGTACCTTATGACAAGGAAAGAGCTTTTTGGGCAACTTTGTTATTACTCTGTTGGCATCCAAGCTGCTTGTTTGACAAGCGATCGCACTGCCAGGGCAATAGCATCTGCGTCAATTTGTGCTGCATGAAGTAGTTCTTCTGGAGTGCCTGACCCTGGCATATCCCGTACTGCCAGTTTCACTAGATTCAGCCCCAATTCACCATAAGCTGGAGCAGTACCTATACCGACAAAAGCATCAAGGACAGCAGCACCTAGTCCACCTTCACTCCAGTGGTCTTCTACTACGACAAGTTTGCCAGCAGTATCACGGGCAGCCTGATGCAAGGTTGTAGCATCAATTGGCTTGACTGAGTAAGCATCAATGACACGCACTGTAATTCCTTCTTGTTTGAGGTGATCATAAGCTTTGAGTGCTTCATGTACCGTAATACCTGCTGCAATTACTACTGCTTGATCGCCATCAGAACTACGGATGATCTTGCTGCCACCAATAGAAAAATCTTCATCAGCTTCATAGATAACAGGTGTCTTTTCCCGGGTTGTCCGCAGATAGACAATGCCATCACGATCTACCATTTCAGCGACAAGTTTAGCAGTTTGATTAGCATCGCAGGGGTAGAGTACAGTACTATTCCACACTGCCCGCAAAGCAGCCAAATCTTCCAGTGCCATTTGGGAAGGGCCATCTTGACCAATAGAGACTCCTGCATGAGAACCAACAAGTTTGACATGGGCGCGAGAGATAGCAGCCATACGGATAAAATCGTAAGCCCGACTTAAGAACGCTGCAAAAGTAGAAGCAAAGGGTTTATACTGCCGCACTTGCAAACCAACTGCCGCCGCAACCATTTGCTGCTCAGCAATATACATCTCAAAGTAGTGATCAGGGTAAGCTTTGGCAAAATCTTCAGCATAAGTGGAGTTACTCACCTCAGCATCAAGGGCAACCACATCCGGTCGAGATGCTCCTAAAGCTTTTAAGGCATCTCCGTAAGCTTTACGAGTTGCCACTAAATCACCTTCTTGGTAGACGGGAAGTTGGAGAGTTTGAGTCTGCTGTCCAGTTGTAGCTGTTTGAGGTTGCTCCTCAGGCTTTTCGACCACAATAGTGATGTGACGTTCACCACCTAGTTGGGCGATCGCTGCCTTAGCATCATCGGGTTTCAACGCCTGACCATGCCAACCGCCAAGATCTTCTAAATGTGCAACACCTTTGCCCTTCTTTGTCCGAGCTACAATGACTGTAGGATAGTCGAGGTTATTTATAGCTGCTGAGTATGCTTGATCAATCTCTTCTAAATTGTGACCGTCGATTTCAATAGCCTTCCAGCCAAAAGCCCTGGCGCGATCGCAGTACACTTGAGTGTTCCAACCTAACATGGTTTGGCCTCGCTGCCCCAAGCGGTTGACATCAATAATCGCAATCAAATTTGCCAGTTTGTAGTGATTTGCGTGTTCAAAGGCTTCCCATATGGAACCTTCTGCCATTTCACTATCTCCTAACAAGACCCAAGTGTGGTAAGGCAACTGGTCTAAATATTCGCCAGCCAAAGCAATACCAACGGCGATTGGTAGACCTTGCCCCAGTGAACCCGTTGCTACTTCCACCCAAGGCAGCACTGGGGTTGGATGTCCTTCTAGCCGACTGCCAAACTTACGAAGGGAGATCAACTCGCGATCGTCAATTACCCCTGCTGCGCGATACATCGCATACAATAGCGGTGATGCATGTCCTTTGGAGAAAACGAGGTGATCGTTGTTGGGGTTATGCGGATTGCTAAAGTCATAACGGAGATACTTGGCAAGCAGCACTGCCATCAGGTCTGCGGCAGACATCGAGGAGGTGGGATGACCCGAGCCAGCTGCTGTAGTGGCACGAATACTATCAACCCGCAATTGTTGTGCCAACTCATGCCATGCTTGCAATTGTTCAATGGTAGCCATTATTACACTCCTACGAAAATAGGACTAAAGGTAACGACCACATAAGTTCTGAAGAGTTGCGAGGGATCAGATCCCGAACTTTTTTAAAAAGTCGGGGATCTTGTAGCCCATCACAAATTAATGTGATAGACCACTAACTCTGCCGAGTGTAGCGTCCCATTAACTCGGCAGCTTCCAAGACATGACCTTCCATCGCTGCGATCAGGTCTGCCTTGCTGGCTCCCGGTAGCAAATCTAGCATTTGATCCAGCGCATAGAGTTTAAAGAAGTAGCGATGAGTACCACTAGGTGGGCAAGGGCCACCAAATCCCAATTGACCAAAATCATTTTTCCCCTGCACACCACCATCGGGCAATGTGGGATGATTGACAACACCTTCTGGTAAATACTCAAGATGATCTGGTAAATTATACACAACCCAGTGAGTAAATGTTTGCTTGGGTGCATCAGGATCTTCCACAATGAGAGCAAAACTGACAGTACCATTGGGTGGACTATCCCAACTTAGAGGAGGAGAGAGATTATCACCATCGCAGGTATATTGAAATGGAATGCTGTTCCCTGTAAAAAACGCAGGACTGTGAAGATGCATAAGTTTAATTTTCCACTAAAAACCAGAAGGAAAAGTTTCTGATACTTCCCCCGTTTCTTGTTTAGCCATCCGATCTAGCGGCTCTACTCCTCTGGTATCATCAATATGGATGACGGCATCAAATTGATCCGGAAGCCGAGCATAGAAGTAATGACTGGTACGTTCAGTTTGGGGTCGATAAATTACGCCAATAGCTCGTTCCAATCGAGACTCTTGCAAAACAGGAATGACCGGATTGTTATCCTTGAAGTTTAGTAAAAACTTAGACAAGCCTGTTTGATGAAATATATCTTCGTAACTTCCTGATAAGGCAGGACGGATTTGCTTGAGTTGAGCAGGTTCATGCCAATTTGTAGCGGCAGTAACTGTACCTGTGTAGGTAGTAAAACCAATTAGTACAACCTTATCACCATATCGTTCCCGCACTAGTTGACCAACATTCACTTCACCCGCTTGTGCCATATCCGTTGCCCGCGCATCCCCTAAATGGGAATTGTGTTCCCAGACTACAACTTTGGTTTGATGTCCCTGGCGGTCTAGGTGAGCCACAAGTTGATCTAAAGTTTCACTCATGTGGCGATCGCGCAAATTCGATGACGATACTCGTCCACGAAACATTGAGCGGTAATATTCCTCAGCGTTTTTTACAAGTCGGGCATTCTGTTGGGCGTAGAAAAACTCATCTTCGGCTACCCGACCATCTTGCTTGGCATACTCAGCATTGCGACGTTGCAATTCCAAAAGTTGGCTGACCACCTCTTCCTCACAGGACTTACTTAGTCCAACACCAGTAGCATACCCGTAAACCTGAGTATCTTCTGCAAAATTTTCAAAGCAAGAGTAACGGTGGTAGGCACGCTGGGCTGCCTCCGGATCAGTCTTACGCAGGTAATTCAAAACTGCTGTGATTGAGGCATACAAACTGTAGAGGTCAAGCCCATAAAAGCCTACTTTAGTTGCATTCTCAGCTAGGGAATCATTGTATTGACGTAACCAAGCCACAAAATTCAACACATCTGTATTGCGCCACATCCACATTGGGAAGCGTTGAAAACTTGAAAGCGCTTCTGCTGGCGTTGGATCGTCATCTACTCCCCGCACATAGCGGTTGACTCGGTAGGCATCAGGCCAATCTGCTTCCACCGCCACCGCCGTAAAGCCTTTTTCTTGAATCAGCCGTTCGGTAATCAAAGCTCGTTGTTCATAGAACTCGTGAGTCCCGTGAGAGGCTTCACCAATAAGTACAAAGCGGGCGTTGCCAATCAGATCCATCAATGGATTGTAGTCCTCAGTTGCACCAATTAATGGATGGGCAAACTCACGCACTGCCCCAGCTATGTTTTTCGTGGTTACGTCTGGCATGGCTGTTGCTTTCTCCTCAATCAGTTGACAAGTAGAAGCTATCAACTGTTTTTCTTCTGTCTGCGGTTAAGTTTTGAGTTTTGAATATACGATGTTGTTTGCTTTATTTACCTACTATTGAGTGTTGATTATTATTAGTAGCTCGTTTGAGCAAATTGCGAACTTCTTCATCACTGACTTGGGGAAAGTCTTGATACCAAAGACCAACACTATAAAAGGGTTCGGGCGTTTCTAGACACACGATTTCGTCTACTAACTTTTGCATCTCCTGACAAGCTTCTGGTGATGAGACTGGCACGGCAACCACAAGCCGAGCAGGTTGCTGTTGCTGTAATGCTACTACCGCAGCCCGCATTGTTGTACCTGTGGCTAGACCATCATCCACTAAAATCACTGTGTGTTTATGTAAAACCGGGAAAGGTCGGTCATCTCGATAAAGATGCTCACGCCTGTTGAGTTCTTGTTGCTCTATGGCTGCAACCCGTTCAATTACTTTTTGGGGTAGACTTAACATTTGCACTACTCCTTCATTAAGTACTTGCACCCCGCCAGAAGCAATTGCTCCCATTGCCAACTCTTCGTGTCCAGGCACACCCAGTTTACGAACAAGAAAAACGTCCAGTGGAGCATTGATTTTGCGGGCAATTTCAAAAGCAACAGGTACACCACCTCGTGGTAGTGCCAATACGATTACATCTTTTCGGTTAGCATAAGCTGTTAGTTGTAGGGCTAACAGTTGCCCTGCCGCAGTTCGGTCTTTGAATACCATAGTTTTCACTCTCTCCTGAGCGAAAAAGAATGTACGGCTTTGCCGCTGCCGCAGGCTTAAGGATTCACTTCATTATTTAAGTCTGCGATATCTTTCTTTTAATGAAAGGACATCAATTAGAACAAGTTCTAGTGAATCTGGTGACGATTGGTTGTGATTGACAATTTGTCCCTCCTTTATTTTAGATGTTCCCAACTCCAGACTATTCGTTTCAAATTTCTTACTCCTCTAACTAATGGAGGTACTTTACTGATTAACCCGTATAACTGATGGATGAATTCGTATTAAATTTAGTTGTGATACCGATTCTGAATCAGGCAGAGAGCAGAAGGAAAAGAAAAGGGATGTGTATTCACGCTTAAGTATTGGAATCGCTCTTTTGTGAATATGCGATCGCTGTTAATCTCTGCGTTACACTTACCGTTCGCTCTAGTTGGGCGATCGCTTGATCAAGTATGTTGAGAGAAGCTGTTGTAATTAAACTAGTTCTTAAAATTACCCAGTCTTGATTTTTTGCTACTACTAGCTTCAATTTCTACAAGTTTTCTAAATTTTCGTTAAATATAATCATTTGCATAGATAAAAAGTGATGCAACATCTTTTGCACTTGTGATTACAATTCTCAGTAAGTGGTTTTTCCACCACTTTGCCAACACAATCAGGGTTAACCTCAACTTTAAGGTGAAAGGTAAGTAAGTAAAATTCATGAATTACTTCTTTCTTTTGCCTTTTTATTAAATTAAACAGAATTTTGTTGAATTTTACTTATATAATCTCAGCAATTGTAATATGAAAATATAAATACATTTCAAAAAATACTTTTTCCATCTTTAGGTTTATTGTATCGAAAGATATAAATCAACTTAATTTATTGTCTTAAGTAGCTGAACATAAGCAGTAGCGCCTTTAATTTACATACTCATTTGGTCTAGTTTTGTAGGATGTTTTATGCCGTAGGCTAACGCATAATGAGGTAATTTTTGATGCGTTAGGATGCTGTGTCAATAACGTACCCTACCAGAATTTTCCCTCTGACTTCTGCCGTCTGCCTTCTTAATTACAACTATCTCTAAGGTGCAACACAATAGCAGATGAAAGTCCATCCCAAAGGGGAGTATTAATGTCAGCTTTTCTCAAAGCTGCTGCTGTCCAAGAATTACAATTTTGCAAGATTGAGTAATTGCCAACTGCTGCATAAAAGCCTGCATTAATAGTGTGACCGTTTCCTAAGCGAACTTTTTCACCATTTGCATTTAGCTGAAAACTATCTTGAATATACTCCACTAATTGTAAATAGTTATTTTTGCTAACTTGGATACATTTAACATCTAAATTCCTTGGTATTGATTGATACCCTTTAATATACATTACAGAGGGAGTAGGAAGAAATAGTGCTTTCAAAGTAGTAGAAAATTTTAAATCAGATAAAGCAGGAGTTAACATATAAAAATCTCTGTCTCCCCAACCAAAACTTATATAATTGTAATTTTGTGCAGTATCTACACCAATTTCGCCGATAGATAGAAATTTGTGCCAATCAAAAATATTATTTTTTGTTGGCAATATAATATTAGTGTGAATACCTGTATTAGAAACACAAATTTGTATATCACAAGTATTTTGTGAGTAATTACCCCATTTTCTAGGTAAAAATGCACTGATAATTAGTAACATTAAGCTAAACAAAACTAATCCGAAAAAATAATCAAGAAACTTATATAATAGGCGTATAAAAACTGAATTATTAGCATTTTTCATAAAAATACCTGCACAGTCTGAGAGCAAATTTCAACAAGGTGTAGGCAGTATATGAATATTTTTACGTATAAGCTATAAAAAGTACTACTCATGAATCGGCGCGCACTGCTGTTAGTAAATCGTCAATCTCGTCAAGGACAAAAGCGTTTGTCAGAAGTGATGAGTTGTCTTGTAGAACAAGGATTTGAATTGATTGCAGCATCCGCAGAAAATCCTCAGCACTTTTCAGACGTAATCAGGAGATACCAACATCAAGTGGATTTGGTAATTGTTGGTGGTGGTGATGGTACTCTTAACGCTGCGGTAGATACTTTGGTGGAAACTAATTTACCTTTGGGAATTTTACCTTTAGGAACTGCTAATGACCTGGCAAGGACTTTAAAAATTCCTAATTCTTTGTCCGAAGCTAGCAAAGTGATTGCTACTGGGAAAGTACAACGCATTGACTTAGGCGAAGTTAATGGCAAATATTTTTTTAATGTTGCCAGTTTAGGACTGAGTGTGAAAATTACTCAGCGATTAACTAAAGAAGTCAAGCGGCGTTGGGGAATATTTGCTTATGCTTTTACCGCGCTGAAAGTTATATGGGAATCTCGCCCCTTTAGTGCAGAGATTCGTTTACCTGATCAATCAATTAAAGTTAAAACCGTGCAAATTGCGATCGGTAATGGTCGGTACTATGGTGGTGGTATGGCAGTAGCACCTGATGCCATGATCGATGATCAAAGATTAGACTTGTACAGTCTAGAGATTAGGCACTGGTGGGAGATTATTCCCTTATTGCCGAGAATGCGACAAGGACGACACATAAATGCGCGGAATGTCCGCGCTTTACAAGTTCAGGAAATTGAAATACATACTCGTAAACCTCGTCCCATTAATACAGATGGTGAAATCACCACCTATACCCCTGCTTATTTCCGTGTGATTCCCAAAGCTGTAGCTGTTTTTGTTCCACGCTAGATGGGGGGATGGGGAACTCACCGGTCTCCCATGAGCGATTGCCGTAGACGCGCTTTACTCGGCTTCTGTAAAGTAAGGGTCCCCCGGCATAAAGAAAGAGGCGTTGGGGATTAGGGGCAATGGAGGTATAAGGGGTGTGGGGAGTAAGTAGTAAGCAATCAACAATTAACCACTAACCACTAATGTACAGACGCGATGTTCCTCGCGTCTCTACCCACTAACCACAAACAACCATCAACTAACCCGTCAATCTACGATTTTCGGAAATAATGTCAGAATATTTGTATTAGCAACTAATGACATTTATTTTATTTAGTAAGAGTCGGTATTGTGAAAACTCACATTGCCTCACACCAAATGCACCTGAAATTTTCTCAAGATATCAAGTTACTGTTACAACGGTTAGCTGAAAAGCCGTTGTCGCTTGGAGATATTCTGACAGAAACTTCTGAACGAGGTTTTAATTTGGTGATTGCACTGTTAGTTTTACCCTTTTTATTTCCTATGCCACCAGGTTTAACAGGACCTTTTGGTGGTGCTTGCTTGATTTTATCAATGCAGATGGTTTTGGGAAGGCGATCGCCTTGGTTACCTCGAAAAATAGCTACGTATAAATTTCCTCGTTCTTTTGCCAATGTAATATTGCAAAATTTGCGACGCGTTACTAGGATTCTAGAAAAAATTGCTCGTCCTCGCTTGTCCAAAATAGCTGACAATCCTTATACTTGGCGGTTGAATGGACTTTGTATTTCTTGGTTATCAGTGTTATTAATATCACCAGTTCCTCTTACTAATCCTATCCCAACTATAGGTATTTTACTATTAGCAGTAGCAACAATAGAATCTGATGGTTTACTGATGTGTATTGGATATGTATTTACTATTTTAACTACTTTATTGTTTGCCTTTATTGGTTATGTCTTTTTTATAGCTCCAAGTCTACTGCCGCAGTTTCTAAGCTAAAAAATAGGTAATTGATTTTTTAATTGGAAACTAGGAATTTTACAAAAAACCCTCAGTGCAAGACTGAGGGCAACAATTCGGTTGCATCTACCTCTTCTATATCCATGATGCTAACAACAGCATCCGGTAAAAATAAACAAAGTTCCAAAATTTTCAATCCGTACCAAGGCTGAAGTTTTGATATATTTAAACATGCTATAATAAAGCCCCCAGCCAGAGGCTGAAGGCTACAAACTCGGGTGCATCTACCATTTCTTTATCCGTCTTATTAATGAATGCATCCGGAAGAATTTATAGATAGCGATCCCCAACTTTGATTTTGGGATTGTTTTATCCCCTATTTTAGATAGCTGGGAAGAGGAATATTTTGGCAATGATATTTTATTTGTTAGCACAGCAGTAGCGATCGCTTATGATTTCCCTATAAGTGGCTGATGCGCTGAACTACAGCTAGCTGTGTGGATTACTAAATAAAATCAGAATATTTGCTATTGTTGCTGAATTGAAGTTTAGAAATGGGAGTGGCGATGCTACTTTGATATCTATTTTTCAGACGGTTAAATTGAAGTTATTTGCTGCATAATTATTAGAGCCTTTGATAGTCCTCCTTGTCCTCCTTATTCCCTTCTCGGGATACTCCCTACATGCGTGCTAACACTTGTCGGATAATATCTGCTGGTACTTGATCTGTTAGTGTCACTGCACCAATTTCGGTTGGTAGTACAAACCGGACTTTACCTGATTTCACTTTTTTATCTATCTGCAACGCCTCAATAATTGCTTCAATATCCAACTCTTTTGGTAATTTTGTTGGTAAACCTGCTTTTTCTATTAAGGCATCTTGTCGTTGTGTTTCTTGTTGCGTCCACATTCCTAACTCTACAGCAATCTGCCCTGCTGCTACCATGCCAATGGCAACTGCTTCACCATGCAGTACTTGTGTATAACCGGTTAAGCTTTCTACTGCATGACCGATGGTGTGTCCGTAGTTGAGTATCGTCCGTAGTCCAGCTTCTTTTTCATCTTTACTAACGACATCGGCTTTGGCTTGACAGGAGCGAGTTAATATAGAGTCTATTAATTCTGACTGAATATATTCCATCTCATCCAAACGCTGAGTTGCTTCTAACTCGGCAAACAATTGGGTATCCCAAATTACACCATACTTGATCACTTCTGCCATACCTGCACGAAACTCACGTATAGGTAGGGTTTTCAAGACATTGGGGTCAATTAAAACTAATCGTGGTTGATGGAATGCCCCTATCAAGTTTTTACCCTGGGGATGATTGACACCTGTTTTACCACCTATGGCTGCATCTACCATTGCCAAAAGAGTTGTAGGTACTTGTATATAATTAATACCTCGTAGCCAAGTCGCTGCCGCAAAACCTGTCATATCCCCAATAACGCCGCCTCCTAAAGCTACCATCGTCGCAGAGCGTTCTAAGCGATTTTGCAGTGCTGTATTGTATAAATTTTCTATTGAAGCTAAAGTTTTATAGTATTCGCCATCAGGCAGGATGTGGCTTGCTACTTCAAAATTCGCAATTTTTAGTGATGCGATCGCTCTTTCTCCATACAATTGAAAAATTGTCGGGTTAGAAACTAGCAGGACTTTCTTACCTAAGTGCAAACTAGTCATGTATTTGCCTAATTGATCTAGGCTACCTGGTGCGATCGCAATCTTATAAAACTGCTGCGGTAGATTTACTTTAATTACGGAAGCCATCACCAACCCCTTTGCAAGCGCGTGTCGGATATTCTACCGCAATGTTGTGCTAGGTTGACTGTTGAATGGCGATCGTAACTAAAATCGAAATGATTACTTATTAAGATATAACACCACAGGCTATTCGTCCTCCGCCTGCATCTGCCGCCTCACCGTTAGCTTTTTGTTGATCTGGTAACAGGTGAATGATGATAGCGCTACCATTACCATCAAACACGCTGACGGGGCCTTCACTAAGGGTAACTCGACTAGTCACTGCATTGTATATTGCTTCTCCCTGTTCATTCACTTCTAAGTTTGGTAAATCACCTAAATGATACGGATGGTTCGCCTCTACAGGAGTTTCCGAACCAAAAGGCCCAGGATCAAAATGTCCACCACTAGTACTAAAGGGAGGATCAGCATCAGGGTCACACACGCCTACAGAATGAATGTGGAGTCCATGCAGACCAGGAGTCAGATTGGCCGGGTTGCCTTGAATCTTACCCCGAATCCGTACCGCTTGATTATTTAGCTGTGTCAGGATAAGTGTCCCATTAATGTTCGTACCCGCAATATTCACTTGTGCTTGCAAGAGATTAGGCGGAAAACTTGGTCGTGCCAGTCCTATTCCGCATAATAGCGCCAAGCACATGGAAAATCCGAAAAAAAACAAAGATTTTAATAGTGAAAACTTCCTCACCATAACCTCCGGTGGTAGCGATAAATAACTTATTATCTGAACAGATATCTTTAGTGTTATTGCCAAGGTGGCGTAGATGCATCGCGGTTTTCTAAGATAAGCGTAGACTTTTAAGGAGTTTATACTCCTGTTTGTTCTGTATTCTATGGCAAGTCTGCACCTACGCAATCACACGGTTACAGTTATTTATCTCTACACTACCTGAGTTCGAGATTTCGGTAAATATCCCACTTTTACAGTGATCAGTGATCAATTATTCAGTTATCAGTGATAGATAGCTAATAACTGATAACTGTTAACTGTTAACTATTCCCTTGCCCTATTTTCAACCACTAACCACTCACAAGTGATTCAATAGACTTTAAGAGTAAACAATTGTGGAGAAACGTAATGTTAGCTGTAGTATATTATGTCGTCTTTTTGGCTATCTTTTTTGGCATTGCTGTCGGTTTACTTTTTGGTCTGCGTGCCGCGAAGATTCTTTAAATAATAGGGGGGTGTGAGAAGTGTGAGAAGTGTGAGAAGTGTGAGAAGTGTGAGAAGTGTGAGGAGTGGAAAACACTTGTATTCTTCCCCTACTCCTCATACTCCCCCTACTCCTCATACTCCCCATCACCCCATCACCCCATCACCCCATCACCCCATCTCCCCATCTCCTTACAAAGCCACAACCTTCTCCTGACTAACAAACGGCGGACGCATTTCTAAACCAAGCAAATTTAGCATTTCTTCGTCTGCGTTATAGCCAGGACAAGGAGTGGTAACGGTCAACATGTGTCCGTCATCGCTGGAAAAGATAGAATTTGCCCCTGCTAGGAAGCATAAAGCCTGTTCAACTTGAGAAAGTTTTGCTCTACCTGCACTCAAGCGCACATCAGAAGCTGGCATAATCAAACGTGCGGTGGCTATCATCCGCACAACATCCCAAATGGGAACATCTGGTTGATTTTCTAGGGGTGTGCCTTGAACTTTGGAGAGAATGTTAATCGGTACAGACTCTGGATGAGGATGCAAGTTCGCCAGAGTGTGCAGCATGGAAACGCGGTCTTCCACATTTTCGCCCAAGCCAAGAATACCACCAGAGCAAACGGTGACGTTGGTTTGGCGGACATTGTTAATTGTATTGAGGCGATCGCTATAAGTTCTAGTAGTGATAATAGTGCTATAGTATTCCGGCGATGTATCTAGGTTATGGTTGTAGGCGTAAAGGCCAGCTGCTTCTAATCGCTTGGCTTGGTTGTGTGTGAGCATTCCCAGAGTGCAGCATACTTCTAATCCTAATGCTGTTACTTCTTTGACCATGTCTAATACTTGGTCAAATTGGGAATTATCCCGCACTTCTCGCCAAGCTGCACCCATACAAACGCGACTGACACCACTATTTTTTGCTTGCTGGGCGATATTAACTACTGTTTGTTTATCTAAAAGTGCTTGTGGTTTAACTTCTGTTTTGTAACGAGAAGATTGGGCGCAGTAGCTACAATCTTCAGGACAAGCTCCTGTTTTAATAGAGATGAGCTTACAAACTTGGATTTGTTTGGGGTTGTGATATTGACGATGCACATTAGCTGCTTGGTAAATCAGCTCTAAAAAGGGTGTATCATATATTGCCCTGATTTCTTGTTTTTGCCAATCGTAGCGTATTCCCATGGCTTTGCCTACCTTCTTGATCAATTTGCTGATTTATTTAGGTTACGTCACACACGGTATTTTTGGCGTTAAGCGATCGCATCTGTAATTTTGGCTCAGGAATCAGGTTATCAAGAATTTAGCTACACCGCACGAGAATTTTAACAATAAATTTGGTGTTGATATCAAATAGTGAATAATTTCATTCATCATGGCATTAAATCTTTGTTTCTAAAGCAATAATCAAAGTTGAAATTTGAAGTTGCTTTTTTCATTTTTACTGCTAAATTAACAAGAAGAGCAATTCCTACCTCAAACTTTGTACACTACATCACATTTTATTTTTACTAATTAAGTCAATGAGTAAAGAAGCTAATAAAATTGTTAAAGTACATGAAGTTTCTGCCACCACATCTTCTAACTTAAGTACTTATATTGATAGAACTGTCAAAAAATTAAAATTTAGCATTAGTACCATTAAGATTTCAAAAGATCTATCAGAGGCAATCCTGACGACATTAATTCTATTAGTATTAGGACTTTTGTTAATTATTGGGAATCTCAGCAATAATTTAAATCAACAAACATCTTTAATTAAACAGTTTTATACAAATACTGAATCGACAGTTGATTATCAACAGCACGTTATTTTATCTGATTACATCAAAATAATCGGGAACATAGTTTTAACAGAGAATTCACAAGCAAAGCCAGAAAAATCAGCAATGATTAGAGCGATGACTCAGGCAACATTACAAGAATTAGACCCAGAACGCAGACGTTATGTTGTCATGTTTTTATATGATGTCAATTTACTTAAAACCTCATCAAAAAATCAATTACCATTACTTTTTGGAGCATCTATTACAGATGCTAAACTCCAAGATTTAGATTTAAGATATGCCAATTTCCAAAGTGCTGATTTAACTGGTGCAGATTTACGTGGTACTGATTTAAGAGGAGCTAATTTAGAAAATGCTATTTTGAAACACGCCTGTTACAACAATTTGACCTTATTTAATCAAGGTTTTGCACCAATTCCAGTTGGGATGAAAGAAGTATTAAATAGCAGAGAATGTTTTTCAACGAGATCGCGTTGATGATAAAATTATGGAAATTGAACTACCTTTAATTATAACTGAACGCCTCTTGTTACGCATGGCTACCCAAGAGGATATACCTGAGATTATCCAGTATTTTACTGAAAATAAAACCTATTTTACTCCCTTTTATCCTTGTTGGGCTGACAGTTTTTTCACAGAAGAGTATTGGCAGTTGCAGCTAGAATTAAATTTCCATGAGTTTAGGAATGATTTGTCTTTAAGATTCTTTCTATTTTTAAAAGAGAACCCTAGGAAAATCATTGGAACTATTAATTTTAGTAACTTTGTCCGAGGAGTAGCGCAATACTGCAATGTTGGATACGGTCTGGCAGAAGCGAAACAAGGTAAAGGTTATATGACAGAAGCTTTGCAAGCTGCGATCGCATATATATTTAAAGAACTAAACATGCACCGCATTATGGCAAATTATATGCCTCATAATCAGCGCAGTGGCAACTTATTAAAAAGATTAGGATTTGTCGTAGAAGGATACGCCCGTAATTACTTATTAATTAACGGACAATGGCAAGATCATATTTTGACAAGTTTGATTAATCCTGATTGGCAAGCAAAATAGGGTTAATTGTCAATCGTCAGTTCTTAGTTGTTAGTGGGTAGAGACGCGATGTTCCTCGCGTCTGTACATTAGTGGTTAGTGGGTAGTGGGTAGTGGTATTCCTAACTCTACCCTTTGTCCTCCTTGTCTGCCTTATCCCCCTGTCCCTTTGTCCCACACTCTCCGCATCTCGACTATGATCAAAAAATAAACTAAGTTGTACTCATAATGACTCTGGCTGAAACTCCCAATAACACTAATTCTAAAAATCCTTTTTTTGGTCTTAACTACGAACCCGCCTTAGAATCTTTAGGCGATGACTATTACGATGAAGTTGCAGCGGCGGAATTTCCTCAACACATTCTACGGTGGCGCAATGACACATTGTTACCAAAGCTGGGATTAAATCCACAAGCAGTCACAGACGAAGACTTTATCACTGCTTTTGGCAAATTTGCAGGACGCAAGCCTTTATTAGCATTGCGATACCACGGTTATCAATTTGGTGAATACAATCCCCAACTAGGTGATGGTAGAGGTTTTCTCTACGGACAAGTGCGTGGTATTGATGGTGAACTTTACGATTTTGGTACAAAAGGTTCTGGTAGAACACCCTATTCCCGTGGTGGCGACGGTATGCTGACATTAAAGGGAGGGGTCCGTGAAGTTTTAGCTGCGGAAATGTTACATAGAATGGGTGTACGTACTTCTCGCTGTCTCAGCATGATTGAAACAGGTTTATCGTTGTGGCGGGGCGATGAACCTTCTCCTACTCGTTCTTCCGTAATGGTACGGATGAGCAAATCACATATTCGTTTTGGTACTTTTGAACGGCTGCACTATTTCCGCCGTCCAGATTTAAGCAAAAAACTATTAGATCATGTAATTAAAGAATACTATCAACATTTAGACAATCAACAAGATAAGTATGCTTTATTTTATGCAGAATTAGTTCAACGGACAGCAGAATTAGTAGCACAGTGGATGGCAGTTGGTTTCTGTCATGCAGTTCTAAATACTGACAACATGTCAATTACAGGGGAGAGTTTTGATTACGGTCCCTATGCTTTTATTCCTAATTACGATCCTTTTTTCACTGCGGCATATTTTGACTATTACAAACGCTATTGTTACATTAATCAACCAGAGATTTGTAAGTGGAATCTGGAGGCACTCCAGGAAGCATTAAAAGCTATGATTCCGCAAACTGATATGGAAGCTGGATTAGCACAATTTGAGGATTATTATTTAGCTGAATATCGTTGTTTTATGTTGAAAAAGTTAGGTTTTGAAACACTTGCTAATCCAGAAGCCGAAGAACTTTTAAAAGCAACTATTGAATTTTTAAAGCACTATCCAGTTAGTTATCATCACTTTTTTGCAGATATGGCTACTTGCTTTTCTAGCAAATGGAGAGATGATGCAAGTGTTATTCTCAACAATTCAGAAATTGGGCAATCTTTAGGCAGGTCTGAATTATTTTTAAATTGGTCGGGGATATACCATAGAATTTTAACCAATTTGAAACCAGATGAAATAGAAAAAGTATCTCAAACCCTAGTTAGTTATAATCCTCAAACTGTGATTTTAAGACCTGTGATTGAATCAATTTGGGAACCAATTACTCAAGAAGACAATTGGCAGCCTTTTTATGAATTACTCAATCAAATTCAATCTTAAACTTAATTTATTCTAAGGATATAACGTCTAATTCAGTAAATATAAGTCTTCTCTATTTGGTAAGAATAGTGCTTAAGTCGGATAACCAGAAAGCACTTGTTCAAGCAGTTTCTTTGGGCGTTGTTCCATTGATGTTATACAGAAAAATTCCGTTTAATACTCTAAATAAAAATGTTATACGGAAAAATTCTATATAAGTCTTCCTGTGAAAGGTAGTTATACGGAAAAATTCAGTATAATATCCGAATAGAGATGTAAAAAAGAAGTTTTCCATATATTCAGACAAAAGTTAGCTATAACACTTAATATATTGCGATCAAGAAAAAGATTATATGGAAAGTTTCCGCTTAATAAATAGTTATACTGCTCACTGTAAAAAAATATGGTTGTTTAATTTGCTCTGTAGGCTTTTGGTGTCATACCTGTAATTTGTCGAAACTGTTTGCTTAAATGGCTGTGGCTGTTGAACCCAGACTCTAAGGCAATGTCCATAATTGATTGGTCTGTTTGTTTCAACAACTGTTTTGCCCGTTCTACCCGTTGTTGGATCAGGTATTGATAGGGAGACGTGCCGATTGATTGTTTAAATAGATGGCTGAAATGAAATTGGCTCATGTCTAGCAATCGAGCTAAATCTGCAAGTTTGATGTCTCGATCCAAATGGGTATCAATGTAATCCAAAACTTGCAGCAGTTGACGCTGGGGTAAACCACCCTCGTAAATTGGCAACTTAGGTTTGATAGCCACGTACTGCCTGAGTAAATTCACTGCCAAGACGTTAGTTAGTGAATCAATATAAAGTCTGCTACCTGGATGTTCCTGTTGAAGTTCAGTGAGTAACATCATGCTGATCGCCTCAATTTGAGGATCGCGAATCCGAAATACGGGCAGTAATTCCAGGCGATCGGGATTGGTGTCAAGAGTTTCTCTGGCAACACTTTGGATAAACCGAGACGCGAGGCGAATCTGCAAGAAGCGATCGTCACTATCCCAACGGGCGAAAAACGGCATCTTGGCAGGGATGATGCCAAAGTCGCCCTTCGCATATAATCCCTGATGGATCTTACCTCCTTGAATTTGTAACAAGCCTACCGGACGCGGGGCAAGCGACAGACAAATCGCGTGCTCATCGCTGTAATAAGTTCTTCCCTCTCCCGCAGGGTGTTGGAATTGTTCGACCAGAATATTCTCCCAACCCTGATTCCGACTAGACAAAACGGGCAAGCTGGTACATTCGAGCTGATGGTTGGCAGTCATCTTCATGAGGCAAACCCAATAGGTCTAGTTCCGATTGTACTCATTTTCGGATTCTACCAAGCAGCCTGAAAACCGAGCGCAAGATTTTGCTAGTTTCACAGGAATCAGATAGTTGGAGAGGAATCGTTTCCCTAAGCTGAAGGGGTGATTAATCAGGAGCAAGGATAGAGATGATGAAGCTGCTTATTTTTGGATCGACGGGTAGTATCGGTCGCCAGCTTGTCGAGCAGGCGCTTGAGCAGGGACACGCGGTCACGGCGTTTGCACGCGATCCTGCGAAGCTCGACATCAAGCACGCAAATTTAAAGGTTGTTCAGGGCGATGTCATGGATTTCGCCTCCGTAGAGAAGGCGGTACAAGGTCAAGATGCAGTGCTGTGCGTACTTGGATCGAGTGGGAAGAGGAAGGGAACAATCCGGTCAGAGGGGACGCGACAGATTATCCGCGCGATGGAGAAAACAGGCATCCAACGTTTTATCTGCCAAACAACACTTGGGGCAGGAGATAGCTGGGGGAATCTAAACTTTTTCTGGAAGTACATCATGTTTGGAACCCTTTTGCGCGACGTGTTTGCAGATCATCAAAGGCAAGAGAGCTATGTCAAGCAAAGCCGCCTAGACTGGACAATCGTCCGCCCCGGAGCCTTTGTGGATGGGAATCGCACTGGCAATTATCGGCACGGCTTTCCAGGCACCGACAAGACCTCAAAGCTCAAAATCTCGCGGGCTGATGTCGCTGACTTCCTCTTGAAGCAATTGGCAGATGATTCGTATCTTCACAAAACGCCGAGTCTGTCGTATTGAACGCTTTTTTGCTTTTTCTAGTCCGTCAAACTGACGTTAATTCGTAGGAGGCTTTATGGCAACTATTCACAAATTGCGCTTTCCTTTGATGCTTTTCGCGGCGCTCGGCAGCGGACTAATTGCTGGAGTTTTCTTCGCTTTCTCAACCTTCGTGATGAGCGCCCTTGCCCGACTTCAGCCAGCACAGGGCATTGCCGCCTTCCAGTCCATCAATATCACGGTTTACAATCCATGGTTTATGGGGGCTTTCCTGGGAACAGCCGCGGCTTGCATCTTTCTGACTGCTTCCTCGCTGTTCAAGTGGCATCA
This sequence comes from Fischerella sp. JS2, assembly GCF_032393985.1. NCBI lineage: Bacteria > Bacillati > Cyanobacteriota > Cyanophyceae > Nostocales > Hapalosiphonaceae > Fischerella > Fischerella sp. JS2. The sequence goes on from NZ_CP135918.1 coordinate 1,590,076, forward strand.
ACCCGGTGCTGCCTATCTGCTGGTCGGTAGTCTGCTCTACCTCGTTGGTGCAGTAGGGGTGACGACCGCCTTTAATGTGCCACTGAATGATGCACTGGCGATCGTTAAGCCAAACAGTGCTGAAGGTGCAACGCTATGGGCAAAGTTCCTGACCGATTGGACATTTTGGAATCACGTTCGGACAGTAGCAGCACTTTTGGCAGCGGCACTATTTACGCTCTCGCTTTGTGGTCGAGCGGCGCAATTGTAGAATTCGTGAAGAATATGGCAAGTCGTTCAATTATGACTTGGACGCCATCTTTATAGATTTGCAGAAACAGCAAGATGAAAGCAGAATAGAAGTGTCGCCTAAACGCAGTATAATCGGGTCGAGGAGAGCATTTAACTCCCCCCTCCCACACCACCCATCGTGCGGGTCCGCAATGGGCGGTTCATGAAGACGCGCAAACAACACTGATAGTTAAGCGTATCCTTGAACTTTCATCCAAAGATTCCGAATTGATAACAATCCCTGTTGTTCCAACCATTCATTGGTCATTCCCGTTTGCGTCGCTAACGTTTTCGACAACCGCCAATAACCTTTGCGGCTAATGCCGGTCAAAATTGCATGACGCTTACTTGTCCCCAGTTTGAGCAAGTTAGCAATGCGGGTTCTCGGTCTGCGCCACTGCTTCCAATAGCACATGCGAATCCTTCGCCTTAACCAACCATCTAGCTCTTCAATCGGGGTGTAGTGCTGGGAAATGCCAAAGTAGTTCATCCACCCGCGCAAGTATCGGTTCAATCGCTCGAATCGCTCTGCCATAGAAACGCCCCAACTGCGTGACGTTAAGCCGCGCAATCGATGTTTGAACGCTTGCATGGCAATGTCAGAGGCGAAGATGCGAATCCCTCGGAACGTAAATCCCAGGTAATTCAGATCCTCGATCTTGACCACTCGGCTCTTTTCCCGATTAACCTTCAACTTGAGGACTTGTGTGAGGTAACGGCTGATTTTCACCATCACCCGTTTCCCTGCCCGTCTACTTTTGACCAGAATGACTAGGTCATCTACATAGCGAACAAAGCGATGCCCTCTTGCTTCGAGTTCCTTGTCCAAGTCGTCCAATAAGACATTGGAAAACAAAGGTGAAAGTGGAGAGCCTTGCGGCGTCCCCCATTCGGTCGGTTCAACGGTGCTTCCGACCAAAACTCCGGCTCGCAGGTAACGACCGATTAACCGCAATAGCACTTTATCAGCTACTTTACGGGCGATCCGGGACATCAAGACATCGTGGTTGACAGTATCAAAGAATTTTTCCAGATCCAGATCCACCGCGATGCGGTATCCCGATTTGAGGATCGTTTTCACCTGTCGGATTGCTCCGTGAGCCGAACGATTCGGGCGGCACCCATAGCTTGAGTCAGAAAACTCTGGCTCAAAGATGGGCGATAGTACTTGGAGGATGGCTTGCTGGATTACCCGGTCTACGACACAAGGGACACCTAGCTTTCTTTCTCCCTTGCCCTGGGGCTTGGGAATGACCACCCGCCTGACAGGGCGAGGTTGGTAACTGCCATCGAGTAGGGATTGGCGAATCTCACTCCAATGTTCTCTGGCATAAGCTGGAAAATCCTCTAGGCTCATCCCGTCACTGCCGGGGGCACCCTGGTTGGACTTCACCCTTGCCCATGCCCGCTTGACATTGTCGCGCTCTAAGATTCGCGCCATCAGGTTATCTAAGGCTGGTTCTCTGTCATCACGCCAAACCCGATCTCCCCCGTCCGGGTTCATCAATGGGCTTGAGTTGTTCATCACTCCTCCTTAGTTCGTTCATGTTCAGCCCTTCATCCCAGTGGGACTACTATGGCTTCTGCTGACTTCTGGCGGGCTTAACATCGGGGTTTCCCCCAAATGTGCTGTTCTTGCTGCCTTAGGGTTCTGTGGCTCCCTAGCCGTTTCCAGCTAGACCTCAATCAGACTCCCATCGCAGTGAGAACCGCAACCCGACAGACCTCCCCGGATAAGAGTGTGAACTGTCTCTGCACAACCGCGTCATTTACTGTGTTCCCTGAACCAGAGGGCTTCGTTGTGTTGTGCCAACTCGCCCCAGGACTGTCTCAGCCTTCTATGACGTTTCTGTTCGTCGGCTTGCAGATTTGCCGCTGGCTTCCTTCAGACCCTTCCTCACAGAAGTGCCCTTGCCTTAAGCTAGGAGTTGTCGTCACTCGGCTCCAAGACTTTCGAGCATTTGGACGCTGGTTCTCCTCCAGGGGACTTTCACCCCATTAGTTCACGCCCATGCCGGGCGTACACAATTCAAATGCAGCGGACGGTATAGAGATCTTGGTGGTGATACAGAGATTGTTCGCTGCCGCTCATCTTAGCCGTTAGGCTGGTAAAATTGCTGAATAATGCCTCACTTGTAAACTGCGTGCAGTCAGAGTAGGAGTAAGCAGTGGAATCAACATTCTTGCTTCACAAGCCAGTTAGTTACGGAAGCTCCTTTGCAAACTCCCTCTTCTTGATGATGCTTTTATTCCACATCATCGCTGGGGCGATCGCACCGCTCTCGGCTATTGTGGCCTTCACGGCGCGAAAGGGCAGCAAATTGCACGTGCGCTCCGGACGCTTTTTCGCTTGGTCGATGGTCATCGTGGCGCTCACTGGTATCATACTCGACGTGGTTCGACTCTGCTTTTTCGTAAAAGAAAACCATACGAAATATGCGGGTTACACCATGCCTAGCACCTATCCGGCACGCCTGGGCTTCCTGTTTGTGGGTCTGTGCATTCTTTACATTTTACGAGAGGTCACACCACCGCGCGTATTCCGTCGGCAGTCCAGGAAGACGGCTGTCACAGTGGTGCCCAGCCTGCTTGTTGTGACTGGACTAGTACTCACGCTTATCATCTCTTTGCAACTCAATCCGTGGACTGGTGCGCTGTGGATGATCTGGACTTTCATCCTCATTGTTATTGTCATGGCGCGAACAACCTCATCCTTGGATAATAACCATGCGAGGGATGTGGCGCGACATCGCTTTGGCATGAGCTGCTTGGCAGCATTCAGTTGGTGGGGCGTGCTTCAAGGGTTTGGGCCAGCGATCACCATCGCGCTCAAGGGCGACGATCCATCTACCAGCGCATATCTGGGCAACCAGCCTGGTCCGTTTTCGCCAGCGTTTTTTTTCTTCCTCGTTGGTTGGGCACCGTTCTTTTTCCTCGCAGCATATCTAATCCGCCGCTTCACCAAGCTGCGTCACACCTAACTAGGTACCGCAGTGGACGATCTAAACGCGCTGAGGCTGAGTTACGCTTTATTTGTCGCCGCTGAGTTCAACCGTTGGTTTGCAATACTAATTTACGCCTAATGTGAATTAGAAAAAAGGTGGGAGAAGTAAGAAGATGAAAGTTACCAGGTTACTCTAGATGTTATAACGAAGCACTTGCTTGGTAGAAAAAGGCTTGAACTCCTTATCTAGACTTCTTTACACTTTTATTCAGCAAGCCCTATTTATATTTGGTTATTTTGGCTTTACAGTAAGTTTTCTTGAATCTGTTGGAAAAAAAGGGTAATGAAGAGTAGATGCTACGATGGGCAAATTTCTTTAATCGTAAACATCTCTACGATGTCCAGCTTTATGAATTGTTATAAGTTGCGTTTCGACATCAAAGGAATAAACAATTCTGTAATCGCCAATTCTGAGTTGGAAAAGAGCACTCAAATCGGCATTTAAAGCTTGAAGAGTTATATTGTCAAAGTTTTCAGACAACCAAGAATTTTACGCAGGACACGTTCTTGAATAGTTGGTGAAAGTCGTTCTAAGTCATTAATGGCTGTTGGTGTAAATCCAACATTATAGCCCATTACCAAGACAGTCCAAGCTTTCTCGCCACTTCCTCAGCCGAAACTCCCCGCTCTCCAGCCTGCGTTCTCTTGAGAGAGTTGAGTAGTTGTTGCTTTAGTTCTGGTTTTAGTTCCTTCCCTTCGTCAGGGTCAGTTAACAGAGTATGAAGTGTTTCCGCCACAGTTTCTTGGAGCACAAGCTTAAGTTCTTCAACTGTTAAATCTTTGACTTGCATATATCATCGAAATAATGATGATGAGTTCTTCTATTATGACACCAGTCAGAGCAATCGTTGTAGGCTAATAGTTAAGATCCCGACTTTTTGGAAAAGTCAGGGATCTTGTTGCTCACAAAAAATTTAGGAATGCTATAAGCACACCTTAAATTTAACTAATATATTTTGATTGACTACTTAATAAAAATGCAAATAACTACGTAATTTCACTACTTTCCAATTCATTCTTTTCTTTATTTTCATTATTTTCTATAGCTTCAGATTCTTTAACCCGACGTATAGGGACATTAGCAATTAAAGCACTTGTTCGCTGATTGCTTTCTAAAGAAAACTCTAAACCCTCGGTTTCAATTTCTACATAACGGCAAACAATTTCTAAGATTTCTTGCCGCATTTTTTCGATCATCTGGGGGCTTAAGTCAGCGCGATCGTGAGCAATTACTAATTGCAGGCGACGTTTAACTTGATTGCGACTGTTAACGTCAGAGTTACGAGTAAATAATCGTTCTAGAAGTTCAATGATCATTGCTGCTAGGTATGGACAGATGGGGAAAAATATCAAATGATTTTTGTCCACAACAATCTTCTAAGACGAGAGAAGATGCTGTCGCTGGGTGAGTCGAGTTCAAGAAAATCGACCGTTTCACCTTCCAATCTGCGAGCAATGTTATCAAAGGCTGTAGCCGCTAAAGAGGGAGTTTCTGCTAGTACTAAAGGTTCGCCGCGATTGGTGGAGACTATAACGCGCTCATCATCCGGAATGACCCCAATCAGAGGAATTGCCAGAAGTTCCTGAACATCCTGCACAGACATCATATCATTTGCCCGTACCATTGCGGGTTTGATCCGGTTAATTATTAAATGAATGCGTTTGACACCTTGTGCTTCTAATAACCCGACGACACGATCAGCATCTCGGACAGAAGCAATTTCTGGTGTAGTAACAATTAATGCCTCTTTGGCTGGGGCGATCGCATTTTTAAACCCCATTTCAATACCTGCAGGGCTATCAATAATTACATATTGATACTTCTGTGCCAGTGCATTCACCAATAATTTCATCTGATCAGGGGTGACTGCATCTTTAGTACGGTTTTGTGCTGCTGGTAACAAGACCAAGTTTGGTTGGCGCTTGTCCTTGACCAATGCTTGTTCTAGGCGACACTCCCTAGCTAAAACTTCTACTGCCGTGTAAACAATGCGATTTTCTAGTCCTAGCAGCAAATCTAAATTTCTCAAGCCAAAATCCGCATCAACTAATGCTACTTGACGCCCGATTTTTGCTAAAGCCATGCCTAAATTGGCTGTACAAGTGGTTTTACCCACGCCTCCTTTACCGGAGCTAATCACAATAATGCGAGTCATGACAAAAACGCGCTCGATGATGTTTCTGTAAATATATAACACTAGAGCTTTATAGCTCTTGGTTCATCCTATTAAATTGGGTCTTAGAAAAATCACTAGCCCTACCGATGCGAATTCCCTGTGGTGTGACATAAGCCACCTCAGGATAAAATTGCATCGGTAATTTTTCTGGCGCTCTAGCAACAGCATCTGCGATCCGCAACTGGGTTGGTTCCATTTGCAAAGCCATAATCAGACACTCACGATTACCTCCAGCACCAGCATGAGCAACTCCTCGGAGACGACCCCAAACGAGAATATCACCATCTGCAACTACGATACCACCTGGATTTACATCTCCTAAAATAATTACGCTACCAGGATGGCGAATTTCTACACCAGAACGCACCGTCATTTCTAGATATAGCGCTTCTTTCGCGGGTTTTTTGCTAACTTTGGATTCAGAAGCCAGGATATTTTCTCGTTGTATTTGTTCAACAGAGTAACCAGCAGTAGCTGCTGCGATCGCTGTTTGGCGACGACTGGTAGCAACCGATTTCAGTTGCATTTGCACTTCGCTCAAAGTTTCAGCAAGTTGTTGCAGTTGTCTTGCATCTAAAAGGCGATCGCCTGCTACCAAATGCACAGGAGTATTAGGTGCAGTAAAGCGATCGCTAGCATTGAGTCTTAGCTTTAATTGTTGCCAAATTTCATTCCAATTGCGTTCCGAAGCAGACAGTTGCGATTCTGTGGGTAAAATTAATAAAAATCTTCCCTCCTCTGTTTTCATTTGAACTTGGATATTTTTATTGACCCCATTTTCCGGTGGAGGTGATTTAGGGGGTTCTTTATCCACAAGGTCAACAGGCAATTGTGCATCCACAACTGAATCAGACTCTACATTAGCAACAGCAGAATTTGATTCTGATTCAGTCAGAACAGAATTGGACTTTAAATACAGTAGAACAGAATTGATCTCCGCTTCTGGAAGTATAGAAGTTGACTCCGTATCAGCAGCTACAACAGATTTTGTCTCTGTATCAGCAACATTAAACTTTACCTCTACATCACAAAGGCTGGAGATTGATTCTGTATCATCAACAGCAGAATTTGACTTGAGATTGGGGATAGCAGAATCAGAACTCATGCAGCATTAGCCTAAAGAGAGAAACTGAGCAATTACCAATATTAAATTATTTGTCTTTGGTACTGCCTTCTCGAAAGTTGCAAATTATGAAACTGACCTGAGGCAGAACGAATTCTTTTGTTGAAATCACGTTAATAATGGATGTTTACCCTGGCTTGGTATAAGAATTTAGCACAAATTATTCCCAAATGTTGGGAGCTATATTAACAACAAACATTTTCGAATAAACGCAAATGACTAAAAATTTTTAGTATAAATTTTTTATAAAACCTTCAGTATTACTGCTTTTCTTCAGTCCGTTTCCAATTAAGCTAACGAAATCACTTAATTTAAAATCAAAGTATAAATTTATACTTTGATTTTTGATGTTATGTAAATTTATTGAACAATAGCTTCTTGTTTAACCGTTGAAATACGAACTGAGACAAATTGTGATGGTATTTTTTATTTTATGGGTTGCACTAGCAGTTCTCTTTTTATCCAAATTCCAATAATATTAAGTTCCTCGTTTAGAAGGATTTTTTGTCTAACAAGGATCATCAGTAATGAAATTAGGTTTAACGATCCATTCATGTTTATTATACTTTTCCTGTTTTTCATATTTATCTATAGCCCTTGTCAGCTTTAAAACGTTGATAGCTCCTGCTCATGCTCAGATCAGACCTCCCACTAATGGCTTTGGACAAACCAAAAATCTAGACTTTGATAACCTAATTTCTAAAGCAAATAAATACGGCACAGTCAGAGTCATCATTGGTTTAAGAACAAATTTTATACCTGAAGGTAGACTAGCAACTCCTTTGGCTCAGAGTCAAAGAACAGCGATCGCCCAAACACAAAATCTCATCTTGAGCAAGCTTTTAACTTACAAACCTACTGCAATCACCAAGTTTAAGACGATTCCCTACTTTGCTGCCAAGCTCAATGCTCGAGCTTTGACGGCTCTTGAGTCTGATCCAAATCTCATCAGTATCCAAGAGGACATAGCTGTACCAGCGACGCTGACAGAAAGTATTTCCGTAATTAAAGCTAACAGCGCTTGGGAAAGCGGGTTCACGGGTGCAGGGCAAACAGTTGCTATCCTAGATACAGGTGTAGATTCCAGCCATCCTTTTTTAGCAGGTAAGGTAATTTCAGAAGCCTGTTACTCAACAAATGATTCAGCTTACGACAGTACAAGCTTATGCCCAAATGGATCGACTCAACAGGTGGGTACTGGTTCCGCAGTTAATTGCACCACTATAATTGTTGATTGCAATCATGGCACTCATGTGGCTGGGATTGCTGCGGGTAAAGGGCCTAACTTTTCTGGGGTTGCTAAGGACGCTAAAATCATTGCAATTCAAATCTTCTCTCGGTTTAATTCTGCTAAAGCGTGCGATCCGCTTCCAGCACCCTGCATCTTGAGTTATGCCAGTGATCAAATACGAGCTCTAGAACAGGTTTATAACCTCCGTTCCAGTTTCACAATTGCAGCAGCTAACATGAGTTTGGGAGGGGGTAGCTATACGACTAACTGTGATGCTGGCTATGGAAACCTCAAAGCAATCATCGATAACCTGCGTTCTGTTGGTATAGCTACTATCATTGCTGCCGGAAATGATGGTAGCATCAACGGTCTGAGTTTCCCTGCTTGCATCTCATCAGCGATTAGTGTTGGTTCTACCAAAGACGGTAGTTCTGTCGGTGCTGTTGATGAAGTATCGAGTTATTCTAACAGTGCTTCATTTCTATCTCTTCTGGCTCCAGGAGAGGCAATCTACTCCTCGGTTCCGGGTGGTAATTATGCTAATTACTATGGAACTTCAATGGCGGCTCCCCATGTAACAGGAGCTTGGGCTATTTTTAAACAGAAGAACCCATCAGCTACTGTTGCAGACACTCTTGCAAATTTTCAAAACACAGGCATTCCTATAACTGATCCTAGAAATGGTATTCAAAAATCACGTATCCGTCTTTGAAAATAGGGATTGGGATCGGGGATAGGGGATCAAAGATCGGGAATGAGGCATGAATCAGTTAACAGTGTAGACGCGCTCATAGGCTTCCCGTAGGGTACAGTAACCAGTTTAGTTTGATAACTGATAACTGATTAGTTGTCTCCCTTATTTAGTTTTTTGACTCAGCCGTTGATATACAATTGCTAAGCCATTAGTATCACCCACGTTACCTGGAAATAGTACCACTGGTAAATTAGGAAATTGGGGATGGTCAGCAGGAGTCCGCACCATTGAACAACCTGGTAAGATTTGACCAAGTAACCGAGCAGAAGTCAAGGCTAACCCTGTACTCAAAACATCGTTAGAAGTGATACCACCTTTACTGATTAAAAACCCTAAATCTGTCGGCAAACCCCGTACAACATCCATCAATAAATGGGAAACCTTAGCCCCAAATTGTAAGCGTGTATTTACATCTTTAAAAGTAAGTTCTTGGCGACTGGTGTAAACTACTGGTGTTTTGCCTGCTGCATAGGCAGTATGAACGCTTGCGAGAACTTCGGTTAACAATGTGGCAGATTGATCCACATTATCTAACAAACGCGCCACATCAACTCCAACCCCGAATGTACCTTCTGCTTTTAGTAGTGTTTCTAGCTGCTGAGTAGTCTTTTTGACATGAGAACCCACAATTACTGCTCCTGGTTTGCCATTGCGTACATACTCAGCCATATTTTCTGGAGCGATCGCTTGCGGGGGTAAAGCAGCCAAAGCAGTTAAGATACTGGCAGCACTGCGAAATAAAAAGCGTTTTCCTTGACTTACTGCCAATAACACATCTTGGGCAAAACGATCTAAATCTGCTTGAGTTTCTCCATCTACAACACAGCACTGATTGTCACTCAGATTCATCAAGGCTTCTAAGCTGCCATTACGGATATCTGCAAGTAAAAATCTTTTTACGGAATCTGCCTTGATCCGCCCTTGTGTTTTTTCTTCCACATATTGAGGTAAGTAACTGTGATGGTAGCCAAACACAGAATCACGAGCGAATTCTGTTTCATGAACAGGTTTAGGAACACCATCAACAATGAGATAATGTATGCTGTTGCGGGTGATACGTCCACCTTCAAAAAATGCTGGCACAAGAAAGTGAGCATCAAAAGGGCCGAGTTCTTGGGCTATAACATCAGTTTCTATCGGGTAATGTCCCCGCAAAGTCGAGTCAGAACGACTGACGATGAGAAATCCCTCTCTATCCTCTGCTTGCGGGAGTGGGGGGGTAGTTGCTAAAGCTGCTTGCAAATTCTGACAAACTTCCTTGGTGACAGAAGCAGCTGATTCAGGCGGTAATGCTCTTGTATTTGTTAATACAAAGAAAATTGGTGCATCGTCTTGCAATCCCAGGTGTAAAGTGTCCACATCCCAACGCATTAGCAGCAAACAACTGTGGACTGTTTGCGAACCGGTGGGATCATCATCAAGGACGATTATTTTTGGTTTTATGGTCATTTTTATATTAAGGGAGTGACTGTTGGAATTTTCTTATCTGGCTTTGTACATCCAAGTCAATCTGCAATGACTGATTGAGAATTTGAGCATATTCTCTGGAACTGGTAATTTGTAAGGCTTGGAGATTAGCTAAATTATTAACGAACAGTTCTTGTTGCTCAGGAAGCAGTTTTTTATTATCTCTTAATATTCGCTCGATTTTCAAAGCACGAACTAAATCTTCTCTGACCAATTCCAGTGCAGTAATAACAGTTTGTCTTTCATTGATATTATTTTCTGAATTTTCAGAAACTGCTAGCTGATCGAGATTATCTACCGCTTGCACAACTGCATGATATTTATCAACTTCATTTAAAAGAATTATCAATGTCTTAGGATAACGAAAACGTCGCCACAACCAACGCCCAACGATAACTGCAATTGCAACAGCGATTAGTAAAACGATTCCTATGCCAATATTGGAACCAATCGTTAGAGTAATTAACGCATAAAGCAAGCCGCCAATCAATAAAACTAGCAACAGTGTTTCCCGCACTTCCTTCATCAAAAATGCAAATCGCTGTCCACGATTTGCCATCATAGAAGGTAGGAGAAAAATTTCTGGTTTGACACCAGTTAAACGTTTTAGTTCTCCCTTAGTTATTTCCAAGCCTAGTAAGTCAGGCTGCACGGCCTAGATACTCCCTTCATAGTGCAAGTTGCGTGTTTCTCGTATTTTAATTTTAAAAAACAAATTAAATTTGCTTTTGTGGCTGCTACAGGAATAAAAAAGTACTTAGGAAGAGTTTAAGCGATCGCCCAGCGTTTTTGGGAGAAACGAACACTCTCTTGAAAAGCTTTGAGGTTCCCTCCGGGACGCTGCGCGTAGGCGCGTAAGCGACTTCTCGTAAGAGTACGGAGGAAACCTCCGCACCCTAGCCTTAAGCCACTCCGTGTCTACAAACTTTTCGCAGATGCACACAGATAAACACCGATAATCTATCTGTGTGTATCTGTGTGTATCGGTGGTCGATATGCTTGATCTTATCTGCTAAATTCAAGGATACAAGCCTCTATCAGTAAGCGCTTGGGCAACCCGACCAACTCCCAAAGTATAAGCTGCCAACCTTAGAGAAATTTGCCTTGTCTTTGAGTGTTTGATCACTTGGCGATATGCTTGCACCATTAAGTGTTCCATTTCACGGTTAACGCGTTCCTCATCCCAAAATACGTAAGAAAGACCTTGCACCCACTCTAGATAACTCACCACTACGCCGCCAGCGTTTGCTAAGATGTCCGGTAATACAGTTACACCCCGTGCTTCTAGTGCTTGGCTTGCCATTAGAGTTACTGGGCCATTAGCCGCCTCTGCAACTATCTTGGCTTGCACCTGATTTACATTTTCTTCTGTAATCTGGTTTTCCAAAGCTGCGGGAATCAACACATCACAGGGTAAAGTTAGTAACTCAGCATTGCTAATTGGTACTGCATCTGGGAAACCAACAACACTTCTACGGTTCTCAGTCGCATAAGCTTTCAAAGCAGGGATATCAAGACCTTCTTTGGAATAAACTCCTCCAGATCCAGTCGCAACAGCTATCACCTTCGCTCCGGCTTCGTGGAATAATAAAGCCGCTGCCCCGCCTACATTCCCGAAACCCTGGATCACTACTCGCACATCCGCTAAGGATTTACCTCGATCAACTAGCGTTTCCCTAACAATAATCATTACGCCGCGTCCCGTTGCCATTTCCCGTCCCCGTGAACCACCGATAGACAGGGGTTTACCAGTTACAACTCCTGGCACAGCATGACCAACATTCACAGAGTAAGTATCCATCATCCAAGCCATTTCCCGGGCAGAAGTACCCATATCCGGTGCAGGGATGTCTATACTAGGTCCAATATCTTTGATTAATTCGCTGGTGTAACGTCGTGTGATTCGTTCTAGTTCACCAACACTGTAACGTTTTGGATCTAGAGCAATGCCTCCTTTAGCACCACCGTAGGGAATACCAAGTAGCGCACATTTCCAGGTCATTAACATTGCCAAAGCTGATACCTCTCGTAGCGTCACCGCCGGATGGTAACGAGTCCCACCCTTATAGGGACCTAAAACATCGCAGTGCTGCACCCGATGTCCTGCCAAAATCTGTATTTCGCCACTATCCCGTTTTACGGGAATCGACACTGTAACTACTTTACGTGGATGACTAAGTACTTCCAACAGACCTTGATCTAGCTTTAATTCTCGTCCTGCTGCTTCCAGGTAGCTACAAGCCTGGTCTAGTGGGCAAATATACGCTGGAGAAGGAGCTTCCAGTGGTTGTAGAGATGTTGAAATCATAGATTCTCCCAATCACGGTTCTACAAAATCCTTATCGAACCGGATCTGTATGTCTAGACTAGCCTTTTTTTTAGAAAAAAATAGAAATTTTGTAGTTTATGTTACATTTTTCTCTAGATGTAGCTTTTTTGGCTAGTCCAAAGGTAGTAAGATAGTGTAACCAGAGATACACATAGATGAACACAGATAAAAAACATACTTGTTATCTGTGTTCATTTCCTATTTGATTTTGTCTTTGAAGTGAAAAAATAGTTAAGTTTGCCCCTTGGCTTTGGTAATTATTCACTACAAAGATACTAAGACACAAAGAATTTAAACAAACACTTCAGGAGTAAAGTTACCGTGTAAACCATAAGGGATATGGTGTTTTAGATGTAATTTTGCTACTGCCCCCTGGTTGAAATTACGGCCATCTAAAATTACAACATCTGAGCGATCGCAACTAGCATCATAAACCAAAGCTAACACCCAACCATCGTCTTCCCTTTGAGAATAGGGACGGGGTACAAATACTGGTTCGCTAGCAAAGCCTCTGGGTGCAGCACTCCATAATTGCCGTTCTCCTGACTCCAGATCCATCTTCAAAAACGCTTGCAAGGGAGCATTACCACTAGGAGCATGAGCAGCACCAATATACAAATAGCGATGCGATCGCCCAACTTTTTGAGGATGCAAAGTCGGAAATTCACAACAACGGCTTTCTAACAAGTTTCTCCGTACAGTCTGTTCTTGGAGATTGAGGTGAAAACGCCAGAGTTGTCCAGGCTTGAGAGCATCAAAATTAGTCTGTCGAAAATCACTTTCTGGTTCAACTTCTGGTAGAGATTCGTAACAAATAGAGTCGATGATAATCTCGTTACCTTGTTCAAAAGCATTGGCATGGTGAAACACAAACCCAGAATGAGTTTCGAGAATTTGCACTCCCCTTAGTCCGTCCTTATTAAGGGTTCGGCGAGGAATAATAATCACTCGCGTCGGTTGATTGGGTTGAAACTTAATACATTCGCCTGCACCACGCATTCCCAATGCAAAAGGTATGGGATTAAAAGTTACAGGATTATAAAAGAATATGCAGTAATTCGGAGTAATAGCAAAATCGTGGATAAAAGCGAAACCTGGTACACTATGGGCGTGCTTTCTAATAATCTTGCCTTTTGTGTCTAACTCAAAAATAGTAAAAGTTGTAGATAGACCCGGCTTGATAGAAAAGTTTACTAAACAAGGTTTACCATCATCAAACTCACAACTAGGATCAAAACGGGGATGGGCGCTAAAAGCTTCACCTTCTGACAGCACACCGTTAAAGTATTCCTTGCCCAAAGTTTCTAGTGTATGGGGATCGAGGCGATGGGGTTCTGCTGCTTCCCAAAGAGCCAGTAGCTTATTACCCCAGTAGATGACATTAGTATTAGCAATATTTTTGAGTTTAAAGTCGAAGGCATTGGCAAGCCAACCCCCTGGTTTTTGTGTGCCAAAAACACCTCGATAGAGAAGTTTGCCGGCTTTTTGTTCTTCCAAATATCCAGCAGTACGGACAAAGCGATTGCGGAAGTGAGCGCGACCATTTGCAAATGTAATGCGGCTAATCATCCCATCTCCATCAAAGGGATGATGAATTGGTTGCCCATTTATATCTAGTAAACCAGGGCCATTTCTGAACAACGTGCCGTTAAGTTCTGGTGGAATTTGCCCTTCTATATCATCTATCCAATAATCAAATTCTTGTTTTAAAGATTTATATCCACCTTGCCAATCATTACGGCTATAGGATTTTGTTGAGGTATGAGAATTTTGTTCTTGAGTTCCTAAAGTTTGCATGTCTTGAAATGGAATTGGGGATAGGGGATAGGTGATAGGAGATTGGGGACAAGGGAGACACGGGAGAAAAGGGGGACAAATAATCAGTTATCAGTTATCAGTTCTCAAATTAAACTGATCACTGTACCCTAGGGAAGCCTATGAACGCGTCTACACTGTTCACTGATTCAGTCCCTAGCTACTTCCGACTCTAGTTCTCGTAGCATTAACTCTGGCATCATGTTGGCTACAAAAGATTCTTCATGATCTGGTACTGAGGCTGGTGGTAAATTCTTAGGTGTCTTGGTTTGAGAATCAGCAGCAGGCAACCAGTTGAGAAATGGTAGCGGTAATAAGGTACTGATGTTAGTCAGAATTACTAAAAGCCAGAGGTTTTCAAAATTTGTTTCTGTAATTCCGAACCAATGCATTAATATTGCACCGAACTCGTAGGAAAGCAGTCCTGCTAAGTTAGTCACTGACATTAACAGGGCAAATAATGTTGCTTCGACTCCTGATGGACAAAGTCTGGCTGCTAGTACCAACACTGGCATGTAGGCAATTTGTCCCATGACTGTAAGAATCAGGCTGTCACCTAAACTAAACCAGTGATCATCGATGCCTAAGGCGCGGTTTGTGTGAGTTACCAACAGCAACATCGTCATTCCTAAAGTGGCTGAAAGCACAGTACTCCAACCAAAAATGACGCGAAAGGGGACGGTTTTGAGAAAACGTTGGAAGATCCAGATACCTACTAAGGAAGCAACGCTAGTTACTAAGCGGACTCGCCCTAAAAACTCTGGTTGAAAATGCAATTCATTTGTAGTGAAGAAGAAAAAGGCCGATTCCGCAGTTGGCGTAGCTTGCCAGATGAAGAGAAATGCCGTCGGTAGCCAAATAGCTTTTTGAGTAATTGCTTGGCGCAGTTGTCCCAGCTGATGCTGGATTGATCGCAAGTTGGTGTGATCATTTTCACTCTCATCCTGACTTACAGGAGATTCGGCTATACACCAAGCTACTGCTGAAACTATGAGGGGAAAAGAGGCAGTAATCCAAAATACGGTGCGATTACTAAAATGCTCTAACAGTACACCACTAAAGTAAGCAGTAATCAAACCACCAAAGGCAGAAGCACCCCAGCATAAAGATTGTAAGGAACCTGCTTCTGCTTGAGATTCTACTCTTGCTCGTTCAACAACTAATGAGTCAACGATGACGTCACTGACAGCAACAGATAAAGAACCAAGAGCGATCGCTGCTGTTGCAACTACGGGTGTGTGAACAATTGTTGCTAAGCTCACCCAAGAAGCCGCTCCCATTATGCCTGATAACACCAAGTATGGGCGTCGTCGATAGCCAAAGATGGGAAAGCCATCAGAAATAAAACCAAATAGTGGTTTGACTATCCAGGGTAGAGCAACTATACCCATCAAGGCTGATACCTGGGCTGGCGTTAAGCCTAGTTCATCTTTGAGAAAAAAGCTGACGGCTAAACGTGCCAACCCTAAAATTCCTTGGACAAAGTAAACCGTAAGAATGGCAATTAACTCAGCAGTTGGTTCGTTGCCAAAAAAAATCTTTTCTTTTATAGATTCTTTGACCTTGGACAAGCCAGAGGAGGAAACCAGCATTAGATAAATATTTTTTAAGTTTTATCGACTTTTATTATCTTATCTATTTTCTTTAAATACCGTCTAGGAGGAGCATTTAGCAGTCAAAATTTGTTGAAATCACAGAGAAATTACAGATGAATGTGTAAAATTTAGTAATTAAAATTTCTAAGCTATTTATTTTTTAAATAAGATCATTTGAATATTGAATTTTTATTTTTCTAGTGCTAATACAGCATTTTGACCTCCAAATCCAAAGCTGAAACACAACACCCGTTGAACTTTGGTTTTACGTGCCTCTTTTACGAGATTTAAATCAAATTCTGGCTGTTTTAACCCTGTACATGGCGGTAGTATTTGTTGCTGTAACGCCATGAGACAAAAAGCCACACCCAAGGCTCCCGACGCTCCGATAGTATGTCCTGTAGCTCCTTTGGTTGAACTCACTGGTACGCTTTGAGGAAATAAGTTTTGTATTAATTTACTCTCAATTTGATCGTTGATTTGTGTAGCTGTACCATGAGCATGGATATAATCAATATCCTTTGGTGTGAGGTGACTACGTTCCAAACATTGTTTAATGGCTGCGATCGCACTCTTGCCTTCTGGTTCTGGGGTATTGGGATGATATGCATCCGTTGTTAAGCCAAAACCGAGTATCTTTCCATACACCTTTGCTTGGCGCTGCTTGGCTGACTCTGCCGATTCCAGGATGAACATTGCTCCCCCTTCTCCTAAAACTAAGCCTTCACGGTGCAAATCAAAGGGATATGACCCAGTTTTTGCCAAAGCACCCATATTTTGAAAGCCAGTCAAAGTCAGAGGCGTGATTGCTGCTTCTGTTCCTCCTGTCATCACTTGCTGACATTGTCCAGATTGAATGAGGAATGTAGCTTGAGCGATCGCCCAAATACTAGTAGCACAGGCTGCCATCGGTGCTAAAACAATCCCAGTCGCACCAATTTGTCTTGCAGCAGCGATCGCATTCATATGTGGTAGAGTGTCGAGCCAACAAGAGTAGGCGGGGTGTGAGGAGTATGAGGGGTATGGGGGGAAAATATTTATCTCACTCCCCCTACTCCTCATACTTCCCCTACTTCTCACACTCCCCCCACTTTCTACCTCCAGATACATCCACTTCGCCATTTCTTCCCAGGCTGCTTGATGGCTGCGACTCGAACCAATGACAACGCCACAATTTGGTACAGGAGAAACTAATCCAGCATCTTGTAATACAGAAGCAACCAGCTGTTGAGTCAGTACTCTTACCTGTGCTGGTTGCTTGTCAATTAACCCAAGAGGATGAGGTTCTAATTCTAGAAACGGTTGATAGATGTGAATACCGGATTTACCAGCAAGTAATTGCTGCCAGCTATCTGCTAGGCTTTTGCCCAGGGCAGAAACTAGACTAATACCAGTAACAACGACTTCTACCAAGTTTGAATAACTGTTGGTTGGTGGTTGGTGGTTGGTGGTTGGTGGTTCGAGTATTTATCAACCAACTAACAACTAATTCTTGTTTTTCAAATTTTCTGCGCCTTGGGTAACTTTAGCCGAGTCGATGCGATCGCCTTGTTGAATTTTGTTCACTACATCCATGCCCTCTGTAACGTAGCCAAACACAGCGTAGTTACCATCTAGAAAACCTAAATCAGCTAAAGCAAAGTAAAACTGTGAGGAAGCAGAATCGGGCATTTGCGATCGCGCCATTGCGACTGCACCAAGTTTATGTGTCAACACGGGTGGTTGATTTATGCGAGCTGTTTCCAATGTTTTGCCATAGATGGGGGCTTCTGCTCCTTGCGGCTTAATTTCTAGGGGAATATAGCGTTCACTACCTGTTTTCGGATCAATAAAACCGCCTGTTCCTAACCTATTGATTGAAACTTTTGGGTCTTTGCTTTGGGGGTCACCACCTTGAGCGACAAAAGGAGCTTGTGGTGGATTACTCTGAGGTCCTATGACTCGATGGAAAACTAAACCATCATATACGCCCCGTTGTACTAAGTCTACAAAGTTACCAGCAGTAATGGGGGCATTAGTACCGTCTACTTCAATAGTAATTGGTGAACCTTTGACAGTCATTACTACGGTAGCTTTGCCTTCAAGTCTTGGTAAATCTTTCATTCCAGGGATCGCCTCTTGTGTAGCTTCAAATACAGATTTTGCCTCTGTAGTTGTTTCTTGAGTTGCGTTAGTGCTTGCTTCCGTGGCCGTTGGTGAAGGAGATGAAGTTTCAGAAGATACTTGTTGTGTAGAACACCCACCCACCAGCAAGACACTGACAATCACAAATACAACTAAAAACTCGGAAAATTTTAACCGCATTAGCCAGTTCTATAGACTCAACCAGTGTATCTTAGCTTCTGATTGCGAGGATGGGTAATGTTTTGAAGGCAGAAGGAAGAAGGCAGAAGGCAGAAGGCAGAAGGCACTAGGGCAGAAGTAAAAATCATCTGTTGGCGATCATAGCCTGTATATGTATAAAAGATATTATTTTCTTACACCCCTATACCCTATCTCTTACAAACCTTCTAAAGGAACTCCCAGAAATTTAGCTAACTCTGCTCCCTGAATTTCTATGTCTTTTAAAGGCATCGGTTGACCAACCCTTGTTAAGGGAATATCTCGACGACCTTTAACACGTAAATAGAGAGTACGGCGAGGATTGAGACCTTCTTTAATCTGTAGTTTTACAGATTGTATATCTTTGGTGTTCAGGTCAATTTCAATACGACGGTTTTTGCCAGGAAAACCCCAACGGAAGATTTTAGCTTTGCCAGTTTCCCGGTCAAACTCGTTGTATCCGCCACCTACATCCAATAAAATTACTGACCACAGATACAAGGCCAGGAGTAGACCAGCTACACCGTAAAATCCCATTACTAATCCTTGTGGGACAAAAATCAGTTGAGTGGGGTCGGTAACTATGAGTAAATTAACACGCAGGTAACTAGATAGCGCCGCTAAGAAAAAGCCTGTGGCGCCTAAAGTCACAACACTTGCCCACCAGTAGTTACTCAACCGACGTGAACCGAGAACCTTTTGATGTAAGACGCGTTCGTCTTTGTTGATGGTTGTTGATGTCGTCATGGAACTACCTTGGCGATTGATAAATTCCCTCTAAAAGTCTGCCACTGTCTATGGATCTATTGCAAGTTTCTTTTAAGATTTCTGAGAAAAGTTATGTCAGATTGTAAAATTTCTGATATTGATAATATTTAATAGGTCTGTGCTAAATACCTGATTTGCGTATGTAAATCAGGCACAAACCAAGATAAATATGGTAAGTTAAGAAGCATTAAGCAATTGCTAGCTAAATTTACAGCTGGCATTGTAGTTTAATGACACAACCCTGAGAAAACCTGACTGATTCAGCAGTAGTTTCTCATAAAATTCAGATGCATAACAGCATCTCGTGTTAGTGTCAAAAAAACGTTAATTCCTCAATAACGTTGCAATTTTAGTAAAAAAGAGGATTTTAGTTCGATGACCATCGCAATCGGACGTAGTACTACCAGAGGGTGGTTTGACGTTCTCGACGACTGGTTGAAGCGCGATCGCTTCGTATTCGTAGGATGGTCTGGTTTATTGCTATTCCCTTGTGCGTACCTAGCACTGGGGGGATGGCTGACCGGTACAACCTTCGTCACCAGTTGGTACACCCACGGCTTAGCATCTTCTTACTTAGAAGGCTGTAACTTCTTAACAGTAGCAGTATCAACACCAGCAGACGCAATGGGACACTCATTGCTGCTGTTGTGGGGTCCAGAAGCGCAAGGAGACTTCACGCGTTGGTGTCAATTGGGTGGATTGTGGACATTCGTAGCGCTGCACGGAGCATTTGGATTGATAGGCTTTATGCTGCGTCAATTTGAAATTGCTCGGTTAGTGGGAATTCGTCCTTACAACGCCATAGCCTTTTCTGCTCCCATCGCGGTATTCGTATCTGTATTCTTGATGTACCCATTGGGACAGTCGAGTTGGTTCTTTGCACCCAGCTTTGGAGTCGCAGCAATCTTCCGTTTCTTACTGTTCTTACAAGGATTCCACAACTGGACACTCAACCCGTTCCACATGATGGGAGTAGCGGGTGTATTGGGTGGTGCGCTGTTGTGTGCAATTCACGGTGCAACAGTAGAAAACACGCTGTTTGAAGATGGTGAAGGGGCAAACACCTTCCGTGCTTTCAACCCCACCCAAGCAGAAGAAACCTACTCAATGGTGACAGCAAACCGTTTCTGGTCTCAGATTTTCGGGATTGCTTTCTCCAACAAGCGCTGGTTACACTTCTTCATGTTGTTTGTGCCAGTGACTGGTTTATGGATGAGTGCGATCGGCATCGTTGGCTTGGCGTTGAACCTGCGGGCTTACGACTTCGTTTCTCAAGAACTACGGGCTGCTGAAGACCCCGAATTTGAAACCTTCTATACCAAAAACATTTTGCTGAACGAGGGTATCCGTGCTTGGATGGCTCCTCAAGATCAGCCACACGAGAAATTTGTATTCCCTGAGGAGGTATTACCTCGTGGTAACGCTCTCTAGACCTGGCGTTTTGGGAGCCGGACGTGACCAAGATTCCACCGGATTTGCCTGGTGGGCTGGTAACGCCCGTCTCATTAACCTCTCCGGTAAACTACTGGGCGCACACGTCGCCCACGCCGGTTTGATCGTCTTCTGGGCTGGTGCAATGACCTTATTTGAGGTCGCTCACTTTGTTCCCGAAAAGCCCTTATACGAACAGGGCTTAATCCTGCTACCCCACTTGGCAACTTTAGGATGGGGAGTTGGTGCTGGTGGTGAAGTTGTAGACACCTATCCCTACTTTGTCATCGGTGTACTACACCTGATCTCCTCTGCCGTCCTGGGTTTTGGTGGAATTTACCACGCCATCCGTGGTCCAGAAGTCTTAGAAGAGTACTCCTCTTTCTTTGGCTACGACTGGAAAGACAAGAACAAGATGACCAACATCATCGGCTTCCACCTGATCATTTTGGGAATTGGCGCCTTTTTGTTGGTACTAAAGGCAATGTTCTTCGGCGGTGTCTACGACACTTGGGCGCCTGGTGGTGGTGATGTACGTGTGATTACCAACCCCACATTGAACCCAGCTGTGATCTTTGGTTATCTGCTTAAGTCTCCCTTTGGTGGCGACGGCTGGATTGTTGGTGTCGACAACATGGAAGACATCATCGGTGGTCACATCTGGGTTGGTTTAATCTGTATTTTTGGTGGTATTTTCCACATTCTCACCAAGCCTTTTGGTTGGGCACGTCGTGCTTTCATCTGGTCTGGTGAAGCTTATCTTTCCTACAGCTTGGGGGCTTTGTCCTTAATGGGCTTTATTGCTTCTTGCTTTGTTTGGTTCAACAACACCGCTTATCCTAGCGAGTTCTACGGCCCAACCAACGCTGAAGCTTCTCAAGCTCAATCTTTCATCTTCTTGGTTCGTGACCAAAAACTTGGTGCTAACGTTGCATCCGCTCAAGGTCCTACCGGTCTTGGTAAATACTTGATGCGCTCTCCTTCTGGTGAAATCATCTTTGGTGGTGAAACCATGCGCTTCTGGGATTTCCGTGGCCCTTGGTTAGAGCCTCTGCGTGGACCTAATGGTTTGGATCTCGACAAGATCAAGAACGACGTACAGCCTTGGCAAATTCGTCGTGCGTCTGAGTACATGACCCACGCTCCCAACGGTTCTCTTAACTCTGTGGGTGGAGTTATTACTGAGCCTAACTCTTTCAACTATGTCAACCCCCGCGCTTGGTTGGCAACTTCTCACTTCGTATTAGCTTTCTTCTTCCTAGTAGGTCACTTGTGGCACGCTGGTCGCGCTCGTGCTGCTGCTGGTGGTTTCGAGAAAGGTATTGACCGTGAAACTGAACCAGTATTGTTCATGAAAGACCTCGACTAGGTTTTAAAGTTTCATCACTGACAATCAATAGCTAAAGGCTCCTGTGTCAAAGCAGGAGCTTTTTCATTATTTACACTAATAAATACTAAAATACACACCCATAAATCTGTGTCCATCTGTGTGCATCGGTGTCCATCTGTGTTCAATTTCTAAAACATTATTTTAGTCAAATCCATCACTCACATTAAGCATGAAATACTAGAAAAAAACCAACTATCATCAATTACCGATTACCCATTACCAATTAACGACTCAACAAACAATACGAGTTTTCAAGCGGATATAATATTACTTATTTCTTAAAATATCTACGCTTGTAACGGTCTTGATATTTTGCAATATATTCAACATTCTGTCGCTCTATTTCTGATAATAAGTTAGCAGGAAATTCCTGTGGTGAATACGTGGGACGATACCACGGCTGACTATCAAAATATTTTTGCAAGCCGGGAGTGTCAAAACGACGACCGTGACGCGCAAAAATAGAATTTCGCATAATATCCAACTCAAATCCATCTTTTGCATCTAAATCTGAGTCTGTTACGAGTCTTTCAGAAAGCCAGGAATAATCTTTGACAATGGTAGTAGCAACTGATGGTGTTGATGGAGTAGAAATTTCCTTGAAATACAACCTGTCTGGTGATGTATTTGCATCTTGACTGGCGAAAGCACAATAGGCTTGGGTATTGTCTTGTCCGTAAGTTTTCAGCAGGTTAATGCAACTGTTGCGATCGCTAAACTTGCCTACATAAACTTCAAATAATTCTTGTCCTGACAAATTTGGGTATTCTGGTATCCAAAACATTCCCGCTTGGGAATAACCTGCTGAGTGTAAAGCTTGCACTTGCTTAGCAGCTGTTTGTGAATTTGGGTAAGCAGAATCTGCTAGGAAATAAAAAGAACTGGGAGCAGTGGTAGGATTTGACTCTTTTTGAGGTTGAGGAGTTTTATTTATAGATGAACTAGAAGGTGATAAGGAAGCCTTATTTTCTTCTGCAACTTGAGATTTAGAGATTTGCGGAGTCTGTGAAGTTACTAGTGGCTTTTCTAAAGACGGTTGAAAAGACTTTGTGAATGCCCAACCAATAATCACAGATGCACCGATGAAACCGCCTGCGATCGCACTGGCCATCAAGATACTATTGCGGCTATTACCTTTATGCTTGGGTGGTGTATCTAAATTGATAGTTGGAGGTGGTGGAGATGGCGTTGGTGGTTGAGTCAGCACAGGTACTGTAGGCGGAATTGGACTTACTACACCCTGTAAAGCATCTAGCATTTCTTTGGCACTAGCAAAGCGATCACGGGGATGATACTGTATTGCTTGATCAATTACTGACTTTAGTGTGGGGCCAATATTTACAGCGTGATTGTGCCAAATAATTTCTCCGGTGCGTGGGTCTGTTTCTAGTTCTTGGGGTTGTCTGCCTGTGAGCAAGTAAATAGCCGTTACGCCTAAACTGTATAAATCACTAGAATAAACAGGTCTACCTGCTGCTTGTTCACTGGGCATATATCCTGGTGTACCAATCACAATCGAACTAGTAGGACTACCGTGAGAATTCAACACCGTTCCCATCGATTCCCGTACTGCACCAAAATCTATTAGCACAGGTTTGCGATCGCGATGACGCAAAATAATATTGTCCGGTTTGATATCGCGGTGAACAATCTGTCGGGAATGTACGTACTCTAAAACTGGCAACAAATGTACTAATATATCCCGGACAGCACCTTCACTAAATAAGCCCTGCTCTTTGAGCTTAGAAGTTAACGTATCACCTTCAATCCACTCTTGGACTAAGTAAAATTGACTATCTAACTGAAAATAAGCATACAGTGTGGGAATCTGGTCACTAGAACCACCCAAGTCTTCCAAAATAGCTGCTTCCCGTTGAAACCGCTCTTGTACAAGTTGGTAAATCTGGGGATTGTTCTGAATGGGTTTGAGTTGTTTAATTACACAACAACGGTGGGAGGGCATTTGAGTATCTTCCGCTAAGAAAGTCTCACCAAATCCACCGCTTCCCAAACTCTTAAGAACTTGATAGCGGTTATTGAGCAGCATGTGCTTGACATCCTTTTGCTGTCAAATTAAAAACAACGCAAAGCGCTATTTCCCATTATGCTTCCAAGTATAAAACTTGGCTGATGTCAAGTCTACCAAATTATTCAGTACTCATAAAAACCTTCCCCTAATATCCGGAGAGAGTTGTGTTTTTAACAGCAATACCACCTTCTAGTCATTCTCTTACAAACATGCTACCAACGCATAATCTATCTGTGTGCATCTGTGTGCATCTGTGTACCCTGCACCGAAGCCTATGAGCGCGTCTACGATTTTTTACAATATAATTTTGCCACAGCTTTAATTCACATCAGACATAACTATTAAAGTTGCGCTACCGTCATCGGTAAATCGGCATTCTTCCAAGCAGCTTGAAAACGCTTTTGTACTGCCTGCGCTGCTTCGGTTTTCCCTTGTGCTTCTAGACTCTGGGCAAGTCCTGCCAACGACCAGCCATTTTCTGGAAAGCGCTGCAAGTCTTGTTGGTAGACAATCTCAGCTTCTGCTGGTTGATTGGCTTGGAGTAAAACTGCTCCCAGAGATTGGCGGACGGGGTAATGCCAAGGTGGGGGTTCGTCATAATTGAGTTTGTCTTCCAGACTGACAGCTGTTTTAAGGTGAGCGATCGCTTGATTATAATCACCTTGTTTCGCAGCGAGTTTACCTGTTAAAACCTCAACAGCAATTTTCAATAGAGCGGCTGTAGTGTTGGTATCCCAAATTGTCACTTTTGTCAATGCTGGGTCAGTGGCGATCACTTTTAGCTTTTCCAATTCCTGGGTAGCTTCTTGAAATTGACCTTTGGCGTTAAAGGCAGTTCCTCGCGCATAGTGCCAAACTCCATTTGCATACTGCAAATCTTTGGCTGGTACTGTTTCTGCTAAAATCTCATCCCACTTACCAAACCGAGTCATGGTATAAAGCGGTATGGAATAGTAATGTTGTAATGTTCCATACCCCGGTTCCCGCATTTTCTGTTCATCTGCCATAGCTGCGGTATCATAAGCAGCTTGCATAGAGAGTTTTTCGTTGCCCTCCATTGTGGCAGCAGCCCAGAGGAAATGATGGTTATGTGGTACATAGGCTAGAGGATACATACCTTGCTTGTGGCATTGGGTAATGTATTCTTTATCGGCAGCAGTAGCTTTTTGATTTGCTACAACAGCATCGTGATATCGCCCGACACGGATATAGATATGTGAAGGCATATGTACGAGGTGTCCTGAACCAGGAACCAAATTACCCAAGTGATCGGCTGCTGCAATACCCAATTCAGGTTTTACAGCTTCCACAGCATGGATATATAAGTGATTAGCCCCGGGATGATTAGGATTACGTTTTAATACTGCTTCCAATGTCTGCAAAATTTCTTGAGTTTCCGGCTTAGGTTCGCCATTTTCTTGCCAGTAATCCCAAGGCATAGTATTCATCACCGCATCAGCAAACAGAGTCGCTGCGTCTAAATCGTCTGGGTAACGTTTCGCTACTTCTCGCATCGCGTTTGCATAAGCGAGATTTAGAGATTTACGCTTTTCCACTACTTTTGCTGAGTAGCGTTTTGCCAATGCTTGGATATAAGCTTTCTCTTTCTCACTTGCTTTATCACTAAGTTGTAGTGCTTTTTTTAGGGCTTCCCAAGTAGGAGACACAGCCTCATCAGTCATAACAGCATTAATATTTGCACCAAGGACAAAGGCTATTCCCCAGTTACAAATAGCACAGTTTGGGTCGAGTTTAGCTGCTTGTCGAAAAGAACGTTCAGCCTCAGCATGATTAAAACCATATGTCAGAATTAGACCTTGGTCAAAGTAGCGCTGGGCAAGTTGCGATTTTGTGGAAATTGGATGATGATAGTTGCCTAGATTCTTAAACAGGGGGGTGGTAGCAGAATTCTGTAAATGTACAGAAGGACACCCTGATAAGCTAAAAGTGATGATCAGAGTCAATATAAATAGGATGCGGTACATTTTTTCTCCTCTGAGTTAATTGAATACCTTAATAAATGAGATTTTTGTTAGTAGGATTTACGAAAAAATTTGCCAATGTTGATCTATTAACGACTACGTGGAAAAAATAAGTTGTAGAAGGTTTTATATATTACGTTGATATGGTTTCAAGCTGTGACAGATAATTATGTTTTAGATACGAACACCGATGCACACAGATGCACACAGATAGATTATTCATATGGGTGTATGTTATCTGTAAGTGTTTTTTCTAAAAAATAAGTAGACTGATGCAAACAACTATGTTTCCCATCAGAGATTTATTTTGTTTATTTATCTGAGTTAGTTTAGGATTTTACGCAGTGCTGTAGACTTATTGGATGAATTCTCAAAATTCCCTCAATCCCCTCGTTTACGAGGGGAAGATTTAGTTTTATGAACTCTCTAAATTCTGCCACTCACTTTTGAGGATTCCGTAATCAATAATGTCTTCGTATTGACCCCATTTTAATATGTGCTGACGGCGGCATCCTTCATAAGTCATACCAATTTTTTGCATAACTCGTCCCGATGCGGGGTTAGATGAAAAATGAGATGCACAGATGCGGTGCAGTCCTAGTTTTTCAAAGCCATATCGCAATACTGCTTGGGCTGCTTGTGTACAGTAACCTTGCCCCCAAAAGGGTTTGCCAATCCAATAACCTAATTCTGCGTGGTTATGTTCTTGGTTAATTCCCAAACCGATCGCACCACACAATTTACCTGTATGATTTAAGGCGATCGCAAAGTTGACATCTTTACCTTCGCTGAATGCTGTTGGATGAGTCTTAATTCACTCTGGGGCCATGCCATCTTCATAAGGATGGGGAATGGTAAGAGTCATTGCAGCAATTTCCCGCACACCAGCCAAATGTTGAACATCACCTGCATCTGCAAGGCAAAATGGTCGCAAAGTTAGTCTTGGGTTTGCAGAGTCGGTTGCTGAATCTGACAAACAGTGTTATCCATGCAGTTTTATTTAGACTTTTATGGTTAATGTAGTTATGTACTACAAATACATCAGGTCTATTTACGATTCCTCATCTGATCAAACACAAGCCGAGAAATATCTGGAAAAGCATTTTGACTAGCTGCGTAGGCTGGATCTTCTCCAAAAATAGCAATAATATAACGAGTCTTGCGGTCTTTAGTTGCCACATAGGCGACTTCTTGACGAGATGCAGTAGTCCAACCTGCTTTAGAAGCAAAAACGATTTGATCTGCATCATTAGCTAAAGATTCACCCAAAAAATTCTCTACAGGATTAAATTCATCTGGATTCGGTGGCTGTAGTTTCCATGCTTCTGGACGTAAATCTCTAGTTAACAAACCAGCCATTTGTTCGCTATATTCAGGTCCAACAGCTTGACCTGTAAAAATTTCGTACATCAGTCTGGCAGTTTGGTAGGTTGTAATTTTGTTGCGCTTTGGCTGATTAGGATTATCACCACGTAACTGTAAATCAGCGCCTTTGGGTTCTGTAACTTTTAGATAAGCAATAGGATAGGTTTTTTGACTAACATTAATATCTTTATATCCAGCTTCTTGAAAGAAATAATTTAATGATTGTCGCTGTTTTTTCCATACTTGAAATTGTTCATCTGTTAATTTTTTTTCATAAGAATAAGTTCCACTAATAACATCAACTATACGACTAGCAGCATCGTTATCTGATTTCAATATCATTGCATTTAAATCAGAATTTAGAGTGTGGTGAAGTGGAACTAAACCTTGTTTGATTTTGGCTTCTAGAATAGCCATCCAAAATAGTTTAACTACACTGGCAGGATATCTAGGCATGTCTTGTTGATAACCTGCAATTGTATTTGTATTTAAATTTATTAATGTAATGGATAAGCTCTCTGTTGGTAGTTTTTTATCTTTGACATAATCTAATATATTTTTTAATGTACTACTTAATCCATCACTTTTTTTTAAATTAGGAGGTGTTTTGATATTATATATTAAATCTAAATTTATTTTGGCTAATTGAGAAGAGGATTCTAATGGTAAGTTAACTGGTGGATTAGATAAATCAGGTTGATTAATAACAGGATTTGGAGGATTAATTATTGGTTGCTGAGTCGGGAAAGTAAGTTGTGGTTGTATAGCTGAATTATTAAGTGTTTCGGAATTTTTATTCTTCGCTCTTTGTGCAAAGAATGAGCTAAAACCGAACAAACTAACTATTGTTAATACAACTAAAGCAATGAGTCCGTAAAATTGTAAGTGTGGTAATTTCCTGAAACGAGATTTATTCATAATTGCAGTATGTTTGCTCTGAGGTGGAGTTGTTCGGCGCTTACCTATAGTTTGCTTGTTTTGCGCATGTACCTTTTGTGGAAGTGAAGCAGCTATAAGAGTTGTAGGCAAAACAGATTTTTGATTTCCTGCACTATTAAATTCTGCAATCTGCCTTTGTAATTCAATATTTGTTTGTTGTAAATTTTCAATAACTTGGTAAGCACGTTGTAACTTGGCTTCAAGTTCAGCGATTTTGCGATCGCGACTATCTGGTTGTCGTTTGGATTGCTGATCCACAAGCTACACCTTAAATCACTATAAGGCAGAAATTATAAGGTAAAAACTAGAAAAAATTAACTCTTACGCACTGTTCTAATAGTTTTATAATCTGCGATTTTGACTTGACCGTTTTCGGATTGTAAAGAGTAGCGTACCAATAGGGTATCAAAGGAAGTATTGGTTGGATCTACTTTGCCATCTTTGATCAGCGTGCGTTCTTCTGTAATTTCCACTTCTATAGTTGCTTGATCGCCACTCGCTTTGAAATTTTTGACTGCATCAAGACTTTGTACTCCATAGTTGTAGTGAGCATTATTTCTCTGCAACCAATCAACAGAACTGAGACATTCTTCTTCATTACCACCATTTGCCAGACAGAGATCAGGATCATCTGTTTTTTTAATATTGTCTCTATGGGCTTTACCTGTGAGTAGTTGTTCTCCTATATCTGTTCTGTAGGGAGAAGCAAATATTTCCCGTTTAGCTGTGATCCAATTCTTCAATACCTCTACAGCTGCTGTTTGGGAAATCGAGGCATTTGTCGGTGGTAAAACAATCGGAGTAGTTTCAGGAGATGAAGTTATGATCGGTGTGGGTGAAGCAGGAATAACATTACGTCCTGGAGTAGAAATTGATATTGGTTGGGAATTTA
The DNA here is from genome assembly GCF_032393985.1 of Fischerella sp. JS2. Classification (NCBI taxonomy): domain Bacteria; kingdom Bacillati; phylum Cyanobacteriota; class Cyanophyceae; order Nostocales; family Hapalosiphonaceae; genus Fischerella; species Fischerella sp. JS2. The sequence continues at coordinate 1,618,959 of NZ_CP135918.1, forward strand.
TCAAAGGGGTGACAGAAGGTGAGGTAGATGCAATTGGTGAAGGACTAATTCTTGTCACAGACTGATTTTGTTCTGAAGAATTATTTCTAAAAATCTCCATCATCCACCAACCACCGACGATAAATACGCCGATGACACTGCCTAAGATCACAGCTTGCTGCCAAGTACCTAAACCGTTTTGGTTTTGGGATGTAGTCGGTTGGGGGTAAGACACTTGCTGTTGGTGAGGAATCTGTGGAGGTGGTGGAGATTGAGCAACCTGTGGTTGTTGCTGTATATACTGCCCTTGTGGATAGGAAGGTGGTGGAGATTGGACTACTTGTGGTTGTTGATTGTTGATTGTTGGCGGTTGCTGTACATATTGCCCTTGTGGTGGTACAGTATGTACTGGATTCTGGAAAACTGGTACTGTAGGTGCTGCTGGTGTTGATCCACTTTGCAAAGCTGCCAGCATATCTCTAGCATTAAGATAGCGATCGCGTGGTGATTGTTGAATAGCTTTGTCCAACACCATTGCCAAACTAGGGCTAACATTCAAAGCATAAGGCCGCCACAAAATTTCACCTGTAGCAGGATCAGTTGCCAACTGTTGGGGAATCTTACCTGTGAGCAAATAAATTGCTGTTAACCCCAAACTATAAATATCGCTAGCAAACACAGGTCGTCCAGCAGTTTGTTCCATTGGCATATATCCTGGTGTCCCAATCACAATTGATCGACTAGAGTTCCCAGAAGGAGTTACCACCGTACCCATTGTTTCTTTGACTGCGCCAAAGTCGATCAAAACTGGTTTGCCATCAAAACTACGAATCAGAATATTGTCCGGTTTGATATCCCGGTGTACCATATGCTTACTGTGGACATAGTTAAGAATCGGCAAAATATTGATCAAAATATCTTTTACCGAAGTTTCACTCATTAACCCTTGTTGTTGCACTATCTGGGTTAAGGTGTAACCCTCTATATATTCTTGAACTAAATAAAACTGTCCATTTTCAGTAAAGTAGGCATACAGCTTAGGAATTTGATTACTACTATCACCCAATTCTTCTAAAATTGCCGCTTCTCTTTGAAACCGATCTTGCACCAATTGGTAAACCTGGGGATTATCAACCACAGGTTTGAGTTGTTTAATCACACAACGACGACCAGAAGGCATCTGAGTATCTTCTGCTAAAAAAGTTTCTCCAAATCCACCACTGCCAAGCACACCCAAAAGTTTGTAGCGATTGTTTAACAGCGTCGGTGTGTTCATACTTTTTCCTAGATGGTATCTATTTCAACATAGATACAGTTATTTATCAGAAAATTCCAGAAAAATCAGTGATCAACTCACGTAAAACTGTAAATTTGCTTCTGTCACCAAAATTAACAGCTAACAGCAATTAACAATTAACCACCAACAGAAAATCTATCTGTGTCTATCCGTGTACATCGGTGTGCATCGGTGTTCGATTTTTGAATTCACATTAGACGTAACTTTACTTTTTGTAGCTAGATTTAGATCCAGAAAATATTCCCCTCTTCCCGTAATCAGGAAGAAGGGAATTTAACACCTTAAACTTCTGGCTTATTTTTTCTTAGCCGCCGCCGAGATTGGCAATTGCAGATTTTGATCAAAAACAAACTCATTTTTAATTTGCACTACTCGCTTGGGAAGATTATCGCTTGGTGCAGTAGCATCCTGTGAAGGAACTTGGATTGTGTACTTACCAACAGGAACACTATCAAAGCGATAAAAACCAAATTCATCTGTTACGCTAGATGTCACTGGTTTATCGTCAGCACCTATTAATTCCACCTTAGCTTCTGCTACAGGTTGACCAGCTGCATCAGTGATCTTTCCAGCCATACCATATTCTTCTCTCACAGGGAAATCTAGACGAGTTACAGCAGATGACGCTACTTCCGCTACTATACTAGTTTTGACCGTAGAAAGTTCTACTGGTAATTTGTTTGGATCAAGTTCAACCACATACACACCTTCTGGTAAATTACTAACAAAGAAGTTACCAAAAGAGTCGGTTTGAGATCCACCAACTATTTTATTACGACTATCAACTACACGGATGGCAGCTCCTGCTAGATTAAAATCTTTATTTTCTCCTTCGACAACAATTCGTCCGGCAATTCCACCTCTTTCGCGTCCCAAACCATAAGATTTTGCAGGAGTAGGTTTACCAGCAGCAAAAGACAAATCTGATACTAAAGAAATTGTCAGACGATCATCTCCAAATCCCCCAACTATGTTTTTACTTCTAGAAGGAATACCTTGGTAATCCACTCTAGCAAGTAAGCCCGGAAGTACTTGCATACTTGCCCCAACAACTGGCCCTACATCTCCATCACTGTATGCAAGTCCTAATCTCCAATTCAAACCACCCAAACTCTGAGAACTACGATTGACGGCAACAGTATAACGAGGAGACAAATCACCTCCAAATTCACCACCTAAAGAAAATTGATATTCTCTGTTCAGGTTGTAGCTAAAATCAGAAGTATAAATATCATTAAAAGTATTAAAAGACAGTCTGCTTACTGGAGATATTTGATAAAAAGCGTTGAATATATATTGTCCTTCAATATCTGGTCTGCCCCTTAAAGATAAGCCCGAAAAAGGATTTACTGCAAACGTAGGCAAAATATAATTAGTTGCATCATCACCATCACTTTGACGGCTACGAGCAAGAAATCCTAAGTTAAAAGTATTGCTAAAACGGTAATTAACTTCTAGGCTATGATTGTAGCGATCGCCTGATCCGTTGTTGGAGTAATATCCAGATGGAAACAACTGAGAATTACCCAGGATTTCCAACTTACCAAAATCTGCATCTAAATCTGCCGTGTAACCTAATTCACCACGTGATGTACCAAGACTTGTAGCAAGAATCACAGGACTTGCTGGTCGCCAAACAAAGCCTGCTTGTGCTTGCAAGGTATCAGGGATAGCCTGAATTGCTCCTTCAAAAGTTAAGTTATTAGAAAGTCCTTGACGAAATTGGTAAAATCCAACTGGCTCTCCAGCATCACCATTGAAACCGTAAAATAAAGCATTTTGGGCTAAATTACCACTTAATCCCAATCCAGCTAACTGCACATTGCCACCAGCTGGCAGTAGTAAGTCAGAAGTATTCAGTCTTAAAGAGCGAATTTCTGTTGGTACGCTAAGATTGTTGCGATCATAAATTAATAGTTCTATTTCATTGCTATTGCTAACAGGCAATCTGACATCAACAAATTCATATACTCCATTCAATCCGACCTGTTGCTGGGCAACTACAATTCCACTTACTCTTAACTGCACAAAACTTGCAGGTGGTGCTTCTCCCCGAAATGTTTGCAAAGGTCGAGAACGTCTGGGTAAAAGTTCGGAAGCACTGTAACTTTGATACAAGCTATCAGTAGGCAAATTAGTAAAACCAATTTGCGCTCCTGTCAAATCCATACTATTGAGTAGAGGATGTAAACCTATTTGTTGCCGACCAATTTGATAGCGAAACCGATTTTCACGTTTATAGAAAAAGTACTCAGAAACATCTGGTACATTCTCAAAGTTATTATTTAGACGAACACGCCATGTTCCTCCTGCCAGCCTTCCTCCCAAAAGAGTAGAACTGCGTAAATTTGTATCTTCAGAATTCCTATAAAGATATAATTCTTGCCTTAGACTTGATAGGGTACTGCTAGGAGGTTTGACTTCTGGTTCTAATTCAGGAGTGGGTTGTCCAAACTCTCTATTATCTTGTTGCCAGGGTAAGTTAACAATTAAAGCTAAATCAGAAGCTTTAAATTCAATTGGTGTAGCTAATTTTTCTTTTAGTAAAATATCGCTAATGTATGTAACTCCATCGATTTTCTTCAGACTATTTTCAGCTAAATCAACTACTCCTAAAGGAGTTTTTATTTTGATTTTACCATTAATATTAGTAACTATAAGATTAGCAATTTCTGCAAATGATTCTAAAGGTACTAAGATAGTATTTCCATCAAGACGAATTTCTAGACCACCAACCTCCCGCCGATTAATAATTACTCCAACTAAAAAAGTGCCTTCTACAGATTTTATATTTTGAGCAAGATTGCTAGAATCTCTATTCACAGATGCATAATCATTCTTAGCATCTTCCACTGATTTAATATTATTTGTAGATACTTCTATACTGCCTGGAGATATTAATTTCAGTTTTTCTGTAGTAGCATAATTATTAGAAGATTGTTGATTATTATTTTTTAGATCCGATGGCAGACCGGCAATTACCTGAACTTCGGAAGATTGATTTACCAAAACAGGCGTATTCATAGACGCTGTTGGAGTTGATAAAACTGTTGTTGAAGTAGCTTGCCTATTAGAAAACTCCGGTATAACACTTTGGGCTTTAAATATAGCTGCTAACAATTTATAGTGTTGATCTGCTAACTCAAGCTGATTATCAAGAAACTCTAGTTCTTCCTGCTCTAATGATAATTCTGATTTTTGTGCTTTTGAAGCAATATCATTATTGCTATTCTCTAAAGTAGCTTCTGCAATAATTTTTTGTTGCTCAGAAAAAAGCTGTTTTTCTGTAATTTTTCGTTCAATAACCTGCTCTGGCTGTAATGTAATTGATAGGACTGGCGGTGCAGGTGGTAAAGCTGGATAGAGCATACTCAAGCACAAAAATTGTATTAGAATAAGGAATTTAGGCAAGCAAAGAATCACCACCTAGAGAATTTCTAGGCAGTAAATGAATTTAGATTTTTCTAAAGTCCATCTGGATGGACTTGGTTCGTGTAGCTAGGAACTTTATTTGCTAGGAAAATCAGCAAGAGTAATAAAAGATTTATAGATGCAGATTTATCCAAATAATTTCTGCTTTAAAGCAGCAATCCCTATCTGGTGCCAAGAGGATTTTTTAAATTACGAGAAGTATTAGGCTGAGTTTGAGACTTTTGGGTAGTAGGTGCTGAAACAGTAAAGGGTATACCTTGGTCAATTTTTATGCCATTCAACTCACCGTTGAGGTCTAAAACGTAGTTACCAGGAGGTAATTTTTTGATGATAGGCAGTAACAGACGTCGACGTGACGCAGGCAAAATAGGGGAGTTGGGTAACATTCCCGCATCAAGAATACTCTCTGGGATTTTTTTTCCTGGTCTTCCTAAACTATCTATGGGTTTTGTTGTCTTAGCGCCTGGATATTTTGCCGCAGGCCAGATTGAATATTGCCCTGTAAGGCGTACGTAACCGTTACCTTGGCTAGAAACATCAAATACTGCTGTTGGCTGAGTCTGTGTCTTCGTATTTACAGTAATTGAGTTGAGGACGCCAACCCTTTTAATATCTCCTACGTAACCATAAATTACCACGCCTAACCGGGCAACAGTTTTAATGCCACTCGCTTTCTCTTCTGCTGAAGGAAGTTCTTCTAAGTACATAATCGCCCGGTGTTCCCCTGATTTTGGTTTGGTTCTGGGACGGACATTGAAGCGTATGGTTTGAGAACTACGAGGTGGGATAGTAAATTGCGAGGGCGTAAAAACAATCCATCGTGCCAATGATTCTTCGCCAGATGGAATTTCTTCCAGTCTATTATTTTCACTCATCCGCCATGAGCGAACATAAGCCTTGAGTTCCACAGGCTTAGAGGAAACGTTGATGACACGAATCGTTTGCGTACGTGTTTTGCTACCAATTTCCAGTTCCATTCGAGGTGGATTGACACCAATATTAATTGCTGCGATCGCACTTGGTATCCCCAAGGCAAATGTCCCAATTAGAGTTAAGGCTATTTTTGTTGCTTTTGCAAACATTTCTATGAAATTTTCACTCCTTCACACACCTTTTTTAGGTAAAGCGTTATCCTCTACTCACGCCGATTCACCGTTACCGATAGCACGCCCCCATAGCTACCTGCTGTACGGGCAGTTGAAAGGTTGAATCGCAAGCGCACACCTCCCTGCACCAAAGCTGTATTGGTAGCTTCATCACGCGATATTTCAATAATTGGCAATGGTTCTACAGAAACTTGCATTGCCTGATCACCACGTTGATTGTTACTAAACCCATCCACCTGACCGTTCACTCCCTTGAGATCATAGGTAGTATAGAGAGAACCGACCTGATCGATGGGAACCCGCATCTGCCATAGACCTGGTAACTCACGAACGACTATCGGATTAAATAGAGGTGGAGCTAGCAAGTCTTGTTCATCTTTTACCTTCTCACTAAAGGAATTAGGTAAAACCTCCCCTAATTCTTGAGGAGGAATGGTCAGTTTTTGGGGAGTCGCTAACTGATATATTTGCGTTGGCTCCGACACATCTAGAGATTGTGCTGTAGTTTGGAAATGCGGCAAAATTAAGAAAGCTGCTACGACCCCAAGACAGCGTTGAATATAGAATTTGCAGTTTACTTGGTGATCGCTGACCATGTGGCTATGTTTTTGAAAAAAATCAAGAAATAAATGATGGGTAGATGCCCCATCTATAGCTTTTTGCGGTGGTTATCTTGCCCACCTGATGGAGAGAGTAGGCAAGATGCTTGCAGAACAAGCGCTGAGTTCTAGTTATGGAGTTGACACAGTGACAACAATTGTGCCAGTATAGATGCCCTTCACTGTAGCATTGGTTAAATCCAAGTCTAGAGTCGCATCTCCCACCTGAGGAGTATCTAAACCAGGAGCAGCAAAACTAGGAGTGGAAGTGGTAATGTCGTTTATAGCTATAGTTTTACCACCTGGTTCATTTAAAGTTGTGCTTGAGCCTGTCAATAAGTCTACACTAACGTTTTGATCAGAGTTTGACCAAACCGCGTATAACTCTGGAATTGTTTGTTGTATGGCTGCCAAATTTCCAAAAGGACTAGTTTGATCAAGAGGGAAATCAGCAGTACCTGTGGCAGGATCTATAGTAACTGTGGGGTTAGTAGGGTCGTAATCTTTGCCAACAAAGCCATTGCCTTGTGCTGTTAATGTTGCACCCAATAAGGTCGTGTCAAGAGTCATATTAACTGTTTGGAAAGTCCGCAGGTACAAAATTTCTGGTACTGTATAGTTAACAGTTACATTTTGACTCTGAGTTAAAGCTTGAGCAGGTGCAGATAACAGAGAACTGCCCAAAATCGCGGTACCAGCAGTCGCAGCAATAGCGAGAATTTTGTTTTTCATGATTAAAAATTGCTCCTCGTGTTTGTGTCAAATTACGTAAATTGCAAATCTCTCTAATTGCCCTCTTGGGCAGACAAAGGTTATTTAGACGTTCACTATTTCGTAGAAATTTATTAGCAGTGAGCGAATTGCTTGAACAGTAAATCTGCAATTAATTCCATTTCGTTTGATCACTTTTATTTTTATCTCTCCACACCACCTCCTTTACTAAAGCACCCACAATTCTGTTCCGTTGATTCCGTCGTCAGCAATGAAGAACAGCTTGTCACCAACGACAGTCAGCTTGTCAGGGTTGGCATAATCTACAGAGTTTATGTATGTAACCTGTTGCGTCCCCGCTTCCGTGCCGTTACTGCTCCATACTTCACGACTAGTCTGTTCCTGAGAAGCATTGAAAGTGGAGGCGGCAAAGTAGAGAGTGCCACCAAAATTTACGAGGCTTCCAGGGAGACTGCTATCAGAACCAGACCAAATATCTTTAACTAAATATGTACCTGCATCACTGCCATCACTCCTCCACAACTCAAATCCCTTATTTGGATCGTAGGTAGTGAAGTAAAGCGTACTGTCAACAGCAGTTAAATTAATCGGACCAAAACTGAGATTCGGCGCTGCATTCAAATCACTCTTGACACGCGCTGTGTTTGTACCATCACTCTTCCACAGTTCTTGTTTAAAGTCGTTGTTGCTATCGAGTACAAAATATAAGGTGCTGCCTACAGCTGTAAGTAGAGTCGGTCCAAATCCACCTGTCCCTGGAGTAAGGTCTATAACAGAAGTTCCTACTGCTGTACCATCACTCTTCCATAACTCTATACCTGTGCTGCCATCGTTGGCAGTAAAGTAGAGAGTGTTACCAACAACCGTAAGATTTGTAGGGACAGAACTTGCTCCACCTATGGCAATGTCTTTGACGAGAGTTGTACCTGCTGCTGTGCCATCACTTGACCATAGTTCAGTACCATTAACTCCATTATTCGCAGCAAAATAAAGCTTGCCACCAAAAGCAAGGAGGCTTGATGGATTAGAACTAGTAGCACCAGTATAGATATCTTTAACTAGACTAACTGTATTGCCATCGGACACCCAAAGTTCTCTACCATTGCTGCCATTATCAGCAGTGAAAAACAGCTTGTTACCCACAACTGTGAGGTTTTGCGGATTAGCATTGCCAGCCGAAGGATTGATGTCACTCAGCCTTGTAGTTGTGTTTGTGGAGCTATCGTAAACCCATAGTTCTCTACCAGTGCTACCATCATCAGCAGTGAAGAAAAGCTTCGTAGTACCAAAAGCTGTCAGATTAGCTGGATTAAAACCACTGGGATTAAGATTAGTGATGCGGCTTGTACCAGCAACAGAACCGTCACTCTTCCACAGTTGTACACCACTGCTGCCATCATTAGCCGTAAAGTAGAGCGTGCTTTCTAATGCTGTGAGAGAATCTGGATTAGAACTGTTAGCACCAGACCAAATATCCAGCCGCTTACCCTTTTTACTTTCAAAGGAAAGATTTAAGGTATAGTTAGTTGCACCTGTAGTATCATACACTCGAATGTAGTATGTACCACTAGTTAAGTCTTTAATAATTGACTCTGAAATGGTGTATGAATTGTTAGAAAATGCTATTCTAGTGCCAGAATTGTTGTACAGTTCAACATTGGCATTGCCCACTAAATCTTGTAAGCTCAAGTTGAGTTTACCGTCAGTAGCAACGTCAAATTTGTAGTAATCATTACTGTCAGTAAGGACACCTTTACTACCTACAAAATCAATGTAAGTGGTAGGGGAGCTACTACTAAGCGTGCCAATGTTTTGGGCTGTAGCTCGTGTATTATCAGAAATACCACTTTCTTGAATTGAATAAGCAGCAAGACTGAGGTTGTAATTAGTGCCTACAGCACCATTAACTAAACCGACACGGACGTAGTAAATACCGGGATCTAAGGTACGAGCGAGTAACTCCGACGCTGTACCAGTAGAGTTAGCTGTTTGTAGAAGTGTACCGGTTTCAGTATACAGATTCAAACTGGCATTGTCACTTAAACCATCCAAAGTCATGCTTAAGAGACTGGCACTGCTGCCACCAATGCTGATTTTGTAATAATCACTAATATCAGAACTACTAACCGAGTCTTGAAAAATATTAGGATTACTACTAAGGGAACCGTTAATGTATGATGTTGTATCTAAAGCTTTACTTCTAGTACTCCCTGGGTCTGGAAATCCTGAAAATGTTGCCATGAAAGTCTACTGACTCCTTCCAAAAAATATTTTTTATCTTTGTTTTGATGGCAGCAGTCCCTGATGGGGTGATTAAACCTGAGTCAAACTTTGTATGAGTTTGAGCTATTCAGTCAATAAATGTCTTAGCTCAAATTGAGTAGTAGATGCCAAGATTGCCTGTTTAGAAAACTTTGTAACTTAATTTACTAAGTTTTTTGATTTTACAATCTATCTAGTAAGCTTATATGTATATATAAATTACTAGTGAATAAGTGACATTACTTTCTGAAATCAAGAAAATATCTATTGTTTATCTTGCTTATCTTAGAATTTAATTCCAAATTACAACAACCAGAATATAGCTCTTATGTCTTAATGCTTACTTCAGTAATATTGTGTAATTTGTAAATATAATAATTATATGTAGTTAAGTGTAAATACGGTTTTCATCACATAATTTTAGTGTATTGGCACAAAAAATCCCACTGATAAGAGTTTTTAGAGAGCAAGGCGTACTCAAACTTAGTACAAAATATGGACAAGATATGAATATCAGATAGATTTGCTATGACTTGCTACATCTATGTTCCAAGCAACTCGTCGTCGTTTAGCCCTGTGGTACACTGCTGTAACTGCTTTACTACTGCTGTTATTTGCTACTGGTGTGTATCTGTATGTTCGTAATACTTTGGTGGAGCGGATTGACGATACTTTAAATCATGTAGTGGAAGTAGTCGAGCGATCGCTAGTTATTGAACCAATTAACTCTAACACTAATCAATACCGTATTAATGTAGAGGCTAGTTTTCGCGATAACACTGATACAGTAGAAACTGTAGAAGACGACCACATAGACTTAGAATGGTTTAGTCCGACTGGACAACTACTCTGGTCTACTCTCTCAGAACCACTGGATATTCCCATTCATGTCAACCGCACAGGTGAAACTGTGCATGTGACGAGACAGAAAGATGGAGGGATAGGAGAATGGGGGGATAGAGAGAATTCTTCACTGCTTCTACGCCAGGTAACTCAACGAGTGGAAGTAGGAAAACAAGTAGTGGGATATCTGCGTGTCAGTCATCCTTGGTTTGAAGTCACAAAACCCAGCCGACAGTTAATTCTTGATTTGGCAATAGGCATCTGGATGATGGTGCTTTCTGTGGCTGCAAGCGGTTGGTTTCTTTCGGGTAAAGCTATGGAACCAGTATACGAGTCATATCAACGCCTCAAACAGTTTACTGCTGACGCTTCTCATGAACTGAGAAGTCCGATCGCTTTAATTCAAACTAATGTGCAAGTTGCTCTTGCAGATTTAGATGCTGCTGAGGTGAAAGATGCGACTCTTTCCCACTATCGCCAACAGTTACAAGTGGTAGAACGACTCACCCAACGCTTAGGTAAATTAGTTAATGATTTACTTTTCCTAGCACGCCAAGATAGCGGTATTAGCCAAGAAAACTTTTCTGCTTGTCCTGTTGATGCTTTGCTGATGGAAGTAGTAGAAGAACAACAACTGTTAGCTGCTGAAAAAAATATTACCCTCACCTTCAACTTAATTGATCCTCCAGCCACAGAAACTAACCCCGAAATATTAGAAAATTGGTTTACACTCTCAGGTAACTGGAATCAATTAGTGCGATTGTTCACAAACTTAATCAGTAACGCTTTGCGCTACACTCCACCTTCTGGACGAGTAAACGTAGAATTAGCACGAGTCGAAGCAACAAACCGTAGTTCAGGACTACGTTCTAACTTCCCCCAGTTACAAATTAAAGTCAGTGATACTGGTATAGGTATTCCTACAGAAGCATTACCCCGGTTATTTGACCGCTTTTATCGGATAGATCCAGCGCGTAGCCATCCCAATGGGAATACCAAGACAGAAAATTCCACTGGTTCAGGCTTAGGGTTAGCGATCGCTTTAGCGATTGTAGAAAATCATCAAGGTCAAATTCAAGTTGAAAGTACCCTTGGTAAAGGTACTAATGTCACTGTTACCTTACCAATAACTCTGGAAAAATAAAAATTATGATTAAATCACCAAGACACAGAGACACAAAGTTAATCACTCATAATAAAAACCTCACCCCTGTCCCCTCTCCGAACTCGCGGAGAGGGGAAATAGAGAGGATAACCTACTGAAATTATTTAAGCTGCAACAGCTTCCTCATAGGGAACAAAGGTTTTCTTGCTAGCGCCACAAATCGGACAATGCCAATCTTCGGGGATGGCTGCAAAGGGTGTACCTGGTGCAATACCAGAATCAGGATCACCTTCTTGTGGATCGTAGATCATTGAACATTGGCGACAGATCCATTTTTGAGTGGCAGGATCACTACTAGCTGCTTTGGGAGAGGCTTTTACTCCTTCTAACGCTTGTAGTGCTTCTGTATATTGCTGGGCATGGTGATTTTCAATATATGTTAGTAAGCCAAAATTATGAGCAGCTTTGCGGAATATGGCAGCGTGTTCCCGAGACTCGGCTTGTTGTGCTTCAAACTCGACGACGGCTTTTCCATCTCGATCTGTACGCGCTTGTTCAGCAAAGCCTGGGTACATAATTGTATACTCGTAAGTCTCTCCTTCTATGGCTAATTCTAAACAGCGAGCTGCGATCGCTTTTTTTTGCTCCTCTGTTAACGATCCCACATCACCCACTACCAACTCTGGATGCATTAACCGAAAGTGAGCAAATGCATGTTCAGTCTCTTGATTTGCTGTTTCCCGAAACAGCTTTGACAGTTCACTCATCCCTAATTGACGAGTCACCTCCGCGAAAAACAGATACTTGCGATTGGCCATAGATTCCCCTGCAAACGCTTCACTTAGGTTGTTAGCAGTGTTGGAGTTCGATAAATCCATTGTGTTCCCTCTTGTGAATCCACTGAACAAGACAACTTGAAATTCGGAATCGGCACTTTGAGGTAGCAATTGCGAGTTTTAAATTGTCTTAAGCGTACTCATTATGAGTATGAAAATATTATATAACATGTACTCATTACGAGTCTGACAAACCATAGATTAATTTAAGGAACTACCTTTAGTGTCGAGTTGCGATCGCAGAAGTTCTAAGCACGCTAATTAATTCACAGCAAATTCTCTTTAAAAAAGACTCTGCTACCTGGTGCGCTCACTTTGCGTTCCTTTGCTTTGAAAGTCGCTATAATTTTACACAAAGCGGTACTTAGTTATACCTCCAAAAAAGGATAGTCTGTATAACCTTTATCTAAACTCTGATCGCCTTGACCGTAAAAAGTTTTCGGATCTGGTGTATTTAATTCAGCATCTACTTGAAAGCGCTGGGGTAAATCTGGATTTGCAATGAATAACTTGCCATAGGAAACCAAATCGGCATCACCAGAAGATAAAACTTGATTACCTTTTTGCTTGTCGTAGCCACCATTAGTAATGATAGTACCTTCATAAAGGGGACGGAAAATCGGCAGAACAGGATTGAGAACTTCACGAGTAGCTAAATCCGTTTCATTCGGTTCCATAAGATGAATATAAGCCAGGTTAAAGTCATTGAGGGCGGCGATCGCATAGCTGAAAGTCTCTTGAGAATTCGAGTCTTTCATGCCGTAGAACGTGTTACTGGGTGAAAGCTTAATGCCAACACAATTCCCTCCCCAAACACTGCTGACAGCTTCTACCACTTCTAGTAAAAAGCGAGTGCGGTTTGCAATAGAACCACCGTATTTATCCTGACGCTGATTTGAACCATCCTGAAGAAATTGATCAATTAAATAACCAAACGCTCCATGTAACTCTACACCATCAAAGCCTGCAACTACAGCATTTTTTGCCCCTTGACGAAACTGTTCAAGAATTTGGGGAATTTCGTGTATCTCTACGGCGCGGGGTGTTTCAATATTGACTTTACCCATAGGTGTGTGTAGTGTTCCTTCTGCTGCGATCGCACTTGGTGCAACAGGTAACTCTCCATTTAGTAAGGAAGGATGTCCTACACGTCCACTATGCCATAGTTGCAAAAAAATCTTGCCACCGTAAGCATGAACTGCCTCTGTAATCTGCTTCCATGCTTCTGTTTGCTCTTGTGAGTAAATTCCCGGGCAATTCATGTATCCGTTACTTAGGGGAGAAACCATTGTGCATTCAGTAATGATTAATCCTGCTGCTGCACGCTGAGCATAATAAGTTGCCATTAGCTCAGTGGGAATTGAACTAACTGCACGTAGACGTGTCATTGGAGCCATGACGATGCGATTTGGCAGGGTATAGGGGCCTAGCTTGACAGGCGAAAACAAACTAGTTAATAAATCCACGGTTTGCATAATTTACCTTCAACAACAAAAATCAAGCGAGTTATGAGCTAAACTTTGAGCGATCGCCAGTCCAATTCCACAAGAAGCACCTACTCGTTGTATATACAGAACAACAGCAACAGTTGTCTTTCCTCTTTTTGCCAAAAATATTCTAATTTTGCAAATATCTGTTGCTAGAAAAGCAGAAAATTGTATACTATATTTTAGTTAGTTGGCTAAATAAATATTCATGTCTTCTAAACCGATGCAAGAAACCATTGGCTATCAGATGGTTTTGGTTTCTAGGGCACATCGTCATCTAGTAAGTACAGCTCTTGCTGAACTAGGACTTTACCTTGGACAAGAAATTTTGTTGATGTATCTCTGGGAGGAAGACGGATTAACTCAATCTGAGTTAGTAGAACGTATGGAAGTAGAACCGCCGACCTTAACAAAAATGCTGAACCGCATGGAAAGATGCGGTTTACTCAAGCGTTGCCAATGTCCCGAGGATGGTCGTTCTTATGAAGTTTATTTAACCGAGGCAGGACAAGCATTGCAACAACCAGTCACTCAACTTTGGCACGAAATTGAAAAACGGATAGTGGCTAATTTGACTCTTGAAGAACGACTCTTGCTTCGACGATTGCTGATGCAGATCCGCAGTAATTTAACTTGAGTTTTTGTGTGTTTTTTGAAATTTTATTTAGCCGGCTAAAAATCATCTTAGAACTGCATATATAAACACATAATCATGTGAATTGACTTTTTTATGCCCTCTTTTTCCACTCAGCAAAAGCAGTAAGTAGTATGAATTTGCAATCACCAGAGAGTTTACCACCAGAACTACGGCATGTGATTACATATCGTGAGCTTGAACCAAAAGAGAGCCTTTTTCAACAGGGGGATGAGGCAAAAGCCTTTTATATTGTGGAAACAGGACGACTGAAACTAGTGCGATATACCAGTGATGGTAAAGAAGTAACATTTCCAATTGCTAGATCCAAAGAGATGATCGCTGAGATTGCGTTGTTTTCAGATACTTATCCTTATGCTGTTGTAGCAGAAGTAACTTCGCGAGTAATTATTTACCCGAAGCAGCCTATTTTATCCGCGCTGCGTAACAATTCTGAGCTAGCCGAGGATTTTATGGCAATGTTAGTACAGAAAATTCATGATTTGAAGGTTCGCTTAGAGTTGCGTGATATCCGTGCGGCGCATGAACGAGTGTTGCGATACTTGCAATATATGGCACAATTAGACGAACAGACAACTATTAATTTTGATCGCCCGCTCAAAGATATTGCTGTCGATTTAGGCTTGACACCTGAAACTCTTTCTCGTGCTTTAACTCGTTTAGAAAGAGAAGGCATAATTACACGTACAAGGCTACAAATTAAACTACAAAATTTATCTGCCGCTTGATTGCAATCAAGGAAACAGCAAGATAATTGTCATAATCTTAGTATAAGTTTACGTAGAGTTAGCAAAAATTCCAATTTTATTTCAGAAATAAACGGTAGATGTTGCCTAATCTAAGCTCTAGCCTCAAATCTTTAGGCTGTGCTTGTGTAAGGAATCTCCTGCATACAATCCTCTTAGAGGGCGTAATATGCTTAATTACTGCGAAGAATTCACTGAGCAAAAACCTTTAATTGTTGATTTTCAACAAGAGGGTGCTTCTCGCCAAGTCTTTAATTATCCACCACTTCTGACCAGTTACAATTCTGGGTGGAGCAATATTTACTTCGAGCATCATTATCAGCCTAGTTATGATACTCCAGAGCATCGCTTGACGATGCACGCTATTAGTACCACCCTCTGTTCTACCCCTTCGGAACGATGGTTAGATGGATACAGACAAACTGAGTACCAAACCGTAGGCACAATAGCTATTATTCCTGCTGGGACTCTCCATCGTTGTCTGTGGGAAGAAAATGTTCAGTTTATGTTTGTGGCAATTGAACCTAAACTTCTATTTAGTTTGGGTGCAGAAGTAGATGCGCCTGAAGACATAGAGTTAATTCCGCAGTTTGCAACTAAAAGAGATCCGCTCATCCAAGGTATTTTGTTATCTCTTCAAGAAGAATTAAACTCGAATATTCAGGCAAATAATTTGTATGTTGAGCAGTTAACAACAACATTAGTTATTCATTTGTTAAAGAAATACTGTGTTAGGCAACCTGTAATTATAGCTAATGGTGATGGATTGTCTAAGCAAAAGCTGCGAAAAACATTAGAGTATATTCATGCCCATCTCAATCAAGATATTAAATTGGCTGATTTAGCTGGATCTGTAGGAATGAGCCAATATTATTTTGTTCGTCTATTTAAGCAATCAATGGGTATTGCTCCTTATCAATATGTAATTCAACAACGGGTGGAAAAGGCAAAGCAGTTGTTAAAGCAAGGAAAAGTGACAATCACTGACATAGCTTTGCAGTGTGGTTTTGCTAACCAAAGTCACTTCACCAAACACTTTCGCCAAATTACAGGGGTGACACCCAAGGTATATCAACAGCTTTAGGTAGTTAATTGTCATTTGTCATTTGTTAGTGGTTAGTGGTTAGTAGAGACGCGATGTTCCTCGCGTCTGTACATTAGTGGTTAGTTGTTAGTTGTTAGTTGTTACTCACACTCCCCATTCTCCTTGTCCTTCTTGTCTTCCTTGTCCCCCTAGTCACTAGTCCCCAATCCCTAATCCCCGATCCCCGATCCCCTGTCTACTTACAATCCCTGACCACTGGACTTTCTTCTGTTTGTCTCGGCGGTAGGAAAAGAAATGCTCTGGGGTTTGATAGGTACAATAAGGAGCGATCGCAATCTGTTCGGGACTAATACCTAATTTTTCCATCTGTAAAAAATTTATCCGTCTGACATCCAAGCGGACTTTACCAGGGTTAGGGTCTGGAAATAACGGTGAATTCGGTAATTCGTATAACGCCTCAACGATTGTGTTTTCGTCTGGATGTGGTATAATAGTTATCCCGAGTTGTGCTGCAACTTGAGTGGATACTTGGTAGACTTCCCCAGCGATCGCTGGTCCCATAGCAATCCGCAAATCTTCGATTTTACTGCCTTGGGCTTGCAGGCGGGCAATAGCTTGCGGTACTATCTTCGCTGCCGTACCGCGCCATCCGGCGTGTACTGCTGCCACCTGAAGAGTATTTTCATCGGCAATCAGTACGGGTGTACAATCAGCAGAAGCGACCCAGAGGGCTTGTAGTGGCTGTTCGCTGACTAAACCATCTGCTGATGCGAGGACACAATTATCTTCTTGATCTACCCGATCATCAGTTGAGAGTAACTGAGTCGCTATTTCTGAGGGTGTGAGAACAGTGTTGCCATGCACCTGTTTTAAGCGATATCCTGAAGCATCTGGATGCAGTACCATCGTTAATTCTTCTGGAGAACGAGGCCAAAAATGTTGGGTAAAAAAGCCATGTGGCCAAGCTTTCAGAAGACTACAAGTCAGGTAAGACATCTCTTCCCAAGTCTGCCAATGCCAAGTGTGCATCTTCAACCAAGCCTAAAAACAACATCAAAATTAGTCAATTAATGCTAACTCGACCAAGCAAATTTGGGGAAACTCTGTGGGATTGGATCAGCAACGGTTGGAAGTAGCCTTAAAAGGCGAACGTCAGTATATTTATTTACCTTTTCATCTGCATATATTTGAATCTGTTGCTTCAACTAATCAGATCCTATGGGAACTGCTAAAGCAAGGAGCCGAACAAGGATCTGTAGTAATTGCAACTCAGCAAACAGCAGGACGGGGACAATGGGGACGAAATTGGATTTCTCCCACAGGAGGATTATATCTTTCAGTTTTGATTACTCCTAACATTGCGGCTAGCCACAGCTACCAGCTAACTTTAGCAACCGCTTGGGGAATTGCCAATCAATTGCGAAAAAGTGGTGTTGATGTTGGGATCAAGTGGCCTAATGACTTAGTGATCAATAGGCGTAAGTTGGGCGGTATTTTGACTGAAACAAAAGTCCATCAAGGCAGAATTACCCAAGCAGTAATTGGGGTTGGTATTAACTGGATGAACCCAGTTCCGGAAACTGGGATAAATTTGGAAACGTGGCAAGCTGCAAAGGAACTTAAACTAATTCCCTGTTTAGAGGTACTGGCAGCGAAAATCTTACTAGGAATAGAATCCGGTATACAGAGTCTTTTGCAAGAAGGAGTAAATATATTATTGACTCGCTATCAACAGTTGCTTGCAAATGTAGGCGATCGCGTCTACGTCAACAACCTTGCAGGCACTATAGTTGGTGTCACACCTACTGGGGAACTGCATGTAATCATGGATACATCTGAATCTTCACAAGCAACAAAACCAGAAATTTACCTTCAGCCCGGTATAATCAGTTTGGGCTATTGTACATCACCGAATCAGTGAACAGTGAACAGTGTAGACGCGCTCATAGGCTTCCCGTAGGGTATCAAGTTGAAAAAGAATTCAGAAGCCAGAATCCTTTGAATGGGGATTCAAATCCAAGACGAGTTCGCCAGTCGCACAGAATTCAATTGGAGAATTCTGCCTCCTGAGTTCTCTGTGTTAAAAAATGATAAGCAAGCCCATAACTTTATTTCGATAAACTGATAACTGATAACTGTACAGACGTGATTAATCGCGTCTCTAACTGATAACTGGTTAAACAATTTGTTTAGGCAAACTACGTACTTACACTTAATACCAAAACAAATGACGCACCACAATAACTCTGCCCCCAAACGTTTGCATCACTTATGGCGGCGATCGCTGCCAGCACAGAGTCTCTGTTTGCTTGGTAGCTTCAGCCTTCTCAGCAGTGGCATGGTGCTTGCCCAAACAGAATCGGCTATAGATAGTATTGTTCCCACAACTGAAAACTCTCCAACTGTTAAACAACATACTGTTGAGCGTAGCCAAATTGTCATTATTCCAGAAAAACCTGACTCCCAACCAGAATTTTCCCAGCGTCGGAGTAAACTCAGACAAAGATTGCGACAGCAACAGGCTTCCCAAACCCCAGCAACAGTCAGAGTTAGGAAGTCCAAACCAGAAGTGTCAACTTCTCAATCACAACAGAGAGTGAGAATTTCTCAACCGAATAATTCCCCTGTCGTCATCACACAGGAAAAACCACAAGTAGAATTTACCGCCCCAATTCAACCTCGTCCGACACAACAAAAACTTCCTAAAGTTGCCCAACCTGTTAATAATTCTCCTAGCGCTACTAGTGCCACACCAGGAAAATCCAAAGACTACAATAACGCTTATATTGACCCCACAGATTATAATCCCACAGCTAAATATGAAGCTCCTAGTAGCGTCATAGCTACAGAGCGTTCCAGTGGTTGTAAAGCTGTATTACGACAAGGAGTTGCTAGCAACAGTTGTGGTAGTAATCACTCTGGCGTAAATGCCAAAACTGGAACACCTAGTTGGCTAAAGAAAAGTCAAAATGTCCAGATAGCTGCAATTCCAGTCACAAAACGGCTAGCCACCAAAAAGGAAAAAAATCCTGGTTGGCGTCCACCCGGAATTGTTTCTCAGGTAATCTCTAGTACTGGTTTGCGTTCTAAGCAAGTTGCTAATCTGGGTACTACCAAAAGCAATTATCACCCTAATCGCTTCATTCCTACTCCTAACAACTTTTCTCCCACAACCAGAGTTAGTGATGTGCCACTCGCACCCAGTGCTGGAACTTTAACAGCACCGATGACAGCTGACAATCTCGCGCCCCGTCCTAGCGTGGTAGCTTACGATATTCCCCTAGCCACAACATTACCACAAATCGCCTATAGAGCCATTTATGGTAATAGAGTCGTGATTGGTGGTACAGGATTGATGTACCCCCTTGCGATTCCCTCGCCGATTACCTCATTGTTTGGTTGGCGCATCCATCCAATTACAGGCGATCGCCGTTTCCACGCTGGTATGGACATTGGGGCGGCAACAGGAACACCTATTTTAGCAGCATATTCTGGTCAAGTAGAAGTTGCTGATTGGGTTGGTGGTTATGGTCAAGCTGTGATCCTCAACCACAACAACGCCCTACAAACCCTATATGGTCACATGTCCCAAATCCTTGTTCAACCTGGCCAACGGGTAGAAAGGGGAACTGTGATCGGTTTAGTAGGCAGTACAGGTAACTCTACAGGCCCTCACCTCCACTTTGAAGTCCGCCAACTTACACCTCAAGGATGGGTTGCTGTCGACCCAGGCGCACAAATACAATCTGCCCTTGGTCAATTAGAACAAAGCACACAGACAGCCCAGGTAAATCAGGAAGTAGGGACTAGGAATTAGAAAGAGGACATGGGAGACAAGGGGACACGGGAGACATGGGAGACATGGGAGACAAGGAGGACAAGGAGGTATTTATCCATAATATTGCCCCAATCCCCACTTCTCACACTCCTCACACTCCCCATCACCCCACCTCCCCATTTCCCCAATCACAAATACCCGTGTTCAGCAAGGAATGCGGGTGTGATTTCTTCGCGACTGGCGTTTGTGGGAAATTTGAGAAAATTTTCTACGTATTTGCCGAGAATATCGCCTTCGAGATTCACCCAACTACCATTTACTAGATAGCGGAGGTTCGTCTCGGCATAAGTGAGGGGAATCACGGCTACTGTAAACTGGGAAATTTCTGGATTATAATCAGCTACTGTAAGACTAATACCGTTCACAGCTATACTGCCTTTGGGAACAATATAACGCGCGATCGCATCAGGAGCTGTAAAAGTCATTTCCCAAGCGGTTGCTGACTGTTGTGCCGAAACCATGCAACCGATACCATCTACATGTCCCATCACAAAATGACCGCCGACTTTACCACCTAATCGCAGGGAAGTTTCTAAATTTACATATCTTGGTTCTGTGTGTTCTTTCCCTAGAGTTGTACGGCGCAGAGTCTCCGGTGATGCTGTTGCTATAAAACCGTCTTTTAAAATTTCTTCTACGGTAAGGCAAATACCATCTACTGCTACACTGTCACCATAACCTAAGTCCCCCATAATGACTTCACATGGGTGGCTAACACAACTAATTTGCCAAGAATCTCCCTCTAAGGGTCTTATGGTTCCTAATGCTTGGATTATTCCTGTAAACACGACTGTTTTCTCAATTGAACTCAATTTAACGCTTTATTTTGATTAAAAGTAATTGGTAATTCTCACAATAATTTAAAAACTCAAAGTATAATTTTTGACCATTGTTTGTATCAATATTTCAATACATTTATAGTAAAGATAAGGCATATTTAGATAATTACATTATGACGAGAAAAAACTAATTCGACTTACTCTGGTATTCACAACCATTTGGGAGTTTAATAGAAGCAATTATATAGAATAAAGACCTATGTTTTTGATAGTCCCAATCTTGCCCAATCGAGGGTATGATTTGTTACAAATTCCTCTAAAGCTCAAAGGATTGTAGAGGCTTAGCCAATGATTGAAATGAAAGTCGCTGGCATAGCATTAGATGCCATAACCCGCAGCCCGATTGTACTGTTGAAAGATGCTTCCGATCGGCGTGCTTTACCTATTTACATCGGTCAGGAACAGGCTAGGGCGATTATGGGCGCACTAGAGAATCAAAAGCCTCCTAGACCTTTAACCCACGACCTAATAGTAAATATTCTAGAGGTGTGGAATATGACTCTAGAGCGCGTTATTATTCATTCCTTACAAAAGGATACATTTTATGCAGCTTTAATTATTAAACAAGGCGAAGTCAAAAAAGAAATTGACACACGTCCTAGCGATGCGATCGCCATTGCTCTCCGTACAAATACGCCTATTTGGGTGATGGAAGAAGTCATAGCTGATGCATCTATACCCGTAGATCGGGATGCCGATGAAGCTGAACAGCAGGCCTTCCGTGAATTTATTTCCAATCTCCGTCCTGAAGATTTAATTAAGCGTTTTGGCAATGGTGAATCATAACAATTTTCGATTTTCGATTTTTGATTTTGGATTAAGCTTGTATATACACCTAAGTACAAAAACTATCGACTAGTTCTTAGCCTTCAATCTAAAATCTAAAATCTAAAATCCAAAATTTACTAGATGCGATACCGACGCTTTGGAAAAACCGAACTGCGCCTTTCGGTCTTTTCCTTGGGAACAATGCGCTATTTAGCTTCACCGGACAATGTATGGCAAACAATTCAGACAGCTATAGCGTTGGGAATTAATCATATAGAAACTGCAAGAGGTTACGGCAAAAGTGAGGAGTATCTTGGTCAGGCGATCGCCTTGGGGTTGCCGATACCCCGTTCGCAGCTTTACATTACAACTAAAATCCCTCCCACAGTAGATGCAGACACAATGCGTCGGTGCATCAATGAATCTCTAGAAATATTGCAGCTAGACTATCTAGATTGCTTAGGGATTCACGGTTTAAACACTTGGGAACAACTTGATTGGGTCAAGGCTAAAGGTGGCTGTATGCAAGCTGTTCAAGAAGCTGTTACTGATGGCCGGGTTCGACACGTTGGATTTTCTACCCACGGTTCCTTAGATGTGATTTTGGCAGCAATTAATACAGATTTTTTTGAATTTGTCAATCTGCACTACTACTATTTTTTCCAGCGTCATGCCCCAGCTATTGAACTAGCTGCAACCAAGGACATGGGCATATTTATTATTTCTCCTGCCGATAAGGGTGGACGTTTGTACACTCCACCCCCAACCTTAGTTAATTTGTGTTATCCCTTCTCAGCTTTAGAGTTGAACTATCGATTTCTACTGAGTGACCCCCGTATTACTACCTTGAGTGTGGGACCAGCAACACCTAAAGAATTAACTCATCTATTGGGGGTAGCTGACTGTGATGGACAATTAACCTCAGAAGAAATTACAGTTTTTGAAAGTTTAGAAAAACACAAAAATTTGGTTTTAGGTACTGATGAATGCAGTCAGTGTTATAAGTGCTTACCCTGCCCAGAAAATATCAACATTCCAGAAGTGCTGCGGCTAAGAAATTTAGCAGTAGCCTATGACATGACCGATTATGGACAATATCGTTACGGCATGTTTGAAAACGCCGGTCACTGGTTTGCTGGGATGAAAGCAAATCGCTGTACAGAATGCGGTGAGTGCTTGCCCAAGTGTCCACAAAACTTAGACATCCCCGCTTTATTGAAAGATACTCATCAAAGGTTAAAAGGGAAAAGTGGTAGGCGATTATGGGAATAGTTATTAGGTTAGTGGTTAGTGATTAGTAGAGACGCGAGGAACATGGCGTCTGTACATTAGTAGTTAGTAATTAGTTGTAGTTTACTACTCCACCCTTACCTTAAGCCTATGAGCGTGTCTACACACTCCTCAAACTCCCCCATCACCCCATCTCCCTCCTAGCCCCCAAACGGAGTTAAGCGCCTAATTGCCCGACCTGCGACATCACCGTAACGCAGTTCTCCACAGAGGATTTTACCCATAATTTGGGGTGCAGAGGGGCGCTTGACGCCAACTTTGTAGCCAACACCAGGAAAACGATAAAATAGCCCGGCTAATTTTTGCGCCCAAGCCATATCGCTGCCCCATTCAGCATTAATGATATCGGAGTATTGTTCCAAGGCATTGATGTCACCAGAGAGGGCTTTGTTGATAGCCTCTGATGCTTTTAAACCACTCAATATTGAGGGACGAATACCTTCGGCGGTAAAAGGATCTACCACACAAGCTGCTTCTCCTGCCAAAACTGCATTTTCAGTATGCAGTTTTTGTTCGCCATTCCACAGGCAAATAGCATGACCATATTGCTGGCAGGTTTTTATGTCCAAACCAAACGAGTTACCATACTCATCCAAAATTTTCTTGAAGTCCTGCGGTTCGCCACCGATAAACGTACCAACACCAATAGAGTAACCGTCTGCTTTGGGAAAATTCCAGAGATAGCCATTTTTCACCATGCCAAATTCAAAATGGGCAATATTACCATTTTCTACTTTGGCTGGTGCTTCTGCTTCTAAGGCTGCTGCTAGGCGGCGTTTGCGTTCTTTAAAACCTAGCCATTTTGCCATCGATCCTTTTGCACCGTCAGCAGCAATTAAATATCTAGCCATCACCTGACCATTAGCTGTATTGACTTGCCAATGGTCACTTTTAAACTCAATGCCAGTAACTTCTGTATTGTCTTTGAGTTCGGCCCCCTGCTTTTGGGCTTGTTGCACTAGAAAATGGTCGAAAACATCACGTCGTACCATCCATACTGGTTCGGGAGTTTCTAGCTTCGCTTCTACTGGATCGCCTGTTTTCCAAGTACAGCGGATGGTATCTGCTTTGATGGAAATTGCTGGACTAAAATCAAAGTCAAACCACTCAGCGATCGCAGGTGATACACCCCCACCACAAGGTTTGTATCTTGGCAGAGATTCTTTTTCCAGGATTAACACAGACCGACCCTGCTTTGCTAAGTGATATGCAGCTGTTCCACCAGCTGGGCCAGCGCCGACAATAATGCAGTCGTACATAATATCTATATTTTTGCTTTTGAATTTAGTTGATTGTTGAAGACGATGTAACCAAAATTAACCAAATTTTGGATTTATTGGCAAAAATTTAGAGCTTCTTTGGGCTTTTTACACCTGAAAATTTATGTTTTCCTAGCTATACTCATTGATAAATATTCATACTTTTAATTCAATAATTGAGTTATTGTTCAAAATTAAATCTTCCTTTATTTTTATATAAAGATTTTATGGCATTTTCTAGGACTACTTTATGATTACATTTCCCTGTTTTCTGGGATTAACAATATTTTAGGCTTATAGATGTAGTAGCTTGACTCAAGCTTCCATCAATTTGAGGAAGAGTAACTTTATGCAACAGCTATGTTCACTATGATAGATATAATGGTCAGGATTTAACATTAGATAAAGCTAATAATATTAGCTTCATGACTATTGATTTTGAATCATGAGAAACAAACCAAAATTAGGTTTCCTTTACAAAGTTACAATTCATTAGTTTCACTGATTACGAATTTTCTGCCAAATATTTAAGATAAATTATAAAGTTTTAGTGAAACTTTTTGATAAAAATATACTTTGTTACTAATAAATATGACCTTCTGCCCTCTGCCCTCTGCCCTCTGCCTTTTTTATAAGTAAGGTAAAAAGGAAAAAGTAAAAATTTACTGTCCTGAATTCTTACCTTTTCCCTTTTACCTTGTACTTTGATTAGACAGTTGTGATGTCTTTTTCTTTTTCTGCCAATAGTTCATTGATTCTGGCAGTGTATTTATCCGTCAGTTTTTGTAATTTGTCTTGCTGATCGCGTGCTTCATCTTCGGATATCTCAGAGTTTTTTTCCATTTTGCGAATGGTCTCTAGGGCATCCCGGCGGATGTTACGAATGCCAACACGCCCTTCTTCGGCATATTTAGCAGCGATTTTTACCAATTCTTTACGGCGATCGCTTGTCAGTGGTGGAATATTCAGTCGAATGACAGAACCGTCATTATTGGGGGTTAAACCCACATCTGACATCGAAATAGCCTTTTCGATCAAATTTAGGGAACTGCGATCGTAAGGCTGAATCAAGATCGTCGTAGCATCTGGTGTGCTGATGTTAGCAAGTGACTTCAAAGGTGTAGATGCACCGTAATAATCCACACTCACTTTGTCTAACAAACTGGCATTGGCGCGACCAGTGCGAATCGTGTTAAAAGCTCGTTGAGTCGCCTCAACAGTTTTTTGCATCGTACTCTCAGCTTCAGCTAATTTCACAAGAACCTCCCACAAGGGTGCCGATAGATTCTCCCATGATTGCGCGGTGGATGTTACCCCGTACGCCTAAGTCAAAAACAAGAATTGGGATATTATTTTCTTTACATAAGGCTATCGCGGTACTGTCCATTACCCGCAAATCTTTTGCCAAAACGTGTCCAAATGTAAGACTTTTGTAACGTTTGGCATCAGGATAAATATGCGGATCGGCGTCGTACACTCCGTCTACCTTAGTGGCTTTAAAGATGACTTCGGCTTCTATTTCGGCAGCTCTTAAAGCTGCGGTGGTATCAGTTGTAAAAAAGGGATTGCCAGAACCTGCACCAAAAATGACCACCCGCCCTTTTTCTAGGTGACGGATGGCCCGACGACGGATATATGGTTCAGCAAGTTCCTGCATAGCGATCGCGGTTTGTACTCGCGTCTGTACCCCTATTCGTTCCAGCGAGTCTTGCAGCGTCATGGCATTCATTACCGTGGCAATCATACCTATGTAGTCAGCGGTTGCCCTGTCCATCCCCGCCGATGCCGCTTTGACACCACGAAATATATTACCCCCGCCAACGACGATGGCGATTTGAACACCAGTGGCTACTACCTCTGCTACCTCTTGGGCTATCTCTTTGACCACTTCTGGGTCAATTCCGTAGCCCATGTTGCCCATTAAGGCTTCACCGCTTAGTTTAAGTAAAACCCGTCGGTAATTTGTTCCCATGAAGTTACGCTTTATCAAAAAATATGCTAATTACCTCCAATTTAAGATAACAGTAGTGTGACTATCTGTCTCTAGTAATTCACCATCCTAAAATTAAAGTATGTTCCTCAGCTAAAGGTTAAAGAGAAAAAATTTATCCTTTTCCCTTTTCCCCTTACCTTTCCTTCTTCAATTACGCCATACCAAATAAGTACCTGTGGATTCAGTTTCTTGGGGATAAATTTCTTGACCTTTCATGAGTGAGGCGATCGCCTTGGTTAGATAATTTCCCTTCACTGCTGATGGGTTATGGGGATGATCATCAATCATTCCTTTGTAGCGCACTATACCTTCTGTGTCTATTAAGAAAGCCATTGGTGTTTTGTTAATACCAAAGCTACGAGTTACATCTTGGGTAGAGTCCCATAAATAAGGGAAGTTCAACTCATTGAGTTTCGCGAAAACCTTCATATTTTCAAAACCTTCTGTTGGCAGTTGAATGGTATCATTACCATTCAAACCAATGAGTGTGAAACCTTGTTTGTAAAACTCTAGCTGAATTTTTTTGAGCCTATCTATATACAATTTTACATAGGGACAATAGTTAGACATCGAAATGACACCAACTGCATGAAATTTCTTTAAATAACGGCTTAGGTGATGTACTTGCTCATCAATTCCTGGTAGTTCAAAATCTGGTGCATAACTTCCCACAGGAGTATTGATTGTTTCTAATTTATTCATATTTTCTGACTCGCAGGAACTAAAAACACAAGGACAGCTATGCTGAAAGCAGAAGTCAGAAGGCAGAGGGATAAATATCCTTTCAAGCAACACAGGAGGTGTGGGGGTATATGGGTGTAAGGGTGTAGGATAAAACTTGTGTTTCTTTCATCTGTTACTAGTGGCAATCGCCCCTGCCTAAAACTAATTTTTAAAATTTTGCAACTAGATATTTTAGTTCTGCAATCCTAAATTTTTCAAAATAAAATATAGCCAGATTTAGCTTGATTTTTCTACTTTCAACACCTTTCTGGGGAATGCTTTGTATCTAGACTATTTTATAAATCAATTTTACTGACGTGAATTGTGAAACTACTGAAATTACAGTTAATTAACTTGTACAATGTCTTAAAAATAGGAAACAGGGAACAGGAATTGGGGAACTCACCTTTCCCTATCTTCAAGACAGATGTACAAAGTTCTAAATAAAGAGACAATAGTATTATAAATCACATTGATTGCGAAATATCACCTAGAATAACAAAATTACCAGAGGAAAGTTTAGTTGTAAAATTACGTAAATTTTTGTAAAAATGAACATAAATATATCTGCGTTTTTCTAATTTTTTTATTTTCATAGTTGTATTAATAAAATACTCATGACTTCCTCCACTTCAGCGATCGCACTTACTCCAACAAAAACCTGGATTTGGCAAGGCTTTTCTATTTGCTATCAATCTCAAGGAAGCACTGGCCCGGCGGTAGTCTTTGTGCATGGCTTTGGAGCTTCGTGGTGGCATTGGCGGAAAAACATGCCGATACTGGCACAAAATTGTCGTGTTTATGCAATTGATCTGATCGGCTTTGGTGCTTCCGCTAAACCCAAACCAGGGGAGAATATTACTTATACCTTTGAAACTTGGGGACAACAAGTAGCTGATTTTTGCCGTGAAGTGGTAGGAGAGCCTGCTTTTTTAGTTGGAAATTCCATCGGTTGTATTGTAGTTATGCAAACAGCTGTCAGCAACCCTGAAATTGCTTTAGGAGTAGCATTATTAAACTGTTCCTTGCGGCTGTTGCATGATCGTAAACGCGGGACTTTACCTTGGCATCGCCGTTTAGGAGCGCCTCTTGTGCAACATCTCCTATCTTTTAAGCCAATTGGCGAATTTTTTTTCAATCAAATTGCTAAACCAAAAACTGTACGTAAAGTTCTACTGCAAGCCTATGCAAATTCTGCAATGGTGACAGAAGAACTGGTGGATATTCTTATCTCTCCTGCAAGTGATCCAGGTGCAGCTGCGGTGTTTCTTGCTTTTACTTCTTATTCCCAAGGGCCTCTACCAGAAGACCTTTTACCTCAACTGCCTTGTCCAGCAATTATTTTGTGGGGAACAGCTGACCGTTGGGAACCAATTGAGTTAGGTAGAGAATTAGCCAACTTTCCACAAGTGCAAAAGTTTATACCTTTGGAAGGCGTAGGACATTGTCCCCAGGATGAAGCCCCGGAGTTGGTAAATCCGATTTTACAGGACTGGATATGGGAAAGAACAAGAATTCAGGATTCAGACTTTGGAAAATAAGTAATGGATAATCGGATAATTTAATTTTTAAATAAAATACTTGTTCTTCCTGATTCCTCCAGCCTTCTTGTATCAAATTTGGGATAGTTAGTATGATTTGAGATTTTTGGAATCACCTTTTGGACAAAGCTTTAAATCCAAAATCCAAAATTGATATTAGGGTTGAACTGGCTGTTCAAACAAATCTTTTTGTTCTAACCAATCTTTACCGACTTGAATACTGATATCAGAATAGAGATTACCAGTACTTTCTACTCGCACTTCTCCAAATCCTAGAGTGTTACGAATTGATTCGGCACTGTTACCATCTCCTTGTTGAGCAACAATGTGAGTGACTTCTAATGGTTCACCCCAGCTTTTAGCTATGTAGACATTGCGATAACCAGCTTTTTGCAGGCTTCTAATTAGTGGTCTGAGATTAGTATTATCGCTGCCAGTACTGTCTTGAATAGCTACTCGCAAATATGTTGGATCTACTGCTTGCTGTTGATCAGACGATTGTATATCAAAATGCTGTGCCATTGTGGTGGCAATGCGATCGCTATCTGGTATCCAGTAGCTAGCGCTATACTCTCCTTTTTCGCTAAAACGACCAGGTAGCATCAACTGCAACATGTTAGAACGATTTGTTCTCGCTCCAAATCCCACTAATGCTACTAATTCTTCAACTGTCAAGTTAGTATCAATGTGTTCTTTAACTACGTTGAGAATATTGGGTAGTTGTGCCATTGTTGCAGGGTTGAGAGCTTGATCTATCAATGCTCGCATTACCATTTGTTGCCGCTGAATTCTGCCAATATCCCCATTTTCATCATGACGAAAACGCAAAAGTTGCAGCGTTTGATCGCCATTGAGATGCTGCTTTCCTTTCTTTAAATTGATGTACAGATGCTGTGAATCATCTTGATACTTCATATCTCGGGGGACATAAACAGTTACACCTCCCAAAGCATCAATTAGCTTGGCAACTCCCAAGATATTGATACGAACATAGCGATCAATTCCTACTCCATCCAAAAGGTTACTAACGGTTTTAGCAGTGAGAGCAGGCCCTCCTTGAACATTCGCAGCATTAATTTTTTTAATGCCATGCCCTTCAATTTCTACACGAGTATCTCTAGGAATGGAAAGCATGATCAATTTTTTCTTTTCTGGATCAAACCTGATCAAGAGCATGACATCAGAAAGACCATCAAAGGAATTAATTTGGGGTAGATATCCCAAATTTTTGGTTTCTTCTGGTGCATTTTGGACATCTGGTGGTAGTACACTCATCCCCATAACTAGGATATTAACGGGGCGTGTTAATTCTGAGAATCGCAGCCCACCTCCAGAAATGCGATCACCATCAAAAACAGCTGCCTCATCCGCACTCAGATTGGCTTGCATGAGAGGTGTACTGTTTAAAGAAACTGCCAAAAATGCTCCAGCTGTGGCTGATACCATCGCGATACCGCCCATACCCATCAAAAACCATAGCCAACGTCCCGATTTTGGACGATTAACCTTTCTGCGGCTGGATTTAGGGCGGGGCTTAGAATGGTTTTCTGACGCCGAACCTCTTTGAATGGTCACAGACTTCCTCACACTTACTGAATAATACTTGGTGAATCCACTTTGGGAAAAACAGATCAATCAGACTATAATAGCTAACTCTTAATTATTAGTGCCAAACTTGTAGATTAAGTGTCTCACGTAACACTTCCCACTGTCTTTTTCTGAATTTTTTGGTTCATTTGAAATGGTTTAGATGTTTTATTTATGAAGTATGGCAATATTAGGCGGCATTTGACTAGATGGCTTGAGCAGAAATTATAAATTTTTAGAAAGTAAGCACAAATATTTAACAGTTATCAGTTATTAGTTATCAGTGAAAACCACCTTTTCGCCTCGTTTCATGACAAGTACTTATCAAAGATTTCTTGAGCAATACGGCTAAAACCTGGTATGCGTTGCGATTTGCCTCGGATGGTGACAATTATTAACCAAAAACTGATCAAAAAGTAACCAGAGGTGAGAAAACTATTAAGGATAAGTAGGCGCACTGACAAAAAATCTAAATTTGCCGCCCCAGTTGCTAAAAAAAGATAACCTAACAACCAGGAAATAGCCAAAGTAATCGATATACGGCTGGTAGCAAGTTGCTCTGTGCTACCTTGACGGCGATAAAGAGTCCACAAGGATGGGAAAAAACCGATAATGGGAAGAAGATACCAAGCTAGGTATGCACAAGAAGATGCAGAGGAAGAAGACGCAGGGAGATCGGGTATTGGACATTGGGAATTGGGAATTGGGAAGAGACTTGTTAAATCATTCTCCCTTGTCCCCCGTGTCTCCCTTGTCTGGCTTCCCAATTTTGAATTTTGTAGACGCGTAGCGGCTTCCGCAGGTATTTTGAATTTTGAATTGATTATTTCGTCCCCCTTGTCCCCCTTGTCCCCCTTGTCCCCTTGTACCTTTGCCCCCACGTCCGTGTACTTTGATTCAAAATTATCCATTTTGGTTGATTGTAATCCTAAATTAGAGGGATGAATGATATTGATGTAGTTAGAGATAATAAGCTTTAAATAAGGATCATAATTTTGTGTTATCCCGCAATCGGCAGATGCAGACACGCAAGCTCTTAAACTGGTGGCAAGCACTCACACCATTGGCACGATTTGGTGCGATCGCTTTATTTGCTCCGCTTTTGGTGCTGAATGGCTGGGCACTTTCAGTCATTTTCCATTACTTTCACTCGCTGATTGTTATCTTGGTGGGAGCCTCCGTACTAGCGTTTCTGCTCAATTATCCTGTAAGTTGGATGGAACGTCATGGTGCTAGGCGAGAGCAAGTAGCCATTTTAGTGTTTTTACTGGCTTTGTCGATTTTATTAGCACTAGGTTTGACTCTCGTCCCACTAGCTCTAACCCAAGCCCAGCAATTAGTGGCACGTTTACCGGAGTTAATTGACTCTGGACGCTCCCAATTGATGATTTTGAATGAAAAAGCTGAAAGCATGGGCTTACCCATCAACCTTGATGCTCTCTTAGTACAAATCAATGATCGTGTCAAGGGACAATTGCAGGCGATCGCTGGACAAGTTTTAAATCTAGCGGTTGTTACCTTCACCAGTCTATTGGACTTTTTGCTGACAATGGTTTTGACTTTTTATCTGTTGCAGCATGGGGATGAACTTTGGCAAAGTCTAGTTAGTTGGCTACCCAGCAAATTTCGTGAGGCTTTTTCTCAAACTGTACGTCTGAGCTTTCAAAATTTCTTTATTACTCAGCTAATTTTATCTACCTGTATGGCTTCAGCCCTAATTCCAACTTTTTTATGGCTGAAAGTACCATTTGGTTTGCTATTTGGCTTAAGTATTGGGATTATGGCTCTTGTTCCCTATGGTGGATCTGTGGGTATTGCCTTGACTACTTTGTTGGTATCGCTACAAGATGTTTGGATGGGAGCAAGAGTGTTGATTGCGGCAGTTATAGTACAACAAATTTTAGAAAACTTGATCGGCCCAAGAATACTAGGCAGCTTCACTGGGTTAAATCCAGTTTGGGCGTTAATTTCGGTTTTAACAGGGGCAAGAATAGGTGGTTTGTTGGGCGTCATTTTGGCAGTGCCTACTGCCGTTGTCATTAAGACAGCTTTGAGTGCTTTACGTCCTGATGTTGCATCTAATTACAGCGAGACAGGGGATGTCACCACTCCCAGTTCTGATCAAGGGGAAGAAGTATGTCGTAAACAAATAGGTGAAACAGCAAATGTGCGATCGCTAGAAGTAGGCACACCTGTGACACCAGAAGCATCTCCTCCGACTGCTTAGTCAAAGGCTAGTTGTTAGTTGTTGGTTGTTAGTTGTAAAATTACGGGTCTAAAATTGAACCCATAAATAAAATGCTTCCAGTTTGGTTGTCGCGAATTGCACAGAAAAACGGACGATCAACAATCATTTGGAATGGTTTATTAACAGGCAAAGATACTTGGGTAACGCCTACAGAAGTAGTTGCAGCAGCTTCTGTTCCCTCTTCGTTTACTTCCACAAAGGTTTTATGCTTAACTTCGCTAATTGCAAGGTTTAACCCCATGTTAGAAAAATCAGCTTGGTTAGTAAAAGCCTCACCCATACCTAATGCTTTTAAAGCAGTGTTAAGTGTTACGTCATAATCCATTTTGAAGCGGGGTAGGCGAATAAAACCTTCTTGCTGACTAAACTGGGACATCCATTTTTCCCAGTTATCAGCATTGAGATTTTGATAAAAAGTTTTCAGATGAGAATTCTGTTTTGGCAAAAAGACATAAAAACTGAGCTTAGCATCTTTACCATAGGGTAAACTCACTGCTTGAAATTGTTCGTTTTCATAGTATTTATATTTACCTTTTTGTGACATCATTGGATGTTGTTTCTGAGTACCAGATGTCAGATAAAAAGGTTGTTGGACAGTTTGTTGTTTATCAAATTCGTTTGTCCATTTGCCTTTAAAATAAATGGCATTCAGCAGGAATAATATTTGGTCTGGTTCTATTGATTCAATAATCTTGTCAATTCTGCCACGAGTATTTTCGTTTACCCAGTTATTAATCGTGCTCACGGAGTTTGGATCTTGAAAGTTTAAATTCGTTACATTTGCTTGGTAGAATTCCTGACTTTTCTTAATAAAATCAGGTTTAAATTTAAATTCTTGATTAGCCCAAAGAGAGTTAGCAATACTCAATTGAATTTGTGGATCTGGATTTTCTAAAATCTGTTTTAACGCTGCGTTAGAGGAATTAATTTCCTGTAAACTTAATCCCTGTAATTCCAGTGTTTTGACCATTGCTTGTTGAGTACTGCCGTTAGCACCGTTGTAGGTCATATCTAAAGCGATCGCTACACTGGCAGGTGAAATAAATACATTTTTGTTGCTCTCTTGTTTAAGAATTTCTTCAAAAAGTTTGAAGCCAAATTTGGTGTTAGCTAGAATAAGTTTAGTATCAGGCAAGACAGATTTTTGAGCAAGAGATTCTGAGCGAGGTACACCGGATTGGGCATAAACTTTTGTATTACCATCAACTTGGGTACATCCAATCACACCCATTAAAACCACACTAGCAGCTGCCAGAGCGTAGCGCCTTCCCAAACGCACGGCATAACGTCTTTGTAGGAATTTTTCCCAAGAACTACCAAATTTCTGCTTCATGTTATCACACCAAAAGGCAGAGTCTATCTATTGACTATGACATTTCAGGTTGCATAGCCATTTGGTGGTTACAGTTTTGGCAACCATTTTATTAGGAAGTGTAGAGCAGGGGAATAGAGGCAGGACTGTAGCTTCTGCTGCAAAATAGTGCAAAAAAGGTCTCATTAAAAATCTAGCTCTATGTCTGGGATCATACAACGAAAGACTCCAATAAATTTTAGTGGACCAGTCATATGCTTCCATCTAGTAGCAAAATTAGTCTCATCAGCAGCATGTGGAGGATAATAATTGTCTACCGTATTATGTTTATCGTACGTAATAACAGACTATAGTATTGGCATAATCTAGTCCCAAAGCAGAGGCTGCACACAAAGCAGGTTTGTAGAAGGACTCAGACTATGCAGGAGATGCAATCAACTCACTTATGGGTATTTCCCCATCATTGCTATGATGTCCTCCTAGCTAATCGAGATCGTACCAATTTTCTCCTGTATCTGTTGCAAACTGAGAAATAGGCTCAAAATCATTTTCTGGGTCTTTTCTGTAAATTTCTGCAAAGTATTGGTTAAGTTCTTCCTAGAAACTAAAGTTACCAATCCAAATTAATACAGCGACTTCTTCTGACATTTTATCGTCCTTATTTCATTCCCACGTTTTCAAGCGTGGGTTACTGCTTACTGTTCCCTAGTCCCTTTTTCCCAGAGTCCACCAAGCTAAAGCATAAGGTTGAGTGGGTTCATTGAGTTGGTTCTGAAACTGGACACGAATTTTATACTTACCAGTAGAAGGGACAGGACAAAAAATATGTTCTACACTATCGACTTCGCTAATGGAGGCGCAAACAGTCTCTGTATTTGGACTTTTTTCATCGGCTTTGACTAGATAGATATCAAGGTTATTTAAACCGCGATCGCGAAAATCTTCCCCCGTATCAAATTGATTATTATTATTTTTATCGTTGAGTTCTACCAACCTGTCCCAAGCCAAGGTTATGGAGATAAAACTATTCTGCTGTAATGGTTTAGCTAAAACATATTCCACAGACGAACCAGCATTGATAGTATTATAGTTCCAACCAATTGCAGGTACAGATTGTGATGGTTGCCATTGACCCGCACTAAATTGTTCGTAAGCTCGATAGGCATTTAAATGACCTGTTCCCATTTGAGGATCTAAAGGTTGTTTGGGATTTTTATAAGCCTCAGAAGCTAGCCAGTCTTGATTTTGTTTATTAATGAGTGTTCTGGTCATTCCTAGCCGCAAACCATCGCCGATGTCTTGAATTTTTTCGGCTGAGTTTAATAAGACAGCTTTCATAACTTCATGTTGGCGAGAAGCAACACTCCAATTGGATTGTTTTGTGCGTAATTGTCTATCACCAAATTCTTGTAATAAAGCAACTGTAGCTGTAACGTGAGGTGCTGCAAAACTTGTGCCTGTGACTTTGTTGATTTTGCCATCAGGATTAAGCGAAGGAATATTACTACCAGGAGCAACTATACTAATTGTTCCACGTGGACCAAGATTAATTTCCTTGCCAGATAGACGCAGAGTCATTGCCTCAGATGTAGCTACTAAATTAGAAACATCTACTTTATTAAAAATTCCTCCCCGACGAGAGGAAAAAGCCACGTTAACTCCATTAAAATTATCGGTAGGGATAGGAATTCCTCCTTTACCCTGATTGCCAGCGATTACATACAAAACGTTGTGAGCGCGAGTCGACCAGTCAATACATTGGGTTAGTAAGGCGTTACCATCCAAAACAGCATCCGGTCGCGGATCGCGGTTTAGAGGTTCGCCAAAGCTAAAGTTAATGGCGCGAACATCACCACCGTTCTGTAAGGCGATGTGCTGTGCAGACAAGCATTCTTCTGGCTGACCCATTTTAGTGGAACCCACAGCAGATGAATACAGCCGCGCTCCTGGAGCTACTCCTGGAAAGGCTTTATCTGTACTAATCATCACACCAGCAACATTATAAGCGTGAGGATCTACACCTGTATTTGATTTAGCAGGGCTATTGCGTAAAAAGACACCTGCTATATTTACAGAGCGATTTTTAGAAACCGCTTTGTCCACACCAAACTTACCAGGACGTCCAATTTCCACCTGACCAATAGCAATCTTGCGACCTATGAGATTATACGGAAGCTTATGTAACTTAAGAGCATCAATGCCGTTAGTACTAATGGTGTTTTCCAAAGCTAACACCGGCACACTCAAACAGGAAACACTTAAGCCCCAAATTATCCAGCTAATTTTTTTTACCATACTCATTTGTCGTTAATTGTTGGTGGTTGGTTGTTGGTTGTTGTTTGTTGAATCTTAACCTGATCCCCTATACCCCATACCCTAATTCCCAAGAAAGCCCATAGCAAACTAGTGAGCCTTTGCTCAAGTTTTGTTACAATGTTTACAGAAAAGGACGCTTAAATATCCACTAGCCATGACCAAAACGCTATCTAACAAGCCGATTGTAATTGCTCCATCTATCCTATCAGCCGATTTTAGTCGCCTGGGAGAGGAAGTACGCGCCGTAGATGAGGCGGGGGCAGATTGGATTCATGTTGATGTAATGGATGGTCGCTTTGTACCTAATATTACGATAGGTCCTCTGGTAGTGGAGGCGATTCGTCCAGTTACAAAAAAACCACTGGATGTCCACTTGATGATTGTGGAACCAGAAAAATATGTTGCAGATTTTGCCAAAGCAGGGGCAGACATTATCTCTGTACATTGTGAACATAATGCGTCGCCACATTTGCACCGTACCCTCTGCCAAATTAAAGAACTTGGCAAGCAAGCTGGTGTTGTGCTTAACCCATCTACACCTTTGGATTTAATAGAGTATGTGCTGGAAGTTTGCGATTTAGTATTGATTATGAGTGTCAACCCTGGTTTTGGCGGTCAAAGCTTTATTCCAGCAGTAGTTCCCAAAATCCGCAAGCTGCGTCAGATGTGTGACGAACGTGGTCTTGACCCTTGGATTGAAGTAGATGGCGGACTGAAGGCCAATAATACTTGGCAAGTTTTGGAAGCCGGAGCTAATGCAATTGTAGCTGGTTCGGCTGTATTTAATGCTAAAGATTATGGCGAGGCGATCACAGCTGTTCGTAACAGCAAGCGTCCTACACCAGAACTAGCACAAGTCTAAGTTATATGGTTTAACTTTCATTCTTAAAAGAAAAGCACACTTGGTGCTAACTGCAAACTAATTAAAAAAGGGCGACGTAAAAGCGATCGCCTTTTTTATTTGACCTGTTGTAAGAAGTCTATTCTATTCAAAATATTTCATTCGACTGGTTAGCTGATGTTTTCCATCAATATATAAATGTAATTATTGGCTTATACTCCTCACCCCCATTGCAACCTATGCAAAGACAGGGCAACAATGAATCTAACCACTCAGGGAACTCATTACCCCATAGTGGGGAATTTTTTCGTGCTTTAAGTGCTTGTTGTCCGGTAGGTATTTTTACGACAGATACCCAAGGTTGCTGTACATATATCAACCCTCGTGCTGAATCTGTGTGTGGCTTCAAGGCTGAGGAAATTTTAGAAGCAAGTTGGGTGCAGTTTCTTCACCCTGATGAACGGGAATCTATCATGGCAGTGTGGGTGGAAGCAGTATTTGCAGTTGGGGAATTTTGCCGTGAATGCCTTTTCCAAACTCCCCAGGGAAAAATTCAGCGAGTGCAGGTAAAATCTTCCCAGTTGCATGATGAACAAGGAAATCTCATCGGTTCCGTAAATGCGATCAAAGAAATTACTGATCAGCAAGCAGCGCTATCCGAATGCCAACAAGTCCAGAAAAATGTCCATCAGTTGGCATCGCAACTTCAACAGACAGATGTAGCATTGCGAGAAAGCGAACAACGGTTGCGATTGGCACAAAGGGCAGCAAGAATTGGCACTTGGGAATGGAATGTGCAAACTGGTGAAGTATCCTGGTCAGAAGGCGTCTGGAGATTATTAGGACTAGAACAAAATAGTGAAGAACCGAGTGTTCAACCTGGGATTGATTTGATTCACCCCAATGATCGCGAACAAGCGATGCTTAATGTAGAAACGGTATTTGCCTACGGGGAAAACTATTATGACGAGTTCCGCATTATTCGAGGAGATGGTTCTGTGCGCTGGCTGGCATCGCAAGGACAAGTCATCCGCAATGCCCAAGGGCAGGTTGAACGGTTTCTAGGCGTTAATATTGATATTAGCGATCGCAAGCAGGCCGAGGAAGCACTGGAAACCCACTTGGCACAATTAGAAGCTGTAATTAATAGCATAACTGAAGGACTAGTGATTGCCGATCCCCAAGGCAATGTCCTGATGTTTAATCCAGCAGCATTGGCGATGCATGGTTTCCAATCTGTCGAAGAGGTACGTCAACACGTACAGTCTTTTAGTAGCCTATTCGACGTATGCGAACTTGATGGTCAACCCCTAGCGGTGGCAGACTGGCCCATCTCCCATGCTTTGGCTGGCGAAACCTTCTCAGAAAGACGGCTGCAACTGCACCGAACAGATACGGGTAAGCGTTGGGTGGCTCAGTATGGAGGAACACCTGTGCGTAATAAGACAGGTGAAGTGATTTTGGCGCTCGTTACCATGACTGACATAACTACTCAATATAAAGCAGAACAGGAGCGCGAACAACTCCTAATTCGCGAACAAGCAGCGCGGGTGGAAGCAGAAACTGCTAGAGAACAAATCACCCAAATTTTGGAGAGTATCACCGACGGCTTTTTGGCGTTTGACCATGAGTGGCGCTTTACCTACCTCAATCATGAAGGCACGCGTACCTTAGGGCGTTCTCCCGAGGAATTGCTGGGCAAGAATCTGTGGGAAGAATTTCCCGAACTCGCACAAACCAGTTTCGGTCAGTTGTACAAAAGGGCAGTAGCTGAGGGAGTGCCACTGGAACTAGAAGACTATTATCCCCCCTTTGATGCCTGGTTTTCTGCCCGTGCTTACCCTTCTGCTGCGGGACTGACGCTCTATTTTCTAAATATTAGCGATCGCAAGCGAGCCGAAGCACAAATTGCTATTCTCAACCGAGACTTACAAAAGCGAGTTGACGAACTCGAAACCCTATTTGAAGTCATTCCGATCGGCATTCTCATAAGTGAAGATCCAGAGTTTAAACATGTGCGAGCCAACCTTGGCTTTGCCGAAATTTTGGGAATTTCCCAGGAGGACAATGCCTCATATACTCCATTAGAAGCTAATTTTAACCCTCCCTATAAAATTTTTAGCAATGGCAAACAACTGCGTCCAGAAGAAACTCCTCTGCGTTTTGCAGCGATTCATGGTGTGACAGTGGAAGGGGCAGAGGTCGATATTCTACGGCATGATGGTACGTTGTTTAATTTGTACGGCTATGCAGCTCCCCTATTTGATGAGCAAGGTCAGGTTAGAGGAGCTGTGGGTGCGTTTTTAGACATTACTGAACGCAAAATTGCTGAAGCTGAACGAGAACAACTGCTGGAGCGGGAACAAGTTGCACGGGAAGCCGCCGAAACCGCTAATCGCATCAAAGATGAATTTTTAGCTGTGCTTTCCCACGAACTACGCACTCCGCTCAATCCTATTCTTGGTTGGACAAAATTGTTGCGGACTAAAAAATTGGATGAGGTGAAGACAGAATTTGCCTTAGAAACCATTGAGCGCAATGCCAAACTACAAACTCAACTGATTGAAGATTTGCTAGATGTTTCGCGAATCCTACAAGGTAAACTTACCCTCAATGTGTGTCCTGTTGATTTAGCTGTGACAATTGAAGCAGCAAAAGAAACGGTACGTTTGGCAGCAGAAGCTAAATCAATTCAAATTGATACGAAACTTGAGCCGACGAACAAACAAGTGAGTGGTGATCCAAATCGCTTACAACAAGTCATGTGGAATCTGCTATCCAATGCAGTGAAATTTACTCCCATTGGTGGACAGATTCATATCAAGCTGGAGTATATTGATACTCATGCCCAAATTACAGTTAAAGATACAGGCAAGGGAATTAACCCTGAGTTTCTGCCCTATGTATTTGATACGTTCCGACAAGCCGATAGCACAATTACTCGTAAGTTTGGTGGATTAGGATTGGGATTAGCGATTGTGCGTCATATTGTCGAAATGCATGGCGGTTGTGTCTCTGTAGAGAGCGAGGGAGAAGGACAAGGGGCAAAATTTACCGTCAAGTTACCTTTGGCAGGTACAACTGTACAGGCAAACCAAAAAAGTACTAAATTAGAAGACTCACCTAATTTGCATGGATTAGCCATCCTAGTTGTAGACGATGAATCAGATACCCGTGAGGTGATTAGCTTTGTATTAGAACAAGCTGGAGCAAATGTCACCAAAGTTGCATCAGCACGGGAGGCGCTAGAGATATTAACAAACTCACCACCCAATATTTTGATCTGTGACATTGGGATGCCAGAAATGGACGGTTATATGTTGATTCGACAAGTGAGAGCCCGCTCAAAAGAGCAAGGCGGAGAAATTCCAGCAATTGCTCTGACAGCCTATGCAGGTGAGGTGAATCAACAACAAGCGATCGCTGCGGGATTTCAAAAGCACCTATCTAAACCTGTAGATCCAGAGGAATTGGTAAGAGCGATCGCCAGCCTATATACTGAACATTAAGCAACTAACGTTTCTGTAAGTCATGACTTTATTTGCTTGGGAATAATCATTGTTGCAGCAGGTAGTGGAACAATTTTCCTGCCCTCTTGCTCACTAATGTGAGACGCTAAAACATGTAACATTTCTTGCCGTTGTTCATCAGAAAGCTGGCTCGAGTCTGCCTGACAAAAGAAATCCATAAGTGCTTTCCCTGCTAAAGAATTGTCTTGAAAGCAAAGCGTGACATCCATGTATTCTGGATAATTTACCACTTCATAAGACAATCCCAGCTCGTCAACCATAGTCTGCATTTTTTCCATCTGTAGCATTTCTGTAAAGCCTTCTCCCGTGAGGGCAGCATATTTAAAGATAGTGTCATAAATAACTGCGTCTGTAGTATCAAGAGTCAGGATTAAAAAGCCATGATCTTTAAGCATCTCCATTGCCCTTTGTACAAGCTGCTTCTCGTAACCGGGCATATGATACATTGAGTGGGTGTAGTGAATAATATCGAACTTTTCATCTGTCCAAAATTCTTCAATTTTTTCTGGATGAACTTTCCAATCAACATCAGCAAATTCTGGGGCAGTAATTTTTTGCTCATAACGCTGTCGATGTAAATGGTTTGGTTCAACAGCGACATATCGAAGTTTTAATTCTTTTGATATTTGTTGCTTGAGAGTAAA
Organism: Fischerella sp. JS2; assembly: GCF_032393985.1. Lineage (NCBI taxonomy): Bacteria > Bacillati > Cyanobacteriota > Cyanophyceae > Nostocales > Hapalosiphonaceae > Fischerella > Fischerella sp. JS2. Next base: position 1,659,812 of record NZ_CP135918.1, read on the forward strand.
TATCACCTGTACATCAAAATCACCTGGCCCAGCCCCAACACTTAATACAGCTATTTGTGGGGAGTATGGCTTCAGGTGTTTTTGCATTAAATCAAGAGCTACTTGGCGATTTACTTGCCAGTTTTGCAGAAAGACTTGGTAGCTGGCATCATAGGCTTCATACAACTTAATTTCTAGTTCAGTAGCAGAAATCACAGGCATTCTCCTAACAATTTATAGTGTACTATTGCAGATATTTGCAACCGATTATCATCACACTCTTTGCACAAAAATTATCAGTTTCTCATAACAGAATCTTGAGAATTTCTCAAAAATTCATGATTTTAATGTCCAATGTTATCGCTTTTCTACATCTTATTAACTCTTAGTTCATTGATTATAAATTTACTAATATTTAATTAAATTTAAACCAATTACTCCCACAAAAATTAAGCCAATACATAAGACTTTAGCTAGGCTAATACTTTCCTGAAAAATCATTGCACCCAATATTGATGTTCCAATAATTCCTATTCCAGACCAGATAGCATATCCAACACTAATTTCAATTGTTTTCAGAGAGAATGCAAAAAAGCTAAATGCAAGAGGATAACCAATTATTGACCCCATTAAGTAAATCGGTTTTGAGAAGCCATCTGCAAATTTTAGAGAAGTAGTTGCAAAAATTTCACAAGCAATTGCTAGAAACAGAAAAACCCAAGCCATGAAATTATTCTCTAAGTTCATAACTAATAATTTAACGTGATGTGTGACTGCTTTTAAAACTAATTACTCAAATTCTATTAGTTTGCCATCGCCAGGGCTAGGTGCCATAAGTCTAAGACATTAAGTGGTCAGGGACAAGGAGGACAAGGGGAGCCAGTGCAGTGGACTCCTTTCCCGGCATAAAGCACCTGGCGTGGAGGAATTGTATCAGTAATTTTATAAAATGGTACAAGAAGGTCCATCCCAAATTTTTTAAAACACAAAACGAAGTAGCTCTATTAACACTCTGCTACCTGGTGCGTTAACCTCCGCGACCCTCAGCGTTTAAAAATAAACTCAAGAAAAACTTAAACTAATTTCTCTAAGGCATATCAAAATCACGCACCATCGGCGCATCGTTACCAAAGAAAAATCTACTAAATTTGAAATAATTCCCTCTTAAAACAACAACACCCAAGCATCTAATCGCTTAGAAATTTCCTCTCTCTACATAATTTAACTTAGGGTTGTACTGCTTGAAATTTGCTTCAAAACAGTTACATTGCCCTCACTTTACTACTATGAGGAAATATTAGCATTCGAGTTGGGTGTTGGTGTTAGTTGACGAGACAGATTGCAATAAAACAGCTTCTTTACCTCTTAACTAAAATGAACATTGGCTGTTAAATCTGCCAGGGAAGCTTTCTAGCTTCAATTAATAAGTTATCACTACCATAATGAGAATAAATTATTCTGCAACTAAACTTTACTTTTTTACCAAAGTACTAGGAATGCGATCGCTTTATCGAGTTACAGACCTATTTAAAAGTACAAGCGATCGCTAATTCTGCATGTTGCTTGAGTGTATCTTGGTCAAGGGCAGAAACTGAGTATTGCGGCGTCATGGCGATTAAACTATCAATTCGCATTCTTGCTGCTTCAACGATGCGCTCATCCAGGCTACCGTTACTCACAGAGTCTACAAAATCTTGAGCGATCGCAAAGGTGCGTTCCATAGATGATGAAGGTAGATTGCCCGAGATAATGAACAAATCACAGCCAGCATTAAATGTCTGTGCCACGGTGCCACTTTTAGCATACATATTTGAGACTGCTTTCATATCCAAGTCGTCAGATATAATCACTCCTGCAAACCCAAGTTCTTCCCTAAGTATGCTCGTTAAGATAGTTTGTGAGAGTGTTGCAGGTACACCTGCATCTATCTGTGGAAATAAAATATGAGCAGTCATGATCATCGGCACTTGTTCGGCAATTAGTGCTTTAAAGGGGATAAGTTCGCGATTTCGTAGTTCTTCTATGGTTAAATTCAGAATTGGTAACTCTAAATGGGAATCTATGCTGGTATCTCCATGTCCAGGAAAGTGTTTAGCACAACCAATAATCCCAACTTCCCGCAGTCCCAGGAAATAATCACGCGCGCCAGCAGCAGCAGTTTCCGGCGTGGTTCCAAAAGCGCGAGATCCGATAATTGGGTTATTAGGATTAGAGAAAATATCTGCTACAGGCGACCAGGATATATTAATTCCCAATGACTTGAGTTCTAATCCTGCTGCTTTTGCGACTTCACGCGCCCGAGACTGCAACAAGAAAGCATGGGGAAATCGAGTGATTGGTAAATATGGACGATGGACAGTACCACCTTCATGATCGATGGTGATCAACATCGAGTCATGTTCAGCATATTGCCGAATTTGATTAACTAGATCCTGATAGATTTGCAACCATTCTTCGTAGTGAATACCGTAACGAAAGTTCTTAGCGTAAAAGATAATCCCCACTGGCTTTAACTCACTCAGTATGCGTTTATCCTCATCGCTTAATTTAGTACCAGAAATACCAACAATGAGGTGACGTCCAAAGCGATGCATATCTTGCGCTGCTGCCATGATGGGTTCCTTATGCTAAACCTACTGGGATACAAATTCTAACCCGCTTGAGTGGGTTTGAGCTATTAGCCGGAACTCTAGTTCACGGCTTGTTGATAAATTGCTCACAAATCGGTGATAATTGCCAGCTTTTTAGTAGGTTTCTGGTTTTTTTGATTTAGGTTCAGATTTTTGAGAGTCATTTTCGCTTTATTTGATTGTAGAATCACTGCTTCATAGGGTACAACTCCGGCTACTTCACTATTGATACAACGAGCCGCTACTGGTGACAAATCTAGACTGCGAGGAGGAATATAAGGGCCGCGATCGTTTACCCGCACAATTACTGCTTTGCCAGTTTGCAAGTTAGTCACTTTTAAAAAGGTGTTAAAAGGCAAAGATTTATGAGCAACTGTCAATTCATTTTGATTGAATATTTCACCATTTGCTGTTAAGCGACCATGAAAAAATGGGCCATACCAAGAAGCCAAGCCATAGATTTTTTTCTGGGAGGGTTTTAAACCATACATCTCTAATTGCCCTTCCACAAGTGATAATGTCGGTGCGCTTATCGCCGTACGTAGGTTATTAGTCCATTCAATTGCTAATAATTCACCACTACGGTTGGCTTTTTGAGTAATTTGTTTGTTAATGCCAAATAGATAGCGATTTCCTGCCATTAATGCTGGTACGCCATCTACTAATGCTGGTTGCAGTTGCAATGCATTGAGATTAGATGACTGCAACAATCGTCTCAATCGTTGTTGCATCAAAATTGCTTGCAATCTATTAGGTAAATTTGCAATCAAGCGGTTATTCACCCAAACTTCGTAATTACTTTCATCACGATGCACCACACTCACTGGCAAACCTGATGAAGAACTAAACAAAGACTCGAAAGAAGTGGAAAAGTGGAAGAAGTTATGCAGCGATCGCAAGATTTTATCTGCTAGAAAAGCTGGTTGAGTTGAAGTTGCTTCTATAAATGTAGCGGCTGATAAATTACTGACACTTTTGACAGAAGGCTGTCGAATTTCAGTTACCTGGAGGGAAGAACAAAATTGATTTTTGCTGCTTTTAGCTTTTACTTTCAAAGCATTTGACGATTTATTTATGGTAGGTTTTGCTGCTTTATCTCCCCAATCTATCTTTAAAAAACGTGTAGGTAGTAGCGTCGTCGTCCAAAATTTTACTGGTTGCTTTGGCTGCATAAAAAATGTATGAGACTTACTAACCAGTTTACCTAAATTGGCAGAAACTTTTGTCGAATCAACTGTTGATGCAATGCTTGGTGGCAAGCTTTGATTCAGCGACAAAAATGAACCAATCCAGGATGTAGCCCAAAGTAGTCCAAACAATATCATGGTTATTGTCAATGTTCAGAACAGTGCGCCTTTCTACAGGTACAACTTTATTGATGTTTTCCCAAGTTTCTCAACAACTATTTGTACATATATTCTTTCTTTGAAAAAGAATATGCATCTAGTTAGACACACACCAAATGAGCGATTCCCAGCAGGGATCATCTTATACTGTTAATGCTAAATAAGCAAATCAATGTTTTATAAAACTTTCAGATGTGAAAAGCAATTTATACTGGTTTTTCAATTTAAATTTTTTATAAGACACGCAAATAAAATCCACAAAATATGCAAAAATCTGTTCATTCAGTCCAGTCTAAACACGTAGAATAAAAAATAAAGAGTATGATTTTTTACATTGTAGATGTATTTGCTGAAGCAAAATATACTGGTAATCAACTAGCAGTTTTTACTAACGCGGCTAATCTTTCTACAGAGCAGATGCAGCAAATAGCAAAAGAGATTAACTATTCTGAGACTACGTTTGTGAGTTCAACTCAGCCAGTATCCGAGGGATATAATGTAAAAATATTTACACCAAAACAAGAACTACCTTTCGCAGGTCATCCTACTTTGGGCACAGCCTATATCCTCCAAAAAGAGATTATTAAAAACTCTGTTAAAAAAATTTTATTAAATTTAAAAGTTGGGCAAATACCAGTAAAAATTACTGAACACAATAGTTCTGGAGAATATCTGTGGATGCAGCAACAAGCGCCAACTTTTCATCAAATCTTGGATAGACACAAAATAGCTGAAGTTTTGAGAATAGAGTTAGATGAGATAGATTCTCGTTTTCCAATTCAAGCAGTTTCTACAGGAGTTCCCTTTATTATTGTTCCTCTAAATACTCTGGAATCTGTGAAGCGAATTCAAGTTAATAGAGACAAATATTTTGAACTGATTAACAGCATAGATGCGAAATGTATCCTTGTATTTTGCCCAGAAACATACAAACAAGAGAATGATCTGAATGTGCGAGTATTCTGCGATTATCTCGGTATACCAGAAGACCCTGCCACTGGCAGCGCCAATGGATGTTTGGCTGGTTATTTAGTTCAACATTCTTATTTCAACAAATCAGAAATTAATTTACGAGTCGAGCAGGGATATGAAATTAATAGACCTTCTTTGATTTTGCTACAAGCAGAGCAAAAAGATACAACCATTGATGTGAACGTGGGAGGACGAGTAGTGATGGTTGCGAGGGGTTTGTATGAGATAGGGAGATGGGGAGATGGGGAGATGGGGAGGTGAGGGGTGTGAGGGGTATGAGGGGTGGAGGTAGTAGAGAAATAGTGATTAACTACTAACCACTAACTACTAACCACTAACTACCAACAAACAACAACCAACAATCAACCATCTTCTGCAAATGTAACGGTTTGCAAAGTATAATGAGTACGGCAAAACCCTTAAGAAATATTGAAGAGCAGTAAAGTTAAATGCGAGTAGCGATCGCCGGAGCAGGTTTAGCAGGACTTTCCTGTGCTAAATATTTGACGGATTTAGGTTATACCCCCATTGTCTTGGAAAGCCGGGATGTATTGGGAGGGTTAGTAGCAGCTTGGCAAGATGCAGACGGTGACTGGTACGAAACTGGTTTGCATGTCTTTTTTGGGGCTTACCCCAATATGTTGCAGCTACTGAAAGAACTGGGAGTTGAAGACCGTTTGCAGTGGAAAAAACACACTATGATCTTCAACCAGCCTGAAAAGCCGGGAACCTATAGCAGGTTTGATTTTCCAGAATTGCCAGCACCTTTAAATGGCATCGTGGCAATTTTGCGGAATAACGATATGCTTACCTGGGGAGAAAAAATCGAATTAGCCAAGGGATTGGTTCCCGCAATGCTCCGGGGACAAAAGTATGTTGATTCCACAGACCAATATACTTTTTCCGAATGGCTGAAACAGCAAGGAGTGAGCGAGGATGTCCAACAAGATATTTTTATTGCGGCTTCAAAATCGCTTAATTTTATCAATCCTGATGAAATTTCAGCAGTAGTATTATTAACTGCCCTAAGTCGCTTCCTCCAACAAAAAGATGGCTCCAAAATGGCATTTTTGGATGGCTCACCCACAGAACGTCTGTGTCAGCCGTTGGTAGATTATATTACAGAACGTGGGGGAGAAGTACGGTTAAATGCTCCATTAAAAGAAATTTTGCTGAATGAAGACGGTACAGTGAAAGGATTCTTGATGCGGGGACTCAATGGAGCAGCGGATTACATAGAAACTGCTGATATTTACGTTTCGGCAATGCCAGTGGACGTTATGAAGGTGATGCTACCAAATCCTTGGAAGAAAAATGACTTCTTCCAAAAGCTAGAAGGGTTAGAGGGCGTGCCTGTGATAAACTTGCAGTTGTGGTTCGACCGCAAACTTACTGATATAGACCAGTTGCTATTTTCGCGCTCGCCTCTACTCAGCGTTTATGCTGATATGAGCAATACCTGCCGTGGGTACGCCAATCCTGAGCGCTCAATGCTGGAATTGGTTTTGGCTCCGGCAAAAGATTGGATTGCCAAATCCGATGAAGAGATTTTGCAGGTAACTCTTGCGGAGTTGCAAAAACTCTTTCCCTCACACTTTAACGGAGACAATCCAGCAAAATTGCTGAAATATCATGTAGTCAAAACGCCGCGTTCAGTATACAAAGCAACTCCTGGTCGCCAACAGTACCGTCCTTCTCAGCAAACACCGATTAGCAACTTCTTTCTGAGTGGGAGTTACACTATGCAACCCTATCTCGGTAGTATGGAAGGTGCTGTGCTTTCTGGTAAGCTGACAGCGCAGGCAATTGCTGAAGGACGCTTGGTGGCAAATTCATCAAACCTGCAAATGCAAACCCCCCAGCCCGCAACGAATGCTGCAACTGTCTGATTCCCCCCCGCGCATGAAACCGCCGGTCTCTGTGGATGAGTCCTATCAACTTTGCCGTCAAATCACAGCAAAGTATGCCAAAACTTTTTACCTTGGCACTTTGCTGATGAGCAAGGCAAAACGTCCAGCTATTTGGGCAATTTATGCCTGGTGTCGCCGTACCGATGAACTGGTGGACGGTCCGGCGGCTGCTATTACCACACCAGAAACCTTAGATAAATGGGAGCAGCAGCTGGAATCCATTTTTGCGGGACATCCAGTAGATAATTATGATGTTGCTTTAGTTGATACCCTCCAGCGCTTTCCGATGGATATTCAGCCCTTTCGGGATATGATTGCTGGTCAGCGTATGGACTTACAGCGCAGTCGTTACGAAAACTTCGACGAGTTATACCTGTACTGTTACCGTGTCGCCGGTACTGTAGGGCTAATGTCAACGGCGGTTATGGGAGTAGATACTAAGCAAAACACTGCTCCTTGGAACCGCAATCAACTACCTTATCTGCCCACTGAAGAAGCGATCGCACTCGGAATTGCCAGTCAACTCACTAACATCCTACGGGATGTGCATGAGGATGCACGACGGGGAAGAATTTACATTCCCCTAGAGGATTTAGCACGATTCAACTACACTGAGCAGGATTTGTTCAAAGGCGTGGTAGATGAGCGCTGGCGTTCTTTAATGCGTTTTTTAATTGCTCGCACCCGCCAATTTTATAAAAAGGCAGAAAAGGGTATTAGTTACCTCTCTCCAGATGCACGGTTGCCTGTATGGGCAGCTCTAATGCAATATAGTAAAATCCTGGAAAAGATTGAGCGTAACGACTACAACGTATTCAGTCAACGTGTTTACGTACCGCAGTGGCAAAAGATACGTAGTATTCCACTGGCGTGGTTGCGATCGCAAGTACTATAAAATTTGGTCATTTGTCATTTGTTATTTGTCCTTTGTAATAACTACTAATGACCAATGACAAATGACCGATACTTCTTTGATGGTACAAGCCCCTAGAAAAATCTGTGCAGTCAATCCAAAATCCAAAATCTAAAATCTAAAATCGAAGGACTCTTGACTCTACCAAAATAATCTGTTAACATCTATATTCGACATAGTGGAGAGGTGGCTGAGTGGTCGAAAGCGGCAGATTGCTAATCTGTTGTACGGATCGAAAGGCCGTACCGAGGGTTCGAATCCCTCCTTCTCCGTTTTTTTACTAGAGACGCGATTACTCGCGTCTCTATTTGTTAAGGACGCGATAAATTCCCTCTGTAGATATCTATAGAAATACTCCTTTTGGCAGATGCTATCATTTATCCTTTGGAGCGATTACAGATTAAACTTATCTTGCAATTAGAAAGTAAGTTTGTATCTGTTAATGATCAGCTATTGAGCAAAATAAGGAGTGGAATTTAAATATATGAAAAAAACTATTAGTGCTTTTGCTCTAGCTATAGCTACCTTCACAACAGGCTTTTTAGTAGCGGCTTGTGATGGCAACACCACCACAACCTCAAACACAGGTACTGATGGAGCTGCCAGTACTCCAGCAGGTTCAACAACTACAGCTTCCAGTAGCACTCAAGGGTTAAAAATAGGTTCACTGCTACCAACCACAGGTGACTTAGCTGCGATTGGACAGCAGATGGTGCAATCCGTTCCCTTATTAGTAACTACCGTCAATGCTTGTGGCGGTGTGAATGGACAACCTGTAACCCTAGTGCAAGTCGATGATCAAACTGACCCTAAAGCAGGTGCTGCTGGTATGACTAAACTGGCAACCTTAGATAAAGTTGCGGGTGTAGTTGGTTCTTTTGCTAGTAGTGTCTCCAGTGCAGCTGTTTCCATAGCTGTGCCTAATAAAGTCATGCTCATTTCTCCTGGCAGCACTAGCCCTGTATTTACCGAAAAAGCAGCAAAAGGTGAATACAAAAACTTTTGGGCGCGTACTGCACCTCCAGATACCTACCAAGCTCAAGCTTTAGCTCAACTTGCTAATCAAAAAGGTTTTAAGAGAGTTTCCACTGTCGTTATTAACAATGACTATGGTGTGGGATTTGAAAAAGCCTTTGTACAAGCATTTGAAAAATTAGGGGGAACGGTAGTAAATAAAAGCAACCCTGTTCGCTACGACCCCAAAGCCACCACATTTGATACCGAAGCACAAGCAGCTTTTGCAGGTAAGCCAGATGCAGTACTAGGTGTGTTTTACGAAGAAACCGGAGCCCTGTTTCTGAAATCCGCATACCAGCAAGGTGGGACTCAAGGGGTGCAGATAATGCTGACTGATGGTGTGAAGTCAGATACATTCCCAGACAGAGTAGGTAAATCTCCTGATGGTAAATACATCGTTGCTGGAGCTATCGGTACAGTTCCCGGTTCTAACGGTAAAGGATTAGAAGCTTTCACCAAGCTTTGGCAAGAAAAAAGAAAATCCCCACCCGCACCATATACTCCTCATGGTTGGGATGCAGCTGCCTTATTAGTTTTATCTGCCCAAGCAGCAAAGGAAAACACAGGTGTTGGCATCGCCAATAAAATTCGTGAAGTTGCCAATGCTCCTGGTGTAGAAGTTAGCGATGTTTGCGAAGGTTTGAAATTGCTTAAAGAAGGTAAAGATATTAACTATCAAGGAGCTAGCGGTAACGTAGATATTGACGAAAATGGCGATGTGGTTGGTGTCTACGATGTTTGGACAGTAGGTGATGATGGCAAAATCAAGACCATTGAGCAAGTTAGCCCGAAGTAAGAACTAGGTATGAATTATGAATTATGAATTATGAATGATGAATTATGAAAATTTCAGCATTCATAATTCATCATTTTCGAGCTTTAAGCAGAATGAATTATGAAGATTTCAGCATTCATAATTCATCATTTTCACAGACCAAAGTTATAACCAACTCCGAGTGTCAAACCGATATCAGTTTCATCAAAAAATGCTGCATTCACAGCGGCTGTAGCAGTAAATTGACTGTTGAGTGGGAAATCTACACCACCAGATAAGAGAAAAGAAACCTGAGAGTTATCACCCGTGTTAATAGCTGCACCAGCACCCACATAAGGAGCGATCGCAACAGTGTCACTAAAAGGATCTCCTAGCTGCTGGAAGGAAAAATCGTAGGTGACGGGAATGAGAATTGTAGTGTTGTCGCCCACCACTAATGAAGGTCTAACAGATAAGCTTCTTGATAGACCCACCTTGCTGATCACCATAAAATTAGCATCACCTAAAGAGGAGTCACCACCAGCCAAACCAATATTTGCTGCTATACCAATATAGCTAGAGCCTCCACGTGTGGCACGACCTGGAAGAATATCTGATTGTGCAACTTCCTGAGTAGCAGCAGATGGTTGAGAAGTTGACTGTTGGTCTTGAGCAGTAGTAAGTCCTGTAGATGATGTTGTTACTGTACCAGGAATAGGTGTGAACGTAGGACTGTCTGTCTCTGGTGTAGCGACGCTATGGAACTTTTCCTGAGTAGAGGTAGAATTAGATACTTCTACTGAATTTTCTACTGGAACGGGTGATGCAGTCATGGCTTCTGCTTCAATGCTGGTAGAGTCAGCAGTCTGAGCAACAGCAGGTAGACCACCAGCTAAAACAGCAGCAGTTGCTATACTAACTAAACCGAGAATTTTTTGATTAAAAACAATCGTATTCACATTCACTCCTCAAACAATATTACCTTTATAGAGAATGGGCTTTGCCCATATCCAGCCAATGTTTGACAATATCTACATTTAACATCAAAAAATCTATTTCTACATCCCTATTTTCAAGGTAATACAAATTTTTGAATAGTCACTATATATAGGGATAGATCCTCAATTCAACGGATGACAAAAATTATTCAATAAATAAAAATAACTTTCTACCAATCATCAGAGTTATTTTTTGCCATTAATCATTTATTACTAGTAATTTGTTCTTGATTCTTTATTGAAGAAAGACATTTTGTACAAATATTTTTACCCTACCCTAACCCTCCCCTTGACAAGGGGAGGGAAGCGGATATCTTGTTTTCCCTTGATATTCAAGGTGACTAAGGGGAGTCAATGCAATTTGTGTATACACACCCGTGAAAGGGAAGTTAAGGGGGGATTGAAGGGAGTTTTAAGATTTCATGCAAAAGGTCTAATAATCATTGACTAATGGCTGATACATAACTCCTAACTCTTGTTAATAAAACATAAATATTTTATATAAATTAATACTAGTACTGCTAAGAAAAAAGCCGTTCTACCTGATGGTACTCTATATCTTGTAATTTCTGTAGTAAATGCGATGGTTGTTCAACTTTTTGCCTGACTAATAAGTCAGTTATTTTTATAATCTCGTCAAAGCGAAAATTATAAGTGAGTTGCGTTAGCACTTGAATTAAAGTTGAAAATTGTGTGGGAATTTGAGTCAATAGTTGAAAAATACTTTCATCATTGCACTCTTTAGCTGCTGTATGTAGATTTTGTATCCATGCATCTGGCATCTGTGCTAGGTCTTCAGGAGTTAAGTTTCTAGATTGCACATCCTCATTTTGGTTAACTATACCTGGTTCAAAGTAAATGTAGCGCACACCTAAGTGTTTTGTAAGTTGAGCAAAAATTTCTGATTCAGAAAATGGTTTGCTGATAAAGTCATCACAACCAGCAGATATCATTGCTTGGCGCTGTTCCTCAAAAGCATAAGCCGTGAAGGCAATAATTTTGGTATGAGATGGGGTGTTGGGGAGATAGGGTGATGGTTCTCCCCATTGAAATTGCTCCCTCCTTTTAATTTCCCTGCTAGCTTTGTAACCATCTATAATTGGCATCTGCATATCCATAAATATGATGTCGGGACACCAACTTTCCCATGTAGCTATACCTTGTTGACCGTTTTCTGCCTGCTGTATTTCAAAACCTAAAGGTTTTAAGAGTTTGATGAGACATTGGCGATGGTCTTGATTATCGTCCACAATTAGCAGACGATAGATTGGTTGATCTGGTGCTAGACACTTAACCCGTTGACTTGACTGTGGTAGCTGTGTCATCTCTGCTAAACTAACCTGAATGTCGAATGCAAATATACTTCCTTTTCCGACTACGCTTTTAACAGTAATATCTCCACCCATTAACTGCACAAACTTACGACTAATTGCTAGTCCTAAACCTGTTCCTTGTTGCGATCGCCTACCTGTTTCAGTTTGGACAAAAGCTTCAAATAACTGGTTAATTTCTTCTGAAGCGATACCAGAACCGGTATCTTCAACCTCGAAAATTAGGGATTGGGGATTGGAAAAAGATAAGGGAGACAAGGGAGAAAGATTACTTCCTTGTTCCCCTTGTCCCATTCTCACACGTAGAGTTACGCTTCCTGCTTGAGTAAATTTGAGAGCGTTACTTAACAAGTTCAATAGAACTTGCCGCAGTTTACTTTCGTCAGCAATTATGTATTGTGGTAGTGATAGCGATCGCTCAAACACAAGAGTGAGTTTTTTGGCTGCGGCTTTGAGACGCAGCATATCTTCTAAGCTATCTAACAGACTATATAAATCTAATTGTTTTTCATTGAGCTTAATTTTACCTGCTTCAATTTTGGACATTTCTAATACATCGTTAATTAATTGCAGCAAGTGTTGACCACTTCTGTTAATGATGTCGAGATACTCCCGATTTTCACTGGTGCAGGAAGTATCGTCATACATAATTTGAGAAAAACCTAAAATACTGTTGAGGGGGGTACGAAGTTCATGACTCATTGCTGCCAAAAATTGGCTTTTCGCCTTATTGGCTGCTTCGGCTGCTTCTTTGGCATATTGCAATTCTATTTCAGCTTGTTTGCGATCGCTGATATCTCGTGCTACCCAAAGTACTGATTGGTCTGAGATGGGGGAAATGCTAGCGCTAAACCAAACCTCTCGCCCCTGCCGAAACAAATTGTAATCAAAATAAAGTGTCTGCTGTAAATCTAAAGCCTGTAGAACTTTTTCTAACCATACCTGAGTGGTGTGTTCATGGAAAAATTGTTCTACTGTCTGACTAATCACATCAGGCTCATCTGTATGTGTTTGATTGGGTTTTGTTGGTAGAATTTTTATGCTTCCAAGTTGGTTGTTATGAAGATTGATGATCAGCACTACATCGGTCATAGCCTCAAATACAGCACGCATTTGAACTTCAGAAGTTCGTAGCTTTTGCTCAAGTAATTTGCGCTTGCTTGTTTCCTTTTGTAGCTGCTGAGTTAACTTTCTTAATTGGCATTCCTGACAATCAACTAGATCCATATATCTTTAAAATTTGCGAATACTTACTACTAAGAAGTTAGAGATAAGGATTAATGCTAGGTAATAAAAATTACAGTAAATCATATATCGAAATTCTTTCATATAAAATAACACCTTCTTTTAAGTATATTCTTGGTTATATCATTAGACACTACTTAATTTTTTTAAGACATATAGAGGAAGAGATGGGCGACGCGGGGACAGGTCATGTCTAGCCCAGAGTAGGTGCTTCGATGTAGGGAATATGCTCCGCGTCTGTCTTTCTCCGCCTCCATCTTCTAATTTAAACTGGCAACAGCTTCGGCGATACGCTGAGAAACAAAAGGCAACAGATTACGATTTTTGGTGTGTGCTTTACCTTCAGTAAATACTACTAAAAGATAAGGGCGAAGATTGGGTATTTCTATATACGCAGCATCATGTCGGACTTGGCTAGTCCAACCCGCCTTTGACCAAATTTGTGCTGTTTGGGGAAGACCTGCACCTAAGAAGCCTGTAATTTGGTCTTCCTCTACATCTTGGGGCAAATCATCAGCCTTGAGACTACGTTTGAGTATATTCATCATCGCTTGCGATCGTACACTAGATACTGCTACACCACCAACAATACTATGTAATAGCCTGGCAGTAGCATTAGTTGTCAGCATGTTGCGATTTTCTAGTAATTGTCCATAAAATGCCCGTTCCCGTCCGTAGGGCCCATCACACCAAGTCTTTTGGCAGATGTTAATACTTTCCATTTCTGACCAATCCAAGGATTGATAGTAGCGGTTAACAATATGACGCTGTTGCTTCCATGTCTCAAATGGCCCTGGTGGTAATTCTGGACCGGATGTAGTTCCTGTCAGTATATCTACTATCAAGCTAGTAGCATCATTACTAGAATCGATAATCATATCACGCATGGCTCTTTCTAACTCACCAGAGGTCTGAACCATACCTTTTTCTAGCCATTCCTGGGCTGCTACCAAGTAAAATAGCTTTACCACACTGGCTGGGTAAATTCGCTCTAAACCTCGATAAGTAAAACCACGGACTGCATGGTTCCAAAAAGCATCTGGAGTCAAAGCACCACCAGTATTAACCAACACAGGTGGATCGTAGACAATCCAAGTCAAAGCAATTTGGTTGCGGGCTAAGGTCGGAAATTCTACCCAAGTTGCTTCTAAAATGCCATTACCTAGTTTTTCCAGTTGTTCTTCTTGATTGAAAAAAGTCATTGTTGTGTTTGCAGAATGTCCCTAAATCTCAAATTCCAAATCGAAAACTTAGAATCAGGTGAGTATGAGTGTCTAACTGACCTGAACATATATGATTCTCCAGAATGTAGGCGCTTGGCTACCCAAGCCCAGGCTGGGCGACATTTGTGGTTAACATCAAATTATCAGGATGTGGCATTAGAAGTGTGTTTATGTGAGGATGACTATCCAGGCTGGTTGTCGGTTGCAGATTTGGTTTTTTTACAGACAGCTACTGTACCTTATCAGGCTAAATCATTTTCTGAATCAGAAATCAAAAAATTACTACCAGAAGTGATTGCTTTTACTCACAAAGCGATGCAACAACCTAATTATTATCTTTGGGGTGGCACAGTTGGGCCAAATTATGACTGTTCGGGCTTGATGCAGGCGGCATTTCGTTCAGTGGATATTTACTTACCTAGAGATGCCTATCAACAGGAAGGCTTTACCCAACCAATTGCCCTAGCACTGCTGCAACCAGGTGATTTAGTCTTTTTTGGGACTCCCCAAAAAGCTACTCATGTGGGACTCTATTTAGGAGATGGTTTTTATATCCATAGTTCTGGTAAAGATCAAGGGCGTAATGGTATTGGGATTGACATTCTCTCGGAACAAGGTGATGAGGTGAGTCAGTCATACTATCAGCAACTACGCGGTGCTGGCAGAGTGGTGAAGAGTTATGAACCGCACAGTCATAGAGGATTGAAAGAAAAAATATGAGGAGTGGATTAGTTTCTAATGGGTTAGCTGGACAATATGAGGCGATTTCCTCACCAGTTCCCAGTGTTTCAGTGGTGGTTCCTGTACGTGATGAAGTGGAAAGCTTGCCTCATTTACTAGAGGCGATCGCTTCTACCTTAAACGCTAGTGGTCTTAGTTACGAAATTATCTGTGTGGATGATGGTTCTACGGATGGTTCTGCGCAGTTGCTCAAAGAACAAGCACAAATCCGGAATGATTTAAAAGCAGTGATTTTGCGGCGTAACTATGGTCAAACTGCCGCAATGGCGGCTGGATTTTATTATGCGCATGGCAAAGCAATTGTAACTTTAGATGCCGATCTCCAAAACGACCCAGCAGATATACCAATGTTGTTGGCAAAGTTGGAAGAAGGCTATGATTTGGTCAGTGGTTGGCGACTCAATCGACAAGATGCAGCTTTGACAAGGTTGTTACCCTCTAAAATTGCCAACTGGTTAATTCGACGGATCACTAGCGTAAACATACACGATTATGGTTGTTCATTAAAGGCCTACCGTGCAGAATTGGTAGCAGATATGAACCTCTACGGTGAACTGCACCGCTTTTTACCAGCCTTAGCGTATATCGAAGGGGCAAGAATTACTGAAATGCCCGTACGTCACCATGCGCGCCGCTTTGGGCGGAGTAAGTACGGTTTGTCGCGCACTTTTCGGGTGGTAATGGATTTATTAACGATCGCCTTTATGAAAAAGTTCTTGACTCGCCCAATGCACGTTTTTGGGCTATGGGGCTTGATTTCTATGCTTTCAGGAGGTGCGATCGGTGTTTATTTGACTTGGGTAAAATTAGCTTTGGGTCAAGATATTGGCGATCGCCCTTTGTTAATTTTGGCTGTTCTTCTGTTAGTAACAGGGGTGCAGTTATTCTGCTTTGGTTTGCTGGCAGAGTTACTGATGCGTACCTACCATGAATCCCAAGGACGTCCTATATATCGAGTACGGGAGGTTGTGACAGCCAAGGAAGTTGAGTAATTCAGTTATCAGTTATCAGTTATCAATACTGTTAACTGTTAACTGTAGCCTGCGGCAAGCCGCTACGCCTCTACACTGATTCCTAACCAACAACTGGCAACAACTAACAGGACTTAGACAAAAATTAAGCCCAAAAAAAGCCGAAACTGGCTTTAAAAGCAGCAAATACGTTACGATTGAAGCTCAGCCAATCGAAAATTTGAGATTTGTCTGTGATATTCCAATACTAATTGGCAAAGTTTTGATACTCGTCTACATAGTTGTGAGACTTGTTCACAAGATTCTAATACTGACTAACAATATTTTGATACTCATTTACGAAGTTCTAATCCTCGTTGACGAAGTTCTAATATCAAGTCGCATGATTACTTACAATTCCCTTTTACCTCACCCCGCCTTCGGCACCCCTGTTCTTACTAAGGAGAGGGGATGGGGGGTCCCCTCTGGGGAACTCGGGGCCCCCACTCCCTTAAGGGAGTGGGGATTAGGGGTGAAGGGGCTGTTCTTGTGAGGTTTTTTATTCTAAGTGATTAACCGAACTTGATATAATTCTCGGATTTGAATAATTTACATTAAGATGTCGACTCTTAAAGACTCAATGTTGACTTTCAAAGACTCGAAACATCCTGGCAATTTCTAGAAAAGCAGTCTTCTGCACTCAACTTTTATATCCAACACTATACCCAACACAACTTTTTCCCCTTTGTTTCGCTTTCCACCTGCTTCTAAATTCCATGACTCTTCCCAATCACCCAATGACGCCGGAAAAACCTTGCTAAAGAAGACTCTTCCAGCGATAAAAAAATCGGGCGTCCGTGGGGACAAGTGCGGGGGTTGCGAGTGCGTTGCCAATCATCTAAAATTTGCTGCATTTCTGGCAAGGAAAGAGGTGTACCATTGCGAATGGCACTGCGACAAGCAACAGCTACTTGTGCAGTTTGTAAGTCACCTCCCCGACTCAGTTCTAAAATTGCATCTGCACAGTCATCTCGCTGCTGTAACATTGCGGGTACGCTGCGGATTGCCCAAAGTTGTTCACCAAAGGGTTCAATATCTAAACTAATACGTTGTAGCTGAGATACTTGCACTGATGATAATTGATAGAGAATAATCGGTGGTTCGATGGGAACTATTTGCCAGCGATCGCACAATTGCTCATACAATATGCGTTCATGGGCTATATGCTGTTCCACTAACCACAAACCTCCAGGATGTTCGGCAACTATATAAGTATTGTTAACTTGCCCTACGGCTTTGAGGGTGTGGGAAGTAGAGGGATTCTGGGGAGTATGAGGATTGGAAGGATTAGTGTTATAAGCACCAGTTTCTTCCGCAACTTTGATTAATTTTCTCACTCTACTAGTGTGAACTACCTCTTGAATCGTATCAGAGTTGATGCGCAGTGCTTGTTCAATCGCTTGGCTGACTTGCTGTTGCCAATAACTCAAGTCATTGAGGTAAATTTCTGTTTTAGCTGGGTTGCGGTTCCAGTTGATTTGATCTGGGCAAATCAATAAATGTAGACAACAAACCGGGTAGCGATCGCGTGGCAATGTTCTGTGAAATGCTCCTAAGATAGTTTGTTCTAATTCTGGTGCTTTTACCATTCTGCCGTTTATCGCTATTCGCAGCCAATCTGGACGATGGCGATGGCAACGATCAGGCAATCCCACAACTATATTTAAGAAATTTTGTTGAGAATTGGACAATTCTAGTTGCAATTCTTGTAAGTCACCTGGACGCACTTGCTGCAGAAGTTGCGGTATAAGTTTTCCCATTGTGGGGGCAGGAGAGATGGTGAACCATTCCCGGTCATTTTGCCAAACTTGCCAAGCAACTTGGGGGTGACAAAGGGCAATTTGGTAGATTGCTGCTTGCACTGCTTTCATTTGCTGTGCTAGTGCTGGTAATCCCTGACGCCTGGCTATACAACTACCAAAGAGATTGGAGACTGTGACAACTGTACCAGGTGCGATCGCAGCGACTTGTTGTTCTAGTATTTGCCCTCCATAGCCGTACACTACTCGCCAACCGACCCCCCTTTCCATCCCTCCCATCAACGCCGGGGATACAGGGGGGGTTTTTGTCAACGCGGGGGATATAAGTGCAGATGGACAACTCAAGATTTCTAATTCTGCCAAAGTCGTCAAACTGTGCAATGCTTCACCACGAAATCCCAAACTAGTGATTTTCCATAAATCTGCACAGCTACGAATTTTACTAGTACTATGAGCTGATGCTGCTCGCTGTAAGTCTTCCAAGTTCATGCCGCAGCCATTATCAGCAACTCGCACTCGCCATTGTTCGGGCCACAGAGAAACCACGATCCGCGTTGCGCCTGCATCAAGCGAATTTTCTACTAGTTCCCGCACAACAGCTGCTAAAGAGTCTATTACCTCTCCAGCTGTAATTAAATGTACGACTTCTTTTGGTAAAACTTGGATTGTGGATACCATAAAGTCTAGTTTAGGCGAGGAGTTAATTAGTTTAGCATCTAAATAATTTTTCTTATATTTCTATATAAAAATTTATATTTTTTAAGTTAATTTAATTCAAATTTATCAATTTTAAGAAAAATATTTATTCTTTTTAAAAAAAGCTCGAGAAAAATAAATTTTTTGATAGATTGCTGTTTATGGTGAAAATCAACTAACTTTTAGGCAAAAACAATTAATTAGGTGGCTATTATGCTTGATTCTGTTGCACACGACTTGAAATCTCGTCTGGAATTGGGTCAACCTGGTTTTACAATAGTGGATGTGCGCGATCGCAACATCTACAATACAGGTCATATTACAGGAGCAGTACCCATTCCCTTAACTGATTTGGCAAGCCGTGCCAAAACAGCTTTCCATAGCAAGCGTGAGATTTTTGTTTATGGTGAAAACGATGATCAAGCAGCCCAAGCGACACAGATGCTAAAAGAGGCAGGGTTTGCTTATGTTTGTGAAATCAAAGGTGGCTTGTCTGCCTGGAAAGCAGTTGGAGGTGCAACAGTAGGAGTATAAGGAGAAAGGGAAACGGGTACAAGGAGGACAAGCCAGACAAGGGAAGGGAGAATTATTTAACAAGTCTCTTCCCAATCCCCGATCCCCAATTCCCTGTCCCCGATCTAATTTTGCATCGCTACAAGTTTACTATCTTCATCATTTAGCAACCCATTTAACAAGGATGCTGGACGTTGACCATAAGGCCAAGCAAAAGCATGACGGAAAGCAGCATCCTGACAAGCTTGCAGTTGTTGAAAGTTAATGATGTCGTAGGTGAGAAGATTTTCGTATTCAAACGGTAAACGGACGTTATGTAGTCCGGCGTTGTCTGTACAAATGGCAATATCTACGCCAGCAGTAAAACAACGGTCAAAAACAACCTTAAGTTGCCGGATATCCTCTAAAGTACCTGTTTTCAGGTAAGTTGTCGGACAAACTTCTAAGCATTGATTGCGTTTCGCTAAATCTGGAAGTAATTCGGGGTATAACAAAGGAATTTGGATACCGTGACCAATTCGCATTAGATAAGGTAATAGTTCTGAGTAACAACCAGCAGTCGTTTCGTAAAGATGTCCTGTTGTGCCAATTCCTAGAGACAGGGCATATTCGTATAACTCTACCCATTCTTCTAAGCGATCGCCATAATAGTTATCCCCGCCTGCCACGTCTACTGCACAAACATACTGCTTATTTTGTGCGGCTAAATCTACAATCGCTTTGTTCACCTCATAGGGTAGGCGCGAATGCATACAAAGAATTTGACTAGTGACAATCGGATACTCAGGTAGTTTGCTTGCCTTACCCACCACTTCAACAATTTCCGCCATTTTGTCAATTCTTTCTGATTGACTCAGATGTTCTGGTGTCCGCAGATAAGGTGTGTAACGTAATTCTAAATAAGCCAAATTTTCAAATATATAAGCACCCCGCAGCAGACGATAAATAAAATAGGGTAAGGTTTCTACAGTTTGTACACTTTCAACAAGAGTGTGTAACTCTAAATACTCATCCAAAGTATTACGCGGACGTGTGTAAAACTCTTCAAAATCTCCATAGTTAGCAAACCGAGAAATTAACTCAGAACAATGACGTTCAAAGTATCGCCATAAAACTCTTGGTACAACCGAACCACCAAGGTGTCTGTGTAACTCTGCATATAAAGCCATAGTAGTGTATTTAGAAAAATTTTTAATTATTATTAACAGTAACAAATAAAAAAACAACCTGCTTTTGGATAATTTTTTTGTAAGTATCTTTAATTACTTTTGTTGACTGCGGCAATTGTCAGTAATAATTATTTCGCCGTACAAGGTTTTGATAGAAATGCTTTTACTCCTAACCCTTGTAATTCGACTATATTTTGTTGTGAGGACTTTTCATTATTAGTAATCATTTTGACATTAGGATTAATTCTTTGTAGGGTGCGGATCACGACGCTCGGAAATAAAATATTTAGGATCTCCACTAAATTTGCGTACAAGCGATACAGTTAAAATTACCTAAATAGCAAAGCCATTCTTTTTGATGTAGCGCTTTTGCATCAAGTACATCTCAATTTGATTTGCTAACGCCACCAAGTTTAGACAAAAATGCTGTGACTCCCATATCTTGGACTTTGGTAACTTTCGCTCACTGAGAATAATATTATCTGACTGAAGATTGCAGGCGATCGCTCCTCTCAACAACTAATTAATTTCAGGGCGTTGCTGAATAAAGGTATGTTTTAGGCAGGTAAGGGAACAGAACGATATTTGAGGTAGTGCAATAACAATCGAACAGAGTATCTCAGCATTTCCTCGGTTTTGGAATAACATAAAGTTTTACGATGAAGACGAGCCAAATAATGTCTAAGCCTTGTGTTTTCATTTTCGACTCGTGTCATGTAGGTCTTACTCACAATTTGGTCACCATCAGGAACAAAACAAGGGTAAACAGGGTATCCATCTGTGACGTAAAAATAACTCTGCCAACACTGGACAATGTTCCATAACTGTTGGAAAGTAGTCGAACTACGATCACCTAAAACCCAAGCAAGAATACCTTGAGTAAAGTGATTTACCGCCGTCCACAACCAGATTTTATTTTTTTTGAACCAATAAATGTTTCTAATTCATCTAGTTCTCCCACCTGCGGAATTTCCTTTGAATTTGGTGTATCCGCCAATTGTGTACCCACTCGTTTAACCCAATGAATAATGGTAGTATGATGAACGTTTTTCACCCTTTCAATTCCACGAAATCCCATACCATTGACGTACATTTTTAGGCATTCTTGTTTGATTTCATCCGAGTAGCCCCTGGGTGGTTTATAGACATCAATGAATTGACGACCACAATCACAGCAAATGTGATTCTGTTTACCTCTTTTCTTTCCATTCTTACGGTTATGACAAGATCCACAGCGTGGACATTCCATGATTAATTGACCTCAATTCATACCGCTATTATGCAACGCCAATTTCAGGATGTACACCGCAGAGATTTGGTTTAGGATAGTATTTGTAAGCAAAGATTTCAATTTAATTGCAAAGACACGTTTACAAATGTTATCTCTTCAGATCACAGACGTGCCTACGTTTGTCTCTACTAAACTTTTGCTTTCAAAGCTTGACATCTGCTACAAAACTTGTCGATAATTAACGTTTGTGGAAACTTTAGCTTTTAAAATAAACTCTTGGCTAACGTCATTGTTATAGGTGCCCAGTGGGGCGATGAAGGAAAAGGAAAAATCACTGACTTACTCAGCCGCTCCGCAGATGTCGTAGTACGTTACCAAGGGGGTGTCAATGCTGGACACACAATTGTAGTCAAGGGTCAAACCTTTAAATTGCATTTGATTCCCTCTGGTATTTTGTACCCGGATACAGAGTGCATTATTGGTTGTGGAACAGTCATTGATCCACAGGTTTTAATAGCAGAACTCGATCAAATAGAAAAACTTGGTATTTCTACCAAAAATTTATTAATTGCTGAAACAGCACATGTGACGATGCCTTATCATCGTTTGATTGATCAGGCATCAGAAGAGCGCAGAGGAAATCATAAAATAGGGACGACTGGTCGAGGTATTGGCCCAACCTATGCCGACAAATCGGAGCGAACAGGCATCAGGATGTTAGACTTGATGGACCCCCAAGGGCTACGTGACCAGCTAGAGTGGACAATCAATTACAAAAACGTAATTTTAGAAAAGCTTTACAACTTACCACCGCTAGAACCTCAAAAGGTAATAGACGAATATCTAAGGTTTGCGGAAAGGTTGCGGCCCTATGTGGTCGATACCTCGCTGAAAATTTACGATGCGGTTCAGCGACGGCGTAATATTTTATTTGAGGGCGCACAAGGTACACTTCTAGATTTAGATCACGGAACTTATCCCTACGTCACATCTTCTAACCCGGTAGCGGGAGGGGCTTGCGTTGGTACAGGACTAGGCCCGACAATGATTGACCGGGTGATTGGGGTAGCAAAAGCCTACACCACTCGGGTTGGTGAAGGGCCCTTCCCTACAGAATTAGATGGGGAATTAGGAGAATTGTTGTGCGATCGTGGTGCAGAATTTGGTACAACCACTGGACGCAAACGCCGGTGTGGCTGGTTTGATGCAGTCATTGGTCGCTATGCTGTGCGTATCAATGGCTTAGACTGTCTGGCAATCACAAAACTAGATGTCCTCGATGAACTAGAGGAAATCAAAGTTTGTACTGCCTATGAGATAGACGGCGAACGCTGTGAACATTTTCCCACCAGCGCCCGAAAGTTTGCTCAGTGTCGTCCTATTTACAAAACCTTGCCTGGGTGGCAACAGTCTACAAGTAACTGCCGTTCTTTGGATGATCTGCCACGACAAGCATTGGATTATCTCAAATTTTTGGCAGAATTAATGGAAGTGCCGATCGCGATTGTTTCTTTAGGAGCCAGCCGCGATCAAACTATCATTGTCGAAGACCCTATACATGGCCCTAAACGGGCTTTGCTACATGCTGATGGCTCTCCAGCTTCCTTGCTGAGTGCCTAGTCTAGGGGTAGGGGAGCGGAGAATTAGGGGCAAGGAGGACAAGGAGGACAAGGGAGAGATGAAATACTCTCTGCGTCACTGTGTCTTTTCCCAATCCCCGATCCCCAATTCCCTTGTTTGTCGATTCACAACTAACAATTTCTATGGAACTTACGATTGATTGTAAAAAGCGGCCAGAAGGTAGCAAGCCTAATGCTTTGCGTCGTTCTGGGTTAATACCTGCTAATTTGTACGGTCACAAAGGTAGCGAGTCTGTTTCTTTAGTTGTTGATGCTAAGACTGTTGAGCAGTTGCTCAAAAAGGCTCGTGTCAACAAAACTGAGTTTGAACTTAATGTAACAGATTTGGATTGGCGCGGTACAACCGTGATCCGGGAAGTTCAAACTCATCCGGCTAAGGGGACACCTTATCATTTGAGTTTTTTTGCTTCCAGCAAAGGTTGATACAGTTTGTCATAATTGCTGATGGAACCAGGGTTTTCACCCTGGTTTTTTATTGATTGAACCGTGAAGACGCGAAGGACGCGAAGGAAGGAGATGACAGAGGTTTTAGTTCCACCTTTAATTCAGCAGATGTTGCAGCCTGGGTTTTATCCTCATCCGGTGCAGGAACCAGTGAAGTTAATTCAGACGCATGTTTCTTATGTGTTGTTAACTGGGGATTTTGTTTATAAGTTGAAGAAGCCAGTAAATTTTGGCTTTTTGGATTATTCGACTTTGGAAAAGCGCCAGCATTTTTGTGAGGAGGAGTTAAGGTTAAATCAACGGGGTGCGCCGGAACTTTATTTGGAAGTATTGCCTATTGCTTTGGTAGGTGAGCAATATCAATTAGGGGGAACCCAAGCGGTAGAGTATGCGTTAAAGATGCGTCAGTTTCCCCAAGAGGCGTTGTTGAGTGAGATGTTTGAGCAGGGGAAGTTAGAGGAGAGGCACATAGCGGAATTGGGACGGGTAGTAGCGGAATTTCATGGGAAAACTGTTACTAATGATTACATTCGTTCTTTTGGGGAAGTATCACAAGTCCAGGCTGCGTTTGACGAAAATTACCAGCAAACGGAAAAGTATATTAGTGGGCCACAGACACAGGTACAGTTTGAGGAAACGAAGAAATATACAGATCAATTTTTTGCAGAGCGTGGGGAACTGTTTAAAAGTCGTATTGCCAACGACTATATTAGGGAATGTCATGGTGATTTGCACTTAAGAAATATTGCGCTATGGCAAGATAGAATTTTGCTATTTGACTGCATTGAGTTTAATGAGCCGTTTCGCTTTGTTGATGTGATGTACGATGTGGCGTTTACGGTCATGGATTTGGAAGCGCGGCAGTCTCAAGATTTGGCTAATGTGTTTTTGAATACTTATATTGAGCAAACTGGGGATTGGGAAGGTTTACAGGTATTACCTTTGTATTTAAGTCGCCAGGCATATGTCAGGGCGAAAGTAACTTCGTTTTTACTGGATGATCCGGGTGTACCAACAGAAGCTAAGCAGGAGGCGACGAAAACTGCTGCTGCTTATTACAAACAGGCGTGGGAGTATACTCAGCCACGTCAAGGACAGCTAATTTTAATGTCAGGGGTATCTGGTTCCGGAAAGAGTACGACGGCTCGGTATTTAGCTCCACAGATAGGAGCAATTCATATTCGTTCTGATGCAGTGCGGAAACATTTGGCGGGTATTTCTCTACTGCAACGCGGTGGAGATGATTTGTATACCCCCGAGATGACTCAGAAAACCTATACACGCTTGCTGGAATTGGGAATAATGCTGGCTAGTCAAGGTTTTAATGTAATTTTAGATGCCAAGTATGATCGCCAGCAGTTACGACAAGAAGCGATCGCTCAAGCCCAAGCTAAGCAAATACCTTTAGATATTTTGTATTGCACAGCACCACATAATGTATTGCAACAACGTCTACAACAGCGTACTGGTGATATTGCTGATGCAAATGCTGATTTGTTGGCGTCACAACTTGATGCTGCTGAGACTTGGACTGAAAAAGAAAAACCATTTGTGAAAATTTTGGACACAACTCAACCAATACAGGCACAATTAAAGGAAATATTTAACTAATAGCCTTAACAGTGAATTTGAGATTTTGGAATTTGGATTTTAGATCGGCAGTTATTAGTGATTAGGAAAGTAATTGTTAGTAATCGGCTTGATGCTCATTAATCCAAAATCCAAAATCCAAAATCCGAAATCCAAAATCCAAAATCGGTTGACCTTATGGCACCACAAAAGAACAATTTCAACCAATTTCTCTCGATTTCACCCAATTTTTTAAATCAAATTCTATTTGGGATCTTTTTAACACTCATTTTTTTGGTGGTACGTTATCCACTACCTGTGAGTCTTTTCTTAGGCATATTAGGTGGTTTAGCCGTAGGCTGGCTAACTACTGCTAGCAAAGGTACTCCCCAAGGTGATTCAATAGCCTCTTCTGAGGGTATTGATGCAGGATTAAAATACTGGTTATTTTTCTTACTCGGCTTTGTGTTTTTGGGATATCAACCATCCGTAAGTATCTTACTGGGTTCATTAGCTGGTATTGGTGGAGGCTGGATTATTGCTTGGTGGAAAAGCAAGGAAGAGACTAGAACTCAAATCCCCGAGGAATTAATAGATGAAACACAACTAGAATTACCTCCTACCCCAACTGTCAAGCGACGAGTTAGAAAACCTACACGTCGTTACCGTCGTTCTTCTGGAGGTTCCAACTGGCCACAATTTTGGCGCAGGTAATAAAGTTTTGTTAGTGGTTAGTGGTTAGTAGTTAGTGATTTGTTTTCTCCCCTGTCCTCCTTGTCTCCTTTGTCCCTAATCCCCAGTCCCTCCCATGTTCTTGTATCTCTCAAAGTTGCTACCACTATTTTTTTATCCTTTGGGGCTTGCTAGCGTTTGTTTGCTGGTAGCACTGTTCATGTTGTGGAAACGTCCTCGCACAGCAGCGATCGCTATTACCTTGGCGCTAGTGATATTGTTATTAAGTAGTAATGCCTGGATTGCTGATTTACTGGTGCGATCACTAGAATGGCAACATCTACCACCTGCACAACTACCAAATACAGAAGCAATTGTTGTGTTAGGCGGTGCTACCAAACCAGCTTTGCCACCACGACCAGGTGTAGATTTAAATGAAGCTGGCGATCGCGTGATTTATGCTGCTCAACTCTATCGCCAAAACAAAGCCCCTGTAATTATTCTCAGTGGTGGGCGCATTGATTGGGAGGACAACAAAGGTTCAGCAGAATCTGAGGATATGGCCCAAGTCCTCACCTCTATTGGCATACCACCAGAAGTTCTTGTTCAAGAATCTGAATCTCTCAATACTTATCAAAATGCAGTAAATGTCAAAAAAATACTCGATAGTCGCAGAATTCATCGGATTTTGCTAGTGACTTCTGCTATGCATATGCCGCGGTCATTTTTAATCTTTAAGCACCAGGGTATTGAGGCTATTCCTGCACCTACTGATTTTCTGATAACTAACACTGAAATCAAAGCACTAGGTCATACTCCTAAAGCTGCTATTTTGAGTTTGTTACCAGATAGTTCTAATTTACACAAGTTTACTACGGCAGCTAAAGAGTATGTTGGTATGTTTGTCTATCGCTTAAGAGGCTGGCTGTAAAAATTTAAACCAAACCCGACGCATCTTTCTGTTTGCTCTTTCCCTGATTCAAATAATAGGTCTAGAGGTTGTACTTTGACCTCAAAGAGTGAGATTATATTAACAAACATCGTTAGATTAATAAAATTTGAGCGATCGCCTGATAAATAGATAAAACTGGTATTTTCCAGAGCATAACTGTTTGTGGGAAAAAGCTACAGAAATACACTAAGTAAGCGATGAAACAAAACTTACTGGTAACAACAGCAGCAGTTACACTGACAACGGTAGTAATTACAGCAACTTCATCTCCTTTTTCCAAAAGCATTGCTCAACAGCCCCAAAGCCCTTTGAAGCAATCACCGACACAACTTATTGATGAAGTCTGGCAAATTGTCAATCGGGAATATGTTGATAGCACTTTCAATGGGCAAGACTGGCAGGCTGTGCGCCAACAGTATTTAAATCGTTCTTATAGTTCTTCCCAAGATGCATATAGAGCAATTCGGGAAATGCTCCAAAAGCTAGATGATCGCTTTACTCGATTTATGGAGCCTGAAGAATTTAAGGCAATCCAGGTTTCTTCAGCAGAAGACGATGTGGGAGTGGGATTGCAATTAGATATAAATGAAAAAACAAAGGAAATAGAAGTTATCAGTGCTATTGAAGATACTCCTGCCATAAATGCTGGAATTTTGCCAAAAGATGTGTTGTTAAAAATTGATGGTCGCAGCACCAAAGGGATGAGTACTACTGAAGCTGTTAGACTTCTCAAAGGTGAGCCAGGAACAGCTGTAGTCTTGACAGTAGGCCGAGCTAACAAACAACTAGAGTTTAAGATAACCAGACAAAGATTAAAATTACAACCAGTTCGCTATCAACTTCAGGAAACTCCAAGCAGCAAGATTGGCTATATTCGCCTAACCGAGTTCAGTGCAAATGCTGTTACGGAAATGCAACAGGCAATAAAAGATTTGGAAAACAAACAGGTGGATGGGTACATTCTAGATTTGCGCTCCAACCCAGGTGGCTTGCTGTTCTCTAGCGTGGATATTGCCCGGATGTGGATAAATAAGGGTACGATTGTTTCAATGGTTGACCGTAATGGTGAAATAGAACGTGAACAGGCAAATGGAAAAGCTTTAACTAATAAACCTTTAGTAGCCATTGTCAATGAAGGGACAGCCAGTGGTACAGAAATTCTCGCAGGCGCATTGCAGGAGAACCAGCGAGCCATTTTAGTAGGTGTCAAGACTCTTGGTTATAACACAATTCAATCAGTGCGCTGGCTTGAGGATGGTTCAGGTTTAGCTGTAACTGTTGCCAAGTGGCGTACACCCAAAGGAAGAGACATCAATAAGTCAGGAATTATACCTAATGTGCTTGTAAATTTAACGCAAGCTCAACAGCAAGCAATGCTTCAAAAGCGTTCATTTGGGACAATGGCAGACCCTCAGTACTCTAAAGCTGTGGAAAAACTCACTCAATTGATAAAGAAAAATTGATGCTAAATAAAGTGGCAAGCCAAGGAACGCGATCGCATTTTATATCAAGTAATTAAATAGGGGTTATTGTATATTGTGCATCTTACCTTGAGTATGCCTGAGAAGTTATTAAGTAAGTAATAATGAATGAGGAGTTGAACAAGTAACTATGAACTTTCACTCTTAATTTTTGCTTTTAATTAATTCAAATTATGTCTAGAGACTTACCATATATTATTCCTTGCCCTCAACCTCAAATTGAAGAAAGTTTTGCTGTCTACCAAACAACTCACCAGTTTTATCACGAAGTTAAAACGAGAGCAGATTATCAAGAATACTGTGAGTGGTATTACGCAATAGCAGAACAGCATCGTCAAGACCTAAAAAAAATGCGCGGCGAATTGAATATAATGCAGTTTTTTGTTCGCCGCCAATGAGGGACGTTAAATAATTTCTAACTCCTTTTCACGGAAGTGAGCTTTAAATTTTTTACTAAACTGCACTAAAACAGGCAAGTTAGCACTAACTGGTCTATCGTGCCACTGGGTAACAATATCTACCACCTCTCCCTCTGTACCTTTTAGGTCAAATGCATTACCACGATGCTCGGGATGATGGTATACTACCACGGATTCTTTAACACGAACGCGATCGCCTTTCTTCATAATAGAATTTACACCTAGCTTCTGCTTTTCCACAAGTGTCTCCACTGCCATCCCTCACTGAACTTGCTGCTGATAAAACATAGACTGCTTGCAAAAGTTGCTTTTGGCTTCTAAGCAGTATTAAGACGTGATTTTACGCCTTAATACTGCCTAGACAAACAAAGCCTGCCTATGCAGGCTTGAATATTGTTCGTTCTCTTAGTCTAAAACCCTTGTTTTCCAATCTACGGGAGAATAAGAGAACCAGGCGATATCTAAAATCACCTGTGCTTTGGCAAGGGGCCTAACCATTTTATCTTCACTCTAGGGTGATACAGCAGTCAAGTTAGTCAGTTGTGGTTGTTGGTTAATAGTTAGTGGTTAGTGGTTAGTGGTGAGTTGTTGGTTGTCTCGCCATCACCCCATCTCCCTTGTCTCCTCCACTCCTCATACTCCTCATACTCCTCTTACCACCTCCCTTCCCTTACTTTTGGGGTAGACACAGCTGTTGCACTTTTTGGGAAAGTTGTCTACACATCTGCTGGAATGTTTGTGGCTGTAATTGTTGCCAAGCAAATAATCCTACTGTTGCACCTCCTAGCAACAAAGCCAGTAATCCTAGCAGTAAAACCAAAGGTTTTTGCTGGTGTTGAGTTGTATTAGAGGTTTCGCTGATCGGGGAAATGTCTAACTCCAGCAATACTTGTGAACTTGCTGCTAACTCAGATTCTTCTGATTGTGGTTCTTCTGCGACAATTTCTACTTGTTTCTCTTCGACAACTTCTATTTGTAATTTCTTTTGAGTAACTGGAACCAAATAATCTGGAGAAAGGCGATAATGGGCAAGCACTACAGATACATTGTCATGACCATTTTTCTGATTTGCCAGTTTAATCCAAGCGTGAACAGCCTCTTCTAAAGTCAGTTCCCCTGTGAAGACTGGTACAGCATAATCTCGCCAAGCTTGTTCTACTAAATTATTGTCACTCAAGCCATCGGAACACAACAATAATATGCCGTCTTCTTCCAAAATAAAGCGCCGAACTAGAGGACGAAGCAATTCACCATCTTTTGTTCCTAAAGCTTGGGTGAGGGCAGTAGCATCTGGGCGTTGCAACCCTTGGCGATAAAGACTGCGGGCATAGCGTACTTCCCGTGTTGCCACATCATCATCAACTGTAAGTAGCTGGCAGTAGTTACGGGTAATCCAGTAAGCACGACTATCACCCACATTAACTAAATAAAGTTCGTGGGCATTTTCTGATTGCCACCCAGCAGCAGTTTGAATGCGTTGTGGGATTTGGGTAGCCATGACGATGGTTGTAGCCATACGTTGGGTGCCTGTACGTTTTTGTTCGTCATTACAATTGCAAATAATGTTGTTGATTACCCGCAAACTAGCTTCTAATTGTTGTTGCAATAAATCTGGCGGTACAATCTCGGCTTGTTCGGTAACTTCTTGTAATAAAGCGCGAATTTGCAGTTTCACAGACTGCACTGCTAATTGACTAGCAACTTCACCGCCTTCATGCCCACCAATACCATCGCAAACGATCGCTAAGCGTGGTAGTAATGAATCAGCGATCGCGTTGTTGTCATGAGGATAGCAAGTATCTTCATTTTGTATCAGTGCTTCTGCTCCTTTATCGGTTGCACCAGCTACTTTGATGCTTAAAGGTAATTCCGCCGCAGACGTCAATAATAAAGCATTCAGTTGAGTAGCAATATCTTTTAACTGTGCCTCACCACTACACATTTGTTGGACTATTTTTTGCAAGTCTCTTGCCACTTGGGTTTTGGCAGTAACTACCAAAGGTTGCCAACACTCTCCCAAATGCTTTAAGCTTGACTGTCCTGACTGCTGAAGTTGTAACAGTCGCACACACCAACCTTGCACTCTTAAATTATTTGGTATTAGCAAACTAGTTGCTACTCCTAGTTCTGACAAAGGCTGCCACAATTGCAGAATTTGCCATAGCCAGTAAACTTGTCTAACTGCCGTTGCTTGCTGCCATGCTTTTGTTAATGCTGGGTAAAGATTTCCTGCTTCATCTATAGGCACATTTTCCAGCAAGAGAATATCATCTGCTGCTTCTGTTTGAGAACTAACAAATCCATAAACTTGAGGTAGGTGTAACCGTTGTTGATATAACCGCAGGTAAGGAATAATTTCTTTTGGTATTGCCCCAGGTATGTCTGGTAACTTTCCTGGTTGAGTATCCAGCCAAATCCGAGGTGCAATAACTTCATATCTATCAGCTACTTTTTCTCCTTGAGGAATTGTACCTGCTGATGACCCAATTACCCAAAGATAGCAGTGAATCAGGGGAGTTTGACAATTTGTACAAACACGGTTATCAACAGGGTTGATGGGGCGAGTACAGATAGGATTAGGACAATTAATTATTTGTTGAGTCGAAATCATGCAAGTGTAAATATCTAGGTAAATTGATAGGTGAAGTTCGATTAAATTTAGCTGCCAAAAATTAAAATTTTAGACTAGACTGGATTTACTGGTTTACTTTTAACACTAGTTAATTAAAAGTTGAAAATTTTTACGTAAAAATTTTAGTACATCACAGTAGAAATAATTAAATAAATATAATGTTTAGGATGGCGCTATGCCAATTTCTACCGCAATGTGGTTGTCGAGTTCTACCCTCATCTGGCTGCTGGTAGGGGCAGGTTTGTGCTCAATAGAACTGTTTTTGCCAACAGCTTTTGTTGCTTTGATGATGGGAATTAGCGCCTTTGTGGTGGCGCTACTATCTCCAGTGATTTTAGGAAAATTATGGCTGCAATTAGTGGTTTGGCTACTGCTTTCTGTAGTGCTAATTGTGCTTTGTCGTCGTTTAGTAACACCAGTACGAGGTAAGTCAAAACTTCAGGATGCAACCACTGCTGAAACTTTAACAGAAATATCACCTGGAAAAGCAGGAAGAGTATTATACGAAGGCAATTCTTGGCGGGCGCGGTGTTATGATGACCATTTAGCGATCGCACCAAATCAAAGAGTTTATGTAGTCAGGCGTGAAGGCACAACTCTAATTGTCATGCCAGAATATTCTTCACTTCAATAGTTTGTGGTTAATGGTTAGTGGTTAGTGGTTATAAATCAGTGAAGAGTTAACAGTGAGTAATAAATTTGATAACTGATAACTGATTTATTCACCTACTTAAAATAAGGAGATAAATAATGGAACCTTTGTTTTTTCTTATAAGTTTAGTTTTAGGTGGTTCGGTGGTAGCAAGTTCTGTGAAAGTAGTTAACCAAGGCAATGAAGCTTTGGTTGAACGCTTAGGTAGCTACAATAAAAAATTAGAACCAGGACTGAACTTTGTTGTTCCTTTCATGGATAGAATTGTCTTCCGTGAAACTATCCGAGAAAAAGTTTTAGACATTCCCCCACAACAATGTATTACTCGCGATAACGTCAAAATTACCGTTGACGCAGTAGTTTATTGGCGCATTGTTGATATGGAAAAAGCTTATTACAAAGTGGAAAATCTTCAAGCCGCGATGGTGAATTTGGTGATGACACAAATTCGTGCGGAAATGGGCAAACTAGAACTAGATGAAACCTTTACCGCCCGTTCAGAAGTAAATGAACTTTTATTGCGAGATTTAGATATTGCTACCGATCCTTGGGGAGTAAAGGTAACGCGGGTAGAACTAAGAGACATTCTTCCATCTCAAGAAGTGCAGCAGTCGATGGAATTGCAAATGTCGGCGGAAAGACGTAAAAGAGCAGCAATTTTAACTTCTGAAGGTGAACGAGAATCAGCTATTAACAGTGCTAGAGGTAAAGCAGAAGCACAAGTTTTAGAGGCTGAAGCCCGTCAAAAAGCAGTGATTTTAGAAGCAGAAGCGCAACAAAAAGCCCTAATTCTCAAAGCCCAAGCCGAACGCCAGCAACAAGTTCTTAAAGCCCAAGCTATTGCTGAGTCTGCGGAATTAATTGCCCAAAAAATTAAAACCAACCCTACAACTCCCAAAGCCTTAGAAGTTCTGTTTGCCTTAGGTTATCTGGATATGGGCGCAACTATTGGCAAGAGTGATAGCAGCAAAGTTATGTTTATAGATCCGCGTACAATTCCTGCTACCTTAGAGGGCATACGCTCCATTGTTTCAGATTCTCCAGCAGATTCTGCCCAGATTTTGGACAACCAGACATCAAATATAAATACAAATGGTCTTGGCTGAGATAATTCCGAACAGGGTACAAGTCCCCAGATTCCCCAATCCAAAATCAGACGGCTATTCCATCGCAGCTTGAGCCATATGGCATTGTTTACACAAACCAAAAAACTCTAGGGTATGGTAAAAAATTTTAAAATTATGGGTGACTTGCAATTGCGTTTCCAGTTCATGGACTGGACACTGATTAATTGGAATCGAAGTACCACATTGTAAACAGGTGAGATGATGCTTATCTTGCTGCGCCAAGCTATAAAGGGCTTCACCGTTAGCCAATGTCCGCACTTGCACCATACCTTCCAGTTTTAAGGCTTCTAGAGAGCGGTAAACTGTTGCTAAACCCATACTTTGATCGCGGTTACGCAGTTCCACGTAAATATCCTGGGCAGAAATGCCTTGTTTGATGGTTTTGAGAAGATTCAGAATCCGCTCTTGGCTACGGGTACGTATAACTTTCATAGACACTATCTTGAAAATGGTAGCAAGGGTAAAGCTATGTCTTGGCTAACTTATAGCTTAACGCCGATAACTTGTAATCTTTATTGTCGCTGAACTGCAACATAAAGATATAGTATGAGCGTAGCAGCATTCAACGAAAGTCAGTGCAAAGGAAATATCGAGCCAAAATTTTTGTCACACTCCGTCCTTCAGTTTTAGATCCTGCTGGTGTAGCAGTGCAATCTGGGCTGAAGCAGTTAGGATACAATAACGTGGAACAAGTGCGGATTGGTAAGTATATAGAAGTCACCCTAATTTCACCAGATGAGAATTCTGCGCGTCGAAATCTGGATCAGATATGTGATCAAATGTTAGCAAATCCAGTGATTGAAAATTACCGCTTTGAGTTGATTGAAGTGGAATCACAGACGGGAGTGATTTAAAAAGATGGGGAGTGTGGGGACAAGGGGGACAAGGAGGACAAGGGAGAAATTACCTATTTCCTGTTAAGAGTTCCCTCTTACTAATGACAAATGACTAATGACCATTGACAATTGACTCTTGACTAAAAATGAAATTTGGTGTTGTTGTTTTTCCAGGTTCTAATTGCGATCGCGATGTTGCTTATGTTACCAGGGACATCTTAGGGCAACCAACTCGCATGGTTTGGCATCAAGATACAGATATTGCTGATTTGGATGTGATTATTCTCCCTGGTGGATTTAGCTATGGTGATTATCTGCGCTGTGGTGCGATCGCTCGTTTTTCACCCGTGATGCAACAAGTTATTGAACATGCACAAAAAGGTAAATTTGTCCTCGGTATTTGTAATGGTTTTCAGGTATTAACAGAAGCAGGATTATTGCCAGGAACATTGACAAGAAATCGGGATTTGCATTTTATTTGCGATCGTTCTTCCTTGAAAGTCGAACGCAGTGATTTAGCTTGGACACAAGCTTACTTTAGTGGTGAAATTATCACTTTACCGATTGCCCACGGAGAAGGACGATTTTATGCAGATAGACCGACATTAGCAGAACTTGAAGATAATGGTCAAATAGTATTCCGCTACCAAGGTGAAAATCCCAACGGTTCGCTCAAAAACATCGCCGGTATTTGCAATACTACAGGTAATATCTTAGGGATGATGCCACACCCAGAGAGAGCCGCAGATCCCGCTCTTGGTGGTACAGATGGGTTGAAGTTATTTGCTGGGTTGTTAGAAAAAGCAGTTGTGGCAGCAGGAGTTTAGTACATTAGTACAAATTTAAGCCTATAGATAGGGTATTCCTCGTATTTGCGAATCTAAGCTGAGGTGTATTCAGTGATGCAAATCGAGGAAATTATTATGTCCGGTGGACATGCTAGCCATAAAGGCACTTCTGCTAAACCCAATGTCAACGCTAGTGGACTCACAAATGCTGCTGACGATGCTACGGAAAATCCGCAAGAAGTTGTAGGGAATCGTACTGACTCTTCAAGTAGAACGGATGAAGCGACGGTAAATCCTGCTGCTATTGAGCGTCCGCAAGAAACGGATGAGCAAGAGTAGGGTTTGGCTAATTGAGAGTAAACATAGGGACACCAATACGGTTCGGATAAGACAAATCGATCTACATTAAACCCTGTAGAGACGCGAAATTTCGCGTCTCTACAACCCTGAATTCTTACGAAAAATTCTAACCGAACCGTATTGGTAAGGACACAGTATTGCTATGTCCTTTATTGTGCTAAATATTTAATTTTATATTTAAAAATGATTTAATTATGACATCATATCAGTCTCTGTGAGATATGTTTCCACTTATGATAATTTTTTGCTTGCCTGGCAACAAACAGTAAATACATTACGATGAACCGTGGAATTCCTCAAGTTAGTAATGCTTCTATTTTTCTTGCTAACTTATTTTCAAATCTTTAATATAACCGTAAGACCCTGTATCTAATGGACAACAAGAGGTAAGTCCTCAATTATAAACAGACAAATTAAATTTGTTTCTTTACCCAATTCCGAAATTTTTGTGTCATCCCCATCACTCCAACTCTTTGACTTTCCTCCAAGAATCGCGCAATTTCAATTAAAGGTAACTGGAGGAAAGTTGGCGAATTACTACACTTAATATATTGCTCCTGTTGTAATTGATAAATTCTCAGCACACCTTTTTCATAACCCAAAGTTCCGGGACACCCAAAGAAGCATAAATTTGCAATTTATCCAAAGACGAACTAGTTAAATTATTTTCCACTACTAAATCAGGAGGTGGATCGCAATTCAAGTCAATTTCTGATTTGTTCCTTACCCATGCTTTGTTCTGGATATAGTAGCTACTATCGGGTTCTGCACCTTGCAGCAAATCTTTACGTTTAAGAGTAGTGAAACCAGCAGAAAAAATTTCTAAATTCAACTCTTCCCCAAGTACAAAAATCAGACGTTCAATTTCCAATATTCCTTGGTCGTAATATAGTCTAGAGGTTCTATCCTCTCCCATCTCAGCTAGTATGGTTTCAAAAGTCTGCCAGCTAATATTTCTCAAGACAACCCTTTGTGGTGAGGGAGTGCGTGTAGTTACCATTGCTTGATAAGATGCAGTTAAGAAAGATTAATTGGAAATGCTCTAAATTGTATCTGGATCAATATTTAACTCTCGCAATTTAGCAGCTAATCTTTCGGATCTACTTAATGCTAATTCTTTCTGCTGACGTTCAGACTCAGCTTCTTCTTCAGGTGTTGGAACTAACTGTTCTTCAGGTGTAAAAAAACGCAATAAACCCTGATGAATACCTAAATATAAACCTAGCTGCTGACTCCATAAATGCCCTTGATTATTTGCTTCTAAGGGTAGATACTTGCCGTCTACTAAATGAAAACCAGCGAATTCTAATGTGTATGGATCGAACCAAAAATAATCGGGTGTGCGGAAGGTATTTTGGTAAAGTTTTTTCTTAAATTCTTTATCAATATTAGCTGTGGATTCAGAGAGAATTTCCAGAATTACATTCGGATATTTGCCATCTTCTTCCCACACTACCCAACTTTTACGAGTTTTGCATTCCGTGTCTAGCACAACAAAAAAATCTGGTCCTCGGAAATCTTGTGATTTACTTTTACTGAGGCTGTAGTAAATAGTCAGATTGCCAGCAGCATAGAAATCAGTTCTGTCTCGCCACAACCATTTTAGACATTTAAGTAAGAGCATGATTTGCTCTAGATGCAGTTCAGTTTCCAAAGGAGGCTCATCGCTGTATAAATCACTTGGGGGAAGGATAACATCTTGTGGGATGCCTTGGGGAGAGTCTAATTCTTTGGCAAGGGACATGGTTCGGGCATCAGGTATTTATGGGTTTATTTTATCGTTGTCAGTGGAGTGATCGCATTTGCTGCTCTGGTAGGTTAGAAAGCCACCCATAACTAAAGTTTTCATTGATATAGTATGACCTTCTGCCTTCTGCCCTCAGCCTTTTTTTGTAAGAGTTTTGACATAAAAACAGTATTGTAAAATAGAAAAAGTAGGATTCGGAGGACCAGTTCACTGGTCAAATACGCTTATCGAGACTATTTTCGGTAATCTTCAGGGTTTAAAATCCAGCCAGCTAAAGCAACTACAGCGGCTGTACCACCAACGCATTCCAGGCGATCGCATCACTACGCCAGAGTTTGCCCAGCGTTTGGCAGCTATTAGTACAGAAATCAATCAACCTGTATGTACCTATCTCAATCGGCGTGGACAAGTGATCCGTGTCGGTGTAGGTACTCCGCGTCAAACGCAAATTCCACCGTTGGAATTGCCCCGTTACGGTGCGGAACGACTTAGCGGTATCCGTTGTATCGCCACGCATCTCAAATCAGAACCGCCTAATGAAGCGGCACTGACATCAATGGCATTACAACGGCTTGATGCATTAGCTGTCATAAATATTACAGGAACAGGATTTCAAAAACGGGGTGGTGGGGCTACAGGATATGTCAAAGAAGCATATTTAGCGCACCTGACATCACAAGAGTCCCGCGCCTTAATTACTAGTCCCTCTTTGAAGGTGGAAAATGGCAATGTTTTATCCCCAAGTTGGAACGTATCACCACCAATGAGTCTGGATGCACTGGCAAAACAGGACTTAATTGATTTAGTAGAAGGACTGGAAGAGGAGTTCCGACGAGAATTTGTCGCCCAAGAGGTAGATACTGACCATGACCGCGTGGTAATCGTTGGAGTGATGACCGACGACCTGTCATCCCAACAATTCCATGACATCGTGGCAGAATTAGGACGGTTAGTGGATACTGCTGGCGGAGAAGTATTACAAACATTATGGCAAAAGCGATCGCGCATTCATCCACAAACAGTAGTTGGTGAAGGTAAAGTACAAGAAATAGCCCTCACAGCCCAAACACTGGGAGCTAATCTTGTAGTCTTTGATCGCGACCTTTCACCTTCCCAAGTCCGCAACCTAGAGACTCAAATTGGTGTCCGAGTCATTGACCGCACAGAAGTAATCTTGGATATCTTTGCTCAACGCGCCCAATCCCGTGCTGGTAAATTACAAGTAGAACTAGCGCAGTTGGAATATATGCTGCCACGGCTAAGTGGGAGAGGACAAGCCATGTCTCGACTCGGTGGTGGTATAGGTACTCGTGGTCCTGGTGAAACTAAATTGGAAACCGAACGCCGTGCTATTAGTCGGCGTATTTCTCGTCTACAACAAGAAGTAAATCAGCTACAGGCCCATCGAGAACGGTTGCGACAACGGCGACAAAATCGAGAAATTCCTTCAGTAGCTTTGGTTGGTTATACAAACGCAGGTAAGTCTACCTTGTTGAATGCCTTAACAAATGCCGAAGTTTATACCGCCGACCAATTATTTGCTACCCTTGATCCTACCACACGCCGCTTAGTAGTTCCTCATGCAGCAACTAGTGAACCCCAAGAAATTCTTATTACAGACACAGTAGGTTTCATCCATGAATTACCTGCATCGTTAATGGATGCCTTTCGCGCCACTTTAGAAGAAGTCACAGAAGCTGATGCCTTAATACATTTAGTAGATTTATCGCATCCAGCTTGGTTAAGTCACATTCGTTCAGTGAGGGAAATCCTGGCTCAAATGCCAGTCACTCCTGGTCCAGCACTAGTTATTTTTAACAAAATTGACCAAGTAAGTAGTGAAGCCTTAGCTCAAGCAAGGGAAGAATTTCCTTTAGCAGTATTTATTTCTGCAAGCAAGCGCTTGGGATTAGAAACTTTACGTCAGCGTCTTGGTCAACTAGTGCAATACGCTACTTCCTCTCAGTAAATACGTAGCTTTATCCCATGTTCAAAATTCCAGCTGCTTTAAAAGCAAAGCTCAGGAGTCATATTATTTCACGCTGCTCATGTAAATAATCTAGATGTAGAGACGGTATTATTTGCGTCTCTACAAAACTTATTTGTATCAAGCATTTTGTAAACCAGCATGAGACTATATCTAGTTTAAATATATACTTTAATAAAATCCGCTTAGGTGGACTTTTTTTCAGGTGTCCTCATCTTCACCTTATGATGTAAAAAGTTATAATGTTGCTGAAAACAGTATCAAGGCTGGCTCTTATAGTGGGTTAGATTTACAGATTAGCCCAAAACTGTTTAATTTTGGTGTTTTTAAATAACGTGAGTTAGCGCATAAATTCATAGCGAATTTCTTTAGTAAAACTCTGCGCTCCTTTGCGCTTTCCTTCGCGCCCCTCTGCGTTTAAGGTCGCTACGATTTTACGCAAAGCTGTACTTAGTCTGATAATATTTATTGAACTCATTTTAAATATAGGCTTAGATATGCATTAGATTTTTAAGCCAATTTTATTTTTATGATTACATCTACCAGATAGTAATCTTTCCTTACTCAATTTTATTTACCTATTCTTAATTTGTACAAATATTACATTTTATAATCCTTTTACTTTCCTAAAGCTGATAATCTGGATTACAGAAAAAGAATGTTTCCAAACTAGATTTGCTACGAGGCAAAAATTTAAGATGCTAAAGGCTAGCTTAACTTATTTTCTCTAGATATATCTAACGGTAAATACTGAAAATATTTTTTATAGCTCATAAATTTTTATCGGTGCAATTGCTGAGGTGAACTGTACTGCAACTCGAATATTATCAATTTGTTACGCTACTAGATGCAATTCAATATAAGTTTTATGGGCTAAGTGTTTGGATGAGTTTGTTATTATTTTTTAGTAACATACTCACCAGCAAATGCCCTTATACAAATTATAAACCAATACGATTCAGTTAGCAGAACTTAATTATTTCAGTCCCGCTAAATCACCATTTTTAAGAGAGACTTAATTCATATATCCTCCCTTTCCCAAGGGTAATAGGGTGGCTCGCAGCCTTAACTTAACCGTATTGAATTAGAAACTGTAAGTAAAAGTAAATACTTATAGCTTTTCCTTTAAATAGTTTTTCGACTTAACAATATCTGTATGTATTTATTGACTAACTTTCACTAAATTGATAAATAAAATACCCAAGTAAAACGTTAATTTATTTCATGCATTAAGTTTCTACAACTCATAAAGTCTAAAATTCAAAATACTAACCCTGTATCTGCTTTGAATTGACAAAAATGGGATGAATCACCCACAGCTTGCAATAACATTCTAAAATTTAAGAAATATTAAATAAAGTTGAGGGCGTTATGGCTGCGAAAGTAGAAATTTACACTTGGAGTACTTGCCCATTTTGCATCCGTGCTAAAAGCTTACTGAAAAAAAAGGGGGTAGAATTCATTGAGTACAGTATTGATGGAGATGAGGCAGCACGAAATAAAATGGCTCAAAGAGCAAATGGAAGACGCTCTGTGCCACAAATTTTCATCGATAATGTTCATGTTGGTGGTTGTGATGACATCTACGCTTTAGAAGCCCGAGGTCAGCTAGACAATTTATTAGCTTCTAGCAATAGCGTATAGATGGAAGAGTTCGATGGTGTTTTGCTTGGGGGGCGATCGCAAAACTTGTTTAAACATCAGGAGATAGTCTAAATTAAATGACTGTGGAATTTGCTGGCAATTGAGGCAGAAAGTGTGAAACTGGCTTTTATCATTGATCCTATCCAGACTCTTGACCCTTGTCACGACACAAGCGTCGCATTAATGGAAGCAGCCCATGTCATGGGACATGAAGTCTGGATCACCCAAGCGAATTTACTAAGTGTGGTAGCAGGACAAGCTTGGGCCATTTTAGAACGCATGGAACTCATGCCTATTGAACTAGTGGAGGGACGCTGGGTAGCAGCAAATCCTTGGTACAAACTAGGCGAACGCATCTGTATGTCTTTAGAAACAATGGATGCCGTATTTATGCGGACAGATCCACCCGTTACAGTTTCCTACCTTTATGCCACCTATATTTTGGACTACATTGACCAAAACAAAACTTTGGTAATCAATAGTCCCAGTGGTATCCGAGGGGCAAACGAAAAAATGTATGCCCTCCAATTTACTAAAGTAATACCAGAAACCATTGTCACTGCTGATAAACAGACTATCCGAGACTTTGTGGAAGCAAAAGGCACAGCAGTTCTCAAACCACTAGGTAATAAAGCTGGTGAGGGAATTTTAATTTTGCAACCGAGCGATCGCAACCTCAATTCCATCATCGAACTCAGTACCTTTCAAGGTCGAGTACCCGTCATGGTACAAAATTTCATCCCAGAGGCCAAAGAAGGAGACAAACGGATTATTCTACTAGATGGCAAACCAATTGGAGCAGTTAATCGCCTTTCTGCTGGTGATGAATTTCGCAATAACATGGCAACTGGTGGCACAGTTGCCAAAACCGAAATTACTTCAAAAGAATACGAAATCTGCTCCGAAGTTGCCGAAATCTTACGTAAAGATGGCTTAGTTTTTGTCGGAATCGATGTAATTGGTGGTTATCTGACCGAAGTCAACGTCACTAGCCCTACTGGGATACGCGAAATAGACCGATTAAATGGCACTCGTCTTGGTCATTTGGTTATTCGATGGATCGAACAGACAAAAAATTTATAAATTATTAATATGAATTATGAAATTTTTTAACGTTCATAATTCATCATTCCTCTGTAATTTCCCCTGCACCCTGGTAAACCGAAATAATAATTATAAATAATATAGGGAGTTACAGTAGCATCTGGTACTAAAATTTAGACCGCCAGTTAAAAATAATTGTGTGCTGAAAGACTACAAAAGTTAAAAAGTCTACCATCAAAAATAATTATCCCAACTCAAGACGATATTAACAGACATTGAGCGACAACCAAAACAAGCGCGATCATTTTCGTTTTTTTACCAAACACACTGGGGATTTTAAATAAGCTGACTCCAGCCTAAGCTAATTTCAGTCTATGGGATAGGTAGATGAATTTAGTAACTAATTATTGGCTGTACCAAAAATGGTAACTGAATTGCTGATTCCAATTCCTAGTATTAACTAAGAGAATTAGGAATAATACCAAATAGGAATAAGTAGTGTGATTTGAGATTATTAGCATAGCCTTTTGGCAAAGACTCTCAATCCAAAATCCAAAATCTAAAATCCAAAATTGGTATAAGCAGCTAGAAAGCCAATAGCTGATCATCTTAATTACGTGGTGGTGTCCGCTTTCGCAGAAAATCAGGAATATCCAACACCGAACCTTTTTCTTTTGGTTCTGGAGTTTGTGTTGGTGGATTAGGCGCAGCTGGTTGTTGCATTGGCCTTCTTTGTGGAGGGGGTTGTACTACCCGTCCTTGGGTAACGTTGGGTTGTTGTGCAGCTGGGGCTTCACCAGTAAATCCAGTTGCAATTACGGTAAGTCTCACTTCACCTTGGAGTCTGTCATCGATCACCGCTCCAAAAATAATATTGGCGTTGGGATCAACCACTTCATAGATTGTTTCAGCAGCAGCATTCACTTCATGCAGGGTGAGATCGCTACCACCAGTGATGTTAAAGACAACACCCCTAGCGCCCTCAATTGAACATTCAAGTAATGGTGAAGAAATCGCTGCGATCGCTGCTTCTCTGGCTCTAGATTTTCCAGAACCAATACCGATCCCCATGAGTGCTGATCCTGCATCGGCCATAACTGCTCGCACATCTGCAAAGTCAACGTTGATCAAACCAGGAATGGTAATAATATCGGAAATGCCTTGTACCCCTTGCCGCAACACATCATCTGCATAGCGAAAAGCTTCTTGCATCGGTGTTTGTTCCGGGATAACTTCTAGTAACTTGTTGTTAGGAATGATAATTAGTGTATCTACCCTACTTTTCAGCCCTTCGATCCCTTGTTCTGCTTGGCTAATCCGGCGGCGTCCCTCAAAGATAAAGGGACGTGTAACGACGCCAACAGTAAGAGCGCCCATTTCTTTAGCTACTTCTGCTACAATCGGAGCCGCACCAGTACCAGTTCCACCACCCATTCCTGCGGTAATAAATACTAAATCAGCACCATCTAAAGCTGTCGCAATCTCGTCCCGTGATTCCTCGGCAGCTTTAGTTCCAATAGCAGGATTACCACCTGCTCCCAAACCCCTTGTCAGTTTCTGTCCTATTTGTAGTCGGCTGGGAGCTGCTGCCAAAGTTAAAGCTTGAGCATCAGTGTTGATAGACCAAAACTCTACCCCACTTACATCTGATGCAATCATGCGGTTAACAGCATTACTACCACCGCCACCAACACCAATCACTTTAATATTGGCAACTCGACCAGGAACAATGTCACCTATTCGGGTTTCTTCCCGCTCTATTTTCTTGTTGTCATTATTTTGCCCAAAGCTCAGTCCTGAATGATTAAACGGATTGGTGGAATTAACAGCCAGTGAGAAAGTCGACTGTCCTGGAGATTGAGAGTTTTTATAGGTAAGTCCTTGGTTATTATCAAGAGTCATTGGATTCACAAAGGGGTAGATAAACGACTTTTTAAGGTTTTATTCACCTAAGAGTCAACTATAGTGTGACGCTGCCATCAACAATATGACATTGTTCTTTCTTGTTCTCCATACTTCCAACCCTTTCAGGATGAGAGATAGGAAACTTTGTTATGGGATAAATCATCAAGGCACCTGTTTGCACAGTTAATTAATTCTAGAGAAGTATACCGAACTATTTACCTGAAACTGACCTGTATCAGTTCTACTAGACATTAATATATTCCCTGCTTTTTTACCGATTTGGCTCGGTATATCTTTGGTAACCCCAATAACCTTTCCCTTTTGCTGCTGTTGCTTTATATTGGTCATCAATTTTACAGCTGTAAACGTAAATTTTATCTTTAGTT
This sequence comes from Fischerella sp. JS2, assembly GCF_032393985.1. Lineage (NCBI taxonomy): Bacteria > Bacillati > Cyanobacteriota > Cyanophyceae > Nostocales > Hapalosiphonaceae > Fischerella > Fischerella sp. JS2. The sequence continues at coordinate 1,703,535 of NZ_CP135918.1, forward strand.
GCGGAAATCACTATTTTTTTTGGTATAAATTATTCAATATCAATAAAGAAAAATTATGCTGAAAGCCAGAAAGGGATGGATATAAGTCAACAAATCGCATAAGTTTGCGGTACTTAATTATACATTTGTATTCGGTAAGATAATTCCTGCACGGAAAATACTGAGCAAGTTGTATTACTTGCCAACACTGGTCATAACACGTTTGTTCTCGGTTAGTGATATGTTTAATAGGATTCACCATTGGGGATAATTGCAACCTAAGACATAAAATTTGTCTTAATATTTTATTTATCAATGTTCAAAATAGAGACAACAGAAAATAATGTTTGTTGTAATTGACTCAAATTTTGAAACATCTAATTAATTTACTGTTTTACTTACCTTCATTAAAGCATCCACACGACGGGCAATTGTCTAAAAGTGGTTAAAAGTAATACTTTATCCATATAAGTTAGCAGGTAATAAAAAGAACTTTACTATAGCAAGTATTGTGCTAAACTGAAGGACAGACAGGTAAAGATTACTTTTGAACCAGATGCTATCGGTAAAGAAGGTAACACCTTCTACCCATGATTAGATGTTAGGCAAATAACATAAAACTTCTGACTGTCTAAAGAGAGGTTTTGCAAATAATCCTCCAATTTAATTAGAATTTAATGCCGATTTTTACATAGATAGGTCGGAAAACCCAACTTAAATAATAAATATATTTTTTCAACACAAAACTTCTTTATTGACTAGGATGACTTTAATATCAAACACGCAGATTTTTTTTAGCCTGTTTGGGAATTGGTTTGCTGTTTTTTTGGTTCATTTGTACTAGTAAGTGTTCTGGATTTTTCAAATCAATGTACTCTATTTCATTGGGATTGAGTTGTGAGGGTAGATGACGAAGTTGGGCAAGCACCTTAATTTGTTCTGGTAGCTGGGGACTTGGTGTACCGAGATGTACTAAACCTAGTTCTGTTTTTAGAATTAAATTTGTTGGATCTTGCCAATCTATCTCCGTTACTTTCAAGGAAGTTTGACTCATCGCTTCATACAAAGAAATCCAGTAGGGTCTGTATTGTTCTGGTGATCCGATCACTTTTAAAGTTGGTAGTTTAACTTTAGAGTCGAGGGAGTTAAAATTCTCTAAAGGTATCCATACGCCATTGGCATCTAGTAAACCCATAATTACTTTTGTATTGCCATTTTTCCTGTTAGCTTGTTCTCGGCGTACTTGAGCGATCGCTACTGGTGTTCTTTCTTGAAGTTGGACTACTAATCCAGGAGGAAACAGACGACGACTGACGGTTGCTTGGGCAATACTTGGCTGCTGCTGTAAAGAACGAGCAATTTTATAAGGTTCAATCCGCCACAAAGATTGCGGATAAGACAGCACTAGTAGAGACTGAACCTCCTCATCTGAAAGTAATTGATTTCCTGATATCACCACATCTTTAGGAGTTTTGAGAACCCAAATAGGTTGAATTGCTATCCACAACAAACCACCAGCCAAACTAGTCACAGCAATAGTTCGCCAAATTGCTTGAATAAATTTGATCTGGCGCTTTTTACGTAACTTCTTACGGCGTCCTGCAAGGATTGTGCGGGAAATCGATACTATACCAGCCATTCAAACCTCTGCCATACTCTATAATCCAAGTCGTGATTGCATATCTGTAACATTCAATAATTTTAGTCAAACCTGACTTTACAACACTGTATAGCAACAAAATTAAGATTTTAGTAGTTAGCTATTGTACATTCATAAAATTTGCAATTTGAAATTATCTGCAAATCTGGACATTGAACTTATGTAGCCTTATTTTACAGATGATACTCATCATTTCAGCAAGAAGACTACAAATGCTTGTTGACATTTTGCTATTTATATGGATTAAGGCAAAATTCAGAACCAAGTGCGAAACCGAAATTATACTCTGATTTTGCATCTGTCAGAGAATTATCTACCATCAAGACTGCTATTAAAACAATTCTTCTTGGATAAACACGCTTTATCTTCATATTGGTATTAAGGAAAGTTCAGGAAGCGGAGGGCAGTCCCAATGAAACAAGTTTCACCGCCAAGCATGTAAGTAGTTCTTACCTGTTCCCCGTTAAGAGTTTCCTGTTCCCTACTTACAAGTCAGAAGAGAACCCACAACCCACCCTTCAAAGAGTGGGATTGTTAAAATGACGTTTTCTGCCTTGCCGGAAACAATCTCAATATTATTTCTGGATTCAAAAATTCTTTAAACCCATAAATAAAGTTTTAATTGATACTCTTAGCCTTCTACCATCTGTCCACCTACGGAAGCCGCTCTACGTCTACGATCCTTAGCCTTTCTTTGTAAAAAGTTTAGGAATACTTACTAGTACGGTGGTAGGAAGATCCTAATTCTGTATTCTCCCATTTCCTGACTATCAAGTTTTCCCCTTTAAGCAAAAAGTATTGGCTAATAAAATATTTGCTAGTATAATATATCACTAATATACGAATGTTTATTTTAATTATTGCGAAAAATAAAAATAGACATATATACTGTATCTTGGTTGTCAAGATATAGTCAAAATAATAACCAGATTATGAAATAACTGATTAATATATCTCTGTGACTATTTTTAAATACCTGTTGTCGCTGCTACAACTAAGTGCAAATTCACTGTCTCGCATATTTCACGCTAAAACTGTGGCATAAACTTACATTAGTTCATCCGTGAGCAAAATTAGAGATTGTCAAAATCTCAACAACAGGTGTAAAAAAGACAGAATACAATCAACCATCAGGGATAATAAAATCCCTACCATGCTACGGACTTAGTTGTGGCAAAACATACAACAAAGAAGTCTAGTGCATACCTTTATAGGAAGGTAGGGATTATTTGTATCTTAATATACAAATAAATCTGCATCTACATGAAAACAGCACTAAATTTACAACGTTTTTATCAAGCCTGTAATCCTAGTAAAACCCTGGTAATGGGTGATGCAACGGATCGGCAATACTACATAGACTTTTCTGATGTGCGTGGTTGCAAAATTGTAGAAGAACTGCAACGCACAATTGTCCGTATTTCTCCAGAGGACCCGACTTGTCAGTTATTTACAGGTCATATTGGCTGTGGTAAATCAACGGAATTACAACGCTTAAAGACAGAACTAGAGCTGGCTGGATTTCATGTCGTTTATTTTGAGTCTAGTCAAGATTTAGACATGGCGGATATTGATGTCAGCGATATTTTGCTGAGTATAGCCCGTCAAGTCAGCACTAGTTTAGAAGCGATTAATATCAAAGAGAAATCAGGTTACTTTAGCAATCTGTTTAGAGAAATTGGAGATTTTTTACAGACTCCGATAGAGTTATCAGCAGAAGCAGAATTGTCTTTAGGTATCGCGAAAATTAGCGCCAAAACTAAAGACAGCCCGCAATTACGTAATCAGTTGCGGCAGTACTTAGAACCACGCACTAATAGTATTTTGCAAGCCATCAACGAAGAATTGCTAGACAAAGCTGTTCAACAGTTAAAGCAGCGTGGTCAAAAAGGGTTGGTGGTGATTGTCGATAACTTGGATCGAGTCGATATGCGTCCTTTAGCTTCGGGGCGATCGCTACCAGAATATCTTTTCATTGATCGAGGCGAACAGTTACGCCGCCTTAAGTGCCACGTAGTATATACTATCCCCCTGGCATTAATTTTTTCTAATGAGTATGAAACACTCAAAAACCGTCTTGGAGGCGGTATTGCTCCGAAAGTGTTACCAATGGTACTTGTGCGCCAAAGAGATGGTAGTGACTACGAAGGAGGAATATCTCTGTTACGGCAACTAGTACTGATAAGAGCTTTTCCTGAAGTTCCCTGGAATACAAGGCTAAGTTTAATCACAGAGTTATTTGATCACCCCCAAACTTTAGATCGTCTATGTCGGATTAGTGGTGGACATATTCGTAACTTATTGGGGCTGTTGTACAGTTGTCTGCAACGGCAAGATCCACCCTTTTCTCACAGTTGTTTAGAAGCAGTAATCAAAGACTATCGTGATGACCTGCTATTAGCAATTGATGAACATGTCTGGGAATTGCTATTAGAAGTAGTTAGTCAACAGAGTGTCAAAGGCGAGTCTGATTACCAGATATTACTACGGAGTATGTTTGTCTTTGAATACCGTGATACTACAGGACGTTGGTTTGGTATTAGTCCAGCGTTAGCAGAAACAGAAAAAATTCTCGCTTGGCAGCAAAGCAAGTTGATTCACAACTCATAACTATATTATCGAAGAAAGGCAGAGGGCAGAAGGTTTAAGGAGAAATTTATCCCAAACATTTTAGTCCGCATTCTGTCGGCAAAGTTGCAAGAAAGCGAATTTATCCGTGGGACGGTACTCAATGTGGCGATAGTCTTCGCCACCCGTACCTCGTTAATCCAAAATCCAAAATCCAAAATTGAAAATAGGATGACACAGTGGAAATTCACAGCTGCTGAGAACGCCAGCGAAAATCAGCGTTCTTTGCAAAGGTTGATCCGAGCGATCGCACTCTCTAAGGGTCAATTTGCTCTTATTTTAGTGCGATGTAATTACAGGCAACTATGCGAACAAATGCTAGAGAACCTTCGTTCTTTAACTAAAGATATTTACTTACGAGAAATTTTTCTTTCGACCTCAGTTACTGTTCTGCACACCACTATTGTTTCAGAACTCTTTTTAGATAATCCTGCTGTGATTACAGATTGTTTGCCATCTGCTGTGATGGTTTTCGGTCTAGAGACAGTCGGCGCTTTGGAAGACCTTTTAATTGGTATCAACCAAGCACGAGATATCTATGCTGATAGTTTTCCCTTTCCTTTAATTTTGTGGCTCAAAGACGAAGTAGCAACATTGCTGTCGAAATTAGCACCTGATTTTAGGAGTTGGGCAGCAACTACGATCAAATTTGAAATGGCAAAAGAAGATTTGATTGCTCTGATTAAGCAGCAAACAGAATCTTTATTTGCCAATATATTAGCAGCAGGAGCAGAACAGTTTTTATCTAATGCCGCCCTCGATTTAGATCCTAAATCTCAGCAACGCCACGAAATAGAGTCAGCACGTCATGACCTGCAAACGCGTTATGGTGTCAAATTAGAAGCAGAATTAGAAGCAAGTCTCGAATTTGTTTTGGGGCGCGATCGCTATGCCAATGATGAAATTGAAGAAGCCTTAGATTATTTTCAACATAGTTTAGATCTGTGGGAGCTTTCTTTAGATAAGGAGATGGGAAGAACCGGAGGTGGGGGTATCTCCTTACCACCTCATCTTCTTCGACAGGCTGTAGTCCTCTTCCACCAAGGACTGTGCTATCGCCGAATGGCGGAATTACGTCCTGCACTCAACAGAAGGTATTGGCAAGACGCACTCTTTTGGTTTAGGCAATGTCTGGAAGTCTTGGAAAAAGCAGAAAGACAAGATTTAGTAGCCAAATTCATTTTGCCAGCTTGCGAAATTTTGCAACGTTTACAAGCTTGGAAAGATTTGAAACAATTGGCTCTCAGGTCTTTAGAATTGCATCGAGTTTATGGTGATGAAGCCCAAGTCGCTCAAGACTATGGCTTTTTAGCTGCTGTGGCTGCTTCTGAATCGAATTGGACAGCTGCCCATGAATTAGCCAATTCTGCGCTTTCTATTGCCGAGGAAGCGCCAGAAGTTTCACGACAACAGGAAAGTTCTTACTTGTTGTTATTGGGACGCACACAGCGACAAATGGGTGAGTGGGAAGAAGCAGTCAATAACCTAGAGTGGGCGAAGGTTGTTTGTGAACCCCAGTATGAGCCATCACTGTACTTGGAGATTGTAGATGAGTTGCGATCGCTATATTTTTTTGAACGCCATGACTATTTAGAAGCATTTAATCTCAAACAAGAAAAAATTCAAATTGAGCATCAGTACGGCTTTCGTGCCTTTATTGGCGCTAGCCAACTACAGCCACAACGTTACAGAATTAATTCAGCTTTACAATCACAAACAAGCACAACCTTTCCAGAGGAAATTGCCCTGGAAATTGCTGCTTCTGGAAGGCAGCAAGATATCAATCGTCTGATTGAAAGAATCACTCGTGCAGACTGTAAACTCACAGTTATTCATGGGCCTAGTGGCGTTGGTAAAAGTTCAATTCTTAAAGCTGGCTTAGTACCAGCTTTAAAACAAACAATCATCGGAGAACGCAATCCTTTACCGATTGTATTATCTGTTTATACAGATTGGCAAACAACTCTAGGACATAGTTTAAACCAGGCGCTTGCCCAAACCAAAATTACTAGTAGTAGTGAATTTTCAAATAATATTATTCTTGAAAAATTACGGTTTTTAACTGATCATAGTTATACTATTATTCTAATTTTAGATCAATTTGAAGAATTCTTTTTTGTTAATAAAAATACATTAACAAGAATAGAGTTTTATCAGTTTTTTACTGAATGTTTAAATATTGCATTTGTCAAGATAATCTTATCATTAAGAGAAGATTATTTACATTATTTATTAGAATTAGAACGCCTGTGCAATCAGAATAATGAGTTGGGTTGTAATTTGGGTGTAATCAACAAAAACATTCTTGATAAAGATATTCGCTACTACTTAGGAAATTTTTCTAAAAAAGATGCGATCAGCGTTATTAAAAGTTTAAATCAACGTTCTTATTATGGATTAGATCATGAGCTAATCAACCAAATAGTCTATGATTTAGCAGGAGAATTTGAAGAAGTACATCCGATTGAATTACAAATAGTCTGCGCCCAACTCCAAACAGAAAATATCAATACAACTGAAGAATACAAGCGTTGTGGTGGCTCTAAGAAACTAGTACAACGTTGGCTAGAAGAAGTCATCAAAGATTGTGGCCGGGAGAACGAACAATTAAGTTGGCAATTATTGTTTGAGTTGACTGATGAAAAAGGTACACGGCCGATTAAAACCAAAGTTGAGTTAGTAGCTGCATTGAGTAAAGAAAGAGGTGGGCAGAGAACTTCTCCCTATCAGCCCATTAGCCCAGTTCGAAATTTCCACCACCCCGTACCCAATATAGAAATGATTTTAGATATATTGGTTGGTAATGGATTAGTATTGCAAGTAAAAGAAGAATCGGGCGATCGCTATCAGTTGGTTCACGATTATTTAGTAGAGCCAATTCGTCAAAAAAATAAATATGGAATGGTCGCAGAACTTGCCAAAGTCAGATTTGAAAAAACCAGAGCAGAAGTAGCCCAAAAACTCAGTCAAGAACAACTGAATTTAGTTTTACAAAAACGACTGCGAGAGGCACGTATAGCAGGTGTGGCCTTAGCAATGATGGCAACAACAATTGCCGGGTTATGGTGGCAAGCTGACTTACAAAAAAGAGCAGCAATTCGCGAAACTAGGCGGGCAGAACGTAGTGAGACTAATTTGAAAATTAGTGCGATCACTGCCTCCTCAGAAGCTTTATTTGCTTCTAATAAAGAATTTGATGCTCTTTTGGAAAGTTTACGGGCATGGCGCAGACTCAAGCAAGCAAATGGTGTAGAACCAGATACCCGGATGCGGGTAGTAACAGCTTTACAGCAGGCAGTCTATGGAGTCACCGAGGTCAATCGGCTAGAGGGACATAATGATATTGTTTGGGGGATTGCATTCAGCCCTGATGGCAAATTGCTGGCATCAGGTAGCCGCGATCGCACTGTGAAATTGTGGCGACCTGACGGCGTATTACTCCAAACATTAGAAGCTAATAGCGATGCGATTACTGGTCTAAGTTTCAGTTCTGATGGTAAAACTTTAGCCTCAACCAGTCGCGACAAAACAGTCAATCTTTGGCATCTTAACCCAACAACAGGAAAATTTGCTCCACAACCAGAAAAAATCCTCCAAGGACATACAGATTGGGTTTTCAGCGTTGCTTTTAGCCCAGATGGAAAATTATTAGCTACAAGCAGTAAGGATAGAACTGTTAAGCTATGGCGTCGGGATGGAAAATTAATCAAAACGCTGCGAGGACATCAAGGTTGGGTTAACTGGGTAAGCTTCAGTCCTGATGGTCAGTTTCTTGCCTCAGCTAGTGACGACAAAACAATCAAAATCTGGCGACGAGACGGTAAATTAGTGAAAACTTTGTTAGCAAATGAAGAAGGAGTAACTGCCCTAGCTTTCAGTCCTAACGCTCAATTACTAGCGACAGCAGGTCGAGACAAAACAGTAAAACTTTGGCGTTTGGACAAAAGTGGTAAATATGGCTATGGTTTTCATCTTTACAAAACTTTGCAACAACACAATACTATCGTTTGGAATCTCAGTTTTAGCTCTGATAGTCAACAGCTAGCCTCTGCTGGTGATGACAACACTGTATACCTTTGGAAAATCAACGAAAAAGGTGAATTTGAGAATCAACCTTACAAAACCTTTAAAGGACACAGTGATGCTGTTGTGAGTGTGGCTTTCAGCCCGGATCATCAGCTCCTAGCATCTGCAAGTTATGACAAAACAGTGAGATTGTGGAGTTTAAACGCACCTACATTGCCAGTCCTTCAAGGTCATACAGACCGAGTTTTGAGTGTGGCTTGGAGTCGCAATGGCAAACTGTTAGCCTCTGGTAGCAAAGATTACACTGTAAATCTCTGGCGACGTGACCGTAATAGCGGTACAACTCGCTTATATAAAACTCTGGCTGCACATACTGACAGAGTTCCTAGTGTCAGTTTTGACCCAAAAAATCAAATGCTAGCTTCCGGGAGTTATGATAAAACCGTGAAACTTTGGGGTCTAGATGGTCATCTACTCAAAACCCTATATGGACATAGCGATAGTGTCATGAGTGTTAGCTTTAGTCCAGACGGGGAGTTGTTAGCATCGGGTAGTAAAGACCAGACAGTGAAGCTTTGGAACCGTGATGGTCGCTTGGTTAAAACCCTAGTAGGACATCACGGTTGGGTCAATAGCGTCAATTTTAGTCCTGATAGCCAGATTCTCGCTTCAGCTAGTGATGATCAAACAGTGAAGCTTTGGGCAAAAGATGGTACTTTGTTGAAAACCTTCTCACCTCATGACAGCTGGGTTTTAGGTGTAAGTTTTAGTCCTACTGATCATTTGCTGGCTTCTGCTAGCTGGGATAACACTGTCAGGCTATGGCGTTCTGACGGCAGATTATTAAAAACATTGTTAAAGGGCTATAGCGATAGTGTTAACTCTGTAACTTTTAGTCCAAATGGTGAAATTCTTGCTGCTGCTGGTTGGGACAGCACAGTGAAACTTTGGAGTCATGATGGCAAATTGATTAAAACTCTCAATGGACATCATGCTCCGGTATTAAGTGTTAGTTTTAGTCCCGATAGTCAAACATTGGCATCTGCTGGTGATGACAACACCATAATTTTGTGGAATTTGGACATGAATAACCTACTATCACGTGGTTGTAACTGGGTAAATAATTATCTTCGATACAATCGTAATGTAGATCAGCGCGATCGCTCCCTCTGTTATGGTGTCAAAAGTTAGTAGTTAGTAGTTAGTAGTTAATAGTTAGTAGTTAGTGGGTAGAGACGCGAGGAACATCGCGTCTGTACATTAGTAGTTAGTAGTTAGTTGTTGGTTATTGGTTGTTGGTTGTTAGTGGTTAGTGGTTAGTTGTTTTCCACTCCCCATCACCCTATTGCCCCTAATCCCCACTCCCTTGGGGGAGTGGGGACCGGTCAGTTCCCCACCTCCCTATCACCTCACACCCCTCCACTTCCCCACTTCTCTTGAGGATCAGTCTCTTGCGGCAAATTTGCTAAAAATTCTTGTAGTCTCATCCGTTCTATGTAAGGCCAGCCACCCTCTGACTCAATATCTTTAAGTAGTGAGTAAAGAGCTTGACGGTTATTAGGCAAATTCTCCTGAAAAGCTCCATCTCGAATTTCTCGGTGTAATTGTTCTAACTGTCTTAATAAAGCCAAAAGCGCGAGCGTATCTCCTTGACAAAAGGCTACTGCATCATGTACCACCCTGACAATGTCTTGGAGCTTGTAAGATAATTTCTCTGACTCAAAAATTTTGCCTTGATTCATGCCAACTTCTGTCAATGAGACCAACTCAAATTTACCGAAGATTTCCCACTTTCATTGTTCGCTAAAAGACTTGTTTACGGAAAACAAAGGAAATTAACCTTTAGATACTTCATCTTCATTTGTGCCTGGGAAAAGGAAAAGGTGAAAGGGTAAAGGATGTTGCTTCCATCCCTTGCGCTTTTTTCTTTCGCTTTTAACTAAAAAGTATTGCATAGTAAATGTGAGATCGCTTTGATTTTGAGTTAAAAAAAATCGTATGATCTGGCTGATCTCCCCATAAAAATATGGGCTGTATGTAGTGGCGGCAAATATATCACAAAACGACAAAAGCGACACTACGAAAGTAAAAATACTGGCACACTCACGGACACTGGGTGATGACCCTAAAAGTTGTAGCAACAATATTTACAGTAGCTCTCAACTTGAGAAAACCGTCCGGAGGTTGGATACAGTATCTTCTTTCGAGTAATCTGCTCAAGTTAATGTGTATCGAGGCGTACTCATCCATAAACACGCCCTAGCTTTAATAAATGCCGCCAACAATAAAACTGCTGGCTTTTACTTGCCTTTAAGATGCTTTCCTCGTTGAATGCCTCTTGGCGAGTCTGGTGTTTCAACTTCAGGCTCTAAAAGCAGAACTTTGAGTAAGTTGCAGTTTTACAACTTAAGATATCAATTTTTGACATTGAGGTTGACCATGAGGTTTCGCGCTGTAATTGTTGCACTCTTGGCTTTGTGCTTGGGGTTACTAACTGCTTGTAGTGAGGGTCCTACTGCTGGTAGTACAGACTTACTCACCTACGATCAAATTAAAGGTACTGGTCTAGCTAACAAATGTCCCCAACTCACAGAAACAAGTCGTGGTTCTATTCCCATTGATGCTAGCCAATCCTACGTCATAAAAGAACTTTGCTTAGAACCAACTAATTTCTTTGTAAGAGAAGAACCTGCTAATAAGCGCCAAAAAGCAGAATTTGTTGCTGGCAAATTAGTCACTCGTAAGACATATTCACTAGATCAAATCGAGGGCGACCTAAAAATCAATTCAGATGGTAGCCTTACCTTTGTGGAAAAAGATGGCTTTGATTTCCAAGCTACCACCGTGCAATTGCCTGGAGGTGAACGAGTGCCTTTCTTATTTACCATCAAAGGTTTGGTTGCTCAGTCACAACCTGGTATGACTAGCATCAATACCTCAACAGATTTTGAAGGTACTTTTAGAGTTCCTTCTTATCGTGGTGCTACCTTCTTAGATCCCAAAGGTCGCGGTGTTGCCAGTGGTTATGATGCTGCTGTGGCTCTCCCTGCTCAATCTGATGATGAAGAACTTCTGCGCGCTAACGTCAAGCGTGCTGATGTGATGAATGGTAAAATTTCGCTCTCCGTAGCCAAAGTAGATAGTGCTACTGGTGAAATTGCGGGTACATTTGAGAGCGAACAACCCTCTGACACTGATTTAGGTGCTGGTGAGCCTAAAGAAGTCAAAGTTCGTGGTATCTTCTACGCTCGGTTAGAAAAAGCTCGTGGTTAAACGATTGTGAGTACAAAACTTGACTGCGACTCAAGATAGCTATTGTTATCGTCTTCTGTGGCGATCACAATAGCTAATCCTCCGATCACCCTTGTAGACACTCGTCACAAGGGTGATTCTTTTTGATGTTCCTTCTATCCCTTACCCTTTCAACGAAAAGTATTTGAATACACATTTAGTTATGAGGGCGCACGGCTGTACGCCCCAACCCTATATTCAATTCATACAAGAACAGCTTTAAGTATTATTTCTGACACAAATTTTCTTTATCTCATTGCTATCTCTTGAGTTTCGGTTTTTATCTATACGCTGAAATTCTCTTAATTTACTTAAATTAAGTACAATCTCGGTTTTAAATAAAGTAAAAAATTTTATATGTTTTGTATGTGTTTTCAAAAACTGTAACTCATACCAAAGTTTACTAATTGATTACTCTTTTCGCTGATTTAAATCACTCCTGATAGCAGACACTTCCATTACGACGCTTTGTGTCTCCTATAGGAGTTATTTTCCATGTCCATATTTTGAGACTTAAATAATACAAGATATGTACATTGGAGCTTGGTTTAACTGCGAATAGTTGACTGTTTGTTTGCCAAAAGAAACAAAACGGTGCTATGCCAACTACACTCACCCATGAACTGAAGCATGAAATTTTACAGCTGCTACGAGAATATCAGCAATCTCGCTCAGCAAATGTTCGCAATCAATTGGTGAAACTCAATTTTGGGCTGGTGAGAAAAGAAGCTCACTATTGGATCAACCAGTGCCATGAAAGTTATGAAGACTTACTCCAGGTGGGCTGTCTGGGTTTAATTCGAGCAATAGAAAGATTTGAAATTTCCAAAGGTCATGCCTTCAGTTCTTTTGCTATTCCCTACATTCGGGGCGAAATTCAACATTATCTTAGAGATAAAGGTGTGACCGTACGAATTCCCCGACGCTACTTAGCACTGCAACAGCAGGCTATAGGAGTTTCGCGTTCTTTGCGGGAAAAATACAATCGTCAACCAACCGATGCAGAATTAGCCGCAGCATTGGAAATTTCCATCCAAGAATGGCAGGAAATTAAATTGGCATGGATGAATCGCGCTCCTTTAAGCTTAGATGTACCAGTCCAAGATGGAGAAGAAGGGGCTACTTGCTTAGGAGAATTGGTTGTTGATCATCGCTATCGTAGTTTTCAACTGGCACAAGAAGATCAAATTCGTTTGCAACAAGCGCTGTTCCAGCTTGAGAAACGTACCCGCGAAGTCTTAGAATTTGTGTTTTTACACGATTTAACACAAAAACAAGTAGCAGAACAGCTAGGTATCAGTGTTGTCACTGTTTCTCGCAGAGTTAAAAAAGGGCTGGATTTGTTGAAACAGTCAATGAGTTTAGCAGAAGATTAAATGTGAAAAATTAGGTTATAACGGTATCAGATTTCACACTAGCTTTAATATAAAAGCATGTTGATTTTGATACATAAAAAAATAAGGTATAGAGAGGGGCTGATGGGTAGAAATTTAAAAATATTAATTGCAGCCATTTCAGTTTTAGCGATCGCTGCCTGTGCCTCTGAAGGTGAACAACAATCGAGTAATCCGACACCACCTAGTACGCCAGCGCCAACGCAAAAAGCGCCAGCACAAACATTTAATAATCCTGTAGTGCCTGCTAAATCAACTTTAGTCACTTCTGCAACTGCTAGCTTGATTCAACCCACCAATGCCAAAGAACGGATAGATATTGTGTCAAAAGGACGTAATGATCCTTTTGCTCAAATTATTGGACAATCGCCGCTAGGATTATCAAATACCACTGTAGGAATGCGACCTGTTCCCAGGTTACTACCTTTGCCAATTACCAGCACTAGAGGTACATTAATAACGACAAGAACACCGCAAAAAAGCAGTGTAGTGTTAAGTGCCAAATTAAGTAAATCAAAAAACAATATCACCAAAGGAGTTTCCAACAAAAATCTTCCGAACTTAACTCCTGTTTTACCTACAGTTATGCCCCAAGTTGTTCCCGAACAACGTTTGGCATCTGTATTACCACCACCACCACAACCAGATTTAGCCAAGGCGGTTTTTGTTAGTGGTGTGGTTATGGTTAGTAATCAACCTCAAGCTATCATTAAAGTACCAAATGAGCCAACTAGCCGTTACGTACAGGCAGGACAACGACTAGCAAACGGAGTGTTAATCAAACGAATTGAAATGAACGAAGGTTCAGAACCGATCATAATTCTGGAACAATATGGTATGGAAGTTACCAGAATGGTTGGTGAAGCAGCTGCTAGCAGTCCGCCAACAGCGACAACAGCTACTACTGGCAATCCTGTTTCAGCAGTATCGCCAGACCCAAACCCGGTTAATATTGGATCTTCGTAAACAAGATGGAGACAAAGGAAAAAGTAGAATTTACTGGTTTACCTCTGGCAGTTTATCGCGAGGTAGCGGCGCATCTACGGCAAGTAGAAGGAGTGGCAGTAGAATTAATTCCCCAATCTTCTCCACAGTTCGATTACAATCAAAGCCAAATTGCTGGCTTGTGGATTTCAGTTTCTCCTGACTCTGATTCTATGAGTCAAAAAAGAGTGGAACAAATTTTGGCTTATTATCGCAGTCGTTATACTGTTTGATAATTTGAGTTAAATAAAGTTTCCAAAAAATATTTTGGGTAAGATTTCTCTACCCAAATTTTCATTTATATGTGTTTGGTAATTTACATTATCAAAGGATTGCGTCAACCAAAAACAATACGGTGACGCATTAAAATTCACTGACTCACTTGGGCTAAGTCCAGGAATTAAATGAACTTAATTAACAACAAATGTTACTTCAATTCCAGCTTTTCATGCTCAGAAACATCAGCTGGTTTACCAGTAACAGCACCCTTCACCAAGCTAATGGTGTTTGCTACTAGACTTGATGGAGAATCCCAATATTCAGCTTTTTTGACACTAACTTTGATTAAGGCGATATCAGGTTCGTCTATTCCTTTGGGAAACCAAGCCTGAAGTTGTGGTTTCCATAATTCCTCTAGTTTTTGGCGATCGCGTACCAATTCAGCTGTACCAGATAAAGAGACATAACGTTGTTTGTCTGGTGCAGCATAACTGACATTAACTTGATGATTGCGATGAATTTCAAATACTTTATAAGAACTGGCATAAGTGAAAAACCAGACATCACCATCAAACTCAACTTCTCGATTTGTAGCCATCGGACGGCTATGTAATTCACCTTCTTCGTTTAAAGTTGTTAACATAGCGTATTCGATATCTTTAATCAAATCTCGGAGTTTTTTTAAATTTTCACTACTTGTTTCATGAGACTGAGTCATCATTTCTTATTTCCTTTTTATTTTGCTACTCAGTAAAAAATATGCAAACAACTCAAAACAGGTGCAAGAATTTATTGTATTTCGCACCTCCAAGCAAATGTAATGATTTCTTTTCTCAGAATAGCTTTCTACTCAATTAATAACCTAAGCCAATAGTTAGGTTTTTTATTAAGTAGTCGGTAGAATTTGTGGCATTAGTCGGGATGCATGTGAAGAGTTAAAGGAATTTAAAAACCTTTTGCTCTAAAAGATGCAAGTTAAACTCTTGCATAATACCAATTGAAAAAAAGAATGCAATACATGAATAATTATGAAACCTGTCCCCAACCTTCCCCGTAAACTGGGAGAGTGTCTTTAGGGGAGTGGGGTTATTTGCCCTTAAATATTTTTTGAATTGGTATTACTTTTGCAAGAGTTTTAATAAATAACAAATATAAAAAACACACAGATAATATCATCTGTATTCATCTGTGTGCATCTTTGGTTATATTTATTTATTACAACGGACGATAGACGCGATAGTTGATACTAGGGAATATATTATCCATTAACTCAACTTTTTCTAACCAACCACTATCAATTTTGCCGATATTGATATCTTCGTAGAGTTTGTTAAACCGCATGAGGTGCGATCGCGTCCTTCTTACAGCATAAGGAACCATCGTGCCTGTCCGCATAATAAATGCCCAGTCAGAAGATTGTGCTAAAAGTAACTCTCTTGCGGCTTGGTTAAGTGCTTTCCATTCCAGTTCGTCTGCTGCTTCTCTTTTAGAGAGTTCAATCATACGTTCAGCAGCTTTATGTAAATGAGGGTAAATCCACGCATTGGTTTCATTCAACCAATACTCATGGAAACCCTTAAAACCCCAGCTTGATTGAGATGGACGGCAAACTTGCTGATGCGGTTGGGCGCGCAAATAATCTGCTAAGTGAGTCATTTGATACGTTTGTTGGTCGTACCATGACTTGCGGAACAAATAATCAATAAACCAAGGCCCTTCATACCACCAATGTCCAAATAATTCCGCATCATAGGGGGAAACTACAATTGGCGGACGCTGCATAATACCGTAGAGATGTCCTACTTGCTGCTCACGGTTATACATAAAATTACCTGCGTGTTCGGCAGCTTTCTCCCTTGCCCAATAGGGATCGTAGAGGGCTTTGTCTGCTAAACCTAAACCACGACCAGTTATTTTATGATATTTAATGCCCGTATTTTTTCGTTGACCATTGGGCATAATGTAGGGCTTGATGTATTCGTATTCAGCTTCCCAACCCAAATCTTTGTAGAATTCTCGGTATTCTGGCGCACCAGGATAGCCTACTTCAGAAGACCACACCTGTTGAGAAGATTCATGGTCACGTCCAAAGGCAGCCACACCAGTTTCTGTAAAAATAGGGGCATAGGTACCAAAGCGAGGGCGGGGACGGGCGTAAAGGATACCATGTCCATCAATTAGAAAATAGCGCAAACCAACATCTGCCAACATCCGCTCTAAGCCTTCATAGTAGGCACATTCAGGCAGCCAAATTCCTCTAGGCGGACATCCAAAATTTTCTTCATAGTGTTCAGAGGCTACCTTTAACTGCGCCCACACAGCTTGGGGATACATTTTCATCAGTGGTAGATAACCGTGGGTAGCACCGCATGTGATGATTTCGAGATTGTTTGTATCTTGGTACTGCTTAAAAGCTGTTACTAAGTCACCTTTATATTGCTCCCAGATTTTTCTCGTGGCATTAAATTCACTGGCATAATGTTCGGCTAAATATTTAATATGACCGTTATGAGTGTTATGCTCAATTTCCAGTTCTACAAGTTCTTCCAACTTTGCTAAGTGTTCGTCGTAGCGTTCTTGTAGTAACGGATCACGTAGCATTGACACCAGAGGTGGTGTCATACTCATAGTGATTTTGAAGTCTATACCGTCTCGCTTTAACCCTTCAAAAACTCGTAGTAAGGGAATATAAGTTTCTGTAATGGCTTCATAAAGCCATTCTTCCTCCAGTACATAGTCACTTTCTGGATGCCGGACAAAGGGCAGATGAGCATGGAGTACTAGCGCAACGTAGCCGATAGCCATAATGATTTCAGGTATATATTGATTGAAGGTTGGGGATTTGGCAGAAGTTAACAATATTTTAAGACTTTCTGGGGATCGTAACAGGCTTTAGCCAATTCTTTATGATGGCTGATACTCCACACTCGAAATAGGCAGCTATGCTCGAGTTGATTGTTCCTTCTAAGCAAAAGGAAAATATTACAAGTGAAAAAGCAAATCACTTTAATTTTATCTATCTTCACTAGTACTGTTTTTGCAGCAATTCCAGTTCAAGCCGTTCCTTCTGTTGATCTACCCAAACAAACAAATTCCCCAAATTTAGAAAAAAAAGCACCAACACAACCCACTACACTCACACTTCAAGATTTGCCATCTGGTTATAAGGAAGTTCCACCCCAACTCAAAGAAGCGATCGCAGTTCAGTTGGAACCTTTTAAACGGCTAATTGCTAAAGAAAATCTGCCACTAAATAACTTTTTTGCCTTTATCGAACCCCAAAAAATGGAGGTAGTTATGGGCTTTACGGGAATGCTAGCAAATCAAACCCAACAAGCTCAATTTGATGCTGCTTTACAGCAAGTGCAGCAACCAGAGTTTGAGAAAGAAATCAAAAAATTGCAGCCAGTACTACCATCAGATCAGCAAGTTCAATTACTAGATTACAAAGCCCTTCCTGAAGCTAATAAACTCGCTAACACCTCTACAGGTTTTAGTTTAGGTGCAAAGATCCAAGAACTACTAGTAAATTTTGATGTCATCGGTTTCCGTCGTAGTAATTTTGGATCATTTACAGCAGTAATGCACTTAAAAGAAAAACAACCTTCTATATCTGTGAAGGATGTGGCTACCAAGCTTGATAGAAGGTTTTTGCAATCATCTTCTACAACAAATGTACCAAAATAAATCCGCACAAATAAAATTCGTTGGGTCGTCATTTGTCACTTATCATTAAGTATTGGGCATTGGAAAGAATTTTGGATTTTGGACTTGCGATTTTGGATTGAATTTCAATCTAAAATCCAAAATCTAAAATTTCTTGCCCTCCTTGTTCCTCTTACCAATTTTTAATTTTTAATTTTTAATTTTAATTGATAAGTCCCCGATTCCTATTGTTCACTCTCTCGATACAACTCTTGCAACTCTTGTAACTGTGTTCGTCGAGATTTCTGGCGATATTTTTTACTTTCTAACTTCGGTTCGTACTTGTGCTTACCTTTACCTTTTGTTTTTACCTTCACTGTAGATTCTGGATCGGCTTGCTGATTAAGTTGAGATTGACGGGCGATCACTTCTTCTAAAAACTCTAAATAATGCTGATAACGCTCCCAATCTCCTTGTACTGCACAATCAGGTTCGTCTCGATGCAGACAATTACTAAATCGACATTTAGCAACAGCTAATCGCTGCCTAGCTTCTGGAAAATAAGTAGCTAATTCTTCTGGTGTACAATCCAAGTCAGGTTGATTAAAACCAGGCGTATCTGCTAACAAACCCCCACTCGGCAAATCAAACAACTCTACATGGCGAGTAGTGTGACGACCACGAGCAAGTTTACCAGAAATTTCACCTACTCGTAGGTTAATGGTAGGAATCAAAGTATTGATTAAACTGGACTTTCCCACACCTGAAGGGCCAGCAAGAACAGTGATATTGTCTTTGAGTAGGTTTGCTAGCTCGTCAATATTTATACTTTTATATACACTGATAAATATTGGCTGATAACCCCAATTGCTTAGACGTTGATGTATTTCCGCCTGCTGTTGGGTTGTAATTAAGTCACTTTTATTTAGACATAAAACTACATCTAAACCTGTAGACTCAGCTTTTACTAGAAAGCGGCTGAGTTGATAGGGTTCTAGAGGTGGATCAGCAACAGCAAACACCAAAAGAATTTGATTGACATTGGCGATCGCTGGACGATCCAATTGATTTTTTCGGGGTAAAACATCAGCGATCGCGCCTCTTTGACCAGTCCAATCTGGTTCTTCTACTACGACGCGATCGCCTACCATTACCTGCTGACCAATTTTTTTTAAGCGCGTTCTACGAGTACATAATAGGAGTGGAGAAGGCGGAGAAAAGGGAGAAAATAGCTTTTTATCTTCCTTGTCTTCCTTTTCCTCCTTGTCCCTGTCCTCGCCTCCTAAATCCAGTTGTACTCGATAATAATTAGCCTGCACGGCTAATACCGTACCCAACAACCTAAAAGAATCTCGTAACGCTTCCTCTGTCATGAGGTGCTAACGGGACGGCGTACTAACAAAGAAAAATAGCCAGCGCAGTCTGTAATTTGCTCTACCTGATAACCAGCCATTGTCAGACTATCAGGGACTTGCTCAATTGGCTCACCAGGGTCTAGCCAGACTTCTAATAAAGCTCCGGGTTGCATTTGTTCTAAACGGAGCTTTGTACGCACAAAATTAATCGGGCAAGGAGTGCCACGCAAGTCAAGTTGAGCATCAGGAGTTGAAACAGAAGATAGACTCATCGTGGATGAAATATATTACCCAGAAAACCTTCTATACCACCTTTACCAGTGCGGTCTCCTCTAATTTTAGCTAGCTTTTCTAACAATTCTCGTTCCTCTGGAGTTATCTTGGTGGGAATATCTATCAATACTGTAATCATGTGGTCGCCTCGACTCACTGGGTTCCCCAGACGTGGCACACCACGATTTTCTAACTTCATTACCGTATTTGGCTGGGTTCCTGGTGGAATAGTCAGTTCTACAGGCCCATCTACTGTATTCACTTCTAAGCGAGAACCCAAAATAGCTTGGAGATAGCTAATTTTTATTTCTGAAATAATATTAATGCCATCCCGTTGGAATTCTTGGTCTTCATTGACAAACAAGTAGACGTACAAATCTCCAGGCGGGCCTCCACGTTGACCTGCGTCTCCTTCTTGAGATATCCGCAAGCGTGTTCCGTTATCTACCCCAGCAGGAATGGTAATTTTGAGTTTCTTTGTAACTTGATTTGCCCCCTTACCGTCACAAGCGTCGCATTTGTCTTCTATGACCGTACCTGTACCATTACAGGTGGGACAAGTCGAGACTTGAGTAAAACTACCAAATGGTGTTCTCGTTACACGGCGTACTTGACCTGAACCGCTGCAAGTTGAACAAGTGCGAGGACGAGTACCAGGCTTTGCACCAGAACCGCTACAAACTTCGCAAGTCTCTAAATGCGAAATGCGAATTTCCTTTTCACCACCAAATACTGCTTCTCGAAAGTCTAACTTCAGGTCTAGCCGTAGGTCATCACCCCTAACTGGACCACTGCGTCGTCTTTGTGCTTGAGTGCCCATACCACCGGCAAAGCCACTGAAGATGCTTTCAAAGATATCGGCAAAACCACCCATATCAACATCTTGGTAGCCTACGCCGGCTCCAGCAGAAACTCCAGCTTCACCGAAGCGGTCATAACGAGCGCGAGTTTCGGGTTCTGAGAGTATCTCATAGGCGCGGTTAATTTCCTTAAAGCGCTCTTCGGCTCCCGGTTCCTTGTTCACATCTGGGTGATACTTCCGGGCTAAGCGGCGATAGGCATGTTTGATTTCTTCTTTATCGGCGTCACGAGAGACACCCAGAATTTCGTAATAGTCGCGGGCCATATAGCAAAGGTGAAAGTTAAAAGGTAGAAAGCAGCTATGCAGGGATAACTTCGTAGACGCACAAGACTCAAAGCGTCAACTCGATTGAGTTGCAACTTGCCTTAAAGCTCGTGGGACGGCTTACGCCCCCAAGAAGTTCGGGCAGACAGAAGGGGTTCTCCACCAATTTGCGATCAAAATCGCGAATTTGTGTAGGCCCCACAGAAGGCAGAAGGCAACGATTAAATTTTATTAATATATTGATTTTACCTTTTACCTTTTATATAAATCACCAGCAAGTTTATAGCAACAGGTGCTTTCTTCGTGAAGCAGCGCATTGCGGAACCAGTGCTAACTAGGAGGTTTCTAAGGCTGTGCGCCCATAGGAATTAACAGCATTGTTGCACCTGCTCCGTTGTCGCGACTGCCGTCAAAGACGACAAAGCTTTGGCCTGAAGCTGTCTCTTTTACAATTGTGCTACGTATAAGAGAAAAACTCTGCCCATTAGTTAGAGGGGCTAGCCGCACTTATAGGTGTGGAAAACCCCCCATGAGTCTGAAATTATATATTTTTGAATCGTGGATAGTGATTAGTGGTTATTGGATAGTAGATAGTGGATAGTGGTTAGTGGTTATTGATTAGTGGTTGATGGCTAATAACAACGACCAATGACCTATCATCCATTACCTACTAACTACTAATGTACAGACGCGATGTTCCTCGCGTCTCTACCCACTAACTACTAACATTTTTAATCTATAGTCTCATAATCAGCATGTAGAGTATTTTCCTCTTCAAAATCAAAGTTAAATTGTGGTGTCAGTGTGCCATGCAATGACTCAGATTGTTCCGGTGTAGGGGAACTATGTGCATAGGAAGGAACATCATCTTCTTGACCATCGTTAACACGGTTGTAAACTTCAGCACCTATGTTAAATAGAGTTTGCTGGAAGTCTTCTAAGCGCTGTTTGAATTCTGCAACCGAAATGCTGGATTCAGAAATAGCTGCTTTCAGATAGGCAAGTTTTTCATCTGCCAAACCTTTCATCTGTTCGCCGATCAAGTTGCCATTATCTTTAATTGTCGATTCGTAACTGTAGAACAAATTGTCCGCTTGGTTTTTCAATGCTGCTAGTTCTATACGTCTTCTGTCTTCTTCGGCAAACATTTCAGCTTCTTGCCGCATTCGTTCAACTTCGTTGCTGCTTAAGCCACCTGTGTTAGTTATGCGAATACTCTGTTCTCTGCCTGTACCTTTGTCTTGAGCAGAGACTTTCATGATTCCGTTGACATCAATCTCAAAACTTACTTCAATTTGTGGTACACCACGAGGCGCTGGGGGAATTCCTGTGAGTAAAAATTTACCCAAGCTTTTATTATCTTTTGCCATCGCCCGTTCACCTTGGAGGACATGAATTTCCACTGAGGTTTGTCCATCAACAGCTGTGGAAAAAACTTGGGATTTACTTGTAGGAATTGTAGTGTTACGTTCGATGATTTTGGTGAATACTTCTCCTAGAGTTTCAATTCCCAGTGACAGAGGTGTAACATCTAATAACAGGAGATTGTCAACTTCGCCACCTAGTACCCCAGCTTGGATAGCAGCTCCGAGTGCTACTGCTTCATCTGGGTTAATAGAACGATCAGGTGTTTTGCCGTTAAAAAATTTAATTAAGGCATTTTGTACAGCAGGGATACGAGTAGAACCGCCTACCAAAATAATCCGATCAATGGCTTGTGGTTTCAGGTCTGCGTCTTTGAGTGCCTGAACCATCGGTTCTATAGTGGCTTCTATTAAATGACCCGTCAATTCTTCAAATTTGGCACGGGTGAGTTCCATTTCTAGATGTTTTGGTCCTGTTTCATTGGCAGTAATAAATGGCAAGTTAATCGAAGTACTTACCATAGTTGAAAGTTCAATTTTTGCCTTTTCTGCTGCTTCCCGCAAGCGTTGCAGAGCCATTTTGTCTTGGGAAAGGTCAATTTTAACTTGCTGTAAAAATATATCTATCATCCAACGGACAATACAGTTGTCAAAATCGTCTCCACCCAAGTGGTTGTTACCACTAGTTGCTTTAACTTCAAACACACCATCCCCTAATTGCAGGATGGATACATCGAAAGTACCACCTCCCAAGTCAAACACTAGAATTAGCTGTTCTTGGTCTTGCTTATCTAAACCAAAAGCTAAAGCGGCTGCGGTTGGTTCGTTAATGATCCGCAAGACTTCAAGTCCAGCAATGGTTCCAGAGTCTTTGGTTGCTTGTCTTTGAGCATCTGTAAAATAAGCAGGTACGGTAATGACTGCTTTTGTTACCGGTTCACCCAAAAAGTTTTCCGCATCCTGTTTGAGCTTTTGTAGGATCATTGCGGATATTTCTTGTGGTGTGTAGTTTCGTCCACGAATTTGAACATCAACAGTATCATCTCGACCTTTAACACAGTTATAAGGTACGCGATCGCGTTCTGCATCTGTGTCATCCCAGCGACGACCGATAAATCGTTTGATACTGTAGATTGTGTTTTCGGCATTCGTGACGGCTTGGCGCTTTGCCAGTGGACCAACTAAGCGCTCACCACCCTTGCCGAAACCCACGATACTAGGAGTGGTTCGTCCACCTTCTGAATTGGCAATAACAATTGGTTGACCACCTTCCAAAACTGCGACGCAACTGTTGGTAGTGCCTAAGTCGATCCCAATAACTTTTCCCATGTGTATCGGTATTTTTACTGAGTACTTTACTCCTCGAAGTATAGGTAGCAGCTTTCGGAGGACAGTTTTTCCAGTGGTGTTTATTCCACTGGCAACCGTCCCTCCGTTGGCGTTCCCACTGGGGAAAGCGACAAAACTTCGGGCGTTATATTTCGCGGACTACCTTTTGTACGTTTTTATATGCGATGCTCGCCTAGTTAGTCAGTGGTCATTAGTCATTGGTCAGTGGTCATTAGTCATTGGTCATTGATTAATAGTTACTACTTATTACAAATGACAAAGGACAAAGAACAAATGACAAATGACGACTATTTAACTATTTGCTGGAGGAGACTGGTTTTCCTCTGAAGATGGCGTATCTTCTTTAGGAGCAGCCACTTTAACCATTGCATGGCGTAGCACGCGCTCGCCCAAGTAATATCCGCGTACTAACTCTTCTAACACTGTTCCTTCAGGATATTCATCCGTAGGTTCCCGCATTACTGCTTCGTGTAGGTTGGGATCGAATGGTTGACCTTCGGGACGCATTGGTGATACACCTAAGCGCTTCAGGCAATCTACTAGTAATTTGTAAACTCCTTGATAACTTTTATGAATTGCCATTTCCCCATCGGTTTGGGGTTTGATTTGCGATCGCGCCCGCTCGAAATTATCAACTACCGGTAGCAATTCAGTAATAGCATTCCGCTTTGCCTGCGCCTCTAGATCCTCTTTTTCTTTAATAGTGCGTTTGCGGTAATTCTCAAAATCTGCCGCAATTCGCATATATTGGCTGCTACGTTCTTCTAACTGAGCCTTGAGAGACTCGATTTGTTGACTCATCTGTGCTAAAGCAGCTGTATCAACTGTCTGAGTAGCAGCAACCCCGTTTTCTTGACTGGGTATAACTGTGTTTTCAGGTACGCTAGTAGCGTCTGCCACTTGCTCTGTCACCTCGCTGCCAGGTTCATTGGCATCCATTGGAACTGGGGAGTCACTGTTCATTGCTTGTTTGACCTCTGTTGGTTCACCCAATTGCTGACTCGTGTTGTTTATTTGTTTATCTTCGTCCATCATTATGTACTCATCCCAGATACTTGATACGACAATTTATCGCCATATTTGCAGCTATACATTAGACTTTTTGTAGAAATTGAGAAAAGAGTAAAGTTTGTTGTAAGGAAAAGGTAAAAGAAACTGGAACAAAGAATTGCTCAATAAAATTCCTTTACCCTTTACCCCTTACTCTTTACCCTTGCTCTACAAGAGTGCAAGAAGTCTATGGCTAGCTGGCAACAATAGGTGTGTTTTGTTGCCGACATTCTCCTGGAAGTGATGTTACCGTCATCTATTTTGACAAATGCTGGACATCTTAGTGCAGACGCTAATGCTAGAGAAAAGCCAATAACTCTGGTGCTCTTGAATTTTGGCGATTGCCACTTTTTGCTGGTCTCTTGGAAATATAAGATTTTCTAGGTATATTTCACAAATTTATTTTAAATATTTAATAAATATATCCGCAAATCAGCATCAAAGCCTTATGGAGCAAGAGCCAAAACCTAATTAACGTATAAGTATAAATAATTACTTGTACAACAAAGTAGCAGAATACAGAAAACTAAGTTACTTAGTATAAATTTTTTTAACATTTTACCTTCTGCCACGGCGCTTCTTGTTCGCCTGCAGGCGAACAAGAAGCGCCTCCTCTGCCTTTGTTCGTTGGGTATGTAAATTCTTGTTCACAGCTTGGGAATACTCTATTGAGAGGTTCCCGATATTTATAGTTGATATATGACTAACTCGTCACCACAACGGCGTAGTACAGCTCTATCTACCAGAGCAGAATTTTCACCCTTTGGTAACAAACTTGTACAATCTGGCTTTGTCAACAGCGAACAAATGAGACAGGCGCTAATTGAAAGCCGCAAGTCTGGTATCCCTTTAATAGAAGTACTCGAATCAGTATCGGGGCGACAATTATCACCAGAGTTACTCAGGCAGTACAAAAAACAGCAGTTATTTGAACTTAAAATACTTTACGGCGTAGAATCCCTCGATCCGGAAATTAGTTCGGTAGGTAGCACCACAGTAGCCCACCTGATTGATACCCTCATTCCAGTAGATGTTTGTCGTCGTCACCGCTTAGTACCACTGTCGAAAAACGAGGATCAAAACCCGCCCTCTGTGCTAGTGGCGATGGTTGATCCAGATAATCTAGAAGCTTCAGATGACTTAAACCGGATTCTGCGCCCCCAAGGCTTGACCTTGCAGCGCATGGTAATTACTCAAGAAGATTATCAACTTTTAATCAACGTATATCTGAATGATTTAGCTGTTCGGCAAAAGCATTTAGAACAAGAAAAATATACAGACATCAATCAAGATTTAGAAAATCTAGAAAATCTTAACCTAAATGACGCTCCAGAAGAATCCGAAGCTGACTTAGGGGCGGCGATGAAGGGTGCTGAAGATGCACCTGTGATCAATCTGGTGAACAGAATCTTGGCTAAAGCACTGCATGAGAAAGTATCTGATATTCATATAGAACCACAAGAAGAAAACCTCCGCATTCGCTTTCGTAAAGATGGGGTTTTGCGGGAGGCTTTCGACCCTTTGCCAAAAAAAATCATTCCTGCTGTGACAGCGCGGTTTAAAATCATTGCCAATTTAGATATTGCTGAACGACGCTTACCTCAAGACGGACGGATTAGACGCTTGTTCGAGGGGCGTAAAGTTGACTTCCGTGTAAATACTTTACCCAGTCGCTACGGGGAAAAAGTAGTACTACGGATTTTGGATAACTCTGCCACGCAACTCGGTTTAGATAAGCTAATTACCGATCCAGAGACGTTGCATATTGTTCAAGAAATGGTTAGCCGTCCCTTTGGCTTAATTTTAGTAACAGGACCGACAGGTTCTGGTAAGACAACTTCGCTGTATTCAGCGCTAGCAGAAAGAAACGAGCCGGGAATTAATATCAGTACTGTAGAAGATCCAATTGAGTACAGTTTGCCGGGAATTACTCAAGTACAGGTAATTCGGGAAAAAGGGTTAGATTTTGCAACGGCATTAAGGGCATTTTTGCGACAAGATCCAGATGTGCTACTCGTAGGTGAAACACGGGATAAAGAAACAGCAAAAACGGCGATTGAAGCAGCATTAACTGGTCACTTAGTATTAACTACTTTACATACTAATGATGCTCCTGGTGCGATCGCTCGTTTAGGAGAAATGGGTATTGAACCTTTCATGGTTTCTAGTTCATTGATTGGTGTCTTGGCCCAGCGTTTGGTACGGCGTGTGTGTCCTGACTGTCGCATTCCCTACACACCCACAGTAGAAGAACTCGCCCGTTATGGTTTGTCGGCTTCCCAAGAAGTAGAAGTAACCTTTTATAAAGCTAATACTCTGACCACAGAGGAAATTCAAGCAGCCAAAACTCAAGGTCATATTTGTCCCACCTGTAATGGCGTAGGCTACAAAGGACGTTGTGGTGTCTATGAGGTAATGCGAATCAGTGAAAGTCTGCAAACCCTCATTAACGAAGAAGCACCGACAGAACGCATCAAAGAAGTAGCAGTAGAAGAGGGTATGAAAACCTTGCTGGCCTACAGCTTGGACTTAGTACGTCAAGGTTCAACCACCCTAGAAGAGGTAGAACGAGTCACCTTTACTGACACAGGCTTAGAAGCAGAACTGAAAGCCAAACGCAAGACTAGTCTGACTTGCCGGACTTGTAATGCGGGGTTGCGGCCAGAATGGTTGGATTGTCCGTATTGCATGACGCCTCGTTTTCAAGATTAGTCAATAGTCATTTGTCGTTGGTTATTTGAAAACAACTAACAACTAATGTGCAGACGCGATGTTCCTTGCGTCTCTACCCACTAACAATCAACAAATAAAACAGGAAAAAACTATGGAAATGATGATTGAAGATTTAATGGAGCAAATGATTGAAATGGGTGGTTCGGATATGCATTTATCTGCTGGTTTGCCCCCCTATTTTCGCATTAGTGGTAAATTAACACCCATTGGCGAAGAGCCTTTATCTGGGGATCAGTGCCAAAGGTTAATTTTCAGTATGCTCAATAACTCCCAACGAAAAACATTAGAGCAAAACTGGGAGTTAGATTGTTCTTATGGTGTTAAGGGATTAGCACGTTTCCGCGTTAATGTTTATAAAGAACGCGGTTCTTATGCAGCTTGTTTGCGGGCATTAAGTTCTAAAATACCTAACTTTGATAAATTAGGTTTGCCCGATGTAGTACGAGAAATGTCGGAAAAGCCCAGGGGATTAATTCTAGTTACAGGCCCTACTGGTTCTGGAAAAACAACTACTCTAGCGGCAATGATTGATTTAATTAACCGCACACGCGCAGAACATATATTGACAGTAGAAGATCCGATAGAGTTTGTTTATGAACCAATCAAAAGTCTAATTCATCAAAGGCAATTGGGTGAAGATACAAAGAGTTTTGCTAATGCTTTGAAAGCCGCTCTTAGAGAAGATCCAGATATTATTCTGGTAGGAGAAATGCGGGACTTAGAAACTATTTCTTTAGCTATTTCTGCTGCTGAAACTGGTCACTTAGTATTTGGTACTTTACATACTAGTTCGGCAGCACAAACTGTTGACCGAATTATTGACGTTTTTCCCCATGAAAAACAAACTCAAGTACGAGTACAGTTATCTAACTCGCTAGTAGCAGTATTTAGCCAAACTTTAGTTCCAAAAAAGAATCCCAAAGCAGGTGAATTTGGTCGAGTAATGGCACAGGAAATAATGATAGTTACTCCAGCTATTTCTAACTTGATTCGTGAAGGCAAAACAGCACAAATTTACTCATCTATTCAGACAGGTGGTAAATTAGGTATGCAAACTCTGGAGAAGGTTTTAGCTGATTTATATAAAGTAGGAACTATTTCTTTTGAAGCAGCAATGTCTAAAACTTCTAAGCCAGATGAAGTGCAACGTCTTATTGGTCCTGCTGCACCACCTGCTGCCGGAAAAGTCGGTGCAACTGGGGCTATAAAAACACATTAAAAATTTCGTTATTAGTTAATAGTTCGTTGTTGCTTGAATTTTTCAGTATTTTCCAAACAACTAACAACTAATAACCAACAACTAATTTATTCACTTTCATACGGATAGAGGAAATTCATGCCTACATTCGTTGCTCGTATTCGGGATGCCCAAGGCAAATCTAAAACAGAAAAGATTGTTGCAGAAAACTTAGCAGAAGCACGTACTACTCTCAGACAGCAAGGATTTGTTGTTCAAGACTTGAAAAAATCTCAAGGTTTTGGAGATTTTGATCTAAAAAAAATTCAGACATCATTAGTCAAAGTTTCTGTCAAAGATAAAGCAGTTTTTTCTCGTCAATTTGCTGCTTTGGTGAATGCAGGAGTCGCTATAGTGAGAAGTTTGGGAGTACTATCTGAGCAATGTACTAATCCGAAACTCAAACAATCCCTTTTGGATATTAGTAGTGAAGTTCAAAATGGGGTAAACCTTTCGGAAGCAATGCGTAAGCATCCTGATTGTTTTGATGGTTTATATGTCAGTATGATTCAGGCTGGCGAGGTTGGTGGTGTTCTAGATGAAGTACTAAATCGCTTAGCTAAGTTACTAGAAGATATTGCACGTCTACAAAACCAAATTAAATCAGCACTTGCTTATCCAGTTGCTGTTAGTATTATCGCGATCGCTATTTTTGTGGGTATGACGGTTTTTCTGATTCCCATTTTTGCCAAAATTTTTGAGGAATTAGGAACAGAACTACCACCCTTGACTCAATTCATGATGTTTTGTAGTGAAGTTCTGCGAAGTTGGCGGATTTTTGTGTTTGTTGGATCTTTGATGGCATTAGCATTTGCTTACAAACAGTACTATAAAACTCGTGTTGGTAAGGAAACTATTGATCGTCTTTCCCTCAAAATGCCGTTATTTGGTGACTTAATCCAAAAGTCATCTGTTGCTCGTTTTAGCCGTACTTTTGGGGCTTTAACTCGTTCAGGTGTGCCAATTCTCACTTCTTTAGAAATTGTGCGAGATACTTCTGGTAATCAAGTAGTTTCTAATGCTATTGATGCAGCACGTGTAGAAATTCAACAAGGAGGTATGATTAGCATTGCCTTACAAAAAGAGCAAGTTTTTCCGCCTATGGCAATTCAAATGATCAGTATTGGTGAAGAAACTGGTGAATTAGATGGCATGTTGATGAAAATAGCTGATTTTTATGAAGATGAAGTAGAGCAAGCAGTGAAAGCCCTTACTAGTGTTTTGGAACCAGTAATGATTGTAATTTTGGGTGGAATGGTTGGTACTATTTTGATGTCAATGTATTTGCCTTTATTTAAGGTATTTGAAAAGTTAGGCTAAAAGAAAATTAAGGATAAAGGATGAAAGATTAACATTATTTTTTCATCCTTAATTCCAAATTGAAAATAATAATTTATAATTCATAATTTTGATTATGCTCTTCAAAAAATCACATTATGAAACTAGTTTAGCTGAGTATAGTAATAATATTGGTGCGATCGCACTCCTTAAGCAACATCGTCCATACTTGGAAATGATTCCCAGTCTGCGTCGTCCAGACGAAAGCATCATTACCATTCCTTTGCCAATTGTGCGTTTGCATGGGGAAGCAACAACTACAGGTAAAACTATTTCTCTACCCTGTGATGTAGCAATTTTAATGTGTGATCCTGAATGGAAAATTAAAACAGGCAGCGAAATTATTGTTTTTATTCATCGTCCCCATGAAGACTTTTCAGATTTTTTGGGACGCTGGCGACAAACACAAGTTTGTTTGGATCAAGACTATGAATGGTTGATGTCCCCCCGCTACCAACATATTTTAAGCGAGGGGACAAATACTATATATCCTCTGTTTGTGGTTTTTCCAGAGACACTTGAGCGGATCAAGCGGGGTATATTAGGCGCAGATTTACCGTTTGTGGTGCAAACTCCAGAATTAATGTTGGATGAGGAAGAAGAGGGATTGGGGATCGGGGATTAGGGACAAAACAATTCAAAATTCAAAATTCAAAATTGGGAAGACAAGGGAGACAAGGAAGCAGAGGAGAAAAACTAATCACCAATGACAATTGACAATTACCCATTACCAATTACCAACCTATGCGACAGTATAAGTATTCAAGCGAAGATGATCTCAAATAAATCAAACAGTCTGCTTAAGCAGACTTTAGCTATAAGCTATAAGAGTGCAATTTAAAATTTTACTTGTCAACTTTCATCTTTAAAAACTTTAACTCTATGACCTATTTCTACAATCGTTATCAATAAAATATCGTCATAAATTATCATACAAGATGCAATAATCACCTACTCTAATTCGATAACCATTTTCTCTATTTTTTAACTTCTTTACCCCATTTGGACGGGGTTCTGAGGCTAAATCGTCAATTTTAGCTTGTATACATTCTTGAAATTCTGATGATAGCTTATTGAGTTGTTTTAAAGCTCGTTTGGATATCTCAATTTTATAACTTATGCAACATCCTTTTTCAGTTCATTTTTAGCTTGCTCTCATAAAACAGTGCCATTGATACGTATATCTTCTTTAGCAGCATCATAAGCTTTTAAATATTCTTCATCTTCTTCATCATCGATTCTTTTTAAGAGTGCATAAATTTCGTCTAAAGTGCTGTCGGAAGCTTGATTTAACAGTAAGTTAATAGCTTTAACTAATTCTTCTCTTTCGTGTTCGGTTTTCATAAATGCTCCTAGATTAATTAAGAATTGAGAATTAAATATATCTTAGTTTGGCTATCACCATCTCTTTCAGGGTCTACCAGGCACTTACCCCACTCAATACATTGTTTTTTGATTTCAAACTAGTGGTTTTCTAACATAGGATAATACTCTTACACCCCCACATCTATTTTCAAGATATATATCAGTTATGAGACTACGATTTAAATCGCAAGCGGAATTTTTTTAAAGACAAATTAGATGAGATAACTACTCAATAAACAGCAGCAGGTCAAGAAGCAAATAGCCTTCAATAGGTTGTTGGATAGGAGCAATTAATTATGCTGATTTTAAAAAGTTATTAAATTTGATTTTGCAAAGACTTCAATTAGAGGACTTTGAGGTAAATCAACTATTACGCCGTAGTGAATTTTGGAAATTTTACAGCGATCGCTTTGAGCGTATTCGCATTTTACTTCCCCAAAAAATATTCAATACTATGGGAAGCTATATCAAACAAGATGTTGATATCTTGAAAGATGACGGTAGCGACCCAACAGAAATTTGTATTTTCGATTTTGGTGAGTGGTTTGTAGTAGAGTTCTTTCGTGGAAGATGTAGTGAAACTCGTTTATTTCCCAAGAACTCAAAAAATCAACAGATACTTTTCGGTCAAAATCAGCTATCTGTTAAGCAAATTCGTTCTCTTGGTGGTGATACACACGATCATGCTTATCTTTGGCAATACTATTGTTGTCAATAGCTAGCAAGTAGGAGAATTTATCCTAACCCAGGTACACAACCTTCCCAAACCCCTACAGAAGATAAATTAAGACAGCGACGGATAACACTTCAGTACTGGGAAAGCGAAATTAAAAGGCTAGAGGAGGAAGCAAGGCACTACTGTAACTAAAGAACTCTAGAATTTTGAAGGTATGTAGTGAGGGCTTTAGCCCTCACATTTTTAAGCACTAAAGTGCTTACTACAAACTTATCTGACAAACTGCGGCATAATTTCAGCAGCAGTGAATATTCCGTGTATGCCACGTTGATGTAAGGTTATGCCTGCTTTTAGATAGCCAAAGGCTGGGCCACAAACGTTTGCGGCCATGCTGGTTTCATCGCCTAATGTAAAAGTGTGAGTAGAAATCTTACCTTCAAAAGTACGGCCTGTTACCTTGACGTTTGTACTAAGAGGTTTTTTGGGATTTCTGGTATCAACGACACCGCCAACAGTAACGCGATCGCGTGAACAAATTCCTGCTAACTCTAACATCACGTCGTCGGCGTGTTCCATATTTTCCAATGTCAACACGCCATTAGTTTTATCCAAAAGGGCTTCTACTTCTGCATCTGTCATCGCCCTGGCTGTTTCTACGTTGTAACCAGGCATGTGGGCAATATCTTCGCGGATAGTCGCGCGGTAAGCTTCCCAATTAGCAATCCCTACTCCAAAGGTAATTTCTACTCGATGAATTTCAGCGTAGCTTTGGGCGGCGATCGCTGCTGCTGCTGTTAATAGTCCTGGTGTCGCCCCGCATCCTGTCATGTAGGTAATACTTGCGGCTTGTAGTTCTTCTTTCAGGGCTATTAGTTGTTCTACTGCACTTGTACGTTTAATAGCATCTACTAATACCCCACGCCAACCAGAATTAATAAATTGCTTGACGACAGTTGGAATAAAATCATTGGGTAAGTTTGGTAAAGCTAAGAAATAACCATTTACAGGCTGATTGCTTTCTATTAATTCCTGAATACTACGATTGGTTAATGTGCCAAATGATTCTAAATAACCTACTGAACCCTGGGACTGATATGTGGCAATGCACTCTTGGGCATTTAAACCCTCGGTAGCGTAAGCATAACCTTTATTGTCTGCTGCGGCTACTAAAATCATTTCTCGTTTGGGGGCAAGGACTTTAGCAGCAGCTTGCCCTAGTCCGCCAAAACCCAGTACTCCGATACGTATTGCTTTAGAAAAATTGGTAGAACCCATTACTTGGTTTGTATTCATAAGTTAATTAGCTGAGTTAAATAATTAGCTTTCACATTCAGCCTCTATAGCAATTTTCCTACTCTTGATTGCTGATTATGACTTTGTTTATAGCTAATAGCGATAAATTTTATCTTGATTTTTGATGCTAGGTTATTCTGTTGTGTAACTACGCAATAGACTATGAAGGTTCTCGGTTGGGTGTAGTACAGTTTTGACCTCTCTGCTACATCTTCTCTACACCCTTACACCCCACACCTATTTTCAAGACAAAAATGAGTTAAGGCGATCGCGCTGTTAGTTAATTTGGGCAAAATTAATTATAATGATAAATATTTTCAATAAAAATCATGCTTTTATAACTGATTTTATTGGCTCTACTAGGACTAGCACTGGATTTCTAAGCTTTATACAATTTTGTTGATAGTTAAATTTTGAGCTTGACTTCTCGATCAGGTTAAGAGAAACTTACATGTAATAGATGTGTTGACTAATAAGACTAATAATTTTTGTAAAGTTTCTGAGATATATATTTTGAGAGATGGAACATTAGTTAACAAATAGCTAATTTTGTAGCTAAGGAAAAATGCTGTTCCCTAGAGCTACATTTTTAGCCATTTGCTAGAGCAGTACAATCCAAGCGTACTATTTGTGGTTGGCCAAAAGCATGGAGACATTAGAATTCATCATTTATCCAGATGGTCGGGTACAGGAAAAAGTCACTGGTATTGTGGGTAATTCCTGTGCCGAAGTGACAGCGGCTATAGAAGCACAGTTGGGACTAGTGCTTAATCAAGAGCCAACCTCAGAATTCTTCGCCGCCAAGGTGCAGCAATCTGGAGTGGTGAACACCCAAACCGCTTATAGCGATTGGTAAATTAGCAAACACAAACACTTAGTTGAGTCGATTCATAACCGCCATGTCACACTTTAGCCAAATTAAAACTCAAATTCGTAATCTTGAATCTTTGCAAGAAGCTCTCTCTGACTTGGGTATAGACTGGAAACAAGGTCCGCGCGAAGTGCGTGGCTATCGTGGTCAAACTTACAATGCCGAGATTACTATCGAGCAAGAAAATGGTTACGATGTTGGTTTCAAATGGAATGGTAAAGAATACGAGTTGGTAGCTGATTTGCAATATTGGCAACAAGACTTGTCTGTAGAAGGATTCTTACGCCAGGTAACACAGCGCTATGCCTATCATACAGTAGTAAAAGAGACAGCGCGTGCAGGCTTTCAAGTTGCTGAACAACAAAAAAATGAAGATGGTTCAATTCGCCTGGTAGTACAACGCTGGAGTGCGTAAATGTCTGATTTTTTGCCGTCGCTGGAACAGAAGGAAGATAACCGATCCGGTCTAGAACCAGAATTAGGCGGCTTTTTGCGGAATACCCCAGATCGTTCCGGTTTAGAACCGGAATTAGGGGGTATGTTGCGCCAAAAAGGTGTCTATGTTGATGAAATCACCTGTATTGGCTGTAAACACTGTGCCTTTGTTGCCCGTAATACTTTTTATATAGAACCCGATTATGGGCGATCGCGTGCAATACGTCAAGATGGCGATCCAGAGGAAGTAATACAAGAGGCAATAGACACTTGCCCCGTTGATTGTATCCACTGGACTGATTATACCGAACTAAAACGGTTAGAAGAGGAACGTAAATATCAGGTCATACCTGTGGTGGGTTATCCTGTGGAAGGTGCAGTTGCAGCTGCTGAGCGAAGACGCAAAAAGCTAAAATTAAAACAAAAAAAATCCCGTTATTAAATACAACTGGTTCCACAACAATAATAAATCATAAGAGATAGGGCTGGCTTTACCAGCCTTTTTGTTTTTTAGATCAATTTAGTTAAAAATTTGGTTTTTTGGATGGACTGCTTTATCATATCTTTGTAAAGATTGAGTATAAACATCATGAAATTCTTGTTAAATCACCTTAGATCTAGTGTGATTTTGATTTTCTTGCTTTAAGATTTTTAATTAATGCTTCACGAAAAAATATTATTTGTGAAACTGTGAGTATGTGCCAATGGTAGCGCAACTCTGAAAGAAAATCTCAGAGGGTACCCTTATGTTTAAGCTAGGTTCAACTAAATCTATCTTCCTGGCTCACATCCAGCAAGCACTGCTAGGGGGTTATCTTTTCATTGGATATGATCTTGTAGTTCAAAGTGTCCCTGCTGTGAGAATTCCTGGTGGTTTAACTCCACCCTGAGTTAGGGATTAAATGCCTCTCTCTGTAGCCGTAAAAACTAGCAATGATACTATTCTCTTCAATATTGCTAGAGAGGGATTCTATACAACATTAGAGACATCTATTCTATACTTACCTTCCTCTGACGCAAATCTACTAAGATTAACCATCAAAGTTTTCGTTAATGGTTAATTTAGCTCCGTGGGGTATAAACACTTTATCCATACAACAACTGAATAGTACAGTCGAGGACTGATTAGAAATTTGGGATAAAGTCTTAATTTTAACCATACTTTAAAAAAATTACCCAGTAAAGGTGACTGGAAAAATATTGAAAGTCTCCTAGTTAGATAGCGCTTGTTTGCCAGAAGGAAGCTTGAGACAACAGTCTAGTTGACATCACAAATATCAATTCATCCAACTTTGTACTAGCACAAATGTAGTAAGACAAACTTTATCTCTGCAATCATTACTTAAACCTAATTGATTATTGCTTAATTCTGTTGCTGCTGTTCAGCGAAACACAACAAAAAACTATTTTCAGTTGTAGGACTAGATTTGATATGAATTCAATGTTAAAAGTTCCCTCAGTTGCTGTATGTATTCCTACTTATAATCAAGCCCAATACTTAATTGAATCTGTAAGTAGTGCCTGTTGTCAAACTTATCCAAATGTGGAAGTCTGGGTTTCAGACGATGGTAGTACTGACGAAACACCCCAGGTGATGGAACAGTTGTGTCAGCAGTTTCCCCAAGTGCGTTACTATCGGCAACCCAAGAACTTAGGTATTGCTGGCAACAATACTTGGTTAATGAGTCAGCCAACAACTGACTTTATTGTACGTCTGGACTCAGATGATGCTTTAATGCCAAATTATGTAGAGAAACTAGTCTCACTGCTAGAAAAATATCCAGAAGCTGGTTATGCTCATACCGCTATCCGGGAAATTGATCAGCATGGAAATAATCATTCAGTAGCACGAGTTGTCAGAAAAAAAGAGTTTCAAAACTCTGATGAAGCTCTAATGGCAGCAGTTTCTGGCTATAGAGTGGCAGCGAACATTATCATGTTCAGAACTAAGGCACTCCAAGAATTAAGATATTACGAAAATCGCCCTGAATATGTTGAAGATTATGATTTATCTGTAAGAATCGCAGATGCTGGCTACGGGAATGTCTACGCAGATGAAGTGCTAGCAAAATATCGAGTTTGGACTGATGTGAAGAAAACTCGCTCCAAGCGTAAACACTTGCAGTTAAGAGGATATATTCGGATTTTTGAAGAGAGTTTCTTACCAGCTTTTCAAAGGCGCGGCTGGGATATAAAAGTGCTAGATAAACAGAGACGTAAGATGGCAATCGTACATTCAGCTTATTCTTTTCTGCCTATTTTTAATCAAGAAGAACGAGCAGAACTTGTCGCTTTATTAAAGCAACTGGGTGATTCGCCTCTGTTACGGCTGCGAATTATAGCACTGTCTTTAGGCTTTGCTCCTTTGTTTGAGTGGCAACACCACACAGAACTTAAGTTAAAAGGTGTTGTTAAAGACTGGTTAAGCAAACTGAAAACTATGTCAGTAGTCAAAGCAGTAGGATAAGTTTTTTAGGTGTGAAGGTATAGGTTAAGTAGATTTTTAGCCATATCACCACACCTAAACTAATATTTTAAACGCAAAGGAACGCAAAGTTAGCGCAGAGGTACGCAAGTTATTAGTTATCAGTTATCAGTTACCAGTAATAAGGGATTCATCATTCAGGTAACGTTTCCCTAGTATCATTGGCGTTAACTGATAACTGTTTAGTGTTCACTGATTTAATCCTTCTCAGCAAAAGTTTTTACTTTGCCATCAGGACTGTAAACGGCTCTAATGATCACAGTTTGCCCATTACGATTGGGAGAAACAAAACGTTCGCCAATTAAAGGCATTCCTGTGCGATCTATATATATTCTCGAAGCTTTTCCTAAAGGAAGAATACGTTCAATAGTGCCATCGACACCCACAACCAAACTATATTCTAGTGTTTGGTTTAAGCCAGAAGGTGGCTGCCAGCGCTTTGTTAGAAATTCTCTAGCTTCGGATACTTGAGCTGTTGCGTCAAACAAAGCATTACTATTTCTAGTTGCGACTTGGTTGGAATTACGATCTTGTCGCAATTTCTCAATTAATTGGGAAGTATCTTCTGCATCAACTGAGTTATTTTTTGGTGATTGATTTTGTTGGTTAGGAGTACTAGTACGGCTATTGGGTGCGGTAGCAATAGTCGGTGGAATCGCAGGCAAAGTAGAAGGTAGGCTAGATTCTGTAGTGGATGAATTTGGTGAATTTAATGAAATATTCCCATTTTGGGCAATAACTCCACTGTTAGAAGTAGAAGCGGTGGTATCCTGCTGTGGGGTTTTAGGTTGAATACGAATTTGTTGCCCAGGATCTGTTAATGTCAGTGGAGCTTTTGTAGTGGGAAGTTTTGCTGTTGGTGGGACGCTGGGGAATACCTTGTTCCCGGAAGATGATTGGGAGGGTGGGGGAATGCGGATGTAGAGGCAGAAGGGGAACCTGTTTGAGAAGGTGCGTTAGGTAATATGGGCGCTGTGGGAAATCCTTGGGCTTGGGGAGAAATTGGGGTAGGTGAAGCTAAGGTGGAACCAGGTATTGACAAACTATTAGAACCAAAGGGTAGGGGAGGTAGTTGATCTGTGGAGGTGATTGCAGGTGTTGGCGAATCTAAAGGTGATGGTTCTAAGGCTAGTTTATCTTCAGTAGCTGTAGGTTTTTGCTTACTCTGAATTGCATATTGGTAGGTAAATGGTACTAAACCAACAGCTAATACTAGTACTGCTACCGCAGGAACCCAACCAGGAATTGCAAAACGCGATCGCCCTTGATAGAGATTAGGTAGGGCAAGTATATCGTCAGAGTATTGATCTAAAGCTGTTGCCAAATCAAATAACTGTAGCAAACTCAGTTGAACAACAGACTTGGATGCTTGGTATCCCAAAGAACCAAGAAACAAATTATGAGTTAAATGGCTATTTGGTTCGATGTGTATTTTTGTTTCTGGTACTTGATTATTAAAAGAATTTAATGTTTCGGTAGAAGCAGAATTTTGTAATGGTTCTTGTGATTCTGGTTCATCTGGTGCATTGGTTGAGTCCTCTAATTCTGAAAAGTTTGCCCAAAAACTTTCAGGGGACATTTGAAGGAATTCCTGCACGTAGTTTGTGACTGCTGCACACAAAGCTTCTAGTTGATCGCGATCGCCCCGAATAACGATCTTCTGTTCTTCGCTAAGTCGTGGATCGTCAAAACTTAACTCAAAGCGTAGATCCTTCAGAACCGATCTTCCCTTTCCCACCCAACGAGATAGAGATGAGCTTTGTGCCAAGACTTCTAGCGTGCAAGTGGGTGGTGTGTAACGACGGATGACAGAATTTGTTACAGGCATGGCAGGAACTGCAAGCAGGACATTTTCAAAATTTCGTTGAACGGTCTATAAGTGCTAGCCAGAGGCGGCGATGTCCACCAGGACCACTATAAAAAAGAAGATCTATCAGCAGTTTTAAAGCCAGGTGGGTAAGTTCATCCGTAGAGATCGTCGAGTCTTCCTCCATCCGCTCTTGGTAAGTGTTGCAGAAAGCATCGATATAATCTCCTAATAAAGCAGCCTGATGAGGTTCGCGGTTATTTTCCGCCATCTGTTCTAACAAGCCAACAGCACGACGAATCAATTCTTGATGCTGCTTGGCAAGATAACAAATAATGAGAACAAGCGCTCGTGCTTCTTCAACATCGAGCTTTTTTCGCCCTCCTTGACCTTTGCGTAGCGGATTAGATTGGCGTAGCCGCCACAACGCTACACGGTCTGGCACTCTGGACTCTAAATTTAGATTAATTGCCGCTGAAAGCATTGCCTCGGAGCCAATGCCAGTCAATGTTTCTAATGCCAACAGCACCAAATCTAATTGGGTTTTAATGTTTTCCCATTGAGTTGTGTTCGGGGCTGGAAGCTTTATTAAATCCTCCCACTGAGGAGTAGGAGTGGGTGAATTAGCGGCAGAGTGCATAACTTTTAGCATAGGTGATCGGGCTAGTAGGGGCTGTTGCTGTTACCCATTTTGAAACCAGACTTTTACGAGTGAATATTAGTTTCCTAAAGCTATGAATAGAAAGTGCCTACAGCAAGCTGTTGGGCGTTTTTGAAAATTGAGATGGTTGGATAAACAGCAGTGGTCATTGTCTTACTCTATGATGAAAAGCGATTTGGGATAAAGTACAAGCGCTTTTAGTTACATCTTGTCTGCTAATTGCACCAACCTTGTGTTTAACTATTTTCTGCTTAAACTGATGCTTTAACAAAATAAATAAATCTTCCTTTAGATAGATATTTACTTCTGTTGACTGGTTAGTTGTTTGTGATTTACTTTACTTCCAACCAAAGAATACCTAATCAGGTATATTTCAACAAGCAGGAACTAAAAATTTTTTTTGTGATGTTGACATTGGAATAAGACTTTTTGGCAGTTGTTGTAAATTAATAGATGAAAATATCAATATAATTTTGTTTTTGCTACTTGTTGATTAATTTTTCATCAATATTTCTTAAGCAGCTAATATTTAAAACTGTGTATGTAGTAGCGTGACTAAGTTAAACATAGTGCATTAATAAACCGCAGAGGCAAGAGAGACACAGAGGTAGAAGAAGAGATTTGTAAATTCGCTTTCTTGAATCCAATTGGCAGAATGCAGAGGACTAGTTAATTGGTATAAATTTTTTCCAGCCTTCTGCCATCTAACTTGAAAGCAACCTCACTCCTTTCCCTCTGTTGCGGGTTCACCAGAGGGGTATCCTCTCTTGACGGGGTGATGTTTTTCATAGCAAAGCTCATGAAACTAGTTTCATTGTGACTGCCCTGGTGCCTTTTGCCTTTCTTCGGTCACTGCTTCAATCCACATATGCCACAGTCACACCAGTGCCACCGTCAGATTGTTCTGCTGCTTCATAGCGACTGACTCTGGGGTGTTGTTGCAAAAAGGCATGAACACCTTGCCGCAGTTTACCAGTGCCATGTCCGTGAATAATCCAGATTGGCCCTGTTGCTTCGGAAATTGCTTTATCTAGAACAAGTTCGGCATCTGCAACCCTACGTCCACGTATATCTATCGTATTTTTGGATGTGCGAATTGCTGGGGCTGGTTGGGTTGGTGTAACTGGTGTTGCTGCTGGGGATAGTTTTGCTTTCGCTACTGGTTCAGCTTTTTTCCCATCTAGAGATTCCACATCTTCCAGTTTGACTGTCATTTTCATAATCCCAAACCGGACAGTCAATTCACCATCATCATCGGGTGCAGTCAAAACTTCTGCTGTTTGCCCTAATTTGGGAATCCGGATGCGATCGCCTTCTTTGGGAATGTATCCTTGTTTCGGTTTTGGTGGTGGTTGGGGTATAAATTTCTCGGCGATTTGATGCAAAGCATTTGTAGCTTGTTGGGCATCTTGGGCAGTGGGTGTACCTTGCTGCAAACGGCGAATTACTTGAGCAATTTCGCTTCTGGCTTGGGCGATCGCTTGCTGTACCGCTACTTCTTGGGAAGCACGCAAAGTTTGTTCTCTTTCCTGTAAATTTGCGGCTTTTGCGGAGACTTCTTTGTATAAACGTTCAGCTTGCTGCAATAAATCTTGTGCTTGTGCTGCTTTGGTTTCTTGGCGGCGGCGTTGCGCTTCTAACCCAGCAATTACCTGGTTAACTTCGTCTGTTGATCCTCCCAGATTAGTTTTCGCCTGTTCGATAACTTCTGCTTTTAACCCCAAGCGTTGGGCAATTGCCAAAGCGTTAGAACGTCCAGGAATCCCCCATAGTAGACGGTAAGTAGGTGAAAGTGTGGCTTCATCAAATTCTACCGAAGCGTTTTCAAATCGTTCATCTTGGTATTTCAACGCTTTGAGTTCACCAAAGTGAGTAGTTGCCATAGTTAGCTGGGTATGATCTGCCAGATAGCGTAATAAAGCGATCGCTAAGGCGCTACCTTCAGCAGGATCTGTACCTGCGCCGACTTCATCAAGGAGTACCAGGGCAGAATTTAGGTGAGGGGATGGGGTGGTGGGGTGGTGGGGTGGTGGGGTGCAATCTTTCTCCCCATTGCCCCTAATCCCCACTCCCTTGGGGGAGTGGGGGCCCCGAGTTCCCAATCTCCCCATTTCCCCATCAAGTTGTTCGCCTATCGCCTCCAAAATTCGACTAATGCGGCGAATATGCCCAGAAAATGTAGACAAATTTTGCTGTAGTGATTGTTCGTCGCCTATATCTGCCAATACCTGGTCAAACCAAGGCAATTCTACTGGTTCACGGGCAGGAACAAATAAACCGACTTTTGCCATTAAAGCCGCTAAACCTAAGGTTTTTAAAGTTACTGTTTTACCACCTGTGTTTGGTCCAGTAATAGTTACTACTTTAATCTCTGGTTGAACCAGTAAATCTACAGGAACTACTGCTTGTCCTTGTTCGTGTTGTTGCTGCCACACTAACAACGGATGCCGTAATTGCCGCAGGGTAATGTACTCATTGGCTTGGCGATTGATAAAACGGGGTGGGTTGGCTTTTAGCCAGAAACTATAGCGTGCTTTGGCAGTTGCTAAATCTAAAGTAGTCGTAATGGCAAGTAATTTTTCCAAATCAGATTTTACTTGTGCGACTTGTTCAGTTAAAGCGCGACGAATAGCCTCTTCTTCTGCCTGTTCTCTTCTAACTAACTGCCGCAGCTGATTACCCAAGGGAACAATGGAATTTGGTTCTATGTATAGTGTGGCGCCACTAGCAGAAGTATCATGAACTATACCAGGAATCGCATCTTTTTGTGGTGCTTTCACAGGAATTACATAGCGATCGCCTCGTTGGGTAATAATTTGTTCCTGAACAGCATTAGATTTTACTTGTATAATATTATGTAATTTTTGTGTGATTTGATTACGTAGTTTACGCAGTTCTGTACGAATATCAACAAGTTTTTGGCTAGCGCGATCGCTTACTTGTCCTCGTTCATCAATACAACGATGAATTTCCTGTTCTAGTTCTGGATAAGTTCTTAAATCAGCAATTAATTCTGTGAGAATGGGCAAATCTGGCTGATTATCGATCATCCGGCGTAAATTTCTGCTTCCCGCAAGAGTGGTAGCAATAGCTAACAGTTCCTCACCTGCTAGAACTCCTTGTAGTTCTGCCCTTTCTAGAGAATCACCAATATCTTGAATTCCTTCAAACGAAAGTCCTGTAGTGAGACGACTTTCGAGTTCATACACTTCTTTGGTTTGCGTCAATAAATACTCACTCTCAGCTTGAGAGCTAGGTGGCGTCAAATCACACGCTGCGATCGCCCCAAGTTTAGTAGCCGCAAAGGTCGATAAATGCTGGCAGAGGCGATGCCATTCGAGTAGTTCTAGAGTTTCAGATTGAATCAAGGCTTTAATATGTACTGTTTTAATAATTGATTAATATCTGTCTTAAAATAGGGAACTCTTAACAGAGATTCTCCTGCGAAGACTCTGTGCAAAGGGGGATTAACCTAGCAGCAAACCCATGTTCCATCGGTATTAATCGCCTTGCAAGGTGTACCTTACGGAAGCCTATGAGCGCGTCTATGTTGAATTTTCATCTTATCGTTGTGGGCAATTGCCAGTGAGGTTCTAGCCTGAAAATAGGGAACTGTTAACTCTTAACAGCGAATAGGGAGAAGCGGAATTTTCATGTTTAGTTGTGTACCAAAGTTCATGAGCGACTGATCTTAATCTGAAATTTATCGTAGCAATACAAAACCCTCCACGGCTCACT
Organism: Fischerella sp. JS2; assembly: GCF_032393985.1. NCBI lineage: Bacteria > Bacillati > Cyanobacteriota > Cyanophyceae > Nostocales > Hapalosiphonaceae > Fischerella > Fischerella sp. JS2. The sequence goes on from NZ_CP135918.1 coordinate 1,746,518, forward strand.
CTGACAGGGTGAAATTCCCGTATAGATCAAGATATAGGGAAAAGGGAACAGGAAACTCTTAACAGGGAATCCTCATACTTAAAAGCAGGGGTGTTTGGAATTGATACAAGGATGCTAAGAATTAGCATAACTTGAGTAAATTTAAAGATGCCAAAACAATCAGACAAGGCTAAAAATAATTAAGTAATAATCGACACCTCAATCATCAACAAATTAGAACCTGGCTAATACCAACCTCAAGTAAATAAAGATGCAAAACTGATTCATTCAGCCTTGTTGTTTATCTTGATTCTTATTGGCTTTTTCTGTAACTTGGGTAGTGTGTTTTCAAAAAAAACGCTGCAAATATCTCCACAATTTGATACCCTAGCTTAAACAGATTTGGGAACATTAACAGCGTGGAAACTCAAATTGGGCGGGGAAAAACAGCTCGTAGGGCTTACGGCATAGATGAAATAGCTTTAGCACCTGGCAACAGGACGCTAGATCCGAGTTTGGCAGACACAAAATGGCGTATTGGTAATATTGAGCGAGAAATCCCCATTATTGCCAGCGCGATGGATGGTGTAGTAGATGTTCGGATGGCTGTGCTTCTATCAAACTTAGGAGCATTGGGTGTATTGAATTTAGAAGGAATTCAAACTCGTTATGCTGATCCAGAGCCAATTTTAGACAAAATAGCCTCGGTGGGCAAAGAAGAATTTGTCCCCTTGATGCAAGAACTTTATGCCGAATCTATTAAACCAGAATTAATTGAACAAAGAATTAAAGAAATTAAACAACAAGGTGGTATTGCCGCAGTCAGTGCAACTCCCGCAGGAGCAAGTAAATATGGTGCAGTAGTTGCAAAAGCAGGGGCAGATTTATTTTTTGTGCAAGCAACAGTTGTTTCTACAGCACACCTGTCGCCAGAATCTATAGTTCCCCTTGATTTGGCTCAATTTTGTCAAGAAATGCCTATACCTGTAGTTTTGGGTAATTGCGTCACTTATGAAGTTACCCTAGACTTGATGAAAGCAGGAGCTGCTGCGGTTCTTGTTGGTATTGGCCCTGGTGCTGCTTGTACTTCCCGTGGTGTGTTGGGAGTAGGTGTCCCACAGGCAACAGCGATCGCAGATTGTGCAGCTGCCCGTGATGAGTATTATCAACAAACAGGTAAATACATTCCAGTAATTGCTGATGGTGGTTTAATTACTGGTGGTGACATCTGTAAGTGTATTGCTTGTGGTGCAGATGGAGTCATGATTGGTTCTCCTTTTGCCAAGGCTAGCGAAGCACCAGGACGTGGTTATCACTGGGGTATGGCAACTCCTAGTCCTGTATTACCCCGGGGGACGCGCATTCGCGTAGGTACGACTGGTACTTTAGAACAAATTCTCGTTGGCCCTGCACAGTTAGATGATGGTACTCATAATCTCTTAGGAGCCTTAAAAACTAGTATGGGTACACTAGGAGCAAAAAACCTCAAAGAAATGCAGCAAGTCGAAGTTGTGATTGCTCCTTCCCTATTAACTGAAGGTAAAGTATACCAAAAAGCTCAACAATTAGGTATGGGCAAGTAAGACATGTTTAGTTGATAGTTGTTAGTAGGGGGAGTGTGAGGGGTGTGAGGGGTGAATAACAACTAAACACTATCCACCAACTACTAACCACTAACCACTAACTACCAACAACCAACAACTACAAAAAAATTTTTCCAGACTCTAAAACATTTACTGGAAAAATCACATATGTCGCCTACAATAGGAATAGCGGAGACGCATGTTTCCGTTCACTCCTCACACCACACTCCGCCCGAACTACTGTTCGGGCGGTTCCTTATGTAAAAGGACAAGTTAATGCCACACAGAGTAGGGACTATTGAGGCTACCCTAAAGGTTCAAATCTAAAGAATCCCATCGGCTTCAAACTGTGGGCATGTCAAACACAAATGTATATGTCTGACTCCAAGCAGTGCTTTTTGCTATGGTAGAATTTCAGCACGATCAAAAATATATAGGCAAAGGTTTGTAGCCATGTCAGCAGCCGCACAAGTTACCGACTCTACTTTTAAGCAGGAAGTATTAGACAGCGAAGTTCCTGTTTTGGTTGACTTTTGGGCACCCTGGTGCGGTCCTTGCCGGATGGTAGCCCCAGTTGTAGATGAAATAGCAGCTCAGTATGAAGGTCAACTCAAGGTAGTTAAAGTTAACACCGATGAGAATCCTAATGTTGCTAGCCAGTATGGAATCCGCAGCATTCCTACATTGATGATTTTTAAGGGTGGGCAAAAAGTTGATATGGTAGTAGGAGCTGTGCCGAAATCAACATTAGCTAATACTCTGGAAAAATATCTTTAAAGTTTAAGCTACTGCAAATACTTTTGGAGTGTTTTTCACTCCAAATTTTTCCGGTATTTGCTAGCTAAAAAAAGGATACTACAACTAGTCTCCTAACTCTAATATTTTTCCAAATATCGTAGTTTGCGCTGTGTTTTACTGCCGAACACACAATAGCAATAAAGTCTACTCTAAAAAAGTCATCTGTGATTCATTTTTCACTCTTTGTTTGCCAACTCTTAGTGGAAAAACTCATGCAAAAGGTAAAAATACAAGGCTGTAAAGCTTTTGTCATCAGCTTTTAGCGTATTTTTCCTGTTGTAGCCATTTTTGGCAAACTGCACTAGATTGTGTTGTTTCAAAGTAACTTTTAGTTGGCAAAAAAAGTAGTAGCGCCTTGGTTTTTACAACTGGAGGTGCTTTTTTGTTTGGGACAATTCATCATTTCAGTTATCAGTTATCAGTTATTGTTCACTGATTTACTTGCGGGCGAGTGATTGTTTTGTCTGACAATATTTATCGAACTCAAGATAAATTGGCAATGGCTGATAGTTGAAAATCTGTAGAGGTTGATAAATTACACATTGAAATCAAATTCAGGTAAAATATAGTGCCGCTTTGGCTACAGTTCTCATGACCTCATCTGCGTCGTCGTTTGACACATTAGAGTCTCTCCAAACCGATATCACCGAATTACTTGAGCGTTTACCAACGTTGAAGCATCGACAATATATCCAGCAGGCGCTAGCTACCATAGTGCGTCTAGCTGAGAGTGAGGTCGATCGCTTGGATTGGAAAATTATGTCGGCTGCTTTAATAGACATGGAGCGTGGTTTCCAGCTGTTTCATGATTACCGACATGTCCGAAAAGTAACCATATTTGGCTCAGCTCGCCTATCACCAGAAAGCCCAGAATATCACATGGCTGTTGACTTCGCTCGCTTTGTCACTCAATTGGGATTCATGGTCATGACTGGTGGCGGTGGTGGAATTATGCAAGCTGGTCACGAAGGTGCTGGACGAGAAAATTCTTTTGGTCTCAATATTCAATTACCCTTTGAACAGCAAGCAAACCCAATTATTGAGGGTGATCCGAAGCTGATTCATTTTAAATATTTCTTTACTCGCAAGTTATTTCTTTTAAAAGAAAGTGATGCTGTTGCTTTATTCCCTGGTGGTTTTGGCACTCAAGATGAAGCTTTTGAGTGTATGACTTTAAGCCAAACAGGTAAATTTGGCCCAGTACCCGTAGTCTTAATTGATCGTCCTGGTGGAGATTACTGGCGCTCTTGGAGCGAATATATTGATAAACAATTAGTGAAAAATGGTCTAGTAAGTCCTGAAGACCCGAATTTGTACACAGTGACAGATGATTTGGTAGTGGCTTGTAATGCTATTACCCGTTTTTACCAGGTTTATCATTCTAGTCGTTACGTAGGCGATCGCTTAGTAATTCGCCTGAGAACAGATATATCAGATGCGGAAGTAGAGGAATTAAACGCTAATTTTAGTGACATTTTAGTCACAGGACGGATTGAAAAAAGTCAAGCTTTACCTCAAGAAAGGCAAGATGAAACTTTAGAACTACCGCGCTTAGTTCTTTACTTCAATCAACGAGATTTGGGGCGTCTGTATCAAATGATTGCAGTCATCAACAGTATGGGTGCGCCTTCACCAGAAGATAGAGCGCACCCGGAATTGAAGTGATACCGTTTCACTATAAGTCTGATACATCTGATGAAGGATAAGGGAGGTGGGGAGATGGGGAGGTGGAGAGTGTGATTCGTCATAATAAACGAAGTAGAATTTTCTGGGATTGTCTCTGAGTCAGTAGTTATTTCCCAATAAGTTACGGCTCTTCTTTTACCATAAACTATTTCTCGAATGTATCTGGATTCTAATTTTTGGTTAGCAAATGTTCTTTCACTCTTTAACCACTTATTAGCCCTAACGCTTTGATTAGCGCTCAGCCAGGCTCCGTGATTACAACGAAATTGCTACTACATAAGCGAGCTGGTATTCATTCATTTCTAAATGAATGGGCTACTTTCACCATACAAACTACCCATGAGTACCAATTGAATATTAAAGTCTGATTCAACTAACTCTGTAATAATTTCTGCCGCTAACTCTATTTTGGTTTTATATTTATCTCCTTCTTTTAGCGTTCCCTTCAATTTAAATACTTTTACACTTAAGGGAAATGTTACATTGTCATAAACTCCATAAGCATTGACTGACACTATTCCATTTTCTATTTTTCCTATATTCCCTAGATAGTGTCTGGCTACATAATCTGTCTTTTTACCTTTTTTCTATCTCCGGTTTCATTTATTACTACGGTAATCGCCTGACTATTTAATGCTCTTTTTATTTTCTTTAAACTTCAGATCTTCAACTCATTTATTGACCAGTCTGAATTGGCTATAAAATGATGTAATGAGGCTCGTTGAGTTTATAATTACTACTTTTGATATTTTTATGGGGGATAATATCATGTTAATTTCAAGTGATTTTAGCGGTTTATTTAATGAGCGATTTTTCAGTAATTTTTTGCCTATTCCTGCTGCAAATCAAATACCAATAGGATTTCTCACACCAGATTTTCAACTACCAGATATAACTAATAACACCTTAATCAAATTATCAGATTACAGAAAGAAACAACCAGTATTACTTGCTTTTACACGAATTTTTACAGAGAAACAATATTGTCCCCTTTGCTATCCACACATCAAATCCTTAAACGAGAACTATGAACAATTTCAAAATCGGGGCGTAGAAGTTTTGATGATTACTAGTACTGATGAACGACAAAGTCAAATAGTTGTAAGAGATTTAGGCTTAAAGATGCCGTTACTAAGTGACCCCACCTGCCGAGTATTTCGCACCTATAATGTCGGGCAAGCTTTGGGAGCGCCTTTACCGGCACAATTCGTTTTAGATCAAGAAGGTAGACTACGTTATAAGCACTTGTTTTCTTTCTTAGACCACAATGCTAGTGTAGAAAAATTGCTAGAGCAATTTGACAAAAGAAAAGATGAAGGATGAAGTAAGAATTAGTAGAAGCCTCGCCCTTCGTGGGCGAAAAAAATCAAATTTTTCCTGATTTATGCCTATTTCCTTTATGAGTGGGTTAATTTCATACTTCAGATAAAAAAAATTTTTTCTATGCTTAAACTCTATCACCAAACACTTTCGGCAAATTCTCGTCGCGTCTGGATAGCACTATTAGAGAAACAACTTGAATTTGAATTAGTAGAATTAAGATTAGATGGTGATCATTTACAACCGGAATTTTTAGCACTAAATCCATTCCACCACATTCCGGTTTTGCTAGATGATGATTTTACAGTGGTGAAATCATTGGCAATTTTAGATTATTTAGAAGCAAAATACCCCACCCCAGCAATGCTACCCAAAAACCCCAAAGCTTTGGCTAAGGTACGCATGGTGGAAATGGTAACAGTTAATGAACTAATGCCTGCAATGACACCTTTAATCAATCGGATGATGGGTTTTGCTGGTGGTGATGACTCACAAAAAATAGAAGCGGCAAACCAGAAAATAGCTACAGTATTGAAATTTTTTGAAAACTTGTTAGGTCATCATCCTTATTTTGGTGGTGAACAATTGACTCTAGCAGACATTGTTGCTGGCAGTGCAGTGCCTATTTTGCCGATATTGAGTTTTTCTCTCACTGACAACTCAAAATTAAGTGCATGGACAGAAAGCTTAATGCAGCGTCCGGCTTGGCAAACTACCAATCCCACCCCAGCAGCAATTGAAGCATTTAAATCTCGTATGCAAGCTTTAATGGCACAGTATGAATCTGAAAGAGTTAGTGGTTAGTAGTTAGTGGTTAGTAGTAACCAAATAACTACTAACCTATTCCCAATCTAAAATCTAAAATCCCAAATCCAAAATTGTTACAGCCTAATATTTTGCAAATGACTGCGGGGGTTATAGGTACGAATAGCGCGAATTTTTTCATAATACTCCCGTTCTTGTTGACTAATGTCTCTGGGAGTGGCGATCGCAATTTTCACTAACTGGTCACTACGTCCACTCTTGGGTTGGGGCCAGCCTTTACCACGTAGACGCAGGGATTGACCAGAACGCACTCCTGATGGTAGTTTGACATTCACGCTACCATCAGGAGTGGGTACTTCTATAGAAGCTCCCAGAACTGCTTCATCGGGTGTTATTGGTACTTCGCACACCAAGTTATCACCCTCAAATTGGAAGAAGGGGTGAGACTGAAGCTCAACTTTCAGGTACAAATCGCCTCGTTGTTGCGTTAGAGGACTAATTTGACCTTTGCCACGCACCCGTAGACGAGTACCAGGTTTAGCGCCAGCAGGAATGCGGACATCAATAATTTCATTACCAAGATTAAAGCGCTTTTGTACACCATGAAACGCTTCGGAAAAACTCAAAGAAATTATAGCTTCAGTATCTTGGGCAGTACCTGCACCAGCATCCTGAAAACCAAAATCATTAAAACCGCCAAAACCACCAGGTCCAGCCCCAGTGGAAGTGCGGTAACTATAAGATTGCCTTGTACTGCTGCGAGTACTACCACCACTGAAGCGTCCTAATAATTCATTAATAAAATCATCAAAACTACCGTATTGACTAAAGTCAAAGCTACCCATATCAACATCAACACCACCACCATAGGGGTTGCCTTGACCTACTTGTTTCCAGTATTGACCAAATTGATCGTATTTTTGGCGTTTATCTGGATCTGATAAAACCTCGTAAGCTTCGTTCACTTCTTTGAAACGTGCTTCTGCCTGTTTATTACCAGGGTTTACGTCGGGGTGATATTTACGAGCTAATTTCCGAAAAGCTTGTTTAATTTCATCTGCACTAGCAGTTTTCTTAACTCCTAGAACAGCATAATAATCTTTAAAATCGGTTGTAGCCATCTACAATACTCCTCTAGTATTTACTTTATATTTTTTTGTAAAATATAGGGTTTGGTATTCTACACTAGGTAGAATTCTAGGCAGATTAACTCTGATTTTAAATTAACAAACCTTAAATAAGTTAGAGTTCGGTTGTTGCTGAAAAGGTGAGGGCAATTTCCGTACTTTGTGAGGTTCCCGAATAGCACATTAAGCAATCTAGCCCTTCTTCTAAACTCGGAGGAGCGTCGTGCAATTGACGATACATCCGAAAAATCACATCTTCTGGTACTTGACGTTCTCGTCTTTGATTGCGTGCTAAACATAGCCAAACAGGAGTTTTTACCCAAATCCCGGTAATATGAGTAAAACCAATGTCGCGGGCTAAGGTAATGACTTCACGGCGATGGCGTCGCTGAGCGTTAGTGGCATCATAAATGACTGTACTATCGGTAGCGATCGCCCTTTGAAATTGCCGCTCGGTTTCTCGCCAAATCAGCAGCCAAGGCCCCTGGATTGCTTCATTACCAAATAACTGCCCCCGGATAGCATCGGTAGAAACCAGCCGTCTCTGAGGGCATTGTGTCACTAATTGCTTTGCCAAGGTTGACTTACCGCTACCAGGAAGACCAATTAGTAAGAAGAGTTTTGTCATCAGTTGGTAGTTAATAGTTAGTAGATTGTAGATAGTAGTTAGTAGTTGGTTATTTACCACTAACTACTAACTACTAACCACTAACCACTAACTAAATGATCGTTCCATCAGGAATAACGGCGTTTTTCAGGACAACGACAATGCCACTACGGATATAGAAACCTTGACTTTCGCGCTCGGCTTCTTGGACATTATCTTTGTTTACGATTTGCACATCACAACCGATGTGAGTGTTTTTGTCAATGATGGCACGACGAATGATTGTGTTAGAACCAATACCTAAAGGTATACTACGGTGGTCACAGTCGGACTGGCGTTCGGCAAATGGCTGATACATGTCTGCACCCATAATCATGGAATCTTGAATGATGCAGCCAGATTCAATGCGCGATCGCACTCCTAACACCGAGTTTTCAATGCGGCAATTTTTGAGAATACAACCTTCGCCAATAATTGATTGGGTGACATGACAATCTAGCAGTTTGCTGGGAGGTAAATAACGAGCGCGAGTGTAAATCGGCGCTTGCTCATCGTAGAAACTAAAAGGCGGACGAGGTTGTTGAGTTAAAGTCAGATTGGCATTATAAAACGCTTCAATTGTTCCAATGTCTTCCCAATAGTCATTGAATAGGTAAGCTTGAATGTTGTAATCACTGGCAGCGTCAGGAATAATTTCTTTGCCAAAATCAGTCCTTTCGGAAGCTTCTTTCAACAACTTGATCAAAACATCTCTTTTAAAGACATAGATTCCCATTGAGGCGATGTATGGCTGCTGTTCGGCTTGTTCTTGGTTTAAGCCTAAAACAGTAGTATCAACCTGCATTTTCTTTAAAGCTTCGCCTTTGGGTTTTTCACTAAAGTCAACAACCCTGCCAGACTCATTGATTTTCATCAAACCAAAGTCTGAGGCGCGGCGTTCATCAATGGGTATAACTGAAAGAGTAATATCAGCTCCAGTTTCCCGATGACGTTGGATAAATTGGCGATAGTCCATGCGATACAAGTGATCGCCTGATAGTATCAAATATTCATCTACATCCCATTCTTCAAACAGCCATAGGTATTGACGAACCGCATCAGCCGTACCTTGGAACCAGCTAAGGTTTTCTGGGGTTTGCTGTGCCGCGAGGACTTCCACAAACCCCTCTGTAAAGCCAGCAAAGCTGTAGGTACGAGCAATATGGCGATTCAGAGAAGCCGAGTTGAATTGTGTCAGGACGTATATTTTGAAAATTTCGGAATTTATACAATTACTGACAGGGATATCTATCAAACGATACTTACCTGCCAAGGGCACCGCTGGTTTTGCGCGTAGTTTGGTGAGCGGATAAAGGCGGGTTCCTGCACCGCCACCGAGAATGATTGCTAAAACTTTTTTCACAAGTTTGCTCCCGACTGCCTTTCAACTCTCAACTACAGTTTAGGACTGTCTGCGGCAGCTGGTAAGGGGGTATCGAAAAGTAAGTTTAGTCAAGTTTACAAACTGCTGCCGGAGATAAATGGTACGACATGTGTTACAAAATCAAACTAGATGTATCAATTGATATTAAGATTTGTTAACACTGATACTCTTCGACTTCCATTGCTCATCCACTAAACGCAACTTTTGCGATAGTTTCAGATACTGCACCCAAGGCTGTTCTGAAAGTTTAGCAATTTCATTGATAGATAAAGTAGCCGAAAACACGTCTTTCTTTGCAGTGATTCCACTGATACCAAGATTTTCCAAGATCGCAGTTGCATTAGAGTTATCTGCTACTGGTTGGGTGTGGATGAAAACCACTAAACTACGCTGATCTGGATCTTGGACTTGATTTAGCGCCATAGCAAGGGCAGCGTCTAGCTTTTTATAATTCATCTGAAAATCCCCTGTTAACACCATATTGAGGAAAACAAGAAGGGTTAGAGGAATTGCTATTGTTTCCCTTTACCCTTTCACCTTTTTCCCTTTTGTAGTGTATTGATTGTTTTACAATAAGCTTATTTATTAGACAAAGAGCAGGTTTAAACTAACCCATCCTAAAAACAACCTATCAGATTTATAAATTTGACGCGCCTACCCTTGTGTAGACTCGATAATATAATTTTGTCTAACTAATTAGAGATTTAGACTGTTGTGGGGAAAAGAGCCCCGACTTTTTTAAAAAGTCGGGGCTCTGGCAGTCCGTCTACCTTTTTGTAGATGTATGATTTAATTCTTTGAAACTACAGATTTTCTACATTAATTAGTCCATAACCCCATTTGTTATCAAAGGTTGCTGTATTTTCTCCAGGAATAGAACTATTTTGACGTAGCAAATCTTTCATAGCTTCTGGAGTAAGATTAGGATCGCGTTGCAGCAACAGTGCCACCAAGCCAGTAACAAATGGAGTTGCCATACTCGTACCAGCTAAGGCTGCAAATTTAGAGTTCACCATCATTGAGCGATCAAAGTTGGCAGTAGACGAAAGAGCAGAAACAATCATCGCTCCTGGTGCTGCAACATCAGGCTTTTGCGAACCATTCCGCAGTGGACCTTCGCTACTAAAGTCAGAAATATCATCCAACTCTAAACCGACTTGTCGCTCAATACCATCAATATCAGTGTATTTAACTTTGCTAGTATAAGAAGCTACTGTAATTGCAGTGCTGGCAGCGCCTGGTGAACCAATTTTCATTGTGTCGGATATGCTTTTACCTGTAAAAAATACCGACGCTGCGTCATCTAATGTCCATACGTCTAGACGTACGTTATCTCCGGAGGTGTTGCGTACTCGTAACTGCCAAACTCCACCTGGAACAGGTTGGTTAAATCTAAAACCTCCACCCCGAATTTGTACAAAGAAGTTATAGTCCCCGTTGACTGGATCTGGCCCTGGAGTGACAATCTCCACCCGTGCATCTGGTAAGTTGTATTGTTTTGAGGGATTGCCATCAGCAATGATTGGTTGGAAAGGAGTAACAAATCCGTTAGGACTGCGTAGAGATATTTCCAACTGACCATCACGGGAATACCAACCGTTTAACCAGATAATACCTACTTGATTGTAGGGAACACTAAAGCGCATAGTTCCCAAGGTTTTGCTGCTAACAGTTGTCTGACCGTGAATATTGTCATTACCTTCATTACCCGCAGCACAGCAAACAATCCTTCCTGCCCCAGATTCAGCATCAATAATTTTTGATAAAGAGTCACTACCATCGTGGGCGTCGGCGTGTCCACCTAAGCTAAGATTCACGACTGCTGGACATCCCATTTCACTTGCGACTCGGAAAATATAGCGAACACCATCAGCAATATGAGCATCTTGCAAATCAGTTTTAACAATTACTAATTCTGCTTCTGGTGCTACACCACCATAGGTATTGTCCAAGCCAGAGGCAATACCTGCAACGTGAGTACCATGACCATCTGTGTCTTGGGAAATAGTCAACTGGGTTCCTGTTAATTCGGCTCCATAACCGCCTTCTGTTACTCCTGATCCTGGTAGAGTTTGATCCCAAATTCTTAAGATACGTTCTGCAAAAGCGGGGTGTTTTGGATCAATACCACTGTCTATGACACCAATAACTACTCCCTTACCAGTCAATCCAGTATTATTCTTAAACTCCGGCAGTTTTACTTTCTCTGGTGCTACATCCATCCGCAATTTTAATTTACGGGATGGTTTGATCCTTTCAACAGCAGATTCTTCAGATAAAGCATCTAAACGATCTAGGGGTAAGTATGCTGTCCTGACAGCACCTGTATTTTGGTTAATTTCAATACCGTATTGTGACAAATGGCTCAGATCTGCGTTTTCGTCACAGTAGATAAAAACGACACTACGGGTAGGCTTAATGCTATTTTTTGGGGCAATTATTCCAAGCGATCGCTTGTGCGTGGTTAAAGCTTCTTGTCCTTCTCTTTGATAATCCTCATAAGCTAATAGCAATCCGGGAGAAAGTTTTTCGTGTCTCATTTTTACCTCAATTTCAGTGCAATTGCTGCAAGATTTTAGCAGGATAAGTCACTTCAGCACCAATTTTTCACAAGTAATTTTTTTAGCTACAATCGTTGCAAGCGAATATAGTTATCTGCTGCTAAATGTAAAAAAATACAATTATTTAGTTCCTTCGCAATTCATGAATACAATAACTGTCTGATTGATTTCGCAAAAATTCTGCTCGAAGAAAATAAATAAAATCTTAAATTCGTGAAAAATAAACTCAAATCAAGCGAAAAACTATTAAATTCTTTGTGCCTTAGTGTCTTTGTGGTTCAAAGATAATCTTTTTTACCACCAAGACACTAAGACATGAATTGAGAAGGCAGCTATGCAGGAGGCAGTTGGCAGCTATGTAACCCCATAAATCAATTTAGGGGATTCAATAGGGACGCAGTATTTCTTGCGCTGTGCCAGAGCGAAATACATATTTTTTCTTTTTTTCATAAATAAATAATGGTGCCTTTAAACCCTTTTGGCAGAGGGCAAAAATTATATTTTCAACATAGCTGCCTTCTGCCCTCTGCCTTTCTTCGGTAAAATTTATTAATAGGGATAGTTAAATTACTCTTGGATATTTAAATATTTATCTTGTTTTGAGAAAATACAGATAGGTGAAGCGACAAAAAGTAAAAAGAAGCTTGACAAATAAAAGGTAAAAGGTAAAAGGATAAATTTTTCCTTTTCCTTTTCCTTATGAATATACTTTTTAATGTTTACTTATTTAAATTTGCTTTAGCATCTTTGACTGCGGCAAAGAAAAATAGTGCTGTTAGGGGAATGCTTAACCCTAAAATAATGGCGGTGGTTTGAGTACCTAAATCAGGCTGTCCTGAGGTAAGTTCAAAAATAGAACCTACTGCTGCGATCGCAGTAATACAAGAACAGGCTAAAAATAAACCACTCTTGGGAGTCATTACGTTCACAAGCACACCATCCTACACAACTGATTTGACAGCTTGATAGGAGAAGCCGTATTTGGATAACTCCTGTGCTAAAGCCAAAGAGTTTTCTACACGGTCTACAAATACTACACCGTTGAGGTGGTCGATCTCGTGCTGAATACAGCGTCCTAGTAAATCTGAAGCCTTCAGTGTTTTAGGACGTCCATACTCATCTTTGTAGGAGATTTCTACAACTTCGGGACGCTTCACATCCATGTAAACTCCCGGAATGCTCAAACATCCTTCTTGGGCTACGCAGATGTCCCGACTCACCTGTTTGATAGTAGGGTTAATCAACACCAGTGGGGAGTTAGCCGCGTTATCTGGTTCAAGATCGATGACTATAACTTGTTTATGAATTCCGACTTGGGGTGCAGCCAAACCAATGCCATCTTGGCTGTACATCGTTTGTAGCATTTCCCGTGCTAGTTTGCGGATTTCTTCGTCTACTTTAGTAACACGCTTGGCCCCTTGGCGCAAAACGCGATCGCCAAGGTAATGCAGTTCCAAGGGCGGATTTTGTAACTTTTTCTTCTCAACAGCGACTTCCGAAGGCATTCTTTTTTATCTCACCTATTATGGATTGGAAATGATTCCGCTTTATTCAATCTTAGCAATCTGTGGGGAAGTGGGGAGATGGGGAGTGTGAAGGGTGTGAGGGGTGTGAGAAGTCAGTAACAACCACTAACTACTAACCAATAACCACTAAACCATTGACCATTGACAAATGACAAATGACTAATAATAGAGTTTGATGATTTTGTATAAACTATAGGTTATATAATGTTGAAAATACTGACGAAAGTTGACTATTTGTTGAAAGAAACCTTGATTGGTTTACAGCGTGGTGGCTGGATGAATTGGGCTGCTATCAGTACTGTTACTGTGTTACTATTTTTATTCGGTTTGAGTTTACAAACTTCTTGGCAAGTAGAAAAATTACTTTATCAATTCGGTAGTCAGTTGGAAGTATCTGTGTATCTTGATCCGGGTGCGCGGGCTGAAAGTGTTGAACCTTTGGTGTCAATAATGCCAGAGGTTGCAGATATAAAAGTTATTACTAAGGAACAGGCTTGGCATAAGTTAGTTAAAGAACTGGGAATTTCTGATATCGAAGGTGCTACGCAGCAGCTAGGTGACAATCCGCTTGTAGATGAATTGAAGGTGAAAGCACGTAACTCTGAGGTAGTACCAACCTTAGCAACACAACTAGCAAAGTTACATGGAGTAGATGCAGTTCAGTATGTAGATGAAGCAGTCAGAAGGATTTCTCAGTTGCATCGAGGTTTAAGCTGGGTGACACTGATAATTACTATAATTTTGACTTTAACAGCGATCGCTGTTACTACCACCACTATTAGATTAATAGTTATGGCGCGACGCCAGGAAATTGAAATTATGCAACTAGTAGGAGCAACTTCCGCTTGGATTTACCTACCATTTATATTGCAGGGAATTGCTTTTGGTTTGGTTGGAGGTGCGATCGCTTGGAGTTTCATTAGCATTATTCAACAGTTTCTGGGACATTTACTGGCTAATCAACCAGAGTTTATCAAATTTCTCACCAACGGTTTACAACTGACTCCGTTACAAACTTTATTATTGCCCTTGATTCTTCTGAACTTTGGTGCAACTGTAGGATTAATCGGCAGTTTATTTGCTGTGCAAAAATTTGCGAAAAGTTAGTCAATAGTCAACAGTCAATTGTCAATTGTCATTTGTTATTAACCACTAACCCTACTCTTGTGAGAAGACGCTTGTGCGTCTACGGGTTCGTCAGTCGCTCATGGGGGACTCTACCGGTCCCCACTCCCCCTGCGTTCCCGTCGCTGACTCACCACTAACCACTAATGTACAGACGTGAGGAACATCGCGTCTCTACCCACTAACCACTAACCACTAACCACCAAACAAATGACTCAATGGGAATTTTTACTCAAAAATCTTGGTGAATGGCAAGGTTCATTCACTCGTGTATCTCCCCAAGGCGAAATTCTTGCAGATACACCTAGTATTGTATCTTTAGAAAAGTTAAATAATAATCAAACAATTCGGCAAATTATTCGCTTAGGTGGAGATGAAAAAGTCCTAGAATATAGTTCTCTAGGACGGGGTGTATTATTTTTTGAGAATGGTGCTTTCTCTCAAGGTACGATTCAGCTAGGTCCATTTTCGGAATTTGGAGCAGAATTAGGATTAATTCATGAAAATCGCCGTTTACGCCTTGTACATTTATTTGATAAAAACGGTCAATTAGAACAATTTACTCTCATCCGTGAACATTTAGCGGGAACCCCAGTCACCCAAAGCCCCGCTTTCACAGTAGAAGCATTGTTAGGAGAATGGCAAGGGGAAGCAGTGACGATATATCCAGATTGGCGATCGCCTGATCGTTACTCTACCAAAATGCAATTGCAACTAGATAGTTCTGGAGTTTTAGTCCAAAGTCTTTTATTTGGCGATCGCACAATTACTTCCACCGCTACAATCAACGGTTCTATTCTGACATTTGGTAAAGACTTGCAGCATCAGGTACAAGTTTTGCTATTACCCGATGGCGCTTCGGCTACTTCACCGCTAAAAATACAATTTCGCCAACCCTTTTTTTTAGAAGTGGGTTGGTTAATTACACCAAATCTTCGCCAACGCATGGTTCGTAGTTACAACGATAAAGGAGAATGGGTGAGTCTAACTTTAGTGACAGAAAATCGAATGAATCCAGTATAAATTAAGAGCGACGAATAAAGCGCCCAATACCAGCAGCGCACCGGAGAGCAATTTTTTTCTGTCGGTATTCCCAAGGGGAATAAAGTTGCATCGGTATTTGTGTGTTTTGCCAGTAAGCTTTATCTGTCAATGTTGGTGGTGATCCTCCCAAAGCTTTAAAAATTAGTTGTTTTCGCCAAGGTTTGATCTGGCTTCCTGACGCATGTGACATGATATCTACGCTAACGCCACCAAAATCCATTCCCATCCGACTAACAGTGCTAAGTGGTTCAGAACTTAACATTAATGCCAGGTTCAAGACACATTGATCGGTTTGGAAATAGGGATAACGATTCAAAGCAAGACAAAACTCTTTGAGATTTATATAACCTGCTTCCTCAAAAATATATAATAATTTTTGCCATAACAAAAGTATAGATTTTTGACTCTGTTTTACACCAATAAAGCCAGAATTATAGTAGCGATCTAGTTCACGTTGACAAGAAAAACCGTAGTGTTCAGCAAGTTCTTTCCAAGCGACTCGATAGGGATGATTGGCTGGCATATAATCATAAGCATCTTCACATAAGGCAATGCCACGATCAACCCAATCAATGTAGAAATCCCAGCAACGTTTATTGACAACATCAGGGTCAAAATAAAATAATGCTTCAACTTCTGGACAATAATTTTCCCACAGTTGCAGCATGAAATCAGGTTTGTAATTAGCAAAAAATATTGAAGTGGTTAGTTTGATAAATCGAATTACGCAATCTTCTGCGACATAAAACTCCTGATAACCTTCACCTTCTTGAAGAAAATTTACCCAAGGAGGTAAACTCCCACGATATCCTACCCAGACTACACCGCGAAAGCCGTGATTGTAAAGAGAATTAACTAATACCCCTACGCCGTAATGATAATCACCTTCAAATAAAGTACAAATATTTGCAAGCATAGGCAATAAACTCTGAACTCTAAATAATGTTGTTGAAGGGACGAAGACAAGGCCAAGTTAATAGTTCACCAAATAATTCATGACAGCAAATTTCCACTCTTCATTCATTGGTAACTGAGCAAATATATACTTGCGTTTACTGGAGAGTACTCATAGCAAGTATTTTGACAAAAGTATCCATACTAAAGACATGTTATTCATCTATCCAAAGAAGTAAACTCATTTAATTTGTCAGAAATCATAGACATTATATTTCTATGCATAAATCCTCAAAATCCCACCCCAGTCCTACCCTTACTAAGGGAAGGAAGTTAATATATTTTTCCCCCTTAACAAGAGGGGTATTTAAAATATTCGTGCAAGAGGTCTATTAATTTCTAGTGTTAAATAGAAAGATTTAGCATATATCTAAGCAGTCATATTATTGACTATAATTATGACCAAAATATGACAAAATAAAAACTTTACACAAAAGAACACTTATAATACAAAGCCTTATAAAGTAAATCTTGATACTCTTGCTCACCCACTCTATAAGCTCCAAATCTTTCTAAATGGGGGTTCATCATTTGGGCATCAAATAACACAAATTGCCTTTCTCGTAACCTTTCTACTAACTTCACCAGTGCCACTTTAGAACCATCGGGAATACGATAAAACATTGATTCCCCAATGAAAGCACCACAAACAACAATCCCTAAAATTCCTCCAGCCAGTTCATCACCTTGCCAAGTTTCAAAACTGTACGCCCAACCTGTTTTGTATAGCTGCCAGTATATATCCTTTAATTCTGAAGAAATCCAAGTTACTTCTCGGTTAGCGCAACCTTCGACGACACCTGCAAAATCACGGTTAACCGCAACAGTAAACTGCTGTTGATTCAGGACACGCCGTAGCGACTTGGGGTAGCGAAATCGATCATCTAAAGGAATGAGAGTCCGATCGCGACTTCCATACCAACCCAAGGAGTTATCCTCATCAGCCATGAGAAAATAACCTTGGGCATAGCCTTGAATAATACTGGCGATATCATATTGCATAAATAACACCAAAATAACAAACACGAGAGGAACACTCTTTCTTATAAATGCTACCTAATCATCCTCTGTGTTCCTCTTTGATTCCCTTAGTGTCACTCTGCGTTTTAAAATAAAGAAGATGACTGAACCTATTCCACCTATTACCCTGCCACCATCCCAAAATCCGGAACTTGAAGGCGAATGGTTAAAGCGACGCTTGCATGGGTGGCTAGATGCAGAATTTATCCCAGAAGCAGTTAACCAAAACATTGCCGAACGTGCAGCACAAATCTTTGTTCGGCAACGGATGGAAGGAGAAAATGACCTTGGTTCTCTGGTAATTGCTATTGTCACAGAGATGCAGGCATTTGATTTTTCCAAAAGTTTTTATGGAGAGTTTGCGATCGCCAACGCCGTTAGCGATCTACTCTTAGAAAGTCTGGGAATTGATAAGTGTTGTGGCCAATAATATTTTGTTGATTGTTGGTGGTTTGTTGTTGTTTGGTTTGTTTACTGGTTTCCCAACAACTAGCAACTAACAACAACCAACTAACTACCAACTAGACTTAACTACGCCAGGCAAAAGACCTTCGTGCGCCCATTCCCGCAAAACATTCCGAGATAGTCCAAAGTCGCGGTAAACACCTCTGGAACGGCCAGTGGCCCAGCAACGATTACGACGGCGGCTGGGTGCGCTGTTGCGGGGTAGCTGTTGAATTTGTCTGTGAATTTCCAGCTTATCCATTGGATCTTCTGTAGTTCTGAACTCTTCTAACAAAGCTTCCCGCTTGGCAGCATACTTTGCCACTAACTTGGCGCGTTTTTTCTCGCGCTCAATCATGCTCTTTTTTGCCATTGAGTCTGTTACTAATTTGAATTAAAGACAGCATTTTCCATTCTATCTGATGGAATTAGTTAATGGTTAGTTGTTAGCAACAGTGGATAAAAATGTCCCACAGGGCCTTGCCCTTTACCGATATTTAGGGCGTAGGATAGAGCATTAGTAACATACTCTTTTGCCTGTTGCACTGCGGTGAATAAATCATCACCACGCGCTAAATTAGCTGCGATCGCTGCTGATAAAGTGCAACCAGTACCGTGAGTATTTTTTGTATCTACCTGTTTGACACTGAGAGTCTCGAGTTTTTGCCCATCAAACCAAACATCGACTCCCCGTCCACTTCCCGACATCCCACCACCTTTGACTAGCACTACTTTGGCTTTGAATTTCTCATGAATAATTTGAGCGCACTGGCGCATATCATCCACAGTGTTAATTTCTAAACCGCTCAAAATCTGGGCTTCGTAGCGATTGGGTGTAGCGATCAGAGCTAGGGGTATAAGTGTATGGCAAAGTGTATTCACAGCCTCATCGTCAATTAATTGCGCCCCCGTCCTTGACACCATTACAGGATCAACAACTAAATTTTGAATTTGTAAAGCTTCTACTTCGTGGGCAACAGCTGTGATAATTTCTTTGTTCAGCAACATTCCTGTCTTTGCTGCTTGCACACCGATATCCTGACATACAGCTTGCATTTGGGCAATCACAGCCTCTGGTGACATTGCATCAACTCTGGTAACACCTAAAGTATTTTGAGCTGTTACACAAGTGATTGCACTCGTACCGTGGACACAGTGAAAAGCAAAGGTACGTAGATCCGCTTGAATTCCTGCACCACCACCACTATCTGAACCAGCGATCGTTAAAGCAACAGGTATGCGAGATGTTGTTTCGGCGTTCATAAAATGATGTGAATCCCATGAGTCCTGTTTTTACCTCTCCCCCAACCCCTCCTACCGTGTACACACAAGCTTATGAATCCTGGTTTTACCCCACCCTAACCCTAAGCGCGTGCGCTTAGGGAACTGGATCTCTTGTTTCCCCCCGAATATCGGGGGGATTAAGGGGGGTAAATCCAACTTCTTTGTACACAGTAGCCTTGGAGAGGGGAGGAACAACGCGATTAAATCTCCGGTGTTTATAACCGGGGGACATGCCAATTGTCGCTGATAACTGAATCACTGTTAAATCACAGCGATCGCTATTTTCCCTACAGCACGTTCGCTTTCGCTATAAGTATGAGCAGTGGCTAGTTCTTGTAGGGAATATGTACGATCAATCACAGTCCTAAGTTTACCTGCTTCAATTAATTCTTTCAGATAAACCAAATCTCCAGCATTTGCCGATTCCAGTACTAATTTGGCTTTTTTACCAGGAATAATAGTTGTCACAATTCCCGGCAGAATGTTTTCTGGGGTAGGTAGTGTAGTAACGTAAATACCATTAGGTTTTAGTACTTTTTTGCACTCAGAAAAAGACCGCTTACCAACTACATCAAAAATGATATCGTACTGTACTGTTTCTTGAGTAAAATCTTGTTGCGTGTAATCAATTACGCGGTCTGCTCCTAAAGATTTCACAAATTCTACATTTTTAGTGCTGCAAACACCAGTTACTTCTGCACCTAGTATCTTGGCAATTTGTACTGCGAAAATACCAACACCACCAGAAGCACCATTAATTAATACAGTTTGTCCTGACTTAATGTTGCCTTTGTCTCGCAGTCCTTGTAAAGCAGTCAATCCGGCGATGGGTACAGAAGCAGCTTCTGTGTAGCTCATGTTTGTAGGTTTAATAGCAGCACAACTTTCTGGAACTGCTGCAAATTCTGCATAAGCTCCTCCGTTGGGTGGTCTAAGAGTACCATAAATGGAATCACCAATGGTGAAGCGTGTAACATTAGCACCAACTTCTACGACTTCACCCGCTAAGTCAAGCCCAAGAATCATGGGAAATTTATTGCCTGTGACAATTCTCAACATACCCTTGCGGATTTTCCAATCAACAGGGTTAATACAACTAGCATGAACTTTTACAAGTAATTCATCAGGTTTTATTTTTGGTGGTGCGACATCTTCGTATTGCAACACCTCAGCAGAACCATACCGATGAATGACAGCTGCTTTCATAGTCTCCCTTCCGGTATGCTAATTTTGCCTTCAGTCTAGTTAATTATTTTTCAGCAAAACAACTTCCTTAAGAAAGGGTACTTATGTAATACAAAGATTTCATCCTTTTTCTATCCCCGTTGAGGGTCTTGATGAAAATCCTGGAGTAGGAAAAGTACTTTATAAACAACTATTGCGCTCTATTACATCGATTGGAGCGAATGTTGAAGAATCTGAATCGGCACAAAGTAGAGCTGATTTTCTCAACAAGCTTGAAATTGCACTCAAACAATCTAGAGAAACTAAGTATTAAACATCTCCGAAATCTGCCCAAGTATCTGTGTGACTAGCTTATAGGGTGCGATCGCCAGTTTAGCAATCCAGCTAGTTTCTACAATAGAATAGGGGTTTGAGATATTTGTTGTTAATAATCCGACAAAAAACGTGATGATGTGCATTCATTTTTCAATCAGGCGAGCGCGTATATTTCTGCTGGTAATACAAATGCCCCAATTTGTAATCTTACTACTCTACAAATTGTTAAAATTACTTGTTCATACTTTTTAGGATTTAAGCGAAATCTTTCTTGAACAACTCGAAATATTTTTACAGAACGAATTCAGTGTTCAACAAATACTCGTTTCGATAAAAACTCCTGTTTTCTTTTTTCTGGTCAATGGTTAACTTAACTTGGTAATGAAATCGATGAAATTTTTAGGCATTGACTTAGGCTGGAAATCGCAACCAAGCGGATTATGCTGCTTAGAATGGGCAGATCACCAACTACAAATCCTCGATTTAGATCGCAAAGAAGCAATTGCAGATATCCTCAACTGGGTCGATACTTGCGTTCCACCAGGTGAAAGTGCCGTCATCGCTGTAGACGCCCCAACTCTTATCCCCAACACCACGGGTAGCCGCCTCCCCGACAAACTCACCCACAAACACTTCGGTAAATACCATGCCGGTTGCTACCCCGCCAATCTCAATCTTCCCTTCGCTGAACGCACCGTCAACTTTGGTTTAGAACTAGAATCTCGTGGCTTCGCCCACGCCCCCACTATCGAGTCGCAAAAACCTGGTAGATATCAAATCGAAGTCTTTCCCCACCCCGCCATAGTCCATCTCTTTAGCTTAGAACGTATCCTCAAATACAAAAAAGGACGCCTGAGCGATCGCCGCCAAGAACTGATCAAACTCTACAATTACGTTACACAAACCCTACCTATCTTAGAACCTTCTTCGTGTACTTTGCGCCTTCGCGGTTCACTTCTCCCCGAAATCCCCACCACAGGCACAGCACTCAAAGCAGCCGAAGACAAACTAGATAGCTTAATCTGCGCTTACGTCGCAGCATATTGGTGGTATTGGGGAGAACAACGTAACTTCGTACTAGGCGATCACACTACAGGTTACATAGTTGTTCCCCGAAGGATAGGGGATTGGGGAGAGGGGAAAGAGGACAAGGGAGATGCGGAACTCGGGGTCCCCCATAAGCGATTGCCGTAGACGCGCTTTACTCGGCTTCTGTAAAGTAAGGGTCCCCCGGCATTAAAGAAAGAGGCGTTGGGGATTAGGGGCAATGGGGAGATGGGGAGACACGCGGAATAGCTAATGCCCGATCCCTGATCCCCGATTCCTAATTAATCACTGCGCCCACAAGATTAACCTTGGCTCATAAGGACTGGAAAGGTACTTATGTTTCGGCAGTACACGCAAAGATAATCCTTGTAAACCAGAAGTAGTATACAGAATATCAGCTGTGTAAATACTTAAACCTTGGTCATCCTCTCCTTGGTATTCCATTACTAGTGGTACACCGTTGACAATCTCACCATTGGCATCTACTGCACCTTGATACAGTTCTACCTGTACGTCATCATTTGTGAGAGTTGCTAAATCAACTTTGACTTTAACAGCAACAGTTTGGTTTACCTCAATATCAGGGCCGACAGAGACATCAATATCCTTGATGGTGATATTGTACCAATGTTCACCGAGATTTAATTTCCAAGCTGCCAGTTCTTTGGCAGGGGCATAATTATCACTAGTTAGGACACTATAGCGGTCGCTAGCCGGGAAATATGCTCTTTGTGCATATTCTCCTACCATCCGTGCAGTGTTAAAAAAAGGACAATTTAATCGGATGGCATCTTTCATTTTGGCTACCCAGCGTCTGGGCAAACCATCCACATCGCGATTATAAAACAATGGTACGACTTCTTTTTCTAAGATGTCATACAGAGCGTTTGCTTCTACTTCATCCTGATAAGTGGGATCGTCGTAAATTTCCCCGTGTCCAATTGCCCAACCAGTACGGATATAATCAGCTTCATCCCACCAACCATCAAGTACACTTAAATTTGGTAATCCATTCATTGCAGCTTTCATACCGCTAGTACCAGAGGCTTCTCGGGGACGACGAGGTGTATTTAACCAGACATCACAACCCGCCACCATTAACCGGGCAATATGTATATCGTAATTTGGAACAAACACAACCTGTTTTTCCAAATTATTTTCGTGGATGAAATGATTAATTTCGCGGATAAGTTCTTTACCAGGAATATCTTTAGGGTGTGCCTTACCAGCAATTACAAATTGTACCTTACGGTCTTTATTGCCGAATAAAATCCGTTTGATGCGCTCTAGATCACGCATCCATAGAGTAGCACGTTTGTAGGTGGCAAAGCGACGGGCAAAGCCAATCGTTAAAACATAAGGATCAAGGACTTCTTGGGCTTGGGCAATTTCACTAGGAGATGCGCCGCGATCACGTAAATGTTTGACTAAACGCTCCCGCACATACAAAATCATATCCAAGCGGCAGCGTTCGTGGTTTCGCCACAACTCTTCATCGGGAATCGCATTCATCCGATCCCACAGGGGATGGTCCACTGGTGCTGATGACCAATTCGGGCCTAAATAGCGATCGTATAACTCTTGAGTTGATTTAGCCACACAACTACGGGCATGAACGCCGTTAGTAATAGCAGTAATTGGCACTTCTTGGGTTGGTACATCAATCCACAAACCCTTAAACATCTGTCGTGATACCGTACCGTGCAACT
Source organism: Fischerella sp. JS2 (assembly GCF_032393985.1). Classification (NCBI taxonomy): domain Bacteria; kingdom Bacillati; phylum Cyanobacteriota; class Cyanophyceae; order Nostocales; family Hapalosiphonaceae; genus Fischerella; species Fischerella sp. JS2. The sequence goes on from NZ_CP135918.1 coordinate 1,770,020, forward strand.
GCGCCACACCATTAGAAAATGTTGCCATCTTCAGCGCTAGCACTGCCATACTAAAAGGTGAAGATAAATCACCTGTACTCTCTCGTCCTAACGCTAAAAATTCGTCCTTACTTAAACCAAAAATTTCTGCATAGTGTCCCAAATAGTACAAAACTTTATCTGGTGGGAACAAGTCGATTCCGGCTGGCACTGGTGTATGGGTGGTAAATATATTTGTGGAAGCTACGACTTGCCTAGCTTCAATGTAACTCAGTCCTTGTTCTTGAATTAAAATCCGGATACGTTCTAGGGCTGAAAACGCCGCATGTCCTTCATTCATGTGATAGGCAGTGACGTTATACCCCAACGCTTTTAACATCCTAACACCACCAATACCCAACATTATTTCCTGGTGGATACGCATATCAATATCACCACCATACAGTTGATCTGTAATGTCGTGCTCGTAAGGATTGTTGGGTTCAATATTGGTGTCCAGCATGTACAATGGCACTCTTCCCACTTGTACACGCCAAACCCTAGCATAGACTGTGCGCTCTGGATAATCTACTGTAATTCGCAGTTCCGAACCATCGGGGTTGCGTTCTAGGTGCAAAGGCATATTATAAAAGTCGTTAATTGGGTAACGCTCTTGTTGCCAGCCATCAGCATTTAAATACTGGGCAAAATAGCCTTGCTGGTATAGCAAACCTACACCGACCAGAGGAAGCCCCAAATCACTGGCAGATTTCAGATGATCTCCAGCCAGTACACCCAAGCCCCCTGAATAAATGGGCAAACAGTCCACAAGCCCAAACTCAGCAGAAAAATAAGCATAGCATTCTGTATTTTGGATTTTGGATTTTGGAGCCATTGCGTTGCGCGGGTTCTCCGCGTTGTACCACGTGGTGTGATTTTGGATTTGATCACTTGATGAGTGAGTGCTGAGATTTTTCCTTTGTTTCTCATACCAAGTGCGTTCTTTGAGATAATCCTCTATCTGCAAAGCAGCACGATCCATTTGTGCCAAAAAGCCTTCATCTTCCACTACTTCTAACAGCCGCGCTTGGCTGATGGTTCCTAGCATCAAAACAGGGTTATGACGGCTAGATTCCCATAAATCAGGATCTAAACGGCGAAATAAATCTTTAGTTTCAACGTTCCAATCCCAATGTAAGTTGTATGCCAGCTGGCGTAGTGGTTCGAGTCGCGCAGGCAAAGAAGGTGAGACATTAAATGTACGAATTGGCTGCATAGGCTTAGCAGAACTCCAGGTCTAGCTATCGCTATTGTTGTCTGTCTTTTGTTAATGTTGCCAATTTTTTATACTGTGTTCGTAAATCACCCCTAAAATTGTTAAGTTTTGAAAATATTAAGCAACTGATACTTCCATAACTGAAGTTATAAGCTAGTTGCTTTAATTTGACTTGAAAGTAGCCTCACCCCGGCTATGCCACTCCTCTGATAAACTCGCGGAGAGGGCTGTTCTTGTGAGGTTAATAAGGGTTTGGAGGCATAGCGTTTTTTGCTCGATAAATATTACCCGTTCGGGGTACTGCTGTGTTTGATCATAGCAAGTTATGATTTGGGATAATGATGTAAAAATAAGTAAATAATCTGTAATTAATAATACGAGTAATTAATTTAAACACTCAAGTGATTAATAAAAAAACAAAGTAAAATCTGAAACCGTTATTGGAATAGCTATCGCTTTTTGCTATTCCAAAACTAGATATTAGCGTTGATTAGTAAGCACGAAACTTAAGTAACACAAAAAAATTAGTCACTTTCATCACAAGGTCAGTAATTATGGGTTTGAAAGATTACGGTGTATTAAAGTGTCATGCGATCGCTGGAAAAATGGAACTAGACAATGATTCTCCACACTATCAAGTACATGCCAACGATGGTAAGTTTAACTATCGCTTGGCAATCAACGTTCGTTCAGTTCAGCAACCCTATGATTTGTTATACTTAATCGATAGTAATTTTGAACACTACATTACCGAAAAGCTAAAAAAATTAGACTTTGGGTTTAACAAAATTGAAGTTTCTCAAAGACAAGCTGGAGGAATTGCCCTGGATTACATCCGGGGTAATTTGTTTAAAGTCACTGAGATGAAAGCTTTGCCCTACAGTGTTCCTGGAGAAAACAACGACCTTAATGAGTTTATTGACTCATACATTCAAAGGGCAATTGAAACGAAAGCTGATGTCTACGTTTTTGGTGAACCCTGGGGACCAGAAGATAAGTCTGATAAAATATTTGGTTTCAAACCAGGTAGAGGCATTCATGACATACACATGAACCAAGGCAGCAGTGGTAGATTTACCAAGGATAATGGGGTTTATCAAGATGGAGGGTTATTAATTCACTATAAATCTAGTCCTCAAGAATATTGGGTTGCTGCGTTTTTTGCATTCCAATCTCAGTCTTTCCATACAGATGACAAAACTGGTAATCCCATCGATCAGAATGTGGGAACTGAACCAGAAATACCAGACACTCCAGTAGTGAAGCCACAGGTAAGAATTATTGCTGCCCTACTTAATCCTAGTGGAGAAGATTTCGGCAAAGAATCAATCACTTTAATTAACCCTTCACCGCAAAAAGTAGATTTAACAGGTTGGGTGATCGTCAACCAACTCAAACAAAAAGCCAGTTTAGATGGATTCAAAATTGAACCTGGTGGAGTTGTGCAAGTACTTTTGAGTGGAAAAGATATTCAGTTTTCCAACAAAGGTGGAACTATATCTCTTCTCAATCCAGAAGGTATTAAAGTGGATGGTATTTCCTACACCAAGAAAGATACTCAAGAGGAAGGGTGGACGACAGTATTTTAATATTAGTGGTTAGTAGGTAGTTAATAGTTAACAACTAAATACCAACTACTAACTAATTACTAATTACTAACTTGCAATACCACCAGCGTCATATCATCGGTGTTCTGTTTTTCAACACCGATGAATTGTTGCACTCGCTCAAACAAGTAATCGAGTATTTCCTCTGGACCATTACAATATCTACAAGCAAGGCTAAATTCACGAATGAGGTTTTCTTCATCGAAGCGATCGCCACTGGCGGCTGCGGCATCAGTCAAGCCATCTGTATAGTAAATAATTGTATCTCCTGGCTCTAATCGTGCTTGACCATCTTCGTATTGGCTATTAGCATCCAAACCAATTAACATCCCCAGAGTATCCAAACGCGTCACTGTTTTCGTACTGGCGTGCCACCACATCGGAGGGTTATGTGCTGCGTTACTGTAGGTTAGTAACTTGGTTTTTGGGTCATATTCTGAATAAAACAACGTGACGAAGCGGTTAGAATTTTCTAAATCCGCATACATGACTCGATTTAAGTTTTGCAAAATCTGGGCTGGAGTATTACTGTGCAACACCTCGCCCCGCAGCATTCCCCGCATCATAGTCATAATTAGACCTGCGGGGACTCCTTTTCCCATCACATCACCAATCACTAAAGCCCAACGACTAGATTCCGCAGTTTCTTTAGCATTGGGCGGCAAAATTAAGTTGTGATTGGTAGGGACAAAGTCGTAGTAATCCCCACCGACACGATTAGCGGGTTTACAGCGTGCAGCCAGAACTACTCCTGGAATACTAGGGCATTGACGTGGTAATAATCGCCGTTGAATTTCGGCACCAATTTCTAATTCTTGATCTAAGCGTTCTTTTTTCCTTAGTTCTACAGCCAATTCATCGTTTTCAATTGCAACTGCTGTTTGATCTGCTACTAATCTAACTAACTTTTGTCTGGTTTCTGTCCATCCATAATCAGGATCGCGGCTTAAAACATAAAGCCATCCCCTTTCTAAATGCTTGACTAGAATTGCCGTACCAAAGATTTGTACATCCGGTCCGAGATGGTAATGCATCTGGGCATCTAAAATACTGGTGGTAGTTGCTAGTCCAGATACATTTTGCTGATGTGTAATTTGACTACTTACTGTCTCTAATGCTTTACGGATATTTTTTCTTTGGCGACTGTCCTGCCAGTGTAGCTGTTCTAGCCTAACTTGACCATTTGGTTTGTAGAGAAACAGGGCGCTACCATCTGCGTCTGTTACTCTTGTTGCCATTAGCGGGATTAACTCCAAAAACTGGTTTAAGTTATTGAAGCTTCTCAGGGCAAATCCTAAAGAACTTAGCAAATCTTGGATTTTGTTTTGCTCCCGGTGCAGCCTTGCCACGAGTTCTTTCAGCGCCACAATTGGAGTAACATCTGTTGTGGCACTACTATTACTGTCGGTGGGTTCAGAAGGCAGTTTAGGCACAGGCACAGGCATTATTTAACTTCAGTAAGCAGATTTGAGATTACTAATAAATGAACTAGCTTCAGATTCGCTAAACCATATTTAGATAAGATTTGTCAGTTTAGCAAGAGTAGAAAGACGTAAGTGTAAATTTTATAAGTATTTCATTTTCTATTTGATTTCTTTATCAATTCTAAGTATTTTAAAGGATGTTTCTTAGTTTAAAACCGATCTATTGATAGCAACCATTTTTACTAAGTATTTAGAAGGTAATAAATTCTTTCATAACTTTATGAATAAGTCATATACCCTAAGAGATAAAAACAAATTGAGAAGTAGATGTAAATTTTTAGATATCACAATTAGTACTGAGGGTGAAATAAATAGGGGGTCTTACCCATATTGCCAGAAGAAAGGATGAAGGATAAAGGATGAAGTAATAATTAGTACAAACCTCGTGCCTCGTGAACGAAAAAAATTAAGTTTTTCCTGATTCATGCCTCATTTGTGTAAAGGTAGGGTAATTTCATACTTCATACTTCAGTCTTCTGGTCAATATGTTCTCTAAGTTCTTCTATAGAAAAATAGAAGTTTTAAAGAAGACTTACGGAAAAATCATAACTCAAGATTTTTCACCTCTAGATGAAAAATGATGTTTTTACGCAGTTATTACATTGACATTCTTTAAACTACCTTGAGAGAATATTATTTGGCAAGTCAACAACTAGCGATGATGAAAGCGTGATTAACTGCCTTTTCCATCGGCTAAGATAAATTAACCACTTTGCAGCAACATTTTACAACCCTTTTGGGAGTTGTTCAAAGAAAGTATTAAGTTGCAATTCTAGCAGAGGTTTTCAGCCGTTATCAAAAACTTGTTAGTGGTTAGTGGGTAGAGATGCGAGGAATATCGCGTCTGTACATTAGTGGTTAGTTGTTGGTTGTTTCCAATGTTAGATCCCCAATCACTGATCGCCAATCCTCAATCCCCGATCTACTAGCCACTTAAAAGCGCTTCTACAAACTCATAGCTAGAAAAAGGACGCAGGTCTTCAATACCTTCACCAGCACCGATAAAGCGAATTGGTAAACCCAGCTGCTGCACTACAGCTAAAGCCACACCTCCTTTAGCAGTGCTATCCAATTTTGTTAGCACTACACCTGTAAGTTCTGCCGCTTGAGAGAAGACTTCAGCTTGACGCAATCCATTCTGACCTAAAGTTGCATCTAATACCAGCAATGACTCTATTTTGGCATTAGGTGCTTTTTTATTAATAATCCGACGGATTTTGCTGAGTTCTTCCATTAAGTTTTTCTTATTTTGCAGTCTGCCTGCGGTGTCTACCAGAAGTAATTCGGTTTGTCTTGCTATTGCTGCATCGATCGCATCAAACACAACAGCTGCTGGATCAGTATTTTTGCCAGGGTTAGCAATTACTTCTACACCACTGCGATCGCCCCAAACTTTCACCTGTTGTACAGCAGCAGCACGAAAAGTATCAGCTGCCCCAATTAAGCATTTATAGCCAGATTTTTGTGCCAAGTGAGAAATTTTACCAATAGTGGTAGTTTTACCAGCTCCATTCACCCCTGTGATTAACCAAATATTAAAAGCATCTTTTTCTGGTGCGAAAAAGAGTTTTTGGGATTTCTCAAGCGGTCGATCCAGCATATCCCGGAGGATTTGTTTGAGGTAAGCGATCGCCTGTTCTGGTGGCAAAGCTTCCTCGCGCAGTTTGTTCTGTAAGGCGGTAATAATGTAATCTGTCGCTTCTACACCGACATCTGCCTGCAATAACAATGCCTCAATTTCTGCTACCCCAGCTTGATTTAGGGGTCCTTGTCCAACAATTGCCTTGAGTTGGTTAACAATATTACGACGGGTTTTATCTAAACCCTGCCGTAGCCTTTTGAGCCAGGTAATTTCTTCAATCGAAACGTCTTCCGCCCGTCTACCCTGTGCTGCTAGTACTTCTGCTGACCATAAAAATCCTTCATCAAAGTCTAGTTCGGGTGTAGCTTCGGCTGTTTCTGGAACCTCAGTTGCATCTGCAACTGGTTTTACTTCTTCCGGTTCTGTGACTTCGATCGCAGTCGCGATTAAACGTTCTTGTTTTGCCTGCCTTTCTGCTGCTGCCTTTGCTAACAAGGATGCACCAGCAGGTTCTTGTGGTGGTGTTACTGCTTCAATTGATGTCTTCTGTGAGTTTTCTTCTGAGGTGACAACTGGTGTCTGGGGAGTCGTTTGTGTTAGTGGTTCTGGTGGTGTGACTTCAGTGACTTCAGCTACGGTTTCAACATTTTCTGTGGATACTGTTTCTGGTGTAGTTTCAGATGTCGTCTCAGGTACAGCTTCAGTTGTTTCCTCGCTAAGTGGAGTTTCTACTGATTGAGATTGTTGCTTTTGTTGGATATTTTTGTAAGCAGCTTTAGCGAAGGCAAGTAAATCTGTTGCCACAGCTTGTTCTGTTTCCGCTGTTGGCGCTGTGGTTGATTCTGTAGGAGATGGTGTTACGGCAGGAGTTTCTACCTGTTTTTCTGGGGATGAAGTATCAGAAGAATCAGTATGTTGACGACGGAACCAATTAAAAGCCATATTTTAGTTAGTGGTTGGTGGTTAGTAGAGACGCGAGGAACATCGCGTCTGTACATTAGTAGTTAGCAGTTAGTAGTTAGTGCTTGATGGTTAGTAGTTATTAGTTAGTAATTAATGGTAATTCTTTGACTCCCCCCACTCCTCACACTCCACCCTTACCTTAAGCCGCTACGCGTCTACACACTCCCCCACCTCCCCATCTTCCAATCTCCCCATCACCCCACCTCCCGATCTCCACTCTTCCTAAACGGGCTGTTTTTGCTGCTGTGTGACTCGGCGGAGAACTCCGTTAATAAACCGATGACCTTCATCTCCACTGTAGCGTTTGGCTAGTTCCACAGCTTCATCAATTGCTACACTGTTGGGAACTCCCAGATATAACATTTCTGCTACAGCAATTCGTAAAATATCACGGTCAATTTGAGCCAAACGAGTCACTTGCCAATCTACTAGCGCTACACTGATTTGCTGGTCTATATTTTTGCGTTCTTCGTCGATTATTCTGACTATTTCAATGGCGTATCTGCTAACTTCTTTGTCTTGGTTTGCTAACTGAATTAATTCTGGAAACTCAATAGCTGCACTTAACTGGTTAATTGCTGTTTGGGTAGAAGTTATTGCCTCTTTCACCATTGTTCTAGCAACATTAAGGTCACTAGCGCGAGTTTCGCTACTGAGGAGGCGATCATTACTGCGTTGTAGTTCAGCGACAGCATTATCTAAAGTATCTTGCACTTCTGAGCGCAAGGTGCGTACTACTGCTAACACCAATTTGGGTAGTTGGTCTTCAGTTAATTTTTTGGGATTGGCTGGTAATTGAGAAAGGCTCAGAAGTGCCAATTCGCGGGCAATTTGACGGGGTTTTCTGGGTTGCATATTAATTTAACTAAGAATGTATGAGGAGTATGGCTCAGGTAAATATCGACGGAGTTAACAGTATATCAGTAGTGTTTACTTGTTAATTTACATTGATCAATTTTAAGTATCTTCGATAGGAAAAATCTGCCGTTTTGCTTCTAAAGGTGATACTTCTACTTTACGGTCTTTGGTGATAATGACAGGAGGTAGGGGAGTATTAGGGGCGACAATACCGCCAGAAACAATAATTTTAAAGGCGTCTTCTATCGACATTGATAAGTTGACTACCTCATCTTCAGGAACTACCGCATACCAACCAGTTGTGGGATTGGGTGTTGTGGGAATAAAAATACTGAGCATAGGACGAGACATATTCACCTGGATATCGTTGCTGACAACACCAGTCACGAAAGCGATCGCCCAAATTCCTTGACGAGGATACTCTACCAATATTACACGGCGAAATTTACCATTTGTATCTTTGAGTATTGTCTCCAAAAGTTGCTTTAGGGTTTTGTATACCTGCCCAGCCAGGGGAATTGCCTGTAAAAATCGCTCACCAAAATCTAGTAACCATCGCCCGACAATGTTCCTAGCCATCAAGCCAATTAGGAGAATACTTAGTAGTGGCACCATTAGCCCCACTAATAAATCTAGTAGATTTACTAAGATGGGGTGCATTCCATGAAAGGGATTTAATTGCTTGGGAATGCGGGTAAGAAAGTTGATGACCCAACTAGCAATGGTAATCGTCAGCCAAATGGTAGTTGCTAGAGGAATCACTACCAACAAACCAGCAATCAGGTCATTTTTTAAGTCCTGCTTCCAGCGATCAATTACCAAACCCTGATTCTCCTTTTTTAAGCTTGGGGAATTTCTGTTATCAATATTCATAACAGCAGTTTAAATAAATAGCTAAGACAGACCTCGACATTGAAAAGTCGTCATTTGCTGTATTTCACAGCAAATTGTTAAGCTTTTGCCACTAAAAACATGCTTGTAGCTAAAGAACAACTATTTTTCTAGCTTGATGAAAATATTCAGCAACAGAAGCCAGAAGCTCAAATATTGCTTTACTGTCTCCTCACCTCTGAACCCAATTTTCATTGGTTGATTGAGTTTGTAGTTCCTCACAGCAATACAAAGCATGTAGACTTGTACCAACCGTGATAAAAGTTAGATAACCTCAAGAGAGCATTAATTTAATTTTTAAAACTTGTAAACGATTGTTGCAAGTTTTTGGGGTATTTCTAATACTACCGCGTGCAATCTCAAGCTGCTTATTATTCTATAAGTATTTATTAGATAGCCTTATAATCAACCTCTTGAGCAAGCTAGTCTGACAATATCATTGTGGATGATTCTAAAAAATTTGTTTCCAGAATATTAATTTATATTACGAAGAAACAAAGCAAAAGGGATTGCTCGTCTAGATGATTTAGCCAAGTTTCTTGAGTATTTGCCGATTACAACAACTACATTACATCAAGCAGGACAACGAGCATTCCGGAAGGCTGGGTTCAGCATCTTGCGGCAGTACGATCTGCCGGGCTATAGTCTTTCCCATCTCATTATCAGGAATCTCGCGCATGGCAATCAATAGTATGATAGATTCGAGAATCAGCGACAGTAAACTCTCATAAGAGTTTGAAGTTATGCACCAATATGATTCAGATTAGGGTTTTGGTTTTATCTGAACCGTATTGTGCTATGGGCATATGCTTCATTTCCCAAATTTTGAGTAAGATAAGATACTCATAGAAAGTTTGCAAAGAACACCATGCCAATCCAGCACGTCCATCCAAACACCCACCTAAGAGAAAATACATATATATAAAACGTAGTAAGGGTCGAGCGGGTAGACGCAAAGACAAATCTTTGAGGGCGCGACGGCGTTCAACTTCTGACTGACCAAAGAATAAATCCCGCCAGTAAATTTTTCCATTTTCTAGTTGATACAGGGTTTCTTTAGCTTCATCAGTGGAGTAACGATTGTGCTTTTCAATCCAACGACTCAAGCCTTTGCTACAAGTGTAGTGGGGATAGGTTTCCTGTAGAAAGCTTATTGCCCCGTCACAAACTTCTCTTTCTGTATGACCATAATCTGTAAACCAAACCTTACCGTAATGGAAAAGCCGCAGTTGGTAACGAGGATACTGAGTACTGCGGCGAATCCAGGTATTCATAAACATCACGCGTTCAGCAACATAGTAACCAATGTAACTTGGATTTTGCAGTGCTTGGTTGCATTCAGCGAATAGTTGTGGTGTCATGCGTTCATCAGCTTCTAGAATATACACCCATTCATGTTTAGGTTGTATATTTTCTAGCATCCAAGTACGTTGACGCCCGTGGCTTTCAAAGGCATGTTGAACAACACGAACAGGATAACTACTGGCAATTTCCACAGTGCGATCGCTACTGCATGAATCTACAACAATAATGTCATCTGATAGCATTGCTGACTCAATACAAGCCGCAATATCTAGTTCTTCGTTATAAGTCAATATATAGATTGAGAACATTTGAAACTGTTAGTCAATAGTCATTGGTCATTTGTCATTTATCATTATGTTATTCTCCTCACACTCCCCCCACTCCACCCTACGGGAAGCCTATGAGCGCGTCTACACACTCCTCACACTCCACCCTGCGGGAAGTCGCTTGCGCATCTACACACTCCCTACACTCTCTTCTAAATGCGTGAATTTTGAATTGTTTTCTCCCCATCTCCCCATCTCCCCACCACCCCATCTCCCCATCTCCCCACTCTCTAAGTCACTAGCGTACTGTAGCTTTACGTACTGAACCACCTTGGGCAGCACCCATACCTCTTAAACCTGTCCAGCCGATAATAATGTATCCGATAGACAGCAATAAGCTACTCATACCAATTCGCATTCCAGATTTCCAAGCTCTTTCTTTAGCTTGTTTTTCAGCTTCTTCCTTACTCTGACGAATTTGGTTAAGGCGTTGATTTGCAACTTGTTGTGGATCGCTTTGCTGAGCGATAAACTTATCAAGTTCTTGAGGATTTTGTTTAGCTTTTTTAAGTACCTCTTTCACGGGTGGCGGAACATTGGGGTTCTCAAGTGCCTGTTTGTACTTCTGCTCATCTTTGAGTATTTCGGTTAATTGAGCTTTAACTTGGACTTTCTGCTTTTCTAACTCAGTTTTGATTTGGTCATTGCTTAACTGAGCTTGCACCTGTGATAATTGATTTTGCAGTTGATTTTCTGCCTGATCTGCTTGTTTGTTGATTTGGTCTACCTGTTGCACGCTAGCTTGACGGACATTATTGAGGTGCAAGGGAAAAATTAGTAAGAAAACTAAGCCTAAGATACTAGATAGTACCAATGCAGGGAATCTCAAGTCTATACCAGACGGGCGACCATCTTCAGTAATATCAGCCCAATATCCAGCAAATAGCATAGCTAATCCCACTAAGGGTACAATCCCTCGGTCAACCAACGCTGTTGCTAAATCAATTTGCCATATACGATTTGTGGGTTGGAAGGGAAACAACAGAATTACAAAATCCAGCAAAAAAGACAAAATTAAAATTATTCCAACCACCTTAAGTGTACGAGCAGCAGTGACAGCAGCAAAATGATTATTCATAATTCATCTCGGATTGATAAGTAAGAATGAGTGACTATTTTATGTCAAGTTACCTAATTATTGTTCCCCTATAGCTGAGCGACTATTGAAAATCTGGAGTATTTTTTAGGTTAGTAGCTATTTTTTCATGTCTTTGTCAATACACCAAGGTAACACCTACGATTTAGCGTGTCCTCAGGTAAACTATAGTAATAAATAATACTTAAAACTTAAGTAATAACTAGGAAATTGGGGAAGGGGGATAGGGAGATGGGGAACTCGGGGCCCCCACTCCCCCAAAGGGTAGGGATTAGGGGCAGTGGGGAGTGTGTAGACGTGCCTTCTTCGGCTTAAGGCAAAGTGGAGTGTGGGGAGTATGAGGAGTAGTAAATAATTAACCACTAACTAATAACTACTAATGTACAGACGCGAGGAACATCGCGTCTCTACCCATTAACTACTAACCAACAAAAATTTGTTCCCAAATAGACAGATCCTCTGGACGGTCAACATCAGCTAAACTTGGTAAAAAAGCCACTGATAAATTAAGTTGATGACAAATAGCCACAGTTTGTTGCAAGACTTGGGAAGTTCCCCAATTTATATCAACGAATAATTCTAAAAAAGGACACTGTAAACCGATTAAATAATAACCACCATCGACTGCTGGTCCCAGTACTATCTCACACTGCTGGAGTTCTAAAAAAGCTTGAGTAAGAATTTGGGAATTGACTCCAGGGCAATCAGTGCCGATTATAACTACTTGTCGCGCACCTTCATTAAAAGCATTTAAAAGCGATCGCCCCATCCGTTTACCTAAGTCTCCCTCTCCTTGAGGCTGGTAAATCAAATTAGTCCCTAACCAATTTTGCATTAATTCCAAATTGCCACCACTAAAGCGTACTTCCACAGAGATGGCGATCGCTTTTTGCAATTCTCGAACCTTAGATAAGGTATACTCAGTCATCTGGCGCTGAAGATTTGCAGCACCTTCAGTTCCCAAAGCAGGTATCAGCCGGGTTTTTGTCAAACCTGGTTCTGGATAACGAGTAAAAATTATTAAGTGCTGCTTGGCAATATTTGGTGATTTCAGCACGCAATATATATTTGAATTCAACCAAGAATATCTTAATAGCAATATTTGCCGTTTTCGTCTACTTGAACATGTTCTTTTGCTATTCGTATAGCTCCTAAAATTGTCGAAACAATAACGCAACGCTTTGCTTTACCGCCATATTTACTAGATAATGTTATTCGTCCTAGTGGCGGCTTATTGACATTTCCTTCATAATCAAATTGAATTTGCCGAACACCATTTGCTTGTTGTAGTGTGGTCTCATTATCTAAGCGAATATTGCCATTAAGATTATTCCATGTTGCATTCGCCGCGTTGACACTAGCACGGTGAATTGCCCACTTAACAATGCTATTTTGCTCTTGAAAGCTAACTTGCCAAGTTAATTTTTCTCTTTTCGCTTCCCGTTGGGCTTGGCGCATAGCGTTGTAAACTTCTGCTTGAGCCGCATTTAAGCGTTGAATATCTACAAAACCTAGATAGCTGGGTAATGCGATCGCACCCAATATACCAATTGCAATAACAATAATTAAATTTTCCAATAGTGTGAAGCCACTACTTGAATGATTTTTAAAAAAACTATTGTGCATTAAATTAGACAGAGAAAAACACTAAAATTATATATTTTTATTTTCTGGTATTTTTTAGACTGTCCGGAATACACATTTTTTGCTTCTATAGTTTTGTCTTGGTCTGATTTAACAATGCTGTGGATAAACTAGGAAAAATAATAATTAAAGCTATTTTAAGTAAAAGTTTTAATATTAAATGAGTATGATTGAATCTTGAAGAGTCATTAAAGATATATTTCCATAAAAATCTAGCTGCTACTAACCCTTTTTTTCTATTGAAAGGTTGTTGCAGGGCTTTACACGTAAGATATTTATAAAGGTTTGTTAAACTCTTCCTTCTTAGATGATTTAGGTCTTGTGTATTTGTACTGCAAGCTTTATCAAGTACTTGTAAACTAGCTTTTTCTTGTCTTGCAAGGTTTGTAGATAATGAATTAGCACTAATTCTGTATAAGATTTGTACACGTGGCACAGCTATAAAATTAAAGTTTTGGGCTAATCTGAGCCACATATCCCAATCCTGAGCAGCAGTTAAATGTTCATCAAATCCTCCTAATTCTAATAATGCTTTCCTACGAATTAACGGATTAGAGCCATTCTCCAAAAAATTACTTATTAGTAGCTGTTCATAAACATTTCCATTAGCAGTAATATGTGTACCTGAAAGTAAAAATTTACCTTGTTCATCTATATAATCTGTCCAACTATAAGCCACTGCGGCTTGAGGATTTGCTTTCAAAGCATTCAACTGACTTTCCAGCTTATCAAATGTCCAAAGATCATCTGCATCTAAAAAACTTACAAATTCTCCAGTTGCTCGCTCAAGCCCACGATTACGGCTAACGTTTCCACCAGCATTCTCAAAAGAAAATATTTTTATTCTAGAGTCTTGAAATTCTGAAATAACTTCTAATGTTGAGTCAGTAGAACCATCGTTAATAATAATTAATTCAAAATCAGAAAAAGTTTGTTTTAAAACAGATTCTATCGTTTGCCTAATTGTTTTTTCACTGTTATAAGTTGGTATAACTATAGAAAATAATGGCATTTTAATTAATGAGCTAAATAAATCAATATAATTAATTTTTTATTTTTACATAGCTAATATCAACGAATAAAAAGGACTGAGCATACTACTTAAATAAAATTCCATTTCAGCACGTGCAACTATGTCATTATTTAATTTATTCCTGTATTTAATGATATGTTTTAATACACGCCGGAAATTATTCAAAAAAATCTTAATAAAAATAATTGGTTCTTGCCAATTACTGGCATTTATCAAGCGTAACTGATAAATAGATAATCCACAACCACGAGCTAGAGTAATCAGGTAATCTTTTTCTAATCGCCAATGTGGAATTTGATGATAAGTGTGCATATTAGGGTTATACCAAATTTCCCAACCAGCTTTGTGCAGATGTAGCAGTAATTCAAAATCATCACCTGCCACTTTTAACTTACCTAATCTTCCCTTAAAAATTAGTTTATTGGGAATACTTTCATCCCATGCTTGTTTGCGGAATACGAGTGCTGCACCAGGAGGAAGACTTAAGTTAATTGGGTCATACAAATTTGCTTTATCTCCACGTTCTCTAATCGCCAATAAACCTTGTATTCGCTCAATATTTTCTGGTGGTTTGACTTCAAAAGCACCATGAATTTGTCCACCAAATGCACCAGCTTGAGGATGTTCTTGAGCAAAGTTAACAGCTTCTTTAACCCAATTAGGTGCAGGCAAATTGTCATCATCTAAAAATGCGATTAATTGACCTTTAGCTTCTCGCACTGCTCGCAATCGTGCAAACGTAACTCCTTGTTCTGGTTCTAGAAAGTAGTTGAGAGAACAGTTAAGATCCCATTTAGCTTGATAACTGTGAATCACATCAGCTGTATCATCGGTACTATTATTATCGATAATAATAATTTCCCAGGAAAGATTTTCTAAATCTACTTGCGATCGCAATCTTTCTAAAATTATTGGTAAGTATTTTGCTCTATTATATGTAGGAATCGCTAAGGTAAATTCAACCATGATGTTAATGATTTTTTCCAAAGATAAAAAGGACTGATAAAACTACTTAGTAAAAATTCCATTTCACAAGCAGCAACTAAATCAGATTTGAGAATTCGATAATTTTTCAAAAAATACAAGCTCGCCTTATGCAAATCGTTCAATATGCCAAAAGGTAAAATAAAAGGCCTTTGCCAAGGCTTTAAACGTAGCATTCTAATATGATGTCTAGCTAATCCAATTCCTCTTACTAAAGAAACTAAATACTCTTTTTCTAAACGATGTTTTGGAATTTTATGATCAATATGCATATCGGGATTATACCAGATTTCCCAGCCAGAATTTTGAATATGTATCCCCATTTCCATATCCTCACTTGTCAGCATTGATTTTGTGGTACGACCACTCAAAAAAGGTTGTTTTGGAACATTTTCACACCACACTTTTCTACGAACTACTAATCCTGCTGATGGAGGTAAAATTTTCATTCGTGGCTCATATAAATGAGGTTGAGAACCACGTTCTGTGATAGCAAGAAAACAAGCTATTTTATGAAAATTTTCTGGTGTTTCAACTTCAAAATCGCTGTGGACTTGGCTACCATAAGCCCCAGCATTTGGATGCGCTTGTCCAAATTTGTAAGCTGCTGCAACCCAATTTAATGCTGGGTAATTGTCATCATCTAGAAAACCGACAAATGTACCTTTAGCTTCCTCAACAGCTTTTTGTCTAGCATATGCTGCTCCCTGTTTTGACTCAAAGCAGTATTTTAATGGATAAGGACATTTCCAAAAAGTTTGATAGTTTTTAACAACTGCTGCTGTATTATCAGTGCTGTTATTATCTACAACAATAATTTCCCAATAAAAATGCTCGGTGTCGATTTGCTTTTGCAGTTGTTCTAGTAATTGGGGTAATCGACTCTCACCATTGAATGTGGGAATAGCTACAGTAAAGTCAACGCAATCAGTCATCACGTGAATTAATTAATCATCAAAACAAAAAACTGCATCTGTTGTTTCAAGTGTCTGATCAGGAAGCAGTTTTTGGTTCCGTATAATTATGGAATTTTAGTCTTTAATTTGATAACATTAAATATTGCAATTAGTATCTTTGTTGGTTCGCATTCCTCCGATAAGAGTTTGCACAATCACACATCGTTTCGTATTGCTGGGTTGTGTTGAGCTTCCTGGCTGGGGTACAGCTACTACAATCCTGAAACCAGGGGGTTCTGTTGCACCTGATGGTATTGTGCCAAAGCTGGCACTTGGTAGAGTACCCATGTAGTCAAAAGTAATTGTTTGTGGAGTAGAAGCATTGAATGCAGATGCATAAGTTACGGAGGTTCCAGCTGTATTTTGATTAGTGATATTTGTACCTAGTACTACTTCTTTTTGTTTTAATCCTAAATCTTCGCCTAAAACACGCCAGTAATTATTAGGTGCTCCTGTTGCACTGGTAGGATAAACAGCTATTTTTGCGACTTGAGTAGTACTATCAGTTGTAAAACTAACACTATAGTTACGTTTATTTTTTTTTGCTTCTCGCTGGGCTTCCTGGAGTGCTGCTAAAATAGCATCATTGGCTTTATTTACTCGCTGTATATTCACAAAAGCAAGCCAGCTAGGAGCAGCAATAGCTGACAAAATTCCCACTATTAACACTGCAACTAATACTTCTATAAGAGTATAGCCAGTATTATTTTTTGCGTAGTTTAATGATTGGTGATTTAGTTTTTCTATTGTTTGATTTTTATAAATTGCTTTTAAAATAAATAAATTGGTGCAAAGCATATTAACCTTTTGTTAAGAAAATAGGGAACTTTTAGAGGTTATTTAGTATATATATATCCACGCCCTTCTAACCTTTTATTGATACTGGGAAAATAAGCAGAAGCAGCATCATTATACGAGGTATTGTTATTATTTTTGAGGCGGACATAAGCGTTACCCCGTACATATACCTGCGCTAATACCTCATTGGCATCAACACAAGCATAAAAGCCACTAGTTCCAATACCTTGTCCACTGGAGCAAGTGGGTGTGGGTCCCGTAGTACTAATGTAATCAACTAAAGTTTCCACACGTTGAGTGTAACTAGTTGCTCCTGGTGGTGATGCATTTGATGCAACTAATGAAGTTTTCCATTGGTTCATTTTTTCTTTAAGCGTTGCACCATTTGCACCTAGTGGTGGTGCATTATACCCAGTATCAGAAGCTGTTCCTGTTGAGTTAGCATTTTCTGCACCCACTTTACCCCGGATTTGAAATCTGGCAATACGGGCTGAAGGAGACCAAGGAGAAGTAGAACTAGGGTTGGTGATTAAATAGTACGCAACTAATGAATAAGCAAATCCATCATCTCTGTTAGTGTCTGTGGTAGAAGTAACTCCCACACTATCGGCTAAAAACTCTCGTTTCCAAAACACAAGCACAGGTGTGCAAGTGGTTGTACTAGTACAGTTAGGAGCATTTTTTGTTGGTGGAATTTGATCTTTAATACCCGAAGAACTAATTGTAGTACTGTTATTTCTAGTAACACCATCAGCATCATAAATATAGATAGCTTGTTGCATATCACGAGAAATATAATCCAGTGCTGCTTGGATTTCTTGCTCGGTTGTTGCTTTAGCTTGTTCCTTACGATCGCTATCTAAAGTGTTAATCATAAACGCCATTAAAGGCGTGATTACTAGTACTGCTAGTACCATAGCTACTAGCAATTCTATGAGGGTGAAGCCGCCAATTTTTTTATTTATTGCAGAGCTTTTTAATAGCCTGCTCAGGATAAAAATTAGTAAATGTTTCATATTATGTTTTCTTTGTTTAATGATAAATACTTAAAAATCAAGGTTCAATTTTGGCAACCCTCATCTTTTGGGTTAGTATCTGGATCTGGACCTTTGATGCGATCGCATAAGTCACTGTATTTAGGCACTGTATCGCTAATTTCTGTAGTCATTTCCACCAATGGTGAAGTGCGTTGACCAGCGCCTCCGGTAAAAGTATTTTGTGTGGTCTTTGTTGTCGAAGTGTTCTTAAGTAAAGTAGTGCTGAGTTTAAAAGCATCTGCTCTGTAAACCCTTATTCCTAGAGCATATCCATTGTCAGCTGTACTACCAGAAGTTGGATTGTAGCGGAAACCTTGCACGACCATATCTGTAGGGCTAGTACTTTGACAACCATCAGTACTATCAAAATTGACACAGTACACAGATGTGCCAGTTGGAGCAGTACAGTAAGAGTTATTAGAACAAGTTAAGGTTCCTGTGGCTGTAGGAGCAGCGTATGTACTTAAGTCATCGCTTCCTGTGGAGTTTGGGGCATCTATTTTCTTCGTTCTGACCCCATCTATATACGCCCTAGCAGCTTGACTTGCTAATTCTACCCGTCGAGATTGCAGACGAGTTGCAACAGATAAGGTAATAACTGGGGCAATGGCTGCTAGCAAAATACTAACTACAATTAACGCCACTAAAGATTCAACTATAGTGAATCCCCTTTGACTGAATTGCGTAATTTTACTACCTGCTCTTAGTAAAGAGCATAGGCTTTTTTTAGTAGCTTGTTTCCCTCGTATCATGGCTAATTTAAATCAAAAGAAGTAGACTTTTTACGTTTCTCCTCCCTCGCCTTTTATGAGAGGGAGGTCGGGAGGGAGAGGTCTTCAAAATTCTATTGGATGAGATTTGACCCCTCTCCAAACCTCTCCCCGCTACGGGGAAAGGCTTAAGAACTCCTCCTAACTGATGAAGGAGGGCTTGATGTTACTTCCGCATCAGTCATTATGAATCATTTGGAATAGAAGGACAGCTAGAGGGTCGGTACTCCGTAGGAACTGCGCGACTGTAAGTTACTGTTGTTCCTGATTCTGGAATTCCTGTTTGGTTGCTAGCTTGACCAGCACAAAGTAAAGTTTGCACCCAAGCATCATCCCGACCTACTTCCCTAAAGAACTCATTTGGACGACCAGTAGGCGGCATAGTAAATCTTTGGGCAAACAAGTCTGGTTGTTCTGACAAAAGCCCAACATCAAAACCCCAGTTTCTATCTGGTGGATTATAAAAAGGAGACAAACCATTTAGGTTTGGTGTTGGATAGGTTTTGTATGCGTATTTAAACAAGCTGTAATTATTAGTAGTTGTATTGGCGGAGCCTGTTGTTTCTAAAACTGGTGCAAGTGGTGCTGTAGCGTAGGTACTCCGTTGCAACTGAATAAAGCTACCACTGATTCTGACTGTCCTCAGTTTAGGATTACTGGTTTGGAAGTACCAGCTTTCCAAAAACCGTACTAAGTTCTGCAAACCTGCGGAAATTTCTTCTGGTCTACTAGGACTGTTGCCAACTACAAAGGTTGCATTAAATGTAGTACTGGCATCAGCTACTTGTAGCCATTGCAATCGAAAGTTGTCTTGGGATGTCGTATCACCTCTGGCGTTACCTGCACCATCAGTAGGGGTACTGTTAGCATCATGAATTTGTAATACTGGTACTAGACGTGGTTGACCATCTAAATCAGGATTTGTATCAGCGTCATCCCCATCTATGGGAGGATAATAGAACAACTGACGGTCGGTTTCGTAATTTGGACTTAAGGTTGGGTTTGGTGGGTTGCTAGTATTAGATGTTCCTCTAAACCAGAGGGAATTATCTCCTTTCATGCCGTAGTTAGTATATTCAACTGGACTACTAGCATAAGTACATCCATTATTTCTGTAGTTAGTATCACTAGCGCTGATATACGTAGAAATGTATACAGGACAACCAACTCCCATTGGTTTATAAGTAGTAGCAGTAGCAGATACAGTCACTAATTGATTACTATCGTTCCGTGCAAAGGCAACCCGACGGGGATAACGTCGATCTGTTTCAACTAGTGCCAAACTACCTGTGTCACCAGCACCAAGGCGTTGTCTAATATTCTTACTATTACTAGAAGTAGTGAATGCAGTAGTCCAGCCTAATTCACTATTAGTTAGTATGTTGTTACTGTTAGTATCAGGACTACTAGAAGGACTACTAAGATTGTAGGAAGCAATTATTGCTTGCCCTAACTGATAACTCTTGATTTGACTCTCAGTAAGCGTTACTGTTGTTGTGGTACCCGAAGTAGTTCCTGGTATAGTGTAATTTTGTGGTGTATTACTTAAAGCACCATCGCCATCAATATCAAACCCAATATACCAATCACCAGGTTGACATTCTGACACCAAATCCTTACGGCAGATTTCCATAACATACATGGGGTTAGCATTCACCCGTCGTTGAATGGGTGTGATACCATTTTTTACGTAAGACCCCATAGTTGTTTTCGGAAAAATTGTACCAGTAGCGGGTGTCCACCAATCTGCACTCGTAGCAAAGCTATTTTCCCAAAAGCCATTTTTGAGACGATTTCTGACAATATTTCTCGAAACTGGATCTAAGGTAGCAAAATAGGTATCGTTATATGTTGAGTCAGCTTTTTGGGAGGTAACTAAAGTGCCTATGTTGTTATTTAGATCATAATCACTATCACTACGGAAACCGTCTTTAAAACCACCAGACAATAAGGTCATAGAATCGGCAATGATTGTAGCAGGTCGCCAGTAGTCACCGTTACCTGTAGTACTAGAACAACCAGTTCTACCGATCCGACAGGCAAATTTAGTATTAGGAGTACTGCGGTTGTAGAAGTCTGTACCTCCCAACTCTGTTTCTGTAAATTCCTCAATTTCTGTGGTACTTTCATCTACTCCTACAGTGGTTGCATCATCTACGACAGCACTGCGATGTAAGTTAAATTTATCTTTGATATATGTTGGTACATTGCTTACTAAAATCAGACCTTTTTCTTTGGCATTGTAAGCATTGTTATTAGTGCTTGGTTTCCTTGCCAGAGTTACGCCATTGATGAGGCGGACACCGTTGGGACGTCGAGTAGGATCGAGCTTAAAATCAGTGCTACTGAGCGATTTTGAAGCTGAATTACTTTGATCAACAAGTGCATCTTCTCTAGAGGCATAAATAATGCCACTATAAGGCAAGAAATACTCAGCTGTGCTACCACTCTGAGTAATTGTTGTATCAGCTAACATACCTAAATCTATATCTGTCACCCGAATTTCTAAAGGTTGACGCTGTTCTAAGTCCAGGTCGTAGCTAGTAGATAAGTCTGCAACACTTGTTGAGCTTGAGGTACTAATTTGCTTGGCTTCTCTACCATCTAGGAAAGATGCTTCTTTAATTGCGCCATGAGGAGGTTTGTTGGTAAGAGAAGTAGAAGGAGTAGCACCAGCCAAAATTGAAATGGAACAAAGAGCTGTATCAATTGCTGAGTAATCTTCTAGCTGTAGACCCGTACTAGGTACTGTGGTTGCAGTACCAATTTTATCCAAAGCATTTTTTAAAGGTTCATTAACCCAACGTCCACTAGGAAATTTCAACTTTGCTTGTCGTTGCAGACGAGCTTTATAAGTAGTAAATGTGCTTCTACCAGGAAAATCGTAAACTATACCGTTATTAGATTTACCGTTAGCATTAGCATTCCAAGGTAGAGCGTTTTGATTTTGGGCTGTAGTTGTATTTGTAGGATCATAGTAGCTGCTTACACAAGCAACTGGCTCTTGATCAGTGCCAGAATCTATTTTGTAGTGATAAACTGCTGTTGCTCGCATCAGTAAGTCGCCTTTGCGAGTTTCTGTTGAGTTAGCACTAGTCATGGGCATAGTGTCTGACCAGACAGGAATATCAGTATTATCAGCAGAAGTAGGATCTGGTGGATCTGGCAGAAATGAATAATCTTGACGACCGTAAAATGGGCCATTAGTTGTATCGGAAGTCCCAGACCCATCCACATATATACCTGCACCAGTAACAATCCTGACTCCACCCACCGCGTCTAGAGGGTTGACGGGATTCTCTGCGGCTTTTTCTTCCCAAAAACCATTGCGGTCTGAGATACCCAAGTCTGCAATCGCTTCTACTTGAGTGTTACGCCATCTTTGCTTATTAGCATTTGAACCACTTGTTGGTAGAGTCCAGTTAACAGAGCCACTACTGCTGGAAATTAGCTGGTTTACTTCTGAACCAACATATTCAGTTCCCTGTAGCCATTTAGCAGGTAGGTTATTACCAACTAATACGCGATCGCCTAATTTTTCTTGTACACCTGTTTGCTTTTGCTCATCAGGATTTGTCGCTTCTAGCTGAGATGTGTTGAGGTTAATACTTGTACCTCTTAATTTGTTATCGGAATCTAGTGGTTCTCTCCAAGCTACTGGAGGATCTAAGCTATTAATGGTTGTATATCCATCTAATGCTCCAACAGCAGTAGCACCTATACCTGGTACTTCCGCAAAAGGAACTCGTCGTGTCCGGTTGCGTAGATAAATTTCTATTTCTTTTGCTAGCACTTCTTTAGCAGTAGCTATATCATCACTGCTAGTTACCTGATCATCGACATTGTTTTTAACTTCTTCTGGATAGGAACTGTCTTCGACGGCACTTTTGAAGACAGTGATAGTAGTTGCACTTTGACAATCGGCACATAAAGCTATACCATCACTTTTCATCTGAGCAATGCGTTGCTCGTATGCTGCATCGTTAAATCCAATTTGTGAACCACCACTACTATCTGTAGATTTGTTGGTGCTATTAATATAAGGTCTGTAGGTACTATTATTCGGGATAGCTTGCCCAAAACCTCTGTAAAGGTCAACGCTTACGTTACTATCTTGATTACCAACTTGAGAAAGACTTCCATTACCAACATTACCTCCAACCGAAATTAAACCATTTTCTTGGTTATAGAAACAGGATGATTTACTACTAACTTGTCGAAACTTTATACTACCTGCACTACCTGTAGTGACGTTTACTCCTACTAGCAAGTTGCCATTTGTATGGATTCTTCCATTTAATTTAACATCTGTGGCACCAGTTACTATTTCTAAATCATTTTCATACCAAACAGCATTGTAAGGAAGGGGAATACGACTGCGATCTTGTTGAAATTCTAATGCGACAAATCCTTTGTTACCCTTATATGGTTCATATCCAGTTTGATCAGTTAGACTATTAAATTCTGACTGAGTAATTGGCACATTTACTGTATAAATAAAAAAGCTTTTGCCTAAATTCCCTGATTGGAGTTTATACCAACTAGAGTTACCAACTAAGCTTGAAAAACCAGCTGCGGTGCTGCACTGCTGGTTAGTCGAAGCATCATCCATCGGTGGAGTTCTGGCATCTAAAGGGCTTCTTTCACGTGTGAATTGTCCACTAGAGTTTCTCCCAGGTGAGCGGAAATAGATTCCATATAAAACATAGCTATCTTTTTTGCCGTTATTGTCTGTATCAACGGCAAATTTCCAAGCAGTTTTTAGCGTTTCATCATCTTCGATAGTATCACTAGTTTGAATTCCAGTAGTACTGTTAAAGTTATAAGCTAGCTTCAATCGAGTTTCATCGCCTAACCTATACTTATCTTTTTTCAGAACATCATATAAAGCGCTATCGGATGGAGTTCCTCGTGGTAATGTTGGATCTTCAAATAAAGCATCTAATTTCGCTCTCGCACGATCAATTGCTGGTGTTGCGGCGTTAAGAACAGCCTCATTTACACGAACATTACTAGCATTTTTCGAGCGTTCAAAAGACCGAAATAAAATCGCAGTTGTTAATAAAACAACTACTAGTGATACCATTGCCACAGTTGGTAAAACAAAGCCAGCATTTAACCAGTCTGATTGTCTCCTGCTAATTAAAGAAGCTCGTAGTAGCCATAAAATTTGCTCTTTAATTAGAGAAGAAGAACCTTGAGAAATTTTTTGGTAGAAAATTTTTATTGCCTTGACTAAATCGCGATTTGGAGACATGGCTCACTCCCTGTCAAGAATTATATTTTTGATTTTGAAAAGTTCATAAAATTGCAAATTATGCCTTGCTATAAATGGTGTTAGCAAAAGCAAGTTTTTTTATGCAGCTACTTCTGAAAATCTTAGGCTGATGATGATTCGATTAGTAGCAATAAAAATGTATTAAATTAATGTCAATGAAAATATATGCAGTTTTTCTACACATAACAAGTGACTGTTTAAATCAATAATTTATAGCCTACAAAAAATAATAAAGCCACAACTTTACATTTGATTTGCAGGAATATTTTGCATATTTAAATCAGTTCATAAAAGATGTTGTAAGTAAAGTAAGCTTATACTACCCACTTTTTCTGAAAAACTTATCAGCCAAGAAAAAATAATATTAAATGCTTAAAACTCTCTCTAAAACAGAGAGATTATAAGAAAATATACTGGTTTTTTGTTGTTATATTGAGTTCGATTAATTACTTATAATAAACAACCTCACCCCGCCTTTGGCACCCCTCTCCTTACTAAGGAGAGGGGCTGGGATTTTTGTGAAACACTATTAGCTTGTTTTTGAGTATAGAGATAGATAAAGTGAGGTTATGCCTCACTTATGAAATTCCCAGCCACAGACTAGGAAATAAAACTCACTGTTAGTAATGATTGAGATTAATCCCTGCTTCTTTAGCCATAGCTGCTAAACCTTTTTTTTCTAAGGTTTTGATAGCTTTGGTAGACAATTTGAGTCTCACCCAACGATTACCTTCGGGCCACCAAACGCGCTTACTTTGCAAGTTGGCATTCTGAATACGCTTAGTGCGGCGGTGGGAGTGGGAAATTGCAAAGGCGTTATTGGCCTTTTTGCCAGTTAAATCACAGCGACGAGACATAGGAGAATCTCCAATTTATTTTGAACACAATCTTCTATTGTATAGCTGCTTGCGGGTAGTGGAGATGAGGTAAAGGTATTTGTGAGTATTTTTCCCTTTCACCTTTCCCCTTTCACCTTTCCCCATCTTTAAATATGGGGATTACTTTGTTGCTTGTTCTGTCAACTTTGTTAAAACTTCATTAGAACGTTCAACAAAGCCTTTCATTCCTTCAGCATCAAACCCTTTTTGAGACATGAGTGCCAAATCATAAATATGTTGGCAAATCATGTTGACTAACTGACCTGTAGGTGATTCACCTCCACCCTGAATAATACTACCTTGATTAAGGGTCGCTAAGTTCTGAATCAGGGGGTGGCTAGTATTTACCAGCAAAATATGCTCTTCAGGAAACTCTACCATTTGCTGCTGCATGAGTGCATTCATTTCCCGGAGGCGACGCAAAATCTCTGGTAACAACACCATTGCGGGAGGTGTGCTTTGGGGATTATCTGATTTTAAGGCTTCGGTACGGATGTTTAATTTAGGTTTGTTGAGGGCTTTCTCAAATAACTCTTTAATCACCTCGCCACGGGTTTTATTTGTTTTGGGATCAACTATCTCTGTAGCTTGATCTTTATCTAGGAGAGTCTGATCTAAATCAGAGTCTACACGCGTAAATTTGACATCTTGGAATTCGCGTTCGAGGAAATTGATAAAGTGGGTGTCTATGAAGGAGTCCATAAACAGGACTTCTAACCCTTGTTTTTTGTGAAGTTCAACGTAGGTGGCTTGTGCTGCTTCATCGGTACAATAGAAAACGCGGTTTTGGTGGCGTTCTTTGTTGCGTTCTAAATATTCTTTGAGGGTTGTGTATGATCCCCCTTCAGTTCCCTCTGCTGGTGAGGAAGGGGGAGTGACATCTTGCCAAGCGTCTTCCCCTTCAGATTGTACTTGTACAGCTGGGGTTTCGGAAGCGGTTTGGTTTGATAGCTCAGCAGTACTGCGGAAAATTAGAATGTCTTCGACTTGCTTTTTGAACTTTTCATCGTTCATCACCCCGAACTTAACAAAAGTACCGAGGTCTTTCCAAGCACTAATATATTGATCGCGGTTGTCACGGTAGAGTTCTTTGAGGCGATCGCCTACTTTTTTGGCAATGTAATCACCGATTTTCTTGACAGTGCGATCGGTCTGTAAAGCACTGCGTGATACGTTTAGAGGAATATCACTGCTATCAATTACACCCCGCATCGGTAAAAGAAATTGGGGAATAATTTCTTCGCAGTGATCACTGACAAAAACTTGATTGCAGAATAACTTTATTTGCCCTTTGGTGACATCAACATCCGGTCTTAGCTTCGGAAAATACAGAATCCCATTGATGATAAAAGGATAATCTGTATTCAAATGCACCCATAGTAAGGGGTCTTCTTGGAAAGGATAGAGGTAGCGATAAAATTCTATATAGTCTTCCTTACTTAAATTACTGGGAGATTCACGCCACGGTGCTTTTTGTCGATTTAACACCTCGCCATCCAGTTTAATTGGCACTGGCATGAAATCGCAGTAAGTCTTGACAAGATTTTTAATTCGTGCTGCTTCTAAGTATTCTAGTTCTTCCTCCATCAAATGAAGAGTAATTGTTGTACCACGAGTCGTACGAGGTGATTCTTCTAGAGTGAACTCTGGCGAACCATTGCAACTCCAGTGAACAGCCTGCGCTCCTTCTTTGTAAGATAGGGTATCAATCTCGACTTTTTGCGCCACCATAAAGGAAGAGTAAAAGCCTAGACCAAAGTGACCAATAATTGACTGGTCAGATGTGCTTTTATACTTCTGAATAAATTCTTCGGCGCTAGAGAAAGCAACCTGGTTAATATACTTTTTCACCTCATCTGCTGTCATCCCGATACCGTTATCGGTGATAGAGAGGGTTTTATTGTTTTTGTCTATAGCAATTTGAATTTCTGGTTCACCGATATCGCCAGAGTATTCTCCGGCACGGGATACCATGTTCAACTTCTGGATGGCATCGACGGCGTTAGATATTAATTCCCGTAAGAAGATTTGGTGATCTGAGTAAAGAGACTTCTTGATAATCGGGAATATATTTTCAGTATGAATACTGATGGTTCCTTGTTCTAGCATGATTAGTGATCTTAAGGTGCAAATGTTTAAATATTGAATGTGGTAAACATACCCCAGCCCTTTGCCATCAAGGAAAAGCCCAAAGAAAGCAATAAGGCACAATAACCATTTAGGATCTTAATAGCTGCGCTTAGGTTTTAATTCTTTTATTTAGCATTGTTTGCCGTCAAATAGTGATTCGGATTTCCCTACATGCTATTGTCTTCATTTAATTAAACACCAAGTAAGTCGGCACAAATAAAGTTAACTAGTTAGGGCCGTCATTTGTCCTTTGTCATTCATCCTTGGTAAGGGTTTGGTGTATGTATACTTTTCGTAACTCGTGTTATACTTATTTCCACTGACTTACTTAAATTTCTGATTACGAACTTGTTAATCTCTTAATAGAAAATACTAGGTATTTGGAGTTTTTTCTAGTACCAAAAAGTAATGGTATGGATTGGTAGGGTCAAGAAATTCTTGCTTAACATTTAACCCTATTTTGGCTATTGAGTTGAAAATGCGCGCTTTTGGATATCCTTTTAATCCTATTTCCCAGTAGTGTTGGTCACACATTGGCTTTTGACTCCAGAATCTAGGAATTTTGAGTAATAAATGTCTTGGTCTAGGCAAGAAAGAAAATCTCAGTTGGAGTGTTAAATACTGAGTATTGTAGGGAATCGAAATTACCAGAAATCTTTTTGTTGCTTCTGCAAGTTTCTTTAAAGCTTGTTCGGACTGTTCATAAGGCAGATGTTCTAGCACTTGAAACAGTACCACGACATCAAATTTATCTTTGGGCAACGAAAAGTCTGCTGTTAGATCCAAAATAATGTCTGGCTTGAGGTTAGGGTCAACATCAGCAGTAGTAACTTTGTAGCCATTTAACTTCAGGAGGTCTTTGAGAAAGGAATTAAAAATTCCAATTTCCAGAATGTTGCTTACTTGACTACCCAGAGAAGCAACGAGACGCATCTGATGATGGTAACTAATAAACCTATCTTTAGAAAAATACTCGGAGTTTCTAATATCCAAGGAAGTAATGAGTTGCATAAAATACTGTTACCTTGTTTTTTGTATGAAAAAGTACTTGTGTATACAATCACATTTTTCCCTAAAAACCTGTCAAAGTAACATTTAATGACCACTACATAACTCACTATTGGTTCACTTCTTGCGTATTTTCTCTAAAATACTAGTAGCAATAAAAATTTAAATCTTAGGATTGAAACATCTTACCTCTGTATACTCTGCACCTCTAGCGGTTTCACAACGCTAATACCATTGGCTGATGAAAATCCCTTTTTGTCTTAGTGTCTTTGTGTTTCAAAAAGAAATTTGATTCACCACCAAGACACTAAGAAAAATTGTTTTTTGGATTCACCACTAAAGGGCTGCATCTCTCCAAGATCTATGCTTCCCGCGATGCTTCCAGTATGTAGGAAGTTGTACTATCTGGCATGGGTATTTGCACTACCTTTTTTTTACTAAAGGTTAATTCGTGATCTGCCTTATCAATGACAATCGTGTCCCCTGCAATAAAGGTATTCTCCAAGATTTTGGTCGCGATCGCATTCTCTACTTCTCTTTGAATTGCCCGTTTAATTGGACGAGCGCCATAAACTGGATCGTACCCCACCTCCACTAAGTAATCACAGGCAGCAGGAGATATTTCCAAAGAGATTTTTTGCTCTCTAAGTAAATATTCCACCCGTTTGAGTTGAATCCGCACGATTTGCCGCATCTCACTACGATTGAGGGCATGGAAGATAATTAAATCGTCAACCCGATTGAGAAATTCCGGACGGAAGTGCGATCGCAAAGCATCCATTACCCGATTCCGCATTTTTTCATACTGGGAGTCATCGCTGGAAACATCCAAGATGTGTTCGCTACCAATATTACTAGTCATGACAATGACAGTATTGCGAAAATCAACGGTTCGCCCCTGACTATCCGTAATTCTACCGTCATCAAGTACTTGTAGCAGAATATTAAACACATCTGGATGGGCTTTCTCAACTTCATCTAACAGCACCACCGAATAAGGACGGCGGCGAATTGCTTCTGATAGTTGACCGCCTTCTTCGTAGCCGACGTATCCTGGAGGCGCACCCACTAACCGAGAAACTGAATGTTTCTCCATATACTCAGACATATCCAAACGCACTAAGGCGTCATCAGAATCAAATAAAAACTGGGCTAAAGCACGGGCGAGTTCCGTTTTGCCAACTCCCGTCGGTCCCATGAATAAAAATGAACCGATGGGACGGCCTGGATCTTTCATTCCAGCACGGGCGCGACGAATGGCAGCGGCAACAGCACAGACAGCTTCCTGTTGTCCAATTACTCGTTCGTGTAGATGGCTTTCGAGTTTGAGTAATTTCTGCCGTTCCGACTCCAACAAACTATTAACGGGAATTCCTGTCCATTTGGCGACGATTTCAGCAATATCGGCTTCAGTGACTTGTTCCCGCAATAAGGTTTTACCTTGACTTTGAATTTTCAGGAGTTCGGTTTCTTTTGCTTCGCGATCGCGTTGCACTCCTTCCAACTTGCCATACTTCAACTGAGCAGCTTTATTTAAATCGTAAGCCCGTTCTGCTTGTTCTATTTGTACTCGCAGCTTTTCTTCTTCTTGCTTTAAAGCACTAATGGCTTCTAATAGCTGCTTTTCACCTTGCCATTGTCCATTCAAATCCTGCTGTTTGGCGGTTAAATTGCTAATTTCTAGCTCAATTCGCGCTAAACGCTCTTTCGTTTGGGGTACAGCCTTTTCTTCTCCCGCCAAGGACAGTTTTTCCATCTCTAGCTGCATCAGGCGACGATCAATCGCTTCCAACTCAGCCGGTTTGGAGGTAATCTCCATTTTCAATTGGGCGGCGGCTTCATCTACCAAATCAATTGCTTTATCTGGTAAAAAGCGGTCATTAATGTATCTGGCTGAGAGGGTAGCAGCTGCTACTAACGCTGAGTCTGATATTTTAACGTTGTGATGGACTTCATAACGTTCTTTCAGTCCTCGCAGGATAGAAATTGTATTTTCCACGCTGGGCTGATCTACAAATACCTGTTGAAAACGCCGTTCTAAGGCTGCGTCTTTTTCAATATATTTACGGTACTCATCCAAGGTGGTAGCACCAATACACCGCAGTTCTCCTCGTGCCAACATTGGTTTGAGTAAATTGCCTGCGTCCATTGAGCCTTGTTGCCCGGAACCCGCACCAACAACGGTGTGTAGCTCATCGATAAATAAGACAATTTGACCGTTTGATTCCGTAACTTCCCGGAGAACTGATTTCAGGCGGTCTTCAAATTCACCTCGGTATTTAGCGCCAGCAATTAAACTACCTATATCTAGGGCAATAAGTTGGCGATTTTTCAAAGATTCGGGGACATCACCATTGATAATGCGTTGTGCTAAAGCTTCAGCGATCGCAGTTTTGCCAACTCCTGGTTCACCAATCAAAACAGGGTTATTTTTGCTACGCCGAGACAATACCTGAATTACCCGCCGAATTTCGTCATCCCGCCCAATTACCGGGTCGAGCTTGCCAGACTTTGCCTGTTCTGTCAAGTCTCTACCGAATTTTTGTAAAGCTTCATAGCGAGATTCGGGATTTTGGTCTGTGACTTTTTGGCTACCACGAACTGCTTTAATCGTAGCTTCTAACTTCGCACTATCTAAATTAAAACCTTTGACTATCCGTCGTCCGACACGTTCATCTTCGACAAAAGCCAGCAGCATATGTTCTACGGATATGTAAGAATCCTTCATCCGTACTCTTGCTTCTTCGGCTAAGTCCAATAGATTATCTAAAGAACGCCCTAAGTAAAGCTGATCACTTCTACCAACTTTCGGCTGACGACGGATAAAATCTTCTAGTTGCTGTAGCAAACGGTTAGCATCTACACCAGCACGGTTAAAAATTCGTGCTGCTAACCCATTTTCTTGTTGTAATAGAGCAATAATTAAATGTTCTACATCTAATTGCTGTTGTTGATAAGCACGTACTATATCCTGAGATTTGACAATCCCTTCCCAAGCTTTATCTGTAAATTTATCTGGATCTGTAGGCTGCATTTTTACAATTTTGGATTTTAGATTTTGCGAAAAGTTTGTAGACACGAAGTAGCTTCCCGTAAGGGTGCTAGGACTTCCGGCGTTCGCGCAGCGTCCCGGAGGGAACCTCAAAGCTTTTTAAGACGGATTTTAAACTACGGACGTATTTGTCTTAGACTATTATCCCAGCATGAATTGCTTACAGCCGCTTGTATCTATGGTTGCAAATTGATAGTGGTTAGTAGTTAGTGGTCAACTACTAACTATCTTCATTTCTCAATTTAAAACGAAAATACACTTCTGAGGGTGGTTTGCCAAATAGTGTTGTTAGAACTATCGTTATCGGCGTTTGTGACTAATGAAAATGTGGGGGTGATACTCAGATTGTCACTGAGTTGGAGATTATAGAATGCTTCAAAGTTTGTCTGAGTGGCATTTCCTAAATCTTCACTGATAAAAGGCTGACCGATCGCTACACCCGCAACAGTACCGGGAAGCAAAAGGTTACGAAATCCCACACCTACAGCCCATGTCACCGGATGTAAATCTAAATCCTCGTCGATGGCGGTATTATATCCATTGTAATTACCAAATCCAAAGCGTCCAAAAATGCCTGCATTCCTATTGAGGCTATACTCGGCATTGACACCAAAGGCGTTAATGTCTGTGTTATTAATCAGGGCATTTGTGTATTGCAGCCTCAAAGCTAGCTTGTTACTAGGTGAGTATTCAACTTCCACACTAGCTTGATAGCGATCGCCAAATAAACCCCCTTCTGTGCTGGTAAAATTTGGTTGGTCAGCATCGGCAGCAATGTAGAGCGATCGCATCGTGAATTGACCATTGCCAGGGTTCCACTGCACAGCAGCACCTGCACCGCCATTGCGGTCAATTTGATTTTGAACAATCAAAGGATTATTGAGAAAAAAGCTAGAACTAAAATCAACCGCCTCGTTGTTGGCATATTTATTATGGTCAATAAAATCTCGTGGTGACATTTTTGCACCCACTGTCACCGCCACATCTTCGGAAGGACGAAAAGTATAGTGTAAGCGTCTCAACTTGAGATCAGAGTCTACTTCCACATAATCAAGTCCACCGCCATTGGCAATTAAACCAGTACTTCCCAGCAAATTATTCTCGTCTTGCTGTGCCAAACCAATTGCATCTCCACCATTGTTACCAGCTTCTAATTGAGTCACAAGTACATCTTGTTGATTGAAGCTAGTGGAGAGGGTTAAACGGGAACGGGAAACCACAGTTTTGCTAGCATCAGTACCATCAGTCAAAGCAATAATTGCTTCACCATGTAGTTTCGTAGTTGTAGAAAATTGGTGTGCTTGTAATTCGCTGTTGCGTGCTTCTAAATTATCAACTCTTTGCTCTAAATCATCTAAAGCCGAACGAAATTCTTTTTGCAATCGCCGTAAGACAATTACGTCTTCTTGGATAAAGCGATCGCTCATTCTATCAGCAATAATATCTTCAACCTTAGATAAAGTAGCTGCAAGAGCAACAGCAAACTCATAACGGCTCATGGGACGATTACCATGAAAGGTGCCATCTGTGTAACCAGAAATGACACCATATTTTTCCATGAGTGATTTTAATGCCTGGTAAGCCCAGTCTGTTGGCTGAACATCAGATAATTCTGAAACTGAAGTTTGCTGTGTTCGCAAATCAGAATCAACGTCAAGATTACCAAACACTTCATTTTTTACTAATGACTCAGAGTTTGCTATGTTTGAAAACTCTGTTTGCCCAGCACTAACATCAGTTTCTGGAGGTAAGACTTCCACATTATTTGTGGCGATATTGTCCTCTGGAATGACTGCTTGTAAGCTAGAGTCAGAGCTTTGAGTTTCTGGCGACGGTTGAAGTAGCAGAGAATCCGCCTTTGCGGATAAGCACATCTGGCTAAGGACGCCCCAACCGACTAAACCCCCCGCTAAGAATTTGGGCGAACGAATCCTCCGTTGTCGGCATTGCTTGACGCTCAATTCTATCTCCTGCAATTGTGCCTCAGAATTACTGAGTTACAAGTTTTTGTTCTTCCTGTTTAAGAGCAGAACCTTGAGTACCCAGTTGAATAAGTTCTACTTTATACCCATCTGGGTCTTCCACAAAAGCAATTACCGTAGAACCATGTTTCATTGGCCCTGGTTCTCGCACTACTTTCCCACCACGTTTTTTAATTTCTTCACAGGTAGCATAAATATCATCAACTCCGATGGCAATATGACCGTAAGCATTGCCCAAATCATACTTATCCACACCCCAGTTATAAGTTAGTTCAATAACTGTGTGGTCACTTTCCTCACCATAACCAATAAAAGCCAGAGTAAACTCTCCCCCTGGATAATCTTTTTGCCGCAGCAACTTCATTCCCAAAAGATCACAGTAGAACTTCAGCGATTCTTCCAAATTGCCAACACGCAACATTGTGTGTAGGAGTCGCATAACTATCTCCGGTTGTGGTAATTGGTTGTGATTGCCCCTAAATATTGTAAACGAAGGCAGAAGGCAGGAGACAGGAGGCATTTATCGGTGTGCTGTACTACAAGTTCATGATCTACTACAATCCAAATATAGTAGTCAGTGCGATCGCTTTCTGTTCTCTTTAGATTGACAGCATTCTCCATGAGAACTTCTTGGCGTTTAAGAGATTATGTATTTGCTGCCTTCATGACGATAGGCATGGTGATTGCTGTGATTATTGTCGGACCCTTTGCACCACCTGGCTTTCAGCTATTAGCTTGGGCTCCACTAGGAGGTATTTTCCTGACTTTAGGAATGGCACGTTTGCAACGTCGTGGTAGTGTGGCGTTAATGATTCTGCCTCTAGCACTACTACTAGGGTTAATATCGCCAATTATCTCACTTTACTTAGCTGCCACTGTCTTAGTGACAGAATTGGTGATGTTTTTCGTGGGGAACTATCGACGCAAAATCAACCGTTTACTCGGGAACGTCCTCTTTTTTAGTAGTGCTAATTTAGGCGGTTTACTACTTGCTGCTTTTTTGATCAAAACTTCTAGGGCAGACCCATTTGTCAAAATAGTTACCCAGCATTGGCTATTGTTACTGTTGACTATACTTGCAGGAGTAGCAGGGGCAGTTGGTTGGTGGCTGGGAGAATTGGGGATTCAGCAACTACAGAAAGCTGGCAAGATGGATGTTGAACTGTAATGCCTATAAAAAATCTAGCCCCTCTATCCTGACAAATGTAGGTTTTTTACAACAACCTTGGGAACGGGACAAGGAAGAAAAAATCATTGACAACCAACAACTAACTATAACTATACTTTTACCCCTTCAATCACACTGACAGGAGATGGAGTTGGGATGATATTGGTAAGTTGAAACCCAGCAGCAGCAAACAGTTCTTTATATTCGCTAGCGGTGCGTTCGCGTCCACCAGTAGTCATGATTAACATTTCAATGTCAATAAATTTACCAGGAGAGGGTTCGTTAACTCCTGAAATCACAGCTTCTATAATCAGAACTTTGCCGTTTTCTGGAATCACTTGATGACAGTTTTTGAGAATTTGAATGCATCTTTAGATCATCCCAATCATGAATAATATGTTTCATGATGTAAGCATCACCACCACTGGGTACGGATGCAAAAAAGTCTCCACCGATCGCTTGACAACGTTCTTTTAGTCCAATTGCTTCTATATGCTGAGTTGCACCTGCAACTACACTTGGTAAATCATAAACAATTCCCTTCAATGTCGGATTAGCTTGAAGGATACTAGTCAGCAAACTACCATGTCCACCACCAACATCAACTAGAGTTTGGATAGATGAGAAGTCGTATGCAGCCACAACACCAGTGATTTCAACTGCCGAAAAACTAGTCATTGCTGCATGAAAAATAGCAGCTGCTTCTGGGTTTTGACCCAAATACTCGAAGATAGGCATTCCATTTACATAATCAGATGCTGGTTTGCCAGTTTTGACACTATAAAGAATTTTTCCTAAGGGTTGCCAGCGCCAATCTTCACCACCACACATAACGGCAACATCACGCAATGAACCAGAAACACCACTTCTGAGTAATTCTGCCATTGGTGTAAGTTGAAAATGACGGTTCTCGTCTTCACTAAAAATGCCAATACTTGCGAGAGCCCGCAATACCCGATACAAAGATTCTGCATCAACAGCAGTAGATTTTGCTAGTTCTTCACTGCTTTTAGCACCATCTTGAAGTAAATCGGCAACACCTAATTTAGCAGCTACGTAGATCGATTGAGTCACCCAAGGAGCCGTAATCATTTGCAGCAGCGTCTGCGCTAAGGGGCTTTGGTTACTTTGGTTGAGATTTTCTAGGGTGGACATGATGTCTCTTAGTTAATAGGGTATTTGGATACTAACCTTTTGATTCAAAAAGCCTGTGCATGAAATCTGAAAAACTTAGTAATTTTTAATCATATCGGCAGCTTTTTCAGCAATCATGATTGTGGGAGCATTAGTGTTACCACCAATAATAGAAGGCATAATTGATGCATCTACCACTCGCAGTCCTTGGACTCCATGCACTTGGAGTTGGGAGTTAACTACCGCCATAGAATCATTACCCATTTTGCAAGTCCCAACTGTAGGCTGAGAAGTTAATTTAGGCAATTGTCCAATTTCGCAGTGTCTGACGATGGATTTTGCCGATTAGTCCTTTGGGTAATTCTGGTAAAAATGCGATCGCCTGTTTGCACACCAGCTTGCATTAATCTGGTAGCGATCATATTTGTAATTTCATCAAATTCCAATTTTATCTAGCCATAAATGTATTAATTACATCTGTCAAAAGCTACGGAAGCTATTTCTACCTGAAGTAGGGTTAATCTAAAATACCTGATTTATAAGATTTTGTGAGTGAGGGATAGCAAATTAACCTCAGTAATTTTAGTTACCCTGTTTTGGTAAAGTAATCGGAGACTTTTTATGACATTTGCAACTGACGAAAGAACCAAAAAAGCTGTAGAACAGTTTCGCAAATTTGAAGTTGATACTCAGCTAGCCTTACTCTGGTTCGGTTATCTAGACATTAAAGATAAATTGATACCAGCAAATCAAACTTCTGCCCAAGATACAGCTGCGGCATTATACGATCAAATCAAAGCATTGCCAAAGGAACAGCAGCTACAAGCACAACGTGACATAGCTAGCCGTGCTAATAGTGACATTAGCCGCGCCTACACTGCTTTAAGTTCCAGTGCCAAGATAGACGTATGGTTGCGTTTAGCGCAAGGAATGGAAGAAGGTGCTGTGATTCAAGTTCCCTCAGACTATAAATTGCCTGAGAATACCAATGATTTTGTCAATACTGTCAAAGGCTTGGAATTTGAACAGCGTGTAGACTTCACACGTAGTATTGTGACGGAAATGGGAGCAAAATAAGAAAGTTAAAGGTAAAAGATCAAGGTGAAAGGGTTTTATTTTTCCCTTTCCCTTTATCTTTTTTCCTATTTTATTCTATCTGAAGCGCCTCCCACTCTGGACGCAAAATACCATACACAATCAAATCAAAACGCTTACCCTCCCGTTGAATAAAGCTGCGTTGAGTTCCTTCTTGACGGAATCCTACTTTTTCATGGGCTTTAATTGACCGGATATTATAACTAATAGTTGATGATCCTACTCGGTAGAGGTTTAATTCCCGGAAGGCGTATCCCAACAGCAGTCTTAGTCCATCTGTACCATAACCTTTACCCCAATATGCCGGATCACCAATTGCAATACCCAATGAAGCAATCTGATGCATCCACTGAATATTGAACAAGCCAGCGCAGCCAATCAAAGTATCATCTGCTAAAGTACGCAGATGAAAATGGAACCCGTTAGGCGAAGCAGTCATACTGCTTTGAAATTCTGTCCAGGTTTCTGGAGTGATTGGACGGGCCGGATCATTATCCATGATGCGTAAATACTCGTCGTTTTCAGACCATTTGGCAAAATATTCGCTGTCTTCCAATCTAGGTGCAGCAAGGCGAACCAACTTACCTGTAAAAAGTGGTTTGAATTCCATTGAAAGATCCTTTGTTGGTATGTCTTTGAGTTCATAAATTCACAGCAAAGTCTTTGCACTAGAAGCGCAGTGCAGAGTCCAACTGAACTGTACTTACCACCAGCAAGTATCAGCAGAGAATTAAGTTTTTACTCAATGACAGGCAACAAAGGCGATACCTAAATAAGTATTAAAGAAATTATCTTTTTATAGTATAGCAATCCTAGTTGAGTTGTGAAAATTAAGATGGCCAGAGCCCTGGCTTTTCAAGTCAGACAGGAATCTTGTTGTTCACGAATTAATTAAGACAAGCTAACGACAGCTAATTCTAACGCTTCTCATTTGGATGAAGTACAACTTTAACGGTGTACATCTGTGTTCGTTTTTTCTCTCAGGACTATTGAACCGCCAAGACGCCAAAAAAGCCAAAGGTTCGTAGACGTGCGTAAGTCCTATTCTTGTACTGCACCTTACTGCAAAGGCTATATACCTGACTTCAAAATACTTAGTGTCTTTGTGCCTTAGTGGTGAAAAAAAATTACTAACCAGGAAGACTTCAAGACATAAAGAATTGTCATCCCTTATTACGTACAAAATTTTTGACGACTACTTCGCATTCCCTAACCAAGTGTGATTCACCACAAACCTACTTGTTGTCTTAGTTCTTCCATATCTAAATGATCACTCGCAAAAGCTTTCCGTAAAAGTGCATGGGGAATAAACTTGTCATACTTCTGAATTTCTGGTGCTTCTGCATCACTCAATAAATTCTCAGCTGTAATTCTTTGCTCACACAAAGAAAGAATTTCTGGATAAAGAGAGCTAACTTTTGTTTTATCTAATTTAATTATTAAATAATACGGATTTACACCGCCAATACTTTTAATTGCTAAAGATTCACGACAAAACATGTTCAGTAACCTTTCCAAAGTCCGATAAGCCACTGTACCCATCCAAGGAAAAATGCAACACTTATCTTTAGCCAAAAGTAAAATATTTTTTTGCTCTAATCCACAATTGCGTGTGAGTTCGCGAACTATACGTAAACGCTGAATCGCGTTATTTTGCAAATAAGGGTATTCTATATCTTCAACTAAAACTTGTCGCATTCTTTGGAGGACACGTGTATGAATTGTACCGCTACCACCACGCCAAAAAATACTTGCTTGCCCTTCAACTTGCTTTACTAAAATAATCTTCTTTTTAAAATCAACTTCTACAACTTCCCAAGTTCTCCCTGCCAAAGCAAATTGATTACCTACAGGCGGCGGCATAGATATACTACCAATTTCTGTAGCTCCTTGCTTAACCACGAACTCCTCATTATCTGGGAAGACAGCGTAAAATTGGAACTTACCCACTACCCTTTCACCAGCCAAACCCAAAATGAGTTTACCTTCTTCAGTCAATTGTAGATGATTAATATCAATTAAATAGCGTAGTAATAATTTCAAATCATCTTTGGATACAGCAGCAAACACAGGTAAACTCAAGACTTTTTGAGCAAGAGTAACTGGTGAAATTTCACCAACTGCTACTAAAATGCTCATAGTTTGGTGATACAACAAACTAAACGGATATCGCACAGGCTTAATTGGCTCAATCCACTTTTCCTCCAAATAAAGTTGAATAATTGCAATACACTGCAACAGTTGCCAAGGAATTTGTTCCGGTAGAGATGCTTCTTGTAATACTTCATTTTCGGCACAAACAAAGCGCATATCAGCAGCTTCACCCCTTCTACCTGTACGTCCCAAACGTTGTAAAAAACTTGCTACAGAAAGTGGCGCTTCTAACTGAATCACCCGTTCAAGATAACCAATATCTATACCTAATTCTAAAGTTAAAGTTGCAGCAGTCACAGCAGGTCGATTCGGTTCCCGCATCGCCCTTTCTGCACCTTGTCGCAAGCTAGCAGAAATACTGCCATGATGTACATGATATATATCTGCTTCCCCTTCCTGCATTGCCACTTTTCGTAAAGAAGCAATCACCGCTTCAGTCTGCGACTTGTTATTAGCAAAAATCAAACACTTACGATTCTTACTCAAATTAAAAATATATCTTTCATAACTACTTTTTCCTCCTAGTAATTCACCTGCTTTTCTTTCTTGGTGAACTTTGTTTTCTTTGTGGTTTGTTTCATCAATAACCCCATCATCAACGTCAACAAAAAAATGCTCCACAGCCAACCTAACTTGCCTATTTCCCCCCTCAATCTTGGGTGTAATCACCGACTTTTTACTCCCAGAACATAACCACTCCTCAGCCAATGCGTAATCACCAAGAGTAGCCGATAAACCAATTCTACGGGGTTGCTTTTGCGTCAAATTTTCCAACCTAGCCAACTGACAAAGAATCTGACAACCCCTTTCCGTACCCATAAAAGCATGAATTTCATCAATGACAACAAATCGTAAATCACCAAACAAACGCTTGATGTCATGATATTGATTAATTAATAAACTTTCTAAAGACTCCGGTGTGATTTGCAGAATACCTCGAGGATTTTTAAGCAGCTTACTTTTATGACTTTGAGAAACATCACCATGCCAATGCCAAACAGGGATATCTACTTCTTTGAGTAAACCATGCAAACGTGCAAATTGATCATTAATTAAAGCTTTAATTGGGCCAATATACAATGCACCAATCGTACTTGAGGGATTTTTATGTAATAAAGTCAAAACTGGTAAAAACGCTGCTTCTGTTTTTCCAGCAGCCGTAGCAGCCGCAATTAATAAATGAGCATCTGTATCAAAAATCGCTTGACATGCTGCGATTTGAACCGGACGTAATTCCGTCCAGTTGTGATGGTAAATATATTCTTGAATAAAAGGTGCAAGCCGGGAAAATATGCGTAAATTTTGCTCATCTACGTGTATCTGCTTTGACATTGATAAAAATTTTTTAGACTCAAAATTTCTATCAATAATAATGGGCGGACGAAACACCCGCCCTACTCATTAATAAAGCTTATTTAGCTTCAGATACTTATTGAGGACAATTAATACTGGAATCTAGCTGTGCTTTTGCAGCTTTGACTTTTGCAGATGCTTGCTTAATAGAAGTTGCAGCAGAAGCAAGAGTTTGTCTGTTAGAAAGACTATCAACCGTCTTGTCAAGGTTATTGTAGGCTTGGTTGAGATCATCTATTCTAGCTTCTTTCACCCTTTGTGCTGATTCCCTAACATTTGCGATCGCCTGATCAACTGCTCTATCCGCGGCTCTGAGATCTCCAACTGTGGAAGCGGGAGTTAAATTTGACATTTGGTTAACAGCCTGTTCCAATTTAGCTAAATTTCCACAAAATTCAGCAGTTGCATTCTGAGTAGAAGTTGGCTGACAAGCTATCAAGGTCAAGAAAGGAAAAGCTACTAAGACAGTAATTGCTTTTTTCATTTTTAGTATTTCATCACTTTTTGATTACCTAAATTATTCGTTTAGGTATTTTTGATAGATATGAAATTCTGCAATTCAAAAACGAAATAACATGATGTTACAAGGGTATTGAATTTACCCTATTTGGAAGAAGCAATTTACCTCAATCTGGTTTGATTATCTTTAAACAATATCCTAAAAAAAATTAAATTCTTATTATGAATAATCAATCATCTTATTTGCTAGTTAAAGATATTGGCGAACAAGGGCTATTACAAATTTTGCAACGCTTCTGTCCTAAGGAAATTATTGGGGACGATGCAGCAGTAATTACTACTGAACTAGGGCAATCTCTGGTAGTAACTACTGATGTTTTAGTTGACAAAATTCATTTTAGTGAACTTACTACCTCAGCAGTCGATGTTGGTTGGCGCGCTGCTGCTGCTAATTTATCAGACTTGGCGGCAATGGGTGCTTCCCCCTTAGGAATTACTGTCGGGCTGGGACTACCTGGTGATGTTTCTGTAAGTTGGGTAGAACAAATGTATGTAGGTATGACACAATGCCTACAACAATACAACACTCCAATTGTGGGTGGGGATGTAGTGCGATCGCCAGTAATTACTATTGCCATTACTGCTTTTGGTCAAGCTTACCCCCAGCAGATTATCCGCCGTCACCAAGCTCAAGTGGGAGATAGAATC
The DNA here is from genome assembly GCF_032393985.1 of Fischerella sp. JS2. NCBI lineage: Bacteria > Bacillati > Cyanobacteriota > Cyanophyceae > Nostocales > Hapalosiphonaceae > Fischerella > Fischerella sp. JS2. Next base: position 1,810,987 of record NZ_CP135918.1, read on the forward strand.
ATCGTTACTGGTGTTCATGGTGCGTCCCGGGCGGGCTTAGAATTGCTCTTGCATCCCGAAAAGGGAGAAAACCTTAGCCCAGAAGAAACAAAGGCTTTAATCCGCACTCACCAGCGCCCACAGCCCCGATTAGATGTCTTACCCATCCTCTGGCAAATTCTTGGTTCTTCCTACACCCTTAAACCCCCACACCCTTACACCCCTATTTCCCACTTGCCGGTATCTGGGATGGACAGCAGCGACGGTTTAGCAGATGCGCTAGTACAAATTTGCCGTGCTAGTAATGTTGGCGCTGTAGTAGAACGTACACAAATTCCTTCGCCACCAGCTTTTGCGCACTGGCTAACCCAAGAACAAGCCTTACAGTATAGCCTCTACGGTGGTGAAGATTTTGAATTGGTGTTGTGCTTACCAAAAGAGCCAGCCTACAAATTAGTACAAATGCTTGGTCAAGGTGCAGCTGCGATTGGAGAAATCACAAATGGCTCAACCGTAGTATTACATGACCAAAAACAAGAATTCCCTGACCAAGTTTTGACTCTTAGTCAGGGATTTCAGCATTTTGGTTAGTGGTTAAAAACCAACTACTAACTACCAACTACTAACAAATTTATTACTTCCACTTCTCGGCTACTAATTCTGCCAAGTCGAGAACACGTTGGCTGTAACCCCATTCGTTGTCGTACCATGCCATAACTTTCACCATGTCGCCACCCATGACCATTGTCAAGCTGGCATCAACAATGGAAGAGGCATCAGTACCTTGATAGTCAGAGGATACCAATTGTAGTTCACTGTAATCTAAAATGCCTTTTAGCTCATTTTCAGAAGCACTCTTGAGAGCGGCGTTAACTTCTTCCGCAATTGTTGGCTTCTCAACTTGGATCACGAAATCCACCATCGAAACGTTGGGGGTGGGTACACGCAATGCTACACCATTGAGTTTGCCTTTGAGTGCTGGTAATACTAACGCTACAGCTTTTGCTGCACCGGTGGAAGTAGGAACAATGTTAATTGCCGCAGCACGCGCACGGCGTACATCTCGGTGAGAAGCGTCCAGCAGGCGCTGATCTCCTGTGTAGCTGTGGGTGGTGGTCATTGTACCTTTGATGATGCCAAATTTTTCGTGTAAGACTTTGGCAACAGGAGCCAAGCAGTTGGTAGTACAGCTGGCGTTGCTGATGATGTGGTGTTTATCGTGATCGTAATCGTGATGGTTCACGCCAATCACGAAAGTACCATCTTCATTTTTGCCAGGAGCGGTGATCAAAACCTTTTTGGCGCCAGCATTTATATGCTTCATCGCCCCTTCTTTGGCAGTAAAGACCCCTGTCGCTTCAATAATTAGGTCAATTTCCCACTCTTTCCAGGGCAAGTTTTCTGGGTTGCGATCAGATACGCATTTTACGGTCTTACCGTTTGCGATGATTGAGTTATCATCGGCAGTAATTTCAACACCTTTTAACTTCCCTAGCATCGAATCATATTTGAGCAGGTGAGCGTTGGTTCTGGGATCTGAGGTGTCGTTGATAGCAACTAGGTCGATATTGCTATTCTCTCTACCCAACCAACAGCGCATAAAGTTACGACCGATGCGCCCGAAACCGTTGATAGCAACTCTAATCACAGCGTCTTGCCCTCTGTTATATATGCCTAATTAAATCTTATGGTTGACCCCGATCATATCGCAAAGGGGGGAGTATTTATAACTATAAAGTGTTAGAACCCAAAAAAAATTTTAATTTTTTTTATTAGGGCATTTGTCATTGGTCATTTGTCATTTGTTAGTGGTTGGTTGTTAAACATCCCCCTTGTCTCCCTTGTCTCCCACACTCCCCGCACTCCTCACCTTCTTCTGAATTTTTAATTTTTAATTTTTAATTGTTTTGTCCCCGATTCCCTGTTTTAAACATAGAGGCTGTGAGCAGCTATGTAACTTCGTACTGATTCTGGAACTAGGTAACGAATCGATTGGCGATCACGACATAAGTTACGAATGATACTTGACGAAACTCCCACTAAAGGGGTATGCAATAATTGCCAGTGTATGGTGCTGGACTGACTTGCAAATTTTTGCTCCACTTGCTTGCAGATTAAATCAGTTTGAGTTATACATTCACTACCAAGATATCGGGGTGCGATTAACCAATCGCACAATTGTGCTAGCTCCTGTCCGCGATACCACTGAGGTAGCGTTTGAAAGGAATCCAGACCAACAATCCAACACCAATGAGTATTGGGATAAAAATTGGATAAATCAATCAGGGTATTAATGGCATAAGAAGTACCAGATTGCGATTGCTCAATCGGTGAAACAGTAAATCCTAAGTTGTCTGTTATCGCCGCTTGTAGCATCGCTAAACGATGTTGAAACGAAGCTGCTTTTTTATGAGGAGGATGAGCTGATGGCACCCAAAGAATCTTTTCTAGGGGTACTTGATTGAGAGCTGTTTCGGCTACGATGAGATGTCCCCAATGAACAGGATCAAATGTGCCACCAAAAATTGCAATTTGTTGCATCCACTCTTTTTTTTAGCTTGATTCGATTTCAAAGTAGTTAACACTCAGTCTACCATTGTAGCCAATTCCAGCAAATAGACCGATATTATGTGTTTGAAAATACAGTTGTATATTTCCCGAAGGTGCAGAAATTTGCAGAATAAACATAATATTAGTTCAGAAAGAGAAAAACCACTTACAAGGTTAAAATCATTCTGAAGTAATGTAATCTGAGCATGAAAATCTACCTATCAGGAGTATGAGATTTATACAGAGGTAGTATCAATAAAAAACAAAATCCTGTTATGATACGCGTGTCATTTGTGATGTTTATGTGGTGTGGTAATAGAGGAGTAATTGATGAAAAAATCTGTAGACTTTAGCGGTAGACCATTTCATTTTATTGGTATTGGTGGCATAGGTATGTCTGCTTTGGCATATGTGCTAGCAAAACGTCAATTGCCTGTTTCGGGTTCGGATCTTCGTCCAAATCACATTACTTCCAAATTGGAATCTATCGGGGCTCATATTTTTGCTAAACAAGAAGCAAGCAATTTAGAATTCTTTCGCCCAAAAGAGAATGAAAATCGAGTAATTTTAAATACTCAAAATCATGTGTCAACTAACAAAGTGGCACAACTACCGCAAGTAATTTGTTCCACAGCAATAAATACTAATAATCTGGAATATAAAGCAGCATTAGAATTAGGCTGCCCAATTTTCCATCGTTCAGATGTATTGGCAACTTTAATTTCTGAATATGACAGCATCGCAGTTGCTGGAACTCACGGCAAAACTACCACCAGTAGTATGATAGGATATCTGCTACTGCAAGCTGATCTAGATCCAACAATTTTGATTGGTGGTGAAGTTAATGCCTGGGAAGGTAACGCTAGATTAGGTCAAAGTCGGTATTTAGTAGCAGAAGCAGATGAATCAGATGGTTCATTAGTTAAACATGCCCCAGAAATCGGTGTAATCACGAATATTGAACTAGACCATCCCGACCACTACGACAATTTAGAAGAAGTAGTGGAAATATTCCATACCTTCGCTAAAAGTTGTAAAACTTTGGTAGCTAGTATTGATTGTGCAACGGTGCGTGATCGCTTTCAACCAACAATCAGCTACAGTTTAAATCCAGAAACAGGCGCAGATTATACCGTTACAAATATAGACTATCGTGCAGATGGCACTACCGCTTTAGTTTGGGAGCGGGGGAAAGCCTTGGGTGTGTTAAATTTGCGTTTGCTCAGTCGCCATAACCTTAGCAATGCTCTAGCAGCAGTAGCTGTTGGTCGCGTCTTGGGATTAGAATTTGGCGAGATTGCCAAGGGACTTGCCACTTTTGAAGGCGCAAGACGTCGCTTTGAATTCCGGGGCGAAGCTCACGGAATCACATTCATTGACGACTATGCCCACCATCCTAGCGAAATTCGTGCCACTCTAGCAGCAGCACGTCTGCAAGCAAGACCAGGACAAAGAGTAGTTGCCATATTTCAACCTCATCGCTACAGCCGTACACTGGCATTTTTAGAAGAATTTGCCGAATCTTTTACCCATGCTGATGTAGTTATACTCACTGACATTTACAGCGCTGGGGAAGTCAACATAGGGCAAGTAAGCGGTGAACAATTAGTACAGGAAGTTGCCAAACATCATCCACAAGTCAAGTATCAAGCAAACTTAGCCTTAATGTGTGATTTCTTACAGCAAACACTACGTTCTGGAGACTTAGCACTGTTTCTAGGAGCTGGGAATTTAAATCAGGTAATTCCGGAGGTAATTGCTACACTCCATCAACCAGCTACAGCGACATCTTAAAAGTCTTATGGGCTAGTTTCTTGCTCTAGCTGAATGTCAGTCTTGCAAATTTCATTTATTGCATCAAATAATTACCGTATTTGTACGGTGGATAAACATCAAATTAAAACAGATTCTGGTAAATATGGCAATTTCCCAGGCAGGTGTAAGTGTCTGCACAAATTCTGGTGTGAATGTAAATAAACGACAAACAACTAATTCCAAAACTAAGGAAATTCCCTTACTTGGTACTGACTGCGCGATTAAATCACAAGTTCCTCTGTCAGCATATACTTCCTACAGAGTCGGAGGGCCAGCAGAATGGTATGTTGCACCTCGCAACATCGAAGCAATGCACGCGAGTTTAGTGTATGCAAAAGAGGAAGGTTTACCAGTAACAGTACTGGGAGCAGGTTCTAACTTGCTAGTAAGCGATCGCGGTATTCCAGGCTTAGTTATCGCTACCCGCCATTTGCGCCAAACTCACTTTGATCCAGAAACCGGTCTATTAACAGTAGCAGCTGGGGAACCAATACCCAGTTTGGCAATGGCTGCGGCAGAGCAGGGATGGCAGGGCTTAGAATGGTCTGTAGGTATCCCTGGAACCGTTGGTGGGGCTGTAGTGATGAATGCAGGAGCGCATAATAGCTGTATTGCAGATATCTTAGTCAGCGCTCAAGTACTTTCACCCGACGGTACTATCGAAACCCTGACTAGTGAACAATTGGGTTATAGCTATCGTACTTCTATCTTACAAGGAAGCGATCGCATTGTTACCCAAGCCACCTTCCAAATGCAACCAGGCGCTGACCCCGCCCTTGTGATTGCAACTACCAAGCAACACAAACAGCACCGACTGACAACACAACCTTACGACAAACCTAGTTGCGGTAGCGTCTTCCGTAACCCCAAACCCTACGCCGCAGGTTGGTTAATTGAACAAACTGGTTTAAAAGGCTTTCAGATTGGTAACGCACAAGTAGCACAACGTCATGCTAACTTTATCGTTAATTGTGGTGGTGCAAGTGCGTGGGATATTTTTAATCTCATCCGCCATGTGCAATATCAAGTACAGGATCGGTGGTCAATTTTATTAGAACCAGAAGTCAAGATGTTGGGAGAATTCCCCGCAGCTTGTTGATAGTTGCGATTGAAATTATGCAGTTTAAATTATGTAGTAAGCACGCTTTGTGCTTACTACTAATTTTTTGAACACCAAATTTTCGAGCGATCGCCCAATCTCTACAAACCAGAATTACTGAGGCGGGAAGTGGAATCCCAATTTGCTCAACCACTCCCCGATTAAGCTCTATTAAATCAAACTTCTGAGACGCTGGACTAATTGTGGTGCTTGCAACACACCCTCAATTCTATCCACTGGCTGACCTTGCTTAAACAGTAATAGAGTTGGTAGAGCCTCTATCCTATACTGAGTAGCCAATTGTTGGTATTTTTCAGTGTCTATTTTGACAATTCTAATTTGACCTTGGAGTTGGGCATTAACCTGCTCTAAAATCGGAGTCATCATCTGACAAGGCCCGCACCAGTCAGCATAAAAATCTACCAATACGGGTACATCAGAACCAGATAGCATTTCTTCAAAGCTATTGAATTGCTTTTTTGTAGCCATGTGATACGCACCAGTTTTTTATTGTTTGATTTTAATAGTAGTTCTTTACAGCTTGGATGATTGTAAAGCATATTTGCAGTGCTGTATTGGTAATTGGTGAGACTACTTGCCGTCTTGGCTTATGCCGAGATGGCAAAGTAGCGAACCCGAAGGGTAATTGGTAATTAAAGATACTGATGATTTTTCCAGATCCGATACCCAATGCCCAAGCTTTATATAGTAAGCAATTAGTCGGAAATCGTATCACAGAACATTTAAAAAGTATTATAAAAATTACTTATAGGCTATATTACTATGGGTAATTGCTTTGGGATTGCTATTTGTTTCCATCCCATCCTCATACAGGAGTTTCATGACATCATCTTTGTATTTCTGAAATGTAGTATGGCGCTTGATTTGAGGATTCGATTTGCTAGGTAGTTGGATTTGCAATTCCTGCCTAATTGTACCTGGTCGCGCACTTAATACGTAGATGCGCTGTGATAAAAAAATTGCTTCCTCCACATCATGAGTGATCATAAAAATTGTCGTGCTGGTACTACGCCAAATCTCCAGTAAAAATTGCTGCATTGCTTCTTTTGTTTGTGCATCTAAAGCACCAAAGGGTTCATCCATAAGTAAAATTTTTGGTTTCGATGCTAAAGCACGGGCGATCGCTACTCGTTGTTTCATCCCACCAGAAAGTTCTTTCGGTAGCGCCTTCGCAAACGTAGATAAACCTACTACCTCAAGATAATAAGCCGCCTGTTGTCGTCGCTGGGCTTTCGGTACGCCCTGTAGCTTCAAACCAAATTCTACATTTTCGGCAACACTCATCCACGGATAAAGAGTATAGCTTTGAAAAACCATACCACGATCAGATCCTGGCCCTGTAACGCACACCTCATCAACCAGTATTTCCCCTGCTGTCGGAGTATCCAACCCTGCAATTAGGCGTAGCAGAGTTGACTTACCAGAACCACTAGCACCTACTGCACAGACAAATTCTCCCTCTTCAATGTGCAAACTAATATCTTGCAGCGCAGTCAGCAAACCGCGCTTAGTTTTGAATTGTTTGTGGAGTTGATTAATTTCTAAATGCATAATTTGTTATTTGTTATTTGTCATTCGTCATTGCCCACTTACAAGAAGCGCGCAATAATAATCGAAACAAAAGGTCAATTCCTAAACCAATTAAACCAATTACAATTAACCCAGCAAAAATTTCATCTGTTTTCAAATATCTTTGGGCAACACTAATTCGTCGTCCTAAACCTTCTGTTGCTGCTACTAATTCCGAGACAATTACTAAATTCCAAGATGCTGCCATATTCACACGGCAAGCATCGATGATATTAGGCAGAATAAATGGGAAAATGACTTGTAGTAAAACTTGTTTTCTTTGACCACCTAAAGTATAAGTAGTTTCTAATAATTCCTTGGGAACAAACTTCACTGCATCCATCACCATCAAGGTATTAAAAAACAGTGTGCCGATAAAAATCAGCATGATTTTTGGCGTTTCTCCCAAGCCAAAATATAAAATTAGTAAGGGAATAAATGCAGGGGCTGGCATATAGCGGACGATGCCAATCAGTGGTTCTAGTAAGGCTCGAATGCTGGCAAAAGTCCCCATCAATGTGCCTAATGGAATAGAAACAATTGCTGCTAGCGAAAATCCACTCAGGACTCGCAATAAACTAAAAGCAATATCTTTTTGTAAATCTCCACTTACCAAAAGCCTTTGAAATGCATCCCAAACTTGACCAGGAGAAGGAAGAAATAAAGGTGGAATTAAGCCTGTATTAGAAATAATCCACCACAGAAGTATAGGTACGGTAATTGACAAGAACATTAAAGCCCAAGCCAAGTTATGAGGAATATCCTCAGCAATGCACCAAAAGTATGATTTTGGTAACATTTTCTGAGGACGAGCAAAATTGATTGCTTGCAAATCTTCAGCGTTATGGTTCATGATTTTTGCTTAGATGCATAGGCTTTGATAAAGCGATCATCAAAGATTTGGTTAAGATTCGGCGCTTGTTTAATCAAACCGCTTTCAACCAGAAATTTACTAATTTCTTCAGCAGCGTATCTAATAGATGTCATGTTGTTACCAGCATTAAATGCTTGCAAATTGTCTTCTAGAGTAAAAATTTTAGTTCCTGCGTCGTATGCCTGATATTCGGCAACAGAAACCCCTGCACGTTTTGCCATAATTTCGTAAGCTTTTGCTTGATTTGCTTTGATAAAATCTAAGGTTGCAAACCAAGTATTTACTAATGCCTGGACATCCTGGGGACGCTGATTAATGAGTTGGCGACTGACAACTAAATGGTCAGGAATTGCTCCTGGAAAGTCTTGAGAACTAAATAATTCTTTACTGCCAGGACGTGATAAAGCCTTTGTGGTGAAGGGTGCAAACACTCCCACTGCATCAACTTGACCAGCAACAAAAGCTGCGGCGGCTGCACCTGTTTCTAGTGGTTGGAACTGAATATCAGCTTGTGTTAAACCTGCTTTTTTTAAACCTAGTAATAATAAAAAATGGTCAACAGTTCCTTCTTCAGCCGCAACTTTTTTGCCTTTGAGGTCAGCAATAGTATTAATTCCTTCTCTGACAATAATTTTATCGTTACCAGTGGAATTGTCATTGACCAAAACAATCACCTGGTCCGAACCAGCCGCTACTGAACTAATCGTGTCATTTAAAGTTTGAGTATTGGCATCTAATTGACCTGCCCTCAAAGCATTAATGGAATCTAAATAGCCATCAAACCACTTCAAATCGACATTAACTTGATTTGCTGCAAATAACTTTTGTTCTTGAGCAATTTGCCAAGGAAACCAACCAGGCCAAGCACTAAAACCAAATTGAATTGGTTTAGTATTTGTAGGAGTTGCAGCAGAATTTCCCGATGTAGAAGTTTGTGGAGAAGGAGTGCAACTGACTGCAACAATTAAACTGATGAAAAATAAAGCTAATAAAGATGGCAAAATGCGTAACTTCATGAAACTCCTCTCACAACTAACATTAATTAATACGAACTAGACGAATTTCCGTGCGTTGATTACGTTTATCCTCAGGGTTAACTCCAGGCAGTGGCTGGCTAGAACCTTTACCCACAGCTACAATCTTGTGCTTGAGACCGCGATCGCGCAGATAATTCGCTACTGTCTGCGCCCGTTTTTGACTTAGAGTTTGGTTAAAATCGGCCTCACCAAACTTAGAAGTATGGCCAATCACTCGTACGGCTATTGTTTGTTCGTTGAATTCTGCAATCTCCCGACTCAGCTTATCTAGCGTTGCCTTACCTTTATCGGTAAGCAGGGCAGAGTCAGTTGTGAATTTCACCTCCCCTTGCTGTTGCAAATTGCCAATATTAGGGGCAGTGGCGATCTGATTGGGATTGAAATTAGGGATAGCAGCGATCGCTTTTCCTTTACCAGCAAATCTGTCTGCTAATTCTGGGTTATCAATACGCACCTGTTGAATCAAATTTTGAGTGTTTTGTGCCGCCTTTGCCATGAACTGGGAGGTAAACATTTCCTTGGAATTCTGGGGAACCTGATTCATTTTGCCTACTAGCGCCAGCACCGCAGCAGTAGAGTTGATGCGTTTCTCTAAAGTGCCATCCTTCATCCAGTTGTCAGCTTCAACGGAGGTAAAAAAGTCAATGCCTTGCAAAACTGCACTAGCATCAGTGCTAGATAACTTGCCATCAAGAGCAATTTGTGCCTGCAACTGTTCAGCATTGCGGACATTAGTATCAATGAAGCGGTAATAAACAGTAAGTAATTGTGATATCTTCTCTGGTTGCGACTCAATTAGGCGGTTAGAAGCAACAATTACATCTACAATTGTTCCTGGTAAATCCTTACTCGATAACACCACTGTGTAACCCTTGTGTCTAGCTTGGCTAACGTAAGGTTCCCAAAGCACAGCAACAGCTACATTTTGATTGGAGTCTTGCAATAGTTTCCAAGCTTCGGAAGCATCTGCCACTTTTTTGATTTGGAAATCCGACAGCTTAAACTCCTCAAATTTCGTAGTCAACACCTGTACCAAATACTCGCTAGGGGTATCGCCAGCAAAAACAATTGTGAACTGTTTTCCCTTGTTGCGTGCTTCCTCTACCAACTGCCTCAAAGCTAGCATTGATTTGAGATTAGGATACTTCTTAGTGTTGAGGATAACTGCGTCTGCTCCTACTGTAGTATCAATTAGCCCCACAATTTTTCCTTGAGGCTTTTGTTTAAGAAACTGATCCAGTGTCGTTACCAACAAGTCAGATTGTCCCTGGTTAAAACGTTCAGTGCGTTGAGTTTGGTCAAATTCATCTTCATAGCGCAGGTTTAAACCAGCTTGTTTTAGCGCTTCCAAAAAAGTCTGATTGCGAAAAGTGCTGTAACCACTAAAAGTGTCTCCCAAAAGTGTTAATTTTTCATCCGTCAATTCAGGTGCGGATGGATTTTTGACACTTGAAAAAGTAGGAGATGATAATTGGTCGATCAGCCAAATCGTACCAAAAGTCAAACAAGAAACCCCTAGTCCAAGAGCCAAAAAAAGAAAAATGGGAATGTTACGCTTACTCATAAGACCCGTCGATTTTAGTATCGAATTAGACAATTTATTTGGTCTTTGCAGTAGATTTACGCGTGCAATTGCTCCCTGAGTTTATCTAATAAGTAAGGCTTTAATTTTTGTGACAAATTATATCATGTCCGGATGAACACTTGTAAAAAAACGAAGAACCTCACCCCAACCCTCTCCTTGCTAAGGAGAGGGTGCTGAAGGCGGGTGAGGTAATGCAGAAATTAGTAAGTAATTAGCCGAACTTGATATTAGTCCTTTATCCTTAATCATTTTTCGTTAGTTTTGTAATTGCACCTTACAAATAGTGCAAAATAAATCTGTACTGTAGATGCATAAAATTGCACATTTCTACAACCTGCCAGTGTCAGGGTTAGTCAATTAATGACCTTCAGGACATGGTAAAGTTCCTATTAGGTCTGTTGATTATGACTTTGCGTAAATATCCGCATAATACAAAGTAGTGGCTCTTCTACCTACTTTCACTATGAGCTTAAAGGGTAGTTTAGGGATTTGAACTGACGTACCCAATCAAACCAAACTTCCAAGCCTTCACCTGTTTTTGCAGACACAGGAATAATTGTGACATCGGGATTCATCTGACGGACATTAGCTGCAATGCAGCTAATATCGATATCCAAATAAGGAGCCAAATCTATTTTGGTAATCAGCAGACAATCTGCTTCTTGAAACATAATTGGATATTTCAGAGGTTTATCTTCACCTTCAGTCACACTCAACAAAGCAACTTTGGCATGTTCTCCAACTTCAAATTCAGCAGGACAGACTAAATTACCAACATTTTCCACCAGCACCAAATCAAAATCATCCGGATTGTATTCATGTTGGAGTCGATGAATTCCACCTGCCACCATTTTGGAATCTAAATGACAAGAACGACCTGTATTAATTGCTATCACTGGCACACCGTATTTTCGCAGACGTTCTGCATCTAAATCGGTGGTCATATCCCCTTCAATCACGGCAATTTTTAACTCATTGCTCAAAGTAGCAAGCGTACGCTCCAGTAGTGCTGTTTTCCCTGCGCCCGGACTACTCATAATGTTGAAACAAATAATTTCCCATTCATCAAAATGCGATCGATTGTGATCAGCCCCTTGCTGATTAGCATGAAGCAAGTTAATTCCTAATGCTGCGTCAAATGTTTGATGCATAAGCATACTCAATTTTGTCAATTTTTAACTCTCTACCTGAACGAATATCCTCCATTGGAGAATTACACTCAGGACATGCATATTGCCAGCCAATTTGCGGTAAATATTCTCGTTGACAACGATGACAAAAGGCAATTAATGGTGTTTCTTTAATTACCAGTTTTACCCCTTCTAAAAAGGTATCGTGCGTTTGCACCTCAAAAGCAAATTGTAAGCTGGCTGGTTCAACACAAGTAAACTTACCAACAATGAGGTGAATTTGAGAGATCTGAGGGCGCTCAGGCTGGGATTCCCACCAATCTTTGACAGTGAAAATGAGCGCTTTGGTCATATCAGTTTCGTGCAAACTTCCCCTCCTTCCTCCCAGGCTCAAACCCAAGACAACACCGACTAATATCAAATCCGATTAATCACTTACTGCATCTATACCTCACCCCGGCTGCGCCACCCCTCTGGTGAACCCGCAACAGAGGGGGAGGGGGTGAAGTTGCGTTCCTCTGCGTTTAAGATCGCCACTTTTTTATGCAATCCCCACACCACACACAAATGCCAATGATAAACTTACCTCCAATCTTCCACTAACTCTGATTGGGCTTCGGAGTGAATATACCCGGGTTTTTCCTTGCGTGGTAATTGACCAGATATGACTAAATGGGCCATTGTGTCGCAAATCACCCGTGTTGCCATTAATGATGTAATGTCACTGATATCGTAAGGAGGCGAAACTTCTACAACTTCCAAACCACAAATAGGTGCTTTTTGGACAATTTTACCTAACATGGAAAGTGCTTCACGTGGTAATAATCCACCCGGTTCAGGCCAGCCTGTTCCAGGCACAAAACCAGCATCAATGCAATCAATATCAAAGCTGATGTAAACGCAGTCAGTACCATCCAAAGCTCGTTCTAAGGCAAAGTTGACTGCTGCATCTAGACCCATCTCTGTAATATCCGTAACTGTGAGGATATTAGTGGCTCTTTCTCGGCAAACTTTTACACCTTGACGCGGTACTTGCCAACCACCAATCCCTAATTGCACAAGGTTCTTTGCAGGAGCATTTTTGATATTTGTTGCATGGAACCAGGGACAGGTATGCATTCTTTCATCAAGGTCTGTTTCCTGGGTATCAACATGGCGATCAAAGTGAATAATTCCGACTTTTTTGTCACCTAAGTGACGACAAACACCTCGCACTGTCGGAAATCCAATAGAGTGATCGCCTCCCATAATGATGGGAAACGCACCAGAACTAAAGATATGGGCAATACCTTTAGAAATCTGGTCAAAAGACTTTTCGTTATTAGCGGGAATGGTAAAAATATCACCCACATCACACAAGGTAATTTGCTCACGCAAATCAACACCTAATTCAAAGTTATAAGGAGTGTATAGTGCGGAAATACGGCGGATTCCTTGGGGACCAAAGCGAGTTCCAGGTCGATAGGTAGTTCCAGAATCGTGTGGTACACCCACGATCGCAACATCATATTCACCGACTTTCCGCACATCTTCTAAATAAGGTGCTTTCAAAAAAGTATTAATTCCAGCAAAGTGGGGAAGTTCACCGCGAGAAAAGGTAGGAATGGAGCGATCGCTGATACTTTCTGCCGCTTCTAAACCAAATTCTAATCCTCGAGAAACTTCCTGCTGCCACCCTGTCAGGGGTAAATTCGCTTCTTTTTCCAGCGCCCGATTCGCTTGTGTTTCCGGTCGTTGGAAATGAGAATTGGCATCATTAAAAGATTGATCTGTCATGTTTCAAAAAATGACATCTAAATGATTATAAGGAAAAACTATAGCCCGGGTAAGTCATAACAGTTCAATTTCTGCTATGTACCTCCCGGGCTTTTTTCCCGCCGTGTGCCAGTTTTTGCGAAACTGGGTGCTTCTCTTGGACCAGTCGTTTAACTTCTAATAATTAAACCGGAACCCTAGAAGCTATATGTTTTTACCCAATTGCTAATAGTTATTTTTGAGGACAGGCTTTTTATACCCAAAGTTTATAGATAGCAATTATTTTCTCACAAAAATGTATTATTAGATACAAAATTTTTTAAAATACTTCTATCAAAGGAATTGAGATATTGTTATTTTTGATAACAATTTATTAAGTGATTTAACTAGTTATAATTGTTATTTCACCTTATGGGGAATCTGATTTATCCTCCCAGAAAGAGGTCAAGGCGATCGCACCTCCGCTAAAACCGAAATATAAGCAATGTTACTGAAGGTGCCAAGCAATGGCAGATAAATCCCAAAAAGATAGAGAAGATAAAAAAACCAATAATACACCCACTTCCGATATAAAAGAAGATAAGCCATCTTTGTTAGAATCAGTTGCCGAAACATTAGGCTGTGTAGCTGGAACCGCAGTCGGGGTCGGAACAGCAGCTGGTAGTACAGCGATTGAAGCTGGTAAAGCAGTTGCAGAAACAGCAGCTGGGGTAGGGGAAGCAGCAGCCAAGCAAGCACACCAACTATTTGAGCAAGCAACTCATACAGCAGGACAAGTAACAGAAAGACTGGGTGAGAACTGGCTGATCCGCAGAGTAGCTGGTGCATTAAATCTTAATTGGCTAGTTGGTGCTAGTGACAATGTTGATTTAGACAAATCCGCAGCATTAGTCAAAAAGCTTCAGCAAGAGCATCCAAATGAATCGCCTAGCCAATTAGCCCACCGGATCATGGTGGATAAGGCAACGAAAGCTGGTGGAATTGGTTTAGCAACAAGTATTTTACCGGGTTTTGCCGCAGCACTACTAGCAATTGATTTAGCAGCTACAACCCAGTTGCAATCAGAAATGATTTATGAGATTGCCGCCGCCTATGGGTTAGATTTAAAAGATCCCAGCCGTAGAGGTGAGGTGTTGGCAATTTTTGGATTAGCTTTAGGTGGTGGTCGTCTGTTGAGAACAGCAGGTTTAGGCTTGTTGCGAAATGTACCTTTTGCAGGTGCAGTCATTGGTGCTAGCTCAAATGCAACAATGATTTATTCTTTGGGGTACGCGGCTTGTCGATTTTATGAAGCCAAGCTAGATGAATCCAAGTCTCTAACTTCTGAAGAAACCTTAGCAGAACTGAAGCAACAAAGCGATCACTATTTAGAAACTGCGATCGCTCAACAAGCAGTTATGGATCAAATCTTAGTTCACATGATCCTAGCCAGACATCCAGACAAGACTTGGGAAGAAATTCTACCAGAGTTAGAAGCTGCAAATCTCAGTCCTGCTTCTTTGGAAGCAATAAGCAAAAATATTAAATCACCCCAGCCTTTAGAACAACTTCTCAATCAACTTAACCGTGATTTTGCGATACCACTGTTAGTTCAAGGTTACAAAATTGCCAAACTAGATGGTGAGATTAAACCAGCAGAACAAAAAGTTATTGATGCGATCGCCACTAAATTTAATATTAGTCCAGAGTCAATAGTCAATGGTCAATAGTCAAAAATTTAGTGAGTGTTTAGTGGTTTTGGGTAAAGGATTTTTTTATTCCTTTAACCTTTTTCCCTTAACCTTTTCCTGACTTCTGCAAGAAGTGTAATACAGTTCAGTTAAGATTATTGGTGTGCTTTTTTGATATGTAGAGACGTTGCAATGCAATCTCTGTGCGAGTTTTTTCGTGAGATAAATTCTCTAATCTGAACTGTATTGAACTATATCTCTTTTTCCCCCTGATACTCTGGGAAATTAAGGGGGTAAATCTAACTTGTGTGTACACGTTAGCCCCGATTTGGGGAGGGTTGGGGAGGGGTCTGATCTATGTGTTGTGTTGCATTCTTTTTTCATATTGGTATAACCTCATCCCGTCCTAGCGGACACCCCTCTGTTGCGGGTTCACCAGAGGGATAGGGGGTGAGGTTTGTTCATGCTTGGTGGTGAAACTTAACACCAACCTACTGTAGGGGAGGGTTTAGCTACAATTCAGGTCGGCAATACTCTTAAAATATCTATAAAAACCCGCCCTTACCAACAACCCATAAAATACGAATTTTACGCAATACTGGTACAAGAACTTTTGCACACAATAAGAAAAATGGAAATTATACCTAGTAATATCCCGATTTTAGAGTGGACTGGAGATGGTCTGGCTGTAGGATTATTTGAAGATAACACAGAGCTAACTGGCGAACTGGCGAGTTTAGATGAGAAATTTGCAGGGTATATAAAAGAACTAATTGCCGAAGAGGAATTTCAGGGAAAAGTCGGTAGCACTGCTGTCACAAGATTAGCCAATGGTAGCCCAGTTCGTAAAATTATTTTGGTAGGTTTAGGAAAACCAGATGCATTGAAATTGGATAGTCTGCGCCGTGCAGCAGCTGCGATCGCTCGCCAAGCCAAAAAGCAAAAATGTAAAACTCTGGGGATTAGTTTACCTGTTTGGAATAACGACCCTGCCCAAACTGCCCAAGCCTTAGCTGAAGGCGTACAATTGGCATTATACCAAGATAATCGCTTTAAATCAGAACCTGAGGATAAAGGGCCACAAGTAGAAACAGTAGAATTACTAGGACTGAGTGGACAAGAAACAGCGATCGCTCGCGCTAAGCAAATTAGTTCTGGGGTAATTTTGGCAAGGCAACTGGTAGCGGCCCCTGCAAACGAAGTCACACCAATTACAATGGCAGAAACCGCAATGGCGATCGCTTCCGAAGCCGGAATGCATATAGAAATTCTGGAACAGGAAGACTGTGAGAAGTTGGGTATGGGTGCGTTTTTGGGAGTCGCCAAAGCATCTGATTTGCCACCAAAATTTATTCACCTCACCTACAAACCAGAAGGTACACCCAAACGCAAGCTAGCAATTATTGGTAAAGGCTTAACCTTTGATTCTGGCGGACTCAACATCAAAGGTGCAGGTAGCGGCATCGAAAATATGAAAATAGATATGGGCGGTGCAGCAGCGACTTTTGGTGCAGCCAAGGCTATTGGTCAACTCAAGCCAGATATAGAAGTTCACTTTATCTCCGCCGTCACCGAGAACATGATTAGCGGTCATGCCATGCACCCTGGCGATATTCTCAAAGCCTCTAACGGTAAAACCATAGAAGTTAATAACACCGATGCAGAAGGACGTTTAACTCTAGCCGATGCTTTGGTGTTTGCTGATAAACTCGGAGTTGATGCGATCGTTGATTTAGCAACTCTCACTGGTGCTTGTGTGATTGCTTTAGGTGATGATATTGCTGGTTTATTTACTCCTGATGATAGTTTGGCTAAAGAGTTAGAAACAGCAGCCCAGAGTGCAGGCGAAAAAATTTGGCGACTGCCAATGGAAGAAAAGTATTTTGAGGGAATGAAGTCTGGAATTGCGGACATGAAAAACACAGGCCCTCGTCCTGGTGGTTCGATCACTGCTGCTTTGTTCTTAAAACAATTCGTCAAAGATACTGCGGCTTGGGCACACTTAGATGTCGCTGGGCCTGTTTGGACAGATAAAGAAAACGGCTATAACGGGCCTGGCGCGACTGGCTTTGGTGTTCGCACCCTTGTAAATTGGGTGTTAAGTTATTCGTAAATCAACCATCCTTTTTAGAGAATGGTATTATACCTAAGCATCTGATTGCAGAAGGCTGAAGGGTCGATTAGCTGGGGATTGGAACCCCAACCAATCGTAGACACCGTTGAGACGGTGGGGTTTTAGACCCCTGTGGCGATCGCTAAAAGGCTTGACCGAAGAAAGGCAGAGGGCAGAGGGCAGAAGGCAGCTATGTAAGAGATTCAAGGGTGTGCCTGATGCCACAAGGGTCACAAGCCCCTAAATTCATTTATGAAAAAATAAGAAAATATGTATTTCGAGACGCAAAGCGCAAGAAATACTACGTCCTTGCTAAATCCCTTAAATTTATTTATAGAGATTCCTTCTGCATAGCTGCCTACCTACGGAAGCCGCTCCGCGTCTACGTACTTTTGCCTTCTAAAAAAAGATATAATTTATACCTTCTGCCTTCTGCCTTTTTTTGTCATACCAATCGGGAACTGGAGTAAGCGTTGTGGGAGGAAGTAAGTATCAGCCACTTTTAGAATATCCTTAAAGAAGTGATTGCTCTGAAATCACCCTTTCTTTCACAGAAATTGAACAATTGATTAATAACACCCTACCCAACTCAGGCAGAAAAGAACGTCGCTGGTGGGGAAATCGCATCACAGGCTTGCCCCAAGCCTCAGCTTGGATGAAGGCAGGGTACGTAAGTAGAACTTAACCTAGAAGCAGAAACTGTCAAATAGAATCATGAGGGTGGATGGAAAAATACTCTAAAGAATCTTCGTTTCATTGTCCAACCACTCTTTCTAATTTGGTTGATTTATCCCTAGTTAGATATTTTTCCCAATTCTGATTTATTGCTGAGATTCAATCACTTAATTTGTGCAATGAATCAATTGAAACCTTTTTATGCTTCTGGATAATTTCATTGATTTCCTACTTGTTTAATTCGGAAAGAGACAAAAAAGAGTTACAGCAGATTTCAAGTTTGTGAGTACACAATACCCTACCCGCGCTATCGCGCACCCTCCCCGCTTGTGGGGAGGGTTAGGGAGAGATGTACTCTATTTAATTGCAAAATGCTGTAAATTGTTGATCTGGGAAATCCCGTTATCTAGACAGCAGCAAAGTAAACTTTGGACTTGACAGGGTCGGGAATCATTGTCTGATCCCCAGGCTGCCAACCAGCAGGACAAACTTCATCCGGGTGAGATTGTACGTACTGAATAGCTTGTAGTGTCCGCAGAGTTTCATCTACGTTACGACCGAAGGCGAGGTTGTTGATGGTCGCGTGTTGAATAACACCATCTTTGTCAATAATGAACAGACCACGCAAAGCTATGCCAGCTGCTGGATCTAGGACGTTGTAAGCAGTGCTAATCTCTTTCTTAATGTCGGACACAAGGGGATAGTTAAGATCACCAACACCTCCAGACTTGCGATCGGTCTGAATCCATGCTAGGTGTGAAAATTCGCTATCAACGGACACACCGAGGATTTCTGTGTTAATCTTTTTAAATTCTTCGTAGCGATCGCTAAAAGCTATGATTTCTGTTGGACAAACAAAGGTAAAGTCTAGGGGATAGAAAAACAAAACTACATACTTACCGCGATAGTCGGAAAGTTTTATTGTTTTAAATTCTTGATCCACCACAGCAGTTGCTGTAAAGTCAGGAGCTGATTGACCAACACGGAGGCATCCTTCTGTAGACATATACTAATTCTCCTTGGAAATTATTTTCGTCTAGTAGTCCGCCAAAGTTTTTTTGGCGGATGGGAAAAGAACATTGGTAATGAGGATTTTTACCCTCTAACCTTTAGCCTTTACCCGACCAATACCCTAAATTTTGGGTTGGCTAAGTACTAGCTGCCCGCTCATTTTAGGTGTACAGGTAATACTTACCTGTCTACGTCCTGACAGCTTAATTACGAACTGTTACAACTATATCATACTCATAACGATTTTGAGTAGCAAATGGCCGATTTAGATACAAGAGAATGGTTGCTCACAAATGGCTTGGGAAGTTTTGCCAGTGGTACGGTTTCTGATGTCCGCACTCGTACTTATCATGGTTGGTTATTTGCTGTGACTAACTCGCCTTATAGACGCACCCTACTGTTTTCGCATCTCGAAGCTAGCCTGGAACTACCAAAGCAAGTTATAGCATTGGGGACAAATTTTTGGGGTAGTGGTCAGATTGATCCAACAGGTTACGAACTGCTACGTCATTTTGATATTAATCCAGTTCCCAAATGGGTGTGGGGTGAAGATGACTGGCAATTAACAAGACAGTTGGTGATGCCCCACGGTTGGGGAGAAGATAGGGAGGTGGGGAGATGGGGCGATGGGGAGAAAAACTTTACCCCATCTTGTAATCGCCTTTTAATTCAATATCGTTATGAAGGTAAGGATGAGGGCATTTTGAGATTGCGACTGTTGATCGCTGAGCGCGATTTTCACGACCAGCAAAAAGCCACTCCACAGTTACAGTTCTCACAATTATTAGGTCAGGAACAAGTCTGTTTGCAAGGGATAAATTCAGGAGTGTTTGGCACACCTTGGCACTTGCGTTGGACACGAGGTAATTATCAACCAGACGGATTTTGGTATTGGAATTACCATTTACCAGAAGAGACACGGCGAGGATTGAGCGATCGCGAAGATCTTTACAGTCCTGGTTATTTAACAGTTACGCTTTTACCAGGAGATGTGGTCACTCTAGAAGCCAAGGTGGGTTTTCCCGATCTTTTACAAAGCCCCCTCACTGACGATACCTTTGTAGAAGTTGTGGAGGCAGAACAAGAACGACTCTCTTTAATTTTTGGATGGGAACAGGAAGAAATGGAGAGATTGGGAGATTGGGAACTCAGGGCCCCCACTCCCCAAAGGGAGTGGGGATTAGAGGCAATGGGAAGGTGGGGAGAAAAAAGCACCCCATCATCTTTCCCTATTTGGCAGCAATTACTAAGGGCAAGCGATCAGTTTGTTGTTTCCCGCTTCTGTACTGCTGAACCGACTGTAATAGCTGGCTATCATTGGTTTAATGACAGGGGACGTGATACTTTGATAGCTTTACCAGGTTTAGCGTTGCGGACTCAACGGTTTGACTTAGCAAAAGAAGTTTTACAGAGTCTTGGACGTTACTGTCGCCACGGTTTGATCCCCAATATATTTCCTAGTCTAGAAAATGAACCGATTTACAATAGCATTGATACGGCTCTGTGGTGGATTGAAACTTTAGGACTATACCTAGAAGCGACACAAGACTGGTTGTTTTTAGCAGAACAATACTCAGTGATACAGCAAATTTATAAAGCCTTCATTGGTGGTACACGCTACAACATTCAAGTAGATTCTACAGATGGTTTAATTGGTTGGGATGCTCGTGGTGTTGCTCTAACTTGGATGGATGCAGTTGTTGATGGACAACCTGTAACACCCCGTCGTGGCAAGCCAGTCGAAATTAACGCTCTATGGTACTCAGCTTTATGCTGGGCTTCTCGGTGGGCAGAAATCTTGAGTGAGCAAGAAGTTGTCGCCGAACCAAGTCGTTTCGCTAAACAGGCCCGACGTTATAGCCAGCAAGCCCAACAAGTAAAAGACTCACTCCAACAGTTCTGGAATTCCCAGCTGGGCTACTTATACGACACTATAGAACCAGACGATCATCGTAACTCTCAGGTTCGTCCAAATGCCGTGATCGCGCTTTCCCTCTCGCATTGCGCCTTTTCTATTCAACAGGGGCGTCAGATATTACAGTTAGCGACTAAACGCTTACTCACACCCTATGGTCTTCGTACTCTGGACCCAGGTGATCCAGAGTACTATGGCAAATATATGGGTAATCCACAACAGCGCGATCGCTCTTATCATCAAGGTACTGTTTGGTGTTGGCTCATTGGCCCTTTTATCCGAGCTTGGAAACGTTTTTATGCTACAGAACCTTTGCCCTTAGACTGGCAACCTCTGCTAGAACACTTTCTGGCTGACGGCTGCCTTGGCTCAATTTCGGAAATTTTTGATGGTGATGAGCCACACATACCCAGAGGTGTGATCGCTCAAGCGTGGTCAGTTGCTGAGGTACTCCGCCAGCTTGGGAATTGAAAATTGGTATTTTGATCTTTAATGGCTCAGGTGTGATTCGAACACACGACCTAGGGCTTATGAGTCCCCCGCTCTAACCTACTGAGCTACTGAGCCAAACTTTTCTCACCGATTTTTAAATATAGCATACTAGTTTTGTGATGGCTAGTCTTAGCATAGCTAGAAATGTTGCAAATTTTGTTGCTTGTTGGTAGTCAATACTTCTCGGATATCTGACTTGTGGTCTGGAAAAAGGGTAAGGGAAAAGATTTGAATTTACCTTTTTCCCCTTTCCCCTTTAATCGAAAAGTATTGTGTTGCTCGTTTAGTGTTAGCAATCACCAAACAATAAACAACTAGCACCAAAAACTATATGCGTTGTTGTGGTGGCAAGAAGGCCATAGGATTGACTGCGCCTTTACCAGTTGGATGAATTTCAAAATGACTGTGGGGCCCGGTGCTGAAGCCAGTACTACCCATTGCAGCAATCATTTCACCTTGGTTTACTCGTTGACCAACACGTACTAAAACCTTGCTGTTGTGACCGTAACGAGTCAAACTGCCATCAGCATGGCGGATATCGACAACGTTACCATAGCCGCCGTTATTCCAACCAGCTTTTTCTACTACGCCACCAGAGGAAGCATAAATCGGTGTACCAGTTCCGTTAGCGATGTCAATTCCTTTGTGCATCCGTCCCCAGCGCCAACCATACCCAGAGGTGAGGACTCCTTTAGCTGGCCAAATATAGCCTTTAGCTGTAGGTGTGATTTCTTCAATTGGCTTAGGCAGGTATGTATCAACTGCTGCCAATGGTGGTAATTCTGGGGAAACTTGAGTTCCTCGCTTAGCATTAAAAGACTGAGGTACATCGCCACCCATACCAGGTGTTGCTACCTTCTGATTTTGATTAGCAGCAAATTCTGGATTGATCGGTTCTTTATTCTGTCTAGTGGTAGTATAGGTTGATACCCTTGGTCTGGGAACAGGGATTGATACTGCTAGGGGATTAGCTTTACTAGCTGAGGTTGATACTACTACGTTGCTAGTAGGTCTAGAAACAGGAATTGGGATCGCGACATTATTGGGTTGGGTAATAGGAATTTGTACAGCAGTGTTATTGCTAACTTCCTCTACCACAGCTGTATTGCCAGACTGTTGAGCCCGGTATTTTGCTCGTAATCTTTCAATTTCTGCTTTTAAGCTGTTTAAACGTGGATTTGTGTTTTTAGCATTCTTTGATTTGGTTGCATCTTGTTTCCTAGCCAGCTGCATTTCGGTAATCGCTGTTGGGATGGGAGTATCACCACCCATACCATAGGCATTTTCTGTGGCAGGAACAGTTGCTGTTTTATTAGTATTTGTCGTTGAATCAGTGGAATTATATTCTGTGTTAACTGTATTGGTTTGAATTTGGTTGTTTAAGGGTGATGACCCAATTCCAGAAGTGCTTGGATTAGCAACAACTGAATTAGGGCTAGTATTGGCAACTTTAGAATTATGACTCAATTCAAAAGCACTGGGGTTAATTGCTACTGGTGCTGAGGTGGCTGTTTTGTCTACCTCATTAGTAGGGATATTCAGCTTTTGATTGATTTTGAGTTGGTTAGGATTATTAAGTTGATTTGCCTTAGCTAGTTCTGATACTGATGTACCATAAGCGCGTGCGATCGCAGCTAATGTATCCCCTGGTTTGACTTCATAGGTAGCGCTAGCTGATGAGGTGACGACTTTTGCTGTTGCTACTGTTGATGTAATAACTGGGGTGGTAACTGTTGGTGTTGCAGCTGTTGTGGGTACATTCACTACATTTTTTTGCTTCAACCTAGACACCAGGCTAGCTTGGCTGTCATCGCTACTAGTTTGTGACTGTTGTGACTGTACTGTAAAAGCGCTGCTTGTGTTTGTCTGTGAAGTTTGATTAACAACTGCTGATGTTGGTTGAGTTTGATTTGTGACAACTTTGGGTAATTCTGTAGTTCTCTGAGATCGCAGTTGTGCCAGACTAGCTCTTAAACGGTCTGATTTTTCCTGTAAGCGGTAGAGTGCAAATTCCTGCTGCGCTTTCAGTTGGGCATTTACTTCGCTGTTAACTGTATTATCTTCTACTACTGTTTGCGGTTGAGCAGCAAAAGATGTGGTTTGATTGCTGGTTACTCCATAGCCATTAGATAGTGTTTGTATAGGTGTTTGTGTATTGGTGTTACCACTAGGAACACTCAGCCCGTTTGCTATTGGAGCTTTGGTTGGTACTACAACTGGCGCCTGAGTTGGCACAGTTATTCCATTTGTGACAACCTGCCATTTTGCCCTAAGCCCAGGCAGCTGTGAAATTGCTGTTGGTTCAACTAAAACAGGATTTTCAGGCTGACTCACTGATGATTTGGTCTCGGACTCTAAATGATTTGTACGAGCAATTTTTAATTTTGCATCAGCAGTAGCAGGAAGTGTTGAGGCTGTATTTTGATTGCCTACTGGTTCCGCAGCAAGGGCTTGATCGCTTTGTCGAGTCACCAAAAGGCTAGTCGCCCCCATTGAGATTGCCAAACCAATCATGGCGGCTTTTGTTGGTACCAGGCGGTGGATATGTGAGTTAACTGGATTTTGCTGTTCCACCGGTACTTCCTCGCTTTGGGTGTTTTCTAACACAGCCTTCTCTCTTTTTTTCAATGCTCGTTTCAAAGACGACCTCCTATGAACACTAGCGCTTAACTGACCTCGATAATTTAAAGTCGAGTAGTAGTCAATGATTTAGATCACATTAAACAACAGATCAAGATCACACTGAACAGAGATACTTAGGCAAGATTAACTTGCTTCTTTAATTTAGACAAGTTCACATTTCTAAAATTTAGTAAAAAATTAATTTTTCTGTAACTTGTCTGTTCACTGCTCATAACCTACAATGTCTTGCTCTTTATAGTTGTCTCAAAGCTTACTGTCGGGACTGACTTGCAAGAGTGAACCACCGTCGTAGATAACTTTGATCTTCAAAGGTTTTTCACTCAATCCGTCATCACAACAGGAGACTTTACGCTGATTATTCCCTAAAACACAACCGTACTAACTCTCAACGCATGTTTACGCTCCTAAACTCATTTAACGGTTATATATTCGCTCAAATGGTTGATATGACATCACTTCGGTTTTTTTGTTCCTCAAATTAAAAAAATCAAATTCACGAAAATCTATCGTTCGATTCAGCAAATCTCTCTTTTGCTATATACAAATTTCTTATAGATAATTCTAGCGATTTCTAAGTATTATTACTGCTAGTTTGCCAAAATTTCAATAAATTAGTATAGAATTTGACTTTTTTATCAAGACAACTATAGGTGTTCATCTCTAAACTTATGAAAAACATTAATTTTTGATTAACTTTAAGGTATTTTTACTTAAAAAGTCAACTTATATACATCGTGTATTCTGTGATTCATTCTAAGTAACCCAACTGACGACGCGCTTCAAATAAAGCTACTGCCACACTCACAGAAAGATTCAAACTGCGAACTTTGGGTTGACTCATGGGAATATAGATAGTGGCATCACAACTGCTAATGACTTCTGGTGGCAAACCTGTAGTTTCACTACCAAACAACAGCCAATCATCAGCTCGATACTGAAAGCTAACATAGTTATAACTACCGCGTACACTGAATCCTAGCCGTCTTCCTCCTCGTTGCTCATGTAAGGTTTTAAATGCTTCTAGAGATTCGTGATAATGCAGCTTGACATAGGGCCAGTAATCTAGACCAGCTCTTTTGAGATAGCGATCGCTAATTTCAAATCCTAAGGGGCCAACCAAGTGTAGTTCTGTACCTGTTGCAGCACAAGTACGAGCAATATTACCTGTATTGGGCGGTATGAGGGGATTAACTAGAACTACCTGAGGCATTTTCTGTTGGCTTTACAGTATCTTTAAAAGTAAAGTATCAAAAAGTTTTAGATCTATCTGTTGATAGAGGCGACTTATAGCTTTTGTTAATAAATTTCAACCTACCACAATTGATTAGAAATTTAAAACAAAACAAAGAATACTCCCAAAAATTTTTCTGAGAGTAACTATAGAGTTGTTTTTGAGAAGATAAATTTTTATTTCTAAAGACAGATGCTGTTTCCTTTGGAGAGTTTATCAGCTTCTTAAAACTAGAGAATGGGGTGTCAAACCCCCCAGTGGAATTAAAGGGGAACAGGGAAGGGGAAATGGGGAACAGTAGCCCTACTGACGGCACACTAGCCGCTACGAATGAAATAGGTACTTAGACAGAGTTGATGACACAAATTTTTTTCCTGTTAAGAGTTCCCTATCTCCAGGAATGAATTTAATTTTGTCCAACTACATTAAACACTCTTTTCTCTCCTACACCCCCACACTCTTACACACGCGCTTGTGCTACAACGGAGGGAACCTCCGCAACGCATTGACTCCCCTACACCCGTGTTGATTAAAAGTTCCCTGTAAAACCTAGTTGATCAAGCTACTGAGACACACAATTTATCTTCTAGTTCTACTTCACGTTCTCGTATAGCACCAATAGCCTGAATAATTGTGCTTTGAGTGCTAAAACCAACAGCATGTAGCTGTAACCATTGTTGGGCTTCATTACCTTCACGGAGAATTTTCTGTAAAGGTGAAAGGAAACAACTAAAACCGTGTTGCTTAGCTAGCACCAAAACTTCCTGATAAAGTTCAGCAATCCAGTCTCTAGCAGTGATTTTTCTGCCATCTTGCCAATGCAAAAGTTGGGCATCAAGGCTAGAAGTAGCCGCAGCTATTTCGTTATTAGCAGTTAAGGAGATGAGTTCCTTGGGAGAAAAAGTACTTTGAGTTAAAGGATCAAGATGGGGATTTTCGATGAGCTGTAACAGACGTGCTTCTAGCAAAGCAGTAATTGCTAATAACGATATAGGATCTGTCACTAAATCACAAATTCGCAATTCCAGCCGATTTAAATCATAAGGACGGCGATCGCCATTTGGTCTTACCGATACCCACAGATGACGAACATTTTGCATTGTTCCTGCGGCTAGCTGTTGTTCTACCCATTGAATATGATCAGCATGGCTGGTAAATAATGGCACATGAGCAGGCGTTTGGGGAAATACACCCCAACGGCTAGAGTGAAAGCCTGTGGCTTTGCCATCCAGGAAAGGAGAAGAAGCACTCAAAGCAAGGAACAACGGTGCTTCTACCCGGATGAGGCGACAAGCCCGCATCAGCAGTTCCGGGTCATCAATGCCAATATTAATATGTACACTAGCCGTTACTACTTTTGTGCCATAGGTTTGCTCGATATAAGTGTGATAAGGATTTGTAGGATCAGACCGAAAAAAGCGATCGCTACCGCCCAAAGACAACGTACTACCAGGAATAAGGGTATAATTGCCCAATTGCTGAAGATACTCCCGCAGCCTCAAGCGGGGACGCAGGATGGCACACAATAATTGGTCATAATTACGACTAGGCGCAGTAATATACTCTACATTCCTGCTATCTGGCTCTCGTACATATCCATCCAAAGACGCTGTAATCTTGTCAGAGAGACCGACGATTTCACCATTAGGCGTGCCGGTGTACATCTCTATCTCAAAGCCCTTTAATAGCACCTTCTGTTTCTCCTCGGCTCTCCTTATTCTTAAATTGTATCCAATGAGACGATTTTCTGCATTGCACCCGTAGGGGGAATCAGTTATCAGTTATCGATCATTGAGAAGTGAACTACACTCCCCACACTCCCCATACTCCCCACACTCCCCACCTCCTTGATCCTAAAGATGAAAATGCCGATAAACTTCACTCGCAGCCCGATGTACAAGGGAATGACGATAGACAAGGGACTTTAAATCATCAGCATAACCACCACCAATGACGCAGGCGACAGGATATCCAGTCGCAACACAGGTACTTAAAACTTGCATTTCCCGACGATAGATACCAGTGTCAGTTAAAGCTAATTTACCCAAGCGATCGCCGACATGAGGGTCGACACCTGCATCATAGAAAATCAAGTCTGGCTTTAACTCAGATAACAAATCTGGCAAATATCCGGCTAAAGTTTGCAAATAGGGATCATCTTCCATACCAATGGGAAGTGGGACATCTAAATCACTCTTTTGTTTAGTACCAGGAAAATTGACTTCGCAATGCATCGAAAAGGTAAAAACAGTGCGATCGCCTTGAAAAATAAATGCTGTCCCATCTCCTTGATGAACATCCAAATCTACTATCAAAATTTTCTGAACTAGTCCTAGCTTTTGCAAGACACGAGAGGCGATCGCTAAATCATTGAAAATGCAAAAGCCAGAACCATAACTAGGAAAAGCATGATGAGTACCACCAGCAGTATTGCAAGCTAAACCGTGACTCAGTGCTAACTTGGCAGTCAAGATCGTACCAGCTACCGCTATACAGGTACGATTTACTAGCGCTGGACTCCAAGGTAAACCAATACGCCGTTGAGCTTTGGAGTCCAAGGTTCCTTCATAATAAGCTTGAACATATTCGGGCGTATGAACCAACTCTATTAATTCCTGTGGAGGATGTTTGGGGATATGAAATTGATAGGGATGTGCCACACCATCAGCTAACAGTAGTTCGTATAGTTGCTGAAATTTGGGCATCGGAAAACGATGTCCTTCAGGTAGTGGCGCAACGTAATCTGGATGATAAACCAGCGGTAAGTCCATTTTTAGCTATCAGCTATTGCTCAAACTCGATATGTATCAAACAGTTAAAATTTAACGCTAATGCTGTAAATCACCTACCGAGTTCCTTTGTCTCAAATTTCGTATTTTGCCCCTAATCCCCAAAGGGAACTTGAGTTCCCCAGCCCTACCCAATATCGGGGAAGATGTGGTTACGGGTAGGGTTTTTCTGTACCTCATCTAAGATGAAATCTGCTAATTTTTCTTAAACTAAAAATTTATAGCTTGCAAACTAAAAATTTTTAGTTTATAATAAACACATAGAGAAGGCGCTCCAGACTAACAACCTCAAGCGCCTCTCTATCCCAAAACAATTGTTCATCGTTTTGATATTCAAAATTGTAGCAATGACACAACCAATTTTTTGCCAAACACCTACTAGAGGCTTTGTAAATTTAGCTTACGCTCGCAAAGTTTGCTTTCGGGAGATACACTATAACATGGCTTGGCAATTTACCTGCGTCATCATTTGGAGTAATGGTGAAAAGGAAAGTTTTTTTGGCAAAGACGCTAAAGTTATATTCCAAACATTAGAAAAAATGAAATAAAAGTAACATTGCGGGGGAAACTCAAGTGCGATCGCACAATTATAGAGAATCAAAAAGCGCGATCGCACCAAAACAAATCAAATAGTCTGCTTCAGCAGACTTTAGCTATGAGACTGCGATTGAAATCGCAGGCGTTTCAAATGCGTAGACGCAAAGCGGCTTGTCACCAGACATCGCATAATCCTAGAAAATCAAAAAGCGCGATCGCTTGTTAGTTGATCCAAATGCGATTAGGATTATTTACCTTCAGGCTTTTTAACTTCACATCTTGTCAGCCCTTGAGACCTTTTTACGAATTTCTCATCAAAGGTGTAGAGTTGAGTATGGTGTTGACTTTGGGTTAAATGAAAAGCATCCGCAAAATCTAAGCCAGTTTCATGCCATTGCAGTACTTGAGCAATTAAACTGGCATTTGTTAAATGAACATTCGATAAACCAAAAAGCTTACGCAATGCTGTACATATTTCTTCTGTTTTAAACTTATACGCAAACCTTAGTACCCATTCAGTTTCCAGAATCACCGTATCTGGGATAAAAACATCATGATTCTGGAAAATTTCTAAACTCTGTTGATACTGTAATTCATCATCTTGGGTCAACAGCCTGACAATAATATTAGTATCAACTGCGATCATGCCATGATTCCTCTACACCTTGGCGAATAGCATTATCCATATCTTCAATCGTTTTTGCTGTACCTTGATATTTCAAACATCCTGCAACATCATCCAAAGTAGTTGCGGCAAAAGATTTCTTTGGCTTGAGAAGAATACCATCACCCATCTTAATTATGATTAGTTCTTGACCAACTTCCCAACCATAATCCTTTCGTAATACTTCAGGAATAATCACTTGTCCTTCATCAGATATTTTTGTCATGTCCATGAGGTGACAAAGCAGAAAAATAAAGACTTCGTAGGAATTATAGCCGTTTGTCCAAGGGGATTGGAGTTCAAAACTTGAAGTTTCATGTCTCAAACTAGAAGTTTCTTGTTTCAAACTAGAAGTTTCTTGTTTCAAACTAGAAGTTTCTTGTTTCAAACTAGAAGTTTCTCGTTTCAAACTAGAAATTTTTCGTTTAAAATGCGATCGCACTCAAACAAATCAAATAGTCTGCTTCCGCAGACTTTAGCTATGAGACTGCGATTTTAATCGCAGGCGTTTCAAATGCGATGTCTGACGACAAGCCACTGCGTGTCTACGCACCACCCCTCACCTATCTACTGCTGATATTTTCTAATCAACTCCAAAGTTTTTTGATAGAACTGTGTATTTCCTTGTTGTTGAAACAGTTCAGCAGCTTTCTGTAAATCCGCAATTCCACCATCCTTCACCACATGATAAGCAGTCAAAACAGTGTAAGTGTCCCCAGAATGTTTAATCAAAACACCGGAACCAGAAACAGTTGGATCTTGAGTATTGACAATCCACACCGTAATTTCTCTACCAATCTGTTCCACCTCTTGCTGAGATAAAGCGACTGCAACTTGTGATTGCACTAATACCATTGATACGCCTATGAATACAGGTGGCAGTGTATAGAAGTACTTAATTTTATATAAAAGGTGTGTTGCTAAAATTTGTGGAAATATAGCGTTTTGCATTTGATTAGAACATACCTCACCCCTGCCCCTCTCCTTAGTAAGGAGAGGGGTGTCCTCTCTTGACGGGGTGAGGTTTTGTAGCCCCTCTGCGCGGGTTACCAGAGGGGTGTCCTCTCTTGACGGGGTGAGGTTTTGTACTCCACTCAGTCAAAAATTACCATATATGGCAATAAAAAAGCTACAAATCAAACTTGCAGCTTTTCGCAATCGTACCTAGATATATCATTATCAGTGAACAGTAAACAGTTATCAGTTATCAAGGTGTATGGTGATACCGATTTGAAAAAAGAATATGACAGATCACATTTGTTCATATTTGTAGAGACGCGATTTATCGCGTCTTGCTTTTGAACCAAGGACATATTGCAATCATTAATTGTATTGGTATGAGAACACCACCAAAACCTACCAATACGGTTCGGATAAGACAAACCGATTGACATTTAAATCCACCAGAGACGCGATAAATCGTGTCTCTACAATCTCAAAATTATGATGAAAAATCCTTAACCGAACCGTATTGCAAAACTTACTACCAATTGATGAGGTACTGATAACTGATAATGGGATGGTGCGTTGCGCTGCGCGACAACACACCCTACCTATTTAATTCGTCAAAACCATTGGCGGATACTGCTGCAACACCTGCTTCAAATACTGCCCAGTATACGAGTTGGGATTCTCTGCAACTTCTTCTGGCGTACCCTTAGCAATAATTTCTCCGCCTTTATCGCCACCTTCTGGCCCCAAATCTATCACCCAATCGGCACAACGAATTACATCTAAGTTGTGTTCAATCACCAAAATCGAATTACCTTTATCCACTAACCTCTGCAACACATCCAATAACTTATGCACATCATAAAAAGATAAACCTGTGGTTGGTTCATCGATTAAATAAAGAGTTTTACCTGTGGCGCGGCGTGATAATTCTGTTGCTAACTTGACTCGCTGTGCTTCCCCACCAGATAAAGTCGTTGCAGGTTGTCCGAGTTGAATGTAACCTAAGCCAACATCTACTAAAGTTTGCAAACGATTCACAGCTTTGGGAATATTTTTGAAAAATTCCAAAGCTTCCTCAACCGTCATCTTCAAAACATCAGCAATAGATTTGTCTTTGTATTTAACTTGCAAGGTTTCGCGGTTGTATCTTGCACCTTTGCAAACTTCACACTGCACATACACATCCGGCAAAAAATTCATTTCAATAACATTCACACCCTGTCCACTGCAAGCTTCGCAACGTCCACCTTTGACATTAAAAGAAAATTGTCCCGGTTTGTAACCCCTGGCTTTCGCTTCAATGGTGGCTGAAAAGGTGTCACGAATCACATCAAAAATACCTGTGTATGTGGCTGGATTAGAACGAGGTGTCCTACCGATGGGTGATTGATCAATAACGATCGCTTTATCAATCGCATTCAATCCCTTAATTCCATCGATTTCTTTCGGGAAAGGAACTTTACGCAAAAGATGATGTTGCAATGCTGGGTAAAGTAATTCATTAATTAAAGTTGATTTCCCAGAACCAGAAACACCAGTCACAGCAACAAGTTTACCCAGTGGAATCTCCACATCTATATTTCTCAGGTTATTACGACGAGCATTTTTAATAACTAAACTGATCCCATTCCCATCTCTTCTATTTCCAGGAGTTTGAATCACTCGCCTTCCCGACAAATAAGCACCCGTCAGTGAATTTTCTGCCTCTAATAACGCTTGTAAATTACCTTCAGCAATAATATTACCGCCGTGAATACCTGCACCCGGTCCAATATCAACAATATGATCAGCAGCGCGAATAGTTTCTTCGTCATGCTCCACTACAATTAACGTATTCCCCAAATCCCGCAACTTCGTTAAAGTCCGCAATAACCGTCCGTTATCCCGTTGATGCAAACCAATACTTGGCTCATCTAACACATATAACACCCCAGTTAACCCAGAACCAATCTGAGTCGCCAAACGAATACGCTGCGCCTCTCCACCCGACAGCGTCATCGCCGGACGATCTAAAGTCAAATAATCCAACCCCACATCCAACAAAAACTGCAACCTCGCCCGAATTTCCCGCAACACCAAATCAGCAATTTGCATTTGGCGATCGCTTAACTTTAATTGATCAACTCTCTGGCGACACTCACGAATCGATACTCCCGTCAAATCCAACACTCGGTATTGTCCCAATCTTACCGCCAAAGCTTCCGGCTTCAAGCGCTTTCCCTCACACACCGGACAAGGTTGATCAATTAAATATTGTTCCAATTTTTGCTTAATTAACTCCGTACCTCCCTCATATTGCCTCTGTAATATCGGAATTACCCCTCTAAAACTCTGCTTCTTCTGCACCTCTGCGGTTTCTTCTCCCTGTAAAATAATCTGCTGTTGTTCCTCCGTCAACTTTTGCCACTGCGTCTGCAACTCGAATCCGTAAGCTTGACTCAAACCATACAGCAACTCCAAATAATAAGAATTATCCTTTTCCGACCAAGGAGCGATCGCAGCATACACAGGTGCTTCCGGGTCAGGTACTACCAACTCTGGCGAAAATCTTCTTAAACTGCCGATACCATGACAATGAGGACAAGCACCATAAGGTGAATTAAACGAGAACAAACGCGGCGATAATTCCTCCATCACCGCACCGTGTTCTGGACAAGCAAAGTTTTCGGAAAAGACTAATTCTTGTTCATTGTTAGACCCCCCACCTTCAGCACCCCCCCTTGCCAAGGGGGGATTAGGGGGGGTTTCCTCAGAAATTGGAGTAAATAAAATTACAGCTATACCTTCGGATAACTTCAAGCAAGTACTCAGTGAATCGAATAAACGCTCTTGAATACCGTCTTTTTTCACCAAGCGGTCGATAACAACTTCAATAGTGTGTGTAAAATTTTTATCTAACTCAATGGCATCAGAAAGTTCCCGTACTTCTCCATCGATACGCACACGCACAAAGCCTTGGGAAGCGAGACTAGATAACAGTTTCTTATGAGTGCCTTTTTTACCCCGAACCACAGGCGCAAGAATTTGAAAGCGGGTGCGATCGCTCAACTCCATAATCCGATCCACCATCTCATCGATAGTTTGAGGCGCAATACAGCGATCGCAAATCGGACAATGGGGTTCTCCAGCCCGTCCAAATAATAACCGCAGATAATCGTAAATCTCTGTCACCGTTCCCACTGTTGAACGGGGGTTATGGGAAGTTGACTTTTGATCGATGGAAATCGCCGGACTCAACCCTTCAATTGACTCCACATCCGGTTTATCCATCTGTCCTAAAAATTGTCGGGCGTATGCACTAAGAGATTCCACATAGCGGCGCTGTCCTTCAGCAAAGATAGTATCGAATGCTAAAGAAGACTTACCAGAACCAGAAACACCCGTGAAAACAATCAGGCGATCGCGTGGTAATTCTAAATCAATATTTTTCAGGTTATGCTGCCTAGCACCGCGAATTCTAATCTTATTAAGGCTGTTGGGGTTGGGGTGGGGAGGGTGTCCATTTAGGGATGCAGCAAACTGAGTTTCTGACATATCAACAGGCTAATGAATATGGGGCAGCACGAAACAGTCCTTAATAATACTAGCGTTGACTTGCACATAATAGAACAATCGTACTGCTTTCTCAATGGAGAATGGAGGGATCGGGGAGTGTCAGGGGTGTGAGGAGAATAATTATAGTAACTAATTCCTCTTATCTCCCCCCTCTCCCTTGTCTCCCTTGTCCCCCTTATCCCTGATCCCCGATCCCTAACTATGCCTGTTCCCAAAGTTCACGTACATGACCAGGAAGCCAGCTAGCAATCTCTTGAATACGCTCTTGGGAAAGTTCTTCTTTAGTAGCAGAAAATACAGCTTTGACGACTTGCTCACGATCAGCTGTGCGTGGTAATCCTCCCTCGTTGGCTACTCGGAAAAGGAAGCGATCGCTATCAATTTTGAAGATACCAGGGCCTTGCCAAGGTGGACGTACCCGGCTCAAAAAGCCCACAATCGGATTCGTATCTCGCCAGAGTTCGGCTACTTCTAGGTTCTGGAGTTCTTTTTCTTCTGTAGTGTACGCTGGTTCATGCAATTCTGCTTCCACATTATCGGCGGCTTCTGTGGTCATTAAGTCGCGCATCACACGAAACACAACTTCAGTAATGTCTCTAGCATCATAAGGATCAGCAAGTCCACCTCTGACCATGACTTTTTCCAAAAACGATCTGTGTTCGTCTGCGATCGCAACTCTAGAATCTTCAACTTCAGTAGGATCGACTTCCGGTAGGTCTTTTCTTAAAATTTCGTCCGGCATATTTTTTCCTGTGCTTTCTAGTATTTAGCAATTATGCTCATTTACTAAATTGCACTAGTTAAAAATGCTTAACACCGTTCAAAAGTTGGAGAAGCGGGGTAGCCAAAAGTTAGAGATTATTCTAGATCATTACTGCTGAATACGTAACTGAGATGGAGCTGTTTGTATCCGTGAGGGGTTAATTAGCCTTTGCTGGATGATAACATTCCTTAGTTGCCAATCAACTAAATTAATACCTTGCTGATTTCCTAAAGTACTATATATATTCTTGGCTGCTGTGAGATTAGAAGATGCATCTTCTAGCCTACCAGTTTCGGTGAATACTTGCCCTAATCCACTTAGAGCGATCGCTTGCCCCTGTCTATCTCCATTTTGCTTTGCTATTTCCAGCCCCTGAGATAAACGCTGTTGAGCTAAATCGTAATTTTTTTCTAGTCTGTAAGCATCACCTAAGATAAGGTAATCATCAACTGTAGCTTGTCCTAATTTTATCAGTCCCTCAATTTTTTCAATTACCGCACGCTGACCACTACCAATATGACTACCCTTGTACCTAGACCCACAAGGACGAACACAGTTTCCAAACCTTGACTGTGCTTGAACTGTGTAAGTATCATTTGCAACTATGGTAGATATCAATATTAAACTTAAACCAGTTGTAGTGAAGTTTTTAAGATGCACCGACATATCTCCTATATATAGAAGTAGTCTTTATTCTTGACAGAACAACTTTATTTTCCTGATAAATCTTTGCTTTTTATTGTACAAACTTAAATTTATCTAAGGTATTACCCTAGAGGGTACTTTTTTGTAAATATTATTATATTTCAAGCAAAAAAAATTATCAATATTTTAAGCGTTGTTTTGCTAACTTCAGCCATTCTTTGTCATCTGGATGGTTAGGATCTGCAAACTGTAAGCATTTTTCCCATTCTGCTTTTGACTTATTTTTTTGATTGCTTGCTTCTAAAACCTGTGCCAATAGACAATATGCTGAACCTCTTTGATTATCTAAATTAATAGCTTGATTAAGAGCCTTTTTAGCCTCAGAATAACGTTTCAGTTCAAAGTACGCCCAGCCTAAATTCTTGAATATAACGTACTCCACATTCTTGTATGCAGATAAATCTTCTACATCTAAGTTATTTTTTACAGGTATTTGCAAAGCTTGATTAAGGAGTTTAACTGCTGTGAGATAGTCTTTTCTCTGAGTAATATACAATCGAGCTAAGTTGTTATAAGCTGGAGCAAAATTTTTATTTTTCAAAATAGCATATTCATAATTAGCACTAGCATTATTAAAATCTTGTAATTTTTCGTAAGCTAATCCTTGATTATATAAGGCTGGGACGTAATCTGGTTTTAGTATTAGTGCTAGTTCATAGTCCTGTATAGCACTTTGAATTTGATTGTTTTCATATTTTGCAAATCCACGATTGTTGAAAAAGATAGCTAGCCAAGGTAACAAAACTGTAAAAATAAAAGCTAATAAGACAAACATACTAGATAGGACAAAACCAAAACGGATTGTCTGTTTTGCTTTACTCTGAGCTTGATGCAATATTTGATTTGCTTTTTCTGTTGCCTCCTTTTGTATTTCCAAGGCTACTTTGATATCTCTTTTCTCCACATCCTGACTAGCGGCTAAATACTGATAATCCAAATCACTTAAACTCTTACCAACTGCCCAAGCTTGAGCATCCTGCAAAGCCTGTCCCCGCAATAGGCGTGACTCGTCCTGTCTTTGGGAAGCAACCCAAAAATTAAGTGTAACTGCATAGGGACGCAATTTTGCTAGTTCTTTTTCACACCATTCTTGGTTAAATATTTCTGCATAGATACGGTTAAATATTCGCAGCTTACCATCCCGCTTCACTACCAATCCCGTCAGCCGCAGTTCGGTTTGTTCAGCAGTTTCATCAGCAATTATTTCTCCCTGCTGCAAAATTTGCTGACACAATCCCAACAATCGCCCGGTACGCTGTTCACCACTCCGCATAATTCTGTCACGGATAGTTCTTAAGTGTTCTGGTTCGTCCTGCGCTTCCCAATTTTTAATCATCCGTTCGCGGATCAGATTTTCTACCCAAACTGTAATCTCTAACTCTTCCCTCTCTTCACCTCCCCCTATCCCCTTGTCTTCCTTGTCTCCCTGTCCCCCTTCTTCCCATTTCCCCAGCCAACAACTTACACACCTTCTGCGTCAGAAACGGCTGTCCCCTGTCCATTCGAGTACCGCCTTCAGCAACGCTTGGGGATTTCCCACAGTTGCCAAACCTTCCCCCAGTGGTTGCGCCTCTTCGAGTTGAAAACCTGTTAAATCAACAGCCCGGCCAATATTAAAAGGCGTGCGTCGCCTATCTTGAATTAAATCCCAAGGCGTAGACACGCCAATTAACGCAAAACTCAGCCGCTTATATGCCGGATAATCTGCCCGCCGATTGTAGCAATCTCGAATCACAGCAAAAAAGTCATCCAGATTAAATTGCAGACTCAAGATACTGTCAATTTCATCAATAAAAATAACAATATTCTCAGTAATTCTTTTTAAAAGTACCGTTTCAAAAAACTTACTTAAATGCTGCACAGGCGAAAGTAAGCTGTTCTCATACCACCAACTTTCTAAATCAAAATCGGTGTAAAGATTAAAACTTCCCACCAAACTATCAATCACTCCAGCATACCATTGCTCTGGGGTTATATCTGCTGTACCGATCGCAGTAATATCAACAGCAGCACAAGCAAATCCCTCTGCTTGCAATTGTTGCATCGTCTGCACCCGCAAGCTGGATTTGCCCATCTGGCGGGAGTTGAGGACGTAACAAAAATCTCCACCTTTCAAACCTGCGTAGAAATCTTGATCAGCTTGCCGTCTGACGTAGGTTGGGGCGTCAGTTGGGAGACTTCCCCCGACTTGATATTCATAGTTGGGACGAGGCGAAATACTCATAGATTAACTGCTAGACAGCGCTATTTCATCTTGAACGCAGAGCTTTGAGTTGAGATGAAGATTACTACAACATATATTCGGTTCATTACTGGCAGGAAATCACTAATACTTTCTTAAATAAATTCGCCATTAAAAAACCCGATTTCTCGGAGAAATCGGGTCAATTAGCCGTGAACTAAAGTTCCGGCTCAAATCTGAAACCCGCTTAAGCTGGTTAAAAAGTTTACAATAGACCTCTTGCATGAATCATAAAAACCACCCTCAATCCCCCCGTGAACCGGGGGAAGATTTAGTTTACTCTCCGTTCACGCTTAGGGTTGGGGTCGGGTAAACAATATTTGTGCAAGAGGTCTAATAGTCAGCCTTGAGCTGACTTAAACTATTAGCCCCAACTTTAGTTGAGGGCGCTATGTTGATTGAATAAAGAATGCTCTAACCACTCCACAATCTCTGAATTCACCACATCCGGCACTTCATCATGGGGACAATGACCAGCACCAGGAATAGGAACGATTTTGATATTTTTACCATTTTCTTGCGCTTGCTCGTAAATTTTTGCACCAGTAATGGGTGTCCAAGGATCGTCAGCACCCCAAATTACCAACATAGGATGGTTGACTTTCGGCAATAGTTCCGCCGGAGTCGGACCAGGAGGTGCGGTAAGAATAGATGCAAAGACTTTTTGCGCTCCTGGATCACATGAAGGTGTATGAAGCATATCTACCAATTCATCAGTAACAGCTTGGCGATCGCGATAAACTTGGTAGAGAGTCCGGCGAATTTGGTGCTTTTGCCGAATCCGATTAAATACGAAATTCCCAGTAATTGGATGACCAACTAATTTATTAAAAGCAGACATCACAACTCGTAGCGGTGGGTTCAATTCGTGGGGACGATGACTCAAACCCCCCGCAGAGTTAATCAATACCCCACCCGCAGCAATTTCTGGATGTTCGGCTAGTACCATCAAGCTTAAAAGTGCGCCAATAGAGTTACCAATAAATACGGCTGGTTCATTAATATGGGCTATCCAAAAATCTTTGAGTAATTCTACCCAGACTTCCACTGTGTAATCAATAGGCGCTTTCTCTGAACCACCAAATCCCAATAAATCAAGGGCAAATACTTGGTAGCCAGCATCGGCTAAAACAGGGATATTTTTTCGCCAGTGACCAATACAAGCGCCAAAGCCGTGAACCAAAACCAAGGGCTTACCTGTACCCAGGACAGTGTACTGAATTTTGTAACCTTGCCAAGTCCAAACGTGTTTTTCAAAAGTGGCTGTTGTTGGTAGCTGCTGATTAATGACAGTCATTGTTAAGATTCGTAAAGCATCTCTTTATATAGTAATTTTCTCAAACTTATAAAGTTAAAGAAACTAAGGAGAATCGTGGAATAGCAGCAATCGATTCTAATTGGGTAGCTTCGAGATTTCAACCCGCCGTTTTGAGGGTGGCAAATATTTGTATAATTCTTTCTCCTCTATTGGCTAGTTTTGCTCATTTCGTTGATGTATATTAACTCCCTCCCCTTATTAAGGGAAGGGTTGGGGTGGGGTTTTGAGGATTCATGCAGGAGGTCTAGTATTTTCAAAAGGGTGAATTGGGACAAAACTCTCAACACAACACAGGTTACTTTTTGACTCGATGACACAGCAGTATTTGACGAAGAGCTAGAATGAAATTGTTAGTGACTATAGCAACTTAATTAAGCAAAAAGACATAAATAAATCATGTGATTAGTGTAGAGATGAATTTAGCTGACAAGCTTGCTATATGAATATTAATCCTATTCAAATCTCTCTCCACTCAATTAGGTACTTATTACATAGCTGCAAAACAGAGATGCTTTGCCACTATCTAGACAGAAAATAACTGACAAATTTATTGTCTTTCACATTTTTATCTCAAAAATTGTGTGATTAAGGTGAAAAAAGCACGCCGAAAAAGAGTGTGCAGTAAGTAATTTAGCCTAAATCCAAGTTTTTTGTTTTTCTGTTCTCTGCTAACCATTCATGAGTCTATGACAGAGAAATCATAAAAAAATTAGCAAAGTTATGTAGAAAAATAAACTTATGTTTCCCCAATTAGTTGATACAAATACTTCAGTAAGTCTTAAACGACTACAGCAGTATATAGCTGAATGTGCAAAACTTTCTATAGGTTATCCTGTTAACCTTAACTTCGATTACACTTTACTGCTGCCATTCTTTCAATACAATCTTAATAATGTAGGTGATCCATTTATTGAGGGTAATTTTGCTCTTCATTCTAAAGAATTTGAGCGACAATCTCTTCATTGGTTTGCCCAACTTTATGAATTAGAAGAATATTGGGGATATCTTACCAGTGGTGGTACAGAAGGCAATCTCTACGGTATGTTCTTGGGTAGAGAACTCTACTCTGATGCGATTCTTTATTCTTCTGGTGATACTCACTATTCGGTTGCTAAGGCAGCACGTTTATTGAAATTACCTCATGTTGTGATTAGTTCACAATTCAATGGTGAAATCAATTATGAACATCTAGAGTATGAGCTATCAAAGCGAAAACAACAAAGTGCCATCATCAATATAAATTTAGGCACTACTATGAAAGGAGCAGTAGATAATATAGAGCGAATTATTGAGATCACACAAAAGTTAGGAATTCGCTTTTACATTCACTGTGATGGCGCACTCGGAGGAATGTTACTTCCTTTTATTAAGGAAGCACCAAAAATTAGTTTTCGAGACTATCCCATTGGAAGTATTTCGGTTAGTGGCCACAAGTTTATCGGTTCTCCGATCGCTTACGGAATTGTTCTTACCCGTCAACCCTATGTCAAAAAAATTGAGACAAGTGTTGAATATATTGGCAGTAAAGACATGACTATTTTGGGTTCACGTAGCGGACTCGCTGCTTTACTTTTGTGGTATGCTATCCAGACGAGAAGTCAGTACTTCCACAGGGAGGTTGCTACCTGCTTGCAAAATGCGCGCTATTTACGCGATCGCCTCTTGGAAATCAATTACCATCCTTTACTTAATAACTTTTCAACTACAGTCGTTTTTGACAAACCTGGAAGCGAGTTGTGCCGCAAGTGGCAATTAGCCACAGAGGGAAATCTTGCCCATGTCGTCGTTATGCAGCACATTTCTACTCAAAAAATTGACCAGTTTATAGACAATTTATTAGTTAAGAATAAACTGCCTTCTTTCTCAACCTCTTGCTTGTAAATCTCATTTGATTTATAAAAGTCTTAATTTTTAATTTTTGAATGTTGTATTACAGTATGGGTGAGTTAACTGTGCATTGTCTACAGTAGCATTACCACCATCTGCTCTTCTTTGAATGTGATCTATAGAGATGGAGTGACTGTGCAGATAACCACCACATATTTTGCATCGGGGAACTTTGGGTAAAGCATCTCTGATAAAAGCTGCGGTTTTTGTCTCTCCTGAAAACTTTTTACCTTGAGAATCACTTGTATTAGCTTTAATTTTTGTTTTTAATGTGCCAAATTTTTTCTCAGCTACTATTTCCTTGATAATATTTTTCTTATCTACACCATTCAATAATTTGTTGATGATTTCTAAGTAAAATTGTTTAACTTTTTCATGTGCTTCTAGAGCCTTACTCTTCCTGACAATTTCAGGAATCATATCATCCTGCCAAATAACCCATTCAAAATCTTTCCTGACTTCTGTAAATTTAGAAAAATATTTATTTCTTTCTAAATGTAATATTAAGCTAACTACACCATAAAAAGAGCCAATTTTAGGTTTGCCCAAATTTGTGTAGAAATATACTATTGGATGAAGACCAAGAGATGAAGGATCATTGGAATTTATTCTTCGAGCTAACTTGACACAATTTTTCAGCAATTGTATCGTTTTTTCTCCTATCAAATCTTCTCCTAAGCCTTTATCTTCTTGTATATTATTGACAAGATTGACAAACTCTAAAATAAGTTCTAGTTTTTCTGAAGGTGGTAAATTTCCTACTATTGGAACATCTAGAGTTTTAATAGGATTTTTTAATTTAGGCTCAAAAATAAGTTTATGTATTTCTTGAGCTAGTTTTTCGACTTCATCCTGCTTTTCTTGGGAAAAATCTGACCAGTATTTATGTCCGCTACCACTTCTCATAATTGCACGAGCAGCAATACCATTAGGCGTTTTCCGGGCTTTTAGCAAGCGAATCTCAGTTTCACCGATAGGTGTAGCTTTTTGATTAATTTTGAAAAAAGAGTCCTCTGCTTTAGCCGCATCACCTTCAAGCCATTGAAGTTGGATACCCAAAGCACCCAGATTTCTTGCTCTATCAAGCATTTTTATATCTAACTGTCCCTGCTTCTGGGTTAATGATTGATAATCCTTATAAGAACCAATTTTTGATTTAATTAATTTTCTTGTTTCTTGAGCAGCATTTTCTGCTCTTCTGTGATGTCTCCATCATAGAATTCTTTAGAAATCTTGCCATCACCATAGTCATCATTTATCCAGGCTATTGAAGAACTAAGCCGATGCGAGCCATCAATTACGAAATAGTAACTACTAGAACTTCTCCAAAGAATAACTGCTGGGATCAAATCCCATCTAAAAACTTTCGATAAAACCACAAATTTTCTCAGTATCCCATTCATTAGTTTCTCTTTGAAAATCAGGTTTGCGTAAAAATGGATAGAAAAAAGAATTTGGTTCTAAATCACGAACCGATATCATAGGAATATTTCTTCCTATGTTTTGGCTTTGCTGTCCTTGGACTTCAAATGCTTCTCTTGGTATCAGTGCATCTAGGCTAACTTGTGGACTGTCTTTTGGCATGGTCTCTACTTTTCTGGACTTTTGGAATTAAAATATAAATTTAGTGTTTAATAATACAAGACACTTCTAAGTAAAGCAATAATAATTTCACTCTTTCACTTTCTTGAATAAATGAAATATCCAACCTATTAGAAAATAGAGAATCACTAGTGATCTCATGTCCGGATGAACACTTGTAAAAAAACGAAGAACCTCACCCCAACCCTCTCCTTGCTAAGGAGAGGGTGCTGAAGGCGGGTGAGGTAATGCAGAAATTAGTAAGTAATTAGCCGAACTTGATATGAATGATTATAACTAAATAATTGCTTGATATCAGCAGGTAAGGCATCAATAATTTCAACGACAGTAACTTTTTAGTTAAGCAACGACTACTTAGAAGTTGCTCAACAAATTAGTGTCAAGATTAATGTCGGATCAAAACAAAAAATAACGCTGTGCCATTGGTAGAACCGTTGCTGGTTCACAAGTTAACAACTCTCCATTTGCCCTAACTTCGTAAGTTTCTGCATCTACTTCCATACGTGGTAGTGCATCATTCAACTTCATATCCTGCTTACTTAACTGTCGCGTCCCAGAAACTGCAACTGCTTGCTTTTGCAACTTCAACTGATTAGGAATATCGCTTTCTAACGCTGCTTGGGAGATAAAAGTTAATGATGTCGCGTGACGCGCACCTGCAAAACTGCCAAACATTGGACGCATATGTACAGGCTGGGGTGTGGGAATACTGGCGTTAGCGTCTCCCATCTGCGACCATGCAATCATGCCACCTTTAATTACTATTTCTGGTTTCACACCAAAAAATGCTGGACGCCACAAACATAAATCTGCAAGTTTACCCTCTTCCACTGAACCTACATACAGTGAAATTCCATGCGTAATTGCTGGGTTTATGGTGTATTTTGCCACATAGCGTTTTGCCCTGAAGTTATCATTCTGAACCCCCCCTGTTTCCCCCCCTTGGTAAGGGGGGGATGAAAGGGGGGATAAAAATCCGCGTTGCACTTTCATTTTATGTGCTGTCTGCCAAGTACGAATTATGACTTCCCCAACTCTGCCCATTGCTTGGGAGTCAGAAGAAATCATGCTAAATGCGCCCAAGTCGTGCAAAATGTCTTCAGCAGCGATGGTTTCCCGACGGATGCGTGACTCAGCAAATGCCACGTCTTCAGCAATTCCTGGATCGAGGTGATGACAAACCATCAACATATCCAAGTGTTCATCAAGAGTGTTAACGGTATAAGGACGGGTGGGGTTAGTGGAGGATGGTAAAACATTTGTCTCACCGCAGACTTTGATGATATCCGGCGCGTGTCCACCACCTGCGCCTTCGGTGTGATAGGTGTGGATGACACGATTTTTAAAAGCGGCGATTGTATCTTCTACAAATCCTGCTTCATTGAGAGTGTCAGTGTGAATCGCTACCTGCACGTCGTAATCATCAGCAACACTGAGGCAAGTATCAATCGTTGCTGGGGTTGTTCCCCAGTCTTCATGGAGTTTTAGCCCTATTGCACCAGCTAAAATTTGTTCTACAAGTCCTTGGGGTTGACTGGTGTTACCTTTACCTAAAAATCCCAAGTTTACGGGGAAGGCATCAGCAGCTTGCAGCATGCGGTAAATATTCCAAGCTCCGGGTGTGCAGGTAGTAGCATTTGTACCAGTAGCTGGTCCAGTACCGCCACCAATCATTGTAGTAATTCCGGAAGCGATCGCAACCTCAATTTGTTGGGGACAAATAAAATGAATATGGGCATCAATTCCGCCGGCGGTGAGAATCATGCCTTCGCCAGCAACAGCTTCTGTACCAGGACCGATAATAATATCTATACTGTCTTGAATGTAGGGATTTCCAGCTTTACCAATTTTAAATATTTTGCCGTCTTTAATGCCAATATCTGCTTTGACAATACCCCACCAATCGAGAATTAATGCATTAGTAATTACCATATCAACAGCACCATCAGCGTTGGAGACTGGGGATTGTCCCATACCATCACGGATAACTTTACCCCCGCCGAATTTTACTTCATCGCCGTAGGTAGTGAAGTCTTGTTCGACTTCGATAAACAATTCTGTGTCGGCTA
This sequence comes from Fischerella sp. JS2, assembly GCF_032393985.1. NCBI lineage: Bacteria > Bacillati > Cyanobacteriota > Cyanophyceae > Nostocales > Hapalosiphonaceae > Fischerella > Fischerella sp. JS2. The sequence goes on from NZ_CP135918.1 coordinate 1,855,236, forward strand.
GGCGGATGCGATCGCCTACTGTGGGGCCATAGGTTTCCGCATAAGCGCGACGATCCATTCTGTAAGGCATAATACATTCTTTCAAACTGAGTTTAGAATCGAGTTTAAACGCAAAGGGGCGCAAAGATAAGCGCAAAGGTTCGCAGAGGATAGATGAGGGGGTAGCAAACAAATCCTAACTCTGCGTACCTCCGCGTTTACCTCAGCGTTCCTCTGCGTTAAAGAATAAATATAAGGAATGCGCATAATTATCTCAGAGGTTTCCGTTAATTCTGCTATTAAATCCGTAAACTTGGCGTGTACCAGCAAGGGGAACTAGGGTGATTTCTTTTTCATCCCCTGGTTCAAATCTAACTGCTGTTCCGGCGGGAATATCGAGGCGCATTCCTCGTGCTTGTTTTCGATCAAAGTTTAAGGCGCTATTGACTTCAAAAAAGTGGAAGTGGGAACCGACTTGAATAGGGCGATCGCCTGTATTTGACACTCGTAATTTTACTGTCGGACGCCCTGCGTTGAGTTCTATTTCGCCTTGTGGTGTAATTATTTCTCCGGGAATCATCATGCTTAACCTAAAACCTAAAATTCAAAATTCTTTACCTGATGGGATTATGCACTGTCACTAACTTTGTCCCATCAGGAAAAGTTGCTTCCACCTGCACTTCATGAATCATCTGTGGTACTCCTTCCATGACATCATCCCGTGTCAATAAGGTAGTACCATAACTCATCAACTCAGCAACTGTCCTCCCATCTCTCGCACCTTCCAAAATTGCGGCCGAAATATAGGCAACAGCTTCTGGATGATTCAACTTCAAACCCCTGTCCTTACGTCTTTCTGCTAATAAAGCAGCAGTGAAAATCAGTAACTTGTCTTTTTCCTGCGGCGTCAGTTGCACTTTTTACCTCCCTTCTTGGCGTCTACTCTACCCCACGGGAACGCCTTACAGCGTACGAGAAGCCACTACTTTCGGAAGCCACTCTGTGTCTACGTGTCTAAGGCGGTTCGTTCATATCTGCCAAACTCTTGGCACACAGCTACCACGACTCAAAAAAGACATACGTAATAACTGCCAAACACCGATAAACCAGTTTCTCACCTCAGCAGTTGAAGATCCACGATATCTACACAAAAGTCCATGTTCTAAACGAGTGACACCAAAGTGGGAATGGGTAATTGGCAATTGCCAAAGATTTCGGGCTTTTTCGACTATTTCTGGTGATATTTCTTGTCCAATGTAGACTAGACTACCTACGATTGGTTGCCCTGCTAAACCGTGGGGACTGTGAAAAACTTCTTCACTACCTGGTAGCCATTGTCGATCTATCCATAAAGGTTTACCTTGTTGCCAAATTTCGGTGTGCGATCGCCACTCTCCTTGTAAAAATTTCTCTCCCCTCGCACTACGTCCAAATCTAGTAATTTCCCAGCCTAAATAATGAGAATTTGTAGCTAATTTGACTATAATGTCTTGTCTGTATAATGCACGGTCAAAAACAATTGTTTCTTGGGGCAACCATTCTAAACAAGCATTATTATCAACTTTGATCTCAATAATTTGTTTGGCAATCATACCATTACTACGGTAAATTTTGCCAGCAGTCGCGGTAGTAATTAATGCTTGAGCATGGGGTTGGAGGTGGAAGTTGTAAAATAAGCGATCGCCTCCCACAATACCCCCAGCTGTATGTAAAATCACACTATGACAAACTTCTTGTCCTTCTGGATAAAATGGGCGTTGTACTTTTAGCGGTGCTTGATTTTGATTGAAAATCAACTGGGTTTGATTTTGGCGATAAGCATACACTAAGTGTAAATTCCCATGCCAAAAATCCTTGCTTGGTGTTGTGATTGGATAATTACAATGCTGGTTCACAAATACTAAGAAATTTTATTTTTTTGCTAGGATTACATAATCATCTAATTTATAATTAGAATTGTGTCTTTGATCAAAATATTTTTGGATTAGAGAAGTCATATAAAGTTGTTTAGGCAATTTCTCATCAGCAAACTTTGCAAATTCAATTGCAGAACAAGGTCTTCTTGAATCTCTTGATGTTAAATATCTATACCAGACTAAATCTAAATCTAGGTCTGAAACAAACTGATTAACTATATACTTTTCTTGAGATATGTCTTCTGTGCGAGGCATATCGTAAAATTTAAATAATTTTTTATCTTGTATTATTAGTATTACATAACCATTTATTTTAATACTTCTATTAATAATTTTATTATATATAGAATTTGCTTGTTGCTTTTTATTACTCTCTAAAAAGAAACAGTGAGAAATAATAATAAAATCAAAAAAATTTTCTGGAAGATTACTTGATTGAGAGTTAAAGTTAAAGATGTCATCAGTGACAAATCTGAAGTAAGCATTAATCAAACTTTTTCGAGACTCTATATATCGCCGCCAAAACTGAAGTCCTCGATACTGAAACGCATCTTGTTTTTCTAGAGAATAGTAAGATATGTGCATCTGTGGAATCTGCAAGAAACCAATACTACTTTGTAGAAATAAAGCTAGACCATAGGCAACAGTTCCTGGCCCTGCTGCAATATCAAGAATATTAATATTTTTAGAAAGCAAACCAGCTTCGTAAACAAGAAACCAAGCTAAATAAAGACAATATACATTTTCTAAAAAATATTTCATGAAATAGACGTGGGGAGTCAGACTAAAAGCATAACTAGGATCTTGCCCAATTTTTAGATTATTAATATCTTTTAAGGCATCTTCTAGCTTCAGCTTCAACTGCTTTTCTGGAATTTTACTCAATTCATCTTGTAGATAGGCGATTAAATTTTCTTCTATATCATTAAATATGTCTTGGTCAATTCCAGTACATTGCAATTTTGTTTGGTCATGATATTTCAAATTAAATTTTTTATATACAGACTCAATAAATTCTTGTTTTGGAACTAATACCTGCCTATTTTGTGGTTGAGTAAGAAAATCTAAATTTCTATTTTCTAATTCTTGTAAGGTATCATTGAGATTATTTTTTAGAGTTTTTACCTCTTGCTTGTATTGCTGTGAAGAAATTTCTAATTGCAGCTTATCTCTAAACAGTTTTTCTAACCAAGATAATCTTGCCCCTGATTTTTGAATTTCTTGCAATAGCTGCATAGCTTGTCGAGTGTTACCTCGACGGATTGCCAACTTGAACTGCTGACTGCGCCACCAGTTAGCGATAATTCTACTCATAACCAAATCCGTCTTTACCTTCCTTGATTTCTTGTTCTGGAAGTCGAGAAACTAACTTTTGCTTGAATGTTATATAGCTTACTTTCTCGTTATCATACCACCAAGCGTATTTACGCTTAATTTCTTCAGCTTCTTGCCTAGTTGATGCCACTAAAGAATTATTCTGACTGGGGTGAAAATCCTGAATGACAATTCTATCTACAAATCTTAATTGCTCAATAAAAATATCTTCTTCATCTGGAAAAGTTGGCAGTAAAGGAGTGATTGTCACAGAAATTTTAGGAATAAAACCTTTGAATTGATCAATATTTAGCTTGATGTTTTTGAGTGCATTTAACCTAGCTTTTATACTGGGCGATCGCGGTTCAAAATCTCTCCTCACTAATTCACTACCAGTGGGAATACTCATATTGATTCGCAATCGTTGAAATCGTTGTAAATAATCAATATCTCTAGTAATAATTGGACTGCGAGTTTGAATTACTAAAGTAGGAGTGGGATAAAAATCAAGCATTACCCCTAGTAAATTACGAGTCAACTGATATTTCGATTCAAGAGGCTGATAAGGATCTGTAACACTGCTCATATAAATCTTAGGAGATTTTTGAGGATTTTTTCGATACCAACTTTCTAATTCTTTCTCTAATATTAGTGATGCATTTTCTTTAAAAATTACCCATTTTCCCCAATCTAAACGCATTTTTGTATTAGGGCTAAATGCAGCAGCATAGCAATAACTACATCCATATTGACAGCCTCTATAAGGATTTAAAGTAAAGTCATAAGCAGCAATAAAACCAGTGGCTTTTGTCAGCAGAGATTTAGAATTTTGAGCATAGATATTGATATCTCCAAATTTTTCTTTGACTAATTTTGTGGGAGTAAGCTCACAATATCCTTGATATTGGGATTTTGCCATGTTGAAATTTGATAATAAGTAGTTGTATAGAGATATGAATTATCATATCTCTACATCTTTTATAGCCAGGGTTATTTGAGATGACAATTACCTAATTTTAGGATTTGCTAGTAGTTTTTGCGTATCTGCTATTAGTCTGTTACCCCAGAGTTGTTGTTTAATAAACTTAATATCACCCCATCTATTATCTAAACGCAAAGCTGCTTGGGCCATTGCTAAACCCTGGTCTTGCTGTCCTTTATTGTATAAAGCTACTGCTAGAGCCAGCTGAGATTCTGGACTGGTATTGTTAATATTTATTGCCCTTTGAAACTGACGTATAGCTCCTTCAACATCTCCCAATTCATATTTAACTAACCCCAGGTTGTTAATAGCTGGTGATAATTTTGCGTCCAGAGAAAGTGCTTTTTCGTAAGCTGCAATTGCCCTACGATAGTCTTTTTGGTAGTGAAAAGACAAACCCCTAAATCCATAGGCAACAGCATTTTTAGGATCTAACTGCAATGCTTGATTTATATCTGCATTCGCAGCTTGAGTATTGCCTAAAACCAAATTAGTTAAACCCCGATAAGCGTAAGCTACACTAGGACTGACATTACCCCATTGACTATTAGCTTTAATTGCTCGATCATAAGAATTTCGGGCTTCTGTATATTTTCCTAACTCTCTAAATATATCTCCTTGGGCAACCCAAGCTACTGAAAATTTGGGATTAATTTGGGTTGCTTTGGTTATATCTGCCAATGCACTCTGTTTATTTCCTTGCAGATAATAACCACCACCCCGGTAGAAGTAAGCATTAGCATCATTTGGGTTACGGGCGATCGCTTGGTTAAATGGTTCGATCAGCACTTGCTGAGATGCGGATGCTGGGTTTTCTACAAATTTGATTGCGTTTTGGACTTCTTGGTATAAAAATGAATTTCCTTCTTTTTGAATTAAATCACTTGCTTTCTGCAAATCTGCCAATGCACCTGGTTTGTCTCCCCAAAGAAAACCACGTACAACCCCCCGCAATTGATAAGTGCTAAAAAAGTTGGGATCTAATTTCAGCGCTTGATCAAAATCAGCATTAGCCCCTTTTCGATCTCCTAAGCCAGCGCGGGAATAACCCCGGACAGCGTAGGCGTGGGCAAAACCAGGTTCTTGGTCAATAAATTTGTTGATATCAGCGATCGCTCCTTGGTAATCTGGTAAAAATGCACGAGCGCTACCCCTAGCAAGATAAGCAAAACCTAAATTAGGATTCAGGCGCACAGCTTCTTCACCATCCCTCACCGCCCCTGGTATATCTTTCTCTGTGAGACGAATTGCACACCGCATGGCGTAAGCAAACCCATTTTTAGGATTGAGTTGTATTACTTTGTTCAAGTCTGAAGTCGCTGATTGTAAATTTCCGATCAAAAAGTAAGCATTACTCCGGCGGAAGTAAGCATCAGGGTTATTAGGACTAATTTTCAGGGCTTGATTGTAGTCTGCGATCGCGCCTTGGTAATCTTTTCTTTGGGCTTTTGCTCCTCCCAAACTAATATAGTCTTCGGCACTCCGTTGTCTTGTGGCAGTTTGGGAACCCGTCGCGATTGGCTGGGAATTTCTTCTAGTTGCCAAAAAAGTGTTAATCGGAATTCCCAATCGCAAACTTGCTACCAGCGCCCCGTCCTTACGTACCTCTGTATCAGCCCGTCCATTAATACCTACCACACGCCCTTGTTCATCTAACACCGGGCCACCACTCATACCTGGAATCGCCTCGTTGTTGTAAACCAGAGTATATCCATCTTTGCCCTCTTTGAGGCGACTACGGACATTCCCATCTGTAAATTGATAACTACGTTCTTTGGTGATACCAGGTAAAGCATCAGCCCAACCCACCACGTACACCGTCATTCCTTCCCGGACTTGGTCGGAGTTGCCAATATTAGCAATTCGGTAATTTTTATTACTATTAAACTGTAAGACAGCTAAGTCTAATCCAGGTAACTCTTGACTGCGGTACACAGGATATTTACTACCATCGGGGGTTTGAATCTCATATCTGCCATCATTCACCACTACATGACGATTAGTGAGTACGTAGTAAGTTTCGCCCTTACGATCAAAAATTACTCCCGAACCCACACCATCTCCACTAATCAAAACAGTAAAATCTTTTGCTAAATCGCTGACTTGAGCAGGTGTTAACGCCACACTGACTTGAGGCTGCATGATTGTGAGAGTTGCGCCTACTAGTGTTGCTGAAAGATGACGAGTAAATTTCATTTTTAACCTCTGTCTAAATATAGTTTTGTCTAAATTAGTACGTATTATTAACTAAATAATAGTAATATTAACTAACTGATTTCTAAAATAAATTTACTTAAGTTGTTAATAGCTAATAGTAACTAACAATTAGCAATCACCACTCAGCCACAAACGGAAAGTCTATCTGTGTCCATCTGTGTGCATCTGTGTTCGATAAAAACATAAACTTTGTCACAGCTTTAATTCACATCCAAGGTAAGTTTGTAATCACAACTTTATTCTTCATTTAAGATTTTGCGATCGCCACAACTTTGTAATCAGCGATCACTCACAATCTTGTCAACCTACTTCTACCATCACTAAATCCCTTGCAGTCGTTTGATCTCACTCACTGACTTTTGATAACTATCTTCATCTCCCTGTTGCTTAGATAAAGTGGCAGCCTTTTGAAAATCTGCTAATGCTCCTTGTTTATCTCCCGAAATTTTGCGGGCAATAGCTCGTACCATGTAAGCTCTGGGATTATCAGGAAGTAGTTTAATTGACCAATCAAAATCTGCTAATGCTCCTTGTTGGTATTTCAAGAAAAAGCGGCCTCCGCCCCTGATAATGTAACCATAACCAGAGTCGGGGTCGAAGCGAATGGCTTGATTGCCATCAGCGTTTGCACCTTTAAAATCTCCAAGTTGTAAGCGCAGATGACCTCGAAAAGCATAAGCAAAGGAATTTTTGGGACTAAGGCGAATTACCTGATTAAAGTCCTCTAAAGCAGCTTGGTAATTTTTTTGTTTACTATAAGCTACACCTCTTTGATAAAAAGCATCAGAATTGTTGGGACTAAGCTGGAGGGCTTGATTGTAATCGCTAATCGCTCCTTGGTAATCTCCCCGCTTAGCCTTTGCCCCTCCTAAACTAATCAAACCTTCTGCTGTGATTTTTCGTGATGTAACTGGTGTTGTTATGGAAGTTGCCACGCCAGTAGCTGGTTTTTGTGGCGTATTTGCAGAGGGTGAATTTTTTCTCGCTGCCAAAAAGGTATTTACGGGAATCCCTAAGCGCAAACTTGCTACCAAGGTTCCATCTTTGCGTACTTCTGTATCAGCACGCCCATTAATCCCCACGACCCGGCCTTGTTCATCTAAAACCGGACCGCCACTCATGCCTGGTATGGCCTCGTTGTTATAAACTAAACCATAGCCATCTTCTGATTTTTGCAGCCGTGTGCGAATTTTTCCTTCGGTAAATTGATAGGTACGTTCTGAAGTAATGCCTGGTAAAGCATCAGCCCAACCTACTACATACACTGTCATTCCTTCCTGAATTTGGTCGGAGTTACCTAAATTAGCAACACGGTAATTTTTATTACTATTAAACTGTACGATCGCTAAATCTAAACCTGGCAATTCTTGACTGCGGTAAACTGGATAGCGGCTGTTATCAGGTGTTTGAATCTCGTATCTGCCATCGTTTGCCACCACATGCTGATTGGTCAGTACGTAGTAAGTATCTCCTTTGCGGTCAAAAATTATCCCTGAACCAACACCATCCCCACCAATCAGCACAGTAAATTCTTTGGCTAAGTTGCTAACTTGCGTAGCAGTTAGTCCCAAAGCAACTTGAGGTTGTACCACCACCACAGTTGCACCCATCAGCACAGCTGGAAGATAACGACCAAAATTCATGGTTTAACCTCTGCCTGAAAATTGCAATCAGAAGATGATACTAGGTCTACAAATGTCTTAATCGGAATGCCCCAGCTATATTGGTGCATTTGTTGTCGCAGTTCTGGTTCTGGTTCAGTTCCATCTTGATAAACATAGGGGTCGCCCCAAAGCGGTTCGGCGTGCATTCCATTAATTGCTACTACCTTGCCGACGTGGTTTAGTAATGGGCCTCCACTCATCCCCTTTTGAATATCATTGGTATAGCCGACTTTGTAACCGCCTTCTAAGGCTTTGTCTAAGATAAGGGACACTTCACCAGTTTTGCACACAAACCCGATATCCCGATCGCCTTCTTCATCAAAAGGAAAGCCAGCTGCAAAAACTTTATTGCCTTTAGTTAAACTTGAGCGAAAATCCAGGGATGCAACAGTATATTTAGTGCGATCGCTGCGAAACTGCAATCGAGCTAAATCATTGCCGCGATCGCTCATTCTTTGCAAAGTGGCTGCATATACTTTGTCATCATAGGTTTGGATCTGGTAGGGGGCTTTACCAGACCTCAGTACGTGGGCATTAGTTAACACTGTATACACAGAACCTTTTGTATGAATCAGAATCCCTGATCCCAAAAAGTCTTTTGACAAGACTTTGACTGTGATTAACTTGGCCTGTTTTTGCAACTGCTGTGTTGAACACTGACTTAAAGGTTGTTCAACTGAACTGACAGTCGGTGCTACTAATACTGACGAGATTGATAAACTGCCAATACAGGTAGCTAATATGATTTTGCGCCAATCCATTTTGGTTAATTGCTTAACATTGCCAAGCTGGTTTTCCTACTGGGCAAAATTCACCTGATTTGGAACTTTCTGCCTCATTTATCCATTTTTGGACATCTACATAAGCTGTATCATCTCCAGCAGTAACCACAGCATTATGATTGTTGTTACTGCTAAAACCACTAAGATCTATACTGACCCCACCACTTCCACCCCGATAATCGAGTAGTCTTTGTAAAGTTTCGCGGGGATTGCGATCGGGCTTGAGAGTAACTAGGACACCATTTGCAAGACAAGGCCCATTTTTCTCACTAGCTACACACAAAACGGGTTGACTCCTCAGCTTGCCTGCTCTGAGAAAATTCAAAGTTCCGTTGTCATAAAATCTTTGGAATCTGCTAGATATTTCTTCACAGCGCTTTTCTGGAGTCCAAGGCGGTGGAAAAGCTTCGTCAACCCAACGAATTATGGGAATATTTCCCCGTGATGTGCGAACAAGTGTTGCCGGTACACCCCTACTCATACCGCAAAAAAACTTGCTAGTCTGAGCATGGCTAGGCTGAGTAATAGTTGCTGTAGAACTGAGTGTAAGAGCAGCAATACTCAAAATTTGAGTAAATACACTAAGTTTCATTTTTATTCTCACTTCCTAGAAAGGATGAAAATTAGATTCAATAAACGGCGGTAATATATTAATCTTCAGTATATCTCCTGAAAATTATCGATAATTATGAAATATTAATAAAAACTATATAATTTCGTAGTGAGCGATTTATCGCTCTCCCCAAATTGATATGCTGTTGATAACTGATAACTAATAACTGTAAAAAAGCGCTCCCATTGAGAGAGCGCTTTTTATCATTCACAAGAAGCTAACTTAACTATCCATGAATTGCAGGAGCGTTCATTGCTACAGGTACAGCTTCACCACTTGCCAAGTCTAATGGGAAGTTGTGAGCATTACGCTCGTGCATCACTTCCATACCCAGGTTGGCACGGTTGAGTATATCTGCCCAGGTGTTAACTATACGACCGTGGGAGTCAAGAATTGATTGGTTAAAGTTGAACCCATTCAAGTTAAACGCCATTGTGCTGATGCCCAAAGCCGTGAACCAAATACAAACTACGGGCCAAGCTGCTAAGAAGAAGTGCAAAGAACGAGAGTTGTTAAAGCTGGCATACTGCCAAATTAAGCGTCCAAAGTAACCATGAGCAGCCACAATATTGTAGGTTTCCTGCTCTTGACCAAACTTGTATCCATAGTTGACGGATTCATTCTCTGTGGTTTCCCTCACCAAGGAGGAAGTCACCAAAGAACCGTGCATCGCACAGAAGAGCGAACCACCAAACACCCCAGCCACACCAAGTTGATGGAAGGGATGCATGAGAATGTTATGTTCCGCTTGGAACACAAGCATGAAATTAAATGTACCACTGATGCCTAGAGGCATTCCGTCAGAGAAACTGCCTTGCCCAATTGGGTAAATTAAAAAGACAGAGGTAGCAGCAGCTACAGGAGCAGAATAAGCAACGCAGATCCAAGGACGCATACCCAAGCGATAGCTGAGTTCCCATTGCCGTCCCATCCAGCAGAAAATACCGATGAGGAAATGGAAAACAATTAGCTCGTAGGGACCGCCATTATAGAGCCATTCATCAAGAGAAGATGCTTCCCAAATAGGGTAAAAGTGCAAACCGATCGCATTAGATGTAGGTACAATGGCGCCAGAAATTATGTTGTTGCCATATAACAAAGAACCAGAAACAGGTTCACGAATACCGTCAATATCGACAGGTGGTGCTGCAATGAAGGCAATAATAAAGCAGATAGTTGCTGTCAACAGCGTTGGAATCATCAAAACGCCGAACCAGCCAACGTAAAGTCTGTTATTAGTGCTGGTAATCCACTCACAGAACCTATCCCAGAGGCTACCACTTTCGCCTCTTGTTAAAGTTGTGGTCATGGCTGTTTTGTTTCAAAATTCAATGAATGTACAGATGACAAATTTCTCATTTTTTTAATTGAGAAATTTGCGATTTTTACGGTTATTTACTAAAATTTTCCCCTAAATAACTGGAATGCCCTAATTCAAGATTGAAATCTGTTTTGGTCGCAGTTTACATTTTCATGAAACACAAGGTTTTAGCAACCAGCGAACGTGATTACCAAAACAATTGTATTGCAGTCAAATCCAAACTGCCCTCAGTTTCTTAATAATCTCTACTTAGGGAGATAGCCAGATCAAAGGAGAAAATTTTCCTGGTCTTACGATCTGGTTGTACATTAAATTTTTGTATTTATCAATCTATTTTTGTTAACTTTTATAACTCTTTTGCAGCGCTCAATTTGTTTGTCTTTTAGTTTAAAAAACTTAAATAAAAATGCAAGTGATACTCTATTTTTATCAAAAAACATCTAAATAATCAAGCTATCTAAATATGATTAAAAATATTTAAATCTAACCAAAATCAAGCGAACGCCTGTAGATATATCAATCCTGTTATGACATTCTCTTCTATTTTATCGAGTTCTCGGTTTTGCTTAATAATTATCACTTTTAGTTTCTATTAAAATAAACCTTTAAGTTGATTTGAGGTAGCAAATTTAAGATTTTGCACCAGCTTTTGGCTCTGCCAAGAAATAATTTAAAGCTTACTAAATATACATTTGAATTTGTTAAAAGTAACAAACAACAAAGAAATAATGTGTGTGACTAATTTTACCTAATGATTGAAAAGTACAGAGATACCCTATGGTCGTTGTTGCACACCCTTTCCCCGAACTCTCGAAAAGGATTAGGGAAGGGTGTTAATCTACATCAGATAAAAAGGCTGTAGTTGAGATTTTTAGCTTTGCTGCTAGTTGTTTGAATGCGATCGCATAGAGGTGTAAGTAGAGGAAAAACTCACCCACCCTACATCCAGTCTCAAGGGTCAAACTTAGTGCGTAAGTCCAACCAATACTAAGCTTTACCCTTCTGCTTTCTACTTACTTCTGCCAAAATGCCAGATGATGTTCAACTACTCCTGTTAGTCTTACTGCTTTTTGTAGAAGGAATTAATAGGTAAATTCGAGGGCATCTTATGAAATTTGCAAGTGATGATCGCGGTAGCGGCAGATAAGCATAAGAAAATAGATTTTCAAAAAAGTCTATAGTTATTTTCTTACTGTTAATTAAAAATAAAAATAGATTTTCATAGACAGATATTTTTAGCTAGTCTCGACAGAGTACCCACATCTCACCCAACATGGGGAACATGGGATAAGTGTTAAATATCAATAATCGCTTTTATTTTCGTTGTCTAGGTTACAACCCTTAATTGATACAACTAGTTTTGAAATGTTTTATGACTTACGATACCTACGAATTCTTAGCGTTCTTGGCGACTACCCTTCGGGAAGCTGCTGAGTCGCAAAGCGACACGCTGTGCGACGCGTCTACGATAAATAAAGCTTTTTGACAACTTTTGTGTAAGTCCTGTGTTTGAAGCGATCGCAACGCTTTTGACTATGTGGGAATTACAGAATGAGTAGAAGAGTTTTCACAAACTTACATACATAAAAAAAGCGCTTCCTATAGGAAGCGCTTTTCTTATTTTCTAGAGACGCGATATACAGCGCCTCTTTGTGATTTTGAAGATTAACCGTTGATCGCAGGAGCGGTTAGAGCGACAGGAGCAGCTTCAGCAGCAGCCAAGTCGAGGGGGAAGTTGTGAGCGTTACGCTCGTGCATAACTTCCATACCCAGGTTAGCGCGGTTGATGATGTCTGCCCAGGTGTTAATGACGCGACCTTGAGAGTCAATCACTGACTGGTTGAAGTTGAAACCATTCAGATTGAACGCCATTGTGCTGATACCCAGCGCGGTGAACCAGATTCCGACTACAGGCCAAGCAGCCAAGAAGAAGTGCAAGCTGCGAGAGTTGTTGAAGGAAGCGTATTGGAAGATAAGCCTTCCGAAGTAACCGTGAGCAGCTACGATGTTGTAGGTTTCTTCCTCTTGACCAAACTTGTAACCGTAGTTTTGAGACTCGGTTTCGGTTGTTTCACGAACTAAGGAAGAAGTTACCAAAGAACCGTGCATTGCACAGAACAAGGAGCCACCGAATACACCTGCTACACCTAACTGGTGGAAGGGGTGCATTAAGATGTTATGTTCGGCTTGGAACACGATCATGAAGTTGAAGGTTCCCGAGATACCCAAGGGCATACCGTCAGAGAAGGAACCTTGACCCAAGGGGTAGATCAAGAATACTGCGGTAGCAGATGCCAAAGGAGCAGAGTAAGCTACGCAGATCCAGGGACGCATACCTAAGCGGTAAGACAATTCCCACTGACGGCCCATGTAGCAGAAGCAGCCAATCAGGAAGTGGAAAATTACCAACTGGTAAGGACCACCGTTGTACAACCACTCATCTAAGGATGCTGCTTCCCAAATTGGGTAGAAGTGTAAACCGATGGCGTTAGAAGAAGGTACTACTGCACCGGAGATAATGTTGTTGCCATAAATTAAGGAACCTGCTACTGGCTCACGGATTCCATCGATGTCTACGGGGGGTGCGGCGATGAAGGCGATGATGAAGCAGGTGGTTGCAGCCAACAGTGTTGGAATCATCAATACGCCGAACCAACCGATGTATAGGCGGTTTTCAGTGCTTGTGATCCAATCACAGAACCGTTCCCATACGCTGCCGCTTGCGCGTCTTTGTAAGGTTGTAGTCATTGCTCTTATAAGTGCGATGAATTTTTGGAGAATGTATTCAGACAAACATTTAAGTTGCCTGTATTAATAAACTTTACACAAAAATTTATTTATTACAAGCGGTTATCCACTCATTTTTTGTTAATTTTTATGTCTTAATATTGCTTAATATTTTGTGTTTTAACTTAATTAAATTTTGTAAACACTTTAGTCCCATAAATCACTGTTATTCAAAATTTATAATTAACTCAAAAAATCAAAAAACAGACAAAAAACAGATAATATCTGCTCTTTTTACTTCTATGCTTTTTATTTCTATATTTTGCTAAAAATCAAAGTAAATATATGGTAAACTTCCTTCTGGAGCTAGTATCCAGACAGCGTAAAAGCAGGGAAGTACGAACAAGAGTTTGACAGGCCAGTTGAACTGTAACTTTAGTTGACGATGGAAAAAATAAACTAAAGTCATGCAGGTAGCAATTATGCCTAACAGTATTGCTAATTGATATTGACTAATATTGAGGGCTTCCACATAAACTTTTTGAGCAAATTGAGCGTCAGCAGGATAACCCCAAAGGTGTTTAAACACTAAGGAAGAATCTTGGAGATTTGGTAGACGAAACCAAATCCAAGAGGTAAAAACCATTAGTTGTGTAAATAACCAAGCTATCAGTGTACCGAAGGGATTGTGCCAAAAATGTTCTAACTCCTCAAAGCGATCGCTAAAAGCATCAGTAAGTCTGTGTATAACTAAAGCTAAGCCGTGAAACGCACCCCAAATTACAAAACCGAATGCTGCACCATGCCAAATTCCGGCGATTAGCATCACAATCATTAAATTTAAGCAGGTGCGATTTAAACTCTGACGAGAACCACCTAAAGGAAAATAAATATAATTACGCAACCAATCGCCTAGTGTGATGTGCCAGCGTCGCCAAAAATCAGCAATACTGGTGCTGAAATAAGGAAAGTCAAAATTTTCTGGTAGAACCAAACCGAAAAGTAAGGCAGTGCCACGGGCGATATCTACATAACCACTAAAATCTAAATACAACTGAAAACTATAAGCAAATATTGCCAACCATAAATCAGTACTACCTGCCCGTTGCAAATTGCCAAAACACAAATCTACATAAATTCCCAAGTGATCAGCTAAAATACCCTTTTTGACACTTCCTTGAGCAATTAACCAAATACCTTCCGCTAAAAGATTGGCAGTAGGAAACCGTAAGTAAGCAAATTGATTAGTGAGATTGTGGAAGCGAGTAATGGGACCAGAAATCAATTTAGCAAAGAATAATTTGTATGATGCAAATTGAATAAATTGATTACTAGCAGGCGCGCCACGATAAACATCAACTAAATAGGAAATACACTCAAATGTAAAAAATGAGATTCCTAGCGGTGCAATTAATTTTAAAGATTCAACTACTGAACTTGTAGAAGTTTGATAAATAAAGTTATATAAAGGTGATATATATTTAAAACCTAAAAGTAGCAAAACATTGATACTAATACCCAACCATAATAATTTTAAACGCTGACTATTCCAATCAGCTTGAGATAACTGCGATTCTTCATCAAAAAATTGCAGAGCCAAAGAATTTTGATTTGATGAATTATGTTTACCTAGAGCTATTCCTATACGGAAATTACAATAAGTTAGTGCAAGTAAAAGTGGGATATACTGAATTTGCAAAGATGCGTAAAAGGCAATACTAGCAATCAACAGCGTCCACATTCGTAGTTTTTGTTGCGCTATTAACCAGTAAATCAAAAGCACACTCAGCAAAAATATTCCGTATAAAATTGATATGAAATTCATTTATAGACTCAAAAGTTATTAATAATTATTCAGTCCATCAACAACCAACAAATAACAACTAACTAACAACAATCTTACTTAGTTGACCAAGTTGACCAAGGAATCATTGGATCAATTGCCAGTTTTCTGGAAACTTTTTCTGCACCATAAAGATTCAAATGGCTGGGATCAGAAAAGTTTTCATTGGCTTGAGGCCAAATTAAGCTCAAATCCCGATAGATTAAATTGGAATTTTCAGCTAAGCGTAACATATATTGCTGAAAATCTTGTTCATAATTTTTGCGTACTGAATCAAGATATTCTGCACTCAAGGGCATATTCACAAACACTATAGTAATTTTTTTAGTTGCACAAAATTGCAATACTGCTTGAAGAGCAGCGTCTTGCTCACCCCCTAATTGAAAAGATTTATAGTCATTGTCATAGCTACCATTGACCTTAGGGTGTTTTTGATAGTATGTAGCTGGATTAAAACGGATAGGTACTGATAAAAATCCATCAAAATCAACAGCTTGCTCAAAAGCATCCTGTTCTGGATCTACTGCTGTAATTTTTTGATTAACTGCTGATTTACCTTTCACTAAAGGTAAAGACTTCAGTGTTTTGTTCAGTAAACTCTTAAGTTGATCGCGTTGGTTATAGGTAGTAGAAATAGTTGCGAGAGCTTGATTTAACCATTCATTTAATGCTTGAGAATTATTCTCTGTATAAGTTGTGCTTTTAAAGCTTTGCTCCGATAAAATCGGAGCTGAAGTGGTGGTTGAATTCTGAGAATCTTCGTTAGCTCGAGCTTTTTGTAATACTTGTTGGTAACCAGGGGATGCTGCGATCGCTTTAAAGGTGATATCCTCTCTACCGTTGTTAAAAGCACGCGCACCATCAGCCCAAATGATCAATTTTGGCAATTCTGATGGTTGTAGCACTCGACGCAGGATAAAATCGACAACTTGTGCTGTTGCTCCATTAATACCAAAATTAAACACATCAATATTTGAGTAACCCTGAGTTGCCAAAGCTTGAGAAAGTTTGGCAGGATCTACTCCCCTCAAAGCGCGAGAGGAACCAATAATTAATACATCTGGTGGTTTACCGTTTTGAGCAAGACTTTGTTTGTATAGTGCTAGTTGCTCATCTAATTGCCGAGTATTGAAACTTGGCATTGGCGATCGCGCTGCCAATAAAATAGCAGTTGCAGTTGCTTTTCCCCTAGTGATGGATTCTTCTTTTTGGGTGAATCCAGAAGCATTAAACACCTGATTTTTAGATGCAGGGGATGTATTGGTAAAAAAAACAGTTCTTTCCAACTTTTGATTCTGTTCTTCAGCAGAAGATAATTGAGGTGGGGTGCTAGCAATCTTTGGTGTTTCTGGGATGGAGTGAGAAGTTATATAACCCAAAACCCAGTCTGATTGCAGAGTCAGCAAAAACCCCAACAAGCCCCAAACTAAAGCCACCCGCCAGCCATTTTCTTCTACCTGTTGCTCTTGTGACTGTTCCTTTTCAGCAAACAGCTGCGTTGCTAAAAGCCATCTTCTGATTCTTGCACCCCAGTCCTGAGCCACTTCTACAAAAATACTCTGTACATCTTGGCTGGTTAAATCGGGACGTAGCACAGGCTCGTTAGTCTCAGGTGTTAAAAGTTCACCAACATAAGCAGCAGTGGCGGCAAATTCAGGAGTCGGTTCTGGTACTAAACGTTGACGATTGATAAAATCGACTCCATAGTTCCAGAAAGGTTCCTTGTTACCAGCACGACGGCCATAAACTCGTACGCCTGCAATTCCTGCTATTTTTAACTGCCTGACAAACTGAGTAACTTTATTTGCTACCCGTTTGCGTGACGGACACATAAGTGCTTCGCACATGATGTGTAGTAAATCGCCTTTACGTAACAAGAGGACGCGAGTACCACCTGTTTTGAGGCGAATATCTAACTCAGGATTGAGCAAGCGCTCAAGTAAAAAAATGATAGCAGGTTCATCTCCAGCTGATGATAATTCTAACGCTGATACTGCTAAATCTGGGTGTTCTGTTGCAGGTAAAGATTGCCAATCAATCCAAGCGGGTTCGCGATTAGTTGTTTTGTGTCCGTAAACTGTGGCGGCGAGAATTCCTTGGGGAGCAAGGGCTTGAAGTTGAGGCATAATTGCCTGTAAGCATTGGATTTTATCGGGAATTTGCTCAGTTGCCTTAGGGTTAGCAGGACTGCAAAATATATGCAGCGTTGATTCTTTGAGAGTTGCTGTGACTTTGATTGCCAGATCAGACAGCCTTTCATTTAAAATTCTGGCGATCGCTTGTAAATCTCCCCAACGCGCCCATTCTTTCAGCATGATTTCTGGAGGTGTCAGATCCACTCTTAGCATCCAGTCAAAATCTGTTTCGCCCTCAACTTGTGTGGCGATCACTGCATCTTGATAACCAGCAAGCTTGAGACTACGTAACTTCTGGGCTACAGGTTCTGCAATTAATGATGGATCGGGAGTATAGCTAGACTGACAGTAAATCAACAAGCGATTTTGATGGTTGGGATTTTCGAGAGTGGCTTCTTGCTTTTTGGCTTTGACTTCTACCCCGATGCCAAAGGTACTCAGACTTTCACTCAAATAGCGAGCGATCGCATCTGGATCGCCTTTACGTGCCAAACTTTCATTAGAAAGAATTAGCGCCCCACCCGTGCGACTAGATTTTTCCGCATCTGCGATTAAGGCTTGTTCTACCTGTTGTAGATGCAGATGCAACTGGTTTAAGAAAACCTGATGACACCACTGCGGGCGAATTTCCCCCTTTTTCCTACCGTAGACGAAAACTTGGTATATTGAAGGTTGTTCATTTTGAGTTAGAGCATCCAAGTCAGTATGCTGTAGCGCGTGCAGCAAATCCATAAGAGTACGCCAACGTTGGGGACACTCTGGACTTTCACAAAGAATGTGTAGCTCATTTCCCCGCAATCGGACTTTCACACCTAAAGAGCTGATTCCTGTTGCTTGGCTTACCCATTGTATTAAGGACTGTTGACTAACTGGTAATGCTATTTTCATGAAAAGGTGAGATTGTGGATCGGGGACTGGGGATAAAATCTTCGGTTTAGTTAAGGGTTAGAGGGTAAGGGGTAAGGGAGACTGTTTCCTTTAACCTTTCCCCTTTCCCCTTTACCCTCTCATTAACTCCTAATCACTTGTAAACTAGAACCATAGAATTATCCACCATAAAGTTTTTAACGCTTTTGTTAACTTGTTAATTTACACTCATCAGCCAAAATAGTTATTTAAGCTCACCAAATCTGAGCTTTGTTTAATTTTGCTGTCTTTGATGATTTCCTCCAGTTCACGAGAATTACTTATGCAAGCTGCTAATTCCAAATCTTCAGCCAACTCAGGATTTCATTTGGGTTTATTCACCATTCCCCAGTCTTTCCTTTTGCAAATGGGTACAGCATCAGTGATGATCTTGCTGTTAGCAGAGAAAGCCACTGGAGAAACATTACAAGCTCTTGGGGAAGCCAGTGAAGAATTATTTCGTGGCGATCGCCTTCCCATCCTTGACTTTCCAGAACAGAATCCAGAAAATTAGCGTCAAATATTATACTGTTTTTTATCAAAATTATTGTGGCAAATTCCATGACGGTCAAGAGCAAAACCTGAAATCATAAAAAGTAATAGGCTTTACTAGAACACAAAATATGAGTTCTCTTTTATACTTTTTCACTCAGGAAGTGAATATCTACCCCGCCTCAGATTTATTTTTGCGCCATCGACTACAAATAGTAGAAGAATTGTGGGAGTCCGTGCTGCGGCAGGAATGCGGTCAAAAAATGGTCGATCTTTTGCAGCAGTTACGTGATTTATGCTCACCAGAAGGACAAGCAACTCTTGACCAGGCTTCTTCTGTATTTAAATTAATAGAGCAGTTAAATATTAACGAAGCTATCCGAGCGGCTCGGGCTTTTGCATTGTACTTCCAGTTGATCAACATCATAGAGCAGGACTACGAACAACGGCAGCAAATGACTCGCTATGAGGCGTCGGGTGAAGCAGGAACTCAGGAAATACCCAACCCAATTTCCTCAACAAATTCTGAAGCTTCCGAGAATCCTCTTAACAGTGGACTGGGAGCAGAATTACTCAGTAAGAGTTGGCAAGCCAATCCCTATCACAAACGCCAAGACACTTTCGCAGCCCTATTTCCCCAGTTATACCAGCTAAACGTACCACCCCAGCATATTCAACGTCTTATTGCCCAATTGGATGTGCAATTAGTATTCACTGCTCATCCTACAGAAATTGTTCGTCATACCATTCGCGATAAACAGCGACGAGTGGTACAACTGCTGCAACAACTTGATATTGTAGAAAAACGTGTAGGTAATCCTGATTATGCCTGGGAAGTAGCAGAACTACGAGAACAATTAATTCAAGAAATTCGCCTCTGGTGGCGTACCGATGAATTGCATCAGTTCAAACCTTCTGTACTTGATGAAGTAGATTATGCTCTGCACTACTTCCAAGAAGTTTTATTTGATGCTATTCCCCAACTTTATAAACGCTTCAAATATGCTTTAGCTAATACTTTTCCCTGGTTAGAACCACCAAGTAAAAACTTTTGTAAGTTTGGTTCTTGGGTAGGTGCAGACAGGGATGGAAACCCATCAGTCACCCCAGATATCACCTGGCAGACTGCTTGTTATCAGCGCAAAATAGTTTTAGAAAGATATATTCAGTCAGTGAAGCGGCTAATTAATTTGTTGAGTGTGTCGCTGCACTGGAGTGATGTCTTACCAGATTTACTAGAATCATTAGAAATAGACCAGTCCCAGTTAAGTGAGGTTTACGACGAATTAGCTTTACGTTATCGTCAAGAACCCTATCGGCTCAAAATGTCCTATGTACTGAGGCGACTGGAAAATACACGCGATCGCAATTTAGCTTTGTACAATCGAGAAACACCAAAAACTGAAGTTCCTATTTATTGTTCTGGGGAAGAATTTTTAGCTGAACTACGGTTGATTGAACGTAACCTAGTAGAAACAGGGTTAAATTGCCAGGAACTGGAAAATCTGATCTGCCAAGTCGAAATTTTTGGTTTTAACCTGACTTGTTTAGACATCCGACAAGAATCAACCCGTCACTCGGATGCTTTAAATGAGATTTTGGAATACTTTGGAATTTTAAAGTGTTCTTACAATGAACTATCAGAAGCAGAAAAAGTTGCTTGGTTAGTAGGAGAATTGCAAACTCGCCGTCCGTTAATTCCTGCTGAACTACCTTTTTCACCAAAAACTAATGATATTATCGAAACTCTGCGGGTAGCGCGATCGCTACAACGAGAATTTGGTAATAATGTTTGCAAAACTTACATTATTAGTATGTGTCGCCAAGTCAGCGACGTACTAGAAGTCTTACTTTTTGCTAAAGAAGCAGGACTTTACGACCCTGGTACAGCAGTAGGTACGATCCAAGTAGTTCCCCTATTTGAAACAGTAGAAGACTTGCAACGCTCTAAGAGTGTCATGCAACAGCTGTTTGAACTGCCTTTATATCGCGCCTTGTTAGCTGGAGGCTACACTGCAATTCAAAGGGAAAGGGAAGAGGAGATTGGGGATAGGGAGAATGTCTCCCCACCTCCAACTCCCTCCAACTCCCCATCTCCCCATCTCCCCACCTCTTTTTCTCATGCTCTGACTCCCAACCTCCAAGAAGTCATGCTGGGGTATTCTGACAGTAACAAGGACTCTGGCTTTTTAAGCAGCAACTGGGAGATTCACAAAGCCCAAAAAATTTTACAGCGAATAGCTGAAGAACATGGCGTAACTTTGCGGATTTTCCACGGGCGTGGCGGTTCTGTTGGACGTGGTGGTGGCCCTGCTTACGAGGCAATTTTGGCACAACCTGGTCACAGTATTAATGGACGCATCAAAATTACTGAACAAGGGGAAGTCTTAGCCTCTAAATATTCCTTGCGTGATTTAGCGCTGTACCATTTAGAAACAATGACTACTGCTGTCATTCAAGCCAGCTTACTGAAAACAGGGTTTGATGATATTGAACCTTGGAATGAAATCATGGAAGAATTAGCAGTGCGATCGCGTACTCATTATCGTTCGCTGATCTACGAACAACCAGACTTTATCGATTTCTTCCACCAAGTTACTCCAATAGAAGAAATTAGCCTCTTACAAATTAGTTCTCGTCCAGCCCGTCGTCCTTCTGGTCAAAAAGATTTAAGCAGTTTGCGGGCAATTCCTTGGGTATTTAGCTGGACACAAACACGGTTCTTACTCCCTTCTTGGTACGGTGTGGGCACAGCTTTGCAAGAGTTTTTAAATGAAGAACCAGAGGAAAATTTGCAACTACTGCGCTATTTCTATATGAAATGGCCCTTTTTCAAGATGGTTATTTCCAAAGCAGAAATGACTTTGGCAAAAGTAGACTTGCAAATGGCGCAGCGTTATGTTGAAGAGTTATCTGACCCAGAAGATAAACCTCGTTTTGAGAAACTATTTGCACAAATAGCCAGCGAATACTATCTCACACGAGAATTAGTACTCAAAATCACTGAACACCAACGGCTTCTAGATGGCGATCCTGTCTTGCAGCGATCAGTACAGTTACGCAATGGTACAATTGTACCCTTGGGCTTCATTCAGGTTTCCCTCCTGAAGCGCCTACGCCAGTCTAAGAATATAGCCACATCTGGAGTGATTCACTCACGATATAGTAAAGGCGAACTGCTGCGCGGCGCACTGTTAACAATTAATGGCATTGCTGCTGGTATGAGAAATACAGGTTGATGTGTTAGTGGTTAGTGGTTGATAGTTGGTGGTTAATAACCAACTACTAATTGCTGCGTAGGCCCAAAGCTTTGCTAACTAATACCAATTTGAAAAAAGAATGCGACAGATGGTAAAAATAGACAGAAGTAGCATTCAGGGTATGTGATGGTAGGGGTAACACAGATCGAGATAGTTGATAGTGTCGAGGAACTAGAGAAGTTGCTCAGACATCAAAAACAGTCTCGGAGCAAAGAACGTATACAAGCCCTATATCTGATTAAAGGGCAAGAAATGAGTGTAAGTGAGATTGCTAAAATCTTGGGAAAACATCGAGCTACAGTACATCGATGGTTGGCAGATTATCGAGAAGGAGGAATTGAGGCGGTTGTTGAATTTGGAACGAGTTCAGGTCGAAAAAGAGCAATACCAGATTGGGCTGTATCGAGTTTGAAAAAACAACTCGAACAACCAGAAGGTGGGTTTCAACGGTACACACAAATACAACATTGGTTAGAAAAAACCTTGGGTGTGCAAGCTGAGTACGCAACTGTACATCATCTGGCACGTTACAGGCTCAAAGCCAAGCTGAAAGTCCCACGTCCGCGTAACCGAAAACAGGACGAAGAAAAACTAGAGTCTTTTAAAAAAAACTCGGTGATGACTTGCAATTAATTGCTCAATACAGTGCCATTATCTTGCCCCAGTACGAAAATATTCGTTATTTTGTACAAGATGAGAGTCGATTTGGACTCAAAACCATTGAAGGACGTAAAATTACTCTTCCCGGAGTTAAGCCTATTGGTGATTGGCAGTGGCAATTTAAAGCGTTCTGGCTATATGGAGCAGTTGAACCACTTACTGGGGAAAGTTTATTTTGGCAGTTTTCTCATGTTGATACCGAATGCTACCAACAATTTTTGAACGAGTTCGCTGCCTGTTATCCCAAATCACTTAACATTCTCCAAGTTGATAACGGCTTATTTCATAAAGCTAAACGTTTACAAATTCCAGAGAATATTGTTCTTTTGTTCCAGCCTGCTCATTCTCCTGAACTGAATCCCATAGAGCGCGTTTGGGAATATCTCAAGCAAGACTTGAAATGGGAGCTATTTGATCACCTGGAGCATCTGCAAACCAAGGTTGCTCAACTCCTAGCTCTCCTCACTCCTCAAATTGCTGCTTCTTTGACTGGTTATGACTTCATCCTCAATGCCTTATCTGTCGCAAACATTTTTTGAATTGGTATAAGTACAGCTTTGCGTAAAATTGTAGCGATCATTAAACGCAAAGGAACGCGAAGTGAACGCACCAGGTAGCAGAGTCTTTTGATGAATATTTATCGAACTTACGTTAATTTACTGTATGGGCGCAAAGCTTATATACCTCTACCAACTACCAACTACTAATAAACTACTACTAAAAAATAAAGAATGGCTAAAAACCGAATTCTAGTTTGCACCTTTTTTGCTTTACTATCTGGCTTTGTAAGTGGTTACATTGGTGGACAAATCAGCTTAAGTATTCATAGCCAAAGATGTCAAAATCAAGCCTGGGGTTTCAAGCAGGCGTGTCATGCGTGGGTAGCACCAGGGGCAATCTGGCAAGGTAGCACAACAGGATTATGGACTGGCACAATTTTAGGGGCGTTTTTTGGTGGTTTGGTGACGCGTCCCCAGAGGTGAAAAGATGGGGAAGTGTGAGGGGGATGGGGAGTATGGGGAGTATGAGGGGTGTGAGTAGTACTAACTACTAACTACTATGTCTGCTGCTTTTTGCCTTCTGTAAATCAGTCCAAGCGTTGATGCTGGTGTCAAAGCAGCGCCACTTTCCCCCTTTGTCTTCTTGGTAGCAAAACAAGCTACGATCGCTAGCATTAAAGTCATCTGTTAAATAATATACCATGCCTCGAAAAGGATAGGTTTTCCGACTCAACCGCTTGGCTACGGCTTGATTAGGACATTCCACCATAAACACAGGTTGTCCATCGAAGTGA
This sequence comes from Fischerella sp. JS2, assembly GCF_032393985.1. Taxonomy (NCBI): domain Bacteria; kingdom Bacillati; phylum Cyanobacteriota; class Cyanophyceae; order Nostocales; family Hapalosiphonaceae; genus Fischerella; species Fischerella sp. JS2. The sequence goes on from NZ_CP135918.1 coordinate 1,879,341, forward strand.
GTCAAGGAGAAAATACACATCCGCAAAATAGCTCTTAGCCAGCTTTCTGAGTTTTCAAAATAATCATCAATAATTTTGTTGGTCAGAGCTTTTTCCAGGGTACGGTCTTTGCTTTGAGGAGTATGAGGGTCAGACATTGCACCACCTATGACCAAAACAATTGTGATTCCGGAATTCGGAATTTGCAAATAATTTCAGCAATTCCGAATAATCAATTTTAAATTAAATTGACTATACCGTTGGTTAGAGATTAAACCAAAAAGTTTATATATACAAGCGTATACGAAAATATACGGCATTTCTTTAGATATATTCATTTAGTAGTTGTTTATTCTGCTGCGTCAAATCAGCTTGAGAAAAGGCTTTGCCAGAAATCAAGAGTATGGGAAAAGTATTTACTACTGAGTGCCCTTATACTTGGTAAAATTCCAATGTAAGCATGAAGTGATATTGCCATGACTACCGAAACCAACGAAATCCAGTCAACCACAAAGGGTGCTGATGCTGTTGATGAAGCGATCGCCCAGAGAATTGATTTTGACGGTACTCCCATTCCAAGTGCCAAGCTGGAACTTTATCATCAAGTTATGGCACTAGAGGCAAATAGACAGCGTAGTGGTGTTAGTAATACTATGCGATCGCGTATAGTCCGGATTGGTGCCAAACATATTCCCCAAGATGAACTGAACCAAAAGCTTATCGATGCTGGTTTTGCACCTCTCAAAGAAAAAGAAATTGCCTTTTTCTACGGCGATAAATAAATTTAGCTTGCATTATGCCCACAAGACACATATAATAGACGGACTGGCTTTAACTAAAGCCTTTTTTGACATGGGCGCGTAGCTCAGTGGATAGAGCAATTGCCTTCTAAGCAATCGGTCGCAGGTTCGAGTCCTGCCGCGCTCGTTTTAAAGAAATACGAACCCCTAAGTAATATGTAAAAAAATGGTGTAAAGTTTATGGAGTAGAAAAACTACCTAGAGGTTACTGGGTTAAGAAAATTTACGACAAGATATAAAAAATAATTAAATAATTTCCCAACTAGTCAACTCCAAGTTAGTGTAGCGAAATTAACTATTCAGACATACTTGATAATTCCTACCTAACAGGAGTTGACAATATGCCAATGACCCTAATTAAGGGCAACTATAGAGTTGTAAAAGCTGCTCCTGATGGTGATTCTATCCGGTTTTATCCTAATAACTCCGAAAACTGGAAAAAATTACCTACACGAGTCCACACTAATCATTCTGGCGGCGCACAGCTACGTCTGGACAGTATTGATGCCCTGGAAACACATTATCATACCAGAGTTGGTAGTTTCGGTACGCAACACCAACCGCTAGAATATGCTCATGCTGCGGCTAGTGATTTGTTAAAATTTTTGGGATTTAAAAATATTACCCGTAATTCTAATGAAGTGGTTACTAAAGCAGAACCAGAACAAGTTCCTGGTTTTATCCTCACCCGTTTTGCAGATGCTTACGGCAGAAGTGTAGCTTTTGCCTTTAAAGGAGAATCAGAAGCTGAAGATGGCGGTAATATTTTCTTCGATAAATCTTTAGTGAAAAAAAGTGCGAATTATCATCTGATATCGAAAGGGCTAGTTTACCCAACTTTCTACTCTAAGTTATATCCAGATATCCGCCAACAATTAACTATCGCCACAGAAAAATCTCGCCAAGATCACAAAGGTTTGTGGCAGATAGATCAAACAAATACAGGTTTTGTTTTAGAGACACTAGAAACGATTACTGACAAGGTTGTCATGCTACCTAAGCTGTTTCGTAGATTACTTAGTTATCTGGCTATCAACGATGGCAGTGTTTCTCTAGAAGGGTTTGGAGATTACCTCAAATCTATGGATGACAGATTAATTATTCTTACGGAAGGCCATGTCACAGGATTTGATTTTGTGGTTGAAGTAGATGGTCAAAACCTCAAGTTAAATTATCAGCCCGAAGATTTGGTATTTATCGAAAAATAAGTAGAAGGCTGCTATGCTGAAGGCATAAGCAAACTGATTTTTTTCATACTGAGAATTGTTCCAGTTCATGATTACTTAAATAACCATTAAATAATCACTAACCACTAAATAATCCTTAATTTCCCTGTCTTTGTCTTGGGTAGGGAGATTTTTTATGCTTACATAGAAATAAGTGAAGTTTTGTAAAGAACATTGACTGCTACTTTTACACCGACAAACAACTTAACATTGCCGACGGGGTGGCATCGCCTGACTCCGATCTGGCAAGGTGGGGAGGAAGTGATTCAACAAGGTTTGCCACATGCCCAACTAGCACCGGCTTGGCAATTACTGCTTTTAGGCGACGGCTCCCCAACTAGACACTTACAATTGCTCACAGGTGAACCAACAGAAGTAGATGTTATTGACATGTCATTGGTTGGTATGGATTTAGATGGCGCTCCTGATTTAATTAAGGCTGTACCAGGGCCAAGACTGCGACGGCAGGTATGGCTACGTACTGCCTCAGGGCAAAGGTTAGCATATGCCACTTCATGGTGGGAAGCCTCTCACGTAGATGAATATTTACAAAATCGTTCATTACCCATTTGGGCAAGTTTAGCTCGTCTGCGCACAGAGTTATATCGAGATGTGCAGGGAATTTACTACGGTTACTCAGATGCGCTAGAGTCTGGCTTTGATGAGGAGGGGCCTTTTTGGGGGCGTCATTACTTGTTTTGGCATCACGGACAACCTTTAACCCTAATTTATGAAGTTTTCTCGCCTTACTTAACAAAATACTTAGGGCCAATGCAGCTATTGCAACAAGGTGGAGAACGGGAGGTAGAAGGCGAAGTTAATAGTTGAGAACCGCAAGCAACAAGTAAAAATCAAGAGGTCTTCAATTTCAATGAACCCTGACATTCTGAGAGAGCAAGTCGAGTACTACCGTCAACGTGCTTCAGAATACGACGAGTGGTTCTTTCGTCAAGGACGCTATGATCGCGGTGAAGAGCATCGCCAGCAGTGGTTTTTTGAAGTTACTGAAGTAGAAACAGCCCTTCGGAGTGCTGCACCATCAGGTGATATTCTAGAACTAGCTTGTGGCACTGAATTATGGACGCAACACTTGCTACCCTTTGCCACTCACCTGGCTGCGGTGGATGCTTCTCCAGAAGCGATCGCGTTGAATCAGCAACGTCTTGGTTGTGCATCTGTAGAGTACATTGTTGCCGACTTGTTTGAATGGTGTTCTCTTCAACAGTTTGATTTTATATTCTTCGGGTTTTGGCTATCACATGTGCCGATGGAGAAATTTGTGGCTTTTTGGCAGATGGTTAAGCAGGCGCTAAAGCCTGATGGTCGTGTCTTTTTTGTAGATAGCTTGCTGAATCAGGAATCAACAGCACTAAATCACGCAGCTTTACATCAACAAGGATATTCACAGAGAAAGTTGAATGATGGGCGAACCTACCGTGTCGTGAAGATATTTCATGAACCAACTAAATTAGAGATGTCTTTGCAAAATTTGGGTTGGTCTGGTAGCATTTACCGCACTGCAAACTACTTTCTTTACGGTTTGGTTTATCCAGCGATCGCAGTTTAGTCAAATTGTCACACTGTATAAAAAATCAAATATTCTTTGACTCTCAGTATCACACTGATCTGCAAGAGTAACTATTTTTTATGCAACTGCGTTTGTAACTATCTGATTATTTTTAAATACAATAATCAAAAACAGTATATTTTATTAAGTAAAAAGTTTTGATATTTAAGCAATTACGGTTGCGGTAGTTATTGACCAGCATGTCAATTTTGCTACTCATTTATAGAATGATTAATTCAATTTAAAATCAATAAAATTAAAAAATTCATAAATTATTCTTTAGAGACAAGATCCCCGACTTATTAAAAAGTAAGGCTGATACTCTATGACTCCTTGGCATTTTGGCGTCTACCCTTTGGTAAGCCGCTGAGTCGCAAAGCAACACGCTATGCGACGCGTCTAAGGCGATTGATAAATTAGCTTTTTGGCGATTTTTGTGTAAATACTGAAGAAGCTGAGGTCTAGATATTGCGATTCTCACAAATTAGATAAGATTGCTATACAATGCACAAACTGAACTTTCTGCAAAATAATAGTTTGTGCAATAATGGCAATTTTGGAAAAAAATGGTAACTTATTACCGAAGTATATTTCAGACTCTAAAGCCAAAAAATAAATGCAATTCACCTATTTAATGCTGAGGAAACCTTTTGGTTTACTTTGCCAACAAAGCAAGTAAAGAGTTCCCTAATAATGAGGTATTTATTTCAATGGCGCTGCCTGTTGTGTCTGTTAAGATGAAAAAAAAGAAACCATCTCTGGTACTAACACTCTCGTCTGCTGGAATATTAATTGCTGGTGGTATGACGGCATACTGGCTGTTGACCCAAGGGCAATTATTGTCTCGAGATTTACCAGTAGGTGCAAATATAATTCCTCAAGATGCACTGTTTGCAGTTTCTCTGAGTACAGATCGCGCTCAATGGCAGAAATTACGAAAGTTTGGTACAAAAGAAACTCAAATAGAACTGGATAAAAATTTAGTGCAATTGCGCGATCGCTTCCTCACTAATAACGGTTACGATTTTCAAAAAGATATTAGCCCTTGGGTTGGCGAACAAGTAACAATAGCAATTCTATCCCCAGAAGCAATTAAACCTACATCTAAACCTGTAGCAACCGATGATAATACTGTCAATCAAAGGTCTACAGTAGTAGTACTACCAATTAAAAATCCTGAGCAAGCGAAAAAAGTTTTAGCACAGCCTAAAAATCCAAAAGCAGGTAAATGGATTGATCGTACCTACGAAGGAATCGCCATCAAAGAAACTAACTCAGGATCAGGAGAAAATTTATCGGCAGCAGTCATTGATCAGCATTTCTTAGTAATTACCGATAATCCTAAAACTACAGAACGTGCGATTCAAGCATATAAAAATAAAACATCCCTAGCAACAACTGCGGGTTTTACGGATAATTTTCCTAAAATTGCTACTTCTCAAGCTTTTGCTCAATTCTATGTAAATATACCTGCCTCTGCTAAAATTGCTGCTGAATCTGGTAATCGTCATTTGCCTACTCAAGTTCTAACACAATTACAAAATAACCAAGGTTTAGCTGGAAGCATTTCCTTAGAGTCACAAGGAATACGTATTAAAGGTATTTCCTGGCTTAATCCCAATAGTCAACGCACACTCAGGGTAGAAAACAAAGCCGGAAAGATGCCAAACCTTGTCCCACCAGAAACTTTGATGATGCTTTCTGGTGGTAACTTAAAGCAATTGTGGTCAGACTACGTTTCTACATCCCAGGGAAATCCACTCTCACCGATTCCACCAGAACAGCTAAAAGCAAGTATAAAATCTCTAACTAATCTTGATTTCGAGCAAGATTTATTGAGTTGGATGGGCAATGAATTTTCCGTCTCAGTCATTCCCAGTAGTCCTCAGGACACTTTATCAGATAATTTCCGTGCCTCTTTAGTATTCATGGTACAGGCAAGCGATCGCGCCCGGGCAGAAACATCTCTCAAAAAACTTGATGAAGTGATGAAAACTCAATACCAATTCCAGATTCAACAGACCTCAGTAGCAGGTAAACCCATTGTCAATTGGTTTGGACCTTTGGGAACTTTAACCGCTACCCACGGTTGGTTAGACGGAGATGTAGCTTTCTTTGCACTTGGCGCTCCTATTAGCGGTAAGATAATTCCCAAACTCAACAATACCCTAGCAAATACTCCACTATTTCAACAAACAGTCCCTTCAGAACCCAATCCTACCAATGGTCAGTTTTTCTTAGATGTAGAACGCACAACTAAAAACTTTCCTCTACCGACTTTACTACCCAATCAACAAACATTCTTAACTGCCACACGTTCAATCGGCATCACATCTGCTGTTAATGATAGTCGTAGTAATCGCTATGACATTTTTCTGACACTCAAAAAAGTTGGAGATGAGGAGATAGGGAGATAGGGAGGTAACCACATGGTCATGAACTATTTTTCTTACGATATGTTTAAAAATTGTAATGAAAACTAAGACTAGCAACTAGGAATTTAAGCAGATTCTGTGCCGATTCCCATTCCTGAGTTCCCGATCCCTTATAATTTTGAATTGGAGGTGGAGATGATTCAGTCTGAGACCCAATCAGGGATTGAAATTGCTGCAATGAGGCAACTTACAGAATCTACCTCCGTGACCCTGGCTCAAAGTATAAAACAAATTGCGATCGCTACTCCCTTAAGTTCTCAACCAATTCTTACAACTTATGTGCACAAGGGTAATACTGGGACGCCGTTACTATTAATTCATGGCTTCGACAGTTCCGTGCTGGAATATCGACGTTTGCTGCCATTATTGGCAGAAAATCATCAAACTTTGGCTGTAGATTTGTTAGGTTTTGGATTTACAAATCGCCCGACAGGAATAAAATTTGGTACAGCAGAAATTAAAACCCATTTTTATCATTTCTGGAAAACCCTGATTGATCAACCGATAATTTTGGTAGGTGCATCAATGGGGGGTGCGACGGCGATTGATTTTACACTTACCTATCCAGAAATAGTTAAAAAATTAGTATTAATTGATAGTGCTGGTTTGATAGCTAGTTCGCCATTAGCAAAATATATGTTTCCGCCGTTTGATTATTTAGCGGCTCAATTTTTGCGACATCCTAGAGTACGTCAAAGTATTAGTCGTGCTGCATATAAGAATAAAAGCTTAGCGACAATAGATGCCCAGTTGTGTGCAGCTTTGCATTTAGAATGTCCTAATTGGCAACAAGCTTTAATTGCTTTTACAAAAAGTGGTGGTTACACAGCCTTTAGATTTAAAAAATTGGGAGAAATTCAGCAACCAACACTAATTTTATGGGGTGATTCTGATCGGATTTTAGGTACTAAAGATGCGAAGAGATTTAACAGGGCGATTCCAAATAGTCAGTTAATTTGGATTCAAGATTGTGGACATATCCCTCATCTAGAGCAACCGCAAGTTACGGCACAGTATATTTTAGAATTTAGTAAAAAAGATTGATGTTTAAAATGAGGAATACTAATTTGAGCTAGCATCTAGCCCTGGCGATTTTTAATCGTGGCTATACATAAAAAAGTAAATAGTAATCAATTAACAATAACTCATAACTGATTACTATAAAAGTATCTTTATTCTATTAGCCAGGACGTTTCGTCACGGGCGATATTGTCAAACCTAGTTGAATGATTATATAGAAATTGGATATACCCAATCACGATAATTAAGGTCTCTATTTTCTGTAATTGCTGTTAATTTTTCTCTCAGTTTTTCAGCAATGGGTCGATGTTCTGGTAAGTAATAATTTTCAATTCGATTGACTGGTACAACTTTAGCTGCTGTACCGCATAGAAATACTTCATCAGCAATCAAAAGCTCAGATTTATCTATAGGACGTTCCACTACTGGAATACCAAAGTCTTGAGCTATTTTGATCACACTATCTCGTGTAATTCCCTCTAGAATATCCTGTTCAAATCCAGGGGTAATTATTTTTCCATTTCTCACAATAAAAATGTTCATACCAGAGGCTTCACTCACTTTCCCCTGGGAATTCATTAAAATTGCTTCATCAAATCCAGATTCAACAGCTTCTGTTTTAGCGAGAGAAGAAGTAATATAGGCGGCGCTAATTTTTCCGCGTAATGGAAAGCTAATATCCTCTTGTCTGCACCACGAACTAATTCGACAACTGACTCCTTCTGGAGATAAATAATCTCCTAGTTCTAATCCATAAATGGCAAAACTTTTATCTATATTATGCAATCTAGGAGCAATACCTAAATCAGAAGTGAAGACAAAGGGGCGGATATAGAAAGAAGTAGTAGGTTGATTTTTTTTTACAAATTCGATTATGGCTGTTTTGATTTCTTCGGCTGATATATCGTAGTGTAAGAACTTCCCACTTTGACTTAATCTTTGGCAGTGACGGTCTAATCTAAATAATAAAACTTGTGTAGGATCTTGGGGATCGGGAATACCTCGCATTCCACCAAAAGCGAGAGTTCCATAATGTAAAGCGTGAGTAGCAATGGAAATTGTTGCTTCTTTAAAAGGTACGATTTTATCTTGAAAATAAGCAAAAGGTAAGAAATTGTACATGAGAGATCTGTCAAAATATCTATTGAACTATGGATTTTAGATTTGAGATCTATAATTTAGCTATCTCAAATCTTAATTTTTTAATCAAGCAACCACATTTGATTAGAATTATCTGCGGGTTCGATGGGTGTTTGAGGTGGTAGTTTTTCTGGTGTAGGTGTGCGGTATGATTTTCTGTAAGTTAATGCTTTGGGAATTGCTTTTTCCTTTTTAGAATTATTCAACTTATTAATCTCTTCTGTAAGCTGTGAATTTGCCTGTGCAAGTTGTACAGCAGCTTGCTTGGCTTCGTCAAGTTCTGTTGCCAAGCGTTCTACTAATTTATCTTTTTCAGATAAGGCTGATTGTAACTCACTAATTCGGGATTGGAGATTTTTTTGATTTTGCTGTGTTTCTGTAACAGAAGCCTGCAACTGCTTTATTAGTGTATTTTTTTCAGACAAAGATGACTGTAAATCACTAAGTTGCTCTCGGAGGTTTGCTTCGTTTTGACGTGTCTCTTCTAAAGATGTTTGCAGCTGATTGATAGTAGTTTCTAAATCAGCTTTAGTTGGATTTGTACGTTTATTTTTAGCAGCTGATTCTTCTGTAGTTGAGGTAGTTTCTTCTGTTACTTCCTCGGCAGCAACATCAATTATAGATTCTACTTCTGGTGATGATATTTTGTGTGCTTCTTCTTGTAATACGTCGGCAACGCGTTTTCTAGTAGCCATGATTTCTATTTTCTCCAGTCACGTTGTAATTCTTCAGCTACGCGGCGGTAGTCTGATTCTGCTTCTTTGGCATTGTTGCCTCGCCATTGAGTAATCGCCACACCCTCTAGTGCTGCTCGTTCGTGAGCTTTGTAAGTACGGATAAAAGCATTACAAACTGGAATACCCAATTGTTTAAGTGTATTTTGTGCTTCTAATGCTTCCCCTAAACTACGTGTATCTACTTTAGTTAAAAGCACTCGATGGGCAATTTCCAAAGGAGTGACTGCTTGACTTACTGTATCAATTAGAACAGCTAAGTCCATCGGTGCTGGCGGTGTGGGCAAAACTAAATAGTCTGCGATCGCTACTACCGCTTTCAAGCTTGTAGAGTGTAACGCTGGAGGCGTATCGACTACCACTAAATCGTATCCTTCTATCTTACGCAAACCACCTAAATATTTGGGATCTGTCAGTTGAGATAGATCAAATCCCATGCTGTTTTGACTACGCCTATACCACCAACTAGCAGAACCTTGTACATCTGCATCTACCAGAAGAACTTTTTGTGCTTCTGCAAAAGTCGCAGCTAGGTTAACTGCGGTAGTTGTTTTCCCAACTCCCCCTTTACCGTTGAGGATAGCAATAATTCTAGGCACAGATTAATTTACATGCTCTCTTCACCTGAATATACCTCGTTGTGTGACACCCAGAGTAGACCTATTTGAAAATAGAAATCGGGGATCAGGGATTGGGGATTAGGAAGAGAAGTTGTCACAATAAATTAGAAGTGCTGGATAAAAATTAGAAAAAAGTAACTATGACTAACAATTCTTTGATAGTACAAGCCCCTAGAAAATCTGTGTAATCAATCTAAAATCCAAAATTGTATGACAGTAACTCAAAATTTCCCCGTTAGCCCCAACATACCCCAATTACAGCGACGAATAAAACTGCTTTTTCAGCCTATCAAATACGTCGAAGATTTTGCCGAAGTTTATGGAGATAGCTTTACGGTTGGTCGCCAAGACGGTAATCCCCTTGTCTACTTTAGTCAACCCGAAGCATTAGAGCAAATTTTCACTGCTAACCCTAGCCATTTTGAAGTAGGCAGAGGCAACCGAGTTTTAAGATTTATGTTTGGCGATTATTCTGTACTTTTACAAGATGGTGATCGCCACCAGCGCCAGCGTCAACTCTTAGCGCCTCCTTTTCATGGAGATAGAATGCGCGCCTATGGTGAAACTATCCGTGAAATTGCCCAGCAAGCAAGTAGTAAATGGCAAGTGGGTAGACCATTTGATATCCGCGCTTCTATGCAAGAAATTACTTTGCGGGTAATTTTACGGGTGGTATTTGGTTTAGAAGAAGGACAGCGTTTAGAAGAACTCCAGCGATTAATTTCTGCTTTTTTAGAATTCGTTAGTTCTCCATTAATGTCAGCTGGTTTCTTTTTCCCTTTTCTCCAAAAAGATTACGGCTCATGGAGTCCTTGGGCAAGAATGCGAAGGCAGAAACAACGAATTGATGAAATTATTTATGCTTTAATTCGGCAACGTCGTGCAGAATCTGAGCAAAATCGTCAAGATATCCTCAGTTTATTAATGTCTGCGCGTGATGTAGACTCAAAAGCGTTGTCAGATGAAGAGTTACACGACGAATTAATGACATTATTAATAGCAGGCCATGAAACTACAGCTTCGGCTTTGACTTGGGCTTTTTACTGGCTTGACTATTTACCAGAAGTATGCTCAAAATTGCTGGAAGAATTAGATAGCTTGGGAGATCATCCAGAACCCAATGCGATCGCCAAATTACCCTATCTCACAGCAGTCTGTCAAGAAACTCTGCGTATTTATCCAATTGTTATGACTGCTTTCTTTCGGGTTGTTAAATCTCCAATTGAAATTATCGGTTATAAGTTACCAGTGGGTACGGTAGTAGTTCCTAGTATTTACATGGCACATCATCGTGAAGAAGTCTACCCACAGCCCAAGCAATTCAAACCAGAACGCTTTTTAGAACGGCAATTTTCCCCTTATGAATTTTTACCCTTCGGTGGTGGAAATCGTCGCTGTGTGGGTATGGCGTTTGCCATGTATGAAATGAAATTAGTATTAGCAACTATTGTGTCTGAGTATCAAGTTTCTTTAGTTAATAAACGTCCAGTGCGCCCAGTGCGTCGTGGTTTAACTGTAGCCACACCTGCGGGAATGCGGATGATTGCGAAGTTTCGTTAAGTTCAGGGATTGGAGGAGTGGGAATTGGGAAGTGTGAGGAGTGTGGGAAGTGTGGGAAGTGTGGGAAGAATAAATATTAACTTTTGATCAATGATCAATGACTAATGACAAATGACAAATAATAAATGACAATTGACCATTGACTATTGACCAACTAACTACTAACTTTTGATCTATTCTGGAGTAGAAATAATCCAAAAAGCGCGGTGAATCATGGTTGTGAAGTTGCAGCGACCAATATTAGTAGGAGGACTAGGACTATCGTTCTCCCTATGGATTTTACAAAGTTGGCACGATTCGATTATCCAACTAGGAGAATATAGTGTCCTAAGTTTGTTATTGGTTGGTGGTGGTTTGTTGTTGTTAAAGCAAAATCGCACTAAACAAGATTCCCATGTACTTGATAGTTTACCTGTGGATCGAGAAACTGTAGAAAGTGCGATCGCGAAAACTGAAGCTGTAATAAATCATCTGGCAGGTGAAGCTGAAAATCATCATGCCCTAGCAGCATTAAGAGAAAAAATTCCTCAGTTGTACTCTGAGTTAGACAGGGAAGAAATTAACTTAGCTGTAACTGGTGGTAAGTCGGTGGGTAAAACCAGCTTAATACAAGTACTAAAATCTCACTGGTGTTCACAACTACAAAAAACAGTCTGCTTACAAGAAACAACGCCTTTATTTGCAGAAGCTGGTGAAAGATCAGATACAGCTGCATTAACACAAGCGAAAGCGACTGATTTTATTCTGTTCCTAACAAACGGTGATTTAACAGATACAGAATTTCAAACTATCCAGCAACTACAAGCAGAAAAACACCGCCTGATACTAGTTTTCAATAAACAGGATCAGTATTTAGCAGATGAACGCGCTAGCATATTGCTGTCTTTAAAACAGCGAATGCAGTCTCACGTTGTAGCAACTTCAGCCTCTCCCTTGCTTGTGAAAGTCCGCAAGCACAACGATGATGGTTCTGTGCAAGAGTGGATGGAACAACCAGCGCCAGAAATTCAGCAATTGACACAGCAGCTGGGTGAAACTTTAGCACAGCAAGGGCAACAATTGGTATGGGCAACTACGATGAGAAAAGCACTGTTGCTCAAAGCTGAAGCGAAAAATTACTTAAATGGGGTAAGATGCGATCGCGCTCACCCAGTAATTGAACAATATCAGTGGATAGCTGCGGCGGCTGCTTTTGCTAACCCAGTTCCCGCCTTAGATATTTTGGCGACTGCGGCAATAAATGCTCAAATGGTCGTAGATTTGGGTAATATCTATCAGCAGAAATTCTCCCTCGAACAGGCGAAAACTGTAGCCGGGGAGATGGGTAGCTTGATGTTAAAGCTAGGCTTAGTTGAACTTTCTAGTAAAGTTATTGGTACTGTTCTCAAGAGTCACGCTATCACCTACGTTGCTGGTGGCGCAGTGCAGGGTGTAAGTGCAGCTTATTTGACACGGTTGGCTGGACTTAGCTTAGTAGAATATTTCCAACAGCAAGAAGTAGCAGTAAATTCTGCCACTGGGTTTAATGTTGAGAAACTGGGACAAACTTTGCAAAAAGTATTTCAACAGAACCAGCAAGTGGCATTTTTGCAGGGGTTTGTAAAGCAAGGCGTGAAGCGTTTGTTACCAGAAGTTGCTGAGGGTGAACTTGTTGGTGCTGAGAAAGCGGTGGGATAATTTCACCAGAAGTTAACAGCTTACATTAGAAACTATCCATATCAACGTCACAGTAAGCGGCTACCAATTTAGGAGTAGTCGCTGCTTGTTTATCAATCAGTTCCATTAGAGCATTGTTGCAACGTTCTGCAATCTCTAGATATTTATTGGCATACCATTTGAGTGATGTCACAACAGAAGGATCACTGATGTCAATACCGAGTTTGACTAATTCTTCGGTTTCTTTAACAGTAAGGTTGAAAATTGCTTCTAAATTAATTAATGAAGGGTTCAAGCATATTATATATTCTGAGTTTCAATCCCTAATAGTGATTCGTTGATTTTCCACAAAACCCAAGCTGTAAACTTTGTATCTATTCTAGTGTTTCAATTCCTAATAGAGATTTTGGAGTTTTCTAACTTTAGTTATTTCGGATATTTTGTTATTACACTTGAGTTTCAATGTTCAATCTTCTGCGAAATACTCTTGACTGATAACCAAAATAACTTACGTTGATTATCACTGCTATAGACTGGAATATCTTCATCAGCTCCAAACTCGGTGATCACAGATTTCCTTGCATTGATGCCACGATTCCTTAATCCCCTATGAACTATTTCAATAGCTTGTTTTCCTTCAGCTAAAAAATTTTTCCATTCGGATGATGACATACTTTAGTTTAGCGTTTCTATGTCAATCTCTACATTTTCTAACTCTTTTTCCAACTGTTCAATTGTTGGCAATTTTCCTTCGAGAGAGTCTGGTAAATTATTCCTTAAATGATACACCGAAACACTAATTGGTTTATTTATATCCCGCAAAGAAATTGTGCAACAACCTGTTGCACAATTTGCTCATCTGGGTAAGCTTTAGCAAATGCTCGCATATACTTAAGATTGCGAGGTGAGAACCCTTTCATTTCTGGGAAAGCCTGCTGCAAGTCTGTTGCAAGGCGGTTGATTACCTTTGCTCCCCAACCTTGCTGTTGCTGTCGCTGAAGAATGTCTCGTCCTATTTGCCAGTAAAGTAATATTAATTATTTATTAACTGCTAATGCTGCTCTCAGTTGAGCTAGAGAAATTCTTGTTTTTAGTTCTCCTAGAAAGTTTTCAGAACCAAGGATATCTGAAGAAGGAGTTTTTAAAGTGTCTGATTTATCTTTTTGAGACATATAGTAGCAAAAAATAGCGATAATATTATTTACTTTATAATAAATTTAAATACTGATTACCAAATGAGCGATCGCCCTTCTGTTTTCTCTTTTTTTGCTGGATCTGGTTTTCTTGATTTAGGTTTTGAAACTAGCGGATTTAATATAGTTTATGTTAATGAAATTTCTCCTGCATTTATGGAGGCATACTGCTATGCACGAATTTCTCTAAATCTACCATTAGCAGAATATGGTTATCATTGTGGAGAAGAAGCAGACGTAACAAAGTTAATTACAGATTTACAATCTGCACGCTTGTCAGAATTAGTAAAAGATTGTCGTCAATCTACTAATATTATTGGTTTTATTGGCGGCCCTCCCTGTCCTGATTTTTCGATTGGTGGTAAAAATAGGGGAAATTTAGGAGGTCATGGTAAGCTCTCAGCATCTTATGTAGAATTAGTTTGTCAACAGCAACCAGATTTCTTTTTATTCGAAAACGTTAAGGGTTTATTGAAGACTAATAAACATCGTTTATTTTATGAATCACTCAAGCGAAAATTACAACAAAACGGATATATATTAACAGAGCGTTTGATTAATGCTGTTGAGTACGGTGTACCCCAAGATAGAGATAGAATAATTTTGATTGGTTTCCATCACAAGCTTATTATTGATATGGAAATCTCTATCTCCAAAATTACTTTTCCTTGGAAGAAATATACTCTATATACTAAAGAAGAAGTTTTTACCTATCCTTGGATTAAATCTGAACCATTCCGAGAAAATTCCATATCATCTTGCCCTAATAATATCCCCAAAGAATTAACAGTAGAATATTGGTTTCAAAAAAATAATGTTTTTTATCATCCCAATGCCAATCATTATTTTCAGCCAAGAGCAGGAATCAAAAAAATTGCTACAATTGATGAAGGAGATAATTCCAAAAAATCTTATAAACGTCTACACAGATGGCGTTATTCTCCTACTGCTTGCTATGGCAATAATGAAGTACATTTACATCCTTATAAAGTACGGCGAATTTCTGTAGCTGAAGCTTTAGCAATACAATCTTTACCTGCTAGTTTTATACTTCCAGAAAATATGTCATTAACTAACATGTTTAAAACTATTGGAAATGGTGTGCCTTACTTAGCATCGAAAGCCTTAGCTCAAACTATTCTAGAATTTTTTGCAACCACATAAGACAAGTATAATTGTCAACAGTAGAGATAGGATTAGCTGTATCTGTTGTATATTTACTGCAATGCTGCACTAGTTTTCCGACAAAGTACTAAGAATTGTGGATTTATTTATTAAAATAGTTTTAAAGTTTTATAAATTTTTATAATCAATCACTG
This sequence comes from Fischerella sp. JS2, assembly GCF_032393985.1. Classification (NCBI taxonomy): domain Bacteria; kingdom Bacillati; phylum Cyanobacteriota; class Cyanophyceae; order Nostocales; family Hapalosiphonaceae; genus Fischerella; species Fischerella sp. JS2. The sequence continues at coordinate 1,894,590 of NZ_CP135918.1, forward strand.
GTAAACAAGCGATGGCAGCAGAATATCCAGATAACGATATTGATATTGCGCCATATATAGACCACACTCTGCTGATACCAACAGCTACTCCGGATCTGATTGAGCAATGGTGTGAAGAAGCTCAAAGGTTTCACTTTGCAGGGGTTTGTGTCAATCCCAGCTATGTACGCCTTACTGCTGAATTACTGCACAATCAGATGCCGAAAATCTGTACGGTAATAGGCTTTCCTACTGGGGCGACGACTTCAGCAGTGAAATTGTACGAAGCTCAAGAGGCAGTGGAAAATGGTGCTAATGAATTGGACGTAGTCATCAATTTAGGTTGGTTGAAAGCTGGTAAAACTGATGAGGTACATCGAGAAATTGCTGAAATATGCGAAGAAACTGGGCAAATAGTCAAAGTAATAATAGAAACCAACCTACTGACGGATGCCGAGAAAAGGCTTGCTACGGAAATATGTATGGATGCAGGGGCAGCTTTCATTAAAACCTGTACAGGTTGGAATGGAGGTGCAACAGTAGCCGATGTGCGACTTCTTAAGGAGGTTGCACGGGAAAGAGTTGGAATTAAAGCTTCGGGGGGAATTCGCACTATTGATCAAGCCCTAGATTTAATTCTGGCAGGCGCTACTAGATTAGGAACATCTTATAGTGTCGATTTACTAAGACAGCGCGATACGCTGGAAAAGAGTAGTCATTAGTCATTAGTCATTGGTCATTGGTCATTGGTTATTAGTCAATGGTCATTGATTAATAATTACTAGTTGTTACAAATGACATATGACAATTGACAATTGACAATTGACAAAGGACAAATGAGTAGAACTTATAAGGCAACTGGTATTAATCTTAAAGCTCAGGCTTTTGGCGAATCTGACCGCCTTGTGACGGTTTTGACACAGGAATTTGGTTTGATTCGTGTAATTGCTCCTGGATCTCGCAAACATAACTCCAGCTTGGGTGGTAGGAGTGCAATGTTTGTTGTCAATGAATTGTTGATTGCCAAGGGGCGATCGCTAGATAAAATTACACAAGCTCAAACTGTAAAATCTTACCCAGGTCTGGCTCAGGACTTGGTAAAGCTAGTTGCTAGCCAATATTTAGCCGAAATCGCACTATGTCAGGCTTTAAGCGAACAACCCCAAGCAGAATTGTATGAATTATTAAATGAACATCTAGAACGTCTCGAAAATTTACCTAGCACAGCATCTAGCGTTATAGCTCAGTTGACACATGGACTATTTCAACTTTTGGCTTTAGCTGGATTCACGCCACAAGTACAAATTTGTTGTTTAACTGGACGCACGTTGAAACCAGATTTTCAAGATCCCCACTTGCGAGTTGGATTTAGTGTAAGTGCTGGTGGAACTGTTTGTTTAGCAGCTTGGGAACGCTTGAAGAAAAAAGGTGAAACTGAGAAAGTGGCAGAAGGCGAGAGGGGGAGATATAGTGTTTCCCCTCATACCCCTATACCCATACACCCACTCTCACGGGAAGCCGCTACGCGTCTGCACACCCCTACACCCCAAGCCTACGAAACCATTAACTATCAGCAAGAAATACCAGCGCTTTCTAAGCGCTTAGATGCTGAAGAATTGTCTATACTCCAGCAGCTGTCGCAATCAGAGATAATGCTAGATGCAGCCGAAAAAAATAGCTGGTTATCTGTTGAGCAAATTTTGCGTCAGTATGCTCAGTATCATTTTGGTCGTCCTATTCGCTCTGCTGCCTTGATTGATTCTTACTTTGCTGCTAACCATGATGCAATCGTCTGATTTGGATACAAAAATCCTGCCAATATCACCAAGCCATGTCAATAAACACAATAGAACATCAACGCCAAAATTACCAAATCACCTGAGTACGGTTCGGGAGACCACACCCAGCCAAATTCATCGCCAAGAAATGTCTGCAAAAGACCTTTCTCAAGACGAGCAAAATTGTACATCGGCAGCACCCCCAACCGATGTGGCAACGGAAACTAACTCCCATGAACCAAATGCCTCTGTATCGGAAAAGTCAGATGCAGAAAAAAAACCTGTAGGCACAGAAGCTACTGCAAATGATGCCCAGGAATATGGATTTTGGCCAGTATTGAAAAACCCTAATTTTCTAGCTCTTTGGGGTGGTCAAGTCTTCTGCCAACTGGCAGACAAAGTATATTTGGTGCTGATGATTGCCTTAATCAATACTCATTTTCAGACAGGCGCACAAACTATTAGTGCTTGGGTGTCAGCACTGATGATGACTTTTACTATACCAGCTGTGTTGTTTGGTTCTCTAGCCGGTGCGTTTGTAGACCGTTGGTCGAAAAAGCTAGTACTGGTAGGAACAAATATTTGGCGCGGTATCCTAGTTTTGATCATTCCCTCACTGCTTTGGTTAACTCAGGATTGGCAACCGATCGCAATGTTACCTGTGGGTTTTGTGATCATATTAGGCATAACTTTTTTAGTCTCGACACTGACGCAGTTTTTTGCACCAGCCGAACAAGCAGCAATTCCCCTAGTGGTAAAAGAGAAAGATTTACTCTCAGCTAATTCTCTTTACACCACCACTATGATGGCATCGGTGATTATTGGGTTCGCCATCGGTGAACCACTTTTAGCAGCAGCTGATCACTTGTGGTTACTCCTTGGTGGTAGTGACGGACTTGGTAAAGAAATAGTTGTCGGTGGTAGTTATGCGATCGCTGGCTTAATTTTGTTGTTACTAGTAACTAACGAAAAACCCCACGCAACCACAAAAGAATCTCCACACATTTTTGCCGACCTACGGGATGGTCTGCGTTATTTGAGAAAAAATCATCGCCTCCGCAACGCTCTGATTCAATTAATTATCTTATTTTCTGTATTTGCAGCCTTAACAGTTTTAGCTGTCCGCATGGCAGAAGTAATTCCTAACTTAAAACCACAACAATTCGGCTTTTTACTAGCATCTGGTGGTGTTGGAATTGCGCTGGGAGCAGTAATGTTAGGTCAGTTTGGGCAACGCTTCTCCTATACTCAGTTAAGTCTAATTGGTTGTGTTGGTATGGTTGCATCCCTCATTGGTCTATCAGTATTTACACAACAATTATGGGTTGTTTTGCCTTTAGTAATGTCTTTAGGTATTTTTGGGGCGTTAGTAGGCATACCCATGCAAACGGCTATTCAAACAGAAACACCTATAGAAATGCGGGGAAAAGTTTTTGGTTTACAGAATAATGTCATTAATATTGCCCTAACTTTACCCTTGGCATTAGCAGGTGTAGCAGAAACCTTCGTTGGATTACAAGTTGTATTCTTTGGATTGGCAGCGATCGTTTTTTTCGGTGGTTTATTAAACTGGTATATTTCCTTTTCTAGTAGAGATTAATACTTTTGTGTTAAGCTTAAATGCATAATAAAATCTCGAACGCCAGTAACTAGGGATCAAGTCTACGCAAAGCTAGACGCAGTTTTAGCGTCTAGTTATTCTGTAGTCATTTTATGCTAAGAAAGCGACTTATAAATAAAACAAATAAATAAAATCATATTTAAATAAAAAACATAAAATTTTGTATGTTAAGTGGGTACTGGCTGTGATTTATGATTAATCAACAAGCCAAAAAGAGTAAAATCACAAAAAACATCAGAGTAATGGTAAAAAGCTGATAAATTAAACCCGCTTTCCTAATAAATAATAAATTAAAGAATGCGTATAGCTTGGATTGGAAAAAAATCGCCCTTTTGTGGCAATGTTACCTACAGTCGAGAGATCACAAATGCTTTACTAGAGCAGGGACACCAAGTTAGTTTCCTGCATTTTGCTCAAGAAGAATCCAAACTTGACAATTGGCCAAATTGTCAAGAGGTGCCTTTACCTTTCATTTATAAGTCGCAGGTTTACACAATTCCCACCTTTAGAGCGACTAAGGTTCTGACTCAATCGCTCAGGCGAATTAAACCAGATATAGTTCATGCTTCCCTCACCTTATCTCCCCTAGACTTTGTTTTGCCAGAAATTTGTGAGGAATTAAATTTACCACTAGTTGCTACTTTCCACACACCGTTTGCAGGTAAAGGAGCCAAGCTGGTATCAGGGACTCAACTTTTGGCTTATCAACTCTACGCGCCTTTTTTAGGCAATTACAATCGCGTGATTGTATTTTCCCAAATTCAGCGCGAATTATTAGCACGCATGGGTGTACCATCAGAAAATATTGCTGTTATTCCCAATGGCGTGGATGTTAATAAATATTCTCCTGGTATTTCTCAAGTTAAAGCAGAATTTGATGCTGATCGCTTGTTTGTCTATCAGGGAAGGTTAGCTCCAGAAAAAAACGTGGAAGCTTTACTGCGCGCTTGGAAGCAAGCAGAAATGGCTACAGGAAGCAAGTTACTGATCGTCGGTGATGGCCCCCTCAAGTCTTCTTTGGAACCATTTTATAGCTCTGAGCATGGCATTCACTGGTTAGGTTTTGTCGCTGATGAAAATCGACGTATAGAAATTCTACGGTGTGCAGATGTATATATTTTACCTTCCTTAGTAGAAGGTTTATCTTTGTCATTATTAGAAGCAATGGCTTGTGGAGTAGCTTGTTTAGCCACTGATGTTGGAGCCGATGGAGAAGTGCTAGAAAAGGGAGCGGGTGTAATTCTTAATCCTAAATCAGTACGACCCCAACTGAGAACCTTACTACCGTTATTCCAAGACCACCCTGAGTTAACAACTTTGCTAGGGCAAAAAGCTAGAAAGCGAGTCTTAGAACGCTACACCCTTAGCACTAATATTGCTCAGTTAGAACTGTTATATGAAGAAGTGGTGCAACAACAAAGTCTACAGCTAACTCGAGGAGCCTGAGCAAATCAGTTATCAGTAAATAGATAAAACTGATAACTGATCACTGATAACTCTAATCCAACTCTCGTCGTCCTTCCAAGGCTCGCGCTAGCGTCACTTCGTCAGCATACTCTAAATCGCCACCCACAGGTAAACCAAAGGCAATGCGCGTCACCTTAGTAAATGGCTTGAGTAACTGACCGACGTACAGTGTTGTTGTCTCTCCTTCTACACTCGGACTAATTGCCAATATTACTTCTTTGGGTTTTTGTTGACTAACGCGCCGCACCAAAGGTTGGACTGTCAATTGTTCTGGGCCAATACCATCAATCGGGGAAATTACTCCACCTAAAACATGATACTTACCTTTGTACTCTCTAGTTTTTTCTAAGGCAATTACATCGCGGGAGTCTGCCACTATACAAATAGTACTGTTGTCACGACTGGGGTTACGGCAGATTTCACAAACAGGTTCAGCCGAAAGATGAAAGCACTCTTTGCACAAACCAATTTGCTTTTTGGCTTCAATTAAAGCTTGTGCTAAAGCTTCTACTTCTGCTTCTGGACGCTTCAAAATGTGCAAAGCTAGCCTTTGGGCAGTTTTTGGTCCCACTCCTGGCAAGCGTTGCAATTGTTCAATTAGCCGTGCTAAGGGACGTGCGTAAACCGTGGTTTTATCTCCAGTATGTTAGTACCATAACTATAATGGCATTTTTAAAGAATTTTGAGTAAATCTAAATTGGAATTAGGAAATCTCCTAGATGAGCGTGTAGCTTTACAACAAATACACAGAGATAACTGATAACAGAGGAGATTGCTATGACTGCTCAGGTTTGTGAGAAAATTATCTTTAATGGCGAAATAATACCAATATCATTTTGTATTCCATTGCCTGAGCAAAATTCAGTGATGAAATTAAATGATCAAGATATAAATATAGGTAATGATCATCCCTTGGTATTCTCAACTGCTTACTGGTGGCTCCCTATCGGAACTTGGGAAATCAAAAATGGTCAATTATATCTTGTAGATATATTTGGTCTTTACAAAATGCTTGATAAAGCTCCCACTCGTGCTAATTGGTTCAGTGGGGTGATCAAAATTCCTCAAGGGAAACTTCATCATCATGTTCACATGGGCTTTGGTTGCCTATGTGAGCGAGAGATTTATATAAAAATTAAGAAGGGAAAAGTTATTCAATCGCGTGTCATTGATAACCCACAACTCGGTTATAATAGCCTTGCTGAAGGTGAAAACTTATACGATGATGGCGATAATGGATGGTAATTATATTATGTCGGCTTGAACACTTGTATTATCCGTTGGGGTCAGTAATAAGTAATTGGTAATGGATTATTTTTTAACCATCCCCGATTCCAAGGTTTATACCCTAATCAATTAGTGGGACATGATATTAGTTCACATATTCATGACTAAAATCTGCACTGATTTTACACAGTGCAGATTTTAGTATTCACACAAGCACTAAAAAATTGATGTGCAATCGCACATTTCAACCACTAGTACCAACAGATACTTAGCGTCGCACTTGGGTAGTAGCGTCTTTACCTGCATCTACTACGCTATTTTTTGCTTGCTCCCCAGTTTTCTTAGCACCTTCTGCATAACCAGAGCCGAAATCTCTCAAGGCTTCTGCTGAATCTTCCCCAATTCTTTTGATTCTTTCACCAGGATTACCTTTGACTTCCTCAGCTTCTTTTTGCCACTCGCCTACTGTTCTTGGTCTTTGGGTATCATTCAAGTGAGCGCGATCGCGAACTTCCTTACCTAAAGCTTTGTTATCACCAGGAGTAACGTAGGTATTGGTGGTTAATAGGAGAACACCAAGCATCACAACAGCCAAAAAACGCTTAACTTGGAGTCCCTTTAACAAAGAACTGACACGAGCGATCGTATTAGAAATCAAATTGGTCATGAGTATACTCCGTGAGTTAATTTTTCATAATTTTGAGATAGCTGTCATTGGCTCACTCCAAAATAGGCTAATACCTTGAGAAACCAAACTTAGCTTCTAAGTACAATTAGCCTCTAAATAAGAGTTATAGGTTAGTAAGAAAATTTGATAAAAACCAACCTATTTCTGAACCAAGAGAGTTTTTTGAACACAAATATAAGACTACCTTTAAACAAATTATTATCCCTCTAACGAAAGTCAGAGCTTGATTCTGAAAAATGATAGCTATTCTAATTCTGAATGAATACGTACTTTATGCCAATCTCCGCAACCATACCATCCAAAGTTTTAACTTTTGTGTCTTTTGGGTAATATGTGCGCTTCTGACTGGAGATAGAAATAGTAACAATCCAGTATACAAGTGATATATGGGGTATCAATGAAAGTATGGAAAGCGCTTTATACCACTCTCCTCAGTATTGGGTATGTACTAACTTCTGCACCAGCTAAAGCACAAGAATTGTCGCCTCAAGCAGTTGTAGATGAAGTTTATACAGGAATTCAACATATTCACGGCTATGAAGCAACACCTCGGTTAATTTGGGACATTTCTCCAGGTGCAGCTGGTGACTGTGGTTATATTGATAGTAGCCAATATTGCCCACGTAACCACACTATATATATTACTAGACGAGATATTTATATGGCATATCAGCATGGAGACAGCGCTCTAGCTTACTTGATCGCGCATGAGTATGCCCATGCTATGCAAATTGCTTTTGGATTTAACCCTAGAGTGACACCTATATCAGAACTACAAGCTGATTGTTTAGCTGGAGTTTATATCGGATTGATCCCCAATATTGTTTTTGACAATCAAGATATTTTGGAAATTGCTTCCTTTGCTTATCGCGTTGGCGATTACGCATGGTGGAGTAGACATCATCATGGAACTCCTAAACAGCGTGTACAAGCTGTAGTGATTGGCTTAAGAGGTGCAACTAATGGTAAGGGTGTTACTGCCTGTCGATTGTAGTTAGCCCTTTATTCGCCAGTAACATCATTATCTGCCCTTCGGGCAAGGCAGAAGGTACCAGGGCAGGAGGCTCAGTTGGGAAGAAAAGTTTGAAGGTATGCCTTTTGCCTTGACCAAATTGGGTTTAAGACCCCCACCAAATCGCAGATTTGGTGGTCTACAATTACTGGGGGTCAGAATCCCCCAGGAACATTGAACCTTCTGCCAACTGAGCCTCCTGCCTCCTGTCTTCTTCAAATTTATGGAGATTTTTAACAGTAATACATCAGTGAGGCAAACTCTACAGAATGCGATCGCGTTAATTAATAAGTCGCCGTCATAAATCGAACGAGTCGGGAGAATCCTAAAAGAATTCGAGTGCATCTCACTGTATTTAAATTTTAGAGCGTACAACCAAATAAATTTAGGTTAATCAAGTGAGTGTTAGAGTTGTCTGAATCTTGTTAAAGTGAAACATTATTGCCAACTGACTGGCTTGAAAGTTGATAAGGTTGGTATTCGATTAATCGAATGTTCCAAGGTCCTTTAATCTGATAACTGATGCCACGCCATTCCACTTTTTGTATTAATATCGCCGATACGACCGTGACTGCATAAACTAACTGTGTCAATGGAATTGTCACCAAGATTTTTACCATCATTAAGGCAGAAAATCGCGTCGTCGATTCACCCCGCGCCCGAATCACTCGCTGCACAACTTGCTCCACCAATACTAGTTGCACTGCCATTGCCAGGATGTAACAGACAAATCCACCTGTTATGCTAATTGCAGTACCCATGTTGCCGCTAATTAATGCAATCAGCAGCAAGGCTATTGTCAGTAAAACAGCTGATGTGGATGCGAATACTTGGGCGACAACGAGTGGCCACTGAGGATTGTATAGCCGCGTGACTAGTAATTGGCGTGTAATGAAGCGCAAGCATCGAGCTAAATTGCATTCCTCACGATTGGGCATCATGACTGTAGGTACAAACTTCACGTTTAAGCCCATCGCTTGTAATGCTTTATAGATGGGGACATCAACGGAAACGCTTTGTTTCCATATCTCCAATAGCCCTGATTGCCGTAATACAGAAAGCCTCATTGCCATTGAGCCTCCCCAAGGCGCTTGGTGGATACACATGAAGATCACGGCTACTGTGTTCCATAGATATCTAACCAGCGAACCCCACTGTCGAGTTTGTGGCATGTACCAACGGTTTCCTGTAGTGGCTCCTATCTCCTCATCCATTAGAGGTGTAACTAGTTCACGTAGCCAGTTCGGATGGGCAATGACGTCAGCATCTATAAAAGCCACTACCTGATAAGAATCGTCTAGTGCCTCGATAGCTTGCACTAATGCACTGCCTTTAAGACTACAAGTGTTGTGCCGAGCAATTAAAGGGTTGACTTGAACGTGTATTGCTCTCGCTTGCTGAATCGTTTTGTTAACGATATTCCAGGCTGGATCTTGCTGACTATCAACGACGATGTGCAAGTTGTATTGCGGATAATTCTGGTGGAGCAGAGCTTGAACACAGTTGGTTAAGAATGGATCAGCACCTCGCAAGGAAAGAATAACTGCCGCTTTGGGTAACAACTCGTCTTCTATAATCTTTGAGTTTGGCAAATTCATTGATGAGACAAAAGCCAGTACATAAAGTGTCTGCAAAATTACAAAGACTGCTAAAACCCCAAAAAGAGCGATCGCTAATTCATTCATTAATTGACCTCAAACTCATTAACTTTGCTTGGATAAGCCATACATGTGAATAATCCATTGGATAGATGCATTGCTCATAGCTGCTAACTAAGGTGAAATGAGAGAAAATTTTCAGAATCAAAATATAATCACAACTTTGGTAATCTTGATCCAAGCATTAGATTCCAGTGTCGTTACTACTAATTACCTCATTTATTCCGGTTTTTTCGAGTCTTGAGTTTCACCACGAAGCTTTCACCTTGCTACCTTGTAGTATGTCAGGGTTCTCTAAACTTCTATTTCTGATGTTTCGAGAGACGAAAAAAGCGATCGCTAAAATTCTAAGTTTCTGGCTGATTGTATATAAAGTTAATTTCTCTGTTCCTTTTAACCTTTTCAAAAATTCAATTGGTGAACTAAAAATAGACCAAGGAAAGCAGTCAGCTGCTATTAATCGAACATTATGTTTTCCATAGCATAATATCAATCCTTGACAACCAGCATTCCATCTAAATATTTGTTCAATCCAAGCTTTTTTTGGTGACTTGTCTATTGTCATATCGGTAAAGTTAGGAGTTCTGTTGGTAGAAACAACATCTAAGAATATGTCGCCTATAAAGCCTGCATACTTGGCTAGGATAGTGAGATGGGTGTCTTCACTTCTTGTACCCGGATACCTTTGAGAAATTACAACTAATAAGCTGATCATCGCATCTATTTTTCCTGCTGTGCCTCCTCCTGGCATCCACTTAAAACCCTTATATTTACCATGAACTATATTTAAAAACCATTGGAGAGGTGGCACTTCCTCACTAAAGTTAGGTAGGAGGACTTTAGTTTCATCTACTATATATTTTTGATAAATAGCGAATCTATTTCTTGTACCAAGAATATCTATTTTGGGATGCTTCTCAAGTTCCCTTACCATTAACATTAAGCCGTTAGATGCTGGTTCTATAAATGCATAGTTTTGCTCTACTAAAAACTGAGATTCAGCATCAAAAGCAATCAAAATTTTAGGTGGTATCCATCCATTCTCTATACTTTTAAGTAGTAATGATTCATAAATATCTCCCAAAACTCGGATTTTTCCTGCTGCATATTCTCCTTCTTTTTGATGAACTATGAATATTCTGTGCTTACAATCCCGGCTATCAATATTTTTTAAGTAATAGGGTTTTCCTTCATATCTAAAATTGTCATATATTTTCGCTGGTATATTATTGGCTAATTTGTCACTAGTATATAGACAAACTACTTGAACATTTGGCAGCAAACTAAAACGATCAACAACAGACTGGGACTCATAACCATTATTCATACCAATAACAATATCAGCCATCATTCCTATTTCAGAGATTTGTGCAATGATTTTGGGAATAGTATATGGTAAATAATTTTCGGCTCCTGTTGCGGCAGCAACAACTCCTATTATTCTTGTGCAATCAAAAGTATTATTAGTTAAAGATTGAATCCATTCTCGATAAGACAAAACACTTTTGACATCTTCTTGTAATCTTTTGTTTTGTTGTTTACGTAATGAAAATTTTTCTTTTAATATCTTTCCTGGCAATCCAGATGTGACAAATTGCTTGAAAATTTTCAAAAACATTGTTTGACCCTATTCATTTACTGAAATATTTAGAAAAGCAGGACTTCTGTCATATTTCAATTTGCCGTATTCCAACTTTATGATACGGTCTGCAATGTAAAAATATCGGTCATCATGGGTAATAACCAGTACAGTTTTACCTCTATTTTTTAGTTCTGGTAAAAGTTGAGTGTAGAATATTTCCTTAAAGACAGGATCTTGATCTGAAGCCCACTCATCAAACATATAAATAGGACGATCTTCTAAGTAGGTAGTGAGCAAAGCGAGGCGTTTGCGCTGTCCTTGAGAAAGGTTTGTTGTAGAAAGCACACCATCTTTGACTTTAACTTTATGGTCAAGTTGTAGTTGCACAAGGTAATTTTGAGTTTGAGTGTCTAGGTTGCTATTATCCAAACCCAACAAACGCTCAAAAAGGTAGAAGTCAGAAAATACTACTGAAAATTGCTGACGATACCACTCTCTATTGTGATTATCGATTAGTTTACCATCTAAATAAATTTCTCCAGTTTCAGGGATATAAAGACCAGAAATTAATTTAGCTAGGGTAGACTTACCACTACCATTACCTCCGACTATAAAAATTAATTCTCCTGGATAGAATTTCAAGTTAATAGGACCAAGGATAAAGTTAGTTTCCTCTCGCTCCTGATAATATATATGAGTTACATTTACAAGTTCTAGATACTGCCAAAATTGACCTAAGGAAAGTATTTTTTCAGAGTAAGTTTCGTTGGAACTACTAGGTAATGAAAGTCCCAGAGACTCAACTTTTTTTAATGCTACTAAGGCTCTAGTTACAGTAGGCAGCATACTCATGATGTGTTCTAAAGGTGACATCATGTAGATGATAGTTAGGGCATAAGCAGAGATAATTGTAAAATGAATCTTTGTTAAAGAAGGTAGAGTGAATAAAAGCAAACCGATTGCAATAAAAAAGAGAATTTGTCCCCAACTGGCAGCAGCTGCAAAAACGCTCAAACCGAGAACGTTATGATGACGGTATGATAGGGCAGTAGTGCAAAGGTCTTCTTTGAGAAATGATTGTCGTCGCTGATGGTGCAGCTTAAGTTCCTTTGTGCCTTGAGTGATGGCGCAGAAGTGGTTAAATAACTTATCTTCCTGTTCGCGAGCCAATTCCAGCAAGGACATGGCTTTCATCATTGGTAGTAGATAGCTGAATATTCCCAGGAACAGAAAGCAAAGACCGATCACGAACACAGTGGTAGAAAGCCAACCAAGATAAATCAGGCAGGCAATAACAATGGCAATATTGATACAGAAAAAAGGAATAATCAGAACTGTACTAGAAATTGTTCGGATATCTTCAGTAAGGACAGCTAAAAGACGATAAGCACCAATTTGTTCTAATAGACGTAAGGGAGAAGCAAGAATACGGCGACTTAACAACATCCGTAGGTCAAGAATAGCTTTTTCTGAAAGATGGATGAGCAAGACTTGAGAAGCAAAATTAGCAATAAGCCGCACCAGACACAAAGCAACAAAGCTCGAAACTAAGGTAGTGGTCGATGGTTGATTTTGACTTAATGTGGCGTTGATTAGAGCAATCAAACCAGCAGCACAGCCACCACTAAGGATACCAGCCAATATAGCAAGGCTGAGGAGAAGAGCGGAAGTGCGTAACAGAAGGCGCAAAAGGTTCATGAAATTCCTCTTCAACAGCCAAAGGTTCAAATTGTAGAGTCTACAAATGCATCTATTCGAGTTAATGATGCGATCGCACTTAGTTGTCTAATTCTTTAAAGTGAAATATTAGTGTCAATAGGTTGCCTTGAAAGTTCATAAGGTTGGTATTCGATTAATCGAATGTTCCAAGGCCCTTTAATCTGATAACTGATGCCGCGCCATTCCACTTTTTGTGTCAATATCGCCGATACGACCGTGACTGCATAAACTAACTGTGTCAATGGAATTGCCACCAGAGTTTTTGCCATCATCAAGGCTGAAAATGGAGTCGTTGATTCACCCCGTGCCCGAATCACTCGCCGCACAACTTGTTCCACAAATACCAGTTGCACAGCTATTGCCAGGATGTAGCTAGCAAATCCTCCAGCTATCCCTAGTGCAGTACCTATGTTTCCCTTACTTAGTGCAATTAGCAGCAGCACTATTGTCAGTACAACAGCCAATGTAGATGTGAATACTTGGGCGACAATAAGCAGCCATTGAGGATTGTAAAGCCGTGTGGAGAGTAATTGGCGTGTAATGAAGCGCAAACATCGAGCTAAATTGCACTCCTCACGATTGGGCATCATGACTGTAGGTACAAATTTCACGTTTAAGCCCATCGCTTGTAATGCTCCAAGAATGGGGGCGTCAACGGAAATGCTTTGTGTCCATTTCTCCAATAGCCCTGATTGCCGTAATACAGAAAGCCTCATTGCTATTGAGCCTCCCCAAGGAGCTTGCTGGGTACACATAAAGACGACGGCTACTGTGTTCCATAGATATCGAACTAGCGAACCCCATTGTCCGCTTTGCGTTATGTACCAACGGTTTCCTGTGGTGGCTCCTATCCGCTCATCCATTAGGGGTATAACTAGTTCACGCAGCCAGGTGGGATGGGCGATGACATCGGCATCTATAAAAGCCACTACCTGATAAGAATCGTCTAGTGCTTTGATAGCTTGCACTAATGCACTGCCTTTAAGACTACATGTGTTGTGCCGAGCAATTAAAGGGTTGACTTGAACGTGTGTTGCTTGTGCTTGCTGAATCGTTTTGTTAACGATATTCCAGGCTGGATCTTCTTGACTATCGACAACAATGTGCAAGTTGTATTGCGGATAGTTCTGGTAGAGTAAGGCACGCACACAAGCAGCTAAGAATGGATCAGCACCTCGCAGAGAAAGAATGACTGCTGCCTTAGGCAACAACTCGTCTTGTATAGTCTTTGGGCTTGGCAAATTCATTGATGATACAAAAGCCAGTATATAAAATATCTGGAGAACCACAAAAGCTGTCAAAATCCCAAAAAGAGCGATCGCTAACACATTCATTGATTTACCTCAAACTCATTAACTTTGCCTGGATAAGTCACAAATGCGAATGATCCACAAACTTGTTTGTGCAGCAAGACGCTCACTCTTGATTCAGTTGTCCATCTGCGTAACACTTCTGCTTCGCACTCGCGATCTGCATCATCGAGCAAGATGAGTGCATTGTCACAAAGGTGCTGGCCAAGAACAGGCAAAAGTCCATATCGACCACCAGGAGTTTGATTACTAGGAGGACCGTCACAAATAACCAGGCGAAAATTATTTGGTAGACAAGAAAATGGAGGATTGTACCAACAAAAGCCTCCAAAGTTGTGTAAGGGCGATAGATAGAGATTGACTCCCGGAATTTTATAGCGTTCTAGCACGGTATTAACACGTGTATACCATTGCGGAATATGCTCCAGTGACCAAATCTCAACGCCACGCCGACCCGCAAGCAACCCCAGTAGAATAGTTGTGAGTCCGCTACCACACTCTAGAATAGGCCCAGGAGTCTTTACAGCCTGCTTCGCTACTTCCTCTAGGTAATCAAGGTTGGCAGCAAAATGATTATTCCCCCAACCTGCCAGCAATCCGGCAAGCATTTTGCGGGTTGGCATTTTACCTGGTGGGAAGTTGGCAATCTCTAGTAGCAACTCATGAAATGTGGGTGTAAACCACGCTTGTTGATACAACTTTAGTTGAGCATTGAGGAACTTGAAACCCCAAGCTGTGGTTGTGAGTATATTCCCAATCAGGTAAGGAATAGAGGAGTTTCTAAGCAGTTTTGTCATGACTTTAATTTTTTGAGAAGTTATGATCAGAAAAATTATCGAAATCTATCTCAAGTTAGTTTGAGATTTTTTATTAGCAGATGAGCCGTTTTCAAGAAAGCAACTGGAAAGTAGAACTAGGCACGTCTGTATTGATTATTAGCTAAATTTTCTGCACGCATTTGGTTGAGTTTAGTGATAGCAATCCAACGATAAACTGCATCTACAAATTGTGGAGTAATTTGACCAATTGCAAATATTAGCTTGGTAAAAAATTCTGCGATCGCATTTTCATTAATAATTACTTCTGCTTTGTTTTTCTGAATAGCTTTAATTACTGCTTTTGCTACTTCTTCTGGTGTTGATATACCCGCTAACATAGGAGTAGGCAAGCCACTATTTACAGTCATCCCAGTTTCAGAAATATATCCTGGACAAATGGCTGAAAACTTTATACCACTACCGACTAATTCCTGTCGCAAAGAATCAGTCCACATAATTAAACCAGCTTTACTCGCTGAATAGATGCTATTGTAAGGAACTCCCTTTTTGCCAGCTAGAGACGAAATATTAACAATGTGACCACTACCACGCTCCAACATACTTGGCAATAATAAACGGGTTAATTCCATCGCCGCTAATAGATTAGTTGTCAATACTGACTGGAGGTCTTCAAGAGAATAATTTGTGAAAGATTGATAAATTTCTACTCCAGTATTATTAATTAAAATATCAACTGGAGCAATTGTGTTATGAATATGCTGTATTAAAGCCGATATATTTTCTAAGTTACTGATATCAAAGGTAAAACCGATAAACTTACCACCAAGAGCTTTGACTTCATCACGTGTTTTATTCAGTCCAGACTTAGAACGAGAAATACCAATGACAGTTGCTTGCTCTTTTGCTAGAGCATAAGCAATATATACTCCTAGACCACGTGAAGCTCCAGTCAAAATTACTGTTTTATTCGCTATAATTGTCATGATAAACAACCTACCTAAGTCAGATAAAGTTTACTATGTCTGCTAAGCATTAATAACTAAAGAAAACACTAAAAGGCTAAAATTAATCAATTAGCCATTTTTATTGTCTAAAATCTTCAAAGTCTGCCAAGTAAATCAAAAAAGAGAATAGCTCATGCCAGCTTAAAAAGACTGGTTTTTTAATTGTTTCAAGTTTCGTTCTTTTAATTTGTATTGATACGCATGTTATTCTGATAAGATACTAGATTGCAACTCATATGCAACAAATTTGCAATACCTTAAGACAATCAAAAACTAGTGTAAAAATACTCGCATCTTAAGAAATCACAACTAAGTTGCATGATGTTGCACTAAAGTTGCATTTCAATATACAAACTAATTATTTTCTGTAATGCTCGAATTTAGTTCATTATGCCTAATTTAAAAAAAAGAAGCATAATAAGCTTTCACTTTTTGCTTTATTATTTGCCAGTGGAAGAAACACCACTGGCTTTTGATTGCAGTAGATAAAAGTAAAAATTTATAAGTATAAATAAAATCTGGAGTGAATATAATTCATTTGTAGTTAGACTAAGTCTACAAACAGATGATGTGGTGCTACATCTCCTTATGAACAAGGAATTTTAATTATGCAAACTAAGGCGCAATAGAGATATTATACTTGTCCGACTCTCCTTTGATATTGTTCATAGACATGTCGCTTGTCAATCACTAGATTTGTCACCAAAAGAAAAAAGCCAGTGCCAAGAACACCACTGGCGAGAATGAATCCAAGAGCACAAGGTTCGCTGAGCTAAATTTAAGAATTACAGAAAATCATAATTTTATAAAGGTATATGCAACAACCATGCAACATAATGATTGTTTGTCCTTGGTGTGATGATTCAATAGAGTTCTCTTGGAAATGGTGTAAGGGTGTAGAATCTAGGGGAAGTGGGGAATACAGTCTCCTGACTAATGCTACGAAATCTAATACATATTTGGCTGTAGCATTTCATCTATCACAGCATAGGCTGGTAGCTTATACCAAAGCTACTAACGGTCATCACATTAAATTTGCTATGTCAACCTATTTTCCATTCCTCTTCTTTTCCTTCTTCCTACCCTGCGGGTAGACATGAAGTGGCTTCTGTTCCCTGAAAGGGTTCCCGAAGGGTAAGTAGCCTATGAGCGCGTCTACGTGGTTCGTTTTTATCCCTTATAATGAATGCGATAGATCACTAGCGCAGCTATCGATGATATTTTATGGATCTAGCGAGTATTTTATGGCAATCTTAATCGTTTTATTTGTCTTGAGTGAAAAACTTGCGTCTTGAAACTTTGGTATACCAGTTTTTATTGATATTGTCGGATTATTAGAAACACCAAAACCCTCTTGTGGAATACCTAAAAAATTTCTGTTTAATTGATAATCTCCATTTTGATCATCAACTACA
Organism: Fischerella sp. JS2; assembly: GCF_032393985.1. Taxonomy (NCBI): domain Bacteria; kingdom Bacillati; phylum Cyanobacteriota; class Cyanophyceae; order Nostocales; family Hapalosiphonaceae; genus Fischerella; species Fischerella sp. JS2. The sequence continues at coordinate 1,911,829 of NZ_CP135918.1, forward strand.
GCAACAGCATAAGTTCCAGGCTTCAATCCGTAGAATTCCTTTTTTATAGAAGTTCCTTGAATCCGAACACAACTACTTTGTTCTTCACTGGTATCTGTTAGAGGAAACCCTTGTTCATTATTATAGATTCTCAGGCAAATCTGCCCTTTTTGATTACGGATTCCATCTACTACAACAGTTAGTTTTATATTGGAATTATAATTTGGATTTGCTCTTGCTAAATCCAAAATGACAAAATTAGAGAGTAAAAATAGATAAAACAGAGTGATTCTTTTTATCATAAATATGTTTGCAATTTGTAGTTTTGGCTAATTTGCTATGACATCAATTTTTGAATATCTGTTATTTGCAGCCATTCTTGTGTGCGCCGCATTCCTTCTGCTAGATCAATTTTTGGTTGAAAATTCAACATATTTTGTGCTTTGGCAATAGAATAAGCGTAGGGACGAGAAAGAAAATCTACAGTTTCCGGTAGAAGATGAGATTTTTTCCGAAAAAGTTTTTGTCCCTGTTCGCGCACACGCAGTAATAGTTTGGCTTCATCTTTTGGTAGAGAATAAGGTACAGGTAAATTTGCCATTTCAGCTAAGCGAGTAAAATATTCTCTCCAAGAAGTTTTCTGCCCATCGGTGATGTTAAAGATTTCTCCATGTGCTTCCTTTTCGATCGCAAGAAAGATGCCATCAATCAAGTTATCGATATATACATGATTAATGACTCCTCGTCCATCGTTAATTAATGCAAATAATTTTTGCTGCATCATCAGTAGTGGTCGGACTATCCAAGGAATACTCCCCGGCCCGTAAACATCTCCTGGTCTGATAATGATGATCCCAAAACCTGGCGGGGCATGGAGTTGTAAAAGTGCTTCTTCTGCTTCTATTTTTGTCTGGCAGAAAGGATTATTCTCGCCACGCAGTGGTCCATCTTCCGTGATGCCATCAGGATAGTTGAAGCCATAAACCATAGCGCTGGAGAGATGAGTAAAGATTTTGACGCCAGCACTCTTAGCAGCCTTAGCCATGTTGACGGTTCCACCAACATTGACCTCACGAAAATGCTTGAGTGATCCACTTTCTTGGACAATACCAGCTGTATGCAAAACGATGTCTACTCCCTGGCAAGCCTTATAGGCAGTCGTAGGATCTGTGACACTGCCAATCATAACCTCCGCACCTAGTTTTTGCGCTTGTTTAACTTTTTCGGCAGAACGTCCCAAACCACGAACTTTCATCCCTCGTGCTATGGCTAGCTCAGCAGTTCGTAAGCCAATAAATCCACTAATTCCCGAAATTAAAAGTGTTTGTTCACACAGGTTCATAAAACTTACTCACTCTATTTGTGGAACCAATCCGTCTTGAAAAGCTTTGAACGGAGTTTTTCTCCGATCAAACTTTTCGCAAAATCCAAAATCTAAAATCTAAAATCGAACGACCGCGTCTACGGGCTCGACGAGCAACACTACTCAAAGCACGAGGAGCAATTGAAGTTAGCTGCGTTTGGGGGATCGCAACTATTTGATCAGTAAAAGTGAATTTTGGATTTTTACAGGCTTTTATAATACAAGCAAGGACATGATCAGCGAGAATTTCCGCAGTTTCCTGACTAATAGCAGGTTCAGAAAACATGAAATTCAAAAACATTTTTTCTTCAAAAGTTAGAACAGCAACACACAAACCTCTAAATGCTGCATTTGCAGTCACAAAGCTAATTTCTTCAAGTTCAAATACACCATAATTTGAAGGGATGTTGACTCTACCTATATTCGTGACACCTACTGTTGAAAATACCTGATAAGGATAAGCGAGAAGAAAGTTTATCAACAGCTTGGTTAACAAAGGTAAGCAGAAGATCCGATTACTTTCCAAAGTTGCTTTCATCTGTTGTCTTCTGTCGCGAGCTAAATCCCAAAAAGGTGTATTTATTCTTAAGGTATGACATGAGATATCACCAGAAACCAATACACCTAGATGCTCATTACTGACTTTTGGTTGGAGTCGGTTACGTAGATTAATAGGAGACCAACAGCTGAGATTGACATTTGTTTTCTTTGCAGGAGTAATTTTTCTGCCTGCTGCAAACAACATTGCTGCACACAAAGCAGCGTGTACCGTTGTCTTATTCTTTCTACAAGCATTGAGCAACTTTGTCGTTTGTGCTTCGTTGAGTTTTCTGTGAACTATACCAGTACGCCGTGATTCAATCGGTAGGAATTTTTCACACTTCAAAGTTTGTGGTCGGTAGTAAATATCTTTTAATATAAGTCTGCATATAGTTAAGAAGATATTCACTGCACCTTTCCATCCTTGCATGGAGTCTGGCAACAGTTTTTTGAGCGGTGGAAGTGCAGGTAAGCTGACAACTTCTATTGGTTCAAAAGATATAATTTTTTGGCAATATCTTAAAAGTTCTGAATGTAGTTGGATGCAAGATAAACCATCTGCGATCGCATGATGTATTGTTGTGATCAAATAATTGACATTTTGTTCATTTTTGAGAGCAACCAGCACAACTCGCATTAAACTTTTGTGACTTTCAATTTTTTGATTGAGTTCTTGCCAAACAATTTCTTGCCACTGTTGTGAGTCAAGTTTTTTCACTACCCGTAAAGGGATCTCGATATCTCCACTCTCAAAGCGCAAACCATCTAACTTATTGACGATGCGGCAATTCAGCCGGGGATGACGTGCTTGAAGCAATTCAAGAGATTGTCTAATCACTTCTTCGCTGAGTAGTCCGTTAATTCGACAAATCGTAACTATGTTATATGTTGTGGCACGGCGATTCAAAATCTCCAGCGCCTGCTCGTAAGAAGAGAGTTTCCTATCATAGAGCATAAGTATTTATGTTTTGAAATTAGTTGAGGAAGGCAGGAGGCAGGAGGCAGAAAGCTTTTTAATGGGGAATACCCTTAAATTAAGATGTTTTTACTGTTGGCGACCGGAGCCTAGACGAGCAACACTTAAAGCACTGGAAGCAATTGAGGTTAGCTGCGTTTGGGGGATCGCAACTATTTGATCAGCAAAAGTGAATTTTGGATTTTTACAGGCTTTTATAATACAAGCAAGGACATGATCAGCGAGAATTTCCGCAGTTTCCTGACTAATAGCAGGTTCAGAAAACATGAAATTCAAAACCATTTTTTCTTCAAAAGTTAGAACAGCAACACACAAACCTCCAAATGCTCCCAATGCGGGAACAAAGCTAATTTCTTCAAGTTCAAATACACCATAATTTGAAGGGATGTTGACTCTACCTATATTCGTGACACCTACTGTCGCAAACATTTGACGAGGGTAAGTGAGAAGAAAATCGGTTAACAGCTCAATTAACAACGCTGAACAGAAGACCCGATTACCTTCTAAACTTGCTTCCATCTGTTGTCTTCTGTCGCGAGCTAAATCCCAAAAAGGTGTATTTATTCTTAAGGTATGACATGAGATATCACCAGAAACCAATACACCTAGATGCTCATTACTGACTTTTGGTTGGAGTCGGTTACGTAGATTAATAGGAGACCAACAGCTAAGATTGACATTTGTTTTCTTTGCAGGAGTAATTTTTCTGCCTGCTGCAAACAACATTGCTGCACATAAAGCAGCATGTACCGTTGTCTTATTCTTTCTACAAGCATTGAGCAACTTTGTCGTTTGTGCTTCGTTGAGTTTTCTGTGAACTATACCAGTACGCCGTGATTCAATCGGTAGGAATTTTTCAAACTTCAAAGTTTGTGGTCGATATTGTATCTCCTTTAAGACGTGTCTGCATATAGTTAAGAAGATATTCACTGCACCTTTCCATCCTTGCATGGAGTCTGGCAACAGTTTTTTGAGCGGTGGAAGTGCAGGTAAGCTGACAACTTCTATTGGTTCAAAAGATATAATTTTTTGGCAATATCTTAAAAGTTCTGAATGTAGTTGGATGCAAGATAAACCATCTGCGATCGCATGATGTATTGTTGTGATCAAATAATTGACATTTTGTTCATTTTTGAGAGCAACCAGCACAACTCGCATTAAACTTTTGTGACTTTCAATTTTTTGATTGAGTTCTTGCCAAACAATTTCTTGCCACTGTTGTGAGTCAAGTTTTTTCACTACCCGTAAAGGGATCTCGATATCTCCACTCTCAAAGCGCAAACCATCTAACTTATTGACGATGCGGCAATTCAGCCGGGGATGACGTGCTTGAAGCAACTCAAGAGATTGTCTAATCACTTCTTCGCTGAGTAGTCCGTTAATTCGACAAATCGTAACTATGTTATAGGCACCAGCACGACGATTGACGATTTCTATAACTTGCTCCAAAGGAGAAAGCTTTCTATCGTAGAGCATAAGTATTGTATATTGTATTTCATGATTTGTACTCAATCCAATTAAATTCAGCGATCGCTTAGTTTTGCCTTCAGAGAAGCAAAATGTTTGCCACCGAGTTCAATTTGTCCTTGTGTACATCCAGCCTGCAATCTTTGTACTAGATACTCCAAATCCTGGGCGATAAAATTTGTGCCATGATCTGGTTCTATCAAACTTACTAGGGCTGGATTTTCTAGCTGTTGATTTGCCAAACTAGAAATACCCAAAAAATTTAATACTCCGGATTCATAAGTACCACAAGGAACTGAAGGATTGTTGATTCCAACACAGTATTCATTCTGTTTAAACCAGTCAGATGCTGGGTAGCCGTGAAAGTGAACAATTGGCGCACCATTTCTAATCAGTTCTGGTGTATATAAAGCAGCAGACAAACTAATAGCAAGCATGACATAGATATCATAAGAAGGTTTGATATCGACTAGCTCTGGATTAATACCATTTGATAATTGCAGAAATAACTTTTCTTTCAAACCAATCCGAATAATATCGCTTTCCAGGTTTAAATCTGTTTTATTGGCGCCGGAACGAGAACTAACAAGCCAAATATCTGGAATTTGCTTATATTTATATTCCCCCTTTACCTTGGTTTTTATGTAATACCTACCTTTTTCATTCTGACGAAATTCATCACTACTAAATCCTGCAACAGATAATAAATTATGCCACTCATCTTCAGTTATTTCTGGTTTACCAACATATTGCGGAGGTTCAGCATAAGCAACAAAACCATAAGAAACACCTGTCCTCCCATTGACAATGACATTTACAATATCTCTATGGGATTTTCTTTTGATAACTTCACAAAGCTTAAAGCCTGGCGGAAATAGGCCTGTTGATAATAGCTCATTACCTAATTGCACGAGTTTTGCAGCATAGATAGATTCATGAGGATTATACTGCTCTAAAGTAAATCTATTCAGTAACAGTGGATATATTGGTACAAAAACTTTAGGAATTAATGAATTTAAAACAAAGTGTTCCATCTCATTTTTAGGAAAAACAGAATCTGAAAGATTCATATTTAAAATGGAAATTTTGTCATTGGAAACACCAATTACCATTTCGGAAAATGTTCTAACTAAAGTATTTATGCCAATATTGATTTTTTCTTGATAAGTAATGACAGGATTGACAAACTCCTTATCTATTTCAGTCAGGATAATTACTTGAGTATTGGTCGGATCTTCAATATATTTAGCTACATGATCTTCTGCCCAACTACTTAATTTAGCAATTCTAGAAACAGAAATTTGTTGATTATTCAAGAAAAATTGAGAATAGAGTTGATAAAGTGTTTCTGCTACATATACACCTAGTTTTTTTATCAAACCAGGAGATTTTTCTACATCAATTACTGCATCTATTTCTGCTTTTACGCCCCTAATTTTTAGGTTTTTCTTGAAGTTAATTAATGGCAAAGTAAAATTGTAGTAAAATTCAGTTGTTGCTTCTTCCCAAGATAAAACTTTGACTCCATAATCGCTGAGCTTAATTGCTAATTCTTCTCGAAATTTAATAATTTCTAGCCGTTGATAATCCTTTGGTAATGGTCTAAATGTCACCGTTAATTTTTGAGCCATCACTCTGGGATCAATAACTGGTGACTGATATTTCACAGCTGATTTTTTAACAAATCCTCCTATTAAACGACCAATAGTTTGCAAACTTAGTCCCATACTTAGTGGGACAGAAGCAGCTTTAGTAGCGACATCTCTATCACGTAGCAAGGTTAGTATTTCTGATTTATGAGCAGTTAGTTCTGCTTGCATTTCTGGTGTCATTATTCCCTTGGGAGAACGAAGATTTAGTTTTTCGTTATCGATCCACAAGTGAACACCTTTTTGAATCAGATTTTCCAAAAGCTCATATGCGTTCATCGTTGAAGAACCTCTCAATAGGACTATGGATTTTGAATTTTAGATTCATTCAATCCAAAATCTAAAATCTAAAATTCTTTGTAGTGGATTATGTTCAAATCTCAAAAATCTCTGAATCCGAATCTGCAAATTCTTCTGCTAAACGTTTGCTAAGCATTTCTATTGTGGGGTAATGCCACAATAGAATCAAAGATAGTTTAAATCCAAGCAAATTCTCTGCTTTACTAGCAAGAACCATCCCTTGTGCTGAATCCAAGCCATAACTGTCCAAAGGTTCTTGGATATCTATCTCATCGGGTTCAACTCCCAGCATCTCAGAAATGTTAGATACTAGCCAGGCTTGGATTTCTTCTGCCGTATATGACCGCTTTACACCTGAATTAATGACAGACTGACTCATATTCATACCTGCAAAGTAAAGGAATTTGGACAATACTGAAAATTGCGTTAATTCATAGGTGGGGTTGTTCAACTAGCTAGCGATCGCACAAATCTAGATCAAATTACTTGATTTCACAGATTTTGGAATTGTTAGTGGTGACTCTAAGCAGAACTCTGGCAGGGTACTCCAACCTGATACACCTAAGAACTTTTCACATACCTTACCAATTCCAATCAAGAGAAAGCACAATATCCAAGAGCAATAAAGCGTCCAGTGGAACTCCTCATAGTACCCGCTACCCCAGGCAAGTAAGCGCCGTAGGAATAAATTGTCCCAGTGATTACTGTACTTGCCAGTCAGTTTAATCAACAACTGCATGGAAATCCGGTACTTCAGCATCTTATACATCAGAGCCATAGTTGTAGAAACATGAAAATGCTCCTTCTGACTCCACTTCTCGTACTGCTGTAAAGACTTCCCATCCCGATTATTCTTCAAAAACCCATCAATGACATCTGCTGCTTTTTCCGCCGAACGAAAGGCAATGTGTACACCAGATGAGAAAAGAGGATCGACAAAGAAATTAGCATCTCCAACAAGAATCCAGCCATCCCCTACAGAACATTTTGAGGCATAGGACAGATCGCGCAACATCCGGACTTTGGAAAATTGCTCAGCCTGCTCAAATCGCTCTCGAATAAACTTATACTGCTGAATATAAGTCAGCAAAATTTTCTCAGGACTTTTCTGCTTCCACCAACTTGTTCCTGGCTCGTTCATAACCACTCCCACACTCATAATATCTGATGCGAGTGGAATGAACCAGATCCAACCATTTTCAATTACATAGCCATTGAAGTAGCCTTGTTGGATACCAGAAGCACGGGTAACATGTTTGAAGTGACCGAACACAGCTGAGGTTTTGATCGTTTTGTTCGGAATTAAGAATTTGCGGCTTTTAGTGATTAAGCCATGTCGACCTGAGCAATCAGCAATAAATTTGGCTTTGGTGATGTATTCAATATTGTCTTTGCTTTTCCAACGAATTCCAGTTGCTGTGTTACCTTCCCAAAGGACTTCTTTAACCACTGCCTCCTCAAATATTGTGGCTCCCTCTTCCCGAGCATGATTAAGCAGAAACAGGTCAAACTCACTTCGCTCTACTTGATATGCATAAGGGCGCTGTTGCAGCCTCTGGATGGGAAATTTATAAAACTCTTGTCTGCTGTACTCGTATTCAGACTGCTGTGGATTCAACCCAATCCGAATTTCCGTACCATATTTAAATGTGTTACCAAGATGCTGGAGTGGCTCGGCTATTCCCAATTTTTCCCAGATGAGTTGAGTTGCAGGTAACAAAGACTCCCCTACATGAAAACGGGGAAATTTTTCGCGATCGAGTACCAAAACCTGATATTTTTTCTGAACCAGTAAACTAGCTAAGGTGGAGCCAGCAGGGCCTCCTCCAATCACAACAACGTCATAGTAACTGTGATTCATGAAATTGATCAACTTAAATTCAATATTTAAATTTAATGGAATCTATTTGGATTTATATTTAACTGCTGCAAAGCTAGTACTCTGTCACAACAACGCAAGCTGGGTAAAATAACTTGGACAAATCAATAAAACCTCTTTCTTTGCGTTCTTTGTGTCCTTTGCGGTTGTTATTTTATAATTAATGCGATAAACCACCAAGTACACCTCGAAGAGCCTTCTTTACTATTGCCTACCTCAACCTTATAAATTCATAAATCAAATCGGATTACCATTCTCACAGGTGACAGACTTGGAGAACTTATGAAAGAATTTAGTGTTATTTTGGATAGCCTTGCTAATCGAGCCTCCTGTAGCCATAACACGCATTTCACGATTAATAGGCCATATGTAGTCTAGTTTGTCGAAGAACCTGCATAGATCTGAAATGAGACGTTGATGATACTTCAAATTCAAATGTAAACCTTCGTGTTCGTGACAGAAGCATCTCTCTATCCAAGAGAGTGCCTCTTGGGTAGACATGGCAAATAAAGGGGAACGTAGTATCTTGTAGACCAAGGGTATGACAAAAAGATTATCTGGATAAAAGCTTGCAACTGCACCAGCAGACAGCCCACTGAGAACGGTAAGTTGCATCATGTAAATTGACAAATTAGCCATGAATTTTTCGTATTTTGTTGGCTTAGGAAAGTCCTTGTACAGGTCTTGAGCAATCAGCTGAGAAGTTGTAGTGTGGAAAGATTCATCCAAGAAATGGTAATAGGAGATAGCACTAGGGGCTGGGATAAACTCGTTTTTCTTCTCTAACTCCTTGAAATACTGAGAACGACTGTGTTCTGTTAGCTTGAGAATCATATTGGCGATAAAGCGTAAGGCATAGTACTGTGATGCCAAGAAAGGTGTACTTCCCCAGTTAAAGCTGAATAAATGTCGCATAGGCCCTGGTGATAGACGCCCAATCATACCCCCTTGCATCGCCTTAGATTCATGCCCTGTAAAAGGATTACCAATTATGACATCGCTTAGCAGGGTTAGCTCCGTCATATTAGCAACTGTGCGAAAGGCATGAATATGGTAGCGTTCCTGGGAAGTTTCAACATCCAGTTCGTGGCAGAGGGTTTCGTAACCACCTATGCTGTAGAAAACGCTGCCTGTAATCTGATTGTAAAGAACTGTATTAGTTTCACTAGCAGCAGTAAGATTGTAACCTCCAACCCAAAAAAGATGATTGAGAGCAATCTTTTGCGAGGGGGAAGCTACTTCATAGAGTGGGGTTCCATAGAGGATTGAAAGCTCAGGATCACTCCAATAATGATCTTTGTAGCTGTTGTAATCAAAATTTTGCTCCAATTCTGTTATTTTTTCGGTATAGTTGGACTCCTTGTTACGCCGATAGTTAATTTCGGTCACTTTTAAATGCTTCTTGACCTGTATCTCAGATGTAGTCTGAGGTTGTTGTTTTGTATTTGATTCTTCAGTGTTATCCATCATATGCCTCTGTTTATGAGTTCTGTAAAATCAAAGATTTCATGTACTATCAAGTTCTCAAAAAACATCTAAGCCGGGAGATCATCAACAAGGGTGTTATTCTCACTAACCAGCTTTGGAGTACCACTAAAGTCTTGCAAAGTTCCTGACTCGGAGTTGAGCTTAGCTATCCAGCTATCCACAGACCCAGCATTGATAGCCCCAAAGGAACCCTCACTAGTTCCTGTCACGTAGACATTACCAAGCTTGTCTAACGTAATGCTAGTGGCAGCATCAGACTTAGAAGTTCCAAACTGTTGAATCCACAACTGGTTGCCTTCACTATCATACTTGGCAATCCAGGCATCATTAGATCCAGCATTTTTTCCCCCCAAGTTGTTGTTGGTATATCCCACTAGAAAAATATTGCCATTTGAATCGACCTTCATGCTCGAGGATGCATCATCACCGCCAGTACCAAACTGTTTTATCCACTGTCGATTACCATTGCTGTCATACTTGGCAATCCAGGCATCATTAGATCCAGCATTTTTCCCTCCCAAGTTACCCAAAGTCCATCCTGTCATGTAGACATTGCCTTGACTATCTGTATCTATCCCCTTTGGGAATTCATAATTTTTAGTGCCAAACTGTTGAATCCATTCCAACTGACCATTATTACTATTCTTAGCAAACCAGACATCATATAGCCCAGCATTCTTTTCTCCCAAGTCGCCCATAGTCCAGCCTGTAGAATAAACACTGCCATCATTACTGACGCTAACAGCATAAGCTTCATCAAAAGCGGAACTCCCAAACTTTTGAAACCACTGCTGTTTGCCATTGCTGTCATACTTAGTTACCCAGACATCATCCGCAAAAACATTAGGCTCGAAAAAAAGTCCTTGCTGCTGTTGCTCAATAGTGAATCCTGTGAGGTAAACACTACCATCATCATCAACTTTCATGCTAAAGGAGGCATCAATCAAGTCAGTCCCAAACTGTTGAATCCACTCCTGATTGCCATTGCTGTCATACTTACCCACCCAAACATCATAATTTCCTTGTCCTTGATTGAGTCCTCCCAAATTGCCTTTTGTCATTCCAGCCAGGTAGAAGTTACCTTTATTGTCGGCGGCAATGCTAGTAGCAAAGTCAGCACTAGAAGTACCAAACTGTTGAATCCACTGGTGATTACCATTACTGTCATACTTGGACACCCAGGCATCATCAGACCCAGCCTTGGCTCCTCCCAAAGAGTCACTAGTCGCTCCCGCTACATATAAATTACCAAAAGAATCTGTGGCTAAACTTGTAGGTAAGTCAAGACCGATAGATCCCAATTGCTGAATTTTTCCTTGTACTGGTCCAAGTGGTGGGGTGTAACCCTCATATTGGAAGTAGTCTCCCTCAAGACTCAAATGATGAATCCCAGGCAAAACGGCAATGAGGTCAGGTACAGTTCCCTGCTTCCAAAATATCGCTGTTCCCATAGGAGATTTGACCAACTGATAGTCTTTAGGAGTGCCGTGTAGCTGAATGATATCTTGCCAGGGGTTAAAGTCTAAAATTGTCGCAAATTGCTTTAAACCAAAGTTGTGCCCTTTGCCGTCAACATAATATGGCTGTCTCCAATCACCAAGAACAAATCTGTCGCTCCAGTTAAACTGACTGCCGTTTAGTGGAGCCATGATGTCCCCGTCACCCAGAATAATATCAATTTGCTTTTGCTCAGAACCACCACTTGAATTTAAGCCAACAAAAGCATCATTTCCAGAGCGACCCCACATGAATTCACTACTTTCGCTCTTGAAAAGTAAATCACTGCCAGGTGTGCCTACATTTAAAACTCTCAAAAAGATGGCGTTGATATCACGTTGTAATGTAGTCAGTATGTTGTCCATCTGTTCAAGCCTGAGCAGTATTTAAATCTTTAAGTGAGTTATTTGTCACAAACAACACCATTTCTCAAGCTCATAATAAACATGACAAATAACTTACTAAAATAGCTGCGGAGCATAAATCAAACGGCTGTTAAATGCATATAAGCGTATGAAAATCTTGCACTTTCGGGAACCAAGCAAAATATTTTATCACCTCGTTGAATTTTCCCTGATGATATTAATTCCTCTAACATCACAAAGATAGAAGCAGAGCCTGTATTACCCTTAGAAGTTAGATTAGTAAACCATTTATCGTAGGTAATATGGACTCCAATTTCGGCCATCTTGTCATGAAGTTGTTGTCTGAAAAACTCCGATGAGTAATGAGGTAAAAACCAAGTGATATCGTTTGCCTTCAAGTTGTATTTATCTCGAATCTGAATTAAGCCTTTTTGACCATAGGAAATAATATTTTCTCCCAGAAGTTTAGCATCCTGTTTTAAAGTAAAATAACCTTCTTTTTCTACTTCTTTGGGATTTTCGACATCCCGCCAGCCTTGTAAAGAACCATCTGCTCTTTTGACAGCTCCCATATACATGCAAGCTTCCAGCTGATTTGCAAAGGAAATTAAATCAACCCAGTCTATTCTGAGTGAAATGCTATCTTGATAAGGCGTATCTTTAATCAAAACAGCAGCAGAGGCATCAGAAAGCATCCACCTTAAAAAGTCTTTCTCAAAAGCTATGATCGGTTTGGCTTCCAAATCCTGAATTTTTGCTTCTATTTCTGGTTGAAAATACACCGCAGTTAGGGCATTCGATACTACTTCTGACCCTGTAGTTATAGCATTTTTGGTTAAACCGGAAGACACACTCATAAACCCATACTTAAGTGCTGTTACTCCCGAACAGCAGACACCACTTGTGGCTACCACTTCACAAGGAGGACATCCAAGTTCCCCATGTACCATCAAAGCATGGTTGGGAATCAGCTGATCCGGCCCTGAGGTTCCACAAACTAAACACTCTATTTTATCTAAAGGAAAATTATATTCTCTGCAAAGAGTACGCACTGCCTCAGCAGTTAATTGTGCATTGTTATGAGTTTGCTTACCTGTCTTCTGTTCTATTGCATAATATCGAGTTTTTATGCCATTGTTATTAAGAATTCGATTTTTTGAGCGAGAAGGCTTTCCGTTGACTAACCCAAGAACATTTTCAATCTCCTCATTATTAATTGGTTCATTAGGTAGAAAAACTCCTAGACCTGTAATGTATGCTGAAGCCATAATCTTCTCCAAAGAACTTAGTAAAACTTCAAATTTATAAACGCGCTTCCCTTCAAGCAATTAGTTGTTAACTTCTAATCCACATCAGATGGAGATTTAAGAAGCTTTACATAAGACGCTATTTTTTTATGAATCAGTGGAGCAAAAAGAAATTGAACGACATTGGACACTATAAGGACAATTGGAATAGCAAATATGAGCTGCACCGCAAAGATACAGATTATTGGTATTCTGCTCCAGCTCCCCTGTTTACCAAAAAAACGAGCTATTTTAGCCCACGGACGATATAACAAGCGCCCAATAGCTTCTGGAATGACATAGCGTTGATTAACTTCAACAGCTCCAAGTCCTCTAAGCATTGATTGATGCGAAGAATCACCTAAGACTGTGAGATTATTAGCTATTCGCTTCCCAAATCTTGATAATGCATAAATATCCTCATTTCTAACACCAGCAGTAGGTAATACTCCCAAAAATCTATTTTTTTTCCCAGTCAAAAGTAGCCGGGGAGTGGTAATAAAAGTAGCCAAAGGTGGACCTTGATGAGTCAAAACCACATTGTCAATATGAATTCCTCCGGCTTCAGCAATCATTTTCTTCATCATTTCTGAGGCAGAGTGCCACATATTTCGACAGACTACTAAAGTGATAACTTTCGTATTCTGCAAAACTTTGGCATACTTGGATTTTAAAAAACTCTGAATTGGTAAAGATGGAGCCAAAAACCAAACCTGATAAGCAAGAATAATGAGATCAAATTTTTCATCATTACCAAATTTCGGTGCATAAATTTCCGATGTTTCCCCGTTCACACATTCTGGAAAAACATCAAAAAATTTATATAAGCTCCAAGGAAAAGGATAATTATCTTTTGGTCTAATACACTCCCAGGTAAGCTCAATTTCTGGTATTTGGAGAAATTTAGTAAAAGATTTAACAGCGCGAGTCACATCTCCCGATTGTGAGTAATAAACTACCAGTACACGTTTCATGACTGTAGGTAGGAAAAGTGGTGAATTAGATAACAGAAGAGAGAATACTTAAGTCTTATTGCGGTTTATACTGCATGTAGCTAGCTGGCATTTGTAATCCTTGAATTTTTAAAGTTTGGATGCGGAATAAATATGCAGCACCTCTCATAATATGATTAGCAACATCAACCACTTTCCGATTATTTGGTTCAGCAAGATAAGAACCCCTGACCCAGTCATTAAAACTACCCATTGCTGGCCCACACCAGATTTGATAATCTGTTTCTCGACCTTTTTCCCCAGAGTTAGACCAACGAGACGACAATCCAAGATACCAACGAAAAATTAGAGCCATCTTCATTTTGGGATTGTTGGCAGCTTTAATTAATTTATCGGGATTTCTTTGAGATAAATAGGCAGTGGTTTCCTTCCAAATTACTTCCAGACTCTTTCTAAAAACTTGTTTTTCTAGTTTCTCTCTTTCTACAGGTGGAATGTCTTCAATTGAGTTATAGTTTTTGTATAAATCAAACAGTTTTTGCGCCCGGAGGGGAAAGAAAGTTCCTCTTTTAAGAACTTGAAGTTTTACTCCCATTTCAAACATATCAGCTGCTGGAGCCATCATTACGTCAGTCATCTCAGCTTGAGCTAGTAATTGTTTTGTATATTGAGAAGTTCCAGCTTCAACGCAAGACTGATTGATAGAGCCAGTGACAATATAGCCAGCACCCATCATAAAAGCAGCTAATGCTGATTGGGGAGTTGCTATTCCTCCTGCTACTCCGACTCGGACAGGTTGTTCGTAACAGTATTTTCTTTGAATTTCATCTCTCAATTCCAAAATTGAAGGTAAGAGGCAAACTAGAGGACGATTATCTGTATGACCACCAGAATCTGCTTCTACAGTGATATCATCTGCCATTGGGACTTGTTCGGCTAGTTTTGCCTGTAATTCACTAATGAGGCCTTGTTCAACTAATCGCTTGAGAATGTTTGTCGGGGCAGGCTGAAGAAATTTGGTTGCAACTTCTGTGCGAGAAACTTTAGCAATGACTTTATTTTTGATTTCGATTTCATTAGCTGCACTTAAACCCAGACCAGCAGTTCGATAGTAGACGATGTTGTCAGTCAAATCTAGAAAGGCAGAAGCTTCTATTGTTCTTACCTGATATTGGAGATACAAATCAATAGCACTGCGTTCAATAGCAGGTTCGCTAGGACTGTGGAGCAAGTTAAAAACGTAAGGTCCTTTTGGTAAGGCTTGTTGAATACGGTTAATAGCTGCTTCAAGACGGGAAGGAGTTAAGCCTCCAGCACCAAATGAACTTAAAATTCTCTCTCTACCAAGAGCAATTACTAGTTCTTCAGAAGCAATGCCATGAGCCATCGCACCAGTGGCGTAGGCATATTTCACACCATGAAATTCCAAGAAAGTTGGATCGCCTAATTGTTGAATACTGAGGGGCGGAATAGCTATGAGCATTTCCACTTTTCCTGTTTGTCCATGATTGGAATTGTACAAATAACCTTCGTTGGTGACGCCGATTTGACCTTCTACCCTGATAATGTAACAAGGTTTATCCAAATTCAGCAGTTTAGCTTTTATGCTCTCTTCATCAAAAGATACAGAGTCTAATGAACCTTGCCAAATTTGATTATGATTGGACAAAAAGTTGGAAAATTTGAGATTTTGAGAAATTTTATGTGGTAAAGTGTCTATGCTGGTCACGTTTTTAGCCTTTTAATATTTAATGAATTTGGAGTGAAAGCGATCAGTGAGTTGTTGATTACTAGTGGTTTATCGTATTAATTATGAGAGTTAAATAAAAAACCACAAAGAGGTAAAGAGCGCGAAGAAGAGGAAAATAAGGTTAATTGTAAAATCAGTTTACCCATCACAATTAATGAGACAAACCACTAGATTATTGCTCTCTCGCTGAATGCTCGTTATCTATGTCATCTTTATCAAGAATATGTTGTAAGCAATCTAGTTGACGCTGAATTATTACACTGATTTGCAGTAGTGATTCTTGTCGAGCTTGCAAAAAATCAGCATGATATTTGGTGAATTGGGAGGTGTTTTCACTCAGCTTTTGATATAAATGATTGCGTAAATTTAGTACATGTAATTTAGGAATAGAGCTATGATTTTTTAAGGGAAAGGTAGGAGGACACTGATATTGTTTTTGTTGTTTTGCTGTTGTGGTAAAATGGGTTTTTGGTGATTCTTTTAAAAATTCCAAATTTTTTATACGAGCTTGCTGAAAGTAAGGATTTAAGCGTTCAAATTCCCTTAAGTCAAGTGGTTTATATGGTTGTTTTTCATGATTCTGGATCAGAGTGTCTGAAGTTGGATATTGGAAATTTTTCTGGTCTTTTTCGTTTAATGCTGTGAAGTTAAACTCGCTACCGTTTAAAGTAATGGTTCTAACCTGAGGCTGACTTGGTCTAGTATGTTCTTGGATTTGAGAATACAGTGATGATAAGTCCATTTTGACTCTGTGACTAAGGAGTTTGGCTAATGCTTTAACAATATAAGTATGCTCGTCTATTCCTCTCTTGTTAAGAGAAACTGTGATGTGTTCTTTTTGCTTGAGGGTTCGACTAATCCATCTGGAACAATTACTTCCAGCCCCTACTTCGATAAATATTCTGCTACCGTCTTCCCAGACGCGCTCAACTAGCCGAGGAAAATCAAGCTGTTGAACAAGTACTTTGGCAATGTTGTTACCAATAGAATAACTGTCGAGGGTAATAGGTTTGTATTCTGCTGCGGAATAAAAAACTGTTTTTGGTACGTTTTGGATAGGTAAAGTATTTATTTTAACAAGTGCATCGTATTCAGAACGTATTGCCTCGCAATGAATTACATGATTGAAAGGGGCACTAAAAGCATCACAATTTAGGGTTTGAATTACTCTTTTACAGGCTTGTGTATCACCTGCGATCGCTACTTCTTCTGGAGTATTAATCAAAGTTAAATAAACACGCTCCTCATGTTTGAGAGCCTCCCTGACACGGGAAACTGGACACATGAGAATATATGTACTCCAAAATTCTTTGCTTTCACTATCTTGTTCCTGGGTCAATCCCCAATATTTACGAACTGCGTTTTTAGGCCCAGACAACTGTGTTTTAAATAGAGCAGATGAGTTCAAACCCTCACTACCTTCGTGAAAGTGAGCCCAGATACCATGAGAAAGCATCATACTAGTTTCGCCGAGGCTATAGCCAAAGGCGCAATGGGGCTGTAGTTGGAAATAATTCTTGAGAATTGCACTCAACAGTCCAGCAACGCCAACTTCTGACTCGAGCATTGCAACTGGATCATCGATCAATTGCTGTTCCAGTGCTTCTAATTGCCTTGTGGATAATTTACTCAGGCTTCTAGGGTAGAGAAGTTTTTCGATGTTGAGGACACGACTGTAAACGCTCTGAATAACTGGATCTTCGTAAATTTTAGGAAACAAGCGGAAGAGATTCCGGGCAATGCCAACATAAGAACTGTAAGCACCGGGGTAAACGAAAGCAACATTACCTTTTTTGGTCAGTGGTTTAGGGGTAAAATAGCTACCTACGGGGGTTTGCCAGTCTTTACCTGTATTGAAAGCATCAGCAACACCTTTAAAAGCGCGCTGAATTTCTCGTATCAGTTCCTCTTGAGTGTGTCCGAGAATTGCCAGTGTGTAAGTGGCATTTTGACGCCGTTGATAAGCCGTAAAGGTAAGACTTGCAGCAGCAGATAGAGAAGAGGTATTGGCGATTGTTTGTTCTAAGGCACGCAGCTGTTCCAATAAAGTAGGGCAATCATCAGCAGCGATCGCAAACAAATAAAAAGGCATTTGCTGTAAATATCTGCTACTACGCTCTATCTGAGTTGCTTCCTCCGACAAAATTAAATGTGCATAACTGCCATCTATTTCCATACTGTTAATGGCAGCAATTCTTTTAGTAGCTCCTGTGGCTAAAAACCAGGGTCTTGATTCAGGAGCAACATAAAAAGGGCTACCCTGCCAAGCTTCGGGCATTTTAGGAGTAGACCAATAAGGAACACCAGGAATGTAGCGGTGATACAAACAAAGTGCTGTTTTAATGACACTGACTATTCCTGAGACAGCATAGGTATGACCGATGTTGGCTTTGACACTACCGATCGCACAATTGAGTTCAGGTTCACAAGTCCGGTAAGCCTGAAGCAAACCTAAAATTTCTGACTCATCTTGGTGGGGAACTCCACTGGCGAAAACTTCTAAATAGCCGATATCTGCGGGTTGGACACCTGCCGTCTCAAAAGCGAGTTGACATACTTGCGTTACCGCTTTCAAGTCAGGCATAGTTTGAGAGGAAGAATTATCTTTTAAGATATTGAGGGCATCAATCACTGCATAAATGCGATCGCCATCTTGTTGTGCTGTTTCGTGGAGTTTCAAGACTACGGCGGCTGCACCTTCGCCTAGCATCCAACCATTAACATTCTGGTCATAACTCAGAGTATTAATGCCTGTGTTGACTGTTGCCATTTGATTTCGCGCTAAAAGACTAGCGCTATTCTCAGCCAGTTCCACAGCACCAACAACAACAGCATCTACTTCCCTAATTGTAAGTAGCTTTTTTGCAACCTCAAAAGCTTTGCACACAGAATGTTGTTCGGCTATGAGTGTAAATAAAGGGCCAGGAAAATTCCACAGACTGGAAATACTCCACTGAGTGGAAATAGCCTCTTTTGCTTCTTGATTAATTAGACGCAGAGAAAGTTCTGTTGCGGCAACAATGACAACTGCTACCCTACTTCTTTTATCTAATTTTGCATCTTGGAGGGCGTTATCAGCAACCTTAAGCATCAACAATTCTTGAGGTTTTAGTTTTTCTGCTTCCTCAGATGCTAGTTGGAAATCAGAAAAATTTATTTCAAAATTTTTGATGTATGCTCCTAAAGGTGCAACATTATTTTCCAAGCCATTGTTGTTGAACAACTGCTCTTGCTTTTTTACTTCTTCCCATCTTTGGGAAGGAAAGGTAATAAAGTGTTGAGTTCCATCATAAATGCTGCGTTCAAAAGCATCTAATCCGTGACAGCTACCCAAAAAGCAATCCATACCAACAATCGCAATTTTGGGATTTTTCATTTGTTCATTTATGCCCATTACTTAAATCTCCTTCAATGCATATTTTTAGAGAAAAGTAGGGGCAGTGCCTTGTCTTTGCTTGAGTGCTTGTTCTCTGTCCCCTATCAACTATCCCTTATCACTTTATAGGCAAAATAGTTCCCTTGGCTGCAATCATGCGAGTATATATTTTTCCTTGACGATCATGTGCAATGACATCAGCAGTTACAGATGAATCTGTCTTTGATTTAATTTCACAAGAAACGTAAAAGGTTTGATCAAATGGGATAGCTGCGAACTGTTCAAAGATTTTTATTTCTGAGGGCAAACAACCTTCTTGATAGAAATACTGAGTCCAAATCCATAATGCATGAATCTGAACATCCGCAATATAGGGGTTAAATGTTTGTACAGGAAATTGCCCTTGTTGTCTTGTCTCAAGTTTTGGCAAAGTGCATTCTATTGTTATCTTCTCAGGACTGATATTTAAGATAGTTTTTACACCCTGAAAAGAAGGTCCATGAAATAAACTCGATGCCCCGTCTTGATAAAGCGATGTAGTAAAGCCGAGAATTATTTCTTCTTGTTTCAAGTTAAGCCAATCATAATCTGGGGCAGCTTGAAACTGTCGTTTTAGCTGGATATGGCTGCTGAAATGGTAACGAATTTTTCCTGCTTGATTCTTACTAAATATCTTAGCATCAAACTCTATGTTCTCAACATCATTTTTAGAAATTTCTTGCAAATCTAAAATGTATTCTTTTGCAAGATATTCATCAAAAATAATTCCTTTCAACACTTTGAAGTTTTGGCAACTAAATAATTTGTAGCCTGGATAGAGTTGTTCACAGGTATTCGCAATCCATGCTAAGGCACAAGTGGCTGGTAAAACTGGACGACCAGCAATAACATGGTCTTGTAAAAATGAGTTTTCTGCTAAAGTTAATTGGCGCTGAATATGATATTTTTTCAACTCAGAATTTAACGACTGAGGTGTATACAATAGAGGGCTACCTATTACTACTTGTGTTGTTTGTTGATTGACTTGTACCAATTCATCAACCAACATTTGAGTGCCAACTTCTATAGGAATAGTCTTTATACTCCGTTCAGCAAAAGCTTTCTGCAATTCCGGTGTCACCATACCACTATCCCAAGGTCCCCAATTAATTGCAACTGCATGACAATTAGGATAGTTGCGTTTCACAAGATGAGCGGACTTGTTGAGAATCTCATTAGCGATCGCATAATCTGACTGACCAATATTCCCGTAAAAACCCACAACAGAGGAAAACAGAACTAAATAATTAAGTTGACTAGGTGATACACAGCGTAGCAAGTTTTCCAAGCCTGTGACTTTGGCAGCGAAAACAGTTTCAAAATCCCGTTCTGTTTTATTTTCAATCCGCTTATCTGCCAAATTACCAGCCCCGTGAATAATTCCCGTTACTGCACCCAAACGTTCTACTGCGCCATGAAGTTGTTCTTGGAGTTGTGTTGCATCAGTGACATCCACACTCAGATATTCTGCTTGTCCACCCGCTTGCTCAATTGCTTGCAGGGTCGTATCAATTTCTCGTCTAGATGCTATCGCTTTGTACTTTTTCTGAACCATTGCGGGTGTGGGCTTTTCTCCTTTAGCAATAAAATCATCCATAATTCGCTTCTTCAATTCCCCTTCATTTGAGCAACCTTCAGCCCATACTGGTTCAGGATCTACAGATGAACGCCCCAGGAGAATAAACTTGCATTGATAATGCTGTGCTAGCTTAATCACGCATTGAGCGGTTATTCCTTTTGCGCCACCACTGACAAGAAAGACTTGAGATTGGGGATTGGGAGAGGGGGGAGATAAGGGAGAGGGGGAAGACAAGGGAGAAAGATTACTTCCTTGTCCCCTATGTCCCTCATATTCCCCTATTTCCCCTTGTCCTCCTGTCCCCTCTTCACATATCAAAGTTGTTCGCCCATCTGAACTGTATCCAACTTCAACAATTAACTGATTAGGGTCGTAGAGTTCGGCGAGAATATAGTTTACCGACGTGTGAGCATCTAAATTGGGACTTAGGTCAATGGCACGACAAAATACAGCTTGCCATTCCTGATTCAGAGTTTTGGTTAGTCCGAACAGTCCACTACTAATAGCACCAAAATTGATTTTATACCCTAATCCGAACTCGCCATCCAGATGAGCAACAGTGAGGAAGCAACTGCGTCCTTGATTTGCTGCTTGATTCAGTGGTACTTTGAGATGTTTGGCGATGAGAAAGACGTGACGCAGGAGTGCTTTCTCTGTTTCCAGATAGCGGACACAATTACTTGCATCATAGTTAGCGGGATTAAGGTGGATGAAAGCGGCGATTTGACCATACTGAGAAGCGATCGCTTCTAGTTGATTTTGCAAATGCTCTTCGCTCAAATTTGCCAGCACAACCCGATTAATTCCTTCTGGTAAAGGTAATTGTTCGGTAATCAAGGTTTGGGGAAAACTCAAAACAACTACTTTCCAGTTGCGTTTCACAAGAGCAAGAGCTAGTTCTGAAGTTGTGGAAGTTCCATCATCAGTAATCAAGGCAATATGCTTCTCAGGTAAAGTAAAATCTAAAACATCTGGTTTAGAAAGAACTTTGAGTTTAACTGGACTGCGGAGAATATTGTGATCTAGCTTAGGAAACTGGCTGTTGGACTCAGCTGGAAATGTTTTTTTTTCCAGAGTGTCAACCTGTTGTTTCATATAGTCAACTATTTGACTAAGAGTGCGTAATTGTCCCAGTTCCTCCGGATTTGGCTTGGGCAAATTTGGGTATAACTCTAACAGCACTCCCAGAATTTCAACTCGTTTGATGGAATCAATTCCTAAGTCTGCCTCCATATCCATTGACAATTCCAGCATCTCCACTGGATAGCCTGTCTTATCGCCGACAACGTTAAGCAGAATTTGACTCAGGTCAGTGAAATCAAGGGACGGAAGTGAAGAAGTTGGTTCTTCTGGAGGAGAAGAAGCCATGTGTATATCTTTACTCTCTACACCTTCTTTTTTCTGCGTTACCACATCGCTTTGTTCGCTTGTCTTGGCTTCATTCACAGCAATTTCTTGTGCTGTCTGCACCGGTGCAGACTCAACCTGAGAAATTCCTGGTACAAGCGTCCGCATGTATTCCACAATTTGACCAAGAGTGCGTAATTGTCCCAGTTCTTCTGGATTAGGCTTGGGTAAATCTGGGTATAATTCCAGCAGCGCTCCTAGAATTTCAACTCGTTTGATGGAATCAATTCCTAAATCTGCTTCGATATCCATCGAGAGTTCTAACATCTCCACCGGATAGCCTGTCTTATCGCTGACAACGTTGAGTAGAGTCTGGCTAAGGGTAGCATCATCAATGGTTAATGGTAATGGTGGCACATCTGCCGATGGAGCGGTAGGAGTATCAGAGATAGTTACGGAAACTGATTTTGTGTCATGATTGCCATTTTTATAAATACCATTGCTGACACCATTACTCTTACTATGGTGGATGCCATTACTAGCGCCGTTGATTAAAACAGGCTCAAAGCTAGTTACAAAATCGTTAGTGGGTGCGCCAACTGCTGCGGTAGTTTCACCATTGACTTGGAATGAAACAGCAGAACTATCTTGATAGCTGACAATGGATGTTGTCTCTAGTAGCGATTTTGTAGGCTCTTCAGTACTTATGCTAGCAAGTAGCTGGTCGTAATGTTGCTGGAGTAATTGGAAAAAGTTTTTGGTTTGTTCTGTTTGATAGTTGAGATATTGCTCATGGACACGCAATGTTTCACCATGATGTTGGTGAAAGCGCATGATGCTGCGCTCAGAATAGGAGATGATAATTTGTTTTGTGTCTGCATGTTGATGAGGAAATTTACTATTTCCCAGTAAGAAATTCTGTTGCTGCATGAGTTGGAAAAAAGTTTTAGTATATTCCGTCTGATGCTGCAAAGATTTTTCATGAACACGCAAAATATCACGTTGATGACGATTGAATTCTATGAGGGTGAACTCTAAACTATCTAAAACTAGTTGGTAATTTTGAGGAACCTCTAGACTTGTTGGCTGTTCTGGTTGGCTGTGTATATTTGCAGGATGATTTTCTTTGATCTGTCTATCAGAAAATCCTTGCTTCGCGTCTTTGTGGTTCATTACTTCATCGCCATATTGGACAAAATTCGGCTGATTACCGTTTGTATGGTCTGGATTTACAGGTAAAGAGTCTGTTTGTTGGGCAGCCACAGGAGGCAAAGTATTGGCCTGTGAGGAATTATCTTTTGTATATGGCAGACTAACTTGATGCCCATTTTGCAAAGCTTTTGCAAAAGCCTGTTTAGTTTTTTCTGACACGTAGTTACTACCATTTAGCTGCACAGTCAACAGCTTGTTTTTGGCAACTTCTGGTATTTTCTGCTCAATTTGGTAAGGGTCAGGGTTTTTTAAAGGTAAACCAGCGACACGTAATACCATAACAGCTTCTCGCAGGCAGCGATCGCTATCTTTTTGATAGCTGCCATTTAAAGCCACCGCTAAATGAGGTTGATCACCAAGGATATCTTTGACTAAGTTGGTGAGAATGCCTTTAGGGCCAAACTCTATGAAACAATAGCCACCTTGAGCGTAAATGTTTTCAATCTCTTGCTTAAAAAGTACCTGATTAATCAGGTGTTGTTTAAGGATTTTTTGAATGGCCTGTGGTTCATTTGGATAACACTCTCCTGTGACATTAGTGTAAACAGGGATTGTTGGCTCCTGTAAACTCACTTTCTCAATTGCTTGAGCAAAAGGTTTTTGAGCATAAGCTACCAGGGGTGTATGAAAAGCTGCGGAAACAGGTAGTAAGACAGTAGAATAAGCTTTCGCTTTTAGTTGCTCCTGTAGTTGGGCTATTTCAGCTTTCGCCCCTGCCAACACAACTTGACGAGGGGAATTCAAGTTAGCGATGGTCACTTGGGGGAAATTCTTGATCACTTCTTCAACTTGAGTGATATCGCCTTTGACTGCCAGCATCACTCCCGTGTCAAACTCGGGATCATTTAGTGCAGCCATAGCTTGTCCTCTGGCTTTCACTAGAAAAAAGTAATCTTCCTCCCTAAAAACACCCGCAGCCCATAAAGCCGTCAATTCTCCAAAGCTATGTCCCAAGACAAAATCTGGCTTAAATCCTCCCTGTTGTAATATCTTGTAAAGACCAACGCTGAAAGCCCCAATTGCTGGCTGTGCATATTCTGTACGTTGTAATGCTTCAACCTGTGCCTGTCTTTGCGCTGTATCAAAAACTGGGGGAGGGAAAACTATTTCTGAAATAGGCTGCAAGCCATCTTTATAGAAAAGCTTATCTATCTCACCATAGGCCTGTCGTAAGCAAGGAAAGTTGATCACCAGTTCTTGACCCATTTCCAGGTATTGAGAACCTTGTCCAGAAAACAGGGCAACTACCTTGCCTGCTGTTGCTATTCCAGCTTTGCGGTAGTAAATTCCTTGGGGATGATCCCACGATTCTGCTTCTGGCTTCTTGGTGAGTAGGTCAATACATATTTGCAATGCTTTATAAGCTTCAGTCAAGGATTCGGCTACAAATCCAATTCTGGCATTTGTGGCAGGAATTTCTAATGATGCACAAGCCGCAATCAGTTCAGCATAATGCCGTTCTCTTTCTGGGGATTGCAACTGATGTAGAATTTCTTGACAGCGTGATACTAACTGCTCAGGTGTGGATGCAAATAAAAGCACCGATTGAGGGGTATGATGTAAACGATAAGGGCGATCGTGTTCGCTAGAGTATTCTTCTAAGACAACGTGATAATTCGTACCACCAAAACCAAAAGAACTTACTCCTGCCCGTCTTGGTACTTCTGCTTGAGAACGAATCCAAGGTCTTGTTTCTGTATTCAAATACAAAGGTGAGTTTTCCAGACCTAGTTTCGGATGCGGCTTAGTAACATTGATGGTTGCTGGCAATACTTTGTGGTGTAAAGCTAATGCTGTTTTAATCAAACTTGCTGCACCCGCAGCAGCTTTTGCATGTCCAATCTGTGATTTGACACTTCCAAGTGCAATATGTTGTTTTTTTAGATTGTTTTCCCCAAAAACTTCTTTGAGAGCTGTGACTTCGGCTGGATCTCCAACCATAGTTCCTGTACCGTGTGCTTCAATCAAACCAACACTGGTAGGTGAAAAACCTGCATCTTCATAAGCACGATGCAAAGCTTTGACTTGACCTTCTGGACGAGGTGCATAGATGCTTTTGTAACGACCATCACTGGAGGTACCAATACCTTTAATAACTGCATAGATTCGGTCATTATCCCGAATCGCGTCTTCAAGGCGCTTCAACACCAACATCCCTATTCCTTCAGCTAACATCATCCCATCTGATTGGGCATCAAAAGGTTTGGGATTCTGGCTTGGGGAAACAGCAGGTGTTTTGCTGAAACACATATAGGCGACAACTGAGTTGTCAGTGTCTACTCCACCAGTAAGCATCATGTCGGCTCGATGCTCAATTAGTTCACTGATTGACATCGCAAGCGCCCCCAATGAACTGGCACAGGCGGCATCCACCACACAGTTCATTCCTCCTAAATCTAGGCGGTTGGCAATTCGTCCAGCCACTATATTCGCTAGCATACCGGGAAAGGCATTTTCTTCCCATTGCACATATGCACTTTTGATTTTCTCGATAATTTTTTGTGTATCTTCATCAGACAAGCCACTACTTTTTAAGACTTTCTCCCAGATGGGATACTCCAATCTAGTAGCTAATGGCATTGCTAACTGCCTTGCCAGTGCTACACCCAAAATTACCCCTGTGCGTTCTCGATTAAACTGACTTTTTTCACCATAACCAGCATCTTCCATTGCTGCTTTCGCAACAACCAAAGCTAGCAACTGTGAAACATCAGTCACTTCCAAGACATTGGGAGGAAGCCCAAATTCCATAGGGTTAAATTCGATGTCTGGGATGAATCCGCCACGTTTGCAGTAAGTTTTGTCAGGTGTTTTAGGGTTAGGATCGTAGTATTCGTTAATGTTCCAGCGTGATGGAGGAACATCAGTAATACAATCAACTTTGTGAATAATTTTTTCCCAGTATTCCTGTAAATTTTTAGATTCTGGAAAGATAGAAGCCATCCCAATAATAGCAATAGGATTCTGGTGCAGTTTTTTATTAATTTTATTAATTTCAGTTGCATTTGCAGACATCATCTTTTTAACCTTTATAAGTTTGTCCAAAGCCTGTTCACAGTTGCTCACTTCTTTTTGTAATTGTTCAAAGTCAACTTCAATTCTAGAAGTATCCATGACTTAATCTTCATTATTTACTTGGGAAATGTAGGGAAATAACCAAGATTTATGTACTCTACAAAAAACACGATTGAAATTATTTGTTAGAAAACAAATCATTGATTGTTTTACAGAGTAGGTAAGAATTTCTATCTTCAAGCTTTCTACATAAGCAATTAAGTAGCTTGAGCTTGGATTACCTCAACTAAATAAATTAATCCAACTCTGTGCGTCTGAGTAATAACATCCATTACTCATGCTGCTTATTGTAGACTAGTTGCTTTTTTGTAGCAACTTAAATGCAACAAACTCATTCCTAGTATTTGAAATTATTAGTCAGCCTTTTGTGTAGACAATTATAAATTAACTTAACTGCATTAGTTGCGTTAATTTAACAATTGCCTACAAAATTTTATTGTTAATTAGCATCACTACCTTTCTTTCTAGATTCTGTCTGTTCTTCAGCAGCAGATAATAGCCGCCTTTCAAGTTCACTAATACTAATTCCCAGCTCAGAAGCTGTTTTGGTTTTCCATTCTTCCAGTTCAGCATCGTGTTGATTAAGCCATTCATGCACCGCGATACGTGCCATCTCAGCTTTACGAGCTGTCTGGCGGGCTGCATGAAAAATTAGCCGCTGGTGATCAAACCTTGTTAATGAGAGCATGAATCGCTGTAGTTTCATTCTCTTTAGGATGCGAACAACTTTAGCCACATCACCTATTTCAAACTTTTTCTAACACTATCTCATCTACCAAGAGTTTATCTTCTAAAATTGCATATAAATTTTACGTCTTTTACGAGCGAAATCGTGTTGATGGAATGTTAGCCTGAAAATTAGGTAAAAAATAGAAGAAAGAAGAGAATTTTATCTTTGATTATGAACTTACTTTATTTTGTCTATGATGACAAGATAAATCTCTAAGTTTTATGCAAGCTAGTGATACTATTTCTGAGATAGCAATCTATGTCTATAACTCTCTTTGATAAGAAGAACAAGGTGGGATAATTGTATACAAGCTAATGTAGAAAGTGTGTTAGCATGAGCATCTACCAAAAAGTAGAGATTTCAAAGACTTTATTGTATTAATCTATAATTTCTAATAATTAGATACTGTTATAAATATCACATATAAATGATACAAACTCTTCTACTTTATGATAGATGATTTAAATACATTATTAATTCAATTTAACTAATCATATTGCCTTTCATGAAGTGCTTGTAAACATTAATGCTAATATTTTAGTTTCAATTATTTTTTCTCTTTAAAGACGTTGCATATGAGTTGCATTTGAGTATCTTAAATACTATGGTTGGTGATTAAATTGAGTCAAGACAAAGTTCAATACTTTTATAAAGTAGGAGGCAACAACATTGCAAACATCAATTACCTTAATAACTGTATTACATCATCTGCCATTAGATATGATTACGTCTTGTCAAATTCAGTTTTTACTTGCTTAGATTTCACGAAACTAAATGGAGTTGCTGGCATGAGACTATCTGAGCTAGATCCACTCATACCAATATCTGATTTAAGAGAAGAACTCCTCAGATTGCCAAAAGGCTACTGTTTTTATGAACAAGAACTTATAGAGTTTTTATCACGGCGACGATGGCCTGAAAACAATCGCCGTATTGATCGAACAACTTTTTGGCGGTGGAGAAACGACAATGGAATTGAGCATCAAAAAGTATTTAGTCGATTGGATCTTTTAAAACTCTGTCAAATCTGTGACCACTACCGCATCGATGGAACACGTAGCGAATACTTAGACATTATGAAAAGGAAAAAAGAGGTATGCTAAACCCGTAAATCAGTACAATATTGCAGACACACATTCCTGATTGGCTCCTAATGCTACAGAGTGATGGATACTTTTTCTATAATCCATCCTCTGATAGCAAAAATTACATCTGAAATTCTCAGTCAAACTTATCCAGTTTACTTTCCACTATCTATGTAATCGATAACTCCTAAACTGGAATAGCACTCAATGTGGCGACGTTATTGACACCACCCGTACCTCAGCAATCCAAATTCGTATGACTGTAGAGCAGAGCTATTGCCATTTGTCTGTCTACAAATTTCAGAAATCATCGGAAGACAGGATAATCCTTTACTAGGTAGATCATGGTGCAAAAACAAAGGCAGCCAATTACGATACCTACAAATCGTTTGCCTATAATTCTGGTAATTGCTATGACTTTAGGTATCGGTGCAATTTCTCTCTATAGCTTTTCTAGATTTCGATCTAAATCCGTAGACAACACTTCAGTTAACCCAGTTAATTCTCCTACCATTAGTGCTATTGCTGCTCTTGGACGCTTAGAGCCTCAAGGAGAAGTGATTAATTTGTCTGCTCCCAATTCCCAAGGTGGCGTTCAAGTTGCACGACTCCTGGTAAAGGAAGGAGAGAAGGTGCAGAAAGGACAAGCAATTGCACTTCTTGATAGTTTCTATGTTCGTCTTGCAGCCTTAGAAAACGCTAAAAAACAGGTTCTAGTTGCCCAAGCTAGTCTCAATCAGGTAAAAATAGGAGCAAAAGCAGGAGATTTAGCTGCCCAAAAAGCGACTATTGCTCGTATAGAAGCTGAGTTACGTGGAGAAATATCTGCACAACAAGCAACTATAGCTCGTCTAGAGGCAGAATTGCGGAATGCGGAAAGCGAAAATCGGCGATATCAGATGTTATACCAACAGGGAGCCATTTCAGCATCCGATGCAGATGCTAAACGCTTGAGGGTGGATACTGTTCAACAACAACTCAATGAAGCAAAAGCTACCCAAAACCGTACGGTGGACACTCTTCAAAAACAGTTAATAGAAGCTAGAGCTAGGCTAGCAAGTATTGCTGAAGTCCGTCCTACTGATATACAAGCAGCGCAAGCTGAAGTTGAGAAGGCAAAAACAGCAGTAGCACAGGCCCAAGCAGATTTGGATTTAAGTATGGTGCGATCGCCAATAGATGGCCAAGTCATAAAAATTTATACCTGGCCTGGAGAAATCATTGGTAATCAAGGAATTGCTCAAATAGGTCGCACAGATCAGATGTATGTGGTAGCCGAAGTTTATGAAACTGATATTCAAAAAGTGCATTTAGGTCAGCCTGCAACTATTACTAGCAATGCTTTTCTGGGAGAAATACAAGGAACAGTAACAGAGATAGGTTTACAAGTTACTCAACAAAATATCTTTACTAACAATCCAGGAGCAGATACAGATAATAAAGTAGTTGAGGTCAAAATCCGTATCAATAATCCAGCAGATAATCAACGAGTTGCAGCCCTGACTAACTTACAAGTAGAAGTACTCATTCATACTAAGCAGTCTCACCAATAAATACTTTTTTGAGCATAGGAAGTATCAAGAAACATTCTAATAACTTGATGCCAAGAGATTGCTTTTCCAATCTCAGTTTTGAGGTTTAAAAGATGAGAAAGAAGATACCTGTAGCCTGGCTACAATTAGCTCGACAAAAACTTCGCTTTCTAGTAGCTTTGGCTGGTATTGCATTTGTAGCTGTTTTGATGTTTATGCAAATTGGCTTCCAAGATGCTCTCTATGCCAGTGCGACGCAAGTGCAAAAAAACTTAGAAGGAGATTTATTTGTAATCAGTTCCCAATATAAATCCTTAACCTCAAATCAAAGTTTTCCACGCATTCGTTTATATCAAGCATTAGGTTTTGATTCTATAGAATCAGTCAACTCTTTATACGTTCAATTTGCTAAACTCAAAAATCCAATTAATGGTCGTAAATTTCCAATTTATGTACTTGGCTTTGATCCAGCAAAATCAGTTTTTAAATTGCCAGAAGTTAATAAAAATCTAAATCTACTTAAACGTCCTAACGTAGTTTTATTTGATCGTGGTTCACGACCAGAATTTGGCCCAATTGCGGAAAAAGTTGTTCAAAACGAACCTGTTAGTATTGAAATATTTGGATATAACTCATTAATTGGTTATAGAGTGAAAGTTGCTGGCTTATTCAAACTAGGGCCTTCCTTTGGAGTTGATGGCAATTTAATGATTAGTTACTCAACTTTCATTAGGGTATTTAAAGATCGTTCTCCCGAATATATAGATATAGGCTTACTTACTCTCAAACCTGGTGCTGATCCTCAAAAAGTTTTAGCGATGCTGTCAGCCCACTTACCTAAAGATGTTAAAGTTTTGACACGTGAAGGTTTTATGAATTTTGAAAAAAACTATTGGAGTGTAAGAACACCAATTGGATTTATCTTTAATTTGATGGTAATTATGGGCTTTATTGTTGGTGTAGTTGTTGTTTATCAAATACTTTATAGTAATATATCTAGCCACTTAGCTGAATATGCAACCTTAAAAGCAATGGGATTTAAAAATAAATACTTGCTAGGTATTGTTTTTCAACAAGCTTTCATTTTGGCAATATTAGGTTATATTCCTGGCATATTTATATCTATATTTCTATACGATTTGGCAAAAAATGCTACTAAACTACCAGTTCTTATGAGCTATGACAAGGCATTAATAATATTACTTGCGACATTATTAATGTGCTTAACTTCTGCATTTTTATCAACTAATAAATTACGAGTAGTAGATCCAGCTGAAATTTTTTAGTTTAATCATCAAATGAACTACAAAGTCCATGTTTCAACAAGATGTTGTTGTTTCCGTTAGAAATCTCAATCACTACTTTGGTCAAAAATCATTACGAAGTCAGATTTTATTTGACATTAATTTGGTGATAAAATCTGGAGAAATTGTGATTTTGTCAGGTCCATCGGGTTCCGGAAAGACAACTTTACTAACTTTAATTGGTGGATTGCGGTCTGTTCAAGAAGGAAACCTCAAATTTTTGAACTGGGAGTTACATGGGACAAGTAATGAAACATTGGTGCAAGTACGTCGCAACATTGGCTATATTTTCCAAGCTCATAACTTACTGGATTTTTTAACAGCCCGACAGAATGTACAAATGTCACTTGAACTACACAAAAATATTTCTTATCGACAGGCTCGGCTGAAATCAGAGGCGATGCTCCATGCTGTTAAATTAGGACATCGCATTAATTACTATCCTACCGAACTTTCGGGAGGACAAAAGCAACGGGTAGCCATTGCCCGTGCTTTGGTAAGTCAGCCCAAATTAGTCTTAGCTGATGAACCTACTGCTGCCTTAGACAGTAAGTCTGGTAGAGAGGTTGTAGAAATAATGCAGCAACTGGCGAAGGAACAACAATGTGCTATTTTGATGGTGACTCATGACAACCGAGTTTTAGATATAGCCGATAAAATAATTCATATAGAAGATGGTCGGTTAATCAAAGAAGAATTATTTTAACTCCTCTGTAACTTCTACTCTGGTGTGTTCTCTACGTTCTCTATGGTTTATAAATTATTGAATTAACCACATAGACACAGAAGACGCAGAGAGGAAAAAGAGATTTTAAGATTCACTGTCAAATATTTACTTTTTCACTAAAATATAGGCTGTGGCATATTCAGGTAACTGACTGATGTACCTGCTAAAATCCCTATTAGTCTTAAAAATCCCTGCTAAAAAATCAAGCTGATAAAGATTTGGTAAAAATGCTCCGCCTGTATCGGCGATCGCTCCCATTTTTAGGCGTTTATTTTTACCTTGACCATACTCAATTACAATTACTCGGCCTAAACCAATATTTAATACATCCCCAGCAAAAGTTACTCCTGGCTTAATGGAAATTTTTGCATCAATCTTATATCCATAGCCTTTAATAGCATTTACTTTTCTAAAATACCAATACCGCTTTTGTGCTGTTGGTTTTACTCCTCGAATGTAAGGCATTCCATTATTTCGATCTACATTAAAAAATTCTCGAGTACCATCAGTAAAATTAATCAAAATTGTTCCTTGCATTAAAGCTTCTTCCAAGCCTTGACGAGTCAAATAAGCAAGAGGTTCAACTTTACCGTATTCTCTTCCCCCAGGTTCATAAATACCTGATAAAACATCCTGTTTCGTATATCTAGTATAAAATTTGTCGCCACTTAAATTATCTTTTAAACTGTAAATTGGTATATTGTAATTCGCAGTTTTTTTCCTAGAGCCTGTATGAGTAAAAACGGCATATTTAGTAATTCTTAAGCGTTTTTGCTGAGGATTTTGTGGTTTATAAGCAGACCATTTTATTACTCGAAAATTATTATTGATAAAATTGGGATCTTGTAAACGAGTCATGCGATTTTTGGCAATATCCTCTTTTAAAACAGCAATCATAAAATCTAGAGTTTTCAATGTATCTTGGACACTAACTCCTGCAGTTCCTAGTAATCCTGTTCGGAGAATATCTGGGTCTTGATTTGCGTAGTCTTGGTAATATTTTCTAGTATTAGCAAGAACAAATAACAAATCTTTTTGATTGAAATTCACCTTATTCTTTGGTAGTTTGGCAGAAGAGAGAATTTGATTACCATTAATGCTATATTTATATTTTTTAAATTCATCAATAACTTGATAGGGGGTAGATGCTGATATCAATCCTAAGCTTGATGTAGAATTACTTTGTTTATCTGGATTCTCGTCTTGTAAATTTTTGATAATTTTAGAACTCGTTGGAACAGAGGCAAGAGACATTTGTTGTTGAGTGTTCGACTGAGTATATAAGTAGCCACTACCGAAACCAACAGATAATAAAGCAGCAGAACAAAGGAGAAGGCGAAATTTTGGGTTGAATAGAATACTCATAGCTAGAAGAATTTATTTTTTAATAAACTTTTGTTTTCTCAGTAACTTAACATTAAAACCTAAAATGTAAACAGTTATCTTGTGTCGATTACATATAATTTCAGATGAAAGACAAAATTAAGCCAGATTGGGCTGGTGAAGGACTGCTCTCACAATTTGTGAATCTACTTATTCAGACCAGACCAATTTACAACCTGATGAAACATCAGGCAAGGCAAGTAATTATTAAAACTGCTGAAAAAAATGGTGTTCCTTGGCGCAAAAACTACGAAACTTTGGCAGCATCGGGAGTAAAACAGCAACTAACAGAAATAGTAGACTCTAATATTGTCTACCCCGACTACTATCAAGTTCCCTTCCATGCCTACTCCGAAGGAAATCTTTGCTGGCAAGCGGCCTTAGAAGCCCCCAGCGCTACTTACTCAATGGCGCTGCGAGTATGGCCTAAAGAAAAGCTGACTTGGGAAACTGCCCACGATCGCTTGCGAGACACCTTTCATCAAGTTTTGGCAACCTATGGCCCTCAAGAAGTAAAAGATATTTTAGATATAGGCTGTTCTGTAGGTATTTCTACTTTAGCTTTACACCGCTTTTACCAGAAAAAGCAAAATCACCCTGTTCGTACAATTGGTCTAGATTTGTCGCCTTATATGCTAGCTGTAGCTAAAACTTTAGATGTCAATGGTGAAATATCCCAGTGGCTTCATGCTAAGGGGGAAGATACAAAACTGCAAAGTAACTCCTTTGATCTTGTCACTTTGCAATTTGTGACTCATGAATTGCCACATTACATCAGCAAAGCAATTTTTACTGAGGCGCTGCGACTGCTGCGTCCTGGTGGCTATATTGCATTGGTGGACAACAATCCAAAATCTCCTGTAATTCAAAATTTGCCACCAGTTTTATTTACTTTAATGAAAAGTACTGAACCTTGGAGTGACGATTACTACTCTTTTGATATAGAAGCAGCATTAGAAGAGGTAGGTTTTGAGAAACCAGTTACAGTTGCTAGTGACCCCCGCCACCGCACTATTATTAGCCGCAAGCCTCAGTAGTATTGATTGTTGATGGTTGGTTGTTGGTTGGAAAACCGAACATTAGACACCAATTACAAAAAAAGGCAGAGGGTAGATGGCAGAGGGCAGAAGGTCTATGTATCAATAAAAACTTTGAGTGGGGGTATAAAGCCCGCTAAAAGCCCACTAATAAAGATGAAAAGATTTGTGTCGAACTGAGAGTGCGACAAGACACAAAGCTTCTACAGCCTAAGTCCCACATTTTTAAGCGTGGTTTCCCTTCTGCCTTCTGCCCTCATACTTCTGCCTTCTGAATAACAAATAAACATGATTGAATGAGGATTGAATTAATGCGATCGCCTAAATTAACACCACCAATTTCGCCAGATTTTATAACTGTACTTGAGCAAGCTGTTTGTGCATATCGGGGAGAAGCAAGCGATCGCCCTCCCGCCGCAGCACTGGTAAATGCTTTACTCGAAGCAGAAAAAGCTGCTAAGCAACAAAAATTAACCTATCCCTTTACATCGTTGCTTGGTCAATGGCGACTATGTTTTACCACTGGAACTCGCAAACGTAAAAATAGGGGAGGAATTGAATTAGGTAGGGGTTTTTATGTACCAAAGCTTGGGGCTGCACACATTTGTTTTGCTGCTACAGATATAGCTGTTGGTAAAGGGAAAATAAGTAATCAAGTACAACTTGGCGGCCTATTGTTAAAATTTACAGGCCCAGCCAGATATTTAGGAAAGAAAAACTTGTTGGCTTTTGATTTTACCCAAATGCAAATCAGCTTGTTTGGTCGTATTGTCTACAAACAACAGATTCGAGGCGGTAAGAGTCAAACAGAAGATTTCTACAATCAGGCGATCGCCAAACAACCCTTTTTTGCTTTCTTTCTCATGACCGAAGATTTGATCGCGGCGCGTGGACGTGGAGGGGGGCTGGCGATTTGGATAAAAGAAAGCAGTCTTTAGATAAAATAAAATATTCTCAGCTTTGGGGATTCGGGAGGATCGAGTCGTGGAGAAAACCACGATGAACACACAAAATATGCAGACGCAACAGGATGGCATCTTTTTAAAAGATTGGTCTTGGCCTTTCTGGCCTGTTTTACCACTCTACCCATTTGGCAGACGACGTACAATCCGGCAAGAAGTAGTGAAAGATACGATCTGGACTTTTGACCAGATACAAGGGATTTTCTATGTCGTCGTGCCAATTCGTATGACCGTTGTGAAGTTAGAAGCAGGTGGACTCCTCGTTTATGCACCGATCGCACCAACCCCAGAATGTATCCGCCTTGTTGAAGAGTTAGTGACAGAACACGGGGATGTTAAATATATTATCCTGCCTACCATTTCTGGTTTAGAACATAAAGTCTTTGTCGGCCCTTTTGCCAGACGTTTTCCCCAAGCACAAGTCTTTGTAGCCCCGAAGCAGTGGAGTTTTCCTCTCAACCTGCCCCTGAGTTGGCTGGGTTTACCAGGGGGACGTACTCATGTACTTCCATCCAACAGCAGTGATACACCCTTTGCTGATGAGTTTGACTATGCAATTCTTGGCCCTATTGAATTGGGGCCGGGACGATTTGCCGAAGTTGCGTTTTTACACAAGCGATCGCGTACATTGCTAGTAACAGATATAGTTCTGTCTATCCCCGCAGAACCACC
The DNA here is from genome assembly GCF_032393985.1 of Fischerella sp. JS2. NCBI lineage: Bacteria > Bacillati > Cyanobacteriota > Cyanophyceae > Nostocales > Hapalosiphonaceae > Fischerella > Fischerella sp. JS2. The sequence continues at coordinate 1,947,381 of NZ_CP135918.1, forward strand.
AGAAATAGTTCAACTTGACCCCTATCCTCTACTGTTTCATGCCAAAGACGACGCCTTCCACACCGTTTTTGACACTGAGGCTAACCGTCGTAAGGGGTGGCAGCGAATTGTATTATTTGCTTTTTACTTCCAACCGAGTACGCTGGAAGTAATTGGTACGAGGCAAGTGTTTCGCCATGCTTTGGGGGCGGCAGATCGTTCTAGGAAAGCTTATTTTGGTTTGTTTCCTTTTAAGTGGAATGACTGGCTACAGTCTTTTCATGCCCTACGCGGGGAAGGACGCTTGTTTGTTGCACCCATCCTGCAAACTTTAATTCTTAACCGAGATCCGGAGAAAACTATCAAATGGGCTAATCAAGTAGCGAGTTGGGATTTTCAACGGATAATTCCTTGTCACCTCGACTCACCGATTGAGGCGACACCAACTCAATTCCGACAAGCCTTTGTCTTTCTGGAAAAAACAGAAAATCCTCCCCAGTCTTTACCTAAAGAGGACTTGAAATTTTTAAATGAACTTTCACAAGGATTAAGCAAGTGGGGTATCACGCCACCACCCAAAGAAAGGGTGTGAAGGTGGGGAGGTGGGGAGGTATGGAGTATGGGGAGTATGAGGAGTGTGTAGACGCGCTTTGCGCGGCTTCCCGTAGGGTGGGGTGTGAGTAGTACTAACTACTAACTACTAATGTACAGACGCGATTAATCGCGTCTGTACTAACTACTAACCATTAACTATTGACTACTGTTGTTAGTATCAGATGAATTGCTATTAGGTGTTACATCTGTTTGATCTTGTCCACTTAGGGAAGGAGTGGTTGTACTAGTTTCGTTTGGTGAAGTAGTTGGCTGCGCGTTAGGAGTTGTAGTCGAAGTACTACCGTTAGAAGTGGATGGTGATGTCGGTGCAGTTTGTGTATTAGAAGGCTGTTGCGGCGGTACAGTAATGTTGACATTGGGTGCAGCCGGAGTTGGTACTGGTGATGTCCTCTGTTCGGGAAGGGGAATAGGAAGAGGAACTTCCCTAGTTCTTTCGATAATTGTTGTTTGTTGGGGTTCAGGTGTCAGAGTCGCAGCAGGAGTTGGGCTGGAAGTTGCTGGAATAGTCTCTACAGGTGTAGTTGTGTTATCTATGGCTGATTCTGGTCGATTGAAGTACCAAATTGCACCAGCTGTTAATGCTGCTAACCCAGCAATTAAGAAACCTAACAACAATCCTTGCGATGCATTATTTGTGTCTCGTTGTGCGAGGTCTTCTTGGTAGTTACGTTCCGATACTCGACCTTGTACATAACCATTACGGTAAGATTGAGAATCTACCCTATCGTTGTTAACAGTTTCACTGGTGCGTGTGACGTTAGTATGAGTTTCGCCGTTGCTATCGATATAACTATCTTGTCGAACTTCACGATAGCTTTTGTTATCATTTGGATTAGTCATAGTATTTGATGTAATCTTCTCCGAATAAACTGACAAAAAGGTATATGTAAATATCAGCAAAGATTCATCACTTTGGAATAGCCTTTGCTACGTTTGCCCTGTGATATTTAAAGTTAGGTTTTCTATTACTTTGAGAATAACTTGTGTATTTACAGTCAGGTTTCTATCTAAAGAAGTGAGATAGACTTTAACCAAAGGAAGAAAAGCTATTGCTAGGAAATATTATCTTTTGTGGCAAAAAATTTAAAAATGTCAAAAATTAGCGATCGCATGGTTCTAAAGCTGCAAATGCTTACTGTATAATGCCTCAACTATGCTGATACTTGATAGCAAAAAAAGAATTTTATGTCAAAGAACTGATACGACTCAATCCTACTACCAATTTAAAAAAAGAATGCAACACATGAATAATTAATATTGAGGTGTTCGCCTACAAATTAGCAATATCTTCTACCCACAGAAGATTATCGGCAAAAAAACTTATTTTGAGCGCATTGTAAAATTTGCGATCAGCCGTGACAAGCTGGCATTCTTCTGTAAAAGCAAGAGCTAGATAAAAACATTCATCTACAGTTTGTGCTAGAGTGTTAGCCATTTCTACAGCAGTTTCTAACAACAATGTTGAAGGATAAGTCTGCAACATCACTGTTTTGAAGTTATGTATAATTCTGCGACTGGTTTCTTGAGTAATTTCTCCTAGCTGAACTTTTTTCCACAAGATATTACCAAACTCAGGTAGCAGTAAATCTGGGGCTATTAATTCATAAGTTCCGTCCAAAAGACGAGCGGCTTTTTCGCTGTTAATCTCTGGGATGAACCATTTGACAGCGACAGTGGCATCAATAACGTAACGATTCACTTTTGTCTCTCCTTTCTAAGGAGTTCTGCACTGTCAGTATGGATGCTACCCACTAACTGTAGCCGCATTTGGAAAGCAGCTTCTCTCGCCTTTGCCATATTGACTGGTTTGCTTAAAATTGCCTGGCTTTGTACTGCCATCTCCAAGATATGTTTGATTTCTGCTTGCAAAGAGTGACCATGCTGTTTAGCAAGGATTTCTAGCTTTTCTAGGATGATGGGGTCTAGGTCTTCAACCAAGACTTGAGCCATAGTTGACTTCTTGTAGTTTGTTATATTGAATAGCTTTTTGAGATTATAGCTTGCTGGGGCGATCGCACCTTTAAGCCATAGTCCAAAAATACTAAACCTCTGGTTCAACCCCAAGCGATCGCAGTTGTTCAGCCAAACGATCTGCCCTTCGACGTTCCTGTTCGGCTCTTTCCTCACCAGTTAACAACAAATTACCTTGCAAATCCCACCAGCGCAGCCAAGGTAATTCCATATTCTGGTATTCTCCTTGCCAAATGCCTAACTCGACTCCTAATGGATTTATGGGATAATGTCCCCGTTCATTGGGTGATAATAACTCATATTGTCCACCAATGAATTCATAAACTTCTACACTGGCTTTATTCAGTTCATAAATGCCATAAAAGGGAGGGCGAATCACCTGTTCATAAATCCAAAATTTGCCTTTCCAAGGAGTTTTGTCTCGTTCTTCACTACCATCCCCAGAGACAAATTCTAAAACAATCAACGGTGCGATATACTCTCGCCATAGTACATAAGACCTCCGCGTTTGCCCACTAAGCAAGGGCGGTACATTCCCTACATAAAACCAATCCGGTGCTTCTGCGCCTTTTTCTGGGGGGTCAGTGATGCGCCAGTAGATCCCACAATCTTGACCAATACAGTATTGCCCATCAGGATGACGTTTTTGCAATATCGGTTTAATAGAGTCGGTTAATAGAATGCTTTGGGGATGTTCCTGGAAGTTTTTCACAAATGTACCGTCAGACTCAGGAAGTTGAGTGTGATCAGGAAAAGGGGTGAGGGCGTTAGGTGGATTAGTTGCAGAGGTCATAAGATTACCTTTGCAGGGGTAGGGGTTGTTTTTTAGTTTAGCAATAGAGGCAACAAAAGAGCGATCGCACTCTCTTCAATTAGCAAAGAAATGCGATCACTCACCTAGTGGTTTACCACATTAATTGTGAGGGATTATAGATCCCCGACTTTGTTTAAAGAAGTCGGGGATCTGAACTGAGAGAGCATTTGTTTAAACTGATACCATCTGATTAACTGGCGCAACACCAGCCATCTCTAATATTTGCGGAATCAAATCTTCTCGCTTCACTGCCATCATGTGGACACCTTGACACAATTGCTGTGCGATCTGTACCTGTTCCGCAGCAATTTTCATCCCTTCTTCTAGGGGATATTTTGCTTGTGCTAATCTATCAATGATGTGTTGGGGAATATTTACACCCGGAACACACCTATTAATAAATTGGGCATTTTTTGCTGATTTAAACAAGAAAATTCCAGCTAAAATTGGCTTGCCACAACCAACAGCAATTTTATCCATGAACTTTTCTAGTATTTCAAAATCGGTAATTAATTGACTTTGAAAAAACTGCGCTCCTGCTTCTAATTTGCGTTCAAATCGTTTTTGCAAACCCGACCAACTTGGACATTGCGGATCAACTGCTGCACCAGGAAATAAATCTAGTGCCCCATCATTTAAGGGTGTATCGTTGTAATCAACGCCATGATTCAGCTTTTGTATGACTTGCAGCAGCCGCACAGATTCTAAGTCAAACACGCCTTTGCAGTCAGTATGATCACCTGCTTTCACAGGATCACCGGTCAAGGCTAAGATATTTCTGATGCCGATCGCATGAGCGCCCATTAAATCAGCTTGTAAACCAATGCGGTTGCGATCGCGACAAGCAATCTGACAAATTGGTTCAATGCCATGTTGTAATAAAATTGCCGATGCTACCACCGGACACATCCGTAAAACTGCCCGGCTACCATCGGTAATATTGACAGCATGAACCCTCCCCTTAAGGGTCGCTGCCATTTTGAGCATGTGTTCTGGATTACCGCCTTTTGGTGGTGCTACCTCGGCGGTAACCAGGAATTGACCAGCTTTTGCTGCTGTCCGAAAAGAAGTTATAGAAGTTGGATTTTGAGTATCCAGCATAAAAATGAGCATTTCTGTCTTTGGGTAAAGCTATAACACAACTCACCCTACACAGAAAACCTCATAATGGTGTGGAGTATCCCATTGCGGTTTTAACTTTTGCTAAAGTTTGGTTCGCAACAGCCTCTGCTTTATGTTTTCCATGCCGTAAAACAGACTCTAAATAGCCTCTGTCATCCATTATCGACTGATATTTCGCTTGGATGGGTTTGAGGGCATTGATGACTGTTTCTGTCAGTAAAGGCTTAAATTGTCCCCAGCCCATATCTTGACACTCAGCAGCGACTTCTTCCTTGGTTTTGCCAGACAGCAACATATACAGAGTTAACAAATTATTGCTCTCTGGTCGTTCTGGATGATCAAACTCTAAACCGCGAGTTGGATCAGTTTTACATTTCTTAATTTTTTTGACAATCTCATCCGGTGAATCTAGCAAATTGATCCGGCTTAATTCTGAAGGATCAGACTTAGACATTTTCTTTGTCCCATCCGTCAAACTCATTACCCTAGCTCCTTCTTTACGGATCAAAGGTTCTGGTAACTTTAATACCGATTGATCTGGCTTGGCAAATAAGTGATTAAACCTATTGACAATATCCCGCGTTAGTTCTAGGTGTTGCTTTTGGTCTTCCCCTACTGGCACTTTATCTGGTTCGTAGAGCAAAATATCAGAAGCCATCAGCACAGGATAGTCTAACAAACCAACACCTACGTTTTCACCCTGCTTGACAGCCTTTTCTTTGAACTGAATCATATCTGTCAGCCAGTTGAGGGGTGTAATGCAGTTAAGTAACCAGGTAAGTTCAGTGTGTGCAGGGACGTGAGATTGTACAAAAATAGTGGAATGGGTTAAATCAAGACCACAAGCCAGATATAAAGCAGCCAAGGTATAAGTATTTTTAGCTAGTTCTACTGGGTTGTGTGGCAAAGTAACAGCGTGCAAATCAGCTATAAACAGGAAATTATCGTACTGGCTTTGTCCTTCTACCCAGTTACGAATTGCACCTAAATAATTTCCTAAATGTAAGTTACCAGTAGGTTGAACACCAGAAAGAACTCTTTGCCTGACAGACATAACGTAGGATTAATAGTTTTAACTTTTTTTAAAGATACTTAAAAATGAGCAAAAAGGGGACTGGAGAATGGAAGGGAAGGGGGACAAGGGGGACACGGGAGACGACATAATGAATTCCTAATCCCCGATCGCTAGTCCCCGATTCCTTACACGATCGCTACTTTAGCAAACTCAGCACCTCTTGAATCAACTGGCGGATGTACCAGAGGCGAAACATTTGAGTTTGATAATATGCTTCGGTTGATTTATCCATTCTTTGTCCCTGTAGTGTAGCCCTCATCAGTGCCAGTTGAGCATCTGTTGGTTGTCCTAGCTGTCGAAGTACAGCAAACAAGCTATTGTATACTTCATTCAATTTTGGATATTGCAAGCCTTTACCTTTGCGAAATTCCAAAATCGCTCGCTGTGGAAAGCTGGATAATACTCTAATGCAAGAGTTGCGATCGCTAATATTCCCTTCTGGTCTAATTCCGTAAATTTGGCACAGTTGAATCAACTCTGGCAGAGTCTTTGCCTCCAGCTCAGTGCGGTTTAACATAGTAAATGTCTGTTTTTTCGTAAATGGACTTGGTGGGTAAGTATTCTTGGCGGAAGCTACCCACCATATTCTTAAATATACAATGTGTTGCCTCACTATTCTCAAATTATCTAAAAATCATTAATAGAACTAAATGCCTAATCCACATGGCAATCCAGAAATCAAAAAACATGGTTTTAAAACGGATAGAGATGAACCTCTAACCGAAAGAATTGCCATTAGAGTCACCAAAACAATGGCTGAGAAAATAAAATCTATTGAGAATTATCCTGAATTTTGCCGTCGAGTACTTCAGGAAGCATTAGATAAACTCAACCAAGCTGAAGATCAGTAGCCTTCATCTTCCTACTTTTTCCTGATCTAACTTGGTGTCTTAGTGTCTTGGTGGTTAAATAAAAATTATTTTTTTACTACAAAGACACTAAGACACGAAGAAAACTTACTGTTTAGGATTGCACTACCAAAAGGTTAGTATAATTACTTTATAAAAATAGACAAATTTTAAACTCTCTTCAGAAAAACTGGCAGTAACCTTAAAAGTAATTGATTATTTTTTCATCCGGGGTATTTGCTAATGAAAGCTTTACTACTCTGGCTCGTATTGCCTAATTCCTTTTAGTTTTACCAAAAAACTTTGATTTAGCGGATTGTAAAACTATCAATAATCTGCTGACTGTAAATTTGCTTTTTACTCTTAAGATCTGTCTGGAGACAGAGGACTGAATGTGATTTTTCTGCATCTCTGCAATAGAGATGCAGAAATCAGGATTTTTAGCAAAGCTTCAGAATAAGAGAATTATACCAATTTGAAAAAAGAATGCGACAGATGGTAAAAATAGACAGAAGTAGCATTCAGGGTATGTGATGGTAGGGGTAACACAGATCGAGATAGTTGATAGTGTCGAGGAACTAGAGAAGTTGCTCAGACATCAAAAACAGTCTCGGAGCAAAGAACGTATACAAGCCCTATATCTGATTAAAGGGCAAGAAATGAGTGTAAGTGAGATTGCTAAAATCTTGGGAAAACATCGAGCTACAGTACATCGATGGTTGGCAGATTATCGAGAAGGAGGAATTGAGGCGGTTGTTGAATTTGGAACGAGTTCAGGTCGAAAAAGAGCAATACCAGATTGGGCTGTATCGAGTTTGAAAAAACAACTCGAACAACCAGAAGGTGGGTTTCAACGGTACACACAAATACAACATTGGTTAGAAAAAACCTTGGGTGTGCAAGCTGAGTACGCAACTGTACATCATCTGGCACGTTACAGGCTCAAAGCCAAGCTGAAAGTCCCACGTCCGCGTAACCGAAAACAGGACGAAGAAAAACTAGAGTCTTTTAAAAAAAACTCGGTGATGACTTGCAATTAATTGCTCAATACAGTGCCATTATCTTGCCCCAGTACGAAAATATTCGTTATTTTGTACAAGATGAGAGTCGATTTGGACTCAAAACCATTGAAGGACGTAAAATTACTCTTCCCGGAGTTAAGCCTATTGGTGATTGGCAGTGGCAATTTAAAGCGTTCTGGCTATATGGAGCAGTTGAACCACTTACTGGGGAAAGTTTATTTTGGCAGTTTTCTCATGTTGATACCGAATGCTACCAACAATTTTTGAACGAGTTCGCTGCCTGTTATCCCAAATCACTTAACATTCTCCAAGTTGATAACGGCTTATTTCATAAAGCTAAACGTTTACAAATTCCAGAGAATATTGTTCTTTTGTTCCAGCCTGCTCATTCTCCTGAACTGAATCCCATAGAGCGCGTTTGGGAATATCTCAAGCAAGACTTGAAATGGGAGCTATTTGATCACCTGGAGCATCTGCAAACCAAGGTTGCTCAACTCCTAGCTCTCCTCACTCCTCAAATTGCTGCTTCTTTGACTGGTTATGACTTCATCCTCAATGCCTTATCTGTCGCAAACATTTTTTGAATTGGTATAAAAAATTAGTGTTTACTTAAATTAGACACTATTAATCCGTGCTAAGTAAAAATATTACGAATTAAATAAAGTATAAACTTATGGTTAAAACTATATCTGCGGTTGGACTGCCAGAAGGGTAGCCTAGAAATAGCCGAAGCGATCGCTTTGCAGATTATTTTTGCTCATGTACCTTAATCAGACAGAGAATTCAATCTTCCCCCCATTCACGGCTACCGTGTACATACAAGTTGGATTTACCCCTGTTGATCCCCCCGATATTCGGGGTAAACAACAAATCCAGTCCCCTCTCCTTTACAAGGGGAGGGTTAGGGTGGGGTAAAACCAGAATTCACAAGCTATTTCAGACTTGCGTGTACACCGTAGCCCATTCACGAGGGAATTGAGGGGGTTTTTAGGATTCATGCAAGAGGTCCATTCTATGGACCGCGATGGTGATTAATTTTGATGTTATACCATTTCACAAAATTCTTGATTGTCGCCCGATATATCAGAGTTATGGTGAAACGTATTACTATCCCCCTGCTGTAGGTGTAGCAGGTACAACCATCATTTCCTCAGTTGGCTGTTCGGTCACTTGTGTAGTAGGTAGAATTATTTTTTCCTTAGTTGGTTGTTCGGTCACTTGTGTACTAGGGACAACTGTATTCTGCTGAGTTGCTTCCTCAGTGGCGGGTGTAGTAGGTGTAACCATCATTTGCTGAGTTGGTTCCTTTGTCACTGGTGTAGTCGGTACAACCATCATTTGCTGATTTGATTCCTCAGTGGTCGGTGTAGTGGGTGTAACCGTCATTTGCTGAGTTGGTTCCTTTGTCACTGGCGTAGTCGGTACAACCATCATTTGCTGATTTGATTCCTCAGTGGTCGGTGTAGTAGGCTGTGGATTGCTCTGTGTTGGAGATGGGGATGCTGGGACTTCATTTTCTGTTGTCGGCGGTGTAGATGGTTGAATTTCCTCCTCTATTGGAGGTGGGGATGGTTGGGACTCACTTTCGGTTGTCGGTGGCGGTGGCGGTGTAGATGGTTGAATTTCCTCTATTGGAGATGGAGATGGTTGGGACTCACTTTCGGTTGTCGGTGGCGGTGGCGGTGTAGATGGTTGAATTTCCTCCTTTATTGCAGGTGGAGGTAGTGGGAATTCCCTTTCTGTTGGAGGTGGTGGAAATAGCTTAATTTCTTCCTTGACAACAGGTTGAGATGGTTTTGTATCGTTCTTGCTGGGAGAGGGAGACGGCGCTGGTGTTGCAGGCTTATTAGAATCACGCTGCGGTGTGAATATTGACGGTGAAATTGTTGGTGGAGTGGTAAAAAAGTTTTTGCTACGTTTATTTTTTGGTACCGATGGTGAAGCTTGTGGCTGGTTCTTGGTATTTTCTGCTGCTGGATTGGTGGTTTTGGTTGGTTGATTTTCCTGTAAGTTGAATGGCAGAAAACTTTTACCAAAAATGACTAGACCAAATCCAACCCCAATCAAACTAAATAACCCCAAGGTTGGAAATCCTTGAGTATGCGATGCACGAGATGATGAACGATATGGTGTTTTGGCTGGCGGTGGGGGTACTTGTTGTATTGTTGATGGTGGTGACGATGGTGCCTGAAGCGCTTGCAATGCGTCGGCTGCCGTTTGATACCGCTCTTTAAAGTTACAGCGCACCATTTTGGTTAAAATATTCGCTAACTCATTGCTGATATTGACTAGGTTACGCCAAACTACTTCTCCATCCGCCGGATCAGTGGGTAGCTTACGTGGTTGTACACCTGTTAAAGCTTGAATTCCTATCATTCCCACTGCATAGACGTCGCTGGACAGTCTTGGTTTACCATTAGCTTGTTCGTTTGGGATGTAGCCGGGTGTGCCAATGACAATGGTAGAGTTGACTTCTCCTTCTGTGTTGGTTGCCAAGCTTTTAATTTCCTTAACAGAACCAAAGTCAATCAAGACGATTTTGCCGTCTTGACGACGCATAATATTTTGCAATTTTATATCTCGGTGGATCACACCATGTTCATGGACAACCGCCAAAACATCTAGTATTTCCTGTAGGAGTTTTAGGACTTGAGCTTCACTAAGCTGTTTACCAGGAATGATTTCTGTAGTTAAATCGTGTCCATCAATAAATTCCTGTACCAAATAAAATTCCCCATTTTCTTCAAAATGGGCTAAAAGTTCAGGAATTTGCTCATGATGTTTGCCTAAACGGTACAAAACTTCTGCTTCTTGGTTGAATAGCCTCTTGGCAATCTGCAAGATTTCTGGATTAGGGTTGCGAGTTTGAAGATGCTTCACAACACACTTGGGATTACCAGGCAAATCCATATCTTCAGCAAGAAAGGTATCACCAAATCCGCCGCTTCCCAACTTTTTAAGGATTTTGTAGCGATTCCGGAGAACTTTGCCGAAGAGCATCAGCTTTACCTAAACGCAATTGACATACCCATGATAGGGCGATAACTCTATTAATTTTTACAAAAAAAAGCTTTTTTAAGAAACTAACTTTGAGAGGATCTTAAAAAATTTTATTGCATGTTCGTAATAGCTAGATTTGAACCTATTGTTACTAATATATATTGGTAAAATGCTTTTTTTTCAGTATTTTTACTTGATTAATATCGTAATTATAGCCTCCATAAATAGCTATTTATTTAGTATTTTTGTTTTAATTACAAAGACATTCAGAAATTGAGGGTAGTTAGCTGCAACAGAAAATTTATAGTTTCAATTTTTACAATCAAAAATTTTCTATTGCATTAATATATATCTATGTAGCACTTTTTCTTTTATACAAATTATCTATAGATTTTGAGTGTTTTCAAATATTAAAAGATGACTACTAGTAATTGACCACATTGATTTTAATGGGCTGGGAGAACCCCAACTTTTTTAAAAAGTTGGGGTTCTAATCTCTGGCAACCCTTATAAGAGAGACTTCCAATCTAAAATCCACAATCTAAAATCCAAAATTGATATTACTCAGACACGCCACCCACAACAGGCCTAACTTCAGAAAATGGATTAGTGCCACCAGTCCAGTTAAAGTCGCTAAGGCGGAAACTAATGCCACCTAATTCTAGCTCTGGATTGTAACGCAGGGTAATTCCGTAGGTACGACGACTGTATTGCAAAATAAAGTCGGTGCTGGTGTATTCTCCTGTATCTAAATTAACTGATGTTTGAACACCAAATGTAAATGGTCCATAAATTTGCTGTGTAATCCCGGCACTCAAGGTTCTGGTATCAACAGCACGGTCAAATAAGAAAGGAGACTCGCCACTATCAAGACCTTGGGAGTAACTGATGTTAAAAGCAGTGTAGTCTAGAAAAGACCTAGAAAAATGACCGATTTGCCCTTCTAAACCAATTGTGCCAATCAATGTGCTTTGGTTGTCGCCATTTGTGTAATAACTAGTAGTGCCAGTCAAGCCACCAAATGCTCGTAGGTAGGGAACTACTGGGTTAGGCGTGTATCGTAAACCTTCAGTGGCAGTGGGTGGTAGGGGTTTACCTTGCCACAGTAAAAAACCTCCATTCAAGGCAGCACTGGCTTGTAGACGACCAAGGGAGACACGGTTATTATCCCGGATTGGTTCTAGCAAGTCTTCGCGATCAGTGTTGGCGGTGATATATTGAGCCCCTCCTTGGTAGCTGAAGTTTAACCCTGTTTTCCCCAGAGGGATGATGGGGGAAGTAATGACACCGCCAAAGCTACTTTGAACAGTTTGATAACCAAGACTACCATTATAGAGGCGATCGCGATAACTATATTCCAATGTTACATTGTGGGGGTTACGATTATCACCGACTTGTTGACGCAACCGCAAACTTGCCCTCAAATTATTTTCAATATCGGTCAAGTCAAAACTAGTTAGTGTCCCAGAACCTTCAACCGTTGTTCTTGGACTCAAAGTGGCATCAAGGGATGTTCTTAAACCAAACAGTGAGGGAATATTGCCAACACCTTCCTGGACAGCCTTTTGAGCGAGAAACTGAGGTGTAATACTAAAACTCACATTTTCTCTATTTATCGGTTCAAATCTGCGCTCTACAAATACACCTCCACGCTGATCACCATCAAATCCAAAGGAAACTAACCCAGGCGTGGCATCTCGCTTTCTGCGGTCAATCACCTGCTGATTTTTGGGAATGGGTATACTCAAGCCCTGGTCAAAAACTAAACGCTGATTCTGTGTGCGAACACGGTCTTGCAAAGGGGACTCTCGCGTCAGTGTGACTTTATCTGCCCGCAATTCTAATTCTGGGGGTGAAAAGGGGTCATTGGTGATACTGACATCTGATGCTTGCCAGCCACGTGGATAAAAATCAATACGTGCAGCCTCAAAGCGGACGCGCCGCACCTGTCCTCCTTGTTCGGGATTGACTATATTTCTGGCATTAGTTCTACCACCAATACCAAAATTAATTCCCCCTGGACTACTCACCCCAGTCAAGGGTTGATTACTTCTGATGCGATCGCTGGGTGGACGTGCTGGTACTCCGCCTGCTGTGACATCGGTGGGCAAAAACGCAAAATCCTCCTGGGCTGTTGGTATAAAAATCTCACCACGACCAGCTAACAATTCTCCAGTATCCTGAACAAAATTATAAGTGAATCGCTGCCCACGTAGTACTTGGTCGCCTCTGGTTAAGGCAACATTGCCTTCACCCACAGCAATTAAATTGTCTAAACTAACTTGAATGCGATCGGCATCCACCACCGCCCCATCAAAACGCACAACCACATTGCCTTCTGCTGTAACTACCCGCCTTTGTTCGTCATACTCTTGGGTGTCTGCTATTACTTCTACAACTCTCCTTGTTTCTGGCGTTGTCGGTGTAGGTGCTGGTTGTGGAGTTTGGCTAGTGAGGTTGCGAGTTTTAAATTCTATGGTTGATAGTTGGTTGTTATTTGTTGATTGTTTGTTGGCAGTATGGAATTTGATTTTGATTGGTTGCGGTGCTGAGCTAGAAGTCTGGGAATTTTTAGCAGTGGTATGATTCTGTTTGGACTGGACTAGTTGCTCAGCTAATGATTGGGATTTTTTTTGAGATAGGTTCTTACTATTTTTGATTGTCTGAACAATTTGCTGTTGGGTTTGTTGTTTTTGACTGCTGTTGTTAGTGTCTTGAGTAATCTGTGGCTGTTGCTGTGAGTAGCCAATAGATAAGGGTTCCCCTAGTAGATCCGCACTGTTTTCAGTAATGTTTAGAGGCGAAAATTCGGCTGGAAAACTTTCCGGTGCAGGGATTGTGGGTGTTTTGGCTATAAATGACTTATTCGGTACAGGCTGAGGTGACGGATTAACTGGTTGTTGCTGTAAATTTTCTGCTTTCGCCTGTTCTCCTTTTGAATGCAATTGGCGATCGCTTGCAGCTATGACTGGCAGATTTTCTGCTAATAATGGTTCAACTATGGCAGGTGGTTCGGGCGGCAGAACGGAATGAAGCATGTTTCAGCACAATCTAGCAAACAAATAGCCAAAATTAAGAGCCGGAAGGACTAACTTAACTTTTTACCTTCCGACTTTCACTTTCTGTTTAACTTTTAGCAAGCCGCCTTAAGAGCGTCTAGTGTTTTTTGCCTTATGGCAGTAACGGATAATTAGACCTTTATCTTACTCGAAGTCCCGACGACCAGGGTTACGAGCAGGATCGTTTGACAAAAATCCAAACACAAACAGAGTGATAAAGAAGGCAACAACAATATATACAACGATTTTTAAAGTCAGCATTGAGATATCTCCCTTGGATTTGAAAAGCTCTCCGTATCTGCCATACAGATTTAGATAGCTCCTTTATCTTACCCAAATCTTATCCCTTTTTTGGAGAAGGCTGGCATAAATTACAGAGATAAACTCTGCAACATAACTGAGTGTAAGCCAATATCTCCATAGTGAACTGACTTCTATAGATGCGCCTTAGTCAGCAGACGTTCACGTACAGCAGATGTTTCCAGTCGCAACTAATGTCGTTATTGACCCTAGCGTGGAAATGTATGTCTGTAGTCATCGGTTTTTGCTTCAACTACCTATATTATGGCTACTGTTTCCCATGATGATTGCAACTTCCAGCCAGGGGATTGTTAAAATTCTGATATCTTCATCACTACCTACGCAGAAAGCCTAAAAAAGCGATCGCTATGTCTCAGTATCCTCAATTAGAAAAAGCGCTAAAATATCACTTCGGTTATGATAACTTTCGTCCCGGACAAAGAGAAATTATCGAAAATGCGCTTTCTAATCGGGATTTACTGATTATTATGCCTACAGGCGGCGGTAAGTCGCTGTGCTTTCAACTACCAGCACTTATTAAAAAAGGTGTGACAGTAGTAGTATCACCATTAATTGCTTTGATGCAAGATCAAGTAGAAGCACTGCGAAAAAACGGTGTAGCAGCTACATTCCTCAATAGCAGTCTGAACTCTTACCAGACGCGATCGCGTGAACAATACATTCTCCAAGGTAAGGTTAAATTACTCTACGTTGCCCCAGAACGCCTGATCAGTGATAGATTTCTACCATTTTTAGATCTAATCCATCATCAAGTTGGTATTTCCGCCTTTGCTATTGATGAAGCGCACTGCGTTTCTGAGTGGGGACACGACTTCCGTCCAGAATACCGCCAGTTAATCTTACTGCGAAAACGTTACACCGACGTTCCAACTTGGGCATTTACAGCCACCGCTACTGATCGTGTCCGTAATGATATCATCCAACAATTAGGATTAAAAGACCCCAGTATCCACATCGCCAGCTTCAACCGCCAAAATCTTTACTACGAAGTTCGTCCCAAAAAAAAGAATGCTTACGCCGAACTCCGAGAACTGATCCGCGATTGTGAAGGTTCAGGAATTATTTACTGTTTAACTCGCAAAAAAGTTGACGAAATCACCTTTAAACTCCAACATGATAAAGTATCTGCCCTCCCCTACCACGCTGGTTTAACAGACGAAGAACGGACTCAAAATCAAACTCGCTTTATTCGCGATGATGTGCGAATTATGGTAGCAACAATTGCCTTTGGTATGGGTATCAATAAACCAGATGTGCGATTTGTAATTCACTTTGATATACCCCGTAATTTAGAAAGTTACTATCAAGAATCAGGTCGGGCAGGTAGAGATGGAGAAGCCTCGCGTTGTACACTTTTTTTCAGCTACGCTGATGTCAAAATCATCGAATTTCTCATCAATCAAAAAAGCGAATCACAAGAACAGTTAATTGCCAAGCAACAACTACGGCAAATGATAGATTACGCCGAAGGTACAGACTGTCGCCGCACAATTCAACTTAGTTACTTTGGCGAACGTTTTCCAGGGAATTGTGATAATTGTGATAACTGTCGCTATCCTAAACCAGTGCAAGATTGGACACTGGAAGCAATGAAATTTTTATCTTGTGTCGCCCGTTGCAAAGAAAAATTTGGCATGAGCCATATCATAGATATTCTACGAGGAGCAAAAACCCAAAAAATTGCTCAATACGAACACGAGAAACTATCCACCTATGGTATCGGTAAAGATAAAAGTGTGGAAGAATGGCGGATGCTAGGACGTTCCTTGTTACATCAAGGTTTACTAGAACAAAGCACCGATGGTTACGCTGTTTTAAAACTCAATGCCTTAAGTTGGGAAGTCATGCGGCGACAGCGCACCGTTTCTATTCCTGTCACCGTCACCCAAAAGCTTACTTGGAACGAGGATAACGCTAAAACTGTAGAAGCAGAAATGTTATTGCAGAAGTTGCGATCGCTACGCAAACAACTTGCAGATGAACAATCTGTTCCACCTTATGTAATCTTCGCCGATTCAACTCTCAAATTAATGGCTCAAGTTAAACCCCAAACCAGGGACGCATTTAGCCAACTTTCCGGGGTAGGTAGCCATAAACTCAGTCAATATGGTGATAAATTTATCGCTGAAATCCGCGCTTATTGTCAAGAACATAATTCTCAACAACCAAAACTCAATCCTACATCTTCTCTCACTTCAGTTTCTGCTACAGCATTGCAAACTTTGCTCTTATATCAACAAGGCTTAAGCGTTTCCGAAATTGCCGAAAAACGTAACCTACGTCCAACAACTATTTTTAGCCACCTCTGCGATTTAATTGAGAAAAACCAACCTATAGACATAAATCACTTAGTACCACCAGAAAAGCAGCAAAAAATATTGCAAGTATTAGAAATTCTTGGAGATATTGCCCTTACCCCAATTAAAGAATATCTTGGCGATAGTTATAGCTTTGAAGAGATTCGTTTAGTTAGAAGTCAGTGGCGTCAAAAGAGTCACAAAATCTAGTTCTATAGAGTAGAGATAATTAACCACTAAGGCACGAAGACACTAAACACAAGATTGAATAATATGATGTTAGCTTGAACACTTAATATTATTCGTTGGGGTCGGTAATTGGTAATGGGAAAAACCTCTCTCTCAATGATTTAGCTTCATTTCGTAATCAATTAGCAGGACTTGGGATTATTGGGTAGTTTAGTATCTATACCAAGACTCTGGGAACTGGTGCGTTTTCCTCTGCGCCTCTGTGTTTATTTTGAGCTAATTACAAAGAACTCGCCACTTCTGTGTTAATCTCCTGTGTTCTTGTCACTGTTGGCAATGATGCAGTTGGTTTATTTTTTACTGCTAAAACCATAGATAAAAGCTTGGGGAAGGCAAGGCAAATCACGGTACTAATCAAAGTTAAAAATAAACCATCCATTAAACGCATAGATAATCCCCCTTTTTTTGATCTGTATCTATGTACTCTATTTTGAAACTAAACTTCTAAAATTGATAGAGCAGATAGTTTGGAATTTCTTCTAGTTTGTATAAGCTCTTTTTAATTTTAAGTTTTGTTTAGATATTAACTCTATTTAGGGGGATTGTAAAAGCCGATGAAATAGTGTAAATTCGAAGTGGCCGTTGCTTTTAGTATTTCACGAACTTAAAGAAAAAGCAATATTAAAGTTTAATATACCAGCCTTTTCTAGATGGATAAAAATTTTAGTCCCAAAATCTCTTTTTAACTTCTTGCCTCTGTATTCTCTGTTCCTCTGCAGTTAATTTAATTACTTTTAAACCACTCCAGACGCAGAGATTGCAGGGAGAAAAAAGAGATTTTTTGAGTTCACTTGAAAGGGCTGGTTTAATAATTTAAAGATGCGTAATTCGTTAATGTTAAGTATTAAAGTAAACAAATATAAATACCTCTTCACTTATAGATGAATTTCAATAATTAGTATAGATTTTAGATAATTCATTAAAAAAAAGAACCAACAAGCTTTATGATTTTGGTGACTATAGTAAGAATGAATGCCCCTGAAATATTTACTAAAAAGCATCTATTTTGATACTCAACTGCAACATTAATTTGGGGAACACCTAGCACAAAAACGAGGACTAAATTTACATGATGGGCTACCTGTTAATGCATATGACGTACAAAAAGGAAAGCTAGTAATTTCTTGTTGGGTGTTTCTTGGAGTAGAAACTTTCTGCAATAGTTTAGTGGGTTTGATTTTTGGATCAGTCATGATACTTAAAAGCTTGGGAAATGTCAGGCAAGCAATTGTACTAATTAAAGTCAGCAATGTAATATCCATGCGATCCATAGGTAATCACCTTTTCCCTTTTAATTGGTCTTGGATAATAGGTGTCTACTGTTTTTAGTTAATCAAACAAATCATTTAAACCAACTAATAACTAAAGTTGGTATTGCTTTTTGTTTATACACTTTAATCATACTATAGATTTTTATATATATGTACATTAAATCCTCAAAATCTTTTTAGACAAAATAAATAGTGTCTATTCAAATTGAGTATTTTATCCTGATTGCAGCATAAGCTGGAAAAATAAACTATTGATTACTTAGGCTATAGTGTTATGTCAAAAACTTTTGTAGAAAATACTTTTCTTGCTAATATCACTGCCCAAGAACGTGAAGCAATTAAGGATTTGGCTGATTATTCTGGCGTGGAGTCGCTACCAGAAATTTGGCCTTTAGTGGCACAAAAATTTGGTAATATTGTTGCCCTCCGCGATCCTCATGCTAAACCTGAAGTAGTGTTAACTTATACTGAGCTATGTCAACAAATTCAACAATTTGCAGCTGGCTTACAGGCTTTAGGTGTACAAGCAGGCGATCGCATTTTCCTAATTGCCGATAACAGTCCGCGTTGGTTGATTGCCGATCAGGGAATTATGACTGCGGGGGCGGTGGATGCGGTGCGTAGTTCCCAAGCTGAAAAAGAAGAATTACTTTTCATTGTGGCTAACAGTGGCAGCACAGCGCTAGTAGTGGAAGATTTAAAAACACTCAAAAAACTATGTAATAGCTTGAATGATTTGCCCATTCAATTTGTGATTGTACTCAGTAACGAAGCATTACCAGAAGCTGAAACTCTGAAGCTGTATACATTTAGCCAGTTGATGGAAATTGGCGCTCAGCATTCGTTGCAACCAGTCAAACACAACCTTAATGATTTGGCTACGCTAATTTATACATCGGGTACTACAGGAAAACCGAAGGGTGTGATGCTGACTCATCGTAATTTGATGCACCAAATCGTAGCTATCCCGGTTGTCGTGCAACCCCGTCCTGGAGATACAGTTTTGAGTATTCTCCCTACCTGGCACAGCTATGAACGTAGTTGTGAATATTTTCTACTTTCTCAAGGCTGTACTCAGGTTTATACCAACCTCCGCTCGATCAAACGAGATTTGAAAGAATATAAACCTCATTACATGGTAGCTGTACCACGCCTTTTAGAATCTATTTATGAAGGAGCGCAAAAACAGTTTCGTGAACAACCAGCTTCTCGGCAACGCTTGATTAACTTCTTTTTTGAGATAGGTGAGAAATATATTAAAGCGCGCCGGACTTTGACGGGTTTGAATTTAGAAAATCTCAATCCGAGTATGGGCGATCGCTTAACAGCTAGTCTACAAGTTGCCGCTTTATCACCTTTGTATGCTTTAGGGGAAAAACTAGTTTATAGCAAAGTCAGGGAAGCAACTGGTGGTAGAGTCAAGCAGATGATTAGCGGCGGTGGTGCGCTTCCCAAGCATGTAGATAACTTTTTTGAAATTCTTGGTGTCGAAATTTTGGTGGGTTATGGCTTGACAGAAACTGCCCCCGTTACCCACGCACGGCGTTACTGGCGAAACTTACGCGGTGCATCTGGGCAACCAATCCCAGGTACAGAAACTAAAATAGTTGATCCAGAGACTAAAAAAGAGCTACCAACAGGAGAACGGGGGTTAGTGTTGCTGCGGGGGCCGCAAATTATGCAAGGTTACTACCAAAATCCCGAAGCCACAGCTAAAGCAATTGATTCAGAAGGTTGGTTTGATAGCGGTGACTTGGGTTGGGTAACACCACAAAATGACTTAATTCTGACCGGACGGGCAAAAGATACGATTGTATTAACGAATGGGGAAAATATCGAACCACAACCGATAGAGGATGCTTGTTTACGATCGCCCTACATAGATCAGATTATGTTGGTTGGGCAAGACCGTAAATCTCTGGGTGCTTTAATTGTTCCGAATTTAGAAGCCTTAGAAAAATGGGCAGCTTCTGGGAATCTCCAACTATGTATAGAGGATGAAAATGTTACTGCGGCTACGAGTCAAAAAATTAACCTGGAGAGTAAAATAATCCAGGATTTATTTCGGCAAGAACTGAATCGGGAAGTGCAAAATCGTCCAGGCTATCGACCAGATGACCGCATTGGCCCGTTCAAGCTAATTCTCGAGCCATTTTCGATTGAAAATGGCATGATGACCCAAACACTGAAAATTAAGCGACATGTCGTGATGCAACACTATCACGATATTATTAACGGCATGTTTGCCTCATAAGTCCACTGCAAACTATCAACAAACGTGAACTCTTTTATGGATGTCTCCAAACCTCAACTGCTTTTAAAGCGTGTCGTCAACATTAAAGCCATTGTCACTCCCTTGTGGAAAGAGGAAGTGCAGCAGCAACTGCAAGCGCAAATCAATCAAATTGACCAGCAATTGCAACAGTTGGACATCCAAGGACAACGGGCGATCGCAGAAGTACAAAAACAAAATCTGCAACCGCCTGGTCCCCAAACCCTCCAACAAATTGAGAGTATTCAATACCAGGTCAATCAAAAGAAAAGTGAACTGCTAGAGCAAAAAAATCAAAGTCTGCAAAACCTCCAGCAAGTGCAGCTTTTAGAGTTAGACCAAGAAGTCAATCAATTTCAGATGGAAGGTTTTTTCCGCGTCGAACCAGGGGATAATTTAATTAGCAAAATGCAGGTCGAAGTTGTGCTGCGTGATGGTGTTGTAGAAGAAATTCGTGGCGATGTATAAACTCGATGCTAGGTCAGTTAACAGTGATCAGTGACAGTAAGCAAACAAACCTGACAACTGGTAACTGATAACTGATAGCTGAATCAATGTAGACTCCTCACACCACACTTAGTCTCTCCTTACTCCTCTTCGTTGAGAGCAGCCCCACTGGTGGCGATCGCGAAGCGCTATGAATGGAATAAACAAGTCAAATCCCTCAAATCCTCTTCCATTCTGCCCTCTGCCTTCTAAACATCTACTGGCAAATGACCTTAATCAAATTTTGCTGATCTTGGTTGGAAAAACACTTCTCTTGGGAACCAGCCCAAACAATTTGCCACAGAGGGGGTGAACTCGCCAGTAGCGATCGCCCAAAGCTTGTCAGTTCAACTCGGTATTTGACAGCGTTAGCTGTTTTCTTTCCTTGGTTAGTTTGGATGATGGTGACTAACGCCTGATTGGGGTGTGGGTAATATACCTCTACCTTACGTGTTCCTTGCTCTAGTTGGTTAAAGTCAAAAGCATCAAGAGCCAAAGCAGCAGGATCAGTACCTTGGAGAACAGACTTAATACTGTCTAAAGGTACTGTTTTGTAATTAGCCCGTTCTGGATTGGTAACAATCTCTTGAGCCGAGGCTACCGCAGAAGAGTGCTGCTGTGATCTGGTGCTATTGGCAGTCAGAGCATATTGCTGGCGATTAGTTAAATATACTCCAGCAAGAGCAGTGGCAAAGATACTTAGTACCAGAATTACCAAAATTTTCAACTTTGCCGACATAAAAACTCAAAAAGCACTTTCAAACTGTTTATTTATCACTTTTGCATTGTAGATTGAGAGATTACTCAAGTTCCTCTTACTTTTGAGTAATTATTCTGATGTAAGCAGCCATGATAAGAAATACAAATTAATAGACCACTGGGTAATAGAATAGTTCCTCGCGTCGGTCGTCAAGATACAATTCGATCTGGCATTAATTTTGTTAAAGTCTATAAATTTATCGATTCGCCAAACCCCCTTATGAGCATTTACGAAGTATTCATGCCTGCACTTAGTTCCACTATGACCGAAGGAAAAATTGTCTCCTGGGTAAAATCGCCCGGGGATAAAGTGGAAAAAGGCGAAACTGTGGTGGTTGTCGAGTCGGATAAGGCAGATATGGATGTGGAATCCTTTTATGAAGGATACCTTGCTCACATCATTGTGCAAGCTGGTGAAACTGCACCAGTGGGAGCTGCGATCGCGCTGTTGGCAGAAACTGAAGCCGAAATTGAAACAGCCAAATCTCAAGCTCAAGGCGCTGATACTGCAAAACAGGAAACTACTGCTACCACCGCTCCTGCAAAAACCGCAGATACAGCCGCTGCCTTCACACCTGCCTTGGCGACTCAAAACGGCTCTAACCATCGCTCTGGAAGGGTTGTAGCTTCACCCCGCGCCCGTAAATTAGCTAAAGAACTCAAAGTTGATTTGAGTAACATTTCTGGTAGTGGTCCTTACGGTCGTATTGTGGCTGAAGATGTGGAAGCAGCGATCGGCAAAACTAGTCAGCCACCTGCTAGCGCTGTTCCTATCACCCCACCATCAGTTGTGACTCCAGTTGCAACCGCACCGACAAAACCAGCACCAACTCCCACGCCAGCAGTTGCCGCAGTTCCCGGTCAAGTAGTGCCTTTGAATACCTTACAAAGTGCTGTGGCCCGGAATATGGTCGCTAGCTTATCAGTGCCTGTGATCCATGTAGGTTATACAATCACCACTGATGCCTTGGACAAATTATATAAACAAATTAAATCTAAGGGTGTGACAATGACCGCCCTACTAGCGAAAGCCGTAGCGGTGACACTGCAAAAACACCCACTGATTAATGCCAATTACTCAGATCAAGGTGTTGTTTATCCTGCTAGTATCAATGTAGCCGTTGCCGTAGCGATGGATGATGGTGGATTGATTACACCAGTATTGCAGAACGCTGATCAGATGGATATCTATTCTTTATCTCGTGCTTGGAAGTCTTTGGTAGAAAGGGCAAGAGTTAAAAAGCTACAACCAGAAGAATACAGCACTGGCACATTTACATTGTCTAACTTAGGGATGTTTGGTGTCGATAGGTTTGATGCAATTTTACCACCCGGACAGGGTTCAATATTAGCGATCGGTGCATCCCGCCCCCAAGTCGTTGCTACCACCGATGGTATGTTTGGCGTTAAGCAACAAATGCAGGTAAACATGACTAGCGACCACCGGATGATTTATGGCGCTCATGCTGCGGCGTTCTTGCAAGATTTAGCGAAGCTGATTGAGACTAATCCACAATCTTTGACTATGTAAGGAAAATTGCAGTGAAAAATTTGTGAGAATCGCAAAGCTCAGATCCCCGACTTCTCAAAGAAGTTGGGGATCTTGTCTCTCACAAACTTGAAATCTTAATAAATAACAAAATCGGGATACATTTGCTCGTAGAAGTACTAGGGTGGGTAGGTGTAGTGAACTAAAATTTTGAAGGAGACGAAAATGGGACAAGCGAAACTAGGTGATACTGTGAAAGTTCACTATACAGGTAAGCTAGATGATGGCACAGTATTTGACACTTCTGTTGAGCGAGAACCCTTGCAGTTTTCGATTGGTGAAGGATTAGTTATTCCCGGGTTTGAACAGGCTGTAGTTGGCATGACTCCAGGAGAATCCAAAAGGACAAATATTCCAGCAGATGAAGCCTACGGCCCTTATCGCCCAGAATTGGTTATGGTAGTTGACAAAGAACGCATCCCCACAGATGTATCTGTAGAGGTGGGTCAAATGTTACAAATTTCTCAGAGTAATGGTCAAGCCATACCCGTAGTTGTTACAGAGGTTTCAGACTCTCAGATCACTCTTGATGCTAACCACCCCCTAGCAGGACAAGAACTGATATTTGATATCCAGCTAGTCCAGATTGACTAATGGGAAGCGATCGCTTGCCAAACTCGTTCGGGTAGCATTGGTAATTGACGCAACCTTACACCCGTTGCATGAGCAACCGCATTAGCGATCGCCGCTGCTGTACAGTTAGTAGTAATTTCTCCCACTCCCTTCGCACCAAAAGGCCCGTAGGGGTCGGCTTTTTCGATTAAAAATATTTCCATAGGTGGCACATCAGCAGCAGTGGGAATGCGATAATCCCGTAGCGTTGGATTCACAATCCTACCTTCTTGATCAAACAGCAACTCTTCCATCAATGCATAACCAATTCCCATCGCAATCCCACCCGTTGCTTGTCCCTCACAAATTCTAGGATTAATAGCTTTACCTAAATCAATCGCCTGCACACACCTCAAAACCTCAATCTTCCCCGTCTCCACATCAACTTCCACCTCCGCACCCTGCACAGCAAAAGTTAAAGTTGATTCATCCGCCGCATAACTTACCTGTACACTCCTTTCTTGTTGGCCACTTCTCAACCTCTCGGCCGCCAATTTCACAGCTTGCCCAGAAATATACAACGTCGCCGACGCATAAGAACCAGCATCAAAAGGCGTTTCTTTTGTATCCCCAGAAATAATACTAATCTCACTCACACCCACACCCAACACCTGGGCCGCAATTTGTCGCAGCGTCGTATCAGAACCAGTCCCCACATCCACTGCACCTGTTCTTAACTCATACTTACCATCAGCTAACAACGATAACTTCACACTCGCAACGTGGATTTTTGATAAACCACTACCTTGCATCGAAACAGCAAATCCCACCCCGCGCCGCCGAGAACCATTTACTATTGGCCGCGTACCAGGAATATAACCAAGGGACTGCACAACTTTGGCAAAACATTCATCAACAGCATAGCTACCAATTAAATTAAAATGGTCTGCTGATGACCTGCCTAAATTAATCACATCACCTGGACAAATAATATTTTTTTGCCGTAACTCTACAGGATCAATCTTGAGTTTTTCCGCTATTTCATCAACTTGACTTTCCATCGCAAAAGTGCCTTGAGTTACCCCATAACCGC
Source organism: Fischerella sp. JS2 (assembly GCF_032393985.1). Classification (NCBI taxonomy): domain Bacteria; kingdom Bacillati; phylum Cyanobacteriota; class Cyanophyceae; order Nostocales; family Hapalosiphonaceae; genus Fischerella; species Fischerella sp. JS2. The sequence continues at coordinate 1,971,735 of NZ_CP135918.1, forward strand.
GAAATGCACCTGCTGGCATGGTATTTGTATAAACAGCAAATCCTCGAAATCTTTTATTTGGGCAACGATACAAACCTAAAGGAATATAACCTGATAAAAATACTACCGTTTGTCCATGATTGCCATAAGCACCAGTGTTAGCAATTACTTCCATCTCCTGTGCCACAAATGTGCCATCTTTTTTCACTCCACTTTTGATACGAATTGTCATTGCGTGGCGACTATTGGTAGCAGTAAATTCTTCTTTTCTGGTAAATTCCCATTGTACAGGTTTGCCTGTGAGGAAAGTAGCAAAAGCGCAAATATCTTCTGATAAAATCTCTTGTTTGTTACCAAATCCACCACCGATTTGGGCTTTATAAACGCGGATTTTATCTAGCGGAAAATTGAATATTTGGGAAAGCAAACGTTGGCAATGAAATGGAACTTGAGTACTCGAACGAACAACTAATGTTCCGTCTGCTTCTAACCAAGTAATTGTGATATGGGGTTCTAGATGTACATGTTGTACTGCTGGCAAATTATATGTATTTTCTAATATAAAATCTGCTTCTGCAAAACCCTGTTCAACATCACCAGATTCCAGAAATATTTGTCCAGCAATATTGCGATCGCGATCAGGAATTTGTGATGATTCTGGTTCATCATGAATGACAATACCACCATTCATGGCTGAAACCGGGTCGATGACGTGGGGTAAAATTTCGTAATCAACTTCAATCAAATCACAGGCTTGTTCAGCTATAGCTACCGACTCCGCAACCACAACAGCAATGCGATCGCCTACAAATCGTACCTTATGGTCTAATAAATAATGATCGAGAGGATCGGGGACTGGTTCGGCGTGTCCAGCAGTGGTATAGGGTATCCTGGGAACATCTGTATGGGTGAAAACCGCAACAACGCCAGAGAGTGTTTTAGCTGCGGCGGTATTAATCTTGCGGATGCGGGCGTGAGGATGAGGCGATCGCAATACTTTCAGATGGAGTAAGCCGGGTGGTACAAAATCAGCTGTATAGGATGCTTTACCGATGACAATTGCTGTACCGTCTTGTTTAGGAATATTTTTTCCAATCGCAATCGATGAATCTGCAACCACATCACATCTGTGTGTATCTGTGTGCATCTGTGGTCGAAATTGATTAATACTATCAAGAATCGCCTGATACCCAGTACAGCGACAAAGATTACCTTTCAGTGCCAAACGCAATTCTTCTGGTGATGCAACAGGTAACTTCGCTGCACTCATAATCATACCCGGAGTGCAGAAACCGCATTGAAACCCTTGTTCTTGCAAAAAGGCTTGTTGGATTGGTGCAAGTTCACCATTTTTTGACAAACCTTCTATGGTTGTGACTGATTGATTGGCTATGCGCATCGCTGGATAAATGCAACTATGAATTGGTATGTCATTTACCCAAACTGTACAAGCACCACAATCACCACTATCGCAAACTCGATGAACACTAAAGCAACCAAGTTGTCGTAATAGAGTTAAAAGGCTAGTTCCGGGATGGCAAGTAACTGTTAGATTTTGGTTGTTAATTTGGAAGTTGAATGATTGTTGCATGTTTTATGTTTCATAGGAATTGTGGTTGGTGAAAAAGATTATTTTTGAATGTCGAACACAGATGCACACAGATGGATACAGATGGGTTATGCGTGTGTATTTGTTAGTTGTAATTGGTGAAGCGATCGCTTGATTAAAGTTTGTGTGATTTCACGACGATAAGTTGCGCTGGCTTTAGGGTTATTGATAAATTCTATATTCTTTAGAAAGGGCGAATAGTTTATATTTATATGATGACAATCCAATAATTTCGGTGCAGGTACACTTGCACCAATTACACACTTAAATTGTAAATTTTCAGGGTTATAGGCACTGACTACAATTGCTAAAGCTGGATCTGTTGCTGCAATACCAAAACGCTGGTAATTCACTCGCCATTTTAAAGTTTCTATAGGAATCAAAACTCGTCTCAATACTTCAGATGGTTGCAAGATTGTCTGACGAGAACCTATTTGAAAATCCTCTGCGGCTACTAGACGCGCCTCTCCTTGTAAATTCCAAATTTCATATTTTGCACCTAATGCTATCATGATTGGTGCGAGGGTTCCGACAGATAAGGCTAAGCATAAGTTACCTCCTACTGTTGCCATATTAATAACTTTTAATGATGCGGCTAGGACAGAAATGGCACTTTTTAATCCTGCAATGGCAGTCCATTCTGATTGCCAAGAATACTGTAATATTTTTATGAGTGGACAAGTTGCACCAATGAGTAAATTTTCTTCTTGAATTTTAATTTCTGACCAATCCAAAAATTGCATATCTACCAACACCCGCAACTGCGGTTGTGGTTCTGAAAATAGCCATGTTCCACCCGCTAACCAAGCCCAATCTTTATCCCAATTATTGATAGTTTGCAAATTTTTGGGACGTAAATAAGTTTCAATATTTGGCAAATCCATTATTAAATATTTTTTAAACACAGAGTATCGCAGAGGAAAGCACGGAGGAACACAGAGTAATATTTCTTTGCGTTACTCTGCGTTAAACCTTTGCGTCCCTTTGCGATTTGAAAAAATTTAAACATCTAATTGAATTTCACAACCTAATCTTTGTGGTAGAGAAATTTTATAAATATCGCCTTGATTCATTTCACCTGGTTCTTGCATTTGACTCAATGCTGTGACAACTTCATCAGAGTTGGCGGTGAGAAGGACAACGGGTTTGTCACAAGCAATAGGGAAATCATGCCAAGTACCTAAGTGTAGTAAAAGTGCATGTCCAGGAGGAAATTTTAGGGCTTTGACTTGAGTTAAATCCGGTAAATTTTTACCTTGATTATCGTTAGGTGGTGCCATTACCATAATAAATGGTGCTTGTCCTAAACCAATAAACAATTGGGTCATGTGCATATGGCGTTCTAGCCAGAGAATTGAAGGATAACCTGGCATTATTTTCGCGGTTCTAAAAGTTGCTGTTCCGCGATAGGTAAAGTCAATATTTTCGCCTTCAATGACTCTACCTTGATAAAAAGGAATTCCTAAACCTGGTTTACTGACGTCATCTCCTAAAAGATGTCCGTAGGGTTTGATGTTTTCAGAGTTAGCGTTGATGACGGGGATTTTTAAGATTTGAGTTTGCGAAGGTGTCATAAGTATTGTTAGCTATAGTTAGATTTTATCTTTTGACGAACACAGATGCACACAGATGAACACAGATTAATTTGTATTTTGATTCATTAAGTTATAAATTTCTTCGCCTGTTGTTAGCCAGGTATTAGGTGTATTTTTTATATGTGTTAAGCACTGTTTCAAATACTTTAATCGCAATGGTTGACCAACGATAAATGGATGCAAGCCAATGGCCATGACTCGTCCTTGTGTTTCTCCTTCTTGCCAAAGTTCTTCAAATTGATCTTCTATGGCTTGGGCAAATTCTACCCCAGAAAAGCGGTTACTTAAACATAAAGTAATATCATTTGCTTCGATGGTGTAAGGAATTGCTAGTAAGCGACCGTTGGGTAATGGATACCAATATGGTTGGTCATCATTTACCCAGTCGGCTGTGTAAATAATTCCAGCGGAATACAATAATTCAAAAGTTGATTCTGTGATGGAAAAACCTGGTGTTAACCATCCTTTGGGACTTTTACCTGTGGCTTGTTCTAGTAAGGTTAAAGTTAGATCAATTATCTCTATTTCTGTATCTCTATCCATCCCACTATGACCAGTGGAATTATTAATACCATGCGCCATGATTTCCCAGCTATATTTCTGCATAGCTGCGATAATTTCAGGATAAAGTGTACAAATTTCGCCGTTAACTGCCGCAGTCACAGGAATTTCTAACTCAGCAAATAAATCAAATAACCGCCAAATACCGACACGATTGCCATAGTCTCGCCAACCATAGTTAGCAATTTCTGGATAACTATTTAAATGGGGTTGAATTGCTGTTCCTAGCTTACCAAAGGTGAAATGTTCGACATTCATTACTACCCATACAGCTACTCTGGCATGATTAGGTAATGTGAAAACTGGACGTTGGGTAATTGGTTGAAAAGATGGGGGCTGCATAAAAATTAGTAAGAAAAAATTAATCTCTGGTCATCTATGTTCATCTGTGTGCATCGGTGTTCGCCTTTATAAAACATAATTTTTTCACCACAAAAATCCACATCAAACATGAATTTCATAATTTATAATTCATAACTCATAATTTTTGCAATGGTTTTCCCAGTGATGCAGGTGCTACTAATTGGATACGGGTGGCATCCCGTGAGATGATCGTTAGCACTAAGATAGTTGCAAGGTAGGGCAAGGAAGATAAAAGATAAGGGGAAATATCTACTCCTAGTCCTTGCAAAATTAACTGAATAGCGCTGACTCCACCAAATAAATAAGCACCCAACAAAATTCTCATTGGTTTCCAAGTTGCAAACACAACTAAAGCGATCGCAATCCATCCCCGCCCGGCAGTCATGTTCTCTGCCCAAAAAGGTGTATACACTAGGGAAAGATAGGCCCCTGCTAACCCCGCCATCGCCCCACCAAACAGAACTGCTAAATAACGTACTCTATTTATAGGTAAACCCAAAGCATGGGCTGCTGTGGTTGATTCACCTACACTCCGCAATATCAGTCCTGAGCGCGTTTTTTGCAAAAACCAAGCGACCAAAAATACTAAAATAATTGAGAGATATACTAAGATATCTTGCTGAAAAAAAGCTTTCCCAATCACGGGTATGGATTCTAAAATTGGAATGCTGAAAGGTTGCAAACCAGTAATTATTTGCCCAACATAATCTGCACCAATAAAAGCACTGAGTCCAGAACCAAAAATGCTAAGGGCTAAACCTGTTGCTACTTGATTAGTGCTTATAGTAATTGTTAGCACAGCATGAATAAAAGCGATCGCTATGCCTGCAACTAGGGCGATCAGTAACCCTAAATAGATATTATCTGTAACAGAAGCAACAATAAAACCGCTAGCAGCCCCAACCAGCATCATTCCTTCTACACCAAGGTTTAAAACACCCGATTTTTCTGCCACTAATTCGCCCAATGCGGCTAAAATCAAAGGTGTAGCTGCACGTAAAGTATCGTTGAGAATGTTAGTAAAAATCATTTGTTATTGGTTAGTAGTTAGTGGTTAGTGGGTAGAGACGCGATGTTCCTCGCGTCTGTACATTAGTGGTTAGTGGTTAGTAGTTAGTAGTTAGTAGTTAATGACTATTGACCATTGACTCTTGACCCTTGCCTATTGACTTTTGACTATCCGCTTATAAATCAATAAATCACCTGCTAAAAGAAAGAAAAATACAATGCCTTGAAAAACTCCTGCTAAAGCTAAGGGCAGTCCTAATTTTATCTGTAATAATTCACTGCCTACATAAAACAGTGCCATCAGCAAACTAGATAAAATAATTCCCAAAGGGTGTAAACGACCAACAAATGCAGCTAGGATAGCAGCATAACCATAACCAGGAGAAATGAAAGGGCGTAATTGTCCAATGGGACCGAGAACTTCACACGCACCAGCTAAACCTGCTAAACCTCCACTGATAAGTAAACTTAGCCAAATAATGCGATCGCTTTTAATCCCAGCATAATTTGCTGCACTAGGACTTGCACCAATTACCCGCACACTAAAACCAAAAAATGTTTGTTGCAGCATTCCCCAAATTAACAATGTCGCCATGAGGGCAAAAATTACACCCAAATGTAACCGTGTCCCGGTAATCAATGATGGTAAGCTGGCGAATTCACTAAAGGGTGCAGATTCAGGGAAATTATATCCTTGGGGGTCTTGTAAAATTCCTCGGACTAAATAGTTTAAAAGAGAAACTGCCACATAATTCAACATTAAACTAGTGAGAATTTCATTAGTATGAAACTTCACTTTTAAAATAGCCGGGATGCTAGCCCAGATTGCACCACCTACTATTCCAGCTAGTAAACAAAGTAAGAGTAAAATGTAGTTATTGATATTGGCAAATACTAAGGCTACGGCACTAGCAAAAATTGCCCCCAGAGTAAACTGTCCCTCGGCACCAATATTCCAAACTTGGGCTTGAAAACATACAGCTAAACCAACAGCAATCAAGATAATTGGTGCTGCTTTGACTGCTATTTCTGTGATTCCATACAAACTACTTAAAGGCGAAATAAATAAAGTAGTGAATGCAGTAATCGGAGATTTACCCAACAAACGAAACAGAAAAAATCCTACAATTACTGTTCCTAGTAACGCTAGTAGAGGTGATAAAACTAACCAAATTTTTGCGGGTTGTTCACGGGGTTCTAATTTGAAGTCAAACAAAACCAACTCCTCCCATCCAACGACCAATTTGATCGCGACTGATATCTGCATTTGGCACAAAGGGAGAAAGTTGTCCTTTGTAGATGACGCCAATGCGATCGCACAATGTCAACAACTCATCTAAATCCTCGGAAACCACCAGTAATCCTGCGCCTATATCTCGCATTTCCATAAAAGCTTGATAAATAGTTGCAGTTGCATTTATATCCACACCCCAACTCGGATGTGCTGCAATCAAGATAGTCGGGTTTTGCTGAATCTCTCGTCCAATAATAAACTTTTGCAGATTGCCACCCGATAAACTAGCAGCAAAAGAATTTAACCCCGCTTGTTTGACATTAAAGGCGTCGCAAATTCTACTAGTCCAAGCTTTTAACTTGCGCTGCCGAATCATCCCGTTTCGCAATAACCCTTGAGAGTAACCTGTCAACAAAGCATTTTCCAACAGACTCATATTTGGTACAACACCCACTCCCAAACGTTCTTCTGGGACATATGCCAAACCCAGACGCCGCCGCTTAGGCACATCACAATCACCAATAGGCATTTCTCCCAACAGAACCATGTCTGCCTTGGGACAGATGACTTCACCACTCAAAGCTGCTAAAAGTTCCCTCTGTCCATTACCTGCTACTCCCGCAATCCCAATTATTTCCCCACTGCGAACATCCAAATTAATGTGCTGTAAGGATATTCCCAAATGATGCTTTGATTCCAAACACAAATCGCGGACTTGCAAGCAGATAGGGAAATGGGGAGGTGGGGATTAGGGACAGTGGGGAGGTGGGGAGGTGGGGGAGTGTAATATTCTCTTGTCCTCCTTGTCCTCCTTGTCCTCCTTGTCCTCCTTGTCCTCCTTGTCCCCCTTGTCCCCCTTGTCCTCCTTGTCCCTCAGTCTCCTCATCCCCGCCAACCATCATCCTTGCCAAACTGTCGATTGTCTCTGCTTGGGGGTTACATTCTGCTATTACCTCGCCATTCCGCAATATTGTTGCATGAGTGCATAGCGATCGCACTTCTTCTAACTTGTGGCTGCTAAATAAAATACTGCAACCACCAGCAGCAATTTGCCGCAACGTCAGGAATAGCTTTTCTGTTTCCTGGGGAGTTAACACCGCCGTGGGTTCATCTAAAATCAGTAATTTAGTAGCAACACACAGACAACGAATGATTTCTACTCGCTGCTTTTCACCTACAGATAATGTATAAACTGGGAAAGCTGGGTTGATATCTAAACCGTATTCTTGAGATAAAAGGCGAATTTTGCGGTTAACTCGCGCTAAATCCCATTTTTCGTTAGGAGGAAGTGCCAAGGCAATATTTTCTGTTATTGTTAAAGTTTCAAACAAACAAAAGTGCTGAAACACCATACCAATCCCTAGCGATCGCGCTTTTGCTGGGTTAGTGATATCAACTTGTTTTCCTTGCCAAAAAATTTCACCACGATCAGGACGTACTACCCCATAGATAATTTTCATCAGGGTACTCTTACCCGCCCCATTTTCTCCTAACAAAGCATGAATCTCACCCGGTTGAATTGTCAAATTCACCTGCCTATTTGCGAAAAAACCAGAGTAAGACTTGGTAATATTTCTAACTTGCAAACGGGGAATCAGCTCATTTAACCCTTGCATTTTGCCTCTGCTGCATTCTCGATTTATTATAGATTTTTATTAAGTCGATTTACATAATTTCAGGACGCTCTGATATCTTAAAGGTGCGTAATTTTTATACAGCGATTGCCAATAGTTATTCAAATTTAAGGATTTTTTAATGCAATCTCGGAATGTACCGACTTATTTGCCACAAGCGATCTTAACAACCCTCTTTTGCTGTCTGCCATTTGGAATTGTGGCGATCGTTTATGCAGCACAAGTAAATTCTAAATTAGCCGCCGGAGATTATGAAGGTGCTATGCAAGCATCTAAAAATGCCAAAATATGGTGTTGGGCATCCTTTGGTTCAGGACTGGCTGTTGTTGTACTTTATATCCTATTATTTGTCATTGCATCATTGGGTTCACGATAAGCTTACGAACACTGAACCTAGAAACAAACTCTATATTAATCATTGTTTTTGATTCTATGAAAATGAATGCACTTTATCCCCGCAAATATTCGTTTCTTACTAAAAAAAGTTTCAAAGTCGCAGCACTAACAAGTACTATTATTTTAGCTGCAATAGTTTTATATTTTTTTAATCCTAGCAATTCTCAGATCTACCCTCCTAGTCCATTTAGGTTGCTAACTGGCTTATATTGTCCTGGATGTGGCACACTCCGAGGCTTACATTATCTTTTGCATGGAAATCTACTCAAAGCTTTTGATTTAAACCCACTGATGGTAATATCATTACCATACTTAATCTATTCTTATATTGCTTATAGTGCGCCTGTAATTCTCGGTCAAAAGATTCCCCAAATTTTCATTAAATCTAATTGGATTTGGATGATCTTAAAAGTTATTTTGGCATACTGGATACTAAGAAATCTACCCTTTGCTCCTTTTTCTTGGTTAGCACCTTAAATCAGTAAACAGTGAACAGTGTAGACGGCTCATAGGCTTCCCGTAGGGTACAGTTATCAGTGATTAAGGCATATGGTGGGAGATTTAAACCCAAGGATTTTACTGAAAACTGATAACTGATAACTGTTAAATCGCTTGCCAAATTCTGATAGTTTTATCTTCGCTGCTAGAAGCGAGGAGTTGTCCATTGTGACTAATATCTACAGATAAGATACTACCAGTATGTCCAGTGAGAGTATGCAGCAGTGTCTTAGTTTTTAAGTTCCAAATTTTGATAGTTCGATCATCACTACCGCTAATTAAATTCTGTCCATCTGGACTCATAGCTAATGTTTGAATCGAACCATTATGTCCATCCAAAACTAGTTGAAGTTGACCAGTATATAAGTCCCAGATATAAATAGATTTACCAAAGCCAGCACCAACAACAACTTGTAAAGCTAAACTAATAGCAACAGCACGCACAAACCCTGGAAATCCCGCAATTGTTTGCAGCAATTCTCCTGTTTCTAATTGCCAAATTTTAATTAATTTATCACTACTACCACTGACGAGTAAATTACCATCAGAACTAATAGCTATACTATAAATTAAGCCTGGATTTTCGGGCAGAGTGCGCTGTAATTTGCCAGTTCCTACATGCCAAATTTTGATAGTTCGATCCCGAGAACCACTGACAAGAGTTTGTCCATCCCGACTAAAACCCAGTGTATTAATTAAGTCAAAATGTCCCCTCAGTACCGATATTAATTTACCAGTTTGTAGATGCCAAATTTTGATTGTTTTGTCGCTGCTACCACTAGCGAGAGTCTGTCCATCGGGGGAAATAGCTACAATTACCCACTCTCCCTTTTCTGACAGCACCCCTTGTAATTGCCGCTTTTGCAGATTCCAGATTCTGATCGTTTTATCGTTACTACCACTGACCAGGGTTTGTCCATCCCGACTAAATGCTACAGAACGGATAATATTGTTGTGTCCACTCAAAGCATAGGCAAAAGTCATATTGCTAAGGCTAACTGGACGATAACTAGGGGTTTGCTGTTTTTGCATGGCGTTAATTTTATTACGCCCAGCGATCGCACCAGCAAAATTCGGATCGATTCTTAAAGCTTGATTGTAATCTGCTAATGCTGCCTGGTAATCTCCCATTTGCAAATAGACATCACCCCGATTTCTCCATGCTTCTACATAGTTAGGATTCATCTGCAAAGCTTGATTAAGATCAGCGATCGCACCTTGGTAATCTAGTCTTTGAGCTTTATCTAGTCCCCAAAAATTGTAAGCTTCCCAGTTAACTGGTATAGTAGGCGGGACAGCAGCAACCTTCTTACCCTGCAAATCCTCTAAAACTTCTTGTGCAGATTGATATCTTTCTGGTAGGAAGTGTTTGAGCATCTTCTCGAGAATTTGCTCTAAATCTTTGCTAACACTGACACCTTTGTCTTGTAAATATTCTCGCCACAACCAGCAAGCATTTCTGACATCATACAAAGCATCGGCAAGATTACCAAAACTATCTTGTAATGGTAAACAACCTGTCAACAATCTTACACAAGTCGCTCCTAAAGCATAGATATCACTAGCAGGATAAGCATATCCTTGCATTTGTTCTAAAGGTGCATAACCAATTGTATAAATTCCTGTTCCCTGGCGAGCAAAAGTAGTTTGTGTCACCTGTTTTGCACCACCAAAATCGATCAACACAAGTTTGCGATCGCTTTGACGCCGAATGATATTTTCTGGTTTAATATCACGGTGGATAACATTGCGATCATGAATAAATTGCAAAATAGGCAACAAATCAGCTAATAGTTCTCGAATTTTTGCTTCATTAAATTCTTGTGTTAAAAGTTCTGTTGATAAAGTGTCCCCAGCAATAAATTCTTGTACTAAATATAAATTTGTACCTTGCCCAAAATAAGCAACTAAACGCGGAATCTGAGCATGATTTTCTCCTAATTCATATAATCGCCTAGCTTCTTCTTTAAACATAGATGCAGCTTTATTCAATGCTGCTGTTCCCTGTACTTGGGGGACAAATTGCTTAATCACGCAGGGCGAATCTAATCTATCAATATCTTGTGCTTCGTAGGTTCTGCCAAAACCACCCTCACCCAATAACCTGCTAATTCGGTAGCGACCTTTAAATAAAGCACCAAAATTATTTGAACCACAACTAGTGCAAAATCTATTCCCATCAGGATTAAAAGGATTTGAGCAATTAGGATTTTGACAGATTTGCATAAGTTTTCCCCTAGAACCCCAGCACAAATATCTACAAAGGCATACATTAGGATTCCGCTTGTGGAATTGACCCCTCAATTCCCTCTACGTACCAATTCATTGCTAATTGTTCCTTGTCCTGCAAAACTTTACCTTTCTGCACCCGTACTACACCTTTTTGGTCTTTTACGGGACCCGCAAAAGGATTGGCAGTACCTTTAATAAATTCCTCCCGCTTCGCCATTACCAATTGCTGTACATCTTGAGGAACTATAGGATTTATAGGTGAGATATCCACCATTCCTTGACCAATTCCCAACCAAACATCTTCCGATTTCCATGTACCATTGATTACAGACAAAGCTTGATCTGTGTAAAATTTCCCCCACTTATTAATGGCTGATGTTAAATGTGCCTTTGCACCAAACCGACTCATATCAGTGTTATAACCAAACGCAAAAATTCCTTTTTCCTCTGCTAATTGCACAACAGCAGCAGAGTCAGTATGCTGTGTCAGCACATCTGCACCTAAATTGATTAAAGCTTGTGCTGCTTCTCTTTCTTTGGCTGGGTCGTACCAACTTTGTACCCACACTACTCTTACTTTTGCCTTGGGGTTTACTGCCCGTAGTCCTTGGGTAAAAGCATTTATACCACGAATTACCTCTGGAATTGGGTATGCTCCGATAAAACCGATGATATTGGACTTGGTCATTTTACCAGCAATCATGCCAGTCAAGTAGCGTGGTTCTTCAAAACGTCCTAAGTAAGTGCCAACATTGGCAGCGCGTTTATACCCAGTACAGTGTTCAAAATAAACTTTAGGAAAATCTTTGGCAACTTTAATTGTTGGATTCATGTAACCAAAAGAAGTTGTAAAAATCAACTTATTGCCATCTAATGCCAGTTGACGAATTACCCTTTCAGCGTCAGCACCTTCGTTGACATTTTCTACAAAAGTAGATCTAACTTTACCTTGCAGATTTGCTTCCATTTCTCTACGACCAAGGTCATGGGCATAAGTCCATCCAAAATCACCCACAGGCCCTACATACACAAATCCTACCTTCAAAGGCTCATTCGCTGCTACAGGTGATGTTCCAAGGGATACTTCGCCCTGGGGATTATTAAATTTGTCTCTAGAACAAGCAACAAAGGTAAAACTAGCTCCTGTAAGAGAGGCATACTTGATAAACTGACGACGATCCATATTTATTGCTGATCCGCACCTGTTAAAAATATTTCTCTTTGTGGTAGTAAATAAGTAGTAGATGCAATTTTTAATTACATATTTGCTAGATTGTAGCTTTTGTTTTTGCGATTAATATACCTAAATTTTAAATAATCACAAGTTATTTTAATTACTTTAATAAATAGTTATCCCACTTAAAAAAAAGAATACAACATATAATTAATATAAGACCCCATCCCAACCCTCCCCTTTCTAAGGGGAGGGTACCGTTAGGCGGGTGGGGTTATCTGCTGCAAACATTATTTGAATTGGTATTAGTAATCAGTAATACATTGAATTAACATATTTTTTAACGTAGAGCAACGCAGAGTTTTTGGACTCATCAGTTGACCAATATTTAGAGTGTATAGCAATGGTGTGTCAGATTTTGTAGGTTGAGTCGAGTTTACAAGACCCAAAATTGTCTGGATAAGTTGGGTTTCGTTCCTCAACCCAACCTACCCTTAATTTACTATTTTAGTTGTGCCACGCTACTACAAGTTTCAGAATTAATTCATACATTATTTCTTAATTCTTGACTTGTGAATCAATTTTAAGTTGTATCTAATTATCTAAATAGCAAATATCGTAAACCAATTAGTAATAAAAACACGCCATACAGCTTTTTCATCAATTCACTACTAACAAATGGCTGATTGGCAAATAAAGCCCCAAACAAATTGCCAACGATTAAACCAACTGCAATAATGAATGCATATTTGATATTAAGATTACCGTTACGGTAGTAAACTATTGCAGCTAAAATACCGATAGGCAATATTTGAGCAGCGATAGAAGTACCAGTAGCAAACTTTTGATCCATGCTCATGAGTAAAACCATAGCTGGAACCATAATTGCACCACCACCAATACCAAACATACCGCCAGCTACACCAGCCACAAGACCAATTATCAACAATTGAATGAGTATGTTAGACATAAAATCTACTGTAAGTTAATTAACTGCACTTGATCTACAGCAATAAATTTATAGTAAAAACGACCTGGATAAATATTATTTGCACAATAACAGATTATCTGTGTTTATCTGTGTGCATCAGTGGTCGATTTTACCTAAATACTTTTAGTTGTAGTTTAAATTCATATTAGTGATAAATTTATCTCTCCTGAGAAAACAGATTTTGGTAACATTCCATGCACACCTTTATGGGGAATATTAACAACTTGAGTAATGCGAAAATTCACTGCTAAACTACATAATACATAGGCATCTTCTGGTGATATTTTTGTCAACTTTACCAAAAAATCAATCATGTTGTTTAAAGCTTGTTCTAAGGCTGCATCTAACGTCTCACCAAATCCCATTGTGATAATATCGGTGCTAGTTTCAGCGATCGGTGCAGTTAGTTGCAAATCCTTGCGAATTGTTAGTTGAATCCTACCATTCATAGATGTTTCGATCGCAGTCACATTAACTTCACCATCTCCCTGTGCTGCATGTCCATCACCAATCGAAAATAAAGCACCAGGAACAAAAATAGGCAAGAATACTCTGGAACCTGCTTGTAGTTCGCGGTTATCGATATTACCACCATAACAACCAGGAGGAATCGAAGAACGTTGCGTTTCGGGTGTAGCAACGCCAAGAATACCAAAAAAAGGTCTGAGGGGAATTTTTATGCCACTATTGACAGGAAATTCCGCAACGTTATTTTCTAAATCTAAGGGAATAAATCTCAAAGCTGGTTGAGTAAACTGGTGTGGTAAAGCACCCCATCCTGTCCGAATAGCATTAAAACCAACAGGTAAACTTGGTTTAATAGCTTCCAATTTGACCTCTAAAATATCTCCTGGTTCTGCTTCGCGCACATAAATAGGCCCTGTAAGCAAATGCGGCCCACCTGCTATTTTGCGTTCTGGCGGTAGGTTCTGGCAAATATCAACAAATTCTGGCGTGAGAAATTCTGGTGGTGCTTTGTCGTAAATATAATAACCAGTGTAAGTTTCTACATCTACTGTATCACCAGATTCAATCATCAATACTGATTCTATTTCATGGGAAAACCCACCTAGATGCACAGTATTTGAAGTTGCTTTAATAATGTGATGAGTCATTAATCTTTTGGTACTTAATTCTGTAAGTAAGTCGCCACAAATAAAGCTAACTAGTTGGGGTCGTCATTTGTCTTTTGTTATTTGTTAGTTGTAAATTGTCTATTCCTTGGCTATCAGACAATGCTATGTCTTAAGTATTTATAACTAAGCAATGGCATTGTATCATTTTATTTACATAAAAGCTAATTTTTGTTGAAAATATTACCTTTATCTCTGTATTTCAAGTTAAAACAACTAAACACCTGCAATTGTTCATTTTTAATTTTATTTAGAGAATAACAATGCTTTTCCAAATCTATAATTTGAGTTTTATCTACTTTATTGCCCAGGCTAATCGCTCTGGTGGTGCTGGAGGATTTGTTGGCTTTATTATTGGGATTGCTGCTTATCTTTTTGCTTCTTATTGCTTCTACAAAATCTATCAAAAGTTAGGAGAACCAAATGCTTGGTTTGCCTGGGTTCCTATTCTAAATAACTGGATTATGTATAAAGCTGGCGACCAATCACCTTGGTGGATTATTGGACTCTTCATCCCTTTTGTAAATATTGTTGCTGCTGTCTTTTTAATTATTGCTTTTGTTAACATTTTGAAAAAATTAGGCAAGAATCCTTGGCTAATTTTGTTGATGATAATTCCTATAGTTAACTTTGTAATATTATACCAATTTGCCTTTGGTTAACTTAACCGGAAGTCAGAGTAGCAATTTATTGGAAAACAATAAACCTGGTATTTTGAGCAATCAGGTTTATACCTTGTATTCGGAAAAATAAAGCTTAATGAATATAGCCTGAAACGAATTTATCTGCCCTTCGGGCAAGGCAGAAGGCACCAGGGCAGGAGGCTCAGTTGGGAAGAAAAGTTTGAAGATATGCCTTTTGCCTTGACCAAATTGGGTTTAAGACCCCCACCAAATCGCAGATTTGGTGGTCTACAATTACTGGGGGTCAGAATCCCCCAGGAACATTGAACCTTCTGCCAACTGAGCCTCCTGCCTTCTTCAATTAGATAGATAAACTATTAATGAATAGCAAATTACTGTATTTATTAACTGCTATCATTACTGTTGTCCCAACTATTGCAGCCCAAGCAGCGCAGGTAGAATTAGGTGTTTTTAAATCTGTTAATGCACCTGAAAAAATTGTCCTCAAAAAGTAGTTGTGATAGAGCAAAATGCACCTTACTAGGAAGGAGGATACACAATTAATGGTCAGGCAAAATTAGGTTCTTTCGCTGGATCATTTGCGATCGCCCCTGTCATTCCAAATCCAGGAATCCGATGATACTGTTGGCGAAACATTGCTTAACTTTCTTCTTTCCAAGTTTGTAACTGCAAATATACTAGTATCAGTGTTACCGCAAATAGTACTGTTGCTGCTGCTGCTGCATAACCAAAATCAAATTGAGCAAAAGCCTCTTGGTAAATGTAGTAAACCATTAAATTAGTAGAATTCAAAGGCCCACCACCAGTAATTACATACACTTGCTCAAAACTCCGCAATGTGAAAATCATGGTGGTAACAATTACAAATATTAAAGTTGATTGCAATCCAGGTAGGGTAATGTACCAAAACTTTTGCCAAGCATTAACACCATCGAGTTCCGCAGCTTCGTATAGACTCGGGGGAATTGTTTGTAACCCTGCTAAAAATACTACCATGTTAAAGCCGAGTTGTTTCCAAATACTTAAGATAATTAATACTGGCATTGCCCAAACAGTACTACTCAACCAGGAAATGTCTTTAATACCTATGACATCTAACAACGAATTTATAGCACCATCGTTTTGAAATAACCAGCGAAATCCCAATCCAGCAGCAACTAAAGAGATAATTGAAGGTAAAAAATATACACTTCTCAGCAGTCCGCGTAAAGGCAAAGCCTGGTTTAACAGTACCGCTAGTCCCAAAGGGATAACCAAACTAGGAATAACAGTAGCAAGAGTAAAATAAATAGTATTAAAAATAACTTGCCAAAAATCTGAGTTAGATAGCAAGCGCCAGTAATTTTTTAAGCCTATCCAATGTATGCCACCAGAAGTGAACATACCACTAGTAAAACTGAGATAAAACAAGTAGGCAATGGGCCAAAGGATAAAAAGACTCAATAAAATTAGTGCTGGAGTGAGAAAAATCCAAGCAGCAACGGTATCGTTATCCAACCACGACTGACTAGATTTACTATATATTTTTGGCATCTATAAATTAACCTGTCGTTATGACACTCCGCCCTGATTCTACCGCTAGCCTGGTTTCTCCTCAAATTCAAGATGCATTTGCTCAAAGCACTCCTTTAAAATTGGGAATTATGGCTTCGGGAAATGGCAGTAACTTTGAAGCAATTGCCCAAGCTATCAAAGACGGGAAACTTAACGCCCAAATTCAAGTATTAATTTACAACAACCCAGATGCTTATGCCGCAGTCCGGGCTAGTTATTGGGATGTACCTGCCGTACTTCTCAACCACCGTGACTACAATAGCCGTGAAGAATTTGATCAGCAAATTGTCCAAACTCTACGGCAGTATGATGTGGATTGGGTAATTATGGCTGGTTGGATGCGACTAGTAACAGAAGTATTAATTGATGCTTTTACAAATAAGATTATTAATATTCATCCCAGCTTATTACCTAGTTTTAAAGGTTCCCGTGCCGTGGAACAGGCCCTAGCTACTGGTGTCAAAATCGTCGGCTGTACAGTGCATTTAGTTTGTTTGGAAATGGACAGTGGCCCGATTTTAATGCAGGCGGCGGTTCCCGTCCTACCGGAGGACACACCCGAAACCCTCCACGCCAGAATTCAGGTGCAGGAACACAGGATATTACCACAAGCGATCGCACTTGCGGCACAACAATTTACAACCCATTACCCATCAAAATAAATGGTGCCCAGTAGTAGGGGTGGCTGAAGTCAATATTAGATGGTTGTTTTGTTGTTCCCTGTTTACCCAAAGTCTGGTAACTACCAGTAAGCAATCATATTTGTGCTTCTCTAAGGACTTCAGCTTTGGTGATGTTTGGTTTTTGCAATAGGCTATAGAAAGCGTTCATCAAGCTTTGTGTACTACCATCGTTAACAGACCACAAACTAGCAATAGCGGTTTTAGCTTGGGTGCGTTGCATTTGGTAGTCTTACAGGCTACACTCGCAACCTCGCAAAAATACGGTCGAAAAAATTTGATGAGTATAAAAACATCCTTAATGAGTTTTTACATCTCACTTATAAGCATTAAAAACTCGTCAACAAGTATCAAAACCTTGTGAACGAGTGCTAGAATTTCAAACGTGAGTCTCAGAACTGTATAAACGAGTGTTAGGAACTTGTTAGCGAGTCTTAGAACTTCATCAACGAGTCTCAGAACTTCATCAACAAGTATCAAAACCTGGTGAATGAGTCTCAGAACTTCGTCAACGATTAGTAGAACTTTATCAGCGAGTGTCAAAACTTCGTGAATGAGTCTTAGAACATTACAGCTGATATCAAAAATTACTCTACTTAATATTTACGGACGGGTTAACAATTCCAAATTATGACCGTCGGGATCATAGAAATAGAAACCACGTCCTCCATTTCTATGATTGATTTGGTTTTTATTTCGGTGCATGGGATCGCTACTATATTCCAATCCTGCTTTTTTGATGCGTGCGAAGATTGCATCAAATTCCTCATCACTCACATGGAATGCATAGTGGTGCGACTCAAATTCCTCTCTATCGTCAAAGTCAAGGGTGAGAGTATCATTGACACGTACAGCAGCAAAGTGACCTACAGAAGGCTCAACTTTTAGACCAAATATTTGTGCAAAAAACCGTGCTGCTGCTTCTTTGTCACGTGCAGGTACTATGGTGTGATTTAAAGTAATTGTCATTTCATACCTCCAGGGAAGAGTGGGGGAGTATGAGGAGTGTGGGGAGTGTGTAGACACGCAAGTGGCTTAAGGTAAGAGTAGGGTGTAGTTCAGTTATCAGTTATCAAATTCTATTACTCACTGTACCCTACGGGAAGCCTATGAGCGCGTCTACACTGTTTACTGATTCCTAACCACTAACCACTAATGTACAGACGCGAGGAACATCGCGTCTGTACCCACTACCTACTAACCACTAACTACTAACAATTATGCAGTTTGGTCTGAAGGATTTAAAGCAGAACGTCCATTCAATGACAGCATCACACGAGAAACACCAGTGAATAGAACACTAGCACCAAGCAGTGTTCCCAGCAGCCAAGGTGCATTGAAAGGCCACTGGAACCAAATCATTCCACCTAAAATGAGGGTAATAATACCATCAGTGAGTACCCAAGTCCAGTTTTGTTGTGGACGTAACTTGAATGCTAGGATCAACTCAAATACAGCTTCGGTTAATAAGAAGCTACCTAGTAACAGAGTGAGTGTCAGAATACCTGTGCGAGGATAAATAAGTAGCATGATACCAGTAGCGATGTAAAGGCCGCTTAGTAATAGTTTCCAAACAAAGCCGCCTTGATCGCGAGTATTATATGCATAGAATAGTTTGGCAAACCCGGCAGAAGCTAGGATTACTGCAAACCAGGTTTCAGCGAAAATAGTTGTGACAACAGGTAGTGCGATCGCAATTATTCCCAAAACAATTAGGATAATACCCATCCATAGCGATCGATTATTATTTTTGCTGATTTCATTAGGAACGTTGGTTGTCATATAAATTTTTTCCTTAGCTGAGAATAAACCTAACAATCAGGCTAGAAAATTTCTCAGCAAGTAGGGTATAACCCTAAGATAGAGTCCGGGTTGCTTTTGGTACTATCTTTAACTCTACTTTATGGAGTAACTTTATGGAGTAGACTACAAGGCTTCTTTTTAACACTGGGGGCTGCTATCAGCTTTGGCAATGATAAGAATCTTTGTATTCTTTTTCTTCTGCTTTCAAATTTAATTGCCAAAGGTAGCGTATTTGCCAACTTTTCTAAAGTTACTTCAGGGAATTGACTGTAACAGATTTTTCAATGTTTTTAGCAACAGATATTCTGTTAAACTCAATTGACTTTTTAAGTGCTTTTGGTATGCAATAGCTCCTATTCTCATTAAGAAGATATTATTAACAAAATTAGACTTACTTTTTTGCTCACAAAACGCTACCCACCTTACACACCAAGCTTTTTAGACTGTTTGGTCTCCCCTCCAGGAATAAACAATAAACAAATTTCTTTGTGTTCTGTATAGTCATTTTCTTTCCCCATTCATCCTTCATCCTACTCTACCTTGAAGCCTATGAGCGTACGGTAGATGACGCCACGTGCTTTATGCCGGGAGAAGAGTCCACCGCACTGCCTCGTCTACACCCTTCACCCTTCTTAATACCTTCCTACTTTCCACAAATAACTAGAAACGATATTGGTAAATACATGAGCAATAATTGGCACTAACAAATTACCACTGAGGAGAGCGCTATATCCTAATATTAGTCCAACAATACTTGCCCAAATCACATATGGCCATTGTTGCGAACCACTCAGATGCAAAACACCAAAGCAAAGACTGGATACGATTACAGCAGCATCATCTAATCCAAAAGCTGGCAACATTACACCACGAAATAATAATTCTTCACTCAATCCTGGTAATAACCCCAACCAAATTAAATCAGGTAAAGCAAGGGGTTTGAGAACTATTTCTAAGTAATAATTGGCGCTTTTCCGGTAGGGGGGACAAAGTTGATAAGCTAAACCACTCAAACCAGTAATACTTAAGCCTAAACCCACACCTAAAAGCAAATCCCTGGAATTCCAAGTTAAAGGCATCAGGGTAAAATTGCCAAAATACAACCATAATTTGGCAATCATCCATAAAACTACAGCAGTTACTGCCATCGCCACCAGTACTTGGGTGCGTGTTAGATAGGGTATTTCTGGCTCTTGTTTTTCTGGTTGAGTCACGGAGTTGGGGACTGGGATTGGGAGGACAAGGAGGACAAGGAGGACAAGGAAGACAGGAGAGTGTGGGGAGTGTGGGGACTACAATCACCAAAAAACAACGAACAACCACTAACCACTAACTACTAAACTAATTATTTAAACAACGTAATGGCAAGATTTCAGGATTAAGGGCATATGGGTTAATGCCAGCTTTATGGGCAACTAATACACCCACTGCTTCTAAATATGAGTTTACCTGTACTGATTTTATCCCCAAAGGTTGGGGAAGAACTTGGATAAGAGTATGATTTTCCTGAACTGTAACTATCAAAGATTTACTTTGGCTGAGACTCAGTAAGGCGCTACTGCCACATGCGCTTGCTGGCACAATTATGGCGTCTACTTGATTAGCCCAAATATCTGTTGGTTCAGCCTTTTGCTCAGTCTCCCTTACAATAAATTGGGGTGCGCGGCTTAAACCAACAAGAACGCTTGGTAGAAAAGTATAACCTAATTCTTCGGCAGCTGAACGGGGAGATAAATCTGGATCTAGGGATGGAGGTAAAAAGGCTGGAGAATGGGCGCAAGGAATGTGAAACTGTCGCACTACTAAATGGCTAATCACAGCTTCAGCCCCGGCGATGGGATCTACGCCTTTACCATGACGGTAGTTTTGGTCTGCTTGTTCATCAATATTATCGGGGAAACGAGCCACAACTGCGATCGCTTCTGCTCCTGCTTTGTTAATTAATATTTCCGCCGTCCGCAGTAAACTATCTGGATTACCTATAGTTCCCCAACTGACACCAGAGGCAGAGGTACGTAATTGTACGTCTAAAGGCGCATCAGTTATTACATAATCAGTTAAAGACAATCCTAGAGTTGTCCTAGCTGCATCGGCTGCTTGCAGGTGTCGCAGGCGCAATTCTGGTTCTATTCCTTGGTCTAAAAGTAAACCAATACGATTTTGATGGATGGGGCGTAATCCCCAGCATCCAGAGGCAAATTTGTCAAGCCCATAACCTTCGACATAGAAAGCATTGGGGAGATTCCAATATAGAATCGCACCATTCATGACATTGGGGTGGGTGATCAGGCGATCGCAAACCTGGGCAAGAGTTTTCGCAACTGGTAATGCATCACCTGCATAACCACCAATTGCAGCCCCAATGCCAGTTGGTACAATTAGAATAGAAGTATATGGGCGCATGAAAAATTATTTAATTATGAATTATAAATTTTTTAATTCATAATCCCTGATTCGTTGTTTACTGATTTTCTTGCTTGGTGACGACAGCTTCGACGGTTGCTTTTTGTTGTGGAACATTCACAGAAGTGATTGCCCAACGAAGCGGTTCACCTTGCTTTTTCAGTTCTGCTTCAATTGTTTTTTGTAATTCTGTAGGAGTTTCTTGAAGATTAATTTCTGTGGTGATGAAATGAGTTGTCATAGTATTTGTTGGTAGTTGGTGGTTAATGGTTGATTGTTGGTAGTTGGTGGTTGATTGTTGATGATTTTCCCAATCAACAAACAACGAACAACAAACACCTATCTATATTATTTCCCAAATTGTAATTGATAAACCGTATCTTCTTTTTCTGTGGCAATTTTTAAATCAGAACGAGGATAGGCTACACAAAGTAAGACGTAACCTTGTTTTTGGAGTTCTGGACTGACACCCATGCCATCAGTTTGATCTACTGTACCGGAAATAATTTGACCAGCACAAGTTGTACAAACCCCTGCATGACAAGAACTAGGTAATTCTAAACCAGCCGCATCTGCAACTGATAAAATTGTTTGATCTTCGGAAACTTGTAAGGTATGAGTTTTGCCTTGATGGTGAATTTCAACCGTATAAATATTGGACATATACAAATTCCAAGACTAATGCAGCAAACAAATCTAATATTTTATCTTAAAAATAGCGAATACCCAAACTTACGAGTGCAAACTAAATAAATATTCTCTTGTCAGAGTTATATATGCAATAGTAACTGTAGGGGATAATTATAAATCCTGACAGACAGAAACTTGAGTTTGTCACCTCAACTTTGAGGAATTAGTAGGGGATGAGGTGATGATTCTCCCCACCTTCCCATCTATAAGAGTAAGGAAGTGATCACAAATACAAGCGAATTTTTTGCCTGAACCTTTGGAGAGTAAAATGCTGGAATCATACCGCCAACATGTTGCTGAACGCGCTGCTTTAGGAATTCCCCCGCTACCCTTAGATGCAAAGCAAACATCTGAATTGTGTGAATTACTGAAAAAGCCACCTGTGGGAGAAGAGGAAACATTATTAAATTTATTGCGCGATCGCGTACCTCCCGGAGTCGATCCAGCAGCTTACGTCAAAGCCGGATTTCTCACTGCTATTGCCAAAAAGGAAATCACCAGTCCCCTAATTTCACCAATCGCAGCAGTACAATTGCTAGGAACAATGGTAGGTGGTTATAATGTTCAATCTTTAATCGAACTACTACAAACTGCCACTGTATCCTTCTCTAATTCTTCCGAAACACCGCTAGTTATGGGGGGAGAAGGCAAAGAACCGATTGCAGCTTACGCCGCCGCCGCTTTGAGCAAAACACTGCTAGTGTACGATGCTTTCCACGATATTTTGGAATTATCCAAAGTCAACCCCTTTGCCAAACAGGTAATTGATTCTTGGAAAGAAGCAGAATGGTTTACTAGTCGTCCTGAAGTACCCGAAGCCATTACTGTTACTATCTTCAAAGTTCCCGGTGAAACCAACACTGACGACTTATCCCCCGCTACCCAAGCCACAACCCGCCCTGATATTCCTTTACACGCCTTAGCAATGCTAGAATCGCGCATGCCTGGAGCGTTGGATACCATCGCCGAATTGAAGAAAAAAGGATACCCGGTTGCCTACGTGGGAGATGTAGTAGGTACTGGTTCCTCTCGTAAATCAGCCATTAACTCGGTATTGTGGCACATTGGCGATGATATTCCTTATGTTCCCAATAAGCGATCAGGTGGATATATTTTAGGTGGTACGATCGCCCCTATCTTCTTCAATACTGCTGAAGATGCTGGTGCTTTCCCCATCCAGTGCGATGTCACCAAGATGGAGACTGGTATGGTGATTACCATTCATCCTTACAAAGGTGAAATCACTAACGAAGCAGGGGAAGTAATTTCCACCTTTACCCTTAAACCTGATACTATTTTGGATGAAGTGCGTGCTGGCGGACGCATTCCTTTATTAATTGGACGCACTCTCACCGATAAAACTAGACTTGCGTTAAGTTTAGAACCCAGTCCGATTTTCACCCGTCCGCAACAACCTGCCGACACTGGTAAAGGTTACACCCTTGCCCAAAAAATGGTGGGTAAAGCTTGTGGTTTACCCGGTGTCCGTCCTGGTACTTATTGCGAACCGATGATGACTACTGTTGGTTCCCAAGATACCACCGGGCCAATGACGCGGGATGAATTGAAAGAACTCGCTTGTCTAGGTTTCAGTGCAGACTTAGTAATGCAGAGTTTTTGCCATACCGCCGCCTATCCCAAACCAGTTGATATCAAAACTCAACACGAACTACCAGACTTTTTTGCCTCTCGTGGTGGCGTCGCCTTGCGTCCTGGTGACGGAATTATCCACTCGTGGTTAAACCGGATGCTGTTACCAGATACCGTGGGAACTGGCGGTGACTCTCACACTCGCTTCCCCTTGGGTATTTCCTTCCCTGCTGGTTCCGGGTTAGTAGCCTTTGCAGGGGCGTTGGGTGTGATGCCTCTAGATATGCCAGAATCTGTTTTGGTACGTTTCCAAGGGGAATTGCAACCAGGTGTGACTCTACGGGATATTGTTAACGCTATTCCTTACGTAGCTATTCAAAAAGGTTTGCTCACAGTAGAGAAACAGAACAAGAAAAATGTCTTTGCTGGGCGGATAATGGAAATAGAAGGCTTGCCTGATTTGAAAGTTGAGCAGGCTTTTGAACTTACCGATGCTACAGCCGAACGTTCTTGTGCTGGTTGCACGATTAAACTGAGTATTGAGACAGTTTCCGAATATCTGCGTTCTAATGTTGCTTTGTTGAAAAACATGGTAGCGCGTGGTTATGGCGATGCTAAAACTATCCTGCGTCGCGTTGCCAAAATGGAAGAATGGTTAGCAAACCCTGTGTTAATGGAAGCAGATCCTGATGCTGAGTATGCGGAAATAATCGAAATTGATTTGAACGAAATCAAAGAACCAATTGTGGCAGCACCGAATGATCCTGATAATGTGAAATTATTATCGGAAGTTGCAGGCGATCGCGTTGATGAAGTGTTCGTTGGTTCTTGTATGACGAATATTGGTCATTATCGCGCTACAGCTAAAGTTTTGGAAGGTGCAGGCGCAGTCAAAACCCGTTTGTGGATCTGTCCACCAACTCGTATGGATGAACACCAATTAAAAGAAGAAGGTGTGTATGGTGTTTTTGGTGCGGCGGGTGCGCGGATGGAGTTACCTGGTTGCAGCTTGTGCATGGGGAACCAAGCGCGGGTTGCTGATGGTGCAACGGTGTTTTCCACCTCTACGCGCAACTTCAACAACCGTATGGGTAAGGATGCGCGAGTGTATCTTGGTTCAGCTGAATTAGCAGCAGTTTGTGCGTTATTAGGACGAGTTCCCACAGTGCAGGAATACATGGACATTGTGGCAACTAAGATTCATCCTTTTGCTGGGGAATTGTACCGATATTTGAATTTTGATCAAATTGCTGGTTTCGAGGATGAAGGTAGGGTGATTGCGTTGGAAGATATGCCTAAAATTGAGGATATTTTGGGTATTCCGGCTGGTACGTTGCGTACTCCATAATTTGCGTACTCCATAATTAAAGTTAGGGTGGGCGATGCTCACCCTATTTTGTGAGTGGGAATGAAAGTGTGTATTTTTGAAACACTAAGACACAAAGAAGATAACTTTATAGAATTTCCACTTTAACGGAGTAATTGATACTTATACCAATTTGAAAAAAGAATGCGACAGATGGTAAAAATAGACAGAAGTAGCATTCAGGGTATGTGATGGTAGGGGTAACACAGATCGAGATAGTTGATAGTGTCGAGGAACTAGAGAAGTTGCTCAGACATCAAAAACAGTCTCGGAGCAAAGAACGTATACAAGCCCTATATCTGATTAAAGGGCAAGAAATGAGTGTAAGTGAGATTGCTAAAATCTTGGGAAAACATCGAGCTACAGTACATCGATGGTTGGCAGATTATCGAGAAGGAGGAATTGAGGCGGTTGTTGAATTTGGAACGAGTTCAGGTCGAAAAAGAGCAATACCAGATTGGGCTGTATCGAGTTTGAAAAAACAACTCGAACAACCAGAAGGTGGGTTTCAACGGTACACACAAATACAACATTGGTTAGAAAAAACCTTGGGTGTGCAAGCTGAGTACGCAACTGTACATCATCTGGCACGTTACAGGCTCAAAGCCAAGCTGAAAGTCCCACGTCCGCGTAACCGAAAACAGGACGAAGAAAAACTAGAGTCTTTTAAAAAAAACTCGGTGATGACTTGCAATTAATTGCTCAATACAGTGCCATTATCTTGCCCCAGTACGAAAATATTCGTTATTTTGTACAAGATGAGAGTCGATTTGGACTCAAAACCATTGAAGGACGTAAAATTACTCTTCCCGGAGTTAAGCCTATTGGTGATTGGCAGTGGCAATTTAAAGCGTTCTGGCTATATGGAGCAGTTGAACCACTTACTGGGGAAAGTTTATTTTGGCAGTTTTCTCATGTTGATACCGAATGCTACCAACAATTTTTGAACGAGTTCGCTGCCTGTTATCCCAAATCACTTAACATTCTCCAAGTTGATAACGGCTTATTTCATAAAGCTAAACGTTTACAAATTCCAGAGAATATTGTTCTTTTGTTCCAGCCTGCTCATTCTCCTGAACTGAATCCCATAGAGCGCGTTTGGGAATATCTCAAGCAAGACTTGAAATGGGAGCTATTTGATCACCTGGAGCATCTGCAAACCAAGGTTGCTCAACTCCTAGCTCTCCTCACTCCTCAAATTGCTGCTTCTTTGACTGGTTATGACTTCATCCTCAATGCCTTATCTGTCGCAAACATTTTTTGAATTGGTATTACTTAATATGAAGAATTAATATGTCAAAACCAATTAAGACAAAGTGCTGGCTATTGGGTTGCTTTGTGTCTAGAAAATGGAATTGTAGGGCAGGGGAATACTCAAGAAGGTGCAGTTAGCAAGTTAAAAGAAGCAATTGATTCTTTTGAAGATGTGTATGAAACTGAGATCAATATTTATAAAGCACCTATTTCTATAAAAGAATTACATGAATTTTTAACTATAGAAGAACAAAATTCGGAAATTTATGAATTAAGGAAAGTCTATGCCTAAAAACATTCCCTTTCTAAAACCTAAAGAGTTGATCAAGATTTTAGAGAAAGCAGGCTGCACGTTTCATAGAGAGGGAAAAGGTCAATAATTTTATCAGTAACTTTTGGCCTAAGTATCCGCACTGTCATTTTTTGAACGTTTCGAGGTGTGAAAAATTCACCGTGATTGTCTTCAGAACTCGAAACGTCGAGTGTTTTACTTGAAACATCAGCTTCAAAACTCGAAACATCGAGCTTTTTACTCCAAAAATCGAGATCAGAACTCGAAACATCAAGCAATTTACTTCAACATCCAAGTTCTGAGCTTCAACATTACACCTCGGAAAGGACAATTATCGAGCTATTTTCTACAACGCTGCTGCTTGAGACTTGGATTTGCGAGATTTTCGTGCGAATCTTTGCCCCATTTCCTCAACTACTGCATCTAATCCTGATCCTTGTCCACTAGCTTTGGTATGGTTATACATCTGCCCAACAAGTATCATCGACCAACTCTTGCAACTATGTCAACCATAGCAACAACTTTTGGTAAAAGGCGATCGCGATCACCTGAAGCTCTAAAATTAAAATGTCACCCACACATAGGATTACGCTGTAATACACATTAATACACATAATTCATCTAAGCTACAAAAAACAAATAAATAACAAAAGCCTCCCTTTGTGGTGTGGGGAGGCTTTTGTATGAAAAAAAGTCCTGGCATCGAGCTATTTTGACAGGAGGCAACCCTCCAACTATCGTCGCCGCAGCAGCGTTTCACAACTGAGTTCGGGAAGGGTTCAGAGTGGTTCCACCGCGCCATAGACACCAGGAAAGGCTAATGGGTAATTGGTAATTGGTAATATTTAGTTGGAGCTATTACCAATGAGCAATTAGCAATCAACAAAACCCTGAAGACTGCATAGAATGTTGAAGCGAAACAATGTTAAAGGTGAGGTCAAGCCCTCGGTCTGTTAGTACTCCTCAGCTTCATACATTACTGCACTTCCACTTAGAGCCTATAAACAGGTGTTCTACCTGTGACCTTACTGGATTGCTCCATGAGAGTACTCATCTTGAGGTGGGCTTCCCACTTAGATGCTTTCAGCGGTTATCCGCTCCGCACATGGCTACCCAGCGTCTACTGTTGGCACAATAACTGGTACACCAGCGGTGCGTCCTTCCCGGTCCTCTCGTACTAAGGAAGGCTCCTCTCAATACTCTTACGCCTGCACCGGATATGGACCGAACTGTCTCACGACGTTCTGAACCCAGCTCACGTACCGCTTTAATGGGCGAACAGCCCAACCCTTGGGACGTACTTCCGCCCCAGGTTGCGATGAGCCGACATCGAGGTGCCAAACCTCCCCGTCGATGTGGACTCTTGGGGGAGATCAGCCTGTTATCCCTAGAGTAACTTTTATCCGTTGAGCGACGGCCATTCCACGCTGCGCCGTCGGATCACTAAGGCCTAGTTTCCTACCTGCTCCACTTGTTGGTGTTGCAGTCAAGCTCCCTTTATGCCTTTACACTCGTCGCACGGTTTCCAAGCGTGCTGAGGGAACCTTTGCGCGCCTCCGTTATCTTTTAGGAGGCGACCGCCCCAGTCAAACTGCCCGCCTGAAACTGTCTCCCGACCGGCTCACGGTCGCGGGTTAGAATCCTAGCTGAACTAGAGTGGTATCTCACCGTTGGCTCCACATCCCCCACAAGGAATGCCTCTACGCCTCCCACCTATCCTGCGCAAGCTCAGCCCGGACACCATTCCAGGTTACAGTAAAGCTTCATAGGGTCTTTCTGTCCAGGTGCAGGTAGTCCGTATCTTCACAGACAATCCTATTTCGCCGAGTCTCTCTCCGAGACACCATCCAGATCGTTACGCCTTTCGTGCGGGTCGGAACTTACCCGACAAGGAATTTCGCTACCTTAGGACCGTTATAGTTACGGCCGCCGTTCACCGGGGCTTCGGTCGTCAGCTTTAGGGTTGCCCCCTGACCAACTTCCTTAACCTTCCGGCACTGGGCAGGCGTCAGCCCCCATACATGCTCTTACGAGTTTGCGGAGACCTGTGTTTTTGGTAAACAGTCGCCTGGATCTCTTCACTGCGACCCGACTTCTCGGGTACCCCTTCTTCCGAAGTTACGGGGCCATTTTGCCGAGTTCCTTAGAGAGAGTTATCTCGCGCCCCTTGGTATTCTCAACCTCCCCACCTGTGTCGGTTTCGGGTACGGGTAAAGTATGCTCAACACATTACTAGCTTTTCTTGACACTCATTTCGACTACTCGGAGTTCGTAAACTCCTCCCAATCCAGTTAGGGTGTAGCCTCCACTCATGCGTCCCTAGCAATGCTCCCATACTTTAGTCAGGGATTGTTGACCCTGTGTCCATCGACTACGCCGTTCGGCCTCGCCTTAGGTCCCGACTAACCCAGAGTGGACGAACCTGGCTCTGGAACCCTTGGGGTTTCGGGGCATTGGATTCTCACCAATGTTTGCGCTACTCAAGCCGACATTCTCACTTCTATACTGTCCACACCTGCTTGCCGCTAGTGCTTCTTCCTGTATAGAACGCTCCCCTACCGATTACAATGTAATCCCACAGCTTCGGTACATCGCTTAGTCCCATTCATTTTCGGCGCAGGAGCGCTTGACCAGTGAGCTATTACGCACTCTTTCAAGGGTGGCTGCTTCTAGGCAAACCTCCTGGTTGTCTATGCACTCCCACCTCCTTTGCCACTTAGCGATGATTTCGGGACCTTAGCTGGTGGTCTGGGCTGTTTCCCTCTTGACGATGAAGCTTATCCCCCACCGTCTCACTGGCTGTGTCTTCTTCGGGTATTCTGAGTTTATCTCGATTTGGTACCGCTCTCGCAGCCCGCACCGAAATAGTGCTTTACCCCCCGAGTTGTTCACAACCGCTGCGCCTCAACACATTTCGGGGAGAACCAGCTAGCTCCTGGTTCGATTGGCATTTCACCCCTAACCACAACTCATCCGCCGATTTTTCAACATCGGTCGGTGCGGACCTCCACTTGGTGTTACCCAAGCTTCATCCTGGTCATGGTTAGATCACCAGGGTTCGGGTCTATAAACACTGATATATCCGCCCTTTTCAGACTCGCTTTCGCTTTGGCTTGGTGTTTTTCACTTAACCTACCAGTGCTTATAACTCGCCGGCTCATTCTTCAACAGGCACGCGGTCAGACGTTCAATCGTCCTCCCACTGCTTGTAGGCTTGCGGTTTCATGTTCTTTTTCACTCCCCTTATCGGGGTTCTTTTCACCTTTCCCTCGCGGTACTGTTTCGCTATCGGTCACACAGGAGTATTTAGCCTTACCGGGTGGTCCCGGCTGATTCACATGGGATTTCACGTGCCCCATGCTACTCGGGATACAGCTACTATCTTCAAGTTTTCGACTACAAGACTTTCACTTTCTCTGGTGCATCTTTTCAATGCTTCGTCTAACTCTACGATTCGCATCACGCTGTCCCACTACCCCAACAAGTTATACTCGTTGGTTTAGGCTCTTCCCCGTTCGCTCACCACTACTTGGAGAATCTCGTTTGATTTCTTTTCCTCGGGCTACTTAGATGTTTCAGTTCGCCCGGTTCGCTCTTACCTATCTATATATTCAATAGGCAGTTTTTAGGGTTCCCCCATTCGGACATCTCCGGCTCTATGCTTGCTTCCAACTCCCCGGAGCTTTTCGTTGGTAACCACGTCCTTCTTCGCCTCTGCGTGCCTAGGTATCCTCCGCAAGCCCTTATTTGCTTGACCACTTACATTGGTGTTTGTTCAGTTTTCAGTTTTCAGTTCCCACCTTACCAGTTTTTCTACTGATTAGTGTTCACTGACATTACTGTTCACTGACTACCTACTTTCGCTTCTCTATGCAGTTTTCAAGGTTCTGGCTGGATTTACACCCAGCAGCCTGAATTTGTTTGTTCAGATGCTAGATTTCTCTCCAAATCTGTGAGTGCAGTTTGTGAGTCCAGGTGGAGGTTAGGAGACTCGAACTCCTGACATCCTGCTTGCAAAGCAGGCGCTCTACCAACTGAGCTAAACCCCCTTGAAAAATGAAAAATTCTGAATTCTGAATTCTGATATTTTTGACTTCATCATTCATTATTCATCATTCAACATTTTCTTAGGTGGGCCATCCTGGACTCGAACCAGGGACCTCACCCTTATCAGGGGTGCGCTCTAACCACCTGAGCTAATAGCCCATCATCCGAACCTTTTCATAGTTTGAAAGCCATATATCTATCAATCCTGCGACCGACCTCGGGATGACTCAATTTTAGATTTTTGAAAACAGCCGATTTCGGATTGATTGTCTTTCAAATCTCAAATCCAAAATCTTAAATCTAAAATCGGTTGGGTCTCCCTTAAAAGGAGGTGATCCAGCCACACCTTCCGGTACGGCTACCTTGTTACGACTTCACCCCAGTCACCAGTCCTACCTTCGGCGTCCCCCTCCGCGAACGGTTAGGGTAACGACTTCGGGCGTGACCAGCTTCCATGGTGTGACGGGCGGTGTGTACAAGGCCCGGGAACGAATTCACCGCAGTATGCTGACCTGCAATTACTAGCGATTCCGACTTCACGCAGGCGAGTTGCAGCCTGCGATCTGAACTGAGCCCGAGTTTATGAGATTTGCTTGTCGTCGCCGACTTGCTGCCCTTTGTCTCGAGCATTGTAGTACGTGTGTAGCCCAGGACGTAAGGGGCATGCTGACTTGACGTCATCCCCACCTTCCTCCGGTTTGTCACCGGCAGTCTCCCTAGAGTGCCCACCCGAAGTGCTGGCAACTAAGTACGAGGGTTGCGCTCGTTGCGGGACTTAACCCAACATCTCACGACACGAGCTGACGACAGCCATGCACCACCTGTGTTCTGGCTCCCGAAGGCACCTTCTGCTCTCACAGAAGTTCCAGACATGTCAAGCCCTGGTAAGGTTCTTCGCGTTGCATCGAATTAAACCACATACTCCACCGCTTGTGCGGGCCCCCGTCAATTCCTTTGAGTTTCACACTTGCGTGCGTACTCCCCAGGCGGGATACTTAACGCGTTAGCTACGGCACTGAGAGGGTCGATACTCTCAACGCCTAGTATCCATCGTTTACGGCTAGGACTACTGGGGTATCTAATCCCATTCGCTCCCCTAGCTTTCGTCCCTCAGTGTCAGTTGCGGCCTAGCAGAGCGCTTTCGCCACCGGTGTTCTTCCTGATCTCTACGCATTTCACCGCTACACCAGGAATTCCCTCTGCCCCGAACGCACTCTAGTCGTGTAGTTTCCACTGCCTTTATCATGTTAAGCATGACCCTTTGACAATAGACACACACAACCACCTGCGGACGCTTTACGCCCAATCATTCCGGATAACGCTTGCATCCTCCGTATTACCGCGGCTGCTGGCACGGAGTTAGCCGATGCTGATTCCTCAAGTACCGTCAGAACTTCTTCCTTGAGAAAAGAGGTTTACAACCCAAGAGCCTTCCTCCCTCACGCGGTATTGCTCCGTCAGGCTTTCGCCCATTGCGGAAAATTCCCCACTGCTGCCTCCCGTAGGAGTCTGGACCGTGTCTCAGTTCCAGTGTGGCTGATCATCCTCTCAGACCAGCTACTGATCGTCGCCTTGGTAGTCCCTTACACTACCAACTAGCTAATCAGACGCGAGCTCATCTTCAGGCAGTAAACCTTTCACCCACAGGCACATCCGGTATTAGCATCGGTTTCCCAATGTTGTCCCGAACCTGAAGCTAGATTCTCACGCGTTACTCACCCGTCCGCCACTAGGCTCCGAAAAGCCCCGTTCGACTTGCATGTGTTAAGCATACCGCCAGCGTTCATCCTGAGCCAGGATCAAACTCTCCGTTTTGTTTCTACAAACAAAACAAACACTGTTTGTTTAGCTCTTATCCGGCTTTTGTTTTTTGACCTTAGCCTTGGTCTATTTCTTTACTGACGCAGGCTTTTTTATGTATAATGGCTTTCAAACTATACAATTTTCATGGTTCGGTTGCCCTCGAGCTTCGCTTTGCAGCGCCTTGCTCATTTGGCACTTTCTTATAGTAGCTACCCTCCACTTCTTTGTCAACTACTTTTACTTAAAATTTTTTGAACAGCCAACAAACCCCACATATCATTCAGTTGAACCTTAGATTAACCTGAGTTCGGGTTAAGCAGATAGAGGTAAAAGCCACTCCAGCTGAAGGCTGGGTTTCTTGGGTTGATGACAATAAGCAATTAATCAGCACAGAACGTTGACGCAATAATTCACAGGACTACGATGTCTGGAATGTTCAATTTGGGAAATATTCTTGAGTTGGTTGTTAATGGTCGATTTTGTAAATGCAATTATATTCTCGATGCCGTGAACGCGCGTTTCGTCATCAAGCATAATGTGAAGAACTCCCGAAGTGATCGTACATTTCCAGGTAGAGTGGAAAAGCAATGAGAAACTGTCGGGCTCTGATGCTTATTAGTGCGATGAACAACTAATTAAGTTAATACTTTAGCAAGAAGGTCAGGACAAGACAGATGTGGACAATGTCCGGAAGCTAGTTCAATGGCATCGACTCCTAAGCGCTTGCGTGCAGCGTAGCATGACCATGTAGGAGATATAATTCGGTCATTAGTACAAACAATATATTGACGCTCAACCTTTGGCAAAGCTTTTAGAGAATTTGTTTCAAATATATATGCCATAGATTGTTGCGAACAACTTTTCGAGATTGCCCACTGTGCTACATCCGGTTGACAATCATGAAAGAACAAATCCATTAATACTGCTTCGTCTGAAAAATCTTTCCCTACGGACGCTGGTTCAAACATACCAGGTTCCGAGTGGAACTGTTGGAGTTTACTAGGGTCTTTTAGCTGGTAATGTAATGATTTGAGCGTATCAGCATCAAGATGATGAGAAAATTGGTCGAGTGTACTGATTCCAGGGTACGGAATCAGCCCAGCCACAAACACTAGTTGACGCACTTTGACTGCTTCTGCAACTAGGGGAATTATCGTACCAGCCATAGAGTGACCTACTAGCACAATATCATCATCAGTTTTTGGCAGTGCTTGAATTACTACATCCGCAAATTGGGACAAAGTAGCAGATGCATTTTCAATTGGTAAATCCATTGCTACAGTTTTGTGACCCTGTGCTTTTAAGTAGGGAATTAGCAAATCCCAACACCAAGCGCCTTGGAAGGCACCATGAACTAGACAAAAAAGACTCATATCAATTGAAGAGTAGTAGTAGTGAATTATACCAATTTTGGATTTTGGATTTTGGATTAAAACCATTGATCAATAGGCTATTCAAGAATCTTGAAAAAGACTCCCGCGTGCCTATTTGGTATTAGATATAACTTGAGAAGAAAATTCATGGTTGAACCAATGGTTCAACCGCCAACTCACCCAAGCCAACCCCAGCTAATAAATCTCTCCACTGTGTTTGCAATGTACGATTTTGAGGATTTGTCTGGCGCAATTGTCCTAGTGTAGTGAGGGCATCGTACCAAAAGCCATTCTCAGCATAAATCGCAACCTGTTGTAATGGCTGTGCTTTTTGTAACTGCTTAACTAAGCTTTGATTGGGGTTTAGGCGGACAATTACTCCTTCTATATAAATTGGGGTTGATTGCTTTTGGGGATCACAGTAAATATTCAAGAACCAACGGTACTGTTTACCTACTTGCAATGACGGAGTGTTTTCGGGTACGGGAACTTTGATAATACCTGCTTTTGCTGGTAGAGCGATCGCACTGTTATAAACAGAATCTTTTGTTTGATCATCAAGTAGGACAAACTCCGCTGGATAACCAGAACTTTTGGTGTAGGGTAGATAAAACCATAGCTGAGGGTGTGCTTGTGTGGTTAAACCCCAAACATTTGTTACCGAGGCTGGCTGTTCAGTCAGAGGTACTAAAGCAGTTAAGGGCAGTTTAACATCGGGACAACTGCCTCTTCTAGCTCCACCAAAACGACGACCTCCAGGAGCAGGTCCAGGTGGCAAATTGGGTAAATTAACCTTTATAGTTCCGCTTTTAGGAGGCTGAGGTGAGGTTGGTTGTGAAGGTTGAGTTGGCGTTGACTGCGCTACAACCAACGAAAAACTACTCAGTAAGCTGGTACTACTAAGAGCAAATACCAAAACTAGATGGCTTAAATTTAAGTTCATAAAATCTCCGTAATTTAGTGTTTTTTATAGAAGAAAACGTAATTCAGTTATCAGTTATCAGGTATCAAATTCTATTCATCCCTGCGGCTGGTACTGATTCCTAACAACCAACTACTAACCACTAATGTACAGACGCGAGGAACATCGCGTCTCTACCCACTAACTACTAACTACTAACCACTAACCACTAACCAACAACAAATTATTTTGACTCTTGACTAATTGCTGTCATACCTGCTGTTCCTATGAGTGCCAAAGCTGATGGAACAAAAGGAACCCAATACCCTTGAAGGAAGAAACCAAAGCAGAAAATATAAAGAATACCGCAGCCAACTACAACAAAAATTAGCAAGCGTATCAAAGAGTACCGTATTTGCCAAGCTAGTAATCCTCCTGCTATTGACCAAACCCAAATCCACATCACTTCAGCAAAGGGATTCCATGACCGCAGTAGTGGACGACCGTCTAGAACAGCACTGAGAATTTGGCTAACCATGTGAGCTTGTACCAATACTCCTGGCATTTGTTGGTCTAACTCAGTACTATAGGGTGTAGCCCAATAATCTGGAAAATCACCTTTAGCAGTTACACCAATCAAGACTATTTTGTTTTTGATCGCGTTGGGGTTAATTGGAGCTGACAAAAGTTGTGTCAATGACACTTGTTCTGCAATTCGTTTTGATGAACGGTAATTGAGTAAAATTTGACCACCATTGGCATCAATGCCTTGATAACCGCCTGTTCGTGGTTTTAAGAGTTGGAAATTAACATCACCAATTTGGAAATCGCCTCTGGGAGTCAACTTTGATTTGATTCCTTTAGCCTCTAAATAGCGCAGTGCTAGTTGTAAGCTGAGAGAATAAGGAGCAGGACAGGGTGAGGTTGCTTCTTGGTTCATAAATAGCAAGTGCCGACGTACTACTCCATCAGCATCATGAACGAAGTCACTAAAACCTAAGCGGGATTGGGGAATTTCTGGTGGTGGTTCAATACCACTAGTATTGATTGTTGTATCGCTACCTTTGCAGACTCCAATTAAATTGTCAGTTTGCTGGAAACTTTTATGTAAATTTGCTGTTTCTGTTGGGAAATCACGGTAAATATCTAGACCGATGACTTGTGGCTGATGCTGCTGAAGTTTCTCCAAAACTTTGTTAAGAGTTTGATCAGACACAGATGTTCCTTTCAAAAATTCGCCTCTGCGGCGCTGAGCTGCAATATCAGCATCTCCAACGGTTACTAATAATAGACGTGGGTCAGGATCTTCATTGATAAAAACTGAACGCGATCGCATCATCAGATCAAAGGCTTGTAAATCCCAATTTTGTAGGACTTCTAAAAATTTCAAGCCAGTAGGAATTGCAGTAATAAATACACTATTAATTAGAAAACAGATAATTATACGTACTAGATTAGAAAAATTATAACTTTGTTTGCCAGACTTGTTTGGATGAATCCAACCCGTGAACTCTTGCCAAGTGGGTGGTATTTCTGCCAGATTCTGACAAATTACCGGTAGCCAAGTAGCACAGGGAAATCTATCTTCCAGTCCTTGCAATCTTTCTCGTGCCTCTCGCACTGCTAAGTATAAAGGTTCACCATTAGCAAACCCACCGAGAAAATACTTCAAAAATTCCTGTGCGACCAAATCAGGAACGGGTTCACGCATCACGATCATCTGAGGAATGTGCAGATTGGCTAGTTTTTCTGCCAATCCCAAACCATCACAGGAATTGAAAATTGCCAACTGCAAGCCTCGTTCCACTGCTTTTTTTAAGGCGTATTTTAATTCGTCAATCGTAAGACTATCAGTTTTATTTAAATAAATCTTGCCGACACCATTATTTCCCTGACTAGAACTGTGTCCAGCGAAAAACAGGATATCCCAAGTTTTTTGCCAGAGACAATCATTTAATTCCTTACGCTGTGGTTCAACTAAAAAGCTGACTTCCGCTGTGGGTAAAGCTTGGAGTAAAGCTTTATCTGCCTGAGTATTAATTCCTTGACTATTACCAATAATTGCTAAGATATTTACTTTTTTATTATGGGTTTTCTTGACAGCAATGCGCTCGTATCTTGGAGGTGCAATAGCAATTTCCGCCTTGGGGTAACGTTCCAACACGTCCCAAAGATGCCAGGGCAAACGCTGCAATTCGCGATTTTCTGTTTGTAAAATGACTCGCACTATATCCGTAGGCAACAATCTTTCTAGCCATTTCTCACGGACAGGACGAAACTCCGCAGCTAGTAGCCAGGAATTAAGATGCGATCGCAACACATACGCAGTTTGATCACACTCTTTGACTATTGATACATTCGTTACTTGTACTTTGTCAGCAGATAAGCGATAACGATTGTCTAATCTCGAATAGCTAGACTGCCATTCTTTATACTTGTGTAATAATTCCGTTGCTGGTGGTAGTCTACCTGCAATTTCGGAATCAGGTAACTTACCTTCTTCACCAATTTGTAGGGTAACGGCAAATCCTTGCTCAAAGCTACCGTCAGCAAATTTTAGAACTACTAACTTACCCATAGTTGAAAAAGGTGGAGAGGTGGGGAACTCACCGACCCCTAGTGGGGATTAGGGGAGGTGGGGAGATGAGGGAGTGGAGAACAATTAAGAACTTTTGACCGTTGACACTTGACCATTGATCCTTGACCCTTGACTAAATTACAAAATGTTCTTTTACACAGGCATCATAGAGTGCTACTTGAACGGTAAATTCTTCTTTGGGTTCTCCTCTAAACTTTAATTGAATATAATTATCTGCACTTCTAGCTTGGGCTTCTAAAAATACTGCTCCTGATTTGTCTAAAACAGTGAGTTGCACTCCTGGGGTGAGGTAATTTTGATTGTTAGCAGGGTACAGTTGTACGAGAACGCTGGTTTGTTGATCTGCTTGGGGGCTAATTTCTACAACCAACATAACGAATTGGTTGGCAATCTGGATTCCTAAGTCAATTAATTTTCCTCGTCTCACCACTGTTTCTTGCTGATTATTAGTTTCATCTTCGAGCAAGTTGCCACTTCTGAACGCAAAAGCTGGAGCTATTTCTGGTTGATTCCACAAGGATTCTATGGTTTGCCATCCTGCCTCAAATATACCTGTAAACCATTGGCTCAAATTTACCAACTCTGGAACTGATAATGTGAAAGCAGGTGCTAGGTGTTCAATTAAACCCTCTAGAGGTTGCAGTTGAGTTAAAGGTATCTCTTCGGTGGCGACATTAGGGACAAATCCTAGTAATTTTGCTTCTTGCAGAGATTCGTCTACTTGCACAAACACGTAACCTACTCGTTCTTCCCAAGTTTCAGGCGGAACATAACCAATTTGTTGATCCAATAGTACAGGGCGACATTCCAAACGCCCAATTCCTGGCAACTCCAAATCAGCTACATCAGCACACAAACGCATAATCGGATTCCAACTGTCGCTTGCTTCCAAAACAGTAGGAATACCCATCATTTGTAAATAATCCTTAACTGCTAATATACACAGGGTATTTAAACGGACTCGTTCCGCAATTTGAGGATATGGCAGTTGATGAGCAAACTGCTGGGCAGTAGTGCGGGTCGCTTGAGTGATGGGCAGTGTTAAAGCAATATCATCAAGATTATAAGTTTGGTGTGACATAGATCATTCCCCAAGGTTTAATGCTGCTGTATATAAGTCGCGCTTAATTACAAAAATTACGCAAAAAAATAATTTTAGTTTTAAGTAATTGGTGATTAGTAGTTTGTAGTTATTAACTAGTAACTAATTTACGTCTAATGTGAATTGAAGAAGCAACATAAATGGGTGTGGGGGTGTAAGGGTGTAGGAAAAGTCAAATTTTCATGCTCTTGTGGTGGGCATAATTGCCTGTGGGGTCTTGCACCTAGACCTGGCAATGTTCATCATCGCAGTGCAAGGTATCAGGTTAACGAACACAGATGAACACAGATGAACACAGATAGATTATCAATGTGCCATGAGTGTACCTACACCGTAGATACGGATTCGTGCTTCTGCCATCTGCCCTCTGCCTTCTGCCTTCTACTTACAACCAATTTCCAATCAGTACGTAAGCTGACCAAAAGCTAGGCGCATTATAGTTGGGATGTTTGAGCAATTGTAGCTGGGCGCGACGCAAAGCTTCGGCTTTGGTAATGTTGGCTTCTTTGAGTTCTCGGTAAAAAGCACCAACAAATTGAGCAGTGGATTCGTCATCAATCTGCCACAGAGAAGCGATCGTGCTGCGTGCGCCTGCACGTACAGCTGCTCCCGCTAAACCAAGAGCTGCACGTTTGTCTCCTACTGCTGTCTGACATGCACTTAACACTAGTAGTTGTAATGCTTCGGGTCTGATATCATCCCGATTACGAAGGATACTGTCAAATTGAGTCACGTTAATTGGACCATCGGCAGCCAAGATAAATGTTTGATCAGCACGGGAACTAAACTGACCGTGAGTTGCTAAATGCACTACGTTAAAAGGTGTAGTGTTTACTTTTTTCTTTAGTTCTTTACTTGTAAATTGTCGATCTAATAGGTTGGTTGTTGATATGCCTGCTTCACTAATTAACTCAATTTCTGTCCTGATCGCGGGTAGGGGTGCGAAGTCGGAGTATGCTTGTGGTGGATAAGTTAATCCGGCAGTTAAGGCTTGCAGCTGGTGTCGCTGTAATGGTTTGGGATCAAGGAGTTGCAAACCGACACTTAGGGCAGTTGCGTATTTTTCTACTAAATATTGTTGACCATCATATAGAGAAGACATTGGTAAATTACGCAATGCTCCATCTAGTACAAATACTAAAGTGTTTACCCCACTAGCTGATAATTGTGATGCAATTGGTTTGATTAGCCAGTTGTAAACTTGCTGTGACTGGGTGCGCGTGGCTTTGATTGCTGCCGGATTAACAAGATTTTGCCGCAGTTGGCTAACTATTTGCTCTACTTCTGTTTGGGAAATCTGGGTGCTGTAGTGTCGTAGGGGTTGTTTAGGAATTTTAACTATTACCTGTAGTTCGTCAGGAAGAATAATTGGGTATAGAATGGTAGCCGTCGGATTTTCTTTATCTACGACTTGGTCTAATAGTATACGCTGTCCTTGAAGACATGCTTCACGGAAGAAGTTATCTAATTCGGCGATTTGCAGGGCTTCAATCCTTTGGCGTGCTTTTTCTAAAGTTTTTTCTTCTGGTTGTGTTTGTTGAGTATCTAACAGTAATTGTACTGATTCTCGATACACTGGTTCGACGCTGTCGCGAAAGCTAAATTGTACTTCTCGGTTGACTGCTACCAAGTCGTTACGAATCGATTCGAGGGTTTGGATTGCTAAATCATAGGCTGCGATCGCTTTGGGAATATCCCCTTGTACTTTGAGTAATCTGCCTAACTGCCATTGCCATTTATAGGCTATATCAGGTGCATTACTACTCTGCGCTAAAAATAACGCTTGCTCGGTCAGCTTTTGTGCCTCAGGCCATTGTTTGTTATATTCATACAGACTACCTAGAGTTCCCAAAGCATAAGCTAAGGAGCGTTGATCGTTTAAATTGCGTGCTTGTTGTACGGCTTTGGCGAGAATTTTAGCAATTTTAGATTTTGGATTTTGGATTTTAGATTGGTTCTCTACCGAATATAAAATCAAAAGGCTTTGAGCAAAATTAATCTGGGCGTAAACGCTGGCGCGGCTGGGAGGGAGTTGGTCGAGTTGGGATTGAATTTGTGGTACTAAATTTAAAGCAGCTGTTGGTTTTTGCTCCTCAATAAGCAGACTGAGAAGATTAAGCTGGGCTTGAACCTTTAACAGAGGCGAGGAAGGTTCTTTAACTGTTTGTTGATAAAAGTTAATTGCTTGTTGCGTTTGTTGGCGATCGCGAGCGTTGTTACCTAAACTGAAAAGACTTGCGGCAATATAATTAGGTGATTGCAAGCGTTTGGCTACTGCCAAACTTTCTTCAAGGACTATATGAGATTGTTGTAATTTGCCTACTAATTGGAGGACATCCCCTAGCGATCGCAACATCACTGCTTTTTCTAGGGAGTCGTTTTGCGATCCCAATGTCTGGTTTACTTGTAATAGTGTTGCTTCTGCCCGACGATAAAATCCATTCGAGATTAATGCTTGGGCTTGATTGATTTGCGATCGCACTACACTATTTTGATCATTTGCTTTGCTATAAATATCTGCTGAGCGCTGCCAAGTCTGCAAGGCATTTTCTGATTCTCCCATTGCAAGTTGCAGACGTCCTTGAATGTCGAGAGTTTGAGCTAAAATTTTGCGATCGTCTATGTTTTTGAGAAGATTGAGACTTTCTGTAATTGCTTGCTTGGCTTGATTCCATGCACCAAGTTGTTGGTAAGCAAGAGAAAGGTTACTCAATGTCACGGCAAGTCTTTTTGTATCACTCTGCTGACGATAATTTTGGGCTGCTTGCTGCAACACCTGTACTGCTTGTGCAAACTGTCCACTGTCGTAGAGTGTTTTCCCTTGTTGTAAAGCAGAAGAGATTGTGGGGGAAGTAGAAGGATTGGGATTAGGAACTTTTGCTAATACTGGTGAAATTCTGATGCATAGTAAAGTAGCTATCAGAACCAGTGCTAAGAAGCGGAATGTCTTCTTTTTTAATATCATAGGTTTGAGTCAGTCTCTTCCCACTCACAGAATAGCTATTTCACGAACCGCGAAGACGCGAAGGACACAAAGATTCAAAGTAGTTAGTAGTTAGTAGTTAGTGGTTGGTGGTTAGTGGTTAGTGGTTAGTAGTTAGTGGTTGTTCACTACCCCTAACACTCCCCACACTCCTCATACTTCCCACACTTCCCAATCCCCTACTTCATCGATTTACCATTTCCATTCACTCCTTGAGTTAAGCGCAATAATGCTTGTTCTATTTCTGGTGAAAGTTTGATGGGTAAATCGCCTGTACGCATATTCAAGTCTCTTTGGGGGAAGGGAACTTCAATATTGTGTTTTCGCAAGGAGGCTTCGATGAGAAAATAGATGTCGCTTTTGATTGGTGTTTGTAGGTGGGGTTTATCAATCCATACTAAGAGTTCAAAGTCTATAGCGCTTTCACCAAAACCTTTGAAGAATACTTGAGGTTGGGGTAGTTTTAAAATTTCAGGATGAGCAACAGCTGCTTCAATGAGTGCTGTTTTTACCAAGTTTACATCTGAACCGTAGGCAAGACCTACTGGTAAATGAATGCGAGAAACAGGGTTGCGATGACTCCAGTTAATGACTTCTGTTTCTAAGAAGCGGGAGTTGGGGACGATAATAGAAATACGATCTAGGGTGCGAATTACTACACTACGCGCTCCTATATATTCTACTGTTCCCATGTATTCGCCTACTTCGATGAAGTCACCGACTTGGATGGGACGTTCAAATAACAGTACTATTCCACTACCAAAGTTT
This sequence comes from Fischerella sp. JS2, assembly GCF_032393985.1. Classification (NCBI taxonomy): domain Bacteria; kingdom Bacillati; phylum Cyanobacteriota; class Cyanophyceae; order Nostocales; family Hapalosiphonaceae; genus Fischerella; species Fischerella sp. JS2. The sequence goes on from NZ_CP135918.1 coordinate 2,013,994, forward strand.
TTAGCAATGTCTTGGAAACCAAAACCAATTCCTACACCCAAGGCGCTGGCTACAATTGTTAGAGAACTAAGATCTAGTCCCCAAATTTGTAGCAAAACAATCGTACCAAAACTAATAAAGGCATATTTGCAAATAACTGCGATCGCTTCTTGCGCTCCTCTACTGATGCGTGTCCGATGTAAAATGCGAGAGCGTAATAAATTTGTTGTTGCGCCTGCAAAGATAATTAGCCCCAAAAGCAAGACAATTAAGATAAAGATGTCTGTGAGTGAATAGGCTTTTTGTCCCAGGGAAAAAATGGGAGAGGTGAGACTGCTAATTATTCTGATGGTGATGTTATAACTCCACTCACGGGTGAGGGGAAATAGATTCGTAATGTAAAGGGAAACTCCCACCCAAAGTAGTACCCGCGCTGAAATTAATATTGCTTTGAGAAGAAAACGTGATGTATTTTGGACTTGGTTGTCACTTGAGGAGTTAGCCGAAACTAGCATTTGCGAGACTCGGTGCTGAGTGAGTTGCCATAAAATTCCTAACAACCGATTTACGCCGACGGCCATCAACACAATCACAACACTGAGGATCGATGTATTGCGAATAAACTCTGCGCCTCTCTCGCCTTGGGCTTTTTGGATCGCATCTTCAATTTGTTGAACCCAAACCCTAGCTTGTTCTTGTGGACTATCAGCAGAATCTATATCGTTCTGGGTGACAGTTAACAAGTACCGACCATTAACTAAAATAATTGGAGAATCATTACGTTGTTCAATCCTGATATCAGGCGCTTCATGGGATTTTACAACTGCTTGCAATTGAGAAGTAATGAATTTAGCCCTTTCTTGAGCTTTCGATTGTTCGTTACTGCTGACTCGAAAAACCAGCCGACCATCTACAGCAACTGGTGCATATTTTACTGCGGATTGTGCTTGTACAGATGTTAACAGGAAACTGATCAACAATACTAATACAATCAGAGTTGTCTGAATCAGTTGGGAGTATCGAGTCTGACGGAACTTACGATTTTTTCTCATTTTTACCGAGAGTTGCTGACGAGTGCGATCGCGTTTGATGGAATTTAGGTTCCATCATTCAAAAAGCCTGACAGTTCACTTCCTCAAAAGTTTCTCATTTTTTGCTCCTAAGTTGGAAATTGATTCCAACTGGAGTTAAATCTATATGTTGACAAAAATCTTATTTAATATTGCGGTATTACTGGCGATCGCATTTTTGATGTTGGTAGTTGTAAGAATTAAAAATGACAACAAACTCAGTAAAATCTGGCTAGAACTTACAGATTTACCCACAGAAAATGTTTTTACAGAAGACATGGTTGCTGGTTTACCCAACTCAGTGCAGCGCTACTTCTTACATGCGATCGCACCAGGAACCCCTTTGGCGTCTTCGGTAACTTTGGAAATGAGTGGTAGTTTTCGGTTGGGAGAAGATAAACCTTGGGTTCCAATGCAGCCAAACAGAGAATTTCACTGCTAAAGGGATTTGTTTGGCAAGCTACAGTTGGACGTGGTTTGTCTCAATTTATGGGTGCTGATTACTACATTCATGGAACGAGTAGAATGCGGTTTTCTCTGTGGGGACTTGTTCCTTTAGTAAATGCTCACACGCACGATGTTGCTCGTTCCAGTATTGGCAGACTTGCAGGCGAGTTTGTCTGGCTACCTTCTGCGTTGTTGCCTCAACAAGGTGTTATTTGGCAGGCTATTGATGAGAGGACTGTGCAAGCAAATTTTGTTATTGATGATGAACCTGTGACACTAACGCTGGTTGTAGACAGCAATGGCAAACTTTTAAAGCTTTCTCTGCTACGTTGGGGAGATAAGACAGAGGATAGTAGTTGGAATTATATCCCATTTGGCGTAGAATTTCAAGCAGAACAAAAGTTTGGTGGCTTCACAATTCCATCCCAAATGAACGCGGGTTGGTGGTTTGGTACAGAACGTTATCTGGAATTCTTTCGCGCCACGATTGCAAAGGCTGAGTTTGAGTGAAAGTTAGAAGAGGAGAGATGGGGATTAATCCATTGATTTAAATGCCCGTTTTCAGTTATAAACATTTATGCTGGAATGCTCGTGAGATGATGAGAGAATCTGGTAACTGCAACCTGACGATTAGTATCGATGGGTTAAAAAATCAGCGAGGTCAAATCTGCCTGAATTTATTCTCTAATAGTGAGGGCTTTCCCACTAGTGGCGATCGCGCTTTGCAATCTGCGTCTATGAAGATTACAGACACTACACCTACTGTTACGTTTCAGAATTTACCAGCAGGCAAGTACGCGGTTGCTGTGATTCATGACGCTAATTGTGACGGTAAACTCAATTGTAATTTTTTAGGCATTCCTACTGAAGGTTTCGGGTTCTCCCGTAACCCCAAAATTCGCATAGGTTCACCTGAATTTGCAGAAGCTGCGATCGTTGTGGAAGGTGCAAATACTCACATTCGGATTCAGATGCGGTATCTGTTGGGTAATTGAGGGGTAATGTTAAGCTGCTCTAGACTTAGAATGGTACTACGTAGTCTATAAACATTGTTTGTGTTAGGTTCGCGTCTGCCATGCTTTTGGATCTCTCCGGGCGTGAAAAATTGCTGTTATAATCACCCGACTCGATACAATACGGTAGTACACAGCATACGGAAGCGTCGTACTACAGCCCGTCGTACATCACGATAGACAACTGCGTACGACTCTGGCATCTGGCAAATTCGATTTAGCATTTCATCCACACAGTCTAAAAACTCGTCGCCAAGTCCTGGCTGCTGGTTGTCTTACCAAGTATATGCCTCATTGAGTTCTTCGCGAACTTCTGGACGAAACACCAATACATAATTCATTGTTGACTCTTGATCGAAGCCTTAATATCTTCCCATGTCAGGACATCATCGGGATTAGCCTCATAGTCATTCGGCGATCAAGTTCCCGTTTTTGCACCTCCGTCAGATCAGGAGAAGCTTGCTCTGCGGCAATACTATCCCAAATCGCTTGCACAAGACGAATCCGATCTTCAACGCTAAGGGCTGTAATCTCGTTTAAAGTAGCTGTGATGTCCACAATAACTTACCTAAATGTAAATAACAGGCAAATGAACATATTAAATATAACGGACAGGGTTTTGCCCATCAAATTGAACGCTGCAATTTACAATATGAGCGCCTTAGATCATCAGTCTCTGCAAATAGATGATCCACTAAAGAGTTTGCAAAAAGACGTATTCTTTCATAAACTCCCCCTGTAATCGCTGACTCCGTATCCAGAGTTACCGCTAGCATACGCTCAACTTCACGTTTAATTTCCTCTGGAGTTGAAGTATCTGGATCTAAACCCAATGAAAGTCTATAGATAACAACTAAGCGACTATCACGAGAAATTAAATTAAGATTCTGAATATTTGCAAAGCCATCAGACTGCTTGCTCAGACTAAGATAAACTTCAATATATTCGTTGCATAGCAGCAAAAGCTACTTTGTAAAGAGTATTAGATTCTGTAATCTCAGTCTTGCTAGTCTCAGAGAACTCCAGGTCTTCTTCCATTGTCTCCAATTGGTGTACCTGCACCTTCACGTTTCGATAAAATCCAACGGCTTCCTCTAGTTCTCAAGAGCTTGATTTGTGTTTTCTTGAAACCTATTTTTTCCAGCAAAGATAGAGTAAGTTGACCTGTGGGAATATGTATTCCATAAAGATCTTAGATACATATAGATACAAATTCAGGCGAATATCCAGCGATAAAATTTGCCCATCTGTGAATAGGATGACGTGAGCTTTTGAGCCACTCCCCCGTTTTGAAAACGGGGGATTCAGGCATCAAACAGAGATTGCAGTCTGAGACTGTCTAACATCTCCTACGCCTAGAGTCGAACTCCCGACTCTTTTAATATTAAGACTGGCGTTTTCATCTCTATCATTTTCAGATTGACATGAAGGACAACGCCAGCGTCTAATCGACAAATCCAATTTTTCTAAAATGTGTCCACAGCTAGAACAAGTTTTTGTGGATGGATACCATTGATCTACAAACACTACTTGTTTATGCTTCTTCTTAGCAATCCATTCTAGAATTTGCAGAAATTCACGCCTCGCCAAGTCTGATATTTTCCTACCCCAAAGACGTTGCATTCCTTTAAGATTTAAGGTTTCAAAACAAAGCACATCAAAATTATCTGTTAATTTATGAGCGAGTTTCCAAAACCAATCACGTCTACGATGAGAAATATCCTCATATTTGCGAACTAGATTTTTTCTAAATCGCTCTCTGTTTGATGAACCTTTGAGTTTTTTAGAATGCTGTCGGCTAGCTTTCCTAATGGCATTTAATGATTGTTTTAAAAATTGGGGAGACTCAATTTTTGTTCCGTCCGAGCAAGTGAGGAATGTTTTTAATCCAAAATCAAATCCCGCTATTCTACCAGTCGCAAACTTGATTTTTGAATTAGAACAATCATCAACAACTATAATCATAAATAGCTCGCCTAAAGGAGTGCGTTTTATGGTTAAGGTTTTGACTGTTCCCTCTATCTCTCTCGACTTCCAAAATTGATAAACTTTGTTCCCAATCTTGACTCGATTTCCACCTAAAAACTTGTATCCAGATTGTTTAAGAGTGAATGATTTGTATTTCTTAACTTTTTTAAATCCTGGCGGTCTAACTCCTTTTTTGTTGTGTTTAAAAAATAATTGGTAGGCTTTCTCAATGCGTTGACAAATATCTTGTACTGATTGAGAACCTACTGTTTGCCAAAATGGATTACATTTCCGCAGTTTGGCAATATGAGATTGAAGTTTTGCACAGCTTAAGTGTTTGCCCCACATTCGATAGTAGCGTTTGTGTAGGGCAATACAATGATTGTAGATTATCCCACTCGCGTTAATCATGCGCTTGAGGAATCTATTTCTTTTGTGCTGATACAGTTTAAACTTCAGGGTTTTCATGTGATTATGATATCATCAGTGGTGTAGATAATCAATACTCATCTACATGAAAACTGTTTATAATCATTACAATCATGCTGTTGGATTAGCTACTGTCCATTTAATCTGGATACCATGCAGACGCGCTCGTGTATTCGCTAATAACGAAAACTTAAAACTTCGATGCATTGAAGTATTCCAGTCTGTTGCTAATGACAAGAAGTGGATTATCAAAGCATTAGAAGTTGCGCCGGATCATATACATCTACTAGTTGAATATGATCCGCACCACTCAATATCTCAAATAGTTAAAGCTTTTAAAGGAAGGTCATCAAGACTACTAAGAAAAGAATTTCCAGAATTATTGAGATTACCTAGCTTATGGACACATTCTTATATGTTTGACACGACTGGAAAGATTAGTACTCAGAAGGTTTTAGAGTATATTAATGACCCCCTTCACGGATGAATAAATTCATCATGTTCGCTTATATCCGCCCTTTAGAAAAAGGCGGCTTTACGCATCACGATTCGTAATAATGTGGAAGCGAGACTCAAGCAAATTTGTGATGCTGTGCAACCAGATGATTTACTCTGGGTGCATTTTGCTTGTCATGGGATTGTGGTGAAGACAGCAGGGAATCATAAAGAACCTGTTTTAATTACTTGTGATACTCAGCGAAACCTATTAGAACAGCAAGCGCTTCCTGTGGCTAAGGTAGAGCAGTATATGAAAGGTAGTAGAGCACGACGCTTGCTATTAACTTTGGATGCTTGTCACACTGGTTTAGATATTGGTAGAGATTTATTAGCTGATCCAGAGTTTATTCATAATGTTTACGAACAGGCTGAGGGTTTTGCGCTAATTGCAGCCAGCACAGCTCAACAAAAGGCTTTTGAATGGCAAGAAAAACAGCATGGTGTGTTTACCTATAATTTATTAGAAGGGCTAAGTGGTCAAGCTGATCGTGCAGGTAAGAATTTTGTCACCGTTGATGATTTGAAAAATCATGTGTTGGATGGTTTGCGGCGTTGGGGTGTAAAAAATGACGTTTTGCAAGAGCCGACAGCCCGTACGGAAGGATTGGGCGATATGATTTTGGCTGATTATCGGGATAATCCAAAGCAGCAAACTAAATCAGGAGGTTCTGATGTGAGTCAAGCAAATAAACTGGAAAAGCAACAATTACAACAAGAATTTGATAGTCTGAGTGAAGAGTACATGGTTGTCAATAAGCAACTCAGACAGGCGTTAAATGCTAGAGAACGTTTGCTGCTGAATAAACAAGCTGATGATATTTTGCAGCAAATGAAAGAAATTGAAGCGAAGTTAAAGTAACTAAGTTGAGCTAGTTTATGGCAGAGACGTTTAACACACGCGATATTCAAGCACAAGTGCTGAAGGAACGCTTCGCAAATTTATGCGAAGAGTATCTCGCAGTTAATAGGCAATGGAGTCAAGTGTATGATGAGCGTAACCGTCTGCTGCTTCAAAAACAGGCTAAGGATTTAGTAGAGCAAATGCAGCAAGTAGAGGCTGAGTTAAAACAGGTACTGGGACAACAAGAGTCAGTAAATGCAATTCCTCACTGGGAAGATGTAGTAGAACAAGCGCAACAATCACAAAATTCTTTACCATCTTTACGAGATTTTGAGTTTGAAGTGGTGCGGATAGAAAACAAAGGTTTATTTGGTTTCCGTAAAGAACATCGTCATGTAGGAACTGCTAAATACTTTGCCGAAGATTTGGGACAAGGTATAAGTTTGGAGATGGTGGAAATTCCTAGTGGTAGATTTACAATGGGCGCACCGATAGAAGAAAGTCCTACTATGTACGAACAAAGACCGCAACATAGAGTCATCATTTCTACTTTTTTTATGGGTAAATACCTCATCACTCAAGCCCAATGGCGAGCAGTAGCCGCATTACCGAAAATTAATCGTGATTTAAAACCTGATCCATCCAAATTTAAAGGCGATAACCGACCTGTAGAATCTGTATCTTGGTATGATGCAGTCGAATTTTGTGCCAGACTTTCCAGAAAAACAGGACGAGAATATCGACTAGCAAGTGAGGCTGAGTGGGAATATGCTTGTCGTGCTGGGACGACAACACGGTTTTATTTTGGTGAAACGATTACTACTGATTTGGCAAACTATGACGGTAACTGCATCTCTGGCGATGCGCCTAAAGGAAAGTATCGAGAAGAAACAACGCCTGTAGGATATTTTCCACCTAACGCCTTTGGTTTATACGATATGCACGGCAATGTTTGGGAATGGTGTGCAGATTCTTGGCATAATAACTATGCAGGAGCGCCAGCTGATGGCAGTGCATGGCAAGGTTTGAATGATGAAGATCGAGTGCTGCGCGGTGGTTCGTGGCACAGCCATCCTCGGAACTGTAGTTCTGCCAGCCGCCTCTCCTATTTTCCCGACAACGTCGTCAGTTACCTCAACGGTTTTCGTGTTGTGTGCGGTGTTGCGCCGAGGACTTAGTGGCCCTTGACACTTTTGCCTTTTTGCCCTCTGCTCTTTTTTCTTTTCCCTTTGCCTTTTGCGATCGCAGCGATCTCGATTTATTTTTACAGTTATCAGTTATCAGTTATCAGTGAACAGTTAAAGGGAACGGGAAGAAACAGGGAACGGGGAACTTGAAGATTGTGTATGTATTAGGCTTGATATTAAGTGAAATTGCGATTCGCATTGAGTCACATTAAGATCGCATCGAGTGACATTGCGATTGTATCGGGTCGCATTGCGATCGCATCGACTTGCATTAAGATCGCATCAAGTTACATTGCGATCGCATCGACTTGCATTAAGATCGCATCAAGTTACATTGCGATTGTATCGGGTCGCATTGCGATCGCATCGACTTGCATTAAGATCAGATCGAGTTTCATGAAGATCGAATCGAGTTTCATGAAGATCGGATCAAGTTCTATTAAGTTTAAATCGAGTTACATTGCGATCGCATCAAGTTATAGCAATCTTAAATGAGTTGTGAATATTGAGAGAGTCAGATCCCCGACTTTTACCCTCCGGGAAGCCACCCTACGGGTGTCTACAAAAAGTCGGGGATCTTGTCGTTTACGAATGTTATGTTTTTGAGCGTTCATGTATTCGCTGTTGAAGACGATTGATAACTTCAGAACTTAACTCTGCTTCTGGTTCAACTTTTTCTCGTTCAGCCAAAGTTGATTCAATTTCACTAGGAGAAGCCTGTCCTAACTTGTCTAAAAGTGCTGCGAAAGATTGCTGTTGCTGTGTAACTTCTTCTTCAGATATCGGCTGAATTGAATAAGCTAGTGTGACTTGTCGAGTCAGAGCATAAATTATATATTGATTGAGAGAAATACCTTCCCCTTCGGCCAAGTGAATTAGTTGCTGATGAAGTGTTTCAGGTAAACGAAGTGTTAATCGGCTCATTGTTAACTCCTTTAAGAAGCGAGTTTGATTACTAACTCAACAGGTGTAATAACTTTTAGACCTAGTGATTTGCTTGCTCTTTGAAAATCACGAATATTTGATGTGACTATCATTGCACCTGCATTCATTGCACAATCAATGACAAGATCATCTCCAGGATCAGGTGAAGTTGGTCGCCATGAGTAGTAGATTATTGTCATTTGAGCATGGTTGAGAAGTTCTCCTAAAACAGATTGAAGTTTTTGCCAACGAGTTTCTGAAAGCTTACGAGACAAAACATCTTCATATTCATAAGCCAACGCATTAGAAACACAGACTGTTAATAAATCAGCTAGCCATGCATCAATAATTAGACCAGCAGCACCACCCTGCTTGGTTAAGCCCTCAAATACTACGTTAGTGTCGATAACGACACGAGACAACGATACACTAGACATGACACCACTATAGCACTACCTATAGTGTCACTGTTTGCTAGTAACTAGAAAAATTCAGATCCCCAATTTTTTGTAGACACCCTTACGGTGGCTTCCCGGAGGGTAAAAGTCGGGGACCTTGTTGTTTAGATATTTAGAAGTCTCCCGACTTCTACAAGAAACTGTTTACCGACTGTAGAGTTGTGTCATCTCTAACAATCTTTGACTTAATTCTGATGTGAGTAAATCCGAACTGGTGTAACGCCAACGCCAGTTACCCGCGTTCACACTCGGATCGTTCATCCTAGCGCTGTTATCCAAACCCAAAATATCTTGGAGGGGAAGAATTGCTAAATCAGCAACAGAAGCTAATGCTGTACGAATAAACTCCCAATTGATTTCTAATATTTCTTCTGGCGAATCGTAACCGAGATATTTCGCAACCATTTGCTTTTCTTCGGGTTTAGATCCATCTTGCCACCAACCTAGTGTAGTTTCGTTGTCGTGGGTTCCTGGATAGACAACGCAATTTTTCACATAATGATGGGGTAGATAAGCATTGTCAGAACCACCACCAAAGGCAAATTGCAAGATTCGCATTCCTGGAAAATCAAAGCGATCGCGCAATTCTTCTACTTCTGGTGTAATAATACCTAAATCTTCTGCCATCACGGGCAAACTACCTAAAGTTGCTCCTAAAGTTTCAAAAAATTCGACTCCTGGTGCTTTCACCCACTCGCCATTGATAGCTGTTTCTTCCCCGGATGGTACGCGCCAGTAAGCTTCAAAACCCCGGAAATGATCAATCCTGACAATATCTACGTATTGTAATGTGGCTCGGAAACGTTCGATCCACCAGGCAAAGTTGGTTCGCTGCAATTTTTCCCAGTCGTATACAGGATTACCCCACAATTGTCCAGTTGCACTAAAGTAATCTGGTGGCACACCTGCAATATAAGCAGGTTCTAAGGTTTGGGAGTCGAGTTGAAAAATCTCAGGATTTGCCCACACATCAGAACTGTTGTGACAAACGTAAATTGAGATATCCCCGACTATTTGGATGTTTTTGCCGTTGGCGTAGGCTCGCAGGTGTGACCACTGCTGAAAAAATTTAAATTGTAGAAATTTATGATATAGTATACTGTCATGAAATTCTTGGGCTGCGGCTTGCAAGGCACTAGGTTCACGGCGAGCGATCGCACTTTTCCATTGGCTCCAAGGTTTGCCATCGTTTGCTTCTAGTAGTGCCATGAACAAGACGTAATCGTCGAGCCAAGCCGATTGCATCTGACAAAATTGTTCATATTCAGGGTTCGATTTCTCGCTTAAGGAATGTTGAAAGCGTTCATAAGCAAGACGGAGAATACTTATTTTGTGAGGAATGACTACATCGAAATTAACTCTATTAGGGTTGTCATCTGCACTTTCCGGTGGCAGCGTCAATTCCTCTTGGGATAGTAAATTCTCTTGTACCAACTGCTCTAGACTGATCAGCAGTGGATTTCCAGCAAAAGCACTAAAATTCATTGTATAGGGTGAATGCTCATAGCCAGTGGGCCCCAAAGGCAATATTTGCCACAGTCTTTGGCCACTTCTCTGCAAGAAATCCACAAACTCGTAAGCCGAATGACCTAAATCACCAATGCCAAATCGACTGGGCAGACAAGTTGGATGTAACAAAATTCCGCTTGCTCTTTGAAAGCTCATCACAAAATCCTCAGTTTTTCGGTATCAGGTAATACAAAAAGGTCTAAAAATTCAAACAAAGCTGCGAGTCCCCCTTGTACAATAACTTATTGCCAATAGGTTGTATAAACTATGCAAAATCCGATTTTGAAGGACGATCCGCTTTGGTTTAAAGATGCTGTAATCTATGAAGTGCCTGTACGTGCTTTTGCCGACAGTGATAGCGACGGCATTGGCGATTTTTGTGGGTTAACGCAGAAGTTAGATTATCTGCAAGATTTGGGAGTCACAGCAGTTTGGGTGCTGCCCTTTTTCCCCTCGCCACTGCGCGATGATGGCTACGATATTTCAGATTACACTAGTGTCAACCCCATCTACGGTAATCTAGAAGACTTTAAAGCTTTTTTGACAGCTGCCCATGAGCGTGGGATTCGCATTATTATTGAGTTAATTATCAATCACACCTCCGACCAACACCCTTGGTTTCAACGGGCAAGGCGATCGCCTGCGGGCAGTTCCGAAAGAAATTTTTACGTTTGGAGTGACACTCCTGAAAAATACCAGGACACGCGGATCATCTTCAAGGATTTTGAAACTTCTAACTGGACATGGGACCCGGTAGCAAAAGCCTATTATTGGCATCGCTTTTATTCTCACCAACCAGATTTAAACTTTGAAAATCCAGAGTTACAACAAGCACTGTTTAATGTTGTTGATTTTTGGTTAGAAATGGGCGTTGATGGTCTGCGTTTAGATGCAGTGCCTTATCTTTATGAACGTGAAGGAACTAACTGTGAGAATTTACCAGAAACCCACGAGTTTTTGAAGAAATTGCGGCGACATGTAGATGCTAAGTTCCCCAACCGGATGTTACTGGCGGAAGCAAATCAGTGGCCCGAAGATGCAGTAGAGTATTACGGACAAGGGGATGAGTGCCACATGGATTTTCACTTTCCCCTAATGCCACGTTTGTATATGGCGTTGCATATGGAAGATAGCTTCCCAATCATTGACATTTTGCAACAGACGCCACCCATTCCCGATAACTGTCAGTGGGCGCTATTTTTACGTAACCACGATGAACTGACTTTGGAAATGGTCAGTGATGAAGACCGGGATTACATGTACAAAGTTTACGCCCAAGATCCCCAAGCCCGGATTAATTTGGGTATTCGTCGCCGTCTCGCGCCGTTGATGGGTAATAATCGTCGCCGGATTGAGTTGATGAATGCTTTGTTAATGTCTTTACCAGGAACACCCGTATTGTATTACGGTGATGAGATTGGTATGGGGGACAATATTTATTTGGGCGATCGCAATGGTGTGCGTACGCCGATGCAGTGGAGTCCTGACAGAAACGGAGGTTTTAGCAGTGCCAATCCCCAAAGGCTTTATGCCCCTTTGATTGTAGACCCAGAGTACCACTACGAAGCGGTCAACGTGGAAGCACAACGGGCAAACCCAAATTCTCTGTGGTGGTGGACTAAACGACTAATTGCCACCAGAGGACGTTATCAAGCTTTTGGTCGGGGTACGTTTGAATTTTTATATCCAGAAAACCGCAAAGTCCTAGCTTTTACTCGCAACTACAACGATGAACACATTCTCGTTGTCGCTAATCTCTCGCGGTTTGTGCAGACTGTGGAATTGGATCTATCTGCATTCAATGGTATGGTTCCGGTAGAAATTTTTGGTCGCAATGCTTTTCCGGTAATTAGTGAATCTCCTTACTTCCTTAGCTTGGGACCCCATGCATTCTATTGGTTTACCCTGCAACTGCAACCCAGCTTTACCTGTCCGATTCGCAATCCCAACCAAATACCTAAACTCATAGTCAGTGGCAAATGGCAGAATGTTTTTGCCAAAGGTGAGGCGAGAACGGCACTTGAAAGTATACTGCCAGATTATCTGTGTAGTTGTGCTTGGTTCGATGGCAAAACACGCATTATCCAAGCTACCCATGTTATGGAAGCAATTCCTGTGAGTCACGATGAGACCCAAGCATATATTATTTTACTGCGGGTAGACTACACAGAAGGCGATCCCCAAACTTATGTTCTCACCCTTGCTTACGAGACAGATGGCGTTGGCAGCGATCGCTTTAGCACTCACATCGAACAAATTGTAGCCCAGATATATGTCCAGGGTAAACAAGAAACCGGAGTCTTATTTGATGCTTTAGGACAAAAAGACTTTTTAAATATCCCCTTGGATGCGATCGCTCATCATCATACCTACGAAGGTATGCAAGGTAAATTGCTGGCAACATCCACAGAACATTTTTCGGAAATTCTGACTTCCGTTAGCGAACACAGCAGTAATGTTTCTTTGGAACCGCATTTACTCAAAGGTGAACATACTAACACAGGCATTATCTATGGCGATCGCCTGATCTGTAAAATCTTCCGCAAAGTTGAGGCTGGTATTAACCCCGACCTCGAAATAGGTCGCTTTCTCACCGAAACTTCAGCTAAAAAAGGCATACCCCAATTAGACCACTTAGCCCCCGTCGCCGGTGCATTAGAATATCACTGTAAAGGTTCTGCACCAATGACATTGGGGATCTTGCGAAAATATATCCCTGAGATTCGCGATGCTTGGTCTTATACCCTAGACAGCTTGCGTGACTTTTTTGAACTAGTTCTGCCAAAATACGCAGATATAACTGATATTGAACTACCCCCCTCCTTGTTGCAAGCAGCGCTATATATTCCAGTCCCGGAAATGGCTCAAGAATTTATGGGTAATTACCTATTGGCTGCTGAATTGCTGGGACAACGAACTGCCCAATTGCACATAGCACTGGCATCAGACCTGGAAAACGCAGACTTTGCACCAGAGCTATTTTCTTCCTTCTACCAGCGCTCCATCTACCAATACATGCGGAATCAGGCAGGGCAGACCATATTGCTATTGAATAAACATTTGCAGCAATTGCCTAATAATGTCCAACCTTTAGCAAAATTGGTAATCAACCAACGCGAGTTGATTTTGGGGCGCTTTCAGGAAATCTTAAACCACAAAATCACTGCCATGCGGATTCGGTGTCATGGCAACTATTCCTTAGAGGAAGTGTTGTACACAGGTAAAGATTTTATCATCATTGATTTTGAGGGTAACTCAGAACGTCCTTTGAGTGAACGCCGGATGAAGCGATCGCCCCTACGGGATGTTGCCTCAATGATCGGATCTTTTTACTATGCCAGCCGTGTTGCTTTGCGTAACGAAGAAGAAAGCGGTATCCTGCGTCCTGATGAGTTACCACTGGCAGAACACTGGCAGCAGTTCTTTTTCTGCTGGTCTAGCGTCGCCTTTTTAAAATCCTATCTGATCACCTCAGATCACGCAGCCTTCATACCCAAGCATCCTAGAGAGTTACAAGTCCTCCTTGATGCTTTCTTGTTAGAAAAAGTCATCCTGGATTTAGACTACGAACTCAGAAACCGTCCGGATTGGCTCGAAATTCCTTTACAGCGAATTTTGGATTTGTTACAAAACTCGAAGTAATTGGGTTGGTGTAGATCAACGTATTTCTCGTGTTCGCTATTAGTGATTAATGGTTAGTAGTTAGTGGTCAATAACCAACTACTAACTATTAACTGGTAGATAATGTAAGTTTTTTAAACGCAAAGGGACGCAAAGGGAAGCGCGGAGGGACGCAGAGTTTTTATATAAACTTTTGTTTGAAAGGAGATGAATAATTTGTGAGACAATTCTCATTGTTGTTTAATCCAGCTAGACACTACCCGCTTTTGCCATTAGGCTGGAATGCTAGCAAAGCCCAACAAACAGTTGTTGATATTGTCAATGAGACAACATCTTACTTGGAGAAAGCAGCCTCTTTTCCAGTTCATCCAATGGATGAGTATGGGTTTGGTAATGATCTATACTTTGGAACGGCTGGAGTTCTTTGGGCGATCGCTTATTTACAGAATGTGGGGGCTATTGATTCAACTTTGGATGTCGGCTCGTATTTAGACACACATTTATAACAAAATTGCAGAGATTATTAGAAGCTGCCCTATCCAAATAATTCATCTTTTTTGTTTGGTGAACTACCGATTTTGCTGCTGCAATAATCAGATTGCACCCTCTGAGGAAAAAGTCACAGAAATTATACAATCAGTGCAGAAGAATAATGAGCAACCCATACGAGTATTAATGTGGGGTATGCTAGGTTCAATGTTGGCTACTTATTTCATGTATGAATGGACACTGGACTGGTGATCTCGATTTAGCAATTTATTTATGGGATTGTATGCAAGCTCAAGCCAAGTTTCCCACGATTGATGTTTTTTAAAATCCAAAATTGCTTGAGTGATACTTCTTTGATGCTATAAGTCCCTAGATTTTTCTATGAAGCCAATCCAAAATTCAAAATTGTATAAGTGCTAACTTAGTTTGTATCTTTTCCAGACAATATCGTGGTAATGATGTTTTTCATGGCACGTATATTTTGTCGGCGATCGCATTGCTAGGACAAACTACTTTTCAAGTAGACTTTTTGCGGAATCGCCATTTTTATATTTGTAGGTTTGATAAGAATTATTTACATAATTACCAGCTAATTGAGCAATGGCTGGAAAGCAACGATGTTCCCCAAAATGGGGAGATAAATAAGCTATAGGTATTTTTCTAAATTGAATGGTCTGGCTATCGGTAAAACCAGTTGAGTAAGAAACTTTGTCGAATTATATCACTGGAGTTTAGTAAATAATGCAAACAATCTTAATTTTGACAGCGAATCCTCAAGGCACTTCACGATTACGTTTAGATCAGGAGGTACGAGATATTGCAGAAGGATTAGAGCGAGCAAAAAAACGCGATCAGTTTATTCTAGAGTCAAAGTTAGCAGTACGACCGAGGGACATCCAACGGGCAATGCTAGAGATCAATCCTTCTATTGTTCATTTTTCTGGACATGGGACGGGGGATGAGGGTTTGGTATTTGAAGATGAAACAGGTTTAGCAAAGCTAGTTGATGGAGAAGCGTTAGCGGGACTGTTTGCACTGTTTGCAGAGGAAGTTGAGTGTGTTGTTCTAAACGGCTGTTACTCAGATGTGCAAGCTTCGGCGATCGCTCAACACGTTAACTATGTGATTGGCATGAAAAAAGCGATCGCAGATAAAGCAGCAATTGAATTTGCTGTGGGTTTTTATGATGCTTTAGGATCTGGGAAAACTGTGGAATTTGCCTACAAATTTGGTTGCGCTGCCATTAATTTGGCAGGTATTCCAGACCAACTCACCCCGACTCTGAAGAAAAAATCAAATATTGAGGAGACGGTTGTTAACAGGTTGCTTGAAAAGCAAGTAAATGAACATACATCTGAGGACTTTCAGGAACTCAGCAACTCTGATAGAGAAATACTTACAGAACTCCTGACACGCAGTGGACGTGCTGAACCTTCGGCACGAAAAGCACTGTGTATAAAAATTGGAATTGAACCCAATCAACTTACATTTCTCAGACAATCAACTGATGCTGACTTTGCCTTAGAGCTAATTACTTATTTGCATATTACCGATGATCAACAAGCTCTTTGGAAAATCTGTAAGGAACTTGAAGTTGTATTTAAAAGAGGGAAGTACGCAGCTGATTTGGAAAGTATTAAATCAAAACTCAAAACTTAATTATAAGTAATATTAGGAGTAGCAAGTATGACAACTCAATTCCTTTTGGATGAAGATGATATAAAACAATTAACAAAACTAATGTTACTAATGACCGAGACCCAAGAGTCAAGAAAACAACTATGTAGAGACCTTGGCATCAATCCCCAGGAAGTCTCGTTTATCAGAGATTCTTCCGATGATACATTTTGTACAGAGCTAATTGACTGTTTAAATCGCTATGGCTATCAAGAAAATTTATGTAAGCTTTGTTGCAATAAATTGTTTCCTATTTTAAATAAATCAGTATATAGCCATCGTATATCCATTTTAAAAAAGATTATAGAAAAACTCAATTGCAATTGTAATTTTAATCAAGCCCAACAGAATCATCCAATACCAACTGTCACTAATCCATATGCATTAAAACCTGAATCATGGTTGACAAAAATCAGTAACGTTAACAAAAAACTACTTGCAAGTGGTGCAATTATGCTAATTGGGTTAGCAGGATTTTCCATCGGGCAAATCGGGCAATCTCATAAAACTGCCATAGCTGGTTGTCCTGCTTCTTATCCGTGGGAATTTGGCTGGGGATTAAGTTCTAAAAGTTTTGCAGGAGAGTGGAATCAGAACAGAACTTATATCAAGATTGACGGGAATAAAGTAATTGTCTTTCAATCTGAAGCTTCCCGTCGCCCAAATGGAGAAGGTGAGGTAATTTCCGAGAATCCTCCAAAAATCCAGGTGAATTATCCTGATGACAGGACACTTAGAGGTGAACTCGTTCAGTCAAATTGCATAAAGTGGAATGATGACACTTTTTGGAGCCGCTAAACTAACTGTAATTTGGTAGTACTAACTTTTAAGAATTTGAACTTTACTTAACAAACTTACGCATATTGTCAAGAAATCTTAAAAATTGGTGAATGATTATTTGAATTGTGAGTGTTAAGCGATCGCTTGACTCTGCTTAGGGATGTAGCAAAATCGTCTACGCGATCGCAGAAAAAGTTTGACAAAATTAACTATTTATGGGGTTGTCATTCTGGAGTGAGTGAGTAAAATTTCTGTCAACAGATTGAGTTACAAAACTTTTTATTTGGCTTAATATTTGAAAGATTGTGAGAAGCTAGGGCGTGTTGTGCTTAGCAATCTTTTGTAACACGCGTTAGCTCAATTATCCTGCCTGATAAATCTGTAACAGGAGCTTGACCGTATGTACTTCTCACTCTGGCCTGGTAGACCATATCCTTTGGGAGCAACCTGGGATGGTAAGGGTACAAACTTTGCTCTTTTTTCTGAACATGCTACAGGAGTGGAATTGTGTCTGTTCGATCAAAAAGGGCGAGAAACTCGACTAGAACTTAAAGAAGTCACAAACTTTACTTGGCATGGTTATGTCCCTGGTATTGGCCCTGGTCAAAGGTACGGTTTTAGAGTACACGGCCCTTTTGCTCCTGAAGAAGGACATCGCTTTAATCCCCACAAACTACTAATTGATCCCTATGCCAAGGCAATTGATGGCGATGTTCGTTTTGGTGAAGAAATTTTTGGTTATCGTTGGGGTGATCCAAATCAAGACTTGGGATTTTCTGACCTTGATGACGCTCATTTAGTTCCCAAATCAGTTGTTGTGGATCAGTCTTTTGATTGGGAAGGAGACGAGTTACTGCAAACTCCTTGGCATGAGACGATTATTTATGAAACTCATGTCAAGGGATTTACGAAGCTACACCCAGAAATTCCCCCTAAGCTACGTGGAACTTACGCTGGACTCGCCCATCCGGCAGCGATTTCTCATTTGCAATCTTTGGGTGTGACGGCAGTGGAATTAATGCCGATTCATCATTTTCTCGCCTATCCTGGACATTTGGTAGACAAAGGTTTAAAAAATTACTGGGGCTACGATTCTCTTTCCTACCTGGCTCCCTACTCTGGTTATAGTGCCAGTGGTTCTCTAGGGCAGCAGTTGAGAGAGTTTAAGCAGATGGTGAAGGCATTACACAATGCTGGCATAGAGGTGATCTTAGATGTGGTTTACAACCACACAGGTGAAGGTAATCATCTTGGGCCGACTCTTGGACTACGTGGTATTGACAACGCTGCTTACTACCGCCTAGTTGATGGCAATTATCGTTACTACATGGATTTTACTGGTTGCGGTAATTCTCTCAACGTCCGCCATCCCCAAGTGCTGAAATTAATTATGGATAGTCTACGTTATTGGGTGTTGGAATGCCATATTGATGGTTTTCGTTTTGACTTAGCATCGGCGTTAGCTAGGGAATTATACGCAGTTGATCGTCTGGCAGCATTCTTTGATATCATTCACCAAGATCCAGTGATAGCAGATGTGAAATTAATTGCTGAACCTTGGGATGTAGGTGAAGGAGGCTACCAAGTAGGCGAATTTCCACTGTTGTGGTCAGAGTGGAATGGTAGGTATCGCGATACAGTGCGGGAGTTTTGGCGTGGGGTAGACAGCCGCATGGCAGAGTTTGCTTATCGGTTTACAGGCAGTTCTGATTTGTATCAGTTTAACGGTCGCAATCCTAGTGCCAGCATCAACTTTATCACCGCTCACGATGGTTTTACTCTTTACGACTTAGTGAGTTACAACGAAAAGCACAACGAAGCTAATGGTGAAGATAACCGAGACGGAGAAAGTCACAACCGTTCGTGGAATTGTGGTGTGGAAGGTGAAACAGATAACCTAGAAGTTTTGCGTCTGCGGAGAAAACAACTGCGGAACTTTTTGGCAACACTGTTTCTTTCCCAAGGTGTACCCATGTTGGTAATGGGTGACGAAATGGGACGATCGCAACGCGGTAACAACAACCCCTACTGTCAAGATAACGAAATTTCCTGGCTCGACTGGGACCTACAAGAAGAAAATGAAGCACTGTTAGATTTCACCCGCCAATTAATTGACTTACGTCGCAGACATCCTGTGTTCCGCAGACGTAAATGGTTCCAAGGGCGTGCTATTCATGGTTCTGGTGTACATGATATCTTATGGTTTAATCCCGACGGCGGCGAAATGACAGAGGAACAATGGAATGATGGTTTTACCAAAGCGATCGGCATTTTCCTCAATGGCGAAGAAATAGCCACACCAGGGCCAAGGGGTGAACGTATCATTGATGAAAGCTTTTTATTATTCTTCAACGCCCACTACGAAATGGTGGAATTTCAAATTCCCCATAGACTACAAGATTGGGAATGGCTGACTATTATTGATACTACCAAACCCCGTTTTGTGCAACGCGGTAAACGTTACATCGAAGATAAACCTGTACAAGTAGAAGCGCGATCACTTGTTATGTTGCAACGTATGGGCAAAGTTTCTCGTGATGACGAGGATTAAAGGGGATCGGGGACAAGGGAGATACGGGGGACAAGGAGGACACGGGGGACAAGGGAGAACATCTCCACTCCCCACACTTCCCACACTTCTCACACTTCCCCCACTCCCCCCACTCCCTTATACCTAACCACTAACCACTAACTAACATGCATATCGGTTCTCAATATTTAGGCGATCGCACTTGCAATTTTACTCTCTGGGCGCCTTTAGTTGGCGAGGTTGCTGTTCACCTTGTCGCCCCAGAAGAAAAAATTATCCCCCTCCAAAAGGATGAACGAGGTTATTGGCACGGAACCGTCAATAACGTTGAGCCTGGTTGTCTCTATTTTTACCAGTTGGATAGGCAAAAAGACACAGCCGATCCCGCTTCTCGTTTTCAACCGGAAGGGGTTCACGGGGCTTCACAAGTGATTGACCACAGTAGCTTTACTTGGAATGACAGCAAATGGCGAGGAATTCCCTTAGAGCAAATGGTCATCTACGAATTGCATGTAGCCACTTTTACTTCAGAAGGGACATTTGAAGCAATAATTCCTCGGGTTCCCGAATTGCTAGAGTTAGGTGTGAATGCCATTGAAATCATGCCTGTTGCCCAATTTCCAGGCGATCGCAACTGGGGTTACGACGGTACTTTTCCCTACGCGGTGCAAAATTCCTATGGTGGGGTTGATGGTTTAAAGAAATTGGTTGACGCCTGCCATCAGCAAGGTATGGCTGTAATTTTAGATGTTGTATACAACCATCTTGGCCCAGAAGGAAACTATCTTTGGGGGTTTGGTACTTATTTTACAGACCATTACAAAACTCTTTGGGGCAGTGCGGTTAATTTTGACGGTCCTTACAGCGATGGTGTACGCAATTACTTTATCCAAAATGCCCTTTACTGGTTAGAAACTTTCCATATCGACGCTTTGCGTCTTGATGCAGTTCACGCGATTTATGATTTTGGTGCTAAGCATATTTTGGCAGAGATTGCCGCAGCAGTCGCCCAACTTTCGCAACAAGGATATAAACGCTACCTGATTGCCGAAAGTGATTTGAATGATCCCCGCATTATCCGTCCTCTCCAGGTAGGTGGCTACGGAATTGACGCTCAGTGGAGTGATGATTTTCACCATGCTTTACATACTGTACTGACAGGAGAAAATCAAGGATATTACAAAGATTTTGGTCAACTAGAACAGCTTGCCAAAGCCTACCGCCACAGCTTTGTCTACGCCTGGGATTACTCCCCCCATCGCCATCGCTACCACGGAAATGATGCCAGTGATTGTCTGTCTCAACAATTTGTAGTCTGTTCTCAAAATCACGATCAGGTAGGTAACAGGATGATGGGCGATCGCCTTACCTCCCTAATCTCCTTTGAGGGGTTAAAATTAACTGCGGCAGCTGTTCTGCTATCCCCCTATGTTCCCTTGTTGTTTATGGGTGAAGAATATGGCGAGACTGCTCCTTTTCTCTATTTTGTGAGTCATAGCGACCCTGACCTGATCAAGGGGGTAAGGGAAGGTAGAAAAGCAGAATTTGCTGCTTTTTTTGAGATTTATGGTCAAGAAGCACCAGATCCGCAAGCAGTAGAGACAATGGAGCGATCGCGCCTCAATTGGGAAAAGCGTCATGAGGGCAAAAACCGGATGTTATGGTTGTTTTATCAAAAGTTACTCAAACTACGCAGAACCATTCCTGCACTTGCTAACTTAGATCGCAACAACTTAGAAGCGTCGGTAATAGCACCAGAAAAGGTTTTACAGCTGCGACGGTGGTGTGATGGTAATCAAGTGTTATGCTGGCTGAACTTTAGCCCAGAAGTTGTTAAAATTAAAGCAAATATACTTACTGGAACCTGGAAAAAACAACTCGACTCGGCTGACCCCGCTTGGGGTGGTGATAATTCCCTATTACCCGAAATACTAAACACTGAATCCCAGTCAACATTTGCACTTCATCCTGAGAGTGTAGTTGTTTACTGTCAATAGTCATGTGTTGTTTGTTGATTGTTAGTAGTTAGTGGTTAGTAGTTAGTAGTTGGTTGAACCACTAACCACTATCCACTAACTACTAACCAATGACGATTGACGATTGACAATTGACGATTAACAATTGACCATTGACTAATAACTAATCATGCAAATACCTATAGCAACATACCGGATACAATTCACTCCTAGTTTTGGTTTTGAACAAGCCAAAGCGATCGCTTCTTACCTATCAGAGTTAGGAATTTCAAATTTATATGCCTCCCCAATTTTAACAGCGAGAAAAGGCAGCACCCACGGTTACGATACAGTTAACCCGAATGAAATTAATCCAGAATTGGGTGGAAAAGAAAAATTTGCAGAATTAATTGCAGAACTCAACCACCATCATATTGGCTGGGTGCAAGATATTGTCCCTAACCACATGGCATTTGATAGTCAAAACCACATGCTGGTAGATGTTCTCGAAAACGGTTCTGACTCTCAATATCGAGGCTTTTTTGATATTAATTGGCATCATCATTATCCCGAAAATCAAGGCAAAGTACTTGCACCTTTTTTAGGTAAATTTTGTGGCGATTGCTTAGAAAGTGGTGAATTACAACTCCAATATGAAGAAAATGGTTTAACTATTAATTACTACTCACTAAAATTCCCCATCCGCATCGAATCTTACTCTCAAGTTTTTACTTATGATTTGGGACGTATACGCGATAAATTAGGTAGAGATCATCCCAATTTCATGAAACTTCTGAGTGTTCTCTATATGTTGAAATATATTCCATCAGGAGAGGAAGGCAGAGAACGCTACGACCAAATAGTGATTATCAAACGCATGTTATGGGAACTCTGGAATGATAGTCATGAAGTCAAGGAATTTATAGAAGAAAATATTCGTATCTTCAATGGTGAATTTGGAAAACCGGAAAGTTTTAATCTCTTAGAGAACTTACTCGCTGAACAATTTTTCCGCCTCGCTTACTGGAAAGTTGGCAATGAAGAACTCAATTACAGACGTTTTTTTACTGTTAATGATCTAATTTCGCTCAAAATCGAAGACGAACAAGTTTTTGAAACAACACATTCCTGTATCTTGAAATTAGTTCAAGAGGGAACAATTAACGGATTAAGAATCGACCATATTGATGGTCTTTATGACCCAGCCCAATATCTCAATCGACTACGTGAACATGCCCCTGAAGTTTACCTAGTTGTGGAAAAAATTCTTGAACCTCATGAAGAATTGCCAATTAACTGGCCAATTCAAGGCACAACAGGTTATGACTTTCTCAATCAAGTCAATGGTATTTTCTGCCAACAATCAACAGCAGCTGAATTTGATACTATTTATCAGCGTTTTTTGGGCAGAAAAGTTTCTTGTGAAGAATTAATTGACCAAAACAAAAGGTTGATTATTAGTAAACACTTAGCAGGAGATATTGATAATTTAGCCCACTTACTCAAGCAAATTTCCGGTCGCTATCGCTATGCTAGCGACTTTACTATGTATGGCTTAAAAGCTGCTTTAGTAGAAATTTTGGCGCTGTTTCCTGTTTATCGCACCTATATTAATAGCGCCGGGGCTAGCAAAGCAGACCGGGAGTATATTCAGCAAGTGATGACGCAAGCTAAAAAGAATATTCCCAACTTCCTTAATGAATTAAACTTTATTGAAAAGTTTCTCATCCTAGACATTGACGAACACCTCTCCCAAGAAGATCAGGAACAATGGTTGCATTTCTTGATGCGGTTGCAACAATTTACCGGTCCATTGATGGCGAAAGGTGTAGAAGATACAGTTTTGTATGTCTACAATCGCCTGATCTCCTTAAATGAAGTTGGTTCTCATCCCACACATTTTGGTATTTCTCTAGAAGATTTCCATATCTTTAATCAACAGCGTTCTTCTCAATGGCCCCATGCCATGAATGCTACTTCTACCCACGATACTAAACGTGGTGAAGACATGCGCGCGCGTATTAATGTTTTGTCGGAAATTCCCCAAGAGTGGGAAAATCATCTCAAAGAATGGCGGGAAATCAATGCTTCCCACAAAGAAACTGTAAATGGACAGGATGTACCAACTCCCAACGATGAGTACTTTTTCTACCAATCGTTAATCGGGGCTTTTCCTTATAAAGACGAAGAGTATCCTGGCTTTGTAGAACGGATGCAGCAATATATTATTAAGGCAATTCGTGAGGCAAAAGTCCACACAGCCTGGCTTAAACCAGATACAGCTTATGAAAATGCCTTCACTAATTTTGCCGATCGCGTCTTGAAAGACCCCCAGAATAACCCATTTCTTGAAGCTTTCCGTCCCTTCCAGCGCAAAATCCAACACTACGGCATTTTAAATTCTCTCTCTCAAACATTAGTGAAAGCTACTGCCCCGGGTTTGCCAGATTTTTATCAAGGATCGGAACTTTGGGATTTGAGTATGGTAGATCCAGATAACCGTCGTCCGGTGGATTTTGAAATCCGGCAAAAATATTTGCAAGACATTAAAACTAAAGCAGCACAAGATATCTCAGGCTTAATCACACAACTGCTGCAAACCCCGGAAGATGGACGAGTGAAGCTATTCCTGACTTATAAACTTTTGCAAGCAAGGCAAGAACACTTAGATGTATTCCAAAAGGGAACCTATGTCAAATTGTCAGTTGCAGGTAGTTTAAAAAGTCATATTGTCACATTTGCTAGAGAATTACCAGATAAGAGAATAATTGCGATCGCTCCTCGTTTTCTCACCTCCCTGGTTAAAGAAGGCGAGTATCCCTTAGGTGAACAAGTTTGGCACGAAACCCGCATTGTTCCCCCGGCTGGTTCCTCTGATGTTTGGTATGACGCCATCACCGGACAGCAAGTGCAAGGTGAGGATACCCTCTGGCTACGGGAAATTTTGCAACAGTTTCCCGTAGCATTGTTGGTTAATCAAGCAGAAGCACCACAAGAAACAGAGAGCTAATAAATAGCAGGCGAAGTCAAATAAATCATCTTGTTTCCACGCAGAGTATTATTGTTGCCATGCTCTGCGTGGAAATTTTATTTAGGTAATCGTAATGGATAATTGGTAATTGGGGTAAAAATCTGGTAGCGTGCGTTATTAGATATTAGTTCTAACGCACCAAAAATCACTACTTATTGCCTAATAGTTGCGATCGCAGGACTGCTGTCTTAGAAAATAAAAAACAGTAATTGAATGTTACAACTAACAATCGCAAAGTTACGGTTGAGAAGAAAATTGAATTGCTTATCATGGAACTGGACGACTCTAAATAGTCCGGAGATGCCATGCCCAAACGCCTGATCACAGGGTTAAATTCTTGGTTCCAGCGAGATAAAATTGTAGCTAACTTAGAGGTTTTTCAAGACTTTATTGTCATCTCGCTTTGTCTTGGTTTATTTTGTGTAATGCTGATCAGATTGGGAGATATGTTTTTCTCTCTTTTGCATCCATTAGATTTACGGCAAGTCACATCTGATATTCTGTTTATTTTGATTCTGGTAGAATTATTTCGCCTGTTAATTGATTACATACAACAACAGCAAATCTCTGTAGTAGCGGCAGTGGAAATTACAATTGTTTCTGCTTTACGAGAAGTGATTTTACGTGGTGTACTGGAAATTCCTCGCGACCAAATTATTGGAATATCTATATTTTTAGTAGTTTTAGGAGTAATTCTCATTGCTATTCCTTGGATGTCTCACTTTTTTGAACACATTAAAATTAATCAACCCGAAGCAACAGAAATAAGTACTCAATTATTGACTGACGATTCTCTTTCCTCTAATTAATTGTAAATGCGAATACAGCATATTTCCTTAATTGACTTTATATTTATTTGCTTTAATTTTCTTCTAAAAAAAGATCCTCAAATTAGATAGCTATATTAAGTTTTTTTAACATTTAAAATCGCCAAATAGTTTGCGATATGCTATGCTGACGTTAGGGGAAATCAAAAATATGGGTTACAAGCGTACTTTCTTATAAACAAAAAGATAGTGTCGAAGATATATCACCTTTATGTAGACAAAGAAGACGCTGTAAATAACTCAATAAAATAGGTTATATCACTTGATTTATGCAGTAAGCTTTAAGAGTCAATAGTCATATTGAGTGTAAATTTTGAAATTTTGACTCACTTCATAATTCACAACTCCTAACTTCAGGAGAGGATCATTAGAATGAAAATAGCCTTCGCAACCAGTGATAGAGTCCATGTTAATGCTCACTTTGGATGGGCGCAAGAAGCAGATATTTATGAAATCTCAGATGCTGGTTATAAATTTATAGAAACTCTCAAGTTTGCTGGTAGTTCTAATAAAGATAAAGATGCTGAAAGTGAAGATAAAACAGCATCCAAGATTGAGGCATTAGCTGACTGTAAGATTGTCTATGTGGCATCAATTGGTGGTATTCCTGCTGCAAAGTTAATTAAAAGAGGTATTATGCCAGTAAAGCCACAATCAGATGAAGAAGAAATTATCAGTATTCTGAATAAATTAGTGCAAACTCTCAAAGGCAATCCTCCACCTTGGTTACGTAAAGCTATACAAAAAAGTTAGTTGATATGACATCTGTCAATTTGTGATTGCTTTCAAGTTTGTAGCGAATGTTGTCGTGTTCATAAACAACGTCAAGACGTTGGTCACGAATGTCTTGATGTTCTCTATGGATGGAATGATCTTGATGATGAATGCTGATTTAGAAAGTGCGTAGACCGACTTTTTGGAACGCGATCGCTGACAAGAAGTAGTGAAGGAAATACAAGTGGTGTCGTTGAGGGTATCAATAACAAGCTCAAGTTAATTAAACGCTTGGCTTATGGATTTAGAAACTTTGAAAACTTTTGAGTGAGATGTTTATTAAGTTGGCATTTTAATTTTTAGTTTTGCATAACAAGTACTGAACAACCATAAAAATAAATAAAAAACAGAAAAATTTTGCCCACTGAATATCATATTTAATATCTATAGGACTACTATTTGGTTTTTGAAAAGATATGTAGGGTGTGTTAGTAACGCACCATTCTATTTTTTTGGTACGTTACGCTATACGATAACACACCCTACGTGTACTTAGATTTTTTCGATAATCAAACTGGATTCCTATACTATAGTGGACAAAGTTTTTTTAAACTGTGACTAAATCTTGTTCCACAGTATTAGGCATAGTCATTGGATCAAATCCTAACTGCTCAGTAATCCGCTCTCTAGCTAAAATCCGATATTGCCAAAAATGTTCACCAGCAGCACATAAACCCAAATACATATTCAGGAATTTGGGCTTAGTGCGAAGAATCGCCCACAGTTGTTGCCAAAACTGAAGACGAGTTTCCCGGCGTTGCCAGCCTTGACGCCAAAGTAACTGGATGACTAGCCTGATTCCTTTTCCAGGAGGGAAATACACTGTTTGCTGGAGGTAAGGATTGGGTGTAATGCTGAGGCATTGTTGAAAACAACGTCGCAGATAGTTTTTGGGTTCGTACATTGTCCACATTGCCTTTACATATTCTCTGGCAACTTCAGCCATTGGGCGAGTCGGGACAAAGTTCATTAAGGCATTTTGATCTCCCACCTGTTCACCACCAAAACCTTCTAATAATCGCTGTTCCTGTTTTAGTCTTTGCCACAGCGCTGTGTTAGGGACAGCTTGTAAAATTCCTAGCATGGGTTGAGCAATGCTAGTTTGTTCTACAAAGGCTTGAATTCGCTCACCTGCACCACTGCGTTCGCCATCGAAGCCAATGATAAATCCTGCATAAATAAGTAATCCAGCTTGATGGATTTTCTGACAGGCTTCTACTAAGGGATTGCGGGTATTCTGATACTTGCGAGTCACTTGCAGACTGTCTTGATCGGGGGTTTCTATACCAAGAAAAACTGCGTAGAATCCAGCTTGAGCCATTAAGTCCAATAACTCTGCATCTTCTGCGAGATTGACAGAAGCTTCAGTCCAAAAAGTAAAGGGATAATTGCGTTCCTTCATCCAAGGAATTAACTCTCGTAGCAGGCGTTTAACATTGCGCTGATTGCCAATAAAGTTGTCATCCACCATAAAGATTGACCCACGCCAACCTAAGTCGTAGAGGGTTTGGAGTTCTGCTAGAGTTTGACTTGGTTCTTTGGTACGGGGTTTGCGACCATAGAGATTGATAATGTCACAGAATTCGCAGTTAAAAGGGCAACCCCGAGAAAACTGTACCGCCATCATAAAGTATTTATCTCGCTTGAGTAAGTCAAACCGAGGCATTGGACTTTGAGTTACATCTGGTTTTTCACTGGCGCGGAAGATACCTTGCTCTTGATTTTGAGCGATCGCTTCTAAAAATTGCGGAACTGTAATCTCGCCTTCGTCTAAAATCAGGTAGTTGGCTCCTGCATTGAGGGCAGCTTCTGGTATTGAAGTCGGATAAGGCCCACCTACTGCTACTTTTTTCCCTAGCTGTGCTGCTTTGTGAATCTGGGCAAGAAAATCTTCTTTTTGGGCAATCATTGCAGAAAGAATCACAATATCACACCATTGCCAATCAGCATCTGTTTCTGGACTAACATTGCGATCATAAAACCGAATTTCCCATTCTGTCGGTAGCATAGCAGCGACAGTAATAATACCCAGGGGTGGAATAGATGCCTTGAGTCCTGCGATCTTCATAAATTCATCGTAAGACCAAAAAGTTTTAGGAAAGCGGGGATAAAGTAACAGTGTTTTCATGGTTGTAATACCAATTCAAAAAATGTTTGCGACAGATAAGGCATTGAGGATGAAGTCATAACCAGTCAAAGAAGCAGCAATTTGAGGAGTGAGGAGAGCTAGGAGTTGAGCAACCTTGGTTTGCAGATGCTCCAGGTGATCAAATAGCTCCCATTTCAAGTCTTGCTTGAGATATTCCCAAACGCGCTCTATGGGATTCAGTTCAGGAGAATGAGCAGGCTGGAACAAAAGAACAATATTCTCTGGAATTTGTAAACGTTTAGCTTTATGAAATAAGCCGTTATCAACTTGGAGAATGTTAAGTGATTTGGGATAACAGGCAGCGAACTCGTTCAAAAATTGTTGGTAGCATTCGGTATCAACATGAGAAAACTGCCAAAATAAACTTTCCCCAGTAAGTGGTTCAACTGCTCCATATAGCCAGAACGCTTTAAATTGCCACTGCCAATCACCAATAGGCTTAACTCCGGGAAGAGTAATTTTACGTCCTTCAATGGTTTTGAGTCCAAATCGACTCTCATCTTGTACAAAATAACGAATATTTTCGTACTGGGGCAAGATAATGGCACTGTATTGAGCAATTAATTGCAAGTCATCACCGAGTTTTTTTTAAAAGAC
Organism: Fischerella sp. JS2; assembly: GCF_032393985.1. NCBI lineage: Bacteria > Bacillati > Cyanobacteriota > Cyanophyceae > Nostocales > Hapalosiphonaceae > Fischerella > Fischerella sp. JS2. Next base: position 2,042,747 of record NZ_CP135918.1, read on the forward strand.
TCTAGTTTTTCTTCGTCCTGTTTTCGGTTACGCGGACGTGGGACTTTCAGCTTGGCTTTGAGCCTGTAACGTGCCAGATGATGTACAGTTGCGTACTCAGCTTGCACACCCAAGGTTTTTTCTAACCAATGTTGTATTTGTGTGTACCGTTGAAACCCACCTTCTGGTTGTTCGAGTTGTTTTTTCAAACTCGATACAGCCCAATCTGGTATTGCTCTTTTTCGACCTGAACTCGTTCCAAATTCAACAACCGCCTCAATTCCTCCTTCTCGATAATCTGCCAACCATCGATGTACTGTAGCTCGATGTTTTCCCAAGATTTTAGCAATCTCACTTACACTCATTTCTTGCCCTTTAATCAGATATAGGGCTTGTATACGTTCTTTGCTCCGAGACTGTTTTTGATGTCTGAGCAACTTCTCTAGTTCCTCGACACTATCAACTATCTCGATCTGTGTTACCCCTACCATCACATACCCTGAATGCTACTTCTGTCTATTTTTACCATCTGTCGCATTCTTTTTTCAAATTGGTATTAGATAGATACGATTATTTTCTTAATACTTGATGTCTTGTATAAGCAATAGGTATGCTTGCCATAGAGGTAAGGCTGAAATCAGTGATCAGTTATTAGTAAATTTGTTGGCTGGGATCTGGTAACTGGATAAATGTTAAATTCTGAAGGCAAAAAACGCGTGAACTTGGAACTGTCTACCCCTCTAGAATTAATGGGACGTTCAGCAGAATTTCAGCGAATAGTAGAAGTTCTGGCAGCAGATGGTGACTTGTTAATTGCAGGAGTACCAGGAAGTGGACGGCGTACTTTGGTACGGAGGGCTGCTTTAGCGGTGGGGGCAATTATCCTAGAGATAGATTGCATCCGCGCCACAGATGGAGAAAGATTTGTGCAGTTAATGGCGGAGGCGATCGCTCAAAATTTTGATGCAGTCAAAATTCAAGATTGGGTTGCTAGCAGTGGCAAAGAATTTTTTCGCTTCCAAATGGAAGAGGACTCCTCAATCCCTACTGGTAAACTAACACCAATGCGTTTTCTCAATCCAAAACAGCTGTGGCAAGCATTTGAGCTTTTGCTGGGATTACCCCAAATTTTGGCTGCATCTCAGAATCAGCGAGTTGTGATCATATTGCAGAGTTTCCCTCATATCCGCTCATGGGATCGTCACAGTTTATGGGAAATTACATTTAGACGAGAAATTAATCAGCAAACTCATGTCAATTATGTACTCATAGCAACTATTGCCGAGACAACTCACTACTCTGAAGAGACTAACTACCCACTGGAGACTATACAGTTATCACCGCTAGCGAGAGATGTTGTAGCAGTATGGGCAAGGGAGATTCTACAGACAGTGGGACTAACATTTGATTCCCGTTCCAAAGCCATGCAACTATTTTTAGATGCTGTCCAAGGACACATCGGCGATGCAGTGGCAATAATTCGTCGTCTGCAAGCTTTACGTCGCCCTGATGGGTTAATTACTGAACAAGAAGTACAACAGGCGATTGAAGAACTACTTAAGGATTTATCTATCACCTTCGAGTCCTTACTAATGTTACTTCCAGGTAATCAAGTTCATCTTTTGGAATGTCTAGCAACAGATCCCACGGAAAAACCTCAAAGTAGAGAGTATATTCAAAAACATGGACTTTCTCGTGGTGGCAGTCTTCAGGGCGCACTCACTGGACTTCAACACAAAGGCTTGATTTACGGGGCTGAACAACGGTATAAAATGGCATTGCCTTTACTAGCTTTATGGTTACGTCAGCGTTTAGGCTAGGAACTGAAATTTGGGATTTTACGAAAAGTTTGTAGAAGTAGAGACGCGCTATAGCGCATCTATACATTAGTTAATAAACTTTACCTTGGACAACTGCACCTTGGTATTGACGTACTAAAATACCATCTTCCATTTCGACGATGCGATCAGCAATGTCTAAAATCCGGTTATCGTGAGTCACCAACAAAATCGATGTTCCTTGTTCTTTTGCAAGACGCTGCATTAATTCCACAACATCGCGTCCTGATTGTTTGTCTAAGGCTGCTGTTGGTTCGTCTGCTAAGACTAATGCTGGATTATTAACCAAAGCACGAGCGATCGCTATTCTTTGTTTTTGTCCTCCAGATAAACTATCTGGATAGTAGTTAATTCTCTGTCCTAAACCAACTGCTCTGAGTATACTTTCAGCTTTAGCAATAGCTTCTTTTTGAGATATATGTTTGTTCAATTCTACCGCCATTTGTACGTTTTGTCTTGCGGTTAAAAATTCTAATAAATTATGGGCTTGAAAAATATAACCAATATTACGCCGAATATTGACCAATTTTGTTTGGCTAGCTCGATATAATTCTTTACCTAAAAATTTTAAGCTGCCTTCTTGCACAGACCGCAAACCACCAATTAAGCTTAGTAATGTTGTTTTACCTGACCCCGAAGGGCCAGTCATCAATACGATTTCTCCTGGATAAATTTCTAGATTAATATCAAATAGAATTTGTCTTCTCAGCGCGCCTTTACCATAATAATGATTAATATGTTGAATAGAAATTACAGGTTCTTGTTTCATAGTCAATAGTTAGTAGTTAGTGGTTAGTGGTTAGGGTTAGTTGTTTGTCATTGGTCATTGGTCATTTATTGGTAGATAGTAGTTAGTAGTTCGTTATTACCAATTACCAATTACCAATTACCAATTACCCATTACCCTTTAAAAAATATCTGCTGGGTCGGCATATCGTAATTTTCTGACAGCGATCGCACCTGAGATAAAGCACATAATAATTGTTAAAATCAGTACTTGTATTGCTCGTGCAGCACTCATATAAACTGGTAATAAAGTTGCTTGTCTAGCCTGTTGATAAAGAAATAAAGAAAAAGCCAGTCCTGGTATATATCCTAAAATTGCTAAAATCAAAGCTTCTTGCAAAATCACAATTAGTAAGTATTCTTGTGCATAGCCAATCGCTTTGAGAGTGGCATATTCAACTAAATGATCTGCTACTTCTGTATAAAGGATTTGGTAAACAATCACAGTGCCAACAATAAAACCCATGATTGTTCCCAAAGTAAAAATAAAGCCGATCGCTGTACTACTTGCCCAGAAGTTTCTCTCTTGATCAATATATTCTTGCTTCGTTAAAACTCTTACATCAGGTGGTAAATAATTCCTTAATTCTTTAGCTACAACATCTGCATTTGCACCTGGTTTGAGCTTAATTAAACCAATATCAATTAAACCTGGCTGTCGATTAAAAAATATTCGTAAAAAGTTTACATCGCTCGTAATTAAATTACCATCTGCACCAAATGATGCTCCTAAGGTAAATAATCCTCCTACCTTAACTAATCTTCTTCTCACTTCTGCAGTAACTAATTTACCTTGTTCAAATTTCGCTGCTATTGGCCCATACTCTTGTCGTGATGACCTATCATACAAAACTACATCGGGTATTTTAATTTTATCTAAATTCTCTTCCAGACCCTCAAGTTTTAATACGTTAGATTGGGGATTAAAACCAATGATAAGTAAGTTGCGAGGGATACCTGTTATGGGATTTTTCCAGCTAGTATAGTCTAAATATATAGGATGTACTGATTGTACCGCTTGTAAATCTAAAGCTCTATATAAGCGTCTCTGGGAAATGGGCTTCATCGATAGTAAGGCACTAGATTGGGGATTAATTAAAACAATGTCGCCCTGTAAGCTACTATGAAATCTCACGTTACTATAGTACAGAGAATCCCGAAATCCGAGTTGCATAAACATCAAAATATCGGCAAAAGCAATTCCTGCCAAAGCTACAGCAAGTCGCGTTTTTTCACGTTTTAATTGTAGCCAAGCAAGAGGAATTTTGCTGCCAAACATGATGTTTATCTCCAAGCATTTTATATAAAAATAATTGCAAGCAAATTTCAAATTTATAAACTAAGCTATGATTTTAATTTCATAATTCATAATTTTAAAGATTGATGCCTACAACTACCTTGGCATAAGTTAAACCTGCTACTTTAGCGCTATCTTCACTAGATAAAGCTATTTTGACTTCTACAACTCTTGCATCTACATCTGCGGCGGGATCTGTATTGAGTACATCTTTTTTACCAACTTTTCTACCAATCTCAGTAACTGTTCCCTTTAATTCCCCGCTAAAAGCTCCATTTTCACTCTTTATAGTTGCTTCTTGACCAAGACGCACTCTACCGATTGTGTCTTCAGAAACTTCAGCAACAACTACCATCTGATCAGTTTTGCCGATCTCAGCAATACCATCTACGCCCATTGTTTCCCCAGCCTGAGTATGAACTTTTAAGACTTCTCCGGCTATCGGTGCTTCAACATAGCTTAAGCGTAGTTGTGCTTCTGCTTTTCTGAGATTAGCGATCGCATTTCCATATTGAGCTTGTACTATTTGCAAATTAGTAGGACGAGTATCTAGAAGTCTTTGCAATCTAGCTCTTTCTTCATCAATTTGCTGTTGCAAAATAGCTATAGTTTTATCTCGATTGACTTTAGCTTCTGCAATTTGTTGTTGCAAAGTTGCAATGGATTGTCTACGTGTGGCTTGGGTTTCAGCTAATTGTTCAGTAGCTGTGACTGCACTCAAGCGTCTGTTGTCACGTTCTTGCTGAGAAATTGCGCCTTCTCTGTATAACATCTCATAACGTTGAGCATCAACTTGAGCATTACGTTGCTGAGCCTGAATGCGGGCTATACTGGCTCCCAAAACATCTGTTTGTCCCCTTAATTCTGCTTCTATACGGTTGATCAAGGCTCGTTGAGCAATGCTTTCGCCACGCAACTGAGCGTTTAAGCGAGCAATAACGGCTCTTTGAGCTTCAATGTCTTTTGGCAAAGTTGCTCGAATTTGTTCTAAATTAGCACGGGCTTCTTGGACTCTAGCTCTGGCTTCTTCTAATACAGCTTTGTTATTGCCAAAGCTATCCAAAAGCGCGATTACTTGACCTTTTCTAACACGTTCCCCTTCTTTAACAAAAAGTTGTTCAATTCGCGAAGTTCCTTGTATTCCTGTGGGAGCAGAAAGTTTTACCACATCTCCTCGCGGTTCTATGCGTCCCACAGCATGAACAGTAGTGACAATTGGTGCGCTGGCTACTGGTTCGGTCTGCTTCAACTGATCCATTTTGGCCATCGTCAGCAACCCAGCCGCAACTGTAACTGGTAGAGCGATCGCGATCGCCCACCAAAGCTGAGGTTGTTCTCTAAATGCTGATTCCTCTGTCATTCGCGTCATAGTATATTACCCTTCTATTTGTATTCTGCTAATACTAAAGGAAGTAAAAAGTAGCGAAAAAAGCATAGTTTTATAAATTAGAGATAGATTTTGAGAAATAGCAAAATACCAACAATAAATCATATAAATTTAAAGCTGTTATTTATATAATTTTTCTCTATCAAGACAATCCTAAAAACCCCCTATCCCCTATGGGAAAAGATTTAGTAGGGTGTGTTAAAGCAGAGCGTAACGCACCCTACCAGATGAAAGTCCCGTAAATGGAAGGGGATAGGGTGGGGTAATAAAGTATTTATGCAAGAGGCCTACTAAACACCAAAGTTTTTCACAATGGCGCTTCTCGAGACAAAGCATAGTAGTGATTTCTCTTGAGTTAAATTAAATGATGCTCCTTACATTTTTCACTCAGGTAATAGTTTGTTTTTTGTTCTTTAGAAGAGGTATTAATAACCTGATACTAACTATCAATCACAAACCACTTATTTAATAGATAGTTAGATCAAGAATTAGCGAAATTCAAAATCTAAAATTGTTACTACAAGATACACCTGGTTATTTGAAGAGTTGGAGTAGAGTTTCAAGGCGTGATTACAGTTATTTTACTCCAATTTTAGTTTCTATAAATGAATTCTACATTAATAAGTTTTTGTGAAACGTAACAAAACTAACAGATGATAGGTAATAGGATAAGTCGCTATAAGTAAATATATTTCTCGTAAAGGCTGTTAGTAGATAGTGGTTAATAACCAACTACTAACTACTAACCGCTAACCACTAACTAACAACAAAAAAAAGATTAATTTGGCAGGTCAAATAAAACAGTAGTCATATAATTATCTGCCCATTCTGAACCAAAAGCTTTTTCAAGTACACGACGGGTTTTATCATTTTGTTGTTGTTTGGTGCAGTAGTTATGTTGTCCAGCAATAATTTGTGTCACCTTATCGGGTGAAATGGGGTTAGAAGCGATCGCACTTTGACAGTGAATGTCTAAAAATGCCTCTACACGTCTGAGAAACATTGTTTCTTCTTCTGTAGAACTCGGACGTACAAATATACAAAACTCAGAAAAAATATCTCCCCACTCTGGTAATTCACGGGGTTGAGAGAAATTCGGTACTGGTAGCGCCAATAATGCAGAGGTATAAGATTCACTCAAACAGTGGTCAGAATTAACAGGTGAAAGATCAGCGATCGCTGCACTAATTTGACCTCTACCACCAACCAAGTCACAACCAAACATTGGCAAGTCATATTCCGGTCGAGGAAACATTACACAGTGTAGAATATCAAGCATGTTTCCCACTTTTGCCAATTCTAGATGCATTTTGCGGAACTGGGGCGTTTGATAACAGCGATTTTCAATAATCAATTTTTCGCCCTCTAGTCTACCTTCTACATATCCCAACTCCGCAGGCAAATTGTAGGGCGAAAGGTCTAGGTGTTTATGCCAAGCTGCTTCAATGCTATTAGCCAGTTGACGAATCAGAGGATGTTGTTGTTCGCGTAGTGAGGAAATAGAAGTAGTTGACATTTTTAAACCCAGGAATCTTATCTAGTGGCCAGTGTACAGCCCATCATGCACCACCCAATCTAGGTTGCAACATATTTTAGGAAGGGGAAAAGTTTGTGCGATCGCGCCCACAACGATGGTATGAAAGAACGAACACAGATGGATTATTTTGGCAATCCTGTCACTTGTAGCAAATCTAATCCTTGAGTAAATATTTCATCAATCGGCAACATTTGCCTATCAATAGTCATAAATTTGTGGTCTTTTGTTGCTCGAATTACTGAACCGTCTTCTAAACCATATTCAAACACTTCTTGATAGCCGCGATTATGCCACTGAGCAATAGGTTGTGTACAGACATAACCATTATTATTAACAGTATAAACACTACATTCAATTCTTTTTTCTACAATTTCTCCAATCGGCAAAAATCCATATTCTACAGTCAAAATTTCAGTTTCATAACTCAAGCAATATTCGGCAAATTTTAACATCTGCTCGAATAAGTCCTCTGCAATTTGTTGTTTGACACCATTTTTTGCTGCGCCATCAATAAATTTTTCTCGCTGCTTCTGCATCTCTGAGACTTTCTTTTTACCCATCGCCCGGCGCAGCAAGTCAGCTTGTCCTAAGGAATATCCAGCCATATCTTGAGCAATTTTCATAATTTGCTCTTGATAAACCATAATTCCATAGGTTTCATCTAAAATCGGTTCTAAAATTGTGTGTTCATAATCTATTTTTTCGCGGCCATGTTTGCGGTTAATAAATTTCGGAATTAACCCCGCATCTAATGGACCTGGTCGATACAGTGCCAAAATTGAAGAAATATCTTCTATATTGGAAGGTTTCAAATCGCGTACTATCTGACGCATTCCAGAAGATTCTAACTGAAATACACCCTCTAGTTCACCTGCTTCTAATAATTCGTAGGTCTTCTTCACATCTGGGGGAAGTTTTGCACCTTCTCCACCTTTTGCTAATATTTTCTGGGCTTTTCTTTCCTGGGCAGTAATTACATAAGGGTCAATCTTAAATCCATGATTATTTTCAATTAATTCGATGGTTTTCTGAATCATGCTTAAATTCTTTAAGCCAAGAAAATCCATTTTTAACAAGCCCAGTGATTCTAAATCTTCCATGAAATACTGGGTAATGACAGAACCATCGTTATTTTTTTGGAGTGGAACAATTTCATCCAATGGATCAGCAGAAATAACTACACCTGCTGCATGAACTCCAAAAGTTTTGTTAGTTCCCTCAATCCGAATTGCCATATCTACCCAGTGACGAACTCTTGGATCATTTTCGTATCTGGCTTTAAATTCTGGTTCGGGAGTATCATCAGAAATCATCACCTTCAACTTGGCTGGTTTTCCCCGGGAAACGGGAATTAATTTTGCCATTTTGTCTGATTCTGCATAAGGAATATTTAATACTCTGGCGACATCTTTTAAAACTGCTTTGGAAGTCAGACGGTTAAAAGTAATAATTTGGGCAACTCTTTCTGTGCCATATTTTTCTGTGACATATTCTATAACTTTATCCCGTTGAGAAATACAGAAATCCGTATCAATATCCGGCATAGATTTCCGTTCTGGATTGAGAAATCTTTCAAAAAGTAAGCCATGATGTACAGGATCTATATTGGTAATTCCCATTGTGTAAGCTACCAAAGAACCTGCGGCAGATCCACGACCTGGTCCAACTGGAATATCATTATCTCGAGCAAATTTGATGTAGTCCCACACAACTAAAAAGTAGGTGGAAAAACCCATTTGCTGAATCATTTTTAATTCATATTCCAGCCTTTCTTTATAAACTTGATCTATTTCGTTACGGGATTTGCGATTGAGTTTTTGTAAGAGTCCTTGCCAAGCAATTTCTTCTACATAAGTATCAGCAGTATGTCCCGATGGAATCGGATAATTAGGAATCCGAGGCTCACCCAAAATATTGTATGGTTCGATTTTATCTGCTACTTCTACAGTATTAGCGATCGCTTCTTCAATAACCTCATCCGGCAAATGATCGCGAAATAGCTGTTTCATCTCTTCTGCGGATTTTAAATACTCTGTACCGCTATACCGCATTCGGTTATCTTCAATAATTAATTTCCCTGTTTGAATACACAGCAAGGCATCGTGTGCTTCGACGTCATAACAGGAAATATAATGGGAATCATTGGTAGCAACAAGTTTTATACCTAATTCCCGCGCAATTTTGACAATTTCGACATTAACAATTCGGTCTTCTGGAGAACCGTGGTCTTGAATTTCTAGATAATAATCTTCACCAAATACATCTTTATACCATTGGGCAACTCGGCGGGCTGCATCTAGTTTTCCAGCCAGAATTGCTTGGGGGATTTCTCCACCCAAGCAGGCACTAGTAACTATTAAATCTTCGTGATGTTCTTTAAGTAAATCTTTACTAATACAAGGACGGGAAAAAATGCCTTTACCTTGCACACCTTGGAGGTGAGAAATTGATGTTAATTTAACTAAATTTTTATAACCTTTAGTATTTTTTGCTAAAACAATTTGATGATAACGAGGACGGCGTTCTTGTTTGGTAATATCGCCGTTGATAATATACATTTCATTGCCAATAATTGGCTTAATATTTTTATTGCGACAGATTTTTATGAGTTCGATCGCACCATACATGACACCATGATCCGTTAAAGCGATCGCTTTAATACCTAGGTCGATGGCACGATCCACCAAATCTGGTAGTTGACTAGCACCATCTAACAGGCTGTAGTCGCTATGAATGTGCAAAGGAACGAAGGACATAAGGAAAAAATTGAACAGTTATCAGTGAACAGTTATCAGTGTACGACGTGGAACAAATAAACGCCACCAAAGCTCTCTAGTGAACTAAGTTATCAAACTTATAACTAATAACTGATAATTGAATAACGCTTAGTTTGCCAATATTAAGACTTGTATTTTTTGGAAAATTTACTTGGCAAAGTGTTGTGTTTATGGTGACATCACCAGCCTATTCCTGAAGCAATGAATGAAATAGACAGCATCGAACAGCCAGAAAACAAAAGCCATCGTTGGTGGCAGAAAATCCCGCTCACCTTACAAATCATCATCGCCTTGATTTTAGCGATCGCAGTTGGAGTTGTGCTAGGTGCAGGCAACCCTAGCCCAACTAATGAAGCTTTGATCAAAAATTTAGCTATTCCCGCAGAATTGATCCTTAAGGCATTGCGCGCCCTGGCTCCACCGTTAATTTTGGTTGCAGTGCTGCATACTTTTATGACGGCTAATATTCCTGGTACTGCCGGACGACGCTTAGCGGTGTTACTGTTCACCAACACTACAGTAGCAATATTTATCGGACTTTTGGTGGCAAATGTCCTGCGTCCTGGTACATGGGGACGTTTGTCAGATCCAGGCGCTACAGGCTCAGCCCAGCAAAAATTTGATCCGTGGGGACTCATTCAAGACGCTGTACCAAAAGCCATCCTTGAGCCTTTGGTAAATAACAATGTGATTCAGCTAATTGTGATTGCCTTATCTTTTGGTATTGTCCTGCGTGCCATTAAATCAGAAATGGTGGCTCAAGGCAAAAATGAATTTAAGCCTATTGAAGACGTAATTACCATTTTGTTTGAGGCCGTCATCCGTATCCTCAACTGGGTAATTGCTTTAGTACCCTTGGCTGTTTTTGGTATTGTCGCTTACACAGTTGCCAAAGAAGGATTTGAGCCGTTTATATCTTTGGGGGCGTTTATTTTGGCGGTGCTAATAGCACTGGCTTTGCAAGCTTGTTACTACCTAAGTAGAGTCAAATTTGGTTCTTGGGTAAAACCACTGAATTTCTTGCGTGGTGGTTCCGATGCTTTTGTGATGGCTTTTTCTACATCTTCTTCTGGCGCGACAATGCCTGTCACCTTTGATGTTTTGCAAGAAAAAATCGGCTTACGGGAATCTTCCGCAGCTTTAGGGGCATTAGTCGGGGCAAATTTTAATAATGATGGTACTGCCCTTTATGAAGCAATGTCTGCTTTGTTCATTTCCCAAGTACTGGGACAACATTTAAATCTTGGACAGCAACTTCTAATCGTTCTTACTTCGATTTTTGCTTCAGTCGGTGCGGCGAATATTCCTAATGCTGGACTAGTGACTATGACTGTTGTATTCACTTCGGTTGGTTTGCCTACACAATATATTGCCGTACTTGTAACCGTAGACTGGTTTTTAGATCGCTGCCGTACTGCTATTAATGTAATGGGAGATATGACTGTCAGTGCTTTGCTAGATGGTAGGAGGGATAGAGGATAGGGGATGAGGGACACGGGAGACCAGGGAGAGGGGGGAGACAAGGGAGAAAGATTGCTTCCTTGTCCTCCTTGTCCTCCTTGTCCTCCTAATTCCCGATCCCCTACTCCTAACTTGAAAAAGGCCCCTTAGCGTCACATTCCCTATGCCAGCATTTTTTGAGAAGTTCTATTCTGTAGAGATGAGCGAAGCGTCGAGGATTCAATACCAATTTGGTATTAGAACTAAACAAAGGCTGATTGAGATATTGCAACAGAGGGAATTTGAGCTTGGTGTGTTTTGGAGTCATAGGAGCAGGACAATACTATAAGATCAAACTTCGTAGCAGCAGAAAGCACCCATCTTGAAAGGTGCTGAGTACTTAATTGCCTAGTTAAACCGTACACAATGTATATTCAGTTGTCCTTAGGGCAATTGCGGAAAAAATAGGAAGCTAATTGCTCAATTTTGTATGTTATTTTTTTATAGGTATCTTAAATAACCATTTATATTCGTGAATTAACATAAATATATAAGAACAAGCGGTTAACTTACTGTCTCTTCTAGCTTTCATAGAATCTATCCGGAATTGTTCAGATGCTCTTGACAGGGGTTAGTTTACCAACCTGTCTCTAAACCCTGTGTACCTCTACTCCTTTCCTACGGCAATTAAGAGCTTGTGTCAATATAAATTTTATAAAGGCGATCGCTTCTTAGGGTAATGGGTAATTGGTGAGCCAGCGACTCTTACGCAGGGGGTTCCTCCCCCAACCCCAAAGGGGACCCCGAGCCCCCAATCCCCACCAGGGGCCCCCAGTCCCCCATGAGCGACTGGCGAACCCGTAAGGGTAATTGGAAATTAAGATACTGATATGATCTTCCACTGCCCAAGATCCAATGTCCAAGCTTTATATCGTCAAGCCGAATTTGACATAAGGTAACTCTGGCTGTGAATGCAACTGGAAGACTAGCATAGTTGGCTAAGCAGGAATTTAGCGTTTTTGTTGACGATGATTTGCAGCCTGTGTTAGCAAAGATTCTGCAAAAGCGATCGCTTCTTGGGCTGATTTACCACCTGCTAGTTGAGCTAGTTCTTCCCGACGCTTGCTTAAGTTATCCAAGGTAGTAATACGCACAACGGTACGTTCTTCACTAGAACCATTGTGTTCTTTCTTACCTTTAATTTGATTGATCACCTGTTTATCTACGCGGAAATGCCGATCTGCCATCGCCGCCACTAAAGGTTGGTGTGTCACACATAATACTTGGTGAAATTGACTTAATTGATGTAATTTTTCGGCGATCGCCTGTGCTACTCTGCCAGAAACACCAACATCAATTTCGTCAAATACCATTGTTCCCGTTGTCTGTGCTTGGGAAAAACAAGCTTTCAGCGCCAGCAAAAATCTACTCATTTCCCCACCAGAGGCAATTTCTGATAGAGGTTGTAGTGGTTCTCCAGGGTTGGGGCTAAACATAAATGTGATTTTGTCTGCACCAACAATAGTTGGGGTGACGAGGGCAATTTCCACTTGAAACTGTACCTTTTCCATCGCCAAAGGTTTTAGTTCCCTGATCAGTTTGGCTTCTAATTTGGCTGCGGCGGTACGACGTAATTGTGTTAACTTTTGACAAGCTTGTGTTAGCTTGGCTAAACACTCAGCTTGTTGGACTTCTAAACTTTCTATTGATTGCTCAGTATCATTGAGTTCGGCTAACTCGGCTTGGATGCGTTGATAGTAGGCGATCGCTTCTGCAAGTGTCGGCCCATACTTCCGACAGATTTGCTTTAATTCCCGAATTCTTTCTTCTACTTCTTCCAAACGCTGGGGATCTGCCTCCAAGCTTTCCCCATAGGCATTAATTTGCCTTCCTAGCTCTACTACTGTCGCTTGAGCATCCCTTACCAAGTCCAACAGCGTTTGCATTTGGGAGTCGTATTCTACCATGTCAGTTAAGATTGTTTCGCTGTCTCCCAGTAAATCTGTGGCGGTTGGCGCTTCGCCATCATTTTGGTACAAAGCTTGGTATACTTTGTAACTCATCTGTTGGAGTTCGACCACATGATTTAGCCGTTGTCGTTCTTGTTGGAGTTGCTCTAGTTCATCGGGTTCACTGAGGTTGACTTCTCCTAGTTCCTTGACTTGGTAAGTCAGTAAGTCTAGTTGTTGCAGGCGTTCCCGTTCTGATGTCCGACGCTTTTCTAAGGCTTGGTGCGCCTCTTGGTAGGCACTAAAAGCATTAGCAACTTCTTGGCGTTGTTGTAAAACAGACTCACCACCGTATGCATCCAACCAGTCGCGAATTTGGGCAGATTGCCCAACTAAGACTGTTTGCCCTTGGGCAGTAATTTCTACTAGGCGATCGCGTAGTTCTGACATGAATTGCTGATTTACCAACACTCCATTGATTCGCGACCGACTCCGTACTTTCCCAGAACTACTTGTAATTTCTCGACTAATAAATATAGAGTTTTCTTCAATCAAGTCTATTTCTTGTTCGGTCAACCAGGCTGCTAAAGCAGAATTAGAAGTAAAAGTTGCTTCTACCATTGCCCGATTTGTACCAGTGCGAATGACGCGACTAGAAACTTTTCCGCCTAATACCGCATCAATCGCATCCAAGATAATTGACTTTCCAGCGCCGGTTTCACCTGTCAACACATTTAGTCCAGCGCCAAACTCTAATTCTAATTGATCAATTAGGGCAAAATTTTCTATTCGCAAAAGAGATAACATTGAGTCATCCGAATTTTGGATTTTAGAGCCACTGCGCCCTTAAGGTTCTCCCAGTTAGCATGTGGCGTGATTGTGGATTGATTCTACTAAATAAATTTGCTGGCTTTTCCCATCCAGAAGTTATTGGTTAAATTCTCCGTCAGGGTAGAAGCCTGATAAATTTTACTTAAAAGATACTAAAGATTGTGTTTTTACACCCTGCAATACTGACAAACTAAATGTATTAAGCAAACCCTTTTTAGGGATACCAAAACTAGTGTAGTTGGATTTTTGTATCTTGGCCCAAGCAATAGACTTTCTTAACAGCTGCCTGTTAATGATGATAATAATCGTAAGTAGTAAATCTAGGGTGGGTAATTTCTACCGTCAGGTGGGCAATCCTCGCTCTCCTAGTTTTTCAACAAATTGTTACAATACTTAACAAGTTAACTCCGATGCGGTGGTAAGCTCATGAATGCGAAGACTGTTTCCCCTACTTCCCTGCAAATAGATCATGAAGTAGTTCCAGAAAATGGTACACAAACATCCATTGTGAGTTTACCAGCAGCAGAAGAAATTCCAAAACCCAATGCAGTGCTGGTAATTTCAGAAAGTGAATTTGAGGCGTTAAGATACAACCCTCAGAATATAGCGACCTATTACGGTAGCCGCCCCCTGAAAGTTTTACGACGCATCATTACAGTTTTAACGCCAGCAATCAGATTTGCTTTGGGTATATGGTGGGATAATAAACGGGGAATTGTAGTCAAAAATGACCGTCGCCGGGCAATTCAATTGCGACAAATCCTGACCAAGCTAGGGCCTGCCTACATTAAAATTGGACAAGCTCTATCTACTCGACCAGATTTGGTTCCTCCAACGTATTTAGAGGAACTGACGCAGTTACAAGACAAATTACCGCCTTTTCCGAATGAAATAGCTTACCAGTTCATCCAAGAAGAACTAGGCGCACCTCCTCAAGAAATTTATACCGAACTTTCGCCAGAACCAATCGCTGCTGCTTCCTTGGGACAAGTTTATAAAGGTAAGCTAAGTACTGGCGAAGAAGTTGCCGTTAAAGTCCAACGTCCCGACCTCCGAGAACGCATTACTATTGACTTATATATTCTGCGCCGACTAGCAGGATGGGCACAGAAAAACTTTAAACGTATCCGTAGTGATTTGGTGGGTATCCTCGATGAATTGGGCGATCGCATCTTTGAAGAGATGGATTATATTCACGAAGGAGAAAACGCTGAGCGCTTTTATCAGTTATACGGTCATCTAAAAGATGTTTATGTACCAAAAATTTACTGGGAATACACTAATCGTCGGGTTTTGACGATGGAGTGGATCGAAGGTACGAAATTAACTAATACAGAAGAAATCAAAGCCGAAGGTATAGACGCCCGCTATTTAATTGAGGTAGGGGTACAGTGTTCATTACGACAGTTGTTGGAACACGGATTTTTCCACGCTGATCCCCATCCTGGTAATTTGCTTGCTACCCGCGATGGGAAATTGGCGTATCTCGACTTTGGGATGATGAGTGAAATTAAGCCACCCCAGCGTTACGGCTTAATTGAAGCGATCGTCCACGTCGTTAACCGTGACTTTGAAGGTTTAGCTAACGACTACGTGAAGCTAGATTTTCTCTCACCGGATACAGACTTAACACCAATTATTCCCGCATTTGCTAGAGTCTTTGCTGATGCTCAAGGTGCTAGCGTTGCAGAATTAAACATCAAAAGCATCACCGATCAACTATCAGAATTGATGTATGAGTATCCCTTCCGTGTTCCGCCCTACTACGCTTTAATCATTCGTTCTTTGGTGACACTGGAAGGGATTGCTATTCATATCGATCCCAACTTTAAGGTGTTGAGTGAAGCGTATCCCTATGTCGCCAAACGCTTGTTAACAGATCCTTCACCAGAATTAAGAGCATCTCTGCGAGACTTATTATTTAAAGAAGGACGTTTTCGTTGGAACCGCTTGGAAAACTTATTACGTAATGCCCGTAACAACCAAGACTATGATTTTAACTTGGTGTTGAATCAGGGAGTTGATTTTCTTTCTTCCGAACGTGGTAGTTTTATTCGCGATCGCCTCATAGATGAATTAATCAAAAGTGCAGAAGCCTTGAGTAAAAATGTTCTGCATAACTTTACTTACCTACTTCGGGAAAGAGTCGGTGTCACAGCCATTAACGAAACTCCCGCCGCTACCGACGAACAACAACAAACTTTGGAGCATATTAAACGGATATTAAATATTCTCCGGGAAACCCGTGGCTTTGACCCAGCCCAGCTTGCACCCCAAATTGTGCAAATTGCGCTCAATCCAGGTATACAGCGTTTGGGACAGCAAATAGCAGGTCAGTTGTTGCAAAAAGCGGCCGCCAGGTTGATTCGGGAATTATTAGCATCGGAGGAAAGCGATCGCAGTTTCGAGGTTGGTTAATATTATGTGCTGCCTTCTGGAGTCACAATCTCTTTTCGGATCAGTTTTTTAACATTTTTTCATAAACTTCTTGCTCTTGTGGAATGAAACAGCCCTAAGCGTGAACGGGGGAAGATCTAGTCCCCCCGTCAACGCTTAGGGTTAGGGTGGGGTAAAAAATATTTGTACAAGAAGTCTACTGAAAATTTATGCGATCGCACAGATCACCAAATCCTTGGATGATCGCTCTCACAAAAAGGCATTGTGCTACGAATACAACGCCCCATATTATTTCATAAGTAATACAAATCCTCTCCCTTGTCTCTCTTGTCTTGTCAACAAATGTATCAGACTTATGGTGAAGCGGTATGATTCAGATAAGCCTGAGCAAAAAATATGTTGAGAGGAAAACGCCGGATTATTTGGCGTTACAGTATTGCAGTTTTAACAGTAGCGATCGCGTTACTGGGTAAACTGCTGCTGAATTATTTGTCTGGTCAACTAAGAGAAACTCCATTTTTACTATTTTTTGCTGCCATTATGGCGACTAGCCACTATGGAGGAATCGGCCCTGGTATCTTGGCAGTTGTTTTATCTAGTTTATTAAGTAGTTATTTTTTCTTAACTCCAGCTAAATCATTATTCAGCAGTAATCCTTGGACAAATCTCCAGCTAGTTATATTTTTGGTAGAAGGGCTATTTCTTGTTGCACTAATTAACTCTTTTAAGACTTCTCGGCGAAATAACCAAGTAATTAACCAGCAATTGCTCCTAAGTGAAGACAAAAGTCGTCAGCATCAAGAATTGTTGCATTTAATTGCTAACTCCTTGCCAGTCTGCATTTCTTATATTGATAGCCAGCAACGCTATCAGTTTATTAACAAAACCTACAAAGATTGGTTTGGCTTATCTCCAGAGGAAATCTACGGTCAGCACTTAGTAGAAGTTGTGGGAGAAGCAGCCTATCAAATCATTAAAGACAAAGTAGAGCGCGCCCTAGCAGGTAATTTAGTTGAATATGAAGCAGAACTTCCCTACCGCGAAGGAGGTACACGCTATATCAACGCAATTCTTGTTCCCGACATTGCCGAAAATGGTTCGGTGAGAGGCTATTGTGGGTTAGTTATAGATATTAGCGATCGCAAGCGAGCTGAAATAGAAATTAAGCAACTCAACGAAAACTTAGAACAGAAAGTCAGAGAACGCACCATACAACTGCAAGAAGTCAATCAAGAATTGGAAGCCTTTAGCTACACAGTTTCTCATGATTTACGCGCTCCACTCCGTGCCATGCAAGGACTAGCCCAAGCTTTACAAGAAGATTACAGTTTTTATCTAGATAAAACAGGACAAGAATACACCCAGCGTATTGTCACCGCAGCTGCACGCATGGACACCTTGATTCTGGATTTGCTTGCTTATAGTCGTCTGGGACGCAGCGAAATTTGGTTACAACGGCTGAGTTTGGACAGTGCGATCACTGAGGCACTCAAGGAATTACACTCAGAGATACAAGCTGCCCAAGCACACATCACCATCGAGTCACCTTTACCGATTGTGAAAGCACATCGCACTATCTTAGTACAGGTATTGATTAATTTGATTAGTAATGCCATTAAGTTTGTGGCTGCTGATATTCAACCCCAAGTGCGGATATGGGCAAAGGAGAGAGTAGAGGGAGAAGGGAGACTAGAAGGACTAGGGGGACTAGGAGGACAAGGAGGACTAGGGGAGTAGGGAAAGAAAATACTTTTTATCTTCTCACACCCCCACACCTCACACCTCTCACACCCCCACCTCCCCACTGCCCCTAATCCCCAACGCCTCTTTCTTTATGCCGGGGGACCCGTCCACCGCACTGGCTCCTCCCTTGGGGGAGTGGGACCCCCGAGTTCCCCATCTCCCACCTCTTCACAAACCTCCACCTCTAAAAATGGGTGCGTCTTTGGGTAGAAGACAATGGAATTGGCATTGCTAGCCAACATCAAGAACGAATATTCAGAACCTTTGAGCGCTTGCATGGCATAGAATCTTATCCGGGAACTGGTATCGGTTTAGCGATTATTAAGCGAGGTATTGAGCGTATGGGAGGTAGGGTAGGAGTTGAATCGCAATTAGGGCAGGGTAGCCGATTTTGGTTTGAGTTACCACAAGGTGATGCAAACAGCGAGCAGTTAACAGTTATTACTCAGAAAAACTGATAACTGATAACTGATAACTGATAACTGTAAAGTTATAATCTGTACGCTAACGTACTAATCTTCCACTAGGAAGAAGAAGTAGTTTGCAAATTTTTATTAACCTATGACAATTTCTCACGTCGTCACTAGCTCTCAGAGGATGCTTCCTATTCTCTAGCAGTTACGTGCCGTCCTGACTGTTCTGCCAACAGACTACAGCATGTCTCCATCCGATAGCGATCCCAGGTCGATTAATCAACTCTTGGCATCTTTACCGGATGAGGAGTATCAGCACCTGGCTCCCCATCTAGAATACATAAGGCTCTCTCAGGGGCAAATTCTCCATGATCGTGGGGAAGTGATTCAACAAGTCTACTTTCCCACCCGCTCGATGATATCTTTAATTTCCGTTCTCAAGGATAACTCAACCACCGAATTTGCAATGGTGGGCAATGAGGGCATGATTGGCATTCCGGCTTTTTTAGGCGGTAAATTTACTAATAGCCGAGCGCTGGTACAAGTAGCAGAAGGCGCTTTCAAAATGGATGCTGAAATCCTACAGCGTGAATTTGAGCGGGGGGGAGTGTTGCAAAAAAAACTGCTACTGTATACCCAAGCACTCTTAACCCAGATTGGCCAGAACGCAGTTTGCAAATTTCACCATTCCACTGAACAACAACTTGCCCGTTGGCTGCTTTGCGTTCACGATTGTCTTGGTCGAGATGAGATTTTTTTAACTCAGCAGTATATAGCTGATCTATTGGGAACCCGTCGTGCCACAGTCACAGTTGCAGCTGGTAATTTGCAAGAAGAAGGCATGATCCGCTACAGTCGTGGAAAAATCATAATTTTGAACCGAACTGCACTAGAAGCAACTGCTTGCGAGTGTTATGGCATAGTAACAGACGAGTTTGCTCGGCTGCTCAATCTTTAACAGTTATCAGTTATCAGTTAACAGTTACCAGTGATCATCTATCACTGATTGAATGTCACTTATGTACGGAACCGTACAGACAGGGTTACTCCAGCCATGTCAATTTAAGATGCTTGATTTAGAATTGATGGAAGCGATGCCGTGCTAGTTAATCAGCTACTGCTGGCTTTACCAGAGTCGGAGTTCCAACGCCTTGCTCCCCATCTAGAAGAGGTGTCACTTTCCCTTGGTCAAGTTCTTTATGAAGCAGGGGAAAATATTAAGCATGTCTATTTCCCGAATCGAGCAATGGTGTCTTTAATAGCTGTCCTTGAAGATGGTTCGACAACAGAAGTTGGTATGGTGGGTAGCAATGGAGTTGTAGGCTATCCCGCATTTTTAGGAGGCGACCTCACAACAACTCGCACAATCGTGCAAGTGGCTGGTACTGCCATGAAAATAGATGCCAAGATCCTCAAACGGGAATTTTATCGTGGTGGAGTTCTGCAAAGGCAATTACTACTATATACCCAGGCCTTACTTACCCAAATTAGTCAAACGGCTGCCTGCAACCGTCATCATTCCTTAGAAGCACGACTTGCCCGTTGGCTGCTCACAGCCCAAGACCACACAGCTTCTGATACTATACAAGTCACTCAAGAGTTTATTGCTGAGTTATTAGGTACGCGACGCTCTGGTGTGACTGTGGCAGCTGGCTTATTGCAACAAGCAGGTATTATCCGCTACAGCCGAGGTCGGATTACGATTCTCAATCGCCTGGCTTTAGAGGCAACTGCTTGTGAGTGTTACGGTTTTATTAGAAAGGAATTTGATCGCTTGCTAAACGAAGAGCAAAAATAAGCTATCCCCCCTTTTTGAGCAAGATCAATGAGTCTTTTTGAGAAAAATCTGTGGACTATGTACGCTTCCGTACAGAGCGATTATGAGATTTATGTCATGCTATAAAAGTCTTTCTATGACCGTCCTCTGGAATAGTAAATACATTTGACTACTAAACACTGATATGAAAACTCTGTTTAGCACAACCAAATTTTCTACTATTTATTTCTCTACTGGTGGTCTCCAGAAATAGAAAATAAGGAGCCAGCTTGTAATGATGAGTCATAGTGAATTTAGCATCTTGCTGGTAGAAGACGACCCCAATGATATTTTCTTGATAGAGAGGGCATTTCGTCGGGCAAATTTGAAGCACTCCATCCATGTTGTTAAAGATGGAGATGAGGCAGTTATGTACCTTAAAGGTCAAAGCTGTTATACAGAAAGAGAAAATTATCCATTACCAGCGTTAATATTACTAGATTTAAAACTACCACGTCGTTCTGGTCTAGAAGTTCTAGAATGGCTCAAGCAACAGCCGTTACTCAAACGAATCCCAGTTGTAGTTCTCACATCTTCGCGAGAAAATATTGATGTTGACCGTGCTTATGATATGGGGGTAAACTCCTATCTGATTAAACCTGTTGCATTTAATGCTTTACAGGAGATGATGCAGGCACTCGACTCCTACTGGCTACAATTTAATCAGTATCCTTCTGTTTATTTGAGTTAATCTCAGAAGGCAGAAGGCAGAAGGCAGAAGGCAGAAGGCAGAAGGAATATTCTTAATATTTTCCATCTCCCTATCATCCCATCTCCCTATCTCCAGTCAATGGGCAATAACCAGCGATGAGTACTCAAAATAATTCAATTCAACGCATTTTGCTGGTAGATGATAACCCAGACGATCGCCTGCTGGTGATAAGAGAATTAAGCCGAGAGTTTTCTCAAGCCCAAGTAATAGAAATAGTTGATGCCAATGCATTGCATCTGGCATTAACAGTACATGATTTTGATTTGGTCATTACTGATTATCAACTTAACTGGACAACAGGCTTAGAGGTTTTGCGTGCTGTCAAAGCTCGCGATCGCAATTGTCCTGTGATTATGTTTACTAACACTGGTTCCCAGGAAATTGCAGTTGAGGCAATGAAAGCAGGACTAGATGACTACGTAATAAAATCCACAAAACATTTTCTTCGCTTAAGTCAAGCTGTACGCTTGGTGTGGCAACAATACCAAACTATCCGTAAAGCAGCCCAGTTAGAACTACGGTTACAGTCATTATTGAATCAACTAAGAATTGGTGTATTTCGCGCTACACCCGAGGCAAAAATTTTAGATGTAAATACGGCATTTCTAAATATTTTGGGTTTGCCATCTTTGGAGGAAGTTCAATCATTTATCAGTGAACAACTCTACTCCTTTATGACTGACGAACGCCCTTCTGGGCAAGAGTGGGAGCGGGAGATACAATTCCAACGCCCTGATGGTAAAAACATCTGGCTACTGTTCAGTGAAACCCAAAATCAGCTACATGGTGAAACCTTTATAGATGGCTTGATGGAAGATATCACAGAGCGCAAGCAATCAGAAGAGGAGATTCGTCAGTTGAACCAAACTTTAGAACATCGAGTCCAAGAGCGTACAGCCCAATTAGAAGCTATCAACTGTGAACTAGAGGCTTTTGCTTACTCAGTTTCTCACGATCTGCGATCGCCTATTCGCCAAATCGATGGATTTGTTAATTTATTAAAAGAACACCTAGAAAATACGACCTGTGATCAAACAAGTTTACGTTACCTGCAAGCAATTTTAGAATTAACTAACCGGGCAGGTAAACTAGTAGATGATTTGCTGACTTACTCCCGTACTGGACGAGCAGAAATGCACTATTCTATCGTCGATATGAACCGTCTAGTTTGGGAGTCAAAGCAACAGATAGAAATGGATTTCCCCCATAGGACTATCATTTGGAATGTTCAGCAACTACCTCATGTGTGGGGCGATCGCTCTTTATTGCGCCTTGTTTGGCAAAATTTGATTGAAAATGCTGTGAAGTTTACTCAACTGTGCCAGCAACCAATCATTTCCATTGGCAGCATTGAGGATGAGCATGAAATTATTTTTTTTATTCAAGATAATGGTGTAGGATTTGACATGCAATATGTTAATCGCTTATTTGGTATATTTCAACGCCTTCATAACCAAATACAGTTTGAAGGAACAGGCATAGGACTTGCTAATGTCCAACGAATCATTCTCAGACATCGTGGCAGAGTCTGGGCAGAGGGAGATACAAATCAAGGAGCAAAATTTTACTTTAGCTTACCAAAAGCAAGTACTTAATCACAGTGGGAGATGGGGAACTCGGGGGTCCCACTCCCCCAAGGGAGTGCGGATTAGGGGCAATGGGGAGAAAACAATTCAAAATTTAGGAAGAGAGTGTGAGGAGTATGAGGGGTGTGTAGACGCGCCTTCTTCGGCTTCCCGTAGGGTGGAGTATGAGGAGTGGAGGAATTACCACCAACCACCAACCACTAACCACTAACAGATTTCTAATCTACATCGACAGCTAGATGTGGAAACTTACTTAATTTCTTGAAAATAATGCTGCTAGGTTCCTATGAAGTAGGAAATTTGTGGCGTGGCGACACTATTTTAAAAGATAATATCATGATGCGTATTCTGCTGCTGGAAGATTCTTGGGCAGATGCCGAGCTTATCGGTACTACTTTAAAAAAGAGTATAAATGATTGTGATTTTGTACGGGTAGAAACTCGTACAGACTTTATTAAAGCTCTTAAAACCGAAACCTTGGATTTGATTTTGGCAGATTACGCTCTTCCCTCTTTTGATGGGTTTTCTGCTTTAGAACTTGCTCGTGCTATCTGTCCAGAAGTACCATTTATCATCATATCTGGGATACTTGGTGAGGAGCGAGCTATTGAAACTCTCAAAAGTGGTGCTACAGACTATGTACTTAAACAACGCCTAGAGCGACTAGTTCCAGCAGTGGAACGAGCTTTGCGAGAAGCTGAAGAACGAAAATTGCTTAGGCAAGCAGAAATAGAATTACGCAAAAGTGAGGAACTATTCCGCACCTCTGTAGAAACCATCCTAGATAGCTTTGCTATTTACTCTGCCATCCGCGATCCATCAGGTAAAATCATAGACTTTCGCATTGATTATGTGAATACAGCTGCTTGTGAAAATCATCATTTAACACAGGAAGAGCAATTAGGTAAGTATTTGTGTAAACTCATGCCAGTACATCAGACAAGTGGTCTGTTTACAGAATATTGTCGGGTTGTAGAAACAGGTCAACCATTGGTAAAGGAGTTGTTGTTGGTAGACGGGGAGAGGGAAAGACAAGGGGGACAAACCAGACAAGGAGGACATGCGGGATGGTTAACAACTAACTACCAACCACCAACAACCAACAATCAACCAACAACCAACCAAAGAGCCTATGATATTCGTGCTGTGAAGTTTGGGGATGGGGTAGTTGTGACTTGGCGGGACACAACCGAACGCCGACAAGTCGAAGAAGAACGAAAACAACTAATAGCCCAAGAGCAAGCAGCTAGAGAAGAGGCTGAAAAAGCAAACCGCCTCAAGGATGAATTTTTAGCAGTTGTTTCCCACGAACTTCGTACTCCACTTAACTCTATGTTGGGTTGGGCGCACATACTCAGAAATCGGCAATTAAATGAAGCGATCGCTACTAAAGCTTTGGAAACAATTGAGCGTAATGCTAGACACCAAAAAAAATTGATTGAAGATATCCTTGATGTTTCCATGATCATTCAGAATAAACTCCGTTTGGAGTTACAGCCTCTGTACTTAGTTCCGATTGTTCATGCTGCAATAGAAGATGTACAGCCACAAGCTCAGGCCAAGTCAATCCAAATAGAGTCTATGCTTAGGCCCTTTATCAGTCCGGTTATGGGCGATGCGGAACGGTTGCAGCAGATTATATGCAATCTCCTCTCTAATGCCATCAAATTTACTCCTGCTGCTGGTCGAGTGCAGATTTCGCTACAGCAAGTAGACTCTTTCGCTCAAATTATAGTCACCGATACTGGACAAGGCATTAGTTCCGACTTTTTACCCCATGTGTTTGATCGCTTCCGCCAAGCAGACGCTACTACAACTAGAAAATATGGAGGGTTGGGATTAGGACTTGCTATTGTTCGGCATTTGGTTGAAATGCACCACGGTCATGTTTATGCTGCTAGTGAGGGAATCGGCAAAGGAGCAACATTTACAGTCCAACTGCCAATCTACAAAATAGAATAGAAAACCTGAAAATTACCGCCTGATGAACACACCACAAGATACGCGTCAATACGCCCCAGCCACCCAGCGCAATCGTGAACCAATTCTGGAAGTACTCATGCAAGTATTGCCTGCTACTGGTAGTGTTTTAGAAGTTGCTAGCGGAACTGGGGAACATGCGGTGTATTTTGCTCCTCGTCTGTTTCCTCGTCAATGGATACCTTCCGACCCTAATCCCCTAAATTGTGCTAGCATCACTGCTTGGAGAAAACATTTATCGTGTGAAACTCTTCACCCACCTTTAGAGATTGATACACGTCAGCCAGTCTGGATAGTGGAGAAAGAAATACCATTTAATCCTTCACCAATTACAGCCATAGTCAATATCAACATGATTCACATTTCTCCTTGGGATGCTTGTTTGGGACTAATGGCAGGTGCAGGTCGTATTCTTTCGTCTGGTGGTATCCTCTACTTGTATGGGTCGTTCAAACGGGACGGTAAACATACTGCACCAAGTAACGCTGCTTTCGATGAATATCTACGCGTCCAAAATCCAGAATGGGGGATACGTAATCTCGAAGATGTGGTAATAGCAGCTAGTAAACACAATCTTAGTTTAGTCAATGTTTATCAAATGCCTGCAAATAATTTTTCAGTAGTATTTAAAGTGAATTACGGTTGATGTGGATTAATGGGTTGACAAATAGTCATGTTTTAGAAACGAACACTAATTAAATATTTAAATCTTAGACAGAAGTTTCTAAAGTGATAAACAGTCATGTTTTAGAAACGAACACCGATGCACATAGATAAACACCGATGGTTATAGATAGATTATCCGTTATGTGTTTTTGTTCAAGCGAATATGAAATTATATTAAGTCTGGCTAATTACTTACGATATAAAGCTTGGGCATTGTGCATGGGAAAATCATCAGTATCTTAATTACCAATTACCCATTACCCACTCTAACGGATAGTATAAGTCGTCAAACGGACATGACATTATTTGTTGCTACATTTTATAAGTTTGTTAAACTTCCAGATTACGTTGAGATACAACAACCTTTGCTGTCTTATTGCCAAGCACAAGGTATCAAGGGAACTATTTTACTGGCGGAAGAAGGTATAAATGGTACTGTTGCAGGTTCCCGTGAGGCTATTGATTCACTGTTGTCTTTTTTGCGTTCTGACTCCCGCTTGGCGGATTTGGAACATAAAGAGTCTACTACCGAGGAACCACCGTTTCAACGTATGAAGGTACGCCTGAAAAAAGAAATTGTTACTATGGGGCTGGCTGATATTGACCCTAATGAAAAAGTAGGAACTTATGTTAGTCCCAAAGATTGGAACAACGTAATTTCCGATCCAGAGGTAGTAGTAATTGATACTCGCAATGATTATGAATTTAGTATTGGCACTTTTAAAGGAGCGCAAAATCCTAGTACAGAATCATTTCGGCAATTTCCAGAATATGTAAGTAATCACCTTGATCCTACTCAGCACAAGAAAGTAGCACTATTTTGTACTGGTGGAATTCGCTGTGAAAAAGCTTCTTCTTTGATGCTTGCACAAGGTTTTCAAGAAGTTTATCACCTCAAAGGCGGGATTCTTAAGTATTTAGAGGAAGTTCCAGCTGAGGAAAGTCTTTGGGAAGGAGAGTGTTTTGTTTTTGATGAACGGGTAGCTGTAAGTCATGGTTTGGAACCCGGTTCCTATAGGATGTGTGTCGGTTGTGGACATCCTATTTCGGAAGCTGATAAAACTTCTCCCAAATATGAAGAAGGAATTAGTTGTCCCCATTGTTTTGATAGTCTCACTCCAGAAAAAAGAGAACGTCTTGAGGAGAAAAGGCGACATATGTCAAGGGGGATATAGTTATACCATTTCGCCATATGTTCTGAGCGATTAAGCTAGAAGTTAGAGGAGTACATAAATATCAATAGGGAGACAAATGTGAACAGTGTAGTTCACTGGCAACAACGAGTAGGTAATCAAAGAGACTGGGTATGGCGGGGCTGGCAAACTCGCTATACCTATATTCGTCCTATCCAAAACCACCCCAACACAACCCCTCTGATTTTATTGCATGGGTTTGGTGCTTCTATTGGACATTGGCGACACAATTTAGAAGTATTAGGAGAACTGCATACAGTCTATGCTCTAGACATGCTGGGTTTTGGTGCTTCCGAAAAAGCTTGTGTGAATTATAGTATCCAACTTTGGGTTGAACAGGTGTATGACTTTTGGAAAACATTTATCCGCCAGCCTGTAATCTTAGTGGGTAATTCCCTCGGTTCGCTGGTTTCCTTAGCTACGGCTGCTACTTATCCAGACATGGTGCAGGGTGTAGTGATGATGAGTCTACCAGATCCATCTTTGGAGCAAGAAGCGATTCCTGCTTTTCTACATCCCGTCGTTGCCACAATTAAAAATATGGTGGCTTCGCCATTATTGATGAAACCTCTATTTTATTTTGTTCGCCGACCAAACATACTACGGCGCTGGGCTGCGATCGCCTACGCTAACCCAGAAGCTATTACTGATGAACTAGTAGAAATATTAGCAGGGCCTCCCCAAGATAGAGGTTCTGCCCGCGCTTTTAGTGCTTTGTTTAAAGCGACAATCAGCGCCAATTTTGGCATGAGTGTCAAGTCTATGCTGCCTAACTTAACAATTCCCATGCTGTTAATCTGGGGACAAAAAGATAAATTTGTTCCCCCAGCACTTGCCCGTGAATTTACCAAATATAATGAGAACTTACAATTGCTGAGTATAGAAAATGTCGGTCATTGTCCCCACGATGAAAATCCAGAGATTATTAACCAGGCTATTTTAGATTGGATTAATTCACTTAGCGATCGCCAATCCAAAGATAACTCTCTAATAGATACAACTTCAGCCCAAAAGTGTTGATGTATTCAGTTTGTAGTTAGCGCTTCAGCGCTCAAGCATAACATCCTAAAAGCGCTAAAGCACTGACTATAAACTAGCCAATCGTAACTTGACTTGTGTCAACAGCCGCCGCACCATTGACGCTTCGCGCCACAGAAACCATTTTGTTGAGAATATCTTGGCTAGGAACTTTACCCTTTAACACAACAGTACTGCCAGTTTGAGCAACCCAAAGGGTATCGATGTCATCTAATTGGTTATCTTGATCAAATGCAAGTGCTACACGCTTTGCTAAACCACTTTGATCGTATTCTCCGTTCAATCCTATCCGTTCTGGAGCAATTTGCTGAGTAGCAGCAGGTGCAGCTGGCTGTTGTTGTACTGCTTGGGGAGCAGGATTCACTTGAGCATTTTGTGGTTTTTCTAATCCAAAAAGTCTTTTTAACCAACCCATAACTTTGTCTCCTATAGGGTTACTAACTATCTGCAATATAAAAACCAAAACATATAATTTACATCTATCTATGTTCTGATATTGAGTTAAAAAGATTTCTACCTTTGGATGAAAAATTGTTATCTTTATGTCTTTGTGCCTTAGTAATGAAAATTTTTAAACTACTGCTATGTATTCATATATCGAAATATAGCTGCAATGTTATGCGCGTCATCTATGCCACGATGATGTGTGCCTTGTAATTCTATCCCCAAATGTTCCAGAGCCTGTGCCATGCCAAATTTTTGGGACACACCACAATATTCGGAAAATTCTTTTTTGATATTTCTATGCTCAGAACTAAAAGGGTAGGGGACATTATGGAATTTACAATCCCTGATAAATTGGTTTTTATCGTAATCTCCCCAAGAACAGAAAGTATGATTGGGGAATGAATATATCCATTCTTTAAATTCATAAATTACTTCTGGAAATTTAGGAGCAGCATCAACATCTTGCTGGCGAATCGTAGTTAATTCTGTACAAAATTTCGTGAGTTGCGGATTTCTTACAGGTTTTATAAACTTCTGATATTCCGACTCAAGTTGCCATGTTGAATCATTCAACATGACTGCACCAATTTCGATGAGTTCCATTTCATGTCTGGGAATACTATTGTCGTGAGAGCAAGTAGCCTCTACATCAACAATGAGAAAATATTTAATCATGTTTTATGTTCATTTAGGTGAGTAATAAACTATCCAATCATTGCTCTGCAAGCGTTTGAGTGGTGACGCTTTACCATGAAAGCTTGTATAAAACCACCTATCACTCCATTTTGGACATGATCCTTAGAAGCGACTACAACCCAGTATTTAGAGTTTTCCAACTTTGGAAAAAATTAACTATATATAATAATCGTGATTACTATTTTGAGATGAGAGAATTTGCAAAATTTTTTGATGAGTATATTTGACAATAGGCTAAAAATGTGTATTAAAGTTAGATGAAAAAGGTTGAATCCAACCTCGTTGCATAGCTACATCAAGAGCGATCGCTGCAATTTTAAACCACAATACACCCTCCAAAGTCAAAATAACAAAGGGTAGCACATCACCACTACAAGCAAATCCAACATCTATCTGAGCTAATCCTCTAACAAAACCGAAAGCTAACACTCCTCCATTTTTGAGTTGCAGGTTTTGATCTTGACGAATGATATATCGATAAGTAACGCCAAACAGCAAACCTGAAAAAGTTGCGATTGCAGCACTCACCAAAAACTGTAAATTGAGGAGTTCAACTCCCAGGCTGCCAAGTGCAGGAAAATACTTTGCTAAAACTAGGCTGTCAATCAACGAAGTGATCCCGAAAGCTGAGAGTAGACACAAAGCTGCTAGAGTTCCCGCTTTTAAGGATTCTAGGCGTTCTGCCATCAGATTATCTGAAGTATTGTTCATGCACAGACGAGGTGTGGGGGGCAGTGGGGAGTGTGGGGAGTAGAATAATAACCAGCCATTAACCACTAACTACTAATGTACAGACGCGAGGAACATCGCGTCTGTACCCACCAACCACTAACAACCAACAATCAACCACCAACCAATTCCCAGTATCATAAATATTGGAGTAGTTTTGTAAATGAACTTAAGAAGTACAACTATGGAGATTTTGACATTAGGATGGGTTTCACTGCTGGTTGTTTTCACTTGGTCAATTGCAATGGTAGTTTGGGGTCGTAACGGATTGTAGAGGTGTCGTGGAAAGTCCACTCTTAAATATTTTGGCTTTGGTTGCTCTGGTGCTACTGGTAGTAGTCACTGGAGGAGTTGGTTATCTGACGCTGGCTGATTGGCGCGATCGCCGTCTTCAAGAACAAGAAAAACGCGAACTCCGACGCACCAATCCTAAGCGGCGATGAAATTCTACAAATAGAGACGCTTCAACAGTTATCAGTTATCAGTTATCAGATTTATCTTTGTTTACTGATAACTTATGACTGATTAAAATGGAGCGTCTCTACAAATTCTGTGTGTTTCAGGAAAAAATTATTGCTTTTGATAGTAATCCCAAACTAATGCAATCAGCACTGCTAAACCAGTAATTGCCAAAGCATGAAAAGGGTTTTGTCCTTGACTAACAGCAAAAGATGTAACTACACCAGCACCTAAGGCAGCGGTAACAGCAGCAGTAACCAAACCAGATTGGGAATTGCGATTATACATATTGATCTTTGAGAGTGAATAGTTTGAATTCAAGGCACTATATCTCCCTCAAAATAACATTCAGTTTTTTTAAGATTGACCTTTTGGTAAATATCGCAATTAAGCTTTACTTTTGCTTACAAAGTAAATAAAATTAACATAAAAAAGAATTTTTGTCTTCTAAAAAAGTGCTATTTCTCCCTATTGTTATTCTGTTTCTTCTGCTATTTAAGTATCATCTTGTTCGTCAATTTTCTGGACATTGCCTGATTTTACCCAACCTTCTTGCTCTCCATTTTCTAAACGAATTTTTTGCCAATCTTTGTCACTACTTTCTTCTAAAACTATCACTTTTTGATTAAAAGCAACTCCTCCAGTGCGTTCGGAATCTGCTGTTGGTTCTTTTCGCAAGCGTAAGCCTTGCTTCCAGGTCACACGTGCTTTATACGCTCCTGGTGGTAGTGATTGTGCTGATTCCTCTGGCTTGGGGCTTTTTTGGGGAGTTGGTGAAGATTCTTCTAAAGATACTTGATTGGTTTTTGATGTTTGAGATTTGGGTGCTTGTGCTTTTACCACAGGGTTGTCATTGGCGTAAATTGGTTTCGGTGGGGGTGCAGAAACTCGGTTCATAAAATACAGCGCCATAGCAAATCCACCACCGATTAAAATTGCCATTGCTAATATAAACCCGAATATATACTTTAATATTTGAGTCACCATAATTTAAAACTTCGCTATAAGTAAATTTATTTTTCGTGATGGGTGTTAGCAGTTAGTGGATAGTGGTTAGTGTAACTACCCACCCACTAACTACTAACCAATCCATAATTCGCTATTTTAGCTGGCGTTGGATGCGATCGCTTAAAGGACTGTGTTTTGATGCTAAACGCGCCCTTCCAGCTGCTGCCCATTCTTGGAGTTGTTGAATTTGTTCGGTGGCGGTGCGGGCTAAGGGTATGATTTGACTGGCGGCTTCTAAAATGTCATCGGTAGTGAAGTCGCGATTTTGGCTAAAACCGATGTGCATAGCTTCGATTAAAGTTTGTTCAATTTCTGCACCAGAAAAATCAGGTGTTTCATACGCTAACCTGTCGACGTCATAACTTTTAATGTTATGGGCGCGTAGTCTTGATAAATGCACATTGAAAATAGCTTTTCTTTCTTCCTGGGTAGGTAAACCGACAAAGAAAATTTCATCAAAGCGCCCTTTTCGTAGCATCTCTGGTGGTAAAGCTTGGATGTCGTTAGCGGTAGAAACCACAAACACGGGTGAAGTTTTCTCAGCTAACCAGGTAATAAATGTACCAAAAACACGACTTGTTGTTCCCGCATCTCCTTTGCTACCAAGTCCTGAGAAGGCTTTATCTATCTCGTCTATCCACAATACACAGGGGGCGAGGGCTTCGGCTACTTGAATCATTTGACGTGTGCGGGATTCTGATTCGCCTACTAAACCCGCAAATAATCGTCCTACATCTAATCGCAGTAGGGGTAAGTGCCAATGATGAGCGATCGCTTTCGCTGTTAATGATTTACCAGTTCCCTGGATACCCACTAACAGTAAACCGCGTGGGTGCGGTAATCCGTACTGTCTCGCCCGTTCGGTAAATGCGCCTCCCCGACGGAGTAACCAATCTTTGAGGTTATCCAATCCGCCGATGTCAGAAATTTGTTCAGTAGCGGGGATAAAATCGAGAATCTGGGTTTGGCGGATAGTTTGGCGTTTTTCTTCTAGCACCAGATCCACATCTTCTGGTTGCAATTCACCATGAGTTGCGATCGCTCTTGCCAACACCCGACGTATTCTTTCCATTGATAGCCCTTGACAAGAGCGCACCAAATCATCTAAGAATCTGCTGGAGGGAGAATGACCAGTAGCAATTAATAACCGTTCTACTTCTGAGCGAATTTCGGTGGCGTTAGGTAAAGGAAACTCCACAACAGTCAACACTTCTGTTAAATCATCAGGAATCGCAATTCTCGGCGACAACAGAACAATATTTTTTGGTTGAGACTTGAGGAGTTTAGCTAAATTGCGGAGTTTACGAGCAATTGCCACATCATCTAAAAAGCGATGATAGTCCCGCAGTATAAATACTCCTGGTGCAGTCGTGGGAATTTTTTCGATAAATTCTAAAGCTTGCAAAGGATTACGTCTCCCAAACCCTTCATCGTTAGGGTTTCCCTGATAGCCATCCACAAAATCCCAAGTATACACTGGGCGGTTTCCCTGATTTGTTGCTTCTTCCCGGATCGCGGCTTCTAAGCGTTCTTCCTCATAAGTAGGAATATAGATCAGGGGATAGCGGGCGCGCAGCAGCAGTTTGAACTCTTCACGGAAGCTCATAATATTTATGATCTTATTAACGAGTTGTTATTTTACGTAGTTCTTTATTTCATTTTTCAGGTTTGTACTGCTCTTCACAACTGTTTTATCTTTTTTCTCTGGAAAAGCGAATACAGCAAAAGCGTAGTCAGCAATTCAGTACTTACGGAAGAAAGGTAGAGGACAGGAGGCAGGAGGCAGAAGGAACAAAATACATTTTTGCCACTCCAGACTCACACACCACTAGATCACATGGTGCGTTAAGCGCTCATATAATGTTTTTCGTGAAAAAATAGATCAAAATACGCGCCTAACACACCTTACTGAACTTTTCTCGACTTCTGCAACAAGTGGCTCTATTCCACCTTCAGGTGATATAGAGCCTTCCAAAAACTATTCCCAGCCAGAGACTGGGAACGAAGAAATAGCCAAATGACCAATGACAAATGATAAATAACTAAGATGGAAGTTGCTTTTTCAAAGCCTCCAAAGAAGCCCAGCGACGATCTACAGTGTGAGTAGAGGCTGGATCGTGACTTGGTTGAATTCCTGGACAATTCGTGTCACAAAGTTGGCGCTGAGGAATTTCCAAGCAGACTTGTTCATATAGCCATTCACCAGGATCAAAATATCCGTGGGGTGACAAAGTTTCTACTAAATCTTCCACAGCTATTTCCCGTTCTAAAGGCAAAGAAACTTCTTGCTCTACGGTTTCGTCTAACCAAATTATTTCGGAGGTATCAACCATAAGGCGATGATTGTAATTTTGCAAGCAGCGGTTGCAGGTACAAGTAATGATAGTTTCTGCTTGACCAGATACCTCTAAATAATTGCCGCAATGTTGCACACGAACACGGCCACGAACTGGTGTTAAGGTATCCAAACCAGACAGGAACTCTTTAACCTGAATCTCCTCTGTCCGCTCCGGTGCTTTGGTTAGCTGCGGAATATAAATTGCGTCCATAGGAATTGTGAGACATTCTCACGACAAATGGTCTATATATATCAGCTATTTTGCCGATAATATTTCTTTATTTTAACTTTTTTGGGTTGTTAGTTGTTAGTTGTTAGTTGTTTGTTGTTAGTTGTTTGGAACCATCAACAATCAACCATCAACTATCAACAATTTCACTATTCAGGCAATGCCAGGCGTACAACTAAATTACGATGGGGTTCCTTACCCCGGCTGAAAGTTTCTAAATCACTAAACTCTTTTAAAAAGGTATGGACTTGGCGACGTTCAGCCGAACTGAGGGATTTAATTTCCACTTCTGTTGCTGTGGCCCGGACTTGTTGGGCAGCAGCTTCAGCGATCGCTCGAATTTCTGCTTGTCTGTTGACACGATAGCCGTTCAATTCCACCGTGTATGAGGCTTGTTCCTCATGAGGTTGATTTAAGTTGAGAGTAGAATTTGCCAGATACTGAATAGCATCTAGCACTACACCATCAGGCCCAATCAAAACCTGCATTTGTTCTGGTGTCAAATTTGTATGATCAATAGTCAACCAGTAATTATCTGGTTCTTGAGAATCACCCTCAGCGATCGCAGCTACTTCTAAATCACCTTTAATTTCAGTATTTATCCCAGTAAGTTGCAGCAGTGTTTTTAACCACTGCTGTCCTCTTGCCATCCGAGAATCGGTCATCATCAACCTGTAGCCTTTTTCTTGGAACTCTTTGGTTCAACTTTCTTAGAACTTTTTGGTTCATTAGAACTCTTTGGTTCATTAGAACTCTTGGGTTCAACTTTCTTAGAACTTTTTGGCTCAAATGGCAATGTTTTTTGTTGTGCTTCCGCCTGCTTTTCTTGAGTGTCTACAATTTTTTGTAATTCCTCTGGTAGAGGTTCACGAGAAAGGATGTAAGTTTGTAGAGTTTGGAAAATATTACCAATCACCATATACATCAACACCCCAGCCGGCAAGGGGAAGAACAAAAACATCCCAGAAAAGATTACGGGAGTGATTTTGTTAACTGTATCCTGTTGTGGATTGCCACCACTAGAATTTTGTCCGGAAAGAACTTGGCTGACGTAAAGGGTAACGCCAAACAACACTACCATTGTGACAATATCCCAATGAATAGTGCCATCAGGATCAATTGCCCCGACTCTGCCCAAAGCATCAATAAACAAAAATCCTTTGTCTGCTGCTAATCCTGGAATTGTTCCAGTTATAGTAACGTCTCCTGGCTGGAGGGCTTCAATATTGCCTTCAGCATCAATTTTGATTCTGTCTTCCCCTTTTGTAATTTTCCATTGGGGAACTAACTTAGTATCTGGGTGTTCTGCCAATACTTCCTGAAATGGCTTCCCGTCAACAGTTTGATATTGAATCTTGGTATGTTCTCCTACTGCTAATTTGTTACCTCCTGGTAAAATCGCAGTTACCTTAACATGTTCCCCATCCGCAACATAAATGTTTTGGGGGGCAGTGAGAAAAGCTTGGGGTTGAATTCTTTCGATTTGTTCGGCAGGAAAGATTTGTAAGTTAACAGTGTAGTTAACACTGGCAAAAGGCGAACCCCGCAAAGTTGCAAATAGCGCTAGTAACACTGGCATTTGCAACAGTAATGGTAAACATCCAGCTAAAGGATTACCAAATTCCTTTTGGACATTCATCATTTCTTCTTGCTGCTTTTGCGGATCGTCTTTATAACGTTCCTTGATTTCTTGCATCCGCTTTTGCATCAAAGGTTGGACGATTCGCATCCTTCGCATATTGCGAATTGAGCCAGCACTTAGAGGGTATAGTGCAAAACGAATAATCAACGTCAAAGCAACGATCGCCAATCCATAACTTGGCACAATGCTATAGAACAAGTCTATGATTGGCAACATGACGTTGTTGGAAAAAAACCCGATACCAAAATCCATTATTCTGAATTCAACCTGAGGTAATGTAAATTAACTAGCGATTTTAGGTTTGATTGTTTGTTGTTTGTTGTTTGGAAGAATTATTGACAACCAACCAGCAACTACCAACCATCAACAATCAACCAGCAACTACCAACCAGAATTTAAAAATCGGCTGACTGAATATAATTTATCGAAATCAGGATCTGTCTGCGACTGTAATTCAACTACGGATAGCCGCACATTTATTGAAGATGGGGAGGTGGGGAGTTGGGGAGATACTT
Source organism: Fischerella sp. JS2 (assembly GCF_032393985.1). Classification (NCBI taxonomy): domain Bacteria; kingdom Bacillati; phylum Cyanobacteriota; class Cyanophyceae; order Nostocales; family Hapalosiphonaceae; genus Fischerella; species Fischerella sp. JS2. The sequence continues at coordinate 2,078,175 of NZ_CP135918.1, forward strand.
TTACCCCATTACCCCATCACCCCATCACTTCTTCGCAGCAGCATTAAAATTGGGATTTTTGGCGGTAACGCGTTCAGTAATGTAATCATAAACTTCGCGGAACTTAGGAACAGCCCGCAGTTCCAGGCGACTACCATCTCTAAGTGTCAATACCATATCTCCCCATAAGCCAATTCCACGGGGAACTTTGACGATTTTGACAATTTCTGAGTAGATAACGTCACTGCGATCGCGTCCCATCCAACCCCCAGTGACAGAAACTCGGCGATCAGTAATCCGAAAACGCAGCCATAATGCTCTAACAATCGCTCCTACCGTTAGTGGTATACCCACAATCGTTAAGCCAATTAGTATGTTTATTATTAAATCCCCAATGTGGGGGCCGCCTTCAAAATAAACTTCTTCACGAATGCCCATTTAATACCTCAGCTTGTGCCAACAACTGCTCTAATTCTTGCAGAAATTGTTGGGTTACGCACTTAGATTCTGCCGCCGCTGGTTTTACAACTACCACTAGCCGCCATCCTGGGGACAATTGGGGCAACAATTGATGTAAAGCTGCCGATACTTGTCGCTTGAGGCGGTTACGAACTACTGACCGTTTACTGACTTTAGTGCTAATCGAAATACCAATTTTGATTGGGGAAAGTACCGAGTTTGTTGATTTTACGTTATCGTGGGCAGTATCAAGAGAAGGTTTTTTCATGGATGAAGGTCGTAAGGCTCTCAAAGTCATATAAGAACCATGGCGACGAGTACCTTCCCGGAAAACTGCCTGAAAATCTTTTCGGGATTTTAGCCGATTTGCTTTGGGCAAAGCCACAACTGTTGTCTAAGTTTCCTTACCCTATACGCTTAGGCGATAACGTCCTTTTTTTCTTCTGGCTCGAATTACATTCCTACCATCTGGTGTTTGCATCCTGGCACGAAAACCAGATGTTCTCTTCCTCTTCCGGTTTGTTCCCTCTAAAGTTCTCCGCATACTTTATATCCTCTTCAGCAATTTTTTATAAAAAGCCACAATCTATAATTTTATCACTTTTTAGCCAAAAAAAGTTATTAGTCATTAGTCATTTGTCGTTAACTAATGTACAGATGCACTTTTGTGCAATTCTACCAACTACTAACCAGTAACCAGTAACCAATGACCAATGACCACTGACTAACTAACACTAAGAATCCAAGTTCCCATGTAACTACGCAACGCAGCTGCATCACCAGGGCTAACAGTATAGCAGTTGAAATAATAAATGCCTCCGAAAGCTGGATTCCTGACATTAGAAAGCACTATTTCTACACCGGTACCTGCTGGCACAGGTTCTTGGGGATAAATCATAATCACACCATTTTCTCTATCCCATTTTGCTTCTGTCAGTGGTACTTTTTTGTCTTTTACCCGTACCTCGATCTTGTTAGGATCAAATTTTCCCTTGTAATAGTTGGGATAGCTGACAACAAATTCCGAAGCAGCGACTTTCATTTTTTTGGCAGGGATTCTTAAACGATACCTATCCCAAGCATTAGTTTGTCCACCAAAATCCAATCGGAAAGGCAGTTGATTTTCACTTTTAACGCCACTGAACAGCGTAAACCCTGGCAAACTCTGCGCCCAGCTTACGGCTGGGAGGCTTGTCAGTAAAAAGCCAGTCAGCGCTAAGGCAGAAAATAAACGTCGCATAGTCAAGCTCCTGTGGCAGAAATAAATGTGTTGTTTCAGTAACTGGAAGTAAAGGTTCGTAACTAAACTTTACTACTGACTTTATTAATGTTAGACGTCAAAAACTCAACAAAAGTGCCATCCTGTCTACCACTATGTAAATTTTGACGAAAAACTTGGTATTTTCTTTGACATAAAGTCCACTTATGAGTTAGTGAACAGTGTAGGGGTAGAAAGTTCTCATAATTACTAACTTTTTGATAGTTTTACTGGAGATAAAACACCCTGAAAATTGAGTTGTATTTCTAAATATGTACAAGTTTATCTAAAATTAAGATTTTTGTTATAAAAATTAAGCGACTTGAACAGGCGATCGCGAGCAAACTTAAGCTAGATTGGTGGCAGTAAGCATTACTCACAGCAGCAAAAATTCTAAAAACTAGGGGAATTAGTTGGTGAGAAATTAATCGATATTGCACTATGTAAACAAGACACAACAAAATTTTGCAAACCCTAAAAGAATTTGAAGACATAGATGTAAATTCTGGGGATCAGCATAGGATGTGCAATAAATAACCTATAAATGCAAGTATATGTATTGCAACATCCATGAGCGGCACAGTTAGGCTTTGTCTAAGTAGGTAGAGTGGGAAAGCGTAGGAATCAATAACAGGAAAAGCCAATAGCTGATAGCCCCACCTGTAGACCAGGAGTGCGTCGAAATACTCATTGGAAAAATTTCACAGCTTGCACCAGAAATAAGTATTTAATCTCAAGGAGATTACATGAGAATAGCAGTTGCTAAAGAAATCGAAGTGTGTGAACGTCGTGTGGCATTAGTTCCCGACATCGTAGCGCGGTTAGTTAAACAAGGTTTAGAGATTTGGGTAGAAGCTGGTGCGGGTGAACGAGCGTTCTTTAATGATGCTGCCTACGAAGCCGCCGGAGCAACAATAATTGCCGATAGTAATAGATTATGGTCAGAAGCAGACATTCTCCTCAAAGTCAGCCCACCACAAGAGCGAGAAGACGGGCGTTCTGAAGTAGATTTACTCAAAGAAGGATCTGTATTGATTAGCTTCCTCAATCCTTTAGGGAATCCAGTCATAGCCCAAAAACTAGCAGCACGCAAAGTTACAGCCCTGAGTATAGAGATGATTCCCCGTACCACAAGAGCGCAAAGTATGGATGCTTTATCATCACAAGCATCAATCGCAGGTTACAAAGCCGTCCTTATCGCCGCTGCCGCACTGCCAAAATACTTCCCCATGCTGACAACTGCTGCTGGTACGATCGCCCCCGCCAAAATATTTGTTATGGGTGCTGGCGTTGCAGGTTTACAAGCGATCGCCACCGCTAGACGCCTGGGAGCAGTGGTAGAAGCTTTTGATATTCGCCCCGCAGTTAAAGAAGAAGTGCAAAGCCTGGGAGCAAAATTTGTAGAAATCAAATTGGATGAAGAAACAACCGCCGTCGGTGGTTACGCCAAAGAAATTTCTGAAGCCAGCAAAAAGCGCACTCAAGAAGTAGTCACAGAACACATCAAAAATGCCGATGTCGTTATTACTACAGCTCAAGTTCCTGGTAAAAAAGCACCTCTTCTTGTCACAGAAGATATGGTAAAGCAAATGAAACCAGGTTCAGTAATTGTAGACATCGCCGCCGAACAAGGTGGGAACTGCGCCTGTACTGATCCCGGTAGAGACATTGTTGCCCACGGCGTTACTATTATCGGCCCGATTAATCTACCATCATCGCTCCCAGTCCATGCTAGCCAGTTGTATGCCAAGAACTTAACATCTTTAATGCAACTGCTGATTAAAGATAAAGCTGTAGAAGTTAACTTTACCGATGACATTATAGACGCAGCTTGCATTACCCACGCTGGTGAAATTCGCTCCACACGAATTAAAGAGGCGTTGCAAACCATAACTTCAGCAGTGAGTTAGAAGGGATCGGGGATTGGGGGAGGAACCCCCTGCGTAATAGTCGCTGTCTCACCGCTTGCGCATCTACACACTCCCCCACCTCTTCCCATCATCCCCCAATCCTCAGTCCCCGATCCCCAATACCTAAGGATTTTTTCAACATGACAGAAGCATTAATTGCAGCTTTGTTCGTATTCGTTTTGGCATCGTTTACCGGATTTGAAGTGATCAACAAAGTACCGCCTACTTTGCATACGCCCTTGATGTCAGGCTCAAACGCGATTTCTGGTATTGCCGTATTAGGGGCAATTGTAGCTTCCGGTGCTAGAGAGTGGAATATCTCAGTTATTCTCGGTTTGCTTGCTGTGGTACTAGCAACCATCAACGTAGTGGGTGGTTTCCTAGTCACAGATCGAATGTTGCAGATGTTTAAAAAGAAGGCAAGTTAGTGGTTAGTAGATAGTGGTTAATAGTTAACAACCAACTACTAACTGCTAACTACTAACTGCTAACTACTAACTATTCACAATTACCGTGCTTATCCTATGACTGATTTTCTTCCAACTGGCATTCAGCTAGCGTATTTAGTCGCTGCATCTTTATTTATTCTGGGATTGAAAAAACTGGGTTCACCCGCCACAGCACGACAAGGTAATGTGATTGCGGCTGTGGGAATGCTGTTGGCAATTGTCGCAACGCTGCTAGATCAGCATGTGTTGAACTACGAGATGATTTTGTTGGGATTGGCAATTGGATCGGTACTAGGTGCGATCGCAGCCTATAAAGTCCAGATGACGGAAATGCCCCAAATGGTAGGTTTACTCAACGGTTTGGGTGGCGCTGCTTCTGCTTTGGTTGCCGTTGCTGAGTTTTGGCGGTTGTTGCAACACGCTGAAACAGTACCCTTAGATGCCAATATTTCCATGTTGTTGGATGTGTTAATTGGTGGCGTCACCTTTACAGGTAGTATGCTGGCATTTGCCAAATTACAAGGAATTATTAGCGGTTCCCCAATTACATTTCCCTTGCAGCAACCATTTAACGCCTTGTTATTGGGTTCTTATGTCGTAGGCAGTGGTTTTTTAATTATGGAACCACATAACCTACCCGTATTTTTGGGAATTGTCGCAGTTTCTTTAGTCTTGGGCGTGATGTTTGTCATCCCCATTGGCGGTGGCGATATGCCAGTAGTCATTTCGCTATTGAACTCATTTTCTGGTTTAGCTGCGGCGGCGGCTGGTTTTGTGGTGATGAACAACATGCTAATCATTGCTGGTGCATTGGTGGGAGCATCTGGTATCATCCTCACCGAAATTATGTGTAAAGCGATGAATCGTTCTTTGATCAGCGTACTGTTTGATGCTTTTGGCAGCAGTGGTGGTACAAGTGCAGGTGCAGCTAGTGGTGGTACAACCGATCAAACTGTCCGCAGCATTGATCCAGAAGAAGGCGCAATGATGCTGGGTTATGCTCGTTCTGTAGTGATTGTTCCCGGTTACGGAATGGCGGTAGCCCAAGCACAGCATAGTGTGCGTGAATTGGCAGATCAACTAGAACGCATGGGTGTTGATGTTAAGTATGCCATTCACCCCGTAGCTGGCAGAATGCCAGGACACATGAACGTATTGCTAGCAGAAGCGAACGTTCCCTATGAACAACTACATGATATGGATGATATCAATCCCCAGTTTGAACAAACAGATGTAGCACTGGTAATTGGGGCAAATGATGTGGTAAATCCAGCTGCACGCAGTGACAGCAACAGCCCAATTTACGGAATGCCAATTTTGGAAGTAGATCGGGCGAAGCACACGATTGTAATTAAGCGTGGGATGAGTGCAGGTTTTGCTGGCGTAGATAATGAGTTGTTCTACAAAGATAAAACCACGATGCTTTTTGGTAGTGCCAAAGACATGGTGGCGAAGTTGGTTTCTGAGGTGAAGCAACTGTAAGGTTTAACCCCACCCCTAACCCTTGCTTTGATCAGGGGAGGCGACTGGATTTGTTGTTTCCCGCAGAACTTCGGGGGGATTAAGGGGGGTAGATCCAACTTGTGTGTACACGGTAGCCCCTTAGTAAGGGGACGATTGGGGCGGGGTTTTGAGGATTCATGCAAGAGGTCTAACAACTAATAACTTTATTGCGATCGCAATTTTGAGTACTCTCTGGGCAGACACTCAATGCTATAAACAAGGTGAAACCCACAACTATTAGCCTCTAGTCCAGAAATACGCCATGTGTCAACTGCTAGGAATGAATTGCAATACTCCCACAGATATTTGCTTTTCTTTTGAAGGCTTTGCGGCACGGGGGGGAAAAACTGATGATCACCGTGATGGTTGGGGTATTGCTTTTTTTGAGGGTAAAGGATGTCGAATGTTTATCGATGCTAAACCCTCAATTAGTTCTCCCATTGCAGAGTTGGTGCGATGCTATCCAATTCATTCTACCCATGTGATAGCCCATATCCGCAAAGCTACACAAGGTGAAATTGCCCTAGAAAACTGCCATCCCTTTCGTCGGGAATTGTGGGGGCGGTATTGGGTATTTGCCCACAATGGTGATCTACCAGAATTTCATCCTACGGGCATGCAATATTATCAGCCTGTAGGAAATACTGACAGTGAAAAAGCTTTTTGTTTGATTTTAGAAACAATACGTGAAACTTTTCCTCAAGGAAGACCTTCTCTGGAAAAATTATATCCTGTCCTGAGAAAAATTACTTATAAAATTTCGGAAATAGGTATTTTTAATTACTTGTTGTCAGATGGAGAATACTTTTTTAGTCACTGTTCCACCAAACTTTGCTACATAATCAGACAAGCACCCTTTGCTGCTGCCCACTTGATAGATCAAGACTTGACAGTAGATTTTAGCGAGTTAACTAAACCAAGCGATCGCGTCGCCGTTATTGCCACTACACCCCTTACAGACAACGAAGTCTGGACAATCATCAAACCAGGTGAATTACTAGCATTTCAAGATGGATTGCCTTTGCAGTTAGCTTAATCAAACACATATTTTTCTGCCACTTTCCAGTAACGAGAAAAGCGCTTCAGGTCTATATAACCGTCATAATCAAAAAATGGTTCTACCTCAAAAACTTCCAAATCTACAGAAGGTTCTATTTGATCACAAATATTTTCAAAGCGGGGACTAGGACTTTCTGCTGTCGCTACTTTGGTGGCATTATTTTCTTTGGCAAAAGCTAAAATTTCTTGTGCTACATCGCCACGCCTGATGATTACAGGTAACTCTAGCAAGCATTCGTAAATAAAAGCGATGCGTTTGAGGCTAAGTTGCCATTCCTCTATTAATGCATCATCCCAAACCCAGATAGCAGGTGCATCTGGATATTCTTGCAATGCGGGGTTATGTGGACTCAGGCAGTCTCCGTGTACCCAGATCACAGTTTTCATAAACACAATTAAAACAATAAGAGGCTATTTATTATTAAAGTAAATCTAAAAGCGAGTAGATAAAGAGTAATCGCAAAAAGAAAATACCTCATATATAGTGTTTTTACTTAGTCTATTATGTATATACTGTATCGTTAAGTTCGCTCAAAATTAGGTAAATCAACAAAATCAAAAGTGATCGCCACAGACAGCCAGATGGAAATGTAATAATTTTTTATATTTTCTGAGTCATGCCTCAAAATTAGCGATCGCTGAGTTTGCTGGTGAATTTGCAACTACCTATTTTTTGGCTACCAAAATCAGCAATGATGTTGTGAGAATTAAATTTCTATATCAGCAAAGGGAACAGATAAGCTTCACTAAAATTTTCACAATAGCCCCCATGAACTGCGTACACCAGCACGCATGAAAATACCTTTTCCTTTCCTTGTGCCTTCTCACAAAAGGATAAAATTTTCCATTTTATTTACTTAAGTATTTCTCAAGCATAAAAGAGTATTAATACTCTTCTACCACAAGTTCTTTTTGATGAAAACCATATAGATTAGGAAAAAATGTTTTTGTATATTGTAACTATTTTAATTAAAAAATAACATAAAAACAAAAATTTTATATTTATTCAAGTATTTTAAAGATATATGGATAAAATAAGAAAAATAAACTCAAATAAAGCTTAATTCTTTTACTAGCGGCATAAATCATTTTTTTATCCCCTTTATTTTCAGTTTTTTTTAGACAATAATGACACTCGAAGACTTCACACATCGCTTTTGCACGCGGTGCTGCAAGTGTTTGAGCCAAAATTTTTATAAAAAAACCATTAGAGGCAAAAACAGTGAAATTAGCAGTTTACGGAAAAGGCGGTATCGGTAAATCTACAACTAGCTGTAATATTTCCGTCGCTTTGGCCAAACGCGGCAAGAAAGTTTTGCAAATTGGCTGCGACCCCAAACACGACAGTACCTTCACCCTTACCGGCTTTTTGATTCCGACGATTATTGATACTTTGCAAGAAAAGGATTACCACTACGAAGATATTTGGCCGGAAGATGTGATCTACAAAGGCTATGGTGGGGTAGATTGCGTGGAAGCAGGTGGTCCGCCCGCAGGTGCTGGATGTGGCGGTTACGTAGTTGGTGAGACAGTAAAATTACTGAAAGAACTCAACGCTTTTGATGAGTACGATGTGATTTTATTTGACGTTCTCGGTGACGTTGTTTGTGGAGGTTTTGCCGCACCTCTGAATTACGCAGACTATTGCATAATTGTTACCGATAACGGCTTTGATGCCTTATTTGCTGCTAACCGCATTGCTGCTTCCGTACGAGAAAAAGCTCGTACTCATCCACTGCGTCTAGCTGGGTTGATTGGCAATCGCACATCTAAACGTGACTTGATCGATAAATACGTAGAAGCTGTACCGATGCCAGTTTTAGAAGTTCTGCCTTTGATTGAAGATATCCGTGTTTCCCGTGTCAAGGGCAAGACTTTGTTTGAAATGGCAGATGTAGACCCTTCTTTGAACTACGTTTGCGATTATTACTTAAACATCGCTGACCAACTTTTGGCACTACCAGAAGGTGTTGTTCCCAAAGATGCCCAAGATAGGGAATTATTCTCTTTATTATCCGATTTTTACTTAAATCCGAATAAACCACAGGTTCCTAATCCGGAAGAAGAATTAGACTTGATGATTGTATAAATCATTTAGATCTCAGGATAGGAATATGGCCTTCTTTTATAGTTTTACAGATTCACTGAAGCAAAAATGGTTGCAATTTTTTCAAGTCAATCGCGACTGGATTAAGTTGCACATGGAGGTAGAATCAGTCTATACGCCTGATGGCGGCAAGCGACCACCATCTTACCTCATCCTGGGAGTGGCTAACGCCCTCGAACCGAAGCTAGCACAGTTGATGCTACCTTTTTCTAAATTGAATCCTGATGCAGATACCTTGGTTGAGGTGCTGGATTTAAATTTTGATCCTGATATTGCTCTTGGAAACCGTGTTATTCCCAAACCAGAGGAATCGCCACAAGAAGACGAATCAGCGATTGTCATGGAAGAAATATCCCATGATCAAACCTTGACAAGTCAACAGACAAATGATCTGGAGAACAATGCGATCGCCCATGATGTGGAAATGGGTTACGACCATGAAGAAACACTCATGGTTCCCGATAGCATGGTGCGGGATGAACTCAGAGCTATGTCAACGGAACATCTCAATAGCTCCAATGAGAATTTATCATCCCAAGGTCACAACTTTCACAACGAGTCGCAGCAATCATCTCAATCAGATGCAGCAGATGAATTTGGCGATATTTCCTTTGATGCCATGAAGGAAGCAGACAGCACAATCTCCGCCACAGCTGCGCCTGAAGAAAACAAGTTTGCTGATGTGTTGTCGGATGTTTGGAGTACTGAGACAAGTTCTCTCAAGAGTGAATCAAATACAGATTTTTTTGGGGAAGAACTATCAAATAACGGTTTTGATGACTCGGAAATTGCCCGTCTCTTCCCCAACACGTAAATACACAGTTAGGAGTTTGTCATTTGTCAATTGTCCTTTGTCATTTGTATTCACGAATGACATATGACAAATGACCCTTAACTCTTAACTTAAAAATTTAAGGGGAGAATACATCAAAATGACTCTTGCTCAACCAGAAGCTTTAAATTTCGAGTGTGAAACTGGAAATTACCATACCTTTTGCCCTATTAGCTGTGTAGCTTGGTTGTACCAAAAAATTGAAGATAGCTTCTTTTTGGTAATTGGTACAAAAACTTGTGGCTACTTCCTGCAAAATGCGATGGGGGTAATGATTTTTGCAGAACCCCGTTACGCAATGGCAGAGTTAGAAGAAGGCGATATTTCCGCACAACTGAATGATTATGACGAATTAAAGCGCTTGTGCTTGCAGATAAAACGCGATCGCAACCCCAGCGTGATTGTCTGGATTGGCACTTGCACTACCGAAATCATCAAAATGGATTTAGAAGGTTTGGCTCCCAAGCTGGAAGCTGAAATCGGTATCCCCATTGTTGTTGCCCGTGCTAATGGTTTAGACTACGCTTTCACCCAAGGAGAAGACACAGTCCTAGCTGCAATGGCTATACGTTGCCCAGATAAAGCCCCTGTAGTAGAAGCAGAGAAAAACGAGCGCAACGCTATTCAAAAACTCCTCACCTTTGGTAAGAAGAAAGAAGAAGTTGCCCAAGAAGAGTCTGAGTACGTAAATCACCCACCACTAGTACTATTTGGTTCACTCCCCGATCCTGTAGTTACTCAGCTGACTCTAGAACTGAAAAAGCAAGGTATTAAAGTTTCTGGCTGGCTACCTGCCAAGCGTTTTACAGAACTACCTGTAATAGAAGAAGGGTATTATGTTGCTGGTGTCAACCCCTTCCTCAGCCGCACCGCTACAACTCTCATGCGGCGGCGCAAATGCAAACTCATCGGCGCACCCTTCCCCATCGGTCCAGATGGAACTCGTGCTTGGATTGAGAAAATTTGCTCGGTTTTTGGTATTACCCCCCAAGGTTTAGACGAACGAGAAGCCCAAATTTGGGAAGGTTTAGAAGAATACGTCAAAATAATTCGTGGTAAGTCTGTATTCTTTATGGGTGACAATTTATTGGAAGTCTCCCTTGCCCGCTTCTTAGTACGCTGCGGGATGACGGTGCATGAAATAGGCATTCCTTACATGGACAAGCGCTACCAAGCTGCTGAATTAGCCTTGCTGGAGAAGACTTGTAAGGAAATGGGCGTACCTATGCCTAAGATTGTTGAGAAACCAGACAACTACAATCAAGTCCAACGAATTTACGAGTTGCAGCCTGAGTTGGTAATTACTGGTATGGCTCACGCTAACCCCCTAGAAGCACGTGGGATTAACACCAAATGGTCTGTAGAGTTTACATTTGCTCAAATTCACGGTTTTACCAACGCCCGTGACATCCTTGAGTTGGTAACTCGTCCCCTCCGTCGTAATAACAGCCTCAAAGATTTAGGTTGGGACAAATTGGTGAAGGAAGAAGCCAAAGTTTAACAGTGATGAAGCAGTTATCGGTTATCAATTTCAAAACTTGATAACTCTTTGCACTGATAGATAAAGTAGAAGGCAAATGGAGCGATCGCAATTAAGCGATCGCTTTTTATGGTGCTGTAAATCTGAAAAACGCAGGAACCAGGGAACTATTAACAATAAGTTGGATTTACCCCCCTTAATCTCCCCGGAAGATTGGGGGAAAACAAGAGATTCAGTTCTCTCACCGCGTGCGCTTAGGGTTAGGGTGGGGTAAAACCAGGATTCATTTGCAAGAGGTCTATTATTGCTACTCTGTACTCTGGTTGCATGTAGGCTTGACAAATAATAGATTCCAGATATTTTGTAGATGTAAACAATATATTGAAAAATCAAAACAGAACCAATCGAATATTAGGTAGGAGCTAACTCAATTCATAAGTTTTGATATATAAATATTTAAGAATAACAAACTATATTTAGTATATTAAAATTTTGATTTTTACATAATTCAACTAATAACCACTTGTTAGTAATCGGTATGTAATGATTAATTTGTATTATTTTTAAAGTAAATTTAAAGAGCATTTTAAATTTATGAAATATGCTCACGTCTTACAACATAGCAAAGAAGATTGTGGCGCAGCTTGTCTTGCTTCAATTACAAAATATTATGGACGTAACTTTACTCTCAATCACATTCGTGAAGTCGTAGGTACTGGACAATTTGGAACAACTTTATTAGGACTAAAGCGAGGTGCTGAAAGACTTGGTTTTAATGCCCGTCCTGTTAAAACTTCACCAGAAATTTTATACCGAATTAATGAAGCACCCCTACCAGCAATCATTCATTGGAAAGGTCATCACTGGGTAGTTTTATATGGTAAGAAAGGTAAAAAATGTGTAGTTGCCGATCCTGCTGTAGGGCTGCGATATCTATCTCTACAAGATTTAGCAGAGGGTTGGGCAGATTGGTTAATGCTGTTGCTAGAGCCAGATCCAATCAGGTTTTATGCCCAAGAGAATGATCGCATCGGTAGTTTTTGGGGTTTCTTTAAGCGCATCTGGAATTTTCGGGCGATTCTAGCTCAAGCATTACCTCTTAATTTTCTGTTGGGATTGCTATCTTTAGCTTCTCCTTTTCTGTTACAAATTCTTACTGATGATGTGCTAGTTAGGGGCGATACAAAACTCCTCACTACTATGGCGATCGCTGTAGTAGTCATGAATGTTATTTCTAGTAGTTTATCTTGGGTACAGTCTAACTTAATTGCTCACTTTGCCCAACGCCTGCAATTGGGGCTAGTTCTAGAATTTGGGCGTCAAATTTTGCAATTACCACTCTCTTACTATGAAACTCATCGAAGTGGAGAAATCGTCAGTCGCCTACAAGATATTCACCAAATTAATCAGTTAGTATCTCAAATTGTTGTTATTCTACCTAATAAGTTTTTTGTTGCCATAATTTCTTTGGAATTTATGGCTTTTTATAGCCACAAACTGACGATTTTAGCTCTCTTTGTTTCCATATTAATGGTCATATCTACAGTGATATTTCAGCCCACTTTGCAGCAAAAAACTCGTGAATTTTTAGTTACAGAAGCTGAAGCCCAAGGTATTTTAGTAGAAACATTTAAAGGTGCTATTACTCTTAAAACTACTACAGCATTACCGCAACTTTTGGATGAATTACAAAATCGATTTAGGCGAATTGCTACCCTAAAATTAAGCACATTGCAAATTGGTATTAATAATAATATATTCTCTAATTTAGTTTCTGGAGTTGGTAGCGTTGTTCTGCTTTGGTTTGGTGGAAATTTAGTGATTAATCCAGATGAAAATTTTAGTATTGGGCAACTACTTGCATTTTACTCGATGAATGGTAATTTCCTCAGTTTAATTGCTACTTTAATCACTTTCGTAGATGAATTTACTAGAGCAAAAACCGCCACACAGCGCCTTGCAGAAGTGATAGATACTACTCCAGAAAATCAAGAAGACGGGAAAAAGCAGTTCGCTACAATTTCTGGAGAAGCTGACATTACTTGTAGTAATATCAGCTTTTACTACGCAGGTCAGGTGGAACTGCTAGAAGATTTTTCCTTAACAATTCCTGGTGGAAAAGTTATCGCTATTATTGGTAAATCTGGTTGTGGTAAAAGCACCCTAGCTAAAATAATTGCGGGTCTATATCCAATTCAATCTGGCAATATCCGCCTAGGAATTTATAATCTAGAAGACCTCTGTTTGGATTGTCTTCGTCAACAGATAATTTTAGTTCCCCAAGATGCTCAATTGTGGAGTCGCTCTATTATTGAAAATTTTCATTTAGGAATGCCTTACCTTACATTTGAGCAGATTGTGAAAGCTTGTCAAATTACAGAAGCAGATGAGTTTATTAGCAAACTTCCTAACAAGTATCAAACTATTTTAGGTGAGTTTGGAGCAAATATTTCTGGTGGACAACGCCAACGCTTAGCAATAGCAAGAGCCATTGTTACAGATCCACCAGTGTTAATTTTAGATGAATCTACTAGTGGACTCGATCCAGTGAGTGAAGCGCAAGTTTTAGATCGGTTACTGAAGCATCGTCATGGTAAAACCACGATTTTGATTAGCCACCGTCCCCAGGTAATTAATCGTGCTGACTGGATTGTATTGCTAGATCAAGGCAAGTTAAAAACTCAAGGTTCTCTAGTACAATTGCGTTGTCAATCTGGGGAGCATTTGAAATTTTTAATTCCTTAATTATTCACACTTATTCAGGGAATTATGCTCTACACCCACAATCAAAAACTTCTGCCATCAATTCAAAGTGAAGATTTTCTTCCCCCTGTTAGTCGCTGGACATCCTTAGTAGGAATTTTTTTGATCGGGAGTATTGTCGCTAGTATTAGTCTCTGTTCATGGATTAAATACAATGTAACGGTAAAAGCTAATGCCTTTGTGCGTCCTACAGGAGAAAATAGGCTAGTACAATCGAAAATTGAAGGGACTGTTAAAAGTATTTTGGTTAAAGAAAATCAATTTGTCAAACAGGGAGAGGCGATCGCTAATCTGGAAAATCAACAATTGCAAATCAAAAATAGCCAGCTGCAAAGTAATATCCAACAGGATAAGTTACAAATCATGCAAATTAATGCTCAGATTAAAGCTTTAGATGAACAGATGCTTGCTGAAGCAAGAGTTGCACAGGAGACAGTAGCTTCTGCTAAAGCTGATTTGGAGCGTAATCAATGGGAATATCAACATCGGCAAATTACCACCAACAGCGAATTGCTTGCAGCTCAAGCAAGTTTACAAAAAGCTAAAGCAGACTTGCAAAAGTCTCAAGCTGATTTAATTTTTGCAGAGATGGATCGTGATCGCTATCAGCAATTAGCAGAAATTGGTGCAACTGGAAACCGGGAATTTGAACAGAAAAAGCTAGTTGTGAAGCAAACTAAAGCCATGCTTGAAGCTGAAAAAAAAGCTGTTGAGATCGCCCAAGCACAAGTGCAATCAGCTAAAGCTGCTGTTAATCCTACCACTGCTACAGTAGCGATCGCTCAAGCGCGCATTATCCAAGAAACTGCTAGAGGTAAAGCAACTATCGCTGCTTTAGAAAAAGAAAAACAAGCCTTAATTCAGCGTCGAATTGCAATCCAAAAACAACTCGCACAATCTCAACAAGAACTCCAGCAAGTTGCCAATCAACTGCAAGATACTACAGTGCGTGCAACTAGTGATGGTATTATCTTCAAGCTCAATTTGCGAAACCCTGGTCAAGTGCTGCAAGCTAGCGAGGCGATCGCTGAAATCGCTCCGAATAATGCTCCTGTTGTCATTAAAGCAACCATTCCCACTCAAGAGATCAAAAATGTCGCCGTTGGTCAAAAAGTACAATTACGAATTGATGCTTGTCCTTATCCTGATTATGGGACTCTCAAAGGTGTTGTTGTCGCTGTTTCTCCAGACGTAATTACACCTACAAACAACAATTCTGCTAGCTATTTTGAAGTGACGATTCACCCCCAAAGCCTGAAATTTGGAAATAGTGAACGCCGATGTCATATTCAATCAGGGATGCAGGCGAAAGCTGACATTATTTCTAGAGAAGAGACTATCCTGCAATTTATGTTGAGAACAGCCAGGTTAGTTACTGATTTATAAGTATTTTTCACCATAAAGCTGAGGACACATACGTAGCTTGGGTTAGGGAGGGGTTTCATAATTATTCATGTGTTGGATTATTTTTCAAATTGGTATTACTGTTAATATCGATTTTTTCATTAATTTATATTATTGTTATTATATTGCTAATTTTATAGTTTGTTATTGCATGAAAGTAGCATTTAAATTTACAAAAAAATAATTTTATAGAATTATTGATTTAGAAAACAATTTTACTTTGAGGTAAAAATGCAAGAAGTAAAGCAAAATTTAAATACTCAAACAACACAAAAAGTTACTGAAAGTATCCAGCTTTTTGAAGAATTGACAGATAGCGAGATAGAAAAAGTATGTGGAGGTGTTACTGAATTATCACTTGACGAATATAAAGCTGATTTCAAATTTGCAAAAGTTGAGTTTAAAGCAGAATTTCTAACATTGAAAATCTGAAATACTTACTAGATAAGTAAAACACTCATGCTTAAATGTTTTGAATATTTAAGCATACTAATATTTAATTGTTGCTTGGTTTTTCGCCAGAGAAGTTTCTTCTACTGGCGTTTTTTTATTAGATTATTTACACTTCAGTTGCCAACCAAGCCCGTAGCACTTCTGCCACTGTCCAAGCCTGAGCAATACAACCCCGTGCCGTCATGGGAGGATTACCATCAAAGATTTCGCTGAGACTACCAAGACCGTGAGCGTACAGGTGATTGGCCATTGGCTCCAAAAATTGTCGCGCTTGAGCAGGGTCTTTGTAAACTCGCAGATGTGCCTGTACAAAGGGGCCAATTAACCATCCCCATACTGTCCCTTGATGATAAGCACTATCTCGTTGCAACTGATCACCTCCATAATGCCCTCTATATTGCGAATGATCACTTGCAAGTGATCGCAATCCGTGGGAAGTTAGCAAATTCTGGGCGCAAGCGTCAACTACACCTTTTTGTTGACTTGAGTTCAGAGGACTTTCAGGTAAAGAAACAGCAAAAATTTGGTTGGGGCGTAAGGACGGGTCATCACCATCAGGCCCATCGAGGACATCGTAACAGTAACCTGTTTCTTGATTCCAGAAGCGCGAGAATCTGACCAAAGCCCGTTCAGCGATCGCCTCATACTCTCGGTGAGGTTTACCAATATGGCGAGCAAAGTTAGCCATTGTCCGTAAGGCATTGTACCAGAGGGCATTAACTTCAATCGATTTGCCAGTCCGAGGCGTGACTACCCAGTCCCCTATTTTGGCATCCATCCAAGTCAGCTGCACTCCCACTTCCCCACCGTAAAGCAGCCCATCTGCTGCATCTAGATGGATATTGTAGCGAGTACCACGACAGTGCCAGTCGATGATATCTGCCAGGATGGGAAATAGTTCTTCTAAAAGGTCATCATCTTCTGTAACGTTGTAGTAAGCCTGTAAAGCTTCAAAATACCAAAAAGTAGCATCAACGGTATTGTATTCTAGTATTTCCCCCGCATCTGGAAAGCGATTTGGCAGCATTCCCTGATTTACATATTTAGCAAAAGTGCGGAGAATAGAACGGGCAATTTCTGGACGACCAGTAGCAAGAGTCAGTCCTGGTAAGCTAATCATCGTATCCCGTCCCCAATCACTAAACCAGTGATAGCCTGCGAGAATCGTTTTGCCATGAATTTCATCTGACCAGGAACGATCCACAATAAATTGGTCAGCAGCCAAAACTAGATGATTCACCCAAGCTGGGGTTTCTTTGGCATGGGAAGGGCGGTTAGTTTTCCAAAGGCCTATTAACTTTTGTTCTTGCGTATGGCGGAGTCTGAGAGTTGTTTCGCCATGTAGATCTGGTTGCTTGTCTGTGCTAGCTACAAAGGTTAGAGATTCACCAGCATTGAGAGTTATTTGGAAAGTAGCAGCGTGTAAATGGTCTTCTTTGTCGCTCAATCCTCGATAGCGTTCTACTGCTAAATGAAATCCATAATACCAATTATGTGCAGGAACAGCGCTAGCATTGTCGCACAGTAAATAAAGCGGTACAGCAGTGGGAAAGGCTGTCACACAAATTCCTTGAGGAACTGGTTCAACACTCATTTGCCAGCCGTTGCTTTGGGTACTACCATGATAATCGCGGTAGTTGACTAATGCTTTCAGCGTTAGCTGTAACGGCATAGAAGCACGGCGTAAGACATATCGGACATAGGTAGTGTTAGCACCCTGCTGCATCCAAATTCGCTTTTCTAATAGTGCATCAGCACAGGCAAAATGCCACACAGGAATAGTGCCTTCCAAAGAAAAATGTTCTGTATGCAGGTAGCCGTTAGGACTGACAATTTCGTCAGCCCAACGATTTGTATGTAAAGGATAAGTGCGATCGCCATACACAGCAGTTTCATCCAGCTTTGCCAACATCAGGGTGCGACCCAAAGGTGGCTTTAAGGTTGCTACTAGTAACCCGTGGTAGCGACGGTTGAGCAAACCTGCTACTGTACCAGATGCGTATCCACCGATACCATTAGTTACTAACCACTCCCGTGATTCTGCTAAATCGAGAGTGCCACATACTTCCCTGCCAAATTCAATGCACATATCACCGCATACCTGTATGGAATCGCTATTTTGATTATCCGTCGTCATTTTTACATCAGACTGAGAACCTAATTAAGAGTTGCTAAGAAAAAACAGAGTAAAAAGGTGATGAATTGTGTAGAAAATTTAGCCAATACTATTAAGGAAATGGGGAACAGGGAACGGGTAACCGGTATTTTCATCCTTGATTGTGGGATTTTTCTGTGATTGACAGTACTCTGTCAAGTTCGTAATTAGCGCTTTAGGGCTAAAGCGCTTACTACAAACCCATTTTTAATTCTCTTGTTTTTCTCTTTCTTTGCGCTCTTTGCGCCCTTTGTCGTTCGTTCCTTTGTTTTGCAAAACAAACTTGATGAAATAGTAATTTACTTACCTAAAGATGCATAGCCAAAAGTTGTATTGAACTGACGACACCAAATTGCTACAGATTTATAATCTACAAGCTTTACATTATTAGGAATAGCGTAACGTTGATTCCCACTCGTCTTTTGTAAACGAGCAATTTTGAGATAATCTTTTTCTTGAATACCAGATGTAGGAACTGTATCATTGCGGTACAGAATTACGAATAAATCAGGGCCTTTGCTAGTTTTGAAATTTTCATTGAATTCTAAATAACGCTTGCCATTCTCCGTTACAACTTTAGT
Source organism: Fischerella sp. JS2 (assembly GCF_032393985.1). Lineage (NCBI taxonomy): Bacteria > Bacillati > Cyanobacteriota > Cyanophyceae > Nostocales > Hapalosiphonaceae > Fischerella > Fischerella sp. JS2. The sequence goes on from NZ_CP135918.1 coordinate 2,096,567, forward strand.
AGTTCCTTGAGTAGCATGTTCCCCAGCAACAAAGGTTCCTGGTTGAATGTTAGTTCTAGCTATCGGTTGGGCTTCATTGACTGGTTGCTTGGAGTTGACATCTGTTGTACAACCTACAGTCAATAAAGTAATAATACTTATAATTGCTAAAATTTTAACTTTCATAGTTATGGTATTCCCTAAATTTATTAATAATTCCAATCAAGTACCTGACATTACGGAAAACTTTCATTTCACCTGAGAGTTTTAATTATTTCTCATCTGATAATTGCACCATTCAAGGGTAAGAGCCAGAGGCTCTAATTTTTGTTACCAGGTTGAACCTAGTAACAAGGGTTTAGAGGCTCAACCTCCTACCTGTTGTAACTCTTGCAAGATGTAAATCACGATTTCAGTAGCTAGGATGAATTACAGCGCTTTACATATAGATGGAGTACACCCATCCTAACCCTAAGCGAGATCACTTAGGGCGCGCGTAGCGCGATTGGGGTTCTTCTGTACCTCACTTAGATGAAATCTATAAGTTGTGTTCTGATCGCATCATTTTGATAATTTCCATAGAGAAGAATATTCACCTTGATAAATAATACTCATCTTCATTTGATATTTTTTTTCTATTCTTTTGCGTAATATATAAGAAGAATTTAATAAAAATATATTAGCGGAATTTTTAGAAATTTTTGGTACGTTATTACCTTTTACTAATAAAAATCTAACTTTTGGTTCAACGAGAGAACTAAGAGAAAGTATATTTATAGAATTATTACCTGCATCATTACTAATTAAAAGCGGGCGAGGAGTTTGATTAATAATATTGGCTATTTCTAGATAATTATTACCACTAAATTTACTCCACCAATTATAAGATTGAGAATATAAAGAATTGGAAAAAAAACCAATTACTATTAACAATGCTAATATTGTTTGCCAAGTTTTTTGTCGTGAAATCCCACCATTATATAGCTGTATTGCTAGGAGATAAGCCACTGCTATTTGTCCACCTAAGTAATAAGGTATTAGATCTAGTTGGCAAAACGAAACTAATAGAGGTATTGTTGGTATTGCAATTAAGCTTATAATAAATAGCCAAGTTTTTTCGTGAGTTGTACGCCAAAGGCAATAAATTGCATATCCAACTAAAGTAAAAAAAATTGGCATTATAAATATTAAATTTAAAGGCTTTAGCAGATTAAAATTTAAATCAATGAAAATATTATTTGTCTGTATTAACCAATATAGTATTGAATTAGGAAAAGATAAATTTTTAATTTTAGCATCAGTAGAAAACAAAACGGAAGATTGGTTAGCAAGTATGACCAATATCCAAGGTATAAAAATTAAAAATCCTAACAATAATGATATTAAAAATCTTTGCAATGTTTGATGCCAGCGAAATTTGGCAATTGCAGTTACATAAAACAGATGAGCTATAGCTACAAATCCACTTAATAAAAATGTATATAAACTAAGAGCTAATGTAAATGTATAAATTCCCCAGTTCAAGATATAATTTTCTTCTTTTAGCTGTATTGATTCTAACCGCAAAGCTCTGAGCAAAGCAGCACTAGATAGTAATATAGTGACTTCCCAAAGAATATATTCCTGTGCTTCTTGAGCGTAGATAATTTGTATAGGAGAGATAGCCAGAAGTGCGATCGCTATCCCAGGTAATGACAAAGGTACCTTAAATAATTCTCGACACAACCAATAAGCACAAGGAAATACTGATAAACTAATCACAGCAGATAAGCTTCTAATTGTTGTTATCGAGTCACCAAAAATTTGTACCCAAAATCTTGCTAATAGATAATAAAATGGTGGATGCTGTGGATTATCTATTGCCAATGATTTAATTGTATCTCCAAAATTTTTCTCAGGATTAAGACATTGAAACTTGGCAAAAGCTTGTTTGTTAATTATCGTACCATTAAAAATTTGTTGTCTAACTTGGATAGTTGTATAACCAGAAATACGTAGTAAAGTATCTGTTTCCCCTGGTGAATAAACTTTTCCATCAAGATTAACAAAGCGAAAAAATATACCAAATATCACAAGTACAACAATAAAAAACTGCAACCACCTGGGAGCAAGTATGAGACGTCGCATAATTATGTTTTTCTCAGAATTTGTCCAAAATTATCTAGTCAGTTAAACTATCAGGATGAAGTAATTTTGTATTATCTTTCGTTTTTTGAGAATGATCACTTCATAATTATCTAACCTGAAGAAAATTTAGCAAGTCCAATGTAATTAAGCTAACAATGAACATGAAACGCACATTTTCTGGTGCATCTTGGGAATCTCAGGTAGGCTACTGTCGAGGCGTTAGAGTTAATAACCATATCTATATTTCCGGGACTGCACCAATTGCTGAAGGGGGTGAAGTATTTGCCCCTGGGGATGGTTATGCACAAGCAAAGCGTTGTTTGGAAATTATTCAAAAAGCATTACAAGACTTAGGTACTGACATCAATTCTGTAGTTAGAACTCGAATGTTCGTCACAGATATTAGTCGTTGGGCAGAATTTGGACAGGCGCATCAAGAAGTTTTTGGTGAGAATCCACCTGCTACAAGTATGGTGGAAGTCAAATCTCTCATTGATCCGGCAATATTAATAGAGATAGAAGTGGATGCTATGTGCCTAGATAAATAAAAATATTTAGCCGTTGTTCAATCCCTATTGCCTATTACATGTTCCCTGTTCCCTTTTCTAAAAGTTAAGGGTTAAAGGGAAGCTAAAAAATTACCCCTTTAACCCTTCATTTTTTACCTTGATTTAACTTGTGCGAGAAGTCTAATTACTGTGATTAGTACTGCTGTAGCGAACTCTTGTCCCTGCCCACAATAACTTTTCTCGCAGTGTTTGGTAATAGGAGTTGTTTTCCCGGAGAATAATAAATTTGGCACGACACTCAGCCATGCGTACATCAACGCGATGTCCGGGCCAAATCGAAGTAGCTAATACCCCATCCATCCATAGCTTTGTACTCAAATCGTAATCACCCAATGGCCAAATGCTGACAACAGAACCAGGGGGTAAAACGATGGGGCGATTAGAAAGGCTCATTGGGCAAATAGGAGTAATGGTAATAGCTTCCATGCCATCATGGACAATGGGACCTGTGGCTGAAACAGTATACCCAGTAGACCCTGTAGGCGTGGCAACTATTAATCCATCGCCAACGTACTGATCGACTACTTCGCCGTCAATTTCCATCTCCAGAATAGAGGTAATCATGCGATCGGCAGAAGCAGGCTTGACACACATTTCATTTAAAGCCAAGTAGCGTTCACTCACAGGTTCCAAGTTGCTACCATGACCTTCATACACTGCTGCTTGCACCATCATACGCCGTTGGATAGCATAACGATCCTCCAACAGCCGTTCCCAAACTTTTTCCGTATCTTGAAATTCTTCCACAGACTCAGTTAAAAACCCCAAGTGACCACCCACGTTTACTCCTAAAATGGGTACACCAGCTGAGGCTAGGTGTCTAGCACCGGTTAACACAGTACCATCACCACCGAGTATCAATGCCAGGTCAATTGGTTGTCCAGCTGAAGCCAAAAATACTGGGTAAGGATTATCCTTAGGCCCGCTTGGTCCCACTAATACCTGGCATTGATGATTTTCAAGTTGCTTCGCACAAATTTCTGCCCAACGCTTACTTTGGGCATCTCTTGCTTTATAAGCAATAATTACCTTTTTAAGGTCCACAACTTTACCATTTGAGGAGATTAAACTGCTCCATATCGACAGTATCACGGTTGCGATAGATTGCCAGTACGATCGCTAGACCTACTGCTGCTTCTGCTGCCGCTACAGTGATGACAAACACAGTAAAAACCTGACCCTTAATCGCTGTTGAGTCTAGGAAGTTAGAAAAAGCCATCAAGTTTAAATTCACAGCATTCAGCAGCAATTCAATTGACATTAACACTCGCACAGCATTGCGACTGGTAATCAAACCATAGATGCCAATACAAAACAAAGCTGCTGCTAGTAACAAAAAGTACTGGAGTTGCATAAATCTTCGTAACTTCTACTACTGTTTTTGAGTTGTTAGTTGTTCAGTTATCAGTTATCAGTTATTAATCATTGTTTTTCTGGTAACTGTTTACTGTTCCTTATCGCTGCCAGCTGATACCAATTCTCTAGGGCGTTCTGGCAATGTCAAAACTGTTTGTGGCAAATCAGAGGAAACGACTTGTTCTGGTAGATACTCGCGACGTGCCAAAATAATTGCGCCTACCATTGCCATCAATAGCAGAATCGAAGCGACTTCAAACGGTAGTAAAAAGTCACTAAAGAAATGCTGACCAATAACAACTATAGGGTTGCCTACAGGAGTAGCAGTAGAATACGACCAAGGCGTTGCTAACACCATCGTACTTAACAGCGCAAATAATCCCAGACTCACCACAGCCGTTAGAGCTTTACGCACCCAAGCTGTAGGAAAGGGAACAAAATTCTGCCGCTTATTCACCAACATAATGGCAAATAAAATCAGCACGTTCACCGCGCCAACATAAATTAACAATTGCGCTGCTGCTACAAAATCAGCATTTAGCAATAAGTACAACCCAGCTATACTGACAAACACACCACCGAGCATAAATGCTGAATAGACAACGTTAGAGAACAGCACTACACCCAGCGCTGCCCCAATCATCATGACAGCTAGTATGCCAAATGAAACAACCTGTACTCCTTCCGCTAGATTCACTTTTTTTGTCCTTTGTCAATAGTCAATGGTCATTTTTCATTTGTCATTTGTCATTTGTCAATGGTATTTACAAAGGACTAAGGACAAATGACTAAATATTTACTTTTCTTGCTGTACAAGTTCTTCAGGGCGGGAACCTGCACGAGGTGCATCAGCTGGTAGATCGTGGGGATCCATAACTCCCTTAGGCAGGTAAACTAATTCACGTAGTGGAGTGACCATTGGGTCATTTGTGACCTTATAGGGAAGACGACCCATTGCTACGTTATCGTAGTTCAACTCGTGGCGATCATAGGTGGAAAGTTCGTACTCTTCTGTCATAGAGAGACAGTTTGTTGGACAATATTCCACACAGTTACCACAAAAGATACAAACACCAAAGTCAATACTGTAGTGCTTGAGCTTTTTCTTTTTGCTGGTTTTGTCAAACTCCCAATCTACTACAGGTAAGTTAATAGGACAAACCCGCACACAGACCTCACAGGAGATACACTTATCGAACTCAAAGTGAATCCTACCGCGAAACCTTTCGCTGGGAACTAATTTTTCGTAAGGATACTGTACGGTGACTGGACGTCGCTGCATATGGTCAAAGGTAACAGCAAGTCCCTGACCAATGTAACGCCCGGCTTGTACTGCTTCTTTGGCGTAATCACCAACTTGTTTGAGGAACTTTAGCATTGTTAGTGTCTACCTCTTTAGTCATTTGTTGTTTGTCATTTGTCAAAAGTCATTGGTCATTGGTTAATTAACTAATGATCAATGACTAATGACTAACGACTATCCTCCGAAGGCAACGGGAAAAGCCAGTTTCAGAGCGGCGGTTAATAGTAAATTTACTAAACCGACTGGTAATAAAAACTTCCATCCTAAGTCTAGTAGTTGGTCAATGCGAACACGGGGTACAGTCCAACGTAATAGGATGGCTAGAAAGACTAGGAAGTAGGCTTTAAGTAGGGTCATAGTGATGCCCAAGGAGGCAGTAACAACTTGCAACACCGGATTGGCTTCACTAACTCCAAACCAACTAGCTAATGTACTAATAGGAATGGGAAAATCCCAACCACCCAGGTATAAAACTGATACTAGGAGTGCTGAGAGTACGAGATTGACGTAAGAACTCAGGTAGAACAAAGCAAATTTCATCCCAGAGTACTCTGTCTGATAACCTGCTACTAGTTCTTCTTCTGCCTCCGGTAAGTCAAAAGGCAGACGTTCGCATTCAGCGAGGGCTGCTATCCAAAAGATGATGAAGCCGACTGGCTGTCGCCAAATGTTCCATCCTAAGATACCGTAGCCAGATTGTTGGTTAACGATATCAATGGTGCTGAGGCTGTTGGACATCATCGCGATCGCTAGTACTGCTAGCGCCAAAGGAATTTCGTAGCTAATTGATTGTGCTGCTGCGCGCAGTCCACCCAAAAGAGAGTATTTGTTATTGGATGCATAACCAGCCATCAACAAACCAATCGGCTGAACGCTGGACAAAGCAATCCACAAAAAGACCCCCATCCCGACATCAGTAATAAGTATATTCTGTCCAAATGGCACAATCAGATAGGACAGGAATACAGGCAAAATCACAATGATGGGGCCAAGGGTAAATAGTACTCTGTCAGATTTAGCTGGCACTATATCTTCTTTGAAGACCAGCTTCAGACCATCCGCTACAGGGGCCAGCAGACCCAAAGGGCCAATGTATTCAGGGCCAATCCGTTGCTGTGCTGCTGCTGAAATCTTCCGCTCAAGCCAAACGCAGGTCAGTACGCCCACTGTCGCACCAATAATCATTAAAATCATTGGCAGTGGCATCCAAATTGCTTTGGCTAAGTCTCCTGGGACTCCCAATTCCGTGAGGGATTGAATAAAAGTTCCTTGCAGATCAATTCCTGAATTCATGTTTGTTGCTCTTCAAGTCACCAATTCATGGTTGTTTACAACTATCTACTCTTGTTAATAACTGTAAATTTACCCATCAATAATCGTTGCCTAAACCAGGCAAAAATTTAAGATTTTTTGCAATCTCCATGCCTAGTATATCCTTGGATGGGTTTTACCTTGATCAGCCGGATCTAGAGTTTCTACTTATGGTAAGAATTGAGGAGATCGGGGAAGGGGAGTAGGGAGGTGGGGATTAGGGGAGATGGGGAGGTGGGAAGTGAGGAGAATAAAATAGTCACCAATTTCCCTTTTCCTCTTTGTCCTCCTTGTCTGCCTTGTCCTCTTTGTCTCTCCTTCCTCTATCCTTCATTTCTATCGCTCATCAATGGCTGTGTAAGGAATATCGTGCCGACCGTCATAAACCTGGGTCGGGCGGAATATGCGGTTTTCGGCGAGTTGTTCTTTCCAGTGTGCTAACCAACCTGCAACGCGAGCGATCGCAAATATCGGTGTAAACAAATCTGTAGGAATACCCAACTTCCTATACACTAACCCGGAATAAAAGTCAACATTAGGATAAATTCCTTTATGACCTAATTTTTCCTCCACCACCCGTTCCATTTCTTGGGCTATGTCATAGAATTTATCGTTACCAAATTTAGCAAATAACTGTTCTGCTAAGTTTTGCAAAATCGTCGCGCGTGGATCTTTAACTTTGTAGACGCGGTGTCCAAAACCCATTATTTTGGCTTTTTGTTGCAGCCTGTCCTCTATATAAGGACGCACATTCTCCACAGAGCCAATTTCCTCTAGCATCTGAATTACTTCTTCATTAGCACCGCCATGTAACGGTCCTCCTAAGGTTCCCACAGCACTAGCCACTACTGCATAGGGATCTGTCAGAGTAGAAGCTGTTACCCTAGCACTAAAGGTAGAAGCATTCATTGTATGCTCTGCATGTAATATCAAGCAAACATCAAAAATTCTCGCCGCTAGTGGATCTGGTGCTTTTTCGTTGAGCATATACAAAAAGTTAGCAGCGTAGTCCAAATCATCATTAGGACGTACTGGGTCGTTTCCTTTTCGCATCAACTGAAACGCTGCTATCATTGTGGGAATAGTTGCTAGCAAACGAACTACTGCATCCCGGATGTAAACCGGATTATCCAAATCACGACGTGCATAAAACAAGCCTAAAGCAGCAGCAGAGGCTTGTAGGGCATCCATAGGGTGACCGCTTTCTGGAAAGGATTTCATCATGTCGCGAATACGGTATTTGATCCGCCGATGATGGCGAACTTCATCCTCAAACGCTGCTAGTTCTTCTGCTGTTGGTAACTCACCCCAGATCAAAAGATAAGCAGTTTCCAGAAATGTGCTTTTTTCCGCTAGTTCCTCAATCCGGATGCCACGATATTCAAGTAATCCCTTTTGCCCATCAACAAAGCTAATACTTGATTGGGCAGCAGGAATGCCTTCCAAACCAGGCCTATATTCGCACACCATCATGGCAACACCATCTGATTTTTAAAGATTTGTCCAGGCTAACTTACCAGAAATTCTTGTCGCCATAACAGTAATCCCGATCGCACAAATTCTTTACGGAACTATGGAAAAACTGTTAGAGCAAGTATTTGGGTGGTGTCAACCAAAACATCTGACCGCGACCCAAAGGAGAGCCTGTTTCTGGTACCTTTACCCCGATCATACCCGCTTTTTTCAGCACCAAACGTTCCTTCGCTTCTCCCCAGACGATAATTTCTGCCCAACGGCTCAAACAGGGTTCGTGTCCAACCAAAGCCAGTCTAGTATCTGGTGCAAGATTCTTTGGCTCTAACCAGTTTACTACCCAATCGTAAATATTACCATCGGGAGCTAGATGAGTACATTCTTCTAGTTGCGAACTCAGTCCAGCAGCAGTGAGGATACCTGCTGTTTGTTTAGCTCTCACTAAGGGACTAGTAGCTATAAAATCAAAGTCCAAATCCAACTTTTTCAAACGCTGGGCAACTTTTTCTGTTTTTTGCCGCCCCTCTTTTGTTAGGCGTCTTTGTTCGTCTTTGATGTCGTCGGTTGCTACTTCTGCAATACCATGACGAATTAAATACAGTTCCACAATTTTGTCCTTTGTCATTTGTCATTTGTCATTTGTCACTTGTTTTGTACAAAAAACCAATGACTCATGACCAATGACCAATGACTATTCTGGTTGAATCGGGTTATCTTTGGGGTTAACTAATCTCAGCAGTTTTTGCTTAATTTGAGTATCGAAAACTTCCCATTTCATTTTCGCATAAGCGGAATTTTCGTTACTGCCTGATAAGAAACCCATAGGAATTTCAAAACCACCTGCGCTGGTGCGTCCACCGCCAAAAAATCGACCACTGCTATCTTGTCCAAAGGCTTCTTTGATAAACTCATCAGGGTCTAGAGTAAGTTTAGTGGTTCTCAAGGAGCCTACAACTACTTCTAATTCTTCGTCTTCATCGTGAACAATACCGTAAACTACGGCAGTGTGGACGTTTTCTTCAGTGACGAGAAAATCTGCTGCTTGAGGTATGGCGTCTCTGTCGTCGTAGCGCAAATAGCCGACTCCGGCAATGGAAAAGTTATTTTGGACGATACGGTTTTTGAGCGATCGCTCAATCACATCCATCACCCGTTTAGAACGGTTAGCTTGCAATACAGCGCTAAGTAACTGGGCATCGTAAAATTTGCTCAGATAACCTGCTGCCACAAAATCTTCTTCTTTGGCTTGCATGAGCAGATTTGTATCTGAACGCAATCCATGCATCAGAGCAGTAGCACATTTAACATGCTGGTTGATGCTGTTATCTAAGGGCAGCAATCCTGCCTGTAAGTACTGGGTAAAAATTGTTGCTGTAGCTCTAACAGCAGGACGAATATCAACAAATTCTGACTTGAGATCTCCTTGCAAATTGTGATGGTCAATTACTGCCATCAGGGGAATTCCTGCTTGTTGCACTACTGGCACTAATCCAGAAGTAGTACCTTGGTTATCAATTAAGGTATAACCTTGGTAAGAAGACAAATCCTTGCTTTTCAAGGTTGGTACTGAACACCGGATGGCTGGTAAACCAGTTAACTTGACTAAGGCAATATTTTCTTGATGGCTGAGAGTGCCAGCATAGACAATCTCACATTTAATGTCGTATTGTTCAGCAATCAACTGGTAAGCCCAAGCAGAAGAAAGAGCATCTGGATCTGGAAAGTCTTGTAAAATTACCAACTGACGCTCATGACGGTGGGCAAGCATTACTTGACGCAATTCTTCTGATTTGTGTAGCGTCACAGAATTAACGCGCTGACCTAGAGAATTGACTCCTTCAGTTGATGCTACTGTTCCGTTAGACTGCCTGAGCTGAGGAACATCTAAAGGCTCTTTGTCTATTTCTGCCTCATCCGGATTCGGTTCTGAAGTCGGATCTGTCGTCAATGGCAATCTCTCAAACTGAGTAAGGGAAGAATGAAACTGCATAGGAAATAGTTTACTTTGTGTGGCGTGAGATAAGTTCAAGGATAAAAACTACAATCAGAAAATTACTGATTTAGCCACACCATATTGATCTTCGCAAAAATCAATGAACTTGAGAATGTATATATGGGTCTATTTTTTCTACACTTTTTTGGCTGATAACCGAAGGATGCTTAATTGATAAATTTGTTGTATTTACTATACTTTTAGGAAATAAAAATTTTTACTACTTGCAATCATACCAAAATGTGTTATGATTGCAAGGTTGGTCAAAAACGGCAACAAAACTTTACAAAGCCCTGAACCAGCCTGTAAAGGGCGGTGTAGTCAACAACAAGCCGCAAAACCAACCTAGTCCACACTTGGTAAACAGCAAAAGCTACAAAAAAACTTTTACCGAATCATATCCAACAAAGGTAAATGTTAAAGCCCTATGACATACTTTTGCCACTCCTTGTGTGTTCCAGTTTTTAGGTGTTTTGTAACCTCAAAGTACAAACTGCTGTAAGGTCTTCGAGGTGGGTGGCGTAGAAGCATATGTGCTTCATGGGGGGTGCGACAACCCTTTTTAACATTGCAGCGGACGCAAGCTGTAACAATGTTTTCCCAAGAATCTCCTCCTCCACGTGATCGCGGTATCACATGGTCTAAAGTCAACTCATCTCCTGTGTAACCACAGTATTGGCAAGTATGACCATCCCGGTGCAATATATTTCGGCGTGTGAGAGGAATCTCTTTATAGGGAACCCGCACATAGTGGCGCAATCGAATCACGGTTGGAAGCGGAAAATCGGAGTAAAGAAACTTGCCATTGTGTTCTACCCGCTCTGCCTTACCCTTGATTAGCAAAACCGCCGCACGGCGCCAGCTCGTGATGTTGAGCGGTTCATAAGAGGCATTGAGTACTAAAACCTTCCCCATTGATGATTGTTCAAGGTATTAGTTTTACATATATTAACACAAATATACTCTGCTTTGGTGATGAAAAGAAATTATACTACTGAATTTATTGCCAAAATGGGGAGAAAAGTTAGATTTTTAGGACTTAATTTTTGCGCTCGCGCCAATAGTATTCAATAGTGGGCTAGTTGTTAATTTTATTGATGCCTACCTTACCAGCTTTAATTCAACTACATCCTACTATTAGCTCTTGTGCCATTGACAGGATGAGCGGTAAACTTCTGTGATTATTCTAGAATAGCTTTTAGCAACTTGAATAAATATATAAGCTGAAAGCAAAACAGTGGTGTGATAGGAGTGAACAGAATGTTAAGTCATGAGCCATCTCAGAGTGTTGCAGCTGGGCTATGCGATACTTATGCTTGGTTTTCGCAGCGTGCTTGGGTGGAAATTGATTTAGCAGCTTTGTCGCACAACGTCCAACAACTACGTCAGTTCTTATCACCACGTACCCAGCTAATGGCAGTTGTGAAAGCTGATGCTTACGGACACGGAGCAGTCACAGTTGCCCAAACTGCCTTAGAATCGGGAGCAAGTTGGCTTGGTGTTGCCACTGTTCCAGAAGGAATTCAATTACGGGAAGCTGGGGTAAAAGCTCCAATTTTGATACTAGGTGCGACTCACACACCAGAACAAATTCATGCGATCACTCATTGGCAACTTCAGCCAACACTATGCAGTCCCAAACAAGCACTAGTATTCTCTAATATCTTAGAAGCGAATAACTATACTTGTGCCATACCTGTGCATATCAAATTAGATACAGGGATGTCCCGCTTAGGAACCAACTGGCAAGAAGCCAGCAAGTTTGTTCAGCTAGTGCAGAGTTTACCGCACTTAAAAATAGCTAGTATTTATTCGCACCTAGCAACCGCAGATAGTCCTGACCAGACTGTCATGCAACTACAACACCAACGCTTTCAAGAAGCGATCGCTCAACTTCAAACATTAGGAATAAAACCACCTTGCTTGCACTTGGCAAACTCAGCCGCCACCCTGAGCGACAAAGCATTACACTACGATCTGGTGCGTGCAGGTTTAGTCATTTATGGACTTTACCCAGCTATGCATTTGCGATCGCAAATTAACCTGAAACCTGTTTTGCAAGTCAGGGCCAGAGTCACCCAAGTTAAAACTATTGCTGCTGGGACTGGTGTGAGTTACAGTTATCAATTTATTGCTAAGCAAGAAATGCGAATTGCGATTGTTGGCATTGGTTATGCCGATGGTGTCCCACGCAATCTTTCCAACAAAATGCAGGTATTAATTCGTGGTCAACGAGTACAACAGATCGGTGCAATTACAATGGATCAACTGATGGTAGATATTAGCGCCCTACCAGATATACAAGAAGGTGAAGTAGTCACGCTACTAGGTGAAGATGGCAAACAACAAATTTCTGCTGATGATTGGGCAAATCAATTAAACACTATTTCTTGGGAAATTCTCTGCGGATTTAAGCATCGATTGCCTCGTGTTGGTGTGATTTAGGTTTCCATTGTTTCCATTCAATTAGTTTCCCCAGCGAGTGGGGAGTATGGAGATCAACCCTACCATGAAAAACGAAAAAGCATTCACGTTTCCATTCAATTAGTTTTCCCTGCGAGTGGGGAGCGACAAAATCAAAAAAGAAGATGAAAAGCAGCCAATCAGTTTCCATTCAATTAGTTTCCCCAGCGAGTGGGGAGAACATACCTCCCAATCCCAAAACAGATTTTATTTGGGTTTCCATTCAATTAGTTTCCCCAGCGAGTGGGGAGATCAGCAGCTGCTTCTGCTGCGCCGGCAGGTCGATGTTTCCATTCAATTAGTTTCCCCAGCGAGTGGGGAGCCGTCAGTGATTTCCGAATACCTCTCGAATTGGAAAGTTTCCATTCAATTAGTTTCCCCAGCGAGTGGGGAGAGTCCCATTTTAAACTGTTACCCGGTAAGATTTCCAGAGCCGATTTCCGAAGTTCAGATATTTTATAGACAAAAACATCTCAATTCCTCCAACCAAAAAGGCTAAAACCCTTATCACATAAAGAACCGAAGTTCACAACACAACAATAGGCATTTGCGGAATTTGGGCTGAACTTCGGTACTTGCTTTTATTCGTTACAAATATTGCTATAGACAACTTTTATGCTATGATAAGAAACTGATGCGGATGTGGCGGAATTGGCAGACGCGCTAGATTTAGGTTCTAGTGCCGTGAGGCGTGAAGGTTCAAGTCCTTTCATCCGCACTTTAATAAATAATCAATATAAAGTGCAATATTTTTTTGTAGTTTCATCTGTGGGAAGACGGTAAAGATTACACCCACAACACCCACAAAGAAATTGATGAAAAACCATAGAGCTAGGAAATGCAAAATCCTAGCTTGTTTTTAATTACCACTCACTAGAGTATTACCTAGATGTAGCTCAAAACTAGAATTTGCAATTATTTTTGCAATTATTTTTATTGCATAATCTATAGTTACGAAAATGCCCAAAAGATAAGGCTGTTGCTCCTACAACCATAGCAAGACGCTCACTATTTTCATTTAGAAAACTCTCACCAATAAATGTGGTTGTGGTAATAAGCACCAATCCCAACACACCAGCTATGAGTACTATTCGGTCTTTATGGCGACGACATCCTTGTGTCAGAGCCAACACACTGACAGGAAAGGCAAACCACAGCAGAAGACGGTGAAAACTTTCGCGACCAATAGAGGTAGTTGCTAGTGCAGGAAGGGCGACGAGCAAAATCGGTAAAAGTAGACAATGAATGGCACACGCGGTGGAAAGTGCGATCGCAGCCCTGTCCATGACCATCTGCATTCTTCTGCTATGCACCTGTGGTACTCCTTTATGCTGATTATTTTCTATTAATCAATTGACAAAATTAGCTAAAATTTAGCATTTCGAGCAATATGCATATTCTTATAAGAATACTCTCATAAAACCAACTAATTTTAAAAGTTTTTTGACAGCCAAAGTCAATTCTTTTTGTAGTTTCTCTATTTTATTATTGTTGTTTTTAATACTTCGTTTTAACTCATCTATAAAGGTTTGGACAATCTATGTTGAAGAAAATAGTTAACCGTATAGCCTGCTAATAACTACTATGACTTCAATGTAACTAAATTGATATGAACAAGAGATGCTAAAAAACTCATACAATCTTTGTTACTCCAAAGTAACAGTAGTATTTACATATTGTTTTGTAATATTTACAGCCATACTGAAATAAAAACTAGTGTTACGAATAATATCATTCTATCGGAGTAAAATCAATGTTAAGATTTTTGTGTATTCTGTTTAACAATAAAATACTATTGTTTTCTCTATCTCCCCACTATCGAGTTTTTCCCTTTCGTAATTTTTGTAATGTGATTCAATCACATCAGCATCTCTGAACATAAATACTCAAAAACCCCACCTTAATCCTTGCCTTTAGTAAAGGGAGAGAATGAATTTATCTAGTCTTCCTCCGTTGTAGACACCCTTTACCTTATTTCCTGAGACTAAGAGGGGTTTTTCAACTATGTGGGCTACAGGGCTATTTTATGATGCACAGCCGCACACAGATTGACATTGAGTACAAACTTCACCACTTTGATGGCTGTTTGCACAAGCTTCACAGCAATAAGGTTTGCCATCTTTCATAATGGCATCCTCTATAGAAACGACACACAGGCAAGAACCACAGGCGCATTTTACTTGGCTTACGGTTGTCATAGCCTTAGCTTCTCCTTTTTTCATGAGATTATTAAGTAATTGGCAAAGCTAGCGATCGCACTATACTTTGCTCAATCACAATTACATATCAGTAATAACTGATATGTATTAATAATAAAGCTTTTTGGGACATTTTAATGATTGCTAAAACTAAAATTACTAAAACTCAAGTAAGTGATCTAAAAGTCAAACTATTTCGGGGGTTTTCTGATCACTCGCGTATGTCTATCCTGAATGCATTGCGTTCTGGGTCGTTGACTGTTAACGAAATTGTTGAGGCTACGGGACTCAGCCAATCTAATGTATCGAATCACCTTGGATGCTTGCGCTGTTGTGATTTGGTTATTCGTCAACAGCAAGGGCGTTTTGTATACTACCAACTCAGTGATGATCGCATAGCCAAGCTGCTTGATCTAGCAGATGAATTACTGGCTGATGTGGCTTTAGGTGTAAATAAATGCAACAGTTACGATTAAAGTCATATCTATGATTTTTGAAAAACTTATGAAAATAAATGATTTTATAGTTTTAGGGTGATTAATACAGCCATATGAGATTTTCATAAGTTAAATATAATTGCTATTAATTTAGTAAAAAATATTACTTATCAATCAAAGCGGAAGTGCTTTATTTTTAGTAAGATAATCAGTTTTTATACCACTTAAAATTTTATATTCTTAATTATTGAAAAGCTTAATATGTAAGCTTTATAGACTATTTCTTTCGTCAAACTATTTTGGAATTGGTATTAATTCTATACTTTAAATACAAAAGAAAATTTACATGATTTTTAAGTAGAATTACTCTTTTGAGAAAAAATATAATTATTTTAATATTTTTGCAGCAGTGAAATTAGGGTAAATTTGTGATGTGTTTATTCCCTTTAAACAGAAATTTTGCTAATATTTATGCTCTACATTTAAATATTTACCTACCTATATCCGCTACGAAAATAGGTACTTAGCAGGACTTGAGTTATTGTATTAGCTGGTTTTATCTTGACTAAGATAGTTCTTAAAAGTTTTTTATTGATATTATTAATTTTCTTTTGAATAAATTTCACTAAGATTTAAGAACCTTGTGGTTACCACAAGAAAGCATATTTGCATTTTTAGTTAATTATCTATATATTCGTTAGGCACTTTCTCTGGCTCAAAGGAGATAAGGTCTAAAGTGCTGCTTGTAAGTCTGTCTTGAGCTACAGCTTGACAGCTTGTAATTACTGTGAAATGAATAGGAGTGTTGAATTATGTTTAATTCTGTCCTTGAAAAGCATCTAGAAAATTTTATTGCACGCTATACCAAGCGGACAAAAACATCAAAATTGCTCAGACAGAATTATCGTTCAGTTCTAGCTGATACTCAATCTGCTGGTAAATTTGAAAAATTTTATTTGCCACTCAAGGAAATATATTATCCCATTGTTGGCAAGCACTCTTTGGGTTCCAAGCTATGGGATATTGATAACAATGAATATATAGATGTCAGGATGGGGTTAGGAATAAATCTTTTTGGTCATAATCCGCCTTTCATCAAAGAAGCATTAACCAAGCAAATAGAAAGAGGTATCCAACTTGGTTTGCAATCAGAATTAGCTGGTGAGGTGGCTGAGTTAATTTGTGAACTAACTGGAATGGAGCGAGTCACCTTTATTAATACAGGTACAGAAGCTGTGATGACAGCAATTCGCCTAGCACGAACAGTCACAGGTCGCGAGAAAATTGTAATATTTTCAAGTTCCTATCATGGTCATTTTGATGGAGTGCTAGTAAAAGCACAAATGATAGATGGAAATTTAAGTGTAGTGCCAACTGCTCCTGGAATTCCGCAAAGCATTATGAAAGATGTTTTGGTTTTGGATTATGGGAATCCTCAATCACTAGAAGTAATCAAAGCTCATAAGCAAGAGTTAGCAGCTGTTCTAGTTGTACCTGTACACGCTGCGAGATTCGGCTTACAACTAAAAACCTTTCTACAAAAATTAAGGCTATTAACAAAAGAATCGGGAATACCCTTAATCTTTGATGAAATGACTACTGGCTTCCGCATTCATCCAGGTGGCGCACAGGCATATTTTGATGTTGAAGCTGATATAGCCACCTATGGAAAAATCATTGGTGGTGGTATGCCGATCGGAGTGATTGCTGGCAAAGCTTGTTGTATGGATGCGGTTGATGGTGGTATGTGGAATTATGGAGATGATTCCTACCCAAGCGCAAAAACTACATTTGTTGCTGGCACTTTTTGCAAGCATCCATTAGCTATGGCTGCTGCGCGAGCTGTCCTTAAACATCTTAAAACACAAGGTTCTACCCTTCAGGCACATTTAAACCAACGCACCTCGCAATTTGTCCAAGCCTTAAATAGTTATTTAGAAAAAAATGAAGTACCTATTAGGCTAGATAGTTTTGGTTCAGCGTTCTTTGTTTATTACTTAAATAATATTACCTCGACAGTAGATGTAACAGCCAATATGAGCATGGAATTATTCCGTTATCATTTGATACACAGGGGAATTCACATTGTAGGATCATCTAGCTACTTATCTACAGCTCATACAGAAGAAGATATCAATTATATTATTCAAGCTGTAAAAGATAGCGTCACAGAACTACGTCAAGAAGGTTTACTTATTCCTGTTTCCTATTCTGAAATCGCACTGATTTGAACCAATTGAGACTAAATAGGCAGAGATAATTGAGTAATTTCTTTGGTGATCAGGGTGATGAAAGATAACAGGAAGAAAGATTTGATTAGGTCTAACTCTCCCAAGTCTAAAGGCATTTTTAATGATGAAAATGTAGATGATGAATATTTTCAACAGCGACAACTACGCCGCAGTGCAAATTGGTTGTTGCTATGGGCTTTGGGAGTTGGAGGTGTGATTTCTGGTGATTTCTCTGGCTGGAATTTTGGTTTAGAAGCAGGTGGTTTTGGAGGATTAGCGATTGCCACATACCTGATGTCGGTGATGTATATCTGCATGGTTTATAGCATTGCCGAATTATCCGCAGCACTACCTCACGCAGGAGGGTTTTTTTCGTTCACTCGCAAAGCCTTTGGTCGATTGGGCGGTTTTATTTGCGGTGTGACAATCATGATTGAATACGTGTTGGCTCCTGCTGTTGTTGTCTTTTTTATTGGTGCCTATCTGAATACATTATTTCCTAACGTGCCTGTTCCTATTTGGTGGGTACTATTTTACACAATTTTTGTGTATATCAATATTCGGGGTACAGGACTAACGCTCAAAGCAGGATTAGTGATCACTGCGATCGCCGCAGCAGTGCTGATCATTTTCTTCATCGCTGCCATATTTTCCGGTCAATTTCAGCGTGAACTACTGTTAAATATTCCCCCAGAACCAGGGAATTCAAGTTTGCTTCCCAAAGGATGGATTGGTGTGTTTCAGGCTTTGCCCTATGCTATGTGGTTTTATTTAGCGATCGAACACTTGCCAATGGCTGCCGAAGAAACTCATGATACCGCACAAGATATTCCTAAGGCCTTAATTTGGAGCATGACTACCCTCCTGATTCTCTCTTTATTTGTTTTGGTGCTAAATACCGGAGTCAGAGGCGGTGCAGCAAAAATCGGTCTATCTGCTGCTCCTTTTGCAGATGGAATTAAAGCTATCTTCGGCGAAGGTAAGGTAGCTGCAACATTAATCTTGCTAGCACTCACAGGTTTAATAGCGAGTTTTCATACTGCTATTTATTCTTATGGAAGAGTACTTTTTTCTTTATCTCGAGCTGGATATATACCGCGCTGGATTTCCATTACCAGTAAGACTCACACCCCAGCACTGGCGATAATTTTGGGAGCTTTTGTCGGACTTGTCTGTACCGCAACAATTCAGTTTGCAGGCAAGATGATCGGAGCGATGCTACTCAACATGACAGTGTTTGGCGCAGTAATTTCCTATGTCATGGTTATGAGCAGCTACATCAAATTGAAACTCACCCACCCAGATTTACCTCGTCCCTATCAAAGTCCTCTAGGAATTGGAGGTGCGATCATAGGCGGTGTATTATCGATTGTCGCTCTGTTTGCTTGCTTCTCAGATCCAGGATACAGGCCAGGAGTATGGGGAGTGACAATTTTCCTGGGTGTCATGATTTTATATTTCTTGCTCTACTCACGTAAAAAGCTAGTTGCCAGAGCGCCAGAAGAGGAAGACGCTCTACTGGTGAAAGCACTGCGAGAAATAGAGCGCTCGTAAACTTTCTTTTTATTTAGATATTTTAGATTTATGGTAGATATTAAATGTCAAAATTTAATCTTTTCCAATATCCAGGCAATTATCTTTGACAAAGACGGTACTCTAGAAGATTCAAAAGAGTATTTGCGTCAGGTGGGACAAAGGGTAGCAAAAATTGTGGACATGCAATTTTCAGGACTTGAACAACCTCTGTTAATGGCTTTTGGCATTAATGGAGATAGTTTAGATCCTGCGGGATTAATAGCTGTTGGTAGTAGTGCCGAAACAGCGATCGCCACAGCAGCGTATATTGCTCAAACTGGATGTCGGTGGATTGAGTCTTTAGCGATCGCACGGCAAGCATTTAAGTCAGCAGAGAAACATGTTGGCAATATACCTTCTCCAATGTTTGTTGGTAGCCTGGAAGTACTAAAGAACCTTACAAAAGCAGGGATAAAACTAGGCATCCTCTCCGCCGCCAGAACAGATGAAGTCTATGCTTTTGTCAAACATCATCAGTTGAGTGATTATATTCAAGTACAAATAGGAGTGGATGAAGGCCCTAGCAAACCAGATCCAATCTTATTTTTACAGGCTTGCCAGTCTCTAGAAGTAGAACCAGGTTCTACCCTCATGGTGGGAGATTCTATGGGCGATATGCAGATGGCGCTGAATGCCAAAGCAGCAGGTTGTATTGGGATCAGTTGGATTCGGCAATTTGAGAATTTAATCGGTGCGGATGTCCTGATTAATCATTTGAATGAGATTGAAGTTGTAACTCAGCAACATACACTGATATTGAGCAAGCAAAAAATCTCATAAAAAACAGCAAATATCCATACTATTTTTAGCAATTGATTCCTGTAAATCTTTTCGCTTCGGTATTACAGCTACAGTCCGAAAATAATCTTGTAGCTATCGTCACAGGAGTTAATAAAGTATTTTATAATCATGTAAACATGCATATAAACAAGGGAGTCATCCCAAAAAAGCGTATGCATGAATGAAAGCGATTTTTTCATCATTTTTGGGGATTTTTTCTCAAAAAATTCAACTGCCCCCAAATCAGGAGAATTCTACCAGAGCTATTAATCATAAGAACGGATTATTATAATTCAAAATCCGCTCTTTTTTTTAGTTTACTCCCTAAAAAGAAAACAAAAAGCTCTTGTATAAATATTTAGTCATTCTCTAGTCTCTAAGTGAGATGATAGAGCATGTTTAGTATGGCATTCAAGAAAAAGTTTTTGAGTTAAGTTGTCAATTTATAGACAAACTTAAAAAAATGCTGAATTAAAGACTATGGAGTTTATTAGACCTGTTGCACAAATATTGTTTACCCCACCCTAACCATAAGCGTTCACGGGGAGGAAACCAAATCTTACCCTCGTTCACGGGGGGATTAAGGAGATTTTTAGGATTCATGCAAAAGGTCTATCGACTGTATTACCTAATACTAAAGATACCTCGTACTGCAACTGAATCTCAGTACTGTTGAGAATTTTGGATATGTCTAGAAAAAAGCTTCAAAGTATTGTTAATTACGAAATTGTTTCCGAAAATTATCTTAGGCGACGGCAACTCAAAGTTGGTGTTGGTTCCTTATTTTTATGGGGTTTAGGTGTAGGCGCTGTTATTTCAGGTGACTTCTATGGTTGGAACTATGGTCTAATTGCAGGTGGTTTTTGGGGTTTGGCAATCGCCACTTTTTTGATGGCGATTATGTATATATGCATGGTTTATAGTCTGGCAGAATTATCAGTAGCACTACCTCATGCAGGTGGTTTTTACTCTTTTACTCGTAATGCCTTTGGCCCGTTTTGGGGTTATATTTGCGGTGTTGCTGTCACTATTGAGTATGTATTTGCGACTGCTGCAATAATCTACAGTATGAGCAATTACCTCAAGCCTTTGATTGACCACTTTTTCCCTCTACCAAGTTATTTGATTTGGCTAATTCTTTACGCTATTTTTGTAAGGATTTGTATCCAGGGTATGGAACTGAGTCTGTATGTAAGTTTTTGGCTAACTCTGGTAGCAATCATGGTCTTAGGTATATTTTATGTGAGTATGCTAGCAGCAGGTGTTTTCAAGCCAGAACTACTCTTTAATGTTCCTGCTGATCCAGGACAATCAGCAACATGGCTACCTAAAGGCTGGTTGGGTGTTTTTGCGGCAATTCCTTATGCTATCTGGTTCTACTTAGCAATCGAGGTATTGCCTGTAGCCAGTGAAGAAACCCAGGACGTACCCAAGAATATGCCTACAGGGTTAATAACAGCAATGTTTACGCTGGTAGTCCTTTCAATTTTGACTCTAGTGCTAAACTCGGGGATTGGGGATGGTGCTGTTGCAATTGGTCAATCAAGTGTACCGTTGTCAGAAGGATTGGAGGCTTATTTTGGCAAGGGTGCGACCAATAACACAATTACAGCGATCGCCCTGTCTCTAGGTTTGGGAGTTAGCTTATTAACCCTGATCTATAGTTATGGGCGCATTCTCTTTGCTCTTTCCCGAACGGGCTACATACCGCGCTGGATTTCTGTCACCAAAAATAATACCCCTTACCGAGCATTAATTTTAGGTACAGTTATAGGATTTGTTTGTGTAATTTTAGTTGATGCAGGAAGCGATGCTGTAGACGCAGTAATTTTGAATATGTCTGTTCTTGCAGCATTGATATCTTATATTCTGGTCATGCTCAGTTACATCAAGCTCAAGTTTAGTCGCGCTGAACTCAAAAGACCATACGAAAGTCCATTGGGTATTCCAGGAGCACTTATTGGGACTACTCTGGCTATTTTTGCCTTAATAGCCTGTTTATCTGTACCTACTTACCAGGTTGGTATTTGGGGTGTTATAACTGTCATAATTTTAGCAACTCTTTACTTTTTCTTTAGTAGAAATCGATTAGTGGCTCAGGCACCAGAAGAAGCAGCAGCTTTAAAAAAGTAAAAATTGGCGCCCATTGCTTCAGAGCGTAAACATGCTAAAAAATTCCTAGCTCGACTTTGTCTGTTTGGCGAAAACACGATACAAAAGTTAAAAGCTTTATCGGTATGATTGGCTTTTTCTGTTTGGATGTCACCATCAGGAATCACAGAGTAAAACTTTTGCCAAATAAAAAACTTTATATTCTTTGATCGACATAAAGTCGAGCTTAGGAGATCAGTGAATTACTGAATATATAGTTGTATTGAATACACAGAATCATTTCTCTTATTCCTACCTAGAGAAATTGAAAATAATTTAGGCGATCGCCTTTTCAGTACCATTACAAAATTAATTACACATTCTCTATGCTGTACCTTGTTCCCTTGCCTCTACCTGGAACTTTAGTTTTGTCTAACTACTTATTAAAAGATTAGGCTTTTGGAAAAATGTATTAAATAATACTTTAAAACCCATAAAAATTAACACTAATATATAGCGTAAACTAACTAAACTGGGGCCAGAATCATAAAAAACAGGAGCTAAAAAATATTACTGGGAATAGATTTAATTAAGTATATGTAACTAATGGTATAAAATTCATTGAGGAGATGATGCTTGAGTAGCAGCACTGAAAAGAGTAAGTCTGGGTTTGTAATTTCAGCACTAATGTGACAGTTGCAATTACATAATATTTACTAAAGGGCAAATCGTTTAATCTAGTCTTCACATTTTTTTTGCTTTTTGCCGGAGAATGTTTGTTAATCTCAGTATAAGTAAGTAAAATAACTCTTACTTATAACTTGACGGTGATTTTATTACCAAAATATCAACCTATTTACTTTAAATTTAGTTACAAACAGACTCGACTAAGTTTGTATTTTTTAATACAAAAAATTAAGTTTTATGCAATTTTATTGTCCAAAGCCTCTGATAAATATAGCTTAGACCCATCTAATTGAGCAACAAGTAGAATCAAAATGAGTACAAGTCCTATAAGTAGCTACAGATTTTTTCAGAAACTACATCCCCTGTCTCTATTAGCACAATTAACTAGTAGACGTGCTACGGGCTGCTTACGAGTATATACTGACACAAATTCTTGGACAATTTATTTAGAAGAAGGAAAACTGACCTACGCTTCCTCTGCCGATAAATTGTTTGAGCGGTTGGATCATCAATTGCGGCGTTTAAGCCAACAAATTCCGAATCTATTGAGTGCAAATCGTGTGCAAATGCGATTGATGTTTGACGCTAAGAACGACAATCAATCAATGCCATACGCAGATTATCAAGCTATTTGCTGGCTAGTAAATCAAGACTATATTACTCCTCCGCAAGCAGCTATTTTGATAGATGAATTAGCCAAAGAAGTGCTGGAGTCATTCTTGACATTAAAACAAGGTAGCTATGAGTTTTATCGTGAAACTCCTTTAGATGAACTACCAAAGTTTTGTCGATTAGATTTACGATTATTAGTAGAACACTGTCAAAAGCAGTTACGAAATAAGCAAGAGCAATATTCAACAGTTAATACTGAAGAAAATTCCCAAACTTTGCTGAAAACACCATCTCAAAGGAGGGTGCAACCTCAAGCTCAACCTGAGCAACAAGTAACAAAAAACAATCATAATTTTGAAACTTCAGATAGTATTCTGCATAGCCAGATTCCTTTACAACCAGCGAACAGGAGCTTATACACAGTAGCTTGTATTGATGATAGTCCAACAGTTTTAAATTCTATCAGGAATTTTTTGGATGAGAATACCTTTTCAGTTGTAATGATTAACGATCCGGTGAAAGCTTTAATGCAAATTCTCCGCAGCAAACCTGATCTAATTTTACTAGATGTAGAAATGCCAAATCTAGACGGTTACGAACTATGTTCTTTGTTGCGTAGGCATTCAGCTTTTAAAAATACACCTATAATCATGGTGACTGGCAGAACAGGATTTATAGACCGAGCCAAGGCAAAAATGGTAAGGTCATCAGGCTATTTAACTAAGCCATTTACACAATCAGATCTATTAAAAATGGTGTTTAAACATCTCGATTAACTGTATGTAATTGCAAAGAATGTAGTAAAAATTTGACTGAATAGTTCTCTAATGGTACAAGTCTCCATATCTGTGGAACCAATCTAAAATCAAGCCACGTGACGCCAGGTGCTTTACGCCTCTTAACACGTCCACCGCAGTGGCTCCAAAATCCAAAATCTAAAATCTAAAATTGAAAGACTGTTTAGGAGATATAGGAGTGAGTCTAACTTTGCTTGGGACTATTTTAATAGTTGAAGATTCTCCCAGTGAATTGGAACTAATGAGCCACTACCTCAGAGAAAGTGGCTACAACGTAATTAAGACAGCTGGTGCAAAAGAAGCTTTAGAACAAGCTATTTCACAACAACCAGATGTCATCGTCACAGATGTAGTAATGCCAGGAATGAGTGGATTTGAGTTGTGCCGTTCTCTCAAAAAAAATCCTGCTACTCAAAAAGTGCCAATTGTAATTTGCAGTTCCAAAAATCAAGAAATAGATAGATTGTGGGCAATGAGACAAGGTGCTGATGCTTATTTAACCAAACCTTACACCCGCGAACAGCTTTTGCGTGCAATTAAATCAGTGGCGATTTGAATCAGATGAATAATTCAAAAATTACACTGGCTGCAAAATCAATTGATCAGAACCAGGGAGACGGCTATCTCAGGTTTCAACTCAACAAACAAGCCCCAGCAGTTTTACCAATGAGGTACACACAAGAGGCAATTGTTGTACCTGTGGAAACCGTCACCTCTATGCCAAACATGCCCTCCTGCATACTTGGGTTGATGAATTGGCGGAGTCACATAGTTTGGGTAGTTGATCTGCCAAGGATGTTCAATTTAGAATCTTTAGACCATAGATTCCGTCAGTTCAACATCATTATTATTCGGGTGGAATCACTGCTTCTCGGCTTAGTTGTACAAGAGATCAAAGGTACAACTAAATTTCTGCCCGATGAAATTCGCTCTCCTGTTGGACAAGTCGCCTCTAGTTTAGTTCCGTATCTGCGTGGGTGCGTTGTGCAACAGAAGGAAGTATTGCTGGTATTAGATGCACAGGCTATTGTCCAATCTTCTATTTTGCATGGTAACTAGGGTGTATTACTACAAGACACTTTGTTTAGGGTTATTCTCCACCTATTCTGGGATACTATTTTATGTTTAATAAAACGGACGCGGCTAGTAATAGTGATATTGAAAATCGAAAATCAATGCTTCCTCCTCAAAAACTTACGGATAGTGTAGTAAAGTTCCCTGATTTGCCCAATAACGATCAAACAGAGAAAATATCTCCCTTGAATCGTATCTTTGCTAGTTTTAAACGCTTGAGTTTGGGTACAAAAGCAACAGTACTGGCGATCGCTATTGGTACACTACCAGTATTGGGGATCGGAGTACTAGCCTATCAAATTACCAAAAACTCTGTTCAAAACCAAATTTCCCGACTGCAACAATCTCAAGCCGAAGATTTGGCAGACAAAGTTAACCGTTTCATGGTTGAACGGTATGGCGATATTCAGTTCATATCTAATCTGCCAATACTGATAAATTCCCAAACAAGGGTCAACACTCCCTCTCCAGAAAAACAAGCAATACTAGATAAAATCATTGAGACTAGAATTGTAGATGGAAGCAAAATTTATGAAAACATTGCCATCTACGATTTAAACGGTAATTTGATTGTCAAATCCCAAGGACAATCTGCTGCTAACGTCAAAGATCGCACTTTTTTTCAGACGGTACAACAAAGCGATCGCCCTTATATCAGTCAACCAGAAATATCACCAGCTACAAATAAGTTTAGTATTTATATTGCCGCACCTGTAAAAGAAAATGGCACAGGTAATACGATTGCTATAGCTGTAGCACGTACACCTGTGAAACTTCTAGAAGATTTGGCAAAAGATTATACAAAAGTTGTGGGAAGAACAAGAGTGATTGAGGAATATCTTTTCCTCGATAAATCTGGAAAAATTTTCATAACGACAGAACCGGAACACTTAAATAGCAACATTAAAACAGATTATCCTGCCGTATACCAAAAACTACAAAGCTCTAAAGAAAGTACTGTAATTGGATTAGATCCAGTTCATGGCGATCGCTGGCAGTTGTTAAGCTTCGTAGGTCTCAAACCATTAGCAGGTTTGCCAGATTTGAAATGGGACATACTGCTGGCAACCAATACATCAAATGCATTTGCATTTCAAAGAGAATTATTATTGACTTTCACCATTGGTACAGGACTAACAGTAATTATGGTCGCAGCGATCGCTGCTTGGATAGCCAAACGAGCCACAGAACCAATTTTGGAAGCAACAGCAACAGTAGAAAAACTGGGACGGGGCGAACTCAACACCCGTCTGTATTTCCAAGGAGAAGACGAACTCGGAGTTTTAGTTGCCAACATTAACCAAATGGCAGCACAACTAGAAACTTCACTTAAAGAACAAGAGCAAGATGCAGAACGGGCGAAATTACTTGCAGATATTACCTTGCGACTACGCAGAAGCCTTCAAGAAGACGACATTTACAAAACAACAGTTAGAGAAGTTCGGCAAGCACTGAAAACAGATAGGGTAATAGTTTATAAATTTCATACCGATACATGGGATGGCGATGTCGTCGCCGAGGCAGTCAGTAGCAGTTTCCCGAAAATGTTAGGAGTGCAAATAGATGATCCTTGTTTTCGGGAACGTCATGTCAATGCTTACAAAGATGGGCGAGTACGGGCAATTACAAATATTTATCAAGACCCCAATCTCACTAACGCTGATTGCTACATCAAAATGCTGGAAAGATTTGCAGTCCAAGCAAATTTGATCGCACCAATCGTTCATCAAGAAGAACTAGTGGCCTTATTGATTGCTCATCATTGCGACAGTCCACGGATTTGGCAACAAACAGAAATTGATTTGTTTAAACAGATAGCAACTCAAGTCGGTTACGCACTAGAGCAAGCCAAGTTGCTACAAGAACTAGAAACAGCCAAGGTAATTGCCGAAAAATCTACCATAGATGAACGGCAACAAAAAGAAGCTCTACAAATGCAGCTGTTGGAACTACTCAGCAATGTCGAAGGTGCAGCTAGTGGCGACTTAACAGTACGTGCTGATGTGACTGCTGGTGAGATAGGTACTGTTGCTGACTTTTTCAACTCCATCGTTGAAAGCTTGCGGGATATCGTCACCCAAGTCAAAGTTGCTGCTAGCCAAGTAAACCAGGCAATTGGCACTAACTCCGGCGCCATTCACCAACTTGCAGAAGAAGCTTTGGCCCAGGCTGCTGAGATTGACCACACCCTGAATGCAGTTGATCAAATGACAGCATCTATTCAAGCCGTAGCAGACAGCGCCCAGCAAGCTGCGATCGTTGCTCAAAATGCTTCAACCACTGCTGCTAAAAGTGGTCAAGCAATGGATATGACAGTGCAAAATATTCTCCACCTCCGGGAAACCGTAGGCGAAACTGCCAAAAAAGTCAAGCGTTTAGGAGAATCTACACAACAGATTTCCCGCGTCGTGGCATTGATTAATCAGATTTCCATGCAAACCAACTTACTGGCAATCAACGCTGGTATTGAAGCAGCAAGAGCAGGTGAAGAAGGACAAGGATTTGCCGTCGTTGCTGAAGAAGTAGGAGAACTCGCAGCGCGATCAGCAGCCGCCACCAAAGAAATTGAACAAATCGTTGAGAACATCCAACGAGAAACTAGCGAAGTAGTGCAAGCGATGGAAATAGGAACTGCTCAGGTAGTGGAAGGCACGCGCATTGTTGAAGAAGCAAAAGGTAGTCTCAGTCAAATTTTGGAAGTGTCACGCCAAATTGACGGTCTAGTACAGTCAATTTCTACTACCACAGCTTCTGGAGTTGAAACATCACAAATAGTCAGCGAATTGATGAAACAAATCGCGATTATTTCCAAACGCACCAGTGACTCTTCCTTACAAGTCTCTGAATCTCTGCAACAGACTGTGAAGATTTCTCAAAACTTACAAGAAACTGTGGGTACGTTCAAGGTCAATTAATTATTGGTCATTAGTCATTTGTCCTTGGTTGTTTGCCTGTGACAAATGACTAATGACAAATGACTAATGACAAATGACTAATGATAAATGACTCTTGACTCTTGACCAAGGACAACAACTATGTCACAGGACAAAGAATTAGAAATTCAGATGCAGTTTCTGGAGGAAGCAACAGATTATCTGAATACAGTGGAGGGAATATTATTAGAAATTGAGACAAATCACCGCATAGCTCCAGACAAAATCAATGCAGCCCTCCGCGCTGCCCATTCCATCAAAGGTGGTGCAGGTATGATGGGATTTCGCTCGCTTTCCGATCTAGCGCACCGTTTAGAAGATTCTTTTAAAGTATTAAAAACACGAAAAAATTCTTTAGAAATTGATACAGAACTACAAAGTTTATTATTATCTGGAGTTGATTGGCTGCGGCAGATAGTCGAATTGCACTCAGAAGGAAATACTGTAGACGAGCAGTGGTTAAGTACTTTTTGTTACCCAGTTTTTGACGAACTGCATCAGCTTTTGGGTGAACCGACTCCAGAGGACGCTACAACCATCCTCTCCCCGGAAGAGGATGGGCAAAATATTATACCCTTACTCTTTGAAACTGAGGTAGAAGGATGCTTACAACGCTTAGAATCTGTCTTGGCAGATCATCAACAACCTTGTTTGAAAGAAGAAGTTGCCATTATGGCAGCAGAGTTAGGTGGCTTGGGCGAAATGCTCCAGCTAGAAGCTTTTACCCAGTTGTGTGAATCAATAGCTCACCAATTAGATACTGCACAACCAGACGAAATTGAAGAAATTGCTCGTGCCTCCTTAACAGCATGGCGGCGATCGCAAGCCTTAGTATTGACAAATCAACTAGATAGCTTACCAACAGAACTTGATCTAGAACAAACTTTCATCCAACTATCAACCCAGCCATCTACAACACAAGAATTAACTTCAGAGTTTCAACAAACAGCAAGCACAGCAGAAGATGATGAGATTCTGCAAGCAGAAATTACCGCAGAAACTTGGCTAGATGAAGAAATCATCGCCGCAGACTTTGAAGCCTTAGAAGCAGCCTTTGCTGACGAGGGCAACTCTGTTGGTGATGAGCTAGGTGAGCCTACTGGGGTAACTGCCAAAGAAATTCCGGTAACAGATTACAAATTTGTTGAACCCAAACGGGAAGCGATCGCTGCCAACAAAGACCGCGAAATTCAAGAAAATACTGTCCGAGTTCCTAGTAAACAGCTCGAGCAAATAAACGACTTATTCGGAGAATTAATTATCCAACGCAACGGGCTAAACTTACAGCTAGAAAGACTACGTAAACTCATTCGCAATCTTAGCCAACGCGTTCAAAGTTTGGAACGAGAAAATCAAGAACTCCGGACAGCCTATGACCGAATTGCGACTCAAGCTGTGATCTCAGCAGAAATATCATCTTTGCCATTGCTAGGGGGAAGTGGCGAGCAGCTTGCATTTGACTATGCTTACCAGACACAAGACATAGAAAGCAAGTTTGACGCTTTAGAAATGGATCGTTACAACGACTTAAACCTGCTGTCACAAGAAGTCATGGAAACAATCGTGCAGGTGCAAGAAGTCACTGCTGACATCCAACTCAGTGTGGACGACACAGATCAAATCGCTAGGAAGCTCAACAAAACCTCAAAACAGTTACAGAGAAAGCTCACTCAAGTCAGGATGCGCCCTCTATCCGATGTTGTTGATCGCTTTCCCCGAGCTTTGCGCGACTTATCCGTAGAGTTTGGCAAAAATGTTCAGTTAAAAATAGAAGGCGCTAGCACCCTAATTGAACGCAGTATCCTCGAGGCTTTAAATGAGCCATTAATGCACCTGATGCGAAATGCTTTTGATCATGGCATCGAAGATGCTGCCACACGGCGCGCCTGTGGTAAACCAGAACAAGGCACAATCGAAATTAAAGCCACTCATCAAGGTAATCGCACCATAATAACTATTAAAGATGATGGCCGCGGCATTTCCTTGGACAAAATTCGCGCCCGTGCCTTAGCTATGGGTTTAGATGCAGCTCTATTAGCCCAAGCCACCGATGAAGAACTACTTTCCCTGATATTTGAGCCAGGTTTCAGTACTAGCGAGCAAGTCACAACTTTATCTGGTCGCGGTGTAGGTATGGATGTAGTTCGCAGTAATCTTAAACATGTACGGGGCGATGTTAAGGTCGATACTGTACCTGGAGTGGGAACTACTTTTACTTTATTAGTGCCATTTACTCTTTCTGTAGCTCGTGTGTTGCTAGTGGAAAGCAACCGTATGCTATTGGCATTCCCCACAGATGCAGTCTCGGAAATATTCCTCCTGCAAAATGAGCATGTTTTCCCAATGGCAGGTAGTGAAGTTATCAACTGGCAAGGAACCATGCTACCGTTGATTCGCCTCAGTCGCTACTTAGAATTTAATTGCTATCGCTATGACAACCCCAACCTGGAAACACCTCCAGCAATTAATGCTGCTAGTGTATTAATTATCGAAGGTAACAATCAACCAATCGCTATCCAAATCGACCGTTGCTGGGGCGAACAAGAAGTCGCTATCCGCCGTGTCGAAGGAAATATTTCTCTACCTTCTGGCTTTAGCAACTGTACAATTCTTGGTGATGGTCGAGTTGTGGCATTAGTCAATGTCAACGAGTTACTGTATTGGATTGCTGCTAATGACCGTACACCTAGAACTAATCAACTATCATCAGCAAGGTTAAAAACTGTGTTCCTCGCACCATCTGAGGAAAAAACTCTAGACTCATCAAAAGACCAAAAAGGAACAATCTTAATTGTTGATGATTCTATTAATGTCCGGCGCTTTTTGGCCTTAACTTTGGAAAAAGGAGGATATTTAGTAGAACAAGCTAAAGACGGTCAAGATGCTTTAGAAAAATTGCAAAGTGGCTTAAAAGTTCAGGCTGTAATTTGTGATATTGAAATGCCACGCATTGATGGATATGGATTTTTAGGTCGGGTCAAATCAAACAATGAATTTAAAAATATACCAGTTGCTATGCTCACCTCTCGTAGTAGCGACAAGCATCGACAATTAGCAATGCAATTAGGTGCGAGAGCTTACTTCTCTAAACCTTACAATGAGCAAGAATTATTGAGAACACTCGAAGAAATTATTTTTCCTTTGGCAGGAGCAAATAAAAACTAAGTTCAGTTAGTGCGAGTTAATATAATTTCATCTTAGAACTGACTGATAGCTAGAAAAAAACTTTAAAATCTACATTTTTACATTAGACCTCTTGCATAAATTCTCACAACCCTCTCAATTCCCCTTATTTTGGGGGAAAGGCAAGGAAAAACTTTTCATATTTGAGGGTTAGGTGGGGTAAAAATATTTGTGCAAGAGGTCTTTTGTATAATACCGCTCTAATTAATATTTACAACATATTGTTATAATATTGTGTCTGCTTTACTACCAGTAGTAACATCACAAATTTTCTGTAAACAGAGGATTTAATGGGGTTTTTGTCTATTGCCTAAAATCTAAAAAATGATATAACTTATACTCAAAGCTAAGCATTACTAGTATCTAAACACCCAAAGCTTTTGTCTGGATTATTCTCTTAAGTTGATCAGTAGAAAGCAGAATAGACAGTCATGCTGTAAGCAAACAGGGGAGTCCATCTAAAAGTTTTATGTTTAACTGTGTCTACTAATGATTGATTTGAGTTATGGATCCAGAAAAATTACTTATGCGTTATCCATTTAATACTACTAACAAAAGTAAAAATCGCAATTCATCATTTCCTCTATCTCCATCTCAGCTAATGATTGATAGTTCTAGAATTTCAAAATCAAGCAAGTTAAATATTACCAATTCTCTGCAAAATTATAAATCTTTGTTGAAATGGTTTTATAATCTTACTCTTAATCGTAAACATTTAATTGCTTTAATTAGCTGTGAGCTTATTTCGATTTTAGGTATAGCTGTAAGTACAAAATTATTTATTAATCAAAGTTTGCGAACTCAATTAATTGAACAAACTAAATCAGAGTTAGCAATTAGTGAGTTTAATTATGATAATAAATTTCATCAAATGAGTTTTGGCTTACGAAGCCAATCAGAAAATGCAGCTTTAATTACAGCACTGAATCTGTATAATTCTGGTGAAAGCTTTGAGCAGAAATGGCAAATGGTAATTAAACAAATTTTAAAAAACAAATCTCAGGCTCTCAATTTAGAGTATGCGACTTTAGTTGGTAAAGATTTAAAAATTATTGCTAATGCCAATGCTAATCGTCGAGGAGAAACATTTAATCCTAGTAACTTAGTAAAAGAGGCTTTAAAAAATTCTCAAGTCATCAAAGCTACTAGAATGATTAGTAGGTCAGAACTAAGTCGAGAATCTCCCTTTCTATCAAATAAATATGGTAAAAAAGATACTTTGATTCGCTATTTAATCACGCCGATAAAAGACCCTAAAACCAAAGCAATTATCGGTGCTTTAGTGATTGGTGATATCGTGAACAAACAAGATGCGATCGCTAAAGAAACTCTACAAGCATTTCCAGCAGGTTATCATGGGTTTTATCTACAGCAATCCAAGGGAGAATTTACCCTTTTAAGTTCCCAACTACAAGAAGAAACAAATAATTTAAATCACATCAAACCCCAAATAGAATTACCTCTAGAAAGTAGATCTTTATTATCTGAAGCAGTTGCGGTTAATCTAGGAACAATAGTAACTAAACATGTGGTTTTAGGTAATAAAACTTATATTATGGCGGCTAAGGTTTTACCTAATACAATTTTGGGAGAAGGTAATAGGACTAAAGTTGTTAATGAAGCGCAGCCATTAGCTATTTTAGTACGGGGAACTCCTGAGACATCTCTCAATAACTTATTAACACAAAGCTGGTTACTACAAACGGTATTAGTTGTTGTAACTTTCGCTTTAATTGGTATTTGGGCATTAATCTTAAGACGTTCCATTACCAAACCAGTTTACGATTTGCAGCAAACAACTCAAAAATTTACCGCAGGCGATCGCCATATTCGCGCTCAAGTTTTCGCTGATGATGAAATTGGTCAACTAGCTGTCAGTTTCAATCAAATGGCAGATACCATCACACAAGAGTTGCGTAGTCAAAAAAACGATACAAAATTCACACAGCAACTCCAGCAAATCACTACCCATATTCGAGAGGTACTTAGTGGTGATAAAATCCTCAACACAGCAGTATCAGATATACGAGATGCTCTGCAAAGCGATCGCGTACTTTTTTATAGTTTGAATGGACATTGGCAAGGTAATATCATTGCTGAATCAGTTGCTGATTCTTGGTCAAAAGTTTTAAAAGAAAATATTTCTATTCCCTATTTTGGAGAAGAGTATTCTGATGAGTTAGAAATAGGTTCTGTGAAAACAGTCCATAATATCTACGAATATAATTTGAGTCAATCATATCTCCAACAACTAGAATCCCAAGCAGTCAAAGCATATCTACTTACACCTGTTTTTATTAATAGAAAATTATATGGTATTTTGGTGGCTCATCAGTGTTCCCATGAACGCCATTGGCAAGATAGGGAAATTAATTTATTTAAACAAGTTGCTATTCAAATTGGTTATGCTCTAGAACAAGCAGAACTAATCCAACAAATCGAACAAAGTCATCAAACTACACAGATAGCTTCTTGGGAAGTACAGCAACACAAACAAGCCCTACAAAAGCAACTATTAGAATTACTTGAAGATGTTGAAGGTGTAGTTCGAGGTGACTTGACGGTACGTGTTGATGTGAATGAATGTGAAATAGGGACAGTTGCCGACTTTTTCAACTCCATTGTTGAAAGTCTACGGGATATTATCATCAAAGTCAAAGCGTCAATAATGCAATTAGATGAGGTGATTGGTAGCAACGAAACAAAAATTCGCCATCTTACACAACAAGCACTGACACAAACTACCGAAATTAACCGCATTTTAGATGCAGTTGCTCAAATGACTGTGGCGATGCAAGCAGTAGCGTCTAGCGCCCAGCAAGCTGCACAAGTTGTTAACACCGCCGCTAACACCGCCACCAAAACAGGAGAAGCGATGGATACAACAGTGGAAAACATCTTGAATTTACGGGAAATCGTAGGTAAAACAGCCAAGAAAGTCAAACGTTTGGGGCAATCTACCCAAGAGATTTCGCGTGTTGTAGCATTAATTAATGATATTTCCATGCAAACCAACTTATTAGCTATTAATGCAGGTATTGAAGCAGCGCGCATGGGTGAAGAAAGTCAAGGTTTTCTTGTGGTAGCCGAAGAAGTTAGCGAACTAGCTGCGCGTTCAGCGCAAGCAACCAAAGAAGTAGCAGAAATTGTTGAAAATATTCAACAGGAAACCAACGAAGTAGTAGCAGCGATGCAAGAAGGAGTGACTCACGTTGCTAAGGGAACGCAGATAGTTGAAGATGCCAAACATAGTCTGAATCAAATCTTAGATGTTTCACGACAAATAGATGCTTTAGTGCAGTCAATTTCCACCGCCACAGTCTACGGAGTCCAAACATCGCAAACAGTCAGCGAATTGATGAAACAAGTTGCTACTACTTCAAAATCAACTAGTGCATCATCTGTGCAAGTTTCTGAGTCTCTACAAAAAACGACGAGAATTTGCCAACAACTACAGGAAACAGTAAGTACTTTGAAGGTGAATTAAATTGTTGAAAATAGGCAATAGGGACGATTTGATTTTCATTAACCCTAAGCGCGCGTCTACATTCTTCATCCCCCTCAGGAGTATGTTGAGAGCAATGATCCAAGAGAAAATGGAATGATGAGAACTTTCAATCTTATTAGTGGCAATACCATTGAACAGCGAACCAGTACCCCAAAATTCTTCTGATTCTGAGCGATCGCCGTCTCAAATCTGGCTAGCTTTATTGAGTATAATATTGGGCTTGATAATGTTTACGCTGGATAGTTCTACAGTCAATATTGCCCTACCTACGATCACAAAAGCTTTTGATACTGACCTGGCTGTTTCTCAATGGGTGATTATCAGTTATCTTGTTGTTTTTACTACTCTGATTTTCAGCACCATGCGTTTAGGTGATATGCTTGGCAGGCGGAAGTTATTCCAAGCTGGGTTAATCCTGTGTACTATCAGTTCATTACTATGTGGATTAGCACCAGGAATTATTTGGCTGATTGGCTTTCGAGTTTTGCAAGGATGCGGTGCTGTGCTAATTGTGGGATTAGGGATGGTAATGATCACTGAGTTGTTTGCTCATAGCCCACAATATGGCTTAGCCCTCAGTCTTGCAGTAATGACACTTTCTGTTGGTTCTGTTTTGGCCCCGGCGATTGGTGGTTCACTGGTTACGCTTAGTGATTGGCGAGCAATTTTCCTAATTAATCTTCCTATAGGGATGATAGCCATTTTGTTATTCACTTGGTGTGTTCCGCCTTCTCCAAAAAGCCGTAGTCATCAAGCAAACTTTGATACATTAGGAACAATTCTGCTGGTGCTGGTGATGGTGAACTTTGCCTTAGCGATGAGTGAAGGGCAAAAACAGGGCTTTAATAGTGCGATCGCTCTCATTTTACTGATTACCACCATCATTGGTTTAATTGTTTTTGTTTTGGTTGAATCTCGGGTCAGACAACCGATAATTGACTTGTCTTTGTTTCGTCATCGCATCCTTAGTATCAATCTCTTGACTATGGT
Source organism: Fischerella sp. JS2 (assembly GCF_032393985.1). Lineage (NCBI taxonomy): Bacteria > Bacillati > Cyanobacteriota > Cyanophyceae > Nostocales > Hapalosiphonaceae > Fischerella > Fischerella sp. JS2. Next base: position 2,132,237 of record NZ_CP135918.1, read on the forward strand.
TGTCGTTTACATAGTCATGGCATCTCGGTTGCTGATCTACCCATTTTTCCTAGAACTAGTTTTACATTATCCAACTGATCAGGTGGGAATGTTAATGATCACCTTGCCGATCAGTAACGCCATAATTGCACACATATCAAGGCGTTTAGTTGATAGGTTTGGTAGTAGTCATTTAATTCTGATAGGTCTAATGTTGTTAGCATTTGGCTGTATGCTAGCTAGCACCTTTAGTACCCAGTTAACACCCTTGGGTTATGTACTCACAGATATAGTCATGGGTGCAGGTCTAGCGATGTGGCGATCGCCCAATAATGTAGCAACCATGCGTATTACTCCTCAAAACAAAATCGGTGTTGTTTCGGGTTTGTTAAACGAATCATCTCTACTGGGTCAAACTCTAGGAATTCCCTTCGGATCAGCTTTATTTACTACATTAGCTCTCAGTAGTATTAACCTACCTCTGACCACACCACTTGCATCTATGCCACTTCCAGCATTAGTCTTTGCCATGCACAGGACTTTTATGATTTTGGCAATCTTGCAGGGAATTATGCTTATTGTCAATATATTTTTTCAAAAAACACCAAATTTACCTAGTAATAATCCTGAAGCATTAATTTCTTAGAAAAACCCTGCGTACCTCCGCGCTTACTCTGCGTTCCTTTGCGTTTAAAATCCTAGCTAACTGGCTTAACTGGTTATCTTAACTAGCCTATCTACCATTGCAACTAGCTGCAAAAACTGAAAAATTAGACGTATCTCCAAGCCATACCATTTGTAGTTAACCAAGCTTTCCATAAAACATTACCGTCCATTAACATTCAGAATATAACCTTAATTTATGCACATAAACTTGGGCTAGTTCTCTTAGTGTGGTGCTGCTTTTTAAAGCTTTTATAAACATGGGCTTAAAAGTATATTTTGACGCCACACTCAAACAGCTTACTGCTTGACTGGAGTCGATTGTGGTAGTTCCGAAAAGCATCCACTAACTACTAACCAATGTACAGACGTGAATGGTATATCTGTACAATCACTTACTAATGGTAGGTTATGACTACACTCGAACCCAGTACAATAGCAACTTTACAAATAGAAGACGATCGCACTGGTCTGAGCATTGAAACCTTACGGCGGGCGATGGCAGATAATCTCTTTTATATTCAGGGTAAGTATCCTGAGATTGCCACAAAAAATGATTTTTACATGGCGCTGGCTTATACAGTGCGCGATCGCTTACTCAAACGCTGGATTAGCACAACAAGGTCATATGTGAAAAATGATGTCAAGGTTGTTTGCTATCTATCAGCAGAGTTTCTCATGGGACCGCAGCTGGAAAATAACCTGATCAACCTGAATATTTACGAACAAGTACGTAAAGCAGTTGCAGAATCAGGATTGAATATCGAAGAATTAATTGAACAGGAAGAAGAACCTGGTTTGGGTAATGGTGGTTTAGGTCGGCTTGCTGCTTGCTATATGGATTCTCTCGCCTCTTTGGAAATTCCAGCAATTGGTTATGGCATTCGTTACGAATTTGGCATTTTTGACCAAGAAATCCGTGATGGTTGGCAAGTAGAAATTACAGATAAATGGCTACAGTGGGGTAATCCTTGGGAAATTCCCCGTCCAGAAGTAGCCTATGAAGTTAAGTTGGGTGGTTACACAGAACCTTACACTGATCAACATGGTAATTACCGAGTACGCTGGATTCCTGACCAAGTAGTCAAAGGTATCGCCTACGACACACCCATACTAGGCTATAAAGTCAATACTACTAATATCCTCCGCTTGTGGAAAGCAGAAGCACCTGAATCTTTTGACTTTCAGTCATTCAATGTCGGTGATTACTACGGTGCAGTTAATAAAAAGGTCATCTCTGAAAACATTTCCAAAGTTCTCTATCCCAACGATGAACAAGCTCAAGGCAAACAACTGCGTTTAGAACAGCAATATTTCTTTGTTTCTTGTTCTCTCCAGAATATGATTCGCATTCATCTAGATCGTCATGGCAAGAGTTTGGCAACCTTCCACGAAAACTTTGCTGTCCAACTCAATGATACTCATCCTGCCATTGGCGTAGCGGAACTGATGCGGTTGTTGTTGGATGAACATCAATTTGGTTGGGAGCAAGCCTGGGATATTACCCAAAAAACCTTTGGTTATACTAATCACACTCTGCTACCAGAAGCTTTGGAAAAGTGGTCTGTTAACCTGTTTGGTAAATTGTTACCTCGTCATCTGGAGATTATCTACGAAATCAACCGCCGCTTTCTTGATCAGGTGCGGTTACAAGACTCCTATGACCAGGGTAAAATCGCTAGATTATCATTGATTGATGAAACAGGTGATAGATATGTGCGGATGGCTAACCTAGCGTGTGTGGGTAGTCATGCGATCAATGGTGTAGCAGCGTTACATACTGAATTGCTGAAGCAGACTGTGCTGCGAGATTTTTATCAATTGTGGCCAGAGAAATTTAGCAATAAAACCAACGGAGTTACACCACGGCGTTGGATAGTTTTAAGCAATCCTGGCTTGACTAGTTTAATTTCTAGTAAAATTGGTGACAACTGGATCAAGCACCTTGAAGACCTCAGACAGTTAGAAAGCTTTGTTGAAAATAGTAATTTCCGTCAACAATGGCAGCAAATTAAGTTAGAAACCAAGCGGCATTTAGCAAAATATATTCAAAAGAAAACTGGTATTGTTGTTAATCCAGAGTCACTGTTTGATATTCAAGTCAAGCGCATCCACGAGTATAAGCGTCAACATTTGAATGTGCTGCATATTATTACATTGTATAACCGCATCAAGCACAATCCTGATATTGAGGTTACACCGCGTACATTCATTTTTGGTGGTAAAGCTGCACCAGGCTACTACATGGCTAAGCTGATCATTAAATTGATTAACTCCGTAGCCGAGGCTGTTAACGCTGATCCTTGGGTGCGCGATCGCATAAAAGTTGTCTTTTTACCAGACTACAATGTGACTTTGGGTCAAAGAGTATACCCGGCTGCTGATTTATCAGAGCAAATTTCTACTGCTGGCTTAGAAGCTTCTGGTACTGGTAACATGAAGTTTTCTATGAATGGGGCCTTAACTATTGGTACTCTTGATGGTGCCAATATCGAAATTCGTGAAGAAGTAGGAGAAGAAAATTTCTTCTTATTTGGACTACGAACTGAAGAAGTATACGCGCTCAAAGCCCAAGGCTACAATCCTTGGAATTACTATAATTCCAACCGCCAACTCAAAGAAGTAATAGACTTAATAGCTTCAGGAATGTTCTCTGGTGGCGATACGGGTTTATTTCGTCCCCTGCTCGACTCTTTACTCTACCAAGATCCATTTATGCTACTTGCTGACTACCAATCTTACATCGATTGTCAGGAGCAGGTCAGTCAAGCTTATTGCAACCAAGACAATTGGACTCGGATGTCAATTTTGAATGTAGCACGGATCGGCAAATTTTCCTCAGATCGTTCCATTCAGGAGTATTGCCAGGACATTTGGCAAACACAACCATTGACCATTGAATTAGAAGAGTATGTTCAGTCTAAAGCTGGTTTAAAGGTTTGACGCACAAAGGCAGCTATACTGAAGGCAGAAGGTTTAATAAAAATTTATACAAAATCAAACAAAAGTGCTTTCTCACACTTTACGCCAGCAAAGACAACAAAAATACCATCTACTGTAGTACTTTGAAATGTGATGTAGTTAAAATCCATTGTCATGCTTGAACCAGCAGAAACTGTAAAAATATTTCAAAAACAACCAACAATCAAGAAATTTGCCAGTGGTCAAACTATCTTTACAGATGGTGAAGTTGGGGATTGCATGTATGGCATTTTGACTGGAGAAGTAGAGTTATACGTCGAGGGCAAAGTGGTGGAAACTATTCATGCGGGAGATGTATTTGGTATGGGAGCATTAGTTGTGCCAGAACAAACCAGAGCATCGACAGCAATTGCGAAAACAGACTCCGAATTAGCTATCCTAGACCGGAGCGGTTTCCTGTTCGCCGTGCAAGAAACACCCATGTTTGCACTACTTGTAATGCGAAGTTACTCAGAGCGTTTGCGTACTCTCAAGCGTTCTATTTGATACTTTTTCCGAGCCATTCAGTTATCAGCAATCAGTGAACAACTAAACCTGATAACTGGTAACTGATAACTGGTAACTGAAACTTATGCAACCACTAACTCGCCATACAAAAGTCGTTGCTACCATTGGCCCAGCCAGCAATTCACGGGAAGTGCTGACAAAAATGATTCAAGCTGGAATGAATGTGGCTCGCTTGAATTTTTCTCACGGCAGCTACGATGACCACGCTAAAACAATAAAATTATTGCGATCGCTCGAAAAAGAACTAGATATTCCGGTAACTCTGCTGCAAGACTTGCAAGGTCCAAAAATTCGAGTTGGTCAATTACCCGAGGGTGCGATAGCTTTAATAGAAGGAGAATTAATCACCCTAGTACCAGTAACTAACTTCTCAAATCAACCTGATACAATTCCGATTGACTATCCTCTGCTTGCAGAAGATGCCCAACCAGGCAATCAAGTTCTTTTGGATGATGGTCTATTAGAACTAAAGGTAGAACAGATCAAGGTAGATGCTGTCCGATGTCGAATTACTCGGGGCGGTGTTCTCAAAAGTCGTAAAGGAGTAAATTTTCCCCATCTCAATTTACAGTTGCCTTCTCTAACAGAAAAAGACTTACAAGATTTAGATTTTGGTCTATCTCAGGGAGTTGATTACATCTGTTTAAGTTTTGTGCGTCGCCCTGAAGATATGCACACCTTAAAAGAATTACTGGCACAAAAAGGAGCAGCTAATAAACCTGTTATTGCCAAGCTCGAAAAACCCCAAGCTATCCATAACTTAGAAGCAATTATAAAAGAGTGCGATGCAGTAATGGTGGCTCGTGGTGACTTGGGTGTAGAAATGAGTCCAGAGAAAGTCCCACTCATCCAAAAACGGATCATTCGACTGTGCAACCGCAAAGGCATTCCGGTAATTACTGCCACGCAAATGCTAGAAAGTATGACTCATAACCCCCGTCCAACTCGTGCCGAAGCCAGTGATGTGGCTAACGCCATCATTGATGGTACTGATGCAGTCATGCTCTCAGGAGAATCAGCCGTTGGTGAGTTTCCTGTGCAAGCCATAGAAATGCTTGTGCGTATTGCTACCGATATCGAACCAGATTTAGAGTTCCTCAACAATCCGCCAGCAAAAACTGATGAAACCCATGCTTTAAGTGAGGCTCTCAACACCATTGTCAATGTCATGCCCCTACGCTGCATTGCTACGTTCACTAGCACTGGCTATACAGCCCAACTAGCTGCTGGCGAACGCCCAAAAGTACCCATTGTTGCCCTCACACCCAATTCCACAACTTACCACCGCTTGAACTTAGTTTGGGGAATTCGACCAGTTCTCTTAGAAAATGAAGTTGAAACGTTTGAGGAATTGACTACACAAGTCCAGACAATTCTGCTACAGCGTAGTTGGGTTACCCCAGGCGACAAAATCTTGATTTTGGGAGGTGTTCCAACTATGCGTCCCCGGGGGACGAATTTCTTGAAGATTCACACGATTACCGAGGTGTAAGGGTGTGAGAAGTATGAGGAGAGTGAGAAGTATGAGAAGAAAAGGCATTATATATCTTCTTTAGTCCCCCACTCCCCCCATCTCCCCACTGCCCCTAATCCCCACTCCCTTGGGGGAGTAGGGATCGGTGAGTTCCCCACCTCCCTATCAGCAGGAATACAAAAACATGAATCAGAATCAGCATACTTTATTGATGCTTATCTATATCGGTTGTCGCGATGGGCCAATCCCATTCGCGCAGCTCAGCGTTTCTTAGACACAATGCCTAGTTAGTAGTTGAATTTCATTAAATTCAGGAGATTACTAATGGCACATCTTACTGTATTAGAATTCCCCACAGCCGATGGTGCAGAGAGACTAGAAAGTAAACTGTCTGAACTACAGCAACAGCATTTGCTAGATATCCAAGACGCGGCAATTGTTTCTTGGCCAAAAGGTGCAAAAAAGCCTAAAACCCGCCAGCTACATAACTTGTCTGGATTAGGTGCGCTAGATGGTGCTTTCTGGGGGCTGCTGTTTGGTATCCTTTTCTTTATCCCGATTCTCGGGATGGCAATTGGTGCGGCAATTGGTGCTTTGACAGCCTCTTTTGCAGATGTTGGTATTGATGATAGCTTCATTAAGAAAGTCCGTGATGAAGTTACGGAAGGAACTTCAGCACTGTTCTTACTCACTTCCAATGAGGTAGTTGACCGAATTGCCGAAGCTCTCAAAAACGAGGATTTCAAGATTATTGCTACTAACCTGCCCAAAGAGCGAGAAGACAAACTTAAAGAAGCCTTTGCTCATTCATAATCACCGAAAGTTGGTAGGAAGCCCATCTCCTTGAAGGGTGGAAGGCTAGTGGTTTGTCACATTAATTTTTGATAGGCTGCCAGATCCCCGACTTTTTGAAAAAGTCGGGGATCTGGCCCCTCGCAACTCTTTAAAATTTACGCAGGGTAAATCCGCAGACGCCGATTTGGTTCTTCTCCAAAGCTATGGGACTTTAAGCGGTAGTGTTCTACCAACTCATGCTGCATTTTCCGCACTTGAGGAGAACGGGGTAATAATTCCACTGGTTGTCCTTTGGGAATGACGATATTTTCGACTGCTAATCTAGCTTCTTCTAGGGCGTCAATTTCGTCGTCACTGGCGCTGTGGAGAAATAATTGCAGTTCGCGATCATCAGTCACCTCCGGATCATCGATGTTGAGTAATCGCCGTAAGCCACGGGTTATTTGCGGTATGGTACTAGATTTAATCATATGAATTGGCACTTGCCGGGCTTTAGCCATTTGCCGTAATTTGGCGTGGTTTTTAACGTGCGATCGCAGTGCCAAAATCGCATCAGCACTATCGATGTCTTTTGTCAAGACCACTGGTAAACTCAACACCTCTACTACTTGTTCTAATTGACCACGGCTCACACCATAGGGATAAATGTGTAGCGGCAAATCTTCACCATTAGGCCCTGCCAGTTTGCTATCAGCTTCATCAAAGTCACCAAAGTAATTAAAAGATTCATCCAGTAACCGATCAAATTCATTGTGTCTACTCAGCTTTGCTGGTTCTGTGCTAACTGGTGGTAATGCTTGCATTTGCCCAGATGATCGCCAGCCATTTGACTGTCGTGCTGGTACAAATGACTCTTCTTTGGCGAGAGTTTGGGAGCGACCGTTCAAAGGTGTTAACTGGCGTGTAATCTTGACTTTGCCACTTTCATCAACGGTTCTCACCTGTGGACTAGGCTGATGCCCTCTGAGCAGACTATCTACCGTATCAGCCACACTTTCATGGACTACCCAACGTTGCCTTTCCAGCATTTCTACGGCAATCTCGAAAGTGGGAGGCGCTTTGCGTTCCAACACAGTTTTTTGACTGCCTCTGCGTCTGGCTTCATCATCTCCTAATGTCACAGCTTGGATACCACCAACCAAATCCGAAAGGGTGGGGTTTTTGATTAAGTTTTCAATTTGGTTTCCGTGGGCAGTACCTACTAACTGTACACCCCGCTCGGCAATGGTGCGAGCTGCTAAGGCTTCCAGTGCAGTGCCAATTTCATCAATGACGATCACTTCTGGCATATGGTTTTCCACAGCCTCAATCATCACTTGATGTTGTAATTCCGGATGAGCAACTTGCATCCGCCTGGCTTTACCAATTGCTGGATGGGGAACATCGCCATCACCAGCTATTTCATTAGAAGTATCAATAATCACCACGCGTTTGTTCAACTCATCCGCCAAAACACGAGCAATTTCCCGTAAGGCAGTGGTTTTACCTACACCCGGGCGTCCCAGCATCAGAATCGATTTACCTGTTTCCACTAAATCGCGAATCATACCGATGGTTCCAAACACCGCTCGACCGACACGGCAAGTTAAGCCAATAATCTTACCGTTGCGATTCCGGATGGCACTGATTCTGTGCAAAGTTTGCTCTATTCCTGCTCGATTATCTCCGCCAAAGTTCCCCACTCGCTGGATGCAATCATCAATGACATTCTGAGTGACGGGTATTTCACTCAGATACTCGGCTTGATGAGGAAAGCGGGCCTCTGGGCGACGGCCCAGATCTAAAACCACTTCCACTAAACTATCTCGTTGGGGATGCTTCTCTAATATTTGCCGCAGGTCTTGGGGCAAAATATCTAACAATTTTTGGAGATCGTCTGTAATCGTCATGCTTATTATGGTGACGTTTTTAGAGATAGCGAATGTGCTTGTATGGACACGAGACTTTACCCCGTAACCCCTACTGCTGTGACTTGAGCTGGGAAACAAGAGAATGGGCAAGTCCAACAGCTTGCCAGAGCAATTCTGGTTCATCTTCTAGGCGGACAGTTGTTTTGACACTGGTGTCATTCACCTCCCTTGCTTCTAACTCTTCTAGAATTGGTGACAGCAATACACGGGCGTAGCTGCCATAGGCGACTCCGGAAATAGGTGGGGAGGGGGGAGACATGGGAGACACGGGAGAAATTCTTCCTTGTCCTCCTTGTCCTCCTTGTCCCCCATTCCTCAACAATCCCATCGCCTTTAACTTGGCAACGGTGTGACTGTTAGTGCCGCCTGCTAACTGCACGTATCCCGGTAGGTTTGCTGCCAAGACTTTTTGCCCTAATTTGACTGCGGCTGTGGTGGTGCCATCACCAATATCACCACTCATCGGCCTTCCGTCAGTTTGCCAAATCAAGGTTATTTTATGGGTTGCGATCGCATCATACAGGGTATGTAAGTAATCAATCATACCCTCTCCATCTGGACAACTAATCGCTACTAACTGCAATTGCTCAACCCAGGGTGAAATTGCTTGCCACAATCGCTGAAATTCTGTCAAACGTCCTATTTGTGTATGAATTTCTATGGCATCCACCCCAGTTGATAATATTAACGGTGCGATCGCCTCCGGTTTAATCACGTAAGAACTTGTATAAATTTTTTCATACGGGCATATAGGAATGCAACGACCACAACCGTAGCACTTTTGGGATATAACTCCTGAAAACAGCTCTGGTTTATTGCTAAACTTTATTGCCTGTGCTGGACAAATTTTTTCACATGGTCTGTGGCAGTTGGAAGGACACTCTGTAGAATTAAATTTTGCTTTGCGAAAATGCGGATCTTCGCCATCGTTGAGACTAACCATCAAAAACGGCAACTTACCTTTTTTGCCAAAGCCTCGCGCTTGTGCATCCTGGGCAAGTTCAACTGCAACTTGTATGGCCTCTCGAACTGCGGCAATTACAGCTAGATCGGCAGCCACATCTATACAGTCAGCACCGGCCAGTGTATAGGCCAATGTTAAACTTCTGACCGCAGGCAGGTGTTGAAAGCTGGCTCCGCAAATGAGCTTGAACCAGTGACCTTCTTTGAGAGATTGTAAAGGGTTGAGGTGATCAGTCACATTATCTATTATGCTATGTGACAGAAAAATGTTGTAGGCATTTGCCTAATTTAATTCGGTTTGTTTGAGAGGAATTTCAACGATAAATTCCGCTCCTGTGCCGGGCGGTGAGACACAAGTGAGTTTTCCTTGATGTTTCTGCACGATAATCTGGTAACTAATCGCCAATCCTAGTCCACTACCTTTGCCTGGTGGCTTTGTAGTGAAAAATGGATCAAATATTCGCGAAAGCACGGATTCACACACACCAGGGCCATTGTCAGCAATACAAATCTTTACAGTATCTGGGGTTGTTAGCATCGTGCGAATGTGAATGCTAGGTAATTGGTAATTGGTAATTGGTAATCGGTAATTGCTATTTTGTTGCTCATAATGCTCTTCTAAAGCATCAATCGCATTATTTAATAGATGCATAAACACTTGATTGAGTTCACTGACGTAACAAGTCACCAAAGGTAAATTACCATACTCCTTTACTACTTCAATTGCGGGGCGATTTGTGGTTTCTTTGAGTCGATGTTGCAACATCACCAAAGTACTATCTATACCTTCATGAACATCTACTCGCTTCATTTGCGCTTCATCAAGTCGAGAGAAATTTTGTAGCGCCTCAACAATGGAACGGATGCGTTCTGCTCCTCTAAACATTGCACCCATGAGATTCTGTTGATCATTGATCAAAAAATTCAAGTCTATTTGCTTAACTATTTCTTGAATTCTTGGTGTGGGATTTGGATATTCCTGCTGATAGGCTTCAATGAGATTTACCAAGTCTAATACGTATTGACCAGCATATTCGAGATTACCATAAATAAAACTGATAGGGTTATTAACTTCATGAGCTATGCCTGCTACTAACTGTCCTAAAGCTGCCATTTTTTCTCGTTGAATCATTTGAACTTGAGAAGCTTTCAAGTCATCAAGAGCTTTTTGCAGTAGGGTATTTTTTTCTTGCAATTTATTTTGTAATAAGCATAAATTAAGTTGATTTTCTATTCGCAATACAACTTCTACCCCATGAAAAGGTTTAGTAATATAATCTACACCACCAACATCAAAGGCTTGAACTTTGTCTAAAACATCATCGAGAGCGCTAATGAAAATAACTGGAATTGAGCGAGTTTGGTCATTAGCTTTTAATTGTCTACAAACTTCATAGCCATCCATTTCTGGCATATTAATATCTAATAAAATCACATCTGGTAAAACCATTTGACAAGCAGTAAGTGCCATTTTGCCACTCAAGGCTTTACGCACTTCATAGCCTTGTGAAGTCAGCATTGCTGACAAAAGACGCAAATTATCAGGAGTATCATCAACTACCAAAATATTTGCTTTGTAATCTCTTTCTGGAATCAAATGCATTGTGGGAGTGTAAATAATTAAATAGGCACAAAGTAAGGCTAGGTGCAAGATATGATAATATGTTTCCTACGTTTTAGTGTACGCAGTTATGAGGTCTACTTATAAATTTAGTTTAAAAAAATATATCTTGATAACAAAAATAATTAATTTATATCGATTACCAATTATTTACTACCTATTACCCAATTCAGTGCATAAAATTTTTGACTCATCAGAATTTTCTGCCAAGAAACAGCTACAAGAAAAAAAAATATAAGTATAGTAATTATCACGCCCCTGTTGTTTAGCCTGATAAAGTGCTTTATCAGTAGTAGCAATTAGGTTACTAGGTGAATATTGATGATTTGGTACACAAACAGTCATACCAATACTTAAAGTTAGATATTCACTTACAACAGACATAGTATGGGCTATTTTCAATTCTTGTAACTGCAATTGAATATTTTCAGCTACCTGTACCGATCCCAAAAAATTTGTGTTAGGCAAAACTACGGCAAATTCTTCTCCTCCATATCTTGCCACTAAATCTGCTGGACGCCTAGCAGCATTTTTAATTACTTTAGCTACTCGTTTTAAGGTAGCATCACCAGCTATATGTCCATAGGTATCATTGTATGCCTTAAAATAGTCGATGTCGCATAACATCAATGCTAGAGGGATTTGCTCTCGTGCTGAACGTTGCCATTCTCGTTGTAAGTAATCATCTAGGTAACGACGGTTAGCAACTTCTGTTAAACTGTCAAGCAAAGCTAACTCTTGTAATTTTTCATTCACTTCTTGCAAAGCGATTTCTGCCTGAGTGCGTTTTTCAATTTCTAATTGCAGTAGTGAATTTTGCTTTAAAAGTTTTTGGTTTATTTCTTGAAGTTGCAGTTGTAAGCGCTGAATTGTTAGTTGATTTTGTACACGCACTACTACTTCTTCAATCTGGAATGGTTTAGTAATGTAGTCTGCGCCGCCCATTTTAATACCTTTAACTTTATCGGTAACATCATCTAAGACACTGATAAAAATTATAGGAATGCTACAGGTTTGCGAGTTAGCTTTTAAGCGTTGACAAACCTCGTAACCGTTGATATCGGGCATGTTAATATCTAGTAAAATTAAATCAGGTGCTAATGTTTGACAGGCAATTAAAGCCATTTGTCCATTTAAAGCTTTACGAACCTGATAACCCTCTTCCATAAGAATAGTAGATAACACGCGCAGATTATCTAGCTGATCGTCAACGATGAGAATGTTGCCTTTAGTGGCAGATACTGACTCTTGACTCATGATTATTTCTTCAAGGAGGTTTGGTATTTACCATTGAGGTGCAGCAGCAATTAAATTCAGAACTGATTCTAAGTCTATAGCAGTAGAAAATAAATGCCCTTGAGCGAAATCACATTTTAATTTTTGGCGTTGCATAATAGCGGTATGAATTGAGGTCAATTAATCATGGAATGTCCACGCTGTGGATCTTGTCATAACCGTAAGAATGGAAAGAAAAGAGGTAAACAGAATCACATTTGCTGTGATTGTGGTCGTCAATTCATTGATGTCTATAAACCACCCAGGGGCTACTCGGATGAAATCAAACAAGAATGCCTAAAAATGTACGTCAATGGTATGGGATTTCGTGGAATTGAAAGGGTGAAAAACGTTCATCATACTACCATTATTCATTGGGTTAAACGAGTGGGTACACAATTGGCGGATACACCAAATTCAAAGGAAATTCCGCAGGTGGGAGAACTAGATGAATTAGAAACATTTATTGGTTCAAAAAAAATAAAATCTGGTTGTGGACGGCGGTAAATCACTTTACTCAAGGTATTCTTGCTTGGGTTTTAGGTGATCGTAGTTCGACTACTTTCCAACAGTTATGGAACATTGTCCAGTGTTGGCAGAGTTATTTTTACGTCACAGATGGATACCCTGTTTACCCTTGTTTTGTTCCTGATGGTGACCAAATTGTGAGTAAGACCTACATGACACGAGTCGAAAATGAAAACACAAGGCTTAGACATTATTTGGCTCGTCTTCATCGTAAAACTTTATGTTATTCCAAAACCGAGGAAATGCTGAGATACTCTGTTCGATTGTTATTGCACTACCTCAAATATCGTTCTGTTCCCTTACCTGCCTAAAACATACCTTTATTCAGCAACGCCTAATTTTTTTAGTTGAGCTAATTGATATTGGGTTTCAATACCTTCAGCTATCACTGTCATTTCCATTGAATGAGCAATGCCAATCATTGCTGGGACTAACCCCAAATTTTGTTGATTTTCCTGTATAATTTGAACAAAAGATTTATCAATTTTGAGAGAATTTACAGGAAAATTATGTAGATAACTCTTGAGAAATAAAACTCGGTTCGGTAGACCAGTCAGAGAATGGTGAAGCACTATTTCTAACAATTTATTCAGTAAATGCTGGCGTTGATTCATTTCTTGCTGAAGTTTATGCAGAGTCTTTTTAAGTTCCCAAGTGCGTTTTTGTACCCTGTTTTTTAGTTCGGTGTTGAGTTTTTATATTTCTAACCGCGCTGTTCTCAATACTAGTTGGTTTTCTACACGCACTAAAACTTCTTCAAATTCAAAAGGTTTTGTAATATAATCAACTCCACCTACCTGAAAAGCTTTCATCTTATCGAAAACATCATCTAAGGCACTAATAAAAATTACAGGAATATCTGCTATTTGTTGACAAGCTTTCAAACGCCGACAGATTTCATAACCATCAACTTCCGGCATCATGATGTCAAGTAAAATCAAATCCGGTGATAAAGTTTGGCAAGCAGTAAGTGCCATTTGCCAGTTTAAAGCCTTACGAACACTGTATCCTTCTTTAGTGAGGAGCCAAGATAAAATCCACAAGTTGTCTGGCGTGTCATCTATGATGAAAATATCTTTTTTACCGGATTGTAACCGTTCGTAATTCATCCTGCACTTGCTCTGTGATCGCAACCTTTATTTTATGATTTAACTACACTGTAAATACGTAGACATTCTTCGCATATCTTTTCGTAATGAGTGAGTTAGTGCTGGAAATCACCCGAATGCACTGATTATTGTTGATTTTTATCTTACCTCTCAATAAAGCTTAGTTATAAAACTTCAGTTTACTTAGATTATACGTATTAGTGTTTGGGCATATTTTGTAGAGAAAAGGTAAAAATCATTCACTTTTTTTAATATTCATATTTAAAAAGATATATCTTGCATGATTCTCAATTAGCACAATATTCCGGTCTGAGTATAAATTCTTTAGCTAATAGCATCAATCCGTTGAAACGGACTCAAATATTGTTTGAATCAGATTTGTCTGACTTTAGTTCTTATATCAAGTTCGGTTAATCACTTAGAATAAAAAATCCCACCCCCATTCCCTCTCCTTGCTAAGAACAGGGGTGCCGAAGGCGGGGTGAGGTAAAAGGGAATTGTAAGTAATCATGCGAACTTGATATTAGCTAAGAAATTTGTTTCTTGGTGAACTGCAAAGTTGGTGCAAGATATAGGTAAACGAACACCGATGCATACACGTATAGATAGATTTGGTAATTAGCGACTGCTATTTTTCCCCATTACCAATTATCAATTACGCTATTTTTATTTTTCCAATATTTCTACTTCATCACCAATTTTGAAATTCTTTTCTACTGAAGAAGGTGATAATCGCGTATTTACACTTAACCTGTAAAAGTGATTAAACCAGGATGAAGCTACCCAAGCTGGTAATGTTTGTTGTCGCTTTGCGACAAATACTTTCTGAAAATTTTTATAAGCTTCCCCACTCAGAGAATCTCGTGTTAGTACTACACAACGCTGACAGGGATTTATCCCTAACAGATGTACATCTCCGACTCGAAAGGAAACAATGTCACTTTGTTCGCTAAATAGTCTATCTTCCCAAAATGCTGGTACACCGTCAATCTCAATGTTGGCACGTATACGACGACGCATTTCATCTACACTAATACCAGCAAACCAGGAAGCTACTTCTGTTAAGGTTGCTGTACTAATGATGGTTGGCCCTGGTGAGACAGTATCATCAGGAAAACCCATCACAGAATTTTGCTGTAGTTTAACGGCAAATCCAAAAAAATTACTTAACCAATCTTCCAGTGCTTGCCATTCATGATCGAGATGAAAAACTTGTTGGCAGTTAGTTTCTGAGATTTTTAACAAGACAGTTCTATCTTCTAAGTTGTATTGCGATCGCAACAGATGAACTTTGGCATGACGCTTACCATTAACAAACTTGTTAAGTTTGTCAACAATAGCAAACTCACGGTCATACTGTATAGCACCACTAGATAGGACTTTTGTCGTTTTCACTTCCACGCCATCTAGTGATTTAATCGGGTAGATTAAAATCTTGGCAACATATGGCATGATTTGTCAATTGTCATTGGTTAGTGGTTAGTGGTTAGAGACGCGAGGAACATCGCGTCTGTACATTAGTAGTTAGTGGTGAGTCAGCGACTCTTACGCAGGGGGTCTCCCTCATGTTAGTGGTTATTTCCCACTCCTCATACTCCTCATACTCTCCCCATTGTCCCTAATCCTCACTCCCCAAGGGAGTGGGGGCTGGTGAGTTCCCCATCTCCCCATCTACGGATACAATGGCGATTTATCAATACCACCAATATGATTTAGGGGCCAAAAACGAATTACGGCACGACCAATAATATTTTCTCTAGGAACGACACCCCAGCAGCGACTATCATAACTGCTGTTACGGTTGTCACCTAATACCAAATAAGAATCGGGAGGTATAGTGACTGGTTTAGCAAGAAAAGGCGGTTGCGGTCCAGAAGTACAAACGTTGACTATTGTCTGCTGCGAAGAAGAAAGATACGTTTTTTCTGGAAGAGGCTGGTTGTTAATATATACCTTACCGTTTTTCAGTGCTACTGTTTCTCCCGGCAAACCAATAATACGCTTGATAAAAGCATCTTGGTATTGTTCTTGTTGTAGCTCTTTTGTAGGTGAAAATACTACAATATCTCCTCTTTGGGGATTAGAAAATTTATAACTTAACTTATCAACAATAATTTTATCTGCTTCCCATTGATTAGGCGAACCATGTAGGGTTGGTTCCATTGATCCGGATGGAATCCAACGGGCTTCGGCCACAAAGGTACGAATACCTAATGCTAATACGATACTTAATACTATTGTTCTACCTAGTTCTGCTATCCAGGAACTGTCAGGCTTTTGAGTCGAGTTGTTGTTATCAGACACTTGATTTTGCATGAAATTAATTGACTAATGGCCCAAAATACAATTTCTATTTTGTCCGCTGAAAGGATGTTATATCTGTTAATCTTAACCGTACTAAGTAAGTCTTTTGAATTACGTTGTCCTGTTGACAACCTTGAAATAGAAAGGGGAGTAGAAACTCAGGAGTTTAGGTAGTTCATAAATGAATTATTTATTCATGATTAAAAAATAAACTTGTGTGTGATCGGTAACAAAAATTAACGGCTAACAGTCTCATTCAGTTTAACCTAAAGAGAAAGTGCTTGCTCATTAGGGGTATAAGAGTATAGGAGTGTAAGGGTATAGGTAAAGTCCGTATAATTTTTTTGTTCATGATTTTATGGTTTTTCCTTACACCCTTACTCACCTACACCCAGCTCCTAAAGAAAGCTTAGTTAAAAATTGCTCTTGCTTTAACAGTTGAACATCCATGTCATCTTCCACTAGTTTACTAATTCGGCGCGCTCGGATAATTCTACCTGATGGAGAATTCATGATTGGGGATGTGCTGACGCGCGATCGCTTCATTGTCGAAGTTGCACCAGAAATATCCACAGACCAAACACCGATCAGAGAAATTGACGCAGAAGGGTTAACTTTGTTGCCAGGAGTCATTGATCCACAGGTACATTTTCGTGAACCAGGATTGGAACACAAAGAGGATTTGTTTACTGCAACTTGTGCATGTGCTAAAGGCGGAGTCACCTCTTTTTTGGAAATGCCAAATACACGTCCCCTGACAACTACCCAGCAGACACTTGATGATAAATTGCAACGCGCCCAGAATAAATGCCTAGTTAACTATGGCTTTTTTATTGGCGCAACAGCAGAAATTCTGCCGGACTTGCTGTTGGCAAATCCTACTCCAGGGATCAAAATTTTTATGGGGTCGATGCATGGTCAGTTGCTTGTCAATCAACAAGAGGTTTTGGAGGCGATATTTGCAAAAGGAAAACGCTTAATTGCCGTCCACGCCGAAGATCAAGCCAGAATCAACCAGAGACGCCAAGAATTTGCTGGCATTCATGACGTCGCTGTGCATTCTCAAATCCAAGATAATCAGGCGGCACTTTTAGCAACGCAGCTGGCATTAAAACTGTCAGAAAAATATCAGCGTCGTTTGCATATTTTACACATGTCTACGGCTGAGGAAGCAGAGTTACTACGTCAACACAAACCAAGTTGGGTGACAGCAGAAGTCACACCACAACATTTATTGTTGAATACTAGTGCCTATGAAAAAATTGGCACATTAGCCCAGATGAATCCACCTTTGCGATCGCCCCACGATAACGAAGTTCTCTGGCAAGCTTTGCACGATGGCGTGATTGATTTTATTGCTACCGATCACGCACCCCACACCTTAGAAGAAAAAGCGCAACCTTACCCAAATAGTCCCTCTGGAATGCCAGGGGTAGAAACTTCTTTACCTTTAATGTTAACAGCCACAGCCCAAGGGCGATGCAGTATTGCCCAAGTTGTCAATTGGATGTCTACTGCTGTAGCCAAAGCTTATGGTATTCCCAACAAAGGAGCGATCGCACCTGGTTATGATGCCGATTTGGTACTTGTAGATTTGCAAAACTATCGCCCAGTTTTACGCGCAGAAATCTTAAGTAAATGTGGTTGGAGTCCTTTTGAAGGTTGGGATCTCACCGGATGGCCTGCTTACACTATTGTCGGTGGTGAGTTGGTTTATGAAAAAGGCAAACTACATACACAAGTACGGGGACAAGCCTTAACATTTGCATGATTTACGCAACTGGCATAAAGTCCATTGGCAAGGAATAGGGGTGTAAGGGTGTGAGGAGTGTGAGGGGTGGGGAACTCACCGGCCCCCACTGCCCCAAGGTAGTGGGGATTAGGGGCAGTAGGGAGATGGGGAGAGTATGAGGAGTATGAGGAGTGGGAAATAACCACTAACCCTTTGGGTTCGTCAGTCGTTCATGGGGGAGACCCCCTGCGTAAGAGTCGCTGACTCACCACTAACTACTAATGTACAGACGCGAGGAACATCGCGTCTGTACTAACTACTAACCATTGACAATTGACACTAACTAACTTTAAATTTCGCCACTGCTGCTTGCAATTCTTGGGAAATTGCTACAGTTTCTTGCAGTGACTGAGAAATTTTGCGAGAGGAGTTACTAGTAATATCTGACACTTGGGAAATTTCTGTAACTAATTTAGTTACTGCTTGTGATGTTTCTACTTGAGAAACTGTTGCTTGGGAAATTGATTGTACTAACTCATCTATTTGATAGGTAACACTCAGAATTTGATTAAGAGAAGTTTTAGCATTTTCCACAATGCGAGAACCTTCAACTACCTCGGCAGTTCCTTGTTCCATTGCTTTGACAACTTCGTTGGTTTCTCGTTGAATATTCTCAACAATCCGCTTGATTTCTTGAGTAGCATCAGAACAACGTGCTGCCAGTTCACCGACTTCGTTAGCAACCACTACAAAACCTCTGCTACTTTCACCAGCCTTGGCGGCTTCTAGCCCAGCATTGACTGCTAACAAGTTGGTTTGCACAGCAATTTCGTCTATCAAGGAAATGATTCGAGAAATTTGTTGCGAAGATTCCCCTAAGCGCCTGACTTTCTTGGCTGTATCATCAATGGTTGAGCGTAAGTTAAAGATTTTTTCTACTGTCACATCTACTGCTGTTTCACCTTCAGTAGCAGTACGAGAGGCTGTGTGAGCAATTTCAGCAGCCTTTTGAGCGTTCTTTGCCACATCTGCAATAGAGAGTGTCATGCGTTCGATACTTTTGAGGATGAGATTAATTTCAACAGCTTGTTTGATTGCTTCGTCGCTAAGTTGGCTAATTGCATGTTCGTTTTCACCTAAGGCTGCATTGACAGCAGTTGCAGATGTTTTCACTTTGGTCACAATTTCTTGGAGATTCTCAACTATAGAGTTGAAAAAGTTAGCAACAGTACCAATTTCCCCCTCTTGAATTTTCGCATGTACAGTTAAATCACCTTTTGCTGCGCCTTCGATGTCTTGCAGCAGTTGGATGATTTGCTGTTGTAATGCTTGTTTTTGTTGATTCTGCTCAATAGCCATCATTTCTGCACTCGAACGCGCTTTTTCTACCTGACTGAGCATAAATGCCTGCTCTAGGGCATAACCAACGGGGATTGCTACCTGCTTAAACAAATCGATCTCTGATTCTTGCCATTTACGCGGGTTAGAACACTGATGAGCGATTAGTAAGCCATATAGGTTGTTGTTGAGCAAAATCGGTGCGACTAAATTTGCCTTGACTGCAAAGGCTTCTAATTGAGCAATGTGGCATTGAGTTAAATCTGCTTCGTAAATATTTTCTAGCGCTTGCACACGGCCTTTTTGATACTTATCAACATAGCCGCGAGCAAAACAGGGGTCTGCAATTTCTGCATCTAAAGCACTAGGCCATTCTTCACCAACGCACTCAGCAACAATTTTACCCGCCCAGTTTTCATCAAAGCGATAGACTATGACTCGGTCTGCTTTGATCACTTCTCGCATAGTTGTTACTGCTGCATTCAGGATTTCTGCGGTATTGAGTGAACCACGAACCCTAGAAGTAATGTGATTGATTGTTTCTGCTAGCTTTGCTTCATCTTCTTTGTCGAGAATTTGCCCTGTAAACTTGTCCGCCATGATGTTAAAATTAGCGGCTAATTTCCCTATTTCATCATGAGCAAAAATCTCCGCACGGGCGGAGCGATCGCCCATAGCCAGTTTTTGAACTGTTTGCTCTAACTTTTTGATAGGTGTAATAATTGTTTTTCTAATAATCAGTGTCCAAATTAAGGAAATTGCTAACGCGACAATTACAACAACAATTTCTACCCAAAAACTCTGTTCTAATAATTGATTGAGAGCAGTTTCTGGAGTTCCCCGCACTAAAATTGCGACTGATTTTTCGCCATACACAGATTCTGTAACATTATTTGTTTCTATAATTTTATTAGGTACAGCTTTTGCTGCCATTGTATAAGTTTGATGATCTATCCTTAGACGCCCGGTTACTGTTTTTCCTGGAGTTAGGGTTGCTGCTTCCAGTAAAGATTTACCTTCTGCGGGTAATGCTACATTAGGTATGCCTTGATTGTTATTCTGAGATTTATCTTGTTCTAAGGCTGTTGCTATAGTAAATTCTCCTGTCTGTTTGCGTAGATAAACAGCACTGTAGCCTCCCCCAGTTGCTTCTAATGTTGCCCTAACAATTGCATCTTTACCATTGACAATATCACCAGAAACTAATGCACCGATAACTACTTTTGTGTTTGGGTCTTTCACAGGTGTTACCGTATAACGAATTAGAGCATCTTCTTGATTAACACCATTTGGTAAAGGAGGAGATTCTTTACTCAATTCTGACCAACTGACAATTCTATTGGCTTTTATTTGCCGAGGATTCTCCAAAACCTCACTCACCAAGTTGTCAGGATTAAATATTTCCCCTTGACGCTCAGCATTCGCATTGACTATAATCTGCAAATTTTTACCAACAAGTGTGGCATACTCTATTTTTCTGGCTTTAATTTCATTGGCAAGAATTTGCTTGACTTTTGACTTTAAATCAGATCTGAGTGTTTGACCTGTATTATGAGCAAGAGCAGCTTGAATAATTGCCAGATTATCTGATTGTCCACGAAAGCCAAAGCCCATTTGATTGACTTTGACATTATAAGCCATGTTTGTCACGGCTACTTCTGATTTTGCTTGTTCTAATAATAAAGTCTGTAAATTCTTGCTAATCAAGTATCTTGCTACACAACTTATTCCTAGTATAGATAGCAGTTCAGAAGCAATTAAAGCTATTAGTTGTTTGCGGCTGATGGAAAGATTAGAAAACCATTGCCACATAATTTTTTTTACTTTTTTAGATGTAGTAAAGTTGGTTTTATCTTGGGGATTTATGTGCAGTTTGCCATCATTATTAGTATTAGTTAATGATAGTTCTTTTGAAGCATATCTACCATGTTTAGTATGCTTGTTATTTAATCTATTCATGATTAATTCTAGATGCAAGTACTCGTTTACATTAATGAGCAATGAAAAATCGAATTAGTTTTAGTTAAAAACTAATAATTGATAGAAACGAACGAGCGCACCCAGGTAAATTTATTTTTTAAGCAAAATTCTGTAAATTAACTTCAAAACTGTTAATTTTTAAGATACAAAATCCCAAATTATCAATGTTTAATTGGTCTACTAAGTAGTTAGACAAAATTAAATTCGTTCGTAGAGATAGGGGATAGCTAATCTCTTACACCATTCAAAAAGAGCTAGAGGCTCTTGTTCTTGTTACCTGGTTGAAAACTGGTAACAAAGGTTTGAAGGTTTTCTGTCCTGACTATTACAACTCTTGCAAGATGTGAAATAGGAAAATAATCTGTGTAATTAATTCTATCTAATTACTTACATTTAAACCAATCCTAAAAAAGTTGGTGAATTTGCAGCAAGTAATAGTTACTAAGATTACACCCTATTGAGTTATTTCTTAACAGTTATAGCTTCTAAATTTTTGCTTGAGTTACAGATAGATTTAAGCCTGATATTCAGTCTATCATCTTAGGCTATATTGCTGTTTTACGCAAGTTACTAAGACAACATTATGTTTATTTACGCTATTGAAAAATTTTATGTTTATAACTTTTGATAATCCTAAATTTTTTAAACTAAAAAATATACTAATATCAAGCTATTAACCATTTAAATGATTGATTACTTAACACTACAAAATCTAGTCAATTTAACTGATTCTGCTTGTCTGAACAACACATTAGATGCTTATAAATTATTTTATTTTAATAAGTATAAATACTGTAATTTGAACCATTTTCAATTAGAAAAAATGATGAGAAAATCTAAAGTTTTATTTTATCTATCTTTAAAGAGTTGATAAACAAAAAATAATTTTTCCCATATATAATACCGGGATAGCAAATTTTTTTGAGATTTTAACATTGGGACTAAAACTAACGGCTTTTACTCTATCTTGATGTCCTTCCAGAAGATTCCGCTGATAATACAGATGTCACAATGCAGACATTACTTATTGATGTGTTTTGAAAATAGTGCAAGTTATCAGTTTATCTACTTTTAACAATGAGGCTTGTAAACGACCTTTAGACCGCTTCGGTTCAAGTTTTTGTATCTAAAAGTGGATATGACAAAGCTTTGTTAGCATCATCATAGTATTGAGTGTTGCTAAATACTCGCAACAGTTTATAAATTATTGCAGGAAAGGCTATGACTACAACACTAGCAACGCCCTATTCCATTGAGTCTTTACTAGGTGAGGAAGCAGAAGACCTATTGACTTATAAAGCCAAAGTTGCTAAGGATTTATTGCATTTACCAGGTCCTGACTTTGTAGATCGAGTATGGGTAAATAGCGATCGCAATCCTCAAGTATTGCGTAATCTGCAAACACTGTACTCTACCGGTAGACTTGCTTATACTGGGTATCTTTCTATCTTGCCAGTAGACCAAGGAATTGAACACTCAGCAGGTGCGTCGTTTGCACCCAATCCGATTTACTTTGATCCAGAAAATATTATCAGACTAGCGATCGCAGCTGGTTGTAATGCTGTAGCTACAACTTTAGGAGTGTTGGGTGCAGTTTCACGCAAATATGCTCACAAAATTCCTTTTATTGTCAAACTCAACCACAACGAACTCCTGACTTATCCTAATCAATTTGACCAGATTATGTTCGCTTCTGTCGAACAAGCTTGGAATTTGGGTGCTGTGGCAGTAGGTGCGACAATTTATTTTGGTTCAGAAAACTCTACTAGACAAATTCAGGAAGTAAGCGTTGCTTTTAAACGCGCCCATGAATTGGGAATGGTGACAATTCTCTGGTGTTATCTACGTAATAGTGCTTTTAAACAAGATCAAGACTATCACCTAGCTGCTGACTTGACAGGACAAGCGAATCATTTAGGCGTCACCATAGAAGCTGACATCATAAAACAAAAGCTCCCAGAAAATAATAATGGTTACGCAGCAGTAGCCCAAGCAACAGGTAAAAGTTACGGTAAAACCGACAAAAGGGTTTATACAGATTTGACAACAGACCACCCCATAGATTTAACTCGTTACCAAGTCTTGAATTGTTATTGTGGACGTGCAGGCTTAATTAATTCTGGTGGTGCATCAGGTAAAAACGACTTTGCAGAAGCAATTCGCACCGCAGTCATTAACAAACGCGCTGGCGGTACAGGCTTAATTTCTGGACGCAAAACATTCCAACGTCCCTTTGAAGAGGGTGTGCAATTATTCCACGCCATCCAAGATGTTTATTTATCCGAAGCAGTGACAATTGCTTGATCGGGAGGTGGGGAGTGTGGGGAGTAATGTAGAGACGCGATTCATCGCGTCTGGGAGTGTGAGGAGTAACAATACTCTTTATACCTTTGTCCCCCTTGTCGCCTTTCCCCTTTCCCCGATCCCTTTATTCTGGGATATTCTGGAAGAGGTGAGAATTGGCTGAGTGACGATGAAGCTGGCAGGAAGAGTAAGTCAAGTAACGCCTTCTATAACTTTAGCGATCGCAGCGAAAGCAAAAGCAATGAAGGGCGAAGGTGTAGATGTTTGTAGTTTTAGCGCTGGGGAACCGGATTTTGATACCCCTGCACATATTAAAGCTGCTGCCGAAAAAGCGTTGGATGAAGGTAAAACTAAGTATGGGCCTGCTGCTGGAGAACCAAAATTAAGAGAAGCGATCGCCCGCAAGCTGCAAAATGATAATGGTCTTGATTATAAAGCAGAAAATGTCATCGTCACCAATGGCGGTAAGCATTCTTTGTTCAATTTGATGCTAGCAGCGATCGAACCAGGTGATGAGGTGATTATCCCCGCTCCCTATTGGTTAAGCTACCCCGAAATGGTAACTTTAGCGGGTGGTGTTTCCGTAATTGTTCCTACAGATGCCACTACAGGATATAAAATTACGCCAGAGCAATTACGAAAATCTATCACACCCAAGACCAAGTTATTTATCCTCAACTCGCCATCTAATCCTACGGGTATGGTGTACACGCCAGAGGAAATCAAAGCCTTAGGGCAAGTGGTAGTTGAAGCAGATATCTTTGTTGTCTCCGACGAGATTTACGAAAAAATTCTCTATGATGGTGCAACCCACCTCTGTATTGGTTCCTTAGGAGAAGAAATATTTGCTCGTACGATTGTCAGCAATGGTTTTGCCAAAGGATACTCAATGACGGGATGGCGTATTGGTTATTTGGCAGGGCCAATAGATGTTATCAAAGCCACAAGTACTATCCAAAGCCATAGTACTTCAAATATATGCACCTTTGCCCAGTATGGGGCGATCGCAGCTTTGGAAAGTTCCCAAGACTGTGTAGAACAAATGCGCCAAGCTTTTGCTAAACGCCGCCAGGTAATGCTAGAACGGCTCAACGCCATCCCTGGCTTGAGTTGTCCCAAACCAGACGGTGCATTTTATCTGTTTCCTGATATCAGCAAAACCGGACTGAAATCTCTGCAATTTTGTGATGCTTTACTAGAAGAGGAACAAGTAGCAGTTATTCCTGGGATTGCTTTTGGTGCAGATGACAACATTCGCCTCTCCTATGCTACAGATATGGCAACAATTGAAAAGGGGATGGATAGGTTAGAGAAGTTTGTCAAGTCGCGAATTTAGTCAAGAAACGAAAAACAAGATAGCCCAAGATCCCCGACTTTTCACCAGAAGTCGGGGATCTTGTCTTTACTGATCACTGATCACTGATAACTGATTATCGCGCTATGATGCTAAGACAGGGGTGTCAACCTTCGTAATTGTTTGGGGTAAGATGGCGCGTATTGGTGTAATTGGTGGCGGACAACTCGCCTGGATGATGGGCGGTGCAGCAAATAAATTAGGCTTGGAATTGATCGTACAAACCCCCAACCCTAATGATCCTGCTGTTGCGATCGCTCATGACACTATTTTTGCCCCAGTCAAAGATGCCGCAGCCACAAAAATTTTAGCTACTCAATGCGATATCATTACTTTTGAAAACGAGTTTGTTGATATCGAAGCTTTATCTATTTTAGCAGAGCAAGGTATTTGTTTTCGTCCACCCCTTGAAGCATTAGCTCCCCTTCTAGACAAATATCATCAACGCTGTTATCTACGAGATTTAGGTTTACCAGTTCCTCATTTTTCTGATATTAAAGGAATCTGGAGAGAAGATGCGCTAACAGAAAATAAACAGTTAGCTATTGAAAGTCAAGAGTTAGGAATACAAAACGAAAATCTTCATAATTTTTCACTTCAAAGTCAATTAAAGTTTCCAATAGTTTTAAAAGCTCGTCGTCACGGTTATGATGGTCAGGGTACTTTTATTATCAAAGATATCCAAACTCTCCAGCAAAAATTAGAATCTGCAAATAATCTAGCTTTTTTATTAGAAGAATTTATCCCTTTTGAACGAGAACTAGCAGTAATTGCAGCACGTTCTGTGGATGAGAAAGTAGTAATTTACCCAATTGTAGAAACTCAACAAGAAGAACAAGTATGTCGGCGAGTGATTGCACCAGCGCAGATTTCATCTCATCTCCAAAAAGAGATTGAGAATATTTCCCATACACTTCTTAATAGCCTTAAAGCAGTGGGAGTTTTTGGGATTGAATTATTTCTTAGTGCTGATGACAAAGTGCTAGTAAACGAGATAGCACCGCGCACTCACAATTCTGGACATTTCTCTGTTGATGCCTGTGAAACTTCCCAGTTTGAGCAGCACTTAAGGGCTGTTTCTGGTTTGCCTTTGGGCAATCCTAATTTAACTTGCCCATGTGCTATTATGATAAATTTGTTGGGCTACGAAATATCAACAAACGACTATATTACTAAACGTCAACAAATAAAACAAATTCCCCAAAGTTACATCCATTGGTACGGTAAAACAGAATCTCGTCCAGGGCGAAAATTAGGACATGTCACCGTTTTGTTAAATGATCAAAATCCGAATGAAGCGATGGCGATCGCCCGCACTATAGAAAATATTTGGTACGCCAATTAAATCGGCAAAAAAAATCTCATTGGGCATACACAAAATCATTTTTAAAAGCTATAATCAACTCATACCACTGCGACGTTGGTGACTGCCAACAAGTTTTGTGATCTATGACTTGTAAAAGTAAGGGAACCAAGCATTTTTCGTGGCAGTAGACCGGGCTTGTACCCGGAAACTTTAAACGAGAAACATGGTACCCACCTGGTTTTCTCCAGGTCAAAAACTTAGGTAAAACGGCGTTGCGGTGAATAAAAATCAAGGCTCCTTAAGTCTATTTAGACTAAGGAGCTTTTAATATAGTTAAGAATCTAAAAAGTCTAAGGATTTTAATTTTACAAAATCATAGAAATCAATATAGCATTACTAAATCATTTGTGAACAACTTTCACAAATCAGATAGGATTGCGATCTTAAGTAGTTAAGCAAAATTAAGGGCAAGGGATTCTGGTCAGGAAGAGGAAACGGGAAGATAGAAAATGTATGAGAAGGCAGAAGGGAAACTCCATAAATTAATTTTAGGGGTTTCAAACAAGGATGCTTTCTTCATTCTGGGAGTCTCGTAGACATCCGCAGGGCAGCTTCAAGGGAGAGTAAAAAATTTTTTACCCTTTTCATAAATAAATTTAGGGTACTGTCACCCTGTAGCAAAGGTCAAAAATATATTTTGTTCCTTTTGCCATTTCAAAAATATGTATCAATTGATTCTAAATTGTGTTCACACAAGAGTTAGGATTGCAAGATTGCGATAAATTGTGATTAAATCTCTCAAAACTTCATATTGTTACAAAAACTCATAAATACCGTGTTTCCAACCTCGGTCTTCACACTAGATAATGGTTTAACCTTTATCCATCAAGAAATTCCCGACACTCCTGTAGTTGTGGCGGATGTTTGGGTGCGTGCAGGTACTAGACTTGAACCAAGCCCTTGGTTTGGTATGGCTCACTTTCTAGAACACATGATATTTAAAGGAACTGCAAACCTGCCACCAGGAGTATTTGATCAAAAAATAGAAAACAGGGGTGGGGTAGCTAACGCGGTTACTAGTTATGATTATGCCCATTACTCTATTACCACGGCTGTTGCTTTCATTGAAGAGACTCTTCCCTACTTAGCAGAACTATTACAGAATGCGGCGATCCCTGAAGATGAATTTAGCCGCGAACGAGATGTAGTGTTAGAAGAGATTCGCTCTTGCCAAGATGATCCTGATTGGATAGGATTTCAAGCATTACTTCAGAGTATTTATCAGCACCATCCCTACGGACGTTCGGTGTTGGGTACAGAACGAGAACTGATGCAACACTCACCAGAGGACATGCGCTGCTTTCACCGCACTTATTACCAACCCGAAAATATCACGGTGGTAATAGTTGGGGGAATCAACCAGGAAGTAGCTCTAGAATTAGTTAGTCGTGAGTTTAACAGCTTTGGCGATCGCTGTTGTGAGTGTCCACCGACAGAGGAAGTAGCAAAACCAATCATCGCCGGAATTCGCCGTCAACAGTTAGAGTTACCCCGCTTAGAACAAGCCCGATTGTTGATGGCGTGGACTGGGCCAGGAGTCGAACAACTCCGCAGCGCTTACGGTTTGGATTTACTCTCAGTTTTACTAGCAGAAGGGCGGACATCACGCTTAGTCCGGGACTTACGGGAAGAACAACAATTAGTGCAGGGTATATGCAGTAATTTCTCCCTGCAAAAAGATGCAAGTTTATTTACGATTACTGCTTGGTTAGAACCAGGAAACCTGGAACGTGTTGAGTCCTTAATTCGCCTACACCTAGAAGATTTAATAACCAATGGTATTTCACCCCAGGAACTAACTCGCTGTCAACGCCTGTTATGCAATGATTTTGCATTCTCCACAGAAACGCCTAATCAACTAGCAGGATTGTATGGATATTACAACACTATCACCAAAGTAGAATTAGCGATGACATATCCAGAAAAAATCCAGTCCTATGATGCCCAACAACTGCAAAAATTAGCACAAGAGCATCTTTCACCAAATCATTACGCAGTTACTGTATTAAAACCTTGTTAGGTGTTAGTTGTTAGTTGTTAGTTGTTTGGAACAACCACTAACAACCAACCACCAACCACCAACCACCAACCACCAACCACCCAGAAATGACCACTTCCCTAAAAAAATCTCACATTCACCGTACAGTCTTAGATAATGGTATTGTATTACTCCTGACAGAAAATCCCACAGCAGATATAATTGCAGCGCGGATTTTTATTCGTGCTGGTAGTTGTTATGAAAACCGGGAAAAAGCAGGATTGGCACATTTGCTGTCTGCGGTATTAACAAAAGGATGTGAGGGACTCTCCAGCTTGCAAATCGCTGAACAAGTGGAGTCTATAGGGGCTAATTTAAGTGCAGATACTGCTGCTGATTATTTTCAGCTGTCTTTGAAGACAGTCACGGCAGATTTTGTTGATATCTTGACACTAGCAGCAAAGATACTGCGATCGCCTACTTTTCCAGAAGTAGAAGTAGAATTAGAACGACGCATCGCCCTGCAAGATATTCGTTCTCAAAAAGAACATCCCTTCACTGTCGCTTTTGATCAACTACGACAGGTAATGTACCAAGATCATCCCTATGCTATGTCAGCATTGGGGAATGAATCAACCATGAGTCGCATCACTCGTGCAGATTTAGTACAGTTTCACCAGACTTATTTTCGTCCAGATAATCTGGTAATTAGTATTGCCGGTCGCATCACCCTAGATGATGCTGTTGCAGTAGTAGAAAAAGTATTTGGTGATTGGCAACCACCTGCTACGTCATTGCCCATATTAAATTTACCAAACCTCACCGTCCAGCCAGAATGCGTAATTATACCCCAACAAACCCAACAATCAATCGTCATGTTGGGTTACATGGCTACCGCCGTCAATTCTCCTGACTACGCTGCTTTGAAGTTATTATCTACATACTTGGGCAATGGACTTTCCAGTCGGTTATTTGTGGAACTACGAGAAAAGCGGGGCTTAGCTTACGAAGTATCTGCCTTCTACCCCACACGACTTTTTCCTGCCACATTTGTAGTGTACATGGGTACGGCTCCCGAAAATACTCAAATTGCCCTGTCTGGACTACAAACAGAAGTAGATCTACTGTATACCAGTCCACTTACAGATGTAGCATTACAAGCAGCAAAAAATAAAATTTTAGGGCAATACGCTTTAGGTAAGCAAACTAATGGACAACTAGCCCAAATATATGGCTGGTACGAAATTTTGGGACTAGGAATTGAATTTGATCAAAAATTTCAGGAACTGATAGCCAATGTTAACGCTGATGATGCGATGACAGTAGCTTCTCGGTATTTACAGAAACCTTACGTATCTTTAGTTGGTCAAGAAGAAGCAATTAAATCAGTGAACAGTAAAAAGTGTAGACGCGCAAGCGGCTTCCCGTAGGGTACAGTTATCAGGCAAATGGTGTGGTGTTACAGCAATTAAGTCGTTAGGGGCTTATACCTATTGACGAAACTGATAACTGATAACTAGCAAAGATGCAGTTATTTAGTAGCAAATATCATAGTTTTTGCTCTTGCATTTTATCACCTTTTGCCTTATAGAGTATTACCATGAACTTTACCGAGGGCAGAGTTCCATGACAGCCAGATTCTTTGGCTACTTAAGTTCGCTAAACCAGTTTGTAAAATGCTGCTTACCTAAACAGAAGCAGGGGCATAAATTGTTAATAGGAAGCAGATTACTGCTATTTTCCTCTGCACCAGTGCTGTTTGCCTCCTCTGTTGTACCAGCAGTTGCAGCACCACTAGAAATTGCCCAAATCGCCCAAGTCAGCATCAATCGTCCTAACTTGCAACTAGGTAGTCAAGGACAGCCTGTATCGGAACTACAAGCCGCACTGAAACTTTTAGGCTACTACACAGGTACAGTAGACGGAAATTATAACCAAGCAACAGCCAAAGCAGTTTCTCAATTTCAACAAGCTGCTGGCTTAAATCCCAATGGTATTGTTGATGCTGTTACTTGGCAAAGACTTTTTCCTGGTGAAGCGATCGCATCGTCCACCGCTTCTGTCACTTCTGTCACCAACTCAGCCAGTAACTTTCCGGTTCCAACTCAAATTCTCAACAACTCCACAACAACTA
Source organism: Fischerella sp. JS2 (assembly GCF_032393985.1). NCBI lineage: Bacteria > Bacillati > Cyanobacteriota > Cyanophyceae > Nostocales > Hapalosiphonaceae > Fischerella > Fischerella sp. JS2. The sequence continues at coordinate 2,162,533 of NZ_CP135918.1, forward strand.
CAACTCAGAGTGCGAATAATTCTACAGTACTTACTACCACTCCCGAACCAAAACCTGCCACACCACCTAAACAAACTACATCTACTAATTCCCAGAAGAAAACTGTGACTCAATCATCATCTACTCGTTCCCAGCAAAACACCCGTTCCCAATCAACTAAACCCACTCAACAAAATAGCCGTTCCCAATCAACTAAACGCACTCAGTCAACTCCACGTTTTGAGAAGATTGCTGGTGTGCAATACACTTCCAAAGGATACCCCATCTTACGCCCAGGCATGAGTAATATTGAAGTCAGAAGATTACAAATAAGACTGCGAAAACTCGGCTATCTTGAAAGTGCTGTGGATGGCGATTTTGGCAAAGAAACTGAAGCAGCAGTTAAAGCTTTGCAAAGACGCTATGATATTGAACCTGATGGTGTCGTGGGTGGCGACACTTGGGAAGTTTTGCTGCGGCGACGTTAATTTTTATAACCCTAGTTTATCACTCAAGATTGATGTAAAAGCCCCAATTAAATTTCGACAATTGTAAAAAACCTGCAAATCTTTTCTAGGTAAAAGCAATTGTTGATTTGCTGTTCGTACTTATAATTGGAGGCAAAATGAATCCTGAGCAATATTATGACCCAAATACACCAGGATCTTCAACTCATGGCAGTGGAGAAATTCAAGTAGATGCAGACTCAGATACTTCTCGTGCAGATGAAATTGAAACTCCTAACTTGCAACAACCAGATTTAAATGATTCTAGTCACGAATCTGATAATGCTGATGTCGCAATTCCTGAACCTTTCAACGACAATCAAGATGAGAATGTTGTTGATCGCCAAATGGGAATTATTGGTCGTACGGCAGGATAATAACATCACTCTTCTGAGTTAGGTAAAAAGAGTCTATCGTGGAAAATAGACTCTTTTTTTTAGTTATTTAATTCCCTCTAAGAAGTTAGAGAACTGTGTCAAGTTATAGACATAATTAGTTACCAGTATTTAGATAAAAATTAAATTTTGGTCGCTCAAAAATAGCAATATTATTCGTAGTCAATGCTTTAGCGTTTATCATCTAATTTTAAAGCAACTAGAGCATTACTAAAACATTCGTAAAAGACAAGATCTCAGACTTCTTAGAGAAGTCTGGGTCTAACGCTTGCAATTGTCACAAATCATGTAGGATTGCTATAGAGCCGCTTACTACATATGATTTTAGGAAAATTCTCAAGGGAAGAGACAAATCACAATTAAACAGGTTATGAAAAACTTTCTATTAACTTGGCTTGGTACAGCAGTTGCATTGCTAATAACAGCTAATATTCTTCAATATTTTGATATTGGCTTTGAGGTAGATAGTTTTGTTACAGCCTTGATTGCTGCTATATTCATTGGGATTGTCAATGCTTTTATTCGTCCAATATTGAGAATATTAGCCTTTCCGATCACCTTACTGACCTTTGGTTTATTTGCCTTTGTTATCAATGCATTTGCTTTATGGTTAGCAAGTTTTCTCACTCCCAGTTATGGTTTTGTGATTGAAGGACCGATCGCAGCTTTGTTAGGTTCAGTTGTATTATCAATAGTTTCTAGTGTAATCAATTATTTTTTGAGAGTAGTTGAATAATAGTTATTGGTCATTTATCATTTGTCATTTGTCATTGGTCATTAGTTAGTGATAGTTATTGGTCATTTGTCATTTGTCATTGGTCATTAGTTAGTGGTTGATTATTATCTACCCCTCACACCCCACCCTTACCTTAAGCCGCGCAGGGCGCGTACACACTCCCCACTGCCCCTAATCCCTCCAAGGGCCAGGGCCGGTGAGTTCCCCATCTCCCTACACTCTCCACACCCCTCACACCTTCCTCTCTTCCACTTGGGCTATAGCTACCGTTACCGTACCCTTTTGATCTTGGATTACAGAACGAAAAATTTGTTTGGAAACTAACAGACTTTTACACTCAGCTGCACATAAAGCAGCAGCTTCAGCAACACTAGGAGTTGCTATATGTTTATAAATCAATTGGGAAGGATTGGGAACGTAAACTGTGCGGAGAACTTCAGCAGGGAAGGTTTTTAACAGCCAATTTTGTTTCCGACAAAGTTCTACTAAGCCAGCTTCATCAGCTTTAGTATCAATAGTAGCAATACCTGCGATCGCATTTTGGGAAAGTTGATGTTCTCTAAATACATGGATAATTGCTGCTTCTATCAACTCTTGTGAAGTTTCTTTCTGACAACCAACTCCCACCCACAAATTTTTTGAATAGAGAGAAAATTCTTCTAACAGCAATTTTAGATGTCCTAACGTGAGAATATCTTCTTATACCAATTTGAAAAAAGAATGCGATAGATAGACTGACATAACTCTTATGCACAAAGAGTTTCCCAATCCAAAATCCAAAATTGTATTAGACGGCAAGTGGACTCACCAAGGCACAAATTCACTAGACATAATTAAACGTAGAATCCTTCTGTCTTCTATTTACTCCACCGCCCCAACTGCCCGCAACAACTGTGCTACATCTTGATAACCATTAAACTCTGCTAGCATCAAAGCTGTATAGCCGCCTTGATTTTTTAAATTCACATCTGCACCTGCTTGTAGTAATAGTTGCACAGCTTCTGTATAGCCCCGTGAAGTTGCCCACATTAAAGCTGTTGCCCCGGCTGAGTCTTGAAAATTCACATTTGCACCCTTGGCTAATAGCTGCTGGATGACGCTGGTGCGATCGCGTTCTGCTGCTTTGATCAACGGTGTTTTGCCATCATCTGCTAAGATATTGGCATTAGCACCAAACTCTAACAACACCTGCACTGTTTGAGTGTGTCCCTGGGTAACTGCCAGTGTCAAAGGCACTTCACCAAAGTTTCTGACATTCACATCTGCCCCATGCCGCAGTAGCATTTCTACAATCTGGCTATGTCCCTGTAATGCTGCTACAAGCAAAGGTGTGTCACCCAGGTTGTTTCTGATATGGACATTCGCACCACGACTAAGTAATAATTCGACTACATCGGTATAAGCTTCGACAACCGCAAGATGGAGGGCAGTTTCACCATCTTGATCTTGATAATTAATATCAGCGCCTGCATCCAGTAAACAGGCTGTAACCGCACAATGTCCAGCTGCCACTGCTGCTGATAGTGCTGTACCGCGATCGCGATTTTGCAGTTTCACATCTGCCCCCGCCGCCAATAATACTTGTACAATTGGTAAATGTCCTAAGTCTGCCGCCAGCATCAACGGGGTTTCGCCTTCTTCGTCCTGGGTATTAATATCTGCACTGACTGATAAAATTGCTTGCACAACAGCAACGTGTCCTTGCTTGAGTGCTAATTTCAAAGCAGTATCATCATCTTTATCTTTGACATTCACGTCTGCACCAGCAGCCAGTAAAACTTGTACCACCTCAGCATGGCCTTTAAGTGCTGCTGCCATTAAGGCCGTACTACCATCTTCATTAGTGGCATTGACATCTGCACCTCTGGATACCAAAAGTCGCACAATGTCAATACTCTTAGCACTCGCAGCCAACATCAAAGCTGTTAAACCGTAGCGTCTTCTGCGTAAATTAACATTCGCCCCAGCATTCAAAAGCGATCGCGCAATTTCCGTATAGCCAAAATTAGCAGCAAACATCAACGCCGTGGTCCCTTCGCGATCTGTGACATCAGGAATTGCACCCGCAGCCAGTAGCGCTTGCACTTGCTTAATATCACCAGTTTTAACAGCCTTTAATAATGAAGCGTCATTAGTCATTAGTTATTAGTCATTGGTCATTAGTCAATAGTCCATCGTCAAGTGTCAAGAGTCAATGGTCAATTGTCCATTGTTGGTTGTTGGTTGTCGATTGTTAATTGTTGATTGTCAATCGTTAATGGTTAGTAGTTAATAATTATTTCTCTACTCCCCCCACCTCCCCATCTCCCCATCTCCCCATCTCCCCATCTCCCCATCTCCCCACCTCCCCATCTCCCCATTCCCCAATTTAAGGTTATGCTAATTTTTATGAAGATTTAAGAATAGGGGCTAAGGCAATGAATCTGGAACTATCACCATCGGTAAAATATTGGTTGCAATTCTTTCACCCGATCATGATGTGGGCATTATTGCTGATATCAGTATATGCTGCTTACTTGGGGCTACAAGTGCAGCGCACAAGAAATGCCCAAGGTGAACAAAAGAAAGAACTGATTAAAGGCAGATATAACGTTAGACATTACCAAATTGGATCTATTTTACTGGCATTTATGGTGGCAGGCTCTATTAGTGGGATGGCTGTAACCTACATTAATAATGGTAAGTTGTTCGTAGGACCACACCTGTTAGCAGGGCTGGGTATGACTGGTATTATTGCCTTTTCTGCTGCTTTATCTCCCTATATGCAAAAAGGCGCAAATTGGGCCCGTGTCACTCATATTTTGCTGAACTTTACCCTTTTGGGTCTGTTCACTTGGCAAGCTATCACAGGTATGCAAATTGTGCAAAAAATTCTGACTAATGCTTAGTCAATAGTCATTGGTCATTAGTCATTGGTCATTAGAAATTACAAATGACAAAGGACAAATGACCAATAACTATCAATATTGTTTATTTTTCTTGACATTTACTGGTAATTCTATGCCCAAAGACTGATGAAAATCTTCTTGGACTTTGCGGGTTAAACGACGGGAAACTTGGCGGACAATTTGATTAAGTAAGCGATCGCCTGTAGATTGCACTAAAGCTTTAGGTAGTCGCTGAATAAATCTGGGGAAGTTAATGTAGACTTTTAAATCCAATTCCCACTCTACTCTTGTAATTTTCATAGAATTAGTAGGAAGTTGGGATTGTTGAATTTCGATTAGCTGTAGCGAAGAATTATAGTTTACTTCATAACCAGGTGCTTGGTAATTGGGAACCGGGATGGTACGGATGCGGTAAATACGATCTTCAGGAGGAAGCAATTCTAAACCAACTTTTGGTTCTACTTCATAACCAAAAGATCCAAAGCGACCTATTACCAAAGCATAACCATTTTCCCCCAGTGGTTCTACTTTCATCGGCTCAGCACACCGGGAAAACCAACTACTATGATTATTTAAATATTCAGCAATCGTGTCAGCAGAGGCATACATTTCCATACTGTCTTGATAACGACCATAAAATGTCGTGGTAGTCCCTACAGATTTTTCTGGAGATACTGCTTCAGTTTCTGTGATCGGTGATGCTATAGACAAAACAACCTCTGTTGATTCCAAGGACTCAAATGCTTCTATAGACTGATATTCTTTATTTTTAGAAAACATAAGATATTTGTATATTTTTTTCTAATTGTCTAAATTAATATTTCCCCGATTGAGTGCAAGGTTTCGTACTAGATCTACATTTTGACCGAAAACTTAAAAATAAATTATAAAATTTCATCGAATCTCTACAATAGAGACAGAAAAAAGACATACTAGTTTCCCAGGATAACGTAGAAAATGAAAGCTTTTGTAGCAGGAGCAACAGGAGAAACAGGTCGTCGCATCGTACAAGAACTGACGGTGCGAAATATTCCCGTTCGCGCCTTGGTGCGTGATATCGAAAAAGCTAGGAGTATTTTGCCTAATCAAGTTGAATTAGTACAGGGTGATGTGTTAGATCGACAAAATCTAGCTGCTGCTTTGGGAGATAGTACAGTCGTTTTGTGTGCAACAGGAGCAAAACCCAGCTTTGATCCTACAGGTCCTTATAAAGTAGATTATGAAGGGACTAAAAATTTAGTCGATGCTGCTAAAGCTAAGGGGATAGAGCATTTTGTCATTGTTTCTTCTTTAGCTACTTCCCAATTTTTCCATCCCCTCAATTTATTTTGGCTAATTTTAGTCTGGAAAAAACAAGCTGAAGAATATCTGCAAAAAAGTGGTCTGACTTATACAATTGTCAGACCAGGTGGTCTGAAAAATGAAGATAACACTGATTCTATAGTCATGCAAAATGCGGATACCTTGTTTGAAGGTAGCATTCCACGACAAAAAGTTGCTCAAGTTTGTGTAGAAGCCCTGTTTGAGCCCGCAGCTAGGAATAAAATTGTAGAGATCGTAGCCAAACCAGAAGCTGCGGCGAAAAGCTTTAGCGAGTTATTTGCAAGTGTTGTCTGACACAAAAATTAATAGTTATTTGTCATTTGTCATTTGTTATTTGTCATTTGTAAGATCAATAACCAATGACCAATGACCAATTTTTAAGGAGTCGAACTCTGAAAGGCTTGGAACTTAAAGGCGTTGAAAAATTCATCGGCCCACTGGCTGCTTTGTTAGTATTTGTGTATTTATTCCAGTGGTATATTATCGATAATTTGCGATCGCGTCCTGATCCAGTATTCAATACTAGACAACCGCCCTTAGTGATGAAAGGTGGTGATCCCTATATCCGCGCCTTGATGCGAACGATTTCAGCCAGTGAGGCTAGCGGTAATCGTCCTTACTCGCTTTTGTATGGTGGAGAACACGTCAGTGACCTCAGTCGTCATCCAGAAAAGTGTGTCACAATTATCGTTGGCCCCAATAAGGGTAACTGTTCAACAGCAGCCGGCAGATACCAAATAATCAACACAACTTGGTTTAAAATTGCATCCAAATATCATCCAAAACCCATGCGACTTATGTTTTGGGTGAATTATAGTTTTGAACCAGAATATCAAGACACAGTGGTGCATAGTTGGTTGAGTGATTCTCAAGTTTGGGGAGTCAATATTTCCCAACTACTACGTCAGGGTAAATTAGATGAAGTTTTGCGGCGACTATCTCCCACATGGACAAGTTTAGGATATGGTATTGAAACTAATTCTGTAAGTCCCCTTTTACCCAAGATTTATCAAAAGATGTTACAAGAAGAGTTAAAGACGGTGAGGAAAGGGTGAAGGGGAAAGGATGAAAGGTGAAATATTAAGCATCTAATAGAAACAACTTGATATTTTCTACAAATACATTTGGATTTTCAAAATGAATATTATGCCCAGCATAATTAAGTATTTTTAGCTGGCAATATTGACATAATTTAGCCATCTGTTTATTTATATCTATAAATTTTTCGTCATTTTCACCAGCTAATAAAAGTAAATCATTTTGATTATCTTTAAGTTTTTCCCACAGAGAAGGTTGGCAGCCAGTACCCATGAATCGCAGAGATTTAGCTAACTCTATAGGGTTGTTTTGTGTTCTAATTTCTATCAAATTCTGAAACTGTGGATGATTTTTGATATTGCCAAAAATCAGCTGATTATACCAATTTATTAAAAAAGCAATAAAATCATTTTTTTCAATGCTTCTTTCTAGTTTTCTGGCAATTTGTTGATCTCGCTGAATTCTTTCTTGACGTTCTACACCTGTTGCTAAGCCAGGAGAAGCAGATTCTAGAATAACTTTTGGGAATCTTTGGGGAAAGTATAAAGTGAGATATAATGCTAATCTCCCTCCCATAGAATAACCCACTAAAAAGCATTGATTAATTTTTAAATTATCTAATAACTCTATTAAACCTTGGGCAGTATATGCCATTGTATAGCAATCTTCACTTCCCAAAACTTTTGTATTTCCATGCCCTGGTAAGTCTACTTTCAAGCAATAAAAATCATGTTTTAGCAATTGTATCGCTTCATCAAATTCATGGCTATTACCCATAAATCCATGTAAAAAAAGGATAACAGGTTGATTGCGATCGCCATCGAAAGCATAAAATAATTGATAATTTGCAATTGTCATAATTAAGTATGGGCAATCGGTAATACGTTTAAAACAGTCTTCCTTGGCAATTACCAACAACAAAACACGATATTGTAAACAATACCCCTACCCAATAAATAATGATTTTTGACAAATAACAACCTTCACGAGCTAGCCTTAAATTGTACCAATCTACTTAGTTAAATTTAAAGAAAAAATTATATTTTTTAAATTTTTGTCAATTCCAAATTACTTGAGAATATAAAATTTTCATGAAAAATTGGTTAAGAAAACTTTATATAAAGAATCTTGATAGTAAACAATTAATTTAACTATAAGACTCATATTTGATTTTGAAAAAAATACCTACTTATCTACCTCCCTGCTTACGCTTCTTTTTCTATTGCTTATTGCACTCTTTGCCTACTGCCTGCCTCTAAGAAAAGTTCGTAAAGCAAATCAGACTACTATAGAATAATGAAGACAGAATAATTAAGACAATCCCCAGCAAGTCCTGTAGCAGGAAGAGAAAATTTATGTTTAAATCTAAAAGATTTTAGGTAAAATCTACATAACTTAGTTTTTTTTCAAAGTTGAAATTTTGAATTTTCCACAAAAATTTGCTTAAGCGGCTCATTTGCTACTGTTGACCTAAAATAGTTAACAAGTCATTAACAAAAGCATTTGATTGAGGTTTATCTACCTATTTAATTAGATATCATACATAGTCTGTTCTATTTTAATTTCTACCCAGCGATAGTTAAGAAATCCTTCCTAAGAGTGCAATCACTACAAAAGCATTCTTAATTGCAATGCTACAGATTTAATTCTGCATTTCAAATTTCCTAGACACATAGACACAAAGTGGCTTTTTGTAGAGTAGCGACTTCCGCAGTTATTCCAAATTAAATTACAAAGGTGCAAAATGGTAGCAACACCCTCAAAACCAACCGCAGAAGAAATTAGCTCTATTAGCTGTTATGGCAAAGCACGGTCAACAGTTGACGGCGCACCCCTTAGCTCTGATGAACTCCGCAAGATGCACGCTTTCTGGCGTGCTGCTAACTACTTGGCTATTGGTATGATTTATCTGCGGGATAACCCACTGCTAAAAGAACCTCTCAAACCTGAGAATATCAAGCATCGTTTATTAGGACATTGGGGTTCTAGTCCGGGGATCAGTTTTCTTTATACTCACCTCAACCGTGCGATCAAGAAATTTGACCAGGACATGTTATACATCGTAGGTCCTGGTCATGGTGCGCCTGGATTCCTTGGCCCTTGTTATCTAGAAGGCAGTTATTCCCAATACTTTTCCGACTGTAGCGAAGACGAAGAGGGAATGAAGCGCTTTTTCAAGCAGTTCTCTTTCCCTGGTGGGATTGGTAGCCACTGCACCCCTGAAACTCCTGGCTCGATTCATGAAGGAGGTGAACTAGGTTACAGCATATCCCATGCTTATGGTGCAGCATTTGATAACCCCAACTTGATTGTTGTAGCACTGGCTGGGGACGGAGAAGCTGAAACAGGGCCTTTGGCAACCTCCTGGCATTCTAATAAATTCATCAATCCCATTCGTGACGGTGCAGTGTTACCTATTTTGCACCTGAATGGTTACAAAATTAACAACCCTACGATTTTGGCTCGTATCAGCCATGAAGAGCTAGAAGACTTGTTTCAGGGTTATGGCTACACTCCCTACTTTGTAGAAGGCTCTGATCCCGAAAGTATGCATCAGGCCATGGCCGCAACTTTAGATCATTGCATCTCAGAAATTCATAAAATTCAACAAGAAGCTCGTAGTAGTGGCATTCCTAAGCGTCCTCGCTGGCCGATGATTGTCATGCGTACTCCCAAGGGTTGGACAGGGCCTCAAGAAGTCGATGGACACAAAGTCGAAGGTTTCTGGCGCGCTCATCAAGTGCCAATGGGGGCAATGCATTCCAATCCAGAGCATGTCAGAATGCTAGAAGAATGGATGCGCAGCTACAAGCCTGAAGAATTGTTTGATGAAAATGGTACGTTATTCCCTGAAATTAAGGAAGTAGCGCCTACTGGCTCAAAACGTTTGGGTTCGACTCCCTACGCGAATGGTGGTGTGCTGCGTCGGGGACTGAAGCTACCTGACTTCCGCAAGTATGGCGTTGAACTGGAAAAGCCTGGAACAATTGAAGTTGAAAATAATAAGCCTCTGGGCGTTTTCTTGCGCGATGTTATCAAGTGCAACATGTCTAATTTCCGCGTGTTTGGCCCCGACGAGACTACCTCCAATAAGCTGAATGCTGTTTACGAAGGCAGTAAGAAGTTTTGGATTGCCGGATATTTACCAGAAGATGCTGACGGTGGTGAACTGTCACCCGACGGTCGTGTCATGGAAATTTTGAGTGAACACACCTTGGAAGGCTGGCTGGAAGGCTACTTACTCACCGGTCGTCACGGCTTCTTCTCTACCTATGAAGCCTTTGTCCACGTGATTGATTCGATGGTGAACCAACACGCCAAATGGCTGGAAATTAGCAAACACGTTAGTTGGCGCAAAGAAATTTCTTCACTCAACATCTTGATTACCTCTACGGTGTGGCGGCAAGATCATAACGGCTTCACTCATCAAGATCCAGGCTTTTTAGATTTGATTGTCAACAAGAGTGCAGACGTGGTGCGTGTGTATCTTCCCCCCGATGTCAACTCACTGTTGTCTGTTGCTGACCACTGTTTGCGGAGTCAGGACTATATTAATGTGATTGTATGTGACAAGCAAATGCACTTGCAGTACCATGACATGGAAGCTGCCGTCCGCAATTGCACTAAGGGCATTGATATCTGGGAATGGGCAAGTACAGATGCTGGTGCAGAACCAGATGTAGTGCTAGCCTGTGCAGGTGACATTACCACTCTAGAGGCATTAGCTGCATCAGTGTTATTGAGAGAAAATTTCCCTGAGTTGAAAATCCGGTTTGTGAACGTCATTGACTTGTTCAAGTTACAACCGAATACAGAACATCCTCACGGTTTGAGCGATCGCGATTTTGACAGTCTCTTCACCCTCGATAAGCCAGTTATTTTCAACTTCCACGGCTATCCTTGGTTGATTCATCGCCTAGCTTACCGCCGTCATAACCACAACAACATGCATGTACGTGGTTACAAAGAAAAAGGTAATATCAACACACCATTAGAGCTGGCGATCCAAAATCAGATTGATCGTTTCAGTATAGCGATCGATGTGATTGATCGGGTTCCAAAACTCCAAGTAGCAGGCGCTCACGTTAAAGAAATGCTCAAGGATGAGCAAATTTCCTGCCGTAACTACGCCTACGAACATGGTACTGATAAGCCCGAAATTGTGAATTGGAAGTGGCCTTACTAGTGAAGGATGAAGGGTGTAGACGAGGCAGTGCGGTGGACGGGTTTCCCGGCATAAAGCATCTGCCGTGCGCTCATAGGCTTCTCTTAGAGTAGGCTGAAGGGTGAAGAGTGAGTAAATATATTTTTTCCCTTCCCCCTTTCCCCTTTTCTCAACTCCTTGGTATAAAGTTATGACTTACGCAGACTTTCTGACTCGCTTGAATCCTAAAGCTATGATTGTTCCATCTGGAGCAAAGATCAAGATGAAAGACTTTGATCCAGACTATACGGGCAATTTTCAAAAAAGTGAAGCCCAAGAGTTATTACAAATCGGGGTCAAGGAGTTAGCGAAGTATCAGGATATACTTTATGCCCAAGATACCTATGCTTTGCTGATCATTCTTCAGGCTTTAGATGCTGCTGGTAAGGATGGCACAATCAAACATGTCATGTCGGGGATCAATCCTCAAGGTTGCCAAGTATTTAGTTTTAAAGCTCCCTCCGCAGAGGAATTAGATCACGACTATTTGTGGCGCTCATTCAAAGCTTTACCAGAAAGAGGACGTATCGGGATCTTCAATCGTTCTTACTACGAAGAAGTGCTAGTGGTGCGTGTACATCCCGAACTCCTTGCTAAGCAAAAATTGCCTCCTCAAACAAAAGACAAACACATTTGGCAGCAACGATTTGAAGAGATAAATAACTTTGAAAAATATCTCGTTAATAACGGCATTATCGTGCTGAAATTTTTTCTCAACCTCTCAAAAGAGGAACAAAAAAAGCGCTTTTTAAAGCGAATTGATCTGCCGGAAAAGAATTGGAAATTTTCCAGCAGTGATGTCAAAGAACGGCAATTTTGGGATGAATACATGCAGGCATACGAAGATGTCTTCAATCATACCAGTACAGAATGGGCGCCTTGGCATATTATCCCAGCAGATCATAAATGGTTTACCCGCATTGCTGTAGGCTACTTTATCTACCAAAAATTAAAATCCCTGAACTTGGCATATCCCAAAGTTAGTGAAGAACATTATGCACAATTGTTAAAAGCAAAGGAAATCCTCGAAACAGAGGAAGGCTAAAGGGAAGGGTGAATACCATTTCACTATAAGTCCGATAGATTTGGCGACTAAAAGACGAGGAGGACAAGGAAGACAAACAAGAGGATTTGTATCAATCAATATTGTGAAATGGTATCAGGGGATTTTATTCTCCTCTACCCTTTCCCTTTTAACCTTTTCCATTGTCCAAACTTCTGTAAGAAGTCATTTCACGGTATTCTGGACGTAGCCAAACCATAGCAGCATAGGTCGAGCGCCAATGCAGACAACAGCAGCAGAACAAATCAATCCCTTGGCTGGCAAACCTGCTCCAGCCGATATTTTGATTAATGTCGAACAGCTTTTGGATCAGTACTACACGGTTCATCCTGATCCTGATAATCCACTACAACGCGTTAGTTTTGGTACATCAGGTCATCGTGGTTCTTCTGTCAATGGTACATTCAATGAAGACCATATTTTAGCCGTATCTCAGGCGGTTGTGGAGTATCGCCAAAGTCAGGGTATTAATGGGCCGCTGTACATGGGTATGGATACACATGCACTCTCGGCTCCTGCCCAAAAGTCTGCGTTAGAAGTGCTAGCAGCTAATAATATAGAAGTTCACATTGCTGCGGGCGAAGGTTACGCACAATACACGCCTACACCAGCAGTATCTCATGCCATTCTTTGCTATAACAAAGGTAGAACTAGTGGATTAGCAGATGGGATCATTATTACCCCATCCCATAACCCACCCAGTGATGGTGGTTTTAAATATAACCCACCTTCTGGTGGCCCGGCGGAGCCAGAGATTACTAAATGGATTCAAACTCGCGCCAATGAGTTAATGGCAAATCAAAACCGGGATGTGAAGCGCATTCCCTATGAATCTGCTATCAAGGCAGCCACGACTCACTATTTTGACTTTATTACTCCCTATGTCAACGATTTAGAAAACATTATCGACATTGAGGTCATCAAATCCTCTGGTATCCGTATTGGCGTTGATCCCTTAGGTGGCTCGAATATTGCCTACTGGCAGCCGATCGCTGAACGCTATGGTTTAAATATCACCGTAGTTAACAACACTGTTGATCCGACTTTCCGCTTCATGAGCGTAGATTGGGACGGCAAGATCCGCATGGACTGTTCATCACCGTACGCTATGGCCAGCTTAGTCAAGATTAAGAATGACTACGATATCGCCTTTGGCAATGACACAGACTCTGATCGCCACGGAATCGTCACCCCCAGCGTCGGCTTAATGAACCCCAACCACTTCCTGTCTGTAGCAATTTGGTATTTATTTACTAATCGTAGTGGCTGGTCGGCAACAAGTGCGATCGGCAAAACTTTGGTCAGTAGTAGCATGATTGACCGAGTTGGTACAGACATCAGGCGGCGGGTATGTGAAGTACCTGTCGGCTTTAAGTGGTTTGTAGACGGTTTGCTTGATGGTTCCTTTGGCTTTGGCGGTGAAGAAAGTGCTGGTGCTTCTTTCTTGCGTCAGGATGGAACTGTCTGGACAACCGATAAAGATGGTATAATATTAGACTTATTAGCAGCAGAAATTACGGCGCGTACAGGTAAAGACCCTGGCTTGCACTATCAAGACTTAACTGCGAAACTGGGCAAACCATTCTACAAGCGGATCGATTCTCCCGCTTCACCAGAACAAAAAGCGCGTCTAGGCAAACTCGCACCGGAAGATGTGAAAGCATCTACTCTTGCTGGCGATCCCATTACTGCCAAATTAACCAACGCTCCTGGTAACAATGCGCCAATTGGTGGATTGAAGGTCACGACTGAAAATGGCTGGTTTGCTGCTCGTCCCTCTGGTACAGAGAATGTATGCAAGGTTTATGCTGAAAGCTTTAAGAGCGAAGCTCATCTAGAGGAGATTTTGCAAGAAGCAACACAAATTGTTGCTAATGTCGTTTAGTTGTTGCACCTTTAGAAGATTGCAATCAAAACTAGTTGCCGCTCTAGAATCAAATTAGGGCGGCAATTATTGTGGTTTTATGATGTAGCGATCGCTGCTGTAAATATTTCATAATCAACTATATAATTAAATAAAAATGCTTCATAGTTTTTAAAGGTCTTATACCAATTCGCAAAAATTCTACTACACACAAATAATGTTTGGAAATTAGCACAGGCGTGCTAACCTAGCATCTACATATGTAGCCTCCTTTTGGAGAATTGGTTTTACTTTTTACTTTTGACTCTTTATTTCCTCAATGTGGTCTGAACTCACAAAAGCGATCGCTAACATCAATCTTCCTGCTGATTGGCTCGGTATCCGAGTAGTTAAAGACACCTCTGCTCATCATGCTGTCCGTGATGGCTTACCCCAACGCAACGGTAAATCTGTCACCACAGGCGCCATGCTAGAAGTCATGGTTGATGGCTGTATCGGCTATGCAGCTACTAATTCTCTCCAACTGATGAGTCTACAAAACACTGCGAAAAAAGCGTATCAACAAGCACTAACAGCTAAGCAGTGGTGGGTACATCCTTTTCAAGTCACAAGTGAACGTCCGAAAGTGGTTGGTGAATACGTTTCACCTTTTGTTGAACCATTAAATAGTCTTAGTGCTGGAGAAATCAACGATTTACTAGTCCGGATCTGCCAATCACTAAAAGTTTCTGAGCAAATTGTGAAAACTACGGCTGGCGCTAACACTGGCGAAAGAGAAACATGGTTTGTCAGCAGTAATGGCTCAGAAGTATATCAAAAATTTTTGTTTCTCAGTACCCATTACGGAGCGATCGCCCAAGATGGAGCGATCGTGCAGCAGCGCACTAACAATGGTTGGGAAGCAAACTATTTCCAAGGTGGTATGGAATTACTCCAACCAGAAAATCTCTGGCAAAGGGTACAGCGAATAGGGGAAGAAGCAGTAGAACTGTTAACAGCAGAAGAATGTCCCACCACACGTACTAATTTGGTATTAGCCCCAGACCAAATGATGTTACAAATTCATGAAAGTGTGGGACATCCCCTCGAACTAGACAGAATTTTAGGAGATGAGCGCAACTACGCTGGCGGTAGCTTTGTGAACAAAAGTGATTTTGGGGTTTTGGTGTATGGTTCTCCCTTGATGAATATCACCTTTGATCCCACTGTTTCCGGTGAATCAGCTAGTTATGGTTACGATGACACTGGTGCTGTAGCAACACGAGAGTATTTAATCAAAGAAGGTGTGCTATTGCGGGGTTTAGGTAGTTTGGAAAGTCAAAAAAGAGCAGGTGTCCCGGGAGTAGCCTGTGCGCGTGCTTGTTCTTGGAACCGACCTGCCATTGACCGGATGGCAAACTTAAATTTAGAACCAGGTGAAGCTTCTTTTGAAGAAATTATTGCTGACATAGAACACGGCGTTTACATGGAATCTAATCGATCTTGGTCAATCGACGATCGCCGTTATAAATTTCAATTTGGTTGTGAGTACGCTAAATTAATTGAGAACGGTAAGTTAACTAAAACCTTGCGTAATCCTAACTATCGAGCTACAACTCCGGAATTTTGGCACAGCTTAACTAAAGTCGGAAACTCCTCAACTTGGGAAATGTACGGTACTCCGTACTGTGGTAAAGGAGAACCAAATCAAGCTATTTGGGTAGGACATGGTTCACCCGTTTGTCAATTTGCTAACGTCGAAGTATTCGGTGGTGGCGCTTGAAGAAGATGGGGAGATGGGGAGAACCGGAGATGGGGAGAATGTAGAATCAAACTCTCCCCACCACCCCACTTCCCCACCACCCCATCACAAAAGTAGCTCCCCCACTCCCCTTTTTAAATTAGGAATTTAGATGAAACACGAGGAATTATCTACTTTAGAAGTCAGCTTTAACCAACTGATTAATACTCTCTTGCTTAAAAAAGCAGCAACTGAAGAATTCACTGTCAAATTAAATAGTGAACGTAGTCAATTTACTCGTTTCAATCATGCCAAAGTCAGACAAACAGGTATAGTTGCTGATGGCTGGATTGACCTCACTTTAATGCAAGACCAGCGCAGTAGTTTTCGTCAAATTCCTTTTACTGGCAATTGGGAAATAGATTGGCAAGTAACATATAAAGCTTTGCAAGAACTACGTGAAGAACTTCCCTTGCTACCTTTAGATCCTTATTTAGTATTGCCATCAGGAACTAATACTAGTCGCGAAATTCACACTGGTAATTTATTAGTTGAAGAAGCAGTAGTTCCGGAAGTTTTAGAATCAGTGGCAGAATTAGATTTCACTGGCTTTTATGCTGGGGGAACTGTTGTTAATGCTTATGCCGATTCTTGTGGTCAAAAACACTGGTTTGCTACTGATTCTTTTACCTTAGATTATTCTATATTTAACTCTAAAGGACAAGCTGTTAAAGGTATATTTGCAGGTAGTGATTGGCATCAACAAGCTTATATCCACAAAATCCAAGAAGCAAAAAAGCAACTAGAATTACTGGCTCGTCCAATCAAGCAATTACCACGGGGGAAATATAGAACTTATTTTGCACCAGCCGCAGTCGCTGATTTATTAATGATGCTTTCTTGGGGTGGTACAAGCGAAGCTGATTTACAACAGGGAAATAGTGCTTTAGCTGCTCTTTCGCGTGGAGAAAAACAACTTTCTTCTAAGTTTAATCTCAGAGAAAACTTTCAACGAGGAACAGTACCCCGTTTTAATGAATGGGGAGAAATGGCAGCGCTAGAATTACAAATCATTACTCAAGGAATTTTAGTAAATACTTTGATAAATTCTCGTACTGCTAAGGAATATCAAAAAACTGCTAACGGTGCTAATAGTTATGAATCTTTACGTGCGCCAGAAATCAGTCCGGGTAATTTAGAATTTGACCGAACTCTACCCAGTTTGGATACAGGATTATATGTATCAAACTTGCATTACTTAAATTGGAGCGATCGCCCTACAGGTAGAATTACAGGTATGACCCGCTATGCTTGTTTTTGGGTAGAAAATGGTGAGATTATCGCACCAATAGATAATTTGCGGTTTGACGATAGTCTTTATCGCTTTTGGGGTGAAAATTTACTCGATTTTACCAATTTTCAAGAATTTATCCCTGAAGTCGGGACTTATGAAGGTCGGCAACTTGGAGGTAGTATGGTTCCTGGCATGTTGGTGGAAGATTTTACTTATACATTGTAAGAGACCATTTATCAAACAAATTCCTCCTGTTGCTCAACTTCAAAAAGTCAGGCTAACAGACTGTAGCGACGGATATCTATTTCATTAGCAACCAAGTCTTGCAATTTAGCTGCTGCTGTTTGAATATGTGCTGAAGCAAGATGAGCGTCTAAAGCGTCATGAGAAGTCCATTCTTCTACAAAGGTAAATTCTGTGGGTTCAGACTGATTTTGCAGCAATTCATACTTTATACAACCATTCTCCTGGCGAGTAGGTTCAATTATTTCTAATAAGACTGCTTTGATATCTTCAATTTTTTCTGGCAAAGCATTTACACGGGCAATTACACGAATTGTATTAGTCATTGGTCAAGAGTCAATAGTCAGTGGTTGTTGGTTGTTGATTGTTGGTTGTTAGTAGTTAGTAGTCAATGGTTATTTCTACACCCCTCATACCCCACCCTTACCTTAAGCCGCGCAGGGCGCACGGCAGGTGACGCCTCTTTCTTACGCCTCTTTCTTTATGCCGGGAAACCCTTACTTTACAGAAGCCGAGTAAAGCGCGTCTACGCGAACGCAGTCGCTTATGGGGGACTCACCGGTCCCCATCTCCCTACCTCCTCACACCCCCCCCAAAACTCCCCGTGCTGCAACCATATAACGGAAGATATATTCTACTAGCTCAATGTAGTTACGAGCTTCTGTGCAGGAAGAGGCCCAAACTGTGACACCGTGATCGCGTATGAGTAGGGCTGGCAATTGTGAGGGAGTGTTGCTAAATCTGGCTTTGATCTCAGTTGCAATCTGCTGAACCTGTAAATGATTAGCAAATATAGGCATCACGCAATCAGGGTTTTCTTGCCATACCCCAAGTCCTTTGAGCATTTCTAGTGGTGGTAAGGGTAAAGCATCCCCATTTACAAACCGTGAAACCAGATTTGCTTCCACCGAGTGGATATGATAGCAACTTGTAGCTTCTGGAAAAAGGTGATAAACAACCTGGTGAATGGCAGTTTCAGCACTAGGCTTGGAGTCTTTTGTGGGTTGTTCTACCCTACCATCAGGATAAATTCGCACAAAGTCATCAATTGCTAATTCTCCTTTCGACTTCCCACTAGCTGTAATCCAGAAGCTACCATCAGATAAACGTGCTGAGAGATTACCTGCTGTTCCTACCATCCAACCCTGTTGGTAAAAGTGACGGGCAGCAGTGATTAACTCAAGACGGACGTCGGTTAGGGTTGGGCTGTTCATTATACTAGACAGAATTCCACAATTGTGCTAGATATTCGCGCACTTCTAAAAAATCTTGCCAGGGAATGTAAGGTTTTTGATTTTCTGCGAGATAATACGCTAGGCGATCGCGAGCAAATACTATCGGTGTAGCTAATGCCATATTTAAATCAGTCAGCGAATCTCCAATAGCTATTTTCTCATCTGCTGGATACTTTTCCATTACTTGCACTTTCGCAACTAATTCTGTCCCACCTTCAAACTCGGAATTAGGGTGCAAATACTCACCTTTGGTATCAACATCAACAGCGTGAATAGCATGAATGCGTGGCACTAGTTTGCCTAACACAACTTCCACCATTCCCCGCAGTCCCCCAGAAACTACTACCAAAGGTACTTTCTCTGCTTCTAAAAAATCCAATAGTTCTGTAAACCCCGGACGAATTGGCTCTTTACGGGTAAATTCTAAAATTTCCGGATAGCAAGCAGATGGAATTGACTCCAAAATCTGCCTGACTCCTGCGCGTAATGTCAGTCGCTGTGCATACATTTCTGGTATCAGTTGGGCAGAAAGCTGAGGCGCGAAACGCTTCAGCACAGCCACAAAGGTTTCTGATACCGTAATAGTACCGTCAAAGTCGCAAAAAATGATCCGTTTCATTTTTTAAGCAACAGCCTGACGCCTGTGAATTGGTGTACCCGTATATTCAGGAAACCAGCCTTCTGTATTGGTAAAATAACGTACTGCTTTTACTCGTCGCTCTGGTGTGAGATAAAACCAGTGTTCAGTCCCAGCAGGCACATTGATATACTCTTGTGGTTGCACTGTTAATTCTACCTGAGTGCCATCAGGACGCACAAAGCCAAAAATGCCTTCTCCAGCAACAACGTAGCGTACTTCATCATCTGCATGAGTATGAATTTTGTCAAACTTTGTCAGCAATCCGTCCAAGTTGGGAGTTGCTGGATGAAGAACAATTAAATCACGCGATTGATAGCCTGCTGTTTGTTGCAACTGCTCAAAATACTGATCCAAAGCTACTAACACTTGTTCTTTTTCATCTTCGTTGAGGCTATCTTTTGCCAGTAACTCGTGTAATTGGGAACCTTCTCCTACAGGCCAATAATTGAGTTGAATGTTGAGGGATGCTAGTTCGCGGGAAATATCTGTTAGGTCAGTATATACTTTGCCGTCTTCTAGTTGTAATATCGCCATAGTCCACCTCCTGCATGAGATATTATACGGTAATTCTAGCGATTTACAAGGATATTGCTATTAATTATGACTAAATCATTATTAGCAATCACCATCTAGCCACAAACAGACAATCTATCTGTGTGCATCTGTGTGTATCGGTGTTCGCCTTTCAAAACATAGCTTTGGGCGAAATCATAGCGACTTTAAATCCGCGCGTAGTGATACACCACAGACACAGAGAATTCGCTACGAACCATGAAATATTGTACTAAGGACGATTATTTCCTCAGTTATTACCCTAAGGTTTATTGTATTTACCTGGATATTTCTTGTGAAAATAATTTTCCATCACTTGTAACGCCATTGGCCCAGCAACGCTACCACCGCCACCACCGGAATGTTCTGCAAATGCTACAACCAAAATTTCTGGTTTGTCGGCGGGAGCATAACCACCAAACCATGCATGATTGGCTTTGACACCGTAACGTTGCCAAGCTTCGGCGGTTCCTGTTTTACCAGCGACAGGAGGAAGAGTCGGCACATTTAGCGCTTTACCCGTACCTTCACTTACTACCTTTCGCAGTCCATCCCGCAGAACTTGGACTGTGGAGGGTTTCATATTGACTGGCTCACGCCAAGATTTGGCTTGCTTATTGTCTTCGAGTAAATGGGGTTGAACTCTGTAACCACCATTAGCAGGTACAGCAAACATTACACCAACTTGCAAAGGAGTGGCAAGTAGCGCTCCTTGACCAATGGACATATTTACAGAGTCACCTACAGTCCAAGGCATTTTCCAGGTTTTCTGTTTCCATGCTTCATCAGGAACAAAACCTTTTGATTCTTCTGAGGTAAATTCAAACCCGGTTTTTTGACCAAATCCATACTTGCGCGTCCATTCAATTAAAGTAGGACCACCAACTCTGGCACCAACTTGATAGAAAAAGGTATCGCTACTCATAGCGATCGCTCGTGCAAATCCTACTGGTCCAAATCCAGCATGGTTCCACTCATTAAAGCGAGTACCGCCAAAATTTAGAGAACCATAGGTTGGCAGTATTGTATCAGGAGAAAATTCACCCGACTCTAACCCGGCGGTAGTAGTGACAATTTTAAATGTACTTGCTGGGGGATAGGCTCTCAAAGCACGATTGAGTAAAGGATGGTTGGCACCCAACAAAATTTCTTCCAATTCTTTTTGAGAAGCTTTTGGCTTGGAGAAAACATTGGGGTCAAAGGTGGGGTGAGACACCATTGCTAAGATGGCGCCGTTGTGGGGATTCATGGCGATGATAGTTCCATTGCGATCGCCTAAAGCTTTTGCTGCTGCCAATTGCAAATCTGCATCTAGGGTTAATCGCAGATCCGCACCAGCTTTTGCTTGTTTTTGTCCCAAAATCCGTAATGGACGTCCGCTACCATCTACTTCCAATTGCTGGCCACCCCATTCACCCCGAAGTAAGTCCTCATAAGCCTTCTCGACTCCCATCTGACCAATCACATCTCTAAGACGGTAGCCTTCGTTTCTTTTTTGCTGCAACTGTTCTGATGTCAATTCCCGAGTATATCCTAGTACATGAGCAAATTCTTTACCATGTGGATAATAACGAACTGCGTCTGTATGTATTTCGACATTTTCCAGTTCGGTTTCATACTCTTTGAGAGCGGTGATTTCATCTAAACTTAAGTCGCGTTTGATCCGCACTAATCCAGAATAGTTAGGTTCTTTCTTAGCTTCTTCGAGTTTCTTTTCTATCTCGTCTAAAGGAATATTAAGAATTTGGGATAAACGTGGCCCTACTTTCGACCACGAATCCTTGTTCTTGTGAGCCATCGGCCATAAATATACAGAATGAGGATAGCGAGTAGTAGCTAAAAGTTTGCCATCACGGTCAAAAATATTACCCCTTTCTGGTTGTTTATGTAAAAGCCGAATTCGATTAGACTCGGCCCTTTCTCGGTGAGTAGGGCCTTGAACAATTTGCAAATATATCAACCGCGCTAGAATACCGTTTGTCATTAACAGGGTAAACACAATCAAAAATATAGACTGTACACCCCGTCCAACGGTTCGTGATTGTTTATTATTACTGGCTAGAGGAGATTGTAATAAGGACATACTATTAACTTTGATTACGACTCACTTGATCTGTATACGATTACGCTCTATTACTACCCGTATTGAAAGAAAATAAATTGAGTAGGTAGATTTGGTATTTTTTCCTGGTATAGAATAAACCAAATGATGATTCAGTATTGAAGTCAATAGACTATAATAATTCGTTTTTTAACAAAAAAATAAGGTTCTTTTGCCACTTTTGACAAATCTGGCAGAAAATCCTCGTTTCCCAGACTTTAGTGTTATCCGTATTTTTTACGAATTCCTGAAAACTCTAAAATGACTTACAGCAAAACTCATCCAGTTGTGAATCCTCCAAAAAGTAAAAATTTACCTCTGAGTTTGGCTGTCAGTTTTGTTATTGTTTTGTTTCTTTTAATTTTTCAGGATACTGCTACTGTCATCCCGATTTTGGGGTTTCATGGTGTAATTAACAATAAAAATTTTGTTACTCAACTTGAACAAGGTAGGATGGATTATCCCCAAAAAGATTTAGAAAAATTTTTAGAATACTTACTGACCAACGATTATTGGTTTCTAAGTTCACAAGATTTATATGAGATTCTATCAAATCAAAATCATCGAAATTCAGATTTATTTGTGAAAAAAAAGCCTATTATGATTTCTTTTGATGATGGCTATAAAACAGTATACACAAATTTACTACCTATATTAAAAAGATTAGAAAAAAAGTATGACAAGAAAGTAAAAGTAGTTTTATTTATCAATCCAGGTGCTTTATCTAAGAAAGGTAGTATTAATTCCCCTAATCTAAGCTGTCAGGAATTAAGAGAAGGCTTACAACAAGGTTTTTTTGATATTCAATCTCATGGTTTAAATCATAAAAATTTAACAAGGCTAAGTAATAAAAACTTGATTAAGGAAATCTTAGAATCCCAGAATCAATTAAGAAAATGTACACATAATTTAGATCCGCAACAAAAAGTAGCTTCACATTTTGCATATCCTTATGGTGCTTATAATCAACGAGTTAAAAAATATGTATCTAAATATTATTTGTCAGGTTATTTGTACAATAATAAGCTTTTGAATAGAACTTTTTTAAAAAATCAGTATGAAATACCCCGTTTAACAGTTAATCGGCAAGAATCAGTCAAAAATTTAATAGAAAAATTTGATACGACATTCGATGAAAAATTACTCAAACTTTTAGATAAAAAAGTTAGTCAAGAAAAAATTAAACCTGAAGAATAAATATGTTTAATATTATATTTAATTGATATGCAGCCAAATAATAGTATTAATAATACTAGTTTAAAACGTTACTATGCATTGGATGCACTACGTGGATTTGCAATTTTGGCAATGATTTTATCAGGTACTATTAGTTATGAAATTTTACCAGCTTGGATGTACCATGCTCAGGAGCCACCACCAAATCATATTTTTAATCCTAATCTGCCGGGATTAACTTGGGTAGATATTGTATTTCCCATTTTCTTATTTTCTATGGGATCTGCTATTCCTTTATCTATATTAAACCGTTTAGCTAAAGGATTAACAAAAACACAAATAATTTTTTATATTTTCAGGCGAGGATTATTACTAGGAATATTTGCAATTTTCCTACAACATATTAGACCTTTAACAATTAATAAAACTCCAACTACACAAACTTGGTGGATAGCTTTACTGGGTTTTTTGATACTTTTTTTAGTTTTCGTGAGGTGGCCTAAAAACCAAAAAATCAGACAATATGCTATTTTGATTACCCCTATTGCTTGGGTAGCTGCTAGTATTCTTGTTTGTGTAATTAACTATCCAGAGGGAAATGGTTTTTCAGTTTTGAGAAGTGATATTATTCTGATTGTTCTGACAAATATGGCTATTTTTGGCTCATTAGCTTGGTTATTTACCAAGAATAATTGGCTGTTACGTTTTGGGTTGTTAGGTTTTTTAATTGCTTTACGACTATCTGCAACTGTTCAAGGAAGTTGGATTGCAGTGTTTTGGCAAGCATCGCCTATTCCTTGGATTTTTCAGTTTGATTATTTGAAGTATTTATTGATTGTGATTCCTGGAACTATTGCTGGTGATTTAATTGTAGATTCATTAGGAATTTATTTATCAGATCAACAAGAAGTAGTAAATCAATCAAAATGGTGGAGTTTACGTTTTTACAGTATTACTTTTTTGATGTTAGCTATTTGTATAACCTTACTAATTGGTTTGCAAGCTAGATTATTATGGCAAACAAGTTTAGTGTGTGTAGTACTTTGTTTGATTGGCTGGTTTTTATTTATTAATTTGACTAGTAAACAAGAAAGATTAATTAAATATTTTTACCAATGGGGAGTTTATTTGTTGATACTTGGTTTACTATTTGAACCCTTTGAAAATGGCATTAAAAAAGACCCTGCTACATTTAGTTATTTTTTTGTAACTACTGCGATCGCATTCTTTTTATTAATTATTTTTACTGTAATTATAGATATTTTGAAGCAACGTCAATGTTTGCAGCTACTGATTGCTAACGGTCAGAATCCTATGATGGGTTATGTGGCTTTTGGCAATCTTGTTTGGCCTATTTTGAAATTAACTCATCTTGAAGCGTTAATTTTACCTTATACTCATACTCCTTTAACAGGATTTCTTAAAGGAGTTGTTTATACTCTCATAATTGCTATTTTTGTGAGTTTGTGTACTAAGTTAAAATTATTTTGGCGGACGTAAAGATTAACTTAGCAGCAAACTCATGATCCATCTGTGTGTATCTGTGTGTATCGGTGGTTAAGTTTTCAAAAAGCTTGTGGCGAAGTGGCAGAGATAATGATTATCGTAGACGCGCAAGTGGCTTCCCGAAGGGTACACAGATGAACACAGATGATTTTTGCCTGGGCTGGCTGTCTTTTTTATCGGTGTGCATTGGTGGTCGAGTTTTCATTCCCTCGTTGTGGGCGCAAACCTCCTTTTCAATTAACGACCAACCACCAACCACCAATAACGAACAAATATTAAGGCACTGCAATCGAAATCAAACCATTCTCCGGCAGATAATTGCAAAAACGTCCTTCATCTGCAAACGCTAGAATTAAGTGCAGGGTATAGTCTGGTGGAACTTGTAAATCAGCCCACGGTACTGCAATTTCCAAACAACGGTCTAAAGCAACTTGCGCCCGACTGGTACGGGGATGCCACTGATAATGTTCCCCTGCTTCCCGAAATTGAACCGATTGCGTTAGCAAATTGATTTCTAAATGATGATGAAACAGGTAATTGACTGGTGCGATATCTGGCACTTCTGCTAAGGGAACAGGGCTATTATGCATTGTCTGGTCAGGATAAAACCACAGCAAATTCAACTCAAATGGCAAACCCTGTCCTGGCTGACTACCTGCTTTGAAGTCCACCCTGAGATAAAAATTCAAGTGATCTACCCCATACCACAGGCGTTGGATGACGCTGCTGTTGTGCATTGTTCCCCTTGCGCCACCTATTTCGATACGTCCAGCTTTATCCCAGTCTTGTTCATCTCCTTGACCGTCTATGCTGGGATGAATAAAGCTTTCTGGACGATGATCTGTGCGTGCAGCATGAACTTCTACAGGTTGACGTAGGTAGGGAGGTATGGGTTCATTTAAAGCTTTATAAATACCACATAGATGTTCGCGAAATAATTGATCGAAAATTGCATCTTGGTTGGAAGAATGCCCTTCACCAAACCACCAAAACCAGTCAGAACCTTCTGCTGCGTACAATGCTTCCCAAACTGCTGGGTTGTTTTCTTCGGTTGCTTCTGGATGATTTGCTAAGGTGGCACGTGCCTGTGTTAAGTAGTCCCAGGCACGATTCTTGGCAGGATCGCCAATCCAAGTGGTAAAACTACCATCTACCCAGGAACCACTATGTAGTTGTTTTCCGGGAATAGTTGCTGTTGGTGGATACTGTTCGAGGAATTCTGAGACGGTAACGAGTTTAAGATGTGGTTCTCGTTCTAGGGTTGCATACAAAGCTTCTAAAAAGGGTTTGCCATCTTGAGAATAAAATTCCCAGCAATTTTCGCCATCCAAAGCGATAGTGACTAACCAAGGTTGTTCGCTTTGGTGTTGTCTTTGCATTCTCGCGATCGCTTGTAGGTGTCCCACCAAGTCGGCTGCTGCTTGTTTCGGTGGCATAGAACCATAGGTAAAGCCAATTAAATCTGATAATCTATGGTCACGAAAGACAATTGCCAAATCACCCGCAGGAGTTTCTAAACGGTATGGTCGATACAATAACTCTGGTTGTTGCACATTTCCTGCCCCGTCCCGGTGGAAAAAGTACCGCAACGTCCATCCCAAGACAGCTTCATCTGAGCAAATCCACTTAAATCCTTGCTTGAGAATATACGGCAAAATTGCTGGACTCACTGACTGTTCCGAGGGCCATAAACCACGGGGTTCTTGCCCAAATCTATCTATATATAAATTCCAAGCTTTTTGCAGATGTCGGGGAATATCTTCTGGCCACTGAAATCGATACTGGGGCAAAGCCATATTTGGTACAGCTACTCTGCCGGAATCAGTATCAGCAAGTAAGGGCAAAATCGGGTGAGTGTAGGGCGAAGTTAGTACCTCAATCTGCCCTGTTTCTTGCATTTTCCGGTGTTGGGGGATGATGCGGCTAATAATGTCTCGTTGTTTGGAATAAATACGTTGGCGATCGCCTAAAGTAAAATTTCGACCTTGTTTTAACCACGCAGCAATTTCTGGGTCATCCCAAAACAAAGGATCAATCCAAGCCAAATTGTGCCAAGCCAATAAATCGCTATAATCTTGTGCCTGCCAATTTTCTAAACACCAAGCTTGTCCTCTTTCTTGCTTTTGGCTATATAACTCACTATAGCGGGGATGAGGGTCAATCATCGTATGATGATTGGCATCAAAAAAGTGTTGGATGATAAATTCTCGCTGTTGCTGAGTGAGTTGTTCTGTGGGCGTGAGACTAACTTCTAAATAAGGATCAAAAGCTGTACCAGCTATATAATCTTCTAACTGTAAGATCAGCGATGGTACTAAATTGACGGCTTGGTGTAACTTAGGATATTTCTCTAAAAGCAGTACTAAATCTAGGTAATCCTTAGTACCGTGTAGACGTACCCAAGGCAAGCGATAATGCTGGGACAAAGAAAGCGAAACGCCGCTGCGAGATTTATACAGCGGCTGATGTTGATGCCAGATAAAAGCGATGTAAAGGGGATGAGACATAGGCTTATTTGGGGATTGGGGGTTGAGAATCGGGCATTGGGAATTGGGGATCAGGGATCAGGTATCGGGAATCAGAAAGAATTTTAGATTGAAATCCACGCATCGCAAATCCAAAATCCAAAATTTCTTGTCCTCCTTGTCCTCCTTGTCTCCCTTGTCCCCTATCCTCTATCCCCTTTCTCCACTACCCATTCCTAAATTACTTGCTCAACTTCTGCAATTTCGGGAATCATTTCCTTGAGACGACGTTCAATACCCATTCTCAAGGTCATTGTAGAACTTGGGCAAGAACCGCAAGCGCCTTGTAACCGCAGTTTAACAATGGGACCATCAAGTTCTACAAGTTCTACGTTACCACCATCAGACATCAGATAAGGGCGCATTTCATCCAAAACAGTTTCTACGTTGTCAGTTGTCAGTTCCATTTTTCTCAGACCTCTTTTGATCAGAAATATTTATTTCTATATTTGTTAACTACATCCTAGTACAAGAAAGGTGGGGAGGTGGGGAGTGTGGGGAAGATGGGGGGATGAGGAGGTGTGGGGAGTGTGAGGAGTAGTAAATCATTAATCACTAACTACTAATTATCTAACTACTAACAACCACCAACCATCAACCACTAACTACTAACTACTAATGTACAGACGCGATGTTCCTCGCGTTTCTACTAACCACTAACAACCAACAATCAACTACTAACCAAGAACAATATTTGAGTAATTGAACTCAGTATTAGTAGTATTTTTTTCATCTACATACTCTTGCACAATTTGCTTGGTCATGATGTAGTAGTTGCCTATTTTCTCATAGGTATCTTCAAACTTGAGAACACTATTGACTTTGTTGGTTTGGGTGTTGCGGAAAGTAGCCTCATAGGAAATGGGAATATAGCCTTCCCCTGTATCCAAGCTTTTATAAGTATCAATTACAAAAGTCATACGACCCATTGTTCGATTTACCTGACAAACTTGCTTGTCCCGGATTTTGTAATTAGAATCCATTGATTCACCCTTGACCAAAATTTCCACTGCATCAGTGTTGTCTATTTCACCGAGAATAAATTCATGATTGCCATGCGACTCCTCAAAAGAAGTATGTTGACGGTGAGTGACCATATCTTGTAATTGAGTGTAAATACCTTCTGCAACTTGCTGGTCACTGACTCCTGTAACTTCTATATTCATGTCGTGGTTAATGCGAACCTGACCTGTGTAAATCTCCGCACCCTGCACCACTTGTACATCTGCACTGTAACCAGGAAAGTTTTTGTCCCAAGTGTAACGGCTTTCGTAAGCAGTTTGGAATAACTCGCGGGCTGTGTCTGGAGTTGTCATACCACCACATTGACTTCACTTTTCTCAGTTTAATCCGCTTTGTGACGTCCAGAGTCAATTGTCAATTGTTTTAACTGGTAACTATTGACGATAGACAATTGACTATTCTTGTGTATTACCTTCACTTGGTGAAACCATTACTGGTTGCTGATACAGTGGTACATTGAAGGTTACTGTAGAGCCAAGCCCTTCACCCAAACTATAAAAATGTACTTCTCCACCCATCGCCTCTACAAGTTTTTGAGATATGACTAGTCCTAAACCTGTACCACCATATTGACGAGTGCGGGAACCATCTACTTGTGAAAATAGCTGAAACAGTTTGTCTTGTTGATCTAGAGAAACGCCAATACCAGTATCTGCTACACGTACTTTTACCATACCGGGAAATTCTCGGTCTTGAAATATTACTGTTTTGCGAACTACATCGGCGTTGACAGTCACACCACCTTCATGAGTAAATTTAATAGCGTTGCCGACTAAATTTAGCATTACTTGCTTGAGACGTTGGTAGTCACCGTAAACAAGAATATCATCCGATGTCTCTGGCAAATGCATTTGAAAACTCAGGTTTTTTTGTTCGGCTTGCAGGCGCATAAAGTTGCCTACATCGCTGAATAATTCTGCAATACTGACTGGTACAAGTTCCAGTTCCATTTTGTCTGCTTCGATTTTGGCAAAGTCTAAGATGTCACTAATGACATCCAGTAAATGTAGTGATGATTTATGGGCCTCCAAAATAAACTGCTTTTGTTCCTCTGGATCGTCAGCCATTCCATCCAAAATTAATTTTAAAAAGCCGATCATCCCGTTAAGCGGCGTTCTAATTTCGTGGGAAACGTTAGCGAGAAACTCACTTTTGAGGCGAGATGCTTCTTCTGCTTGTTGGCGTGCAGCTTCTAGTTCTCTATACAAAGTCGCATGAGCGATCGCAGTCCCTAGCTGATCTGCCACTTCTTTTGCTAGTTCCAGTTCTGCGGCTGTCACACCATAACATTTATCGCATAGAGTTACAGCAATTAATCCGTTGGGCTGATCTTGATAGCAGGTTGCGACTACCAACATTGTTTCTTGCCCAAATAGCGGATGTTTGGGGTTTTCTTCTAAAATTGGTTCTAAGGTAGTCAAAGCTCTAGCAAATGCTGGCTCAGAAGCAATATCCACTTCTAATCCCAATACAGAACTTAACGCTGGTTGACGATACTCTGCTATGACCTTGAGCTTGTTATTTAATGGTTGGTATGGACAGATAATCGAACGCTTCAGCTGTAGCAGTTCTCCTAAACTGTCAACTGTTTGTTGCCAAATTACATCCAAGTCTAGAGTACGCCGGATATTTCTGGTAATTTGTGTTACCAATTGTTGATGTTGCTGTGAACGTAACGCTAATTCCAATTCTGTGGCGCTTTGTGCGATCGCTTCCAGTTCTGTTTCGCTGACAGTGGCTTGTAGTAGGCGTCCGATCACTAAAACAGCGATCGCAGGATTACCCAATGTCGGCAAAATTGGACTAATAATTAACTCCAACTCTATCAAATGCTCTTGATAGCGAAACCAGTATTGACACTTCTCTGGCACTAAAGTTGTAAGTATTCGTTGCAATCTTTCTAAGTAAGCAACCTTATCTACTGGGGCAAAAACCGCATCGACATTAGCATCAACAACTTGCTGAGGATCAATACCAAACCTTTGGCAGTGTTGCCAATGAAAGGAAAGAAAGCGCCCTATCCCGTCTTGCATATACACCAACTCGGCTCCTAAAGTGGCTGATGAGCCATTAGTGTTACTGGCAATAGTTTCCAGATGTTCAGACACAAAGTTTGGCTGTTGGGAATTAGCAGCAATACTCATGACTCGAGTTGGATAAGACAAGTGGCAACCCAAAAATATTTTTGGCTGAAGCTGCTTATAGCTTGGCATAAATTTTTACAGCTTTAGCACTTTTGATAAGTAAATTTTCGGCTAAGGACAGACAACATCAGAAAATCTACACTTCTTCACTCTCCCTTAACACTTAATTTTTTATCTTTATGTAGTTACTAATCATTCCATTCGCCTCGTGGTGGTACTGGCATACGTCTAGGAGTGCGTGTAAGTTCATCATCTCTGGGAACTTCACCTCGCAACCACTGACGAATTGCCACTTCAATTACTTTACTGGGGTCATTGGTTAAATGTCGAATTTGCTCAACCAACTCCGAGTCTAGACGAATTGCAATTTCTACCTTATCAGTTGGAGATTCTTCCGCTTCCGTAATTTTATCTTTCATATTCATAGTTGCTAACTCTCAATTCGTTTATCAAAGGCTTTGTGATAAGCTTGTTTTCGACTCTAAGCAATTGTCACCTGCAATCAGCTTCTTTTGTCTGCATTTTGCAGTTCTAGATGTTTATTGTACGCTCCCAACCGATCAATACTAGATGCCATAGATAGACCTTTATATTTTGTCAAGAGTCAAGAGTCAAGAGTCAAGAGTTAGTGGGTAGTAGTTAGTAGTTAGTGGTTGGTTGGTGGTTAGTAGTTAGTAGAGACGCGATTAATCACGTCTGTACATTGGTTAGTAGTTGATTGTTGGTTGTTAAGCATTTCCTCCTTGTCTCCCTTCCACACTCCCCACACTCCCCACACTCCTCACACTTCCCCCCACCTCCCCCTAACCTTTCCCCTCCAATTACACCGTATGAGCTAAGAAACCATTAAAATACGTTAAGTATATTTCTGTTTAACCTTGATTGCTGCTAAAGCAAAAAAGTATTATGACTGACGTTCCCGCAGCTCGTATTCGGAATTTTTGTATTATTGCTCACATTGACCACGGCAAATCTACCCTTGCTGACCGCTTGCTACAAGTTACTGGCACGGTGGACAATCGCCTCATGAAAGAACAGTTCCTTGACAATATGGATCTGGAACGGGAGCGCGGCATTACAATCAAGCTGCAAGCAGCCCGGATGAACTACACAGCAAAAGATAGTCAGCAGTACGTACTTAATTTAATTGATACTCCTGGTCATGTGGATTTCTCTTATGAAGTATCTCGGAGTCTGGCAGCTTGCGAAGGCGCATTGTTGGTAGTAGACGCTTCCCAAGGTGTAGAAGCACAAACTCTCGCCAATGTTTATTTGGCACTAGAACACAACTTGGAAATTATTCCAGTGTTGAACAAAATTGACTTACCGGGAGCAGAACCAGATAGAGTCATTGGAGAAATTGAAGAAATTATTGGCTTGGATTGCAGTGGTGCAATTCTCGCTTCTGCCAAAGAGGGAATTGGTGTTGATGAAATTTTAGAAGCGATTGTAGAGCGTGTTCCACCACCACGAAATACAGTCAATCAACCTTTAAGAGCATTGATTTTTGATAGCTACTATGATAGCTACCGAGGTGTGATTGTATATTTCCGCGTCATGGATGGGACTTTGAAGAAAGGCGATCGCATTTATCTAATGGCGTCTGGCAAGGAATATGAAATTGACGAATTGGGTGTACTTTCTCCCAACCAAAAGCAAGTTACAGACTTACACGCTGGAGAAGTAGGTTACTTAGCAGCAGCCATTAAAGCCGTTGCTGATGCCCGCGTCGGCGACACTATCACCCTGACTAATGCCAAGGCTGCTGAACCTTTATCTGGTTACAAAGAAGCAAATCCAATGGTGTTCTGTGGCATGTTCCCGATTGATGCCGATCAATTTGAAGACTTGCGGGAAGCGTTGGAAAAGCTCAAACTTAATGATGCAGCGCTGCATTATGAACCAGAAACTTCTAGCGCGATGGGTTTTGGTTTCCGTTGTGGTTTCTTGGGATTGCTGCACATGGAAATTGTGCAAGAACGCTTGGAACGGGAATACAACCTAGATTTAATTATTACTGCCCCTTCAGTAGTTTACCGTGTTACCACTAACAAAGGCGAAGTAATCTACATCGATAATCCCAGTCACTTACCTCCTCCCAACGAACGGGAAAAAATAGAAGAACCTTACGTCCAGGTAGAAATGATTACACCAGAGACTTATGTCGGTACTCTGATGGAATTATCACAAAACCGACGTGGTGTGTTCAAAGATATGAAATATCTCACCCAAGGACGTACTACACTGACTTACGAATTACCCTTGGCAGAAGTCGTCACTGACTTTTTTGATCAAATGAAATCGCGATCGCGTGGTTATGCCAGTATGGAATATCACTTGATCGGCTACCGCGAGAATCCTTTGGTGAAGCTAGATATCATGATTAACGGCGAACCAGTTGATTCTTTAGCAATGATTGTCCACCGCGATAAAGCCTATGGTGTTGGGCGTTCAATGGCTGAGAAGTTAAAAGAACTCATTCCTCGCCATCAGTTCAAAGTGCCAATTCAAGCCGCTATTGGTAGCAAGATTATCGCCAGCGAACACATTCCCGCCTTACGAAAAGATGTACTTGCCAAGTGTTACGGTGGTGACATCAGTCGCAAGAAAAAACTGTTGCAGAAGCAAGCCAAGGGTAAAAAGCGGATGAAAGCTGTAGGTACTGTTGATGTTCCGCAAGAAGCTTTTATGGCAGTGCTGCGCTTGGATCAGCAGTAATCCTGGCTTGGAAATAGTGATGGGGGATTAACTTAAACAGC
The DNA here is from genome assembly GCF_032393985.1 of Fischerella sp. JS2. Taxonomy (NCBI): domain Bacteria; kingdom Bacillati; phylum Cyanobacteriota; class Cyanophyceae; order Nostocales; family Hapalosiphonaceae; genus Fischerella; species Fischerella sp. JS2. Next base: position 2,195,447 of record NZ_CP135918.1, read on the forward strand.
AAACCCATAATCCATCTGTGTGCATCGGTGTTCATCTGTGTTCGTTTTATTTTTCATCCCCTGGTCGTGGGCAATTGCCCATGAGAGTCTAACTTGAAAAATCAAAAATACACAATCTAATTGTGAATTGACTAAGGACGCGAGGCACAAAAAGCATTATTTTTGAGAAATCGAACACCGATGCACACCGATAAACAACGAACACGTGCTACAACGGGGGGAACCCCCGCAACGCAGTGTCCTCCAGATGACACAGATGGATTTTTCGTAGGTGGCAACAGTGGTAATTATACTGTTCCTCGTTCCCCGTTCCCTTATTGAATGAGAATGATTGCCTCTTGAACCTTTGTGGAAAGAGCTTTTTGCAACCCTTGCTCCACTTTGGCAATTAATTGAGCAAAAGCTTCTTGATTTGCTGTTAGTTGTTCTTGCAGCACTTTCTCTACCTCAGGCTTAATTTGCTTGCATATATCGTCGATTTTCTTGTCATTTAAAAAACTAGGACGTAGCCAACTAGGGACATCGACATTTGTCTTGATTGCTTCTTTGACACCCTGGCGGTTTAGTTCCATGCCTGCTGCCATCACTGAAGCGCCATATACTAAGGCAATTGGCCAGGTAAAGTGTCCGGTGAGGATGAGAGTAATGATACTGGCGAGAGTACCTCCACCAATTACCACATTGACGATAAATGCTACTGTGTCAGCAAGGATAGCATCACCAATGCGTAACTCTGGGTTGACAAAAGCTGGATCGATGCCTTCCTCAAACCTTAAACTACTTCTGGGTATGTGAAACTGACGACAAATCGGGTCGGTTTCTGCGGCTAAGTCTGGTTGAATTTGATTATTAAACCAACTGATGCATTGATTATTTATTATTTGTTGAGCGCGATCGCTTTTCAGCCACTGTTGTGCTCGCTCTTTCATAGATGTTTCCAAATCAGCTAAAGTCCGGGTTTGATTCTTTTGCCAATCTTTGATACCTGTTCTCACAGCGCTTTCAATCAAATTATCTGCCAGTGGCTTGATCAATAATCCGACTAATTCCGGGATCTGTCTTGCAATTAAATCTTTGAGCTTTTGTGATTCAAATAGTTTATTGACTTCTTGTTTGAAGGCATTTGCCCGTAAATCCCATCGTCCGACTCGCGCTAAACCCAGCGCAATACACCGTTCTGGTTCCGGGTCGGGACGCAGGAGTGTTTCTGGTTCGGGAAAAATTTCCTGGCAAATTTGATGTGTAAACTTCATCCGCGATGCACCGCCAGTCATAAGTAAAAGTTTCGGCACAATATTTTGTTGATTCAGCTTTTGTTTTGCCTCACTGACGGCGGCGCGAAATGCTTGCATCCAACTTTTTTGTCCTAGTTCGGTTAAGGGTTGGTTCAAGATTTCCTCCATCACCAATTTGTTAACTTGGGGAATAAAATAAATCTGTTCGTTAATCGACTCGAAACCCCGGGCAAAAGATTGAGAATCACTGTATAACTGTTCGTTAGAAAAATAATTTTCTTTAGCTTTGCGGCAGGCAAGTTCACAACGAGCTTGATGATGGGGATATTCATTAAATACTTTTTCGAGTAACGCTTTTTGATCATGTTGAGCGAGAGTACGTTCAAAAATAGCATGATCAATTAAAGATGCTCCTAAAGCATTGCTACCAAAATCTACTGGAATTTCATGTAAGCTTTTAACGAGAGTAAAATCGGTAGTTGAAGAACCAATATCAACAATTAGTACTGATGATTTCAGCTTTTCATACTCCAGTTTTCCGGCTTCCTTGGCTTGCATAAAAGCAGCCCGTGATTCAGGTACAACACTTAATTGGGGAATACCAGCAGTTTGTAGTAGCTTTTGATATTCTTCCCGTTCGCCTAGTGACCATCCTGAGGGACAACCAACGTAAAAGTAGCTTGTTGTTCCGCCTTCGATTTGTTTGCTTTCTTGCAAAAGACGATAGTAGGTTGCAACAAAAGTGCTAATTGTTTTTCTATAATCTAGATCGTGATTTGGTTTTTGCTTAAAAGATATTTGCAGCTGAGTTACACCGGCTTGAATTAACGCTTGTTCTCCGACAAGATAACCTAATTGAGGATGCCAACCAAGAGCCGTTATTTGGTTTTTCTTATTATTAATTTCCAGCATCTGGGGAGGTTCGATACTCTCCACTACAGCTTTTGCTACAGCTGTTTCACCATGTCCCAAATCAAAACCAATTGTTTCTAAAATTTCCATATTCTTACTATCTTTTCAGCTGTTACGCTTACAATTTATATCCTTAATAATTATTAGGAAAAGCATCAAACTCTCTCCCCATTGCCCCTAATTCCCACTCCCTTAGGGAAGTGGAGACCGGTGAGTTCCCCATCTCCCGACCCTTTTATTCTCTAGCCTGAGAATACGCTGGTTCAATTACCCGTCCCCGTCTGAGCAAGCGATCGCCTTTCAATAAAGCAGGAGTGATAGTGACGTAATCTTTGGTGTCAGGATCAATACTTGGCTCGAAATCAAAAAAAGCGCGATCGCTCGAGGGATTACTTGGTTGGTAAATTTGCGTACGAATTCCTTGTTCCATTAAAATCTGGGGCAAAATTTTTGCTAACTCCAGCATCATTTGGGGTTTATCAAGAAATGACGCGCCTATTAGTCTTTGCAGAAAATTTAATAGTTCTGGCAGTTCTTCTATAGCGCGATCATCAAAAGGTTTATTCCCTTCTTCAACTCTAGCGACTGCTAAGTCTATCGTGTTGAGAGCATCCCCAAGATTATCTAGAAGAATCTTGCTATCAAATTTTAGGGTTGCTTGGGGTAATTCTCTTAACTCAGCAAAATTTGAATTATTTTCCTGTTTATTTTTGTCAAGTTGCAACACCACCTCTAGTCCGATCAGCACAGAAGCTAGTAAGATAGCCATCCATGCACCAGGGGTAGTTTCAGTTAAATAGAACAACCAACCTAAAATACCTATATAAAGAAGTGCCTTGAGCAGTTTCAGAATTAACCTGTTCGCAGACAAATTTGTAATTTGGTTAGTGATTGGCTTTGCTTCTAAGAGACTCATTTGAGAAACCTGAGGTGCAGCGAGAGTAGCAATTGATTGGCGCAATGCATCTAAAAAAAAGGAAGCTAAACGTACCTGAGCCACATTTAGCTCACTTATATAAATTCTTTCTAGATGATCAATTCTGTTTTGCACCAACTTCACTACTTGTTCAACACTGATTGCCTTGTCAATCTCTTCCTGGAGTTGGTTACGTTCTTCACTAAAAAGTGTAAATAGTTTTTTCATTACTAATACAAAAGTGATAATTGCCTAACTTGAAAAATTAATGTCTAATCTAAATCTACTCTTGCTGATAATAAATAATAGGTAAGAAGACTAATAATCACCAAATACCACTATTGCCACCAACGGAAAATCCATCTGTAACTATCCGTGTACCCTACCTTTCGGGTTCTGCTTCGCAGTACGGGAAGCCGATGGGCGCGTCTACATCGGTGTTCATCGGTGGTCGATATTGTAAAATATAAATTTTGCCACAGCCCTAATCCACATTAGTAAATCTTTACTTTTTAAGGTACGTTAGAGCGCAGCGCAACGCACCACAATGAACAGTGCGTTACAGTAAAAAATTTTTTTCGCTATCTTTTTTTCATCTCGTACCGTAACACACCCTACCAACTATTCTCTTTACCACATCCCCTTCTTTCATTTCCAGTAGATATAATTAAACGTAAAATCACATCCAAAAAACTCTGCCAGGAAGAAGATTTTTCTCCCTCCGCCTGTTTTTTAGTTAATACTCCCTTCTCTAATTTAAAGCAGTTCGATTATATCTAATAATCCAAAATCCAAAATCCAAAATCTAAAATAGGTATATTCCATTTGATTTTTTTCTGAAATACATTGGAAAGAGCCTGTAAATGTAATTACAGACCCAAACTATTGTTTTCAGCTAAAAATTTTCTTCCATGCAATTGCAATTTGAATCAACAGATATATTTACTGACATCGACCCTCGGCTACAAAGACTACTTGAACGCAAAAGCCGAGGAATAACCATAGCTGCTACTACATCAACTGAAAAGGAAGAGGTTGCAGTTATTGCTAAGGTAAATAATTTCAAGGAATGGCTATCTATGAACGAAGTCTATCCGGGTGCTAACTTGGGTAGTACGCCCAATGGTGAGCGAATTGTCACAGGTAGAATTCCAGTTTCTCGAATTGAGCATATAAAGCAGTCCAAGTGTGTGGTTAGCTTGAAACCAGCACAAGCACTAAAATCAACTATAAATATTAATTCTCCAGCAACTGCCGCTATCCAAGACCTTTATTCTCAAAATTCTCTAGAAGAACAGGGAAGTGGTGTTGTAGTTGGTATTATTGATGTCGGTTGTGACTTTGCTCACAAAAATTTTCGTAATCCTGATGGTTCTACCAGATTACTAGCTTTTTGGAACCAAGATGGTCATCCTAATCCTAAAAGTCCCTATGGATATGGTCAAGAATATAGGCGGGATGAGATCAATCAAGCACTTGGCGCAAGTGATCCTTATGCTGTCTTAGAATACGAACTAGAAGAAAGGGCCCACGGCACTCACGTTATGGATATTGCCGTTGGTAACGGACAAGGGAGTGGTTTTTCGGGTGTAGCCCCCGCCGCAGATATCGTGTTTGTTCAACTATCTCAAAATGAATATACTCCTCTGATTGAAAATGGTGAAAAAGCCGTAGAAAAGTGTTTTGGCGATACGGTGGCCCTGTTGGAAGCAATGACATATATCTTTAATATTGCTGGCGATCGCCCTTGTGTAATTAACATTAGTCTGGGGCTGTATGGTGGGCCTCATGACGGGACAACTTTAGTTGAACAGGGTATTGATGCTTTAGTTTCCGAAAAGCCAAACCGAGCTATAGTAATTGCTGCTGGTAATAGCTACGATACAGGCATTCATGCATCTGGAATTGTGTTGCCTAATCATCACTTTGATCTCCAGTGGCAAATCCCTCACAGAAATCCTAGACAAAAAGAAATAGAAATATGGTACGATGGAGGTGATCGCTTTCAACTAGAAATTATTGCTCCCGATGGTAGTAGTCTGGGTCGGGTGGATTTGGGAGAAAATGGAGAAGTAGTAGACAGTGAAGACAACACCATTATCTTCTTCACTAACCGCCACTGTGATCCCAATAACAGAGATAACGTTATTTGTGTATTTATGGAACCTGATTTACCAGGTGGGATTTGGACGCTACGCCTCCACGGAGTTCATGTCATCAATGGGAAATTTCATGCTTGGATTGAGCGTGAAGATCAAAGTCAAACTTGTTTTGTTCCTCCCCACGATAATACCCACACCCTCAACACCATCGCCTGTGGATATAAAAGTATCGTGGTTGGTTCCTACGATAACACTAAAACCAATAAGCCCCTATCATTCTTTTCCAGTTCCGGCCCCACACGCGATGGACGGCAAAAACCAGATTTGATTGCCCCTGGTCATCACGTCTGGGCTGCTGCCTCACGCACAGCTACTCAAGTTATACGTATGTCTGGTACTAGTATGGCTGCTCCTGTGGTGAGTGGGGCGATCGCCTTAATGTTTGCTGAAGCCCTTGCTCACAACCAGTCACTCACCATTGAGGAGATTTGTGAGCTTTTGGCAGCAAGTACCCAAAAGAATTTTCTTATACATAGCCAACCGGAACGTTATGGCTATGGAGCGATCAACCTGAATGCAGCTGTGTCAGCTGTACAAGACAAGTTTACTCGGCTATGATATTATGATTCCAGGCATATTTTAACTAAATTTTCCTGTAATGTTATAATGGACGATTTGGTTTTCAGGAAATGAATAAAAAGCACTTACGCTTGATTAAATGCTCAGGCAACAAACTTAAAAAAATAGAACCGAATACAGTAGACTGGGTGCGACAAAATGAAAGTCCCGACGAGCCAATCGCAGTCACAGTAAAAGTGGCTGAGGATGGTTATATACCAAATTTTGTTAACCTCCGCGCCCAAATATCACCTAAGCTATTCACGGCAACAGTCACAGAAACAGATTTACATAGATTAGAAGCAGACCCACGCGTTATATCTTTAGGTATGCCCAGACGTTTACATGCAACAATCTAGTTTCAGTTCGGCTAGTTTTGTGTAGAAGAGCATTCAAACTGAAAGCACCTGTTTTTATGACGTCTATTGTGAATTCATGGTTCCTTATCTGTTTTCATATAAAGTTTTACATTTTTTTACAAAAGGGTGGGCTATATGCTCATCCTTTTAACTTTAAAATTTTGGAATTGTAATGTGATTTGCGATCGCAACTGATTGCTAAGTAAGGTTTTAAACGCACCAGGGACGCAAAAGGAACGCGAAGGTACGCAGGCGCTTTTCGTATTGGTCAAAAAAAGAATTTATCTGTGTACCCTGTGGGAAGCCGCCCTTACGGGCGTCTACATCCGTGTGCATCGGTGTTCGTTTAAAAAAATAACTTTTGCAAAATGGCTTTGAGGGGCTACCTTGGATATCTTGGGTTTGGACCGTGCTTTCGTTTAAAAAAATAACATTAAAAGTTTAACTTGTGATTAAATTTTCTTGCACTTGGTGGGGCGATCGCGGCCTAAAAGCCTTAGAAAAATTCACCAACGAAGGTAGACTGAAGATGGACTGAGGTTTTTGTGGAACAGACGTGAAAATTGTCAAAGTTACCCAGGATAACTTTAATGAGTGGCTAGATCTAGCTTTACAATTATGGTCAACTGAATCAGTCGAACAAATGCAGGCAAGTCTGACAAATATTCTCCAATCTCCTCGTGAAGATGGATTTCTCATCAGAACTGATGATGGAACAGCGATGGGATTTATGAATCTTTCTTTGCGCTATGAGTATGTTCCTGGTGCTACTCAGAGTCCTGTTGCATATGTGGAAGGGATTTATGTGAAAGATGAATATCGAAAACAAGGTGTGGGTAAATCCTTAATCCAGTATGCCCAAAAGTGGGCACTGGAACATGGATGTGGGGAACTTGCTTCAGATGCTTTACTGGAAAATAAAGCAAGTTACGAGTTTCATACAAAAGTAGGGTTTCAAGAAGTGGAACGAATTGTAACCTTTATCAAGCAAATACCTTCTTCTGAGTGATACTCCTATTGCAAATGATGATCTTTACCTTGTTGCTACCATCAAAGCCAAAGGTGCAACTCATATTTTGACCTGGTAACAGTATAGATTTTATTTGCAAGGATGCGATCGCTTTTTTATGTATGTGAATAGCGATCGCCATATCTTCTGATCTGTCTATTCTATTGCGATCCTCTTCATAGAAAGAATTAGAATATGAATCAAGATTAAACGGGAGCGTCCCCACCGAACTATTTTGAATTTTGGCTTGCTTATGACCAATATAAATATTTTCTTGTCTGACTCAATGAAAACCTTTGTTGAGGAACAAGTTACAAAAGGTGGCTATGGTTCAATCAGTGAATACCTTATAGAGTTAATCAATCAAGATCAACAACGCAAGGCTCAAGAATATACAGAGGAACTTTTAATCGAAGGACTTGAGAGTGGAGAAGCAATAGAAGTTACTGATGAATGGTGGGAACAAAAACGTACACACCTGATGAATAAGCTGCGTCAGGGACAATAATGACAAAGTGGATAATCATCACACCCAAAGCAAGTTTAGATATAGATGAGCATTTTGCTTACATTGCCCAAGAAAACCCTGATGCTGCACTCCATTTTTTTGATGCTGTTAGAGAAACTTTTGCAGAGTTAGCAAGAATGCCTGGAATGGGTAGATTGTATAAAGTGCAGAACCCTCGTTTACAAGGCTTGCGTAAGTGGGCTGTTAAGGATTTCAAAAAGTATCTAATTTTTTACTTTCAACAAGACGAAAACATCCAAATTTTGCGAGTTCTCTATGCTGGAAGAGATATTGAGAGAATTTTGGAACAAGAACTGTAGTGTGTAGGCGATCGCTTTTTTATGGATATGAATAGCGATTACAAATTCCATCCCAAAAATAACAGATCCTCGACTTTTTCAAAAAGTCGGGGATCTTGTTTTTCGTCGAGTTTCAAGTTCTGAAGTTGGAGTTTCTCGTTGCAAACTTGAACCTACTTTTTATGTGAAAGCTAATCTCTCTACTTCCTCATTTTTCACCTGTTTACTGCTGATAGTATCTAATCACCTCCAGCGTTTTTTGGTACCATTGTGTGTTTCCTTGTTGTCGAAAAAGATCAGCCGCTTTCTGTAAATCCGCAATTCCACCTTGCTTGTCTCCCAATTGAACACGGGCTATACCCCGAGTGCTATAGGCTATGGCTAAGTTGGGATTAATTTTGAGAGCAGAGTTAAAATCAGCGATCGCTCCTTGATTGTCTCCCAATTGGACAGGGGCATTACCCCGACTATAATAGGCATAGGCATCGTTAGGATTAATTTTGAGAGCAGAGTTAAAATCAGCAATTGCTCCTTGCTTGTCTCCTAAATCACTGCGGGCTATACCCCGGTTGTTGTAGGCATCAGCATAGTTAGGATCAATTTTGAGGGCTAAGTTGTAGTCAGCGATCGCACCTTGCTTGTCTCCTAAATCAAAGCGGGCTATACCCCGACTATAATAGGCTAAAGCATAGTTAGGATTAATTTTGAGAGCTAAGTTGTAGTCAGCGATCGCACCTTGCTTATCTCCCAATTTACTACGGGTGGAACCCCGCAAGCCGTAGACATCAACTAAGTTGGGATTAATTTTGATGGCAGTGTTGAAATCAGCTATAGCCCCTTGCAAGTCTCCCAATTGGCGACGGGCATTACCCCGACTGCCATAGGCATAGGCATCGTTAGGATTAATTTTGATGGCAGTGTTGAAATCAGCAATTGCTCCTTGATTGTCTCTCAATAGGTTGCGGGCTATACCCCGTCCAATGTAGGCTTGGGCATATTTGGGATTAATTTTGATGGCTTGGTTGAGATCAGCGATCGCCCCTTTATAATCTCCCTTGTTATACTTATCCCTAGCCTGAATCAAGAAATCATCAGCTTTGGGTGCTGTAGCAACAGGAGCATTAGGAACAGGGACTCCCACATCAATCCCAGCTTTTGCTGACAGTCGCAAAAAGGTATTAATGGGAATGCCTAAATTAAAACCTGTTTTGATTGCTTTAGTATCTAAATCTGCTCTACCGTGAACTCCGATTAGTTCACCCTTTTCATTCAATACTGCACCACCGCTCATCCCATCTAACGTATCATTGCTATAAACTAACGCATACCCATCACGTAATGGTTTTGAGGCATTAGCAGTAATTTTCCCATCACTGAAAGTATAAATTGACTGATTAATCGCATAAGTCGGTGCAGGAAATCCAGCGACATAAGCAATTGTCCCTTCTGTGCTAGCATCAGAGTTGCCAATTTTTGCCACAGTGTAATTTTGAGGGCTAGTAAACTGGACTATGGCTAGGTCTACATCATTTGGCAGTAGCTTTACACTGTTGTAGTTAACTGCATAACTTTTGCCATCAGGGGTAGTAATTTCATAATTATCTTTGACATCTACCACATGAGCAGCTGTGAGGACGGTATATGTATTACCCTCTTTTTTAAGAATTACTCCAGAACCGTACTTTGGCTTTTTACTTTCAATTAATACGGTGATTTGTTTGGCAATTTTATTAACTTCAGTTGATGATAGCGCTACAGCCACTTGCGTTTGCACAAGAGCAATTGTGACTCCAATTAGCGCTGGTGCTATTTTGTAATAAAATTTCATGATTTATTTTCCGAAATACAGATACGCTTCCACATCAATATTCACTGGATCGTTGCTTGTGTCGCCCCCACTTTGATTTGTGGTGTTTCCAGCAGCCAAGGCACGGCGATCCATTATTTGGCGTAAAGTAGCGTCAGGATTACTACCTGGTTTGAGAGTGAATAATAAAGTCGTATCTGTACAAGCAGCATTTTTTTGAATAACGGCACACACAACAGGCTGTTTGTTGAGAGTACCTGCTTTGATATATCTCAGCGTACCGTTATCATAACTTCTTTGAAATCTGTCAGATACCTGCTGACAGCGTTGCTGAGGTGTTAAACCTTTACTACTAAAATACTGGGAAACCCAACGAATCACTGGTAGCCTCTTGCCATTTTGGGTACGAACAAATGTTGTCGGTACACCATTGCTTTGACCACAGTAAAAAGTTGTGTCTCCAGCGTAGCTTGGTTGATTGAGGATAGCTGTTGTCGCAAATGTAGTCAGTGCAGCTATACCGAAAACCCTTACATTCCATGTCAAAGGTTGATCAGATATCTCCAGTTTCATAAATGCAAACTAAGTAAAATAGGGTAAACCACACTTTTGCAGGAATACAATAAGCTACAACCTCAAATGGCAGCATTTCAGATTATGCCTTAGATATAGTAGTAAAATTAGTGTGTCTATATGAAAATAAAGCCTTAGGCTCACATTTTACAGTAATATCAAGGCTGCACAACATCCCGCCCTCAAATAAATTTGGGGCTAATAGCTGAAGTTTACTAAAGTAGACTAATCTTTTTATTGAGTCATCTAAAGATAAGTTCGTTCTATTAGCTTTTGGATTTTAATCCTTAGCAGTATTTTATACTGGTGCAAGTTATCAATTAAGATAAGCCTGGTTTACCCTACTCTAGGACAAGCGCTACATCCTACAGGAAGGCGATCGCTTACGATTAGTTAGAATTTGAATCTCTCGCTAATTGTCTTTTAGTTGTGCCTTTTTTCGTACTTCTACCTTCTTCCATAAAAGAATATTGTAAAAATAAGCTTAAGATATTATCAAATAAATTAACTAACCAATATTTAATGCTAAAATTCACTTTTTTTTGCTTGCTTACAATCTTTTGCAAAATATCAGGTTTAATTTTTTCGTATTCTGTTTTCAAGATTGTTTTACTTTCATTAAGAGAAGATATTGTATTTAGTTTTTGACTAGAATTCAACCAATATAATAGTTGCTGACGCTGAGATACACTCAGAGTTAAGGTGATGACATTAACACAAGCTGTCGGCTCTTCCAATGCGAAAAAGAGTAAATGGTAGTAGCCAGTATTTGCTAAACTTTGTACTAGTTTTTGTCCTTTAGTATCTTTTAAATCTAAAAAGCAAGATAACCAGCGTGTCAGTTGAACTTGAGCATCTGATAAAACCGTTATCCACAAAACAATAGGATATATATTTTTTTGAAAAATAAATTCTGTATAATTATTTTTATCCATAAATTTATTTATTTCTTTTTTAGATAACATCGCCCAAAAAGTAGGTACGCTTCCTTGTTGTGTAGGCAATAAATGTGAAAAACAAATTGGAGCTATTGGTTGGTTTTTCGGCCAAGTTTTCTGTAAACAAAATTTTTCTGATAATGAGGTAATAGGTATTAAATGTACTAGTTCTTGACTTTGAACATTTTTATTGTTCTCAATGATCAGATTATTATATTTACGCTCTAACTGTTCTAATACTACTAATATCTGACTAATATTTTGAGGGCGATCGCTTACTTCTTTAGCTAAGCAACTCATCACTAATTTTTTTAGCTCTTTGGGTATAGATATCTGAGGTGCTATATCTTCAAATATAGGGGGCATTTCAAAGCGATGAGCTTGATACCACTCACCAAAAGAATTGCTTTTAATTTGGAATGGATGTTTGCCTGTTAGCATTTCAAACATCAACACTCCTAAACTGTAAATATCTGAACGCACATCTAAGAGTTTACGTCCTTCCATATGTTCTGGAGAACAATAAGGTAAACTGCCAATAAAAGACTCAGCTAGTGTAATTCCAGCACGCTCAGTTAAAAATTTGGCAATACCAAAATCTAAAATTTTGACAATTTTATCCTTACTATCATCTTCGATAAGAAAGATATTTTCTGGTTTAATATCTCGGTGAATAACTGGGAAAATTTCTCCTTTAATACTAACACCCTGATGAGCGCACTGTAAACCCAAACAAATTTGATGACAAATTTCTAAGAAATTTGGTATTTTAAAAGTCTCATTCTTCAGAATTTGTTTAAGATTTTTTCCTTGTAGATACTCCATGACATAATAAGGAATTTTGTCCTCAGTGACACCATAACTCAATACTCGAACGATATGTGTACTTTTGCGTCCTAATTGAGCGCCAATAAAAATTTCTCTAGCAAAGCGTTGAGAAAGTTGTTGATTAGCTAAATTCATTGACAAAATCTTAACTGCAACTGCCATACCTCCTTTTGCAACATCTTCTGCTAGGTAGACTCTACCCATTCCACCTTTGCCAATTAAATCTCTAATCAGATAACGATTATTGAGAAATTTACCAATATAAGCATCTAATTCTGTTTTTTGTGTAACTTGATGATGAATTTTTTGTTGCAACATAAAATAAATTATTTTCTAGTATTATTAATATTGGAAAAACCAATTTAATATATAATTTTATGGTCAAAAAGAATCAACATTTTTAAACCTTATTTATTTACTATTAAAATCAATGCAAGTGATTATAAAAGTTTGACAAATTCATCCCAGTAAAAATATGTAAACGCCTGTTAAACTGGTTTAACATATTTATGAATTGACAAGTATGAGAAATTACACTGAAACTGAAGGATTAGTTAAGAATATTCGGAATTAAATAAGTAGTTACACTGATTTTTTAGTGGTTAGTAGTTGCTTGTCTATGTGTTTCCCTTTTCAAACTCTACGCCGATTGCTACAACAGGAAGAGCGAAAATTTTGAGTTCTCACGGGAATTTAGCTAGAGTTTTATCATCTCTTCTACCAACTTTGGGTAGACTGCGGAATGCAGAAGGCAAGAAATAAGTAGTTTTAGGGGTTGGTGAGTCTCCTATACGTAACCTGTGTCACCTAACGTGTGGCTGCTAGTGCAATTCCATAGCAGAGTTCACAATAAAGTTTGGAAAGTTTCTTTTACACATAGCTGCCATCTGTCTTCTGGCTTTCAAGACAGATAACAGCTAACTTCCTCAGAGACTGAAAATTTAAATTTTGCTGAGAAATTTATAAGAAGTTTTTAAACAAAATATCAGTTTTATAGCTATTAACTCTTATATAGCCATAATTTTTAGACTAATTATTCAAGTCATAATTATTTTAAAGTTCAAACTGAAAGCAGTATATCTAATTAATGCATTGAGGTATTTGACTTATGAAATTAAAACATTTATTAATATTGAGTTTGTCTTCTGTTGCTATAGTTAGCTGTGTTCGAGAAATAAAAAACAATCAGTCTAATAAAAGTCTTATGGCTGTAAATACATCTGTTCCTATGTCTTCAACTCAGGCGGAGTCCCTAGTTCAATTAGCACAATCTCAACAGTCAACTGTTACCAAGTCAGGTACCTTTATTTCTGGAGAACATACTACTCAAGGAACAGTCCGTATTACAAACAAAGACGGTAAATTGTTTCTAGAACTTGATCAGTCGTTTAAGACATCTGAATCAGGGCCAGATTTAGTAGTAATTTTACATCGTTTAGATAACGTACTTAATTCAACTAAATCACCATCCTATCCTTTAAAAGAAGGAGACTACATTATCATTGCTCCCTTACAAAAATATAGTGGCACTCAAATATATTCCATTCCTAGCAATATCAATTTAGTAGACTATAAATCTGTCGCTATCTGGTGCCGCAAGTTTAATGCTACTTTTGGTACTGCCAATTTAAATTAGTCAAGATTAACTAACAACTTAGTGAAGTACCTCACACTTCCTAAAACTACGTGTGAGGCTTCCTAATCTCACTTAGAGAATGCGAATAATATGTAGTATCAATGTAATTGTTTAGGAATAAATTGATACGAATCTAGGTTTTTTTAACTTGCAGATAGCATTTGTTTAAGAGTTTTATTAATTTCATGAATCTAAAAAATACTGTATTTAGGCATTTTCATTCATTAATAAAAAGTGATAACAATTCAAATCAACTATAACTAAAAAATGTAGCAGTTAACAGTAAAGTTATATTTAATAGTCTTAGTTGATTATTAAAGTCTTACTTGACACTTAAAATCTAATCAAAACAGTGAAGCAAATCAAAAAAATTTGGACAATTATAGACCCATTTTCATTACATTTACGCCTAACGATTGGCATTACTACATTTTCAGCTTTGGTATTAGGTAGCCTCGCTACATGGACTAGTTGGAAAATGCAGCAAATTTTAATTGATAGTCATAAAAATAATATAGAACAAATAGCTAAGCGTTTCCCACAAGATGTGCAAATTTATAGTGAAATGATGCAACCTGAAATCGGTTTGCAAAAGGCTATTAATAATCTGGCGGATACTAATACATTCTTATGGTTAAAAAGCCCTGATAATAAAATACTGGTAAAATCTACCACATTAGATTTATTGCCTAATTTTATGGTAGATGAGTTGATGTCTTTAACTAATATGTCAATTCAATCACAAGTTTACAAAGTTAATCAAAGTTACTTTGTTTTATGTGGTGGGTCTGTAGAAGTGCAGGGTAAGTTACTAGGTGAGTTATTTGTAGTTAAGGATATTACTCGCGAACAAACAATGTTTGTGGTAATGGTACAAAGTTTAAGTATTACTAGTATTTTGGCAATTATTGTACTAATAATTGCGATCGCACTTTATATTAAGCATTCCCTGCAACCTCTGCGTCAGCTAAGTCAAATGACTGCTGTCATTTCCGCAGAAGATTTAGGCAAAGCACAGTTATATCTTGATAATGCACCAAGCGAAGTCAAAGAATTAGCTCAAACTTTAACTATGCTATTATCACGCCTTTCCCAATCATGGGAGCAAGAGCGAGAATTTGTAAGTAATGTTTCTCATGAGTTACGTACACCTTTAACGATTGTACATGGTTATTTGCAAAGCGTCTTGCGAAGACAAAATAACTTAACTCCAACTCAACAAGAAGCTTTAGAAACTGCTGCATCGGAAGCTGAACGTACCATTCGTCTGCTACAGGATTTACTTGATTTAGCACGAGCAGATAGTGGGTATTTGCAGTTTCAGATGAAATCTTATGTTCTGAATGACTTAGTTGAAGAAGCCGTGATGATGGCAGACAAATATAGCGATCGCGTAATTACAATCGACTCAATCAAATATCCAATTGAAGTAAAAGCAGATTACAGTCGTCTCAAACAAGTATTACTGAATTTAATTGATAATGCTGTGAAGTATTCTGAAGCTGGTACACCTATAACTTTGAAGTTGAATCAAATTCAGGACAAAGCTATTATTCAAGTTTACGACAAGGGTTATGGCATTCCTTTACAACACCAAGCCCGTATTTTTGAGAGATTTTATCGTGTAGATGAATCTCGGTCTCATGCAAGTGGGGGTTGTGGTTTGGGTTTATCGATTGTCAAAACACTTGTAGAGGGTATGGGGGGTAGTGTGAGCGTACAATCAAAATTAGGAGAAGGAAGTACTTTTACAATCACTTTACCTATATAGTTAGTCGCAGCAGACAGGGATACAAAGTAATTGGTAATTGGTAATTAAGATACTGATGAATTTACAATGTCCAATGCCCAAGCTTTATATCATAAGTAATTAGTCGGACATGATATAAGTGGTTGGACAAAATTACATTTATTTGTGGAGATCAAGCAACAAAATCCAAAATCTAAAATCAGATGACCAATAATTCTGGACAGAGTACAAGCCTCCAGAGATAGCTGTGGGGTTAATCCAAAATCTAAAATCTAAAATCAGATGACAGCACATATCCTTTTGGTTGAAGATGAAGTCAAACTAGCGCGATTTATTGAATTAGAACTGAGTAGCGAAGGCTACAAAGTGAGTATAGCCCATGATGGCATCACTGGGCTAACTTTAGCACGAGAGTCATCGCCTGATTTAGCAGTTCTAGATTGGATGTTACCAGGACTGTCTGGTTTAGAAATTTGTCGCCGTCTGCGAGCAACAGGCATTACAATACCAGTAATTTTGTTGACAGCAAAAGATGAAGTCAGCGATCGCGTAGCAGGATTAGATGCAGGAGCCGATGATTATGTAGTTAAGCCTTTCAGTATTGAAGAACTGCTAGCCAGAATCCGCGCCCATCTCCGCCGCAGCCAAGAAACAGATGAAGACTTGTTGCAGTTTGCAGACTTAAGTTTAAATCGGCGCACTCGTGAAGTACTTCGAGGTAAACGAGCAATTGAATTAACAGCAAAAGAATTTGACTTACTAGAATATCTCCTTTCATATCCCCGTCAAGTTTTTACTAGAGATCAAATTTTAGAAAAAGTTTGGGGTTACGACTTTATGGGTGATTCTAATATTATTGAGGTTTATATTCGTTATCTACGGCTCAAGTTGGAGGA
This sequence comes from Fischerella sp. JS2, assembly GCF_032393985.1. NCBI lineage: Bacteria > Bacillati > Cyanobacteriota > Cyanophyceae > Nostocales > Hapalosiphonaceae > Fischerella > Fischerella sp. JS2. Next base: position 2,211,833 of record NZ_CP135918.1, read on the forward strand.
AAATAACGAGAAGCGTTTAATTCATACAGTGCGCGGTGTGGGTTATGCATTGCGGGAGTAAAATCGTACATTGCTGAAGAGCGATCGCAGTTGAGTTCATCATGTACCCACGGATGGCAAATTTCACAACAATCCTCGATAACGAATAAAAACCAAAATAACCGCCCATGATCCCAAGGCGACTTTTACTGCCACCAGAATATTAAGTATGGGGATAGCCCCGCCACTAACAAGGGCGCCCAATTCTCCGTGCGGTAATTCTAATCCAGCCAAAGTTATCACCGCTAGTACAATGAAAATTAGAATCGAAACCTTCTCCCATGTAGCAGCGTGCCAGCGCTTGTAGATCGCCTGCATCCACTGCGATGATGAAGTAATCGCCACTAACCCGATCGCTGTTCCCCCCGCTACCCCGGCCGCAAAACCACCACCAGGACTCAAATGTCCCCGAATTGCCAGTTCGATACCCACCAACGCGGCAATTGTCGCTCCCAGGCGTGCCAGTACAATTGATGGTTGATCTGTGAACTGATAAATCGTACAGGACGGTCTTTCATTCGCCAACAGAAAACTGGCACCCAAGATCGCAATTGTAAATACCACTACTTCAAAAATAGTGTCGTACAGACGATTCCTAAAAATGATACCTGAAACTGCATTTGGTACTCCACTATCTCTTACAACCGACTCAACAATAGAGATCGACAAGTCCGGTGCTGGGTTGGGAATGACGAGCATTTTTACGTACAGTGCTATCCCCGCGACAATATATACCCATTTCATCAATGCTTCTCCTCTAACTCTGGTGTAATTACATAGGTTAGGGTTGTCCCTGGTAATGAAATTTCGTTTTGTATGATGTCATAGATGCGTTGAACCCTGGTTGCGGTGTGATATGATCTCTGTTCATCCCCAGGTACTGCACCTTTTTGATCGCTGTATTCTGCTTGACTACAAGTCGCATGGACTTCTTTTTCCAGCAGCGCTCGGTGCAAAGCCTGCGTATTTGTGTAGGTTACTAATTCAAGGCGCATATGGCGTTTGCCAAAAATTTTTCGTAACTCATCCATCAGTTGCCCAAAATGGTGATCTTCATCTGCCTCTGCTGACTCGTCTCTAATCACGCCTAGACGCATTACCAATGAGGAACGCACCGTTATCGCGTAGAGAGTAATCGCGAGCATAGTACCCACCAATGCTTCAGTCAAAGCAACATCCGGCGCTCCCAAAACTGCATATACCAATGCCGCCACTGCTCCCAGGATGCCACGGATGACTAAGGCATGGTATGGATTGACCTGAAGTACCAGCATAGATGCAGCCAAAGGCAGCAGGGCGATAATGATGTAGATATAACTATCAGTCATTGCGACCTCCGCTACTAGAACAGTATGCCAACACATACCCCAGCATCGTATTCCAGATTGCCAAAGAGATAATGGCGAGAATAAGTAACGGCCATTCACTGGGTATCTTCAGAAGCAACCCAAAGATAATGCTCATTGATCCCAGGGTATCCGCCACTGAAAGACTATGCAGCTTGAATAATACTGATCGCTTGCCGAGCAGGTGAGAGGTTCCCCAAAACCAGAAGACGATTCCGACCCCGATGCAGATATAGCTAAACAGGTTGATCATAAGTAGCTGGATAAAATTTAACAGGGAACAAGAAAATCATGTGTGTAATTAATTCTGCTTAAGTACTTATCTCACTCATTTGGTACATCATTCATTCTTTTAATTACATGTGCTAGCAGCATTAATGCGGCATTCCCCACACTCAAGATAATTACCCCGACAACACCGATCATCCAATCATCGCGCAAGACAGATACTACCAAAATCATGACTGAGGTCTTAGTCGCGATACTGGAAAATGCCAACATCTTCTGCCAGACATTATCATCCTTCCATGCCTCATAGAAGGGGATGAGCAAAGCCAGAATCATTGCAATCAGTACCAAGTTCAGATTATTCATGCTTTTTTCTTCCTCCGTCGAACTCGGTGTACTTCATACCAGCCATCTTCGTGGTATTTCAAGACAACAGTCTTTGGCGTAAAAGTGATCAGAAATATATCCAAAAATATGAGCCCGGGCGTCCGTCCTAGTTTTACTCGTTCTAGAGTGACATCTTCTTGGGTATGGGGACGAAGGATGATTTCAAAAGCCTCTATGTAGGCCTGTGGAATTGCCACGATCACCTCACCCAATGCCCGTAGCCAATCCTTCAATCTTCCTGGGGCTTTGGGACCCCCCGGCAATAGGAGTGCGATACTGACGCCAATAATGATATTTGCCACACTCAGATTAGCGGTGAGCAGAAACCAGATGATCAATCGCAATATCAGATTCAAATACCCAATCATAAAATCTCACGGGTGGTGTTGAAACCTATATCCTTCAGGTATTGGAGAAAACACGACTCGGCACAGTTGCGTGCCGTCAATGATATAACAGAAGTAGCCACAATGACCTTAATTAAGTGGGTGAAATTCCCCGTAGCGGGACGTTCTAGTTAAAAGGTTTTTAACTGAAACGGTTGAATCAGTGCAATGCACTCTAGTTCCAGCCCCTACAAGTAAAAACAATTGAGTGAGTGAAGCAACAAGCATACAAAAGTAGACCCAATGGTAAGTTTATGCACTGCCGGAGGGAGTAGGGGCAATTGATGCCGCCCTAGAGGTTAGCCTGTTAAAGAATCCCATCGGCTTTAGCCCTGTGGGAGTGTCAAGCAAACACCATCCAGAACAACAGGATCAACATCAAACTCATCATCCCGATCAGATGCTCGAATTGCTCAAGTACACGCGGTAGCTTGAGTACTGACCGTTGAAAAATCAAAAAATATGCCACCCAGCCAACGCCGATAATCGCAAGAGGTTTGATGATATTCGCGACGGTATACGCCTCGAAATACACGACATTGGCCACAAACAGACCACCAATCAATAGAACAACTGCTGGCCAGAAACCGGGTTGTACTTCCCCTTGTCCGCCACGCGGTAGAAAGATGAATTTGGCAAATGATATTGCTGTTCCCAGGGCCGCAACGTTCATAGCGATCGCTTGCCAAGGAAGTAAATTCTTTGTTGTCAAAATCTTGGCCCCAAAGCCAGACAACATGGGAAAGCCTGAGATCGAGAAACTGGCAATGACTAAGGCAATCCAGACCCCAGTATGAATCGGCTTCTGTTGCAACTCCTTGAAGTTGCGACTAGGTAAAGCTCCGGCGGTCAGAAAAAGCGCCGATTTGACCAGCCCGTGTGTCAGCGCATAAAAGCCACCGACTTTCGGTGCAGCAAGGATAAAGCCCAACTGCGAAACCGTGTGAAACGCCAACATCCGCTTGGTATCTTTTTCAAAGACGGCATAGAACACTCCCAGCAGCGCCGTTCCAACTCCAAAGAACCTGACTATCGGATCAACCTCATCTACCATCAGCGCACAACGCACCAACGGATAGACACCAGCTTTGACCACAATTCCCGACAGCATGGCCGACACGGGTGTTTCCGCTTCGGAATGGGTTAAGGGTAGCCACAATCCCGAGACAAAGATTCCTCCCTTGACCAACAGTCCCAAAAAAATTAGAGCAAGGGCTTCGGGAGGTGCGCCGCGCAAACTGGCAAAACTAAACGAATGATTTGCTTTATATGCCAGCACGGCACCAACTAGATAAAACAGCATTGCCACGTTGCTGATAAACAGATAGCGTAAAGCCACCCAAATTGAGCGATCGCTGCGAGGATAGGCTATCAAGAGAAACGCGGCAATCCCGCTCACCTCTAACGCCACATATAAACTCATAAAATCCGCACAGACAAACGCGGCATTGATGCTGCCGTGCAAAATGATTGTCTGGGCATAAAAAAAAGCTGTCTTATCGCTGTGCCAACAGTAGAGAATGACCGCCACCGTTACCAAGGCATTTGTCAATATGAAGTAGCCACTCAATTGATCGATCACTAATGTGACGCCGAAATTATCCAGTAATTGCAGTGTCAGTGGTGAGCGATCAGCAAATAGCTGCAAGGCATATCCGCCTGAAACAAGGGCTATGCCCAGTGCGAGGTAGCGATCCAGTGTGGGGAGTAGATAAATAATGAACCCCATAAAAAACGGCAGTCCAATCCAGGCGATTGTAAAGGTACTCATGGCGTATTATTCTTCTCGATTTCGTTGCTTTCTAATGTGGGATTATCCCGTGCCAACTTCATGACACCGACCAGCATTAAGGCTTGAATCGAAAAGCCGATCACAATCGCCGTTAAGATGACCGCCTGGGGAACCGGATCGGAGTAAGCGACATTTTTGACGTCTGAAAAAATAGGTGTGAACAAGCCATCTCGTGATGCTATCAGCACGTAATAGGCAATAACCCCCGTACTCATGACATCCATAGAGATGATCTTCATAACAAGATTTTTTTTAAAGATGATGCCGAAAAATCCGCACAATATTGTTGCAAATATACATGCTTCTAACACGGGAATTGCCTGTTGGATAAGGGTTGACCGTAATGTTATGGGGAAAAATAAACTATTTCTATAGGACTTTGATAATTCCTTAAGAATTAACAAGTCTGTTGGCTATAGTTGTACGATTTTATCTAGATAAGGTTTTTTGGAACTGTGGTCTGTTCGTTGACTTTCTCCCAACACCTTCTTTTGATATGGACAGAACACTTGATCCTGGGTTTGCCAACTAGAAATTTCGTCAACCCGACCACACCATGACTCCAAGCATTTTGGTATTGCTAATACAAATGCGTGTTTCAATTGACGCTACTCCTTGTTGAGTCTGATGCAAAAGCCACTTCTAATAAGTATTTTCGCTTAACTTTGTACCTCTTATTGGCAAAGTTCCATCTAAATTTTCAATAGAAATGCATTGATAAAAATCTATATATTAAGTCAGTTAAATATAAAATAGCTTACCAATCAAGTCTTGATACCATTTCATAAAATTCTTGATCGAAATCTTCTTCCTTGTCGCCCCATCAGATCGATTTATAGCAAAACGGTATGACTCGTTTCTGGAACTATAGCAGTTCTCAGTTGTGTGAAGTACAATCGAAACCCCACTAAAGCTGCGCTTTTGTTCCCCTAAGCGCTTGCGCTTAGGGGTTGGGGGTGGGGTTCAAGCGTATTGCATCTATCCAAACGAAAATAGCTATGTAATACGTGGCAAATAGCCATTTACAAATAAAACAGGCATCAGTTATGTTATGTTAGCGTTGGAAATTAAGATTTCTCAGACGACGTAATAACCGAATTAGTGGTGACTCTATCTTGAGTTCAAAAGCTAAAAATTGGGTACGTTGCAGAGAATTAAAATTATTGTCGCTGACAAGGATTAATGAGCGCTGTCCATTTGGTAATTTGGGGCCAAGAGTTAAACCTTCGATATTATCTAAAAATACATCAAGCTTTCTTAAATCAAAAAGTAGCTTTTTCTGGACTGGTTTGATATTTTTGGTATCTAATGTCAAAATACTTTCAACATTATGAATATCCGAAGCTCCTGTCAAAGAAACTTGAAACAGTGCAATATAAAATCCCAAGCCAGTAAAAGACCGTTCTAAACTCAGAAAATGTCCTTGATTGTCAATAGCAATTAAATCAGGTATGCCGCTAGCAAATTTGCGAGATATATTAAAAAATGGTGCTATCGGTTCAGTAAGATAAAGAAATTCTTTTTCTGGTTGATTAGTAAATAGATTATATTGCAAAATTCGACATGGACTACTAGTATTTGGCTTCGCTTCTGAACCATCTTGAATGAGAGCATTCTCAGTGACTGTAAATAAATTGTTCTCGTTGGGTGTAATGGTGAGACTTTCAAAAGCTAAGTTGTTACGGATACCTTGTTTTCCATTTTTATCTGGTAAAAATTTCTTTGGTATGGATAGTGTTGTTAACGCTTGACCGGAAGACAAAGAGAACTCTTTGATAAAAGGATTTATGAATTGATTCGCATCACCTTCAGAAGAAATGAATACTGTTGACTTGCTAGTTAAGGCTATTCCTTCTGCATCAATACTACCAGCAGCAAATGTTTTACCAGTTTCATTGACTAGTGGAGTGACAGCAACAGTAGTAACGCCACTGTCTTGAAGTGAACCTTTGCTCAGATCTATCTTGAAAGTGTAAAAACGAGCAGGCGCTTTATTGCTACGGTCATCAGATATAGCATAATACAGATCATTTTTGGCATTATAGGTGATGCCAGATAATCCTCCTACTTCTGTTTTTTGAAATAAAAAACCTTTGGGTAAAGTAGCAGAACCAATAAATTTTATATCTGCAATTTCAACAGCAGATGAGCTGAAATTACTAAAGAATAAACTGATAACAAAAATTGGCAAAAAAAATAAAATAATTTGGGTAAATTTCAGAATTTTTCTGAATAAGTGCATGGGTAAGCGTTGTTAACATAAAAGTCAACAACACGATATCATGCTCAGTTCACCAAAAAGTTGACAAACCAGTCTTTGACACTGCGTGTAGCGCGGCAGTCATCTTCGTTGTAAGATTGAATTTTTTCTAGTAAGGTGCGATCGCCTGTTCTTAACCACTGATCATACCAGTATATACACTTAGCGCCACTTGCTTCTGGATTGCGCCACTCAAACCCCAACCAACGTGCGATCGCTTTTAAGGCGTAACTTTCTACTGGCAATGCTACACTTTGAGTTAATTTTTCATATACATCTACAAACCGATTCAATATAGGCTGGACAACAGCGTGGGGAGTACGGTAAAGTTTAGCCAGTCGTTTGACCGTATCAGATTCGTACACGCAAAAATGATAAATTGGCGCATCAGGATACTGCCACACTAAATTCAAAAATTGCTGCCAGATTAATTCTTCGTCTTCTGGCTTTTCTGCTAAAAAAGAATAAAACTGTTCTGTATTGGTTTGTCTGTCAACAAGCAAAACCCCCAATAAGTAATCCAAATTCAGATCTGGTTGGGCTTCAATGTCAAAATAAAACTCAATCGGCGCTGTAAATGATATGTCTGGAGGCAAATTATTAACACTCAGATGATTTATTTGCTGTGGAGAAAGTAGCAGTGTATTCAGTTTTGGGTAAATACCACTGACTACCATAGTTCCATTTGTAGTTACATCATCTTCGCTTGATGTGAAAATTTCGTCTTGGCAAGGTAGGATGAGTGGACGATTTTCTAATACGGCTTGAGCTTGAACGACAATTTTACAAGCGACTTCGCTATCAAAACCAGGTAGATTTTCCAGGAATGTAGGATTTGTTTGTGCTAAAGATTCTAATGTGGTGATATTTAGTGCTTGTAGCTGAGTGTAGCGAACAGGTGTGATACCTGGTAGTAAAGAGAGGTGTTTTTGAAATTGAGCGATCGCATAACAACTACTATACCAATGGCAAAGGTTGCATTTTTGCCGACTAATAAATACTTCTGGTGCTTGTTGTCTTTCCAGAGTTTGAATTAACTCCCACAGCATCCGATGCATTTGTGGCATCGCTTTCATCAAATCTACTGGATATCTGGTCTCTTTGCCACGTAAAATTAGCCAAGGCGTTTCTGGTTCTGCTTGCTGCACCACCGCCAAAACTTGAGCATGAAATGCTGCTACAGTTTGATACTCCAGCTTGGGACGTTTTCCTAGTTCAATATTCACCGGAACATACATCCAATCTCCAAAGCAAGATTGTCCCGGTTTTTTTATGAGTAAATCTGGACGACTTAAGAGAGTATATGTTTCTAAATTAGCAGAAACGAGGGAAGAAGACGCAGGGAAACGAAGACATGAAGATACAGGGGATGTTGCTGATAAATTTTCTGCTTCTGTAATATTTTCTGTATTTGTTACCCCATATGAGTGCAACTGGATATCAGAGTACTGAGTTAACAGCACACCATGATAAATACACTCTACGCCCTGCTGCATTAGTTCCACAGTTGCAGTTTTCCCTCTGTACCAGTCTCCTTGGGGATAATTAGGTTGGCAAGAGTTCCACTGTGCGAGGATTGTCTTTTGGTATGCAATTTTGTCTCGCTGCAACTTTAGGAGCAAGTCATTTGCACCATCTGTTTCCCTGAAGTCACCGTGGATATCTAGATAAGGTCGGCGCTTACAGCGATGGTATTGCAGTAGTAGTTCAGCATTAATCAACATTTAATATATTGTAACTCCCAAAGGCTGAGAAGCTTGGGGTTTTGGGACTGAAGCTACCAGTTTTGATTGTTCTACTCCTGGTATTACACTTTTGTATTATTTAACTTTAGCAGACTACCAAATAGCGTTAATTTTTGTATAGCCTTATTTTATTCTAAAATACTACAGTTCTAATAGTCTATTAGCAACAAATTTCTAGACATTCTCTTAAATTCTCAATTAGATGTAATATTTTTATTCATCAATTATTGAATATAGAAAAGGGCATCTTTCAAAAGATGCCCGTCTTGCAGGATTACACCCGCAAAGGGTGTACCTACACCTTCCCAACAATCAGCAACAGTGACTAATGTGTGATTAGCCACACTCACAGTCACAGACGTGATATTAGTAATTTTATTAACTCAATATTTAATTGCCACCTGTGTATTCACTTAAGTTTTCTTTCTATTGATTTAGGTAGATAATGCCGAGAATAGGTTTTTCACTACGCTAAATATGCTTGGCGATGAATTTATCGTACTGACTAGAGCGATAAACTACGCCAGAAATAGCAGCGATTATTAACCACGAAAGCGTATTTAGTCGCAAATCAAAAAGAGTAACATCAGCTGTATTAAATAACACCCAAACTCCAAATACTACTTGATAACTAAAAAATATTAATTTGTCTTCGGTTTTGAGAATTTTTGAATTTAGCAACAGTTGCATACCTGCTATAAATATCCAGCCCAGTAAAGTGCAAAATAAAAAAGTTGCGGGCAATCCAGTTTCAGCAGATAGCATTAAAAAAAAGTTGTGGGGATGGCCCAACCAAATATGCATTTTTGCTTGGTAAAGTTGGGTAAAGTTGCGTAAACCCCAACCAGTCCAAGGACGTTGCTGAGTCAATGTCCAGGCAAATTGCCACTGAGTTTTGCGGAGGAGACCAACTGGTCTATCTGGATACATTTGGTCATTTAACCGCGCCCAAAAGTAAGCAGGTACTAATTTGCGAAATAATTCAGCGATCGGTCGAGGAGCAAAAGCAGCTAAAAGTATAGTTGTGGCTATGGCAGTGACACCAGCTACCAAAAAGTGCCAACCTTGATAAAGTGCATAAATTAAACAGGCAAAAATAGCGATCGCCCATGCATTGCGTGAGTTGGTTAAAATTAATCCCACAAAATCAAAAATTACTATTAAGGTAAGCAAAAGTAGTGAGAGAGTGGGAGAAAAAAAACGCAAGGGAGAATAATTAATGAATCTTGTGTTTTGAGTTTTGAGTTTTGAGTTTTGATACTCTTCTAACCATAAACCCAATCCCAGCACAAAAACTATTACTAGGTAACCAGCCAAAGTGTTAGCGTACATGAAGGTAGAAGCCATACGACCAGGTGGGTTTCCTCCTGATGCGATCGCCCAACCAAAAATATTTTCCCAGTATCGTGGTGTAGTCCAACCAAAAAACAATTGTCCTAAGCCAATGACGACTACCACTACAGAAGTACTCACTAAAATCCAAGATAGCTGTCGCAGTTGTTGTGGTGTTTGAATTAAAACACTAAAAGCTGCAAAAAATAAAATGAATGGCAAGAAATTCGATAGACCAAGAATTGCCTCCTTTTGATCAAAGGCAAAGACAGTACTAATGACGAGTAATATACTTAAAAGCGTGAATCCTAAATTATGAGGTTGACGAATAATACTGCGGTATTTTATGAGCCATGTTCCTAACAATACTATGCCCAAAACCACGCTTCCCCACAATGGAACTAATGGAAAGATTAGCAATCCTACTTGGGCGGAATTCCACAAAAATTGGAGTTTAGGGTCAGGATGACGTAAAAAAGGTAATCTATACTTGGTCATTTGTTCTTTGTCATTAGTCATCTGTTATGTGTCATTTGTCTATTGTTTATTGTCAGTTGTTTCTTATATTCCAATAATCAATAACTAATGACCAATAACTAATGACCAATGACTATTTCGTCAAGCTATTTCCCAACATTCTGCACGAGTGAGCCGAATTTGAGCTAAAGCAAAGATAGTTGGAATTATTCGACCATAGTTAACAGCGATCGTTCTCCATCCTAAATCCGCAAAAAACCAAGCCCACATCATCGGCCCTAAAAATGCAAATACACTCCTAACAGCACCATAACGAGCTGCACTTACAGCCATACCCCGTCGTGCCATCTGCAAAGTGACATAGTTTTGAAACTGCATTGTAGCAGCAGCTCCACCTTCAAGTGCGGCTTGTTTGGTGACTTGATAGGTAGCAAAATGTATCGCAAATTGACGGGCAATTTGCTTCAGCAACAATGGCTGGATCACAGAGGTGACAGCTAAAGCGCTACCTCCTTTTAAAAGTAACCCTAAGGGGTCACGCTGCAACGAAAGTGGTAGCGGTTCATTCAGTTGTGATTTTGCCAACTGACGCTGCACTTGTGCAGTTAGTTTTTGTTTTTCTTTTTCCGGCAATTTTTTCCACACCCGCCCCAGCAGATGTAAAAACACTTCTGCTTCTAAATCAATAGTTGATAAATCATGAGAATAAGGAATTTTTAAATGCTTACATACCTGGAGTAGCGCTTGCCGATATGTTACCTGGTTTGTACGTCCTCGCAATACCGTTACACCATCGGCTGCCAAAAAACGAAAGCGTTCCTCTAGTGCGTCTAGCCAAGCTTCACGACCTTGGCTTTGTATTTCTATCGGTTCAGGTGTCTGAACATAATCTAGGGGATTGAACTTACGGCTAAACAGAATTGCCGTTAAGTCTTGCAATTCATCTTCGGTTGCAAGTTCGAGTGCCGCCCTCAGTTCATCCAATTTCCCTGCCTCCCATGCAGCTTTATCCTGTACCTTATTCTACTATTAGCTTTCGGCAGTCATTTGTTTATTATTAGGCACATCGTACTCGAAAATAGCTTGCACAATGCATAGAAGCTGATTTAGAGGCTATTTAGACTTACTCTCTTAACTTAGAAATAAGGCAGAGGGCAGAGGGCATAAGGGAAGAGAATTTGACTTGTCTGTATTCATGGGTAGCGGGTAGTGTACTGCTAGTGCGACTGCTTTTGAGGTTCGTAATCTGGTACAAGACCCCCACGGGCAATTGTCCACAACAAAGGTATAAAAATTTAACTCCTCCTATACCCTTACAACCCCATACCCATATTACTTAAATGGCTAAACTACAAGTTACCTTGTAGTTTGTTGGAATATCAAATACACTTAGAGAGTTTGATTCACCAAGGTATTTATTCAATCATGCAAGAAAAATCTGATTGGATCAGTCGTCATTTATGTGAAACAGTTCAACTAGGTTGTGAAGCGTCTCACTGGTTTGGATAAATATAGTTTTGAGGCTGGTGTTTGTTAGTTGTGATGAGGAGTAACCAGGCACTAATTATTCTCACCTTTTAAAGGATCATGTCCCTAATTCATTAATGAGTAACGCCAATGTGTATTTTCCACATCTCCATTGGGTTTTTGTGCTAAGTGACGATGGATGTAACTGATGACTTTTTTCATATGCGAAATGTCGTCATCATTATATTTATCTTTTTTATTTTCTAAAAATTTAACAATTTTTTTCCCTGATTTATGTCCTATGGACTCTGAGTCTCCATCTTTTTGACCAACAGATTGAGATTCGTCTGTTTGCAGCCAAGATTGGAGTTCTTTGACTGTCATATTTACTGAGCTATGAAACTCATCAATTATTGATTTTGTATCTTTAGTCATAAAACTATCATTATTCCTTTATTTTCTCAAGGGCATCTGGTTTATGAGCAGCTTGTTTGCCTGTTTTATCACTTTCAACTAAGTATTCTGGATTCTCTTGAGAAGCTGCTACGTGATGTCCTTTGATTTCTGTGGATGAGGTGAGTTTCTTTTTAATTTCACCAGTAGTTTCACCTTGAGATGTATTCCACTTTACTTTATCTCCTCTTTTAAATTCTTCAGTCATAGATTATGCCCTTATTAATTTTTTACTTTTACTAATTATGTTGAGAAATATAAAGCAATTAATCAGTCTATTGATAGAAAAATAAGAAACAATATAGATTGCAATCAATAAAATATTCTCGGCTAATGTCTTGTATGTTTGCTGTAAGCGATCGCATTTACAGAGGATTTGTCAACTGTAAGGCATCAGTTTATAAGGTATGAAGTTGATGGCGCGATCGCAATCAACAAAATACAAGTATAATTCGCTACTTGTTCATGAAATAAAAATCAGCATAAATATATTTAACTATTTTCACATTTAAATAATGTTATTTTTACTGATATATCTGAGTATGATTCCGAAATGCTACAAATAAAAGTTGTAGCTGTTTATATCCCCACAACAGTGGGATTTACGCTTTTTAATTATTCACGCACTTTTTATGAGCAGTAGTAGTTCCGTATTGACAAAAGTTGCGAGAGTTTCTGGTATTGCTTTGCTGACAGCATCTACCACAGCTGCAATTACCTATCAGCCTAGTTATGCCAGTGGTACAACCTTCTTTTGTGCTGTTAGCAAAGGTTATCCGACGACATTTGCCAAGACTAACAATGGAAGGAAAATACCAATGATTCGCTGGGTTCCGAACAATTACTTCTCCTCTAAGTTATCTCCTGTACAACGCTGTAGAGAAGTATCGGATAGATTTCAAAGAAGCTATGATAACGGTACTCTCAAAACCATTATTTCTGGTACGTTGAATAAACAACCTGTTGTATGTGCTGCTGCCACCACATATGATATTTGCAATAACAGTAATCTATTATTTACTCTCAAGCGTGGTACTAATGCTAAACAGGCTGTGGAAAGGCTGTTAGATCGTAATGGTTTAGCGGCGGGGAGAATACTTAATCAAAATAGTGATAATACCCAAATTTATGTTGATTTTGATACGTATCTCAACAGTGTTAAGCCTGAACCATAAGTTTATACCTGTTCTTAGGTTACAGTAATGAATGTGGTGATAAAGGCTTTGCTATCTGGGCTTCCCAGAGGTAAAGCCTTTTATGTTGGGTTCACAGTGCGCCTTAGAATTTATGATACTAGCTTGAAAATAAGGCAGAGGGCAGATGGCAGAGGGCATAAGGGATAAGAATTTTCATGTTTGGTTATGTATCCGACTAAAATCGCTATATTCTTTCCCTGTTAAGAGTTCCCTTGCCTAAATAGATAATTTATTTTGCACGACTACTTATTAACACACATCAGAGTTTGACAGTTCGTCTTTTGACAGGAGGTGAATATTTAGCTTAAAGTTCCCTATGGAACAAAATCAGCTTTAGCATGTTAGATTTGTGGCTGCTCGTAACCTTAGGGTTCTTGGGAAGTTTTGGACATTGCTTAGGGATGTGTGGCCCTTTGGCTGTGGCTTTTTCTTTGTCTCATCAACAAGAAGCTGGTAACTGGCGGCAGCAAATCAAATTTCACACTCTGCTAAATTTGGGACGAATGCTGAGTTATACCCTAGTTGGTGCAGGGATTGGGGTACTGGGTTCTGTATTACTTGCTAGTGGTCAAATCGCAGGAGTTGGTAGCCAATTACGGCAGTGGATAGCAATTATCACTGGTATTATGTTGATTTGGTTTGGGTTAGGACACATCAAACCCGACTTCTTGCCGCGAATCCCAGTGTTACATCCTTTATTACAGGGAAGTTTGCACAACCGCTTGAGTAGCGCAATGGTCAAACTTTCCTCACAAAACAGTTGGTGGACACCAGCAGCTTTAGGCATGACTTGGGGTTTTATGCCCTGTGGTTTCTTGTATGTTGCCCAAATTAAAGCTGCGGAAACTGGTAATTTGTGGATGGGTGCAGCAACAATGCTGGCTTTTGGTTTGGGAACTTTGCCGATGATGTTGGGTGTAGGTGTGTTTACATCTGTATTGAGTAAAGACAGACGCAGTCAATTGTTTCGTTTGGGTGGTTGGGTAACTCTCACCATTGGTGTGCTGACACTGCTGCGGACTGGGGACACTATGGCAGATTATACCGGACATGCGGCACTGATCTTGTTAATGCTAGCACTTGTTGCTCGTCCGATAAGTTACTTGTGGGCAGCACCTTTACGTTATCGTCGTGCTTTAGGGGTAGGTGCTTTTGTACTTGCCGTTGTCCACGCTGTCCACATGATGGAACACTCGTTGCAATGGAATCTTGATGCTTTTTGGTTCTTACCACCTGATTTTCAGTTGGGTATGACTGCGGGTGCTATGGCGTTGGTATTGATGACTCCTGCTGCTGTAACGAGTTTTGATTCGTTGCAAAAGTCTTTAGGTAAGCGCTGGCGACAGATTCATTTACTGGCTATACCAGCCTTACTGTTGAGTGCTATGCATACTGTGATGATTGGTTCCCATTATTTGGGAAATAAATTAACGACAATACTCTTGGGAATAATTACTCTGGGGGTATTGCTAATAAGAACCAAATTTTTTTGGTCAATATTATCCTTAGAAAAGTTTTATGTATCTGTTAGTAAATCAAACCGTGTTGAATGACAAAATTATGGATGCGATCGCTTGATTTTTTTAGAGAAAGTAAACAAAAGACCCCAACTATTGAAAATTTAACTCAAATGTAGTACCTTCCAGTTTTGAATTAGGATATGTTTCAACATAAGTTTTGATGATTTGTTGAAAAGCCTCTGCATAGCTCAATGCTGCTGCTAACTGTTCCCAACTGGGAGTGCGAGAAAATTTAATTCCTCGCTCTTTAGCTACTTTACGACAAGCACGGTAAGAACCATACTGTTTAAGTAACTGGGCTTTATCAATTATCTTTGGTGTAGAAGGTAAAGCTGCAAGAGGCGGTTCGTCAATCTGTAAGCTCTGCTGTTGCAGTTCATTAACAGCAACCTGTGCAACTGTGTAGATGGCTGCGGAATTGTGCAGCTCATGAAGCTGATTTTCTTTTAGATCCTCTAGTAATTGAGTGATTCGTTTTTTACCCATAAGTTTTTACTTATCTAAAAGAGAGCGTCCTTGTGAAGCAGGATCTGTATGCATTTGTGGTTTTTCTTTGTACTCCTCATCTGCATCAACGTTACCAGGAAGATAGGATTGGGAGACATTTGTAACTTTCAGTGGTTCTGTTTCCTCACCTTTATCCTCACGCCACCATAGTACAATTGCTTTGATTGCTTGTAGGAACTTGAAGAATCGACTAGGAACAGATAAATAACTCCAGTAAACTTTTTCTGAATTATCAACATCTGAGACAGAATCAAACGCTGTTGAAAGTTGGTCTAAATGTCCAGCCATCGAAGCGATTTCACGCTCTAGGTCTGTCACAATCTGTCGATTATTAGAAGCAAGCTGTTCTTTTTCTAGTTTGAGTTGGCTAATCATAACTTGTAGACGTTCTACGTCTGCTTTTAAGCGCAAGGTAGATTGTTTATGTTCTTCATTTCTACGGAGTAGTTGTGAGCGACTGCGATTTGTGAAAATAAGACAATCTCGCATTTCTTTGTACAATTGATCTGCCTGTGAGTGACTAAGGCTTTCAATAGTCTTAGGAAACTCTGTAGCGGAGCGAAAACGAGCAGACGATTGATTCTGGCCAGTCATAGTGTTATTGAATTAAACCCTTAAATTTGCATTACCATTAAATATTTGGTTGTAATTATAGATTCACTGCTGAAGGGCAAAGTTTCGGAAAAACTTTCCCTTTACCCTTTACTCAAACTCTTGCAAGAGTTCTAATTATTTGACTCTATTTTTGTTGAGCCATCAGCTTTCACCCAAGCGATCTGAGCAATAGAGCGATCGCGTGCATATTGGCGAATTGCTTCGGCGTCTCGTCCTCCCAAATCCATTTCTACTCGCACTAGATGAGTAGAGTTACGGAGTTTTTGGGCGTAGGCAAAAGCAGCACCATAGGCATGATGGTTTTCTGCTACAACTAAACAGTGAGTAGGCGGTGTAGTTTGCGGTAGTTGCTGAGAAAAAGAAAGAGCCTGATATAAATCTTCAATAAATAACGCAAAACCAATACCCGGAATATTCTCGCCTTGGGGGTGATACTGTCCTAAAAGCTGGTCATAACGGCCACCACGCCCTAATACTCTTGCTCCGGCTTCGGTATTACTAACTACTTCAAAAGAAATGCCAGTATAGTAGTCGAAGGTTTGAATCAGGCTCAAATCTAGAATTAATGGGAAATTTGCCTGATTTTCTAGTAATTCAACCAAGGATTTCAGGTTATTCACCGCCTCTTGTTGGGGAACATCTAAATCCAGGCTACTTACTTTTTGTAAAACATCAGCACTGTTGCCCCGCAAATCCATGATTATTCTGGCACGGGAACGTAATTCTTCAGTTAGGGGTAAATTGTCGATCGCAACTCTGTCAAGATGGGCGATCGCATTGCGGACTTGGTTGCGTAAGTTAGCAGGAAATGCCTGCAACAGCGATTGGGTAACTCCTGCTTCGCCCAAAATTAAATGCCAGTGGTTAATCGAGAGTGCTTGCAAACAATCTGCTACTAACAGCAATACCTCTATATCAGCCACTAAGCCACCACCACCTAATAACTCTACCCCAGCTTGATAAAATTCCTGCGGTTGATTGCGCCGATAATCCGAAGTGCGTTGGAAAACATTGGTATTGTAGTATAGACGCTGGGGATAGGTAACTCCTGCCATACGAGTGACAGCCGTACGAGCGATTGAGGCTGTCAGTTCTGGACGCAGCCCCAATTCTTCGTCTTCAACATTTTGCAATTGAATTACAGTTGAACGTTGAATAGCACCCCCCGCCATCAGCGTATCTATCCGCTCTAACGTTGAGGTGATAATTCTGTGGTATCCCCAGCGGTGAAATACCTGCTGTAGCCTGTTTTCTATCCAGCATTTCTGAGCTACATCAAGGGGCAATAGATCCCTAGCTCCCGCTGGTGGTTGATACACCATGAACCCTCCGTTATATTAGTCCCGTTTTGCTGCAACATCTCCTCGTATATCGGATAATATTATCTGATTTGAACGCGGCTAGAAATATTCGTCTCCAGCACCTTGCTGCTGGTGGAAAATTTCCGAGTAGCGTGTCAGGCTCAGCTGGTGTATCGTCTCAAAGCGAAGGTTATGGGTAAGCTGCCCTTATCATGCGATCGCACAATCGCGCAAGTCGCTGTCATTTTTTCTTCCCACCAAACAAACCTCCAAACAAACCGCCACCTCCCGACTTATCTGGTTGCTTACTTGCAGCGTTAGGAGATGAGGTCGCTTTAGAGTTACTAGGTTGTAGCCCTAAAGCCTTTTCTATTTTTGGTTTCCATGTCAACGCTACTTGATCTTTAGGGTCTAATTTTAGGGCGTTATCGAAGTGAATTTTTGCCATTTTCAGCTGATTCTGTTTCACATATACCAGTGCAATCAGACTATGACAGCGACTATTTTTAGGCTCTAGCTTCAGAGCATCTTGCAACTCTACCTTGGCTTGGGCAAATTGGTTTTTGTCAATTAAAGTTTGAGCGCGACGCAGATACTGTTCTGCTGCTGAATCTTCTTTGGCTGGTGCTGGTGGGGGTGGAGGTGCAGCTGCTGTATTTGGCTTTAGTGTACTGGAGTTAACGATGGATTTAGCAGGCGGCGGTGGCGTTGAGACTGCTTTGCCAGCACTCCGCATGAGGTAAACTAAATTCAATTCACTGATTTGAGCAATGACTTCAATTGATTGCTGCAAAGAATCATATTGAGTTGCTGCAATTTTGGCGATCGCAACTTTATAGGCTTGTTCTACATTAGATATACTTACTAATTGTTTTGCAACATCAGTAGTTAGTTCCACCGAAGCAGATTCTTGGAATAAACGCTTGCCCATCTGCGACAGAACTATAACGTATTCTGTATAATTTTTTTCTTGAGATAATTTCTCGTAAGCAGGGTTAACTAACTTTGACAACAACTCGCTTGCTAGCTGTTTTTCCATTTTACTAGACATAGCAGAACTATCCGGGTGCAGGCGGCGGGCTATTTTCAGATAACGTTTGCGGATATCTTTAGTATCTGTATTGATTGGTACACCTAAAATTGCGTGGTAGTCTATGAAATCATATCTAAACAATCCACGATCTATTTTAAAAGACATAGAGCAGTTTTATACCAAAAGATATGTGATTCTTACTAGTTTATCTTCAGTACTAAGCTTACCTGCAAGAGTTTTTTTCCTTACTCCTTTATATACATCTCGACTAATGACACAAAGAACATACTCATACCTGTACTTTTACCCACGGGTTTGATTGTAAAGAATGGATCGAAGCTGCGCTGTTGAATCTGTTCAAAGATACCAGGGTCATTGTCAGCGATCGCGCAATTCCCAAATCTCGGCTAGGAACTAATGTTGGTTATTGGTTGGTAGTTAGTGGTTAGTGGGTAGAGACGCGAGGAACATCGCCTCTGTACATTAGTAGTTAGTGGTTAGTAGTTTATTACTCCTCATACTCCACCCTTACCTTAAGCCACGCAGGGCGCGTCTACACACTCCCCGCCTTCCCCACCTCCCCATTGCCCCTAATCCCCTCCAGGGGACCGGTGAGTTCCCCATTACCCCAATTGCCTATTTACTTCCAAGCAGACCAAGGTGGAACTTGCTGGAGTTCCTGACTAAGAATTTCGTGAATATATCCATTTGTCGCCAAAATTCTACCTGACTCAATTTTTATCGGAGTGCGATCATAAGCAGTGACTTTTCCGCCAGCTTCACGCACTATAATAATCCCTGCTGCAATATCCCAAGGAGAAAGACCCCGTTCCCAGTAACCATCAAGACGTCCACAGGCTACATAAGCTAAATCAAGGGATGCAGATCCACTACGTCGTACTCCTTGGGTAAGGTGAGTGAAGTGACAAAATTCTGCGTAATTGTTATCAGAAGTTTCACGGCGATCATAAGCAAATCCCGTCACCAGTAGACTTTTACCTAATTCAGAAGTGTCTGAAACTTTGATTGGACGGCGGTTACGAGTTGCACCCAAATTTTGGGCTGCACGAAATAGTTCGTCATGAAAAGGGTCATAAATAACACCTACTTGCGGAACACCATTGATTAGTAACCCGATAGAAACAGCAAAAAACGGGTATTGATGAGCGAAGTTTGTTGTACCATCTAAAGGATCAATCGTCCAAAGAAACTTATTTTCTTGATTTCCCAGTTTCCCAGATTCTTCTGTAAGAATGGCATGATCAGCAAAGTGACGACCCAAAACTTGTAAAATGACTTCTTCTGAAGCTTTATCCGCGACAGTAACTAAGTCGCCAGGTCGTCCTTTTTCGGTAATTGCGTCTTCTACCTTTCCCAAGTAACCTTGCAAAACTGCACCAGCAGCTAGCGCCGCTTCTGTGGCAACATCTAGAAAAATTTGTAGATTAGTCATTGGTCAACAGTCAAGGGTCCATTGTCAATAGTCAAGGGTCAATAGTCAACAGTCAAGGGTCAAAACTACTAACTACTGTATGGGTACACAGCTATGTGTTCCTACTACTAACAACTAACAACTAATGTACAGAGGCGATGTTCCTCGCGTCTGTACCCACTAACCACTAACAAAATTATGAATGCTTTTCGAGTCGGAGTTGCCGGGCCTGTAGGATCGGGAAAAACTGCTTTAGTCGATGCTTTGTGTAAAGCGATGCGTGATCAATACCACATTGCGGTGGTGACTAATGATATTTATACACAGGAAGATGCACAGTTTTTGGTACGTTCTCAAGCTTTAAGTGGCGATCGCATTATCGGTGTAGAGACTGGCGGTTGTCCTCACACTGCTATCCGGGAAGATGCTTCCATGAATTTAGCAGCAGTTGAACAGTTAGAAGCGCGTTTTTCTGATTTGGATTTAGTTTTTTTAGAAAGTGGCGGCGATAATTTAGCTGCTACTTTTAGCCCCGAATTAGTAGATTTAACAATTTACGTTATCGATGTTGCTGCTGGTGATAAAATTCCTCGCAAAGGTGGTCCTGGCATTACTAAATCTGATTTGTTGGTAATTAATAAAACTGATTTAGCTCCCTATGTTGGTGCAGATTTAAGTGTAATGGAAAGGGATGCCAAAAAAATGCGCGGTGATAAACCCTTTATTTTTACAAATTTAAAAACAAAAACAGGTTTAGCAGATGTAATTGAATTCGTGACTAAAAATATTTGTTAGTGCTTAGGAATCAGTTAACAGTTAACAGGGAGTAATAGAATTTGATAACTGATAACTGAAATACACCCCACACTCCCCACCTCCCTACCTCAATCTGTACCAGATAAACTTCAAGTAAAGTTGCCATTACTCGCACCTTTTTTAATAATGTTAGTTTTAACGAGGTTAGGTGGAGTTTGTGCAGCACCAACGCTGTATCTGAAAACAAATCGTAACTGGCGGTTATTTGGTGCAATATTGCTAGTAATTGCTGCTCTAATTTTTGTTTTTGTCGGTTATCTTGCTACTGGAATCATCTTGCAGAATATTCTAATTAGAAACCATTACCAATGCGAATGCCATAAGGGGATAGCCAGAATAGCGATCGCGCTGGCAGTATAAAGTTCTCTTTTATGAAAATTTCCTGATTTTTATCAGGGTAATTTAACAAAAAATTTACATTGAGAACGTACTATTATGGCTTTCACAACCGATAAAAAATTTTTTCCTATTTTTTCTAGATTTGCTACCTAATTTATAAGCTTTTGGGGTGTAATCTCAAGATACATATATCATCAGGGCAAAATTTAACACTCGTTCCGAATGGAGTATGAAGCCACTTCAATTTGGAATTTATAGTTCGGAATTCGGAGTTACTTTGATCATTAATTACCAGTAAAACTCTGAGCCAATTTACGAGCGAAGTATTGAGATGACAATTTTTTCTAAAAAAATTATCAGTAAATGCTTTGCCCCTACTACTACATCTAGGCACATTAAGGAATAAATCACATGCAAAACCATGCTGACAAGCAAGAGAAAGTTTTAAGTCAAATCATAGAGAGAAATGTTGAAGGTAGAGACTTTAGTGGATGTGACTTAAGTGGCATTGATCTTAGAGGAATTGATTTAAGTAGAATAAATTTTAGAGGAGCAGATTTACGTAGCGCAAATTTGAGTGGGGCGATACTTATTGGTGCAAATCTTAGAGAAGCAAATTTACAACAAGTAAATTTCTGTGATGCTAATTTAAGTCAAGCTGATTTAACCCAAGCAAATTTGTGTAAAGCTTGTTTGTGTCGAGTACAACTAAATGGTAGTAAATTGTGGGCTGCTTCTCTATGTAATGCTGATTTAAGGGAAGCTGACTTAAGTGCAGCCCAAATAATTGAAGCGTCGCTGGTTGAAGCTAATTTAGTCAGAGCAAATCTTACTGAAGCAAAGTTATGTGGATCTGTTTTAGTAGAAGCTAATTTTAATCAAGCTAACTTAACAAGTGCAGATCTAAAATGGGCTAATCTCATGGCTGCAAACTTCAGCGAAGCTAATCTAGAAAATGCCAATTTTAAGAATGCAAAATTTTATGAAACAATTATGCCTGACGGTACAATTCGAGTAGATCTTAGGAGATAAGGGAAAGGGAACGGGGACAAGGGGGACGTAGAGGAGTAGGAACACAAGGGAGAATTTCTCCCTAATTTATTTCCCAATTCCTGATTTCCGTCCCTAATCCCTGATCCTAAAACTCCCGTTGTGAAAAAATGAGGATAGCGATCGCTAACAACATCAAGCTGTACAATAAGCCATAACCAACATTACTAATGAGTGTACTTAAATTAGGTAATGCAGCCAGACCATAAATAGCATCATTTTTCACATCTAATCTAGATAAATCTGGCAATATAAGATACAAAGCTTGAGTCAAAGTTTCAATTCCATGTTTACGACCAAGACGACCAAGTTGTAGTATGTCTTGAGTTATATTACCCATTAAATACACAGCAAAGGTCAAAACAGTTGCTAACAGTGAACTAGTAAACACACCCAAAGTAATAGCTACAGCCGTTATTAAAGACAACTGCAAAAATAGAAAAAATGCAGAAATTAGAATACTAGCTATTGAATAAGGAACTTTGCCTAATTGCAAAAACACAAGAATGATCACTGTCATAGCAGTAATCAGAACTGCTAGCAATGACAACAAGCCCAAATATTTACCAACGATCAACTCAGCACGACTGATAGGTTTAGCAATTAACACTAAAACAGTACGTTTCTCAATTTCCTTATTAATTAATCCTGTACCAACAAATACTGCTACAATCAAACCAAGAAGATTCATCGCCGCCAGAGAAAAATCTAGAAACATTTTGTCTTCTGTAGCAGCAGCAAATTCAGGGAGAAAGTAGATAGCAGTGGCAAGGATGATGATATAAAAGCCAATCATAAATAAGATGCGATCGCGCACCACTTCTCGAAATACATTTGTTGCAATTACGTAAAGTCTGCCAAAATTCATCGCTTTTTAGTCATTAGTTATTTGTCATTAGTCATTTGTAGTTAGTTATTGATTAATGGTCAATGGTTAGTGGTTAGTTGTTGGTAGTTGTTTGTTCACTACTCCTTACACTCCACCCTGCCTTAAGCCGCTACGCGTCTACACACTCCTCACAGTGCAGGTGGTGAACCCATAATCCTATTGCTACTGCGACCGCATTCAATATCTGCAACTCTCAAGACTTCCCCTGGTCTTCTAGAAGCGTTAATCGGTTCTACCCGACAAGACTTTCTCAAGTAATACTCATTTCCAGTGGAACTAGGCCCACTCCAGATACTCAGTAAATCCAATTTATATATGTCAGGATTTTTTTGATCAAGGCTAGATATACGCGCTTCCGTTCGCCATAAAGACTTTTCATCAAATTCACGTAAGCTTGCGTCTATTACTTCCCTACCTAAACTATTGACTCTGTTATTTGCAGTCTTTAACCACTGTTCTACTTCTGACCAAGGTCTGTTAGCTATTTGCTCTTTCACGATTGGCTCAAGTTTATTCAAAATTAAAACACCATTTCTGGGAGTTTTACTAATTTGTGGTTCTGTTCTCACCACAAAAGACCGCCTAAAGTTGTCTGTCTGTAAACTAGGGAATTCTTGTAACCATTTATTTACTACAAATCCAAGTTGTAGCCAACAACTAATTACCATACAACTGCCAACCAGAATAATAATTTTTTGGCGGTCTTCTATCTTAGGAACCTGAGTACTGAACTCCGTCCCTGTTCCCTCAAAAAATTCTGGAATCGCTGTGATGAGTGCTGAAATTGTTGGCCAGAAAACAATTGTTCTGGCTGTAATTTCTTGTCCTGGTTCCCTAAAAGCAAAAGCACTCACTAAAAATCCAGTTACTAGCGCCCCAATAGGCATATTCGTACCAGGAATAAGTACAGGATTTTCAGTTGTATACCAAGCAGTCCCTGCTATCAATAATGCCCAGCCACAAAAGGCGATCGCAGATTTGACAAAACCTGTAGATAGGGAGGACATCAACCAAGAAAAAATACTTAAATATACTAATGTTTGCCAAGCAAAAGCCCTTTTGGGAATAAAAAAATCTTTTATATTGTCGTAAATTTCTCCAATAAACCCAAATAAAGCAAATAAATCTCTAATTAGTTCCATATTGCAACCTTGGTATTCCTAGTCATATTTTTATTAGTTTTGGTCATTAGTTTAGTACAAAACTCAAAAAAATCATCACTAACTTCATACAATTCTGAAAATCAAAAATAAAACTAACACAACAGCAGTGTAACTGAGTGCATTAGCTATTAGTACACTAGTAAAAATATTTTTTGATTGTAATTTTCTTTTAAAATCACGACGAGAATAGAATTTTTGAGGAGTAGACTCAGGTTCTTGTTTCCAAAAATCAGTCAATGAAATTAATGCAACTCTTAATATTAATGATTTCACTAAAAAAGTTCCAAAAAAAATAATAAAAGCAGTCAAAATCATCAAATTTATGAGATTAGGTAGTATTTGATTAAAGAATATTAAATTTATTAACCCAGATCTTAATCTAATAGAAAGAAATGGTTCTATCAAAAAGAATATTACCCAACCGATAACGTTGGAAAATAAATTCATACAAATGGCATAAAAACTAGAAGTTTTTTTATCAAATTTGAGAATTGAATTTAAAATATAGGCTTCCAAGGGAATAGATATCAGTAAAAATAAAAAACTAAACAAAATTGCACCAAGGGGCAGGACTTTAGGAATTAAAGGAAAATCAAGCATAAGTCTAGTTCGTTACTAAATTTAACTATGGTTATAGAGATATGGGGGTATAAGGGTGTAAGGGTATAGGAGAAAAATTGTATTTCTTTGTTGCTAGTGGCAATCACCGCTAGTAGTCGGTTCATATCTTTATCTTTTATTAAAGGTAAAGGAAGAATTTTAGACATCCTATTTTCTCCCTCATTCCTTTATTTGCTCATTCTCTTATACCCTTTGTTGAATGACTTAAGAAAGTATAGCCGCAACCTAGTCAAATGATGATACTAAGTTGCGGTCTAGCGTAACACTTTGGGAGGTCAGAGGTGGGAAGTGTGGGGAGTGTGAGGGGTGTACGGAGTTTTTTTGCAAATTAAATAGGAATTCTCAATACAGTTAAGCTAGTAAATTTTCCCCTACCTTCTTACGCAAGACCTTGGGTAAGATAAAAAACTGCCACTTACAGCTTTTAGTGAGATGACAAGGAACGGCATTGGAATTCGCACAGCACAAGTGCGTCAACAAAGGGTGACAGGGCAAATTCACGTTTATGATGGTGCAGGCAAAGGCAAATCCCAAGCAGCTTTAGGAGTCGTTTTGCGCTCAATTGGCTTGGGGATCAATACACCGAGTAATTCTAACCGCGTCTTGCTGCTGCGGTTTTTAAAAGGGCCAGAACGAGACTATGATGAAGATGGCGCGATCGCAGCTTTGCAACGAGGATTTCCTCATTTAATTGATCAAGTTCGCACTGGTAGAGCAGAGTTTTTTGGGCCAAATGAAATTACTGCCTTTGATAGGTCTGAAGCTGCACGGGGTTGGGATGTAGCAAAAGGCGCGATCGCTTCTGGTTTGTATTCAGTTGTTGTTTTAGATGAAATTAATCCTGTCTTGGATTTAGGTTTATTGTCGGTGGATGAAGTGGTACACACACTCACATCTAAACCAGAAGAGTTAGAAATTATTGCAACTGGTCGTGCTGCACCACAAAAGTTGCTAGATATTGCCGATTTGCACTCAGAAATGAAACCTCATCACCACCCAACTGCAACTGCACTCTTAATTGAAGGTATTGAAATTTATACAGGTGCTGGTAAAGGTAAATCTACTAGTGCTTTGGGTAAAGCACTGCAAGCTATAGGTCGAGGTATTAATCATCCAGGATCTACTCGTGTATTAATTATGCAGTGGCTTAAAGGTGGTACTGGCTACACTGAAGATGCAGCATTAGCAGCTTTACAACAGTCGTATCCACATGTGATAGATCATCAACGCTGTGGTCGAGATGCGATCGTTTGGCGTAATTCTCGGCAGGAGTTAGACTATGTGGAAGCAGAACGAGGTTGGGAAATTGCCAAAACTGCGATCGCTTCTGGACTTTACAAAACCATCATCCTTGATGAGCTTAACCCCACTGTTGACTTAGAATTGCTGCCTGTAGAACCAATTGTGCAAGCTTTACTCCGCAAACCTCGTCATACTGAAATTATCATCACTGGTCGCTGCCAAAACCAACCAGCTTATTTCGACCTAGCTAGCATTCACTCTGAAGTTTACTGCCATAAACACTATGCGAATCAAGGCGTGGAACTTAAGCGGGGAGTAGATTTTTAATGTAGTTAATGGTCAATGGTCAATAGTCAATCGTTAAAAAACTATTAACTCTGAACAATTGACATTTGACAATGGACTCTTGATTAATAGCTAATGATTCTTCCTTCTCATGGAAGAAAAAACAACTATGTCAAAAGTTCGATGAAAACTTAAGATGAAACTGCACAAATTAGATTTAGGAAATACTGCGTTCATAATTATCCATCTCAGAGAAACTATTACACTAATCCTATGGAAACCGAAGTGCAGCAAAAACAATACAATGATGTTCCCTCAACAGAAGCTGTGGCAGCAATTGAAGGTTCAGATTCTCAAAACTTAGCAAAGTTACCTCCAGCTCAGGAATCTGAAAGTCAATGGCAGCTCATTACCAGAGAATTAACAAGCTTTTGGCAGGAAATTTCCCAAAACTTTAACAAGTTTTTTCAAGCATACAAGCCACTGTTGATTAACCTGGCTTGGCTGTTGGCAGCAGTTGTGTCAGTTAAGGTAATTCTGGCAGTACTAGATGCAATCAACGATATTCCGCTAGCACAACCAGTGTTAGAGTTAGTGGGAATTAGTTACACCATCTGGTTCGTCTTTCGCTATCTTCTTAAAGATTCCACACGACAAGAATTAGTAACAGAAATTGATTCAGTAAAAAAGCAATTTTTGGGTTAATTACCTAGTTTGATGCAAATCAATTTAAATTTGCATCATTACAAATAGTAGGCTATAAATAAATTCTTCATTTTGTTTACAAACAAGTTTTATTTATGCCTGCATACTTACCAAAAAAATATGTTCCATTTTGTGAAGATAAGCCAGGATATAAATTCCCTGGCTTATGTTTTTAGTTATTTAATTCCCTTCTCTAATCCCCTTCGTACCAAGTTGCATTCATAGATATTACCTCACCACGGCTACGCCACCCCTCTCCTTATACCAATTCAATTAATGATTGCAACACATCCTTGGATAAAGACGCGATTCATCGCGTCTACAAGATGCCCTATCTGTCGCATTCTTTTGGCGAATTGGTATTACTGAGAGGGAATGGGGGGTCCCCTCTTGGGATAAGGGGCAGGGGGTGAGGTTTTTAAACACACTTGGTATCAATACCCCTATGAAGGGGAAGATAAGGATTTTTAATATTGGAGGGTTATAGTGAGGTTAAAAATATTTGTACAAGATGTCTATCATAATCAAGTTATAATAACCACTTTATATTTGCACTATAATTGTAACTATGCAGGTAACATCTTACATTACCAATTACCTATTCCTAAAAATCGGAATTTGTTAAATATATATATCCTTAGACAGATAAAAATCTTTATTTGTATATTCTAAACACTTCTTTAGATAGTTAGGCTGGCTTTATTAAAAAACTAATATAGTCCTTGGATTGAATGATTAAAATGCATTAATTGTAAGGGGCACATAAATTATGACTAATAATGAAGCTTATAACAAAGGAGCAGATACATCTGATCGCGTTCGCGAAAATAAATATGATCCACATATTGTCCCTGCTGAAACCGCAGCACGTAAAGAAAGAGAAGGAGATTTATTTAAAACAAAACCTACAGAACAAAAAGAAGCCAGTGCTACCACTGATGATCAAACTCATCCTGGTGAAAGCATACGTACCACAGATGGCTACACTGTAGACAAAGAAGGTTTGTTAAACAACTACGCCGTTGAACCAGAAATGTACTACGAAGTACCAGGCGATGCGCGTCAAGAAGCACAAGAAGATACAGCACATCGCGTAGAAGAATTAACAGAAATTAACGAAGATAAGCAAGGCGAATTAACAATGGAGGGCGACGAACGAGGTAGAGGCCCTGGTGTGGTCTAGTTTTATTGGTGTTGCTAAGCTGGGGATTTAATTTTTCAGAAGGCACGTCGCGATGAGTGAGAATTTTCTCACTCATCGCTTTTTGTTGTACTCAAATAGTAAATGGTTGAACTTCGCGATCGCGCCATTGACGTTGGTAACGTTCGACTACCAAAGGACGAATAATAAACTTGGGAGGACAACCGTCTTTAACATCAATACGCAAACACGAATACGGTCGGCGTTTTTGAGAACCTTGTCCTGTGCGGCCTACAAATAAATGCGATCGCGCTACTAATTTTTGGTCTTCTAATAAATCTGTTCCTTCAGTCCGTTGACGCCGCAAACTGTAACCACTACCACCGCAGACAATCCAGTTAATATTGCGATCAGCGTGACCTGTATCCATTGTTTGTAGGTATTCTAAACAGTGAGCGTGACCATTCAAAACCAAATCTACTAAGGGACGATCCTCAGCCAGAGAACCTAACTCTGCTGCTACTCCATCCAGTACATCACGCAGGCGATCACGCACAGCCATAGTTTGTGCCTGATTCCATTTTGTTGCTTCAGTGACGTAAGGAGGATGGTGAAAATAAATAACTCTACCACGTACTTCTTTAGTATGCCAGGATTCTATCAGGCGCTGCTTCAACCAATCTAGTTGTTCAGTATCTACTACCATTTTGTGGTCAGCAGCAAGTTGCTTGTCGATATCAACAACAATTTCTTCAATTTGTGCCAATTTCACCCGCAAATCATCCAATTGTTCAGCTTCAGCAGGTTCATTAGTATCTAATTGGGTCAAAGTTTCCATAATTTCCTGCTTCTGTTCTTCCATCTCGACACGGCGCTTTTGCAAAATCTGGCGGTCAACTTCTCCTTGTTTTGTTGCTGGTAGTGGAGGCGGATCGTTGAATGTATTAGAATCTAAAGCAAAGAAATCTATGCCACCATAGCGGAAGGTGTAGTAACGATTGGGCAGACGAGTAAAGCTTCCTGGCTCATAACGCAGACATCGACCAGTTTCAGTCTTGGCTGTGTAGTGTGTATCTAAATGACGAGCAAGGTCTGGCGGTAGTATGAAAGCTTTTAAATAGTCTAGGAAAGCTTTTGCATAGGCATCACCTTGTCTGGAACCGTGCCAACCAACATCAAAATCCAGTTTGGAGATGAAAAATTTGCGTACAGGAAGTGTAGCTAGAGATAGCACTCCAAACACAAGCGACAAATCGTAGTAATCATGATTTCCCGGCACAGGTAGGATCGGCAACTGAAAAACCATTTGGTCATAAGCAATACGCTGGGGTTGTTCACCTCCACAGATAAACTCACGATAAGGTTCAATGAAATTCTTTTGGTAATACTCGCTTGACCCTACTAAATAAATCACATCGCCTGTATGCAGCACAAAACGGCAGTCCTGACGATGGGGGAGCATTAATTCTGCAACTTGTCGTTGAGGATTATGTGTATAGTGTGACCCGGAACCACTGTCACCCATCACTAAGAATGAAAATTCCGGTTCTTCGTCCCGACCGTCATCTAGCATTAGCCGAGTTTGATCTATGTGACGTTGCACCACTAACGGGTCTTGCCACTTTACCCGTTGGTTCATCTTACGAATTTTATCAGCGATCGCTGGTTCAGATACAAATTTCATAGTCAAGAGTTATTAGTCATTAGCATTAGTTGCTTGAAACAACTATCTACTAAACTATTAACCACTAACACTCCACATCGACTTATTTATTTTGGTTCATTTACAAAATTCTAAAAGCCTACCGACAAACAGTAGTATATTGAATACAGACTTTTTTAGATGTATTTTTTAGCCAACAAGGAAAACACAGATGCGGATTGCCGACAATATAACAGAATTGGTAGGCAGAACTCCTTTAGTTCGCTTAAACAGAATTCCTCAAAGTGCGGGAGCAGTAGCTCAGATTGTGGTGAAATTAGAAAGTATGAATCCAGCCGCATCTGTGAAAGATAGGATTGGGGTGAGTATGGTAGAGGCTGCGGAAGCTGCTGGCTGGATCAAACCTGGACAAAATATTTTAGTTGAGCCAACTTCTGGAAATACAGGCATTGCTTTAGCGATGGTAGCAGCTGCCAAAGGCTATGATTTGATTTTGACAATGCCGGAAACCATGAGCAAAGAAAGACAAGCGATGCTTAGAGCTTATGGCGCAAAACTGGTATTAACACCAGGATTAGAAGGAATGCGGGGTGCGATCGTTCGGGCTGAACAAATAGTAGCACAAACACCTAATGCCTGTATGTTACAGCAGTTTCGTAATCCAGCCAATCCCAAAGTGCATCGCGAAACCACAGCCGAAGAAATATGGGAAGATACAGAAGGACAGGTAGATATTTTGGTGGCGGGAGTTGGCACTGGTGGAACAATTACGGGTGTAGCAGAAGTAATCAAACAACGTAAACCAACTTTTCAAGCGATCGCTGTGGAACCAGCTAGTAGTCCTGTACTAGCAGGAGGTCTACCCGGACCACATAAAATTCAAGGTATCGGTGCTGGCTTTGTTCCAGACATCTACCGTTCAGACTTAGTGGATGAAGTCATTCAAGTTACAGATGAGCAGTCAATTTCCTATGGTCGTCGTTTAGCCAGAGAAGAAGGCTTATTATCAGGAATTTCTGCTGGTGCAGCTTTGTATGCAGCGATTCAAGTTGCAAAGCGTCCAGAAAACGAAGGCAAATTAATTGTGATGATTCAACCTAGTTTTGGTGAACGCTACTTGAGTACATCACTTTTCCAAGAACCACAAGAAACTGAATGGTTGCAGAAAGTGTAAACTTGACTAATTGGGGAGCCAGTGCATTGCTGCGCGGGTTCCCCCCTGTTGTAGCATTGGAATCACCTCTTTTCCAATCACTACTAGGCTGCCAAGGGATAATTTATCTGTGTCTATCGGTGTGCATTTGTGTTTATCGGTGTACCCTGCCTTAAGCCTATGAGCGCGTCTACGATTTCTCAAAACATGATCTTTGTCATCGCTGCACTATTTTGGCTACAATTTATTACTTTTTCTGTAAATTATTATATCAATGTGATAATTTTTAATCTGAGTCAAGTAATTACACAGCCACATGCCTCTAGCTGTAATTAAATTTTCTAGTGAAGACTGCGGTATTTGCCACAAAATGTCGTTTTATGACAAGAAAGTGGCAGAGGAACTAGGTTTAGAATTTATTGATGTCAAAATGCAGGATACGGCTACTTACCGTAAATATCGTCAGATTTTATTGACGCAGTATCCAGATAAGTCGCAGATGGGATGGCCTACCTACATTATTTGTGATTCTCCAGAAGGAGAATTTCAGATTGTAGGCGAGGTAAAAGGTGGTCATCCCAAAGGTGAATTTAGAAGTCGTCTGCAAGCAGTTTTAGGTTCTACTTCAGCAGATCAAAAGATTTGACTTCTAAAACAGGGCCAATCATCGCGATCGTCATGACATCTTCACGCACTTCGCCTGTGACTTTGGCTTTTTGTCCGGCTTTGAGTAAGCTTTTATCAGCACCTCTGAGAATTTCGTAAGTAGTACCATCATTACTTACTAATGCCCAAGCGCCAGTACCTATATCACGGCGTTCGACAGTTCCTGTGACTGTAATGCTCATTTTCAGTAAAGCTCCTGAATTTAAAGTAGAGTGATCGGGAACTCGGGAGGTAGGGTGATAGGGTGATGGGGAGAAAAATTACTTCCTCGTCCTTCTTGTCCTCCTTGTCCTCCTTGTCCAGTTTGTCTCCCTTATCTCCCTAGTCCCTCTGAATTTTAGGCTGATTGTTCCTCGTTTTTCACGGCTAAACGAGCTAAACCAAAACAAAGTAGGGCATTAACTATTAGGAAGCTACGGGCTAACATACCACTTCCCAAACCCCAAACGGCGGGATCTAATACTGCACTTACCCCTAAGCAGGCGGCGACACCCAAGGATGAACCGATCGCAAACCATTTCCATTGGAGATGTCCTAGCAGTAGTACTACTAACACAAGGGGAATAAGTACGCTAGCAAAAATGGGGTTTAAGGCGCTGGTTCCTTGCAGTGTATTACCGAGTTCTGGTATAGAACTACCCAATAGGCGGAAAGGCCACTGTGGTAAGTCAAAAATGTAGATTGTTTTGAGGAAAAACAATCCAGAACTACCAGCCACTAAACCACTCAATAAACTCCAACTCCAGGTAAACGGGAAATAAACCCGTAAAAACCAAGCTAACAAATAAGAACCCAATACCATCAAAATTTTGGGTAATAATGCTACTGCACCGCCATCAATCCAAAAACCAGGGTTGAGATAGCCATTATCCCGCAACCAACGGAAAAAGTCTTGAAAACTGATTTGTCCACGTACGGCACGTTGGACTGCGGCTTCAGCATTGAGTTGTCCCGCACCATAGTAGTTTAAGCTATCTTCCTCTATGGCTCTGGCTGATTCCTTGAGGACTTGCAAAACTTCATCTGGTTCTTGCACACCAGCCGCTTCAATAAGTGCAGCTACACCTGCAACGTGGGGAGAAGCCATGCTTGTGCCTTGCAAACCAAGAAACACACCTTCACCAGTTTCGGGGTCAATAGTTTGTTGCAAAACTTTACCCGCATCACTACCGCCAGGAGCAGAAATATCTACCCCAGCACCAAAGTTAGAATAGGGGGCTTTTTCGCCATCTGGGCCTAAGGCAGAAACGCCAATGACATGGGGATAACGGGCTGGATAGGCGGCAGAATTTTCGTTTTCGTTCCCTGCCGCCGCCACTATCACTACACCTTTTTTATGGGCGTATTCGATCGCATCTTTCATCAGATGGCTTTCACCACCACCACCCAAGCTCATATTTATGACGTTTGCACCATTATCAGCAGCAAACTTAATTGCTTCGGCAATGTCAGCAACAGTACCGCCACCATAGCTGCTGAGTACTTTTAAAGGCATAATATTAGCCTCGTAGGCAACTCCCGCTACGCCATAATTGTTATTGGTAGCTTGAGCGATCGTACCAGCAACGTGAGTCCCGTGTCCGTTGTCGTCTTTGGCTTCTTCTGTGTCGTTAACAAAGTCGTAGCCTTTGACAAACTTCGTTTCTGCTAAGTCACGCACCTGGGTAACACCAGTATCAATTACTGCTACTGTGATGCCACTACCTTTAGTTTCCTTCCATGCACCGACAACACCAATGTTATGCAAATGCCATTGCTTGCTATACATTGGGTCGTTAGGTTCGTTAGCACTAGGTGTGAAGCGCTCATCTGGAACTCTGTCTTCATCCAATATGGGAATTCTATAAATATAGTTAGGCTCAATAAATTCCGTCGCTGAGGCTATTTTCGACTTTCGCAGTTCTTTAAGTCGCTTTTTATCACCTTCGATAATATAGACATTATCCTTGGCGGAGAATTTATTATCTAATCGGGGTGTGACATTGTACTGTTGAGCGATCGCTTGCAAATCGCTTTGCAATTCTTCTTTGGAAATATTTTCCCGAAAATCCAGCACAATCGTCTCAAATTCGCCTTTTGCTGCTAGTCCCTGCAAATTCAGGAAACCAAATATCGCAGCACTAAGCCCGATGACAAACAGGCACAAAAATAAAACCCTTCTCATATCAAGTCATCACCGCTTTTTGCCAGTATGCTCATTACCATAACTTATACAGTCCCCCAGTGGCTGTATTTTGCATCATAGCTACATATTAGAAAATTGCACTCTCACTGCCAAGCTTACGCGCTCGGCGGGAGATTCTTGCTTTACCGAGACCTGCTTTTTGGTACGAGTACCAATGAGTCTTACAGTCTCTCTACAAGCTTGAAATTCTGTAGTGTCCCACAGTATTTGTTGACAGTTTTCTAATTCCTTCTGCCCTCAAGTTCCTTGCTGAAAGTAGAGAACCAGGTAAAAAAATTCTAGACGCTGTGACGATCGAGCGTGTGATCACTTGCAGGCTAAAGCAGTGATTCGCCTCAGTCAATTTTATGTTGGTCGCAATTCATCTCCCAGTAAACTTCGTTGTACCGGGAGTCAAGAATGCTCCATTTAAGATAGGGTAAGGGGTAAAGGTTAAAGGGGAATGGAAGCTATTTTCCTTTACCTTGTTTCTTTAACCTTTTTCTTCAAAAGTTCTTTCTTCCTGACTTTAGAGTTAAAATTCATCATGGAACATGGTCTTTTATGGCTACCTCTGTTAGCAGCGTTTTTCTGGTTAGCTTGGCAAGGTTCTCAAGAATATCAAAAAATTGAAGCCTATCGAACTTGGGCAGAGCAATTTGATAAGGCAAAGTACGATATTTATGCGGTACTAGGAAAAAAAGGTAACTCTATTACTTGGGGTAAACCAACACCTCAAGGCCCGATTAAGTTAGAAACATTTTCTTTAGATAATGTTCAAGAAATACACCTTTTGGTGGATGAAAAAGCTGTAGATAAAAATATACCTCCAGAAAAAGGTCGGACTATTGAGTTGGAATTTGTATTTCCTACTGCTAATTCTGTGCGAGTTCCCTTTACAGAAATTCCTTTAGCAGCAGAATGGGGTAAATATTTGCAAAGTCAATTAAATCAGTAAACAGTCAACAGTTAACAGTGAATATAGCATTTATAAATCATTCGTGAACAAAAGATCTCCAACTTCGCAGAAGAAGTCGGGGATCTGACCTTTAAGCGAGCAATAACTAATCAAGTCGGAACTAATTGAATAGATATAGAGTCATGGAATTTATGTAAGACTGCGAATTAGTCGATGCATTTGCTTGATATTTTTGGAAAAATAAATATTAAAATATGAATTTTCTAGATATTAAAACTTTTCTTAAAATTACAGGTATTTTATTTATAGTTAGTGCTTGTACTGCTCCAATTGATAATAATGCTCAGGCTGTAAAAGGTGAAGTCAAAAACTGTCCTAAGTCTGCGGTTTTGTCTTTAAGTGTACCAGGAGAACAGGCAGATTTTTATGAGCGATTTGATTTTCATATTCGTAATGTTATTGCTGATGCTGATACTGTGAAATTTCAAACTCGTAATCAAGATTTTGTGTTTTGTCGAGGTAATAATAGCTGGACAGTGCAGTCAGGAACTTTACCTGAGAATCTAAAGCCACAAAATTATTCAGAGTATTCTCAAGATTTCCAAACTATTCAATTTCAAGGTGAAACTTATCGATATCGAGTTCTCAGAGAACCATTAACACCAACAGTACCAGATCCAAATAAAGATAGAGTCTTTTTTGAATTAATTACTCCTAAGAGTAAACAGCCCCAGCGTCAAACTTTATATACTCTCAAACAATTGCAACAACAGACAAATACAAGTATAGGCACACAACTAGGTTTACCACGAATTACTGCTGCTGTGATTTATGGAAACCGGATTTGGTGGTCAGTTGCCTTTGAACAAGGTGAAGGTAATGATGGCATTGCGACAATTGTGGGTTACGAACCACAAACAAATAAGTTTACCTTTATTAAACCCGAAGAATTGCGATCGCATCAAATTACTGATTTAGTTGTCACAGGAAATCCTGACGACCCAACGTTTTGGATGGGTACAAAAATTAGTGGTGAAGGTAATCCTTATCTTGCTGCTAAAGGTTTAGTTGCTTATCGTCCTAATCCTCAAAATCTCAATTCCGGTTCTTTAACTTCCTACAATGTTTATAATAGTCCTTTGGTAGGAGCAATCCCAGACAAGTTGAGATTGGAAAATAATCAGCTTTGGGTTGGTACGGGTAACGGTGTTTGTCAAATTAATTTACAAGCAGTTGACAATCCTCAAAGTTGGTCTTGTTGGCGATTTGCAGCAATGGCTCAATTGCCAAAATCTGGTTTACCAATTTACAGTGAATTATTGAGTCAAACGCCAGCTTTCACTCTATCTCCTAATCAGGATAATGAAACAATTGAAGTACTTTGGTGGAGTCCCAGAGATTTTCAAACTCGCAAAGGTCGTTATGAAGTCAGGACAACACAAGGCTTTACAGTCAAGCTAGATCAAGGTGCTAGTCGATATGACTTTGGGCGATTTTTACCACCAGAAAAACCACTTGTATATTGGCCTGGTTTTGAATGGCATTGGAATGGAGAACGCTTTGTCCGAGGTTTTGATGAAGTAGCTCTAAATTATAGTGGTGGTGGTCCGACAGGTATTGGCGTTAACTTTGATCCTACTGGTAATAAAAGAAGTGCAAATGCTATTCGTGGTGATTTGGAATTACTGGAAATTTCACCAAAATCTACTAGTGTAAAATACTATTCTGGCTGGATAGATGAAAGCAACTTGAATCCCTACTTAACAGTAGTACCACACACAAAACCACAAAATCAACAGCCAAATCCTTTAGCAGCGATCGCCAAGCAACTATAAAATACTATGTAATCTGATTTAACTTGAGTTTGATAGATATTATTAGCCCAACATACCGTCCTCAAGTAAATTTGGGGTTAAACCAAAATCCACTCCAAGTGGGTTGAAGACCTTAAAAACTTGGTAAAAAGCTTCACAACTTCACAGAGCTATTTCGTTCCTAGCATAACCCGCCCAGAAATAAATTTCTGGGCTAATAGCCAAAGTCAACAGAAGTGGACTAAAAGATTTTCGTCTGCACCTTGAGAAAGACAAATTCGTCCATAACTAGTGTGATCCCTCTTACTAGTAGTTTGGCAAGTCAACGCAAGCTGGCTAAATCAACCTTTCTATTTCTCTTCTTTTCCTCTTCCTTTGCGCTCTTGGCGTCTTGGCGGTACCCTGCCTTAAGCTGCTGCGCTTTTTGTTAATTCTTGCATAAGTCATGTCTCTGCTAACTCTGCGTTTGGAGCAGGTTAGAAGTAATTTATTTAACCACAGAGGCACAGAGAACACAGAGGTCAAAGATGATAGAGGAATTTAGTTTTAAGAATTTTTATCCACCTTGCAAGGGCTATTCCTGTTAACTAAATTACACTCCACTACCGGATTAACACTGCATATTTTAGTCCACTTAAGTGGATTTAAGCTATTAGCCCGGAAATTTATTTCTGGGCGGGATAAGATTTTCTGCACAATAGAATTTAACATCTCCCCAAAGTAATAAAATCAGGTTTAATTTCATAAACTAAATAAAAAAACTATTTTTATAAGTATTGCCTATAATTAGCATATTGCCAAATGCAACAAATTCCTAATAGAGTAAATAGGAACTATTGAAAATAAATCTCAACTTAGTGGAAGAAAAGTTGTATTATTGGCCAAGCAATAACGCGGAGTCTTTCATGAGGCAACACTAAGGTCTGTTCAAAGTTTTCCCAATAGAGTTCTCCTGAAGTTGTGGCGAAAAACCCTATTTTTGGAACTTTCAGAGTATGTTATGGTTTTGAACTTATCCATACAGTTTTCTGTCCCACTCAAAACTTTAAGGAGTATCAATTGCAATTAAATAAAAAGAGTTGTCGACAAATCAATAACATTATCGAGAAAAGCCAGTCACAGCAAGCATTTCAAACATTTTGAATTTGAATAGTTAAAAACTTGACTGTACAAGCACTTGATCGATTTTGGACATTATTTAGCGACAACTTTAGAAGTATGAAGCCAGTACTTTGACTCACCTAGAGTTAAATGTGCCGCAGGCAAAACATATTCAGCTATTGTTCGTGTGCATCTCAATGCCTAAGGCGGAAAATGATCCCAGTTTTGAATGGCTTACAAGTTCCCCATCACTGTGCAACAGTTGTTGATTTGCTGCGCGATCGCAGTATCACACAACCACACCAGACAGCATTTACTTTCCTTGAAGACGGAGAAACTCAAGAATCGACGCTGACTTACCATGAATTGGATCAGCGCAGTCGAGCGATCGCATCTCAACTCCAAGCTTTGAACTTAAAAGGGGAACGTGCCTTACTACTCTATCCGCCAGGACTAGATTACTTAAGTGCTTTTTTTGGTTGTCTCTACGCTGGGGTTGTAGCGGTTCCAGCTTATCCGCCTCAGAATAAACGCAAAGCACCCAGAATCCAGGCTATCAGCACAGATGCACAGGCTAGCATCGCTCTCACTACAACAGCGATGCTCCCTACATTACAATCCATACTTGCACAGCAAACACACCTGGAAAATATACGCTGGCTCGTTACCGACAACCTAGCACAGGGTCTGGAAGATTCTTGGCAACAACCTGATATCAATGCGGATACCATAGCCTTTCTCCAATACACCTCAGGTTCTACAGGCATCCCCAAGGGAGTTATGCTCAGTCATGGCAACCTGCTGCACAACGCCGCCGCCACTTATCAATTCATGAGACATTCACCCAACAGTAAATTTGTCTCCTGGCTACCCCTATACCATGACATGGGACTGATTGGTGGTATTTTGCAACCTTTGTATGGCGGTTTTAGTTGCATCTTGATGTCGCCAGCATCTTTTTTGCAACGACCTTTGCGCTGGTTGCAAGCTATTTCTAGATATCAAGGGACAACGAGTGGCGCTCCTAACTTTGCCTACGAATATTGTATTCAAAAGATTACCCCAGAACAACGCTCTTGTCTTGATCTCAGCAGTTGGAGTGTAGCGTTTAATGGTGCTGAACCTGTGCGGCAGGATACTCTAGAGCGATTTGCGCTCACCTTCTCAGAGTGTGGATTTCGTCGGGAAGCCTTCTACCCTTGTTACGGCATGGCTGAAGCAACCCTGATGGTTTCTGGTGGCAGCAAGACAGCCTTACCGATTGTGAAAACGGTCCAGAAATCTGCACTTGCAAACAATCAGGTCATTGAAGTTAGCGTTCAGATACAAGATAAAGATATCCAAACCTTTGTCAGTTGCGGTCAAACTATTCCTCAACAACAAATTGTAATTGCCAATCCTGAAACATTAACACGCTCTTCACCAAATCAAGTGGGAGAAATTTGGGTATCAGGACTAAGTATTGGTCAGGGTTATTGGCGTCGGCAAGAGGAAACAGAGCAAACCTTCCGTGCCTACCTCACAGATACAGGAGAAGGGCCGTTTTTGCGGACTGGGGATTTAGGCTTTTTGGACAATGGAGAACTCTTCATCACTGGCAGAGCAAAAGATTTAATCATCATTCGAGGTCGCAACTTCTATCCCCAAGATATTGAGTTAACCGCAGAACGCAGCCATCCATTATTGCGATCAAGTAGTACAGCTGCTTTTTCAGTTGAGGTTGATGATGAAGAACATCTGGTCGTCGTGCAAGAATTGGAATTTCGCGCCAAACCGGATATCAATGAAGTCACCACTGCTATTCGTCAAGCAGTGACCGAAGAACATGAAGTACAAGTTCATGCAGTAGTTTTGATTAAACCAGGTACTATTCCTAAAACTTCCAGTGGCAAAATTCAACGTCGTGCCACCAAAGCAGCTTTTCTCGCAGGCGAACTGGATGTGGTCGGCAGTAGTATCAGTGAAAATACTGCTTATTTAGGTAAAGAAAACCGCTTACAACGACAAACTCTCTTAGCGCTGACTCCAGAAGAGTCTCAGCCACTTTTAGAATCTTATCTCAGAGAACAAGTAGCACGCGCCCTTGGTGCCGCACTGAAGGAAATTCACCCGCAACAGCCATTAAGCAGCTTGGGACTCGATTCTTTGAGAGTATTTGAGTTAAAAAACCAGATTGAGGCTGACCTAGAAGTCACTGTATCCGTAGCAGACTTCTTTGAAGGGTTGAGTACGCGATCGCTCTCCACTAAGATACTTACTCAATTAGCAACAACAACTTCCATCCCATCTATATCTGTTACTCAAGTTCAGAAAACTACATCTGTTCACCCTTTATCTTTCTCTCAGCAGGGATTATGGTTTATCCATCAGTTTGTACCTGATTCGCCTGCATATAACATTCCCATATTGATTAACTGCCAAGGTGAAGTTAACGAGGCGGTAGTCGCCCAAAGCTTAAATGAAATCATCAGACGTCACGAAGTTTTGCGAACAAACTTTGTGGTGGTGGATGGGCAACCTCTGCAAGTGATTCAGTCAGCTAGGAGATTAACCTTGCTCACAGAGGATTTACAGCAAGTTATACCCAACCAACGCGCTGAACAAGTACAACGTTTAGCCAGCGAATTTGCTCAGCAACCATTCGACTTATCCAGTCAACCACTTTTGCGTG
Organism: Fischerella sp. JS2; assembly: GCF_032393985.1. Lineage (NCBI taxonomy): Bacteria > Bacillati > Cyanobacteriota > Cyanophyceae > Nostocales > Hapalosiphonaceae > Fischerella > Fischerella sp. JS2. The sequence goes on from NZ_CP135918.1 coordinate 2,251,751, forward strand.
CCAAACTACTGCGCTTAGACCAACAAGAGTACACATTGCTCCTCACCCTCCACCACATCATTGCCGATGGCTGGTCAATCGGAATTCTCATTCAAGAATTGGCAGCACTGTATGCAGCATTCTCTCGTGGAGAACCCTCACCACTGCCGGAACTGCCTATTCAGTATACAGATTTTGCCTATTGGCAGAGGCAATGGTTGCAAAGCGATCGCATCCAAACCCTGTTGACCTATTGGAAACAGCAGCTGGGTGGTAAACTGCCTGTCTTGAATCTACCTACAGACCGTCCGCGATCGCCTATCCAAACCTTCCAAGGCGCTCAAGCAAAACTAGTTCTGTCCCCAACCCTGACAGCAGAACTGAAAAAACTAAGTCATAGCGAAGGCGCGACCTTGTTTATGACAATGCTTGCGGCTTTCAAAGTCTTACTTTATCGCTATACAGGGCAGACTGATATTTTGGTAGGTTCTCCGATCGCCAATCGTAACCAAACAGAGGTAAAAGCATTAATTGGATATTTTGTCAATGTTTTGGTGCTACGTACAGACCTAGCCAACCAACCCAGTTTTAGAGAATTGCTCTCCCGGGTAAAATCAACTGCCTTAGAAGCTTATATTCATCAAGACTTGCCTTTTGAGAAGTTAGTCGAGGAACTACACCTAGATAGAGACCTCAGCTACAATCCCCTCTTCCAAGTCATGTTTGTTCTCCAGAATGTGCCAATACCGAGTCCCAAGTTATCAGATATATCCATAACTTGTCAGGAAGGCGAAAACGGCACAGCAAAGTTCGACCTGACTCTATTTGTGGCAGACACAGATCATGGATTGGTGGTAACAGCTGAATACAACACTGATTTGTTTAATGCCGATACCATTCATCGGCTGCTAGGGCATTTCCAGACATTGCTCACAGGGATTGTCAACAATCCCGATCAGTGCATTGCAGATTTACCTTTACTCACAGCACCTGAAAAACAACAACTTTTAGTTGACTGGAATGATACCAAAACAGAGTATCCGCAAAATCTGTGCGTTCATCATTTGTTTGAGGAGCAGGTAGAACGAACACCCGATGCGATCGCTGTTGTCTTTAACAAAGAAACATTCACCTACCGAGAATTAAATCAAAGAGCCAATCAAATTGCTCATAGCTTGCAACAATTGGGTGTGAAACCAGATGTGGTCGTTGGTATTTGCATGGAGCGATCGCTCTTAATGGTGATTGGTATCTTAGCCATCCTCAAAGCGGGTGGTGCTTATTTACCTCTAGATCCCGCCTATCCTCAAGAGCGTTTGGCATTGATGTTGGCAGATGCTGGTGTAAAAGTGTTACTCACTCAACAACATTTAGTTAAAAAACTACCGCCACACCAAGCGCAAGTTATATGCCTAGACACAGACAGTGAAACTTTTGCTGCTCACAACCAAGAGAATCTAGTGGGTGAAGTTAAACCAGAAAATCTCGCCTATGTCATCTATACCTCTGGTTCTACAGGCATACCCAAAGGGGTAATGAATACTCATCTGGGTTTATGCAATCGTTTGTTGTGGATGCAAGATGCTTATCAATTAACACCAGCAGATAGAGTTTTACAGAAAACACCTTTTAGCTTTGATGTCTCTGTCTGGGAATTCTTCTGGCCTTTGTTGACAGGCGCAATCCTAGTTTTAGCCAAACCCGAAGGTCACAAAGATGCTAGCTATCTAGTCGAACTGATTGCTCAGGAACAAATTACCACACTGCATTTTGTTCCCTCAATGCTGCAAGTATTCTTAGAAGCACCAGGATTAGAGAACTGTCAGAGTCTCAAACGTGTCATTTGTAGTGGAGAAGCTTTAGCTTTTGATCTACAAGAACGCTTCTTTGAGTATTTAGATGCAGAATTATACAATCTTTATGGACCCACCGAAGCCGCCATTGATGTCACAGCCTGGCACTGTCAACGGGGTAGCAACGAAAAAATAGTTCTTATCGGTCGACCGATTGCCAATACCCAGATATATATATTAGATAGAAATCTTCAACCTGTCCCTATCGGAGTTCCGGGTGAGTTGCATATTGGTGGTGTGGGATTGGCACGAGGCTATCTAAATAGACCTGAATTGACAGAAGAAAAGTTCATTCCCAACCCCTTGACCCATTTTGAATTACCGATTCTAGATTCTCAACTGGGGGATTGTAGTAAAAATCCAGAAGATTGCGATCGCACGCAATTTAGTAATCCAAAATCCGTCTTGGAAAGTTCTGATCAAAGGAGACCTCCGCTCAGACTTTCCGCAAAATCTCAAAATCTAAAATTTAATCGCCTTTACAAGACAGGGGATTTAGCACGTTACCGTCCTGATGGGAACATCGAATTTCTGGGAAGAATTGACCACCAAGTGAAAATTCGCGGCTTCCGCATCGAACTAGGAGAAATTGAAGCAGTGCTGGGACAACACCCACAGGTACGGGAGGTAGTTGTGATCGCCACAGAGGATAGACTCAGTGAACGCCGTTTAGTTGCCTATGTGGTTCCCAATCAAGATCATGCACCTTCTATTGATCAATTACGCGATCGCCTCCGAGAAAAGCTACCTGAATATATGGTTCCCTCTGCTTTTGTGATCTTAGATGCATTACCACTCACACCTAACGGCAAAGTAGATCGCCACGCCTTACCTGCTCCTGATAGCTTGCGTCCCGAGTTAGCATCTACATATCAACCTCCCCAGTCCCAGATAGAACAAGAAATAGCTAAAGTTTGGCAAACAGTACTGCATCTAGAAAAGGTAGGCGTCAACGATAACTTCTTTGACCTTGGCGGTAATTCATTATTGATGGTTCAGGTTACTAATAAACTGCAAGCTATTTTTCAGCGGAATTTGTCAGTTGTAGCCATGTTTCAACATCCAACGATAAATTCCTTGGCCCAATATTTAAGCCAGCAGCCAGAGGATGTACCTGCTTTTAGGTCAATGCACGATCGCGCTCAAAAACAAATGGAAGTGCTAAATCAACGAAAAAATCTCTGGATAAAACAAAATAAAAAGACTCGTAATCAGTGAAAATATAGCACTTCTCATTTGGATGAAATACAGCTTTATCCGTGTGCATCTGTGTTCGCTTTTTCCCTGGTTTGAAGATTTTTCTTAGCAGAACAATTTCAAGGTAGCAGATAATTCGTTCATATTTGAACAAAGCAGGAAAGACAATGGAAGGAATTGTAATTATTGGTATATCAGGACGCTTCCCTGGAGCCAAAAATATTGAAAAATTTTGGCAAAATTTGCACTCAGGAGTAGAATCAATTTCTCTGTTTACAGATGAAGAGTTAATCGCTGCTGGAATCGAACCTGGATTATTAAATAACTCTAATTATGTGAAAGCAGGTGCAATCTTAGAAGATATAGATTTATTTGATGCTGCTTTTTTTGGTTTTAATCCTAAAGAAGCTGAAATCACCGATCCACAACACCGTCTGTTTTTAGAATGTGCATGGGAAGCACTAGAAAACGCTGGCTATGATTCTATGAGGTGTGAAAGTCGGATTGGTGTTTATGCAGGTGCTAGTTTAAATAACTATTTATCATTTAATATAAATCGTGACCAAATCGGGTCAGCGAATAGTTTTCAAAAGTTGATTGGTAACGATAAAGATTTTCTGACTACTCGTGTTTCTTATAAATTAAATTTATCTGGTCCGAGTGTCACAATTCAAACAGCTTGTTCTACTTCCCTAGTAGCAATAACTCTGGCTTGCCAAAGCTTATTAAACTACCAATGCGATATGACATTGGCAGGTGGAGTTTCAATTAGAGTGCCACAAAAAACAGGTTATTTATATCAAGAAGGAGGAATTTTATCGCCAGATGGGCACTGTCGTGCCTTTGATGCCAAAGCACAGGGAACAATTATTGGCAATGGTGTAGGAGTGGTAGTTTTAAAGCGTCTTGCAGATGCGATCGCAGATGGGGATCACATATATGCAGTAATTAAAGCAGCTGCGATCAACAACGATGGCTCTGGTAAAATTGGTTACACCGCACCCAGCGTCAACGGTCAAGCAGAAGTCATAGCAGAAGCGCTGGCTTTGGCGGGAGTGGAACCGGAAAGCATCAGCTATATTGAGGCACACGGCACAGGCACTAATTTGGGTGATCCCATTGAAATCAATGCCCTGAGCAATGTTTTTCGCGACTATACTGACAAAAAAGGCTTCTGTGCCATAGGTTCTGTCAAAACGAATATCGGTCATTTAGATGCTGCTGCCGGAGTAGCAGGGGTCATCAAAACCGCCCTGGCTCTCCAGCATAAATTGATACCACCTAGCCTGAACTTTCAGCAGCCCAATCCTGAGATTGATTTTGCCAATAGTCCTTTTTATATCAATACAAAACCCACACAATGGCAAGCTGAAAAAACTCCCCGCCGTGCAGGTGTCAGTTCCTTAGGAATTGGTGGCACTAATGCCCATGTAATTCTGGAAGAAGCACCAGTTGTAGAGACGAGAGGTGGCACGTCTCTACACTCTCGTCCTTGGCAGTTGTTACTAGTTTCTGCCAAAACAGAATCTGCCCTGGAAAATGCGACTCAAAATCTCACTCACCATCTGAGTGAACATCCGGAAGAAAACTTGGCAAATGTGGCTTATACCTTGCAAGTGGGACGCAGGGAATTTGACTATCGTCGCATGTTGGTATGCCAGGATATTGCAGATGCTGTCAATACATTAAATAGGCACGATGTACAAAGAGTTTTAACCCACTTCCAAGAACCGCTAGAACGTCCCATCGCCTTCATGTTCCCGGGACAAGGCGTTCAGTATGTGGAAATGGGTAAAGAACTTTACCAGACTGAGGTGATATACCGTGAACATCTGGATCATTGCTGCTTGATGCTCAAACCTTTCTTAGGGGTTGATTTGCGATCACTATTCTATCCCGATGAAAATCAGGTGCAAGCAGCAGAAAAACTCAAACAAACCAGTATCGCTCAAAGCGCATTGTTTGTAATTGAGTATGCGCTGGCTCAGTTGTGGATGTCCTGGGGGATTTCTCCCAGCGCCATGATTGGCCATAGTATCGGCGAATATGTCGCGGCTTGCCTTGCTGGTGTGATGTCCTTGGAAGAAGCTTTAACTCTGGTGGCGATGCGGGGACAACTGATGCAGCAACTACCAACAGGTGCAATGCTCTCTGTTGCACTCCCAGAAGAGGAAGTCAAAACCCTACTTAATCAAGAGTTATCTTTAGCTGCTAGCAACGCTCTCCATTTGTGTGTAGTTTCGGGAAGTCATGACGCCATCAACACTTTTGCAGCACAATTGCAAGCCAAAGGCGTAGAATGTCGCCGCCTGCATACTTCCCACGCCTTCCATTCCCAGATGATGGAACCGATCTTGGAACCATTCATTGCTGAAGTTAAAAAGGTAAAACTCAATCCTCCCCAGATACCTTTCATCTCCAATGTCACAGGAACTTGGATCACCCCAGAAGCAGCCACAGATCCCAACTATTGGGCAAAACATTTACGCTCTCCTGTTCGCTTTAGTGCGGGAATATCTGAATTACTGCAACAACCAAATCGGATTCTCCTAGAAGTAGGACCAGGACGTACTTTGTGTACACTCACCAAACAGCATTCCCACCAAGCAGCAGGACAGGTGGTTTTACCAAGCTTACGCCACCCCCAGGACAAACAATCGGATGTGGCTTTTATACTCAACGTCTTGGGTAGACTCTGGTTGGCGGGAGTATCGATCAATTGGTCTGGTTTTTATGCTCACGAACAACGTCAGCGCGTACCATTACCAACTTACCCCTTTGAGCGTCAACGTTACTGGATTGAACCCCAATTAACAGTAGAAAAATTTGCACAAGCAGAAAATAAACTTGGTAAAAAATCCAATATAGCTGACTGGTTTTATATTCCTTCATGGAAACAAATTCCTCTAGTCAAAACTGGAGAGAAAAAGTCTACTTGTTATCTAGTTTTTGTTGATGAATGCACCATAGGTTCGCAAATTGTTCAACATTTGCAACAAACAGGACAAGATGCGATCGCAGTCCTAGCAGGTGCGGAATTTAGCCAAGTTAATCATAACACTTACACAATCAATCCTGCCCAACAAGATGACTATCACACTTTACTCCAAGCTATTCACCAACAAGGTAAAATACCAGAAACAATCATTCATTTGTGGAGTCTCACTCATTTAACCCATCAGTCACTAGAAACAGTTCAAAATCATAGTTTCTGGAGTTTAATTTACCTAGCGCAAGCTTTAGGACAGCAAAATATTAGTAACTCAAAAATTCAACTTTTAGTTGTAAGTAATCATTTATATGATGTCACTGGTAATGAGGAATTATTGCCTGCAAAAGCTACTATTTTGGGACCTTGTAAAGTCATACCCCAAGAGTATCCAAGTATAAAATGCCGTCAAATTGATGTAGTATTACTGACTTCCAGCATTGACCATCTTGTACAAGAATTGGTCGCAGAAATTACAGCAGAATCCAACGAAACTGTTATCGTCTACCGCAATCATCATCGTTGGGTACAAGTATTTGAACCGATAACTTTAGAAAAACCTACCAGCAGCAAAACACGATTACGGCAAAAAGGAGTATATTTAATCACTGGTGGTACAGGGGGTATAGGCATAGAACTTGGCAAGTATCTTGCCCAAACAGTACAAGCTAAACTTATCCTTGTTGGACGTTCTCAATTACCAGCAAAAGAGCATTGGCAACAATGGCTAGCGACTCATGATACATCTGATCCTACTAGCCACAAAATTCAAAAATTGCAGGAATTAGAGACACTGGGGGCTGAAGTTTTAATATTGTCTGCCGATGTCACTAATTATGAACAAATGCAAAGTGCAGTTTCTCAATCTCTAGAAAAATTTGGCGAAATTAATGGCGTCATTCATGCAGCTGGAGTTGCAGGCAGTGGTATAGTTCAACTGAAAACTTCAGAGATTGTAAACAGTGTTTTTGCTCCCAAATTGCAGGGAACATTAGTGTTAAATGAAGTCCTCAAAGACATCAATTTAGATTTCTTGGTACTTTGTTCTTCTCTTAGTTCAATTTATGGAGGATTTGGACAGGTAGATTATTGTGCAGCCAATGCATTTTTAGATCAATTTGCTCATTTTAATACATCCAAAAATGGTAAACTGACATTAGCAATCAACTGGGATGCATGGCAAGAAGTGGGAATGGCAGTCAATACCGTCGTTCCTGAAGAACTTAAGAAATGGCGCTCTGAAACTCTCAAAAATGCACTGTTGCCAGTAGAAGCAGTAGAAGCATTTGAGTGGATTTTGGCAAATCCACTTCCTCAAATTTTAGTTTCCACACAAGAATTACAATTAGTCATTGACCAATTTAATCAATTTCTTGCATCAAGTTTTCTTAACTCTCAATCAGAGAATTATACTCACTTATCTGGCACAAGACATGCACGAACTCTCCAAGAAACTACTTATGTTGCTCCCCGTAACGAAATTGAGGAAAGTATTGCCAATATTTGGGAAGAACTGATAGGTATTGACAAAGTAGGAATTTATGACAACTTCTTTGAATTAGGCGGACACTCTTTACTAGCTGTACAAACAATTTCTCGCTTACGTGAAACATTTCAAGTAGACCTACCCCTGCGTACTCTTTTATTTGAAGCCCCCACTGTAGCTGAACTAGCTATTGTCATAGCAGAAAAACAACCAAAGGCAGAAGAATTGAAGGAGATAGAACAGCTATTAGCAGAGGTAGAAAATCTTTCACTGGATGAAATTAAACAACAACTTGCTCAAGAATCACAAGCTAGTGGTTTGTGTCATTAATTTTGATAAGTTACATAGTTTAATGAATTACCCTATTTCTCTCTTCTCTTGGCGTACTTGGTGCTTTGGCGGTTTAATTTTAATCCCTCAGAACTAATGCAACAAATCACTAGACTCTCACAGGCAATTGCCAACAACGAGGAGATGAAGAATATAACGAACACAGATGAACACAGATGGTTTATGGGTTTGCTCCTAATTTGATCTGCGATCGCTATTGTCAAAACAGCTAATTACACTAGGTTATGGCACAAACCTTGCTATAAAAATTCTTACCCCTTCTGCCATCTGCTCTCTGCCTTCTGCCTTATTTTCAAGACAATTGTAAATAACTCAAAATGGAATTCAGCTTACTATATTTTTCTGGTGATGGGTCAACAACCCAAGTAGATAAATATCATCTCTTACTTGAAACAGCCAAGTTTGCTGATCAACATAATTTTGCAGCAATCTGGACTCCTGAGCGGCATTTTCACCCCTTTGGAGGACTCTATCCTAATCCATCGGTAATTAGTGCTGCGTTGGCAATGGTAACTGAAAAAATTCAGCTACGATCTGGTAGTATTGTCATGCCGTTACAACATCCCGTCCGAGTTGCTGAAGAGTGGGGTGTAGTTGATAATCTTTCTAAGGGTAGAGTCAGTCTTTCTTTTGCACCGGGTTGGCACGCTGATGATTTTTTATTAGTTCCAGAAAATTATGCAGCTCGTAAAGAAATAATGTGGCGGGGTATTGAGACAGTCCAAAAACTTTGGCAAGGTGAATCAATTGGATTTAAAGGAGGGACTGGAAATGTTGTCAATATCAAAACGTTCCCGCGTCCCATACAATCAAAATTACCGATTTGGATTACTTGTCAAGCAGATAATACATTTATTGGTGCTGGAAAAATTGGGGCTAATGTTTTAACTTCTTTGCTATATGCCACTCCAGAGGATTTAGGACAACAAATATCTCTTTACCGTGATTCTTTGATGCAACACGGTCATGATCCCAAGAGTGGAAAAGTAGCGCTGATGATGCATACTTTTATTGGGGAAGATACTCAATCAGTAAAGCAGAAAGTCAAGGAGCCTTTTTGCAATTATTTAAAAACTCATTTTGGACTAGTTGAAAACTTAGCCAAAACAATTAATTTTCAGGTAGATATAAAATCTTTTACGGAAGAAGATCGTAATAGCCTTTTATCATTTGCTTTTGAACGCTATTTTCAAGGACGAGTCATGATAGGAACGATCGCAACCTGTCGTGAAACTATTGAATATATGCATTCAATTGGTGTTGATGAAATTGCGTGTTTGATTGATTTTGGCTTGGATTTTGATTCTGTGATGACAAGCTTATATAAGTTGCAAAAAATAACAGAAGAGTATCAAGTGAAAAAGACTGTGGGACATTACTCAGCACTCAGCTTTTTTGGGTGATTCATTATGAATGATTTTGCAAAAAGAATTGCGGCACTTTCTCCAGAACAAAGAACGCTGTTTGAACTGCGTCTAAAACAGAAAGAATTAAATTTAAAAAATATCACATCGACATCAATCCCTAAGAGAAAAGCTTCTGATGTCTTATCCTTATCTTTAATTCAGGAAAGGTTGTGGTTTCTTTACCAATTACAACCAGATATTCCCTTATATAATGAATCTAATCTGTTTCGGATTACAGGTAATCTTAAAAGTATTGTTTTAGAGCAAAGTCTTAACGAAATCATTAAACGGCATGAAATACTGCGCACCACTTTTCAAACTGTAGATGCTCAACTAATTCAAGTTATTGCCCCGGCACTAACAGTCACACTACCAATCATAGACCTGCAAGAGCGTTCAGAGACTGAACAAGCAGAATTAATCAAACAAATAGTCACTGAAAAATCAACTCAACCCTTCGATCTTAGTCAAGGCCCTTTATTACGAGGTACGCTCATTCGGCTAAAAGAGCAAGAACATTTAATGCTCCTAACCATGCACCATATCATCTCTGATGGTTGGTCGTGGCGAGTCTTTTATCGAGAATTAGGAACACTTTACCAATCCTTTTGTGATGGCACTGCCCCAGCTTTGCCAGAATTGCCTATCCAGTATGCAGATTTCGCTCTTTGGCAGCGGCAATCTTTGGATGACCAAACGTACAAGCCTCAATTAATTTATTGGCAGCAAAAACTAGAAAACTTACCTCCAGTTCTTGCCTTACCAACAGACAATCCACGTCCCGCCGTTCAAAGCTTGCGAGGTGCGCGCCAAACTCTCATCCTTCCTCAATCACTGACAGAGGCACTGAAGTCCTTAAGTCAAAAGGAAGGCGTGACTTTGTTCATGGTGTTACTTGCGGCATTTAAGACTTTGCTCTATCGCTACACAGGACAAACAGACCTGGTAGTTGGTACTCCCATTGCCAATCGCAACCAAATTGAAACCGAAAATTTACTAGGTTGTTTTATTAACACTTTGGTTTTGCGAACTAATCTTTCTAACAACCCTAGTTTTCGAGAACTATTAGCACGGGTACGGGAAACCACCTTGGCAGCTTATGCCCATCAAGACTTACCGTTTGAGCAACTGGTGAAGGAACTGCAACCAGAACGGACATTGAGTCATAACCCTCTGTTCCAGACGATGTTCGTTTTCCAGGATGCGCCACTGCAAGCCCTAGAATTGCCTGGTTTGAAATTGACTCCCTCTATTGTAGACAGTGGATTTGCTGAGTTTGACTTGACTTTGTTCTTAGAAGATACAAAGCTGGGACTAATGGGAGCCTTAGAGTACAACACCGACTTGTTTGGGGCAGACACCATTAACCGCATGATTGGGCATTGGCAAACTTTGCTGGCAGGGATTGTTTCTCACCCCGATGAGAATATCTCAAAATTACCTTTACTGACTAAGTTTGAGGAAAATCAGCTACTTGTAGATTGGAATCAAACAACAACAGACTATGCCAAAGACCAGTGCATTCATCAACTGTTTGAAGCCCAGGTGGAAAGAACACCAAATGCAGTGGCGGTGGTGTTTGCAGATCAGCAGTTGACTTACCGAGAACTCAACGAGAAAGCCAACCAACTGGCCCATTATTTGCAAAAGTTGGGAGTGCAACCAGAAGTGCCAGTGGGGATTTGTGTTGAGCGTTCCTTAGAGATGGCGATCGCAATCTTAGCCATCTTAAAAGCCGGTGGCGCTTATGTGCCCATAGACCCAAACTATCCCCAGGAACGTGTAGCCTACATCTTGGCGAATTCCCAAGCGCTTGTACTTCTAACTCAGGAAAAATTAATCAAAGAACTGCCTGAGCATCAAGCATGTGTTGTCTGTTTGGATACAGACTGGCAAGCCATCTCGCAGGAGAGCCAGAGCAATCCCTTTAGTAATACTGGATGCGAAAATTTAGCTTATGTGATTTACACTTCTGGTTCTACAGGCACACCCAAAAGTGTATTAATTACACATAAATCTTTAGTTAATTTTACTGAAGCTGCTGTTATTGAATATGGACTGACAGAGTGCGATCGTGTGCTTCAGTTTGCCTCGATTAGTTTTGATGCAGCAGCAGAAGAAATTTATCCCTGCCTGACGTGTGGTGGAACTTTGGTTCTACGTACTGATGAAATGCTCAGTGATGGGCAGACATTTCTGCAAAAGTGCCAGGATTTAAAGCTGACGGTGTTAGATTTGCCGACTGCCTACTGGCAACAACTCATGTCTGACATCGCCACAGCAGATTTACGGCTGCCTGACTCACTCCGGCTAGTAATTATTGGCGGAGAGCAAGCGCAGGGAAAACAAGTAGAAATTTGGCGAAATTGTCTAGGCGATCGCCAAGAACTGATCAATACATACGGCCCCACAGAGGCAACTGTTGTCGCAACGACATACAAATTACCGTTAGCACCCACAGACAACCCGTCACTCAAGATACCGATTGGACGCCCGATTCCCAATGCTCAAACCTATGTATTAGATAAATATTTGCAACCAGTTCCTGTTGGTGTTGTTGGTGAACTATACATTAGTGGTGTTGGTATTGCTAGGGGATACCTCAACCGTCCAGATTTGACCGCCGATAAATTCATTCCCCACCCCTTCAGCAATGGTTCAGGAACTCGATTGTACAAAACTGGGGATTTGGTACGCTATCGGCAAGACGGTAACATCGAATTCCTGGGGCGGATTGACAATCAAGTGAAAGTCGGGGATTCCGCATCGAGTTAGGAGAAATTGAGTCGGTGCTGAGTCAACATCCGGCCGTGCGAGAAGTGGTGGTTTTAGCACGAGAAGAAAAAGCGGGAAATAAACGCTTAGTAGCTTATATAGTTCCCAAGCAAGAAGCACAAGATTTAGATAATAGTAATATTCATCACTCAGCACTCAGCCATGACCTGCGTTACTTTGTGAAAGAAAAGTTACCAGAATACATGATTCCTGCTGCCTTCGTATTCCTGGAAGTCATGCCTTTAACCCCCAACGGTAAGGTAAATCTGCAAGCACTACCAGCACCAGAACAGCAAACTCCAGAAATAGACTCAGCTTTCATTGCTCCTGAAACCACAGTCGAAAAACAGTTAGCTGCGATTTGGGCGCAGGTACTAGGTAGGGAAAAGGTAGGTATCAACGACAACTTTTTTGAATTAGGTGGAGACTCCATCCTCAGTCTTCAGGTCGTTTCTAAAGCTCGAGAAGCCGGACTACAATTAACACCAAAGCAGATTTTTCAATACCAGACGATCGCGGAATTAGTAGCAGTAGTCAGTACAACTGAGACCATCATTGCCGCCGAACAAGGAATTGTCACCGGAACAGTACCTTTGACGCCAATTCAGCACTGGTTCTTTGGCCAAAATCTCCTTTTTCCTCACCACTATAATCAAGCAGTTCTGCTCGCACCTAAGCAACCACTGGATATTACTTGCTTAGAGAAAGCAGTGCAAGCATTACTCCAGCACCACGATGCACTTCGCTTGCGTTTTGTCAAGGGGGAATCTGGTTGGCAGCAGGTGAATGCTGATGTTGATGGCGTAGTTCCGTTGGTACAGCGAGATTTTTCGTCTCTGCCGGAAACTCAACAAAAACAAGCAATTGCAGACGCTGCCAACGAATTCCAAGCCAGCCTCAATTTATCTCAGGGGCCATTGCTTCGGGTCGCCTTATTTCACCTCGGCTGCAATCAACAGCGCCTACTGATTGTGATCCATCACTTAGCGGTTGATGGGGTATCGTGGCGTATCCTATTGGAAGATTTGCAGAGGAGTTATGAGCAAATCTGTTGTAGGCAAAGGATTCAGCTGGCTTCTAAAACGACTTCCTTTAGACAGTGGGCTGAACAACTACAAGCCTATGCCCAAGCAGACGCATTCAAGCAAGAACTCAATTACTGGCAACAAGAACTGCAACAACCCATTGCTTCCCTAACCGTGGACTTTCCAGGGGGAGAGAATACAATGGCTAAAGCTCAAATTGTCTCTGTAGCTTTGAGTCAAGAAGAAACTCAAGCTTTCTTACAAGAGGTTCCCCAAGCCTACAACACTCAAATCAATGATGTGTTACTGACAGCTTTGGCACAGACCTTTGCCCGATGGCAGGGGATAGATTGTTTGTTGGTAGATTTAGAAGCCCATGGCCGGGAAGCGTTTTCAGAATCGATAGATTTATCCCGGACTGTGGGTTGGTTTACTTCCGTTTTTCCGGTACTGTTGAAAGTAAGTCCAGATAGTCATCCTGGGGAAGCTTTAAAAGCAGTTAAAGAACAACTGCGGCGCATTCCCAATCAGGGCATGGGCTATGGGATATGGCACTACCTCAGAGGTGATGAAGCCGCCCAAGTACTGCAAGCATTACCTCAAGCTGAGGTGGCTTTCAACTATCTGGGTCAGTTTGACCAGAGTTTGTCCTCATCCTCTCTATTTCAGTTCGCACCAGAATCAAGTGGTCGCGTCTACAGTCCACAGGAAACCCTGCCATACCTTTTAGAAATTAATGGACTGGTGAGTGCAGGTCAATTGCGCTTGGAATGGAGTTTTAGTCAAGAGATATATCAAAGTGCAACAGTGGAAAAATTGGCTGTTGGTTATATAGATGCATTGCGATCGCTAATTACTCACTGTCAATCTCCCGATGCAGGTGGCTTTACTCCTTCCGATTGTGCTGAATTTCAGCAAAGTCAATGGAATCAAGCCGATCTGGATGCAATTACCGCAGTCATTAGAGGAATGTGATATGGGCATGAAAAATATTGCAGATTTTTATCCCCTCTCGCCCATGCAACAGGGCATCCTCTTCCACTGTCTAGCAGATCCCAAATCAGGAGTATATTTTGACCAATTTAGCTGCACCATAGAAGGCAATCTCAAGATTGCAGCCTTCAATCGTGCTTGGCAGCAGGTCGTAAATCGACACCCAATTTTGCGCACCTGTTTCCTGTGGGAAGGCTTAAAAGAACCTGTGCAAGTCGTGCATCGTCAAGTAACACTACCTTTTGTGCATCACGACTGGCGGCATGTGTCTTCAGTTGCACAGCAGGGACAAATTGAGGCTTTTTTGTCAAGCGATCGCTGCCAAGGCTTTAATCTGACAATTGCACCTCTGATGCGTTTGGTGCTGATTCAACATACCGACCATTCTTATCATTTTATTTGGAGCAGCCATCACCTGCTGTTAGATGGTTGGTCTGTTCCTTTAATTTTCCAAGAAGTTCTGGCCTTTTACAAAACTTTCAGTCAAGGTCAAACTCTCTCCCTCCCATCTCCACGTCCTTACCGGGATTACATCGTCTGGTTACAGCAGCAAAATCTTTTCGAGGCTGAAACATTTTGGCGACAGACCCTCAAAGGTTTTACTGCTCCTACAAAGATATGGGAAAACCAAAATAATCAGCAAACATCTACTGGTAACCACAAAGAACAACAACTGCGGCTACCAGCATCAACAACAGCCGCCCTCCAATCACTAGCACAACAACACCAGCTAACACTTAACACTCTTGTGCAGGGAGCTTGGGCTTTACTCCTGAACCGCTATAGTGGGGAAGTAGACGTATTATTTGGGGTAACAGTCTCAGGTCGTCCGGCGGCGCTGCCCAAAGCCGAATCAATGGTGGGGTTATTTATCAACACACTGCCATTCCGAGTCAAAGTTGATCCCGAAGCTTTCCTCTTACCTTGGCTAAAGCAGGTTCAAGTTCAACAAGTTGAGACACGGCAGTACGAATATAGTCCACTCGTAGAAATTCAGGGTTGGAGTGAAATTAACAGAGGTCTGCCTCTGTTTGAGAGTATTCTCGTTTTTGAGAACTACCCCGTAGATATTTCCTTATCAGAACCAGGTTTAGACCTAGCAATTAAGAATTTTCGTAGCATTGAACAGACTAACTATCCCCTAACGCTAAGTGTGATCCCGGGTAGAGAGCTGTTGCTTACCATTGCCTACAATGAAGGTGAGCGCTTTGCTGCTGCCACTATCGAGCGTATGCTAGGACATCTGGCAACTTTGCTCAATGCAATGATTGCCAATCCCCAACAGCGTCTGAAAGAAGTATCACTTTTAACAGCAGCTGAAAAACATCAGCTACTGGTGGAGTTGAATAACACTAAGAGTGACTATCCCCAAGACCTATGCATCCATCAGTTGTTTGAAGCCCAGGTGGAACGTACACCTGATGCTGTAGCCGTAGTTTTTGCAGACCAGCAATTAACTTATCGGGAACTCAACTGCCGTGCCAACCAACTGGCCCATGAATTGCAAAAGTTGGGAGTGGGGCCAGAGGTATTAGTGGGGGTTTGTGTTGAGCGATCGCTCTTAATGGTAATTGCTATTCTGGCAATTCTCAAAGCAGGCGGGGCATATATCCCCCTAGATCCATCCTATCCACCACAAAGGTTAGCTTTGATGTTGGAAGATGCCCAGCCTTTGGTACTGCTGACCCAGGCACAGCTAGTTGCCGAACTCCCACCACACACAGCTAAAGTTATACTTATTGATACTAATTATTTCAGTAATATTCCTGTTAAATCACAACAAACTCAGAACAATCCCATCAGTGGGACTAAACCAGAAAACCTAGCCTACGTAATTTATACATCAGGTTCTACAGGTCGAGCAAAAGGTGTGGCAATTCAGCACAGCAGCCTCGTCAATGCTTATTTTGCTTGGGAAGAAACTTACCACCTACGCACAGATGTAACCTGTCACCTGCAAATGGCAAGTTTCTCCTTTGATGTTTTTTCTGGAGATTTAATTCGTGCTGTTTGTTCGGGTGGCAAACTGGTTTTATGTCCCCGCGACCTACTACTGTCTCCCCAAGACCTATACAACCTGATGATCGAAGAAAAAGTTGACTGTGCCGAATTTGTACCAGCAGTTTTGCGAAACTTGATGCAGTACTTGGAGGAGAGTCAACAGCAACTTGACTTTATGCGGTTGCTGATTTGTGGTTCTGATGTTTGGTACACAAAAGAATATCAAAAATTTCAGAACTTTTGCGGTTCCCACACCCGCTTAATTAACTCTTTCGGTTTGACCGAAGCCACAATTGACAGTTCCTGGTTTGAAACCACAACTCAGGAGTTAGTTAATGATCAATTAGTATCAATAGGACACCCATTTGCTAACACCGAGTTGTATATTTTCGACTCTAACTTGCAGCCAGTACCGATTGGAGTTCCTGGAGAACTATACATCGGTGGTGCTAGCCTAGCTAGAGGTTATTTGCATCGTCCTGATTTGAATTGTGAAAAATTCATTCCCCATCCCTACAGCAACGAATCGGGAGTGCGTTTATACAAGACTGGAGACTTAGCTCGTTATTTGCCTAGTGGAGATATAGAGTACATAGGTCGCATTGATCACCAGGTAAAAATTCGGGGTTTCCGCATTGAACTGGGAGAAATTGAAGCAGTCATCAGCCAACACCCAGCCATATCTGCGAGTGTGGTTACTGTTCGGGAGGATGACACTGCAAATAAAACTTTAGTAGCATATATAACTCTCCACCCAGACCAGACACTGACAATTGCCGAACTGCGCCGCTTTTTGGAGGCAAAACTACCAAACTACATGCTGCCAACAGCTTTTGTCATCCTAGAAGCGCTACCTTTGACGCCCAATGGCAAGATAGACCGCCGGGCGCTACCAACACCAGACCCTACACAACTAATATCTGAGTCTAATATAGTAGCTCCTTCCACACCAGTTGAAGAAATGCTCGCTGGAATCTGGGCAGAAGTGCTTGGCATTAAAAAAGTAAGCATTCACGACAACTTCTTTGAGTTGGGGGGACATTCCCTGCTGGCTACTCGTGTTATTTCGCAACTGCGGCAAGTATTTAAAGTGGAACTACCCTTGCGTTGCTTGTTTAACCAGCCAACAGTCGCGGGGCTAGCCAAGGAAATCGAAAAAGCTACCAAAGCAGACTTAGGATTAGAAATACCGCCTATTAAGCCTATTTCCCGGACAGCAGATTTACCCCTGTCCTTTGCCCAACAACGACTCTGGTTCCTGGCTCAGTTAGAGCCAGATAGTCCTTTTTACAACATTATCGACGCCGTACATTTACAGGGGCAGTTAAATCTAGCAGCCCTAGAGCAGAGTTTTCATGAAATTCTACGCCGTCACGAAACCCTGCGAACTAATTTTAAGACCATCGAAGGGCAACCTGTAGCATTTATTTCATCGGTAACATCGCAGCTATTAACAGTCATTGATCTGGCGGAATTGCCTGCTAATCAACGAGAAACCAAAGTCAAACAACTAGCACTTGCAGAGGCGCAACAGCCCTTTAACCTGGAGACTGATACTCTGTTGCGAGTGAAATTACTGCGGCTTGGTGAACAGGAATATGTGATCCTGTTGACCATGCACCACATCGTTTCTGACGGTTGGTCAACAAGCGTACTAGTGCATGAATTAGCAACACTTTATAAAGCTTTTTCTAATGGGCAACCTTCACCGTTACCTGAATTACCAATTCAGTACATAGACTTTGCCGCTTGGCAGAAGCAGTGGCTCACAGGAGAAGTACTCGAATCCCAGCTTGCTTACTGGCGTCAGCAGTTAGATGGTGCGCCAGCTGTTCTAGAGTTACCTACTGATCACCCACGACCTGCTGTTCAGTCTTTCCGAGGTGCTACCTATTCTTTCCGGCTATCTCCAGAGCAAACTGTTGCATTGAAAAATTTGAGTCAGCAAGAAGGAAGTACATTATTCATGACCTTGCTGGCAGCTTTCAAGACGCTGCTGTATCGCTACACCGGAAACAATGATATTGTGATTGGTTCTCCCATTGCCAATCGTAACCACAGGGAGATAGAAGGGTTAATTGGTTTTTTTGTCAATACCCTAGTGCTGCGAACCGATTTTTCTGGCAATCCTAGCTTTCGAGAGTTGCTACGTCGGCTGCGGGAAGTCGCTTTAGGAGCTTATGCCCACCAAGATGTGCCCTTTGAAAAATTAGTAGAAAAATTGCAGCCCCAGCGCAACTTAAGTCACACACCTCTATTTCAAGTGATGTTTGTGCTTCAGAATGCCCACAGTTTAGAGATAGAATTACCGGGTTTGACCTTGAGTACCCTAGAAAGTGATAGTGGCACTGCCAAGTTTGATTTGACACTGTACATGGCAGAAACAGCCTCCGGCATGATTGGCAGTGTGGAGTATAACACTGACTTATTCGAGCCGCAAACTATACAACGGCTGGCAGAGTATTACCAGAGATTACTTTCTGGGATAGTTGCCAATCCAGAACAACGGCTTGAGGATTTACCACTATTAAGCGAAGCTGAACAACAGCAGCTATTAGTCGAGTGGAATGATACTGAGGCTGAGTATCCTCAACAGTGTATCCATCAGTTATTTGCAGCCCAGGTGGAACGTACACCTGACGCTGTAGCAGTAGTTTTTCAAGACGAACAATTAACCTATACTCAATTAAATCAAAGAGCCAATCAACTAGCGCACTATTTGCAAAAGCTGGGAGTCAAACCAGAGGTACTGGTAGGAATTTGCTTGCCGCGTTCCGTAGAAATGTTGGTTGGATTATTGGCAATTCTAAAAGCGGGTGGGGCTTATGTACCAATAGACCCAGCTTATCCGCAACAGCGCTTAGCTTTGATGTTGGAAGATGCCCAAGTGTCACTGCTACTGACTCAACAACATTTGCTGGAGAAACTTCCAGCACATCAGGCACGGGTGGTTTGTCTGGACAGCGATCGCAGTAGTATTGCTCAGGAGAGCCAAGACAACCCCGTCAATAGTTCTAGTGCCAACAGTCTGGCTTATGTCATCTATACTTCTGGCTCTACAGGTAAACCCAAGGGAGTTTTAGGTCTGCATCAAGGCGCTGTCAACCGTTTTGCTTGGATGTGGCAGAACTATCCTTTTAAATCGGGGGAGGTGTGTTGTCAAAAGACATCCTTAAATTTTGTGGATTCGATTTGGGAAATTTTTGGGCCCCTACTCCAAGGAGTGCGGATAGTAATTATACCAGATAGTGTTGTTAAGGCTCCGCAACAGTTCATAGAAACTCTGGCTAGCAACAAGATTACACGACTGGTTGTTGTCCCCTCGTTGCTACGTGTACTCTTGGATACTCACACTCACTTACAGCAGCGGCTGCCTCAGTTGCAGCTTTGGGTAACAAGTGGGGAAGCACTTTCTCATAACTTATTACAAAAGTTTCGCCAGACGCTGCCGGAAAGTACTCTTTTAAACCTTTACGGTTCGTCGGAAGTATCTGCTGACGTTACTTGCTACAGTATAAGTCCACAAGATGCAGTTCCGGCGCGGATTGTGATTGGTCGTCCCATAGCTAATACCCAAGTATATGTGCTGGATAGAAACCTCAAACCTGTGCCTATTGGTGTACCGGGTGAGGTCTATATCGGTGGAGTCGGATTGGCAAGGGGTTATTTCAACCGACCTGAGATGACGGTGGAGCGGTTTATACCAAATATTTTTTCGGCGTCGCATAAAATGGGGATGGAGAATGAACCGCCATACACGCGAAGCGGGTTCCCGAAGGGTAGACGCCAAGAAAGCCAAGAATTTTCTTTGGGTTTTCCTGAAGTAGGAACACGGCTATACAAAACTGGGGATTTAGCTCGTTATTTAGCTGATGGAAATCTAGAATTTCTTGGACGGATAGATAATCAGGTAAAAATTCGTGGTTTCCGGATTGAAGTAGGAGAAATTGAAGCGGCGCTAGTTCAACATTCGGGAGTGGAGGATGCTGTAGTTGTAGCTAGGGAAGATAGACCAAATCATAAGCAACTGGTGGCGTATGTAGTTGCTCAAAAGGAGCAGACGATTATGGTCAGTGAACTGCATCATTTCCTGAAAGAGAAACTGCCTGACTATATGTTGCCATCAGCTTTTGTGATTCTGGAAGCTATACCACTGCTGCCGAATGGTAAGGTAGACCGCCATTCGTTGCCAGCACCCGACCAAACACGTCCGGAGTTGGCAGCGACTTATCAACCACCCCAAACTGAGGTAGAAAAAATAATTGCTGATATTTGGCAAGAAGCACTGCATGTGAATGAAGTGGGTATTCATGACAATTTCTTTGAACTGGGTGGTCATTCATTACTCTTGTTACAGATTCATAACCAGTTGCAAAAAAGATTTCAGCAAAGTTTATCGATCTTAGAACTGTTTAGATATCCGACTATTAGCTCTTTGGCTAAATATTTAAGTCAGGAGCAAAACGAACAAGTATCTTTGCCGGAAACTGGCGATCCCTCGGAACAGTTAGAAAAAGGCAAAGCACGAATTAAGCAATTTTTGACAATTAGTAAGAGAAATCAATAAAAATGAGTTATACAGTAGAATTTAGTCGGAATGGTTTAGAAATAGCCATCATTGGCATGGCGGGTCGTTTTCCAGGTGCTAAAAATATTGAAGAATTTTGGCAAAATCTGCGAAATGGCGTAGAGTCTATTACTGCTTTCACTAATGAAGAGTTGCTCGCTGGCGGCATAGACCCTGACCTACTCAACGATCCCAATTATGTGAAAGCTGGGGCTGTACTAGAGGACATAGAATTATTTGATGCTGAATTCTTTGGGTTTAATCCCAGAGAAGCAGAGATTATTGATCCGCAACATCGTCTGTTTTTAGAGTGTGCCTGGGAGGCTATGGAAAATGCCGGCTACAATTCAAAAATTTACTCAGGTTTGATCGGAGTTTATGCTGGCGCAGGCTCAAACAACTATGTACTAAATATTTATTCCAATCAAAATATTAGAAATTCTATAGATCGTAACCAACTTTTCTTTGGCAATGACAAAGATTTTTTGGCTACACGGGTATCTTACAAATTAGACCTTGAAGGGCCGGCTGTAGGTATTCAAACTGCCTGCTCAACTTCATTAGTTGCAGTACACTTAGCCTGCCGAGGTCTGTTGGGTGGTGAATGTGATATGGCTTTGGCTGGTGGTGTGGCGATCGATGTGCCGCAAAAAGAAGGATATCTTTATCAAGAAGGGGGAATTGTGTCTCCCGACGGTCGCTGTCGTGCCTTTGATGCTAAAGCGCAGGGAACTGTTTTTAGTAATGGTGTGGGTATAGTTGTTTTAAAGCGATTAGAAGATGCGATCGCTGACGGCGATTGTATTTATGCTGTGATCAAAGGCTCTGCTATTAATAATGATGGAGCTTTCAAAGTTAGCTACACTGCACCACGTATAGATGGACAAGCAAAAGTAATTAGGGCAGCCCAAGTTATGGCTGAGGTTGATCCCGAGACAATTACCTACATCGAGGCCCACGGCACTGGAACATCCCTTGGAGATCCGATTGAAATTTCTGCACTCACACAAGTGTTTCGTGCAAGTACTGACAAGAAAGGTTTCTGCGCTGTCGGTTCGGTCAAGACAAATATTGGACACTCAGATATCACAGCTGGTGTTGCAGGACTAATTAAAACTGTCCTCGCCCTCAAACATAGACAAATACCACCCAGTTTACACTTTCAGCAGCCCAATCCCGAGATTGATTTTGACAACAGTCCCTTCTATGTAAATACCACGCTTTCCCAGTGGCAGACAAACGGCACACCCCGTCGTGCAGGGGTTAGTTCTTTTGGGATTGGGGGAACTAATGCCCATGTAATTCTAGAAGAAGCGCCTGTTGTCAAAGCTTCTAGTCCTTCTCGACCTTGGCATCTGTTATTACTCTCTGCTAAAACCAGAACGGCACTGGAAACTGCAACAGCAAACTTAGCAGCCTACCTTCAACAACATCGTGATTTAAACTTGGCTGATGTTGCCTATACTCTGCAAGTAGGTCGGCAAGCATTTGAGCATCGCTTCATGGTAGTATGTCAGAACCTTGAGGATGCAGTCAAAAAATTGGAGTTTGCCAACCAAGAGCAAGGTTCGACTTACTTAAAAGAACTCCATAATCGACCTGTTGTATTTATGTTTCCTGGGCAAGGGGCGCAGTATGTCAACATGGGTCGGGAACTTTACCAAACTGAATCTATATTTCGCGAAGAGGTAAATCGCTGCTGTGAACTGCTCAAGCCTCACTTAGGTATAGATTTGCGCCATGTCCTCTATCCCAGTGAAGAACAGATTGAGGCAGCTACAGGCCAACTACAACAGACTCATATTACCCAGCCAGCCTTATTTGTGATTGAGTATGCCCTCAGCCAGTTATGGATGGCGTGGGGCATCCACTCGGAAGCCATGATTGGTCATAGCATTGGCGAGTATGTCGCAGCTTGTTTAGCAGGTGTGTTTTCCTTAGAAGATGCTTTGACATTGGTTGCTGTGCGTGGACAACTGATGCAGCAACTGCCAACAGGTGCAATGCTTTCTGTTCATCTTCCAGAAGACGATCTGCGACCCTGGCTTGGTAAAGAGGTTTCTCTCGCTGCCAGTAACGCACCTAATTTGTGTGTTGTTTCTGGTTCTGAGGAAGCGATCGCTCATTTGCAAAGTCGTCTCACTGACCAAGGTGTGGAGTGTCGTTGCCTGCATACCTCCCACGCATTTCATTCCCCAATGATGGATTCTATCTTGGAATCGTTCACAAACCAGGTAGAAAAAATTAAACTAAACCCTCCTCAAATTTCTTTTATTTCTAACTTAACTGGTACTTGGATTACCGCAAAAGAGGCAACTGACCCAACCTACTGGGCTAAACATCTACGACAAACAGTCCGCTTTGCCCAGGGAATGGCTGAGTTAATGACACAGCCAGAACGAATTCTGCTGGAAGTTGGGCCGGGGATGACATTAAGTACCTTTGCCAGACAAAGTAAGGCGGATGAACCTACGGTTTTGGCAACACTCCGCCATCCAAAATACCAAAAATCAGATTCAGCATTTTTGCTGACCACCGTAGGTCAACTCTGGCTAGCGGGTGTGCAGGTAGATTGGTATAAATTTCATGCTCAGCAGTCGCGTCAACGGATACCCTTACCAACATATCCCTTTGAGCGCCAGCGTTACTGGATTGAAGCCCAAAAAGTAGACAACTCTAACCATCCTCAAATCAAACTAACCAGAAAACCGAATATGGCTGACTGGTTCTACATTCCTGCTTGGAAACGAGTAATGTTGCTTGAACCCTGGAAAACAGAAGGGTTAACTCAGCAAAAGTCCTGCTGGTTGGTCTTTGTCGATCCATGTGGAGTGGGTTCACAAATCGCCAAACGACTGGAACAAGCAGGTCAGGATGTAATTATAGTCACAATAGGAGAAGAGTTCACAAATCTTAGTGATTGCATCTACACAATCAATCCTCAGCAACGGGATGATTATACTACCTTACTGCAAACTCTTCGCGAACTAGGTAAAACTCCACAAAATATTGCTCATTTCTGGGGTGTCACAGCAAATACTACATCACTGGGTAAAACTTTACACGCACAGACACAATTAGGAATCGAGGACTTTTCCAAGTCTCAGGATCTAGTTTTCTACAGTCTGCTATTCCTAGCACAGCAATTGACCAAACACAATTTAACTACTCCGGTGCAAATAACAGCCGTAACCAACAACATGCACGAGGTGGTAGGTCAAGAACAGTTGCAGCCAGAAAAAGCGACAGTGCTAGGCCCATGTAAAGCGATCGCCCAAGAATATCCACATATCACCTGTCGCAGTATTGATATCGTCATCCCTGAATCGGAGACTTTTCTGGAAAAGCAACTTATAGACCAACTCATAGCTGAACTAACTCAACAACCATCTGATTTAGTTGTTGCTTACCGTAATGGTCATCGTTGGGTGCAAACCTTTGAACCAATTCAATTGAACGAAGTAGTTCCAGAAAAAACACGGTTAAGAGAAGGGGGAATTTACCTCATCGTCGGTGATCCGGTCAAAGGTTTGGGTTTAGTGTTTGCAGAATATTTAGCTCAAACAGTACACGCCAAACTCATCTTAATCGAAAATTCAGAGTTGCCAACAAGAAATGAGTGGGGACAATGGCTAGCAACTCATGATCAACACAATCATATCAGTGATCAAATTAGAAGAATCCAGGCTTTAGAAGAATTAAGCGGAGATGTTCTGATCATCAAAGCTGATGTTGCCAATAAAGAACAAATGCAAGAGGCTATGACCATAACTTATGAGCGTTTTGGTCAAATTCATGGAGTGTTTTATGTACCAGAAATCAGTGGTAATGAAAAGTCAACTTTATCTATTCATGAAATAGGTAAAACTGAATGTGAGCAGGAATTTCACTCAAAAGTACATGGACTTATTGTATTAGAAAAATTTTTACAAGGGAAAAAGCTTGATTTCTATCTTTTACAATCTTCACTATCATCAATATTGGGAGGATTAGGACTAGTTGCCTATGCAGCAGCTTACCTATTTATGGACGCATTTGTTCATCAAAAAAAACAGCAAAACTCTGTTCCTTGGTTTAGTGTGAATCGCCAAGCTTTTCTCTCTGATTTAGAAAAAGAAGAATATGTGGCGTTGGGATCAACTGCAACAGAATTATTCATGACACCGCAGGAGGTTTGGGAAGCTTTTCAACGCATTTTGTTTATGGGTGCGGCAAATCAGGTTGTTGTTTCCACAGGGGATTTACAAGCAAGAATTAATCAATCACTGAAGCTAAAACCTATAGAAACTGCAAGCAATTCTCAAGACTCACAGCAGGCAGATTCTTTTTCACAGCACTCAAGACCGAATTTACAAACTGTTTATGTAGCTCCCACAAATAAGATTGAGCAAACCATTGCCAACATTTGGCAAGAGATTCTTGGAGTTTCTCTAGTAGGCGTGAATGACAACTTTTTTGAATTAGGAGGACACTCTTTACTAGCTGTTCAGGTTACTTCTCGTCTGCGAGAAACTTTTCAAGTAGATTTACCGCTTAACAGTATTTTGCTTGAGGCATCCACTGTTGCTGGACTTGCTGCTGTTATTGCTCAACAGCAACCTCAACAGGAAGAATTAGAAGAAATGGTTGCTTTATTACAAGAGGTCAAGAATCTATCAGCGGAAGAAGTTCAAGCAGAAATGGTTAAAGATTTTTCGTCTAGCTAATCAAAGAAATTAATAATTAGCACCATCAATTACATGTGACTTCATCGGTGCGCATCTGTGTTCATCTGTGTTCATCTGTGTTCGTTTTTTATCTTTTACTGTATTCAAATTCTTTTTTCAAGGTAGATTTTCCGTGGGCAATTGCCCTCAAGGAGGTGATGAAAAATTAACGAACACCGATGCACACAGATGGACACAGATGGATTATGGGTTTGCTGTTAAGTTACTCCCCAATTTCTATTTTCAAGGTAGTCAATCACGAGAAAATCCACAAAGAGTGCATGAAAATATTCATCTTCCTACACCCCTACACCCAAACCACCCCCACACCCATTTTCAACCTAATAATCCCTCACATCAAAACATCAGGAGTTAGAGAATGGAATTCGGTTTATTTTATTTTTCCGGTGATGGTTCAACAAATCAAACAAACAAGTATAATTTATTAATAGAATCTGCTAAATTTGCAGATAAACATGGTTTTTCTGCGGTTTGGACTCCGGAACGACATTTTCATCCGTTTGGAGGGCTTTATCCCAATCCATCTTTAACTAGTACAGCCCTAGCGATGGTAACTGAACAGATTCAGTTACGGGCTGGAAGTGTTGTGATGCCACTTCATAATCCAGCACGGATTGCTGAAGATTGGTCTGTGGTTGATAATTTGTCTCAAGGTAGAGTAGCGATCGCTTTTGCCTCTGGTTGGACGGTAGATGATTTTGTACTGTCTACTGAAAGTCATGCCAATCGCAGAGAAGCTATGTGGCGTGGAATCGAGACTGTACAAAGGCTGTGGCAAGGTGAACAAGTAGAGTTCCAAGATGTTACGGGAAGAAGTTTCAAGCTGAGAACTTTTCCCAAACCAGTGCAGCCCAAGTTCTCACTTTGGATTGTTTGTCAATCTCCAGCAACATTTATTGAAGCAGGCAAGATCGGGGCTAACATACTAACTTCTCTTTTGGGAGGGACTCTAGAAGAGGTGGCAACTCAAATATCACTCTATCGCGAATCTTTGGCAAAACATGGTCATGATCCTCTAGCTAAAAAAGTAGCAATGATGTTGCATACTTTTGTGGGAGAAGACTTCGATATCGTCAAAGAACAAGTTAGGGAACCTTTTTACAATTACCTCAAAACCCACATTGACTTGCTTGAGAATCTAGCGAAAAATTCCGGCGTCAACGTGAATTTGGCAACATTCACCGAAGCGGATATAAACAGTCTTTTGCGCTTTGCTTACGAAGGCTGGCTGAAAGGGAGGACTTTAATTGGTTCAAAAATTACCTGTATGCGAATGATAGAACTCTTAAAGCAAGCTGGTGTTGATGAAGTGGCATGTCTCATTGATTTTTACTCAGATTTTGATGCCGTGATGACGAGTTTATCTTATCTCAAAGAGTTAAAAGATATTTGTAATTCAAAAAAGAAAAAGTAAGTTTACTCAACTAATAAATTAACGTATAGCCCTTCTCTCTTGGATAAAGCACTGCTTTATCGGTGTTCATCTGTGTACCCTGCGGGAAGCCTATGAGCGCGTCTACATCTGTGTTCGTTTTTTCCCCTGTACATCACCCAACTACAAATATTTAAATATAAATTAACTCAGGTATTAATTAATGAGAGATTTGTATCAACAAATAGCAGATCTATCTCCAGATCAGCGGGCATTATTTGAAAAGCGACTGAAGCAAAAAGGCTTGAGTTCTGTAAAAATCTCCAGAATTTCTCAAAGAAAAGATTCTGATTCTTTGCCTTTATCTTTTGCTCAGCAAAGGCTATGGTTTATCCAGCAATTGGATCCTGACAACAGTGCTTATAACGTTTTTAGTGCCTTACGTATTCAGGGTCAACTAAACGTAGCAGTGCTAGAACAAACCTTCACTGAAATTGTCAGACGTCATGAAACCTTACGCACAACTTTTACTACCAATGCTTCTGGGGAACCGATCCAGGTTATTACTCCGCCTCAGCCCTTAACTTTGCCGATCATGGATCTGACAGAAGTCTCTAAGCCGGAGGAGGAGGTGCAGCAGCTAGTAGTCAAGGAGGCACAGCAACCCTTTGACTTAACGAAATCATTGCTGCGGTTGACCCTTCTGAGATTAGGCGCAGCAGAACATATATTGCTGTTGACAGTACATCACATCATCTGCGATCGCTGGTCAATGGGAATATTCGTCCGGGAAATGAAAGCACTTTATGAGGCTTTTGTCAATGGCAAGCCTTCACCCCTTCCCGAACTGCCAATTCAGTACGCAGACTGGGCAATTTGGCAACGCCAGTGGTTACAGGGACAGGTGTTAGAACAGCAGCTAACTTATTGGCAAAAGCAGCTTCAAGGTAACTTGCCAGTGTTAAAATTGCCAAGCGATCAACCCCGGCCAGTTGTTCCGACTTATCAAGGTTGGCAACAGTCGTTAGTATTATCTAAACCTCTATCGGATGCTCTGAAGGATTTGAGTAAAAAGGAAGGGGTAACGCTGTTTACGTTACTATTAACAGCTTTCAACATTTTGCTTTGCAAGTACACTCATCAGGATGACATCATCGTTGGTACTGATATTGCTAATCGCAATCGGGTTGAAACCGAAGGATTAATTGGGTTTTTGATCAACACTTTAGTATTGCGTACTAGCTTGTCCGGCAACCCCAGCTTTCGTGAATTACTCCATCGGGTACGTGAAGTGATGCAGGGAGCATATGCCCACCAAGATTTACCCTTTGAAAAGCTGGTGGAACAGTTGAATCCGGAGCGAACTCTCAGCCAGATGACGCCACTGTTTCAAGTCAAGTTTGATTTACAGCTGGCACAGGTGGAACCACCAGAACTTTCGGGTCTGACTGTCAGTCCTTTAGCATTTGATAACGGGACTGCAAAATTTGAACTGCGTTTTAACCTCTCGGATACAGAACAAGGGATAATAGGACTAGTAGAATACAGCACTGACTTATTCAATGACAGTACCATCACTAGGATGGTACAGCACTTTCAAACTTTACTCTCTGGCATAGTTGCCAATCCAGAACAGCGACTAGAGGCGTTACCACTATTAAGCGAAGCTGAACAACAGCAGCTATTAGTCGAGTGGAATGATACTGAGGCTGAGTATCCAAACCAGTGTATCCATCAGTTATTTGCAGCCCAGGTGGAACGTACACCTGACGCTGTAGCAGTAGTTTTTCAAGACGAACAATTAACCTATACTCAATTAAATCAAAGAGCCAATCAACTAGCGCACTATTTGCAAAAGCTGGGAGTCAAACCAGAGGTACTGGTAGGAATTTGCTTGCCGCGTTCCGTAGAAATGTTGGTTGGATTATTGGCAATTCTAAAAGCGGGTGGGGCTTATGTGCCAATAGACCCAGCTTATCCGCAACAGCGCTTAGCTTTGATGTTAGAAGATGCCCAAGTATCAGTACTGCTGACTTCTGTTGAGTTAGCAGGGCAATTGCCAGAACATCAAGCCAAGGTAGTATGCCTAGATGCCGACTGGGAGAAAATTAGCAAACAGAGTATTGATAATCCTATAAATAAAGCCAGCACTGAAAACTTAGCCTATGTAATTTATACTTCCGGTTCTACAGGTCGACCAAAAGGAGTACAAATTCCCCACGGCGCTGTGGTTAATTTCTTAAGTACAATGCGCCAAACTCCGGGATTGACTCAAGACGATATTCTCTTATCTGTCACTACCCTATCTTTTGACATTGCGGCACTGGAACTATATCTACCACTGATTGTCGGCGCTCGTTTGATTGTAGTTAGCCGTGAAGTTGCTAGCGATGGCGTTCAATTGTCAAAACAACTAGATTTGCACCAAGCAAATGTCATGCAAGCCACACCAGCCACTTGGCGGTTACTGCTGGGTGCTGGGTGGCAAGGTAGTAAGCAATTGAAGATTCTCTGCGGAGGGGAAGCGCTTGATCGCTCTCTTGCCAGTCAGTTACTTGAACGTAGCAAGCAAGTGTGGAACTTATACGGCCCCACAGAAACCACTATTTGGTCGGCTGTGCAAATTGTAGAAAACAAGACAGAACAAACAGATAGCATTGTCTCTACTGGTCGCCCGATTGCCAACACGCAATTTTATGTCCTCGACCAACACCAACGTCTTGTTCCCATAGGTGTTCCAGGTGAATTATATATCGGCGGTGCTGGGGTAGCTCGTGGTTATCTCAACCGACCAGAACTCACAGCCGAGAAATTTATTCCCAACCCCTTCCACAAAGAGGCAGGAGGACGTCTTTACAAGACAGGCGACTTAGTTCGGTTGCGATCGGACTCCAGCATGGAGTTTTTAGGGCGGATTGATAATCAAGTCAAACTTCGTGGTTTTCGCATTGAACTGGGAGAAATTGAAGCGTTCTTAAACCAATATCCAGGGGTTGAAACCAGTATAGTTTTGAGCCGGGAGGATCAACCCGATTCTCAACGTTTAGTTGCCTATGTAGTCCTACAGCCAAACCAGACACAGACAATTCCTGAACTGCGCCATTTTTTGAAGTCGAAGTTGCCGAACTATATGGTTCCAACAGCTTTTGTGACGCTAGAGGCACTGCCGTTGACACCTAACGGTAAGGTAGATAGGAGGGCGCTACCAGCACCTGACCAAACACGACCGGAGTTGGAAACGACTTATCAACCACCCCAAAATGATCTAGAGCAAACTATTGCTAATATTTGGCAAGAAGTACTGCATGTGAATGAAGTGGGTATTTATGACAATTTCTTTGAATTGGGTGGTCAATCATTACTCTTAGTTCAGGTTCATAGTAAGTTGCAAAAAATATTGCCGCGAGATTTATCTTTGGTGGAAATGTTTCAATATCCAACGATTAGCTCTTTAGCTAAATATTTGAATCAGGAGCAAAATGAAGCAGCGGCTTTGATAAAAGATTCTTACCGTAATGAAGTTAGAACAGCTTCAATTAAGCGTCGTAGAGAAGTCAGACAAAATTATAGAAAAACAACATGAGTTCAGTCTCTATTAGGCACACAAATTGAGCATTGATAGACAGGATTTACGCAAGAATTGCTAACAAGCTAGTGATTGGGTAAGTCAACTTTGATGGGGAAAAGAATGAACCACGTTAGATGCGAAGCGGCTTCCCGTAGGAGTAGACACGAAGAACGCGAAGGATGCGTAAGTCTTAATAGAGTTACTCAACAATTATTCTGGAGTATCAAATGACATTAAGTAAGCGTCAACAAGAAATGACAAAACAAAATTACGTAGCTGAGACTGAACAAACATTGCAGTATACGATTGCCGAAAAAGTTACGCAGTTATTTACGCCATCCAGTCACTCGGTATCTGTAGAAAGTGAGATGGATCTGCAAGTTAATACTTTAGTTGATGATTTTTTAGGTGAGATTAATACTAATACTGATGTTGATTTGAATGCGTTAGTGTCTAAGTTTACTGATAGTAAGGTACCTGTTGAACCTTATAATTTTGATAGCTATGTTGAATATTTAGCTAATAATGTTGTTGCTCATTCTATACACACATCTTCGCCACGATTTATTGGTCATATGACCTCTGCTCTTCCCTATTTTGTGCGACCATTGGCAAAGCTGATGACAGCAATGAACCAAAATGTCGTCAAAATGGAAACCGCTAAAGTCTTAAGTCCTTACGAACGTCAGGCTTTGGCGATGATGCATCGACTAATTTATAATTTTTCTGATGATTTCTATACTCAGCATATTCAAAATAGCCAGAGTACATTGGGTATTTTGGTTTCTGGAGGTACAGCAGCAAATATCATCGCGCTGTGGTGTGCCCGTAATGCTTCTTTGGGTCCAAAAGATGGTTTTGCTGGTGTAGAAAAGGAAGGTTTAGCTGCGGCTTTAGATTACTACGGCTACAAAGGAGCAGTAGTAATAGGTTCTGATTTGATGCATTATTCTTTTGATAAAGCAGCAGACTTATTAGGCATTGGTACACATGGATTGATTAAAGTCCCCACTAATTGCAATAATGAGGTTGACTTACAAGCGTTGCGCCAAGCTGTTGCAGACTGTCGCGCTCAGAACTTGCATATTATTGCGATCGTGGGTGTTGCTGGGACTACGGATTCTGGTAATGTTGATCCACTTGTAGCGATCGCGGATATTGCTCAAGCAGCCAATGTTCATTTTCATGTAGATGCAGCTTGGGGTGGACCACTTATCTTTTCTGAACAACATCGACACAAACTTGCTGGTATTGAACGGTCTGATTCCGTAACCATTGATGGACACAAACAACTGTATCTGCCAATGGGGATTGGTATGCTTTTTCTGCGCGAACCACAGCTGGCTGCATCAATTGAAAAGAGTGCTAGTTACACTATGCGTAAGGGTTCCTTCGATTTAGGGAAACGCGCTCTGGAAGGCTCTCGACCTGGTATGGCATTATTTTTACATGCTGGACTAAATCTGATTGGGCTGAAGGGATATGAATTTTTGATTGATGAAGGAATCCGCAAGACACAGTATATGGCTGCGCATATCTGTGCCATGCCTGAGTTTGAGTTACTGGCAGAACCAGAGATGAATCTCCTTGTTTATCGCTACATTCCGGAGCGATTCAGAGGACTTGCTGCCAAAAACCAATTGACGGAAACAGACAATCAACAAATTAATCAATTTAATCAACGCCTTCAGAAAATTCAGCGTCAAGCTGGTCGTACTTTTATTTCACGGACAACGAAAACAATTACCTGCTTTGGAGAAAAAATTTCTATTACTGCACTGCGTGCAGTGCTTGCCAATCCACTTACTACTCAAGATGATATTGACGCAGTTTTAAATGATCAGATTCAGATTGCTTCAGATTTATCAACTTACATCTTGCACCTACCCTATATCCCGCCTCGGAATAAATTCCGAGTCTAATAGCATAAGTCCGTTTAAACGGACTCAAAGACTTTCCTAGTCAGATTTATCTGACTTTCGCTATCAGCCAAGAAATTTATTTCTTGGCGGGACGAAAAGTTGGTGCAAGATATGAATCAATATCAAATTCTCTAGAAGCTGCTGAGAACGTAGCGTAGTTGCTGTGAATCAGAATCGGTGGGGATTTTTTGCTATGAATAATTTCAATGAATTAAACAGCTTCGACGATCGTGATGAAATAGTCATCATTGGCATGGTAGGTCGTTTTCCTGGGGCGAACAATATTGATAAATTTTGGCAAAATCTCCGAGATGCTGTAGAATCAACTACTCGTTTCACAGATGAGGAACTGGTATCTGCGGGGATAGACTTAGCTGTGCTACGTGATCCCAATTATGTCAAAGCAGGCAGTGTACTGGAAGATATAGACTTATTTGACGCTTCATTCTTTGGCTTTACTCCCAGAGAAGCCGAAATCACAGACCCACAACACCGCCTGTTTTTAGAATCTGCTTGGGAAGCTTTAGAAAATGCTGGCTACAACTCGGAAACTTACACTGGTCGCATCGGTCTTTATGCTGGTGTTGCTTTCAGTAGTTACTTTTTTACGAACCTCTACCCCAACCGAGACTTAACACAGTTAGTAGATGATTTCCAAACTTTTATTGGTAATGATAAAGACCACTTACCAACCCAAACTTCTTATAAGTTAAACCTCACTGGGCCCAGCGTTAATGTTCAAACTACTTGTTCCACATCATTGGTTGCAGTCCACTTAGCGTGCCAGAGTTTGCTGAATGGCGAAAGTGATATCGCCTTAGCCGGCGGTGTTTCGATACAAATACCGCAAAAAGCTGGCTATCTCTATCAAGAAGGAGGAATTAATTCTCCTGACGGACACTGTCGAGCTTTTGATGCTAATGCTCAGGGAACTGTTTTTGGCGATGGTTTGGGCATTGTAGTATTGAAGCGATTAGCAGATGCCCTTGCTGATGGTGACTATATTCATGCAGTCATCAAAGGTTCAGCTATCAATAACGACGGTTCCTTAAAGGTTGGTTACACAGCCCCCAGTGTAGATGGTCAAAGAGAAGTAATTTTGGAAGCACTTGCTTTAGCTGGAGTGGAACCCGAGACCATCAGCTATATTGAAACTCATGGAACTGGAACTCCTTTAGGAGATCCGATTGAAATTGCAGCTCTTACACAGGCTTTTCGTCGCAGTAGTGACAAAAAAGGCTTCTGTGCTATTGGTTCGGTTAAAACCAATGTGGGACATTTGAATACAGCTGCCGGTGTAACTGGTTTAATTAAAACTGTTCAAGCCCTTAAAAATAAACAAATACCCCCTAGCTTACACTTTCAACAGCCCAACCCCCAGATAGATTTTGCCAACAGTCCCTTTTACGTCAATACTAAACTTACCGAATGGAAAACAAACGGTATACCTCGCCGCGCTGGCGTCAGTTCTTTTGGAGTAGGGGGAACTAATGCCCACGTTGTCCTGGAAGAAGCGCCAGTTGTAGAGACGCGAGATCTCGCGTCTCTACAATCTCGCCCTTGGCAATTGCTGGTGCTTTCAGCTAAAACCGAAACCGCTTTGCAAACTGCTACAGCTACTTTGGCTTCTCATCTCCAGCACCACCCTCAGTTGAATTTAGCTGATGTGGCTTACACGCTGCAAGTGGGTCGGCGAAGTTTCGATTATCGCCGCATAGTAGTTTGCCACTCCCTTGAAGACGCACTCAAAGTCCTAACAGACCAAGATCCGCAACGTGTTTTCACTCACCAGCATAAACCCGGTCAATGTCCAGTCGTGTTCATGTTCTCAGGTCAAGGAAGCCAATATGTAAATATGGGGCGCCAACTTTACGAAGTAGAACCAACATTTCGCCAGCATGTAGATGATTGCAGTCAGATACTCAAACCCCACCTGGGAGTAGATATCCGCAATATACTTTATCCAACTGCTCAACAAAGCGAACAAGCATCACAACAACTACAACAAACAGCAATCACACAGAGTGCATTATTTGTCATAGAATACGCCCTCGCCCAGTTGTGGATGTCTTGGGGTGTGCTACCTACGGCAATGATTGGTCACAGTATCGGGGAGTATGTAGCAGCAACAATTGCTGGGGTGTTCTCAACAGAAGATGCCTTGGCAGTAGTCGCAGCAAGGGGTAAACTCATGCAGCAACTACCAACTGGCAGTATGCTAGCAATTGGGGTTGGGGAAAACAAGTGCAGCCTCTGTTAGACGACGGTCTATCATTAGCAGCAATTAACAGTCCCTGCTCTTGTGTAGTTTCAGGAACAACGGATGCTATCAGCGAACTACAAAAACAACTAGCTTCTCAAAACATCGAATCTCGGGTTTTGCACACATCTCATGCATTTCATTCTCATTTGATGCAACCAATGTTGGGGAGTTTGTGCAGTTGCTGAGAAACGTCCAACTTCAGCCTCCCCAGATTCCTTTGATTTCCAACCTCACAGGCACTTGGATTAATCCTCATGAAGCGACAAATCCTGAGTATTGGGGTCAGCATCTGCGACAAACAGTGAGATTTTCTTCCGGTGTATCTCACCTATTACAGCAACATGACGGCATTTTCCTAGAAGTAGGACCAGGACGAACCCTCAGCACACTCACAACCCAACATCTTAACGGTAATCAAAAACAAAAACATTTGGTTTTAACTTCCCTACATCATCCCCAACAACAACAATCAGATGTTGCTTGGTTGTTACAGACATTAGGTCGGTTGTGGTTGTTTGGAGTCGAAATCGATTGGTCGGAATTTAATAGCCATCAGCAACGTCATCGCTTACCTTTACCCACCTACCCCTTTGAACGCCAAAGATACTGGATTGAACCAGAAAAACAACAACAACAGCATCACTACCATCCTACCCCTGCACTTGGCAAAAATCAGACATTTCGCAGTGGTTCTACATACCTTTCTGGAAACCATCTTTACTACCAGTACAAATTGAAGTCCAACAACAAACAACGCCAAAATCTTGTGTTTTGCTGTTTGTTGATGATTATGGCTTGGGTAACAAACTCAAAAAACAACTCCAACAACAAAATCAAGATGTGATTACTGTCAAAGTTGGACATAACTTGACAAAGTTAAACGAGTTTGAATATACCCTCAATCCTCAACAACCTGATGATTATGATGCTTTAATTCAAGAACTTTTCAAACAACAAAAGTTACCAAATAAGATTGTTCATTTGTGGAGTATCACACCTTGTTGTCAACAACAATTAGAATTTGAAAAAGTTGAACAAGCTCTAACAAGGGGATTTTATAGTTTACTATTTCTGGCGAAAGCTTTCGCAAGACAGACAACAAACGAATGATGATTTTTCTATTACTGTTATTTCTAATCACTTGCAGCCAGTAACACCGACTGAGTTAGTTTCTCCAGAGAAAGCAACTTTACTTGGGGCAATTAAAGTTATTCCTCAAGAGTATGCAAATATCACCTGTCGCAGTATTGATGTTTTTGTTCCTGAAAATGGAAGTTGGCAAGAACAAAAACTTGTAGAAAGTTTGCTTGGGGAATTGAGTATTTCTAGTTGTGAGAAAGTGATTGCTTACCGAGGTGGCAATCGCTGGGTTCAATGTTTTGAGCCGGTGCGCCTTGAGCAGGCTAAGAGTAATACGCCACGATTGAAACAAGGGGGAGTCTATCTGATTACAGGTGGACTTGGAGGTATTGGACTTGTTTTGGCTGAGTATTTGGCACAAAATTACAAAGCGAAACTGGTGCTGATTGGACGAAGAGCTTTTCCTAACCAACAGGAGTGGTCTGAATGGTTACTGAGTCACGACTTCAATGATGTCATTAGCTGCAAGATTCGTAAACTCCAACAACTTCAACAGTTGGGTGCGGAGATTTTGGTTCTCGGTGCTGATGTGACTGATTTACAACAAATGCAGCAGGCGATCACTTCTGCACATTCCACTTTTGGTCTACTCAATGGGGTTTTCCATGCTGCTGGAGTTCCAGGAGGCAGCGTAATTCAGCGAAAAACCCGGGAAGAAGCGGAAAGTATATTAGCTCCTAAACTAAAGGGTACACTGGTTCTTGATGCTGTCCTCAAAGATACTCAACTAGATTTCTTTATCTTAACCTCATCAATTAATTCAATTCTCGGGGGATTTGGACAAGTAGATTATTGTGCGGCTAATGCTTTTCTTGACGCTTTTGCTCACTGCAATATCACAAAATCTCACACATTCATTACAAGTATCAACTGGGATACTTGGCAAGAAGTTGGGATGGCGGTAGACACAGCATTGTCCAAACAACTCCAAGAATTGCGTGCAGAAAATCTCAAACAAGGAATATTGCCCCAAGAAGGTATAGATGCTTTGACACGTATTTTAGAAAGTACAATACCTCAAGTTGTGGTATCTCCCTCTGATTTCCTGAATTTATTTCAGCAGCACAATTCTGATCAAAAAATACTCATCTCGGAAGTTTTAGAGACAATCAATAAATCACACGCAACACATCCACGACCCGAATTAAGTAATGATTTTGTTGCACCTAGAAATGACATTGAGCAAAAGCTTGCTGACATTTGGCAAAAAATTCTCGGAATTGAGCGCATAGGAATTCATGATAATTTCTTTGAACTGGGTGGTGATTCTCTCATAGGCATTCAAGTTATTTCTCAAGTAAATAAGGCGTTTGATTTAAATGTTCCTATTGCTAAGCTTTATGAATGCCCAACTGTCAGTTCTATGGCAAAAATTTTGATTCCGGAAGAAGATGAAAAAACGAATTTTGAACAACGATTGCTGCGAGGACAAAGAAGAAGACAGATGAAAATGCAAAAAATGCTAGACGAGAGTTAGTCTTATGTAAATTGCAAAGTTTTATTTAAGCCAATTTGATTGGGATGAAAAGGAATTTTATTTTGATATTAAATAGGACTTACAGAAAATTATGAAAAACGAACCGCGAAGGACGCAAAGAACGCAAAGTCAAGAGGTTTAGGAGATATTTGACGCTCTACACTGATAAATCCAGGTTAGGAAAATCCCAAAGTTTTCAAAACACAAAACGAAGTAGCTCTGATTAACACTCTGCGTTCCTTTGCGTTAACCTCTGCGCTCCTCAGCGTTTAAAAATAAAAACATTTGGGATACTCCCCCAGGTTGTAACAATGATTGATTTCTAGTTACTTTGAAAGAGAAAATGATAAGTACTTATAAAATACTGGAACAAGCATCAGATTTAGACATAGCCATAGTAGGAATGGCTGGTCGATTTCCAGGTGCGAAGAATATCAATGATTTTTGGCATAATCTTCAGAATGGAATCGAATCTATTTCTTTTTTTTCAGAGCAAGATTTGGTATCTTTAAATGTTGAAGATACTGTTTTCAACGACCCAAATTATGTGAAAGCAGCACCTGTACTAGAAGATATAGAGTTTTTTGATGCTAGATTCTTTGGCTTTAGTCCCAGGGAAGCTGAAGTGATTGATCCCCAACACCGTTTCTTCATGGAATGTGCTTGGGAGGCTCTTGAAAATGCTGGTTATGACCCTGAAAAGTATGAAGGTTTGATAGGGGTTTATGCTGGTACAAGCACTAATACTTACTTTTTTAATAATATTTATAACAATTCTAATTTGAATGATCTTGCCAATACATATGCTCTTAATAAGGATTTTCTCACTACGAATATCTCATATAAATTAAATCTTACTGGCCCAAGTGTAGGTGTCCAAACTTACTGCTCAACATCATTAGTAGCTGTACACTTAGCCTGTAAAAGTTTGCTGGATGAAGAGTGTGATATGGCTTTGGCAGGTGGAGTTGCCATCAGTGTGCCACAAAAGTCAGGCTATCTCTATCAAGAAGACGGAATTTTATCTCCTGATGGTCACTGCCGCGCTTTTGATGCTAAAGCACAAGGCACAATTTTTGGTAGTGGTCTCGGAATTGTCGTTTTAAAAAGATTTAAAGATGCTGTTACTGATGGTGACTGTATTCATGCAGTGATCAAAGGTTCAGCTATCAACAACGACGGTTCTTTAAAAGTCAGCTATACAGCACCAAGTGTAGATGGTCAGGCAGAGGTGATTGTAGAAGCTTTAGCCAATGCTGGCGTGGAAGCTGATGATATCTCATACATAGAAACTCACGGAACTGGAACACCTACTGGCGATCCTGTGGAAATCGCTGCGCTTACCAAGGCTTTTCGTACCTTTACACAGAAAAATGGCTTCTGTGCGATCGCTTCGGTAAAACCAAATATTGGACATTTAGATACAGCAGCTGGTATAGCAAGTCTTATCAAGACCATCTTAGCATTAAAGCACAAACAAATACCCCCTAGTTTAAATTTTGAGACTCCCAATCCTCAGATTGATTTTGCTAATAGCCCCTTTTACGTCAATACTAAACTTACCGATTGGAAAACTAACCGTACTCCACGCCGGGCTGGCGTTAGTTCCTTAGGCTTTGGTGGAACTAATGCTCACATCATCCTTGAAGAAGCCCCGGAAATAAAACATTGTGAAGAATCTCGACCTTGGCAATTGCTATTATTGTCAGCCAAAACTAGTTCGGCACTTGAAAGTGCAACTGCGAATCTGGTTACGTACTTAAAACAGCATCCAGATACAAATCTAGCCAATGTAGCATACACTCTTCAGGTTGGTCGCAGGGCTTTTAACTATCGCCGGATGTTGGTTTGCCAGAATGTTGAAGATGCTGTAACCGCCTTGGAAACACTGGAGGAGAAACGGGTTTTAACTGCATACCAAGAACAAAGAGAACAACCGATCATATTCATGTTCTCAGGTCAAGGAAGCCAATATGTAAATATGGGGCGCCAACTTTACGAAGTAGAACCAACATTTCGCCAGCATGTAGATGATTGCAGTCAGATACTCAAACCCCACCTGGGAGTAGATATCCGCAATATACTTTATCCAACTGCTCAACAAAGCGAACAAGCATCACAACAACTACAACAAACAGCAATCACACAGAGTGCATTATTTGTCATAGAATACGCCCTCGCCCAGTTGTGGATGTCTTGGGGTGTGCTACCTACGGCAATGATTGGTCACAGTATCGGGGAGTATGTAGCAGCAACAATTGCTGGGGTGTTCTCAACAGAAGATGCCTTGGCAGTAGTCGCAGCAAGGGGTAAACTCATGCAGCAACTACCAACTGGCAGTATGCTAGCAATTGGGGTTGGGGAAAAACAAGTGCAGCCTCTGTTAGACGACGGTCTATCATTAGCAGCAATTAACAGTCCCTGCTCTTGTGTAGTTTCAGGAACAACGGATGCTATCAGCGAACTACAAAAACAACTAGCTTCTCAAAACATCGAATCTCGGGTTTTGCACACATCTCATGCATTTCATTCTCATTTGATGCAACCAATGTTGGGGGAGTTTGTGCAGTTGCTGAGAAACGTCCAACTTCAGCCTCCCCAGATTCCTTTGATTTCCAACCTCACAGGCACTTGGATTAATCCTCATGAAGCGACAAATCCTGAGTATTGGGGTCAGCATCTGCGACAAACAGTGAGATTTTCTTCCGGTGTATCTCACCTATTACAGCAACATGACGGCATTTTCCTAGAAGTAGGACCAGGACGAACCCTCAGCACACTCACAACCCAACATCTTAACGGTAATCAAAAACAAAAACATTTGGTTTTAACTTCCCTACATCATCCCCAACAACAACAATCAGATGTTGCTTGGTTGTTACAGACATTAGGTCGGTTGTGGTTGTTTGGAGTCGAAATCGATTGGTCGGAATTTAATAGCCATCAGCAACGTCATCGCTTACCTTTACCCACCTACCCCTTTGAACGCCAAAGATACTGGATTGAACCAGAAAAACAACAACAACAGCATCACTACCATCCTACCCCTGCACTTGGCAAAAAATCAGACATTTCGCAGTGGTTCTACATACCTTTCTGGAAACCATCTTTACTACCAGTACAAATTGAAGTCCAACAACAAACAACGCCAAAATCTTGTGTTTTGCTGTTTGTTGATGATTGTGGCTTGGGTAACAAACTCAAAAAACAACTCCAACAACAAAATCAAGATGTGATTACTGTCAAAGTTGGACATAACTTGACAAAGTTAAACGAGTTTGAATATACCCTCAATCCTCAACAACCTGATGATTATGATGCTTTAATTCAAGAACTTTTCAAACAACAAAAGTTACCAAATAAGATTGTTCATTTGTGGAGTATCACACCTTGTTGTCAACAACAATTAGAATTTGAAAAAGTTGAACAAGCTCTAACAAGGGGATTTTATAGTTTACTATTTCTGGCGAAAGCTTTCGCAAGACAACAAACGAATGATGATTTTTCTATTACTGTTATTTCTAATCACTTGCAGCCAGTAACACCGACTGAGTTAGTTTCTCCAGAGAAAGCAACTTTACTTGGGGCAATTAAAGTTATTCCTCAAGAGTATGCAAATATCACCTGTCGCAGTATTGATGTTTTTGTTCCTGAAAATGGAAGTTGGCAAGAACAAAAACTTGTAGAAAGTTTGCTTGGGGAATTGAGTATTTCTAGTTGTGAGAAAGTGATTGCTTACCGAGGTGGCAATCGCTGGGTTCAATGTTTTGAGCTTATAGGTGCGCCTTGAGCAGGCTAAGAGTAATACGCCACGATTGAAACAAGGGGGAGTCTATCTGATTACAGGTGGACTTGGAGGTATTGGACTTGTTTTGGCTGAGTATTTGGCACAAAATTACAAAGCGAAACTGGTGCTGATTGGACGAAGAGCTTTTCCTAACCAACAGGAGTGGTCTGAATGGTTACTGAGTCACGACTTCAATGATGTCATTAGCTGCAAGATTCGTAAACTCCAACAACTTCAACAGTTGGGTGCGGAGATTTTGGTTCTCGGTGCTGATGTGACTGATTTACAACAAATGCAGCAGGCGATCGCTTCTGCACATTCCACTTTTGGTCTACTCAATGGGGTTTTCCATGCTGCTGGAATCGTTGGCGGCAAGTCTTTTGCAGCCATTGACAAGATAACTAAAACAGATTGTGAACAGCAATTCCAAGCAAAAGTATACGGACTTATTGTTTTAGAGAAAGTATTAAAGCATACACAACTTGACTTTTGTTTATTGCTGTCTTCCTTATCATCTGTTTTAGGAGGATTAGGATTTGTTGCCTACTCAGCAGCAAATAATTTCATGGACACTTTTGTACACCAATATAATCAAAACCATCCCGTTTCATGGATTAGCGTCAGCTGGGATAGTTGGCAACTTGAAACAGAAAATCAACAAAGTACATCTTTAGGCGCAAGTGTGAGTGAATTCGCATTCAATGCCCAAGAAGGTCTAGAAGCTTTGCAAAGAATTTTGAACTATAGTCAATTCAATCATGTAGTTGTCTCTACTGGAGAACTGCAAGCTAGGATTGACCAATGGATTGATCTGAAATCTTTCCCACAACAAACAAATTTATTATCACTTCATCCCAGACCC
The DNA here is from genome assembly GCF_032393985.1 of Fischerella sp. JS2. Classification (NCBI taxonomy): domain Bacteria; kingdom Bacillati; phylum Cyanobacteriota; class Cyanophyceae; order Nostocales; family Hapalosiphonaceae; genus Fischerella; species Fischerella sp. JS2. The sequence goes on from NZ_CP135918.1 coordinate 2,293,491, forward strand.
GATTTACAAAATCCCTACGTTCCTCTCACAAATGAAATTGAACAAACAATTGCCAATATATGGCAAGAGGTTCTGGGGATCAAAGATGTAGGTCTCTATGATAATTTCTTTGAATTAGGTGGAGATTCGCTATTAATAATTCAGGTTCGCAGCAAACTTCTGAAAACGCTAAACAAAAATTTATCAATCGCTGATCTATTTGAATATTCGACTATCAGTGCTTTGGCAGAATATCTCGGCGAAAAACAGGTTGAACAGCCAACATTTCAGCAAGCTGATGAACGTGCCAAGAAAAAAGAAGAGGCTATGCAAGAAAAAAGGCAATTAATGAAACAAAGGAGGAAGGCAGATGGATAATCAACAAATCCACAATTCCGTCAAAGGCATAGCCGTAATCGGTATGGTTGGTCGTTTTCCAGGAGCCAAAAGTGTTGATGAATTTTGGCAGAATCTATGCAATGGCAAAGAGTCTATTTCTTTTTGGAGTGATGAAGAATTAGAGCTTGCAGGCATAAACTCAGCATTGCTGCGTGACCCTCATTATGTCAAAGCTGATGCCCGTCTGTCAGACATTGAAATGTTTGACGCTGCTTTCTTCGATTTCTCGCCCAGAGAAGCCGAAATTATGGATCCCCAACACCGGATTTTGCTGGAGTGTGCCTGGGAAGCGTTGGAAAATGCTGGTTATGACCCTGGTGCAGACCCAGGTTTAACTGGTGTTTACGTGGGGACTAACCTGAGTATCTATATGCTGAATAAACTCAGTGCCAATCCCGAACTGAGTAAATCAATCGGTTCTTCGATTTTCTTTAGTAATGTTCAAGATTTTGCAGCTACACGAATTTCATACAAATTAAACCTGAGAGGGCCAAGTATCAACATTAGCACCGCTTGTTCTACGTCATTGGTAGCTGTTCACTCAGCCTGCCAAGGATTGATGAACTATGAGTGCGATATGGCTTTGGCAGGTGGTGTTTCAATCCAGTCTCTACAACAAGAAGGTTATTTCTATCAAGAAGGGGGAATGACTTCTCCCGATGGTCACTGTCGCGCCTTTGATGCTAAAGCACAGGGGACTGTTTTCGCCGACGGGGTAGGCATTGTTGTACTCAAAAGACTAGAAGATGCTTTGGCAGATGGCGATCGCATTCACGCAGTCATCAAAGGTTCAGCTATTAATAACGATGGTGCTGCTAAGGTAGGTTACACCGCTCCTAGTGTAGGTGGTCAAGCCTTAGCCATCGCTGATGCTGTTGCGATCGCTGGGTTTAATCCAGAGACAATTACTTACATCGAAACTCACGGAACCGGTACAGCCTTAGGAGATCCGATCGAAATTAGTGCCCTCAAGAAGGTGTTTGCAGCCCGCACCAGTCAGAAGGGATTTTGTGCCATTGGTTCGGTAAAGACTAATGTGGGACATCTGAATATAGCTGCTGGTGTGACTAGTTTAATCAAAACAGTCATGGCACTCAAACACAAGATGATTCCACCCAGTTTACATTTTGAACAACCAAATCCTGAAATAGACTTCGCTAACAGTCCCTTTTACGTCAATACTACGTTATCAGAATGGAAAACTGATGGGATTCCTCGCCGCGCTGGCGTCAGTTCTTTTGGTATTGGAGGGACTAATGCCCATGTGATTTTGGAAGAAGCACCAGTTGTAGAGACGTGCCATGGCACGTCTCTACACTCTCGTCCTTGGCAATTGTTGGTGCTTTCAGCTAAAACCGAAACCGCTTTGCAAACTGCTACAGCTACTTTGGCTTCTCATCTCCAGCACCACCCTCAGTTGAATTTAGCTGATGTGGCTTACACGCTGCAAGTGGGTCGGCGAAGTTTCGATTATCGCCGCATAGTAGTTTGCCACTCCCTTGAAGACGCACTCAAAGTCCTAACAGACCAAGATCCGCAACGTGTTTTCACTCACCAGCATAAACCCGGTCAATGTCCAGTCGTGTTCATGTTCTCAGGTCAAGGAAGCCAATATGTAAATATGGGGCGCCAACTTTACGAAGTAGAACCAACATTTCGCCAGCATGTAGATGATTGCAGTCAGATACTCAAACCCCACCTGGGAGTAGATATCCGCAATATACTTTATCCAACTGCTCAACAGCGAACAAGCATCACAACAACTACAACAAACAGCAATCACACAGAGTGCATTATTTGTCATAGAATACGCCCTCGCCCAGTTGTGGATGTCTTGGGGTGTGCTACCTACGGCAATGATTGGTCACAGTATCGGGGAGTATGTAGCAGCAACAATTGCTGGGGTGTTCTCAACAGAAGATGCCTTGGCAGTAGTCGCAGCAAGGGGTAAACTCATGCATGCAACAACTACCAACTGGCAGTATGCTAGCAATTGGGGTTGGGGAAAAACAAGTGCAGCCTCTGTTAGACGACGGTCTATCATTAGCAGCAATTAACAGTCCCTGCTCTTGTGTAGTTTCAGGAACAACGGATGCTATCAGCGAACTACAAAAACAACTAGCTTCTCAAAACATCGAATCTCGGGTTTTGCACACATCTCATGCATTTCATTCTCATTTGATGCAACCAATGTTGGGGAGTTTGTGCAGTTGCTGAGAAACGTCCAACTTCAGCCTCCCCAGATTCCTTTGATTTCCAACCTCACAGGCACTTGGATTATCCTCATGAAGCGACAAATCCTGAGTATTGGGGTCAGCATCTGCGACAAACAGTGAGATTTTCTTCCGGTGTATCTCACCTATTACAGCAACATGACGGCATTTTCCTAGAAGTAGGACCAGGACGAACCCTCAGCACACTCACAACCCAACATCTTAACGGCAATCAAAAACAAAAACATTTGGTTTTAACTTCCCTACATCATCCCCAACAACAACAATCAGATGTTGCTTGGTTGTTACAGACATTAGGTCGGTTGTGGTTGTTTGGAGTCGAAATCGATTGGTCGGAATTTAATAGCCATCAGCAACGTCATCGCTTACCTTTACCCACCTACCCCTTTGAACGCCAAAGATACTGGATTGGTGCTAAATCGCCACTACCTTCTTCAACTGGCAACTCTGTAACATTAGAGACAAAACAAGATATTGCCGACTGGTTTTACATTCCTTCATGGAAACGTTCATTGTTACCTCAATCTTGTAGGAAATCAGGAAATGAGAAATGGCTTTTATTTATTGATGAATGTGGATTGGGCTGCGAGTTAGCTAACAGATTAAAAAATCAAGGAAAAAATGTTACTACGGTGAAGGTGGGAGAAAAGTTCACCAAACTAAGCGAAGGTATTTATAAAATTAATCCCTACAAATATCATGATTATGATACTCTGCTGACAGAACTAATAGCCCTAAATGAAACTCCACAGAATATTGCCTATTTATGGAGCATCAGTAGCTTGGATACTCCTAAATTAGGTGAGTTTTTAGAATTCAAAAGTTTGCTCTTTTTAATACAAACCCTTGATAAACAAAAAATTACTGAGCGTTTGCAAATTTGGGTTGTATCCAACCAAATTCAAGAGGTTAATGGTAATGAAACTCTCGATCCAGAAAAAGCAACGGTGTTAGGGTTGTGTAAGGTTATTCCTCAAGAGTATCCTAATATTATCTGCCGGAATATAGATTTTGTTTTAACAGACAGTCGAGATTTTCACAGTAACATATTAGACCAAATCACAAGTGAATTCTCGGCTTTATCATCTGATACAGTTGTTGCTTATCGCCACAACTACCGTTGGGTACAAGTATTTGAACCAGTACACCTATCAGCAGTTGAAGAAAACACCTCACTGAAAAAAGACGGTGTTTACCTGTTTCCTGGTGGATTGGATAGTCTTGGAGTTGTGATAGCAAAATATCTAGCAAAAACTCTCCAAGCAAAACTCATATTTATCGAGGATTCTACTTTTCCAGAAAAGGATGAGTACTCACAATGGCTAGAAACTCACACTCAAGAAGATGAAGTCAGTGGCAAAATTAGGAAATTGCAAGCATTAGAGGAATTAGGTGCAAAAGTTTTAGTGATACGTGCAGATACAACTAATTCTCAACAAATGTACCACAGCCTTTCACCTGAGAATATTGGTGAAATTCAAGGGGTGATTTATTCAACTGGAATAACGCGCGAAAATGTAAATTGCTCGATACCAGAAATTGGTAAAACCGAATTAGAACAGTTGCTTGATTATCAACTTCGTAAGTATGTTGTCTTAGAACAAGTTTTACAAAATAAAAATTTAGATTTTTGTATCATTCTTTCTTCTTTATCTTCCATTTTGGGAGGATTTGGGTTAGGTTTATATTCAGGAGTTAATCAGTTAACTGATTCTTTTACCCAAAGACATAATCAAACAAATTCTTTTCCTTGGATTTCCATTAATTGGGATAAGTTACAACTGAATGCAATCCAAGAACAAAAAACACTTGGACAGGCATCTGGGGTGGAATTAGCGATCAATGAGACTGAAAGCGTAGAAGTATTTAAACGGGTATTTTCTTTAGGAGAAGGAACTCAAGTTGTTGTTTCTACGATAGATTTAAAAGCCAGATGGGAACATACATTTAAACTGGACTTAGAACCAAAATCTTCTAGTCAAGGAGTGCCTTTCTCGCGCTATTCGCGACCTAATCTGAGTAATTCTTATATTGCTCCAACTAACGAGTTAGAAAAACAAATTACCGAAATTTGGCAAGAAGTTCTCGGGATTACACAAGTTGGGATTTACGACAATTTCTACGAGTTGGGAGGAGATTCTCTGATTGCTACTCAATTGGTTTCTCGATTGCGAGCAAAATTTCCAGTAGAGTTACCATTGCGTGACCTTTTACTACAAGCAATGATACCTATCAAGCAGGCAGAAATGATTGAGCAGCTTTTGATGGAAAAAATTGAAGAGTTATCTGAGGAAGAGGTAGAAATTCTTTTGGCGAACCACGGGGGTGTTGATTGAGAATTGGCATCATTGGGGTAAAGGGTTGTGTAAAATGTATTTTTTTTTAAACGCAGAGGGGCGCGGAGTAAGCGCAGAGGAACGCGGAGTATTTTGATGAATTTTTATTTTTGTAGTGAGAAATAGGAGATTCAGTTTATGCTTTTGGTTACAAATCCTCCAAATTATGATTCTATTGCCCGGTTGCAAAATGAATTTAAGAGTCCAGATGAAGTTGTCGTAGAAGCTATTATTCCTGCTTTAGAGCAAATACTTTTACCACATATTCCTGAGGGAGGGCGTATTCTCGATCTTGGTTGTGGTAGCGCTCAGTTAGTACATCAGCTTCAGATCAGGGGATATGAAATGACTGGAATTGATGCTTCTGAGGCGCTGTTGCGTTATGCTCGAACAAACGCTCCTGAGAGTGAATTTATCCTTGGTGATATACGTGATTTTAAGTTACCACAAACCTTCGATGCGGTTTTTTCCAAAGATGTTTTACTCTTCATTTTAAGTATTGAAGAATTGACAACTGTTTTTCAAAATGTCTATGCTGCGCTGCGAGATGATGGTTTATTTGTATTCACGATACCAATAACAGATTGGTTGCATGAGATTGCTCAAGAAAAAAGTTTCAATCATGTCTATGTTAATGATGAATGTGCTTTTATTGAATTATTTGATTATAAACCGGCAGAAAGGATGTGGGAAATAAAGGTTACAGGTTTTGAGTTGGTAGAAGGTATTTGGAAGCGTTCTGATACGACTTGGTTAAGGAAGGATTACTTTTTAGCGGAAGTTCAATCTGCTTTAGAAAAGGTGGGATTTACAGAGTTAGCTCACTACAATATTAAAGATTTTGGGGGTAGTGAGGAAGCTGGAATGGCTTGTTTTGTTTGTCAGAAAAATTCTTTGACGCAATAACGAGTCATGAAAGAATAAAACCGCAGAGGCACAGAGGACACAGAGGATAAGAGTTAGGGAGGTATTTTGCGTCAGTTCGGTAGTGATTATTTGGACTAGTTGAGGTTAATAGTCATTAATTGATATCGCTAATGTTCCCTTTGAATATCTATCTGTGTTCATCTGTGTGCATCGGTGTTCATTTTTTATCTATTTTGTAATGTATCGAATAAATTCAAAATAGCTATTAATAAATACTAACTATTAACATGAATAAAAAATCTTCTAATTTATCACCTGCCAAAAAAGCTCTTCTGGAAAAATGGAAGGGAGGCAAATTTCGGGCTGATACTATCCCTAAACGTAACAATTCTAATAACATTCCTTTGTCTTTCTGCCAACAAAGGCTATGGTTTATTGACCAGCTTTATCACGGAAGTTCTTTCTATAATATTCCTAGTGCATTTCATTTAAAAGGACTACTTAATATTACGGCACTCCAGCAAAGTCTGAATGAAATTCTCAGGCGTCATGAAGTTTGGCGTACAAATTTTGTGCTTGTAAATGAACAGCCTGTTCAGCAAATTGCATCGGAATTAATTTGGGAGTTACCCATCATCAACCTGGAGCATTTGTCTGGTGAAAATTGGGAAGGAGAGATTAAAAAATTTGCAGCACAGGAAGCAAAAAAACCTTTTAATTTAGCTAAGGGGCCTCTTGTCAGAGCAACTTTATTGCGTTTGGGTGAAGAAGAACACGTTTTCCTTTTGACTATGCATCACATTATTACGGATGGATGGTCTGTTGGTGTGTTTATGCAAGAATTGGCAACTCTTTATGTAGCTTTCTCTACAAGCCAGCCTTCACCCTTAAGCGAACTCCCCATCCAGTATGCAGACTTCGCTGTTTGGCAACGCGATCGCTTACAAGGTGAGTTGCTTCAAACTCAACTCAATTACTGGAAGCAACAACTGAGTGGTGAATTACCCGTACTACAGTTACCTACAGATCGTCCACGTCCTGCTGTTAGTACTTTTACTGGTGCTAAGCAGTACTTTACGTTATCCAAAACCCTGACAGATGCACTGAATCAATTGAGCCAGCAAGAAGATGTGACTTTATTCATGACTCTGCTGGCAGCATTTAATACACTGCTCTACCATTACACAGACCAAGAGGACATTTTAGTTGGTTCTCCCATTGCCAACCGAAACCGAGCGGAACTAGAAGGGATGTTGGGTTTGTTTGTTAATACGTTGGTGTTGCGTAATAATCTCAGTGGCGATCCCAGCTTCCGCGAATTTCTCCATCGCGTGCGTGAGGTGACTCTCAATGCTTATACACATCAAGATTTACCTTTCGAGAAGTTGGTAGAGGAATTGCAACCGGAGCGAGATTTAAGCCGGAATCCACTGTATGAAGTCATGTTTGTCCTGCAAAATACGCCAATGTCGATCCAGGAAGTTTCTGGGTTAACCTTGCGTAGTTTGGAGTTCGATAGCGGTACAGCACAGTTGGATATTTTTCTGTCGATGTCCGAATCTCAAGAGGTATTGACGGGATTTTTGGAGTACAATACAGACCTATTTGATTCAGCAACGATAACTCGATTCATCAACCATTTTCAAGCTTTATTAGAAAGTATTGTTGCCGACCAACAGCAGCGCATTTCACAATTATCACTACTGACTGCCAAAGAGCGAGAGCAACTTTTATTTGAGTGGAATCAAACTAGTGCAGATTATCCCCGAGATAGGTCTCTCCATGAATTGTTTGAGCAGCAAGTTGAGCGATCGCCTAATGCCTTAGCCATAATTAATCAGTCAGAACAGCTTACCTATGAGCAACTCAATCAGCAGGTCAATCAGCTTGCTCATTATTTACGCAAACAAGGTGTCACAAAAGAAACGCTCGTTGCCATTTGTCTAGATGACCTAGAAATGGTTGTGGGAATTTTAGCTATCCTCAAAGCTGGCGGTGCATACATTCCCCTTGATCCAAGTTATCCTATCGAGCGTTTGAGCTTTATGCTCTCTGATTCTCAAGCGTCATTGGTAATTAGTCATTCGTCATTGGCTAATGGCTTTAGACAAATGACTTTTGACCAAGAACAGGTGAGGCTCATCTACCTAGACAATGAATGGGAAATTATTAACCAAGAGAGTCAGGAGAACCCAGTTAGCATTTCTTCAGGTGATCATCTCGCCTATATTATCTACACTTCTGGCTCTACTGGAACTCCTAAAGGTGTGCTGGGAACTCATCGCGGTACAGTGAATGGCTTGTACTGGTTATGGAAAACCTATCCTTTTACACAAGAGGAGGTTTGTTGTCAGAAAACAGCTATAAGCTTTGTAGACTCAGTGTGGGAGATTTTTGCTCCCTTACTCCGGGGAATTCCGACTGTAATTATCCCGGATGCAATTGTCAAAGACCCACAACTGTTTATAGAAACTCTGGCATACCATAAAGTTACGCGTATTGTACTTGTCCCTTCACTGCTACGCTTACTATTAGATACTTACAGCCATCTCACTAAGAATTTATCGCATCTCAAACTCTGGATCACAAGTGGAGAGGCGTTGTCTGTTAACTTAGCCGAAACTTTCCGAGAATTGCTGCCTGAAGCAAAACTGATCAACCTTTACGGCTCATCGGAAGTTTCTGCCAACGTCACTTACTGTGATCTGAGTTTGTTACCAGATCAACTAACCACGATTCCCATCGGTCGTCCCATTGACAATACTCTCGTCTATGTGTTGAGTAGCCGTTTGCAACCAACTCCTGTAGGAGTTGTGGGTGAACTCTATATTGGTGGTGATGGATTGGCAAAAGGCTATCTGCATTGTCCGGAGTTAACTCAAGAAAGATTTATTGATAACCCCTTTGTCCCAGGAACCAAACTTTATAAAACTGGGGACTTGGTACGTTATCTCAACGATGGCAATCTTGAGTATTTTGGTCGTCGCGATCGCCAGGTAAAAATTCGAGGTTTCCGGGTTGAATTAGGAGAAATTGAAGCAGCGATCGCCAAACATCCATCTGTGCGGGAGTCTGTTGTCATCGCCCAGGATCATAATCCAAAAGATCAGCGTTTCATAGCTTATGTAGTTACCAAGCAAGATATTGACATACCACAACTGAGCAACTATTTACAAGAAAAGTTGCCCAATTATATGATTCCGTCTGCCTTTGTCATTTTGGATGCAATACCGTTAACACCGAATGGCAAAGTAGACAAGCTAGCCCTTCCTACAGACGATGTTATCCGACCTCAGGCGATCGCATCCTTTGTTGCTCCTCGGAATTTTACGGAATTGACTTTGGTGAAAATTTGGGAAAATCTCCTGAATACTAGTCCGATTGGAGCCACAGATAACTTCTTTGATTTGGGTGGTCACTCATTTTTAGCTGTGCGACTAATGGCTCAAATTTATGATCAATTTGGTCACAATCTTCCCCTGTCTACTCTTTTTGAAAATCCCACAATTGAAAAACTAGCTGTAATTGTTAATCAGCCATTCTATGAGAACTCCGGTTCTCACTTAGTAGCAATCCAGTCTTCTGGTGACAAGATTCCTTTCTTCTGTATGCATGGCGCTGGTGGAGGTATTCGTAACTACTTTAATTTGTCCAGAAGACTTGGTGAGGACTATCCATTTTATGCCTTGGAAGATAACCCTGACCAAGACGAACCTGAAATTATTTCAGTAGAGGAGACAGCAACTCGCTACCTCGGAGAAATTCGTCAGGTACAACCCCATGGCCCTTATCTTTTAGGAGGCTTTTGTTACGGTGGTGTGCTTGCCTTTGAAATGGCACAACAATTGCAAAGGCAGGGTCAAACAGTAGGTTTGCTAGTTGTAATCGACGCTATATTACCAAAAACTGCGGTGAAACCTGGGGAGGATGACGATGCAAAATTCTTACTCCGCATGGCTGAATCGATCAAAACAAACAATAATATAGACTTTTCAGTTGCTTTTGAGGAACTTCGAGGTTTACCACTGAATGAGCAACTTCATTTAGTAAATAAAAAAGCAAACTTCATTTTTAGCGACACAGAGATTAAGGATTTCCTTGGCTATTACAAGCTTTTCAAATCTCATGTTCAAGCCATGCGAGATTATGTTCCGCAGGTTTATCCTCACTCGTTGACTTTATTTCGAGCTAACGAGGAAATTGTGCATGACTTTGAAAGTGCAGAATTTAATACTAATGATCCTTGGCTAGGTTGGGGTAAATATTCTCGCCAACCTATACAGGTGATTGAAGTTCCAGGGGATCATTTCTCGATGTTCGTTGAACCTCATATTCAGGAATTAGCCAAACAGTTAAGAATTTGCATTGATCATGCTTTGTCTAATATTACTCATTAACAATAAGACGTTCATGAAGGTTTGTAGACAACCAAATATGAAAATATGACTCCTCCTACACCCCTACACCCTCACACCCATTTTCAAGACAGATGCCTACGGGCGATCGCGCCCACAATGAGGAGATGAATTCAACGAACACCGTGCAAGGCGATGAACACTGATAGATTATGAGTTTGTTGTTAGGTTGATCTCCAATTTTTTTTCAAGCTATATGTCTATGGGCGTTAGCGTAGCTCCTCCGTAAGGAGGCTCGCCCACAACGAGAGCATGAAAATTTAACTCCTCCTACACCCCTACACCCAAACCACCCCCACACCCATTTTCAAACTACACCGATGAAACTGCCCCCAGGACCAAAAACCCCCAGTTGGCTGCTGAATCTGCAATTCGAGGCTAACCCCTTTGGCTATATGGATGATATTTACAGACGCTATGGTGATATTGTCACGATCATGTCTGATTCTACACCAGTAGTCTATGTCAGTAATTCTTTAGGAATAAAGCAGATTTTCACTAACACCAAAGAGATCGCAGCTAGGGGTGTGTTGAATCAAGATTTTGCTTTAATGACAGGTCAGCAAGGAATACTTCAATTGGATGGCTTGCGCCACAAACATCGGCGCAAACTCTTAATGCCTGCTTTTCACGGTGCTAGGATGCAAGCCTACGGGCGACGTATCTGTGAACTGACAGACAAAATCATGAATCAGCAGGCGATCGCGAAACCGTTTGTTGCCTACCGTACCATAGAAGATATTACTCTGCGGGTAGCCATAGAAGTTGTTTTAGGTTTAGAGGAGGGAGAGCTTTACAATAAGATAAAAAATTTATTTATTTCTATAGTCAGATATCCCCAATCTCCTTTATATGAGTTTTTCACAAAACTTCCCTTGGGGCGACGGGATTTAGGTCAGTGGAGTCCAAGGGGATACATGCTGCACCTGCGGCAAGAACTTTTTGATTTACTGGATGCAGAAGTTAAAAAGCGTCGTCAGCAAGCAGATCCTTCACGCACAAGCATTCTCAGTGATCTCATATTTGCCCGTGATGAAACAGGCGCAGCCATGAGCGATGAAGAAGTACGCGACTTGCTACTGTCGCCCGTATTTGCTGCTCAGGATGCTTCTGCTACTGCGATCGCTTGGTCATTATACTGGATTCATCGACTGCCCCAAGTTTGCGATCAACTACTGCGGGAACTCGATAGCCTTGGTGAATCAAAAGATCCCATGAGCATTATTGAGCTACCCTACCTCAATGCTGTCTGCTACGAAGCTTTAAGAATTTACCCGACTCAATTATTTACATTTCCAAGATTGGTAGAGTCACCAGTTGAGGTGATGGGCTATGAGTTGAGTCCAGGTACAGTGCTAATTGGCAATATTTATTTAACCCATCAACAAGAAAAATTATACCCATGCCCTAAGCAATTTCAACCAGAGCGTTTTCTAAACCAACAATTCTCTCCCTACGAATTTCTTCCCTTTGGCGGCGGTTCCCGTGTTTGTATCGGAGCAACTTTTGCCCTATTTGAAATGAAACTTGTCTTGGCAACGATTCTTTCACGCTATCAATTAGCACTGGTGAGTAAACAACCAGAACGACCCAAGTATGGAAATTTGATTTGTTACCCTGCTAGTGGAGTCAAGATGGTCGTGCATGGTCGGCGTCAACACCAAGGACAATCAAAACCATTTGTTGTTGGTTCAGTGTAGCTCTAGAGTTGGTTTTTATTCAGTTGACATAGTTTTCGCTTACGTCGGAATTACTCAACATCTGAGTCCAAAAACTTTGCGCTCCTCCGCACTTACCTTTGCGTTACTCTGCGTTAAAAAATATGGCGTTGCTGAATAAAGGTATGTTTTAGGCAGGTAAGGGAACAGAACGATATTTGAGGTAGTGCAATAACAATCGAACAGAGTATCTCAGCATTTCCTCGGTTTTGGAATAACATAAAGTTTTACGATGAAGACGAGCCAAATAATGTCTAAGCCTTGTGTTTTCATTTTCGACTCGTGTCATGTAGGTCTTACTCACAATTTGGTCACCATCAGGAACAAAACAAGGGTAAACAGGGTATCCATCTGTGACGTAAAAATAACTCTGCCAACACTGGACAATGTTCCATAACTGTTGGAAAGTAGTCGAACTACGATCACCTAAAACCCAAGCAAGAATACCTTGAGTAAAGTGATTTACCGCCGTCCACAACCAGATTTTATTTTTTTTGAACCAATAAATGTTTCTAATTCATCTAGTTCTCCCACCTGCGGAATTTCCTTTGAATTTGGTGTATCCGCCAATTGTGTACCCACTCGTTTAACCCAATGAATAATGGTAGTATGATGAACGTTTTTCACCCTTTCAATTCCACGAAATCCCATACCATTGACGTACATTTTTAGGCATTCTTGTTTGATTTCATCCGAGTAGCCCCTGGGTGGTTTATAGACATCAATGAATTGACGACCACAATCACAGCAAATGTGATTCTGTTTACCTCTTTTCTTTCCATTCTTACGGTTATGACAAGATCCACAGCGTGGACATTCCATGATTAATTGACCTCAATTCATACCGCTATTATGCAACGCCAAAAATATATTATTCCGATGCCAACGGATTCGATATCCCAAATGTCATATTTCTAAATTTGTCCTTTCCAAGTTAAATATCCATTCATCATCAAGGTAACGAATATGGTTCAAAGTAAAAAAGGCGCTGTAGTAATTACAGGAACATCCACAGGTCTCGGTCGAGCAACCGCACTCAAGCTTAGTGAACAAGGCTACCGCGTCTTCGCTGGAGTTCGTACAGAAAAAGATGCTGAATCGCTAAAACAAGCTGCATCTGGTGATTTAACACCAATCATCATGGATATCACAAAAGCAGATCAAATTAAATCCGCTTCACAATTTGTCTCACTGGCGGTTGGCGACGAAGGACTCATCGGACTAATTAATAACGCAGTTGCAGCAGTAGATGGGCCATTAGAATGTGTAGCAATAGATGACGCAAGATGGCAATTTGAAGTCAATGTTATCGGTCAAATCGCAGTCACACAAGCATTCTTGCCCATGATCCGCAAAGCCAAAGGCCGAATCATCAACATCAGTGCGATTTGCGGCAGATTGGCTCTACCCTATAGAGGACTCTTATCTGCTTCCAAATTTGCACTGGAAGCTATCACAGATTCATTGCGAATGGAATTACGTTCTAGCGGCGTTGAGGTTCTTTCTATCTTACCAGGGGCAATAGTCACCCCAGAACAGGCTGACAAAGTAGAGGCAGGCTATCAGAAAACATTAACAAATATGTCACCCGAAGCTAAAGCTATATATGGTAAAAATTACAGAATATATATGCAACGAGCAGTAGAGGGAAATCGCAACACAGGTTTATCAGTTGAAAAAGTGACAGATGTCATTTTAGAAGCCCTAGAAACTCCCAAACCGAAAAGACAATATTTCGTCGCAGAATCTCCTTGGCAACTCAAACTAAAAGCATCGTATAAAAGATTACTACCTTATCAATATTTTTACGATACCTTTTATTTTGATAATCTGCGAAAAGCATTGGGATTGGATTAACGGCATTTAGGGAGCGTTTATTTTTAAACGCAAAGGTTCGCAGAGGTTGACGCAAAGGAACGCAGAATGTAAATCAGAGTTACTTCGTTTTGTATTTATTGCCTCCTACCTTCTCCAATTACTCTCCCTACTAGAAAACTTTCTTGGCGTCATGGCGGTTCATTCCTCATCCCTACTTCGTGCAACCATAATAAACATGCAAACTCAACTCCTCACCACAGACTGTCGTTTTTGCTCACAAATTTCTAAAGCTAATGGAGAAGACCCAATTGGTACAGCAACTACTTGCGACCATTGGCTAATTATGGAATTTCCCCAACCTTGGTCACAAAACCTTTTTCAGGAAGACCCAAGAATACAACCCTTAGTAGTTTTGTTCCAAGAGTTAATAGTCAAACATGGGGTTCAGGTCAAACCAATGTTGATTGCTTGCGAACGCGAGTACTCTCATCCTGGCTTCACCCGCGTGTTGTACTACTACCGCCCTGCTGAAATGTTTTCTCAGTTTGAGAAGCAAGAGTTTGTTGTCCCACAAGAGGAAGCAACTAATTTAGTAACGGCGATCCTCAAGCAGTTAATACAACAACCCAACGATGTATCAAAGTTTCACCAGTATCAGCAACAAACTGGTCACATTCGCGAACTTATGGTTTGCACCCATGCTCAAGTAGACCTTGCTTGCGGAAGATTTGGGACTCCCATATATCGTCGATTACGCCAGGAATATGCACCTGCTTCCAATGGAAAGTTAAGGGTATGGCAAACGAATCACTTTGGTGGTCATCAGTTTGCCCCTACCCTAGTTGATTTACCCCAAGGGCATGTATGGGGACATTTAGAACCAGAAGTCCTGGATTTACTAGTAAAGCGAAATGATTCAGTTGCAAATTTACGTCAGTATTACCGAGGATGGACAGGTTTAACCAAACTTGGGCAAATAGCTGAACGCGAAATTTGGATGCAGTTAGGTTGGACTTGGCTGGATTACTTGAAAGCTGGCAAAGTGCTGGCGACAGGAGATGCTGATTGGGCAGAAGTACGTATTGATTACGCTGCTCCTGATGGTAGTGTATCAGGTGCTTATGAAGCCAGAGTAGAAGCTTGTGGTGAGGTCATGAGTGCATTCAACTCAGCCAAACAGATGCAGTTAGAAGCAGTGAAGCAATATCGTGTTAGCGGTTTAGTCAAGGTTGAGTAAACAGCAAAAATGACTCTACAAAAACAATCTCAAGTCACAAACGAAATCCTCCAAGGCAATATATTTAAGCTGATGTTCAAGTTATCGATTCCTAGTGTTCTGGGAATATTGATGCTGAGCTTAAACACTTTTTTTGATGCTTTATTTGCAGGTCAATTTATTGGTACAAATGCCCTGGCAGGTATTTCACTAGCACTACCGCTCACAGGTATAGTAGATGGATTTGCTCTTTTAATTGGAGTAGGGTCTGCTTCTGTTCTCAGTCGAGCTATTGGTGCTGGAGATATCAAAACTCAATCCAAATTGTTTGGCAACTTGACGCTAATGGGTATTATTATCTCCTTTTTGATTACAATTATTGGGTATAGCTTTGGTAAAGAATTTATTGTATTCATGGGAGGAAGTGGTGAAGTTGCTGCTGCTGGCACAGAATATTTTAAAATTTATATACTAGGTTCAATCTTTTATATCCTAGCGTTATCTTCTAGCGAGATTATTAAAGCAGAAGGCAAAATTAGACTAGCGACTGGATTTGAGTTGATTTTTGTCCTGATTAACATCAGCTTAAATTCTATATTTATTACTGTCTTTCATTGGGGTATTGAAGGAATCGCGATCGCTACAGTTATGGCGATGGTTTTTTATAGTATTTTCAACTTCACTTATTTTCTTTCTGGTAAAAGTTCTACCCCGATTAATCTCAAAAAGTTAGCTATAGCAATAGATTTACTACCTGCAATATTTTCCGTAGGAATATCATCGCTACTTTTTCCAATCATGGGGTTTATTCAAAATTTTGTGGTTTATCAATCAATTTCTCATTACGGAACAAATAACGATATTGCCTTTTTCGGAGCCACAGTCAGATTAACTTCATTTTTCCTCATTCCCTTGTACGGAATTGCACAAGCCTTGCAACCGATAATTGGTATAAATTATGGAGCTAAAAATTATCATCGCCTCAAGAAAGCATACTTAACTTTTGCTGCAATGGGTGTTATTTTATTAATATTAATTTGGCTGCCTTTACAATTATCACCAAAAACATTTCTAGGGTTACTTTTGCCAGATGTGATTTTTACAAAAAATGATATATTCAATTTTAGAATTCTCAGCCTATTAATACCAATTTGGCCTTTAGCAATTTTTGGTAACACTCTCTTTCAATCTATAGGTAAAGGTAAGATTGTCGTCACAGTAATTTTATTAAGGAGTCTACTTTTATTTTTGCCATTTGTACTCATTCTGTCAAAAATATTAGGTTTAATTGGTATATACTATGGCATATTCTTGACAGAGTTTTTAGTTGGAATAATTGCTTTGATATTGATATGTTTAGAATTTAGAAGTTTCAGTCAAATAACAAACGAAAAATTAAGTTTATAACTTTTGAATGGCAAGAGTTTGAACTACGTCAAAGTTCGATGCATTGCAGATATTGACCTAGCGACTTTAGAAGGTAAGGGATACTTGGAACCAGTAGAAGCGTGAAAGCTTGTACAGGTCTTAGGATTTGTAATTGCACTTTAGCGATAACAGGAGAAAAATTATGTACCAAGACGACAAAGAAGACACGACAATTTATAAAGTTGTTGTCAATCACGAAGAACAGTATTCCATTTGGCCAAGTGATCGCGACAATCCCCTTGGTTGGACAAATGTTGGTAAAAGTGGTTCCAAACAAGAATGTCTGGATTACATCAAAGAAGTCTGGACTGACATGAGACCGCTCAGTCTCCGGCAAAAGATGGCGGAAAACGGACGTAACATTTAGTACTTGGTCAATTTCAAGAAGCTTCTTAGAAATGGAGATTTACTCATGGTAGCCTCGTCTGTTTCTCAGGCACGGGTATGGTTTATCACTGGTAGCTCAAGGGGTTTGGGTCGAGCGTTAGCAGAAACATTGCTTGATCAAGGTGAAAGAGTGGTACTCACAGCACGGAACCCACAACAGGTAGAAGATTTAGCAGCAAAGTATCCAGGTTGTGCATTAGCAGTGCGACTTGATGTAACGAAACCCGAACAGGTGCGAGAAGCCGTAACACAAGCAATTGCTAATTTTGGACGCATTGATGTACTCGTCAACAATGCTGGATCTTCAACTGTGGGGACAATAGAAGAAGTTAGCGATGAGGCGGTTCGCCATCTGTTTGAAGCAAACTTTTTTGGTGTTTTAGAAACGCTCCGAGCTGTACTACCTCAGATGCGACAGCAACGCAGTGGACACATCCTCAATATTTCATCAATGCTTTGTTTTGCAGCTAGTGCTACCAATGGATTTTACTCTAGTAGCAAACTTGCACTAGAAGGAATTTCTGGAGCATTAGCTAATGAAGTTGCACCCTTCGGTATCAAAGTCACAATAGTTGAACCTGGTGCATTCCGTACAGATTTTATCACGCGTTCTATTGTCGTAACTGACACTCACATTGAGGACTATAAGGCATCAATTGGTGATATACGTCAGCAGTTGCAGAATGCCGATCGCGATAAACTTGGTGATCCGAAGAAAGCAGCACTGGCAATGATTCAAGTAGTTGATAGCGATAATCCACCAATAAGATTGGCATTGGGAGCAGATGCAGTCGATCTTATTGATGGCGCACTGGAGTTTATCAAAGCAGAACTAGATGCTTGGAGGGAAGTTGCTGTCAATACTGCGTTTGAAGAAGCTTTGACATCCTCGGTAAAGTAAAATCCTATCGAAAGAACACGGTTGCACATTGATGGATTTTCGTGAGCATGAAGATGATGTTTTATGGAACGAACACCGATGAACACGGATGAACACCGATGTAGACTGATGGATTTTCGTGATCATAAAGATTATGTTTTATGGAACGAACACAGATGCACACCAATACACACAGATGGATCGTGAGTTTGCTGTTAATTTAATCCTCGTTGACGTAGCGTTTCGGCAGGAGAATCATTGATCGCTGCTACTTTTACTAAGCGACTAACACGATACTGCTTGACTTTCTCTAACGGTTCGTTATCTCCTGAATCAAAAGCGGTCATAACATGACCGCTTAGTTCTATCATTGCTTCATAGGCGCTGCTTGTAGTTCTATCATTGGTTGTGAAATCAATACGAACTTTAGCCCATTCCTGATTAACTTCATCCATTGCCAATACTTGCCCCATTTTATGGTAATTAATCCAGTCCCAACCTTCTTGCATCCATATCTCCCGCTCTGCAATTTGCTCAAACTGGGATAAGCCACCCCAACCCCGGTAAAAAGGGTATAGTTTTGTGAGGGAACCATTGCGCTGCACAAGGGTATCCAATATTTCTAGCTGCAAATGACCCCAGTAGGTTCCTTGTGGCATGTCTATGAGGGTGGGAGCAAACTGATGACCTCCAAAATGGCTGCATCGCCAGACACGCAGTTTTCCACCAGAAGCGTTGGCATACTCGGAACGTAGCTTTTGATAAATGGGATAGCCAAATCTGGCACAAGCAACATCAATATTCGCATGGGTACAAATCAATAATTCCCGGATGTGGTTAGTATGTTGCCGATACTCTTCAAAAGATGGCAGTCTGTCTGGGTGTTTCAGTAAAGCCAATATTAATGAGCTAAACAAAGAATGGGGTACGATAAACTCGTGCTTCTCAAACTCTGCAAATAGCTTTGCTGGTCGGCGATAGTACAGTACACGCGTGTAACTAGGATGAGAGTACTCACGGTCTGGAGCAATGGTAAGCGGTCGGCCACGTTCCCAAACAATATGCAAAGCATCGAGAACTTCTTGGGATATTGGTTCAGGTTGTAGCCATATTTTTGCTGACCAGGGTTGTGCTGTCTCTAGAATTAGATAGTGTTCAAATGTCCCCGCAGAACCTATGGGATCTTCACCGTTAGTCTGGGAAATCACGGAGCAGAAACGGCAATTGCTAAGGGTTTGGTCAATTGTCATAATTTACCTGTCAACAAGCAGTTGAGTAATTAATAATACAAACACCTGCGGGATAGGGAACTGTGAACAGAAAGAAACTTTAGCTGTGGGTTTAAAGCTTGAAACAGGGAACGGAGAATGAGATAATTTAGGGGATTTTCCGCTGCCTATTCCCTGTTAAAGTTCTTTTCGATAAATTGATAAGTTGTTTTTAGTAAGATAAGAATTTATTGAGATTTATTAGCATTAATCAGAGTATAATAAACTATCTCATATGTCAATTATTTTAGTCATATCATTAACCGTTTCAAGGTGTATAAAAATGTTGGTCAAAAATGCCTTTTTACTCTTTTAACTTTGTGTTCTCTGTGCCTAGTGCGGTTAGATAAATTACTTTTGAACCACAGAAATCGCAGAGATCACACCAAAGGAAAGCCAAGATTTTTCGAGTCACCATACTTACTTATCAGTTTTACGCAATCATAAACAACTGTAGCAATGACATCAAAATCTCGTCAGGTATCAAACAGGCGTAGAGATTCAAACCATCCTCTGCAACGCTTGCTAAACTATGGGCATAATTATCGCCAACAAATTTGGCAAGCAACAGCATTTTCTATTATCAATAAATTGTTAGACTTAGCACCACCAGTTTTAATTGGTATTGCGGTGGATGTAGTGGTCAAGCAGCAAGATTCTATCATTTCATTATTGGGTGTCAAAGATATTTTTTGGCAATTTTTGCTGCTTTCATTGATCACTGTAATTGTTTGGATATTTGAATCAGTTTTTGAGTATGCTTATGATAAGCGTTGGCGAAATTTAGCGCAAAATATTCAGCATGATTTGCGTATAGATGCTTACAATCATTTACAAGAATTAGAATTAGCTTATTTTGAAGAGCGTAGCACAGGTGGTTTGATGTCGATTCTCAGCGATGATATCAACCAACTCGAAGATTTTTTAAATGAGGTAGCAAATGAAATTATTCAACTGATCACCTCATTCATAGTTTTGATTGGTGGTGCGTTTTTTATCTTACCTACCAATATAGCATTAGTGGCAATGTTACCCATGCCATTTATTCTTTGGGGTTCATTTGTCTATCAAAATCAGCTGACATCTCGCTATGCTGATGTGCGGGAAAAAGTCGGATTTCTCAACTCACGCTTGGCGAATAATATCAGTGGTATTACTACAATTAAAAGTTTTACTGCTGAGGATTATGAAAGTAAACGTTTAGCCGCAGAAAGTGAAGCCTACAGGCATAGTAACTCTAAAGCAATTCAACTTTCTGCTGCATTTATTCCTTTGATTAGAATACTCGTTTTAGTAGGGTTCACCTCCTTGTTGCTGTTGGGGGGAATGGCGGCATTTTCGGGAAAAATCTCTGTAGGTAATTACAGTATTTTACTCGTTTTAGTTCAACACTTGTTGTGGCCATTAGTAACAATCGGAAGAATATTTGACGAATATCAAAGGGCAATGGCTTCTACAAATCGCGTGATGGATTTGTTGGATACTCCCATCAAAATTTCTACAGGTAATATACCGTTACCTATTCATAAAGTACGTGGGGAAATTGAGTACAAGGAAGTCACTTTTGCTTATCACGATAGACATCCAGTAATTCAAAATCTATCCTTACACATTCCAGCCGGAAAAACTATTGCGATTGTTGGTTCTACAGGTTCTGGTAAAAGCACTTTAGTAAAACTACTGCTGCGATTTTATGAAGTTTCTGCCGGAACAATTACTGTTGATGGCATTGATATCCAAAAGTTGGATTTACGCGATTTGCGCCGCAGTATCGGCTTGGTAAGTCAGGATGTATTTTTATTTCATGGCACAGTTGCAGAGAATATTGCCTACGGTACTTTTGATGCCACAGATGAATCAATAATTATGGCAGCTAAAGTTGCTGAAGCCCATGAATTTATTATGCGACTGCCCCAAGGTTATGAGACGATTGTTGGGGAACGAGGGCAAAAATTATCTGGGGGACAACGCCAGCGAATTGCGATCGCGAGGGCAATTGTCAAAGATCCCCCGATTTTACTTTTAGATGAAGCCACATCAGCAGTCGATAATGAAACTGAAGCCGCAATTCAGCGTTCCTTAGACCATATTACTATTAATCGAACGACGATCGCGATCGCTCATCGTCTTTCCACTATCCGCAATGCCGATTGCATCTATGTCATGGAATACGGACAATTAGTAGAATCAGGAACCCATGAACAATTGCTAGAGAAAAACGGTATTTATGCTAGTCTCTGGCGCGTGCAGTCAGGGTTAAGATGAGCGAAGAAAGGCAGAGGGCAGATGGCAGAGGGCAGATGGGGTAATAATTTTCATCTTTGGTTGTGTAACAACGTTCATGAATAGCTGTCTTGAAAGTAACCTCACCCCGGCTACGCTACCCTCTCCTTACTAAGGAGAGGGGGAAGGGGGTGAGGTTTTTCATGATCCTCCCAGTAGATATCTGTATAAGTCATCAAGAATAGCATTCGCTGCTAGAATATTGCCTCCATACCAATAACCAGAATCAACTGTGTACACCTGATTGTTTTTGGCTACTTTGAGTAATTGCCACAGCTGGCTTTTCTGATATTTTTTGAAGTTTTCTTCAGCACCAGGATCTAACATTGCAAATAAAACATCTGCATCCAATAAGTCTACACGTTCTAAGCTGATCAATACAGAATATGTTTCTGGACTGGTGGTAGCCTGAAGTTGATGCCTGGGTGCAGAAAGCCCCACCTCCTTTAAAATCCATCCGGAAAATGAGAATATAGTATCAAACTGTGGATTATGCAAGCCTGCATAAAATCGGCTTGCCGAAACCTCCATTGTTCCCAGTTTTTCTTTTATCAGTTTTTGGAGTTGTCTCACCCGTTGTTGGTACTGTGCAAGCGCATCATCAGCCTGTTCAGTTTTGCCTAGTATTTCGCCGACTTCCCGCAAAGAATCTTTCCAACCATCTTTGAGGTATTTTGCTTCCAGTTTCACTGTGGGAGCTATTTGGGAAAATAGCTTGTAGTTGTCAGCAGTCAAGTAAAATCCCAGAATCAAATCTGGATGCAACTGTACCATCCTTTCTATATTCACCTGGGCTGACTTGCCGATAGAAATTATCTCTTCTATCTTCTTCCCTGCAAACTGCTGTCCTCTACTACCTGCAAGATTTGATTCTGCTGCTGCTATTGGCTGCAAACCTAGTCCTAGCACTGCATCTAAGGCTCCTTCATCTGTAACAATCACACGCTGGGGTTGAAGAGGAACGCAAGTTTCTCCTAGTTCATGCTGAATGACTCGGCACTCAGAAATACCTAACTGTGCCTTGGAGATATCAGTTTTTTGCATAATCTGAGTGTCGCAAGCTGTAACCCAGAGAAAGAACAGAGCGATGAGGAACAATGGTTGAATACAAAGATGCAGTTGATTTTTCATTATGGCCAAAGCAGCATTCAACAGACAGTGCTAAAATCTCCAGGAGACAGAACCAACCACAGTTAATGGATCGCCTGGAAATACTTCTAGGTCATTGCGGGCACTTTCAAAATACTCAATGTTAAACAGGTTCTTGATATTAATAGAAGCACGGAAGTTGTCTTCCTGATAAAAAATAGCGGCATCCGTCCTTACATAGCTTGGCAAGGAAAATGTGTTAGCTATATCCCCCTCACGTTCTCCAACATAAAACAGCCCAAAACCAAATCCCAATCCCTGCAAATCTCCCCTCTGAATTTCATAAGTAGTCCACAAGCTAGCACCAAATTCCGGGACGTTATTGAGTTTATTACCTGAAAAATCGGCATCTTCTGTAACCTTGGCATCAGTATATGCTGCGGAGGCAATAATTTTCCATCCAGGAAGTATTTCTCCAGCAATATCCAATTCCACACCTTGACTGTTTTGTTCACCTGTTTGCACGGAAAAACCAGGATTATCTGGATCATCAGCTAGAACATTAGAACGAGTGATATTGTAGTATGCTAGGGTTGCAGAAAGCCTATCAGTTAAATCCGTTTTCACACCCACTTCCCACTGAGTGCCACGCTCTGGCTTAAATAATCTTCGATCAAAAGTTGTTCCCACAACTTGTTGAAATGAGCGAGTATAACTTGCATAGAGTGAAATTTCGGGAATGGGTTGATACACGATCCCAAATCTAGGGCTAAAGGCTTCATCTTGTTGGAAAGAAGGAAATGAATCACCAAAACTATCTACAAACTCGCTCCTTTGATTGATCAGATCGAAACGTCCACCCAACAAAATTTTCAGGTTATCTAATAGAGTAATTTGGTCTTGAATATAGATGCCTAAAGCTTGATTGGTTTCTTCAAAAGAAGAAGCCGTGTCAGGAATTCTCGCACCCACTTGATCACGACCGTATACAGGGTTGAAGATGTCGATTGGTGTAATTTCTAAATCTACCCCAGAAGAGTTATAGGTATCTCGGTATAGATCAACACCAAATAATAGCTTATGGGCAATACTTCCTGTCTTAAAATTACCAACGACATTGGTGTCTAGAATGTAACTAGTGCCGTCTTGTTCATCTAACTGGTTTTGTAAACGTTCCAGAGTGCGACCATCCTCTTGCAGTTCTAGAGGAAGAAAAGTGTTTTGAGGCTGACGGTAAAACGTGGCTCGAAATGAGTTGCGAAGTTGCCAGTTATCATTAAAATTATGCTCAAACTGATAACCAATCCGCCCGATGTTTTGCCCAACAAAATCGACAGAAGGCTCACCAAGAAAGCGCTCAATTGGAATATCACCGTTGGGATTGGGTAGGACAGTTCCTCTGGCTGGTAAACCGCGATCGTTTTTCTGCTCAACAACGGAATAGCTTCCTTCTACCGTTAAGTTAGTATTCTCGCTCAAACGAAAGGACAAAGCAGGAGCAAAAGAATAGCGCGTGATATCAAAGAAATCAACAAAGGTTTCCGAACTAAACCCGTAGGCATTAAAGCGGTAGAGAATATTTTTGTTTTCATCAAGAGGGCCTGTTAAATCAATACTGCCAATGTATGTATTGAAATTTCCCAAGCCTAACTCTACATTATAGGCAGGAGTACTCAGAGGTCTTTTCGTAGTAACGTTAATCGTTCCTCCTGGTGTACCCTGACCAAACAAAGCTCCTGCTGGTCCTTTGAGGACTTCTACTTGCTCAACGTTACCAAGGCTTGTACCACCACTGCTATACCTGTCACGCAAACCGTCAATAATGATGTTGTTAGTACCAAAACCACCAAAACCACGTATTGTGTAGTAATCAAAGGGAGAGCGAGTAGATACACCTTGTGTCACACCTGAAATATTCCTGAGAGCTTCATTGAGTCGCTGCACTTGTTGATCTTCAAGTACTTCCTGAGGAACAACTTGAATTGAAAAGGGAGTGTCTCGGATCGGAGTATCAGTTCTAGTCCCAGTAGTGGCACTCGGAACGTTGTATCCGTCTTGCTCACCCGTCACCACCAGTTCAATCGGTTCATCAGTTTCTGCTGATGGTTGCTCTGGTTGTGTTTGACTTTCTGGCTGTGTTGGTGGAGGAGTTGGTGGCGTTTGCGGTTGCTGCTGTGGTTGTGGCGCGGAAGGTGCAGGCGTAACCGCAGGCGCAGCAACTTCAAAAATCAAACCATTATCACTATCAAACAACTCGATTGTTGGCGCACCCGTTTCACCCCTGACTGTAACCCGAATAGTATTCGCATCCTGATTAGTCACAGTTACCTCAGCAATTCCGGCAAGAGGTTTTTCTTGACGAAATGTGTTGCCATCAGGTAAGCGTAGTTGTGCGTTTGGTATGTCAGCAATATAGGCGTTGCCCTCATTCCTTCCCGATACTTGTAGTTGCTCTCCTTTGGAAGTCTGGAGAATTACATCCAGACCTTTTTCCGTGGTATTAACTTGAACTCCCCTCACTTCGATGACTTCTGTTACAGGTGACTGCACTAGCCTTTGGATAGTCTTAGGCACAAAGTCTATTTCACTTAGGTGGGGTATCTTTTTGATTAGCGCATTGGATGCTTGAAGATTCGCTTTTTTGTCAGATTGGGTATCCTCTGTCTTGACATCTAGAACTTGTACTTCCTTGCTGAAAACAGGAGTTATTAACAATAAAGCAAAGGAGGAACCTGTAATTAATAGACTTTGAATCAATAGCTGTAGCTTCATTTATTCCTCACACCTAGCTAAAACACTGAAAAAACTCAATTTGCAATTGTGGTCTAAATGCTAATAAATACTAATAATTTACTTATTAGCATTTATTAGCATTAGCGATATTTAAGAATAAACCGTATATATTAACAATTTTTGGTTATGGAAGATACATTATTTCTCAACTAAAAGCTTATTTGCCTCTAAGGAGGAAGAATGAGTATTAAATATTACAATTAAATACCATACAAGAGGAATTAGTTGTAAAGCGCCTTAATTTAATTAACTTTAAGGTCATTTAGATATATTTGTACAAACTTTATACTGCCATTACTGGGCTGCAAAAGCAATCTTCAGTTACCTTCACTACTAGCATCTATCTTAAGGCTGATTTTATATAGCTAATATACTGACTTTATAAACGTAAGATTTTTGAGAAACATTTATGAAAATAAAAATAATTTTAAAGATAAAAGTTTGCATTATTGTGGTAAGAGTATATTGAAACTAAATTGCAATAATTATCCTCCGTGAACTGTGTACACCAGGGTGAACAAAAATTTTGATGAGAAAACTGTTGGGCGATCGCACCCAAATCTCGTACAAACTGGGTGAACAGAAGATTTTGTAACTTACCCCCTCATTCCGAAAAATACCTCAATGTTTATTAGTCCCAATGCTCATCAGTTATCCTATTGTTGGGGAAAATTTGGTTCAAACAGTCCGCTACACATCCCCAGAGCAAAGCGCAAATAAAGGGTTTGTGTGGATCAACCAAACACAATACTTTGAAGACGTACCGCCTCAAATCTGGAACTTTCATCTAGGAGGTTATCAGATTTGTCAAAAATGGCTTCAAGAACGTATCGGTTGCTCTCTTTCTAACAATGAAATTCAGCAATATCAGCGTCTTGTTCTGATATTAAAAGAAATAATCGAACTAATGATAGCAATTGAAGCAGCAATTCACCACAGCCAACTTAACAATTGCAAAATTTTTGAAAACTTACAAATAATTATTGCAGAGCAGCTAGGCATAGAACCTAAACAAATCAGCCTAGCATCAAAATTTATTGATAATTTAGGTGCAGATTCTCTAGATATGATAGAAATGTTTATTTTTCTAGAAAAAGCTTTCAATATTCAAATTAATCATGAAGTTGCTCAAGAAATTTCAACTGTAGAAAAACTTGTAAATTATATTTGTCAAAACTTAGCTTCTTAAACTCTTAGTGTCTTGGTGGTGAAAAAGATAGTATTTTCATCACTAAGACACCAAGAAAAACTCATTTCAACACTAACACCTCAACAAGAGTAGTTTAGAAGACCTGCCGCTCCTGCAAATGAGCTAATATTTCCCGACGCTGACGCCAAACTGGATGCAATTGTTTTTTAGCAAACATCTGTAATTGCTTACCCACATGAGATGAACTTGGTTGCGATGCATTGCCGTAACTAGTGAGTGCCATTGCTCGTACAGGATTAGAAAATTCAATAGCAGCAACATAGGAATCACCTGCAACAGCTTGGAACCGACCGTTTTCACTAGGAGCAAAGTTGAGTACACGGAAAATTCCCAAATCACCATCTCCACCATTGGCAGGTAAATCGACATCACCCACCCTTACCCGAAAAACATCCCCCCAAGGTACATCCAGCGCCCCATAAGTCTTTTCTACCTGTGCTGCTACTGCTTCGAGTGTTGCAACTGCACTTTTCGGATTAGCTAAGCCATCAGGGGTGGTGCGTGGGGAGTTTTCACTCCAAGGTTTACTAAATACCTGCTCCCAGTCCATCTTTTCTACCCAAAGAGCAAATAATACCGCTCCCCGACTATCTGTATTGGCTTGCCGATCCCAGGCTTCTAGAACACTAGCTGCTTGCCGTCCTATGTCCTGACCATATTTGCGGGCAGCTGGGATTAAATCATCCAAAAGCCGATCAGCCAGTTCCATGCGGGTAGAATGCTTGTATGCAATCATTTCATCAAAAGAGATTTTGTCATCCTCATCCAACATTCTTACAGAACGCTGGGAGCGAAAATCCATGAAACGAGGCGCCATGTAAGGTGGGTAATTATCTGCTTTGATGGCGGTTGGAAATGTGGTTGTCCAAGGTGGGTCATTGGTATTTTGTAACCAACCGCTCTTGGGGTCAACTATGCGCGGTAAATCCTGATATGGATGTATTTTTGTCCACAAGGTTTTAGATGTATTGCCTGGAATAATGCCTTCCCAGTAGTCAAAATCACCACTTGATCGCATTGGAACTTGACCGTTGAATAGGTGCATAATATGCCCTTTTCTATCGGCGTAGATTACCGTAAACATTGGTAATTGCAATCGCTTGAGTACCTTTTCAAACTCGTTGAGGTTTTGGGAACGTGCCATGTCCCACCACTGCTGGAGGACTCCTGGTTGGTCAAGACCAACAACTCTCAGGGCAAAGGCTTTATTATCTTTCTCAAGGACGACGGGCCCGTGGACAGAAGTTTTCACTACTAATGGTTGTTCTTGCAAAGAACCATTTTTCTGCTTCACCTTCAAGGAGAGGGTTTTGGAAAGGAAGTTGCGAACTTTGCCATCAAAGCGATAACCGTTACCTGCCAATGTCAGTTGATAAACATCCCAGCCATCGTGGGTGTTAACGGTGTGAGTCCAACCTAAGTTGTCGTTAAATGCGATCGCCAATACAGGAACACCCACAAGTGTTGCTCCGTAAGCATCGATTCCAGGTGCGGTGATTTGAGCTTCATACCACAGGAATAAATCTGACCAGGGTAGGTGTGGGTTGGCTAAGAGCATTGCGTTCCCACTAGCAGAATGACTTGCTGTGATCGCCCAACCATTAGACCCTGCTTGTAATTTTTGTTTGCTTAGGCCTATTACTTGTTCTGGATTGACTACAAAAGTGAAATGGAGTACCCGATGCAGGTGAGCCATGACATCTTCTGGTCTGACTGGTAGCACCACCTCAACTTCATCATTAATCAAGTTACCGTGTTGGGAAGCATAGGTATTGATCCCAGCAGCAAAAGCATCAAGATAACTACGAAAAGTAGGATTCTGTGCCCTGTACCAATTACGAGCGCGTTCTGGTATTCCTGTAGTCAACACCCATCGGTCTGAGTCTAGATATTCCTCTCCCCAGTATTCGGCTGCACGTCCCCGTGCTTGACCGTAGAGACGTAAAAGCAGGTCTCCATGACTTTGCATTTGTGCCCAACCGAAGGCGTAAAAAGCACTCCGGTCATCTTTACCGTAGATGTGCGGTACACCATAGGTATCCCATAATATTTCTGTAGATTTGACTGGTACAGCAGTAGTCTGGCTGCCTACAAACAAAATAAGTATCAAACCGAGTATCAAGGGTAAAACGCGTCTTGATACTCTTGTGTAAACCCTGGATAAAAACTCAATCCTCATTACCACCACCATGTGCAGGTGTAACGCCTGGTGACTGAAACTGCTAAGTAAATTGTGCGTATAACTTTTAGACCTCCTGCAAAAGATAATTTTGCAAGAGTTGGGGTGCATGTTAAAGGGGAAAGGATATTTCAATCCCTTTAACCCTTTCCCCTGACTTCTGCAAGAAGTGTATTATTTCTATGACTGTCATTTGACCAATGACCAAGCAGATTTTCGTTGAGCTAACACAACGCCACTTGTTGAGAAATTATATCAGGATTTGCAGGAAACTGGAATAGTATCCTTTGTTCCTGGAAAATTAGAAAGGAAATGGCTACATAATCTACATAATAATGTAATGTATATATAAATTTATCAAGAAAGATTATCAAATTAGTACTTTAAAAACTGTTAAATATTGAGAGTGAAAATTACAAAACAAATAGCCCAGAGAATGTAAAGTTTTCAAGTAACAGCAAGATAATGACTAAAGCGACCATAGTGTCACCAAGAGGATTGAAAAAGCCACAAATGCCAGCCTTACTTGGTCTGGTTCTGGGACTGTGTATCCTGCTAATTTGCTTGGCTTACAGTGTCACGCTAGGTGCAGCAGACATTCCTCTGGACAAGATTTTGGCATCTTTTATCGCCTTTGATGGTTCCTATGAACACTTAGTCATCCAGACAGTGAGATTACCGCGAGTGATCATCGCTATCCTTGTAGGTTCAGCCTTGGCAGTATCGGGAGGATTAATGCAAGGTTTGACACGCAACCCTTTAGCTGATCCAGGGATTTTAGGTATAGAGTCAGGAGCAGCACTGGCTGTAGTGGCAACAATTTTTGTTTTTGGCAGTTCCAGCTTGAGTGTTTTAACGATTGTGGCCTTTTTGGGTGCAGGAGTCACAGCAACGTTAGTCTACTTTCTGGGTTCTCTGGGACGGGGAGGAGCTACCCCACTGAATCTCACAGTCGCAGGTGCAGCACTCACGGCTCTAATTTCTTCTCTCACTACTTCGGTTCTGATCGTCAGTCAACGAACTTTACAAGAAATTAGATTTTGGTTAGCTGGTTCACTGGCTGGACGCGATACCAATATACTCTTGCAAGCACTACCTTTTGTCATGGTTGGATTAGTAGTTGCTTTTGCCCTTGGTAGGCAAATTACTACTATGAGTCTGGGTGAAGATGTAGCTAAAGGCTTAGGTCAAAAGACAGCTTGGGTCAAAATGATTACTGCCATTAGCGTAGTTTTACTAGCAGGCAGTTCCGTTGCTCTTGCCGGGCCCATCGGTTTTGTTGGCTTAGTTGTTCCCCACATAGTGAAATTTTACATTAAAGCCGATTATCGTTGGATTTTACCTTATTGTGCCGTTTTAGGTGCGATTTTACTCTTGGTTGCAGACATTGCTGCGCGCCTGTTGCTCAAACCCCAGGAGTTACCTGTAGGTGTAATGACAGCACTGATTGGCGCTCCCTTTTTTGTGTATCTGGCTAAGTCTAAGGTGAAAAAATGAAGGTTGATTGGCTAGTTATCCGTTCCCAGGCGATATCCTTCCGTATCGACCGACGCGTACCACTGGTGCTGCTATTTCTGGGATTAATCACTACAGTGGCGACGGTGATGAATTTGAGCAGGGGTGAATATCCAATCTCACCCTTGGATATCATCAAAACTTTATTGGGTATAGATACGGGAAATCCAGACTATGCCTTCGTGATTTATAACCTGCGTCTATTCCGTACTCTTGTGGCTTTGATGGTGGGAGTGGCACTGGCCATCTCTGGCACTATTTTCCAAGGTTTAACACGTAATCCTCTGGCAGATCCTGCTATTATTGGCGTCAATGCCGGAGCGAGTCTCGCGGCTGTTACAGTAATTGTACTGTTTGATGTAGCGCCAATTTATACTTTACCATTGGCAGCCTTGATAGGTGCTTTATTGATGAGTGTTTTAATTTACTCGCTAGCTTGGAACAAAGGCAGTTCCCCGATTCTATTAATTTTGATGGGTATTGGCTTGTCTGCGATCGCAAATGCTTTTATTAGCTTGTTGATTACCTTTGGGGATATTCATAACGTCAGTGATGCTTTGGTATGGTTAGCTGGCAGTGTCTACGGACGTACCTGGGAACAAGTATTTTCCTTCTTACCTTGGTTAATTGTTTTCCTTCCAATGGCGTTGATCCTAGCAAGGCATTTGAACGCTTTGAACTTGGGAGATGAGGTCGCCAAAGGTCTAGGTACTCGCGTGGAATGGGAACGTGGTTTACTAGTGCTAGTAGGTGCAGCCTTAGCAGGTGCAGCAGTTGCTACCGCTGGAAATATTGGTTTTGTTGGTTTAATCGCACCCCATATAGGAAGACAGTTGGTGGGTGCAAACCATCAAGGTTTGATTCCTACCTCAGCGCTGTTAGGAGGAATGATTGTTGTGATAGCAGACTTCCTGGGACGAACACTGTTTGCACCCATCGAAATACCTTGTGGGGTGGTGACTGCTGCGGTTGGCGCTCCTTATTTTCTGTATTTGTTAATTCGTAATCGTAAAAAATAAGGGACTAAGGAGAAATTAATTCATAATTCATAATTCACGCCTGATGTGAATTAAAACGGCGTTGCATAATAGCGGTATGAATTGAGGTCAATTAATCATGGAATGTCCACGCTGTGGATCTTGTCATAACCGTAAGAATGGAAAGAAAAGAGGTAAACAGAATCACATTTGCTGTGATTGTGGTCGTCAATTCATTGATGTCTATAAACCACCCAGGGGCTACTCGGATGAAATCAAACAAGAATGCCTAAAAATGTACGTCAATGGTATGGGATTTCGTGGAATTGAAAGGGTGAAAAACGTTCATCATACTACCATTATTCATTGGGTTAAACGAGTGGGTACACAATTGGCGGATACACCAAATTCAAAGGAAATTCCGCAGGTGGGAGAACTAGATGAATTAGAAACATTTATTGGTTCAAAAAAAATAAAATCTGGTTGTGGACGGCGGTAAATCACTTTACTCAAGGTATTCTTGCTTGGGTTTTAGGTGATCGTAGTTCGACTACTTTCCAACAGTTATGGAACATTGTCCAGTG
This sequence comes from Fischerella sp. JS2, assembly GCF_032393985.1. Classification (NCBI taxonomy): domain Bacteria; kingdom Bacillati; phylum Cyanobacteriota; class Cyanophyceae; order Nostocales; family Hapalosiphonaceae; genus Fischerella; species Fischerella sp. JS2. The sequence goes on from NZ_CP135918.1 coordinate 2,325,066, forward strand.
TTGGCAGAGTTATTTTTACGTCACAGATGGATACCCTGTTTACCCTTGTTTTGTTCCTGATGGTGACCAAATTGTGAGTAAGACCTACATGACACGAGTCGAAAATGAAAACACAAGGCTTAGACATTATTTGGCTCGTCTTCATCGTAAAACTTTATGTTATTCCAAAACCGAGGAAATGCTGAGATACTCTGTTCGATTGTTATTGCACTACCTCAAATATCGTTCTGTTCCCTTACCTGCCTAAAACATACCTTTATTCAGCAACGCCATTAAAACTATGGCAACAATCCTGTTTTTAAAATCGAACACCGATGAACACAGATGAACACGGATAACTTATCTGTGTTTATCGGTGTGCATCTGTGTTCGCTGATCAAATCAATTCATAATTCATAATGGTTTCACTTATGAAAGGACTATCAACCAAAAGCCTGTCTTTAGCTTACGATGGTGTGCCGATTATCCGTGATTTGAATTTGGTAATTCCAAGTGGACAAATTACTGCTTTAGTTGGTGCGAATGGTTGTGGTAAATCAACTTTGTTAAGAGGTTTAGCCAGACTCCTCAAACCCCGTGGCGGCACAGTATATCTTGATGGAGAGTCTGTTTTTAAGCTTTCCACAAAGGAAGTAGCGCAGCAGTTAGGTATTTTACCCCAAGGGCCAGTTGCACCAGAAGGGTTAACAGTAAGAAATTTGGTAGCACAAGGGCGTTATCCTTATCAAAGTTGGTTGCAGCAGTGGTCAGCAAAAGATGAAAAGATTGTACAACAGGCGCTAGAGATTACAAATTTACTAGATTTGGCAGATCGCGAACTGGACACTTTGTCTGGTGGACAAAGACAACGAGCTTGGATTGCGATGGCATTAGCCCAAGATACAGATATTTTACTTTTAGATGAACCGACTACTTTTCTAGATTTGGCGCACCAAATAGAAGTATTGGATTTGTTATATGAGTTGCACCAAACTCAAGGACGGACTATTGTTATGGTGCTGCACGATTTAAATCATGCGTGTCGTTATGCTGATTATTTGGTTGCTGTCAAAGATGGTCGGATTTTTACGGCTGGGGAACCAAAACTGGTAATGACTGAGGAGATGATATTAGAAGTTTTTGGGTTAGAGTGTCGTGTTGTTAATGATCCAGTGGTGGGAACACCGATGTGTGTGCCGATAGGACGTAAGGGAGCAAGGAAATTACAATCAAAATCTTCTTGAAAAATCTCCCACCACAGCTTGGTGGGGGAATATCAAACAAATTTCACAGGCTAATCTATCTTTGCATAGCTAATTCTCTCAAATTCCCTGAGATTTAAAATATCACTGCTATCACTTTCCTGGCTACGACGGGCATAATGCCTGTTAAGACAAGCTTGATTATAGTCATAAATTTGCACAGCTCCCACAGATAAATTATCTTCTTCTGGTCTAGGATTTTCTTTAAAAGCATTTTCTAAATCTGGAAGCAGATTCGGAATTTTCTCTTCAATATCTGTCGGTAATTCTGCCAGATAAAGAAATGCTACAGCCCGTAATAATGCTGGCATTTTCCGGTCTATGGCACTATTCAATAATATTTTGGAAAGTTCTATATCTTTACCACCATTTTCTTCTTCATAATAATTCTTTACTTCCTTAAAGAAATTTTTTAGGTATTTGACTGTGTCACTTGTGTAGACTTTTACTTTTTGTTCTGCCAACTCTTGGGCGACTTGATTTACCAATTTGATAGGTGTGAGAGTCAAAGTTCTCTTATTCAATGCTAATTCCAATTCCCTGATTTTTTTTAATGAGGAAATTGAGCTATCTATGATATCGCTAAATAAGTCTCTCAGTTTACTTATTAATTTTGCGTCTAAATGTTCTTCTTCTTTAACTTTATCTAGAACATCACAGGCTCGACCAACGACACCTACCTCATACTTATCTTTATTTTCCAAAATATTGATTAGTGTCGAGATTGTTTGCATACTCAAATGATGCTTAGGCAATTTCTGAGAGGAATGTAATTGCAGAAGTAAAAATGCAAAAATTGTTCTCCGTTTATATACCTCATATTGTTTCCATTCTTCATTTTTATTTTTTAAGCTTGCACTCTCTCTTTCTAAAGTTTCTAGTAATTGCAACAGCTTACGTTCAGTTTCTTCACCGGAACACTCTCCAATGGCATACTGCAATGCGTAGGCTCGCCAGGTTTTATCATGGCTAAATTCCCCTTGGGGAGATTCCGTCAATTCCTTACATACATCTTTCAGTAATTTTCGATTCAGTTTTTCTTCTCCACTTTCTCCACCATCATCTTCAAATGGTGTCTGAAAAAATTGAAAAATTCGGAAAAAGAATTTGGCTGTTTCATCGTAATCGGTTCTCATGAATATATCCATTAAAAACCGATAAAATTCTTTACGCGTTTCCCAGTCTAAAACCCCCGGTCTTCTAAGCAAATCTTTGATAATTAAACTCATAGATTCGGCGGTATCAAACATTCTATCCAGTTCATCTGGTGAATATTCTTCGACAAAATCTTTTAAGTCTTGATTTACTAATTCTGGTTGACGATGGATAATCGAAGTAATCAGAATTGCTCTTTTCCAAACTTCTACTCTTTTCCAAACTTTATAGTTACTACCATTAAAAAGCCAGTATGCTAAGGAAGAACGGTTACGCAGTTCTGTTAATCTGTGAGCAGATAAATGAGTGAGATGGGGTTCATTAATAGTAAACTTATCCTTGCCATCTAATCGCATAATAAAAGGTAAGCGTTCTAACATTAAACTCGTAATACGTTTAGCACGCATTTCAGAAGTTTCACCTTCGGGTTCTACAGGCATATTGAGTACCCATGCCTCAATTTCTGCTGTGTCGATTGGTCGCTCTTTTTCAATTATTTCTAAAGCCCATTTACTCAATTTTGACCAAATTTGATTTTTAGAAATATCAGTACCTGGGAAATAAACGGAATTTTGTAAAGATTGTCCGATACTTCTAGCCTCGGGCCATCTAATTATGTTGAGTTCTAGGCTTTGATGCTCAAGGTGGACATCAGTTGTACCCGGCATGTATCCTTCTAGAATTAGTAAGGCAGCAAGTACAAGATGTAAGGGATTACGTAAAAAATCTCCCTTTTTTAATTCTTGATGATGAAAATTTTCAATAAATCGAATACATTGCTTGATATTAGCTTCCAAAGATTTTTGTTCTGTTTCTGTGCCTTTTTTGTCTGCTTCTGTTCCTTGTGCTAGGGAAAGATATAATCTTTGAACTAGCTCTTTTTGTTCATCACGAGTAAGAGGACTAAGTTGACAAACTATTTTATTTTTAATTTGCTTGAGTAATGAATCTTTGGGATTACGATATTTGTCTGGACGACTTGTGAGGATAAAGGCGCACTGTTCGTATTGGAGTATGAGAGTTTCTATATCTCTGAGTGCTTGGTCGCGACGTACTTCATTAGGAATTTCATCTAATGCATCTAACAAAAAAAGTACTTCACCTCTTTTACAAGCTTCTAGAAACAGTTCATCATTTAAGCCTGTACCAAAGTAGTTATGGTAATCTGCTATGGCCGCTAAAACTGGATGTCCGAAGCGCTTAACTGTTTCTTTGGCTGGTGGTTCGTTATATTGAATCAGTGGAAATATAATTGGGATTTTTGTGCCAAGTTGATATGTCTCGTCACGTTCTGCATTAAATCCTTGAGCATCAACAATCCATCTAATTAAAAAGGTTTTGCCACTACCAGCAACTCCTAATAAAACGATAGGGCCTTTTTGGGCTAACTGTGGTAAGTCTGCTAGCTTGACATTATCTATACTTAATGAGTTAGTATCACTCAAAATTTTTACTCCCCGATCCACAAAAGCGTCTTTTGCTGATATGGATGTGGTGGCTATATGAGGCAATAATAACCAAGGAGATATACTTCCGCGACTAATTCTTTGGAGTTGTAGAAAGAGCTTAGCCTCTTTTGTGTAAATTAATGCTTTTCCTCTTTCTGATAAATTCAAAAGCTTTTGTTGAGCAACCTCTGGAATTCTCTTTGTTTCTCCTTTTTCCCATCGACTTACTGTTTTCATTGCAACACCAAGTTGATCGGCGAGTTGCTGTTGGGTGAGTCCCAGTTGCTCGCGAATTTTAAGAATGTCACTACCTTTCATAATTCAAAATTGGGTAGATACAAGTTCCTTTTAGGTAACTTTCTTTTATGTTAGTTATCCTTAAGGTTGTTTTATTTTAATAAGAAAAAATCAAATGGATGTTATTAGTAACTTATGCATGGACAAGCGATCGCACTGCTCCGGACCATTTCTTGTTTATGATTGGTGGTATCCCCGAAATTACCTCCAATTAGGAATTCGCCAGTATGACTAAGAACTTGGGAATTGGGACAGATAATATCTAGGTGATATCTTGTACAGGTTGTTAACCCAAATCCCCAATGAATAACTCCATACTCAGCGCCGTACACTTCGTTCATTGCATTGTTACCTGGCCACAATTTCAGTGCGGTGTTAATCCCAAATCCCACCTCCCAAATAAATTGATAGTGAGGATCTATAGTAAATAGATGTTCTAGTGCTGATTTGGCTGCTTCTACTGATGGATGAGTAGCCTGTAATTTGGCGATCGCACCATTCTCAACTGTGGCGATTACAGCATGTTCTTTCAGGGTTGATAGCTGTTCGTAAATGTAAGCTTGTTCTGTTCGCCTAGAAAAGTCTTTACCAGAATGCAGAATTGGATAACCCCAAAATGCCAACTCCCCATTAATTTCTAGTCTGCATTCAGGACTAAATTTGCCATGAGTTAATGGTAAAACACTCAGTTCCCCGGATGGAACTATTTGCTGTTGACCCCAATCTAAAAATCCACCTTGCTCAAACCACTCGTATTCATCAGCCAAGTGGAAAAATTTAGCTGAAGTTTGATAGCGTTCATCGATAATATGCAAATACTCTGCTTGCTCAACAGTATCAAAAAAATGGTTGGCAAATGCCCCTTGAGCTTCTGAGTCAGTTGCTTCTATGACACTGAGAAAATGTGCGATCGCTGCCCAAGAAGTAGGGGTAGAATTAACTGCCATAATTGCCAGTTTACGCAAACCAAGTTGCTCTGACTCTACTGCACAAATGTAGTGTTCTGGACAAATAACTAAAATATGGGCAGGTTCTTGCGTTTGCTGAATGACCTCTGTTAAACTACCGCCAGCGTAAGTGAGAATTTGATAAGATTTATAAGAATTCTCCTGTTCAATAGCAAAGGCATTAACCAAATCAACTTCAGTTACAAGGTAAAAGTTGCATTCTTGAGTAGAACCAAACTGAAGATACTTGTGTGGGCGAATCGCTATTTTCTCTTCCATATTGCAGCGCTCCAGTTGGTAAGACAGTTAATTATAATCACCAAAAACTAGCAACCACAGGAATTAGGCTGCAAAATAAAGCTTTTATTGGTTTTCTCTCTTGATAAGTAGAGTTATTTCAAAAGTCCAGACCTTGCACTTAGCGCTTTTATTACCACGGCCATATAATCTCAACTTTCCTGTGTGAGTGCGAATTATATTAACTCTGAACTGAGTGCAAAATTTTGAGATGAGAAATAACCCTTGCTTGCTCAAGAGAGAAAAAAGGTTTGTGAGTGCAAGCAGACCTCGTTGGACTGGTCGTGATTTTCATTACTAAGTATTTTTCCTCAGATGGAATATACTCAGATATTTAAATCACAGTTTAGCCAAGAAGTGAGCCTGTATACTGTCCATTTGTGTTTCTTTTGATACGTTTTTTCATCTGATTTTTCCGTGCGATAAAGACAGTTTATTGTAATTGAAAGCTTATATTTATGCGGGCTTTTCAATTACTTGTCCAATATTATCCAATTAGTGTTGGACACACAATACATTGTATTAAGATTTCATCAACATAGATAAATACTTAGGTGAAAATACTTTAATTTTCTTTGTCCGAACAAAAGTGGACATTTTTTAGACATAAAATCTTAAATGTCCAATTTTGGTTATAGCATAAGAATGCAGAAACAGAACTTTGCTGTTTATATTTCTTTGAGAGCAGCGTCTTGCAATAGCAGAAAGTGTGATTTTAAGGGGTATACAATTTCATCTACATTCTGTATACTCCTAAACAGATTTGTACGCTAAAGCTAAAAAACCAACTATAGTTTTTGAGAAACTTTGCTTAACGTACATTTTTGTTTCTTTGCTAAAAGCACTCCTACGCTGTTTTGCAGGCAGTAAAAGTCCAATTGAAGAAATCATTAACGCAACTTCTCTTGTCTCCATGCATTACCGTCAAAGCGCAAAGCGTATGACCAAATTGTTGAAGTGAAAATAGAATGTGTAACCAGTATTACTGATGTGCCTGATGCGATAATATTTTCGATTATTCCTATTACCTTATGAGCGGTTTCAGGATCTAAATTGGCAGTGATTTCATCTAAAAGAAGAAGTTGAGGAGAATGTACTAAAGCACGGGCAAGTGCAACTCTTTGTCTTTGCCCTCCTGATAATTGGTTTGGGTAATCATACGCTTTGTTGTCAATTCCAAGTTGAGCTAACTGGTCTTTGGCAACTTCATCTGCAAGTCTTCTATTTTTACCATTACGAAGCCACAGAGGCAATGAAACATTTTCCAGTACAGTCATGTGAGACCAGAGATATAACTGCTGGAATACCATGCTGATTTCCAATCGGTTAGTACTACGATCAACATATCCAGGCTTAGAAACAACCTTTTCATCGAAAATGATTCGTCCTCTGTCAATTTCCTCAAGCAAAGCAATGCAACGTAAAAGTGTTGTTTTTCCACAGCCACTCTTTCCCTGAATGATTAAACTCTCTCCTCTTTCAAGGGAGAAGTTGACCTCATCTAAAATGACAGTGTGATTAAATCTCTTTTCTAAATTCTCAATACTCAAAAATAAGCTGAACATTATACTAACTAGAATTTATATTTTTTCTATTCCACCTAATTCTTTTATCCGTTGTACTCTTCTCAAAAAAATATTTAAAGGAATAATAGTAACAATAAACATCATTGCTACTACAGAATAAATTTCTAGAGGGCGATAAGTTTGCGCAATAATTGAATTTGCAGTGTGTAAGATTTCAGGAACAGCAATAACTGATGCCAAAGTAGAGAATTTATAAGTTGTGATGTACTGTCCCATCAGAGGTAACCAAGACCTGCGGAGAACTTGAGGAATCAGAATATAGCGAATTGCTTGAAAACGTGTCATTCCTGTACAGTAAGCTACTTCAATCTCTCCAGCAGGAACTGAATTTATCCCTCCCCGAATGATTTCCGCCACGAAAGCTGAGAGGCTTAATCCCAATCCTATAACAGCACAAGTTTGTCCCTCTATGACTAAGCCAGGAATTATTGATGGTAGGCTGTAATACAGCCATACAAGCAGCACAAGAACTGGTAGTGCAAGAAAAAGCTCAATAAATATTTTGGCTATCCATGCGATGAAAGGAACAGATGTAATGGAGAGAACCCCTACTAATATGCCTATTAAAGTTCCCAATGCAATGCTGGCAATACTAAGCCAAATTGTTGTTAGTAATGCAAAGCAAAGGGGTAATAAATTATTCCAGACTATAGAGAGGTTCCAATCCATTGTGTGTTACTCTTTGGTAAATTCCCAAATCTTCTTGAGATGGAGCCAGTTTGCACCTGCTTTTTGTTCCCATTCACGAAGACGACCTTGATAGTCAAAAGCTTCCAAACTGCTGTTTAAAAAGTTTAAAAGCTGATCTTCTCCTCGACGGACAGCCCATGAAACTGGAGTTAGGTTATAGGGAGATGCAGCGAATAAATCTTTGACTTGCTTGGAATTTGCCTGTGCAAACTGGGATGTTGCATAAGCATCACCAAGAGCAATATCAGCACGTCCAGCAATCACTGCTTGAAATGCAAGGGATTGATCCCCTCCAGAAAATCTGGTAATTTTCGCTTTCTTAAAATTTGCCTTTGCATACTCATCACCAGCTTCACCTTGAGTAACTGCAACAGTAACCCCAGGTTGGTCGATGCTTTCCAGGCTTGTGAAGCGAGTTTCATTAATACGGGCGATCGCACTGTTTCCTGCATAGAAAAGGGGCTTTGTAAAGTAAACTGATAATGCTCTGGGAACAGTAACAAAAGTCGGTACTATCGAAACATCAAAACGACGAGAGTCCAGCCCTACAGCAAAGTTTGCCCAGTCTGTTTCCACAAATTCGATCTTCCAATTATTGAGGCGGGCAATTTCATTAATTGTGTCAACATGATGGCCAGCTAACTCACCAGTTGATTGATTCTTTGTGATTGCTGGTGGAAAAACAAGATAACCGACCTTGAGTTTACTGTTAGCAATAATTTGTCCTAGTGTTCCTGCATTGTTTGCAACATTTTGTGATGCAGAGTTTTTTGTACACGAAGACAGATTAAATAAGAGTACTAGCATCAGCATAGTACTGAGCAAAAGTAACTGAATCTTGCCTCTTTTAGTGCCCATTTCACTCCTTCACAGAAATACTAGAGAATTTTTCTAAACAGGGCAAGTTAGGCATTGCTTTTCCAAGCATTCCATTAGTCCGTTCCACATTTTCCTTTGAGTTTGGACAACAAAATCTTTTCCTTTAGCAAATGCTTCTTTACCTCCCTCTTGCTCCTGCAACCAAGCCACAACATCTTCAAACATTTCAAAATGTTCTGCGGCGGCGTGAACCCGAAAGAAACGAAGACCATACTCTGGTACACCAGCTTCTTGCATAACCCGCAAGAAGAGTTGATAGTCGGGTTGATCAAAAATCTCGTAAACTGCAATAGCACAAAGAGCTTCTTCTAAAGATGCTGTTCTACAAAAATTTTCCCAGTTAGCATTGAACTGTTGTGCAAATAGAGGCTCTTTGAGTAATTCTTCGCTTTTTGTTCCTACAGATGATAGGAAATCTCGATATAGTTGATTATGACTTGGACCATTTTTTCCACCCAACTCCTCTATTAAATTTTTTGCTAGTCCTGCCCATAAGAACTCATTTGTCCCACACCGTTCACCTACAACAAAGTTAAGCCGAGGAAAGTCATATCGGATGAAGTAAAATACTTCAGCAAACTGTTTCAATCCCTCAGCATTAGCTGTTGCTTTACAAAGCCGAAGCTCTACATCTAGCTGATCAAGAATTGCTTCCTCTTCGGCGATAATTACTTTGACTAATTCAGTTAATTTGTTCGTTGTTTCAATCATTCTTCGTCATTTCTCTGCTACGCTTTTGATAATTCGAGGAGTCAGCTTAATAGCAGAGTTTACTGCTGTTATTAACTTCTCTTCGTCAGGGTGAAAGGCGAAAGCTGAATAGGTTTCCAAATCTATGGTTTCAACATTCATTATCTTGAGCTTGTTTTCACTAGCCAGAAAATGACCAGTGACACTGTCAACCAAAAATACAGGAATTATATCCTTATCTTGCTTTGCAGTTGCTAGTAAATAGCTAATTGCTTGTTTGTCATCTTCAAATGACTTTTTCTCATAGGAATCTAAGACAGCAACCCCCCACTCAGCAAGTTCTCCTTCGAGGTAAAGGAGTTGGATAGATTTAGAAGGCAAGTCTTCAAGGCAAGTTGCACTCCCAGCATGATCAGGAGAAATGAGCGCAGCAAGCCTAAAACTATCTTCGCTACACCGCTCGGAGAAACGAAAACTAAAAAAACGCCCTGGAAGAACCAGTATAAATGGTGCGATGCCGTCAACCTGGCGCTCTTGAATTGCAAGAGGCATTTGATCATAGTCTAGATATTTCCAATTGGTATGAATTCCCAACAACCGCCCAATACGCTCTGCATATTCAATGACTAAACCAGTAGGTTTAGCTCCATCTTTGTTTGGAGGTTCCGACCATTTGGGAACACTAGTATATCCAAGTGTCCAGGCTTCCTTTTTTGCGATTTCGTACCAACTAGAGTCCGCTCCTTTGCCTCTAACAAAAGCTCTGTAGCCAGCAGCTTCCAAAAGCTCATTCAATATCCCATCAATTTCATCAGAAGCTGGAAAGGGGTCGTGGGGTAGCTGTTGGCGAATTTCATCAAGCCGACGCGCTAAAATCACAGCAATACGGCTGACGATCGCTTTTTTCGGAACGTTATCGCCTCGGGCCCATCGGTAGAATTGAGTTTCCCCAACTTTTATTTCTGCCATCAACTGCTGCTTTGTCCAGCCCGCCTCAACAAGATATTTTTCAACAACCTTTACAAATATAGATTGAGACGAAGTGTCCTCGGAGCGACTGCGTTTTGAACGTGCCACAGAATTTATTCACTCCCTTGATATCATCGAGTAATAACGACATTATGTCCTAAAAATTTTACACTTTATGACCAATATACGATCATATTCTTATAGTACCAAATGTCGTTTTAAGACAGTATAATTAAAACCATTTAAGACAGTCTTATATTGACAAAGTATAGTTGACATATAAAACAAAATAAGAAATAATAAACACAAATTAAATAAAAATATTTCTGTCTATTTGTGAAACTCTCAACAAGTAAATTTTTCGTTCCTACAAGCTTACATGTTCTGCCATACTGCTGTGTAGCTAGTTCCAGAACCTGATTGTAGAAAGATGTTTTGGATAAGCAGATGATAATTGCTTCTCCTATAAGTGAGATACTTGTCATCTTTGCATCCTCGCATCTTGCACCTGGGCTGAAAGCTGGGTTAATTGCAAATAACTTTACTTGCAATCTTTATTTTTGCGTTTAGAAACTCGGTTTTTTAGAGCTGATTGAGAATGGTGCAAAATATGAGCGGACAAAGGGCTTTACTCCATTCAAAGCTTTTGACTCTTTCGAGTTTGGGAGTTTTCATAACAACGGAACAAGAAACAACGAGAAGAGTTATTCATCCTTGACGGAGCGCATATGCCATTCTCATCGTCGTCAGAACCACCCCAACCTGAGATATTTATCTCAGATTTGGCTACTCGATTAACGACCATTAGGCACAATGGTCGTTATGGAACCATCGAACTTTGTGTTGAATTGGCAAGACCAAACAAGAATGGTGAACGACTAGCCCTTATATTAAAGGGTGGTTTAGATAAACGTTATACATTGAGTTTGGCAGAATTCGATGATTTGATTCATCGGATGAAGAATTTATTCGATAGGGAAGAAAAAAGTTCCTGATTTTCTGATTTAGATCTGGACACAACTACTCGGTTGGAAGATACCGGAGTACCAGAAAATAACAAAACAGCACAATTCAAAGTCAGATAGCTGATTAATCGCACTGACTGAAACTGTGGTTAGCCATAGCTTCAGCCAGTGCTTTTTCATTTAACCCATAAACTTTGTGAAGAAATATCTATGAAATACAGTAGAAAACTCAAATTTTTTATTCTTGACAAAAGATTTTGGGAATTGACCAGATGCAATTTTAGTGGAGATTCTTTAGTACGAGCTAGCTACTGTAGGAGCAACCGTTATTCAGGATGTTCTGTAAGTGCGGAATTTTTGCGAATTGTTGCAATACTTCAAAAAGGGCAAAACCATGAAAACCAATTTAACTGATGAGCATAATTTCCTGTTTAAGTGGGCTTGTAAGGGTCTGAAGTTTTTTCTGCTAACTCTGCTTGGTTTTGCGATCGCATATGTCATATCTAAAGTTTTTGGAGTTTCCACAATTGTCCAGATGCTTTTACACCCAAGTGTGTGGGAATTTTTTTTCCGCATTGCAGTTTTTATCTTCTGTTTGTTTGCGATCGCTATTATCTATGAGTCTGCTCGTTAATTATCTACGCAGATTTTGTTCTCCATGCAGTGTGTCTGCCTAGATAACAGCAAAATGGAACTGTATTATGCAGACTGATAAAACCCTTGATTCAGTAATGCCAACTCCACAAAGTGATTGCTAAGCCCACCCTTTGTCTAGCAGTAGTTTCAAGCTTAAAGCAATTTGGATGTCCAGTCTAAATAGGACATACTTAAGACATAATTACTTGACTGTCTTCATAGATTGTTGTAGCATGATGTACATATAGGAAAATTCTTTGGTTGTGAGAGTGACTGTGGAGTTATGTTTTAGTGATGTGACAGGTTGAGATACTTGTCAGCTATCACATCATGTCTCTGCTACAAGTCAGTAGCAATATTAAGCCTGTCGGAGACCCATATGATATTTCCCTCAAACTCTCATGAATTTTTCAATAGTTCAAATATTCTCAGAACAAATTTGTGTATTGAAAATATAGCTATTGAAGATTCGCCTTTTTTCGCAAGACCACAGCCAGTCAGACAAGACAGTTTTCTCACACAATACTGCTATGACTTACCTCCAGTTTTTTCCCATATCAACTTACGTGTAATCGAAATGCTTTGTGAAACCCAACATGGGGAGTTCACAATTAGCTGCAAAAAAGGCAACTATGAAATCATCGTAGAGACGAGTGGACATATCCGACAGCGCTATTACTTGAAAAAAACAGAAATAGAAAATCTTCAAAAAATTTACTACCAATCCAGAGAAGTTTGGATTGCTTGGTGGTGGTCTCGTCATAATTCCTAAATAGTTGCATTTAAAATATGAAAATAACTCTGCAATTTGAGAGGAAAGATACTTAAGCAGGGTTACTCAATTGAATATCTATAAATATAAATATATAAGGCTTTTGGATAAACGAGAAGTTTAGCAAGCTGGAGAGGTGTAAAAATACTTCCCGGCTTTTTTGGTTTAAATACATTCCATCAGGATATTGTCATGAAAAATAACAATCCATTCGCCATAATGTTGTTAGCGATCGCCATCATATTTACTATTAGTAAACACATCGAATTCAACAGCAATTCCTATCAAACCACAGTGTTTGCTAATCAACAGCATTCACTCAGCTACCAACCCAAAATTTACATTGCCTTGCAAACGAATTCCCCGGAAATGACAGACCTTGTTCAAAGTTTTCTAGATTTGGCGGCGCGACAAACAAATAATCAATTAACATCAATTGATATTTTCGCTGGAGATAAAGTCGAAAACCTTTATTCTCAAACAGCTAGTCGTCGTCAATTGCAAGAATTAATTGAGTATTTAAATACTCAACCATCATCTGATCAAGCTTTGATTCAAGCTATGCAACGCTTCAAAGATGAAGTGGAGCAAAATCCAACGCGACCAATTTATGGGTATATCGTGACCCAGGGAACAGCTGATCCTGCTTCTTTAGCAGCTATTCGTCAGATTTGCGAAAAACTAACTCAAACAGACTCTAACAAAGCTCATCTTTTTATCATCGGACTGGCAAAAGAAAACCGTCTACCAATGTCCAAAGCTTTTGCACCCATCAGAAAAAATGTGCAATTTGCAGGTACAAACCAGCAAGAGTGGGAAGAACTGATGCAGTTTTAGGAGTTAAAAAATGGGATTTTGGAATTGTTTGTTTGACTGGATGTATTTCGACACTCCCCAAATTCCTTGGCGTTGGGGAATGTGGGAGGTAGAGAGTTTATTTGAAAATCGTCATACTCTCCCCTTAGCAAAATTTCTAGAAACCAAAGAACCGCAACTGTTGGCGCAGTGGTTTGCGAGTGTGGCTCCCGCAGCAGCACAAGCACGTCAAGCAGAGATTACTCTTGATAATTTACGTTTACAGAGAAATCAACTAGCAGCCAAACTAGCGGAACTCCAAGTTTTGGATACTGAAGAAGCAGATTTTAGCCAACGCGATCGCACACTCCAAGTTAATTATTGGGAATGGCTACTCACGATTGGTTTGTCTTTGATGCTGTTTGTAGGCATTGCAGAAATATTACTCCAACTGGACTTGAGTAAATTATCTTCTAAAAAAATGCCCTTATTTTACTTGGCTTTGCTGGGGGCAATTTGCCTAACCGCAGGTGCAAAGTTAATGGTAATTCGTTGGGTAAAAGCTACCCGTAGCTATGAACCAAAACGCAATTTTTTCGACGATCCCAACCACGCTAATCCCATTCCCTTTTGGTCACGTCTAACCTCAGGCGATAGTGCAGTCTGGCTGAGTTTAGCGATCGTGGTGTTGGAAGTAGCATTTGCTGCACCAGGATTTATCGAGATGCTACCGCACAAATTACAAAAACAATTACTCATCCAGATGACAGCGTTTTTAGGTACAGGAATTGCAGCCATGATCAATATTGGTTTGGCTTGGGGAACAGCCTTGAACGAAATTCGCCTTGAACAAGAACTCACCAACGTCAGAACTCGACAGTTAGAATTAACCTGGCAACAAGCCAAACAAGGAAAAATTGATTCTCAACGCCAAACAGAAGTTGTCAAAGTGTTGTTAAAAGCACTTACCCAAGACTTAAAAGAACAACAACGCATAGCCAAAGACCTCAGAAAACGCGCGCGACTAGAACACGAACGCTGGGAAGTAACTGTTAAGAGGCGTTTTCGCAAATGGCTCAATAGCCATCCCAAAAAATGGGAAAGTTTCAAGGAATTCTCCAGCCAGGAAAACACACCTAACGGCAATCAGACATTTTCTAGAAACATTAGGGAGGTAGATAGCGATGAACAACAATGATAAACAACTGCCAAATCCGAATAAACCACAAGTAAATGTGGAATTGCCAACAGAATTTGGAGGCAGAAAAATTCAGCAATTAGATATTCAAGGTCATACAACTCATCCACACGCTGATTTTCACTGGCATCTCCTCAATCAAATTGGTGTTCCTGCTAGAGTACCCGATGTTTTAGCCGATTTAATTTTGTGGCTAGCTGCAAGTACCTTCATTGGTTCAGTAGGTAAGCTATTAATTCAGTTTCCAGGTGTCATCGTCATCATAGGTGTTGTCTTAATTATTTTGTTTTTCCTCAGTATCTACGTACTCAACACAGCATCACAAGCTAGTATTCGTTGGTCTTTAGTATACCGTTGGATTTTGATTTTTATTGGAATTGGTTTAGGAGTTCGCTAATGTCTCAAATTTATCTTGCTCAACAACAAAAATGGCTGGATGACTATCACCACTCCGCCAGAGCAGCCATAGCTGGATTAATTGTAGGCTGTGGTATCTATATTCTAGGTGTATACAACAATCAACCTTTGGTTAGGTCTGCTTGTTCACTTCTGGGTGTAATTTCTGCCTATTCAGTAATACAAGTTCGATGGGTGGCAAGAAACAATTACGCCATCCTCGAAGCAAGTAGAGATATTTCCGCCCAGGCTACTCTAGATAATTTATTTTTGGGTGTACGTCCAGAGATGATTTCCCAATCTGCCGAAACTGTCCAAGGCGTTACCATGTTACCGTTTTCTTCACCTAGAGAAGATTAATTACTTCTACCGGAGGTAGTAGAATTTAAAACTTCATGTTGCTCTAATGAAAAAAGCTACTTTATCCTGCTGTTTTTCCAGGTGGGCAAGTTATGAAAACATGGCGCTTCATCACCCTTATCCTCACCGCACTCAGCATGGGAATGGCATTCTGCCACACATTGGAGTTGCCAGCTAAGATGAGTTACGATGGATCGCTCTACGTAACGATCCAGAATTCTCTATATCGACTGTTTGGCCCCCCCGGGCCTGGTGCATTTATCGAACCAGGGGCAGTCCTTGCACTAATGGTACTGTCGTTCCTCGTTCGTAAGCGCCGACCAGCCTTCCAGTTAACACTAGCGGCAACAATCTTTTGGCTGTTAGCCTTTCCTGTGGTCTTCTTTGTGTTCACCGAACCTGTAAATGTTGTTTTTCGTAGTTCAACGCCTGAGTCTTTCCCAGCTAATTGGATGCAGCTACGCTACCAATGGGAATACTCACACGCAACCCGTTTCATTCTTCAACTACTCGGATTCAGTGCGCTACTACTGTCTGTACTTCTTGAAACTCCGACAAAGCCTTCTCGAGAGAACTCTCAATTTCATCAAGCTGAGTTGGGCTAATTACGACTGACTATCAAAAATCAACTCCTCGCCTATTGCCACACTACCACTACTAATTACCTGCGCTAAAACACCAGTCTGGGTATGCTGAAATTGCTCTTGTAAAAGAGACAGTAATCTAATATCTCGTTCTCCAGTTTCAGGATGAACATCTATATTTAAGCAGCGATTTATTCTGGCTGTCACAACAATTCGGGCTGTTCCCAGTTGTATTTCTTGCCCCACCCAGTCAAATTCTGCCCAAGCAGGGACACCTTCTACAACAAGATTCGGGCGGAAGCGCCGTACGTCTATTGGTTGTCCGGCTAATTGACTTAAATGGTTAATGGTTGCTTGACTGACAAGGGAAATATGTACCGCTTCCCGGTCGGGATAGCGAGTTTTGTCAAATTCTCCAACTAGCTGTAGAGGTGCGCGCTTAGGGTGTCTGGCTGCTTGACTAGGGTAAATTCCTGCTAGGTAGCCAGTAAAAAAAGCTGATATTAAATCCCTTCCTTTGCCAGTTGTAGTATTAGCAACTAATAACTCTACACCTTTGCGCTTGACTGTGAAAATGCTAGTTTCTGGATTATAGAAACAATTCAAAGCTGCAAGTCCTGGCCAGTCATTTTGCATGATGAAGTTTTGCTTCTTCATCCAAGGTACTATTGTTGAGTTTCTATCTATAGCGTCTTGCTTATACATCAAAGCAAAAGCGCGATCACCTGGAATACCATGTCCAACTTTGAGACAGACGCGATCGCACTTGTAACTACTTAATCCTTTGACAGGATAAATCAATAATTGCTGAATGGATATTTTAGTCATTGGAGATCGGGGATCAGGGATCAGGGACTGGGGATAGGGAGGACAAGGAAGAATTTCTCCCTTGTCTTCCCCTTCTCCCTTGTCTTTATTCTTATACCCGATCCCCGATCCCCGATCCCTATTCCTTAGCAGAACTAATCGGTTTTTGTCCTGCTGAAATATTTTTGCGATCTTGAGCAGAACCGCCCATGATACTACGGAAATATAAACCACCAACAGTCAATAAAAATACAACATACCCTACTGCCTGCACCACATAAAGATGTTCTCTGTATCCAAATAAGGCCTTAAATACAATACCGGGGAATTTTTCTTCAGGTAATATATTGGCTGTATTCCAAACCATAGGCCCTAGTATACAAGAATGAATTTTGGTAAACCTTTCGTAGTAAAAACAAAGGCTTTCAGAAGCACGATTACTGAGGGCATAATTAGCGGCAGCTTCGTCAAAATTATGTAATGCAGAAATTACTAATCCACCAACAATTAATACCAATAAAACACCCATGACCTGGAAAAATTGGCGGATATTGATTTTAACTCCCCATTTAAATAAAAGCACACCAATTGCTGCTGCAACTGCAATCCCGCCAATAGCCCCAAGGGCAGGAATTAATCCCTGTTGAAAATTAGCTGCGATGAAGAGAACTGTTTCAAACCCTTCGCGGACAACGGCAATCAAAATTAAACTAAAAACACCCCAGCCAGCATTAGTATTATCTTTTAAAGCATCTGTCACCGCTCCTTCTACTTGAGCTTTCATAAATTTAGCTTGTTTGGTCATCCAGATCAGCATCCAGCTGAGCATGAAAATGGCCAGTACACTAAATACAGCTTCCATCAATGGTTCAACTACAGATGTGTACTGGGGATTAATTGCTCCCAGTACTTGTATTACCCAACTAAACAGCACACCAATCAGCGCACTTAAGGCAATACCAACACCGACGCCAGCATATACCCAAGGATTAAGCCGGGATTGTTTAGCTTTTTTTAATAAAGCCAAGACAATACCAACTACTAAGGCTGCTTCTACTCCTTCTCGGAGTGTAATTACAAAAGTAGGTAAAGCAGTACTAAAGTTCATCAGTTGTCCTTTGTCAATTTGTTATTTGTCATTAGTCATTAGTCATTAGTTATTAGCTATTGACTAATGACTAATGACCAATGACTTGTGACTACTAACTAAAATCGCGTAACATTTTCTTCAGTTCAAGATTATGCATCTCTTCCTGACCGATCATAGTTCGGGCAAATTCTTCAAGATAAATACTGGCATCGCTGACAACACCAAGCAAAGTTTTATACAAATCTAGTGCTTTTTTTTCGTGTGCCAAGCTTTCTTCCAAAATATGTTTAACAGAATGCTTGTAACTTTCTTCAATTGGTGCAATTTTCAGGCTAGGATGTCCATCTAAACCTGTAAGAATTTCTCCTACTTGTTGAGCGTGAAGTAAAGATTCGCTTGCCTGGGCCTTAAAAAAAGTTACAATCGGAATGCGATTAGGGCCAGTTACCATCAAAGAGTAGTGAGTGTAACGCACAACTCCTGCCAATTCAAACTCCATAATGCTGTTGAGCAGGTCAATTGTCTTTTTTTGGTCAAGTTCTTGCATTAGTTGTTAGTTTTTGCTATTAGCCAGAAGTTTTCAGTGATGAGCTATAAGTTAGAAAGTATCTAACTTTTGATTCATTTCTCACTAAATTTTAAACTCCTACTTTGGAACAAAAAGTCAAGGGTAATCTAACCCTATGTATGATTGTGTTTATAGTCAGGGCTTTAGTCCTTGTTGAGCGAAGACAGCGCTGACTACAAGCTTAAATTATCGCTGGGCTTGAGTTTTGGAAGTGTCAATCACTTTTTGAGATTCTAATTCTATCGCTTTGACTTGTTTGGTGACTTCCTCAGGAGTATTGACTGGCTTGGCTGGTGGAATCACTGTTGGCCAAGTTTTTTTCAGTTGCGCCATACTCGCCCGAATTGCTTTGTCTGCTTCCGGATAATTTTTAGCCATCTGGCTGGATATACCTTGATACAACTCGTCAGCGTAGAGTACAAAGCCACGGGAATCCTGGTATTCAATGGCTGCGGTGATTTTACCGTCGGCGACAGCTGCACCATATTCTGAGTTAGCAGCATCCAACAGGCCGTTAATTACCTGGAGGACAAATGATGGTTGGGTACGCTGGCTTTCTGGTAAGGCTGCGATCGCTTCATCCACCGACTGCATAGAAGTAGTAAAGTTAGTCTTGACTTTGCCGTCTTTGGGGTTAGATTTCACCAAATCTTGCAAACTTACCAAAGTTGTCTTAAATTCTTTGACTTTGCGCTCATTTAATTGGTCTTCCACATCAACATAAATTTCTTCTACTGGATGACCAATATGAGGTTCTGCCTGTTTCGGTTGATTCTGGTCTAATAGTTCTTGCGCTACAATCAGATGTCCTTTCATCAATCCTAACTTGGTCATATAATCGACATCTTTGGCTTCCCCAGTCAAAACCACTTCTTGAACAGTTACTTGATCCTTGATTTTGTCAAACTGTTCTTGGGTAATTACCTTCTTACTGACTAATTCCTCAGGACTAGCATAGGGACGATTTGCCTGAATTTTATTCGATAATGCTGGTACACCTAGCTGCGCTTCAAATTTATCTAATTCAGACAAAATAGCTGTATTGATGTTAATTTGTTTTTTGCTACCATGACCGCTATGGCTTACTGCCTCAGTTGTTTGTGCAACAGAGTTGGGACTACTAGCTGCGGGTGAATTTTCCGTGGTTGAAGTGCCACTATCATTACAAGAACTCAAAGTCACAATCGCACAAGCAGCGACAGCCAAACACAAATAACGGAATTTTTTCATCTTTGCTCCTGGGGATTTTTATACAGTTATCAGTCATCAGTGATCAGTTATCAGCTTTATTACTGGGTATAAGTCCCCCACCATATGCCTAATAACTGGGGCTGGTAATGTTCACTGATTTAAAAGCAAGTACCTCAAAGAGTTTTAAGCTATATCAGCAGTGGGTAATAGCAAATTGTCACGGTTATATTTGACATCTTGTCTTAGATTTTGCTAAGTTATTCTTGCATCTAGTGATAGTATTTATCAACTACTTCATCATTAGCTCAATGGAAATTTAATAATTAGTTTCAATTTAACTGCTATAGAATTAGGACTTATTATCAATAGCTATTAGTTAACAGCTAAAGATGTTGTTAATTTAGCTGCTAGGCATGTCAGCTTATATTTGTTGATTACTGAGTAAATACTGTAAATCTAAGTTTTTTTCGTTGGATTTTGCGAGTCTTTGTTAGCGACGACTTCAAATAATCCCATACACCCGTTTTCTGCGATCGCATCTTGGTGCGGGTGAAACATATACTTACCTGGGTAGCGAAAAGCAAATTCTAAGATATGCCTTTCTGCTATACCCATTGTGATGACATCGCTTTTTTGGCTAGGAGTGAGAGTCATTCCAGTCGGATAAACATCAAAAAAGTTAGCGTGCAAGTGAAACGTTACTGCGGGGTCAAACTCAATAATGTTGAGGACGTACAATCGAATCAACTGATTTTGATAAATGCGGATAGGGTTATCCATGTAGTAATGGGGTAAACCATTAAAGGCATAATATTCGTTGTGGTTATCGTCATTGACGTCATACCCTGCCATTACTAATACAATCTCATCCGCAGCTGGGCGAGGCTGGGGTGGATCGATGATAAACATGCCATATAAACCTTTGGCAATATGTCGGGTCACAGGTTCAATATGACAGTGATAGAGATGAACACCAAAAGGTTCAGCGTCAAACTCGTAAATTGTGGCGCTACCGTTACTGACTGGGCGAACGCCGTCCATTTCTGCTGGGTGGATACCATGAAAATGTAAAGAGTGGGAATGTCCAGCTTTATTCAAGAACAATATCCGCACGCGATCGCCTTGTTTTGCTCTCAGTGTCGGCCCAGGAATGCCACCATTTAAGTCCCAAATGTTGTAAGATACAGCACTATTAAGTTGAATCACGGAAGTCCCAGCAGTTAGACGAAATTCCCGAATTGTCCGTCCATTTTCTCGTTTTAATGTTCCATAATCAAAGTTTCGCAATACTTGTATCGGGTTGACAGTACTGTTAGTGTTTTCCTTTGTCTCCAACGGTGGCACTCTTACCAACTGCTTTTGTGCTGCTAATTTATCCCATACCACAGCTGCTCCTGCGATGCCTGCACTGGCTAATCCTAGTTTCAACAGTTGGCGACGATTCAACAATTTCTCTTGATTGAGAGCAAAGTAGTTAGGCATGATACTATCACGAATCATTTGCAGCAAAAAATAAACTGCAAATTTTTTGCAATTACCTTCTATTAATATAGGAAATAAAAATTATTGTCAATAATCTTTGAGTGGCTTTCAAATCGCAAGTATAGCGATTTTCAACTGGATACAATACACTTTTACCTCACCCCGCCTATCGGGCACCCCTCTCCTTGCTAAGGAGAGGGGCTGTTCTTGTGAGGTTTGTAGTAAATGTTTAAGTTTTTATTTATTTATAAATGCATCTGCCATAGGTAAGATTGTATAAAACGCAATCTGTTTTTTATTTTTTAATTTAAGAGAATGATAATCATTATATAATTAGCTTGAAGATTAAAAACTGCCAATATAAACTAAGTCGTTATACATAATTTATGGAATGGCTGATTTTGAGAATAATTCTTAAACTGAAACGTATATTACCCATTTTGCTGGGGATTTTTAGCTTTTATATAGTCGTAAGTGCAGCTGCACCAGCCTATGCCATGCACATCATGGAAGGTTTTTTACCTGTAAAATGGGCTGTTTTTTGGTGGATAGTAGCTTTGCCATTTTTTGTGTTGGGGGTACGGCGAATATCACACATTACTCAAGCAAACCCGCAATTAAAATTACTTTTAGCATTGGCGGGAGCATTTACATTTGTGTTATCAGCTTTAAAAATGCCATCAGTGACAGGTAGTTGTTCTCATCCCACAGGTACAGGATTAGGAGCAATATTATTCGGGCCTTTAGCGATGTCTGTGCTAGGTAGTCTAGTACTACTGTTTCAAGCATTGCTCTTGGCTCACGGTGGTATAACTACATTGGGGGCGAATGCATTTTCAATGGCGATCACAGGGCCGTTTGTTGCCTACTGGATTTATCGCTTGGTGATACCAACAGGTAAACAAAGGTTAGCGATCTTTCTCGCCGCCGCGATCGCAGATTTAGTGACTTATATTGTCACCTCTATCCAATTAGCTTTGGCATTTCCCGCACCCGTAGGCGGGTTCATGGCTTCCTTGATCAAATTTGCAAGCATCTTTGCCATTACACAAGTTCCTTTAGCAATTAGTGAAGGATTATTAACAGTACTAGTGTGGAACTGGCTGGCTAACTATGGTCGTCAAGAACTAGAAATGTTGCAGCTAATTAAGCAAGATGAGTAATACCAATTTTGGATTTTAGATTTTGGATTAAAACCATTGATTACTTGGCTATTCCAAAATCTGGAAACAAGACTCCCGCGTGCCAATTTGTTGTAACTCAACTACTTGTAATCCACCACAACGATGGGTTAGGATGCCAACAAAATACATGAACAACTGTTCATATATTTTTAGCTAATCTAGAAGTTTTTTACCGCCATAGCTAGCTATGTCCATCCATCACCATCACGGTCATCACCATCAACCTAATTACAACCGTGCCTTTGTCATCGGCATTATCCTGAATACGGGATTTGTGATTGTTGAAGCAGTATTTGGTTTTCTGACCAACTCCTTAGCTTTAACTGCTGATGCTGGTCACAATCTCAGCGATGTACTAGGTTTAGTACTTGCTTGGGGCGCTAGTTGGTTGGCTCGTCGTCGCCCAACGAAGCGCTACACTTATGGATTACGTCGTTCTTCGATATTGGCTGCTTTTCTCAACGCTTGTTTGTTATTAGTCGCTATGGGAGCGATCGCCTTAGAAGCAATTCAACGTTTGAGCAACCCCACGCCAGTAACTGGAAGCACAATCATTACTGTAGCCCTTGTCGGAATTGTAATTAATGGCATTACAGCTTGGATGTTTATTTCTGGAAAAGAGCAAGATTTAAACATTAAAGCAGCATTTCTGCACATGGTAGCTGATGCCTTAGTATCTTTAGGTGTGGTTTTAGCTGGTGTCGCCATTATAGTAACTAACTGGCTATGGTTCGATCCTGTGATCAGCTTAATTATTGTTGTGGTCATTTTAGTTAGCACTTGGAAGTTGTTGATTCAGTCACTAGATTTAGTACTTGATGCTGTTCCTCAAGGAATAGATTTGTTAGCAGTGCGTACTTACTTAGCAGAACTTCCTGGCGTGGTTGCTGTCCATGATTTACATATTTGGGCTATGAGTACCACCGAGTCCGCACTGACAGCACACTTAGTTATGCTTACTGGTAATCCTGGTGATGCTTTTTTATCTCGAATCGCAATGGATTTACACGACAAGTTTGGTATTGAACACACTACAATTCAGATTGAAACTGGTAATTTTCTCTTACCCTGCGCTCAGAAGAATTGTTGTGATTAGTACTAGTACTTTGTAAAGCTAATAATGAGTTCGTAGTGAGTGATTTATCACTCTATTAAGTACTAAATTGCTTACTACAAACTAAGTAAAATTGATTTGCTGGACTACTAGACACTTACACGTAAAGTATTGACTATTAACTGATGAATAATCCAAAGTCAAAAATCCAAAAACCTAAATGGAATAATTGGTTATTACTATTAGCAGTAGTAGCATTATCAGCAACACCATTGATGGTACTTAAAGATGCAGAGTTTGGTGGAGCGGATGGCAAAGCTCAAGAAGCAATTAAAGAAATACAACCTAAATATGAACCTTGGTTTAATTCACTAATTCAAATATCCAGTTCTGAAGTGCAAAGCCTCTTATTTGCAGTACAAGCGGCTGCGGGTGCTGGCGTAATTGGTTATGTAATTGGACTTTATAAAGGACGCTCAGAACAGCAAAATCATCGTAATGAAAATTCAGATTGACACCTTGGCTTATACTAATCGTTTGTGTTGGTTGCCACCAGAACAAAAACTGCTATTTGCTAGTATCCTACTAATCATTGCTGCCTTTGGTCATCCGTTTATACAAATTATGATCGCTCTTTGGATGAGTATTTGGACAGTAATTTATGCAGGTATTCCTGGTAAAACATATTTGAAATTGATTTACGTCGCCACTTTTTTTTGGTTGACTAGTTTGCCAGCCTTAGTTATCAATGGTATTGAGGTATCTCATTTAAATTTAGTAGAACATGACTCAATTGTAGGATTTCTTTTTGGAAATTATTACTTATACGTTAGCCATCACGGTGCTGTACAGAGTTTGACAATTTTAACACGAGCTTTAGCTTCTCTTTGTTGTTTGTATTTCATCATTCTGACTATTCCTTTTACTGCACTCTTGCAAACTTTAAGACGTATTGGCTGTCCAGTAATAATTACTGAAATTTTATTACTGATGTATCGCTTTATTTTTGTACTGTTAGACACAGCTTCTGAATTATGGGTTGCTCAGCAAGCTAGGGGAGGATACCGGACTTTTGCTACTGGGATGAAAAGTCTAGCACTACTAATTGGACAACTACTCAAACGTACAATAGACAACTATCGTCAAGTTTCCTTGAGTTTAGAATCAAGGGGTTTTAATGGAGAATTGCGGGTTTGGCATCCCCATCGCTATCATCAATCAAAGCGATATATAATAGAGGCTATTTTTGGCTGTGCTTTATTAATAGCATTAGAATGGGGGCAAAATGCAGGAATGGTTACTAGAATTTGAACAATTACATTACACCTATTCAGGAGCTAAACAAGCGGCTATTAATAATCTCAGTTTAAAAATTCCTGCTCAAAAAAAGTGTGCATTAATTGGTCAAAATGGTTGTGGAAAAACTACACTGTTTTTATTAGCGAATGGTTTATACAAACCAGATCAAGGAAGAATTATCTGGCAAAGTAAATCACTACAATATGACCGTAAATCTTTAGTACAATTGCGCCAAAAAGTTGGCGTGGTTTTCCAAGATCCAGAACAACAACTAGTGGCTTCTACGGTGGAAGAAGATATTTCTTATGGATTGTGTAATTTAGGTTTACCAGAGATTGAAATTCAACAGCGAGTCGAGCAAGCATTAATTGAATTTGATTTAATAGAACTTGCTCAAAGACCTGTACATCATTTAAGTTTGGGTCAAAAAAAGCGAGTGTCTATCGCAGATGTGATGGTGTTAAAACCAAAATTGTTATTATTAGATGAACCAACAGCTTATCTAGATAGACTGCATACTCGTAAGTTGATGACGACTTTACAAAATATCCATACGTCTGGCACAACAATAGTCATGGCAACCCATGACCTTGATTTAGTTTATCGTTGGGCAGATTGGATATTTGTGATGGATAGGGGACAGTTGGTGCTGGAAGGAAAACCCAAGGATGTATTTACTCAACGTGACATTCTTGAGGAATTACAGCTAGGAGTACCCTTAATTTGTGAAATGTTACGTGCTGTTGATGAAGTTACTAAAGATAAAACTATTTTAGAGCAATTACAACAGCGAGTATTAAATAAATTTCTTTATTTTTAGAAATATCTGAAAAAAGATCCTCGATTTCTTAAAGAAGTCGAGGATCTGGAAGATTTTGTTTTCTCAATTTCACAACTTGTTTAGGATTGCTATGTATTTTATTATTGATATTTAAAGTGAAAAGTTATTTATTTTAATTTTTTGTTTTTTTAAATTTCTTAACTTTATTATACTTATTAAAATATAAAAATTGATATGTGTTAAACAACAAATCGTAACGCAACAAAATTTATTTATTTTGTATGTTGTTCACTTACAAGTTTTAACAATCAAAAGTCTAAGTAAATCATTTTATACAAACTTCGGTGTCAATAACCCTGAAGTCAGAATATGAAATCCCCCGTGAGGGCATTGCACAAGAGGAATAAATTTTGTTTTTTTATGAATTAGTTTCATGTCGTAGTTATAAAAATTACTCTGTGCAAATAAAAACACAAACGGGAGATACCTAATGCATATTCCTGATGGTTTTATTTCTCCACCAGTAGCTGCTGCTACTGGTGTGGTGAGTGTGGCTGCACTAGGTATTGCATTGACGCGATCGCGAGATGCTTTTGGGATTAAACATGCACCTATTTTGGGTTTAACTACCGCCTTTATTTTTGCTGCCCAAATGATTAATTTTCCAGTTGCAGGCGGTACAAGTGGTCACTTATTAGGGGGAACTTTAGCAGCAATCATTCTGGGTAATCCTTGGGCTGGTACGATATGCATCGCTACGGTTTTAATTATTCAAGCTGTGTTGTTTGCTGATGGAGGAATCACAGCCTTAGGAGCGAATATTTTTAACATGGCAGTAGTAGGAGTCTGGGTAGGCTGGAGTTTAACCCAAACCCTACAGCGATTGTTTGGAGGTTACAGAAGTCGCTTACCATTAGCCGCTGGAATCGCTGCTGCTGTGAGTGTAGTTGTGGCTGCGATCACCTGTGCGATTGAGTTAGCTATTTCGGGAACAGCACCTCTGGGAATAGTTTTACCAGCCATGACTGGTGTACATATTTTGATTGGCATTGGCGAGGGTTTGATTACTGGAGGTGTGTTAGCTTACCTAGCCACAGTTCGACCAGATTTGTTACCCGGAGAACAACGTCAGTTACAAGGGTGGGTAGTACCAGTAGTGAGTATTCTTTTGATTTCTGGTTTACTTTCCTTAGTAGCCTCTGCATGGCCAGATGGTTTGGAAAGAGTTGCGGAAAACTTAGGCTTTATTAACCTCGCTGAACAGGTCAGAGTAGCAGTACCAACACCTTTAGCCGACTATAGCATAGAAGGATTGGGCCCCATCGGTACAAGTATCGCCGGAATTGTTGGTTCGATTGTTTGCT
The DNA here is from genome assembly GCF_032393985.1 of Fischerella sp. JS2. Taxonomy (NCBI): domain Bacteria; kingdom Bacillati; phylum Cyanobacteriota; class Cyanophyceae; order Nostocales; family Hapalosiphonaceae; genus Fischerella; species Fischerella sp. JS2. Next base: position 2,351,791 of record NZ_CP135918.1, read on the forward strand.
TTGCTGTTGCCTTTGGCATTGCACAAGTAGTGAAACCAAAGAATGCTTAAACTATCATTACCCTTACGCTTACAGCTATCTCTGGTAGTTGTGATCGGGGCAGCTTTTTTAAAGTATGAAGCTTGGTACTGGCTAGCTGCATATGCTGCAATTGCCTTGATTTGGACTGTCTTGTTACGCGTACCTCTGCCTCAGCTGACAGGCTTGTTAGGTACAGAATTAATATTTCTGTCCTTGGTGGCTTTACCTTTGGGATGGGAACGAGCCAGTTTTCTGTTGGTTCGTTCTCTTGTTTGCTTACTCACCATGAATAGTTTTTTGTTAACCTTACCACCACACAGTTTTGGTATTGCTCTTAAGGCTTTGCCTGTTCCGGGTGGTTTGAAGCAAAGTTTACTATTGGCTGGACAATACCTAGAAATATTATTGGCAGAAGTACACAGAATGCAGCGTGCTGCTCAATTACGGGGTATTAATGGCCCTGGCGGATGGTTACGTTACGCTAGTGCAGCGATGATTGGGAGTTTGTATCTCCGCAGTTTAGAAAGAGCAGAACGAGTTTATGCAGCAATGGTAGTTCGTGGTTATACAGGAGAACTACCTGTAGATTCAACATTAACAACAAAAGAGCGAATGATTGTATTAGCTGCTTGTGCGATCGCTATTAGTTTAACCGTAGCTTCTTATTTGTAAAGGGAACAGGGAACGGGGAACAGTTAAGTAGTAACGCACCCATTTATCTCGGTGCGTTGCGCTTCGTCATAACGCACCCTACTGGACTGTTTTATCTTTAGTTATTCTCAAACCTACTCATAATCTGTCCACATCCGGATAACTTTAACTGTTTTCTTAGATTCAACAACTTCATACACCAAGCTGTGCTGAATATTTATCCGTCGCGAGTAAGCACCCGATAAATCACCAACTAATACCAATTCAATTAATGATTGCAACACATCCTTAGTTCAAGACGCGATAAATCGCGTCAGTTCAAGACGCGATAAATCGCGTCTCTACAATATGGTCTATTTGTCATATTCTTTTTTCAAATTGGTATAACTTTTCATATGGTGGAGGATTTTGAAAAGGGTTTTCTTGCAATATTTATAGAGATTCGACAACTTGCTCGATGAGTTGCTGTAGCTGATGTTGAGCCTCACTAACAGGAAGATTAGGCACTATAATTCTCTTTGCCAAATTAACACGGTTATTCTAGTTTAGATTAATTGCCTCAAATCCATCAGGATAAAAATTCAAAAGTGCGATCGCACCACTTCACCCAACAGCATATTCCGTGGGCGATCGCATCCAAGCTGAATGAAGGTTTGCTACTCCTGATGATCCTCTTCGTCGATATAAAACATATCGCCTAGCGACACATTAAATAACTTGCAAATCTTAATTACCGTTTGATTATCCAAGCGACTGAAGCGATTATGGTATAACCTACCGATAATTGTTGGACTCAACCCAGTTCGTGCTGCAACTTCTTGCTGAGTTAAATCCTGATTATCCATATAATCTCGTAACTTACATTTTACATCCATAATTTTCACTCTACTCTACACCATATTATTTTTATAACTAGCTACCAATAATTATATAGAATATAGTTGACAGCTAGCTAGAAAGCTGTTTATTATAAACATAGAGAAAGCGGTTCCACACTCGAAAGTCAAACCGCTTCTCTACCCACAATATTTATGACAATATTCTGGAGACTTAGATCATGCCACAAAACCTACTCCTTTGCCAAACATCAACTAGAGGCTGGTTAAATTTAGCATACGCTCGTCAAATTCATGTTCGCCCAGTTTATCAAAACATCTCCAACGAACAACCTGCCTGTTTCATTACTTGGAGTAACGGCGACAAAGAAACTTTTGTTGGTAAAGATGCCAAAGCAATAGCCCAAACCTGGCACAATTATCTAAATTCTACAAAAACCTGATTCCTATTAAATTTATTCAAAGGGCGTACAAACGTACACCCTTTCCGATTTACTTATATCAAATCAATCAGCCACAGGGGGATATAAGCGATCGCCCGTAGCAGTATCAAACACAAATAACTTACTCAAATCAATATCTAACATCAAGCGATCGCCTGGACGAGGATGCACATCTGCACCCGCCTGCACATTCACCAGCACCCCCGAACCAGGTAAAACAGCACGAATCAAAGTTTCCCTTCCCAGAGGTTCCACCACCTTCACCTCCACTACCAACTCTGCCAACTCTTCTTCGCGTCCTTCGCGTCTTCGCGGTTCATTAATACTAATACTCTCCGGTCTCACACCCAAATCAAACCCCTGTCCTTCCCGCAGATGCAACTTCCCCTGCATTTCCCTACTCACAGGTAACACCTGCCCATCTACATCAAAACCCCCAGCCACATACTTAGTAGGTAAAATATTCATCGGTGGACTACCCACAAAAGTTGCCACCATCCGATTAGCAGGTTTGGCATAAATTTCTTGCGGTTCACCAATTTGCTGAATTCTGCCCCGATTCAGCACCACAATCTGATCAGCTAAAGTCATCGCCTCAACTTGATCGTGAGTCACATAGACCGTAGTAATACCCAAATTTTGATGTAACTGTTTTAACTCCGCCCGCGTATCATCTCGTAATTGGGCATCTAAATTTGATAAAGGTTCATCTAATAAAAATACCTGTGGTTGACGGGCGATCGCTCTTCCTAATGCTACCCGTTGCTGCTGTCCCCCGGAAAGTTGTTTGGGTTTACGTTCCAACAAGTGTTCCAACGCCAGCGATCGCGCCACCGTCATCACTCTTTCTTGCACAATCTTCGGATCAACTTTGCGCATCCGTAACCCAAAGGCAATATTTTCTGCCACCGTCATGTGCGGGTACAAGGCATAATTCTGGAACACCATCGCCACATCTCGTTGTCTGGCAGGGACATTGTTCATCAGCTTATCCCCAATGTAAAGTTTGCCAGACGTGGCAGTTTCCAAACCAGCAATCGTTCGTAAAATCGTAGACTTACCACAACCCGAAGGTCCTACCAAAACCCAAAATTCCCCATCGGGGATATTAAAGGTAATATCTTCTATGGCAGTGACATTATTAAATTTACGCTTAATGCTTTCGAGACTAACGCTAGCCATTGTTCGGTTGTGGAATTGAATTCTTAAATGAATCTGGCGAGGTGCGATCGCATTTTAACGTGAAAAACCAAAAACTTTGCGATCGCCTATTGTCTTGAATCAGCAATTAGCTGTTTGACCCAGGTACGGAAAGCCTTAGTAGTAGCATTTTCTCCGTCTTTCCTAGTTTTTTGCAGAAACTGGGGAATTTCTTTGACGGGTATGGGAGCAAATGTGGGGCTATATTGAACTTCTGAGTACTGACCCTCATTGAGTATGTAAACTCGCAACACACTGCCGTTGAACCGCCAAAACTCGGGTACACCAATAGCCGCGTAAATTTTTGTTTTGTCTACTTTTGGTTTAGAGTATTCAACTTCTAGCACTAAGTCTGGTGATGGATCAATTGCTAAGTCTATGTTTTCTTTGTCTCTAACTAAAAACTCGTGTTGGATGTAGTAGCTGCTATCAGGTTCTCCTCCTCGTTCTACATCATCCCGTGTCAAGGTCAATGAACCAACACTTTTTACTTCTAAACCTAATTCCTCACACAACACAATCACAAATCTTTCTATGAGGCGGTTTGAGTTTTCGTGTGGCATCAATGGAGTCATGATTTCTAATATTCTATTGTCATAAGCTAGCCTGGTATTTCGTTCGTCGCCCATGTCGGCTAGTATGGCTTTAAATGTTTGCCAGCTGATATTTTCTAGTAAAGTTCTGGTTTCTGCCAGTGGTGCTGTTGTTACCATGACAAGTGTCCTCCTATTGCGAGAGTCAATCTAACTCCAAGCCGGATGAGCAAATATAGATGCAATCACTCGCACTCCTCGCAGTTGATTAGAAAGGGGTAAATGACCTTTAGGGGCGCTTAAATCCCAAGTAAATTCTTGAGGATAACGTGTCCAGTTATTACCTTTTTTCCAACCAATTTTTACCCAAAGATTATCCCAATTTTTCCCCAAACCCAACCAAATTTCTCGCTGTACCGAATAACCAAATTTCCCTTCGGAGTGGACTAACCACAACTTGTTAATTGTTTGTAAATCTGTAACTGGAAAATTTTCTACTTCGGTAAAATAAAGCCACTTCCGTTTAATCGCCTCTGCACCCGCAATTTCACACAATTTTTGCAGAGTCATGCGGTCAGCAGCCTGGAAATCTTGGGTTGCCAACAGATGTTGTAAGGAACTGTAATCAATGCCGCAGTCTGATTTTAAAGGTACAATTCCCTGAGGAAAATGGGTTTGGAGAAATTCTTTAATTTGAGGCGAATCAGAGTTATACAGCACTTGATAAGCTTTACCATCAACCCAAGTTGCGGGAGTGTCACGACGTTCCATTAAAAATTCCATCAGGACATCAAATCCGTTGTTACCCAGGTTAGCTAGCTGCGGGATCGTTTGTTGTTGGACTTGCAAAGACCCAGCAATTAACTGGCCCCGTAAGGATTCAATGTCAGAAGATGTGCCTGATACAATCATTGGGTCTGTCATGCCATTACTCAGAAAATGCGATTGGTGGACAAGTGTTAGCTATAAAATTTTGTGGATGGGAAAGCATTAGTAGCGTAGAGTAGTTTACAGGAAATTGCTCCCAAAGCCTACTCATTATATATCTGTATTATCATTCGATATGTTAGTCGCTGTATTACCTAACGATTTGATCAGCTCTGTGCAAAATATTTCGTTTTGGTTCTGCCTACAGCTTGACCGTGGAATTTTAACTCTTTCTGCGAGAAGTCCCCAGGTTCCGTAAACTACACCTGGGGATGAAAGCAGGGTAACGACGAAACCACCTCCAAACTATATCAACCTGTGGTTGATTTGTGAGTGGGGTGGTTGAGGAGTTGCCAAATATTTTATCTTCATGCTTTACTGAGAAATATATTTTGTAGTAAAATTAGCAAATCAAGTAGGTTCGATTTGAGTGCTACACAAAGTCGTTCAAGTTCGTTTATATCCATCGAAAGAGCAACAAATACTATTAGCACAGACATTTGGGTGTTCTCGCTGGTGGTGGAATTATGCTCTCAATAAGTCAATTGAGACTTACAAAGAAACAGGAAAAGGACTTGGACAAGTAGCTCTCAACGCACTTCTACCAAAGCTCAAAAAAGAAAAAGATACAGAATGGTTAGCTGATTGTTATAGCCAAGTTTTGCAAGCTACAACACTCAACTTAACTACTGCCTATAAAAGCTTTTTTGAGAAACGTGCAGGGTTTCCTAAATTCAAATCTAAGCATGGCAAACAGTCAATTCAATATCCTCAAAACGTCAAAATTGTAGATGGTAGTATTAAACTTCCGGGCAATATTGGATTAGTAAAAGCCAAAATACATAGACCAATTGAGGGGAAGATAAAGACTGTTACTATTAGCAAAACTCCGTCAGGTAAATACTTGGCATCTATTTTGACTGAAACACAAGGGGAACACTCTACTGAAACAGAAGGAAAGATTTATGGTGTTGACTTAGGGTTGAAACACTTTGCTGTCGTCACTGATGGTGAGAAGGTTTCTAAATACGACAACCCTAAACATCTTGCCAAACATGAGAAGAATTTGAAACGCAAACAACAGAAGTTAGCGCGTAAACAAAAAGGGAGTAATTCAAGGAATAAATATAGAAAACTAGTTGCCAAAGTGTACGAACGGGTTAGTAATTCTAGGCAAGATTTTTTGCATAAACTTAGTTATAAGTTAGTCAGCGATAGCCAAGCTGTCATAGTAGAAAATCTTAATGTCAAGGCCATGGTTCGTAACCATAATTTGGCGAAAGCAGTATCTGATGTTGGGTGGGGAACATTCACCAACTTTTTAGCCTATAAACTAGAACGCAAAGGTGGAAAGTTGGTAGAGATTGATAGATGGTTCCCTAGTTCCAAACTTTGTTCTAATTGTTTCTATCAGGTCAGCGAAATGCCATTGGACGTAAGGGAGTGGATTTGTCCTCACTGTGGCACTCATCACGATAGGGATGGAAACGCAGCGATAAACATTAGAGCAGAGGGTATCAGAATGCTAAAGGCGGAAGGTTCAGCCGTCTCTGCTGTAGGAGGGGAGGTAAGACCAAAATTAGGGCGAAAGTCCAAGTTGCGGCACTCGCCTGTGAGTACGGAAGCTCAGGGTTTAGCGTAGCGTAACCCTGAGTAGTTCACCATTACAAACTCTAACTCAGTCAAACTGCTAGTAATCTCTGTTTTATTCTTCAATTGCTGGCTTTTTGCTGTATATTCTCAGAGTATACCAATTGCGCTTCGAGGCGATAAGATAGCATCGAAAGGAGAGGATAAGAGATCGGGAATCGGCTATTGGAAAGAATTTTGGATTTTGCGAAAGGTTTTGTAGACGCATTGACGCTGATCGGCTTAGTGCAAGTAGTGGCTTCCAGCAATAAAATCTTTTCAAGACGGATTGGATTTCAATCTAAAATCCAAAATCCAAAATCTAAAATTTCTTGTCTTCCCTCCAGTTCTTAGTCTCCAGTCCCCCAAGTCCGTTAAACTCTTCTGGAGAGGGGAAAACTCTGCCTACTAGCTTAAGCAATAACAAAGTACAGCAAAATCCGCTATTGCTGTTTGTTGTTTGTTCTTTGGAATAATAATCTAGCAACAAACAACGATCAACTATCAACCACCAACCAACTATGGCAGCTGTTGTCGCTGCGTCACAATCAGGAGTGTGTGAATGTACGAAAAAATTACTCCCCCCTCAACCGGAGAAAAAATTACTTTCAACAATGGTGAACCAACTGTTCCTGACAATCCGATTATCCCCTTCATTCGTGGCGATGGTACTGGTATAGATATCTGGCCTGCTGCTCAAAAAGTCTTTGATGCTGCTGTAGATGTAGCATACAAAGGCATACGGAAAATTAGCTGGTTTAAGGTATATGCTGGTGATGAAGCTTGTCAATTATACGGCACATATCAGTATTTACCCCAAGATACTCTAACAGCAATCCAAGAATATGGTGTGGCAATTAAAGGGCCATTGACCACTCCTGTCGGCGGTGGAATTCGTTCACTCAATGTTGCTTTACGGCAAATTTTTGACTTGTATGCTTGCGTGCGTCCTTGTCGGTACTACGCAGGTACGCCTTCTCCCCACAAAAATCCAGAAAAACTCGATGTGATTGTTTATCGGGAAAATACCGAAGATATTTATTTGGGGATTGAGTGGCGACAAGGTAGCGAAATAGGCGATCGCTTAATTAAGTATCTCAACACAGAACTCATCCCTGCCACACCAGAACACGGTAAAAAACAAATTCCCCTCGACTCTGGTATTGGCATTAAACCAATCAGTAAAACTGGTTCACAGCGCTTGGTACGACGCGCCATCAAACACGCCCTGCAACTACCCAAACATAAACAAATGGTGACTTTGGTGCATAAGGGCAATATCATGAAATACACCGAAGGCGCTTTCCGTGATTGGGGTTACGAACTGGCTACTAGCGAGTTTCGACAGCAGTGTATCACAGAACGAGAATCTTGGATTTTAAGCAACAAAGAGAAAAATCCCAACATCACTGCCCAAGAAAACGCCCGGATGGTTGATCCTGGATTTGATGCCTTGACCACAGAGAAACAAGCCCAAATTGTCAAGGAAGTGGAAACAGTTCTTAACTCAATTTGGGAGACTCACGGCAATGGTAAATGGCAAGACAAGGTGATGGTTAATGACCGCATCGCTGACAGTATTTTCCAACAAATTCAAACTCGACCGGACGAATATTCGATTCTGGCGACAATGAATTTGAATGGCGATTATTTGTCTGATGCAGCAGCAGCCATTGTCGGTGGACTAGGAATGGGCCCAGGGGCAAATATTGGCGATGAATGTGCGATTTTTGAAGCTACCCACGGTACTGCACCCAAACACGCAGGTTTAGATCGCATCAATCCTGGTTCGGTGATTTTGTCTGGTGTGATGATGCTGGAGTATTTAGGATGGCAAGAAGCCGCAGACTTGATCAAAAAAGGTATTGGAGATGCGATCGCTAAGCGTCAAGTTACCTACGACTTAGCACGGTTAATGGAACCACCTGTAGAACCTTTGAAGTGTTCTGAGTTTGCTGAAGCGATTATTAAGTACTTTAGCTAAATCTCTGCTTCAGTAAGCTATTTGACATTCCCCCATTATAGACATCTTGTCATTACCCACATTGTTGTAATAGTCGAAGTTTGCACTCTCGTCTGGACTTATAGCCTAATATCAAGTTCGCATGATTACTTACAATTCCCTTTTACCTCACCCCGCCTTCGGCACCCCTGTTCTTGCTAAGGCGGGATAGTAACCAAGCGGGCGATTGAAAAATGTGGTTAATGACAAGTTATCAACATGGGGGATTTAATTATTAGGTATTGAGTGTGAAGTTACTTTTTTGCTAGGAACGAGGGAAGGTAATTTTCTCAACTGAAAATTCTGTCAACCTTTTCATCTTTGCATTTTTGAGATCCACATTAAATAGATATCTAGTTTGCTCAGATTTGAGTTTACCAACTGCATACAGATCGCCTAACAAAGAGAAAGCGAGACTGAATAAATCGTTTGCTAGGGTCTGATTGTCAAAAGTCAATGGTGACAATTCAATTATTTTACCTTTACCAGTAATTATCGATTTATTATCCACATCTAGCTGTGCCAATTGTGTTATGCCTTCTGAATTCATAGTCGTAAGATAATATTTTCCATCAATCGGCGATTGAGCTAAATTACTATATCGCCGACTTGGGAAAAGTTCTGGTAAAGCTAAATCAGATTCATAAGATACTTTGCCATTTTGTGGATCAATAAGCGCGAATTTAAAAGGAGGTGTACCCCCAGTTTCACTGACTATGCAAATAAGTTTGTCATCTTTGGTTCCCACAACAGCTTCTATTGTGTTGTTGGTCTTTTTGAATCCTGATATTTTTTTTGATTTAGGCTTCTTATCAAGCTTTTTGCTATCTGTAATTAGCAATTTAGTATAGTTACCCTTCTGCGAACTGCCAACAACTACAAAAACAAAACTGCCATCGGATAGGCTAGTAAAACCAGTTATTCGCTCAGTCGGTTCAGTATATAATGCCTTTTTAACGCTCTCAGTAGCTGTATTTGGATTGTCAACAGTTGTAGACGGAACCTCTGTAGAGGATACTTGTTGAAGAGTGACCACATCTAATGCTGTCACATTTATTGCCGGAGTAGTATTAGCTACATCTGTGGACTCTTGATCTTTTGCTTTATTTTTGTCTTTATCGGTCAATTTTGCTCCGTATACTACTGTATTTGAATTCTGAGCAAAACTTTTATCTGCAAGGTTGATAATTGCTGTAGTTGCAGCACTTGCAAGTACCAACTTGCCAAATTGTCGGCGTCTAATTTTTAACTTCATAATTTATTAGTATCTTGGTGTTTGCAAAATTTTTTGTCATATGAAATTTGAACAAAGTGTTTTTACGGTGTTTGCTAAAATTTAGCGCATCCAATAAAAACTTATGGACGCACTTTCATGAACTTTATTATTCATGTGTTGCATTCTTTTTGCAGGTATTATCTAATACTAATTCTCAAAAATCACTAGACATAAAATTCTTCTAATTAAGTACTTAATGTACTTAATGTACTAAATTACTATTGGTATCAATGACTTGATGAAACCGAAATCGTCTAACTGAGCAAATATCATTAATTACAATCAACTTTGTTATCCACAGTCTAAAAGTATTTTTTGGTTTTGATTGTGGAGTATAAACAAATTAAAAATAAAAGATGGTAGATGTTAAAGGCTATTACTTTAGTGTTATTTTAACGAACATCCTTATAAAGGATATGATAATGATCGCACTGCGGAAGTAAAATTTATGAAAATTTATACAACCTTTTGTTCTTCTTCCGCATGGTTCAGTTTAGCGCAAACATCGTATTGCTTCTAACAATCCTCTAGCTTTATTTAAAGTCTCTTCGTACTCTTTTTCTGGCTCTGAATCAGCTACCAAACCCGCGCCTGCTTGAACGTAAACTGTATTATGACGTACAACCATTGTCCGAATAGCGATCGCAGAATTTAATTGCCCTTCAAAATCATAGTATCCATAAACACCTGAATATACACCGCGCCGACTAGGTTCTAATTCATTGATGATCTCCATTGCGCGAATTTTGGGTGCGCCGCTAACTGTTCCGGCGGGAAAGCAAGCTTTGAGTAAATCCCACGCTGTCTTACCAGGTGCTAATTTACCCACCACATTGCTGACAATGTGCATAACATGGGAGTAGCGTTCAATTACCATTAACTCGTCAACTTTCACCGTACCGCTTTGGCACACGCGCCCTAAATCATTACGCCCCAAGTCAACAAGCATGACGTGTTCAGCTATTTCTTTGGGGTCTTTGAGTAAATCATCTGCTAGGACTATATCTTCTTGGGTTGTTTTACCCCGTGGGCGAGTACCAGCAATGGGGCGCACTGTAGCTAGTAAATCCCCTTGTGGATCACGTTCGGCTTTTACCATCACTTCGGGACTCGAACCAATAATCTGCCAATCCTGGAAGTTGAAAAAAGCCATGTAAGGAGAAGGATTAATTTGACGCAGGGAACGATACAAAGCAAAAGGATCACCAGTGTATTGTGTCGATAAGCGCTGGGAAATTACAACTTGGAAGATATCGCCGGCTTTGATGTACTCTTTTGCCTTTTTAACGCTGCTACAAAATTCCTCACGAGTAAAATTACTCTTATACTCCTCTACTCCTACTTCTCCTACTCTCTTACTTGCAGGGGGTTTCCATTCCAGTAAAGTATTTTGCGCTGATAAGGGCAGAGATAACTTGTTGACCATTTGAGTAACACGACAACAAGCCTTTTCATAAGCTGTCTGTAAATCCATATTTGGAGTACGCAAATCCGCGTAAGCCACAGCCCAAATTTTCCGCTTGACTTGGTCAAAAATTAACAGATGATCTACCTGCATCCAAACCCCATCAGGAAGATTACGGTCATCTTGTATATGAATTGGTACACGTGGTTCGATCCAATTAATTAATTCATAACCCCAAAACCCAAATAGACCACCAATTCCTGGTGGTAGCTGGGGTAATTTTACTGGATAAAAAGGTTCCAAACATGTGGCTAAAGCTGCAAATGGATCACCTGTAAATAGAACCTGAGAACCATCACGGTGCATTTGAGTAGTCTGATCGCCTCTTGCCTCTAAAATCCATAACGGATCGCAACCCAATAAACTATAACGCCCGATTTTTTCTCCACCTTCTACCGATTCCAGCAAAAAACTATAAGGTTGCCCAGCACACACTTTATACCAAGCAGAAACTGGTGTATCTAGGTCTGCAACCCATTCTTGATACACCGGGACAAAGTTACCATTTTTAGCTAGTTCGGAGAACTGAGAAAAATCAGGAAAAATCATAATAAATAATCAAATAAAGGGAACAGGGAATGGGGAACAGGGTGTGATTATGCCCTGTTTTCATCGCGATTATGTGTAGTTAATTTTGTAATGGTACTTAAATTTGGGAATTTAACACTGAAGCTAAGCTAGAAAATAACATTAACCCTACAAGCGGCTAACTGTAGGGGACGATAGGTTTTATATTTTATACTTCAGAACTTATACTACTTTATTTATTAATTCTTAATTATTCTCAAAAACAAATAATATTGTGTCCGTTTGAATACTTAATATTGTCATGTAGGCTGGTAATGGGTAATCGGTAATCGGTAATGAAAAAACCAATTACCCATCACCCATTAACAATTACCAGCAAAACTAACGAAATTGCGATATTTCCCTAATTTATTGTGAATTAGGAGCGTCGTAGGTAGCTGTGCCGCTGAATTTGACTTTAGAAGGACTGGGATTTTGACCGATTCTGCGATCGTTGTACCTTACTTTCTCGCGGCCTTGGTTAACCTTCTCAGGGAAGACACCATCAGCTGGATGAATGTAAACTGTTTCGCCGTTGGGATAAATCCGGTAAATTTTGTAATCTGTGATTTTAAATTTCCGAAGTTGACCACCTAGAGCGATACCTTGCTCTTTACGAGCTAAATATAGCAAGTTTTGTCCTTGCCGCATAATAGCAGAGCCACCAGTAGGCATTTCAAAAACTTGCTGTTTTGGGCTAGTCCAAGTGATAGCGTATTTCTCTTCGACTTCTGCTTTTTTGAGCAAGCCACCAGTGCTGCCGCCAAAGATCGGAGTTTGTCCAGAAAGTGTTTCTGCCATAAAGCGTCTCTCAACGTTTTTACGGCATCGTAACACCGCTGATGGGGACATATTGCGATTGTGTAAGGAACTGTAACAGTTGGTGGTTAGTGGATAGTGGTTAGTGGTTAGTGGATAGTAGTAAAGAGCAATCAACAATAAACTACTAACCCTTGAGTCTTGATGGTCTTTTTTCCTGACTTCCCTCAATAATGGGTATGGTGAAATGAAACTGACTACCCTGGTTTTTACCCTGTGATTCTGCCCAAATTTCACCACCCCAGCCATTGACGATTTGACGACATATGGCTAAGCCCAAACCAGTACCACCTGTACTGCGTCTGAGAGCTCCCTCTTCTTGATAAAAACGGTCAAAAACTACTTCTAAACGATTAGGTTCTATACCTCGCCCTGTGTCTGCCACAGTCACCTCGACCATCTTACTATTATTGCGAATAGCCTTAATGGTAATTTGCCCGTCTGGTGGTGTGAATTTGCAACCGTTGTCTACGAGTTTTGCTATCACCTCTACCAACCAATCACCGTCAGCCCTGACTAAAGGCAGGTTGCTTGCCAATTCTGTTGTGATTTGGGGCAATTTTTCATCCCCTGCTAGACGAGTGCGAAGACGACTAAGTGCTAGGTCTACACACTCTTGTAAAGTTAATGACTCCGGATGCCATTCTACTCGTCCACTTTCTAAGTTGGAAAGCGTCAGGAAATCTTGGATGAGTTTTCGCATCCGTTCGGAGTCAGAAAGAGCTGTGTTGAGCATCACCTGTCGCAATTCTAGAGGCATATCCGGTTCTGTAGCAAGGCTTTCCAAGCACACTTGAATTGTAGACAGAGGTGTACGCAATTCATGACCTGTGATCGCAATCAAGTTGGTACGTGTACGGTCTAAGGCTTCTAATTGCCGATTAAATTCTTCTAAGTTGGCGTAAGCTTCGGCTTGAATCAGAGCTGCCCCTATTTGAGTGGCGATCGCTTCTACCAAATCTAATTCTCCAGGATGCCAATCATGGGGAGTTTCGCCACAATAGTGCAATTCTACAATGCCCAACAGTCGTCCTTGAAAAAGTACTGGTTCCATGAGCCAAGAGCGAATGGCATATCTCTCTACAATATGCCACAGTGCTTTCGAGTTAATTACCCGCGAGTCATTAAGAGTATCTACAACTCGGACGCCTTCACTCTGGATTACCACTTCTTGGAACAGAGGATTGTTTTCTAAGGGCCAAGTTTGTCCCAAAAAAGATGAAACACCAGGACTTAAAAACTCGTGTTCAATGATCGCTTGAGCATCTGTAGCTTGAGCGCGGTAAATCAAACAGCGACAAGCCCCCAAGTTTTGTCCTAGTTCTTGGGCTGCTACTGTGAGGATTTCTTGAGGATCAAGCGATCGCCTAATCGCAGTACTAATTGAATTAACTAGTCTTTCTTTACGTGCTTGGGCGGAGATGGAACGGTAGGCTTTATGCAATTTGTACTGACTCGCTTGCAAATAAGTCACCAAACGTTGCACAAATGGATCGGTGTCAATATCGCAGGCATATTCACTCAGTAATTGCTTTGCATTTGAAGTAATCTTCTTACGTCCCCCGATACCAAAACGCTGGCGGGCTTGCTCGATTTTCTCTGTTAACTCTGGTCTATAAACTAAAATCCTCTGCAACAATAGTTCGGCAGCTTGCAGGCTTACTCCCCGTTCCGCCGTCCAAATTCCTTCAAATCTTCGCGCTGCGTCCATATCCAGACTAGGACTTAATTCTCTTAGTCGAATGTTTTTGGCTAAAGAACCAAGACTTTCCCGGCAAACTAAACAAGTGGCATAGTTTTGGGCTATGACCACCAGATGCCACTCTTGACTGAGAGCATCGTCTGCCTCAAAAGCTATCTTTTCATAAAATTCCGAGCTGTTAGTAAAATCAGTTTCTGGCGCAGCTAATACGTATACCTGGTTACTTCGTTGAGCAAGCCGCTGATAGCGATGAGCTTCCTGGCGATAAAATCGCTCTCTTTGAAAGCTAGCAATAACCAAGGGCTGCTCGAGAGTAGCAGCTAAAACCTGATCCTCCATCGCATGGGACAACGCCGTTAGCGAAGCTTTGAAGTATAGTTGGGGCCGCAGGTGGGGTATAGCCTGTAGCAAATCAATCAGCACGGAAGTTGAAATGCTCATGAACGTCCTAAAGAAGCCACAATCTGGACATAATTCACGTCACAGCTGCATTGTACAAATTACAACGAACTTTCCAATCAAGCATATCGTTGCAATATGTAAAGAATGGTGAACTACTGCCAGCAGACTGACGCCACATAGTGGAGGCAGAACTCAAAACAAGAAATTAGCTGTTTTTAAGCCTATTAGATAAGTAAGGAAAACACACTCAGTTCTTCAAGTCTACTTTTTATAATACTGCCTACCTTTGCTATCAGCCTCTAGCATGAAATTTTAATACTTTTTAAACCTGCTTTTCAGCATCTGAACTTCCACAATTTTTCAAAACATTGTTTATACTGCTAGAGCCAATGGCAGTCTATATTTATTTAGCTCAAATATTGTTAATTTTTATAAAGTCTGTAACTATATCTAAATAATATTAATTTATTTGTAATCTTAGTCAAAGTAGATAAAATTTATAAATTTTTCCTATTTACTTATATCTTGTTAACAAATTTCTCACTTTTGATAGAAGCAATTTCTCTAATCAAATTATTCTTGATGTAAGTAACAAAGCAGAGGTCGCCAAGGAATATATAAATCCAAAAAATAAAATCATCTGCAAAATAGTCTCAATGTCATAAAAATTCAACATTTAATAGATATTTATTTTACACAAAAAGCGTAATTTTACTGACTGTTTTTCCTTTCAAAATTATATCTAAATATAATTAATACTATGATTTTATTACAGATATTATAAGAGTAAGATTCTTACTAAATCTAGCTTTTAAGTTTAAAATTCTAGTAGTTATTATGTGTATTTGTTTACTTTATCCCAGCTTGCTAAACAAATAATTAGTATTTGTATAAACGTATTTATTATATATAAGTATATTGCTAATTGTAACTAGTTAATGTAATATAAATTTGTGATCAAAAATAATACTGTCAAAAATCTTAAAATTATGTAATCAATTCAAGTTTGTCTCACGTCAAGCATTTTAAGTCTGCAATTACTACTGGTAATAGTAAAAATCTTGGTGGAGAGAAATAGCAGGATACAAATTTTTTGAAGATACGAGAAGCGGTTTAACTTGTTTCTGTCCTCAAGATTAGCAGCATTGAACATAAAGTGTGTTTGTCCTAAGATTTGTGAAAATATGTTGGTTTGTTGCGATCGCACTAGCATCGTTCACAATTATGCGGACAAATATGCTGACATTGACATGTTTAGGTGAAACATGAGAATTGCTCAAATTTCCCCTTTGTGGGAGCGTGTTCCCCCCTTTCGTTATGGCGGTATTGAACTAATTGTGAAGTTGCTGACGGATGAATTAGTTCGACGTGGTCATGATGTTACTTTGTTTGCTTCTGGTGACTCAATTACTAAAGCAAAGCTTTACTCAGTCCATGACAAAGCTTTACGGCTCGATCCTAGCGTTAAAGAGCCAATCATTTATGAGCAGATGTCGTTGGCTGAAGTTTATGAAAACGCACATCATTTCGATATAATTCACTCCCACGTTGGTTGTTCTGTTCTGCCTTACACCAGTTTTGTCAAAACACCCACAGTTCATACGATGCATGGGATTTTCACGCCAGATAATGAAAAAATGTATCGGCGCTATGCTCAGCAACCCTTCATTAGTATTAGTCAAGCACAGCGAGAGCCACGTTTAGGATTAAACTACATCCACACCGTCTACAACGGCATAGATACAGCTGTTTACCCTTTCAATTGTGAACCTGTACAACCTGCTTACCTTGCTTTTGTGGGACGGCTTTCTCCAGAAAAAGGACCCATAGAAGCAATTAAAATTGCCCATGCGACAGGCCTACCTCTAAAGATGGCTGGTAAAGTTGATGTTGTTGACCAAAAATATTATCACGAGCAAGTCAAACCACTGATTGACGGCGAACAAATTCAGTATTTGGGTGAAATTTCCCACGAAGACAAAGTAAAACTTTTAAGTGGCGCAACTGTAACTTTGTTCCCCATTACTTGGCGTGAACCTTTTGGTCTGGTAATGATTGAGTCAATGGCAACAGGTACACCCGTCATTGGCATGAATCTAGGTTCAGTACCAGAAGTCATAGCCCACGGTAAAACTGGTTTTGTATGTGGTTGCCTCGAACAAATGATTGAAGTCATTCCGGATGCGATGAAACTAGACCGTCAAACTTGTCGGGAATATGTTGTTAGTCGCTTTAGCGTTGAAACAATGACCGATCAATATGAAAGGGCTTACGAAATGGTACTTGCTCAAATCTAAGATTGGCTAGGAATAATTTTAGTAGTTTAATTCAATTACGGGGTAGGCTGTTCAGCCTACCTTGAAATATAATTAGACAAAATTACCGTCCTAGCTAAACTAGCGCATGATTTTGGAAAAAAGTATTATTTTTTAAAATTTAAACTAATAAATTTATAATAAATATTTATAGTTATCGCATTCTGTTCATATTGGTGTCATATTAAGTCCGGATAATCACTTTGTATTCTCATTGCCATGCTCTCAAGGAAATGTATTTGACCATTGCAATTATTAAGTAATACCCCAAATACCCCAATTACCAATTACCCATTACCTTTAAAGTTAATTGCTCAAAAATTCAAAAAGTAAATCAAAATAACGAAAAAAAGTTCCTGTATTTTGTGTTTATCTACGCAAATTTTTAATTCACATTAGAATTATAAAGATTTAATAATCTAACTTTGATGTGTTTCTATCCACTAGCTAAATGTGATTATCATTTATCTTTGGTAACAAAGCTCACAAAGTTTTGCTAGAGCGTCTTTTTTCCTGTTGACGCTGAACTGACCTAAAAAAATGTAGATTTGTACACGGAATACTGGCTGATGACACCGGATATATTGATGACACCGGAGAGGATTTTCCTGGACGGAAAAACTTTTGTCCCCGCAGAGTTACTACCTATACCTGAATGGCCTTGTGTAATTAGTGAAAGACCACAGTTAACACTTACGGTTAAAGATGACGACTTATTTTTAGTTACAGATACTCTAGGTAATCTTTCTGCATGTTCACTCGCTGATGGCAACCCTAGTATGGGGCTATTTTGTGCTGATACGCGCTTTTTGAGCCGTTTAGAGTTGCAAATTGACGGGCGATCGCCTGTTTTGTTAAGTAGTACTGCTGATAAAGGTTTTTCACTGTCAGTTTTATGTACTAATCCGAGAGTTGATGATCGCCTCCAAGCTGATACAGTGGGAATTCGCCGAGAAATAGTGCTAAATGGCGCCCTGTTTGAAGAATTAGAAGTATCTAATTATAGTACAAGTACAATCAATTTTGAACTTAGTATCAGCTTTGATGCTGATTTTGTAGATTTATTTGAAGTTAGAGGCTTTGGCAGAGAAAAGCAAGGCAAGCTTTTACGTCTCGTAGAGCCGACATTTATAGAAGACACGGTAGTTTCTCTGGATGGTGCTTCGCCTCCCAAACTTCACCCTGCTATACCTACTGACAAATCTTTAACACTGGCTTACCAGGGTGTAGATGGCTTGGTAATGGAATCTCGCATAAATTTTCAGCATCGGCTACCAGACTACTTCAAAGGTTACACAGCAATTTGGCAGTTAGAGTTAGCATCCCATGAGAAGCAAAAATTGGGCTATCGAGTGAATATGCTCACCAATTATAAGCCCAGTTCTACTGTTAGCGCTCCTGTAACCTTGAGTCAAGCAAAAGCTGCTGAGACAATGGAAGAGCAAAACTGGGTGCAAGAAATTACACGTATTCGCACAGATGAAAAAGGTGCTGTCAATCGTGTAATTGAACGGGCCGAGGAAGATATGTATTTGTTGCGTCAGTCTTTTGGTAAATATAAGACTGTTTCGGCGGGAGTACCTTGGTTTTCAGCACTATTCGGGCGGGATTCTATCATTACAGCTTCCCAAACCTTGATGTTAAATCCCCAAATTGCTAAAGAAACTCTGATTCTCCTGTCTCAATACCAAGGTAAAGTCGAGGATGAGTGGCGCGAAGAGGAACCAGGTAAGATTCTACACGAGCTACGGTTAGGAGAATTAGCTAGATGCCAGGAAATTCCCCATACTCCTTACTACGGTACTGTTGATGCTACTCCTCTGTGGTTGATGCTATACACCGAGTACTATGCATGGACACATGATACAGAAACTCTAGAAAATCTGTGGTCGAATGCATTGGCGGCGATGGAGTGGATTGATCGCAACATGAAAGCCACTGGCTACCTCAGCTATCAACGTAAATCTAGACGTGGTTTAGCTAACCAAGGTTGGAAAGATTCTGGTGATTGTATTGTCAATCGTAAAGGTGAATTAGCTAACGGAGCGATCGCTCTTTGTGAAGTGCAAGGTTACGTCTATGCAGCTAAAATGCGCTTGGCAGAAATTGCTAGAATGAAGAAGCGGCTGGATTTATCAGATCGTTGGCAGGAAGAAGCCAGAAATCTGAAGCTGCGGTTCAACAGAGATTTTTGGATGGAAGACCAAGATTTCTGTGCTTTAGCTTTAGATGGAGATGGTAAACAGGTAGACAGTATTACTTCAAATCCTGGGCATTGTCTACACTTGGGTATTTTTACACCAGAAAAAGCTTATAGTGTGGCAGAGCGACTGCGCGCACCTGATATGTTTAATGGTTGGGGTATTCGCACCCTTAGCAGTTTGTCACCTGCTTACAATCCGATGGGATATCACATCGGTTCTGTATGGCCCCATGATAATTCTTTGATTGCGATGGGATTGCGATCGCTTGGTTTAGTTGATCAAGCCTTGGAACTTTTTGAGGGTTTATTCGACATGACTAAAAAGCAGCCCTATCATCGCCCTCCAGAATTATTTTGCGGTTTCGAGCGCATCAGTGATGACAGTTCCCCTGTACAGTATCCTGTGGCTTGTACACCCCAAGCTTGGGCTACTGGCAGTATTTTTCAGCTGCTGCATATGATGGTGAATCTAGTCCCAGATGCACCAAATAACTGCTTACGAATCATCGACCCCGCTTTGCCTGAGTCAATTAATCGCCTATCGCTGCATAACCTGCGAGTCGGCCCTACCATCCTTGATTTAGAATTCGAGCGTTCCGGTAATACCACAGCTTGCCGTGTTGCTAAGAAACGCGGAAACCTCCGAGTAGTAATCGAAGCCTAATTGAAGGATGAAGTATGAAGGGTGAAGTATGAAGTGTGAAGTGTTAATTTCAATCTTTACATTCTTGAGTTTTTATCCTTCATCCTTCATCCTTGAGTTTTTATCATTCATCCTTCAGCCTTCTTCTTGGGTTTCGCTTTTTTGTCCTGGTGAAGATTCGTAAAGGGCATCAAGTTGTTGACGGGCATCATCGACGTTGATCGAACGCATTACTAACAAGGGTTCTTTGATGATGTTGCCAGAATCATCTAATAATTCTGGATGAGGTGTAAATGCTCTTCTAGATGCTACATAGGGATAGTTACCTTGATTTGCCATTGACGAGTACCTCGCTGGATAACTCCGGTCTCGATCAAAGCTGAACATGATTAAATTGCGAATTAAATTCGCAACAGCTATACAAGCAAGAATTGTAAAAGCCAGAATGTAAAGCAGATGTAACATCGGATTTTCCTCCAGAGGCAAAATTTTTAAAAGCATTTATAACAATGATTTGTTCTGCCTAGTTTGAATTGAAAACTATGGCAAATAGGAAAAACTCTGTTCTTACGCCTATATTTGCGGTTTTAATCTGGGAATCAAAAAGCGCTGTATAATAAATTACATGGTTCTCTTAAGTCAGAAATCCTATCAAGGGTTTGATTCGCTTCAAGAATTTATCTGTTATCTTGCTGTTGTGAGCTTGGGTTTTCAGTGCGGAAATACATCGCTACCTTCCAGCATTCTGATAACAATTGATGCCAAGGCATTAAGGTTGCCATATCAATTCCAACTTGTCCTTCTGTTGCAGTAAACAGCATCTTGGCTGTATTCACCTCTTCTTGAGCTTGCTTAACTCGCTCTAGCAAAGCAGATTGCTCTTGAGTGCTCATAAAATTAAGTTGCTCTGTTTCTAGAAAATCACGTGATCGCACAAACCAATACTGAAAATCATCCAGTAGTGGTTGCAAAATTGTCTTGAGCAACTCAGGCTCTGATAAGTTTGAGTCTCGCATAATTGACAAGCATATTTCTAACTTTCTTACTAATATTAACGCTATTTACGATTCTTAACATTAAAAAGATGCTTATTATACCATTATCTCTCAAAAAAATGTGTTTTGTGCTACTTATTAATATTATATATATATTCAATATTATTTGTACCTATCCTCAAGGTAGATTCAAGCAAAGTATTTAAATATTTCTTAAGTCTTTAGGGAAAATAGAAATAACATTAAGTAATAACGATCAAAAACATAGCATCTTCAATTTATATAAAAAATTATCTATGAATTGGGGATGACGGATCGGGGATCAGGGATAAGGTATTGGTGATCGGGAATTATTTAATTATTATTTTTCTTGATTCCCTCATCTCTAATTAATTCCCCAAGCCCGATCCCCAATCCCTGATCCCCGAACCCTAATTTCTCAAGGTCGCTAATATATATGTCAGTCGCAAATTACTCATAAACCATCACTTCGCTAATGGATCAGCAGCCAATGTCGCCTTCTGAACGATCTAGTCCATCAGAACAGCCAGAGAAAAAAATTTATTTACCGCGTACAAACGAATCAGAAAACTTAAAAAAAATTCGTCACACTACATCCCACGTGATGGCAATGGCAGTGCAAAAGCTGTTTCCCAAGGCGCAAGTTACCATTGGCCCGTGGATTGAAAATGGCTTTTACTACGATTTTGATAATCCGGAGCCTTTTACTGATAAGGATCTCAAAGCCATCAAAAAAGAGATGGATAAGATTATTAATCGTAAACTACCAGTTATCCGGGAAGAAGTTAGTCGAGAAGAAGCTGAACGTCGGATTAAGGAAATTCACGAACCTTATAAGTTAGAAATCCTGGCGGATATTAAAGAAGAACCGATTACAATCTATCACTTGGGCAATGAATGGTGGGATTTGTGCGCCGGACCACACCTAGAAAATACCAAGGAATTAAATCCAAAAGCCATTGAATTAGAAAGTGTTGCTGGTGCTTACTGGCGTGGAGACGAAACCAAAGCACAGCTACAACGCATCTATGGTACTGCATGGGAAAGCCCAGAACAACTAGCAGAGTACAAGCGGCGTAAAGAAGAAGCACTACGACGTGATCACCGCAAACTGGGTAAGGAACTGGGATTATTTATCTTTTCCGATTTAGTAGGACCAGGATTACCATTATGGACACCCAAAGGAACCCTACTGCGGAGTCTTTTAGAAGACTTCCTCAAGCAAGAACAAATAAAACGTGGTTATCAACCAGTTGTCACTCCTCACATCGGTAGAGTCGACTTATTTAAAACCTCTGGCCATTGGCAGAAGTATAAAGAAGACTTATTCCCGATGATGGCAGAAAACGAAGATGCAGCCGCCCATGAGCAAGGCTTTGTTCTCAAAGCCATGAATTGTCCTTTTCACATCCAAATATATAAGAGCGAGTTGCGTTCTTATCGCGAGTTACCGATACGGTTGGCGGAATTTGGCACTGTCTACCGCTTCGAGCAATCTGGGGAATTGGGTGGTTTAACGCGAGTGCGGGGCTTTACTCAGGACGATGCTCACATATTTGTTACCCCGGAGCAGCTAGACAGCGAGTTCCTCAACGTGGTGGATTTGATCTTGTCTGTGATTAAAACTCTCAAACTTGATCAGAACTTTCAAGCACGGCTGAGTTTTCGCGATCCAGCTAGCGATAAATACATAGGTTCTGATGAAGCTTGGGACAAAGCCGAAAGCGCCATTCGTCGCGCTGTCGAAACTTTAGGAATGGATCACTTTGAGGGAATTGGTGAGGCTGCTTTCTACGGCCCTAAACTAGATTTTATCGTCCGTGATGCTTTGGAGAGAGAATGGCAGTTGGGAACGGTGCAAGTCGATTATAACTTGCCAGAAAGATTTGATTTAGAGTACGTCGCTGAAGATGGTTCTCGTAAACGTCCAGTGATGATTCACCGTGCGCCTTTCGGTTCTCTAGAAAGACTCATTGGCATCTTAATCGAAGAATACGCTGGAGATTTCCCTTTGTGGTTAGCGCCAGTACAAGCAAGATTACTACCAGTTAGTGAAGTGCAACTCGATTTTGCCAAAGAAGTAGCAGCAAAAATGAGAGCGTTAGGTATTCGAGCAGAAGTGGATACCAGTGGCGATCGCCTGGGTAAACTAATTCGCAATGCCGAAAAAGAAAAGATCCCTGTCATGGCTGTGATTGGTGCTAAAGAAGTCGAAACCAATTCTTTAAGCATCCGCACTCGTGCAAATGGGGAATTGGGGGCTATGCCTGTGGACGAAGTTTTAGATAAGATTAAGGAAGCTATCGCAAACTTCGAGAATTTTTAACAATGTATTAGGTGGGTATTGCCCACCTGACTATATTGCAATATAAATTAACTAGAAATTACATTATGAGTTCTACAAAACAAAAGATACAATCTCTTTTGAACCAATTACCCGATAATTGTTCTATAGAAGATGTCCAATATCATTTGTACGTCATTGAAAAAGTCCGGCGCGGTTTAGAAGTGGCCGAACATCAAGCAACCAGAACCCAAAACGAGGCCGAAGAACGATTGAACAAATGGCTTATCAAGTAGAATGGTCTCCCAAAGCATTAGATGATGTAGAAGCAATTGCCATATATATAGCTCGTGACTCGGCTTCCTATGCTGCAACAGTTGTCAAAAAGATACTTGACACAAGTGTCAACTTAAGCAAAGAACCTTTTTCCGGTCGTATTGTACCAGAATTTGGCAACGATAACATCAGAGAATATCAGGCATATAGCTACAGAATCATCTATCGTATTCAGGGAGATATTGTTACTGTTGCCGCAGTGATTTACGGAAAGAAGCTACTGGATAAATTTGAAATTGATTGAATAGGATTGCCTATGAGTTAAATCAAAAAACCCAAGAGGATTTTTCACAATCAAGCAAAAATCAACCGGATAAATACAGACAAAAAACCCATCTGTGTTTATCCGGTATTTGCTTTGTTTATATAAGTTATGGGATTTTCAAACTTTTTTTGGAAAAAATGCAACTGCAATTGTCCAGCAACTTGAGAAAATTACCCTATAAAGATAAATAGACTTATCCGAGGTGTTGTGTCCATTTTTCCCACAATGGACGCACATCTGGTGGCTGTCCTTCATAATTGAGCAGCTCGTCAGAAATTAACACCCACGGCTGGGCGCTGCGTGTCCAGATGTTTCCGACAGGACGTAACCAACTTGTATCATCTAAAGTTCCGGCTTTGACGTTGATTGTCTCTCGATTGTAAGCACGATCATGAAACAATCTTGTTCCGCAATTATCGCAAAATAGACACTTCACCTCACGTCCACTATCAGCTTTCCGAATCCAGGCTTTTGGTTGTCCTTGAATATGACAACAGCATCTGTTGAGACTGTGAGAGACATACCAAAAGCACTAGATGATTGTTGTTGACATTCTTTGCAATGGCACAAATAAAGGGTTAGGGGTTCAGCGCGAATTTCATAACGAACCTGTCCACATTGACAGCCTCCGGTATATGAAGCACTCACTACTTTCTTCTCTACATTTCGATAGAGTATTTGCCTGTAAGCAATATAAACAACTGTGGGGGCGATCGCAAAATCACCCCCACTTTAATTCTTTCTACAATTTTAAGTAGCACCAGCCCTTGTGAAATATTTAATCAGCAATATTAACCAAACTTGGAACTTGTGAATTAGCCAATGTTGGCGCGGTAATAATAGTTGAATATAAACTTGATGGTTGTTGTTTAGCGACTACTGGTAGAAACTGACGAGCGTGAGCGGCTACTTCTACAGTTTTGACATCATAGGTTTGGGTTGCCAATTTTGGATACAAACCGATACCGATGATTGGAAGCAACAGACAAGCAGTGATGAACAATTCGCGGGGTTTGACATCGGGTACTACTGCATCCAGATGTAATTCTGTATTCTGCTTACCGTAGAAGACTTGACGTAGCATCGACAGTAGGTAAATTGGAGTGAGAATCACACCTACAGCAGAAAGTAGTACAACTACTACTTTGAAACTGGAACTGTAAACATCGCTGCTAGCAATACCCAAGAATACCATCAACTCACCGACAAAGCCGCTCATTCCTGGTAATGCTAAAGAAGCCATTGCACCAGCAGTAAATAGAGCGAAGGTTTTAGGCATTACTTTGGCAATACCACCCATTTGATCCATCATCAAGGTGTGGGTACGCTCGTAAGTGACGCCAGAGAGGAAGAACAAACTAGCAGCAATCAAACCGTGAGAAATCATTTGCAGTACAGCACCACTCATACCAATTTCTGTATAGGAAGCGATACCAACTAGCACAAATCCCATGTGGGCAATAGAAGAATAGGCTAAGCGACGCTTGAGATTGGTTTGAGCGAAAGCGCAGCAAGCACCGTAGATAATATTGACTACACCTAAAACTGCTAGAACAGGAGCAAAGTAGACATGAGCATTGGTTAGCATCTCCATGTTGATGCGAATGAGTGCATAACCACCCATTTTTAACAACACACCAGCCAAAATCATCGAACCAGGTGCAGAAGCTTCACCGTGAGCATCAGGTAGCCAAGTGTGGAGAGGGAATATTGGTAGTTTGACACCAAAAGCAATTAAGAAACCTGCATAAACCAGTAATTCTAAAACTCTAGGATATTGCTTGGCTCCCAAGGTTGCTATATCGAAACTGACGGTATCGCCAGAGAATGCCATTGCAAAAGCTGCTACCAAGATAAATATAGAAGCAAGGGCGGTATAGAGAATAAATTTAGTAGCTGCATAACGGCGCTTTTGTCCTCCCCAGATGGAAATCAATAGGTAGACAGGTACTAATTCGATTTCCCACATTAAGAAGAACAGCAGCAAATCTTGGGCGACAAATACGCCAAGCTGAGCGCTATATAACGCCAGCATCAAACCATAAAATAAACGCGGCTTGTTGGTGACTTTCCAAGCCGCGAAGATTGCGAGGGTGTTAATTAAGCCTGTTAGCAGGACTAAAGGCATTGATAATCCATCTACTGCAACAGACCAGTTCAAGCCCAACTGTGGAACCCAAGGATATTTTTCTACCAGTTGAAATGCTGAACTTTGAAAATCGTAGTTTTGCCAAAAGGCATAAATCATTAAAGCGAAGTCTGTTAGCGCTACTCCCAGACCATACCAACGAGCAGTTTTGCCTTCTTTATCTGGGATGAGAGGAATGGCTAAGGCAGCCACTAGCGGCAAGATAATTATGGTTGTTAACCAAGGAAATTGAGCAATCATCACTGACAATCGTTTTTCGTTTTTACTTTTAATTACATTATATTAAGCACTTCATAGTTTTGTAAACGAGATTTATCCCTATAAATTTTAAATCTTCAATAAAACCAGTAATAAATACTCAGTACGATTTGCAAATTTATTCTAAATGTAAACTTTTGCTAAGCCTATAAAAAACGGTGGCTCCAACCACCGTTATAAATCTTAATATCACCTGTCAATAATATTTGAAAAAATTAAGATTCCCGACTTGTTAGAGAAGTTGGGAATCTATGTAGTACACTCCTACTTAAACAATACGGTTGACAATTGTCCAGACATCTCCGTCAGAACGGACATGGGGAACCGAAATTGTCTTGAACCCAGTAATAAATGGCTTGTAATACACTTGCCAATACAGCGGACTGAGTTCATCAGCGCAAGCCTTGAGACTGCGTATTTCTGTGGCAAGTTCCGCAGCCAGTTCATTAATCCGCTTAGCGTGAATCTGAGCAATCTTTCTTGCTTCATCTAGTTGTTCTTGTAAGGAAAGTTGTTTAGCTTGGATTTGCCATTGCTGTAATTGGGCTTGTTTTTGTGTCATCTGAGCTTCCAAAGCAGCGATCGCATCATCTATACCCTTGAGTTCCGCAACCAATTGGGCATTTTCACGGGCATAACGACGATAAGCTTCAGCGATTACTTGAGGTGATTTATTGTCGGGAAGTGTGATGCTAACACTCAAAGAAGCACGTTCCTCACGCAGAACCTCAATTTGAGAGCGAAGTGCTGCAATTTCTGCCAGAATTTGCTCTGTTGTCATTTGTCCATTGTCAATAGTCCATTGTCCATAGTCTAGAGTCTTTGACAATTGACTAATAAAAACTTCTTGCCCCTTGCGTATCAATTCCAAGCGATTGCACAACAGGCGAAATTCCTTGCGATCGCCAAGCTGCTGACATCGCTGCCCCTACTGCTTCTGAATTCATTGTATCAGTTAAAACTAACAATGTTGGCCCAGCACCACTAATCACCATACCATAACCACCCGCAGCAACAGCAGCTACCTTGACAATATCGTATCCTTGAATAAGTGTTTTCCTGTAAGGTTGATGTAATTTATCTTGTAAAGCAGCCCTTAACCAATCTCCGTTGCCAGTCTCCAAACCACGCAATAACAACCCTAGATGCGCCGTGTTAAAAATCGCATCTGCCCGACTCACCTGAGAAGGTAACACCTGCCTAGCCTCCTTTGTAGAAAGCTCAAAATCAGGAATTGCCACCACAGGGACAATATTCTCACACCAAGGAACCTCACAAATTTCCCACTCTTGGCGTCTACCCTTCGGGAACCCGCTTTGCGTGTATGGCGGTTCAACTTCTACCCCCGTAGCCGCCAAACGACAACCCCCCAACAACGCCGGCACTACATTATCTGGGTGTCCTTCCATAGCGATCGCCAACTCCATCACCTGCGATTGACTCAGAGGTTTACCCACCAACACATTCGCACCTACTAAACCTCCAACAATAGCCGTTGCCGAACTACCCAAACCCCTTGCTAGTGGTACACCCAACTTGATCTCAATTTCTATAGGTGGCGGAGTTTGCCCCAAGTGTTGATATAACTTTACAAACGCCTGATAGAGCAAATTTCCTTCATCAGTTTGCACCCGTTCAGCTTCTGCACCAGTGACAGTTATGATCACCTTTGCTGTTTCCCCACCTTGATAAGGGGATAAGTCAACACGGGTAAACTTAAACTCGTTGTACAGCGTTAAAGCAGCACCGATACAATCAAAACCCGGCCCCAAATTTGCGGTAGTTGCGGGGACGATAACAGATACAGAATCAACAGCAGCCATTGAAAAAATTTAACTAATCAATCAACCAGCATCTCACGATTTTGGATTGTAAATTTTGGATTTTGGATTTTTTCATGGATTGACTTTGCCCTTATGGGAGGGTGTCTACTGGAAAACAATAGATTAAGGCAAGCAATGATGAAACTTGGAACTATTAATCACATAGCCCTAACTGTTTCCGATTTAGAGCGATCAGAAGCATTTTACAACACACTTTTAGAATTTCTGGGTTATGCACAAGCAGAAAACACACCGCAGTTGATACTCTGGACCAGTCCTGATGGAGTCATTACCATTTCTCCTTCAAACCCAAAATCACTAAATCAAAAACATGACCGTTATTCTCCAGGTTTACATCACCTTGCTTTTAGTGCAGACAACCGAGAACAGGTGGATAAGCTGTATCAACTATTAACAGAACATGGAGTGGAAATCCTAGACCCACCTGCCGAATATGACTATATGCCGGATTACTATGCTTTGTACTTTTTAGATCCAGATAGTATCAAGCTGGAACTTACACACATTCCTAACTGGCCAGCTGAAACTTAAACACTTATATGAGTACTAAATATTATGAGTACTAAATATGCTGAAAATCGGTGACTTTTCTAAACTTAGCCTAGTATCAGTGAAAGCAATACGCCTCTACGATCAACTGGGACTTCTCAAACCAGTTAATGTGGATAACTTTACAGGATACCGCTACTACAGTGCTGAACAGTTGTCACGACTCAATCGTATTTTGGCACTGAAAGACTTGGGCTTTTCTTTAGAACAAATTGCTAAGCTGCTGGATGAAAATTTGCCATCCGCAGAAATTCGTGGAATGCTGCGACTCAAGCAAGCTGAGTTGCAACATTTAGTGGAAGAAGAACAGGCACGTCTTTTGCGAGTAGAAGCACGACTCAAGCAAATTGAACAGGAGAGTAGTATGCCCAATTACGAAGTTGTGATTAAGAAGATGGAACCGATAAAAGTAGCATCTATCCGAGAAATACTGCCAGATTATTCAAGTGTAGGGCGACTTTATGATGAACTGTTGACATATCTTAAGCAGCAAAGAGTTAAAGAGGGAACTTACTGGGCTGCCATTTGGCACGATCCTGGATACAAAGATTCAAATGTAGACGGTGAAGCAGTCATCTCAATTGAGAAAGACATACCCAATACTGAACAAATTCGGATATATGAGTTACCAAGATTTGAAAAAGCGGCTTCCTTAGTTCATCACGGGAGTTACAACACTCTCAACCAAGCTTACGCTGCCTTAGTATCTTGGATTGAAGCCAATGGTTATCAAATTATCGGCCCCAACCGTGAGGTTTACATTACAGGTGGTAATCAACAGGATAACGAGTCTTACATCACCGAGGTGCAATTTCCTGTAACTCAGGCTTGAACAAAATTTGTAAACCCAGTAACTTTATTGGCAACTGGGTTTTGATTAAAAACAACTAAAATTTTTTATTAAAAAATGTTAAATTAAAAATATCAAACAAAATCAATTCAACCAAATAAAAGAAGTTGCTGCAAAAAACAAAGACTGGAAGTAAATCCAGCCGGGAAAAAAGCGGGCTAACCGCTATTAACATGGTTAACCCGTGCAGCTTTGGGAACGCGCAGAGAAATTACTATTGCAATACCAACTTAACGTTGGCATTTTGCAAACCGCGCTGTTTCACTTCTGTTAAGGTCTTGTTAACAGCATACTTCTGATTGATAGAGTTAATCAGTTCGGTCTGATTATGCTTCTTAGCAACACCCCACAGGTCTGCGATTAGGTCAAAAGAACCATCGCTGTTGCGAGACCAACCGAGGTCATATTCGCCTTCCAATACTGCTACAATGTCAGCACGAACACGCTGACCGTTGTAACCGCGAACATCAGCTTCAGTCTTTACGCTAATACCAAGATCGCGCAGAGACTGCTTGAGGATTTCAGCGTCGGTAATTTTGGTACGCAGAGTGCTAAAATGAGACATTTGGGTTTCCTCCAAAGAGAGTAGAGAAAAAGGACAACAGTTTGTTTTGAGAGTAAGCCGCGTTTAGCAGAACGCGGTTTTTTATTAACAGCTAGCTTTTGGGCTAGCTCTTCCCCCCTGTGTTGACAGGAGAAAGCTTTTAGAATTCCATTCGCTGATATTCAGCAATGGAAGCTGCTGCAGGTCTAGCACGCTGTCTGGCCCAATCTCTGAGGGCTGTAACTTGTTCTTGCATCGTTCGAGACAGCGGCAATGTCGCTTTCAGTGCAGCAATAATATCTAATTGGGTGAACTCACGATCTTGGGCGAAAGCTTCATACATCGCCGCTACGATCGCCTGTTCAATTTCCGCCCCAGAGAAGCCATCAGACATTTTAGACAACTGTTCTAGGTCAAACCTAGAGATGTCTTCCCGACGCTTATGCAAGTGGATCTTAAATATATCTTGCCTTTCTTCTGGTGTGGGCAGATCCACAAAGAAAATTTCATCAAAACGACCTTTCCTTAAAAATTCTCCTGGTAATCTTTCCACTCGGTTGGCAGTTGCCATAACAAATACCGGGGATTTTTTCTCTTGCATCCAGGTGAGGAAAGAGCCAAATATCCTGCTAGAAGTACCACCATCAGAATCAGAAGACCCTGTACTACCAGCAAAAGATTTATCTAATTCATCGATGAATAATATTGCAGGGGAAATAGATTCTGCCGTTTTGAGGGCGTTACGTAAGTTCGCTTCTGAACGTCCTACCATTGAGCCATCATAAACTCGCCCCATATCTAAGCGCAACAGTGGCAAACCCCAAAGTCGAGATGTCGTTTTAGCAATCAACGACTTTCCACAGCCTGGAACACCAAGAATTAACATCCCTTTTGGTTGAGGCAAACCATATTCCCGCGCCCTTTCTGTAAATGCGTTGGAACGCTGTTTTAGCCATTTTTTCAGTTCTTCCAAGCCACCAACAGCATCAATGGTTGCATCTTCTTCTATGTATTCTAATATACCATTGCGCCGGATTAATTGCTTTTTCTCTGATAAAACTATATCAACTTCTTCTTCTGTTAAGCGTCCAGTTGTAACCTGAGCTTTACGATATACTTTTTCCGCTTCGTCCTTAGTTAATCCTAAGGCAGCTCTGAGAAGTTTTTCCCGCGCCTCTGTTGCTAGCCGTCGCCCACGATGATTGTCTATATGGTGAGTCAAGACTTTATTCAACTCACCCATATCTGGCAGTGGAAAGTCCAATACGACAACTTCTTTTTCCAGTTCAATGGGTACTTGCTGCATTGGTGACATCAAGATGATGTTCTTTTGCGTGCCTTTGAAGCTAGCGATCGCATCCCGTAAGGATCTTGTTGTCGCAGGCGCATCTATAAAAGGATGTAAATCTTTAAGAATAAATATACCTGGTTCTCTTTGCCGGATAATCCAATCAATCGCCGCTTCTGGTGAAACAGTATTATGCTGACCTACATTCCGGGGTTGACCATACTCCACGATGCCGTGAGTTACTGTCCAAACGTACACTCGCCGTTGTGGTTTTGACGATTGAGCGATTGTAAAGATTGCCTGCTCAGCCCGCTCTTCCTCGGAGGTCACAAGGTAGATTAAAGGGTATTGAGCTTGAATGAGGATATTGAGCTCTTCTTTCATACATCGACCTACTTGAGACCTTTTACAGAAACTCTAGACATCGCAGTTGGCAAAGATGGCAGAATTTTAGGAATTCATACACATATTAAGTTATGTATTCACAATTCTGAGCTTAGCAAGGAACCAACTCTTCCTCACCTTTGGGATGGGCTTGTTCCATCTCTTCCACTTGCAGATGTTCTTGATTGCTACTAATTACTCCCGGTTGTTTGCCCAAACCAACCAATTCACCATCACGTATAACCAATGAGCTTTCACAGTTAGGACAGGTGTAAACTCTATGAGTTTTTCCGTAGATAGCTACTTCATCAACTAGTTCCGAATTTGCCAGGTAGAAAACGAGGGCGCGTTCGGCAAGATCCGACATTGGTTCTGAATCAATAGCTGAACGTATTTTCAGTTTTCTGTGCAGTTCTGGCGACAAATACAAAGTAACTTTTTGCTTATTAGCTTTATTAGCTTGCATAACTCTGTTAACGGTCTTACCCGGGTATGTATCTTACGATATCTACTCCTGTTTGGCTTGTCAAGACAGTAAGACGCTTTAACGTCAATATTGTAATATTTATTTACGATAAATTGGGCGTAAGGTTTTGACCCTAAGAAGAAGTAATGGTAAAAAAGCAACAACATTTTCAGAATATTTAGTGAGATACACATAAATTTCCTCTTCCAGCTAATTAATGAAAGTCTTTACCCCTTATACATTCTGTCTTCTACCTCCTGCCTCCTACTTTCAAAGGAGTGTAAGATACTTTATTTACGCGATCGCCTTATCTGTAATTCTGGGAGGCTGTAGAACAACTCCTGGTTTCCACACTTCCAATCACACTTGGAAAACCTATAGAAATGCTCGGTATGGCTTTAAATTTCCTTATCCCAGCACCTGGAAATCTTTGCCATCAGACAATGCCGACGGCATCGTTTTGATTTCCCCAAGAAACAACACTGTAGAGATTCGCAGTTGGGCAGGAATGCAACTGCCAGAAGATATAACCCAAGACAAAAAGGGCAAAACATCAATAAGTCCCAACTTTACAACTACCCAAGGAGTCGCTGGAGTGCTAACGGTAGAAGTCAGGCAAAAAGAAAGTGTAATCACACTGCAATTAGCCCAAGGAAAACTGAAATACTACTGGCAGGGAAAAGCACCTAGCCAAGAATTTAGTAGCTACTACCGCTTTTTTTCTTACATCGCTAGCAACTATAAAATTGGTCAATAGTCAATGATCAACAGTTAGTAGTTAGTTGTTGTTAGCCATGCTCAATGCCCCCACTTAAAGCACACCTCACACCTCTTCCTAAGTTTTTAATTTTTAATTTTTAATTTTTAATTGTTTACTCCCCAATCCCTA
The DNA here is from genome assembly GCF_032393985.1 of Fischerella sp. JS2. Taxonomy (NCBI): domain Bacteria; kingdom Bacillati; phylum Cyanobacteriota; class Cyanophyceae; order Nostocales; family Hapalosiphonaceae; genus Fischerella; species Fischerella sp. JS2. The sequence continues at coordinate 2,384,547 of NZ_CP135918.1, forward strand.
ATCTTCATGGCCTAGAGGTGACACAAACCTGATAGATTTAGCTATCAGCGAGTAAAAACAGGTGAAAATGAAAGTCCTGGTTATTGGTGGCGATGGCTATTGCGGTTGGGCAACCGCGCTTTATCTTTCCAATCGAGGTTACGAAGTTGGTATTCTGGACAGCTTGGTGCGGCGGCACTGGGATAATGAATTGGGTGTAGAAACTCTAACCCCGGTCGCACCAATTCAGCAACGCATTCAACGCTGGAAAGACTTAACTGGTAAAACCATCGATTTGTTTATTGGTGATATCACTAATTACGAATTTCTCCAAAAAGCCCTGCATCAATTTGAACCAAATGCGATCGTGCATTTTGGCGAACAGCGTTCCGCACCATTTTCGATGATTGACCGCGAACATGCTGTCATGACGCAAGTCAATAACGTTGTCGGTACGCTGAATTTGTTGTACGCGATGAAAGAAGATTTCCCAGAGTGCCATTTGGTAAAATTGGGAACAATGGGTGAATACGGTACACCCAACATAGACATAGAAGAAGGCTATATCACCATTGAACACAACGGGCGCAAAGATACTTTGCCTTATCCCAAGCAACCTGGTTCAATGTACCACTTAAGCAAAGTCCATGATAGTCATAATATCCACTTTGCCTGCCGAATTTGGGGACTAAAGGCAACAGACTTAAATCAAGGTGTGGTTTATGGTGTCCTCACTGAAGAAACTGGTATGGACGAACTGTTAATTAACCGCCTAGATTACGATGGTGTATTTGGGACAGCGTTGAACCGTTTCTGTATCCAAGCTGCAATTGGACACCCCCTGACTGTTTACGGTAAAGGTGGACAAACGCGGGGATTTTTGGATATTCGGGATACAGTGCGATGTATTGAACTGGCGATCGCCAATCCCGCCCAATCAGGTGAATTCCGCGTGTTTAACCAATTTACCGAACAATTCAGCGTCGGTGACTTGGCAATGATGGTGAAAAAAGCCGGGAACGCAATGGGGCTAAATGTAGAAGTTAATAACTTAGATAATCCCAGAATCGAAAAAGAAGAACACTATTTCAATGCCAAAAACACCAAACTATTGGATTTAGGTTTACAACCTCACTATCTCTCTGATTCCCTGCTTGATTCTCTATTGAACTTTGCTGTCAAATATCAAAATCGAGTCGATAAAAATCAAATTCTGCCAAAAGTTACTTGGCATCGCAAATAGCGAACCATGAATATGCGATCGCTTGTTCTGTTTGTGTTTGTTGTGTTGCCTGGTGTGGCATTTAGTAGCATTAGTCTTTACTATCTGTTTCCTGAATGGACAACACTGGATGCAGCTCATAAAAATTATCAACAAGTGGCAAAGTCTCCATCTGCAAAGGTGGGTGACTTACTCATTGCCCAAGCCGCAGAAAACAGACACAGAATCAATTGCTTTGCTGAAGGAGTCGGAGTTTTGTTAGGTGTGGCGATCACTGCCATTGGTATTCATGGTATTTGCATCCTGCCTAACAAGACATTTTGACCGCACCAATTTTAGATTTTGGATTTTGGATTAAGATTGCAATCCGTCTTGAAAAGCTTTGAGGTTTCCTCCGGGACGCTGCTTTGTAGACGCCCACAGAGCGGTTTCTCGTTAGAGTACGACCTAAGCCCTAGCACCCTTATGGGAAGCCACTTCGTGTCTACAAACTTTTCGCAAAATCGCTTGCTCCAAAATCCAAAATTGATTGACTTCAATCACACTTAGAACACAGGGTAAAACCTGAATGAGGCTGGTTACACAACCCTATTTCACTCAAGTTAGTTGCTGGCCTAAAACTGGTCGTCACATTTTCGCACAATATGACGACCAGTCTGTTGTTTATACATTGGTACAGCACCAATACCATTCGGTTAAGAGGTAAACAAGAAAGGGAAAGGAAGAACAACAAATGTTTTTACACCCTTCACTTTTAACCCAACCGTATTGGAACATGGTAAAAGTCACTAAGTAGAGAGCAACTGATAACTGTTGATGTGTGAAATTGATTGTAGTGCATGAGACAGTTTACGCTGTAAGTAATGCTGAAATTGCCCAGAAGCTGGAATTATCTGAACACCCTGCCTGTAGTGAATGATATTTTATGAGGATTGCTCTTTTTACCGAAACCTTTCTGCCTAAGGTTGACGGCATTGTCACACGCCTACGTCATACTATTGAACATTTACAACGCAGTGGCGACCAAGTACTAGTCATTTGTCCGGATGGTGGTATTACAGAATACAAACAAGCCAAAATATATGGTGTCTCTGGCTTTCCGCTGCCTCTGTATCCTGAGTTAAAAATGGCACTACCTCGCCCAGCCATTGGTCAGATTTTGGAACAGTTTCAGCCAGATATTATTCATGTAGTCAACCCAGCAGTTTTGGGATTAGCTGGTATATTCTATAGCAAGGTGCTTGATATTCCCTTAGTGGCTTCTTATCATACCCACTTGCCTCAATATCTCCAGCATTACGGCTTGGGAATGCTAGAAGGGTTATTGTGGGAATTACTTAAAGCAGGTCACAATCAAGCAGCTTTAAATTTATGTACCTCTACAGCAATGATGGAGGAACTCACAACCCACGGTATTGAAAGAGTAAACTTGTGGCAGAGGGGAGTAGACACAGAAACATTTCATCCTAGCTTAGTCTCCGAGGAAATGCGATCGCATCTGTCCCAAAATCACCCAGATAGTCCCTTGTTATTATACGTTGGACGTCTTTCTGCTGAAAAAGAAATTGAGCGGATCAAACCCATACTCGAAGCTATCCCCACAGCTAGGCTGGCATTAGTGGGAGATGGACCCCACCGCCAAGCCTTAGAAAAGCACTTTGCCGACACAAACACTCATTTTGTTGGCTACCTGGTTGGCAAAGAATTAGCTTCAGCTTTTGCTAGTGCTGATGCCTTTATTTTCCCTTCTCGCACAGAAACATTGGGTCTAGTACTTCTAGAAGCAATGGCGGCGGGTTGTCCAGTAGTAGCAGCCTGTTCTGGTGGCATTCCAGATATTGTGACAGATGGTGTCAATGGATACCTTTTTGCTCCTGATACTGGTGATGAAGGTGCGATCGCTGCTACGCTTCGCCTACTAGAAATGAAACAAGAACGAGAATCTATTCGTCAAAATGCCCGCCGAGAAGCTGAACGCTGGGGATGGGCAGCTGCCACTCGTCAGTTGCAAGATTACTACCAAAAGGTAATTTATTCTGAATTACTGAAAGCAGCGTAATTTGATTATGGATTTTGGATTGGGATGCATGTAGTAGTTAATTGTTGATTTCTAATTACTATAAAACATTAACTATTACCTGGTTACTAGTCCAAAATCTAAATCTAAAATTTAAAATCCGTCTTGAAAAGCTTTGAGGTTCCCTCCGGGACGCTGCGCGAACGCCGGAAGCCCTAGCACCCTTATGGGAAGCCACTTCGTGTCTACAAACTTTTCGCAAAATCTAAAATCCAAAATTTCATGTCACTTCTAAATACTGGTAGTGTCCTAGCTACATTAACCGAACTGACTCAAGTTAATCGCACTCACGCTTTATTACGTCGGGTTAAAGACCTTTCTGTTAATGAATTTGTTTGCTTACTAGATTTTATTACTGCGGAATTTCAGCAATTTCTGCGGGCAATTGAACTGATAAATAACGAAGCCTTAGAAACAATGTTGGAGAAAGTTTTAGAGGCTATTACATTAAAAATAGGTCAAATTCTCCAAGCTGAACATACTACTATTTTTTTAGTAGACAAGGATAAAGGTCAACTTTGGACAAAAATTATTCAAGATAATATTCATAAGCCTTTAGAAATTCGTATTCCGATTACTGTTGGTATCCCTGGTTATGTTGCTAGTACAGGTGAATATTTAAATATATCTGATACTGCTACTCATTCTCTGTTTAGCTCAGATTTAGAAAAACAAATGGGCTATAAGATTGATAATCTTTTATGTATGCCAGTTTTAAGCAGTAAAAATCAAGTTGTTGCTGTAGTACAACTAGCAAACAAAGCTGGAAATATCCCTTTTGATAGTGAAGATGAAGAACGGTTTCGGGATTTTGCTTCTGCTATAGGTATTATCTTAGAAAGTTGTCAATCTTTCTATGTTGCAGCGCGCAATCAAAGGGGTGCAACAGCGCTTTTGCGGGCAACTCAAACACTAGGGCAAAGTCTAGACTTAGAAGCGACTTTGCAAATAGTGATGGAACAAGCAAGAATTTTGATGCAAGCAGACCGCAGTACACTATTTTTATATCGTAAGGAAATGGGAGAACTCTGGACAAAAATAGCGGCGGCAGATGGCAAAAAAATGATGGAAATTCGCATTCCCGCTAACCGTGGGATTGTTGGCTATGTAGCTTCTACAGGTGAAGCACTGAATATTCCTGATGCTTATAAAGATCCCCGTTTTGACCCCAGTACAGATAAAAAAACTGGATATGTAACTCGCAATATTTTATGTTTACCAGTATTTAATTCTGCTAATGAATTAATTGGTGTGACACAATTAATTAATAAACAGCAAGGTAGTTTTAGTGCTTCAGATGAAGAATTTATGCGGGCTTTTAATATTCAAGCTGGAATCGCTTTAGAAAATGCCCGTTTATTTGAAAATGTACTATTAGAAAAACAATATCAAAAAGATATTCTCCAAAGTCTTTCCGATGCGGTAATTTCTACAGACATGGAAGGTTGCATCGTGACTATCAATGATGCAGCTTTAGAATTGCTGGGTTGTCCCTTAACAGATGGAAATGCTAAACATAATAAACTTGCCTGGGAACAAAATATAATTGGTCGCTTTGTGTGGGAGGTTGTACCAATTGATAATTTGCAGATGCGACTGCAAGATAGTTTAAAAATAGGTGCAAGACATTATGTGCCGGAGCAAAGTTTGACGGTAGGATTATATTTAGATACTACAGACCAAGATACCAAGACTTACATTTTAGCAATTCGCGATCGCACTCAAACTGATCTTTTTATTCCCTGGAACCAACCTTTAACCCCGCAATCAAAGTTACTCAGTGCTGATAGTGTTAATCAAATTGAACGTAGCATTAACTTAACTGTTAACCCTCTGACAAACCCAGAAGGAGGGGTGCGAGGTGGCTTGGTAGTTTTAGAAGACATCAGCCAGGAAAAGCGGATGAAAAATACTATGTACCGCTACCTAACTCCTCGTGTCGCTGAACAAGTTATGGCATTAGGAGAAGATGCTTTAATGGTGGGTGAACGCAAAGAAGTCACCATTTTGTTTTCTGATATCAGAGGTTACACTACTCTGACAGAAAATTTCGGTGCGGCTGAGGTGGTATCGCTGCTAAACCAGTATTTTGAAACTATGGTAGAGGCGGTATTTAATCACGAAGGTACTCTCGATAAGTTCATTGGCGATGCTTTAATGGCGGTGTTTGGTGCGCCACTCCCGCTTACAGAAAATCATGCTTGGAAAGCTGTGCAAGCTGCTTTGGAAATGCGACAGCGATTAGAAGAATTTAACCAACGACGCGTGATTCAAGAACAACCCAAAATTTATATTGGTATTGGGATTAGTTCCGGGGAAGTAGTTTCAGGCAATATCGGTTCTCACAAACGTATGGATTATACGGTCATCGGTGATGGTGTAAACTTAAGCTCGCGTTTAGAAGCAATCACAAAGGAATATGGCTGTGATATCATTGTCAGTGAATTTACTTATCAATTATGCCGCGATCGCATTTGGGTGCGCGAATTAGATAAAATTCGCGTCAAAGGTAAACATCAGGCTGTGAATATTTATGAATTAATAGGCGATCGCACTACCTATTTAGACGCCACAACCCACGAATTTCTCTGTTTCTACCATGCTGGACGGGACGCCTATCTTAATCGCAATTTTGAAAGTGCGATCGTCTACTTTGAAGCAGCAAAAAGAATCCGACCAATAGATCAGGCTGTTGATATTCACCTAGAACGCGCTCGTAATTACCTCAAGCAAAGTCTACCAAACTCTTGGGATGGAGTTTGGACAATGATGAATAAATAAGAATGAGAGACAGAGGACGTAAAGACGTGGTGAATAGCTAATGACAAGTGAAAATTGACTATTGACTATTCTGGTTGATTACCATCATCATCCATTCGGAAAGGATTTTCACCAATTCTTAACTGTTTTTTTGCTTGTTTCAAACTTTTCCAAAGATCCTTGATGTTCTCATAGGCCTCTTCAGGAGAAATTTTACCAGCTGTCTCCAGATTGCAGATATAGCTGACTTTTTGGGCAAATTCTTGCAAATTAGCATTGAATACCAAATTTTCTGGCTTTACCTGACCGTAGTAGCGACCCCGAGGATAAAGAAAATCATCTTTGTTAGCCAATTTTCACCTCATTGTTTTTAATCTCAAACTGAACTACTAAGAATTCTTGTATTTGTCTCAAAATATGAGAACTGATAGACGATAAAGGCTAAAGGATTTTTTTGTTCCTCACTTTTTAACCTTTACCCAAACACTTGCCAATGTCAATTTTGGCAAAGATTTATTATTTCGTTTTGAGTAAGTTTGCCGATCTTTCAGAATTTTTGTTAAATACTAATCGTATTTAACTTTAATTAGTAGATTGAATGTAACTGTATTAATTTATACATTAGACTTAATTTATATTTATTGTGACAAATAGTTACCACTTCTAGGAATATAAACAATACATAATTTATGTTAAATTCCCACCATTAGTTTATGCATCTATCTTTCGTCAACAGTTTTACTTAAGTATTTTACTGATGACTAATAGCTAAAAACAAAAGATAAAATGGTTAAGCTTAAATGCATAAAAGCCAGCCATTGAACCTAAATTTACTTCCTGCCATGACTGCCCAAACTAAGCTATACGAAGGCAAAGCCAAAATTATTTATCCTACAGATAACCCGGAAATTTTATTGGCTGTTTTTAAAGATGATGCGACAGCATTTAACGCTCAAAAACGCGGCAGTATCGAAAATAAAGGAAACATAAACAATATCATCTCTAGTAAAATATTTCAACAGCTAGAGGCTCTTGGTGTCAAGACCCACTTTATTGATAGTCCTGCTCCCAATCAAATGCGAATCAAGGCAGTAAAAATATTGCCATTGGAAGTAGTTGTCAGGAACATTGCTGCGGGTAGCCTTTGTCAACAAACAGGATTACCTTTGGGAACTGTACTCAAGATGCCATTGGTGGAATTTTATTACAAAAATGACCAATTGGGAGATCCTTTGTTGACGCGCGATCGCATACTGCTGATGGAATTAGCAACTCCGGAACAAGTTGACAGTATAATCCATCTTGCATTGCAAATTAACGAATTTCTCAAAGAGTTTTTCCAGGGATGTGGCATTACCTTAGTGGACTTCAAACTAGAATTTGGTTTGGACTCACAACAGCAGTTGCTATTAGCAGATGAGATTAGTCCTGATACTTGTCGTTTATGGGACATATCCGCAGGGGATGACCCTAACCGTCGTGTACTAGATAAAGACCGCTTTCGCAGGGATTTAGGCAATGTTGAGGATGCTTACCAGGAGGTTTTAACAAGAGTGCTAGAAGCAGTGGAAAAAGGGTAATTAGGGGTGTGGGAGGTGGGGAGGTGGGGAGGTGGGGAGGTGGGGAGGTGGGGAGTGTGAACAACTAACCACTATTGTAGAGACGCGATGTTCCTCGCGTCTCTACTAACCACTAACTACTAACTACTAACCCAACAACCAACAACTAACTTTGATATAAAGCAAAATCTTTCTTTGATGGTGCGTGGAAGTGAAGAAAAATCAAAATAAAATGCGCTTGTCTCCAGTTTTGATGACAATGGTGGCGATCGCCACACCTCTAAGCGGTTCGCTTCATGCTAGCGCGCAAACCGCTAACAATTCCAAAAAAACAGCAGATGTTGTTGTACCGACAACAACTCAAGACCAAGAAGTTGTCGCGGAATTGCCAACTCCTGATCCAACACAAGAGGTAACAATTCCAACTTCTAATATTCCAAATACTACACAAACTGTTCAAGATACAACATCAACAGCAAGTCCAGAACAAGAAGTTTTTGAGGTATTTTCCACAAAAAAGACGACACAAGAGTTAACAAAATTAACTAATAATCAGTCAAAAAATATACAAAAATCTCCAAAAACAAAGCCAACAACACTTAGGACACAAACAACCAACCAACAAGTCTCTGTTAGCACTCCTGGTGCGTCAGCACTAAAAACAACACCACAGACCATAACATCAGTATCAACAACCCCAAAAACTGCCCAGAATTCTCCCACGATTGTTCCTCAGAACACTCAACCTCCCAATAATCAAAAACCACCTTCTCAGAATCAACCACCAACAAACCAACAACCAAGCAACAACCAACAACCATTAATCAATCAACCACCAACAAACCAACAACCAGATAGTGAACAACAACCACCAACCAACCAACAACAACCAACAACAGAAGCAGAACCTCGCGTATTAGTATCAGAGGTTGTGATTAGGACGGAGACTGGACAACCACTACCAGCAGAACAAGAAAACCAAGTGTACGGGGTAATTCGGACTCAACCAGGACGGACGACAACGCGATCGCAACTGCAAGAAGATATTAATTCCGTCTTTGCTACTGGCTTTTTCTCAAATGTGCAAGCAGTACCAGAAGATACACCATTAGGGGTACGAGTCACATTTTTAGTTCAGTTAAATCCCACCCTCAGTCAAGTAAGAATTAATGCTAACCCTGGTACGAATGTACCTTCTGTACTGCCTCCAAATACTGTCAATAAAATCTTTAGCAACCAGTATGGAAGAATCTTGAACTTACGTGAGTTACAAGAAGGTATTAAACAGTTACTCAAGGTATATCAAGACCAAGGCTACGTATTAGCACAAGTAGTTGGATCACCACAGGTATCTCCTGATGGAGTTGTCACCCTCACTGTGGCAGAAGGGGTCGTAGAAGATATTAGTGTCCAATATCGTAATAAAGAAGGTCAAGAAACAGACAAAAACGGAAAACCGATTAGGGGACGGACGCAGCCGTATATTGTTACACGGGAAATCCAATTAAAGCCCGGACAAGTATTCAACCGCAACGTCATACAAAGAGATTTACAACGAGTCTACGGTCTAGGACTGTTTGAAGATGTAAACGTTTCCCTCAACCCTGGTACTAACCCCAGCCAAGTGGATGTCCAAGTTAATGTAGTTGAACGCAACAGTGGTTCCATCGCCGCTGGTGCAGGTATTAGTTCTGCTAGTGGATTGTTTGGTACTATCAGCTATCAAGAGCAAAACCTGAACGGCAGAAACCAAAAATTAGGGGCCGAGTTAGAAGTTGGTCAACGGGAATTGCTGTTTGATGTCCGCTTTACAGATCCTTGGATAGCTGGAGACCCATACCGAACTTCTTATACAGCAAATCTTTTCCGTAGTCGATCAATTTCCTTGATTTTTGAAGGGCAAGACGATAACATCGAAACCTTTGAACCAGGTAAGAACGATGGTGATACCCCTCGGATTTTACGTTTAGGTGGCGGTATCAACTTTAGCCGTCCTTTGTCTAAAAATCCCTATGAGCGTGCAGAATGGACAGCTTCAGCTGGTATAAGATATCAACGAGTTTCCACTCGTGATTCTGACGGTGATATCAGAGAGGAAGGAACAATATATAAAAATGACCAGCCGACAAAAATTATTGAACTGACCGAATCTGGGACTGGTCAAGATGACTTACTGACATTGCAATTAGCAGCAGTGCGTGATAAACGTGACAATGCTTTACAACCAACAAAAGGTTCCTTCTTCCGCTTAGGTTTGGAACAGTCCGTACCAGTAGGGCTAGGTAATATCTTTATGAGTAAAGTACGGGGAAGCTATAGCTACTATCTTCCCGTAAGATTTACTAACTTTACCAAAGGGGCACAAACTATTGCTTTTAACGTGCAAGGAGGAACCATACTTGGTGATGTACCTCCCTACGAAGCTTTTACTCTCGGTGGAAGTAACTCCGTTCGAGGCTATGAAGAAGGTGCATTAGCTAGTAGTAGTAGTTTCTTGCAAGCTACAGTAGAGTATCGCTTCCCTGTTTTCTCTGTAGTTAGCGGCGCACTATTTTTTGATGCTGCTACGGACTTGGGGACAGAAACAGAGGCTGGAGATTTACTCGATAAAAGCGGTAGTGGCTATGGCTACGGTCTTGGTGTGCGTGTACAGTCCCCGCTTGGCCCCATCCGCATTGACTACGGCTTCAACGATCAAGGAGATAGCCGCATCAATTTTGGTATTGGGGAAAGATTCTAATTTAGTCATTGGTCATTGGTCATTAGTCATTGGTCATTAGTTATAGACAAATGACTAATGACAAGGGACAAAGGACAAATAACAAATGACAAAAGACTATATGCAGCAACAAACCCTCGCATCTGAAATTACTCTTACTGGAGTGGGACTGCATAGCGGTGTAACGACCCAAGTACGGATACAACCAGCCGGGGTAGACAGCGGACGTTACTTTGTACGGATAGATTTGCCCAATACTCCAATTATTCCAGCCCAAGTGCCTGCCGTTACTCAGACAGTTCTGTCAACCCAGCTAGGTAAAGATGAGGAAAGTGTTCGGACTGTAGAGCATTTATTGGCTGCATTGGCGGGTATGGGTGTAGATAACGCCCGTATTGAAATTGATGGTCCAGAGGTACCACTGTTAGATGGTTCAGCAAAGATATGGGCAGAAAGTATTACCCAAGTGGGGTTAGTATCGCAAACCCCAACTACAAAATCTCAGGCTTTGTTGATCAACGAGCCTATATGGGTGCGTCAGGACGATGCATTCGTTTGCGCTTTCCCTGCACCAAGTACTCGCTTTACTTACGGTATTGATTTTGAACTACCTGCTATTGGTAATCAATGGCACAGTTGGTCTCCAACTTCTGAACCAGGAAAGTCTAATGCTAGCTTCATCACAGAAATTGCCCCTGCCCGTACCTTCGGTTTAGTACATCAAATTGAATACCTACAAAAATCCGGGTTAATTAAGGGTGGAAGCTTAGAAAATGCTCTTGTGTGTGGGCCTGATGGTTGGCTAAATCCACCATTAAGATTTGCAAATGAGCCAGTACGTCATAAAATTTTGGATCTAGTAGGAGATTTGAGTTTACTAGGGCTTTTCCCCCATGCTCATTTTTTGGCATACAAAGCCAGCCACAATTTACATGTGCAACTGGCACAGAAAATTTGGGAATTGCGTTAGTGGCTATTGGTTAGTGGTTAGTAGTAAATAGCTAGTGGTACTTTGACTACTAACTACTATCTACTAACTACTAACAAACATAATTCAATCACCTACAAGACCACAACTAAAAATCAACCCCACCCATCAATGGCTACCGTCACCGAAGTAAATTCTACAGATAACCCCACATCAGCACCTACCCAGGTGCAGCCAGATCATTCCACTACAAGTAACTCTGAAACAAAAGTTACTTTTACAGCGGAAGAAATTCAGAAACTTCTACCGCATCGCTATCCCTTTGCACTTGTAGACAAAATTATCGACTACACGCCTGGTAAAAGAGCTGTTGGCATTAAAAACGTCACAATTAACGAACCCCATTTTCAAGGGCATTTTCCAGGACGTCCAATTATGCCAGGTGTTCTAATTGTAGAAGCAATGGCACAAGTTGGTGGCGTTGTCATGACACAAGTGCCACAATTGGAAGGCGGACTTTTTCTATTTGCTGGTATAGATAAAGTCCGCTTCCGTCGCCAAGTTGTTCCTGGTGATCAACTGGTCATGACTGTGGAACTGTTATGGATAAAACAACGTCGTTTCGGTAAGATGCAAGCTCGCGCCGAGGTTGACGCTCAGTTAGTTGCTGAAGGTGAATTAATGTTTTCCCTAGTAAGCTAAAAATTTATTCTCGCGGTAGAGGCATTACCGTAAAGCGCCTCTACAAAATTTTGTATTAGGGATATCAGCAACAACAAACAACATCTGTTACAGTCTGATTTCCATATATTCACTGCCCTCACACTTGTACCAATTTGATGCTTTCGGCTACTGAACTCAGACGCTCCGTGGCGCGTCTGGCAAAAAACTTAGCACGCTTACTGTTCTGGAGATGCACCCTTGAAGACGCTTATTCATCCAACTGCTGTAATTCATCCTAACGCGGAGCTGCACCCGACAGTGGAAGTCGGTGCCTATGCTGTGATTGGTGGGCATGTGAAAGTAGGCCCTGATACTACAATTGGCGCTCATGTAGTGCTAGATGGGCCTGTGGAAATTGGAGCGCGAAATCAAATTTTTCCGGGGGCTGCCATTGGTATGGAACCCCAAGACCGAAAATATGCTGGTGAAACTAGCTGGGTCAAAATTGGTAACGACAATCGCATTCGCGAATACGTGACAATTAACCGTGCTACTGGTTTAGGAGAAGCCACGATGATTGGTAACGGCAATCTGTTGATGGCTTACGTCCATGTAGCACATAACTGTGTGATTGAAGACTCTGTGACTATTTCCAACGCGGTAGCGATCGCAGGTCATGTTCATATTGAGTCACGAGCAACAATTAGTGGGGTTCTAGGTATCCATCAATTTGTGCATATTGGTAAGCACGCGATGGTAGGAGGAATGAGCCGTATTGACCGGGATGTCCCGCCATATATGTTGGTAGAGGGAAATCCTACACGAGTGCGATCGCTCAACCTCGTAGGACTCAAACGCGCTGGTTTGTCTGCTAATGACTTACAAATATTGAAAAAAGCCTTCCGTATTCTCTACCGTTCAGATTTACTCTTTAAAGATGCTTTAGAAGAACTAGAACTCTTAGGAGATACAGAACATTTACAGCACTTGCGTCGTTTCCTCCTACTTTCGCAAATGCCAGGAAGACGCGGTTTAATTCCTGGAAAAGGAAAAGCAAATAGTAGAGATGATGAATCTTGAAAATAAGGGATCGGGGAGAGGAAGGGGGACAAACCAGACAAGGGAGAAAAGAAACACCAGTTCCCCAATCCCGGTTCTTCATTCCCTGTTCCCTTTCCCCAACACCCTCTTCCCTTTCCCCGATACCCCATTCCAAAATGCGAATATTTATTAGTACTGGTGAAGTGTCCGGCGATTTACAGGGGTCGCTATTGGTGACTGCAATGCGAAAGCAAGCTATTGCTGCTGGGTTGAAATTAGAAATTGTGGCTCTTGGTGGTGATAAAATGACGGCAGCAGGAGCAATTTTGTTGGGTAACACCACTGAAATAGGTTCCTTTGGTCTGTTGGAATCTCTACCTTTTGTACTGCCAACTCTGCAAGTCCAGCGTCGGGCGATCGCTTATCTCAAGCAAAACCCACCTGACTTGGTAGTGTTGATTGACTACATGGGACCAAATCTCGGTATCGGCAATTATCTTCGCCGCTATATGCCACAAGTCCCAATAGTATATTATATTGCTCCGCAAGTTTGGGTTTCTTCAATTTCTCTTGGTAATACAGAGCGGATTATTCATGTTAGTGATAAATTATTAGCTATTTTTCCGCAAGAAGCACGTTACTTTCAAAACAAAGGTGCAAAAGTTACTTGGGTCGGTCATCCTCTTGTAGACAGAATAGAAAAATTTCCTCGCCGAGAAGCAGCACGCAGACAGTTGGGAATTGCCGATGATGCGATCGCTGTGGCACTTTTACCTGCCTCCCGTCACCAAGAACTCAAGTATCTTCTACCCGTAATGTTTCAAGCAGCACAGGCAATTCAAGCTAAACTATCACAGGTACATTTCTGGATTCCTTTATCTCTGGAAATATATCGAGAAAGAATAGAAAAAGAGATACAACGACATGGTTTACAAGCTACTGTAGTTTCTGGTCAACAACAAGAAGTACTTGCTGCTGCTGATTTAGCAATTACTAAGTGCGGGACTGTAAATTTAGAACTTGCCTTGTTAAAAGTGCCGCAGGTAGTTGTTTATCGTCTCAATCCTTTTACTTACTGGGTTGCTCGTAATATCCTGAAAATAACTTTTCCCTTTGCCTCACCAGTTAACCTGATGGTAATGAAGGCAATTGTGCCAGAATTTATCCAAGAACAAGCGTCGCCAGAGAATATTATTCAAGCAGCAATGGAATTTTTGCTAAACCAGGAACGTAAACAGCAAATCCAAGCAGATTATCAAGAAATGCAACGAGCTATGGGAGAATTGGGGGTGTGCGATCGCGCCGCTAAAGAAATTTTACGATTGCTATATAACTAAAAATATGGCAATGAGAATCAGGCTGAGAAAAATAGCGAACAAAATAGCATATTCGACTCGGCGACTGATTATTCCGACAGCTGCAATCATAGCAATCGCAAGGCTAAAAATACCAATATACTGTTCTTTTTGCAAACCTTTAGCAATCAGTGGATCTTGCTGTTGACCATTTTGTTGTGGGGTTTCTATAATTTTTTGTGCTAAATAACTTGAGTTAGAATTGGGTAATTTTTGATTATAAATATTCATGATTATTTTTTATTTAGTATTTGTATCAGCTATGTTTACCTAATATAGAAAAATTTTTTACGATTGCTACAAGATATTAATTATTATATTTATATAAATTCAAAATAAACTCTAATCTATTAAATTCATCTACCTGTAGAAATATTGTATATTTTGAGTAAAAGAGAATACATAGAATAAAAATTAAAAAAGCCCAAAATAAGGGCTTTTGTCTTTATTCGGTATGATAGCTGTATTTCTAGCATTCTCAAAATATGAATGTGTCTAAAAAACATGTTAAGAAGATGATTTTGAAGATATAACAAAGCCTGACTCAATCAATCTTCTTATTTACAATAATTTATATTTTTACTTTGCAAATTGCTTTGAGCAATACATCCCTGTTTTTTAAATAGATAGTTTTCTCCAATCAGATAAATACTGATGAACACTAAAGGGATAAATATAAATTTTGGTTTAAGTTCCTTTTGAAAAAGAGATAAAGTTGGTTTCAAAATATATTTATTAATGCTAACATTATCAAACTTTTTTGTTTTTATTAAAACTTTACTTTTCGGTTGCTTACCTAAAGATGCGGCAGTACATTTCTGTTGTAATTCTAAATTTAATACTTGACTCCAACAAGGAAAACTTTTTCCTTGTTGAAAACCGTCAACCTTAACTTTTTTAATCGATTCAGACTTTAAACCAATTATTTCTTGACGTACGTATTTCACCAAGTTTTGTTTGTCTGGTATTTGATTAGATTCCAATCTTACCCGCAAATAACCATTCTTAATACTAACTTTTGCTATGACATTTTTTAGCTGTAATTGGCTATTCATCAAAGATGTAAGAGCTTGAACATCGCCTTGTCTTGCAAGTTCAAAAATTTTTACTTGTGTCATAAATGGTTACATTGAAGGGCTAAAAACATACTTATTGCATAAAATATAACCTTATATCTAAAGTTTTTTCCTCAGTGTTTTCACCAAAAAATTAGATACAAAGATGATATATAACAGATGTTGACTTTACTTTTAACCACCTCTCAATCTAAATTTAATATAGTTTATACAAACTTTATAAATACTTTAATTACTACCCATAGCGTATTGCTGAGCAAAGTCTCTATGAATTTGATATTGTATGATTTTTTGCTGAGCAATACTATAATTGGAGCTAGTGTATGGTACAGTCTTTAAAAGAGCGATCGCTTCGTCCCAATTTTCGACAACTATCTTCCACTCATCTTCAGATTGTGCTAACTTTGCCAGTTTTGCTGTACGTCTAGCTTGATTAATTGCCTGAAGATAATTATCCTTTGGTTTAACTTCATTAGCAGTAAGTGTAGATGAATTTTGAGCAGAGACATTTGCTGAGATACTTTGCTGAAATTCTGGCAATTTAGCAAATGAATACAGCCATAGAGCAACCAAGGGAATTAAAACAAATGTAAATATTTGCCTAGATGTTTTGTGAGATTTGTTACTAAAGCTAAAGAAGCTTGACTTCTTTTTCGTTACTTCTTCCGTTTTTGGTATTTCTGTAACATTAACTTCTGGATGTGAGTTATTACTTGGAAGCGTATCTGCTACCGAGACATTTATACTTTCAGCTTGAAAATTAACATTATTACCAAAAACCAAACGACACTTAAATAAATACTCAATTTGGTAAAAAGCAGCAGCACTAATTAGCCAGATCACAGCAAACACAGCTTTGAGTTTGCTGTAATGTTGACCAGATTCAGCAATTACCTGACTATAGTTCAGCTGAAATAAAGGTAAAAGAGGGGTACAAATTAAAATAGCTGTCAGTGTAGATAAAACAAGTACCAACCAACCATATAAACTTTCTCTCCAACTTACAAATCCTGGGAAAAACCCTTGAATTACATTAATCTTTTCCCCTGGAATCGCGGGAACAAAACGGCTGAAAAAAAAGTGATGTAGAAAAGCGATCGCTGGTATGGGTAATACAAGTACAAATATTGCCAGTAGTGTAGCTGACTCAGGTTTTTCTGACCATTTTGCTAAGTTTAGCCATAAGTCATGATCGCGTCGGATCATGGTTACAAACCCTGTCATCACCACAGATAGGATTAGGGCATTCAGCCATGCATTTGGGTGAGGCAAGCATTTCCATAATCTAAACTTGTTCATATAAAACGGACATTTTTAGATGACACAGACGTTTATAGGCTGTAACTTTAACATCTTTATTGCCAAAATAATAATATTTTTGACAAGAGACACTAAATTTGTTATTCAACATGCGTCTGTGTGGAACTCACACCTGCTATGACGAAATTTGTCCAAGCATCGTTTTTAGATAATAGGGAACAGTATTTTCAGTCTCCCAGCGATGAGCAGGTTCCAGATGCTGAATAATTTCGTAACTGACGATCGCATGATATAAAGCAGCCAAGGGCTGTGTTATTTGAAATACAGAAGTTAATTGTTTCATTGGCAAGTAAACTGTCCAAGGCTCTAAATAAGCATTCCGTAGATGCGTTTGCACATCCACTACATTAGGAAGTTCTTGTGCAATATCGAACAGAAAGAATCCTGCATCGAAAAACGGATGTGAAACTGCACTATCAGACCAATCGAAATAAATATAGCTTTCTTGCGCGTCAATCACATTTTGACAATAAAAATCACCATGTATTAGGGTTTGAGGGATACCACAAGTTTCCAAAACTTCACACCATGACAGCAGTTGAGGTATGAGAGTGCGTAACTCCTCCAAGTCTGACTGCTGGAGAAATGGATTATTCTGAGGGAGCAGTAGCGCAGCATCATCTGCAAATAACGGTTCTATTCTTTGAGTAAGCTGATTGATTCGTCTGTCAGGAAAACCAATATCTAGCAATTGATTAACCATTATCGCCATCTGAACTTGAATTTCAGCATATCGTCGTAGTGCTGCTTCCCATCGAGAGATATCAGCGGTTTTCCCCAAATGCTGACCCTCGAACTCTCTCATTAACATCCATTGTTGTTCTGTATCTACAGCAATTAGTTTAGGCAAGCAATTGGGATAAAGTTGAGCTAGAAAATCAGTGAATGTGGCTTCTGTGCCAAAAATCCCATACCCAGTCTTCAAATAAAGTGTTCCAACTGTTGTTCTCACACGCAATAAACAAGAGCGAGTTTGAGATTTAACTTGCTCAATCGGAGCGGTTGCACTTAAACTTAAGGCATCAAGTTGCTGATGAATCCAAGTAGAAGCCTTATAACTCCACATAAAAATTACCCATCCAATTATTGCAAGGGACAGATACAATTTCTCTGGTATTCATTATTGATGAAAAAGGAGTTGTAAGGCGTTGCTAGCGAATCATAAGTACCAAATTCCCAAAATTTAGAATTATTAAATAATACAACTTTTTACTGATAACCCTGCTCTACTGATAACTTCACGGTAAGTTGTTCCAAAACTATCACTTGCAGCATAACTATAAATTATGCTGCCACAGGAACATTTGCTAGCCTACCATCTTCCATATAAACAATGCGATCGGCTATGTCTAAAATCCGGTTGTCGTGAGTTACTAAAAGAATAGTACAACCTTGCTCTTTAGCTAGCTTCTGCATCAAATTAACCACATCTCGACCAGATTTGCTATCTAACGCTGCTGTTGGTTCATCCGCAAGGACAATTTTTGGATGACTTACTAATGCACGAGCGATCGCTACTCGTTGTTTTTGTCCTCCCGATAAATCATTTGGGTAATAATTAAGACGATTCCCCAACCCTACCATCTCTAACATCTCGGCGGCGCGAGTGTACATTTCTTTTGGTGAAAGTCCGTCATGTAGTTCCAACCCCATCCTGACATTTTGTACAGCAGTCAAGCTACCGTGCAAATTATGCGCTTGGAAGATATAACCATTATTACGTCGCGCTAGTGTCAGTGCTTTGTCATTAGCACCACACAGTTCTCTTCCCAACACCCGCAAACTCCCTTCTTGAGCAGAACGCAACCCACCAACTAAGGTTAATAGGGTAGTTTTGCCAGAACCAGAAGGGCCTGTCATGATCACAATTTCACCAGCGTTAATTTCTAAATTAATATCAAATAACGCTTGTTTGCAGAGTTGTCCTTTACCAAAGTAGTGATTCAGATTTTGAACAGAAATGACCATATTTAGTTAGTGGTTAGTGGTTACTAAATAATCACCAAACGACCAATGACAATTGACAATTGACAATTGACAAATTTAAAACATATCTGCGGGATCAGCAGCTAAGACTTTGCGAGTAGCGATCGCTCCTGAAATCATACACATAACTATCGTCATAATTAACACTTGCAAGGCTCGGGCCAAGGTCATGTATAGTGGCAAATTTGTCGCACTCCGGGTAAGGGCGTAGAGTCCCGTAGATATGGCAAATCCAGGTAAAAAACCTAACGCTGCCATAATGATGGCTTCTTCAAATACCACACTCAACAAGTACCTATTTTGATAACCCATAGCTCTGAAGGTGGCGTATTCTTTCATATGAGCGTTGACGTCGGTGGAGAGGACTTGATAAACGATAATCACCCCGACTATAAATCCCATTGATACACCCAAACTAAAGATAAAGCCGATCGCAGTGTTGGTTTGCCAGTAATATTCTTCAAATTTGACAAATTCTTCTTTAGTTAAAACTTTGACATCTTGCTCATTTTCAAGATATTTTTGCAAAGTTGTTGCTACTTGTTGCGGGTCATAACCTGGTTGAACTTGAATTAATCCTAAGTTGACGCTACCTGCTTCTTTTCTAGGAAATAACCGCAAATAGTTCTGGTCGCTAGTAATTAAACTACCATCAGCGATAAAGGAAGCCCCAACTTTAAATAACCCACTGACAGTAATTGTCCGGCGTTCGATTTCAGTAGTGACGGTTTTACCTTGCTCAATTTGAGCGATCGCTTCTTGGTAGTCTCCCCTCGAACCACGATCAAATAAGACGGTATCTGGTAGTTTAATTTTATTCAGTTGGCTATTGACTTCTGGTAAATTAAATGCTATTTGATCTGGATTGAAGCCAATTACCAAAACCATTGTCTCTTTGCGAGTTTGGGGATTCTTCCAAGAGACGGTGTTGATGTACATCGCTTCTGCTGACTTCACCCCTGGTACGTCCATTGTTTGGAATAGTCGCCGCCGAGTAAATGTTGATAAATTGGCGATGTTACGCGCTTGGGGATTAATTAAAACAATGTCTGCTTCTAAACTGCGATGCAATCTGGTGTTACTGTTGTATAGAGCTGCTTGGAAGCCTGTTTGCATAAACATTAATAGGTCAGCGAAGGCAATGCCTGATAATGCTACGAGAAAACGACTTTTATGACGGTTGAGTTGCAGCCATCCTAAAGGTGTGCGTCGCTGTAATTGCTGAATAAATCCAATCATGATCGCTTTGTATTAAGTCATTTGTCATTGGTCATTGGTTATTGGTCAGTAGTTGGTAGTTAGTGGTTAGTGTTTAGTGGTTATTTCCTCACTCTCCCCCTTGTCCTCCTTGTCCTCAATCCTTGATCCCTGATCCCCAATCACTGCCTTCACTTGCAGATTGGTAAATTTTGCTGCTTTCTGGGTGGAGGCTTGGTCTAACTGTGCGTGGACTTCTACGACTCTGGCGTCAATGTTGCTGGAGGGATCGCTGTTGATGACGTTTTGTCGTTGGATTTGCCAGCCAATTCTTTCTACAGTTGCGTACAATTCACCAGGAATAGAGTCACTTTCTAAGCGGACTTTTTGCCCGGGATGCACTTTACTAATATCACTTTGGTAAACTTCTACTACTGCATACATCTGGTTTGTTTGCCCTATTTCGGCGATGCCGTCATTAGATACTAATTCACCTGGACGGGTGTATATTTTGAAAACCTGACCATCTTGAGGCGATTGCACGTAAGCTTGTTTTAAGTTGGCTTCTGCTCTTTTGACAGACGCGATCGCTTTATTTACTTCCGCTTGGACTGCTGCTATATCCACAGGGCGAACTTCGGCGATGCGATTGAGGGTAGCTTTACCTGATTCGATTTGTTTTTGTCCAGATGCTTGAATGCGTGTCAGGTTTGCTCTTGCTTCTGCTAATTGTTCTTGCAAAGATTCTTCTATGCGCTTGAGGTTTGCTTTGGCCTCTGCTAGTTGTTGTTGTGCTGTTTGCCAAGTCAGGCGCTTGCTATCCTGGGAGGATGCCGAAATCGCTCCTTGTTGATACAACTTTTGATAGCGCTGGTATTCGGCTTGGGCATTATCTAGCTGTGCTTGCAACTGAGCAATAGTTGCTTTTTGGGCTTCGATTTGTGTGTTTTTTTCTGCTTCCAGACGCGCGATTGTGGCTTTTTGGGCTGTGATTTGGGTTTCTCTTTCTACTTGCAGCCGATCAATCTCTGCTGTCTGGGCGGCAATTTCACCTTGCTTTGCACCTGCCTTAACTTGCAACAGATTAGCTTGGGCTACTTGTACTGCTTCTTTGGCTTCTTCTAAGGCAGCTGCTAGGCGATCGCGACTGTCTAAAATTGCGACTATTTGTCCTGTTTTGACTGTATCCCCCTCTTGCACCAACAATTGTTCTACCCGACTCCCTTCTGAGGAAGCAGGTGCGGATAGTTTGATCACTTCTCCCTTTGGTTCTAATCTACCCAAAGCTGTGACTGTTTTGACTTCTGGTAGTTGCACTAACTGTTGTTGTGCTTTCTGTTGTTCAGCACTCCGAGACTGCTGAAGCGTGTAAACACTGATGCCACCTATAGTTAAAGTTACAACTGCTGCGATCGCAATTGACGGACGAAATATCGATTGTGGGAAGAAAGAACCCTCTTTGATGTTTTGCAGCATAGCATCTTTGCCCCAAAACTAAACTGTTTAGTTTTATAATATAACTAGACTAAACCGAACAGTTTAGTTTTGCAAGTACTATAATGTAAATAAACTAAACTGTATCGTTTAGTCATATTCCTTGCAGTTTCTTGATAAACACGGCACGACAAATATTAGGGAAAAGGTTAAGGGTTAACCTCTGGCTTTTTCAGAAATACTATTGTCGTGTGCGTGTTTCTCTCTTTAAGCATCACAATCTATAGACAAAAATTTATAGAAAAAATAAGGTGCTAGGGGTTTAGGGTGTAAAGATATAAGGGAGAAAGGGTGTGGGGTGTAGAGGAAGAGAAATTTTGCTCCTTGATTGTAAACTCTGTTCATGGTGTCTCTTATAGAAGTCGGGATGCATGTGAAAGGAATGAAATTTTCCTTTACCCCTTACCCTAATATCTCTGGTACATAGCAGGAATGAGTAAAAAATGATACGTGTAAAAGCAAATGAAATTGAGCGTGAGAGTTCACCTGAGAAAGTAGAACAAATTCTCCAAGGAGCAATGCAGGAATTTCTGGCGCATGGCTTTGCTGGTACAAGTATGGATAGGGTAGCAGCAGCAGCAGGCGTTTCTAAAGCTACTGTTTACAGCCACTTTGCAGATAAAGAGGGGCTATTCAAAGCATTAATCGAGCAACTAGCACGCAAGAAGTTTCAGTTGATATTTGGTAGCGAACCTTTAGAAGGGGAACCACTACAAGTTTTGCGCCAGGTAGGAACTAGAGCTTTAGAACAGATGAGTACTGACCAAGAACATTCTGCGTTTATGCGTGTGTTAATTGGGGAATCTGGTCGCTTCCCAGAGTTAGCTCAAATTTGTGTGAATTCAATGATTAAGCCAACCTTGGATGCTCTCAATCAATATTTAGCATCTCATCCAGAACTGAAAATAGCAGATTCAGAGGCAATGGCGAGAATTTTACTTGGATCTTTAGTGCATTTCCATATTACGCAGGAAGTGCTGCATGGTGAGAATATAATACCAATGAAAGGCGATCGCATCATTGACACTATAATTGATTTGCTTGAGAAATCTGTTCAATCCTCATGATCTCTGCTCGTAGGTTTTGCCGAGCAGATGATTCAAATTTATTAAACATCAAGTCTGTCAGGTAAATGCGATCTCTATGTAAAAACTGCCGCAAAACTTGCTTTCTCCCTGCAAGATACTCTACATCTGGCATCCAAAGATATTCCTGACGAATTAAAAGTGCATATTGATGGTAGCGTTGGGGATTGCTACCTAAAATTTCTAAATCTGCATCCAAGAACACTTGAGCATCAAAATCATCTGGTTCGGCTTGATCATGCTTGGTGTTTAAAATTAGACTTATAACTCTAGCAATAATACTATGAGGAATTTGCAGCGAACCTAAAACTTCAAGAGCATAACTAGCACTCTGTTGTTCATTATCTTGTGTCAGAGTATTATACACTACATCATGAAACCAAACCGCAAGTTGAACAGGAGGCAAATCTTGAACCTGGTTTTGTAATGTCTCTATTGTAGAGAGTACATAGTAGATGTGTTCTAAGGTGTGATAATAGCGACCCGGAGCAGAATAAGCTGCAACTAGTTGCGAAAAGGCTTCTTCAGCAACAGTTTGTTCTACTTGAAAAGATTGGAGTAACTGCCACCACTTAGTGAACAAATCATAATTAATTTTTACCACTACTAGTAAAAGTACGGTGAATTATTAATTTATAGATCAACTTTAACATTACCTTAATCCCCATTTGGTTATGAATTGGTATGTTCATTTTGCATGGACAAATTACCTAGAAACGAATTAATTAATACTACTAAGTGGGGCAATATGAAACTGATGGATGGTGATCGCTTGCTACCAATTCGGTGCAGACGGCGAGATTTTTTACTGGGTGCAGGATTCTTCACAGGGTTAGCAGTAGCTAGTCAATGGCGTCCAGTAATAGCGCAACCAAGGTTTTCTAGCTATCCTTTCAGTCTTGGTGTGGCCTCTGGTGATCCATTACCCAATAGTGTAGTGTTATGGACACGTCTAGCGATCGACCCACTTCATGGTGGTGGAATGCCACCAGAAAATATCGTAGTGCGGTGGTTGATTGCCCTTGACAAAAACATGACCAAGATAGTGCGACGTGGGCAAACCTTGGCAACTCCTGAACTAGCCCACTCAGTACACGTTGATGTGCGCGGATTAGAACCTGATCGTTGGTATTGGTATCAATTCCGGGTGGGTAATGAAGTTAGCCCAATTGGGCGGACTCGCACAGCGCCAGCCTTGAATACCTCTATCCCACAACTAAACTTTGCTTTTGCTTCTTGTCAAGATTGGCAAAACGGCTACTACACAGCCTACAAGCACATGGCGGATGAAGAACTCGATCTAGTGGTGCATTTAGGTGACTATATTTACGAGTACGAGGCCCAACCTGACAAGCTACGCCAGCATATTGGTTCTGAAATTCTTACCCTAGAAGACTATCGTAACCGTCACGCCCAGTACAAAACTGACCCAAATCTGCAAGCTGTTCATGCCAAGTTTCCTTGGATTGTTACCTGGGATGATCATGAAGTGGAAAACAATTACGCTGGTTTGATACCAGAAGACAATCAAAGTCAGGAAGCCTTTGTGACTCGGCGGGCTTACGCTTACCAAGCTTACTACGAACATATGCCGCTACGCCGCTTTTCGTTGCCTAAAGGGCTTGACATGCAGTTATATCGACGCTTTACTTTTGGTGATTTAGCTGAGTTTAACGTCTTGGATACCCGTCAATATCGGACTGATCAGCCTTGTGATGACGGACTTAAGCCCCGTTGCTCCCAAGCTTTGGCTGAAGAAGCTACGATGACAGGCAAAGAACAACAGCAGTGGTTACTCAAAGGTCTAGATAACTCATCAGCACGCTGGAATGTGATTGCTCAACAAGTTATGTTTGCTGAATACGATTTTGATCCTCGTCCAGAAACAGGACTGTTCAACATGGATCAGTGGGATGGTTACGTAGCTGCACGGAATCGCATTTTGAATTTTTTAGCTCAACGCCGACCTTCCAACCTAGTAGTGATTAGCGGAGATATCCATTCTAGTTGGGTACATGACCTCAAAGTAAACTTCAAAAACCCAGACTCAGCTACAGTCGGTACCGAATTTGTGGGAACCTCAATTACATCAGATTTTTCCACCGAATTTATTTCTCCAATCAAAGCTGCTTTGAGTGACAATCCCCACACTAAATTTTTTGATGGTGCTTATCGGGGTTATGTCCGTTGCAATCTCACACGCGATCGCTGGCAAAGTGATTACCGTGTTGTCTCAACAATTACTGAGCAAAACGCCTCTATCAGTACCCTAGCTTCGTTTATAGTTGAAAATGGTCAACCAGGCGCACAAAAAATTTAAATAACTACTCTATACCCTGTGCCAAATTTATCTTATCGTGTATACACAAGTTATACCAATTCAAATAATGTTTGCGACAGATAACCCCACCCTCCCCTTAGAAAGGGGAGGATTGGGGTGGGGTGTTATATAATCCATATGTTGTATTCTTTTTTCAAATTGGTATTAAATTTATCCCCCTTCATCCCCCTAAATCTTGAGGGGAAACAACAAATCAAGTCCCCTCCCCTTATGAATATACGGCTGGCGAATAGGGGGACAGAACCCATAATAAAATACCAGAGGAGAAACAAGAACTTGTCTCGTGCGAAATCATTGTACTTCTTCTACCTTCTATAACACCCCTTTGGAACTGGGGATCAACCCAGCACGACGGGGATCAATCTCCATTGCCATCCGCATCGCCCTCGCAAATGCCTTAAATGTGGCTTCAATAATGTGATGAGAATTAATCCCATCCAACTGACGAATGTGCAGCGTCATCTGACTATTACCTGCCAAGGCGACAAAAAATTCTCGTACTAGCTGGGTGTCATAAGTCCCAACTCGCTGGGTAGGAATTTGCAAACCGTAGCTGAGATGAGGACGACCCGAAAAATCCAGTGCTACCTGAATTAAGGCTTCATCAAGAGGTGCAAGAAAATTACCAAACCGGACAATGCCTTTTTTGTCACCTAATGCTTTGCTGATAGCTTTTCCTAAGGTAATGCCTACATCTTCGTTGGTATGATGGTCATCAATGTGCAAGTCTCCTGTGGCTTGGATATCCAAGTCTATTAGTCCGTGGGAGGCAATTTGATGTAGCATGTGATCTAAAAATGGAATACCTGTAGCTGCATTACAAACTCCTGTACCATCCAAATTAATCGTAACCTGGACATCTGTTTCCTCCGTAGTGCGATGTACAGAAGCAATACGGGGAGTTTGTGTGAGGTTGTTGGGTGAAGATAGAGTTTGGCGATCGCTGATTTGCATAGTATTTGGTTAGTGGTTAATAGTTAGTGGTTAGTGGTTAGTGGTTAGTGATTTACTACTAACTACTAACCACTAACTACTAACAAATTCTTACATTCCCATAATTTCATATCCTGCATCAACATACAGGACTTGTCCTGTAATTCCACTTGCCAAGTCGCTACACAAGAACGCTGCTGCATTACCTACCTCGATCTGTGTGACGGTGCGTCCCAAGGGAGCTACTTGCTCGACATGATGAATCATATCTAAAATACCGCCAACGGCACTAGAAGCTAAAGTACGGATTGGCCCGGCGGAGATGGCATTGACGCGGATATTGGCAGAACCGAGTTCTGCTGCTAAATAACGCACACTAGCTTCTAATCCTGCCTTGGCAACTCCCATCACATTATAGTTAGGAACTGCTCTTACGGCTCCTAAATAAGAGAGAGTAACTATGCTTCCACCTGCGATCATCAAAGGTTTAGCTGCACCAGCTAGTTGCACCAAAGAATAGGTGCTGACATCTAAAGCTGTACGAAATCCTTCACGAGAGGTTTGGCTAAAGTCTCCACTCAAATCATCTTTATTGGCAAAGGCAATGGAATGGATGAGAAGGTCCAACTTGCCCCATTTATCGCGGATCGTCTCAAAAGTAGATTGAATCTGTTCGTCATCTTGGACATTGCAAGGGAGAAACAGACTTGGGTTGAGAGGTTCGACAAGTTCAGCAACCTTTTTCTCCATTTTGCCACGCTCATCTGGTAGGTAGGTGATCCCCAAGTTAGCTCCGGCTTTGTGCAGTTGTTGGGCAATACCCCAGGCTATAGAGCGGTTGTTGACAATGCCTGTAACAAGGGCATTTTTTCCAGTCAGATCCAGCATAGAAATTATTGATGTGATGTTTCATTAGGAGCATACATGAATCTGAGCTTGGTTTGTCTTCGTTTTATAAATTTGATTTTTGATTGTACTTCAGGGTAGATGTAACAGAAGAGACTCTATCTTGCACCAACTAAAATTGGATACAAACTGCTTCTTTTAAAGATGAATGATCAAAAGGATTTTTAAACAGAGTAAAGGTTTTAGAAAAAGATATTTTTCTTTTGTAAGTAACTAAATTTATTTGTGGTTTCCCTTGCGTCTCCATTACCCTAAGTTTTTACATCCGTATTTTCAACATCCATCGTGCCAAAATTGCTTTTTACCATCAATTTACCATTTTATGTTTTCATAAATTCTCTATGAATCTTACTTTTTTCTTAAAAAACTTATTGTCTACAATTTTGGAAGTACCTAACAAAAAGTACTAGATTCCTGCACTACAAATTTTGTATCATGTTAAACAAACATCAATTAGATAAAGGGTTAAGTATAGGAAAGTACAGAAAGGTTGACAATGTTTTATTGAATTTTCGAGTGTATTCTTAGGAAATCCATATTCGTTTTTCTGGCATTGGGTAGGGGAAGGGAGATAGATGATCGTGACACAAGATAAAGCCCTAGCAAATGTTTTTCGTCAGATGGCGACTGGAGCGTTTCCGCCAGTGGTGGAATCGTTCGAGCGCAACAAGACGATCTTTTTCCCCGGCGATCCTGCTGAAAGAGTTTATTTTCTCTTAAAAGGTGCAGTTAAACTCTCCAGGGTGTACGAAGCAGGAGAAGAGATAACTGTAGCGCTACTGCGAGAAAACAGTGTATTTGGGGTTTTGTCCCTACTAACGGGAAACAAGTCTGATCGTTTTTATCATGCAGTTGCTTTTACGCCTGTGGAATTGCTTTCAGCACCTATCGAACAGGTGGAACAAGCACTCAAGGAAAATCCAGAATTATCGATGTTAATGCTGCGGGGTTTATCTTCGCGCATTCTTCAGACAGAGATGATGATTGAAACTCTCGCTCACCGCGATATGGGTTCAAGATTAATAAGTTTCTTATTAATTCTTTGTCGAGATTTTGGTCTTCCTTGTGCAGATGGAATCACAATTGATCTCAAGCTATCTCATCAGGCGATCGCTGAAGCAATTGGTTCGACTCGTGTGACTGTCACTAGACTACTAGGCGATTTGCGCGAAAAGAAGATGATTTCCATACACAAGAAAAAAATTACTGTCCACAAACCTGTGACACTAAGTCGGCAATTCACTTAATTGTACACAGAGAGCGGCATTCAGAAATATAGACACTCTTGTAGAAATAGGTAATGGGTAATGAGTAATAGGTAATGGGTAATGGATAAATACTTGTTAATTCCTTTTCCCCTTTCTCTTTACCCCTTTACCCAGTAATTTATCAACCTGCAATTCGCCACAGAAAATGCCTGAAAGTAGTAGGCTGTATCTGGAAGGATTTCTTCGGTAAATACAAACAGATGGCCACCGGGTACATCCTCATTATTGCAATCTTAATTTTGGGAGGCGTTATTGCCACCGTCGGCGATCGCATTGGCACGCGGGTTGGCAAAAAACGGCTCTCACTTTTCAACCTTAGACCCAAAAATACAGCTGTATTAGTAACAATCTTGACAGGGTTGGGCATTTCTGCATCAACCCTGGGCATTTTATTTTTAGCTGATGAAGGTTTGCGTAAAGGAGTTTTTGAGTTAGAAGATATTCAAAAAGACCTTAGGCGTAAACGCGTACAACTAGAAAATACGACCCAGCAACTTGATACAACCAAAACCGAACTAGAGCAAGCCAGGAAAGAACAAGCCAAAGCTCAGCAGGATCTGCAAGAAATTAACAAATCTTTACAAGCAGCCAACGCTAAGCAACAGCAAACGCAAGCCCAACTCAACCGTACAATTAATCAACAAGCAAAAACTCAAACCCAACTCCAAGGCACTCAAAAGCAATTGAGTCAAGTGGCAAATCAATATGAAAAAGCCATAGCCCAGCTACAAAACGTTTATCAAGAAAGGAACAGACAACTAGAGGAAATTAAACGACTAAAAGCAGAACGCCAAAAACTTTATGAGCAAGCGAAACAAGCCGTTGCTGAAGCGCAAGCTGCTATAGACAAACGCGATCGCGAACTAGCCAAGCGTCAGGAAGTGATTCAACAGCGTGACCAGACAATTGCCAAACTGGATGCGGTTATTCAAAAGCGTAATCTCGAAATTACAGCTAGGGAGAAAATTATTGCTCAACGAGAAACCCGCCTCAAAGAACTAGAAACACAACAGGATTTTCTCGAACAGGAAGTTGCACGTCTAGAGAAATATTATCGGTCTTATCGTGATCTTCGTTTAGGAAAACTGGCTATAGCCCGGGGTCAAGTTCTAGCGGCTGGGGTTGTGCGTATAGAAAAACCTGCTGCTGCGCGCCAAGCAGTAATCCAGCTATTAAAAGAAGCTAATAAAAATGCCAGTATGGAATTAAGTGAACCTGGCACTACCACCCCTCCAAATTTGCAGATACTACGTGTCACTGAAGAACAAGTTGAACAGTTAAGTAATCAGATTAAAGATGGTCGAGATTACGTGGTGCGGATTTTCTCTGCGGGTAACTACGTCAGAGGAGAAAAACCAATCGAATTTTTTGCTGATGCATCACTAAATCAAATTGTGTTCTCTGGAGGCGAAGTACTAGCTACAACTACAGCTGATCCCAAAAACATGACATCCTACCAACTGCGACAGCGCCTAGAACTGTTGATTTCTGCTTCTCAATTTCGCGCACGGAATGCTGGAATTTTAGAAGATATTCAAATAGATGGTACTTTTCTGCGCTTTATTGCCCAGTTGCGACAATATGACCAAGCAATAGATATTAAAGCAGTTGCCGCACAAGACACATATACCGCCGGGCCGTTGAAAGTAAGATTGTTAGCAATTAAAAATGGACAAGTGATTTTTAGTACTTAATTTTTTAGTAGGTAGAGACGCGATTAATCGCGTCTGTACATTACGATTAATCGCGTCTGTACATTACGATTAATCGCGTCTGTACATTAGTAGTTAGTAGCCAATAAATAATAACCAATAACCAATAACCATTAACCAATCATCACTAACCACTAACCAATAACCATTATCTAAAATCGTATTTAATATGAATTTAAATGAATTTACACCAACTCAACCAGTGATCTTAGGATTCGACCCGGGTAAAGATAAATGTGGCTTAGCAGTGATGGGACTGGATCGAAAGCTACACTATCATCGGGTTGTACCTTCGACTGAAGCGATCGCTACCATTGAAACACTGCGACAAAAATTTCCCATCTCTCTAATGGTTATGGGCGATCAAACCACAGCTAAAGGCTGGAAACAGCAACTACAGCAACAATTGTCAGATCCGTTAAATATTATGTTGGTCGATGAACGCTACACCAGTTTAGAAGCACGTGATCGCTATTGGCAAATGTTCCCACCCCAGGGAATCACTAAACTGTTACCACAAGGAATGAGAACACCTCCAAGACCAATAGATGACATTGTTGCTATTCTCCTCATCGAAAGATATCTTAGTCGCCTGACAGAGTCAGTAAAATAAATGATGAATTATGAATAATAAAATTTTATATTTCATAACTCATCATTCATAATTTTTACAGTTCTGCCCGAATAGTAAAAGCATAGTCTCCTCCTGGTTCTAGTTGATAATCTTTTTGCTCTAAAAAACGACCAAGAGGCTCTTTAATTAAAGCACGACCTTGTGATGGTTTGACAGACAATTCTCCTCGGGGAAAATGCCATTGAAACTGCCACTCAAAATCTCCCGCTCTGACTTCTCCTTCCAGTAAGCCCTGTTGCCAAGATTGACGGGTAATCCTAACATGGGCAGTTGTTTGTGGTAAACGCTTAGCACTCACGTTGCTTGATGTCAAGTAACAATAACAGATGATCAGTTATAGCTTTACATTTATACAAAATACATCAAATATACCTATGGAAGTAAATCAAATACTTTAGTGTCTTAGCTTCATGACTTTCGCAGTTGAGTCAAGGTTAACAGAGAAGGGGAAGAGAATTGCAGCAGCCACCAAAAAATTTTCCTTTACCTCTTGACAATCATCTCTTCATTTGACATATTTGTATATATGCAAGTTTGCGGGTATAGCTCAGTGGTAGAGCGTCACCTTGCCAAGGTGAATGTCGCGCGTTCGAATCGCGTTACCCGCTTCAAGAAAGAGTACCATAATCAAACTCTAGGAATAAACGATAGAGTTGAGCTACTGGTGAGTTGTGGGATTGTCGTTGTTGTAGAAGGCAATACCTACCTGTGGGAAATTATATAGCTGAAGAAATTAGCTATAGCAGCTTAGCATCAACTGGATATTAAAGTATATCTAACGCGCCGGGATTACTTCAGTGTTAGATAGGCGATCGCAACTGCATTTTGTAAAGCTGCGCTTGATTGGGTTGCAGCAAAAGATACAGGAAAGATGGTTGCATGCCATAGTCAAAGCAGTACCATTGGAACTTGCAGTTCCTTATACTAATTCAAAAAATATTTAAGGGCAGATCCCCACCCCACCCCACCCGCCTAACATTACCTTAAGCGAGATCCTACCTTAGACACACAAGTCTGAAATAGCTTATGAATCCTGGGTTTACCCCACTCTAACCCTCCCCTTTACAAGAGGAGACTGGATTTGTTGTTTCCCCACGATATTTTGGGGAATTAAGAGGGGTAAATCCAACTTCTATGTATATGGTAGCCCCAAGATTGAGGAGGATTGGGGAGGGATTTTATCATTATTTATGTGTTGCATTCTTTTTTCAAATTGGTATTAGGTGTAGATCCCAATAATCTACAAACAGCTTATTAAACTTGAGCTAAATATATATTGCTAATTTTTTAGCTTATTTCATTCTTATTTTCTTCTTATTTTTTCATTATTTTTAATTAATAAGATTTTAATACTTTGAACAGTAAACATGCTTGATCTCGAGTTAGTAGTTTAAAACAAAGTTACCTACCCAATTTCCAACTATCAAACACGATCTCGGAAGCGATTGACCGAACTTGATATAAAATCTCTACTAATAACGAATGACTTTTGACAAATGATCGTATTCATGAGTTAACTTTATGTGTCGGTCTGCTGAAAAATGTGGCAGATTATTATTGCTTTCTTAGAGCATGAAAATTGATTTAATAAGAAAGAATGAAATTATGGCATAGAAAATTATCTATGAATGAATGTTGCTGAGCAATGGATGGTCTAACTTTTAATTTTTACTCTATATTCATTTCAGTACTTTTAGTGCAATTAAGCTATTAGTCTATAATTATGTCTATTAGAATCGCTCATTTATCTTAAATTAAGATAACAAGGCAAAATTAGAATTTTAATTATGAGGGGCGAAACCCCTCATTTATTAACTAACAGTATTATCAATATAAAGCTTTTGAGCTAGATAGAACAAAAGTCAGTCAAAGCCTTATTACATCTCTTTTTAAGTGCCTAGAATTCTATATTAATCAGGTAAAGGAGTCTGCTTGAGATTTAAGTATTAAAAGTATGTTTGTATCAAATAGAAACTGATAGTCAATTGATACAGTTTTACCAATCTCTTGCTTATTAGTTTTTTCGTTAATCTAAATTATTTGTGCTGATTCTAGGCAACTCATTATTGATACAAACAAATATTTTATACGGATAATAAGTATCATTTAGCAAAAATTAAAATCTCAATTATTCACTTTGTTTTCACAAATATGGCATAATAATCTGTTGGAGCAACAAGGTCATAATATTTAGAAAGAGAGTACTCTCAAATTTATCTAACTTAGAAAATCTTTTTAGAATGCGAGTACATAGTGAGGAGTGCTAACCTCAGCAATTTTTTGTTTTGCAATATTTTTGAAGCATGTTGCAATGTTTTTGTATGAAAGTTGAATGAATCGCGATCGCATCCGTAAACTGTTTATGCCAGATTGATTTTGAAATAGTGCATGTCATCTACCAAGACAATTTGAAGTGCTACTTAGACTTAGTTGCTGACATGATGCGACTACGATAGCTTATCCTATCCGTCTAAGCGTAGCTTGCCTTTTTCAAATCAATATTTTTGTCCCATTTCTGCAAACAAGTGGTAGAAATTTAACGTGGATAAGATAAAAATAGACAAATTTGCACAGTCAACACAGGAAATGGACAAACGTATAGCTAGACTGTACGAAAATGTTGTCAAAAAGCCTGTGATGTCACATGAAATGCCGGAAGCTTTGACCGAACTCAGCTGGGCTTCACAATCAGTACATTTTGCTATTGAGGAACTTTACCATCAACATGAGCAGTTAGAAGAAACAAAAAAAACTTTACAAGCAGAGTGCAAACGTTATGAGGAATTATTTGAGGAAGCACCAGACGGCTATTTAGTGACTGATGCCCAAGGTAAAATCCAACTAGCTAACCGTAAGGCTACCAAATTGCTTAATTTAAAAAAAGAATCTTTGGTGGGTAAACCAATTATTAATTTCGTTGCCTTAAAACAGAAACATGAGTTTCGCAATTTCCTCACCCAAGTAAGTCAAAACGGTAGAAGCCAGGAGTTAATCATAGCCTTGCAACAACATGGCAATGAACTCTTTAATGCAGCATTAACAGTGGCGATTTCCTATAACAATCAGGGTAAAGCTCAAACCCTGCGCTGGCTGCTACGCAGCATTAATGAAAGCAAACGAGCAGAATTAGTAAAGATTACAAAAGACCGTGATTTTGATGGCGATCGCCCCATACATAAGTATTCCAAAGGAGATACCATTCCTCTCAACACACAAATAATTTGGTATGTTCGTCAAGGCCTAGTAAAACTGACTACCCTTGGTGAAACCAGTGAAGAAGTACTAGTAGGATTGGCAGTCCCAGGAATGGTTTTCGGCTCTTATTTAACTTCCCTGCATACTTACCAAGCCACAGCTATATCGGATGTGAGGTTAGTAGCAATTGATGTGTCAGAAATACTAGCTTCCCCAGCCTTAAGTCATGCCTTTTTACCAAAAATAAATCAACGGCTACAGCAAACAGAATCTTTTTTAGTAATTTCTGGGTTGCGACGAGTACAAGACCGCTTATATGGTCTTTTACAGCTTCTCAAACGCGAAATTGGTGAAAAGGTAGCCCAAGGAACCCGCCTCTCAGTTCGCTTAACTCATGAAGATTTAGCCAACGCCTGTTGTACTACCCGAGTCACGGTTACACGATTGTTATCTCAGTTAAAAAAACAAGGAAAAATTTGTTTTGACCACAAAAAACACATAATCGTCAAAGATCTACCTCATATAGGTTAGTTAATCTATGAAGATTGAATGACAATGAGGCAAAAAAATGAGGCGTTTTTGCCTCATTGTTGTTTGGTAAACACAGATAAAAGTTTAGCTAATTATTAATAGTCCTCTTGCAAAAGTTGAATTAACCCTCTTAATCCCCCCGTTCATGGATGGAAGATTTTGTTCCCTAAGCGATTTTACCCAGGGTTAGGGTGGGGTAAAAATATTTTTGCTAAAGGTTTAATATTTATCACTTAATATTTTTAATTTTATTTACTCCAAATAATTCCAATTTAATGGAAGTAGTTTAAAGACAATTTATTGATTATCTAACAGTGCTTGACTACCAATTTTTAGTTCCTTTTTGCTAAGTTTTAACTTTTTCCACAGCATCTTAATTTGGCTGTAGGCTTCCTCAGGAGAAAGTTTTCCGCTTGTTTCTAAATTTGCAATGTAACTAACTTTTTGAGCAAATTCCTGTAAATTGGCATTAAATAATAGATTTTCTGGTTTAACTTGACCACGATAAGAACTATGGGGATAAAGAAACTTGTTTAAATCTTTTTGATTATGTTGCACTATGATTTACTCCTATTATAAAAGTAAACTAAATATAAATTACCACTTTATAATGGATTAATTTTTGAATATTAAACTTTTTAGCAATTAAATTATAACAACTAAGTTTAGTATCTGTTAGCAAATACTTATATGCTTATTAAATAAGCATCATATTGATTATTAATACTTATTAGCTTCTACTTGAAGAAGGAGTTAATTAATAATTATTTTTGTAGCACTAAACACATATTTTTCAATTTAAAGCTTATCTTGAACTATCCAAACCATCAAATTTTGTGTAATGCAACCCAAAAAGGGTAATTGCGACTTATGTGATTACCTGCTTGGGGTTCAACCCCAGCCTGATAGCGAAAGTTTTCTAAACAAGACTGCTAAGGAAGTTCACTCTATTTTATAAAGTTAAGCTACTAGCCCAGAACTTGAGTTCTGAGTAGGATTTAAGGCTTACTAACATTGATGTAAGTTTGAGATCATAGGGTTTACCGAACCAATAACACTCCAGTTTTCCACACATTTGTTAATAGTTCTTCAAGTTCGGCAATCATCATTTTG
The DNA here is from genome assembly GCF_032393985.1 of Fischerella sp. JS2. Classification (NCBI taxonomy): domain Bacteria; kingdom Bacillati; phylum Cyanobacteriota; class Cyanophyceae; order Nostocales; family Hapalosiphonaceae; genus Fischerella; species Fischerella sp. JS2. The sequence continues at coordinate 2,419,641 of NZ_CP135918.1, forward strand.
AAAGTGACAAAAACCGAATTTACTTCGTTGTTATCCTTCATTAAGATAAGAATCAAAGGATAAATACCTGAATTAAGTAGTAAAAAATATCGTAAAGAGAGGAATAATTATGGCACTGGTTCGTTACAATCCCTGGCAAGAAATTAATGCTCTCCAAAGTCAACTAAATCGTTTATTTGATGAAAGTTTTATCCCATCTGGACTGTGGAAAGATGATGATGTGAAAGTTCCTGCTGCTGAGTTGCAAGAAACAGAAGAAGCAATTCTTCTGAAGTTAGAAATTCCTGGTATGGAAGCTAAAGACTTGGATGTACAAGTGACAGAAGATGCAGTTTATGTCAGTGGTGAACGTAAATCTGAAAGCAAAACAGAAGAAAAAGGTTATACTAAAAGCGAATTCCACTATGGTAAATTCCAACGTGTGATTCCTCTTCCTGCTCGCATTCAAAATACCAATGTTACTGCTGATTATAAAGACGGAATATTGAATCTGACACTACCAAAAACCGAAGCAGAAAAGAATAAGGTTGTCAAAGTTAATCTGTAAGAAACTACAGCTTAATTAGTTGCCATTAGTCCTCTAACTTGAGCCTCATTGTGTATGATTGTGTGAGATAAATTTTAGCCTGGTTGCATTAAAGTAACCAGGCTTTTTATTTATTGGGAAATTACAGGATCAAAAATAGCTCCACTACAATCAGCACCTTGGAAGTCTGTCTGGAAAACTTTTGCACCTCTCAAATCTGCTTGATATAAATTAGCATTTCTTAAGCAAGCGTGACTTAAATCTGCTCCCTTCAAATCTGCTTTTGATAGATTTGCGGATACTAAGTTAGCTCTAATCAAGCGTGACTTACTCAAGTTGACATCGCTTAAATTAGCATTTTGCATATCCGCCGCGATTAAATCTGAGTTGCTTAGGTTCGCTCCACTGAAATTAGCCCAATTTAGTTTAGCCCAATTGAAATGAACTTCACTCAACAAAAGCGAACAGAGATTGGCACATCTCAAATTCACATTAGTAAAATTTCTTTCTCCGATTGCATAACGACGTAGAAGTTCATCGGTTGTTAATTTACTTAAAACAGCAACTGAAGTACCTTGATAACACCATGAGGTGTCTACTAGACAAGCGGCAGTATTAATGGCTACTTTGTCAAACTTAGACATGCTCACACCGTTACACTGATCCCACTCCCCGTTGAGCATAAAGGCAATTTCATGAGCAGCAGTAATCGAATCAAATAACAGCACTGTTTTTTGAGAACGTTGCAACCAGCTATTGAAAGCAGAGAATATATGATTCGTTGTATTTATTTATACATTTTATTCAGGGTAATTCAAAAAAAGAAAAAGTCAAGGAGTGTAACTCCTTGACCAAACTTAATCAAGTTTTACAACACACAACCACACATAACTAGTGAGGTCTACAACTATGTTAAATAAATCATAGGATTTAGTCCAAAAAGATATGCCTTAAGTTGATACTCTTTTGCTAGAAGCGATCGCCACGGACAGTGAAATATGCTTGTTTGATAGATTTGTAGTTAAAAAACGTAAAAATTTACACAATAACCAGATACAGGGACTATCATATTAACCCGTTAAGTACATGAGTACACATTAGAGTTAAAACAGTTATTTGCCATCACTCTATTTAATACAGAAGGAGAATATGTAGGATGGCTCGAAAGAATAAAAGACCATTAGGATTTAGGTGTGAGCATCAACAATATTCAAGATGCCCTATTTGTTGTGTTGTGCCACCTCATATGCTAGAACATATCGTAGTCAATGGTAATGAACAACAACGTAGTTGGGCGTTTCACACCTTAAATATTTCGTCACAATTTCGGGGACGGCGAAATGTGGTAGGCGCAGTCAATTTTGCAGTCTCTCCTGGTGAAAAGCGCCGCACTGTCTACGATGCTAAAAGCACTGAACAACTCCCAGGTACATTGGCACGTAGTGAGGGCGATCCTCCTAGCAATGATATCGAAGTTGACGAAGCTTACGATGGGGCTGGGGCTACTTACGATTTGTATTATGAGGTATTTGAGCGTAATTCTATTGATGATAAAGGTCTGCGTTTAGACTCAACCGTACATTATGGCGTCAGATATGATAACGCCTTTTGGAATGGCGATCAAATGGTTTATGGTGATGGAGATGGTGAAATATTTCAACGATTCACTAAGTGCATAGATGTTATTGGTCATGAGCTAACACATGGTGTAACTCAATACGAAGCAGGACTGCAATATTACGGTGAATCTGGAGCGCTCAATGAGTCATTTTCCGATGTATTTGGTTCATTGGTGAAACAATGGGTTAAAAAACAGACTGCTCAGGAAGCTGACTGGATTATTGGAGAGGGTATTTTTACAGATAAGGTTAATGGTGTGGGTATTCGTTCCATGAAAGCACCAGGAACAGCATATGATGACCCAGTCTTAGGTAAGGACCCCCAGCCCGCACATATGAATGATAAATACACTGGTTTTGAAGATAACGGCGGGGTACATATTAATTCGGGTATTCCTAACTATGCGTTTTATTTAGCAGCAACAGAGATTGGCGGTTATGCTTGGGAAAAAGCTGGGAAAATTTGGTATGTAGCTTTATGCGATCGCTTGCGTACTAGAACGAACTTTAAACGTGCTGCCAATATTATCATTCAAGTTGCTGGTGAACTCTACGGACAAGGAAGCCAGGAACAAAATGCTGTACAGAATGCTTGGCAAAAGGTAGGAGTTATTTAGAACCATGAATTATGAATGAAATTTTTTATAATTCATAATTTTTATTTTGTCTTAGTCTTTTGTTGTTAAACTGGAAGATAAAGCTTTATCTTTCCAGTATTTTTGTTTATAGCAAAAGCTATTACTACGGAGAGGAAAATGCGGATATCGCTTCAGCGTACGGGTGGTTTTGCCGGAATCAGCAAGAAAGCGATCATTGATACGGCTAACTTGTCTCCAGAAGAAACTCAGCAACTATCTCAACTATTGAAAGCCGCAAATATTTATAGCTTACCTACAAAAATTAATTCTCCCGCTAATCAACCTGACCGCTTTCAATACACTTTAACCGTGGAAGAAAACAATCAACAACACACACTTGTAGTTGGTGAAGCAGCACTACCAGAAACCTTAAAAAGTTTAATTGCATGGATTAATAATACAGCAAGCAAAAAATGAGAAATGATATCAAGTCTGGCTGATTAGCAAATAAGACAAAAGGTAAAGAAAGAAGAAATAAAAAGGGTTTAACAACCCTAAAATTTATTTATGGGGAATCTCTTTTTACTTTTTAAATGGTTGGTCTTTTTGATAATCGATAACTAATTTTCAAAAAGTATCCCACCTTTCTCCTTTATAGCCATATTGAAAAATTTCTGGATGTAAAATTTCTGCTAAAACTTCTAATGAATCTACCAGTCTTGGGCCTGGACGGTTAAAGTAAGCATTACCATCAGTTATGTAGATTCTACCTGTTTGGTTAGCATGTAAATTCTGCCACTCTGGACGTCTACTTAACAAGTCTACATCTAGACGAGTACGATTTAAATCAAAGCCACAGGGCATAAAAATAATTATGTCTGGATTACTCGCAATCAAACTTTCCCACTTTAACTGTGTCGAAGCCTGACCTGTAGTACTAAATAAAGGCTCTCCTCCTGCTAAGGTAACTAATTCAGGAATCCAATTAGCAGCAACCATTAAAGGATCAGTCCACTCAATACAGGCTACTCTAGGCAACTTTTCTGTTTGGGAAAGTCCTTGTGTTTTTTGGGCAACTATTTTGACACGAGCTTCTAAGTTTTCTAGCACCTTAACCGAATCTACTTGAAAAATATTAGCTAATCGCTCAATATCAGCCCAAACATCGTTAAGAAAATTAGGTTGTAAGGAGATAATTTGCGGCGAAGCGTGGGTAAGTTCAGCTACAGCTTTTTCTACCTCTGATAAACTAACAGCACAAACATCACATTGGTCTTGGGTAACAATGTGAGTGGGTTGTAGCCGCTCTAAAATATCTGTTTTAATTTCGTAGATACTAAGGGCAGATTGTATTAATTTATTGACTTCGTTGTGAATTTCACTGCTAGAGACATTGGTATTAAGCCTGGGCTGAGTACAAACAGGACGACTTTGTACTTCTGGAGGGTAGTCACACTCATGCGATCGCCCAACAATAGCATCAGTTAATCCCAGTACGGCTAGAATCTCAGTTCCACTGGGAATTAGGGAGATAATTTTTAAGTTGCCATCGCTCATCGCTTCATCCCTACAACGTTTGCCAATACTTCATATTGTCCCAAACTCACAAAGGCTTCGTATCTGCCTGTAGGTGGGACACAGGGAGGAGATGGGGAACTCACCGGCCCCCACTCCCCCAAGGGAGGAGCCAGTGCGGTGGTGAGGCAACGACGGGAACGCAGGGGGTTCCTCCCCCAACCCCAAAGGGGACCGGTGAGCCCCCATGAGCGATTGCCGTAGACGCGCTTTACTCGGCTTCTGTAAAGTAAGGGTCCCCCGGCATAAAGAAAGAGGCGTTGGGGATTAGGGGAAGTGGGGAGGTGGGGGAAGTGTAAGGAGTGTGTAGACGCGCTCATAGGCTTAAGGTAAGGGTGGAGAATCAGTAGTGACAAATGACCACTAACTACTGTACGGGCAAAGCATTTGTATAGGTATCTTGAATTCAAAACGAAATATTTTCGTACAAATGCTTCGTTCCTACTAATCACCAACTAATAATCAACACATACTGTAAGTGATCACTGTTATAGCTGTTATAGCCATATTACTGCTTTTAAGTAATAATACTATTAATATTAAAATTTTGCTATTTTAGACAAGTTAACATGCAGTGTTGAACTGAGAAAAAATGCTTTTGGCAACAGGGACAAATTACTCTAACTCCATAATTCAATTTCTGCCGATGCATACTTAGATATTGTTTGAATTTAGCTCTGGTTTTGAGACTAAATCAAAAAATAAGTAAACCTGTATTTATTTGTGAATTATGATCATAATCTAAGAAGAAAATGGAGGCAAATTTTACTATTTCAAAGCTTTTTAATTGTGGTAAATTATTGACTAGCAATTATGGAAATCATTATTAAAAAGACTTTGAAAATAACAGAACTATAATTACCACAGTTAAGAAAAATTATTCCTTCTGGTTCTGAAAAATCAGAGGAAGTAACTGTAGTTAAAAAAAGGCTTTTCGTTTTTAGTGATAATGCAAGAGAATCTCACTCCTGATCAGGGACAAAAAATGCAGTTAGTATCACTTGGAGATATTACAGAACACAAGCGAGTGGAGGAAGCACTCCAAAAAAGAGAAAATTGTTTGCGAAAACAAAGTAAAACTCTAGTGCAGCTAGCAAAAAGCAAGACCTTGCAGCAAGGAGACCTCAGTGCAGCATTAAGAGAAATTACAGAAGCAGCGGCCCAAACAGTAGAAGCAGATCGAGTTAGCGTCTGGTTATACAATAGTGATCATTCAAAAGTTGAATGTGTCGATTTATATGACACAATAACAAAACGTCATAGCTGTGGGATATCACTTTTAAAAGCAAATTTCCCTGCATACTTCCAAGCTTTGGAAGAACAACGCAGTATAGCAGCTCATGATGCTTGCAATGATGATAGAACCCAAGAATTATCAGAGCCATATTTGTCTGCATTTGGGATAGCCTCTCTGTTAAATGCACCGATTTGGTTAGGGGGTCGTTTAGTGGGGGTGGTATGTCACGAACATATTGGCCGGATTCGCCAGTGGACATTAGAAGAAGAAAACTTTGCTGGTTCGATAGCGGATTTTGTGACTTTAGCAATAGAAGCTAGTGAACGTAAAGCAGCCCAGGAAGCGCTACAACAGAGTGAGGCAGAGTTTAGAGCGATTTTTGAGCGTTCTTCAGTTGGAATTGGATTGGTAGATATGAAGGCGCGGATCGTAGATATAAATCCGGCATTATGTCAGATACTAGGCTACAGTCGAGAAGATTTATCTGGCAAGCGTTTTACAGATTATATTTTTAAGCAAGAGGGAGATTTAGAACTTTACAAACAACTGATTTCGGGAACTTGCGATCGCCTAGAAATGGAAAGGCGGTTTTTACATAAAGATGGTAAATTTGTTTGGGCTTTGGTGAGTATTTCTTTGATTTCAAGCCAAAATGGTGAACCTGAGTATTTCCTTGCCATGATCGAGGATATTACCAAACGCAAGCAAACAGAATTAGAACTCTGTGAAAGTAAAGAAGCAGCAGAAGCTGGTAGTCGTGCAAAAAGTGAATTTTTAGCAACCATGAGTCACGAACTACGGACACCTCTAAATGCAATTATGGGGTTGTCTCAGCTGTTACAACAAGAAATGGTCGGGCCTCTCAATGACAAACAAAAAGAGTATGTCAATTGTATTCATAGTAGTGGCGAACATCTACTGGCACTCATTAACGATATCCTCGATTTGTCAAAAGTAGAAGCAGGTAAAGAGGAACTATTTATTTCTAAATTGTTAGTACAAGAATTATGTGATTATGTGATCTCGACTGTACGCGATCGCGCTGAAGAAAAGAAATTACAACTGATCACCAAGATTGACGAACAAACAGACTTTTGTATTGGTGATGAACGGCGAGTTAAGCAAATGCTACTTAATCTGCTTACCAATGCAATTAAATTTACTCCAGCAGGCAAGGTGTGCTTAGAAGTAAAAAAAGCATTGCAAGGCGTTACATTTACAGTATCAGATACAGGTATTGGTATTGATCCAAGTCAGTTTAAATTCTTGTTTGAACCGTTTAAACAACTTGATAGTCAGCTAAATCGTCAGTATGAAGGTACGGGTCTAGGTTTGGCTTTAACACGCAAGTTAGCACATTTGCATGGTGGTGATGTCACAGTACAATCTGTGCTAGGAAAAGGCAGTAAATTTCAATTGTTCTTACCAAATCAACCTCCTGTACAGGGAGACGAAAGACACTTCTGTGAAGATATTTTCTGCTTTGATGAGGAGCAATCTATTCAACAAGACATTACAGTAAAAATATGTAACTTTAATAGCCATGAAGTATTTAATAGCACTAATCATTCTTCAGCTTATGAGAAGTCATCGCAACCAAAGCGTGACAAGGATGACTCTTCATCAATTTGTTCACAACGTACACCATTAACTCCTCACTACCCTGGCACTTCTTTAACAAAAAATATTCTGCTGGTGCAAGATGAAGAACAAACTGCTGCCCTACTGCGAGATTATCTTCAAGCAATTGGCTACCATGTTGAGCAAATTAGTAATTGCAACGATTTTTGGGAGCGAGTGCAAAACCAACACCCTGATTTAGTTTTGTTAGATTTAGAATTAGCAGGAGACACAAGCAGCTGGGATTTATTGAATACAGTGCGACAAAACCCAGATTTGCAAGATTTACTTATGGTGACTATTACATCAAATACGACGGGAGCAAACAGTAATCATCCAGTCGATATTACACCGGACAGATTACGCGATCGCGCACTTCAAGCTGGTGCTAATGCATGTCTGTGCAAGCCAATAGGTATTGTTCAAATTGAATCAATATTGATGCAATATTTTGGTTAGTGGGTAGAGACGCGAGGAACATCGCGTCTCTACATTAGTAGTTAGTGGTTTAGTACTCCTCACACTTCCCCCACCTCCCCAGCCTACTCCTGTGCAGAGTAGAACTGTTGGGCGTAAAAACGAGCATATCGTCCTCCCTCAGACAAAAGAGAGGTATGAGTACCAGATTCAACCACCTGTCCCTGTTCTAGGACGAGAATGCAATCAGCACGGCGAACACTGCTGAGGCGATGAGCAATAATAAACACGGTACGATTTTGCATCACTCGTTCGAGTGCTTCTTGAACTAGTGCTTCCGATTCCGAATCCAAGGCGGAGGTAGCCTCATCTAAGATGAGAATTCGCGGATCGTTGACAATTGCTCTGGCGATCGCGAGTCGTTGGCGTTGTCCTCCAGAGAGGTTGACTCCACGCTCACCCACCCAGGTATGATAACCTTGGGAAAATTGGGTAATAAAAGAGTGAGCGTTGGCAATTTTTGCCGCTTCCTGGATTGCCTCTAAATTTAATTCCTCCTGACCGTAACCGATATTTTGAGCGATCGTTCCCGAAAATAGGGTGATGTCTTGAGGAACAATCCCAATTTGACGACGGAGACTGTTCAGTGTCACATCGCGGATATCAATATCATCAATCAGAATTTGACCAGACAGAGGATCATAGAAACGAAGTAACAGATTAATCAACGTCGATTTACCTGCACCAGAAGAACCAACCAAAGCAATGACATTGCCAGGGGAAGCACGCAGACACAGATCCTTAAGGACTGGTTCGCCGGGATTGTAGGCGAAACTAACATGACGATACTCTACCTTGCCAATAACTCGGGGTAGTTCTTTAGCATCTGGTGTTTCATTAAGGCTAGGCTGTCTTGCCATTAATTCAAAGATGCGCTCTACAGAGGCTTCAGTCTGCTTGTACTCGTTGAAATTGCTGATCATGAGGTCGATGGGCTGAATCAAGAGAGCCACAGCAGCTAAGAAACTGATAAACCCTTGAGCAGTCAGGTTTCCTTGGGAAATCTGCCATCCTCCCAATAAAAACAGCAGCATAATACTAACTGCTTCCAAAAAACCTACCACTGGAAACTGAATAGATTTAAGTTGTTGAGCGCGGTACTTAGCTTGGCGATTGCGTTCTGCTTCCTGATTGAATCGCTTGACTTCATACTCTTGTGCTGCAAAAGCTTGAACAACTCGAATGCCGCTAAATACTTCGGTTAGCATTGCAGACAGATTGGAAACATGATTTTGACTCTGACGAGATAGGACAAGTAATCGCTGACCGAATAGTCCGATTAACCAAGCCATCAAAGGAGCCAAAAGCAAACCAGCCATAGTCAGTGGCCAATTCAGGTAGAGCATGTAAGCGGGAATTGCAATTAACTGCAAGAAATTGGAGAGAAACTGATGAGATAACTTGTCAACAATCTCGCCTACCCGGTCGATATCTTCAGTCAAACGATAAGTAAGGTCGCCTGTCTGTGTGGTTTCAAAATAATCCAATCCAAGTTTGTGCAGATGAGCGTAGACTCGCTTACGCAAATTTAAAACCATGTTCAGAGCAGCAGCGATCATAAAGATATTCTGCCCGTATTGAAAAAGCCCCCGCACCAAAAATACCAGAGTGGCTAGTCCGAGCCAGTAGGCAATCTGATTCACATTTCCCTGACCAACAAAAAAAGCAACCTGACCTGCTAGATAGGGCAGTAATAAGGTGAATAACACAAATCCTAAAATACACACTGCTCCCTTAACTAACAGCGGCCATTGGGGCCATAGATAAGGCAACAGTTGCCAGTAACTAGAGCGGACTTTCATATCTTTCAATTACTTCTTGAGAGTCGGCAGCTTGAGCAGCAATTTCTACTTAGTTTCCCCTAGATAGGTTAGCAGAAAGCGGGCAATTCTCTCAGACGCACCGGGCGGGCCAAATCGCTCTGGGCCATTTTCTTTGCATTTAGCGAGGTAGTCCGCATCTTGCAAAGTCTCGATGACTCGTCGAGCTGCTTGCTGTAGGATCTCAGGGGTTGCTGGCTTAGTGCCGATGGTTTGGGCATTTATACCCAATAGCCGTGTTTGCGCCTCTGCAAATTGATAAGTAAATTGAGGGCCTTCTCCAGGAATTTGGATGACAGGTTTCCCGCTCGCTACTGCTAGATCCACTGCCAAGCCTGCCATACCAATAATGAGGGTAGAGTAACATACAATGTCATTAAAGGCATCTGAGTAACATCTCACTTCCACAAGAGAACTTCCAGCAGCAGCATAGGTGAGTATGCCTTGCTCGTGCTGCCAACCTTGACTCTTGGCAATGTCGTCTAGTTCCGACTTCAAATTTGGTACTAAAGCTGCGTAAAATTGTAGTTTTTGTCCGGATTCTAATTTGGCAATTTCTCGCACCAGTTGCAACTGCAAACGAAAATTTCGTGCGGCTTCAGGCATCCGTGACCCTGGCAGAAGAGCAACAATAGGAATATTCGGTGTTAAGTGTAAATTTTTACCACTAGGTACGAGCCTATCTAAAGCAGGGATACCGCCGAATTTAGCTTTAGTTAAACCTTGCCGTTGAAGGTCAGAAGCTGTATAGCGATCTCTAGTGAAAACTGCCAGACATCGAGAAGAATTGAGATCATGCCACAGAAGCGGATTGAGACGTAATCGCCCTTCGTAGAGAGCAGAAAGACAAGAAATAAAAGAGACGAAGGGGCGCTTTGTTAAATAAGCAAATGTCTGGGAAATAAAATCCCCAGTAGCCATAATCAAATCGCACTCAGGAGCATAATGTAACACCGCTTGTAACTGACGCCACGTTAACCCAATCAATCCTGATTGAAAATCTTTGAGTAAATACAGACGCCTCATATAAAAGAATCCCCCAGAGGGCATCGTTTGCGTCGGCCCAATAATAGGGATGTCCAAGCTACGGTAAGCTTTTCCTTCCCCCACAATCGGCAGTGCCGCCATTTTCAAAGAAGGACACAATTGGCGCAGGGTTTGAATAACATGAGAGGTATGGTTGTCCTCTCCATGACCGTTACTGATAAACAGAATTCGCTTAGAAGGCATATTGGGAATTGGGGATTGGGTATTAGGGATCAGGGATTGAAGTATATTTTGAAAATAGAGTATCAGAGAGCTAACTGAGCGGCAAACCCGTTATCCAAAAGGTCAAAGTCATAAAATGACTTTTGATTTCCAAGCCAACGCTATAAGGCAGGAGCATCCCAAATTTTCAAAACACAAAACGAAGTAGCTCTAATTAACACTCTGCGTTCCTTTGCGTCAACCTCTGCGAACCTCCGCGTTTAAAAAAAACTCAAACGTTTGAGATCCTCCCTATTAGGCTCTTAACTTCTGAAAAATCTCCCATGCTCGAATTACTTTTCCTTGCATGAGGGCAGCAACTCCATTCAATGCTTGAATTTCTTTTAAGTCCGGGTTTTTGACCAAGCTCGGTTGGAGAGATTTTTCAGCCGCACTTGGCTGCCAATTATAGATTTGCACAAAGGCTAAATATGCCCAGGCGTAAGGATTTTCTGAGTCTAGCTGAGTAACTTTTTCTAAAGCTGCTATTGCACCATTGACTCTTTTCTCCAACACGTTTGCTAAAGCTAAAGCGTAAGCCCAATCGCGGTTTTGCGAAACATACTGCAATCTATATGCCAAACTCAATCGCGCCTGTTCCAAATAATCTTGAATAGGATCGTATTGATTGATACGTGCAATTTCTGCAAATAATTGCTCCAATGCCTTTCTACCTTGAGGTAAATTTGCTGCTAAATCTCTAAATTGCGTGATTATATCTAACTCTGGTGCAGTCTTAGCAGGGGCTTGGGAATCGATTTGTAATGTTACTTTTGGTACAGGAATTAAATAACTTTCTCCTGAAACTCGGTTGAGGTAAGTAGCCTCTAAAATATAATTTCCTGGCGTAATGTCAACAGGTGGCAACATTGCCATTCTTTCTGTGACTTGGAATGTACCTTGAGGTTTGTTTGCACCTGCATATAAATTTCCCATACCTATACCGTGATCATGTATCCATGACATCTGTCCCTTATCGTTGGTGAGGTTTTTCCAAGTCAGTAATACTATCCCGTTTTGCAGTTCTTCCCAAGTGCCAGTCCATTCATAACTTACCGATACTGGTACTCCGGGTGGAGCCTTTTCTGGTACTATGACTTGCAATAGAGCAATCTTAGCTTGTGGTTGTTCTGAGGAAATTGCTTTGACTTCTATCGGTGGGGTTTGTTGATGATAAAGCTTAAGAGTACTGCTACCGACAACCCAAGACTTATGAAGTTGGAGATTGCGATCTTGCTCTACAGTTTTAACCATCAAAGCTTGGGCTTTTGGGACTGAACCTTGTTTGCCAGTTTTGGTGAGGAACCATGAAAGCGATCGCGCATCCTGTTTGACAAATTTCTTTTTTATTCCTACCTGCCGTCCATAAACTTGGGAGTTTGCTAGTCTACCATAGTAATTCAAATTATGCTGGTTAATTTTTTTGGTGGATGGCAATACTCCCAATGTGGAACGCAAATATGGTTCTGTGGCAATGATTTGGGCAATAATTTGGCGATGAGGTAACTCTTCTTTCATATAGGGGTAATGCTGGGCATTGGGACTCAAAGCTGATGTCATCCAATCACCAGCAAAGCCGCCAATGGGAAACAAGTTGAATATCATTAAAAGCACTACCAAACCAAAAGTACCCCAACGAATCCGCCACGCCCAAAGACTCCGGAAGCGGGTCAATCCGTATGCTAAAAATACTGAAAATGTCGGTAAATAAGGCAACACATATCTATCATCTTTGTTTGGGTTTAAAGATGACAGGAAGTAAGCACCTACCAAAAAGATTGCTAACCATTGGAGTGAGGAGGCACTCTGAGGCACAGATGTGATGAAAAATTTCTCCGTCTCTGTGTCTCCCACTCTCCAGGTCTGGACGTCTTTTGATGAACGTCCCCAGTAAATCAGCAACGCAAATATCGGCACAAGTAACAAAGGCAATGACACTTGTTCTGGCAATTGTTCCCAATAGTAAGTCCAAGCTTGCAGTGTATTTAGGGGTGCATCACCTTCAGCGATCGCAGAATCTATCGTTGCCCGTTTGCCAGATGTCAGGATAAGCAACCAATTGGTGCGATACCAGGAACCAAACACCAATATCGACAAACATAAAGCCCCGAGTAACTGAAATAACTTTCCCCAACAACGTTGACGAAGTGCGCCAAACCCTACCCACACTATCGGTATCAGTAGAAAAAATAACGCTGTCTGCTTCACCATTAATGCCAAACCCAAGGATAAGCCAAAAGCTGCTGCCCAGAGGAGAGGGGGGGATGGGGGGCTAGGGGTCCCCACTTTGTGGGGTTGGGGGGCGATGGGGAGGTGGGGGGGGTATGAGGGGTGTAAGGGGTGTGTAGACGCGCTTTGCGCGGCTTCCCGTAGGGTGGGGTGTGAGGAGTGGGAGGAGAATTCGCGGCTTTCTGCCTTCTGGCATCTGCCTTTGACTTTCCAAACTGTCAGGCAAAAAAAACTGAGGGTGACAACAGCTGCAAGGGGATAATCGAGAAGAAAATCTAAGCGTAATCTATAAAGAGCAGGCATAACTTGACAGAGTGCAGCTGCCCACAAACCTACAGCTTCGCTAAATAATATTGCACCTAATCCATAAACTGAACCTAATAAAATAGCACTAAATAACAGCATAATTAGTGCAGCTTGATCTGGCCCAGTGCCAAAAATATTTTGAACAACAGCCCCAACAATGTAAGTTAAAGGTGGGATTTTCGAGGATAACATCCAAAAATTTTGCCACCATTGGCTATCCCAAAATTGGGGATGCTGCAATGCCTGCCAATAAATCAAAGTGCCAGTTAAATAATCTGCCTGATCCCAAGCTGGAATAGAATTATCTAAAGCAAACCAGATGCGATCGCACACCGCACCCAATAGCCAAATCATGCTGAGTATCAGTAAATTCTTAAACTGTTTGCGCCGATATTTTGGATGACTCATAAACCAGGAACATCATAAGATTTAGTCGTTAGTGGATAGTGGTTAATGGTAATGGGTAATAGTGAATAGGAATATAAACAATATCAATTCATAATCATCAAGTAAAACTCTCTACTAACAACTAACCAGTACAGACGCGATTAATTGCCTAATGTACAGACGCGATTAATCGCGTCTCTACTACTAACCAATTAAACTTTTCCTCATTTTTACATGACGAATTCCAGCTTCTTCAAAAACTTCTCCTTCTTGCTGAAAACCTAGTTTTTGATATAAACCTTTTACATACTCTTGAGCATTAATTACAACTTCTGGAATATTTTTACTAGCTATGACTTCGAGTGCTTCTTTTGTTATTTTCTGACCAATACCCTGTCCTCTTGCCATTTCTAAAACGGCTAATCTTTCTATTTTTGCAGTTTGATCATCCAAATATCTAATCCTAGCTGTTCCTACACATTCTCCATTTAAATGAGCAATTAACTGATCGCATATCTCATCTAGACCATCAAAATCTAAATCTTGTTCCACTCCCTGTCCTTCCTGAAAAACTACCCTTCTAATTTTCTCAATTTCCATTAACTCTTCAGGTATATGAGCAACTCTGACTGTTAAATTACTCATCATTTCACTTTAAATTATCTAATTTTACCCTTATAGATCATATTTTTCTATCTATAGGACTTCCTTAAAAGGCAGAATGTTCTCATCATTCTTATAGTTATCGCAGCAATGGATTTTTATTCTGTGCGACTGAACTTATAGTTTGCTCAATACGTTTTAATTTTGTCTCCGGTCGTTTCGCACTTTCAATCCACAAGAGAATATTCTTTTTCGAAGAGTTACTAAATTTCTCAAAATATCTCTTGGCAGTTTCATTTGCTTCTAATGCTTGCTTGAAATCTGCGGGAATGATTAATGCCTCTATCGCGTCTAATGATGTCCAGGAGCCATCTTATTTTGCAGTTGCAATTTTTTCTAAACCAGCTTCAGTCATTAAACCTTGTTCGATAAGTTCTTCAATGTATTGCTTATTTAATTTTGACCATACACTTTTCGATTTTCGAGGTGTAAATATTTGCATGTAGCGTTCTTCGTCTAATGATTTGGCTTTACTATCAATCCAGCCAAAACATAAGGCTTCTTTTACTGCTTCGCTATATTGAACACTTGGTTGACCACTTTTTACTTTGTAATAAATGAGCCAAACACCAACAGAGGTACGATGATTTTTCTCTAACCATTCTCGCCATTCTTTGCGGTTTTTGGCATAACAGCTTTCTAGTTGGGTTTCAAATATATTCGACATATAGCTTTACTTAAAAGCTTGCTGTTTTTCGATATTGCCTCCGTTTTCTCTGCGCCTGTGTGGTTTAAAAAATTTTTTACCGCACCAGACGCAGAGAACACAGAGAAAGAAAAAGGGCTATGCTAATTACTTAGCATTCAAATTTCTCTCCGTATTACCCTTCGGGCAAGGCAGGAGGCTCAGTTGGCATCAAGGTTTAAATCTCTGTCCAATTCTTCCTTCTGCCATCTGCCATCTGCCATCTGCCTTCTTCAATCTGCTCCTTCAATTGGTGCAAAACCTTGCCGTTGAATATTCTCCGTAATGGTACGCGGTTCTAGAAATTGCAGCAAGTAATCAGGGCCACCAGCTTTAGAACCAACTCCAGAAAGTTTGAAACCACCAAAAGGTTGTCTTGCGACTATCGCACCAGTAATGGTGCGGTTAATGTACAAATTCCCGACTTCAAAATCTTCTTGTGCTTTTTGAATGTGCGATGGTGTGCGAGAGTAAAGGCCTCCTGTCAAAGCATAGTTAGTACTATTGGCAATTTTCAAAGCTTCTGGGAAATTATTCGCTTTAATGACGGCGACGACCGGACCAAAAATTTCTTGTTGGGCAATTACTGCATTTGGCGATACATCTGTAAAAATCACCGGGCCAATAAAATAACCGTTGTCCGGTGCTGGCATTTCCAAAGCAACCTTTGCTTCTGCCTTGCCTTTTTCGATATACGCGCGAATGCGATCGCGTGCATTAGCATCAATCACAGGCCCTACCTGAGTACCAGGTAACTCCGCCGCACCCACGTTTAGCGATTTGGTTGCTTGTGCGAAACGCTGTACAAAGCTATCGTAAATAGCTGTGTGGACAATCACCCGTGAACAAGCAGAACATTTTTGACCGCTATAACCAAATGCCGATTGCACAACACCCATAACTGCCTGGTCTAAATCAGCACTTTCATCGATGATAATGCCATTTTTGCCTCCCATCTCTGCAATTACCCGCTTCATATGCTTTTGACCAGGTTTGAGGTTGGCGGCTTCTGCATAAATTCTACAACCAACTTCTTGTGAGCCAGTAAAAGCAATTACATGTGTATCTGCGTGATTAACCAAGTAAGCACCAACTTGGGAACCCTTGCCTGGTACATATTGAAATACACCTTTAGGTATACCAGCATCAACTAAGACTTCGGTTAGTTTCGCTGCAATCACTGATGATGTTTCCGCAGGTTTAAGCAAGGTACAATTACCAGTAACTAAAGCTGCGACTGTCATTCCTGTGGCGATCGCTAACGGAAAATTCCAAGGAGAAATCACAACCGTAATTCCCCGTGGTTGGTAAATATAACGATTTGTCTCGCCAGCAACGTCGTAATTGTAACCTTGATTCAGTCGTTCCATCTCTACAGCATAGTAGCGACAGAAGTCGATCGCTTCACTTACTTCTGCGTCTGCTTCTCGCACTGGTTTTCCGACTTCCAGCACAATCCAAGCAGCAAGTTCAGCACGACGTTGTTCCATTAAATCAGCAGCTTTGTATAAGATACCAGCACGTTGTTTCACGGGTGTTTTACGCCAACTAGGAAAGGCAGCTTTTGCAGCTTGCATTGCTTGTTCTGCTTGTTCGACGCTCAAGAGACCAATTTTACCAACTACTTCACTGTAATTTGACGGGTTAACGGAATCAATAATTTCTTGGCTATTAACATATTCACCATTAATTAACGGCAGATAAGTTTTACCAAGTTGCTGGCGGACAGTTCGTAAAGCTTGTTGTGATTCCTTTCTTAATTCTTCCTCTGCATAATCTGTATCTGCTGCACCAACAAATTTGTCAGCAATTTTTCCGTTGTCTTCTAGATTTCTAAACTCTCTTCTTCCGTCTCCCCTGGCTACTTTGTCGTCTGTGTCTGCTGCTACAAGTTCTCTTCTGCCATCTCCCCTGGCTACTTTCTCTTTGTCTTCCTGTCTTATTTGTGGAGGTGCTAGTAGTTCTTCTACAGGACGATTTTCTAAATTTTGCCTTAAGAAAGAACTATTAGCAGTATTTTCTAGCAAACGACGAATCAGATATGCCATTCCGGGGAGAAGTTCGCCATAGGGACAGTAAACGCGGACGCGATAACCCTGATCAACTAAAGCTTTAGCAAGTTTGTCACCCATACCATAGAGGACTTGCATTTCAAAGCAACGGCGAGGAACTTTCAAACTTTGGGCGATCGCTATAGCATGAGCTTGCGATCGCACATTATGGCTACCAATAGCAGCATAAACGTATTGGTGATTTTCCAGCAATAACTGGGTAATGTTCTCAAAGTTCGCATCCGTTGCTGCTTTGTGATTGTAAACTGGCTGTGGCCAATGTTTCTGTTCTGCTTTAATAGTTTCTTGATCCCAGTAAGCACCTTTTACTAGACGAATTGTAATGGGATAACCACGCTCTTTTGCCCAATCAATTAATGCTTTGGCATCTTGTTCACTGTCACGCAGATATGCTTGGATGGTCATACCAATATCTGTACGAGTGCGAAACTCTTCTTCGAGCAAAAGTTTTTTCAGAATACTGAAAATTAAATCTTTGTACTCATACTGTTCCATATCAAAGTGAACAGCAACACCCAACTCCTTAGCATGACGCAAAAGAATACGGATGCGATCGCTTACCCTTGCTTCACTACCTTGAGGATCTAATGGATCAAACTGGGAGTAAAAAGCCGTCAACTTTACAGAAACCTGAACTTTCGACAGTGGTTCGCCATCTGCTTGATCAATTAATGGCACAGTTGCCCAATTCTTCGCTGCTTCTGCTAATTGTTGCATCAAATCAAGATAGCGTTCCAGATAAGATTGTGCTTCTGCTTCCGTGATTACCGCCTCACCTAGTAAATCTACGGTGAAAGCCATCTTGTCCTTGCGCAGTCGCTCAATCGTCTTGAGTACCTGTTTAATATTTTCTCCAGCAATATATTTATGAGCTAATGTTTCTACTGCTGTAGCCACAGTTGTAGCAGCAACCTGTCCTGGCATGGAATCGGGATTGGCAAAATTTAACATTCCCTTTAAGGCAGATGGTAATTCTACGGACTCATCGCCTAAATATTCCTGTAAGTGGGCGGCAATTTCCGATTTGCTATGTAAAGCAGGTAAAGTATCTATAAAACGAAATAACTGCACCCGTAATCCGGGATTGCTCATCGCCCAAGCCAGCATCCTATCATCCCAGCGCATCTGATCCCGTAAAGCCGAGAAGAAATTACGATTTTCCTGTGTCGCCCCTAGCAAAACTCTGGCAATTTCTTGGGTTTTCGCTTCGTAGGCACTAGTTTTTATTTGTAAAACCACAGATAACAAACTCCTTATATAACAGTTAACAGTAATTAGTAATCAGTTAACAGTTAACTGATTACTGATTACTGGCCCGTGTATTCTATTTTCGCTCTTTGATTTTGTCGCGACCACAACCAGATGGGTAGAATATTGCACAATTGTGAACAATTAAGCTACTCTCTGACGATATTTGCTGTGTTTATACAATCTGAGTCCGGTATAACTGGATATACGACAGCTTAGGTAGCTTAATTCATAAAGTAATTCCTAGTATTTAGAAACGCTCCTAAAAATGACGAGCCTAACTAATTAACTTTATTTGTGTCAACCTATGTTATCACAACTCTCTGATTTATCAGTGTTAGCTTTTTTGCTACATAATTAGTACCTAATATCGATTTTCTGTGAACATGATTAGTCGTTAATAGGATTTACACATTGACAGAAAAATCAAAATAGGAGATATATATGATTTTCAACCTTTGTAACTTGATTTTTCTATTCCTCAATCAGCAATGTCTAGCAAAAGCTGCGTAACGTCTACACAAACAAGAAAACATGATTACTAAAAGTCTAAAATGATTTATTTTAGTGATACATAAGATAATTAATTTGTAAATTGCGTAGATCATAGTTAATTAAATCTTTTACAAAAATTGCTCCAAAAGTTTATTTTTTGACTTGTATTTTGTTTTCTACTCCTTCATTAGCAGTAGAATTTTTATTCACACTTAATTTGTAGCGAATCAGGACTTCTCGAATAAATAAAAATGTATGTTTTGAATCGTTTAACAAAAGATGATTTATTAAAGTTTGCTGTGAAACTACGTAACATGAATACGGATGCTGCCAGTATGGAGGCAATGGCAGTAAGCATGGTAAGCTATATCTACAAAAATTTTGTCTTGCCAGATGGAAATCCGGCTTGTAGTTTAGTCAGATTTTTTAAAACCCATCCCTATGGCACTCTACCCGAAGACATTCAGTTGGAAGCAGAACTAATATTAAATGAACGTACTATAAATCAGGATACAAAGTGCCTAATATTATTGGCAACAATGGGAAAAATCCGCAGTGAAATTCAAGGAAATTGTCTATAGGACATCAGGTGATTTCATTAATAGACCAAGATACTGTTGCTAAAATTCCGATGATTTCCCAACTGATTTGGCAATTTGGTCTAGAAATAGAAAATGTAATTAAGCCGGAACCAGAAATAATCATTAATTTAGGTAAGAAAAACTTTAATGTATTTTATATTCCAGAAGCAATTGATAGTCCATATATTCCAGCTCAAACCCAATTTGTTATTCCCTACCAAATAAAATCTGTTTTGGGATTGGGAGGTATGTTACCATCGGGAAACATTTTTGTCATTATTTTGTTTTCTAAAGTTCAAATTCCTATTGACTTAGCATACTTATTTAAATGGGTAGCTATGTATGCTAGAGTTGCAGCAACTTCTGTGGAGAATAAAGGAATTATTTTTGATGAGACACCAATCGATATTACAAATATTTCCCAGAATTCTTCACTTAAAAAAAGACATCAAGTCATTAACTTTCAAGGTGCTGATCTATAAGGAGTTAACTTCCAAGGAGCGAATTTAATCGGGGCAATCATGCCTGATGGCAGTATTTATACAGGAAAATAGGGAATGGAGACAAGGGAGATAAGGGAGAGAGTAAACACCAATGCCCATTCCCCGATCGCTGTTCTGCGATTACCAATCCCCAATCCCCTAGCTTATGCATAAACATAGCTTTATGGTACTTTAAACTTAAGTACACATTTTGCAACAAATCATTTTGACCCTGATGACTGGAGAATAGAACCTTGGGAGTAGAAC
This sequence comes from Fischerella sp. JS2, assembly GCF_032393985.1. NCBI lineage: Bacteria > Bacillati > Cyanobacteriota > Cyanophyceae > Nostocales > Hapalosiphonaceae > Fischerella > Fischerella sp. JS2. The sequence goes on from NZ_CP135918.1 coordinate 2,439,756, forward strand.
TACGCAGTTTCGTATTTCTCGATAGCTTGCAACCCCAACACGCAGCATATATGGGAACGGTAGCTCAAGGTTTCTTGCCATTACCTGGGGATACATCGCTGTGGGTGGAAATCTCGCCTGGAATTGAGATTAATCGGATTACAGATGTAGCACTCAAAGCTGCTTCCGTTCGTCCTGGAGTACAGGTAGTTGAAAGACTATACGGTTTATTGGAAGTTCATTCTGCTTCCCAAGGAGAAACACGAGCAGCCGGTCAAGCCATTTTAGCAACACTAGGAGTTAGAAGAGAAGAATGTCTCAAACCACGTGTTGTTTCTAGCCAGATTATCCGCAACATTGATGCTTACCAAACACAACTAATTAACCGCACCCGTCGCGGACAATTATTACTGGCAGGACAAACGCTGTATGTATTGGAAGTTGAGCCTGCTGCTTACGCCGCCCTCGCTGCGAATGAAGCCGAAAAATCAGCAGCGATTAATATCTTGGAAGTTCAAGCTGTGGGTAGTTTTGGACGGCTTTATTTGGGTGGACAAGAACGGGATATTCTTGCAGGTGCAGCCGGAGCATTAACGGCAATTGAAAGTGTAGCAGGTAGGACAAATCCCCTGGCAATGCGTCAGGAATAAAGGAGACAAAATGGCAAATCAAGAGCATCTAGCTTTACTGAAAGCTGGTGCAGTCACATGGATGGAGTGGAGAGAAAAAAACCCCGATATTGAACCAGATTTGAGTGGTGTTGATCTCTATGAAGCAAATTTGGCTGAAGCTAACTTAAGTTTAGTTAATTTCAGTGTTGCCAACTTAAGTTTTACCCAACTTACCCAGGCAAATTTGAGCCATGCGAATTTGATTGGAGTTAACTTGAGTCAAGCCAATCTCAAAAATGCTGTGCTTGCTGATGCTAATTTAATTGGGGCTGACTTAAAAGGTGCAAACTTAAGAGGTGCTGATTTGGGTACAGCCAAACTGCACCGCACTAACCTCTGTTTTGCCAACCTCATCGAAGCTAACTTGATTGGGGCAGATTTGAGCAAAGCCAACCTGCACGAAGCGGAATTAATAGGAGCTTATCTTTATAAAGCTGATCTTTACCAAGTAAATCTCAGCAAAGCCCACCTGAGTAGTGCCTACCTGTTGCAGGCTAACCTGAGTGAGGCTGACTTGCGAGGTGCTGACTTGCGATGGAGTAACCTCAAAGGGGCTAATTTAGCAGGTGCTAACCTTACAGGAGCGAAGTTAGCAGGAGCTAATCTGAACGGTGCGAATTTTCAAGATACGATTATGCCTGATTCTTAGTACAGCTTTGCAACTTACATCTAATGTGAATTGAAACCACGACAAAATTATTTTATGGAAATCGAACACCGATAAACACAGATAGATTATTTGTATCGCTTCTCTATTTGCAAAATTTATCTTATTGTATTGACTAATCTAACGATCTATCTATGTACATCGGTGTTTATTGGTGTGCATCGGTGTTCGATTTTTCAAAATACCGTGTTTTATGGGCTTTTCTTATACCAATTCAATTAATGATTGCAACACATCCTTGGATAAAGACGCGATGAATCGCGTCTCTACAAGATGGCCTATCTGTCGCATTCTTTTGGCGAATTGGTATTACACTTCTTTCCAAGTACCGTGAAAACTATGAGGAATCACACTTGGTAGTTCCAGTTTACACACAGGTTCTTCATTTAACCGATGAGCATTAAAAACCCAAACTTGACTACGATCGCAATTGCCATCGTACACAACTGTTAAAATCCAAGCTTGTTCTGGGTTGTCGGCGTCTGTAACGTAAATGGGTTCACTAGGATAGCAATTTTCACCAAAGTCTGCTTCGGTGAGAGTTTCGCTTTCGTGATCGTAGCAGGCGATCGCATTTAATAGTTCTTGGCTAATATCTGTTCCTTGTCGAGATATGGAAAAATAAGTGTAGCGCGAGGCTTGTCCAACATTTTCAGGTGGTACGCTGGGGAATTCACAATTGCGGTCTAATATTTGGTGAATGTTTGTCACTGCACCAGTTTGAGGATTGATACGAACTCGCGTCAGTGTACTCTTGGCTGGCGTGTGAGTTTCACCAAACGCTACTTGTTGGAGAAACTGGTTTGTCTGAAAGTCTTGATAGCGGGCAATATCTACAACGACTTCACCGCTAGCATCTACATAACCATTAGCAAAATGCCACTGGAACCAAGGTTCTGTTTCTCCCCGACTTACCAAGGAAAGTGTTTGGCGATCAAAAATTAAAATTTGTGTTCCTACCTGGGGTTGCCATTTGAGACAATCACTGTAAGTATTTATTCCAAGGAGAACGGGAAGAATATTCAACCGGACAGCAGGAACAAAAAAGACAAGATATGGCCCTGCTAGGACAAAATCATGTATGACAGGCAAGCCTTCTAGAGGAAACTGCGCTTTTTGGACGATTTTACCTGTCCAGTCACTTTTGAAAAGATTGAGTGTACCATTATTTCCAACGGAGATACCAAAATTAAAAATCTCTTTAGTGTGTAAATCTACACTAGGATGAGCAGAATAGGGCAAGCCTTTGTCAAGTCTGCCCAAATTGTCTGAACCTTTGGTTTCCAGTGTTTGTAGGTCTAAGGCATAAGGATGATCACCTTCCCACAGAGCCAATAGTTTATCAGGCAATGCTAGCACCGAGGTATTGGCTACATTCTTAATTGGCTTTAACCATCGATTCCAAAATGCTCCTGGTGCTGTCATTCCGTAGTTACCGTAAAGCAGTTTCCCTGCTGCTGTTTCTTTTTTGTAACCATCTGTTTGGACGTAGCGATAGACAGCAGTAGCACCCCCCCCTTCTTCGAGGGGAGTAGAAGTGTTGAAGTGTACTCCCAGAATTGCACCATCTCCATCAAACCAATGTCCCACATGAATCCCGCCCCGCTCTAGCCGTGCAGGACCGTTGCGATATAATGTGCCGCGCAAACCAGGTGGGATTGTGCCAGTAATTACAGGTAGGGGAGTAAGTGGGAATTCTTGGGCAGGTTTAGCGATCGCGTTTGCCCAAGCTTTTTTTCTTAATTTTTCATTAATTAAAGGCATAGAAAATTTACCGAGGCAAGGGTGTAAGGGGGTAAGAAAGTAGGAAGAAGCGATCGCTACAGCTAAAGGAACGGCGATCATAAACTCTAGGATGATTCACGAACTAGGAACGGGTGCGCTTGTGCAGATAAGGGCTGTTCTTGTGAGGTAGAAGTGTATTGTATCCAAATTGAAATTGCATAATAATTCTCTTTTTCATGCTAGGAACCCATTGTGACACTTTCTTATTTAAGTTAAGCCGACCATCAAAAGCGATCGCCCAAATTAGTTAACCTAGACAATAAGATTAAATCTATCGCAAGTCAGATGCGAGCAATTACTTGGAAGCTTTACCTGGGGTATGGTCAAATAAATAGATTAATAGATTTGAGGAATTTTGCCACTTATGAAACAAACTATTACTCGCACAACAGCATTCTTGGCTTCTTGTACTCTCCTACTTACAGCCTGTGGTGGTAGCAACACAGGTACAAACACAAGTATAAACACAGGTACAAACACAGCCACCAACACCTCAACAACCAGTATATCTGGTCCTATACCTATTGGTATTGCCTTTGCCCAAACCAGCAACGTCGCATTACTCGGTCAGGAAGGGGTGGCAGGTGCAAAAATTGCTGAGAAGTATTTTAATGACCAAGGTGGCATTAACGGCACAAAGATCAAGCTGGTATTTCAAGATGCTGGTGGTGACGAAGCTGGAGCAATTAATGCATTTCAAACTTTAATTAATAAAGATAAAGTTGTTGGTATTGTTGGTCCGACTTTATCACAACAAGCCTTTAGTGCTGACCCCATCGCTGAACGGGCAAAAGTACCAGTAATTGGCGCATCTAACACAGCAAAAGGTGTTCCTGAAATTGGTGATTACATAGCTCGTGTATCTGCACCAGTTTCTGTTGTCGCACCTAATTCTGTGAAAGCTGCACTGAAGCAAAATCCTAACATTAAAAAAGTAGCAGTTTTTTATGCTCAAAATGATGCTTTTAATAAATCAGAAACAGAAATTTTTCAGAAAACAGTTAAAGATCAAGGATTAGAATTAGTCACAGTCCAAAAATTTCAAACTACTGATACCGATTTTCAAGCCCAAGCAACCAACGCCCTGAATTTAAAACCAGATTTAATCATTATTTCTGGTCTGGCTGCTGATGGTGGTAACTTAGTACGGCAGTTGCGAGAGTTAGGATACAAAGGTGCAATTATTGGTGGTAATGGTTTGAATACATCAAATGTATTGTCTGTTTGTAAAGCTCTTTGTGATGGCGTTATGATTGCTCAAGCTTACAGTCCAGAACATCCAGGAGAAATCAACGCTGCATTTCGCAAAGCATACGTAGAGCAATACAAAAAAGAACCACCCCAATTTAGCGCTCAAGCTTTTACAGCAGTGCAGGTGTATGTAGAGGCTTTGAAAGCTTTAGATAAAAAAACCAAAATTACCACCCTTCCTGTAGATAAACTACGGACAGAATTAAATAAACAGATACTAGCAGGTAAATACAATACGCCTATTGGTGAAATTTCATTTACTCCAGAAGGTGAAATTGTGCAAAAAGACTTTTATGTTGCTCAAATTAAGATGGAAAAAAATGGTAACAATGGAAAATTTGCATTTTTAAAATAAGTTAGACCTAATGTGAATTCAAACTATGGCAAAAATCCTGTTTTTAAAATCGTAGACGCGCTCATAGGCTTCCCGCAGGGTACACAGATGAATACAGACAGATTATCGGTGTGCATCTGTCTACTTGCATCTAAGCCGCGCAAAGTACGTCTACATAGGTGTTCGTTAATTAAAAGTAATTACAAACACCACATACTTTATGTGGTGAATTCCTAGTCTCTTACCTATAACTTCCAATGGATATCACTCTATTTTTACAACAGTTTTTAAACGGGTTATCTATTGGCAGTGTCTACGCCATTTTTGCTTTAGGATATACCCTGGTTTACTCAATTTTAGGCATTATTAATTTAGCTCATGGTGCAATTTTTACACTGGGTGCATATTTCACCTATGCACTGGTTGGTGGCAGATTTGGATTTAATGGTTTGCTAGCAAATGCAGCCTTACCTGTACAATTGCCTTTTGCTTTAGCTTTAATTTTGGGAAGTATCTTAGCGGGATTAGTAGGAGTAATGGTAGAACGCGTTGCCTTTTTACCCTTGCGCCAAAGGGGTTCCGATCCTCTTTTAACCGTTGTTTCTAGCTTAGGTGTGGCAGTGGTAATTGTCAATTTAATCCAGTATCTAGTTGGTGCAGAAAGTTACACTTACCCAGCGAATACCTATGGAAATCTACCACCTGCAATTAACTTTGGTACAGAAGCAAACCCTATTCCCATCCGCACTGTGCAGGTGGTGATTTTTGTAGTTTCAATGGTATTTGTCGCTATCCTGAGTTATTTTATTAGTCGCACAAAATACGGTAAGGCAATGCAGGCGATCGCAGAAGATGCAACTACAGCCAGTTTATTAGGAATCAACTGCGATCGCTTTATTATTTTGACATTTTTTATCAGCAGTTTCTTAGCAGGAGTGGCGGGAACTTTAGTTGCCTCTAGTGTAAGTATAGCCGGGCCTTACTTCGGCATTGGTTTTGGATTGCGGGGTTTAGCGGTAATTGTCTTGGGTGGTTTAGGGAGTATTCCCGGTGCAGTCTTAGGGGGTTTGGTTATTGGCTTAGTAGAAGCGTTTGTCCCAGCAGAATACTCTGGCTATAAAGATGCTGTTGCCTTTAGCATTTTGTTTATTATGCTCTTAGTTCGGCCACAGGGTTTGTTGGGACGGCAAGTTATTCAGAAGGTTTAAAAGGGATATAGTGGGGTGACAGATCGGATCACCAACGCCTGACACCAATTACTGGAGGACTTATACCCAGTAATGAAACTGATCACTGATCACTGTTAAAGAGGATGTATGAAAACAAGTACGAAGAAATCGAACACAGATGTAGACGCGCTCATAGGCTTAAGGCAGGATACACTCATGGAACACGGATGGACACACAGTTTTTCTATTGGTGGCTAGGTGGGAATTTTTGTTAGCTATTTAGATGTTAGCCTTTACGATATGTTTTTAAAATCGAACACCGATGCACACAGATGAACACGGATGGATACAGAGAGATTTGGCGTACGTCAATGATCGCACTTTATTTAGAAGTAGGCGATCGCACCCCCAATGATGAAGTGATTTATCCTGATGATGATTTAATTACCAAAGCTAGTCATGATGGTAAATCTAAAATTTTTGCTCACAAATATGGAACATCGTATTAAGGGATCGGGGACAAGGAGGATAAGGAGGATAAGGAGGACAAACAAGACAAGGGAGAATTTTTTAACAAGTCTCTTGCCAATGACAAATGACCAATGACCAATGACAAATGACTATTGACAAATGGCTGATTTTATTGCTACCTATGGTGCTTTAATTGTTTCTATGGTTTTGGGGGCGCTGCTAGGACTATCGCTGTATTTACCATTAATGGCTGGACAATTGTCTTTAGCTAGTCCTGGATTTTATGCTTTGGGTGGATATATAGCAGCGATTCTTTCCACAACAGTTTTTACTTCTAGCGGTAATCTTTTTCCGATTTCATTATTGTTGTTGGAAATGTTAATTGCTGGAGTAGTTTCAGGATTACTGGGGATAGCGGTAGGAATTCCTGCTTTGCGGTTGCGGGGAATTTATTTAGCGATCGCCACTATTGCTTTTGTAGAAGTTTTGCGGGTTCTTTCCCTTAATTTAGATATTACAGGTGGTGCTGTGGGAATTTTTGGTATTCCCCAACCTTTCCAAACACCTATTGAATATTTGTGGATTGCCCTACCATTATTAATCATTAGTATGGTGTTAATTTACCGTTTAGAACGTATTCGTGTAGGTAGGGCTTTAACTGCGATTCGTGAAGATGAATTAGCAGCAAGTGCAATGGGAATTAACCCCACCTACTATAAAGTTTTAGCTTTTACACTTGGGGCAATTTTGGCTGGAGTAGTTGGTGCAATTAGCGCTCATTTTCTCAATACCTGGAATGCCCGCCAAGGTACATTTGATGCCAGTATTATTTATTTAACTTTTGTCTTAATTGGTGGTTCGAGAACTTTTTTAGGCGCAGTAGTAGGAGGCATGTTATTTACAGCCCTACCAGAAGTTTTAAGAAGCATTGCAGATACAGGTGGTTTACCAACTTGGCTAGCGCAATTTTTAAGAGATGGTAGATTAATTATTTTTGGTTTACTAATAGTTCTGGGAACCATCTTTTTCCCCCAAGGACTTGTCACCCCAGATATTTTTAAAAGACGTAAATTTGCGAAAATAAGAGATAAGAGCCAAAAGCCAAATTAAAAGGGAACGAGGAACAACTCAACAAATTATTGACTAAAATCTATATTTAGTATAAATGACAAATAACAAATGACCAATGACATTATTTTAGAAGCAAAAGACTTGACTCGCCGCTTTGGTGGTTTAGTGGCAGTAAATAATGTATCATTTACAGTTAAAAAACATGAAATATTTGGATTAATCGGTCCCAATGGTGCTGGTAAAACGACATTGTTTAATTTAATTACAGGCTTAATTCCACCTTCAAGTGGACAATTAACTTATCATCATCAAGAAATTTCTCAATTACGCCCCCACCAAATTGCCGCTTTAGGTATTGCTCGAACTTTTCAAAATATTCGCTTATTTGGTGAACTTTCAGCACTGGAAAATGTAATTATTGCCCGACATTTGCATATTCACAGCAATATACTTACAGGTGTAATAGGAGTACCACCAGCATCTACAGAAGAACGTAAAAGTAAGCAGAAAGCTTTAGAATTACTAGAACTAGTGGGTTTGCAACATCGTGCAGAAGAAAAAGCTAAAAATTTTGCCTATGGTGATCAGCGTCGGCTAGAAATTGCTCGTGCTTTAGCCCTAGAACCACAAATTTTGCTCCTTGACGAACCCGCCGCCGGCATGAACCCCAGTGAGAAGCAACAACTGAGTGAGTTTATTCGCAATCTATGCGATCGCTTTGATTTGACAATTATTTTAATTGAACACCACGTACCCTTAGTCATGGGGTTGTGCGATCGCATTGCTGTTTTAGATTTTGGTCAATTAATTGCTTTAGGAGAACCAACTGTGGTTAAAAATAATCCAGCAGTAATAGAAGCGTATTTAGGAAATGATTAATTTATATGATCTTTGTGTCTTGGTGTCTTTGTGTTTTATTCAAATTCTTTATTAATCACTAATATTTAAGTTCGCATGATTACTAATAATTTCCGTCTAACCTCACCCCTAGCCCCTCTCCTTATTAAGGAGAGGGGTGCCGAAGGCGGGGTGAGGTTCTTGATTATAAGTGATTAACCGAACTCAATATCAGAAACTAAGAAAACATCCTGAATCTTTAATCAACCACAGATACACACCGATGAACACAGAGAATCAGAAAAGCTACCCAGTTCTGGAAATAAAAAACCTATATATTAATTATGGTGGTATTCAAGCACTGCAAAATATTAATTTAGTTGTCAATAATGGTGAAGTAGTCACTCTCATAGGTGCTAACGGTGCAGGCAAAACTACTACTCTTCGGGCTATATCTAAAATTATCAGTCCTAAAAGTGGTGAAATTATTTATAGTGGCCGCAATATAACCCGTCGCCAATCTCATGAAGTTGTACAATTGGGTATTGCCCATTGTCCAGAAGGACGTAGAGTATTAACGAGACAAACTGTTTACGATAATTTGCTTTTAGGTGCGTATATTCGTTCTCAGCAAGCAGAGATAAAAAACGATATTCAGCATCAATTTGGACTATTTCCACGTTTAGCACAAAGACGCAATCAACTAGCAGGAACCCTTAGTGGCGGTGAACAACAAATGTTAGCGATCGCCCGTGCTTTGATGAGTAGACCAAAACTTTTATTATTAGATGAACCAAGTTTAGGTTTAGCACCGACAATAGTTAGGGAAATATTTAGTATTATTGATAATTTACGTGCCACAGGCGTGACTATTTTATTAGTTGAACAAAATGCCAATTTAGCATTACAGATTGCAGATCGGGGATATGTTTTAGAAGCTGGTTGTATTACTCTTACAGGTGCAGCTACCCAATTAATTACTGATGAGCGAGTCAAAAAAGCTTATTTGGGATAGTTTAATAACTAAAGATTTGGGAAACTAAGACATATGGTACAGCTAACAACGAAAACCCTAACTTTGGAAGAGTTTCTCAAGTTACCAGAAACTAAACCAGCTAGTGAATATATTAATGGACAAATAATTCAAAAACCAATGCCACAAGGAAAGCATAGTATTCTTCAAGGTGAATTAGTTAGTTCTATGAATGCCGTAGTCAAGCCAAAGAAAATTGCTCTTGCTTTTCCAGAGTTGCGATGTACATTTGGTGGACGTTCAATTGTTTCAGATGTAGCAGTTTTTGCTTGGGAGCGAATTCCAAAAGATGAAAATGGAGATGTAGCGAATGTTTTTCAAGCAGCTCTAGACTGGACTATCGAAATTTTATCACCAGACCAAAGTCCGACAAAAGTGATTGGTAATATTTTACATTGTCTCAAACAGGGCTGTCGCATGGGTTGGTTGATCGATCCAGATGAGCGATCGCTTTTGATTTACCCACTAGGACAACAACCAGAAATTTTCCAAGAAGAACAAGAAATATTACCAGTTCCTGATTGATTTGGGAACTTGCAATTAACTGTAAACCTATTGTTTGGATGGTTAAAGCTCTAGATTAATTTAGATAAAGAACGTGGATGTTCAAAGTAGGATGCGATCACTGGAATGAAAAACAAAATCAAGGACACCCATTATGGGTGTCCTTAAATTTATCAGTCTGAAAAACCTAAACTATTTATTGTTACCATTACCTCCATTACCACCGTTAGTAGTCAGAATCCGTTCAGCCAGTTTATCGGGAACTTCTTGGAGATGGTCAAATTCCCAGTGGAAAGAACCAACCCCGAGAGTTTGCGATCGCAACTCTACAATAAAGTTATGCATCTCGGCTTGGGGCAAGTAAGCTGTAATACTATCCCAACCTTGCCAATCATGAATGGCTTCGTAACCTAAAATCTGCCCCCGTCTACCAGTCACTAGTTGCATGACTTTGGAGGTGAATTCGCTGGGAGTTGTAACTTGCACCCGCAAAATTGGTTCTAGGAGGGTGGGTTGACACTGGGAGATTCCGGTTTGCATTGCTACACGGGCAGCTTGCTTAAATGCTTGTTCGGAACTATCGACGGTGTGGTAGGAACCGTTAGTTAAAGTTACCGCCACATCTACAACTGGGAAACCCAAGGGCCCGTGTGCTAAAAATTCCCGTACACCCATTTCTACACCGGGAATATACTGTTTGGGAACCACGCCACCAACAATGGTTTCCTTGAAGTTAAAACCTTCACCTCGTCCTAAGGGTTGGATGTCGAGATAAACATCGCCAAACTGACCGTGACCACCACTTTGGTGCTTGTAGCGCCCGTGAACTGATGAAGCTGGTTTGCGGATAGTTTCTTTGTAAGGTATTTGTGGCAAGTGGGTTGTCATCGGCAAATTATACTTGCGACGCAGGCGGTCTAGTGCCACTTGTAAATGAATTTCGCCTTGACCCCAAAGGATAACTTCGTGGGTGTCACCGTGTTGTTCCCAAGCAAGAGAAGGGTCTTCTTCTAACAATTTGGTGATCGCACCACTTAGCTTTACTTCATCGTTGCGCTTTTCGGGAATAATGGCGAGGGCATAAACTGGTTCTAGTTGTTCAGTTTTGGGTAATTCCTTAACAGTATTGTTGGAAATTGTATCTCCTGTCTTGATACCCTCCATCCGGCTTAAAGCGACAATTTCTCCAGCCCCAACTTGATTGACTTGTTGTAGCTGTTGTCCCATCAGACGATAAATACCACCAGCGCGGACACCGTTGAGGACTATACCATCGGTTAATTTACCTTGCCAAACCCGCACTAGGGAAAGTTTTCCGCCTTGAGGAGTGTAATAGGTCTTTAACACTTGGGCTATGGTAGCGCCGTCTTTTTGTTTACTTAAGCGGCGTTCGGCTGTAGTTTCGGGTTCAGGTGCTTCTCGCACTAAGGCTTCTAGTAGGGGTCGAACTCCATAATCTTGTTCAGCAACACCAAAAAATACTGGTACTACTAAATCCGCCCCTAATTCCATTTTTAAATCTTTGAGGATTTCCTCTTGGGGCGGTTCAATGTCTTCTAAAAGTTCTTCTAGTAAGTGGTCGTCAAAATTTGCTAAAGCTTCGAGCATTTCTGCCCGTGCAATGTGTTCTTCTTCTTTTAGTTCTTCAGGAAATGGAACTGGGTCAGCAGGCGCGCCGGAATGGTAATGGTACGCTTGTTCAGTAACCAAGTCAATAAAACCGATGAGTTGTTCCCCTCCCAGAATTGGGTATTGGTGCGCGACAAGGGGACGACTAGAAACGGCTTTAAGGGCGTGTAATGTTTCCAAAACGTGGATATTCGCCCGATCCATTTTGTTGACAAAGACTAGGTGGGGAATTTCCCAGTCATCCAGGAATTTAAATAGAGGAGCAAGGGTGAGGACGCGATCATTGATGGGTTCGCAAACTACAATTGCCGCATCAACTCCAATTAGGGCGTTGTAAGTTTCTTGAGCAAATTCTACACTGCCAGGGCAGTCAATAAAGGTGAAGCGAGTGTCATTATATTCAGTGCTAGCACTGCTGACTTCTACGCTCATTTGGCGATCGCGTGCTTCTTGAGAGCTATCGCCGACTGTGTTACCATCCTTAACGCTGCCTTTGCGAGAAATAGCACCTGTTACAAATAACAAGCTTTCTAGTAAAGTTGTTTTCCCACTCAAATAAGGGCCGACAATTGCTACATTTCGCGAACCCGATTTCACTTTTTCGTTCATAAAAACTCCTTTGCGGTCTTATGTCCATAACCGCCTTATAGTTGAGTTATGAAGAGTTCAAAACCGTTATTTAGGAAATTATCTCGCCTTTAAATTGACATTAACTCGCCTTTAACCAACCGGCAAACAATCGTATTTTGTTGTAAGATTTTGGTCACTAAAAATTAAAATCTACAAATTTAGTTATATAAAATTAAAGTTTAGTAAAAAGATTGCAAAATTAACCAAATATTTGTTAATAAAACGTAACTAAATAACAGTTACGAGATAGTTAAAGTATATGCCAGTTAAACTCTATAAATATCGCCTCCAGACATGGGCGAGTTTCATATTTATAAGTGGAATCATTCTCTTGCCTTCCCCAAGTCTTCCTTTTCCTCCCTCTTTGTTAGCGCAGAATGCTCCTAGCAACGCCACAGACTATTTAAATCAGGGATTACAGGCTGTGCAGACAGGGAGAATCCAAGATGCGATCGCTTCTTTTCGCCAAGCTGCCCAATTAGATCCCAGCCTCGCACCAGCACATTACAATTTAGGTTTAGCACTGCGGCAAGCTGGACAATTACAACCTGCTGCGGATGCATTTTATCGAGCCACCCAAGCCGATCCCCAGTTTGCTTTAGCTTATGCGAATTTGGGCGGCGCGTTGTTAGAAGGCAATAATTTACAGCAGGCAAATGATTATTTACAAAAAGCAATAGAACTTGATCCCAAATTGGGTGTGGCTCATTACAATTTAGGATTAGTGAGAGAACAGCAGCAAAATTGGGATAAGGCGATCGCATCCTTTAAAAAAGCGATGGAATACAGCAAAAATGCACCAGAACCAGCCTATCATCTAGGCATATGCTATCTGCAACAAAACAAACTCGATAAAGCCACAGATGCCTTTCGCAAAGCAATACAAATCAATCCCAAGTATCCAGAAGCTTATTATAGTCTTGGTTCAGTTTTATATGGTCAAGGCAAAGCAAAAGATGCCCTAGAAGCCTTTAGAAAATCTGCTGAAGCTAACTCTAATTATCCCAATGCTTATTACGGTGCAGGATTAGCTTTTATCCAATTGCAGCAATACGCAGATGCAGTACAAGTATTACAATTTGCTAGAGATTTGTACAAAGCTCAGAATAATCCTGAATGGGCAAACAAAGCCGAGCAATTGTTGCAACAAGCACAAAGAATGAATTAGGTAGCGGGAGCCTCAACATGAGTTATATTTTGGCATTAGATTTAGGTACGACTGGCAACCGCGCTTTTGTGTTTGATGCTGTTGGTAAAATTGTCGGACAAGCATATCAGGAATTAACACAGTATTATCCTCAGCCGGGATGGTTAGAACACGATGCAGAGGAAATCTGGCAAGATACTTGCACGGTAGTACAAACTGCGATCGCTAATGCCAAAATTATTCCTAGCGACATTGTGGCCATCGGGTTAACTGTACAGCGTGAAACGTGTTTAATTTGGGATAAAACTACTGGAAAACCCCTGCATCGAGCGATAGTTTGGCAAGATCGCCGCACTGCTTCTTTGTGTAATCAATTACAAGTCCAAGGTTACGCCCAAGAAATTTATGATCGTACTGGTTTAGTCATTGATGCTTATTTTTCAGCTACAAAGCTGAGGTGGTTGCTAGATCATGTTACAGATGTAGATCTCAAAAATGTTTTAGCTGGCACAATTGATACTTGGATTCTCTGGAAACTCACAGGCGGTAAAGTTCACGCTACTGACCACAGTAACGCCAGCCGTACAATGCTGATGAACTTGACAAGCTGTAAATGGGATGAAACTTTACTGGAATTATTTCAAATTCCCGCTCATATCTTGCCAGAAATACTACCTAGTTTCGGAAAATTTAGTGTTACAGATGCCACTTTACTAGGTGCAGAAATTCCCATTACTGCTGTTTTGGGCGATCAACAAGCAGCTTTATTTGGTCATGGATGCGATCGCCCTGGTTTAATGAAATGTACTTACGGCACGGGTAGCTTTTTAGTTGCTCACACTGGCTCTGAAATCATTCGTTCTCAAAATCAACTAATTTCCACAGTAGCATGGACGCAAATTCGCAATGGTATTTTAGATGTGGGTTACGCCCTCGAAGGAAGTATGTTTACGGCTGGGGCATGTATCCAATGGCTGCGGGATGGCATCAAATTAATTAAAACTGCTGCGGAGACAGAAGCGATCGCCAATCAAATAACAGATAACGGTGGTGTATATTTTGTACCTGCCTTTAGCGGACTGGGCGCACCCCACTGGGATATGAGTGCTAGGGGGGCTTTTTTTGGTATTACCGCCGCCGTGCAACCGCAGCATTTAGTTAGGGCTGTGTTGGAAGCGATCGCCTACCAAGTTAAAGAAGTAGTCCAAGCAATCAGTACATCTTGCAGCATACCACTACAAAAATTAACAGTAGATGGTGGTGCGTGTGAGAATAATTTTCTCATGCAATTCCAGGCTGATTTGTTAGGTATAGCGGTGGAACGTCCCGTTATCCGTGATATCACAGTTCAAGGTATTGCTTTTGCGGCTGGTTTAGCGGTGGGATTTTGGAAGAGTTATCCGGAACTCTTGCAACAAAGGCAAATTGATCGTTACTTCTGGCCTAGTGATGGAAGTGAATATGCAATAGTCAATTTTACGACTTGGCAAAAGGCTGTAGCACGGGCTAAGTATTGGGCAGAGTAAAAAATATGCAAAGAAGATTTGGTTAATATTATTTAAGCTCATCCCACTCCTTTAAGGTATGGGATTTCGTGGTAATGGGTAATAGGTAATTAGCGCATTATCCATTCCATTACCTATTACTAAAAGGCGGCGGGCGACAGTTCATCCCACCCTTGAAGGAGCAAGCTTTCCCGCCGCCTTTGTGTAATTTACGAAAACTCCACAGTGACGCTTGTATCAAAATTGATGACAATTTAAGAAAAATAAACAATAACCATGTCTAAAATCAAAATCCTAATACCTGCTATTGGCGTTGCTGGAGTTATAGCAGGAAGCGTAGCTGCTTACATGTATTTTAAGGGTGGGCCTTCTGGAGATATTTCCGGTGCTGCTGGTAGTGCTAAAGTTGTGCCAGATGAAGCATTTGTGGCAACTTATATTTCTACAGACCCCAAAGTATGGGCGAAGTTAGAGCAATTTGGAACTCCAGAAGCGCAAAAGTTAGTAGCAAAAGGTCTGGAGGACTTTAATCAAAATGTATTAACTGATAGTAATATTTCTTACGAAAAAGACTTAAAACCTTGGGTTGGTGGTGTCATGATTGCCATGTTACCACCAACTTCAGCAAAGCCTGCCCAGTTAAAATTGCCTTCAGCAAATCCCAATTTGCCAGCAGTAACAACACAGGAGCCAAATGTGCTGATGGTAGTGGGAATCAAGGATAAAATCAATGCTTTGAATTTTGCCAACAAATTGAAAGGTCAAAAAGGTGTCATCACTAAGGAAATCGACTACAAAGGTCTAAAAATTACAGAAACTTTAGGTAAAGGTCAACCCACATATACTGCTGTATTGAATAATCATCTGGTGTTTGCTCCCGAAAAGCAAACTGTAGAACAAGCAATAGACACTTTTAAAGGACAGCCTTCCTTTGCTAGCAAAGAAGGAACAAACAGCATTCTAAGTAAAGATGTAGTAGAAAATACTGTTGCACAAATTTATGTGCCTGACTATGCAGGAATGGTACAGCAATTAATTAATTTAAATCCGCAAGTGCAGCAGCAATTACCACCGCAGACTTTAGCACAGTTAAAGCAACTGAAATCGATGGTGATGGGTGTGGGGATTGATGACGCGGGAGTGCGGATGAAAGCGATCGCTAACTTAGACCCAGAACTAGTTAAATTTCAGTATCAAAATTCTGCTGGTAAAGTTGTCTCACAATTACCTGCTGATACGATTGCTATGGTGAGTGGACAGGGTATTAGTAGTTGGTGGTCAGCGTTTGTGGAACAGTCCAAAGATTATCCGGAGTTTAAACAAGTACTTGAACAAGCACGATCACAAGTAAAATTAGCCAATATCGATTTGGATAAAGAAATTTTTGGTTGGATGGATGGGGAATTTAGTGCTGCGGCTATTCCATCTAATCAAGGGATTTTAGCGCAGGTTGGTTTTGGAGGAGCTTTTATATTTCACACAAGTGATCGCAAAACAGCCGAAACCACCTTTACGAAATTGGATACTTTAGCCAAAACACAGCAAGTTAACATCGCCCAAAGAAATATTGCTGGTAAGAATATTACAGAATGGCAAATTCCAGGACAAGGATCTTTAATCACGCATGGTTGGTTAGATCAAGATACCGTTTTTGTCGCTCTTGGTGGGCCAATAGCCGACGCGATCACTACTTCTAATGGTAAGTCTCTCAACGACAGCGAAAACTTCAAAACAGTTACAGGTTCTTTACAGAAACCAAATGGCGGTTACTTCTACCTGGATATGGACAAAACCGCATCCTTGATCAATCGTTTTGCAACCCAAAATCAATCTCTACCACTGGAAGCCAGTGCCATTATTAATTCTATTCATGGTGTTGGTATGACTACTACTAGTCCAGACAAATCTACCACTCGTATGGAGATGTTGTTGGCTCTCAAGAAAAAAAGCAAGTAAATAACAAAGTTGCGATCGCATTACGTGTTGAGTTTGAGTAGTGCGATCGCATTGTAGATTGAGAGCATAGTATGCAAAGATGTAATTTTGCAGCAACAGCAAAAGTGAAAACAGACAGTATTTTTACCACCTATTCGCAGAATTTCCCAGTATTTTCTTTGAGTTGATTGGACACTCTCCCAGCAATAGTCAAGATTATCAGTTTCGGTCGGTAGAAATTAAACAAACCGCTTTTCGTATTGATGGCATATTTCTACCACCAGAAGACAACACTGATCAAACAGTATATTTGTGTGAGGTACAGTTTCAAAAGATCAATTTCTCTATCATCGGGTATTTGCGGAACTATTTCTGTATTTAGACCAAAATCCAGCTACCTATGACTGGTACGCTGTGATTATTTACCCCAAACGCAACCTGGAACCAGATGAAAACAGACTTTATCAGGTTTTGCTAGAAAGTTCAAAAGTGCAGTGTGTCTATCTTGATGAACTCGAAACCTCAGCTAACAGGTCTTTAGGTATTGGCGTTGTGAAGTTAGTAGTAGAACCAGAAGAAAATGCCGCTAACTATGCTAGAGAACTCATTGCACAAGCAAGGCAACAAAGAGCAGATCGTTTATCTGTAAGAGCGATAATAGATTTAATCGAGACAATCATAGTCTACAAATTTCCCCAATTAAGCCGCCAAGAGGTGGAAGATATGCTGAAATTGAGCGAACTAAAACAAACTAGAGTTTACCAAGAAGCATTGGAAGAAGGACTACAACAAGGACTACAACAAGGACTACAACAAGGACTACAACAAGGAGTCAAAGAAGGTAAATTAGCTGCTGTTCCCCTGTTGCTAAAAGCGGGAGTAAGTATCGAAGAAATAGCTCAACAGTTAGAAGTTGAGATTGAAGCAGTTAGGCAGATAGCACAGCAGCAGTCTATAGGTTAAAGGGAAAAGGGAAAAGGAATTGAGGATGGGTGTCTATTTTTAAAATTGAAAATAAGCATAGATAGAGTAGGTGTGATCGTCTCTGCAACACCAGCATCAAACCTCAGAAGTTCACTTTTCAAGCTTTGAGGTTCAGCATCCAAGTTCAGAACATAAAATTTCTCACTTGAAACGAGAAAATTCTCGGTTGAAACCAAATATTTCTCACTTCAGACGAGAAACTTCTTACTTAAAACAAAAAACTTCTCGGTTGAAACGAGAAATTTCTCACTTCAGACGAGAAACTTTTAGGTTAAAACGAGAAACTTCTCATTTGCAATCAAAACATCAGAGTTTAAAACTTCATCATTGATGCTGAAAAATAGAAGAAGCACCTATTCATCTATCTGCTCTTTAGGTGCTTCTAACTTGAACATTTCCAGTTCCATTTTATAGTAACGATTTGTGCGTCCCATAGGAACCATACCTAATCTGTGAATGACGCGGAGTGATCTGACATTCTCAGAACGCGCAATCGCATAAATTACAGGTAGCTTTAAAGTGTTAAATCCGTAGTCCAAAATTGCTTTTGCTGCTTCAGTCGCATATCCTTTACCCCAAGCAGATTTCTTCAAATGCCAGCCAATCTCGTAATTTTGGGTTAAGTTTTCTTCCTCATCTCGTAGTTGGATCAAAATAATAGTTCCAACAATTTCTTTGTTATTTTTAAGAGCGATCGCCCATAAACCAGTACCATTATTGAGTTGGGCAAAGTTTGTCACCCACCGTTGCAGTAAATTTCTTGAACTCTCAAGATTATCGACTTTGGTGAGTAAAAAGCGTGTAACTTCAGGATCACCGTAAATTTGAAATGCTTGCTCAGCATCTTGTTTGGGAACCCAAGTACGAATAATTAGGTGATCTGTTTGTGTAAGGATAGTCATGAGGATAATTATACATATCAACTACACCTCAAATTATCCTTACTATTTGATTGTTACTTAATGGTTACTACTCCACCCTTACCTTAAGCCGAAGAAGGTGCGTCTACACACTCCTCATACTCCTCACACCTTTCAATCACCCCCGATCCCTCATTCCCTAGTCTTTAGCAACAACTCTCTTTTCCACTACACTTGAGAGACGAGTGATATTAGTACTTAACAGTGGTACTTCTTGCCGACATGTCTGACAAAACCAGTAAAGTTCACCATGACGGACATGACGCAACAGAGAATCTCCGCAACATGGACATGTGTTGCTTCTCATGCTCATACTAATGTCCTCCTTAAAAAATTGTTGATTATAAAATGTTGTTAGAAAAACTTGTTTAAAACAGGATTTTTGCAGAATGAATTCGCCCATTTAAATTAGCGCGGCTTGTGATAATTTGTTTATAAACCGCTTCGTACCCATTTACCATTTGGGTAACACTAAATTTGTTTTCTACATATTCTCGGCAGGTACGACGATTTAATTCCAATGCTTTAGGAATCATTGCTGCCATTTCTTCAAAACTCTGACAGACAAAACCTGTTACACCGTGGGCAATCACTTCTGGTACAGAACCCAAATTCATCGCAATGACTGGTGTACCAGTTGCCATTGATTCAATCATTACCAAACCAAAAGGTTCTTGCCAGGTTATGGGGAACAGAGTGATTGCAGCATTACCAAAAAGTTCTGCTTTCTCGGCGTGATTTATTTCTCCAAGAAACTGAATTTGCCGACCATCAATTTGGGGGGCAATTTCTTTTTCAAAAAATTCTGAATCTACTGCATCTACTTTTCCAGCCATTTTCAATTGCCAACCAGTTTGTTTGGCAATAGCGATGGCATGTTGTGGACCTTTTTCTGGGGAAAAGCGTCCCAGGAATGCCAAATATGGCGGATCATTGGGTTTGCCTACAAAAGGGTAATCGTTTGTATCAATTCCGTTGTAAACTGTGCCAACGTAATTCAGGTTTATCTGTCTCTGCGCGTCGCTAATACTGATGTATGATTGCTTTTGGTGATGGCTATAAATGTTGCGATTATCTTCTGTGAAACTACCATGCAGAGTATGCACTGTAGGTGTTTGTACTAAACTCGCTAAAGCTAAAGCCGAAATCCCTACATGGGAATGGATTAAATCGAATTCCACTGCCTGTTGGTAAACTTGGCTGAGTTCAAGCATTTCATACGCTGTGTACTCCTTGACATTGGGGTCTAAGCGCAGCGCACGGGGATAAACTGCTTCTAGCTTAGCCAAAGTCTGCGAATCTCCAGAAGCGAACAGAGTGACCTCATGACCACGACGAACTAATTCATCGGTTAAGCGACTCACTACTAGTTCAATTCCTCCGTAAGTTGGAGGTGGAACTCGTTCCCACAAGGGGGCAACTTGAGCGATTTTCATAAGTTGTTTTGGTTCAGCAAATAATATCGTCCTTAACTAATAGGACTTCCACACAATTAGGTAGAGCATTTTTACCTAACTATCTGACTTTAACATTAACCTGAATGACTATTAAGAGTGCAAGCTCGATTAACCGAACTTTGCGATCGCCTGCTAGTGCAAAAGGCAGATAACAGAACATAAAAAGCTTAGAGAAAAAGCTTTTAATATATTCTTAATATTTTGATGATGTTGATCACAATGTATGAGCCATTGCAGAACATCAGCATAAGCAATCAGGTAACTATGCTGATCAATTTAAAACTAGTAATACTTTGCTTGCATCTATCTTGGGGATCATAGATAATAAAGGGTTTTGTAGTGAAAAACACTCTTTTCAATAAAGAGATCAATTTAAGCAATAGGTAAAAGGAGGGGTTAAAGGAGTATGAGGAGAAATATTTAAAGGAAATAGAGGAATATGGAGGGGATGCGGAGACGCAGCGAGTAATAAATGACTAATGACAATTGACAAATGAAAATAGCTACTTGGAATGTAAACTCTATCCGCACTCGCTTGCAGCACGTTGTTGATTGGTTAATTCAAAATCCAATTGATGTATTGTGTATGCAAGAAACTAAGGTTATTGATGAGCATTTTCCGCGATCGCCTTTTGCAGAATTAGGCTACCATCTTTATTTATCAGGGCAAAAATCTTACAACGGTGTTGCCATTATTAGCCAACAACCTCTACAAGATATCAGTACCAATTTTACAACAATATTGCCAGAAATACCACCAGAATTTAACGAGCAAAAGCGAGTAATTACGGGTGTCATAAATGGCATAAGAATAGTAAATCTTTACGTACCAAATGGCTCGGCAGTCGGTAGCGAAAAGTATGTATATAAACTACGCTGGTTGGCAATGTTGCGAGAGTATTTACAAACTCTGCTAGTATCCACACCCAATATTTGTATGTGTGGTGACTTTAATATTGCCTTGGAAAATAAAGATATCCACGAAAAAGTAAATCCAGAAAATCATATTATGGCATCTGAACCAGAGCGCCAAGCTCTGCGAGATATCTTGACACTGGGATTTGCTGATGCTTTTCGCAAATTCACATCGGAAGGTGGGTATTATAGCTGGTGGGATTACCGCGCCGCATCGTTTCGTCGTAACTTAGGTTGGCGAATTGACCATCACTATCTTACACCCAATTTGTATGAACGCGCCAAAAGTTGCACTATTGATATCATGCCTAGAAAGTTAGTCCAACCTAGCGATCATGCTCCTGTAATTCTAGAATTTTAGACATGAAGTGGATTATGGACTAATTAAGCCCATTGTTATAGAGAAATGATATAAGATGAAAAAACATCGAATTTTCAAAAGATATCAACACTGTCGATGAGCAAACCTGTATCTTTTCAGACAGTCATTGAATATGTAGAGGCTCTTTCGAGCAAAGAGCAAGGTTTACGAAATGCTGCACAAACGCTAGAAGCAATTAGAACAGGTACAGCCAAGCGTGGTACTCTTGAGAGTCTGCGGGCTGATTTGTTAAGTGAAGAATGAGGGTTCTTGTTGGGGATAGTAGCTTCAAGTATGCTTTTAAACGAGTTATTCGTAAAAATTCATACTTAGAAGAAACAATTTTTGAGGTTTTGGAATTACTGGTAGCTGATCCATTTGCACCTACTTCAAAATCACATAAGTTAAAAGGTAATTTAGAGGGTTTGTGGGCATGTTGGGTCGAGTATGATGGCCGTATTATCTACACATTTCAGCCAAATCTTGATGAGGATGAAGATATGATCGTGCTAATTGATATTGGCACTCATGATGAGGTTTATTGAAAAATAGAGGGAAGGTGAGCGTCATCAAAAATTAAATGTGATGCCATACTCGGGAGAACATAACAGGAGTGCGCTGCTAGATACCGAGGTTTTTGCAAGAAACACCCCCCACAAGCAATACCAAAGACAAGAAACCATTGGGGTAGTCGCTTTTTACTATCAATGAAGAATAAAGGCAAAGGGAAAATTTCGCTAGGACAGTTGAGTTTACCTTCTGTAATTTTGGAAGTTTAAAATACAAGGAAGCGGGGATAGGGGATAAGTAAGGCAAGGAGGACAAGGAGGACACAAAATTTTAGTACTTCCCAATCCCCAATCCCTGATCCCCAATCCCCTACACCCAATCCAAAATCACTATGTTTCTAGTTACAGGAGCTTCAGGAGGAATTGGTCGTCGTGTCGTGCGAATTCTGCGCGATCGCGAAATGTCAGTCAGAGCATTTGTTCGTCTCACTTCGCGTTATGGAGAGTTAGAACATCGGGGTGCTGAAATTTTTATTGGTGATTTAGAACAACAAAAAGATATTCACAAAGCTTGTCAAGGTGTTCAGTACATTATCAGCACTCATGGTTCTGATGGCAATCCCATAGCTTTGGACTACCGCGCCAATATAGAACTCATTGACCAAGCAAAAGTAAATGGAGTGCAACATTTTGTATTAATTTCTGTACTAGGAACTGACCGGGGATATGAAGATGCGCCGGTGTTCAAAGCAAAACGAGCAGTAGAAAGATATTTAGAAAGCAGTGGCTTAAATTACACTATTTTACGACCAGCTGGATTAGCATCTAACTTGCTGCCATTGGCAGAGCGATTTCGAGAAACAGGGGTGTACTTGCTAATTGGCGACCCTAAAAACCGGACTTCAATTGTGAGTACAGACGATTTAGCAAGGATGGTAGTCGATTCTGTGACAGTTGCAGGCGCTCGCAATCAAATTTTACCTGTTGGAGGGCCAGAAATTTTATTACGAGAAGATATTCCCAGAATTTTCGGTCGCATCTTTAACAAAGAGCCAATTATAATTAATCCGCCACTATTTATGATTGATGGATTGCGTGGTGTGTTGGGTTTTATTAATCCTCAAGTACAAAAAAATTTGGGAACCTTCCGCACATTGCTGGCAAACGAATTTTTCTGTACAACTGAAGAAATTGCCAACTTAGAAACGATTTTTGGTTTTGAGTTGGAAACACTAGAACATTTTTTACGGCGTTATTTAGCAGTTTAAATTGGTTAGTGGTTAGTGGTTAGTGGATAGTAGTTAGTGGGTAAACTAATCAACTACTAACTACTAATGTACAGACGCGATGTTTCTCGCGTCTCTACCCACTAACTTCTAATGTACAGACGCGATGTTCCTCGCGTCTGTACCCACTAACTTCTAACTAATAACCACCAACAAACTTTTATGAGATACTCCCTAGCTGCAAATGCTGCTCAAGCACGTCAAACAAAACAAAGATTTGCCAAACCAGACGAACAACTTTCTTATGAATTGGGTAAGGCGGTGCAAGAATTACCGCCTTTGTATACAAGATTATTAGCAGGAACAATTAGTGTAATCGTGTTTGGGGCGATCACATGGGCGCATTTTTCCCAGGTAGATGAAGTGGCGACAGCAAGCGGAGAGTTAATTGCTTCTAGTCAAGTACGACCGATTACATCTCTAGGAAATGGTTCAATTTTAGCTGTGAAAGTTAAAGAAGGCGATCGCGTTAATAAAGGTCAGACTTTAATCGAACGTGACCCAGATTTACAACAATCTGATGTTGTACGCCTCAGCAAATCTGCCAATTTAATCAAAGAAGACTTACGACGTTTGGATGCAGAACGTACAGGAGTAACAACCACAGGTACACAACTGCAAGATCAACTTTTGACTTCGCGTCTACAAGATTACAAAGCACGTCAAGCAGCAGCAGAAGCAGAAGCAAATCGTCAAAAGGCGTTGATGGAACAAGCAAAAGTCCGCCTTACCCGATTGCAGGATAACTTAGTTAACGCCCAAACAAGCCTTGCTAACGCCAAAACCAACCTCGTCAATGCCAAAAGTCTCCGAGAAAAAGTCGTTAGCAACTTGGCGATCGCTCAAAAAAGAGAACAAGGGTTACGCACTCTCGATAATTCTGGTGCCATACCTAGAATAGATTACCTAGAAGCACAAGACAGACTTAATCGTGCCAAAGCAGAAATCACTAGAGCCAATGATGAAGTCACCAACGCTCAAAATAAAATCACAGAGGCACAAGATAAAGTCATATCTCTAAAAAAAGATATTGATGCCCAAAAGCAAGAAATTCTCCAAGCTCAAGCAGCTTATCAAGCTGCTAGCACTCAAGCACAGCGTTTGGCTTCAGAACGTTTAAGTGAAATTTTGACCCAAATAAATAAGCGTAAAGAAGAACTCACCAACGTTCAAGGTCAACTGGATCAAGCCCAAAAGCAGCGACAGTTAGAAACTATTGAAGCTCCAGTCTCTGGAACTGTCTATAGAGTCAAAGCTACTAAAGGACCTGTACAATCAGGTGAAGAATTACTTTCTATTCTGCCAGATGGAGAAGAATTGCTATTAGAAGTCAAAGTCCTCAACCGTGATATCGGTTTTATTCGGGAAGGAATGAAAGCAAAAATTAAAATGGCAACCTTCCCATTTCAGGAATTTGGCGTTATCGATGGAGAAGTTCTTCAAGTCAGTCCCAACGCCATTATTGATAAAGAATTAGGTTTAGTTTTCCCCACTAGAATCAAGCTAGACAAACACTCCTTGATAGTGCGGGGTCAAGAAGTAGCCTTCACTCCTGGTATGGCTGCCAATGGTGAAATTGTCACCCGTAAAAAGTCAGTTTTGACTTTCATTTTAGAACCTGTAACTCGCAGATTCAGCGAAGCATTTTCTGTCAGGTAGTGATTGGTGGTTGGTAGGTACAGACGCGATGTTCCTCGCGTCTGTACAATAGTATTTGGTTGTTTTATTATTATTGACCCCTCACACTCCCCCTTGTCTCCCTGGTCCCCAATCCTGATCCCCGATCCCCTAACTACGCAGTTTGCCACCAACGCAAAAACTCATCCCAGGTGGTATCTGCGGCAAAATCGAGATTAGAACTATTGTAGTAACTGTCAACAGACTTACCTCGTGTTTGGAAACTGATAGCCAAACCAGTAGCCCGTTCATCGGCAGAATAATTGCTGATAACTAGACTATTGTAAGCATCAACAACCATGAGAGCAGCATCACGGATCATACTAGTCATAGTTATGTCATTTATCACCCCAGCAAGAATCGAACCTAAATCACGATATTCAGGATAGTACCCGTCACCAAAATTCACAGAACTAGCACGATATGTCTCTAATTTCATGCGATCGCTCAATGTAGAGACATTCATGAAAATAGTCGCAAACTGACTCAAGGTATTAGATAAGTTGTTGGGATTACTAGACCTAAGTTTAACCAAATCAATAGCTGATAGTGTCTCCTGAACGCCAGTATCTAAAGGCCCGTAATAATCTCCAAAGCCCTTGACAATAGCACTACCAAACTCAGCAGCTGTCATCTTAGAATTTGCAGTTAGATCAGATAGTACTCTGGTGTAGTTCCAACCTTGCCCGGGTGTTAATTCTTCTGCTGCTACCATTACCGAAGCATGATTTCTGATCTGATAAGCAAACTCTGTCATACCCATCAGACAAGCATCAGCACCAACTACATCAACTGTGTCAGAAAGATTAGCTAAAGCAGCGCTAATTTCCTTTAGTTCTAGGCGGTCACTTTGATTACTATCGTCCCAGCATATGCCATCGTAGCCACCACCGTGATTCCATAGCACCAGAGCGTAGTTATTGGCTTTGTAGTTGGTCATCGACCAGTTTATAAAATCGCTAAGAGTGCTTTGAGCGCCCATATTTGCTTCGTCAATGCTTGTTCCCCAGCTACTACCAGGCTTATCCCATTGTCTGACAAGTCCTCGCCGAGTATCTGTCCAGTTATCATATCTGGAGTCGTATCCAGAAATCCGATCCATCTGTACAACAATATTGACGTTTGCTGTGGAGCCAACCTTACCCATTTCTAGAAAGTCTTGAATACCATAGTTTTCTAGATTGTTATCAGCATCAAGGTAAACCATAAAAGTCCAATCAGCAGTAGTAGGTGGAGTAACCACTTCTGATTTGGCAGAAACTCCTAGTTTATAGTTAGTACTGCCACTTGCTGAGTAAACTTTAATAAAATAATTACCACCATCCAAAGTAGTCTGGATCGACTCAGACTTTCTACTAGTCTGATAAGAACCTGCAATTATTTCATTTGTATCAACCTGACCATTAGAGTTAGCATCCCTAATCAACTGTACGTCTGCGTTAGCAGTCAGTCCACTGAGAGAAAGATTAAAACTACTACGTCCACTGAGATTAAAACTATAAAAATCAACTGTATCGGAACGACCTACCCAATCTTGTATTGATTGGGTATCTGAAGTAACATTTAAAGCTTTAGCGCTGTTTAATGTATTATCCCTGGAATTAGCACGCATAATATCTTAGCTTCTTTTGAAATTGTAAAAATGTAAGTCTCAAATCCTTGCTATCCAAGGAAAGACAGTAGTTAAATACTGCTATTTATAAACCAGAAATAGCTAGGGTATACTTACGTAATTACAAAATCAAGAAAAGCTAAAGATACAAGCAATCTTTATAAAAAATGTTGGGAATACATATTAAATATCTCAAAATTTATACACTATGAAACTAGGAAATAGGAACGAGAAAATCTCTGGATTTATGGTGCGATTGAACTAATGAGTGGAAAACATTTCCAACATGAATACCCTAAACTCAATAGTGACTATTTTCAGCAGTTTTTGGACTGGTTCTCTCAAAAATTAGGCAGGGATTTGTGTAAGTTGTAAATTTAGCGTTTGAGCGATCGCAGTGTCAAACTGCTATTGTCTGCCCGTTTTTCTACCCCAAAAACAGCTTGTAGGCTGGATTCTTATTTTCATCCCAGTAACGATAGCCGAGAGTATCCAAAAAAGCCTGCCACTCTTCCATCTCATGGGGAGGAACCTGTATCCCTACCACTATCCTGCCGTAATCTGCTCCATTATTGCGGTAGTGGAACATACTAATATTCCAGTTAGGACTCATAGAATCTACAAACTTCATTAATGCACCAGGGCGTTCGGGAAACTCGAAACGATAAAGCAATTCATTGTGAGCCAGGAGAGAGTGTCCACCTACCATATGGCGCAGGTGTAATTTTGTTAGTTCGTCATCGGTTAAGTCGATTGTTTTAAACCCGCAGCTTTCAAAAGTTGCAACTAGCTTTGCGCGATCGCTACGATTTTCGATTTGCACACCCACAAAAATATGAGCTTCTTTTTGATCGGCAATGCGATAGTTAAACTCAGTTAAATTGCGTCTGCCCATGCATTGGCAAAACTTACGCAGACTACCCGCTTCCTCTGGAATTGTCACTGCAAAGATGGCTTCACGGCGTTCACCCAATTCTGCTCGTTCTGCAACAAAGCGGAGGCGGTCAAAGTTCATATTCGCACCACAGGCAACAGCAATTAATGTCTGTCCCTGGATTTGTTCCCGTTCTACATAAGCTTTAGCACCTGCGATTGCCAATGCCCCCGCAGGTTCAACAATAGAACGTGTATCTTCAAATACATCTTTTATTGCTGCACAAGTACCATCTGTATCAACTAAAATAATGTCATCCACATACTGTTGACACAGCCGAAACGTTTCTTCTCCGACTTCTCGCACTGCTACACCGTCAGCAAATAAGCCGACTTGAGACAAACGTACTCGTTTGCCCGCGCGCAAAGATTGATACATTGCATCTGCATCTACTGGCTCAACACCAATAATTTTTATCTCTGGACGCAACCGTTTCACATAAGCTGCAATTCCAGAAATCAATCCACCCCCGCCAATTGCTACAAAAATTGCATGAATCGGTTGCTGACATTGCCGTAAAATCTCCATCCCAATAGTTCCCTGTCCAGCAATGACATCGGGATCATCAAAAGGATGAATAAATGTTAAGCCTTTTTCTGCTTCTAGCTGACGAGCATAAGCATAAGCATCATCATAAGTATCCCCGTGTAATACTACCTCACCACCACGCGCCCTCACTGCATCTATCTTTACCTGGGGTGTGGTTACAGGCATAACGATAATGGCTCGTGTTCCCAATTCTCGCGCACCAAGAGCAACCCCTTGAGCATGATTTCCCGCAGATGCAGCAATCACACCTTGGGCGAGTAGATCCGGCGGCAGATTTGCCATCTTGTTATAAGCGCCACGTAACTTAAAGGAAAATACTGACTGCATATCTTCGCGTTTTAGCAGTAGCTTATTGTTCAGCCGTGCAGACAAATTGGGAGCGTATTCTAATGGTGTTTCTTGGGCAACATCGTAAACGCGGGCAGTCAGAATTTGTACTAGGTAGTCACAGAGCATGGGCGTTAACAGGTTGATAGATGCCAGATAGAGGATAATTTTACGGCACTTTTGTACCTGTAAACTCAGTAAACAGTTATCAGTGATCACAAAATAAAGTGACCCATAACGTGAATTAAAAAATTCGATAACATACCAAATAACACCGATTCACCTACGGAAAATCCATCTGTATCATCTGTACTAATCGGTGTGCATCTCTTGAAAAGTTTGTAGACACGGAGTTGCTTAAGGTAAGGGTGCGGAGGTTTCCTCCGTACTCTACCTTGAAGCCGCGCAAAGCCCGCCTTCAAAGCAGCGTCCCGGAGGGAACTTCAAAGCTTTTCAAGAGGGTGGTCGATAAAAAATGATTTTGTACCACACGCAAAAATTCACATCAGGTTGTCACTCTTAAATCGGTATACAACAGGGAATAACGATACATCCACCTTCTGCACGTTGACTTTGTATCTGAGCAGATAATTTACACGCTTTGAATCTTTGGGGAGCCATTTGTATAGCTGTGAGCAAATTTTGGTTAATCAGTAAACGCTTCACATAATCAGAACAAGACTCACCCCCATAGAGTAACCGATGGGGACATGAAAAACCCTTGCGAGGAGACAGATGTTTTTGATAAGTATTGAGTGATGCGATCGCAGCTTGGGTTACAAAAGTCTCAATCGTACTGACTGACATAGAACAGATAGTGATAGAAACTACCACTTCATCTTCTAACCAACATTAGCTGCTATGACTCTATCAACAGGTTTAATTTGCGTACTAGGTCTAATTGCCTGCTGTGAATAAAATTTGACTAAAATCAAATATCGGTGAACTTCATTTTCATTCACAATTAATATTATGAGTTTTTCTAGCCGCAACTTACAAGTAAAAAACATAGGGACGTACATTATATTAAGTGCGATCGCAGTAGTGACGCTTTTCCCCTTATTTTGGCTTGTCAGTACTGCACTCAAATCTCAAACAGAAAATATCTTTCAGTCACCACCACAGTTATTACCAAGTCAACCCACTTTTGAGAACTTTGTTAGCGTTTGGCAATCTAATCCTTTTGGACAATACTTATTTAACAGTACTTTGGTCGCTGTGCTAACTGTAGGATTAAACTTACTGTTTTGCGCTTTGGCTGCTTATCCTTTAGCGAGACTGTCATTTCCAGGCAGAGACTGGATTTTTATCGCGATTATTTCCACAATTATGATCCCGTTTCAAATTGTGATGATCCCCCTATACATTTTGACAGTCCAGTTAGGTTTAAGAAACACTTATTTAGGCATAATTTTTCCTAGCTTAGCTTCTGCCTTTGGTATTTTTCTGTTGCGACAAGCTTTTATGAGTGTGCCAAAAGAGATGGAAGAAGCAGCACGTATGGATGGCTGTTCAGAGTTAGGTATATGGTGGCATGTAATGTTACCAGCGGTTCGTCCCGCATTAGTCACTTTGGCAATTTTCGTTTTTATTGGTTCTTGGAGTGACTTTTTGTGGCCTTTGATTGTGATTCAAGATGAAAGCTTGTACACCCTACCTTTAGGTGTAGCAAAACTAGCAGGTACTTTTTCTCTTGATTGGCGGTTAGTAGCTGCTGGCTCAGTAATTTCTATTCTGCCAGTAATGATATTATTTCTCTTTCTACAACGCTACATCGTACCGACAGAAACTGGTAGCGGCGTGAAAGGATAAATTGAATCAGTGATCACTTAACAGTGCTCAGTGATCAATAAATGATAACTGTTAACTGATCACTGAATTTAGGAGACACTTTATGAAGAAACATTGATCACGAAATTTACAGTATAGGGTTCCTCCAATGATTGTTGAGTACTACCCTTAATGGCATCAAGATGACGACCTAGAGATTGCAACTGTGAGGAATTGGGACGATAGGTGAGACTTCCTTGTTTTTCAAATAAAGGCGCATTAGCGATCGCTTTATAATCAAAATTTTCTTGGGAGGTGAGGGTCAGCCAGGAAAAGTCTACATTGCTGGGGAGCAAACCTGGAGGTAGTTCACCTTCTAAGAAAGCTAACAGGCGTTGTTGACAACTACGGGTGTTGATACCACGAGCCTCGAATAACTGAATTATTTCATTAAAAGATAAGGCTCGGTCTGGTATGAGTCGCAGCAATTCTGTAAACAGAAAATAGTCAGTATACTGTTGTCTAGGTACTTCTAAAACTTGGGGATGCAAAGGAAGCATAGCCAAGCCGTATGCTACACGACTGCAACTAGGAGTACCATTTTCATTCAAATACAAATCCTGGATGATTTTTGCATTGGGGAGTTTTTGCCGTAGCCAACGAGAAACAGCAGCTAAACTAGATGTCCCACCTGTCAGGATCGCTTGATTGATTGCTTCTGTAGGTATGCCTTTTGCTACTAATAATTTGTTGAGTTCCCGGTTAAGCCGCCGCACGAATGGTACAAATACCTGGCTCTCTAAATCTCGCCGTTGCAAGACCCAGCACTGGTCTGCTAATTCTAAAGTAAACGATTCTTGGTGTTGTAAAATTAACTTGAGGGCTACTGCTGCATCCAAAATAGCTTTACCTAAAACAGAACTTTCTAGGCGTTGTTGTAACTTAATGCGATCACTTGTGTCTGGTTCCCCTGGTCGTGGTAATTTTAATTCTTCCAAACCCAAACTCGCAAAACTCATCTGTTCTACACCAGCAATCATCGGTTGCCATTGTAAGGGACTACTGGTAATAGTAGTGTTGTTACCCTCCTGGGAGGAATTACGTGGTTTGCGCCATTTAGTTGGTAGTAGCAACTGACAGATAATATCTTGCTCAATTCCCTTACCAGCATAAGTAAAATTATGGAGCATAAAATCGCTGTGAGTTAGTTCTTCCAGGCTTTCTGGCAAATCAACTAGTGTCATTTCCGTTGCTGCTGCACCAATATTTATCACAAGAGTATTACCTACTAAAGGATGCTCACTAGTTTTGGCAGAATGAGATTCTTGACTTTTACCAAATTGAATAATTTCACCATTAGCGCCATCCAGTTCCGAAAGTAAACTAGCGATCGCTTCTTCAACAAAGAATACTTGTTGGGGATGGTGAATAATTTTGCTTAGCAGCAAAGCTTCACGGATATTAAAGCGGTATTGTTCTGACCAGTGAGATGGACAGGTACAGATCACGCCAGCCAAATTGTTGATAGCACTGTGGAAGATTTGTTGGTGTAAACCCACTCCCGTCGCAGTTAAACCTAAAGTAGTGCTACTGCGGTCTAATCTTAGTGTTGATAGTAATTTGGAGAGCGATCGTATAACCCAAACCAGAGGAACCGTAGCAACTTCATTAAATTGCAATACTGGCTCCCATTTTTGCTGTTCATTTTTGTAGGGAAGGGCTATTTGTAAATAAGGTTTTAACTGCGCGGAAAAAAGATTTGAGGTTGTAGTATCTTGTTCCTGTGCAGGTGGTAAGTAAACTTCTGCGGGTAAACGGAATGTGCGTGTTTTAGATACAGCTTGTGCTTGGTTTTCTGTTGACCAATAGAGAGGATAAACCTCGTTTGTGGAGCGATTTAATAAAGTTGCAGAAATTCCCGTTGTCCCTATATCAATTCCCAGATACCAAATATAGTCTCCTATATTGGATCTAATTTCCGTATCATCTATAAAGTTGGAATCTCCAGGCAAAATCTGTTCTGAAGAAACTGTTGTACCAACATTTTTTTCAGTTTCAGTTAATTGAGCGCTATGAGCAGAGTCTGGAATTTCTAAATCAGTAAGAGGTTGTAATTGAGGATTAGTCTGTTCACCAAAGTTAGCTAAATCTTGATCTAATTGTAGCAATTGTTCTGCATCTAATGCAATTTCTGGGATAGCTGCATTCTGGTTTTCTGCTTGGATTAATAAATTTTCTTTTGGTGAGGCTGGAATATAGTTATCTGAAGAATCATTTACAGTGCGATCGCCACTGTTTTCTTCTATTGGAGTTAGGTCTGTTGTTGTAATTACAGATTCGTCAACAGAAGTAACTGTTAAGGGCTGCTGCTCATTACTTGTGTCGAACAATAAATTACTCAGACTTGTAATTTTATCAGCAGTTGGTTCTTCAACTGGTAAAGGGGGAGTTTCATTATCTGCTTCCGTAAACGTGATTTTTTCCCATAATTCTAATAATTGCTTTCTAATCTTTTCAGTAGTAGCTTTTTGTGTATCTTCTACTTTAATGTTGCCACCTTCTAAAAGACCTGCATCTGGCTCATCAAACCAAGGATCGGACGCAGGAATAGGAGGCTGCTCTTGTTGTGTTTCATTAATTGCAGGTGCAGATAAAGTATCAATAATACTCACATTATCTGAAGAAGCAGTAGCATCTACAGGTAATTCTTCAGTAGGGTCTGCAAATTCAAACAGAACTTCCTGGAGAATTAAATCTAATTCTTCTTGATTAGTAGGTGCTTGTTCTTCTGTAGATGATCCTGTAGGGTCTGCTACTTCAAACAGAACTTCCTGGAGCATTAAATCTAATTCTTCTTGATTGATTGTTGTTTCTTCATCTAGTAATTCTGTGGGGTCTGCTACTTCAAATAGAACTTCTTGGAGAATTAATTCTGCTTCTTCTTGATTTGCAAGTGTTACCTCATCCACAGATAATACTTCTGTGAAATCTGAAACTGTTAACTCTGATTTTTCTTGCTTAGTTGCTGTCTCTTCTACAGATAAATTTTCGATTGAATCTAAGACTTCAAAATTTGTCTTTTGAGACGAAAATTCTGGGTTGGTTGTAGCTAAATTGTCAGATCCAAACAAACTGGCATATAATTGGTCTACTTCATCACGAATTGATACAGAATTATCTTGGTGTAATTGATCAATTGTGAAATTAGTAGCAGTGTCTGAAGAATTTAGCGTATCTTGATTCTGCTGGGTAAGAACTGTATCGAGTTCTGCTGTTTGAGCGTCAGTTTTTAATTGCTCAATTTTATTGCTGGATTGTAAAGTTCTCAAATCATTAGCGAGTGTTTGTTTTTGAATATCAATAGTAAATGGTTCTTTAGAAGCAAATTGTAGCTGTGCCTGTTGTGCCAAATTATTGATCAAGTTGCCAAATAACTGTTCTCCTTGCAAGCCTTGACTATACATTCTTGCTAGTGCTTGGGAAAGAGACTCATGATATGTGTGAATATTACGTTGTAAAGCTTCAAAGACTACATTAACAGTTCCATCAAGTGCGAGTAATTTTTGGTCTAATTCACTAGCAAGACGTGTTAATCGCTCTAACTGCTCCTGTGACTCTAATATAGGTAAAGTAGCAAAAGCAAGTTGTTCTGTATTGTCTCTATTCGTTGTATTGGAAGAACTAGCTTCCCCAAGCGCTAGTGGTGTTTCTGGTGTTGAATTGAGAATATTTGTTGGCATTTTGGGCTGTATATTGCTCCCAAGACGATTACTCAGCACCTGCAAAAAATTTGCTATTAGCTGTTCTTGATTTGCCAACTGCTGTGCCAGGGAAAAGTTTTGTAGCCGCCTTTGCTCTAACTCTTTTATTTCCTGAACAAGATTTGCTCGTTCCTGCAACAGTGTTTGTAACTCTGCCTGTAATGGTGCTAACAAGGACGATAGTATATTTGCCTCACTACCTGCTTGTTGGCTGGGTTGATTTGCCTGTGATGCCAAAGAGTAACTATTTTGATTAATAAATTTTGTTAATAAAGGTGATGACTGCGGTTTTGGCTGTTGCTCCTTTGGGGTGTTACTCTGGTCTGCTTCCGCACAGCTAACTAGAAAGTTACGAATTCTTTCTAATATCTGTCTTGGCTGTTCCTTCTCGCTGGCAAGAAACCGAGAGAGGCGCTTGTTGGAAAGTAAACTGTCAATGTCTGCGATGAGTGTTTGAATTTCGGTTGTGCGGAAAGTCACGTTGATTCACCTTAACTAGAACTGTACGTCACGTCTGGTGGTGCGCTAATACTTTACTTTGTTATAACTACTGCCATTATGTTACGCATCAGGTGAGTCTTAACAGCGATCGGGGATCAGGGATTGGGGAACTCGGTCTTCCTTAAAGGGGATAAGGGGAATAGGTTTTCATGCCATGTCTTGAAAATAAGGCAGAAGGCAGAAGGCAGAAGGCAGAAGGTAGAAGGCAAAAGGCAGAAGGCAGAAGGTAGAAGGCAGAAGGCAGAAGGCAGAAGGTAGAGGAGGTAAGAATTTTCATGGCAAGGTTAGTGTACCAACGTTCATGATTGACTGTCTTGAAAATATCGATTAGGGATTAACTTAATAGCAAACCCATAATCCATCTGTGTACCCTGCACCGTAGACAAGAAGTGGCTTCTGTTCCCTGAAAGGGTTCCCGAAGGGTAAGTAGCCGCGCAAAGCGCGTCTACGTTTAATTTTTCCATCTTAATTATGGGCAATTACTCCTGAGGTTCTAGCCTGAAAACAGGGCTTTGGGCATTGGACAAATTTACTAAAAATTTTAAGCTAGCAAAAATTAAATAGCTTGAGTATTGTTGATCTTGGATAGTCTTGTGTTTAAAAAGCTGCAGCCCAAAATCGTGCTTTTGTGTATTAAACTGCTTGCAGAAGTAGGAAAAGAGAAACCAACTGACTTTTTGTATGAAGTCTATTGTGTAGATTGCAGTGTTGATCAATGATCAATAAGATGTCGTAATGGAAGAGCGATATAGCGTGCAAACACCCGCCAATCCCTGGATTTATTCGGCTCCTTTTTTTCAAGGGTTGCCCGAAACTGTTGTCGAAGTAGCTTTAACTCATCTTGTTACTCGCACTCACCCAGCTAATCAAGTGATTTTGCTGGAAAATGACTGGGGAGGTTCTGTATATTTTATCATTGAGGGATGGGTAAAAATTCGCACCTACAATCTTGAAGGTAAAGAAGTAACGCTGAATATTCTCGGTAAGGGGGAATTATTTGGTGAAATGGCAGCACTAGATGAAGTGCCTCGTTCTACAGATGTAATTACTTTAACTGGAACCGTGATTGGTAGTATGCCTGCCCAAGATTTTTTGAAGTTACTTCAAACAGAACCTTTGGCAGGAGTAAGGTTAGCACAATTAATGGCACGACGCCTACGACAAGTAAATCGGCGGTTAAGGTTACGGGAATCTGACAGTCAGTCCCGCGTAGCAGACACGTTATTGTTTCTAGCAGAGGGACAGGGGAAAAAAGGGCAAACAGGAACTGAAATTCCTAATTTACCTCATCGGGAATTGAGTAGTTTAAGTGGGCTGGCACGGGAAACTGTAACCAGAGTATTAACGAAGTTAGAAAAGAAAGGCTTAATAAAAAGAGATCAAGAACTAATTTGTATCCCAGATTTGTCAGTCTTAGAAAGAATGATTGTTTGACTAAAAAAGTATGAAGTGTAAAGGATGAAGGATAAAAAACAACGATTATGATACATGCCTCGCTCTTCATGAGCGAAAAAATCAAGCTTTTCCTCAGTTCAAGCCCCATCCCTTTATAGGTGGGATACTTCATACTTCATACTGAGCGCCTTCAGTTGATACCAAACACGCCGCGTACTGTAGTTTCTCCTTTCTCCCCTAGCTTTAACGCCATCAATATATAGCGTAAGCTAAGGTTTAATTCATCATCAAATATTTGTCCATATAGTTATCTTGCTTGAGGTGTTGCTACTCCAATTCTATTGGGTTCATTTGGGAGTAATATTTAGGTAAAAAGAAGATTTAACCCATGTTTTCCAAAAATTGCTCTCTCTAAGTATCCACTTCACAATAACTTTATATTTAGTGATACTTTTATTTATTTCTTTAAAAGCTTATGTACTGTTAAGTAGTAATCTTAACGGAGGAAATAAGTCATTAGTTTCCGTTAAAGCTTTAGCATCTACACCTTTAATTTGCGTATTGCTGACATTATTGAGCAAGCCAGAAAAAGCAAGCGACTTTGGAAACCACATAACAGAGTTTTGCGACAAAGATGGTTGAAAGTTATGCAAAAGTGTCAAGCACTATCTTCATCAAGTATTCAGACAAAAAATTTTTGTGTAATTATTTTGACAACTTTCTTCCGTCTATGGATAATACAAGAAGTAAACCACCACAGTTAACTTCAGGATCAGATCGGCGAGCGCAAAAGGTGGTTTACACGCCAGAAAGTCAACTGGAGCATCCTGTTCAACTATTTAAAGCAATGGGGCAAGACTTGCTTGCTTCTCGGGGATTAGCTCGGCAGCTAATGATAAGGGATATTAGCGCGCAATATCGGCAGTCTTTTTTAGGGATTTTTTGGGCTTTTGTTC
Organism: Fischerella sp. JS2; assembly: GCF_032393985.1. Taxonomy (NCBI): domain Bacteria; kingdom Bacillati; phylum Cyanobacteriota; class Cyanophyceae; order Nostocales; family Hapalosiphonaceae; genus Fischerella; species Fischerella sp. JS2. Next base: position 2,476,288 of record NZ_CP135918.1, read on the forward strand.
CACCAATTATTACTGCTTTGGGGTTTACTTTTGCTAGTAATGCCAAAATCGTGAATGTGGGAGTGACAGATTTGCCTTACCCAGCTTATGTCATGTTTAGCATGGCTCTATGGCAGACTTTTACAGAAGCACTGAACGCTCCGATTCAAGCTGTGACTGCTGCCAAGCAGATGTTGGCTAGAATTAATTTTCCACGTGAGGCACTCATCCTTGCCAAGCTGGGTGAAATATTCTTCAACTTTACCATCAAGCTAATTCTCATCGTGGCGTTATTTATTTGGTTTCGGATGCCAGTTAGTTGGACTATCATCTTGGCACCAGTAGCCTTAATTCATTTGGTAATTTTAGGAACATTTATTGGCTTATTACTAGCTCCTCTTGGTGTTCTATACAACGACATCACTAAGGCTCTGACCTTAATTATCGGACTCTGGCTATTTTTCACACCAGTAGTTTATCCTGTTCCTCGTGGAGGTGGATTAGCAGCAATTGTGCAATTAAATCCAGTAACTCCTTTACTTGTAACAACAAGAGAGTTGGCGACAACAGGTGTGGTGTCAAATTCTTACGGATTTTGGCTGGCAAGTCTCATTGCCATAGTGGGATTACTGCTGGCATGGCTCGTATATCGTCTAGCGATGCCTTTTGTAGTTGAGCGAATCAGTTCCTAATGACGATTAATTTTACCGATCAAGAAATTTTAGAAAAGCCGCAAGATGATGAGGTGGTTCTCTTAGTTAAGGGAGTCTCGAAAAAGTTTTGCCGTGACTTGAAGCGATCGCTACTTTACGGGGTTCAAGATATTGTCACCGAATTAACAAGAACGCGATCATCTAGCCAGAAACTAAGACCAAAAGAATTTTGGGCGTTAAAAGATGTCAGTTTTGAATTGCGACGAGGAGAATCACTAGGTTTAATAGGACCAAATGGTAGTGGAAAAACGACACTACTAAAAATTATTAGTGGGTTAATCAAGCCCGATACTGGTCTTGTAGAAGTTACTGGTCGTTTAGCACCACTAATTGCCTTAGGAGCGGGATTTAATCCAATTTTGACAGGGCGGGAAAATGTCTACACAAATATGTCAATTTTGGGTTTATCTCGACAAGAAATTGATGAACGATTTCAGGATGTTGTAAATTTTGCAGAGATCGGTGATGCGATTGATGCTCCAGTACAATCCTACAGTTCAGGGATGGCAGCCAGATTAGGATTTGCTTGTGCAATTCATACAGAGCCAGAAATTCTTCTTATTGATGAAGTACTGGCTGTAGGAGATATAAAATTTAAAGCTAAGTGTTATCGAAAGTTGTACGAACTGCGTCAAAAAGGTATATCTTTTATCTTGGTCAACCACAATACTCAAGCAATATTACATGCATGTGAATCTGCAATTTATCTATTAAAAGGCGAATTCATTTTATCTGGTGACATAGAAAAAGTTGTCAAAAAATATGAAGAAGATTTATTCCTGGGAAGCCCAGTCAATCAAGAAAATGCAGTGATGTTTCTACCAGAAAAATTAGAAGCTGAAAGTTTAGGGATAGATATAGTTTCGCTTTTCTTTAGAAATCAACAGGGAAATATAATTGAATCAATAGTTAGTGGTCAAAACCTGATTTTCTGTGTTGGTATTAAAGCGTACAAGAAGGCTGATGATGTTAATCTTCATTTAAAAATTACAGAATTAGGTAGTGAAGGAGGTTCAACTTTATTTATAAGTGGAGGGAATGATGAAACATTTTTTGCAGTTTTCCCAGGAGAACATGAAATACAAGTGCATATGCCTTACCTGGGCTTTAGACCTGGTACTTATACTATGAGCGTTAAAGTCAAAACCGGCTCTTTTTACACTTTTGATGTAGTTGAAAATTTTAAATTTATAGTTGAGTCAGATGGCAAAATGAGCGGATGTAAGTTTTATCAACCAAGATCGTGGAAGCTTGTAAGCAAAGAAAAATCTAATCAGTTTCAGCTAGTTGAAGGTAAACGGGAGGATGAAGTTGAATAAAAATGTTTTATTGATTGTGATTTTAAGTAAATCAATATAAATAAAAAACACAAATCCCCGATTTATAGAGAGAAGTTAGGAATATTACAAAGCACATCGTTATATTTAATTTGCTTGTTTTACTTAGTGATTTTTTATATATTATTTTGAGTCGCAAGTTTAAATTTTAAATAAATTAAATTAAGGTTCAATTATTACATTTGGCATAAGTTTTGCAACTGATAGGAAAAAGGTGATTAATTTGGCAAGTACAGATTTTAGGAAACGAGGAAGTTTTGCGATTAGCATCGGTCGCTGCGGCATCAGGTTCCTTGCCCAAATAGCTGATCTAGAACGTAGAAAGTAACATGGCAACATTAAAATCGCTGCTCTACTTATCTTACGGAAACCTGCCTTCAAAAATGGCTCACACAATACAAGTTGCTAAAATGGCGCAAGCCTTATCTCAAAAGCTGGAAGACTTTGAGTTAGTGACTGGTGGAGATATTAAGTCAGCTTTGAAAGGGATGGATACAGAATTTAAAAATTGGTATGGCTTACATTGCAATTTTAAGGTAGTACGTATCCCAACACATATTAAGCTAAATTACCCTTTCCCCCCAAATTATTACAATCCAAAATTTTTTAAATTAGCTGTTTTGTATGCCTGTCTGAAATCTCCTTCTTTGGTATACACCCGTACACCTAACATTGTTGGGCTTTTGCTGAAGATGGGTATACCAGTTATATGGGAAAAGCATGAACCGATTAACGATGATTCTCCCAGTCGGAAATTTTTTGATGATAAAAACTTTATCGGTTTCGTTACCATATCACCCCAATTATTAGACCAATATATAAAACGTGGTCTCCCTCCTGAAAAAGCTTTATTTGTCCATAGTGGTGTAGATTTAAGCAATTTTTTACCCAACCAGGCAAAAGATTTCGCTCGCCAAAAGCTGTCCTTTGCTCAAGATGAAAAAATCGTCCTATACTCTGGGCATCTATACGAATATAAAGGAATTCCAACACTTTTAGAAACTGCTCGCCTAATGCCAGAATACAAATTTGTTTTAGTAGGAGGATGGATAAATGATATTGATAGAGTAAAAGAAGACTGTAAAAAACTAAACTTAAACAATGTAAATATTATCGGTCATGTAGTGCAATCGGAATTAGCCTCATATTTGTATGCAGCAGATGTCCTAATTCTTCCTACTAGTAAATATTGGCATTTGAGTGAGACAACTAGCCCCCTCAAACTGTTTGAGTATATGGCCACAAGAAGACCAATTGTTGCTTCAGCGTTGCCAACCATTAAGACAGTGTTGCGCGATCGCGAAAATTCTCTTTTGGCACAACCTGATGAACCTCTTGCCTTCAAACAAGCAATAGTCCAATTATTTGAAAATCCCATACTGGCGAGTGCGATTGCTGAACGCGCTTTTGAAGAGGTACATAACTTTACTTGGGATAGCAGAGTAGAGCGGATTTTGCAGTTTGCTGCACTTAGATTACAGAAAGTTAATGAAGGCTTAATTAGTCCTAGAACAAACTTGATGAGATATATCAAATGCTACCTAAAGTCAGCGTTGTGATGTCAGTTTATAATGGCGAACAGTACTTACAGGAGTCTATAGAAAGTGTTCTCAATCAGACCTTTACTGATTTTGAATTCATCATTATTGATGATGGCTCAGTCGATAGTAGCTGGGAAATACTTACTAGATATGCAAGAGAAGATCAACGTATTAAGTTGTTCAAGAATACAGAAAATATCGGTTTAACTAAATCTCTTAATAAGGGATTGAAACTAGCACAAGGAGAGTACGTTGCTCGACAGGATGCAGATGATGTGTCCTCACTAGAAAGGTTTGAGAAGCAGGTAAAACTTTTGGATCAGTCTCCAGAAGTTGTTCTAGTATCTTGCAATATAGAATGGATAGACCCTGAGGGACATTTTATTGCAAAACAGCCAAGAGAGTGCGATCGTGATTTGGTAGCTTGGTACTTATTATACTACAATCATCTGGCAGGTCACAGCCAAGTGATGTTTAGGCAAAAGCCAGTCAAGAATTTAGGCGGTTATTCCGAGGATTATCGCTACAGTCAAGACTATGAACTTTGGAGCCGTCTCATTAAAGTAGGTGATATTGTTATTTTGTCTGATGCTTTACTACAACAACGTCGTCATGACAAAAGTATTTCTGCTGCCAAGAAATTAGATCAGGATACTTACTCTCTGAGCAACTCAAAGCGTAATATTATACAATTGCTAGGCAAAGAACTTAATCTAGAAGAATTAAATGCTCTTAGGGGTTTTTGGCTAGGTCATTGGTGTTCATCTTTTTTCCCATCAAGTCAAAAAGTCAGTTCTATACACTCCCGAATTAAGGAAATTTACCAAGTGTTTGTGCTGCAATCTGTACAACAGAACCGTTGTAATTCTGATCTGTCCTTCCGATTGCGTGTCCGTATCGCGCAGCAGTTTGCATTCTGGTTTGTAAGTCTTAGTATACGACGAGAGTTCAAATCAAAATTCAAGATTTCCCTTTATGTCTTGATCTGGTATCCACCAGCTTTACTAGATTGCTGTTTACAAGACATCAAGAAAGTAATATTACATATGTTTCGATTGTTGGTGTCGACGCATCAGATAAAAACAGAATAATTAGTTATCGTATACAGAGGTGCAGATTTAAAGCACTAATACTAAGTTACATTCAAAAATAGTAACTGAGGCATTTATTTGATAACTAATTAGACCTTGCTTACGCCATAACTGATGGCATAAAAGCTAGAGGAGAAAGGGGAAACTACAGTACATAATGTGTTATATTTAACTTTAATTCGTCTAAGTAACTTTTCATTATATACTTTAAAATTTTCCTACTCACTTAACTTAGTAATTCGCAATAAACCATTGATAATTGACCAATGACTCATGACTAATGACAGAAAAACCCCTAGATCAACAAGATAATTTAAGACGACCACAATTAAAGCTAGATGCGCCTTTACGGATGATGGAAACGGCATTTTTAGCAAGTACTGCTAGCTTAATTTGGTTTATTAATTTTTATTTTCCTTTGGGTCCATTACTGCGAATATTTTTTCCAGTGCCGATCGCTCTGGTCTATCTACGTTGGGGCAAAAGAGCTGCGTGGATGGCAGCTGTAACTTCTGGATTGCTGTTGTCGGTATTAATGGGGCCAATCCGCAGCTTGTTGTTTGTTATGCCCTTTGCCTTTATGGGCGTACTTTTAGGGGCTGCTTGGTATCGTCGCGTTCCCTGGATTGTTTCTATCAGCTTGGGCGCTGTACTGGGTACTTTGGGGGTGTTTTTTCGGTTATGGTTGCTGTCTCTGTTATCAGGGGAAGACCTTTGGGTCTATGTTATTAACCAAGTTACAGAAATAGTGGAGTGGATCTTCCTGAGGCTCGGAATTTTGTCATCGCCCAGTATATCCTTAATTAATTTGGGAGCGATCGCGTTAATTATATTCAACAATTTTTTGTACCTATTTATCGTCCATATAGCAGCCTGGCTATTACTTGATCGCCTCGGTAATCCTATTCCTCGTCCTCCCCACTGGGTACAAGTTCTGATGGATTACGAATAATAGTTAGTGGTTAGTGGTTAGTAGGAATTTCCACTAACTACTAAATACATAATTACTAACAAATTATATATGATTCGCATTTATACTGAAATAGAACAGGGTAAGGAATGGATTGCCCGATATCTTGGTTGTCCACCTTTGTTTGCCTATGTGTTAGGATTTACCGCAACCGGTTTAATACCAGGAATTTCCGCAGCCGGGCGCACGAGTGAGGATCGCAAATTCACAGCCGTTGCTGATGCTGAATTTCTTCACTACGGTGCAGGACATAAACCTCAGTATCCTTTACCACCTTTAACTGCTGGAGCATCACCAGTGTTGATTTCTCGGGCTGTGGTAGAGGCGTTGCACATTCCAGTTTATTTCTTTAATGCTGGTTTACCCTACCCTGCCAATGTCCCAGTCATTGATTTAGGTGGTACAGCTGCAAAATGTTTAAGTTATGGTAATGCTTTAGAACCAGCAACAGTAGAGCATTTATTAGAAGTGGGACTGCTTTGGGGTGAACGCTTAGCTGCCAAGGTTCAAGCAGGTTACGTAGTTTTAGGTGAATGTGTAGTGGGCGGAACGACAACGGCCTTAGCTATTTTACTTGGTTTGGGAATAGACGCAGCCGGAAAAGTAAACAGTAGCCACCCTGTTTGTAACCACACACAAAAATTAGCAGTGGTACAGGCGGGACTTGAGAAGATGAGAGGAGAAGTAGGGGGAGTAGGGAGAGTGGGGGGAGAAAATACTTCTCACAATCCTCACACTCCTCACACTCCTCACACTTCCCCATCTCTCATCGATCCCCTCCAACTAGTCGCCGCAGTGGGCGATCCGATGCAAATAAGTACGGCGGCAATGGCGATCGCCCTAAGTCGCAGTTGTGGTGTTTTACTGGCCGGGGGAACACAAATGCTGGCAGTATATGCACTTATGAGAGCGATCGCTATGGCTTATGCATTACCTTGGCGATCGCAACAAGTAGTAGTGGGTACAACTCGCTGGGTAGCAGAAGATCCCACAGGTAGTACTGTCGAATTAGCCCAACTGATTAACTGTAGTGGTAGTCCTGTCCCTTTACTCGCTACTCAATTAAGTTTTTCTGACTCTCGTTATCCCCAACTTCAAGCCTATGAACAAGGTTTTGTTAAAGAGGGTATGGGGGCTGGTGGTGCAGTAATTGCCGCTCATTTATACCAAAACTGGCAGCAAAATCAGCTTTTATCAGCAGTTGAAACTCAAATTGAGCGAATACTCCAAATCAAAAGTAATTAGTCTTTTGTCATTTCTTCAAAGTTGATGAGGAATGACTATTGACCAATAACTAAAATTAATGAATTCTCTTTAGTAATAATTGCTCTTCTAAAGCAGCAATTCGATTGTATGCTGCTGTTAATTGGGCTGTCAGTCTTTGAATTTGAATTTCTGGTGCTATGTGCTTATCTCCTCCCTGAAGATTCGAGTCTGAATAAATTTCGTCTGCTATGACATCCTTATGTTCCATTTCTGGGTTAAAACTGATATGCCCTTTAAAATGAAAGCGGCTGGAATCGCTATTTTCTAGAACATTCTCTCTATCATCGTCTTTTACATCTACGCGGCAAACTGACAAAGCTTGAGATACTTTGTTATCAAGCTGTTCTATTACTTGATAGAGGGTATCTAACTTAGAACTTAGAGATAGCACCTGCTTCTGTAATGGCTCCATTTAATATGCTCATTCACTTATTTTTCTCTATGGTATTCAATATACTGGCAACGTTAAACATACTTATGATTTTTTTAAGCTTCAATATTATTTTTTTAAATAAAATATTTAAGTATTCATTTAGCAATAAATCTCAATATATTTGGTAATGCAACTAAAATTATTTATTGAGAAAGATGAATATTGAGCAATTTGAGCCAAAAAAGCGCTCTTATATCTTTTTAGCATAGCTGTCCTCTGACTTTCTTCAGTAAGATGTATGATCAAAACTTAACAAATTGTCTAACCAGCTAGAATAGCTGAGATTGAAACAATTAATAAAATTATCTAATCAAAATCTCAAATTCTGAATCAATGTATAGACGGTCATTTTTACAAGGTACTACGACATTAGCTCTGGCGCAGATGTTGCTTGGGTGTAGTGGTAACAAACAAACTACCTTGAGCGTTCAGTTATTGAAAGGTTCAATTCCTGGGCAGGTGGTTGATCAATTCCGCCGTCATTTGGAAAAGGAAGTAAATTTAAATTTTGCCCCTGTAGAGCAATTACAAAGCTTATTTGAGGAATTACAAAGTTGGTACAATCACTCTCAAGCTAATCATCCGCAGGGATGGAGTTTTAATCTACCTTTTGGCTCACAAAAACCTAATATTGCTGACTTAGTGACATTAGGAGATTACTGGCTCAAAACATCAATAGAAAAGAAACTGATTCAACCACTAGAAGTAGAACAGCTCAAACAGTGGATTGTGTTACCACAACGTTGGCAAGAATTAGTGACACGCAACGAACAAGGTTTTCTGGATGCCCAAGGAAAAGTATGGGCAGCTCCTTATCGCTGGGGTAGTACAGTGATAGTTTATCGTCGTGATAAATTTCAACAATTGGGGTGGACACCAACAGACTGGAGTGATTTATGGAGAACCGAACTACGCGATCGCATTTCTTTACTTGACCACCCTCGAGAAGTTATTGGTTTGGTCTTAAAGAAGCTGGGAAAATCTTATAATACAGAAAATATAGATGCAATTCCCAGCTTAGAAACAGAACTACGTGCTTTAAATCAACAAGTAAAGTTTTACGATTCTACAAGATATTTAGAACCGCTTATTATTGGTGATACTTGGCTAGCGGTTGGTTGGTCAGATGATGTATTACCAGTAGTAAGCCGCTATCCGCAACTTGCTGTAGTTACTCCTCTCTCAGGAACAGCATTGTGGGCAGATGTTTGGGTAAAACCTACGAGTATTAACCAAGCAAACTTAGCTTACAAATGGATTGATTTTTGTTGGCAACCAAAGGTTGCTGAACAAATTCTTATTTTCACTAAAACAAATTCACCTATTCTTACTAACATTCAAGCCTCTAATATTCAAGAACAATTACGCAACTTCTTACTAAATAACAATGAAATTTTAGTGAAAAGCGAATTTTTGCAACCTTTGCCTCTTGCTGTAGCTGTTCAATATAGATCAACATTTGCCAAAATAAAAAGCTAGTTAGTTGTTAGTTGTTAGTGGGTAGGAGCATAGGCGCGCTGATCAGCTTCTCGCAGAGTACCATTTGTGTGAATACATTTATCTAAGCTTAAGTATATTCGTATAAATGCTTCACCTTACAGTCGTTAGTAATTCATTGTCAATGATTATTTTAAACCACAACCAACAAATAAGAACCAACAACCAACTCTTCTACAAAGAATTTCCTAAACCAAAGCTGTTTTGAGAATTGATTTTTATCTTACACAATAATGGATTTGTATTAAAATTACATGTATAGCTTGCTAAACTTTCCTTCTGATAATTAAAAACCCGAATGTTGTAACCATAACTTCTAGCAATATCTCCCAACTGATTGACGAAATCGTATCGCTCCAGATAATCTAGTAAACTCCATATTTGTTGATTCACAATCACATCTACTCGCGCGGGTTGGTTATTTGTGAATGGATAAGCTATCCAGTTATCCAGGAGTTTGTTTTCGGAAGTTTCTTTAATCCACCATAAACTTGGAACACTCAATTTTCCTTGGTCAATAGTATTAGCTGTAATCACAGAACCTTTAGGATTAGTCAGTAAATCTAATTCTAAAGGCGCATCAGAAGGAGAGAGATTTGTGGGACTTTCTGCTAGCAAGGGTCGAGTAATTAAGCAAAAAATAGTAGTTAAGTAGGTTCCTAAGACTAGAGCAAGCTGGCGCATAAAATCTGTGATTGTTGCTCATTTCAATATTTCATAACTATGTAATTGAGCTTGACTAAGTACAAAGTTGCATAAGTTTGTAATTTTATTAAAACGCACCAGGTAGCAGAATTAGCACAGAGGGGCGTAGAGTGTTGCCAATTTTAACACAGATGTGAATGGTCGCCTTTTTTAAGTATAGGGTGGTTATTTTCCACCCTATCGATGTATTAATGAGTTGAAAAAGTATTAAGATACAGATTCAAACTGACGGTTAACCTCGTCCCAGTTCACTACATTCCACCAAGCATTTAGGTAATCTGCGCGGCGATTTTGATACTTAAGATAATAAGCATGTTCCCAAACATCATTACCTAGCAGGGGGTAGAGTCCTGTTATCAGTGGACTGTCTTGATTTGAAGTCATGACAATTTGCAACTTATGTTCGGGGTTAAAGACTAACCAAACCCAACCACTACCAAATTGCTTGATGCCAGCATCATTGAATTGTACTTTAAAGTTGTCAAAGCTACCGAAAGTTGCTGCGATCACATCTTTGATTTTTCCTGTCGGTTCTCCTCCACCCTGAGGACTCATAAGCTGCCAAAACAAGGTGTGGTTCGCGTGTCCCCCTGCATTGTTTCGCACGATGGTACGAATGTCTTGTGGGATGGCGTCCAAATTAGTAACCAAGTCTTCGACAGTTTTACTTTGCAGATCACAATGCTTCTCTAAGGCAGCATTTAAGTTGTTGACATAAGCAGCGTGATGCTTATCATGATGCAACTGCATGGTTTGAGCATCAATATACGGCTCTAGTGCAGCATAATCATAGGGCAATGGCGCTAAGGAATAAGCCATTGTATACCTCCTAACACAGCAATTGAATTGAGCTGACAACTCTCTGTATAAGCCTCTGTTAAGCATTCGTAGTTGCTATCAAAACAAAGGCAAGCAGTACTTTTGCTTATATCTTGCATCTCTCTGGATAAACCACTAATACACGAATAGAGGGTGTAAGAAAGTGACACCAGAAGCGAAAATGAGCTTACGTGATACTGAGAAATTAATATAACTGTATTATTTAGGAAATTACGCAAACAAGTAAGGGTGCAGGTGATCGCCAACTTGGAAGACTGCCTGGATTTGCACATCAGATCCGAAATATGAGAAAAAAGGGCGTGAATAGCATTATGGAAAAGCAAGAACAATGAAATCAATTCTTGCCCACGCCCAAGGGTTAGTTTACACCTTAGTGTCGTTGATGCCGTCTACATACCAACAACAAAACCTAGAAGCGATGTTGGGGTTATTTTTGGAGGCGCAAGGATATCCCTTACCTGAACATAGTAGAAGTAAGTCTGCCAGTGCCTTAAGTCGATTTCTCAATATTTACGACTGGTCAACCAAGAGTGTAATTCGCACAATTCGTGCGCGCATCATGCAGGAGATATTGTCCGAGTGCCCAAAGGGGCGCAAACCGTTTTTACAGGTGATGATCGACCTCACAACTGTGGAAAAATTTGGGAAATTCAAGTCTTTTAAGAATTTAATCAGTGTCTATAACGGAAAACGAGGGTTGCATTTGGTTGTGGTGTATTTGGTCGTTGGTCAGTGGCGAGTACCTTGGAATTTTCGTGTTTGGAGAGGCAAGGGAACTACTTCACCCGCACAGTTAGGATTAAAGCTAATCAAGTCATTACCCAAAGCTTTAACCAAACATTTTAAGGTGATGATTTTAGCAGATACTGCCTTCGGAAGTATTGAGTTTCTCCACGGGTTACGTAAGCTTAAATATCACGCCGTTGTTGGAGTACGGATTGACCGTAAATTACTCGATGGGCGTATTTTACGACATTTACATAAACGCGGACAGCAAGTACGATTCGTGGGTTTAAAGTTTCCTGTTACAGTGTCTTGGTATTATCTCAAACGTGATGATGGCAAGTTGGAGAAAAGGTTTATTCTATCTACTAGACCTCTCAAGGCGAGTACTATTAACTGGTGGGGTAAGCGTCGCTGGCAAATTGAGGGTTGGTTTAAAATTGCAAAGCATCGTTTTGGGTTAAACCGCTTCGGTCAAGGAAAACTTTTGGGCGTTTATCGCTGGTTAGTACTTTCGCTAATTGCTTATATTTTGGCGCATTGGGCTTATTTATCGCTTGCCACTACAGATCTACCTGATTGGGGACAAGCTGCACAAATTGCTATTCAAGCTTGCTTGCCAGGATTTCTTGTGTTTTCAATTTTACTGAATCTTGAACGAATGCGTTCTTTCTTACTTAGTCAAGATATTAACATTCATATTTCCAGATGCAAGATATAAGTTTGGCAATTTCTGTATGCCGAACAAATTATTCTCTATATATAAATCATATTCATAATGACTATGAATTGTAACTAATTGTTGGCAATTTACATTGGCACGTCTACATAGAAGCAACAAAAAATCCCGGTAAAAGCAACCGGGATAAGCATAAAAGAATTAATGATAATGAAAAATATTACTGATAATGATTAGGATAAGTAGCAAGTCTGAGCTAACCGCCCTTGTAGCCAAATAGTAAATAAAAGCAGGTTTGTTTTGAGGGCTTGGGCCCTCAAAAGTACAAATGAACTTGCCACCTTTGACTAGTGACTTTGAAACAAAGCTTGAAAGCGTTGATCAGAACGAATTTTGTCAAAGTCTGAGTGAGTTTTGATGGTTTCTAAATATTCTGGACAAAGGCTAATTGCTTGTTCTAGGTTGGTAATTGCAACTGGGATATTATACTTTTGGGCATAACAACGAGCTGTGTTGTACCAAATTACGGGGTCGCTTGGTTGCAATTGTGCAGCTTGATTGTAGCTAGCGATCGCATCATCATAATTTTCTAGATTTTCCCACGCTATACCTTTGTTTAACCAAGCTTTATAGTAATTAGGTTGAATAGATAACGCACGGTCAAAGCTCTTGATTGCTTTTTGATAATGTTTCCATTCATTCAAAGTTACACCTCTGTTAAACCAAGCCATGACGTTATCAACATGGAATTCAATGGCGCGATCGTAACTGTTGAGAGCTTCTTCATACCGCCTGAGTTCTCTTTGAGCATTACCTTTGTTGTTCCAGGCCCAATAGGCATCAGGTTGTAACTTCAAACATTGGTTAAAGCTGACTATTGCTTGTTGGTACTGCTGTAAATCGCACAAAGTCAATCCACGATTGTGCCAAATAGTGGCAGCATTGGGGTTAAACTCGATGGCACGATCAAAGCTGTTGAGCGCTTCTTGATGTCGTTCTAGCTTGCCTAAAGCAATAGCTCGGTTATGCCAAACCCAACTATCATTGCTGCGTAATTTCAGCATTTCGTCAAAACAAGCGATCGCGTCTTCGTGACGACCCAACGAACCAAACGCAAAACCCTTTTGGAACCAAGCTTCTGGATAATCTGGTCTACATTTAAGTGCTGTATCCAGAATAGTAATCGCTACTTCAAATTCTTGAGCTTTATTGCGTCGAAGTCCTTGCTGGAAAAAAAACTCTGCTTCCAGGTTGAGAGTCAGCTTAAACGAGTTTGGCATCATACCCTAGAATGATTTTTTCTTTTATATTTAAAAAACAATAACATAACTTAATAGCTAAATTCCTTATTGATTGTTAAATGCAAATAACAAGCTATTCCTTAGGAAGTTGCTTAAATCTCCAAATTAAGCTAGCTATCCAAGGAAAATTTTTAACTATTTGTGTTTAGGAATACTAAGTGAAACAATCTAATGAACTACTGAACCACGGGTTACACCTAGCTGATTTTGCAACTTTAACTCTCGCCAAAGTTGGGAACCTGTAATTTTGCCTTTCAATAATTCTTGGTATTGGTGTATCGTTTGAGTGACATACTCAGGAGACTCATTGACAAATTCAATCCGGAAGTGACGTAAGCCCAGTTCTATTAAACGTTGTACATACTCTGCCCCTGTTTGGGCTGTACCATTAAATACCGTATTGCGACAACCAACATCAGCATGAAGGATGTGTTCTGCACCAATGCGATCGCGTAGTTTCACTTCATGCTTTTCACAGGGTCGCCCGCAATTACGAAAGTCTGTGCCGCTAGATAAAAAGGCGCAAAATACACAATGTTCCATATGAAACATCGGCATATGTTGATGGATAGTCACCTCAAACCAATCAGCAGGAGTACTTTTAATTAGGTCTTCCAGTTGGTTTATATTCAAATCGTAGGAAACACTCAGGCGTTCTAAATAAAACTGATTTTTAAATAAGTCTGCTGTGAGAGGATTAGCAACATTGAGAGAAAAATCTCCAATACAACGTTCACCAGCAAAGAATTTGAGATGGTCATAATTCCGTATCAAATAGCCATCAGCTTTACACGAACGCACTTGCTGTAAAATCCAATTTTCTCCAGGCTTAGTAATTCGGGGTGGTGCAATCCAGATGGTAGGAGTGAGAGAGTCACTTTTGTGATGAGTTGTTCTGAGATGGGGTGGTGGGGTAGTGGGGTGGTGGGATGAAATTCTCTCCCCATTTACCCCTAATCCCCACTCCCTGGGGTCGTGGGGGCCCCGAGTTCCCCATCTCCTCTGTTGGCGTACCATCTCCACCGCCTCGCGATACTTGCGGGGATCTTCAAATTCACAGTAGATAGTATCAATGCCTGCTGTGAGTGCTGCTTGTAGTTGCTGAAGATTACGTACTAGTACGATGAGAGATGGGATATGGGGTTGGTGGGATGATCGAGAGGGGAGTAGATCCCAAAGGGAAGCATTAAGATTTAGTTGCCAACGCTTGGGTTTTCTTCGTAGCTTATCTAATTGAGCAACTATTTCTCGTCGCATCCGATTTAACTCACTCACGGGTAGCATCAATTCTCCAATGAGGTTAGTTGTCAATTCACCCAAACGCAAAGGAGTATTACCGAGGCGACCGAATTGTTCTTGTAAACGTTCTGGAGTCAGAGGTTTGTTGTGTGCTGCTACTAGTGGTGTAGAAGATTCTACCTGAACGACATGACCGAGTTCATCACGTGCGATCGCTACTAAATTTTGTTCAATTTCTCCGTACACCTCAATCTTAATCGGACGCTGATACTGTGGTATCTCCCCAGCGAAACTCTGCCGCAATTGCTTATCAAGTTCCGGGTCGCTGGTTTTCCAAACCTTATCACCTACATGCACTCGCCGCCAATTCAAATCCCGTCGTCCGAACGTTAAGATGGTTTCTTTTCCTTTTTGTTCTACTGCATAGATGCGTCCGCCTTCTTCCTTTGTCTCTGGACAACCGCAGTCAAACACAACACCATCGCCTGGTTTCATAGGTGCTTCTAGCTTGAGAATCACCTTTTCATTATTGATGCGGATTACTTCTCCCAAGTAAACTCCCCGCTTTTTCCCAAAGCGGGCGTGAACTAATTCTTGATTGTTAATTCCACGGAACCACCCAGTATAAATTCCCCGCGAAAAAGCCATCTCTAAATTGTAGCGTTCCTCAGAAGATGCGGAAAGAATATTTTCCTTTATCTGTGCCCCTTTGACCTTTTCCCTATTGTGAAGCGCTTCCTTCTGCCCTCTGTCCTCTGCCTTCTGCCTTTCTTCCATCACCCGATCCAATGCTTGCCGATAAACACGAGTCACATTTGCAACATACTCTGGAGATTTCAACCGCCCTTCAATCTTGAGACAAGCTACACCCGACTTCACCAAATCCGGCAAAACCTCTAACCCTGCTAAATCTTGGGGACTAAGGAGGTATTTTCTATCTCCTAAATTTACAACTTCCCCATCTGCAATTAACTCATAAGGCATTCGGCAAGCTTGGGCGCATTCACCCCGGTTAGCAGAACGTCCCCCTAGTGCTTCGCTTGTTAAACATTGCCCAGAGTAAGCAACACACAACGCGCCGTGAACAAACACTTCCAAAGGTAGCGAACTGCCTCTGTATGCTAGTTGGCTTTGAATTTTATTGATTTCGTGGAGAGAACATTCACGGGCAAGCACAACTAAATTACACCCCAGCGATTCCGCAAATTCCACACCAGCAGTACTAGTAATGGTCATTTGAGTTGAGGCATGAATCGGAAAATCTGGTGATAGGTGACGAATGAGACGACAAATACCGATATCCTGCACAATTACCGCATCCACACCAGCTGCAATAATCGAGCGAATATATTGTTGTGCTTCTCTCAGTTCTTGGGGAAAGATCAGCGTGTTGAGGGTGACATAACCTTTAACACCACGACTGTGCAGGTACTCCATTAATTCTGGCAAGTCAGCCTCAGTAAAGTTTTCCGCCCGCATTCTGGCGTTGAACCGATCCAAACCGAAATAAATTGCATCTGCACCATTTTCGACAGCAGCTTTGGCACATTCCCAATTACCAGCTGGGGCGAGGAGTTCGGGAAGTTGGAATTTGGGTGAAGTGGTTTCGGAAGTTTGTAGGCGATCGGCTTTCATCGGTACTAAGGCAGGATAGGTGATTCCTTAGTGATTTTATCGTTGCTGGGGGGATGGTGGGGGTAGGAATTTTGAACCGTAAAGGAAACAAGGATGACATAATTGGTTATTTGGAAGAGCGTAATCTTCCGCTAGATGAGATAGGACGTAATCTCCTAGCCGAACGAATATTAAAGTTTCCTCCCCAGCTCGGATATCTTACAATTTCTAATGCCTTACAGTGGCGACTTCAGTATAGTCGAATTATTGATGTTGCCAACTCAAAAACTGATACGGGAGTAGAGAACCTGTTTATCTAAGGAACTTGGTGATTTTCAGACCCCTCCTGCACTTGTCACAGATGTGTTGAAATGTCTGAATGTCAGTGGAGAACTTTGGACAAGAGTGCTTGAGCCAACATGTGGTAGTGGAAATTTTATTTCTGCTTTACTAGCTCTTCCTGTACTCCACGAGAAATTCAGGCAATAGAGTTTGATTTAGCTTACTTTAAAAATGCAAAAGGATTGCTGAACAAACTTCTGCAACTCGTATTATTGTTCAGCAAGCTAAAGTTTTTGATTTAGACTTACAACATAATTTAAGTTGGAGTGAATCGGGTTATCTATTAGTTATAGGTAATCCACCGTGGGTGACTAATTCTCAACTTGGTGTATTAGAAAGCAATAATCTTCCAATAAAAACTAACTTCAAGGGTTTAAGAGGAATTGATGCTTTAATCGGATTTTCTAATTTTGATATTGCAGAGTATATCTGGATCAAACTTATCAGAGAACTTGCTTTTGAAAAGCCAACAATAGCTCTACTTTGTAAAACTTCTGTGGCACGTAATGTACTGAAATTTGCTTTTGATACCAAACTTAAAATTAATAATGCTTCTATTCGATTGATTGACACTCAAAAATGGTTTAAGGCTTCTGTAAGTGCTTGTTTATTTTATGTAGAGGTTGGTGCTGATAAACCTTGTTATCAAGCAGATGTCAATTCTGACTTGTATACAAATGAGCCACAATCAACTATAGGTATTATTGGTGAACAATTAGTTGCAGATGTTAAAGCCTATGAACACTCTGCATTTATTGAAGGAGTTAGTTCTTGGAATTGGAGACAGGGACTTAAACATGATACAGCTTCAGTAATGGAACTAACTCTAACATCACAGAATTTTTTCCAAAACAAGTTTAAGGAAAGAAAAGCTAATCATGCAAGCAAGTGTTGAGTACCAACGCTACAAACCTAACTCAGATATAGTCAATCCAGAATGGCATTCTTCTTTAGAATTATTATCCAGATAATGTTTTGTTAGGGTGAAGCGATCGCACTAATACTTTACATTGCATCCAGATTAATTTCCATCTCTTGCAACTTAGCTGCAAAGGCTTCTTTCTTTATGTTCCACTTCAGTTGTGCGATCGCACTTCTTCCCTTAAAATTCCTGTCCTGCTTTTTCTCAACTCCAGAGTAGCAGCATTCTCCCACCGCAGCCAGCTTTAGGAATTTTCTTTTTTCTCTCTATCTAATTTTTCTCTAATAGCTTCTCTACAAAATTCAGCAGGATTATCTTTACTTTTTACTTCCTGGTAAGTTGTCTCATCTACTCTAATTGTTAATGTCTTAGTTAACGCTTGTTCTCTATCTGTGCTTAATGGTTGTAAATTTTTTGGATTACCTTTAGGATTGGGCATTTATTAATAAAAGTAAAAATATATTGCTTTGATATGTATACATATCAAATGATTATGGTTGGTAGTTGCTGACTCGCCAAAGCTGACAACTACCAACATCCACCTACTTAAAGATAGACAATCATTATGTTATCAAGAGACCAGCTTGAGAAGCTATCGTTGGAAGACTTGCAAGCGATCGCACGGGATTTTGGTATAACTCCCATTAGTGGCAACTTCAAAACAAAAGAAGTATGGATAAATGCTCTCGCACGCTTTCCATACAAAGCTATTGATCAAATGCGAGATGGTATAGGATTACACCATCAAGGAAAAGAAGCATATGACAAGCTTACTGAAGTCTTAGATTTAATTGGGGAAGCTACGGATAGTCAACGAGCATTACTCAAGATGTGCGATGCTGACAGATGGTTAGAGAACGAGACTTGGCGGTATTACCAGGAAAAAATGAGAGATATCTTCAGAGCGCAAATGTTAATCAGGAACGCAATCAAATTGTTGGTAGGTTGAAGTAGGTAAAACGGAGAGGGGGGGATTCGAACCCCCGTAGGATTTCTCCTAAACGCATTTCGAGTGCGTCACCATCAACCACTCGGACACCTCTCCAAAAACTATTTATACTTTTCTAACAGCGAAACTATAGCTACGCCTTTCCTATTATAGCACTATATCATTATTACTACCAATCTGCAAAAAAATACATCAAATGGATAAAACCCCTCCCCAGTCCTCCTTAAAGACAGGAAACTATTATGCAAGTGAAGCTATCTGTTGTATTACAGTCCATAAATTGAGAGTTTGTCTCCATAATTCCTAAACTTCACAATACAGAAGTTTTATTTTCTGTCATCTGAATAAATGGCTCAAATTCTCTTTGAGGAGTCCATTGGATTGCCCCATCTTTTCCTGTAAAGTATAGTTTTGTTTGACCTTGATTGATTTCTGACAAAGCTGATTGGTCAATCTTAGCGCTTGTGGCGATCGCTACTTGTGGTTGTAAAGCCGTCACTAGTTCTTTTAAAGATTCACCAGAACACCATAAAACTTGTGGACGAGGTAGTCCTCCTGTTTGAATTAATTGACGTATTTCTGTAGATTTGATATCGCCTACTAATAACCAAGATTGACCTTGAATTTGCATTTGTAAAATCGGTGATTCTTGATTAATTAGTTGAGCCACAATAATATCAGTAGTGACCGTTTGACCCACTGATAAAGCTTGGTAAACTCCCTTCTGCTTTTGTACTGACTGTTGAATTACCTGACTGATGAGAAGATTTTCTGGTGTGGGAGCATAATGATAGAAAACTTTGATTGGTAGAGTTTGCATTACTTCTAACCAACTATTGCGATTACCATTGTGTTGAAAATTTGAAGCGATCGCCCAATCAATTCGATTAACTCCCTGTTGTTGTAAAAACGGTAATATTGTAAAGCGTCCTGTTCCTTCGTCACCACTATTAATAAGTGTGACTTTACCTTGGTTTTGCACTATAATCACGGGTTGATCATCAGCTGCTAAAACTGTAATCCGAAATAATGTGTTAGCAGAGTACCAAACCGGAATCAATACCAAACCGAAAGCAATAAAACTGGCAAACCACCAACGTTTTTGCCACCAAGTTGTTACCCAAACCAAGATAATGAGCGCATAAATAGCAAGTAGTTGCCAAATGCCAATTTTACCAACAGCGTAAGAATTTCCTGGGAGATGACTGAAAAATTCTACTAACTTAATTAACCAATCACTGGGGTAGTTTAATACTCCAGCAACAGTACTGCCAACATCGGGAACAATTAAGGCAATCACTGCACTAATAATTCCACCTATACTAATCACTGAAATTAAAGGTGTGCTAATAATATTCAGCAGTAGACTGTAAGTGGGCACAACTCCAAATACAAAAAGTTGGAGTGGTAAAGTCCAAATCATTGCAGCCAAAGGAACAGCAATTAAAGAAGCGATCGCAGGCGGTAGCCATTGCAAACGTTCCGTCAAAGCTGGGACTGTGACTATTAACCCTAGTGTTGCTAAAAAGCTCAACTGAAATCCTAAATCCCAAACCCATAAAGGATTAAACAACAATAATATAGTTGCCGCAACTAGTAATGATCCCAATTGTTTGACTTTGCGCTTTAATCCTAAAGCAATTAAAGCAGCGAATCCCATAATTACAGCTCTTAATACCGCAGGTTGGAAACCGGTTAAACATAAGAATAGAATTAAAGCTAAGCTACCCAGGGTAATTTGCGTTGATTTTTTCAAGCCTTTTGTTAAGCCCAGGACTACACCCAAAATCAATGAAGTTTGAAACCCAGATGCTGCTAAAGCATGAGCTAAACCAGCTTGGACAAAAGTATCACGGATATTGTAAGGTAAATCAACAGCCTTGCTACCTAATACCATTGCACTTACAAGTGGCCCTGCTGGAACACCTAATAATTTGACTTGCGATCGCACAATGCGTTCTCTAACTTGCCACCATCCCCATCGAGGTTGTTCTTGTTCTTCATCCAACACATTTACTAATCGTCCCACCAAACCAGCAAAAGCCCCTTCCTGTTGGAGATATTTTTGAAAATCAAAAGCGCCAGGATTAGATGGTGGTTTTGGTTTATATAAAATCCCAGTAATTGCTACTTCCTGACCAGGATACAAACCAGTAGCCTGAAGTATTGGTACTGTTACATACAATTTACCTGTTACACCTTTACCTAAACCCACCGGGCCCTTATCATTTTTAACTTCATCTAGCTTATTTGCTTCTAACCAAAACTGTCCCCTTTGGCTACGAGTAAGTCGCGGTGTAGTGATCACTTCACCTCGAACAATCAAAAGTTGTTCTTGATTACTATTTTCAGGCGGAACAAATTTACTAATATCGTTTTCCCCTACTTGGGGAACACGTAGGGGAAAATATAAAGTTGCCAACAACCCAACTACCCCAGCAATTAACCATACTCTGGAGTGGGGGATATTAGACAACTGTGGTGCTGTCTTAGTTTTTGACAAAACTTTTTGCAGCGTTAAGCGTCGTCTTTGCAAAAAAACTGCTCCTACTATACCTAAAAGCAGCATCCAAACTCCGCCCCCAAAAATGGCTGTAAACAACAACCCAAGAATATAGGCTAAACAAATAATTACACCACTGGTCTGAATCATGAGACTTTTGTAAGAGTTAGCGCCCCACGCATTACAAAGAATGAAACTAAGTATAAATGTAAAAAAGTCCACTTCTGTGGACTTGTAATACTCGATTGCGATCAGCTTTACTTAATTTAGATTACAAAGATATACCTAACTGTAATCCAAGTAAGGCATGAACAAGCATCAAACAAAACGCGCTACTACCCAAGTATGCATGAAGTGCGCGTAAACTAGGTTTATTACCACCAAATTTGCTAAAAGAGATTACAGCATTGATCCCCAACAATAACAGCAAAATTGAACCAGTCCAAAAGTGAGGACTTTGAAACATTGGCTGATGCTGCATCACCAAAGATAACACTCCTCCGGTGTAACCCAACGCCATAAACAAAAACATCCACGGTGCAAGTTTGCGATGATCGCTGCGACTTTTCGAGGCTACTTCTTTATCTTCAGTAAGTCGTCCCCGCCAACCAGTGAACCCCACAAAGCTGCCCATAACAAAAATGACAATACCCATCATCACCGGATGTCCCCAATGTACAATCGGTTCGGGAACTCCTAAAGAACGGAACCAAGCTGCTATAGGTTCTAAAATCTCAGTAAAGTTAAGCATCTTCATCCCATACATCACTTAGTTACCGAGTTTCTCCTTACCCTCACCTCTTTGGTATGAGACTAAGGGAATATATGCGTAAGTTATAACTTAAATTACAGCTGCCACTGAGCTTTCAGTTATGTTAACGCATCTCCAAATAACAATTTAATCTCTGTTAGATGCCGATTTAACTACCTGTCTTATTTAACAGTAGTGGAAAACCTAGCTTTTCTCGCTGTTCTACATACAGTTGTGCCACCTTGCGTGCCAAATGTCGAATTCTACTAATGTAGCGAGTCCTTTCCGTAACTGAAATTACCCCTCTTGCATCCAGCAAATTGAATGTGTGTGAACACTTCATCACATAATCCAAACTAGGTAAAACCAATCCTTTCTCTGTTAATTGCTGTGCCTCCTGCTCATACATATTAAATAGCGTCAGCAGCATCTCTGGATTAGAGACTTCAAAATTATAAACACACTGTTCTATCTCGCCTTGAAGGTGAACATCACCATAGGTAATGTTATCTGTCCAGTGGATTTTAACCATAGCCTCCACTCCCTGGAGATACATCGCTAAACGTTCCAAACCATAGGTAATCTCAATTGAGACTGGACGACAATCAATACCCCCACATTGTTGAAAGTACGTGAACTGGGTGATTTCCATCCCATCTAGCCAAACTTCCCAACCAGTACCCCAAGCACCTACAGTTGCATCTTCCCAGTTATCTTCCACAAACCGAATATCATGGTCTTCCGGACGGATACCCAAAGCCCTTAAAGAGTCTAGATAAATTTCTTGAATATTATTAGGTGAAGGTTTGATCAGTACTTGGTATTGATAATAGTGCTGGAATCGATTTGGATTTTCGCCGTAGCGTCCATCTGTAGGACGGCGACAAGGTTCAACGTAAGCTACAGCCCAAGGTTCTGGCCCTAAGGCTCTTAAAAATGTATGTGGGTTTTTGGTTCCTGCTCCCTTCTCTATATCGTATGGTTGGGCGATCAAACATCCGCAACTGCTCCAAAACTTATGCAAAACCTCTATTACCGACTGAAAATTCACAACAATCCTTCCGTAAAGTCAACATTGCCTAACCCATTGTTGCTTAAAGTCGTTATTGCAAGCAGCTTTAGGGTATTAAAAAATAGAGAAAAAATTTTAAGTAAAAGTAGTTGACAAAGAAGTGGAGGGTAGCTACTATAAGAAAGTGCCAAATGAGCAAGGCGCTGCAAAGCGAAGCTCGAGGGCAACCGAACCATGAAAATTGTATAGTTTGAAAGCCATTATACATAAAAAAGCCTGCGTCAGTAAAGAAATAGACCAAGGCTAAGGTCAAAAAACAAAAGCCGGATAAGAGCTAAACAAACAGTGTTTGTTTTGTTTGTAGAAACAAAACGGAGAGTTTGATCCTGGCTCAGGATGAACGCTGGCGGTATGCTTAACACATGCAAGTCGAACGGGGCTTTTCGGAGCCTAGTGGCGGACGGGTGAGTAACGCGTGAGAATCTAGCTTCAGGTTCGGGACAACATTGGGAAACCGATGCTAATACCGGATGTGCCTGTGGGTGAAAGGTTTACTGCCTGAAGATGAGCTCGCGTCTGATTAGCTAGTTGGTAGTGTAAGGGACTACCAAGGCGACGATCAGTAGCTGGTCTGAGAGGATGATCAGCCACACTGGAACTGAGACACGGTCCAGACTCCTACGGGAGGCAGCAGTGGGGAATTTTCCGCAATGGGCGAAAGCCTGACGGAGCAATACCGCGTGAGGGAGGAAGGCTCTTGGGTTGTAAACCTCTTTTCTCAAGGAAGAAGTTCTGACGGTACTTGAGGAATCAGCATCGGCTAACTCCGTGCCAGCAGCCGCGGTAATACGGAGGATGCAAGCGTTATCCGGAATGATTGGGCGTAAAGCGTCCGCAGGTGGTTGTGTGTGTCTATTGTCAAAGGGTCATGCTTAACATGATAAAGGCAGTGGAAACTACACGACTAGAGTGCGTTCGGGGCAGAGGGAATTCCTGGTGTAGCGGTGAAATGCGTAGAGATCAGGAAGAACACCGGTGGCGAAAGCGCTCTGCTAGGCCGCAACTGACACTGAGGGACGAAAGCTAGGGGAGCGAATGGGATTAGATACCCCAGTAGTCCTAGCCGTAAACGATGGATACTAGGCGTTGAGAGTATCGACCCTCTCAGTGCCGTAGCTAACGCGTTAAGTATCCCGCCTGGGGAGTACGCACGCAAGTGTGAAACTCAAAGGAATTGACGGGGGCCCGCACAAGCGGTGGAGTATGTGGTTTAATTCGATGCAACGCGAAGAACCTTACCAGGGCTTGACATGTCTGGAACTTCTGTGAGAGCAGAAGGTGCCTTCGGGAGCCAGAACACAGGTGGTGCATGGCTGTCGTCAGCTCGTGTCGTGAGATGTTGGGTTAAGTCCCGCAACGAGCGCAACCCTCGTACTTAGTTGCCAGCACTTCGGGTGGGCACTCTAGGGAGACTGCCGGTGACAAACCGGAGGAAGGTGGGGATGACGTCAAGTCAGCATGCCCCTTACGTCCTGGGCTACACACGTACTACAATGCTCGAGACAAAGGGCAGCAAGTCGGCGACGACAAGCAAATCTCATAAACTCGGGCTCAGTTCAGATCGCAGGCTGCAACTCGCCTGCGTGAAGTCGGAATCGCTAGTAATTGCAGGTCAGCATACTGCGGTGAATTCGTTCCCGGGCCTTGTACACACCGCCCGTCACACCATGGAAGCTGGTCACGCCCGAAGTCGTTACCCTAACCGTTCGCGGAGGGGGACGCCGAAGGTAGGACTGGTGACTGGGGTGAAGTCGTAACAAGGTAGCCGTACCGGAAGGTGTGGCTGGATCACCTCCTTTTAAGGGAGACCCAACCGATTTTAGATTTAAGATTTTGGATTTGAGATTTGAAAGACAATCAATCCGAAATCGGCTGTTTTCAAAAATCTAAAATTGAGTCATCCCGAGGTCGGTCGCAGGATTGATAGATATATGGCTTTCAAACTATGAAAAGGTTCGGATGATGGGCTATTAGCTCAGGTGGTTAGAGCGCACCCCTGATAAGGGTGAGGTCCCTGGTTCGAGTCCAGGATGGCCCACCTAAGAAAATGTTGAATGATGAATAATGAATGATGAAGTCAAAAATATCAGAATTCAGAATTCAGAATTTTTCATTTTTCAAGGGGGTTTAGCTCAGTTGGTAGAGCGCCTGCTTTGCAAGCAGGATGTCAGGAGTTCGAGTCTCCTAACCTCCACCTGGACTCACAAACTGCACTCACAGATTTGGAGAGAAATCTAGCATCTGAACAAACAAATTCAGGCTGCTGGGTGTAAATCCAGCCAGAACCTTGAAAACTGCATAGAGAAGCGAAAGTAGGTAGTCAGTGAACAGTAATGTCAGTGAACACTAATCAGTAGAAAAACTGGTAAGGTGGGAACTGAAAACTGAAAACTGAACAAACACCAATGTAAGTGGTCAAGCAAATAAGGGCTTGCGGAGGATACCTAGGCACGCAGAGGCGAAGAAGGACGTGGTTACCAACGAAAAGCTCCGGGGAGTTGGAAGCAAGCATAGAGCCGGAGATGTCCGAATGGGGGAACCCTAAAAACTGCCTATTGAATATATAGATAGGTAAGAGCGAACCGGGCGAACTGAAACATCTAAGTAGCCCGAGGAAAAGAAATCAAACGAGATTCTCCAAGTAGTGGTGAGCGAACGGGGAAGAGCCTAAACCAACGAGTATAACTTGTTGGGGTAGTGGGACAGCGTGATGCGAATCGTAGAGTTAGACGAAGCATTGAAAAGATGCACCAGAGAAAGTGAAAGTCTTGTAGTCGAAAACTTGAAGATAGTAGCTGTATCCCGAGTAGCATGGGGCACGTGAAATCCCATGTGAATCAGCCGGGACCACCCGGTAAGGCTAAATACTCCTGTGTGACCGATAGCGAAACAGTACCGCGAGGGAAAGGTGAAAAGAACCCCGATAAGGGGAGTGAAAAAGAACATGAAACCGCAAGCCTACAAGCAGTGGGAGGACGATTGAACGTCTGACCGCGTGCCTGTTGAAGAATGAGCCGGCGAGTTATAAGCACTGGTAGGTTAAGTGAAAAACACCAAGCCAAAGCGAAAGCGAGTCTGAAAAGGGCGGATATATCAGTGTTTATAGACCCGAACCCTGGTGATCTAACCATGACCAGGATGAAGCTTGGGTAACACCAAGTGGAGGTCCGCACCGACCGATGTTGAAAAATCGGCGGATGAGTTGTGGTTAGGGGTGAAATGCCAATCGAACCAGGAGCTAGCTGGTTCTCCCCGAAATGTGTTGAGGCGCAGCGGTTGTGAACAACTCGGGGGGTAAAGCACTATTTCGGTGCGGGCTGCGAGAGCGGTACCAAATCGAGATAAACTCAGAATACCCGAAGAAGACACAGCCAGTGAGACGGTGGGGGATAAGCTTCATCGTCAAGAGGGAAACAGCCCAGACCACCAGCTAAGGTCCCGAAATCATCGCTAAGTGGCAAAGGAGGTGGGAGTGCATAGACAACCAGGAGGTTTGCCTAGAAGCAGCCACCCTTGAAAGAGTGCGTAATAGCTCACTGGTCAAGCGCTCCTGCGCCGAAAATGAATGGGACTAAGCGATGTACCGAAGCTGTGGGATTACATTGTAATCGGTAGGGGAGCGTTCTATACAGGAAGAAGCACTAGCGGCAAGCAGGTGTGGACAGTATAGAAGTGAGAATGTCGGCTTGAGTAGCGCAAACATTGGTGAGAATCCAATGCCCCGAAACCCCAAGGGTTCCAGAGCCAGGTTCGTCCACTCTGGGTTAGTCGGGACCTAAGGCGAGGCCGAACGGCGTAGTCGATGGACACAGGGTCAACAATCCCTGACTAAAGTATGGGAGCATTGCTAGGGACGCATGAGTGGAGGCTACACCCTAACTGGATTGGGAGGAGTTTACGAACTCCGAGTAGTCGAAATGAGTGTCAAGAAAAGCTAGTAATGTGTTGAGCATACTTTACCCGTACCCGAAACCGACACAGGTGGGGAGGTTGAGAATACCAAGGGGCGCGAGATAACTCTCTCTAAGGAACTCGGCAAAATGGCCCCGTAACTTCGGAAGAAGGGGTACCCGAGAAGTCGGGTCGCAGTGAAGAGATCCAGGCGACTGTTTACCAAAAACACAGGTCTCCGCAAACTCGTAAGAGCATGTATGGGGGCTGACGCCTGCCCAGTGCCGGAAGGTTAAGGAAGTTGGTCAGGGGGCAACCCTAAAGCTGACGACCGAAGCCCCGGTGAACGGCGGCCGTAACTATAACGGTCCTAAGGTAGCGAAATTCCTTGTCGGGTAAGTTCCGACCCGCACGAAAGGCGTAACGATCTGGATGGTGTCTCGGAGAGAGACTCGGCGAAATAGGATTGTCTGTGAAGATACGGACTACCTGCACCTGGACAGAAAGACCCTATGAAGCTTTACTGTAACCTGGAATGGTGTCCGGGCTGAGCTTGCGCAGGATAGGTGGGAGGCGTAGAGGCATTCCTTGTGGGGGATGTGGAGCCAACGGTGAGATACCACTCTAGTTCAGCTAGGATTCTAACCCGCGACCGTGAGCCGGTCGGGAGACAGTTTCAGGCGGGCAGTTTGACTGGGGCGGTCGCCTCCTAAAAGATAACGGAGGCGCGCAAAGGTTCCCTCAGCACGCTTGGAAACCGTGCGACGAGTGTAAAGGCATAAAGGGAGCTTGACTGCAACACCAACAAGTGGAGCAGGTAGGAAACTAGGCCTTAGTGATCCGACGGCGCAGCGTGGAATGGCCGTCGCTCAACGGATAAAAGTTACTCTAGGGATAACAGGCTGATCTCCCCCAAGAGTCCACATCGACGGGGAGGTTTGGCACCTCGATGTCGGCTCATCGCAACCTGGGGCGGAAGTACGTCCCAAGGGTTGGGCTGTTCGCCCATTAAAGCGGTACGTGAGCTGGGTTCAGAACGTCGTGAGACAGTTCGGTCCATATCCGGTGCAGGCGTAAGAGTATTGAGAGGAGCCTTCCTTAGTACGAGAGGACCGGGAAGGACGCACCGCTGGTGTACCAGTTATTGTGCCAACAGTAGACGCTGGGTAGCCATGTGCGGAGCGGATAACCGCTGAAAGCATCTAAGTGGGAAGCCCACCTCAAGATGAGTACTCTCATGGAGCAATCCAGTAAGGTCACAGGTAGAACACCTGTTTATAGGCTCTAAGTGGAAGTGCAGTAATGTATGAAGCTGAGGAGTACTAACAGACCGAGGGCTTGACCTCACCTTTAACATTGTTTCGCTTCAACATTCTATGCAGTCTTCAGGGTTTTGTTGATTGCTAATTGCTCATTGGTAATAGCTCCAACTAAATATTACCAATTACCAATTACCCATTAGCCTTTCCTGGTGTCTATGGCGCGGTGGAACCACTCTGAACCCTTCCCGAACTCAGTTGTGAAACGCTGCTGCGGCGACGATAGTTGGAGGGTTGCCTCCTGTCAAAATAGCTCGATGCCAGGACTTTTTTACCAGAAAAGAAGCCGTTTTAGATATATCTAGGGCGGCTTCTTGGCTTATTTTCATTGCAGGCTTAAATCCATTGGTCACAAGTTATAGTAATCGAAGCTTAGATTAGGTAGGACAACCTAAGTTCGGGTTAAATAGATGAAGGTAAAAGCCACTCCAGTTGAAGCCTAGATTTTTTAGAGTGGTGACAAAAAGCGATTAATCCGTTTTTTTGAGTCTGCGAGGGACACTTTTATCTGCATCTTTGCAGCAGCAATTGAATCGAGCCTTGCTAATTGCTTTGGATTTATCAGGACAAGTTGAGTTTGAATGATTTGAAAGCGATCGCCTATATATTTCTTTTCGGTATCACTGGACGCTCGCCTCTTTGAAACCTTGCCCATGATTGACGTAAGGCAGTAGGGGCAGGATAGTTAGTATCATAAACTACAATCACATTTGTCAGACGTCTATGGGCAGGG
Organism: Fischerella sp. JS2; assembly: GCF_032393985.1. Taxonomy (NCBI): domain Bacteria; kingdom Bacillati; phylum Cyanobacteriota; class Cyanophyceae; order Nostocales; family Hapalosiphonaceae; genus Fischerella; species Fischerella sp. JS2. The sequence continues at coordinate 2,504,698 of NZ_CP135918.1, forward strand.
ACTAAGATGTTACCGTGAGCAGCAAAACCTCTAGATGTTCCTCCATCTAAATTCATAGCTTCGTAACAACCCATTGCTCTCATCGCTTTTGCTTCTTGTTCTAAAGTCAAACGCTCATTGAAATTGACTAAAATTAGCTTTTTACCACTCGCAGGATATCCAATGGCTACCCGTGTAGCTACACCCAATACATGAGGATCTTTAAAGCCTTCTAATTTTGGTTTCAGCCAAATTTTTCCTTTTCTTAATAGTCTCGGGCCACAAGTAATTGAAAACCAATGCTCTTTCCATTTAGGTTTACCATCAACCCGTGCTGTAACCATTTCAGGTTTGTTTCCTGCTCGCAAACCCAAAGTAGTACCAAAGTTTTCCCACTTACTATACTTTAGGAATCTTCCTCCAGCTACCATGTTACCCATTACAGTTTTCTTGCTGCTTTTAGCAAAAAATGTGCCACTTGTGACAACCGCAGCGTGATGACGGGCTACCATCTTACTAAATTCTTCGTCACCACTACTACGCCTTGACGAATTAGCAAAAGGTGAATTATTTCCTAAACCAATAGTAATAAATGTTTGAGGGTCAGTCAAATCAATAATTGCCCGATAAAAAGAAATGCCATTGATTTTACCCTTGTTTACTTTTACAGTTTGAGCTGTAGCAGGCAGTACTAGAGACGAACTTTTTGCCAAGAAAGCACCAGCCAAAAATAAAAAAGACCGACGCCACATCTTGGAACTTACCATAATTCACTTCTCACTCTATTGTCTAGATTGAAATCCCTAAGCCCTTGTTGATTCTGTCAATGTGGAGACGATTATAGAAAGATGCGGAATAAGGAAGACAAGGGGGAGTAGTAAACATTAACTACTAACTACTAACCACTAACAAATCACAAATGATCAATGACCAATGACAAATTATTATCGATACATTTTGTTTTACAAACCCTATGGGGTTTTGTGTCAATTTACTCGAGATACTCCTACTCGTAGCACATTAAAAGACTATATCTCGATTCCTGATGTGTATCCGGTGGGGCGTTTAGATTGGGACAGTGAAGGTTTATTGTTGTTGACGAATCACGGACAACTACAAAATCGACTTTGTGATCCTCGGTTTGGACATGAACGTACTTACTGGGTACAGGTGGAACGCATTCCTGATACTGCTGCTATGCAAAAATTAGAAGCAGGTGTAATAATCCGGGATTACCGTACTCAACCAGCTAAGGTGAAACTGTTGTCAGAAGAACCAATCTTACCTGAGCGTGACCCGCCGATTCGATTTCGTAAGAATGTACCGACAGCATGGCTGGAAATGGTTTTGACAGAGGGAAAAATCGGCAAGTACGGAGAATGACGGCTGCGGTGGGTTTTCCGACTTTACGACTGGTACGAGTAGCGATCGCTCATTTATACTTAGATAATCTTAAACTAGGCCAGTGGCGTGATTTGACACCAAAGGAAATAAAGTCACTGTACAACTTAACTTTTCCAAATCTCTCCTCAGGGAAGCAAAAGGGCTTACAAATAAAGGCACAAAGCAAAGGACAGTCTTGATGAAACAATTTCACCTTTTTTGTTCCCTGTTCCCTGTATTCTTCTTAATATAAGTTCTTATTAGTTTTTTCACGGAAATTAGACTATAAACAGTATAATAATCTTTTATTTTTGACCTCCTTAGTTAACACCAGCGCTTGGGTGCAAGCTTAAGTCTTATGAGCCTTAATCAGCGATCTAGCTGGCATCATGCTTGCCAACAACAACATAATATGGTTTCTGCAACACCTGCACGCTTGGAACTTGTACCAGAAAGAGCTTCCGAAGTCGAAACTTGCACAGCAGAATCCTGGCGTCGTACCCAAGAAGAACTGTTATGGTATCGCAAATTGTATGAAAATACACCTTGCCTGTACTTAACAATCAATCAAGATGGAATAATATTATCTGTCAATAAATTTGGTGCTACTAGTCTTGGCTATTCTCCAGAAGAATTAGTACAACAGTCTGTTCTGAATTTATTTGCTCAATCAGAACAGTATAGACTATCTCATGCATTGATGACGTTATTTGAGGATGCACAAGAAAACGAAATTGTCAATCTTGAACTGCGCTTAAATTGCCCTACCAGTCAAATGAAATGGGTAAAAGTCGTGGCAAGGATACTGCATCCTGAAAAGGAAAATCCATTGATTTCAATAGTTTTTGAAGACATAACTGTTCATAAGCTTTCAGAAGATGCCTTGCGAGAAAGCGAACAGCGCTTTCACACAATGGCAAATACCGCACCTGTGATGTTGTGGATGGCTGACTCCAAAGGATTATGTAATTTTTTTAACCAGTCATGGTTAGAATTTACTGGACGCAATCAGGAACAAGAGCAAGGTTTAAGTTGGCTAGAAGAAGTACATCCCGAAGATAAAAATTTCTGTACACAGACCTACGAAACCGCTTTCAATACACGCACGAAGTTTCAAATAGAATATCGCTTCAAGCGTGCTGATGGAGAATATCGTTGGATTTTAAATACTGGTGTGCCTCGATTTACTCCCAGTGGAAACTTTGCTGGTTATATTGGTTCAGCTATAGATATCACAGAGCGAAAATTAGCGGAAGTTGCTCTTAAAGAAAGCCAAAAAGCGACACAAGCACAATTAGAGGAATTAGAAAGCCTCAATCGCCTCAAAGATGAATTTCTCAGTACAGTTTCTCATGAACTAAGGACGCCACTCACCAACATGAAAATGGCTATACAAATGCTGGGAATTGCTCTTAATCAAGAGCAAAAATTGCTTTTAGAAATAGCAAAACCCTATCCAGAACGCTCAAAAGTGGCTCGTTACTTCCAAATTTTAAACAATGAATGTGAGCGAGAAATCAATTTGATAAATAACTTTTTAGATTTACAACGTCTAGATACAACTGCCAAACCCTTAGTATTAGAAACTATTCAAGTCCAAGAATGGTTAGAAAGGGTGGTAGAACTATTTCAAGCACGCAACCGCAACTGTTCTTTACACAATTTACAACTGAGGATAGCTGATAACCTTCCCAGTTTCATTTGCGATCAATTTAGCTTGGAGCGTATTTTAATAGAACTGTTGACAAATGCTTGTAAATTTAGTCCTCCAGGCGCAGAAATTATCATTTCTGCTCAGTCAAAGCCCAATTTCATGCAAATTCAGGTCAGTAATGATGGTGTAGAAATCCCTGTATCAGAATTACCACGGATCTTTGATAAATTTTACCGGATTCCCAGTAACGATCCTTGGAAACAGGGAGGTACAGGATTAGGGTTAGCATTGGTAGAAAAACTCACCAAGCACATGGGAGGAACTATTAAGGTAGAAAGTGGGTCAGATCGTACTTGTTTTACGATTCAACTTCCATTGTTATGAAGCGTTGAACATTAAACATTATAAAAATCGTCAGTACCCAATTCTCAACTACCAATTACCAAATTTAAAGAAATGTTTTGTAATGTGCTGCTTAAGATTATTTTAATGGCAAGTTATTGTAAGGAGTCGACTTGCCAAGATATATGATATTTGGCTAATATGCGTAAAAATTAAGACTGCCACAAAAACTCACATGTGAAACTACAATCATTTGTAGGTCTACTATAGGCAGGGGCTGCCGATTGTGGCACTTTGAGCGTAGTAGCCACAAGCACCTTGGAGCGGGAATTAAGGAACTTCCACAATGCTGATTTGCCCTCAGTGTAAATTTGAAAACCCCATTTCCAACAAATTCTGTCAAAAATGTGGGGCGTCCCTGACCCACAAGTTCTGTCCACAATGCGATACCCAAGTGCCTGTGGATGCACAACAGTGTCATAACTGCGGTGCCGAATGTGGCAAAGTTTGGTGGGCAATTATTACCAAAGTAGGAGATTCACAAGTAACAGGAGATTTTAATGAACCAGAGAAGGAGATAGGCGGTAGCGAGGAGAGTGCGAGTGTCTCCACATCACCATCTCAGGTAGTCTCCGTTTCTGCTTCTACTCTATCTCTTCTGTCAGAAGATCCCTACTTAGACCAGCAAAAGCGCTATCAGTTGCTACAACCACTGCCAAACTTGGTAGATTTAGCGCCTCATACTCAAGTGTATGTACGAGTTTTAGATTGTCTGCCTTATCAGGTTTCTCCTCTAGAAGCAATGATTGCTAATCAGCATCAGGGACTAGTAACGCCTGCAATAGAGGCTAGTGGTGTTCCTGCTTTTGCTAAAGCATATATTGCTTTAGCAGCCTATACTCATCAAGGTATACCACCTATTCACGATGCATGGCAAAACGAAAACATACAAGTGGTACTCATTGAAGACCGTTCTGATTGGAAGTATTTGCTAGATTTATGGCGCGATGAGTCAACTAGTTGTCTACAAATGATCAACTGCTTCTATCAGATGACACAACTTTGGGCACTGCTAGAACCCCTGAATAGTTGTCACAGTCTCTTGGATTTATCGAATTTGCGGTTGGATGAAGACCAAGCAGTGGCGTTACAAATGTTATATGTATCACCGTTCCAGCAAAGCAGTACTGACAACATACTGACTCATGAAGAAAATAATACACCTGAGCAAATTGAAGATGTTTTAAATATTCAAGCTCTAGCCCAAGTCTGGCACAAGCTTTTTAGTGAGTCTCAACGCACACAATTTGGTTCTTTGTTACAACTTTTGACAGATTTGGAAGCAGGTAAGATTAATAATTTGTTGCAGTTACAGTCTAGTTTGCAAGCGATCGCTACAGAATTACAACCAACTTCTAGTTTCAATGACTCAGATGTGACTTCAACAGTCAATTTAGTTACTAATTCACCGACTATTCTGCAACTAGGTGAGCCACAAGAAGACAATGCTTCAAAAAATGATGATATGCCAACGGTAGTCCTACCAATGCAGCTAATCAGCTTAGAACATGCTGGACTTACCGATGTTGGGCGTCAACGACATCATAACGAAGACTACTTTGGTATTGATACCAAAATAACTAAGCTGGAATTGCCTACTAGCCGCAATGTCCAAGCTCGTGCTTTGTATATTCTTTGTGATGGTATGGGTGGACATGCTGGTGGGGAAGTAGCCAGCGCCTTAGCTGTTAACACTGTGCAAAAATACTTTCAAACTCATTGGGTCGATCATAAATTACCTACAGAAGAACAAATCCGCGAAGCAGTAGGACAAGCAAACCAAGCAATTTATAATGTTAATCAACAAGATGCCCGGTCTGGTGTTGGGCGTATGGGTACGACTTTAGTGATGCTGTTAATCCAAGATACTCAAGCAGTTGTAGCCCATGTAGGCGATAGTCGCCTTTATCGCCTGACTCGCAAGGGAGGCTTAGAACAAATAACAGTAGATCATGAAGTTGGTCAACGAGAAATCTCACGAGGAGTAGAGCCTAGTGTGGCATATACCCGACCAGATGCATACCAACTCACACAAGCTCTTGGTCCTCGTGATGAACACTCAATTTCTGCCGATGTGCAATTTTTGGATATTGCTGAAGATAGCCTGTTTATATTAGCATCGGACGGTTTATCAGATAATGATCTACTAGAAACTCACTGTTCAACTCATTTACTTCCCCTACTAAGTTCTGGTACTAACCTGGAAACTGGCGTCAGGGATTTAATTGATTTGGCAAACGACTACAATGGTCATGACAACATCACCATTGTACTGATTAGGGCAAAAGTACGCCCTAATTTAGATAGTCAAAATATGGTTAATGGTTAATGGTTAGTGGTTGTTTGTTGTTTAGAGAAACAAACAACAATCAACTACCAACTACTAACTACCAACTACCAACAATTCCCATTCCCTTAGTTACTTTGTAATGTGGTTATTCTGACCCTGTTAGAACCGCAACAAAAAACGCCCCTCCAGGAGTGGCATTTTGAAGACGAGTCCGTGATTCGGATTGGTCGTTCGGCGGATAATCATGTTGTTTTAACCGATACTCTTGTATCCCGATACCATCTTGAACTTAGACATATCAGTTCTGGTTATGATGACAGTTCCTGGCAGGTGATTAGTAAAGGTACGAATGGTACTTTTCTTAATGGTGTGCTGGTAACTCAAAGTCATGTACCAAATGATTCACTACTGCAATTGGCGTGGGGAGGCCCAATCCTAAAGTTTCACATTCAGCAGACAAGGGTTCAAAACAGGTCAACACACTCGCTTAGTAGTTGTACCCACGAAGGAAACTCCCCTAATAATCTGTTTTGTATCCATTGTGGTCAACCCTTGACTGTCCTCAAAACCATTCACGATTATCAGGTGTTGCGGACACTGGGACAGGGAGGTATGGGTACGACCTACCTGGCTTGGGATGAAACTGGAAAAATCAGCGGACAGCCTCAGCTTTTGGTGTTGAAGCAAATGAATGCTGACATGGCCAAAATTGCTAAGGCCCGTGAACTATTTGAAAGAGAGGCCAACACTCTCAAATCTCTTCATCATCCCGGAATTCCCCAATATTATGATTTTTTTGAGGAAGGAGGAAAAAGATATCTGGCAATGGAATTAGTTCATGGCCAGGATTTAGAAAAATTGATTTTATACAAAGGGCCTGTGACTCCATCTCAGGCAATCGCTTGGATGATCCAAACCTGTGACATCTTAGACTATTTACATAGCCAAGAACCTCCGCTAATTCATCGCGATATCAAACCTGCAAACTTGATGGTGCGGAATTCAAATAATGGCATAGTTGTGTTGGATTTTGGCGCAGTGAAAGAAATTGTTGGCACTGCACCTGGTACTCGAATTGGTGCAGAAGGTTATTGCGCCCCTGAACAGGAACGGGGACAACCTCTTACCCAATCTGATTTATATGCCATTGGCCCAACACTCATTTATCTGCTGAGTGGTGAAAATCCTTTCAAGTTTTACCGCCAGCAAGGGCGAAGCTTTCGGTTTGATTTGACGAAAGTCCCCACTATTACCCCTAAACTAGCAGAAGTAATTAATCGCGTTACACAACCATTGCCACGCGATCGCTATCAAACAGCAAAGGACTTAGCTGTTGCCTTAGCAACTTGTCAATAAGAAATAGTTGGTAGTTAGCAGTTGATTGTTGGTAGTTGATTGTTAGTAAGTTTTCCAAACAACAAACAACCAACAACAAACAACTCTATTCCTACTCTTCGTCCCAAGCCTCTACTGCTAATAAATCACTAACAGGGTCTTGCATATTAAATCCAAAATCCAATAACTCTTTTTTCCAATACTGCCACTCATTACCGAACAGCAGAGCGATTTTCCAGATACTATCAGTTGGCTTGATAATGTTTGAGTCTACGAGTGATTGCACGTTACGCTGCAATTTCACCATTGGGTGAATTACTTGCTGAATCATAACCTCGATTGAATTTCAATTCAGATTTGGTTTGGTAAATGCTTAGTCAAAACTGCTTTCCATTTCGGAACTATTGCCGAACCGTAGAGTTTAGTACTTTGGTAAAGCTAGTCTTAGCTTCTTAAATATATCATAACTAACTCTACTTAGTTGCTATCAAATTCGGTTTTGTACGGTAATCACCACTAAAAAAGTTTAATTGTGACTACCAGCCATTGCAGACACTTATATCAACAAATCGCATCTCTTCCAAGCATAGATAATATAGCTGGGAAAGGATAGTATGATTTTATTCGTTTTTTCATTAACATGTGTGCATTAATTGACAAACCCATAGAAACAAGGGCTTAACGGTAGATTTTTGAGTAACAGCAAAATTTACAGGATTAAGACATCTACCATTTCTAGGAAATTTTTATATAGGATATCGTAATCCTTTGGAGTTGGAGAATATAAATTTCAATTTTTATAAAAATTTAATGTTTTACCAACCTAGACTCCTTCTGCCTTCTGTATTGTGTTTTAATAAAATGATTGTATCCATTGCCATTCTTGTCTTAGACCGTCAGATAAAGAAACTTGTGGCTGATATCCTAAAATCTTTCGTGCTTTTGACACATCTGCCGCAGTGTGACGGGCATCTCCCATTGCTTTTTCTATATAGTTCTTTTTGATGAGATGTCCAACTATTTCTTCCATTGTGTTTAAAACTTCTGCTAAAACAACTGTACTACCACCACCAATATTAAAGATTTCCCCTATAGCTTCTGGTACAGTAGCGGCAGCTAAATTAGCCGCAACAGCATCATTAACAAAAGTAAAGTCTCGGGTTTGCTGTCCATCACCGTAAATAGGAATTGCTTTATCTGTTAAGACTGCTTTAAAAAACTTATGAAATGCCATATCAGGGCGCTGCCTCGGGCCATAAACAGTAAAATAGCGCAAAGATACAAATGGTACACCAAAATTTTTGTGATAAAGTCCACATAAGCGCTCAGCTGCAAGCTTTGTAATTCCGTAAGGGGAAACAGGCTTAGGACAAATTTCTTCATGGGTAGGTAGAGTTTCAGCATCACCATACACACTGGAAGTAGAAGCGAATACTAACCTTTGGAGAGAAGGAGTATCTTTTGCTGCTTCTAATAAAACTTGAGTACTGTTAATATTTCGTTCGGTGTAAGCACGAAACCCTTGTCCCCAGCTTGCCCTCACCCCCGCCTGCGCTGCCTGATGGTAAATTACATCAACATTTTTTAGAAGTGTTTGCCAGTCTAGAAACTGAATATTTCCTTCTACTAATGTAAAAGCGGGATGGTTTCGCAAATGTGCAATGTTCTTACGCTTGATTGTAGGGTCATAGTAATCATTAAATTCATCAATGCCGATTACCTCTTCTCCTTGTTTCAACAATGCTTCTACAAGATGAGAACCAATAAAACCCGCAGCTCCGGTAACTATACTTTTAGTCATAGTGTCCTATTTTTGGGATAATTTTTTTACTTGATATTCACAGGTTAATGCTTGTAAGGTACTAACTGCCACTCCTTAATATACCTGTATTAAATATTACTTTACTTTCTTCTGCCCTCTGCCTTTCCTCTTATTAACTCCAGGTTATTCTTTGGACTTGCATAAGTATTAGAATTGGTGAAAAAATTGAACGGCGAGCAGCCTTTAAGGATTCTCGCACTTCAAGGGACGCAAGAGGAAATCTGTGAAAGTTTTAGTTGTAGGTAACGGAGGGCGGGAACACGCCCTTGCTTGGAAACTATTGCAATCGAGGCAAATTGAGCAAGTTACATGTGTACCAGGAAATGGCGGTACAGCCAGTATGTTACATTGCCAAAACTTGCCTTTAGGAATAGATGACTTTGAGGGTATTGGTCAGTTTGCCCAAAAAGAGCAAATTTCTCTGGTTGTAGTTGGGCCAGAAGTACCTTTGGCTATGGGTATCTCAGACTATCTCAACTCACAAGGCTTGAAGGTTTTTGGCCCAACTAGGGGAGGGGCGCAAATAGAAGCGAGTAAAGCTTGGGCAAAAGCTTTAATGCAAGAAGTAGGAATTCCTACAGCTCATAGTGCGGTATTTACGCAAGCATCTGCCGCTAAATCTTACGTAAAAGATCATGGTGCCCCCATTGTTGTGAAAGCTGATGGCTTGGCAGCAGGTAAAGGTGTGACAGTTGCTCAAACACTCGATCAAGCTATTGAAGCTATCGAAGCTATTTTTCGGGGGCAGTTTGGCAATGCTGGGAAATTTGTCGTCATTGAAGAATGTTTAATTGGTGAAGAAGTCTCTGTTCTAGCCCTAACAGATGGGTTGACAATTCGGTCATTGTTGCCAGCTCAGGATCATAAACGTAGCGGTGAAGGTGATACAGGAGAAAATACAGGTGGTATGGGAGCTTATGCTCCAGCGCCTATTGCCACGCCAGAGTTAATGGCACGAGTTCAAAAAGAAGTATTAGAGAAAGCGATCGCAGCTTTTAGAGCCAAGAACATTGATTATCGAGGTGTACTCTATGCTGGATTGATGATTACTCCTGATGGCGGTTTTAAGGTTTTAGAATTTAATTGTCGGTTCGGTGATCCAGAAACCCAAGTGATTCTGCCACTCTTGGAAACACCGTTAGAAGAGTTAATGCTTGCCTGCATTGAGCAGCGCTTGGCACAAATGCCACCCATCGCCTGGAAACAAGGTGCTGCTGCTACTGTTGTTGCTGCTGCACTTGGTTATCCGGGGACTTATGAAAAAGGTAAAGTGATCGCAGGAATTGCAGAAGCCGAAGCCATAGGAGCAACTGTTTTTCATGCTGGTACTAAGTTACAAGACGGACAATTAATCACTGATGGAGGTCGAGTACTAAACGTCACTGGTACAGGAGAAAATTTTGAGCAAGCATTAGCTCAAGCATATGCTGGTATGAGATGCATTAATTTTGAGGATATGTATTACCGGCGAGATATCGGTCATCGGTTAAAGGGGGTGTAAGAGTGAGGGTGTGAGGGTGTAGAGAGGATAGCACTGATTTTTAAATATTATGACTTCGTTCTTAATTATTTCCCTTATACCCCTATACCCCCCTTACTCAAAGCAACAAACGACGTCTTTAAATGGCAATAACCACAGACATAACAAATTTTTATTTTAAGATGCTGGCTCTTTTAAAAAACATCCGAGAAACGATCGCAAATTGGTGGTCAGAGTTCACTCTCCAGACCAAACTTTTGGCTGCTGTAACCTTGGTGGTTTCTCTGGTGATGAGTGGTCTGACCTTTTGGGCAATCAATACGATTCAGCAGGACGCCCGTTTGAATGACACTCGTTTCGGTCGTGACTTAGGACTGCTGCTGGCTGCTAACGTTGCTCCATTAATTGCCGATCATAATTTGACTGAGGTAGCACAATTTTCTCAACGCTTTTACAGCAGTACTTCCAGTGTGCGTTACATGCTTTATGCTGATGAGACTGGAAAAATCTATTTTGGTATTCCCTTTTGGGAACCGGAGGTTGAAACCTCCTTAACGATTGAAAGACGCATCCAACTACCAGAGGATTACGCTGCTGATGCCGACAAACCAATGGTGCGACAACATATGTCTCCAGATGGTGTAGTCACAGATGTATTTGTGCCTTTGACGGTGGAAAAAAAATATCTGGGTGTTTTAGCGATCGGCATTAACCCCAATCCGAACGCTGTCATTTCTACAAATTTCACCCGCGATGTCACCATTGCTGTATTCATTTCTATTTGGGTAATGGTGATTTTAGGAGGGGTAATCAATGCTTTAACAATCACCAAACCAATTAAAGAGTTATTGCTGGGTGTAAAGCAAATTGCTGCGGGCAACTTTAAGCAGCGTATTGACTTGCCATTTGGAGGTGAACTCAAAGAGCTAATTTTCAGCTTTAATGAAATGGCAGAGCGCCTAGAACGCTACGAAGAACAGAATATTGAGGAACTAACTGCTGAAAAAGCCAAGTTAGAAACGTTAGTTTCTACGATCGCTGATGGTGCGGTTTTGATAGACGACCATATGCAGGTGATTTTAGTCAACCCCACAGCTAGGCGCATTTTTGGTTGGGAAGGACTGGATGTTGTAGGTGAGAGTGTTTTAAATTACTTGCCGTCAGCAGTACAAATAGAAATCACTCGTACTTTATATGAAATGGCAGGCGGGGAATGTGAAAGTGCCGAATTTCGTATTCCTTTCACTCAACCGAGTAAACGCACTATTCGCCTTCTCTTAGCTACTGTATTTGACCAACAAAGGGAGAGTGTGAAGGGAATTGCGATTACTGTGCAAGATATCACTCGAGAAGTAGAACTAAACGAAGCTAAAAGTCAATTTATCAGTAACGTTTCCCACGAATTACGTACTCCCTTATTTAATATCAAGTCTTTTATTGAAACTTTGCACGAATATGGGGAAGAACTCAGTTCAGAACAACGGCAAGATTTTTTGTTAACTGTCAACCATGAAACTGATCGCTTGACACGTTTGGTAAATGATGTTTTAGATTTATCTAGGCTAGAATCTGGACGAAGTTATCACCTAGATGGGGTAGATTTAACGCAAGCAATAGAACAGACACTACGTACGTACCAGCTTAATGCCAAGGATAAGGGTATAGAACTATATCAAGAAGTGGAACCCAATTTACCTTTAGTAGTAGGTCATTATGATTTATTGCTGCAAGTGCTAGCAAACTTACTAGGCAATGCCCTGAAATTTACTAAGGCTGGCGGTAAAGTCATGATTCGTGCCTATCAACTAGAACCGCAGCCACACGATAGCGATCGTCCTGCTCAAGTGCGAGTAGAAATTGCTGATACTGGTATTGGCATTGGTTCAGAAGATCAAGAAGCAATTTTTGATCGCTTCTTTAGGGTAGAAAATCGTGTTCACACCCTAGAAGGTACAGGATTAGGACTATCAATTGTCAGAAATATTATTGAAGAAAAACATCACAGTAAAGTTCATTTGGTGAGCGAAGTGGGTGTAGGTACAACTTTTTGGTTTGATCTGGCAGTATTTGAAGAACCTCTTTTGTCTTCAGCTAAAGCTAGTAGTGATTGCAAAAATCACAGCGAATTATGAAACATGTCTAATGTGAATTAAAACTATGACAAAAATTATGTTTTGATACCGTTTCTCCAAAAAATGACTACAGATGTTCTTGGCTTGTAGTAAGCACTTAAATGCTTACTACTAACTATGTTTAGTTATACTTTTAAGAATTGGGATTAAACTCGAACACAGATGCACACAGATACACACTGATAATCTATCTGTGTTTATCAGTGTCCCATGAGTGTACCCTGCGGGAAGCCGCCCTTGGGGGCGTCTACGTTAATCAAAATTAAACTCTGAACAATTGGCAAAAAACCTTAATATTGCTTCTTCAATTCACATCAGACGTGAAACGCTAATAAAACTCATAACTTTTCCAGGAAGTGATGTAGAAGCAAACCTAACTGACTCGAATGCGTCAGCCACAAACAATGCCCTGCCCCTTCGATTCGCTCAAAACAAGCAAAAGGCATCAGGTGTGCCAGCTGTTCGACAGGCCAGCTTGGACGAATATCCTCACTACCCACCACTGCCAGCATCGGTACTGTGAGCATTGAAAGCTGTTTCCACAAGGTTGGTTGTTTGATAACCGCCTTCCACGAAAGGTTGCTTGCCTCATTCACTTCCTGGTTCAGTGGATAAACTAATTCTGGCGTTTGGTCTTCTCCTGCGTCGCGCCTTCTGTGGTAGACGTCCTTCCAGTCCTGGTCGTTTTGTAGACCTCTACCAGATAGATAAATCACGCCACTGGTGCAAGTAGGATGTGTCAGAGTATACGCCAGCGCGACATCTGTCCCCCAAGAGTGACCCAGCACTACCCACTGTTCAAAATCAAGAATTTTGCGGAGTTGATTAAGGTTAGCGATCGCTGTCTGAAGGTCATATGGTGGCGTCAGAGAAGAACGACCGCACCCCCGTGCGTCAAAGCGGATTGTGTGTACAACATTATCTATGAGTGAAGCCACGGGTTCAAGGTAGTCACAGCAGCCTGGGCCACCACTAATTAAAACTACAGGAAAGCCTTCACCTTGTTCAGCTACCCATAATGTAGCCTCGTTTACTTGTACAAAATGTTCTTTCACCCTGAAGAGTTTCTTAAGACATTATCGCAATTATGTAGTATAAATTTTTATTTAACCTTCTGACTTGAGAGAACCTCACCCCGGCTACGCCACCCCTCTCCTTACCAAGGAGAGGGGCTAGGGGTGAGGTTTTTCATGCCTAGTGGTGAAACTTGTTTCATTGGGATTGCCTTTTGCCTTTCTTCGGTCTTTAAGATTGCAACAGAGCTATGAGCAAACACACTAATAATAAAGCCAATAACAATAATAAAGCCTGATTACGTTTGATCCAGTTTCTCGCTGTTGCTCTAAAGCTTTTTGCTTCACGCAACTGCTGTAACTCCAGTTCACTTTCTGCAAGATTTTGGTATAGTGTACATTCTTTGGCATAAGGACGCTGGGGAAAATTACAGCTATCATCAGCGTGGTAGGCACAACTGTCACAGAGATAGCTATTTCCAGTTGCTCTGTGTAGGGGAATACCAGGATGACCGTAAGCTTTTAGTTGAGCGCGACAATAAGGACAGGTGATAGCTTGCCTATTTACAGGTTGATGACAACGAGGGCAAGTAGTTTTAGTAATGTCCACAGCTTGAATGTCAATAAGTAAATACTTTGATCTTAATATTTTATTTTTTTGATTGGAGTTTCCGAAATTGGAATTTGCTAAGCTGTAGTTAGTGTCAAAGCTAAACACGTACTCAACACGTAGCCAAACATGAAGTAGTAACGAAGAAATCTGCTCTATCGCAGCAAGTGACAAAAAATAATCATCGCGAGCAGGCCTTGTTGTTAAGGTTTTATCATAATTTATTCTCCACATTGATTCTTCCGAAAGTGTTTGCGGCAGAGTTAATTGTGCGTGTATAGAATTCAATTTGCTTAAATCCAAGCTTGTTTATTACTGCTTACCTAGCAAAGTCGTGTTGTTGTGCTTGAGCATAACTACAAAAAATGTGGCGTCATGGCTAGGTAGATAAAGTTTGAATCTGACTCTTTACACGCATTCCTACATAGCGTGATTGAGGTTTGGTGATGCAGAAAAAACCGATACTTTTAGCTGAAAATTTAAGTTACGAACTTAGAGCCAATAGAACTTTGTTCCAAGGAATTCACTTAAATCTTGAACAAGGCGATCGCATTGCTTTAATTGGTTCTAATGGTGTAGGGAAATCAACACTTTTAAAGATTCTTTCTGGTGAAATTGCTCCTACTACTGGTTCTATCTCACGTCATGGTGTGATTTATTACTTGCCACAAATTAGTGCAATTCGAGAGAAAGTCAAAATAGATGCAGTCATTAATTTCTTGAGTAATATATCTGAGGAATGGTGGCAAATTGAAGAAATTTTACAGGTAAAATTCAATACAATTGTTGATTTATCTCTACCGTTAGTTAATTTAAGCGGTGGGGAACTTACAAAATTATTTCTGGCAATTGGTTTATCTCAACAGCCCAATCTACTTTTGTTGGATGAACCAACAAATCACATGGATCTTGACGCACTCTTGAGCTTGAGTAATTTCCTGAATGAATTTAAGGGTGCCTTTGTAATTATCTCTCATAAACCCTTTTTTCTAGATCAAGTAGTGGATACTGTTTGGGAACTTACATCCAATGGGATGAAAGTGTATGGAGGTAATTTTTCTCTCTATCGAGAGCACAAACAAATGGAATTAGAAGCAGCGTTGAGAACGCATGAAGTTGCCAGAAAAGAACTAAAACGCGCTCAAGCCGCAGCTTTGCAAGAACAAAAACGAGCAGCGCGATCGCATCGCAAAGGACAACTTCGTAGTAGTAGTATGCCCAAAATTTTTGCAGGAGGACTGAAACGAAAAGCTGAGGTGACAGCAGGTAATGCCAAAAAGAAACATGAAGCCGCAGTTGACAAAGCAACTCAAAAATTCACAGAAACAAAAGTTAAGACAACGAAGGCGACGAATATTCAAATAGAAGAGAAAAGCCAAAAACGCAAAAATCTTATTGATATTCAAGGTGCAAATCTGTGGGTGTCAAATCGCCTATTAATTAAAAACATCCAATTGCATATCTCTTCTAGTGATAGAATTGCGATCGCTGGTGCTAATGGTTCTGGCAAATCGAGTTTGGCCAAGGCGATTTTAAACAATGGAAAATTTTCTTTTTCCACGTCTTCACATCAAGCATTTCTAGAATCGGGAGAAATTTTACTGGCTCCTGGCATGAAAGTTGTGTATTTGGATCAAACATACGAACTTGTCAACCGGGATCAAACTATCCTCGAAAACATGCAAGCTGCTCATCCTAATCTCAGTTATCAGCTTTTGCGCCAACAACTGGGACATTTTCTATTTAAGTACGATAATGTAAATAAATCCGCATTGGTGTTAAGTGGTGGCGAGTTAGCAAGGTTAGCAATTGCCATAAGCAGTGTTTCAAAAATTGACCTGCTAATTCTTGATGAGCCAACCAATAACCTCGATATAGAAAGCGTCGAGCAAATGGTACAAGCTATTAATGAATATCAGGGTGCAGTTTGGGCTATTTCCCATGATTTAGATTTTCTCACCCGGATCAACATCAATAAAGCTTTTCGGTTGACTCAACAAGCTTTGCAAATGACTACATATCTGCCACATCAAAGACAGGAATTTTATCAGGAATTACTTGATCAAAGCTAATGCTCCCGGATCAAGGCTATATCCATAAAGCTTCAACTACTTGCATTGGGTTTTCTTTGTTAGCAGAAAATCTTTGACCTTCTTTGAGCAAATACTCAAGAAAAGTACTAGCAGTTATTGGTAGCTGTTTTTTCTTAGGAAAGATGATCTGCCATTGACGATGAATTGGGAAATTATCAACATCTAATATTGCTAGATGGTTTCTGACTTCTGCACAGTTAAGGGTGTGCATAGATATGATCGAAACTCCCAAACCATCAATTACAGCTTGCTGAATTGCTTCATTGCTGCCTAGTGCTATGTTAATTTGCAAGTCTATTTCGTGTTGTTTGAAAAATTGTTCTACTATCATGCGGGTTCCTGAACCTTCTTCGCGCACGATTAAGGGTTCCTCAGCAAAAGCTTTTAGGGATAAATTGCGTTGGTTAGCAAAAGGATGAGTTGCAGGAGCGATTGCTACAAGGGGATTAGCTAAAAACGGCCTTACCTCTATGTCTTCTCTATTCGGTGGACAACTCATGATATACAAGTCATCAAGGTTGTCATGCATTCGTGCCAACAGCGCTTCATGATTGGTAAACTCCAAAGACAATTTCACACCAGGGTAGAGTTGACAAAAAGGCTTCAGTAGTTTAGGCAGGAAATACTTTGTTGTAGTCACTGCTGCTAATCGCAGTCGTCCCTGTCTCATCCCCTGTAAGTCAAAAATGGTTGTTTCTAGGCGATCTAGACACTGCAATATCTCCCGGCAAGTATGCAAAACTTCTTGACCTGCTTGGGTCAAGTAGATACGCTTACCCACTTGTTCAAACAGGGGCATACCAACAGCCTGTGCAAGATGCTTGACCTGCATTGATACTGTTGGTTGGGTAACAAACAACTCTTCGGCAGCACGAGTAAAGCTACAGTGTCTCGCAGCTGCTTCAAATACCTGCAACTGATCGAGAGTAATAGATTTTGAGAGGCTATCCTTTTGTCTAAATTCTGCCAAAGAACTTTTCATAGAACTGTGTAAGTGTCTGTTAATAAAAAAATAAAAAATTTTAGCAACACAAATGTTGCTTAATTTTTGTTTAGTATTAATATACATTACTTTAACAACATTAATGTTGCTAAAGTTTAAATCTATAGACTAAGTTGTTCCTTGTTGGTGGCTAGTAGTTGATTGCTCGTTTTTGCGAAACACTCAACAACACTTTAAGTAGAAGCAGTAAAGCGAATCGGCAAGTTATAATTTTTGTGCGGACAAGACGTAACAAAAATTTATGAGTAACCCCCTGGTACAAGCTTTTTTTGTAGGTAGAGCAGTAGCTGAAGTCATGACAGAACGTCTGGAAAACGCTTTGACTGACGCTTTGAGCGAAGTAGGTAAGCTTGATGCGGAACTCAGAGAGCAGCTACGCCAGTTCACAGACGAAGTGATGGAACGAGCTAATCGAGCCGCCGATGTTGTTGACACAGGTGAAAGCACTGGATTTGGTCAAACAGGTACTAATCCTGTAGATTTGCAAGCCATGATTGATGAACTGCGGGCAGAAATTGCCTTTTTGCGAACAGAATTACAACGTTATCGTAGCAGTAGAAATAGTTAGTTACTGGTTAGTAGTTAGTGGTTAGTGGTTAGTAGTTTTTTGTTTAGAAAAATCAACTAGTAACCAATGACCAATGACCTATGACCAATCATTCCGAGTAGGGTATAAGCCTCTAGATGACCTAAGTGGCGTCAATCCAAAATCCAAAATCTAAAATCCAAAATTGTTTGACTTAGTTCAAAACCAGCGGTAAGCAAAGCATATGGAAAAAGGTTATACAGATAAGGCATACCGTTGGAATCGCGAAAACTACTCGAGTAGACGGCGGTTTGTAGACATTTGGTCATTTGTATTGACCTTATTGTATAGACTCTGGCTCTACAACAAATCTTGGAGTTATGCTGGTGGAGTTACTGAAGCCAAGCAAGCTGCTAGACGCAAAGTGTTAGCAGTGTGGATTCGTAATACTCTGCTGGATTTAGGACCGACCTTTATTAAAGTTGGGCAACTTTTTTCTACACGTGCGGATATTTTTCCTAGCGAATATGTAGAAGAATTGTCAAAATTACAAGACAAAGTGCCTGCTTTTAATTACCAGCAAGTAGAAACGATTATTGAGCAAGAGTTGGGTAAAAAGATACCGGATCTCTTTGCCAGTTTTGAGCCAATTCCTCTAGCTGCTGCTAGCTTAGGACAGGTACACAAAGCAGTTTTGCGCTCAGGTGAAGCTGTCGTTGTGAAAGTGCAACGTCCAGGATTAAAAAAGCTATTTGAAATTGATTTAAAAATTCTTAAAGGTATAGCTCGTTACTTCCAAAATCATCCAAACTGGGGTAAGGGGCGGGATTGGCTCGGAATTTATGAAGAGTGTTGCCGTATTCTTTGGGAAGAGATTGATTATCTCAACGAAGGACGCAATGCTGATACTTTCCGTCGCAATTTTCGCGCTTACGAATGGGTAAAAGTACCGCGTGTTTATTGGCGCTATACTTCCTCGCGAGTTTTAACTTTAGAATACGTTCCTGGGATCAAAATTAGTCAATACGAAGCTATTGAAGCTGCGGGTTTAGATCGCAAGCAAATTGCTCGTCAGGGGGCTCAAGCCTATCTACTTCAGCTACTTGATAATGGTTTTTTCCATGCTGATCCACATCCTGGCAATATCGCTGTTAGTCCAGATGGTGCTTTAATTTTCTATGATTTTGGCATGATGGGACGCATCAAGTCCAACGTGCGAGAAGGACTGATGGAAACGCTATTTGGCATTGCTTCTAAAGATGGCGATCGCGTTGTCCAGTCTTTGATCAATTTGGGCGCATTAGCACCTGTAGAAGATATGGGCCCTGTACGGCGTTCTGTCCAGTACATGCTGGATAATTTCATGGATAAGCCTTTTGAAAATCAGTCCGTAGCAGCAATTAGTGACGATTTATATGAGATAGCTTATGATCAGCCTTTTAGGTTTCCAGCTACATTCACTTTTGTGATGCGCGCCTTCTCGACTTTAGAGGGTGTAGGTAAAGGCTTAGACCCGGAATTTAATTTTATGGAAGTTGCCCAACCATATGCAATGCAGCTTATGACAAATATGAATGGTTCCAACGGCAATAGCTTTTTAAATGAACTAAGTCGGCAAGCTGCCCAAGTTAGTAGCACAGCACTTGGACTCCCCCGGAGACTGGAAGATACACTAGAAAAACTTGAGCGTGGAGATGTACGCCTACGTGTCCGGTCTATTGAAACAGAGCGTCTATTACGTCGGCAGAGTAATATTCAACTTGGCATAGCTTACGCGTTAATAATCAGTGCTTTTACACTTTCAGCAACTATCTTATTTGTAAATAATTATTTTTGGCAGGCAGTTTTTATTGGTTTGCTCGCAACCGCAGTATTATGGTTGCTAATTAGACTGCTAATGCGTCTTGACCGTTATGACCGTATGTATTAATTTTTGCAGAAATATATGAAACTTCGTTTTACCGGAATTAGTGATCCGGGACTTATTCGTTCTAATAATCAAGATGCTTACTATATTGACCCAGAAGGGCGCTTTTTCATAGTTGCTGATGGCATGGGCGGTCATGCAGGAGGTGAACAGGCAAGTCACATTGCTGCACAAGAAGTGAAAAAGTATTTGGTTGACAGTTGGAATTCTTCCAAAACCTCAGCGCAGTTGTTAGAGGATGCTCTTTGGCAGGCAAATCAAGCTATCTTACAGGATCAGGAAAATCATCCAGAACGATCTGATATGGGAACAACAGCTGTGGTAGTGATTTTCCGCCCTGGAGAACCTCCTTGGTGCGCCCATGTTGGTGACTCTAGGCTATATCGCTTCCGAGATTCCCAATTGCAACAAATTACTGAAGATCACACCTGGGTAGCACGTGCCATCAAAATGGGTGATATCACACCAGATGAGGCACGGATTCATCCTTTCCGTCATGTCTTGTCTTGTTGTTTAGGACGTGAAGACCTGCATCAAATTGATTTACAACAACTTGATGTGAAAAGTGGTGATCGCTTGCTGTTATGTAGCGATGGACTCACAGAAGAACTAGTGGATGAAAAGATTGCTTCCTACCTTCAAGAAAGCCTGCTTGTGGAAAAAACTGCGATCGCCCTTGTTGAAGCTGCTAAAAAAGAAGGTGGACACGATAACATCACTGTTGTCATTATTGCTTTGGAATAACTTGGCGATCAGGGACAGGTGATAGGGGATCAGGAATTAGAAATTGGTGTTTATTTTCCCCCTTGCCCCCTTGTTCTCTTAGTCTTCCTTGTCCTTTTAACCTTCTCTAGTAACTGATCCCCGATCTCTTTTCCCCTTTTTGGTAAATATACTCATCATTTTGTTCAGCCTGAGCATTTTTCTAATTTACAACTTGCTACATATAAATTTAACCTCTGAAGAAACGTACCTACAGAGGCTTATTTTACTATCTTTAGTTGGTTGACACCTTACGCTTTATAGGTTATGGCAAATATAAATTAAATTTATACCCTCTCTTTGAGCTATCCCAAAGAGTAATAAGGGAATTTCGCCTAGCAGAGCGTTTCTGGAAAACCTAATTTTTACCGAAATATCTTTAGGTAGACTTGAGGTTTATATCAGTAGGATGAAAACAAAGATATTGGTTAGTCAAAAAATCCCCATAAAGGATATAGGCAAACTGTCAAACACTTGTTATCTTTCTTAATATAGATAAAATAAGTGCTAGACACTTAAAAGACTAGCCTAATCGTCTCTTCGGAGCTTTTGTAACTGATCTAACTTTTACTTATTTTTTAGGAGCTAATTATGGACAAGCCTATTGAGTTGACCCTAGAACAGCAATTCAGCATCCGCTCTTTTGCTACTCAGGTACAAAACATGAGCCATGACCAAGCAAAAGATTTTCTTGTCAAGCTCTATGAGCAAATGGTTGTTAGAGAAGCAACCTACAAAGAATTGCTCAAACATCAATGGGGTTTAGACTCAGGTTCTAGCTGGGCAGCTTAGGATTGTGAGTCGCGGTAGGCGACCTCCTTCTCTTGCTAGGTTCCACCAGAGGAAAAGAGCTGGGGATGTCGGGGCGTCAACTTTGATGAACAACACTAACTGTAAAGATGCCAATATAAATAGTAATGACATCAAAACTTGACACGAGCAAACTCCAAACTATGGGCTTTGTAAAACATAGATTATGTATTAATCACATACTCGTGTATCACTAAAGCTTACACCAGCCAACCATTTATTATTACACAACAAAGTACTTTGTTTAGAAGTGAAATCATTGTATATTCTTAACTTAGCGATAGCACCAATTAAATGATTTTAAATGTTGACTAGTTGTGTACATTAGTACTACTCTGATGTAAACTATAGTAAACATCTAAGGCTTGATAGATATAAATAATCTATACCTTAACCTAGACTCTACACAGAGATTTTTTGTACAACCCCTAGCTAATCTATGTTTTTTTAACTTATATCTTCACTATTTATATTTCTTATAAGGGTATTTTGCAACTCATAAACAAATTTTCTTAACATTAATTAATAATTTGCTCTCTTCATACAGCAAGATGATAGATATAATCCAGTTCGTTGTGGCTTCTTCCTTCATTTCAAGTTAGCCTGACAGGTCGAATGGAGAATCTGTATCAATTGCTTGTAATTTAGCTAAGATTTGGGGCTTAAGCTTTTCGTACTCAAATTTAAGTAAATTTTTGCTAAGTTGGGGTTCGTCTAAAGACGCTAATGATTTACTCATTGTTGCCCACTGTTCGAGCCTTTGACGTTGAGCAGAAGCAATTGTCGAAATTATAATGTGATCGCAATGGTTTGGTGTTTCTCTAGCAAATAATAATAGACGGTAGTAACCATTTTGCACGAGTAGGTGAGTGGTTTCCTGTCCGATATTTGTTTTGAGATCAAGGTAATAAGGTAGCCATTTAGAACCATACTTGCGGTTATAGAGGACAGTAATCCACAAGAGCATGGGGTGAGGAGAAGTAATGAAAAGAAACTGATTATAACGAGTACAAACTAAACGCTTTTGAATTTCTGCTTGCGGTAGCATCACCCATAAAGCAGGTTTTAATTCCCCGTTGAGACGAATAGGCTGAGGAAAAACGATATCGGCAATGGGTTTATTTTGAGGCCAGGAAGCTTGTTGTGCAATTTCATTACTTAATGGAGATAGACGCGAATCAACATCACATTTGTGAGCAACATTAGTTTTTACAGATGGAGGATTGATAACAGCAGGTAAATTAGTGGTTTTTTCTTGAGTATGTGTGAAATCATGCTGTTCAACAGATGTTAGCACTTTGAGAATTTTACCGATATTTTGGGGGCGATCGCTTGGTGATTTAGCCAGACAACCCATCACCAAATTTTCTATTTGCTTAGGTAATTGTAATGTTGGAGCAACTTCAGCAAAAGTCCGTGGTGGTTGAGTTTGGTGTGCTTTATACCATGCTCCAAAAGAATGAGTTGGCGCGATTAGGGGCATTTTGCCTGTGAGCATTTCAAACATCATCACGCCCAAACTATAAATATCAGAGCGGTTGTCTAGTTCCTTACCCTCCATTTGCTCAGGTGAAGAATAAGCTAGTGTACCTAAATAGAAATTTGTATAATTGTTATCCGCCTGTAGTAATTTAGCAATACCAAAGTCTAGGATTTTGACTAATTCTCCAAAACTAGCGTCTGGAACGACTAATATATTGCTAGGCTTAATATCACGATGAATAATTGGGTAGGTTTTACCATCAACCGGAATACCATTATGAGCGCACTGTAACCCTAAACAAATTTGACGTGCCAAACTCAAGAATCTTGGCAAAGATAAATCTTGCTTACGAACAATGTGGTTTAGACCTATACCTTGTAAATATTCCATGACGTAGAACGGAGTATCGTGATCGTCTACGCCATAGTCCATCACCCGAACAATATGAATACTTTTTTGTCCCAATAAAGCACAGGTTTTTGCTTCTCGTTCAAAACGCTCTTGCAATCGCATTTTTTTATTTTGAACTGACAAAGCCAGAAACTTAACAGCAACAGGTACGCCCCCCAACAAAACGTCCCTAGCACAATAAACCCGACCCATTGCTCCGGTTCCAATCAACTCTTTAAGCTCATAGCGATTGCTGAGTAAACGACCAACGTTGGGGTCTGACATACAAAATTGACTCCAATGTTCAAAAGTAGAAAATGATACAAAAGGTACTACTATCCTTGACTTTGCCTTGTATTTTAGTTTGCCCACTTTTGAATCAGTTCATTAACTTTGGATAAAGGAATGTTAGTGGTTAGTGGTTGGTTGTTGATGGGTAGAGACGCGAGGAACATCGCGTCTGTACATTAGTAGTTAGTGGTTGGTTGTTGGTGGTGAGTCAGCGACTCTTACGCAGGGGGTCCCTCCCCCAACCCCACTCCCTTGGGGGAGTGGGGGCCGGTGAGTCCCCCATGAGCGACTGACGAACCCGTAGACGCGCAAGCGTCTTCTCACAAGAGTAGGGTTAGTGGGTAGGGGCGTAGACGCGCCTTCTTCGGCTTCAAGGAAGAGTAGTATGTGTACGAAGATATTTAGTCTTAAATCAAATGCACGCAGTCTACAGTGGTTGGTAGTTTTTAATCATGAAGCACTATCTACTTAGCAATTTTTCAGTTCGTACGCTGGCGTTCTAGACTCGCTTCCATTGTGCTGGTTAAATAATGACCAGCCATAATGCCACTAGTGAGGTAATAGCTGTCATCGTTTACCCGATGTAGAGTTTCAAAACCGCTCCGACGTTCGCGATCGCTCAGTACCCAGTAACGCTGCACAATTGTATCTAAACCAATCCAGCCCTCGCCTTCAACTTGCCCTAAAATATTATGTTGTAGTAAAAAATTATACTGTCGCGCACCTGTATCTAAACGTCCTTTATACTGCAAGGCAATATCCGCGCGATCGCTACCAGGAAAAATCAATTTTGTTGCCATTGTGAACCAATTATCTCGATTCCAAGCCACTAAAGTCATACCCTTAACATTGATTGGCAGACCATCGCGTTCCAGCCAACTCCCTTGTAATACCCAGCGTCCGGGTTGCAATAAAAACGTGTGAGCCACCTTGTCAATTCCTTGCCGTTGAGCGAGTACCGCCAAGATAGCATAGTATCGGTGGGGAGGTGGGGAGATGGGGAGGTGGGGAGATGGGGAGAAAACAATTCAAAATTTACGCATTAGGAAGAGAGTAGGGGAGTGCGGGGAGTGTGAGAAGTGTGAGGAGTGGGGGGGGAGAATAAATAGTAACAAATGACAAATGACTATTGACTAAAGGTCACGCAAGTTGCTGTGAACCGTCAAGAATCACCGCACCTTGAGGTCGGTGAGTATGTCAATTCTCCTAACAACACTCGTTTGCTTGCTCCAGTAACAGTTGGTAAGTTACCAGGAAAGCCTAATTGTCGCCAGTAGGCTAAGACTGCAAAGGCGATCGCTTCTTTGAAATCTGCGCTCAATCCCACTTCATCTGTTGTTAAAACTGGTACTGGCTCTAAAAGCTGTTGTAACCGATTTTTTAAATAAAGATTGCGACCACCACCACCACATAAAAATACTCTTTCTGGCAATTTTGGCAAAAAAGAGCGGTAATTATGAACAATAGAAACTGCTGTTAGTTCTGTAAGAGTTGCTAGTAAATCTGCGGAACTGAGTTGGTATTGTTTAGAATCTTTGATACACTCTTGCAGATAATCAACACCAAATAATTCTCGACCTGTAGACTTTGGTGGTGGTAGATGAAAGTACTCTTGCTCAAGCCAATGTTCGACTAGGGCATGGCAAGGGGTTCCACTAGCAGCCCAAGAGCCGTTTTCATCATAGGTTTTTGTGCCATTCGTTAGATATTGTATTGCCAGATCCAATAGGCTATTTCCTGGCCCTGTATCCCAACCACGAATCTTTTCTAACCACTTATCTTGCTGAGTATTTTGCCGAGGAGGTAAATAAGTAAGATTACCAATACCACCAATATTTTGAATACAACGTGCTTCTTGAGGATGACTGAACAAAGCAGCATCTACAGGCGATACAAGGGGCGCACCTTGACCACCAGCAGCAATATCTGCTACACGGAAGTTACTTACAGTTGTTATGCCCGTTAATTGAGTAATAACAGCACCGCGACCAAGTTGGAGAGTGTAACCAAGGGATTGGGAATTAGGAAGAGTCTTACCTAAGCCAGGTGGTCGATGGTAGACTGTTTGACCGTGAGAACCAATTAAAGTAGCTGGTTGGTGATCAGCCTGAATCTTTTGTGCGGCTTGAGCAAAAGTAATTGCGATTGCATCATCTAATTCTGCCAACTCTGCCATTGAGATGGCTTGACCAGCACAAACAGCCAAAATACGTTCTCTAAGATCATCTTGGTAGGGATATGTTACTCCGGCTACCAATTCTACTTGTAAATCAAAGTCTGTACCGGAAATATCTACTAAAGCAGCATCTATACCATCTACAGATGTGCCACTGATTAAACCGATAACACGAGTCATCCGATTTTGGATTTTAGATTTTAGATTTTGGATTGGTTCCACGAGATTTATTTGGGGTCTTGTACCATCAAGGAATTATCGGTCATAAATATTGTCAGTGGTTAGTGGTTGTTATATTCGCTGCTAATTCAAAGAACAAAGAATAAAGAAAATTTAACACCAAATTGGCAGGGGAAGTATTGTGTAATATTGCTGTAAATTCAAAATTCAAAATTGCTGTAACTTCCTCCATTCGGGTGAATCTTTAGGATGATGCGCCAACAGTAGTGTTTTTGTAGTATGCTTGTAGTTTGTTAATGCTAAGCGGTAGTTAGTATGACACCTGTATATGAATACAGCAAGCTTGCCAATGTCGAAGATGAGAAAAAATTAGGGGAAATCCTTGGTCAGTGTTTTATTGGCACACCAGGGGATCAAGAAAGCTACATCAACAGTATTGGTGTAGAAAATTTCCGTATCCTGCATCAACAAGGGCAAATAGTTGGGGGACTAGCAATTATCCCGATGGGACAGTGGTGGGGTAGTCAGCCTATACCCATAGGGGGAATTGCTGCTGTTGGTATTGCTCCAGAATATCGTGGGACGGGAGCGGCCATAGCGATGATGCGACACACTCTCAAAGAACTCCATGCCAGGAGTGTACCCCTGTCTGTTCTTTATCCTGCTACTCAACGCCTCTACCGCAAAGCAGGATACGAACAAGGAGGAAGCTTTTGTGCGTGGGAAATTCCTTGTGAGACTATCCCAACCACGGAACAACCACTTCCTGTTGTGCGTGTTGATTTTGATATTAAAGTCTTAAATGAACTTTATCAGCAAAAAGCCAGATTAATTAATGGACATCTAAACCGACATCAAGCAATCTGGGAGAGATTAAACAAACCAGAGGAACAGGAAACAGTCTACACTTATTTAGTTGGTTCAGCCAATCAACCTGAAGGTTATATTATTTTCAGCCAACACCGGACAGAAAATGGTTCGATATTGAGAATTAAAGATTGGGTGTTACTCACAACTGCGGCTTTACAATCTTTCTGGAATTTTATCGCTGGTCATCGATCGCAAATAGAAAAAGTACGCTGGCGCAGTTCTGTTGTTGATTCTCTAGCATTACTGCTACCGGAGCAAACAGCCAAGATCAAATCAACCACACGTTGGATGCTGCGGGTAATAGATGTTGTTAAGGCGCTAGAGATGCGGGGTTATCCACCCGGGATAGAAGCCCAATTGCATTTAGAAATTCAAGATGATTTGTTTGCTGAAAACAACGGTAAATTTATTCTTGCTGTTTCTCATGGTCGTGGTGAAGTGACAAGTGGCGGTAAAGGTGAGTTACAGCTAAATGTTAAAGGACTAGCACCTCTATACACAGGCTTATTTACACCCCAGCAATTACAACTAACCAAGAAATTGACTGCAACAGAATCAGCACTTTTAGCAGCTACACAAATATTTACAGGAGCATCTCCTTGGATGCCAGATTTCTTTTGATCCGCTACGCGGAGTCCAGTGTCAATTGTCAAGGGTTCAGAGTTTTTTACTAATGACAATTGACCATTGACTACTGACTATTGACAATTGACTAATGACTAAAATTCATCAAACATCCGGTCGCTGGCGTTTAGGACTAGCATTGTCACTACTCACTGCTTTTTTGTGGGGAATTCTACCCATCGCTTTATCAGTAACATTACAAAAACTAGATGTATACACTGTAACTTGGTTTCGTTTTTTGGTTGCGTTTGTTTTGTTAGCAATTTATTTAGGTGTGCAACGGAAATTACCTACACATAGACAAATAAGTTCTACTTCTGGGAAACTATTAGCGATCGCAACTATTTTTTTAGCTCTTAATTACATTTTTTTCGTCCAAGGTTTGGCGTTAACTTCACCTTATATTGCCGAACTTCTTATCCAATTAGCGCCTTTGCTCATGGGTTTGGGAGGTTTAGTCATTTTCCGAGAACGCTATACACTAATTCAGTGGCTTGCCTTGGGAATTCTAACTATTGGCTTTATTCTGTTTTTTCACGAACAACTTTTGCTATCGTTTGTAGCAAGTTCTCAAAACACTAATCCATCTCATACACATCAACTATTTATAAATAATAAAATTGTTTTTAATTCTTATCAAAAATATCTACTAGGTAGCAGTTTAATTTTATTAGCATCAGTTACATGGGCAGTCTATGCTTTAGCACAAAAGCAGTTATTAAAATCTTTATCTTCTACTAATATAATGTTAATAATTTATGGAGGTTGTACATTATTTTTCTCTGGGTTTGCAAAACCACAAACAATTTTATCTCTTGATTTTTTTCATGTGATAACATTACTATTTTGTGCCTTAAATACTCTGATTGCTTATGGTGCTTTTTCGGAAGCTTTAGAACACTGGGAAGCTTCGCGCGTAAGTGCTGTATTGGCTTCTACTCCGATTATCACTTTATTGTCAGTAGAATTTATATCAGTAATCGTACCTAATTTAATCGCTCCCGAAAAACTGACTCTAGTAGGAATATTAGGAGCAGCTTTAGTTATTACTAGTTCAGTAGCGATCGCTTTGGGTAAACGCTAGTTAAATTTAATCAGTACTATTACTCTTGATTTCATCAAGTTAAGAGCATTTTAAATATTTCTGATATGCATACGCAAGCGTATGTTTTTTTTATTTGATATGATGTCATGGTTAGTATCAGCTAGCTGATTTACTCGACGACTAGGTAGGTAACTCAACTTATCCAGTAGACTTGACTGAAACTCAATTTTGAATTTCAAACTTCCCAGAAACTGCAAAAAATCCATAAATTAGAGGCGCATCACAAAAACTAAACCCAGGGTGTAGGAATAACTACCACAATACACGCCTCGTCAACAACATCACTGTGTATAGTTGAACGATGAATAGCTTGTTTCGTAAGTGGGTCAGCACCCTCAAAAAAAATTGGCAGTTGCTGGTTCTATCTACGGTGCTGCCAACCTTTGGGTTGAGTCATTCAGCCTTAGCAGCAGAACGAATTTATGCATCTTATTCAGCCATAGAACGTTCTGTTTCCGTTACAGCCTTGGAAAACTTCGCTACAAACGGCTTAGTAGATGAAGAATTGGCAGTTTATACCCAATTTCTCAAACCAGAACAACTTCAGGAGTTGCGACGGGTATTAGTTAGTCCGATTAAGGTTGATCCTGTGGCAGTATCACAATTTCTCTATACGCCCCAGGGAGAATTTTTGCTAAAACGCTTAGGAGGAGTAATTAGAACCGAATCTCGCCAACCAAATCCAGGATTCCATGCTTTGCGATCGGCGTTGATATTAGCAGCAAATGAACCAGGAGGCTTAACACTATTAAATTTGGTGCGGAAGTATCCCAACTCTAGCATTCATATTGACTTAGCACGTACTCTGGGTATTGCAGCAGAACTAACAAAACTGGTGAATGACACCAACCGTGCCGTAGCAGCAGTTTTTCAAAAGTCTGCCACAGAAGCTGCTAACATTCCGCCATCACTCAATCTTTCTAAATTGCCAGATGTACGGCATCAGGGAAAATTTGTTGTGACAAAAAACTCGTTGAATCAAATAGATGGTGCAAGAGGACGGGAACGGCTTTTACTCAGCGATGTTTATCTTCCTAACGCCCGTAGCAAAGTACCCGTGATCGTTATTTCTCACGGTTTAGGTACAGACAGCAGCAACTTTCGATATTTGGCTGAATATCTAGCTTCCCACGGTTTTGCTGTTATCGTTCCTAATCATCCAGGTAGCAATACTCAACAACTGCGATCGCTACTTAATGGCAGTGCTAAAGAAATATCACAAGCAGACGAATTTTACAATCGTCCTTTAGATATAAAATATATATTAGATCGATTAGAGAATGATGTTAACTTTAAGAATCGGCTAAATCTACAACAAGTAGGTGTAATTGGGCAATCTTTTGGTGGTTATACAGCTTTAGCTTTAGCTGGTGCAAAGATTAACTTTAAGCAATTAAATAAAGACTGTAATGAACAAGCACTCCAACAAACTTGGAACATGTCTTTGCTATTCCAGTGTCGTGCTTTAGAATTACATGGCAACAACTATGGTATTAGCTATAACCTGCGAGATGAGCGAGTTAAAGCTGTGATTGCAATTAACCCAATTACCAGCAGTATCTTTGGTGAAGCGGGCTTAAGTCAAATTAAAATTCCAGTCATGATAGTTGCTGGCAGTGATGATACAATCGCACCTGCCTTGTATGAACAAATACAACCCTTCTCGTGGATTACAAATTCTCACAAGTATCTCGTCTTACTTGCTGGTGGAACACATTTTTCTACTATTGGCGAGAGTGGTAAAACTTCTAAACAAATGCCGTTACCTTCAAACTTAGTCGGAGATGATCCAAGACAAGCACGTCGTTACATAAGTATGTTAAGTATGCCTTTCTTGCAAACTTACGTTGGTGGCATGTCGAAATACTCTCCCTATTTGAATGCTGGCTATGCTAAATACATTTCTAACCAGAATATGAGCTTAGGTCTAATTCAGTCTTTAACTCCAAATGAATTGGCAAGAGCTACAGCAAAGTAGTTGACGCGATCGCTTAGAAATATCAAAAGTATCAACTGAGCATTAGCAAGACTCATCAAGTCAATAGACCTGTTGCATAAATCCTCAAAACCCCACTCCAACCCTCCCCTTACTAAGGGAGGGGTTATTGTATTGTTTCCCCTCTTAACAAGGGGGATTAAGGGAAGATTTCAAATATTTCGTGCAAGAGTTCTATCAATAAGTGTAGTGTTATTGTCAAGTTAACTCACAACTTGAAAATCATTGAAAATAGAGCTTGAAACAATCCAATTAAAATCTCGTTCTCTGATGATGAATTTCATCACAATATGACTTTAGTCTCAAAAAATCAGAACTATATCTGTTAATTTGACAATATCTAGATACTTAAATATTAAAGAACAATAATTATAAATATGCTTTAATATTAAAGAGAAATTATCACCAATTTATCTTTAAAAGCGAAAATCAACACTCTGAAAAACTGATTATTGCTCTAAAAATTCATTTGCATACTAACTAGCATTTGAATATCAAGTTAAGAGCGAGATAGCGTCAGTACTAACCAGATGACATTTCAACATTACTGATTGCGCAGACAATGCTTTGACTAAAATAGAAAAATTGCAAAAACTGCATTTAATTCAAGTTATGCATATAAGGGTTATTTCCTAGTTGCAAAGATGTAAACGCTTTAAAACATACCAGGCAATGATATCTATGGGAGTAAATACGCTGGGATTTGTATTCTCATGGTTGTTGTTTTTGAGCATTTTCTGATTGTTTTCTGACGTTAATTTTAATATAAACCACTACTTTTTTTGCTTGTAAGCAGGATTGCTTGCTTTCGGGAAAAATAGCAATTTTTGAGAATATAAGCAAGCCTTTGCAAATTTAATGTGACTTTAGAGACAACCAAATGGATAAATTATTTCTCCTTTTCGTTGGAGATTGATTACCGGAGCGAGTTCAGGAATTGGACAGGAGAACTGATAATGAACACTGAAACGATTAATAGAAGTAAGACAAAATTTAGGCTGGTTGATTGCGCTGGGCATTTTGATGATTGTGCTAGGTATTGCAGCGATCGCAGAACCATTCATTGCTACAGTCGCCGTTGCACGTGTCCTCTCCTGGACTTTTTTTTTCGTAGGTATCGTCCGAACAATTTACGCCTTTCAGTCTAGGCGACAACGGGGTTTCTGGCTAAAACTATTGATTGGGATTGTCTACATTATTGTCGGGATTATGTTACTGAGCAACATTTTTGGGGCTACTCTCACCCTCACCTTAGCCTTTGGATGGGTCATCTTAGTTCAGGGTATTTTTGAGGTGATTGCGGCATTCCAAGTGCGTCCAGATCCACAATGGGGTTGGATGTTGTTCAGTGGCATCATCGCAATTATCTTAGGGATTTTAATTTTATATCGGTGGCCTATAGATGCAGTTTGGTTGCTAGGCACCTTCACAGGAATTAGTTTCCTATTTTCGGGCGCTTGGATGATCATCGTGCCTTGGGCAATTAGTAAGCATCTATCGAGAATTTGATGCAGTATTGCCTAGATTGAAGTCTGAAAGAAAATCAAATATTTAGATCAGCAGGAGTCTTCTATGACCGCAGAGGAACAACGGCTTGAACAAAACCGTACTGGCAAAGTCGATTGGTACAAATGGGGACCGTATTTGAGTGAACGCCAGTGGGGAACGGTACGCGAAGATTACAGTTTTGATGGCAATGCCTGGAATTACTTTCCCCACGATCAGGCGCGATCGCGGGCGTATCACTGGGGCGAAGACGGACTGGGCGGGATCAGCGACAACCACAACTTACTCTGCTTTGCACTGGCGCTATGGAATGGCAAGGACCCCATCCTTAAAGAGCGGTTGTTTGGGTTGACTAACAGCGAAGGCAATCACGGCGAAGATGTAAAAGAGTACTACTTCTACATCGATAGCACGCCTACCCACTCGTACATGAAGTACCTCTACAAATACCCCCAGGCAGAGTTTCCTTACGAATCGTGATGCGTAAAGCCGCCTTTTTCTAAAGGGCGGATATAAGCGAACATGATGAATTTATTCATCCGTGAAGGGGGTCATTAATATACTCTAAAACCTTCTGAGTACTAATCTTTCCAGTCGTGTCAAACATATAAGAATGTGTCCATAAGCTAGGTAATCTCAATAATTCTGGAAATTCTTTTCTTAGTAGTCTTGATGACCTTCCTTTAAAAGCTTTAACTATTTGAGATATTGAGTGGTGCGGATCATATTCAACTAGTAGATGTATATGATCCGGCGCAACTTCTAATGCTTTGATAATCCACTTCTTGTCATTAGCAACAGACTGGAATACTTCAATGCATCGAAGTTTTAAGTTTTCGTTATTAGCGAATACACGAGCGCGTCTGCATGGTATCCAGATTAAATGGACAGTAGCTAATCCAACAGCATGATTGTAATGATTATAAACAGTTTTCATGTAGATGAGTATTGATTATCTACACCACTGATGATATCATAATCACATGAAAACCCTGAAGTTTAAACTGTATCAGCACAAAAGAAATAGATTCCTCAAGCGCATGATTAACGCGAGTGGGATAATCTACAATCATTGTATTGCCCTACACAAACGCTACTATCGAATGTGGGGCAAACACTTAAGCTGTGCAAAACTTCAATCTCATATTGCCAAACTGCGGAAATGTAATCCATTTTGGCAAACAGTAGGTTCTCAATCAGTACAAGATATTTGTCAACGCATTGAGAAAGCCTACCAATTATTTTTTAAACACAACAAAAAAGGAGTTAGACCGCCAGGATTTAAAAAAGTTAAGAAATACAAATCATTCACTCTTAAACAATCTGGATACAAGTTTTTAGGTGGAAATCGAGTCAAGATTGGGAACAAAGTTTATCAATTTTGGAAGTCGAGAGAGATAGAGGGAACAGTCAAAACCTTAACCATAAAACGCACTCCTTTAGGCGAGCTATTTATGATTATAGTTGTTGATGATTGTTCTAATTCAAAAATCAAGTTTGCGACTGGTAGAATAGCGGGATTTGATTTTGGATTAAAAACATTCCTCACTTGCTCGGACGGAACAAAAATTGAGTCTCCCCAATTTTTAAAACAATCATTAAATGCCATTAGGAAAGCTAGCCGACAGCATTCTAAAAAACTCAAAGGTTCATCAAACAGAGAGCGATTTAGAAAAAATCTAGTTCGCAAATATGAGGATATTTCTCATCGTAGACGTGATTGGTTTTGGAAACTCGCTCATAAATTAACAGATAATTTTGATGTGCTTTGTTTTGAAACCTTAAATCTTAAAGGAATGCAACGTCTTTGGGGTAGGAAAATATCAGACTTGGCGAGGCGTGAATTTCTGCAAATTCTAGAATGGATTGCTAAGAAGAAACATAAACAAGTAGTGTTTGTAGATCAATGGTATCCATCCACAAAAACTTGTTCTAGCTGTGGACACATTTTAGAAAAATTGGATTTGTCGATTAGACGCTGGCGTTGTCCTTCATGTCAATCTGAAAATGATAGAGATGAAAACGCCAGTCTTAATATTAAAAGAGTCGGGAGTTCGACTCTAGGCGTAGGAGATGTTAGACAGTCTCAGACTGCAATCTCTGTTTGATGCCTGAATCCCCCGTTTTCAAAACGGGGGAGTGGCTCAAAATGATTTAGTTAGCACTAATCGTAACCGTAGCCGTTATGAACTGGAATACGAGTTGTTAGATACGGGCATCTTTGACGAAGATCGCTACTTTGATGTGTTTGTAGAATACGCCAAAGCAGATGCCGAAGATATTTTGATTAAAATCAGCATTATCAACCGAGGAGCGGAAACTGCTCCCATTCATGTCCTACCAACTCTTTGGTTTCGTAACACCTGGTCTTGGGCAGACGGTGGAGCCAAGCCTGTATTAACCAAGGTTGAGGGAACAGCTAACAGTGTGGTTCATGCCCACATTACTGATACCCTGCTGAATCAAAACATCAGCGATTACTACTTATACTGTGATGGTGTAGCTACGCTGCTGTTTACGGAGAATGAAACGAACAATCAGAGGTTATTTGGCACACCCAATGCCAGTCCCTATGTAAAAGATGGCATCAATAATTACATTGTGCATGGACAGCAAGATGCTGTTAATCCCAGCAATGTTGGCACAAAAGTCTCACCCCATTATGAAATTACTGTTGGGGCAAACGAGACAAAGGTGATCCGATTGCGCCTTTCAAAACATGCTCCAGTTCAGATCAGCGAGCCATTTAGCACCGACTTCGAGCAAACGTTTGTGACTTGTATTCAGGAAGCGGATGAGTTCTATAAAACTGTGATTCCACCATCGGTTTTAGCAGATAGCGATCGCACCAATGTCATGCGGCAGGCACTGGCAGGGATGATGTGGACGAAACAATACTTTTACTACGACCTAAATCAATGGCTAAGGGAGCGCAACGTTACTCCTTGGACATCGGCAGCCAACAGGAGGCACGTGCGGAACAGCGATTGGTTTCACATGCATAACAATCATATTGTTTCCATGCCAGACAAGTGGGAATATCCCTGGTACGCTGCCTGGGATCTGGCATTTCACGTGATTCCCATTAGTTTAATCGATCCGGACTTTGCCAAAGATCAACTGCTGCTGATGCTACAAGAAGATTACTTGCACCCGAACGGGCAAATTCCTGCCTATGAATGGAATTTTGGCGATGTGAATCCACCTGTACATGCCTTTGCCACCTGGGAAATTTACACCCGCGATCGCGAACGGAACAACGGTGTGGGCGATATTGAATTCCTTAAATACGCCTTTTCCAAATTGCTGATCAACTTCACTTGGTGGGTCAACCGCAAAGACGAAGGTGGCAACAATTTGTTTCAAGGTGGATTTTTGGGACTGGACAACATAGGGGTATTTGATCGTAGTTCAGCGTTACCCACAGGTGGCTACCTCGATCAAGCAGACGGCACTGCCTGGATGGTGTTCTTCAGTCAGCGCATGTTCCAGATTGCGATTGAATTGGCACTCCATGATCCGCTCTACGAAGACTTTGCGATCAAGTTTTTTGAACATACCATGTGGATTGCTGGAGCTATGGATCAGATTGGTGAATACCAAGACGAACTGTGGGATGAAGAAGACGGCTT
Organism: Fischerella sp. JS2; assembly: GCF_032393985.1. Taxonomy (NCBI): domain Bacteria; kingdom Bacillati; phylum Cyanobacteriota; class Cyanophyceae; order Nostocales; family Hapalosiphonaceae; genus Fischerella; species Fischerella sp. JS2. The sequence goes on from NZ_CP135918.1 coordinate 2,540,172, forward strand.
CTTCTACGATGTGCTGCGCTTTCCTGATGGCAACTCCACCCGCTTAAAAGTGCGGTCATTAGTGGGTTTATTATCACTGATGGCAGTTGCCGTTTTCCCACGTGAAGCCTTTGCAAAGCTGCCGCGCTTTAAGACAGAAGCACAAAAGTTCATTTTGCAGCATCCCGAACTGACTGACAATGTCCATCTCCCCAGTAAGCTTGGTGAGCGAGGGCGGCTGATGTTGTCTATCTTGAACGAAGACAAACTGCGCCGTGTTCTCTCCAGAATGCTGGATGAATCAGAGTTCCTCAGCGATTACGGGATTCGTTCTCTTTCCCGCTATCACTTGCAGCATCCTTACAGCTTCTACCACGCTGGACAGGAGTACAAAGTAGGATACGTTCCCGGTGACTCTACCTCAGGCATGTTCGGTGGCAATTCTAACTGGCGCGGTCCTATTTGGATGCCTGTCAATATGTTGCTGTTGCGATCGCTACTTCATCTCTATAGCTACTACGGCGATTCCTTTACCTTTGAATACCCCACAGGATCTGGTAAATACCTATCGCTGTTTGACATCACCCAGCAAATGAGCGAGCGAATTGTGGGCATTTTTCTTAAGGATAAATTCGGTCGCCGTCCGGTTTACGGTGGCACGCAGAAGTTCCAAACAGACCCCCACTGGCGCGATCTAATTCTGTTCTACGAATATTTCCACGGAGATAATGGGGCGGGAATTGGTGCTAGTCACCAAACTGGATGGACTGGCTGCGTCGCCCGAATAATTCAGGGGTTGGGCTACTTTACTAAGGAAATTGTCTTGGATACTATAACACCTGGAGAACTGGCAAAGTACTAGGTTTGAGTTGCTTGCTCGCATCGGTGTAGAGAATCAAACAGAACTTTTTGGTCTAGTGATAGTTTAGTTTTTTCGGGCGATCTAGCTTAGACTCAATCTAGCTTAACTGTCTTATCTGCCCTTGCAACTGGCTATATGAATAGGGAAAATTCAAAAATAGGTAGTGTGTGCTAGATCTACAAACATCAGTTACACTGGACTCCCCCCATACATTACCCATACAAAAGTACTAAAATCCCTAAAACTGTTATCAACCTGAAGTCTTTATTAGGGTTGGCTTACTCAGCCTACTGGCTGCACTGCTACTTGCGGCAGTAGCTGGGAGCGTGAGTATGGAATAGCTGGTGTATTCCTGGCTTGAGCCTGAATGGACAGAAAATTCTACAAGTCAAATTACTTGTTCAGCATTGTTTTACCTTTGGCAGCAGCCATTTGACTAATTTTTTCAATGAATTTAAAAAGCTGCATCAGCAAGTGGACTTAATCCTGTATGTGATCGCAGTTATTGCTAAAAGCACAGACAGTAATGTTGATGTGTGCCAAACCGATGCAGGAACTTTGGGCGCTGTTCATGTAATCTTGGGCGGCATGGGAGGCCTCGTCGTAACCAAGTGCCTGATGTTGCAGTATTTGACTCTCACAGATTTCGCCAGTCTCTACCTTTCAAAAATACAAATAAGGAGAAATGAATCATGAGTAAAAATCCAGTTCAGGTGATTGTGGCAGCCTTCAACACGCCCGACGGTGCAGGTAAGGTTATGGCTGATCTTAAGCAGGGCAAGAAGGCGGGATTAATCGACATCGTAGATGCTGCCGTCGTTGTCAATGATGACAACGGCAACCTCAAGATCACTGACTCGAAACATCGTATAGCTAAGGGTTTTGTTACAGGTGGTGTACTCGGTGGCTTGGTTGGTTTGCTAGCTGCACCACCAGCTGCTGCGGTGGCTGCGGGTGGTGGTGTTATTGGGGCGCTCGTAGGTAAGTTGAAGGGTACTCCGCTAAAAGCTGAAATGAAAGATATTGGCTCAGACTTACCGCCAAATACTTCAGCGATCGCAGCAACCATTGAACACAACCAAGAGGCACAGTTGGAAGCGTTGGAAGCTGCACTAGCAGACGGAGCTGTAAAAGTCGTTCGCGATTCTATTAAGGCCGACATCGCTGAGCAGTTGAATGCGGGTGGCAACGTACTATATACCGCAGCCAGTGGCACAGCTGCCTCGGGAGTTGGTCGCGTAGCTCAGACACCGGAGGGAACTCGGGTAAGCGGTATCGTCGCTAATGATGACGGCGTCTTTATAGAGAACGCGCAAATCACAGACGAGCCGTTGAACTAAATCACAGGTGACAGCACTGTGTGAGAAACTCGCAAGAAGTAGCTTTGACAGCTTGATTTCTTCAGGTGTTGACCGCCAAGGATACCTAGCTTGCTAATAAATGGCATAGGGACTCGTGTTCTTGGCGGTTAATGAAATTATTCGCACTATCCTTATGATAAGCATCAATTAATTTATATATTTTTACACTTTAAAATAACTAATGATTTGCTTTAAAAATTGACATTTTACAAATATAGTGCATCCAGATAAATATTAAATAAGGTAAAGCATTATTACGAAGGTCGCTGGAGGCAGCAGGGTATGGTTGCACTAACTGCTCGTGAAAACACCAAACCGCAAGGTCGCTTGACCATGCAAACAATTGAGATTGGGGTTGAAACGATCGCTATTCGTTCTCTAGATTGGGATCGCGATCGCTTTGATATTGAGTTTGGATTGCAGAACGGTACAACCTATAATTCCTTTCTCATTCAAGGTGAAAAGACTGCCCTGGTTGATACTTCTCACCGCAAGTTTCAACAATTGTATTTAGATGTAGTCAAAGGATTAATTGACCTGTCAACTTTAGATTACTTAATTATTAGCCATACGGAACCAGACCACAGTGGACTGGTGAAAGAGGTATTGCAGTTAGCCCCCCAAGTCACAGTAGTCGGGGCTAAAGTTGCCATCCAATTTTTGGAAAACATGGTACATCAGCCATTCCCATCTCTAATAGTTAAAAATGGCGATCACTTGGATTTAGGCAATGGACATGAGTTAGAGTTTGTCTGTGCTCCCAATCTTCATTGGCCAGATACCATTTTTACCTACGATAGAAAAACCCGCATCCTTTATACTTGTGATGCTTTTGGGATGCACTACTGCGATGACCACACCTTTGACGAAGATCCAGAACTAGTAGAACAAGACTTTAAATATTACTATGATTGCCTGATGGGACCGAATGCGCGTTCTGTGCTGTCTGCGATCAAGCGGATGGAAAAATTAGATGTCGGCATGATTGCCACAGGACACGGCCCTTTATTGCAACACCACCTCTCAAACTGGGTAAATTGTTATCAAAAATGGAGCCAGGAACAAGCCAAAACAGATACCTTGGTTGCCCTCTTCTACTGTGAAGATTACGGTTACAGTGACCAATTAGCAAGAGCGATCGCTCATGGCATCACGAGAAATGGTGTTGCAGTAGAACTGGTAGATTTAAGTACTGCTGAACCTCAAGAAGTCCGGGAATTGGTAAATCAAGCAACTGGTTTGGTGATTGGAATGCCATCCCAATCTGATCAAAATGCCCATGCAGCTTTAAGTACCATTCTCGCTGCTGCCCACAACAAACAAGCAGTAGGGCTGTTTGAAACTGGTGGTGGGGAAGATGAACCGATTTATCCACTACGAAACAAGTTTCAAGAAATTGGACTCACTGAAGCTTTTCCCCCGATTCTGATCAAAGAACCGCCTACACAGGCAACTGAACAAATGTGTGATGAAGCGGGAACTGATATCGGACAATGGTTAACACGCGATCGCACTATTAAACAAATCAAAACTCTCGACAATGACTTAGAACGGGCATTAGGAAGACTTAGCAGTGGACTTTATATTCTTACTGCCCAAAAAGCCGATGTTAGTAGTGCTATGTTAGCCTCCTGGGTGATGCAAGCAAGTATGAATCCTTTAGGAGTTGCCATTGCAGTTGCCAAAGATCGGGCAATAGAATCTTTATTGCATGTAGGCGATCGCTTTATTCTCAACGTCCTTGAGGAAGACAACTACCAAAGTTTAATGAAACACTTCCTCAAGCGTTTTCCCCCCGGTGCAGATCGGTTTGCAGATATTAAGACTTACCCCGCTAGCAATGGCTGTCCCATTTTGGCAGACGCCCTAGCATACATGGAATGCGAAGTTACAACCCGCATGGAGTGTAGCGATCACTGGATCATTTACAGCAACGTCCACACTGGTAGAGTCGCCAAACTAGATGCCCTCACCGCCGTCCACCATCGGAAGGTTGGTAATCACTATTAAGGTGTGAGGGGTGTGAACAGTATGAGGGGTGTGAGGGGTGTGAACAGTATGAGGGGTGTGAGAAGTCTAAGAAATACAAGGATAAAATATTTTTACTCCCCCACCTCCCCACCTCCCCATTGCCCCCACTCCCACTCTCACTCCCCCACTCCCCCACTCCCCCACTCCCCCCCCCCACTGGAGTCACCACATGATGCAATTGCTGAAAGATTTGCCAGTCAAACCTGTAAAGCGAGAAAGTTGGTTGAATTTAGGTCGGATTGTGCAAGCACTGGAATTAGTTCAAGATTTAATTGTGATTTCTTTGTGCATCGGGCTATTTAGCTTTATGGTGCTGCAAATCTGGACTATGTTTCTTTCTTTGCTCCCCCCGATCCACTTCCACGTTGTGACAGCAGATATTTTGTCATTGCTGATTTTAGTAGAATTATTCCGTCTGCTGATTATTTATTTGCAAGAACAACGGGTTTCGATTGGGGTGGCTGTAGAAGTTTCGATTGTTTCTGTACTCCGAGAAATGATTGTACGCGGTGTACTGGAAACAACTTTTATGCAAGTATTGGCTGCTTGTGCTTTTTTACTGGTACTGGGTGTATTAATGGTGCTACGAGTTTGGCTACCTCCAACTTTTGAAGGTATTGATCCTGAACAAGAAGTCTCGAAGCGTTACAAAAAGCGCCTTGCCCAAGAAATGGCTGAATTAAATGGTCATTCCAATGGTCATTCCAATTATTGATTGCGATTAGCCCACCAACAACCAACCATTAACCACTAACCAATAATATGTCTGTCTCAACTTTATCTCCAACTCTCACCCGTCCCCGTGATGTTCAAGTTGCTGAAATTGGAATTAATACCTTAGTTTTGCGATCGCGAACTTGGGAACGTCTCAAGTTTGAGGTTGAGTATGCCCGCCAAAAAGGCACAACAGCGAATTCTTATTTGATTCAAGCCAAGCAAACTGCTTTGATTGATCCTCCTGGCGAGTCTTTTACCCAGATTTTTTTAGAAGAGTTACACAAACACCAAGATTTAACTCAGTTAGACTACATCATTCTCAATCATGTCAATCCTAACCGGATGGCAACTCTCAAAGTCTTGCTGGAAAAAGCACCTCAAGTCAAGATTGTCTGTTCTAAACCTGGTGCGAATGTTCTCAAAAACACCTTTCCTGAGTGGGAGTCAAAAATACAACTTGTTCGTTCCGAAGATATTCTAGATTTGGGCGAGGGGCATCAATTGCAATTTGTTACAGTACCAACTCCCCGATGGGCAGATGGTATGTGTACCTACGACGTTGCTACCCGCATTCTTTATACTGACAAATTGTTTGGCGTACATGTCTGTGGTGATGTCCTATTTGATGAAGATTGGAAGCAACTGGATGGCGATCGCCGTTATTATTTTGAATGTCTGCACGCCACCCAAGCTAAACAAGTAGAAGCAGCTTTAGATAAATTAGCACCTCTAAAAGCGAAATATTACGCCCCTGGCCATGGGCCGATTGTTCGCTACAGTCTTAGTCGCTTTAGTTACGATTACCGCCAATGGTGTCAAGAACAAAAAAATCAAGAATTGCGAGTAGCTTTGCTTTATGCTTCTGCCTACGGTAACACGGCAACTTTAGCACAGGCGATCGCCCAAGGCTTAATTCAAACTGGGGTGGCAGTGGAATCAATCAACTGCGAACTGGCAGAACCCAGTGAAATTACTCGCGCGATTGAAGCTTGCGATGGCTTTATCATTGGTTCTCCCACTTTGGGCGGTCATGCACCCACCCAAATTCAAACTGCTTTGGGAATTGTCCTCTCGGCGGCGGCGAAAACGAAACTAGCGGGTGTATTTGGTTCCTACGGTTGGAGTGGAGAAGCGATCGACCTGATTGAAAATAAACTATTAGATGCCAATTATCGCTTAGGGTTTAACACCATCCGCATTCGCTTCAGTCCTACTGAGTTCACTTTGCAACAATGCCAAGATGCCGGAGCAGATTTTGCCCAAGTCTTGAAAAAGAAAAAGAAACTCCGCACTCCCCGCCAAGCATTAACAGTAGCGCAAGTAGACCGGACAGAACAAGCTGTTGGACGCATCATTGGTTCTTTGTGTGTCCTTAGCACTCGACGCGGAGATAGCCACAGTGGAATCCTCACATCTTGGGTATCACAAGCTACTTTTAATCCTCCTGGTTTGATGATTGCGATTGCCCAAGATCAAAATGCCGATTCCATGATTCATCCCGGTGATCAATTTGTCCTGAATATTCTCCAAGAAGGTCGCAACCTCAGACGTTATTTTTCCTACCACAGTACTCCAGGGGAGAATCCTTTTGCTCAATTAACAACCACAACAGCTAACAACGGTTGCTTAATTCTCAGTGATGCCCTTGCCTATCTAGAATGTACCGTGCAACAACGAACTCAATGTGGCGATCGCTGGTTAATTTATGCCACTGTAGATAAAGGCGAAGTGTTAGAACCGACAGGTGTCACTGCCATTCAGCATCGGAAATCAGGTAGTCATTATTAACCACAAATTACTTATATCAAGTTCGGTTGAATACTTATACTGTCGCGTAGGCTGGTAATAGGTAATGGGTAATTGGTGAGCCAGCGACTCTTACGCAGGGGGTTCCTCCCCCAACCCCAAAGGGAACCGCGAGCCCCCAATCCCCACCAGGGGCCGGTGAGTTCCCCATGAGCGACTGGCGTAGACGCCCGCTTTCTCGGCTTCAAGGAAGAGTACCCGTAAGGGTAATGGGAAGAACCAATGCTCAATGCCTAACAACGAAGTATAATATCCTAAGCGATTAGCAGGACTTGATACTACAATATAAATTTTTGTACCGACAGACAACATCAACACACACCCAAAATTTATCAGAGTCCATCTGTGTCCATCGCCTTGCACGGTGTACCCTCCGGGAAGCCGCCCGTAAGGGCGTCTACATCTGTGTGCATCGGTGGTCGATTTTCAAAACACAATATCTGTCATATCTTCACAACAGAAAATAAATTGAGATGATTTTAGAAAATCATCATCTATGTGATACTTGGGTGAGTGCTGTATGTAATCAACATGCCCAAATTCCGTCGCTACACGCAGGTTTCAGTATTGATTTTTCATCTGTGTTTTTCTGCATCACTGTTTTACAACCACAAACAAGTAACTGCCGCCGTTAGCTTACCCCTACGCACCAAAAAAGCTATGGTGGTGTCTGCCAATCCCCTTGCCAGTGAGGCAGGGTTGCAAATGTTACGCAAAGGTGGTAACGCAGTTGATGCAGCTGTAGCGACGACTTTTGCGATTTCTGTAGTAGAACCTTTTTCGGCGGGAATTGGTGGCGGCGGCTTTTTGCTGTTTCGTGATGGCAAAACCGGAGAAATTAAAGCTTTAGATTTTCGCGAACGCGCACCCCTCAAAGCAAAGAGAAATATGTATTTGGACGCCCAAGGTAAAGTGCGTCCAAAATTGAGTATAAATGGATACTTGGCAGTAGCAACACCAGGAACGGTAGCAGGACTGTACGAAGTGCATCAACGTTATGGTAAGCTACCTTGGGCAGAAGTTGTTCAACCTGCGATCGCTCTCGCTAAAGATGGGTTTATCCTGAGTCCTCAAGTAACGTGGCGTTCTATACCAGAGTATGAAAATCGTAAGCAAGTAATTCTTACTAACCCAGCCGCACGGGCAATTTTTACTCGCAACGGGGAATTATATCAACCTGGAGAAAAATTAGTACAGCGTGACTTGGCGAAAACTTTAACAGAAATCTCTCAAAACCCCCGCAGTTTTTACACCGGAAATATTGCCCGTGCCATTGCTGCTGACATGGCAAAAAATGGTGGTTTAGTAACTCTAGAAGACTTGAAATCTTACCAACCCATCTGGCGCATTCCTGTGTGTGGCAATTTTCGTCAAGCAAGAGTTTGTTCTATGCCACCTCCTTCCTCAGGGGGTGTACATTTATTAGAAATGTTAAATATTATCGGTTCTACCGATTTAAAATCTTTAGGTTGGCATCACCCCGATGTCATCCACCTAATGGTAGAAGCAATGAAAATTGCTTATGCTGATCGCTCACAATTATTAGGTGATCCTGATTTTGTCAAAGTACCTGTACAACAATTACTTAGCCCTGCTTATACGCAAAGACGGCAGGCTGAAATTACTCTGAATAGAGCTAGACCTGCAACTGAAGTCAAGCCTGCAAATATAAAATTACGGCGGAATCTGACTTCTCAACCTCTTGTGTGTAGGCACAAACAGAAACTAATTCCTGCAAGTAATTCTTTGATGATCACTCAGAACACCCAGGAAACATTCTACAAACCCCGCTACGAGTCTACAGAAACTAGCCATCTTAATGTTGTGGATGCACAACGCAACGCCGTAAGTCTAACTTTTACTGTTAACTTAGGATTTGGTGCTGGTGTAGTTGCTGACGGGACGGGAATTGTACTTAATAACGAAATGGATGATTTTGCTGCCGCGCCGGGAGTACCAAATGCTTTTGGTTTACGGGGTAACGAAGCTAATGCGATTGCGCCATGCAAAACACCTCTCTCCAGCATGACTCCCACGATTGTGACTGAAAATGGTCGCCTACGCTTAGCGGTGGGTGCGCCTGGTGGTGGTACTATCATTACCCAAGTGCTGCAAGTCATCCTCAATGTGCTGGAGTACAACATGGATGTAGGTGCAGCTGTATCTGTTCCTCGCATCCATCATCAGTGGCTTCCCGATGAATTGCGAGTCGAACCTTTTGGTTTAGATGCTCTCACGGTAGCAGAATTACAGCGTCGGGGACACAAAATTAAACAAACCCAGCCTTGGGGTAACATTAACGCGATCGCAGTTACCTCTGATGGTGCTTTAGAAGGGGCAGCCGATCCGCGTGGTGAAGGATCAGCAAGAGGATATTAAATCAGTAAACAGTGAACAGTGATCAAGAAAAATAACTGATAACTGATAACTGTTAACCTTGTCTTCTAAAAATTACCATTTCAGTACCCACAACAGGGTTACGTGCAACAAGCCTATTTTGTGAGTCGCTCATTTCTAGATGGGTAAAGTCCAGTTCTTGAGAACGCTGGAGAATTTCGGCTGCGAGTTTATCCTGTTCGGATTCGCTGAGGGTGTACCAATCATCGCTAATTTTGATATCCAAACTGCTAGTGAGAAAGTTAGCTTGGATCGATTTTATGAGTCCAGAGGCAAAGCGATCGCTAACTTCTGCTACTTGATTTTCAATCGTGGCAATTAAAATTTGTTCTGGTGTTAATACTATTGTTGCTGGTTGATTAGTGATTGTTGTTGGTTGATTGTCAATTGTGGGTGTGGGTGTTGGAGTTACTTCTGGTTCTAGTGACGGGGTAACTTCTTCTGGTATTGGTGTGGGTTCTTCTTCCTCTACAGGTGGTGGTGTTTCTGCTAGAGTTTGTTCTTCGGTAGGAGAAGGTTCTGGGGTGGGAAGGTTGGGAGATGGAGAGGTGAGGGGAGTAGGAGAAGTAGGGGGAGTAGTGACAATTTCAGTGGGTTTACCTGTGAAAATGGTGGAAGTAACCCAAACTAGAATGACAGCAAAAATTGCGATCGCTCCTGTCAAAGCTGTATCTGACAACTTTGCTGATAAATTTGCTGGTAAATAAGAGCGGATTTTGACTAACAGTCTACTCCACCAGTTGAGAGATACATCTGTTGGAGGTGATTGTGTCTCTAGCTTTTCTACAGTCGTTTCTAAAACTGCGATCGCGCCTTTGAGAATTTGGATAGTTTTAGTCTTCCAAAAAGACTGTCTCCTTTGGTTACTTCTCTGACCAGATGTATTATCCTGCGGTTGTGGCGAAGAAGGTGGTTGTGAATTCTGATTGTCCTGTGACATGGAACTTTCACCTAGAGCAGCTAATCAAGGACTTATATTGTGGCTGCTACCTCCTCAGCCTTAATGTATCATTTCAATGCTGGCGCTAAACTGATTAATTAATGATTTTTGGCAAATATGAAACTAAAACGTCGTCAATTTTTATTTTTAAGTGGACTCAGTGCCATTGGTGTAGGATTTCTAGCTAGTATTAGTCGTGGGATTATTGATCAAAATAGTGAGCAAGTCTCAAAGGCAATAGCCGCTAATCCATCTACCAAAAAAGATTTATTACTGCGCTTTGTTTCTGTAGCAGATACAGGTACAGGTGCAAAAGGCCAATATGCTGTAGCTAGAGCTATGGCTAATTATTACAGCAAATATCCTTATAATTTGGTTATCTTAGCAGGAGATAATATCTATACCAATGGTGAAATTGAGAAAATAAATGCAGTCTTTGAACGTCCCTATGCACAATTACTAAAGCAAGGTGTAAAATTTCAAGCTGCTTTAGGAAACCACGATATTCGCACTGCCAATGGCGATTTGCAAGTTAAATATGCAGGCTTTAATATGCAAGGGCGCTACTACACATTTCGCCGGGATAAAATCCAATTTTTCGCACTAGATACTAATAGTAACGCTGACTGGATTAACCAGCTAAATTGGTTAGAACAAGAATTAAGCCAAAGTAATGCTACCTGGAAAATTGTTTTTGGTCATCATCCTATTTATGCATCAGGTGTCTATGGTAGCAACCCTGATTTTATTCAAATTTTCACTCCTTTGTTTCAAAAATATGGTGTGCAACTTTATATCAATGGACATGAACACCATTATGAACGTACCCGTGCCATCAATGGTACAACTTATTTAATTTGTGGGGGTGGTGCAGGTACTCGTCCTGTCGGCAAAAATGAATGGACTGAGTATTCTGCGGAAAAATTGAGTTTTGCAGCCTATGAAGTGTTTGCGGATCGCATAGAAGTTAGTGGTATAGATACAGCTAACCGCGTTTTTGATCAAGGTATTATTACATTGAAGTCAGCTTGATTTTATACTAGAGATGCAAATATGATTGAGGGGTTAATGGTTGATATTTTTCCAGAAAGCAACAAAGAAATCTTAGCAATTCGCCAAGTAATTATAGAAGCTTTTGAGCAAGTTAAGGTAGCTGAACTTGTAGATATTATTCGGAAATCGGAGAATTTTATACCTGAACTATCACTAGTAGCAGTAGAAAAAGAAGAAGTATTAGGACACATTCTTTTTAGTCAGATTATCATTAAAACTCCCAATCAAACTATTCCAGCACTAGCACTAGCACCTTTGGCAGTAAAACCATCACATCAGCGCCAAGGTATTGGTAGCAGACTAGTGCAAGTGGGTTTATCAAAATGTCGCGAATTAGATCATGCCATTATTATTGTTGTTGGTGAGCCAGGTTATTATCAACGCTTTGGTTTTAAAACAGCAGGAAAATTTGGCTTGCAATCATCATTATTTTTTCCTGATGAAGTTTTTATGGCATTAGAGTTGCAACCTGCTGCTTTGAAAAATATAACTGGTACTGTGTTATATCCTGCGTATTTTCAAAATGTTTAATTAGTAAAATGAAATATAAGTTCAACCCTCAAAAAAGAACTTATTTTCTTTACATTTTTAATTCACTAGTCCCAAGTCCTAATCTCTGCTGTTGTGTAGTGGAGCGTATGCAGATGATGATAGCTAAAACTTTATTCTTACAGACTTGGACGCCAAAAAACACACTGCTTTTGGTGTTCTGAAAAGTTTGCTGCTAGTGATAGTAAGTCTTCCCAAGGAAGGGAAGACTTACAATAGAATGGATATGTAGGTTGTCTACTTGTATAGTCAAAAAAGATTGTGTATCTATCTTGATCTATAGGGATTTTCCCTCGGTGAAAAACTTTGGAAGTAGCTGCAAAAACTACTGTACCAGCCGAACCAGTACATGATCTCCATAAAGATGGGGATAAAATATTTTGCAATCTTTTTTCTTGAATGTAACCATGTCTATATTTCAAAGAACGAGTTACAGTTGAGGTTAAAGATTGTGGAATATATTGAAAAGGACCACAATTTTCATCCACATCATTTAAATACACAATAACCTTGAGAATTTTTCTGTCTTCTACGTCTATATGCCACAGCCTAGATTTTCGCTCAATAGAGTTAGCAAGATCTCTGCGAAAATATGCTCCATGATAGGCTACAGGTAGACCAATATAATTCTCAACTATATTGAGTAAACGTTTTTCTAGCCCCCACATAAATATTTCTGGATGCTGCATCATTTGTTCAGAACTAGCATGAACAACATATTCATGTTCTTGTAAAGGAACACTCCTTGCTACTTCTGGTATCAATTTTTGTGCAGCTAAAAACATTTTCTCTGTCTGTGGAATAGATAGAGCTTCTAGTGAAGTTACTACTACTCCTTCACGTTTGATAGATTCAACTAACTTAAAATCAGCTACTGAAAGCACAGGTAAATTTGCTGAGTGCTGCTTAACAGAAATTTGATAATTCCGCTCAGCTTGGTTTTGCAAGAACGAAATTTGATACAAATTCTTTAAAACGTGATTTCGTAGCTTTTTAACGATAGTACTCATATTATCAGTGACTTATTTTTTATGAGACAGTAAGCATAACATAATATTTTCTTTGTGAAGGTTGTTAAAATGCAAAGCCTCAGCAATTTCTTAGTTAAACACCTATTTCTCAACTAGTGTTTATTTTTTCATTCTACTTAGTTCTGATGTATTGTAAGTATTATTAAGTGTATTTGTCTAATAAATCATAATGCTTTTCATAAAAAATTTATCGTTGCTTTACAAAAATGGACTAAGTAATTAGCGTATCATGTAAAAATGACAACTACTATCTCTAAAATTATTATTGGGAACTGAATTTTTAGAAAAAATTTATATTCATCAAGGCAGAATCAGAGTGTATAGCTAGTATCATGCTGACAACTGCTACAGCCATAAAAATTTTTTCTGGAAAAATAAAATTATTGAAAACGAAAATTAAGCTCTAAATGTATCTTACGAAGTCATCCGATCTGAAATTTTGGATTAGTAAGGTACAGGTAGTGAAAGAATCTACAGAACAATAGACCTCTTGCACAAATATTTGAAATACCCCCTTAGTCCCCCTTGCCAAAAGCAGGGCTGTTTCATTCTGTGAAGGAAAATGGTTGAATCAGATGAGAAGCAATCTTTCTCCCAATTGCCCCAAATCTCTACTGAATTAATATTTTGAATGCAACTTAAGTATTAGGAGGTCTAAGGATCTCTAGCAAAATACTTTCAACAACTTTCATTTATCTCGCTGCGCGAGGAAGGCAGAGGGTAGAGGGCAGGAGGCATCTATGTTGAGTTGTCGGTTGAGCAGCCCTATTGCCGTCCGAGCTTTTGGGTTTAAGACCCCCGCTAAAACGAAGTTTAGCGGATACGAATTGCTGGTGGGTATGAATCCCCCAGGAACATCGCTGCTTGTGCCCTCTGCCTCCGGCATAGCTGCCTTCTTCAATGCCCCAGATATTTCTCAACAATTTGTAATAATTCTTCTGGCTGTGGAGGCTTACCTAAAAATTCAGTTGCACCTACTAACATAGCATGGGCCCGATCAATCGGGGTATTGCGCTCTGTCAGGAAAATAATTGGTGTATTCCTAAAAGTGGGAGTGTCGCGCAAAAATTTACAGATGCTATAACCATCAGCATTGGGCAAGAGCAAGTCTAACAAGATTAAATCAGGCTTGTGTTCGATAAGTTGAGAAAAGCCTCGCATCGGTTCCGGAATGCTTAACATTTGATATCCGGCGGGTATCAAGATTTTTCTTAAGGTGTAAGCTAATACTGGACTATCATCAATGCAAGCAATTAAAGATTGTTTTTCAACAGATTTTTGAATAGGTTCCTCAACAGGTTCCGGAGCAAATGTAATACGATTATTTTCTGATTGGGAGTTATTGACTGCAACTACTTGTTTGATAGTCGGTAATGGTAAATCTGGAATTTTTTGCAGTTCCAGCACACCTTTATCCACCCAAGGTATTAAGGAAACAGCCACCTCTGTCACAGATTTTTCCTGCTCTACAGCAATATCCCAAAGGGTGAAATTATTGTTGAAGTACTTTTTTTCTGAAACTGGGATGACTTGAGGATTTGCTGTTGGTGACAAAACTGGTGCTAAACAGGGGCTAAGATGATCTAAACCAGCAGCTTGCCATTTTTTTTGTATGTTCGTTGCTTTTGTAAGAACTGAGAGTATTTCCCAGGAAGATAAGGCTATGAGCTGAGGTAAATGAAATATATCTTTTTGAGTGGGTGTCCAATCATTTTTCAGTTCTTTAGAGTTACTCAATTCAAAAAAACATTCTTGGACAATAGTACGAATTACTAACTTAGCTTGGATTGCACTCAATTGCCTACGACTGATGGCTTGGGCGAGGAGTTGACATTCCCAAGGCTGATTTTCTGACAATACAGAAGACTCAACACTCCAGTTCCAATCGGGACAATGCTGCTTTAAGGCTCTGTTCCAGCGTCTGACAGGATGCATTCCACCTGTGGCATAGATCAACTTACCGTCGTTAAAGTGAAGATTCCAAACGACTGTATGGTTGTAGAAAATTAGTACTCCATTACTACTATGTTTACTCAGGTTGTCTAATTCTTCTGTCAGCCTTGTTAGTATCATTTGTGGCAATTTTGCTCTGCTCGCAATCATTATGCCGTAGCTTGCACCCTTTTATATCATTATTGATTAATATAAATTTGAAGATTTCGTATCGTATTCTTTGACACTGCTCCTTTGAGACTGAAGCATCTGTACAACTCAACTAATAACTACCAACAAAATCAAAGAGATGATGAGCTAGCTGTAATTTAGTACATGGTGGAATTTCTAAATGATGACCTTGCTTATCTAAAAATACTGCTTGATTATTGTCGCTGCCAAAACCACTATCAGGTTTATCTACTGGGTTAGCAACAATAGCGTCTAAATTTTTTCTGTGCAATTTTTCCAAAGCGGGAGTGATTATATCCCCTGTCTGAGCAGCAAAGCCAATTAATAATTGATGGGGTTGTTTGCGCTTTGCCAATTCTGCAATTATATCGGGTACAGGTTCTAAGGCTAAAGATTTTGGAAGCGATCGCTTGGGCAATTTCTGGTGACTGTAATTCTGTGGTTTCACATCTGCGACTGCGGCTGACATAATTATTACGTCTGCATATAGTAAATACCGCAACATGGCTGCATACATTTCTTCAGCACTTACCACAGGAACTGCTTCTATTCCTAAGGGAATGTCACTGTTGAGTGGGCTGTGTACTAAGGTCACGTTTGCGCCTCTATGCAATGCTGCTTGTGCTAAAGCTAATCCCATCTTGCCTGTAGCAGGATTGCCGATAAATCTTACGGGATCAAAATGTTCCCGTGTTCCCCCAGCACTGATTAATACTCGCTTTCCAGCTAGATCTCGTTTACCTACGGTATGCAGCAAAGATTGAATGTAAGCTATGATTTCTGGCGGTTCTGCCATTCTCCCAGCCCCGACGCGATCGCACGCTAATAATCCCGATTCTGGCTGTAAACTATGAAAACGACTATTTTTTAAGAGATTTTGCCAATTCTGCTGCACCGTCTGCTGTTCCCACATATCGGTATTCATGGCTGGTGCTAACACTACAGGACAAGTAGAAGCCAAGACGGTATTTGTAAGCAAGTTGTCAGCCATGCCGTAAGCTAATTTTGCTAATGTATTAGCTGTTAAAGGCGCTATTAAAAAAACATCTGCCCACTCACCCAATTCTATATGTAAGGGACGAGAGTAAATTGGTTGCCAAAAATTTTTATCTGTAAAGGCGCTATAGCGGGAGAGAGTGGAGAAAGTCAGAGGTGTGATAAATTTTTGTGCGGAATTAGTCAGAATAGTTCGCACTTCCACACCATTTTTAAATAATGTAGAAACAACTTCACAAACTTTGTAGGCGGCGATACCGCCGCCTATACCAATTAGAACCCTTTTCAATTTTAGATTTGGGATTTTAGATTTTGGATTTAGCATTGGGTTAAGGACTTAAATTTGATAACTTACGGTTAACACTTCAGCAGAGATACAATCCAGAAATCTAGCCAAAAGTTAACACTCCACAATCTAAAATCTAAAATCTAAAATCCAAAATTGTTAGGCTTCGTCGTAGGGTTCTAAATCCAGAAGGTGGATATATGGTTCAATTAACTCTGGGCGTTGAAACGCGATCGCACGTAGCATGTGCCAATCATCCAAACCTTCAAAAGCATTGCTATAGTTGTCCTGCTCCAAGCGTGTAGCTAACTTTTCTACATCTTGTGGAGTCATGGTAGCAATTTCTTTTTTGGAAATGCTTAGAGTTTTCATAATGCTCGCCCCTCCCGTTAGCAGCATTTGCATCCAGCTTGGGTTTGTTTGCGCTCGACGCAGCCACCCAATATATATTACTCATTTGAGGACATTAATTACGTGAAAATTTTCCGGATTTATACCGGAATTTGTAAAACTTTTGTAACTGGGATGAGACTTGATCTAGCAACAAGCTACTCTGTGGTTACTTGAGTATTGATCACGAAATTACGTATTATCTCTAGCATTGGTAGTTGTATTTCATGATCCATATCAAATTCATAGTACTGTACTGCAATTAAGCGCGACTCTAAAGTTTCTTTTGCCTTGAGTGCAGCTCGTAGTGGTACTACTTGATCATATCTACCGTGCATGATTAAAACTGGAGGTGAAGCAGTTATAGTCGAGGTAGCATCCACAACTGCACCAGGATGTAAATAACCACTCATAACAACTAAACCTGCAAAGGGCAACTTTAATCCTACATCTAAAGTCATTGCCCCTCCTTGGGAAAAACCGCTCAACACCGTCCGTGATAGCGGTACACCAGTCCTACTTTCTAAACTTAGCAACCAATCTGTGAGTAATTGCCGACTTTCTGTTAATCCCTCATACATATTCTCCGCACTCAAGTCATACCATGCTCTTCCTATAGGCGAATAAGGATGAGGAAAAGGTGCATTAGGAAACAGAAACTGATAATCTGGCAAATTTAAAAACGGTACTAAAGATGCTAAATCCTCAGCATTTGCACCCCAACCATGCAAAGCTACGATTAAACCTGTAGGTACTTTTCCTGTTGTTGGGGGAACCTGAATAAATTCTAAGGACAGATATTTGCTCCCATAATTCAACTCTCTTAATCGATATTAATCAAACTAGGGCTGATAAATCCGCCTCACAATTAATTGTGACGCTCATAACTCAACTCAGTACAACATTTCACAAATTCGTAGCGAATAAAATTCTGAAAAACTCTGCGAACCTTTGCGCTGACTTTGCGTTTCTCTGGGTTTAAGATAGCTACGATTTTAGGCAAACCTGTACTCAGCTAAAGCTGACTATGCTCAAATATTTGCCAAAGGCGTCTGTGCAAAAACTTGTCTTCACAACTTCCAGCAATTTGTAAAATAATCTTCTGCTCTCACTTGTACCAATCAAATAAAGCTGGGGAATTATGGCGCGTCTAGCACTATTGAGTGTATCCAATAAAACTGGATTAATTGAACTTGCTCGTAGCTTAGTAGAAGAATTTGATTTTGAGTTAATTAGTAGTGGCGGTACTGCTCAAGTTCTCAAAAATGCAGGATTACCAGTTAAAAAAGTCGCAGATTACACAGGTTCTCCCGAAATATTAGGTGGTCGAGTCAAAACTCTACATCCACGCATTCACGGTGGAATTCTCGCCCGGCGATCAATTCCGCAAGATATGACAGATTTGGTAGATAACCAAGTTCGTCTAATAGATTTAGTAGTGGTAAATCTCTATCCTTTTGGGGAAACAATTGCCAAGTCAGATGTCACATTAGCAGAAGCAATAGAACAAATTGATATTGGTGGCCCTGCTATGCTGAGGGCAGCAGCAAAAAACTTCGCAGATGTGACGGTATTGTGTGATCCCTCCCAATATGACGAGTATTTGCAGGAATTACGCGAACACACCGAACCATCCCTAGAATTTCGCCAAAAGTGTGCGTTGCAAGGATTTTTGCATACTTCTAGCTATGATCAGGCGATCGCATCTTACTTAGCAGGGATACAACCAACCCAGACTCTACCAGAACAATTTACTGTTTCTGGGAAACAACTACAATCTTTGCGCTACGGTGAAAACCCCCATCAAAAAGCAGCTTGGTATCAAACTGGTGCAAATGCAACAGGTTGGGCTGCTGCTAGCAAACTGCAAGGGAAAGAACTCAGTTACAATAACTTAGTTGATTTAGAAGCAGCACGCCGCATCATCGCCGAATTCACTGACACTCCTGCTGCCACGATTATCAAACATACTAACCCCTGTGGTACAGCTCAAGCAGATACAATCGCCGCAGCTTACCAAAAAGCGTTTAATGCTGATCCTGTGTCTGCTTTTGGTGGTATCGTTGCCCTTAACCGTCCGATTGATGCTGCCACAGCAGGGGAACTCACAAAAACATTTTTAGAATGCGTAGTCGCACCAGGATGTGAAGAAGACGCGAAAGCAATTCTGGCTGCTAAGTCAAAAGTGCGGGTATTGACTTTAGCGGATTTAAGCAATGGCCCTAAAGAAACTGTCAAAGCGATCGCAGGTGGTTTTCTTGTTCAAGATGCAGATGATATTGTAGCCGATACCAGTCAATGGCAAATCGTCACCGAACGCCAACCTACACCCACAGAATTAGCAGAATTACTGTTTGCTTGGAAAGTTTGCAAACACGTCAAATCTAATGCCATTGTTGTCAGTAGCGATCGCACAACTTTAGGTGTTGGTGCAGGACAAATGAACCGCGTTGGTTCGGTAAAAATTGCCCTTGAACAAGCTGGTGAAAAGGCTAAAGGTGCAGTTCTTGCTAGTGATGGATTTTTCCCCTTTGATGATTCTGTCAAAACTGCGGCGGCGGCGGGAATTATGTCGATCATACAACCAGGTGGTAGTCTGCGGGATCAAGATTCAATTCAAGCTGCAAACGAGCTAGGTTTAGTAATGATTTTCACAGGCATACGTCACTTTTTACATTAATCTATCTAAAGTAGGATGGTACACTTGTCAAAGTGTCTATACTATGCTTGTAGATAGATAAGCACAATGTTAATCTTTAATTGTGTGTGAGGAGTAAGTTTAGAAAAAAAGCGCTTGGAGTGGGAACACGGTAACACTCCAAGCGCTTTTTAATTGGTAAATTATTGAAGAGAAAAATTTTTTCTAAAGTACTTGTCATTATATAAAAGTAGTGATATCTTTTAGTTGTGTGTGAGGAGCAAGTGTAAAACAAAAAGCGCCTGGGGTGGAAACACGGCAACACTCCCAAGCGTTTTTTGTTTTTTAAGTTTTTTGAATATTGATTCTTAATAATTCCAATCAACTAACAACTAAAATAATGCAAAACAGTAGCCCAATATTGATCCTTTTTGGACTACTGTTTGAGAATTAATTTTAACAAAATCAAAATTCTTGAATCCTAACTAAAAAATTCCTAGCAGAAATATGACAGTTAGTCCGCACAAGGCAAGAAAAGAGATAATCATAATGTTGCCTACACTATGATCTTGTGTGACTTGATGTGTTCGTTCACTCATATCTACCGACCCAAATTTTAATGTTCATGCTGTAATTATAAATAGGTGAACTAAGTAGATATGTCGTCTCATAAAAAACTTGATTTATATTTACTGATGTTTAAGTTGATAATAATTTTAATCTCAAGTAAATGAACTTTTGTTGCAACAATCATAGAGAAATAGTTATATTTTTAATATTAACAATTGATTGTAACAATAATATTAGGAAAAAGTTTACCTAATGTAAATTACAGCCAGGAGAAAAATTTATATTTTCAGAAAACAACTTTAGTCATGTCAATAATTCCATATAACTGAATAAATGTATAACACTATGTCTTTAGTTAGAGTACAAAGTCAGGAAAATTAAGATATTCCTAAAAACATAAGCTAAACGACGAAAATTGAAAAAAATAATGAATATTCAGTTTTTGAGAATCAAATTAAGGATTTTCTCAACTTGAAACTGCAAATCTAGACGTATCCAGGGGGGTGTAGGAGGAATCAAGTTTTCATTCCTTTGTTGTGAGCATAATTTGCCCATGGGGATCTTGCACTAACTTTTTCATTCGCCCAAAGATAAATTTCACTGCGAGTGCTTAATCTACTCTGAGTGGAGTTAGGCTATTAGTCAGAAAAATTATTCTCTGGTGGAAGATAAGGCAGGTGCAAGACTCCCCACAAATAGAGTTCACAACAAAGAAATGAAAGTTTATCTTACCCTTGTGCCTTATTCTAGTTTCAAACTGAATTTAAACTCAAATTTCAAATATCTTTTGGTAGATTTCTGGTAGTTGTATGTCTGAATTAATTCAAGCAGTCCTCGAAAGCGAAGAAAAAAATGATTTGCGCTCATTTCTGAGTGAATTACGCCATCAAGACAAAAAATACCTACTGCGGAATGATATATTGAATGTATACAGCGAATATTGTACGAATTACCAAAAACCTGAGCATTTTAACGCTTCATCAAACTTAGGTAAACTCATCTATTACACTCAAGAAATCATTCAAGATATTTCTGGCTTTTGCTTTATTATTCGCCCTAAAATTGCCACTCAAGAGGTTTATCGACTAACGGATGATTTGAATGTTGAATCGATGAGTGTGCAGGAACTTTTGGATCTGCGCGATCGCTTAGTAAATCGCTTCCATCCCAACGAAGGCGACTTGTTGGAATTGGATTTTGGTCCGTTTTACGACTACTCCCCAGTTTTACGCGACCCAAAAAATATCGGCAAGGGAGTACAATTACTCAACCGTTACTTATCAAGCAAACTCTTCCAAGATCCCAAGCAATGGCAGGAAAGTTTATTTATTTTCTTGAATTTGCACCAATATAACGGCATCCAGCTACTGATAAATAATCGCATTCAATCTCAACAGCAACTTTCTCAACAAATAAAAGCTGCGATCGCTTTCGTTAGTAGTCGCCCCAGTCAAGAACCCTACGAAGAATTTCGGTTCCAATTGCAAACGATGGGCTTTGAACCAGGTTGGGGTAATACCGCCGCCCGTGTGCAGGAAAGCCTTGAGATGCTTGATCAATTGATCGATTCTCCCGATCCCCAAACCTTAGAAGCCTTCATTTCCCGCATCCCGATGATTTTTAGAATCGTCTTGGTGTCTACCCACGGGTGGTTTGGACAAGAGGGAGTATTAGGGCGTCCTGATACTGGCGGTCAAGTCGTGTATGTTCTTGACCAAGCTAGAAATCTAGAAACGCAGTTGCAAGAAGATGCCCTACTTGCAGGCTTAGAAGGATTGAATGTCCAGCCAAAAGTAATTATTCTCACCCGCCTCATCCCCAATAGTGAGGATACACTTTGCAATCAACGTCTAGAAAAGGTTCACGGAACAGAAAATGCTTGGATTTTACGTGTACCTTTGCGGGAATTTAATCCTAATATGACGCAAAACTGGATTTCTCGATTTGAGTTTTGGCCTTATCTAGAAACCTATGCGATCGACGCAGAAAAAGAACTACTGGCAGAATTTCAAGGTAGACCTGACCTTATAGTTGGTAACTATTCAGATGGGAATTTAGTAGCATTTTTATTGGCGCGTCGTTTGGACGTTACTCACTGCATCATTGCCCATGCTTTGGAAAAATCTAAATATTTGTTCAGTAACCTTTACTGGCAGGATCTAGAAGATAAGTATCATTTCTCGTTACAATTCACTGCTGATTTGTTGGTGATGAATGCAGCCAACTTTATCATTAGCAGCACCTACCAAGAAATAGTCGGTACACCAGATAGTATCGGACAGTACGAATCTTACAAGTGCTTTACTATGCCAGATTTGTACCATGTAGTAAATGGGATTGAACTATTTAGTCCCAAATTCAATGTCGTACCGCCGGGGGTGAATGAGAATTACTTCTTTCCCTATACGTGTACTGAAGATCGAGTAGAAAGCGATCGCCGACGCATTGAAGAGATGCTTTTTACTCTAGAAGATTCTGCACATATCTTTGGCAAACTTGATGATCCAAGCAAACGCCCTCTGTTTTCCATGGCCCGTCTGGATCGGATCAAAAATCTCACAGGTTTAGCAGAATGCTTTGGTCAAAGTCAAGAATTACAGGAATATTGCAACTTAATTTTAGTTGCGGGTAAGTTGCGTGTGGAAGAATCAACAGACAATGAAGAACGAGAAGAAATTGTCAAACTCTACCGCATAATAGAGCAATACAATCTCCAAGGCAAAATTCGCTGGCTGGGTGTACGTCTATCTAAAACTGATTCTGGAGAAGTTTACCGCGTCATTGCTGACCACCAGGGAATTTTTGTGCAACCTGCTTTATTTGAAGCCTTTGGCTTGACAATATTAGAAGCAATGATTTCCGGATTACCTACTTTTGCGACTCAGTTTGGTGGGCCTTTAGAAATTATTCAAGATCAAGTCAACGGCTTTTACATCAACCCCACAAATTTAGAAGAAACAGCCACAAAAATCTTGAATTTCGTCAGTAAATGCGAACAAAACCCAAACTACTGGTGTGAAGTTTCTCAACAAGCCATGAACCGGGTTTACAGTACCTATACCTGGAAAATTCATAGTAACAAACTGCTATCGCTAGCACGGATTTATGGTTTCTGGAACTTTATTTCCAAACAAAATCGAGAAGATTTGTTGCGTTATATTGAAGCTTTGTTTTACTTAATCTACAAGCCCAGGGCGCAACAATTATTAGAACAGCATAAATATAGATAATTTGGTCATTGGTCGTTGGTCATTGGTCATTGATTAATAGTTAGTACTCATTACAAATGACAAAGGACAAATGACTAATGACTACTTTGTTAACTCTCGCCAGGTTCTTTGACCTACTATTCCATCTGAAACTAAACTCCGACGATTTTGAAAAGCTTTGACTGCTGATTCTGTTAAAGCTCCAAAAATCCCATCCACTTGTATACTATAGCCATTAGATCGTAACAACCGTTGCAATACTCTAACAGCATCACCTGTATGACCAAAACCAAGAATTGGCAAAGCTGGACTAGGTGAGTTGGGAAATTTTGCTACCCGTCTATAGTCTGTGGGTTGTTTACTTCTAACACGAGGCGATTGCGGAAGTCCCCCTGCACTATAGTGTGGTTGGTGGTGAACAGACTTTAGTGGTACAGTAGTGTACTTATTTATATTTTGACCTTGAGTAGTGGAAGTAAAAGCAACTAGAAAACTGTGATCATTTGTTGTCGCTTCAGAGATAGGAATGAACTCTGGCTGTACATTTGAGTATTCAACACTGTCTACAACAGCATTTTCTGCTACAACTGGAGAATCCCCGGATTCACCAAAGTCTTTGAGTTGAGTATTGTCATCTAGTGTATCTGATGCGATCACTAACGACACCACAGAAACCTGCTCATCCGGTGGTATAAATTCAGGTGGTGTGATCTGATTTCCAGGAACAACCTCAGATAACTGACTTTGTTCTGACTGATTTATGTCATTGTCTAGCTGAACCGGCAAATTCTCCGGGAAATTGGGCAGAGATGGTTGTCCTGTTGTTAACACGCCCGTTATCAGTAGACCCATATCACTCATTGTATTTCATTTTACTAACGCCCATATTTTCTTTCACATACTAAATAGTTAATGTTCCGGAATAGTGCGTATTTTCAACTAAAAAAATAGTTGTTTTTTTCAAAAAATCGGTGCGATATTAAAATTGCCTCCTTTGACAGATGGCAAATAAAAATCTGATTTGGAATCAGATAAAGCTAATATCTGCCTACTATCAAGTTGTAGTAAACAAAAAAGGCAAAAAGGCGTAAGCTTAAGTATACTTTATTATCTTTACGCTTAATTTTTAAATTAAACACTGTAAATGTAGTGCCCAGGTTTAGGCAATTGTAATTTGCTACCAGGTTAAAGAACTGTCACAGACAGTCTTCGGGAAGCTTATCCTCCCTTAGATGTCAGGAACATCCCCTGTTGATTTTTTACGCTTTGTCCCTAAAACACTGCTTTGAGGGTGTAGGGGTATAAGGGTGTAGGGTTTGATGAAATGATCATTACTTTTGTTGGTTTTATAGTTATCACTCATCACTTTATTAAAAACCTACACTTATAAGCCAGTTTCCCCGAAACCGCAATAAGCCAAGACGGCAAATAGACTACTGTCCGCTAACTTTGTTAATGGGTAATGGGTACTCTTACCATTTACCTATTACCCATTACTTTCTAACTTATACCATCAACTACTGGGTAGAAGTAAAAAGCAAATCCCAAGAGTATGTAAGCTGCTAAAAGTAATGTGCCTTCTAACCAATTTGATTTACCATCAGAGCTAATAGTATTTGCAATTAAAACTGATACAGCCACGGCCACCAATTCAAAGGGACTAAAATCCAAATCCATAGGTTGACCAAAAAACTTCCCTACAATTACTAACACAGGAGCTACAAACAGAGCAATTTGCATACTTGATCCCACTGCTACGGAAAGGGAAAGATCCATTTTGTCCTTCATTGCCACAGTTACAGCCGTAGCATGTTCAGCAGCATTGCCAATAATAGGGACAAGTATGACCCCTGTAAATAACGCTGTTAGCCCTAACTTAGATGTGGCTGCTTCTAATGAATCCACAAGTAATTCTGATTCTATTGCTACTAATAGAGTACATACCAGCAACACCCCACTCCACAACCATATATTGGGCTTGTGATTCGCAACTTCCAAAGCTTCTGTTTCTGCTACACCCACATCGTAAAGATAAGAGTGAGTTTTCATGGAAAATAGCAGTGTCAAGGCATAAACGAGGATCAATACAACAGCCACTGCCAAGGAAAGATTTTGCAGGGTTCTTTCGCCAATTCCTGGCGAGGTAAAGTTCATTGCTGTTGGCAACAAAATAGCAATCACCGCTAAATTCATAGCAGCTGAATTCATCCGCGCTACTATTGGTTGAAATGTCTGTTCTTTATGACGCAGTCCACCTAATAACATAGCCAAACCCATTACCAATAGTAAATTACCGATAATTGAGCCGGTAATGCTGGCTTTGACTACATCTACGAACCCTGCTTTCAAAGCAATGATGGCAATAATTAATTCTGTGGCGTTACCAAAGGTAGCGTTTAATAATCCTCCCAGAGTCGGGCCTACTACCACAGCTATTTCTTCTGTAGCTGTACCCATCCAAGCTGCTAAGGGCAAAATTGCTAATCCAGCTGTGATAAAAACAATTAAATCTCCCCACTCTAAAAAGTAGGCTGCCACAGAAACCGGAATGAAAAGTAAGAGAACTAAAAAGAGAATGTTTTTAACTGACATTAGTTAAGAGTCAACGGTCAATTGTCAATGGTTAATAGTCAATGGTCAATTGTCAATGGTTAATAGTCAAGAGTTTGTTGGTTGTTGATGGGTACAGACGCGATGTTCCTCGCGTCTCTACATTAGTAGTTAGTGGTTTACTACTCCCCACCTCCCTATTGTCCCTAATCCCCACTGCCCCTCAGTAGTTCCGATATTTCACTATTTCCACACAGATGGCAAAATTTGTAAAATAGAGTGGAGTTTTACGGAGAATTAATAAATTTTCGTTGTAAAAGTTTTTATTAAACCGTAAATACTACACTAAATAATGATGTTTAATGTATTAAAAGACAATTAAATTTTTGGTACTGCCGGTGGAAAAACCTGTCAAGAGGCTTTTTCAATGGCTGTTTTATTCCTGAACTTCGGGAAAGGACTGCTTGATAATGCAGATTACCCGTAATACTATGAGCTATACTCTAATTGCATTCATCTCGTCGTTGCTGTCTACCAACGCTAATATTTACTGGGAATGCCGCTATAAAAGGTACGCATATATTTGTCGGCACAATTGCAAGTATTTTTGATTTTGGATATACTACATGACTTCTGCTGCTGAACTGCCAGGTCAAACTGGCATAAATTTGACATCCCAAGAAAATTCTACAGACACCAAAATGCCTGATCCCTTGATGACGGCTATGGGTGTTTACGTGACTGTACACGGTCATTTTTATCAACCACCACGGGAAAATCCATACTTGGATGCGATCGAACGCCAACCGGGTGCAGCACCTTTTCATGATTGGAATGAACGAATTCATCACGAATGCTATCGCCCGAATGCTTTCGCTAGGGTGCTAAATGACCGGGGTGAACTAGTGGGGATCGTTAATAATTACGAGTTTTTGAGTTTTAATATTGGTCCAACGCTGATGTCATGGCTAGAACGCCACGATGTAGAAGTTTATCAGCGAATTTTGGAAGCTGATCGCAAATCTTGTGAACGTTTGCATGGGCATGGCAATGCGATCGCGCAAGTATATAACCATATCATCATGCCTCTTGCCAATGATCGCGATCAATATACGCAGATTCGTTGGGGCAAAGCAGATTTCCGATCCCGCTTTAAACGCGATCCCGAAGGTATGTGGTTGGCAGAAACTGCTGTAGACTACCCGACTCTCGAAGCATTAGTCAAAGAAGGCATTCGCTTTATTGTCTTAGCACCTTCACAAGCACAGCGTTGTCGCCTTTTACCTACTAAGGAAAATCCTCATCCAGAATGGCACGAAGTCGGCGGTAGTCAGATTGATCCCACCCGTCCCTATCGTTGCTATCTCAAACCTACACTCAGCACAGCATCCTCTCCTTTGAGTACAGTTTCTTTATCTCCCAGAGATGGGGATCAGGAAATAGAAAATCCCACTTCCCAATTCCCCATCCCCGATCACCAATCCCTTCCCTATATCGATATCTTTTTCTACGATGGTCCAATTTCGCGGGACATGGGTTTTAGTGATGTTCTTTATAATTCCGGTCATTTAGCAGGGCGCATTGGTTCTGCGGTACGTGGGGATCATCGTCCTGCCCAGTTAATTTCTGTAGCGACAGATGGGGAAACCTTCGGACACCACAAGGGAGGAACAGAAAAGACTCTGGCATACGCCTTCACAGAAGAGTTCCCTCATCGGGGTTGGACAGTTACCAACTTTGCCCATTATCTCAGCTTGAATCCTCCAGCCTGGGAAGTAGAGTTAAAGCCAGTTACCGCTTGGAGTTGCGCCCACGGTGTTGATAGATGGCAGGATAATTGCGGTTGTGGTGGTGGCGGTGAATGGCATCAACAATGGCGTCGCCCGTTGCGAAATGCCTTAAATTGGTTGCGGGATCGCCTGATGGAGGTGTATGAAGAACACGGTAGACAGTTTTTCTCTGATCCCTGGCAAGCACGAGATGAATATATCGAGGTAATTCTGGATCGATCGCCTCACAATATTCACCGCTTCCTGGCGGGCCATCAAACTCACAAACTTACCAATGCAGAACAAGTAGACGCTTTGCGCCTGTTGGAAATGCAGCGTCATGCTTTGTTGATGTTTACTAGTTGTGGTTGGTTTTTTGAAGAAATATCCCGCCCAGAAGGAACGCAGATTCTGCGTTATGCCGCCCGTGCTTTAGAACTAGCGGGAGATGTCGCAGGTGTGCAACTAGAGAAAGAATTCCTCAAGTGCCTTGCCATTGCTCCTAGTAATGTTAATATTTTTAAACATGGTGGAGAAGTTTACCGCCAACTAGTGGCGACTTCACAAATCACATTTAAGCAAGTTGCAGCTCATCATGCGATCGCTTCTTTGCTTAATAATCACAAAGGCGAAACCCGCAATGGCAATGGCACATCACCCAACAACTGTACTGTCAAATATTCCCATCCTTACCAAAAACGCGTTTATTGCTACAACGTTCATGAGTTAGATTACCATCTGCAACGGCTGGGAGCATTGACACTAGCAGTCGGACACTTAAAGCTAATATCGGAAATCACTTGGGAAAGTGAACATTTAGTTTTTGCAGTGTTGCATTTAGGGGGTTGGGATTTCCATTGTTGCATTCAACCATTTGAAGGAAGACGCACTTACAGTCAAATCAAAGAAAAATTATTGGCATCGCTACAAAAAGCGAGTGCAGCGAACACTATCTTAGTGATGATGCAGTTATTTGGGGATCAAGCATTTAGCTTAGAAAATCTCTTTGCTGAAGAACGTCATCGCTTGATGCGGTTGTTGAGTCAAGAAACATTGAGTCGACTAGACCAACTTTATACACAGACATACCGAGATAATTACGGTGTACTGATGGCATTCCATCGGGATGAATTGCCAGCACCACAAGAGTTGCAAGTAGCAGCAGAAATAGCTTTAAGTTATCGGTGTATGAACACACTGCGCGCCTTAGAGCAAGATATCAGCGAACCGCAACTAAGTATAAATCATATCCTGGAATTACAAGCGATCGCTAGTGAAGCAAAACACCTGCGCTGTCGGTTAAATATTCTTGAAGGCAAGCAGATGTTAGAACAGTTGATTCTGCGATCGCTTTGGCAATTATTGCACGATGCCAATGGTACATTTGATGCAGATATCCAGCGCTTGGAAAGATTGATTGATGTTGCCTATCAGCTAAATGTAGGCATCTGTTTGGATCGTTCTCAAGAACTATACTTTAGTTGTTTGTACAACAAAATTTTGTCTCAATCTCAAACAGCGATCGCTAATGGTGAGAACATTATTAAGCATCAGCAGTTATTGAAGTTAGGGCAAAAATTAGCCGTTGATGTTAGTTACTGGTTAGATTCAGATGGGGTGATAGACCTCTTGCAAAAATAACAATTACCCCTCCCTAACCTTCTAATATTAAAAGTTTTTCCTTATTTTTCCTTGTTTCGGACTACCATGTTACACAAGTTGGATTTACCCTTTTAATCCCCCAATATTCGGAAGGAAACAACAAATCCAGTTCCCTCCCCTCGTAAAGGGGAGGGTAGGGGGTGAATGCAGCTGATTTTTGGATCTGTGGATGCTATCGCCTGCCATTCTCGCCCCAACTTCTCACTAATTTCCACAAAATCCAGATCATCAACTAGTTCACCATTGAGAAAATCTTCCACAGTGGATAAAGATACTTCTGCATCTGTTGCTAAAGCCTGTGGATTGGGATACCCTTATCGCTGGAGAGCTGATTTAACCTGTTGAATGCTCTCTAGAACTACTCGAAGCGATCGCGCCATTACTTTTCAATTTTTATACCACCTCAAGCTCACTCTAAGGTGATTAATAGAAAACAAGAGTAATTACACTTAAAATAGAGATTCGCGTAGGTGCGATCGCATTTTTAGTAGTAAGTATATGTGTTGCCCTAAGTTACACACCGAATCAAAAATAGGAAGTTAAACGATTGAAAAAATGATGAATGCTGGAAATTTCAGAATTCATAATTGATAATTCATAATTTTTCCCGTGTTTACAGTCGCTGTAATATACTTAAACCATGAGTATCAGTACCACAGGTGTTATAAAGTCCGTATTCAGCAGCTAACTGTTGGACTTGTTGTGATTCTGTCATACTAGGTTGCCAAGGTTTTGGGTTATTGTAGGCGTAGAAAGTCTCTACACCATTAATACCTAGTTCAGCAGCAGCAGGAATCAATTCTAAGTGTGATTTTCTATAACGTGCTGGATGAGCAAGTACCGCTAATCCACCTGCTTGGTGAATAGCAGCAATGACGTTAGCTGCTTGATATTCTTCGCCTGTGGTAATTCTTCTTTGGATGTATGGCTTAATACTTGGATGTGTAGTATCGAAGGCATAAGCCAAAATATGAACTTCTACACCCAGTAAGTTAGCATTAATTTCTACACCACTCCACAGGTAGGGAATACGTGCACCTGGGTTATTCCATTGCCAATCTTCCAACCACTGTTTTGCTACTTGGTAGCCAGATATACTATGATGATCGGTAATGGCTAGCCCTTCTAAGCCAATCGCGATCGCCTGTTCCATTAACCCACTAGGCTGCAATTTACCATCTGAGTAGACGGTGTGCATGTGAAAGTTGAAGCACTTCGGACAACTTTGAGCATTGATGTTTTGAAATACTTCTTCTAATAATTCTCTAGAGGCAAAAGCAGTCCGAACAAAATTGACAGTCATAACCCCCTCTTTTTTTGTTTATGAGTGATAGTTAACACCCCAACACAACTATCTATAGTTTTGAAAATACCAACACTTCTATATAGTGCTAGTAGTCTTTTTTTAAGCTTGGTTGGTAATATTTTTCAATATGTTAAGACTACGTTAGCAAATTCAAACGCAGTCGGTCATGAGTATTTTCGATTGCCAACCTCAATAAAAGTAATAAATGTTGCTAATAAACTCAGTTTTTTCCACAAAGAATAGATATAGAAATAACGATTAAGATACTTATTAAGTCATATCATGTCCACTTGAATACTTATATTATTCGTTGAGGTCGGTAATGGGTAATGGGAAAACCAATGACAAAAACTCAATGACTAAGCTTTATATCGTAAGCAATTAGCCGGACTTGATATCAATAAGAAAATGCAACTAATTTAGTAAAAGGCAGAAGGAAAAAATCTAAGAGCAACAAGATTCGCCGATTCGCATTTTACATTTAATTTTGTCCGCCTACTTAATAAAAAATAGATTTGCTCAGATGTATTAATTTTGCCATTTACTCTGGCAAACCTAATAATTCGCCTGAACCAGTAATTACTTCACCAATTGTATAGGTTGCAATATTTTGTGACTCAAAGTGATGCATTACTTGTTGAGCTTGTTGCGGAGGTACAAGTAAGACAAAACCTATGCCCATGTTAAAAGTGTTATACATTGCTTGAGAACTGACTGAACCAGTTTCAGCCAACCATTGAAATACAGATGGAATAGGCCAACTGTTAAGGTTAATTTTAATTGCTTGTCCTTGTCCTAAGCATCTGGGTAAATTTTCTGGTAAACCGCCACCAGTAATATGAGCCATACCGTGAATTTCTAAACCCGCTTGGCGCGCAGCGAGAACAGGTTTGACATAAATACGGGTAGGTGTAAGGAAAATTTCTCCTAAAGTTTTGCCCCCAAGGAGTTCCGGGCGCTGAGCCCAAGCCAAGCCGTGGTCAGAGATAATCTTCCTAACTAAACTATAGCCATTACTATGAACACCTGCACTAGCGAGTGCGATCGCCACATCTCCTAGTTGTACTTGCGAACCATCAAGTAGTTGGCTTTTTTCTACAACTCCCACACAGAAACCAGCTAAGTCATATTCACCTGCTTGGTAGAAACCAGGCATTTCTGCTGTTTCTCCTCCTAATAAAGCACAACCAGCTTGTTTACAACCAGAAGCTATACCCGCCACGACTTGGGTTAACTGCTCTTTCTCTAACTTACCAGTTGCCAGATAATCCAAAAAAAAGAGTGGTTCTGCACCAGATGTCAAAACATCATTAACGCACATTGCCACCAAATCAACCCCAACGGTGTCGTGAATGTTGAGAGTCTGAGCGATTTTGAGCTTTGTACCTACACCATCAGTACCAGAAACTAAAACTGGTTCCTGCAAACCAGTTGGTAATTGAAAGTAGCCACTAAAGCCTCCCAATCCACCCAACACTTCTGGTCTAAAAGTGCTATGAACCAAATTCCGAATCTGAGTTACAAAAGCTCGACCAGCCTCAACATCAACTCCTGCGTCCTTATAATCCATTACTTACAACACCGTTATCAATGCCCCAACCACCTAGATTATCACCTTAGACGCTTTGTGTGGTCATTAGTCATTTGTCATTTGTAATGAGTACTAATATCAAGTTCGGTTAATCACTTAGAATAAAAAACCTCACAAGAACAGCCCCTTCACCCCTAATCCCCACTCCCTTAGGGGAGTGGGGCCCCCGAGTTCCCCAGAGGGGACCCCCCATCCCCTCTCCTTAGCAAGAACAGGGGTGCCGAAGGCGGGGTGAGGTAAAAGGGAATTGTAAGTAATCATGCGAACTTGATATAACTATTAATCGATGACCAATAGACCTCTTGCACAAATATTTTTTACCCCACCCTAACCCTAAGCGAAATTGGGGAGGGAACAAAATCTTCCTACCGTTCACGGGGGGATTGAGGGGGGTTTATTCAACTTTTGCAAGAGGTCTATTGACGATTGGCTATTAACCTATTAGTAACGGTGCATATGCTCTTCTAACAGCATCTTAGCTCTTGGTTTGTAAATTAGATGAAACAACGACTCAATGTAACGTAGTAACTCCTCGCGTTGTTCTTTAGAGGTGTAGTTCCAGAAGCTGTAGATTTTTGCTAAAGACAACAGACGATTGGTATGGATTTTCCAAGTATAGTTGCTATAAACACGCTCTTGGCTGCGCTGGGAAATTTCGCTCCAGTAGTTGGGGTTTTGGTCACACCTAGAAATGAATTTTAAGATGATCTCTGCCACTTCTGTGTGATCGGTAGGGTTAATGTAGAATCCATTGATCTGATCTTGGATGATTTCTAAAGGTCCACCAAAGCGAGTCGCAAAGGTAGGTATTCCACTAATCATTGCTTCTAGAATTGTTAAACCAAAGGCTTCAAACAAGGCTGGTTGGACAAAAATTCCTTGATGATCGCCTATCACCCGATAAACTTCACCAGAGTCATCCTTGGATAAACGCACACCTAACCACCTAATTTTGCCGTGCAAGTTGTAGTGGTCGATGATTTGGTAAAGTTTCTTAATTTCGCTAATTTCTTCGTGATCGGTAGAATCTTCACTCTTGAGTTTACCTGCGATCAGGATGAGATTGCAGCGTTCTTGTAGTTCCTTACTTTTACCAAAGCATTCTGCTAAACCAGTGAGATTTTTAATCCTGTCTAATCGCGCCATAGAAAATATGGGGCGCTTGTTGGGGTCTGCTAACTTACCAAAAACCTGAGTTGCATCTTCAAGGGTAAACAAGAGGTTTTCCAAGCGTGAGCGATCGCTTAAATTTCGCTTCTCTATCCTAGAGTAAGGAAAATAAACATCCTCATTCACACCAGGGGGAACAATATTAAACTTAGGACTAAATAACTCAATGCCGCTCAGCACATGGTATAAATCCGGCATAGTAAAAGATTGATAAGACTCGTACTGACCAACACTATCTTGTGTACCAACAATTTCTTGGTAAGTGCTGCTGACAATGAAATTTGCCCCATTCATGGCAATCAAATCTGCTGTGAATTGCAAAGAAAAGTGGTATTTATCCTCTAGGTCTTGCCAATACAGATTACTGAAGAGATACTTAGATTTTTCCAGGGCGTGGGCAATAATGCATTGGGTTACATTCATCCGCCGTGCTAGCAAAAATGCTACCAAATTGCCGTCAGAATAATTGCCGACAATTAAATCGGGTTTGCCTTGCAACTGTTGTAGTAACTCTTTTTCAGCGTCAATAGCAAAGGTTTCTAAGTAAGGCCAAATTTCAAATCGAGAAATCCAATTTTGCGTCAGTTGGGGATTATATTCTCGAAAAGGTACGCGCAAAATCCAAGCATTATCAGTATCGTAAATTTTCTCTAGCTTCTGATTACAGGTAGTATCCTCACTATTGGGGATCAAACGTGTCAGGACAATCACTTTTGGTTGAATGCTAAGCACATCCAATCCTGATAGTTTGATGTTGTCTTGGATTTGCTTTTCTAGCCCTTTTACCTGGTCGAGAATATAGACTACCTGTCCACCTGTATCTGGTCTTCCTAGTACCCCTTCCTGGCCAAACCAACCGTGAGGAGAAACCAAAAGAATACGGAAAATCATCGGTATGCGGGCAATGAAATTTTCTAGTACCTGATGATCTGGTGAATCTATCAACTGATCCAGCATTTCCAGAGTTTCCTGTACCCGAGAGGCGGTGTTTCCCCAACCAGGTTCAAAACCAAGATTTTGTAATTCTGTGCAGAAATTTTTGTAAGCTGTATCAGATGGATACTTCCCTAATAAGGTTAATGCCCGTTTAACACAGTTAGATAAATGCTGTTGCGTTTGGATACGTTCATTAATCAGCAGTTGAGTATCATTGTAGCGGTGCAGACGCAGAAAATTAAACAAAGCATCTTGCCACTGACGATTGTCATCAAATAGTTTGCTAGATAGGTAGCGGTTGAGAAAAGCTACACCTTTGCCAATGTTTTTAGAGTCGCGGATTACAGGGGAATAGTCATAGAAGGGTTGAAAATCTATTTTCAGCACCTCACCCTCTTGGGGATGATAACGATTAACTAAGTGATCGCGCAAATTTAATAGTTCTTGAATGCTAATTGGTTCTACTGTGAAATCTTCTGATAACCGATAAGCTTGTTGAGTAGCAATTTGAGGACGGATGACTAAATAAACACTTTCGGTATCGAAAATAATTTCTTGAGTAAAATAAACCAACTTACTCAAATTAGAACTGTGGTAAAGATGGTCAAAATTTTCCTGTTTTTGGCAGTAATCATGAAATGAATTCAAAATTTCATTGCGTAGCAAATACTTTTTTTCTAACTGACGCAATAAACTTACAAACTGCCGTAAATTATTTTTCTCATCACCTTGCAAAATCTCTTGAATTAAATCAAACATTTACAAACCTCCTCTATACCTTGTCTAGAAGTTGATGAGTTTGGGAACAACAAAAACTGGAGGTTAATAATGGAATATATTCCATCAGAGTTAACCCCAATCTTCATTACCTCTAAAATTGTTTGTGTTCTACCCTGTGAGTATATATGCGTCTATTGTGTAGACTGTGGTACGCAGCTAAGCTGCCACATCAAATTGTTTACAGCAAAAACCAACCTTTAATGGTTAAAAAGGCGAAGCTTTTCCTTTGACTCTTGGCAGGAATTGTATGTATCCCAAGTTAATTTCCTGCCTAAAATACATCTCAACAGTAAGTTATTTTTTACTTCCTGTTTAGAAAATTGTCATTAAGTCGCCCAGGTTTTTAGCTGTAAATAGTTAATTAAGAAAAGAATGTTAAATGCACTCAAGCAATTCTGTTTGTAGTAATAATTTTTACTTTTTAGAGGTTTTTTAGGCTTTTTGAGCCAATTACTACAAACTTTCTTTAATTTTTACCAACTTATTTAAGCTGATAAGGAATTTTCAAACAATTAATCTTTGTAACCGAAATTTGTGACAATATTTTATTTGTCAACAAAATGTAACAGTAACATTCGTTAGTCAAGGGTTAATTGTTGGTTGTTGTTAGTTGGTGGTCATTTGTCATTTGTTATTAGTTTTTCTCCCTTGTCTCCCTTGTCTCCTCACACTCCTCACACTCCCCATTGTGATCAAAAGGGATTGGCAATAATGGAAAAGTACAAACCGTTTTCCTGCCATGAATCCTTTTCCTCGGAACCAATTGAGATTAAAGGAATGCCCCAATCAAGGCGAGCGGTAAGATTATCTTGAAGTTGTAAGCGTAGACCTAATCCTACAGATAGCAGGGTATTGCTATCGAGTTCAACTTGAAAGTCGGATCTGCCAGAATCATTCCAACCATTGCCAAAATCCACAAAAGGAGCTATCTGCAAAAAGTTGTTGCGTCCTGAGAAGCGAACGACGGGTACTCGCACTTCCGCAGATAGAAAAATGCCGTTGTCTGTTAATAAAGCATCTTGACGATAGCCCCGGACGGAATCTAGACCCCCAATACCAATTTGTTCAAAGGGAACGAGTGGTCTATCTGCTAGTTGTAGATCACCTCGTAGCAGCAACAAAGTGTCGCGTGCTAATAAGCGTACCCACTGGGCTTGTCCTCTCCAAGAGACAAAACGAGTATCAGGGAAGGTTTCGTTGATAGTGGCATCAAAAAGATCAAGTCCGACACTGAATTGAGAACGCATGGCAAATACTTGCTGACTATCACGAGAAACCCACTCTTGAAAAAAGCGTACAGCTGTTACCCGCGTTTTTCCTTCTGTGTCTGTACCTGTCCCAGGAAAAGGAATTTCCCCATCTAAAAAGGTAGCTTTGCTACGACGATGGCTTGCTGTTATACCTAAGGCAAATTCTTGAGTCGGTTTTTGTAGTAGAGGCTGACGCAGCGTTAGTTCGTAGTAACTGGAGTTGGACTGAATATCTAAGACATCAAAGGGTCTTTCTACAACAGTGTTGTCAGAAAAACCGTAGCTAAGCGACAAAGTACCATTGCGGGGATTGAGGGGCAAAGTATAATTTATATCAAAGGCATTACTACCATCCGTATTGGCGTAAACGGCGCTAATGCTATCACCCCATCCAGACAGATTAGCTTCGTTTACTTGTATTTGCCGACGAAAACTGCCGACAGCAGGCGATCGCCCATTGTCCAAAATCAACTGTACGTTAAAACTATCGGCTTCCTTGACTTGTACTTCTAGTAAACTTTGTCCAGGGCGAGTTCCGGCTGATAGTTCTGCTGATAAGTTTGCAATTAAAGGATTGAGTTGCAATAATTGCAATGCTTCTAACAAGCGATCGCGGTTCAAGGGTGGTTTTGTGGCAATGGCAAGGCGACTTTGCAAATATTTAGGGTTAAGTCTGTGGGTACCTATTACTTTTATATCTTCTAGTCCCCCCTCAACTACCCTAATTTCCACTACACCATTCTGCAATTTTTGTGGTGGGATATAAGCTCCAGATGTAATGTAACCTTGATCTACATAAAATTGAGTAATTTTTGAACGAAGCTGAAATAGTTCTGCAAAGGTAATTGGACGATTAGCAAAAGGTTCAGTAATTTTGTCAAAGTCCTCAGGGCTAAAAACAGAACTGCCCGTGACTTTAAATTTTTTCACAATGATAGTTTGAGGAACTTCACCGCTTGGGGTTGGTTTTGGAGTTGGAGTTGTTGTATCCCGGGGTTGCAGTAATTCTTCTGGAGGCGGTAGAGGTTGTGGTGGTGACTGTTCTGGTAAGGGCTGAGTTGAGGGTGGTTTACCAGGTTCAGGTCTAATGTTTGGAACTTGAGCAGTTTTGTAAGCTGGTATTTGCGTTGTTTTATCTCGCTGCGCGAGGAAGGCAGAGGGCAGGAGGCATCTATGTTGAGTTGTCGGTTGAGCAGCCCTATTGCCGTCCGAGCTTTTGGGTTTAAGACCCCCGCTAAAACGAAGTTTAGCGGATACGAATTGCTGGTGGGTATGAATCCCCCAGGAACATCGCTGCTTGTGCCCTCTGCCTCCAGCATAGCTGCCTTCTTCATTTACTTGCGCTTTCAACGGCTTGATTGTTGTTGCACTAAAAATTACTACTATGCTCAACCAACACCAGTATTTATACATGTTTGATTGAAATTGAATTTTACTGGGCATGGTAAAAGCTATGTAACACGCATAAGTAGAGGTAATTAAACGTAGATGCTTGGACAACTATAAAAAAATTAATTTTTTACTAGCTGTTATTCCCTATATATCAATAATTCATCTTTACTAAGAATAATAAGAAAAAATTAACAAAATTAGTCTAGTTTTTAATCAAACTTTTTTGTAATACTTTTGATTTGATATTAGTTTGTTTTGAAATTGATTATTATTATCTAAGTTTGAGTATTCAAAAAATTAAAATTAACGAAGCCATATTCAAATCTAAATTTTCACAATGAAAAATTAAGTTGTTTATCACCATTTTATAGTTAAATCATATACTATTTTGTATTAAGTAAATACTTAATAATTAACATTATTATTTATACAATAACTTGTTAGTTTCAAAGCTTAAACTAAAAGGACTATAGTTGCAAGTACTTATCGCTTAAATAATATTAAAAAACTTACTTAAAGAATTAATGTATTAATTATAACTTAATTAATAAAAAATATACTATTAATAATTCTCTCAAAAATAAAGTTTATGTGTATAAATAATTATATGTATGTAACTTGAATTTTGCCACAATTTAGCCTGTGATGAAGCATGTGGGCCAGTCTAGTTGCGAATGGTTCATTGTTCTAGTTTGAGAATGTTTATCAAACTCACATTAATATAATTTAATAAGCAAAAACAATGATCGCCTGATTTTGCTACAACAGAACAGACAGGCGATCACTGATAAAAAACTAATTTTTGATAGCTATGTACTAAATATTCAAGGTTTTTTAGTCTATTAAACCTGCTTCTCTTGCACGAATCTGAGTTATTATTCTGATATTTTTACCTTGGTTTTTTAATTCCTGACAGTCAATGCCTAAAGCTTCTTGAAGTTTATCCCAGTAGTGACGCACCATGCGTTCTGAAACACAGATATTTTCAGCAATAGCTTTATCTTGTAACCCTTCTTGAAAAGCTAGATTTAAAAGTGTTAAACACTCTGGTTTGATTTCTAATTCCGAATAGATAGATTGGATATCTTTAATATGAGTTAATCCTTGCAATGCCCAACTAACTCTAATGAGCATTTCTTTACTGGAGAGACTTTTATCAGCAACTGTAAAGCCTCCTTTGTGTGTATCGATTGCAGATTTTATCCGCACTAATTTTTTCACATGTTCACTTTGAATTACAATATTAAGCTTAGGATATTTATCGAGTAATTCACTGAGTAATTGTATACCTGTACAAATTCGTGCTGTTGCTCCCTGTTTTTCTGGCAAAAAAATATCCATTATTACTAGGTCAGGTTCTAGCAATGAAATTTGATTTAAAACATTTTCGGCAGTGTTAGCAGTAATTATTTTTGCATGTGGGTATTGGGAGTATAGTAACCTAAGTACTCCACTCAGGCATATTTCATGACCATCAATCAAAAATATTTTCAATGTAGCGTGCGGTAAATCTTTGTTCATGCTGTATTACTCACATTTCAATACTTTTCGGAATTAAATTCATTTCTGCTACATCACCGCAGAAATTATGAAATCAGTAATCACAGGAGTAGAAACAAGCAGAAAGTTTGCTCATTCTCATAAATCGAAAACCCAAAACAGCAAACACTAAGCCAAGATTTTGATCAACAGGATGAACGTAGACTTTCAAAACACGTCTACTTGCTGCCTCCGTAGTAATACTTCTCAAATCAATGAGTATATTACGGCGTTTGTTACAAACTGTAACATTTATATCTATAAAGAATATTCAGTATATTTAATTAATAACCGAAAAATATGAAAGCGATCGCACCTCCTAGTAAAAAAATTAATATCTGTTACTAGGTAAAAAGATTAAATCTACTGTTTCACCTA
Source organism: Fischerella sp. JS2 (assembly GCF_032393985.1). NCBI lineage: Bacteria > Bacillati > Cyanobacteriota > Cyanophyceae > Nostocales > Hapalosiphonaceae > Fischerella > Fischerella sp. JS2. The sequence goes on from NZ_CP135918.1 coordinate 2,579,434, forward strand.
CTGCTAAACCTAAACCAGCTAATAAAGTTAATAACAATAATGCATCTCGTTTGCTAAACCCAGCAAAACGTAACTCTATTTCTGCTAAAACCGTAGTTGCTAATGGCGTAACTATAAAAGTAAAAAATATCGGTAAAAATGCTACTAAAATCACTGACGAACTTAAAGCAAGGACAACAATTAAGATTTGAGAACCATAATTCAATAAGCGGTTCAACCAAGATAGACTCCGTCCCACTAAAGTGAATACCAAAGCAACTACTAATACTCCTACAAGCCAAACAATATGATTAACAGACAAGTACCATCCTAAAAAAGCGTAAGCCAGCCAATGCAACATTAAAGGTGTCCAAGGAAACTGGTTAAAAAATTCAATATTCATAACCTAATTGTTCATATAAATTTACCTTTTTTCTGTAGGTGGATAAAGTGTTGAATATGTTATACATCATATTTCTCCTCATGCATATTCCATCAGAGATAGGACTTACGCACTAGTAACGGAAAAACGAACCGCGTAGGACGCAAAGGACACGTAGACGCGTAAGCGGCTTCCCGCAGGGTAGGAATAAGAGTTTGAGAGAGTTTTTGCGTAAGTCCCGAGATAGATGCTGATTCAAGATTCAATATCATGTCCGTTTAAGGACTTATGTTATCCGTTGAGGTCGGTAATTGGTAATAAATGATAATTGCTTATTTTTTCACTATGCCCAATGTTTAATACCCAAGCTTTATATCGTAAGCAATTAGTCGGACATAATATAACCTATTTAAAAAATTATTATCTAAGTAACTTTTAAAATCGAGTATCAAAATAACCTAGTTTTTATTGCCGCGATATTATTGTAACAAGTTTCTAAGTATCTATCTTTCTGTAAAGAATATCTAAGTAATTCAGTTGACTGATATTATTAATAGACACAATTATAAATTGACCAAAAATTGTAGCGGCTCTAATCGAATAGCTCTTTCGATAGCTGCCTGCGATCGCTGCTGAAATATATGTCATCATTTATTCAAAAAAAAACGAATTTGCTCATAAGTACTGAGACCTCTGTTATTCAAGAAACACAACATTACCAAATAGTTATTGTTGGTGGTGGTGCTGCTGGCGTTACTGTAGCATCTCAGTTGCATGCCAAAAATAGCAAACTCGACATTGCTATCCTGGAGCCGAAAGCTCAACACTATGATCAACCTGCTTGGACTTTGGTAGGAGGAGGTGAATACAGCATAGATGATACAGTCAAACCACAAGCCAGTTGTATTCCCAAAGGCGTAACTTGGATTCAAGACTACGCAACCGAACTAAACCCCGATGAAAATGCCATAATTACCCGTTCTGGTAAACAAGTGTACTATGATTACTTGGTGTTGTGTGCTGGCATTCAAATTGACTGGCATTTAATAGAAGGCTTGCAAGAAGCACTGGGTAAGGGAGGAGTGTGCAGTAATTATGCATTTGAATATGCTCCTTATACCTGGGAAGTGATCCGGAATTTTCAGGGAGGGAATGCTTTATTTACCTTCCCAGCGACACCAATTAAATGTGGTGGCGCTCCTCAAAAAATTATGTATATGGCTGATGATGCTTTTCACCGTCAAGACGTTAGCAACAAAACAAACGTTATGTTTTGCTCTGCGGTGGGTGCAATTTTTCCTGTTCCCGCCTATGCAGAACGATTACTCAAGGTAGTTGAGCGCCGCCATATTCAAGTTAAATTTAAACACAATCTCAGGGCAATTCGGGCAGCAGCCAAAGAAGCGGTATTTGATGTCACTACAGATCAAGGTACACAGCAAGTAACCATTCCCTATGACATGATCCATGTTACACCGCCAATGAGCGCTCCAGATTTTATCAAAACGAGCAAATTGGCAGCGAGTACAGGTTGGGTAGATGTAGATAAACAGACATTGCAGCACAATCAATACCCCAATGTCTTTAGTTTAGGGGATGCTTCTTCCCTACCCACTTCTAAAACTGCTGCTGCTATTCGTCGTCAGGCTCCTATTTTAGTGGAAAATCTTTTGGCCTTAATCTACTCTACCTCAATGACAGGAAGCTACAACGGCTATACTTGCTGTCCGTTAATTACTGGATATGGCAAAGTAATCATGGCAGAGTTTGACTACAGTAACCAACCCATATCTACTTTCCCAATAGATCCCAGAGAGGAACGTTATAGTATGTGGTTGGTGAAGCGTCATGTTTTACCTTGGGTTTACTGGAATCGGATGTTAAAAGGTAAGCAGTTTGAAGGTGATGCGTTGAAGTTGAAAGGGTGGAAACAACAGACTACTAGTAGTACTCCACATAAGTTCTAAGGGTTTGCAAGGGGATAGCTCCCCGACTTTAAAAAAAGCCGAGAAGCTGACCATCATAAATTAATGTAGTGGACAGCTATATCAGTATTAAACTTTCCAGAATTAATAAAGCGATCGCAAGTTTTGATGGAAACTCCTTGAGGAATTCTTCAATGAGTTTTAAATCAAAATAATTTGAAATTTTATTTATCTATTTATTTGATTATTTGAAATGTCAAAATATTAAGTCAAAAACTGTGTAATAACTAGCATAAAAACATGAATTATCACTTAATCAATTGTATTCATGGTGATGATAAATTGTATATATAGTATTGTTAAAATAACGAAGAATCAGGTTGCATTCTATTTAGAGAATTCTGTCTTGTACAGATATTTAATGGCATATCTGTACAGCAATTAGGAGAGTTTTATATTCAATTTTTGTCTCCTCACTCTCCTAGCAACCGCTACAGAGCAAGTTAAATGCATATCTTACTTAAGAGGTAGTAATATGCGTCGTTGGTGGTTGACAAATTTAAGCGTTGTCGTGGCGTTTATGGTGTTAGAAGTAATAGGTAAGAGTAGTTTCAATGGGACAGCATTGGGTGTTAACAAAAGTAACAAACCACTTTTAATTGCACAAAATTATACTCGTACCCGAATCATGCCTCTTGGTGACTCAATTACTGGAGGAGAGGGAGGTCAAAACAGCTATCGTCGCTTACTTTGGTTTTACTTACTCAATGCAGGTTATAGTGTTGATTTTGTTGGTTCACTCCGAGTTAATTGTGGCAGAACTCCTTCTTTGCCGGATTTTGATTTAGACAATGAGGGTCATTGTGGTTGGCGGGCCGATCAGATACTTGCTGGGATTGACGAGTGGGCAAGCAAAACTCGACCAGATGTCGTGCTGATTCATCTAGGAACAAATGACCTTGGTAGCGGAGAAACCCCAGAAAGTACAATCGAGGATATACGTGGAATCATTCAAAAGCTTCGATACTACAACCCATATGTAAAGATACTGTTGGCTGAAATTATTCCATCCTGTGGAAGTTTGGAGCGTAAAGCATTATTTAATGCACAAATCCCAACTCTTGCCAACCAAACCAATACATATCAATCGCCTGTTATAGTCGTTGATCAGTATACTGGTTTTTATCTTTCTGATACTTTCGATGGGTGTCATCCTAATGATAATGGTGAATCGAAAATGGCTAACCGTTGGTTAGAGGCTCTCAAAAAGGTGCTTTAGCTAAAACCGCAAGAAGCCTCCCACCTACCCGAAGGAGGTGATGAGATGAATTGCTCTTTGATGACGAATTGACCCACAACCAATTCAATCCGAAGGATTGACAGAGCAGGGGGTCGATAAGGAATCACCATTTTCTACGTTTGGTAGTCGGTCAATCCAATCTTCTATCACCTGGGTCACAGTCTTATCTTTGTTTGTGGCGTGCTGCCTGAGCTTATTTAATCTGCGTGTTGACATTCTGACACTTAATCTAGAATCTTTCATAACGGGTAAACAATGTGTACCCTTTTATGATAAAGTATATCTGGTGTTGAGAATTAAGAAATGAGGACTGCATACCAGTACAAACTACGTCCAACAAAAGTGCAAGCCGCAGAGATAGATAGATGGTTGTCTATGTTGTGCGCTCAGTATAACTATTTGTTGGCAGATAGATTTAATTGGTATGAACAAAACGTAATCCTGTTAATTCTTGCCCACTAGTTTGTCACCTGCCTGAATTAAGAGATAATCCCGACTACTACTCACAAAAGAAAACATTGCCTGAGCTTAAGAAAACTCATCCCCATTACGGTGATATTTATTCACAAGTTTTACAAGATGTAGTTAAACGAGTTAAGGTAACTTTTGACCGTTTTCTTAAGGGTGATAGCAACGGTAAGAAAAGCGGCAAACCAAGGTTTAAATCTAGAAGTAGATACAAAACCTTCACTTATCCTCAGATGAAAGAGGACTGCTTGCAGGATAACTTGATTAATCTCCCAAAACTGGGGTTAATAAAAGTTGTTTTGCATCGTCAACTACCTACTGGTTTCAAAATTAAAACCGCTTCTGTTACCAAAAAAGCAGATGGATACTACATCACTTTAAGTCTAGAAGATCCTACAGTTCCTACTGTTAAACCTGACATTAATCCCGAGTCGATTACTGGCATTGACTTGGGATTGAAAGAGTTTTTGACAACCTCTGAAGGTGAAACTGTTGCCATTCCAAAACACTATAGGAAAGCACAAAAACGATTAAGAGTTATTCAAAAACGAGTATCTAGACGCAAAAAGGGCAGTAAAGGGAGACAAAAAGCAGTTAAGCAACTAGGTAAGCAACATAAAAAAGTTGCTGATAAGCGTCGGGATTTTCACTTCAAAACTGCTAATCATTTAATCAAAAAGTATGATGTCATAGTCCATGAAGATTTAAATATCAAAGGACTTTCAAAATCCAGGCGAGCATTGTCAGTTCATGATGCTGGGTGGTCAAGCTTTTTATCAACTCTTGCAAATAAAGCCGAAAATGCTGGTTTGCTTGTGATAGCTGTTAACCCAAAAAATACATCTCAAGATTGTTCTAACTGTAGGGCTAAAGTTCCTAAAAAGCTGCATGAAAGATGCCATAATTGCCCTCATTGTTCATGCAGCCTGGACAGAGATCATAACGCCGCAATCAATATAAAAAATAGGGCGGATGGGCATACCCTTCTTAAAGCCAAGAGTCTCCTACGCGATAGCCGGATTGTCTTGGAAGCCTACACTTACTGCGAAGCAGAAGTGTAGGAGATGTCACTTCACAAACAGTTGGCGGGAAGTTCCCTAAGCGTGACTGGGATAGGAGTTCTAATAACCCGCCAACTTTGGTAATTGGTAATAGGTAATTGAGCTTTTTAATTATGCTTGACTTACATATATAAATACTGTTTGAAATAAACCCACAATAAAACCTAAAATTCCACCTAAGGTCACTATTGCCTGTAATTCATTTTTGACAATTCCCTCAATAGCAGCTTCTAAATCAGCAGGTGAAGTTGACTTAACACGGTCAATAATTACCTGATCAAGTGATAAAATTGGAATTGCTTGAGCAACTATAGCTTCCAAATCTCTTTCCAAATATCGCTCTAAGATTAATGCTAATTCTAGACTTACAACTTCTAAAGAACTATTAACAACAGCAGAATTACTGAGGCGATTAACTAATAATACAGCAATATTTTCCCAATTAATCGAGTCGCTAAATCCTTGTAAAAATTCACTGCCACGTGTTTGCAAGTATTGACGTACGCTGTCGCGGGTAGTTTTTCTTAGTTGTCGGACTGTACCTACAGGCAAGTTTTGTAACATTATATCTTGCAGTAATTTTTTGATGCGATCGCGTACTTGTAGTTCTTGAATCAACTCCTGCAAACGTTGATTTGTCGCTTCTTTTTCATCTAAACAGTAGGTCCGCAAGCGGGTTAAGCTATTACGTAAACCAAATAAATTTGCTACTACCCAATAAGTACCACTGGTTTTTTCTCGAAAGCTTTCATCTATAGTTTGAATTGTGCGATCGGTCAAAAAATTAATGATCGCTTGTCGGATGACATCAGGTGGTAAGACAACTTCTATTAACCAATCAGCAAGACGAGAGGCTTGTTCTTCGCTTAATTGAAATTCTAGTAAAACTTGATCAAAAATTTGATTGATCTGTGCTTCTAAAAAATCTTCCCGTCGTGCCAAAACCTTCAACAGACGAGGTAGTGATTCACCCAATAAATCCCGCAAAATATTTGCCACAATTTTGGCAGTTTTTTGCTCACGATCTGCTTTTACCTGATCAATTGCCATTTGCAGCAACCAGAAAATCGCTGATTGTACACGTTCTGTTTGTAAGAGTCGCCGCGCCAGATTCTGTAGTTCTTCTGGTGTCAGGAGCGACCCCATAATCGTATCAGAGATATTTTTGGCAAGGCGTTCCTGGTTACGGGGAATCAGTCCAGGTGTAAAAGGAATTCTTCGTCCACCGATGTAAATTGCTCGGTAAGGACGAAATAACATTTTGATGGCTATATCGTTAGTGAAATAGCCAATTACCCCACCCAAGATCGGGGGAGACACGTACAGCCAAAGATGAGACCAATCCACAGGATTTTGTATTTTGGATTTTGGATTTTGCGAAAAGTTTGAGCTAGGGTTTCCGGCGTACTCTACCTTGATGCCGAGAAAGCGGGCGTCTACGCATAGCGTCCCGGAGGGAACCTCAAAGCTTTTCAAGACGGATTTTGGATTTGGAGATTGAGAGTACTTAGTAATTAATAATCACTAGTTACTTACATTTTCTAATCACCACTAATAATTATCTCCTAACTACTAATTCAGTCACTTCCAATCTAAAATCTAATATCTAATATCTAAAATTTGGTGACTACCAGTACTCCCATCATATCGTTCGCGATGGGGTAGTGTGTGGCAGTTATAAAGCCAACTGCAAGAGCTGTTTCTACCTGTTTGTCTCCAGAGGGAAAGCGGTCTAAACTGGGACTGATATAAGCATATTCTTCCTTTAAACCCATCTGCTCAGCAATTGGTACCACAAGATGATCCAGATACCATTGCTGAAAGGTACGAGCAGTAGAATTTGTGGGACGATGAAAATCCAGAATTGCAGCTTTGGCACCTTTTTTGAGAACACGGTGTAATTCTTTCAGGCTAAGCTGAATATCTGTGACATTTCGTAAACCATAGCCCATCGTGGCGGCGTCAAATTTGTTGTCTTCAAAGGGTAAATTGAGTACGTCTGCTTCTATCCAAGTGATGGGGGGATTTTGATACTGACTTTGAGAACGTTCTTTGGCAATTTCTAACTGTGCAGGCGAAAAATCTACTCCGTACACCTGTCCACTTTTACCCACACGCCGTGCTAATCGAAAGGCTAAATCACCACTACCACAACACAAATCCAAACAAGTATCTCCGGCTTTGGCTGCACTCCATTTTACTGTCATTTCTTTCCATATCCGATGTTGTCCCAAGCTTAACCAATCGTTGAGTTGGTCATAAATGGGAGCAATACGGTTAAAGATATTGCGAATTTCGTCAGACATTGGTCAAGGGTTAATAGTTAATGGTTAAGGGTCAAGGTTCAATAGTTAAGGGTAGTGGTTATTTGTTGATCAAAGCAACTGAACAACGTCTACTACCGTGTTATACACAAGTTGAATTTACCTCCCTTAATCCCCCGAATATCGGGGGGAAACAACAGATATAGTTCCCTCCCCTTTACAAGGGGAGGGTTAGGGTGGGGTAAAAAGCGGATTCATAAGCTATTTCAGATTTGTGTGTACACCGTAACCTAGTGGTTGGTTGTGCGATAAATTTTGTAGACTTTACCTGCCCCTACTGAATCAATAACTACTAACCTTGTTAATTAAAATCTTGCCCAATCTGTTCCTTTCCAAAAACCAAAAAATATAAATGCAGATACTAAAGCACCAAGAATCCATTTCGTAGAGGTTTTGACTAAGCTGAGACCACGCAAAGATTGGGTCGCTTCTGCTTGATCCTTGATTTGTGCTTTTGCTCTAGAAACTTGAGACAAAAGTTGCTCCTTTAATTCTTCTGGTTTTTTGCCATACAGGGAACCACCCCGGCTTTTTAAAAGATCATCTAATTGTTCAGGAGTTGCTTGGCTAAGTTGCTTGTGTAACTGTTCAGCACGAGAAATTTGCTGTGTAGATATATTATTGATTTGGGCGATATTTTCTTTATTAAGCCGAATGGTATTAACAATTCCTAAAGGTATCATTAATATAAACAACGCTGTAAACAATATAGTCAGCCAAGACAATAATTTTAAAACGGGAAATTCCCATCTATTACGCGAATGCAATTCACCATAAAAAATTAGTGCCAAGCCAATTAAAGGCACAGGTACACGTTCAACGATTGCCCCTATCGTTTGTAATTCCCAAGCAGGGTTAAAAAAGTTTGATGGCAGAAAAATTGCTACCCAATCAAACACAGATAATATCAATAGACCATAGCCTAGCGATCGCACAATAGTTAATGAACTTTCCTGTGTTAAGACAAATTGATGAGAAGCAGATGTTTCTATTTTTGATTTAGTCATAATTTATTGTAAAAAATCACAACAACAATTCCAACACACAAAACTTTAAGGCTTCTGCAAGCGAGAATGCCAGTATTGATACCAGGAAAACCAGGCAGCTTCTAAGACTTGATAAGTAGCTTCTGGGGAAGAATTTTTTAATGGAACCGACAAATGTGACCAAAGACAGCGCTTGTCTTTTATTACCTGTTTTTGAGCAAATAACCAAGACAACAAAAGTTCCCAGTATTGGTATTTTTGCTGCTGATTTTCGTTAAATTGGGTATTAGTAAAAGTGCTATAACCTTGCGGATTGATACAAGCACTGAGATAGGCTTTTTGTTGTTCAAATCCTAATCCGTAATAGCCTATACCTTCTCTTTGTCGGATGATAACAGATGATGAAATCTGAGTATATTTTTTAATCAGTTGATTAACATCTCCTATTTTTACATAACGCATTTCAATATTTAAAGGTAAATCTTTACGGGTATATTTATAATTCCTTTGGGCTAATAATTCAGAATTATTTTGTATCTGCTGAGATAAATCTTTGCTAGATTTCAGTTGCCACTGGGGTAAAGGTACAACTTCTGGAAAAACAAAATCATCTACTGTGCTTTTATCTCGTTTGGGCAGCAGAGCAACTTGTCCCAATACAAATAACACGTTATTAAAGCATAATATTAACAATAAGATACGTATTTTTTTCCAATTTATCATAGCTTAATTATGACAACCGAGAATCTTGATTTTTAGATTCATTGTGTCCAATTAAAAACCAACAAAATAAACCAAAAATTAGCACAGAAATTATTGAAAATAAAAGAGAGCCATTTCCACTATGCCAGTAATCAAAAGCGTTCATATTATCTTTTGCTACAATGACAGTCATCAGTGCCACTCGTCCAGCATTCATCATAAATCCCACTGCGGCAGCGACAATTGGAGCCAATATTTTATACTGCCAACCTTGAGGAAACATTAGCAGAAAAAGTATTGCTAAACCCAACATTTGGGAAATTAATTCTATACCAGAACAACCACGAAGTACTTCTACACTGCCATTTGGTAAATAAATATTGATTCCGGAAAGATTGACATCGAAACCGATATACCAAAGTATAAAAGCTGATGATTTAGCAGTCAGTAATGTAATCTGATAAATAGCCGATTCTGGTAATAGCTTGGGTATACTGAGAAAAAGCAGCGTGATTAACTCCCCAATGTATTGCTTTAGTCCTTGAAAACCAGAAGCTATCAAAGCAAGACCTAAGCAAAAAATAAAGGGTGAGGCATACAAAAAACCTCCAAAGCTGTTCATAGATGCACTTCTCGTCAGTGCTATCCAGATGAAAGCTAAACCCAAAAAACTAGAGAAAATGCCACTTTCGAGACTTAGATGATCTCGTTTTTCCCAAACGATAAAAGATACAGCTGCCCAAGACAAAAAACTAGTACCTAATAGGTTAGTATTTTCTGCTTTCCAAACCAGGGTGAGATGAATTGCAATTAAACCTGAACCTATTGTTAATAGCCAGAACTGTGGATGAGTCAGTCGTATGACTGTAGCCAGTTTATTAGTTTTCATTATCTAATTTAGTGGCAGCTTTCCGAGCAATTTTGTCAAATTTGGATTTTCGTTAGCAAATATCAGGCAATATTTTAAATTGAACTAAACAACTTCAAAAATTGACTTATTATTTTACATCTTTTTGTTGCTTGTATTTTCGATATAAGGTCAACATCATTGCGCCTGCTGTTAACGAACCAAATATGGTTGCGGGTTCAGGAACAGGTTTAGCTTTTTTCTTGAAAGTAAAATTATCCATTGCAAAATGGGTACCTTTGCCGTTGTAGCCAGCGTTCTTACCACCAGAAGATGTAAACTTTAAATAATCTATTCCGAAAAAATCAAATGTAAATAGTGTAGGAGCTTGGGTATTTAAAACAATAGTCTGTGAATATTTCTTTTGCCCTGATTCCCCTCCTATAAAACCTTCTACTAACACAGTCAAATTATCATTCCAAGCTGCTGTTAAATAAGTACTATCAAAATCGAAAATATTATCAACAGTACTTATCGCAACAGTTTTTTCAAAGCTATTGTAGGCTACGTTTTCTGGTGATACTGTCCCATTAACATAGCCAGAAGGAGTAAAAGAGGTTGTATTGAGGTAATAAAAGTTTTTCCAATTCAATCCAGCATAGCCGTTAGCAATTGGATTTTCAGATCCAGGTAAATCGTCAAAGGTAATAGTAACAGCTTGAGCCTGTTTTGTATAAACGATCGCAGCTGCAATACCAACAGATACAGCTATTGTTGTGGTCTTCAGCAACTTCTTTGTTGCCTGAAATTTGCTCAGTGCTATACCTGAATTAGCTTTGCCTCGCTTTTTTGCGAATTGAAACCCTATCATTAAACTCACTCCCACAACATGACAAAAACTGATGGTAGACTTTCCCTGGAGTGAGATTCGTAATTACCCTTTAACTGCTGTAACTTAAAAATTACAGCGACAGTGGTTAACTCCCCTGTCGCGTCCTATACAAAAGGACTCAATATTAATATATATTGTAAACCTTGTAGATTGCCTTAGCTTGCTAACTTTTCCAAGAGTTATTAGTAATAAGCGCTACTAATCATATAGTATAAACAAAACCTAACTACAAAGCTTTACAAAAACTTTACAATTCAAACTTGTTAATTTTTGTGGGATATAAGATTTGATAAGGTTCTCACAAATATAACTTACTAGACAGCCAGATAAATTTTTGGTAAAGCGAAAATAATTGCAGATAGTGGATATGCGATCGCAAGTAATTGGGAGATGATTCCAATTTCAGTAGAAGTGTAGCTGAAGACAAAATTTCTACAGCCTGTTTTTCTTTTGTAAAAATTTTATGAAGTTAAATGTCAGCTGTTGATTTTTATTCTCTAAATCAGTAATTGTAAAAACTGTAAATTGTAATAACTGTAATTACAGCGTTGCTTAAAGATAAAATTACGTAGAAAGTAGATTTTTTAAACTTTTATCGTGATTTCTACCTGGCTTTAACTGTTATCTATTGATTAACAATTATTGCAGGTTTTTGAAGTGCAATAATTTTGATCTACCAGTAAGTATTCACTCATTAACATTCCTCTTCGACTTAAGCAAGTAAAAACGAGGGTGGTAATACACACCCTCGTTTCATGTCTATAATTATTGAAATTCACTATTTACTTATTACGACCACCCAACCACTTAGCAGCAGCAAGTCCAACAATAGCTCCCACAATCGGATTACTGAGGAACTTGATGATAGCTGGCTGTTCTGCCAATACTTCCCGGAAAATGTCGGGATGATTGTGATATGTAAAAGAAGCGAGCCTGCTAACATCATCCGCACTCATGCGATTGGGGTTATGAGTAGAAAGACCTAGTTGTTGCTCCAGGTGACGCTCATCCAATCCTCTTTGCTTGAGGTGTTTGAAAAAGGCGCGTGCGACATCGTCTCTTTCGTTAGGTCTAATATTAGCGATCGCCTTTTGTAATTCTGGCTCCATTTGGCTAGGAGGAATACTGCTTGCATTAAAAGAGCGTTCAAACATTTGGCGACGCTGCGACGGCGTTGTACGCTGAGCGAAATCATCAAAGCTGTGATACTCTTGCGATAAATCACCGCTAGGAGCATCATCAAGAGATTCAACATCACCCCTGGCCAAATCTCTCATAATTTGGCGTTTATACTCTTCACTGCTACTCACTGTCTCAATCTCCTTTTCTTATCTTTGTTGGTAGTTGATGGTTGATTGTTATTTGTTAGGACACCAAACAACAATCCCTAGCTGTACTGAACCTGATTGCTTTGGACGTCATATCGAGCTGTTAAAATCAGCTGCTTATCGGGTGCGTATACCAAAACCGTTAAATCTTGATTAGGGAAATTTTTCCGAAAACCTTCAATTAGAGATCTTGTCAAGGTTCGTACTTCGTTAGGACGAACTTGTGGAGAAATAACGACGCCTAACTTGTTGTTATCACGAACATAAGCATCTGTAACTAATCCCCGAGATGTTTGCACAACCCAGTTACCAAAAGTTTGTCCAGCTGCGGTGTTTCCCCGCTCTAATTGTGCGTAAGCTACATCTCGACCCACTACTGGTGGATTTGTGGTACGGTCAACTTGGGCAACGTTACCACCACAAGCAGTGGTAATAGTTAAAACTAAAATTAAAACAACAGCCGTGACAAGTTTACGACTCTGCTGTAGCAGACCCATTTTTGTTTCCTCCTCAATAAATACTGTTAGATAACTAACAATATGTTTTATTTATGTTTATTAACAGCTTGTAATCCATACATTTAGCTCTGAATAATAAGTCCGCTTCAGCGGACTTACTATCTCAATCGACATCTTTTTAGAATTTGAGCCAGTTTAGCTAATCGCTCATTTATAAAAGAGAATGCACCCTGTTTATTTGCTTTTAGCGCTGTGAACTTGGGATGATTCAACTTAGTCTTGCATCTGTGTCTGAGTAAGCCTTGAACTAAACTTCAAGACTCTTAGTCAAAGTCTATTATAACCGAGTGAAATTTATATTCATTAGACTTTGGCTTACTTGAACTTTTAGCTAAGAAATTTATTTCTTGACAGACTCAAAAGCTAATCCAAAATCTTAATCAAGATTTTTCTTGATATTATCTTTGACATCTTCTACAGAGTGACGTACTTCACTTTCTGCTTGCTTGGCTTTTCCTTCTGCTTTGTCTTCTGGATCGCCAGTAACATTTCCCCATGCTTCTTGAGCTTTACCTTCTACATTTTTAGCTGTAGCTTTGGTTCTATCTTCTAAACTCATTTTTTTCTCCTGGTTTTATATAATCATCTGTTTCAAAGCTGTTGCAAAGCTGATAATTAACTTTGATTTGTTTAGCTTTGATGTTTATAAATTAGCTAATGATTTTTACCTTAGCCTTCTTTCCATAGGTATATTAGCTACTATACTCAAAGAGAGATAAGAAATTATTAGATTAGATACCAACAAATTACTATCAACAATCAACCAAGGACTCAAAATATTTCATAAAAAACCCGCCTTTTCTAGAAAGGCGGGTTAGCAATTATATAGATAATTAGTTTTCACTAATCAAGATAACCCATCAAAAATTCGGAATCATCAATAACATTTGATGCTACAGGACGATTACCCATCACAGAGTAGGTTTCAGAAATTACCAAAGAACTGGAGGCGATTGGGCGAATCCCTGATAAGTTAATACTATCAACTACATGGATTGTGTTTGCGACAATAGGACGCACACCCATAACGTTCATTGTTTCTACAACTTGTAAGCTACTAGTGCTAATAGGACGTATACCAGCAATTGAGATTGTCTCTGCTACTTGCAAATCACTAGCAGCAATTGGACGTACTCCAGAAATAGCAAGTGTATCTGTTACTTCTAATTTACCGGATGAATCTGCCTGAGTTACGAGATTACTATCTTGATTGTTTGAGCTTTGTGCTTTGTTATTCTCGACTTCCACTGTATTTTCCCCCTTTAATTTGGCACGCTGGCGAGGACTTAGTGCCTTACCATTGCTGCTAACGGCCATATGCTAATACCTCTAAATTGTTAAGTATTTTTTACAAAAATTCAACAGAAGTGAAATTTTTCCTATAGATTAAAGTTTAACTTTAAAAAATATTGTATATCTATAGGGTTGTTTAAAATCTACACATAAGTAAAGATCAATAAGTCATTAATGTAATTTATTATTAAGAATAATTGCTATATAAATACAACTGTGGTAAGTAAAGGGTGTGTTCGCTATCAGTGTATATTCGCTATTATGAGATAGGTATTGAGTGCAGTATGGCGAAAATACTATCAAATTGAAAAAGGTAACAACGCTTGATTAATAAGCTTTTGTTCCTTCTGCCTTCTGCCTTCTGCCTTCTACCTTCTTTAGGGTATTTAGAGCAAAACTACATGACAAAATTTTGTCTTCAAGCACCCTTCAGTCCAACAGGCGATCAGCCACAAGCGATCGCACAGTTAGTTAGTAGTATCCAAACTGACAATCGTTATCAGACATTACTGGGAGCTACTGGAACCGGGAAGACATTTACAATCGCATCAGTGATAGAAAAAGTCGGTAAACCGACTCTGGTACTGGCGCACAACAAAACCCTTGCAGCCCAGCTTTGTAATGAGTTACGAGAATTCTTTCCTAACAACGCTGTTGAGTACTTTGTCAGTTACTACGATTATTATCAACCAGAAGCTTACATTCCTGTAACCGATACCTATATTGAAAAAACAGCTTCTATCAACGATGAGATAGATATGTTGCGACACTCAGCCACGCGATCGCTCTTTGAGAGGCGTGATGTCATCGTTGTCGCATCCATCAGTTGTATCTATGGTTTGGGAATTCCCTCAGAATACCTCAAAGCTGCGATTCCCTTCCAAGTGGGAATGGAAGTAAATCAAAGGCAGATTTTGCGAGATTTGGCATCAGTACAATACAGCCGAAATGATACAGAAATAGGTCGGGGACGTTTTCGGGTTCGGGGTGATGTCCTGGAAATTGGCCCAGCCTACGAAGATCGGATTATTCGCATCGAGTTCTTTGGTGATGAAATTGACGCGATTCGTTACGTCGATCCAGTCACGGGTGAAATACTCCAGAGTTTGCAAGCAGTGAACCTCTATCCCGCACGTCACTTTGTCACCCCAGAAGAAAGGTTAGAGGAAGCTTGTGATGCGATCGCCCAAGAATTAAAAGAGCGCAAAGCACAGTTAGAATCAGCAGGGAAATTACTCGAAGCGCAAAGAATCGATCAGCGTACCCGCTATGACTTAGAAATGTTGCGCGAAGTCGGTTACTGCAACGGTGTGGAAAACTATTCTCGCCACCTAGCAGGAAGACAAGCCGGAGAACCACCAGAATGTTTAATAGATTATTTCCCGAAAGATTGGTTGTTAGTGATTGATGAGTCTCACGTTACCGTACCCCAAATTCGGGGTATGTATAACGGTGATCAAGCTAGAAAAAAAGTATTGATTGAGCATGGTTTTCGCTTACCAAGTGCGGCTGATAACCGACCTTTAAAAGCAGAAGAATTTTGGTCAAAAGTTAACCAGTGTATTTTTGTTTCTGCAACTCCAGGAGAATGGGAATTAGAAGTTTCCGATGGACATATAGCAGAACAAATCATTCGACCAACTGGCGTTCTTGATCCAGAAATTATTGTCCGTCCCACTGAAGGACAAATTGATGATTTATTGGGTGAAATTAAAGATCGAGTAGACCGCCACGAACGAGTGTTAATCACCACATTAACTAAAAGAATGGCGGAAGATTTAACAGATTATCTACAAGAAAATAGTATTCGGGTGAGGTATTTACATTCTGAAATTAACTCGATTGAAAGAATAGAAATTATCCAAAACTTGCGTGATGCTAACTTTGATGTCTTGGTTGGTGTGAACTTATTACGGGAAGGTTTAGATTTGCCAGAAGTTTCTTTGGTAGCAATTTTAGATGCAGACAAAGAAGGTTTTTTACGTGCCGAACGTTCCCTAATTCAAACTATCGGAAGAGCAGCGCGTCACGTCCGGGGACAAGCAATTATGTATGCAGATAATCTCACCGATAGCATGATTAAAGCCATTGAAGAAACCGAACGCCGTCGGGGTATTCAAATGGCATATAACAAGATGCACGGAATTACACCACAGCCGATTGTGAAAAAATCGAGTAACGCGATTTTGTCTTTTTTAGAAGTATCAAGAAGGTTAAATGCTCAAGAAATAGAAACAGTTGATCAACATATAGATGAATTACCGTTAGAAAACATTCCAGAATTGATTACTCAACTAGAAGCACAGATGAAAGAAGCAGCGAAGAAACTAGAGTTTGAAGAAGCGGCGAAGTTACGGGATAAGATTAAGCATCTGCGGGATAAATTGGTGGGACGTTAAATGATAAATTTTGAACACTGCATTTTTGTAGAATGTCGTTTATTGACTATTCCCTACATCTGATAAATCCCCGCTTTGCTACTAATCGCCTTGGAATTTCATTCCAAGGTTTATAGCTAAAGTCTACTTCAGTAGGCTGATGCCAATTCTGTATAAAGATGTGCTGACGTCGTGTAATAAATAAAAATGAACCACATAGACGCGCAAGCGGCTTCCCGTAGGGTAGGACACAAAGGACACGAAGAATAAGAGTTTGAGAGAGTTTTTGCGTAAGTCCTAAACTTTTAACTTCAAACACGGTCATGACTCAGCAATTATCCTGGCATTAAGCAAAGTAAAATTCTATCAAGCTCCAATATACCTGCTAATTCAGCTTCTTCTTCGGAGTTAAGCATTCCAGCTTTTTTCTTCTCTGCAACTTCTTCTAGTCGAAATTGTAACTCTGAAGTAAATTTGAATAGGTGTAAATTTCTGAGTTTGCTAATTTGCATTCCAGACTCTACCCAGGATGAGGGTTGAACCATCATTTAAGCAATCATAGCTGTGTTTTAGTAGTTTGGGGAATGGTCGTATAGTAGCAGCGATAAATCATCTGTGTTTATCTGTGTTCGCTTGCTGATCAAACCCATTTCCCTAACGCCGAAACCAAGAACAGACCCAACGCTACAACAGACTCAACCATGCCCAAAACCCGCATTAGCTTAAAACTTTACGTTTTTCAATTATGCTTTCTGTTTCAAAATAATTATCGTTACTTGTGCTAGTGGTACTATCACCAATTACACTGTTCTTGTACTCATGCCAAAATTGCGACCATGCAGATGAATTTGGCAAGATATGATTTTGATTCTCTGGTGCAGAACTGGGATTACTAACAGAAGTAACAGTATCTCTATTTGTATAGCTGCGAATCCAAGGTGAAGTAACATTGGTATCGAAACTAGAAATAGCAGTCACATTAGTGTCATAACTTAAGCTGGTAGTATTTGCACTATAATTTGCAGCTTGCGTTGTCGTATTTCCTGATGTTTCTGCGAGAATTTGACGTACTTGAGTATCACTCAGGTTAGGGTTGGCGCTAAGCATCAAAGCAACTACACCCGCGACATGGGGAGTCGCCATTGATGTGCCACTATAGGATGCATATTCGTTACCTGGAAGTGTAGAATAGATATTGACTCCGGGAGCTGTAACGTAAGTAAGTTGATCTGCTCCCGCACGGTTGGAAAAGTCTGCAAGATTTTTATTTTTATCTACCGCACCAACAGCAAGTCCATAGTTTTTCGCATAACGGGCAGGATAAGCTGGTTGTGAACTACCATCGTTACCAGCTGCCATGACCACAATAACACCTTTATTGCTGGCATATTCAATCGCTTTTTGAAGTGTATCGTTAGAACGCCCGCCGCCTAAACTCAAGTTAATCACATCAGCGCCATTATCTACTGCGTAGTAAATACCATTAGCGATCGCACTATAAGAACCTGAGCCTTCATCGTCTAAAACTTTCACTGGCATAATCTTAGAATCATAGGCAATACCAGTGACACCATAGCCATTATTCACTCCAGCAATAGTACCAGAGACGTGAGTACCATGACCATTAACATCTAAGGTACTATTATTGTTGCCATCAAAATTCCAACCGTAGTAATCATCAATATAGCCGTTACCATCATCATCTTTGCCGTTACCAGCAATTTCCTTCCTATTCGTCCAGATATTAGAACTTAAGTCTTGGTGATTGTAGTCTACTCCGGTATCTAAAACAGCCACAACCACACCTTTACCTGTGTATCCCTTCGCCCAAGTTTCTGGTGCTTTTACCAAATCAGCCCCCCAGTTATTTCCACCCAAGTCAGGAACATCTGCAAAAGGTTTTTCACCGATAGCTTTGGCCACTGCTGCGGAAGCGTTAATTAAGCCATAACCAGAGTTGGGGTTATATCCTCCACTTGCTGTATTAGTAATGGTAATTTCCCGCGCCAAAATATTATTGGTATTACTAATTTCTATGACATTATCAAAAGCATCGGCTCTGTACAATATGTAGTAGTTTCCAGCAGCAAGATTGCTATCGATAGTCACATTTTGAGATTGAGAGGTAGAACTACCAGCCCCAAGACTACCAAGCCAGTTCCAACCTAAAAGAGAGTCATCACTACTAATATTTTTATCTTTAGAAAGATAGAAATCTGTATAGTTAAATCCAGCACTATTTTTACCTTTATTTTTCACCTGATAAGAAATTTGAATATTACTGCCTGCGGCTGCCACACTAGGAGCAAATGCATTTTGTATTACTAAGTCTGCTTTGGTAGCTTGAGATGATACAGATTTTTTTGATTTGCGATCTTTTCGTCGCAGTTCAATAACATCTGGTTCTAGAATATTTCCTTTTGTATGAAAGCTACTACGACTACTGTAAAAGTAGTATTCATTTGGCGAACTAAAATTATCTACTGAGTAATTAGGAGTAATATTTAGCCCTTTATTATCAAACAAGTTCTGATTATGACTTTTAATGGGCATAAGTATTTTCTCCTTTGGTAAAATTTTAAAGCATTGAATTATCTCCCTCTTTGCCAATAATTACTATATAAATATGATGTAAAATGCTAATTAGTTTACAAATAATTTTGTTTTAATGAATTAATTCAAGAGATGCAAACAAAAACTTAAAAAATGTATATTGAATGACTCAAACTTTGTAGCGATCACTTGAGTTTTTATTCATCTAAAATTTAGAAAATATAGATATAATAGTCCAAGTCTTTTTGAAGAAACGAACACAGTTGCACACAGATGCACATGGATAATCTCATCGGTGTTTATCGGTGTTTATCGGTGTTCGATTGATGAAATATAATGTTGTTCAATGCTGTGATTTACATCTAGTATAAATTATTTTTTAAACCACAAAATCACACAATATTATTTGTTGTCGCATCCCAATAACTAAAATCTGTCTCAATTTGATTCCAGGAAAGCTCGATAATACCTGGTTTGGAAGTATCATTATCGATACCCCAAGGATTAAACAGTGTAAACATCTGAGTAGCAGAATTGTAACCTACTAGTGCGTAAGCATGACTAGCAATAATATTTGCATCTACTACTGTTGATTTTGTACTCAAACCAATCATTTGTCCAGAATTGAAAGCATTTACTATTGAGTTAAAATTGAGAAGATTGGCGAGAGAAGTGTTTAATCCCGTGATATTTGTTAGGGCATCACTAACATAACCACCATTACCGATGCCATTATAAGAATTGGTATTATCTTGATAAATCCATCCAGATTCATTTAGTTGAGCGTAAGCTTTCTCAGCTAAAGCTACCCATAATTCATTGCCAGAGTTTCCGTAGTAATTGTCTTTGCTAGCGTAAACAAAATATCCTGCTTGATTGGTGGGTAAATACCTATCTACCGTCACATAATCAGCAATTCCATAGTTGTAAAAACGCACGGTAAAAGTATTATCACCGTTATCAATAAACATATTCTCAATCATAGTGGATAAACGAAAAGCAGTTGCTGCTAAACCTGTGAGGAAAAAGCAGTCATTAATACTACCTTGTTTAATATCTTGATAAGTAATACCATTTTGAAACAGAGAACCATTAGCGTATTGATAATTATAGGAAGTTGTGGGGCGATCGCTACCTAAAAACCATTTGCTAATTAAGTTCTCGATTTGAATATCACTGCTACCTGCATACAAGTTACCTAGCGCCCTACCTTGATAATTTTGATTGGCTAGGTCATCATTAACGACTTTATTAGATAAAACACGTACATACTCTGGTATTCCTAAAAAAGAGGAATTATTAACTAATGTACGCAAGTCTGTTAACTCAGTACCATCAACCACACTACTGTCTTTTGCTTCCCTGAGGATAGCAATCATATCGTTGCGATCAAGGATATTATCTGTAAAATGCCATCTTGCAGCCTCACGTATACCTGCATCTTGAATATTAAGATCAAACCAGTCTTGAGTAGAAACAGGTACAACACTAAAACTGGTTTGTATGCTGTCCGTACTAGCACCAGATTTATCATAAGCTTTTGCTGATAATAAATAGTTGCCAGCACCCAGACCAGATAAACTGTATTCAAAACTGGCATAGCGGTTATCGTTACTGTTGGCAATGAAGTTCACCGCATCGGCGATATCTTGCCATTGAACACCGTCTTTTTGCAACCAAAAATCTACTCGTGCTAAGTCAGCTGCACTATTACCATCAAAGACACTAGTGTTTGCAAGGCTAACTGTTTCACCTTGTTGGTAGCTACTTTTACTGGTACTAAACTGTAAAGATTGTGGTGCTTCGTTGCCAGAAACTTTTAAATTGTAGTAAGTACTCTTTTTCTTATTGGCTCGGTAAACTCTGATATAGTAAGTACCAGCATCTAAAGTTGTGCTGATTGTCTCTGCCTTCTTTTTACGATTGTCAGAACCCGCGATTACAGCACCACTACTATTTAGCAATTGTAAATTAGCATCGGCTGACAGACCATCAACAACTAGATTCAAGCTACTACGACTACTCACATTGAAGCTGTAGTAATCGTTTTTATCACGCTTTCCTACCCAATCTGTAAAGGTTTGGTTGATATAATTAACATTTAAATTCCTAGAATTATTTAAATTGTTACCTGCGAAATCTGCTGGCATAACTCTTCTTTATGTAGTTTAAATTTACTAAAAATTGGCAGCAGCAAATTTCAAAACCCTTTATATAAAGGGTTTTGAACTAGAAAATAAATATATATTTGACAGCTACACTTCTATGCTGCTGCTGGTTTATATAAAATAGGTATGTAAAAATTACGTATTTTTTAAAACTTTAATATTTCAATACTTAAGTAATAGTATTGCTTTCTATCTAGTAAAAAATTAGACTATGTCATTCCTCAAAACTAATCCTTTTAAGGTGTAAAGTATTTTTCTTGGTGTCTTAGTGTCTTAGTGGTGAAAAATCAACTTTTGAACCACCAAGGCTCTAAAACACAAAGATGAAAAGACCAAAATTCGGGATCAGGAAGATCACGCCTCTACTTTTGGAATATTTAATAAACATATAGGTGTTTGCACTATTGATGCTTTATATTTAGCGAGAGAGTCTTATATCAAGTTCGGCTAATTACTTACAGTATTATGCTTCCACAGGTGGTAATTGAGGAAAAGGTAAGTTTACTCTGAACTCCTAACCAGCTAAGTAGAGAAGCTGAACAAGAGGTATAGCAGTCCAGCTAAATCATGTTGTTTATATTCCTTGCTCAACTGGTACACATAAACATTAAACTTAATATTCCAGCGATCGCATTACCTCTAGCTTAAAACCAACCATCATGTCTAAGGTTCTCGTCTCTGATCCAATTGACCAAGCTGGGATTGACATTTTATCCCAAGTTGCTACTGTTGATGTCAAAACAGGCTTAAAACCAGAAGAATTAGTCAAAATCATTGGTGAATATGATGCACTGATGATTCGTTCTGGAACCCGTGTTACTAAAGAAATCATCGAAGCTGGGACACAACTCAAAATTATCGGACGCGCTGGTGTAGGTGTAGATAACGTCGATGTTGCCGCCGCCACACGTCAGGGGATTGTAGTTGTTAACTCTCCAGAAGGAAACACCATCGCTGCTGCTGAACACGCATTGGCAATGATGTTGTCTTTGTCTCGTCACATTCCTGATGCCAACGCTTCTGTAAAACGCGGTGAATGGGATCGTAAAACCTTTGTTGGTGCTGAAGTCTACAAAAAAACTATCGGTATTGTCGGTTTGGGTAAAATTGGTTCCCATGTTGCTGCTGTTGCCAAAGCAATGGGAATGAAATTGCTGGCTTATGATCCGTTTATTTCTACAGAACGAGCTGAACAGCTTGGTTGTCAACTAGTGGATATGGATTTATTGGTACAGCAAGCAGACTACATTACCCTACACATCCCCAAAACTCCAGAAACCACCCATTTAATCAATGCCAATATGTTGGCAAAAATGAAACCTACCACCAGAATTATCAACTGCGCTCGTGGTGGCATCATTGATGAAGAAGCTCTCGCAACTGCCATTAAAGAAAGTAAAATTGCTGGCGCTGCCCTTGATGTCTTCGAGTCTGAACCATTAGGAGAATCTAGTTTACGGTCTTTGGGTAAAGAAGTCATCCTCACTCCCCACTTAGGTGCTTCCACAACAGAGGCGCAAGTGAACGTAGCTATTGATGTTGCTGAACAAATTCGCGATGTACTTTTAGGTTTACCAGCGCGATCAGCAGTAAATATTCCGGGATTGGGACCGGATGTCTTAGAAGAACTCAAACCCTACATGCAGTTAGCCGAAACCTTGGGTAATCTCGTCGGACAATTAGCAGGCGGTAGAGTAGAATTGCTCAATGTCAGATTGCAAGGTGAACTAGCAACCAATAAAAGTCAGCCGTTAGTAGTCGCATCCCTCAAAGGACTACTTTTCCAAGCACTGCGAGAACGGGTAAATTACGTTAATGCCAGCATCGAAGCCAAAGAACGGGGAATCCGTGTGATTGAAACCCGGGATGCAGCGATTAAAGACTATGCTGGTTCCATACATTTGGAGGCTACTGGTTCTTTGGGTACTCATGCTGTCACAGGCGCTTTGTTAGGCGATGGAGAAATCCGCCTCACAAACCTTGACGGTTTCCCAATTAACGTTCCCCCCAGCCATCACATGCTGTTCACCGTACACCGGGATATGCCAGGAATCATTGGTAAACTTGGTTCCCTATTGGGCAGCTTTAATGTCAATATTGCTAGTATGCAGGTAGGTCGGAAAATTGTTCGTGGTGATGCGGTGATGGTTCTCAGTCTTGATGATCCCTTACCTGATGGCATTTTAGGCGAGATCACCAAAGTACCTGGAATTCGGGATGCGTATACAGTAACACTTTAATAAGGGAATAGGGATCGGGGATCAGGGTTCGGGTAAGAGGGACAAGGGGGATAAGGAGGATAAGGAGAACATCTCTACCCCTCACACTCCTCACCCCCATCTCCCCATCCCCCCATCTCCCTAATAGATCTATGGCTAACACTTGGTGGGAATTACAAATTCTTTGTGAACCAGAACTAGAAGATAGTGTCTTTTGGCGGCTGGGAAATTTTGGCTGTCGTGGTACAGCAAGTGAAAAAAAAGGAAATCAAAGTCTGGTAAGGGCTTATTTACCGAGATTTCAAGCACAGCTTTTGGATTTAGCCGCGCTATCGCTGTGGTTACGCCAAGACGCGTTGTGTATGGAAATTGCTGCACCTACTATAAGTTGGCAGTTCATTGACGAACAAGATTGGGCAAGTAGCTGGAAACAATACTGGCTACCACAGGAAATAGGCGATCGCTTTTTGATTAATCCCGCTTGGTATCCAACGCCAGAAAATAGTGATCGCTTAATTATCCGCCTTGATCCTGGTATGGCTTTTGGTACAGGAAACCATGCTACAACTCAATTGTGTTTGGAATCCTTGGAAATGAGATTTTCTGAAGATCCTGCTGCTTTTGTTACAGAAAAAGAACAAGCAAAAGATACGGTAATTGCAGATATTGGTTGTGGTTCTGGTATCCTTTCCATCGGAGCTATACTACTGGGAGCAAAGCAAGTCTATGCGGTAGATACTGATCCCCTGGCAGTGCAATCAACCCAAGAAAATCTCTTACTCAACGGCATCGATGCCGAACGCTTGCTTGTGGCACAAGGTAGTGTAGATGTTGCAGCAAAACTGATCACTGCACCAGTTGATGGTATCGTATGCAACATCCTAGCTGATGTCATTATTGAACTGGTTCCCCAAATGAGTGTGATCGCCAAACCCAGCACTTGGTGTATCTTCAGTGGTATCTTAGTCGAGCAATCGAAAGCCGTTGCTGATACTTTAGAAAAAAATGGTTGGGTGGTTGCTACTCTGTGGAAACGCAAAGAATGGTGTTGTTTGAACGTGCGGCGTTCTTAAACTGCAAATAGGAGTAGCGATCGCTCCTAATTAGAGGCTTGACATTTCAAGGTACAAAAACTCACCAAGATTGGGTGGCGTGGAAGCCTGTTTTTTAAAAAAGAATGGAGGAATCGCCACATCACCCGGTAATGAGTAATAGGTAAAGAGTTTAAGATGGAGATTTAGACGCAACCCAAACTTGCAAATTATAGAAGATGGGTTTTAGACTTCGATGCGGGAACACAGAACAGTTCCATGTTCTGTGTTCCCTTCTTCGATAATATTTAATTTATTGACAGCTATTGCTTTGATTCTGGCATTACTTTAGAAGTTTGCAGTGCTAATTGTCTGAAATTAGGGAAGGAATAAAAAATTATTTCTAAAGATCGAGAAAAATTTCATTTCCTTTTCATAATTGTATGCAATTTTGGAAGCATGAAGCTAGCAGCACTCATTTGACAACTAAATAAAAAACTGAGTTGACAAGAACTCTTATATTTTTTTAAATTGAAAATCTAATTAACAAGAATCAATAAATTATTTTTCGAAATCATTCTAACGATAGTATTTATTGTTCTGTTTCTTAGGTAAGAGTTAATAATACTTTTGTGGAGAGCAATTTTAAGCTGAAAATTCAAGAATGAATTTTGTTTTGCTCAAAATTAACTCAGAATACAGCATCTAGCGATCGCTAGGAGAAAGCAATGTTCTCTCTACCTCTTAATAGCGAAAATCTCCCGTACCCCGATCCGTTACACCCAATAATTGTCCATTTCGTAATTGCGATGGTGTTCTTCTCCTTTATTTGTGATGTAATTGGTTATTTCACACGCAATGTGCGTTTGTTTGAGGTCGGTTTTTGGAATATATTTGTTGCAGCGATCGCGATTTTTATAGCGATAATTTTTGGACAATTTGAAGCAGGTCTGGCACAAGTGTATCCAGCAGTTCAGCTAACACTCAACTTTCACACACTTATGGGTTGGTCGCTGGGAGCGATCGTTGCTGCAATTACAGCTTGGCGGTTTGTGCTTCGTAACCGTAACCCGCTAAAACTTCCTCCCGCTTACCTTGGTGTTGCCACATTTTTAGTTTGTCTAGTTTTTCTGCAAGTATATCTAGGTAGCAAGCTATTTTGGGTATACGGATTGCATGTTGAGCCTGTCGTTGAAGCGATGAAGCAGGGAATATCGCCATGAACTCGCAACTAATTGACCAATTAAGATTGAGATTAGGCGCTAACGGATTGCCCTACGAAATTCCTATGCATCCCAAGCTGGTGCATCTGACATTAGGTTTATTTATTATTGCCGTTTTATTCGATATAGCAGGAGCTATTTTTCCCATAGAACGACCAATCTTCAAATTTTTGGGTCTGACTGCTATCCGTTCTGGCTTCTTTGATGTTGGTTGGTACAACCTTCTAGGCGCATCTATTATCACTTTTTTTACAGTTGCCTTTGGTTTTTTTGAGCTACTGCTGGCAAATCCACCCATTAATCAAAAGAGCGATTGGGGGTTAAATGCTTCCTGGACAATGCTTTTACATGGTTTGGGTGGTGTTGCGTTGTTGGGGATTATCGTTGCTATGACCGTGTGGCGAGGTTTACAACGCTATCGCTGGCGTAAGGATGCTTCTAGACAAGTGCAATGGTGTTACTTGTTAGTAGGGATTGCAATGCTAGGTATTTTATATATCCACGGAACATTAGGAGGGCAATTAGGATCGGAATTCGGGATTCACGTCACTGCTGCTAAGTTACTCCAAGAGGGCGTAAACCCAAACTTACTGCCTAAATAAATGGGAATTTAGAAAGTTTTATGTCTAGATTTTTAGAATATTTACTAATAGCTGGTTATATTGCAGTTTTGCTTGTTGTCAGTCATTGGATTGGACAGCAAGCGTATTCTTGGATGCCGCCTGAAGCCACAGCAGAAGCGCAAAAGGTAGATAGTTTGTTTAGCTTCTTAACCTCAATTGGCGCGTTTATTATTCTTGGGCTTGTAGGTATGATGGTGTACTCAGTACTGTTCTTTCGCGCACCCAAAAATGACTACAGCGAGGGACACCCATCCAGAGGCGATATCAAACTAGAATTTTTATGGACGGCCGCTCCTACTTTGTTAGTTTTGTGGCTGGCTTTCCAAGGCTTCAATATTTATCAGCAATTAAATATTCTAGGTTTGCAACAAGTTGTACATTTGCATACACCTTTAGAAGAACCAGTCTATGCCGCATCAAGTGATGACAAACCTAAAGGGGCGGCTGAAACTATTGATGTTTTCGTCAAGCAGTGGGATTGGTCTTTTCGCTATCCCAATAATTTTACTAGTAATGAATTACACCTACCTGTAAATCGTCGTACTCGCTTAAATATGCACGCAAAGGACGTACTTCACAGTTTTTACGTTCCTGAATTCCGCTTACAGCAGTATATTGTGCCTGGACGCGACATTGATCTTGTAGTTACACCCACGCGCACGGGTCAATACAAGCTGAAAGATGCTTTATTTAGCGGTACTTACTTTGCTTTGATGGATGCCGATGTACACATTGAATCCCTTGAGCAATATAACCAGTGGCTTAGTCAAACCCAACATCAACCAACAACTATCAAAAATCAGGCAGTTGCTGAGTATACTCAACCGCCAAAAACATTTTTTAAGAGTGGCTGGTACACTGTTGCACCTGAACAAAGAGCGATCGCCAATGAAAGGAAAGTAATGAATGACACATGATTCTAGTGAAAATATCACCGAAGATAGAGAGCCTCAAAACGAGTCGGAGAATAACTGGCGACGATACTTCAGCTTCAGCACTGACCATAAAGTCATCGGCGTTCAGTACATGGTGACGACTTTCATTTTCTTCTTGATTGGCGGACTGTTGGCAATGCTCATCCGTGCTGAACTGATTACACCTCAATCAAATGTACTTGATCGTCCCTTGTACAACGGCTTGTTCACCTTGCACGGGACAATCATGATCTTTTTATGGATTATCCCCTTCAATGCAGGTATCTCTAACTACTTAGTGCCGCTAATGCTGGGAGCGCGGGATATGGCGTTTCCCCTGCTCAACGCTATCTCTTTCTGGATTCTGCCACCAAGCGGGATTTTATTAATATCTAGCTTCTTGCTGCCCAATGGAACAGCACAGTCCGGCTGGTGGTCTTATCCTCCAATTAGTCTGCAAATTCCTCCTGGTCAGCCGATTAATGGTGAATTTATTTGGATTGTAAGTATAGTCCTGATTGGCATCTCTTCAATAATGGGGGCTGTTAACTTTGTTACTACCATTTTTTGGATGCGCGCCCCAGGGATGACTTTTTTCCGAATGCCTGTATTTGTCTGGTCAGTTCTCAGCGCCCAACTGTTGCAACTGATTAATTTGCCTTCTTTAACAGGCGCATTGATCCTGCTGTTATTCGATCTCAGTTTTGGGACGCAATTCTTCAAACCCTTAGAGAATGGCGACCCGATCATTTACCAGCATTTATTTTGGTTCTATTCCCACCCCGCAGTTTATATTATGGCACTACCTGCTTTCGGTATTTTTGCGGAGGTTCTGCCAGCCTTTTCCCGTAACCCTCTATTTGGCTATCGATCATTAGCTGTTGCTTCTTTAGGCATCGCTGTAGTCAGCATTTTCGTTTGGGTGCATCATATGTTCACCAGTGCTACTCCTAGCTGGATGCGGATATTATTCATGTTTACCTCCATGTTGGTTGCTGTGCCTACTGGTGTAAAGGCATTTGGCTGGACGGCTACAGTGTGGAAGAGTAAGCTGCACTTGGAGACACCCATGCTGTTCGCTATGGGAGGTGCAGCCATGTTTCTACTCGGTGGTGTCACTGGTGTAATGTTGGCAGCAGTACCGTTTGATATTCACGTCCACAATACCTACTTTGTAGTGGGGCACTTCCACTACATTGTCTTTAACACCATCACAATGGCAATCTTTGCTGCCATTTACTATTGGTTTCCGAAGATAACTGGACGAATGTATGCTGAAGGTTGGGGTAAGGTGCATTTCTGGTTAACTTTCATTGGTGCTAACCTAACTTTTTTCCCCATGCTGCCACTAGGTTTACAAGGAATGGTACGCCGCATTTCCTCTTACGATCCACGCTATCAAGGATGGAATGTCATCGCTAGTTTAGGAGGATTTTTGTTAGGAGTATCCATACTGCCTTTTATTGCCAATATGATAGGTTCTTTGCTATACGGACAAAGGGCAGTCAACAATCCTTGGCACGCCACAGGACTAGAATGGCAAACGACCTCACCTCCACCGCGAGATAACTTTGAAGAAATTCCTGTTGTAAAAAGACCACCCTATGACTACGGCGATCCCAAATACTCAGTCATAGAACCTTCCGACTATCATCAGGGAGAAAAATAAGAACTCATGAAAAATGACCAATGACTAATGACAAATAACAAAAATTATGAATTTATGAACCGTGGTGTAATTCATGTAGATGAAAGTCCTATCCCTTTAGAACGGTGGCGGCGATACCTACCAAATTGGCTCAAGCGTTACCTACCAGTCCGTGGTGGACGTGCTGAAGACCATCATGGCAAAGCAATTTTTGGATTTACTGTGTTTTTGTTGTCGGAAAGCATAGTCTTTTTGAGCTTTATCTTTACATATGTTGGTCTGCGGTTAACGCATTCAGAAAATTGGCTACCACCTGGGATTTCAGGGCCAGAATTATCTAATTTTGTAATAATTAATACAATTGTCTTGCTTTCTAGCAGCTTTGTTATTCAACCAGCAGAAAATGCTCTTAAGCATCATAGGCTAAATAAATTCCGTTGGCTATGGCTGATGACAATTTGCATGGGAACCTATTTCTTAATCGGTCAAGGAATTGAGTGGAGTAATCTTGATTTTGGGTTAAGCACAGGTCTAGTCGGTTCTACATTTTATGTATTAACAGGTTTTCACGGTCTACACGTTCTTACTGGTGTGATTCTCCAAATAACTATGCTTGTCCGCTCCTTCAGGCGAGGTAACTACGAAAAAGGTCACTTTGGTGTGAGTGCTACCACTTTGTTTTGGCACTTTGTTGATATTGTTTGGGTCTTCCTCTTCTCACTTCTTTATATATGGCAGGCTTAAAAATTCAAATTACTCTATTAAGAAGCTAGCTATAAAATTCAAAATTCAATAACTTCTACCTTTTGCCTTGTGACTCATACCCTTTAACAGAAAATTAATTGTAAGTACAAAGGTGGTTGAATATGCCTAGTCAAACCAATGTACAAGTACAAAGAATTAGAGCTATTGGCTTAACGGTAACAAGTTGCGATCGCTCTTTGGATTTCTACACCCAAGCACTTAATTTTGAACTCGTTTCTGACATCACTGTTGCACAAGAAGATTACAGCGATTTAGAAGGCATACCTGGGGCAGAAATTCGTATTGTTACTTTACGGCTAGGTGATGAACTCATCGAATTAATAGAATATCTCAATGTAGAAGGAAAACCTATTCCCAGTGATTCCCAAAGTAATGACTTATGGTTTCAACATTTGGCGATTGTGGTAAGTGATATGGAGCGTGCTTATGCTCATCTATATTCATTTCCCATTCAACCCATATCTACTGCGCCCCAGACAATACCACCTGGTAATGAAACCTCTGCTGGTGTCCGTGCTTTTAAGTTTAAAGATCCTGACGGTCACGATTTAGAGCTAATTTGGTTTCCGCCTGATAAAGGACAAGATAAATGGCATCAGAACAGCGATCGCTTATTTTTAGGAATCGATCATAGTGCGATCACTATTTCCAACACCGAGCAAAGTCTACACTTTTATCGTGACCTGTTGGGAATACAAGTTGATAGCCGCAGTCTCAATTGGCGTGCAACTCAGGCTCGTTTGGATAACTTACCAGCAGCCGAAGTCCAAATTACAGCACTGCGACCAGTTCAAGGTAGTGTAGGAATTGAACTGCTGGATTATCTTGTGCCTGGGAAAGGCCGTCCTATACCAAGTGACTGGAAAAGTTGCGATATTGCGAGGGTACAAATTGAGCTTGTTGTTAATGGTATTGAACAGCTAGTGGATAAGTTACAGCACAACAGAGTTCAGTTTGTATCACCAAGAATTGTACAGTTTAGCGATCGCTCATTTCCTTATCGGCAAGCTTGTCTCATTAAAGACCCTGACGGTCACGCAATATTACTGTTTGTGGAATGATCGGGGAAAACGCAATCTAACCCTACGTGAGTTCGATAAGTTTATAATAGCCTGTCATCACCATATTTCCTCACATCACTACCTTTCCCATTGTTTGACCATGCGCCAGGACATGTAACGGCTTAATCCATCGATTTAAAAATAGCAAGATTGGTTGTCGACGTAATATCAGGATGGCGATCACTTTAGTAACAATGGAGGTTGCAACCACAGGATCGGTCGAGGCAATGATTGCTCCAATCAATATCCCTACCCAGAATGGCATTCTTAGAATCCAAGAAATCAACAGACCACTGACCAACCACATCCCAGGTAGTACTAGTCCAAGCAGTAAACTTAGAGAATGCCAGTGTTTCATATTAACTTTCACTTGCTAGCTGATTCTTGTTACGAATGTATTTACCGTAGAGCTTTGTTAAGGGAGTGGCACTCAAGCCTTGAGCAACGATAGAAGCGCAAATCATCAAGCTGCAAACTAACCAAACCTCTTCTACCTCCGTTCGACGCAGAGAATAACCTGCGTAAAAAATAGCAGCAACACCAATTGGCCCAAACCAACCCGTAAACAATGCTTCTGGGATATTTTTAATTGGCTTAATCAATCGATTTAGTAACAAAATTGCTGGTAATCGGCGCAATAACAACACTGTCACTACTATTAGAATTAGATTCCACCATCCTATTGATCCCCATTGTCGCCAAGGAATTGTTAAGCCAAGCAAAATAAAAATCGGCAGGTTAAAAAAGCGGTTAATTGCCTCTTGAACATTATCTTCCTCCGCCCGTTGTTTACCTCCTATCACATTACCGAAGGTCAATCCAGCCACGAATACAGCTAGAACGCCATCAGTACCGATCAGTTTGCCAGCACCCAATACCATAAGAGAGAGGGCTATAGTGTAACCCAGAAAAGAAGAATGTTCGATTGTTTTTTTACGTTCAGCTAATTTTAGAAGACGGCCGGCTATATAACCCAAAAGTGCGCCGCATAATACAGCTCCGACAACTTC
Organism: Fischerella sp. JS2; assembly: GCF_032393985.1. Classification (NCBI taxonomy): domain Bacteria; kingdom Bacillati; phylum Cyanobacteriota; class Cyanophyceae; order Nostocales; family Hapalosiphonaceae; genus Fischerella; species Fischerella sp. JS2. Next base: position 2,611,032 of record NZ_CP135918.1, read on the forward strand.
CCACAGCACAACATGATAAAACCACTCAGACAATGCCTTTGTTGAGTTTCGCTGGAGCATGAGGATGGACAAAAGTACAAAGGGATAAGCCAACCCATCATTTGCACCTGATTCAGCTGAGATAAGATTTCGTAAGCGTCCAGGCAAATTATCTTCGGCAACAACACCAGTCACAATGGAAGTGGAAACAATCGGATCGGTTGGTGTAATTGCGGCCCCGACTAGCATGGCTTCCCAAAAGGGTATTTTTAAGATCAAATAAACCAGAAAACCACTAACCACCCACATCGTAGGCATGACTAACCCTAACAAAACTGCCAGAGGTCGCCAGTTGTGGAAAAAATAATTCTTGGGTAGTCGCAATGCTACTCCCATTAATCCGATCGCTAAGGTAAAACGGGCGGCTTGCTCTAGAAGATGCTCTTTTGGTAAACCCCAAGCGTTGGGATTGACTAATCCTAAGCCAATTGGGCCTAGTAATATTCCTAATAATAGTGCTGTTAAGGGGTCACAAGTCCACCAATTACGACGGAAATAGTCAGATAACAGTCCCAGAAATAGAACGATCGCACCGATCGCTATGATTAGAATATTGAGTTCATCCAAGGGTCAATAACTGATTTTGAGACTAAGGTTCTTGGTGTGTAAATTATAGATATATCTAAATGCTTACTCTCCAAGGCAGCATCTATCTGTAGGGGAAAATGAGATTTATGTCCTTGGTTAAGACATAGTTTTTACAAAAGGAGCGCATCTAGTGAACAAAAACTGTGATCGCTTTTTTAGGTAACTCGGTCATCACAAATGCACTTCAATATAAGAGATACTTTCAATTATCTCTACACTAAAAGTTCGCAAACAAAGTTTCCAGGCTTAAAAAGCATCACTAAGCCTCCTTTTAATGTCAATAGAGAACAAAAAAGAAAGATATTCAGCCTTTCGTGGTGGATGGGAATCTGACCTAAGGGTATGGCTGGCATTAAACAACTAAGTAGAATATGAAAAGATTATGAAAAAAAATAGCAATGAAAAAACCTGTAGAAACGGTTTCCGTATCAGATCCGCCAAGCTTACCGGAAGTCCATCGTAGTATCCCAGTTCCTGAACGACAAAATTTTTGGCGCAAGCTTGTAGCTTATGCTGGGCCTGGATACCTGGTGGCGGTGGGTTATATGGACCCTGGAAACTGGGCTACCGATCTAGCAGGAGGTGCTAAATTTGGTTACACGCTTTTGAGTGTAATTTTGCTATCAAACTTGATGGCGGTGCTACTGCAATCTCTCTGTGTCCGCTTGGGTGTAGCAACAGGCAAAGATTTAGCACAAGCATGTCGAGACTATTTCCATCAACGTGTGAGTTTATTCCTCTGGCTACTTTGTGAAATTGCGATCGCAGCTTGCGACCTAGCTGAACTGTTAGGGAGTGCGATCGCTCTACAGTTATTGTTTGGCATTCCTTTAGCGATTGGTGTATGTGTAACAGCAGTCGATGTCTTTATGGTACTGCTGTTGCAAAGCAAAGGGTTTCGCTACATTGAAGCGGTTATCATTAGCTTAATTACGCTGATTTTTGGGTGTTTTGCAGCAGAAATTGTCTTTTCTCAGCCTAATTTTGGGGATGTCATGCAGGGGTTTGTTCCCAATTCCCAGATAGTGCATAACCCCCAAATGCTTTATATCGCAATTGGTATTTTGGGAGCAACGGTGATGCCCCATAATCTTTACTTACATTCGTCAATTGTCCAAACTCGTCGCTGGCAAGAAAACTCACAGCAGAAGCGAGAAGCCATCCGGTTTGCTACACTTGATTCCACCATTGCTCTGACGATCGCTCTGTTTATTAATGCTGCAATTCTGATTTTATCCGCAGCCACCTTTCATACGTCAGGAAATCATCAAGTAGCTGAAATCCAAGATGCTTACAAATTGCTTTCTCCGACATTAGGTGTACCAGTAGCCAGTGCCATATTTGCATTTGCACTATTGTTATCTGGTCAAAACTCTACACTGACCGGAACTTTGGCTGGGCAAATCGTCATGGAAGGTTTTCTGCGATTGCGCTTGCGGCCTTGGCTGCGTCGGCTAGTAACTCGTTGGCTAGCAATTACACCAGCATTAATCACAATTCTATGGTTTGGCGAAGGCAGTACAACCAATTTGCTGATCCTCAGTCAGGTAATTTTAAGTTTGCAACTGCCTTTTGCCGTCATTCCCTTGGTGATGTTCACAAGCGATCGCCGGATTATGGGTGAGTTCGTTAATCCTCGTTGGCTGAAGATACTAGCTGGAAGTGTTGCAACTCTCATTGTGGGGCTAAACCTTTGGCTGTTGTGGCAAACGTTTTCCGGCGGATTCAATTAAAGACTAGTTATTTAATGATGCTTTTTGCACCTATTTGCTCACGAAAAATCGAACTAAATCCTGGTAAAAACATGAACTTGACAAACAAATTCATCATCCAAATCGAGAAATAATTATCAGGAACAAACGAACTTGCCAACTTTTGGGCTTGGATTTGTCTTTTGGCAATCTCCGGTTGCAGTTGTGCTTGATAAGCGGGAAAAGCCACTTGATAATTACCATTAGTCCGAAAGAGTTCAGTCGCTAAAATATATGCGCCAGCCATTGCCATTGATGCACCTTGTCCTGCTAGTAAAGTTAAACATTGACAGGCATCTCCAACAAGCGCCACTCTATCTTTGTACCAAGGAGTCAATTTGATTTGGGAAACAGCATCAAAATAGAGATGAGGCGATCGCTTCATTGCTGCTAAAATTTCCGGAACAATCCAGCCCATTTTGCCAAATACATCGCTCAGTAAATCAAGTTTTTGTTGGTGTGTTCTTACATCATGCTTTTCAGATTTGAAAGCAAACAAAGTTCCTAATCTAATACCACGAATTGAGCATATAGTCACCTGTTTTTTCGGTTTCATATAGGTGTAAAAAGCGTCTCTGTCTTCAAGAAAATCCTCAGTAATTACGCAGGCAACGTAATATCCTAAGAAATTCTCAAACTGACTTTCACTTCCCCACAAAATATTTCTAGTTTGGGAATGAATGCCATCGGTGCCAATCACTAAATCGTATTCTCGTTTAGTATGGTCTGAAAATTCTACTTCTACCTGATTGGGATGAAGGTGCATCTGCACCATACTCGTATTGAACTGAATGGGAACTGTATTTTTAATAGTTTCATAAAGTACAGTTTCCAAGTCACCCCGCATAAAATTAAAGTGTCTAAAATCTAGCATTCTGCGAAATTTTTCTATTGACAAAGTAGCTTGGGTTTTTCCTTGGCTATTAATAAACTTTAATTCTGAAATAGGGTAGTGCTTTGCTTGAAGTTGATTGAGGATGCCCATTTTTTCAGCAATATCAAAACCTGAGCCGTAAAAATCAATCATGAAACCTTCATCTTTAAGGTCAGAACGTTTCTCAAGCAGCGTCGGATTAAAATTGAATTTCTGTAACCAATATGCTAAAGTCAGCCCTGCTATACCAGCACCGCTAATCAAAATATTTGTATTCATGATATTCATCCTTTTTATCTTTTTTATACGTTAGGAGTTAGAAACCAAGAGCTAGTATCAAAATATTTTTAGAATTAAGCAGTAATTCACAGTTCAAAAATTAGAGTCTCTAGTGAATCAGCACCAGATATTAACCGAAATTATCAACTTATTTTTGATAGATATTAATTAATCGGAAATTTAATACCATCGATAGATATTTAAGAAAAACCAACTAAAGTTAGGATACCGGAAGCGATCGCTGTGAGTATTTATGTTAGACCTCTGGTACAAAAGTGCTGTTATCTATTGCATTGATGTCGAAACCTTTATGGATGGTAACGGCGATGGTATAGGAGACTTTGAAGGACTGATTGATCGCTTAGATTATATTGCTGGTTTAGGCATTAACTGTATCTGGCTCATGCCCTTTTATCCTACCCCAAACCGAGATAACGGCTATGATGTTACGGATTACTACAGTGTAGATCCGCGTTTGGGAACATTAGGAGACTTTGTAGAATTTCTCCGTCAGGCAAATGATCGCGGTATGCGCGTTATTGTTGACTTAGTAATTAACCACACCTCCATTGACCATCCTTGGTTTAAAGCGGCTTGCAAAGATAAGAACTCTAAATATCGCGACTATTATGTGTGGTCAGAGGAAAAACCTGCCGATGCCGAGTCAGGGATTATTTTTCCTGGCTATCAACAGAGTACCTGGACATATAACGAGGAAGCTGGAGCCTATTATTTTCACCGCTTTTTTGAGTATCAGGCAGATTTAAATATTGGTAATCCTCAAGTTCGGGAAGAATTCCAAAAAATCATGGGATTTTGGCTACAGTTGGGGATTTCCGGCTTTCGCGTTGATGCGGCTCCGTTTTTAATTGAGCTAAAGGGTATTGAAAAACAGGCAGATATTCAAGACCCTTACCTTTATCTTAAACAAATGCGGAACTTTCTTTCTTGGCGACGAGGGGATGCGATCATTCTGGCAGAAGCGAATGTGCCAATGGAAGATGTACCGAAATATTTAGACGATGGCGATAAATTGCAAATGCTATTTAGCTTCATTGTCAATCAGTATCTCATGCTGGCTTTGGCTCGTGAAGCAGTGGCTCCTCTGATCAAAGGATTGCAAGCACCACCAGCAATCCCAGACATTTGTCAGTGGGCGCACTTTATCCGCAATCACGATGAATTGTCGCTCGACAAGCTTTGTGAGTCGGAACGAGAAGAGATATTGACCAAATTTCATCAAGATAAAGAGCAGGTATGGATTTACGATCGCGGTATTCGTCGTCGCTTTCCACCTTTAGTTCAAGGAGATCCACGCCGGATTCGCCTCGCCTACAGCCTTATGTTTACCATGCCAGGAACACCAGTCCTCAAGGCGGGTGAAGAAATTGGCATGGGAGACGACTTATCCTTGCCACAACGCGATGCTAGCCGCACCCCAATGCAATGGTCAGCAGAGTCGAATGGCGGGTTCTCGACTGCTTGTTGCGATCAACTCATTCGACCCGTAATTAAGGAAGGGGAATATGGCTACCCACACCTGAATGTCATTGCTCAACGCAGAGATCCCCATTCACTTTTAAACTGGATGGAACGAGCAATCAGGATGCGTAAAGAATGTCCGGAGTTCGGCTGGGGAAGTTGGCAATTAATCGAAACTGACAACTCAGCAGTATTGGCTTTATGTTACCGATGGCGTGATGGAACAGTTGTTGCCCTTCATAATTTAGCATCAGATGCTTGTACTGTAGCTCTCAAGCTAGATGGCGATCGCGAATCCCATTGGATTGATTTACTTGGAGATAAACCCTACGAATCAATCGAACACCCCGAACACGGGATACAACTTGAAGGTTACGGCTACCGTTGGATACGGATCGGTAGGGAACGGCTTTGATTCATCATCTAAAAATCGCAGCATCTAGGGAATAAGCACCAGGGCCCAAAACAGCGATCGCAATCAGCATCACGCAATACATAAACGCTTTTTCCCAACTTGGCGGTTCACCCTTTCCTAAAGGGCCTTTATACTGGTCTTCGGGAATTAAATAGGGATCTGTAGCCACAAAAGGCTTACCTTGAATCAGATGTAACAATATTGCAAACAACATAGAAGCCAAAATCGGCAAAGTTGCCAAAAGTGTAAGCAATCCAATGATTAAGAACAATCCCCCACCCAACATCGTCCATGCAGATATAAAGCAAAGAAAAACAGGTGTATTGATAGATTCAGCCCACCGCCGAATATGCAGTACTTTGGGGTAGCCGTGGATCAAAAACAAACCGCCAACGCTCACTCTTAGCAGTAAAAGTGCTAATCCTGCTAGTCCACCAGGGTACGTATGAACAAGAGAACTCACTAAATGCGGCCCCAGGAATGGATAATTAACTGAAGCTAATCCAAAAGTAATTACCTTCGGTAGTACCCACACAGCGTAGACGTAAAGTGGCTTGTCGTTAGACATCGCTACACTCAGGACAGATTTATAAATCATTGCTGTACACCACGGGTATTAAGGTCAATAGCATATAAGGAATGACCGGCCGTGATGAACAAGCGATCGTGTTCCTTTCCCCCAAAAGTTAGATTAGCGCATGTTTCCGGCACTAAAATTTTCCCTAAGCGAGTTCCGTCAGGAGCGTATACTTGCACGCTGTCTTTAGAACTGGTAAAAACATTGCCGTGTTCATCAACCCGGATTCCATCAGGTTGTCCAGGCTCAATGACTGCAAACACACGACCGTTGCTTACATGCTGACCATCCTCCCCAACCTCGTATACACGAATATGATGAGGACCTCCCGGAATATTAAACGCAGCCGTATCTGAAACATACAAAAGACTTTCATCTGGACTGAAAGTAAGTCCGTTAGGACGCACCATATCTGTCACGACTGGATAAATTTCGCGAGTTTGCGGATCGAAGCGATACACGTAACTGCCGCTTTGTTCCTGTTTACCACCGTAACCTTGATTTGGTTGAGTAATGCCATAGGGCGGGTCAGTGAACCAAATCGTACCATCGCTTTTCACTACCAAGTCATTTGGACTATTCAAGCGTTTACCTTGGTAACGATCTACTAAAATCTTCCATTCTCCATTGTGTTCGCGGCGGATAATAGCACGCAAACCCGACGAACACGCTACCAAACGACCCTCCAAGTCGCGGTAATTACCACTTTGGTAATCGGATGGATCTCGCAGAACGCTCACATCATCACTTGCACTCCAGCGTAACAGGCGGTTGCCATGTGCGTCGCTCCACACAACACTATCATCTTCGTGGAAATAAACGGGGCCTTCGCTATGAGCCGCACCATTAGCAAGCTTTTGGAGTGATGAATTTGAGCGTATGAGCGCATCCATGCGCTTTTCATAAATTTCAATGGGTTCAGGCATAGGAATCTCCTGTTATCTAATTTGGCTACTAGAATAAATGGCAGCTTCTAGTGAATCACAAATTGCTACAGCATTACAAATGAGAAAAATAATTAATTATTTTTTTGCAAAAAGGACTGAATTTATCACTTCTTAAGTTAGTAAGTCTATTTTTTTCAATAGATATCAAAAAATTACTATATCTAATTGTGATTAGATTAAATTTCAATTACCTCAAACCATAGATATAAATTATGTAATTTTTTTCTCAGCTTAAGTCATCAGAATAATTACTTTTTATTTAAAAATTTAATAATATTATCGAATTTTCTAACTTTTACTAAATTTAAATCTTATTGAATCATTTCATACAATATCTAATAAAAATGAAATTAAAATGAAATAATTACCTCTCTTTAGATAGAAATAAGCATTAAGCCGTTAGATAGAAGCAAGGTTGAAATTAAAGTTTTAATCTAAGCTTAGAAATATATATTTAGAGAGATTTAAAATTTTAATTCTTCAAAAATAAGTCAGTCGATTTTTCGCAAAATATTTTTAAACAATCAAAAAAAAATAATAATTTTAATTTTAAAAAACAGATTAAAATATTCATACGTATAATTTATTATGTCTCAAAAAAACGAATACTATAGTGAGATAGCTAATAGTTTATTTAAGAGTTAATTATGAGACAAAAAGAAGCAGTTGTTGTCAATATAAATGACCTAAATCATGGTGAAATACGACAGATATCTGTCGGCGAAACAGAAATTTTACTAAGTCACATAGATGGAAATTTTTATGCCGTTGGCGCACACTGCGCTCATTATGGCGCACCACTAGCAGAAGGGGCGCTGAATGGACATCATGTTGTTGTAGATGGAGATTTGCAACAACAGCAATTTATCGCTTATGACATCAAAAACAATCAAGTCTTAGCAATTGCAAGCAGTCATCTCAGAACTGATGCGCTTAAACCAGATGCCAACACTTGAGGAATTACAAAGCACTCTGCGTCCCTCTGCGTAAATCTCTGCGTCCCTTTGCGTTTAAAAAAATCAAACATGACGAACATCACCGAACGCTACGACATCATTATTATCGGTACAGGAGCCGGTGGCGGTACACTGGCTCACCGCCTCGCACCCACAGGTAAAAAAATTCTCGTCTTGGAACGAGGCAACTTTCTGCCGAGAGAAAAAGATAATTGGAATCCCCAAGAAGTTTATCAAAAACATCGCTATCACACCGATGAAGAATGGTACGACAAAGAAGGTAAAGCCTTTAAGCCCCAGACAGGTTACTGGGTTGGTGGCAATACTAAACTTTACGGTGCAGCCTTAGTTCGATTGCGAGAGCGAGATTTTGCAAAGGTAATTCACAAGGGAGGAATTTCGCCAGAATGGCCGTTGAAATATCAAGACTTTGAGCCATACTACACCCAGGCAGAAAAATTATATGACGTACATGGTCAACAAGGAGAAGACCCAACCGAACCACCTCGTAGCGAGCCATATCCTTATCCACCTGTAAGTCATGAGCCGGATATGCAGTTCCTTGTTGATGGTATCCGCGAACTGGGATATTACCCATTTCACCTACCACTAGGATTAAAGCTGAATGAAAGCGATCGCATCAATAGTCCTTGTATTCGCTGCGATACCTTTGACGGATATCCCTGTCTGGTACAAGCCAAAGCCGATGCTGAGGTTAACGCCATTCGTCCTACCTGGGCAATGTATAGTAATTTCACCCTCAAAACTAATGCTAAGGTATTACGACTGCATACTAGTGAATCAGGGCGAGAGGTGACAAGTGTAGAAACTGAAATCGTTGGGGAAAAGCATTGGTTTGCAAGCGATATTGTGATAGTTGCCTGTGGTTCTGTCAACTCGCCTGCCTTACTATTACGTTCTGCTAACGATAAACATCCTCATGGATTAGCCAACAGTTCCGATCAAGTAGGGCGGAATTTTATGAAACAGTTGGAAACAGCCATAGTTTCCATACATCTAGAGGTGAATCACGCCAACTTTCAAAAAACGATCGCCGTCAATGATTTTTACTGGGGAGAACCAGATTTTCCTTATCCAATGGGCATGGTGCAGAATACAGGTAATGTGCTTGCCGATATGATTCCCGCAGAGGCTCCACCACTGATGGCTCCATTTGTGAAACTGGTTCCTCATTTTGAGCGTCATTTGCTAGCTGAGAGATCAGTTGGTTGGTGGTTGCAGACAGAAGATTTACCAGATCCCAATAATCGGATTCGGGTAGTGGGTGACAAGATTCACGTTGACTATGAATTGAATAATACAGAAGCAAGCGATCGCCTCATCCATCGTTGGACATCTGTACTTAAGTCAATTCCGCGTTCTGCTAAACACGTCCTACCATTTAGCATTTATCCCCGCACTCATCTACCAGAACAAGCAGTAGCCCATCAATGCGGTAGTTGTCGATTTGGTACAGACCCCAAAACTTCAGTCCTTGATCTCAATTGCCGTAGCTATGATGTCGATAATCTTTATATTGTAGATAGTAGTTTTTTCCCTTCCAATTCTGGCGCTAACCCCACGCTCACGATTATGGCCAATGCTTTGCGCGTCGGCGATCATATAGCAGAACGATTGAAGTAGAAAGGTATGAGAAGAGAGGCATCACGGGATTCATTAATTAATTTGATATTGCCCCTAGCACTGATTTTAGGGTTAGTTCTGCTGTTGAGTTTGAATGTGGAAGGAGGGGGGGAGGGCAGAGAAACTACTCCTTTAGAAATATGGCTAAAAGTCATCGTCGGTTATTTGGCAGCAGGTACAGAAATTGCCGCAGCAATTGTGATTGGCGGAGCGGTGATCCGGGGTATTGCTGCTTATTTACGATTGTTGTTTTCTCGTTCCAAACAACATTTTGATGCTACAGAAGGAATTCGCCTGCAATTGGGACGAGTTTTAGCATTGGGTTTGGAATTCACTGTGGCTAGCGATATTTTGCGGACGGCAGTAGCGCCAACTCGCCAGGATATTTTGAATTTGGGAGCGATCGTCCTGCTGCGAACTTTGCTGAATTATTTCTTAGAACGGGAGATTCAGCAGGGAGAACAACGCCGTTCATCGGAGCCGGAACTTGATAGGAGTATGCGATGAAACCCAACCGTTCCAGATTGGAGCCTTTGCAACGTGCGAATCGATCGCTCCGTAATCGCCTCACCTGGAAGGGTGAGTTGGCATTAGCAACTGCTCCGACAGTGGTCATATTGAGCGTTTTTGCTCTTGTGGAAGTACTAACCCGCCAGCGTTTGTTGTTTGCGTCCCTTGCCTCCAGTGCCTTTCTCATTTATCTTGATCCGCAGCACAGTACAAATACGGTGCGAACTTTGGTCATTTCCCAAATGATAGCAGCTGGGATCGGTTTTTTAATATATGTGCTATTGGGTTCGGGTTATGTGTCTGGTGGAACTGCGATGATCGTCACAATTATACTGATGATTCTGTTAGATGTTATGCATCCTCCAGCTGTTTCCACATCCTTAAGTTTTGCCTTAAAAGCCGGCAATGAAAACAACCTAATTTTGTTTGGTTTGGCTGTAGGCATCACTGCGGTGTTGGTTGGACTGGAACGCTTTGCCCTGTGGCTGTTGGTGTACCTTAACCCAAGGTAGTTTTATGCTGATTATAAGTTGTTTGGTGTTAAAAATTGTTGTTATGAAAAGGCAGCTATGCTGAGGGCAGAAGACAGAAGGGAAGAGGTTTTTAGCTAAATTTACGCTTAGTTTCAAGGAGAGACAAATGAACAACGAAGAACACTCTATTTCTAACCCAGAAAATGAAAATCAAACGCCTTCAAATACTCATCCTATTGCAACGGGATTGGGAGCAGCCGGAGGTGGAATTGCTGGAGCCGCATTAGGTCGCTCAATTGGTGGTAAAGTTGGTGCTGCCATTGGTGGGGTTGCTGGAGCAATTACTGGTGGAGTTGCAGGTAATAAGTTAGCAGAGTACGCAGAAGAATTTATTGAAGAACTCCAGCCGACTGTCGGATTAGGATTAGGAGCCGATCACAAACCAATTGAACTACCCAGCCATTACAGTTGGGAAGAACTACAAGCACTATCAAAACCTCAAGGTGGAGAAATGCAAGCTATCTAAGTCAAGAATTTTAATTACGATTTAATCATGTTTCCACTTTGGTTAAAAGCAGGTTTCTGGGGTTTGGTGGGTGGTTCAGCATTGCTGTTGGGTTCAGCAGTGGGTTACTACGCCAAAATCCCCCAACGCCTCATTGCCGCAGTTATGGCTTTTGGTGCTGGGGTGTTAATTTCAGCACTAGCATTTGAACTGATGGATGAAGCTTATAAGCGCGGTGGCTTTGACTCAACAGCGATCGGATTTGTCAGTGGTGCAGTAGTATACACAGCAGCCAACTGGTTTCTGTCTCATCAAGGTGCAAAGCATCGCAAGCGTTCAGGTGAACAGCAACCATCGGAAGAGGAAAATAGTGGGAGTGGACTAGCGATCGCTATTGGTGCATTACTCGATGGTGTCCCAGAATCTATCGTGATTGGTGTCAGCATGATTGGGGGAGGAGTTGTCAGTTGGGTAACGGTGGCGGCTGTTTTTCTGTCTAATGTTCCTGAAGGACTTTCTAGTGCTGCTGGGATGAAAAAAGCAGGACGTTCAACAGCTTACATCTTTGGTGTATGGGGAGGTATCGCCATTATCTCTGGCATAGCAGCACTTTTGGGTTATGCTTTGTTCAGTCACTTCTCACAAGAAGTCATCGCCGCAACTACTGCGATCGCCGCAGGTGCTATTTTAGCAATGATTTCAGACACGATGATTCCAGAAGCTTTTGAGCAAGCCCATGATTTTGCTGGGCTAATTGTCGTCTTGGGATTTTTGACTGCTTTTGTCCTGAGCAAACTTGCTTAAAATTACGGCTTCAACCGTCTGAAAATATAGTTTTATACATTCATTACTTTAATTGAGGCTCTAGCTTCACCCGCACAGTCTGCACTCCTTCCTCAATTGTCATCTCAATCACCTGTGGTTCGCACACTCTAGGAATAACACTAATTTGTCCACTGCGTTCTAGGCGTGCAACTTTTACTTGACTTGGATCGGATAAGTGAGCGTTGCTGCGTAAAGATGCTAGCACATCGGATTGGCGAAAGTGATACAAACAATGACATCAAAAACAGTGAACCTACCACCAAAACGGTGATCGCCTGACAAGTGTACCATCATTAGCCCTGCTACATATATAAATGATGGCGCGTAATGCCATTTGTAAAAAAGTTAGCGTCTTTGGCTGTACACCTAAACCTAATGCCCAGTTAATGCTATCCCACAACTGTTGATTCATGAAAAATCATCCTTCAATGTGTTCAGTCATTATTTTTGGTTGATTTGAGGTGCAATCTCACTGTCATACACATGTACTGCTGTTATTGCTAAGGACTCCGTTCTCTTTCCTCACTTTGCATATACGAGTGAGCATTTTCATAAAGCAACCCATAGCTAAAATTGAGTCATATTATTACCAACAAAACATTTATTTTGACAACTATTAATAATATAGTTGTGACCTTAATTTAGGAAATGGCTGTAGCTATTGCTTCTTACTATTGAGATCACAAGTCTTCATATCTCAAGTAGCAAAAGAATTTCATCAGAATTTCATTTTTATATGCATCTAAAAACTATTCAGTTATTAATATTTCTATCTAAAGTAGAATCAAAATTTCATAGTTGTTTCACTTTTGTGTGCAAGTGTATTTAAAGAAGGCTTTTAGCACTGATAAGCAAAGGTTGACTATGCGGCTGATATTAGTTGAGGATGAAGCTGATTTAGGTGCAGCAATCAAACAAGTTCTGAGTCATGAAGCATATATAGTTGATTGGTTTCTAGATGGTACTCAAGCATGGCAATATCTAGAAACCGGATGGACTGAGTATACCCTAGCGATTTTTGATTGGATGCTGCCAGGAGTTTCGGGTGTAGAATTGTGTAAATGGTTGCGATCGCGCCACCTAACTCTACCTGTATTAATGCTAACTGCTAAAGACCGCATGGAAGAAAAAATTATCGGTCTAGATAGCGGTGCAGATGATTATTTAGTTAAACCTTTTGATATGGCAGAACTGCTGGCAAGATTACGGGCATTGCAACGGCGAGCTTCTTACACAGGAGTCACACTTACACCCCAAGCCCAACCCCGACGTTTACAAGTAGGTTGCCTGACACTCAATTACAGCACTCATGAACTTATTCGTCAGTATAGGCACGGTGATAAACAAGTATTAGCTTTAACAGTTAAGGAATTTCAGTTATTGGAATACTTCATGAGGCATCCTAACCAAATTCTCAGCCGCGACCAACTGATTAATCAGCTTTGGGAAATTGGTGCAGAACCAGTTAGCAATGTAGTAGCAGCACAAATTCGCTTATTGAGACGTAAATTAGGAGAAGAAGATAATCAATCTTTGATTGAAACTATTTATGGTGTGGGCTATCGCTTAAATATTCATACTGCGGAAACAGGTTGCTGATTTTTGCTAACTTAACAGCGACACCTTGAGCGAGGTTCTATAAATATGGAACGCAATCCCATTTTCCGCCAGACTCGGTTGCGGCTAGCAGCCTGGTATACCCTCGTTATGGGTAGTATTTTAGGGCTATCTGGTTTGGGCGTTTATAGTGTGGTTGCCCATGCCTATTATGAAAGCGTAGATCAGGGTTTAGAATCAGTAGCAAAGGCGCTACATCAAAGTATTGAACCTGCTTGGCAGCAACCTGGACATTTACAGCAACTTGCGAAAGAACTTTCCTTAGAAATATGTATAACTCAAACAAACTGTTTACCTAAAACAGCAGTCATTAAACAACCAATAGCAGAAGCCGCTAACCAAGTCAGTTATTACATACGCTTATTAGATCGCTCGGGAAAACCGTTTGCAATTGCAGGGATACCACTTGATGAATTACCGATTACCTCATCATCAAAAAATTGGCAAACTCTCATAGACTCCTCTGGCACTCGATATCGCCAAATCACCTTATCTATGCATTCCCAAAACCAGCTTTCCGGTTATCTACAAGTGGCGCGGAGTCTGACTGATTTAGAGCAACATCTTGCTTTTTTTAGATTAACTTTATGGCTGGGTTTGCCAATTTCAATGATTTTTGTTGGTTTGTCCAGTTGGTGGTTGGCAGGAAGGGCTATGCAACCTATATATAATTCATACCAACAAATGCAACAATTTACTGCCGATGCTGCCCATGAGTTTCGCACGCCTTTAGCAGCAATGTACTCTACCATTGAAGCTGCTATTAAGTTACAGCAAGAACCAAAATCAAATGTTGGGATTTTAGATGTTCTCAAACATCAAAATCGTCGCCTTTCACAATTAGTAGGAGATTTATTGCTGTTAACGAGGATAGACCAAAAACAACTAACAGGTGAACATCAGCCTTGCTGTTTAAATGATTTAATTAGCGATTTAATTGAGGAGTTAGCATTTTTGGCAGTTGAGACTGGGGTAAATCTCTCCAAGCAGGTGCTAGTTTCAGAAAAACTGTATGTTAGGGGAAATGAAGAACAACTTTATCGTTTAATTTCTAACTTAATTGTGAATGCAATTCAAGCAACTCCTAGTAGGGGAAAAGTTACAGTTTTTTTGGAAAGTAGTGAGTCTTACGCCATTATTAGAGTTCAAGATACAGGAATTGGAATTGCTGTCGAACACCAAAAGCGAATTTTTGATCGTTTTTATCGAGTAGATCGCGATCGCTCTCGCACTTCTGGCGGTTCGGGATTAGGATTAGCTATCGCTATGGTGATCGTTCAAGCACATAAAGGCACTATTCACGTTCAAAGTCAACCTGGACTAGGTAGTACATTTACAGTGCGGCTTCCTCTTTAAGCGATCGCACCCCTACCCAAGTACAACAAGCCTGGGATAAAGTGTTTTGACGAATCGGGATGATTCGTTATATAATCTACTATAAATTTATCGATTTACCGTACTTATTTTTTAAGGAAGCAATCAAAATGACATTAGCCCAAACTATCCATAAGACTAAAAGGGTTAATAATTATGATTTCTGGAAGTTATCAAAACAAGGTACTGCATTGATTGCGCGGCTATGGGGGCACACTAAAGCATATACGACTGTTTTTGGAATTATGCTGTTGACCTTTGCCAGCTTAGGCTTTTTATACATCCATTGGTCAGGTCGGAGAATCACACAAGTTTTCAAGCATCACGCTATTGTAGAACAAGAATGACTATCTTACCAAAACTGCGTGCTGTATCCTACTTAGCTCCTAATTGGTTCGGATTTTACCAAGCAATTACAGTTTATCTAAGTCGTGTTTTAGGATTAGAAATAAAGCTACACCAAGGAGAATGCGATCCTCTGGAAGATCCGTTACTATTGCAAGACCAAATCGACCTAGCATTTATTTGTGGATTACCGCTAATTCGCTACTGTCAGGTGATTTTAGACCAATTGCAGACATTGGTTGCCCCTGTGATGCAATCATCTCGATATTACAACCGCCCTATTTACTTTGCAGATGTGATTGTCAATGCTGATAGCAATATAAAAGCATTTGCAGATTTGGCAGGAAAGACCCTATCCTATAATGACCTTGGTTCTAACAGTGGTTATAATTTGCTGCGCTACAAGTTAGTTCAAGAAAGATATCCCCTAGATTTTTTTGGCAAGACAATACAATCAGGTTCTCATCAACGTTCCATTCGTTGGATTACTGAGGGATTGGCAGACTTTGCAGCGATTGACAGTGTGGTATTAGAACAAGAATTACGCAACTTTCCCGAATTATCAAAACATTTGCGTGTAATAGAAGTACTTGGCCCATCTCCTATGCCACCATTGGTAGTAGCACAGCATTTAGGTAAACCTTTGATTAGGCAGATGCAGTCGGCACTATTGCAAACAGATGCGAAACTGCAAAGGTCAATGGAGAGAGTAGGAGTTAAGCGTTTTGCCACAATGGAATTAGAAGACTATAAAGTACTGGGGCAGATTTACAGCGAGTTTTGGAAATTAACGACAGATGTACACAGTGAAAGATGAACATGGCGAAGGTCGCAGTCAATTAGTCGAGTTCAGTCCTACAGAACAAATGTTCAATACTCCCACAACCAAAGAAGCTGAGGAGTATATCAGTGGACGCTGCGGTTATATCAAGTTCGCATGATTACTTACAATTCCCTTTTACCTCACCCCGCCTTCGGCACCCCTGTTCTTGCTAAGGAGAGGGGATGGGGGGGTCCCACTCCCCTAAGGGAGTGGGGATTAGGGGTGAAGGGGCTGTTCTTGTGAGGTTTTTTATTCTAAGTGATTAATCGAACTTGATATTAATTCCAACACAATCCCATCAAGCAGTGCTTTTATAAATCCAACTCTGCTTTTGTGCCAGCAATAGCGCATTTTGATAAACCTGTTGAAACAAAACTCGCTGGGCATGACTACCACCAATCTCATGCAAACGTGGTAAAACTGGTTTAAGTTGCGTTATTGCTTTATTAAAATCACCTTTGGCATGAGCAACCATTCCCCTTGCTGCGGGAATTGCTACTTCCATCCAGCCCTGTCGTAGGAAAGGATTTACACTTAGAGAGTGTTGTTCCATACTCAACAACATCTGGTTTACCCAATTTGGAAATCCTGCCTTAGCCATTGCATAAACGTAATGCAGGTCTTGAAAAGGAAGAGCATGTTCATGAATACGAGGATAAAGATAAGCACTCAACTCTTGCCAGCGACTACCCACATTCACCCCATGTAACTCTAACCTTAATAGAAGTGAAATTGCTCCGACTTGGTCTTTGGGCGATCGCTTGTTGGCACGTCCCCAGATATGGATATCGTAGAGTGACAAAACTTTGTCTATGTCACCTCGTTCTAGATAATACAGGGCAACATGCCACCAGTTATGGGTATACAGCATCGAGTTACAGTTTTCCCAAGTATCAGCAAAACTCTCCATCCAAGCGATGCCTTCTTCCACTCGCCCTTGAGTTTCCAATACATGGGCAACGGCATGATGGGCCCAAGGATTGTAGCGATTCATAGCTGTTGCCTTGCGTGCCACTGCTTCTGCTGCTGCTAGTTGATGGCATTGTTCTAAACCAAACGCAACCATACCATATAAATAATGATGTTCACGATTGGCTCTTAGAACCTTTTGGGCAATTTGTAATAATCTTTCTTTGTCACCCAAATAAAAATAGTGATACTGTCCCTGCTGTACGGATATCAAGTCATGGGGAAACTTGTTAGTAATCTCTTCGTGGATTGTGATCGCCACATCAATTTTTTTGTTTGCCCAAGCTAAAATTGCTTGCACATATAATTGTTCTCTATTGGTAATCTTGGCTGAATTCTTTTGTGCTGCTTGCAAGTAGGGTTGTGCTTGCTGCCAAGCTATCCTGCTTTCCTGGGAAAGATAATAAGCAGCAGCATAGGCATGGGCTAAAGCACAAGCTGGATCTGCTGTAATTGCTCGCAAAATCGCTAGTTCTGCATTTTTGCCATAAAAAAGTGCCTGATCGATGAAGCGGTTAATAGCTGCGATCGCATCTGATGAATTGGTTGTGACTACTAGTCCTTGTGAATCTTTTAGCATTATTAATTCCTTACACCAAAAATCCCCGCAGACTGAAATTCTGGGACTACGCAGGCTAAGTAACAAAGTCCGCATCAACAGACTTTGTTTGTATAGCTGAGATTTATAATCACCAGGACTTTAAGTACTGTAACTCGGTCGGAATAGTGGACTTAATATTGAGTATGTCACATCATTCTAAAAATCACAACCACTTAACTACGGTAAGTTGATAGATCAACAGTATAAAGTTCACAATTGCATGAGTATGTTGCCAACTGTCGTAAAGACTGGCATCGAAAACTATCTCACCAAATCTGTAACGATGCAGGAATGGTGTTTGTTGAGGAAGATAGCAAATTTTACATTTTGCTTAAAATACTAAAAACCGATTGAAAAACAGTATTTAATTAAATATTATACATATGGAGCTTAAATAACTAACAAATATGGGAATTATAGTTGAAAATATTTCCAAACTTTATGGGACTTTCCGTGCAGTTGATGATGTAACTTTGGAAATTAAAACCGGGTCTTTAGTAGCGTTATTAGGCCCCTCAGGTTCGGGAAAATCCACCTTACTACGAATAATTGCTGGGTTGGAGACACCAGATACTGGTCAAATTTGGTTGGTGGGTGATAATGCTACTAGTCGCAGCGTACAGGATCGCAATATTGGCTTTGTATTTCAACATTACGCGCTGTTTAAACACCTGACGGTGCGAGAGAACATTGCTTTTGCTATGGAACTCCGCAAGCATAGCAAAAACCGCGTTCGACAACGGGTCGAGGAACTTTTGGAGTTAGTACAGCTAAAAGGATTCGGCGATCGCTATCCTTCTCAGCTTTCTGGTGGTCAACGACAACGGGTAGCATTAGCACGCGCCCTCGCTGTTCAGCCTCGTATCTTACTATTAGATGAACCTTTCGGAGCTTTGGATGCGAAAGTTCGCAAAGATTTGCGTGCATGGTTACGCAATCTGCATTCAGAAGTTCACGTCACAACTGTATTTGTCACCCACGACCAAGAAGAAGCTATGGAAGTAGCAGATGAAATTGTGGTGATGAATCAGGGACGGGTAGAACAAGTCGGTAGTCCTGCGGAGATTTATGACAACCCAGCCACACCTTTTGTCATGAGTTTTATTGGCCCGGTGAACGTGCTAAGAGGTGATATTGGTATCTTACCTAGCAGAGATAGGGTTTCCCCCAGCGACCAAGTCTTTCTGCGACCACATGATATACACATAGAGATGAATGCAAGCGATAATTCAACGCCTGCGATCGTAGATCGTATTATTCATCTTGGTTGGGAGATTCGAGTGGACTTAATTCTACAGTCTAGTGAAAGAATCAATGCTTACCTTACCCGAGAACAGTTTCGTCAACTTCCATTACAAGAAGGTCAACGTGTCTATATAAAACCGAAGCAAGCAAAAGTATTTCCTGCTGCCTATGCTTTGAGATAAGCAACTGTGCTTAATGAACAAGAGAATAGGGAATAGGTGAGAAGTATGAATGCTGAAAATTTCATAATTCATCATTTTTACACTCCCCTACTCCAGCACAAAAGTTTGCAAATAATCTAGGGGAACAGTGAACACATAATAGATAACTCCTGCACCAAGAAGAATGACTGCTAGACTCGAAAGAATGATCCAACGATCCGGTGGTTGGTAGGTATCCTCGTCAATATCTCGACGAACCGCAAAATAGTGCTGAGTTGACAGCAGTACAGTTAATACACCTACCAAAGCGAATGCTAAACCCAACTTCCAACCATTACCAGGGGGTTGTGGTGCTAATGGTGGACGAAGTATACGTAGACGCACAATCAAAACACCAAAACCCATGAGTGCAATACCACTCCGCATCCATGCTAGATATGTACGTTCATTTGCCAAATGATCCCGCACTCTATCTGATCTGTATTTTTGTAGTTTTTCTGACTTTTGTGTCTCTATCTTTTTTATCTCAAACTTCATAGGATTTACATCTATAAAAATCTTTAATTAATATCTTTTCATAAAAAATTATAAAAAATCTACTTTTACAATTCTTTCAATGCACAATCCATTTATGTCCATTGGTATGCATTGGTGTTAGATTCCTAAAAAATATATGTGGTTGG
The DNA here is from genome assembly GCF_032393985.1 of Fischerella sp. JS2. NCBI lineage: Bacteria > Bacillati > Cyanobacteriota > Cyanophyceae > Nostocales > Hapalosiphonaceae > Fischerella > Fischerella sp. JS2. The sequence goes on from NZ_CP135918.1 coordinate 2,630,715, forward strand.
CGATGGAGTCTACTGGAGGAAAAAACGAACACTGATGAACACTGATTTTTCCTTAAGTAGAAGCGTTATACCACCAAAACACCAATGTACAATCCATCTGTGTTCATCGGTGTTAGATTACTATAGAATATAGCGGTTGGCAATGGAGTCGATTGAGGAAGAAACGAACACAGATAAACACAGATGAACACAGATAAAAGCTGTGTTCATCTGTTGTCGATTTTTGAAAATAAACTTATTGCAATAAGCCTAATCAACACTGATTATTTAATCATTAATCTTGGCAGTGGTAATTCCGGTATCAAGCGCAGCTTGTAAATTATTGGGAATAAACCAGTTAGCTTCACCAGATTGGAAAATTTTTGCAGGCGGAAGATTGAATTCAATTTCGCCAGTTTGGGGATTGGTTGTAGCTACTAACCGAGTTCCATGCACAATCTTAAATGCCTGAGCGGGTATGCCTTCTTGATCTTCTGTCGCGGGTTGACCAGGAAGATAAACACCTTGACAGTCCCATTCGTCATCAGTTTCTGTACCACTGGGTAATAGATACAATTCGTTGTCATAGGTAGAGCGAGATTTTTTCGATTTTTGACCATAAACTAATAGTGTCTTTCCTGTTTCATTGCGACAAATCCCACAAGATTCTTCACTATTTTCAATGATATATTTCTGGAATTGCAAATTAGAAATTTTTTGCTGAATCTCTGAGGTTGCGCCTTGAGTTTGTTTATCATGTAATGCAGATTCTAAAGCTTTAGTGACTTCAATGTAATCCGGATCGGATGTATACTTTTTGTTCGCCCAGGATGGTTGAGCAATCATGACAAAATTAATCACTAGTAATAAGCAAACAAAAGCAAATTTGATAAAGTTGATTTTAAATAGTTTCATATCTTTCTCCTTATAATGTTCATAGTCTTGTTACTAACTACATTAATCTCAAGTGAGATGTAAATATTTGTTCCTCTATCTATTAATGCAGTTTCTAGCCAATATCAATTTATTTTCGCTCAGTTTTAGCTAATACTTTAGATTCGGGCAACTCTAAAGAAAATCTGTACATTTCTCGCTACGTATTCCTGCCTAGAATTAACAGGTAATAACCAAGAATTACACAGCTGATAATAGCTAAGATAGGGGTTTCTAGGGTATGGCTTTCCATCAAAATAGAAACACCCAATCCTATTAAGATAAAAGGAACCAAAGAATTACCGTAGCTAGTAATCATAGAAGCGATCGCACTAACCTTGGTTAAGCAGTAAGCGGTATAACACCACACACCTACCATCAAGAAGAACACTCCTAAAATGATCAGCAAGCGATCCCAAGTCGTACTAGCAAACAATGGCATATAAATGCTGATGTTGTCGCCTCCATTCGCAACTGTTACTGCTGTTACTCCATAGGTTTGGGGAGAAAGCAAACTGCATAACCAAGATTGAGGAGAATCAGAGGTTTGGGTATCAGTCTGTGCATCTTCGGTATCTTGATGCAGTAGGCGACTTATACCAATGATGATTGGCACTACACCAAGTAAACCAATCCAGGATTGGGGTAGGATAAGTTTGCCGAAAAAGCCAGGTAAACTTGCAACCACCAACGCACTAAAACCAAGATACTGACCGATAACAATGTGGCGACGCTGCAAGCACACACTTACTTGTGAGAAAAACAGTGACAGGGTGACAATATCATCAAGTTTAGTTGCAGTAAAAGCAATTAGTCCAGTGGGAATGGCACTTAGCAATCCGCTCATTTATTATATGTCTCCGGTATGCTGATGCTGGTGTAGTAGTGATTTCTTCTCTGTTTTGCGCCTCCATGTGACGTATACTTTTCTCAACCTGGGAAAAACCACCTATGCATATGTCTTCCTCTGTGTGAGGTTGAAAATTTCTGATTTTAAATGGTCTAATTGTGTTTATCTTCTCGGGAAGAAGCAATCATTAGTTTTACTTTATGGCTCTGCACTTTTGAAAGCAAACAGTCTTTTTTGTCAAATTCATAGATGGAATTTATTAAAATGCAGATATAGCAATTTTGACTCAGCAAAGTACAAAACCTCACCCCGTCAAGAGAGGACACCCCTCTCCTTACCAAGGAGAGGGGGAGGGGGTGAGGTGTGTTCCACCTAAATGCAAACCGCTATATATCTACATAATTCAAAAACAGTTCAATAATCTACAGTTTTTCGCCGGTTTTACCGTATAATAACCCTATCCTAGTCAAAACACTCACAAATTTGTAAGTAGCCAAAATGACGCTGGAGCAGTTGCGAATTTTTTTAGCTGTGGCGGAAATGCTGCATTTTACCCGTGCTGCGGAAGCGCTTTATATCACCCAGCCAGCAGTGAGTGCTGCGATTCAAAGTTTGGAAACAGAATACGGGGTAAAGTTATTTCATCGCATTGGACGTCATATCGAAATTACAGATGCTGGTAAGTTATTGCAGGGTGAAGCACAAAAAATTCTCGACCAAGTAGATTTAACTGAACGCGGTTTGAAGGAATTAAACAATTTGCAACGGGGAGAGTTGAAGTTAGGCGCGAGTCTCACTATTGGTAACTACTGGCTACCCGAAAAAATTAGCGACTTTAAACAGCACTATCCTGGTATTTTAATTAATTGCACACTAGGGAATGCAGAAGAAATTTGCGAAGGAACTGCTGTAGGAATGTACGATCTAGGTTTTGTCACAGGGGATATCAAACCTGCATTACAGAACTCGTTGGAGAAAGAAGTTGTGGGGAGCGATCGCCTACAAATTGTCGTTGGTAAATCTCACCCTTGGTTTCAGCGTACTGAAATTTATCTTGAAGAATTGCTCACCACTAGTTGGGTAATGCGTGAATCTGGTTCCGGCGCACAGCGCATGTTTGAGGGAGCTTTGCAAAGTTGGGGAATTGAACCTAGTAGCCTAGATGTTGTTCTGAACCTGAACACCAGCGAAATGGTGAAAGTAGTAGTAGAAAGAGGTGTCGGCGCGGCTGCGATTCCCGAATCTATAGTTACAAAAGAAGTGCTGCTAGGGACATTACATGCTGTGCAGATCGTAGATCCACAAAAATCGCCTGGTGAAAAGTTGGAAATTGTTCAACCTGTTTGGAAACTGAAACATCGTCAACGTTTTCAAACACAGGTAATGATGGCTTTTGAAAAGCTTGTGAAGCAGCAAACTGCACAAGTTTCTCAAATTGCTTGATGAGATGAGTGCGATTCAACTATCCTTTTTCAAAAGAATCACTAAGCAAATACAACTACCCGCCAACTTTATCAGACTCAAAGTCTCTGTTTTGAGAACAATAAATCCACCTAATCCTATCAATACAAAAGGCAATATAGAGTTGCCATATTGACTTAAAATATTCGCAATACTTATTTGAGAAGTTAATTTATAAGCTAAATAGCACCAAACTGCTATCAGGACAAAAAACACTCCAATAATTATCAAGAAATTCTCGATATTACCACTAGCAAATAACGGCACATAAACACTGATATTATCACTGCCATTTGCAATAGTGATAGCAGCAACACTGTAAGTTTTTGCATTAATTAAACTAGCAATAGTTGAGTCTTGATATTCAGCTGTTATGACTGCAATTTCGTCAGATAAATCTTCTTCGGGATTGATCAAACTATTGATCCCCATAGCAATTGGTATTAATCCTAATAAGCCAATCCAATTTGTTGGTATGAGTAATCCACCAAACAAACCAGGAAGACTGGCAATCACTAATGCTGTAAAACCGAGATATTGACCAACAACAATATGCCGACCTCGAAAGCTAGAATCTAGCTGAGAAAAAAGCAATAATAAAATGATGATATCATCAATATTAGTAGCAACGAAGGCTGAGAACCCAATTAAGAGTGTAGTAATTAACTCACTCATGTCGGTATATCCTGATTTGTTTGCTAAGAATGTTTGACTGGATAATCATAAATCTTGACAACTCTACATGAGTCAAATTATCGCAACTATCACTAAGGCAATCATTGCCTTTGCTGCCACCAATATTGACGACATTATTATACTACTGCTATTTTTTTCCCAGCTTGATCCTCATTTTCGCCGTCGGCATGTTTTCATCGGTCAGTATCTTGGTTTTGCCGCGATCGTTCTTGCCAGCCTACCAGGGTTCTTTGGTGGTTTAGTAGTATCAAGAGTCTGGATAGGATTATTGGGAATATTGCTAATAGCAATTGGAATTAAGCAATTACTGAATAAAGAAACAGAAAATACAGAAGTTCAGAATGTTAATACTAATTTCGAGCCATCTACTACCAGTAAACCTATACTAAATTTTATTTTGAGTATTCTTAGTCCTCAAACTTATAAAGTTGCAGCAGTCACTTTTGCCAATGGAGGTGATAATATCGGCATCTATATTCCCTTGTTTGCTGGTAATAATTTTGCCAGTTTAATTGTAATTCTCATAGTGTTTTTTGTCATGGTAGGGGTATGGTGCGCTGTTGCTTTCCTATTAAGTCGTCAAGCTAGAATTGCCTATATTTTAAGTCGCTATGGTAAAAAGACTGTACCTTTTGTATTGATTGGCTTAGGTTTATACATCATGTATGAGAGAGGTACATTTACTTTATTACGGCACAAATAAATACTTAATAAACTAACTTCAAACTGACCATCATTAATATAGAGTAAATAATAAACCGCAATGGTTTTTGTGGTGCTATTTGACAGATTTTAGCACCCAGTAATACTCCTGGTACTGAGCCTAGCCATATCGGTAATACTAAACCCCAATCTACTGTTCCCAAGGTGAGGTGTCCAAGACCAGTAAATAACAATAAAATTGCTGCTTGGGAAATATCTGTACCGACTAATTTTCGTGCATCCAGACGAAAAAATGCAATTAGCACCAAGGCAAACATTGAACCGGAAGCAACGCTAGTCAGACCGACTATACAACCTAAAAATGCTCCTATACTTATCGTCTGTAAGCGTCCTAGTTTAGTTTTTAAGTCAAATTTAGGCAGTTCAGGTAATTGCAATTTTGGGAAGAAGGTCAACAATAGCATTTGTATCAACGCCAAAACTGTGACCAATAGAAGCGCGACACCCAGCAAGTGAAGCATGATATTGTTCAGGTTATGTTCTCCAGTCTGCCTGATTAAGTGCAATATCTCTACCCCGCACAATGAACCAGGAATGCTCCCCAAAGCTAACCATTTCACCACTTCTACATCTAGGGTTTGTTGCTGCCAGTGCTTGATGCTGCCAACGACTTTCATGAGGGTAGCAGCAACGACATCAGAACTGACTGCTACCGCAGGCGGAACTTGAAAAACAAAAATCAACATCGGGGTGATGAGAGAAGCGCCACCAATTCCTGTCAAACCAACAACAATACCGACTAAAAAGCTGAAAAAGGGCAATAATACAAAATTCATACTCCTGTCCTTTACCGGGGATTTACGAATGCGGCTTAACTTAGCTGAAATTAAAGGATTGGTCGTAACGCTTTTGTGCAGACCGTCTCGTGCAACTTAAATTTTTGATCGGCTGTTTTGATACATTATAAAAAACCTAAAACTTGATTGATTTACCGTATTTTAAGATAAAAAAACTCCAAAAGTCCAGGGGTCGTATGAACTGATACATAATATTTGTATAAATTTATACCTTTTATAAAAAACCGATTCTTTCTGGAAGCGAGTTTTGAGGACATATCTACATTTCGAGAGTATACGATCTAGCTTTGTTATTGTATTTTAGAAACAAAATCTACATTAGCCCTAGCAAAATACTGTATTTGATATGGCAGAGTTAGAAAAAGTCAACGATGAAAATCAGATCACAGCAACATCGTCGCAAAAGTCAAAGTCGCCTGTAGGGTTTGTGCAAAAACTATTGATTGCCCACTGGTCTTCTCTGTTGCTGCTACTGGTGGGTGTATATTTACCACTACAAATTTTTGGACTACTGGCGTTGGAGGTGCGGCAAAATGCGGGTGGTTTTCCTTGGGATTTGCCAATTCTGGTAACTATTCACTCTGTAGCACAGGCAAAGTTAGATGTATTTGTGGTGATGTTTACAAAACTGGGTTCGTTTAGGACTGTATTACCCATCCTCAGTACGATCGCACTCATTTTAATACTGCAACGTCGGTGGCGATCGCTCACTTATTTAGTCATCACCGCAGCTGGTAGTGCCATTATCAACCACACAGCCAAGGAATTTTGGCACAGAGTCCGCCCGCATGTGTGGGACTCAGTTACACCAGAGTTTACTTATTCATTTCCCAGTGGTCATGCCATGACTAGTATGACATTGATTGCCATTTTGGTAGTTTTGACCTGGGGTAGTATTTGGTGTTGGTTGGTAGTATCTTTAGGCAGCCTGTATGTAGTAGCGATTGGCTGGACACGGCTGTATTTGGGAGTTCATTTTCCCAGTGATATTATTGCAGGCTGGATGGTTGCGATCGCTTGGGCAATTGGCGTGAGTTTGATTATTAGACCTTATTCATACTCGACAAGTATTGATAGCGAAAAACCAGTGAGTGAAACGAAATTGCTGACTGAAGAACGGCAGTTGGTGGGTGAAGAATAAACAACACAGTAGGGGCGTAGCATACTACTTTTCTCATTTTTAGAAAGGTAGCAAGTTTTCAATAAAGTTACAAAGCCCAAAATCTAGTTGAAAAGCGTTGCCACACTAGGAAAGAGTTGAAATGTACCGCTTTTCATCATAATAGAAAATCCTAACCAGATTAACACAAATGGAAAGACTTTTCGGCCATATCGAGCTAGAACAGGAGCCATCAGAGGATTGCGAATCAGGTTGTAAGAGAGGAAACACCACAGTCCAACAGTTAAATAGCAAACAAACAAAATTACGCCCAAACTTGGAAGATTTGTAGTAGCAAACAATGGCACATAAATACCAATGTTGTTTCCTCCATTTGCAATAGTGACTGCCGAAACGCGGTAAGTTTGAGGATCGCGTAGAGTTGCGATTAATGATTTTTTACAACGTCTAGATTTGACTGAATGACTAAAGCCAATTGACACATCCTGGATTGTGTCTCCATCGTCATCTCGACTTATAAGATTACTAATACCAATAAAAATTGGCAGGATTCCTAGTAATCCAATCCAAGCTTCTGAAAGAAATAGACCACCGAAAAAACCAGGGAGACTAGCAAGTACTAATATAGTGAATCCAACAAATTCGCCGATGATAACATGCTTGGGACGAAAAATATGATTGACTTTTCCAAAGAAAGCCGTCAAGTATATATTGTCATCAAAAGTAGTCACAAAAGCGGCAGAGATGCCAATAATTAAAGTACCAATTAGCCAACTCATGGTTTTTGCTCACAATGAATCAATGCTGTTTTTCCTAATCCTTCTCTGCTTCTTGAGGAGGTGAGAACAGTTCTGATCTTTTGCCTAACGTTAGCCAACAGATATTACTGATAACTCATATCAGTAAAGACGAAGAGAACGAGATAGTTACCTTAGCGTTTGAGTGTCTCGGTAATAAAGCATGTACGCTCTAGTTGAGTCAATTTTCAATAGTCATAGTCAATTTTCCAGTATTTAAATTTTTTGCAGGTGATCGCCACCCATCCAATGGGTAATTTTTTCTTTGGCAAGGTATCTTGGCGATGTATAACAATCTTATGGTTTCCAGCCAAATAGAAGCAAATCTTCTTTTTTTTTAAAACGATAAATAAGAGTGATGAATAACTTATACCGTTTCACTATTAGTCTGATACACTTGGCGAATTAGAAGACAAGGAGGACAAGACAAGGGAGAGAATTTGTATCAATAATTTTGTGAAATGGTATTAACTATAAAGAAGAAGATAAACAGGCTGATTTAAATGATCAGCCCAAAATTCATTCTTGCGCTAACTTTGCATGTATATACAAATCCTATATATGCTTTCATGTTAAACTGTAATCTAAACCTCAAAAACACTACTTATAAAAGGGGTATTAATTATAACTATTTTTGTTTATATAAAAATATTGATATTAGTTATCAGTTATCAGTTATAAAATCCTATTACTTACTGTTAACTGTTCACTGTTAACTGATTCCTAACCACTAACTACTAACAATTGAGCAATGACAAATGACCATTGACCATTGACCATTGACCATTGACTAAAGAGGTATGAAATTTGAACATCCTAGAATTTTCTTTGTTAGTTTGGCTGGGATCTTTCAGCGCTGGCTTTGTCGGCGCACTGACAGGTTTAGGGGGAGGAGTTATCATTGTCCCCTTGTTAACTTCTGTATTCGGTGTTGATATTCGCTATGCTGTAGGCGCTTCACTCGTTTCTGTCATCGCAACTAGTGCTGGTGCAGCCTCAACTTATATTAAAAAAGGCTTTGCGAATCTGCGCTTGGGAATGTTTTTAGAAGTTGCAACAACTATTGGCGCGATCGCTGGTGCTTTAATTGCGACGTTCGTTTCTGTTAAAGTATTGACTATCGTTCTGGCAATCGTCCTGCTTTACTCTGCCTATCTTTCAGGGCAACCCAAGCTAGAAAATTCCGAAAACGACACAACCGATCCCCTCGCTGATTATCTCCAACTCAACAGCACTTACCCCACGCCTGAAGGTGTGATATCTTATCAAGTGCATTCTGTGCCAGCCGGATTTGCTATGATGTTGGTTGCTGGCGTAATCTCTGGGTTACTGGGAATTGGTTCGGGAGCATTTAAAGTCCTGGCAATGGATCAAATTATGCGTATTCCCTTCAAAGTTTCGACTACCACGAGCAATTTTATGATTGGCGTTACCGCCGCCGCATCAGCAGGAGTTTATCTCGCCCGTGGTTACATCAATCCAGGGTTATCTATGCCAGTGATGTTGGGAATATTGCCTGGTGCATTTTTAGGGGCTAGAGTTTTAGTGGGTGCAAAAACGCAGATATTAAGAATTGTTTTCAGTCTGGTGTTGGTGTCAATGGCTGTGAAGATGGTTTATCAAAATCTCGCTGGAGGAATGTAAACAATTCAAACTTCAAAATTCAAAAAAAGCAGTGTTGGCAAGCACCTTGGCAGACTGCACGCTTTCAATTGCAATTGGGAACAGTTGGAGTATGTTTAAATTAAATTCTAACCAGTGGTCAACCTTCACACAGTCAGAGAGTCGAATTGTTGCTTTACCATTGCAGCCACAAAAAGCCAACCCTGATATTGATGCATTAGCCAAGCCAAGTCTGGAAACTACAGACACAAAGGTTAATAGTGAAAATCAACAAACGCAGATATTACAGAATTCCCAGCTACTTGAGATTTTATTGAGTCATCTGCTGCAATATGGTGTTTTGCTTGCTAGTAGTGTGGTGTTGTTTGGTGGCATACTCTATTTGTTACACCACGGGGCTGAACCCGTGCAATATCAAATTTTTCACGGTGAACCATCCAAGTTTCGTTCTCCCAGTGGTGTTGCGGTTGCAGTTTTGTCTGGTAGTCGCCGTGGCATAATTCAGCTGGGACTTTTACTGCTGATAGCGACACCAATTTTACGGGTGGTGGTTTCTCTGTTAGTCTTTGTCAAACAACGCAACTGGATTTATGTGACAATTACTACGTTAGTATTGACTGCTTTAATTTACAGCCTTGTCGGAGCTTACTACTAGCTTATACCAATTTTGGATTTTAGATTTTTGATTTTAGATTGGGAGTCTTTGCTAAAAAGCTATTTATGGAATTTCAAACAATACTAACTATTGCAATTTGGCATTATATTTGCGCGATCGCTTAGCTAAATAAATTTTATATTTTAATGCACAAACACTAAATAAAATATCTGAAAATTGCAAAATTCTTGCCTTTGCTAGAGTCAAACAAAAGTTTGACTCTAGACTTTTTTTATTTTTAGATATAAAATACTGTAAATTGATAAACTTACTGTATTTTATACTCAATCTCAAGAAAACCGACGAAGAACAGTTACCACAAGTAGGCACAGATTACTTGCCCAGAAAAGTTTTGCAAAAAATTAGAGGTGGATTTTTTTTAGTCATTGGATATTTACTTTCACCATTGTGTTGGTGGAACGATCTAGTATTCAATTTACCAATTGCTTATTTTTTCGGATATATTTGTAGTCTTTTAGTCCCTAAATTATTTATGCCTTGTGCCATTATCGGCTATTGGCTATCTAATATTATTGGTATTATCTTGATGCAAGCGGGTGCGATCGACGTTTTCCAAAAACAACCCCAAGAACGTAACCTTAAGAAAGAATTATTGACAGGTTTAGTTTCTTCAACTGCATATACCTTGCTAATTATATTATTAATTCAATTTAAAATTCTTGATACACCCAATTTTTTCTCTAATAGTTAGCAAATTTCAGATACAGAACCACGACTGACTTCATAAGTCAGGGTTCTTGTTTTATTTTTCCGATAATTTTAATAGTTCGCTGATATTAAAAATTTTTGGAGTATTCTTACTCACAATTAAAGGTAATTTTCCATTCCATTTTTCTATTACTTGTCTTTCTAAAACTTCTGGAGTTAAATTCTGATTTAATAATTTATTGACTTCAGCTTCTCCTTTAGCTAAATTTACTTGAGACTCTGCTTGTTTTAATGCTTTTAGTGCCAGAAACTCTGCTCGTTTTACTTCCTGTTCTGCAATTTGTTTTGCCTCTACTGCTTCACTAAATTTGTCTGAAAAATTGACATGAACTAGTGAAATGTCATCAACTGCAATATAATAATCATCCAATCTTTTTGTCAGGGCTTCATCTACCCCTAATTTAACTTCTCCTCGCTTAGTTACTACTTCTTCTGCTGTGTACTTTGCTATAACAGCTTTTAAAACTTCTTCTACGGCTGGATTAATAATTGTATCAATAACTTCTTTTTCAGTACCAATTGTTTGAAAAATTAAATTTACTTCTTCTGGTAAAATGTGCCAGTTGAGTGCTACCTCTGTCAAAACATCCTGCAAATCTTTAGAATAAGCTTCCGCAGTTATTTGCTGTTTTTGGATTCTAACACTGATTTTTTTAACAGTATTGGCGATTGGTATAATAACATGGATACCTTCACCTAATACTATTTTTTGTACTTTGCCAAATTCCATTAATACACCACGTTCTCCTGCATTAATAATTACAAAAGGTGTCAAAAGAATTGTGATTAAACATAACATCGCAGTAAATTTACCTGCACCACTCATTAGTTTTATTTTTTTCATATTAGTTTAAAAATTTTTAGATATTACGATAAAGCGATTGACTTACAGTATATTATAATATTATTATGATCACACAACTAAGAAAAAATACTATCGCTGCTACGAACTAGTATTACAGTTAACTCAACTAGATAAATTAATGGCTATAGCTAACGGGCTTTGGTCAAGACATGTTGTAGAAACAGATATTCAAGATTTAGCTAATATTGATATTTTGGAATTTAACAGTAAGTTACATTAAGATGATCGCATAAACTTAAGTATGATTTCTGTAGCCACAAAAAGTTAACTAATTCCTAAAACTTATGACAGGCAAATTAGCAGGCAAAGTCGCAATTATCACGGGAGCTTCTGCCGGAATTGGTGAAGCCACAGCGATCACTCTGGCAGCTGAAGGTGCAAAAGTAGTGCTTGCGGCTCGACGTAGCGATCGCTTAGACGCGCTAGTACAACGCATTAGCAACGCTGGTGGTACAGCATTATCCATTGTTACCGATATTACTGACGAAACTCAAGTACAGAATTTAGTCCAGAAAACCAATGCAGAATTCGGTCGGATAGATATCCTTATCAACAATGCAGGTATTGCCCTTGTGGGTACAATTGATGGTGCTAACACCTCAGACTGGCAGCGCATGGTTAATCTTAACCTCTTGGGATTGCTGTATGTCACTCATGCCGTCTTACCAATCATGAAAGCTCAAGGCGTTGGGCATATCGTTAATATTTCATCAGTAGCAGGTCGGACTGCACGAGTTGGTGTTGGTGTATACAATGCAACTAAATGGGGTGTTAACGGTTTTTCGGAATCGTTACGGCAAGAGGTTTGCAAGCAAAATATCCGTGTTACTATAGTTGAACCTGGTTTAGTGAATACTGAAATCAACGACCATATTACTGACCCCGTTGCTAAACAACGCAGTGAAGAACGTCGTAAATCAATTACCCCTCTAGAAAGTGAAGACGTTGCTGCGGCAATTGTTTACGCTGTGACACAACCACAGCACGTCAATGTCAACGAAATTCTCATCCGTCCAACACAGCAAGAATGGTAATCAAATTTGGAATTTCACCAAGCTCGCTCATACTGAACAGGTGCAAATTTCTCGTGTCCCAATTTTTTATCATTGGGAAGTCATGTTTGTCAGTAATTATGTTGGGGTGTTAATAAAGCAGAAGCGTTTATCGTACCGAAAAATTCACCGACTAAAACTGTTGCTGAACTCAAAGGTAAAAGAGCCGCCTTCGCTAAAGGTTTAAACACAAATTATCTTGTTGTCAAAGCATTAGAAGTAGCTGATTTGCACTACAGCGATATTAAGCCAGTCTTTCTCACACCAGCAGATACATGAAGTTAATTGTCGCACCCTTGATAAACAATAAGGAATTTTTCTTTCCAGCTTCTACCATTCCCTTGACAATTGCCTCACAATTTTAACTTGTGACTAATGGAGAATAGGAGACTCGAACCCCTGACCTCTGCGGTGCCATGAAAGAGTAAAAACTCTCCAAGCCTTTGCAGTAGTAAGTTACAGCTACCATCAATAACATATATAATCATTATCTAGTTTTTGCTCACTTTACACGCGATCGCAAAGGATTAAGAGGATTTTCAGTCCTCTATCAACCTCCATTTATCAGTATTTTCACGCTTTACAAATCTCCTTTACCCCCAAATTACCCCAAAAAATTACTGACAATATTTACCTTGTCTAATGATTTATGACCTTGGTTTCAACAACCATTTAGCCATTGCAAAAAAGGGATAGAGACTCAGTAGACTGAACACTATTTCTTTGGATGAATGATTAGTTTTAATTATATTATTAGTTCCCAACAAAACCTCAAAAAACCGTATAAGCTAAACGAAGTCACTACTCCAAAGCGATCACAATCGAGCAAATCACTCTAGAACCCAAAATTCAAGAGATTAATATTTCTAGTGAGACATATGCTGGTTATGATTCATCTGTGTTTCAGGTTGATTTTGATCGATCTGTGTGGGATTGAGTTGCATCAAACTCATATTAACTCTCCCAAAGCTGATCAATCCCATTGGGATCGCTCCGGCACTGAATAACCCCATTGAAACAAATCCAATCGAAACCACACCCATTGGCACTAGTCCAACAGAAATTAGTCCGTGGGGAATAGCACCAATCGAAATTAATCCATGAGGAGAGACACCTATCGAGAATAAACCATCATGCGGTGCAACACCAATGGATAGCAGCTTTAATCTCTTTGGCTTATGTTGTCCGTCGATCATATAAGCTAAATTCAAACTAGAAGCAACTTAAGGATACTAGACAACTTAATTTGTATCTGTCAAAAGACAAAGCGTCATATGCTACCCAAAAGCGTTAACAATCAGGTTTACAACTTTTCTATGACGGAAGTGATAAAAGCAACAAGATAATGATGAACATACCTGAGATGGGAAGATGGAAAAAGCAGCTCTAACTAATGACTAATAAGCACGCAGCACTACTGCAACTGATGATCCGCGAGGTGTTTGGAGTGGGTTCTATTAGACCTCCTGCATCAATAGTGAGACTGTGTGCCAGTTGGCGATCGCAGATAGCACAATGAAGATACTGGTAGCATAGTCGTGCAGGAGGTCTGTTGTGGAGCAAGATTCGTATGGATAAGTTACCGTATCAGCTTCTTTCTAGAAGATACTTAATGGGATTGGGAAGCTGTAGAGCACCTATTTTCGCATTTATTTTCGATGGCTGAAACAATAATTTGATTATAGGTTTCCTCAACAGCAGCAAACGCAAGCATTAAAGTCTTACACTCTGTCTTTTGACGTAAACAGCAATTTCAGAAAGACTTGTAACTGGTAACGATAAATAACTTAAATACAGTCAGGTAGTGTAATTTACCTGACTATTTTTTTTGCTAACTATAACAAAGTCAACTTTGACAGCTTGTCTTTTGACGACATATGCCCTGAACAAGAGAATGAGGGAGAATATTCTGCCGAATATGCCTTTTTCTAGAGGGAACACGGGATAAGAAAGATTATTTCTGTGTTGTTACTGAGCATAGCAATTTTCACTTTTGCCTTTAATCATCCAGCTCTAGCAGCAGATGCAGCTAATGGAGCTAAAGTCTTTTCTGCCAATTGCGCTTCTTGTCATGCAGGTGGTAAGAACTTGGTTCAAGCAAATAAAAGCTTGAACAAGAGTGATTTGGAAAAATATGGGATGAATTCAGCAGAGGCAATAATTGCCCAAGTTACGAATGGTAAAAATGCCATGCCTGCCTTCAAAGCTCGTTTAAAACCTGAGCAAATAGAAGATGTAGCAGCATACGTCCTCGGACAAGCCGATAAAAGCTGGAAGTAAAGCCACAATAAGGCTGATTTTAATAACTAGGTAGGGCATATGCCTTACCTGCTGTATTTGTTCTGCGAGTAATGCGAGATATATCTATGAATCGCTTGTTTCGATTGATTCCCTATTTTGGTATTGCCGTTGCACTCGCCTGTTTTTTTCTCTGTTCACCCGCACATTCTTTACTAATTCCCAGTCCTCAAATCACAACAAACGACTTTTTTAAGTTTGGTGTAGAAAAGTTACTCCGCAGCAATTACCAAGAAGCAATTCAAGATTTCTCTGTTGCGATTAAGCAAAACATCAAAGTTGGTGCAGCTTATAGCAATCGATGTCTTGCCTATCTTCAATTAAAAGATTATCAGAATGCGATCGCTGATTGCAATGAAGCTCTAAATTTTACGTCTAACAATGTAGAGGCATATCTTAACCGGGGATTAGCACACCACAGACAAGGGGAATATCAAGCGGCAATTGCGGACAACAATCAAGTCATCGCTCTTAACCCCTATGATTTCAGAGCTTACTATAATCGAGGGATGGTTTATGCCGCATTGGAGAATTACCAACAGGCAATATCAGATTACAATCTGGCATTAACTCAGACTCCCCAAATATCGAGCTTACTTCTAGCAGATATCTACAATGAGCGAGGACTTGCTAATTTTGAGTTATCAAACGAAAAAGCAGTTATGCTCGACTTTTCAGAGGCAATTCGACTCAATCCAAATTACTACAGAGCTTACTACAATCGAGCTTGTGCTTGTGGCAGAAGTGGGGATAATAGGGGTGCAATTGCTGATTTTACTGAATCACTAAAACTTCAACCAAATAATGCCCATGCTTATTTTAATCGGGGTATAGCTTACCATCAACTGGGTCATGAAGAAGCTGCAATTGTAGACTTAGAAAAGGCAGCTGAGTACTTTGGCAATCAGGGAGAAACTGTGGCATATAACAAAACCTTAGATGCCGTGAATAATTTACGCCAACAACTCTCATCTTTTTCTGAAATTGCTCTTATCTAAACAGTAGCAGACTTTTTCCCTAGCTCAACAAAGTTATAAATCTTATCAAGGGAAATCTTTTTTTCTTCAACCAGTAATTCCTAGAACAATGTAAATAACTAGTAGTTACTAGCTATTATTTGCGGTCACTCCAGAAAGTAAATAATTAGCTTTATCAAAAGATAATCTGTCAAACTTTGTCTGAAATTTTCATAAAACTAAGACAATTTATCAAACTTAACAGCAAGTATTTTCAGCCAAAAATATTTGTTAAACTCCTAATAATAATGTTAATTCTAAGCCTGTTAATGTACTTTGCTGATTAATCTCGATTTAGTGATAGAGACAGCCTATTTCTTATCCTGATACCTCTACACTTTTATTTAATACAAAATAATGTCTCCTTTACCTGACTATCGTCCTCAGCGACTCTCCCTTGGTTTCTTGGAGAAAGAAATTTTGCACATCATCTGGGAACTAGGTAGCGTCACCGTCAAAGATGTGCATGAATGTATTTTGGCTGATCCAAAGCGACGGCTAACCTCTGCTTCAGTGACAAATATTCTCAATCGTTTGACTACAAAAGGTTGGCTTGCGTGCAATAAAGAGAATCGGAATTATAGATGGCGACCACTGGTATCTCAACAAGAGGCGCAGATACTCCAAGCTTATGAACAATTGCATCAATTTTTGGCAGTAGGTAATCCAGATGTGGTTGCAGCCTTTGCCGACAGTCTAGATCAAGACAGTGTGGAACAGTTTGAGGCGATCGCCCGGGCAGTTGCTGAGGCATAAAACCTGGTTTAAATCATTTTTTGAACCCGCTAGTGGAGAAATAGAAAGCTTATTATTTGCTTCGCAAGCAGCTTTAGGTGCTGGAGTCGTTGGTTACGCAATTGGGTTGTATAAAGGACGTTCCCAACAACAAAAACGTGAAGAATGAGCCTGCAAATAGATACGTTAGCTTACCCTAATCGACTACGAAGATTGCCACCAGAACATAAACTGATTTTTGCATTTACTACTCTTGCTATTTCCCTTGCTACCCATCCGCTAGTGCAAATTTTGATAACGCTTTGGATGAGTACTTGGACAGTTATTTATGCAAGAATTCCGGCTGGAGTTTATTTTCAGTTGTTAATGTTTACCATAGTTTTTTGTTTGATAAGTTTACCAGCACTGATGGTAAATGAAGTTGGTATTCCTGATTTACAAAGCGTTAAATTAGACTCGTGGTATGGACTAACTCTCGGACACTTCTATATTTATATTAGTCATAGTGGCAGTATCCAAGCATGGAGAATTTTAACTAGAGCATTAGCCTCTGTTTCTTGCTTGTATTTTCTGATGCTAACTGTCCCTTTCACGGAAATATTACGAACTCTCCGGTACTTACGATTTCTAGTGCTGTTAACCGATTTATTGTTACTAATGTATCGGTTTATTTTCATTCTGCTGAATACAACCAGTGAATTGTGGACAGCACAAAATTCCCGTGGTGGCTACCGCACTGTTGCTATTAGCATGAAAAGTTTAGCAATACTCATCGGACAACTATTACAGCGAACCTTACAACGATATAATCAGTTCTCTCTCGGACTAGAAGCACGGGGTTTTGTGAGTGAATTTCGAGTTTGGCATTAGAGTCGCTATCGTCCTCAATTACGGTATATCATCGAAGCCATTTTTGGCTGTGTAGTATTAATAGGATTAGATTTTTGGCGAAATGCAGGAATATTTACTTCAATTTGAGCAAGTATATTACACCTATTCAGGCACACAACAAGCAGCTTTGACTGGTCTAGCATTGAAGATTCTATCAGGTACAAAGTGTGCATTAATTGGTCAGAATTGTTGTGGTAAAACGACACTATTCTTACTAGCTAATAGTTTATATAAACCTGATTCTGGTATTGTCCGGTAGCGTGGTCAACCGTTAAACTATAACCGAAATTATCTTGACTATCGGTGGGCAGATTGGGTTTTTGTCATGAATAAAGGTCAGTTGATACTAGAAGACAAACCCCAAGATGTATTTAACCAGCTTACTCTTTTAGAAGAGCTAGAGTTGGGCGTACCATTGATATATGAGATGTTATTTGATGAGTTATCTGCCGAAGAAGGAGTAGTTAAAGAACGAGTACAACAACAGATATTAGAATTATTTCGCAATTTTTCCTGAGTATACAGTTAAGGAATGTCAATCAATTAAAGACATTACTTTTATAAACAATCCAAAAATTCAATCAGTTCATACAATGAATGATGAGTATATACAGTCTTGTTATTTGTGATTCGCCATAAAACTTGTTCTGATTTTGATATCACTTCTACTGAAATGTTACTTCATTATCTATTTAGATCGGGAAGCAGGCTTGATCTGCGCGAAACATTTTACTAATGAAGTTAATGAGCAAGGATTGACCGTCGATCCAGAAGCCGGAAAACCCATTGCTGCAACTGTCAAAGTGGAACGACAACCAACTGCAACCTTTACACGAAGAACTGCCAAAGAAATTTGCATTCAACTGTTTGAGTCAACAAAACCTTCTCCAGTCAGCCGATTGGATCATGCGGCTTACTTAGGACGTGAGTTTATGTGAGCAGAATTGGCATTGGTGACAGGACAAGACTATGTACAAGATTAAATAGGCTTGTGATGATTTAACGGTGCGGTTGATGGGTTGCCGATCACTTTGGCGACAACACCGATAACCTTTTTGTTATGCAGTTACATCTTGTTGTCAAATGCAACATCAACCTGCCTGTTATTGGTGTGCCTCCATATACGCTCGTAGCAATTGATTGATTTGTGTTTGATAGCCTCGCCCTTGGGACTTAAACCACTCCAATACATCGCTATCGATGCGAAGTGTAACTTGAGACTTGGTTTTTGTAGCAGGTAAACCCCGTCTCACAACTGCCTTAGCAAACATGGACGGTGTAATCTCTGGGCATTCTGATAAATCAATATCTTCATCGCTCATTGCATCCAGTCGTTGCCAATCAGTTTGAGAGTTGCTCGAAGTAGGTTCGTTGTTCATATTTCGTTGCCTTTCTTGCAGAAATAATACGGGTACAATCCTCTTCTGTATGGACAACGGCAATAACTCGCCCTTGCAACAAACCGAATGTGACAAAACGCTGCTCTCCATAACTGTAGTGATCGTCCTCAATCGGCGCGGATATCGCCATCAAATACAGCTGGAACATCGGTAAAATCAATGCCGTGTTTACGAAGATTAGCAAGACGTTTTGCTTCATCCCATTTATATTCCATAACTGAACGACAGCTACAATATCCCATTGTAGTTACAAATTGTCGTTACAGCTACTATTCCAAGTCATTTTGATCGGCGATAGCGCAAGCGCTGACTTGATCAGTTCGCTTTGGCAACAACAGTGATAACCTTTTTGTTATGCCGCGATCGCCACACAGTCCAGGCTAATTTTGTGGAGACTCATTCAGTTTCTGCTGAAGTTGTTTAACTTCCTCAATCGATAAGCCTGTGGAAGGGGCAATAATGTTGATCGCCACTCCTCTACGCAAGAGATTGATAGCCAATCATCGTCAGAATTGCCCCAGCATACATAGGATGTCGCACTACGCTATATACTCCGGTATCAATCACTGTTTGCTGTCTTTCAGTTTGCAGCCTGACAGCAGGGATAGCGAAGGTATTGGCTCGGAACGACAGAGCGATGATGAGCCATCCCACCAGAAACAGGAGCAAGCCTAAAACTGACACAATTGCATCAGGTTTTGCCAACCAGTGAAATCGAAATACATCCAATGGAATGAGCAGAAGCAATCCACAGTAGAGCGAAATCAGTAAGACCACAAGAATCTTGTCCGCTAAAGGCTGTCCCGCCTGAACGGGAAATTTGAACCGTTCGTTGAGTAAGTCTTGATCATTGCGAAAGACGATAACAAGCGTTGCTATCGTCGCTACGGAAGTAACGCCGAGAAATACCCAGGCGTGCCACCAATCCAATGTTCCTGCAGGCAAAAAGAGCAGCCCTCCGTAAATAGCCAGGACATACAGGAGACTGAGCATGACTTTGAAGATAAACATGATTACTTTGCCTCAAAGATAAATTTGATCGCCTGGAAAAGAATAAAAACTGTGAATCTGTGATTAATAGTGGATTTACTAAGGGAGACGAAATAGACCGATCATCTGTGACAAAGTTCTGCTCAAACATCTACTCAAATAATGGATTTCGATTATTTTTACAGCCATTCCTGGTAGGGTGGGCACTACCCACATTCTCTAAAAGCTCTGACTATGAAGCTTTGTGGGCGTTGCCCACCCTACAATTTGTGGCTTATTCGTGTAAAAGCGGCTGTATCTACTCACTCAGCGGACGCGACTGATGGAGTAGGAACTCACGAATTGCGGCATCTTCGGTTAACCCGATCGCTCGTATATAGGCTTGCTGGGCATTCAATTGATCCCCTAACTGCTTGAGTAAGTGAGCCTTCAGTGCCCAATAAGGCTGGTAATTTTTCACCGCTTCCGCCGGGAGGTCATTGAGCTTGATTAACCCCTGGTCTAATCCTTTGGCTTCGGCGATCGCAGCCGCCTGATTCACTAACGCACCCAGAGTCGGTGAAAGCTGAACTAAACCCTCATACAGCAATGCCAGTGCGTTCCAATTCACCTGCTGAGTGACCGCACGCTGGGTATGCACTGATTGAATGGCAGCCTCCAACTGAAATCTTCCCAACTGCTTAAATGTAGCTGCCTGCGCCAGTTCGTGCTCTGCCTCATCAATCATCGGCTGTGACCAAAGCCTAGTATCTTGCTGTAATAGGGGGATATAGGAACCGTCGGCAGTGCGACGAGCATTGCGCCGGGATTCGCAGTAGAGCATCAGGGCCAGCAAACCACGTGCTTCTGGTTCTTGAGGCATTAATTGAACACATAACCGGGCTAGCCAGATTGATTCTTCTGCCAGTCCTCGATGCCGAAGATCGCCACCCTCCACTGTTTCCCAGGCATTTGTGTAAGCGGCATAGATTGCCTCAAGTACGGCTGCTAATCGGCTAGGTAACTCTTTCGCTTCTGGTAGCTCAAAGGCAATACCAGCATCCCGAATTTTTGCCTTTGCCCGAACTAGGCGTTGGCTCATTGTAGTAGGCGCAACTAGAAATGCGGAGGCGATCTGAGCTGCATTCAGACCCAGTACCGTCTGCAACATCAAAGGCGTATGAATGGCGGGTTTGATCGCGGGGTGGGCACAAACAAACAGCAACTTCAGGCGATCGTCTGGAAAGTTCACCCACTCTAAGTAGGGTTCCGTATAGGATTCGAGTTCTTTCCATTTGAAGGTACTGAGAATTTTGTCCTGAACTTTTATGCGTCGCGCAGCATCAATCAGTCGATGTCGCGCACTGACTAACAGCCATGCTTCAGGGTTTTTAGGAACTCCGCTTTCCGTCCAAGTTTTCAAGGCAGTCAAGAAAGCATCGCCGAGGGCATCTTCAGCCGCCATCACATCCCTGATTTGGGCTGTTAAATAAGCAACCAATCGTCCATAAGAGTTACGGGCCGTCAATTCTGCCGCTCGACGTGCATCCATCTTTCGCTCCCCATTCAAAACCTAGTTTTGGTGAATGATCGAGCGCACTTCAACCCCAATAGTCGGACGCACCTCGACCCCCGCTAGACCCGCAGCAGGATTCCGTGCTGCCCATTCGAGAGCAGTATCCAAATCGGGTACATCGATGACAACAATACCCCCCAATTGTTCTTTCGTATCGGCAAAAGGACCATCTTGCACGGCTCGCTGTCCATTGTGATTACGGACTGTCGTAGCTGTGCGAGTAGGTTGCAGTCCCGTCGCCATAATTAGCACTCCAGCTTCAGATAAAGCCTGGGTGTAGGCAGCGAAGGCAGGCGGGTGAATTTTGCCGCTCGCGTAGTCTTCTTCGTTGGCGTAATTCAAAATGGCGTATTTCATTTGCGTTTACCCGTTGTAGATTTGGTTAAAGCAGATTTCGATGCTTTCTACTACTATGACGAGCGAGGCACTGTCATTTCGACAGGAACTAAAATCTATTTTGAGCGATTTTGAAATGGAGTAATGATGAGCTGGTGATTTTAGCTAAACAGCGATCGCTCATTCGTTAATTACTAAATTACTAAGCCGCATAACGACAAGCTCACCCGCCGCTAGTAACCTCTCGAACTCAACGAAAAGACTCTCAACGGTCGGGTGCAAGCGGATTGTGTACGCCCGGCATGGGCGTGAACTAATGGGGTGAAAGTCCCCTGGAGGAGAACCAGCGTCCAAATGCTCGAAAGTCTTGGAGCCGAGTGACGACAACTCCTAGCTTAAGGCAAGGGCACTTCTGTGAGGAAGGGTCTGAAGGAAGCCAGCGGCAAATCTGCAAGCCGACGAACAGAAACGTCATAGAAGGCTGAGACAGTCCTGGGGCGAGTTGGCACAACACAACGAAGCCCTCTGGTTCAGGGAACACAGTAAATGACGCGGTTGTGCAGAGACAGTTCACACTCTTATCCGGGGAGGTCTGTCGGGTTGCGGTTCTCACTGCGATGGGAGTCTGATTGAGGTCTAGCTGGAAACGGCTAGGGAGCCACAGAACCCTAAGGCAGCAAGAACAGCACATTTGGGGGAAACCCCGATGTTAAGCCCGCCAGAAGTCAGCAGAAGCCATAGTAGTCCCACTGGGATGAAGGGCTGAACATGAACGAACTAAGGAGGAGTGATGAACAACTCAAGCCCATTGATGAACCCGGACGGGGGAGATCGGGTTTGGCGTGATGACAGAGAACCAGCCTTAGATAACCTGATGGCGCGAATCTTAGAGCGCGACAATGTCAAGCGGGCATGGGCAAGGGTGAAGTCCAACCAGGGTGCCCCCGGCAGTGACGGGATGAGCCTAGAGGATTTTCCAGCTTATGCCAGAGAACATTGGAGTGAGATTCGCCAATCCCTACTCGATGGCAGTTACCAACCTCGCCCTGTCAGGCGGGTGGTCATTCCCAAGCCCCAGGGCAAGGGAGAAAGAAAGCTAGGTGTCCCTTGTGTCGTAGACCGGGTAATCCAGCAAGCCATCCTCCAAGTACTATCGCCCATCTTTGAGCCAGAGTTTTCTGACTCAAGCTATGGGTGCCGCCCGAATCGTTCGGCTCACGGAGCAATCCGACAGGTGAAAACGATCCTCAAATCGGGATACCGCATCGCGGTGGATCTGGATCTGGAAAAATTCTTTGATACTGTCAACCACGATGTCTTGATGTCCCGGATCGCCCGTAAAGTAGCTGATAAAGTGCTATTGCGGTTAATCGGTCGTTACCTGCGAGCCGGAGTTTTGGTCGGAAGCACCGTTGAACCGACCGAATGGGGGACGCCGCAAGGCTCTCCACTTTCACCTTTGTTTTCCAATGTCTTATTGGACGACTTGGACAAGGAACTCGAAGCAAGAGGGCATCGCTTTGTTCGCTATGTAGATGACCTAGTCATTCTGGTCAAAAGTAGACGGGCAGGGAAACGGGTGATGGTGAAAATCAGCCGTTACCTCACACAAGTCCTCAAGTTGAAGGTTAATCGGGAAAAGAGCCGAGTGGTCAAGATCGAGGATCTGAATTACCTGGGATTTACGTTCCGAGGGATTCGCATCTTCGCCTCTGACATTGCCATGCAAGCGTTCAAACATCGATTGCGCGGCTTAACGTCACGCAGTTGGGGCGTTTCTATGGCAGAGCGATTCGAGCGATTGAACCGATACTTGCGCGGGTGGATGAACTACTTTGGCATTTCCCAGCACTACACCCCGATTGAAGAGCTAGATGGTTGGTTAAGGCGAAGGATTCGCATGTGCTATTGGAAGCAGTGGCGCAGACCGAGAACCCGCATTGCTAACTTGCTCAAACTGGGGACAAGTAAGCGTCATGCAATTTTGACCGGCATTAGCCGCAAAGGTTATTGGCGGTTGTCGAAAACGTTAGCGACGCAAACGGGAATGACCAATGAATGGTTGGAACAACAGGGATTGTTATCAATTCGGAATCTTTGGATGAAAGTTCAAGGATACGCTTAACTATCAGTGTTGTTTGCGCGTCTTCATGAACCGCCCATTGCGGACCCGCACGATGGGTGGTGTGGGAGGGGGGAGTTAAATGCTCTCCTCGACCCGATTAGACATCTGACACCAACGGCAAACGGCGAATACGAATACGGCTTGGCTCAACTGTAACGGCTGATCCTTGCTCTAAATCCTCTTCGCACTCAGCAATGACTATCAGTAAAAGGTCTGTGAGTGCTTGGGCACGTAACCTTTCAATCCGAATCCGAATGACTGAAGGAGTGGTTGCTACATCAAGCGCTAGGAGTGCATGAAAATCTGCATCAAGCGTAACAACGCTGCGCTCCTCGTCTCTGGCTCGCTGGATGATTTCTGCATCTTCAGCTTCAGACATCCCAATTTCACCCACATGAATCGCGTCGATATTTGCATCCCTTAACAATGCTGCCGCAGAGAGTGGCAATCCCTGATCAAGCAACAGTCTCATAGCGATTCGGAAGCTCAATAATGCGATCGTCCAAATAAGAAGAGGCGAAAATTAGAGCTTGCCGGATATCCTCATCCTCCAGTTCTGGAAACTCTTGATGTAATTCTTCTCGATCAGGATAAGTTGCAAGTAGCTCAATCACCCGACGCACCGTAAGGCGAAGGTTACGAATGCAGGGTTGCCCATTCATTCGGTTTGGATTGCTCGTAATACGATCAAGTTTCATTAGAGTGCTTCCAACGTTTCATCATCATCTTAACCTTTAGCAAGGATAAGCCATACCTGCAATACAGGCTCCACATATCCATTCTCCATCGTCATATAACCCGTCCCCCATGCTGTCTTTGCACCCACATCTAAAACAAGTCAGTAAAATCGGTTGCGAAGCTTTTTTCTTCTGCTCAAGGTAAGAAGTGGGAGGATGACGCAATGTGGGAGGGACTGCAAACTTACCACAATTGAACACCACTGACCGCCATTGTGTTCAATTGTCTGCGTGGTTTTACACTTGGGACATAGGTTGGACATAGTAAGCTCACTTATCTCTGTACAGCTACTTAACAGAGTTGCCATTTCTGCAAGATGTCTAACGGCTAAAGTGAGCGGCGACAGATATGACCGAGGCAAAGCGCGAAGTCTCTGTATCGTCCGCTGCACTACGTTGCTAGACCGTGCCTCAACGGAGAATTTCTCAACTACTCGATAGCCTTGATTGTGACGTTACCGCCTTCAACTGCTCGAATTTGTAAATCATAGCCGTAAAGCAGATCCATCCCAATCAAAGGATCAGTCTCTGCTTCATTGACGAGAATGTTTTGGTATTGATCATCTCAGATAATCGTCGCAGCATAAACTTCAAAAGTAACTTCGCTGACATCGCCCAATGTTCCACAACCGACACCTGTTCAAGGCAAGTTCAGAGTTACAATAGCTTCGCGCGGTAAGCTCAAGAATCCCGTCTATCCTGTCACTGCTTCGTGAACTTGTTCGATTGCTTACTGTACCAAGCAGTAATACTAGAAAGCACTGTCGAAGTTTTAGAGCTAGAAATTGTTAGCCGTTTTGTTGGTTGACTTCTTGAACGATATCGCTGATCATTTCGTTCATCTCATCCTCTGAAATTTCAATATTGGAACGCCTAGCTCCAAAGCGTAGCATTTGGTACTGGTTTGCTGCTGCAAACGGTAAGTTGTTCGCTTTGATCATGTTAAATAACAAAACTGCACAACTATCAGCTTGTGGGTTTGTTAGCAAGGAATTAACATCGTTAAATGGAAGACAGCCATAAGCACGATTTGGAGCAACGACAGCGTAAAAATCCTGCTCCTCGTACTCCACACATACCCACTGCCAACCAAATTCCTTAACGATTGCATTGCCCCAAGCAGTACCTAAAGTTAGACTGATCTCAGTAATGGTCTCTGAATCCTCTACGGTGGTGCTAGATTGA
The DNA here is from genome assembly GCF_032393985.1 of Fischerella sp. JS2. Taxonomy (NCBI): domain Bacteria; kingdom Bacillati; phylum Cyanobacteriota; class Cyanophyceae; order Nostocales; family Hapalosiphonaceae; genus Fischerella; species Fischerella sp. JS2. Next base: position 2,656,263 of record NZ_CP135918.1, read on the forward strand.
TGTTCTGTGCGCCAAGAATTAATAAAGTTACTCACAGACTGAACTGCTTCATCAGCAGGAGTATCAGTACATCAATTTAAAACAGAGTATCCGTATAATGTCCAATCTGCAAGATCAACTTGAACTTTTGAAGGGATTGGTTTTTCCTGATAACTACTCATTTCTCACTTCACAATTCGCTGATTGACAGATAAGAATTTCTTACTCATCCATGTTTAGAAACTGACGTATCCTATGGGTTGCCCTTGCAAATTGTGTCCGCTGCATAGGCAGTTCTCGCGAGGACAATAAAGAGGCCTGTTCTCCCGAGTTTAGCATAAGAGTGATGTGATAAAAGACATTATCTCCAGTTTGTTCCTCATCTAGCTGAACATTCAAAATATTATCTAGTTGCCACGTTTCCTGACGCTTTTCCAACAAAGCACATCGCAAACAGGTAGCTTGATTACGCACTTTATCAAAAATATAAACAAAGCGAAAATAGATAAATAGCGGAACTGGAAGTAGCTGTACAAGTACAATGAACCATAAGCTCAGAAATCCAATCAGCCAAATTTCTTTCCACCAGATATTATAGCTGGTGTTTAAGGTGCGATTTTCAGGGCGATGAATAAAATCATTCACCTGATTGACAACGTCTTCTAGAGATGAGCGATCGTTATCAACAATTGTGGCAACTTCACCAGATGCTGACATGAGAACTACCTGGTAGTAATCATATTCCATCCACGGAGGTTGCCTAAGTTGCGCGGTTTGAAGTTGCTTGAGTTCTTGCGATCGCTGCCCGATGAATGTAGCAACATCCAGGCGACAATAAATTTCAGAGCGTAAAGCACGTTCACAAGTCAACTGCATCCCGACCTGCAACTGAGTACTAATATACCAAAGCCCAAAGCATCCAAATTATATTAAAACCATCCCTATGAACAGCCCAGAGATGATCATTGAACAGACTGGTGAAATATAACTGATCTTCAGACAAGTCGAAGTTTGCTGGATTCTGCTGGTGACTTGCAGCTGGATTCTGCTGATGACTTGCAGCTCGATTCTGCTGATGACTTGCATTAGAGCTTTAAGGTGTATTTCTACAATTATAACAATACTGTTGGTGGAATCACAATAGGAGTTGCTTTGTTAAATTGAACACATTATCGGTAAAAAGCAAAACTGTTCTCTGGCAGATACCTTTCAAACTTCTGACCCACCGCTATCCCAAAGCGGTCTAACGGCTCAAATCAGCGGACGTGATAACCTTTGTGACTAACCGACCATATCATAACGTTCCGGTGCATTGCGGTTGTTAGCTTGCTGTTGGTGCGCTTTACTTGCAGACCTCATAGCGCAACTCCGCGAAAGCCGTTCCGTAGGTGGTGGCTGATAACAATTTGAGAGGCGGAGTTGTGATCGAACGCGGCAGTAAGGGGGCACCATTACCAAGAGTAACGGATGCAATCGTTACAATTATCTCGTCCAACAGACCTGCATCAAAGAACTGACCGGCTAAGTCACCACCACCCATAACCCAGATGTTTTTACCGCCCGCAGCTTTTGTCATTTCTGCATGAACGCTTTGAACATTGCTGTTGGCAAAGTGAATGTTAGCGCCTTTGACCTTCGGCAAGGTGCGCGAACTGAAAACCCATGTAGGCTGCTCATAACTCCACGACTCATGCTTCAAAATCCATTCGTAAGTTGTTGAACCCATAGCGATAGCGCCAACTTCGCTAAAAAACTGAGGGCAACTGGTTTCGGATCCATCGCCAAATTGAAAAAGCCAATCAAGGCTATCATCTGCATCGGCTATGAAGCCGTCGAGACTGGAGGCGGTGTAATACTGAGTTTTCATGTGGTGTGCTTCAGTTATGAAAAACGCTGCAATTTCCGTCAAGCCGCGCGGCAAGCTAACGTTGCCCATCACCCGCCGCAGATAAACTTTGAATCACAACCGATCAACGCTCTCGGCGGTCGGTGTGCATGGACGTTGTTAGACTTCTGGGTGCAAACCAGACTGACTATTTATATGCAATTACTGCACTACAAGGTCCAGCTAGATGTATAACTTCATAGCTTTTAAAGCCTGCTTCTTGGCACCAACTCCAGAAATCTGCACCTGTAAAATCAAATGCGTCGCCAAACTCAATTAACATATTGAGCGACATAAGCAAACCAAATGCATTTTCTCGGCGAGCGTCATCAATCAAATTTTCAATTGCAATAAAGGCACCATTTTCGGGTAGCGCCTGGTAAGCCAGATGGATAAGATGCTTCTTCTTCTCTAGATTCCAATCATGCAAAATCATTCCCATTGTGATGACATCTGCCTTAGGCAATGAGTTTGTGAAGAAGTCACCGGATATTACTTGAATTCGATCAGATAATCCCTCTTGCTCAATTGACTTCTTCGCAATGCTTTCTACTTGAGGCAAATCAAACGTAATGCATTGCATCTGCGGATGTTGTTTAGCAACAAGCATGGAAAGTAACCCTGAAGCGCCACCTACATCACAAAGTGTTCCATATTTAGAAAAGTCAAATTTTTCTGCAAATGCTTGAAAGTTTCCGCGAGAGATCCCTGTCATTGCGCCTATAAACTGTTCGAGTCGCGGGATATCCTCGTACAGTGTCTCAAAAACAGACTTTTGGCTATGCTTAATTTCATTCTGAGGTTTTCCTGTCTTCAGCGCTGGACCAAGGTCGCTCCAGAACTTGAATAGGCGGTCATTACACATTTCAAGAATGCCGCCTATATAGCCAGGTTCGTGCTTATTCAAAAATTGTGCAGTTTCTTCAGTATTTCGATAACGTCCTTTAGCACCGTCACCATCCCTATACAGAAAACCAAGTGCGACTAGGGCATCAAAAAAATCAAAAATACCCCGTGGATGGAGCCCGAGAACTTGCCCCAATTCTTCAGCCGTCATTGATTGATGCCCTAATTTAGTAAAAACTTCTAGCTCAACGGCTGTCAGAAGTACCTTAGATCCCCAAAAGCTAAATCCAACTTCCAAAATACGTGATGGGTCAAGTGCCGCACTCATCAACGCCTCCTTGTGAAAACCTTATTATTGTGACAACAACACTTTACTTCTAGGACTGAGATCAAGTTAGATAGTAGGGAAAAAAATTAACTTTAGTTGTGACCGCTTATCAATCAATCCTAAGATGAATTGCATTGAGCAAAGGGGAGAATTGGCAATCATCCACTGACAACTAAGCAGTCTAACGTTCCGGTTGAGCGCCTGCTAGTAGCTTTTGCATCCAAACCAAGAACTTTCGGCAGTCCGCTCCAACAGAATTGTTCTGCTGCTGCCACTACGAATCCCTATCATGAAAACTGAACCGACCACGCTTTGGACACTTTACTGTGAATCAAACTCTTCACCAGCAACTTCAATCCGTCATTGAACAATCTCTGAGAGAATCTCATATTCCCGGTGCTGCTGTTGCTATCAGACGGAACGGTGAATCCTTCTTTGAAATGGGTGTGGGCTATCAAGACCTGAACCATAACCAACCCTTGGTCACTGACGCTAGCTTTTATATCTACAGCGTTACAAAAAGTCTCCTAGCGATCGCATCTCTAGATCTTGTTGGTAAAGGAATTCTCAATCTTGATGATTCCATACAGTCGCATTTGCCTGATTTTTCTCTAGACCCTTCGATCACGCTCCGCCATATATTGAGCCACACAAGCGGAATACCAGATTATGGTGAAATGTCTGCTTATTCGGATGCGGTCAAAGCGACACCTACCATTCCTTGGTCAGAAGAAACGTTTCTCAAAATTATCACCCAAGGTTTGCACTTTCAACCGGGCACAGGCTGGCAGTATTCCAATATTGGCTATCTCGTTTTAAAGTGTCTCCTCGAACGAATCACGGGACAATCAATGCAGCAGCTTTTGAGTCAAGTCATTTTCACTCCTCTTTCGTTGCAAAGAACGTTTGTCCCCAAGACGCTTGGCGATGTAACTGTCCTCACACCAGGATATACAGCATTTTTTAGTGGAGCTGAACTCCAAAATATGACTTCTTTGTATCATCCAGGTTGGGTATCTCATGGAGTCGTCATTTCGACAGCACCAGAACTCGCCAAGATGATCGAGGCTTTGTTTTTCAACAAGATTATTAGCTCTGCCTTCACCGAACAAATGCTTTGCCCTGCTTATGTTGTAGGCAAGCATCCTTTGTTTGAGAAGCCAGCCTATGGGTTGGGACTAATGATCGATTTGGCATCACCTTATGGAAGAGTTGCTGGACATGGAGGTGGAGGACCAGGGTACTCGGTTGCCGCTCTCCACTTTCCAAATCTAGCCGGATCTCGGATCACGATCGCAGCAAGTACAAATCAAGATCAAAACGATTACAGTTTCGTGCTGGTGTTTAAATTGGTCGAGATCTTGAAGAAGTTTCTTGAACCTCAACACTGAACAGATCGCTTTGGAATACCGCCATCACGACTGAACGAAGCGGCATAACGTTCGACATGAGCGGCGGCTTTGGGCTGGCGCAGCCAGCTCAAAGACGTCCGCTCGATGGAGGGGTTAGCCGCCTCTTCGCAACGCACGGACTTGCTCCAGAAACTTGGTGAACATGGCTCGTTGCTCGGGAAACCGATTCTGACCCTCCTGAAAGACGGACTCGGCTGCCTTGAGATCACCAAGCTTCATCAGGCACTCACCTCTAGAGAAGAAAGCTGAGACTCCGTTTGGATTCACCCGTAGAGACTGCTCGAAGTCACGCAGAGCCTCGCGGAGCATGCCCAACTCCATGTAGGTGAACGCGCGGTTGTCGATGGCTTCGTAGAAGAGCGGGAAGAGTTCGATGGCCTCTGTGTACTCGGCAATAGCTTCCTTTTTCTTACCTTGGTCTCCAAGCGCATATGCGCGCTGGTAGTGTGCGTTGGCGTTGCGCACGATCTCTTTGGAGTCCTGGCCGGTGAAGGCCACGTAGCGAGGAAAGTCGGTCAACTTCAGGTACTCGACAAAGCCAACAAGTTCAGCCTTTGTGGGCACCTGATTTCCGATTAGCTCCCAGTCCTTCCTGAAGCTCGCCGCATCAATGGGCGCGTGCCAGACAAGTACCGCCGCCTGCTGGAGCGATTCAAGCGAGGGCTTGGTTGGAACTGCTTTGTATGTCAGGCAATGAGCAGCTGAACTTCCGTCGGGCCACTGGTCAACCGCGAGGATCTTGATTGCGGACCACTGACCCTTGTCTTGATTGACGATTACGTCTCCGGGCTTCACTGTCAACTCCCGTTTATTTTCTGGTGAGTCGCTTGCTTGAGCTGTTGAGATCCCGAGCGCGGAGAGGAGTGCGGCGCACAGCGTGAAGACTGATCGAAACATGATGATGAGAGGGCGCGTGTTCAGGTGGCTAACTATTTATTATACGGAAAGTTTCCATATAATCTTTTTCTTAATCTTAATATATCAAGCATTACAGCGAACTCCTGTCTGAATATATGGAAAACTTCTTTTTTACATCCTTGTTCGGGTATTATACCGAATTTTTCCGTATAACTACCCTTTACGGGAGGATTATGTGGAATTTTTCCGTATATCCCTTGGTGTTATCAAGAATTTTTCCGTATAACATCCTTATTTAGAGTATTAAACGGAATTTTTCTGTATAACATCCGATGGAACAACGTCCAAAGAAACTGCTAGAACAAGTGCAAGATGTTATCCGACTTAAGCACTATTCTTACCAAACAGAGAAGACTTATATTTACTGGATTAGACGTTATATCCTTTATCATGATAAGCGTCATCCTAAAGATATGGGAAGTGCAGAAATCGAAGCATTTTTAACGCATCTTGCGGTGAATGAAAATGTGGCTGCATCAACACAAAATCAAGCACTTCACGCTGTTCTATTTCTCTACAAAGAAGTATTAAAACAAAATTTAGATTTGAAAGTAGAGGCGGTACGTGCTAAAAAATCTAAATATTTACCAACAGTTTTAACAAAGGATGAAGTTTTCGCAATTATTCAAAAGTTATCTGGAGTACATCAACTTTTAATTAAATTACTTTACGGTACAGGTTTAAGGTTAACTGAAGGTTTGAGTTTGCGCGTTAAAGATGTTGATTTTGCTCAACAACAAATTATTGTACGCGATACCAAGGGAAATGAAAGTCGGGTGACTATGTTACCTGAAAGTATCGCTGAAGAACTAAAGATTCATTTACAAAGTGTCAAAATTATCCATCAACAAGATTTACAAAAAGGCTATGGTTCGGTTTATTTACCTTTTGCATTAGAAAGAAAATATCCTAGAGCCAAGTATGATTGGATTTGGCAATTTGTTTTTCCTTCTGGTAACATCTCCAAAGACCTCCGTAGCGGGGAAGTGCGTCGCCATCATTTACATGAGAGTAGTTTACAAAAAGCTTTAAAACAGGCGGTGCGTCAAGCTGGTATTCAAAAAAAGGTGGGTTGTCATACGTTTCGCCACAGTTTTGCTACCCATTTACTGCAAAATGGTTATGATATCCGCACGGTACAGGAATTATTGGGACACAAGGATGTGAAAACGACGATGATTTATACCCATGTTCTTAACCGTGGTGGTAAGGCTGTTCGTAGTCCCCTGGATTAACCAGTCTTAAAAATCATCCCAACCTTCAATGCTAGAGGACATGACGTAACTAGTTACACTCGCCTCAAGAAAGTTTGCCTTTGTGTGAGCTTCTTTCTTAGTATCTGAAAAACGCTCCAAGTGAGTATATGGGCTTTTCTTGTAGATAGCTTCCCCAAACAATGGCTCTAAACCGATCGCCTTCAAGCGAGCATTTGCTAGATATTTTGTGTACTGTTCTGTACTGTTGGCTGTAATGCCCAAAATATCATCTCCGACAATATGTGTTGTCCACTTGCATTCATGCTCAATGGCGAGAGCAAACATTTCATAGATTTGTTCGCGGCTGTGGGGGAAAACTAGCATTGCTTCTGGAATCAATTTTTGATACAGCCGCGCATGAGATAGTTCATCTCGGTTAATCATTCTAAAAATATCGGCGCTTCCAGACATGAGCATCCGTGATGAGAGATTGTAGAAAAATATAAATCCGTTATAGAAATACAACCCTTCTAACAAATAATCAGCTAACAGCGATACAAGATAATTCTCTGGTGTAGGATTATCAACATACTTTTGGTATAGTCCAGCGATGAATTCACATCGTTGTTTGAGAATGCGATCGCTCCGCCAAAAATCATAAACTTGTGTCCGGCGATCGCCTGGAATCACCGTTTCAATGATGTATTGATAAGATTGATTGTGCATTGCTTCTTGCGAAATTTGTTCTGCCATGCACAATGCAATTTCTGGTGCAGTAATGCTGTTTTTGATATGAGGACATTACAGGTTTGCACCGAATCGAGAAAGGTCAGGTAACTGAGAATGCCATCAAATGCACGTCGTTCGACCGGCATGAGATTGACGTAATCTGTTACGTCTTGAGTAATATCTATTTTTTCGGGAATCCAAAAATTCTCTCGCATTTGACGGTAGAGAGACACAGCCCACGAATAGCGGACATCATTGAGTTGCATTAAATTCGTAGTCTCTCCGAACCAGACCCAACGGTTTGTTGTATTATCATTTCCATTTGGATTGAAAACGGGATTAATCGGCATTAATGATTGTCTTGGTTGGTACATTTTTCAGTTGAAAGGGAGTAGGGAGTAGGGAGTAAGATTAAAAAAGATATATACACTGATTCAGCATCTATGACAATTAATAGTTACCGGGATTTGAAAGTTTGGCAGTTGGGTATAAGTTTGACCAAGCAAGTTTATCTATTAACACGAGATTTTCCTAAGTCTGAAATATATGGTTTGAGTAGCCAAATGTAACGGGCGGTAGTATCAATCCATCAAATTTGGCAGAAGGTCATGCAAGAGATTCAACACAAGCATTCCTTCGATTTATTGCAATTGCTCTCGGTTTTTTGGCGGAACTTGAAACCCAACTCATTGTAGCCGAACAACTGGCATACTATGAGTTATCCCATGTTGACGGGCTAATTGAGTAACGCCAAAACCTTCTTTTAACTTCTGATAAATAGACAATACATCTGATTCAGAAAGTTTTGCAGCAGAGTTAGTTTCTCCAGTTTGACGTTTTTTAGTCTTGTCAACAGTAGGTTTTCCTTCTCGTTTAAAGTTTTATTCTTGAGTATCTTCAAATAAGTGCAAGGCAATGTAGTTATAGCAAGGAATAACTTTTTCGGCGTTGCTGAATAATGGGATGATTGAGGCTGACGCGAGGATGCACAAACACGGTGATTATTGTTGGTGCAAATTCCAAAATCATGCCGCAATTATGCAACGCCTTTTTTTCTTGTGATGTATTTCCCTCCTTAATCTTTAAGGAGGGTGTATCATCCCGGCTACCTATTAATTAAGCCGCACCTGCAACAGTAGCGATTTTGCGATATTCCTCAGCAGCTTGGCGACAAGCTTGTGCACACTTTTGACAATGGGGGCTATCTGTGTGCTTCTCACACTCACTGGCACAGGCTTCACAAATTTCGATACAAGAGCGCACAATTTGGGGAATGAAGCGCGAACTACGGCTCATATATGCGGCAGAAGTCCAGCACATTTGAGCGCAATCTATGCACAGACGAGCGCATTCAGGCATACTACCCAGGCATTCATCAGCACAGTGTTCGCACTCATAGGCACAATGAACAGCAATATCTACACTGGATTGGGAAATTTTATGTGCCATTGTCATTCTCCTTACATTAATAAGTCTTGATTTAAGTCTGTTTTTAAACGTGCCTCTGCATGAGTTTCGATTGCAACGTTAGACATTTGCCGACAAGACTGGGCACAACGGCGGCACATATCCGCGCAAGCTTTCATTTGGGCATCATCACCTACCCGTTCGCAATCTTGAGCGCAGCGATCGCACACTTGTGCACAAACTCCACAGATCCAAGGGTGTAACAGGGAAATCCGTAGCATAAAATTAGCGCTGGTTTGACAAATTTCAACGCAGTCGAGCAGTAGGCGAATATGAGATTGTTCTACATGATTACCACCCTTTTGCAGACAGTATGTCACTGTATTCAAGCAGATGCTATGGCAGTTCAAGCAGTTTTGAATGCACTGCTGCATTCCTTGATTCACTTGGTTCAAGGTGAGTTGTTGTACAGTCATTCTTCAAACCTATGCAATTACTTGGATCGCTGTTTATGTATGCATAGTCGTTTTGCACTTACTGAGTACCCGATTACGGCAGTCAGCGAAGAGAGTAATTTATGCAGCTGCCATTGACATTTGCCGACAAGACTGGGCACAACGACGGCACATATCAGCGCAAGCCTTCATTTGAGCATCATCGCCCATACGATCACAATCTTGAGCACAGCGATCGCACACTTGTGCGCAAACTCCACAAGTACGAGCGTGTAATTGGGAAATCCGTAGCATAAAATTAGCGCTGGTTTGACAAATTTCAGCGCAGTCGAGCAGTAGTCGAATATGAGATTGTTCTGCGTGATTGCCACCTTTTTGTAAGCAATAGGTCACAGTATTCAAGCAGATGCTGTGGCAGTCTAAGCAGTTCTGAATGCATTCCTGCATACCTTGATTAACTTGGTTCAAGGTGAGTTGTTGTATTGCCATGCTTTTTACATCTCCAATTGCTTAGGTCAGAGGCAGAATTTCCTCTAGCCTCACATTAAAAATGTGGAGGTAAAGTTACCTCTACCTAATGGAGTGATGAATATTTACTACCAATGAAATACAAAGATTTCATGCTGATTTCATTTAGGTGTGCATATCTAATTTTTTGTTCTTATGACTAAGGATTTCATGCAAATTTCATCTTTCTACGAAAAGCTAAATATAAGGAAACATAGCAATTTTTATAAACAAGGTTAATAAATATGAAATTTGATTATGTTTATAGTGAGTCTTGATTAGGTATAGCAGCGATCGCATTCACAGGCTGTTGTGTGTACTTTTCCTAAGTAAAGTAGATCTACCGCAAAGATGATTCAAGGCATTGCTCTTGCTTTTAATATGGGTATTACTAAGAAAGACTTAACATAACTATCAGCATTCATCCTCAACTAAATAGTTTGTACATTGAGGCGCTAAAGCTAGATTTATCAATTCTTCACTTATATTTGAGATAATCGGCTAAAAAGGAGGAAAAATGTCTAATATTGGCTTATTTTATGGCAGTGAAACAGGCTACACCCAAACAGAAGCAGAAATGATTCAAAAGGAATTTGGTGGAGAATCTGTAGTGGAGATTTTTGATATTGCCAGCGCTGAAGCAAGTGATTTTGAAAACTTTGAATACATTGTCATTGGTTGTCCCACTTGGAATGTTGGTGAACTACAAAGTGCTTGGGAATATTTCTATGATGAATTAGATAAAATTGATTTTACTGGCAAGAAAGTTGCCTATTTTGGCCCAGGAGATCAGGTAGGCTATCCTGATACCTTTGAAGATGCACTCGGCATTTTAGAAGAAAAAATTTCACAGCAGGGTGGTACAACAGTAGGGTACTGGCCCACTAATGGTTATGAGTTTAATGAATCTAAAGCAGTTAGGGATGGTAAATTTGTCGGTCTTGCTCTTGATGAAGATAACCAATCTGATTTGACCGAAGAGCGAATCAAAGCTTGGGTTGCACAACTAAAGAAAGAATTTGGCTTATAGGAGAGTTCTTCAGTTCTGGGTATTGTTACCAACCAATTGATTAGTCTCCGGGAGATATTTATGACTCTTTTACCTAAAATATTAGTGTTGGACAGAAGCTAATAATTATGGGAAGTTTTTTTCCGGTTCTCAGCTTTAACCCTGGAAACAAGATTTTCTTAAATTCACCAATAAGGTTTTACTTAGTGAGAGTGTTCATGCCCTGTTTGCAAACCTTTTTGGACATCTGATTGTGTTTCATTTAGCATTAAAAATTTTAATTCTCCTCGCACTTCTGTGTGGCGTATTACTCCTTCCCGAACTCCTGTCCAGGATGCCAAACCTGTGGAAATAATTGCAAATACTAGTAATGATATTGTGAACCAAATCGGAGATTTTTTCAAGCCTCGAAATAAAAATAAACCTGCCAAGCTAATTAATCCTAATATCTCTAAAGCTATTAAAGTCTGTTCTGCAATTTCTCGATGCTCGTGGATAATAGATTCTGAAATATTCGGAAGATTTTCAACAACTGCTACTGCTTGCGTACCTGAAAAAAATACAGGTATTGTAATTAGTGCAATGATGACAAAAGCCCAATAACTTGCTCGTTTTAAGTCTTCACTGTTTTTTAGCATGGCATAAATTAGCAGTAAAAGACCAAATACAGCTCCGACAATAGGAAAGTGATTGAATAGCAGATGTACATGAGGTCAGCTTAAGTTCATCTTTTATTAACCTTTAAATACTTCTTCTGCCGAGCGGATACTAGTGTTATCCATCACCAAACTTTCTTAATCTTCCACAACCTGCGCTCATCCTAGCGAATAGCTTGTTAATTTGAGCCACTCCCCCGTTTTGAAAACGGGGGATTCAGGCATCAAACAGAGATTGCAGTCTGAGACTGTCTAACATCTCCTACGCCTAGAGTCGAACTCCCGACTCTTTTAATATTAAGACTGGCGTTTTCATCTCTATCATTTTCAGATTGACATGAAGGACAACGCCAGCGTCTAATCGACAAATCCAATTTTTCTAAAATGTGTCCACAGCTAGAACAAGTTTTTGTGGATGGATACCATTGATCTACAAACACTACTTGTTTATGCTTCTTCTTAGCAATCCATTCTAGAATTTGCAGAAATTCACGCCTCGCCAAGTCTGATATTTTCCTACCCCAAAGACGTTGCATTCCTTTAAGATTTAAGGTTTCAAAACAAAGCACATCAAAATTATCTGTTAATTTATGAGCGAGTTTCCAAAACCAATCACGTCTACGATGAGAAATATCCTCATATTTGCGAACTAGATTTTTTCTAAATCGCTCTCTGTTTGATGAACCTTTGAGTTTTTTAGAATGCTGTCGGCTAGCTTTCCTAATGGCATTTAATGATTGTTTTAAAAATTGGGGAGACTCAATTTTTGTTCCGTCCGAGCAAGTGAGGAATGTTTTTAATCCAAAATCAAATCCCGCTATTCTACCAGTCGCAAACTTGATTTTTGAATTAGAACAATCATCAACAACTATAATCATAAATAGCTCGCCTAAAGGAGTGCGTTTTATGGTTAAGGTTTTGACTGTTCCCTCTATCTCTCTCGACTTCCAAAATTGATAAACTTTGTTCCCAATCTTGACTCGATTTCCACCTAAAAACTTGTATCCAGATTGTTTAAGAGTGAATGATTTGTATTTCTTAACTTTTTTAAATCCTGGCGGTCTAACTCCTTTTTTGTTGTGTTTAAAAAATAATTGGTAGGCTTTCTCAATGCGTTGACAAATATCTTGTACTGATTGAGAACCTACTGTTTGCCAAAATGGATTACATTTCCGCAGTTTGGCAATATGAGATTGAAGTTTTGCACAGCTTAAGTGTTTGCCCCACATTCGATAGTAGCGTTTGTGTAGGGCAATACAATGATTGTAGATTATCCCACTCGCGTTAATCATGCGCTTGAGGAATCTATTTCTTTTGTGCTGATACAGTTTAAACTTCAGGGTTTTCATGTGATTATGATATCATCAGTGGTGTAGATAATCAATACTCATCTACATGAAAACTGTTTATAATCATTACAATCATGCTGTTGGATTAGCTACTGTCCATTTAATCTGGATACCATGCAGACGCGCTCGTGTATTCGCTAATAACGAAAACTTAAAACTTCGATGCATTGAAGTATTCCAGTCTGTTGCTAATGACAAGAAGTGGATTATCAAAGCATTAGAAGTTGCGCCGGATCATATACATCTACTAGTTGAATATGATCCGCACCACTCAATATCTCAAATAGTTAAAGCTTTTAAAGGAAGGTCATCAAGACTACTAAGAAAAGAATTTCCAGAATTATTGAGATTACCTAGCTTATGGACACATTCTTATATGTTTGACACGACTGGAAAGATTAGTACTCAGAAGGTTTTAGAGTATATTAATGACCCCCTTCACGGATGAATAAATTCATCATGTTCGCTTATATCCGCCCTTTAGAAAAAGGCGGCTTTACGCATCACGATTCGTAAACTCTACTCTGGTTAGATTTCCTCAACATTAGAAGTCTGCATTTCCTCCCCTTCTATTTCTCGCTTCACCCTCAGTTGAATACCGCGATCGCTATTGCGGATAATATCTAGTACCTTTGATGTGGCTTTAGGATCGAGCAGTTTAAATCGTCCTTCTTCATCCACCAATCCGTAGCCACTTTCAATACAATGTCTTGATAATCCACACTGACGAGTGTGTTCTCTAGCTCGTTTGAGTAACTCATTTTGCGGATATTTACGGTTGCAAGCAACATCAACTACATATCCTTCAAGTACTTCTTGACTACTCATAGGAGTACCTTCCATCTGTAAAACTTAAGATATCCAATGCACCCGCCTGTGCTAGTTCCCGTTCAACATTAACTAATGTATCTTGGCTAACAGTTGCTCGAACTTCATAGCTACTTCCAGAACTCGGTGTGCGAAATAGGAGAATCAATGTTCCAATTAACCAACCAATACAAGCAAATATTCCTGCCCAGAGAAATATAACAGCTACTAAACCAGCACTCAATGTTGGGGAAATAATACCGGGGATGGTACTCGTCCAGAAAAGACAAGGACACCCCAGAGACTACCAATAATCATACCTACGACTAATCCCACCCAGGCAGGTCTACCGATTTCAACCACGGAAACTCCAACTTCAGCATCTGCTAGTCTTTGTTTTGCTTGTTGAGAAGCTACATCTAATCGGGCTACATCACTAGAGATTTTGCGGGCAGCACTTGGGCTTGAGTTTTGTTGCGAAAGTAAGCGATAATTTGGCGATCGCCTACTGATACATTCTTATCACTGCGATCGCGCTCCACCCACAATAAAGGGCCAAATTTGCCAAAACGACCGAGAGAAACGCCAGCGATCGCCATTTCTGGGGACTCTCGATTGGCTAAAACAAAGTTGTAGTTGGCATCAACGCGCCAGCCAAATTTGTTAGTATCAATTCCCCAACCAACGTCAGTGGATTCGTCAATGTATTGTGCCATTGCGATCGCTGCCCCAATCTCATTACGGGCATCGATATTTCTAACTGTACCGAATTGGGAAATTGCATTAGTATCAAAAGAACCCAATGTATAAATAATCGCTTTACCATTGCGACGTGCCAACGCCTCACGAGTCGGTGCTGGTAAGGGATTATCACCAAATAAAATTACATCTCCCGATTGCGCTGCCCAATATGTAGCCGGGATAGCATAGCCTGGATCGTTAGGTACTAGTAAGACATTAGGTGAAATTGACCCTACCAAACGCTCAACTTCTCGATCAACCCTAGCTGCCACTTCCGCCGGATTAGTAGCAGGAATCGCTATCTGTTCATTTGTCGGCAATGTTACTTGACTATTTGGTGCAATTACTGTTTTTAAATCCTCTGCTTGCGGACAGGAAGCAAGTACTTCGGCTGTAACTTCGTTTACTCCTGCATCTAAAACCATCGGCCCTTTAACCAACGTACCAAGGGAGCTGCTGCTACTCCAGCTTGCCATTGTGCAGGCACACGGATAATTCCTGCCGGGGCAGTGTTACTCCCCTCTGGAAACAGGGCATTAGCAACGGCAACACTCAATTAGGCAGGCGTGGCTTCCCCAAAGTGAGTCGTATCGTATTCTTGGTGTTGGGTGTAAGTAAAGCTACAGTCGGTTGTGGAGGCTGCCAGGTGAGCCAGAGAATATAACTAGGAACGAATAGAATTAGTAGAGCTAAAATAATACCAATTAGAATAACGAGTTTACGCATTTTCCTTGTCTTATCGGTTGTCAGTGGTTTGCTACTTACAAAGGAATATTGTTTGCTTTACCCAGCTATTGTGTATGCAGAAATAGCTAGTAAGATTACCGCAAACTACGGAAATATCAAGCTCATCGTTTCAGCGCAAACTCAATTTATTCCTCAAAGTTATTGAATTGAATCAAAACGCTGTAGTAATTTTGCCTTTTGCTTTGATTACTTGAAAAACTTGCTTTCTCTCACACATCTTGCTAGTGAGGTAACAATAATTTATTACTCATGGAATATGAGGATTTCATCCTAATTTCATTCATATGTGTTTAACAAGCATATGAAGCAGATTCTCAACTTTGTAAAGGATACAAGGGAGTGACAGAAATCACCTATTTTAGAGCTATTCCAGGACGCGATCACACGATAAATGTTGTCTCAAAAAACTTATAAAATCGTTGGTGTGAGGGGTTAGACTCACTATTAGACATCTGCATCTTTATTTTTAAAGAAGTTAAGTAAATTTCATCTTAATTTCATCTGTTGACATCATAATAGTTAATAAATAGGTACGGAAATTATGGCAGATTACAACACTCTTTTGGACAAAAGTGAGATTACAAAATAGAAAGATAAAGCTGTGAACAAGTCAAAGATAGATTTAAAATTTATGCAATTTATTACTTGGAAAACTGGATTTGTTGCGTTTACATTTGTAGCGATCGCATCTGTGAGTAGCATACTCACTTCTTGTTCTACAGCAACTTCCCAAAACCAAACCCAAATAGCAAATCCTACTGCTACTCAAGCTAGCAAAAATCAACAGATGCAGCATGGTGACGGGATGATGGATCATAATGGTATGAACCATAACATGGCAATGGATTTAGGGCCGGCTGATGCCAATTATGATTTGCGGTTTATTGATGCAATGACATTGCATCATCGAGGAGCGATCGCAATGGCAAAAGAAGCTGAGCAAAAATCTCAACGCTTTGAGATCAAGAAATTGGCACGCAACATCATTATTGCTCAAAGTAGAGAAGAAAATGAGCTATTGCAGAAGTGGCGAAAAGCATGGTATCCCCAAGCAAGTGCTGAACCTGTTGCATATGGTGGCGAGGGGAAATCTGTGGTTCCCATGTCCAAAGAACAACAGAAAAGCATGACGATGTTTGAGGATCTGGGATCTGCGGATGCAGAATTCGATCTGCGCTTTATGAACGCCATGATTGCTCACCATGAAGGTGCTGTAACAATGGCTCAAGATGCATTAAGTAAATCCAAACGTCCTGAAATTAAGAAATTGGCTCAAGGTATCATTGATTCACAGCAAGCAGAGATTAACCAAATGAAGCAATGGCGACAAGCTTGGTACAACAAGTAAGTTAATTGTGTATTGCTTTTGCAGCTAGGCAAAGTGCTTGAAAATTTAAGCTGTGTGTTTCTTGATTCAAGGAACGCTAAGACCGCCATTTCATCCTAATTTCATTTCTACATGAAAGACTAAAAAATGTGTGTATATCTAACACGCACTAATAACAAAAACACGATATGCAATTTCCTTCCCCCAGAACTCAAGGACTTGAAGCACCATGCCCAACTCCTATTTCAAGCCACTTGTAGCAATTGGTAGTGTTTCTGGTACACTCCTCAGCTTGATATTACTGGTAACTCCCGCAGTAGTTCTAGGTCATGGCGGACACGCAGACGAATTTCAAGGTCCAAACCAAACCACTCAAACTACTGACTCAATTCAAGTTGATGCACAGACAGCCAAACGGTTGGGAATTAAAGTCGAGCCAGTCAAACGCCAGCGACTAGCTGTAGGAATTAAAACCACTGGACAAATTGAAACTCTTCCTAGCCAAAAAGTGGAAGTGACTACCCCAATATCTGGGGCGAAGGTGGTTGAATTATTGGTCGAACCAGGTGCGAGTGTAACAAAAGGTCAACCTGTTGCTGTTGTTACCAGTCCAGACTTAGTAACATTGCGGGTGGAGTCTCAGGAAAAATTAGCACAAGCTCAAGCTGATTTACAGCAAGCACAAGCAGACTTGAGGCTGGCTCAACAAAACTACGATCGCTATCAACAAATAGCTGACTCTGAAATTGCTCAAGCACAAACTCAAGTTGACTTTGCCCAAGAAAAGTACGACAAAGACAAGCAGTTAGCTGATGCTGGTGCTTTACCCCGTCGTAATGCTTTAGAATCTCAAACCCAACTAGCTCAAGCTAAAGCAGAACTAACCAAAGCCAAGAGCCGTCGAAACGTGATTGAGGCAGAAAATCAACTCAAACGCGCTCAAGCCGCAGTTCAACTAGCAAAATCAAATATTCATCGCAGTAATACTAATTATCAAACTCGACTTGCTCAACTAGGAAACAGTGCCAACGCTAAGGGACTAGTAACAGTAGGCGCTCCCATCTCTGGTAAAATTGCTGATAGAGAAGTAACTATTGGTCAAACATTTAATGATGCTGGCAGCAAATTGATGACGATTGTCAACGATAGCCGACTGTTTGCCACAGCTAATATTTATGAAAAAGATTTAGGCAAAGTAAAAACTGGTCAAAGGGTGACTCTAAAAGTAGCTAGTATGCCTGAGCGTACCTTTTCTGGACGAATTTCCCGAATTGGTACAGTAGTGGAAGGACAGACACGAGTAGTACCAGTACAAGCAGAAATTAATAATACTGCTGGGCAACTCAAACCGGGAATGTTTGCAGAGGTAGAAGTTCTTACAGATCAAGCATCAGCAACTAAGTTGGTTATTCCCACTTCAGCAGTAGTTGACGCGAATGGTAAAAAAACTGTCTACGTCCAAAATGGTAATGCTTACCAACCTGTAGAAGTTACTTTAGGACAAACTTCTGGGGACATGATTGAGGTTAACAGTGGCTTATTCGAGGGAGATATGATTGTTACCCAGCGTGCTACTCAACTTTATGCACAATCTCTGCGAGGGGGTAGCAAACCACAGGAGGAAGCTCCACAAGCTAAGGCGACGGAGACTAAAGCACCTAAGGAGCCAGTACCACTGTGGCTTTTGGGAACAGGTGGAGGCGCTGCAATAGCTACTTTAGCTTTTATGGGTGGTGCTTTCTGGAATGGTCAGCGCAACAAATACCAACTTCAACCATCGCCAGAATTAGTCTACGTACCAGAAGAATCTCCCAATGGTTCTGGCAAGTCTCAGGAAACACCAACATGGGATGATAATCATCGCGTAGGCGATCGCGAGTCCAAAGCCACCACAGTAAATAAAAATACTCACTAATAAAGATGCTGAGTGCCATCATTAAATGGGCGATCGCTCGCCGTTGGTTAGTTATCCTGGGTACAATTATCCTCACAATTTGGATATTTCGGACGATTATCCAAATGCCCTTGGATGTTTTCCCTAGCTTTGCACCACCCCAAGTTGAAATTCAAACTGAAGCACCAGGACTCGCCCCCGAAGAATTAGAATCTCTGGTAACTTTACCAATTGAAAGTGCAATTAACGGCACTCCAGGAGTGACAGCAGTACGCTCATCTTCAGCAGCAGGAATTTCTGTCGTCAAAGTCATCTTTAACTGGGATACTGATATTTATCAAGCTCGCCAGTTGGTAACAGAGCGATTACAACAAGCTCAAAGTAAGCTTCCCGAAGGGGTAGAAACTCCACAAATTTCTCCTACCAGCTCTCCCATTGGCACTGTATTACAATATGCCTTCACCTCCCAAAGCACTCCTTTAATGGAAGTGCGGCGGATTGTTGATTGGCAAGTAACAAACCGCCTTTTAGCTGTGCCTGGTGTTAGTCAGGTAGTAGCATACGGTGGCGATGTTCGCCAATATCAAGTATTAGTCGATCCAGCGAAGCTAAGAGCCTTTAATGTCACTTTGGAAGACGTAGAGCAAGCAGCCAAAGCTGCTAATGTTAACGCTCCTGGTGGCTATTTAATTACTCCTGACCGAGAAAAGTTAATTCGCGGAATTGGCAGAATTGAATCTATTGAAGAATTACAGCAATCAGCAATTACTGCCCGCAATGGTACGCCTGTCAAAATCTCAGATATAGCTGACGTGCAAATTGGTGCAGCTATTAAACGAGGTGATGGCAGTTTTAACGGTGAAAAGGCAATTGTTGTGATGATTAATAAACAGCCTCAAGCCGATACTCCTACTGTCACCCGTGCTATTGAAGCAGCGATGTCAGAGATTCAAGCAGGTTTACCCAAAGATGTCAAAGTCACACCAACATTTCGCCAAGAAAACTATATCGATTCTTCTATTGAAAACGTTAGAGAAGCTTTAATTGAAGGCAGCATTATTGTTGCCTTAATTTTAATTCCTTTTTTGATGAATTGGCGTAACCTAGCTATTTGTTTAACTGCCCTACCTTTATCTTTATTGCTAGGAGTACTACTACTAAATTGGTTGGGACAAGGTTTAAATACCATGACTTTGGGAGGGTTAGCAGTAGCAATCGGTTCAGCCGTTGATGATGCGATTGTCGATGCTGAAAATGTCTACCGTAACCTGCGAGAAAATAAATATTCACCCAACCCGCGTCCGGTTTTAGATGTTGTATTTGAGGGTTGTCAAGAGGTACGCGATTCAGTCTTTGGAGCCACTATCATTACCATAGTTGTCTTCTCTCCAGTTTTTGCTTTGGCTGGTGTAGAAGGTAGCATTTTTATCCCAATGGGATTAGGCTATATGGCAGCAGTTATAGCCTCTAGTATCACAGCATTAACAGTGACTCCGGCTCTATGTGCAATTTTATTACCTTATGGTCGCCTGCCAGAAACAGAACCTTGGGTGGCGAGATTTTTTAAGGGGCTGTATCGTCCTCTACTAACATTTTCTCTGCGGCGTTCTGGAATTGTTATAGGGGCTGCGATCGCAAGTTTAGTGGCTGCGGCTGTAATTGTCCCTTCCTTTGGCAGAATATTTTTACCAGAGTTTCAGGAGCAAACTTTGGTTAATACTCTAACTCTTTATCCGGGGGTTTCTCTAGAAGCTACTAATGCAGCTGGTGAAACACTTCAACACGCACTCAAGGGAGACTCTAGATTTCCATACGTGCAATTGCGTTCTGGACGTGCGCCAGGAGATGGAGACGCAGCCGGGGTAAATTTAGGACACTTGGATATCGAGTTAAGCGACGCAGGAATGAAAGATAGGGAGGGGACGATTGAGAAGTTACGCCAAGAATTTGCGAAATTACCGGGAGTAGCACCGAATATTGGGGGCTTTATCTCACACCGTATGGATGAGGTGTTGTCTGGGGTGAGGAGTGCGATCGCAGTCAAAATCTTTGGCCCCGACTTAGAACAACTCCGCACAATTGGACAGCAGGTTGATGATGTCATGAAAACCGTTAATGGGATTGTAGATTTACAACTAGAACCCCAAATACCAATTGAACAAATACAAATTAAATTCAACCGACCTGCTGCTTCACGGTATGGTTTGACAGTAGGCAAACTGTCTGAGATTATTGAAACTGCTCTGAATGGGCGAGTAGTATCTCAAGTTTTAGAAAAACAACAAACTTTCGATTTGACTGTATGGTTAAAGCCAGATGCACGGCAAAACTTGGATACGATTCGCAATTTGTTAGTTGATACTCCTAATGGTCAAAAAATTCCTTTAGCACAGGTTGCCACAATTGAAAATGGTACTGGGCCTAATACTATAAATAGAGAAAATGTATCCCGCTTGATTGTTGTGTCCGCTAACGCTAATGGTAGAGATTTGCGCTCTATCGTTAACGAAATTAGAGACAAAGTTAATCAACAGGTACATCCACCCTCTGGTTACTATATCCAGTATGCGGGACAGTTCGAGGCAGAAGAAAGAGCAACTCAAAATATCTTAATTTCGAGTGCGATCGCCTTTGTTGCAATTACAGTAATTATGTACCTTTCTGTCAAATCTATTCCTTCCACCGCCATGATTATGATTAACTTGCCTTTGGCGTTGGTGGGGGGAGTATTTTCAGTAGCTTTGTCTGGCGGCGTTATTTCAATTGCCTCTTTAGTTGGCTTTATCACTCTATTTGGAGTTGCTACCCGCAATGGTTTGTTACTTGTGGATAATTACAACACTAAATTTGCGGAAGGTACACCAGTTAAAGAAGTTCTTATTAAAGGATCAATGGAACGTCTGAATGCCATTTTGATGACAGCTTTTACCTCTGCTTTAGGATTAGCACCTTTAGTAATTGAGAGTGGCCCCGGAAAAGAAATCTTACAGCCACTTTCAATAGTGGTGTTAGGTGGTTTATTTACTTCTACCGCATTAACTTTAATGGTCTTACCAGCTTTATATGCTAAATTTGGTAAGTTCTTATTGCCTAAACGTACTATCTCAGTTGTAGAGGATGGCAAAGTACCAAAAGCAGTTTTTGAGTAATGATAAATATTATAGGAATTTTATCTTTTAGAATCCTTGATGCTTTCAGTACAAAAGGTGTTAGTAATCAGGTTAATGAATAGTTCTATATATTCACTATGACCGAAACCAAAGTTCGCCAGCAGTATGACAAGCTAGCAGCAATATATGACCAACGCTGGAATAGTTATGTTGCAAATACGCTTTCATTTCTGAAAGACTGGGTGCAAATATCTCCATCAACAACTGTGCTGGATGTTGCCTGTGGAACAGGTGAATTTGAACGGTTATTGTTAACTGAGAACCCAACGCAACGTATAACTGGAGTAGACATTTCAGAGAAGATGCTGCTTGTAGCTCAACAAAAACTTCAAGCATATCCTCATGTCTCGTTTCACACTGCTAGCGCGTTGGCGTTACCATTTGAAAACAATAGTTTTGATGTAGTTGTATCTGCCAATTCGTTCCATTATTTTGATGACCCAAATGCCGCATTAGTAGAGATGAAACGTGTATTGAAACCTGACGGTAAAGTAATTATTTTGGATTGGTGCAAAGATTATTTATTGTGCCGCCTTTGCGATTTTATATTAAAGTTGGTTGATCCTGCTTATAAGCAGTGTTATTCCCAATTTGAATTTCACAATTTACTCAAATCTGCACAGTTTGATATTGAGCGAGCAACAAAATTTCATTTTGGTGTAGTGTGGGGAATGATGGTTGCTACAGCGACACCACAACCATGACTAAAAATACGACGTTGCATGAATGCGGAATGAATTGGCGGTTGAAACTATTAAAAATGCGTTCCCAATTAGGTGAGATTATCTCATGATATGGCTAACGCCAAGCTGCGCTAACAGCAACGCTAAAAATACTACACCCCTTCTAGAAAATAGCAGAGTGGTGAAAATGGTCTTGTAAAGACTATTTTCCAGCTTTGATAAATATGCCCCCTCCCCCCATTAGTGTTAAAGTATTAATATAAAAGACTTTTATAACTATGCCCCTTGATAAATGAATACCTTGACATTTTTCCGCAGCTTGAGAAATCCGGTATTTGCAAGGCTGTATACTGCTCAAACCACTAGTTTATTGGGTGATGCGCTTACTTGGGTGGGTTTAGCCCTTCTGGCTTTTAACTTAGCTGGAAAGAATGCGGCGGTTGTACTTTCAGTAGCTTTAACTCTGCGTGTTACCGCTTTTGTATTGCTGTCCCCTCTTGCAGGTGCGATCGCAGATCGCCTTGATCGTAAGAAAATCATGGTTGTTACCCACATATTCAGAATGTTAATTGTGGGTATGTTGCCTTTTGTGACGCAAATTTGGCAAGTTTACATATTAATATTTGCGCTTAACGTTTTTAATGCTTTTTTTACTCCAACTTACCAAGCCACAATTCCATTAGTCACGGGTGAGAATGACTATGCAGGCGCGATCGCTCTTTCGTCCGCTACTTACCAATTACTTGGTGTACTTGGCCCCGGTATCGCTGGAAGTGTCGCCGCCTTCATTGGTGCGAGACAAGTTTTCTTTTTGGATGCTCTCAGCTTTGCGATCGCCGCAGTCTTAATCTTCACCCTACCAGGTCAGCTCGTCGTTGCACAAAATCAACAGCCTTCCAGAACAACACGCCGAACATGGGGAGACATTAAAGACGGTACAACTCGCCTGCTTACAGATGCACCTATTCGTTACGCGCTAGCGATGCAGTTAGTCGCATCAATTGCCGGAGCGCAAATCTTAGTCAATACTGTTGGCTACGTCCAAGGTACACTTAAGTTTGGAGAAGTGCAGTACGGCTGGGTGATAGCAGCTTTTGGGATTGGTGCAACTCTCTGTGCAGTTATTTATGGTACGTTCAATAGAAGTTTGTCGCGTACAACGTTTGTTTTGATTGGTGCAACTTTGATCACCTTGGCTTTATTACCTGCCAACTACGCAAATTTAACAGTATTGATGGTCTTGTGGTTGGTAGCGGGTGCGGGGCAAAATTTAGTCAACTTACCTACTCAGACATTAATTGCAGACCGTATTCCAACTGCTATACAAGGGCGAGTTTATGGCGCACACTTTACCTGGAGTCATCTTTGGTGGGCAATCTCCTACCCTCTTGCGGGTTGGTTAGGAAGTCACTTTGCTGAACGTGAGTTTATTTACGGTAGCTTAGTGGGCTTGATGCTGCTAGTGGTAGTACAAATTACCCTCTCGCCTCATCCACATGAACACGAACATCTCCACTATCCTAGTGTGCATGAACATAAACACATCCACGATGAATGCCATCAGCATGACCACGATGAGGGGATAGCTATAGGCGAACCTCACAACCATGTTCACGAACACACGACGATTATCTATCACACTCACCCTCACACTAGGGACATTCACCATCGCCATAGTCACTAATTTGCATTGCAGGCATTGTGTGCCGTTGCAGAAAGGTTCGCATATCAAAGAATGGATGACTGATGAGGGATAGAAAAACTGGCATCACCTCACGAAAATAGACAACAATCTGCAAACTGACTGATTTAAGGTCTGTGGTCACCTGTTGATGACCAGGCTAAACGTTGAAGATTGACTATTGACTCAAGTTGCGCTTCTGGTGGCATTATTGCAGCAAAGAAGAGGTCTTCTTTCGTCCCAAATCGCTGGAAAATAACTGCCTCAGAGATACCAACCGTTTTAGCAAGTGTTCGTGTCGAAGCTTTCGCCTCTTCCTTGAGAAAGAGCGATCGCGCCACAGCGATAATTTCATCAAAAGATATCAGTATTGGGTGAGTGGGAGTTTAGATCCCAGAGGGAACATTCGCACAAAAGATTAGTGTTACTTTTGCAGAAAACTCGCAACTCCATATAGTCTTAATATAAGGATATTTATCAACCGAAGATTTTAGCGTTTTTTCAAATGCCAAGGATGACCATTGACCAATTACAGATTTTCTTGGCGGTGGCCCAGCATCTGCACTTTACTCGCGCAGCTGAGGAGCTTTACATTACTCAACCTTCTGTTAGTGCTGCCATCCAAAGCCTTGAGGAACAATATGGAGTGAAACTGTTTAATCGAGTTGGTCGTCGGATTGAACTAACACTTGCTGGCAAAATACTACAAGTAGAAGCACAAAAAATTTTGATTCAGGTGGAGTTGACTGAGCGAGGATTGCGAGAATTAAATGACCTGAAACGGGGTGAACTCAAGTTAGGTGTAAGCCAAACCATAGGTAATTACTGGCTCCCTCGCTTCATTAGCTTGTTTAAGCAAGAGTATCCCAATATTTCTGTAGATTGTATATTAGGTAACACCACTGAAATTAGCGAAGGAATGGTTACAGGATTGTTTGACCTCAGCTTGGTGGAAGGAGAAGTTGAACCATCGGTTTTAGCTTCTGTGGAACAACAAATTGTCGGTGGGGATTGTCTGCAAATTGTTGTTGGTCAATCTCATCCTTGGTTTGAAAAAATAGCAGTTGAGGTAACAGAATTAACAAACACTACCTGGGTAATGCGTGAGAAAGGCTCAGGAACCCGTCAGCAGTTTGAGCAAGTGCTAAGACAATGGGGTATTGAACCAACCGAGTTAAATGTAATTTTGGAGATGAAAAGCGGTGATATGGTCAAAGCAGCCGTTGAAAGTGGGGTAGGATCTGCGGCGATTTCTAACCTGATTATTACTAAAGAACTACGTCTTGATATGCTTCGTTGTATTAAAGTTACAGGTGTTTCTCGCAACACTAACGATCCAGATCCACTCTCACGACCTTTCTTTTTATTAAAGCATCGAGAGCGCTTTCAAACCCGCATTTCTCAGGTGTTTGAGCAATTGTTATTATCGGCTAGGTCTGTGGAATAGCTGTAGCTGTCAATGAACCTCTTTTACTTCGACATTGACTGTAGCTGAATCTGCACAGGCATTCCCGGAACATCATCTTTCAATGGTACGATGACTAAATACCGACGAGATTGTGCGCCTGCATCACCCTTGACAACCTGCCCAATTGGCCCCAATGTCGTCACAATTGCCGCGCCAGATGGGTTGGTTTGGAACTTCGCCAAGGGTTGTAATTTACCGTAGGGTTGGCTAGAACGCTCCGCTAATGCCAATTGATACATACTTTTAGGTTGCAATCCAGTTACTGCTGCTTCTAGTAAATCAATCACGCCTAAGTTGTTGACCGTCACAGTCGTTGCAGGCTTTTTAGCTGATGAACCTGGCGCACCCATTACCAAATGAGCCACCATACCAGACTTGCCCAAAGGCTCTAGATTTGCCAATCCATCCCCAGTCGGAACTGCATTAGGAATATAAACTAGTGCTTGCGAGGATTGACCGCTTGGGATTGTGGCAATTACTCTGTTTTTGATAGTATCAATTACAGTCATCTTAGTACCATTTTCTAATGCGACGTAGATACGAGTACCATCACCAGAGGGCCAAAGACCGTGGGGTAACTCACCCGTCGGAATAGTTGCGACCAGTTTGGGAGTATTTGTAGTTGTAAAAACTTTTACCACATTCTCGCCGCCAACGGTAATATAGGCGAATTGTCCTTTCTGATTCCTGACAATGTTGACGTGGTTGGTGATTGCCCCGGTATCCAAGGTAGCAATAATGTTGAAGGGAGCTTCTGCGTTGAATACCTGAACTTTACCAGTATCTTTTAATGTGAACCAAATTTGCTTACCGTCGGGAGTCGCAGCAATATTTGGGCAAAAAGGAGAGGCTTGTTTAACTGTTGCTACGACTTGATGCGACTTGACATCGATGACGCTTGTCTGCGGTGTGAAACTAGAGCAGACAAATCCAAACTTGCCATCGGGACGAAAAATTGTCATCCCAGGGCCATTACCAACGCTGATACGCTGCTTTTCTTTATAGGTTTGACTGTCTAATACTGAAACATAATCTTCTCCCCGTACCGTTACCCAAACTTCACTACCATCAGGAGTGAAGAAAGCTTCGTGAGGCGATCGCCCAACATAGGTAATGTGCTTAACTTTATTTGTCTGGGTATCAATAAAGGCTACCGAGTTAGAACCAACTGAAACCACCGCTAAGGTGCGATTGTCAGGCGAAAAACCCATACCATGCACTAGCAATTGACCAGTATACAGGGGACTCAAATTCTCTGGCGCTGTTTTACCTAGACGAATGACTCCCAGCAGTTTATTGGTTTGGGGATTGTAAACAGAAATGGTATTGGAGGTTTGGTCAGCTGTGTAAACGCGATCGCGTCCACTAATTGGAATGTCTGGTGTAGATGCTGCATAAGGAACTTGCCCTGCAAAAGCTGGCGCTGTCAAAGTTAGTAGAATAGCAGATGTAATTGTAGCGATCGCTCGATTGTGCATAGAGGTATTTTCTTAACTTACTTTTGTGAGGGTGATTGTGGACGCTTAAGCGCCAGCTGCATTAATTCAATTTCTGATTGTTGAGTGACGATAATTTCCTGTGCCAATCGTCGCAGCCGAGGATCGGTTCCGTACTGCAACTCAATTTTTGCCATCTCAATTGCCCCTTGGTGATGAGGAATCATCATTGCAGCAAAATCAGTATCAGGATTCCCAGTCATCTTGACATTTTGCATCTGTGTATGCATTGAGGTCATCGTTTGCTCAAAAGCCTGATTTGCAGCAGTATGATGGGGCATCATCATCGACGCGATCAGAATGCCAATTGATAAGGAAAGTAAAAAAGGTGCATTGAAAGACATATTTTCCAGTCCTGCTTTATGGTTTAACGATTTTCCAGGTTTCTTCAGTAATTTGATAGTTACCAGAGACAGATTTGTAAACTAAGGTATAGTCTACGGGGATTTTATTCTTGCCATTGTTGAATGTAACCAACGCTTTCACTATCTCTGTTCCCTGCTGTCCTGTGGTGCTTTTAACATTAGTAATAGTAGTTTGAAGAGGTGCTTGGGCTTTGATAAACTTCTGCCATACTGCTTGAATCTTGTCTTTACCTTGATACTCTCCTGCTAAAGGGCCGCCAATCCAATGTAACGTGGGTGATTCACTATACTGGGACATCACTAAAGTTAAATCACCTTGAGCGATCGCACTCCAATGACTTTGAGCTAAAGTTGTTGGAGTGCTAGCTGTGGAACTTTCACTTACACTACTAGGCTTCGTTGGGGATGAAGTTGTGCTTGGTGCAGAACCATATCCTGAATTAGCATCACTTGCTGATTGATTAGAACAAGCCACACTAAAAGTAAGAACCAGCACTAGCAACACTGGGAAAATAGCAGATTTTGATAAAGCTTGAGTAGAAATCATGAAACAACCTCTCAAATTATGTTTTTGAAGTGAAAAAGCTAGATTAATTTCGGTGAATCATCAGCTGAATTGGAGATGAGTTAACCAATTCTTTGCCACCATAAAAGACCGACAGCTACGGAATAAATAATGCCAAAATAAAACATGAGACTGAATGTAGAAAGCCATTTGCCATATTGTCCTTTCATAGCTTGGTTGGCTCTAGTCTGAACATTCATCTTTACTTCTCCTGACACTTCCATTTCTCGTAAATATTCCCGCAGACAATTAGTGAAACTATTGAAGCGCCAAAATAGAACAAAAGCAAACCAGTAAATTGCTAAAGCCACACTGTGAGAAATAATTGGTGGAACAGGTGGATTTAGAGTTTGCAGTGAGAAGCCAAAGATAGCAAAGCTAACGCTAAAAAAGAAGGTTGTTACATTCCAGCGAGTTTTAGTATGTTCTTGTTCTCTTTCCCAAAGTTTTAAATATAATTCCTCATTACTTAAACCTATCTGGTCATCTGGCGATTTTAAAGGTTCGATATTGCTCATTGTCCTTGCTCCTGAATGAAATAAATTAGTCGCAAGTTCAGCAAACACTGTAGTAAAAATTCCACTACGACATCAAGACTTCATCTGCATTGGTATCTTCAATAATTGATTCAGCCGTTTGATTAATGGCATGAATAGTCTCTTCAGGTAAAAATTTAGCTTCCGGGCTATGGGGGCTTTTGAAAGTTAATTGTGCGTCAGATTGCTGACAAGCAACCATCGTTTTGATGTGTTCGCCTTCATCGTCTCGAATTGCTACATAGACATCATATAGATTTTCAATTTTTGGACGACGTTCGGCTATTGGATGAGAAGTTTGAAATTCATCAAACATATAAAGGTCACCATCGCGGTAGTAATTAATCGCTACTTGCGGTGCTGGCTGAGTTTTAAGTTCCGCCTCATGCTCTTTTAAAAATATGTCGTAAGTGTGGTATGCGTGTTCTTCTATTAGCTGTGTGAAGTAATAAGCACTAGAAGGAGAAATAATGTACACGAATATCAAAATCCAGTAGTAAATTACAACACCACTGTGAGCAATAAAGCGGTCAATCCAATATTTATTACCTCCTAGTGACTCAGCAATGAGTAGGTGATGCAACTCATTCCAAGATTCAGCAAAGTGGACTTTCAGCCAGTCAGATTTTCGCCACCAGCCGAGACTTTCATAAAGGTGAAGGACTGACAAAAAAGCAAAGTAGGGAACTCTAGCTACTGTTTCCAGCACATAAAATCTTGCATATAAACGCTCGCGGTAAAAAGCGTTTAAAACAAATTCTAAAAAATCAACTAGTAATCGAATCATTTTCCTAAACTCCTTTGAGTTGTATCAATAAAAAGGTCAAAATTAGGCTTTATCTTTGCGTAGATTAATATCAATCTACGCAAAGTAATGCACATAATCCAGAGATTGATTTTAGTTGGAAGTTTCCGTGTAAGCCATTCCTTGAGAAGTAGCATAATATCTGAGAAAACGCATCACACGGTTCCAATTATCTTCTGCAACATGGAAACTAATCGCCACTTCACTGGTGCGAAAGCCATCTACAACATGACTCACCGCTACATCTTCTGGATAAACAGTAATTTCACCTTCTGAGTCAACTAAGTGCATAGCATCTATAGAATGGACAAATTCTCCCCAGCCTTCCATTGTATGAATGGGAGTAGAAGCTGAGTTTTCTGCAAAGACAAATGTCACTATCTTTTGGTTATTGAGCCGCTTGTCACGTTTCAAACTAATACGGCTGACCTCTTCTGGAATTCCTGGAGTGAAAAATACAACTGGTAAGTTTGCATTATTAGAAGAGACATTCGAGACTGTTGAAGTAGACATAATTAACACCTCTGTGTGTTTTTGAATCAAGTTTTTTTCTTTCACAATTTCAGCTTATGTGAATCAATCAATAGAAGCAAACGTTCTCTTCTATAAAAATAATAGTTTTAATCTATTAATTTTCTAGTCTTAGCTGAAACTGTTGCATACTCGAACGTTGAGGAGAATCATAAATGCAATTGAAGTTGACATAGGAATCACACATATTTGCAATAACTGTAGTTTAGTTACCTTCACCTTCCAGCTTTGAGTAACTTTCATGTCAAGCGTTAATAGTTTAAAACTATCATTTGTATAGTTAAGAACGTTTGCTTCTATTATTATAACCGCTTAAAGTTATACCAACCCTAAATACGAGGTTGATATGAAACAAGATATTAGAAGAAATAAGAGATTGCAGATACCGCAACTTAGTTCAGAACAAAAGCTGCTGTATCGAAAAATTGTGTTTCTCTTAGCGGCTGGATTTTGTCTGACTCCTTGGGCTTCACCACCAATAGCGCTGATGTTGGGGATTCTTCTAGCACTGACTCACGAGAACCCATTTCATCGGATTAGCCGCCCAGCCGCTAAATATTTACTAGAAGCATCCGTAATTATGCTGGGCTTTGGGATGAATTTAGCAGTTGTGTTAAAGGCAGGTGCAAGCGGTGCTTTGTTTGCTGTTGGTAGCATCAGTGCAACCTTCATTCTTGGCTATTTTCTAGGGAAATGGTTGAAGATTCCCATTAAAGCCTCTGCCTTAATTTCAGCTGGAACAGCTATTTGTGGCGGAAGTGCGATCGCCGCAGTCAGTTCAGTAATTAACGCTGCCGAAAGTGAGATTTCCGTAGCAATGGGAACAGTTTTTGTCCTCAACGCCGTTGCTTTATTCGTATTTCCACCTCTGGGACACGTACTGCACTTGACCCAAGCGCAATTTGGAACCTGGTCAGGTATAGCAATCCATGACATTTCCAGTGTGGTTGGTGCAGCATCACATTATGGTCAGAGTGCGTTGTACACAGCCACAGCAGTCAAACTTTCCCGCGCCCTATGGATTGTACCTATTTCAGCAGCAGCAAGTTATATATTTCAACGTCAACAGTCAAAATCGGGTGATGTGATTCATAAACCTCAAGTTCCCTGGTTTATTGGCTTGTTTATCCTTGCTTCTGTTGTACGGACTTTTATCCCAGAAGTTGCTTCTTGGTCGCCAGTGGTAACACACGTTTCGGAAGCGGGTTTGACGTTAACGCTGTTTTTAATTGGTGCAGGGCTATCTCAGAGGATGTTGAAAGCAGTTGGTTGGAAACCGATGCTTCAGGGAGTGCTGCTGTGGATATTTATTAGTGCTACTTCGCTTGGTGTCATTCTATTAGTCGTGCATTAGTAAGAAATATGCCTCATTACTATTTTCTTTATAACCGAAATGCAATCTTAACTTTCAATAATGTTGCTCTTGCCGTATAGGATGTTGTTGGGGAAAGTAAGATGAATAAAATTTGTTGCGGTTTTGGAATAAAACAAAAGTTGCTACAGCTATCAGAAAATATCCAAAACCTCGCTGTAACTGTCTGGGTTTAACAAATCGAGAAAAGTAAGCACCACCGATTATTCCCAAACTAGCAGCAATTGTAAACGAAATCATCAAATTCCAATTGAGTGGTATGTGTCCGAGATAACCTATAAATCCTGCACCAGAATTAAGGATTATTATCACTAACGAAGTACCAATTGCTTCGCGCATAGGTGTATTTCCTAACAAAACTAAAGCCGGAACAATCGCAAATCCCCCACCGACTCCAACTAATCCAGTTAACAAACCTACGCCTAATCCTTCAGTAATCATCCATAACCAACAGTATTTACAAATTGGCTTGGGATATAAACTGATGTCCAATTCTCCTGGAGAATTTTTTTTAACTGGTTGAGAACCTTTTTTAATCATGAATATTGCTGCCACGAACACCACTACAGCAAATAAAATCATCTGAAATGAACCAGTTATCAAGGGAAGTGTGGCAATTTTAGCTCCTAAAAACGCTCCTAACATTGTGGCAGCACCAAATATAAAAGCAGTTCTAAAATTCACATTTCCCTGTTTCCAATGGGGAATAGCACCAATAATGCTTACAAATCCCACGATAAATAAAGTCATAGCAATGGCAGGTTTTGGTGCTACACCCATTACATAAACTAAGACTGGAACTGCTAATACTGAACCTCCTCCACCAATCAATCCCAAACTAATACCAATAAAAACAGCTAGGAGAATTCCAAATAAAAAGGTCATTGATTCTAATCAGTTAATAATTCCGTTCAATCAGCATAAAATCATCCTTTGTTCTCAGACAATACAGATGTATTGACATTACCACAGCGTTCATTTGCAGGAACTGCTTCCATAATTTTTTGTGGCGTTGGGAGAATCAAATGATCCATGAGTTCAATAAATTGTTGACGATTTTTCCCCGTAAATCTAGGATTCCAGCGTTTTTCTTCGCCAATGGTAGATACTGTTTGTCCACGATAGTCATGCCCAGGATATACCAAAGTTTCATCTGATAAAGTAAATAGTTTTTGTGTCACTGAGTCAAACAAAGTTCCCGCATCACCACTTTGAAAGTCGGTTCGTCCACAGCCACGAATAAACAAGGCATCTCCAGTTAAAACTCGATCTTGATTAACTAAATACGCCATGTGGCTATCTGTATGACCTGGTGTGGCGATCGCCTGAATTGTTATGCTTGCCAATTGTAAGATTTCTCCATCTCTAATGTACCGATCTGCACAACTGGCTTGAGCTTTATCGGGAACAATCCCTAAACAATCGGTCATTTCCCGCAATTTGGCTGTACCTGTAATATGATCTGCATGGATGTGGGTTTCTAAGCAGTAACGCAGAGATAACCCTAATTCTGTCAGTAGTTTTAAATCACGTTCGACTTGCTCCAGTACCGGATCGACCAAAATAGCTGTTTGAGTTTGTTGATCTGCAAGTAAATAAGTGTAAGTGCTGCTTTCTCTGTCAAATAACTGTCTGAATAACATAGTGTTTCCTCTTGCAACAATGCCAAAACCTCAATTTGTTTGTAAGTGAGTTGAAACATAATGTTCAAGGAACTGTTTCATCTGCGGATTAGCATTACAGTCGAAGCCAGCCGCAGCAGCTTTCTCAAATACTTGCTCTGGTGTCATTCCTTGTCGCGTCGCTACGTTCATAAATGCCATTAAACCCGCACGCATAGCACTGGCACAATGAATTAAGGCGGGTTTGGGTAGCTGATCAATTTGCTCAAGTACCTCTGTAGTCAGTTCATCGCTAATCTCGTTTGGCTTAACAGGAATGTTAATGTAGTGCAGTCCCAAGGCTTGTGCTTGTTGCTGTTCATCGCTGAGAAAACCTTGTTCATCAGGCGATCGCAGATTGAGTACAGACTTGTAACCTTCACTAACCGCCTGCTGTAACTGCTCCAGTGTTACCTGTCCTGCTACTGTTAATTCATTGTTAATCTTTTTGACGTTTTCCATTGCTGTCTTAGCTCTTAACTGTATTTATTATATCACCATATAGTAATATAATAGTGTATATATAAAGATTTAATATTTAAGTCTGTATGTTAGGATCTTCCCCTCAAGCTCTTGCTCCTGTTGCTGAATACTTTAAAGTCTTGTCAGAAGTAAGTCGGCTGCAAGTTTTGTGTTGTCTCAAGTCAGGAGCGAAAAACGTGACAGAAATCATCCAAGAAACCGGACTGGGACAAGCAAATGTTTCCAAACATTTGAAAGTATTGATGCAAGCGGGTATAGTCACTCGTCAACCACAAGGAATCAGTGTTTTTTACCAAATTACTGACCCGATAATTTTTGAGCTATGTGAGTTAGTGTGCGATCGCCTTGCTATGCGGCTGCAAGAACAAACACAACAGTTAGAACAACTACAAGCACTACGCCAACCGTAAAAATTGCTCCAAAGTTAGGTTTCTCGAAGTCGATAGAATTTCATTCCAATTTCATCGTCAAGTGTGATGATGATAAATGCAATTAATTGTGATTTAACAATTACAGCTTTCTCTTAGCACCGAATTGCCAGTCATCAACTCAAAGGTAACAGCAGTGACAACAAAAACTTTTCAAACCATCCCCCGTAATGTTTGGGTTTTGGGATTTGTCAGCTTGTTAACTGATATTAGTTCCGAGATGATCCATTCGGTGTTGCCGTTATTTTTAGTTTCGGCATTAGGAGCAAATTTACTAACAGTTGGGTGGATTGAGGGAATTGCAGAATCAACTGCTTCTGTACTGAAAGTTTTTTCAGGAGCCTTAAGTGATTATTTAGGACAGCGTAAGAAATTGGCTGTTGTTGGTTATGGATTATCTACCTTAGTTAAACCCCTGTTCGCATTGGCAACTAGTCCTGCTTGGGTATTGATGGCTCGTTTTGGCGATCGCGTTGGTAAGGGAATTCGTGTAGCTCCCCGCGATGCAATAGTAGCAGATGTTACCGATAGCGTTAATCGTGGAGCTGCCTACGGTTTGCGGCAATCTTTAGACACCATCGGCGCATTC
Organism: Fischerella sp. JS2; assembly: GCF_032393985.1. Taxonomy (NCBI): domain Bacteria; kingdom Bacillati; phylum Cyanobacteriota; class Cyanophyceae; order Nostocales; family Hapalosiphonaceae; genus Fischerella; species Fischerella sp. JS2. The sequence continues at coordinate 2,690,288 of NZ_CP135918.1, forward strand.
ACTGGGCCATTACTTGCATTCATGTTGATGTCTTTTTCAGGACAGAACTTTCGTCTAGTTTTCTGGTTAGCAGTGCTTCCCGGTATTTTAGCGGTAGTTCTTTTAGCAACTGGTGTGCGCGAACCTGGCAATAGAAATCATCAAAGACAGAATAATCCTCTACATTGGTCTGCTTTGCAAAGTTTGGGTAAAAGCTACTGGGTGCTAGTTGCGGTTGCATTACTATTTAATCTCGGTAACTCTAGCGATGCTTTTTTATTGCTGCAAGCGCAGCAAGCTGGAGTATCCGCCTCACTAGTACCACTCGCCCTAGTTGTAATGAATATAGCTTACTCTCTCAGTGCCTATCCAGTAGGATTGCTATCTGACCACATTGGTAGATTGGGGCTGCTAGTGGGTGGATTTTGTGTGTATGCGTTGGCATATTTAGGTTTTGCATTTGTTGATACTCCTTGGCAGGTGTGGGGACTATTTGGGCTGTATGGGCTGCATCAGGGCATGAGTCAGGGCATATTGTTAGCACTGGTAGCAGATAGAGTTCCGTCCCATCTACGGGGTACTGCTTTTGGGTTAATTAATTTGGCTACTGGTGTAGCGCTCTTACCAGCTAGCCTATTAGGAGGTGTTTTGTGGCAAACAATCAGTCCAAAAGCAACTTTCATTGCTGGAAGTATGTTCGCTTTGAGTGCGATCGCATTACTGCTGGTATTTGAAGGCGGAAGACGGAAATCAGTAAATAGATATTAAAAAACTTCATTGTTAACTATATCTTTCCAAGTTCTTGACTTTTTCTCTCTACGATGAGCCTGCGAGTTCAGATAAAGAATGGTATCCAGCAGCAAGTAGGAGCAATAATGAACAAAGTTGCAAAAGTCACAATCTTCTTTTGGATTATGAAGATCATTGCTACGACGCTGGGCGAAACGGCAGGTGACTTCATCTCAATGTCTCTTGATCTGGGGTATTACGTAGCCTTTGCCGTAACTTTTGCCATTCTGGCTATTCTCCTGTTCTTTCAAATTCAATCCGACAGATACCGTCCAGCCCTTTACTGGGTGGCGATCATTGCCACAACCACAGCTGGAACCGAAGTGTCAGATCTGATGGATCGATCGCTTGGGCTAGGCTACGCAATGGGATCGCTGATCCTGGTAGCCTGTCTGTTGAGCGTTCTTGCCATCTGGTACTACCGGGATCGAGATTTAAGCGTTTATCCAATCACCAGGAAAGACGCAGAGACCACTTATTGGCTGGCTGTCGTGTTTTCCAATAGTTTGGGAACGGCCTTTGGTGATTTTCTTACAAGCAACTTGGGACTGAGCTATATCCAAGGCGCATTCGTGACAGCCAGTGTCATTGGTATTGTCATTGCCCTTCACTATTTAACAAAGTTGAGCGATATTCTCTTATTCTGGCTCGCGTTCATCTTCACTCGACCCTTTGGAGCCACCTTCGGAGATTTTCTTACCAAACCAATCAAAGATGGAGGTTTATCACTGCCAAGGGACTATGCTTCAGCGATCGCTTTTATCCTGCTGGCAGTTGTCCTATTCTTTTCTGTGCGAAACGAGAGAAAAGTGCGTTACCCAATTGAGTGATCCGTTTAAGCAGATAGATAACTATTTTTTGTTAAATACAAAATAAATAGTATAGAAATATGAGAATCTTAATAGTTGAAGATGATGATCGCATCGCTAAACCCTTAGCCGAAGATTTAAAACATCAGCATCATGCTGTTGATATTGTTTGTGATGGAATTGAAGGTTGGGAATACGCCCAAGCAGGTAATTATGATTTAATTTTATTAGATTTAATGTTGCCGCGCCTAGATGGAATCACTCTCTGTAAACGGCTACGTGCTTCTAATTGTAACACTTTTATTCTGATGTTGACAGCACGAGATACAACGCCAGATAAAATAATTGGACTTGATGCTGGTGCCGATGATTATTTAGTTAAACCATTTGAACTAGAAGAATTAGCCGCACGAATTCGAGCTTTATCTCGGAGGAGTCCAGAAACTCGCCAATTAATTTTAATTCATGGTGAGCTACAACTAGACCCTAGTAATTGTCATGTAACCTACGCAGGTAAGCCTCTATCATTAACATCCAAAGAATACATGATATTGGAATGTTTTTTGAAAAATCCTACTCAAGTTTTAACTCGCTCGGCAATTTTAGATAAATTGTGGGAGTTTGATAAATTATCCGGAGAGGAAACCGTTAAAACTCACATTACAAATTTAAGAAAGAAACTTAGAGCAGTAGGAAGTTCAGAAGATTTTATCGAAACTGTCTACGGTGTTGGTTATCGTCTGTGTCCCGAGTAAGGACAAATTCAGCTTATGTTTGAGAGAATTCGCCGTCGTTTACTTTTGTCTTACTTAATAGTATTATCATTAATTCTAGGTGGATTTGCAATTGCTGTTCGGATTGTCTTTACCCATAGCCTCCTCAAACAACAAACAGAGAAACTTGCTGCCTTAGCACAAGTTGCTGCTGCTAATGCAGAGTTTGATAACGGGAGAATTAAAATTGAAAATGACTTACCTCAAGACAAATTATTTGAAAATCATCAAGGGTTAAACTGGTTTGATCATAAAGGTAATCTGATTGGAAAACAAGGAAATGATGTTTTCAATTTACCTATTCCCGTGACAGAAGGAAAACAAATTAATACAGTTGGTAAAAATCGTATTCAGTCTGTCACTTTACCAATTATTAGTAGTGACGATAAACAATTTATTGGATATATAAGAGCTAGTCAATCTTTAGAAGAATTTGACGAAACTTTAAATAAATTAGATTGGGGTTTAGGCGGTGGAATAGTTGTAGCTTTGATTATTAGCAGTGTTGGTGGAGTTTGGTTGACTCGTCAAGCGATGCAACCAATTGAAGAAAGCTTTGAACGGTTAAAACAGTTTACTGCTGATGCTTCCCATGAACTCCGTAGTCCTTTAATGGCGATTAAAAGTAATGCAGGGGTAGCACTAAAGTATCCAGAAGGAATACGAGAAGCTGATGCTGAAAAATTTCAGGCTATTTCTAGTGCTACGAACCAAATGACTCGCCTCACTGAAGATTTACTATTTTTAGCTCGTCATGATAATATTCCTAACCAAAGTAAAGAAACTGTTAATCTTAGTTCAATTTTAAATGACTTAGTGCAACTATATGAGCCACAGGCGAGCGCTAAACAAATCAATTTTAAAAGTCAATTATCTGAGAAGCTTTATCTATTAGGTGATGTAAATCGGTTAGCACGATTATTTACTAACTTGATTCAAAATGCTATCCACTACACACCATCAGAAGGGACAGTAAAAATCATAGCTAATCATAGTACTTCCTATATAGTTGTTAATGTTCAAGATACGGGTGTAGGAATTGCACCAGAAGATTTGGAAAAAATTTTTGAGCGTTTTTGGCGAGCAGATAAATCACGTTCTTATAATTCTGGTGGTTCCGGTTTAGGGTTAGCTATTGCTCAAGCGATCGCTCAAAATCATGGTGGACTAATCACTGTCACAAGTCAGATAGGAGTTGGTAGTTGTTTTACAGTGCGTTTACCTTTAATAATAAGTGTATTTAATTAATGCTTATAAAAGTGACATATTAAATACCATGATACAGCAATATTTACTATAAAAACTAATATTTTTAATAAAGATAAACTTTTAATTAATTCAAAAATTTCTGGAGGAATACTAGTACTAATTAAGCCAATAACTAAAATTTTTGCCCAGGTTCTTTCATACCACAAGCTAATAGCTTCAATAGCTGTTACAATTGCATATATTCCAGTAGATATACCGCTTATTTTTAATGTTTGTGGTTTGATATTGATAATTTTTCCTAGTACCCAATCAATAACTTCGCGTTTACCTTCTAATACATAAGACTCAGAAAATATTACTAAAGCATCATGCTTTTTCAAAGCTAAAATTAGAACGATAGATGTAGTTGTAAGAAGTAGAGCAACGAAGCCTTTATAAATCACAATTGCTATTAAACCTGGAGGATGTTTCTTCATCATTAAATTTTCCTTACTTGTGCATTCATCGCTTGTAGAACGCTAAATTAGGAGATATAAGTATTTTTTTTCATAAATAGTTTTTTTGATCAGTATCGTACATTGTATTTATCTCTACCTACTTAACTACTCTAAAAAAAGAAGGGATGGAAATACTACCCACCCCTTATAGCTAAATTTAATAATCGACTTTACAGTTTAATCAAAATGTTCTCTAAGGGCTTTGACATAAGCAGCATCAGCATCACTGAGGTTGTCAAGCTCGGTTTCAGACAGAACATCTAAAGTCATTGAGTTAGGTTCAGGATTGAATTTACCAGTTGCTGCTAGAACTGACACATCTGGACTTGCTATTAATCCAAAACTAGCAAAAATCAAAACAGGAATTGAACGGGTAATCGAGAGATACTTGTCCATAGTTTTCAAGTGATTTTTATTTAATATTTTCAAAATAACAAAAGGTTGTGGTAATGCTGTGTCGAATTGATTTCAATGGCTTGTGATTTACCAGTAATATGCACGACGAACAAGTAGAAAATAAAGAAAATAAATAAGTATGTTGCCAATCTGCTTTTTGATAGCTAAATCGGGTCATCTTCAAATTTATAGCCAACACCAGTAACTGTTTTGATAAAAATAGGATTTGCCGAATCGGGTTCAAATTTTTTCCGCAGCCGTGCTACAAGCGTATCGACTACTCGTTCATCACCACAAAATTCACAACCCCACAATTTATCAATTAGTTGAGTGCGGTTCCATACTCGGTTAGGATTGCTAACAAAAGTAGTTAATAAGTTGAATTCTAAGTTTGTTAAGTCTAATATTTCAGAAGAATTAGAATTCCTCTGGCACAAAGCAGAGTGTTGCTCCACGTCGATGATAAAATGTTGGGTGCGGTAAACTTGATGTTTCTCTGGTTGACGCAAGCTACGTCGCACAAGCGCTCGAACTCTAGCAACTAACTCTTTAGGGCTAAAGGGTTTGACTAAGTAATCATCAGCACCAGTGGACAAACCAATAACACGATCCATCTCCTCACTCTTTCCAGTCAACATTAAGATATAGGGGTCGTTTGCACCCGGTTTTTGCCGAATTCTGGCACATAGTTCTAGTCCATCCAGACCAGGAATCATTAGGTCTAGAATGATTAAATCTGGTTGCTGTTCCTGAATTATCTGTAATGCTTGCAGACCATCACTGCAACTATGGCAAGAAAATCCTTCGTTTTCAAGAGAAAACCGGATAAGCCGAGAAATTTCAGATTTATCCTCAACAATTAGGATTTCCATATGTCAAGATATAAAAACACTTTATTCTCGTATAGTGATAATTATTAAGAAGTGGAGAAAGTAACCAACGCTTGCTTTCTCCCCTCTTTTTGTAAACTATGCTTAAAAAGCAGACTGTATTGTTTAGGTAATTAGTGAATTATCTCAGACCAGGTTTTTGCTCCAACAACTCCGTCAGCTTTCAAATCATGAGACTTTTGAAAAGCAATAACGGCAGAACGTGTATTTCTACTGTAAACTCCATCAACTGATCCATTGTAGAGCTTTTGTGTTTTCAAGAATGCCTGAATCTCTCTTACTGCTTTGCCTCGGCTTCCTAATCGGAGAATTGGTGCTGTTTGAGGCGAATAACTAATGAGTTTAGTTGATTTGGAAGCTGCTGTGGTTGAATGCATCGATTTAGTAGCATTGACATTTTTGGGATGCTCCTGCATTGAAACATGTGTGCCTGTTTTTCGTATTTGTGTGGTAAATGCTTGAGCATTGGCTGGTGCTAAGGAAGAGAATAACAATGGACTTAAGGCAGCAATAGATAAAGCAAATCTCACAAATTTACTAGTCATAAGAGAGTATCTCCTTATTTAAGAAATCTATGAATCTCAATCTAATTAGTAAAAGTAAAGAACTTGGAAAGATTTACCAGGAATTGAGAAATTATTTTGTCTTTCAGAGATACTTGTGAAACCTTCTAGTTTTTCACAGGATGTGGCGAAAAAATAATTGTTTGGGATATCATTGGCGAATCAGATAAAGAGAAAAATGTGACTACTTTTTTATCCTTTTGTAAGGATTTTGTCACATAAGGTTGATAAAGTTTAAAGTAAGCAATTCCTGGAGCGCTTTGCCGCCAAGAGATATAAAGCGAAGTCATAAAGCCACAATCAAGGAGGTTTTCAGTATGAAACCCGCTATTAAGCTGATTTTGAAGGCTAGTTTAGTCGGAGCTTTGAGTTTAGGTGTATCAGTGCAATCTGTTTACGCAGCCCCATCACCAGCTAGTGTCCCAGCAATTGAAGTTAGTGATAGCAATGATGATGTCAACGGTAGTACAAAAGCGTTTGCAGCCGTGAGCAAAGATGAACAAGCAGCTAATTTAAATCAAATTGGTGAATACAGCAAGACTATCTATAACCTAATAAAAACCAACAACTGGACAGAAGCAAAAAATCATTTAGCGCTACTCCAAGCCGCAGCAGAGCGCCTCAAAACAGAAAAGGGAAAAACCGATGCCAACTTAGCCAAGCTTGACTCAAGTATCACTGTCCTGCAAAGTACAGTTGCAGCAAAGAATCATCAAGCCATGTGTGATGCTAACCAAGTTAATGCGATCGCTGCTCAATTAGCAATGGAGTTAGAACCTAAAATGCCTTTGGAAGTTGCAATGCTTGACTACTATGGTCGTGAACTAGAAATTTGGTCAGCAGATGGGAACACAGCTAAATTAAAAAATGTTGCTGGCAAGATTCGACAGACTTGGGAAGCTCTACGTCCCTTAGTCCAGTCTCACGGTGGCTCACCTCAATTACAAAAGTTTGACGATACTCTAGTTGCTTTAGTTGAGACAGCTAGCTCCCCTACTGAATATAGTTTGCTAGCTGCACCTGTGCAAGGTGAAGTCAACAACCTCCGAAAAGTGTTTCAGCAGTAAACTGATTTAAATCTTATACCCTCCATCCAATAAGACTCGCAATAGTTGTAAGTAACTCTACTAGCTCTACAGGCTTGGCTAGGCTTTTTTGAAAACCTACTGACTGCGCCTGTTTTTTGTCCAATTCACGGGCGTATCCAGTTAAGGCGATCGCCGGAATCTGCCGATGTTGTTCTACCTCACTAGCTCTAATTTGACGCATCAGCATATAACCATTCACATTTGGCATACCAACATCGCTGATGAGTAAATCTTGTTCTGAATCAACCAGAACTTGTAATGCTTGTTCAGCCGATGCAGTGGTAGTGGCAATCGCTCTATACTGTTCCAGCATAAAAACTAGCAGTTCTCGAATATCAGGTTCATCATCCACCACTAAAACTTTTAAGCCTGCTAGAACTGAAGGGGCAGAAGTAAGATGTGAAAGGTTTTTTGAATCGTTTGTTTTCTCTTTCTCATTCCTATCTTGCAGAAGTGGTAGTTTAACAATGAAAGTTGCTCCCTGCCCTTCTCCCATGCTTTGAGCATCGATAGTCCCGCCGTGGAGTTCTACTAAGTGGCGAACAATTGCCAGTCCCAAACCTAGCCCACCAAAATCTCTGGTTGTAGTGTTATCTGCTTGGCGAAAAGATTCAAAAACATAAGGTAAAAATTCAGACTGAATTCCTATGCCTGTGTCTGTGACTTGAATCTGAGCAAAGTTTTGAGTTGATTCTGCTAAATTAGAGTTTTCTTGATCACGGACAATAGACAGATCGATGTCCACTCGACCACCGCATGGTGTAAATTTGACAGCATTAGATAGCAAATTCCACACTATTTGCTGTAAACGTTTGGAGTCACCTAAAACTTAATATTTTTTAGAGGAAGTTTTCAGATGATTCAATAGATTACATTTCCAAATCCGAGAGATTTATCTGTATTTTCTGATTCTAAATTCAGAATTGAAAATAGCAGAGTTATTGTTTTTTCTTCTGCTGCCAATCGCACTATTTCTCTTGCTGCCTCAATCGTGGATACCAAATTAACTGGGCATAAATTTAAACTGATTTTGTCTTGTATAATTCGGGAAATATCCAATAAAACTTCAATCAATTTAGTTTGCAATTTGGCGTTACGTTCAATAGTTTGCAGAGCATAATTAGTAGAGTAGTATCTTGGTCTAATTTTTGGCCTTGTAGTATTTCTACCCAACCTAGAATTGGGTTAAGAGGCGATCGCAATTCATAAGAAAGAATTGCCAGAAATTCATCTTTACTACGATTTGCAGCTTCTGCTTGTGCTCGTGCGGACTGTTCTGGCGCCAGCAATAGGGTTCTTTCTGCTTCTACCTGTTTGCGCTCAGTAATGTCACTTAACATTAAAAGTACGCCATTAAAATCGCCCTGACTAGTAAAAATGGGCGTAGTGGAAACAATTGCCCACAAATTAGAACCATCTTGAGTGTGAAAAAGACAATCAAATAGCTGTCTCCTGCCTTGCTGCCATTGGGCTAAGATTGTCTGGGTTTCATTCGCAACCGTTTCAGCCACCAAAACCGTCTATGCGGATGATAATTTGCACTTCAAGACTTGTGAGTTTTCATACCTCAGTGTATCATCCATCTAATTCCGAGGCTTATCATGTCTGCATCCTATCTATTTGTGTCTCCCCGTCAGCAATATTTGGGTAGCTTAGTACATTGAAAACAGAAGTTAACTCAATTCTTACTTCTGCCAGACTAACAATATTACTCCACTCATAACTAAGCTGATGCCTGCTAGACGTGTCAGGGGAATTGGTTCCCTAAATATAAAGTAACCCAACAAGACAGAGAAAATATAGACTAATGATGTAGATGGGGCAGCAATACTTAGATTTACTCTAGTCAGGAGCATGATATAGGATACAGCGCTCAGAGCATAACAGGTTAGTCCTATTAAAAGTTCAGGCGTTGTCATGATGCTAAGAATGTGATTAATAGCGTTTACCATATTAACTCTGCCCAACTTAATTGCACCCATTTTCAAGAAAAACTGTCCTGCCACACTGGTTAAAATTGACATTAGTAGTAGAATAAATTCTTGCAAGGTCATAAAAATATCCTTTGTATTATATTTACCTTAAATTAATCTAAAAGGTTATAAATTATCTTTTGTTTAAACTCCGAAAAATATATAAAATCTCCTTGCTCTTTGAGCCATATCAGATATTTTTCTAACTTGATAATCATTGACTCGCCAGAATATCTTTTGATGTAATTAGGCAGAGAAAAGCTGTTTATGTCTATGAACTCCCAAGGATGAAAGTAGATGTTTAAATAATTATCATGTTGTATGGTTACTTTAGACATTAACTTGATTAACCAAAATGGCAAATTTTTAAAACTCAACCAAAATAAAGGAAACCGTATAAGGGGTGTTACTGAAACTGGAATATTAAGTAGATTATTTGAGTAGTATGCCGTTCTAGGTTTAAAAAAATTGTTATATCTTCCAGGAATATAAGTAGGATTAATTGAAGAATTATATTCATATCCAGCTATTTTTATTTCTCGCTCATCGATTTTACTGAGTCGAGGCATTCTAAAACCTGTAACTTTATTACCTGTCAGTTCTTCCAAAAATAATCGTGATTTTTTTAAATCTTCTATCCGAAAACTAGAGTGATAAAATCCATGAGAGGCTATTTCATGCTTGCTGGCTATTTCTTGAATTATAGATCCATGATAAGCAGTAAAATTTGCAGTAACAAAAAAAGTGGCATTTATATTTAATTGCTCCAATAAGGAAATGATTACTTTTAAACCATTGAACGAAACTTCAAACTTGACTTTATCTTCAAGTTTTTCTCCATATTCTTCCGGAATATCAAATTCTTCAATATCAAAACTTAATAAAATATAACTACTCATATTTACCCATAAAATCATTATATTTTATTGTTAATAAATCCAAAAACATTTCTAAAGAATTTTTAAACAAATTAACTTTTGAAGATTTATACAGATGAGTTTCTGATACTATAGCAGGTATTTCTCCAATCTGATATCCCTCTTTTTTTGCTAAATATATGAGTTCAACATCAAAGGAAAAGCTCGTTACTAATTGTCTTTTAAATAGCTCTTCCGCCACATCTTTCTTAAATCCTTTAATTCCTGCCTGCATATCTTTAAAGGGTAAGTCAAGTATATATCTTGAAAGATAGTTAAAAGTTTTACCAGCAACTTTCCTACTTAAACTTAAGACTTTGATATTCTGCGATACTAAACTCCTACTACCAATGACCATATCAAAATACTCCAATTTTTCGACTATAAGCTCTAGATGTTCGAGGGAATAAGCCAAATCACTATCAATATAGCAAATAAAATCACCGTAGGCATATTCTAGACCTTTTTTCACTGCATATCCTTTACCTCTATTCTTGTCATAAGAAATAAATTTTATATAACTAAGTTTAGTATTTTCTAAGTTTTTTGTTAAAACTTCTTTGCTTTTATCTGTAGAACCATCATCGACAAAAATAAAATGAAAATCTGGATGGTGATAGGAAAAATCTAGTAAATTTTTCCAAGTTATGTCTATACATTCTACTTCGTTATAGAGAGGTAATATAACTGAAATATTCCTCATTATCCACACCCACTATAAATACTAATTTAGTAATCAGCAGACTTCTAAATATTGCTATTTTTTTGAATTTCTGCTTTCCATTCCAACCAATGCGTTATAGTTTCAGGTTGAGAGATAATTTTCTTTTGCAGCAACACAACTCCATCTTGTACATCCACAAGCCCATATTTTCCTTGAGTTAAAAGTTGATCAATAAAAGCTACCAAATCTTGTAATTTTTGGCGATCACCTTTAGAGGCTGGTTGATATTGTTGCAGTTGCCACAAGTCTGCAAAAGCAAAATCAACGTCTATAATTTGTCCTGAAGCAAGTCGTAACTGTACAGCTGGTAAACGAATGATTTCCAGACGAGTTGCTAAATGTGGAAGCAGAAAAGTAGTTGCAGAAACACTAGCATCACTCTTGATATACTGCATTAATGAGCGGATATGCCCCACATGTTCCCACTGACGAGTTAGAGGGACATAGACCAAAGGATGAGTCGATTCTGGAACTAAAAAATAAAAAGCACGATTGGGATTAGAGGTAATTGTGAATAAAATTGATAGTGCAATAAATCTTATCCACCAACGACGAAAACTTGGTTGAAATTGCTCTTGATGTTGAGACCACCACAAAATTGTGCCGTAGAATAAGCCTGGAACTACAGTTAGGGCATAACGAATACTCATAGCGAGAGCAGATTTACCATCTTGCATCAACAACACTAGTAATGGAGGTCCTGCAACTGTCCAAGCTGCTGGTGATATTACAGGTATAAAAGCTAATGGTAACCACTGACCTAAAAAGTATTTCACTCGTCTATCAACCGGAGTAAACAAACTCTGAATCAGTTCTTTTGGATGGGTAATAATCCCCCACAGAAGTTGTAAAGTACTAGGGCTATTATTTCCTGGAACATATTGATCAAAACGAGCAGTTAAGTAGAGTCGCGAATTATCATTAGAAAACAAGGGCATAACTACATTTGTCACAACTGTGACATAGCTGAAGCTAATTAGACATACAGCTAGACCTAAGCGTGGATAGCGACGACTTAAAAATAGATAAAGACCAATACCAAAAGTAATTATTCCTGCTTCTTCCCGTATTCCTAATATCAAAATTAGGAAGCTCCAAAAAAGCCACCATTTACGTTTCTCTAAAGCCAAGAGTAAAGAGAAAACAAAGAAAGGAATCTGACAATGCTCATAAAAATTTGCGAAAGTTGGTCCAATTACAGCATTAGCTCCATAAAAACTGGCAGTGATTAAAATAGCTATAGAAGGAGGTAAATAGTGGCGACATAGAGCATACAAAACTAACCCCGCAGCAGTTATTAAACTAACTTGTAAAACAACAAGAGTCGCGCCAGTGGGAAATAATGCATATATGGGCATCCATAGCAAGAAATCAATGACAAAGTGTTGTCCTAAATGGCAGTAGAACACTGTCTGTATTTGACCATCTTGGGTATAAGCACTGGATTGACCGGAAGAGAGAGAACCTTGAAAGATGCGTCCATGTATGGTGTTCCAAAATAACTGGTCGAAAAGACCTTGGTCGTAAGATGCGTAGAAAGTGTAGAAGCGATGCAAGCAAAAAACTAACATTATGATGAAAAAACATGCTGCTAATGTCAGTAAAATCTTTAGCTCAGATTTGTTTTTGATTACGTCAAAGCGCTTTGGAAGCATTACTATTTGAATCCGATAGTTCTAAAAATACTGTTGTGTAGATGTCTGTGTAGCTGGGGTTTGCTAAAAGCTAGAGAGATAGTGTGGTAGAGTAAATTTACAAAAAACAAGTATTTTGTATTAGAAAGGAATATTCTGAAGTCGTGTCTACAAGGTAAGAATCAGGTTACTGTCTGTGTCTGTGTGAACCTATCTGGAATCCTTAAATCATAATGAAAGTAGAGAATTGATTGTTTCACTGTGAAATCGCTGTAATCTTGGGAAAGCGATTTGACAATACAGAGTAATCGTCAAGAAATCGGAAAGATTTCCATATAAATGTAAAAATGATCCTGTATTGTCAGAAATCTTTTCAAAAGCAGTACACAAAACTTTGAGAGAAACTGTTTTTTTACTTAAAATCTTTCGTCAATCCCAAAATTGATACGGCTTTCACCATCGCCATTGATGCCGCAGTCAATGCGAATTGACCCTAGTGGAGACTTGACGCGTACCCCGTACCCTATGAGGAAATATTGCCTAGTCCCACTGGTACAGACTTGGTCGACTCCAAAGCGATCGCAGCATAATTTTTTAAATTGAAGCAAATCTTTCCAAGTTCTTCACCTTTAGGGTGTAAACTGCAAGCGCTAATCAAAGGCGATTAACTGAATAAGCATGAAATTGATTTTTACCCGCGCAATTGAATATTGGTTAATTAACCCAGGAAAGCGTCCATTTTTAGCTTTGACTTCATCAGTTATATGGTTGTTGGTAATCGCCTGGGTAGCATTCTTTTGGCATTTGGGTAGTATTGGTTTGATTGACGAAACGGAACCACTGTTTGCGGAAGCCTCCCGGCAAATGATCGTAACAGGAGATTGGATCACACCATATTTCAATGGTGAAACTCGTTTTGATAAACCCATCTTGATTTACTGGTGTCAAGCTTTAGCTTATTTGATTTTTGGAGTCAATGAATTGGCAGTGCGTATTCCTTCTGCCTTGGCAGCACTAGGGTTAATTTGCTTACTGTTTTGGACTTTGCAATCGGTGCAAATAACACCTCAACGACAGCCTTTAACTGCCCCTTTAGGAGCAGCTATCATGGCATTCAATCCCGAAACCGTGGTTTGGGCGCGGACTGGTGTCTCTGATATGCTACTGACTAGTTGTATGGCATCAGCTTTATTATGCTTTTTTCTTGGATATGCCCAACCGTTGAAACCCGCAGTCCAAGCAAGATGGTTTTTAGCTTGTTATGTGTTAGTGGCCTTAGCAGTTTTGACCAAAGGGCCTGTAGGAATCGTCATACCAGGAATCATTATTGGTACATTTTTACTTTATTTGGGTAACTGGCGCTCTGTGTTGAGGGAAATGCGCCTTTTTTGGGGCTTTTTGATAATCGTGGCGATCGCATTACCTTGGTATGTGCTAGTTACTTTACGAAATGGTAGTGCTTTTATTAACTCATTTTTTATGTATCACAATATCGAACGTTTTACGAGTGTAGTTAATAATCATTCAGCACCTTGGTATTTTTATTTTCTAGTTGTATTATTAGGTTTTGCGCCTTGGTCAATTTATTTACCAGCAACAATGGTAGAATCGCGATTTTGGCAGCGTAAATACTGGTGTGAGCAAGAACGTTCTAGCCAACTTAGTTTATTCGCTTTGTTTTGGTTTTTCTGCATTTTCGGCTTTTTTACTATTGCCGTCACCAAATTACCCAGTTACGTCTTGCCTTTAATGCCAGCAGCAGCAATTTTGGTAACACTGCTGTGGAACAATGAACTTGACTCAAAATTTTTGTACTGTAGTAGTTGGGTAAATGTGGCGTTTCTGTGGATAAGTTCGGTAGCCACCACATTTCTACCCTTGTTTCTCAACCATGACCCATCAATGCCCTATGTGTCCCTCATCATCCGAAATTCAAACATACCAAGAGTAGGAGTTGTAATTTGGGGAATAGCAGCAGTTTTAGGAATAGTTGGACTGTTACGTCACCAATGGCGTTGGTTGCTGGGTATTAATTTGCTGGCATTCATAGTATTTTTAATTTTTGTCATTACTCCAACTATGTTGGTAATGGATTATGACCGTCAGCTACCTTTACGACAGTTGTCTGCGATAGTTGTCAGAGTACAGCAGCCTCACGAAGAATTACTTATGCTTGGTTTCAAAAAGCCTAGCGTGACGTTCTACACTCATCGTCACGTTACTTATATTAGCCAGAGTGAAAAAGCTGTAAAGTACATTGAAAACGAGATTGTAACAAAACCACACCCTTCCACAGTTTTAATAATTTCAGAAATCGAAATGCTTCAGAGGATGAAGTTACAACCTTTTGAATATAAAAATATAGCCCAAGCAGGTGCTTATGAGTTAGTTCGTGTTGTCAAAAAAAATTAAAAAAAGATAATAACGATGTATTTTTTTAGGAATATTACTACAACTTGAAATTCAACTGTGAAAATAATTGCAATTACTACTTTAACTGCTCTAAGTACATTAACATTTGCTTCTTAATTAGCAAATACAAATCTTTGATTATGTTATTCACACCTGTTTTGGGGTTGCTACAGTTTCACTTTAGGAATAAAAAGTCAAGAATTCGGAAAGATTGCTTGAGATTATAAAAATTTAGCTGAATAAGTATATATAGGTTGCATTATAAGTATTTAAAAAATTTTTTCACACCCCATCAAATCTTTCCAAGTTCTTAACAAATGTAATCTACAGTGAAACTACAAACATAGATTGAGATATGGAAAATTTATGAATAACTCAACAAAAATTATTATTGTCGGCTCTTTACTTGGTAGTTTAGGTATCGCTGATTTGGCAAAAGCTATCTCTGCAAATCAACCCCAGTTACCTGTTGCAGTCATACCACAGCATCACAGCAGTACTCAAATGATTGTTAATAAGGATAAAAGAGAAAAGCCAGATGCACCTAATGATGCTGATACAGAGGTCAATGATGATAAAGTACCAACATCCCTTAGCCAAGTAAGTGAATATGGTGAAAGCGTCTACGATATGGCTAAAGCCAATGATTGGACAAAAGCTACAGCTAATCTTACCTCGCTCGAAAATACAGCAAAAAGTCTTCGTACAGAAATCAAGAGTGAAAATAAAACAGAATTAGCACAGTTGGATTCCAAAATAGCAGCACTCAAGGGTGCTGTCACCGCTAAAAATCGCATATCTGCAATGCACGATGCTAACCAAGTGACATTAATCGCTGCCAATATTACCAAGGAATTTAAACCAAAAGTACCAGTTGAGGTAACGCTACTTGACTACTATGGACGCGAGTTGGAAATTTGGTCAGCAACAGGAAATACAAGTAAGCTGAAAACAACTGCCTCACAGATGCGCCGCACCTGGAATGCTGTTAGACCATCTATCTTAGCGCATGGAGGAACTACACAAGTACAGAAATTTGATGGACTTGTTGCTAGTATTGAGGCGGCGAAATCATCTAAAGATTACGCTCGTCTCGTTACCCCTGTGCTAGATGAAGTAGATAATTTAGAGAAGGTCTTTAAATAGTAAATATACAAATTTGGCGATCGCACTTAACCTGCTGAGCATCATCATTCTCTCCTACTAGACCAAGAAACCCGCAAGCTTTACGTGGGAGGAAGTGAGTGATTGAAAGTTGCTTAACAGAGCCGCAAACATTAGCATTATTGACAGCTTTGGACTCCCCTACAGATGTCTGCATGGGGGACAATGAGCAGAAACGGTGGCTTAATTGGGCAAATGTACAGACTCGTCCTTTAGTAGTATTACTTGGTCTACCCGCAATTGGATTTGGTGCTACTGTAATTTTAGACGAGAAAGATTGGGTAGAGGTGGAACTGCCTGAATAGATGGATTGACAACTTGGTATGTCTAAGCTCCTAAGTTGATGTCAGGATTGGTATGTGAAGGTTGTGTTGGATTTTACCAATTGAATTTTTATTTTGCGAAGTGGGCATTAGTTTCAACAACTTGCGCCGAAATACCCACTTTTCGGTGTGTAGAGCCTCTTTAAAACTGTGTAAGTGTGATATCACCAGTTGCTATTAGCAGGTGAGCTTGAAACTAAACGTTTAGTCATAGCAAAATACTAATGTGCTTTGGCAAACAACCAGAAACCACAACTATCTATCATGCAAAAAAAACCTTTACGCGCCCGTGTTAGTGCAGAAGAATATAGACTATTACAGCGTCTACGGGAACGCAAACCTGCACTAAATCCACCAAAGTCTCCGGTAAATCTGGGCGATAGGTTGGCTGATATAGTAGCTGATACCGTCGGTTCTTGGCGATTTATTATCATTCAAAGTGCCTTGCTCATACTGTGGATTATTCTTAACGTTACAGCCTACGTCAAGCATTGGGATCCTTATCCGTTTATCTTACTTAACCTAATGTTATCCTTTCAGGCAGCTTACACTGCACCCATCATTATGATGAGTCAGAATCGTCAAGCTATCATTGATCGCCAGGATGCGAAATATGACTATGAAGTAAATAAAAAAGCGGAATTAGAAATTGAATTGCTACACGATAAAATGAATCTGTTACGGGAAGATGAAATTGTTGAGATTATACAACTTTTGAAAGCACATCAGGAACAGTTACAACTTATAGAATGTAAGTTATCAGAAATATCTGCCCGTCTAATTGATAATTAATTTTATTTAATATCCATCCCAGACAAATTAAGTTTAAAAAGTGTAATTTTTTAGGAAACTAATAATAATTTGATGGTATATTTCTTTTTGAAGAACCGTTTATACTAAATCAATTGCCAAAATGGAAGATAAATAGTATTGGTTGAAGCTAATAACAAGTACAATTAAAGCTAAAAATATATTGCCCTAGAAAGAAATTGAATATGTTAGAGTCACATTCAAACTCGCTAAGCGCAAAAGACTGCATTGAATGTCATTTTGGTATTGGCTACTTTTTTACTTGCAGGTAAGCTAATCCTCAATTTCTTTGGCATTTCACTGGGTGTTCTACGGATTGCAAGAGGTTTAATTGTAGCTCACTTGTTAGGCGGAGAGCCAGTTTATAGTGTGTTGCTCAAATGAGCTTGTGATAAATTGCAATCGATACCTCAAACAGACTCTGTTTAAGCTGCAACCATTACCTAAACAAAAAACACCAAACTTAACTTATCTAATCTGAGCAGATTTTGCCTCACTAATCCTTCTATTCAAAAGTTTTATACTAGTGTAAGCAACAAGCAAACTCAACAACTCCAGATGAAAAAATGTGATAAATGTAGCACCTCTGAGACTATTAAATATATCCCACAAAGCATGGAGTAAAACAGCTGTTAAAAAAGCTCGTAATACCTGCCAATTTACCGCACGTCCTGCTTTCTCTCATTCTCTCGACAGTACGGCGCAGACCAGCCCAGTCCAAGCTGCGTGTCCAGCAGGAGATAACAGTCGGCGAGCAAATAAGACCCCATCAAGGACAAGTAGATTCCCCTGCGATCGCAAAAGTGTAACGAAGGCATAACCCATTGTTTCCAGTGCAGCAAAACCCATTGCAGAAGCAGTTCCTAAAAGTATTCCCGTTGCCTCAGAACGCAGGTGACCTTTAAGATAAAATCCTAAAGGGAAAATTAACTTAGCACTTTCCTCAATTAATCCCACGCCAGGCATTGCTAGAAACACTGGGGTTTCTAGAACGTTGTACTCAAGGGTTCCTGCTACAAGTGTTCCTACTGCTCCTCCCCACAGCAAACAAGTAGCCATTGCTGGAAAAGACACTTCCCAGCTTGATAGAGTCTCGTAGAGGTAAGTTACGAAGGTAATAGGTATTAAAAAAGACCCAAGCAAAATGACGCTAGGAACAAAGTTAAGGTTATTGGTTGCTACGAGCATTTTTTCAATTGCGTACAGGAGGAAAAGCCCACTAATATCAAGTTCGGTTAATCACTTAGAATAAAAAACCTCACAAGAACAGCCCCTTCACCCCTAATCCCCACTCCCTTAGGGGAGTGGGGCCCCCGAGTTCCCCAGAGGGACCCCCCATCCCCTCTCCTTAGCAAGAACAGGGGTGCCGAAGGCGGGGTGAGGTAAAAGGGAATTGTAAGTAATCATGCGAACTTGATATAATAAATATTTGAAACTACTTGCGTTTGATAAAACCCATATTGAAATGATGAGATGATAATCAGTATTGATTTAGGCAACCTCATCCATGCTAATTAAATCAGATATGCTGATTGAGGGCTATATCAACATAATTTTATTTACTTAATGACACTAGCAATCTCCGTGTAACCAAAGTAAATTGATAGGGCAATTAAAAAGATACTGTACAAGCGACTCAAAATTAGACCTGGCAAATGGAGGGCAAATTGGCTTCCCAAATAGGTAGATGGAAAAACTCCCACAGCTAGCCAACCTGTCAACTCCCAGTCAATATGTCCCAAAAAAGCATGGATAATTGTGGCGGGGGCTGCCATTAGTGTAACGGTTGCCAAGGAGGTTGCTAGAGCTGTTCGTAACCCCAACCCAATACCCAATTGATAGAGAGGGACTAACAAAAGTCCGCCACCATTGGCAAGCAAGCCATTGATTAATCCCAACAGGGGCGACCAATAGGGAATGATTCTTTCATGCAACTGTGCTTTCGTTTCAGGTAAGCTGCGATTTCGCAGTCCACTTAAACCGTAAACTCCTACGGACAGGATAAACCCTGCCGTTAAAAGCATCAGGATTGTCCCTGGAAGAAATTCAGTAATCCAAGCTCCTAGTAACACACCAGGGAATCCCCAAAGACTTGTTAATAAAGCAATACGCCAGTAAATGAGGTGTTCCTTTCGATAGGCGATCGCGCCTCCGATTGCGCTTGGTAATGTAAGTGGAAGTGGACTAGCCAGAGCAATTAAAGCTGGTAGCCCTAACAGCCGTAGAATGGGCGTACCAATTGAACTCCCGCCTAAACCAAACAGCCCAGAACACAAACCCATGCCGACTCCAACCAATATTTCTAAAAACCAAGGAAGTGAAGTCATGTTAAATAGAACCTGATATTTTTCATAAAGATTGAGTACGCCTACTAAATGCGTGATTGTAGTTATTTAATTTGGATAGACATCACTTTTTCAACTCTTTGACAAAATCCTGCAACATCAAGCTCTTAACTTAAAAAATATCAGTTTTAGCTGAATTAAGCACATCTGCTCACCAATAGAGAAATCTTTCCGATTTCTTAACTTTTACCCCTTAATGTGAAATTGCAAACCGAGATTACAGGAATTAAAAGCTATAAATACTTTAGACTGAAATTCTTAAATTTTTACTCCTAAAGACTTACTTTATGGCTAAAGCTAACACCAACACATTTCCTCACTAATAACTCTTAGGATTTATCTCTGTCTAATACTTGTTATTTATTATCAGCACTATGTCTAATATTCGTCAATAAAAATTACACTCGTCAAAGAATGAAAATATTTTATTTGAAACAATTAAAACAATTGGTTTAAGCTTGGTTCTCGCTTTTAGCATTCGCACATTTGTTGCTGAAGCCCGTTATATACCCTCTAGCTCAATGGAACCAACACTTCAAATTAATGACTGCTTAATTATTGATAAAAATAGCTATGATTTTATCTCACCTCAACGGGGTGATATTGTAGTTTTTAATCCGACAAAAATACTACGTTATAAAACTATCACGAAGCTTTTATTAAACGTGTAATTGGCTTACCAGGGGAAACGGTTGAAGTTAAGAATTGACTAGTTTATATTAATGATTCGCTTTTAAAAGAGAATTATCTTGAAGCTAAACCAGACTATCAATGGGGCCCTGTAATTGTACCAAATAATTCAGAGCGCTCAAAAGCCCAGCAGTATGGAGTAAATGCAGTTCCTGGGATCGCCATCAATTGAACACTTGTCCTGACTGGTAAACCGAGTCGAGAGCAACTTCAAGCTGTCGGTGTAGGTCAACCACTGAACTTCCTCTCAACTAAAAAAAGCTAACTCCTTACCAAAGCGACTTTCAAAATTTTTTGAATCGCTAGTACAGAAGATTAAAGCTAACTAGGCAAGGCTGAGTTGTTCAAAATATTTCATCCTGATTTCATCTTCATCTGGGAAATTAAATACAGTGCTGAATCGTTAACACACTGCTTATCTCAACTAGATGAGCAGCAATATCCCTTGAGGGTTTAAAAAATGCTCAATTCCATAGTTGAAGGTTCTATGGATGGGGATGTTTTTCTACCATTTTCTAACATTTATTTCTCAATTATCAATAATCAATGAGGAGTAAACCGATGAAATCATTAAAAAAAAGCTTTGTAGTTTTAGCAAGTACAGGAATACTATTTTTAGGAGCTTGTAGTAATAGTAATCAAGCAGGAAATACAGAAAATAATCCATCCTCTTCTACAAATAATCCGTCTTCTATATCAAGTACTAATACTTCAGCTTCACCTGCTATTAAAACAGAAGGGCAGCATGGAGAATCTCATGGAGGTCAAGTTGTAGAGACAGGGGCCTATCACTTAGAGTTTGTACCCGAAAAAGAGGCTAATGCAACTCACATGGATTTATATTTGCAAAAAGGCGATAATCACCAAGCAGTTCCTAACGCAAAAGTGACGGCTGATGTTCAACTGCCCGATGGCAAGCAGAAAACAATACCTCTGACTTATGATGCCAGTGATAAACACTACACGGCGACACTTTCTGAAAAAGCTATCGGTCAGTATCAAGTGAAAGTTACTGCTGATATTGGAGGTGAAAAGGTTAACGGTCGGTTTAGTTTTAATCGGTAACTGCTTCCTGTGAAAGAATGCCCTAAGAAGCTTTTTGGAGAAAAAATGAAGCAGTTTATTACTACACTTGCCATCACTTCAACTCTTGTTATCACTCAAGCTTGCGCCTCACAAGTAAATAGGAGTGAAACACCAGACTCTAATGCTACCACCGTAAGTAATGCAAATCCCCATACGGATCACAATATGGAGGATTCTAAAACACCACAGGCAAAGGAGAATTCTCAATAGCGGTCATAACATGGGGAATTCCTATGATAGACATTCTGGTCATTCCAAGTTAGAACCAGCGATCGCTACTGCAAAGCTTACCCTCCCCACCAAAATTACTCCCAACACTTCTGTACCTATAATGATTGAAGTGAAAAAAAATGGTAAAACTATTGCTAATTTTGACAAATTCCAAGAACAATTAATGCATCTAATTGTTGTAAGTGATGATCTCCAATCTTTCAATCATATCCATCCCACATATAAAGTAAATGGACGCTTTGAGGTTCAAGCTAATTTTCTCCATCCAGGGGGTTACAGCCTTTTCAGCGATTACAAAGTAGCTGGAAAAGCAGAACAAGTTTCGGTGTTGAAAGCACAAGTTCCAGGTAAAAGTCCAGGTGCATCCACAATTGATTTATCTACTACAAAGACTTTTGGTAATACTAAGGCTAATCTCAAGTTATCTCAACCAACACTCAAAGCTGGACAAGAAGTTCATGTAATTTTCAACTTACAAGATACTGTCAGCAACCAACCACCGAAAGTTTGAAACCTTATCAGCCCTTCTGCCTTGCCCTTCGGGCTGAGAACACAAGCTACAACTGCCTTTCAGCCATTTTAGGGCTGAGCGATGTGCTTTTGACTAAGGTAATAAGTACAATAGGTGAGGAAAAAGCTGTTTATCCAAAACTCCATACCCTTTTTCCTGAAAAAACAGGATTTTTTATGCTTTATACATTGCAATCTTAAATTTCTTTTTCCAAGCTGATTATTTCATCTTGATTTCATAGTGACCATTCAAACTGTTTTTGTAGAGGTTTATTCACCAAAGTTAAACCTGAAATTTAGTTGAGATAGTTTGTTAATTTAACGGTCAAGATGAAGAGAATATTATTTTATACTGCTGTATGTAGTGTGGCTATTACAGCTTTAATTTCTGTTGGCTATGCAACTGCGAAAACAGATAATAATAAGGTTGCTAATATTGACAATAATTTGCAATCTACTCCTACTGGCTGGCGGCTTGTTAAACAGACATTCCAGTTACACATTCCTAAAAATAGCAACGCTCTTTCCCAGCTAATTATTGACACTCCATCCACGGTAGCTGTGAGTAATGACATTGAGGTTTTAGACGAGCAAGGTGAAAAATTTAAAATTAATGTCTCTGCCGATGGCAGAAGGATTATCATAGATTTTCCTCAGCCAGTTACTTCTAATACTAAGCTCTTTATCAACCTAAACGAAGTCAAACAACCAATTTTTGGTTCTGCTTCTATATATCACCTCTCGGTTAAGGTCATTGGTAACAATAAAGAGATTCCTGTAGGTGTAGCTCAGTTCCCAAATCTTTAATTTACAAAGCTTGACAACTATCTTAAAAATCCATCTAAAATTTCATCTTGATTTCATTAACAATTGCCAAACTGGTAAATAGGAGGATCATATCTCTGTTGGCAATAACTTTACTAGCAGCTTAAAACTGCTAACAGTAAATAGGCTATCTAACTTCCCCTAATTAATTGCTGAATTAAGGGGATAAGCTTATTATGGTTTTTCTACAAATTTGTGATGCTTCAGTCAGTATCAGGTTAATTCAAAAAGTATGAACCTCAGCTTTAACTCTTTTACTTAAGCTTTAGTTGACATAGTTGATTTATCGGAAATTAAATATGAAGAAATTACTGATATATACCACTACTTTAGCTCTGGCTAGCATAGCTCTGTTATCTCCTAGTTATGCAACTGCTAATACAGCTAATACAGATAATGGTAAAGTTCCTCATATTGACGGAAATGAACAATTTCCGCCTACACGCTGGCGGATTGTTAAACATACTATTCAGATCCATGTTCCTAAAAATAGCAAAGCTCTTACCGAACTAAGTATTAATTTTCCTAATACCATAACTATCAGTAGTGATATCAAAAATATCAAGATTGTGGATGAAAAAGAGCAAAAAATTAATGCAAATATTTCTGTCAATGATAGAAACATACAAATAGCTTTTGCTGAACCAGTTGCTCCTAACACCAAGTTTAATGTTGAACTAAAGAATGTCAAAAGACGACTTGTAGGCAATGGTTATATCTATCAGCTATCGGCAAAATTTGTTGGTAGTGATGCAGAAATACCTATAGGTGTAGCTCAGTTTCACCTCTATTATTAATGTCAATAACTTTAGTTAATAAATTTATCCACTTTGTACTAATTAAGAATGTGGACTAAATTTAGTCTATATTTTTGACATTCTTAGCAAAGAATAACAGTTTTTTATCTTTCCTTAATCAAGGCGTTGACAAGGAGAATTTTTGTAGTGTAGAGATTATCAAAAATTAATATAAATAAATAATTGAATGTAAAAAAATATCCAGCCTCAGCAAAATTTCATTCTGATTTCATTTTTATCTGCCAAGCTAAGAATTAGCTCAATAGACTCCTTGCAAAAAATTACTTTTTATAACTCCTCTAATTAACCTCACTCCAAATTGCAGCAAGCGAGTCTACTGAGTTTTTTCTTGATTAATTATCTCCTGGCAACACTTTCACTTACGTTAAAATCTTGTGAATTTAAGTCTTAAGTTTTATTTAAAGCCTAAAAATTTCATTTTAATTTCATAAACCTCTGTCAACCTATTTTTAAAGGTATAATCCTGTTACTAATTATGCTTGCTTCACAAATTTGCTACAAATCTCTAAATAACGATGAATTGTTTATGCGGGTGCTGTTAGTCGAAGATGAACCGGATTTAGGTGCTGCAATTAAGCGAACTTTAAATCAACAAAAGTACGTAGTTGATTGGGTTACGGACGGTACTGAGGCTTGGGCATATTTAGAAAATCGTTGGACGCACTATACACTAGCTATTCTTGATTGGATGCTGCCAGGAATGTCAGGCTTAGAGTTGTGCCAAAGATTACGGAAGAACAACAATCCTCTACCTGTGTTGATGCTAACAGCTAAGGATAGGATGGAAGACAAAGTTGCAGGGTTGGATGCGGGTGCAGATGACTACTTAGTAAAGCCGTTTGGCATGGCGGAATTGTTAGCGCGGTTACGGGCATTACAGAGGCGATCGCCTCACTTCCAACCAAAGGAATTAACTGTTGGCAACCTGAGTCTAGATTACAGCAGTAGTGCCATTGTGAGTCAAAACGCTTGTGGAGGCAAACAAGTAATTCCCCTTACTAATAAGGAATTCCAACTACTAGAGTATTTTATGAAGCACCCAAATCAAATTGTTACCACAGAACAAATTCGCAATCAACTTTGGGAAGTGAGTGCAGAACCTGCTAGTAATGTGGTAGCAGCTCAAGTGCGTTTGCTACGCCGTAAGTTAGCAAATAGTGGCTGCACAAACCCAATTGAAACCTTACATGGTATGGGGTATCGTCTAAATCTTACCGATGAATCAAAATAAACTGTTTAATCTGACTCGTGTTCGTTTAGCGCTGTAGTATGCGCTAGTTATGGCTTTTATTTTAAGTCTGTCTGGATTCGGTCTCTACAAAGCAGTATCTCATGCCCATTGGATAGCCTTAGACCGAGAACTAGAGTCTGTAGCAGGAACTTTGCACGTCCCGTAGTACTGGTGGTTCTGGATTGGGATTAGCTATTGCTATGGCAATTGTTCAGGCACACCAAGGCAATTTGAAAGTACAAAACGAATTAGGTAAAGGTAGCATTTTTACTGTTGAATTACCCTTCAATACCCCCGCGCTAAAAAGTTTTTGCTCTATTGAGCCTTTTAAAGGGCTGTATCGTCGCCAAGGCAAACGCATCTAGATTTTTTCCATCAATGTGATACTGTTGTGGACGCCATACGTTCCACATTACGAGATTACTGTACTTTGATACACACCTCAACAAAACATCAATAGCATATAGAAACTAAGCGAAAAGTATGGCTTCACAGAGCTATTGAGAATATATAGAATTAATTCAGAAGCAGTGGCAGAAGTTAGCTCAGATGAGCAACACATAGAACTGATAAGAAAAATTAATTTTTAATAAAAATAAAAATGTGAGAATTCAAACAAAAATCACGTGCGAGAATTCTGTTGTTATGTTTGGGGTAACTTTCTAGGCAGGGAAATTAGGTAGAAATGGAAAGGCTTGCACTCTCAAAGGACTTTTGGCACGGGGTATCGATTTTGATTTGGAACGGGATGTTTTGGCTTTAGTCCAACGTGCTACAACTAACAACCAAGAAGACAAGCAAACGTCAATGAATACGTTGATTGCCAAAATTCAAAATCATCCTCAAAACTTATCTATGTATACGTCAGATTCCCACAGCCACAATGTCGCCCACAAGAGCCAATCTGCTAATGTTTCTGAGTTGAGTAACTCCCAACGGCAAGATTGCATACTTAAGTCTAAAGTGAATTATTTAAAGCGCCACAAAAGTGCAGAATTAGACCTCTAATACTTATGACTCACCGCAACCCAATTCTAAAGGTTTGATAATTAACTACAAGTTATACTCATTTTCCAAGAAAGCCAGTATTCGTTCCTGCTTGGATGTGAGACTCCCAGGCAGGATCTGCTAATCTTCCCAGTGCTTCCACTACAGCCGCATGGGTTGGCTCAAAATCTTTATAAATTTCGTCAGCAACTGTAGTATTCGTGGTTGCGAAAACCTTCGAGAATTACTTCGCATTCTTCTTTTGTAAAAGGTTTGGGACGAGATTTTTTAGGAACCTTTAGTCCTGTTAGTGTTTCCGTCCAAGGATTACTTTCGGGAAGTAGCTTGTGTTTAATTGCCCAAGCCCAACAGGACTTTAAAACCGTGCTTGCGATCGCGAACTGTAATCGGTTTTTGTAGTGAATGGAGAATAGGAGACTCGAACCCCTGACCTCTGCGGTGCGATCGCAGCGCTCTACCAGCTGAGCTAATTCCCCAAATAGTTATTGGTTAGTGGTTAGTTGTTTACCACTAACTACTAACTACTAACAATTTCCTATATTAACATTCACCTGCGGTTGGTTGGCACTGGTTTTTTAAATATACTTCCTGTACACGTTCTAGTTCTAAATCAGTTAGATAATCTACAGTCCAGTTTGCTAGACGTTGAAGCATGTGAAATGGGTAAGTATTTGCTACACCCACAACTTGCATCCCGGCGCGTTTTGCTGCTTGGATACCAGCTGGAGTATCTTCAATTGCCAAACACTCATTTGGTTGTAAATCCAAATCTGCATAAGCTTGGTTAAGGCGTTCTACTGCTAACAAGTAACCATCAGGTTCTGGTTTACTGGTGATGATGTCATCTCCAGCTATAATCACAGGAAAGTATTCAGTTAGCTTGGCACGTTCCAGAACAAGTTCTATTTCTTTACGAATTGCACCACTAACTAGTGCTATGTTTAAGTTGCGCGATCGCACCTGAAATATCAAGTCATCTAAACCAGAATATAAAGGCAACTTTTCCAGCTTTTCTAATTCCAAAGCATATAGTTCTGCTTTCTTGATTAACAGTCGAGTTAAGTACTCTTGTGTCACAACTCTACCGCGACGAGTGAGTAAATCATGAAAACAGGCGCGATCGCTTCGTCCCAGAGAAGCTTGACGTTCATCACTTCGTTGAGGTTGGAGGTTTTCTTGAATGAGAATCTCATCAATTAATTGTAGGTGGATGGACTCATCATTGATGATGACGCCATTAAAATCAAACAGAACTGCCTTTAAAGTCATGCCGTTGTATCAAAAGCTGGAGACGGAAAACCCTGTAAGTCGTTGTTGTCTAGTATGCTATCTGGTGATGCCGGAGTATACTGTTGCATCTTTTGCACAGTTTCTCCTGTTGTGGAAATCGGTTTGATACCGCTAGTCACCTGATTTGTCCACCACACATCCTGAGTTTGTACTCCTGCAAATCCTGCTGCACCCATCCACGCATCCACACTGCCATTTGCATACTCACGAATATAAGGCTCTTCAAATACATCATTGAGCCATTCTATCTGACGTAGGGTCTTTTGATTACCATCTAAGATCAGCACTTGTCCACCGACGCGTAATAAGCGAAATGCCTCTCGTAGAATTGCCTGAGAAATAGCTGCTGGTGTTTCGTGGAATAACAAATTTGCTGTGACTAAGTCAAAAGAGTTACTTGGTAATCTAGTATCTTCTGCATTGCCATGTCGCCAATGTATATGCAAATTAGCACTTTCGGCTTTGTGGGAGGCCCTTACTAACATATAAGGAGATAAATCCAAACCAATAACTTCGGCATCAGGAAAAGCCTGCTTGAGCATTAATGTTGTTGATCCTGTACCGCAACCCAAATCTATTATGCGTTGCGGCACGACTTTGATCGCATTAATTAAGCTGTAGCGAACCCAAGTTTCATTTGGTGGTAAAACGTATTGGGTAACAGCATCGTAGCTCACCGCCGCACCAGAGTTCAGATATCCACCTTTGATTCCGTGGAAGTTTTGGCTGCTGTAGTAAGTAGGCATTGTAACATCAGCACGTCGAAAGCGATCGCTTTCTTTTTCCCAGTCCACACTTTTGGCATAATTCTGTAACTCTTCTTCATTAATCAAAAGACGTACTACAGGCGACACAAACCGCTCCCAGATTGTATTTTCACGAATCGTCATAAGATGTTTGAAATTTGATGAACTGTTAAGCATGAGGCAAAAGGGAAAACTCCCAACAGCCCTAGTTTCAAAAGTTGGAATGTTACATTTAATTGTGTCTAGCTACTTAAAAGTAGGTTTATTAGTATTTATTATTATTTACAAATTTTAATATATTTTTGCCAGCTTGATAAAAGAGGTGAGATGACCTGAAAAAGGCAGAAAGAGGAGCCACTGCATCCTTAGAAATTCCCGAGGGCAATGCTCGCCAAAGCTTGCATCCAGCAATCATTGCCCTGGTTGTAGCATGTGGCGTGGTAGTAGACAGCGATGCTGAAGCAAAGAAAGTTTTTTCATCCGTTTTGGTTTACGTAGTTCATGAAATTATATTGACATTTATATTATCCTGTGTTACATATATACTACAAAATGTAGTAAGCAATTGCTCGCTCAAATTTAAGGGCTAAAGCCGTGACTACGAACTTTTACAACTCATCAAAACTAATGACATAGACACCACACTACACAACCACACAAGTTCTGAGGGGAAAGGTTCCCAACTAAAAAGTTAGGGATCTGAAAATCTCTACAACTAACAACCATTAATTATTAACCACCAACTATTTTTAAAAATATGCCTTACGAAAAATTAGAAATTTCTACATTATCTCCTGTTTTATCTTGGGCAAATCATCCTTTGGCAACAGAAGAAACCAAGATGGCAAAAAATGTAGCATCACTACCATTTGTATTTAAACATGTAGCATTAATGCCGGATGTTCACTTGGGTAAAGGTGCGTTAGTAGGTTCTGTAATTGCCACTAAAGAAGCAATTATTCCTGCGGCTGTCGGTGTTGATATTGGTTGCGGGATGGCTGCTATCAAAACACCATTCAAAGGTGAACAATTAGAAGGTAAACTCAAGAAGATTCGCTTAGATATCGAAGCCGCAATTCCTACAGGATTTAACGAAAATAAAGAAGTCGAAAAAGCTGTAACAAATTGGCAAAGCTGGCGAGATTTTAAAGACTTGCATCCAGGGGTGCAAAACTTGCAAGAAAAAGCGATGCGACAAATGGGTTCTCTAGGCGGAGGTAATCATTTTATTGAAGTTTGTCTCGATACAGAGAACCAAGTTTGGTTGATGTTACATTCTGGTTCTCGCCATATCGGAAATGTGCTAGCACAGTCTCACATAAATACGGCAAAAGAATTAGCAAAAATGGCAGGTAATAATTTGCCTGATCCAGATTTAGCTCATTTTGTGGCTGGTACACTAGAATTCCAAACATATTGGCATGATTTACAGTGGGCGCAAGCATACGCACGCTTCAACCGCGATGTAATGATGGCACGTTTTAAACACATTATCGAAAAGCATTTAGCAGGAGGGAAAGCGACGAAACCTTTACTAGAAGTAAATTGCCATCATAATTATGCTGAACAAGAAGTACATTTTGGTGAGGAAGTGTATGTAACTCGTAAAGGTGCAGTGCGTGCCCAAACAGAAGATTATGGCATTATACCTGGTTCAATGGGGGCAAAATCATTCATTGTGAAAGGTAAAGGTTGTGCTAATAGCTTTTGTTCTTGTAGTCATGGTGCTGGTCGTTTACTATCAAGAAATAAGGCAAAAAATGTCTATACACTTGATGATTTAATTGAACAAACAAAAGGGGTAGAATGTCGCAAAGACACAGGTGTTTTGGATGAAATACCAGGTGCTTATAAACCTATAGATGAAGTGATGACAAATCAATCTGATTTAGTGGAAGTAGTAGCTACACTCAAGCAGGTTATTTGTGTGAAAGGTTAAATTCATTTGTGTGCGTCTATTTAGGAAAAACCTGGTTTCTTCCAGAAACCAGGTTTTTTAATGATTTGATGAAAACTGAAGGATGAAGTATAAACTATGAAGTATTAAATAATTTAGTTTTTATCCCTTTGCTCTTCAGCTTCACCCTACCCTACAGAAAGCCCTGCTAGTTCATCTACAGCTTTCACCCTCACTTCAGCCTTTATCTTTCATCCTTCATCCTTCTCTATGATTGGCAATAGCACTCAATTAATACTTGTAATTGAAGACAGCGACGAAGATTTTGAAGCTTTACGGCGAGTGATGTACCGTCAAGAAGTATTAAATCCTATTCTTCGTTGTGCTGATGGCGACGAGGCACTAGACTATCTTTACCACACAGGAGCCTACGGCGATCCTAAAACTGCTCCTCGCCCCTCGCTCATCTTACTTGACCTGAACTTACCAGGAACAGATGGGCGAGAATTATTAGAACAAATTAAGCAGGATCAAAACCTCAAAGATATTCCTGTTATAGTATTTACTACCTCTTCCAATCCCAGAGATATCGAAATATGTTATCGCAATAATGCAGCTAGTTATATTCTCAAACCAATTGACATTAATAAATTAAAACAAACGCTACAAAACTTTCTTACTTATTGGTTGGATATTGTGGTTCTTCCCGATAATATCGGCAGGTAGTCATGGCGCAACAACAGTTTATCATTTTGATCATTGATGATTGTTCGGAAGACCGCGCAGTCTATCGCCGTTATCTGTTACAAGACCCACAACACCACTACCAAATTCTAGAAGAGGAAACGGGAGAAAGCGCCCTACAATTGTGTCAGCAACTCCAGCCTGACAGTATATTATTGGATTTTTTGTTACCAGATATGGATGGGCTGGAATTTCTCACAGAATTAAAACAGCAGAGCAACGGCAGTATGCCAGCTGTAATTATGTTAACAGGACATGGCAATGAAACTGTTGCTGTGCAGGCAATGAAAAGTGGTGTTCAAGACTACTTGGTGAAAGGAGATATCACAGCAGAGAGTTTACGCTTTACTATCCAGTCTGCGATTGAAAATATCCAACTACGCCAGCAGTTGCAACGTAGTGAAGAACGTTTCCGTACCTCCGTTGAAAATATGCTGGACTGTTTCGGTATTTACTCAGCAATTCGGAATGAAGCAGGGGAAATTCTAGACTTTAGAATAGATTATTTGAACGCCGCAGCTTGTGAATCTAACTTGATGAGCAAGGAAGAACAACTAGGTAAAAGTTTGTGCGAAGTTTTACCTGGGCATAGAAAATATGGCTTGTTTGAGCAGTATTGTCAGGTGGTAAATACAGGCAAACCGTTTGTGAAAGAATCACTGATCTACACAGATATATTTGGTAAACACCAATTCACTAGAGCCTTTGATATCCGTGTGGCTAAATTGGGAGATGGCTTTGTGGCATCTTGGCGGGATGTCACGAAAAAAAAGCAGATAGAACAAGCATTGCGAGAAAGCGAAGAGCGTTATCGGTTTTTATCTGAAGCTATACCACAAATAGTATGGATTTGTGATGCGAACGGTGGATGTGAATATCTCAATCAACGATGGTATGAATTTACCGGACAAGCTGTTGAGCAAGGGATTGGATCTGGTTGGTTGGAAGTTGTGCATCCAGAAGATACGCAACGAGTCATGCAAACATTTACACAGTCTTTAAATACAGGAAAACTGTACGAAGTAGAATTGCGCTACCGTTGTCATGACCAAAGCTATCATTGGTTTTTAGCAAGAGCTTTGCCCAAAAAGGATGAGCAAGGACGGATTGTAAAATGGTTTGGTACAAGTACAGATATAAATGAGCGTAAACAATTAGAAGCAGAACGTGCCCATCTTTATCAACTTGAGCAAGCTGCTCGTGCGGAAGCAGAAGCAGCAAATCGTGCTAAAGATGAGTTTGTGGCTATGGTATCTCATGATTTACGTTCTCCTCTCAATGCCATTCTGGGTTGGGCGAAACTGCTACAAAGTCGTAAACAGGATGAAACAACTATCATCCGTGCTTTGCAAACTATCGAACGCAATGCTTTATCTCAAGCAAAACTTATAGATGACTTGTTGAATATGTCCCGCATACTCCGGGGTCAGCTAGAGTTGCAGCTATACCAAGTCAATCTTGTCACTATTATCCAGACAGCATTAGAAACTGTCTACCCAAGCGCTAATGACAAAAGTATTTATCTAGAGTCTAAGCTTGATGATGCAGTGCCACCAATTATTGGTGATCCGAATCGCTTGCAGCAAATTTTAGGAAATGTGCTTTCTAATGCGATTAAGTTCACTTCTGAAGGAGGGCGGGTGGAAATACGATTAGATAGGGTAGTAAAAAACACAAATAAAAGGCATGGGGATCAGGGGATAAGGGAGACAAGGGGCAATGCGGATAATGAGAATATGAGGAATAGATTCTCTGCATCTAACTTCTATGCTCAAATCACAGTTACTGACACAGGTATCGGTATCAGTCCTGAGTTTTTACCTCATATTTTTGAACGTTATCGTCAGGTAGAATCCTACAAACAAGGTGGTTTAGGATTAGGTTTAGCGATCGCTCGTCATTTAGTAGAATTGCATGGCGGAACTATCGAAGCAACTAGCGATGGTGAAGGTAAAGGTACTACTTTCACCATCTTGTTGCCATTTAGAGGTTAGTTAGTAGTTAGTAGTTGGTAGTTAGTTGCTCAGTTTTTTATCACTAACTATTTCCACTAACCATTAACCACTAACCACTAACCTTTATTCCCACTCGATAGTTCCAGGTGGCTTGGAGGTAATATCGTAAACTACCCGGTTAACTCCTTTAACTTCGTTGACAATCCGGTTGGAAATCACCTCTAGTACGTCGTATGGTACACGCGCCCAGTCTGCTGTCATACCATCTTCACTGGTGACGATGCGTAAGACAATGGGATAAGCGTAGGTACGTTGATCACCCATTACGCCCACGCTCTTAATTGGCAACAATACGGCAAAAGCTTGCCAGTATTCATGGTACAAGCCCCTTTGATTGATCTCTTGCCGGACAATTAAATCGGCATCCCGCAAAATCTTTAAGCGTTCGGCAGTGATTTCGCCCAAAATCCGAATCGCTAAACCTGGGCCAGGAAAAGGATGACGCTGTACGATTTCTTCTGGCAAGCCAATAGAACGACCGACTTTACGGACTTCATCTTTAAATAGTTTCCGTAGTGGTTCTACCAATTTAAATCGTAGATCTTTGGGTAAACCACCAACATTGTGATGGCTCTTGATTTTCACTGCAACTCGTTCGCCTGTCTGTGGATCAACGTTGGTGTCAGCAGATTCAATCACGTCTGGATATAGCGTACCTTGCGCTAAATAATCAAAGGGCCCAAGGCGTCTTGATTCCTCTTCAAATACTCTAATAAATTCGTGTCCAATAATACGACGTTTTTCTTCTGGTTCAGTAACACCACTGAGAGCTTTTAAGAAGCGATCGCGAGCATTAACGTACTCTACAGGTATATGGAACTGCTCTTGAAATAACTTCAATAATCGCTCTGGTTCATACTTCCGCATGAAGCCTTGGTCAATAAAAACACAAGTTAATTGCTCACCGATCGCTTTATGCAGCAAAAAGGCAAGAGTAGAGGAATCAACACCACCAGACAAGGCCAA
Source organism: Fischerella sp. JS2 (assembly GCF_032393985.1). NCBI lineage: Bacteria > Bacillati > Cyanobacteriota > Cyanophyceae > Nostocales > Hapalosiphonaceae > Fischerella > Fischerella sp. JS2. Next base: position 2,723,640 of record NZ_CP135918.1, read on the forward strand.
CAGCACCCGCTTGTCACCTACTTTGGCGCGAATTTCACGAATTGATTCTTCGACAAAAGCGGCGGTTGTCCAAGTCGGTTCACACTCGCAAATGTGGTAAACAAAATTGCGAATTAATGGCAGACCACCAATAGAATGAACTACTTCTGGATGGAACTGGACGCCATAGAGTTTACGGTTGTGATCAGCGATCGCAGCACAAGGAGTATTTTCTGTATGTGCCAACAATTCAAACCCTGATGGCATTGATGTCACTGAGTCACCATGACTCATCCACATAGTTGTGCCATCTTCGACGTTGGTCAGTAAGTCTGTGGGATCATCTATATATAATGATGCCTTACCATATTCAGCTAGGTCAGCTTTGGCTACTTCCCCACCCAACTGCTGCACCATCAATTGCATACCGTAGCAAACACCTAAGATGGGAATTCCTAAATGCCAAATTTCTGGGTCGCATTTGGGAGCGCCTTGGTCATAAACTGAACTAGGACCACCAGAGAGGATGATTCCCTTAGGGTTGAGCTTTCGCAACTGTTCAATAGTGGTGCGATAGGAAAGAACTTCAGAATAAACTTGAGTTTCTCGAATTCGGCGGGCTATCAGTTCAGAATACTGAGAACCAAAATCGAGAATTACAATCATTTGGCGATTGATTTGTCCCAAATCTTCTACAATTTGAGACGCTTGTTCTGTTGGTAGGGTCACCGCTGTACTCATGATCAGGAGAGGTGTGTAATGTAAAAAAATTTCGCTCTACGGTCTTGCTAACACTATGTATTCCTCAGCTTTCTCAAGCTTTTAGGGTTAAACTAACCCTCAACAAACGCTAGTAAACCGCGCTTGCCTTACCTACGTATTTGTTAATGGTATTAAGAAGAAAAAGTTACCCTAGAGTGGTTAGTGAAAAATATATTTATTGGGGATTGTTATGATTATTCATAATAAATTAACATAATTTTGCGATTCGTGAACAAGCTGTTTCGCTTTTGATGAATATGAGAATTGGGGATCGGGGTGGTGGGGAGATGGGGTGTGAGGGGTGTGAGGGGTATTAAACCACTAACTACTAACTACTAATGTACAGACGCGATGTTCCTCGCGTCTCTACTAACTACTAACTACCAACAATCAACCATCAACCATCAATAACCAACCAACACCTATATGCGAAGTTGGGACAACAGAGATTCCATATCTTTCCAGGTCAGTCCTTGTTGAATATAGCGGGGTGCTTCTGGGTTATATGGACTTGCAACTATGTCAATTTTGAGAATATTTGCTTCTTCTGGCAAAACAGGCACATCGGGATCAAATGCAGTAGGACGCATCAAAGAACTTGAAAACCCTTTAAATATAGCAATTTGGTCTTCCTCTCCAGCAACTTCTACTGTTACTAATAAGACTTCTTGGGGACGTTTAATAGTGTATTGTTCCAGTCTTTTACCTGTAGAATCTTTCATAATAACTAATGGGAATTAAAGCTGCGACAAAAACAATATATATCGACCACTCTCTTGCAATGCTGTGAAGTTGCTTTTGTGCAACCCTTATACTGTTTCACTACAAGTCTGATGCCATTTGGCGACCAAGAAGGACAAGCCAGACGAAGAAGAAAAAGCTTATGAATAACCTTGTTACCAGTTGAACCTGGTAACAAGAACAAGAGCCTCTAGCTCTTGTTAAGAATAGTGTAAGTTATCAGTAGTATGCGACTCTAACCTTTTTTGACGGCTAAAGTCTTCACTACGAACTTTGAATTATTGACGCTGTGCTACTTATTACACATTAAATCTGAACAGCATCACGTCACCTTCCTTGACGACGTAATCTTTTCCTTCACTGCGAACTAAGCCTTTTTCTTTTGCAGCAGCCATAGAACCAGCTGCTGCTAAATCATCGTAAGCAACAGTTTCAGCACGAATAAATCCGCGTTCAAAATCGCTGTGAATTACACCTGCTGCTTGCGGTGCTAGCATTCCGGCTTTAATTGTCCAGGCACGGGTTTCTTTTTCACCAGATGTGAAATAAGTACGCAATCCTAAGAGTATGTAAGTGGCACGAATTAATGATTTTAACCCACCTTCTTCTACACCTAAAGATGCGATAAAATCTGCTCTTTCTTCCTCTGATAATTCGATTAATTCTGCTTCTACTTGTGCCGAAACGACAACAACTTGAGCATTTTCTGTTGCAGCAATTTGTCTGACTTTTTCGACAAATTCATTTCCTGTTGCCAATTCATCTTCAGATACGTTGGCAGCATAAATTATCGGTTTTGATGTCAGCAAACCTAGTTGTTTAATAACTGCTGTTTCTTCTTGTGTTAAACTAATCTGCCGTACTGATTTGCCTTCATTTAATGCCGCAGCTAATTTTTCCAATACTGTCAATTCAAATTGTGCTTCTTTGCTGGTACGGGCTTGTTTTTTAGTCCGTTCAATTCGGCGTTCGATTTGGGCTAAATCAGCTAACCCTAGTTCCAAATTAATTGTCTCAATATCCCGTGCGGGATCTACTGAACCAGCAACGTGAATAATGTCATCATTTTCAAAACAACGCACTACATGGACAATGGCATCAACTTCGCGGATATGAGACAAAAATTGATTACCCAGTCCTTCACCCTGACTTGCACCTTTCACCAAACCAGCGATATCCACGAACTCAACGCGGGCCGGGATAATTTGTACCGACTTGGAAATCTTACCTAAAACATTTAACCGTTCGTCTGGCACTGCTACAACGCCGACATTCGGTTCTATTGTACAAAATGGAAAGTTAGCAGCTTCTGCCTTGGCATTAGCAACTAAAGCGTTAAATAACGTAGATTTTCCAACGTTGGGAAGTCCGACAATCCCGGCTCTCAGCATGTTAGATTTTAGATTTGAAATTGAAACTAGACGAAATCAATTTTAAACAGGTTAGGGGATTGTTTGCGGTATTGTTCCTGGAACTGTTTGAGGAATGGGACCGGGTACGGTTTGTGGTATGGGTGCTGGTACGGTTTCAGGAACTGGATCTGGTATGGGTTGGGGAACTGTTGGCCCTGGTGTAGGTTCAGTTGGAGGTACAGGATTTGGTTCTGGGTTAGGAATTGGTGGTTCGTTAGGTTGAGGTTCAGAAATGAGATAAATCATGATCAGTTATCAGTTATCAGTTATCAGGTATTCAGTACCATTGTTTTTGTTAATTTCACACCATATATATAAAAGGAATGCTGTTGGTACTGTTCACTGATTTAAATTACTTGACTTTTCTAAGCTAAATGACTATTAACCGTGCTGACATCTTCCTATATATCTATACTCCTGTTGAGACTGTTTTATTTAATTAATTAGTAGCGAATCATTTTTAGAAAAGACTCTGTGTGCCTAGTGCGTTTAAGGTCGCTACGATTTTACGTAAAGCAGTACTAGAGAAAAACACATGATTTACTGATAACTGTTCACTGATAACTGTATTAAAATGCTTGATCAAAATCAAACACCTTTATTACATACCTTAAAAGTCTGTGCTGAACGTCCCCATGCACCTTTTTACACTCCAGGACATAAACGAGGTGTGGGAATTTCTCCAAAGATAGCTAATGTTTTTGGTAAAACTGTATTTCGCAACGATTTACCAGAGTTGACAGAATTGGATAATTTGTTTGCACCAGTAGGTGTTATCCAACAAGCACAAGAATTAGCAGCAGAAGCCTTTGGCGCTGCACAAACATGGTTTCTTGTCAATGGTTCTACTTGTGGAATCGAAGCAGCAATTCTTGCTACTTGCAGCACTGGCGATAAAATTATTCTGCCACGCAATGTTCATTCCTCTGCGATCGCAGGATTAATTCTCTCTGGTGCTATACCAATTTTTATCAATCCAGAATACGACCCTGTTTTAGATATTGCTCACAGTATCACTCCCAAGGCAGTAGCAGCAGCACTCTTCAACCATCCTGACGCCAAAGCCGTAATCATGGTTTACCCTACATACTACGGTGTGTGTGGAGATGTACAAGTGATCGCCCAAATTACCCACCAATATAATATTCCTTTACTGGTAGACGAAGCCCACGGCGCGCACTTTGCTTTTCACCCCCAACTACCCACCCCAGCCTTGCAAGCAGGCGCAGATTTATCTGTTCAGTCAATTCATAAAACCCTGGGTGCAATGACCCAAGCATCGATGCTGCATATCCAAGGTGAAAGAATAAATCGCGATCGCCTCAACAAAGCTTTACGGTTAGTACAATCTACTAGTCCTAGTTATTTACTCTTAGCTTCTTTGGATGCAGCCCGTCAACAAATGGCGCTGTATGGCAAACAGTTAATGTCTCGCACACTGCAACTTGCTGAGGAGGCGAGAACTAGAATTGCAAAAATTTCTGGATTGTCAATTTTACAAAGCCCTCTACAAGGAGAGTTGGGGGGATCTCCTGGTTTTATCAGCTTAGATCAAACACGTTTAACTGTGACTGTTTCCGGCTTAGGTATAACAGGTTTTACTGCCGAAGAAATTCTCGATCAACAGTTCGGTGTAACTGCGGAATTTGCATCGCTACAGCATCTTACGTTCATTATCAGTTTAGGCAACACTCAAGAAGATATCGAGCAGTTGGTGCAAGCTTTTACTAAACTTGCTGAGATCACCTCACCCCCTCTCTCCTATAAAGCAGAAGGGGTGGAAATATGGGATGATGTTTTTAGTATGGGGGCTTCTGTGCATATATCGCCTCGTGAAGCTTTTTTTTCTGCGACAGAAACTTTACCAATTTCAAAAACTATAGGACGTATTTGTGCTGAAATCGTCTATCCTTATCCCCCTGGTATTCCTGTGTTGATGCCGGGAGAAATAATTACTAAACCTGCGTTGGAATATTTACAACAAATCCAGACAATGGGCGGATTTATTAGTGGTTGTGCGGATACTAGTTTAAGTACAATTACTGTTGTAAATGGTAAATTTTGATTAAATACACCGTATTTAGGAGTGTTTATCTAACAACTTTTGAAACAAACTATCTGATGCCCAAAAAGATGTACTTTGATAGGTTCGGACAGCAGTAGGTAAATCGATGAGTTTCATAGTCGCTGCTTGATCTAGAATTCCGAGGATACCCGTAAGAACAAGTCCTCTTTCTGTAGCAATGCGACGTGCTTTCATATCGTCCAGCAAGAGTAAATCTGCTTTGACTTCTTGTGCTAAAAGAATGGCTGCGCGTCCTCCAGGATCAAATAGATCAACGATCGCATCAGAAGGTTTAGTAACAGGCTGAATTTTGAGCCAATCTGGTGGAGTCGTAATCCAAGTTTGGACAAGTGGTGGAGCAAAAGTATCGGATAGCTCAATTTAGACAGCCATACTATCAACTTTTTGAAATGCGATCGCCCAAAATACTCTCTATTTTAGTAAGAGTATAGCTAGAGATACTAGCCTATCTTAATTGGAATTATTTCTCGTATGATATTTTTCCAGACCGATTTTGGTGAAATATTTTATGGTGCAAAAACACTTGCAAGACTTCCAAGTATTTCCTAAGCACATTGGAATTTGGTATGGTTCCTGGACATGTTTGGATGCTAAAGCTAAGGAAACTCTACGTTTTGAGGCTGAAATTACGCAGAAAATTATTGAAAACCAATGGATACAAACCAATACCTACAAATATCCTGATGGTAGGAATGTAACTAACTCTTTTGTCGGTAAAGTAATTAGTGAAGATGAAGTAGAAATAGAAGCTCTGGATCTTCCTGAGTGGCAAAATTTTAGAACAATTGCTCGAGAATATGGAGATAATATGATTATCTTTAATGTTTGGAACAAAGCAACTGGTAATTTATTTGCGACGGAAATAATCAATCTAATTAATCACAACAATCGATGTCGCACAACTCAAAGCTTTACCGAGGAAGGAAAGGTAAAAGGCTTTATGTTGATTGTTGAAGAGCGAGTTTTATAATAAGTTTTGAATAATTAAATTTTGCAAGCAAGGTCACGATTTTTTTGTATTCTTTGTTTTTTTAACCTATAAAATTAGTTATGTATATATAGCAATCTTAGATAATTTGTGAGAATTGCAAAGTTTAGCTCTCCGACTTCTCCTGCGAAGTCGGGGAGCTTGTTTTGGGTTAGTTTTTGTCGATTTAGTCCACAGCAATTTTAGGAATCTTTTAATTCTTGCCTTATTGACAACACGTGTGTTACATATATAATACAAAGTATTTCTACTGCCAACAAGAACTGATCCAAACAAATGCTCAAACATCTCTATTCAATCATTAATCCACCTTTTCATTAGCTGAAGAATGTGTTGCTTCAACATGACTATACAGGGACTTTTGAAGCCCATATTACCGTCAATGCTCCTAATTTAAGCGATCGCAAAAAATTTTCTCACTTTTGCCAAGCTTTGAGTGTCAAATGCATACTCATTGAATTGCCACAGGGAGTAATGCGATCGCAACCAATGACTGCATCTCATCATCACGGAAGATTGAAAAATGTGCTGACAGATGTGCAGGGACTAGTGCAAAAGTTGCTGGATGCGGGTTTTGAGGTAGCGCGAATCAAGATAGAGGCGATGGTAAATAACCATGATGTGCCAGTTACTGACGAACAAGCACAAGCATTACCCGCAACTAATTATTTTGAGTTTCATGTCAAAGTCACCTTACCTGCAAGTGAGGATTTGCAGGTACTGAGAAAATACTGCTGGGAACATAATGCTCATCTTTCTACTAATGCTCTCAAACATTCTGTTGATGGACAACAGCAGCGCTTTATTACCATGCGTGTGTATAGTGTAGGACACTATAGCGCCCAAGCACATTTTTATACATTGCTATCTGCACTCAAACAGAAAGGATGGAAGCTATCTCAACCGCAACAGGAATACACCGTTTATGACAGTAACTTGAACTTGGATGCAGGCTGGTTCAGCATTGACAATCAAGGAGGAGAAGACGATCATGCCCAATATTAAAGAATATTTACTCAATCTTGCCACTGCCACTGGTCGTCCCTCCGAAGAAGTGCTGACTTACCATTTGTTAGAAGGTGTGTTACGGCGAGTATCCCACTCAATTTATGCTCAAGATTTAGTTTTGCGTGGTGGGATGCTTACCCGCATTTGGGTTCCATCTGGACGACGAATTGCTGTAGATGTGGATTTTTTGGGTCTTTATCCGTTTGATATAGAAAATACACAGCAAAAGTTTCAAGATATTCTGGCTGCAAAGAACTTAGCAGATGGTGTGGTATTCCATCTGGAGAGTTTGCAAACCAGAGGAATCTGGCTTAATACTGAGTTTCCTGGCGTGCGGGTCAACATTGATGCGGCTGTGGTTGATTATCAACAGAATATTCAAATTGATGTGGGTTTTGGTGATCCATTAGTACCACCTGCTATGTGGATAGATTATCCAACGCTTTTACCAGAAAAAGCTGTGCGGCTACAGGCTGTGCGTCCAGAAACAATGGTCGGTTGGAAGTTGCATGGATTAGTGGAACAAGGTGCGAAACGTTGGCGACCAAAAGATTTGTATGATCTGATGTTGTTGAGTACTCAGGTAGTACTTAATGAAGCCTCACTTGGTGAGGCGATCGCTATTGCATTTAGTAGCCGCAATACTCCTTTACAGGAGGTAGTGGAAATTTTAGCTGCACCCCAATGGTGGAATAACAGCAAAAACCGCAGCAAATGGAAATGGTACACCAGAAAAGTACCGACGCAGATCATGCCAGAAGATTTCCTAGTCGTTGTTGATGTCGCGATTGGACGGTGGAAAAGTGTTGTGGAGATTACTACCGTTGAGTAGAGTTAATTGAGCTTGCGGTTGCGGATGTTAATTTAACTGCTCAATTGTTCTATCAATTAAATCTACACCTTGGTGTACCGTTTCAATCAAACTCAATTCTGCACGCAACTGTGCTGCACCCACAAAACCTTTTGCATACCAAGTCATATGTTTACGGGCTTGCAGAATTCCGCGATCGCCTTTATATTCCCAAAGTGCCTGTAGATGTTCTTTGGCACATTCCAAACGCTGTAGCGGTGTTGGTGGTGGTAACTTCTGGCCAGTTTTGAGAAAATAATCTATCTCTCCTACTAAAAACGGATAACCTAATGTTCCCCGCGAACACATTACCCCATCAGCACCTGTTGACTGTAAACATTGCACCGCCGACTCTACCGAAAAAATATCACCATTGGCAATCACTGGAATTGAAAGCACTTCTTTGACACGACCAATCCATTCCCAACGGGCGTTACCATTGTAACCTTGAGCGCGAGTCCGGGCATGGATTGTAATCATTTGTGCGCCTGCATCTTGCATTCTTTTGGCAAAATCCAGGATCGTAATTTCCTCATCATTCCAGCCGATACGAGTTTTAACTGTTACAGGTACATCTACAGCGTTGACAACTTCCCTAACTATAGCTTCAGCAACTTGTGGTTGTCGCAGTAGCGAAGAACCGCCACCCTTTTTGGTAATTTTATTAACAGGGCAACCCATATTAATATCAATTGTGTCTGCACCTTCTGCCACTGCCTTCTGTGCTGCTTCTGCTAAAAAATCGGGACGACAGTCAAACAACTGGATGCTAATTGGTCGTTCGTTGGCGTCTACCTCCATGATTTTTGGCAATTTTTTGACATGATGTAACTCTGTCGCACTCACCATTTCTGTGTACATCATCGAATCTGGTGCGTAGCGACGTACCAAGCGACGAAACACCAAATCTGTCACCCCAGAAAGAGGTGACTGCAAAACCCGACTGTTCGCCTCAAAATTACCAACTTTTAAAGGTGATGAGAGTCTAGTTTTGAGATTGGGAGAAAGCATAAATAATGTTTCAGTGCAAATTTTGTTATTTTTTATTTAACTATCTTGACTTTGAGAGAGTTTTTGTAATTCTAGCTGAACCTCTTCTACACTCAAACCCAACTCTTTTGCTGCTTGTTCTATACTCAATCCCAATCTCAACAACAAAGGTATCATTCTAAATTTTTCTTGACGCGCGCCTTCTTGTCTACCTTCTTGTCTACCTTCTTGCTTGGCTTCTTGATAAACTCGTGTCTGTTTCAAATCGCTTAACCCAAACATAAGCTCAATCTCCTTTCTAGTCATTTTTGGAAACTTATAAACCAAGATTGTTTCTACTAATTCTAATAACTGCCGCTGTTTCAGTTTGTTATCTATCTCTTGCTGGGTTCGACTGATTAATTCCTTGGCATTTGCAATAGCCTTATTTTCATCGTCTACTACTAATTTGATGGTAGCAAGGTCAACTGGTAAGGATGTTGCTTTACCTAGTTCATCCAGATAAATACGACTAACACGCTGACTAGTAAAAAATTCGCTGTAATTGTTGATATCTGATGTATCTAAGCTACGACTTGGGTAGATAACCACTCCCCGCCAAGAATTTTTGGGTTGGTTTTGACGCAGGTATAAAAAGATTTCTGAAAACAAACGCGAATAAATTTCTGTGTCTGTTTGAAACTGGACTTCGACAAAGTAAATTGGGTTTTGTTCTTCTGGAATGGGAAGAAAAACCCCATCTATTCGGAATGCGGTTTGCTTAATTTCGATGGAGGAGAATTGATAAGTGTCTGCGGTTTCGGGTGATTCACCAATTAATTCAAAGAAGATGTAGGGAAATTCCTGAAAAATACGATAAAAGATGCTGTCTGTTTTCACATTCTGTAAGTTACTGAGTTTTGCACTCTTGTGATTTTACCGCGCGATCGCTCAAGCAAAAGAGCGTTACTAGGGCTAGTTGGGATTTGCATTTGCGATCGCACATTCATCAAAAGCTTTTGTATTTCCCACATCTCGATGATCATAACTCAACTAAAAGACGGCAAACACGACCATCAGATTACGGTTCACCCGAATCTCAGGAAGTATTAATTCTCATACATTAGACAAAGTGAAAGCAATAAATATATGAGCCAAGTAGAAACATGAAGCATAACCGCCCTTGCTAAGGTTCGGAAAACCACCCTTCATGGACTGGCTACACAGGCTCAGTATATATATCAGCATAGACTTGGGTTTTTGCCCAAGTAAAAACCAAAGGTATTGATGCTGGACTGGCTGCTTTCAAAAACCAGTTAGTTCAAAAATTAGTCCCTTATACTCCCATTCATTCATTTGTAGTTATACGGAGCCAGCACCTACAATGGCAAAAGTAGTTGGAATTGACTTAGGTACGACAAACTCCTGCGTAGCAGTAATGGAAGGTGGTAAACCCACGGTTATTGCTAATGCGGAAGGTTTTCGGACAACACCGTCAGTTGTGGCGTTTGCCAAAAATGGCGATACCTTGGTTGGGCAAATCGCCAAGCGCCAAGCGGTGATGAACCCCGAAAATACCTTTTATTCTGTAAAACGATTTATCGGTCGCCGCTACGAAGAAGTTACAAACGAAGCAACAGAAGTTTCCTATAAAGTTGTCCAAAGTGGTGGAAACGTCAAATTGGAATGTCCCCAAGCAGGAAAAGCGTTTGCACCAGAGGAAATTTCTGCTAAAGTTCTGCGGAAGCTAGTAGAAGACGCTAGCAAATATATCGGTGAAACTGTAACTCAAGCTGTAATTACTGTTCCAGCTTACTTCAACGACTCCCAGCGCCAAGCTACCAAAGACGCTGGTAAAATTGCAGGTATTGAAGTATTACGGATTATCAACGAACCTACCGCCGCTTCGCTAGCATACGGTTTTGATAAGAAGAGCAACGAAACTATCCTTGTATTTGACCTTGGTGGTGGTACGTTTGACGTATCCATCTTGGAAGTAGGCGACGGCGTGTTTGAAGTGCTAGCTACTTCTGGTGATACCCACCTTGGTGGTGACGACTTCGATAAGAAAATTGTTGATTACTTAGCAGAAGCGTTTAAGAAAGACGAAGGTATTGATTTACGTAAAGACAGACAAGCTTTACAACGTCTGACAGAAGCAGCGGAAAAAGCCAAGATTGAACTTTCTAGCGTTACCCAAGCTGAAATCAACCTGCCATTTATCACTGCAACTCAAGACGGCCCTAAACACTTGGATATGACTCTGACACGGGCTAAGTTTGAAGAACTTTGTTCTGATTTAATTGACCGTTGTCGTATCCCTGTAGAAAATGCTCTGCGCGATGCTAAGTTAACCAAGAATGATATCGATGAAGTCGTGCTAGTGGGTGGTTCTACTCGTATTCCTGCCGTCCAAGATGTGGTGAAGCGACTTCTGAGTAAAGAACCAAACCAAAGTGTTAACCCTGATGAAGTGGTAGCAGTTGGTGCTGCGATTCAAGCTGGTGTACTTGCTGGTGATGTCACAGGTATCTTGTTGTTAGACGTAACACCGCTATCTCTAGGTGTAGAAACCTTGGGTGGTGTCATGACCAAGATTATTCCTCGCAACACCACTATTCCTACCAAGAAGTCAGAAGTCTTCTCCACCGCCGTGGATGGTCAAACCAACGTCGAAATTCACGTCCTCCAAGGCGAACGGGAAATGGCAGGCGATAACAAGAGTTTGGGAACCTTCCGTCTTGATGGTATTCCCCCTGCACCCCGTGGTGTACCCCAAATCGAGGTGGTGTTTGATATTGACGCCAACGGTATATTGAACGTTACCGCTAAAGACAAAGGTACTGGTAAGGAACAGTCCATTAGCATTACTGGTGCTTCTACCCTTGATAAATCCGACGTTGAGCGGATGGTGAGAGAAGCTGAGCAAAATGCTGCTACTGACAAAGAGCGTCGTGAGAAAATCGATCGCAAGAATCAAGCAGACTCTTTGGCATACCAAGCCGAAAAACAATTGCAAGAGTTGGGTGATAAAGTCCCGGCTGCTGACAAGACCAAAGTTGAAGGTTTGGTGAAAGATTTGCGCGATGCTATTACCAAAGATGACGACGAGCAAATCAAGAAATTAATGCCAGAACTACAACAAGCGCTGTTTGCTGTTGGTAGCAACATCTATCAGCAAGCTGGTGGCGATGCATCTGGTGATGGTGCTGGTACTACAGATGCTGATGCTTCCTCTGGTGGTAGTGGCGGTGATGATGTGATTGACGCTGATTTCACAGAGTCTAAGTAATTGTTGATTGTTTTTGGTTGTTGGTTGTTGGGAACAACCAACTATCAACTATTAACAATCAACAAATTTAACAATTACCACTCAAGGTATACCTTTGGGTGGTCATTTTTTTGTTTGATAGAGAGTTAATAGTTAGTGGTTAGTAGTTGATTGATCAGGAGATGCAAATGTCATACCCAGCAGCACCTTGGACGCTAAAAGGCTATGCTCTGCTAACTTCGCATTTACTAGATGTCAACCGTGTTCGCCACTTAATTCCTAAAGAATTAGAAATTAAAACTGTGTGGCCTGGTAAAACGCTGGGTGGTGTTTATTTGTCTTACTATAGTTCAGAGTCGGTATTAGAGTATAGTGAGTTAATTGTTGTACCAGCAACTGTAAGTTATCAAGGCAAAGTTGGTAGTTGGGTTTCCCATATTTATGTGGATAATCCTGATTCAGTAGCTGGTGGGCGAGAAATCTGGGGATTACCGAAGGAGTTAGCTGATTTTACCTGGGAAAATGATAACTCTGTCACTGTGTGTCAAGGTGACAGAAAACTATGCTCTTTTAGATATTATCAACCCTGGTTCTCATGGCCACAGAAATTTGGCGGATCTAGTTTTAGTACGATGAATTCAGATTTGCTGTTATTTTTTGCTGAATCAGAATCCCGTTTGAGTTTAGTTGGTTCTAAATTAGAAGTGCCTGCTGAAAGTCCTTTTGCTGAGGTAGGTTTGGGTCAGCCATTTTTAACTGTTCGGTGCGATCGCATGACTTTGAATGTGCAAGCACCAGAAGTCGTGGGACAAAGGATTGTTGAAGTTGCAGTTTAGTAGGGCGATCGCTTTTTATTTTTGGTTGAGGATGTTGTTGTCAGGAGTGCGATCGTTCTTTGCCTTTTAAATATATTAATAAACCGCAGAGGACGCAAAGGTAAACAAGAGAACCAAGATGGTGTATGTAGAGATGAAAATCAGGCTGTGTTAAGACCCAAGACTTTACGTAATACTACTTGGTCTTCTAGTTTGACTTTAAGGCGGCCTTTTTCGATGTCACGAATCCAGCTTTGACTTTTACCTGCGAGTTTGGCTAGTTCTCTTTGGGAAAGATTGAGGTTTTTGCGCGCCCGCAAAATTTGTTCGCCTAGTAAGTCACCAGTGGTTTTGGTTTTTCTTTTGTTTTTTGTGGTTCGGTGCTTTTTTTCGGAGTCGGCTGTTTGCTTTTCCCAGTCTGGTGGTAAGCTGAAGGACAAAATTCGGGCATTCATTAACAGGTTCCATTTGCCACGGGGGCTGACGTCTGTCAGACGTGATGTAGCGCTACCGTCGTTAATCCAAAATTCTAGGGCTTCGTCTGGATCTTCGGGAATGTCCACTATTCTGGCCCACAAGGGTTGGATTGTGGGCGGGTAGGTGACTGGATCAAAGACTGATTTCATCCCATGGTGATTGAGGACTTCTAAATCATGTTCAAAAGTCCGCAGGAGGCGTTTGCGTTCTTCTCTTTGTCTGCACGCTTGGGCAATTTTCTCTTCACCATAAGCAACGCGCATCAAGGTGGGAACGGTTATGCGTTGGGAAGCCCCCATTTTGGTTTTAAATAGTAACCACAGCATTAGTCGTGCTGCACCTTCGTGTTGCTGCCAAATGCTCATCACTGTAGTTAATAAGGATTTTGGCAGGCTACCGTATTGATAAAATGCTGTTCGTTGTTTACATGCTTGTTTGTTGAGGAAATACTGTGCCCAAACTCCAGCTCGAATTTTGAAGGTTAAGCCGACAAGATATTTACATCCGAGATTATCTTCTTGAAAGTGACGTTGAACTTGGACTAGTTCCCACAAACTGCTTCCTTTGATCGAGAAGCCTTTGAGCATACCTTGCTGGGGCCAGTCTATAGAAACGACGAGTGAACAAGCTTGCTGGACTAAGTTGTTCATCAAAGTCAACTTGACATTTTTGCTTAAGTCCTTGCGCTTTTCTAAACCCAGGTATTTCTCCAGCTGTCGTTCATCAATTGTAAATTCTTGTTCCCAAGGCTGATCTAGGGTTGTTGCATATGCTGCAAATATTAGATGTAGACAAGCAGCCCTGATATCTAGTGTTTCTATGGCTGCTAATTTGGTGACAAGTTCACTACTCTGGGGTGATGTTGTCAGATGAAATGCGATCGCTCCTTTGCCTTGATTGACTTGACGACGATAGCACAAGTTTCCTTGCTCATCTGTTTCCCAAGGTAATGATGTACGTTGGGAGAGCAAATTGCAAGCTTCCCAAATGACAATCGCTGAAGCAAAGGGGTTACTCTTGCCGTTAGAAAATAAATCTGGACTAGTTACTTCTCGCAAGTCAACTTTGCATCTTCCTCTTTTAGCGTGCCAAGGTATGGGAGAATTTGTTGGGCAAGCGATCACACATTGCGGTTCGGGATAGTAACCTTCACAGTTGTTACAAAGGCACGGATCAATCCAGTATTCATCGTTTTCCAGTTTGATAGCACCTGTAGGACATTGAGGACGGCAGTTGTCACATCCAACGCAACTATTATTAGGTATTGTGTAAGGCATAAGGCTATTGCCAATGTACTCGTTGAGATGTCTGGCTCGGATTTCCCCTGGATGTGTCCCCTATTTTCACTACTCACAACCACATTAATTACGGCAAAACATAGATTTTTATTGCCGTAGTACCACCCACATCCATATTTGGACTTTCCATCCAATTGGAAGTTACTCTATGCTCATAACCTAGCCGAGCCTGATTAAATTCTTAATTATCTATACATTTCACAGATATTGTTGTAGGTTTGTTCATTATGAGCGAAAGATAATTTTTATTAAATTTTGGATTTTCAGTAGTTTCCACATATCTTATTAGCTAAAAAGAACATCTTATTGAACTTTGTTTGTTGCTTGAGTAACAATCACAAGCTGATAGATACTGTATGCTCGCTTGCATAGCATCTCTTTCTAGGAGATAGTATGCATATGTAGTTTTTAGATTTGACAAGTAAATACGTGTTTTAATATTTCACTCATCTGGGAAAATAGAATTATTAATAATATTAATATTTAACAAAAATTATTATTCTGTTAATCATTTTACATTTTTATCAGTTATCAGTTATTAGTTATCAATAACAGGTAACTGACAATTGTGAAAGTGGGCTTTTGCTATTAGCCAGCACTTAAGTCGTGGGCGATATTGTGGTTACACTTCTGTATCTCCTAATACTTTGATGATTTGTTTAAGATATTATTTCTAGTTACCTGACATCTTGCACCATTCTCAAGAAGAGCCAGAGGCTCCGGGCTGTTGTAACTAGTGCAAGATATGAGTTACTGCAAATAAATATCATCTTTTTGATAAACATTTTTATCTTTTAAATATAATTTTTATTAGTTATTAGTCATGATTTAATTGCTGACATATAAATAATGACTAAACATTATTAATAAATAATTTCATCTAGATTCAATAATATTAAAAGCAAGATTTTTATCGGAAAGTTATGGAATTTTAACTATGTAAATCGTTAGATTTGAACATTAAAAAAAGATAATTACAGTTATGTTAGTATGAGCGTTAAAGCGCCAATCAAGTTGTAGATAAATTCCGGTAGGTAAGTTCATGGCAGTACTCACAGGATTGACATTTGGTGGTAAAACTTGGACACCCAAATTCGCCCAATCAATAGATGAACACAAATGCATCGGCTGTGGCAGATGCTTTAAAATTTGCGGACACGATGTGCTGTTATTACGAGCAATGAATGAAGAGGGTGAATTTGTAGATGATGAAGATGATGATGAAATCGAAAAGAAAGTGATGACTGTTGCTCATCCAGAAAATTGTATAGGTTGTGCAGCTTGTTCTAGAATTTGTCCCAAAAATTGTTACACTCACGTTGAATTGAATAACTAGGTACAGCTTTGTGTTAAGTCCTAGCGACTTTAAACGCAAAGGGGCGCAGAGTTTAGCGCAGAGAGAGGCAGAGTCTTTCTGTAGATAATTTGCGTAAGTAGAGGGGATTTCTCTATATTTAGGGAGAATCTAGATATAGTTCACGGTAAACAAATTTATAAATATAAAATGTTAATAATTAACTACTTTTAGTTTGTTATTAAAATAAAATATTGTGCAAAGAAAAATAAGTTAAAACAAGTTTAAATTATCGGCAGTTATATAGTTAAAACATCGACAATTAAGAAGTAACTTAACTTGGGTTTAAAGGGTAAGATGCCGGATGTTAAACCCATTTTGAATCAAGTGAAAATCAAAAGTAAAAAGACAAAACACAAACCGTATAAGTAATAGAGAGGCTGGAAATTATCGAGAGGTCTCTTAGTACACAAATGGGTTCACTTCATGGTGTAAGAACTATTTCTTTTTAGTTTGAACTTTTGGTTTATCACTTGCTATTTAGCGACGGTTACACCTGGAACGATGTTATTCTGAGCAGGCATGTATGCAACAAATTCCTGTTTCACTGTTAACCTTAGTTGCTGGGGTATTAATCACACTCTTCAGCCTTTGGGTTGGTCAACACCATAGTCTACTGCCTATGCAGGCATCAGAACAAGCGCCTTTGGTAGACGGTTTTTTTAATGTGATGATGACTATTGCCACTGCTTTGTTTGTGGTGGTAGAAGGAACGATTTTGATTTTTTTGGTGATGTTTCGTCGCCGTAAAGGTGATGAAACAGATGGGCCGCCTATTGAGGGCAATTTACCGTTAGAAGTATTTTGGACGGCAATCCCAACCATAATAGTCCTTGGTTTGGGGATTTACAGTGTGGATGTTTATAGCAGAATGGGAGGGTTAGAATCAGGTGGTCACAACCACACTCCAGTTCATGTTGCCCATCAAATGCCGGGAAGTGCAATTGCTGCTACTCTGAGTGATGGTTCTGAGGTAACGCCAGCAAATAATCCCGATATTGGCATTGGTGCGGGTGCTAAGGAACAAGGTAAAACAGCAGACTTAGTTGTTGATGTCACGGGGATGCAGTTTGCTTGGATTTTCAACTATCCTGACAGTGGTGTTACTGCTGGTGAGTTACACGTACCTGTGGGTGCTGATGTACAACTCAACCTTGCCTCTACAGATGTAATCCACTCGTTTTGGGTGCCGCAATTCCGCCTTAAACAAGATGCAATTCCTGGTATTCCTACTAAACTCAGGTTTGTTGCTACTCAAGTTGGTACGTATCCTGTAGTTTGTACAGAACTGTGTGGTGGTTATCACGGTTCGATGAGGTCACAGGTAGTAGTTCATACTCCCGAAGAATACGAGAGTTGGTTGACAGAAAATCGGATTGCCCAACAGCAGCAAGAACTACAACAAGCTGTGGCAGTTAACCCTGCCGAATTATCTGTATCAGAGTTTCTCGCCCCTTATGTACGAAATATGGGGATAGTCAATGGTCAATTGTCAATGGTCAATAGCAAATGACAAATGACAAATAACAAAGGACTAAAAATATGACTCTCGAAATACCACGGAATCAACCACCTGGAAAGGAAGCTACGATTGTGGTTTCTGGCACTACTCACCATCACCCCGAAGCGTGGAAATGGTATCACTATTTCACGTTTAATGTTGACCACAAGGTGATTGGTATTCAATACCTGGTGACGGCGTTTTTGTTTTATCTCATTGGTGGACTAATGGCTGTAGCCATGCGTGCTGAATTAGCAACACCAGATGCAGATTTACTCGACCCGAATTTGTATAACGCTTTCATGACCAATCACGGAACGATCATGATTTTTTTGTGGATCGTTCCCAGTGCGATTGGGGGATTTGGTAATTTCTTAGTACCGTTGATGGTGGGTGCTAGGGATATGGCTTTCCCAAAACTAAATGCGATCGCTTTTTGGTTGAACCCACCAGCAGGTTTGCTGATCTTAGCTAGTTTCTTCTTCGGTGGTTCCCAGTCTGGTTGGACAGCTTACCCACCCCTGAGTTTGGTAACTGCGCCAATTGCTCAATCGTTGTGGATACTTGCTATTGTCTTGGTGGGAACTTCCTCGATTTTGGGTTCGCTGAACTTTGTCGTCACCATTCTATTTATGAAGGTTCCCAGCATGAAGTGGGATCAACTTCCCCTATTTTGCTGGGCTATTTTGGCAACTTCTGTTTTAGCACTGTTATCTACACCCGTGTTAGCCGCAGGGTTAGTATTGCTGTTGTTTGATCTCAACTTTGGGACTTCGTTTTTTAAACCAGATGCAGGCGGTAACGTTGTGATTTACCAGCATTTGTTCTGGTTCTATTCTCACCCGGCAGTTTATTTAATGATTCTGCCTATCTTCGGTATTATGTCCGAAGTGATTCCGGTTCATGCGCGCAAACCGATATTTGGATATAAAGCGATCGCTTATTCTAGTTTGGCGATTTGTGTTGTGGGTTTGTTCGTCTGGGTGCATCATATGTTTACCAGTGGCACACCTGGTTGGATGCGGATGTTTTTTACTATATCTACCCTGATTGTTGCGGTTCCCACTGGTGTGAAGATTTTCGGCTGGGTTGCTACTCTCTGGGGCGGTAAAATCCGTTTTACCAGTGCCATGTTGTTTGCGATCGGCTTATTGATGATGTTTGTGATGGGCGGTTTAAGTGGTGTGACGATGGGAACAGCACCGTTTGACGTTCATGTCCACGACACATATTATGTAGTCGCCCACTTCCACTATGTGTTGTTTGGTGGTTCTGTGTTTGGTATCTATGCGGGAATTTACCACTGGTTCCCCAAGATTACTGGACGGATGATGAATGAAACTTTGGGTCGAATTCATTTTATCTTGACTTTTATTGGTACGAATTTGACTTTCTTACCGATGCATGAATTAGGATTACAAGGTATGCCGCGGCGTGTGGCAATGTACGACCCGCAATTTACTCACCTCAATGAGATTTGTACGATTGGTGCATACATCTTGGGGATATCGGTGATTCCTTTTACGATCAATGCGCTGTGGAGTTGGATTGGTGGCAAGCAAGCGGGTGATAATCCTTGGAATGCTTTGACTTTGGAATGGACTACTAGTTCACCACCTGCTATTGAGAATTGGGAAGTTTTACCTGTGGTGAGTCATGGCCCTTATGAGTATGGTCATGATGTTCAGCCGCTTGCTGCAACGGAAGCTAGTACATAATTGTTACACATTTTAGTACAGCTTTGCGTAAAATCGTAGCATTTTTAAACGCGGAGGGGCGCAGAGTAGGCGCAGAGTAACGCAGAGTTTTTTGATAGAGAATTCGCTACTTAGTGTCTTTGTGTCTTTGTGGTTTTTTTAACGAACCACGTAGACACGTAGACGCGAAGTGGCTTCCCGTCAGGGTAGGCATAAAGGAAGAGATTGAGGAAGAGGATTTTTTCATGGCGATCGCAACAACGACTAGTCCAAGTCATCATGAGGAACATAAGGATTTACGAGTTTGGGGATTGTTGACTTTCCTGATTTCGGAGTCTTTGATGTTTGGTGGGTTTTTTGCTACTTATTTATTTTTTCGTGGCAGTAATGAGGTATGGCCGCCGGAGGGAACGGAGGTCGAGTTATTAGTACCGACAATTAACACGATTATTCTGGTTTCTAGTAGTTTCGTCATTCACTTTGGTGATACGGCGATTAAAAAGAATAATGTCAAAGGAATGCGGTTTTGGTATATCCTGACTGCGCTTATGGGCGCGATTTTCTTGGCGGGTCAGGTTTATGAATACATGACCTTGGGATATGGTTTGACGACTAATGTCTTTGCCAATTGTTTCTATCTCATGACTGGGTTCCACGGTTTGCACGTGTTTGTGGGACTGCTGTTAATTTTGGGTGTATTGTGGCGATCGCGTCTTCCTGGTCACTATAGTGCCACGAAACATACTGGTATTGAGATGGCAGAAATTTACTGGCACTTTGTAGACATTATTTGGATTATTCTCTTCACACTTTTGTACATTCTGACTTTGTTTTAAAGGAGGGGTTAGTGGGTAGAGACGCGATGTTCCTCGCGTCTGTACATTAATAGTTAGTAGTTAGTAGATAGTGGTAAGCAACTAACCACTAACAAACAACCACTAACCAATAACTAATTCAAAGGAGATTTTTATGCAAGTTGACATGGAAAGATTTTCTTGGTTTCAAGTACCGGAGGAGATCAAAAAATTACTCATTTTAGCGGCTGAGAATTGGGAAAATACTTGTGAATCTCAAAAGTATATGAATCAAGCTTTAGCTAAAACAGGAGATCATCTCGAAGTTTTGGTTGCAGCATATAGATATTTTTATTACAAATATAATTACCCAATGGCGCTGCAAACTGCTATTAAAGTTATAGATAAAATTAAATTAGCTGAGAAATTGCCTGATGATTGGCAACAACTCCAATCAATATTAATTAAGCGTAAAGAAGAGACACAAATTCGATTATATTTAAATGCTTATGCTGCTTCTGGATTAGTGTTAGCTAAACTAGGTGAACTAGAAAAAGCTAAAGAAATCAGTATTAAAGTTAAATCTATTGATGATAAGAACGATTTTGGTGCAGGAATTTTACTTGATATTTTAACTCGACCCGCAGAAGAAGATGAGGATTGATTTCTAAAGCTTTATTTTAGTCATATTTCTAATTTATATTCAGCATAATCCATGAAAAATAGAGATTGGCATGTTAATGGAGATGGACAGTATCAAGCTTGTAAATCAGCTAGAGCGTGGGACTTACTTAGAGATAATTATCGCCTTTATCGGTTCTTGACTGAACTAGAAGATATTCTGAATGATGTTGAAGATGAAACTAGTCGCTTGCCAGAAATTCAGATGTTAGTCAGGCGATTATTAGTAAATTCTTATTGGGTGCAAAGCCAATACTTGGAACCTTGTCCGCAAACAGGAACATCGGTGTTAATTCTCTACGATGAATTAGGTTTTCCTTTGACATTGCAAACAGTTACTTTTGCACCAGGTACAAAGTCTAATATTCATAATCATGGTACTTGGGGTGTGGTTGCTTTGTTAAAGGGGCAAGAAAAAAATACTTTTTGGCATCGCAACCCTAGCCACAAATTTATAGATAAAATTGAACAAACAGGGGAGTTAACTTTGTTACCTGGTGATATTATCAGTTTTACTCCTGATGCCATTCATTGTGTGGAAGCATTAGGTAATGAACCAACGGTTACTTTTAATATTTATGGCGAAACTGATCCAAAGCAGCGTTTTGAGTATAATGTAGTCTCTCACACAGCCAAAAATTTCTAATTGATTTAAAGCAATAATTTTTAATAGCAAATATTTGGAGTTTTTAATTAAAATTTAATTATAATCTGAGTTTGTAGTGAATGCTTTAAGTTGACTACGAAACTTATTGTCTTTTGCAGTAGAGGGGAAATGTTTTTGCGTATCAGACTACATTAAATCAGTGAACAGTGAATATCAAGAAACACTGATAACTGATATCTGATAACTGTTAAATAGGAGATACTGCAATGGCAAGGGTGATTTTTTATGAAAAACCTGGCTGTAAAAACAATACAAAACAAAAGACTTTGCTGACAGCCGCAGGTCATGAAGTGGTAGCGTATAACCTGTTAACGGAACCTTGGACAGTTGAACGTTTACACTCGTTTTTTGGCGATCGCCCTGTAGCCGAATGGTTTAACCGTGCTGCTTCCCGTGTACAATCGGGTGAGGTCATTCCTGAAAAAGTAGATCCGCAAACGGCTTTGGTGATGATGCTTAGAGATCCACTTTTGATTCGCCGTCCGTTGATCGAAGTAGGCGATCGCCGTGAGGTGGGTTTTGATGCGGAAAAAATTGATGCTTGGATTGGTTTAAGGTCTAAGGATGAGACTCTACAAGAAATTACTAACAAGTTGAAGAGTCAGGATTTGCAAAGCTGTTCTCACAAGCATGGTCATGGACACGGACATGGTCAAGGTCATAAATAAGGTTCCTGTCAGCATTAATTTTTTGTAGTGGGGATGTGATTTAGTTTACGAACACAGATGCACACCGATAAACACAGATGGGTTATCGGTGTGCATTAGGTTATTTTGTTTTTTGCTTTTAGCAATAGTAATCACCAAAAAGGCAGAAGGCAGTCCCGATGAAACAAGTTTCACGAACTTTGCCATGAAAAACCTCACCCCTTTCCCCTCTCAGCAAGGCTTAGGTGTACACAGAAGTCGGAAAAACCTGATTCAAATTGACTCGAAAAGCCCAAAATCACAACCTCACCCCGCCTCCGGCACCCCTCTCCTTAGTAAGGAGAGGGGTTGGGGGTGAGGTTTTTCGGGGTTTGGAGTGATTTGATCATTTGTGTGTACACGGTAGTTCAGTAAGGAGGGGGGTTGAGGGTGAGGTTTTTCGGGGTTTGGAGTGATTTGATCATTTGTGTGTACACGGTAGTTCAGTAAGGAGAGGGGTGTCCTCTCTTGACGGGGTGAGGTTAGTTTCAAGGAGGCAGAAGGAAAGATTTTGTTTTCCTTCAAGAGGGTCGCAATCCCCTACATTTATTTATGGGGATTACCTTCTGAGTTGAAAGTAACCTTACCAACCCCCTCTCCTTAGCAAGGAGAGGGGTGTACGACAGGAGGGGGTGAGGTTTTTTCATGCTTGATGGTGAAATTTTTTCATCGGGACTGCCCTCTTTTTGCCTACCGTAGGTAGGCGTAGCCGCCCCGCATCTACGTACTTCTGCCTTCTTAAAAGTTGAAATAAAAAATATTACTATTTTTCTCCCACAAGCTGCGGTGTGGGTAGTATATGCAATTATTATTTCCAGGAAAACTACAAAGCAATGGGTGGGGTGGTGTCAAGTCTTGTTCAAAAAGCTGATAGTGAATATACGATATTAGTCCAACAGCATCAATCCTACGAGCGCATTATCCGTAATGTTATGCTGCGAATGATTGCGGTGAGTAATGGGAAGTTAAGCCGCAGACGAGTTCCTTTATCGGAATTGGAGTACTCAGAACCAGCAAATATTCAAGTCCAAGAAGTGATTCAGCGCTTTTGTGAGGTAGGCTTGTTGCTGAGAGGACAAGATACTGAAGGTCAGGCTTATGTAGAACTAGCTGATGATACTTTGTTACAAGGCTGGCAGAAACTGCTGGAATGGAAACAAAAAAATCAGGAAAGTTTAATTCTCCAAAGGCGGCTAACACCCGCAGCGATGGAGTGGAAAAAGCACCCAAAAGCCAAATATCTCTGGAATGCTGATCCGTGTCTTGACTTACTCACACAGATACTTAATTGTGATCACAATTGGTTAAACCGGGTGGAAACAGAGTTTGTTCAGCAAAGTGTTGTGCAAAAACGCAAAAACTTTGTTTTACGTGGAAGTTTTGTATTTGGTTTTAGTTTATTGGGTCTTATTGCTATCGTTGTTCAAAGAGAGTCGTTGACTACTCAAAGTTGTAATTCCCAACAATCTCACAGTAGCGATCGCCTATCTTTAGTCACACCGCAAATCTTTCCAAACCCCTGTTCTCCGGTGTTGGTTTCCACGACAACCACAGTTAGCACTGCACAAAATCGCCAAATTAAACCTCCTGTACCTATGGCGATCGCTACTGAAGACTTCTACACGAGGGTGAACGAAAAAACAAACAAAGGCGACCAAGCAAAAGTTATTCACAATTACAATCGAGTGATTAGTAAAAATCCTCGCGATATTAATGCTTATATAAATAGAGGCATTGCTTACTACAGACAAGGTAAATACGACCAAGCCATCACTAATTACACTCACTCTCTTGAGATTAGTAAAAATATTCATGCATATATAAATAGAGGGATCGCTTACCACAGACAAGCTAAATATAATTTAGCGATCGCTGATTACAATCGAGCCTTGAGTATAAATAGTAAGAGCGTAGATGCCTATATCAATAGAGGTATTGCCTATCGTAGACAAGGCAAATATCAGCTAGCTATTGCTGATTACTATCGGGCTATCAGTATAGATGACAACAACGGCGATGCCTATTATGCCCTTGGTCTTACTTACGCGCAATTAGGAAATCAGCAAGCAGCAATTGCGAGTTATTACCTTGCTGCCAATTTTTACCAACAACAAGGAAAGACAGATTATCAAAATAGCGCCTTAATGCGAATTAAAAAATTTCAGCAGTAGGGTTTTTGAGAATGTTTGAAACGGGGGAAACCCCCGTAATGCTGGCTTATATCGAGTTCAGTTAATCACTGAATAATAATAAAACCTCACCCCAACCCCTCTCCTTAGTAAGGAAAGGGGTGCCGAAGGCGGGGTGAGGTTAAACGGGAATTATAAGTAATCATGCAAACTTGATATTATACCGATTTAAAAAAAGAATGCGACAATAGATATTGTAAAGACGCGATTCATCGCGTCTTTATCCAAGGATGTGTTGCAAATACTTATTGAATCGAGATTAATCTTTGGTTTGTGTGATTTTCTGAATTGTTTGGTTTATTGCTTGGGCATCTTTGTTAATAAAAATTTCTTTCTCACCATTACTCCAAGTAAGGAAACAGGTAAATTGCCAAGCCATATTAATATGAAGATTGCGAAATCGAATTTGCCGGGCGTAAGCTAAATTTAATAAACCTTTGGTGGGTGTTTGACAAAAAATGGGTTGTGGCATCATATTTAATTAGACCTTACTTAACTAATAGTGGTTTGGTCAGAGAGGCGTTATCTACTTGGAGGTGGGAACGCCTCTCTTAATTTTTATATTAATATGAATCAGTCTTATTTGCAATATATTTTTAAATATTTTTAAATATTTATGATATAATCAGTGTATCTTTGTCAATACTAAATATGTAGCGTGAGGAAGTAGTGCTTTGACTGAAAAAATGAGCCGGACTAGTGTCACAATTCCAGAATCACTTTTTGAGTGGTTTAAAGAGTATTGCAATAAGCAGAAGCGATCAGTATCAGCCCAGATTAGCTTTATGATTGAGCAACTGAAGGAATCTGAGGAGAAAGAGGTTAAAGGTGATTAGGAAATAGGTGGGGTGATGGGGAGGTGGGGAGATACAGTTTCTCCATCACCTCATTTCAAGAACATCTCGGCAAAGATTAAGTTACCTTTTCAAGCTGTTTTGGCATTCTCTGTAGAAGTTTCTTCTGGAGAAGCTTTGAGGCGGGTAGCTGTGCTTTTGCGGATGCGATCGCTTTTACGAACACCGCCTGCCATAACATATTCTTGGCTGTCTTTACCGTATTTGACGGCGACTGCTAAGAGTAATCTTTCACACAGACTGCTTAAATTTTTTTCTAGCTGTTCAATATCGGTTCTAGAAGCGTCAATTATAGATAGAGCTGTGTTATAGGTATCAATTTTAGCCCGTAACTGCTCTATTTGTTGTGTCAGGTTTTGCAAGTTGCCTGCATTACCAAAATCTAAGTTTGGATCAATGGCTTTGAGTCCACAAGCCCTTAATTGGGCTTTTTCGAGAACGCGGGATGAACGTTTGGGACGTGGCATAAATTTATATTCCTATAAGTTGTTCTAGTGTTAGCTTGGCTTACAGAAGCTGTTGGATGGTTCAGAATATTTCCCAGATATTTATATTTTTTTGTAACAGCCTTTTATCAAAATATAAGTGATTATACTTAAGCAATATGTTTATTCCCTGTTCCTTATGGGCGAAGGTGTAGTATTTGCGATCGCTTTCACGTTTGTAGCGAATGTTGTTGTGTTCATAAACAACGTCAAGACGTTGGTCACAAATGTCTTGATGTTCTTTATGGATGGACTTGCGTTCATAAACAACGTCAAGACGTTGGTCACAAATGTCTTGATGTTCTCTATGGATGGACTTGCGTTCATAAACAACGTCAAGACGTTGGTCACAAATGTCTTGATGTTCTCTATGGATGGAATGATGTTGAGAATGAACGTTGATTTGGGAAGTGCGTAGAAGTGTAGTGACATTTTGGAATGCGATCGCTCACAACTCAAAAGCAGAAAGTCGCCCTTCCATAGGTTCATATTCATCTTCTAACAGCCAGTGTTGTGCTTCCTCATAAGTGGAACTTGTAAAGATGACCGCATAATTCTTGGCTGGATCGAAAATCTGACACTTTCCCAACTCATCCCCAAGAAGCAGCAAAATATAAGGCGGAGACAACATTGGCTCAATCCACACCTCAGCAAACTGCCAATTATACTTCACTTGGTCGGGTACAGGGAATGACGTGATATCGGTTTTCTGCATCAATCTTCACCTCACCGTAGAACAAGGGAATCTTGAAACCATCTGGATCAAGACGATAGCCAATGGGTTCTGTAAAAAACAGACCGTAACGCTCATATTCTCGAACGATACCTATATATTCTCCTCTTTCAATGATGGCTTGAGCAACTCTATTCATCATCGCTTCGTCATTAAAAACGTGAGCCGCTAGTCTTCGTCTCAATAAACGCTGTACCTGAGTGGTATCAGGCAAATGTTTTGCAACATGTCTAGAATCGAGAACAATCTCACGATCAATACCAGTCATACTATCGAGCAATTTTGCTCTTCAGAGCATATCACGCTGAGTGGCGTTGCTGAATAAAGGTATGTTTTAGGCAGGTAAGGGAACAGAACGATATTTGAGGTAGTGCAATAACAATCGAACAGAGTATCTCAGCATTTCCTCAGTTTTGGAATAACATAAAGTTTTACGATGAAGACGAGCCAAATAATGTCTAAGCCTTGTGTTTTCATTTTCGACTCGTGTCATGTAGGTCTTACTCACAATTTGGTCACCATCAGGAACAAAACAAGGGTAAACAGGGTATCCATCTGTGACGTAAAAATAACTCTGCCAACACTGGACAATGTTCCATAACTGTTGGAAAGTAGTCGAACTACGATCACCTAAAACCCAAGCAAGAATACCTTGAGTAAAGTGATTTACCGCCGTCCACAACCAGATTTTATTTTTTTGAACCAATAAATGTTTCTAATTCATCTAGTTCTCCCACCTGCGGAATTTCCTTTGAATTTGGTGTATCCGCCAATTGTGTACCCACTCGTTTAACCCAATGAATAATGGTAGTATGATGAACGTTTTTCACCCTTTCAATTCCACGAAATCCCATACCATTGACGTACATTTTTAGGCATTCTTGTTTGATTTCATCCGAGTAGCCCCTGGGTGGTTTATAGACATCAATGAATTGACGACCACAATCACAGCAAATGTGATTCTGTTTACCTCTTTTCTTTCCATTCTTACGGTTATGACAAGATCCACAGCGTGGACATTCCATGATTAATTGACCTCAATTCATACCGCTATTATGCAACGCCCGCTGAGTCCCTAACCTTTAAAAAGTGGTGATCGCTTCTAGAATTATGAATGGATTGACGTTGGGGATTTCCAAGAAATAAAATCCCCAATGTATAAGAATGATAATTATTGTAGAGGGTGGAAAGTCAAGGCTGCCGATGGCAGTCCTGACTTGCTTTTTTGTAGTAAGTTCAATGTATGGTTAGAGTTTTGGGGTGTGTTTGAGTGTCAATTGAATTAACTGACGCATTGAAAAGTTTGCTAAAGGAAACAGCAACTCAATTGAAACAAGCAGCAAGACGACGTTTTCAGGCGCAGGCTGTCATGGGGTTAGGCCCTGAAGGACAGCTAATAGCTCAAAACGAGATGGGATGGGATAGAAAAACAATTCGCAAAGGAATTAAAGAATTAACTACTGGAATTATTTGTGTAGATAATTATTCAGCTAAGAGTCGATGGAAAGCAGAAGAACACCTACCTTCTTTGTTAGAAGATATTAAAAAATTGGTTGATTTACAAAGCCAAACCGACCCAAGTTTTAAAAGTTAAAGGCTGTATACACGCCTAACAGCAAACAAAGTAAGAAAGCTATTAATTGAAAAGTGTGGCTATAGTGATGAACAGTTACCGACTGAAGAAACAATTCGTGTCAAATTGAATTATTTGGAATATCGACTGAAGCGGGTAGCAAAAGTTTTACCTCAAAAAATTCCAGAAACTGATGCAATCTTCGAGCAATTAGCAATGTTAATCAATCAGCTAGTGATGATAAGAGTGTTTTACGTTTAAGTCTTGATGCCAAAGCCCGTGTCGATGTTGGTTGCTTTGACAAAGGAGGTAAAAACCGAGTTACCACTGAAACCGAAGACCATAACTATAATCCAAAAACAACCGTAACTCCTTATGGTATATTTCTTCCAAAGTTAGATGAAATATTTTTATATTTTACAGAGTTTCAAGTAACAAGTGATTTTATTATTGATGTTTTATCAGATTTTTGGAAAAGTGAGAGTTGGCGGTTTCCAGATATAAAAACACTAATTCTTAATCAAGATAATGGAGGAGAGAATAATTCGCGGCGTACCCAGTTCATGAAGCGTATAGTAGAGTTCGCTCAATCCAATCTACATTACTCTCTTTTCCTTCATCAACTCAAAACAGCCTGAGATCACAACTTTCGTGAGAAATCAATATTGTTAATTGTGTCAAAAACTTGACAAATATAACTGACAGATTATACTCTGATTTGAGTGTGTTGAAATTCATCGACACCAGTCGCCCGAACCTTGAAAACCGCATATATTCGTTAACTGATGTCGATGCCTTGTGCAGCAAGGTTTCCAGGCTGCAAAATCGATGTTTTTTGAAGATTTTTGTTTAAATCTAGAGTGGTGTCGATTAGGGGTCTAGAACCCTCTCCCTGTAAGCGTTCCAGATGTGAACTCTTTCCATAACACTTCCCCTCAACGGGGATGGAAACCGAAGTCGTGAACGGAAACTTCACCACTTCGGCTTTCCATAACACTTCCCCTCAACGGGGATGGAAACGCTAGTATCCAGTGGACCAACCGGGACATTGGCACTGCTTTCCATAACACTTCCCCTCAACGGGGATGGAAACCGGTGGTGCCTTCCACTCGAACTGCCGGCACAGACTTTCCATAACACTTCCCCTCAACGGGGATGGAAACATTGATACACAACATCCCAATAGAGGGAATATGCTTCTTTCCATAACACTTCCCCTCAACGGGGATGGAAACCAGCTCGATAGCCGAGTCCAACATGTTTTCGTCGAAACTTTCCATAACACTTCCCCTCAACGGGGATGGAAACACGAGGGGAGTGGTGTTTAGCTGTTGCCGCTGACTTTCCATAACACTTCCCCTCAACGGGGATGGAAACGTCAGATTACCTTGAGTCAGAGAATGCCCCCAAACTTTCCATAACACTTCCCCTCAACGGGGATGGAAACACAAGTTTCATCGCGGCGGGGTCGGCTACCTGGACTTTCCATAACACTTCCCCTCAACGGGGATGGAAACGAACCTCTTTTGTCAGATCAAATTCCATGATCGGTAACTTTCCATAACACTTCCCCTCAACGGGGATGGAAACCTTCGTACGTCATCCCTTGAATGGTCATCTTGTAGACTTTCCATAACACTTCCCCTCAACGGGGATGGAAACTCTTCGCAGGCTTTCTTGTGATTTGGGTCTACATTTTTCTTTCCATAACACTTCCCCTCAACGGGGATGGAAACTTTCTTTAATCTCTTCCAGTCTTTCGGAAGGACTTTCCATAACACTTCCCCTCAACGGGGATGGAAACACCATAGTTAGTTCCTCCGAACTAAAATAAAAGACTTTCCATAACACTTCCCCTCAACGGGGATGGAAACAAATGCATCGACCGCTGGTGACTTTTTGGAAGAAGCTTTCCATAACACTTCCCCTCAACGGGGACAAAAACTCGCCTGCTACTTAAACTCTGCTACCTGGTGCGCATAACTCTCCATCCCTCTGCGTTCAAAAAGATTACGACTTTACGCAAAACTGTACTAAGACACCAAGCATTTTTAACTCATCATAGGAAAATCTCACAACCAAACATAAAACTTACCTCACCCCGTCCTATCGGACACCCCTCTCCTTAGCAAGGAGGGGTAAGGGGTGAGGTTTTTCATTAGAACTACCTTTATTCAATACAAATTTATGCAAACTTCTACTAAGTTTTGCAATTTGGAAACAATCAGAACAAACAAATTGCTAAACTTCTTTGATTAAAAACCAAGTTATAACTATGGCTATTGCTGTAAATCCAAAATTCACGGCTGTCGTACGTAGTAACAGACGCGATGTTCCTCGCGTCTCTAACTGTACAGACGCGAGGAACATCGCGTCTCTAACTGATAACTGATAACAGCGTGGAAGTTAGTATGAAAAGTGACATGGCGATCGCACAACTGGGCACTATAAAGAATATGGGGAATCTGTTCTACAAAGCCTGGAGTTAGTATCACAAAACCCGCCTCCCCAGGAAAGCTGGTTTCCTGATAGTATCCATGAAAACATTCAAAGGTTAAAAGCATCTGCCCAAAGAGTAGTAGAAATAGCCGCTTCACCTGTGAAAATTGGCATTATGGGTGAATTCAGTAGCGGCAAAACTTTATTAATCGGCAGTCTCATTGGCTACGCTGATGCTTTACCTGTCAGTGAAACCCCCACTACAGGTAACGTCACCGCCATTCACCTGCGTCAACAACCAGACTTACAAACTACCCAAATTGGTAAGTATACCGTTCAGTATCTCTCAGACGAGGGTGTGAAAGAGTGTCTGCGCTTTATGCTACAGGAAGTTGAAGTCCGCGCTAAAGCAGCAGAAGTATCCTTAGAATTGCTGACGAGTCTCAAAAACTTGCACCCCACCATAATCGTGGATAGTAACGGAATTTTGAGATGGTGTGAACAAGCTTGGAATCAGACACAAAGTTTAGAACTGCGATCGCTACTGCGCGAGTTAGTAGTATATATGCGTACCTACAACGCCTACGGTAAATATATTGGCGGTAAAAGCTACGAGATTGATCATTCTACCGCTAAAAAAGGCTTGAGGCTAGCTGATCCACCGATGAATATCTTAGAACTCAGCTTTGATCAACTGCCAGCACCCCCTCAACCTTGGGCAAATTTTACTCAACCATCAGCCGTAGATTTACAGAAAAGCTTCTCTTTGATTCGCCGCATTGATGTTACCGTCGAAGTATCCAAAGCAGTTTGGGATTTATCTGCACTCCAAGGAACAAATGAATTTGTCTTGTTAGACTTTCCCGGTTTGGGTTCAGCCGATTCAGGCGTACGGGATACCTTTTTGTCACTGCGCGAACTCACAGATGTGCAAACAATCCTGTTGCTACTCAACGGGAGATATCCTGGTGGTGCGATCGCTGCCAAAATTCGCACAATGTTGGAACGCGACAAAGGACACGACTTAAGAGATAGAATCATCGTTGGTGTCGGACGCTTCAATCAACTTCCCCTTACCCAGAGTGACGAACGTGTCCTTGATGAACTTGTAGATGAACCATTACTTTCCGAAGCAAATATATTAGAAAGCTTGGGCATTCTCCAACTTACCATAGCCAGTGCCAGCAACTTAACCACAGAGAAAAAAAATATAGTTTTCCTATCCCAACTCCACGGTTTAGCCAAACTTGCCGAACTTTCTTCCCTCATTCAAGTTTCCTCCCCCGAGTTTTTGCCAGAATTAGACATTCCCAACAAACTTTCAGAAGTTGAACTGCGGGAAAAATGGCAACAACTAAGTAAAATGTTACCGCCATCCAGCACCCTGCACAAACAACTGAGTGACTTTGCAGAAGACGGTGGAATTAGTAGATTGCGATCGCTACTCAAAGAACACGTAGCGCAACACGGCTTAAAACAACTCGTCGAAGATACTCAAAGAACCGTCAAAGCTTTGCAAAAAGAACAAGATAACCTCAAAATCCTCCTCGAACAAGTTCCCGCCTATATTCCCGTCGCAGAAAACCCAAAATTTATCCAACTACGCCAAGGTATAGAAAACTTAGTAACAATTTACCGACAATTCCAAGAAGAACTAGAAAAACAACCAATATTAAAAAACCACGACGGAATCGCCGTGAGTGATATTGTCAAAGACGAATTAACTAACAAAATCTTCTTTGAATGGAGTGAATGGACATTACTATTTGATCGCACCAAAAACGGAACAATTTCCCTCACCAAAACCGACAGCTTTTTTGGTGATGAAGAAGTAGAAGACACCATCCCTACCAAAAGCGATGATTTCTACTGTGCCTTCGTCCAAACCATTCAAGAAATGCAAACCTTTGCTCACGATCGCACCACCGAAGCAGTAACCGACTTTTTCAAAAAATTATCCACCGAAGTCGCCGACGAACGCACCACAGTCAATTCTGTCCTGTCACCAGACATCGAACACTACATTCAAGATAACTTTGGCAAAAATCAACTCCGCCTATTTCGTAACCTCTTGCGCGCCGTTGATCCAGCAAACAAATGGCAAAAGTTAATCATTGAACACAGTGGATTAGCTACCAACAATCATGCCATCAATGCCGACGCCTTATTTCCCCTAGCGCGCAAAGATGAAAAACATCCCAACGGACAAATCCTCGACTGGAGTCCCGATAAAAAATATCCTACTCCACCCAGACCATTTAATCATCAAATCGCCGTTTTACGACTGCGCGACGAAATCACTGCCAGCGCTGGTTTACACCTAGTGCAATACGTCAGTCAACTCACCAAACAAGTAAAATTTTCCTTTTCTCGGGCCCTAAAAGAAATAGTAGATAGTCTACAAGAACTATTAAAAACCAAACACGAACCCTTACTGCGATATATTGCCGACACAGACAAAAATAAATCTACATCCGTTCCCCCTTGGTTAGAAACCCTTTCTCAAGTAACAATAATTTCTCATTCAAGTGAATTGTAACCCTTGGGTTTATGGGAAAAAAACGAACCACAAAGAACACAAAGGACACAAAGAAGAAACCCTTCTTCGCGTACTTTGCGTACTTCGCGGTTCGTTAAATAAAATCTCTATACGTGCTGCCTAACTTTCACAACTTATGATTAATTTTCAGGAAATCTATAATAATGCCAATCAAAATAGAACTTTTTAATCGTTATCAATTACGTACTCATCCCAACGATTCATCTTTATTACTATTACCAGCAATTGAAATTAGACCAGTTCCTAATCCTCATTTTCCTCATATTTTCCGCATAAATATATATGTTACTGGTATTCCAGAAGACCTAGCAGCAGCGATGCAATCTGCTTATAAAAGTGTAAACTTTGGTACTAATAAGCTTTTACAGCTTACAACTCCCCAGCGATTAAGGCAAAGTGATTGTCGCTGGAATCAACCATTACCAACAGGTGTCAATTGTAATTTACAAGTCACAATTGAGTATTTTGAATCCGGGGCAACGGGTGATCCTCTTTTATCTATTAGCAAACACATCAGCGCTGAATGCAACATCTGGACTTACCCAATTAAAGAATATTCACTGAAAAATCCACTCATGTCTTTTACAGATTCAGTCATCAACTCATTTAAAAGTACAACACCGCAAACTTTACCAGATGAAGAGTTAAAGTTAGATGTTGAACCAGTCAAGCAAGTCGATCAACAACCAGAAATTACCTATCCCGGTTGGTTTGCGATCGATTTTGGTACGTCTAATTCCACAGTCACACTTTACGACCCGAAAGTGATTGTCACACCCCATAGTTTACCTCACGAACAAGAAGTGAGGTTGCGCGATCGCTTATCGACATGGTTAACTCAACGTCCTGTGGATCAGGTAGCGGGTGTGACTCAAGATGCTTGGACACAGGAATGGCAAAGATTTTTAATTGAAGTGAGTAAGAATGTCCAGGGTGACAATACTATAGATTTACGCAATTTAAATGGAGAGCAATTTTTAGAAGCAATTCGCCAAATTGAAATTGCTTTGAGTAAGCGTTTACCTTGGTTTCGGCGGGCGGCAAGCAAACGTTTAAATCAAATTTATCACGAAGTCTTTCGCGTTCCCCCCCTAGAATGGCAAAGTTTGATTTCAGTAGAGTTAGATAAAGACCGACGTTTGAGTGAAATTGCCAGTGAGTTGGAAGTTATTGGCTTAGAACCGTTTTTACCAACTAACGATCCGCTAAAAGTGAAAGTTAGTTTGGGTGAACAAGCCAAACAACACCGTCTAGATGCAATTAGACAAGGCGAGGGAATTGATAGCAGGTTTTTACATTCACCAAAACGTTATTTTGGACAAGAACGTTCTTTTCAAATTACTCTCAATGGCAAAGAAGATTCTATTCCTGTTAATAAGTTGTTGCAAGCGGCTTATGCTCAATTAATCGAGTTAACCGAAAAATATCGCCAACGTTCCGGCAAGTGTTCCCAAGGGAAATTTTATCGCACCGTGGTCACTTACCCCACGATCGCTTCGCCTTTTGTCCGCCGGGAAATTGAACAATTGGTAAAACAGCTAGATATCGAAGACGTGCAAATGGCTTATGACGAAGCTGTTTCGGTAGCGATATTTTTCCTATGGCGAGAATTTGGCGGCGACTTAAACTTAGGAATTGAATCTTTCAAAACTCGTTGTCGCCGGGATGGGGACAAGTGGTGGCAAAATGTTATGGTATTAGATATTGGTGGTGGAACCACCGACTTAGCCTTAATTCGTCTTTCCCTAGAAGAAATTAATCCTTTTGAACCGGGTGAAGATCGAGGCGACGGTGGACGCTACTATAAACTTACACCCAAACTACTTGGTTCCTCTGGTCATCTGCAACTAGGCGGCGAACTAGTAACCCTACGGCTATTCTTGTTGTTAAAAGCAGCGATCGCCGACTGTTTACTGACTGCCATTGTCGACGAAACCTTACCCAGAGATATCTTAAAAGTCCAACCAGAAGAACTAAGCGATCGCTTCCTGCAAAACGGTAAATTTCAACCAGGTTCTCTGTTAGCTTGTGTCGATAAAGAAGTCCGCGAAGGCGAAGCTTACAAAGAAGCCTTAAACGATGCTGAAAAAGTCCTACCCACCCGGTGGAAAAACGCCCCATCCCGCGCCCAAACATTCTACACTCTTTGGGAACATGCCGAAGCAGCCAAACTCACCCTCGGACAAAAACGCCAAACCCTCGATACGCCTGTATTTGTCCTGGATGGACAAAAAATCTCTGAACTCCTACTACACAACGATATTACCTTACCTACCAGCACGAGCGATCGCCTCAGCGTCACTCTTACCGTCGAACAATTTGAAAAAGCAGTCGCCCCCGTAGTCAAGGAAGCCGTCGGTATCGCCCAAGGATTGATCGAAAACGCCTTTAAAAACCAATCCCTCAACCCCGGTAACTCCCCCGAAACCGTCGATTGGCTAATCCTCTCCGGAAAAACCTGCAACTTAGAAATTGTCGAACGCGAACTATACCGCGTCTTTAGCAAATCCGACTACTTCCTCTGGAACGAAGAACGCGTCACCTTTGAACCAGAATACACTAAACTTGCCACATCCGCCGGCGCTTGCTTCGCCGAAAAACTCCGCCAACTTAGCTTCTCTCCCCAACAAGCCAAAGACCTACTCAAAAAAGGCGCCAACCAACTATATATAGATGTCAAAAACCTGTTTTACTTCCTTCCCTGTTCCTTCGTCCGCGAAGTCATCGGCGGTAGTCCCGATCCCATCTTTCACGCCGGACAAGAATTATATCAACTCCAAGCCACAGATGCGATCGCCAAATATCGCAGTCGTTGGATGGGAATGCAATTAACCAACAACATCAGGCGTCAAGACTTCGAGAACATGAAACTGCAACTTTGGGGTAGCTACAACGGCGACATCCTGATGAAAAAATTAGGCATGAACGAAGAAGACTTCAAAAACCACATTCAAGTCCAATTTGAAATCAATCAAAAACTAGACATAGATTTATTATTATCCCGAGGTAAACCCCATTACCTCATCCCCGTCAATATACCATGTCTCGATGCCGCCCAAGCGATCGGCACACAAACAGTAATTTCCGATCAAGGAGAAATCCTTTGTGACATCGCCGTCAACGTCGCCGAATCAGCCAACGTCTTCAAAACCGATGCTCACACACTACTATTTTCCAGCAATCAAAACCAAGACTTACAAACCTTCCGCTACAACGAAAGCGACACCCAAATCCAAGGACTAGGCTTAATCGCAGAATTACCCCCCTTTCCCGCCAGTGGCAAACACACATTTTACTTCCAATTTCGTCACCCAGAATCCAACAAATGGGAACTGATCGGCGAACTTCCCCAACCAGAAATCCAATCCGAATATCCTTGTAAATATTACGTCTCCCTCAACAAACAAGGTATCCTGCGCATCCACGCCTTTGAAGTACCCTACTGGACATCAACCAATCCCGAATGTCTGAAAATAGAGGGATGTGTTTATCGAGATTCCCTCCAAGCCCAGTCTAACAACGTCGAAACAGAACGCGATCCATTTTGCGGATTGCATTGAGAAAGCAAACACCGATGCACACTCATGGAACACAGATGAATTATCGGTGTGCATCCGTGTTCCATGAGTGTTCGTTCCCTCAAAATAAATGGGCTATTTTCAACAGACAGTTGTTACCCAAGTTTTGAAATCATGGAGAGAACATGCAGCACCTCAGCAAATTATTAGAAATAGAGGATTCACAATTAGCTTGGGTACTGCGGTTAGGTTTATATGGACTGCGGACTCAATTACAACAAGCACTCAAACAAGCAACAACAGATCCCGGTAACAGTACTTGTCAGGAACTTGTACGCGAACTAGATCAACTTCTGCAACCACAAATAAGTAAGAAAGTAGAAGAACTTACCCCCCCCACTCCCCCCACTCCCCCCACTCCCCCTACCTGGGAAGAGGTATTTGAACCAATTCACTTGGAATTACCAGAGGAACAGAAACTTAAACATATTGCTGATGCATTGTTGGCTGATCAAGAATTGTTGCAACATATTGGTGCATACAAGTTTCACAGCAACAATGATGTTGATTTGTGGAATGAAATTCAATGCTTGCTGCTACGGGTTCCAGAAAAACTTGCCCATACTTGGCGCGAGTGTATTTTAGCAGAAGCGAGTCAGTTAGGCGCTTTGGAAGATAAGCTGGCTGTGCAACAGTTTGGTTTTAGCCGCAATGAACATATTTACTCTGGTTTGCAGGGGAGTGTTTATGCAACTGGCTTGTGTCTATCAGATCAGGTTGATTTTGATTCCCGGTTGCAAGTAGAAACAAGAGGTGGGGAATTACATGTGCTAGCGGGGATTGTATCTGTTTGTCTAAAATTTATCGATATAGATACGTATTTACACCATGCTTACAAAAGCGTGGATCGTTTTGGTGTTAGGTCTTTAAATTCCGAATCTGAAAAGTCTAAGTATATAACAGCACTTATCGACCGTTTTCAACGTGTCCTTAACACTACCGATGCAGACCCAGCGATCGCACTCCGTACCAGACTAGATTTAGATGAGGCGATTCATTCTTTGGTATATTTGCCACCATGCGATCGCTTTTCTTGGTGGGGAAAACTCCAACAAGAAGCAAGGCGCACTCTTGATAGTATAGTGGCAAAAGCGCGGGATGCTGGTTATCAAGTGCAAATACGACCATTGTGGGGAACCTACGCCGATATCTACACTTGGTCAAAAGACGATTTACAACTAAATATTGGTGGTGTACCAGGAGAAGTATCCGCCTGTCTCCGGGTGTGTGCCAAAATTAACGATGAGGTAATTCCAGGGCGTGTTCTATTCCGTTCTTCACTGGAAGTATAAGGTTAAGTATTGTACTTGCAACTAGGGTGTTCTACTCTGAATTTTTATTCTGTAAATTTTTCAGATAGCTTGTCAATACAACAATACTAAACACACCCAGTATTGTACCAATAGGAATATTGATCAAATTTAGGGATGCTGCAACCCAGTTGATAGTCGAAGGCTTTGAACGCCAGTAATTGTAACCAGAAAAGAGGTTAGTAATTGCATATAAAGCCATAAATAGCAGCATAAAGATACTAAAAAACAGAATCCAACTGTCACAGGATTTACCTATAAAAGGTTCTTGAATACACATTGAAGATCGTAGAGTTTGCCATAAACGGTCTCGCGCAGAGACATAAGCTAACAAGATTGCTAGAAAATAAAAGCTCCAAACTCCACCCCATATGTAATGTAAGATGCTCAATAATTTCCGATATTTCATAAAATTTTTAGTTTTTTATTAAGTTTGAATTTGTTTATACCTCATCTCCAGAAGATATTTAATTAACTTTTGTACCGGCTTATTAAAATCTTTGTCTTCCTTGTTACCACATGTATCAGAATTATAGTGAAACTGGATAAGGGCATTGAAATATGATGCGTTCATGCTTCACAAAATTGTATTTATAATTGCAATTTCAAGTTTACCGACTGTATTTAATTGGACTGATAGCTTGGTCAATCTATGCCAGCTTTAAAGGGATGTTTTTAATCCTTTAAAATAAAAACTCATGCCGGTTAAGGTTGAGGTTGTAGTCAAAGTCGGCAATATTTTTGTTAAAGTCCGCGTCTTAGTAAAAGAAGGCATTGGCGTTAGAGTCAAAGTTAAAGTTATAGTCAAAGACAAGCCCAAAATTGAGCGCCATGCGGAGTCTAATAAGGGTGAAGCATCTGAGTGATATTCACGCTTTAGTGGCGGCTAATATACCCCTACCAATCACCAACCACTAACTACTAACCAATTTTAATTATCTCCCCTAGTTCTCCCCGATTGCTCGCTAATGTGATGAGTACAAATCAAAAAAACTCATTTTTATTTATTAGTTTGCACAACTATACACAACTTACATGAACTGGAGGTAATTAAAATGACTCAACGCCAATACAAACAAGGTTGGAACTTACGAATCGTGATGCGTAAAGCCGCCTTTTTCTAAAGGGCGGATATAAGCGAACATGATGAATTTATTCATCCGTGAAGGGGGTCATTAATATACTCTAAAACCTTCTGAGTACTAATCTTTCCAGTCGTGTCAAACATATAAGAATGTGTCCATAAGCTAGGTAATCTCAATAATTCTGGAAATTCTTTTCTTAGTAGTCTTGATGACCTTCCTTTAAAAGCTTTAACTATTTGAGATATTGAGTGGTGCGGATCATATTCAACTAGTAGATGTATATGATCCGGCGCAACTTCTAATGCTTTGATAATCCACTTCTTGTCATTAGCAACAGACTGGAATACTTCAATGCATCGAAGTTTTAAGTTTTCGTTATTAGCGAATACACGAGCGCGTCTGCATGGTATCCAGATTAAATGGACAGTAGCTAATCCAACAGCATGATTGTAATGATTATAAACAGTTTTCATGTAGATGAGTATTGATTATCTACACCACTGATGATATCATAATCACATGAAAACCCTGAAGTTTAAACTGTATCAGCACAAAAGAAATAGATTCCTCAAGCGCATGATTAACGCGAGTGGGATAATCTACAATCATTGTATTGCCCTACACAAACGCTACTATCGAATGTGGGGCAAACACTTAAGCTGTGCAAAACTTCAATCTCATATTGCCAAACTGCGGAAATGTAATCCATTTTGGCAAACAGTAGGTTCTCAATCAGTACAAGATATTTGTCAACGCATTGAGAAAGCCTACCAATTATTTTTTAAACACAACAAAAAAGGAGTTAGACCGCCAGGATTTAAAAAAGTTAAGAAATACAAATCATTCACTCTTAAACAATCTGGATACAAGTTTTTAGGTGGAAATCGAGTCAAGATTGGGAACAAAGTTTATCAATTTTGGAAGTCGAGAGAGATAGAGGGAACAGTCAAAACCTTAACCATAAAACGCACTCCTTTAGGCGAGCTATTTATGATTATAGTTGTTGATGATTGTTCTAATTCAAAAATCAAGTTTGCGACTGGTAGAATAGCGGGATTTGATTTTGGATTAAAAACATTCCTCACTTGCTCGGACGGAACAAAAATTGAGTCTCCCCAATTTTTAAAACAATCATTAAATGCCATTAGGAAAGCTAGCCGACAGCATTCTAAAAAACTCAAAGGTTCATCAAACAGAGAGCGATTTAGAAAAAATCTAGTTCGCAAATATGAGGATATTTCTCATCGTAGACGTGATTGGTTTTGGAAACTCGCTCATAAATTAACAGATAATTTTGATGTGCTTTGTTTTGAAACCTTAAATCTTAAAGGAATGCAACGTCTTTGGGGTAGGAAAATATCAGACTTGGCGAGGCGTGAATTTCTGCAAATTCTAGAATGGATTGCTAAGAAGAAGCATAAACAAGTAGTGTTTGTAGATCAATGGTATCCATCCACAAAAACTTGTTCTAGCTGTGGACACATTTTAGAAAAATTGGATTTGTCGATTAGACGCTGGCGTTGTCCTTCATGTCAATCTGAAAATGATAGAGATGAAAACGCCAGTCTTAATATTAAAAGAGTCGGGAGTTCGACTCTAGGCGTAGGAGATGTTAGACAGTCTCAGACTGCAATCTCTGTTTGATGCCTGAATCCCCCGTTTTCAAAACGGGGGAGTGGCTCAAAAAAGTTCAGTTTTAGGTGTTTACTTGGCATTGCTTTAACTAGCATGATGGTGGGATGTTCTTTTGAATTTCACACGCAAGCAGGCGAAAGTGAATCTGGAACTCAGACAGCTAGTAATACTAGCAATGTCGAAAATCAGCAAACAAGTTCATCAGCTACAAAGTCCAAATTAACCAAGAAAGTAGAAACAGCTGTTAAAGAACAGCTAGGTGAAGTTATTGGTGTTCCTATTGAATCAGTTTCCTGTCCTAACCAAGTGCACTTAGAAGTTGGACAGCCTTTCGATTGCAACACAGTTGCAGAAAATAAAGAATTTATTACGAGAGTTAATCCTAGTGATAATGATGGCTCGTTAAAATTTAATACAAGAAAAGTATTGGTTCTCCCAGTGCTTGAGCAAACTATTGAAACTGGTTTTAAAGATCAGGTAGGTGTTGAGGTTAGTGCTAGCTGTGGAGAAGGAAAACTGCGTACATTTGAGCAACTAGGCGAAACCTTTGATTGTCAGGTAACTGATACCAAAGGTGAGACTGCGATCGCTGAAGTTACAGTCAAGGATGATACAGGGAACGTCAACTGGGAAGTTAAAAAAACATTGTAAACCTGAAAGAATTTGATGGTGTTTTCTGCACTTGAACTAAATCAACGCCATCACCCCAGCAGGGGAACCGGAACCATCCCGTAATCTCAAAATTCCAATTACAAGGGTTGCACCCTTAGGTGGTAGTTGATCTAAATTGGTGAGATTTTCTAAGACGATACGCGCTTTTGCTAATACAAGACTGTTGGTTGTAAAATTAGTGTCTTGTCCAGAGTCTACGCCATGAGTGTCAATTCCAACCCCGGCAATGTGACGTTCATTCAATAGAAACTCAGTTGCATCGCTGCCAAATCCAGGAAAATGCATGTTTCCTTGAGTATCCTGATTCATGAAGGCAGTGCGATCGCACCATTTTTCTTGCCAACCTGTGTACAATAACACCAAATCTCCAGGCGAAATTTCTCCGTATTGCTTCTCCCACAACAGAATATCAGCAACACTCAGGCTATAGTCTGGGTTAATTACTACTTGTTGTTGCATGTTAATTACTACCGCAGGTACAACTAGTGATTCTGCGGTGTATTGATCAATGCCAGCACCAGAATTATAAAAACTTTTTGGGGCATTAATATGAGTGGCACTGTGTTCACCCAAACAGAAACGTCGGAGATTATACCCATCTTTTTCTATTTCTGCGACAGTCTCAAACTCCACCGCAGGATCACCCTGCCATTGAGGAATATTGCTATCTATAACATGACTCAGATGGATGACTCGCGAATAGGTAATAGTTTTTGCTGGAGAACACAAAAAAGAATTATCTCCCCCTTGTCCTCCACCTCCCCATCTCCTACTCAACCTCTCCAGCGTCGCCTCCATCACGGCGCTTGTCTGTCCAGTTACAGTAAATACTAGTGCTTCTCTATAAACACGTTGTGCAGGGTGATGTAAATAATTAGCAGCACCACTAGAAACAGTGACGGCTGCGTGA
Source organism: Fischerella sp. JS2 (assembly GCF_032393985.1). Classification (NCBI taxonomy): domain Bacteria; kingdom Bacillati; phylum Cyanobacteriota; class Cyanophyceae; order Nostocales; family Hapalosiphonaceae; genus Fischerella; species Fischerella sp. JS2. The sequence continues at coordinate 2,765,699 of NZ_CP135918.1, forward strand.
GCAATGCGTGTTGCTAAATCAATTGCCCAAGCTCTTAGTTGTAGTTTTTCTGACAATTTTGCATGAGTATTTTTCTGTAGGCGACGAATGGCAACGCGACAGTAGTTTAGTTCTTGTTGAAAAGCTGTCAAAGCATTAGCGATCGCAGGCAATGATTTTGTTTGTAAGGCAGATTCTATAATATCTAAACCAGCGAAAGCGCAACCTGTAGTTAAGAATGTGGCACGAAGGACGTTATTTTTATCGTTTTCATAAATCCATCCGACTGGTTTAATGGAAACTACGCGCTCTTGAGGTAGAAAGTAGCTATTTAAGTTGGCTGTGACAGTATTGGTTGATGTCATTGCTGCTAGTTCAGCAGGGGAAGTAAACGTAATCTTGCTTGTTGAATTTTGGTAGGTATCTTGAAAAGGAACGACACCAAAAACAGCACACCCATCGGGAAGCTTAGCAGCCACAATAAAATCATCAAACATTCCCCATCCAGTTACCCAAGGCACAACTCCATCTAATTGATATCCTCCTGGGACGAGTTTAGCGATCGTTAGCGGTTCACCTCCCCGGCGTAATTGCGAAAAGCCGACGCCGACTAAAAGTTCACCTTTACCTACACGCGGTAAATACTCCTGCTTCAGAACAGAGTTACTACTAGCAACTAACATTGCAGCAGCGCTTTGGTGTTGAGTTTGCAAAAAAGCTAAAGCACCAGAGTACCGTGCTACCAGTTCTTGAAAGTTACTAAAAGTTTCTTCACTAACTTCTTTTCCACCCCAATTGTAGGGAACACGTAACGCCAGCAAGCCTAAATCTCTAAGTCCTTGCAGTGCCTGCACCAGCGTATCCGGGTTGCTGTCTATCTCGTTAGCTTTGACTGCAACTGAGTTGAGCAAGTAGGAATGGGCTATTTCTAAAACAGAATGATTTTCCTTAGGTGACACTTGGCGATCGCAATCCATCAGCTTTCGCTAGCTTAGCAAAAATTAGGGACAAGGAGGACAATAAACACCGATCACCGATCCCCAATTCCAAAAAAGAATCCCCCCAAATCCTGTAAGTCACAGGTTTTAGAGGGTTCAAATGTTGCAGCAAAAAGTGAATTAGTAATAGGTTAGCAGCCTCCAAGTTAATTTTTGACTAAGCTTTAATTAAATTTACGTAAAATACTGCAACTATTTACGCAGAATATAAATTATACAAGGAAAAATATATTACTTAATCACCTGTAATAATTACTATAATTTCAATTGAGTAGAATTTTACTATTAAGCCCAAAACTTTATTTCTAAGCTGAATGTATCACGTTTATTTAAGATTGTGGCTGCTGCTGAGGAATAGCAACAATGAACTCACTACCTTGACCTGGTGCTGAAATACACTTAATTTTTCCTTGATGCTTTTCCACAATAATTTTGTAGCTAATTGACAAGCCCATACCCGTACCTTTACCTACGGGTTTAGTCGTGAAGAAGGGATCAAATAGTTTTTGCCGTACTTCTTCCGTCATTCCTGTTCCGTTATCGGCTATACAAACTAACACCAAATCATCTTTAATTTCGGTGCGGATACGAATTTGAGGTTTAGTCAAGTGTCCATTGTCCATAGTCAATTGTTGAGAGTCTTTGACTACTGGCTCTTCTAAAGCATCGATCGCATTTGCCAACAAATTCATAAACACTTGATTGAGCTGTCCTGGATAACAATCTACCAATGGTAGGTTGGAGTATTCCTTAATAACCTGAATTTCTGGATGATCCGGTTTTGCTTTCAGGCGATGTTGTAACAACAGCAAAGTACTGTCAATACCTTCATGGATGTCAACCGCTTTCATCTCTGCTTCATCCAAGCGGGAGAAATTACGTAAAGACAGAACAATCTGACGAATGCGATCAGTACCAATCTTCATTGAAGCCAACAATTTAGGCAAATCTTGACACAGAAACTCTAGATCGATCGCTTCGATTTCCTCTTCAATTTCTACTACTGGTTGAGGATAGTGCTGCTGGTAAAGTTCCACTAAATGCAGCAAGTCTTGGGCATAGGTACTAGCGTGAGTGATGTTTCCGTGAATAAAGTTCACCGGGTTATTTATTTCATGGGCAATACCAGCAACCAACTGCCCCAAACTCGACATTTTTTCAGTTTGGACTAACTGTGCTTGGGTTGCTTGTAGTTCCTGTAAAGTTTCTTCTAATTGTTGCGCTTTTTCTTGGGCAGTTTGAGCGGCAATCCGGCTTTGTTTGTAGAGTTCTGCTTGATCAATTGCTATGGCAATTTGATCTGTAACTGCCAGCAATAATTCTACTTCATTATCTAGCCAAGTTCGACGACTAGTAAAGTGGTTGCAAGATAAACTACCAATTTCACCAGATTGAGTATGGACTGGTAGAACCAGCGAGGCTTTTAAGCCCACACTCACAAAAAACTGTCGCGATACAGGATCTGAGATTGCTTCAACATCATCAAATCTGATGATTGCTTTTTGCAATACTTTTTCGGCGATTGGCCCTACTTCTTGTGTCGTTGATCGCAAATTTAGCAAACTTGGTATAGCAGGATTTCTCGCTTCTTGAACATTTTCCCAGTAGGGTGGTTGGGCTTCAGAACGATACCAAGTGAAAATACACATATCAAGCTGTAATAAATTACGAACTTCTGTAACCGCATTTTCCAGAATTTGATTAATATCCAAAGAAGCCCGAATCTGACTAGCAAGACGATTCAGCAGTGCTTCTTTGGACGCTACTTCGCGAAACTGGCGCTCAGATTGCCACAGTGCGTCTTCTGTACGCTGGCGTTGAAGTTCTGCTGTGGCACGGGCTGCAAAAATACTCAGAATTGCTTTAGCGCGTTCCTCTGCTAGTAGCGGCTTTGTATCAAAAACAGCAATGTGACCGATCGCTACTCCAGAGGAATCGAGAAATGCTGCTCCCAAGTAGCTTTCTGCCTGCATAGCCACTAAGTCTTGGTTGAGAGGAAAAACTTGCTGTAATCCATAGGGATAGTAAGCAATACCCTCTTGAATTGCAATTTCACAAGGAGTATGAGCTAAATCAAACTCAAAATTTTCTTTGAGGTTGTCGTCTATCCAGAATGCTAAAACTCGGGCTTTAGTATATTCTGTACCAATTTTTTCCGCTACCATCGCATAGCGAACCCCTAAAGCAGCTGCTAAATGGCGCACAAGAACAGGAAAAAATTCTTCACCCGTGACAGAAGCTGTACCAGCAACAAGTGCTTGCAAAGCTGCTTCGGCTTTTTTGCGATCGCTAATCTCACGGACAATAGCTAAAATTTCATCTTCACCGCTTGGTACTATCCGTGCTTCATAGTCGTGTAGTTCTCCTTCTATTGGCAACTGATACTCAAATATTTGGATACTGCGCTGAGTGAGAGCTTGTTCGGTATAGTACCTCGCCTGCTGTGCCAAGTTGGGAGGTAAGAGATCATCAATGGATTTACCGATGATTTCACTAGCAGGTGCTGCTAATTTTGTATCTTTTGCCGCTACGTAATCGAGATAAATGCCTTCTCTGTTGGAGCGAAACATTAAATCTGGAATGGCGTTGAGCATCGCGCTATTTCTAGCCTCGCTTCTTTGCAAAGCTTCTTCGGCACGTTTACGATCAGTAATATCTGTAAGCATCCCTAAAGTGCCAACATACTGCCCAGCAGCATCACGGATCGGATTAGTGGCAATCATTGTCCACAATTCAGAACCGTCCTTGCGGCAGAATTTAAAATCGTGTTGTTCAGCAATGCCTTGCTGACGACGTTCTAATTGTTGAGTGGCGATCGCTTGTCCTTGTGCATCCATAAAGGCAAACAAAGGCATTCCGATCATTTCCTCTGCTGTGTACCCAAGCATTTGGGCCATTTTCGGATTGACAAAACTCGTCTTACCCTCTGTGTCCAGTATCCATATACCTTCTGCTGCTGTCTCAATTAAGCGGCGATATTGGGCTTCGCTTTCACGTAAGGCTGCTTCAGCACTTTTACGTTCTGTGATCTCACGGGCTATGCCAATTACGCCGATAATGTTACCTTGAGCATCCCGCCAAGGACTTTTGGTTGATAAATAAATGTGTACAATCCCGTTACTAGGTATATATTCTTCGATCGTTTCAGAAATACCAGTGTTAGTGATTCTGTTGTCTGCTTCTCGGAAGCTAGAGGCAATATCTACTGGAAAGAAGTCAGTATCTTTCTTACTAATGATTTCCTTAATTGGTTTTTTTACAAAATTTGCAAAACTAGAGTTAACCATCACATGGTGTCCCTCTAAATCTTTGGCAAAAATTAGATCCGAAGTACTATCAATCACAGAATATAAAAGACTATAGCTGGCTTGCAAAGCTTTTTCTGCCTGTCTGTGATCGCTAATATCAGTATGGATACCAATTAAACCGATAATTTTGCCATTGGTGTTTTTGATAGCATCAGCACGGAGGTCGATTTGGATTAAATTCCCACTGCGATTTTTCATCGTCAGCACACCACTCCAAGATTGACCTGTTTGAATCGTGGTGAAAACAGTTTCTGCTTCTGTGACATTGACATAGACAGCGCTAGGTCCTCCAACAGCTTGCATATCCTCAACACTGTACCCAAATAAATCAATAAAAGCTTGGTTGTGATAAATCGGTTTACCTGTGATATCAGCAATTGCGATCGCATCGCTAGTACTCTCGATGGCTTTACTGATGCGGATTAATTGTGCTGTTCGTTCTTCAACGCGAGTTTCTAGCTGTTGTTTGGCTTCTTCCACAGCCAGTTCTGCTAGTTTACGCTCGGTAATGTCTAAGAGTGTACCCATCATCCGGGTTACTTGCCCAGTATGATCCCGTAAAACATCTCCTTTACCTCTGAGCCAACGCACACTACCATCTTGCCACACCCGAAAATCAGTATCATAACTGGTTTTTGAGTGTAAAGTACTCCGAATTGCCCGACTGACAATAGAGCGATCGCTCTTGTAAACATGCTTGAGAAAAGCTTTGTAGTTTGTAGGTGTATAATTGGGAGTCCAGCCCAAAATCTGCTCTACTTGCTCAGAGCAACTAACCTGCTTGGTTTTAAAATTCCAATCCCAAACTCCTATTTCTGCTGCATCTAATGCTAGCCGCAGTCTAGTTTCACTCTCGATCAAAGAATACTTTTTTACTTTTACATCAGTAATATCTACACAATAGCCTATGTAACCAGCAAAACACCCATTTGCTGTAAATCGTGACGTGACTGTATCTAAAATCCAGCGATATTCCCCATCTACACGGCGTAGGCGATACTGTCTATTAAACTTTTTGTGTCTCTTCAAAGCTGAAATATACTGCTCCTGACACTGCTGTCTATCTTCAGGATGTACCCCTGCCAACCAACCTAACCCTACTTCTACTAAGTGCGATCGACCAGTAAATTCTAACCAAGCAGGGTTGAAATAAGTACAAACTGCGTCGCACCCAGCCATCCAAATCATTACAGGCGCTGTATCTGCCAGTACGCACAGAGGTTCTTCAACTCCTGGCATCGCTGTTACTAACACCCTATCTTCTGCGCTTTTGCTGTGAGCAATGTCATCTTGCAGCTTTTCAGGGAACATTTTTACCTACCTGTAGGGATCGGGGATTGAGGAATAGGTTTTTATGCCCTTGTTGTGGGCGAAAAGCCCGTGTGTGTCTAGCTAATCAGCCTACCCTGGAATTTTTGTAATTTATTTAACTGTATGATTGCCATAGTAAATCTACGGTAATTCTAGTAGTTAAGTAAGGAAATTGACAGCAAAACAATCTAGGTTGGAACAATCAACAACTAACCAGTTATCAGTTATCAGTTCTCAGGTAATTCCCAAAATGATAACTGTACCCTACGAGAAGCCTATGAGCGCGTCTACACTGTCCACTGTTAACTGATATTCCAACTACTAACTAATAAGTACCTTTTCAAGTTAATTTGATTTATGGCGACTTAATTTTGATTAAATAAATTTGTATATGAACCATTCGTCGCAGCCTGTACAAGAATCTTCTGCGATTTGGTCTAACCTACTCCAACAACTACTAGAACGTCAGTCTTTGTCTCGCACTCAAGCAGAAAAATTGATGCAAGGATGGCTAAGTCAAGCTATTCCCCCGGAATTATCGGGAGCTATTTTAGCTGCACTACATTGTAAAGGTGTATCTGCTGAAGAACTAGCAGGCATGGCTGGAGTATTGCAAGCTCAGTCTCTAACAGGACAAACCAGACAAGGAGGACAAGGAAGTAATCTTTCTTCGTTATCTCCTCACACTCTCCCCACCCCCCCATCTCCCCTGATCGACACCTGCGGTACTGGAGGAGATGGAGCATCAACATTTAATATTTCTACAGCAGTTGCCTTTGTTGCTGCTGCTAGTGGTATACCTGTTGCGAAACATGGTAATCGTTCAGCTTCAAGTCGTGTTGGTAGTGCGGATGTATTAGAAGCTTTGGGTATAAATCTTAGCTGTGATAGCCAGAAGGTAGAAGCAGCACTTAAAGAAGTAGGAATCACTTTTTTATTTGCTCCTGGTTGGCATCCAGCCCTTAAGGCGGTTGCTTCGTTGCGGCGGAGTCTCAAGGTACGGACAGTATTCAATTTACTCGGGCCGTTGGTCAATCCTTTACGTCCCACAGGGCAGGTAATTGGTGTATTTGATCCTAAATTATTGGCAACAATTGCTCAAGCCTTACAGCAACTGGGTACGCAAAAAGCGATCGTGTTGCACGGACGAGAAAAATTAGATGAAGCAGGTTTGGGCGATGTTACTGATTTGGCTGTGCTTTCAAAACAAGAAGTAACATTAACTACAATCGATCCCATTAAACTAGGTATAAACACTGCTCCTATAACAGCGCTCGTAGGTGGCAATGTCGAAGAGAATGCCGAAATCCTTAAAGCAGTGTTGCAAGGCAAAGGAACACAGGCACAACAGGATGTAGTGGCGCTAAATGCGGCGTTAGCACTGCAAGTAGGTGAGGCAGTACCACTATTGGATCACGCTCAAGGCGTGCAGTTGGCTAGGGATATTCTTCAGAGCGGTGCGGCTTGGACGAAGTTGGAACAGTTAGTCCAGTTTCTGGAGGATTGAGTTGCCCAGAGTAGGACGGTGGACGAAATTCTACAACATCACGCTTGATTGTGATCTCGTAGTCACCAAAAAAATCGTGTCCTAAAAGCCCTGTTTCTAGTTCTGTGCCAGCGATCGCTACTGGAATTTTGTTGACTGTTACTCCACCAACTTCAATTGAATTTACGTAACCAACGGGAAATTCCACCGCTTTCGCACTAGCAGTATTTGCTTTAGCTTTGCCAAAAGGCACTATCCCCAGGGCATTTGCCATACCCTGGGTAATGACTGTACCACTTGCTCCCGTATCCAAAATCATCTCAAATTGCTGATTGCCATTAAAAGTGACATCAATAATGGGTGTACCCCCTATTCGTCGCTTAATCGGGGCAACAAACACCACAGTTTCGTTACGCTGTTGTGTAGTAGGTGCTGCAAATACCTGTTGTTGGTTGTTGATTGTTGGTTGTTCGGTTTTTGTTACAATTGCTGGTTTGGTAGAAGGTTGCGGAACCACAAGTACTATTTTAGAAGGTTGTGCTTTTGCAGCTTGTACCTGTGTTACTACTTGTGGCGGTGGTTCCTTGCGAGCGTAAGCTTGCTGTTGGGCGTATTTGATGCGGCGTTGATATTGAACGATGTTGTCTTGAGCGCTGGGAAAGTAGGGACTTTGCCGATCTACTTGCTTCATCAACGCGATCGCATCTTGATACTGAGTGACTACTAAATTCCAATCTTCTGTTGATTGAGCAGATTGAGTGATCGCATCAGCACTAGCTGCTTTATCTAGTCCTAATTCAAAAGTACTAGGTTGAATTTCAGAAGCTTGGTATTGTTGTGGTTGTGGACTTATTGTTGGTAATGGTGTGTTTTCACCAGAAGCGATCGCACTCTTTTGTGTTGCCTTTGATTGTGACTGCTCATGATCCACAACAGCCTGTTTGTCTTCACGACAGGCTATAGCAAAAATTGCCAGTGTGGTGGAAAGAAATATTAGCGTAGCTTGAGATAAAAAAGACTGAAGCATAATTGTTTAGAACGCATACCTTCCCCTACACCCACGATACTTTGGAATAGTGCTTATAACCAGTTGAAAAAATACGCACTCTATCTTTATCTAATGCCGTAGCCGATGAACTTTCGGGAGCATTTGTGTCTGTTGCTATTGTAATGCAAGCAGATAAAGCAATTCAAATAAAAGGGAATGGGGAATGGGGCATGGAGAACAGATAAAGTAGAAAGCAAAAGGAAAGAGGCTACCAGAAAATTAACCTAAAATTTTTCTTCTTATGGAGACTCTTATGAAAATACATGTAATCAAGCTATGAAATATAATCCATAATTATCTGTTAACGTCACATAAAAAACAGATAAATCTCAATTCATGGGATAATAATCCTTCGCAGTGGACAGAATAGTAGTTAGTAGTTGATTGTTGGTTGTTGTTTGTTAGTGGGTAGAAACGCGATGTTCCTCGCGTCTGTACATTAGTGGTTAGTGGTTATTATTCTGCTCCCCATACTCCCCACCTTGTCTGCCTTATCTTCCTTGTCTCCCCAACCCCCAATTCCTTCCTGATCCCCTATCCCTATCTTTTTAACTTATATAACCTATGGCCCTGTTTGAAACAATACCTGCCTTACTTGTCCTTGCGGATGGAACCACTTATCGCGGTTGGTCTTTTGGTGCTACAGGCACTGCGATCGGAGAAGTAGTATTTAATACTGGCATGACTGGATATCAAGAAGTCCTGACTGACCCTAGTTACTGTGGACAAATAGTAGTTTTTACTTATCCAGAACTGGGAAACACAGGTGTTAATCCAGAGGATGAAGAATCAGCTCAACCGCAAGTGCGAGGAGCGATCGCACGCAATATTTGTAAACGACCAAGTAACTGGCGCTCTTCGCAATCGTTACCAGACTACCTCAAACAGCACCAAATACCCGGCATTTACGGCATAGATACCCGTGCCTTGACCCGCAAAATTCGGATCTATGGAGCGATGAATGGCGGCATTTCTACAGAAATTCTGGACGAAGCAGAATTGCTAGAACAGGTATTAGCAGCTCCTGCCATGAGTGGATTAAATCTTGTCCGTGAAGTGACTACCCAAACAGCATATGAATGGTCACAAACTACTGATCCCGTTTGGGAATTTAACCCAGAAGCAAAAGCTAATTCTGATGAAACCTTGACTGTTGTGGCCCTAGACTTTGGCATCAAACGCAATATTTTACGCCGCTTAGCAAGTTATGGATGCCGGGTTATTGTTGTTCCAGCCCACACCCCTACTGAAGAAATTCTCAAATACAATCCCGATGGAATATTTCTCTCCAATGGTCCTGGTGATCCGGCGGCTGTAACTGAAGGTATTGAGACTGCCAAGGCTTTGCTGTCGGCTCAAAAACCAATGTTTGGCATTTGCATGGGACATCAAATTTTAGGTCATGCTCTGGGGGCAGAAACCTATAAACTTAAATTTGGACATCGTGGCTTGAATCAACCAGCAGGTTTACAAAAACGGGTGGAAATTACCAGCCAAAACCATAGTTTTGCTATTAACCCAGACACCCTACCGGAAGCAGTTGTAGAAATTAGCCACCTGAACTTGAATGATCGCACTGTTGCTGGAGTACGTCACAAGAATCTACCTGTATTCTCTGTGCAGTACCACCCAGAGGCTTCTCCTGGTCCTCACGACGCTGATTACCTGTTTGAGAATTTTGTACAAGCAATGCGCGCAGCTCGCCAAACACCAAACAGCTCTAAAGAGGTAAAAATAAAGTAAAAATGGAGAAAGCACGAGATTGGGAACTTAAGACAGTGAACAGTAACTCGGTGAACAGGGAAAGAAAACTGATAACTGTACAGACGCGAGGAACATCGCGTCTCTAACTGAATCACTGATAACTGATACCCAATCCCCAATGTAGACAACATCTACCAAAACCATCTATACTTGAGCGTTCAACATAAATAAGAGGAGGGAATTATTGCTGAGCCATTGAACCTAACCGTTAGCCTGAGAGGTACTCGTGAAGTCCGGGATAACTGTCAGCTATTCCGCCTCACAGGTTTGTTAGACGCGTTTTCGGAACCGACGTTTCGCAAAGTATTAGGAAGCAAGATTGACGAGGGCCCCAAGCACATTATTCTAGATCTCTCGCAAATTGACTTTGTTGATAGCTCCGGCTTGGGTGCTTTGGTGCAGTTAGCTAAGCAGGCACAAAATGCTGAAGGTACTTTGCAAATTGTCACTAATGCCCGCGTAACTCAAACAGTCAAGCTTGTCCGTTTGGAGAAGTTTCTAATGTTGCAGACATCAGTCGATACAGCTTTAGAAAACCTCAAAAACCCTTCTTGATTGCTTGACTGTGCCGATAAAATTAGCTATCCGATGTTTTTATCTGGATAGCTTAATTTTTGTTAGAAATATACCAATTTTGGATTTTAGATTGGGAGTCCTTACTAAAAGGCTATTCCTGGAATCTCAAACAATATTAACTATCGGTATTTGGTATGACTGTTAAGCTTTAACCTTTGAGTTGTCGAGAAGACAATCCCAAAAAAACTATGAAGAATGAGATAATGGTGCTTCACATTTTCAAAGTTCATTCTAATCTTAAATAAAGTTGGTCTAAAGGGAGAACACTAATCTGCCTAACAAACTCTAATTGACCAACTAATGCCAAACAAGGTACAAGCCCCTAAATCCGATAATGTAGAACCAATCCAAATTCCAAAATCCAAATCCCAAAATCGAATGATGCCCTTAGCGTTACTTGATTGTTTACAATAGTTGACAAAATGTTACTGACCAACTAACTATAGTTTGGATAACAAATTTTTTAGCCTGGATAATGCTTGTGAAAACTGCAACAGAGCCAACACTCAGAAAATATGCACCATTTTCAACCTCCCCAATATAGTCTGCAAGGAATCATCGCTTGTGAAATCCAAGGAGGAAAATTTATTGAATGAACAAGGTGAAACTAATGTGTTAGATTCATCTTGTTTGCAGTTTATGCAGGCAACCATAGAAAATTTTTCTCAGCAGCAAATTGACCAAGCACAACTACAACAACTTTCTCCTACTGCTTTAGCATATTTGGGAGATGCAGTTTATGAACTTTATGTTAGGATGTATTATCTGCTGCCGCCGCAGCGAAGCGAAAGTTACCATCGTCTGGTAGTGGCGCAGGTAAGGGCAGAAAAGCAGGCGCTACACTTGCGATCGCTTACTCCTCATCTGCGACACAGCGAGTTAGAAATAGTCCGAAGGGGCCGTAACGCTACCACAGGACGTCCTAAACGATTAGCTCCCGAAATATATCAACAAGCAACTAGCTTAGAAACTTTAATCGGCTATCTATATCTTACTGATCAACTACGCTTAACTGAACTATTGCAAAAGCTGCAATTAGAAAAGTGATGAAAAAATGTCTCATGACAGGACAATTGCTTATTGTATGTTCGGTAAAGTATGGTGGTGAAGTTATGAGTTGAATCTGACTCTGACAGCTTATGGACAATGAAAATACTGTCAGTGACAGAGCCAAATAACAAGATACAAGAAACTTAAATTATGATTAATTTTTTTAGTAGCTGTGATGACGAATAATTTGTCACTAGAACACATGAAAATAATTTTACTTCCTTCTGACTTGAAAGTAACCTCACCCCGTCTGATCGGACACCCCTCTCCTTAGTAAGGAGAGGGGCAGGGGGTGAGGTTTTCATGCCTAGTAATAAAACTTTTTCATTGGCAATGCCTTCTAATTTATTGGATGCCCGCCCTTACATCTAACCTCAAAATCTCATGACAAACAACACAAAAAAAATTATTACTTCTGGTGAAAACAATCGTGGGCAAACCCTAAAACTTAAGGGCAAGCAAGTCGTTTCTCATTCTTTTCGTCCTTCGACGAAAAAGGTAGATGGACAAAATCAGCAAAAATCAACCCAAGATAGCGATTTGATTTATGGTCGCTATCCAGTCTTGAGTGCCTTGGAAAGTCAGCGCCTGCTGAATCGTATTTGGATTACTTCTCGCCTACGCTATGATCCCCGTTTTCACTCTCTGATTTTACAAGCCAAGGACAATGGCACGATCATTGATGAGGTAGAACCCAAGCGCTTAGACCAAATTACTGAGGGTGGTAATCATCAAGGTGTGGCAGCACAAATTGCTCCCTATGCCTACATCGAATTACACGAGTTGATCGAAAACAGCAAATCTGTAACAAATCCAGTCATTGTTGCTGCTGATGGAATCACTGACCCCCATAACTTAGGAGCAATTATTCGTACAGCAGAAGCGATTGGCGCTCAAGGGTTGATTATCCCCCAACGCCGTGCTTCTGGGATCACTTCTACAGTCATGAAAGTAGCAGCAGGTGCTTTAGAACACTTTCCAGTTGCCAGAGTAGTGAATCTGCATCGCGCTTTGGAAGAATTGAAAGCCGCAGGTTTCTGGATTTACGGTACTGCTTGTGAAGGTAGCGAACCGATAAACACAGTAGATTTTAATGGTGCGATCGTTTTAGTAGTGGGATCTGAAGGAGAAGGTCTAAGTTTGTTGACACAACGTTGTTGTGATGTCTTAGTATCAATTCCCTTACAGGGTAAGACTCCTAGCCTCAATGCATCTGTTGCTGCTGGGATGGCATTGTATGAAATTTATCGTCAACGCTGGGAAAAAAATACCCTACATTTCGATAAACTACAAAAAACTACTTGGAAAAACAATAGTAACAGAGTATAAAGAAGTAAAAAGAAATGTAAAACCACAAAATAGCAGCAAACGTTTACAACCCAATACAACGTTAAAAAACTGGCAAGACCATGAAAACTATTTGGGAACAATCTAGGGAATTTTTGATTAATGCATTTCAGAGTTTGGGATTGGCTTGGTGGGTTGAAATTGCAACACAGAATCCCAAATGTACATACTACTTTGGTCCATTTCTTAACTCAGCAGAAGCAAAGGCCGCTATTAAAGGCTACGTAGAAGATTTGGAACAAGAAGGCGCCCAAGGAATCATTGTGAATGTAAAACGCTGCAAACCAGAGGTTTTGACAATTGCTGAAGACCTGGGGGAACGGATTGACCGCAAAGTACAGCCTGCCTTTAGCGGTCAAATGTAATTACAAGGCTGGTCAAGTGTCAATTGTCAATTGTCCAGAGTTCTTACAAATGACCATTGACCATTGACCATTGTAATAACTATTGACTATTGACTATTTCTGGATGCGCTTCCAACCAATAATCTATATCACTCAATACCTGATCGGGAATTTCCCAGGGGAAAAGGTGAGCAGTGTTTGCATAGCACTGCCACTGACAATTCTTGAGGTGTCGGGCTGTTTCTATACTAGAGTCGGGTGTGATGTGGCAATCTTGAGAACCTGCTAGTACTAAAGCAGGACATTGGATTTGTTCAAGGTCAGCAAGGCGATTGTAACCTGCTTTGATTGCTGTGTAGAGAGCCCGAGTTGCAGTCGCTGAAGTTTGTAAATAAGCTGACACAGCATCCCTGGCTATGTACTTATAAGTAGTGGCAGTATGTTGTTGGATCAGGTAGCGAAATAGCGATCGCTTGCCAAATGTCTCAATATTCCACTGCCAACCTGGCTTAATCAAGTTCAAAACAGAAGCAACTCCAGTGTAGAGATTATCCTCCCAAGTTATAGGTGGATGGTTTCCTCTTGGTCTTGCAGCAGTTGCTACCAAAATCAACCCTGTCACACGTTCAGGTAGCCGCAATGCCAATTCCATCGCTAAAATGCCACCCAAAGACCACCCTAATATCAGACATTTTTTTAGCTTAAAACTGTCTAGAAGGCTCTCTAGGTCATTTAAATGGTCACTCATGTCAAAATTGTCATTAAACCGACTTTTGCCATAACCACGTAGATCGGGGGCAAAAGTTGTGAAGCGTTTGGAGAGGTGATCGGTGAAAACACAAAGACTACAACCAGAACCAGGATGACCGTGTAAACAAAGAATGGGGAAGCCTTCACCTTGAATGTAGACATTGAGAGGTACAACTGGGGAATTTTGCAAATAAGAGCGATCGCCCATGATTGTTAGCCTTACTTTTGAATGACAATTTCAACTCGACGGTTCTGCTGGCGTCCTGCTGGATCATCTGTACCATCAGCTTTAGTATTAGGGGCAACTGGTTGAGACTCCCCATAACCTTTTATGGTCATCCGCGTTGCTGCTATTTCATGCTTTTCACTCAGCCAGCGCTTCACTGCATCAGCTCGACGCTCAGACAAATTTTGATTATAGTCATCATTACCGAGAGCATCCGTATGTCCGTAGATTTTCACGGGATTATTGGGGTAGCGTTTGCTGAGAACTTGAGCAACTTGTGTTAACGCTTGAGCTGCATCTGGGCGAATGTTGTCTTTGTCAAAATCAAACAAAACATCAGCTGGTAAGGTCAGAATCATTAATTCGTCATTTGCCTGGACTTTGACAGTAGGAACTGTAACTTCTGGAATTTTAACAGTAGGAATCCGAACCGTTGGAACTAGTTGAGTTTTATTTGTTTGAGTAGGAACTAGTTGAGTCTTATTTGTTTGGGTAGGAACCAGTTGAGTAACAACAGATGAAGTTTTAGATGATGAATTCGAGTCAGATTGATTTGGTGTGACAGAACTACAGCCTACAACTAAAATTGTAGTGACTGCCAGTAAACCAGTTGGACTTAGCGATCGCATCTTCATCTTCTCACAGTGATTCTATATATCCTCCTGCATAATTAATAACGCACATCTGCCTATAAGTGGGGTGAATACCAAAAGCTACCCCTGTAACTTTAAAAGCTGGGCTAAAAATATTGTGGCGATGGCCGCGATCGCTCACTCCATCATCGATAATTAACTGCATGATAATATCTTGGGCTGTGTGCGAACCATAACTAATGTTTTCACCAGCAGTACTTTGCCAAGTTCCGTAGCGACTTAGGCGCGTGAAGGGATCGCTACCATCACTCCCATCATGACCTGTTGCACCTGTGGAACCTTGGTCTTTGACGTGATCTTTTGCTGCCAAAGACATACCCTGAGATGGCCTTAAAGCACCCACAGGACGAACTGATTTGAGGTAGGCGATCGCTTCATCAACAGCCGCCACACCTTCTTGAGTTTGTAAATAGACATTGTAAGAAATTCGGACTGGATTACCTACAAAACGACTTTTATACTCTTCGAGTACAGCAACATAACTTTGGGGTTCTGTCCTCGCTTTATTCATTTCCACAATTACTTGTTGTTCCAGTCGCGAGAGATAATCTGCCTGTATTTGGGGATCAGAAGTTGCTACAGGTGTCTCAGTAGCTACAGAATAAGGTTGTAACACTGGATTTACAGTACAGCCAGAGATAAGAGAAATAGGAGTAAATATCCAAGACAGCAGCCGATGCATTAATTACCTCAAAACTTGACATGGTAGGAATGCTGGTTTTACCCCACCCTAACCCTCCCCTTGTAAAGGGGAGGGAACTATATCTGTTGTTTCCCCCCGATATTCGAGGGGATTAAGGGGGGTAAATCCAACTTGTGTATATACGGTGGCCTTATAACATCAAGGAATCATTGGTCAGAATATATGTTGAGATCCACAAAATTAGAAAAACTTTCCGGATGTGCTTGCCAAGAAGTAATACTGATGAGATTGTTAACATAGGGATCACGGATCAACTTAATAGCAAACCCATAATCCATCGGTGTGCATCACCTTAAACTGTGTTCGTTTCTTACGTTGTATTGCACCCAACTGCAAACTGCTATTAACTCTGGAAAGTTTTTAACCTACCAACTACCAACAATCAACTATCAACCAAATTAACTAGATTTTTCCTGATACCCACCTGCATAATCAATTACGCACATTGTTCGGTATTTAGCATGGCTTCCATAAGCAACCCCTGCAACTTTAAAAGCAGGGTTAAAGATGTTTTTGCGATGACCGCGATCGCTTACTCCATCATCAATAATCAACTGCATAACGATATCTTGAGCAGTGCTTGGGCCATAGCTAATGTTTTCCCCAGCAGTGAGTAGCCATTTGCCATAACGATTCATACGCACAGAGGGATCGCTACCATCACTAGCATAGTGGCCAGTTGTACCTTTGGGCCCTTGGTCTTTAACATGATCTCTTGCTGCCAAAGACATACCCTGAGATGGTCTCAAAGCACCCACAGGACGAACTGATTTGAGGTAGGCGATCGCTTCATCAACAGCCACTACACCTTCTTGAGTTTTTAAATACAGGCGTTCAGAGATTTTAACTCGCTTGCCTTGGAAGCGTTTTCTATAGTTTTGCAAGATGGGAATATATCTTTTGGGATTAGTTCTTACCTTGTTCATTTCTACAATTACCTGCTGTTCTAGAGGTGATAGGTAACTTGCCTTTGCTAATAAATTGCGATCGCCTTTTGGGACTACAACAGGAACAGAATTAGGCGTAGACTTTGCTACAGAAGGCTGAGATTTAATCGTTTGATAATAGCAACTGGTGATCAAGGTAATAGATAAAATTACCCAAAATCCTATGGGGCGCATTTCTAAACTCACGATTTTTTTGAAGGTTAATTTAATGAAGTTAAATAATAGACATAAATAAACCTAGTTTTTCATCTTGTTTTTGATTATGTCTACTAAACTTCTCAGCACAGTTATGAATTAAATATTGTCTGTACAAATACGTTTTAACCTTAATCACAAAAAATCGAAATCAGCAAGTTTACTTAATAGTAATTTTTCGTATTTATTAGATCTCTTGCACAAATATTTTTGACCTTCCGGGGGATTGAGGGGGTTTTTAGGAATCATGCAAGAGGTCTATTGATCTGTAACCCTCTTAAGTTCTAACTTTTGCCTTCCGTCTTCAGAATTTCAATCTATTTAGCACGCGCTAAAATATCCTCTAAGTCAGATAGTTGTATAGCACCAGAAAAAGTTTCGCTGTTAATAATAAAAGATGGTGTACCAGAAAGTCCTAATCTTTCGGCTAATTGTAGATCTTTAGCAATTGCAGTATTAGCAATACGCCTATCTTTTTCAAATTTTGCTAAATCTAAATTCAATTTTTTAGCGATATTTACATATAAAGATTCACCTAATTTATTTTGATTAGTAAATAACGCATCATGATATTCCCAAAACTTGCCCTGTTGTTGTGCTGCCCAAGCTGCTGTTGCTGCTGGCATTGCTTCGGCATGTATTGGAGTTAATGGAAAATGTTTATAAACAAGTTTGACATCTTTTTGATGCTTTGCTAACAGTTTTTTTAAAGTTTGATGAGCTTCAGCACAGTAGGGACATTGAAAGTCAGAAAACTCTATCAATAGAGTTTTTGATTCGCTTGCTCCAATTGTGGGAGAATCAGCTATTACTGCTTGAGGATTGGTTTTTAAATCCTCTAAAAATGCTTGCCGTTCTTTTTGTACCTTCTGTGCTTGTTGCTGTTGATAAGCCTGAACAGATTCGATAATGACTTCTGGATGCTGGCGGATAACTTGTAAAATTTGTTCTTCGAGTTGCGGGTTAATGCGGGTGGCAGCTTGTGCAGGCAATGACACAGCAAGAACCAGTAATGAGCATAATACCAACAAGGTACGGAGATCTCGCAAAATTTGCCCAAATCCAGGTAAGAATTTATTCATAAACTCATTGTGGTTGAAATTTTTACATTTTAGTATTTTCTGAGATGGGCAAGAGCGATCGCGCTACTTAATTAATATCAAGTTCGGCTCATTGGTTACGATATTATGCTTAACTGTTGGGCATCGGAAAATCATCAGTAACTTAATTACCAAACCAATTACCCATTACCCATTACCCATAGTTAATTTTTGACTGCGTTAATTAATTCCATTATTTTCTCAAACTGAAAGTTTTCAGCTAAATCACTCAGAAAGTTGATCAGCAAAGATTTTTCAGGAGGTATTTGCTCAAGTAAATCTAAAATTAAGTCATCACTACATTGAGCAGCAGCATAATGTACCTTTGTCAACCACTCACTTGACATTTCGGACAATAGAGCAACTATATCAATGGAATTTAAAAGTGTCTCTGTATTTGTTTGCTTTTGTGATAATTTTAAATGACTTTCTTGTTGGTAAAGATATTTCACTCCTAGATATTGGCTAAGTTTTTCTAGTAACAGTTCTTCACGGAAGGGTTTATTAATAAAATCATCACACCCAGCCGAGATCATTGCCCGTCGTTGTTCCTCAAAAGCATTGGCAGTGAGGGCGATGATGATCGTAGGGGAAGAAGATGCACTGAAGCGGTGAGTACTAGACGCAGAGAAATTATCAAAAACATTTCCCTCGTCCCCCTTGTCTGCCGTGTCCCCCGTGTCCCCCTTGTCCCCCGTGTCCCCCTTGTCCCCCGTGTCCTCCATACCAACCTGCTGTATACGTGTCCCCGTGTCTTGTCTTTCTCTGCGTTTAATTTCCCTGGTGGCTTCGTAACCATCCATGATTGGCATCCGCATATCCATGAGGATGAGATTGGGTTGCCAGGATTCCCAAGTAGAGATGGCTTCTTTGCCATTTGTAGCTTCCCTGACAGAAAAGCCAATAGATGTCAGCAATTTTACTAATAGCAAACGACTATCATTGGCGTCATCAACTACCAAAATCCGGTATTCAGGTTCATTAGGTGCTAGGCCAATTACTTGATGATGTACAGAAGTGGTGGTTTGAATTTCATCAACAGAAGCGATACCAATCTGAATATAAAAGGAAAATACACTTCCTACACCCACAGTACTGCTAACGTTGATCTCACCTCCCATTAACTGCACATACTTGCGGCTAATTGCTAAACCTAGCCCAGTTCCCTGCTGTGATTTTCTACCTGCTTCGGTTTGCCCAAAAGCTTGAAAAAGTAAGTCAATTTCTTCTGGGGAAATACCAGGCCCCGTGTCTTGTACCTCAAAGCAGAGGTAGGATAGTGGGGTGATGGGGTGGTGGGGTGATGGGGTGGTGGGGTGATGGGGTGGTGGGGTGAAATCTTTCTTTTCATCTGTGAGAAAAACGCGCAACTTCACGCTTCCTGTTTCAGTAAATTTAATGGCATTGCCCAAGACATTGAGTAAAACTTGTCGCAGCTTACTAGAGTCTGTTCTTATATATCTGGGAATTTCGGGTGCATATTCAAATACTAGTTCTAACCCCTTGGCTACAGCACGGATGTGCAACATTTCTTGGAGATTGTCTAGTAGATAAATTAAATCGAAGCTAGACAAATTCAATGTGGTTCTACCGGCTTCGATTTTGGACATTTCTAGAATGTCGTTAATTAAGTTGAGTAGGTGTTCACCAGCACGATTGATAATTGCTAAGTTCTGTTTGTTTTCATTGGAGAGAGTGCTGTCACGACTCATAATTTGGGTGAAGCCAAGAATTGCATTAAGTGGGGTGCGTAATTCATGGCTCATATTGGCAAGGAATTCACTTTTGGCACGGTTAGCAGCATCAGCAGCGATGACAGCTTTTTGTAGTGCGCTTGATTGCTTTTGAGTCTGTGCTAGTAACTCTGCTTGCTGCAAAGCCACTCCCAATTGATTACCAATTTGCACGACAATGTTGATTTCTCCTTTTTTCCATTGTCGAGGACTGGAATTTTGGTAACTTGCAAGTAGTCCCCAAAGTTGATTACCACAAAAGATAGGAACTGTAATATAGGCTCTGACTTGAAAGCGTTCTAAAAGATTGATGTAACAAGGATCAAACCCAGCTGTATAAATATCTGGTACGCACAGGAAACTTGCACCTCTAGTGTATACACCGCCTTGGGTCTGTTGCAGATAGGTATCAAGTACTTGGTTATCTCCACTATTCAAAGATCTGACTGTACAGCGTTCATTTTGGAGAGTAGTTTCTCTGAGATTAGGTTGATCTTGTTGTTGTTTAATTAACGATACCCAACCGCCCCCGACTGACTCGGCAACAAAATCGCCACTCCAGTCAGAGTTAAAACGATACACAACGACGCGATCGCAATTCAGTACTTGCCGCAATTCTTGGGTGGTAGCAGTAAAAATTGTTGCCAGATCTAGTGTCTGGCGCATTCTTTGAATAACTTGAGCGATGGCTCTTTCTCTGTCTGCACTTTCGCGTAAAGCATCCTCAGCAAATTTGCGTTCGGTAATATCTGTGATTGTGCCAATGTAACCTTTAAATTCACCATCATCTCCAAACTCTGGTAAGGCTTGACCTATGACCCAGATGACTTTGCCATCGGTGTGTACAAAGCGATACTCACAATCAAAAGGCTTTTTTGTTGATATTGTTTCTTGCCATTCTGCAAAGACGCGATCGCGATCGTCTATATGTATAATTTCATGCCAAAATTTATCTAAATCAGCTTTAGAAGTAAGTCCGGTAATCTCACTAAAACGCTGATTGACATAAAGGTAGTTACCATGAGGGTCAGTGTGAAAAATACCTACGGGTGAGGCTTCTGCTAAAGTTTGGTAGCGACGTTGACTTTCTTGCAAGGCTAGTTCAGTGTGCTTACGATCTGTGATTTCTATCACAACTGTACCTATACTAGCGGGGCGATTGTCCTCTCCAAAAATGGGGAAGTAAGAAGTTAAAAAATGCCGTATAATAGCAGACTGCAAAGGTAATGCTGTACTTATTTCTATATTGAGAACAGGTTTACCAGTTTCCAGGACTTGTTTATGAATTGATGCGATAACAGGAGCGACTTCGGGTATTATTTCCCAAAGGGTCTTGCCTATATGCTCACTTTGGGATAGCCCAT
This sequence comes from Fischerella sp. JS2, assembly GCF_032393985.1. Lineage (NCBI taxonomy): Bacteria > Bacillati > Cyanobacteriota > Cyanophyceae > Nostocales > Hapalosiphonaceae > Fischerella > Fischerella sp. JS2. The sequence goes on from NZ_CP135918.1 coordinate 2,786,581, forward strand.
TAATATCTGCTAGCACTTCGTTGATCTGCACATATCGCAATTGCTCATCTAATATTGTCAACCCTACAGGAGCGCAGGAGAAAAAAGCATTGAGGCGGGCTTCCCGTAAAGCTAATTCCCTTTCTAAAGTTTTACGTTCGGTGATGTCCTTGTGCGTACCTGTCATTCGTAGCGGTTCTCCCGATTCATCGCGTTCAAAAACCTGAGCGCGAGACTGTATCCATTTCCATTCACCAAGCTTAGAACGCAGACGAAATTCTACTTCATAAGCTGGACTCTCACCACGTAAATAAGCATGCAATTCTGATTTGATAACTGGTGCATCTTCTGGATGCAACAGTTCTCCAAAAGCGTGGGAATCATCTGTAATTTCCTGTGCTTCGTATCCCAGCATTTTTTTCCATCGCCAGTCGCGATAGACTTTGCCAGTTTTGATATTCCAATCCCACAATCCTAAATCACTTGCTTCTAGTGCCAGTTGTAAACGTTCTTCGCTTTGGCGATGGGCTGCTTCTACCTGTTTACGTTGAATGAGCGCCCCTAGTTGAGCAGCGACCGCACCCACTAAATATAGCAAGCGGCGATCCAAAGCGTGGGAGCTGCTTTTAAAAAAGGCTAACACCGCTACTACTTGATTATCGGCTAAAATCGGCACGGCAAAACCAGCTTTTAATCCAACTGACTGTGCTTGGTGCGTTCGCACAAAAGCTGATTCGGTCACTTGAGAAACATCTTCTATCCATTCTGGCTTTTGATATCGCCAAACTCTCCTCAACAGTTCCATACCTTTTTCGAGTCTGACAATCTGGCTGTATTGGCAAAATTCTTCTAAGTTGTTGTGGCGTCCATACCAACCTAAGCTATATTCCAAAGCAGTGCCGTTGGCATTAGGTATCCACGCTTCAGCAAAATCCCAATCGATAGTAGTACAGATTAAACGCAGCACAAGGGCTAGGGCGTCGTTTACATCTACAGCACGACTGATCGCTTGGGTTGTTACCAATAACAAACGACTTTCATTTTCCGCTTGCTTGCGTTCTGTAATGTCATGAGTCGTACCAAGTAAGTAATGTTGTCCGTCTATTTCTATTAATTCAGCACTAAAAAGTGTCGTCTTTAGCTCTCCGTTGGCAGTACGGAACTCAACCTCGTGATTACGAATAGCTTTTGTATGGCGCAGAACTTGGGTGAGCATGGCACATTCTTCTTCATTCACCCAAATATTTAATTCTCGATAATTGCGATCAATTACCTGAGAACGAGAATAGCCAAAAAATCTACAAAAGCTATCATTAACTTCTATGTAGCGGATCTCTGGGAAAGTAGTGAGGGCGATGGGATCGGGAGATGAGCGAAAGGCTGAGGCTAGCTTGGCTTCGGACTGCCGCAATGCTTTAAAAGCACGTAACCTCTCCCGTGCTTCTAGTGCTAGGGAGACTAAATTGCTCAAAGAGCGGGCAAAATTTTGATCTTCTGGTGTCCAATCTCGAGTATTACCTATGTGTTCTAGACATAATACACCCACTGTCACACCCTCAAGTTTGACGGGTGTATTCAGCATTGCAGTAATTCCTAGGGGAGTTAAATAAGATTGGGAAAATTCTTTGGTTCTAGAGTCAGTATAAGCGTCTGTGGCTACAATGGGTTGGTCTTGCTGCAAGGCTTGAAAATAAGACGGATAGTCTGCTACTATCAGAGAACCGCCATCACTGTGTCGATTAATACTTTTTTCAAATAAGTCAAGGCATTGGATTTGGGTACGTGTTTCGTCATATAGCCAGATACTGGTTCGTTCTACTTCGATATTTTTAGCTGCTATTTCAGTGATATTACGTAGAGAGGCTTTTAAATCCCCTTGATAAAGTACCTGATTTTTAGCAAGTTGGGTTAATACTAAGTTGTGATTACGAAGCTTGTCAGCACTTGCTTTTATCGCTTGTTCTGCGCGTTTGCGCTCTGTAATATTGGTGGCTGTACCTGTAACGCCGACTATTTTACCCTCTTCATCTTCTACGGCGATCGCATTAAAAATCAGGTATACCAAGTTACCATTTTTCCCAACACGGATGGTTTCATACCCAAAAATAGACTCTCCATTAAGGATACACTCAAATGTAGAGCAATCTTGGTCAATTAGTGAGGCTGGAACAAATTCCGTGAAGCAACGCCCGATCATCTCCTGTTGTTCATAACCAAGAATTTGTTTCACAGCAGAGTTGATAAAGGTAATGCATCCTGAAGTATCTACCGACCAAATGATATCTTGAGAAGTTTCGACCAAGTGGCGATATTTACTTTCACTGGCTCTTAAGGCTGCTTCCGCGTTGAGGCGATCGCGAATTTCTTGCTCTAATTCTATCCGGGCTTGTTTTTCTTGTTCTAGTAGTTTGGCTTGGGCGAGGGCAATTCCCAATTGGGCGGCGATCGACTCTAGTAGTTCAATTTCTTCTAGTTTCCAGTCTCGGTAGCGATCGCACTGATGTAAACAAATCATGCCATTTGCTTGGCTGTTGTAAGAAGTGCGTACTGCTAGTATGGATTTGATGTTATATTCTCGACATATTTCTTGAGCATTTTCTAACAAGGGATAAGTATAAACATTATTAACTGCTATGGCTTGATCTTGAGCTAATAACTGTTGAACGTGAGGATTACCGCTTACAGGTATTTTGTAATGATTTAGAGAAGTACACCCAAAAGCCAAAAATTCTTCATATATAGGGATTTGAGGAGTAGGCGAGTCTACGTAAGTATGAATCAGTGTGCGGCTTACACCTAAAGCTTCACCTATTTGTTGAGCAGCAGTTTTGATAATATTGTCTGTGTCTAATTCCGAACGGATTTTGTTTGTAATTTTTCTGAGAATATTACTACGTTTTAGTTGTTGCTGTAATTCTAAATCTGATTTATAGCGTTCATAGGCTATAGAAATTGCTCCAGCAACTGCTTGTAAAAAAGCGACTTCCGAAGCTTCCCAAAGACGTGATTCTATACAATTATCAAAGCCGATAAAACCTAAAAATTCTCCTTTCGCAATAATTGGCAAAATTAGAATCGAAAGTATACCTTGCGGTTCTAAAATTGCCCGTTCTGATAGGGGTAATTCTGCGACGATGCCAGAAATAATCTTACCCTGTGGCAGTAAAGCAGCCCAGCGAGGAAAATATTCTTCATAGGGCAAGTTTTGCAGAATGGGATTATCAATTTCGGGATTGATACCCTCAGCGCACCACTCAGCCCGTCGACTCATCAGCAACTTGCCATCATCTGCATAATGATTCTCAAATACGTAGACGCGACTCGCCTTAGAAGCACCTCCCATAATTGGCATAATATCTTGGTAGCATTTATTACTGTCATCAAAGGACAGTAACCGATGCTGCACTTCTACAAGTGCTGTCAGATATTGTTCGCGCAGCTGTCGGGCTGCTTCAATACGTTGACACTCTTGCATTTCCAGCAGCAACTGTTCGTTTTGCTTTTTGAGTTGCTGTTGGAGTTTCTGGATAGTGATTTGATTTTCTACACGTACTAAAACTTCTTCTGCTTGAAAGGGTTTAGTAATGTAGTCTACAGCACCGATCTTAAAAGCTTTAACTTTGTCAAAAACATCATGATACACACTGAGAAAAATTACCGGAATATGGCGAGTCACCTCATCGCCTTTTAGTTGTTGACAAACTTCATAGCCATCTATGTCTGGCATTTTAATATCAAGCAAAATCAGATCCGGTAAAGCCAATTTTGCTACTTCTAGAACCATTGAACCTGTAATTAAACCCCGGACTGCATACCCATATTGGGACAAAGTAGCAGATAAAGCTTGTAAATGTTCCCAGGAATCATCAACTATGAGGATGCTTCCTTTACTTGTTTGCTGTGAATTGCTGCTACCCATAATTGGTTTTTAATTGACATGGTTTAAAAACGCCACCAGGTTTTTTGCAAGTGACTGAGAATACCTATTGCGATCGCTACCAATAACAACATTAAAATAATTCCTCCAGGAATAAAAGTCAGTACACCAAATCCCCTTAATACCCAGACGGCGATTGTAATCCCAAGAACAATACCAACAGCTTGGGTTAATCTGCGATTTAATTTAGAAGAAGATTGACTCATATCACTACCTATTGACTCAACAATTAAGCTTATTCCAAGGCTGAAGTATTAAGTGTGAAATATTAATCACTATTTTTAAAACATTTGTTTTTGACCTTCATGCTTGTAGAGGAAGAGAAATTCTAATCCTTCATTGTGAACTTTGTTCATGGAGTCTCTTACATAAATCTATAAATGAGGGGAAGATTTAGTTCCCTCGGTGAAATCCTACTGTCGTGTATACATTAAGTTCGATTTACTCTCCTGAATCTCCCCGATAGTCTGGGGAAAACAACTTCTCTAGTTTCCTCCCTTTTACAAGCTATGGTGTACACAGAAGTCGGAAAAACCTCATTCAAATTGACTCGAAAAGCTTAAAATCATAACCTCACCCCGCCCTAGCGGGCACTCCTCTCCGAACCCGCGGAGAGGGGCTGTTCTTGTGAGGTTGTTCGAGGGTTAGGGTGATTCGCTCATTTGTGTGTACACCGTAACTTTTACAAGGGGAGGGTTAGGGTGGGGTCAAAGATATTTGTGCCAGAGGTTTATTCTACCCATGAAGATGGCAGTTTTTGCAATTTTTTAAGAATTGTTGCTTAAAAGCCAAAGTGATTTTAATTACTTTGGCTTGATGAAGTTTTGGGCATAATAGCCAAGAAAACAGTATCTCCGGCAATTATATATCTTGAGTTGGAATTAGAATTGATCGGGTAGACTCAATCAGTTGAAGTGATCACACCTTATAAACCGATGAAATAAGTAGCTATCATAAACTGCGTATGCCAGAACATATAAATAAGGAGTTAAGAATCAAAGGCTAGTAAAGAAACTCTTTTCTTCTGCCTTCTGCTTTCGATGTGTTGAGGAGTGAGTGAAACGTTATGTCTGCATCTTATATTTCAGACTCATTTACTACAGGTTTGCCAATGACTTGGAGTCAAGACAAGCACCAGAAAATCATCCAGGGTGAGATTTTTACAGAAACGCGATCGCATACGTCTTGGGGTGGTTGTGTCACTGCTTGGATGTATTTACCGTTGGTGCGATCACAAGTATTTTCCCAACTTACAGATTACCCTCGTTGGGTACAGTACTTTCCCGATATTACCAGAAGCGAGGTTTTGCAAATAAAAGGTGAAGTCAAGCGTCTGTATCAAGCAGCACAAAAAGTCTTCTTATTTTTCACAGCCCATGTGGAAATTTATCTAAATGTAATTGAAGAATTAGGACAAAGAGTGCAATTTCGCCTAGAGAAAGGTACTTTTCACGACTTTAGCGCTGAATTATACTTACAAGATTATGCTAACGGTACTTTATTGAGCTATACCGTACAAGCTACTCCTAACATACCCATACCGTCTATTTTTATTCAACAAGCAATGAATTTTGAATTGCCTGCGAATATGCGTAAAATGCGACAAGTTATTTGTAATGCTCAGTAAAATCAATGTCACAGGCACAAGAAATATTAGACTTTTGGTTTGGCAAGCCCGATCAACCCAATTACGGTAAATCACAGGATTTTTGGTTCAAGAAGAAACCAGAATTTGATGAACAAGTACGAACTAGGTTTGTTAAAGATTATCAAAAAGCAGCAGAAGGTTACTTAGATGACTGGATGGAATTTCCTGAATCGTGTCTGGCACTGATTTTGCTGCTAGATCAGTTTCCTCGTAATATGTTTCGTGATACTCCACAAGCTTTTGCCACCGACTGGGAAGCACTTTCAACAGCTCATCATGCTATTGCCCAAGGATATGACCAAAAATTGCTACCCGTACAGCGTTGGTTTATTTATTTACCTTTTGAACACAGTGAAAACCTAGAACATCAGCGTCAAGCAGTTAAGTTATTTAAACAACTTAGTGACGATCCTGATAGTGCTAGTTGTATTGAGTATGCAATTCGTCACATGGAGGTGATTGAACGGTTTGGGCGTTTTCCCCACCGAAACGCAATTTTAGGAAGAACTTCAACTCCAGATGAAAAGGAGTTTTTGAAGCAATCTAATTCGTGGTTTTAGCTGAGTTTCATATCAAGCAGAGGGATTCATTGTGACTGCCCTCTGCCTTATCCCAACGATAATTATTTACGCCGACCTAACTATCATCTCATTGGGTAAATCCTACACAAAGACTTGCATCTCCACCAAACCATGCTAAATCGAGTTCTGTTTCAGTGAAGTTGTAACCAATAGAAGCAGCAAAATCAACTATTTTGGTTTTGTCCCAATCCCAGACACCAAAAAGGCCTTTGTTAGAACATTTGTTATAGTATTGCTCGTAGAGAACTTGATCTGAATTTAAAAGCTCATAAAAAGCATTAACCTGTTCTAGTGACATAAAATTTGGTTTCCAATAGGATTTTGTGAATTTACTAAAATCTACACGGCTTACTAGGACATTTCCGTTGAGATAGTTTTTATATTTAATATTTTTGCTTTGCCACAAGGATAAATTTTTCGGCAACGCCAATTTTTTAAACGGTCACTAAAACATTTTGTTCCTTAACGATCTATTACCCAAATCCATCGCAGGGAGGAAAGTCTCAAAAGAGATGGGGAGATGGGGGGATGGGAGTGTGGGGAGTGTGGGGAGTGTGGGGAGTGTGGGGAGTGTGGGGAGTGTGGGGAGTATTAAAACAACTAACAACTAATGTACAGACGCGATGTTCCTCGCGTCTCTACCCACTAACAAATAACAACTAACAACTAACAACTAACAAAATTACCAAGTACGATAATTACGTGCTGTTTTGTCGCAAGGCTGAATTTCATCTCCAAATACCCAACCTTGTGTCCCATCAGCGAGTCGTACTTGAATAAAATCTCCCCTTGCTTGAATAAATAAAACTTTTTCACCAAGATTCAATTGTTTTAACGCACCAACTTCTGTTTGTGGTTCTGGACGCAGTTTTGCTAATAGTTTGCCGCCAGAGGGAGATACAAGGCGACACATTTGTGGTTCCTGGGAGATAAAATTTTGTTGGGAATTGCCTCTGCTTAAATTAACAGTATTTAATACTATTACACCTGCGATCGCACTCATGAAAGCAGCCGTACCTGTCTTGAGTAGTGGTCGCTGCACTTTTTTGGGAGCAACCGAAACGATAATAGATCGAGGTGGTGGTGAGGGCTTTGCTACTTCTTGGGACTTTTTAAATTGAGATACCCTTATTGTCTTGAGTACAGGTTGTGGTGATGCTAATGTAATTGCAAAACGTTTAGCATACTCTATCGGCGTGTAACCATCACCAGACTCTTTGCAGGTTATATCTTTAACCCTAAAATCCTGTTGGCCCAAACGTATATGACTACCAACAGCCAGAGGTATTTCCCCAGCTAAAAGCAACTGTCCATCAACAATTGGAGGATTTTGCTGTCGTAAATTTCGTAAATAAAATCTTTGCTTTTCGATATGAAAAAATATCTCAGCGTGCAGTCCAGATATTGTCGGATCTGGTAAAACAATATCGCACTCTTGAGGGTTGCGGCCAATACGGATTTTACCTATATTTTTACTAGCTTGATTCTCTAGAATCGTACGATATTTAATCTGTCCGTCTTCTATCCACTCTATTGTTAATTGATGTAATTTAGTACTAGCAATTTCTGGTTTCGCTTCAACTTCTGCTGCTTCAGTTTCACCACAATTAACTAATAATTCTCGTAGTGCCTCTAATGCCTCAGTCGCCGTTTGGTAGCGGTCTTTGAAATGATAACGAGTCATCTTAGTGAGGACATCAGCAAACTCTGGAGTTACAGAGGTGAGTTCTTGCCAAAGTACTTCTCCTGTCTCCGGATCATCTTGTAGTGTATGCGGATGTACTCCTGTTAATGCTTGAATACCCATCATCCCCAAAGCATAAATATCACTGCTGGGACGAGGTACACGCCGGATTTGTTCAGAGGGCATATAACCACGAGTACCAACGATAATTGTCATATTTTGCTTTCCTGACCCAATCATCGTTTGGCTGCGTAATTGTTTAATTGCCCCGAAGTCAATTAAAACTAATTGATTGTCACTAGCGCGTCTAATCAGATTATCTGGTTTGATGTCGCGATGAATTACTCCTTGACCGTGGACAAATTCTAAAATGCTCAATATTTCAATGAGCATTTTTATAGTCTGTTTTTGTGTCCATTTTTGTCCGACAAAAAATTCTCTACTGAGAGGATGTCCCTCAATAAATTCTTGGACTAAGTAAAACTGTTGGTCTTCTTCAAAGTAAGCTAAAAGCCTTGGTATCTGGTCGTGGTTACCTAACTGTTGCAGGGTGTCGGCTTCTTTTTGAAATAGCCTCCTGGCGATTTCTAAAGATTCTGAGTCCGTACTAGTAGTTTTAAGATGTTTAAGGACACACTTAGGTTTTCCAGGGAGATGTATGTCTTCAACAATATAAGTTTGACCAAATCCCCCCTCACCCAATACTTTAAGGACTTGATAATGTCCTGCGAGTAACTGACCAATCATATTGTAAAGGTGATGATGAAAAAGTTAATCCAAATTTGCTTCACAATTTAGTTGTTTAACTTGTTTTATCCCCCTGTGTGTCTAAAGTTCTACGTCAACAAAGGTTTAAAATTTGATATTTTCAAGGCGCGTGCATTGTCATTTTTTGGTAGCTTTTATTGCCTTTAATAGACATAAATAAAAAGCCTGGTAAATCAATAAATAACAAATCTATAGAGCTTATGTTGCCAGTTTGGCAACAATCATCTAAAACTATTTTTTACTTAAATTTAATGTTTATTTTTGGGAAAATGATAATACTTTTTGAAAGCTTTATATTTCATAATTTCTGCTGTTTTTGCTACTAAATTACCAAAGGAAATTTTTTATTTTTAAGACAGTAAAATCTATATTACTAGTACTAAACTTACTAGCATTGTGGCAAGATTATTTGAATAATTGTTTTATGGAAATAAAAACATTATAAATGTTTCCTGATACAATGGGATCAAAAACTGACAAATATTCAGTAAAATTGTCTTTCGCTTAAATTTTAGCCAACACGATAACACAGATTAGCTGCTAACATCCTCTACCAAGTAGTAGAGATAATTGCTGTAACAATGCTAACTATTGTGCGATCGCAAACAAAATTCTGTTACAGCAATAAGCACGCAATTATTTCAAAGAGAGCAATAAAACTAGCTAAGGTTAACTTTTGCATTAAAATTAATGTCATAAGTGACAAATAAATATAAAATGGTCACTTTTGGTTTGAAATCAAGATTGAGTTAGTTTTCAACTAGTGCGTATAAAGTTGTATACCTTACAGCAAAAAGATGAATAGAGTAAAAAGTTATACTTATTTTTTATTCCTTTTTGGGAGTAATTTAAATGCGATCGCACTAACGTCAAATATAAGGGCACTATAAAGTTAACTAATGACTAGATTTCCCTACGACCAATTTGCTAAAGATTATCTCAAAGAATTATTACAGCCATTAGGCACTGTAGAAACTAGCCGGAAAGTTCCGGCAGAAATACGGGAAATTGATGTTTACTTTGCACCTTTGCCCCAATCTAGTAGCGACAAAATAGAGTTGGGATTATTAGGTAGATTTGCTGCTCAAACTGCACTATTTGAACCTTTTAGAAATGCGGCTACACCTGCGGAAATTCGCAGTTGTATGAATAAATTATTTGATATTTTTGCAGATTTAAAACGTCAAAATAAAGGTGATAGCAATCGAATTGTAGAATCAGAATTGCCGTTTTTGTGGATTCTTTCGCCTACGGCTTCTGCATCACTGTTAGAGGGATTTAGGGCTAGGCTAGATGAAGAAAGTTGGGGAGTTGGAGTTCACTTTTTAGGCGATTATTTCAGAACAGCAATAGTTGCAATTCATCAGTTACCGCGTACTCAAGAAACATTGTGGTTAAGAATTTTGGGTAAGGGAAGAGTGCAGCAGCAAGCTATAGATGAACTAGAAGCACTACCTCAAGATCATCCTTTGCGTTCCAAAGCAATTGATTTATTGTTGAATTTAAAGACTACGATAGAAGTAAATCAAAATTTAGATGAAGAGGATAGAGAGTTAATTATGCGGTTATCACCTCTTTATGAGCAAAAGTTAGCGGAAGCTAAACAGGAAGGTATCCAAGAAGGTATCCAAGAAGGTATACAAGAAGGTATACAAACAGAACGTCGCACTGTGATAGAGAATTTACTGCAAGTTCGATTTGGTTCTTTAGATGAAGAATTAAGAGCAATTATTGATCCTTTGTTAGCATTATCGCCAGAAGAATTCACGCCTTTATTGCTGCGGTTATCTCGTGAGGAATTATTAACTAGATTTCGTTAATCATTTTTAGTCTGCTTTTTGCCATGACAGCAGAATTGCGATCGCTTATTCTGTACCTTTGCTATAGCAAGATCCCCGACTTTTGAGAAAAGTCGGGGATCTGGGCAATATGATTGTTTACAACTCAAATGGGATTGCTGTCGCAGTATAATATTATTCTGTAATAAATAAAATTACCCTATCAACTAATTTGCCAAGTACCAATGAAATCAGTGAACAGTTATCAAAAGTAATGATAACTGTTCACTGATCACTGTTAAGTCGTTAATATTTCAGCAGGTAAGCGCTTGAAGGAAAGGCGCTCATTCTCAATATCTACAAAGATGGTATCACCATCATTGAATTCGCCCCGCAAAATAGCTTTGGCAATTGGTGTTTCTAACTCCTGTTGAATAGCACGCTTGAGTGGGCGCGCACCAAATACAGGGTCATAACCTACTTCGGCTAAAAAGTCAAGGGCAGCATCCGAAAGCTTCAATGATATCTTGCGATCGCCCAATCTTTGCCGTAGTCTTTCGATTTGTAACTGCACAATCTCGCGCAATTCCTCTTTTTGCAAACCGTGGAAGATGATGATCTCGTCAATGCGGTTGAGGAATTCTGGACGGAAGGAATTCCGCATTGCTTCCATCACCCGATGACGCATTTCGTCATACCGGGATTCATCTCCAGCGACATCAAGAATAAACTGCGAACCGATGTTGCTGGTCATGATAATAATAGTGTTCTTGAAGTCTACCGTATGACCTTGAGCATCAGTGACACGTCCATCATCGAGAATTTGCAACAAGATGTTGAACACATCTGGGTGGGCTTTTTCGATTTCATCGAAGAGAATCACTGCATAGGGACGACGACGAATTGATTCGGTTAACTGTCCGCCTTCCTCGTAACCGACGTATCCTGGAGGCGCACCAATTAAACGCGAAACGGCGTGTTTCTCCATGTACTCGGACATGTCAATTCTGACTAGCGCCTCTTCGGTGTCAAACAGGTAGGCTGCGAGGGCTTTTGCTAGTTCTGTTTTACCTACACCTGTGGGTCCGAGGAAAATAAAGCTAGCAATGGGACGATTCGGATCTGCTAAACCAGCGCGCGATCGCTGAATTGCATCCGCAACAGCTGTGACTGCTTCTTTTTGTCCGACTACACGGCGATGTAGTTCATCTTCTAAGTGCAGTAGTTTTTCTTTTTCAGATTCCACCAATTTGCTGATCGGGATACCCGTCCACTTAGAAATTACTTCGGCGATGTCCGATTCAGTGACTTCTTCCCGCAGCAGAGATTTACCAGTGTGTTGAGTTTGGGCTAACTCAGATTCTGCGGCTTCGAGTTTGCGGTGCAAGTCAGTTAATTTGCCGTATTTTAACTCAGCGGCGCGGTTGAGGTCGTAATCGCGTTCGGCTTGCTGAATTTCTAAGTTAACGCGGTCGATCTCTTCTTTGACAGACTGGATTTTAGTAATAATATCTTTTTCAGACTGCCACTGAGCGTTTAATGCCCGTTGTTCTTCTTTGAGATCCGCTAGTTCTTTTTCTAGTCTTTCGAGACGTTCACGAGAAGCTGTGTTGCTTTCTTTTTGCAGCGACAACTTCTCCATTTCTAACTGCAAGATTTTGCGATCAATTTCGTCGAGTTCTTCTGGTTTGGAGGTAATCTCCATTTTTAACCTAGCTGCGGCTTCGTCTACCAAATCAATAGCTTTGTCTGGTAAGAAGCGATCGCTAATATATCGACTCGACAGTGTCGCCGCCGCAACTAAAGCATTATCGGAGATTTTCACCCCGTGATGCAATTCATAGCGTTCTTTCAACCCGCGCAGAATCGAAATCGTATCTTCTACACTCGGTTGATCGACATAAACTTGCTGGAAGCGTCGCTCTAGAGCGGCGTCTTTTTCAATATACTTACGGTATTCATCTAAAGTCGTCGCACCAATACAGCGCAATTCTCCCCGCGCCAACATTGGTTTGAGCAAGTTGCTAGCATCCATTGCGCCTTGGGTAGCACCTGCACCGACAACAGTATGAATTTCATCAATAAATAGAATTATGTTACCGCCGGATTCGGTGACTTCTTTTAAAACTGCTTTGAGACGTTCTTCAAATTCACCCCGGAATTTTGCCCCTGCAATCAAAGCACCCATGTCTAAAGCAATAAGTTTGCGGTCTTTGAGAGACTGGGGTACATCACCAGCGACGATGCGCTGGGCTAAACCTTCGACAATTGCAGTTTTACCTACACCTGGTTCCCCAATTAATACAGGGTTATTCTTGGTGCGGCGAGAGAGAATTTGAATCGTGCGGCGAATTTCGTCATCTCGTCCAATCACTGGGTCAAGTTTACCTTGACGGGCGGCTTCAGTGAGATCACGCCCATACTTCTCCAGTGCTTGGTATTTACCTTCTGGATTTTGGTCGGTCACTTTCTGGCTTCCCCGAATTTGCTTAATAGTATCTTTTAATTTTCTTTCGTCTAATCCGAATTCTTGGAATAGACTTTTACCAAAGCGATCATCTTTGGCGTAAGCAAGTAATAAATGTTCTATCGATATATATTCGTCACCAAACTCCTTACGATAGCCTTCAGCCCGGTCTAACAGAGAGTCCAAGCTGCGTCCCAGGTAAACAGAATTGATGCTTCCCGAGACTCTTGGCTGACGTTGGATGTATTGGTCAGTGCGATCGCGTAGCTTTTGCAGATTCACTCCTGCTTTGGTCAAAATTGGGCCTGCTAGTCCTTCTTGTTCTAGCAACGCCTTCATCAGATGTTCGCTTTCGATTTGCTGATGGTGATTTTGTTTAGCAATATCAGGAGTATGTGCGATCGCTTCCCACGCTTTTTCTGTAAATTGGTTTGGATTAGTTGGTTGCATAGGCTTTTTGAGGAACGAACAACAACACGCGCAAATATAATTTTTGTTCTTATATGGTCATTTTAAAAATAAGTGGGTCAATAGCTAGATCGGTCTTCACGTCTTTTTCAAGTAGTAATACCGTCCGTGTGTGGGGAGGTTGGGGGATTCGTTTTGCTCGTTTGCTCGTTCCCAGGCTAAGCCTGGGAACGAGTATAAGCCTTTGATATTTACCAACGAGTGTTTGACACTCACTCATGAGTCATTAATCTTTGCCGATGAGTGTTCGACCCTCGCCAACGAGCCTTTAATAACCATAAACGAGTATCCACTCTTTGATATATCTCCCTGTTGAGATTAACTCTGCCAATTAGTGCAGCATTGCGGCTTTCCCCTGCACATTGTTGATGGAATCTTTGATTGCTAAGGATTGGTTGAAAAGTGCGATCGCCCTATTCGTTAGTGTAATCATTCAACTCCCATCCCTACTGATTTAAATTTGCTGAATAACTCTGCTGTTGGTAAAGTAGGTGAGGAATCTTTGCAACTTATTCAATTTCTAACAACTATCTATGGATAGAAAAACCAAGCGCCTTTTACTGCTCGTTGTTTCTTGTAGTTTAGCTGGTGTAGTTCTAGGTGGTACTACTAGCTGGGCAGAAAGCAACTCTTGTTTACAAGCAAATACAGTTACCAGTGAGTGTTTGACCAAAGATCCGATTACTAAAACTATAGAAGGAATGGGTACTGGATTAGTTGCTGGAGCAGCAGCAGCTTTTGGTGTAGCATGGCAGCATCGTCATGAAGATTAGTTGTTTATAAAAATAAATAAAAATAACTGGAAGGGAAGATTTATTTACATCTTGCACCACTAGAGCCTCTGGCTCTTCAATCGAATGGTGCAAAATCTCAGGTTAGTTCTGTTCCCGTAAACCTACCGTGTACACACAAGTTAGATTTACCCCCCTTAATGCCCCCGAATTTCGGGGTAAACAACAAATCCAGTTCCCTCCCCTTTAAAAGGGGAGGATTAGGGTGGGGTAAAACCAGGGTTTATAAGCTATTTCAGACTTGTGTGTACACCGTAGCCTTTACAAGGGAGGGTTAGGATGGGGTAAAAATATTTGTGTAAGAGGCGCACAGGGACGCAGAGAATTTGCTACTAAAAGCGATAGTTGTGTGAGGTTTTTCCCTGCTTAGATGTATTACTAACCCACATACTTATCGGTACAGCTTTACCTTGTGGATTAACTTTGATTTCTACAACTATTGGTTGCGCTTTTTCTTGTCTAGCTTGTTGTGCATGGAATAAATCTTGATTAATCTGCTGTTGTTGCTCTTCAGGAATGTAATATGTATCTAAGCCAAAATGAACGGAAGCGTGACTATAATGTCCTTTTAAGGCTACCTGATTATTAGGAAGAGAAGAGGGACGCTTACTAGTTATGCCTATTGGTTTCCAGGGTGCAGGCATATTTTTGCTTTCAGATTTCTGCTGTTGTAAAATCACATACAAATTCATTCCATTGTGCCAATAAGTTTTCTGCTGCATCAACTGTTGCCAACCAGGAAGTTTTTGCAAAGTATTAATCTGAGAAATTTCATAATCCAGTGTCATTGAGTAGCCAAGCAGGAGATTGTAAGGATCTACAGGGACAGCTTTTAAAATAACTGTTTTACCTGTGATATGAGTAACAAGGGCGGGCAATGGTATCATCACAATTAGCAGTGTTTGAATTA
The DNA here is from genome assembly GCF_032393985.1 of Fischerella sp. JS2. Taxonomy (NCBI): domain Bacteria; kingdom Bacillati; phylum Cyanobacteriota; class Cyanophyceae; order Nostocales; family Hapalosiphonaceae; genus Fischerella; species Fischerella sp. JS2. The sequence goes on from NZ_CP135918.1 coordinate 2,801,592, forward strand.
TGAGAGTAATGATAAACCACCAAGTAGATATTGCTTTTGTGATGTTTGGTTGATGAGGGATTAAGTAATTAGGAAAACTATTTTTATTGATAAAAGATGAAGACTGTTTAGTTTCTGGCGAATTTAATTTCATCTTCTATCCTTTGAAGAGTAAGATACACTAAAAAATTGATTTTCAAACCAAATTCCAGCAATAATAACAGCTATACCGCACAAGACAAATACAACAGATTTCAACACCATATATGTGTTATATTCCAGCATTCTGCTGATAATGTGTAGTGTTAACAAAATGATTCCGCTCCAAAAAGCGCTTCTTTCAGCTGCCACCAGTGCTAGTCGAATTATTCCCAAAGCAAAAATGGCTAGCAGTGAATTAAAGACAATGATTCCAATAGTGGGAATTGGGCTAATGCTTTGATGCCAAAAGATGACTACACTTGTAAGGAGAGTAAAACTGCCAAATGCAATTGTAATAGGTTCAGTTTTGCGGTTATGCTTACTTTTTTTTGTTAATAAATAATACCATTGCCAAGTTGCTAAACTACAAAAAAATATCACATCTAAGAGTGACCAAGAATTAATTAAAGATGAATTTTGAGTAGAACTTGTCCACCACCAACGAAAAGAGAGAAAATAAAATAGAATACTGAAAAATATGAGAGCTAGCATCCTAGCTATAGGTTGAAAAGCTCTAAAACTGATTTTAGGAAATAACAAATCATCGTAACTCCACAGTAAGGCTGGTGGTAGAGTCAAGGCAACAGCCGGAATCCACGTTAAAGAATCAGAATATTGGCTAAATTCCCAAAATTTGAGATTTAATTGCAAGGAAGTAATCAAGGCGATCGCACCTAAGGTAAAAATCCACTGTGATTTGCACCTGTAGGCTAGAGTTATAAACATTACTGCTGATAGTAAGGGCATATGTTGTACTACTAACTGTGCCCAAATTGAATGATCTTGTGAGTACCCTGCGGATAGTCCCGTCCAATACCCCATTTGGATGAGGATAATTCCCAGTGTTCCCAAGGAACTTAAACGTAGACTATAAGCCATTAATAAAACAGCGAACCCCCAATAAAGAAATATTTCACAATCTGAACTGCTTATGTGAAACATTTGCACTGACAGCGCTATATTTGCACCTAAAAGCAAAGCAGCTAAAATTAGCAATCCATGTCCCAGTAATTTATTTCTACTCAATGTGCTATGTTGATTTGGTTGCTGCCAAAGATAAAAACCAGTAACATTAGTTACTAAGAACAAACTCAGTAGTAAAGTGAATTTTATTGCTTTTGACCATACTTGCCAGTTTGCTGCAACAAAGGTAATTACACCTAAACCTAACAAAATGCAGCCCACCATAATTAGGATGAAAACGAAGCGATCGCCTTGGGCTATTTCCAGTTGATGGAATTGATAGCGTTCGGCGAGGTGTTTGTACTGTAAAGCATCTATCAACCCTTCATCCCACCACAATAATGCTTCTTGACGTAACTTGCGGCGAAAGTTATCAAATACCACGACAATGCCTCTATGTTGAGTAATAATGTGGCGATCGTCAAACGATTTTGGATTGACCACACAGATAAATCTGCTTGTTCTGCACCATTAAGAAATAATTGGTCATCTCAATACTACATATTATATTTTTATTTTTAAATAATCGACTGCTCAGAAATTGTTCTTATCAGACAATTTTCTCTATAATTTTGCAACTATACATTTACTAGCATAATTTTATGGAAACACCGTCAAAATTATTACTAAAACTTAGTAAGCGTTTATTCAAAAATTCAGATGAACAAGCAAAGTTTATAGAAGCTTTAATTAATCCCAAACCTTTTTCACCCTGTATACTCTGGTGTCAAAATAAAGCAGAAAATTTACCTTTTATCCTAGAAGAACCAATTCCTTGGCAACCAAATTTTATAGATCGCTTATCTGTAGGAGTAAAACCTAGTCAACATCCACTACATGAACAAGGATATTTTTATTGTTTAGATTTTTCTTCTGTATTTGCTGCTTCAACTTTATTAGAAATTAATCAACCAATTCAAGTTATTTTTGATATGTGCGCTGCACCAGGAGGTAAGAGCATTTTTGCTTGGAAACTGTTGCAACCAGAGTTACTTATTAGTAATGAGGTGATTGGTAAACGCTTGGGGATGTTAATTTCTAATTTCAAGCGTTGTCACATTATTCCATCTATAGTTGTCAATAGAGATTCTAGTATCTTTGCAGAAAGCATACCTGCATCTAGTGATTTAGTAATAGTCGATGCTCCCTGTACTGGACAATCCTTACTAGCTAAAGGTGAAAAAGCACCAGGATGTTTTCATCCTAGTGCTATTAATAAGAGTGCAAATCGGCAAAAACGCATTGTAGCTAACTCTGCTCAGATTGTCGCCCCACAAGGATATCTTGCTTACATTACTTGTACCTATTCACCAGAAGAAAATGAAGAAGTTTGTGAATGGTTATTAAAAAAGTTTCCTCAGTTTCAAGCAGTGAAAATTAGTCATTTACAAAATTATCAGTCTCATCTAACTACAATATCTTGTTATCGAATGTTTCCTCAAAATGGCTTAGGGGCAGGTGCTTTTACAGCACTGTTTAAAAACACCGATAAGAGTGATAAACAGGTATTAGATATCACTAATTTATCTACAATTTGGATAAATATGTACGGTAATGAACAGTTAAAATCAGAAGTCTCCTAATAGACGTATATAGCTCCTGATTTTTGTAAATTAAGTGTAGTGTCTCCAGCTCCAGTTGTTGTGTTAGCTTGCTGTACTATAACAGTAGCTGCATTACCTTGTGTTGACACATTATACTTTAAAGGAATCTGGGACTGCTGATCATAAATCAAAACATAAGTAGGAAGAGAATTAGTAGTTAGTGTAACTCTACCTCCTACAGGAATCACTGTATTCAAAGCATCTCCAGAGGATAAACTATATTGTAGAGGAGTCTTTGTAGTATTTATTATGTCAACTTTGACAAACCTCTCTATATTATTTAATCTTGCTACAGGTTGCCAAAAACCCGGATGATATGTCTTTGCTGTATTAGTATTACTAGCAGTTTGGGCTTTGAGAGCAGTACTGGAAACTAAACTAAAAGTAGATGCAAGGATGCCTATAAGCAACAATTGAGTTTTCATACATGTTATTCCTTTCTAATATCAATCAAAAATATATATAATTAATCATTAGATAATTTTTTTGAGATATAACTATTAAGTTATAACTAATAATTTTAAGATAAAAAGATTAAAGACAGTTAGCTTCTGTCCTAAGTAGTAACTTAGTTCATACCAGTAGAGGTATGAACAGAACTATGGCTTTATGTTACATAAAACTTCATTAATAGTTGTTTGTTATTTTCCCAACTAACCATCAACTATTAACTACTAACCATCAACTACTAACTACCAACAATTATCAAAATGCAACTTGCAAACAAAGTAGTACTGGTAACAGGAGCAGGTTCTGGTATTGCGAAAGCAACAGCAAAGCTATTTGCCACAGAAGGAGCAAAAGTCGCGGCTTTAGGGCATACCAAAGATGAATTGGAAGAAACCGTTACCGAAATTAACAACAATAATGGTGAAGCAATACCATTAGTTGCTGATATTTCTAATCCAGAACAAATGCAACAAGCAATCCAAGCAATTATTGATAAGTGGGGACGCTTGGATATTGTCTTTGCTAACGCTGGAATTAATGGTGTTTGGGCTTCTATAGAAGAATTGACACCTGAAGACTGGAATAAAACTATAACTGTCAATCTTACAGGAACGTTTTTAACAGTTAAATATGCTGTGCCTTATTTGAAGAAACAAGGCGGTTCGGTAATTATTACATCTTCGGTTAATGGCACACGTACCTTTAGCAATACAGGTGCAACTGCTTATTCTTGTACTAAAGCAGCTCAAGTTGCTTTTACAAAAATGGTAGCTTTAGAACTAGCGAAACACCGCATCCGTGTGAATGTGATTTGTCCTGGTGCGATCGCGACTAATATAGACGAAAATACAGACAGACAGGATTTAGAACAAATTCAAGAACCTGTAGAATTTCCTGAAGGTGAAATTCCTTTAACAAATGGTAAGCCAGGAACATCGGAACAAGTAGCACAGTTGGTACTATTCCTAGCTTCAGATGCTTCAAGTCATATTACTGGCACGGAAGTTTGGATTGATGGCGGAGAATCTTTATTGAAAGCTTGATCTAGACCAGCTTTTCAGCGCCAGGGTATTGGACGACTCATTATACAAGCACTCCAGAGTCGCTATGCAGGCTACCACCAGCAAATTCTTTTAGCTGTAAAAAATGCTGTGGATTTCTATCAAAACTGCGGCTTTCAAAAGGCGCGTAGCGTAGAACCTACGTGGATTTAGGATGACTCTGATCTTTCAATCTAAGTAGAAAATTGCATAAATTTATAACGAAATTTTGGCACCAAGACTCCGCGCCCCTCTGCGTTTACCTTTGCGCCCCTCTGCGTTTTAAATCGCTACGCTTTTATGCAAAGCTGTACTAAGTAAGTTGGCAGGAATAAACATAACTCTCTTACTGCATTCTATCTATCGTACGATACTGAATTGCCTCTGCTAGATGATGCACTTGCAAATTCTCGTCTCCTGCTAAATCAGCAATTGTACGTGCTACTTTGAGAATGCGATCGCTTGCTCTGGCTGATAACCCTAATTTTTTAATTGCACTTTCTAATAAGTTACGACTTGCCTCATCTAACTTGCACCATTTCTGTAAATGACTACTTTGCATTTGGGCATTACAACGCAGATTCGGTTCATGATTAAATCTTAAAGATGCGCGATCGCGTGCTTGTTGTACCCGTTCCCTAACAATTGCTGAAGCTTCTCCCGTCGGTTGTTGGGTAATTTCCTCTGGCTTCAAACGGTTTACCGCAACTTGTAAATCAATCCGATCCATTAAAGGCCCAGATAGCTTTGCCCAATACTGTTCTCGTTGCCGTGGCGAACACGTACACTGTTGAATGGTATCACCGTAATAACCGCAGGGACAGGGATTAGTACTTGCTACTAAAGTAAACTGAGCCGGAAACATCACAGATTGTTTTGTTCTAGAAATTGTCACAAAGCCATCTTCCAAAGGCTGACGTAGGAATTCCAAAACATCGCGTTTAAATTCTGTTAACTCATCTAGGAAAAGTACACCCAAATGTGATAAAGAAATTTCCCCAGGACGGGGAAACGTACCACCACCGACGAGAGACGGGCCTGATGCGGAATGGTGGGGGCTACGAAAAGGGCGATCGCGTACTAGAGAACCTCTGTTTTTTAATAAACCAGCTACCGAGTGAATGCGTGTTACTTCCAAAGCTTCTGGGAAACTCAACGGAGGTAAAATCCCTGGTAAACGTCTTGCTAGCATTGTCTTACCACTCCCTGGTGGCCCGACAAAAATTAAATTGTGACCCCCAGCCGCAGCAATTTCTAATGCCCGACGAGCATGAGCCTGGGCTTTAACATCTTTTAAATCAGCTTGTAGAGATGCGCCAGGTTGTGTCTCTATCGTATAGTCATCCAACTGTACAGGCTGGTAACGTCCTGAATTATTTAAAAAATCAGCCACATCCGCCAGATTTTTAAAAGCATAAACATTTAACCCCTTAACTAAAGCGGCTTCTTGGGCATTATCCGCAGGCACAACTAAACCTGTAATTCCCATCTTGTTGGCAGCAGCAGCAATAGGCAACACTCCAGCTACTGGGCGTAAACTGCCATCTAAAGAAACCTCGCCTAAGAAAAGATAATTCTCTAGCAACTCAGTGCTAACTTGTTCGGAAGCTGCTAAAACTCCCACACTCATGGGCAAATCAAAACAGGGGCCTTCTTTACGTAAATCCGCAGGTGTGAGATTAATCACTATTTTTCGCATCGGAAAGGCGAAGCCCGAATTTTTGAGAGTAGCTTTTACTCTTTCCTTGCTTTCTTGTACCGCCGCGTCTGGTAAACCCAAAACAACAATTCCTGGCAAACCCCCAGAAACATCAACTTCTACACCCACCTTAACGGCGTCAATGCCTATGATCGCTCCACTCCAGACCCTGGCAAGCATAGTCTTTTTTCCTTTGTCATTAGTCCTTTGTCCTTTGTCTTATCATTGACAATTGGCAAATGACAAATAACAAATTACACATGACAACCCAAGACACAATTTTTGGCAAAATCATTCGTCGAGAAATACCAGCGAATATTATCTATGAGGATGACTTGGCACTGGCTTTCAAAGATATTAATCCCCAAGCACCAGTTCATATCCTTGTCATTCCGAAAAAACCAATCCCGAAACTAGCTGAAGCCGAACCTGGAGATCAAGCGCTTTTGGGGCATCTTTTGTTAACGGCTCAGCGAGTTGCTGCCCAAGCCGGACTAACAAATGGCTACCGTGTGGTGATCAACACTGGCGATGACGGTGGTCAAACTGTTTACCATTTGCATCTGCATATCCTGGGAGGAAGACATATGGCATGGCCTCCTGGTTGATCTATCAGTAGTCAGTTATCAGTTATCAGTGAACAATCTGGTAGCTGGTAACTGTTACTTTTAAGGGAAATTCAGAAATAGTGAATGAGCGATCGCTCACATACAAAAACCTGTAAATAATCTAAAATCAGAACTATTTATAAATTTTATTTACATTAATAAACAAAATTTAATTAAATATTCTTTACAAATCTCAAACATTATTCTAAGCTTATGAATGTAGGTAAAACAACCTACGTAAATCATTAACGAAAGTTAAGCAATCATAAGAACAATGACAGCAACTTTACAACGCGCCCAAAGCGCTAACGTATGGGAGCGGTTCTGCAACTGGATCACCAGCACCAACAACCGTCTATACATCGGTTGGTTCGGGGTATTGATGATCCCGACGCTGCTAGCCGCAACCACCTGCTTCATCATCGCCTTCATCGCCGCACCTCCTGTAGACATCGATGGAATCCGTGAGCCAGTAGCAGGTTCGTTACTATACGGCAACAACATCATCTCTGGTGCAGTAGTACCTTCTTCTAACGCCATCGGTTTACACTTCTACCCAATTTGGGAAGCAGCATCCTTAGATGAGTGGTTGTACAACGGTGGTCCTTACCAGTTGGTAATTTTCCACTTCTTAATCGGCGTATTCTGCTACATGGGTCGTGAGTGGGAATTGTCCTACCGCTTAGGGATGCGTCCTTGGATTGCCGTAGCATACTCTGCACCTGTAGCAGCAGCAAGCGCAGTCTTCTTGATCTACCCCTTGGGTCAAGGTTCCTTCTCTGACGGTATGCCCTTGGGTATCTCGGGAACCTTCAACTTCATGTTGGTGTTCCAAGCCGAACACAACATCTTAATGCACCCCTTCCACCAGTTAGGTGTAGCAGGTGTATTCGGTGGAAGTTTGTTCAGTGCAATGCACGGTTCTCTGGTTACATCTTCCTTAGTTCGTGAAACAACCGAAACCGAATCTCAAAACTACGGTTACAAGTTCGGTCAAGAGGAAGAAACCTACAACATCGTAGCTGCTCACGGTTACTTCGGAAGGCTTATCTTCCAATACGCTTCCTTCAACAACTCTCGCAGCTTGCACTTCTTCTTGGCTGCTTGGCCTGTAGTCGGAATCTGGTTCACTGCGCTGGGTATCAGCACAATGGCGTTCAATCTGAATGGTTTCAACTTCAACCAGTCAGTGATTGACTCTCAAGGTCGCGTCATTAACACCTGGGCAGACATCATCAACCGCGCTAACCTGGGTATGGAAGTTATGCACGAGCGTAACGCTCACAACTTCCCCCTCGATTTGGCTGCTGCTGAAGCTGCTCCTGTCGCTCTAACCGCTCCTGCGATCAACGGTTAATATCAAGTAGTCTTTCAGATAGATAAAAAAGCTCCCTCCACTTTGGAGGGGGCTTTTGTTTTTTTGTTTCGTTGCGATCGCCTCCACAAAAATTGCATACATCAGCTTTATCAAACTCAAGCTAATGCACTTAAATTGAATAGATATTATATTAAGGTTTTATTAAATTTATTTCAGGTCTTTTAGCTACTTTCATTTTTAGTTCTATATTGCGGCTAGATTCAATCTTTTTTGAAGATATATTAATTTGATTAGCTGTAATTTTCCATTGAGAATTCAGGTAGTTTTTAATAACATTAATTCTTTTTTTGACAATACTATCTGGTTCTTTATTTGACAGATCAGCAGTGATTTCTATTTGCAAATTTGGCTGTAACTGTAGGATTCTCGCAATCCGAGAGAGTAACTGAGTACTAGCAGATGAAAGTTCTGTTCTATCTGATGCAAATGTGATGGTTCCTTGGTCAACAGGTATTCTTTGAAACCTGACGTTAGCATTTGGAAAAATGAGTCTATTTCTAATATCATCTATCAATATATTTTTTGCATCTGTACTCATTTCACGTTCGCTAAGATAAACCATATTCAAACTTAATGGTTCTGTTGTATTATTTGTGATTATCACCTCATAACGTAATAATTGGGCTGGCGGGGGAAGCTGGAAATTCTGTAAAGCAGCCTCCGTGCTTTGTAAAAAAGCAGCTTGAGATTCTGCTATCGTTGGCTGTGGTTTTTTCTCTACTTCCAGTTCTTTTTTCTCAGTTGCTGCTAATTGGGCGATGAGGTCTTTAGAAGCTGTGGGAATTTCAATTAATTGTAATTGGACTGCATCAGAGTTTTTTTTTAAACGAGATGCAACTAATCGAACAAATTCATTTTTCTCTTCGGCAGTATATAACTTGCTCGTAAACACTCTCATCTGAATCAAAAGCTTACCATTTTGCTCTTGGGCAAAAATCTTGCTAATATCAGAGCGGCGTTGACCATCTGTAAAAGTTGCAAATTTCTGCTGCCAAATTTCTGTCCCAACTTTAATAATCTTGTTATTTTGTTGTTTTTGAGTAATTTCTTGCCGCAGTTGAATTAAAGACTCATTCAGTGGGATGAGCAGAACTAATACTGGAAATAAAATTAAAATAAAGCGACTAGGAAGACTACCAATAACTTTTAAGCGATTGGAAATAGAGGAACTTGCGATAAGTGATTGAAACCAATGGCTTTCGGGGTCTTTTTGATGCCACTCTCGCACCCGTTCCCGTACTAGCGGCGTATCAATATGTAGTAACCAAAAAACTATCATTGCCATGAGTGTAATTGCTATCAGATTTGTTAAAAATAGCAAACCTCCACCACGAGCAATTTGCAATCCATCTGTGAAGCTCAAGCTAGTAGTTATGCCAATTCCATAACCAACGACACATAAAGGAGGCATAAGTGCAACTGCTATCGATACTCCCGGTATCGAGGTAACAACCCCTTTAGGTCTTTTGCAGGTAACGACTGAACCTAAAGCGCCAGAAAATAATGCAATTACTAAGTCTAGAACGTTGGGGTTAGTCCGGGCAGCAATTTCAGAAGTTAGTTGTTTAAAAGGTAAAATTCCTACTAAAGTAACAGCAAAAATAATTGCTACCGCACAACTCAGGGCAAGATTTAGTGTTGCCCGCACTGCTAAAATTAAGTCCCCCGCAGCAAATGCTAAACCGGTAGCAAGAATCGTCCCCATCAGTGGAGAAATTAACATTGCTCCGATAATTACAGCTGGACTATTTAGCACTAACCCCAAAGTAGCAATTCCCGCCGCGAATATTACCTGTAGCCAATAACTGACATCCTGTAGGGTGACAGAAATAAGTAAGTCGTGGTAAATTTCTTCCTTACGGACTTGAGAAATGCCCAAGTTAACAGCCAGCCAATTCCGAAACCGAGTTACCCAATTAAATTTTGGAGTATTTGTCCGTTGAAACTTAGCCATAATCTTCCTTACAAGCTGATGAGATCACAACTTCTATCTAGCAGACGAAACCAGCAGACGAAATGTGTACCAAAATTCGATTTTTGGTCAACAATTGCTGTTTGGTAAAGCCCAGGAAGGAATGCTTAAAATTGCTTAGCATATCATACTTAATAAGTCAATTATTGATTATTGAGAGATGTTGTAAAAATCAATTAACCAGCTTTTCTATCCTTGTTGAGGATGTTAAGTTATGTAATACTAATTCACACCAAACAGGGAAAAGTCGGTGGTTATTTCCCTGTTTGGTGTGAATAACGAGATAGGATAGCTTTTGTTTTCAAATCACTAATTTTCATGATCGCCTCTACCATTTCCTTCTGATCGCCTTGCAAATTAAGTTTGTCTAGCGCTTGATGAAAATTATCACCAGAACGTAGGTTGCGAGTGAATTCAGTCAGTTGAGATGAGTCCAAAACTTTTTGAATCTCTCGATTGCGGCGTTGGCGTACTGCTTGAAGTTGTTGCCGTACCTGTGGAGTAAAGTTGATTTCTGAAGATAATTGATTTGCTAAAGCAATAGCTAAAGTCGAATTTGTATTGAAATTAACTGGAGTAGCCAAAGTAATTGTTGGTGATAAGACAACAAGCATGAAAATTGTACTTAAGACAGATAGAAATTTTGTCAAATTGAGCATCATATCAAAATTGTTAGTAGTTAGTGTTTAGTGGTTAGTGGGCATTGGGCATTGGTTATTCTCCGCGTCTGCCGCTCCCCGCTCCCCACTCAACCTGATTTTTTCATTCTGTCAATCTCTGTTTGTAATTCTGCAATTTTTTGTTGTAATTTTTCGATTTCTTCATTTCGGGCAGCAGCTTCTGTTGCTTTCACATCCACTGCTCCAGATGCAGGCGATCGCATGTAATTTCCTTGTTTGATTTGCTGATATTCTTTTGAAACTGCCCATTCCCGTAGATAATGTAAGCGTTCCACAGGAAAAGGATGGCTTAGCATCTCGCTTTGAGCGCCACTGTAAACCAAAAATTTATAGACTTGATTCAATTCATCTTCGTCCAGCACCTGATAATTTTCTGACTGACGAATTAACTCTTGTAAACTACATTCGTTGGCATATTTTATACTGCCACCCGTAGTTTTCATAATTGAGGACATCACAGTATTCAAGTCATCTACTAATAATAATGCGGCTCGGTCTGCTGATAACTCTGCTTTGCGTCGCCATTCAAAAAAAGCATAAATTAATGCTGGTGTAACAAAATTACCTATACCAAAAGTAAATCTACCAAGGGCAGAAGCAGCACTCATCGCCCCCATCGCCATTTGAATTAAAATAGTATGACCACATTTAATATGCCCCAGTTCATGGGCTAACACCGCCCTAATTTCGGCTTCGTTTAGTAAGTCTAAAATCCCTGTATTTATGACTATATAAGGATGTTCTTGCCCCAGCGCATAACTATCAGCTTGGGGATTTTGTGATAAAAACAGTGCTGGCTCTGGATAAATATCCAAATCCCGCACACATTCCCGAAAAATCTGGTAAATAGTGGAGTATTGACGAGGCCCAACTTGGATGGTGTTGCCCATTAAATAGATTAACTGCGGGCGCTCGTAGATAAATTCCATGAGTTTACGGGCGACTAAATCAAATCCCGGTAAACTACGCAAGGCTTGCTCTGCTTGCCGATCTAGGGGGTGTCTAAAAGCTTCGCTGGAAATTCCTGTATAGGTTGCCATAAATTTAGGGTAGTAGGTCAGTTAACAGTTAACAGTTATCAGTTATCAATCTGGTAACTGGTCACTGATAACTGAATAATAGAAGTGGGGCTATTGCAAGCAAAAATCACTTTGTATGGGATGAAAAGCGTGTGATTGAGGCAGAAGTTCATTTATCATTACATAACTTCCTGCGATCGCAGGCGGGTTTCCCAACGTGGCCCCATCATTTAACGATGGCACGGTTGGTTGCACGCGCCCTGCGCTTGGGACGTAGCGCCCTGATTCAAGTGGGTGCGGCTTGTGGTTATCAAGGGCGGTATCGTACAAGTTTTGTAGCATCGGCTTTGATGTGGTACGGGCCTGTGATCATCGTTACTTCTGAAGTTGTGCAGCAACGTCTTGTAAAAGTGGAAATTCCTCGCCTACAACAATGGCTGGGAGTGAATAAGGCTATTAGAACAGGTGATGTTTGGCCTGGTAGTGACTTTCAAGGACTATTTTTGATTTCACCCCAAGCTTGGTTAAAAGCACAACTAACAGCCCATGAGAATTTTCCGGCGGGCATTCCTACAATTATCGATGGCGTAGACGATTTAGAAATTTGGGTGCGTGACCAACTCACCGTCACTTGGGAAGCCCATGATTGGGATCAACTGATACTTGCTTACCCACATATTGCTGAGGAAATTCGCTCTGTACGAGCAAAACTAACACACGAACTATTCCAGCATCCTGCAAATCCCTACGAATGCTATTTAATTTCCCAAGCAGAAACAGAAATATTGAGCAGTCTTTATTCAAATTTAGACATAGATACTCTCCCCGATGCTTGGAAACAGTTTTGGCAACAATTCCAGCACTCTTGTTCCCTCACCCCCCCATCTCCCCTAATCCCCACTCCCTTAAGGGAGTGGAGGCCCCGAGTTCCCCATCGCCCCTTATCCCCAGAGGGGACCCCCGCCTTCCCCACCACCCCATCTCTCCTGTGGGCCACTATTGCCCGTCGTCAAGGTTTATTTTCTTTACACAGCGTCCCGATTGATATAGCAGAAATACTAACCCCGATTTGGCAGCGCCAGCCTGTGGTATTGATTGGGAGTTCCCTAGAACCGGAAACCGAGGCTCCTATTTTTCGCCAACACCTTGGGTTGGGTGAGGAGTTGACTTGTTTAAAATTCTCGGATAGTCAAACGGAAGCGATTCAACTTTACATACCGTATCAGTTGCCCTTACCAAATACCCCAGAATTTCAAGCAGCATTTATTCACAAAGTACGGACGCTAGTATGTCTGAGTGCTACATCACCAGGATTGACGGTGGTGTTAGTGGGAGATGTACCATTGAAGTCCCAAGTTGGAGCAATTTTAGCTTCGGAATTTGGTTCGCGAGTCCAGGTAGAAAAAACTTGTTTGGATGAAAATGGGATTTTAATTAGTGGTTGGGAATTTTGGCGAGAACATCAAAAAGTTTTGCCTGCACCACAATTGATCATCATCGCGACTCTACCTTTACCATCTCTTGAGCATCCCTTGGTAGCGGGAAGGGTTGCCCACTATAAGCGATCGCATCAAGACTGGTTTCGTTTATACTTATTGCCAGCAGCTTTAAACGAATTACAAAGAGCGATCGCCCCTGCCCGAGAAAGTCAAGGTATCGTAGCTTTGCTTGATAGTCGAGTCGTCAACCGTAGCTATGGCGCTCAAATATTAACTGCTCTCAGTCCCTTAGCACGTATTAACTATCTCGATCCCAGTTTATTTTCCCAACACAGTCAGGACGACTCATAAAAGTTGTGTTGGGGGTTGGTAGTTGGTAGTTAGTGGTGAGTCAGCAACTATTACGCAGGGGGTTCCTCCCCCAACCCCAAAGGGGACCCCGAGCCCCCATGAGCGACTGACGAACCCGTAGACGCACAAGCGTCTTCTCACAAGAGTAGGGTTAGTGGTTGATACTGGGGCAAAGCATTTGTATCGGTTCAGGGTACAACAAACAACAAACAACAAAATACACAACTGTTATTTAATAGAGAAAACATTTTGCATTTTAGTCGTAGGTGAAGTAAATGGGTGAAGCAAAACGTCGTAAAGAAGCATTGGGAGAAAAATACGGTCAAGCCCAACAAGAACGCATTATGCCTTGGGTTCCGATCACAAAATCACAAGCAGAACTTTTTGTAAAATGGACTTCTCGTGGTGCTTGGATTGGTATTGGTATTATGGTTGCAGCTTGGGTAACAATTCGTTTTATTGGCCCGGCTTTTGGCTGGTGGCAAGTAGTTTGAAGGGGTGCTTTAAATAAATTTTTTCATAAAGACAGCTTACCTATGCAAGCTGTCTTTAAATTTTTATACCAGTACTTATAGTTCACAATAAATTTAGGAAAGTTTCTTGTTACTCCTTGTGTCCTCTTCCTTTCAAGACAGATATGACTGTACCAATGTTTTGTGAGAATTCAGCAATTATGAGTTGTACAAACAGGTGAGTGAAGCTTTTATATTGTCAATTAAAGTAGACGTTTACAGTGATTTTAAGCTAAAGTTGTAATGAGTTTGTTTAAGGTTAAGGTATGACTGCAAAATTGTCAAGAAATATAAAAATTCCTCTCAGCAATCTGTGATTTCCGCAGCAATTACACCAAATAGGCAGGCGGGAGTCTTGTTTCAAGATTCTGGAATAGACTACTAATCAATGGTTTTAATCTAAAATCCAAAATCTAAAATCTAAAATTAGTATTACTGGTAACAACACAGTTTTGGACTGACCAGGAAGTACATAAACCTTAAAAATATAAAATAACAAATAAATATTCAAAAGAAAAAATTACTAAAACAGTTAATAAGCATCAATATGCAAAAACCGACGATATCTACAAAACCCATTCGTTCTTTAGAAGATGCAATAGAACAGTGTCAAACGCAGGGTATGCGTGTTAGTCGCCAACGTCGCTATATTCTCGAATTACTTTGGCAAGCAAAAGAGCATCTTTCTGCTAGAGAAATTTATGATCGCCTCAATCAGCAAGGCAAAGCGATCGGTCACACTTCTGTATATCAAAATTTAGAAGCCTTATCTTCCGGTGGCATTATTGAATGTATTGAACACTGTGACGGACGTTTGTATGGTAATATCAGTGACTCACATAGCCATGTTAACTGTTTGGATACAAACCAAATTGTAGATGTTCACATCACATTACCAGAAGATATTATTCGTTTGGTTGAAGAACAAACAGGTGTTAAGGTTACAGATTATAGTATTAATTTTTACGGCTATCGAAATTCGTGAGAACTAATCAGTTATCAGTTATCAGTTATCAAATTAAACTGCTCACTGTTAACTGTTAACTAATTCATCTCCTACCTCCTATCCCAACACTGTCTCATCATCAGCATAATCTTCATACAAATCACCAGACATCACTGGCTTACCTTCTGCACTTTCAATAATATTTTCGACAGCGTTATTATTTAACCAAACAGCTGTTTTTTCATAAGAATTAACATTATTAATATCAGCAGATTTGGATAGCAATTTTTTGATAATTTGAAAATCTTTAATTGAAAAAATTGCACCATTAAGTATGGCAATTTCTTTGTCAGTTTCTTGCAAAACAGCTTGAAATAAGCAGGTATTGGTGAGATTAGTTGAGTGAAGATTTGCGCCTGTGAGGTTAGCACCAGTCAAGTTGGCACTCGCTAGGTTTGCACCTGATAAGTTTGCATCTGTGAGGTTAGCACCAGTCAGATTTGCAGCGGCTAAGTTGGCATCCAGCAAGTTAGCTCCAACTAAATTTGCTCCCATTAAATTAGTATTAGATAAATCTATTTGCCCAAAATTTACACCAGCTAGCATCGCTTGTGATAAATCAGCACCTGATAAGCTGAGATAAGCAAGAGATGTTGATTGTAGACGTGTTGCAAAAGCTGCTGGATGTAAAACTTTTGTCCTAGCAATTAATATCATTAATGCTTGTGAATAAAATTCAGACAAATTTTCTGGATTGCCACAAGGCCAAAAAGTAGATTTGGTTTGTTGGTGACAAGCACAAAGTAATAAAAATACATTCATTCCCACTGCTGCATGAATCTGTTCTACATTCGCAGGGTTTTGCAACGCTTGAAAATAAGCAAAGGCTTTGTGGGCAATACCTTCATCTAACCAACGACCTCGACAATAGATATCCCAAAAAGATAATAGGCGATCGCACAACAATTCAAAAGCAAATTCATGCTGTGGTTCTCGCCGCAAACTCTCAATCACCAGATTTTCCAATTCCGGGGAAACAATTCCAAAACCAAATAAATTGTAAAGCTGCTGAGCAACACTACTAGCAGACTCTAGCACAAAGGTAAATTCACCATAAGCGTTTTGTTGACTTTGGATAAGTAACTTCAGTTGGGCAACAATAGCTTGAGTACAGAGGAATTCTCCTAATTTGGGATGAGAAAATTCAGTTTGGAGGTGAGGGGTGGGGGAGGGGATAAAATAAAAGGCTGGGAGATTGCTGTGATTGGGTTCTAAAGTAATTTGATGGCGTTGAGAGTGTAAGATTTGTAGGGCGATCGCTTGCATGTGTTCAAGTACATCTTGAGGATGACGGTTTTGCAGCAGATTCGCGATCGCGTCTTGTGTGCGGTGGATATAAGTCGAACCTGAACGCAGCAGCATTGTTTTAACGCCACCAGTTTGCGGATATCCTAATAACCATCGACTCAGACGCTGGTGAATTTCCCATAAAAGAGTAGCGCTAGTAGTTGCTTGAGTCTTGGTAGCTAATAGTAATATCTGCTCATCAAGAAGTCCGTCTCGATGCAAAACTCCTAATAAGTAAAGCATCAAAGGTTGACAGACAAGGGCTGCAAGTTCTGGTAGCTTGGATGCAACAGAGAATACTCCTGACTGTTTGAGGAACGTAAAGAAATTTTGAGCAATGGGCAAAGATTGGACTTGCGCCCATAGTTGAAACCATTGTTTCCACTCTTCCTGTTCCCACGGTTGAATACTAATTCGGCACAATGGCAATGGTAGTTCTAGTTCTTGAGTGATCTCCTCTAAAGCTTGTGAAGTACTAGTCAAAACAATTTTATGCCGAGACTGAGACTGCAAGCCAAACAACTGCTGCATCAAAATAATTTTTGCCTGATTACCTTGACTAGCAGGTGGTAGTTCATCTAAACCATCTAACACAAGCAAACAAGGAGGATAATCTTGTTGCAGCCAATCACCAAGGTGGATATAACGATTAAGAGCAAAACCAGAGTTTAAGGTTGCTGCTAAAGTTTTACCGTACTTGACATCCTTGAGGCGAATTAATATCGGCATCCATGCAGGGTAAAATTCTTTTGCTGCAACTGCTGTCCACATTTGGCAAAAACTAGTTTTTCCATAACCGGCTTCTGACTCAATCACAGCAATAGTATCCAAATGAGCCAGTTGTTGTCGCACCCATGTCATTAAATCAATTGGTTCAGCTGTGTTATGTGGTTGCGAATCACTCTCATTGATTGGTAAACCGTTGAGGGGAACATAAATATCCTTGAGAGCAAAGGATTCCATAAATAATGTTTCTGATTGTCTCTGCATTAAACTAGCTCGGTAGAGTTCCCGCAACAAGTCAATTTTGTCACCTACATGTAAGCCAGTCTCTGGATTTTGCAGATGTTTGTCAGTAGAATTAACAGGGCATAAATTTCCTAATCCAACGAATTTTTGTAGTTGCGCTAGAGGTGGTGCGTTTTCGGCTATCACTGCCAGTAAATGCCCAAACAGTGAATTTTGCAAACGTTGCGTGATTAATTTACTTTCTACTTCCTCCACTCCATTAGCTACAAACCAGGCTTTGACAGCATTATCTATTTGTTGTGCCAGTAATGAATCTGCGACTAAACTTAGAGCTTGTTCAGCTTGAGTATCAGTTAATTTACCTGGGCGGAGAGTTTTGAGGAGTCCTTGCAGTTGGCTATCTTGTAGGAGTCGCACAGACATGGAAGCATTATTTTGACTAATCTCCCCGTTTCCTCTTCTACTATCCCAAAGCATTATCTGATTTAACCAAGGTCTTTGTAAGCTTTTTTCTTGAACGAAAACTTGCTGTAAGCCTCGAAGATAGGCTATCTGAAATGCTAGCCATGTGCCTTCGTTACGTTTTAATGGCTTTTTATAAGAAATTGTCCGCAGAAGACTTTCTGTCAACTGAGCAAAGACTGTAATTTCCTGCCACACAGCAGCCAAGGGTAGTTCTAACACTTCTGCCAAGCTACAAATGTCCAAAGGGATGAGGCTTTTTACTTCCATATCCTGAACAATACGGAAGGCGATACTCACCATCTGTCCTGGTGATAATCCACTGATATCAGAGATTTCAATATAATTTTCTGCTAGCCAATGTCGAATACTCAAGCTCATTTAGTTAATCTAATTACACAGTAATTGTCTGTATATGGCAATTATCATCGATCTTTTTCAGTTCAAAAACACATTCATTAAGGATTTTCCTGCCTTCTGACTTGAAAGCAACCTCACCCCCTTCCCCTCTTTGCGGGTTCGCAAAGGGGTGTCCTCTCTTGACGGGGTGAGGTTTTTCATAGCAAAGCTCGTGAAACTAGTTTCATCGTGACTGCCCTGTGCCTTTCTCGTTGAAGTTCCCTGCGGGACGCTACTCTAAGAGAAGCTGCTTTGCGTCTACTGTCTATAAACTTTCTGCTGATACACATCAATAAACGATAGATGAGAGAATTGAGTATTTGGAACGCTTATCTGAATCTAAAATTGCTTCGGTAAAAATAGGGAGAATAAGTGAAGTATCGAAGCTGTTGTCCATTGAATACAAACAGCATCAGAATATAGTTTGGATTATGAGCGATCGCCCTCTAAAATTATTGCTAGTTGACCAAGACCCCATCTTCCGGCTAGGATTACGGGTCGCTCTCGAAGAATTTTCTAACTTGCAAGTAGTATCGGAGGCAGGAACAAATACTGCTGTTTTGCAGATTCTAGCAGAACTTGCCCAACAAGACCTAAAAAGTATAAATTTAGTTGTCTTAGAACTAGGTAATAGTCGCTCTCTCCAAAGCCAGCAAATAGGTTTACAACTGTGTCGGCAAATCAAAACTCAGTATCCAAACTTACCTATTTTATTACTGACTTCTGTGCAAGACCAGGGACTACTGCTGGCAGCCAAATCTGTTGGTATAGACGGTTACTGCCCCAAAGGAACGCCAGTTACCGAATTAGTTGACATTATGCAAGAAGTAGTAGCTGGTCGTTCCTACTGGTATGTCTTCAACGACACAATAGCAGAGGAGTTACCCTCATCTCCCCACCGCC
Source organism: Fischerella sp. JS2 (assembly GCF_032393985.1). NCBI lineage: Bacteria > Bacillati > Cyanobacteriota > Cyanophyceae > Nostocales > Hapalosiphonaceae > Fischerella > Fischerella sp. JS2. Next base: position 2,820,513 of record NZ_CP135918.1, read on the forward strand.
CCACCACCCCATCTCCCCACCGTTTTTTCACTCGGCTATTAGAAAACCTGCGTTTGTCAGGAAATGTCCAAATAGATGCTAATTTAGCGGCAGTAACAGCGAAATTGCAGATTCCTGGACAGCCGATATTAGAACGAGCAATGTTAGCTGGACAGCGACGGGAGTTGTTAGCAGCTCGTTGGTTAATCAATCATTTATTAGCAACATCACAATCCAAGCAAATCAGCGACCAAAGTCAATCTCAAGCTGCTGAGCAATTACCACTACCTGTAGTAAATATCCCTAGCGATCACACTATCACCCCAAACACTCCCTCTCTACTTAGCCCGAGAGCGCTACAAGCCACAATATTTACATCTTGCCTAAATAAACTGCAATTACCCTTGCAAAATGTTACAGATGTGTCTTTAGAAATTGACATCTTGCGTCCAGATAAAAAACGAGAATTACTTTATTTGATTTTGCAAAAAGTTGCTGATATTTTAGATGATCTACGTAATTCCCAAATTACAATTAATCAATTAACTGAAATAAAAAATTCGATTTTACAGGAATTATGGAAGGAAGTTTCAACAGAATTTTTTGGAAAATTTTCTCGGGTAAGATTTGGTAATAATCAGATAGAAATTCTCAATGTAGTATTACAAAGTTCTGGAGTAGTACAAACAGTAATTCTCAGCCAAATTCCCTTAGTTGTTGATTTATTTTCTTACTTATTATTTCAAACAGATTTAATTATTGACAATACTAATTATTCTGCGGGAAGCTTTGAAGCTAATCAACAGGTTGAAATGTTATTAGAAAACTTGTTAATTCAAGTAGGTAATGCTGTCGTCCAGCCTCTACTAAACTATTTAGGAGATATAGAAGATATTAAGCAAAACTTTTATGATCGTAAATTGATTTCCACACGAGAGATTGAACGCTTTAGAAATAGTTTATCTTGGAAATATCGGATAAAAAATTTAGTAACCGAACCGAAAGCTATTTTTGAAAGTCGCTATGACCTATTTGTATTTGCTCCCCGTGGTATTGCCAAAACTTCTATTTATGCTCCTCGTCGTCAAGAATTAGTCGAACTTTCAGGAATTCGTTTATGGGTGACATTGGGACTAGAATTTGGTGATGCGATCGCTCCTCGTTTGCAATCTTTATTATCTTTCTTAGGGAGTGGAGTAGTCTTTGTACTCACACAAATAGTTGGTCGAGGTTTAGGTTTAATTGTTCGTGGTATTTTACAAGGTATTGGTAGTGTTTCGTTCTCAGAAGGAAAAAATAAAAAAAGTTAGTGGTTAGTAGTTAGTGGTTGGTGGTTAGTGGTTAGTGGTTGATAGTTAATTAGCATTGACAAATGACCAATAATCACCAATCACCAATTACCAATTACCAATTATCGACCCCAACGGATAATATAAGTGTTCAAGCGGACATGATATAACTCATATTTCATATTTTCCAATCGCGGCGAAAGTGGAAGAAACTTTCTAAAAAATCTTGCAATTTTGTATTATTTTGTAACCTTTGCTGATGCCACTGTCTAGCAGTTTGTTCCAAAATTTCTGAAAAACTGGGAAAAATTGCAGCTAAATTCGCTATGTGATTGATTTTAATTTTTTGAGCGATCGCTAAAGCAATAATATTAATTAATTCATTTGCTGCTGCTCCCAATACCCCAGTTCCTAAAATTTCTCCATTACGTCGAACAATTAATTTACAAATACCTGTAGTTTCTTCCTGGATTTGAGCTGCTGCCAGTATTTTAAAATACTGCCGTAACACAATGATTTCATTTTCACCATACTGGTGTTTTGCTTGTGCTTCTGTCCAACCAACTTGAGCCAGCATGGGGTGAGAACATACTCCCCAAGGAATGCAATGATAATTTACTTTATTCCAAGGAAAAAATAAAGCATTTTTCAAGGCAATTCTTGCTTCATAATTAGCAATGTGAGGAAATTCATAACCACCGATAACATCACCACAAGCATAAATCTGGTTGTTATTTGTTTGTAGTTTTTCATTGACTACCAAGCGGCGGTGATGCCATTTCACACCCACAGCTGCTAAATTGATGGATTCAATATTTGGCTGCTGGGCAGTAGCTACTAAAATTTCATCAGTTTCAATGGCTTTGTGTCCTGCTTGTAGCCATTTTTTATCTTCAATGAGCCGAACCTGAGTTACTGTTGTGTTTGTAAGGACACGCACACCTTCTGCTTCTAATTGTGCTTGCAGAAGTTGAACTATTTCAGGGTCAGCATGACGGATGATAGAAGGGTGATGAACTATGAGTGTGACATTACAACCCAAGCGCACTAGAGTTTGTGCTACCTCTATGCTTTGGGGAGTACCACCAATAATTACCCAATTCTGGGGGGGTGTAGAACTGCCTAGAGACTGCCAAATTTCTGAGAGAGTAAGAAAACCAGTTTTTTGCAATCCTTCAATCTCTGGAATTACCGGAACTGAACCACTAGCCAACAAATAGGTGCGTGCGCGTAGTAAACGATTATTAACAACAAATACTAAATCGGGTGAGGCTTGAAATTGCCCTTTGCCAATCACAACATCGACGCCTTGAGCTGCTAATACAGCAGGTGAATGAAATTGTTCTAGATTAGAACTTACACCACGAGCGTAGAGCAATGCTTCTGACCATACCACAGGTGTTTGAGATTTTCCTGAAGATATAGCTATAAAAGGGTCTGGCTGGGAAAGTGCCTCTGTTTTTTCCGTTGAGCTATGAATTGTACCGTTAGAGATATTTGTAGGATAAAAAATATCTGGTGGTTTAGAAATACCAATTCCGAGTTGAGCAGCATTACTTACCTGTTCGGCAAGCGTGCCAATTTTACTAAAAACGTGGTGATGAATAAATCTATAATCTGTTTTGGCTTCTACTAAAGCAACTTTAGCTTTGAGCTGGGTTGCCATCAGGGCAGCAAAACGCCCTGCAAGACTGCCACCAATAATTACGACATCGTACTCAAGAGTCATCCGCTAACAGGATTTTAGATTTTGGATTTTTGATTGGTGAGGTACGGGTGGTGTCAATAGCGTCACCACATTGATTACCCTTCCACAGATAAATATCCTCAATCGTCAATAATCAGAAACTTTGAACATTGGACTGTTGACTATGGACTATTGACTAAAGCGATCGCGTCTAATAAACGCTGGTTTTCTGAGGATAAGCGAACAGCAACACGGAAATAGCCATCACCCAATTCAGGGAAACTCAAGCAATCGCGAATTAAAATTCGGTGATGCTTGAGTAGTCGTTGTTGCAATTCAAGACTGGAGTACTGTGATTTCACAAGTAAAAAGTTAGCAGCACTTGGTAAGGGTTGCAAACCTGGAATTTGGTCTAAACCCTTAAATAACTGCTTTCGTGTTGTTTCTAGCCATGTCCAAGTTTGCTTCTGAAAGTCTTGATCAACAACTACAGCAACTGCTGCGGCTTGAGCAAGAATGTTGACAGGCCAGGGGTCGCGCCAAGACTGCCAACGCCGCAAACGATCAGGATGAGCGATCGCGTAACCCAACCGTAGTCCAGGCAGACTATAGAACTTGGTGAGCGATCGCAAAATGACTAAATTGGGATATTTCTCTACTTCTCCAATTATGCTTTGTTGTTGGTCTGGAGGTAGAAAATCCATAAACGCTTCATCCACCACTACCAAAGCGAATTTCTCTAGATAGGGCAGAATGGCTTGTTTTGAGAATAATTTTCCTGTTGGATTATGAGGGTTATTGAGCAGTAGTCCTTTGTCTTTTGTGATTTGTTCTCTGTCAAGAATAGATGACAAATCACTGATCACGAATGACTCTTGATCAATGAGTGAGGCAAGAGGAAAGTCCAGCACTTTAGCGTTGTATGCCGCTAGCGATCGGTAGTAGTCGCCAAAGGCTGGAGTTATGAAAGCTGTTGCGGCTAATTCTGCCAATTCCTTTCCTACCAGAGTTAGTAATTCTGCCGAACCGTTACCCGGCAGAATCCACTCTGGCGGCAGTTGATGAAACTTACCCAGAGCCAGTCTTAGTTCACAATAATCTGGATCTGGATAGTGTCGAAGATTAACCAGTTGTGACTCAATAGCAACTAACGCACTGCTTGGGGGTCCTAACGGGCTGATACTCGCAGAAAAATCAACAATAGCACTGGGGGAACAGCCAGCCAGCGCTGCTGCCCAAGCTAAATTTCCCCCATGTGCCATTTGCCGCATCAAAAAAGATTTCCCTAAAACATCACTAACTAAGATTTTGGGGGTGCAACTTTCTCTCTAAACAGCTTTCCAGCAGAGAAGGCAGGAACCTTTGTGGCAGGAATTTCCATCTTTTCGTTGGTTTTGGGGTTACGCCCTTCGCGGGCTTTGCGTTCCCGCGATTCAAAAGAGCCAAATCCCACCAGGGTCACTTTATCACCAGAGGAAACAGCTTCAATGATAGTTTCCAAAGCCGCAGTTAAAACAGCATCAGCTTGTTTTTTGGTTACGCTAGCCTTCTCAGCTACTGCATCAACTAATTCACCTTTGTTCATGTCAAACTCCTTGAGGTTTATTTGAGATAGTCTACAGATGCCCTTGACGCATCTTTACTTAAAATCTCTGTTTTGAGATTTACAAAAGCCGTCCTTGTGAGTATTTTTGCTTAAAATTCTTGTAACTCTCATAGGCTCGACTTTTCAATGAATCATTCTAAAGTGTTCAAGCCAGAAGTGGATAGATGAAAGCATTAATTTATATGGATTTCAGGATTTTTTATTGTAAAAGAGTAATTGTTTCACTAAAAACACCCCTTTTTTTAGGAAAAAATACCTAGTAAAAGTCCCTATTGCCAGCTTAACAGGGGGTGGGAAGGTGGGGAGAAAACAATTCAAAATTCAAATTTTAGGAAAAGGGTGTGAGGGGTGTGGGAAGTGTGGGGAGTGTGTAGACGCGCTTTGCGCGGCTTGCTGTAAGGGTGGAGTAGGGGGAGAAGGGGAAGACAAGTTTTTAATCTATGCTTATCATCCCTTTACTTTTTTTTCTAATTTTTTATTAACCAGGATTTGGAATTATTAATTATCTTGTTGAACAGAATAATAACTTTGTTATAAGTTATGTAAACTTTTCGATCTCTATTAGAACAATATGAGAGAGTAAGAACCCCTACCTTTTGCTTTTAAGGAAGGGATGAAGCCCGATTCGCAGAACTTTAGAAGGCGCGTTTCTCTACTTTTCGCGTTCAATGATTACTAATAAATCACCTATTTCACAATCGAGCGCTAGGCAAATTTTCTCCAAGGTATCAAGTGGGATAGATTTTGCTTTGCCATATTCAATTTTTTGAATATTTGCAAGCGACATCTCTAGCTCTCGCGCTAACGCATTTTGAGACAAGCCTTTGTCTTCTCTTAGCTGTTTTAGTCTGACCTCCACAGGCATAACTTAACCACCTACTAATAGTACAACTAACTAATAGTAGTCTATCTATGAAATATAAAATATGAGAAGTTAACTAAAAGCTTGCTAATTTTTAGTTAACTATCTATTGATTAGATATCTAAAAGCATGTAATAATAAACATAGAGAAAGCGGTCCCAACCAACCAAAGTAGAAACCGCTTCTCTATCCTTTTTATCAAAGGCTTCATCAATTATGACACAACCCATCTTTTGTCCAACACCCACCAGAGGATTGCTGAATTTGGTTTATGCTCGTCAAATTCAGTTTCGTAAACTTCATAAAAATAATCAACGGCGATTTGCCTGTCGTATTACTTGGAGCAACGGCGACAAAGATATCTTTGTAGCAAATGATGCTCAAGCGATCGCCCAAAAACTTCGACAAATTACATAACACAGCAGTTTTCTCGCTCCCATGTTTTGCGTGGGAGTGGGGAGGTGGGGAGGTGGGGAGGTGGGGAGATGGGGAGATGGGGAGATAAATTAAGTGTTTAGTATTAAGGAATGAGTAAAGATTTATTTTGCTAATTATTTAAGTGTGCAAATCTTTACAATCAGAAGACCCTATAATTCTATTATTTAATTTCTCTTATCTTCACTTTTTGTCTTAATAACCCATAAAGATGAGTGATTAATAAGATTTACTAATTTGCCTAGAATCTGGTCATAAGTTCGATAAAGCTCTCTTGCTGCTTCAATATCTAGATAGTTGCACTTAACTGCAAATTCTATCCAGATTTGCGTTTCAGCGGCTTCTGCTTCTGAGTCACTTAATTTAGAAATGAAAGCTGCTTCATAACGACGTTTGCGCCAAGCCTCAGCTAAATTAGCACATACAGAACGCGACGAACGGCGCATTTGATCTGTCAAAGAATACTTTTCCTCAACGGGAAATTTTTTTGACCTATCAAAAAGCTCCATTGCAGCATCAAAAGACATTTGAAAGACTTCCAAATCCCTATGATTCTTAATTCCATCTTTCCCCATTTCTATATCTCCTCACGCTCCAATATTTATTCATGTTTAATCGTAGGGATGTTAAGCTTCAAACAATTTGGAAGTAAAATCCACCCCACCTCCGCATCTCCCCACCTATCTACTACTTCGGAACCTGCAACCCCCGACGCTCAAGTATTTGCCGCACCTCTGGACTAGGAGTATAGCTATAGCCATAAGATGATTTCTCAGAATCATCCATAATTTGAGGTGTAAGTAATACAACCACCTCATTGCGCTGATTTTGTTTGTTTGTACTTCTAAAAAGTGAACCAATTAAGGGAATATCGCCCAAGATGGGAATTTTGGAGACAGTTGTCCTGTCTGTGTCTTGAATGATGCCACTGAGAATTAAGGTCTGCCCGTCACGCAGGCGAATTAAACCGGAATTAAGCGACCTTTGAGAAACTAAGAATATTTGCTGGCTACCCGTACCTAAATTAAGGTTAGTAGCAGCTTGAGGTGCTTTGACAGTTGGAGCCACTGAGAGAGAGACAAAACCATTGTCATCAATGCGATCAACTTTGACAGCTAGGGTTAAACCCACATCTTCTTTCTCTGCTGTAACTGTTTGTGTAGAACTGCCATCACCTCGTGTGATTTCGTTCTTAATATTTCCCACTACTTGCTGAGTCAAGTTAACATTAGCTGTTTGACCTTCTTGCACAATTAAAGTCGGGTCAGTCAAAATTTTGGCGTTGCCACTTTGCACCTGAGATTGCAAACTGAGGAGAAAACGTTTGGGGAACTGGTACAAAGAAGGCAGAGCAGATGTTACTGTTCCTGTACTGCCGGGGGAAACACTGATTGTACCCTCCGCATCAATAGTAATTACATCATTTGTACCACGGTTAACGTTAGTGATACCTGGTTGCAATGGGTTGGTTGAAGATGGTGGGATTGGTTGATATGTCGTAGCATCTCTGTTAGGTAGTACTGTTGCAGAACCAGGTTGGACAGTGACTCCACCAACTGTGATGGGATTTGAAGATTGGTTAACTATTGTTGTACCCGAACCTCCGCCTGGAATAATTAACTCGTTATTTACATCCAAGAAGGGTGTTCCTGTAATGGGGTTGCTAATTACAGGGGTACTACTCACACTAGTTCTTGCTTCCGCACTGCTAGCTGGTCTAGAACCACCAAAATTTAAAGCTGCTGCACCGCCGTCATTGACGAAAAAGTTATTGCCAATACCAAAAGAAAAACTGGTGTTAACGTCCTTGGTATTCAAAAGGTTAACGTCGATAATTTTGACATTAACTGCTACTTGCCGGCGACGGATATCTAACTGAGTAAGTTGAGCCATAGCCATCTCAACCAATCTTGGTGGCCCAATCAAAGTCAAAGAATTTGTGCGTTCATCTCCAAGTGCCTGTAAACCCCGGAGTAAAGGTTTAGAATCCTGAAAATCTATGCGTTGAGTTTCAACTCTTGTTTCTGTAGTTGTCTGAGTTTGAGTAATCGGAGCAGCTCCAGCAGCCACAGGAACAGCACTGACATTAGTGACTTGGCGTTCGCGGTTAACGGCACTTTCTGCACCTAAGGAGACCAAAAAGTTGAGAGCAGTCCCCACTGTTACTTGATTCAGTCGCAGGTTCCGCATGACTACATCACGAGTAGAATTGGGTAGCCTCGGCCCGACAAAAACTGTGCGACCACTACGGTTTGCTTCCAAACCACTCAGACGCAAGACATAGTTGAACACATCCTGTACAGGTTCGTTTTCTATATCCAAAGAAATTGTCTGTCCAGCAGTTTGTCCCCCTTGTCCCCCCTGTCCTCCTGTTGCTTCTGCTCCTGTATAAGCCAAATTCAAACCAGCAGCACGAGCCAGCAATGATAATACTTCCCTGACTGGTGCATCTCGCAGCACAAGCCGGGGTACACGTTCTTGAGTTCCCAAGTCAACGCTGCTGGGAGAAGCATCAATATTAGAAATGGCAATATCTCCTACTGGCGGTGCAACAGCTCTAGGTAAGAAAGGCGGGGCTTGGGTTTGACCTTGTCCTGGCCCGGCTGTTTGTGCTGGTGTGCCGTCAATACTGCTGACTTGTGGGTTGGGAACAACAGGCGGAACAGATGGACTGGGGTTAGGAGTCGGTGCTTGGGGAGGTGTTGGTGCTGATACTGTGGTTCCTGCACTGGAAGTTAAGCCAAGAGTAATATTGTTTGTTCCACGCATCAAAGGCTGAGTATTGGGAGCGCTGTCAGTACCAATTGCCAATACTCTGATGCTATTGGTATCTAGTTGAGTCACCTCAATTGAGGCAATTCCTGGAACGGGATTATCTTTGCGGAAACTATTGCCTTTGGGTAAACGTAGTTGAGTATTAATAATATCTGCAACTAAAGTTTTACCCCTCTGCGTCGTAAAAATTTGTGGTCGAGAGCCAGAAGAAGTTTTTAAAACAACATTCACTCCGCCATTAACATTTTTTAGCTGCACATCTGTAATTTGAGTAACCTGTGCTTTAACTGGTTGAGTAGCTAAAAAAACTATTGTGGTAGCACCTAATATTAAATCTAAACCTTTACCGTGAAGCTGTCTCACAGTTCATCCCTCACATTTCACCAAAATTTTTGACTATTTTTGCAACCAATTTCTTGGTATTTATACGTAAGTGCGGTCGCTGTTAATTGTGTTTATAGTTTGTATATTTCCCAAAAATTCTGCTGAAATATCACAGTGTCACTAAATTAATTTGAGGGGAGTGGGGACACGAGGGACAAGGAAGACACGGGAGACAAGGGGGACATGTTTGTCAAAATTTTTTCTTATGTTCCTGATCTCCCTAATCTGCCTCGTCTTTTGGTTACTCACCAATAATCCATTTATTTGGATTTTTAATCATGTTTATTAGACCGCTTAAAACTTGATTGTAAGTAGCGTATAGCTCTCTCCCTTGTAATACATCTAAGTAGTCACATTTGACAGCAAACTTAATCCATACTTGAGTTTCAGCAGCTTCAGCCTCGCAGTCATTTAATTTAGCAATGGAAGCAGCTTTATACCTGCGCTTTCTCCAAGCTTCTGCTAAATTGGCGCATACAGAACGTGATGAACGGCGAATTTGATCTATCAAAGCGTATTTTTCTTCTTGAGGAAACTTTTTTGACAGTTCAAAAATTTTCATAGCAGTATTGAATGCCAATTTAAATACCGCTAAATCTTCATGACTCTTAAAAGACTCCTTTCCCCTATTTCTTCGCTACTGCTTGAATCGCTGCAATATCTTCTGGAGAAAGTGGCATCAGCGCCTGTAATTGAAAAGATGTAGAAATAGGTGCTGGTCCTATCCGCACTAGCGTTTTGCCTGGTTCTGAAGCTGGTTGGGGAGCTAAGGTAGATTGATAGTCTTTCACTATCAATAAAGGCTGCAAACGCTCAATATTGCGGAGTATTGATTGCGTTTGCTCATAAGTTCCGATAATTTCCACATTCACACTTCTACGCTTCAGCTTGCCGTCTACCTGTTGTCCTAACGAACCATCGTTAATTGGTTCCGCTTTATCTGAAACTGGTACAAATTTCCTCAGTTCGGCTCTGGTAGTATTGATGGCAACTGTGGCGTTGTTAGACTCAACTAAACGATTTAAGTCCAGCAGTAAGGTATCTAAGGTTTTCTCATTGGCAAACAAACCTAAAACTTGAGTTTGTTGCTGTTTAGCGTCTGCTAGTTCCTGTTTGACTTTATCCATCTGTTTGATGGTGGCTTTCTTTTGGTCAACTTGTCCTTGCAATTCACCTTGTTTAGCTTGGTTTTGTCCAAAAGTTTCCCAAGCTGGCATCACTAAGTTGAACAACATGTAAAGCGCACCAGCAAATCCCAATACCCCTATTAAGATGCCTATGACTTTGGGTGTAAAGCTAATACCAAAGACAACGGGGTAGGCTGATGCAGCCTCTAGTGATTCCCCATCTCCCACAAAATTAATATCTTGACTCAGCGTCATTTTTGAATGACTCCTGTTTTTTGCAAACTGCGAATACGTGCGACTAATCCCACTGTGCCTTTTTGTTCTAATTCTCGAATTAACTCTGAAGCTGGAATATCGCTGAGAGTGGTTTGAATAGTGTATCTGGCTACTTTCGGTGGTTTAATGACTACACCTGTTTGAGTACCAGGATTTTTTACTGGCGCATCTACTAGTTCTGTGGAAATAATTTTGACTTCACTAGCTTTAAAGAAACGAGATTGTTGCAAACTAAGCAAAAAATCGTTGACATCATTGAAAGAGCGAGCTATACCAGTAATTTCTACTCCTCCGGCGGGATTTGGTGGTGGCTGTCCCTCGGCTGCGGCAGCAGGTGCTATTTGCTTGACATTTTCTATTTGTACTGTAGCTGGAATGCGATCGCGCAAATCTTGTAACATTGCAGACCAAGGACGAATCTGATCAAACACAGCCACTAAAGATTGAGTTTCCCCCTTAACTTTATTGGTTTCTTCCTTAATCTTGTTAATACTACCGATTTGGGCATCTAAGCTTTTACTCTCCTCTTCCAGTTGTGCAATTACTTGCTCCAACTCAGCATTTTTTGCTTGCAAAAGCCACCAACCAGTTGCTACAAAAGCTGGAAAAATAACACCAATTGCCACTCCAATAAACACAGGTGCTAAATTACCTGTATTCATCGGTACTTTGACCTTTTTTTCAGTATTTTTCTGAAAATTTGGGCGATCCTTAAGAAAATTAATATCTAAACTGTACATTTTTCGTCATTTGTAATTGGTTAGTAGATAGTGGTTAGTGGTTAGTCGTTGGTGGTTAGTGTTAATGGCTTACTACTCCACCCTTACGGGAAGCCCTTCGGGTAGCTCCCTCCGGGACGCTACTCTTACGAGAAGCCGCTAGCGCGTCTACGCGAACGCAGTCGCTCATGGGGGAAACCCCCTGCGTAAGAGTCGCTGTCTCACCGCTTGCGCGTCTACATACCCCTCATACCCCTCACATCCCCCACACTCCCCACACCTCTCACACCTCCCGCATCCCAAGCCCCAGCACAATCCCCAACCCAGGACGTTGCACAGTTGGAAACTTTTCTTCCTCAACTTGCAAGGATAAAGATCCAATGGGGTCTACTTGAGAGGTCGGCAAACTCAATCGTTGCGTGAAGAACTCATCCAACTGGGCCAGTCCTCCACCTGATCCTGACAAGAAAATCTGCGCTACCTCTAAGTTTTCACTTTGGTTGAGATAAAAATCGATGGAACGGCGTAGTTCATCTGTCAGTTCTCCCAACACCCGCATCATTGCTGCTATACCAGGATTAGCCTCGGTGACACCTGTTTTTGCACCTTCCATAGTATTTAGAGGAATAGTCATCCCCTGCAACAATTCCATATCTCGTGACGCAGGTAAACTCATTGCTCTGGCCAGTGCCATTTGCATTTGATAAGTCCCCAAGGGGACTGTCCGTGAAAATTGCGGTACTCCGTTAACGATGATGGCAATTTCTGTACTGTCGAATTCTATATCGACTAAAACTGCTGCTTCTTGTGGCCCGTATTGCCGCAACTGATCACGAATTGTCCGAATCAGTGCAAAAGAATTGATTTCTAAGACATCAATTTGTAATCCTGCCTGCTCGAATGTATTTATGTAGGTATCAGTAATTTCCTTGCGAGTTGCAACCAGCAGCACTTGTACTTTTTCAATCCCATCCTCATCTATAAAGTACCCAAGTTTTTGATAATCTACATCAGCTTCTTCACGAGGATAGGGTAAATATAAGCTTGCTTCATGGTGTAACACCATCTCGCGTAGTTCTTTATCATCTAATTCTGATGGAACAGGTATAAGGCGTACAATTGAATCTCGTCCCGTGACAGCAGTGGCAACGCGAGAAGCTTTGATTTTACTCTCTGTGAGTGCCTGCTGAATGATTTGTGCCATTGCTGGAGGATCAGCAATTTGACCATCAACAAAAACACCTTCTGGAACCGGTACTGATGTTAAAGCGTCTAGTTTCAGACCTTGGCGTTGTTTGCGTAAACGAGCGACCTTGACGCATTGTGGCGCAAGTTCGATGCCAACTCCGCCCTTAGATTTGCTAAACAGATTATTGATGCTTTTAACCACTGTTGTGTCCGCATGAATGCTAAATTGAAAAATTTAAATGTTATTTGTCCTCTGTACATTTGTCATTTGTTGATTGTTAGTTATTAGCTACTTACCACTAACTACTAACCAATAACCATTGACCAATGACCATTGACCAAGGACGAATCATCAACTTTTTACCCTGATTGAACTGAAAAACTATAAGCACAATGATTCAAGTTCAAAAATTCAAAAGATTAACTATTTGGGCCTTAGTTGGCTTACTGACAAGTTGGATTGTCAGTTGCAGTACAGGTAACGTTAACCCAAGCACAAAACAGGCATCGTCAGGAGCGGCAAAAATTGAGTTTTGGACTATGCAACTCAAACCTCAATTTACCGACTACTTCCAAAGCCTGATTGCGACTTTTGAGTCACAAAATCCAGGTGTAAAAGTTAACTGGGTGGATATACCTTGGGCAGAAATGGAAAACAAAATTTTAACAGCTGTCTCCGCAAAAACGCCACCTGATGTTGTGAACCTAAATCCGGATTTTGCATCTCAGTTAGCAAGTAGAAATGCTTGGTTAGATTTGGATACAAAAGTCCCAAATAATGTACGCTCTTCATATTTACCGAATATATGGAAAGCTAGCACGCTGAATGGTAAGAGTTTTGGAATACCCTGGTATCTCACCACACGGCTAACTATTTATAACACTGATTTATTAAAACAGGCAGGTATCAATAAGCCACCTGCTACTTATACTGAATTGGCACAGGTAGCTCAACAAATTAAAGATAAAACTGGTAAGTATGCCTTTTTTGTCACTTTTGTTCCGCAAGATTCTGGTGAAGTTTTAGAATCTTTTGTACAAATGGGAGTTACCCTGGTAGATTCCGAAGGAAAAGCTGCTTTTAACTCTACGCAGGGTAAAGCAGCATTTCAGTATTGGATAGATCTTTACAAAAAAGGTCTCCTGCCAAAAGAAGTATTGACACAAGGGCATCGTCATGCTATAGAGTTATATCAATCTGGAGAAACGGCTTTACTAGCTTCAGGCCCGGAATTTCTCAAACAGATAGCTAATAATGCACCTGCGATCGCTAAAGCTTCTGCCATAGCACCCCAAATTACTGGTGACACGGGTAAGAAAAATGTCGCTGTGATGAACGTAGTTATCCCTCGTGACACCAAACAACCAGACGCTGCTGTCAAATTTGCGCTGTTTGTGACCAATGATGAAAATCAGCTAGCCTTTGCTAAACAAGCAAATGTTTTACCATCCACAGTCAAGGCTTTATCTGATAGCTATTTCAAGAATGTATCAGCGAACGCCTCGACTATAGATAAAGCTAGGGCAATTAGTGCTAGTCAAATGCAACAAGCAGAAGTTCTAACCCCTACTTTGAAAAATTTCAATATCCTGCAAAAGGCAATTTATGAGAACCTGCAAGCAGCAATGTTAGATGAAAAGACTGTGGATAAAGCTGTAGAAGATGCAGCACAGGAGTGGAATAGCCGTAGTCAATAGTCAATGGTCAATGGTCAATAGTCAATGGTCTATTTGAAATTCTCTGCACTCTTAACAATGGACTGTTGACTTTTGACTATGGACTCTTGATGCTTAATTCTTTTAAAAAATGCCCTATTAAATACAATGAACCACATAAAACGACCAAATTATCCGTCGAAGAAAAAGCTACTTCTAGCGCAGATACTACATCTGGAAAAGTAGTACAAATACTCAATTCTGGACAAATCTCATTAGCTAGCTTTGCTAATTCGTCAGGATTAGCTGAACTATGATCAGGTACTGGTACTAAATACAATTGGTCATTTGGTCGGAGTAAGGCTTGAAAAATTTCTTGATGGTCTTTAGTTGAAAGCATTCCCATCACCCAAGTCACGCCAATTTTGGAGCCACTGCGTTGCGGAGGTTCCCTCCGTTGTAGCACGTGGCGTGATTTTGGATTTTGGATTTTGGATTGGGTATTAGACAATGGGACAGTATCGGTTTCTCCAGGCTTTAATAAAAAATCTACATAATTTCGCAAAACTTGAGCTGCTGCCGGGTTATGAGCGCCATCAAGCAATAGTTTATAATTTTTCCAAGTAATCCATTGCATTCGCCCCGGCCACTTGGTTTTGGCCATACCATCAATAATGGCTTGCTCAGAAATTTGCCAACCCTTTTGTTGCAAAATTTCCAAAGCACATAAAGCTATAGCTGAATTTGTCAACTGAATTTGTCCCTGTAGCGGCAAAGGGTATTTGATAGTGTAATCTCCCCCCCCCCGGTTCTCCCCACTTACCAATCTTTCATATTCTGCCCATCCCCCATCAATTTGACGGGCTGGTTGTGGTGTGTAGATGGGGCATTGTAATTCCAAAACGCGCGATCGCACAACTTGTTCTGCATCTGGTGGCAAGGGGCCAATCACAGCCGGACATCCTGGTTTGAGAATACCCGCTTTTTCTCTAGCGATATCAGCAACAGTAGGGCCAAGTCGCTGCCAATGTTCACGACTAATAGATGTAATAACGGTAATCAGAGGTTGTTCACAGACATTAGTAGCATCTAAGCGTCCTCCCAATCCAACTTCTATTACCGCTACATCCACTTTTTCTTGAGCGAAATATAACCAAGCTACTGCGGTAATCACCTCAAACTGAGTCGGTGAATCATCATTCGGGGAAATAGCAGCTTTAACTTCTTGCAATAATTTGCAAAATTCCTTAGAAGAAATTGGCTGTTGATTAATACAAATACGTTCTGTCCAATCAACCAAATGGGGGGAGATGTAGCGTCCTGTGCGATATCCTGCCTCCGTAAGAACCGAAGAAATATAGGCACAAACAGAACCTTTACCGTTAGTACCAGCAACATGAATTACCGGAACTTGATGATGGGGATTACCAAGATTTGCCAACAATTTTTGGCTGGCTTCAAGTCCCAAATGGATGCCAAACTTTTGCAAGGGTCGTAATAAGGAGTCGATATCCACAAAAGGTTAGTGGTTAGTGGGTAGAGACGCGATGTTCCTCGCGTCTGTACGTTAGTGGTTAGTAGTTAGTGGTTATGGGAAAAGGGAAAGGGAAAATATCAATGACTAATTACTTACTATCTACTATCTACTAACCACTAACAATTTAAATAATAAAACCGACTGCTCTAATGAAAAACAGTCGGTATCAGACTGATGATACTGAGTATATTTTATGCTTCTCTATTCAAAAAGCTTTGTACTTGTCTTAAAGCAGCAGCACCAATATTAAACAATGCCCAACCAGCTGCGATCGCAACTGGCGCTAATACGATAACTACACGCATATCTAAGTCCATATTTAATACTCCTCTTTTAAGTACAACTTAAAGTATTGTCAACACTTCTCATTTTTTTATTTTTAGCTGAAGTGGACAATTTTTCCCAACTAATATGTAAATATTCTTTACAAACTTAGTTAATTTCATTTGTTAGTTGTTGCTGGTTGGTAGTTAGTGGGTAGAGACGCGAGGAACATCGCGTCTCTACATTAGTGGTTGGTTGTTGATTGTTAGTAGTTATCGATTTACTACTCCTCACACTCCACCCTTACCTTAAGCCGCTACGCGTCTACACACCCCTCACACTCCCCATCACCCCTACCCTACGGGAAGCCTATGAGCGCACGGCAGATGACGCCACGTGCTTTATGCCGGGAAAGGAGTCCACCGCACTGCCTCGTCTACACCCCATCACCCTCAATGTACGCTAAAACCAATATCAGTCCCTTTCCCAGCATGGACTAAAGCTAACTTTTTGTAACGTTCAGCGTGTTCAATTAATTCTGCTGCCTGAGTGTCTGTGACTTGACGCAATACCTTTGCAGGAGTCCCAACAACTAGGGATTGAGGTGGTACATCTTTGGTGACGACTGCGCCAGCCCCTACAATGCTGCCAGCCCCGACTCTGACGCCATCTAAAATAATTGCCCCAATTCCTATTAAACTTCCACGTTCAATGTAGGCAGAATGTACCACAGCACGATGCCCTACGGTAACATGATCTTCTAAGATTGTGGGCTTACCCGGATCTCCGTGTAGAATTGCTCCATCTTGGATGTTGGTGCATTCGCCAATTTCAATCCGTTCTACATCTCCCCTAATGACTGCTCCATACCAAATGCTCACCCCTGCCGCTATATTTACTGAACCAATAACAACAGCGTTAGGTGCAACGAAAGCGGCTGGAGAAATATTAGGAGAAGACCAGTAGAAAGTGTTAGACACGATAGAATATGAATATGAATATGGTACTCAGGAACACTGGAAAATTTCCAACTTTGAAGGCTGGTTGCAAAACCAGAATATCATGGCTTCGAGCCTGTTCGCTGAGGCAGCAGTCAGTAAATACGCTTATGATGTGGCGCAGAAGTGTAACAAAAACCAACGTCACTGGTGAAGACAAAACCATTCTTCTTTTATGCACTTCATGATGAATCCAGGCTTGCAGTACCCAATATTTGGCCCTGAAATACAGTGTCCCCACTGCCGACAGACAATACCGGCACTGACACTGACAGATACCTATCTGTGTCCCCGTCATGGCGCGTTTGAAGCCAACCCCAAAACTGGAGAGTTGATTCATTTACAGTCTGGACGACATTGGCGCAGATGGAATGGAGAATGGTATCGGCAACATACCCATCCCGATGGCATTCGCTTTGAAATTCACGAAGCCCTAGACAAGTTATATACACAAGGTTATCGAGCAACACGGGTAATTATCGCTCGCCGCTATCTAGAGTTGATGAGTGGGTATTTAGAACGCAGCACTCCTTGGCGGGGAGGACAGTCGGAAGGGACTGCGGCACGATTATATGGTTTGCCAGTAGAGTTTAGCCCAGATTCCACAGAAGAACCCTGTTGGGAAGTAATTAATTTTGATTTGGAAAAAGAACCTGGCGTACCTGTGCGCTACCCTTATTTTCGATTGTTTGAATAATAGTTATTAGTTCGTTGTTGATAGTTAGTAGTTAGTAGTTAGTAGTTAGTGGTTAGTAGTTAGTGGTTAGTAGTTAGTGGTTAGTAGTTAGTGGTTAGTAGTTAGTGGTTAGTAGTTGGTTGTTGGTTATGGGGTATTCCCAATGACTAATAACCAATGCCCAATGCCCAATGCCCAATGCCCAATTACCAATTACCAATTACCAATTACCAATTACCAAATTATGCACCACGCTTCCATTCGTACCGCTAATATCCATAAAGCGATCGCCTTCTATGAACAACTAGGGTTTTCAGTTTGCGAACGCTTCACCACTGGTTATACTCTTGCTTGTTGGATGGAAGGACTAGGCGGCAGAATAGAGCTGATTCAAATACCAGAACCAAAACCAGCACCAGATGCATTTGCCGACGAACATTATGTAGGCTACTATCACTTATCTTTTGATCTGAGTGAAGTTACTCCCGATTTACCTAGCTACTTGACAAAATTAACAGAAACTTTTGCTCTTGCTGCACAAGAACAACCAGAATATCTACAACCACTCCAGGTTTTGTTAGAACCAACTCAACAGCAAATAGGCGATCGCGTTTATGAAGTCGCTTTTATTGCTGATGCTGACGGCTTACCCCTGGAATTAATTCGAGTTTTAGCAACACTTGGGGATAGGGGGTAGGTGATCGGGAATAGGGGAAAGGGGAAAGGTAAATAATTAGACTTGTCCCCCGTGTCCTCCTTGTCCTCCTTCCCCAAACAAAACTTCATCCTTCAGCTAGTTGTAAATTTATTACTTTCTCAGTAGAATATTCTTTCTCTGTAGTGTTGCTGAGGTAATAAAATCCCTAGCAGTAATACACTATAGTCATAGAAAAATTCTGTAATTTAATTTACAGATACATCAAGCAAATACATGTCTGTGTTTAACAAGTTGCATAGATATCGTCTTTCTATTTTTGTGTTGACTCTCTGGTTACTTGCGGTTTTGCTACTGAGTGATGGATCAGCTACTAGTCACACAACCGCAAATTTTGTCCGAGTAGAAACACTTAAAGAAAATGT
Organism: Fischerella sp. JS2; assembly: GCF_032393985.1. Taxonomy (NCBI): domain Bacteria; kingdom Bacillati; phylum Cyanobacteriota; class Cyanophyceae; order Nostocales; family Hapalosiphonaceae; genus Fischerella; species Fischerella sp. JS2. The sequence goes on from NZ_CP135918.1 coordinate 2,839,051, forward strand.
TTTAAAAAGAACTAAAAAAAATTACGTGACAGAGAACGTTTCCCAGGCAGTACTGGAAAATGGTTTGATGGTGCTAACAAAGGAAGTCCATTCAGCACCAGTGGTATCAGTGCAGATGTGGTATAAGGTTGGCTCACGCAACGAACAACCAGGTGTAAATGGTATTGCCCATCAATTAGAACATATGATGTTCAAAGGCACAAAAAACCGTCCAATTCAATTTGGACGTTTGTTTAGTGCTTTAGGTAGCGATTCCAATGCTTTCACTAGCTATGACCAGACTGCATACTATAGCACCGCAGAACGTGATAAGCTCAACGCCCTGCTTATACTAGAAGCAGATAGAATGCAAAATGCTCTGATTGATGCACAGAAACTAGAAAGTGAAAAGCGGGTAGTGATTTCTGAGTTGCAAGGCTACGAAAATAGCCCAGAGTATCGCCTAAATCGTGCGGTGTTACAAACAGTATTTCCTGAACATCCTTATGGCTTACCTGTGGGTGGTACTAAAGTTGATGTTAAGAAATTTCAAGTTAAACAGGTACAAGAATACTATCAGAAATTCTACAGTCCCGATAATGCTGTTTTAGTAATTGTTGGTGATTTTGACACAGCCAAAACTCTCAAAGTTGTGAAAGATGTATTTGGGAAAATACAGAAAAGTCAACTGTCAGGTGTCAACAGTCAAGTTTTAAGCGTCAAGAGTCAAAAAGTTTCCCAATCTCCCATAGTATTACGCGAACCAGGGGCAAATGCACTGTTGCAAGCGATATATCCTTTACCAGATGTAAATCATCCTGATATACCAGCGTTAGATGTGATGGATTACATCTTGACAGAAGGACGGAATTCTCGACTTGATCAGGCATTGGTGGAATCTGGTATAGCAACTGATGTCACAGGTACGATTGTAAGTTTGCACGAAGCTGGTTGGTATGAATTGTCTGTGACTGCTGCACCTGGCAAAAATTTGAAAAAAATTGATACAGCGATGCAAAAGGCGATCGCATCACTTGCTGTGCAGGGAGCAAAAGGAGAAGAAGTGAATCGCGCCAAAGCACAGTTAGAAGCTGCTGTAATTTTGAATAACCGTGATATTACCAGTCAAGCGATGCAGCTAGGTAACGACCAGACAACAGCTGGTGATTACCGCTACACAGACCGCTATCTAGCAGCTATCCGTCGGGTAACAGCTACGGATGTGCAACGTGTCACAAATAAATATTTAAAGCAGAACGCACGTTTTGTTGGCAATTTTGAACCAACTCAAATCCAAGCATTAGAAAAGAGCGATACTAAATTACACTCTACACTGATCACTGAAAATTTCTCTGCTGATACATCAGAAGTAACTACCGAGGTGGCTAAATATTTGCCACCCCTAGACACAACAACAGTTCCCACCGACGTAACCCTAACTTTACCAGAGCAATTTAAATTATCTAATGGTCTAGAAGTATTGTTGTTGCAAGACAAGAGTACGCCAACAGTGACTTTGAGTGGCTATATAAAAGCTGGTAATGAATTTGACTCAGAAGCGAAAGCTGGACTAGCATCTCTTGTGGCAGAGAACTTGATGAACGGGACTAAAACCAGAGATGTGTTGGCGATCGCAAAAGCTTTGGATGAACGTGGCGCTAGTTTAGATTTTGAGTCTTATCGTGAAGGTGTAGAAATTCAAGGTAGCAGCTTGGCAGGAGACTTGCCTGTTGTTGTGCAAATCTTAGCAGATGTAGTCAAGAATCCGACTTTTCCCAGTAAAGAATTAGAACTGACTCGACAACAAGCTTTAACCAACTTGAAGGAGGAATTAGACGATCCTACAGAAGTTGCCAAAAGAACATTTGTGCAATCTGTGTATCCGAAAACTCATCCATTGCACAAATTTGCTACGCAAAAGAGTTTGCAGCGCATTCGTAGAGAAGATTTAGTTGCTTTTAAAACACAACACTACCGTCCAGATGCAATGGTACTGGCACTGGTAGGAGATTTTGACCCTCAACAAGTGCGATCGCTCATCGAAGCTGAATTTGGTAACTGGAAAGTTAGCGGTCAAGTTCCAAAATTAGCATACCCTGTAGTGTCAGTACCAGACAAAATTGTGCGTGTTAATCCGGTGTTGCCAGGTAAAGCCCAAGCTGTTACTTATATGGGTAGCACAGGGATTAATCGCCTAGATTCACGATATTATGCAGCTTTAGTATTAAATCAGATACTAGGCGGCGATACTCTATCTAGTAGGCTGGGGGTAGAAATACGCGATCGCCAAGGCTTGACCTACGGGATTTATAGCACCTTCCAAGTTGGGAAAAACGTCGGTATATTTTTGATTGAAATGCAAACAGCACCAGAAGACGCAACTCACGCCATCAACAGCACTCGCCGACTACTAGAAGAAATTCATCAGCAAGGTGTCACCCCTGAAGAATTGAAAACAGCAAAGCGCACCTTAATCAGTAACTACAATGTTTCGCTTGCTGATCCAGACGAATTGTCATACAGAATTTTGATGAATAAGGTTTACGAGTTAGATAAAGAAGAATTGCGCTCTTTTGTTAGTAAAATTGCCTCAGTTACCCTTGAGCAAGTCAATCAAGCAGGTCGTGAGTTACTTCATCCCGATAAAATTGTTGTGGTGACTGCTGGACCAAATATAGTAGCAGATGGTCATTAGTTATTGGTCAATGATTATTGGTCAATGGCCATTAGTCATTGATTAATATTTACGCCTAATGTGAATTAAACTATGGCAACAATCATGTTTTTATTATTGTTGACGCCCCCAAGGGCGGGCTTCCCGCAGGGTACACAGATGAACACAGATACACACCGATAATCTATCTGTGTTCATCTGTGTTCATCGGTGTTCGTTAATCAAATTAAATTCTGGGCAATTACCAAAAAACCTTATATTGCTTCTTCAATTCACATTAGGCGTTATTTACTACTTACAAAGGACAAATGACAAAAATATTCCTCAAGATTTTACAACCTATATGCGTTGTACTGGCGCTACTAAGTTTCACTATCCTCACAGCTACTCCAACAAAAGCAGCAAGCTTATCTGGGGATTTACTGAAGCAGTCACCTACAGAAATTACAGTTAGCCTCAGTAATTCTGCTAACGAACTGAAATATGAGCCAAATCAACTAGAATTTTTGGCAGGTAAACGTTATAAGTTGAAGCTGATCAATCCTAGTAATCAAAAGCACTACTTTACTGCCAAAGATTTTGCTGATGGAATTTGGACACAAAAAGTCGAAGCTGGCAAAGTAGAGGTAAAAGGAGCTATTCATGAAGTGGAACTGAAGCCAGGCGCTGAGGCTGAGTGGGTGTTTGTTCCGCTTAAGCCTGGTAAGTATGGCTTACGTTGTCCAATAGCAGGGCATGCTGAAGCTGGGATGACAGGAGATATTGTCATTCAGTGAACAGTTATCAGTATCAGTTATCAGTTGCTAACATGCCGATGATGTCATAGCGCGTACTGCGGAGGAACAGCACGTATGGAGAAGACAGGTTCAGACTTCTATGACGATGAGGCGGTTTTTGCAACATACATGAGCCATCGTCAACGTGTAGATACACCGAACGATACGCTGGAAAAGCCAGCGATTATGGATCTGATTGGATGCATTACTGGCAAACGTATCCTTGATCTGGGGTGTGGCGATGCGGCAATTGGACGAGAACTCCTCCATCACGGCGCTGCGAGCTACACTGGTATCGAAGGCTCGCACAGGATGGCTATCATTGCGACCAAGAAACATGATGACACAACAGGTCAGATTATTGAGCAAACGATTGAGAACTGGATCTATCCCCACGCAGCATTTGATCTGGTTATTGCACGACTTTCCCTGCATTATGTTGCTGACTTGGCAGCAATTTACACCCAGATATTCCACGCACTCACACCTGCGGGACTGTTTGTTTTTTCGGTAGAACATCCCGTGATCACTTCCTGTGACCGAGGCTGGACTTCTGGGACAGTCCGCCAAGATTGGGTTGTCGATGACTATTTTACTACCGGACTGCGAGTCACACATTGGCTTGGCGGCACGGTGCAAAAATATCACCGCACGGTCGAAGACTATTTTCATCTCCTCAAGGAAGCTGGATTTATCATTGAGGATCTGCGTGAAGCGCGTCCGCAACGCGAACACTTTCAAAACGTGCAAACCTACGAGAGACGAAAGCGTATTCCGCTGTTTTTGATTCTCGCGGCACGCAAGCCCGTCTAGCGAACCCTTGTATCTTAAATTTGTAGTGGTAGACTGTCGCACTTAAGGTGAAAAAGGCGGAAGTCAAAAGGTAAAAATACGTTAACTTAAAATATAGATACTATTTCTCAACTAACTTTAGCCTGCTCGTACAGTAGTTAATAGTTGCTTCAAACAACAAATAATGAACAACTAACAACTAAAAACGAAAAAAGAGCAAGGCGCAAATAACTACTTATTCCCCATGAACATTCTAAGTAACCTGCTTTCTCAACCAACTCAAAATAACCGTCCCAAAAGACAACGCAGAGGCATTGAAATTAAGTCGCCACGTGAAATTGAAATTATGCGGCAATCAGCCAAAATTGTGGCAACTGTGCTTAAAGAAATTTCTGAGTTGGTACAGCCAGGAATGACTACAGCTGACTTAGATGCTTATGCGGAAAAACGCATTCGAGAAATGGGTGCAACACCCAGCTTTAAAGGCTATCATGGTTTTCCTGGTTCTATTTGCTCTAGTATCAATAATGAAGTGGTGCATGGTATTCCTAGTAAAAAGAAAGTTATTCGATCTGGGGATGTTTTAAAAGTAGATACGGGAGCTTATTATGAAGGTTTTCATGGTGACTCTTGCATTACTATTGCTGTCGGTGAAGTCACTCCAGAAGCTGCGAGATTGATTCGCGTTGCCGAAGAAGCACTTTATAAAGGTATCGAACAGGTAAAAGCTGGAAATTACCTGATGGATATTGCAGGTGCAATTGAAGACCATGTGAAAGCTAACAAGTTAACCGTAGTTGAAGACTTTACGGGTCATGGTGTCGGTCGTAACCTCCACGAAGAACCTTCAGTGTTTAATTTCCGGACTCACGACATGCCAAATGTAAAGCTACGTGCGGGAATGACACTGGCAATTGAACCAATTTTAAATGCTGGCTCTAAGTATACACGGATACTAGCAGATCGTTGGACAGCTGTGACTGTAGATAATGCTTTGTCGGCTCAATTTGAGCATACTGTGTTGGTGACAGAAACTGGCTACGAAATTTTAACTGATCGCTCTTTGGTATAATTTTTATTGCGATTTTGATCATAAAATAAAGTGCGATCGCTCTCCCATCTCATTAATTAAATAAGAGCGATCGCATTTTTGCAGATTCTTAACTATCGGTAGTCCTTCACCAGAATCACCACCGACATTTTAATCTTGTTGGATGCGATCGCACAGCACTACTAATGTTGAAAGACCGTATTTGGTAGAATGTACACGCACCTCTGTTATGAATACAAACAAAGTTGTTTGCTGATGTCAGCTAGAGATATATTCCATAAAGCGGTCAAAAATGCACTCCAAAAAGAAGACTGGATAGTTACTGATGACCCACTGGAAATAGAATTTGAGGAAGTGACACTTAAAATAGATTTGGGCGCAGAAAGGCTGATAGCAGCAGAAAGAGAAGGGGAAAAAATAGCTGTTGAAATCAAAAGTTTTGCGAGTAACTCTGCTCTGCTGTCAGCGACTTCCATACCGCTTTGGGACAATTCCTAAATTATCAAATCGCACTCGAAGAGAATGAACCCGAACGTGAATTATATTTAGCAGTTCCAGTTGATGCTTATGAAACATTTTTTCAGACTCGACTAGCTCAAATCGCAGTACGACGACATAAATTAAAACTAATAATATATGGCCCAATTATGGAGGTGATTGTGCGATGGACAAATTAGAGCAATATCGCCAATGTATCCAAGCTATTTTAACGAAACACGGTAAGCATAAACCTAACCGTGAAGAAATTGAAAATGAATTAATATTTGATACAATACACGACCATTATCAATTAATGCGTGTAGGTTGGAATGGTTTAAATCGCGTGTATCATAGCGTGATGCATTTTGATATTAAAAATGACAAAATCTGGATTCAGCAGAATATGACAGATGTAGATTTAGCACAGGAACTTTTAGAAATGGGAATACCTAAAGAAGATATTGTCTTGGGTTTACAGCCACCTTATAAACGTCCGTACACCGGATATGGAGTGGCATAACTGGTGGAGATTGATACAGTAGCTCATCGGAAACTACATAATTTGTGCAACCTTAAATATACTGTATTTATTAGCTATAAATACTACATATTATTAAAGCAACTACTGGTGGTATACGATCGCATTCATACACTCACCATAGAGTTTGCTGAATTGCGGTATGAATCCGGATGCACAGACGCTATATATCGCGTCTCTAGAATGGTTTTGGCATTACGCAAAATAATTTTCATACATGAAATCAGCAACGCCCACCATAAATGAGCGATCGCACTTTGCTAGCATGGATAATTATGCATACAAGCGATCGCTCAAATAAGATTTTAATAATATACTTAGCAAGAATTTGGCTACTCGTTAACATCCATCAATCGTGATGTTTGCAATCTATCCATCCACTTTTCTAGATAGACTCGGTTAAGTTCCTGTTCTTGTGGATCCTGAGTATCCGCAGGGTAAGGCATAAGTCCTAAAATAGCTGCTGTAGTTACACAAAACATTGACTTTTGAAAAGTCATACATATTTGTACTCGTAAATCATCTTCTCCCCGAAGACTACGACGATAAACTTCATGTAAATACTCTGGGAGAAAGTGACGCATATCTTGCATTAACAATGTGGGAGGAATACCAGCACCGCCAATGGGTAGAGGGTCAGCATACAAAGCACCGTACTGAAATCTACCTTGATCTGGTGGAATTTGATATGCTTGGGCATTGTAAGAAACTGTGCCAGGAAAAGGTGTTCCCCGAAAGAAGACCGCTTCTACATAAGGAATTGCTGTATCTGCAAGGAATGTTAAGCCAACGCTAGCGGGAAGGATTTCGTAAACTTTGTCTTTAATTTTGACAGAGTAGGTAATCGGCTTACTTGCTGCTTCTACTAAACCAGTTTTGATATGGTTTACAACTTGGGGAATTGATTTAATTTTGCCTTGATCATAGAGGTCTGATAAGCTGAGGAAAATATCAGCCATCACCCGCCAAAATTGACCTAAGCCACTGTAATAAGAAGTAACACGTAACTGTTCAATTAAAAAATCAGGAAAGAGTTGATGGATTCCCATCATTATGGGATTATTTTGAAATTTAGCTGCAATCACAGCTTTAGCTCTTTGTTGAAAATCTTTTGTGTCTAAATATTGATCTAGTCCACCGCCACCATGCCAAAACATTGCTTTCATGCAATACTCGGCATACTCAAAATTAATGCGATCGTGCCACCAGTGACGCAGTAATTTCTGGAAAGAAATTTCGCCGTTAAAATATTTGAAAAAAGGGAAAAACACTAAAAATTGATTTTCAGCAATATAGATAAGATTTTTTGAGTAAGCATCTAAAACAACGCCGTAGCTTTTGAGGATACCAACTACTTCTAATACATTTTCTGGGGTGTCGCGAAGTAGCGCTTCGCCTGTTTGCAAGCGTTGAATAAACTCCGTTAATGGATGGCGAGTACGATTATTTGTAGTAGTTACCATTGCAGTTCTCCTGACGAAAGGGATCGGGGACTGGGGATTGGGGACAGGGAGGACAAGGGAGAGTGGGGAGTGTGGGGAGAATAAATAGTGACTTTTGACCAATGACGATTGACTTTTGACAAATGACCAATGACCAATGGATCACTAATCCCCGATCCTTTGCACTGATACATGAGCAACAACACTTTGAGTATTGGCTATTGCTGTTGTTGTTGCTTCACTCCAACGGGTTAACCAAGCAGGTTGGATACCTAAAATGACAATCAATACGGCTAGAACGATGGCTGGAGTGCGATCGCTCCAATATACTCTTGGTATGTTGATGACTTGTGCTGATAAGCGCCCAAAAAAGGCGCGGTTGGTGAGAAGTAAAAAGTAAACCGCAGTTAATCCTGTACCGATCATGCATAACAAAGTTTGCACTGGATAAACTGCTAAACTGGCCCGAAAAACGACAAATTCTGCAATAAATCCGACCATTCCTGGAATACCAGCGCTGGCCATGACTCCAATCACGATCAAGCTGCCAATTACAGGCATACCTCGTTCTGGGTTAAATAGTCCCCGCAGCACATCTAAATCACGGCTACCTGCTTTTTTATACACTACTCCCACTAATAAAAACAGTAGTGCAGAGATTAAACCGTGGCTAATCATTTGCATGACAGTTCCCAATATGCTTAATGGGGTAGCAGCAGCAGCAGCTAACAAGATGTAACCCATGTGTCCAATAGAACTGTATGCCACCATTTTTTTCATGTCTTTTTGGGCGATCGCACAGGATGCACCGTAAAGCACGCTGATTACTGCCCAAGTTGCCAAAATGGGAGCTACATATCTCCAAGCATCTGGTAACAAGTACATGCCAAAACGCAGTAAGCCGTAGGTTCCCAACTTCAACAATACCCCAGCTAACAGAACAGAAATTGGTGTGGAAGCTTCTACGTGAGCATCTGGCAACCAAGTATGGAAAGGAACCAAGGGAATTTTAATGCCAAAACCAACTAAAATACCTGCTAACAGCAAAATTTGGGTTGCTAAAGGTAAACCCTTGCTGTTGAGACTTTCCAGGGCAAAGCTAGGGGAACCACTCAGCCATACTAACCCAAGGAAACTTGCCAAAATTAAAATGCCAGAAAAAGCAGTGTAAATCAAAAATTTAGTCGCCGCATAACCGCGCCTTTGACCGCCCCAAATGGCAATTAGTAGATAAAGAGGAATAAGTTCTAGCTCGTAAAACAGGAAAAATAGTAGTAAATCTTGTGCTAGAAATGCTCCACTGACGCCTGCACTTAACAGCAAAAGTAAAAAGTAATAAAATCGCGGGCGTTGTATATCTTCGTCTGTACTATAAATGGCAATGCCAGTCAAAAGTCCATTCAAAAGTAGTAAAGGCAAAGATAAGCCATCTATGCCCAAGTGATAGTTTAAACCTAAAGCATCTATCCAAGGTAGGAATTCAGCAAATTGTTGACTAACGATGGTTGGGTTAAACTGAACTGCGAGGAAAACTATCCAGGCAAAAGCCAAACTAGCAAAGACTAGAGCGATACGACGAGATAGTTTTCCATTCATGCCAACTGGCAGGAAACCAATTAAAGCCGCACCTAATAACGGCAGTAAAATTAAAGCACTGAGCATAGGCAATTGGGGATAGGAGACAAGGAGGACAAGGGAGATGGGGAAGTGTGGGGAGTGTGGGGAGTGTGGGGTGACAAGGAGGACAAGGAGGACAAGGAAGAAATTACCTATTTCCTGTTAAGAGTTCCCTCTTACCAACAATCAACCACTATCTACCAACAAACAACTAATGACAATTGACAATTAATAATTGACTAAAAAGGCAATTTTTCTAATAGACCTAATGACCAGCTAATGAAGAAACCTAGTATACTGATGCCGACAAGGATAGTGAGTAGATACCCTTGTGATTGCCCAGATACGCTATATCTCAAGCTTTGTCCGCCGAAAATTGCTGCAAATCCTATCAAGTTAACTAGACCATCTACTATATAGCGATCGCTCCAAGCAGAAATTTTAGAAAGTAGGGCAACTGCACCAACTACTGTAAATTTATAGATCCGATCAATATAAAAGTCGTATCCCAGCAAATCTTGTACAAGTCTCCAAGCCAATATTCTGGAACGTGACCAAGCTTTATGTAGATACATTGTAGAGCCAATACCTACTCCTAAGAGAGTAGACAACACCAGCATTGCTACTACATACCAATTGACGCTTTCCCAGGTAGGTAGGAGATACCACTGCTGTAACATCATGGGTAATAATAGGGTAAGGATTGTGAGAGTGACCATCGGGAATGCTATTGGCCAAGGGGCTTCTGGGGCGCGGCGGGTCTTTTGTTGTGGTTCTCCCCAGAATACTAACCGGAATACTCTTGTTAAATTTAATGCTGTGAAGCCATTCACAATTACTAGTACCCACAGTACCCAAGGGGTGACTATTGCCAAGCCGTCAGCCCAAGACAACATCGCCCAGAAGCTTCCTAAGGGTAACAGACTTACCATCCCAGCAGAACCAACCACAAAAGCGGTGGTAGTTGCCGGCATTCGTGACCATAAGCCGCCCATTTCTGTTAAATTTTGACTGCTAGTGGTGTAAATTACTGAACCACTACTCATGAATAATAGTGCTTTGGCGGTCGCATGGGTAAACAGTAAAATCAGAGCCACGCCTCCTTGCTGTAAGCCGACTGCCAAAAACACCAAACCCATGTATGCACTGGTGGAGTGAGATAGCGCCCGTTTGATATCAGTTTGAGCGATCGAAACTAAAGAAGCACCTATTGCTGTTACTGTACCAATAATGATCAGAGTGTTGAGAGCAAGGGGCGATAGTGCTAAGATGGGCTGCAATTTGTACAGTACATAGGCGCCACCAGCTACCACCATCGAGTTCCGCATCACTGAAGCTGGATTAGGCCCTTCCATCGCTTCATCTAACCACAGGTGGAGTGGAAACTGAGCGCATTTACCCGCAGGCCCAGCAATCAATGCCAATCCTAACAAACTTGAAGTTAATGGGCTAAGCTGTGCTGTTTGCGCCCATTCATATACATCAGAAAAATTCAAACTCCCTGCTTTCGTGGACAGTGTCACTACCCCCATCAGCAACAACAAGTCTCCTACACGCTTAGTTAAAAACGCATATCGTGCTGCTGTCACTACCAGTGGTTGAGCGTACCAAAATCCTACAAGCAAGTAAGTTGACAGAGTCAGCATTTCTAGCAACGCATAGCTGAGAAATAGGGAATCACTTATTGCTAAGCCGCTTAGGGCTGCTTCAAAAAAGCCCATCAAGGCAAAAAACCGAGCTAATCCCCAGTCTTTTTCCATGTAGCCCAAAGCGTAAATTTGTGCTAGTAAACTTAGCCCCGCAATTAAAACTGTTGCCCCAACACTGACTGGTGAAATTTCCAAAGCAAAGGATATATTTAAATCCGCAGCACTAAACCAGGTAATTACAAAATATTCTGGTTCTCCATTCCAAATATCCTTGAAGACTAGCAGGCTATGGATAAAAGCCAAAAAAGTTGTCGATAAATTAAAATATGCTGCTGGTCTTGGACCAGTGCGGCGAATTATTCCCATTGCCCAAGGCAAGGCCAATATTGCTCCTAATAAGCTATAAAATGGTATCCACCAAGTTGTTGAGAACAAAAACTCATTCATTTAATTTGTCCTTGATGTCTCAGCTTGTAATTCTTCGCCTTACTAAATGAAATGGATAAATTAGACCTTATGATTAAAATCATTTAAATTTTATTAAACAGCATTATTCGGCTTTTGCTGTCTGATCAACAAGAAAAAAAGAGTTACCTTTCCTATAAATATTTTTTCATTTAAATCTATGCTAACCTCCATCTATTCACTAGAGATTTCTAATATGAAAATAAGCGTTTATCTAATCTATAATCAAAACTTATATTTTCCTTTTGAAAGTATCTAGTGCAAATAGCAAAAACCGAGGAAGGACACCAATACTACTTTGTAGCTTGCTTGTCATTCCCCTAGAGAGTGGATTCACGTCTATATGAACTTGCTTCAGTAAATATAATAAAAAAATTATAAAACAGAAGTAGCTACTCTAGTAATCCGTGAAGATTGGTTGAGTAGAATACCCATATAAAAATTTATTAAGTTTTTTTAAACTATTTTATTATAAACTATTATACTAATTTATATTGCCAGGGGAGCCAAGCTTTCTTATGCTTAATTTGAGAACAGTTAATTAGCTCAAGATGAGCATCCCCGTCAGAAATTTTCTACAAAAGAGTACTACTTGGATTAATTGTGTAGGAGTCCTGCGATGCCTATTGCGGTTGGAATGATAGAAACAAAGGGTTTTCCGGCAGTTGTTGAAGCTGCTGATGCGATGGTAAAAGCCGCTCGCGTTACATTAGTAGGTTATGAAAAAATTGGTAGCGCTAGGGTAACAGTGATTGTGCGGGGAGATGTTTCGGAAGTGCAAGCTTCAGTGGCAGCTGGAGTTGAAGCAGCTAGAAGAGTCAACGGCGGTGAAGTGGTATCTACCCACATCATTGCTCGCCCACATGAGAATCTAGAGTATGTTCTACCGATTCGTTACACCGAAGCTGTAGAACAGTTCCGTACTTAACAATTTAAGTGTGATTTAGCGAAAAGTTTGAGCCTCGCGATCGCTTTCGGAGCTTACGCTGACGCCCTAAGTCGGCGCTCAAATCTTTTCCAGACTGATTTTAGATTTTCTTTGCAGGCAAACGCTTCAAGGGGTAATAGATGAGAGAAATTTGGCTTTAGATATAACAAACCCTAATCCAAAATCTAAAATCTAAAATCTAAAATTTTTGTGGCTTTGCTTGTTTTTGTTTGTTGGAAGCTTCTTAAGGATTGAAAAAAATATGTCAATTGCAGTAGGAATGGTAGAAACGCTGGGCTTCCCGGCAGTAGTGGAAGCAGCAGATGCAATGGTAAAAGCTGCCCGTGTAACCTTAGTGGGTTATGAAAAAATCGGTAGTGGTCGTGTAACTGTGATTGTGCGGGGAGATGTTTCGGAAGTACAAGCCTCAGTAGCAGCAGGAGTTGAATCAGTCAAGCGAGTCAATGGCGGACAAGTCTTGTCTACTCACATCATTGCTCGTCCTCATGAGAACTTGGAGTACGTTCTGCCAATTCGTTACACCGAAGATGTAGAACAGTTCCGTGAGAATGTGAATGCAATTCGTCCCTTCGGCAGAAGACCATAAATCATAATGCAAATTGCCAAAGTGCGTGGCACAGTAGTTAGCACCCAAAAAGATCCAAATCTTAGAGGTGTTAAACTACTGCTGTTGCAGTTAGTAGATGAAGAAGGACGCATTCTGCCAAAATACGAAGTAGCCGCCGATAGTGTTGGTGCTGGGGTAGATGAGTGGGTACTTGTCAGTCGTGGTAGTGCGGCTCGTCAAATTCTTGGCAATGAACAGCGTCCAGTAGATGCCGCTGTCATAGCGATCATTGATACAGTTTATGTTGAAGATCGCATGGTTTACAGCAAAAAAGAGCAATATCGATAAATCATTGGTTATTGGTCATTGGTTATTGGTTATTGGTTAGTGGTTAGTCGTTAGTAGTTAGTGGTTAGTAGCTAATAACTAACAATAGACAAATGACAAAGGACAAATGACAAATGACAAAGAAGTCAATTGAGGAGGAATCTCGCAATGGCAGCCCGCATTACCGCGGAGGCGGCTCCCCCAACCCCGTGGTCAAGAAATTTAGCTGAGCCAACAATAGATCCATCGGCGTTTTTGCATTCGTTCTCCAACATTATTGGGGATGTCAGGATAGGAGCAAATGTAATCATTGCGCCCGGTACGTCGGTAAGGGCAGATGAAGGTACGCCTTTTTACATCGGCGAAAACACTAATCTTCAAGATGGTGTTGTGATACACGGTTTGGAGAAAGGGCGTGTAATTGGTGATGACCGACAAGAATACTCTGTATGGGTTGGCAAGAATAACTGTATTACCCACATGGCTTTAATTCACGGGCCATGCTACGTAGGAGATGACTGTTTTATTGGTTTTCGCTCTACGGTGTTTAATGCCAGGGTGGGAGCAGGTTGCATCGTCATGATGCACGCTTTAATCCAAGATGTAGAAATTCCCCCAGGTAAATATGTACCTTCTGGGGCAATAATTACTAACCAGCAACAAGCTGACCGCTTGCCAGATGTGCAAGCTGATGATAAAGAATTTGCCCATCACGTGGTTGGGATTAACCAGGCACTACGAGCAGGTTATTTGTGTGCTGCGGATAGTAAATGTATTAGAACTATTCGTGATGAATTAACTAATTCTTATACAAGCATAGAAGTTGATGTATTTGAAAGGAGCGACGAGGTGTCTAGCAATAGCTTGGGTGCGGAAACAGTAGAGCAAGTACGCTATTTGTTACAGCAAGGATATCAAATTGGTACAGAACACGTAGACCAAAGACGATTCCGCACAGGTTCTTGGACTAGTTGCAAACCAATTACAGCGAGAAGCTTAGGTGAAGCGATCGCAGCTTTAGAAACTTGTCTAAGAGACCATAGTGGCGAGTATGTGCGTCTATTTGGTATTGACCCCAAGGGCAAACGGCGTGTGTTGGAAAATATTATCCAACGTCCCGATGGTGTTGTTCAAGCACCAAGTTCCTTTAAAGCTCCTGCTAGTTACAGCAACAATGGCAGCTACAACGGCAACGGCAGCAGCCACAGCAATGGTAGCAGCAGACTCAGCAGCGAAACAATCGACCAAATCCGTCAATTATTAGCGGGTGGTTACAAAATTGGTACAGAACACGTTGATGAACGTCGATTCCGTACTGGTTCTTGGCAAAGCTGCAAGCCCATTGAATCAAGTTCTGCTGGGGATGTAGTTGCAGCCCTTGAAGATTGTATGGATAATCATCAAGGCGAATACGTACGCTTGATTGGGATCGATCCTAAAGCGAAACGCCGCGTTTTAGAAAGCATTATCCAGCGCCCTAATGGCCCAGTTAGTACATCTAGTAGCAGTAAATCGACTTTTACAACGAACTCTTATGCTGCTAGTGGCACAACAGCAACAGCAACTAGTAGCCAATTAAGTTCCGAAGCAGTAGAACAACTACAGCAACTGTTAGCTGGAGGCTTTAAAATTAGCGCTGAACACGTAGACGGGAGACGTTTCCGTACAGGTTCCTGGGCTAGCTGTGGACAAATTCAGGCTAATAGCATTAAGGAAGCGATCGCAGCATTAGAAGGCTACATGAACGAATATCAAGGCGAATACGTGCGCTTGATTGGTATTGACCCCAAAGCCAAGCGTCGGGTATTGGAGTTGATTGTTCAGCGACCGTAAGAAAGGGTATGAGGAGTAAGAGGGGTATGAAGGGTATGAGGAAAAAATGCTTCTCCATACTTTTCTCACTCCCCTCACTCCTTACACTCCCCCACTCATATTTATCTTGGCTTCCGAGGTTAAAAATTCCATGTCTGTGCCGCCACTGCGCCTGGGTAACAACTTTGACTCCTACATCAGTGGCGAGGTAATAATTCATCCGAGTGCTGTGATTGCACCAGGGGTGATACTGCAAGCGGCTCCAAGCAGTAAGATTATTATTGGATCAGGGGTTTGTATTGGTATGGGGTCAATCCTCAAAGTTCATGAAGGAACCCTAGAAGTAGAAACTGGGGCAAACCTGGGAGCCGGTTTCCTCATGATTGGCAGTGGTAAAATTGGTGCAAATGCTTGCATCGGTTCAGCAACAACAGTGTTTAATTGTTCTGTGGCTCCTGGACAAGTAGTCGCACCAGGTTCAGTTCTGGGAGACAACAGTCGCCATTTGAGTGATTCTGTCGCAGTAACTGAAAAAACCCAACAGCCACAACCATCTACTACTAATCCTGCTTCTAGGGAAGAGGATATAGACATACAAGAAGACTTGTGGAACTCTCAATCAAATTCCTCCCTATCTTCCGCTACTCAGGACTCACAACTGGACACTCAGGGTAAACAAGAGCCTACCACTGAATCTCCAAATAACATCGGTACTCACATTTACGGACAGGGAAGCATACAGCAATTGTTGATCACTTTATTTCCGCATCGGCAATCCTTGAATAAGCCCTCTTCTGACGATCAGTCTGAGTAAGTGTTACATGGAAGTATGAAGTGTGAAGTATGAAGTATGAAGTGTGAAGTACAAAGTAATAATTTTTTATCCTTCAGCCTTCATCCTTCATCCTTTGTTTTGAATATCCTGGAGAATTCACATGGACGCATACAATGCCCAGACATCTCGTCGAGACATCCTCAGGGATAGTGCTTTGGGGTTAGTGTCAACTCGCAGTTTTCCGGCCATAGTAGGTACGGCAGACATGATGCTGAAATCCGCTGGGGTTCACCTAGTTGGATATGAAAAAATAGGCAGTGGTCATTGTACTGCTATTGTCAGAGGAGCGATCGCTGATGTCCGTCTAGCGGTAGAAGCTGGTGAGCAAACTGCTAAACAGTTTGATCAGTTTGTTTCTAGCTTAGTAATTCCTAGACCATTTCCCAACCTAGAAGTAGTGTTACCGATCAATAGTCGTCTTAGCGCAATCACTGAAGATGGTAGTTATAGTCGTTTAAGTAATCAAGCAGTTGGCTTAGTAGAAACGCGGGGTTTTCCTGCAATGGTAGGAGCTGCTGATGCCATGCTCAAAGCTGCTGATGTCCAGCTAGCAGCATATGAAAAAATTGGTTCAGGTTTGTGTACAGCCATTATTCGTGGCTCTGTAGCAAATGTTGCGGTAGCAGTAGAAGCTGGCATGTATGAGGCAGAACGCATTGGAGAATTAAATGCTGTAATGGTAATCCCTCGACCGCTTGATGAATTAGAACAAACTCTACCAGTAGCAAGTTGCTGGCTAGAAGAGCGTCAACCTGTGAGATTGCCACTCAATATTAAAGAGCCAGTTGCTGAAGCAGAATTACTCCAGTTGCCAGATTTGTCTGCATTACCTGTAAAAATACAGGAGGAATCATAACAAATGTGATAATAAAAAAACGTTGTACACACCTAGCAGGATGAGGTTAGTACAACGTTGTTTACTATCCCCAAAAAGCACCTTCAAGGTGTGCAACGTTGGCTGGAAGGCATCTTACGCTTTGCTTGTTGTTCTGATAATAACTTTTTAATTCTATAAGTTAAATACCTATCTAATAATAACAGGCATAGAGTAATATCTATATTTACAACTCATTACTTGAAGTTGCCATTAGTAGAGGAGAATCACCCTTGAACCAAGCGACGTTGCACCAATTGAAGGTGTTTGAGGCGGCGGCGCGACACGGTAGCTTTACACGTGCCGCAGAAGAACTTTTTCTTACCCAACCTACTGTTTCTATGCAAATCAAGCAATTGACGAAATCAGTGGGTTTGCCGTTATTTGAACAAGTAGGTAAGCGCCTGTATTTGACAGAGGCTGGACGAGAATTATACGCCACTTGTCGGCAAATTTTCGAGACAATAGCCCAGTTTGAAATGAAAGTGGCAGATTTAAAAGGGCTAAAACAAGGACAATTACGCTTAGCAGTAATTACCACAGCTAAATATTTTATACCACGTTTGTTAGGGCCTTTTTGTCAGCTTTATCCAGGGATTGATATATCACTGAAAGTGACAAATCATGAAGGTATTCTGGAACGCATGACTAATAATATGGACGACTTATATATTATGAGTCAGATTCCAGAGCATTTGGATATAAGTTATCAACAGTTTTTGGAAAATCCCTTAGTAGTTTTAGCACCAATCAATCATCCTCTGGCAAAAGAAAAAAATATCCCTATTCAACGTCTTGCTGATGAACCCTTTATTATGCGGGAACCAGGTTCAGGAACACGCCGCGCTGTGCAGAAATTGTTTGACCAGCATGGGGTGAGTGTAAAGGTTAAACTAGAATTGGGAAGCAACGAAGCAATTAAACATGCTATCGCTGGTGGTTTAGGAATTTCTGTTTTGTCTCGTCATACCCTGTTACCAGACACCGGAGATTTAACCATTCTAGATGTAGAACACTTTCCCATTAAACGAGATTGGTACATGGTTTATCCATCTGGAAAACAACTGTCTATTGTTGCTCGTACCTATTTTGAGTATTTACTGGATGCAGCCAAACAAATAGTTGAGCGAACTGCTGTTTCTATTAGTGAGAAGCATGAGGAAAGTGCATAAACTAAAGTACAAAATTTGCAACTTTGGATTTTCGCAGGGAAGTTTAAAAATGGAATTCCGTAGCAATTTTATCTGACTTGACAAAGAGGGGAGATATATAAGGGAAATGTTATTTTTCTTATTTATAATCTCCCTCTGTATAGCAATCTCGGTTTTTTGGGATTAAACATATGCAAGCAAGTTAAAAATAGATATGGATATATTTAGTAAAGCTTTGCTCAAAATCGTGGTCTTTTTAAACGCAAAGGGGCGCTGAGGAAAGCGCAGAGGGGCGCAGAGTTTTGGTACAGGTATTTCGCGATGAATTGCAATTTGGTACTAAGCAGTATCTAAATTAAGCTTTATTTTATGAAAATATCTCACTGATCGAGAAAAGATAATTGATCATAGAGATATATGGTTCTTTTTTTACTCTAAATATAGAAAATTATTATTTTAGATTTCAATGTATATAGTTGCTTGTTAAAATAGAAAAAGCATGTTTTCCAAAAAATTAAAATACGTATTTAATAGCTAAATAAATAATAATTAATTGTTTAGTTTGTTTATAAATAAATTAATTTGTTTAAGATTTTTAAAAATAAATTACAAAAAGTAATTGGTATATATAACTGACAGGCATGTGTACTGGAATAAGCTAAGCATATTGGTTTTTTTAAAATAAATATCATTTCTAGTGCAATCTGCAAAATTATAATTTTTTAAAAGAATGAACTATGAATAAACTACGCATTCTCCATCTTGAAGATGATCCTATCGATGCCGAACTTATTCGGCTAATGCTAGCTAAAAATGGTTTGGAATGTGAAATACTATTAGCGAAGATGGGTTCTGATTATCTCGCTGCTTTAGATGAGGATAATTTTGATTTAATTCTGTCTGATAGCAGCATTCCTGGATTTTCTGCACAGGCTGCTTTAGAGACAGCCCAGCAAAAGTGCCCAGATGTCCCCTTCATCTTTGTTTCCGCTGGTATCAACGAGCAAGAAGCTACTAATTATTTACGTCAAGGAGCAGTAGACTATATTAGTAAAAATCAGTTATGGCGACTTGTACCGATTATTCGGCGTGCAGTTAGTGGTATAACACAACAGCGATCGCAAAGCAGCTTAGCTCTGAAAATTTCGGCGATGAAACAACTGATCAAGGTAGTTCAGGAACTTTCACTAGCGCGTAGCTTGAAAGAAATTACGGCGATTGTACGTGTAGCAGCACGAGAACTTACCAATGCTGATGGGGCTACCTTTGTGTTGCGTGAGAAAGATATGTGTTATTACGCCGAAGAAAATGCTATTCAACCGTTGTGGCAAGGTAAACGTTTCCCGATCAATGTGTGTATCGGTGGCTGGTGTATGCAGCACAAGCAACAGGTAATTATAGAAGATGTGTATGGTGATGAGCGCATTCCTTTTGAAGCTTATCAGCCCACTTTTATCAAGAGTTTAGTGATGGTACCAATCCGCAAAGAAGAACCTATTGGCGCGATTGGTAACTACTGGGCGACACCACATCGGGCGACTTCAGAAGAAGTGGAATTGATTCAGGCTTTGGCAGACACTACATCAGTAGCAATAGAAAACGTCCGGGTTTACAACGAACTAGAACAAAGAGTACGCGATCGCACGGCGGAGTTAGAAGCTGTAAATCAAGAACTCGAAGCTTTTGCCTATACCCTCTCTCACGATTTGCGATCGCCACTAGGTGCGATCAATGGCTACAGCACACTTTTACTAGATGAATACGGTAGTAAACTTGACGAGCAAGCAAAATATTACATTAACCGCATGTGCCTTGCTGCTGAACGTATGAACGATCAGATTGAGCATATGCTCTGTTTACACCAACTCTCACGAGTGGAAATTCAGCCGCAAATAGTCAATCTTAGCAACATGGCTCAGGAGATTTTAGCAAACCTTAAGGCTAGTAATCCTGACCGTCAAGTAGAAACTATTATTCAAGCAGAACTCATAGCGCATGGCGACCCTGTTCTTTTGCGGGTTGTGTTAGATAATTTATTATCTAATGCTTGGAAGTATACATCCCAGTGTCAGGAAGCTCGAATTGAGTTTGGTGCTGTGTCAGAATCTGACGGTTTGCCAACGTTTTATCTGCGGGATAATGGTGCTGGTTTTAACATGAAATATGCTGAGAAATTATTTCGACCTTTCCAAAGAATGCACACTCAGGAAGAGTTTCCAGGTACAGGTGTTGGACTTGCTTCTGTGCAGCAGATTATCAAAAAACACGGCGGACGCATCTGGGCAGAAGCAGCAGTTAATCAGGGAGCGACGTTTTATTTTACCCTTCCTAAGGGGATAGAAGTGGAGGTGTGAGGGGTGTGTAGACGCGCTTTGCGCGGCTTAAGGTAAGGGTGAGGTAAGAGAGGTAATAAAAACCACTAACCACTAACTACTAACCAATCACAACCAACAACAAATAACCAATAACCAACCACTAACTACCAAAAACTAAATCTTGACGGCTAGACCTGTAAACCTGCAAAATTAACCAGCACGTCTATATAAAAACATAGGGGGAAACTGGTAGTGGTGAACCCAGAAATACCATCTGTGCGAAAAATTGTAGCAAGTCAAATTGTGGCAGTGACGGTTTACTCTGACAAAGCTTTGGTAACAAGAAGGAGTATTGTTTCTTTAACAGGACAAGAAAAAGAATTAGTCATCACTCCACTGCCAGATATTGTCGAAACAGAGTCGGTGAGGGTTAGTGGAAAAGGAAAGGTAACAGTGCGCTTGTTGGAAGTGAAGTGCGATCGCATCTTTTCTAGCGAACCCGTAGCAGCAAAAGTTGCTCACTTGACTCAACAAATCCAACAACTAGAAGCAGAATGGCAACATCTGCAAGCACAAGTTGATGCTTTGGCATTGCAGTCGAGTTTTATTCAAGGTTTACGCCAAAAAACAGAAGAACAATTTTCGATCAGTCTGGCTCGAAAAAATCTCAATCTGAGCGAGACTTTGGATTTTGTTAACTTTCTGGGAAGTCAGTATACAGAGTATGCGATCGCCACAGCAGAATGCAAAAGCCGTCAGCAACAGTTAGACAAGCAATTACAAGTACTCCGCCAGCAGTTACAAACAATCCAAACACCCCATCCTAAAGAAAGTTTAAGTTTGAGTGTAGGCATAGAACCTGCGGGTGCAGGAGAATTTGAACTAGAAGTATCTTACCTAATTAGTCGTGCCAGTTGGACTCCTTTGTATGATCTACGGGTAAATAGTACCAGCAATGTTGTCAGTCTTGGCTATTTGGCAGAAGTAACTCAAAGCACAGGCGAAGATTGGTTAGGTGTCGCTCTGACTCTTTCTACAGCTAAACCAGGACTAGGTACACTGCCACCTAAACTTGAGCCTTGGTATATTGATGTACCTATTCCTAGACAGTATGGTTACGTCATGACAGCAGCACCTATGCGTGCGAGGAATCAGTTAGGTGCCGCAGAAGCAGATACTGCAATGCCAAGTCCAGTACCAGGAAGTGGGGAAGTACAAGCAGACATAGTAGCCGAAACTGTGGTAGCAGAAGTATCTAGAGAAGGGAGTATAGTTACTTTTAAACTGAGTAGCAACGGGAATATACCTAGTGATAGTACACCCCACAAAACTACAATCTTTAATGATGATTTTCCCTGTAGTTTTAATTACATAGCAATGCCGCGCTTGGTGAGTTTTGCCTATCTGCAAGCAAAGGTAAAAAATAGTTCTGAAGGTGCAACTTTGTTACCTGGTAAAGCAAATATTTACCGTGAAGATATTTTTGTAGGAACTACTCAAATCGCAAATATTGCGCCCGGACAAGAGTTTAATGTTAACTTAGGTATCGACGAAGGTTTGAAAATTGAGCGTGAGTTAGTTGAGCGGCAAGTTGATAAAAAGTTAATTGGTAGTAACCGCAGAATTACTTATGCATATCGGTTAATAATTACCAATTTACTCAACCAACCAGCAAATCTAAAATTGACTGAACAACTACCAGTCAGCCGGAATGAACAAATAAAAGTCCGTTTAACTCGCACTCATCCCCAAATTCAATTAGGCGAAATGGGGATGTTGGAATGGGATATGATGATTTCTGCTCAGGGAAAACAGGAGATTTATTATCAGTTTATAGTTGAGCATCCACCGCAGGTAACGGTGATGGGGTTGGATGTTTAACAGTTATCAGTTATCAGTAAAATCCTTGGGTTTAAGTCCCCCAGCATACGCCGATGATTTCTGCGGCTAGTACTGTTCACTGAGGTTAAGAAAGAAAATAAGTGCGTTATGCAATTGTAATTGAAAGAGCAGATGGTAATTATTCTGCCTATGTTCCAGATTTGCCTGGGTATGTAGCGACAGGTTTAACTCTTGAAGAAGTAAAGATATCAACGATCGCAACTGCCGTAACTGCTACCCTAAACTTATAGCACCTATACACTTGCAGCCATGTCTGTTGCCAAAGAGGTAGAAACCCCAGAATTAGAAACACCAGAAGATGTTATTATATTTCCTCCTGGTGATTTAGACAGTGATGAACCGCCTTTGGAATCTGATTTACATCTGCGGCAAATAATTCTGCTGCTTCAATGCTTAGAATTATGGTGGCGAAATCGCACCGATTTTTACTGTGCTGGAAATCTCACCGTCTACTATAGTCCCCGTCAACGCAAATCTGAAGACTTTCGGGGACCTGATTTTTTCATGGTGCTGGGAACTGAACGCAAACCGCGTAAAAGTTGGGTCGTTTGGCAAGAAGACGGTAAATATCCAAATTTAATTATTGAACTACTCTCAAGTTCGACAGCAGCAACCGATAAAGGTTTAAAAAAACAGATATATCAAGATATCTTTCGCACACCTGAATATTTTTGGTTTGATCCGAATAATTTAGAATTTGCTGGATTTATCTTAGTTGGTGGAACTTATCAACCCATAGAACCTAATCCTCAAGGCTGGTTGTGGAGTCAACAACTAAATTTATTCTTGGGAGTTTATCAAGATAAATTACGCTTTTTTACAGCAGCAGGGGAATTGGTTCCCACATCAGAAGAAGTTGCTGAACAGGAAATGCGACGTGCTGAACAGGAAAAACAAAGAAGCGATCGCCTGGCGGCAAAACTGCGAGAATTAGGTGTAGATCCAGATGCAATTTAAAAAATGTTTAATAAACTTTACCCCTGTGGAATAGCAAAATCAAAGACTGAAAATGCTGAAGGGGTAAGAAGACGTTACTACTACAAAACTAATTTAAGAGCATTAATCTTCTGGTAATATCCATTTTGGTGGTTCCATGAGTTTTTTGAGTCTTGCAGCTTCAGCAATCTCATGCATTTTGTCTAAAGAAGTCTCTTCAATAAATTTAGAAGTCTCCTCTACATAAGCTTTCTCATCTTTGACATCTTGTTTGTCGCTGGCTTGGGGATTATTTATTTTACCCTCTTCCACGCTGACCTCCTTGATTACAGTAATGATTGCTGCTAAGCAAAAATACTTTAGTTCTTCTCATAAATCTTAACCTTGTCACTGCTCCTAGAAACATTGACGTAACATTTCTAAAATCATGACTGAAGAAAGGCAGCTATGCTGAGGGCAGAAGTTTAATTAATATTTATACCAAGTAATTTAGTCTGGTCATTCTGACCATTTCCCTAATTTTTGACTTTCCACAAGGGGAGAAATAAACTACACAAAGTCTCTACAATCGACAATAGATTCAATCATAATTCCTGCAAAAGGCGTTGATGTCGGAAATTTTTGCCACAACTGGAACCATTGCTGCGATCGCAACTGCTATTGTTCCCCAACAAGGTAGCGTTGGCATTGTGCGCGTATCTGGTTCAGAAGCAATACCCATTGCCAAAACTCTTTTTCATGCACCTGGACGTCAAGTTTGGGAAAGCCATCGCATCCTCTATGGTTATATTCATCATCCCCAAACACGACAACTAGTGGATGAAGCACTACTGCTGATTATGCAAGCGCCCCGCTCTTATACCCGTGAAGATGTTGTAGAGTTTCATTGTCACGGAGGAATTATGGCAATACAGCAGGTGTTGCAACTATGCTTGGAAAACGGTGCTAGACTAGCGCAGCCAGGAGAATTTACTTTGCGGGCGTTTTTAAATGGACGGTTAGACTTAACCCAAGCCGAAAGTATCGCTGATTTAGTCGGAGCGCGATCGCCCCAAGCTGCACAATCTGCTTTAGCAGGCTTACAAGGCAAATTAGCTCAGCCTATTCGACTATTACGGGGTCAATGTTTGGATATTTTAGCGGAAATTGAAGCGCGGATTGATTTTGAGGAAGACTTAGCTCCGTTGGACTATAAAAGTATCATATCAGAAGTTGAAAGAATTTCAGCAGAAATAGCTAAGTTACTGGCAACCGCAGAACAAGGCGAACTGTTACGCACAGGTCTAAAAGTAGCGATTGTTGGGCGTCCGAATGTCGGAAAATCAAGTTTGTTGAATGCTTGGAGTAGAAGCGATCGCGCCATAGTCACCGATTTACCTGGTACAACTCGTGATGTTGTGGAATCACAATTAGTCGTTGGTGGAATTCCTGTACAGGTCTTAGATACTGCGGGTATTCGAGTCACAGAAGACCAAGTAGAAAAAATTGGTGTTGAGCGTTCCCGCAGTGCCGCACAAGCTGCCGATTTAGTCCTGCTCACCATTGATGCTGCCGCAGGATGGACAACAGAAGACCAAGAAATTTACGCACAGGTAAAACATCGTCCCTTGATTTTGGTGATCAACAAAATTGACCTAGCAGCAGCAGAAACAGTGGAGTATCCAAAAGAAATTAGCCAAGTTGTGAAAACAGCAGTGGCACAAAATCAAGGAATTGCAGCTCTAGAAGCAGCGATTTTAAAGCAAGTGCAAGCAGGGAAAATTCAAGCTGCTGATATGGATTTAGCAATTAACCAAAGACAAGCTGCTGCACTTGTGAAAGCAAAAACATCTTTAGAACAAGTGCAGACAACAATTGCTCAACAATTACCTCTTGATTTTTGGACAATTGATTTACGTGGAGCAATTCACGCTCTTGGGGAAATTACAGGAGAAGAGGTAACAGAATCTGTCTTAGATAGGATTTTTAGTCGGTTTTGTATTGGTAAATAATAAATTTGTCATTGGTCATTTGTCCATTGTCAATGGTTAAGAGTTAACTGCTAACTACTAATGTACAGACGCGAGGAACATCGCGTCTCTACCCACTAACTACCAACAACTAAAATGTCACAAGCTGTAGTGGTTCAAGACTTAGTGTATGCGTATTCTACCCGTGAACCAGTTTTACGAGAAATTTCCTTTACCTTAAATGCAGGCGATCGCGTTGCACTCATGGGACCGACTGGTTCGGGTAAAAGTACTCTGCTTGAGAACCTGATCGGCTTAAAAGAACCCCAAGCTGGGAAAGTTTGGATTAATAATATTCCCCTAGAACCCAAAACCTTAACCCAGGTACGTCGTCAAATTGGTTTTGGTTTTCAAGATGCTAACGACCAGCTATTTATGCCCACTATTCTTGAAGATATCACCTTTGGGCCGCGTAATTATGGTGTCTCACCAGCGATCGCCATTGATAAAGCTAGAAATTTATTAGCTGATTTTGGTTTAGAAGCTTACGCCAACCGTTCTGCTCATGAACTGTCTGGAGGACAAAGACGCCTTGCTGCCTTAGCTGCAATTTTAGCATTGGAACCAGATATTTTGATTTTGGACGAACCAACCAATGGTCTTGATCCTGCATGGCGGCGTCACTTTGCTCAAATGTTATTAAAATGGCAAGGTAAAGTCATGTTAATCGCCTCCCACGATTTGCACTGGTTAGGGAAAGTTACTCAACGTGCTTTAGTACTTTCTGGAGGACGTATTCATATAGATAGTGACATTCAGTCCTTATTACAAGAAGCTGACACCTTGGAAAGGTTAGGTTTACCAGTAGATTGGTAAATGCTTGTTTACTCGCGCTGTCTCGCCACCACACTGCCTCCCCTACTTAATATTTACTCCATAATTTAAGATACAACAGACAGTGGAGGTGGTCATGACTGTGCAGTTATTACGACGAAAATTCACAGTTGAGCAATATCATAAGATGATTGAGTCGGGGATTCTCACAGAGGATGACCGAGTGGAATTGATCCGGGGAGAGATTATTGAAATATCACCTATTGAGGCAAAACATGCTGCTTGTGTGAATCGACTTGTAAATTTGTTGGTGCAATTACTCGGAAAACGCATTATACTTGCTTCTCAAAATCCAGTTGCATTGAACAATAATTCAGAACCTCAGCCAGATGTAGCATTGCTCAAACCCCGTGAAGATTTTTATGAAACCGCACACCCCCAACCCCAGGATATTTTTTTACTAATTGAAGTAGCTGATTCGTCTCTACACTATGACCGGGAAGAGAAAATTCCTTTATATGCAGAAGCAAACATTATTGAAGTTTGGTTAGTAGATATTAACGAGCAAATTGTCGAAGTTTATCGAGAACTAACAGCCGCAGGATATCAGCTGATGCAAAAGTTCACTCTTCGTCAAACTTTATCAATTCAAGCCTTCCCCGACATAAACATCACCGTCAACGAAATCTTTGGCAGATAAACTTGATCATAACTTCCTAACGCGTAACTTGTGGAAGCGATCGCCCCCTGCTGTCTCCTCCTCAGCGTCCTCTGCAACTGGGCGGTTCAATTCTCACACTCATTTGCCAAAATGCGATCGTTCCATTATCTCTCAAGTACAATGAAACATCAAGCGATCGTACACCCATTTCAAGTACCAAACTTAAAACTTGAGGTTTAAAACTCAAACATTTTCACTTCAAACCTCAAAGTTCTCATTTCAACCCCAAACATTCTTATTCCAAACCTCAAAGTTCTCACTTAAAACCAGAAAACTCTCACTTCAAACCTCAGCGTTCATATTTCAAACCCGAACCTTCTCACTTAAAACTCAAATATTCTCACTTCCAACCTCAACGTTTACCCTCTAGGAATGAACATAGACAGAATAGACCACTTAGTTCTCACAGTACGCAACATCGAAGCTACCTGTGAGTTTTATCGCCGTATTCTGGAAATACAAGTATTAACCTTTGGTAACAATCGCAAAGCACTACAAATTGGTCAGCAAAAAATTAACCTGCATGAATTAGGCAAAGAATTTGAACCAAAAGCTATGCATCCCACACCTGGTTCAGCAGATATTTGTTTGATTGCAACTACGCCACTATTTGAGATTAAAGAACATATAGCTGCTTGTGGAGTAGAGATTTTAGAGGGGCCAGTGAAGAGAACAGGTGCAGTAGGCGAAATAGAATCTATTTATTTACGCGACCCAGACAGTAATTTAATAGAAGTGTCAAATTATCGGAACACTAACTGAAATCACTGAATCTGTAGTTAGTATTAGTTACGATTAATTGAATTTCATTATGTAAATTGGCTCAGGTGTAAATGTCTGTCGGGTGTCGTAAAAATAATATTATTATTCCTGTGGGTGTCAGCTTAACTTTACTACTGGTTGGTTGTGATTACAGCAAAGCCTCCCAATGTCAGCGACTAATCAAGACTGTGAATGAGGGAAATTCTTTATTAGAGATAAATAAAGGTACTCAGGTTGCAACAAGCTTGAAACTGGCTAAGGATTTGCAAACAGCCACCGAAAAAATTGAGCAACTAAATTTACAAGACCCCAAACTGAAAGACTTCCAGACTCGGTTTGTCAAAGTATTTACAACACTCAGTCAAAATATCAACAAAGCAGGTAAAGCACTTAATACTGCCAAACTAGCAAAAGCTTCAACATCTGGTAGACAACAAATACAAACAGCGAGAAGTGAAATTGACAATGCACTGAAAGCAGCTGAGATTGCTGCTAAACAATCAGATGTGCTAGCGACACAAGTAAATAAATATTGTAGTCAACCAGAATAACATCTACTTGTAGACTGGGGACATCACTTGAGTGTGGAGTATACATTTGTAGGTGTTGGGCTGTATTTAAATTTGGAATTACTGTGATGAATTCTTCTAGGAGTTTCCTACTGCTAGTTTTACTACTAACTACAGCAGTAGCCTGCGATCAAAAGACTCGTGCTTCTTTGGATACTTCCACACCAGTAGCACAGAATTCTCCACAGTCTCAAAATATCGTCCGCACTGAACCACTTTCACCTCAACCCATCCGGATTAATCTTAAAGATTTACCAGAACCCTTTGCGACTGAAAGCGCCTCGAAATCACCTCAAGTAGTCTCAATTCCAGCTAATCCGACACTGCGGGTTCCACCTGGCTTTACAGTTAATGTGTTTGCGGAAGGTTTAGATGCACCTCGTTGGTTAGCATTAACTCCCAGTGGTGATGTGCTGGTAACTGAAACCAGACAAAACCGCATTCGCTTGCTACGTGATACCAACGGTGATGGTGTAGCTGATGTAAAAAAGACCTTTGCCACTGCTAACAACGGGTTGAATATTCCCTTTGGCATGACTTTTGCAGGCAATTATTTCTTTTTAGGTAATACCAATGCTGTATTGCGGTTTCCCTACACCAAAGGTCAGCAACAACTAAATGGTACTGGTCAAAATATAGCTGAACTTCCTGGTGGTGGCTATAATCAGCACTGGACACGCAACGTGATCGCCTCTTTTGATGGTAAGAAACTATACGTTTCTATTGGTTCCCGTTCTAACGTGGATGAAGAACCCCTACCACGGGCTTCTGTACAGGTCATGAATTTGGATGGTTCCAATCAGCAGACTTTTGCTTATGGTTTGCGTAACCCAGTTGGTTTGGATTTTCACCCCGTTACCAAACAACTTTATACTACCGTCAACGAACGAGATGGTATCGGTGATGACTTAGTACCAGATTACCTGACACGCATTCAACAGGGACAATTCTACGGCTGGCCTTATGCCTACTTAACGCCGAACAACATCGACCCGCGTCAAGCAAATAATGGTAAAAGTAAACGCCCTGATTTAGTACAGCGTACCAGTACGCCAGATGTGCTGTTCCAAGCTCATTCGGCTGCCTTGGGTTTGCAATTTTACGACGGGCAAACTTTTCCTGAAAAATACCGCAATGGTGCTTTTGTTGCGTTTCGTGGTTCTTGGAATCGCGATCGCGGCACTGGTTATAAAGTTGTTTTTGTTCCCTTTGATACTCAAGGACAACCGCAAGGATACTATGAAGACTTCCTGACTGGATTTTTATTAGACCCAACTGTCCCAACAACTTGGGGGCGTCCTGTCGGTTTGCTGACTTTACCCGATGGTAGTCTCATTTTTACAGAAGAAGCCAACAATCGGATCTACCGAATTCAGTACCAAGGTAATGCTGAAGGATGAAGTATGAAGGCTCAAACAATCACACTTTATACTTCATACTTCACACTTTATACTTTTTAAAACCATCCCTCTTGTTCTAGGGTTTCAATCAACTGTAATCCTCGCGGATCGCCTACTCCTAAAAGCGCTGCTTTGGAATCTTCCCGGACTCCCAAATCTTTGTCTTCGGCGAAAGCTTGAATTAAGGCATCAATGGCAGTGGCATAGACAATATTAGAAGGTAGTTCGCGACATAACTGTCCGATCGCCCAAGCACTGTTACTCCGTACTGGTGCTACAGGATCTTGTACCAAAGCTTCGATTAATGGTGGTATTGCCCCAACCACAGCTTCATAACCAATTTGTGCCATCTGGGCCAAAGAACTAGCAGCCCATAATCTGACTGCGGAAATATCAGTTCTCAGGGCATTTGCTAGGGGTGCTAAACAACGGCGATCGTGGCAGTTACCCAAAGCCCAAACAACGCCTTTGCGTACATATCCATTCCAATCTCGCCCCAACTGATTAATCAAAGGTTCGACAGCGTCGGGACTAGGGTTGCGTCCGAGTCCATAGGCAGCGCTGACCCGTACTAGGGGACAAGTATCAGTGAGCAAACTTATCAAATGGGGAGTGGCACGTGCATCTTCGATGTCACAGAAAACACGTGCTGCCAGCATTCTTTGCTGCGGCTGGGGATGCTCTAGTAGTGGTAGCATTTCCTCTGGATCGGGTTTTGGCACTTCTGACTCTGCGGTCAGGGGCTCCATTTTATCTAGAGGACTTTCTAGCTCCACTTCAACATCAAGTAGGCTGAGGTCGTCTTCGTCATACATACATCAAAAGTACCATTCCCTACTAGCACTTACCAATTAATTCAACATTTAAAATTGAAAGTTCAAAAAAATTAGAATTATAAAAGTTTCTTCAACCACAAAGACTGAGTTTGATAACCCAAGCGACTATAAAGATTTAATGCAGCTTGGTTAGATTGAAACACCTGCAACCCCATTTGTTGATCGCCTCTGTTTGTTGCCCAATCTTCTGCATATTGCATCAAAGCTGTAGCAATACCCCGTCGCCGATGTTTTGGTACAACATACAGTAAAAAGATGTGAGCATGGCGATCGCCTGTAAGTTGGTCAATAGCGTTTCCCATCCACAGACAGGCTATTGGATCATGGAGAGGTGGGGTGGTAGGGTGATGGGGTGATGGGGTGAAGTCTTTGTGCCCATGTTCTTCTACCCACCACAAAGGGGTTTGGCTAGAGAAGTATTGTTCTACTGTTTGTGCGAGATGGGAAAAATTTCCATCAGGAAACATTTCTTGGTAAGTCAATTGCATAAACTTAACAAGCAATGCCCGATCTAGACTGGAGCCATACCGAATACAGTAACCTGGTAGCAGTTCCACAACTCATCCGATTTTGGATTTTGGATTTTAGATTGAGGTAGGAGAAATTGGAGGAGTAGAGAAAGACACGCACAAATAATTCTCCCTGTTAGCAAACGTCTCCCCATCACCCCATTGCCCTACTCTCCCTTCTTCTTCAACGGGTGCAGGTGCTGCCATGTCCGCAGGCAAAAATATACGGGCGCTGACTGCTACTAGCGCAATTAAAAATAGCAATACTACGAGTAAGGGGGCAATGTATTGACGAAATATAGCCATTTTTTTAGATATTAAAGTTTGACTGAAGATTTATGAAGTTAACATGATTTATTCTAACGATGTTCAAGAGAATTCAGTTAGTCAGTTATCGACGATAACTATTCACTGATAACTGATTTCATCTGTGATCGCGTTCTAAGTCAGCGATCGCTCTTTCCCAATACCAGCTTTCTGGCATTCCTGGATAATTCTGCCTTGCTTGTGCGACAAGGCGTTCTGCTGCGGCTATGTCGCCGTCTAACATTGCAATTAGCTTGTTTTGCAGACGGTTATCAGCCCCACGTGGAGTCGTTGGTTTGAGTGTGGGTTGGGTTGTTGACTCAGTTGCAGTTTGGGTTGCAGGCTGTGGTCTGTTGCCTTTGCTTTGATTAGACTGCCTACGCAACTCCCAAAATAAAACGTAGTAAAGCGTACCAAAAATTACAATTAAACTGAATGTCCCCAGAAAAGTCAACAGATTAAGTCCAAGAAATCCTAAAACTAACTGGGAAAGCACGTAGCCAAGTAGGAGTCCTGTAAATAACAGGATTGTTGTGGCAATAATAATGATTAGTTTTTGCCCCATACATCTTCTTCCTCATCATCTAGTCCTGGTCTGGGCATTGCTATGGGTTGAGGGTTCCAAGGAGCGAAAACAGGCAACAGAAGTAACCCTGGCACGGCGGCGATAATAGTAATTAAGAAAAATGTAGGCCAACCTGTGCTTTTGGCGATAGCCCCAGCTGGGGCTGCCAAAATATCGCGGCTGACGGCCATTAAGCTGGAAAGCAATGCGTACTGAGTGGCGGAAAATCGCTGGTTACAAAGACTCATTAAAAAGGCAACAAAAGCAGCTGTTCCTAGTCCACCACAAAAGTTTTCGATGTTAATAGTCAATACCAGTAATTGGTAATTTTGAGAAAATTGCGGTTGGGCAAGTATAAAGTAAGCAAGATTACTTAAGGCCTGCAACGCACCAAATACCCATAGGGAACGATTGATACCTATTTTGCTTAAAACTACACCACCGACAAGGGCGCCAACAATAGTAGCAATTAATCCCATTCCTACCTGTATTGCTCCAATATCGGTTTTAGTGAAGCCGATGGTGAGTAAAAAGGGTGTCGCCATATTACTCAGCAAGGCATCACCAAGTTTATACAAGGTGATAAACACCAAAATCAATAAACCTTGGATTACTCCTTGGCGCTGAAAGAATTCCCCAAATGGTAAAACGACAGCTTCAGCCAAAGAAGCTGGCGGGCTAATTTGTCTTGGTTCTGGCGCAATGAAGACACCAAAAATTCCAATCACCATAATTCCTGCCATAAACAAATACACCGCAGACCAAGGCATTCGATCAGCCAGTATTAATCCTAAAGAACCAGCAACTAATAGCGCAATCCGATAACCTAAAATAAAAACTGCCGCTCCAGCCCCCATCTCTAATTCTGTCAAAACATCGGTGCGGTAGGCATCAGCAGCAATATCTTGAGTTGCACTCAAAAAAGCAATGACTATAGCGTTGATAGCTAAAAGCTGTAAGGCTTGTTTGGGTTGTTGAAAAGCCATAAAGGCGATCGCTACTATCAAAGCGATCTGCGTCACAACCAACCAACCCCGTCGCCGTCCCAAAAATGGTGGTGTAAACCGATCTAGAAACGGCGACCAAAGAAACTTTAATGAGTAGGGCAAACTAGCAAGGCTAAACCAACCGATCGCCGCTAAATCAACCTGTTCTTGAGTCATCCAGGCTTTGAGGTTATTCCCGATTAATAATAAGGGCAAACCTGAGGCAAAACCCAGCAATAATAAAGCCGCCATTTTGCGGCTTTCAAATACCTTCAGCAGAGATTGGATTTGTCGCACAGTATTTTAAGAATGAGAATTTAAGGATGAAATTTTGTATTTCTTTATTGTTAGCGATGACTTGCGTGTATCTGTGTTTATCCTGATCAGACATTAAAATATATTGCCATAACTAGTATGTCATTTCGTGCCAATTTGGCTTGTATCATTTTAGATTTTGGATGGGTAATAGTTAGGAATCAGTGTAGACGCGTAGCGGCTTGCCGCAGGCTACAGTTAACACTTAAAAGTGATTAATATAATTTGATAACTGATCACTGAACTACACCTCTGACACTCCTTACACTCCACCCTTACCTTAAGCCTATGAGCGCACGGCAGATGACGTCACGTGACGCCTCTTTCTTTATGCCGGGAGAAGAGTCCACCGCACTGGCTCGTCTACACACTCCCCATCGCCCCCCAACCACACAAAGTGGGGACCCCTAGCCCCCCATCTCCTCACACCTCCCCTGTCCCCAATTGATAAACCCGATGTCCTCTAATTTCTACCCCATGTTCCGCGAGACATTTTACCCAGCCATCACGAGTACCAATATTGCTTTTGTCTTTGAGTAATCCTAATTCAACTTCTTTTTGGGTGAGTTGGGAAAATTCTTCATATAAATGATAATTAGGAGTCACAAATGTTTCTTTACGGTGGAGTATGGGTGGATTGGCTCTGTTGGCATAGTCTCTGTGAGTTATGTATAAAGTTTTTAAATCAATCACAACACTTGCTTTTAATGCTGGATGAGGGTCAGTATCAAACTCTGGGTAAAGCAAATAAGAAATTTGGGATTTCTCAGTATCAAATTTTATCAGCGTCGCATCATCAACACGTCCGATGGTACGACTAGCACAACCTTCATAAATTCGCAGCAAAGCATCCATTTCACACAAAGCAGAGACATGGACGTATAAAGCGCCACGAGTACGTTTACCAATTTTACTTTTTTCACAAGCAGCTTTTACTACCCCTGGCTTTCCTAAGCTAAACAGCTTGGTGTCAGCAACTTCGCAAGCTTCTTCGTAGGAACCAAAAAAGGCTTTAATGTCGTGACGCATTTCTGGTGATAGCTTATACCATGAGGGACGACCCTCAAAATGAGTCAAAGCTAGGTAAACTTGAATGTCAAGAGAACGACGGTAAGCGATCGCATCCCATTCTTCCTCGTCGGTAGCTTGTAAAACCACTGCAAAAGCCCGGCGGAAGTTACCAAATTCTTTGAGTAATTCTAGTTCGTTCTTCAATTCACCTTTGACTGGTAGTCTCCCGCGTTTGGTATAAAAATCCATCAAGGGCTGAAGCATATCTTGGTAGTCTTCAAACCGCTTGGTGGGAATGCGGACTCTGGGTGTGGAGGTTTTAGAAAAGAAGCGTATAGCTTTGTATGCTTCTTTTTCAGCTTCATCTTGAAACACAAAGTAGATACCGAGTGCAACAGGTACAGCATCGACATTTAGTGTTTCATCAATGTATTTTTTTAACTCTTCTTGTTGGTAATATTTCTGAAATGTGTTGTGACGGGTAACAACACCATCGCCGTAGGGTATAAGATTACGACTCGGAGCATTAACTAAGATTTGAGCTGCAACAATTAATACTTTACGGGTAAGTGACCAAGCTTCTAAGAGGGCTTGGCGGCGTTCCTCGGTATCTTCAATAACATTGAGGATATAGCCTAAATTGACAATATCAGCAGGAATGCGATCGCGATTGGGAAAATAGTAAGGGTCCCAGCCTGCACTTGTGTAGCCTAAATTTGCCACTCGCTCGACATCACCACCATAGCCACAGCCATAGTCAAAAAACGTGGTATCTTTGTTGAGGATTGACCACTCTATTGCCAATCGCACAGGGCGAGACAAGTCAATACGGAAAATCGCAGCTCTGTGACGTTCAATTTCTACGTAGCTCTCGGACATAAGAGCAATTAAATTTGTTAGTAGTTAGTGGTTAGTAGTTAGTAGTGTTTCCATTAACCACTAACTACTAACCACTAACCATTAACCATAATTTCAATTCTTCGTCGCTAATTCAATCAAATCTTCAATTTTCTTGATATTTGGATCACCAGCTAAGTATCCAATGCCACGATGTAAATGCAGGCGGAACTGTGTAGCCAGGGTTTCTTTGTCAGTACCTAAACCGTCGTTGTAGCAGCGTTGTTTTAGCGCTAGCAACAAAATATCGGACATTTCGCTACCAAAGACGCGCCAACTCATTTCGACGTTACTATCTTGGGGAACTGGTACTGGGGAAGGTGCGGTAGGTTCGGCGAGGGAACGACAAAAAGCCCAGCGACATAAGATGTTCCATTGGTCGATTTTGGTATTGCGTTTGAGTTTGGTAAGTTGGTCTTTAGCTGTTTGGGATAATTTGATGCGTTCGATAGGGGTTTCCATAATATTTTGATTATTTTAATTAGTCTGCACAGGGCGACTTTGCTTGTGTAGTAGCAAATTATATTCGTCTACAAGATTGTATATTGTCGGCTATTGGTTTATCGCATTAGTTCTGAGGGGTAAAAGTTAAACCACTAAGACGCCAAGTGCGCCAAGAGAAGAGGAGAAGAAAAGGGTAATTCATTAAATTATGTAACCACTGGCACAGCAACTTTGAGGGGTTAAATAAAAAACCGCACCAGGCGCACTAAAGCGCAGAGAAAGAGGATGAGAGAATAAAACTAGAAATTGGTTTACTCTGTAAAGTTAGTGTGAAGTTGGTGTGGTGGAGTACTAGTTGAGGAGTAAAGTTTGTTTTCATACCGATGGGTAAGTAGAATATATTAAAATTAGAGATTTGAAATAAATTTGTAGTAAGGGCTTTAGCCCTTTTGACAAACCTTTAATTATTTACACCGTCCTACTTAACTAATTGCATTTTATTTTCAGTATCTATAATTTTATGGCTAAATTGCAATTACATTTTAATGGTTCCTTTGCTTTTAAAAAAGAGGAAATCAGCAGAATCCTACGGACAGCGAGTGAAGAAAATGGTTTAAATGATACTCTGCCCAATTTGATGCAAAAAACAAGTTTAGGTAACGCCAAAGTTGGACGGATAAAAAGTTGGGCAATTCGGGCTGGGTTAATTCAAAATTATCGGCTTAGTCCAGAAGGAGAAGTTGTTTGGCGACGCGATCCTCATTTGGAATCAAGTGTTACAGAATGGTTGATGCACTTTTATTTAAGTTTTAGCGGTCAAGGAATTCAGCC
Organism: Fischerella sp. JS2; assembly: GCF_032393985.1. Taxonomy (NCBI): domain Bacteria; kingdom Bacillati; phylum Cyanobacteriota; class Cyanophyceae; order Nostocales; family Hapalosiphonaceae; genus Fischerella; species Fischerella sp. JS2. Next base: position 2,875,097 of record NZ_CP135918.1, read on the forward strand.
AACACCAAAATCACCTGAGGATTGGGGTGGATGGTGTTATTTTGTTTATACTTTTTTGCCAGAGAATAGCAAATTTACTAGTGAAGAATTTTTAGATAGCTGTACTGCTGTTTTTGAAGAAGAAAGCAAAGTTATTGCTGATAGAATTAAATTTATTTTCCGGACATATACAGATTCCCAAGCTTTAGCATCTTGCAAGTTTCTCACTCAGGAAAATAAAAAATATGTTACTGGATATGCGCGTTTGCCTAACCCGTATTTAGTGGGGTATTTTCTGGCACAACTTTGGCAGCGGGATTTTCAGGAGGAAGGATCGGTTCTGACTGAGTCTATTTTGCACCAAAAAATGGGACTTGCTGCTGTATTGGGTGTAAAAGCGACAGCGCTACAAGAACAGCTAAATGCTTTGGAAGCATACGGCATCATTGAACAGCGTAGGACAGTGCCTCCTTTCCAAGTCATACGGCGTTGGGATGAACCCTTGGCATTGTTGGAGAAGGCGTATGACAGCGAATCCTGATATTTGTTTGCAAGGCGTGAGGCCAGATAACCAGGTGCATCTGCTAGTTTGGGATACACCCAATGAAAACGATTTGGTACATATTGTTTTATATAACAATGCCCTACGAGACAATTACCGAGAAAATTTGCTACAAAGGATTGATAAAAGCGATCGCTTTCTGACTCTTCATCATGATTTAGAACGAGAATTGATAGCGATCAAGTCTATGTGTTCTGGAATTAAGGAACAGATGGTTTTACTTGAGGGCTTAGACTGCTTGATTACTTATCTGCAAGTTTATTCTCCCAAACATCTTACCTTGTTTTGGAACAATTTAGAAAAAACTCGTAAGTTAGAAAGAATTTTATGGGTGATATTACCTCAGCAGTTAGTACCTAAAAGTTGGCCTGCGATGCGAATTAAATTAATGTTTGATGTGGATTAATAGTAGGGCAAAATATATGTTTAGGAAAGTCGAACACTCATGGGACACAGATGGACATAGATAAATCATCGGTGTGCATCTGTGTGTATCGGTGTTCGCCTTCCCAAAAAAATATTGGACGAGTCAGAAACTTTCAGCCACAAAAATTTCCTAAAAATCGAACACAGATGGATAATTACGAAAATAAGTAGTTTGTTGGTAAATTATATACTAGTTTGCAGCTTGAATTCACATGATATGTAATTTTTAATTTTTTATTGATTATGCTTCTCCACCAACTCGTCGAAATTAATGAAAAGGGTAGTGTTGCTCCCTCTGTCAATTTTGGCATGATGGATATTCCTGAGATAAATTTGCGTCTGTGTGAGGAATTTATTTTTAATTACGACACTAATAAACCGGAGTTATCGACAGTTGGTATTTTAGATGCTGTCAGACGCAGTTACCATAGTCGGAATGAGGTAAATATTCATTTATTGATCCAGGATTATGGCAAAGGTAAATCACATTTTGCAGTTGCGATCGCTAACTTTTTTCACAAACCCTTTGACAGTCCAGAAGTACAAGGAATTTTACATCAAATTCAATTAGCAACTGCGGGTAAAAATCATCAGGGAATTACTGAAGGATTAAAGCTTTATAAACAAAGACAAAAAAGACATTTGGTAATTTGTCTGAGTGGCGACAGTGGCGGTAATATTAAAAAGCAATTTTTGCAACAACTCGTCAAGATTTTGGAAAATGAAAATATTCACAATTGTTTAGCGCAAAATACCTGTAGTGAACCTTTGCGCTATTTGGAAAGTTTGGATGCAGCAGATAGACAAAAAGCAGAACAATATCTGCAAAAACTTGGTAACTCTGATGGGGATTTATATTCTCTTATCCGGCTATTGAGAGAAAATAATCCGGCGGCGATCGCGACAGTTAAAAATCTTGCGCGTGAAATCACAGGATTTACTCCTGATTTTGCTGCTGATGTAGATATTGAAGCTATCTTGCAAGATATACTTAATAAGTACTGCACAGGTGAAAATGCCCACTTTCAAGGAATTCTAATTTTATTTGATGAATTAAATTACTATCTACAATCTTGGTCAGCCGATCAAATTGGTGCAGGCGGAACTGCCCTACAAAATATTACCAATATTTGCAGCAACAATAAAGGTAAAATTGCCCTACTTAGTTTTGCTCAATTTCATCCTAATAAGGCTGTAGGGATTTCTGCTAATGCTTTACCAAGCTATAATAAAATTTCTTCCCGACTGCATGATAAAACCTATGATAATCCAGCTTCTAGTTTAGAATTAGTACTAAATAATTTATTAATTCAGAAAGAAAACGAATCATCTGGACAAGAATTTTTTCAGCGTTGGAATAATACCCTACTTGCTGAAAGTAGGGATGCCTTTGAGCGAAGAATTAAAATCTATCGAGAACAAGGTTGGACTTTAGAAAAGTTCTATCAGTATCTTGGCAAAGGTTCTTTTCCACTTCATCCTTTGACTGCATATTTATTGTGTAAACTTGACTTTACTCAAGACCGAACAGCGATTCAATTTATCAAAAATTATGTGAAAAAATTTATCCAAACTGAGCCAGCAGAAAAACTTAGTCAACTCAACTATATCTATCCAATTGCTTTAGTAGATAGCTTCATTGAAAATTTTTCTAATTATCCCATATATGTATTTTATAAACAAGCTCTGGCTACAGTTACTGGTTATGCTGATTCGGAAAATGAAATCATAGTTCTGAAAGCTTTATTCCTGTTTCATGCTTGCGGCGAAAAACTGACTAAATCAGAAAAAGAAAACCATCAAGAAATTCTTGCTACTTTGACGGGTTTAGCAAAATCTAAACTCCAGTCAGCTTTAGATAAACTAGAAAAGATACGAGATATTATCTATTACCGTCCAGAAACAAAAACTTATCGCTTTTGGGAAGGTGTTAGTCCGACACGTATTCAAGAAGATATAGAGGAAAAAATCAAAGATAAGCCAACATCAATTCAAGATGTTGTGAAATATTGTCGAGAGAGAATTTCCCAATATCTGGATGATGATAAAATTATTGCTACTAAGTTTGTTCAAGATAACAAATTAGTAAGTGAAGATTGGCGATTTGAGTATAAAATTTACCGCATTGATGAAATAATTCAGGGGTTAGAGAGTAACCGGATTCAGAAAGATATTAAAGAAAAGGGAATATTGGCATTTGTGCTAGCAGAAACTCAAGATGAGTTACAAGAGTTTCGCAAGAATATAGATCATTACTTGTCTAAGTCTGCAATTAAAAATCAGATTGTCGTTGCAATTCCCTATCAGGAAATAGGAGATTTAGCGCGGATTTTGCTGATGATCAAAACCCTGGAAGAAACAGATTCGGCTGGACAACGTCTACTTGGTGCTGCTTACAAACAACTTCTTCAGCGTTGGGAAGAACAGCTAAATACACAATCAAATAGCTTATTAAAATCTTGTACTTACCACTGTGTAGAATTAGAAAAAATTTCGCCTCTAGAAAGAGATAAGAAACAACGAGTAATTAGTGTCTTGTTGCAAGAACTTTATCACTCTGTTCCTCCTGTGGATGGCATGGACAAAATGCGAAGCAACCATGCGACAGGTAAACAAATTGTGGGATGGACTGCAAGACAGCTTTTCGCTGATAGTTTGACTCCTCAAGCTTTATTAAATGAATCTTACAAAACAGTTATAGATCAAATTTTCGTTAGTTTATGGGGTTTACTCAAGAAAAGTCCCCAGAAATATCTTGTACAAGAACCTCAGCATGAAAAAATCCGTGCTGCTTGGGAGGTAATTTCCCAGATGACTGACTTAAGAGAACAATCAGACAAGATTGTTGAGTTAGATACAATTTGGCAAGCTTTATCTGCACCACCCTACGGTTACAGTGAGTATAACTTTACGATTTTGTTGGCAGGATGGTTAGCATATCACCGCAAAGAAGTTTCTCTCAGAGGAGTAGGAGAAATTTCAACTGCGAAGAAAAAAACTCTTTCTTCACCACCGAAAACTCAATCTTTAAAAGATTGGGCAAATACTGATATTTTACAAAACCCCACGGCGTTTGTAAGCGATTGGATTGTGCAACGAAAGGGCAAAATTGTTCGTCGCCAACAAGCAGAAATACCTACGCTGCCAGCATTGCCAATAGATTACGAACAGGCACAGCAATATCTGGAGAAGGTGGCAGCATTTCTGGAGTTTAATGAAGCAGATGTAGAAGTGGGTGAATTAAATAAGCATAAAAAACAGGTGAGTGCGGGTGTGGAATCAATTAATAAATGGTTTCAACCTGTGGTAGATGTGGAGGCACTATCTGACAATACAAAATTGGAAACTTGGCTGCAACTTTACCCACAATTACTCCAAAATCCACCAGCATCTTTAGTTCAACCAACTTCACAACAATTACAGCGTCAAACTCAAGCACTGCAAATCGTCAACGAAAAAATTCAAGAATTTGTAACAGCAGCAAGTCAAGGTTTTCAGTCTTTGTCAACAATAGAAGCTTGTGATGACTATAAGTTACAAATTCAGGCGCTGCTGAATCAGATTATCACAGTCACAAGTTTATCTCCTCTTTTAGTTGAAAGTTTGCAAAACGCCATTCAAGCTACAGAATTGAAGCTTACAGAAATTAGACAGCAAGCTGAGGAACAACAAAACCTGGCTAAAGATATGGAAATTATGCAGATAATCCGGCAGTATCAATCTGCAACAAAACTCCATACAGTTTCTTTATGTGAACAGGTAATTCAGGATGCAGAAAATTATAGAAATAGATTGCATCATCCAGAAAAATTTGCTGTGGAAATTGACCAAATTCTTCAAGTAGCAAAAAATCAAGTTACTGAATATCGGCAGAGATTAGCAAATATCCAAAATCGCATTTCTACAGTTAATTATCTCAGAGATGCAAATCAAATTATGACTGAATGTGCGGAATTGGATGTTGTTTTTAAAGAAACTGCTGATTACCAAGATTATCAGAATATTAAAGCACAGATTAATCTGGTAACTGAAGATCTTGAAAGATTGCAAGAGATAGAAAATCGCCTGACGCAAACTGATAATATTGCCAAATGCCACGATGCCTTGCAGATGATTGCAAATAGTCGGGTTCTTCTACATGATGCCGAGCGCTTCCAAAAGAGAATCTCTGATTTAGAAGCAAATTTGCAACAAAGAATCCAAGATTACACCACAGAATTACGGCAAGTTGAGGAAAATGTAGACGGTTTAACTACAGCTAAAGACGCGCAAAGACAGCACGAAAATTTACTGAAAAAATCGGCACGGTATGCTAATTCCGATGCTGAAGGACAATGTGAAAAAATTCTCTGGGAATTAAAACTACTAATTGAACTATTGCAAATAGCTGAATCCGCCAACTTACAAACATGGACATCTTGCCAAGCCCAAATAGAACGATTGCAAGAGTGGCAAAATTCTCAAGAAAGTTTAACAGATAAATTACGCGATCGCATCACTTCTGTGTGTACAAACCTAGAGGAACAAAAAACATGGCTGCTGGCACAAGCACAAGCCGCTGCCCAGCAATGGTTGCAAGATTTAAGAACTCAATACATTCCATTATCTCAATTAGTCGAAGATACAGCCAAGCTGACAGCCGCAAACAATCTGTTGGCAGAAATTCACGATGAGGAAAATCGGTATATTGATTTACTGACAACAGAAGAAATACAGACTCTGGAAAATATAGAGAGACAATGTATTGCCCAACAGCAAAAAGATATCGCCAATCAAATTTTTGTATTATTTAGAGAATTGTCGCGATCGCAACAACAAAAAGTATACGCAAGATTAGGGCAGTATCTTGCAAATGAGGCGGAATGATGAATATCGTCCTAGACCCAACTGAACTATACGATATTCCTCCCGACTACATCCCAATTACCACAGAAGTAGAGTGGATACAATTTTTTGGTGTAACTAACTCTCGGTACTGGGTAAGAGGAAAGCGGCTGTGTGATTGGGCAGAAGCATGGTTGCGGGCATGGAACAAAACTGATGCCATCATGGAAATTAAGCTACACCCCCGCCGTCGTTTTACAGCTTTGTTTGACACCGTACCTGTACCTGAGGAATGGACTGACGCCCAACTACTGATTTTATTAGCAAAACTAGACTCCTATCCTCAAAATCCGGTTGCCCATTTGTTAGCAGAGATTACAGGTGAGGAACAAATATGGTTTGCCCAGCCTGCAATTTCCCATCTTGCTGCTTGGTTGGCAATGCAAGTACCCCAGGAGTACAGACTTCTAGAACTAGTTTGGCAACGGCAGTTTCAAAAACATGAGTTGGCAACCTATTACCAAACTGATGATAAATTATCACTCCTACGCCGTTGGTTAGGTATAGCTACACCAGTAATACCCGATCTCGGCAAATATCCTCTGCCGATTCCTGATTTTCTCTACGAAGAGTTTGATGCCTACTGGGAGGAACTACTATACAACACAGAAGGCAAAATCCTGGAAAATATCATACCAACTCAAGTTGCGGGTATGGAACGAATCGCAAAAATTGCCCACAAAGTCCTGCAAAATCGACCACACTGGATCAATAAAGTCAGAGAAACGAAAGTTACTCCCTATCTGAAACATCAGCAACAGCTAGAATTAGGCAACCAATCGCCACCGCAATCTCTGCCTATTGATGCTAGTCCAACAGAAGCGTTGGAGTGGGTGACACAAAATTATCTTCCCTTCCGCCGTTGGGAAATTATTGTCAAGCAACCTTCCTTAGATCAAAGAATCAGCGATCACTTGGCAGATAGTTTTGTCAATTGGATGTTGCAGCACTATCCCCAGATGACACTAGACTCAGTTGAAAATTCTTACCTCAACTACAGCGTTGCCGCCAAAGTGCAAAATTTGTGTCGAGAAAGTCCGGTGTTATGGGTGGTAGTCGATGGGTTGGGGTGGTTAGATCATCTCGAACTTTTGTCTTACCTCACCCAAAATCATCAACTGGCATTAGAAACTCAACTGCAACCTCGGTTTAGCATTTTACCAACAAAAACAGAGTACGCCAAGTGGAGTTTGTACGCCCAACTTTTACCAAGTGATGTCACTTGGGCTGCGGATGCTGGGAAAGCTTTTGCGAAAATGGGCATAGGCAGACGTTATACAGATCGAAAAATAGATCAGCTTTACAATGCTTTGCAAAAAAAGACACACAAGCTGTACTGTTGGGATACAGATATATTTGATAATCTTTATCACAGTCAAATAGACTGGCAGAGTCTTTACACCCTTGATCGTCCTCACACCCTAGAAGGCATTGCCAAAAAAATTAATTACTGTTTGCAGCAATACCCCAAGCCAGAAGAATTGAGAATTGTCATTGCTAGCGATCATGGGCAAGTCATGGGTACACAAGACAAAATCTCTCATTGTCCCCCGGAACTTGAACCCAAGGGGAGAATGGCTATTGGCAAAACTGATGATCCCCGGTTTGTCGTGTTAGAGTGCGATCGCTACAATCTTCCCCACGATATCAGTATTGTCCGCAACGCTGCCAGTTTAGGTGCTTTCAGTTACACAAATACCAAACAAATTATCGGTTGTCACGGTGGACTTTTCCCCGAAGAAGTCGTAGTTGGTGTATCCGTACTGCGAAAATCAATTCAACGTGCCAAAGTGTATATCTCTTGCCGTGGTGAAGGCAAATCCAGACAACCTGGAGAACTAGAAATTACTATTGATAACCCTAACTCAGTCCCACTCACAAACCTTTGTTTGTATATACCAGAATTACCTGCTTTCAATTCTGGAAAATCTTTAGAACAGCAAATTCCAGCCAATCAACGAATTCACTTGCGAATTACAATTCCTGAAGTACCAGAATTACCGCCAAGCCATGAGAGAAATTATTTATCTCTTTGTGGGGAATTAACCTTTCGATTTGCCAATCTTGAACCAGGAAGCACAGCCTTAGCCTCTGACTCGCAACTTAAAATTAACCAATTATTTAGTAGTGGATTTAATATAGATGAATTCCTATGAAAGTGTTAGCGATAACAACGATTTTGTCCGCCATGTTTTCGGCAATTTGAGTATATCTAAAATTAGATTACCATCAAGTAGATTAAGTGATGCTGGTATCCCTAGCTTTGTTGCCGAGTGGATAATAGATAAAATTGTTCCTGGCGTAGCAGCAATGACGCTAACAGAAATGGAAAAAATAAATAACTTTATCAAAAAAGCATTTCCTCGAAAAGATGACCGCAATGAAATCATTTTTGATTTGACGCAGGGAGAGGTGCGAAAAATTATTGCCTTGATGCAGGTACGTAATAAATTAGATAATACTGGTAAAGTAATTCTTGAGCCATTAGCACAAATACCAGCCCTGAATTTAACTGATTGCAGTATTGCTACAGAAATTGTCGAACGTCATAAAATGTTGCTGCGTCAAGGAATTTGGGGAAAAATTAGCCTCTCCATGCTTCCTGACGGCCGAGTCGAAGTCATAGACTTTGAACCCTTTCAGTGTTCTCAAGTTGACTTACAAGCATACGCTGAATGTCGAGCAAAGTTCAATGCCCAACAATGGCGAGATTTGCTATTTTGTTCTATGGGTTTTAACCCCCAACATCCCAGTTATCACCAGGAAGTAAAAACCTGGATACTGGCAAGATTGCTGCCCTTGGTTGAACCTAATTACCACATTATGGAACTAGCACCAAAAGGCACTGGTAAAAGTTTTTTATTTGAAAATATTAGTAGTAAAGTTACTCTAATTAGCGGTGGTAAAATTACCCCTGCCCAACTTTTTGTCAATGGTAGAACTAAAGAAATTGGTTTACTTGGGCGTCATGAAGTTGTCGTTTTAGATGAAGTTCAAAGTCTCACATTTGATAATCCTGATGAAGTCATAGGAACACTCAAAAATTATCTAGCTACTGGTCGGTATAATCGTTCTGGGTTCGCTGATATTGCCAGTGATTGTGGGTTAGTAATGTTAGCAAATATCGAACTAGATGAGCAATTACGACCACGCAACGAAGATAACTTAGTCGCTAATCTGCCCAATTTTTTTCATGAAACTGCATTACTAGATCGTTTTTGTGGCATCATTCCCGGTTGGGAAATACCGAAATTTAAAAGAGAAATGATTGCTACTCAAATTGGTTTAAAAATGGATTTTTTTGGTGAGGTATTATTATCTCTACGCCGAGACAATCGCTTTATGTTCTATGCACAGCAACACAGCCATTTTGATAAAAATGTCACAGTCCGAGATCAGAATGCTATTCTCAAATCCGCATCAGGTTTTCTCAAACTTCTCTACCCACATTTAGAATTAACATTAATGGATTACCAGCGTGATTGTCTAGAACCTGCTTGTAGACTACGCCAAGCCATCCGCAATTCCTTATATTACCTTGATGATGAATTCAGACAGCTTGGTAAAGAAATTTATGTTGATGTGATGTAGGGGTTAGTGGGTAGAGACGCGATGTTCCTCGCGTCTGTACGTTAGTAGTTAGTGGTGAGTGGTTGTCATTTGTTACTCCCCGTGTCTCCCTTGTCTCCCTTCGCCCCCTAATCCCCTCCAGAGAACCCTGAGTTCCCCCTTGTCCTCCTGTCCCCTCACCAAAAATAACCCAGTTGTACAGTCGTCTGACGAGTAGATGAGTCGTATTTGAGAAGATACTCACGCGCGATCGCTTCGTTTTTTCTCAGTGTTTCTACTTCTTTCTCGCCAATTTCTGTATCAGTGGAAAGTAAAATTACTTGATGAGAAGCAGAGGGGAAGTAACGTTCAACTAAATTACTGCGATGAGAAGAATCTAATCTGCCCAATGGTGTATCAATTGCGACTGGTAAACGAAGTCCAGAGACTCGTGCTAGTCCCCATAGAAAAGCGATCGCTAAAAGTTGTTTTTCTCCTGCGGAAAGCCGATGCTTGGGAACTAGTTTACCTTGTAAGTCATACAAAGATAGGCTAAAAGTATTGGTATCAATAGCAATGCGATGCACTAAATCTGATTTGTGCAGCAGATAGCGAAAACATTCAGTGACTTCATTTTCTAATTTATTCAATTTTCTCAAAGTCAAGCGTTCCCGGAATAACTTCAGCGTTTCTTGAACTCTCGCAGAAGCTGTAATAATATGCTCTCTATTGTTGCGATCAATAGTTTGTTCTGTATATTCTTTTAAGTTCTTTTTAGCCTTTTCAATAGCTGCTTCTAATTCAACCAAACGACGACGCGCTGTTTCGCAATTAGCTTTAGCTTCAGTAACTTGCTTTTGGGCTTTTTGCATAGCATCACGCAAGCGATCGTATGCTTCTGGTGATGCTGCTGTCTGTATTTGTCTTTCAATAGTGAGAATTTCTTCTTCTTTATTTTTCAAATTAGCTATTTGTTGTTTAGCAGAAATTTCAGCATTATGTAAGTAATAAATCACATTACCCAATTGACTCAAAGCTTCATCATCAGCTAACAACCAAGGTTGTTCTTTGAGAGAAGATGAATTCCGCCTATGCTCATCTTCTTCTAAAAATACTTTTATTTTTTCTAAACTCTCTTGACCAATGTCTAACTTTCCAATTAAATTCAATAGGCGTTGATCTCGCTCTAACAAGATATCTTGTACTATTTGTACTTGGCGTGTGCGAAATTCTTTTTCTCCTTGTGTTTGTACCTGTGTGAGTAACGGTTGAATTAACATTAATGGTAAAACATCAGCAGCTAGTTGAATCATTTCTTTGCGAATTTGCTCTGCTTCTGCTGTTTTTTCTTGCTTTTGTTGTTCTAAATAGCTTCTTTCCGCCGCAATTTTACCACCTTCAGCAATAAATTTATTCTCAGCTTCTTCATATTCTTGTTCACATAATTTTAATTCTTCTTGTAAGGTCACATAGCTAAATTTTTGAGCCTCATACTCTTTTTGTATTTGTTTGAGTTCTGTTTCAATATCTTCTAAATTGACCAAAATCTCTTTTTCCGCAATTTCCTTACGTTTGCGATTGACTAAAATTTCTATATCAACAGCTAAACGTTCAGCTAATTCTAATCCTAAAAGAGTGCGAATTGCGTCTACAACAATTGGTGGTGGTACTTCTTGCTCTGCTAACTCTTTAACTTGTTCTCCATCAAAGAGAAACAAATTAGAAATTCCTAAAGGCAAAAGATTTTCAATATAATCATCCCAAGTATTAACTAACGCTTCAATAGACCATGTATCATCATCTCCAAAAACACCTAAAGAATCTTTGCCCTCTTTAGGATTTTTTTCCCAAGCTCTGACGATTTTGTATTTAACTGGTTTATCATTTTCAATATGTTCAAAAACTAATTCAACACGAGTTTGTTCATGAGGTGAAGCCTGACTATTAACGCACTGAGTCAAAAAATCAGTATAACTTAAATTTCCACGAGTAGAACATTGGGCGCGATGTCCATAAAGTGCAAGGCGAATAGCGTCCATTAACGTAGTTTTACCACCTCCATTCATCCCGCCTAAAAGAATAATTGGACGAGTACAATCGTTAATTTTTGAATCAAGATTTATTACCTGACGCCCATTGTAGGGGCCAAAATTTTGGAGAACAAGTTCAAGAAAAATCATAACGATATTCTATATTTAATTCTCATACAAATAAGCAATCTTACACCTTTTGTTACCTATGGGTAACATTTACTCAGTCATGAGCCTTTGACACAATCAAAGGCATGGGAAAAGCAGGAAAAGCACTCAAACAAGTGTTAGAAACCTATGGCATTAGCCAAAATCAATTAGCAGTGACAATGGGGACAGGACGACCAAATGTTCATCGTTGGGTGTACGAAATTAGAGATCCTGTTGCTGAAACGGTGCTAGAAATTCGTGATGCGCTTAAACAAATTAATCCAGCAGCAGCACAAGAATTTATCAGATTGTACTTAGGAGACTCTACTGAGGATCAGAAACACCCTTAGTAAAAATTGCATAAACTCTGCGCCCCTTTGCGCTTTCCTTTGCGCTCCTTTGCGTTTTAATTTATGCAAATATGTACTTAAACTCTCAAGACGTTGTTTCCTTCTTTTGAAACTTCATACTCGCCCAAGTCTTAGGTTTAGCAGAAGACGCATCTGTTATTTCTTCTTTTACAACATCTCCCAAAGTCAGCTGCTTCACCTTTGCCACATCACCTTGAGTAACAGCTGTTTTTAAATCTCTTTTCAAATAAGCATTTTTAACTGCTTCCTCGAGTGAGCGAGAACTAGTTTCAAAACATTTCTCTAGCGCATCGTATATTCCTGTACGGCGCGCTTTTTTACGAAACTGACGTTCCGTATCTAATAGCTTCGCCATTAATTCCAGGTGCATGGCGTCACCTTCACAGATTTCTTCCAGCACAGCCCATTCATCGCTACCCAAGAGACTATAATCAGCACCAGGGCGCGGATCTTGAAATTCTTCTCCTGTCACTTCTTTATATATGCGGGGTAAACTATCATCAAATTCATGTTTATGTTCTAGCCAAATCCGGCGAATTTCGCTTAGTTCTTCCAGCGTCATTAAAGTGATATTACGCATATTTTCTGGGGCTGTATGCCGGATTTGTATTTGCGCTTCTAATACTCGTCTTAGCCAATATTCCCGCCAATATTTGGTATAAGGGCCGTGTATTGGTTCAACTGAAGTTTCTCCGTCTACATTGCGTTCAAAGAGTGTGACTTCACCCCAAATCCTGCGGAAGTCTCTCTTATCGTAGTCGTTATCAACATCTAATTCATTACGAATATCTAATAGAGGCTGCATCCATTCTTTTTCTTCGTCATTTTGAATCATTGCCTCCATAGATTTATCTTTATTAACCATTGTGCATACCCAACACCCAAAACGAGAATCACCACAACTCGGGGTAGAGGAATCGACAACAAGGGGGCATTCACTATCTGCTGTTGCACCTCGATACATAGTGAATAAGTCCTTATTGCTGTATCCCCAAGGGTTCTTCCACTGATTCAAATAAATCCAAACTTCTTCAGTACTCCAGTCTTCGATAGGTAGATAAATTAGTGAGTTAGGTCGGTTAGGATTTGTATTAAGGCGATCGCGTACTCGCCACTCTCGATGTTTAGCCATTGTACTAGCACGTTTTGCGCTTTCTGTTTTGCGCGTACCTAGCACAAGAATCACTTCACCACTAGAACGAATTACTGAACGAATAAAACTATCGGCTGGTTGAATCTTCAAACGTTCAGTACACCATCTAAATCTATTACGCGGTGCTGGATAGCCTTTTCCAATTAAGTTTACCCAAAAAGTATCTTTAACTGCTGGATAAAGCAGATGAGGTTCAATCAGCATTTGTTGTTCTTTTGCTGCAACCTTCATCTGTTCTAAAGAGTTGCGTACCCAAGCAGAAACAACAGGGTTTTCTACTAAGGTATCTGTTGTAATGACATAGATAGTCTTAGTCCGCTTTTCGGGTGGGAGTGCTGCGATCGCATTCCAAATCAGCTGCAAAATTGCGGTCGAGTCTTTACCACCACTATATCCGACACACCAGGGTATTTCGTCTAAACAGTATAACTGTTGTATTTCAGTAGTGAGAGCTTGGACATCTTCTACAAACTCTGCTACAGTACGCAGTTGCTGACTTTTGTTTTCTGGCTGTTGTGCGATGACCATTTCTCCTTACCTCGGAACTCCACCTTAAAGGTCAAAACCTTTAAGGTTTTTAAAAACTTTATCAGTAAATCCAATTTTTGTACAAAAATAATCTGGACTATGATTTCAGGTGTTAAAAATTAACATGAATAAAAATGCAGCTAATCTGACTGCTGACATGAAGAGTAGAGATATAGAACTAGACAATAAAGATAAACAAGCACTAGCAATTCTGCTAGAAAAGTTCACAAATCAGAAAAATTATATTCTAGTTCAAAAAACTGAAATGGGTGGTAACGAAGCTTATATAGGTTCTGTTACCTTGGAATGGTTTGCACATCGGGTTCACTTTGCTTCTGCTTTACCATTGCTTCAACAAAAATATAATCCTCACACAGATAACATTGAAATTGATGCTGAGAGTATTGATGAAATTCAGCAGCGTCCCCTTGATTGGTCGCGCCAATTACCTCTAGCTCAGTATCTAGCATCTCGTAAAAATCATAAGTTTCCTCCGGTACTGGTGGTAATTAATCAACCTTGGGTGGATAATCCCAAGGCTACCGAATGGAATCATCATGCGATCGCTCTAAAATCTACCACAGTTTTTACACCCTTAGATCAAGAAGGCAATGTTGGTCTGCTCAGTATTGCTGAAAAAGATCTCACTATTTATGCACTAGACGGTCAGCATCGACTCATGGGGGTACAGGGGTTAATGGAGTTGCTGCAAACTGGTAAACTTCAACGTTACAAGAAAGATAAAACTCCTGACGACACTTTTATTACAGTAGATGATTTGATAGAGCAGTACAATGTTCAGCCAGCTGATCTGCAAAGTTTACCCAAAGAAAAAATTGGTATTGAGTTTATTTGTGCAGTCGAGAAAGGTGAAACCCGCAAACAAGCAAGGCGAAGGGTGAGATCGATCTTTGTTCATGTCAATTTGATGGCTGCACCTTTGACTAAAGGTCAACTAGCACAGTTGAATGAAGATGATGGTTTTTCGATTGTTGCAAGAAAAATTGCTGTGATCCATCCACTTTTGGAACAGTGTGAAGGTCGAAAACCTCGTGTTAATTGGAATAGCGCCACAGTTGCAGCTAAATCAACGGTTTTGACAACACTACAAGCGCTGACAGATATGTCTGAGCGATATTTAGGACAAAAATTTCCTCATTGGAAACCCTTAGACAAAGGTTTGATTCCCATCCGTCCAGATAATCAGGAACTTGAAGACGGAATAGAGGAATTTCACAAATTTTTTGACTATTTAGCAAGCCTTCCTAGTTATAAGCTTTTGGAAGATGAAGATACACCAGCCTTGCGAAGATTCAGCTTTGAAAAGGATGGTGGTGAAGGAAATATGCTTTTCCGTCCTGTTGCTCAAGTTGCTTTAGCGCAAGCTTTGGGTATCCTGATTTTCCGAAAAGGATTTAACCTGGAAGATATTTTTAAAAAGCTACGAAAATTTGACCAGCAAGGCGGTTTTAGTGGAATGGAATATCCGCAATCTCTGTGGTATGGCGTTTTGTATGACCCAAATAAAAAGCGTGTGCAGGTGGCTGGACGGGACCTGGCAGCGAAGTTACTAATTTATATTTTGGGTGGAATTCAGGATCAAATGGAACGTGCTGAACTTCGTAAGGATTTGGCTAAAGCCAGAACTGTAGAAAATAAAACCATAGGTTTTGATGGTAAGTTCGTTGAACCAAAGCAGGTAGGACTTCCACCTGTCTTATAATTTCGTGTAGTTAAAGAGACGTTTTTATTAAACCAAAGGCGATATCTACCTGTCCTATAATTATCTTTCAAATTTATGGCAATGTTCTTCTAGTTTAGCTAAGCTCCGTTTTTCTCCTTAGTGTGGGGAGATTCTTCTTCCAAACCTTTGCTAACTAAAATTCTCTATTGTTTATTTACAGTAAACCAAGACCTATCAAAAGCCCAGTGATGATTTTTGCAGAAAGATATTCCGTTAATAATTATATTGTCGTAAAATTCTGCATCTGAATTTATAAACAGCTATGAAATGAATCTACTTAAATCAAACTCCTCTTGTTCGGATTTATCCTGGAATCTTTCAGAACTGAGAATCAATAAAATTCGCTCTGAGTAATCTACTGCACCTCTGAGTTCAACCTGTAATATTTCAAGTCCGCCATTGGCGTATTCTTCAAAGAGTAAATTACGTTTTTCGTTATTTTTTTCATCATGAAAAGATAAAACTTTTATGTCTTGAGTTTCCACGATCGCAATTAAATTTATTACCGTATCATATCCCCTGACAAGAAACTGTTCTTGAGGAATTGGCGATGGTTCTCTTTTAGAAATTTCGCCTAGAGGAACTCGCTTTTTATGCTTTGCACCCAAAGCAGCAGCAAAAATAACTACATCAGCAAAGGTTTGAAAAGGGCCCGTACCACCATCTGCCGATGTTAAAGCCTTTACTAATTCAGCTTTATCTTTTGCAACTCTAATTCTGCCAGTTTCAGCCATTGTTCTGATATCTACTTTGTTGCAATTTTAACTGAAAGCCCACAGTGATCGCACTTTCTTCTCTTGGCGTCTTAGTGGTTCATTTCCTAAACAAACAAATCATCCACTGGCATAGACCATCCTGGCACAGCAGTTTCAGCTTCCGCTACTTCCCCACGACGATACACTTGCGGTTGTTCAGGATTGCTAGCACGATACACTCGGATCACTTCTTCTTTGAGAACATCTACATCCCACACTACTAACGTACCTGCTGCAAAGTAATCACGACGCTTTGCTGCCATCTCTTCCTCTGCTACTGCACCATAATCATTTTCACTTCTCACCTCAGCAGCAAAAGCAGGCGCACCATCAAGAAACTTTCCACCCGTTGGTTTCCCAATGTAGAATGCAGCATCTGGACTGAAAGAACGACGGTTAGGAAGATTAACAATAAAGCCTACATTATCAGGCAAAGCATAACCGTTTTTAGTACGGCATTCATAATTGCGCAAACTTACGTAAATTTCACCACTTGCACGTCCTGGTAAAAATCCAGTTGGAGACATCAATATCAGTTTTCCATTTACAATTTCCGCTTTGCTATTTTCAGGTAAGCGGTATAAATCTTCAATAGTTGCTTCAGCTTTTATACTCATCAAACACCTTACCTTATATTTTCTAAATTCAAGAATTGCGATCGCACTCCTTATTTCTAAATAGCCTATCCTGCCTTCTCAGCATTAGTACCTATGGTGGAGTAGAATCAGGAGGATAAAGGAAGTCTATCTGCACCTCTTTTTTAGCACTGGACGGTATTTTTCGCCTTACCAATGATTTTAAGTGTCACAAACAGCGTAGACGCTAGATCACAACAGAGTTGAAATAAAAGCAATAAACAAGGAACTATTTCGCCACAATTGCCAAGCAATCACACCAAATTCCATCATTTATAAAATAAGACACATATTCAAAAAGCGATCGCTTTTGGGAACTGTATTCAAGATAAGGCAAACATATGTTCTGGCAGAATAATGGCGATACCAACTAGAATCGAAGAGTAACAAGAACTACGCAAACTCAGAGGCTGTATTATGGAAGATCTAGCCCAACGCAAGCTTTTGTCAGCGCTGAGTCATGGGGCAATATTTTTTAGCTCTTTGATTGTGTCTATCGGCATACCCATTGCAATCTTGTTTATCAGCAATGACCCTACAGTAAAGGAAAATGCCAAAGAATCCCTAAATTTTCACATCAACCTTTATATTTATGCGCTCTTTTTTGGGTTGCTGTCGATTATTCTAATTGGTGTTCCGTTTCTGATTGCTTTATGGATTATTAGTTTGGTTATGCCAATTATTGCTATTGTTCGGGTTCTCAGTCAACCCAATATACCTTACCGCTACCCATTAATCTTTCGTTTGGTTTAGAGGTAAATCATATTTTAATAATTTGACACCTTTATACCCCTTTTTTCAGTATGGTTTACCAAGAGCAAATCATAATTTCTACTAAAGGTAACGGTGATATGCATGACCTTACCGATAAAGTAAACCAGATTGTGAAAAAATCTGGTGTGAGGGTTGGTATGGTTAATGTATTTAATGTTGGTAGTACAGCAGCAATTGGCACAATTGAATTTGAACCTGGACTGCAACGGGATTTGCCAGATATCCTCAACAAGCTAATTCCACCCAGTCGCGAATACGGACACGAGCAAACCTGGCATGATGGTAACGGACACTCCCACCTGCAAGCTACATGGTTGGGGCCGGAAATCACGCTTCCCCTGCGCGATGGCAGATTAGTTTCGGGTACTTGGCAACAAATTTTTCATTTAGAATGCGATATCAAGCCCCGCCAGCGCCAAGTAATGGTAACTGTTTACGGAGAATAAGGGAGACAAGAAGGACAAGGAGGACGACTTGGGAGAGAGGGTACGCTGTATAGGCGTAACTTTGTATTACTTATCATTCAAATCTCTCTGCATTCCTGTATCTGTGTGTGCCCACGTCCCTTGTATCTGTGTATCTCTACAATTTTTTTTTGACAAAGGCTTGACTAGTGAGCAGTTATATAGTACTTTTGTACTATATGAATTTACTCTTGCATAAAAATCTACCAAAAATAGAAACTGTTTTGCCAATAGGAGAGCAAATTATTGATGAAGCTATCGAAACTGGACTTAAGTAATGTAGTAGCGATCGCTCACTCTCAGGGAAATTTACAGTTATTACTCGATTTAGGTAATGAGCTAGAGTTTATAAAAATTCCTGCACTAGTCGCAGCTTTTGAAGGACTGCAACATTTAAATGAAATCGTTGCGGAAGCGAAAGATTTGCCTGCATATGAGCAATCAATTGCAATGTTGCCAATGAATTCATCAATGGTAAATGCTATAGGCTATGACGGCGACAAAAATATTTTACAGATTGAGTTTCACAACGGTGCAGTATATCAATATTCAGACATAGACCAAGATACTTGGCAAGATTTACATCAAGCTAATTCTATTGGTAAATATTTCAATAAAAATGTTAGAGGTGAATATCAGTATGAATATAGATGATTATTGCTGATAATTACCTTATTTAAACGTTCCTGGTGCTTCTGGCTAATTGCTGATAGTAAATTGCTATTGGCGATTAGCCTTTACTTTTTTTAATATTGGCTGTTGATGATTCAATACTCACAACTTCCTCAAATTCTTTCGTTAAATTTAAGATCAAAACCTATCTATTTCCGATCTCTGGTCATACCTCTATCAGCAATAAATTTGATAAACAGGAAGATTACAAGCTGAGGATTGATAAATCATGACTAAAACCATTTTTAATTTAACATTGCCAGTAGCTGTTAGCTGTATAGAAGATGTTCTGGAAACTTATCCTCATCATCCTTATCAGCAAGCTTTCTCTATTCCCGATCTCCGCCAAGAACTAATTGCACACGTCCTAAGTCAAGTCTCAAATTGCTATGTGGTTGCAGAAGAAGATCAACAACCATGTCTGAACTTAGGGTCTTTGATGTGTTCGCTCAAAGACAAGTATTGCATAGAAGATTTAATCCGTCAGGGTATTGAGAACATTATGTACAAACGGGAAAAACAGTTAAGCTTACAAATACCTGAAGAAGTTGACCCTGGTTTAGCTCCTTCACATTGGTTTGGCTGAATCTATCCGCTTTGCTGCATAAAGTCAACAGCCCAGAGAAAAGAGAAATTTTTTCGTCCAACAATTTTACTCACTTTGACAAAGGTAGTAGTAAACTACTAACCATTTACGATCAAAATTTTGGAAACTGAAAAATCTCTCACTATGGCTTGTTTTGCCACTTTAAGTCAAATCATAGATGTTCTTGCAGCCAAAGGAGCTAATTTATCGGATGCAGCCTTAGCAAAATTAAGTTACGGTATACAAACAGACACCCGTATTCTCAAACCGGGTGAAATTTTTTTAGCTTTACGCGGCGAAAAGTTTAATGGACACGAATTTGTACCAATGGCGATCGCTAAAGGCGCGTTAGCTGCAATTGTTGATTTTGCATACCCAGATCCGCAATTTCCTGTATTACAGGTAGAAGATACTCTCCAGGCTTATCAGAAAATTGGCAGATGGTGGCGCGATCGCTTTGATATCCCGGTAATTGGAGTCACTGGTTCTGTAGGTAAAACTACTACTAAAGAATTAATCGCCGCCGTTTTGGCAACTCAAGGAAAAGTTCATAAGACTCATGCTAATTTCAACAACGAAATTGGTGTACCAAAAACTCTGTTGGAGTTGAATGCAGAACATGATTTCGCCGTGGTGGAAATGGCGATGCGGGGTCAAGGACAAATTGCCGAACTAACACAAATCGCACGTCCCACTATTGGCGTTATTACCAACGTCGGGACAGCACATATAGAATTACTCGGTTCGGAAGCGGCGATCGCTTCTGCCAAGTGTGAGTTATTGGCGCAAATGCCCAAAGATAGTGTAGCAATTCTCAACTATGACAATCCCTTGTTAATTGAAACAGCAGCAAAAGTTTGGTCAGGCAAGATCATAACTTTTGGTTTTACTGGCGGAGACATCCAAGGAGAGTTGATTGATGGCGATACCTTAGCAGTCGCAGATATGCAATTACCTCTACCAATGCCCGGTCGTCACATCGCCGCTAACTACATGGCTGCTTTGGCAGTGGCCCAGGTATTGGGTATTAATTGGTCGTACCTGAAATCAGGGATAACAGTAGATATGCCAACTGGGCGATCGCAACGGTTTGCATTACCCAATGATGTGGTAATCTTAGATGAAACATATAATGCTGCACCAGAAGCTATGCTAGCAGCTTTAAACTTATTAGCACAAACACCAGGCAAACGCCGCATAGCCGTACTGGGTGCAATGAAAGAATTAGGAGAGCGATCGCGCCAATTGCATCAACGAGTCGGCGAAACTGTGCAGAAGTTGAATTTAGATGCTTTGTTAGTTTTAGTAGATGGACAAGACGCCGAAGCGATCGCTCAGAGTGCTAAGGGTGTTCCCTCTGAATGTTTTGCAACTCATGCAGATTTGACAGCTAGATTGAAGACGTTAATGAAGGAAGGCGATCGCATTCTTTTTAAAGCAGCCCATTCCGTCGGATTAGATCGAGTTGTGAGTCAATTACGCGCCGAATTTTCCAATTCTTAGAAATGTAAAGTTTTACTTCATGACTGTAGCATTGGCTATTTACAAGAGAAATTAATATTTTTTAGGGATGGATGATAAAAACCGTCCCTAAATCAAATATGACACAATCCATAATTAAAAATTTGGATTATACATTAAAAAAGCATTTTTAGCAAGCACATCACCAACATGTTTATAAATATAAAAAAAGCTGTGTAATTGTATTAAATCTCGCCGCCAAAATAATAGAAATTATAGTAGATTTTTTACTGGAAAATCATCTTCCAAAAATTAAATTCAGATGAGTAATTCCCGTGTTTTGTGCCTGGGTGAAGTTTTGTTTGATTGTTTAGCTGATCAGTTGGGGCGATCACTTGAGGAGGTGGAGTCCTGGACTCCTTATCCGGGGGGAGCGCCAGCTAATGTAGCTTGTGCCTTAGTAAAACTGGATATACCAACGGGATTTATTGGTTGTGTAGGCGAAGATCAGCCAGGCCATGAACTGGTAGACTTACTGCAAAAAGTTGGTGTAGACGCAACAGGCGTACAGCGCCATCCAACAGCACCGACGCGACAAGTTTATGTAGTTCGCTCTCTCGCAGGCGATCGCCACTTTGCCGGATTTGGACAGTACGACACCACAGAATTTGCTGATACCCGCCTGGAAGCTAATCAATTGCCAATCAAGCTATTTGAAGCAGCAGATTTTTTAGTCTTAGGTACTTTGGAATTAGCTTATCCAGAAAGTGGCAAAGCAATTCATCGGGCTTTGGAACTAGCGGAAGAATATAATCTCAAGGTCTTACTTGATGTGAATTGGCGTCCTGTGTTTTGGCCTAACCCTGATATAGCGCCGCAAACAATTCGCGCCTTATTCAAGCAAGTCGATTTTCTCAAACTTTCACTAGAAGAAGCTGAATGGCTTTTTGACACCAGAAAACCCAGGGAAATTTTAAACCGTCTTGACTCCGTGGAGGGTGTGATAGTGACAAATGGGGAACACGGTTGTGCTTACTCATTTGAAGAACACGATGGTGAGTTACCTGCCTTTGCTGTTACTGTTGCTGATACAACTGGAGCAGGAGATAGTTTTGTTGCTGGGTTTATCTATCAAGTGCTTATGCATGGAATTAAAAGCTTGAGCGATCCAGTAAAAGCTAAACAAATTGTCACCTATGCCAGCGCTGTCGGAGCCTTAACCACAATGAAACCAGGAGCGATCGCATCTCAACCAACAAAAGAGGAAGTGGAAGCTTTTTTAAGTCAAGAAATAGGAGTGTAAGGAGATAAGGATATAGACATCTAGGGGTGTGGGGATGTAGGGGATTTGTTGATTTGTAAGTATTGATTATTTGGTTTTTAAATCCCCAAACTCTGCCGAATATTTTGCACAATTACCTCTGGTGGTGCTGAAATATCTACATATAAAGCATCAGCAGGTTCTTCAAGAGTATCAAACTGACTCTTAAGGAGTTTTTCAGACATAAAGTGATTTTGTCGCTGAATCAGGCGTTTTTGAATTAAATTAAATGAACCTTTGAGATAAACTAACTTGATGCGTTCATCACCAATAAAAAAATACTGACGATAGCTTGCTTTGAGCGCAGAACACGCCAGTACTACATTTTGATTGTCTTCCAACCATTTTTTGATCGCTGCTTGTATGTCTTGCAGCCAGGGTAAGCGATCGCCATCATCTAGAGATATTCCACGCCGCATTTTGTCGATGTTTTCAGGCGAATGGAAATTATCAGCGTCACTAAATTCCCAGTGCAAAGAATCTGCTAATAGTTTAGCGATGGTGCTTTTACCGGAACCGGAAACACCCATGACCAGAATTACCATTTATTGTTTGTGTTCTTGCTGGTACTAATGTACTTATACTAGTAAAAACAATTTACTTTACTAAGCTTACAAACTTTTGGAAATTGCCCATAGTCCTCAAGAGTATCCGTAGCTAGAGACTAAGCCCCTTGTAAGGGTGTGGGAGTGTAAATGCTTTCCTTTTCCCTACACCTCTATACCTTTATTCCCCTACACCCCTATTTCTTGACACATGGCTAAATCACAAAAAAAGGAAGAAATTCTCTCTATCCTTTCTCAAATTTAAGAAAATCCTACCACAGAAGAAGCGATCGCCAGCTTGCGCCAAGTCCTCAACAGTAAGTATTCTGTTGCCATCGCCAGATCCGCAAAGATAGTGGGTAAGTTTGCCATTGTTGAACTAATTCCTGATTTAGTAGCAGCTTTTACTCGGATGCTGGTCAATCCTACGGTAACAGATGGAGGTTGCCTAGCTAAAAAAGAAATTGCCCAAACACTTTACTACCTGGAATACAGCGACGAAAGCTTGTTTTTGCAAGGTATTAGGCACGTGCAGATGGAACCAGTTTGGGGAGGTAAAGAAGATACTGCTGCCCATCTACGGGGAATATGTGCCTTAGGTTTGGTGAGGATGAACTACGCGGATGTGATGAACGAACTAGCAGATTTGCTAGCTGATTCTAAACCAGAAGCTAGGGTTGCTGCTGCCCGTGCGATCGCCTACAGTACCAATCCCCAGGGTGTATCATTATTGCGTTTGAAAGTCCGTCTTGGTGATTCAGCACCTGAAGTTTTATCCGAGTGTTTCACAGCCCTGTTGCAACTTGCTCCCCAGCAGTCACTCCCTTTAGTTGCTAGTTTCCTGTTTGCCCCAGAGGAGCAAGTTTGTGAACTAGCAGCCCTAGCGTTAGGTGAATCCAGATTAGATGCAGCATTTGCTACACTCAAAAGTTGGTGGGAACAAACAAAAAATGTAGAACTATCTCGAACTGGACTGTTAGCGATCGCCATGTTGCGAAACGAGCCAGCATTTGAGTTTTTAATATTACTGATTACTGAGGGTAAAAACTTAGATGCTAAGAATGCGATCGCTGCTTTAAGTATTTATCAAAATGATTTGGAACTGTGGAAACGAGTTCGTGGGGCAGTGGAACAGCGAGGAGATGTTAGGTTACTGCAAGAGATTAAGTGAAATAATTTATGATTTGGGTTGAAGGTATGACAAATATCATGTTTTAAAAATCGACCACCGATGCACACCGATGGACACAGATAGGTCATGCGTTGGTAGCTAATTTTGTATTGTATATTTTTGGTTGCTGTCTTCTAATTTTTCTCATCAGCTGATTCAATAATGTAATACCAAATTGCGATAGTTAGTATTGTTTGAAATTGCTGGAATAGCCTTTTAGCAAAGACTCCCAATCTAAAATCCAAAATCCGTCTTGAAAAGCTTTGAGCCTCGCTACCGCTTTTTGCGCTTACGCTAACGGAGGAAACCTCCGCACCCTAGCCTTAAGCCACTTTGTGTCTACAAACTTTTCGCAAAATCCAAAATTGGTATGAGAGTTATGTTAAAGACAGAGCATGAATCCTGTGCTGTAGAAAAGGCAATTTTAGAAAGCTTCAATCGTCAATCTCTACTATCCAACGACGATTCGGGTTGGGGCGGTATTCGCTTTCAGTTCACTTATAGCAGGAGTGCCAGTGCGTTGCCAGATGAGGTGATCTTTCCGGCAAATGCGATTCATATTTATACAGATTTATCGTCTGGGTATGTTGTTGAAGCGCGAATTAATGGACGATTACAAAAAAGCTCCATTGTTACGGGTGATAGTCTAATCATTCCACGCGGCACAGCTTATTGGCAATCAGACAACCAAAAAAGCAAAGGCATTACCTTAGGTTTTAATTCCGATTTTCTTGCCCGCACTCTTTCGGAATCGATTGACCTGGGTTGTGTTGAACTTCTTCCTCAATTTCCAGCGTTTGATCCGTTAATTTATCAAATTGGGCTGGCGCTGAAAACTGAACTAGAACAGAATCGGTATTCTAGCCGCTTATATGCTGAATCTGCGGCAACGTTTCTTGTTACCCATCTTTTCCACCACTACGCCTTTGGCAAACAAAAGGAGCAAATTACAACAAGTGGCTTGCCTAAGTATAAATTACAACAGGTCATTGATTACATCCATGCCAACCTTGAATGCAATATTAGCTTGAGTGAATTGGCTTTTTTGGCTCAGATGAGTTTGTCTCACTTTTCTCGATTATTCAAACAATCAACAGGATACTCACCTCATCAGTTTGTCATCAAGTGTCGAGTTGAACGTGCGAGAGAACTTCTCCTTAAAAGTGACTTATCAATTGCGGATATTACTTATAAGGTCGGCTTTGCTAATCAGGGGCATTTAACCAGCCATTTCAAGCGCCTGCTGGGAGTCACACCTAAGGTCGTTCGAGAAAAATAGCAAAAACCTGTAAAAAAAGTAAAAACTTGTAAGACCAAATAAGAGTGCGATCGCTACTTTGGAATTAAGGACACAGATAGTATTTGCGTCAAAGAATCAACATAGGAGAGATATTCTTATGTCCACCAAATTTACTGGCGGTTGTCTGTGCGGATCTGTCCGTTACGAATGTTCAGCCGAACCCATTGGCATGGGGAATTGCCATTGTCGCGATTGTCAACGGGCAACAGGAAGTGCCTATGCCTCTGGGCTTCTCGTGCCGCAAAGTGCAGTCACTATCACCGGAGATGTGAAATATTATGATGTGATTGGTGATAGTGGAAGCACTGTTAGTCGTGGTTTTTGCCCGAACTGTGGTTCGCTATTATTTAGCAAGCCCCCGAATCCTGAGCTTATGGGCATTTTAGCAGGAAGTCTCGATGATCCAAGCTGGTTCAAACCTACAATGGATATTTACACAGCTAGCGCCCAGCCTTGGGATTACATGAACCCGGATCTACCCAAATTTGCCAAAATGCCATTGATGCCAACCGATGCACATACATAGATTGACTGTATGCATTGATGCTTTCGATCTTTTAGCTGGCAGCGACTTTACTCCAACTCAAGTACGGTAATTTTGCTGCTGTTGCCCGAATTTGGTCTGTCTGTGCTACCAACTGCCCGCAAGCATCCCAAGTACCGGAAACAAACATATTTTTCGCACCTTCTCCCATTGAGATGGGGGCAGAAAAATCACCATATTGCACCAGCATGGTTTCTAAATTAACTGTCACAGACGCTAGGGGATTAGCAGCAATGAGTTCTTGCAGTTGTTTGACGGTGGTAGAATCAGCAGTAACGCAGGGAATGCCCATCGCTACACAGTTGCCAAAAAAGATTTCCGCAAAGCTTTCACCTACTAATGCTTGAATACCCCATTTTGCGATCGCTTGGGGTGCATGTTCCCGTGAAGAACCACAACCAAAGTTACGGTTTACTACTAAAATCTTTGCGCCTTGATACTGCACTTGATCAAAAACATGTTCTCCTTTGAGTGCAGCGCGATCGTCAGCAAATACATGTTCACCCAAACCATCAAAGGTAACACAGCGCAAAAAACGGGCAGGAATAATGCGGTCAGTATCAATATCATCACCCAGCAAAGGAATACCACGACCGGAAACAGCTTTAACTTCACTTACCATAAGATTCTTAATTAGGGAATAAGGGATTGGGGATAAGGGAGACAGGGGAGACAAGAAAGACAAGGGAGAAGGGGAAACAAGGGAGACAGGGGAAAAAGTATTTTACCCGATCTACCAATCACCGATCCCCGATCCCTGATCCCTACAACAACTCGCGCACATCGAAGACTTTACCTTTGACCGCCGCCGCCGCCACCATTGCCGGACTCATCAACAAAGTCCGACCAGAGGCGGAACCCTGCCGACCTTTGAAGTTGCGGTTAGAAGAAGAAGCGCTGAGTTGCCGTCCCTGGAGTTTGTCAGGATTCATGGCTAAACACATCGAACATCCGGGTTCGCGCCATTCAAAACCTGCTGCTTGGAAGATTTGATCTAGTCCTTCTGCTTCTGCTTGTTGTTTCACCCGTTCGGAACCAGGGACAACAAAAGCTTTGACTCCCTGGGCAACCTGACGCCCTTTGACAACTTTGGCAGCTTCTCGCAAATCGCTAATCCTGCCGTTGGTACAGCTGCCAATAAAGCAGACATCGACTTTTGTGCCGAGTATGGGTTGACCTGGTGCTAGATCCATATAGATGTAAGCTTCTTCGGCAATTTGGCGGTCTTCTTCTGGTAGTTGTTCGGCGGAGGGTACAAACTGGTTAACGCCGATACCTTGACCGGGTGTAATGCCCCAAGTAACGGTAGGGGGAATGTCGGCGGCGTCAAACACTACGACATCATCGTACTCGGCATCAGCATCGCTGTTGATCGACTCCCACCAGGCAACTGCTTTGTCCCAGTTTACACCTTTAGGAGCAAAGTCTCTGCCCTTAAGGTATGCGTAAGTGACTTGATCTGGATTAATGTAACCGCAACGCGCACCGCCTTCAATAGACATATTACAGACGGTCATCCGTTCTTCCATGTTCATTTGCTCAAAGGTAGTGCCTGCGTATTCATAGGCATATCCTACACCACCTTTCACACCAAGGGTACGAATGATATGCAGGATGACATCTTTGGCATATACACCTGGTTTGAGAGTGCCGTTAACTTCGATTTTGCGGACTTTGAGTTTAGATAAGGCTAGGGTTTGGGAGGCGAGAACATCGCGGACTTGGCTAGTACCGATCCCAAACGCGATCGCACCAAATGCACCATGAGTTGAAGTATGGCTATCTCCACAAGCGATCGTCATCCCTGGTTGGGTGAGTCCTTGTTCTGGTGCTATCACATGCACAATACCCTGATTACCAGAACCGATATTATGGAAGGTAATGCCATTTTCTTTACAGTTCTGCTCTAGCGCCTGCATCATTTCCTCTGCTAGGGCATCAACAAAAGGACGTGCCTGATTAGTTGTCGGCACAATATGGTCAACCGTCGCAACTGTCCGCTCTGGAAATAATACCTTTAAACCCCGCTCCCTTAACATAGCAAAGGCTTGGGGACTAGTAACTTCATGAATCAGGTGTAGTCCTATAAATAGTTGTGTTTGTCCTGAAGGAAGTATGCCAACAGTGTGCAAGTCCCAAACTTTATCAAACAGTGTGCCTTTGCTCATACTTGAATCTGTTTTAAGCCGTCGCATTTTTTAGATGGTATCAAAAATAATGAATCCCGATAAGCTGAATGCCCATGGCAAGAGCTTTTTATTACCCTTCTAAATTAAAGGGTTGCGTCTAATTACACCCTTGCCTTAATCACCACAATAAAAAAGCTGGTTAATAATGTCCAATATATTTTAGTTGTCTAACTAATACTTAAAAAATATGAATAACTAAAATTCTGTTTTGAAAATAGGGAACAGGGAATAGGAAAGAGGTATTTTCATCCTTGTCTGTCTTGAAAATAGGAATTGGCCCTTTCCTTGTGCCCTTTGCCTTTCTTTGTCCCCCTATATCTGGAGAGTTAGTTTTCTATACCATAAAATGACATTTTCTGTAGTCTACTTAACGACAATTTTATAAAAAATAGCATACACTAGGAGATGTAAGCCTTCCCCAAGGCATGAAACGCAGAAGGATATCGAGAAGATCGATATACCAGGAGGAAATTTTTATGCAAAGAGTCCTGGGATCAACAGAATTGGAATATGCCTTTTTATTTACTCTCAGAAAGGTAAACTCCATAAGCACAGAAGGTTTTCAACCATTTTTTAATAACTTACCTGTTGACCCTTACATTAAAGGTAACTATCGTACCAGGAGGCTATCTCGTTTCATAGTTTCTCAAGATAAATTAATCAAATTGCCTCATGGTTATTTATTTCAAAGCAAAGATTACAATCCCTTAGTGGGTGATATCAAAAGAGAGTTTGCAGAATTAGATGATGCACTCATAGAACTAGATATATTTAAAAACCTAGTTTTAGCATTTAGTGACTCTTGTAAACTGCACCCAGAAGCAGAAATAGGAGTGCATCAAATCAGAACTACTTGTTCACCAGATAATTTTGGTAATCCTGCACCTGAAGGTATCCATCGAGATGGTACTGATTTTATCGGCATCTTTTCTGTTGATAGACAAAATATACTCGGTGGAGAAACCCATTTATACACTCCCAAAAAAGAAAAGCCTGTTTTCAATAAAATTCTCTATCCAGGAGAATTACTACTAATTAACGATCATCAATTCTATCACTTTACTACTCCTATTAAACCTAGAACTGACGGGGTAGGAACAAGAGACGTTTTTGTATTAACTTCACCAAGTTTGCTTTCGGATTAGATAGTGGTTAGTTGTTAATAGTTAGTAGTAAATAAATATCCACTAACCAATCACCACTAACTACTAACTACTCACAAGTTTAATCAACAGCAAATATTTTACAATCTACAAGATATGGGGAATTGAAAGCAGTCATTTCCCCAGCTTTTTTACCTGGAATTGGAAATAATCTTGCAGATAAAGGTTTATCTAGTTTCATAGCTAAAGTTGCCATATCCATTAATATTGCTGTAATCTTTTCGATAGAAATATCACCAGGTATGGGAACTGTATCAAGTCCACAACCACAAACAGCTGAATATAGTAGTAAATTAGTAATATTGTAAGTTTGTTCATTTGCTCTGGCTGCTAAGCCTACATCTTCACAAACAGGAAGCATCAAACCAGAATAACCACAGATTTTCACTGGTATACTTTTTAAAACACGAGTTAACATTCCAGAAACCGTGAGTGTACCTTGATAGCCAAATTTGCTATCCATTAATTGCTCGTAAGCAAAGGCAATACTTGCTTGTTTATTCAATGGTGGCGCTAGTGATGTATCAATACCGTTGTAAGTGATGCCCAATTTTGCCGATATTTTTTCAGCATGATCTGCTAATTTTGTTAATTCTTCTGCTAAAAGCGATCGCAAACTTTTTTCTGCTATTTGAATACTATTGTTAGCGAGAGTAAAACTTTGCATTACCAAGTCGCTACACTCTATACCAAGAGCAAAAGATGTATCACCTTCATGATATGCAGTCGGAAAAAATGGTATACCTGAGTTGCAGTTTGCCCAAGCACAAAACCGAAAGTTACCATAACCATTTTCAGTTTCTTGGGAAATACGTTTAATCGCTTTTGCAGATTCTAAAGTACTCTTAAAGTTAATACCAGTTTCTTTGTCGCCAATTTTTGAGGAAGAATAAATAATAGATGTGCTTTTATTAATTTCTGGAATAATAGCTATATTTTCAGGTTGACTAGCATATCCAATGTTAAAGAAACTTATATTAAGATCTTTACATAATTGTTCTATTTTCTGAATAATATTAACTATCTCGTTTCTCGAAAAGTTTTTGAGATATTTTTCCCATGAATTCGTAGCAATCCTTGTTGTTTGAACTTCATAACCGAATTGCTCAAATAAATTTTTTGCTTGCTGGTTAAATTCTGCTGCTTGCTTGATTTTATCTCGATCATGAGGAGAATCTAAGGAAATACCTGTAGTAATCGCTCTAATTATCATATTTAAATGAAGTAAGTCACCGCAAATAAAGGTAATTATTCGTCATTTGTCATTGGGTAGGGACAAAGCATTTGTACTAGTACATTCAATTTTGTTGTCAAAATACATATACAAATACTTTGCCCTTATAGGCATGTTTATTTCTACTTACCTACTTGTGAATTCACTAAGTTAATAATGCGTAATGGAGAAAACCAACAATTTATTACCAAGTTTCTAATTACTACTTTAGCGACTAACAGGCAATTTATCTGTATCATCGGTGTTTATCCCCCCTCTGTCGGAGGGAGGAATGAGACATAAAAGCATTGAACTTTACCAAAACATATGATTGAGAAAGTGGTGTAATAACTTTGGTTCTTTTGGTTCTTGATAGTCTTTCGGTAATAAATCCGTTAGCGCCGCTTGTAACTCATCTAATAATGCTTGTACCTGCTGTGCTTTAGGACGGCCAGATTGAGATAAGATGATCGGATTGCCAAAACGAACGGTTAATTCTTTGCGGAGATACAGGTCTTGTGTACCGATTAAGACTACAGGTAAAATTGGTACTCCAGCACGCAAGGCATAAATAGCTACACCACGTTTGAGAGGAACTGACAACTGAGCTTCAGTATTGCCTAGTCTTCCTTCTGGAAATAGAATAACGCTTTCTCCACGGGCAAAAATGCCTTGAACAATTCGATCTAGTCGCCGCATAATTTCTATAGAGTTTCCTGTAGGAACATATTTTTCTATAGCATCTGCTAATTCAGCTAGATCTTTATGTCCAATCTTTGCTGCTTGGATTATTGCTAATTCTTCTTTCCAAATCCGTTCTACAGGTATAACTCCCTTAGCAAAATGCAGAAATTGCCGTTTCCACCACTGGTTGTAAAGGGTACGAGCATCGCCCAAAATATGGCAGAAGGGACGAGGTGGTAATTCTGACAGTAATAAAAATGGATCAATATGATTCAGATGGTTAGCTGCAACTAACACTGGTTGAGCAGGAATCCGTTCTGAAAAATCAACTTTCACCCGAAATAAGGTATGAATAAGAGTCCGCAGTACCTTGCGCCGTAACTCACCACTAACTCTGTGTTCTGAACCACCTTCCGCGACAGCTTCCGCCGATAGTAGCGCTTGGCGGATCATTTCATTAGCATGGCGATCGCGTGCATAAGCAACACCTTCTTTTGCACGTTGAATTGTGGCTTCTGTTATTGGTGGCAAAACAGGTTCTTGTGCATCATTAGAATCTGGGTGAGGAATCAGCGGACTGTTGGACATGAATTTTATTAGCAATTCTTTATATTTAACCCAATAATTAGGGTTTGGAGAGTAGGGACACACAGCTATGCACCCCTACAAACCACAAATACCTAATGTGAAATGGCATGTTGTTATTACTCTATGCTAAAGCTTGCCTTAGTGGTAATTTGATTTGGGCAGTTAGTTCTATGTCCTAAGGTACTTATTGGCAACAGGTAAGAATCAGACTCTTAGGTATGAATTTTTTGTAGACAGTTAGTCTATTGTCATAATTACAGGCATCATAACCAAGAAAAAAGCTCTCTTGCCTTTAGCACACAAGAGAGCAGCGGTGTGGTGTGAGGAGCAAATTTAATGTTTGCTACCAGCAATTATACCAAATTTTGTGGGAATAATTAATGACAAGGGTATGAAAATTATGTGTAGATACGTAGCAGCTTGTTACGAGACATTTCCTACAATAAATGTGCATAGTATGTCTCTATGCGCTCGAAGAACGTTTCTAAATTCTGCTACTGCCTTTTTCTTTGTAAAGAAAATTAATATGTAATTATTTTTGCAGTTTTGACTTGTTAATTAAGGTGAGCTTTGCGTAAAATCGTAGTGTTTTTAAACGCAGAGGGACGCAAAGTAAGTGCGGAGGGGCGCAGAGTTTTCCTGCATAGAATTCGCTATGAATAAATGAAATGCTGTACTAAGTCTACATAGATCAGTGAGCAGTTATTAGTGAGTAGTGATCAATAACCGATAACTGATCACTGTGAAAGTGGGTTTTTGACTATTGAGTTTTGCCAGTGATATTAGTCTGTTTTGAGGCTGGGACTCGTTGATTTGAAGATACAGGTGTACGCTTAGGCTGTGACTGACATTGAGCAAAAATTTCCTGTGGGGGTGTAGAGATATTCTGTGCTTGTGATAATTTTTGATATTCGGATAATTTTATACTGTATGCTTGCTTTGCTTTGACCAGAGGTTTTCTCTCTATAGGAACTAAGGGGTCGGATAGGTTTGCAACAGAGCATATCCGTACATAGAGTACTTGATCTGGATTTTGCTGCTGTGCTGTGATTACTGTACTATTGAGAATTGTCAAAACACTACCAGCAGGTGCGATCGCTTGTTGCGGTGGTGATGTGTTTGTCAACAATTGTATATCAGTTGCTGTCTGAATTACATCCAGGCGATCGCTTGGCGTCGATCGTATAACAGATGGCTCGTATTTTACAGAGGGAGTATTATTATTATGTTTCTTACCGAAAATTTCTCCACTAAGCATCCATAAAGTCCCAAATAAACCAGCACCGATCACTAGTCCTACAAGGATGACAAACTGTAATAGTAGGTGCGATCGCTTTTTAGATGTAGTCGCAGGCATTAACTGAGTTATCGGCTCTACTACTGACGGTGTTGGTTGGGTTGTGGGTTGTGGTGGTGTTGCAGGTGGTGCAGTCGGAGGAACAGACGACTGTTGCGGTGGTGGTGCTGCTAAAGGCTTTGGTGTCAAGTCCTCCATCACTTCATCAGCCGATTGATAACGCTCCTGTTTATCTACTTTTAACAACTTGTCGATCACTTCACCCAACTCATCACTAACTGGACTATTCACATGTTCTCGCCAGTTTGCCACCCAACTATAACCGTGTTGCGCCCACAGTCCAAAAGGAGCAATCCCACTCAGCAAATGAAAGCAAGTTGCACCCAAACTAAATAAATCACTAGCTGGGTAAGCTTCACCACCCTTGATCTGTTCAATAGGACTATAGCCAAAGGAGCCAATTGTCGTCCCTGGTTTTAGCTGGACTGTTGCTGTCAGTTGCTTTGATGCTCCAAAATCAATCAGTACTAAATCTCCCCCTAAAGAATTAGCTCTTCTTTGTAAGAACGGTTGAGGGGATCTCGTCATAATATTCTGTGGTTTGATATCTCGATGAATCACACCACGTTCATGGATAAACTGGAGGACAGGCAATAAATCTAGCAGTAGTTCCCGAATTTCGGCTTCGCCATAGGTTCCCCGTGTCTCTAACTCTTTGAGTAAATTTTGGCCATCAATGAACTCTTGTACTAAGTACATGTAATGGTCTTGCTCAAAATAAGCTAAAAGAGTGGGAATTTGTGGATTTTTGCCTAGTTCTTGCAGCCGCTTTGCTTCTTCCTGAAATAATTCAATTGCTTTTTTTAATCCGTAAGTTCCCTGGATTTTTGGGGCTAGTTGCTTGACAACACACAGTTCATTCAGCTTATCTACATCTTCAGCCATGTAAGTTCTGCCAAATCCACCCTCTTCTGAAAGCACCTTAGTGACGTGATAGTGGCCTCTCAATAGTGGTATCAATGGGACGCCGCAACTCTGGCAATACTTTACTCCATCATGATTTTGAGGATTCGGACAATCGGGATTTAGGCAGCAGAGCATTGTTTGGCGAGGGAGTGTGTTGGAATCTATGATAGAGTAACCTTCTTGATATCTCCTTAAATTTTTTAATTTTCTAATTAATTTCTTTCCAGTGAACTTTGTGTCCTTTATGTCCTTTGTGGTTCGTTAAATATATACTATTAATTATTTAGAAGACTAAAGTCCTCACTACAAACTTGAGCGATCGCAATCTTTAAAACTATAAATTTGTGGGACGATCTAGACAATTCATCCCACAAAAAAACACTATATCCTTGCTTCTGGCAAAATTAACATCGCATCACCAAATGAATAAAAGCGATATCGAGATGCTATAGCTTCCTGATAGATATTCAGCAATCGTTGCCTACCAATTAAAGCACTCACCAACATCAACAAACTGGAACGCGGTAAATGAAAGTTAGTAATCATACCTTCTACTACCCGCCATTGATAACCAGGATAAATAAACAAATTAGTCTTACCACAAAATGGTTGTAATTCACCTGTTGTTGCAGCGCCTTCTAAAGCACGGACAACCGTTGTACCCACAGCAATAATGCGACCACCAGCTGCCTTAGTCGCACGAATTTGTTCTACAGTACTGGGTGGTACTTCTATCCATTCTTCATGCATTGTATGGGTAGTGACATTCTCTACTTCTACCGGACGAAATGTCCCTACACCTACGTGCAACGTTACAAAAGCTTGATTAATATTTTGCTGGCGTAATTTTTCTAGTAGTTCTGGAGTAAAGTGCAGCCCTGCTGTGGGAGCGGCAACCGCTCCTGGATTTTGAGCATACACTGTTTGATACTGTTCGCTTTGGGCTTCAGTGCTTGTGATGTACGGCGGTAGAGGTACTTCACCAAATACATCTAGTAATTGCAGCAAAGAAACTTCTTCTGGCAGATCAAATTGCAGCAAACGTCCTCCAGTTGCTGCATCAGTTTCTAGGACAGTTGCACTCAGTAGGTGATGAGGTGGTGGGGTGGTGGGGTGAAATCTTTCTCCCGATCTCCCAATCTCTCGATCTCCCAATCTCCCCATCTCCCCATCTGTTTTACCCTTCGCTGTAAAAACAATTTTCGAGCCTTGCTTGAAACGTTTTCCCGGCTTAACTAAGGCTAACCAACAATTATGTTGTCTTTCCTCTAACAACAATACTTCTACCTCTGCTCCCGTTGATTTTTCACCGTATAACCGTGCTGGAATAACTTGTGTATTATTCATCACTAGTAAATCCCCTGCCTGTAAGATTTCCGGTAAATCTCGGAAGATACGGTGTTGAAGGGTATTTTCTTTACCTACATTCGGAGAATTTACGACTAAGAGTTTAGAACTATCTCTGGGAACTGCTGGGTTTTGAGCAATTAGTTCAGTTGGTAATTCATAATCGTACCCAGCTAATGTGATATCTAGCTCTGAGTTTTCTGTTTTCTGTTTAGATGTTAAATGAGAATTTGTTTTTGCGAGTTGTTCCTGCATTGAGATTTTAGACTTTCTTAAGCAAGCTGGTTGAGAATTGTGTCTTCTAAAAGAACTTTAAAGTATTGCCTACTGAATTGATTATTCGACTTTAAGATAGATAACATTCAGTACCACTGAAGTAACTATATAAAAATTGGGTAAACCTCCCTATCCAAAAACGGGGGCTTTTACCCTAGCAGGTTGTGACTCATTCTACCAATAATAGAAATGTAGGATTGGCTTTGATCCCAAGCACCAAGATGGAATACTTGTATTATCTGGCAAATGCCAGTCTCACTCTGAGGGTTGTTCAATTCTTGCACGCCAAACCCCAAGTACCTGTTTCCTTCGTCACCGTAATTCATCAAATTGATGGTTGGGTGGTTAGAGTCAAACTTAGAAAACAGGTATCGCCCCAGGAAGATGGCGACATTCGGGCTTTTTTAAATGAATTAGGAATAAGCTACGAGCCGCCAATGCGGGTACAAATGGCACTTTGGAGTTTAGAGGCAGGTCAGTGTCCTGTTGATGTTATGCGTCGCTATCAAGTAGCGATTGTCTCTCATGGTAGTCCAGAAAAAGAAGAAATTGAGGCATTTAGACAACAATTTGTCAGGGGATTAGGTTACTGCCCAGAAACTTTGGCCTAACCGAATCAGTGAACAGTTATCAGTTATCAGTTATCAACTTTAAAAATGATAGCTTAGCCCTTAAATATAATTAGAGCGAAAAACAAAGATGTGATGGGGTAATTGGTAATTGGTGAGACTACTTGCTGTCTTGGCTTATGCCGAGATGGCAAAGTAGCGAACCCGAAGGGGAATTGGTAATTAATTGTTGCTTGTTGCTTGTTTATCAAAACATATAACAAACAATGAGCAACAACTATTATCCGATATCATTGGACTGCATCAAAAGCCGCAGTAATATATTCTTGTAACGTCAGTTTGTACCCTGCGACATACGAGCTAACTAAGTTTTTTTCTTTAAATTTATCTCCACTCAATTGTGTTGATATTTCTTGATAACTAACAATAGCAACGTCAAATCGGCAAGGATAATCTGCTTTGTCAGGATGTGCTACTAAAAACATCTGTGC
Organism: Fischerella sp. JS2; assembly: GCF_032393985.1. Classification (NCBI taxonomy): domain Bacteria; kingdom Bacillati; phylum Cyanobacteriota; class Cyanophyceae; order Nostocales; family Hapalosiphonaceae; genus Fischerella; species Fischerella sp. JS2. The sequence goes on from NZ_CP135918.1 coordinate 2,911,484, forward strand.
TGTACGCCAAAGTTTGACTTGTTTTGATGATGCGATCGCATTTCTTCCCCCCGCATCCCAGTTCTTGGGACTGCGGGTTTTTACTTCGACAAACGCCAAAGTCGGAGATAGGCAGATGGGGAGAGAAGAAGACAAGGGAGGGGGGGGAGACAAGGAAGAAAGATCACCTCCTTGTCCTCCTTGTCCCCCGTGTCCCTCTTCCACATACAGGGCAACAATATCAATTTCTCCCCAACGGCAACGCCAGCGACGATCAAGGATGATCCAACCTTGGGATTTTAACCAATGTGCCACTAGGTCTTCTCCTGTGTTGCCGAGATCGAGATAATGGTAAGGAGAATGGTTCGTCATTGGCTAAAAGTTACAATGAGTTCTAAGTTAAGCGATCGCATTAGAATAAGCATACTCAGTGTGTTGTTTTTGACTGTGATGGCGATCACAGTTGCTCTAGCTTTCCCAGAAAGCGCTGTAGCAATTAACTATAACAACCGAACCCTAGAAGCGGCAGATTTTTCGAAGCAGGACTTAACAGATTCCAGCTTTGACCATGCCAATCTCCGTAACAGCAACTTCAGTAATTCTAATTTACGTGGTGTGAGATTCTTTTCGTCAAATTTAGCCTCAGTAGATTTTACTGGAGCTGACCTTAGTTACGCTGATTTAGAATCAGCGCGGATGACTAAAGCCAATTTGACGAATGCAGTCCTAGAAGGCGCATTCACCACTGGCACTATGTTTGATGGGGCAATCATTGATGGTGCAGATTTTACTGATGTTTACATCCGTGAAGATACGCTCAATAAATTATGTAAGGTAGCTAAAGGCACTAATCCAGTCACAGGTCGGGATACCCGCGATACTTTGGCTTGTCCTTAACTATTGTTTTAATGTAACTTGGAGTCTTAGTGTCTTTGGGTTTTAACCACAAAGACACCAAGACACAAAAATAATTCTTGTAGGACAGGCAGCTTAAGGCATCAACATCAAACTTTTAGCAGTACTACTTGCCACCTTTTCTGGTTGCCAATGCATGGGGTGATATTTAAACCGCCGCCAAGGTTGGATCATGTCATCGTAGTGATGATGAAAAGCATGACCAGATTGTCCAGTGGTTTGGATAGCAACAGAATTATCCCAATTTGCTAAATCTACAATCATCCGCATTGATGGCAAAGAAACAACAGTGTAGTCCTTAGCTGCATTCCAGCCAGTTGCGTTGACAATAGAACTACCACCAGCACTTGGAAAAGGGCCACGGTTGAAAAGTGCTTCTATTGGGGCGATACCCGATTTTCCTAAGGTTTGATTACGGAAGGTGACTGTATGGAGATTTCCCCAACGCCAGCGACTAACATCTTTACTTAAGTTATGTTCCAGTTCATCCACTGCTTGAGCAAAAGCTTGTTGAAAAATTTGGTCGCGATTTTCAACAACAGGAGTTTTATAATTATCCCACCAATCGCTATTAGGTTGTTTAACCAATTCTTGGATGACTGCAAACCAACGACTGCTACCAGTTGGTAAATAACCTTGGGGTAGTTGATCTGCAAAGGTATCAGCTAAGAGATGTTTCCAAAATACTGCAAAAATTGCCCCAGCAGTACTATCTGAGTTTTGCTGAAAATCCCAGTCTACTAGTAAACGCTGTATTTTTTCCAAATGGCTATTTGAAAAGGGAATTTCCAGGAGAATAGGTACTATATTTTCGGCAATCAAATTTTTATTGTCTGCCTGCATGTTTTCCACGTCAGCAACGGTGATACTATTCTTTTTCGCTGCGATCATTTCTACTATTCGTTGGGCGCGAAAACCATAGTCCCACTCACTAGAAATAAGATAAGGGTAATCTTTACCGATAACTGCATTATTAGCAGTCACAATATAGCCAGACTCTGGATTAAATACTGTAGGAAGTTTCTCAAACTGAATATATTCCTGCCATTCAAAGTCATTTGTCCAACCGGGGACGGGATAGCGCCCATCTCCACTTCTGCGAACAGGAATTTTACCAGGCATTTGATAACCGATATTGCCATCAATGTCTGCATACACAAAATTTTGGGCAGGTACATCAAAATCTCGTACGCCTACGCGAAACTCCTGCCAATTTTGACTACGATTAATTTTGATGATCGCAGATGCCAAGGTTGAAGGTTCTAAAGCAGTCCATCGCAGTGCCAAAGCATAATTTGCTGGCAAGTTAATACCTGCTGTTTGATGAAAGTTTTTTAAAGGGGCAAATGTATCAGAAATAATTGGGCCGTGGCGAGTGTAGCGGACTGTTTGGGCAACAGTCTGACTACCAGCAACTTGAATATTCTCTGTTAGCAGTTCCATATCAACCCATTTGCCATTAACTTCGTATTGATTAGGATTATTCGGGTTGATTTTCTCGATGAACAAGTCCATCACATCTGCTTCTAAATTAGTTACTCCCCAACTAATGCGATCATTGTGACCGATAATTACCCCTGCCATACCAGGAAAAGAAAATCCTGCTACATCGTAGGGACAGGTAGGAGTTTTTGGTAAGCAATGCAAACCAACTTCATACCATATAGATGGTATTTGTACACCCAAGTGGGGATCATTAGCGAGGATGGGTTTACCAGTTGCAGTCCGCTGTCCCGAGATTACCCAGTTGTTGGAACCTATGCCACTGTCGAAGGAATGGGGGAGGAGAGATAAGGAAGAGGGGGGAGTGTGTAGACGCGTAGCGGCTTCCCGTAAGGGTGGAGTGTGAGGAGTGTGTAGACGCGCAAGCGACTTCCCGCAGGGTGGAGTGGGGGGAGACAAGGAGGAAAGATCACCTCTTTGTCCTCCTTGTTGTCCTCCTTGTCCAACTATGACGGGATGATCAGCAGGATAAGGGGGAATCAGTTGGTCTATTTGTTGTGATATGAGGGTTTTAAGTAGGATACTGCGTTCAATTTCTTTGTCTAGGTTGTCGCCGAGATCGTAGGACATGACTTTGCCCCACGTGAGTGTATGTAAAAGTTGCCAAGGTTCGGGTTTATAGTTAGGGTTGAGCAGTTTTAAAACAGCGTATTCTAAACTTAAGGCGCTATCTTGGTGGTTGGCAAGATAAGTATTAATTCCATCAGCGTAGGCTTGCAAAAGATTTTTGGTTTCTGTATCCATCTGCTGTATTTCTGTTTGGGCTACTCGCGCCCATCCCAAGGTACGCAGGAATTTATCAGTATTAAGCTGCGACTGACCAAACATTTGTGCTAAGCGACCAGAACCAATGTGTCGCCAAAAATCCATTTGCCAAAAACGGTCTTGGGCATGAATATAGCCTTGGGCCATAAATAGATCGTGGGTATTTTGGGCATAGATGTGAGGAATACCCAACTGATCACGTTGGACTTCTACCTGTGCTTGCAATCCTGGTAATGTAATTTTGCCGCTTTCTTGGGGCCAGGAATGACAAATAGTGTAAGCGATCGCACTACTTATTACCAAAGTTACAACTAGGATGCTGATGCTAATCAATTTAAGGATTTTGCTTTTGAATAGCTTCTGCATGATTTATTCCGCAGATGAGAAATTTTTAGAATTGTAACATTGTCTATTTATAGATAATTTTGATACATCTATGTGTTGCCAGGTTTTTAAATCAGTGAATAGGAGTATGCTGGGGGATTTAAACCCAAGTGAATATGTACTCCTTACTGATAACCGATAATTGCTAAAATATCCTTCTCTAGCAAGGTTAAGCTTGCTTAACTAAACTTGTATCTTAAATAAAGAAAAAATAAAAAATATTTTAAGTAATTATACTTAAGTTTATCAATATGTACACTAAACAAACAGCAAATTAGCAGCACAAAAACCAATAATTTATAGTTGCTGAAAGCTAATTATCAAGAAAGGCTTCGGGCAGATGGCAGATGGCGAAGATCTAAAGTTTTCGTTCGTGATTGAGCCATCTGTCCCCTCTACCAAATGGGTTTAAGACCCCCAGTAAATCGAAGATTTACTGGTCTGCAATGTTCCTGAGGGTCACAAGACGCGGAGCGGCTTCCGCAGGTATCCCCCTTTAATTCCCTTCTGCCCTCTGCCTCCGTACTTCTGCCTTCTTCAAAGTTGCTGAAAGCTAATTATTAAATTGAATTTCAGCTTTAGGAATCAATTTAATTAATCTTTGTACATATACTTTAAAAGTATATACTCAGTCAATTGTTGCAAATTATTTAGTTACCAATTTCTAAGTAAAGTTTATTTTCATTTGATGCAGGAAGAATGAAAGTACTGTTAGCCTATTTAAGTAGGAAAAGAATAGTTTAAAAGTTATTAGAGGTAGATTTTTTTCTTAAAATATTTTAACAATTACCGCAGTGAATTGAAATTAAAAGAGATTCATCTAATTATTAAGATTAATCGAAATATTTATTTTTTGATTTTCTAATTATCTATGTTGAACTTGTTGAAGCGAATTGGTAGTGGAAATATGAAACATTACTCTGATGCATGGATTGAGGAATGGTGCCAAGAAAATGGCTGGACGGATTTATTTATTGAGCGCTGTAATAGTTATTGGGCTTTTCCTCCTGGTGCAGTAATGCCTGAACCAATTCCGATGCAAGTTCTCAGAGTCATTAAAGCTGAAAAGGGATTAACCTGTGAGGAACGTTTTTGGTCGATCACAGCAGTGATTGCAACCATGATTGCAGCTTTTGTTACCTATTGGCTGAGATGTCCGATACCATTAGTTGCTGCTTTCGCTTTTAATGCGGTGACAGTGGCTCAGCTTGAGGTTGAGGATGCGTATTAAAGTAGAGGAAAGGTTAAAGGGTAAAGGGGAAAGAAAAAATTTATTTTTGATCTTATACTCACAGGAGGTGTTGCGATCGCAGCGCCTTTTTTGATTATGTAGTGAGTAGGGGTACAAAGCTTTGCGCCCCTAAAAAATTTTGGTTCATACAGATGAAAACTGCTGTAACTAAATTGCAGCAGAATAAGCTTCATCAACTTTAAGGGTTGTACCTGTGATAAACTTGGCATCCTCAGAAATTAGAAAAGCAACTGTTTTCGCAAACTCAGCATAGGTAGCAGGACGACCAAACATCATGTCAGTCGGTAAATTCCAGCCTGCAAATTCTTCCATACTATCGCCAACAAAGTGAGGGGCAACAGAAATCATGCGAATTTTATCCGCTTTGTAACGCTTGGCATAGAGTTTTGTGAATCCTTCCATTGCAGTACGGAGTGTACCGCTAAAGGGTGTCCCTAAATCTGGCTCATGGGAATCAGCTGCGGAAATGTTGACAATCACCCCACCCCCTTGTTGTTGCATAGGTTTTGTAACTAGCCTGACTATGCGAACAACGCTTAAAAATAGCATTTCAAAATTCTCTATCCACATTTCATCGGAAATTGATAGTAAATCTGGGCGGGGTGGATCTCCGAAACTATTTACCACGGCATCAACGTGACCAAAGTTCGCCAGCGTCGTATCTACCAAGCGCTGTAAATCTTGGGGGTTTGTAATCGAACCCTGGATTGCAACACCGCCTAACTCTTCAGCTAACTGGAAGACACTCTTGCTTCGGGCTATGAGTGAAATTTTGTAGCCTCGTGCTGCTAACTCTCGCGCACAACCTGCTCCAATACCGCGACTTGCAGCCGTAACAATCGCAACTTTTTGCACATTCATACTAGAAGCTTAACTTGAGACTTTGTAAATTTTTTTCTTTAAAAAGTATCATAATCACCCAGAGTTGACTTTGTAAAGAAATTTCTTTAGTTTGTTTACATGACAAAAAATCCAAAAAAACAGTCAGCATCCGTCCGAACTCGGCGGGCGATTATTAATTTACTCAAGCAAGAAGGGGCGATGGACTCGCAAGACCTAGCAGAACGCTTGAGTATTTCGGCAATGGCGGTACGTCAACACTTGTATGCACTGCAAGATGAGCAATTAGTCACATATCAAGAAGAAGCCCGCCCAATGGGCCGACCCGCGAAGTTGTGGCAGTTAACGCCTGCGGCAAATCGCTTGTTTCCAGACAGATATGCTGAATTAACCCTAGAATTAATTGATTCTGTAACTGAAGCTTTTGGAGATACTGGACTAGAGAGACTTTTAGAGGTGAGAACTCGTAACCAAATTGCAGCTTATCAAGGGCAGGTTCCTATACAAGCTTCATTACAAGAGAAAGTGGATGTGATTGCACAGCTGCGAACAGAAGAAGGTTATATGGCAGAAACTCAAGCACTCTCAGATGGCTCGTTTCTTTTGATTGAGAATCATTGCCCAATTTGTGCGGCTGCTGTTGTTTGTACAGGATTGTGTGACAAAGAACTAGAAGTATTTCAATGCATTTTAGGACAGGATGTTACAGTCGAACGGGCAGAACATATTGTTGCAGGTTCAAGGCGTTGTGCTTATCAGGTTTCTTATTCCGTTTGACAGTCTATAAACTATTGATAAATAAAATTTAAGTACCATTAATTTCGGTGTGTTGCGCTAGGATCTAACGCGCCCTCCAAAGTTTAAAATTATTAACGTAAAACTTTCCGCAGAATTAATGTTGTTGGATTTGTTGGTTGGCTTGGCGCTACACCAGGTTTTGTCGGAGTTAATATTACTGGATTTGGTTTGATCACTGACAATTGACTTTGCGCTTTGTCGCGTGCTTGGATAGCTTGCTGAGAGTCTGGTTTGATTTTGATCGCTTGATTGTAAGAGGCGATCGCTTCTTGATAACGTAGTAAGTTAAATAGGGCATTACCTCTAGAAAACCAGCTTTCGTAGTGTTGGGGATTGTAGCGTACGGCACGGTTATATGAGGCGATCGCTTCTTCATATTTTTGCAAATTGTATAGCGAATTACCCCGGCTATACCAAAGCTGATAATCGTTTCGTTTCAATTCAGCCGCTTGATCGTAAGCTGCTAATGCTTCGTTGTATCTTTGCATTTGATGTTGCGACCAGCCTTTAGCATACCATGCTTGGTAATTTTTGGGATTAATTTGAATAACTTGATTAAAGGATTCAACTGCTTCGGGATAGCGTTGTAAACTAATCAGAATATTACCTCTTGATAACCATGCTTGGTAAAAACTTGGATTAGTTTGCACAGCTTTATCATAGGCGGTAAATGCGTCTTGATAGCGTTGTAAATTAACTAGAGCATTGCCACGATGATACCAAGCTTCGGCATAACTTGGTTTGATTTCTACAGCTTTATCGTATGCTCTTACTGCTTCTTCGTAGCGTTTTAAATTTTGCAGTGTTAGAGCTTTATTGTACCAAGCTTCGTAATCATCTTTTTTCAGATTAATCGCTTGCTCATAAGCCGATATGGCTTCATCGTATCGCCTTAAACTGCTTAAAGCCTCTCCTTTTGCAGTCCAGACTTGAGGAGAGTTATTTTCTAGTTGTAAGGCTTTATCAAAAGAGGCGATCGCTTCTTGATATCGTTGCAAATTTTTTAATACAAAACCTCTACCTATCCAAGCTTCTAAATAATCTGGCTGAATTTGAATTGCTCTATCATAGGCTGTTAGCGCTGCTTTGTATTCTTTTAATTTACCGAGTGTACTACCTTGTCCATTCCAAGCTTCAGCATAATCTGGTCGAATTTTTATCGCTTTTTCATATGCAGATAAAGCTTCTTGATAGCGTTGTAATTCATAAAATGTATTGGCTTTTCTATATAATTCTGTAGCATTTACAGAATTAATACTATTCATAATATATAAAGATGCTCCTGTCCCTAACCCTAAAATTATTATTCCAGCTAAGATTTTTTTTGTAATATGTTTTTTGCGTTTATTATTTGTGATTGATGGTTGGTTGCTACTAGGAACACTTAATGCTAATGTTTGAAAATTAGGATTATGCAAATCTTTTAAAGCTTGTAAAGCTACAGTTGCTGATGGGTAGCGTTCACGAAAATCATAGCGCACCATTTTGTCTAAAAACTGAGCAAATTCTGGAGTGACTTCTGTATGCTTTTGCCAGATAATTTCATTCGTTTCTGCGTCTTGCTCAAATTCTTCAGGAGATAAACCAGTGAGTGCTTGAATCCCAAGAATACCGACAGCATAGATATCGCTACTATATTTTGGGTTCCCTTGGGCTTGTTCTCCAGGAATATATCCAGGAGTCCCAATTGCAACGGTAAATTTAGTTTTAGCACTAGGATTAATTACCTGAGTTGTAATTTCTTTAACAGCCCCAAAATCAATTAAAACTAACTTACCATCTTGTTTTCTTCTCAGTAAATTATAGGGGTTGACATCACGATGGATGACTTTTTGCTGATGGACAAAATCTAAAATTTGTAAAATTTCTTGCAACAAAGAAATAACTTGACCTTGGCTGAGGGGCTTTCCTGCTATGATTTCCTGGCTAAGATTATGACCTTCAATAAATTCTTGGACAAGATAAAATTCTTCGTTTTCCTCAAAATATGCCAAAAGTTGCGGAATCTGATTGTGCGTACCTAATTTATACAAAACTTGGGCTTCCGTATCAAATAAACGTCTTGCTGTTTGCAAAGTTGTTGGATCTGTTGCTTGGGGTTTAAGTTTCTTGACAACACATTTAGGTTTACCAGGTAATTGAGTATCATAAGCGACGAAAGTTTCACCAAAACCTCCCCCTCCCAAATGGCTGATAATTTGGTATCTTCCAACAAGCATGTTTCCCAGCATTTGGTTTACCCAGTTGAATACGCTACGCTCTGATTCCGATCTTGCCACAGTTTTTCTAAGCTGGTTAGTGCTTATTGTTAAATAACCAACAACTAACAACTAACCACTAACAATTGACAATCGACCATTGACAATTGACTAATCCCAATGATTCCTATCAGTGATAATCTTTTCATTAGCACGCGTAAAAAGCCGATAATTATTTACTGGTTACTTGGTATTAATATTTTGATTTTTCTATGGGAATTAAAGCTAGAAATTAGTGGAGAATTAGGTATTTTTATTAGTAATTGGGGTATGCTTCCAGCACAGATACATGGTGCGATCGCTAATTTATTAGCTGGTAATTCTGCTGCTGGGATTTTTGTGTTGTCGCGTTCTCTGTCTTTATTCACAGCCATGTTTCTTCATGGCAGTTTTAGCCAAATTTTAGGTAATCTACTATTTTTATGGGTTTTTGGCAGAAATTTAGAAAATCTTCTGGGACATGGACGGTTTTTAGGATTTTATCTAATGTGTGGTGTTTTGACAGGAATAATACAAATTCTTGCTGATCCCAGCTTGACCATACCATTGATTGGTGCAAATGGTGCGATCGCATCTGTTTTAGGGGCATATATCTTCAAATTTCCCAAAGTAAAAATTGACACTGTTATGCCTCTGTTAATTATATTTATTCCTATGCAAATTCCAGCTATTTTCTACACAATTTGGTGGTTTGTACAACAGTCATTTTATGGCATTGGTAGTTTAAATATTCCGGGTGGTGTCAACCCACTTAATAGTATTAATTACTGGGCGCAAATTGCAGGCTTTATTATGGGCATAACCACAATGCGACAATTACAAAAACGATAGAATGTGCCAGCACAAATGATATCAAGTTTGCATCCGTCAGCGCTGAGATCGTATTTGTAGAGGCTGATTACGCAACAATACACCTCCCACACTCCCCTCTCTCCAACTCCTTGATGAAGAAAAAATAAATAAACCTTGAGCAATTTCTTGGTAGCCGGGATAACGCGCTATCATCGGTTATTGGCATGTTAAAAATGTGTATCCCTAAACATCCATGACCGCTTCTTACTCTGCATCCCAGCCAAACGCCAGCAACAATGCGAACACATTTATTACTGACCATCGACTGGTGGATCGCAGTAAGCTGACTCAAATGTTTCAGCATTATGTGGAAACGAAGGAGAAGTATCCCCATGCGGTGTTGCTGTATCGGGTGGGAGACTTTTTTGAATGCTATTTTGAAGATGCTGTAATTTTGGCGCAGGAATTAGAACTTTATCTCACCAGTAAGCCTGTAGGAGAAGTGGGAAGGGTGTCAATGAGTGGTGTCCCGCATCATGCTTGGGAACGCCATGCTACCCTGTTGGTAGAAAAAGGGTATGCGGTTGTAATTTGTGATCAAGTCGAAGATGCTTCGGAAGCTGTTGGTAGATTAGTACGGCGCGAAGTAACGCGGATTCTCACTCCTGGCACTTTGCTAGAAGAAGGTATGCTAAAAGCTAGTCGCAATAATTACCTGGCGGCTGTGGTCATAGCTGGGGAACATTGGGGTTTGGCTTACGCAGATATTTCTACAGGGGAATTCCTTACAACCCAAGGTAGCAGCAGTGAACATTTAACCCAAGAGTTAATGCGTTTGCAGCCGGCAGAAGTATTGATTCCTACGAATGCACCTGATTTGGGAAGTTTACTACGTCCAGGGGAAAAGTCTGAGCATTTACCGGAATGTTTACCACCGACATTTTGTTACGCGTTGCGATCGCAACTACCTTTTTCCGCCGGGGAAGCGAGATCTAGGTTATTGCAGAAATTTAAAGTGCGATCGCTTGAAGGTTTGGGTTGTGAACACCTCCCCCTTGCAGTCCGGGCGGCTGGCGGTCTTTTAGAATATTTGGAAGATACACAAAAAGATAATTCTATCCCGCTACAGCTGCTCCGCACTTATACAATTACTGACTACTTAATTGTAGATCATCAAACTCGCCGCAACCTAGAAATTACGCAAACTGTCCGCGATGGTAGTTTTCACGGCTCCTTACTGTGGGCGTTAGATAGAACTTCTACAGCAATGGGTAGTCGGGCTTTACGACGTTGGTTGTTACAACCGCTACTTGATATCAAAGGTATCCGGGCACGGCAAGATACAATTCAAGAATTGGTAGAAAATACACCTCTGCGTCAAGATTTGCGGCAGTTGTTACGGCAAATTTATGACTTAGAACGTCTGACAGGAAGGGCTGGTTCTGGTACGGCAAATGCCAAAGATTTGGTGGCTTTGGCTGATTCTGTGTCCAAGTTGCCGGAATTAGCGCTGTTAGTGATGGATGCTTCTTCTGTGTTTTTGAAAGCCTTGCAGAAAGTTCCCCCCGGTTTAGAGGAGTTAGGGCAAAAAATCCGTAGTTATATTGTGGAGTCACCACCGATACATATTAAAGAAGGCGGATTAATTCGTCAGGGAGTTAATCCCCATTTGGATGAAAGACGTAGTTTGGTGGAAGAAGACCAAAAATGGATTGCAAATTTAGAAGTTGATGAACGGGCAAGGACGGGGATTCAAACGCTGAAGGTGGGATTTAATAAAACTTTTGGTTATTACATCAGTATTTCCCGTGCCAAAGCTGACCAAGTACCGTCAAATTATATACGCAAACAAACTTTGACGAATGAAGAACGCTACATTACTCCAGAGTTGAAGGAACGAGAAGCGCGGATTCTAACGGCGCGGGATGATTTGAACCAGATGGAGTATGAAATTTTTGTGGCGTTACGGGAGGAAGTTGCAGCCCAGGCGGAGGTGATTCGGAATCTTTCGCGGGCCGTGGCGGCAGTGGATGTGTTGTGCGGTTTGGCGGAGTTGGCTGTATATCAAGGTTACTGTCGCCCCGAGATGGTGGAGGGACGAGAGATTTATGTTGTCGATGGGCGTCATCCGGTGGTGGAACAGTCTTTGCCGACGGGGTTTTTTGTGCCAAATTCGACTTGTTTGGGAGGAAAGTCCACAACTGATTGGGAGATGGGGAGAACCGGAGATAGGGAGAATTCACACCACCCCACCACCCCACCACCCCATCCTGACTTAATTATCCTTACGGGGCCGAATGCGAGTGGTAAGAGTTGTTATTTGAGGCAGGTGGGGTTAATTCAGTTGATGGCGCAAATTGGTAGTTTTGTGCCAGCTAGGTATGCGAAGTTGAGTGTGTGCGATCGCATTTTTACCCGTGTGGGTGCGGTAGATGATTTGGCTACGGGTCAATCTACGTTTATGGTGGAGATGAATGAGACTGCGAATATTCTCAATCATGCCACATCGCGATCACTGGTATTGTTGGACGAAATTGGACGAGGGACGGCAACTTTTGACGGGCTTTCGATCGCTTGGGCAGTGGCGGAATATTTAGCGGCTGAGATTGAGGCGCGGACGATTTTTGCGACGCACTACCACGAGTTGAATGAGTTAGCATCACTATTACCCAATGTGGCTAATTATCAGGTGACAGTGAAGGAGTTACCAGACCAAATCATCTTTTTGCATCAGGTGCAGCCAGGGGGTGCGGATAAGTCTTATGGTATTGAAGCGGGAAGGTTGGCAGGTTTACCTGGGATAGTAATTCAACGGGCAAAGCAGGTGATGGGACAAATTGAAAAGCACAGTAAGATTGCCATTGGTTTGCAAAGTTTGGAGTCAAGCGATCGCACTTAACTTGTGGAGTTTGACAGAACAAAGGCGATGTCTGTTGACTCAATCCTATTAGGATTTACGCACACTCTACCAATCCTTGGGGTTTTCGGCATCTTGGCGAGAGTCTACAATAAGCCGCTCTATGTCTATAATAAATTAAGCAATAAATTAAGCTTTTTCTTTAGATTTACATAACTTAACAAAGTTGTGTTGACTTAATTTACATAAACTTGCATACTAGTAAAGCAAAGACAACCCAAAAAACTGGTTTAAAAAGCTTAAATAGCTTACCAGTCAAAGATTCTGGGGTTATAGCTCAGTTGGTAGAGCACCTCAATGGCATTGAGGGGGTCAGCGGTTCGAATCCGCTTAGCTCCATTTTTTTATATTAAATAAATACTAGAACCACAATTGGGATATCCCCATCTACAGTGATAACCGGAGACTGAACAATGACAGAAGCATCACAGCGTAAAAAGGTGATAGTTGTTGGTGCAGGTTGGGCTGGGTTAGGTGCAACCTATCACCTCGCAAAACAAGGTTACGATGTGACTCTTCTGGAAGCAGGTTCCTACCCCGGTGGACTTGTCGCAGGTTGGAAAACCCCAGGAGGACGGTCAGTAGAAGCAGGAATTCATGGTTTTTGGTATCCTTACAGAAATATTTTTGCCCTTATCAATGAACTAAAGATTAACCCCTTTACCAGTTGGACTCGTTCTTCCCAATATTCACCCGCAGGTTTAGAAGTTGAATCACCAATTTTTCAAGATTTACCCCAACTTCCCACACCTCTGGGGACTTTTATCTATACTCAATTTAAACGCCTGCCATTAATTGACCGCCTCAGCGCCTTATCTTTACTTTATGCTGTCATTGATTTTGATAATTCTGATGCAGCTTGGCGGCAATATGATTTTGTGACTGCGCGGGAATTGTTCAAAGATTTTGGAGTTTCGGCACGACTTTACAGCGAGTCATTTGAACCAATGTTATTGGTGGGCTTGTTTGCACCTGGTGAACAATGTTCCGCAGCAGCAACTTTAGGGATGCTCTACTTTTTTATTCTGGCACATCAACCTAATTTTGATGTGGTTTGGTGTCGCGGAACCGTGGGAGAAAAAATATTTCGTCCTTGGATACAATACATTGAAAAGCTAGGGGGAAAATTCCTTACCAGTAAACGGGTAACTGACTTAATTATCGATAGTAATAATCAGGCGACAGGTGTAGTTTGCGGTGAAGAAGTGTTTGATGCGGATGCAGTAATTTTCGCTGTCGGCGTCACTGGGATAAAAAAGATTGTCTCCAGTAGCAGCAGTTTACAAACTCGTACAGAATTCCGCAATTTAAATAACCTAGTGGCGATTGATGTTTTAGCAACTCGTCTTTGGTTTGACCGTAAAATTACAATTCCTCGTCCTTCTAATGCTTGCTTTGGCTTTGATCAGACTACAGGGTGGACATTTTTTGATTTGAACGCGCTACATGATGAATATCAACATGAACCAGGGACAGTAGTAGAAGTTGATTTTTATCATGCTAATCAATTTATCCCCCTAGAAGATCAGGAAATTGTATCGATAGTCCAGCGTTATTTAGCAACTTGCATACCAGAATTTCAGCAAGCAAAAGTAATTGATCGCAGTGTCCTTCGTTTACCACAAGCAGTAACTCACTTTGCCCCTGGTAGCTATCGCTATATGCTACCAGCTACAACTAGTGTAAAAAATGTATTTATGAGTGGTGATTGGATTATTAGCCGCCACGGTTCTTGGTCTCAAGAAAAAGCTTATGTCACAGGATTAGAAGCAGCAAATTTAGTAATTTCTCATTTAGGCGAGGGAACACCAGCGCAAATTTTACCAGTAGCAGCTGATGAACCTCATATTCAACTAGCAAGGACAGTCAATAGAACAGTGCGTCATATAAGTAAGTCTATCTTGCCTAATTTTTGGCTACCCTAACTTTCTTGGCTTGAAAGAAGGATATATGAAGAGTATGAGAAGTATGAGAAGAAAAGGCATTATATGTCTTCTTTACTCCTCACACTCCCCCGACTTCCCCCACTCCACCCTGCGGGAAGTCGCTTGCGCGTCTACACACTCCTCCCACTCCCCCCACTTCCCCCACTCCTCCCACTCCCCCATCTCCCACTACCTGCGCCGTACATGCAAGCTATCAAGTCCTTGCTTGATCCAACTCAGACATTCATATTCTGATGTGAAGATTTTGGGTGCTGCAATATTATTTAATGAATCTGGTGGATAGTGGTCGTAAAAATATTTACCCTCTTCTCGATAAATAATGATGAGGCTATTACGGTAAACATAGCGATTCTTAAAGTAATCGCCTTGACTGACCAATTCTGAATTTTGGTCTATATGTTCTTTGGCAATATCCAGAATATTACTGATACTACTGCCATATATTTGTGCTGGATTTTCCACTTTGTGAAATTTACTTGTGTAACCAATTTCTGAGAGTAATTTATACGAATAAATCTCGTAATTATCCGCTTTTCCAAAAACAAAAGGAATGATTAAATATCCCTTGTAAGACAACGATTCTTCGTAGAGTAGACGACCCATCTTTACCTCCTATTTTGTCACTTTGCTAGAAAGTCTCCTCACTTTTCACCACAACAATAATTATCTCTCTTTTTGCAAATAATTCTGATTTGTTTCACAATAAATTAGGCTGCTCGCTCTTTGTATTGTATCTCCTCAACCAAACTCACCAATTGTTTATTGATGTATTTGTGAGGGAGATTTTTTAAGTGCGATCGCCAATAATATCATTCACTCAATATTGCAAGTATGATGGGTATCACCCATCATGCTAATTTATGATTTTAAATTGCAATTATTAATATTTATGTTGTTTAATAAATTTTGTAGAAATCTAACTAATCAACTCTCGTATTAGTTTAGATACAGATTTGGAAACTGAAGCTTAGTATTTGAAACAATGCAAACTAAAAATGAGCTTTATTTATAGATAATTGGATAAAGTAGAGACACAATGCGTTGCATCTCTACTCAGTTAATTAGAGGTTAAGAAGATTTTGTATTTCTATAATTTGCATCTATCCAACAGCGTGGTAGACTTTCACCCGAAGGAAAAACGAGATCTTCTTTTTTATAAGATTCTGGTGATTGTTCTTCTTGACCTTCTTGATCTCTAGCATGAATACTATCAATGCTGGGGTCAATTAACTCTTGAACATCAACTATTTTCAATAATTCCCCACTATCCTTAAGTTGTAGCAACATAATACATAACCTCCGTAAATTTATATTGCTTGAATAGAAAATCGAAAATAAACCATAAAAAAACTGTGTAACAGTATTCCCTCTCTAGTTTTTGCAAATACTTTTGCTACTAGAGTGGATTGATGAATAAAACTGATACGCAGTTATGGGTTCTCTTTGTTAAAAGAGAATAGTTAAATAAGTCAAGTAATTTTAAATCTACTTAACACAACAGAAAAAAGATTACATTTCGCGTTGGAATTTTTCTAATATATCTACTAAATTCACCTGACATTGCAGAGGCAATAAATCAATCAGAGGAATTTCCCTTCTACCACCACCAATTTTCACAGGAATAGATTCCAGAACCTGAATTACATCATCCTCATCTACAGGCTTATTAGCAGTGATTAGGGGATAAACTTGTTCTGCAACTACAGTATGTAATTTGGCATTTGATAGATATAAATGCCATTTGGCAATATCCATGTAAACATTTTCGCCAATTTCATTTGCTAGGGCTTCCAGTAATTCTGTGGTGTTAGTCTTAGCCATAAAAATAACCCTAATGAACGGCAGCGAATTTATAAACTATTTACTATTATCGCTCAATTACCAGAAGACTCTACAGCCACAAGTTACAATTGCCCCAGCTTCATCAGTCCATCTTCAGGTGGATTTGGGCGGTATCTCAGAATAGTCAGCGATCGCAGCAATATAAATCAGGTGAACTAACAATACCACTAACCACCCTGCTGTTACCCAAGGTAGCCATTCCCAAGTAGCTTTTAAGAAATTGTGAAAGAACCACAACCCCGAATTACAGGCTGCAAATATTGCCACATGGACAGCAAAATTCATTCGGTCATCTAGTTTGCGGTAAGCTGGGTCTTTACGATCTGGTTTACGAGGCCAACGAGGAGGCATATAGGTTGTTACAGATTTTAATACAATTTGGTTTCTGACCCATTTTAGGATTTTTTCGGTTGTTGTTACCGTCTGATTGGAAACCTAAGAAAAACTCTGCTACCTGGTGCGTGTTCTCTGCGATCCTTTGCGTTAAAAAAGACTTTGCTTTTAGCTTTTACAAAAAGCCATAGCTAAGATTGCCGAGATTTGTAAACTTGCAACTGTGCCCGCAGTTGGGCAATTTCTTCAGCCATATCTAGAACCATTGCTGCACCCACTAAATTTAATCCTAAATCTCGACGTAGGCGCAGAATTTGAGCAACACGAGCAATATCGCGCGATCGCAACATCGAATTAATCGGTGAAATCAACCCCAAAGCCGCAAAGCGTTCTATCAGTGCAGTTGATGTTTGTGTCACAAAAGCTGCATATTCAAAAGTGTAAAGGCGATCGCCTTCTTCAGACACAACCACCCGTGACAGACTAACTTGATTCATATTTTCACCTCTTCTAGGGTAGCACGCGGATCAAAAGTGCTACTGTCGCGGATTTTTTCATAACACTCGCGTTCGGTCGCACTCAAATCCTTAGGAGATACAATTTGTAGTTTGACAATTAAATCACTACGTCCCCCTTTAGGTAGTGTCCAGCCTTTACCCCGTAAACGCAAGGATTGCCCAGAACGCACACCCGCCGGAATTTTCATCGTGACGCTACCATCTGGTGTGGGAACTTTTACTTCCGCCCCCAATACAGCTTCATCCGGTCGAATGGGAATTTCACAAGCAATGTTATCATCTGCAAATTGAAAGAAGGGATGGGGCAATACTTCAATGATTAAATACAAATCTCCCCGTTGTTGAGAAAACGGGCTGGAACGTCCTTTACCCTTGATGCGGAGACGACTTCCGGGTTTTGTCCCTGGAGGAATTCGGACAGTAACCGTTTCCCCATCGATTTGCAGACGTTTTTGTGTACCGTGAAATGCTTCAGAAAAAGTAAGGGAAATAGCTGCTTCTGTATCAGGTGCAGGTGCTTGTGTGGCAACATTTTCAAAAAAATCGCTATAGTCGCGATCGCCACCTGTATAGGTACGATAGGTATAAGTTCTGCCACCTCTAGCCGCGCCACCGAAGCGGCCAAGCAAGTCATTGATGAAATCATCAAAATTACCGTACTGATCGAAATCAACCCCACCAACATCTACTCTTGTACCTTGACGACCGCGTGGCGTTGCACCACTTGTCGCCGCTTGCTGCCAGTATTGACCAAAAGCGTCGTATTTTTGACGTTTTTCTGGATCGGAGAGTACCTCGTTAGCTTCATTAATTTCTTTAAAGCGTTCCTCCGCTTTTTGATCTCCAGGGTTGATATCAGGGTGGTACTTACGTGCCAGCTTGCGGTAAGCCTGTTTGATCTCCTCCTGTGTGGCGTTTTTGCTTACCCCTAGAATCTGATAATAATCCTTGAAGTCGCTTGCTGGCATAGCTTTGTCATTGCTGAATTGAAAGCTTGACTTTAGTCTACTTAATATAATTGCTGGCGAAAATCTGTCGTCAGTATGGCATTGTTCATAGAAAAGTCCAGGTGAGTTAATTTGATTTGAGCAAAAAAATAGGACTGACAGCACAATTATTGTTGTGAATTATCCTGTCAATCCTGTTAAGTATATTTTTATGGTAGTATTTGTGAGACTACTAGAGATATCAACGGCTGATTAACTTTAAGTTAAAACTAACGCTATTGAGTTTGTAGTTGCTGTTGAGTTTGTCTATCGTATTGTTCGCCGATAACTGGAGTCTGTTGTCCTTCTAAACTAACAGTGACAACCTTATTCCTTTCTTCCTCAGCTTTCGGCATTGTCAGACACAAAACACCGTTCTTAAATTCCGCTTGTACCTGATCGTTTTGAATTCTACTAGGTAAAGGAATTATCCGTTGGAATCTGCCGTAGCGGAATTCCGAACGTCTCATGCCTTTTTCTTCAGCTCTAGTTTCAACTTTGCGTTCACCACTGATTGAAACAGCTTCGGCGGTAACTTTGACGTCCAAATCTTTAGCTTCCATACCTGGAAGTTCTACCCGAAGTTCAATATTATCGGGATTTTCGTGCATTTCAGCTGCTGGCATAAAAGCATATCCAGCCATTTCACCGCCATCGCCACTAGTAGTCATCATGCGATCAAACAGGCGATTCATTTCGCGTTGCAAGTTAGAAATTTCTCGGAAAGGATCGTATCGCTCCATTTCCCGAAAAGGGTCCCAACGTATTAATGCCATATTTCAGCCCTCCGATATCTATCCGATATCTATCTGATGCAAGATTTACAATCTTCTTGCTTCTACCTCAAACTATCAAGGGCAAAAAATTGCCTCATCAGCCAAATGGATGACCTTTTATTGTTGAGAAAATCAAACTACCTAATCTTCTTGATAGAGGTAACAACTCTATCTGGCTGTAAACATGAAAATGACATTTAAAGGTGGAATTTTGGAGGTCAAGAAAATGGCTAAAATCAACCCTATTCAACTACAAAAACATTTAAAAGGCATAGATTATCCGGCTAGCAAAGAAGAATTGATTCAGCACGCTCGACAAAATGGTGCTGATGAGAATGCTATTTCTGTATTACAGCAATTGCCAGAACAGGAATATCAAACTCCAACTGATGTTAGCGAAGCTGTCGGTGCGATTGAATAAGGGGAAAGGGGAATAGGTAGTAAAATCGCAATTAATAATTACCAATTACCAATTACCAATTACCTATTAACTAAATAATCCCCTGATTTGCCACCAGTCTTACTGATCAATCGAATTGATTCAATTTGAATCGATTTTTCTAAAGCTTTGGCCATGTCATAAAGGGTAAGAGCAGCAACACAAACAGCTGTGAGGGCTTCCATTTCTACCCCCGTTTCGGCTTTGGTTTTAACTGTGGCCTGAATTTGATAACCAGGCAGTTGCGGATCTGGTGTTAAAAGTACTTCAACTTTGTGCAAAGGTAAAGGATGACATAGAGGAATCAAGCTAGCTGTCTGTTTCGCAGCCATAATTCCTGCTAGTCGCGCTGTTGCGAGTACATCTCCTTTCGGAGTGTTTCCCGCTTGAATGGCGGCAAAGGTTTCGCTTAGCATTCGCACTCTTGCACCTGCTGTTGCTTGGCGGACTGTGGACGGTTTCCCTGATACATCTACCATCTGGGCTTGCCCTTGCTGATCCAGGTGGGTAAGGTCAAAAGAAGAATTTTGAAAATTATCTTGTGTCATATGATAAAGATGTGTTAATATTAGATCCTGTGACCGCAAGGGCGTGTAGCTCAGTGGACTAGAGCACGTGGCTACGGACCACGGTGTCGGGGGTTCGAATCCCTCCTCGCCCGTCTTAAATTTAAGACAAAAAATTAAAAATGAAGAAATTAAATTCTTCATTTTTTAATTTTTAATCTCGAATTCCATTTAAAGCATAACTATCTTGACCACGACCAAGGGCAAAACGTAGAGAAGTGGCAAGGTTTTTACTGCACTGGGTAAGGAAAACAATTATACCAAGTCCGGTTAGAGCAGCCGCTAAACCGAAGCTAAGGCGATAGCCAAATTGATCAGCAGCAAAACCCCCAATTGGGCCTGCGATCGCTATGCCAAAATCAAACCCAGCTATGCAGATAGCAAAAATACGTCCCCTTTCTTGGGGAAGCGAACGATCTGCCATTAAGGTTGAAATCATCGGAATTAATGTACCACCTCCCGCACCTTCAATCAGGGCAGCGAGTAAAAAAGTACTGGCATTGTTGGCTACACACATCAGTACCATCGATAGAGAGTAAAAAGCTAAACCTACAGTCACAAACAGTCCTCGCCCCAAGCGATCGCTTGCCCTTCCAGTAAATAACCTACCACTAAAGCTAGAAATTGCCGAAGCTGTGTAAAACAACCCAGGATTTAAGTCAATCTGAGTAGATTTGATAAACAAGGGTGCAAAAGTATGCAAAGTTCCGACAGTCAAACCAACCATTAACATTACGAATGCTGGTATTCTCACTCTAGGACTAACCAACATTTGCCAAAAATTAGAGTTGCGGTTTTCGACTTGCGGTTGCTTGTGGACTGGTGGATTGACAATTGGCAAAATACATAACACCCCTAACCCACCTAAACCCGTAGATAACAAAAATAATGCGGTATTACCAGCCGCAGCCTGTAAATAACCACCCAAAGCGGGACCGAGTGCTAAACCAATCGGATTCACCAAACTCATGTAGCCAATAATCTCACCCCGATGACTAGGTGATGCTAAATCTGCTACCAGCGCTATATAACCAGTAGCAAAAGCAGCGATACTAATGCCATGAAACGCACGCAACACCATTAAAAAAGGCATATAGGTCGTGAGTTCATAACCAAGGGGAGCGATCGCTACCACCACCATCCCAATCAGTAGTACAATTTTGCGACCCCGTTGATCTGCTAAATTCCCCAACCAAGGACGAAATAACAGCAGTCCGATCGCAAAACTGCCCATCAAAATCCCGATTTGTTGTTTACTCGCCCCCACTTCTTCTAGATAAAGTGGTAAGGTTGGCAACAAAGAAGCCAAACTAGACCAGAATAATAAACCTGCGGCAAATAAAACCAGCAGGTTACGTCGTAATTGAGTATCAATTTTACTAAATACTTTCACAGCAAATGCACTTAAATTAAGTCAAGAGTCAATCGTCAATTGTCAATTGTCATTGGATTTTAGGCTTGGCATTATGGAATTTGAATCCTTGACTATAGACTTGGGACTTATGACTAACAATCATTGTTACATTACTTAATAATAACTAATACTTCATAATTATGGCAGTTAGTAGACTTATTGCAAAAGTCAAATTAACCTCCTTACTCCCCCCACTCCCTTGTCTTCCTTGTCCTGACTATTGACAATCAAGCATTAGCGGGTTGATGGTAACGAGTACAACTGAGTACAGTTGCCACTAGCTGTGCAGATAAATGAATTAGTTTGAGTTCATCTTCTCGTAATGTGCAGGGTTTTTTCCATTGGAGAGATAACACCGCTAAAACATTACGTGCATAGGTAATTGGGATGATTAAATGCGCTTCTACACCAGAGTCTGTATAGTGTGCTACACCAGCAAGTTTTTCATCATTGGGGACATTAACTGAGACTTGCATTTGACCAGTGGCGATCGCTTCACTAGTCAATGGGTCAACTGCTAACCAGTTTTCTATAGAACCTCCACTGCTGTAACTGCCTTGGGTAGTAACCAGATTATTATTTTCGACTAATTGCAAAATACAGCCATCGGCGCTAAAACTTTCACCAAAAGCTGTAGCAATGGGATTTAATATAGCTTCTAAACTAGATGCTTGTTGAGCAACCTGCACTAAAACAGTTAACAGTGCCATTTGAGCATTAGCACGACGTAATTCTTCTGTGCGTTGCTTGAGTAAATCATAGGTTTCTGCCGCTCTTTGCACCACAGCTTTTAGTTCTGCTGGGTCCCAAGGTTTTGTGATATATTTGTATACCTGACCAGCATTTATTGCTTCTACTAAGTCTTCAATATCAGTGAAACCTGTGAGAATAATCCTGACAGTGTTGGGAAACTGAGGTACTGTTTTGCTCAAAAATTCAGTCCCCTTCATTTCTGGCATTCGCTGATCGGAAATAATTACTGCAACTTCCCCTTCTGCTGCTAACACTTGCAAAGCGTTCATGCCACTATCGGCTTTCAATACTTGGAAATCTCGGCGAAAGGTACGATACAACAGATCTAAGTTATCTGGCTCATCATCAACTACTAAAATTTTCTGCTTTTTTGGCTTTTCCAGAGTCATCAATTGACGACGTATTTTATCAAATTCGGGAATGGGGTTATTCATAGATAATTCCTTTAACTGTTAATCACTTTGTTATATTCCATACAAAGCCTGATTGAGAATATAAAATCAGCATTTTGTAACTGCTATTTGATTAAAGTAATCATGAAGCAGTTTCCAGAAGGAGAAAGTAGAAAAATAAAGAATTCTACTTTTGAGTATCTTACGTGCAATTACGTAATTTCTCTTATCTATGTCTTATAATTTTTATTCAGAACTCATAATTTTACTTAAGGTTAGAGGTGTAGAAAGGAGCTAAGAGACTAGTGTTGTGACATACTAACTTTGCAATATTTCTAGTAAGCGAAGACAGCACTCATTGAAGCACGCTTGATGCTTACTACAAAACTTGTAAATTTTGTGTGAGAAACTACTAGTACCCTATATTGAGAGGAAATTAATTACAGTAAGCTGTTAACACCATATTTCTTCTATAGAGAAACTACGACATCAGCCTTAAAATAGACACTTGGCATAAAAATTTTAAAATTATATTGATCAACTTGTCGTGAAATTGCTGAAATATCTAAATCATCACTGATTTAATTTGTTTTCCAGTGGATGACAAGCATGTTTCCGAATAAGGATTTTTACGGTTTTTAATTTTTCATATTTAATCGCTTATGACTGATCAACCACCCAACGCTCAAAATCTCAACAATAACGATCACAATGACATCACTCAAGAATTGCTAATCAAACTGCGACAAAAACAAGGTTACTGGGTGGAATGGGGACAAGCTTGCGCTTATCTACAAAAAGCAGGTTACAGTCCCCAAGCGATTTTTGAAGCTACAGGCTTTGAGCCCATACAACAGAATCAGGTGATTGTCGGCGCACAAGTTTACAACTCTATAGAAAAAGTAGGAGCATCACAAGATGTGATCTCTCATTATCAACAGCGTGGCAGTGATATCTTGTACGAGTTACGCTTGCTGACTCAAGAAGAACGAGCCGCCGCCGCTACGCTTACCTTTCAACACAAAATTGATGCTGACGAAGCACGGGAAATTGCCAGAGCAATCAAAGATTTCTCTCGTTTTCGTAATCCTCCAGAGGGCTTTTCTCAGCATCCCGGAGATGCGGTTGCTTATCAATGTTGGAAACTTGCCCGTCAGAATTCAGATTTTCAAACGCGATCACGTTTAATTGCCAAAGGCTTAAAGTTTGCCCATACGCAAACTGCTAGGCAGAAAATAGAACAGTTACTTACAGATTTTACAGTCGTACCCAAAAAACCAGCACCTACTCTACCCTATTACAGACCACAATCAGCCGAAGAAACACCGCGTCTAGTACCAGTAGTGGGTGAGTTACCATTAGCACCAAAAGACCTACAAGCAGTTCCCCTGGTAGAAGAAATGGAGCCTTTCCGCATCGTTAAATTTGCTGGAGAACAAGCTTGGGTTCCCTTACCAGGTTGGCAAACAATATTGGGTGCAGAAGATCCTGTGGTGATTTTATGCAATAGCGATCGCCTACCCAGCCAAACAAAAAGTAACCCAGAACCAGTTATGGTAGTTATTGATCGCGCCCAACGAGAATGGAACTCAGGTAGTTACTTTGTAGTAGATAACTCTGGAGAATTAGATTTTCAATGGTTTGAAACTGCACCGGAAGTACCTTTGTTAGGACGAGTAATTGTCATTGTTCTACCAAAGAAGATTTTGGATGAGGAATTGACAAAAGATTCTTGGCAGATAGATGAGTAGCTGTTGGGGAGTGTGGGGAGTGTGAGGAGAATAAAAAGTGACAATTGACAAATGACTAATACAAATGACAACCACCAACCACCAAGCTGATCCTCAGTCGCCTTCATCTTCTCTGAGAGAAAGTGCGATTTTAAGCATTCGCAATAGTCTGCGTCTAGGACAGCAACAAATGGCTGATTGGCACTCTGGGCCATTGGCTGTCTCTGCGGTTCCTGGGGCTGGTAAATCTACAGGAATGGCGGCGGCGGCAGCGATCGCGATCGCACATCAGTATCAGCGTTCCAATTCTTCGCGTTCGTCGGAACGTCAGCAGTTGGTAGTTGTTACATTTACTCGTTCTGCTGTTGCTAATATCAAAGCAAAAATCCGCAAATACTTGCGTGACGATTTATCTTTACCTCAAACTGGTTTTGTTGTATATACTTTGCACGGTCTGGCTTTGAACATTGCCAGTCGTCATCCGAATTTGTCAGGCTTACAATTAAATAATGTCACATTAATTACACCAACTCAAAGTCATCGCTTCATCCGTACTGCTGTTGAACAATGGATTGCTAGTTATCCAGGGCATTATTTTCGCTTACTAGAAGGTAAGCAATTTGACGGCGAAGAAACAGAAAGATTGCGTCGTCAGTCAGTATTGCGAACAGAAGTATTACCAGACTTGGCAACAACCGTGATTCATGAGGCTAAAAGTTCGGGAATGTTCCCAGAAGATTTACGGCGCTTCAGTGAACAAACTATAGATAATTATGAAATTTTAACTGTTGCTGCGGGATTGTACGAGCAATATCAAAACTTAATGCGATCGCGTGAGTTTATTGACTACGACGACATGATTTTAGCTGCACTGCGAGTCTTAGAAAATCCTAGCGCCCGTAGAATCGAACAAAACCAAGTCTTTGCGGTTTTTGAAGACGAAGCCCAAGACTCTAGTCCACTACAAACCAAACTACTACAAATTCTTGCCACTGACCCCAACAACCCCGACCAACCCAACTTGATTCGTGTTGGCGACCCCAACCAAGCGATTAACTCTACCTTTACCCCCGCAGACCCTATTTATTTCCGTGAGTTTTGCGAAGATTGCAACCACAAAAATCGTCTGGCAACAATGGATCAAGCAGGACGCAGCACCAAAATCATCATTGATGCTGCCAATTTTGTCTTGCAGTGGGTCAATAGTGCCTATCACCCCAAAACTCAAAATTCCCCCACTCCCCACACCTCCCCACCTCCCCACCTCCCCTTATCCCCAGAGGGGACCCCCGCCTTCCCCACCTTCCCCTCCCCTTCCGTCCTCAAACCATTCGCCTTGTTGATCCTGATGATCCTCAACCCGATGCGAATCCTCAACCAGTAGGGCGGGGACTAGAACTGTATACTCCACGTGATATTCATCACACAGTTCAATTACTCTCCCAAAGAGTCATTCAGTTGTTTGCTCAAGAGCCAAGTTCTTTTAGTGCAGCAATATTAGTTAGGGAAAACCGTCAAGGTAGATGGTTGGCAGAGGCACTTGCACCTATATGTAAAGAGCATCAAATTACACTTTATGATGTGGGAGAACGCGATCGCCATTCTCATGTACCACAAGAAATTTTAGCATTACTGCAATTTTGCGATCGCCCCCATTCACCCGACTATTTGAAAGCAGCTTTAGAAGTCTTTGTAGAACGGCAGTTAATTCCTACTCAAGACCTCAATGCCCCTGCTTCTGTACCTGAAGAATTCTTGTATCCAGGTCCTTTGTCTGCACCCCAACCGGAACCAGTACAAAAAGCCGCGCACTTGTGTCGTAGTTTGCTACGCGCCCGGATGGAACTACCTCTGTATCAGCTAATTTCCTTCCTAGCTTTGGCATTAAATTACGACCAAGCAGAACTAGCAACTGCTGACAAACTTGCAGAAAGGGTTAATTTGCAAATAGCTGGTCATGCTTCCATGACAAATATGCTGGGTACACTGAGTGAAATTGTTAGTTCCGAAAGATTTGAACCCGTAGAAACAGAAGATTTAGAAGCCCGCTACACTCGTCGCGGTCAATTAACAATTATCACTATGCATAAAGCCAAAGGGCTGGACTGGGACTACGTATTTATTCCCTTTCTACATGAAAACTTAATACCCGGTCGCTTTTGGGTTCCTCCCCAAAGCCAGTTTTTAGGAGACTTTACCCTATCAGAAGTTGCCCGCGCCCAAATTCGCGCTGCACTTCACAATCAAGCGAGTTTACCAGATGTTACACAAGCTTGGGAGCAAGCAAAATACCTAAAAACAGCCGAAGAGTATCGTTTGCTTTACGTTGCTATGACACGGGCAAAACGCTTGTTGTGGATGTCTGCTGCCCAAAAAGCGCCTTTTACTTGGAGTAAACCAGAGAATTTGCAAGCTTCAGCCCCTTGCCCAGTGTTCCCAACCCTGAAGCGGCAATTCCCTGAGTGTGTAATATAGCTATTTTATTCACAAGGCAATCTCATTGAAAAAATTATCTAATTTCATTCTCAGACTTCCACAGTGCTGCCGGTAATCGCCAGTAGAAACCCTTTTCTCTTTCCATAAGTTGATAACCGATCATTTCCCGTCGTAGTGTCGCGTAGTCTGAGTGATGCTGAGAAATAATTTCGTTGACTTGGCGTTCTGTATAAGTCACTTTTTCTTCAAATTTTCTAACTAACCACCTCAGTATAACTAAACGTTTTTTTCGAGAAGCAGGGATTTTCTTTAGTTGCGTACCATCAAGATAATTATTCAGTACTTTTTCTTCCCAATTCTCTAATTTATTGTTGTTCATAATTCTACCTATTGAAATAATGTTTAACTAATTCTTCTGATGCTTTTTGCAATTGACTTAGCATATTTTGTTGAATCTCATTTTTGAGTAAACAAAAAAATACTGCCATAATCTTCGTAAAATTTTTCTAATATATCATCCATTAATTGTGCTACTAGTTCCTGAATTTTATTTATATCGTTTTGCGAAATCTCCCTAATTTATAAATCACGTTATTTCATCTTGTTTGTGTAACTAATGCCAACATTTCTTGAGTTAATTCCTCTTATATACTTAGGCCTCCCTTGTCTAACGGCAGTTGTTGAAAGTTCCATTTTTTGGCTTGATGAAAGCGACTATCTTCTGAAAAAACAGGAATTTTTTTCTTAATTACCGGACGAATATTACCTTTAGAGGTTAGTAAATAAATAGTTTTTAACGGTTTAATAACTATTCCTTCAGCTTTATTAGCAAAGGTTAGCTTAGGTAAACCCAAAGTCTCTGGAATTTTAGATTCAAACTCGATGGAATATGCCATAGCATCTTCATATTTACCAATGAATAATGATTCAGCACTCATCATTCCTACTTGATGAAATAAATCAAGTGCATGGTCATAATTTAAGTAAGTTTTTTCTAAAGATGTTTGATTTTCTAAAATTGCTATATCAAAAGCATAATATTCTATTTTAGGTGAATAATAAACACCTGTTTGCACAGCCTGCACACTAACACCAGGCACAGCCTTTACTTCTGGATGGGGATACTCACCACCAAATAATTCTCCATAAATATAAATTCTCTGCAACTGCGTGGTAGGCTGCAAAAGCCAGAAGATTTCTTTTGCTTGCTGTGCTAGTTTGGTTCGTAGAGATAAATAATTGAAAAAATCTTCTCCTAGCTGCAAAAATTCCTTTCTCCTGGCAAAACGTACCTCTAATCCATTGGTAGTTATACCAAAGTTTGCACCATGAATTTTTTCTGTTACTACCCAATCTGTTTTCTTAAACAACCAATAATCTGATTCTGTCAGTTGCCATTGATGAAGGTTTTCTGGTATTTTTTCATAGGTGATAGATTTCCACTCTGTGGTATCACTACTCACTACGTCCATGAAAGTAAGCAAACTTGTAACTATTATTGTAGTATAGCGTAATTCAAAAGGTAAAAAGGCTTTGATTTGATAATTATGTTTAATATCAAATCAACAGGCGAAATGTTTATAAAAGTGAACACCAACACATACTGTTAACTGACTTCTGTGTTCATCCGTGTTCGTTTTTTTCTCTACTAGACTTAACCGCAAGCCACTATATTTTGGAGAAATCGAACACCGATACACACCGATACACACCGATGCACACAGATAGATGGTGCGTTGGTGTCAATCTGTGTTCTATGAGTGTTTGTTTCTAAAAGCTAAAAGCTTGATCTTTGTTATAATTTCAATCCACGCCAGATGTTAATTGGCAGCTAGAGTTTATACAATAGTAGGAAAATCCTTTAAATTTTAGTGCTTAAGTGTAATTGCTCATGACCACTTCACGCCGCCATTATCACATAACTACTTTCGGTTGCCAAATGAATAAAGCTGACTCAGAGCGTATGGCTGGCATTTTAGAAGACATGGGCTTTGAGTGGTCAGAAGACCCAAATCAGGCAGATGTAATACTCTATAACACCTGCACTATCCGGGATAATGCAGAGCAAAAAGTATATTCTTATCTAGGTAGGCAAGCAAAGCGCAAGCACGAACAACCGGATTTAACATTAATTGTTGCTGGTTGTGTTGCTCAACAGGAGGGAGAAACCTTACTGCGGCGAGTACCAGAATTAGATTTAGTTATGGGGCCGCAACATGCCAACCGTCTGAAAGATTTGTTGCAACAAGTATTTGATGGCAATCAGGTTGTGGCCACAGAACCAATTCATATTATTGAGGATATTACCAAGCCACGCCGAGATAGTAAGGTAACGGCTTGGGTGAACGTGATTTACGGTTGCAACGAACGCTGTACTTATTGTGTAGTACCGAATGTCCGGGGTGTGGAACAGTCTCGGACACCAGAAGCAATTCGCGCCGAAATGGAGGAACTAGGGCGTCAGGGTTATAAGGAAGTTACACTCTTGGGTCAAAATATTGACGCCTACGGGCGGGATTTACCAGGAGTGACACCGGAAGGTCGTCACCAGCATACATTGACAGATTTGCTGTACTATGTACATGATGTTCCGGGAGTGGAAAGAATTAGATTTGCTACTAGTCATCCCCGTTATTTTACTGAGCGCTTGATCCGCGCTTGTGCAGAATTACCCAAAGTATGCGAACACTTCCACATTCCATTTCAATCTGGGGATAACGAAGTTTTAAAACGTATGGCACGGGGTTATACCCATGAAAAATATCGCCGAATTATCAATACAATCCGTAAGTATGTGCCAGATGCGGCGATTAGTGCTGATGCAATTGTTGGTTTTCCAACAGAAACAGAAGAACAGTTTGAGAATACTCTCAAATTAGTTGCGGATATTGGTTTTGACCAGTTGAATACTGCTGCTTATTCTCCCCGCCCAGGAACACCTGCCGCAGTTTGGGAAAATCAACTCAGTGAAGAGGTGAAAAGCGATCGCCTCCAAAGATTAAACCATTTAGTGGCAACAATCGCAGCCGAGCGATCGCAACGTTATATGGGACGCTTAGAAGAAGTGCTAGTAGAAGACCAAAACCCCAAAGACAAAACCCAAGTCATGGGACGTACCCGCACTAACCGTCTGACTTTCTTTACTGGTGACATCAACGAACTCAAAGGTAAGTTAGTGAAGGTAAGAATCAGCGAAGTTCGGGCTTTTAGTTTGACGGGTGAACCAGTGGAGGTACGGGAGGTGGTATCAGTTTGAATTATCTAATTTTTCTGTATCATTACTATTTCCCTGTAACCTTATGGAACCAAAAGCATAGCCAATTGCTACTTTAGCGATATTAAAATATGCAGGACGATTTTCTTTATTAAGGATGGCCAAGGACAGCGATCCTGTCACTAAGATTATTAATATTGGCGGAAGCACCCCTGTCCAAAGGGTGCTGTTTTTTTTGACATACTGCGTAAAATACCGTATTTTTCTTGAACTATAAAAAATTAGTTCACCAATCAACAGCTTGTGTTACGCTATGTGCATTTAAGGTGTGGAGGTATCTTAAAGATGACAAAGTTGCGGGTAGGGTTGCTGTTTGGTGGTTGTTCCGGAGAACATGAGGTATCGATCACCTCAGCAAGAGCGATCGCAAAAGCATTGAGTTCAGGGCAAAATACCAGTAAGTATGAAATCTTGCCTTTTTACATTCAAAAAGATGGACGCTGGTTGGCAGGAGATACACCGCAACAAGTCTTAGCTTCAGGAAAACCACTGTCATTGCCTAACTCTGAAACTGGTAATCAATTAGTTAGCGCTAGTTCCCAATCTCTCAGTCGTTGGCAATCTCCTCCACAAGTTGGGGAAGTCAATGTTTGGTTTCCGATTCTGCATGGGCCCAACGGGGAAGATGGTACAGTGCAGGGTTTACTGACTTTAATGCAAGTGCCTTTTGTGGGTTCTGGAGTGTTAGGTTCAGCACTGGGAATGGATAAAATAGCTATGAAAATGGTTTTTGCCCAAGCTGGATTGCCACAAGTCAAATACAAAGCGGTGAACCGTTTCCAAATTTGGTCAAATCCTTGTGTTTTTCCCAAACTTTGTGATGACATTGAATTAACTTTGGGTTATCCCTGTTTCATCAAACCTGCAAATTTAGGTTCATCGGTGGGAATTGCCAAGGTGCGATCGCGTCAAGAATTAGAAGCAGCATTGGATAATGCAGCCAGTTATGATCGCCGCATCATTGTAGAAGCAGCAGTTGTTGCCAGAGAATTAGAATGTGCTGTTTTAGGAAACGATCAACCTAAAGCTTCAGTAGTAGGTGAAATTACCTATAAAAGTGAATTTTATGATTATGAAACTAAATATACAGAAGGTAAAGCAGATTTAATTATTCCCGCAGCAGTGCCAAATGCTGTGACTCAGCAAATTCAGGAAATGGCTTTACAAGCTTTTGCGGCTGTTGACGCTGCGGGATTGGCAAGAGTAGACTTTTTCTATGTAGAAGCAACAGGCGAAGTACTGATTAACGAGATTAACACCCTACCCGGCTTTACAGCCACAAGTATGTATCCCCTACTTTGGCAACACAGTGGTGTTTCATTCCCAGAACTAGTTGATCAATTAATTCAACTAGCTGTTGCAAGGTTCTCTCCTGTAGAAGTAGCAGGATCGAATTAGTGGTTGTCTTAGTACTAATCAAGTAGTAAAAAATACTAAAGCTTAAGAATAATTCGGTTTGGGTAGTCTTATTCTTTATAAAAAGGCTACTTAAATCCGAAATTTTGTTACGGATACGTGATCGCTCACTCCTCCAGTACAATTAATGACAAGAGGGGTACACATTTGAAAGTAGTCATGGAAAATACTCAAGCTGTACAGCAGCCATTGGAGGCAAAAGCACCCGTAACTGAAGCTGTAAAAAGTGGATCTCAACTACAAACAAGCAAAAACTCTCTACTACATCTGTTAGTCCAACACCCTTGGTTACTATTTGTTGGAGCATTACTGACTTTACTCAGTACTACTGCTATAGCTGTGTATAGTCTTGGTTATGTAGGACGTGTAGAGCGTGAAGAACCAGAATTCGTACAACTTGAAGCAGAATCACCGATCACTATAACCCCTCAAACCACCAAAGTATCCAAGAGTCCCATATCCTTACAGATGATAGCAGCGATCGCTATGAGTTGCGCCAGTGGATGCTTTGTCGTTTTTCTCTGGCTCAACCGTCCGAAACAGCAAAAAGTTCAAACAAATCCTCATCGTCGCCCTCAATTACGCTGGAGACAACGCCGTCAAGAGGCGCAAGAACCACTTCCTACCAATAATTTAGCAGTGTTTGTACCACCAGTACCGCAATCTTCTCAGACACCTCCAGAACCAGAAAAACCCATAGTTACTGTTTTGCCGCCAGAAGCAGAATTTAATAAAGATGGTAAAGACTCTTTAGCAAGCATGATGGATATTCGTAAACAGACTTCTTTGTCTGCATTGTTGCGCGAGTAAATTATTGGAATAGCCTTGAAAAAGTAAAAACAAATGCATAGAATCCCTATAAATAAATTTAGAGGATTTGATATGGATGCATTATATCTTAACCTGCTTTTCATCCAGTCAAGAAATAAATTTTAAGAACTCATACCAATTTTGGATTTTAGATTTTGGATTAAAACCATTGATTAATTGGCTTAAGACTCCCTATGCCAATTTAAAAGAAATACAATTTTTCTCTTATATCCTTACATCCCTATACCGCCTGTGTTTCTTGAGAGATTAGGCATTTTTAATTGAAATAATTATTTAAATCAAATTCTTAATATTATTGCCATTCATATTAAATATTAAAGAGGAAGTTTCAATCATACCCCTTTATTAAAATTATGTGCATTTTCCATAAGATACTAAAAATCGAATTAAATAATTGCCATTCTGCCAAAACCAGATTTTTCATACATAAATTTATATTTAGCTACTACAAATACCGATGATTATATATAGGGGCTATAGCTCATGAAGGGTCATACCACTCACCCTAGATATTAGCTAAAACTTAAAAAATTCAGGTAATTATCTAAACAATATAAAATTAGTAAATATCTTTTTTAGTCTTTATATAGGTAAGCATAAATAATGTTCAAGGAGTTACACAATTCTGGTAAAATTAGCATTTTTATGTGATTAATAGGTATTTTTTCAACTTTTTTTTGAGGAGAAATACTTGCCAATCTGGCAACTAAGCTCCAATTTATTCAGCTAAATTAAATCCAAGATAAACGACTTCAAGGGTGTTGTTATCAGGGTGTACCACAATAAAATATCTTTTATGTGGTATACCTCTATTGAATTATTTGAAGGCAATTTTAAAATATATCTAAATATGATATATGTAATAATTGCCTATTCAAATAAAAATAGTTTACACGTAATTAAATATTATTAGAGAGGATATTCTTGATAATTTATTAGTTGTTAAACATTGATTTTTTCCTAAGAATAAACAATAAACAACAAATACCCAATTAAATTTGACATTTACCGCACCAGGAAATTACATATGTATTGGCGTTGTTGTTCCACACTTAGCCCCCTAAACAAATAACAACGCTTGTGCATATTCCTGTTCTCTTCAGTGGTAAATGTTTGGGTGGGAGTCAAAAGCGATTGGTATGCTGACTCCCACTCTTTTTTTATGGGGTGATGGGGTGGTGGGGCAGTGGGGAGAGTCTGTAGACGCGCCTTCTTCGGCTTCCCGTAGGGTGGAGTGGGGCAGTGGGGAGATGGGGATGGGGAACTCACCGGCCCCCACTCCCTTGGAGGAGTGGGGATTAGGGGCAATGGGGGAAGTGGCGAATAACCACTAACCACTAATGTACAGACGCGATGTTCCTCGCGTCTCTACCCACTAACCACTAACCACTAACTAGGCGAAAATAGAAGGTTCGTGTCATCAGGTGCAGCCTGTGGCTAGAACACTTGATATATATGGATTCTAGCCTCTGAAGAACTTTTCTCTCTCAGATCCCTTTTTGCACATAATTCATAATTTTTCTAAATATATATTTTTTCAAGCATTTGACAAATAGTCTAAAATCTGTATTGTTGATTAATTTCTCATAGTGCAACAATCTTTTCTCATACACTCGCTTGAGAAATACTCAGGCTTTCAAACGATGGGAAGAAGATGAATGGTCAAGCCAAATTGGGATACAGAAGAATTAATTGAAAACTGGACACTTCTGCCAACGGAATTAGAATTAGTCAGAAACAAAGTCGGCGGTAATCAGATTGGATTTGCTCTGTTATTAAAACATTTTCAGATTTTTACCTGTTTTCCTGACGAAAAATCGTCTATTCCCCAAATTATTATCTCTTACATAGCAAATCAACTTAAAATTCCTGAAAGCTCATACTCAGATTATGATTGGCAAGGACGAACCGCAAAAGTTTATCGTGTTGAAATTCGTCGTTTATTTAATTTTAGAGTAGCTACCGTCCAAGATTCAGTAGAAATGAGCGACTGGCTCATTAAAGAAGTATTACCTCACGAACAAAAGTTTGAATCACTTGTTGAAAGTGTCTATCAAAGATGGAGAGAATTGCAAATCGAACCGCCCACATCAGGAAGGATTGAGCGTTTGATTCGTAGTGCTATCAGTCAGTATGAAAGTGAATTCTGCTATCATACACTTTCTGCGTTATCAAAAGAAAACCTGGCTGAAATTGATATTCTATTAATCACAGAACATTCTCTGAATGCAGAAGAAAAACAGGATTCTCTGAAGCTAAAAACTTCCGAGTTTGCCTTTCTCAAAACAGATCCAGGGCCTGTGGGCTTAGAAAGTTTCTTAACTGAAATCGAAAAACTCAAACGGATTCGCAGTATTGGTTTATCCCTTGACTTATTTAAAGGAATATCAACCAAACTAATTAAAACCTACCGTCATCGGGCAGCTACAGAAACTCCTTACCTTTTACGACAACATCCCCCAGCGATTCGCTATACTCTGATGGCAGCGTTTTGTGTTCAACGCGCTCAAGAGATTACTGATAATCTCATCGAATTACTAATGTCAATTATTCAACGAATTGGGACAAGAGCGGAAAGGCGTATCAACAAAGAATTAGTCTCCGACTTTAAAGAAGTAACCGGAAAAACTAATATTTTATTTCGCATTGCAGAAGTAGCTGTAGCTGAACCTTCGGGAGTTATTGAAAAAGTTATATATCCTGTAGTTTCTCAGAAAACTCTTAGAGATTTAGTGGCTGAATATAAAGCAACTGGTACAGCTTATCGTCAAAGAGTACATACTGTAATGCGTTCTTCTTTTGCTAGCCACTATCGACGGCTGATTCCGCAACTATTAGAAGTCTTAGAATTTTGTTCTAATAATGACATTCATCGCCCTGTAATTCAGGCATTAGAACTACTAAAAAAATATGCTCAAAGTAAATCCCGATATTATGATAACGGAGAAACTATACCAATTGATGGAGTCCTCAAAAGTGGTTGGAAAGAAATTCTCTTAGAAAAAGATTCTGATGGCAAAGATAGAATCAATCGAATTAACTACGAAATTAGCGTTTTACAAGCTCTGAGAGAAAGACTCAGTTGTAAAGAAATTTGGGTAGTAGGAGCATCTCGTTATGGTAATCCAGATCATGATTTACCTACTGATTTTGAACAACACCGTCAAGTTTACTATCAGGCTTTAAGCCTTCCATTAGATGTAGAAACCTTTATCTCAAGCTTACAAGAACAAATGGCACAGGGGCTAGAAAAATTAGATAAAGGAATGCCCAAGAACCAAGATGTTACTATTATCGGGAAGAAAGGTCAAAGTTTTATTAGACTTAGCCCTATAGACCCTGCGCCCGAACCCATTAATCTTAAACAACTCAAGGGAGAAATTAACAAAATTTGGGAGCATACCAGTCTTTTAGACATTCTCAAGGAAACGGATTTAAGAGTAGATTTTACCCGTAACTTCACAAGTATGGGTGCAAGAGAGATTATAGACAGAGAAACACTACAAAAGCGATTATTACTGTGTCTTTATGGCATGGGAACTAATACTGGATTAAAGAGAATTAATACAGGTATTAATGGCGAAAACTATCAAGATTTACTTTATGTACGTCGTCGGTATATCCACAAAGACCAGTTACGCAGTGCAATTGGTGATGTTATTAATGCTATTTTCTCTATTCGCTTACCTCATATTTGGGGAGAAGGAACTACTACCTGCGCCAGTGATAGCAAACATTTTGGCGCATGGGATCAGAATCTTCTAACCCAGTATCATCTCCGTTATGGGGGTCGAGGAGTCATGATTTATTGGCACGTCGAGAAAAAATCTACCTGTATTTATTCCCAACTCAAAACTTGTTCTAGTAGTGAGGTGGCGGCGATGATTGAAGGGGTTTTACGCCACTGTACTAATATGAATGTGCAGAAAAATTATGTTGATAGTCATGGTCAAAGTGAAGTGGCGTTTGCTTTTACTCACTTATTAGGATTTCAGTTAATGCCCAGATTGAAACGGATTAAGGTACAAAAGTTATATCGTCCTCACGTTGGACAAAGTGATGCTTACCCTAATCTACAACCGATTCTGACTCGCCCAATCAACTGGGATTTGATTCGTCAACAGTATGACCAGATGGTGAAGTTTACTACTGCTTTAAAGTTGGGAACGGCTGAAACAGAATCAATTCTCAAACGGTTTAGCAAAAATCCCTTTAAACATCCCACTTATCTGGCATTATTGGAATTAGGTCGAGTGATAAAAACGATTTTCTTGTGTCAGTACCTTGACTCAGGAGAAGTCCGGCGAGAAGTTAATGAAGGATTAAATGTAGTGGAAAGATGGAATGGGGTTAATGATTTTATCTTTTACGGTAAAGGTGGAGAGTTTGCTTCTAATCGCTTGGAAAGTCAGGAGTTATCGGTTTTATCTTTACACAAGAGTGCAGATATGTTTAGTCTATGTGAATACTTTGATGATTCAGAGTGTTCTGGAGCAGAAGCATTGGCAGCAAAAGTTAACTGAAGTCGATTTTAGAGCAATTACTCCTTTAATTTTCAGTCATGTCAATCCTTATGGTACATTTAAGCTGGATCTCAACGAGAGAATTGCTGGTTTGACACAACAACTGGTTGCTTAATCTCTCCAAAACTTTTCAAATCTTTGAGGTGACATTTGAGTATAACGAACTGTGTGGTGTATATTCTTATGTCCTAAATAGTCTTGAATTGCTCTGGTATCATGACCTTGGGCAGCTAAATAGTAACACAAGCATGGCGCAGTTGATGGGGATGAACTGGTTCAGTAATTCCAGCACGCAAACCTGCTCGTGCAATAATGTGACGAACGGCTCTGGTTGATAGTGGAGCTTTGCGCTCGGACACAAAAACATAGGGAGTATCGGGATAATCCCGTTGCAGTTGGCGCAACGCTCTGAGTTCAGGAGCGCGTAACGGATGAACGGTATCATGCCCATGTTTAAGGCGATGAATGTCGATATGGCCCTCCGAAAAATCTATTTGTGACCACTTGAGTGCAATTAACTCAGCAGTCCGAAGTCCATGCCGGAACATAAGTAAAATCATCGCTGCATCCGGAGCCCCATGCCGACCGACAGAGCGCACCGCACTGATCATTGCTTCAACTTCCTTCGGTCGCAAATATTCTCGTTCGCGTGCGGATGGGCGTTTTGCTGGTGGAGTCGAGTGGTTGGTTGACTTTGCCGAAAATGGAAGTTGAGTAGTGTGGGTAGACATGGGTCAAATCCTCATGTCTTGGCTGCTATCTCCATCATACTTTGCCTAAATTGAGACGAACTAGGCAAAGTTATCATTTGTATTTCTTATCAATTACCCCTAAAAAATCGGTCATTTTTACAAAACTTTACAAGGCTGCACCTGGTGACACGAACCTTCTATTTTCACCAACTAACAGAATTGTGTATCCTGCAAAAATTCTAGGATTGCTGCATTTAGGACTTTGGAAGCACCAGTGGAAGCATCATGACAGCAGTTAGGCAGAATTTCTAACCTAGAATTAGGCAGGTGTTGATGCAATTTTTCTCCATGAGTAGCAGGAAACCAACTATCTTGTTTTCCCCATAGAATTAATGTCGGACAGTGGATAGAACTAAGATTATTTTGGATTTTACTCAACAAATTGGGTTTATTGGCTTTTAGGTTCTCAATTTCCTGTACTGCTATTTGTACCTCTTCGGCTACTTTGGTGAGAGTACCCCTGAGTTGAGTGTATGGATAAGTTATCCAGTAAACATCTTCCTGTGTTAAAACAGATGGATCAAACAGTACCCGACGCCGTTCTATTGCCATTACTTCTCTTACCAATGGAGCTAGTAAATTTGCTAAAGCTAATGTGTCGATCGCTTGTATAACTTCTAAAGGAGTTTGAGCAAGCAGTGACATGCCCCAATGGGGAAGACTTTCGGCAAAAATTGGTACATTTACTACTACTAACCGTGCTATTAGTTGCGGATATTCTTGAGCTAAAGCCAGGGCAATTAATCCACCTAAAGATTCTGCCACAATTGCCACAGGCTCATCACTTAGTGATTGAATTATTCGCTCAAATTCTATGACTTGATGACCACTGTGTTCTCTGCGTAACAATGGTTTTTCGGAAAATCCATACCCTTTGGCATCAAAACAAATTACCCGAAAGTATTTAGATAAAGGCTGAATACTGTGACGCCAATTATAACTCCAGCTACCCATGCCATGTAAAAAAAATATAGGTCTACCAGTACCTATTTCTCCATAAGCAATCTGTACAGGATAACCATGAGCATCAGAAATTGTAATACTTTGTCGCCCTTTGGGAAAAGTAACTTGCCACCAATCTTTCATTCTTTTTGTAAAAACTCATTTAACTACCGGTTAAGGCTCCCCACAGCAGTCTCATTATTATCACAGGCAATGCTACTAATACAATGGCAACAAACAGTAGTCCAATCAAAACTGCGAATACAAACCACTTATTAGCACTTTGATTTTGACTAGGAAACTTTAAATATTCTTCTAGCAGTCTGACATTACGCTCGTTTGCTGTCCAAGCAAAGTCAAACAAATCTCCCAATACTGGCGCAGCACCCACCAAACCATCAATGATGATATTAAACACCATTCTGCCTAAAGTTCTTGCTGGCACACCCAGGCGTGCTGATTCTAGGATAATGTAAGCAGAAAGCATGACACCTAAAAAATCACCACCAACGGGTATAAGTCCTAAAATTGGATCTAAACCAATGCCAACACTTGTTCCAGGAATAACGATGGCTTTATCTAGCAGGCGACTAAGCTGACGTAGACGCTTGAGAGTAGGTGCTTTAGCTTCAGGATCAATAGTGGAAAACCGACGAGATGGCTGAGACATGGAAGCGATCGCGTGTCTGTGATGAAATCCTAAACATTCTACTCCTCTACTGGGAGTTTGCAAGTATTTTTTGCTATAAGTAACAATATTTACAAAAAAATTTGGTAGTTGGTAATTGCTAATTGGTATTTTTCTTCTCCATTACCCATTACCCATTACCCATTACCCATTACATCTTATGAGTCAAGAATTAACACAGCAGTGGTTAACTGAAATTCAGACGCTAAAACAGCAAGTGGCACATTTGCAACAAGAACGGGATGCTGCTTGGGAAAGTGCACAAAAATGGCGGAAACTCTATAATACCGAAGCAGAACAACGTCGTACAGATACTCAACTCTCCAAACAGACGATCGCTTCCTTGCAAGCACAAATTCAACGCTTGCAAGGTATTGAAGCAGCACAACTCAATGATGGTGCAGCGACAGCAGCTATTGTCCAAGAAATAGCCCAAATTAAATCAACAGAGGAATTAAAAGCGAAACTAGTTGCTGCCATCAAAGAACGCGATCGCCTACAACAGGCGTTGAAAAACGAACAAGATGAACACGCCCAAACTCGTAAAAGCCTAACTACCGCCTTGGGTGATGCTATTGATAGCTTAACGCGCCAGCGTACAGAAACAGGAAAACAAACAGAGAAGATTTAACTATTTCAGCGTAAGTTGTCCAATAGCCAAAATTCTGATTTTCAGATAGAGGCAATTCCTGAATTGCCTCTACAGCGTGTAGTTTAGCGTAAGTCCTAAACAAAGAATTGCATAAATACAAAGAAAGAATTGAAAATCCCACCTTTTAATTTAAAGATGAAAGTTAACCCACTTCTTCCCCAGATGCCGAAAGTTCACCTACACTGGCACTTTTGAGCGAAGCAGGTAAGGATTGAGAATTGCCAGCGTATGGCTGAGCTAGGTTAGAACGCAACTGACGCATCAGGCTACCCATTTCTAGCGCTGACATAGCATAGTCCCAGCCATGATTACTTTTAATACCAGCCCGTTCTAAAGCTTGTTGCATGGTATCAGTTGTTAAGATGCCAAAAACTACTGGTACACCAGTTTGAAAGGAAGCAGCAGCAATACCTTTTGCCACCTCAGAGGAAACATAATCAAAATGAGGTGTTTGTCCTCGGATGACAGCACCCATACAAATGATGGCGTCGTAGCGTCCTGAAAGAGCAAGTTGGCGCGCTACTACTGGAACTTCAAAACTCCCTGGAACCCAAACATAATCTACTTGAGAACCATGAGGATCAACATCGACACCGTGGCGTTTTAAGCAATCTTGACACCCCTCTAGTAGCTTTGTGGTAACTAGATCATTGAATCGTCCAATTACCAATGCAAACCGCAAAGGTTCTGTCTGCGTAAAAGTTCCCTCGAAAACTGCCATGACCGCCTCTAAATCAACTATACTCTGCCACTATATACATTTCTTCTATTAAGACAACAGGAGCAAAGAGGATGGGGAGATGGGGAGGTAGAGAAGTGGGGGGAGTGGGGGGAGTGTGAGGAGTGGAGATGTTCTCTTTGTCCTCCTTGTCTGGCTTGTCTCCCGTGTCCTCCTTGTCCTTCTTTTCCCCTGTATCCTTTTATTGCTCCTATTGCCCCTGTTGTTTTTATGCTATTAACTAGTTGTGTGTGGCGGCAGTTGCTTAAACTACGAAAAAGCTCAAGAGTGCAACTAAAATTACTAAGCCAATCCAAGCACCAGAACCAAGCCACAGCAATTTTTTCGACTCATTCCAGTTTTGGGGAGTGGCATAAGCAACAGGAACGCCAATCACCATTGCAAAAGACACAAGTACCAGAGCTAACAAAGCAATTTGGAATATAATACTCATTTTCCCTTCTCCCAAGACAGCGAAGATTCTTAAAGATAGAATATCTACAGGGTTAAACCAACGTTATTCCTTATTGTTAAGCTAGCAGAAATTGCAACATTTTAGTCATCTGTCCTTTGTCATTTGTCATTAGTCCAGGGTCAAGTGTCAATTGTCCAGAGTCAAGTGTCAATTGTCATTTTTCCAGAGTTTTTACAAATGACCATTGACTATTGACCATTGACAAATGACTAATGACTAATGACTAAACTATGGATCTAATTCTTTGTCATACAACGGCTGATTTTGATGCCTTGGGGGCAGCCATAGGGCTGACACGTTTGCTCCCAGGTAGCAAGATTGTATTAACAGGCGGCGCTCACCCACCAGTGCGGGATTTTTTGGCATTATATCGCGATGAATATCAGTTGATTGAACGGCGTTCTGTCAATCCGAAAAAAATTCGTTCTTTGACTGTGGTAGACACTCAATATCGCGATCGCTTGGGTAAAGCAGCAGAATGGTTAGATTTACCCCATCTTAAAGAAATCACAGTTTATGACCATCACCTCGAACAACATGGTGATATTTCTGCAACAAAATTACATATTGCCCCTGTAGGCGCTACCACAACTGTGATAGTGGAAGAATTGCAAAAACAGCAAATTTCCCTATCGACAGCAGAAGCAACAGCTATGGCATTGGGTATCCATGTTGACACAGGTTCCCTTACCTACGACCATACTACACCACGGGATGCCCTCGCCTTAGCTTGGC
This sequence comes from Fischerella sp. JS2, assembly GCF_032393985.1. Lineage (NCBI taxonomy): Bacteria > Bacillati > Cyanobacteriota > Cyanophyceae > Nostocales > Hapalosiphonaceae > Fischerella > Fischerella sp. JS2. The sequence goes on from NZ_CP135918.1 coordinate 2,953,024, forward strand.
TGATGCAGCAAGGAGCTAATTTATCAGTTGTTGCTGAGTATGTAGAACCTGGCTTGTCTCCACAATTACAGCAGTTATTATCAGAAGCGCTTGACGATTTGCAATATTTATGCATGCGAGGTTCCACTGTAGCTTGGGTAATACTGGTAACTGATGGTTATGTACCAGGTTTATCGAGCTTAGCCTCCGAATTGATGGAGTTGACAGAAATAGATGCTTTATTGTTGGCGAACAAATATGGTGTGGGAGAAGGTGATTCACGCTTCACAGTAATTGGGCGATCACGAATTGCTGATGTCAACCTCAACCAAATCTTTCAACCATTTGGTGGCGGTGGACATTCGCAAGCAACATCACTGAATCTGCGGGGTGTAAATTGCCAAGAAATACTCAATCAACTATTAGAAGGGTTAAAAGCGCAAATTCCCCATCCACCCACAGCACGAGATTTGATGTCATCCCCGGTTCGTACGATTCGTCCAGATACCACAATCGAGGAAGCACAGCGAATTTTGTTACGCTACGGACACTCTGGTTTATCTGTAGTCGATGCCCAAGGCAAACTACTAGGTATTATCTCGCGTCGGGATATAGATATTGCTTTACATCACGGCTTTAGTCATGCACCTGTCAAAGGTTACATGACGATCAACCTGAAAACAATTAGCCCTGATACCACCTTGCCAGAAATCGAGTCATTAATGGTGACTTATGATATCGGACGATTGCCTGTATTAGAACACGGGCAATTAGTAGGTATAGTCACCCGCACAGATGTTTTGCGGGAGTTGCATCAGCAAAATGATAGCGAGAAGGGGAGAGGAAGGGAAAAGGGAACAGAAGGAGATGATGTTGAGATTCCGACATTGGGAGAATTGCGCGATCGCCTGAATCCGAAACTTTGGGAATTACTCACCAAAGCATCTGCCCAAGCTAAGCAACGGGGCTGGCATTTATATTTAGTAGGGGGAGCAGTACGCGACTTACTCCTAGCTAAAGAAGCATCTGGTAGCTTGTTAATCCAAGATATCGACTTAGTAGTCGATGGGTTTCACAAAGCCGCAGATGTCGGTGCAGGTGTAGAGTTAGCCAAGGCACTCCAGCAACTTTACCCAGCAGCACGGTTAGAGATTCACGGTGCTTTTCAAACTGCTGCCTTACTTTGGCACAAAGATCCAGAATTAGATTCTTTATGGGTAGATATTGCCACTGCTAGAACAGAGTTTTATCCTTACCCAGCTGCAAATCCTGAAGTCGAAGCAAGTTCTATTCGCCAAGATTTGTATCGGCGTGATTTTACCATCAATGCCTTAGCACTGCGACTTACGCCTCCTCGTGCTGGCAAACTCCTAGATTTTTTTGGTGGTTTGCTAGATTTACAAGCAAAGCAAATTCGGGTTTTACACGCCAACAGCTTTATTGAAGATCCCACCCGCATTTACCGGGGTGTGCGCTTTGCTGTACGCTTTGGATTTAAAATTGAACCGCAAACAGAAGAATATATCCGTTATGCGATCAACAGTGGTGTTTACGATCGCACTACCAAAGAAAATAATAAAACCCCTGCACTGCAAACCCGTCTGAAAGCAGAAATTAAACACATCCTGGAAGCAACCTATTGGCAAGCTGCTTTAGAGTTACTCGGAGATTTGGGGGCGTTACAGTGTATTCATCCGAGTCTGAAAACACTAGACGAAAAGTTATTGCGACAATTACGGTTGCTAGAACGCTGTTTACGCAAATTTGATACTGAACAAACTTTGCTAACTCACTGGCAAATGCGCCTAGAAGCGATGATCGCTTACCTCGCCCCAGAATACCGGGCAAAGGTGGCAAAGAATCTGCAATTACAGGAAGATAGCATTGAACGCTTGGAAAAATTAGCTCAAGCACAAGCTGAGATCACAAATGCTTTACCCACTTGCCAACTCAAAAGCCAAGTGGTGAAGTTGTTAAGAGCCTACGACTTGCCAATACTGATCTTAGTGGCTTTACATAGTTCCCGATCTATTAGAAAGATCCTGTGGCATTACTTAACAGTTTGGGTCCATATTCAGCCTATTTTAAATGGTAATGATTTGAAAAAACTTGGTTACAAACCCGGGCCACAGTATCGGCAAATGCTAGATGATCTACTAGCTGCAACATTAGATGAAGAGATTCGCGATCGCACTCAAGCAGAGAAATTTTTGACACAGCACTATTCTCAGTAGATTATTGGGTTGAAGTTGGTTCCACTGCGTTGTTAGGTGTTAGTTATGCGGAAACAAATAACCGTCAATAAACAACTATTCCAGTAAAATCCAAACAACAAACAACTGACAACAAAATTATTATGACCAAAAAGCGAATTTTTGTGACCGGTGCAAGTGGCTGTATTGGTCACTATCTTAGTGAAGCATTAATTCAAGAAACAGACTACGAGTTATATCTTCTAGTTAGGAACCCAGAGAAATTAAAAATTGATACGCAATTTCGTCCGGGTATCACAGTCTTGCAAGGTGATATGCAACAAATTCGGCAATTTGCGGACTTGCTGAAAACAATAGATGTCGCAGTATTGACAGCTACAGCTTGGGGTGGGGCGGCAACATTTGATGTTAATGTCGTCAAAACTCTAGAATTACTGAGTTATTTAGATCCAACTATCTGTGAACAGGTAATTTATTTTTCGACCGCAAGTGTTTTAGACAGCAAAAACCAACCACTTAAAGAAGCCGGAGAACTGGGTACAGACTATATCCGTTCTAAATATGATTGCTTACAGAAAATTGGGAAATTAGCGATCGCACCTAAAATCACAGAAGTTTTCCCCACGTTAGTTTTGGGTGGCGATGATAATAAACCCTATTCGCACCTAACACCAGGCATTCCTGAAGTTAAAAAATACATAGATTTCATTCGTTTTTTTCAAGCAGACGGTAGTTTTCACTTTATTCATGCTCGAGACATTGCCACAGTCGTATGCTATTTGATAGACAATCCGCCTCAAGAAAATGAAAGCAGGCAATTAGTTTTAGGTCAAGCACCATTAACCGCCAACCAAGCAATAGAAGAAGTGTGCGCTTATCTAGGCAAAAAAATTTACTTTCGTATGCCTTTGTCCTTTTCATTAGCTAACTTATTAATAGTCTTATTTCGCATCCGAATGGCAGCTTGGGATAGATTTTGTATGAAATATCGGCATTTTACTTATCAAAAATTTGTCAATCCTGATAGTTTTGGCTTACCGAATTACTGCGCTACTATTAGCGATGTTCTACGAATTAGTGGTGTGCAAAGTTATCGGTAACTTCTGTATTTTCATCGGTGTGTATTGGTGTTTATCTGTGGTCGAGTTTTTTAAGATTGTGGCGAAGTTGCAGGGAAAATAATTACGAACACCGATGCACACAGATGTAGACGCGCTTTGCGCGGCTTTCCGTAGGGTATACGGATGATGATAATTTTATTTTTCACTGTTCATTAAAGCAGCAATTCATCATTCATGGCGAAATTCGTTAAGAATCCCAGAGTTTTAAGAAAATTTGCTTAAAGTCGGTCATTACCCTAGCGTGGGAAAATCAGTATATAAGATCTAGAGAGGAAAACGCTATAGTATGCATTTGAGCGAAATCACTCATCCCAACCAGTTGCACGGTTTATCAATTCGCCAGTTGCAACAGATTGCCCGCCAAATTCGGGATAAGCATCTGCAAACCGTAGCATCGACTGGAGGGCATTTAGGACCAGGGTTGGGTGTTGTAGAGTTGACCTTAGGTCTATATCAAACACTAGATTTAGACCGTGATAAAGTCATTTGGGATGTCGGACACCAAGCCTATCCCCACAAACTGATTACAGGACGCTACAGTAATTTCCATACTCTACGGCAAAAAGATGGAATTGCTGGTTATCTCAAGCGCTGTGAAAGCAAATTCGATCATTTCGGCGCTGGACATGCTTCTACCAGTATTTCCGCAGCTTTAGGTATGGCTTTAGCGCGAGATGCCAAAGGAGAAAAATTTAAAGTTGTTGCTATTATCGGTGATGGGGCATTGACTGGCGGTATGGCATTAGAAGCCATCAACCACGCGGGACACCTACCGAAAACTAATTTATTAGTTGTCCTTAATGACAACGAAATGTCCATATCTCCCAATGTTGGGGCTATTCCCCGCTACCTTAACAAAATGCGTCTTAGCGGCCCAGTGCAATTTTTCAAAGATAGTTTTGAGGAACAATTTAAGCAAATTCCTTTTGTGGGTGAGTCTCTTTCTCCTGAACTAGGACGCATTAAAGAAGGAATGAAGCGGCTAGCTGTGCCAAAAGTGGGTGCTGTTTTTGAAGAACTTGGCTTTACCTATATGGGGCCAGTAGATGGGCATAATTTAGAAGAATTGATTGCTACTTTCCAACAGGCACATCAAATTACTGGACCTGTATTAGTGCATGTGGCAACGACAAAGGGCAAAGGTTATGAAATTGCTGAACAAGATCAAGTTGGTTATCATGCCCAATCTCCCTTTAACTTGACTACTGGTAAAGCTATCCCTTCCAGTAAACCCAAACCTCCTGCTTACTCAAAAGTATTTGCCCACACCTTAGTCAAACTTGCCGAACAAAACCCAAAAATTATCGGTATTACTGCCGCAATGGCAACGGGAACTGGTTTAGACAAACTGCAAGCAAAGCTACCCAATCAATATATAGATGTAGGTATTGCCGAACAACATGCCGTCACCCTAGCCGCCGGACTAGCAGCTGAAGGTATGCGTCCTGTTGCTGCAATCTATTCTACTTTCCTACAACGTGCCTACGACCAAATCATCCACGATGTTTGCATCCAAAACTTACCTGTGTTCTTCTGTATGGATCGTGCAGGAATTGTTGGTGCTGATGGCCCTACCCACCAAGGGATGTATGATATTGCCTATCTGCGCTGTATTCCCAACATGGTATTGATGGCACCCAAGGACGAAGCTGAACTCCAGCGCATGGTCGTTACAGGTGTGAACCATACTACTGGACCGATCGCTATGCGTTTCCCTCGTGGTAATGGCTATGGTGTCCCCTTGATGGAAGAAGGCTGGGAACCCTTGGAAATAGGTAAAGCTGAAATTCTCCGTCATGGAGATGATTTACTTATCTTGGGCTATGGCACAATGGTAAATCCAGCCATGCAAGTTGCAGAAATTCTTAGTGAACATGGGATTGAAACTACCGTGGTCAATGCCCGCTTTGCCAAGCCTCTAGATACAGAATTAATTTTCCCTCTTGCACAAAAAATTGAACGTGTTGTTACCTTGGAAGAAGGCTGTGTGATGGGTGGCTTTGGTTCCGCAGTAGCTGAAGCATTGTTAGATGCTGATATTGTCGTGCCAATCAAGCGAGTTGGTGTACCAGATGTGTTAGTTGAACATGCCGAACCAAATCAATCTAAAGCTGAATTGGGTTTAACAAGTCCACAAATTGCTGAAAAGGTTTTACAAGCTTTCTTTAATCAGCAAAAATCCGCAGTTATGTAATAAAATTAACCTCAAACAAGGGAAAGGGGACACCGAGCAGAGGAGCAGGGGAATAGGGGAGACGCACCGGACGCAAAGAATAACCAATACCCAAGCAATACCCAATCCCCGTTGCCCCTTATCCCACTCCCTACGACCGTGGCGACCCCGAGTTCCTCCCCTTTCTCCGTTCCCTATTCCCTATAACTTGCAAAGAATTATGATGTTTCAAACTAACCAAGTATACCCTGTCATCTGGCACAACGACTCAGTTTCGCTGATTGACCAAACGCGTTTGCCAAATGAGTATGCATTTGTAGAAATTAGTCGCAGTGAAGATATGGCAGTTGCCATCAAAACCATGATTGTCCGGGGTGCGCCCGCGATTGGTGTTGCTGCTGCCTATGGCATTTATCTTGGTGCGAGAGAAATTCATACAGACAACCGAGATGAGTTTTTGCACCACTTGGAAAATGTCGCCCAAATGCTGCGTTCTACCCGCCCCACAGCAGTCAATTTATTTTGGGCAATCTCCCGGATGATGAAAGTAGCCTATGAAACGATTGGTACAGTAGATGAGATTAGAAAAGCTCTCTTCCAAACTGCCCAAGCTATCAATGCTGAAGATTTACAAACTTGCCAAGATATCGGTGACAATGGCTTAAAAGCCTTACCTACTCAACCAGGACAACTAACCTTGCTCACCCACTGTAACGCTGGCGCATTAGCAACCGCAGGTTACGGTACAGCTTTGGGTGTAGTACGTTCTGCTTGGCGAGAAGGACGCTTGGCACGCTTATTTGCCGATGAAACTAGACCCAGATTGCAGGGTGCAAAACTCACAGCTTGGGAATGTGTACAAGAAAGCATTCCGGTTACGGTAATTACTGATAGTATGGCTGCCCACTGCATGAAACAAGGTTTAATTCATGCTGTCGTTGTAGGTGCTGACAGAATTGCCGCTAATGGAGATACGGCAAATAAAATTGGTACGTATAGTTTAGCATTAGTATCCAAAGCACATAACATTCCTTTCTTTGTTGCTGCACCCCTTTCTACTGTAGATTTTGACTTAGGTGATGGTAGCCAAATTCCAATTGAAGAGCGCCACCCAGGAGAAATTTACCAAATTGATGATACTATTTTGACGCCTGAAGGTGTGGAATTCTACAATCCTGCTTTTGATGTCACCCCAGCAGAATTAATTACAGCCATCATTACTGAGAATGGTGTGTTTGCCCCCAGTGAGTTAAAACAACTAGAAGCCAGAAAAGCAGCTTAAGGACTTCCAAATAAAATCTAATTGCAGGAGACAAGGGAGATTTGATGACAACAAATGCGATCGCTTGCTTATGAAGATTAAATGCAAAGCCAACTGGACACGATATTTACTAAAAACAAGTGTAACTATCATTACAACTACTGGATTACTTGGTACGTTAAAATCGACCACTGCTCAGATTCCAGCCAATCAGCTTGGTCAACAACTCCTGCAACAAACAAGTCAATGTATTAAGAGTAAATTTACTGACACTGCTCCATCTAATTTGCAAGCTTTGCAAACAGCTTCTATGCAATGCGTCTTGCAGGTAACAATGTTAGCAGAAGATGGTAGCATTCGTCCTGATGCAAGCGATCGGATTACCGCTTTAGTTGCAGCTACCGGAGTCAGCCTTCCTCAACCTGTTAGCCAAGGGCAAGCTAACATCCCACTCAAATTACTTCCTAACACCAATGTTTTTACTCTTCCAGTTCAAATCGGTGGACAAAGCAAAACCTTTCTTTTAGATACAGGTGCCTCTGCTTCTATTATTAACAATGAAACAGCTACACAATTAAAGCTTCAGGGTACACCTGTTCCTAACGACTTCATCAAATATTTAGTTGTAGGAAATGACTGTTCAAAAGTACAAGCTAGTTTCCATAGCTTGCCGCTTTTAGCTGTAAATAAAGCTCAAGTTCAAGGTTTATTTGGCATAGGCATGGGTCAAAATTCAATTCCAGTCAATACATCTGGAGTTTTGGGATTAGATTTTTTAAGCAATTTTGATGTTGTGATTAATCCTAAAAAATTGCAACTGCAACTTTTACCACCTTCACCACCAGTGACAGGGGCAATTCCCCTACAAGGCAAACTAGGCAATATGATTGCCCAAGCTAAAATTAACGGTCAAGGGCCTTTTAATTTCCTACTAGATACAGGCGCTGAAACAACAGTTATATCCAAATCATTAGCTAAAAAACTAAAAATAGACCAAACTAAATTAAGCAAAACAGAAGTAAATGGATTTTGTGGAACAGAAAAAGCGCAAAAAATCAAGTTATCACAACTAAACTTACAGCAACATCAAGCTACTCTAATTGATGCAGTGATTTTAGAAAGCGATAACATTTTTAACGTCTTAGGAATTCAAGGCATTATTGGTCAAAACGTTCTCAATAGGTATCAGCAACATTGGCGTTTTGGTAAGCGTAATCCCCTTGGCTACACCGAATCAGGCAGCTTAGTATTAATACCTGTATCAAAGAAATAATCAGACTATTTTGGATTGACTCCAAAACCATTAGTGTACCCTACGGGAAGCCGCCCTTAGGGGCGTCTACATCCGTGTGCATTCGTGTTTGTCAATACCACCCTCATCCGCACACGCCAAAAATTTTGTTGGCATAATATCTCGCCTGCGATGCCTCCATAACATCTAATATAAATTTGTAAAGACGCTCACTTTGACTGGAGCATGACCATAACACAGTTAAATAATCGCTATAAAGTTATCCAAGTACTTGGTGCAGGTGGGTTTGGCGAAACATTTTTGGCAGAAGATACCCACATGCCTTCTCGGCGTCGCTGTGTGATCAAGCAACTCAAACCAGTGACAAACGACCCGCAAACCTACAAAATGATTCAACAACGGTTTGAACGGGAAGCAGCTACCTTAGAACTTTTAGGTGAAAGTAGTGACCAAATTCCCAAACTCTACGCTTATTTTTCCGAACACGGACAATTTTATCTTGTCCAAGAATGGATTCAAGGTCAAACCCTAACAAATCTTGTCGAAACTCAAGGGCCAATCAGTGAAAATCAAGTTAGAGAAATTTTATTGAGTCTTTTATCAGTCTTAGACTATGTCCATAGTAAAGGCATTATTCACCGAGATATCAAGCCTGATAATATTATTCTTCGTACAGTTAATAATCAACCTGTTCTGATTGATTTTGGCGCAGTTAAAGAAACGATACGTTCAATCATCGCTACACCAAATTACTTAACCCAATCTCTAGTAATTGGTACGCCTGGGTATATGCCCAGCGAACAAGCCGTAGGACGCCCAGTGTATGCTACTGATATCTATAGCTTAGGTTTGACAGCAATTTATCTGCTGACAGGCAAACCGCCACACGAGTTACCAACTAACCAACAAACAGGGGAAGTCATTTGGCAGGATTTGGTTCCCAGCGTATCACCAGAATTAGCGATGATCCTCAAACAAGCAACTCATCCTCAAGCCAGCGATCGCTACTCCACCGCTAGTAAAATGTTACATGCTTTGCAATCTGCAAGCACCATTCCCCCGAAACCATCATACTCATCAACTCAATCTACAATCGCCCTGTCTCCTGCTGTGGCACACACCCAGCAAACCCAACCATTAGCTTCTGCCCAAAAGTCTGCTTTTATCCCTGCATCTACCACTTCTAACAATTGGCAAAAACCTGCTGTAATTTTTGGTAGTTTGGTTGTGGGTGGCTTAGTTGCTGGGATCGCGATCGCAAATATCACTCGCCAGCCACAAATAGAAGCAAATATTGATACAACCTCTGTCCCAGAAAAAACAGAATCACCGTTCGCTACCAATCCCACTTCTACACCATTATCTGTAGCTCCCACTACTGAATCTACCGATACACCTGTTGCTTCCCAGCCTCCTTTAATACCTACCTCTCCACAACAACCAGAAACTTCTATTCCTACTACACCTCCAGTTGTATCTGCACCGCAGCAACAACCACCAACATTTGCACCAGTCCCAGAAGATTCTCAAACTGCGGCAGTCCCCACACCAGAACAGCAACAGCCTGCTGAAGATCCTACTCCTGCTATACCTACACCACCCCCACAGCCAGAAAATCAACCCAAAGTTGCCACTGCTAACACTAGTAGCCTTAGTGTTCCTGCTTATCCCACAGGTACTTCTGAAAATACAGTGAAATCAACACTAGGAAAACCCGCAAAAGTTTCTCGAGGCTTATGGAACACCCGCGCTTATCTTTATCGTTTACACCCAAACCAGGTTGATCTTGGTTATTTATTTGACCGTAAAACTGGGGTATTACGGCAAACGGAAGTATCCTTTGCCCAATCTGTTCCACCCCAGGTAATGCAATCTACTTTGCAAGGAATGCTGGGAGGAAATGCCTCTGGTGAAATAAATAAAGCCCTGCAACGAGTGCATGAGCGTCAAATTAACCAATACTCATTCAGTGTTGGCACAGTAGAAGGTGTGATTCAACGCAACCAAGAGGATCAAATTTATATTGGTGTCTGGGATGCAGATTTGCATTAAAAAAAGCCCGCTTGTGCGGGCTTTGTAAATTAATAATTTGATTGCAATAAGTAGAACAACAAAATTAATCATAGAGGCGCACCAGAACGCAGAGAAATAAGAGGTTATCAGGACATAAAAGTTTATTTCATTAATCTAGCTAATAGTAGAGTTTTCAACTTGCAGAATACATATTTTATCTCGTATAAACTTTATTTCTTTTTCGGGACGCTTTAGCTATAGGTATTTAGCTACATTTGAAGAGGGCTAACCTCTACGGAGGAATTTGAAAAACGCTAGCAAAAGAGCATGGCAACGACGCTGCTAAACAATCGCTATCAAGTGATCGAAGTACTCGGTATTGGTGGCTTTAGCGAAACCTTTTTGGCAGAAGATACTTATCTGCCATCTCGTCGTCGTTGTGTGATTAAGCAACTTAAACCTGCAACAAATGACCCAAAAATTTATGACAAAATTCAACGACGGTTTGAACGGGAAGCGATTACCTTAGAGTTTTTGGGCGAAGGTAGTGACCAAATCCCCAAACTCTATGCTTACTTTTATGAGAATGGACAATTTTACTTAGTTCAAGAATGGATTCAAGGTCAAACCTTATCAAATATTATTAAAGCTCAAGGTTCACTGAGCGAAACCGCAGTCAGAGAAATTTTATTGAGTCTGCTGTCAGTTCTAGATTACATCCACAGCAAAGGCATCATCCACCGTGATATCAAGCCAGATAACATTATTCTACGCTCATCTAATCACAAGCCTGTATTGATTGACTTTGGTGCAGTTAAGGAAACAATCCGTTCAGTGGCAAATTCTTCAGGATACAGCACTCAGTCATTAGTGATGGGTACGCCAGGGTATATGCCCAGTGAGCAATTTACAGGACGCCCAGTTTATGCTACCGATATTTATAGCTTAGGATTGACAGCAATTTATCTACTAACTGGCAAACATCCCCGACAGCTACAAACTGAGCCACGAACAGGTGAAATACTCTGGCAATATTATGCTCCTGGGGTATCGCCACAATTGGCAATGATATTAAGTCGGGCAATTAAACCCCAAGCAGGCGATCGCTACAGTACTGCTAGCCAAATGTTACATGCCTTGCAATCTGTTCCTGCTTCACAGCAACTAATTGCTAGCTCTTCTATACCAACACCTACTACCCAACCTACAGTCCCGCCAGATATCACTACTGCTACATCTTTACAAACTCAGTCATTGCCTTCTTATTCTGGCACTCCAGATACCCTTACCTATCCAATTCCTAAAAAATGGCAAAAACCAATTTGGATTCTTGGCAGTCTAGTTGTAGCAGGCTTAATTGGTACAGTAGCAATTATTAGTATTACCCACAAGCCAGAGTCTGTAAACTCACCAGTATCAACATCTACACCAATTTCAAAATCTGAAACTACAAATCCTCCAGAATCGCCAGAACCCACAGATTCTACTGTTAAACAAAGCAATACACCTGTGGCTTCGCAGCCATCACCCAAGCAGCCTGTTTCTTCACCTTCTCCCTCCTCAGTTGCACCTGTGCCACCAGAACCTGAAGATGCTCCTGTAGTTTCTCAACCAAATAACAGCATCCCTCATCGCACTCACTCACCTAACACTGCCAATATTCGCAAATTTCCGGGATTTTCTGTCGGTACATCAAGAAGTACTGTAGAAGCTGCCCTTGGCAGACCAACACAAGATTCAAGAGGTGTTTGGGGTAATACTCGTGCTGTCAGTTATATATTAGTGCCAAATCAAATTCAGCTTGGCTACTTATTTGACCGTAATTCTGGAAGAATTCGTCAAACTGAGATTGCTTTTGCTTAATCTGTGGATCTTCAGCTAATACTAACGACTTTAGAACAAATGTTAGACGGTAAGTTAACTGAAGAAATTAAGCAAGGGCTACTGCAAGTTATCCAGCGACGGTTGGATCATTTCCGTTTTAGCATAGGTTCTCTCAAAGGTCAGATTGTGCGTCAAAATTGCGGTCTTATCTACATCAGTATTTGGGATGCTAAATTACATGATTTTGTCAATCCTGCGGATGCTAGAAGGTGTTAAATCTGTGTTTTTATTAGATTTAAAAAAGGAGCCTGATATAGGCTCCTTATAAATTCGGAATCTACAATTAATATCAAGTTTGCATGGCTACTTATTATTTCCGTTTAACCTTACCCCCATCCCCTCTCCTTGCTAAGGAGAGGGGTGCCGCAGGCGAGGTGAGGTCTTGTATTATAAGTGGTTCACCGAACTGGATATTACTTACAAATAATTCCGAATTGGAATAACTACTTCACACTCGCCTTACCGCCAGCTTCTTCGATACGCTTCTTCGCATCTTCGGCAGCTTCCTTAGCAATAGCTTCCTTAATAGGCTTAGGCGCAGATTCTACCAAGTCTTTTGCTTCCTTCAGACCCAAACCGGTCAATTCGCGTACGACTTTGAGGATAGCAATCTTCTTATCAGCTGGAACATCTTCGAGAATCACGTCAAATTCGGTCTTCTCTTCTACAGGTTCAGCAGCCGCAGCAGCACCAGCACCGGGAGCAGCCATCATCATCATGCCACCAGCAGGTGCTGCAGCACTAACACCAAAAGCATCTTCAATTTGCTTAACCAATTCAGCGGCTTCTAGCAGAGTCAGGGATTTTAATTTTTCCAAAATTTCATCAGTTGCAGCAGACATTGATATAACTCCTGTAATTTAAATTTGTTAATGATTAGTAGTTAGTAGTTAGTAGTTAGTAGTTGGTTTTTCACCACTAACTACTATCCACTAACCACTAACTTCTTCGCCTTTTTCTTTATCGGCATAGGCCTGCAAAGCACGAGCGAAGGAACTGGGAACCTCGTTGATACCAACGGCAACTTTGGTAGCCAGGGCGTTGATTGCTCCGGCAATTTGTGCCATGAGTTGCTCTTTAGATGGCAAATCGCCTAGTGCCTTAACATCCGGCTCTTTTAGCAGGCGACCTTCCATGACGCCGCCGCGTAGTTCTGTCTTTTTGGTGGCTTTTTGGAAATCTTGGTAAGCTTTAATCGCAGCCGAGAAATCCTCTTGAACCAACAAAAAAGCGGAAGAACCTTTGAGCAATTCCGACATGGGTTGCCATTTTTCATCATCTTGAATGGCAATACCCATTAGGGTATTTTTTGTTACCGTGCATGTTGCTCCTGCTGGACGCAGCCGTCGCCGTAGGTCTGTAATTTCGGCAACTGTTAGTCCTTGATAATCAATCACTAGCGCTAGTTGTGACTGACTCAAAGTTTCTTTGAGTTCAGCAACAATCTCTTTTTTGTTTTCTATAGTTCTACCCATACTTGTTTCACCTCCTTTAAAGGTTTTGTTATTTGTTGTTTGGAGCAACTAACAAACAACTACTAACACTCACCGAAAACAATAAACCCCAGCTGCAAAAGCCGGGGATTTGGTTGAAAGGTAGATTTGCAACTACCCTTCTCCTGATGCCAGAACTACCACACCAAAGAAGGGTAGAAATTCAAGCAATTTGGATGTAAACCTCGGCAGGATATTAAGCCAACGGCACCTGCTGTCTCCGGCTTTGTTATTTAATTTTGTTGTGAGTTATTGGCCATTAGTTATTAGCAAATGACAAAGGACAAATAACCAATAACTAACTTTATCTTTATGCTGCTTCTGTTTTTAGGTCGCGTAAGGCGTTGATATCGACTTTAATCGATGGCCCCATAGTGGCAGACACGTACATTGTGCGCCAATAACGACCTTTTGCTCCTGAAGGGCGATTACGGTCAATTGTTTCTTGTAAGGCTTTTAAATTTACCAGTAAATCTTCTGGTGAGAATGACGCCTTACCAAACATAACATGGACAATACCTGTACGATCAGCACGAAACTCTAATTTACCAGCTTTGAATTCTGCGATCGCATTTGCTAGGTCAAATGTTACTGTACCACCTTTGGGTGAGGGCATCAAACCACGTGGACCAAGCAATTTACCAAGCTTCGCTACCTGTGGCATAACATCAGGTGTGGCGATGAGCTTGTCAAAGTCCATCATTCCTTTTTGAATTTCGTCTATCAGTTCTTCTGAACCGACGATATCCGCCCCTGCGTTGGTTGCTTCTGTGACTTTTTCACCTCTAGCAATGACTGCCACTCGTACTTCTTGTCCTGTACCTTTAGGCAGTACAACCGTTGTCCGCAATTGTTGATCAGTATACTTCGGATCAATTCCCAAGCGAATGTGTGCTTCTGCTGCTTCGGGAAATTTTGCTGTTGCTGTCTGTTTTAAAAGACTTAAAGCATCTAAGGGAGCATACTCCCTATCTTCTACTTTCTCTAACAGCGCCTGTAAACGACGCGATACTCTTTTTGTCATTTTTCTCTCCTGGGGTCCTTAGCGAGATAATTTCTCTCCCCCAAAACAATTTTGGATTTTGTCTTAAATCTGTTGCATTTTGACTGTTGACCAATGACTAATCAGTCACTGTTACGCCCATGTTCTTGGCAGTGCCTGCAATAATCTTCATCGCTGCTTCAATATCATTGGCGTTAAGGTCAGGCATTTTGGTTTGGGCTATCTGCCGCAGTTGCTCTTGTGTAATTGAACCTACTTTCTTTTTGTTGGGTTCGCTAGAGCCTTTATCGATTTTTGCTGCTTTGGTAATCAACACCGATGCGGGTGGAGTCTTAAGTACAAAAGTGAAACTCCGGTCTTCATATACCGAAATTTCTACTGGTATTACCGTCCCAGCTTGGTCTGCTGTTTTGGCGTTGTACTCTTTGCAGAACATCATAATATTAACACCATGCTGACCCAAGGCGGGCCCAACTGGCGGTGCTGGGTTGGCTTTCCCAGCATTCAGGGCCAATTTAATGACCGCTACTACTTTTTTCGCCATTTGTGATTAGCTCTGTTTTTGAACCTGATTAAATTCCAATTCTACTGGTGTATCTCGTCCAAATATCGACAGCAAGGCTTTGAGTTTACTCCGTTCTGGGCTAACCTCTATGACCTCACCTTCAAAATCTTTAAACGGACCAGTAAGCACGACTATCTTATCACCAGTAGCCATATCAATTTTGACAATTGGCTCTTGTTCTGTGGTCTGTTTGAAGATTCTTTCTACTTCTGTATGACTCAATGGCATCGGTTTAACGTGACCGCGACCTTTGCCACTCCCACGTCTTTGTTCTGCTCCCACAAAATTAATTACATGGGAGGTATTTCGCACCACTTGCCAAGTGTCATCATCCATAATCATTCTTACCAGCACATAACCAGGAAATACTTTTTCCTCGGTGTGCTGACGGCTGCCATCCTTACGGATTTTCACTGCTGGCGTGTGCGGAATCTCCACCCGGAGAATTTTGTCAGCTACATCAAAGGTTTGGATGCGCTGTTCTAGGTTTGTTTTAACACGCTTTTCACAGCCAGAGGCTACTTGTACTGCATACCAGCGGGCTTCTTGCTCTCTTGCCGCAGGTTCTGAGCTATCATCTGACTGTAAAGCCAAATTGTGACCTTCGTCTGTTGCAGAAGTCATCCGAACACCTGTTGTGCTGCCCAAGTAAAGAATTTATCGACCAAAAAAATTAAAGATGCAGAGAGTGACACCATTAATAACACAGCTGCTGATTCACTCACCAACTGCTTTCGACTGGGCCAAACTACTTTTTCAAATTCTTCTTTAATTCCTTGAAAGAAGTTCCCCAAGCTAAAACCATTGCTGGTTTCTTCCATTTCTGCTTCATTTTTCTTGGCCACGGTCGCTTGCTCCCCCATTGCCTGATAGCTATTAACTGGATAATTTTCTATTGATAACTGTAGCTCTGGCTCAAACCAAATTTGCTTGAGGCTAGAGGCTACAAGTATAGATTCAATTATACCCAAAATCAAATACTAGCAAAGCTACCATAATAGCGATCGCATTTGCCTTGGTTTTTTTTGTTCTCAGTTACAGCGCGCCCTGGAGGACTTGAACCCCCGACATCAGGTTTTGGAGACCTGCGTTCTACCAACTGAACTAAGAGCGCATATGCTGCCTTTGATTCAGCTATCGCGTTTTACCTTTACTAGTTTAACGCAATTTGGCATTTTTGGTTAACTTTTTTAGTCGGGGGACAAATCAGCGGCTGATGCCGCTTGATGATTGAGTTTTCTCCCATATCTTAACTGATAGATCACAAAGGGCGGTCAAAGCGTTGTTTAATCCGAGTAGCTTTGCCAACACGATTGCGTAGGTAGTAAAGCTTCGCACGCCGCACCTTACCGCGACGTATGACTTTAATGCTGTCAATACGAGGAGAGTGAATCAGAAAAACCCGCTCAACGCCAACACCTTGGAACACACGCCGGACTGTAATGGTTTCATTAATGCCGCCGTTGCGTTTAGCGATGACAACTCCTTCGTAGGGCTGTACGCGGTATTTGTCTCCTTCTTTAATTTTGACTCCGACTTTAACGGTGTCACCGACATATATATCGGGCACATTAGATTTTAGCTGTTCCGCTTCAATTGAGCGGATAATCTCTTGAGCGTTCATAGTCAATCAAAAACTCACAATCATCCATAATAAATCCACTATTGCTTTTGAGTCTAGTAAATTTTCACCAAGCCCTTCGGGCAGGCAATGGGAATAGGCAACAGGCAATAGTATATAGCACTCAATAGCACTCAATTTGGCGACGCTATGAAAGCTACCCATGCCTCATCAATCTAAAGTCTAAAATTCAAAATCTAAAATTCTGGTAGCGGATGACGTTTCCGGGAGTTGTGTCGTCAAATAGAAGATGTATTTGAAGATGGCTTTGCCACAGGTGTGAGTGTTATGAAATTTAGTGTGGTCATCACGACCTACAACCGCTTAAACTTGCTCAAAAGAGCAATAAATTCTGCTTTAAACCAGACGATTGCTACTGAAGTAGTGGTAGCTGATGATTGTTCTTCTGATGGTACGCAAGAGTATGTAAATGGCTTAATGAAAAAGCTGTCACTTAGTGAAGACTCACGACTTGTATACCATCGCAATGAAGTAAACTCTGGTCATTCGGCAACTGTCAATGCTGGTATTGCTAAAGCTAGCGGTGAATGGATTAAGTTTTTGGATGATGACGACTACTTAGCTGTCAATTGTCTAGAAGAAATGGCAAGGGCGATCGCACTCCAACCTCAAGCAGTGATTTGTTCCTGTATTGCCGCTCAAGTGGATGAAAATGAAGTTGAGTGCGATCGCACTCCTCAAGTAGGACCTGGTTTAGCTTTTTATGTCCCGCAAGCTGATATTCATTACGGCATGTTGCTGGAACTTCTGCCTTTTGGTACACCTGTACAAGTAGCTTGCCGTCGAGATGCTTTTTTGCAAACAGGGGGTTGGGATTCTACATTTGATGCTAATTGTGATGATATTGATTCTTGGATTCACATTGCCAAATTTGGAGATGCGATTTTTCTCAATCAATGTCTTGCTTACCGCACCATATGGCCCGGTGCTTATAACCACAAGTTTTCTCCATCTCGGCGCTTGAATGCAAATATTTTAATCAAAGAAAAGATCTATGCTTTAGTAGATGAAATGCATTATTCTCATATCCCTAATTTTAAGGATATTAAAGATTATTTGAAATTACATTGGTTTATAGTAGCTCTTAAGCAACAAAAAATTCATAATATCATTAATATAATCTTTCCTTCTTTCTTTTCTTGGAAAGCTTGGCAACTTTTGTTAAATGCTGTAATAGCACGTCGTTTTCAGTATCAAAATAATCATGTTCGTAAAGTTGTACTGATTGAGTTATGATTGTTTGGCAATGCTGTAAATATTTTTGCGTAAGGTCTGTATAGTAGTTAATGATTTGCTTTGAATGAATAATATTTAATAATTCATAGTGGAAGTTAAAAAATAATACCAATTTGAGAAATGAGTGTGGCAGATAGATTTACAGAACCTATAGACATCCGGTTTTATTTATGAGCTTACTCGTGAAGACCGGGAACTCTTAACAGAAAATGTATTGAGCTTTTCGCAAAAATCAAATATAAATCCTATATACCTAGATCAGTAGCTCAATCTAAAATCCAAAATCCTATTAGCTGTATTTCAACATATCTACTTATATCAAGATATTGATTATTAATTATGCGAATTATACATATTTTAAATGAGGTTCAAGAAATTGGTAACGGTATTGTCAATGTAGCTGTCGATTTAGCTTGTCTGCAAGCAAAAGATGGCCATGAGGTGGCAGTAATATCTAGTGGTGGAAGTTACGAAAATTTATTAGCAAATTATGGTGTTAAGCACTATCAATTAGATCAAACACGCAAACCAGTCAATCTCATCAAAGCCGCTATTAGATATCGGGCAATCGTCAAAGAATTTCAGCCAGATATTGTTCATGCCCATATGATGACAGGAGTAATATTAGCAGCTTTTTTGAGAAACAAAGGTAAAAGTAGATATAGCTTAGTTTCGACTGTACACAATGAATTTCAACGCAGCAGTATATTTATGGGGCTAGCTGACCGAGTAATTGCTGTTAGTAAAGCAGTTGCTGAGGCTATGGCACAGCGTGGTATTTCTCAAGAAAAACTGTGGGTAGTATGTAATGGTACTTTAGGAAGCCCCCGCAGCCGACCCCTCCAAGAGTATAAACCTTTACCTTTACAACATCCAGCGATCGCGACTGTGGCAGGGATGTATTATCGTAAAGGTATAGCCGAGTTAATTGCAGCTTTTGAGCAAGTAGCCTCAGATTTTCCCCAAGCACATTTATACATAGTCGGAAACGGACCTGATCGCCATGAGTTTGAGGAACAAGCAAGCAAAACATCTGTCAGTTCACGCATCCACTTTGAAGGCTTTCAACCAGAACCCCAATGTTATCTACTAGCTTGTGATATATTTGTCCTCGCTTCTCACCGTGATCCTTGCCCCTTAGTAATTTCCGAAGCCCGCGAAGCTAGTTGTGCAATTGTAGCTACAGAAGTAGATGGCATTCCCGAAGCATTGGATTATGGAAAAGCTGGTATTTTAGTACCAGCAAAAGACCCAAATACTTTAGCAGCAGCTTTAGTTAAACTGCTGAGTAACCCAGAAACACTCCACCAGTGGAAGGTAAAGGCAATTCAAAATCTAGAACGGTTAAACGTTTACCGTGTTCATCAAGAAACACTAGCAGTGTATCAAGGGTTAGTTAGTGGTTAGTGGATATTGGGGAGATGGGGAGATGAGGGGTGTGAGGGGTGTGAGGGGTGTGTAGACGCGCTTTGCGCGGCTTAAGGTAAGGGTGGGGTGTGAGAAGTGGTAAACAACTAACCACTAACCACTAACCACTAACTACTAACAATTATTTTTTCAAAGTAGCTGATGCATTAAGTTTGTAACTGGCTATAACTTGGTTAACTGTTGGTAATAGTTCTTTATATTGCTCACTAGGTACAATATAGGAGTCAATGGAAATTTTGTCACCTTGGGATTTGATAAAACTATTAGCTGTGAGTGATCCGGAGGCATTTCCGCTTTTAGCTGTATAACTCCAAGTAATCCTCACACTGCCGTCATTTTGTCTGACAGGCTGATCCATTCTAAAGTCTGGTTCTGACTCAAATTTGTTAATAAACCGCTTCAAAATATTGGTTAATTCTTCTTGAGTGGGAGTGTTTTCAGTGTTGAAAACATTGACTTGAATCAGACCATTCTCAGTTGGATCAAGCCAATAGATAATTACTTCGTTGGCATTACTGTTATCCCTGAGATTCCAGCCTTGGGGAACATCGATAGAGAACAAACCAGTGTCGTAGGAATAGGTTTGTAGGTTGCGTATTACGACTGGTCGGAAGTTACCAGTTGTGGTTCCGGAGGTTGAAGTCGAAGAACTTGAAGAATTGGAAGAACTTGAAGAACTTGAAGAATTGGAAGAACTTGAGGTAGAAGGTTCACTAGGAGTAGGACTGACCTGAGTCGGAGTTGCTACTGGTGTGTCAGAGTTAGAGTTATCTTGTTCGGAAATACTAGCACCGATAAAAGCCAATGCTACAATTAAGACCCCTAAAGCCCCAAGGCAAGAATAAAGAATGATTGCTGCTTTTGTCCAAGCTCTTTGGTGGGCTTTAAAGTCTTCAATACTACGCCACTGCCGACTTCTCCAAGCCCATGTGTTACCTTTTGCACCCAAGACAAAAGGCATCGGTATACCCACGTAAGGAACCCAAGATAACAGTCCAATCCAGACTTGATTGGTGATACTCCACAATGGAGACATCAAAAATGCTCCCCAGTTCCAACCTTGAATTTCCGGAGGTACGGGAACATTGGTATTAAATGTGCCACCTCCACCTAGCCAGTCAGAATTCGTGGTTGCAGCAGGTGAGACGTATTGTTGAGGATTGTAACTTCCGCCCGACCAGTTTGGGTTAGAACCCAGGGGAGTAACAACAGGTTGGATGTGCTGGGGGGGTTGTCCACCTGAGTTGATAACTGTGGGTGGTGGGGAATATCCTCCAGGGTTTAGTGATGCAGGTGTATTGTATTGGGGAGAAGGTTCTGTGGGTGCAACGTAATTATTAACCGCAGGAGACTGTAAAGCATCAATCATGTCTTTGGCGGTAGGATAGCGATCGCCTGGATGATATGCGATCGCTTTATCTAGTACCATCCGTAAACTAGGACTGACATTCATGGCATACTGATGCCACATGATCTCTCCAGTTCTGGGATCTGTTTGCAACTCCTGTGGCATTCTCCCAGTCAACAAATAAATCATTGTGATCGCTAAGCTGTAGAGATCACTGCTGTAAACAGGCCTACCAGCTGCTTGTTCTGGAGGCATAAATCCTGGTGTGCCGATGACAATCGAACTAGTGGGGTTGCCTTGAGAGTTAACGATTGTACCCATCGATTCCCGTACTGCCCCAAAGTCAATCAGCACCGGTATATTATCTGCATCTCGCAGAATTATATTGTCTGGTTTAATATCCCGATGGATGATGTGTCTGCTGTGTACGAAGTTGAGAACGTACAACAAACTCTTGAGTATTTCCCGCACAGCACTCTCACTCATTACTCCTTCAGTGTGTACTTTTTCAGTGAGAGTTTTACCTTCTACATATTCTTGAACTAAATAAAACTGACCTTGTTCAGCAAAATACGCATACAAATTGGGAATCCGGTTGTTGCTGTTTCCCAAATCCTCCAAAATGGCAGCTTCTCGCTGGAACCTGTCTTGTACCATTTTATATATCTGCGGATTCTCTGTAACAGGCTTCAGCTGCTTAATGACACAACGACGACCGGAAGGCAAATGTGTATCTTCTGTTAGAAAAGTTTTGCCGAAACCACCTTCTCCTAAAACTTTCACAATCTTGTAACGATTGTTGATAATAGTTTGTAACATTATAATACACAACCTCTATGTTATCTTAATTACTTGATATAGGAAGTATCTAGTGCAATACGGCGGAAATAATTTAGAATTTTAAGATATGGACAAAAATCTTATGTGACGATTTTTACCTTTTGCCTCCTGTGTGTTGGCTGGTGGTGCTAGTGATCTAGTAATTAAAACAATCCATGCAGCTGAGATTACGGAAAATCACTATCAGGAAATAATCTTTAGATTGAGTGAATTCACAAGGTAGATACCTGAGTCAACTTAGTTCACAAAAAATTTATGAATTTCTTTACCTTTTCATTGTTGTTTTTTTTGCTGGTTTAATAGTAAACAATGATTAGTTATTTTTTGATGACAAATAATCAATGATTTTAGCTGTATCAAATCAGCTTTGAAACTGTTTGATATACTTTTATAATTATCTTAATGTTTAAAAACTTACTATATTTTTTGCGCCTTTTGTGTAAAGAATTAATATTTTATGTGTATTGATAATTACTATTGGCTGGGTAGGGGAGTAGCCTAATGAGTAATGCATTTTTACGTATGGTTGCTGGTAGTCAAGAGTATTCCTACTCGCTGCTAACCACTGGTGAGATGGTACTGGGACGTGACCCCAGTAGTTGTCAAATTGTCTTAGATTCCAATGTCTACAATATGGTTTCGCGGCGTCATGCGGTCATTCGTCCATCTCAAACACCAGATGGTAGAACTAGCTTTCTAGTTTGCGATCTCAATAGTGCTAATGGAACTTATTTAAACGGACAGATTTTGCAGGGATGTCAGGAATTGCAAAATGGCGATCGCATTACTCTTGGTAATAATGGTCCAGAATTCTTTTTCGAATATCAGTATCAGTACAATCCTCAGCCTATTAGTATACCACAGCCAGCACCTGTAACAAATAATGCAGCCTTTAACTATTCAGCGCCTTCACCTAGTACCAATGATGATACTAGCCTGTCGCAACTAATACCGCTTTTGTCAACACCCAAAGATTTAACTCGCAAAGCCTACTTAGTACCAGGCATCATTACCGTTATCTTCGTGGTACTACTGTTTTTTGTCCAAGGTTATTTATATCAAATATTACTAGGGGCATACTTGGCTGGGGCAACCTTATATTTTATCTACCAGTTATGTGGCAAACCTAAACCCTGGTGGGTGTTAATTGCTTCAATCATCACCACAATGGTAGTTTTGGCTAGCCCCATACTTGATCTTTTCATCATTGTGTTTCGCGGCATTCTACAAGGAAGCATACCTGAAGATCCCAGTAGCCTCAGTTTTCCCGAATTATTTCTTCGCTTCTTTATAGGCGCTGGGTTACTAGAAGAATTAGTCAAAGCCTTACCCATCATCGTATTTTATTTAATTGGCAAATCGCTAGTATCCCCTAAACGGGAGCGTATCGGTGTTTGGGAACCCTTGGATGGAATTTTGCTGGGGGCAGCTTCCGCAGTTGGCTTTACTTTGTTTGAAACCTTGGGTCAATATGTGCCTGGTAGAATTGCAGAAGTGGCCCAAGAGATGGGAACAGAAGCGGCTTTGGGAGCAGGGTTGCAATTACTGATTCCACGAATACTAGGCGAAGTTGCAGGACATATGGCTTGGAGTGGCTGGTTTGGATATTGTATTGGTTTGGGTATCCTCAAGCCACGTCTAGCTTCGCGAATTCTGCCCATAGGATACTTAAGTGCTGCTGGGCTGCATGGTTTGTGGAACAGCAGCGCGGGTTTAGCGGGATCGTTGGGAGTTTTCGTTTTAGGGTTGTTGGTAGTAGTTGGGGGAATATCTTATGCTTTGTTGGTAACAGCAATTATCAAAGCACGTGCTTTGTCGCCGACGCGTGAGCAGAATTTCGCCACTCGCTTTTTTAAGTAATGACCCGAAAGTTGATTTTTAAACGCAGAGTCACGCAGAGGTTTTCGCAAAGGAACGCAAAGTGTTAATAAGAGCTACTTCGCTTTGTGTTTTGAAAAATTTGGGATGCTCTCGTAGAGGTTGGTGAGCAGGTAAGTAGGAAGTCTCATAATTTCCCGTAATTTTTCTGACGTTGGCGATTATCATTATTGCTTACCCTTATTCTAGGATTGACACTCAGGGTTCAAGATGTCGCCACTAACCTCTAAGCAAATAAACTACCAATTTTTACTCCTCACACATATGGTGTGTGCTGATGAGCAGATTCACAGCGAAGAAGCAAAGGTGCTGCGAGAGTTAGCACAAAATACGAACATGGGAACACATACCATCGAAGAGATGGAGAAAATATTGAGTCAAGATGAAAACTTTGTATCTGTTGAGAATGTAGCACGTCAAATCCAACAGAGTGAGCAAAGTGAGGCAATGCGACAGATAATAGCTATTGCCTATATTGACGGTTATTTTTCACCATTAGAACGGGAGATGGCAGACCATATTGCAAAAATTTGGAACTGGTCGAATTCAGAAATCGAAAGGTTGCTGGAACAAACCGAAAAATTAGACAGAGTTAAACGCACTACTGACAATAGAGACGAATCAGAATTATCTGTGGGTGCGCGTCTTTTAAAGGGGGTAGATTCGGTTTTATCTCGCGCATTAGTAGATAATTTAGCAAAAGTTGCTCCTGAAAATCTTGGACGTAGAATTGAGCAATTGCGGAAGGAAATATTACTAGCGGGACCTGAGTATGACGATGCAATCCAGCGATGTACAGTCATAGCAACTGAAGATTACAATTATGCAGAAAATTCACTCAAAAGTGCTTATTCTGCTCTTGCGAGTTTAGCTAAAAATCTTGAAAAAGCTACTGAGGCAATACAGCAAAAAACAAGCAATAAAGGACAAGCTAATCAAGCTAAAAAAGTAGCAGAACAGCTTGAAAGTACGAGAAATGCTCTCTCCGCTAAAACTCTCAAAGAGCTTGAAGGGGTACGTGAATTGCTGCGTGCAAAACAACGTGCTTTAAAGCATTTCAGTATCGCCTTCATAGGTAAAACTAAGGCAGGCAAAAGCACTCTCCATGCGATTATTACAGGTGGTGGCTGGGATGCTATTGGTGTAGGTAAACAGCGTACTACTCGTTTTAATCGAGTTTATGAGTGGAAAAATATTCGGATTATTGATACTCCTGGGATTGGTGCACCTGGTGGTAAAAGTGATGAAGAAATTGCCGAAAGCATTATCGAAGAATCTGATGTTATTTGTTATGTAGTCACAAATGACAGCATTCAAGAAACAGAATTTAAATTTTTACAGTTGTTAAAAGAAAAATCAAAACCATTAATTATATTACTTAACGTTAAAAATAATCTTCGAGACACTCGAAGGTTAGAACATTTCTTAAAAGACTCAGATAAATTGTTTGTAATGGATAGTAAAAGCGGTTTAGGTGGACATATTGAACGCATCCGTCGCTACGCCAAACAGCATTACGCTAACGACTACTTTGATATTATTCCTGTAATGCTTTTGGCTGCACAAATGTCACGGGAATCAGAGCATCAAAAATATAAAGACAAACTATTTAAAGCAAGCCGTATACAGAATTTTCTTGATGCTATTCGGGTGTCTTTAGTTGAGCATGGAGTAATTAGACGTTCTCAAACCTTACTTGGTTCTACAGTTGGTGCAATTGAAGAGCCTAACAAATGGGTGACTGAGCAGGTATAAGCTTATCAAAACTTGACTAACCACTTGAAAAATATGCGTGATAAGTTTCAAGAGGAAATCACAAAAGCATCTAGGGATAATCACGAATATTTAATACAGCAAATTAACACAGTTTTTAAAGACGCATTCGATACAATTTAACCTTTTGCAGAAGAAAATTGGGATGCTGATGAAAATCAGTTGAAATTTAGATGGGAAAATAGGCTAAGAATATTAAAATTTCAAGATAGATTAAATAATACTTTTGAAGAAAGCGGAAAAAAATTCAATCACGAAATTGAAGAATTACTAGAAGAAATTGGTAGTGAATTACAATTGATGGCTAAGTTAGGAGGTGAAAATTTCAATTTTAATAAGCAAAGTAGTATTAACTTTAAAGATATGTTACGTATTGGTGGCGCTATGGTGGGACTTGCACTAAGCTTCGCTTTTGCTGCACCTCCACTTGCTATTTTTGTTGTGGCGATTGGTGCTGTTTTTAGTGTAATTACAAACTTTTTTAAGTCTCAGAAAGAGAAACAACGTGAAGCGGTAGAAAAGATTAGCCAATCTTTAAACAATCAATTAGAAGAGTATCAACGGAAAACTCTCAGCAAAGCCGCAGAAGAATTTAGCAAGTATTGTGATGCTGTAGCCGTTAATATTAATAATTACTTTGATGAATTGATTCAGGGAATAGAAAAAATAAGTAAGCATCTCGCCAAAGCTAAAAGTCAATTAGATGAATCTGCTAATTATCTTAACCGTGCTTATGCCAAGCGCGTTATCGATTGGTGTTTTGAAAAATACGAACAATTAACAGATGAAGGGATTATCAAAACCATTGGTAAAGTACAACGTAATTTTGGACGAAGTATAAAAATTCAAACAAAATATAAATTGACTTTTGTAAAATCTCAAGAAATAGTTAACAGAGTTTTACAAGAAGACATTTATATTATTTCACCAGAAATATCTCGATGAACATCTACAGGTGTACAAGCTTTCGATACTTTAGTAAATACTAAAAATTTTTCAACAGGATTAAAAATGCAAGTCGTATTTTTCGCTGAATTTTGTGGACGCTGGGGTTGTTCTTGGCAAGAAAGGATTTTGACTCTATTGTTAATGTCATTATCCAGGCTCGGTCTATTTGGAACAATGTTGCTAATAATACTTATCATCTTTTTACCAATAGTATTTATTTGCGATATTTACGAGAGAATAACATATTTGATGTTGCCAGAAGAATTGAAAAAACAAAAAGAGTTAGATTCTCAAAAAATGCTGAACGTATAAATTTTGCAATCAAAGGAGAAAAATTAATTTATAAACTGAGACAAAACAATAAAAATAATAGCAATTCGCAAGAGTCTCAAACACAATATTTATGTTCAACGGAAAAAGCTGACCTAACTAAAACACGTAGATGGATAGGATGTGCAGTTAAATTAGTTAATGAAAATAAAACACATTAAAGGTAATTAAATAAGTTAGGAGTAGCCAAAAATGATTCAACAACAAGTATTTAATGCTGCTGAAATCGTTACTAAATTCAAAAACGCCTGTGTTGATTTTGATAAAATTTTAGCTCAAGCCAATCATCCTGAATTTGTAGCTATTCGTCATCAACTACGTGATGAAGTCAAAGAATATCGTAAAGATGGGATTATTATGGTAGCTTTTGTCGGACAATATAACGCGGGTAAATCTACAACTATTTCTGCACTTACAGGAAGACGAGATATTAAAATAGATTCTGATATTGCAACTGATGTAACTGCTACCTATGACTGGAATAGTATCAAATTAATAGATACGCCAGGACTATTTACAGACCGTAAAGACCACGATGAAATCACCTATGAGGCAATTAATAAAGCCGACTTATTAGTTTTCAGCCTCACTTATATGCTTTTTGATTCAATCACAGTAGAAAATTTCAAGAAGCTAGCTTATGAAAAAGGTTATCGCTGGAAAATGATGCTGCTCATCAATAAAATGTCTGATGAAGCAGGAGAGGAAGCGCAAAAAATTGCTAATTATCGTAAAACTTTAGCAGAGGCACTTAAGCCCTACAGTCTCAATGAATTTCCTGTCTGTTTTATCGATGCAAAAGATTATTGTGAAGGTGTAGATCAAGATGATGATTTTCTCATCGAAATCAGTCGTTTCCAAACTTTTATTGATGCTTTAAATAATTTTGTCGAACGCCGCGCCGCACTTGCTCGTTTTGATACACCAGTACGAATTGTTTTAGCTTCTGTAGATGAAGCCCAATTAAGCTTTACACGCAATTCTAATCAAGATGCCACTTTTTTGGAAGTACTGACACGATTATCTCGAACAGTGCATAAGGAAAGAGAACGCTTGCGAACAAAATTTCATAGTCTAGCCTTAGAAATCTCCTCTGCAATTGCTAAAGAGGGAATTAAGCTAGCATATTCCGTGGGAACAATAACTAAGGAAGATTTTGAAAAACTGAATAAAAAAACTGAGTTATATCGAGTTCGGTTAATCACTTAATAATAAAACCTCACCCCGCCTTCGGCACCCCTCTCCTTAGTAAGGAGAGGGGTGCCGAAGGCGGGGTGAGGTTAAACGGGAATTATAAGTAATCATGCGAACTTGATATTAAATGTGCAAAAGCATTATGATAATGCCACAGAAAAATTAAAAAAGTTGGTAGAAGTAGCAGTTGAGGATATTAGTCAAGAAGTAGAAAAAGTGTTGCAGAGTAACCTTGTACAAACATTTATTGCTTGCTTGGAAAATACTCAAAAAGTATCTGCTAAAAATGTTGATAATGATATGAATGTTGAGCGGCTACAAAGTCAAGTCGAGGCGCTACAAAAAATTGGTGATGTGTTAGGAGTTCCTTGGGATAAATTTACTGCTGGTAGGGTTGCTTCTAGTGGTCAAGGTTTTTTAAATGCCACGAATGTAGCAGGTAGTAATCTCCATCATGTAGTTTATGGTGTAGGAAAATTTATTGGTGTGGATTTCAAGCCTTGGCAAGCCGTTGGTATTGCTAAAGATCTTGCTAATTTTACTATGTTTATTGGTCCTGTACTGTCAGTAGTTGGTGCTGGTTTAGATGCCCATTCCATGCAAAAAGAAGCAGAAAGACAAGATAAAATGGCTGAAGCTCGTCAAGAGATTACAAGTCAGTTTATTGCCATTGCAAAAAATCTTGAAAATCAAATAGAAAAACTACTCACAGAAGTAGAACTACAAGTTTACAGCGAGATTGACAAGCAAATTGTAGCCGCACGTCAACAGGAAGAAAGTGCGATCGCTGCTTCTAACACTGGTGTAAGACAACTGCTTAAAATTCGTCAAGACTTGCAGTTGATTCTTAATGACATCAGCAAAGCGACAGACAATTCAGTGATTTGAAGAGTATCTGTCGTTAATTACTAGCCACTTTTAATTTTTGCAAATTTGTATAACTGAAACTATTCCCACACTGTTTTCAAATCTAGAACAAATCCAGGCAAAATATCTTCTCCTGATAAACTAGCAGGAAGCTGTAATATTTCTGTTGCTTTTCCTGGTCGATAAATTTCGACGCGGCCAGTTTTTCTATCAATTAACCAACCAAGTTTTACCCCTGCATCGATATATTCTTGCATTTTCTTTTGTGTTTCTTGCAAGCTATCAGTGGGGGACAATAACTCTAAAACAAAATCAGGGGCAATGGGAGGAAATTTTTCCTTTTGTTCTGATGTCAGTGCATCCCATCTATCTTTTTTTATCCAAGCAACATCGGGGGAGCGATCTGCACCGTTGGGCAATTTAAAACAAGTTGAAGAATCAAATACTTCACCCAATTTAGTTTTTTCGTTCCAAAAAACAAATTGAGCAGTCAATCTAGCATTGTGTCTCCCAGTTTCTCCCCCGGTAGGTGACATTATAATGATTTCTCCCAAAGCATTACGCTCAAATTTAACATCAGGATTATCCCGACACAATTGATAAAACTGGCCGTCGGTTAATTTGATGATGTTGTTGAGGTTAAATGTAATAGCAGTCATAATACTTTGGTTTGAGCAACACAGCTAATTTTAGTTTAGAGTTTCCTCAACGTTCTCAATCGCATGATTACAGAGTTTATCCATTTCCAGTTCAAAACCTCATGCAGTAAGGTATAGAAACAAGGAATAATAAACAACGTTAATAGTGTTGCCAAAGACAATCCTGCAAACACCACAATACCTAAAGGTTGTAAAAATTCTGAACCTTCGCCAATTCCCAATGCTAAAGGGAACATGCCTAAAACTGTAGTAATTGTAGTCATTAATACTGGGCGTAGACGTTGGGGAGCAGCTTGTAAAATTGCTGTTTTACGGTCAATGCCTTGCTGTTCCCGAATTTGATTTGCTAGTTCCACCATGATGATGGCGTTGTTAACAACGATGCCTACTAGCAAGACTGCACCAACTATCACTGTTGCACCGATCGCAGTTTTGGTAATGTAAAGCCCAAAAATACCCCCAGCTAACGCTAAGGGAATTGTAAACATAATTACCAAGGGGTCGATGAGGGAATTGTATTGCACAGCCATAACTACGAAGACTAGAAAGGCGGCTAATCCCCCTAATAACCATAGAGAATTTTGTAATTGCCGATTAGCTTCTGCTGTCTCACTAGGTAGGACACTCACACCTTGAGGCAATTTTAAGTTATTCAATACTTCATTCACTTGGGCTTGGGCATCACTGAGATTTGCGCCTTCGCTCAAGTTACCAGCGATAATGTAAACCTGACGCTGGTTAATGCGTTGAATTTCTGAAGGGGCTTGAGCATCGACAATTTCTGCAACGTCGCTAAGACGGACTTGGCGATTATTTTCTACAAATAAAGGTAATCTTTCTAGTTGGGAGGGCGATCGCACAGATTCTTCATTTAACTGCACCCGCACATCTACAAGCCGATTACCACGTTGTAACTGTGTTGGTACACTACCTTCAATGGCAGTCGCAATTGTGTCACCGATCTCTCTAGCAGTTAATCCTACGGCTGCAACCCTTTCCCAATCTGGACGAATTTGCAGTTCTGGTTGACGTGCATCAGCATCGGGGCGGAATCTGGCTAGGGTAACTTTTTCTTCTAGAGTAGCTAGTAATTGCTGTCCAGCTTTTTGTAAGGTGTCTGCATCATTTCCTTGCAGGATAATGTCAACTTCTGCTCCTCGTACTGGAGAATTGGTAAGAATTAAACCCCGGACTTGCCCAGGAGCAACACGCAAACGCACACCAACTAAATTCAGTTTATTAAATTCTTGAGTAACTCGTTCCACATAGGCCTCCACATCAGAACCTGGTTTGAGGGTGATGGTGCTAGAACTCCGTAGGGGATTTTCGGTAGTATTACTACCAAATAAACCACCACCAATTGTGGAAAATACGTATTCTGTCTCTGGCTGACCACGGAGAATTTCATCAACCGCAGCCATAACTTTTTGGTTATTTTCTAAAGGTGTACCGGGAGGAAACTGAGCAAATAAAGTAGCTTGTCCAGTGTTGATCCGGGGTAAAATTTCTTGGGGAATTTGTGGTGCTACCCATAAACTGCCACCACCTAATAAGCTGATCGCGATCGCCACTGTAATCAAGCGAAAACGCAAAATTTTACTTAAAAAAGCACCGTAATTTCTCATTGCAGCATCAAAACGGCGATTAAACTCCCGAAGGAACCAAAAATTACTCAAACCACTGGAAGTACGCCACGATAACATCCGAGAAGCGAGCATCGGCACTACAGTTACCGCAATTAAAATAGAAGCAGCAACAGCAAAGCTAATAGTCAGAATTAATTCATTGAATAGCAGCGAAATAAAGCCGCCAATCAGCAAAAACGGTAATACCGACACTAGGTTGGTGCTAGTAGAAGCTAGCAAAGCAGATTCTACTTCTTGGCTACTTTGTTCTGCCTGTTGAATGAGTTGCCATGAACTGAGGCGAGTTCTGGTATCTTTACCAGGAGTCATGCCTGCACCTTCGGCAATATTCTCCAACATGACGATGGAGTTATCTACTACGATACCTACGCCCAAGGCTAAACCACCCAAGCTGAAAATATTGAGGGATAGTCCAAACAATCCCATTAAAATGATCGCAGCTAGGGTTGCGAGGGGAATGGCAACTACAATAATTAGAGTTTGCCGCACCGAACCCAGAAATAACAGAACTGCGATCGCGGCTAGTGCTGCTCCGATTAAACCAGAACTTGTGACGTTAGAAATAGAATTACGGATAAACCGTGATTCATCCAAAGTAGGTGTAAGAATTGCTCCCTCTGGAATGACACCAGATTTTCGCAATTCTTCGATCCGTTTTTTCACTCCATCCACAACGTCTATAGTATTAGCATCCGGTTGCTTTTGAATGCTGACTTTTACTGCTGGTTGTCTGTTGAGTAAAACCGAAAGGCGTTGGTTTTCAGTACCATCAATGACTTGAGCAAAGTCACGTAGGTAGACGCGGCGATTAGGAATGGAAGTAGGAGAAGTTGAGGAACTAGGGGCAGAAGAAGAGACTTCAAAAGAAAGATTGCTGATTTCATCCGCACTCTGGAAGCGTCCGACGGTACGGGTGAGAGGTTCGGAATTTTGTCCAAAAATTCGACCACCAGAAATGTCTTGGTTACGGTTGGTGAGTTCGTCAAGTACATCTGTTAAACCTACACCAATAGCTTGCAAGCGATCTAAATCAATATTTACTCTGACTTCTTCTTGTACTCCCCCTGATACATCTACCCCCGCGACACCAGATACCACACTGAGTTCACGGGCTAGTTCTTCTTCGGCAAATACCCGCAAATCTACACCTTCTAATGAGGGTGAAGTTAAGGCTAATTCGTAAATTGGGGATTGGGAGGGGTCAAATTTGAAGATGCGCGGTTCTTCAATTGTGTCTGGTAAACCACTTCTAGCTCTGTTAAATGCGGCAGTAGCATCGTTGAGGGCTTGGTCAATATTACCCCCTGGTTGAAAGAACAGATCCACATTCACCTGTCCTTCACGGGTTTGAGAAAAAATTTGCACCACACCCTCAGTAGCCGCAAAAGCTTCTTCCAGTGGTCTGGTGATTTCATCAATTGCTACTTCCGGCGAAATTCCAGGGGCTTGCACCCGTACACCAATGCGGGGATAAGTAATTGATGGCAGTAAATCTACTGGCAGTTTAGTGATAAAAAACATGCCCATAATGATGACTGCAAGAGTCAGCATCAGTGTACCAATGTGTTGGCGAATCGCGAGGGCGCTAACACTCAATCCCCCACTTTTTTTGGTTGCCTGCATTTTTTTATATTCAGAGTAGATAATAGTATTTTCGGTTGTGGCTGTTAGTGGATAGTAGATAGTGGTTAAAAACTAACTATTAACTAATAACTACTAACTACTAACCACTACAATTTTTCCGAAAGTATCGAAAGACGTACAACATCCCCTTCTTTTAGAGGCTTACCACTGCGTACTACATACTCCTCACCCGGTTGCAAACCAGAGATAATTTCTACATTGCCGTCATTACTTTTGCCTAATTTTACAGGTTTAGTTGCAACTGTAGTTTTGCCTTGTTCTCGCTTCACGATAAACACCTTACCCTGATCCGTTTTTGGTTTCGAGTTGGAATTTCGGTTTTGGTTATTCCCTCCTCCTGTCTGAATTGCAGTTAAAGGTACTACTACTCGTTCTTGTTCTTTTTCAATAAAACTTACTCTTGCTAAAAGTCCACTGCCGATTTTTGCCCCATTATTGGGAATCACTACTTCTACTGGTACTAAACGAGCTGTATTGTCCGCAGCTGGGGAGATACGTGCCACAGTACCGACATATGTATTATCAGGAAAGGCATCTAAGCGTACTTGTACTGATTGTCCCACCTGAATATTTGCCAGTTCTAATTCGGAAACTTCGACTCTAACTTTGACACGGCTAAAATCGCCGATTTTTAAAACTTCATTACCTGGTTGCAAAAGATTTCCGGGTTCTGTAACCTTTTCTAAGACAGCCCCAGCAATCGGGGATATCAACTTGGCATAGGAAAGGCGTTCTTTGGCTTCTGCTACCAAGGCTTGTTGAGCAGTTAATCTACCTTTAGCAGCAGCAACGGCTTCTTGTTCTGTACGTACTTGCTGTTGTGCAGCGCGGAATGCTTGTGTCGCCGTATTGGCGTCAGTGCGTGCTTGTTGGGCTGCTTGTTGAGCGATCGCTCCTTCTTTGAGGAGTTTATCTTGTCTTTCGGCATCGGCAAGGGCTTGTGCAACTTCTAATCGCGTCCGTTCTACCTCCACACGCGCATTATTAACTTGAGCATTTGCCCTTGCCACTTCTGATTTGAGGGCTGCTAGTTCTGCTTTGGCTTGATTTAAGGCTGTTAGCAGGAGCGCATCATCTACCTGTCCAACTATTTGACCTTTTGATACCACATCCCCCACATCTACATTCAAAGCCAAAAGCTGTCCTTGGATTTGCGATCGCAACGATACAGTGCGCAACGGTGTAGTATTACCTGTGTATTCTAATTTTTTTTGCAAATCATCTTTACGAGCGATCGCTACATCTACAGGTATTGCACTATTTGCTTGTCCAGATACACTAGGACGCTCTTGCTGAGCCTCCACTGATTCTTTGGGAAATGATCCGCAACCCCCCATCAACAATCCTATACCTAGCCAACCAACCAGTAAGAATACAGATGAATTCGGCAATAAGGGGGGATTTTTAACTAATATACGCAGCTTATCTCCGTCACAAATCATTATATTTGGCTCCTACTGGGGCAGCTTTTGCCTAATTATGATTGTCTGTTAATAAATAGTCCCAATGAATAACGTGAATATCACTGAGGCTGGATGAATAAACAAAGACATTCAGAAACAAAAAAGTGTAAGTCTTATTTCATAACTTTTATTAGATTTTATGTATAGTAAATTACTTTCTTTTCAAAAAAAGTATACTAAGCATGTCGAAGAAGATGCTAATCGTCCAAAATCAGAAAGACTTGGTCTGAGTTGATACAATTATTAACATAGTATAAATATTTGTAATTTAACTTGTCTCTACTTAAAGGTATAAGACTCAAAAGGGGGGAAAATAATCCTATTTCTAGTTAGTTTTTAGCTAATACATGTATTGTTTATTAGGCTGTAACAAAAAATTCTTTAACTATCCACAAATAATCTCTAAAAAGCCAACATGCTATCACTCCTTGTAGTTTTTGTCTTTATCTTAAAAACTACACCTAGCAAGTACATGAGGAAAAAGTCATGTATACACCCGTGACTTTAGTCATGTTTTGACCATGAGAAAGTTTGTATCTATAAATTTGTGGTGAAAAAATAAATTGATTTGTGTGTGAGAGTTTTTCGGTTTGGCTGGAACGAGCAAAGCGACATAACAGCCCTAAGCCAAATTCAGCAACGGCTAGAAATCCATTTAACCGGAGCAGAAATAGTTTCTTTACCTATAAAACTACCATCTCTTGAGCGGAAAAATCCTTAGTTAGAAATGGCTAGAGTTTTTAAAGATGACTCACAATTTGAACAAATGCTCGAAGCGATTGAAAACTATCCACATGAATTAAATATAACTATAGAAGATGATTCTCCTCAAGAGTAGGATAATATTTTCATTAGTTGATATGTTCGTGAAGTTGTGCGAGCGCATTCTTTAACCCTGCTTTTACTTAAGTATTCATATATTTTTTAGAAATAGATACTTCTTCTAAAGTTGTAGCAACTTTATCAATAACTCTTGGTCTTTTTAGTTTATATTAAAAAAAGTAAATAATTTGAAAAACAGGACACATATTGTGTATGTCCTTATATGAACAACTTAAATTAACTTGACACGAGGAAGACTACCAATGATATTACCACTACAAATTTTACAAACAAGCGACGAATCTCTGCTTGCTGAATTTTTTCAAGCATCTGTAGGTCAATGGCGCTCGGAACGTCGCTATTACACTCTCCCAGAGGGAGAAACCAAAGAAATGGTAAGTGTAATTACTATCAATTTTTTGGAGCAAGGATGCGAAAAATTACGTAAACTTGCTCAAATGCACGGCTTGCCTAATACAGCGAGTTTAACCTGTGGTGCTGAAGTCATTTGGGAAAGCACTAATTCGATTTCAAACAAGAAGGAATCAAAGGGCACAACCTTATTTGGGGCTTTAGGAAACACACTATATCGCGATCGCGGTTTTGCCACAGCTAAACCAGTGACAGCCCAGTATTACTTCCCCAACCCCACAACACTATGTCTGCGAACTGAATACAATAATTCAGTATTTGAAGAAGAATTAAAGCTAGTCGGCAGCAAATACCGCACACGCCAATCTATAATTTCCCGTGCAGGTGAGCAGTTGATGATTGGTCAATATTTGGAAAAGCGGATTTAGTCAGTAGCTAGAGATGAGCAGAAATAAGGTTATAGTTTCCACCCCTTCCCTTCTGCCTTCTGCTTTCTTAATAATGATTCCCTGACTTGCGATGATGCACAGCAGTAACACCATCACTAAGTACTTTGCCATTATCTATAGTTGCGTACACTAGCCAGTGATCACCTGCTTCCATTCGAGTTTGCACAGTACATTCCAAGTAAGCCAACGCATCAGTCAGGATAGGATTACCGTTCTTGGCTTCTGTGGTAGCAACACCAGTAAAACGATCTTGTGCTGGGCCAAAGGGTTTCAAGAAGTGCTTCATTAAGCTTATGTGGTTCCCTTCTTTAAGGATATTGAGAACAAATTGATTACCTGAGTGCGTCAACGGTTCAATTGCCCGATCTTTGGCAACAGCGACAGTGAAACCAGGAGGATTAAAGCTGGCCTGAGATACCCAAGAAGCTAACATTGCACTAGATACATCTTCTCGCTTCGCTGTAATCACACACAAAGAACCAATAATCCGCCCTACAGCTTGTTCGACATTGCTGGCGGGTTGGCTAGGAGTACGGACTTTTTTAGCTTTTTTCAGTGCTTGGGCGAAGTCTGTTCCGGCTTCTTCACAAGTTTGCAAAGTGACATCGTTAGGTTTGAATTTTACTCGGATAGGTTCAAAGCCAAATTGATAACCAGCATCTTTGAGTTTGCCTTCAATTAAATCAATGGCTTCGCCACTCCAACCGTAGGAACCAAAAACACCCGCGAGTTTGTTTTTGGCAGCAGTGGAAAGTACTATACCCAAAGCAGTTTGGACTGGCGTCGGTGCATGTCCACCAAGAGTAGGGGAACCAATGATAAATCCTGCTGCTTTCTCGACAGCAGCTTGAATTTCGCTAGGTTCGGCTACTTCGCAGTTAATGGATTCAACGCTGACACCTGCTTTAGTAATACCGTGAGCGATCGCTTGAGCTAAGGTTGCGGTATTTCCGTAAGCTGAGGCATAAATTAATGCCACGGTAGTATCTTGAGATGTCTGCTGCTGACTCCACTCCCGATAGGCTTTTGTTAAATCAATTAAGCCATAACGCACCAATGGCCCGTGATTCGGGGCGTACATCCTCACTTGCAAATCAGCAAGTTTTTCCAATGAAGTTTCGATTTGACGGGCATGAGGAGCCATTAGACACTCAAAGTAATAGCGTCTGTCTTCGAGAAAAGTTTGCCAGCCTTCATCAAATACCTGATCGCCGCAGATATGCGCTCCAAAGAGCTTATCTGTGTATAAAATTTCTGTTTGTGGGTCGTAGGTGCAGAGTTGATCGGGGTAGCGGGGATTAGGTGTGGGAATAAATTGCAGGTGATGACCTTGGCCTAAATCGAGGGTTTCTTCTCCACGTTTCACCAAAATAGGTAAATCTGGATTTTCCAATGCCCCCCGCAAATTGATTGCTCCTGGATTAGAACAAACAAAAGTTAACTGCGGCGCATGTTCCAGTAAAACTTTTAAAGTCGCGGCACGGTTGGGATTGACGTGACCGAGAATCACATAATCAATTTGTTTTAAATCAAACCGTTTTTGAAGTGCATCTAAGTAAATTTTCGTAAAAGTTTCTCCTGGTGGATCAATCAAGGCGATTTTATTGCCTTGAATCAAATAGGAATTTGCAGTTGTACCCTTGGCAAGGGCGTATTCAATTTCAAATCTCAGACGAGTCCAACTGCGCGATCGCAATATTGTTGTATCTGTTGCAATGGGGAGAATTTGAACGTCACGGGGTTTTGTGGATGTCATAGTTTTGGAGTGGGGGGAGTGGGGGGAGTGTGTAGACGCGCAAGCGACTTCCCGCAGGGTGGAGTAGGGGGAGTGTGGGGAGTGTGAGGAGTAAAGAAGATATATAATGCCTTTTCTTCTCATACCCCTCACACTCCTCATACCCTAATAATGATTACCTACCTTACGATGATGCACGGCAGTTAAGGCATCTGGCTTACTCACCCGTCCGGTATCAACTGTACTGTAGACAATCCAGTGATCGCCGCAGTCCATCCTACTGGTAACTTCGCACTCCATGTATGCCAAAGCATCGGTGAGGATAGGCGCACCATTTTGGGCACTCTGGGTTCTAACTCCTTCAAAACGATCTGCACCAGGGGCAAAGCGTTTGAGGAAATGTTTCATTAAGCTTTGGTAATTGCCCTCTTCTAGGACGTTCAACACAAATTTATCGCCCACTTGCATGAGTGATTCGATCGCCCGATCTTTTGCCACCGCAATTGATATTCCCAAGGGTTTAAAGCTAGCCTGACTAACCCAAGAGGCAAGCATGGCACTTTTAACATCACCTTTTTGGGCAGTAATGATATACAACCCACCGCTAATTCTACCTAAGGCCTTATCCACGTCAGCATCCAGAGATTTCATCTGTTTGATGCTTTTATCGCGTGTTACCCATTGTCCTAAGTCTGTTCCCGCTTCTTCTAAAAGCTTGTAAGTATTTTCTGTGGGTGTTTCTCGAATTTGAATGGCCCGGAAGGCTAGTGTTAAACCCAAATCCCGGAATTTATTCATTAAGGGATAAATTGGTTCATCATCACCACCATTAGATTCAAAAATCCCCACAGCTTGTTTTTCTTTAGCCGAACCTAAAACAGTGCTAAGGGCAGTTTGTGCGGCTGGGTTGGATACTGGTGGTGTGCCAACAACAATCCCTGCACAACGACCAACTATTTCCCGAAGTTCTTGCAAGTCTGCGGTTTTGAGGTCTACTAATTCCACCGCTACGCCTGTTTTGGTAATACCATTGCTAACAGCTTGGGCTAAGCGATCGCCCCAACCATAACCGGAAACGTAAAATACTCCAACTGTAGTTTCTGCCTTAGTTTGAGATTGACTCCAACTGCGGTAGCGTCCGGTCAGTTCTTCAACGTTGTGATAAAGTAGCGGGCCGTGACCTGTGGCAATCATACCGATTTTTTCTAGTTCACCCATGCGCTTGAGTGCAGACAGCACCGACCGGGCATTAGGAGCCATCAAGCATTCATAGTAGAATTCAAAATCTGGAGATATGGCTTCTAAATCTTCGTCAAAAGTGTCGTCTGAGCAATAATGCAACCCAAAAGCATCACAAGTAAACAGAATTTGGGTTTTATGGTCGTAGGTAAAGATAGTGTCTGGCCAGTGTAAGTTTGGTGCGATGACAAATTCTAACTCATGCCCATTACCTAAATCTAAGCGATCGCCATTTTTCACAATCCGCCGCTTGAAGGGTTGATGTACCAAGTCTTCCAAAAATTGAATTGCCACCTTGGAACCTACAACGGTAACATCCGGGGCAAGTTGCAAGACATCTTTAACTAAACCACTGTGGTCTGGTTCGGTATGACTGATAATTAAATAGTCAATGTCTGCTGGATTAATTTGATTTTTAAGGGTATCTAAATATAACTGGCGAAACTTTTCGTGAGAGGTATCGACTAAAGCAGTCTGCTCACCGCGTATGATAAACGAGTTATAGGTAGTACCGTTTTGTAAACCAAATTCAATATCGAAGCGATCGCGATCCCAGTCCAGAGAACGAATGGTGGTTGTTTGTTCAGCGATATCGACCACCTGTACAGTTAGTCTTTTCTTGGGGTTTTCGGTGAGCGCTACCATAACTACCCTCCATAGCAAATGAGTATTTTTTCCTCTATGTTATATTTTGACACGGAGTTATTGTAAATATTTATTAATTTTTTTATATATTTGGTTAAATAAACTAAAAGTATAAATCTCTACCAAAAAATTTAAGAGCATCAGGAGTTTGGAACTGGGTATAAAAGTGTGGGGTGTAGGGGGAAATTACCATCGCAGTATTAAAATTATGAGTTCTGTCCATTGAAAATGGTTGAGACAATCTCGTTTTACCACTTAGATATAAATTTATTACACATAATTATTTCTCTATTCCCTATTCCCTATTGCCTATTCCTTTTTATCTAATTACTTAACTACCCGCCACTTAGTTGAATATCCTTAGGTAGAAGAAATGTATAACTGTAGTCTTATAGCATGTCTCTAGGAAAATTCAACCTTTAATCTAATAACAACGATAGTATTAATATTGTTTTTTAATCTTTAGAAATTGACTGCGTCGACATATTAAAAATATATTAAAAATGTGGTTAGCTCTTATAATTGGCAATTCCCACTTGCACTGGGGCTTGTTTAACGGCAAAACCCTTTGCCACACCTACGATACACAACGCCTTCCTAAATCATTCGTATATCAATTATCTAAATGTCAAACACTGCCCGAGGCACAAGAAATCCTTTCCTCAAGTCTTCCCCCTACTCCCCACACTACCCACATTCCCCCCACTACCCCATCTCTCCCCCTCCTCCTTGCCTCAGTGGTTCCTAGTCAAACAGCCTTATGGTTAACTTACCCCAATGTACGTGTTATTACCTTAGAAGAAATACCTCTCCAAGGTATGTATCCTACCTTAGGAATTGACCGGGCTTTGGCTTTGTGGGGTGCGGGTAATGCTTGGGGTTTTCCCATCTTAGTAATAGATGCAGGTACATCACTCACCTTTAGTGGTGCTGACGCTAACCAAAATTTTTTTGGGGGTGCAATTCTGCCAGGATTAGGTTTACAGATAGCAACTCTTGCCGAAAATACAGGACAATTACCAGATGTAGAATTACCCCTAGATTTACCGCAACGTTTTGCTGTCAATACTCAAGAAGCAATCCAAAGTGGGGTGATATATACTTTGTTGGCAGGAATTAAAGATTTTGTGGAAGCATGGTGGCAATCATTTCCCCAAGGTAAGATTGTCATTACTGGTGGCGATCGCACTTTATTAACTAAATATCTTCACTCCCTATTTCCTGAGATTGCAATGCGTTTGATTGTGGAACCGAATTTGATGTTTTGGGGAATGGAAAGAATTCACAATGATCAAAATTTTCATTATTCATAATTCATAATTCATTGGTCTCAATAAAATCCCGAGTTTCTCCAGCCACAATTGCTGCACACATCTCCGGTAAATTATTTCCTACATGGGTAATTATTTTTAAGTTGGCTTGTGGAATCAAACTCGCGTATTTATTACTCTTGGCTAATGCATCAGGTGTATCTTTGCCACCCTGTAAAATCAAAACAGGAGTTGTTAAAAAATCTAATTTTTCTTGTAGTAATTCGGCACGAATTTCTGGTAATTGGCGTAAGAATAATAAATCACTAGCCGTCGGATATTGCAACATAATTTTTCTTTGTTGCCAATCCTGTTCAATTTGGGTATCTAAGCCTAATATTTTAGTCAAGGGACTAAGTATCCTTAACATTTTAAATATCCACAAGGGACGTTTCATCAAACTCTGTATTTTTTTCCAATTTTTGTCTAATTCCTCAGTCTCTACACCCTCTGGTGCTAGTAGTACTAATCCATATACTTGTTCTGGATACTTTAAAGCATAACTCGCAGCAATCCAAGCACCAAGGGAATGCCCCACTAAATATATCCTTTCTAATTTCAAAGCTTGTAAGAACTCAGCAAGACATTCAACTTGCAAATCTATTGAGTAGTGAATATTTGGATAATCAGACTCACCAAAACCAAATAAATCTGGTGCAAAACAATGGAAATTTGATGAAAGCGACTCCATTACAGCTACCCATTCACTACTATCATTCCAAGCACCATGCAAGAAAACTACAGGTATTCCATTTCCAATTTCACGCCAGAACAATAACCCTTGAGAAAGCTTTCTTCGAGAGTTACGAAATAAGTTATTCATTTTTAATTTAGTAACTAAGTTATTTAATGAATATTGTTTGTTGTTTGTTGTTTGAAGAAACTACCAACAATCAACTACCAACTATCAACCATTAAAAATTATGCTAGTGTTGTCAGACCGTTTAAGTAATCTTCTAGTTGGCGATTATGGTCATGAGACATACACTCTTGGGGTAAAGAATTGAGAGGAAAAGCCTGGATTTCCATTACTTCTAATGTGTCTTGAATCTCCATTTTTCCTTTCACATCTGCTTCTACTACAATACATATTGAATGGATTCTTGGATCACGATCTGGGGCAGAATAAACTCCTACTAAACGCCGAATCCTGACTAACTCCAATCCTGTTTCTTCCATCAGTTCTCGGCGAACTGCATTCGGTATGTCTTCTCCCCAGTCCACCATACCCCCTGGTAATGCCCAGCGACCATTATCTCGCCTCCGAATAAGGACTATTTGACCATCAGGTAAAATTGGAATAATGCTTGTACCAGGGATCGGATGACGGAAAATAATCCCCAGTACAGTTTGTCCAAAGCGCCATAAGCTACGTGTGGACTGGATTGCCACAGTAAAAAAAGCCAAAACGTTCAATCTGCAAATTTTAGTAAATTGTATATTGTACTTTAGAAATTACCCACTAATCATATTCACTCAACAATTTTGTTGAGTATGTTCGTTATCATACAAGAAAACTTATGATTTTGGGTTAATGCTAATGATTAGCTTAGAACAATGTAAATTCTAACATCTACTTGCAATAATTATTGTGAATTTTAAGTATACATAATTAAACTTCCCTAAGCAAGATATATACTGGCTATAAACGAAGTTAAATAGCTATTTAGTCTATAAAAAGCCTCTCAAACTTATATACAAAATCCCAAGTTTTCTTAAATGAAATTTTTAAATATTTTTCCAATTGAATTTATAATTTTTATTTTTTAAATATTCCAATATGACTTTATATTTTAAGTTATAGAAATAATAGTTTTTCAACAGAAGTATTAGTCATTTAGATTTTATAAATGCAAATTACATTACATATATTCCCAAATTAAGGTCAGTCATATTGTTGACTTAATTATTTTTGCTCATTTTTAATTTTAAACTCATGTTAATTCGCGAATTCGCGTTTCATTTTATCATCTACTCTCATCAATACGTCTAACTAAAGACAGAGTTATTAAATAGGAATCTAAATTTTAGTTGACACAATTATATAAGATGCGTTACGATAGATTGCTGTTTAACAATCTGGTGCATGACAAACCTAGTAAAACTAGGCAATAAAAGCATCCAGATAAAGCGTAAAGCTGATTTAGATTCAGACAAAATA
This sequence comes from Fischerella sp. JS2, assembly GCF_032393985.1. Classification (NCBI taxonomy): domain Bacteria; kingdom Bacillati; phylum Cyanobacteriota; class Cyanophyceae; order Nostocales; family Hapalosiphonaceae; genus Fischerella; species Fischerella sp. JS2. The sequence goes on from NZ_CP135918.1 coordinate 2,995,610, forward strand.
AGGTAAGCTCAAACCTTATAAGAGCAAATAGGGAGTATGAATCACACCACATGCTATAACGAGGGCAACCTCCGAATGCAGTGGCTCCCAAATTTACGCCTGTGGACAAGAAGATAAAGCAGTATGCCCTTGTGGGTCTACCTGTTGTAGAAACTGCTATGTCAGTACTCTTGGTAGAAGCAGGAAATAAAACCTGCTACAGTCTCATAATTATAGATTTAAGTGGGTTTTATGTAGCGATTTCACAGGTTTAGCCTGTCTTTTAAATAATCCTGTTGCTTTTTGCCGCAGGAATATCAAAGCTAAACTAGGCTCAAACTAAAATTAAAGATAATCCTAGCTAAAATTGCCTAGATATCGCCTAAGTAAGGCTTTTTGTTGTTTATTCATGAGGTGAACATGGCTAAGCGCCGCAATCCGAAAAAAGAAAAGGCGCTACGGAACCAGGCGTATGCCCGAAAGTTTCGTAAACGGACTACCACAGGACGGATGCAGAGAAGGTTCCAACAAAGACCACCAAAGAGTGAAGAAGATGAGGGAGCAGCAGCAATTGATGCTGAATAATCTGGCGTGAGTTCGACACAAAGAAAGATTTTTTGACCCTTCCCTACTAAAAAAGGAGTTGGAGTTAGGGTTTGTTGAACTCACTTTATTTTGACCTGAACTGACAACAAATAGCATTTGTTGTCAGCTCATGTTCTATTGCTTACTGTTCAATAGTTTCTAACCACTAAACAAGTAACAAAAATAATGAAAATACCGTAGAGAGATTTTATGTAACATCTCTACGGTAGTGATGGCTTGTTAGCGCAATGAAAATTTGGTCAATCCGTTAATAGTGATCACATAGGTTGTTAGATAAATCTACCTTTACCTTCTTTGCGGTAGATACCAATTACAGATGGAATTGGAGTCCCTGTAGGATTATCTTTACCACCATCTTCTGTAGAGATGTTGCTAGGCCAGCTGCTACCACGAGGCACTGTACGAGTCTGATTGAATGTTTTTCCATCCAAATCCAGTATTTCAATTGTACGACTCAATATTGTGCCATCGTTAATTGGGCAATTTTCACCAGGATGTTGTACCGAAATAATCAGTGTATCTCCGACAAAAGTTGGGCCGGTCATCTCGCAACGTACTGGTCCTTGAGCAAAGGGTATTACTGTTCCTGCATTGGGACCAACAGTAGGAATAAAGAAAAGCCAGTTGTTACCGAAAACACCTGTAAAAGTGGAAACATTTCCACTAGCTGTATGGTCGATAGTGTTTGGAGTACCAGTAGCACCTATAGTAAAGCCATTGTGGGTATCGGTGGACATATCTGTCACACCCCAAACATTGCCACGATAGTCAAAGATTAAGTTATCTACATTAGCAAAACCAGCCCCGGTTTCTGAACCAGCTTCCCCACCTTGTTTAAATTTCTCCCACCGGAAGGTAAGACCTGTACCGTCAGTGCTATCTTCAATTATTTTATAAAGTCCTCCTGATTGCTGAGTTGCATCTGGATCTGTGCTTAACTTAGCAACTTGGAAAATGCGTGAATCAGGATAACCATCACTTCCTGGCGCACCATCGGTATAGGCAATAAATACTTCTTTGGTGAGTGGATGAACTTCTAAATCTTCTGGACGTGCTGTTGGAGTTCCACCAATCAGGTTTGCTGCAAGGAAAGCATCACAGAGAATAGCACCTTGATTTGCATAGAAGTCAGATAACTTTTTACCCTGATAATCAGGTAATGCTGTTGATTCGTTAGTACGATCGCAATTAAATGCACCACCATCACTCGTTTGTCCAGCAATACCATTGCGTTTTGGTAGTTTGATCAGACCATTTCTTTGTGCTGAACCTAAAGCAGCAAATTCTACAGAAGAAATCACGCTGGGTGCTATGGGATCAGTAGGAGTATCTATAAGCAACGGTATCCACTTACCTGTGCCATCTGGATTATAACGGGCAACATATAAAATACCGCTTTCCCACAATTTACTGTTGTTTTTATCAGTTGGGTTAGATACAGTACCTGTGCTGACAAATTTCCAGGTGTGTCCCCCTCGTCTGTCATCACCCATATAACCGACTAATTTCTTACCTGCTTCCGCGCGGACAGCAATATTTTCATGACGGAAACGACCCAACCAACTATGTTTCCGGGGGCGGAAGTTGGCGTCGGCGGGATCAATTTCTACCATCCAGCCGTACTTTTCCCCTACTAAACCAAAGGTCTTGCCAGTAGTACCATCGGTGTAGCCTGTTTGAGTGCCATTAGGTTTGACTGATTCGGTTACACCAACAAAAAATTCTGCACTTCCTTGGAAGTTTTCTTCAGCAGTTAATACAGTTCCCCAAGGAGTTGTACCACCAGAACAATTGTAGGCAGTACCAATAATTCTGTTACCTAATCCGTCGGCGCTGATGGTGAAAACTTCGGTTGCAGCTGGGCCTGTAGCGATTAAATAGTTTTGATCACCTTGCTGGTGAGGACGACTTCCCCAAGCAGTAACGCTTTTATAATCATCAGTCCGTTGACTGTTAATTCCTAATCCCGAAAGACCATGAATGCGACGATTATTGGGGTCTTTGACAACCTGGAATTTATCGCTACGGTTAGAACGGTTACGGCGAGAGATACGGATAATAGATGCACCCAGGTTATATAGAAATTCTCCGTCTAGTTCAACGTTTCTTTCGCTGGGTAATGACCAACCTATCACTGAGGCGAAGGTAGTGGGAAATCCTTGTCCTTTGAGATCAGATGGAATTTCTGGTACTAATTCAGAGATAGGGTAACTAACGTATTCGTGATTGATGAATAAGTAACCATCATTCTTATTGATACTGGGTTCTGGATTTAAGTCTCTGTCAATCGAGATAAAACTGGTGTGGTCGCAGTTGTAACCTACATAATCATCGTCATTGGGAAATAGGCGATCGCCCCAACGAACTATTACGTAGCGATCATACTCTGGTGGAACTACCACATCATCAATAACTGTGTAGCTACTTAACTTAGCATCTCCAGATGCCTTGCGTACTTCTCCCTTTTCAATTCCTGTTGGTAAATAGTTATCTAATTCTTGATAAATCGGTAAAGGATGGGGTAGACGTACAGGTGTAAATCTTAAAGGTACAATTCTTGCTTCTGCAATACTGGAAATACTATCTATAATTTTGTCTCCTAGCACAGCAGCACCAGCACTACCAGCAAAAAATACTAAAACTTTTCTCCGACTTAATTTAGACATTAATTTCTCCTCTCTTGTATCGTCAATTTCATCAACTTTTTAGTGGATGAAAAGCAAGGCGTTCTTAATAGAGACTTGCTCTAGAATCTCGAAAATGATTCTTATTTCATCTCGTGGTTAATAAGGCTATTAAGTAAAACCCTTTGGAAATGAAGCTATGAAATAAAAAAAATGGATTTGGCAATTGAGTTTTTGATTTCAAAAACATCAATAATATTTATTAGCTTGAAATTACTTGATAAATAACATTTATATTTTTTGTAGAAATGTCGCCAAAGTTTGTGATTTTTGCTTATATACGGGAATACAGATGAAAAAGATAACAATCTAAATCTAAATAGAAAATATTAAAAATAGATTATATCTAGGTTAATTAAAGTAATTTAAAATGATTAAAATTAGGTTATTGATAGGTTAAGTAAAAATTTAAATATTGCTTATATTTCCTATTTAATTTTAAATAGGAAATATAAGATTGATATACCTTTATAGAATAAGAGCTAACTTATTAGCTATTGATTGACAGAAATTTAAATCGATTTAAAGTTATGAAACTTCTGCTTAAACTAGGAACCTTACGAAAAATCAAGTGTAAGGTTCCTATCATTTCTCCAGTTAAGATAGACAATTAGGCTTAATTACAAGCATTGTCTCGACTACTCTGCACCGATAGCGCGGGCAATGATATGAAATAAATCGGTCTGATCAATTACACCAACAACATTTGCTGCTTGTGGTCCCTGTGCAGCAATCCGTACTTGAGTACCAGTGTGTTCCTGCGAACGTGTAGGAAGATTTGTCGCATAATTAACAGTCATTTCTGCATCATCAGCAGTAATGAGCGTACTAAATTCGCCAGGACTATGATCTGTTTCAGTTGGTTGAGGAATAATTTGACTAGTGTGTCCGTGATCTGCTGTCACAACTACTAGTGTGTCTGGATGCTGCTTGGCATACTCAAGCCCTGCTTTCACAGCTTGATCAAATGCGACAGTCTCGCCAATTTGTTCACATGGATTACCAGCGTGATCGCGCTTATCAATCGAAGCTCCTTCAACTTGTAGGAAAAATCCAGTTCTACCTCTAGACTGCTGTTCGAGCAAACTAATTGCCTTTGTCGTCATATCAGCTAGGCTAGGCTGATCTGCTGGTCGGAGGTTTTCTTGACAACGCTGCGGTCCGCTACCTGGATAAGGAATTGCTGGTTCACCACCCCATTCAAGACTCATATTGCCAGAGCTAAATAGACCAAGTAACTTTGTTCCAGGCTGTGCTGACTGCAACTGGGCAGCACTGGTCACAATATCATAACCTTGAGCTTGTGCTGCCTGAATAACAGTCTTACCCGTAAACTGACCGCCATCAATTATTTGATCAAATCGCTGTTTACCACCGCCTAGTAAGACATCAACATTGTGATCAATTGATTGCTCAGCTATTGAACCAGATCCTCCTGCTGATTTCTTGTCTTGCGGACACTTAGCCATGTCTTGTGGACCTTGGCAACTGCGGTCATTTACATGAGACATTAGCACTGCTGGTGTAGCGTCAGTCAGTTCAGCGGTACTAACATTGCCTGTTCGGAAGCCTTTTTCCTTAGCAATTTCCAGAATTGTTTTTAAATCTTGGTCTGTACCAGCTGTAGTCGAAATTCGACCATTTGAAGTCTTATTTCCTGTTGCCCAACCTGTTCCTGATGCTGCTGAGTCAGTAACGTAGTCAGGTAGCTTTGGGTTGCTTTCTTGCAGTGCGTATGTAGTGTATGCTCCTGTTAATGGCAAGGTGTCAAGTGCAAGACGACCAGCAGCTCCGACAGAGTAGTTACGGGCAATGGTGATTTCTGAATCTCCCATACCATCGCCGATGAATAAAATGACATTCTTGGCGCGACCACCAAAAACAGACCTTCTGATTGATCGAGGATAATCGTCTGCATTGCTATTGCTTGCTGTTACTACAGCAAGAACTATCGCAGCAACTGTGGTGATAGCAAAAAATGTACGTTGTTTGAGCGAGAACATATTACGTTTACCTTATGTAATATTCAGAGATTGCCTGAAACTTTTAACTTGAGGCTATTTGTAAAAAATTACGATTTTCAGCAAAAAAATACTAGAAATACATTTTGATTATGCCTAGATTACAACTTAAGATATTTAATTTTTTTCATGAGACTATTAACAAAAAAGCTTTAATAATTGATAAATATAAGCTGAACAATATTACAGCTTTTTTGTCTTGATATTTTATATATGTAATAAAAATGGTTTTTGTTTGAGTTCAGAAGAAAGGAGTAGAAAATCTAACAATTAAAACTTTAAATAACCAATATTAAAATTAGTTTATCTTCAGGTTAATTAAATCAATTTATTAAGTATTTACTATCAAGCCTCTATAAGGCACTAGATTAAAAATTTTGCCTTTAGTCTCTTTAAGATAATTTAGGAACAGTGTTTGTGTCTGAGTTGTCCTATCTTAAAAGATGGTTAATAGTGTGGTGAGTGATACTGTGTTTTTGAGCGTTGTTATTCCGACATACAATCGTAAGGCGATCTTGGAAAAGTGTCTTAGGGCATTAGAGACACAGCAATTGAGTGCATCTAGTTCAATCACTGGTTATGAAATTATCTTAGTAGATGATGGTTCTACTGACGGCACATTAGAATGGTTGGAAACCAACAAAACCGACTTTCCCCATGTGCGAACCTTTCAGCAAGATCATCAAGGCCCTGCTGTGGCGCGGAATCTCGGTGTAGAGAAAGCGCAGGGAGACATTATTATCTTTATAGATAGTGATTTAGTAGTAATAGAAAATTTTCTACAAGCTCATGTAGATGCGCTAGTGCAGGGATGGGAAAAATTGGGAAGTGATCGCTTTTTCACCTATGGCACAGTCATTAACACTTGTAATTTTGAGCATCCTACCTCTGAACCATACAAATTCACAGATTTTTCTGCCGCTTTTTTTGCTACAGGTAATGTGGCAATTCCTAAACATTGGTTAGAGAAAGCGGGATTATTTGATACTCGTTTTCAACTTTATGGCTGGGAAGATTTAGAATTAGGCGTGAGGCTGAAAAAACTAGGTTTAACACTAATTAAATGTCCACAAGCAGTAGGCTACCATTGGCATCCACCCTTTAGCTTAGACCAAGTTAAGAGTTTGATTGATAAAGAAATTCAGCGTGGCAGGATGGGGGTTTTATTTTATCAAAAACACCCTACTTGGGAAGTGCGAATGATGATTCAGATGACTTGGTTACATCGCTTATTGTGGGGGATGCTTTCATTAAATGGCACATTGAATGAGCATACAATGGCTCCTGTTTTGCAATGGCTGATTAATAGAGGTAAACCCCAATTGGCTTTAGAAATTGCCCGAATTTTCCTCAATTGGTATAACGTCAAGGGTGTATATGAAGCGTATGCGGAAGTGAGGTGAGCGGGGATTAGGGGCAACGGGGAACGGGAATTGGCAGACAAGGGAGACACGGGAGAATTGTTTAACAAGTCTCTTCCCAATCCTCAATCTCCGATCCCCTATCAGCTTTTCCAAAATATGCTACCCTAGTATGGTTCTTTAAATTCCGCACATCCAGGAGTTCGGGTGTTTCCCATAAGGAAATACACCTGGGTGGAGGTTTAACCCGAATCGGAGTAAAAACATGCCAGTAGTTTCTTTGGCTCAAATGATGGAGTCAGGGGTTCATTTCGGTCATCAGACCCGCAGATGGAACCCAAAGATGTCTCAATATATCTACACTGCCCGCAACGGAGTACACATCATTGACTTGGTGCAAACAGCCCAGTTAATGGAAGAAGCATATACTTATATGCGATCGCAAGCAGAGCAGGGCAAAAAGTTCCTCTTTGTTGGCACTAAGCGACAAGCAGCAGGTATTATTGCTCAAGAAGCTTCCCGTTGTGGCGCTCACTACATTAACCAGCGTTGGTTGGGCGGGATGCTCACTAACTGGTCGACGATTAAAACGCGGGTAGATCGTCTCAAAGATTTGGAACGTCGGGAAGAAAGCGGCGCTCTTGATTTATTGCCAAAGAAAGAAGCCTCAATGCTACGCCGCGAGTTAGCGAAGCTTCAGAAATATTTGGGCGGCATTAAAACAATGCGGAAAGTCCCCGATGTCGTGGTAATTGTAGACCAACGCCGGGAATACAACGCAGTGCAAGAATGCATTAAACTCGGAATTCCCATTGTGTCTATGTTGGACACAAACTGCGATCCAGATGTAGTAGATATTCCCATCCCAGCCAATGATGACGCCATCCGCTCAATTAAGCTGATTGTTGGTAAGTTGGCGGACGCAATTTATGAAGGCCGTCACGGTCAGTTGGATGTAGAAGAAGAATACGAAGACTACGAGGGCGCTGAGGAAGAATACGATTACGAAGAAAGCGATTTTGCTGACTCGTTCATTCCCGACGATGAAGAGGAAGAATAAATAGAAGGTAGAAGGCAGAAGGCAGAAGGCAGAAGGGTAAACAATTAATACTTCATCTTACCCTTCAAGAAGCCGCCTAAAGGGCGTTTACACACTTGATACTTCATCCTTCATCAGTAAGATAAAAATACTCAAAACCCCAGAGCAATTAAAATTGTCAGTCTAAGTAGGAATTGAGGCAAAATGGCGGAAATATCTGCAAAACTCGTCCAAGAGCTACGCCAAAAAACGGGCGCCGGCATGATGGACTGCAAAAAAGCGCTAAAAGAAAATGATGGTGATTTGGCAAAAGCCGAAGAATGGCTACGTAAGAAGGGTATTGCCAAAGCCGGAGCCAAAGCTGATCGGGTGGCGGCGGAAGGACTCGTAGGCAGCTATATCCACACTGGTGGTAGAGTCGGTGTACTTGTTGAAGTTAACTGTGAGACTGACTTTGTTGCTCGTCGCGAAGAATTTCAAACCCTCGTGCGGAACATTGCCATGCAAATTGCGGCTTGTCCAAACGTAGAGTATGTGAAAGTGTCAGACATCCCAGCTGATATCGTCCAAAAGGAAAAAGATATTGAAATGGGACGCGATGACATTTCCAACAAGCCTGATAACGTTAAAGAAAAAATTGTTCAGGGACGCATTGATAAGCGGCTGAAAGAAATGACTTTGATGGATCAGCCTTACATCCGTGATCAAAGCATCACAGTAGAAGAACTAGTGAAACAAGCGATCGCTCAAATTGGTGAAAATATCCAAGTGCGTCGTTTCGTTCGCTTTGTTCTGGGTGAAGGAATTGAAAAGCAAGAAACCAGCTTTGCAGATGAAGTAGCTGCTCAGATGGGTAACAAGTGATTTTAGTTGTTGGTTGGTTGTTGTTTGTTAATGGTTTGATAGGCTAGTGACCATCAACAGCTAACTACCAACAATTAAATATAATTTTAGGACAGGTCAACTTAAGTATAGTTGACCTATTTTTTGTTGTAATTTACTAAAGTCGAAGTGTTAAAAATGTTTGCTGTCGCTTGCGATTCTTTACTTCCATTAAAGCATTTTTTGGGCTGCTTTAGGTCATCTGTAGGGTGGTGTTTGTAAGTTGCTTGTGGGTATTCTTGGACAGAGTCCGCGTCGATTATGGACAAGGTAAATCTCTCAGGAGTTCCAGGTATTATCCTAAGAAAGTTGGTGATTGCAGACAAAATTTATTAATTTTGAGTTAAAGTGCATCGCTTCTGTTCAAGTGAGCAAGTTGCTCGTGTCCCTTGTAAATTTTCTCCTTTTTGTGAAATTTGAACATTACCAAGCAGAGTTACTTGTCGTGCTGTTGGGACATATCGAATTTCATCAGCATTGCCTTGAATTTGAGCTTCTGGATATACGAAAGCAGCATTGCCAATTGCCCTGACTTCTTGGGTAGTTTCATCATATTGCTGAGCATCTGCGGTTACGGTGATTTGTCCTGTTTCCATTAATTGGGCAATTGTTTGCGCGTTTGCTTTTAGATCAACTGTTGGGTTAACAAGTGCTGCAAGCCATCTAGACGTACGTCCTGATGTGATAATAGGAACAGCGAAAACTGCCGCGATCGCAACAAAGGCACAAGCAACTAGAGAGGCACGACGATTAAATATAAGACGATTAAATATAAATAGTAGAAATACTGAATTTTTGTGATTATACCCTTTGTGTGCTTTTTGATGTGAGTTGGATGGGTGAGTTTGCAGTAGTTCAGCTTCCAAGTGAGCCTTGAAGGTCTGATCTGGTTCGATCTTTTCTGCCAAATCAGTTAACTGGCAGAGGAAGTCAGCATCTAACTGAGAAAGGTAATTCTGTTGATTGTGTTTAGGATTCATAAGCTTATTCACAGGTTGTTTTTAGGTATTTGCGAAGATCTTTGAGGGCGCGACAAACCAGCATTTTGACAGCAGCCTCGCTTTTGCCCATCACTTGGGCTGCTTCAGCCATACTTAATCCACCGAAGATTTGCAGCGCGATCACTTCTGCTCGGTCGGAAGTGAGTTGGCTCAATGCCTGAGCTACTTGCTCCAAAGACAATTGCTGAGCGACAAATTCTTCTGGTGCAATAGAATCGTCTTCAATCTGAGCAGCTTCCTCTAGTGGCAAGATTGACCGTTGACGACGGAAGTGATCTGCTGTCTTTCGAGAAGCAATTCCCATCAACCAAGCAGCAAACTTACCACGTCCTTGAAAATTAGCTATGGCTTCTTGGGCTGCCAAAAACGTTTGAGTAGTCAAGTCTTGAGCATCATGGACGTTACCGACTCGTGAAAAATGATAGCGGTAGACAGCTTTGAGATTTCGTCGATAGAGTTCCGCAAAAGCTTCTGAACTGTGTCGCGCTTCCTTAGCCAATTCTTCATCCGACTCCATTTTGAGATTTAAGAGCCTTTGACTGTGAGACGGACACAGTGAGAGAAAATTCATTCATACGCTCCTCAGAAATAAGCTTCTGTAGGTATGTCGTAGAATAACGTCATTTCGTAACAACCAAGATCCGAAAAGTTTTTGCTTACGGCATCGCGTCTGACCCTAAATAGTGCAATATATCAGACAACCAACAATCAATAACCAACAACCAACAAAATCAAGCTAAAATTTAAAATCTTTGGACAACTATCCTAAAATATAAGCGTACTTTTGTACTATTATGTTTGGTTTGCAATGGGCAATCAGTAGAGAATATGGCGAGACCAATCGAGCGAATTGAGCGGGATCTTGCAGCTTTAGAAGAAGCGATCGCCGTGATCGCTAAAGAACTGCAAACCGCTTATACTAGTTATCTCAACACTTTAGGACAAGCCGTACAGCAGCAGTTGATTCTGGCGGCTTATCACTTGTGTACTCAAGGGTATTCCGAAAACTTTCTCAAACTAAGCTTGAGTCAGCGGCAAAATTTGCAGCAGTCACTCCGCAAACTAGGTAAAAAGTCAGCGCAGCAGTTGCTAGCTTTAATTAATGGGGAAGAAGCAAAGCTACAGCCGCAGGACGTGGAAAGTGAAAAACTCCCAGAATGCAATCAAGATGATCCTGAAATTGTCTCTGCACAAGCAGCAACTGATGTAGAAAGTGAATCAGAGGAAGAACAAGAGCAACAAGAAAAACAAGAAGACACAAATTTCTCCTCTTTACCTCCTGATCCTACTTTCCCCTCCTCTGCAAACCCGATAGAACTAGCAAAATGGCAACAATTCTTAGAGAGAGCCACACAATATACCCTCAGAAGAATTTCTCATGAGGCTAATCTCCTTCTACAAAAAGCCAAAATCTTGCCTCAAAAATTGCCAGAACCGATTTTAGAGGCGGTTGGTTCAGAAACATCTGCGGATATAGTACCAAGTCCACCTAACCTAATGAGCTTGGTGATTGAAATTGAAAATGGGCAACAACCAGAAGAGTCTAGCTTGACACGGCTCATGGCTATTAACCTGCGTCTTGTGGAAATTGAGTTTTCCGACACCAAACTTTCATCAGAGCGCAAGCAGATTCGCTATATTCTAGCCCAGCTGAATAAACTAGGACTAGAGTATCAGAAAAAACTGCGGGAACGGTCAGTTGCTGAAGCTGAAGTAGCATGGCGTGCTAGTTGGTATGAAGATTAGTTTTTTGTCATTTGTCCTTTGTCATTTATCCTTTGACCAATGACTCTTGACCTCTTCCCCAATAACCAATGACCAGTGACCAATTACCAATGACTATCGACAAACCGGACTGGATACGATTACAAAAAGCCCTGGCAATAGAAGAAGAACAAGGCTTTACCGACTTGGTGGGTAGACAATACCGCTTCAGTGAGTTCTTTACCTTGACTTTCGGTAAATTTCCGAATGACTTACCAAGTTATGAACGCCGTCGTTGGCAACAACTGGCGACTCAGTTTTCCAATTATCCAAATCTGAGACTTGAAGATAGAAAAAATTTAGTATTGGAGACTAGTCAATATCTGTATCAACTGGAACAGCAGGAAGAGGAGACGGGGACACGGGGACAGGGAGGACAAGGGGGACAAGGAAGAAACATTACTTCTTTGTCTTCTGCTGCCAAATCTAAAAAACCTAATCCTAAATCTCAAATTGTCGCAGAGGTAAGTCGTAGTCTTGCCCCAAAGCTAGATCAAAAATTGAAGGATTTACCGGAAATTGGATTACGAAAGGCTGAAAAATTAGCGCGCCTCGGTTTATACACTGTGCGCGATTTGCTTTTTTACTATCCCCGTGACCATATTGATTATGCGCGTCAGGTGAGTATTAGTGAATTAGAAGCGGGTGAGCCGGTAACGATAGTAGCGACGGTGAAAAGTTGCAATTGTCGTACCAGCCAAAAGAATCAAAAGTTGACAATTTTAGAACTTTTACTGCGGGATAATACTGGCAAAATCAAAATCAGCCGCTTTTTTGCGGGTACGCGCTTTACCAGTCGTGCTTGGCAAGAAAGTTTAAAACGTCGTTATCCAGTTGGTAGTATTGTGGCGGCGTGTGGGTTGGTGAAAGGAACAAAATACGGTCTCACGCTAGAAGATCCAGAATTAGAAGTTTTGGCTAACCCTGGTGATACGATTGAATCTTTGACTATTGGGCGGGTAGTGCCTGTTTATGCCCTGACTGAGAGTGTGGGTGCGGATTTGGTGCGACAGGCGATGATTGCTGCTTTGCCAACTGCGGCACATTTAAAAGATCCCCTACCTAGTGGTTTAAGAGGAAAATATGGGTTAATGGAATTGAAAGACGCGATCGCTAATATCCATTACCCCTCAGATAGCGACACTTTACAACATGCCCGTCGTCGCCTCGTCTTTGATGAATTTTTCTACCTCCAACTGGGTTTACTGCAACGTCAGCACCAAGCCAAGCAAATTCAAACTAGCGCTGTGCTTGCACCCAGAGGTCAATTATTAGATAAATTTTACGAAATACTGCCTTTTAAGCTCACTAATGCCCAGCAACGAGTTATCAACGATATTCTCAACGACTTGCAAAAACCAGTGCCGATGAATCGTCTCGTACAAGGTGATGTTGGTTCAGGGAAAACGATTGTTGGAGTAGTCGCTATCCTAGCTGCAATTCAATCAGGATATCAAGCAGCACTCATGGCTCCTACAGAAGTACTAGCAGAACAACATTACCGCAAGCTAGTTAGCTGGTTTAATTTGTTGTATTTACCAGTAGAATTACTGACAGGTTCTACAAAAACAGCAAAACGGCGACAAATTCACGCCCAGTTAGAAACAGGAGAATTACCTCTGTTGGTAGGAACTCATGCCTTAATTCAGAACCCTGTCAACTTTCATCGCTTGGGTTTAGTAGTCATCGACGAACAGCACCGTTTTGGGGTGGAACAACGAGCAAAATTACAGCAAAAAGGCGAGCAACCCCATGTACTAACTATGACAGCTACACCCATTCCTCGGACACTGGCGCTAACAATTCATGGGGATTTGGATGTAAGTCAAATTGATGAATTGCCACCAGGGCGGCAAAAAATTCAAACCACAGTATTAACCAGTCAGCAGCGTCCTCAAGCTTATGATTTGATGCGGCGGGAAATCGCACAAGGGCGGCAGGTTTACGTAGTTTTACCCTTAGTAGAAGAATCAGAAAAATTAGATTTGCGATCAGCAACAGAGGAACATCAAAAGTTAAAAGAAAGTGTGTTTCCTGATTTTCAGGTCGGGTTACTACATGGTCGCATGACTTCTGCTGAGAAAGACGAAGCAATTAATAAATTTCGCGATAATGAAACTCAAATCTTGGTTTCTACTACCGTTGTCGAAGTCGGTGTAGACGTACCTAATGCTACAGTTATGCTCATAGAAAATGCGGAGCGCTTTGGCTTGTCGCAACTACACCAGCTACGCGGACGTGTTGGTCGAGGTGCAGCGCAATCCTACTGTTTGCTAATGAGTAGTTCTAGAAGTCCCGATGCTCAACAACGGCTAAAAGTATTGGAGCAGTCTCAAGACGGCTTTTTTATCTCTGAAATGGATATGCGGTTTCGTGGCCCGGGTGAAGTACTTGGAACTCGTCAATCAGGTGTACCAGATTTTACCTTAGCAAGTTTAGTAGAAGACGAGGAAGTCTTAATGCTAGCACGGCAAGCTGCGGAAAAAGTAATAGAAATAGATGCAACCTTAGAGCGTTGGTATTTGATGAAAGAAGAATTAAAGTATCGATATGAAAGGTTAATGGGTGGAGCGATTTTGACTTAATAATGGATTGGGAATTGGGAACTAAACGCTGGCTATAGGCGTAGTCAAAAAAGGGAAGAAAAAAATACACTCCATACCTGAATCAAAACCAAAAAATTTTCGTCATTGAATATAACAACTCCCTAATTTGATTGATATTTCAGTGTAAATTCTTATGTCTATGTCATCACGAATCTTGAAATTACTTGCAGCTAGTGGTCTCGGTTTAACTGTATTTGTAGGTAATGCGATCGCTTCCGCACAAGTTGGTGATGTGGTAGTGCCAACCCAACCAGCCAACGGTACTTCAACCACGACTAGTTCTTCAAACACTACAACCAGCACTTCTACTACATACAGCACAAATGCCCGGTTTACCTGTCAAAACTATAACGGGCAGTATACAGTCATGTACCAACCAGAAAGTCGACCAGGGCAATTCTTTGCTTGGGCGACTCCGCAAAGATTGGGCGGTGGTTGGGATGAATATAAACGCTGTCTAACCATAGCCGAACGTTTGGAAAGTTACCGTCCAGATGGCTTAACAGAACTCCGTAATGCCACGCAAAATGGATACAATATTCTCTGTGTAACTAGTGAAGCTAACCCAGCTTGCCGAATTGTACTCACAGTACCCCCCGGATACGACCCCTATAACGTACGTAATAGCGTCTTCCAAAACCTAATCTCAGCCGACAACGGTCAGCAAACCATAGCCGTCAATACTTACAATAGTCGTAATAGCGGCGGTAGCCAAGTCGAACAAATATACAACCAGGCTAGAACTATTTTTGGTAGCGGCAATAACAATACTCGTACATCTAAGGGGCCAGTCAACCTCAAACCTTTCTTGGATCAAAAAGATGGTGGTACTGGTAGCCAACTGAAAAAAGGTGTAGCACTTAAAACTCAAACCCAAACTCAGACTCGGACTCAATCTGGTACTCGTCTCAATCCCAGAAATTTCAAGTAACTCAATAGTCAAGAGTGAGTGGTTAGTGGTTAGTGGGTAGAGACGCGAGGAACATCGCGTCTGTACATTAGTGGTTAGTGGTTAGTTGTTTACCACTTCTCACACCCCACCCTTACCTTAAGCCTATGAGCGTGTCTACACACCCCTCATACTCCTCACACTCCCCAATCCCACATAAAGGGTCTGACCCCCTAGCGTATCATTAACTCTTTGCTTACAATGATGCTTCCAAATAACCGATAGCACCAGCGCCAGGTTTTGCACCGTATTCACTGGCGCTTTTATTTTACTTCTGCATGATGGCATCCAACAGCTTGTCGGCACCAAAACGAATCGGATCTGTACAAGGTAATCCAGTTTCTGTTTCTGTTTGGGCGATCGCTGCTTTTGCTTCTGCTTCGTTTAAGTGACGAGTGTTGAGGGCAATTGCTACTACTGGTACTTTCGGGTAAGCGCCACCTGCACTGGCAACTGTTTCATAAAGTTTGACTACATCTATTAAAGGTGGTATTTGCACACCATCAGCAACTTCTGTTTGTCCTGCCCGATGTACTAAAATCATCTGCGTTGGTTGGGAACCGCGTATTAGGGGCAATGTGGCTGTAGAACTAGGGTGCAGTAGGGAACCTTGTCCTTCAATGTGCAAAATATCGTAGTTTTTACCATAGCGCATGACCATTTGTTCCACTGCGCCAGCAGCAAAGTCCACGCGCACAGCATCTAGCGGTATACCATCTCCTTCTAACATCAAACCAGTTTGCCCTGTAGGCAGAAACTTAGAACGCCAGCCCTGCAATTTTGATGCCCAGTGTAATTCTAAGCTAGTTGACATTTTGCCAACTGCCATATCAGTTCCCACTGTCAGTACCCGTCGACAGGGAAGGGTACGCGCCATCGCCGCAGCCACACTCAAGTTCGGTGGTTCTTTGCGTACATCCCAAATCATTTGTCCTGGCTTCAGGAGTGCTTTTAAATCGGGTATGGTTGATAGTGGTGCGTGCAAACCATTTACCAGTGACATTCCCGCAGCTAAGGCATCTTTGATATCATGCCAGTAATCATCTGGTAAAACGCCACCTAGAGGTGCAATGCCAATTACTAAGACTTGCGGTTTGTACTCTAGTGCTGCTGAGACTGATGCAACTATTGGTACATCGCGGCGAATACCTGTTAACTCTGACAAAGATTGCCCTGGACATTCGCGATCAATCGCTACTACAATCGGGGCTTCACTGTAGCGTAAAAGTGATAACCCTGTTTTACCGCGAGTTCCCTTGATTCCCTCATGTAATAAGATAGCTACTCGTTGATTAAGTGGCAGACGCACTGCGTTGTACCCCCAAGCCTGGTAAGTCGTTTGGTATAATTTTTCCTGCTTGTACAAATGCCCCTGTAAAAGGGTCATCAATCAAATTCAGATGACTATCTAAATCTAAATAGTCAGCTAGTGGTGATAGGTGTGCTGCTGCTGTGTTGAGAAGCGCACTATCAGAATAGCAGCCAAACATAACCTGTAACCCATTGGCGCGGGCTGTATTTACCATCCGCATCGCCTCGCTTAATCCCCCCGATTTCATTAACTTGATATTAATTCCATCGACAATATTAGCTAGTTGAGGGATATCAGCACTGGTGAAACAACTTTCATCCACAAAGATAGGTAAAGGCGATCGCATCTTGAGTTCGGCTAAACTTTGCTCTTGACCTTGGGCAAGGGGTTGTTCTACATACTTTACACCCAAATCTGCCAGCCAATTACACATATAGGTCGCATCAGCTAAATTCCAACCACCATTAGCATCAACATATAATTCCTGTATTGGTGCTTCTTCTCGTACCGCCATCAACATTTTTTGATCGGCGTTAATACCCTCTGGGCTACCCAACTTGATCTTAAAAACACGGACATCCAGAAATTCCAACCAATCCCGTACCCTAGCTTTTGCCCCTGCTGGTGAATTAATGCTAATAGTTACAGAAGTTGGTGCGATCGCGTTTGTGTCAAGTCCCCATAGTTGCCACAATGGTAAGCCAATGTGCTTTCCTAGCCAGTCATGCATTGCTACATCTAACGCTGCTTTCGCTGCTGAAGGAACTTTGGCTGTTGTTAAAATCTGTTCTACTTGCTGCCTTTGCAACGGGCTATATGCTTGCAAAGCAGGGGCGACTTTTTGCAAAGCATCTTTAATAATTTCCGTTGATTGCGGATAATTGCCTGTACTAAACGGCGACGCCTCTCCCCAACCTTCAATACTATTATCGGAAATCTTCACCCAAACATTAGTTGTCTGTGCTGTTGTCCCACGACTAATAGTCAAAGGAAATCGTTTGTTAACCGTAAAGATTTCCACCTCAATTTGCATAATTCAAATTTCAGTTTAATTCTTAGATTTTAGATTTGGAATTAACCCACAGATAATTTTGGAGAATTGTACCCTGGGAGAAATTATCAGGCAACACTTTGTATCTCTTCTAATTTTTCACTAGTATTATTTTATGAAAACCTTTGTGTTCTTCGTGTTCTTTGTGGTTCGTTACTTATAGATATTTTACCCTGGGTCATCTATCATATCAGAAAATTCTCATATTCATTTACACAGAATTAATAAACTCTATGGAAAAATTAAAAAAATGGCAATTATTACAATCCAAAATGGTCTTAAACCATCCCTGGTGTCAAGTTAGGCAAGATGAAATTCTTCTCCCAAATGGCAAAATTATCGATGATTACTTTGTCCATCTTAAACCAGAAGTAGCATTAATTTTACCCATAACTGCCAATCAAGAAATTGTCTTTGTCCGCCAATACAGACATGCAGTCAAAGATTTTTTTATCGAACTACCAGCAGGCAGTTTTGATCCCAATCAAGAAAGTGCCGAAATAGCAGCAAAAAGAGAGCTACAGGAAGAAACTGGCTATACAGCTAAAGAAATAAACAAAATAGCGACTTTATATGATCGACCCAGCAAAGATACTAATCGATTACATTTATTCTTAGCAGAAAATGTCAGCAAAACTAGTGAACAGCAACTGGATATCACAGAAGAAATAGAAGTAATTCTCATCCCTATAGAATTAGTTTTCACAAAAATTATTCAAGGAGAAATTTGTGTAGCTGGTAGTGTTGCTGCTCTGTTTTTAGGTTTAAATTTTATTAAGCAATATCATCAATTTTAGATTGGTTCTAAACATAAATTTAGGGAACTGTTCCATTCAGGAGTCATCAGATTGTGAGATGCGTGAATTGATTCTATAGATAAATCTAGGGCTTTGATCATTGAGTAATCATTTGGTTAAAATGATTCTCAATTATTCACAACGAACAGTATGAATTGGAATTCATGTTGATTCCCATTAATCTAAAATTTTGGTTGGATAATATATATACACTAGCCCTAACAACAATAATCCAAAACCGATTTGTACAGGTGAAGGAGCCAATATTAACCCCATTGCTAATAGCATTCCTCCACTAAACACAACGGCAATGCGGTAGACTTCCTCCCGTATTTTCATTCCCAGAATGGTAGCACTCAAACCAATAATTAATAATAACAAATAGCTTGCTAGCATACTTATCTCCTTTATACAGCGTTGGCTACCTACCCTTCGCACCTATACGATAGCAGTATTTTGATGCTTAGAAATATCGAACAATCTCGATATAAGAAAATAAAAAACAAAACCCAACTATCTATAAATTTTTATTTATATATCAGTGGCAACATGAGTAACAAACATAGAAAAAGCTTCTTCATTACGACGATAGTAAGTACACTGTCCTATGCGTGTTGAAACAACTAACCCTGTGTCTTCTAGCATAGACAAGTAATGAGATATTGTAGATTGGGCCAAACCAGTTTTCTTCTGAATACTACCTACACAGACTCCAACTGTGCGAGGATCTACATCCTGGCAGGGAAAATTCACCTCAGGTTCTTTTAACCAATGCAAGATCTGTAATCTAGTCTCATTTGCTAGGACTTTAAAAATATCAATATCTTTACTATCCATAATTCAATTATATCGATTTATTTCGATATATCAAGTTTAATAAATTGTTGTTCATTGATAGTTTTTGGTTAATTGGAACACACAAACAACAACAAGCAACTAATTCACTACTTGACTACCATGACTGCGAGGATCATTGCTGCTACCTGCTGGTGCTACTGATGTTGAAACTTTGGAAACTTGTCCACTAGCTTGAGCATACGGCAGGGGTGAGCCAACAGCCAAGGCTTCTAAATTACTTGCCATGATACTGCGGGGTTGATCACCGATCGCTTGAGCAACAGGTTCTCCATTTTCACTTAAGAACACAAAATGGGGAATACCATCAACGCGATACTTCAGCATCTCGGGTAGCCACTTGTTATTATCCACATTCAGCATCACAAAATTAATTTTTTCTGTATACTGCTTTTCCAATGCGGCAATATCAGGAGCCATTTTTTGGCAAACTGTACACCAGTTAGCATAGAATTCCACTAACGATGGCTTGCCATTAGCCAAAGCTACTTCTAAAGGAGTAGATTCTTCACCCAGCTGAGTCAGAGAAACTGTGTTACCTTGAGATTTCAACCCCAAAACAAGGGTAATACTAAGAGCGATCGCCACTATGGCGACTAAAAAGTTTCTTACACGGGTTCCAGCGTTGAATTCTGATTTAGTTGGAGATTTCCCAGAAGTATCGGTACTCATAACAGAATTTATTAAAACTTATTAAGCATTCTTATTTTTAGTTTACCGCTTTATTTAATTCTGACTTCCGAGTTCCAAATTTCCCAATCCCTATTTCCAAATCTGTGAAAAAACGAGTTACCCTTACTTTCCCCAAACGTGCTATTCAAATGCCAGTCACCTACCGACTAGCAAAAGATTTCAACGTCGCCGCTAATATCATCCGCGCCCAAGTAGCACCGAATCAAATTGGTAAATTGGTAGTAGAACTTTCTGGGGATATAGATCAATTAGATGCTGCTGTAGAGTGGATGCGATCGCAAAATATCAGTGTATCTCACACTTTAGGAGAAATAGTCATAGACGAAGAAGTCTGTGTTCACTGTGGGTTATGTACAGGGGTTTGTCCTACCGAAGCCCTAACCCTCAACCCAGAAAGCTATAAACTAACATTTACGCGATCACGCTGCATCGTCTGCGAACAGTGTATACCTACTTGTCCAGTGCAAGCAATTTCCACAAATATTTAGTTAGTGGTTGGTTGTTGGTTGTTGTTGGGTAGAGACGCGATGTTCCTCGCGTCTGTACATTAGTAGTTAGTGGTTAGTAGTTAGTAGTTAGTGATTAGTGATTATTCCTCCACTCCCCACACTTCCCACACTCCCCATCTTCCCATCTCCCCACCCCCCCACCTCCCCACCTCCCCAGCTAGCCCAACTTAAACACATCTGCAATTACACTACCATCACTCACTAACCTATTATTTGCTGGAGAATCATAAACTACTAGTAGCGAAGGTGTTCCGCTGATCTCTTCAAACAGCGTTATTCCTTCTGCATGATCATCTCTATTGCCAAAGGGAATATCTTGTAAGTATTCAGGGTAGTGTAGGACATCATCTTGCAAGCTGGGGTTAACTTGCAAACGATATACTTGCACTGGGCCATCTAAATCCATTGTTGGGCCTGCTAGAATCAGTAAATCTTCTCCAGCTAGATGTAAATCTCTAATTCCTAAACCATTCAAAAATACAAAATACTTTTTATAGCATTGACCTGTTTGTGCTATTGATTTTAGTGTTAGTAGTCCTGTTTGCAAAAGTTCTACCTCTATTTCTAAAATTACAGCCCAACCCCGTAATACTGGGCCGCGTAAACCCAAAAAAATTCGCTCTTGATAAACTGCTATACCTTCTATATCAAAGCCATTATCTTTACCAGGAATTTTAGCAGTGACAAAAAACCCTAGATGAGGATCATCTGCCAAAACTTCCATCAACATATTTGTAGATTCAGTTAATTTCAACTTAGCAGCAGTTAACTGCACATTTGCATCTTCCGGATGAGAGCAAGATTTACATAATTCTCCGTCGACCAGGGGAATACGTGCTAGGATATATCGATTTGGTTCCGATGCTACTTTAGCTAATCTCTCAATGTTATTGATATCCGATTTATCTGGTTTGGGTTTTTTACGTTTCCAACTATGGGAACCAATAATCCAGAGATAGCTATTACTATACTCGATGCCTTCAATATCAATTTCTTCCTCTTCTGGTGCAGGTAAATCAATAAATTCTGCTACACGAAATTGTTTATGTTCACTAAAATTATTAGCATCGATATAAGAGAGGCGTTCAATAGTTGAAGTTTCATCTGAACCAAACCAGAGATGCTTTTCTGGTGTTAGCATTACTGCCGATAGGTCTTCTCGATGTTCTTTAAAGCCATCAGTAAATGTGAGCAAAACCTTGTTTAACAAAGTTGAGTTTTTCATGTTAAATTTTTTCTACGTGTTTTATTCTGTATCATTAAATATTTAGGTGTTAAATAATACTTATTACTGATTTCAATTTTATAAATCTATTAAATCATTAGCTAAGTAGTACAGCTTTGCGTCAAATCTTTACATTTTTAAACGCAGAGGCACGTGGAGTAAGCACGGAGTCACGCAGAGTTTTTCATATGTAATTCGTTACGAGTTAATTAAGGTTTGTACTTAGTTAGAGATTTTTTAATTAGAAAATAAATTCTCAACGACTTTTCTGTTATTTAAGATTAATAATTATATGAGTTTTCACAAAAATATAAACATTAGTCGTAATAATTATATTTTCAGACAGTAATTTTATATAAAATTAGTTACAAACAAACTATTGTAACTTTTGACTAATGCTATGATTCAAGAAGTATAGGTAACAGAAATAATTAGATAAGGCGTATCATTTTTTATGACATTGGCTGCCAAACCGAAAGCGAAAAATCTTGGATATTACGCTTATTCGGCACTCCAAAAACACTTTAAGAAAACCTTGAAATGGGAATCAGAAGTTAAAAAAGATAAAGATCCAGAAGCATTACATCAAATGCGAGTAGGGATGCGTCGCTTACGTACAGCTACTAGTAGGTTTGCAGTTGCTGTGAATCTACCAAAGGCTGTAAGCGATAAAAATATTGGAAAAATAGCGCGTCGTCTTGGCAATCTTCGAGACTTAGATGTATTAAAAGAAACTCTTGAACATCTTTCTCAACCACAATTGCCTAAAAAAGAACAACAATCTCTACAAACAGCTTTGGATGCTTTAGATAAACAACGGAAAGAGGCGCTTGCAGATGTGCGAGACACACTCAAAGATGAACGTTATAAAGCAATCAAACTAGCGTTAAAAAACTGGTTAGATGAACCAAATTATCAACCACTGGCATCTTTACCAATGCAGGAAGTTCTACCAGACTTGCTTTTACCAGAGGTCAGCGACTTCTTACTACATCCAGGTTGGCTAGTCGGGACTGAAATTGCAGAACATCAAATAGTAGTTTTGCATAATTGGGAAGCAAAAAAAATAGAACAAGAATTAGTAACCAACGGCAAAACTCTTCACAGTCTACGTAAGCAAACCAAACGCATACGTTACCAAATGGAGTTATTTTCTGATTTATACGGTGAAACTTACACAGCTTATATTGCAGAACTAAAAAAGATCCAAGATATCTTGGGTTCTATACAAGATAGTATAGTACTGGCTGAGTGGTTAGAAGGTATCTTTGAGTCAAAAATTCAAACTCAAATTCCTACTGTTGCTGCTTTATTAGTAGAAAATCGTTACCAAATGTGGCAACAATGGCAACCATTACAAGAACGGTATCTGCAAGGGAAAACTCGACAGGATTTGCATTTGACAGTACTTCATCCTGCTTAAATTAATTTATTATTGGGTTGCACTACCCTTAACCGACTGAAGCTTTTAAATACTCATGGCTTGATGAGACGTTCTTCTGACTGGCGGTATTTAGCAATTAACTGACGTCGCCGGAGGGGTGGATAAAGCAACATAGTTACTAGGGGTAATCCGGTCATGGCTAGTGCTGATAGGATGTAGGGATCAAGAAATCCGACTAAAGAGCCAATTCCGATGCTGGTTCCTAATGCCAATGTGAGTAGAAACAACACAGCTGTAGACACATCCTGTGTATATTTTGGCGTATCCGAATATTCAGAAAACTCCATACAAAGCCTGAACGGAGCATAGGTGAAAGCTATTGACCCAGCTATGATCACAACAAAAATCCCGATGTCATCCCCCAAAGCCCAAGCAAAAGCCAAAGCTACCGCCCTTGTCACTGCTATAAACAAAGCCACACTGACAACATCAATAACAACTGTAACTAAAATCTCGGCAGCCTCAAAACTATTCGTCATCCTTGCCCAAGCTATAAGCACAACCCAAACAGCAACTATACCCGCTATCAAAGACATAAACTTAGTGTAAAGTATGGGTAGTATGAAGTAAGTTGTAAAGACAGATGCGATGGCAGAGGCCGACAGCAAAGCAGCAAGCCCAGCATACGGTAATTTTCGCTTCTCAATCGGTAGAGGAGCTGTTTGTACTCTCACAGTCATAGGATAAATTTCTGGATACGCATTCGTATGCAGAAGCAGCTGACGTTTATACAACTTGTCAGCCATCAACTTGCTACTATCCACATGAATATGACACACAGTACGATCGCGGGTAAACTTAGTAGGCTCTACAGAAATCCAAGTGTGAGCATTTGGGGTATGTGGTGGATCTTGGAGATGGGGGGCGACTTCCCATGTACCCGCCAAAACTGTGTCAGGTATTGGATTTTCGACAGTGATAGTTTGCGTCAGTCTTTCGCCTAAGCGAGTCGCTTGGAACTCTAGCACAGATTGACTCAACTCAACTCCTGGTACACGGATGACATCAAGTGGTTTTAGTGCTTCTAAAGCCGTTTGAGCATTGGTAAAGCGTTTTTTGAGACTTGGTTGCACCATCAATTCCAGCCAGTTCAGAAAGCGCAGACTTAGTCTCGGTAGTAAATGACGGAAATTGATTAAATAAGGGTCATCATTATCAGTCAAATTCTGAATTGCAGTTGATTTTGTACCTGTGAGTAGACAAATCAGCGTTGCACCCAAACCATAAAGATCAGAGGCTAAAGTAGGCTGTCGCATTTGCTCAGGCGGGATAAAACCAGGAGTACCTTTAAATACACTACTACCAGATACTTCTTGGCTACCAAAGCAACTCATCCCAAAGTCAATCAAATAAACATTAAGTTGGTCATCCACCAGAATGTTTTCTGGTTTAATATCTCGATGAATGACGGGAGGAATGCGATTTTGCAAATAAACTAAAATTTCTAGTCCTTTGACGGCAATTTGTTTAATTTCCTCAGGTTGAAAGCTGCGTGGTTCTGCAAGAGTAGAAGCATTTTTGTATTCTTGAATCAGACAAAAGCCATCTTCAGTTTCAAATGCACCTAAATAACGGGGAATACCAGGATGATTAAGTTCCTGTAGCACTTGAATTTCTCGTTCATGGGCGTTATAAGCCGACCAATTGGAACCAATTTGGGCAAAGCAAAACTGCTTCAATACCACCTGTTGAAACTTATTTAAGTCAGTTGCAAGCCAGGTAATTCGTCCCCCTTCTCGATTTCGTCCTAGTTCAGTGATAACTTGATAACCTTGTGAGGAAAAATCTGGATAGCTACTCATAGCCTTATGAAAGCATGTTTCTTTTAAATTTACTATGCTGTTGTGATCATAAGCTTTCGCTAAAAATAAATCTCAAGGATAATAGCAATAGTGCTTAAATAAGAGCCGTAAAATAAATTTTTGGTTCAAAGCTAAAACCTGCTCAAGTATGTTAGAACTCTATATTCGATTAATATTTCAGTTGTAGAAACACCAATTTTCATGTCTCTACATAGCTCCAAATTTAGTTGTAGGTGACATTTTCAGATAGATAAAATACACCAATTTCCAGAATTAAAACAACCACAGATAAACAAGAGATGCACACCGATAAATCATCTGTGTTCATCGGTGTGCATCTGTGTTCGACATAATATATTTTTCTTTGGGCAAGCAGAGAGATATTTGAGAATCAGCCTTAACTACGAATATGCCTCCATAGGTAGACAAGAACAAACAAAATTCCTGTCTCCAAAAGCTGCATCAATACGCCCAACAGCAGGCCAGAATTTGTGTTCGCGTGTCCAAGGTGCAGGGTAAGCAGCTTGTTCACGGGAGTAAGGATGATTCCATTCTCCGATAATTAGACTTTCGGCAGTGTGGGGTGCATTTTTCAGGACATTATCTTGCACATCCGCCTTACCTGCTTCAATTGCGGCAACTTCTTGACGAATACTAATCATCGCATCGCAGAACCTATCCAACTCTTCCTTGGACTCGCTTTCGGTAGGTTCCACCATGATTGTACCCGCCACAGGCCAAGAAACAGTGGGTGCGTGGAAGCCATAGTCCATCAACCGCTTAGCTACGTCATCAATTTCGATGTTGGCAGATTTTTTGAGCGATCGCAAATCTAAAATACACTCATGGGCAACATACCCATTTTTGCCTTGATACAAAATAGGATAGTGTGCTTCCAGTCGTTTAGCGATGTAGTTGGCATTGAGAATAGCCACTTTTGTAGCATCCGTCAAACCATCTGCACCCATCATCGCGATGTACATCCAAGAAATTACCAAGATGGAAGCGCTACCCCAAGGTGCAGCAGAAATCGCGCCTATCGATTTTGGATTGTGGTGTGATATTGCAACAACGGCGTTTCCAGGCAAGAATTCTACTAAATGGGCTGCTACGCCAATCGGTCCCATACCAGGCCCACCACCACCGTGGGGAATACAAAAAGTTTTGTGTAAGTTCAAGTGGCAAACATCCGCCCCAATATCTCCCGGACGACAAAGTCCCACCTGGGCATTCATATTTGCCCCATCCATGTAGACTTGTCCACCGTGGGCATGAACCACAGCACAAATTTCTTGAATTGCTTCTTCAAACACGCCGTGGGTAGAAGGATAAGTCACCATCAAAGCAGCGAGTTCGTTGCTATGCTTTTCTGCTTTTGCCTTGAGATCATTCAAGTCAATATTACCTTGAAGATCACAAGCGACAGCTACCACTTTCATCCCACACATCACCGCACTTGCTGGGTTAGTTCCGTGGGCAGATGTAGGAATTAAGCAAACATTGCGGTGTGCTTCCCCGCGACTTTCGTGATACTTGTGGATTACCAGCAACCCGGCATATTCACCTTGGGAACCAGCATTTGGTTGCAGAGAAATTCCTGCAAAACCAGTAATTTCTGCTAACCATGCTTCCAACTCTTGGAAAAGAATTTGATAACCCTGAGTTTGTGACTGTGGTGCAAAGGGATGAATTTTACCAAATTCTGCCCAAGTGACTGGAATCATTTCTGAGGTTGCATTCAACTTCATCGTACATGACCCCAAAGGAATCATTGATGTAGTTAACGACAAGTCTTTGGTTTCCAACTTGTGCAGGTAACGCAGCAACTCGGTTTCTGAGTGATAACGGTTGAAGATGGGGTGGGTGAGGTATGGGCTTGTCCGCTTAAGGGGGAGGTGGGGAGGTGGGGGGGTGGGGAGAATAAACTCTTCTCCAAGGGCGAAAATTTCTAAGAGATTTTGTAAATCTTCTGTAGTTGTTGTTTCATCCAGTGAAATACCTACAGCAGTTTCATCAAAAACCCGTAGGTTAATTTTTTTGGCTTCACAAGCAGCGAGAATTTCTTGTAAACTGCGACTTCCTAGTTCTACACGAATAGTATCAAAGAAACTTTCAGAACTAATTTTGTAACCCAGATTTTTCAATCCTGCTGCTAAGGTTCCAGTCAAGGTGTGAATATTCTCAGCTATTTTTTTCAGTCCTGCCGGACCATGATAAACAGCATACATACTTGCCATCACAGCCAGTAACACCTGTGCTGTACAAATATTGCTAGTAGCTTTTTCTCGCCGGATGTGTTGTTCGCGGGTTTGTAAAGTCAAACGTAATGCTGGTTGACCTTGGGTATCTTTTGATACGCCCACAATTCGTCCTGGTACTTGCCGCTTATACTCTTCTTTGGTAGCAAAGTATGCCGCATGGGGGCCACCGTAACCCAGGGGAATACCGAAGCGCTGAGTACTACCAATAGCGATATCAGCACCAAATTCCCCTGGAGGAGTCAATAGTGTCAAGCTTAAAGGGTCTGCTGCTACCGTTACCAATGCTCCCACAGCATGTGCTTTTTCTACAAAAGCGCGGTAGTCGTAAATAGTGCCATCACTGGCGGGGTATTGCAGAATTGCCCCAAAAATCGGTTCTGAGAGTTCTGAGAAATCAAAAGATTCATGGTCGCTGATGATAATCTTGATTCCCAAAGGCTTAGCCCGTGTCTGCAACACATCAATAGTTTGGGGATGGCAGTTTTGCGAGACAAAGAAGGCATTTGCTTTATTTTTGCAAATACCATAGCTCATACTCATTGCTTCGGCTGCGGCTGTGGCTTCATCTAATAATGAAGCATTCGCAATTTCCAAACCCGTTAGATCGATAATCATAGTTTGGAAATTCAACAGTGCTTCTAGTCGCCCTTGGGCAATTTCTGGCTGATAAGGAGTATAGGCAGTGTACCAACCTGGGTTTTCTAAAATATTACGCTGTATCACCGCCGGAGTGATAGTGTCGTAATATCCCATACCAATGAATGAACGGAAAATTTGGTTTTTTAAAGCAATTTCTTTTAACTTTGCTAGTGCTGCGTACTCACTAAGTGCTTCTGGCAAATTTAAAGCATAAGGTAGCCGGATGGACTGCGGTACTGTTTGGTTGATGAGATCATCTAGGGAAGAAACCCCCAGCACATCCAGCATTTGCTGTATATCATCGGCGTTAGGGCCAATATGTCTTTGCTTAAAATCACTTAATTTTTCAGTGCTTTCGCCCAGAACTTGCTGATTACCTGACTGGGGACGAGGAGCAGATATTACCACAAAGAGCTTCTCCAGACGTTACTATTTCATATTTTGCAATAAGTATGCTTGATGTGTTGGATCTAAAATATCAGTTCATCTAAGATTCATGAAATTTTCCCGGATAGCACGGGGACACGGAGGCTAGGGGAAGGGGGAAAGGGGAGAGGGACAAGGGAGACAAGGACGACAAGGGAAGAGAGACAAGGACGACAAGGGAGACAGGGGGGACACAGAGAATATCAATGAAAGAAATACCCCTCACACTCCTCACACTCCTCACACTCCACCCTACGGGAAGCCACTTGCGTGTCTACACACTCCCCATTGCCCCATCTCCCCACCTCCCCACTCTTCTACCCCTCCACCTCAGCACTATATTCCTGTGCTGTAAGTGCATCATCAATTTCACCAGGGTCATTCACCCGTACTTTAATAAACCATCCCTCACCGTAGGGATCTTCTGCTATTTGTTCGGGAGATTCGATCATCTCCTCATTACGTTCTATAACAGTGCCAGTTACT
Source organism: Fischerella sp. JS2 (assembly GCF_032393985.1). Taxonomy (NCBI): domain Bacteria; kingdom Bacillati; phylum Cyanobacteriota; class Cyanophyceae; order Nostocales; family Hapalosiphonaceae; genus Fischerella; species Fischerella sp. JS2. Next base: position 3,024,002 of record NZ_CP135918.1, read on the forward strand.
GGTGAGTTTAAATCTTCAACAGCTTTGACGGATTCGATGGTGCCAATTTTTTCTCCCTTGGTAACAGCGTCACCAATATCTGGCAATTCCAAAAATACAACATCTCCTAGTTGATCTACAGCAAAGGCAGTAATACCAATTGTGGCTATTTCACCTTCTAGACGCACATATTCATGAGTATCTAAGTACCTTAAATCCTGTGGATATTCCAAAGACATATCACTTCCTTTTCCACATGCAAAAATTTAACATGGTTAATGACTAATGGCTAATAATAGCGGTTTTCTATTACAGAAAATACATGTTTTTTATAGGTTCGCACCGCTACTTGCCCCTATTTATTTTGAGATCCGAGTTTGAGAACGGTAAAACGGTTTCTTAACTACTGTGGCTGGGTATGTTTTACCGCGAATTTCTATATCTAGCTGCTGACCAACGCTTGCTAGCTGGGTAGGAACATATGCTAGGGCAATGGGATAACCAAGTGTGGGTGATAGTGTACCACTAGTTACCTCTCCCACTATGACACCTGCTGATAGTACTTGGTAGCCATGACGGGCAATGTTGCGTCCTTGCATTTGCAAACCTACCAGTCGGCGCTGCACTCCCGCAGCTTTTTGTCGTTCCAAGATAGGACGACCAATAAAATCTCCTTTGGTATCAAGATGCACCAACCAACCTAAACCTGCTTCTAAGGGCGTGGTGGTATCATCAATATCTTGTCCGTAGAGTGCCATTGCTGCTTCTAGTCGCAGGGTGTCTCTAGCACCAAGTCCACAGGGAATGACACCAGCCTCAACAAGACTACGCCATAATTTTACGCCTTCTTCTGGGCCTAGCATCACCTCAAATCCATCTTCGCCTGTGTAGCCTGTGCGAGCAACAAAGGCGGGCTTATCTAAAACGGATGCTTCTAAGTGTCCGAAGGCTTTCACTGATGATAAGTCTGCTGGCACAAAAGGCTGAAGATACTCAACAGCTTTTGGGCCTTGGACAGCAATTAAGATTTTTCCTTGGGAAAGGTCTTGGAAATTAATTTCTTTGGTGTCAAGGTGTTGCAATAGCCATGTTTTATCTTTACTCGTTGTCGCAGCATTGACTATTATTACTCCTTGCTGTTCGCCGTCAGAGTTTTCCCCTTGATAGTAGAATATAATGTCGTCGATGATACCAGCTTGTGGATTTAATAAGACGGTGTATTGAGCTTGACCTGGTTGCAGGCGACTTAAGTCTGATGGAACTAAGTACTGAAGTTGGGCAATTAGGTTTTTTCCTTTGAGAATAAATTTGCCCATGTGGGAAATATCGAATATGCCAGCAGTATTTCTTACTGCTTGGTGTTCTGTGGTAATGCCACTAAATTGTACGGGCATTTCCCAACCGCCAAAGCTAGTCAGTCGTGCTTTTAGTTCTTGGGCAAGGAAATATAGAGGTGTTTGATATAGGGGAAGGGCGTTTTCTTCTGGTTTAGCCACGGGCAATTCTTTCGTAGGTCAACATCTTATATACTACGGAATTGATTCAGGTACGAGCTGCGATCGCTTGCATTATTTAAACCACAAATACACAAAGGATACAAAGCACAACGACTCATCCATCGCGTTATTAAGCAGCGATAATTTGGGTGTAGGGTAAATTGGGAACTTGACTCACAGCACCAGTTCCCTCACAATTGTGCCTTCTTGAGTAATTTCATCTTCCAATGGTTCAAGATAGAGTTCTATTGCCTCTTGGATATTTTCTAATGCTTCTTCGATGGTTTCTCCTTCACTAATGCAGCCTGGAAGTGAAGGAACGTAAACAGTGTATCCACCTTCATTACTGAGTTCTAATACAACTTTTAACTTCATCGTTGGGCTTTTGAAACTACTTTTCTATTCTTAACTAGGTTGAGCGATCGCTAGCATTGTTTCATCCTTTCCAGCTATAAAAATTTGTTCAGCAGTTAGATTTAGCTCTGGAAATGTTGACGATTTGATATGCTCGTCACCTCGAAATTTGCTAATTCGATATTCACCTTCATCCAAAGAACAAACCATGATAGTTGGTTGCTTTGGCTCTCCGATAAATTCTCTACTGCCTAAAGCAGCATAGTCAACAATCCAGTATTCAGGAATTCTCATTTCTTCGTAATCAGCATATTTTTTGTGGTAATCATCACGCCAATTAGTGCTAACAACTTCAATGACTAGCGGTATTGAAGTCGGTTGACTAACAGTAGATTCTTTTTCCACAAGAGTTCATTTGTTAAATTGGGTCGATTCAATAACAGTACATCTGGCAAGTAACCACATTGTCTATTAGGTGGTTTGACTAACGTTGTCTTGGGTATAAAGTAGGGGAAATTTAAGCGAATACGCTCTCTAGTCAGTTCAAATGCTAAAAAACCTGTAATCTCTTCGTGTTCACCTACAGGCTGAGGCATTTTAATGATCACTCCATCGTGTAATTCATAGCGTTCTCCATTAGGCTTCCACTCTACAAATTCTTCAAAAGTTACGAGTTTTGGTAAAGCTTGTGTCATTTTACCCCCCTTGTTGACGCAGCTTTTTATTTTGATATTAAGCCATACGAACGCGATCGCTTTGAGAAAGGTAAGGAACCCCAAAGAATTTGGGAATGGTTAGAACAAACAAAGAGATTAGGTGAGTTAGATGTATTTTTCTTCCTACACCCTTCACCTTCATACCTCCACACCCCTAAACTCCTAATTCTCCATAAATAACTTACCCATGATGTTTAATAATTAATTGTGTAAGTATTGAGATTTATTAAGTTAACGTTATGAAGTTTTGGCGAGTATTTGCAGCCCTTATCTTAGCTATGACGCTGCTGTTGTTTCCCCTGTCAGCAGAAGCAGCAAAATCTTCTAGCAGCCGTTTTGCAGGCTATCAGCAAATGAGTAATGCAGATTTTTCTGGTCAAACCTTAATTCGTGAAGAGTTTACCAAGGTGAAACTGGATCAAGCTAATTTTAGTAATGCTGATTTGCGTGGTGCTGTTTTTAACAGTGCGTATTTAGAAAAAGCAAATCTACATGGGGCAGATTTTACCAATGGCATCGCTTATCTAGCTGATTTTCGTGATGCGGATTTAAGTGATGCAATTTTTACAGACGCCATGTTGCTCTATTCTACTTTTGATAATGTTGATATCACAGGTACTGATTTTACCAATGCAGTTTTAGACGGGTCAGAATTGAAAAAACTCTGTGCTAAGGCAAGTGGTGTAAATTCAAAAACCGGTGTGTCTACCAGAGAATCTTTAGAGTGTAGTTAATAGTTGTTGATGAGTAGTTAGTGGTTGGTCGTTGTTACAACAATCAACAACCAACCGCCAACAAATAACTCTTACTTAACGAGCGTGGAGGGACTCGAACCCCCGACCTACAGAACCGGAATCTGACGCTCTAATCCACTGAGCTACACGCCCTTGCACTGCTAATAAACGCAGTCACAATATCAAGATTATAGCATAAATATAGCTTTTTTATGCTTTTTAGCAAAGTGTTTTTGGTTGTGATCATTCAATTCAGTGAATATTTATCTAAAAAAAACAACTGATAACTGATAACAGTTAAAGATAATTCATCGGGTCTACGGGTGTACCATTTTTGCGAACTTCAAAGTGCAGGTGGGGGCCTGTAGATAAACCTGTGGAACCAACAGCAGCGATCGCTTGTCCGCGTTTTACTGTTTGCCCTTCGGAAACATATAATTCACTAGTATGTCCGTAAAGTGTAGTTAGACCGTTGCCGTGGTCAATAATTACAGCTTTACCATAACCACCGTACCAACCTGCAAAAATGACTGTACCTGAGTCGGCGGCTCTAATTGTACTGCCGTAGCTGGCAGCAAAATCTTGACCCGCATGAAAGCGGCGATAACCGAGAATAGGATGTACTCGCCAACCAAAGGGACTACTGGTAGGTGCATCGGTAGGATATGCAAACATACCTGTACCACGAATGATGACACTGTTGCGGCTGTTTGTCTTAGTTCTTGCTTCCGCCTCTGCTATCTTTTGTTGAATTAAAGTTGTAATTGCCTGGGAGTCTTTCTCTAACTGGGTTTGTGCTGCTTCTAATGCCAAGCGATCGCTATTGAGACGCCCAATTAATTCCTGCTGTAAGTCTGCTTGGGTTTGATAATCTGCTTTTTGGGCAAGTAATTGCTGTCTCATCAGTGCTATTTCGTTTTTTTGCTGTTCTACTGCTATTTTTTGGTTATTGATCTCGTTGGCTTGGGTTGTCAGCTTAACTAAAATTTGCTGGTCTGCCTGATAAACTAACTTTAGATAACGACGCTGACTCATAAAGTCGCTGAGATTTTGACTTTGCAGCAAAACTGCCCACCCTTGAGTTACTGGCGAACGTTGGAGAAAGCGTAGTCGGGAAATCGTTGCTGCTTGTCGTTGTTGATAAGTAACTTCTTTGGCTGCTAAATCTGCTTGTAGCTGCTGCAAGCGTTGTGTTGCTAGCTTGAGACGTAATTCACTATCTTGAATTTGCGTGTCAGTAGTTTTCAGGTTTTGCTGTAAGCCGTTCAGCCGTTCTTGGGCTGCTTGTTGTAAATTAGTTAAGCGATTGCGTTCTTGTTTGACACTTTGATGCTGTTGGTTGATTTGCTGTTGCTGCTGCTGCAAATTTGTAATTGCATCAGATGTCGTTAGTGATGCGTTAGTTGGCAATCCTAGTAAGATGCATAAAATTCCACAAAATGCAAGACAAATAAAATCATAAATTCTCTTTTTTTCTAGAAATAGCGCTCTCATGTTGTTAAATAGAGACAAGCGATCGCTCAAAACATCATGAGTAGTGTTCCCAAAAATTTGTTAGGTGTAACGGGGGATTAGGGAATAGCTACGGCGACAGACGCGATTGAATGAAAGCATAACCACGATCAAACCTTGGTATCATCCTGCAATTCAAGCTGTTAAGTTCATCAACAATGTCCCGGACTGTCAAAATCTTTGGAGTTTCGATTGAGAAAACATGCTGCTGTGGGTGAATGTTGTCGCAGATGGGTGATGACTGATTATCTATTGTTCTGACCCAGGATACTTTTAGTGAACTATTATCTCAACCATACTACTGTCGCCGTTGGTGTTGTCGATAAGCAACTTCTTGGGTTACTAAATCTTGTTTGTAGTTGCTTTAGGCGTTTTGTTACGGGGCATCCCAAATGTTTGAGTGTATTTTTAAACGCAGAGGATCACAGAGGTTAACGCAAAGGAACGCAGAGTGTTGAGCAGAGTTACCCTAGTTTTGTATTGAGAAAAATTTAGGATTACAAAAAAAGGGCATTACTGTTGTAGATCTGCATCATCAATGACTCTCCGTTTTGGTTGTATTGCTGCTTTTTGGATACAAAAGTGAACTTCTGTTAAATTGAAATTCATGTATGAAAGCAACGCATATATGAAGACAACGATACCAAACATCTCGCAGAACTCTTCAACAGCTGTAATCATTGCATAGGTCATATTCTCAAAACTGTAAAGTTCCTCATGGCGTCCGGCAAACATTTCCACGCCAATTGCACCACTCACGAAGATAGTACCAGCAACAAAAAATAAAAGTCTTATCTTTCTTGGAAGATGAGCCAAAAATTTTAAATATGACAGCAAAAAGAAAAGTGTAAGGGGAATGGCAACAGCAATCCAACCGTAGTAAAGAAAACCTGTTCTAGTGATGCTTGAGCCTAATATTCTGTCTGCATTTTCATGAATCATCGCTACTTCGTCTATAGATAGATACAAAAAAATAGCTGATAAAACTTTTCAATGGAGGATGTAGCGAGTACGAGCTATCTTTTTATATGTAGCAATCAATGCCAACAGGAGCAAACAAATATAGTAGTGTAATGGATGAGTACCATGTAGGAATGTTAGAATCCTCACCCACATTGAACAACCTTACTAATCTAAAAAGATTACCATGACCGAGAACATACCTGGAAAATTGTCCAGCTAGGCTGACAATACTTAAACAGATAACTATGATGGTTAAGACTAAGGCAACCTTTTTAGGAGAAATAGATACTGTCAATTTTACTACCATTATGCTCTTAAAATTGAAATTACAAAAGTAATTTTATTTACTAGTATTCTATATTTAAGCATGAGTTAATATTTTTTTTACCTAGATTTAACTTTAATAGCAGCTTTAAGTCCTCATACCCAGACATATGAATTATTTCAAAAGCTTGACATTGAGTAGAGACTTGTTTTAATAAAATAAAAGGAGCAATATTTAAACTTTTTGCATCATCATGTCAGTAAACGTCTGCCTAACAACAACTACCGCTACTACTACCAACTCAGGAGGGTTGTGAGGCGATCGCGTTGACTTGAAATTCGATAGAACTCCATCTACCCTCCAGGTAATACCCAGGAGGGTTTTAAGTTGTTATTGTAATCCAAATTAGGAAAAACAAATGTTCATTTATCAATTTATTCACCTCACTACCACTACCACCACCACAATCGCGCCTGGAGGGATGTGAGGAGAATTGCTGCTTGGCAAATTGAAACTCAAACGCCCCTCTAGGTCGAACCTAGAGGGTTTTTTATTAGCAAAAAACATGATTTACAGGAGATACAACCATGTCTGATCATCGAGAACTAGCAAAAGCAATGAGATCTATTTCACTTTGAAGAACATAGTCCGGGGATGGTGTTTTGGCATCCAATCGGGTTAAAGTTATTGCGGCTGATTGAAGACTTTATGCGACAGATTTACCAAGATCATGGCTTTGAGGAAGTGCGATCGCCAGTAGCCTTGAATCGATCGCTTTGGGAACTTTCTGGACACTAGCAAAAGTTCCGTCAAAATATGTTTGTTGTGGGTAGTTCGAATGCAGAAGAAGAACCAGATTATGCATTGAAACCAATGTCATGTCCCGCACACATCGCGATCTACAAATCCCACAAGCGGAGTTATCGAGAAATACCGATGCGATTGATGGAATTTGGTATGGCTCATCGCAACGAACCTTCGGGAACGCTATCTGGCTGTATGCGTTTGCGCTAGTTTGTCCAAGATGATGCCTATATCTTTTGCCCTGAAGCCGATATCAGAAGTGAGATTGGCAATTTTCTCAGGATGGTGAAACAGGTTTATGCAGTCTTTGGATATAATAACTTTTCCATTCGGATTGCTTTGCGACCAGAACAACGTCTTGGCTCAGATGAACAATGGGATCGGGCTGAATTTGCCTTAATTGAAGCCGTTCAAGCGCTGGGTTACGCTTATGAATTAGCGCCAGGTGAAGGCTCTTTTTATAGTCCCAAGATTGAAATCAGTATGCAAGATCATCTAGGAAGATTGTGGCAATGTGGTACGATTCAAGTTGATTTGAACTTTCCTCAACTTTTTGATTTGTCCTTTATTAATCAAAAAGGAGATTTAGAGCAGGTAGTGGATATTGCACCAAGCAATTTTAGGTTCTTTAGAACGCTGGATTGGCATTTTGTTGGAAAATCACAATGGAGTTTTACCACTGTGGGTTGCTCCTGTGCAAATAGCTGTGGCTTCAGTTTCTGAAAAATCTGCGAATTGGGCAGAAGTGATTTTTAGAAGGTTGAAACAGATCGGGGCAAGAGTAGAATTGCATGTGAGCGATCGCACGATTGCCAAAAAGATTCGAGAACTATCTGCGCGTAAGATTCCACTGATTGCAGTTGTTGGCGAAAAAGAAGTAATGAATCAATCTCTCAACTTGCGTCGTTTGGGAATTTCTGGACAGCAAGAGATTCAGCTTGCTGAGTTAGAAGTTGAATTTTGTTCGCTACACACTGAACCAAAATTCCAGCTATGCCAGCATTAGTTTAAAGATAAGTAACTAGACGCAAATAAACACAACTACTTTGACTGGGTGTATCAGGATGGGGTAAGCTCATAAATCTGCCTCTTTACCTCACACCCAGCCTTCTTCAGTCAGCTTTGTTAGAAGCTCTAGTTCTTATATCGTTATCTCTTCCCCATCTTCAAGATAGTCAATCACGGGAAAATCCCACAACCTTTGCATGAAAATATGACTTTTCCTACACCCCTACACCCTTAAACCCCCACACCCATTTTCAAGTCAGAGGATTTCTCAAGTTAATACGAGGTTTTTATGAGTATAGGCAGAGCCATTCTTTTGATTGCTCTGGTTTTTCCAGGCTTGATGGTAGTAGCAACATCAATCTACGCATACAATGCTGATTACGCAACAATGGAAAGAACCGAAAGGTATGTCGAACAACTAGCAAGGCAAAGAAGAGCAGATGATAGACAATTACAATTAGCCTATCATCGGAGTATGGTTCATCGCATGAATGCTTTTACTAATGGCACATGGGGTTTTATCGGTGCGACGATCGCAGCCATTGGTATACATGGATTAGCAATTACCAAAGAGGACTATATTCAAGACCAAAAAAGATCAAGTTAGTAGATAGTAGGTAGTAGTTAATCACCACTAACAACTAACCACTAACCACTAACTTATGATCAATAAACCTTTTGAGGTCAGCTAAAGCGCGATCGCGATAACGTCCGTAGCGCTCTTGTTTATTTTTGATTTTCTCTCCTAATTCTGGCAAAATCCCAAAGTTGGGTGGCATGGGTTGAAAATGCTTGGGTGAAGCCGAACTAATAAATTCAAACAGCGCTCCCATCATTGTTGTTGATGGTAGGGTTAACGGTTCTTTCCCTAAAGCGATGCGTGCGGCGTTTGTACCAGCTAACCATCCATCAGCAGCAGCAGCAGTGTAGCCTTCAGTACCAATTAACTGCCCAGCGCCTAACAATGTGGGACGATTTTTGAATTGTAAGGTGGATAGCATCAGCTGGGGAGCATTAATAAAGGTGTTACGGTGCATCACCCCCAGCCGTACAAACTCAGCATTTTCTAAGCCGGGAATCATGCGGAATACGCGCTTTTGTTCACCCCAGCGCAAGTTAGTTTGGAATCCTACCATATTCCAAAGTTGCCCGGCTTTGTCTTCTTGTCGTAGCTGCACTACAGCATAGGATCTTTCACCTGTGCGACTATCTGACAATCCTACTGGCTTTAAAGGCCCGTAGCGCATTGTATCTTCTCCTCGCCGTGCGAGTTCTTCTATGGGTAGACAAGCTTCAAAAAATTTCGCTGTTTCTTGCTCAAAGTCCTTTAATTCTGTTTGTTCGGCGTTACGCAGTTCTTGCCAAAACTGAAGATACTGCTCTTTGTTCATCGGACAGTTGAGATAAGCGGCTTCGCCTTTGTCGTAGCGAGAGGCGAGAAAAGCAATGTCATGGTTGATTGTTTCACCCACAACAATTGGACTGGCAGCATCAAAAAAGCTGAGATATTCCATCCCCGTGAAGCGGCGTAAATCTTCAGCTAAGTCAGGGCTGGTTAAAGGGCCTGTCGCTAAAACAACAATACCTTCCGGTATAGCACGTATTTCTTCTCGACGCAATTTAATCAAAGGATGTTGAGAGAGGGTTTGTGTCAAATCTTGGCTAAATTGCCCCCGATCAACTGCTAGCGCTCCCCCGGCAGGAACTTGGTGTTCATCAGCTTTGCCAATAACAATCGATTTTAATTGGCGCAGTTCTTCGTGTAATAAACCAGCAGCGCGATCGCTTGCCATTGCTCCAAAGGAATTGCTACAAACTAATTCCGCTAAGTGTTCTGTGTGGTGAGCAGGACTGAAGCGTTGGGGGCGCATTTCATAGAGAATTACTGGTACTCCCGCCTGGGCAATTTGCCAAGCTGCTTCTGTTCCAGCGAGTCCACCTCCTATAACTGTGATCGGTTGCTTTTCCATAATTCAGCGCTGCAATAAAAATTTTTAGAGATTAGTGAGTGGTTAAATGATGAATGATAAATTCTTTGCCTTTCTCTTGTCCATGCTGATATAAAACAGCTAACCCTTCAACAGTAGCATTTATAAAATTGACTTCAAACTCTTTGGGGTCTATATCTGGTTTAATGACGCGGATATTCACACCTTGGTAGTTATGAGGTGAACAACTAGCTAATATCAAGTTCGGCTAATTGCTTACGCCTAAAGAACAAGCGAGCGCCAATTTTTTAATATTTTACTCGACATATTTCTTTGCTACTGTAAACGATTTACTCGGCTCATTTCACGTTGCTTTAATTTCACAAAAACCCGCTTAAATTGCTCAAATTCTTCTTGGCTGAGTTCTGTCTTTTGCCATGCTGGACGTTGCATTAAGCGCTCGAACCAATCATTTAAATTAGGATAATTACTAAAATTGATACCTAATTTAGGTAATAAAGATATATCTGTACCAACGACAATATCTGCCAAGGTTAACTGTTCCCCACCAAAGAAAGAGTTATTACCTAAAGTTGTCATCAAAAATTTTAATACTGTATTTAGATGTTGTTTTGTTTGGATAAATTTTGGTGAGTCTTCATTTTCAAACATCAAAGTAATCATTTTTGGCAATAGTTCATTTGTAGACACCATTTGCACCATTTTTACAGTTGCTAATAGTTCAGGTTCTTTTGGTAACAGTGCAGGTTGAGGATATTTTGCTTCTAAATAATCTAAAATCACCAGCGATTCTAACACTCGAAAATTATCATCAACTATGACTGGAACGTGATGAAAGGGGTTGAGTTCTAAATATTCTGGTTGTAATTGATCACCATCTAATTTCATTAAAATCGGCTCAAAATAAATTTCTTTTTCCAGTAGAGTCCGCCATACACGACGAGTCATTGGCGACCGCGGATTATAGTAAAACTTGAGCATAGTCTATTTCTCTTCAAAAAAGAGAACACAGACCTTTTGGTCTGAAAACACATAAAAAAACTAAATATTTAAATGTTTTGATTAACCTCTTTATACTCAAAATATTTCTGCTGTAATTCTTCGGTAATGCGAAAAAACAAAACCTACATTCGCAATTGACTTTCCATGTAATTATTTAAATGATTAATTGCTCTATCTAAATGAATTGCATCTCCGTATAACTTACTCATCATTACGGCTCCTTCGAGGATGGCAATCATAATAGTTGCAAATTCATCAGCGTTAACCGTTGGACGAATTTCTCCTCTTTCAATTCCCTTTTCGATAATTAGACAAATTAATTCGCGCCAGGAATTCATTGCCTTTTGAGTGCGTTCCCGTAATGCTGGGTGTGTATCATCACTTTCGATCGCAGTGTTCAATAATGGACACCCCCCCTTAATGGGTGAATGATTTATATATCTGTGAAATACACCCATGATTGCTTGCAAACGCTCGATCGCATGACGCTTACTTCGCCAGGCATCTGTGTAAAGCTTTTTAATTTGAGCGATCGCATAATCAAATGCTTGTAATGCTAATTCATCTTTGCTGCTGAAATGATTGTATATGCCTCCCTTTTGTAATCCTGTTACCCGCATGATGTCTGAAATAGATGAACCAGCATACCCCTGTTGGTTAAACAGTTCGGCTGCTTGCTGGAGAATTTTTGCTTTTGTTTCTTCGCCTTTAGACATTAAGATATTTCAGACCAGTGAGTCTGTTTAAGTTTAACCAGATGAGTAGCTTATGGTCAAGACCTTTACCATATATGTTACTTGGTGTCTTAGTGGTAAAAAATATTTTGAGTTAGTAGTAGAGACGGAAGAAACATTGCGTCTGTACATTAGTAGTTAGTGGTTGGTTGTTAATTATTTCCTATGCCCAATTACCAATTACCCATTACCGACACAAGCGGGTAGTATAAGTGTTCAAGCGTACACGATATAAATAATTGCCATTTTGGCAACTTTTAACGCTGAGAATAGGTACATTTAGTAAACATATGCCGTCCTTTAGCGAATTGCGAAAACCTCCTCCCCCGGTAGACAGCTAACTACCGGGGTCTTTCATTTATATCAAGTTCGCATGATTACTTACAATTCCCTTTTACCTCACCCCGCCTTCGGCACCCCTGTTCTTGCTAAGGAGTGGGGCCGGTGAGTTCCCCACTTCCCCATCCCTCAAATCCAGCGCCAATTATAACGATTCCACTCGTAAATACCTTGAATTTCGTACTCAGCGCCGTTATTGAAGCGAACAATGCAATTAGCACAAGATTTGTTACCATTTTGGACTTCATCAACTTGAATAACTATGCAAGGAAACCATTCCCGTGGACAGGGGCCATCATCTTGTACCCATTCCCATAGTGCATTGCAGACTTCTATGCGATCGCCTACTTTGAGATTTAATGTATTTTCTGAAGAATACTGATTAAAATGATACGGCTGAATCCGGTTGAGCCACTGTAAGCCGTAGCGATCGCGGATAAATTGTACATCTCCAGAGTCATTCTCACGTAGCCAGTCATTTAGTAGCTGCGCTTTCCATGAGAGGTTTTGTTCTTCCTGGGCTTTAATGTAACGTAAAAAAGCTTGTAACTCTTGTGGTGTCAACTCATCTAATGGGTTAGCTTGAACTAACACTTCTGGATGAGAGTTTCCTTGAATTTGCTCGACTATTTGCAGTAATATCTGTTTTTGCATATCAGTGAGAGGGCAGTTAGCTATTTCACAGCGATTAAAGGCTGTTTGCAATACTGCTTCAATCTCATCTGGTTTCATAGGTAAACAGTTATTAACAGGCTACTAAATCACATCCTATTGATTACTGATAGTAGTTTTTTCTCTAATCCTCTTCCAACTTGAAAGGGAACAGAGGGATATTATTCAGTAATTGACTGGATTTGATATTAATCTAATTATTACAAATTATATCTACGAAGACAGGGAAATATTAAAGGGTAAATAGGAAGAGAAAACAGACTGACGAAGCGGAATCGCGATCGCAAATTCTGTTCCTTCAGCAGCTATGGAAGTACCTTCTGGAACTGAGTCTAATTTCATATCTGCATCAATCCATGCCAGCTGCAAAGGGGTTTGTATTAATTTAAGTAACTTTTCTGCATGGACTGGCTTTGGTAGAAAAGCATTTGCTCTTGCATCTAAACTTTAGTCAACTAACAACTAACAAAACTTATCTGTTGCTGCAATCAAAGCACTAGTAATTCCTGCTTCACTCATAGAATGCCCAGCATCAGGGACAACAATAAATTCGGCTTCTGGCCAGGCGCGATGTAATTCCCAAGCAGAGATCATTGGGCAAACCACATCATAACGCCCTTGCACAATTACTGCTGGAATGTGACGAATGCGCTCAATATTTAAAAGTAAATAATCTTCTGGTTCAAAAAAGCCTTTATTCATAAAATAATGACATTCAATTCGTGCAAAAGCATCAGCAAATTCATTCTCACCAAATTTTTGCATTAATTCTGGATCTGGCAACAATCTGCTAGTACTAGCTTCCCAAATTGACCAAGCCTTAGCAGCTTCTAGCCTAATTTGCATATCTGGATTTGTTAAGCGTTGGTAATATGCTGTCAGTAAATTTCCACGTTCCGCTACAGGAATTGGTTTAAGATACTCTTCCCAAGCATCAGGAAAAATATAACTTGCTCCCTCTTGATAGAACCAGCGCAATTCTTTTTGTCGCAGCATAAAAATACCGCGCAAAATTAGCCCACTACAACGTTCTGGATGAGTTTCGCTGTAGGCTAAGGATAGAGTACTTCCCCAACTACCACCAAAGACAACCCATTTTTCAATACCTAAATGCTCTCGCAGTTTTTCAATATCATTAACTAAATCCCATGTGGTGTTTTCTCGTAATTCGGCGTGGGGTGTACTTTTTCCACAACCACGTTGGTCAAACATGATCAATCGCCATTTTTCTGGATGAAAATATTGTCGGTAATGTGGTGGACAGCCTCCACCAGGACCACCATGTAGTAAAACTATGGGTTTGCCTTGGGAATTACCTGATTCTTCAAAATGAATTGTGTGGATGTTTGATACTTGTAATTTACCTTCGTAATAAGGCTCAATGGGTGGGTAAAGTTCTCGCATTTTAAAAAAAGTTGATTGTTGGTGGTTGGTTCTTGGTAGCTGTAGAGTGTGCTAACACACCTTGAATTCTTGACGGTGCGTTGTGCTGTGCGACAACAAACCCTACACGCAAATCAAACCGACGAAAAGCGCGTCCAGTAATCATATTAAACGATAAAATCTGCGGATTAATTAGCTCTCCCGTAAGGTACGTTGCGCTTTGCGACAACGCACCCTACCAACTAACAGAACTCTTATGCACCAAATAGTTTCCCAATCCAAAATCCAAAATGGTATAAAAAAACCCCGGCGTTAAGTACCGGGGCGAAGAGGAGAAGTGTGAATGACGGTGAAAATTGCAGCTTACTGTTAACAATCAGTTGAGTGCTTAACCTCGGTTTTACCGTTATTCTGGCGCACCTCAACACGCGAACACTGACGCTGACCGCCTGAGGTGTACTCAGATGTACGTGTTTGCTGTACTTGCTCATTCTGTTGAGTGGTACAGCCTACTAAAATAGCGACTAGCATGTAAGGCAAAAGTTTGTTGAATAATCTATGCATGGACTGAGGTTGATACGAATCAGATAGGCGTGATTCTTCGGTTTCTAGACCAATTGAGCAATCAATAAAATTTAAATCTTTCTTATTCTTCACTCCTAAACAGCGATCGCATTGGTCTATATGAGTATCTACAACTTGAGTGCTTGCCTTTCCAGAAAACTTACTATTTTTTTGCTGATACTGTAATCAGGAGACGATCTTCGAGAAGATGCTAAGTGTTTACGCGCCCCACAACAAAAAAAACCCCGGTGAAACCAACCGAGGTCAAGCAGAGAAGAACGAATGACAATAAGAGATATCGTGAGAAAAAAATCTTAACTAACGCTAAAACCAACCAAAACTAAAGCAGTCACAATTAAAGAAGCGAAAACAGCTTGGATAAGGTATTTGCGTTGTTCCCAAATTGCTCTTTACTCGGCATAGTACATCTTGGGTTCAGTTGCGTAGTTGTTGAGAACGCCGTCTTCATTCACAGTGGTGTACATAGCTTGTTTTTTATATTTATTTTCCTTTATAAATAAATATAACAATTTTGTTACATAAGGTCAATAAGACTTGACAAAAAAATCTGATATCTCTAAAAAGAGCCACCTATCAGAAAAAAGAGAGTCAGGTGATGAAGGTCTAATTCTCAATGGAACCCGCAAAATTGTTTGTAGCGTTTACAGTTGACGGATGAGCTTAAATATATAAAATCACTTTAAATTTTTTAATACTTGAATGCTGCTCATCGTTTAATCTACTACTAAATATATTTCACGTAGGAAATGTTAAAAAACATATGGCAAAATGCAAGCGTATTGGCATTCTTACTAGTGGAGGAGATTGCTCTGGTTTAAATGCAGCCATCAGAGCTGTTGTCCATTGTGCTTGTGGAAAAGGTTGGGAAGTACTAGGAATTCGTCAAGCAACTCTGGGGTTAATGGCGCGTCCACCGCAATTTATCAAACTGGAAATCGACCAAGTTGACCCACTGTTAACTTCTGGTGGAACAATGTTAGGAACTACCAACAAAGGTGATCCTTTTGCTTTTCCTATGCTTGATGGCAGTATATGTGATCGCTCTGAAGAAATCATTGCAGGCTACCATCAACTAGGTTTAGATGCTTTGATTGGGATTGGTGGCGATGGTAGCTTGGCGATTCTGCGTCGCTTAGCCCAACAAGGCGGTATTAATTTAGTGGGTATTCCCAAAACAATTGATAATGATATTGGGATTACCGAACATGCGATCGGTTTTGATACGGCAGTTAACATTGCCACAGAAGCACTTGATCGCTTACATTTTACTGCTGCATCTCACAGTCGAGTCATGATTTTAGAAGTCATGGGTCGTGATGCGGGACATATAGCCATTGCTGCGGGAATTGCTGGGGGAGCAGATGTGATTTTAATTCCAGAAATTCCTTACACGATTGACCAAATTTGCTCTCAAATTAAACAGCGCCAAGACCAAGGCAAAAACTATTGTTTAATTATTGTTTCAGAAGCGGTTCGTACTCAAGACGGTGAAACTCTCACAATGACAAATCGTTTGGGTCAATGTCGATATGGTGGTATAGGTCAATACTTAGCCGATCAACTTAGTGATCGCATTGGTGTAGAAACTCGAGTCACAGTCTTAGGACACATCCAACGTGGTGGAACCGCTTCACCACTAGATCGACTTGTGGCAGCTGCCTTTGGTGTAGCTGCGGTAAATCTTATAGACAAAGGTAAATATGACTACATGGTAACATGGCAAAATCGCCAGGTTATTAGTGTGCCAATTACTGAGGCGATCGCTCAATATAGAGCTGTCAACCCAGAGGATACTTTAGTGAAAACTGCTCGTGGTTTGGGTATTTATTTAGGAGATTGACATTGTTAAGGGATATTGAAAAAACTCATTTTACGATACACTCGGGTCATCATTAGGTTTGAGCTGACGTAAAATCTCTTGAATTCGTTCTACCTGTCGAGGTTTATTTTGAGCTTTAAAAGCACTCAATGCTTTTTCTAAAGATGCGATCGCTTCTTCGCGTTTACCAACTTCCCAAAGCGCTTGAGCTAAATTAGTCAGTGCATCACCATAATTGGGATTAATTGCTAGTGCTTTATTATATTCTGCGATCGCTGCTTCCCATTGTTCTTGACTGGCAAAAACAAGTCCAATACCATTGTGTGCAAGGGCATATTTAGAGTCTAAGCGAATTGCTTCTTGATATTGTTTAATTGCCTCGTCTTTTCTCTCCTGACGAAATAGGACATTACCTAACTGGTAATAGCCAAAAGCATCTTTGGGATACTTCTTAATGAATTTCCGTAAATTATCTTCTGCACCAGCTAAATCACCTTGGCTAAATAAAGTATTTGCTGTTCTTATTAGTTGCGATCGCTCTTGTTGTCCACTGTTACCATCGGAAAATTGCGCCAGTAATTGCTCCTGAGTGTGTTGTTTAGTAGTACCAGGATTACGTATCTGTGCAAAAGCAAACTCAGAAGTACTTGTGACAAGCAAAAGACCCAGCGTCGAGTAACAAGCAGTTTGAGCCAATCTTGGCTGCAAAGAATTTTTTGGCTTCATCACGCAGTAATTTTTGTATTATTTGGGATTTATATCTATATAAATAAATATCTTAACAATTTTCCAATCTCTACTTTTGTCTCTGCGTTATCTGCGCCTCTGCGGTTAAATAAATTACTTTTTAACCATAGAGACGCAGGCAGAGGACACAAAGTCAAAGCTTAGCAGTGCTACGCGCCTTCCCGTAGCTTATCTAACACACTTCTATCCTCAAGTGTAGAAGTATCACCTGACACTTCCTGTCCGGCGGCGAGATTCCGTAACAGCCGTCGCATAATCTTACCAGATCGGGTTTTAGGCAAAGCATCGGTAAAACGAATTTCTCCAGGACGAGCGATCGCACCAATTTCACTGACGACGTGCTGTTTTAGTTCTTTACTGAGTACTTCATTTGGATGATTACCACCCTCTAAAGTTACAAAAGCAACTATCTCTTCACCTTTGAGTTCATCTGGTTTACCTACCACCGCCGCTTCAGCCACCGCAGGATGGGAAACTAAGGCTGATTCGATTTCCATAGTCCCCAGACGATGCCCTGATACATTAATCACATCATCAACCCGACCCATTACCCAGAAATAACCGTCTTCATCTCGTCTAGCACCATCACCAGCAAAATAAATATACTGCCCATCTTTCGGGGGAATATGTTCCCAATAAGTACGCCGGAAGCGTTCCGGATCGCCGTATACTGTCCGCATCATCCCAGGCCAGGGATAGCGAACTGCCAAATAACCGCCTTCGTTGTCGCCAACACAATTACCTTCCAAATCCACAACATCAGCAAGAATGCCAGGGAAAGGACGAGTTGCAGAACCGGGTTTGGTAGGAATAGCCCCTGGAAGTGGTGTGATCATGATTCCACCAGTTTCAGTTTGCCACCACGTGTCGACAATCGGGCAGCGTTCACCACCAATTACCCTGTGATACCACATCCAGGCTTCCGGGTTGATCGGTTCACCCACAGTTCCCAGCAAACGCAGAGAAGACAAATTCCGGGCTTTAGGTAAATGTTCACCCATTTTGATAAAGGCACGAATCGCTGTGGGTGCAGTATAAAAAATTGTCACGCCATACTTTTCAATAATGTCCCACATACAACCTGGATTAGAAGCACGGGGCGCTCCTTCATACATTACCGTTGTTGCACCGTTGGAAAGCGGCCCATAAACAATGTAACTGTGTCCTGTAATCCAACCGACATCGGCTGTACACCAGTACACATCCGTATCTTGCAGATCAAAAATCCATTTGGTGGTCATATGAGTATACAGGTTGTATCCAGCAGTTGTATGCACAACACCTTTGGGTTTGCCGGTACTACCAGAAGTGTAGAGAATAAACAGCATATCTTCACTGTCCATCTCTTCGGCGGGACAATCTGCGCTTACACCCTTTTGCAAATCATGCCACCAATGGTCGCGTCCTGGTTCCATGTTAGTTTTTTGATTGGTACGACCGACAACTAGGACGTTTTGGACGGTGCAGACAGCACCATCTGCCAAAGCTTTATCTACTTGTTCCTTGAGGGGAACGATCGCATCTTTACGCCAACCACCATCAGCAGTAATGACTAATTTGGCTTGGGCATCAATTAATCTATCTCGTAAAGCTTCGGCACTAAAACCACCAAATACAACACTGTGGGGTGCGCCGATTCTGGCACAGGCTAACATCGCGATCGCTGCTTCCGGGATCATGGGCATATAAATCCCAACGCGATCGCCTTTTTTGACTCCCAGTTGTTTGAGTACATTGGCAAATTGACAAACTTCCCGATGTAGTTGGGCGTAGGTGAGAGTGCGTGAGTCTCCTGGTTCTCCTTCCCAAATAATTGCGGCTTTATTTTTGCGCCAAGTAGTCAGGTGTCTATCAAGACAGTTGTAAGAAATATTAATTTTGCCGTTAACGAACCACTTGGCAAACGGTGGTTGCCAGTCTAAAACTTTGTCCCACTTAGCAAACCAGTTTAATTCTTGTTCTGCCAATTCTGCCCAGAATTGTTCGGGATTGGCTTTGGCTTTTTCGTAAAGCTGCTGGTATTCTTGCAAGCTTTTAATATGGGCGTTTTGGGAGAATTCTGGAGTTGGGGGAAATAGACGTTTTTCTTGGAGGATTGATTCTATTGTTGGTTGAGACATAATTGCTTAAATGGTGTTCTGGAAACTATTGTGTATGCAGATTTACCACAAATGTTTTGATTGTCATGAAGATTGATGGAAAATGCAAGGATATTCAACCTGTTCCCCATTTCCTGACCTCCACGAATGAATTGAATTTTGTGCAACTACTCATGAAACCACCCTAAAATAAACATAAATCAAGGGGGCATTACTTATGTCTGAGCCTAGTACTATACAGATTATCTTTGATGAAAATTCAGACGCAAAAGTTTTCTTTCCTCCCGGCGATTTATGGAGTGACGAACCACCTTCGGAAAGTGATCTACACCGCGAGCAAATCGAACTGTTAATTAATATCCTGAAATTGTGGTGGCGAGAACGCCAGGATTTTTACGCTTCTGGCAATTTGATAGTTTACTATAGCCCCAACCAGAAAAAGTCAGAGGATTTTCGTGACCCTGATTTTTTTGTGGTTTTGGGAACCGAAAAAAAAGACCGTAAAAGTTGGGTCGTCTGGTAAGAAGAAGGTAAATATCCTAACTTAATTATTGAAATTTTATCTGACTCTACTGCTGCTGTTGACAAGGGCTTTAAAAAACAACTTTATCAAGAGACTTTTCACACTCCTGATTACTTCTGGTTCGAGCTTGTTACACAAGAATTCCAGGGATTTCACTTGCTTGATGGCAAATATCAAGAAATCCAACCCACCCCTGATGGTAAATTATGGAGTCAGTAACTAGAACTTTATTTGGGAGTGTATGAAGGCAAATTACGTTACTTTACACCTGAACATAAATTAATACCTGCTGCTGAAGAACTAGCTGAACAAGAAAAATTACGCGCCCAACAAGCCGAAGAACGCTTACAACAAACAGAGCAAGAATTATCTAGACTCCGGGAGATTTTACGCTCTCAAGGAATAGATCCTGAGCAGATTTAGGAATACGTTAGGAATACGAACCAAATAAAATACACAACTCCTCCTCTCTCTTTTTGTTATATGTTGGGTCTCGTAAACTCGACCTAATCTACAAAATTTCACACACAATTTTAGGCGTTTTAGTCCATTAGAGTTAGTTAAGAGATAGGATTTTTGGTTGGCTAAAGGTATCAGGTAATTAGCTAAAGAATATATATTTCAGTGATCGCCTGATTTCTCAAATACAAAAAAGTGGTATCGCTCACATGCTTTGCTTTATTTTTATCACTTATTACTATCGTTTAGGCTGGCAATGAGTTCAATTACATAGTTTACTGTTCTAGAGGTGAACTTGGGGAATCCAATAGAATTTCCTGTCGCGGTTCTCGTACCTCCCACTGACACCTTCTTTCATTCGCTTGGTTGTAATTAATTGCCATTGTAAAATTGCGGGATTGGACGCTGTTGTTGCGGAGATTTACGATCGCTTGAGTGTAATTACCTCCTGCAATTGCTGTCCATTGCAACACATTTGTCGCATTAGGTTGATCGGGAATAAAACGCATTTTATACCTAACTCGCTCTAGGGAATCACCAGGGCGGACGAAAACTAAACCCTGAACAATATCTGCTGCCCGTTCCAGGAGATCAGCAGAAATAAAGCTACAACTGTTAGGGGTATCTCCTTTAACTAAAGCTAGGTAAGGGCGATCGCGTAAAGACTCTACTTGTTGAGCTTGAACCCCAAGGTTGGAGGAAAAAATCAGGGTAATAGGCAGGATCAGAAAAACAGCTTTTCTCATAGTTAAGTTCAAAATTTAACTAAAAATAAATTTCCCTTAATTCTGAGAATAGCTCAAGCGTATGCTGCTGTTGTGTAATACACTCTTTGATAGATTTGTAGGCCACAGTAACTCCACCTTGCTTAATTGGTAACACTGAGAATAATTTTCCTCCCCAAAATCGCTTAGGGAACTAAATCTTTCCCCCGTTCACGGCTACAGTGTACACAGAAGTCGGAAAAACCTGATTCAAATTAACTCGAAAAGCTCAAAATCATAACCTCACCCCGCCCTAGCAGGTACCCCTCTGGTGAACTCGCGGAGAGGGGCTGTTCTTGTGAGGTTTTTCGAGGTTTAGGGTGATTCGATCATTTGTGTGTACCGTAGCCCGTGAACGGAGGAATTAAGGGGGGTTAATTCGACTTTTGCAAGAGGTCTATTGATACGCTGGAACAAACTCAGTAAAAAGAGTTGTATTACACAGTTTGCAGTAATTCTTTAGACATACTTTCTGCTTGCTACAAATCAACTTGTCTTGATCAAGTTCATCCTATAGACATTCAACAAAATAATCTTTTCAGCAGATGGGAAGCACTCAGCACTAATCATATGATTAAAGCATTAATTCTTACTTAATTACTAAAACACAAAAGGAGCTTTATATGCTTGCTGCTGTTATATTTTTTGCTAGTTACGCTGTAATATCTACACTCTTTATTTCTACTGTTGAATAACAAAACAAAAACTTTTCTTATCATCCTGTTGCTTTAAGTGTGAGGTAGGACTTTCTATTGCTTGTATCGTTATTCGTACTTCTCTGTATCCTCGGTTGGTTTCACCGAGGTTTTTTATGGAGTAGGTATATAGCTAATGGGGAAGCAGTGCGTGTTTCCCCATGAGTAACTGATATTCGCCTTTGCTGGGTGGAGACATCACCCGTAGAAATTACCTTGGATAAATATGGAGTCTAGGCGCTACGCCTGGATTGACAATAGCTGCTAGTTCTTCAGAAGATAGTTTGCTCAGTTCAGTTTCTAATTCTTCGATTGTGAAGTGATAGCCACGCTCTTGAGCAATCTTAATAAAGCCTTCTGGATCAGATGCTGCTTTGAGTCTTTCTTTTAAGACTTGATCTTGTTTAACTGCTTTGAAAAGTTGGGCTGCATGTTTTTGTGACATGAAAGTTTATCTCCTGTTTGAAATATCAGATTTGAATGTAGTTATTTAACTTTTGTGGTTTCACCAAATCCAGCTAAAGTCGCTGCTAACTAAAGTCATATACTTCAATCTTGAACTAAGGAGAAGAATGTCTTATTGAATTTGACAAAAAAATATAAGTTTCCAGCGATCGCTCTCTTCAGCAATTGGGTACAGTTAAACGCCACAAGAGTCGCACCATTAGCTAGAGGCGGTAAAAGAGCTGATTTTCTAGAATGACACTTATGTTGTCAGGATAAAACAGGCGAGTTAAAATGCAGATTTTGCAATTTTTCAACCGACAAAAACATGCAAACTTTACCTTTGTATTTAGTCAGATATTAGCTTTAGGAGTAAGTGCTAGTGTTTTACTCCACAGCACCAATGTTAATGCTGCTGAACAAGTTGTTTTAAAGTATGGTAAGTTCCAAGGGGTAGTTTCTGTGAAAGAATTAAATCAGTTTGTGGAAACTGGCAAGACTACACCCGTACTCCAAGCTTATTTACAAGCAGCTCAACAAAACCCTTCCGTTGCTCGCAAAGCACTCACAGCAGGAATCAAAGCTGATCGTGCCTTTTTAAATTCCTTGCTGTCTAGCTGGGCGGGGCCAATCTTGGTTAGCCAAATTGGTGAAGTGATTCATCCTCCGGAAAAACAATTAGATGAACAGGGGCTACGGACAGCTTTGAGTACATCTATTAATCAAAGTGGTGAAGTCACTCTATTAGGAGCAATTCGCAATTATCCAGGCGCTTCTGTTGAAATTGAGGGAGATCGTCTCATCGAAGTTTATCAACGACTAAGCCAATTTGCGAAAAGTTTTTAACTTAGATGCACCTGCTTCAATCAGTTAACAGTTAACAGTGATCAGTTATTGATCACTGTTGACTGTGAAAGTGGGTTTTGGTTATGAGCCAGCTATTTATTTGAGGGCGGGATTTTGGGCTAATGAAAACTATCAAACTCACGTTATCCTGTTAGTCGGTACATAAGAACTTTAGCTTTCAAATCTTCTTCCACAAACACTAAATACTCACCATTGGAACGACGAAAGGCACGAATCCCAAAGGGTACATCAACCCAGCCGCCTTCGCCTGCAACCTCGGGGCCTGGTTTTAACTTTTGTACTTGTTTTCCTGTGGTGGCGTCGTAGACAAACACGTCTGGGGTTTTACTACTGACAGCAAACACTCTGTTACCGACTGCATCCATTGCTTTGATGTGCAATTTGGGATTGCGGTTGACTTCATATGGTAATGCTATGCGCCAGCGTATTTTTTTGGCTTTGCTCCAATGATCGTAGCGGATGATTTCTGTACCAACTAATCCCCAATCACCATCAATGTTGGGGCGATCGCTTGTATAACCGCTTAAATACATGGCATCCTGTTCCGGAAAATATTTGATTCTTGTGAGAGTTTTAAACGGTTGGGGCATAAGTGTTTTTTGCACAGCTTTGGTACTGTAAACTGGACAACCATGAGCATTTAATCCACCAAAGCGGTAATGTTTGATGTAGCCTGCTTCTGCTGCTTTCCAAACGTCTCCTTTGCTATCTATTTCCCAACCCCAAACAGAATCATCTTTTTCACCGGTAGCTTGATATTCGTTGGCTTGAGGTGAACCGTCACCGTTGGCATCAATCCAGATCCAACTACTATTAGTTGGTTCATTAGCTAGCCAGTCTTCTTTGCCTTTGCCGAATATACCGCAGGGAACTGCGATCTCTCCATCAAAACGATACATTAACAGGCGTTCGGACATCATTTCTGAAGAGAGATATAACAAACGCTTTCCTTGCAATCGCCGGACAAAAGCTGCTGTGGGTGTAGTGTGGAGTCTGGCGTCATTAGGGTAACGGAACCTATCTACGGTATAAGCTTTGTATTGCCATTCTTTACCGCTACCTTTGCTGTAATCCATGATAAAATGTTCGTCTTTGGTAAAGACGTTTGCTCCATCAGTACCAATATCAGCATCAGCAGTATCTATAAATTGCAAGCCCAACAATTGCCACTGTAATTTGCCTGATGGGGAAAGCTTACGTAAGTCTACGCCGGAACGATTGAAACCAACATTACTAACATAGATATTTCCGACTGCATCTGTACCGACTCCACTCAAACCGTAAAATTTCAAATCTCCGATTTCACCACGCTTACCTGAATAAATTCCTCCTTGAGTGCCGAAGGTACCTACTTGTTTGGGTTTATTGGCAATGTCGTATATTAATACTTGCTGACGCGGGCCGTTATCTGCAACTAACAATCTGTTTTTATTATTGATCGCGATCGCGCTTGGTTGGGCAACATCTGCGATCGCACCAGGTAATTGCTTTCCTGTTGGTGCATAATGCCCAATCTTGTTTTTGTCTTGAATAATCCACAGATTTCCCTGTTTGTCAAGGGCTATTTTGCTCGGATGATTGACTTTAAAGCTACGTATTTCTTTCATCGTAGCGGTATTGTAGACATGAACTAAGTTGGCTGCTTTGTCACTGGCATACAACTGGTTGCCATCTATTGCTAATCCTGCGATTTTACTTTTGGTGCTGACTATTAACATGCTTTTATCCCAGCCGCGCCCTTGGGGAAAAGGTGCAACTTTTCCAGATAAGTTATAGCGTCTGATGCAATACCATGTTGTGCCTTTAGGTGGGTAATCTTCTCCTGGCTTACCATCAGCAGATTGCTGCATCCCTACATACATATATTTTTGATCAACTGCGATCGCATCTCCCCCCATCCTTCCCCATCCATGCAAGTCATCAGCTTTGCCTATGATGTCTCCATTTTTATAAATTCCTACCTCTCTTCCGGCTTCATCCCAATCTGTATTGGTATACACTGTGCCATCAGGAGTCACGTACATATCAGTTACTTGGATTTGTACCCATTTGTTACCACCTCCAAAGGAGTTACCTATCCAAGATGTTTTATAAGCATTTGTAGCAGCTAGGGTGTAAGTGTCTGTAGCAGGCGGTGTATAAATATCTTGAGTAGGGAATGTATAAGTATCTTGAGCAGATGTGGTGTATATATCTGTGTTAGAAGGTGTATAAGTATTTTTTTCAGGTAGCGTGTATATCTTGATTGCAGATGTTGTCTGGGTATTTGCTACAGATGTAACTCTGCCAGTCAAATAAATGGCAATTAGAGTTACAGTTATAAATCCGGCAATAACACTAAGTACAAACCTTAACCTTCTGTTATTTCTAAAAATACCTCTTTTTAATAGGTTATTGATATGTTGCTTTTGATAGAGTTTCCCAATCTGCCGTAGTAATTTATTTTTCATATGTGATTTTTTGTCAAAAAACTATTGATTAAATTTTGGCTGATTTCTTAAACATTTAAGTAATTATATTTTTAATTAGTTAATACTAAGACTTACGCAATAATTAACGAAAAGCTTAATTTCTTGAACTACCCTCTAGGTACTATACAAGAAGGCAAGGGATCTTAGACTGTACTTGGTTTTTATAGTTAACTATGTATGCTGCTGATTAATGGTTAGTAATTATACTTATCTCCAAATATTAGCTGTTTAATTAGAAGTAATCATGATTGTTTTATTCATGCGATGTTCATCCATAAAATAACCAATATCTACAGTGAATATGGCTAATTTCATGAAAAATTTACAAAAACTACATTATTTTTTTAATTTAGCTTAGGACAATTTCATAAAAATTCCATGCTAAAGTCTTTGCTTGAGAGAATTGCTATTTTTTCTGCTATTTTGTAATCTAAACCACAATCACAAAGAATTTGATGCATCATTATTTATTGATTAGTTATTTTTTTATTAAAAATTCATGTGAATCGCGGTTAACTTAGCCTCATTAAACATAAAGTATCTTCTAAATTTTTATTGAATATAAGAGTAATAGGAGAATATTTGTAAAGTCTGATTTCGATACTTGATTTATAGAAATTATAAATGTTGACTATACAAGTCTTGATTTGTAATCAAAGGTTCTAAACCCTTTGTCTTTCAAGAGTATACATAGTTTCATCCTTGCCAGGGAGAGATTTAGGAAGCGAAAAGCTTGTTGAGTGTGAGGATGCAGAGATTTCACACTATGTAATGTCAATCACTCATGCAAGCAGAGGTGCAGGTGTCCAAAGAGTCGCTGTAGCTGCAAAGCTCAAATATTTTCAAATCATATTTAATTTATGGATATATTTCAAATTCTTAATTGAATGTGTAATCACAAACTTTATGATTTTAAGTAGTACAGTCAAATTAACCTAACTTTTAGGGTGAGAAAAATTTTCTCAAATCTATCTTAGGTCTGAGAAATAAGTTCTAAATAATGTGTTCAATCAAAAAATATAAAGATTACAGCTACCAATTTCCTGGTATTTTCAAAGAAGGTGGCTAAAATGCTGGTAAAAGTAAATACAAAGACGAGCAATTCATGGTTGGGGATATATACGTGGAAGGTAATAAAAAAGACTATAATTTATCTGCATCTATTCTCTGTGTGGGAGTAGGTTGGTTTCCTACAACACCCGGAGGACTAGAGAGATATGTGTACGAACTGACTCAGAAATTAGCAGCAAATCAAGATCAGATTGAATTATGTGGAGTAGGTTTACCGGAAACACAACCAAATCTACCAATCAAGTTGACTAATTTGGGTTCCCCAGATAGTCAGATTTGGAAGCGGTTATGGTCAATTCGCCAAAACTTCAAGAAAACAAGAATGGGCAAACCAGATGCAGTTAATTTGCATTTTGCCTTATATAGCTTCCCCATATTAGACTTATTACCCAAGGGAGTACCCATTACCTTTAACTTTCACGGGCCTTGGGCATCTGAGAGTAACCACGAAGTAGTTCGTCAGCGATTAAGTGTTGTTCTCAAGCATCAACTGATCGAAAAAAGAACTTATGATCAGTGCGATCGCTTTATTGTTCTGAGTAAGGCTTTTGGAAAGATACTACACGAACAGTATCAAATTCCCTGGAAAAAAATTCACATAATTCCTGGTGGAGTAAATACTGATCAGTTTCAGTCTAACTTATTACGTAGCGAGGCTCGTGCTAAGCTTGGTTGGCCACAAGACAGGTCTATTATTTTCACTAGTCGCCGCCTAGTACATCGAGTCGGAATTGATAAATTATTGCAAGCTTTGGCAATTATTAAACCAAGAGTAGCAGATTTTTGGTTAGCGATCGCTGGCCGGGGGCCTATCCAAGCAGCATTGCAACAGCAAGCAACAGAATTAGGACTCAATGAACATGTGAAATTTTTAGGATTTCTACCTGATGAGGATTTGCCTATAGCTTATCAAGCTGCTGATGTTAGTGTCATGCCCAGTCAGTGTTTTGAAGGATTTGGCCTAGCAGTAGTAGAATCCCTTGCTTGTGGTACTCCCGTCGTATGTACTCCTGTAGGTGGAATGCCAGAGATTTTAGAACCATTTTCACCTCAGTTAATCACTTCTTCTGTGGAAGTTTCAGCCATTGCTGAAAAATTAGAACAAGTGCTATTGGGAAAAATACTAACACCTTCACGAGAAGATTGCCGCGAGTATGTTACTGCTAATTTTGATTGGTATAAAATCGCCCAAGACGTTAGAAAAGTAATATTAGCCTGATTATATTTATAATGACTATTATTATTTTTGTAGTTAGTAAAAGCTCACCAAAAATTACATATTAAGTATGAAATTCATACAATAAAAAATAGCTTTTTTCATGAAAGTTTAAAACAAAAACTTTGACTAAAACAAGCATGATTGTCAGAGGTGTCGTCTGTGATGAAACTAAGCGTAATCATACCCTGTTTAAACGCAGAGAAAACTATTTCCTTGCAGTTGGAAGCCTTAGCAAAACAGCAATGGTCGCAACCTTGGGAGGTGATAATAGCAGATAACGGATCTTCTGATCAGACAGTAGCGATCGCTCAAAGCTATCAACAACGTTTACCTAATCTACAAATTGTTGATGCATCCTTAAAACCAGGGGCTGCATGGGCCCGCAATGTTGGTGCTAGTGTTGCCAAGGGAGAAGCCTTAGTATTTTGTGATGCTGACGACGAAGTTGCCCCTGGTTGGCTAGCGGCGATGGGTGAAGCACTCTCTAAGTATGATTTGGTGGGAGGGATGAACGAACATTGTAAACTTAATGAACCTTGGTTAGTGAAAGTTCATGGTTACCCAGAAATTGATGGCATAACTATTAATCACCCATATTTACCATTATTAAGTGGCAATAACCTTGGGATTAAGCGTTCACTACATCAAGCTATTGGTGGTTTCGATGAAAATGTTCTTTTACTCGAAGACGTTGACTACTGTTGGCGAATTCAAGAGTTAGGAGTCAAACCCTATGAAGTTAAGGATGCATTAGTTCATTATCGATTTCGCGACAGCATCATTGATGTATGCCGTCGTGCTTGGAATGTTGGTAGTTATGAAGCCTTATTGTATAAAAAGCATAAACCAATGGGAATGCCCCAACTCATATCATGGAAGAGTTTTGTCAGAACAGGGGTAATGTTTCCTTTGCGCTTCTTGCTGCTAAAAGTCCGTGACAAAATCACCTTAACTCAGTCTTTAATGGATTTGGCATGGCGAGTAGGGCAATTGCAGGGTTGTATTAAGTATGGGTGTCTACCCTTTTAACAGTGATCAGTGATCAGTTATTGATCACTGATTTAATGGTGGAAAGGTGAAAGGGTAAAATATGAAAATTCTGTTTTTAGACCAAAGTGGTAAACCAGGTGGCGCAGAACTATGTCTCATAGATATTGCTAAACCTTATCAAGATAATTGTTTAGTTGGCTTATTTGCTGATGGTGATTTTAGAACTTTACTAGAAAAAAATCATATTCCAGTTCAAGTTCTTAGCAATAAAACCATCCAAGTTCGCAAAGAAAGTTCTTTTGTACAAGGAATAGCAAGTTTTAGACAACTCATACCTTTACTTGCTAAAGTTGTGCAAATAGCTCGGGAATACGATTTAATTTACGCCAACACTCAAAAAGCATTAGTTGTGGGAGCGATCGCTAGTTTTTTCAGTAGGCGTCCCTTGATTTATCATTTACATGACATTCTTTCACCAGAGCATTTTAGTCAAACTAACCGTCGTATTGCTGTTACTGCTGCCAATCGGGCATCATTAGTAATTGCCAATTCCCAAGCGAGTAAAACGGCATTTATAGAAGCAGGAGGACGTGCAGATATTACCGCAGTTGTCTACAACGGATTTGAATCCAAAACCTATCAAATAGACGCATCTATTATTCATCAAACTAGAGAAGAACTAGAACTAGAAGGTAAATTTGTAGTTGGACACTTTAGTCGTCTTGCACCTTGGAAAGGACAACACATATTAATTGCAGCCCTCACGCAATGTCCTCCAGAAGTGACAGCTGTTTTAGTTGGTGATGCATTGTTTGGTGAACAAGAATATGTCCAAAAATTACATCAACAAGTTGCAAGTCTTGGGTTAGAAAATCGAGTCAAATTTTTAGGATTTCGTTCAGATATTCCCCAATTAATGTCAGCTTGTGACTTGGTTGCCCATACTTCTACAGCTGCTGAACCTTTTGGTAGGGTAATTGTTGAGGCTATGCTATGTGGAAAACCAGTCATCGCAGCAAAAGCTGGTGGTGCATTGGAATTGGTAGAAGATGGTGTAAATGGTTTTTTAGTCACACCAGGAGAAACCCAAGAACTTGCACAGGTAATTACCACCTGTTTACAAGAGTCATCAAAAACTGCGACGATTGCTAATTATGCTCGGACTACAGCTAGTCAGCGTTTTGATGTGACAAATATTAATCAGCAAATTGCCGAGTTGTTGGCAAAGTTACATCAGTGAGGCAGGTAATAGACAATAGAGAAATAAAGGGAAAAACGTAGACGCGTAGCGGCTTCCGTAAGGTACACAGATGCACACCGATTAACACAGATGTATGGGTTTGCTGCTAAGTTAATACCCTATTTTATTTTCAATACAGTCATTCACGCTGCTGTTTTGGCACAACCAAGGATGAAAATTCTTACCCCTTCTGCCCTCTGCTTTAATAGCGTGTAATTGATTTAAAGACTTATTAATCTTTCTGGTAAAACAGAGAGAGAAATAATTGTTAGAAAAGCAAATGCTGTGATAGTTTCCAGTATGGCCGCAAATTGAATTTTTGCAGTGCGATACCATTCTTGATTAACAGCAATTATGCCAAATTTAATTAATGCCAATCCAAAAGCTAAAACTGCTGCTGGAGATAACCAACCCAGCCAATAAAGAAATACAAGAATTAATGTGGCAACAGCATGATAAATTGTCCCTGGAATTACAGAACTGGTTTTAGTTTTCCGCAGTTTGACTGTGAAAATGGCACTAGAAAAGAAAAGCGTATTTAGTATCCACAATCCCACAACAGTAGAGGAAATCATGCCTGTTGTTGCAGCGTAAGCGAAGGGAGTAGAAAGGCAAACCGCAGCAAAGGTAATTAATTCATTCAAAACAGATTTTTGCTCTCTTTGCAGCGCCGAGAAAGCATCAATAATTAAGGCGGTTAATGCACCTGCATAAATCCATACTACAACTGGATAGCTAAGGTAAAGCCAAGTCGCAATTCCGCCAGAAATTACAGCATACAACCCACCCCAAAATAGAAAACGTGGCTTTAAGGTGCGACGTTGCTTAATTTGCATAACTAGAGGATGTTCAGCCTGAAAACCACAAAAAGCACATATTAAAGCTAGAGTTGTTGATAATGTCCAAGCTTGAGCAGTGACTGCACCAATCAGAAAAGAAACTAGCAATACTACGTAAACTCCATGTTCTGGAGAAAACATCGGATTATACCAAACTTGAGGATTGGGTTTGGCTGTAGTTTGGATATTACTAGATGTATTGATAGCTGATTGAGTCATCGCCTTGATCTCCCTGGAAAACAAATTATTGATCAGGCTGCTAGAGAATGCTATTCTTTTTCTCTCAGTGAGCAGTTAACAGTTAACAGTAAAGAAACTGATAACTGTTCAAACATACACATCATCGCTGATCAAGTTGGTACTAACTCGCCAGGACGTAACTTAGACCATTTACCCTGTTCTCGTTTAAAACTGAGACATCCTACCACATCCCATTCCATTTCAATCACATCGCCTCGGGGACGAATGTTGACATTGATCGATGGTTCATTTGGCTCAAAATTTGGTGTTTCAGTCAAATGGGGTTGTTGGTGCTGGGTTTCTACCGCGTGGTAGGTGACACAACGGTCTACATAATGGCAATTTACGCAAATGCACATAATCGAACCTACTCCAGTCCCTTTATAGTTAATCTAGCTTAAGCGAAAGCGTTATTCATTAGCTGCTGGGTTTATTTTTATTACATGGCAATCAATCATTTGGTTCTTGAGACCTTAGATCCCCAAAATTGGCCTTTTAGCATGGACTTTTTACCGCAACCAGCTTATATGGTGGGTGGTGCTGTCAGAGATGCCATTTTGGGAAGAACTCGTGAATATTTAGATTTAGATTTTGTTTTGCCAGTAAATGCTGTCAGTGTAGCGCGTCAAATTGCTAAGCATTATAAGGCTGGTTTTGTTCTCCTTGATTCAGAAAGACAAATCGCGCGGGTGGTGTTTCCTGATGCTACTGCTGACTTTGCCCAACAAGAAGGAATTAGCTTGGAAATTGACTTACATAGGCGAGATTTTACAATAAATGCGATCGCCTACAATCCCCACACTAAAGAAATCATTGATCCTTTGCAAGGTTGTGCAGATATAGAAAAGCAGGTGTTGAGGATGGTATCACCGAAAAACCTAGAAGAAGACCCTTTACGATTACTGCGGGCTTATCGTCAAGCTTCCCAACTTGGCTTTACCATAGAACCAGATACGCAAGCTGCTATTCGTGGTTTGGCATCACACATAACCAGGGTTGCAGCAGAACGAGTCCGGGTAGAATTGGGCTATATGCTAGTAAATTCTCAGGGTAGCATTTGGTTAATTAGTGCTGGGAAAGACGGTTTACTGACACCTTTTTTCAAAAGTGCTACAGAGTCAAACTTGCAGAAACTATCGACGGTTGATACAGCAGCTACTCAACTTACTCATGTTTGGCCACAACTAGGTGAACAACTGCAAAATCCTATGCGCGATACCGTTAAAACTACTTGGCTGAGTATTGCTAAGCTTGCTTGTTTAGTTAACCCAAACCCAGAGATAGCAGAAACAGAACTACAAGAACTTACTTACAGTCGTGCCGAAATTAAAGCTATTACCACCGCCCTGAAACTGTTCCCACAGTTGCAAGCACCCCTGATGACATTGCGAGAACAGTATTTTTTCTTTCAGGAAGCGGGGACTGTATTTATATCTACAGCAGTCTTATCCGTAGTACACGGTCAGTCAATAAAAGCGATCGCACCTTTAGTCAATCGCTATCTTAACCCTAATGATCTGGTCGCGCATCCTACCCCTTTAGTGAGTGGTAGGGACATAATGTTAGCACTAAACATTCCTGCTTCGCCACTAGTAGGAAAATTACTGACAGAAATAGCGATCGCCCAAATTGAAGGTAAAATTTATACAGCAGCAGAAGCAATAGAATTAGCAGCAAAGTTAGTCAAAAGTGATGAGAGGTGTTAGTTTTTTGGAATAAGAAATACTCTGCGTCCCTTTGCGTTTTGCACTTATACAACTTGAATTTCATCAAGTTGATTAATCACCACATCTGCACCTGCGACATTTTCTGGCTTACCGATCCAAGTAATACCAACACAACCAGCTGCATTAGCGTTACGTGCCATTTGCATGTCACCCGCAGAATCTCCCACCATAAGTATTGCACCGGGTTCTACTCCTAATTTTTCACAAGCTTGTAAAAGTAACACTGGATCTGGTTTACTTGGCCCTTCATCTACTCCCATTTCTAACTGGATATAATCATTTAGTTGGTGATTTTCGACAAATTGTTGGACTTCAGCAGTTGTCGCTGCTGAGAGAATACCAAGTTTTAATCCTGCTTCTGATAAATACTTGAGGACTTCCAAGCTACCAACAAATAAAGGTGAGGGAGTTTTACCAACGTATTTTTCTGCTTCTGCTAACGCTTGCTGTGCTAACTTCAATGATTCAAACCATCCCCGTCCAGTTTCGGCTATGTATGCGGCGGTGGCTACTTCTGTTTCTCGCCGACTCGCCACTGAAATCAAACCTGCTGGATCAAGAGTGTCACTGTTTACACCAAAGGCCATTAACAATGGTTCCCCGATTCCGGGAAATTGTGCGTCTATAATCCTTGCTGCTTTTTGGGCAAGTGATCGCAAAAACACTTCTGAGTCTTCTAGAGTACCATTTTTATCAAATAAAATAGCTTGGATATTAGAGAATGTAAAGTTTTTACACTTAATAGTTACCAAAAGACTCCTCCTAATTTGTTGTTTGTTATTGGTTGTTTGTTGGTTGGCAAAAATACCTACTAACTGAAACAAAAAAAGAGGGAAAATCAATCCCTCTTTGCCCGATAACTTTTGATCTTTATAACATCGTTGCTAATAACTACAACGAGAAATACATTACTCTTCAATAGCAACTGGAATTTCTTCTTCTTCAATAGCGACTGGAACTTCTTCTTCAACAGCAGCTACAGGAACTTCAACAGCTTCAGCAGGTGCAGCAACATTACCCTGCTGTTTAGCTAATAATTGTTCGCGATATTTAGCAGCCATTTCTTCGGCTTTATCGTAAACTAAATCGCGGTTCTTAATCATATCACCTGGTTCGGGTTCCAGCTGCTTTGTAGACAAAGATATCCGGCCCCGTTCAGCATCTAAGTCAATGATCATAACTTTCACTTCATCATTGACATTGAATACGCTGTGAGGTGTATCAATGTGTTCGTGGGATATCTCAGAAATATGCAATAGACCACTGACGCCGCCAATATCAATAAAGGCACCATAAGGCTTAATACCACGCACAGTACCGATTACTACCTCACCGACTTCGAGGCGGTTCATCTTACGCTCAACTAAAGCACGGCGGTGAGATAATACCAAGCGGTTACGTTCTTCGTCTACCTCTAAAAACTTCAGTGGCAGTTCTTCGCCTACTAAATCTTCTTTGGGCTTGCGAGTGCTAATATGAGAACCAGGAATAAACCCACGTAATCCTTCGATTCTCACTAAAGCTCCACCACGGTTGGTAGCAAATACACCAGAACGAACAGTAGCATCTTCTGCTTGCAACTGCCGCACTCGCTCCCAGGCTCGCATATACTCTATACGACGAATAGAAAGAGTTAATTGTCCCTCTTCATTTTCATCGCTTAGTATGTAAAATTCCCGTGTTTCGTTTGATTGTAAAACTTCTTCCGGGCTGTCTACCCGGTTAATAGACATTTCTTGTATCGGTATATATGCTGCGGTTTTAGCACCTATGTCAATCAGAGCGCCGCGTGGCTCTATACTGAAAACCGTACCGGGTACAATATCACCAGGGCTAAAATGATAATCGTATTTGTCCAGTAAAGCTGCGAATTCTTCGTGAGTAAACCCAATCTCGGTAATAGCGGTTGATTTCTGATTGACCATGCTGATTGTTTCCTGGTTTTTAGTCTCCGTAATCGTTTTGCCACAAGCGCGATGTATGTGCAAGCGTGACACAGGATGTCTACACCTACATCCCTAATCATCCTAGCGCAGAAAAGCTGACTTAGCGCACATTAGTTCACAGATAGTAGATTGTATCAGATATTAAATGTTTTTTATGAAAAAGTTGGGAAGGGACAAAACAATTAAAAATTAAAAATTAAAAATTAGAAATTGGGAAGGGGGACAAGACAAGGGTGCGGAGGTTTCCCTCCATACTCTACCTTGAAGCTGGGCAAAGCACGTCTTCAAAGCTTTTCAAGACGGATTTGAGATTAAAATCCAAAAATTTTTCCCCTTTCCCTGTTAAGAGTTCCCTATTTTCAAGATAGTTCTAATAAATAACCGCCGCTACTGAATAGGTAACAGCGGTTATTTGTTCTAAGGATCGATATCAAAAATTTGGCAATAAAAAATTAATCCTCTTTCTTTTCAATGCGAGGAGGTTCGCGGAATGCGATCGCAAAGAAAAGAGTTCCAATTGCCAAAGTCAAAATCAAGATATATGCCACGCTTTCCATATCACAAGCCCCTGCATATCTAGAAATTCGACATTCTCATGGCGCTATGCCTTTGAGATTCTTGCTTCACTGGGAGTCAATTGACTTTACCCTCTACAAGCAGCCACCGTGTGTCTCACGGCAGTAATTATAGTATACCAATCTCAGGATTGGGTATGGGGTAATAATTTAACTTACTTCCCAGTACCCAATTCCTAGTCTCTCAAGCTTCAGACAGCTTCTTTCTTACGAGTGGACAAGTCACCCACTTTCGCAAACACACCAAATTCGACTTGTTCTTCCAAATCTGGGTCGATACCAGCAAATACGTCTCGGTAAATGGTTCTCGAACCATGCCAAATGTGACCGAAGAAGAACAATAGTGCAAAGCAGGCGTGTCCAAAGGTAAACCAACCTCTAGGACTGGTGCGGAATACACCATCAGAGTTTAAGGTTTCTCTGTCAAATTCAAATACTTCGCCA
Source organism: Fischerella sp. JS2 (assembly GCF_032393985.1). Taxonomy (NCBI): domain Bacteria; kingdom Bacillati; phylum Cyanobacteriota; class Cyanophyceae; order Nostocales; family Hapalosiphonaceae; genus Fischerella; species Fischerella sp. JS2. Next base: position 3,059,676 of record NZ_CP135918.1, read on the forward strand.
CCTTGAGCTTTGCGGGCCCACTTCTTCACATCTGCGGGATCTGTAAAAGTTTGACCATTTAAGTTACCACCGTAGAAGGTTACTTTCACCCCAGTTTGCTCAAAGCTGTTTTGAGATTCTGCCCGACGGAAGGGAATGTCAGCGCGGACAATACCATCTTTATCAGTCAGAATTACAGGGAAGGTTTCAAAGAAGTTGGGCAAACGACGTACTTCTAATTCCCGACCTTCAGCATCTGTGAATACTGGATGACCATCCCAAGACTCAGCAATCCCATCACCCTTAACCATTGGGCCTGTACGGAATAAACCACCTTTAGCGGGGCTATTGCCGACATAGTCGTAGAATGCCAATTTTTCTGGGATTTGTGACCAGGCTTCTGAGAGATTATCACCAGAAGCAAGGCTTGCCTGTACACGGCGCTGAATCTCTTGCTTAAAGTAACTTTGATCCCACTGGTAACGGGTAGGGCCAAACAGTTCGATTGGAGTAGTGGCGCTACCGTACCACATGGTTCCAGCAACGACAAAGGCAGCAAAGAATACAGCAGCAATACTACTGGAAAGTACAGTTTCAATGTTACCCATCCGCAGTGCTTTGTAGAGCCTTTCGGGTGGTCGTACTGACAGGTGGAATAAACCAGCAATAATGCCTACGATTCCGGCGGCAATATGGTGAGCTACAACACCACCAGGATTATACGGGTTAAAGCCATCTGGCCCCCATTCTGGTGCTACTGGGGCGATGTGACCAGTTAAGCCGTACGCGTCGGAAACCCACATTCCAGGTCCCCAAAGTCCGGTGAGGTGGAAAGCACCAAAACCGAAGCAAAGTAAACCAGACAAGAACAAGTGAATGCCAAACATTTTTGGCAAGTCAAGAGCAGGTTCACCTGTGCGGGGATCTTGAAACAGTTCTAAGTCCCAGTAAACCCAGTGCCAAACAGCAGCTAGGAACAATAGACCAGACAGAACAATATGAGCGGCGGCTACACCTTCAAATGACCAAAAACCAGGGTCGTAGTTGGCAGCACCAGTTACGTTCCAGCCACCCCAAGAGCCTACAACACCCAAGCGTGCCATGAACGGCAGCACAAACATACCTTGACGCCACATGGGGTTGAGAACTGGGTCACTGGGGTCATAAATAGCCAGTTCGTATAGAGCCATTGAACCAGCCCAGCCGGCCACCAACGCTGTGTGCATCAAGTGTACAGAAATCAGTCGTCCTGGATCATTCAGAACGACTGTGTGTACTCGGTACCAAGGTAGTCCCATCGACTACGCTCCTCCTCGATGAGTTTGTTTACAAAGCAATTTTTCTGTGTTTTTTTATTGCCAGAGCTTGAATTTTCCACAGCTTGGTCTTAAAAGTCAGACAGCGTGGTTGCTTAAGCAATGAACAACACTCGGGAGCGTTTGATCCCAAGGTCGCGATCGCTAAGCAAAAATGAGAATGTTTAAAAAAGTGTAACTATTGATGGAGCTGTTTGCAAGGGTATAAAGGCATTTAGGGTTAGTAACTGGTCAGTGAATAGTAGTTGTTTGTTGGTTGTTGATTGTTAGTTGTGATTTGTAACAAAAAGTTAACAACTAAAAAATTATAGATATTAAGCATAAAGGTTAAGGGCAAAAGGAAAATCCCTTTACCCTTTTACCTTTTCCCTTTCCCCCGAAATAATTACTGCACCACTGATTCAAGACTTTGTAGCTGACATCTAGCTGAAGCAGTTTCTAAGCGCTCTATTACTTGCTCTGCGCTCATTAACCGCCTCAGTATAACTTGACCGATCACTTGACTTGATACACCTGTTTGCGGTGATGTAATTGGCTTCACTTCTACAGTGATCACGGCATCTTCTACTTGGTAGAGCCACATGACTTCACCTTGTTCTAATAGACAAATATTCATACGTTGAATATCTGGCTGGCGTCGCCATGCAGTTATCTGCCAAAGTCCTTCCGATGCCCAAACTCTACCAACTGTCCATCCTTCAGATAAAAAGAAGTACTTCACACTTTTAGTCTCGCTGTTAGATTCTTCAAGATTAGTTGTTAGCAATACCGTGAAAACCTCAGTTACTCATGTATAAATTGAGGTTTATACATTATAGCTATGGGAGCAAAAAAGAGTGGAAACTACAAAGAGGACACATAAATATGACATGGAGAGGAATAGAGTGTGGAGCAAGGAGTGAAGTTAATTAAGAGTTCCTACTCCCTCTGTGCCCCATTGCCTGTTACTTCCTCCTTAATAATTTCTACATTTGGAAGATGCACAATCAAGCTGTTCTACTAAAACCTAACAAACCTCTTCTTCTATCAAATCTGAATTTGAGACTAGCTTTTGTTATTTTGTAATTTTAATTAAATTAAACATTCTTGTTTATTAAGAAATGTTAAATCATATGTTATTTTGATAATTTTGAAAAATTTAATCAAATTCAAAATAAAAGGTACACACATTAATTATGGATTGACTTTATTACTTAATCCCTGATCGCTATTTTCAAGCTAAATTTAAATGTAATTTCTCATACATTAAGTATTTTTTTCTTTTAAAGCAATAGATTATTAATTAATCAATTTATTAATAAAAAATGAATTTATTAAGGGCGCATTACTGTGGGTCCCAACTATTGCCTTATGAGTTCGTCTGTATTACACAGTTCAGCGTGATTGTAGGTGATGATAATAGAGTTTCACATCTAAAAACCCAAACCATAAGATTATTTTGGAAGTTATGTAGTAAAATTACAAACCATTCATATCAAAAGTTCATATTATCCATAATTATGAATTGGTCTTTTTTGTCTGCTAGACGATGGTTGCAGCTTACACAAGTACTTACTGTTTGTCTGTGTTTATTTGTAGTTGTAAGTTGTAGTACTAATCCACAAACAACCACATTAGCATCTGGTAATGGTCGTATTACTGTTGGTACAACACTAAAACCGCGTACTCTCGATCCAGCTGATGCCTATGAATTGGCGTCACTATCATTGGTTTATAACATGAGCGATCGCCTCTACACTTATGAACCAGGAAGCACAGAAATAAAACCGCAGCTAGCAACCGCCTTTCCAAAAGTCAGCCAAGATGGTTTGACTTATACCATTCCCCTACGCCAAGGAGTGGTGTTTCACGACGGAACTCCTTTTAACGCCGAAGCCATGGCCTTTACTATCCGCCGTTTTATCGAAAATAAGGGTAAACCTGCTTTCTTGCTGGGAGATGTGGTAGAGTCAGCCAAAGCTACAAGAGATTACGAATTAACAATAAAACTGAAAAAGCCATTTGCAGCATTTCCATCGTTGCTGGCGTTTGCTGGTGTTTGTCCCGTATCGCCAAAAGCTTATGAAATTGGTGAAGGAAAATTTACTCCAAATATTTTTATTGGTACTGGCCCTTACAAATTAGTAAAATTTGGCCCTGACTCATTGCAATTTGATGTATTTGGCAAATATTGGGGAGAAAAACCATTAAATCAAGGTATTAACGTCCAAATTCTTAGCAGTGGAGTGAATTTATATAACGCCTTTCGTAAAAAAGCTGTGGATGTAGCTGGCTTAAGTATGGACCCAGATCAAGTTCGTAGTTTGGAAGCAAGTGCAAAAAAAGGGTTTTGGCAAGCGATTCCGAATCAAGGTAATGTGGTCAGTTATCTAGCTATCAACCGTAATCAAAAGCCAGTGGATAATCCAGCAGTCAGAAGTGTGATCGCAGCAATGATTAACCGTCCGGTAATATACGAGCGAGTCTTGTATGGTCAAGCAGAAGCACTTTATAGTTTAATCCCCAAAGCATTCAATGATTATCAACCAGTTTTTAAAGAGCAATATGGTGATGGAAATATTCAAAAAGCCAAAGAATTGCTACTCAAAGCTGGCTTTTCCAAAGATAATCCAGCTAAAGTCGAAATTTGGTATCCTTCTGGTTCTCCAACTCGGAGTTTAGCAGCAATAGTCATCAAAGCTCTTGCAAAAAAAACAATGGATGGTATTCTCCAATTTGAAATAAATACTGTAGAGTCTACTACTGCTTTTAAAAATATTGCTAAGGGCTTATATCCAACATTTTTACTAGATTGGTATCCTGATTTTTTGGACGCAGATAATTATATTCAGCCATTTTTATCTTGTAATCAAGGTTCACCAGAAAAGGGATGTGAAGATGGGGGAAGTCAATCTCAAGGTTCTTTTTACTATAATCCCCAAATGAATCAACTGATTGACAAACAACGTCAAGAGCAAAACCTTGAAGCACGCAAGCAAATATTTGCAGAAATCCAAAAGATTTTGGTACGAGATATCCCTTACATCCCCCTATGGCAAAGTAAAGATTATGTATTTGCTCAAACAGGTATGACTGGTGTACAACTAGACCCCACGCAAATTTTGATATATAAGAATCTCAAAAAATAAAACATTGGTAATTGGTAATTGGTAATTGAGGATGGTATGGGGAGACCTAATTTTGAAGAGTTACAGGTTTATAAATTAGCAGAAAAGCTGGCTAATAAAATCTGGGAAATTGTTATAAAATGGAACGATTTTGCTAAAGATACTATTGGCAAGCAAATTGTGCGTGCTGTCGTATAGTATTGGAGCTAATATCGCAGAAGGTAGGGGTCGTTATAATTATCAAGACAATAAACGTTTTGTCAAAATGACCAGGGGTTCTATGAATGAAACAATTCACTGGATGAGACTAGCGTATGCTCGTAACCTACTAAAAAGTGAACAAGTAGATATCATTAAACCAATTATTGATGAATTATCTCCTAAGCTAAATGCCTACTTAAATTCCATTGGTAATAGTGAGAAATAATAGGTGATATTTAATGTTTAATAAATAATAAAATTACCAATTACCCATTACCTATTACCAAAATTATTATGTCACGATCTAAAGCTTTAACATATTACGTCACAGCCCGTTTATTGTTGGCTCCACTTCAGTTATTGACAATTATTACTATCGTATTTCTTTTACTAAGAGCAACACCTGGAGATCCTGTTGATGCAATCTTGGGTGCGCGGGCCCCAGAAAGCGCTAAGGAAGAAATGCGAAAACAGCTAGGTTTAAATTTACCTTTGTGGTTACAGTACTTTAAGTATATAGGCGACTTATTGCGCTTTGATATGGGCAAATCTATTTCTAGTCGCGGTCAGCAAGTCTGGGATATTATTTGGCAATATTTTCCAGCTACAGCAGAATTAGCAATATATAGTATTGCGATCGCTTTGATTGTTGGGATTGTAGTTGGTGTAATTTCTGCTTCCCGTCCTGGTACAGCTTTGGATGTAGGAGGAAGATTATTTGGAATTATTACTTATGCACTGCCAATATTTTGGGCAGGAATGATATTACAATTAATTTTTGCTGTGCAGTTCGATCTATTACCTCTAGGAACACGCTACCCTGCAACTATTCCTGCACCAGATACTATTACTGGATTGTATAGCATAGATAGTCTTTTAAAAGGCAATTTCACGCAATTCTTCACTGCTGTGCAATATCTCATTTTGCCTTGTTGTACCTTAGGAATTTTGCTCAGTGGTATTTTTGAACGTATTGTCCGTGTAAATTTAAAGCAAACGATGAAAGCAGATTATGTAGAAGCTGCAAGAGCTAGAGGTATTCCTGAGAATAAAATTTTATTTTCTCATGCTTTTAAAAATGCTTTGATCCCAGTTATTACTGTCTTGGGATTAACTTTTGCTTCCCTATTAGGTGGAGCAATTTTGACAGAAGTAACTTTTTCTTGGCCAGGTTTAGCAAATAGATTATATCAAGGAATTTCAGAGCGAGATTACCCTGTAGTCCAAGGAATCATGGTATTTTTTGGAGCAATTGTTGTGGGTGCAAGCATTTTAATTGACATTTTAAACGCCTACGTAGATCCACGAATTCGATATTAGTTTCTCTTTAATATTCTTGCAAATCTTTCTTTAACAACTCTAAAATCAGGTACGGATCTCCAGGCAATCGTACTCTGGAATAAGGGGAACTAGTCGTGAGAGTTTTTCAATACCATTTCCCTATGTTCCACGCCGTTCAGGTTTGACTTTTCGCTATTGCTTCCGCCGATAGTTCGCAGTCATAAACTTGTGCCACTGTCCGTCATCGCCTAATACATGTGATGTCAGCACTCGGTGATCGTCGCTTTTGAACTCAATCACGTCCTTGTACTTTGCCATCTTCCCCTCGGCTGTCATATCGGGGCCCTCGGCGTTGAGTGTCAACACCCTTTGCTCTGCATCCATTTCACCGTCGTATACCCAGAGGTAGGTCATCATCGACCCAATCCACGTACCCACGTACCGCTTCTTCTGCGGATCGTAACCGAGGGTCATCATCGTTGTCGCACTGCCGCATCCAGGCATCTCACTTTGTCCTTCGGCTAGAACCCAGAGTTCCCCAAGCGATCGCACACTCTCGATTCCCCCAAACTTCTCAGGAGGGTTATCGGGCTCCATTGTCGCCTCTGTTTCGTATGTCCACTCGCCGACGAGCTTCTGTAGCCAATTGTGTTCGTTCTGCGGTTCAGTATTCATTAGAAACACTAGCCTTTCTATCGACTGAATTTATTATAGTACCTATGTACTAGTAAGGCAAGTACAAACACAGCTCTGAAGAAAGACACTAGGTGGCGCTAGATTGAGCCACTCAATCAAAGCTAAGAGACTGAGCTTTTTTCTTGAGATTTTGAACAAAGCGTTAGAAAAAACGTGTGTTCGTAATAGCCTTGGGTATGTGTAGACCCAGTTGCGATACGGCAGTGTTTTTAACCCTAGCCATTTTTCTAGGGTGAATTCTCCCCATTTTTCTGATGCTATCAGTGCTTACAAAAAGTCATGATCTGAGCATCCAGAAACTTTTGAAGGAGAAATTTTATGTCCTCATTATTGGCTGTGTCCAACAGTTTAGCGGAAACCGTAGAGCAAGCAGGGAGCGCGGTAGTTGCAATCAATGCTGGTACACGGATTTCGTCAAGTGGCATTCATTGGCATCATGGTATTATTATTACCTCTGATGAATCACTCCAGCGCTATGATGAAATTACCGTGACTTTATCAGATGGTCGTAGCGTACCTGTCACATTCTTAGGTCATGACCCAAGCACCGATATCGCAGTGTTTCAACTTCAAGATGTAGAAATCCCTGTAGCAAAAATAGGCGATGCAACAACACTCAAAGTTGGTCATCTGGTACTGGGACTAGCAAGAAGTAGGGAAGGTGATTTACGAGCAGCGATGGGTGCGATCAGTGTAATTACTGGTGCTTGGCAGAGTATAAGCGGTGGCAAAATTGACCAGTTTATCCGCCCAGATATCAACCTTTACCCTGGTTTTGCAGGTGGGCCACTCGTAGATGTATCTGGTGATGTGGTAGGTATGAACACATCAGGGCGACGTGGTACGGCTTTGACTATTCCCACTGCTACAGTTAATCGAGTAGTTGAACAATTGGTAGCCAAAGGACGGATTTCACGGGGATACTTGGGTCTAGGAATGCAGTCAGTACGCTTACCAGACAACCTGAAAACTACCCTAAATTTAACTTCTGCTGGTGGGGTGATTGTCGTTAATGTCGAACCGTCTGGACCAGCAGATAATAGTGGTGTGTTGCTTGGCGATGTGTTGGTAACATTCGATGGCGTGAATGTCAGTGACACAGGTGATGTGCTAGCGCTGCTTAATAATAGCGATCGCATTGGTAAGAATGTGAAAGTACAAGTTGTTCGGGGTGGGGTGTTAGTTGAGTTAGCGCTAACAGTTGGCGAACGTCCCACTAAGGAAGATTAAGTGTAGGGCAAGAAAATTGCTGAGTCAGCAACATGATTAGAGTAATGGTAGTTGCTACTTCTGGTGTGGTGCGGGCTGGGTTGTCAGCAGTAGTCACTACCAATCAATTGATGACAGTAGTAGGAAGTGCATCCGATTTAGATCTACTGGCAAGGGAAATTGGACGATTACAACCTGATGTTGTCTTGGTAGATTTAGGCAATAATCCTCAACAATCTGTGTGGAAAAAATTGCTGCTGTTGAATGAGCAGCAAGACCCGTTAGGACTTATCGTCATGGTTGAGGAACTTGATAGCATTGACCTAGAAGCGGCAATGTATTCTGGTATTCGGGGTATATTGCCCAATAGCAGCACAGAGTCAGAAATTGTTGCTGCTGTTGAGGCGATCGCTAGTGGTTTGGTGGTACTGCACCCAGATGCGATTGAGTTGCTTTATCGGCGTGAAAAAGTCTGGAACAATCCTGTCCAAACCTTAACTACACGGGAGATAGAAGTTTTAGTTCTGCTTGCTTCTGGAATGGGTAATAAGCTGATCGCCAAAAGCCTACATATTTCGGAACATACGGTGAAGTTTCATCTCTCATCCATTTTTCAAAAACTTGGTGTCTCTACCCGCACTGAGGCAGTTGCTGTTGGTGTACGACTAGGTTTGATAATGCTTTGATATAAGGCAGAAGGCAGAAGGCAGATGGGGTAAGAATTTTCATGTTTCCAAAATGAGAAGGTAAAAAGGCATTTTCAGGAAGAAGCTGATAAATTCAGAAGGTTAATCGCTAGAATAATTGCAATTCAAGAAATGCTTGAGCCCTTACCTATTTATCACTATTTGTTATGCCTCTAAATGAGTTGCTACCGACTGTTAGTAAGCTATTCCATCAAGACAAACTGCGCCTCATCCATTTTGTCTTGCTGGAGGTAGCAAAGGAAGAAGGATGCAATTTAGAATCAACTGATAATCAAGAGTAAGAAAATCTGCTGTTGAAACAACTGCAATCTACTGAAGCAGTTGTATGGTCTCCTTATGAAGCGTATGAAGCTGCTCAGACATTATCTAATTTACTGACAGTAGCAAAGCAAGAAGATCATGCTGGAGAGTAGGCGATTTCCCTTTATTGAGCGCAGCAATACTCCTAGTGTTTCAAACACTATGCCTTATTTACCAGGGACAAAATCTACACAAGCACCTCTAATACTCGGACACATGAATTTCTTTGCAGAGTTTGATGTGTGTTTTTACCGTGCTGATTTAGCTTTTGAGGTGCGTCCAAGAATAAAATAAATAGTCAAACGTTATTCAGTGAAACTGGATCAGGCTGGGTTTTGGGGCTATTTGATCCTAGTTTCAACTTGAGGTATTGGAACAGCGATCGCATTAAGCTTGTAAAGTGGGTGGCGTGAGCAACAATTCACTCTCTTTTTTAAGTGTATATACTGAAATAAATCATATCTTAAAAAAATTGGTGCGATAGCTAAATCCACTTTCATAAATTCTTATGATGCAAGAAGGACAGCTTTTCCTTAGTCACCGATCACCTACAAACTATCCTGAACGAGCACTAATTACGTAAGCAACAACCACCCTAGTGATTTGATAGCATTAACAAAAAAGCTGATCGCCTACAAACCAATCTGAGCGATCGCACCTCCTCAGCAGATTTGCAAAAACACTATGGCAAAGCATAAGAAAAGCAATCTCCAGTGGATTAAACAAACGCTTGAACTCAAAGCTGATCATCACTGGGAATCTCCACCAGGCTACAAAATTTTTGTTGCAGGTAGAGGTGCTGTTCGCTTCAATGTTCCCCATAATTGGGTTTTTGAGCCACAAGAAAAATCGTTCAAGTTCCTGGATAAAAAACCGCCAAACGATGATTGTTGCTTGGAAGTATCTTTCAATCGTCTCCCACCCAATGACTGGAGCCAGTTTCCACTCAAACCGACTTTAAAGAAAGTCATAGACAACGACGAACGCAACGTTATTGAGAAGGGAGAAATAGTTACTCTCAAGCGCCAAACAGCCAGAATTATGTGGGCAGAAATTAAGTTTATCGACACTCAGACAGAACCACGAGAAGCTTTTTCGCGGACTTGCATTGGTTTGGGATCGAATGTGCAGTGCTTGATCACATTCGATTATTGGGCAGATCAAGCAGAGCAGTTAATACCTGTTTGGGATGAAGTGATGCGTAGTCTCACACTTGGACTGTATATCCGTGACCCCAGGACTGGTCTGGCTTTCCCAGACTGAACCACAAGTATAAATAAGCTAGAGGTGATGCCGCAAAAAATATAGTCAAGGGCGATCGCTGAGTCTAGCTGTTGCGGCTGGTGAACGTAAATTTGCACTCACAAAAGTTTTATAGTAGTGTACCAAAGCATAATTTTGAAACTAAATCAATAGATCTGAGCCATTACTTCAGACTGGAACAATACTAACTAAAATGCTTATCGATTTGTTTTAAGATGTAAAGATAAGTAAAGAGCCATATCTTATCAAATTACATCCATTAGCATCTATACTTACAACTAATATCAAGTTCGGCTAATTGCTTAAAATATTATGGTGGACGTAGTTGGTAATTGTCTTTTCCTATCATCCATTACCTAATACCAGCCTACCCGACATTATTAAGTATTCAAGCGAACAAGATGTAAATTACTGTAGCTACAACTAGCAGCACAGGAACAAGAATCACAGAAAGCCAAAAATCACAGAAAGCATTAAAAAATGAAGATATTGCTGTAGCTGTGATGCAGATTTCATCAGGGTATGTAGGGGTGAAATGTTGTAGCTACAATAGCAACAATGTCAAAGGTACTGATAAGTACACAGACAAATAAAGATATCGGGGTTAACAACTGCGGCAAAAATTTTAGTGCGAAGGAATGAGTACAATGTTTGACTTAGCAGTTTTTATTTACGATGACACAGATGAAACAACGGCTAACTCCATTGGTCAGTATAGAGCCAGGTTTGGAGTTGTACCGAGAGTAGGAGATTATATTTATAGACATGTAGGTATAGAAGGGGCTATTGACTGCCAAGTCATAAAAGTATCTGTCGTTCCCAAATTAGATCAGAATACTACAGATGCGGATGCAATCATAAAAGCTATACGCATAGAACCCTTATATTGATATTTCACACTCAACTAAATTTACTCCACAACACATGTATTTTAAAGATTTCTTCCCTCCAAAACTGTAAAGTTTAGGGGGGTTAATTTGACTTTTGCAAAACTGTTAATGACTCATCGCTGCTTCCTCTGCGGTTTTTTTATCAAGAAAGGCTTCGGGCAAATGGCAGCTATGCGAAGATCTAAAGTTTTCGTTCGTGATTGAGCCATCTGTACCCTCTGCCAAATGGGTTTAAGACCCCCAGTAAATCTTCGATTTACTGGTCTGCAATGTTCCTGAGGGCACAAGACGCGGAGCGGCTTCCGCAGGTATCTCCCTTTAATTCCCTTCTGCCACGGTGTTCTTTGTTCGCCCGCAGCTTTGCAACCCACGCCTCCTCTGCCTCCGTACTTCTGCCTTCTCAAGTTGAAGGCGTGTCATTTTGTTTGCGCTTGTCCTCATCTAGCGCTTTCTGGATGGCTTGGCGGCAAAATTCGCCTGGGTTATCCTTGCTTTTTACTTCTTGGTAGGTTGATTCAGATACCCTGATTGAGAGTGTTTTGGTAAGTGGTTCTTCTCCAGCAGGCTCAAAACCATGATTTTTGATGTTTGGATTGCCACCTTTTCTAGCCATTAAAATATTAACACAAAATTGTTCTAATAATTCGTGTACTATTATATAAACGTAAATATAGTGGCTGCGCTTCCGGGAAGTTGATGTAGCCACCATGTCCAATTGACAATCAATGGACATTTATATGATGACATGAGAACAGTTGCAATCACTATTTTTAGAAGATTTGAAAGCGATCGCTAAGCATTGCCAAATACAGCCACTTGGTAATCAAGATCAAGCAGAAAGCTGGATTAATGTTCTGCTGAGATTTCCGTATCGTGCCATAGATCAAATGCGTGATGGAGTGGGATTGCGATCGCCTGGAAATAATGCTGTTCTTTATCTCAAGTACATACTTAATCTGATTGGTGAACCAACAGATAACCAATTTGCTTTGATTCGTGCAACTCAAAATGATGAGTGGCTAAAGGGTGAGGAATGGCAATTTTATCAGGAAAAGCTTTTTGAGTTATATCGAGTTCGGTTGCTGCTAAAAGAAGCATTGAAAATTTTGGTTGATTAATTAGTTTGGATATGCGCTAAATCGTCAGATAATTTTGTCTGATGATTTTTGTTATGTAATGAACCGCAAAGACGCAAAGTGCGCGAAGAAGAAATTTTCTGGTAGAAGGAGAACAGAAGATGATTCTACAAATATGCAAAGCCGAAACGTGATTAAGTTTTTCCTGGCTTTGATTAGTTTGTTGATGTTGTTGCTGTTTTCATTTCCCCTACCTGCTTTTGCCCAAGCAGAACGGACACCCTTAACCTTAGAATTGTTGCAGGAAAGATTGCGTACACCTACTGTCCGTGAAGGTAGTCTATCAGTAGATTTACGGCAGATGCTGATTGATTTACGACCCGAAAATGCTGCTTTTCGTGATGCTTTTTACCAACTGCTGCGAAAAGAATTACAAAAAACTGGTTCTAAACCTTTGGGGTTGGATTTAAGTAGTTCTTTGATTCAAGGGGATTTTATTGGTAGTGACTTGGGTTTAAGAACCCCTGTTTACGCACAAGCGATCGCTCCAATTTTCACTGCTGCTGAACAAGAACAACTCAAACGTTTACGGTTAGTTTGCTTACAATCACTCAGCGTTGCTTTACCGAGTTCCAAAGATTGTCGATCGCTTTTAGCAACTCCAACTGCTGCTAGTGATATCAGTGTTTTCCGTGGGACATTGGTTTTAGAAAAAACTCATTTTACTGGAACAGTACAGTTTGCCAACACATTTTTTCTCCAATCTGTCAGTGCCCAAGGTGCAATTTTTAACCAACAAACCAATTGGAATGAAACACGGTTTAGTCGTTCTGCTAGCTTTGCCAATGCAACTTTTCGGCGTGAGAGTCAATGGCAAAGTAGTATTTTTTTTGACAAGGCTAATTTTAAGCAAACGCAATTTCAGGAAAACGCATATTTTCAGGAAAGCTTTTTTGCAGACAACGCCAGCTTTAATCAAGCAAATTTTAAACTATTGGCTAAATTTAATCGCACTCAGTGGCAAGGCAATGCAGATTTTTCTGGGGTACGTTTTATTAATTCTGCACAGTTTACCAAAAATATTTTCCATGAGTTTCTATTTTTAGGGGAAGCGACTTTTGAGCAAGCTGTCACTTTTCGAGAAGCACAATTTCATCAACCCGTGAATCTGCGGGGTGCTAGCATTCTCAAAAGCGCAGATTTTAGTGATGTGGGGTTTGCCAAAACTGCTTTTTTAAATGTATCTGGATTAGCTTTTAACTCGAATCAAGCTAAAATTTTAGGAAACTCTGGTCAAATTGGTAAAAAGCTAGTTGTAGCGACATTGCAAGGCAATCAAAATGTCTTGCGAAATTTAGGGCAAAATTTTCGGCAGTTGCAGCAAATAGCTGATGCTAATCAAGTAGAGTATACAAAACAGCAACTGCGGCTAGCAGAATTAAGTCGTCGTTTGGTTGGTGTTAATATTAATGATGCCTCAGAAAAAAGTTTAGTTAACCTGGGTTTTTCTCCAACTCAAGCAGAAGCCATCATTCGTCGCAGATTAATTAAACCGTTTCGCAACACTAGCGAATTACTTTCTCTTGCAGATATTGATTTAGAAACTTACAACAAACTGAGCTCACAGATAGTAGTTGGCGAACCTTTGTTTTTGAGTGGATGGTTACTGTTAGCTTGGAATTGGCTAACCTTGAGTTTACTGCTGCTACTTTCTGGTTACGGTACAGATTTTCGCTTAGTATTTGGTGTGGGAACTATTGCGATCGCCTATTTTGGCTGGTTATTTTGGCTGATAGATCGGCTGCGTCGTCTGTATCCTAGCGCCATTATTCCCACAATTGACGAAAGTATATGGATGTTGACAAGCTTTAGTGTCTTAACACTGTTTGGATTGTTTGCCATTTTTCGCAGTGCTGAACAACCCTGGTTGACAATCGCATGTCTTGTGATCATTATTGTTCCTGTACCAGTGGTTTTGTTATTGCGACTATATCACCAAGGTCGCTATCACGACTTAATGGACACTTCCTATTTCACAGAAGACGGAAGTATGCGACAGTTACGATTGCTAATAGGACGCTTACCAGTGATTCCTAGATATGAAGTATTTCGCGATCGCTACATGCCATTATTATGGGATCGGCGTTGGAATTGGCTTAACTACTACGACTTTAGCCTCAACAATCTGCTGAGAATAGGCTTTAATGACATTCGCTTGCGAGACAAACACCTACCTAGCATCATCTCCACATTAGCTTGGTATCAGTGGAGCCTGGGAATACTTTACATCACCCTACTATTGTGGACATTATCTCGCACAATTCCAGGCTTGAATTTGTTGATTTACTTAAAGTAGCTTTTGAGGGAACGGGAAATAAGAAAAATTACGAATTTATCAACTTTGTATACAGCCAAAAGACCGGAGTTCAAATTTGATACTGAGTCAAGGAATGGTGAGTATTTGTGTACAAATCGCTAGTGATCCTGCTCAGAAAATTTTGCCATTTATTTATGATTGGTAGAGATGAGTACAAATTACTTACTTACCAATATTGTCCTCTGCAATAATTCGCTCGACGCAGCGTTCGGCAAGTGCAGCGATTGTCAGGGATGGGTTGACACATCCAGCATAGCCTGGAATCATTGCCCCATCGACAACATATAGACCCTTGTAGCCTTTGACTCTGCCGTAAAAGTCACAAGCTTTTCCGAGTACGGCACCACCAAGCGGATGTAATGTTACCTCATCTAGTACATGGGCAGTTTTGGGCTGATACGTGCTGTTTGTATTGGCTTGGTTAAGTGTTTGATATGTTTTCAGAGTTGCTTGGCGCAGCTGAACTATCTCCGGGTCGAGTAGCGGCCAGGTCAATTGCACGCTATCGGTGAGTGGGTTAAATAGGAATTTCCCCTTGGGGGAACCAATTCCAAATCCTAAGAGATAAAGATGATCTTGCTGTGTTTCCTTCCAGAATGGAAACGGCTGAAGCGCTATCGGTGCAAGTGGGTTGGTGTGGTCTTCAACAACAGCGCTTAATGGACCACCTTGGCTAGGGTTAGTGGCTGGTAGACCGACCTGAAGACCAAGAGTATCAGCATTATTTCCCCAGAAATTTCCTATAGCGTCATTGAGCTTTGGCAGCGTTCCTTTTACTTTTGCTTTGACTAAAAGCTTAGTTGTTCCCATTGAACCAGCCGCCAAAAAAACATGCTTACTAGTAAAAATGACCTTTTGCAGGACATTTGCGTCTTCGTCAATTTGGTTGCAAACAACTGCGTAGCCAGACTCAGGCATCTCATAGATATCCGTGACTACGTGCAGTGGTAGGATTTCAACAAACCCAGTCTGTTCTGCTTGCAGTAGATAGTTGCGATCTACACTGTTCTTGCAACCGCTATTGTTCCCATACAAAAATTCACCAGCGATCGCAGACGGAACACGCTCTCCAGTTATCTCCTGACGAACCACATCCCAGTCGAGGTTCATGTCCAATAGCTTTCCGGGTAATCCTGCATTTGCTGCTTCCTCTAGGAAGACGCGTGTTAAACGGTAGTAGTCTGATGCCAATATATCTGCTGGAATCGGGCTGGGCTTGAGGATTGAACGCACTCTGGGATAATACACCCGGGCCATCTCATCGTAAGAGATTGCTTGTTGAAAAACCCGATCAAAATTAGCGCGTGTTGGTTGGTAGGTAACTGCGGAATAGACGAGAGAACCACCACCCACACCTGCACCTGCTAATACTACGATGCCTTTTTCCGCTAAAATCTCTACTATTCCGGTATGCGCGTAAATAGCGAGAGGCTCGATACCACCGAAGATAGGAACAGAAGAGGAGTTCAGCCACCAAGAACGGCTATCTGGAGTACGCAAGGTGGAGAAAGTGTTCTGTTCTTCAGTCAGAATCCAACGACGGCCGCGTTCTAGTAAAAGAGTGTGTATTCCAGCTTGTGCCAATCGTAGCGCCGCAACCGCACCGCCAAAACCACTTCCAATCACAATCGCATCTATAGGCTCACTTCGAGTAGCTAAAGAACAAAGGAAATCAGCATTACTAATTGCATAACCTGCTAGAGTAAAAGCCGCACTTTTGAGGAAACGCCGTCGGGAAATGCGGTGAGAATTCATAGCGTTTCTTGTCACGTTTAGTAGAAATCAAGCTTTAGATATAGCACGGAAATCTTTTAAGCAGGAATTCATATGCAACTACTTCGGTTTGCTAATTACTCAAAGCCTTCAAATAAGCGATGCGTAAGACCTGCAAGCAGAACGTTAGTATCTAGTACAATTTGATACAGTTTTATGCTCTTGATTATCAATGCGATCGCTTTATATCAAACCGTCCAATCCTCTGTTACTAATTCTGGTACTTTAACTAAAGTCACTAGAATTCCGGGTTAGCAACACCAAGTTTCGCGAAAGTGCGATCGCTGCTATTCGTAAATCCATTGTTGATACGCGAATTTTTTGACTCGTAATTGATCAAAAATTGCGATCGCTCCAGCATCGAAGGGTAAGACTGGAGCCGTTGAAAAGCCCTGAAGCGTTTCTAAAAGTAGCGTATATCCACGAATTACGTCAGCCTTTGTCTGAGCGCCGATCACTTGCTCATGGAAACTGACAACAGACAAAGTAAAATCTGCGGGTGAGTATTGAGCAATTCGAGCAGTTAAATTAGCAAACTCTGAATCTTTACGCCTTTGCAAGAAACTAATGTGGTCAGTATCGAGTAAGTATTTCACACTAATTCGTCACTCTCATCAATAGGCTTGTCAGCCTCACGGAATGAGCGCCCATATTCCAAAGCTTCTAGAAAAGTAGATTCGTCGGAAATCGAGCCAATAAGTTTGTCAAGCCAGTTGCTAAAAGTTAAGTTGCTATCAGTTTTACGTTTAAGATCCCTGACCTCCTGTTCAAGAGTTGCTAAACGACGTTCGACAGTGGCTTCATCTAACATAATTTCCTCCTTGCCTTCCGTTTGTAGTAAACGAAATACCATTAAGCGTAAAATACACGTTTTTCTCTTAAATTTTACTGAGCTATTTTATCCATTGCTCAATCTCCTCATGAACCTAATCTACGAAATGATTTGATTGCATTGACCAATTTAAAAAATATATTTGCTAATTACTCAGAGGCTTCAAATAAGCGATCGCCTGCTTCCAAATAATTACCTGTTGGCTGTTATTATCTACAAGACACACACTATATTGGTCTTGCCACATTACTTTGCCGGTCAATATATCACCTGTTAGCAATTTAATCTCAGTTAGTGCTGCTTGTTTAATCAGGTTTTGTAATTGGCGAGTGCTAGGTAAGGAAGTGTCAAATTCGGCAATCATAGTCATTAGTAGAGACGCGATTAATCGCGTCTGTGCAATAGTCATTTGTCTTTTGTCATTAGTCATTGGTCATTAACAAATGACAAAGGACAAATGACCAATGACAAAACACAAATATAGTTCATGGATTTGGGGAATGGCAATAGAATTTACTAAGTATCACGGTTTGGGTAACGATTTCATTTTGATTGATAATCGCTCTGATTCAGAACCCATAATCACTCCAGAGCAAGCAGTACAGTTGTGCGATCGCCATTTTGGTATCGGTGCTGATGGTGTTATTTTTGCCCTTCCAGGAGAAAACGGTACTGATTATACAATGCGGATTTTTAATTCCGATGGTTCCGAACCCGAAATGTGTGGCAACGGCATTCGTTGTTTAGCTGCGTTTTTGGCTGAATTAGAAGGTGAGTCACGCCAGGGTAATCAATATCGGATTCATACCCTTGCTGGTGTAATTACACCCGAACTGATGTCCGATGGACAAGTGAAAGTAGATATGGGTATCCCCAGGTTACTTGCTGGCGAGATTCCTACCACTCTATCCCCAGCTGATCAGAAAGTTATTAACCAAACCTTGGAAGTGGCAGGAAAATCTTGGGATGTCACCTGTGTCAGCATGGGTAATCCCCATTGCATAACTTTTGTGGAAGATGTAGCAGCAATTCCCCTAGATCATATTGGCCCGCAGTTTGAACATCACCCAGTTTTTCCCCAACGGACAAATACTGAATTTATTCAAGTTGTTCGCCCAGACTACCTCAAAATGCGCGTTTGGGAACGTGGTGCTGGGATTACTCTCGCCTGCGGTACTGGCGCTTGTGCTTCTTTGGTGGCTGGAGTGTTGACAGGGAGATGCGATCGCACTGCTACTGTAGAATTGCCTGGAGGTTGTTTGCAAATAACCTGGTCAGAAGTTGACCAAAGAATTTATATGACAGGCCCTGCTGAGCAAGTATTCCAAGGAAAGTATAGAATTTAGCAGTTGATACTCTCAGGTTAGAATTTGGTAGGAGAGGCAAAAAGCGGTGTGGATATTCCTCCCGCTTTATTGCCGTTGCGTTATGGATATTAACCCACATTCCGCAGGTAAACGAAAAGCTCAATGGTATTTTTGATGAATGACACCATCAGCATCAGAAATAAGAGTACAAGATATTGACCACTGCGGTATAGTGACAGGGATTATTGACCATTACCAATTACCTATTACCGACCCCTACGGATAATATCAGTGTTCAAACGGACATGATATGAATGGAGTACCATTGAGCGTGGGGGACTTACGGCGAGTTAGTTAGAATTAATTAGAATCTCCATGCTTAGTGTTTTCTCATTATGACCATGCACAATTCTATAGATTTCCAAGACGCTTTTGATGTCATCGTCGTTGGTGCTGGTCACTCTGGTTGTGAAGCAGCGCTTGCTACCGCACGCCTTGGTTGCCGTACCATGCTGTTGACACTCAACTTAGATAAAATTGCTTGGCAACCTTGTAATCCAGCAGTAGGTGGCCCTGCAAAATCTCAGTTAACCCATGAGGTGGATGCACTCGGCGGAGAAATAGGTAAGATGGCAGACCGTACTTACCTGCAAAAGCGGATTCTCAATTCTTCGCGGGGGCCTGCGGTGTGGGCATTACGCGCCCAAACTGATAAGCGGGAATACGCAGCAGTGATGAAAGGTATTGTTGAGAATCAAGAAAATTTAACTGTCCGCGAGGGGATGGTTACAGATTTAGTACTGGGTGCTAACGATGAAGTTATTGGTGTTCAGACTTATTTTGGTGTAGGTTTCCAATGCAAAGCGGTCATTCTCACAACTGGTACATTCTTAGGTGGCAAAATTTGGGTTGGTAATAAGTCAATGTCAGCTGGGAGGGCTGGAGAATTTGCTGCTGTTGGGCTTACGGAAACTTTACAGCGTTTAGGCTTTGAAACTGGGCGCTTGAAAACAGGTACGCCTGCACGAGTTGACAAGCGGTCTGTAGATTACAGCAAAATGGAACTCCAGCCAGGGGATACCGATGTGCGTTGGTTTAGCTTTGATCCCCAAGTGTGGGTAGAAAGGGAACAAATGCCCTGCTACATGACGCGGACAACAGCCGCAACCCATCGTCTGATTCGGGAAAATCTCCACCTATCGCCGGTGTATGGTGGTTGGGTAGAAGCGAAAGGGCCGCGTTACTGTCCTAGTATTGAAGATAAAATTGTCCGCTTTGCTGATAAGGAAAGCCACCAAATATTTATCGAACCAGAAGGTAGAGATATACCAGAACTTTATATTCAAGGGTTTTCTACAGGATTGCCAGAAAATTTGCAACTGCAAATGTTGCGGAGTCTTCCTGGTATGGAAAACTGTATCATGTTACGTCCGGCTTATGCTGTGGAGTATGATTATTTGCCTGCAACTCAGTGTTTTCCCACACTAATGACAAAGAAAATAGCAGGACTGTTTTGTGCTGGACAAATTAACGGCACAACTGGCTATGAAGAAGCAGCAGCCCAAGGGATTGTGGCAGGAATTAATGCGGTACGATTTGTACGGGGAGAAGCGATGATTGTGTTTCCCCGTGAAGAAAGTTACATCGGTACACTAGTTGATGATTTGTGTACAAAAGACTTGCGAGAGCCTTACCGGATGTTAACTAGTAGGTCAGAGTATCGTTTAATTTTACGTTCTGATAATGCTGACCAACGCCTGACACCTTTGGGAAGGGAAATTGGTTTGATTAATGATCGCCGTTGGGAATTATTTACCCGCAAGCAAGCAAATATTGTCGCCGAAAAAGAACGGTTGCACAGCATCCGGGTGAAAGAACATGATGAAATTGGCAAAACGATCGCCCAAGCCACAGGACAAGCGATCAAAGGTTCGATTACCCTCGCTGATTTATTACGGCGTCCTGGCTTTCATTATCTAGACCTCAACACCTACGGACTCGCAAATCCCCACCTCAACCGCGCCGAAACAGAAGGGGCAGAAATTGATATCAAGTACTCTGGTTATCTGGCCAGACAACAAAATCAAATTGAGCAAATTGCTCGTCAGGCCAATCGCCACTTACCTGCGGATTTAGATTACGGAGCAATTGATACCCTTTCTAAAGAAGCACGGGAAAAGCTCACTAAGGTAAAACCGTTGACCATCGGTCAAGCAGCACGTATAGGTGGTGTGAATCCGGCTGATATTAACGCTTTGTTAATTTATTTAGAATTGCGTAGAACAAAGACAGATACTGAGTTTTCAGCTTTAGCTTCCCCACAGACTTTATGAAGCGGGAGTATAGTAGTAGGGTATATCAGGGTATAGTTGAGTATGATTGATGACATCAGTATATACTGAGAATAATCATCTAGCTTCCTGACTCCAGTCGAATTTGATACCAAAACCCTCATTAACTCGTCTAACTGAGGCGGGGTAATAGATTTTTGCTCCCAGATCAGCATACAGGGCTAACAAAAATAGGGGAAAGGGAAAAACTAGATGATGGGGGATAGGGAGATAAGGAGATGAGGAGAAAGATTCCTCTCCACTTCCCCAACTCCCCAACTCCCCGTCTAGTAAACTTTACTCCTTTCCCAACTTCTACAAGAAGTCTATTTTTCCCTACGACGAAGCTAAAACTGAAAATTCCTATGTCTCAACAAGCCAGCACCAACCTCATTATTCCAGAACCATCAGAGGAATTAATCACCATTGAACCTTGGACGATAGACACCTACGCAGATGGTTTTATGGATGATCTATTTGCCGAAATAGACTCGATTTTGGATGGTAGTCCCAACTTACCTTCGCATACGGTGCAGCAAACATACACGCATCTACAAACAGTGAGGATACCGCCAGTTGTCTTGCCAAATCAACAGTGGCAAAACATACAAACAGTAACGCACTACAGAAACAACCCGAATGCAGTGGTGGTGAATTCTGCTTCTGTCAGAAAAGTTGTGAAAAGAGTACGCCCAAAATCACGACACTGGTTCAGTCGGATGCTGAGTGTGGGAACAACCTTAGGAGTGGCGATCGCTAGCATTGTTTGGTTAATGAACTCTGGTTTGTTCCACCGCTTTAGATTAGCATCTTTCCAGCAAGCCTTAGAAGAACCCCAACCACAACTGCCTACAAAAGCACAAATAGAAGCAGATTTTGTGAATTATATGTTGGGTTCGCTTGCTGCCATAGACAGACAAGAAGCGAAAACCAATATCAAACCTGTCAATGTTGCACTCGCACCAGGAGTAACAACTCGTACAGCCTTGGCTTATGTCAGGAATGACCAACCTCCTCCTAACCTACCACCAGTTTTGACCGCGAACAATACATCTCCTGCTCCGAGTTCTTCTACTTCTACGAACGTTGTTGAGCGAATTTATATCCCTGTTTATAAAGCGCCATTACCAATGCGCTATGTACCTCCAAAGGTTTCTGGCATTAGTACAACTTTGCCACCACTGCCATCTACGATGAATCAAAAAACAACAAATACATTTAAACCACTATCTGTTGTCAAACCTTCTCCCAATGGTGGGATTAAACCAACAAAACCCGCGAATGTCTTAGCAGTAGTGCAACAAAACCTCAAACCCGTAGATGTAAAAGCTGCACCAATTACAGTTAGACAAGCACCCAAACCAACTATCATCAATCAACAACCAACACCTGTTGCATCTGCGCCCACTCCCGCCTATATTCTTGAGGGATTGCTAGAGTCAGAGAATAAATCCAAATCTGCTGCTTTATTTCAAATCAATGGTGTAACTCAGCGCATTGATATTGGTGAAAGCATCGGTTCTAGTGGTTGGACGCTAGTAGATGTTGCGAACAAAGAAGCAATCATTCGTCGCAACGGCGAAGTGCGATCAATTTTTGCTGGACAGAGATTTTAGATAGTTAAGTCGGTGTGAACTTAGCTTGTCACTGAGGCTGTTAGTGGTTAGTGGTCAGTAGTAAAAACAACTTCTAATACCAAATTGGTATAGAGAGTCTTGTTTAAGAATTGTGGAACAGCCTCTTAATCAATGGTTTTAATCCAAAATCCAAAATCCACAATTGGGATAATTCCCGTCTACACCTTGATACAGTAATAT
Source organism: Fischerella sp. JS2 (assembly GCF_032393985.1). Lineage (NCBI taxonomy): Bacteria > Bacillati > Cyanobacteriota > Cyanophyceae > Nostocales > Hapalosiphonaceae > Fischerella > Fischerella sp. JS2. The sequence continues at coordinate 3,082,137 of NZ_CP135918.1, forward strand.
CTTTTGCCTTTTGTGCAAACCAGACTTAGGGTACATCATCTTGAAACTTAAGTTTAATTCGACAAAAATGAAGCCACTAAACTGTCCCAATTCAAAGATTCAAATGCAGAAAAACTCCGCGTGACTCTGCGCTTACCTCCGCGCAACGGCAGTCGCTACAACGGGGAGAACCCCCGCAACGCGTAGCCTCCCCTTTGCGTTGAAAAAATGCAATATTTTCACGGAAAGCTCAATCAAATAGCTTACCTAATTAATTCTTACACTTTTAACGAGATTCTAATTTAGTAACTCGCTTTTCTAATCCTTGGACTTGCCGCTTAAGTTCGACTACTAATGTCGCCAGTCTATCAAACATTTTATCTTTTTGTTGTTGAGAAAGATTTCGTCGGGATGGCGATGGAGTTATGGTTGTTCTGGGTGATGAAGAAGGACGATTTGATAGCTGGGATTGGAGTTGGTTTACTTCTGACTGCAAGCGATTAAAATCTGCTTCTAAATTGTTAAGTCGAGATTCTATTTGTTGCGATACGGCAGGATGAGAAAATAAACCACCCCAAATAAAAATAAATGTTAGTATTCCTAGAAAGATGAACACCCCGATTCTTTTCATTGCTTTGATATGGTGATAATTATATCACTACGTTAGCGCATCTCATCGCATAATCGGGCTGGCATGATGATGTATTAAGTACCATTTTTCACCCAGTAATTCAAAGATATTTGTAGCTAGCGATCGCGCTTCGATTTTCCTACCATTAATTACTTGCATCACATTTTCTACTAACACAATATAGGCAAGATGATCGCGTATCTCTACAGTAATTATCTCGGTATTAATTTCAATGTAAGGAGTATTTTTAAATATCTTCTGCCAAGAGGTAGAAATTGCTTTCCAACCCCGGAGTATATCCCAGCCAGGGTGAACACAAAGACTAGCAGTTCCTTGAGACCAAACTGCACTCATAGCCTCAATATCTTTTTTTTCAAACGCCCGGTAAAAAGCGTCATTCACAGCTAAAATTTCAGAATTATTTGTCATTGGTCATTGGTCATTGGTCATTGGTTAGTAGTTAGTAGTTAGTGGTTATTCCTCCACTCCCCACACTCCCCCACTCCACCCTGCGGGAAGTCGCTTGCGCGTCTACACACTCCACCCTACGGGAAGCCACTTGCGTGTCTACACACTCCCCATCACCCCATCTCCCCACCACAAACTACTTTCCACTTTTCACCACACCAATGGTTTGCAATAATTGCTTGGCAGTGTATGGTTTAGATAAAAAGGCTTTGACACCAATTTCTGCTGCGGCGTTAACCTTTTCGGTGGAAGCCAGTCCACTGACGGCAATAATTTTGACGTTGGGATTAATTTTTTTCAAGGTGCGAATGGTTGTCAGTCCATCCATAGATGGCATAAGCATATCTGTTAATACTACAGATATTTCGTCGCGATGTTCTGCATAAAGAGCGATCGCTTCAATACCATCGCTAGCTGTGATTGCTTTATAATTGTGAGTCTCTAGGGATGTTTTGGTGATGTCTCGAATCGAATCTTCATCGTCAACAACCAAAATTAATTCACCATTGCCGATAGGTAATTCTTTTTCTGGTTCTTCTAGAGTTTCTGGTATCTGTTGTGCTGGCAAATACACTTTAAATTGACTGCCTTTGCCAACTTCACTATAGACACTAATAAAACCGCCGTGACTTTTGACGATTCCTAGTACTGTAGAAAGACCTAAACCAGTTCCTTTACCAAATTCTTTAGTCGTATAAAATGGTTCAAAAATCCGGTCTATGATTTCCGTGGCAATACCCACTCCTGTATCACTAACGGTAATAGCTACGTAAGCACCTACTTGCGCGTCTAAATGCATTCTGGCGTAATTTTCATCTACTAAAAAGTTTTCGGCAGAGATTGTTAAAGTACCACCGTTAGGCATAGCATCACGGGCATTGACACATAAATTCATCAGTACTTGATGTAGTTGGGTGGCATCACCATATATAGTCCAGAGGTTTGGAGGGATGGTGGCAGAAACGTCAATAGATTTCGGGAATGTTTCTCTCATTACTTGCTGAATTTCTCTCACTATATGCTTTAATTGCAGCAAAGTGCGATCGCCTTCCATTCCCCGAGTAAAAGATAATACTTGTTTAACTAAATTTGCTCCCCGTTTGGCATTACTAATTAAAATTGGTAAAAGTCGCTGACTGCGCTCATCATGTAATTGTGATTCTAAAAGTTGCGCTGTCATTAATATTGGTGCTAGGACATTGTTAAGGTCATGAGCAATACCACTAGCCAAAGTACCTATACTCTCTAATCTTTGGGCGCGTAAAAATTGTGATTCTAATAATTTTTTTTGGGTAATATCAGTATTTACAACTAAAAAACATTGGGTTGTGTTGTCAAAATCTTTGACGAGTGTCCAACGGCTTTCAACTGTAATCTCTTGACCAGTTTTTGTGATTTGTTGTAATTCACCTTCCCAGGCACGATTTTTCATTAGAATCGAGAGGGCGGCTTGTAATTTTGATAAATCTTTTTCTTGCCAAAGTTCTAAAGCTTTTTTACCAATAGCTTCTTCTTTTTTCCATTTGTAAAGATGTTCAGCAGCTTGATTCCAAAATAAAATTTTACTGTCTAAATCCTGGACAAAAATGGCATCAGTTGCCACATCTAATAAGGCGGCTTGTTCCCGGATTTTTTGCTCATTTTGTTTACGTTCTAGGGCATAACGAATAGAACGTTCTAGTAAAGGGGCTGCTAATTGGCTTTTTTCTAGATAATCTGCGGCCCCGGCTTTCATCGCCTCGATGTCTATTTCTCTGTCTCCCTGACCAGTGAGAAAAATAATTGGATCTGTACAGCCACGATCAATAGCTTCACGCAATAATTCTAGTCCGTTGCCATCGCCTAAACGGTAATCTACCAAATAAACATCATATTGCCCAGAGGCGATCGCATCTCTACCTGCTTGATAGTTATCGACCCATTCTAATGTACACGAAGCTACTTGAAATTCTCTAAACCAATCGCGAGTTAATATATAATCATCTTCATCATCATCAATTAGCAAAACCCTAATTAAGTTGTTTTTCATTGCTGCCTCCCACGCTTATAGCGGCAGTTCTACAATTTCAAACCAATACTTTCCTATAGTCTTCATCACTTCTACTAAGGCGGCGAATGTCACCGGTTTAATGATGAACGAATTTGCTCCCAAATTATAGGTACGATAGATATCTTCCTCTGCTTTTGAGGTAGTGAGTACTACAACAGGAATTGCCCTTAGTTCTGGATCATTTTTGATTTCTCTGAGTGCTTCACGACCATCTTTTTTAGGCATATTCAAATCTAACAAAATCAGACCTGGACGAGGTGAAATATTAGGATCTGCATATCGACCGTGCCGATAAAGATAATCCATCAACTCTTCACCATCTCGAACGATCTGTAGCTCAATGGTCAAGCGACTTTCTGCTAATGCTTCACGAACTAACATACAGTCGTCCTCATCATCATCGGCCATTAAAATAGTGACGGTTGTTTGCCGACCCTTCACTCTGCATTTTCTCCTTTATAAGGTTTCTTAGGATTAATTCATTATTAAATTGCAACAAATAGTCATCCGATTTTGGATTTTGGATTGACCCCTAAGATTTATCCGCTTTCTTGTACCATCAAGGAATTATTGGTCAAAACTGCTAATTAATTGTATGGGGGTATGATAAACCCATTAGTAGCAGAAAAAATCAAGAGTGATGATGAATTGGCAAAGTCACAATAAATTTTGCCCCTTGTCCTGGTTCACTCCTAGCACTGATGCTCCCTTGATGACGCTCAACTATTTTGCGGCAGATCGCTAACCCTATACCAGTGCCATCATATTCACTACGACCATGTAGGCGCTGAAAGACGTTAAAGATACGGTCTAAGTATTTCTCATTAAACCCTATACCATTATCTTCCACAATGATTTGACATTGTTCACTACTGACGTGTTCTGAATCATACAGGAGTTGGCTGTAGATTTTCACAACAGGCTGTACTTCTTTTTGATGAAACTTTAGGGCATTACCGATCAGATTCTGCAACAATTGTCGCATTTGTAGCGGGTCGGCATCGATAGTGGGCAATTCCCCGATTTCTACACTTGCTCCGGTTTGCTGGATACTGATTTCCAAATCAGACAACACTTCTTGTGTTACCTGCAACAGATTCACTGCTACAAAAGGCTGCGCCCTAGTGGTAACTCGCGAAAGGGTCAATAAATCTTCTATTAATGTCTGCATCCGACGGGCAGCGTTCTGCATTCGTTCTAGATAGTCACGTCCTTGTTCATTCAGGACATCATCGCAGCTAGCTTTAAGGCGATCGCCAAAGGTTTTAATTTTCCGTAGTGGTTCTTGCAAGTCATGGGAGGCGACAAAAGCAAATTCTTGCAGTTCTTCGTTAGAACGACTCAGTTCTTGTCGTTGTCTGGTTTCCTGTTCTAAGAGTTTAGCTTGGGCAAGGGCAATACCAATTTGATCTGCTAGTTGTCGTAATAGTTCGGTTTCCCACTCATCCCAGTGGCGGGGATGGGCACACTGATGGGCAATCAGCAGTCCCCAGAGTTGATCTTGCATAATAATTGGCACAACTAGGTTGGCTTTGACTGACAGTTCTTCGAGAAATTGCACATGACAAGGTTGGATATTAGCTTGGGTAATATCTTCAATCGCACTGATACGCCCCCGACGGTATCTTTCGACGTAATCTTCTCGGAAGCAAACGTCAAGGATGTTCCGCCCTAAAATCGTGGGTGTACCAGGAACCACTGCTTCTTTAACCACAGTCCCAGAACCATCAAGACGTAGCCGAAAAACTAATACACGGTCAGCACGTAGTAGCTTTTGTACTTCTATGACACTGGTTTGCAGAATGTCATCGATTTGTAATGATTGGCGAATTTTGAGAGTGACATCAGCAAACAACCGCGATCGCATGTTTTGACGCTGTAATTCTTCTTGTACCCGTTTGCGATCGCTAATATCCATCATTGCCCCGATCATGCGTACAGGATTACCTGCGCGATCTTGAACAATGTAACCGCGATCAAAAATGTATGCATAAGAACCGTCAGCACGACAAAAGCGGTATTCGTTTGACCAAAATTGTTGTTTACTATCTATGACGGCATGAATATCAGCAATAATTCTCTGTCTGTCATCCGGATGTATGCATTCATACCACCAATTGGTATTATTCCTACTTGCTTCTGGTGGATAACCAAATAGTGTTTGGACATTTTCATTCCACCACACTTGGTCAGTCAGCAAATCCCAGTCCCAAACGACATCGGTGGTGGCACGGGCAAGGATTTGAAAGCGTTCTTCACTCTGATGTAATTGTTCCTCTGCTAGCTTACGTTCGGTAATATCCGTATGGGAACCTACCATCCGCACAGCGTTACCATCTTCATCCCACAGCGCTTGACCGCGATCCAAAATCCATTTGTAAGTGCCGTCTTTACACCGAATGCGGTATTCACTGATGTAAAAAGGAGTTTTTTTGTCAAAGTGGTCTTGAATAACTTGCATTACCCAGCCAATATCATCGGGATGCACTCGGCTTGACCATTCATCAAAATTGTGGGAAATTTCCTGTTCTTCGTAACCAAGCATTTCTTTCCAGCGTGTGGAAAAGAAAACTTCATTGGTTTTGACATTCCAATCCCAAATGCCATCATTATTACCCCGTAAAGCTAACTGCCAACGTTGTTCACTTTCTTTGAGGGCATCTTCAGCTTGCTGGCGGGCGATCGCTGTGGCTAAAACATTAGCAGTTGCTTGTAGAAAGTAAATATCATCTTTGCTGAAAGTGCGATATTTGGTTGTATGGGCGCCTAAAACACCAAAAGCACGGTCTTTGCCATGAATTACAACACTAAGACTACTAATTAATGGCTTTTCCTGAAAAAACGGCGATGAATTGAATCGTGTTTCTGTGCGGAGGTCTTCTACGACCACTGGTTCGTTAACATTGAGTGTGTAGCCAGCTTGAGAATTCAACCCAGCATTGATAGTTGCCCTTCCCACTAGTTCTTGTTGCCAACCTACTGCTGCCCGCAACAATAGTGTATTGTTATCTGATAGGAGTTCCCAGGCTTTGCAATACTCTACTTCTAGGCACTGGGCAACAAAGGTGACTGCCTGCTGCATGAGTGAGATTATATCTGTACCAGCTAGTGCCTGTTGACTAAGTTCTGCTACTAGAATCTGCTGTTCGGTTTGTTGTTGTAGCGCCTGCATCGCCTGACTAGCCTCTAAAAGACGCTGCACTCGTTGACGCAATATTGGCCATTTAATGGGTTTGGTAATAAAATCTGCCGCACCTGCCGCAAAAGCCTTTTCTAGAGATTCTTGGTCAGCAAGATCTGTCACCATTAATATAGGAGTGCGATCGCCACCAGGCAGGCTTTTTAATTGCGTGCAGCAGGTAAATCCATCCATCCCTGACATCAAAGCATCTAGCAACACCATGTCTGGTTGTTGTTGAGTATAAATAGCTAGAGCTTCCTCACCACTATTTGCCTCTAGTACTCTATACCCTGCTGCTTTTAACAATTCATGTAACTGTCTACGTACAAAATGGTCATCATCGACAACCAAAATTAAATTAGTCATTTGTCATTAGTCATTAGTCATTTTTCATTTGTCTATAGTCAAAGATTGGTCAATCTCTGATTTAATATTTGAAATTTGTCAATACTATCTATATAAATATAACTATTAAAGTCAGTGAGATAAACGTCTTTTATAAGGCAATAGGCAATAGAGAAATAATATGTGTAACTAATTCTATCTAAGTACCTACCAATAACCAATGACCAATGACAAATGACAATTGACCCTTGACAATTGACTATTGACTATTAATTACATGTAATGTTTTTAATAATTCCTGTGCAGTATAAGGTTTTGGTAAGAAAACTGTACGCTTTGTATTCTTATTTAGTAAAATTTGTTCACCTGTTGCCAATCCACTCACAGCAATAATACGTAAAAGCGGATTCATTTTCAGCAGTGTGTTAATAGTGGTTGTGCCATCCATATTTGGCATCATCATATCTATAATTGCTGCACTAATTTTGTCTTTGTGTTGGGCATATAGTGCTACTGCTTCAATGCCATCACTAGCAGTTAATACTTTGTAGTTGTGATTTTCTAAAGAAGTTGTTGTAATTTCTCTAACGGCGACTTCATCATCTACAACCAATATCCATTGTCCTTGCCCATTTGGCATTGCTAGGTCTTCTGATGGTGATTCAGTCTGTGTTTGAACTGCTGGTAAATATACTTTAAATTTTGTACCTTTGCTAAGGGTACTAGACACAGTGATAAAACCACCGTGACCTTTGACAATACCCATGACTGTTGATAGTCCCAGTCCTGTACCTTTACCAAACTCTTTGGTTGTGAAAAATGGCTCAAAAATTCTGTCTAATATTTCTTGAGAAATGCCGACTCCTGTATCAGTAACTTTCAGGACTATATAAGAACCTTCTTTTGCATCTAAATGCATTTTGGCATAGTTTTCATCAATGACAATATTCTGAGCAGAAATTGTGATATTTCCACCTGTGGGCATGGCATCACGAGCATTGAGACACAAGTTCATTAATACTTGATGCAGTTGGGTATTATCTCCACAAACACTCCACAAATCAGGTGGAATTTCAGTGTTAACAGTAATTGATTTGGGAAATGTTTGTTCCACAATTTGTTTCATTTCCAAAATCAGGTGTTTGACTTGGAGAACAGTGCGATCGCCTTCTATTCCTCTGGCAAATGACAGTACTTGTTTAACTAAGTTTGCACCACGCTTAGCATTATTTTCTACTATTGCTAGGATTTGGTGATCGCGTCGGTCTTGGCATTTAATTTTGAGTAGTTGTACCGACATTAAAATTGGCGATAAGACATTATTTAAATCGTGAGCAATGCCACTAGCAAGAGTACCAATACTTTCCATGCGTTGCGCACGTAAAAATTGTTTTTCTAGTTCTTTCTTTTGGGTGATATCTGTATCAACGATCAAGATTGATTTTGGCTGCTGATGTTCATCTCTTACCAGCGTCCAACGACTTTCCACGATGATTTTTTGACCAGCTTTGTTAGTTTTGTGTAATTCTCCTTGCCAAAAACCTTGTTCTAAAACTGTGTTATGAATTTCTCGTAGTAGTGATAATGGTTCGTGAGCAAAAAGTTCATCAGCATACTTACCTATAGCTTCTTCTGAGTGCCAGCCGTAAAGGTTTTCTGCACTTTTATTCCACAGTAAAATTTGATTAGATAAATCTTTTAGAACTATGGCATCAGTAGCAATATCTAGTAAAGCTGCTTGTTCACGGACTTGTTGTTCTGCTTGTTTGCGGGCAGTGATATCCTCAAAAATATACAAACGTCCAAAATATTGATCATTGACATCGCGGACTTGGGTTGAAAACCGTCGTATGATTCGCCCATCGGTAAATAAAATTTCGTCTTCAACTACACAGGGGTTGTCTTCGCTTTGTAAGGGTTTACATGACTCAGCAAAAGCGGGAATATCTGCTATTAATTGCAGGCAATCGGGAATGATATCTTGATTCTTTAATTGATTACGTTCCATCAATGGTTTGAGGTGTTGGATACCCCAAATTTCACAAAATTGATCGTTGAAATACAGGATATTATCTGTACGATTATCAACAACATAAAATGCTAGCGGTGAAACGCTAGTCATAGAACGTAATAAGGCTTCTTGCCAACAGAGATTATCTTCGGCAAGTTTGCGATCAGTAATATCTTCTACTACATAAGCAAATTGCGGAGTGCTACTGCAACACGCAGCAATTGATGAAACTGTACTTCTAAGCCATTTTTTACCCCGGGGGTAATCGTGAACATATTCAAAGCTGACAGGTAATTTGGTGTATTCAGCCTCACGATAATAATTTATCCACTCATTCACGGACTCTTGTGGGGCGCCTAACTCAGTCGCAAAGCGATTTTGCATTGCTTCTGGAGTTAGCCCAAAAAATTTGGCACTAGTAGCGTTATCCGAAATGTGCAGAATGTCATTACCTTGAATTTCCACAACTCCCATCATCATGGGCGCACTATCAAAGAAACTACGGAGAGTAGATTCACTCTGCTGTAGTGCTATTTGCGACTGTTTATATTCCTTTTTAATACTGACTAATTCGGAGAGATTTCGCCGTAGTTCTAATTGCCTAATAACCAAGCGACTGATAGCTTGCAGTGCTTCTATTTGTTCTGAGGTGATCTTACGGGAGATATTATCCGCTACACAAACAGTACCAATAGCTTCTCCCTCTGATGCCAACAAAGGCACACCTGCATAAAATCTGACATGTGGTTCCGAAGTAACTACAGGCAAGTTGGCAAACCGTTCATCAGCCAAAGTATCAGGGACAATCAAAATATCCTTCATTTCTATGCAAACAGGGCAAAACCCCAGTTCTCTGGGCATTTCTCCCACAGACAATCCTACCTTAGCCTTGAACCACTGACGCTTGGCATCAATAAAATTAATCAGAGCGATCGGTGTTTGGCAAATTTGAGCCGCTAAAAACGCCAAATCGTCAAACACTTGTTCTGGTAAAGTGTCTAGAATTTGATACTCATGAAGAGCTTCAAGCCTCTTCACTTCATTATTAGGCACTAAAGTTTTCATGAGATGTTTTCCCACTATTGCTGATTTACGGCTTGCCTTCGTGTAACCTACGGCTGTGGAAATGACTGAAGTAGGTCGGTAAAAAATAAAAGAGGGACATCAGTCATGAGTGTTTTTGCAAGCGCCATACACAAATACCCCAACGGGAAAATTGCTTGCTGATTTACTTTACGATTACTTTAAGTTGGTAGTTAGGGTCAAGTTACTATCCAGCCATCTAAATTAGAGAGAATTAGACAACTTTATCACTTCAACTATAGTAATATGCCTTAGGGGAGATGACAAAAGAATTATTAAATTGAGTAAAACTACTTAAAAAATTCAAAAATTGTCCAGTGGTAAGCACTTTTGTTATGGATAATCTTTGTCCAAAGCTAACACAAGCTCGCAAAAACCGGAGCATAGATAAAATTTAGCTAGTAGCAATATATCTTTAGCATCAAAGATACTTACTATGGGTGTAGGGTAGTTGGTAATGTTGGTGGTTAGTGGTTGGTTGTTTACTACTCCCCATCTCCCCACTGCCCCTAATTCCCACCACGGGTTTCGAGTTCCCCATCTCCTTTGTCTTCCTTGTCTGTCTCCCCACTCCTCACACTCTCCCAATGCCCAATGCTTAATGCCCAATAACTGCTGCTATGATAACAACATTTCCCTTTCCCATAAAACCGAAATCTGAAGATAGCTTTGCCATTACCTTGGCACCGTTGCTAGTTGAAGAAATATATCAATTAGCTAACGATCCAGCTAACGGAGCAGTAGTGGTGATGAGTGGTACAGTTCGCAATCAAACTGATGGTAAACCAGTAATTGCTCTGGAATACCAAGCTTATGAACCAATGGCTCTACAAGTGTTCTATCAAATTGCCGCCGATATTCGTCAAAAATGGACTAATGTAAATCGTGTAGTGATCCACCATCGCATTGGACATTTGCAAATTGGCGAAATTAGTGTTTTAGTGGCGGTGGGTTGTCCTCATCGTTTGGAAGCATTTGAAGCTTGTCGCTATGCGATCAATACTCTCAAACATAACGCCCCTATTTGGAAAAAAGAACATTGGCAAGATGGTTCTAGTAGTTGGGTAAGTATTGGTGCTTGTGAACAGCTTTGATGTTTCCTGATTAGGGGGTTACAGGTATGAGGGGGCTGCCACTGCAACCATTAATGGCACTGGAATCAGTATAATCTTCGTTATTGATTGCTCCTACCCAGGAGTAATTGGAGTGATCGCGTATACGGAACTCACTGCGATCGCTCTTTACTTTGAGTTCAAGCAACGTGCGATCGTCTTCATACCTTTGACTATAAGTTTGATAAATTTAGCGACTAACAGATAAGGAGGACAAGGGGGACGACTTGGAGGACAAGGGAGAAAAGGAAGTATGAAGAGTGTGGGGAGTGTGGGAAGTGTGAGAAGAATAAACATTAACTTTTGACCAATGACCAATGACCAATGACCAATGACAATTGACCTGTTCCCTATTACGTCCAGTATAAAATTTCTGCATTGGGAAAGCGCCGTTGAATCTCATCCTCAAAAAAGCGCTTCATAGTCTTCATTGTGTCACTATTGTAGACATATTTGATGCCGCCAAATTTGTTGCGTTTGACACTACGTTTGTCCTCGTCCATGTCTAGTTTCGAGTGAGGATACCAAGTCTGCAATACTTCTTTTGATCCAGGCGTAAAACGGTGTGTAATTAGCTCAAAAGTGAGGTCACAGTTGATATCGAGTGCTTGACTAATTGAGTCTAACAAACGACCATAATGCATTTGCCAATCATCTAAGGGCATGATTGGCGCGATTACCAAACCCACAGGATACCCACCACCACCTTCCTCTGGTGGTAGCGCTAACCGACGCAATGCCTTTAGCCGTGATGCTACCGACGCTGTACCACCTTCAAATCTACCAGAAATAGGCACGGCATTAACGCTCACCCGACAACGAGTATGACCGTTATGGGGTAGGTCAAGTAAGTTATCAACTTTGTCAAATTTTGATACCCAGCGTAGATAACCATTTTGACGAGTACCAAAGTAGCGGATACATTCTGCCAGACTTCCTGTTAAATGTTCAATGCCTAAGGGGTCGGTGTAGCAACTGACTTCATAAGTTGTTGCTTCTTCGGGACGCTCATAGTTTACCAAGTTACTGAGAATTTGTGGTAGGTTGGCAAAGACACGAATCACGGGTGGCCCTGACAAACTACCAGCCAAATAGCAGTATTGACAGTGAGCAGGACATCCTTCGGCAATGTGAAACTGCCAATCAGCAGAAGGCGGAATGGGGCTGAGTTTTAAGGAACTGGGTGGTGCTGTAACAACCGCAAGCGTACGTTTAGCAATGTTGTATGTATCACGTTCGTCTTCGCCGCGTAAACCTGTAAGGCGGTTTCGTGGTAGCTCTTCAACAGGTAAATTATATGACTGGACACGCTGTAATATCTGCTGGCCGTAAGGTTCTTCTAATGCTGCGGGTGTAAACACAACGCGTTCTGGTATCCACAAACGAGGCTGACGCACTTCTGGCTGTGATAAAACTTCCTTGTCTCGGATCGCGTACATGAAAAAGTCTTCTCCGTGTTAATTGTGCTAATTATCACTTCAAGCAGGGGACTCATGGGCAATCCAAGAAATGCCCATAATTTGACTAATTCTCCAAAACCTGGCGAATGCGCCGTTCCAACCGTTCAAGATCCAAACCGCCTTCATCACGACTAATCCGACGTACAGTCGAATTGACATTGCCAAGATCTACTAATAAATCTTGAAGAATTTCCTGCTGTTGACGTGCTTGAGTAACTTCGCGCGGTTCCTGCACTAAGTCACGCACAATGGTATCTTCAGCTCTTGAGGCGATAATTGGGTTAGTTTGTCCTTGGAGATGAACAAAGGTACGTCGTCCTGGACCTCTATCTTCTTCTATCGGTACTACTGCTGTGACTTGATCTGAACGCACGTACTTGCCAAATCCTAAATGGACTAGTACTGATGACTGTATTTTCATGTAAATAAAAGTTATTTTTGTGGCTTAATTCTATTTTAGAATTTAGGGAAATAACCTATTGGCTATAAATAGAGCGGGTTCTACCCAATTAAAAGTAGTGGTTTCCAGTTGCAGAAGACAGCCCATTTACTCTGGAGAAACATAAAGTTAAAAGGAGTTTCCCAATCCAAAATCCAAAATTGTATAGCATTGTCTTACTTCTATGCAAAGCACTAATTTATCGATTATTGAGTCAAAATATTAATTAATCGCGTAGCTATGGATACAATACAACTTATAAAGAATAATAATGTCGTGGTTTTACAACCACGACAGTTGAGGAATAATGCCTTCTAATTTAATGGACGTTTAGATAAACAAGTTTATCTACCCAACATATCCTCTTATATTTTTAGATATTACGCATCTATCAATTGAGTAATAAAATATTAATTAATCATGTAGCTATCAAAACAAAATCATCTGAAAATAAATGTAAAACTTATCATATATAAAGTTTAGCCAGAGGGAATATTTAAAGACAAATATCTGATTTATGCAAAAAACATTTTTACCTAAGTGCATTAATAAAAATACCGCCGTGATTACAAAACCACGACGGTAAGCACAATGCCTTTGTTAGGGTCATAGACCACATTCATTATGCTGATTTTTAAAAGATTACTTATCTATCTATTGACTAATAAAAATATTAAATAATTCTGTATTTATGAATACAAACTACTTTTTAAGATAAGGATTCAGCAATTTTCTATTACACAAAACTAGCTGAAAATAAATGATTTTTGCCAATTCGTAAAGGCTTCAGTCCTTTGGTATATAAACTTTGATTTAGCAGCATTATCCCCTCCTACAATCAATTGTGGGCTAATAGCTAAAGTCCAATAACCCGCCTGCAATTCCAATCGCAGGCTAGATAGCGAAAGTCTTCAAAAATCAAGGCAGATTTTAGATTTAATGGGAAGATAAAACCTGAATTTTACCAATATTTCCTTCTTCAAGATGGTGGGTTGTGAAGTCATAACCAATAATGCGATCGCTCTGATATAGTTGTTCAATAGGTTTATAATCCTGGGGTGTCAAAATAGCAGTTCCCTCTGCAAAACAACCTCCACCCGCAGCAACATCAGTGACGCAAAAAGAAAATAACAAAATAATCAAACCAACCCACAAGACTTTAGTGAGTTTGCTGATATTTTTCATAGAGAAATCTCACAAGATTTGAATTTAGGCGAGATGAAACAACAACAACTACTCCACCACATTGATTTTGATAGGCTGCGAGATCCCTGACTTTTTTAAAAAGTCGGGGATCTGACCGAAGGACAAAGCATTTGTATGTATATTTTGACGTCAAAACTGAATTAACTAGTACAAACGTTTTACCCCTACCCAATGACATAATGACAAATGACAATACTGCTAAACTAAAAAAGACCCAAAGAAGCAGTAAATATGCTAAAGCGTTCTAAGTTCGAGACAACCCAAACCCAAATTATGCATCGTGCGGAAGATTTGATTAGTGCAGCATCAAATCGCTACCGTATAACGGTTCAGGTGGCAAATCGCGCCAAGCGTCGACGTTATGAAGACTTCGAGAACAATGATGATGTGATGATGAAGCCAGTACTGAGGGCAATTATTGAAATGTCAGACGAACTGACTCAACCAGAAATTATTGGAGAAGTATAGATAAATTAATTTTAATAAGGTGTGGCGTACTATGCTCAAGTTTTTGCGGGCATTCTTTACTCCCCACTTTTTGAGGGGGGTGGGGTGTATGTTAATGTTAGGTGTGTTTTGGTTTAGCAGTTTAGAACAAAACCAATCTATCTATACTAATTTACTCTCCACTTCACCTGCCTATGCTCAAAGAGTGCTATCAACTGATGTTTGGCAGCAAGTGTATAAACAACTGCCTGATTTACCAAAAGAAAACCAATACATCAGCAAACAAACAGGGAAAGTTGCCGAAAGCAATACTCTAGTTAGTCGCATAATTCAGTATCACGTCTATGTTAAAGGGCGTGCGCCAAATTATCGGCTAGATTGGAAATTGACTTTGGCTGATTACCTGGATGCAAATGAAGTAATGTATGAATCATCGTATCCAGGTAACGATACTTTACGAAAAAATCCCTTTGCAAGCGATCGCGCTGCCATTCGCCGCCTCACCCGCCAGCAACGCAATGCCCTAGTGCAAGCATTAGTCAATGCTTTTAGTCAAAATTAGTTGGTGGTTGTTTGTTGTTTGGAACAACCAACAACCAACATAAGCTATGGAACGTGTTATCAAAAGTGGATCTGGTTGGCGTATCGGTTGGAATCCATCAGCGCCAGAATTCAAGGGTTTGGTGGGTACAGATGATTGGGCAATAGAATTAACAGAAGCGGAATTAAATGATTTTTGTCGGCTACTGTTGCAGTTAGCAGATACGATGCAGCAGCTGACATCAGAATTAATGGATGAAGAAAAAATTGCCTGCGAAGCCGAAAGTGATTTGTTATGGATGGAAGTAGAAGGTTATCCCCACGCCTATAGCCTGTGTTTTATCCTCAACACAAGCCGTTGTGCTGAGGGCAAGTGGAATGCTGCGGCGGTTCCGGGTTTATTGCAAGCTGCGGGAATGCTGAAAGTTTTTTGAGTCGGATAGTTGATTATTCTAGAGCTGATTGCTATAATTAGGAGGTTGACTAAAACGATTTTAAATCGTGAATTAGTGTCCGGGGCGTAGCGCAGCTTGGTAGCGCGCCACTTTGGGGTAGTGGAGGTCGTGGGTTCAAATCCCGCCGCTCCGATTGAAAAATAACCCTATATATCAATAAGTTTGTGCAAGTTGTATAACTGTGGGTTTGCTCTAGGGTAAATTTATGCTGATTCAAGGCGGCGATGAATAGCTGTGCGATCAATCAATGCACCAAATAATACAGTCGGAACTCTACCACCAACCCTTATAATTAATCTCCACATACTGTCAACAAAATGCATTACTCTTCGTAGTAGAGCGTTTAAGTAATTCATAGCTAATTCTCTGTAGAAAAACACTACGATTTTAAGCAAAGCTTTACTAACATTAGCTAGACTGATTTTAACCACAAACTAAAAATATGAAGATCTGTAGTAGGCGTAAGCATACCTTATACAGTTAGCAGTTAGCAGTTTTCTCTTAAGTATTGCTAGGACTTCTCTGTCTGTGAATACACGCTTGATAACTGACGACTGTTAACTGATGCTAAACCGCCTACTACAACATCATTATTATTCTTGCTGAGACTGCATCACCTCGGCTGTCTTCTCCCTATCTAACTTGAGAATTAACACACCTAAAGGTGGTAAACACAAATCCAGCGAGTAAGACCGATTGTGCATCGACCAATTATCCGTCCATTTACCACCTAAATTGCCCATATTGCTACCACCGTATTTACGCGCATCACTATTGAACAACTCGGTATAAAATCCGGGTTCAGGTACACCGATGCGATAGTGGGAATGAGGTTGAGGGGTGAAGTTGCAAACCACAATCACAAAATCTTCAGAGTCTTTGTCTGTGCGGATAAAGGACACAACGCTGTGGCGGTTATCGCTACAGTCAATCCACTCAAACCCTTCTCTGGCAAAATCTAGGGTATACAAAGACGGTTCACTGCGGTAGAGATGGTTTAAATCCTTAAAAAAGTCTTTAAGTTGTTGGTGTGGCTCATGCTGCAATAAATGCCATTCTAAGTCAGCCCAAACATTCCACTCACTCCACTGCCCAAACTCCATGCTCATAAACATGGTTTTCTTGCCTGGGTGAGCAAACATATAGGTGAACAAACAACGCACGTTAGCAAATTTCTGCCATCTATCACCGGGCATTTTACCGATGATGTTGCTCTTACCATGTACAACTTCATCGTGAGACAGTGCCAACATGAAGTTTTCGCTGTGGTGATACCACATACTAAAAGTGACATTGTTCTGGTGGAACTGACGGAACCAGGGATCCATGCTGAAATAATCGAGCATGTCGTGCATCCAGCCCATGTTCCACTTTAAGTTGAAGCCCAAGCCACCAGTGTATGTCGGCCAAGAAACCATTGGCCAAGCTGTAGATTCTTCAGCAATGGAAACAACTCCAGGAAAATAGCTAAAGATGAGGTGATTTACCTGACGCAAAAAATCTGCTGCTTCTAGGTTTTCTCTACCTCCATACTGGTTGGGCAGCCATTCGCCTTCTTTACGGCAATAATCGAGGTAAAGCATCGAAGCAACCGCATCAACGCGAATACCATCAATGTGGAATTTATCAAACCAGAATAAAGCGTTGGCAGCTAAGAAATTGCGGACTTCGTTGCGTGAGTAGTTAAACACCAAAGTTCCCCATTCTTTATGTTCACCTTTACGGGGATCAGCGTGTTCATAAAGGTGAGTGCCATCGAAGAAAGCTAAACCATGACCATCTTTGGGGAAGTGACCAGGAACCCAATCTACAATTACGCCAATACCGTTTTTGTGGCACTGGTCAACAAAATACATAAAATCTTCTGGGCTACCATAACGGGAAGTAGGCGCGTAATAGCCAGTCACTTGATAACCCCAAGAACCATCAAAGGGATGTTCAGCGATGGGCAATAATTCCACATGGGTATAACCCAAATCTTTGACGTAGGGAATCAACCTGTCTGCTAGCTCTCGATAAGTCAGAAAACGTGCGCCAGGATTAAGTTCAGAAACAGGAACGATAGGCTCGGTTTCCCCATTAGGCAGTCTGGGTGGTTCTGCACTAGAGGCGTGTAACCAAGAACCTAAATGTACTTCGTAAACTGAGATGGGTTGAGTCAGAGGATCAGTATGACGCCGCACCTCCATCCAGTCTTCGTCGTTCCACTGATAATTATTTAAGTCAGTGACAATCGATGCTGTTTTGGGACGAGGTTCTTGTTGGAAACCGTAGGGATCAGATTTTTCGTAAATGTGTCCTTCTATGTTTTTAACTTCGTATTTGTAATGTTCTCCTACCCCAAGTCCAGGAATAAACAATTCCCAAACCCCAGTCTGTCCTTTACGCATCTGGTGTTTGCGTCCGTCCCACTGATTGAAATTGCCGATCACTGAAACGTTGCGGGCATTGGGAGCCCAAACGGCAAAATAAACACCCTTAACGCCCTCTACTTCTATAGGGTGCGCTCCCAGTTTTTCATAAATGCGGTGATGGTTTCCTTCAGCAAACAAGTGTAAATCAAACTCAGTTAAGCGGGGAGAACGGAAGGCATAAGGGTCGTAGATGACTCGTTCGTGTTCCCCTTCTTTGATTTTGAGTTGGTAGTTGGCTAATTCTTTTGTTTCAATCGCGCACTCGAAAAAGTGAGGATCATGCACGCTTTGCATGGGGTATTCTTTTCTTTCTTCAGGAAGAATTACCCACGCCTGGCTGGCATTGGGTAGGTAGGCTCGCACAGCCCAGACAGTTTTGCCATTTGCTTCTACAAGGTGGGAACCCAATATTTCAAAAGGATCTTGATGTTGATTCCAAACGATGCGGTTTACTTGTTCGGGGGCAATCATGGTCATAGACATGGAGCTACCTATGTTGGTTGAATAAACTGGCTAAGTAAAACTGCTTTTTTAAGTTCTATATAATATTCTTTACAATTATTTGCAAATTTTGTCTTGAGGGTCATCATCAATTTGGGGGGAGACAAGGGAAAGGGGACAGGTCGGACGACGACTTGGGGGAAGTCAGAAGTCGGAAGTTGTAATTACTAACCACTAACCACTAACAATCGACAATTGACACTTGACCATTGACTAAATCAATGTATCCAAAAATGGAAAAAGCTGAAGTAAAGCTTTACGCAGTCTCAGCAAAAAGATATTTTCTCTGATGTTAGGACTTAGTTTTGGTGGTGGGGCTTGTTGTAGTTGGGCTTGCAGTTGTGCATAGTCGGCTGCGGATAGGGGTTTGCCATCAATCGGCGATCGCGCTGCTAATATGATTTCTGTCCGTAATATTTCTTCTGGTATATCTTCTGGTGGTGGTAATGCTGCTACTATTGCTCCCTGATAGCTCGTAATACTTACAACAATGCTACTAATAGCTGTTAAACAAATGTATTTTATATATTTCATCTTTATGAATTTTTGATTTTTAATTTCGGTTATTTATTGCTAGACAGTTTATACCATAGTTACTGCCACACGACTTGTATATATTGAGCAATTCACCAAAAAATAACCGATGCAACTTGAGTGCATCGGTAAGAAAAACATTTAGTAAACTTAAGCTGGACATTTCCTTCATGCCAACGCAGATGCTTGAGGTTTGGCGAAAATCATCCTGCCGGCAGATGTTTGTAAGGCGCTAGTAACTATTACCCGCAATTCACCACCTACATAATTGCTACCTTCTTCAACCACAACCATTGTGCCATCGTCTAGGTAGCCAATGCCTTGACTAGGTTCTTTGCCTTCTTTGAGAATCTTGAGGTCAATGTTATCGCCTGGTAAATAAGTGGGACGTACAGCATTAACCAAATCGTTAACATTTAAAACAGGCACTTTTTGCACACTGGCGACTTTGGATAAGTTATAGTCGTTGGTTAAAAGTGTGCCATTGATTTCTTGGGCAAAGCGGACTAACTTCGCATCAACAGTTGTGATATCGTCGTAGTCTATTGAGTTAATCAAAATGCGATCAGGGTACACTGTTTTAATCCGGTTGAGAATTTCTAGTCCCCGTCTTCCCCGTACGCGTTTTTGGTCTTTGCTTGCATCCGCTACTTGTTGCAGTTCTTGTAAAACAAATTGCGGTACGAGTAATTGTCCTTCTAAAAAGCCAGTTTCTAGAAGAGTTTCAATACGACCATCAATAATGCAGCTGGTGTCTAATACTTTGGTGCTAGCTGGTTTGAGGGTTCCTTCTACCACCATTGTTTCTACAGTATTGGGATTAATCAAACGCAATAAACCACGTCCGTGGGTATCTGCAAGATTCATGCCAGTGTATGCCAGTACAATGCTCCCAACAACTGCTACCAATGGCTTAATAAAGCTAAAATCGTTGGGAATCGGTAGCAAGAATAGAGGTGCTAGCATTAAATTAGCGATCAATAACCCAATAACTAGACCGATCGCACGAGTTAAGATGATTTCAAATGGCATCTCCCGCACTTGACTTTCTAAGCGGCGATAGGCGGTCTGAAATCTCAGTCCAACTGCACCGCCAATAATAGCAGCAAAAGCAGCAAAAACTAAGCGGAGAGCTTCTTGGTTTGTCACCCGTTCGAGTGCCCCATTTGGTAGAAACTCGATACTATAGTAGCCTACGCCTGCTGCTGCCAGGATGAATGAAAAAATGATAATTGCATCTAGCATAATAGTGTTGTTTTCCTGCAACAGTGTTAGTCGATAAGTAAAGTAATTTTTATCTCATCGCTAAGAGCGATTTAGAATATTTACGCTCATACTAGATGTTGAGACTGACAACATCTGCACTCATTATAACTAATGATTTTTATGCTCTATTATTGCCATCTTTTTACTGAAAAACGATAAAAAATTGTTAATAAATAGCTAGAAATAATAAAGATAAAATGCTAACTACAAAAACACTGTCAGGAAGCAGATTTGCCCTTTTGCCTTATATGTTCTGTCTTCTGTATTTTACTTAACTTATTAATTTTCATGTTTTGTAATTCTCATAATCATATTTTAATTTTCACTTAAAATGGCACAAAAAGATATATTTTCAGCTATTCCAACTTCTGTCTATATACATATTCCCTTTTGCAGACGCCGATGCTTTTACTGTGATTTTCCTATTTCTGTCGTGGGCGATCGCTTGCGTGGTGAAACATCGGGTACAATCTCTCAATACGTAGACTTTCTTTGTCAAGAAATTGCCATTGCTTCTGTTTTTAGTCAATCTTTGCAGACAATTTTCTTTGGTGGTGGTACTCCGTCACTTTTATCTGTGCAACAATTGCAACATATATTAAAAACTTTAGAGCAAAAATTTGATATTTCTCCTGGGGTAGAAATTTCTATGGAAATAGACCCAGGGACGTTTGATTTAGAGCATATTCAAGGTTATCGTAGTGCAGGCGTCAACCGTGTGAGTTTGGGTGTACAAGCCTTTGATGCAGATTTATTGCAAGCTTGTGGGCGATCGCATTCTGTTAACGATATTTACCAAGCAGTAGAATTAATTTCGCAAGTCGGCTTTCCTAACTTTAGCATAGACCTTATATCAGGATTACCGCATCAAACTCTAGATAGGTGGCAGGAGTCATTAGAAAAAGCAATTGCGATCGCACCAACCCATATATCTATATATGACCTGACCATAGAACCTGGAACTGCCTTTGGTCGTTATTACAAAGGGGGTACTCATCCCCTACCCACAGATGAAACTACAGTCAAAATGTACCAGATGGCACAGCAAATCCTCACCAATGCAGGCTATGAACATTATGAAATTTCCAACTATGCCCAAGTCGGACACCAGTGTCAGCATAATCGAGTTTACTGGCAAAATCTTCCTTACTATGGCTTTGGTATGGGTGCAGCCAGTTACATAGAAGGGAAAAGATTTACCCGTCCCCGTAAAACCAAAGAATATTATCAATGGGTAGAAACTGGCTGTGTAATTGATTGTGAAGTGACATCAGCAGATGAAATTTTGTTAGAAACCTTAATGCTAGGGTTACGGTTAGCAGAAGGTGTCAATTTAGCAGTGCTAACAGAACAGTTTGGCAAAAAGAAGATTGAAGAGATTGAGAAATTTTTACAGCCGTATTTGCATAAAGGCTGGGTAAAACTCGAGGGAGAAAGGTTGCGTTTGAGTGATCCCAATGGTTTTTTGTTTTCTAACGTGATTTTGGCAAAGTTGTTTGCTGAGTTAGGGGATTAGGGAGATGGGGAGGTAGGGATTAGGGGCAGTGGGGAGTGTGGGGAGTGTGGGGAGTGTGGGGAGTGTGAGGGGTGTGTAGACACGCTCATAGGCTTAAGGTAAGGGTGGGGTGTGAGGAGTAAACAACTAACCACTAACTTTGACCAATGACAATTGACTACTTTTGCATCACAGTTGCGATCGCTTCTTCGAGTTGTTGTTGCGGTAGGGTGGTTAAAATAAATACTTCTTGTACAGTTTTACCGTGACGTGCAATTAATTTAAACCCGCCCCGAATGGGTACAGACACTCGCAATTGCAACTTTGGGCTGTGACCTTTGACCCGTCCAAGTTGTCCTGGGGTGACAGTTTGAATCCCATCTAGTTTGCACAGACGTTCGAGGATGGGAATAAGTCCAGGGATATGGGTTGAGTGATTCCAAACTAATCTGCCATCTTTAACAGGTGTTGCTTTGCGGGTATCTGGGGTGGGTTTGGTCATAAATTTTACGCTGCTTCCAGAGGAGCCATTGTGAGACCGGCTCGACGTAATTGCTGATGGTAAAGTTCAGCTGGTTCTTGTGGCCCAGTCCAAACAATGGCTTGACCTTCGTAGTGTACTTGGTTTGTGAGTTCCCAAGCGCGATCGCTAGTCATTCCCGGAATATACTTTACCAAGCACTCAGCAACATGCTGAAAAGTATTGAAATCATCGTTTAAAACAATGACTTTGTAATTTGGATAGGTCTTACGGGTAACTTGAGTTGACCGTTCAGGAGCTATAGTTGGTGTCGCTGCCATCCCGTAAACAGCTGCTGAAAGTTTGGTAATCATAAAATAATTAACCAACAGGTCTTTACAAAACTACACTACAACTAACAGTTTAGTCTATGGGTAATGGTTAGTGGATAGTGGTTAGTGGTTAGTGGTCAATATCCAACTACTAACTACTAATGTACAGACGCGAGGAACATCGCGTCTCTACCCACTAACTACTAACTACTAACTACTTCCAATCTTCCCAATTTTGATTGAAAATTGAGGTATCAGGGAAAGCGGTGGGGTTGCCGTTTTTCTTGAGTAGTTGTTGCAATTTTAGTAATTGCGGTTCTGGTTTGGGCAAATCATCTACAAGTTGATAGGGAGCGATGTTGTTTTTCAAAGCGAAAGCTGCTGTAGTTCCAGCAGCTGCACCAGCAGACCATTCAAAGGAGTGTACACGGTAGGCTGCTGCTGCAATGTGACTGGTAGCAATACTTTTACCTCCTACTAACAAATTATCAATTTTTTGTGGGATCATTGCCCGCAGAGCTATTTGGAAGGGGTAAGCTTGACCTGCACCGCGTCTTTCACCTACGCGTTCTGTGTTTCCTGGTGCTTCTGGCGGGCTTTTTGTCATACAGGGGTGAAAGTCGATCGCATAATGCCCAATTCCAATCGCATCGGGAAAGATAGTCGAACGAGTCCGCCGAGCAACGTTTTCCGGACGCTGCTGGCCTGAAAGTACAGATAAAGCTTCCAAACCTGCCAGTGTCGCTTTCAAGCGGCGATATTCAGCTGGTGGAAGGATTTTGCGGTAGTACTCATCATCATAATTACGACGAGAAATATCAACTTCCCAAATACTAAAGCCTTGAGGCGCACCCCAGCTAGGACGGCCGATGATCCGCCTGCCTTCGCGCATATATGGGTATTTTGACAAACCGTGGGCTGTTCCCATCGGGGAATCTAACCCAGAAAGAAAGCGATTGTTTGGTTGTTGCTGCTTAACGCCATTCCCTAATTGAGAATCTGTAGTTCCTGCTGTCAACCAGTAATAATAACCAAGAGCATTTTCCTCACCTTTACGCAAGGTTTCCACTCGCAGTCCACCCAGCCAACCACCAGGGTTAAGTTGTCCGGTAGCTTTGAGTTGCTCACGAGTGTAAATTAGGTTATCTTTGGCACTTCCCGGGCGGTAGTCATTACCCCAAGTCCAGTTTTGCATGGAAATGTCACCTGGTACAGGAGCCGTAAAAGTTATACCGCCAAATTTCATTTCTTCGCCTTTGCGGGGACTCCAGATGCGACGGTAAGTAAATACTAGAGGAAAGCTTGCCAGTCGTTTTAACTCATAGCTGTAGTAGGGTGAGTACTGCATGTAGAATGGAGGCATGGTCTGCTTTTGCGGTTCCTTGGTTGCCTCCATTGCAAAGGTGTAAGTGAAGCCTTGAGTGCAATAGGGATCGTTGGTAGCGCTAGAAGATGAAGGCTCTAAATAAGAACGCGCATCAATACCCAGACGATAGGGAACATCAGCAAGAGCAATAATTTCTCCAGTTTCACTGGCATCTACAATATACCAGTTAGGAACATTGCCTTTTTTTACTTGTTTGGGAGCCAGGCGAATAATGGTTTTGGTAAAGCGGGAAGAATTGAGATAGGTATAGGCGTCTTGGATGCTTTGGGATAAGGTAAAAGTATTGAGTGGGGGAGCATTGGGTGCTGGTTTATGTTGGATGGCGATCGCATTATTAATGATTTTGCCATCAGAACTGATATTCAATTCTTTAATGACTGTATTTGGGAACCATTGCAGCTTTCCTTTGCCCTTTTTTTCAGCATCTTTGAGCATGGAACTCAAGATTTGATGTCCATCCTTGGGCATAAAACAGGAATCACTCACCCAGCAGTTACCAGGGTTGAGTTTGCCGTATTTGCGTTCAATCCGCTTTCGCAGTTCTAAGTACCCGCGAGAGTAGTATAACTTGGCTCGTTGGGTTGGTCGTTCATCCAGCGCTGAAGTTCCTTGAGCAGAAATCTGTCCTCCCAGCCAGTCGGTAATTTCTGTCAGACAAACCGTTCTCCCAGCTAGTAAAGCTTCGTAGGCAGTCGCCACACCAGACAGTCCACCACCAACAACCAGAATGTCACAGTTTACCGTTTTGTCTGGTGTTCTGGGTGGTGCTGCAATTACAGCGTAAGGTGCAATCAAACTAGAAATGAGAGTCAGACTAATTAAACAGGTGTGGTGACGAGATGCTAGATGTTTACGCTTCATGTTAACTAAAATTCCGCTCAACTCCTCGATCACGGCTTCGTAACCTGAAACTAAAGTTCAGGCCCAAAGCAGAAACCCGTAAAACGGGTTGAATATAGAAGCCGGAAATTTATTTTACGGCTACTTTTGCAAGTAAATTCAACCGCTACGGGTGTCTATAAGATGACAAGCCGCGATTTTACTTTCGCTACGTACTTTATCAGCTCTTGATGACAGATAGCCTACATTCCCCAGTTTTATACATAGTTGAGTTTATCAGCCAAGGTTCGCCTAATTTTTATTTATATGCATTAAGAGTAGAGAAGACTGCTTTAGTGTTTTTTACTGGGCAATTTTCTCTTTAGTTTATTTAGGGTTAACTCGCTGTGTTTTCCAGTAAAGCATCTGAAGCGATAATCATGCTAGTAGTCTGCGAACTTGAACTTCATGAGTTACTTCCGTCCTGCCATTGATGCCATGACTGGTTACGTTCCCGGAGAACAACCAAAACCGGGAACCAAAATTATTAAGCTGAATACCAATGAAAATCCTTACCCGCCATCACCAGACGCACTCAATATCCTGAGAAACCTAGACAGCGAGTGGTTACGACGTTATCCTGATCCCTTTGCGCGTGAGTTTTGTGCTGCTGTGAGTGAAGCATTGGGTGTACCCGCAGATTGGATCATTGTTGGTAACGGTAGTGATGATGTGCTGAATGTGTTGGTGCGTGCTTGTGCGGAAGGACGCGATCGCAAAGTTGTTTACCCAATGCCGACTTACGTTTTGTATCGCACACTAGCAGCGATGCAACCAGCAGAAGTTGTCGAAGTTCCCTATCCCCAAGATTTTACGCTGCCTATTGATGATCTGGTTGCTGCTAATGGGGCGATTACCTTTATTGCTTCTCCCAACAGTCCTTCTGGTCATTCTGTACCTTTGGATGATTTGCGTACTTTAGCACGGCAAGTTGCAGGAATTGTTGTGATCGATGAAGCGTATGTTGATTTTGCTGAATCTTCTGCCTTGCCGTTGGTGCAGGAATTTGAGAATGTGATTGTATTGCGTACTTTATCTAAAGGCTACTCTCTGGCAGGCTTACGTATGGGTTTTGCTGTAGCTCATCCCAAGTTACTAGCAGGTTTGTTTAAAGTTAAAGATAGTTACAACATTGATGCGATCGCCACTCTCGTTGGTGCAGCAGCGATGCGGGATCAAGCTTATAAAAATGCTTGTGCTGAGAAAGTAAAAATATCACGAGCAAAGCTGACTGTTGACTTAAAAAACTTGGGTTTCACAGTTCTTGATTCCCAAGGCAATTTTGTCCTTGCTACACCTCCCGAAAACTATGCAGAACAGCTTTATTTAGGATTGAAGGAACGAGGAATTCTAGTGCGCTACTTCAAACAACCAGGATTAGACAATAAACTGCGGATTTCAGTCGGCACAGATGAACAGAATCAAACATTAATTGAAGCTTTAGTCAGCTTACTGAAATGAAATCTTAGTACAACATTTTACAATTTGTCGCAAATAAAATTCTGAAAAACTCTGCGCCCCCACCGAAGCTTTGAGCCTGGCTATCGCGAGGATCTTACGCTAACGGAGGAAACCTCCGCACCCTTCGGGAAGCCGCGCAAAGCGCGTCTACAAACTTCTCTGTGCGCGACTCTGCGTTAAAGGTTGTTAGTGTACTTAGTTCGTAGTAAGCACAAAGCCTGCTTACTACGAACTGATCACTATTCCTCAACTTGATGGACTGCAAACTTATGTAGAGGCAGACTAACAATACAAGAAAATGTTAAGAAATACGACAAAGCAGTTGTAATCCTCAAAGTCATCTGTATGGCTTCCCAATGAGGTAACACTAATTTTTCAATACCAAAAGCAACGCAGTAAACTAGCCAGTAACAAAAGGTCATTCTAAATAAAATTACCTCTGTTGCATCTGCATCATCTTTTTGTTTGTGCTGTTTGTTCTCCCACAGTAAAAGCAGACCAATAATACAGGCTATACAAGAAACAGCAACAAAAAAATCATGACAAAGAAAGTTTACTGAAGGCATTTTTCTTTATTCCAAAATTTTTTCTATTTTTAGATCAGTCTAAAGGAATAGATATAACGACATAGGCAAATAGTTACAAACTGAAATAGATTCTCAGAAGTATGTAAATAATTGCTACGAATTTATAAATTTTGCTTGGGGTCTTGGTGTCTTTGTGGTTTCAATAATTTTTTACACCACTAAGACATAAAGATAAAAATAACCCAACTCAGCTAGCAGGATTTACCAAATCCTCCTCCTCCAGGGGTTTCGATGACAAAAATATCTCCCGGCTGCATTTGCACTGTCGCTGTGCTGTCTAAATTCTCTTGAGTTCCATCTTGACGTTGTATCCAGTTGCGTCCCACTTGTGCTGCTTCTCCACCATTTAACCCAAAGGGAGGAATCACCCGATGTCCAGAGAGAATATTAGCTGTCATCGCTTCTAAAAACTTGATGCGCCGGATGACGCCATTCCCACCTGAGTGTTTTCCTTTACCGCCACTATCAGGACGCAAACTAAAGCTTTCTACTAAAACAGGATAGCGAGTTTCTAAAACTTCGGGATCGGTAAGGCGGGAGTTAGTCATGTGGGTATGGACTGCATCAGTACCATCAAAGTTATCCCCGGCGCCAGAACCACCGCAGATAGTTTCATAATACTGATAGCGATCATTACCAAAAGTAAAATTGTTCATGGTTCCCGCAGAAGCAGCCATGATGCCCAAAGCACCATATAAAGCATCGACAATAGTTTGGGATGTTTCTACATTCCCAGCTACCACTGCTGCTGGATAAGTTGGGTTGAGCATACAACCTTCAGGGATAATAATTTCTAGAGGTTTCAGACAGCCGGCATTAAGGGGAATACTATCATCAACCAAAGTCCGAAATACATATAAAACTGCCGCTTGGGTAACGGCTTTGGGAGCATTGAAATTAGTATTTAATTGTCCAGATGTGCCTGTAAAATCAATAGTAGCGCTGCGATTTTCTCGATTAATTGTGACTTTGACTTGAATACGTGCGCCGTCATCCATTTCATAAATAAATGAGCCATCTTTGAGAACATCAATTGCTCTTATGACTGATTCTTCGGCATTATTTTGGACAAATTTCATGTAAGTTTGAACTGTTTCAAGTCCATATTGAGAAACCATTTTTTGGAGTTCTTGAACTCCTCTTTCATTGGCAGCAATTTGTGCTTTGAAATCAGCGATATTTTGGTCAGGATTACGAGCCGGATAGGGATGATTTAAGAGTGTTTCTCGTACTTGGTTTTCTCGGAAATTGCCTTGTTCTACTAAGAGGAAATTATCAAAGAGAATTCCTTCTTCTTCGACTGTGGTACTGTGGGGAGGCATAGAACCAGGGGTAATTCCGCCTATATCGGCTTGGTGTCCACGGGAAGCTACATAGAAAATAATTTGTTTTTCGTCTTCATTAAAAACGGGGGTAATTGCTGTGACATCGGGGAGATGGGTGCCGCCGTTATAGGGATTATTAGATAGATAAACATTTCCTGGTTTGAGGGTGTCACCTTTATCATTAATTAAACTACGAACACTTTCACTCATTGAGCCTAAATGTACGGGAATATGAGGGGCATTAGCTACTAGTAATCCGGATGCATCAAAAATTGCGCAGGAGAAATCTAAACGTTCTTTGATATTTACTGATGCTGCTGTATTTTGCAGAACAATTCCCATTTGTTCGGCGATAAATTGATAGAGGTTTTTGAAGATTTCGAGGCGGACAGGATCGCTTTGAGTTGTTATGTACATAATAAGTAGATTGGTACAAATAAAGTTAACTATTTGTCATTGTTCATTGGTCATTAGTAAGCGTTAGATATTTTTTTGAAATAAAAGTGCGGAACTAAACAATCCGAGAATTAATGTTGAGTTACTAAAGTAATGTTTCTCCTACACGACGACAATCATCTAAAAGTGCATTTAATTCTGCAACTATTTTCCAAGGATTTTTTCCTTTGAAGACACCTGCGATCGCTGCTTCATAAGGGTTTTTTCCTGTTTTTCTGACTGCTGCGATCGCTTGTTGGTTTGAAAATCCTCGTTTGCTGACTAACCAAGCGGCTAATACATGTCCTGTGCGTCCCACTCCCCCGGAACAATGAACTACTACTTTCTCTTTTCGCTGATTTGCAACTGCTAAGAAGGGTAAAATTTGCTGGATTAGAGTTTGGCGATCGGCATATTGAAAATCTTCTATTGGTGTCCAACAAATTTGATCAATTCCAAATTTTTGGCGGTAGACTTCAAGTAAGTTTGGATAATGAGCTAGCTGAGTCTGGGGAAGTAAACAGCAAATGCGTTTTATGTCTTGATTTTGCATGAATTCAATCCACTGATTGACTTTTGCACTACTGTATCCAGGCCTGGCTGAACCAAATACAATTGTTTCTGTTTCCGAAGCAGCGGCAAATTTGTACATATTGTTTTTATTGAAATTATTGAATGCATTGCATCATTTAATAATTTGTGTCTGTTGTGAGTTACAAGTATGACCAAAATGTTTGAATTTTCGACCACAGTGCAAGGCGATGAACACAGATGGTCACAGATGGATTTTTCGTTGGTGACAACTGTGGTAATTATATGTTTGATTTGTATAAGCTTTATGTAAGGTCTAATTATTACGTTGCAAAATTAAATGATTACGTTCGGTTAAGCTTGCTTGCCATTGGGGTTCGACTACAATTGTGCTAATTTTTTCGACAATGATTGCTGGGCCGTTAATATTATCTTCTGGTTGTAAATCTTCTCGCCTATAAACAGGTGTATTATGCCATTGGTCAGCAGTAAACATCTGTACTGTTTCAACACATGTAGGTAATTCATTGAGAGGACGACTACGAGTAATTAATGGTTCTTCTGGTGTGTCCATTTTCTGAATTACTTCAACTGAAGCTGATTCGACAATTAAGGTTTTTTCTATTTGAATGAAACCATAGCGCAATTTATGTTCAACCTCAAATTCTTGCCGCATTATTGCTACATCTAAGGCAAAATCAATAGTCAAAATTGAGTTAGTTCCTTCGTATTTCAAGTTAACTTTTCGGACTATTTCTTGTTCGTTGCTTGCTTTCACCCCCCTGTGTCCCCCCTTAGTAAGGGGGGATGAAAGGGGGGTAGAAGTAAGGGGGATATCTAGTTCACTTCTGGCTTGGGTTTCTAAAAGTTGCATTAATTGTTGTAATTGCGGAATTAATGCTTGGGTTAAAGGCTTTTCTACTCCGCTTTCTCTGATTGCCCTCACATCAGCTAGTCCCATGCCATAAGCTGAAAGAACTCCGGCGTAAGGATGCAAAAATATCTTTTTCATTCCCAAAGTATCGGCGATTAAACAAGCAACTTGGCCGCCTGCACCACCAAAACAACAAAGGACATATTGAGTGACATCATAGCCTCGTTGTAAGCTGATTTTTTTAATTGCGTTTGCCATATTCTCGACGGCGATCACAATAAATCCGGCGGCTACTTGTTCGGGAGTACGGGTGTTACCTGTGGCATTTTTGATATCTTGGGCTAATTGGGTAAATTTTTGAACGACAATATCTTTATCTAAGGGTAAATTGCCGTCTGCACCAAAGACAGGGGGAAAATATTGGGGGTGAATTTTGCCTAACATGACATTAGCATCGGTGACGGCTAAGGGGCCACCACGACGGTAACAAGCAGGGCCAGGATTTGATCCCGCCGATTCTGGCCCGACACGATAACTAGAACCATCAAAAAACAAAATTGAACCGCCGCCAGCCGCAATAGTATTGATTGCTAATACCGGAACTCGCATCCGTGCGCCAGCAATTTCTGATTCTAGTTGACGTTCATATTCTCCTTTAAAGTGGGCGACATCTGTGCTTGTTCCGCCCATGTCAAAGGTAATGACTAAATCAAAACCTGCTCTTTTACTGGTTTGGACTGCGCCAACAATACCCCCAGCCGGACCACTTAAGATACTATCTTTACCTTGAAATTGTACTGCATCGGTTAAGCCGCCATCGGATTTCATAAACATTAATCTTACGCCTGGTAACTGGCTGGCTACTTGGTTAACGTAACGACGCAGAATCGGAGTTAAATATGCATCTACAACTGTTGTGTCGCCACGACTTACTAACTTCATTAAAGGACTAACTTGGTGGGATATGGATATCTGCGTAAAACCAATTTCCTGGGCAAGTTGGGCGACTTGTTGTTCATGATTAGGATAGCGATCGCCATGCATAAATACAATGGCACAACTACGAATGCCTGTGTTGTAAGCTGTTTGTAAGTCTTTTTTGACCTGTGCAATGTTGACTGGGGTTAATTCGTTACCTCTAGCATCATAGCGTTCTTCTACCTCAATCACTTGTTCATAAAGCATTGTGGGTAAAACGATATGTCGGGCGAAGATGTGGGGGCGGTTTTGGTAGCCAATTCGCAATGCATCTTTAAACCCTTTGGTAATCAGAAGAACTACGCGATCGCCATGTCTTTCTAACAGGGCATTTGTCGCAACTGTAGTTCCCATTTTTACTACTTCGATGGCTTCTTGGGGTATGGGTTGATTACGGTAAAGCCCAATGATATCGCGAATACCTTGAATAACTGCGTCTTGATATTGTTCGGGATTTTCTGAAAGTAATTTGTAAACTATAATCCATTGCTGATTGGGAAGGGGAATAATTAAAAAACGTTCTTGATGTTGTAAGAGTTTGTTTATGATTACTTGATTATCAGTAACAGCAACAATATCTGTAAATGTACCACCGCGATCGGCAAAGACTTTTAACATAGTTCGATTTTCTGTATGGTCTAGACGTAGGATAGCAGTCGGATTAAAAGTGTTTCTACTTTAAATTGTTATCTAAATCACTCGTTTTGGGCATTATAAGTTCAGCCATGAATACATAATATTGATGAGGCGCAATATCACCCTTTGAAGTAACGACCGATCAATTTTCATAATAAAGTAAAGTATTTTGGGTGAAGCAGAGTACAAATTAACATTAATT
Organism: Fischerella sp. JS2; assembly: GCF_032393985.1. Lineage (NCBI taxonomy): Bacteria > Bacillati > Cyanobacteriota > Cyanophyceae > Nostocales > Hapalosiphonaceae > Fischerella > Fischerella sp. JS2. The sequence continues at coordinate 3,113,841 of NZ_CP135918.1, forward strand.
TTCTGCTTTATTAGTTTACAGCTTTACCCAAACTACATAAAAACTTTATGATTTTGGACTTTTCCCTCGTTCCTAAGCTTTTGATCTTGGTGGAGGTTCGGACGGCTTTTGAAGAATTTCAATAATTACAGTAATGACTTCATTGATTTTATCATCTTTCAGTTTCCCAATATGTCGAATAACATTACTTGTGTCAACAGTTGCAATAATGTTAGGGCGAATATAGCAAGGACTTAAGTTTAGCTTTCCAATCCTGAAGTTTTTGTCTTCTAACTTAATTTGATAATCTCTGCCTGGTTTACTAGTTATCGGACAGACAATGATATTATTACTATCTGATTCGGCAATTACCAAAGCAGGTCGTCTTTTAGTAGTAGACGAATCAGAAAAAGGAAAAGGTAATAAATCCTTCCAAGCTTCCTCTTCTTCTGGATCGAGCCAAACTCTGTTCAGTGATGACTCACTCAATTCAAGAAAATCTTTTATTATTTGAGAATCATCTATCTCGCTAGCTTGTAAATTTATAACTCTTTCAAGAGATAGTCCAGTTAGTTTTATACTAGAGCTAAATCGATACCTTCCTGTTGCAAACCTTGCTCTCATGCTTCGTGTAAAGTTTTTGGTTGAATTGCAAATTCATACATATATAGTCAGTGCGTTGCGCTTCCTTTCACTTATTGTTGTTTCTTTAAATAAAGATTTTACTTTGAGTAAACTTAAGATGTATTATTAACATAATATGCTAAATCTAGCATATTAAAAGCATAAGTTCTTCAATAAAACCAGGTGAGTGGGTTGGACACTCGCTTGATGATTTGAGAGACCTCTTTCAAATTAGGAATTTGGCAAATTTACCTAAATTTTCCTGACGCCACTTAGCGTCTAGTTTGCGATTTGTTCGCAACTCTAACACTCGTATGCCACTGGTAGGTAGAGGGTTTAATTTTGTTTGCAATTGTTCCCAGGCATTAATTAATTCATATTGCACGCCATAGGTAGCACACAATTGGAAAAAATCTATATCTTGTGGTGTGGTAAAAAATTCTTCAAATGGTGGTTCAAACTGAGCAATAGGTAACATTTCAAAGATGCCACCACCATTGTTGTTAACTAACACAATTGTTAGATGTCCAACAAATTTATTTCTGATTAAAAAGCCATTTGTATCATGTAATAGTGCTAAATCTCCAGTTAACATGACACTGCTTTGATGACGATGGGCAATTCCCAAAGCGGTAGATAATGTCCCATCTATACCGTTTGCACCCCGATTAAAGAAGGGTCGTATACCAGAATGGTTGGGTTGCCAAAAATATTCTACATCTCGCACAGGCATACTATTGGCAATAAATAAAGGTGTTTCTGGCGGTAGATTTTGAGAAAGTAACCAAGCAATTTTACTTTCTAATAAATCGTCTATTTCCTTAAAGGTATGATCAATATTTGTTCTGACTTGTGCTTCGACTTGATGCCATAGTTGCAAGTAAGAGGGTGGGGTGGTGGGGTAATAGGGTGATAGGGAGAGTTCACCCTCTTGTTTGCTGACTAATTCTTCTACATTTACCCGTAGATGAATTGTCTGACTGTGGAGAGGATCAAGATTTTGATCACTGGGGTCAATTACCCAACGTCTTGCAGCAGTGGATTTTAGCCAGTTACGCAGTACTGGACTGGTGGGCATTTCACCAATTTGAATTACTATTTCTGGTGTCAGCTGTTTTGCTAGTTGCTGATTCCGCAATATCAGGTCATAAGTAGAGATAATGTGAGGATTGATATTAGCATGATTTCTCACAGGAGATAATCCTTCAGCTAAGACTGGAAATTGCAAGGTTTGGGCAAGTTGGGCGATCGCTTGACAGTATTCCTGTCGCTGTTGTGGTTGGGAAACTCCAGCTATAATTATTCCTCGTTCAGAGTTGTGCCAATCGTCAAGGGAAACAGATAGGGTGATTGGGAGATGGGGTGGTGGGGAGAATTTCGTAACGTGAGCAAAAAATTCTTCTGGATTAAATTGTGATTTTAGAGACGCAAAATTTTGCGTCTCTACATTTGCGTCAGGAATAGGTGCGAGGGGGTCGCGAAAGGGTATATTTAGGTGTATGGGGCCAGCGACAGGGTAGAGCGATCGCTCCCAAGCATAAACCATTGTTTGCCGTAGATAAGCTAGCATCCCCATCTCTGCTACAGGTACAGCTAACTCTGTTTGCCAGTTGGGGTAACTGCCATATAATTTCAACTGGTCTATGGTTTGTCCAGAATGACAATCCCGCAATTCTGGTGGTCTATCGGCGGTTAAAACTAGCAGTGGTACACGAGTTTGTTTCGCTTCAATTACTGCTGGGTAAAAATTTGCTCCCGCCGTCCCTGAGGTACAAACTATAGCTGTGGGTAATCCTGTGATTTTTGCCCTTCCTAAGGCAAAAAAAGCTGCGGAACGTTCATCCAGAATGGAAATAACATCAATTTCTGGTGTTTGTTGAGCAAAAGCAACCGCTAATGGTGTGGAACGGGAACCAGGACAAATGATAGCAGTTGTTAACCCCAAGTGCTTCAACGTTTGTGTCAATACGGAAGCCCAAACTTCATTTATGTTTCTAAAACCAATTGACATGGATTTTTGTGAAATAGGGGATGGGAGACAAAGGAGACGACTTGGAGGACAAGGGAGACGGGAGAGTGGTAGGGAGTGTAGGGAGTAGAGGAATAACAACTAACTACTAACTATTGACCATTGACCATTTACTATCAACAAACAATATATGACTTGCTTTACAATCCTATAGGCAAAATTCGCTCTTTTATTTTTATATGGACTGCATTGATGTAACGGGAATTCGTACCTATGGCTACACTGGCTATCTACCAGAGGAACAGGTGCTAGGACAGTGGTTTGAGGTAGATGTGAAGTTATGGTTGGATCTCAAATCAGCAGGCAAAACTGATGCGATCGCAGATACTGTTGACTACCGTCGAGTTATTAATTTAGTGCAACATCTGATCAAAACATCAAAGTTCGCTTTGATTGAACGACTCGTAGCTGTAATTGCAGATTCTATTTTGCAAGAGTGCGATCGTCTCACACAAGTTCAAGTCACTCTCAGTAAACTTGCTGCACCCATCCCAGACTTCGGTGGCAAAATCAGCATTTGTGTAACTAGAAGCAGGTAATGGGGGAGATGGGGAACTCGGGGGCCCCACTCCCCCAAGGGAGTGGGGATTAGGGGCAGTAGGGGGAGTATGAGGGGTGTGTAGACGCGTAGCGGCTTAAGGTAAGGGTGGAGTGTGAGGGGACAAGGAGTGTGAGGGGACAAGCAGGACAAGGGAGATGAGATGATTGACCATATCTCACCGAGAATAACCAATGACCAATGACCACTAAGAACTAACAGCTAACTATTAGTTATTAATATAAATATCATAAGACAATACTTATACAAAAAATACTTATTAACATACCTCCCTAATAAACTGTAATTAAGTTGGGGAACTGGATGTTTTAAATTTGATAAATAGAAGAAATGTGCTATACACTGCCAATAGTTATCAAGCTTATCTAAAAATTTTTAAACAACATTATATTAACTTGATATTAAACAGTCCAATTAGTTTTAATTGGTTAATTAAGAGTTAAAAAATAGACAATTTTCTAAAAAACAGCAGCAGGTAGCGATTAATTTAGTTAAGTAAGACACAGTAGGACAAGGGATTTATTATGATAGGATTACGGTCTTCTAAACTTAACTAACATCGACAACACAATTCGCTCCTATAGAACTGGTAATTTTAGTATGGTCGCTCCAAAAATCCTAGTTATTGAGGATGAAGAAATCCTTGCTGTGGATATTAGAAATACTTTACACAAGTTAGGATATGAGGTTTATAAAATCACTGATTTTGGAGAAAATGCCATACAAAATATAGTAGAAATCAGTCCCAACTTAGTGTTAATTGATATTGGTTCAATAGGAAAATTAGATTGTGTAGAAGTAATAGATACTATTAAAATTAATTTCACAATACCAGTCTTATATTTAACAGACAATTCAGGACTTACAACTTTTAATCATAATTCCTTAGAAGAGCCTTTTAGCTATATTATTAAACCCTTTACTGAGAAAGAATTATATAATGCAGTCGAAATGGCTCTTTATAAAGATAAAATTCAAAAGCAATTACAACAGGAAAATCAAAAACTACTGACAGTTATTAATAGTATGGGCTGTGCAGTAGTGATGACAGATATAAATTCTTGCATCCAAATGATAAACCCAATAGCAGAAGTACTGACTGGTTGGCAGCAAAAAGAAGCGTTGGGGAAATTTTGGAGAGATGTTTTAAATTTAGTTGACAAAGACACTGGAGAAGAGATTGTTCATATAGTAACGCAAGCAATGGAAACAGGTGTAGTTTTGCAACTACCAGAAAACTGTCTTCTCATAACCAGAGATGGAAAAAAAATACCGATTGGAGATACTGTTGCACCAATTCGTGATCATATGGGTAGGATTGCAGGCGCTGTGATAGTTTTTCAAGACATTACTCAACGCAAGCAACAGGAAGCACAACTAATTCGCAATGCCTTCTATGATGGACTAACAGCACTACCTAACCGAGTGTTATTTCTGGATAGGCTAAAACAAGCATCAGAACGTAGTAAAAGACGCTTCAATTATCATTTTGCAGTTTTATTTTTAGATTTAGATAGTTTTAAAATAATTAACGATCGCTTTGGGCATAGCATGGGTGATGATTTATTAGTAGCGATCGCTCGACGCTTGGAGTCATGTTTGCGTAGTGGTGACACTGTCGCTAGATTTGGGGGAGATGAATTTGCAGTGTTGTTAGAGGATATCAAAGATGTTAGCGATGCTATTAATATTGCCAAACGTATTCAAGAAACTTTAAGTTTACCCCTGCACCTCAACGGATATGAAATATCAACAACAGCTAGCATCGGGATTGCTTTAAGTAGTAGTGGTTATGAAGAACCAACAAATATATTGCGAGATGCAGATACAGCAATGTATCGTGCCAAGGTAAAAGGAAAGGCTAATTATATTATTTTTGATAAAAGTTTTATAGATAAAATTACAGATTAAGTTTGATATGGATTAAAGCGGTGACAACAGCATTTTTTTATCGAACACCGATAAACACCGATGATTTATCTGTGTGCATCTGTGTGCATCTGTGTTCGTTATTTCTCGACTTTTGTTGTGGCTGCAATTCTGATTCATAACAAAAATAATATTTCCTAAATAATAAATAAAGTTACATTATTTGAACATTTTCTAAAAACTACTTAATATTCCGTCAAATCACCTACTTTTTCAGAGTAAAGTGAATATTTACCCGTCAGCCAGCAAAGCTAATGGTAAAAGTCCTAGCAAAATTGAAATTTTCAATAGTAATTTTTGTTGTGGTGTTGTTGGGTATTATTTATATATCTGTTCCGCCAGCCCATACCCAACAACCAGTAGTCCTCAATTTGTTGATGACAGCCCCTGATGCTCAACCTTGGAAAGAGGGTATCATCAAAGACTTCGAGAGTAAAAATCCTGGTATTCGCATCAATATCATTGAAGGGCCAAACGCTACGAATTTACTTGAAGATTTGTACACATCAGCGTTTATTTTAGGTGATTCTCCCTATGACCTGATTAATATGGATGTCATTTGGACGCCTAAATTTGCTGCGGCTGGGTGGCTGTTAGATTTAACAGATAAGGTTACAGAATCGGAATTAGCAGCTTTTTCACCCAAGGATGTAGAAGGTGGACGTTACAAAGGTAGATTGTATCGAATTCCCATGCGGAGTGATGTGGGAATGCTTTACTACCGGGAAGATTTACTTAAACAAGCGGGGTTTAATCCACCAGAAACTTTTACAGATTTAATCAAGATTTCCCAAGCTTTAAAACAGCAAGACAAAATAAATTGGGGTTATCTTTGGCAAGGTCGCCAATATGAAGGATTAGCGGCGATGTTTGTCGAAATTCTGGAAGGTTTCGGGGGATTTTGGGTAAATCCTAACACCCTAGAAGTAGGATTAGATAAACCAGAAACCTTAAAAGCGATCGCTTTTCTCAAACAGACAATTGCAACAGGTATTTCTCCTCCTGGTGTCACAACATACCAAGAAGAAGAAACTAGACGCATTTTTCAGAGTGGACAAGCGGCTTTTTTACGCAGTTGGCCCTATGTTTGGCCCCTAGCTAATGCCAAGGATTCCCCCATTAAAGGTAAAATTGCCATCAAACCAATGGTTAGTGCCTCTGGTGAAAGTTCAGGGGCTTGCTTAGGTGGATGGGGTTTGGGAATTTCTAAAACGACCAAACATCCTCAAGAAGCTTGGAAAGCAATTCAATACTTTACCAGCGAAGAAGCACAGCGTCGATTTGTTCTCCAAGCTGGTTTTGTACCTAGCAGGCGTTCATTATTTACAGATCCACAAATCGTCGCCACCTATCCCCACTATCCTCAGTTACTAGAAGTAGTGGAACAAGCTGTTTTGCGTCCGCCCATCGCCCAATATGCCCAAACATCAGATATTTTGCAACGTTACCTGAGTGCAGCATTAACAAATCGCATGTCTCCAGAAGTAGCCATGAAAGCAGCAGCGCAGGAGACAAGGCGGTTGTTGGGGGATGTGTGAGGAGATGGGGAGGTGGGGAGATGGGGAGTAATGTAGAGACGCGATTCATCGCGTCTGGGAGTGTGGTGAGTGTGGGAAGACAAGGAGGACAAGGAAGAAATTACCTGTTCCCTGTTAAGAGTTCCCTCTTACCAATGACGAATGACCAATGAGAAATGACAAATAACCAATGACAATTGACTAATGACCAATTTAAGTACAATTCGTAGTCGAGAACAGAGGACGGCGTGGCTTTTCTTGTTGCCTGCGCTGTTGTTGTTGTTGTTAGTATTTGGTTATCCAATTCTGCGGGCTTTTTGGTTGAGTTTGTTTGCTAAGAATTTGGGGACTCAACTACAAGCTAATTTTGCTGGTTTGGATAATTATGTGCGGATGGCTGGAGATGGGCGTTTTTGGCAAAGTTTCTGGATTTCATCTGTATTTACAACCGCATCAGTGATTTTGGAATTACTGTTGGGGTTGGGAATCGCCCTAATTCTCAACCAACGATTTTTTGGACGAGGTACAGTACGAACTGTTGCTATCATACCTTGGGCTTTGCCTACTGCTTTGATTGGTTTAGCGTGGGCGTGGATTTTTAATGATCAATTCGGGGTGGTGAATGATATTTTGCTCAGGTTGGGTGTAATTCAAACTGGTATAAATTGGCTGGGAGAACCAACCTTAGCGATGATTGCAGTCGTGTTTGCAGATGTGTGGAAAACAACGCCATTTATTAGTATTTTGCTGCTGGCTGGATTGCAGTCAATTTCCTCCGATTTGTACGAAGCCCATGCCATTGATGGGGCTAGACCTTGGCAAAGTTTCTATCAAATTACCTTACCATTGTTGATGCCGCAAATTTTGATTGCGATGCTGTTTCGGTTTGCCCAAGCTTTTGGGATTTTTGATTTAATTGCTGTGATGACAGGCGGCGGGCCTGGCGGTGCTACGGAAGTTGTATCTTTATATATCTACTCAACAATCATGCGCTACTTGGATTTTGGTTACGGGGCGGCGCTAGTGGTAGTGACATTTTTATTATTAGTTGCAGCTGTGGCGATCGCAAGTTGGTTGTTGAGGAAATCTCGTTTAACGGTGTAGAGGAAATTAGTTGCGATCGCACTTTGTTTTTAAAACGCAGAGGATCACAAAGGAGGGCGCAAAGGGGAGGCAGCGCGTTGCGGGGGTTCCCCCCGTTGTAGCGACTGCCGTCGCGCAGAGTTTTGCTATGAATTTATGCAATTTTGTACTTAGTTTGTAGTAAATCTTAAGTAGGGTGTATTATTTTATATCTTGCACCAACTTTTCGTCCCGCCTCGGAATTTATTCCGAGGCGGGATATGGGGTAGGTGCAAGATGTAAGTTATGGCTTTGCTATCACGCACCGCCGATAACATGGTGCGTGATATAGCTCAAATCATGTTTTTCATGAAAAATGATATTAAAATACGCGCCACTACAGTGATTTTATTTTTACTTGTGGTTTGAAACAAAAAACTTCAAGTTTGAAATGAGAAACTTGTGGTTTAAAACAAAAAACTTTAAGTTTGGAACGAGAAACTTGTGGTTTGAAATGAAAAACTTCGAGTTTTAAATGAGAAACTTGTAGTTTGAAACAAAAAACTTCAAGTTTAAAATGAGAAGCTTGTGGTTTAAAACAAAAAACTTGTAGTTTGAAACAAGAAACTTCACCCTCAGAACATCAAACTTGGGCATCAAAAGGTCAAACTTGAGGATTTAAACCTCAAAACTAACTCATAAAAAACCACTAACAACTAATGTACAGATGCGATTAATCGCGTCTGTACTCATTAACTACTGACAAAGTTTTGATTCCGAAATACAGTGATTATACTGAGAATAAATAAGATAGCAATCTTAAATTAGTCTAGTTATGTCCCTCACTTTCAGCTTTGTTCTTAGTCAAAATCAGACATTTGAATTACGTTGTGATTATGGTTCGCGGCGTTTGGATAGTGTAGAGTTGAGGGCGCTGATTGAAGTATGTGAAAAAAATTACTATCCGCGACAAAAAGATAGTATATCCGAACTCATCCAATTAGGACGACGGCTTTATCACTGGCTAGATGGTAAGGAAGGGTGGCTAAGAAGGGCGTTAGATGAAGCTGATGAGGGGACGATTTATTTAGATTTGATGCAAACTAGCGAGGCGCAAGGATTAAACCCACAAACAGAACGGATGGCGTTAGGACTGGCGCATTTACCTTGGGAATTGCTACACGATGGGACGGTCTTTTTACTGACTCGACAAGATATAGCTGTCTTACCAGTGCGTTCTATGCAGCAACGCAACACCCAAATTATTGGTGTGCAAAATCGCCCTTTGCGGTTGCTGTTTATGGCAACTGCACCGGAATACCCCAGAGTTGCTACGCTGGAATTTGAACGGGAAGAAGCTAATATTCTCCAAGCAACCAAGGATCAACCATTGGCATTGATTGTTGAGGAAAGTGGATCGGTTGAAGAGTTGAAAAATCTGGTTGCATCCTACAAGCAAGATTATTTTGATGTCTTCCACATCACGGGACACGGCTTAATTTATACCAATAAAGACTACAGCTTTTTGCTGCGCCCAGGACAAAGAATTGCAGATCATACCCCCTGCTTGATTACTGAAGATGAGGTGGGGAATGTACAACTTACTACTGTAAGTGATCTTGCCAAAGCCTTTCGAGGACGTTGGCCGAGGGTGATTTTTCTCTCTGGTTGTCATACGGGAGAAGTTGCAAACAAAGGGACAGTACCTTCAATGGCGCAACAATTGGTGAAGGCGGGGGCGGGTATTGTTTTGGGTTGGGCGCGTCCGGTGTACGATCGCACGGGTATTATTACAGCAAAGGCGTTGTATCAAGCTTTGGCGACGGGGGCGACGGTAGAGGAGGCGGTGAAAGCAGCCCAGCAAGAGATGATTGCTGAAAAATGCAGCGATTGGCACTTATTGCGGATTTACCGAGATACGCGCCCGATTCAGGAGTTAGTAACACCCTTGAGAACCAAGGGAAGAGAAAGGCTGGTGTTTACACCGCCAGAACAAGAATTTTTGGACGAGAATAATATAGTTAAAGTCGTCAGTCGTTTAGAATTTGTCGGACGCAGGCGGTCTTTGCAAAGATGTTTACGGGCGTTGCGGGAAACTAGCGACAACATCGGTGTGTTTATTGCGGGAATGGGAGGACTGGGTAAGAGTACTTTGGCGGCGCGACTGTGTACGAGAGTCAGAAGCCAGCGCCCAGAGTTTCAGCAGGTGGTGTTGATTGGGGTTGTGGATGAGGTAGGGTTGTTAAATAAGCTTTCGAGTAAGTATGAACGGTTTGCTGATGTTCCCGCACTCCTCAACGAACCAAAGGTTTCTCTTAAGGGAAGATTACAAAACTTTTTTGAGGCGATCAAAAACGAACACAATCAGCCTTTGCTGTTAGTGTTGGATGACTTTGAGCAAAACATCCCCAAAAGTAACATTGAAAATGGCTCATTGCGGATGACGGCAGAAGCCTACCGCATTTTAGAAGCGATTTGTGCAGCGCTGGTAGAAAATAATGCTGTAAGTCGGTTGATTGTTACCTGTCGCTATTTGCAAACGGACACTTTACCACCCCATCGCCTGCATTTAGAATCTTTGGCAGCGATGAGTAAAAGCGATATTGATAAAATCTGCCGTCCGTTAGATAAAGAAATTCAGCAACAGCCCATCACGCAACGAGTTATTAAAATTGCTGATGGTAATCCCCGCTTGTTGAAATGGCTATTAGAAATCATTCAGCAACCAAGTTTAGAATCAGATGTGCTATTGACTCGTTTAGAAGCGACTGAGCAAAAGTTCCGCGAGAATATTTTGGCACAGACTTTACTGGATGCTTTGGCAGTGGAAGAGAAAAAGTTTCTCGCGCGGTTGAGTGTGTTTCAATTGCCGATGACAGAGGAAATTATTAGCGCTGTTGAACAGAACCTCACCCCCTCCCCTCTCCTTACCAAGGAGAGGGGTGCCGAAGGCGGGGTGAGGTTTCCCCCTGGTAAGGAGAGGGGTGCCGAAGGCGGGGTGAGGTTTCCCCCTGGTAAGGAGAGGGGTGCCGAAGGCGGGGTGAGGTTTCCCCCTGGTAAGGAGAGGGGTGCCGAAGGCGGGGTGAGGTTTCCCCCTAGTAAGGAGAGGGGTGCCGAAGGCGGGGTGAGGTTTCCCCCTAGTAAGGAGAGGGGTGCCGAAGGCGGGGTGAGGTTTCCCCCTAGTAAGGAGAGGGGTGCCGAAAGCGGGGTGAGGTTATCGCTAAATAAACTCACCAGCCTCAGCCTAATCGAATCTGCCACGACTCACCCCAGCCAAACACCCACCTATCGCGTCACCACGATTTTAGAACCATGTTGGAGCAGGTATTAAATCAAGTAGAGTGGCAAACAACTAGACAACAAGCCGTCAGGAAAATCTATCAAGTCTGGTGGGAGGAAGTTGACAACTATATAGAAGAACAAGCACTAGAAATCGTCCGTTTGGGATTACTGGCCAAAGAGAAAGAAATAGCCGTCAGCGTTGGTGACATAATCGTTAACCACTGGGTGAACAGTTCCCGGTTTTTGGAAGCATTAAAACTATGTCAGCAAATTCTGGCAGTATATGAAGACTACCGCATCTTGGGAGCTATTGCTCGTGCTGAAAAGGTTTTAGGTTTAGTGGAAGATGCTGCTAACCACTATCAGCAAGCTTTAGAACTTTGTCCTGAAGATGATTTTGAGATAAAAGCTTCTATCGTTCACAACATGGCAGGGTTATTTGCCCAAAAAGGAGATATCAATCGGGCAATCACCCTTTACGAAAAATCTTTGCAAATCACAAACAGCACCAACGATATAGGTGGTAAAGCTGCCAATCTCCATGAAATGGCAAGATTATTTGCCCAACAGGGAGATGTCACCAAAGCGATCGCACTCTACAAACAATCTTTGCAAATCAATCAAAGCATCAATAATTTTCGTGGCAAAGCTGCTACCCTCAACCAACTGGCATATTTAATTGCCTAACAGGGAGAAATCCAACAAGCGTTAGCACTCTACGAACAATCTTTGCAAATCAAAGAGAGTATCAACGATGTGGGTGGTAAAGCTGCTACCCTCCACAACATGGCTTACTTGGCTGGTGAAACAGGAGATAAGGCTAGACAATTAGATTTATATTTACAAGCTGCTTCCGCACTTGCCCAAATTCGCGCTTATGTTGACTTGGTAAGAGTTCTAAGTAATTTAGGCGTAGCAGATGCAAGCAAAAATTTGGTTTACTTCGCTCAAGCAATGTGGCTGACGCTGAGAATTCAAGCACCCTTAGCAAGTACAATCTATCTCATCCGAGCTTTGTATAATGCCGTGCCCCAAGGTGACGAATTACAAGCTTTGCTAGGAGTAACTGCGATGTTTTTCTGTAAGCACAGAGGTAAAGGACATCCGCAGTTAAAAGAACTCCAGGATATAAGTTGGAAGATGATAGCAGAGGCGGCAGCTAGACAAGGAATAGAGACGCCAGAAGCATTTAAGACTTGGTTTACTCAGCAACGCCTCAATGATCCAGAGTATTTCCTCCCGCGACTCAATCAACGCTTGGAGGAGATTGTCGGCGATGGGTGGCTATTTGATCAGTTATCAGTTAATACCAATTTGAAAAAACAATGCGACAAATAAACCATATTGTAGAGACGCGATTTATCGCGTCTTCGTCTTGAACCAAGAATATGGCGCAATCATAAATTGAATTGGTATAACGTGCATAAATTGAATTGGTATAACGTGAGTTCGATAGATTTCATGAACCCAACATCCCACCCTGCAATAAATTGCGGGCGAGTTGATTGCTTAGTCTGATAATATTTATCGAACTCACGTTAACTGATAACTGATAACTGTTCACTTAATTTAACCCAGATATTTCTGCACTTGCAGTACTAATTCATTTGTCCAGTAATTAGCCAGATCGGCTGCTTGAGCTTCCACCATGACTCGGATGACTGGTTCTGTACCAGAAGCACGAACTAAAATTCTCCCAGTATCACCCATCGCGGCTTCAGCACGAGCGATCGCTTCTTGCAGAGGTTGACACTCTTGCCACGCCATGCGTTTGTGACGATCTTCTACTCGTACATTCCGCAATAGCTGGGGATAGGTATGAAAGCTTTGATCTACCATTTCTGCCAGAGAAGCACCCGCCTGCTTTACCAAGGCTGCTACGTGTAAAGCTGTGAGTAATCCGTCTCCTGTAATGCCGTAGTGCCGACATAAAATATGCCCAGATTGTTCTCCGCCCAGCATACCGCCAGTTTTCTGCATTTCTGCTTGCACGTATTGATCGCCTACTGGTGTACGGATGAGTTTACCACCGCTTTGCTGCCAGGCTCTTTCAAAGCCCAAGTTTGCCATGACGGTGGAGACAATTAAGTTATCTGGCAATGCTTGCTTTTGCTGGAGGTGGTATCCCCACAAATAAAGAATGTAATCACCGTTGACTTGCCGTCCACTATTATCTACGGCTAACACGCGATCGGCATCCCCATCAAAGGCAAAACCCAGATCAGCGTTGTGTTCCCTAACTGCTGCTTGCAAAATATCGAGGTGAGTGGAACCGCAGTTGACATTGATGCGATCGCCATCCGGTTGATGATGCAAACAGATAACTTCTGCCCCCATCGATTCAAATACCGATGGCGCTAACCCAACTGCTGCTCCCCAAGCCAAGTCTAAAACTATTTTCATGCCTTGGAGATTAACAGTTTCCAAAGGCTGTGTTAACGCATTTGCATAACTTCCTACCAACTCCGGGCGTGAGTAATGTCTACCACAATTGCTAATACTAGCTGATGCTGTCAGACCACGCAGTCCAGCTTCAATTTCTGCCTGCAAAGCTTGCGGTAACTTCAAACCATCAGCACCGAAAATTTTAATCCCGTTATCTTCTGGTGGGTTGTGGCTAGCAGAAATCATTACCCCACCAATGGCATCACTCATACTGGTAAGATAAGCGACGCAGGGAGTGGGACATAAGCCCAAATACCAAACTTCTAGTCCTGCTGCTGTTAACCCTGCACTCAAGGCCATAGCCAACATATCACTGGAGTTTCTTGAGTCCTGCCCGACAATTACTGATCCTGACTCAGCAGCACAAGATCGTAATACAGTACCTGCCCAATAACCAATTTGCAATGCTAGAGGCGCACTCAGTAATTCCCCTACTCGCCCACGAATACCGTCTGTGCCAAACAAGGAAGTTATGGGTAATGAGATACTATTGGGTGCAAGGCTACCCTCAATAACTTTCTGCAATTTATCAGGTTCAGAAGCAGAACCACCAAAGCCTTGAGTCCGAGTTATAGATGAGACCATAAGTAGAAACACTCCACACAGACACACAGAAGATTTATGATTAATCCCCTATGAATTAGGTTTTACCACGATATCTGATTTGTTTTCTTTTTACAGATTTATTTATTCTTCAGCTCTCATTTAAGCAGAAATACTTAATAATTATGTGAAGCTTTTGTAAAAATAATCTCAAAAAGATAATTTATTTTAGTGGTTGGTTGTTAGGTAGAGACGCGATGTTCCTCGCGTCTGTACATTAGTAGTTAATGGTTGGTGGATGGTGGGCATTAGGCATTGGTTATTCTTCGCGTCCCCGTGTCTCCCCATCTCCTCAATGCCCTATACTTAACAGATTTTAATTTATTTTCACAATTCATAAACATACCTCTATCCCTGTGACTGTCGTTGCTGTGTTACACAATACAAAGTCTTGACACTTAAAAAATATTAATAGAAATTCTCATCAAATAGCTTTACTGTAACGTTTTAGTGGCTTTTGTAGCCGTTCTAAAAAAGGCAGCTATTTACCTTTTAAATTTGAGAAATTTAGCATGAGCAGTAATTTAGCAACTAAATTGCGTGTAGGCACCAAAAAAGCCCACACAATGGCAGAAAACGTTGGTTTTGTCAAGTGTTTTTTAAAAGGAGTTGTAGAGAAAAACTCTTACCGCAAACTGGTTGCCAACCTCTACTTCGTGTATTCTGCGATGGAAGAGGAAATGGAAAAGCACAAAGATCACCCGATTGTTTCCAAGATTAACTTTCAAGAGCTATACAGACAACGTAGCTTGGAAACAGACCTGACTTATTACTACGGTAATAACTGGCGAGAGCAAATCCAACTATCCCCAGCCGGAGAAGCTTACGTCCAGCGTATCCAGGAAGTCTCTGAAAAAGAACCAGAATTGTTAGTTGCCCATTCTTACACCCGTTATCTGGGTGACTTGTCTGGAGGACAAATTCTCAAAGGAATTGCCCAAACAGCAATGAACCTGAATGGTGATGGCGTCGCCTTCTATGAATTTGCAGATATTGACGACGAAAAAGCATTCAAAAACAAATATCGTCAAGCTTTAGACGAACTCCCCATTGATGAAGCTACAGCCGATCGCATTGTTGAAGAAGCAAACGACGCTTTTGGTATGAACATGAAGATGTTCAACGAATTAGAAGGTAATTTGATTAAAGCGATCGGGCAAATGCTTTACAATACCCTTACCCGTCGTCGGACTCGCGGTAGTACTGAAACCGGACTCGCTACAGCCGAGTAAAAACTGTAAAAATTTTGGCTTTTGGATTCTGGATTGTAGAAACCAATAATTAGTTGCCAATCTAAAACCAGATAGTAATAATCTCGAATAAAACATCTTAGGGGTAGTAACCTTGAGTTTACCTATAGCAGGCATGGGTAAGCGCAAGGAGACTACCCCTAAAACAATTAAAAATTAAAAATTGGGAGAAGAATAGTAGAGTTTCGGCTTAAAATAACAGAGGTTTATTTTCACACTAAACTAAGTCCAGTATTTAGCAACATAATATAGTTACAAGTTAAGTACTGAAAATTACTTATTTTTAAAACTAGAAAAATTAATTCCAGCATGGCTACAAAAATTCCTGTCACTGTCATCACTGGCTTTTTAGGAAGTGGTAAAACAACTTTAATTCGCCACTTGTTACAAAATAATCAAGGACGACGCATTGCTGTTCTCGTCAATGAATTTGGTGAACTTGGTATAGATGGCGAACTATTGAAATCCTGTCAAATTTGCCCAGAGGATAGTGAGAGTGAAGATAATATTTTTGAATTAACTAACGGTTGCTTGTGCTGTACAGTCCAGGAAGAATTTTTACCCACAATGCAACAGTTACTCAAGCGACGCGATCGCATCGATTGTATTTTGATCGAAACCTCTGGTTTAGCATTACCAAAACCATTAGTAAAAGCATTTCGCTGGCCAGAAATTCGTTCTGGTGCTACAGTTGATGCTGTAATTACCGTTGTCGATTGTGCAGCAGTTGCAGCTGGAACCTTTGCCAGTAACCCAGAAGCAGTAGAAGCACAAAGGCAAGCAGATGATAGTTTAGAACATGAAACACCCTTACAAGAATTATTTGAAGATCAACTTGCTTGTGCAGACTTAGTGATTTTAAATAAAACTGATTTAATCGACCCAGAAACAAAAGCAAAAGTTGAGGATTTAGTTAAACAAGAATTACCTAGAGTCGTTAAGATAGTAGAAAGTGATCAAGGCCAACTCGACCCATCTATATTATTAGGATTTCAAGCCGCAGTTGAAGAAAACTTAGATACTCGTCCTAGTCACCACGACACCGAAGAAGATCACGATCACGACGAAGAAATCACAGCAACTCACTTAATTTTAGACCGTGATTTTGACCCGCAAATACTGCAAAAACAATTGCAAATTCTTACCCAACAACAAGAAATTTACCGGATTAAAGGCTTTGTTGCAGTACCCAACAAACCCATGCGTTTAGTCATGCAAGGCGTGGGAACACGTTTTGAACAATTTTATGATCGCCCCTGGCAACCAGATGAAGTCAAGCAAACCCAACTAGTCTTTATTGGCCGCAAACTGAATCGGACTGAAATTGCAGCGCAGTTAGAAGCAAGTTTGTGTTAATTTCTTGCCTCATCCTCATCACAAGCCCAGTGGATTACAGGGCAGATCATTCGTTCACGAGGTGGACAATAGTTGATCACGACCTCATAATTTACCTACTATTTGTATTTATATATAGCTATGATGATCGCTCAACTGTTTAATATCGCCAATATTTACGTTCTACCTTTTTGGGTTTTAATGATTTTCTTACCCAACTGGAAAATTACTCGCCGGGTGATGGAGTCATATATTCCCTTTGTACCGTTAGCATTAGCTTATATATATTTATTTGTCAGCAGCATTACACCAGAGAATGCCCAAGCATTATCAAATCCTCAATTAGCAGACATTGCTAAATTTTTCGCTGATGAAACAGCTGCTGCTACAGGTTGGATTCATTTCTTAGTAATGGATTTGTTTGTTGGTCGCTACATTTATTTACAAGGACAGAAAACAGGAATTTGGACAATTCATTCCCTCGCCTTATGTTTATTTGCCGGGCCAATGGGATTACTTTCTCACATTTTGACTTACTGGATAGCGAAGAAATTTTTTCCAAATTTAGAAAATGAGACAACAACAGTAGAAAAAACTGTGTCATCTACTAATTAGTTTGAATTGTTGGTTGAAGGTGTGTCAGCTTAACACACCTTAAAAACTAGACTTTAGCAAGAGTCACTTTTTCTTGCTGATCTTGATATTTACCCTGGCGTGCTTCATAACTAATAGCGCAGGGTTCGCCTTCTAAAAATAGTAATTGCACAACGCCTTCATTGGCATAAATCCGACAGTCAGCACTAGAAGAATTAGAAAATTCTAAAGTTAAATGACCACGCCAGGCAGCCTCCGCAGGAGTTAAGTTTGCAATTATACCGCATCTTGCGTAAGTGCTTTTACCTATGCAAATTACTGTAATATTGTCTGGCACTTCCAACCTTTCCAAGGCAACCCCTAAACCATAGGAATGTGCAGGTAGGATAAAGTAGCTGCCATTAGCATCTGTATGCAGTGGTGTTGGTTCCAAATTATAAGGATTAAAGTTTTTGGGATCAACAACAGTTCCAGGAATGTGGCGAAAAATTCGGAACTCAACAGGAGAAAGCCGTATATCATACCCATAAGAAGACAAACCATAGCTGATCACACGGCGTAAGTGTGGAGCATCTGAATCTTTAATTTCTCGAATCAGACTTGGCTCAAAGGGGTCAATCATAGCCTTTTGAGCCATTTGAGAAATCCAAATATCGTTCTTAATCACAACTTGAGAATAATCGAAAAACCAAAGTATATAGAATATCCTGAATTGGACATGGGGGATAGGGGATAGGTGATCAGGGATCAGGTTAGGAGAAATAATCTTTGCTTTAATTTCTAATTTCCTGTTCCTAGTCCCCGTTTTGCGATCGCTTTAAGGTTGATGACTGCGACGGATCTCTGTGATTTGATCCGCTACCTCTAGAATCGACTTGGGCATATCTGATCCTGTGAGAATAATATCAATATGAGCAGGACGTTTTGCCAAAAAGGCTATAACTTCCGTTTCTGGAATCAAGCCAAAGTTAATCGCTAAACTTAACTCATCTAGGACAACGAGAGAATACTTAGCTTCACATACGACCTTTTGTGTATGTTGCCACAACTTCTGCAAGGCTTGAGTTTCGCTTTCGTCAAGGTGTGGTGTATCGATACAACGAGGTAAATCACAACGAATCCAATCTAAATTTTGTCCCAATTGAATCGGGCGTTCATGTCCTTGATGAATACCTCCTTTGAGAAATTGCACTACTAACACTGGCGTACCTTGACCAGCAATTCTCAGTGCTTGAGCCATAACACTAGTAAAAAAACTACGATGTGTACTCGTGAAAACTTGTATGAGTCCTTCTATCGAGTATGGTAGGTTGAGTGTCAAATTTTCGTTTGGCGTTTCTAACTGGGCAACCATAATTGAATATAAAAAAATACAATAGATTAAAGGGTTTTCGCTGAGGTTTGTTCTAGTAAATCTGCTTGTATAATCAAACTATTTTGAGGATGTGTAGTTTATTTGGCAAGTTGCATTCTTAGTCAAACACTACCTCTGTACTCAAGTCAAGGTTTGTGAAGATTTTATTTTTGGTTTGGCTTATGAAAAGATTGGTAAAAATTAAAACACTCAATTTTAAATTTCAATCAAAGGAAAAAATTAGGTAAATCACTAAATATTCTGAAAAATTCCGAAATTTTTCAGATATTTAATTTTCTTTTAACTCAGCAAAACAGACTTAGACAGTTGTGAAATTGACAAGACTAGGAGTTCAGTGTTGTGAGATTAGTGATTGTGGGAGGTTCAGGATCTGGGAAAAGTACTCAAGCCCAAAGGTTATGTAGTCAATTGGAAATTCCTTTAATTGCAACAGGTGAACTATTGCGTCAAGCAATTGCTAACTTTAGCAACTTGGGTCGCTTTGCACAACCATATATGGCAACAGGGGAATTAGTGCCAGATGAGGTGATTATTGAATATATCCTGACTCAACTCAAGCAGCCTGATGCTAAACGTGGTTGGGTGTTAGAAGGTTATCCTCGTACAGCTTTTCAAGCAGAAGAATTAGATTTTTTGTTGGATAAGTTAGGACAACAATTAACCTGGGCAATTTACCTGCAAGTACCACAAGCTGTTATGGTTAGCCGTGCTTTAGGGCGTTCTCTTCCAGATGATCAACCAGAAATTGTCCAACGTCGCGTTGAGTTATTCTACGATCGCACCATTCCAATCTTGGAATATTACGACCGTCGCCGCCGCCTCCTAACCATTAACGGCGACCAATCACCAGAAATGGTGCTACACAGTATTATGAGTCTGCTTTCTGTTTGTTAAGTGAGTGGTTGTTGGTTAGTAGTTAGTAGTTAGTAGTTAGTAGTTAGTAGTTAGTGGGTAGAGACGCGAGGAACATCGCGTCTGTACATTAGTTAGTTAGTGGGTAGAGACGCGAGGAACATCGCGTCTGTACATTAGTTGTTAGTAGTTGGTGGTTAGTGGTCATTTGTCATTGGTCATTGGTTATTCTCGGTGAGATATGGTCAATCATCTCATCTCCCTTGTCCTCCTTGTCCCCTCACACTCCACCCTTACCTTAAGCCGCTACGCGTCTACACACCCCTCATACTCCCCCTACCTCCCCACCTCCCCATCTCCCCACCTCCCCGATCCCCAATCCTTAGATAGTTGTTTAAATTTATTCAAATTGTGACCTGAAAGGATACTCTGAAAGCAGTGTCTTATAAAATTTGAGGCTACTGCAATGGTTTGGCAGCGTCCAGACGGTCGGCAACCTTATGAACTTCGTCCCGTTACCTTTCATCAAGACTTTACTCGCTTTGCCTGTGGTTCTGTTCTAGCAATTGCTGGCGAGACTAAAGTACTGTGTACCGTCAGTGTGATTGAAGGAGTCCCTAAGTTTCTTGCTGGGACTGGCAAAGGTTGGCTCACTGCTGAGTACCGTATGTTACCAACTGCTACTCACCAAAGGCAAGAACGAGAATTTTTGAAATTATCTGGACGGACTCAGGAGATTCAACGTTTAATTGGACGTAGTCTACGAGCAGCAGTAGATTTAGAATTACTGGGAGAACGTACGCTGACTGTGGATGCGGATGTTTTGCAAGCAGATGCCGGCACCAGAACCACAGCCATTACAGGTGGTTTTGTTGCTCTTGCACATGCAATTTCTAAATTATTGCAGCAGGGGGTTTTAGAGCGATCGCCCCTTGTTGGACAAGTAGCAGCTGTTTCTGTAGGCTTATTACAGGAAGAGCCTTTTTTAGATTTGAACTACATTGAAGATGTTGCGGCTACAGTAGATTTTAATGTGGTGATGAATCAGCACTTAGGAATTATTGAAGCTCAAGGAACTGCGGAAGAAGGCTGTTTTAGCCGTTCCCAACTGAATCAGCTTTTAGATTTTGCTGAAAAAGGAATTCAAAACTTATTAGCTGTCCAACGAGAAGCGATCGCTGATTGGCATCAAATATATCAGGGATAGTAGAAGGGTGAAGTATGAAGTATGAAGTATGAACTGTGAAATATAAATGACTATTTTTAAACATCAGCCTTCATCTTTCAGCTTTCAAAAGATGTTACTAATGATTTTTATTAAGATTCGGCAAGATTTTATTAAATTGCCGTAATTGGTTTGAATAAACAAGTGTTAATTCCCTTCAGGAAGTCCAAAGTCCAAAGTCAAGTGTCAATTGTCTAGAGTTTTTACAAATGACCATTGACTATTGACTTCACCAAGTGAGTAATCTCGGTATGGTAATGCTGGAAGTCGCCTATATTATGAGGAAGCGATGACAAGAAAAATTGAGGTTTTACCAGATCAAAAAGCGCTCATAGCGCGGGCTCAAGAATTGATCCTCTCGCAAATTCAGCCTGCAATTGCACAGCGAGGAAGATTTACCATCGCCCTATCTGGCGGCAGTACACCCAAACCATTGTATGAAGCGATCGCGACTCAAAATCTCCCTTGGGATAAAATTCATGTCTTTTGGGGAGATGAGCGTTACGTTCCGCCCGATCATCCAGATAGTAATGAAGGTATGGCGCGTCGTGCTTGGTTAGATCGCGTGGATATACCAGCAGCAAACATTCATGCTGTACCCACAACTGAAGGTGATCCAGCAGTATCTGCGGCTAAACACGAAAAGGAACTGCAAGAGTTTTTTCACTCTTCACCCGGAGAATTCCCGGCTTTGGATGTGATTTTGCTGGGTATGGGCGATGATGCACATACTGCTTCTTTATTCCCGCATACAGAAGCACTAAAAGTACGCGATCGCTTAATTACAGTAGGCAACAAAGATGGTAATCCTCGTATTACCTTTACCTACCCATTTATTAATGCAGCCAGATGCGTTATTTTCGTAGTTGCTGGCGCGAATAAAAAACCAGCCCTTACCCAAGTTTTTGCACCAGAAGCAGATAACTCTACTTATCCATCCCGTCTCATTCAACCCCAAGGAGAACTTTGGTGGCTACTGGATGCAGCAGCAGGTGATGAATTAAATTATGAATTATGAAGGATGAATTATGAAGGATGAGTTGTGAAGGATGAATTATGAATCATGAAGGATGAAGAATTAATTTATCCTTCTGCCTTCTGCCTCCTGCCTCCTGCCTCCTGCCTCCTGCCTTCTGCCTTCAAAAGTAATTGTTAAAATCGGAAACTAGAGTTGTGCCTCTGCTTGCCAGCACTATTGTACGATGACCTAAAACAAAGGTTTAATTTCCATGATCGTCTGCCCTAACTGCAATCACCACAACCCTGATGGCGCTACCCAGTGTGAAGCTTGCTATACCCCCTTACCAGCGACTACTAACTGTCCTAGTTGTGGGGCAACCGTGCAGGCAGATGCTTCTTTTTGCGGGCAGTGTGGCTATCACCTGCGTACAGGTACTGTCACGCCAGTAGCAGCAACTGTAGCACCTGACATTCCTGTGGAAGTACAACCGTTAGTTTCACCTGATCCACTTGTACAACCGCAACCTGCGCCAGTGAGTGGATCTGGCAGCTACACCACGCCTGACTCTCCACCTTTGCCACCAACAGCTGTAGCATTTCCTTCAGTAGAAAGCAGTCCACCGCCACCCCCAATTCCAGCTTTTAATGCTGAGGAAACTAGCCCATCTCCACCACCAGCGCCCCCAGAACCACCAGCTGCTGTACCGCCTCCAACCGTTGCAGTCCCAGGAATAGCTGCCGAAGTTTCACCTTTTAATGCCGAACAAGAGAGTCCAGTACTAGAAAGTGAAAGTGAGCCAGCACCACAACCCACACCACCGTCAGCACCACAACCCACACCACCATCACCTGCTAGAACACAATTACAGCAAGTAACTGCACGGCTTGTCCATGTGCAAACCGATAGGCAAATTGAATTGCCACAGAATCTGTCTGTAATTCATATCGGTAAGCCTAATGACCGGATTCCGCCTGATGTGGATGTTTCTGGCTTTCCCAACTCAGAAATTGTTTCGCGGATACACTCGGATATTCGTGTTGAGGGAGATGCTTATTATATAGAAGATGTAGGCAGTTCTAACGGTACATATATCAATAATTTGCCTCTATTACCCGGAAACAGGCATCGTTTGAGACCAGGCGATCGCATCAGTCTAGGTAAAGGAGATTTGGTGACATTCATATTTCAAATCTCCTAAATGGTCAGTTATAGTGGAGGAGAATTGATACAAGCCTAGCTCGTGATTACACTTATCCTCTTGCACCCACTACAACCCATTCCAGCTCAAAGTTGGACTTTTGCAGACGACGAACCAGCCATTTTGATCGGACGAGCGGCGGATAACCATGTTGTTCTGTATAGTGCGGTGGTTTCCCGTCGCCATATAGAATTAAGACGAGTGGATCATGGCTGGGAAGTTGTCAATTTAGGTGCCAACGGAACTTATGTAGATGGGGAAGCAATTGTGAGAGTGCCAGTTACTGATGGGGTTATCCTCCGCCTTGCTCGTTCTGGACCGCAAATTCAAATTTGTTTAGGAATACCGACAACCACAACAGTTAATAAGTCCCAGCGTTGCCTGTCAACTCTCGTAAATGCGGAAAGAGAAACAGAGATAGGAGAACAAGCAGATCAAGAAATTGAAAGTTTACCTAGAAAAAGGTGAATGGTTGGTTGTTGGCAGTTAGCAGTTAATGGTTAGTAGTTCTTCTATGCGGTTCATAAAATACAAAATAAAAGGGTGGATTTTACCCACCCTCACTATAAAAATTATGAAAGATTATTCTGTTGCTAGTTAACCCAACAATTCTTTCGCTTTTGTGACTACATTATCAACGGTGTAGCCGAATTTCTCCATAATTATACCACCAGGTGCAGAAACACCAAAGCGATCCACGCTAATCATTGTGCCTTCGTCACCCAGGTAACGACACCAACCAAAGCTAGAAGCTGCTTCAACAGCTAAACGCTTTTTAACCGCTTTGGGTAACACTGACTCACGGTAGGATTCGCTTTGAGCATCGAAGAGTTCCCAAGAAGGCATGGAAACTACACGAACTTTCTTACCTTCAGCGCGGAGTTTGGCAGCAGCATCGACACACAGAAATACTTCGCTACCTGTAGCGATGAGGATGATGTCGGGAGTTCCCTCACTATCAGAAAGAATATAAGCGCCTTTGGTAACACCTTCAATGCTGCTTCCTTCTAATTGGGGCAGGTTTTGCCGCGACAATGCTAGCAAAGTGGGGCGGTGTTGATTGGCATTTTCAATGGCGACTTTGTAAGCGCCAGAGGTTTCGTTACCGTCGGCGGGACGAATGACTGTCAGGTTGGGAATAGCCCGCAAAGATGCCAAGGTTTCTACTGGTTGGTGGGTGGGGCCATCTTCACCTAAACCAATGGAATCGTGAGTCATGACGTAGATGACTCCTGCTTGAGACAATGCCGAGAGGCGAATTGCAGCCCGCATGTAGTCGGCAAAGACCAAGAAGGTAGCACAGTAGGGAATTAACCCGGAACCATGCAGAGCAATACCGTTACAAATCGAACCCATACCATGCTCGCGTACACCGAAACGGAGGTTACGGTTTTGGTACTGTCCTTTTTGGAAGTCACCTGCACCCTTGAGTTCTGTCAAGTTAGAGTGGGTGAGATCGGCAGAACCACCGATCATTTCTGGTAGCACAGGTGCTAAGGCATTAAGGGTCATTTCGGAAGTTTTGCGAGTGGCGATCGCTTTACTTCCTGGTTCGTAAGTAGGTAATGCTTTTTCCCAGTCTTCTGGCAGTTTGCCACTGATTTGCCGCTCAAATGCAGCCGCTTCTTGGGGATACTTCGCTTTATAGTCAGCAAAAGTTTTGTTCCACTGGCTTTCATACTCAGCACCACGGTCTACGGCTTTACGGAAGTGCTTGAGGGCATCTTCTGGGATGACAAATGGTTCGTGTTCCCAACCCAAGTTATTACGAGTAGCAGCTACTTCATCACCACCAAGGGCTGCACCATGAACGCCTGCGGTGTTCGCTTTGTTAGGAGAACCGTAACCAATGGTGGTACGGACTTTAATTAAAGATGGCTTGTCGGTGACAGCTTTAGCAGCTTCGATCGCTTTATGAATTGCTTCTAAGTTTGTGTCGCCATCGCTAACAGCTTGTACGTGCCAGCCGTATGCTTCAAAACGCTTGCCCACATCTTCGGTGAAAGCAATATCAGTAGAACCATCAATCGAGATGTGGTTGTCATCATATAAGGCAATGAGTTTACCCAAGCCCAGGTGTCCTGCCAAGGAACAGGCTTCACCAGATACACCTTCCATGTTGCAACCATCACCTAAAATCACATAGGTGTAGTGATCAACTATTTTGGCGTCGGGTTTGTTGAACTTTGCGGCGAGATGGGCTTCTGCCATCGCTAAACCGACCGCATTGGCAATTCCCTGTCCTAAGGGTCCGGTAGTTACTTCTACACCTAGTGTTTCAAAGTTTTCTGGATGTCCAGGAGTTTTAGAACCCCACTGACGGAATTGTTTAATATCGTCTAGTGTGACGCTGTCGTAACCGTTTAAGTAGAGTAGGGCATACTGCAACATACAGCCGTGGCCGGCAGACAGGACAAAGCGATCACGATTGAACCACTTGGGATTTTTAGGGTTAAACCGCATAAACCGATCCCATAGCACGAATGCCATTGGTGCAGCACCCATTGGCAGTCCTGGATGACCAGACTTGGCTTTTTCTACAGCATCAATTGCCAAAAAGCGGATCGAGTTAATACAAAGTTCTTCAAGGGTTTGGGTTGCAACAGCCATAATCAGATTGTTGTTAACGACGGGTTAGCACTCTTTTAAGCTTCTTTTGCCTGCTGGGGATCAAAATTCCCCACGATAGTATCATCATCCCATTGGTGCTTGTTGACAAACAAGCTGTAAAACTGAGGATTTTTGAGCGAGGATTTTGGGATTATTCTAGAAAGGATTGGCCTAAATATTCAGTTGCTAAAGGGACGGAATGATCTCAGCTGGGTGTCAGAGACAATACGTTCTTTATAGGGAAAGGGGAAAGGAGAACGGGGACAAGGGGGAAAACGGAGAATTTATCCCAATTCCCCGATCCCCGATCCCCAATTCCCTTTTAACTCCTAAACATGTTTTTTAAAAGCAAGGGTGACATTATGACCCCCAAAACCAAAAGAATTGGACAGTGCTACCTCAACACGTGCAGTACGACTAACGTTCGGTACGTAGTCTAAATCACATTCAGAATCAGGGTTTTCTAGGTTAATTGTTGGTGGGAGTCGGTCGTTAGCGATCGCGAGTACTGTTGCCACTGCTTCAATACCACCAGAACCGCCTAATAAGTGACCTGTCATAGATTTAGTAGAACTAATTGCTACTTTGTAAGCATGATCACCTAAGGCTCTTTTCATCGCTGCGGTTTCAGTCGAATCGTTAGCTGGGGTGCTAGTACCGTGGGCATTGATGTAGCTCACCATGTCGGGAGTAATTCCTGCATCTTTGAGTGCTAGCTCTATAGCCCTAGCGGCTCCTTCACCACCAGGTACGGGGGATGTGATATGGTAAGCATCACAGGTCATACCATAGCCGACGATTTCAGCATAAATCCTGGCACCACGACTGATGGCGTGTTGCATTTCTTCCAAAATTAAAATACCTGCTCCTTCGCCCATGACAAATCCATCGCGGTCTTGATCAAAGGGACGGCTGGCATGAGCAGGGTCGTCATTACGAAACGAAAGTGCTTTACATGCAGCAAAACCAGCAAGAGATAAAGGTGTAATAGCTGCTTCTGCTCCCCCACAAATCATTGCCTGGGCATATCCGCCTTGAATCAGGCGAAAAGCGTCTCCTATGGAGTTAGAACCAGCAGCACAAGCTGTTACGGAGCAGGAATTAGGCCCTTTTGCACCAGTATGGATTGCTGTTAACCCCGCAGCCATGTTGGCAATCATCATGGGAATCATAAACGGGCTACAGCGGTCTGGGCCACGGTTGAGATAAACTGTTTGCTGCTCTTCCATTACCTTGAGACCACCAACGCCAGAACCGATGATCACACCTACTTGTTCAGCATTCAGGTCATTAATTGTTAACCGCGCATCCGCTAGAGCCTGTTTTGCCGCTGAAACGGCAAATTGAGAAAACCTATCCATGCGCTTGGCCTCTTTACGATCCATGTAATCGTGCGGATCGTAGTTTTTTACCTCGCCAGCAATACGGCAAGCATGGCGCGAAGCATCAAACAGGGTAATTTCGCTAATGCCATTACGTCCGCTTACCAATCCTTCCCAATATTCGGCTGGTGTATTACCAATCGGTGTAATCGCGCCAACACCAGTTACAACAACGCGTTTACGTATCAAATCTGTCATGACTAAGTTACAAGTGGCTCTCCGGCAGGACAAAACAGGAATTGGGCACAGGGCATGGGGAACAGGAAATCGGGCATTGGGAATTGAGATTTGGGAATTGGGAATTGGGCTTCATGTAATTTTTTCTATGCACATGCCCTATGCCCCATGCCCTACGCCCTATGTCCTATTACCCTATGCCCTAACCTCTCTTATGCGGATGCGGCAACTTTGTTGGTAATGTAATCCAATGCTTCTTGAACTGTGGTAATTTTTTC
Organism: Fischerella sp. JS2; assembly: GCF_032393985.1. Lineage (NCBI taxonomy): Bacteria > Bacillati > Cyanobacteriota > Cyanophyceae > Nostocales > Hapalosiphonaceae > Fischerella > Fischerella sp. JS2. The sequence goes on from NZ_CP135918.1 coordinate 3,141,107, forward strand.
AGCGGCTTCATCAGGAATTTCGATATCAAATTCTTCTTCTAAAGCCATTACCAACTCAACTGTATCTAGGGAATCAGCGTTTAGATCATTGGCAAAATTGGCTTGTGGTGTAACCTTTTCGGGTTCAACACCCAGTTGCTCCACAACGATTTTTTTAACTCTCTCAAAAATGTCCGCTTGGCTCATAGATTAAATTCCTCAACCAGTTGCTATAATCCGCTCTTTATGGGTTACATGGTTTTGAGCATATACATCTTATCTGAAAGCGCGATCGCATACACTCTTTAAAGGATTCTGTTTTGCAATTCTTACTAAATTTTTTTCAGAATATACACCCCAGTACCTATTGTCTAACAACCGACACTAAGGAATGCGATGATAAAACAGTTACAGGCAGCTATGTAGAAGGCAGCTATGTAAAAGGCAGAAGGCAGAAGGCACCAGGGCAGAAGGCAGAAGGAAAATCATAGAATATAATTCCAACGACCTCTTTTCCCATCACCTATTACCTTATTCCCTAATCACCAATTACCTTTTTCATCTGCTCTAGTGTACGCAATTCGTGTCGATTATCTAACAACAATATTTCTATGCTATCCCATACGTTGAAATACGCTTACTACCCAGGTTGTGTTGCTCAAGGGGCTTGCCGGGAACTTCATCAATCCACAGTTGCCCTCAGCAAAGCATTGGGCATTGAACTTATTGAACTTAAAAAAGCTGCCTGCTGCGGTTCCGGTACTTTTAAGGAAGATTCCCAACTTTTAGAAGATACTGTCAATGCTCGCAATATTTCTTTAGCAGAAGAATTAAATTTGCCACTGCTGACTCATTGTAGTACTTGTCAAGGTGTAATTGGCCATGTTGATGAACACCTCAAACAATGTCAGAAAACAAATCCCGCTTATGTAGGACAAGTTAACAGCTTGCTCCAAAAAGAAGGCTGTTCACCTTACCGGGGAAGTACAGAAGTTAAACATCTGCTTTATGCTCTAGCAAATGATTATGGCTTAGAGGAGATTCAACAACGAGTTAGCCGTAAACTATCTGGACTCAAATGTGCTGCTTTTTACGGTTGTTATCTCCTGCGCGCCCAAAAATTTATGCTTTATGATGACCCCTTCCAGCCAGAGACGATGGAAAATCTATTTAGGGCAGTGGGAGCTACACCAATTTATTACAGAGGTCGTACACAGTGTTGCGGTTGGCCTCTTGCTAGTTATGCTACCACCGAGTCGTTCAAAATGGCTGGTAAGCATATTCAAGAAGCCATAGAAGCAGGCGCTGATTGTATGGTGACACCTTGTCCTTTATGTCACCTTAACCTAGATTCTCGTCAACCAGAGGTAGAAAAAGTAATTGGACACAAGCTAAGTTTACCAGTCTTGCATCTACCGCAGTTGGTTGCCTTAGCAATTGGGATTAGTCCGAAAGAACTAGGTTTAGAAAGGCACATTGTTTCTACTCGCCCAGTGTTGGAGAAGTTAGGACTTTGACTATGCAATTTTAGATTTTAGATTTTAGATTTTGGATTTTGGATTGGGGACAAGGAGGACGATTTGGGGGAGAGTAAGGAAATAACCACTAACCACTAACCACTAACCACTAACTACTAACCATCAACAATCAATTTTGATTAGATGGTTCTTCAATTGGCGTCACCGTCACTTCTGGAGTAGAAGTGATGGTGATTGATTTTGATGTTGGTTCTGGAGTCGGTGACGGGGTAAAAGTAGAGGGTATAGTTACTGAGCTTGATGTTGGTTCTTGAGTTGGTGACGGGGTAAAAATAGGTTTAGATGTAGTTTCCGGTGATGGTGGCTCAAAAGTTGGTGTTGGCGAAGTTATCGGAGAGGGTAGACCGAAGCCCGGACTAGGTACTGGTGTAAAATTAAAGCCTGGTTCGGTTTCTACTGTTGGTGTTGGTTCTGGAGTGGCAGTGGGTGTGGGTAAGTATTTTGGTACTGGTGCAGATGTAGGTTTGCTTTGTGGCTGTTTTGGCTTGACGAATGTTGGTTCGGGAAATGTTGGTGGTGTCAATGCCGGATCTATTATGGGCTTAGTTTCTTTTAAGGGTTTTAAGGGTGACAGTGTGGGTATTTCTGAGTTTGTAGGTTTAGCAATGGGTGATGGTATGGATGTTGCTTCGATTTGCGGTTGGGCTAACGGTATAGTTGTTGCTTGAGGCTTGCTGGTATCTGGTTGAATGGGTTGGGGTGCAGTACGACCCCAGTAAAACCAAGCTAATAATCCACTAGAAGCCAAAATTCCAGTAGTAATAACCCCTTGTGGTGAAAGTAAAAAGTTTTGCCGCAAAGGTGGAGGTAAAGTTTGTCCCTCTACTATGTTCATCCGAGTTAGAGGTGACACTGAGGAAGGGGGCAAAGGGTCAGCCTCTTTTGCCTGAATACTGCTAACAATTTGGTGATTAACTACAGGCTGATAACCATTTTTTAGCGAGTCAACTTTTGATTTTTGAACATGATTACTAAAGTTGGGGTTTTTCTCAATTTTCGGGAGAGTGTAAGGTTCACTGCTACCATTGTGTATATTTTGAGGCTGGGAATTTAATAAGGATAAAGGAAGTAAATTGAAATTTTGGCGAGTGAGGGCTAATCCTGTGAAATCACTCAAAGATTCTCGTAATTCTAAGGCTCTGGTAAAGTATCTAAACGCAACTGTATTTTCTTCTAAACAAAGGGCGTGAGTACCAAGTTGGTGTAAAGCCCAAGCTTCCGAGGCTTTGTCTCGTTCAGCTTGAGATGCTTGCAGTCCACGTTGTAGCACATGTTCCCACAAACCCCAGCGCTTACTCAAAGCTAGTAAACCTTCCACTGCTTTTGCTAAGTGTAAGACAACTTGCCAACGGCTAGCTCTGACTGCTACTTCTAAAATTTGTACGATCGCATCAATTTTGACTAATAAATTTTGTGGCTGCTGGAGATACAATTGTGTCCAGTTAATAAAGTAAGCGATCGTATTTTCTAGTGGTGTTCCTAACTTCCATGCTGGTGGTAAAACTGCTGTGATTGTCTTGTTGATCCGATAACGAAAATCTTCCTGTTGTATAAGATAACGCTGTTGCAAATTCTTTAGAATTTCCGAGGCGTCTGGTTGTTGGGTGATCGCTGCAACCTCTTCCTCTAATAACCCCACCTCACCCATCACTGCCAAAATTTCCAAAATGTTTCTGTGGGTGTGTGATAGCGACTCGATGATTTGTTGAATTAGATAAATACTAGCTTGAGAATTTGGTAGTTGACTGACAATTTCAGCTAGCGATCGCCCTTCTGCTAAAACGTAAGTGATCGCTAATTGCAGATGCATCGGGTTTCCTTTGAGGATGATGCACAGAGACCTAGCCGCAGGTAGTTCCTCAATTTTGAGGGAACGTTGCATTTTTGTTTCTACGAAAACTAAAGCATCCTCAATAGATAGTCCAGACAGTGCAGTGGAGTATGCTGGTTTTGGCAGACGCTGTTTTGTAGAAGCAACCAGAAAAGTACAGTTACTAGCAGCATTTCTCAGCTTTTGCACTTCATCTTGGATAAGTTGATCACCGTCATCGAGTATAACTAGTGCGTGTTTGTCCTGTATTTGGTGGCGTATTTGCTCATCTGTAGATTTATAAGGGGTATCGCTTTCATATCTATAAAAAGCTTCCCAAATTACTTGCAGTAAATCACTTACATAGGGATGATGAGAAGATAGACTGATCACACCATCACTAAATATAGAATCAGTCTGGAGTTCTTGCGCGCAGTAACGCAATAAAAAGCTTTTGCCAAAACCTACGGGACTATAAAATTCTACCGATTGTCCAAATTTTAAAGTTGCGATCGCTTCATTAACATTAATTGGTTTTTCACGCTCTAGAAGTTTCTCGCTAGGAGGCTGACGAATCAACACTGGTGTAGAACGTTCTAGCAAATTCGGTTGTTGTGGTATGGTTGCTAATTCTGCGATCGCACCTTGGCTGGAACCGATTTTGAGTATATGCTTACCTACAGCCAACGTACCATTGGTATCTGTGCATATATTTGCTGTCAAATTGCTATGCGGCATAGATTTTTATTTCAATCATTAAATCGAGTTTTACTCTATTTACCGCGATCTTGCTACCCAAATAGGAGTATATTCTACATTGTTTACCTTTATTTTAGCAAATATTACGGTGTTTTCACTTAAGTAATACTTAGATAAGTTAAAAACAGAACTTATATCTAACCCAGCGTATCACCCACAATAAACAATTAAACATAAAATTTTTGATTATATATTTTTAATTGAGCGAAGCGTTTATACCATTTCACAAAATTCTTGATATAAATTCTCCCCCAAGTCGTCCTCCTTGTTTTCCTTATCCCCCTATTTGCCAAATGTATCAGACTTATAGTGAAGTGGTATTACACTCTTTTCTTCAGTGAGGGATTTTGACCGTAAATATTGTACCGACTCCTACTTCACTTTCCACAAAAATTTCTCCTTGGTGGAGTTCCACACATTTTTTCACAACTGCTAATCCTAACCCGGTACCAACTATATTTTCAACATTTTGACCTCGATAAAACGGCTCATAAATCTTCTGCTGTTCATGCTGGGGAATGCCTATTCCTTCATCTTTAACTTGGAAAATAGTAGCTTCTACTTCACACTTTAATAATAAATATACGTTTCCTCCTTGTGGTGAATACTTGATGGCATTCAAAAGCAAATTGCTGAGAATAGAATATAGGAGTTTTTCATCCATATTTGCCCGATAACAGCGACCATATTTAATAAAATGTATTGCAGTATTTTTGGTATCAAAAAGTTGAAAATCTTCTAGTAGATTTAAACAAAAACTTTCTAAATTAATCAACTGAGGATTAAAATCTAATTTTCCCGACTCCGCTCTTGTTAAAGTCAACAAATCAGTGATTAATTGATTCATTAATTTAGCTGAGGATTGAATGCGATATAAATTTTTTAAATTATTCTCATCAACAGATTCCTGAAGAATTTCCTTTAATAATTGAGATGAAAGCAAAATCACACTCAAAGGTGTACGAAATTCATGAGAAATCATCGAAAAGAGGCGAAGTTTTAGTTCATTTAATTCTTTCTCTTGATTTAAGGTTTTTTCTAATGCTTCAACCTCATCATGTTTTACCCATTGACGATAAAGTATAAAACACAAACTAGAAACTACAATAAAGCTTAAAATTGTACCTAGTATTTCGATGATTGTTCTATAGTGAATACTGTACTGTGATTGCTGAAGCGAGCTTTTTAAATAATCTTGTTCTTCTGCTTTAATTACTTGTAGTAATTGGAGAATATTTTCTCGAATATTAATACTTTTTTTTGTAATTAACGATTGAGCTTGAAATGCTGATTTATCTTTCATATACAACGCTATTGATTGCTGCAACAGGGATAATCTTTGATTAACTAGAGATTTCAGGAGTACTAATCGCTGTTTTTGACTCGAACTAGCATGTATTTGATGCTGCAATAACTGCATTTCAGACTGCATATTTTTGACAGCAGTTTGGTAGCGCTCTAACTCTTGTGTACTTCCTAAAAAGATATATCCGCGTCGTCCTGATTCAGCAACTGACATAGCAGCATAAAAATCAGTCAGTGTATTGAGAGCTTCATAAGTATATTGCACTTTATCAGCACTTTCTCTAATTTCAAGAGTGTTTTTATATGAAGCGAAGCTAACTAGTACCATCAACAGGAGGGTTAAGCAAAATCCCCCTGCTATCCATTTACCCTGAATAGACCACTTCATAAATTTTTGAGTCATGATAGAGTCAAAGAACTTCTCTTCTACTTCTCTCTGCCTGAACAAGAGTATGGTGGTTAGTTTATGCGTATTCTGGTAGTTGAAGATGATACCCAATTGGCGGAGGTACTGTCAGAAGTATTAACTAGACGTCAATATGTAGTAGACATTGCCCAAGATGGAGAAGCAGCCTGGAACTCGGTTGAGTCAATAAAGTATGATTTGCTATTGTTGGACGTAACGTTGCCAAAATTAGATGGAATTCGTTTTTGCCAACGTTTACGCACCATCCAAGCCAATAATCCAGCACATCGTAACTCTGCTGCACCCGTGTTGATGCTAACGGCTCGTGACACTGTAGCAGACAAAATTACCGGATTGGATGCGGGAGCAGATGATTATGTGGCCAAGCCATTTGACTTAGAAGAGTTAATGGCTCGTATACGTGCTTTGCTCAGAAGGGGTAGTTCTGCAACCACATTAAGTTTATGTTGGGGGAGCCTGCTTCTCAATCCTAGTACTTACGAGGCTACTTACGATGATCAACCTCTGAGCTTGACACCAAAAGAATATGCGATTTTGGAATTACTGGTTGCCAATGGCAGACGGGTATTAAGCCGTTCTAGCATTATAGAGCAAGTGTGGTCTATGGATGACTCGCCTGTAGAGGAAACTGTTAGATCTCACATCAAATCTCTCAGGCAAAAGCTCAAAATTTCAGGTGCTGCTGAAGATTTTATAGAAACGGTACATGGGTTAGGCTATCGTCTCAAGTAGGAACACACGCCTGTTATTTACCCTGACGACTCCACAACTTCTGCACAAATTCTACACGGAAATTGCATATGTAGGTTTTATATTCTTCAGATATTGGAGGGGAACATTAAGCAGTAAATCTATTGTTCCAATCAGTCTGCGATCAGAAAAGCTCAGAAGGAAATTGTGGATGAAATGGAAGCAGTCTTATCATGGCTGGTTGATTGAAATAATACCAATGCCCAAAGGATATTTATTTCAGTGTTGGCTGCCGGATGAAAAGACTGGATTTAGCGATCGCCAAATTTATCCCACTTTCGTTCAAACTTTTGCAGCAGCCAAGAAACGGGCTGATTTAGAAGCTGTGAGTCTAGCGTTAATCCGTTTTCTCAACCAAGCTTACAAGCCGTGCAATCTTAGCTCTGATGAATATAAGGCTTTGGAAATGTCTATTTTCAACTTTGTTCAACAAGCCAGTAGAACCCAAATGCATAACTCTCCAACATTCCTTACACAAAACCAAATTTTGTGTTTCTACAAAAACACAACTAGTCAGATTCAAATCCTTCGCATCTCCAACATTACTAACTGTGACTTCGAGCAAATTGTTTTTCCTGGAGAACAAATGCTATTTGAGGCTTTTCCCCAAGCAGAGCTAGAAATCCATATGGATAGTACAACGGGTGCAACTTTAACCAATAAAATTTTGTGTTCCAATCTACAAGTATATGGCTGATTTTATACATTCTTGTCATGAGTTATATATATGGCGCGATCGCCTAGCACGTCCAAAAATGCGAAAAACCTTGCTGCAACAGATTTTGTCTAGTGATCGCGGTTCCGGAAGAGCTATACATTTGCTGTCATCATCAGCACTGTAAATCTAAATTAAATCTGCGTAAATCCTGGACGCGATAAAAACCAATCTACAGCATTTTGCAGAGCCAGCTTTAGGGGAGACTGAGGTAAACCCAATTCTCGTACAGCCTTAGAAGCGTCATAGTACATCGTTTGCGTTGCCATACGCACACCATCTAAAGGAACAGATGGTGTTTTGCCAAAGCGAGTCAGAATTTTTTCATCAACCCAGGCAACACTAAGAGGTAAGCAAGCAGGTATAGACCTTTTAGGAGGTTGCAAACCTGTAATCTCAGCAAGTTGATCGAGTAATTGTTTGAGCGTCAGATTTTGATGTCCTAATATATAGCGATCGCCTGATTTACCTTTTTGTAAAGCGAGTAAATGCCCCTTCGCCACATCCCGCACATCAATAAAATTCAGTCCTGTGTGCATATAAAAAGGCATTTGCCGTCGCAGAAACCGTAAAATAATATCTCCTGTCGGCGTTGGCTTAATATCCCAAGATCCAATTGGACTACTAGGGTTGACTATAACTATATCCTGACCATCACCAGCTGCCTGCATGGCTTCTTGTTCAGCCCAAAACTTAGACTTTTTGTAGTGACCAACTAGTTTCTCTACAGGACTTTGATAAGTTTCATTTACAATCGTACCGCCGGGTCCCACTCCAATAGCTGCTACAGAACTGGTATAAACTGTTCTAGCAACATCAGCTTTTCTGGCAGCAGCTAGGACATTGCGCGTACCCAGGACATTATTCTGGTAGAGAGCTTCCCTGTCTTTTTGCCAAAGAGAATAGTGAGCAGCGACGTGAAAAAGGTACTGACAACCCTGCATCTGCTGCCATAATTCTGGGTGATTTAAATCACCCCTGACTATTTCTAAATCTAGATGCTGGAGATTATCTAATTGGCTATCAGGACGTACCAATGCCCTAACAGCGTATCCTTCTGCTAAAAGTAATCGCACCAAGTTTGCACCAACAAAACCAGTACCACCAGTGACAAATACACGCATTATCAGTTATGTAAGACTGTGAATTGAGGAAGTAATATAAGGTTTTTGGCAATTGTCCAGAGTTTGATTTTGGTTAGCGAACACCGATAAATACAGATGAACACAGATAGATTATCGGTGTGCATCGGTGTACATCGGTGTACCCTGCACCGAAGCCTATGAGCGCGTCTACGATTTCAAAAACAAGATTTTTGCCATAGTTTTAATTCAAATTAGGCGTCAGTTATCAGTCTATCCTTTGGGTTTAATGTCTCTGCGTCTAGGAAACCAATCATCAAGGACGGCGTATACAACTGGGACAACAATTAAACTCAAAATGGTGGAACTTACTAACCCACCAGCGATCGCTACTGCCATAGGCGATCGCAATTCCGAACCTGCTCCCAAACCCAAGGCAATGGGAAGCATACCTAAAATTGTTGAGGCAGTTGTCATCATAATCGGGCGCAAACGTATCGGTCCGGCTTGGAGAATTGCCTCTTTCCGGTTTAAGCCGACATCTCGCAACTGGTTAATGCAATCTACAATCAGAATGGCATTTTTGTTAGCCAGTCCCAGCAAAAACACAAAACCAATCAGCGAAATCATGCCAAAGTCACTTTTAGTGACTACTAGCGCCAACATTGCCCCTACTAGTGCTAAAGGCAAAGAAATACAAATCACCACAGGATCTACCCAACTGCGGAACAGGGCAATGAGTACAAAAATAATACACAGTGCCGATAACGCCAGATTAGTGCCGAAACTGGCGAAAACTTCGCCACTGCGTTCAGAGTCACCTCCTAAATTTAAAGTTACACCAGCAGGCATCACAGCTCGAGCTTCAGCTACTAATTTATCAGTAGCATCACCTAGAGGTAAATTCTGCCCCAGATTGGCGCTAATATAGGCAACTCGTTGATTATTCAAACGTTCGATTTGCGAGACTTTTTCCTGGGCATTTGTTGTGCCTTTGACTGTAACATCAGCAAATCCTGGCAATTTTTGCAGACGTTCTTTGATTGTCTGGGCAGTTTGACTGAGGGTATTGAGATCGTTACTCTGTAATGCTACTTCTAAAGGTTTTTGCGCGCCAGAATCAACAAATTGGATGTCTTCAACGCTAATACTTACACCCTCAAGTTTGGGTAAAGAGGAACGAAACTGATCTTGTAACTCTGAGGTTTTGATGTTGCGATCGCTTTTGAGTTTGACGTAAAGTTTACCTTTATTCGGTTCTCCCTCACGCGTACCGACGACAGTAAATACTGTTTCTACTGCCGGTGATTTTCTCACTACTTCCTCCAGTTTCTTACCTACCTCAGCAGAGTTATTCAAGATCGTTGTGATTGGAGATTCATCAGGGAAAAGAGAAGAGACAGAATCAGACACAGGTAGACGTGGCGATGGGGAAAATTCTGGAACAAAATTTCCTGTGTTCTCTGCTCCTTGTCCTAACTCCGATAAATTCGGTAAATCAGTGGTATAAACTACATTGAATGCACCTCGGTCTAATTTCGGTATAAACCCTTTGGGAACTAGTGGAATCAAAGCTATACCCGCTACAAAACTCAGTACAGCTAAACTTATGACTATGGCACGATGATTCAGCGACCAACCTAGCAAATTCTGGTAATATTGGGCAAAACTCGACCATCTCCTTCCTTGGCGAGTTTTAGAACCAGCAGGCTTGGGTTTGAGCCAGTAACTAGCCAAAACTGGCGATAAAGTCCGGGCAACTAACAAAGAAGCTAGCATTGCTGCGGAAACTGTAATGCCAAAGGGTTTAAAAAATTGACCAATTACTCCACCCATTAAACCTATAGGTAGAAACACGGCGACTGCTGTAAAAGTCGCTGCTGTGACCGTCAAACCAATCTCATTTGTAGCTAAAAAAGCAGCTTGTCGGGGGTGTTCTCCGTCCTCGACGTGTCGCATAATATTTTCGACATCAACGATCGCATCATCAACAATACTGCCAATTACCAAAGCGAGAGCCAATAGTGTGATTGTCTCTAGGTTGAAGCCAAATAAGGCCATGACAATAAAAGTTGCTAATAAAGATATAGGAATTGCCAGTGCAGAAATTATAGTCGCTCGCCAATTCCACAAAAATGGAAAAATAACGATGATCGCCAAAACTATGGCTTCATATAAAGCATCAATAGTGGCATCGGTGGCTTTGCGGATATACTCTGCTTGCGTAGCAGCTAGGGTGATTTGAACATCACTCAACGTAGAACGTAGCTGTTGTACCTGATTCTCTACCCGAGAAACTACTTCCAAGGTGTTCGCATCACCACGTTTAATTACTTGAATAGCAAGCGCATCTTTGCTGTTGAACCGGACTAATGTTGCTCCTTGTTGCATAGCAGCAGAAGCGCCTAATAAATCTACTCTTAACACTCCTGGCTGTTTGGCGATCGCAGGTATAATTTGCTCATTAGTTAACTTTGTCAGTTCTGTTAAATTTCGTGACTGACTCTCAACGGCGTAACTAACAGCAGCAGACTCATTCAATCTAATTGGAATAATCTTAAAAGACGAACCCTCAGGCAGAGATGCTTGTTTGAGTTCTGTTTCTACCCTTGTGGTAGACTTTTCCAGGTTAGTACCAACAAAAAAAGACAAACTCACAACTGTTTGACCAGGGTATGTAGAAGAGCGAATTTTATCAAGCCCTTCTAAAGAATTGAGACGTTGTTCTATGGGTTGGGTGAGCTTTGCTTCCGTATCTAAGGCTGTCGAAAGTGGAGATGTAGCATTTATTACTACTACAGGAAAGGTAATATCTGGAAACAAAGCATACTTGAGGGAACTAAAAGCAAGTATTCCCGCTATCATCACAGCTAACCAAAAACTCACCGTCAGTCGGGGATGTTGAATCGCTAATTTAGAGATATTAAAGCGCTCACGGAGAGTCTTAGAGTGATGAGGTTTTACCATCATGACCGAGATTTTTGCTGAATGCTAATCTTAAGTTTAATCACATAGGCATACAATTAGACGTTATATCAAATTCGTTGGCATTGAAAATAATATATTTTTAAACGCAGAGGAACGCAAAGGTAAGCGCGGAGGAACGCAGAGGCAACTGAGTACAAAATTTTATTCATTCGTAGCAAATTCTCAATAAAAAAACTCTGCGTCCCTTTGCGTTTAAAAACGCTACGATTTTACGCAAAGCCGTTCTTCCCTTACTCCTAGTTGCCTATTTTCACGAAAGTGTTCAATTCATCAACAATCCAAGCAATCTTAGTCTGTCAAGGTGCGGAGTATCAAGCTGTGTGCCGAGGCTTAAGCCGTATCACTGGCTCTACACCCTTTGTAATACCCATACCTGTGGGTGTAGAAAATACATACACATATTTGCAAAAAAGTCAAGAGTTAAACAACATCCTGAATCATCCCCAACCAACATTATTAGTGATGGGTTTGTGTGGCAGTCTGCAACCCCGCTATCAAGTGGGGGATATTGTAGTGTACGCAGATTGTATTTATCAGGAAAATACTGGCGATACTTTGGTGTATGAGTGTGATGCAACTTTGACAGCATCTTTGCAGCAGTGTCTCCATCAGGTTGCTGTTGTCAAAGCATTAACAAGTGATCACATGATTTGGTCGAGTACAGAAAAATGCCAGCTTGGTCAAATGTTAGCAGCCGATGTTGTGGACATGGAGGGATATACTGTGCTGAAATTTTTCAACTCCACTGGGGTAACGGTGGGAATGGTGCGGGTTGTGAGTGATGGATGCGATCGCGATTTACCTAACCTCAATTCCACACTGAATTCTGATGGTTCTCTTCAGCCTTTATCGTTGGCTATAGCTATGCTGAAACAACCCATTGCTGCAACTAGATTAGTTCGAGGTGCTTTGCAGGGACTGCAAGTTTTGGAGGAGGTGACAACTTGTTTGTTTCAACCCTGAGGAAAATTAAGCTATGACCAATATTTTTGATAAATCGACCACCGATACACACCGATAAACACCGATGTAGAAGTTAATAGTGGTCTATCGCATTAATTATGAGATTTAAATGCGTTTGTAGTGAGGACTTTAGTCCTCAAATATTTAAGCAAGCTTGCTGCTTACCACAAACCTCTCAAAACTTTTGCGATAGACCAATAGCTTTAACTATTAGCCTCTAGTTGATTCTTCTGGAACGATATCTATTACTAACTTGCGATTGTTACGCAAAATAGTCAGTTGCGATCGCACTGCCACACGTTCTGGTGTTAAAAATTTCTGTAAGTCTTCAATGCCACGCAGTGGTGAATTATTAAAACCAACAATCACATCCCCTTGCAGCAAACCAGCTTTCTTAGCTGGACTGTTTGGTTCAACGTGCATAACGAAAATGCCAGTGTCCACAGCCAATTCATTAAATAACATGATCCGGCGGGAAATTTGCACATTTTGTCCACCAATACCAATGTAACCACGTCGAACTTGACCATACCTCATTAAAGTTGGGATGACCATTTTAGCTGTGTTAATGGGTACGGCAAAACAAATCCCTTGTGCTGCCATCACAATAGCAGTATTTATACCAATCACTTCAGCGTGGGACGTAACTAACGGCCCGCCTGAATTACCAGGGTTTAAAGCAGCATCAGTTTGGATAATATTTTCAATCAGCTTCCCAGACCGCGATTGGAAAGAACGTCCTAATGCGCTGATCACTCCAGTTGTAACTGTAGTCTGGAAACCATAGGGATGACCGATCGCGATCGCTAACTGGCCAACTTTCAATGCTTGAGAATCACCAAAACGTGCAGCTACTAAATTTGGCGCATAAATTCTAATCACAGCCAAATCTGTGTCAGGATCATCCCCAATCATTTCCGCATCGTAACTGCGACCATCAGACAGTGTTACCTGAATTTTCGATGCACCGTGTATGACATGACTGTTAGTGAGAATGTAGCCATCTTGAGTGAAGATAAATCCAGAACCATTACCACGTACTTCTTGAGTCAAAGGTTGATAACTGCGGCTACGTCCCGTTAGCCATTTTTTCACATCAATATTCACAACCGTAGGACTAACTTTTTCCACTACATTGATGACAGCTTGGGAATAAGCATCAAGAAGTTGTTCATCAGTTTTTGGATTGTTTTGTGGCGATCGCGAATTATCGGGAGCAAAATTATCGTTTGATACCCATCCCAAATTTCTGAACATAATTTGTCAATCCTATATCAGTTATCAGTTATCAGTTAACAGTGATCAATTTCTATTAGTTACTGTTAACTGATTTGGAACCATCAACTATGTCCTTATTTCCTGATTCTGACAAAAATTTTGTAGTTTTGACAAAGGGAACACTTTTGGAAATGATTTTGCGATTCCAAAATCAACCTTGGTATCTTTGTGTCTTTGTGGTTCAAAAATCATTTATTCCACTAAGTCACAAAGACACCAAGCAAATCAAAATCTTAAACCGACACCACCTTGTAAAGAAAAAGTTGTACCGCCATCACGCAAAGCATCAAAACCAATAATGGCATTACCAAAAAGCACAGTATTGCTATTAGGTACAACATAATCAATACCTGGCTGTAAGGCAAAGCTAATTTTATTACCAACGGGTGAAGGCGTATCACCACCAGCAAAAATTAGCCCAGTTCCTATATAAGCATCAGTTTGCCAGTTAAGGGGAAAATCATAAGAAACAGTTGGTACAATTGCTATGTTATTAGCCAAAAAAGCTTGGGCGCGAAAAGAAACTGGTGTTTCCAAAAGTTTGTAACGGAAGGCTACAACCCCACCAATTTGAGTTCCATCCGCAAAACCAACCGCAGGCCCAACACCGACGTAACTACCATAAGCTGCTTGAGCATAGGCTACTTGATTAAATTGGCTCAAACTTAAAAGTGAACTAGCCAAAAGCACAGATACTAAATATTTTATACGCTTCATTTGCCGACTCTCCTCACACTGATTTTGTTGGTTGTTGGTGGTTGGTAGTTAGTGGTTAGTGGTCATTTGTTACTATTTATTCTCCTCCCACTCCCTACACTCCCCACACTTCCCGATCCCCCCCGACCTCCATCTCACGGACAACGCGGATGAATACCACCTTGAGTACAAATGTAAGCCAATTGCTTGGTATCTAAATTTTTTGCTTGGCTAAAATCCACTCCTTTGACTACGGCAGATTGTGAACCTGTTGACGGAGTTTGCACAAATTGATCGGCTGGATCTTGTTTAGCAGGGAAGAGAATAGCACCTTGAAAATCAGCTTCTGTGAGATTTGCTCCGCGTAAATCTGCAAGACTCAAATCGGCATTGCGGAAGTTAACACCCGTCAGGTTAGCAGAGCGCAAATTAGCATTTGTTAAGCTAGTTGCGCTGAGATTGGCATTGCTCAGATCCGCACGCTGCAAATTTGCTCCTGATAAATCTGCTGCTTGCCAGTCGGTTTTACTTAAGTTGGCAAAGGGTAATTGTGTACCGATCGCAATGACACGACCTAAGCGAGCAGCATATAAATCAGCGTCGTTAAATATAGCTTCGCTCAAATCTGCCCCGGTGAGACTAGCATTTTCCAAAACAGCACCACGTACATCGGCTCCCATTAACTGGGCGCTGCTCAAGTTGGCATTAACTAAACGTGCGTTAGTTAAGTTTGATCCTTTGAGGTTAGCGCGGCTGAAATCTGTACGCACCATCAAGACACGGCTGAGATTTGTATCGCGCAGATCGGCTTGTTTGAACTGAGCGCCGCTTAAGTCTGCAATCCAATCATCGAAAGTATCCCAGCGTCTATCCTCACCTACTCCTCGGAAGCTACTACCCCTTAAACTAGCAAAGGATAGATTTGCTCCTTTGAAATTAATTCCTGATAAATCAACTTTATCTAGTGCCAAGCTAAATATGGGGCGGTCTGCTGCACCGTTTTGGAATAATTGAGTGCGGCTGAGGTCGAGGTCATTAACTTTAGCGCTGCTAAGTGCAATAATCTTATTGATCGCCTGCTGATTACTCTGTAAGCGCTTCTGTCGCAATTCCCGCTCTAGAGATGGGTTAGTTGTTGATTCCAAATCATCAGCTAAGGACTGATTCATGCGTTTTAAATCAGGGATAGCTGACAGACCAATATTTGTCAGAGCCTGCTGTATTGTTTCGAGTTGACTGGGGTCAGTTTCTTTAGCCAACAGTTCTACAAGATATTTGGTCGCTTGTGGGTCATTGAGAGTACCCATTGCCAGAATCGCCCTACGACGCTCTTCATTGCTGACGCCGGAGTTAGGACTCAATTGTTTGACCAGAGCCAGGAACAGTTGGCTATTGCGCTGCTCTAACACTCTGCGATTCTGCTGCGTTTGGATGTATACTTGAGTACCTACCAGTGTTGTCAATACACCAGCCATACTCAACAGTGCGATCGCTAGCAGGGTTATACTTGGATTACGCTGCAACCATTCCCACGGATGAGCAGGTGGTTGAGTTGTTTCTGATGGTGTAATCACAACCGAAGCAATCGCTGCGTCTTCGTCTGCTGCTTCTGTCCACTGAGTCTGTTTTTTATCCTGTAGCTGCGAAGGTGTAAACGGTTGATTCGCGTCTATGGTGTAAGTACCTGCAATAATGTCATGCAGTGCGCGCCTTTGTCGTAATGGTAAGCCCCTCGCTTCTAAGAGCATTATTAAACCAGAGAGGAAAGTGAATACACCTAAGTTAGGAAAAGTTGGGCTGTTACGCCAGAGCATATAAGCTACAGACAAACTCAATGTCCAACGCCCAATACCTTCTCGCAGTAAAACAGCCCCTAAACCAGGAGGTTTGCCTTGAGAGTTGACAACCCGAACACCAAACCAGCGTTTTGGCAGGGTGCTACCTGTTTTCGCTAGTAGAAGCAATTGCCAAGCAGAAAGTGTCAGAGGCGCTAGTATAGCTACTGTCCACAAAAAATTTGTTGGCCATGCAACATTACGAGTGCCGTAGCTCACAGGCAGAGCCAGGGGACGAGCGATTTCTCTTTCTGTTACAATCAATACAGGATTTAATGGTACTCGGTTCAGATCTGTTCTAGTGTTAAGATATACACCAAGACTAAAAGGAACTAAGCCACTGATCACTAGTAGCGTCATTTCCGTTGCCCAAGCAGCTACACGCCTTGCAGCTAGAGGCTGTGTTTTGGGTTTTCCCGGTTGACTAGACTGACTAGAACTAGATTGATCATTACTTCTCCTCACAATTGGGGTTGCCATCGCAATATTTCCCTTGAAATTTTATATATATGCCACTCCAGGCGTGTCAAAATATACTATTGCTTGCGTCGAGAACTACTAGACACAATAAATTTGTATCCAAAGTAAACTAGTCCTGCCAAGAGTGCCAAACTAATTGCAGAAGCAACAAATTTAAACACTGCTTGCACCACCGCAAAGCCTAATAAAACGCCCACACTCACAACAACTACCTTTCCCGTTCCAGATAGGGTATTAAACCAATTCGACAATTGCTGTAGTTGCGAATTGGCACTTGAAAAACCAGACTGAGATGATTGATCAATTTGTTGTGACTTGGTTTTTTTCTCAGAAGACGAATCAGTTTCTGCCTCCAGTTTGCGGAGGCGTTGCTGTAAGTCTTCTTCAGGTTGAGGATTCATATTGTTTTACCTCAGCTAGTAAACTTATTCAACAACAGTCCAAATATATCCGATAGTTAACTGTTGTCTTAGTGATTTTAGCGAATGTTATTGGCTTGATGAGGGCAGATGACAGAAGGCAGAAGGCATAAGTTAGAGACAGAGGACTGAAGGGGAAAAGCCTATTTAATTTATAGGCACAAGTATTTTACGAAATGGGTATGGGGGTGTAAGGGTGTAGAGGTGTAGAAAGATTGATGTTTTCATGCTTTATTATTGGATTTACTTGTGATTAACTGAGTTGAAAATAGACATGGTGACGCAGGGAAATATTTTCATATGTTCTAGTGACGAGTTCGTCTTCATGGATACTTACCACTCAAAGTCACAAAGCTAATATTATTTAAGCTTTTTACTTAATTCTTAATCATCTAAATTATTGCCATCGTAAGTCATAGTATGTCTTTTTTGATGACTTGTATTTAAGTAATTTATTAAAATTTATACAAAATATTTTGTGGAACAAAAGTGAATTTGTGGTCGTCTATTAAATTCAGAATATTATGCATAACTATAGCTCTTGAATTAATCAGGAGCAAATAACATCACAAATTATGAAGACGTGTAGATTATTTAATATTTTTCCATCGGTTCTAGCATTTACAGCAATTTTGCTACTCAGTATTACTAAATCTGTAATGGCAGAAACTGTTACCATCAATCCTGATTTTCAACCAGATCCAATGGTTCTAAATGGCAAATCTGGTGGTCCAAAATCCAGTGATTGCGGTAAAATTGCTGCTACACCAAATCAAATTATTCAAGTTACAAAGCCATTGCCTTATTTAAAATTAGCAGTCACAGGTAATGGTAAACCAACTTTATTGATTGAAGGGCCAGGAGGGCGTTTTTGTGTATTACCAGATAATTACTCTGGAGACAAACCAGAAATTTCTGGTTTCTGGCAAGCTGGTAAATATTTGTTGTACGTTGGGGAATTAGTTGATGGGGAGCATACATACACTCTTTCAATTTCCAAACAGAAAAATTAGCAATGGTCAATTGTTAGTAGTTAGTAGTTAGTAGATAGTAGTTAGTGGGTAGAGACGCGATGTTCCTCGCGTCTGTACATTAGTAGTTAGTGGTTAGTGGTTAGTGGTTGATTATCTACTACTCCACCCTTACATTAATCCAGCCGCTACGCGTCTACACATCCCTTACACTCCCCTATTCTCTTCTCAATTTTTAATTGTTTCATCACCTCTTGGGTGTAATGTCACCAAATTTAATCAACAGTGCGATCGCCAGACTAACTACCAAAATTAACACCATACTCAACGCTGAACCAAATCCCCAATTTTGGGTAGCGCCGAGGAATTGGTTATAAACTAACCTTGCTGCTGTACTACTAGAAGCACCACCAAGTAATTCTGGGTTGATAAAATCTCCTAAAGCAGTAATGAATACTAAGAAAGAAGCTGCTGCTATGCCAGTGAGAGTTTGAGGTACGGTGACTTGCCAGAAAGCTTGTATAGGATTTGCACCCAAGTCAGCAGCAGCTTCTAAAAAGCGTTTGTCTAATTTTTCTAGGGATGCATATAAAATCAAAACCATGTAGGGCAGCAAACTATAACTCATACCAATTAATACAGCAGGACTGCGGTTGAGCAAATTTAAAGCTGGCAAGCTTACACAATTTAAGATTGTGTTTAGTAAACCAGTGGGACGTAAAATTGCAATCCAAGCATAGGTGCGGAGTAAAGAGGAAGTCCACAACGGTAAAACAAAAGCGATTAAGAGCAAATTTCGCCAGCGCTTTGGTGCTATTTGTGCTATCCAATAAGCGACAGGAAAGCCTAAGACTAAACATATCACTGTAGTACCAACAGCAAAAGATAGCGATCGCCTAATCACTCGCAGATACAGTGGATCAAAAAGCCGAATATAGTTATCAAAACCACTAGGAATGACTAAATCTCCTGGTCGAATTCCAGGTACTAAACTTAGTTCTAAAATTAGCAGAGTTGGCAAAACTAGCAGCAGCAGCAACCAAGTTCCGGCGGGTACAAGTAATGCAAAAGGTTCTAACCAGGTTAACTTTGGACGCCATTTAAGAACTGTGGGAATTCTGCCTGTAGGATTTATTTGAGAAGAAGAAATTTGAGTAGACACGGTTATGAAGGGTGAAGGATGAAAGATGTAGACGTGCTTATAGGCTTCAAGGTAGAGTATGGTGAAGTATAAAGTATGAAGTATTGATATTTATTTTCTGCCTTCTGCTTTTATCCACTTGTTAATTCAGTCCAATAACGATCATATACTTCTTCAATTTCTCCTAAAGGTGTGATGCGTTCACACTTCTCTAGTATCGACTCTGGAGGAAATACATTTGGATCATTCTTTATTTTCTTCGGTAATAGTTCAAAAGCTGCGCGACTTGATGTCGTCACCCAAAGACGTCGGCTAATTTGCGCTGCTATTTCTGGTTGAAAGATAAAATTGAGCCAAGCATAAGCCCCGTCTATATTTGAGGCTGTTGTGGGAATTACTATTGTATCTGTCCAGAGTGAAGAACCACTTTTGGGAACTACATATTTAAATTTAGGATTTTCTTGAGTGATTTTCACCGCATCTGATGAATAACACATTGATAATAATAAATCTCCTGCTAAAATTTGATTGCGCCAAGCATCTGTGTCAAAGGCTGCGATCGCACCTTTGAGGGCTTGCAATTTTTCATAAGCTTGTTTGATTTCGGTTTCGTTTTTAGAATTATAGGAATAGCCCAGCATTTTCAACACTGCTCCCATCACTTCTCTTACATCATTTAACAAAGTGATTTTCTTGTTAAGTTGTTGTTTATTTTGCCAAAGATATTCCCAGTCTTCAGGTGGATTTTTGATAATTTCGGAATTGTAAATTAAACCTGTTGTTCCCCAATTAAATGGAATACTATAGCGATTAGTGGGGTCATAACTAGGATTTTGAAAGCGCGGAAATAAATTATCTAAAGCAGTTAAACGTTGATGATTTAGTTCAAGTAATAAACCCTTCTCTACCATTTTTTGCACCATATAATCAGAAGGGTAAATCACACTATAAGTTCCGCCACCGCCTGCTTGTAATTTATTAAGCATGACTTCGTTAGAATCATACACATCTGTAAACACTTTGATGCCAGTTTCAGCATTGAAGGTTTTAAATAATTCTTGATCTACATACTGTGTCCAAGTATAGATATTCAACTGATCGCGGGAACCTTTATTGTTAGAATTAGCCCGTACTTCAGCTAATCTCCAACCACAACTAGTTAAAGATAAACTAGAAAGTAATACTATATTTTTTAAAAATAGTCGTCTGGTAGTCATTGGTCATTTGTCATTTGTCATCGGTTTTTCAGTGTATTGCCAATAGAATTGAGACATGAATTTAATTTCGGTGCTAATTCTTCGATTATGGGTTTGAAAGTGTCTATTTGTTCAGTCGTTAAAAGTTTTCAATTATAGGCTCGTCTTAGCCAATGTTGAGTATCGTATAAAGAACCTCTTGCCATTCTGACAAATTGTCGGTTATCTTGATAACTTCCTCTTCCTACGCTCTGCTATATTCGCATCAATACTATCTGCTGCTTTTATTATCTGTTTACCTATAGTATCTTTGGGTAACGGTTTCCAATCATTAATTATTTTCCAAATTTCATCAGAGAAACTTTCTGATAATTGATAAACCTGTAAATCTTGAAAACGCTTTGTTACCATTCTTGTCTAACAAAAATCTCTGATTAATCCTCATTGTCATTTATATTTTCTTATATGTCATCAGCTAATAATAAACAACAAATAACGAAAGACGAATGACAAATGACTATTGACAAATTACTAAACAATCATTTTCTGTCCACCAAGCGTAGATGGGTATATCAGGATTTGGTAAGCTGCCAAAAGTGTTAGGTTGCATGACGGTGATACACACATCTTGTTTTAATTCAACAACATAATTTACATGAGTTCCTAAATACATAACGCTCACTAATCGCCCTTCAAAACAATTAGCTTGGACGCTTGGTTTATAAAGTGAAAGCTGAATTTTTTCGGGACGCACGCTTACTACTACTGCTTGTAATAATTCAGCAGGTGTATCGACAAAGCGAGAGACTATTATTTTTAATCCTGTTTTTGTTACTACTTCTACAGTGGATGTGTTTACTTCTGTAATTTCACCTGCAAATAAATTCGTATCACCAATAAAATCAGCAACAAATGCTGTCCGGGGATTTTCGTAAATTTCGCTGGGTGTCCCAACTTGCTCTATTTTGCCATGATTCATCACAGCAATGCGATCGCTCAAAGATAGGGCTTCTTCTTGATCATGTGTAACCATAATAAAAGTCAAACCCAGTTCTTTGTGTAGATTCGCTAGTTCTACTTGCATTTGTTTACGCAGTTTTAAATCTAAGGCCCCTAAAGGTTCATCCAACAGCAAAACTGCTGGACGATTAACTAATGCCCGCGCCAATGCTACACGTTGTTGTTGACCACCAGAAATTTGACTGGGAAAGCGCGATCGCAAGCCTTCCATTTTCACTAGTTTTAAAGCTTCTTTAACTCTTATTTCGATTTCAGCTTTAGGTAATTTTTTTAACCGTAATCCAAAGGCGATGTTATCCCATACATTCAAGTGGTTAAACAAAGCGTAACTTTGAAATACAGTATTGACTGGTCGGCGATAGGGAGGAATGTTACTCACAGACTGACCCTGGATCAAAATCTTACCAGCATCAGCTCTTTCAAACCCTGCTATTAAACGTAGCGTGGTTGTCTTGCCACAACCAGATGGGCCGAGAATACTAAAGAATTCACCCTGTCTGACATCCAAGTCTATTCCATGTACTGCTGGCTCTTGGTTAAAAAACTTAAAAACGTTATGTAGTTCAACATCAAGGGACTCAAAAGCCGTTATTTCATCTTGATTTTGCATCATAACTATGGCCCATAGTCCTAATTTATTGTCATTTGTCAATGGTCAATGGTCAATTGTCATTGGTTATTGGGCATAAGTATTTCTTCTCCCCACACTCCCCCCTCTCTCCCTTCTTCCTTGTCTCCCGTGTCCATCTAGTCCCTAAAAGAATAAATTGACAGACTAAATATTACATCTGGGTTCATTGTATCCGGCAAAAAAAGGTTTATAAAAGATATACTTTTTAGATTATTTACCACTAAATTCCGATTAGTACACGAGTATTATTCTATACAAGTAATCATAATCTTAGAATTTATTTTTGTCTTATGTCTTTATTACAATCATCTCGAATTGGCGCTAAAAAAGATACCCGCACAGTTGGACGCAGCTATCAGTCTATATTCTTAATTGTATTCACTTTGGTAGCTGCGGCTGGCATTGAAGCTCGTTTAGCATTCCTCCAAATTAAAGAGGGAGCAAAATTTCGGGAACGAGCGGAAGCAAACCGAATTCGCATGATTGACAAACAGCCAGAAAGAGGTAATATATTTGACCGCAATGGTAAGTTGTTAGCTACAACTCGTTATCCGCATTCTGTTTACCTATGGCCAATGGCACACACTAAACCATCTTGGTCTGTTGTCGGCCCACGTCTATCGCAAATTCTCAAAATTCCTTTAGAAGATATTGGAGAAAAACTAGTAGAAGCAGGACCTGGCTCTACTAATCTCGTAAGAATTGCCCGTGACCTCAATGATGCAGAAATTACGGCATTAAAAGAGTATGAAAACGAACTACCAGAGGTAGAAATTCATACGGAAGCAGTTCGCTATTATACACACGGGAAAGAGCTAGCTCATGTATTAGGATATACTCGTGAATTAACCTCTGAACAATTGAAAGAAAAGAAGCAGGACGGTTACAGACTAGGAGATGTGATCGGTCAGATGGGGGTAGAAAAGGCTTATGAAAAGATGCTGCGAGGTGAATGGGGTGGGCAACAGGTAGAAGTAGATCGGGCTGGACATCCACAGAAAATTTTAGGAGAGAAACAAGCTAAAGCAGGTAATGATTTACACTTGACTATTGATTTAAATGTGCAATTAGCGGCTAACAAAGCTTTAGGCGATCGCAAAGGGGCAATTGTCGCACTCGACCCCAACAATGGGGCAGTTTTAGCTATGGTGTCTCATCCCGGTTTCGATCCGAATATATTCTCTAAGCAAAAACTCAGTCAAAAAGATTGGGAAAGCCTACAGGGTCAAGACCATCCCCTAGTTAACCGCGCCCTCAGTGCTTTTCCGCCTGCCAGTACCTTCAAAATTATTACCACAACAGCTGGACTGGAATCAGGCAAATTCTCTCCTGATACAGTTCTACAGACCTACGGTTCACTAACTGTTGGTGGTGTAACTTTTGGCGAGTGGAACCATGCTGGATTTGGGCCCTTGGGATTTTCAGGAGCGATGGCTATGAGCAGTGATACCTTTTTCTACCAAGTTGGCAGAAAAGTCGGCGGTTCCACCCTAATAGAATGGACTCGCAAGTATGGCTTTGGTCAAAAAACCGGCTTTGAGTTCACCTCAGAAGAATCTAGAGGCTTGGTTCCTGATGAGAAATGGAAACAGAAATCTTGGAAAATGCCTTGGACAGTAGGCGACACCATCAATATGTCGATTGGTCAAGGTGCTTTGCAAGTTACACCACTACAATCGGCTGTTATGTTCTCTGTGCCTGCAAATGGTGGTTTCCGCGTTAAGCCACATTTACTAAAAGACCATGAAGAAGCAAAAAACTGGCGCTCATCCTTGAACATGAAACCTTCCACTATCGCCGTGCTGCGTGATGGACTGCGGA
The DNA here is from genome assembly GCF_032393985.1 of Fischerella sp. JS2. Lineage (NCBI taxonomy): Bacteria > Bacillati > Cyanobacteriota > Cyanophyceae > Nostocales > Hapalosiphonaceae > Fischerella > Fischerella sp. JS2. The sequence goes on from NZ_CP135918.1 coordinate 3,164,911, forward strand.
AGGTTGTTACAGAAGGTACAGGTAAACGTTTGAATGTACCATCAATTGCCCCTGCATCTGGAAAAAGTGGTACAGCAGAAGCAGGTGTCGGTCGTCCCAACCATACTTGGTTTGGTGCTTATGCTCCCAGTAATAAACCAGAAATTGTGGTTGTAGCCTTTGGTGAAAACTCAGGTGATCATGGTGGTACTGTTTGTGGTCCAATGGTCTTGCAAGTACTGGAAGCATATTTCCAGAAGAAGTATCCAGGTAAGTATATTCACTCTGAATCACTTCCTCAAATTCAAAGTTCGGGAGATTAAGTAGAAGGCAAATTCAGTTATCAGTTATCAGTAAACGGCTACTAATTGATAACTGTTCACTGTTCACTGAGTTTAAGTACAGCCTCTGCGTAACATAGCCAGATCCCGAATTAGCGGTAGCCTAGAACTGATATAAGCACGGATGGCTTTACTTTCTTCGCTGCTGAGTAGTTTTTGGTTTTCCAGTTGCCTTAGCAACTGCTGGATTAATTCGGTGTCATTCACTTCTAAAAGAATGTTGGTCTGAGTGTTCTCAATTAAAGACCAAAGTTGACGTAATGTTGATGCGTTCACAGCACTTACCCCGTTGTGACAGCCTACAGCAAGACTACAATAGCTGACTTTGACAAAAGCCCCGGTTTTTAGCCGGGGTATGTTTATGTCGGTTATCGTGAACAATCTAAAGAAAATATTAAAATCAAAATCTTAAGAAAATATTAAATATTACAATTTTTAACTGATTTGATGGGAATCTAAATAGTAGTTTACTTTTTGTAATAAAACGGGGTCAGCCATATAAAGACCTTGAATATAAAATCTAGCCCTCAAAGTATTTATGCTTTGGGGTTTTATTTTTAAACTTTTTTGCCTACGATTTCATAGACTAAGTATTTAGAGGTAAATATTGGGCGATCGCACCCAACACTCGACACACCTAACTTATTACAAAGGCGACCGGGGAAGCAATCAGTTTAATCACCCCTCACTCCTACTATTACTATTGCCCGACTGGCGAAACAGGTATTGCAAAATTGCTCTATACGCTGATTGTTTTCAGCAATCTGACGACTGTTGTTAGCGATAAGGCGTATAGTTTCAGTTGTGCTAGTTGTGACTAAAGCAGCTAATTGATCCATACGTTGCTCTAGTCTGCCAATCGCCTCTGAATTTTGTCTGGTCTGTTCCTCAATACGTATGAGAGTTTCATCATGCCAAGCAACCGTCTCAGATGTGCTGGTAGCTATTTGTGCTACCTGGGTCATAAGGGGGGCTAACTGGTTAAGCATTTCGGCATGGGTTGTGAGTATGGTTTCAAGCCGATCTAGTCTTTTGCGTGGTTCCCATCCATTTTGTGTCATTTAGTACCTTCCTTTTTCATTTTGGATTTGTCCGATGATGAGTCTGTTTTACCCTCAGCCTCATCAAGATATTTCTGCAATACCTTTTCTACCACTTCTAAAATCGTTGTTTCGTTAGCTGCAATGAAAACACGTAACCTAAGGCTAGTTCGCGCTTTACTAGCCCTGTGACACGAGAATACTCAGGGTTTTCTCTCCTACTTTTTCTTAGCGAAAACAAGCACAATAAGCATACACATCTTTCTGCTTCATGCTTTTACTCCACTGGACGAATAATAGTCGGCGCAGCTGGCTTCTCTGGCTCAAAAATAGCAGCAAATGCTTTTTCTAAAGTTTCTGCCATCACAATTCGATTTTCGTAGGCAACAATGACTGTAACAAATGTTGGCAAACTATTGTGTTCTGCTTCTAAATATAAAGGTTCAACATACAAAAGAGATTGTTCAATAGGAATTACTAAAAGATTTCCTTGAACCACTTTTGAACCTTCACGGTTCCACAAAGTAATCTTTTGAGAAATTACCGGATCTTGGTTGATTAATGCTTCAATTTGTTGAGTTCCGTAGACTAATAATTGTTTCGGAAATTCATATAGTAACAATTTGCCGTAGTTCTGGCCATCAGAACGTGCTGCTAACCAAGCAATTAAATTTGCACGTTGATTGGGCTTAAAAGGTAACAGTAAAATAAATTCTTCTGTTTGTGCTTGTGGCAATTTCATGATCAGGTAATATGGTTCTACCGATTGTTGTTCGTTACCATAAATTTCTGTCGGTATTTCCCACAAGTCTTCTCGGTTGTAAAATACCTGTGCATCGGTCATGTGATAAGTCAGCAACCGTTCTGATTGAATGCGAAAAAAGTCTCCTGGGTAGCGAATATGACTACGAAGGGCAGCTGGCATAGTTTCTAGGGGTTTAAGCATTCGAGGAAAAATGTTCCCCAAAGTTGTGATTACTGGATCTGTGGGGTCAGCAACATAGAAATCTACTGTGCCATTGTAAGCATCAACAACTACTTTGACGGAATTACGAATGTAATTAAATGGATTTTGACCAGGATCAGAATAAGGATAGCGATCGCTTGTGGTGTAAGCGTCAATAATCCAGTAAAGATTTGTTGATTGACCTGTAACAGTTGTCCCTCCGCCATGTGCAGCAACTAAGTAGGGATCGCTGTCAAAACGTAAAAAAGGCGCGATCGCTTCTACTCTTTCTCGAATATTACGACGAAATAATAATTTAGTTTGAGGATTAAAGTTGCGCGTCAGCAGCATTTGCCAATCTTTGAGATATTCAGCAAACAGCAACCGTCGCCACATTGCACTAATAGAAATCCCGCCCTGTCCATCGTAGATGTTATAGACATTCTCGTTACCACTGGGATAATCTAATTCTTGGGTTTTTGTCCCAGTCATCACGTAAGTATTAGTAATTTCCCCATAATAAATGCGTGGTTGGGTAATAGGAATACTGGCACGAATTTCTGCTGTGGTGATTTGTAAAGTTCCTTGACTGTCTGTATCTTCAACACCAATATCTTTAACGTAGTAATAGGGTAATCCACCAGGACCAACAAGATTGACTGGACTCAGTGTAAATCCATATCCATGAGTATAAATTAGATGTTTATTTATCCAAGTCTGTGCCTGCTGGGGAACATCGCCGTAATCTAGTTCTCGCGCTGCGATAATAGTTTGTTGATATTCTGTTGTTTTATTTTGAACACTTCGCAATAAAGTATAACGGTCAATATCAGCACCAGGAAACTTGTAATATGGTCGGATTTGTTGCAACTGACGATTTGTCTGTAACAAAGGACGAGTATCCCACAAACGGATATTACCAATTGTTTGCTCATTGGCCCTTAAGTCAGCTGCGGTCAGTTGATCTTGTGGATCAAAAGTTTCTGCATTGATCGCATCTAATTTAAATGCTTTGCGGGTCAACGCAATAGTACGAGCAATATAAGGTCTTTCCTGTGCTAATTCATTGGGTTGGACAACTAGGCGCTGGATAATTGTAGGCAACAATTCCCCAGAAACCCCTGCGACAACTAGGTACAATACGAGCAAGTAGACTAACTGGCGTGGAAAGGGAATCGGTCTTAATCTGGTTTTGTGGCGTCTGGATAAAATATATATTCGCCATAGTAAGTAAACTGCGATCGCTACAGCCAACACACTCAGTCCAGTGTAAATTGGTAACTGTACCTTGACCTCTGTGTAGCTAGCACCAAAGTTAAATCCACTCTTAGAGTATAAAAGTTCGTAGCGTAACAACCAATAGTGCAAACTTACCGCTAGCATGAACAAACTTGTTAAGCCATTTAAATGGAGTCGCTGCGGTACAGAAAACCCAGGAAACCACCCCTCACTTAAACTATTAGACGAACGCAGATAAATTAAAGATACAGAAGCAATACTGTATACAAAAATTCCTAAAAACCAAAATTTCAAAAGTTCCCAAATTGGTAGGGAGAATACGTAAAAACTAATATCTCTCTGAAAAAGAGGGTCTGTACTGTTAAAACTAGTTGCTTGGAAAAATTGTAAAACTGTAACCCAACGTGCAGATAGCAAAAAAGCTAATAACAAGCTGATCAAGACGGCGATCGCTTTTAAACAAAACTGATGATTAATTAAAATTGCAATGGTTAAACCCACTAACAAACCCGCATTGACAGCAGATATACGTATTTCTTCTGTACGTAAAAGTAGTGAAAAAAACTGCAACAGGGGTGGTAATTGCCAAGATAAAGTGGGGAGTTTGATATTGACAAACCACAAGTCAAAAGCTGTCTGGGCGTAGTAAATCAGAACCACTCCTGCTAATGCACTCAGTCCCACCACTGCTGGGATGAGTAAGCGTAGCTTCAGAGTAGAAGACGCGAAAATCGGAAGACGGGATGAAGCAGAAAATCTTTCATCCATACTTTGCGCGTCGAAACTTTGCGCGTCGAAGCGTCCCCACTGCCCCTTCACCTCTAATCCCCACTCCCTTGGAGGAGTGGGGACCCCCGCCTTCCCCATCTTCCCAGAGGGGTACTTGAGGCGATGGGCTATAACCAAATTACCTAACAAAAAACTGATTGAGAGCAAAAAAGCGATCGCCCACAACCCGATTTGTGTCTGTAAGCGCAACAGAAATTCTTGTAAATATCCAACTTCATCAAACCAAAGAATTTCTGCTACGAAGCGTGAGGCTAATTCAAACAATAGCCACAAACCTAACAGCAGTGCAATGACGCGAAAAATTCGGTTCATATAAATCAGGATGAAGGATGAAGTGTGTAGACGCCCTTTGGGCGGTGAGGCAGCGACTCTTACACCGGGGTTCCTCCCCCAACCCCAAAGGGGACCCCGAGCCCCCAATCTCCACCAGGGGCCCCGAGTCCCCCATGAGCGACTGGCGTACACGCGTAGACGCAACAGCGGCTTCCGCAGGTAGCGGGTTCAAGGGAGAGTACCTGGAGGGCTTTCCATACTGCGAAGCAAAACCCGCAGGGTAGGGTAGGATGAAGTGTGAAGTTATTAAGTGTGAAGTATTAATTTTAATCCTTCTGCCTTCTGCCTTCTGCCTTCTGCCTTCTACCTTTTAACTAAACTGCTCTCCTACATCCAGGTTAAACAACATTTGTAGCGACTGCATACAACGACGTCTGGCTTCGACATCTTGCTGCGCTCGCAGTTGTACCATTGGGTCATGTAAAATTTTGTTAACAATACCCCGTGTTAAAGCTTCGATGACTTCTTGGTGTTTTTCGCCAAATTCTGAACCCAAACGGGACAAAGCTTTCTCTAGTTCTTGTTCTCGAATGGTTTCGATTTTATTGCGTAGACAACTAATAGTAGTTACAGTTTCTAGCGATCGCCACCAAACGTCAAAAGTTTCTACTTCTTCTTCTAAAAGCCCTTCGGCTTCCTGGGCCATCTTGCGACGGCTTTCGTGGTTTTGTGCCACCACAGATTTCAAATCATCGACGTTAAATGCTTTGACGTTTGCCAGTTCGTTAACATCACCATGAATGTTGCGTGGCACGGAAATATCAATTAACATCAATGCCCGGCTGGCTTCTAACACAATTTCTAACTTAGCACGATCAAGAATTGGCTCTGTTGCAGAGGTGCTTGTAAATACTAAATCACTTTCGCAAATTACTTTCATCATTTCCGAAAGTGGATGAGTTTGGATATTATGTTCGGGGAAGAGCTTAGCTAATTCCTCTGCTCTACTAACAGAGCGATTTAAAATACAAATTTTGACAGCACCTTTAGAAACTAGGTGTTGCACCAACAAGCGCGACATTTTGCCAGCACCTAATATAGCCACTCGGCAAGCTGCGAGATTTTCTACCTTCATCTGAGCCAATTCCACAGCCGCAGAACTGATAGAAACTGCACCTGTACCAATGCTAGTTTCAGTACGTACCCGCTTACCAGCCGTAATTGCTTGTTTGAATAATCGATTCAGAATAGTTTTTATACCGTTGTATTGCTGTCCCAGCTTATGAGTGTTTTTCACCTGGGCAAGAATTTGACCTTCACCAAGTACCAAGCTATCTAGGCCAGCAGCAACCCGCATCAAATGCATCACAGCATCTTGATGGAGCAAAACAAATAGGTGTTGTCTTAGAGATGTCACAGCTACCTTGCTGTGTTCCGAGAGGAATTGTGTTACTTCTCGGACACCTTGTTCACTTTCTTCGGTGACAATGTAAATTTCTAAACGGTTACAAGTGCTAAGAATGGCAACTTCATCAATATGGGGGTAGCTAAGCAGGTGTGCGATCGCGCTTTCGGTCTGTGCTTCTGGAATGCTCAGCTTTTCCCGGACTTCGACTGGGGCTGTTTTATGGCTTAACCCCACCACTGCTATATTCATTTGCTAAATCGTGTTTACTAATTGGGAACGAGCGTTTGTTAGTAGTTAGTAGATAGTAGCAGTATTAACCACCAACTACTAACTACTAATCACTATTCAAACTTAGTGCAACTGCAATGTCTTGGGTTCTTCAAACATGTGGATGGTGTCCACAAAACGAGCTGTTTTCGACTGGTTGGAAATTACCAAGCTTTGAGTTCTTGCACCTCCGTTGAAGAAGCGGACACCTTGCATGAGATTACCAGAGGTAATACCACAAGCAGCAAACAATACGGTTTGACCGGATGCTAGTTCATGAGCATCATAGACTTTATCAGGGTCATTGATACCCATAGACTTCAACCGTTCGATGTTAGCTTCTTTGCTTTCGCCGATCAAACCAGTCTTGACTACTTCTGGATCATAGATTAATTGACCTTGGAAGTGTCCACCTAAAGCCCGCATAGCCGCAGCAGAGATCACACCTTCAGGAGCCGCACCAATTCCCATGAGAGCATGAATATTGGTTCCAGCAAAACCACAAGATAAGGCTGCACCCACGTCACCATCAGAAATGAGTTGGACTCTTGCTCCTGCTTCCCGGATTTCTTTGATTAGATCGTTGTGGCGTTCACGCTTCATCACCACTACAACAAGTTCATCGATGGATCTATCTAGGCATTCAGATAGAATTTTTAGGTTTTCAGTGGCAGACTTGTTGATGTCTACTTTACCCTTGGCAGCTGGGGGAGCGGCTAGCTTCTTCATGTAGAAGTCAGGAGCAGCGAACAAACCACCTTTTTCGGAAATTGCCAACACTGCCATTGAGCCTGGTTGACCATAGGCTACAAGGTTAGTACCCTCGCAAGGGTCAACAGCGATGTCAATTTCAATTAATTCATCTGGGTTACAAAAATCTTTAGCATCCGGACGGCTACAGATACCAACTTCTTCTCCAATGTAAAGCATGGGAGCATCATCGCGTTCGCCTTCCCCAATTACAATGCGACCGCGCATGTAAATTTTGTTCATCCGTTCCCGCATGGCTTCTACAGCCACTTGGTCAGCAGTATTTTTTTCGCCCTTACCCATCCAACGAGCAGAAGCGATCGCGGCTTGCTCAACTACCTCAATAATCTCTAACCCAAGAGTATTTTCCACAGAGTCTGCCCTCTCGATAGCTTGATTTTGCGACTTTTCATCTGGTGATTTCAGTTTTACAGTCTACCAAAGGGCGGATACCCGTGGAAAATACTCTCTGAAACAGACTTTGTTAAGTTTTGTAAGTTATGTATAAAAAGTAGTGTGATTTACTCTAAGTAACACTTAGATATTGCTAATGTGTAGATTAGTCAAACTAAAAGTTGCAATATCAAAATAAAACTAAATTTTTCTATATTCAAATTTAATCTTGACTGCCTTTAAATCACTATAAAATATAAATTTTATTTTTTTATTACTATGCAAGAGGGTTGTTATGAAAATTTTAGAATCAATACAGACATTTATAGAACGTCATACTCTAAGCTTTTTGTTTTTTATATTGGGTACATTACTCATTTTTTTAGCATTAACAAATAGTCTTGACTTACCAGGTCTTAAGGGAATTGTGCCTTATGCAGCTTATCGCTTAGTTTCCCTTGTGCTTGTTATTATTTCTGTTCTTTTGTCGATTTTATTATATTATCTACCACTTCAAGGAGCAAAAAGCATACCAGATGCACTAAGAATACCTTTACTAGCAAGAAGAGATAAACTTCTTAGTCGCGCTCAGAAGCAAATTCTTGGCTTTATAGAAGAAAAAACCATTAATAATAATCATGGAATTCAACAAGATATATTTGAGCAAAAATATAATCATCGAAGCAAAACAGAGACATACTATCGACTAGAACAACTTTGGTTACTAGGGTTCATAGAGAAAGAAGAAATAGGCAAAGCGCTAAATGATTTGCCACGTTATATATACCGTCTATCTCCTGAATATCGCAAAGCAATAGGTCGGCGTTGAGAAATAATGTTTAAACTAGAGAGTAATTACAAATCTATTTAAACTTAAAAATATGCTCAACTTTATCAATTCCCTTTTAAACCGCCATCCCGAAAACGTTAAAGCCAATGTAGAGATATATACTTGGCAAACTTGTCCTTACTGCATCCGTGCCAAGATGTTGTTGTGGTGGAAAGGTGTTAATTTCACTGAATACAAAATTGACGGTAACGAAACAGCCAGAACAGCAATGGCAGAACGCGCCAACGGACGCCGCACTGTACCACAGATTTTTATCAATAATCAACACGTTGGTGGCTGTGATGACCTCTACGAATTAGATACAAAAGGTCAACTAGACCCCCTTTTAGCCCAGTCAGCACTCTAACATTGTCTGCGTGATTTAACAAGAACACAGGAATGAAAAATATATGGACAGTTCTAACATCATTGACACAACGGCAACTGAGTCTGAAATGCTGTCAAAACTTGATTCTGAACAACTGCTTGTAGTTGCTAAATGGCTGAGACAAGAAGGCTTTACCAAGTTCGAGGAATGTTACTCCTATAAGTTTATCGATGCGCTCAACTATATGGCGGCAAGGTTGGAAACTCTCGCTGAACAGAAAGAAGCTTAAAAATCCTGGAATCTATACAGAATACAAAATCACTAGCCCGTGCAAACGGGCTTTGTTTGTGTAGCCCTAAACTTCCAGTTTGAGGGCATTCAATGTTTGCTGAACAGAACATGTCACTTGAATACTCAGAATATCTTATACATCAGCAGTGGATGGATCACGCCCTAAAATTAGCACAAAGAGCAGGTGATGCGGGTGAAGTCCCTGTAGGTGCTGTTATTATTGATTCATCAGGTTATTTGATAGCAGAAGGTGAAAATCGCAAACAACGCGACCAAGATCCAACAGCCCATGCGGAAATTATTGCTTTGAAAGCAGCAGCTAGCAAGTTACACACTTGGCGTTTAAACCAATGTACTCTCTATGTTACTCTCGAACCTTGTCCGATGTGTGCAGGTGCAATAGTCCAAGCCCGTATTGGACTTCTTGTTTATGGTGTGGACGATCCCAAAACTGGTGCGATTCGTACTGTTGTTAATATCCCCGATAGTGCGGCTTCTAATCACCGTCTGCGTGTAATTGGAGGCATCATGGAAACTGCTTGTCGTCAGCAGTTACAAGCATGGTTTGTCAATCGGCGACATAGCAGCGAATAACGGACAGAGGTAAAACTGTCCAGCTGCGACAACACAACTATAGGAAGAAAATCTACGGTGTATCTAATTCATATTTTGATTACATTTTCTACCCTACAGTCAGTTGCCACCCTCATCATGGAACTTCACTCTTCCAACGATCAGATCTACCATCAAACACTAGCCCATACTCCAGCAAATGGTGAGACGGCGATTTCTGCTAGTACTTCATGGCTATCTCCCTGGTTAACGCCTTTGGCCTATTTCTTGGGACACCATTTTTTACCTTTATTTTTTGGACAGATTAGAATTACTGGACAAGAAAATATCCCTGCTACAGGCCCTGTTCTCCTTGCCCCTACCCATCGCGCGCGTTGGGATTCATTACTGTTACCCTACGCGAGTGGTCGTTGTGTTACAGGTCGTGACCTACGATTTATGGTGACTATTAGCGAATGTCAAGGTTTACAGGGTTGGTTTGTACGACGCTTAGGAGGTTTTCCTGTAGATCCACAACGCCCATCGATTACTACTCTTCGCCATGCAGTAGAATTGCTTCAGCGTGGAGAAATGTTAGTTATTTATCCTGAAGGTGGCATTTTTCGCGATCGCGAAGTTCATCCTCTCAAGTCCGGAATTGCTCGTTTAGCTTTAACTGCTGAATCTGGCCATCCAGGTCTGGGAGTCAAAATTTTACCTGTTAGTATCAACTACAGCCATCCTTACCCCGAGTGGGGTACTGATGTTAGCATTCACATTGGGTCTGTAATGAAAGTAGCAGATTATATTAATGGTTCTGTAAAACAGGATGCTAAACGTCTGACAGTTGATTTAGCAAATGCACTTAAACAATTAAGTCATCATGAATCAACAATTACTACTCATGCATTTGCAGAAATGCCAAATTCGTAATTTTGTTAGTTGTTAGTTGTTAGTTGTTAGTTGTTAGTTGTTAGTTGTTAGTTGTTAGTTGTTAGTTGTTAGTTGTTAGTGGGTAGAGACGCGATTAATCGTCTGTACATTAGTAGTTAGTAGTTTACCACTAACCACTATCCATTAACCAATAACTAAATTCCCAAAATTAATTCCCAAGCATTGAGTTTCCCTATATCTTGTAGTGCATAGTCAATTACCCACAACTGCCAACGTCCTTTGGCTGGTAAAAATAATAACTGTTGTAGGACTGGATGCGATCGCACGGTGTAAGTTGTTTGCAATTGAATGCGACGACCCAAGGTGCGATTTTGCAATAACACGAGGTGATTATTAGGGGCTATTAAGTAAATTTCTAAATCACCTAAAAAATCATGGGTAATATTGACGCTGACTTGAATATCTTTGACTAGGCTAGAATCAGATATCGCGATCGCACTTTTAATTCCCTGTTTGTCATTGTCTGGAATTGCAACTTTATTGCTGTTCTCTCCTCTCAAAATCCCAGTTGTGCTAAATGTGGCTGTACGAAGTTTTTGGGCTGCTTGTACCGCCCGCCAAGCATTCACCTTCCCGTAACCGAACCACTGCGAATGGCCATTCTCATCATAAGTGCCATAACGCAGCTTCAATTGCGGATCTGGTTCTAGATCAACAATTTTATCGGCGGTTTCTTCTAAAATCCGTTTGACTTCTTTGGCAGTTAAGTCAGGATTCACTGACAAAACTAACGCTGCTACCCCTGCAACTACAGGGGTAGCACTAGAAGTACCGCCAAAGTTGCTAGTAAAGTTACCTGGATCATAGCCAGCAGCCCCTATTTGATCTGTGGTCAAGATTCCTCGCCCAGACAGTGCGGTGGTGATGTTTGGTTGAGTGTATACATAACCTTGGTCTTGAAACCACATCCCTGGTAAAGCATTGTTACTAGGCGCACACACAGAAATATTAATTCCCCAGTTACTATAAGCAGCTTTTTTATTTAAGCTTGTGGAAGCAGATACGGTAATTACATCAGGATGTACAGCAAATCCACTGAGCCATTTGGTATTTCCTTTAACTAAATCTTTCTGCCAACCTTGTTCATTCACAGTGCCACTGACTGGGCGATTGGCATTGCCTGCGGAAAAGAAAATAACGCAACCCTTGCCGTTACGTCCTTTAGTAGCCGCCCGGGTAATAGCAGCGCGTTGGCGTAAAGAAAGAGGAAAGTAAACTGCTGATGCTCCCCAACTGCAAGAAATTATACTTGCGCCCTTATCAATCGCCCAATTGAAAATATCTTCTATTGACTCATCATCTAAAAACCCTGTGCTGCGAATTGGCATAAAAGCACAACCGGGGGCAACCCCAGCAATACCTGTACCATTTTCTTCTGCTAAGATGATGCCTGCACAGGCTGTACCATGACTGGCTTCTTTTTCATTGGGTAAGGGTAAAAAGTCGTTTTCTTTTAAGTCTCTAGGGGCAACAATTTTGCCACTACCTTGAAAATCTGGATGATTTAAATCAAAAGAATCATCTACCACCGCTACGACAACCGAACGAATACCACGAGTGATATCCCAAGCTTTTTCTACAGCAATATGAGAACCATTAGCTAATTGATTTCCACCGTTGTGGTTGAGATACCATTGTTGGGGGTAGAGGGGGTCACGAGGTTGATAATGGGGTTGCTGGTGCGTGATGATATTAGGCTCAGCAACTACAATTTCTGGTAACGAAATTAATTGATTAGAAATTTTAATCGGATTTGCTTGTGCTTGTTCACCAACAATGAAAACAAAAGTGTTGGGAAGACTAGGAACAGATTTTTGCTGGATTAAACCAAATTTGGTGGCGATCACATTAATAGTGCTACTGTCTACCCAAGTGGCGAATTGAATTGTAATTTGATCACTCAGATAAACTTTGGTGCTGGGACTATCTTTGATTTGATAAACATGACTGGCAAACGCTACATCGTCAGAAGCCCGCGCGACAGACATAGCCCCTTCTAGCTGGGAAGGTGGAACAGCGAATAATGCTAGCTGTGCTTTGGGAATATTGCGACGCCAATTACCCCAATTTGCCTGAGATAAGTCTTGCGGTGACAAATGACCATGAGGACGGACAGTGAAGCGATCGCTCACTTTTTCTAAGATTAATTCTTCACCACCACGTTGTAAGATGAATCCTTGGCTACTAGCAGGCATATCTGTGGGAGGATAATCAGAGGAATTTAGGCGATCGTTCATAGCAGTGAATCAAACTACTGTTAGGCTACTGTCAGGAAATAATGGGAACATGATTTCACCGATTTTCGTTTTAGATCGGAGAAACTGTAGTAGACCTGTGGCAAAAGGAACTTTTACCACAGATGGGAAAAGCTTAAAAGCTAAAGGAAAAAAGTTTCTGAATGCCTTTTTCCCTTGTCCCTTTTCCGGCTTTTGCAAAAAGTCTATTTTGTGGCTTTATTTTGTTAAAGTCCAAAACAGAGTTAAGATACCCGAAGTTTCTATCCTTTTTTGTTAAGTTGTTGCATAAATTCATCCCATGAAGTCTTTAGCTAATGTTCCCTTAATTCGCTTCACTTTTTTATCAGTCATAACAGCCTTTGGTCTGCTGTTACCTGTTCATGCTCAACAAGCACAGATTATAAATATCCCTAACCAAGCACAACCTATAGACCCCAACAACCCCAATACCCTACGTCCAACAGTCCAAAATAATAGCATTTTAAGTGTTGATGGTGGTAAGCGCTTGATGGCGGAAGCCTCTCAAGCTGTCAATTCCCAAAACTATGATGTTGCTGCGAAGAAACTTCAAGAAGCAAGATTAGTTTTTAATCAGCTATCAAATTTCTATCAAGAACTAAATTCCAGCTTTGCTGGAATTGACAATAGAGTAGCTGATTCCCAGCGCAAACTGGCACTAGAAACAGCCCAAATGCGCGATGAAGCCACTTATCAACTAGCATTAGTACATCGAGCGCAAAATAAGCCAGAATTAGCAGTGCCTTTGCTAGTTCAAATTATCAAAAGTCAAAACCCCACACGAGAACTAGGAAAGAAGGCTTATCAGCAATTACTTGAGTTGGGTTTTGTTGATGCACCTTTCCCAAGAGGAGGAAGTAACACCTCTTCTTCATCTCAGCAAAAGAAATAATTAAAAAATAATATCTACCATCAGTTCCTCGAATAGACCGCCGCCAACAGGTGGGCGGATTTTTGGTTGTCTAAATGCTAAGATACTTTTGTCTGTGAACAGTTTTTATACTCAGCCTTCCAGAACTCCCAGATTGGCAATGTATTAGTGTCATTATTGATAATAATAGAAAAGAAGTTTGATTAGGAATCGCGATGATTAGTCCGCAACAGATTGAGGAAATGATCAAGGCGGAACTGCCAGATGCCCAAGTTCAAGTACAAGACTTGACTGGAGGTGGTGATCACTATCAAGTGACAGTAGTTTCATCGCAGTTCGCAGGTAAAGGATTAGTGCAGCAACACCAGTTAATTTATGGTGCTTTACGACAAGCTATGTCCACTGAAGCAATTCATGCTTTAGCACTGAAAACATATACACCTGAAGCATTTGCTAATAATAGTTAATGGTTGTTTGTTGATTGTTGATTGTTGTTTGTTCTACGCTGCACCGTAGGGCCTACCTCTTCTTTAAAGTAGCCGAAAAAAGGTGCGTCAATGGAACAACCATCAACCCACCAACAACCAACCATCAACCACTAACAAGTATAGAGAGTAGGAACACAAATACTATGACGCCAGAACTGAAAGAAAGAATTGATAATTTACTCCAACAAAACAAGATTTTGGTTTTTATGAAGGGAACCAAATTAATGCCTATGTGTGGTTTTTCCAACAATGTAGTACAGATTTTGAACACATTAGGAGTTCCCTTTGAGACTGTAAATATTTTGGACGACTACGAACTCCGCCAGGGAATTAAGGAATATTCCAACTGGCCGACAATTCCTCAAGTGTATATTAATGGTGAATTCGTTGGTGGTTCAGACATCATGATCGAACTTTATCAAAAGGGTGAATTGCAGCAAATGGTAGAAGTGGCTTTAGCTTCTTAGTCATTTGTCCTTTGTCCTATGTCATTTGTAAAACATCAATGACTAATGACTCATGACTAATGACCAAGGGCAAAGTAACCAAAAATCCCCCCTGTCGAAAAACTGAAACGTCACAGAGGGGATTATATTGTTAAAAATCAGTGTTACACAAATTAGGGATGAATAATTAACCGTCCTACCTACGAAAAGCCGCTACCGCGTCTACGACGGCAAGTGGACTCACCAAGTCACCAAGAACACCAAAAAAATTATTCCCCAAATAAATATGCAACACCAAAAAATCTCCAAATTTCACACCGCCACCATCATTGACTAGGGCAGACAACGTGCTATAATTGTCTGCGTCAATCAGGAGTGAGCATCTTGTGACTGGCCGAAAGTCACTTGTAGTAGTCTGGCTCTGGCTCTGGTTGCGTCATTGTGAAGTTCGATACATCGTATAAATAGCGGGTAGCTTCCTCCTCTAGGCGATGGATCAAATAAGGCTCAATGGCGTTACCATGTCGCAGCGCGGCTAGATAACCATCCAAATACATCCGCATATCATCAGTGCGATAACCGCGATTCCATAACTCGACGAAGGCGTCAGTGAGTCTTTGGTAATAGCGGATGGTTTGTGTGTCTTGGAGCATACTGCTGTAAAAATCTCTTTGGAATGAGAATTGTAAATTATTCAAGCTGAAATGTGAAGTACATTTCAGTTTGACACTTATTTAAAATCCCTATCTTCTGCTGTAGGGAATACCCCTGCTTGAGCTACAACCTAAACTGATCCTATTCCAGAAAAACATGAATTTGATGAGTCGGTAAGTTATTTTTATATTTGGTTATCAAAACAATGCTTCCACATTCACTGACGTAGTTGGATGTTGTTTGTGCCTGGCAGTATCTGTTTTTCTCAAATAGACGAGACTTTTCATTAGTAATCAACGAACTAGCACAGTTACTTTTTTGGTAAGTGACACCCTTATTCCCAATGGAATAGCTAACTAAAAAAATATTTAATAATTATAACAAAAATTTAAGAAAGTTACCAACATAGCTTGAGATAAGGCTTTTAGTTCGATGCATTGCCAGCTTATGCATGATTAAATTAAAAATTATTGGCAATTGAAGTAACAAGGGTTACAAAACCCAAGACATAGGCTTTGTTACTTTGAAAGTCATGCACGCTAAGGGGTCTTGCCACCGTGGGTTCGGTTTGTATTGAAATCGTAGAGGGAAATCCCCATCTGAGGTCGTTGCTTGGCTGGCACTTGCAACAACTGGACTATCGGGTGCATCAAGCCGCAAGTATTTATCAAGCCAGGGAAGTTTTTCTAACTCACCATCCGACACTAGTCATTTTAGATGCGGACTTGCCAGATGGAGATGGCATTGAGTTTTGCCGATGGTTGCATCGTCAGCAGCAGCCATTAATCTTAATGCTATCTGCCCGTAGTAATGAAGCTGATATTGTTGCTGGCTTGAAGGCGGGGGCAGATGATTACCTGACCAAACCATTTGGAATGCAGGAATTTTTAGCACGGGTAGAGGCGCTAATACGCCGCAACCGTACACCTGTTGCCCCAGCTTATCTCGATTATGGAACATTGCAAATAGATTTAGTGCAACGCCGTGTCCGTTTCCAAGGAGAATTTATAGATTTAACACCACAGGAATTTAGTTTGTTATATGTTTTAGCACAAGCAGGAGGAGTTCCTTTGAGTAGGTCGGAATTGCTGCGGCGTGCCTGGCCTGATGCAATTGATAATCCTCGTACCATTGATACTCACGTTTTATCACTGCGGAAAAAAGTAGAACTTGATCCGCGACAACCTAGCTTAATTCAAACCATCCGTAATGTAGGATATCGGTTTAATATGGAGATTTTGAATACCAATTTGCCACAATCACTGACAAAGTTAACGGCAGAAAGATTCAACAATCAGCCTTCAACATTGAGTAGTCAAAGGTAATTTTGTTAGTAGTTAGTAGTTAGTAGGTAGAGACGCGATGTTCCTCGCGTCTGTACATTAGTAGTTGGTAGTTAATAGTTAGTAGTTAGTAATTGGTTATTTACCCCTAACCATTAATCACTATCCACTAACAAATAACTAATTCCATTCTTCAGCAATTTGTGTTTCTGCCTGTACTATGCCTTCTCGTAACTTAGCCCAATTTATATCAGTACCACTTTGATTTGCTATTAGCTGTCCCTGTTGTAAGTGCAACAGCCGATCGCAAAATAATTCAGCCATTTCTAGCTGATGATTTACCATTAAAACTGTAGTTTGACGACTTTGGGCTAGTTGATTAAGAATTGCTATCACACGAGAAGCACTACCTACATCCAAGGCAGACGTAGGCTCATCTAATAATAAAATTTGTGGTTGAATGATTAATGCCCGGGCGATCGCAATTAATTGCCGTTGTCCAGCAGAAAGTTGCACTTCTGTTTTTCCCAACCAGTCATCGGGTATGTGCAGTTGTTCAATCCAGTGACAGAGTCTTTGCTGAATAGTCTGTTTCGGCAAACCACGTAAAACCAGAGGATACCCCAAAGCTTCTTTGACAGTCATTCCTAGTAGTTTTGACTCTTGGGGAAGCAGTGTCACACAGGCACGTAGCTGTAAAATCGGAATTTGTCGGTATTCCTGATTATCTAAATAAATTTTGCCACTCGTAGGTTCACTCAAACGGTTGAGGAGACGTAATAAATAAGTTTTTCCCGCACCAGATGGCCCAACAATCGCAACGCGATCGCCCTCAAATACTTCAAAGGAGATATCCTGTAATATTGGGTATCCCTGCTGTTTACCCTGCAAAGTTGTATAAAGACTAACTTTTTCTAGTCTTAGTTTTGCTGTTGGCAAAGTTTCCAAATTCAACCTTCAATCAAATTATAGTACTTATATGACTGCTAGTTCTTAGACTCTTTTTTACATTCATTTTTAACTGAAATTACCTTGAGTTAGACTAATACCTATAGTCCAAGCATCTATTAAAAGTAATATTACTGTAAAACCTAGTAAGATTAAATACATCCAAGGTTGTGCTAAAGGATAGACATCACTGGTATCAATACCTGTCTTTTCTTGTACCAGTTTTACCATCCGAGCAAAACCTGCGACACGCATGGGCAACAAATAAGCTTTTCCGTCTTGGCTGAGGAAATAGTAAACTAGTCCTCCCTGTCCTGTTGTCCGGGGTTTTAACTGTTTGGCTTCCGACCAAGGTAACGACCAACCTTTACGAAAAAAACGTGGAACCCAATTGGCATAAGTTACCTGAATTCCTTGGTCATCTAAAATTACACGTTCTGTTAACACTGCATACAAGCCAACTAAACCAATGCTAATCCCTAACCAAAGTAAAGTTGGTGGAATGGGTGCATTTGTGACTTCAGCAAGAAAAGGCAAAGGTAGGGTTAGGGCTACGTATAAACTTAAAAGCGTAATCCGAATAAGAGGAGATAGGCGAAAAATTGCAGGCGAGGTATTATCTGAGTTTGCTGTCACGGCTCATCACAATTCTTAACTTTAACTATATACTAGCTAGAATTCTACGGGCTAATAGTTCACAACGAGGGAATGAAAAATCGACCATCGTATAGGCGACGTATACAAATAAAAAGACAGCCAGCCCAGGCAAAACCATCTGTGTACCTACGGGAAGCCGCCCTTAGGGGCGTCGTCTACATGTGTGTTCCATAAGTGTGTCTCATAGCAAGGATTCACACTCTAGTAATTCCCCTTGAGATTCTCTAACTCAAGGTTCACCTTACCAAGCTCCAAAACTACGTTCAAAAAAACCAGGCGACCAAGCTCTTTTTTAATTTTAGTTCGCACTTTGTGAACCTTGTGGTTTCATAATCAAGAATCAAGGTTGTAAATGCGATCGCCTTTTCTCAAATATTCAAAATTCAGAGACTTTAACTTCAATAATTTTTCTTGAACTTGCTACTATTCAGGGAAAAAGCAACTAATAGAACAACAAAATCCTGGTAAAAGTGGCGAAGATATTTCATCATCACCTAACAATGTTGCAACTAAAACTAATCGTGCTTTTTCCCGTCGATAAACTTCGACTTGTTTGGTGAAGCGATCAACAATCCAATACTTTTGTACACCTTGAACTGAATAAAGTTTAAGTTTTGCTTCCTTATCTAGAAGTTCGTTTTGTTTCCCAGGGGATAAAACTTCTACAACTAACTCTGGTGCGCCTGTCAAATGTCCCGTTTCATCTTCAATTTGAGCTAGTCTTTCTTGACTTACCCAAACCACATCTGGTATGACGCTATCCGCCTCAGAAAAAATTAAACCGGGAGCAACAATTGTTTCTCCTAAACCACTCGCATCTGACCAAACATCAAGTTGTCGGAATATTTTACCGCAAACTTGTTGATGACGACGATGAGGAGAGCGAGTCATGAAAAGTTCTCCGTCAATAATTTCATAGCGCGTCCACTCATTTTCAGGCAAAACTTCTAGATCATAAATTGTCCACCGTACTCCTTCAATAGCTTGGTTCATAATTATCCCCATCTGGCCTGTTGCCAAGATTTAGTTTGATTTTATCTAATGGAAAAGTGTTTAAATCAGGCGATCGCAACTATTAGGTAATATCTCAATTACCAAGCGAAAATGATATTAAGGCAAATACTTTTGCACCACACTCCAACCAGTTATTGATACCCAAGCAAAAGCAAAGAATATAGCAACATTAGCACCTATATGAATACGTCTAGCCCAAGGATGTCCAACACGAATTTGTGTAGCACTTCCAGCTGACAGTAAAACTAACATTACAGTCGTTAATCCAGCCCAGAGATGCTGTGAGTGTCCTAAAGAACCAAAGTGACCGTAGGTACCAACAATTCCAATAAGTAGCAGTAATAATACCAAACTGACTAGGCAGATACCGATTTTATAGTGGAAAGAGCTTAACCAGCCTGATTCTCTTTGCCACAATGTTCTAGCACGAAACATGCGTATACCGATGAGCGCTAATAGCACATAAGCTACCAGCGATAAACCCATCGACCACGCCGCTATTTTCCACAACCACAAAAATGAAGGTAGATCCATAATTAACGATTGTAGATAAGGAGGTGGGGAACTCGGGGCCCCTGGTGGGGATTAGGGGCAGTGGGGAGGTAGGGGAAGTGTGTAGACGCGTAGCGGCTTAAGGTAAGGGTGGAGTGGGGGGAGTGTGAGAGGTGGAGAAATACTACTAACCACTAACTACTAATGTACAGACGCGAGGAACATCGCGTCTGTACCCACTAACCACTAACAAATTACCAATGACATAATGAGACAAATGACAAATGACCAAAAATAAAAAAGGGCTGCTAAATTATGCAACCCTGCCAGATATTAAATAGATTTTCTTAATCAACGGATACGAAACCAGCTATTGTTAAGGGTTTTGTAGTATCTTCGGTTCTTGTATTAATTGGCTGTGCTATCGTTTTTTTATTGATAGAATCGCTTGGTTGTTCTGAACTTTCCAACTCATAACTGTTAGGTTCGTTGAGTGCAAGGCGATCGCACGGAATTTTATCCGACAAAATTGCACTTGCCATCATGCCCGTATGAATTTCAAGTTGAGCTTCAACGGGTGCTTCAAACACTAGCCTTTGTCCAGGAAAAACAACCCTTTCAAAGTACCAGTTAGGAATGTTAGAGATGCGAGCCACCTGGATTTTGCTCGTGGCATTTACGTAACAGCAGAGAATCTTTCCCGATTGCTCCGGTGGTAGAGGATCTAATATTTGAGCCATAACTGCTGAGGAGCTTTACGCCACAATTTTATCTTACATATGCAACGCTAACACTGAGTGATCCCCAGTTGCTGTAACCCCGACTACCAACTGAAGTTTTCTTAATTATTTCTACCTAAAGAAATACAAACTGTAGTTATGAAATTTTCGTAAAAATCTATGCTTTTCTTGCAATTATACATTATGCATAAACAATTTATCAATAATCTTATAAGGAAGTCAATAAGGTGTAACTCTTATGGACATTGGATCAGGACAAAGCAAATAGCTTCATTTTTTTCTCCTGTTGATTGTGTGATCCCATTTCATTAGTAACTGTCTAGTTACTTTCATTAACCTTAAGACCTATTTTTTATTTTTCTTCCTCAGACTTACCAAGCGCAGCTTTTCGCTTCCACAATAAACTCAATGTTATTGTAAAGCTATAGATATATTACTTTCATAAAACTTAACTTATGCTACGCATTTGCGATCCCGACAATATTAGCTATTTTGCTCATCATTTAAAAAATGTGCTTATCAATAATGATCAATAATGTCAAGTACGATTGTAATAGAAGATAAAAATCAAAACAAACCGATTACAAAACCAGAATTTGCTCTTTTACCCCAGACAAACGGCAAGATGGAAGCTAAAACATTCAACAGGATTCTCTATGTTCGCCTTCCGTGTAACCCCATCTTTCCTATTGGGGTTGTCTATCTTAGCGATCACGTCCACAAACAGTTTCCTAACATTGAACAGCGCATCTTTGATTTAGGAACAGTGCCACCTCTAGATTATGCTAAAGCTCTAGATCGCTGTATTGATGAATTTAAACCGACACTGCTAGTATTCTCGTGGCGGGATATTCAAATCTATGCTCCTGTGGGTGGACGTGGTGGAAATCCACTACAATATACCTTTGAGTTTTTCTACTCCCGCAATCCATTTCTCAAGCTACAGGGAGCAATGGGTTTGCTGCGGATCGCATCTGGATACTACGGCGAACTGTGGCGGAATTTGGGCTTATTGAAGCGGGGTATCAAACGCGCTCAACGTTATCACCCCAATGCCCGTGTAATTGTTGGTGGTGGTGCAGTCAGTGTCTTTTATGAACAGGTGGGCAAAAGCTTGCCAAAAGGGACTATTGTCTCTGTGGGTGAAGGCGAAACTTTGCTGACAAAACTACTGAGCGGACAAGAATTTCGGGATGAAAGGTGTTATGTTGTTGCAGAAGAAAAACCACGCGATCGCCTCATTCATGAACAACCCACACCATTAGAGAAAACCGCTTGTAACTACGACTATATCGAAACAATCTGGCCAGAATTTCAGTATTATCTACAAGACGGAGACTTTTACATTGGTGTCCAAACCAAACGCGGTTGTCCTCACAACTGCTGTTATTGTATTTACACCGTTGTTGAAGGTAAACAGGTACGCATAAACCCCGCCGATGAAGTCGTTGCCGAAATGCGACAATTATATGATCGTGGTGTTCGCAATTTCTGGTTTACCGATGCCCAATTTATCCCTGCCCGCAAATTTATCGATGATGCTATTGAACTTTTACAAAAAATCGTCGACTCGGGAATGACAGACATTCACTGGGCAGCATATATCCGGGCAGATAATCTCACACCCAAGTTGTGTGAATTGATGGTGAAAACCGGAATGAACTACTTTGAAATCGGTATCACTAGCGGTTCTCAAGAATTGGTGCGGAAAATGCGGATGGGTTACAATCTCCGTACTGTCTTGCAAAACTGTCGGGATTTAAAAGCCGCTGGGTTTAACGACTTAGTTTCAGTGAATTATTCCTTTAACGTCATTGACGAACGTCCAGAAACAATTCGCCAAACAATTGCTTATCACCGCGAACTCGAACGCATTTTTGGGGCAGATAAAGTCGAACCTGCCATATTTTTTATTGGATTGCAACCCCATACCCACCTAGAAGAATATGCTTTCAAAGAAAATATTCTTAAACCAGGGTACGATCCGATGAACATCACACCTTGGACTGTCCAAAAGATGTTATGGAACCCAGAACCCCTTGGTTCCTTCTTTGGCGAAGTTTGCTTGCAAGCTTGGCAACAAAACCCCAACGACTTTGGACGCGAAGTCATGAAAATATTAGAGGAAAGACTAGGTTGTGCTGAACTAGAAGAAGCGCTTTCTGCACCGATTGAGACCAAACCAAAACAATTGCTGGGTGTTTGATAGTAAAACTCTATTTGCAAAAAAATCGAACATAGATGGACACAGATTTTATCGGTGTCCATCTGTGTCCATCTGTGTTCGTAATTAACCTTACTCAATCCCATGTTTAAAAACGTGGGTTCCCTTTGAAAAATCTTTTGCCAATCTTTACTCTACATTTTCTTATCCATCATGAAATCAAATTCATCGTCAGGCTTAGCATACCTAACTGCCAAGCGGAAGTCGCTAGGTTGGGATGTTTTCCACGCCCAGTGATACCACATTCTCTCATTTGCAGGAATTTCGTAGGACGCTAACTTTCCATCTTTCTCTATCGGTTTCCACTGATTTTCCGATTCATTATGTCCCTTGACTTGGAAACTAATAACAGGACCGTAGTATATCTGACAATAATTTTGTCCTCCGATTGGGCAAGATGAATCAGACGAGCTTTGATAAGAGACTACATGATTGTTGTAAGTATTTTGTACTGACTTAGCGCAAATTTTTCCCCGCCATTCTTTAATATTGTTCCATCTAGCGTAGTAGCGATAGCGGGGTTGTCCCCAGCACTGTCCATTAGCAGCAGGATTAAGACAGTCTGTTTTGAAAGCAGAATGATTATTGGGTGTTTTGTCTGTCCTGATAAATGGATTATTTGATAAAAATCCACCTGCTATTGAAGAGGTAAAGTTATCGTTATTACAAGCTAAATCCTCAGTTTGTGTCTGAGTTGATGGTGGTTGAGTAATAGTTTGGGTTGTATCTGTTTTTTGTTCTACAGCATCGCTAGGAAGGTTACGCAAAACACCGAGTTCAGGCATAGAGTCTTGGATTTCCGGGACATCTTCTACAGCATCCCGTGCTTGTACTATGGGAATATACACATTACTCACTGCTAAATTTGTGACTACAAAAATAGCAAAAGTGACAATAAAAATTGCCAAGATTCTAATTCTTCGCTTCATGGTCTAACTCCGTATTCTTAAGCAATTCAAAGTTTACTGAGTGCGGAGTTTGCGTACAGTATAGTAGCAGCGATAGAATAACAGAGGTCCATTTGAACCTTGGATAGCATAAGGTTTGCATACTACATAGGGTTCTTTAGAAGGATATGGAAGACAAAAATAAGGAAAGTCGCAAAGTTCTTTTGGATATGATTGACTTGGCTGGGAAGACAAACCATTAGGTTCAATAGGGATAGGGTTTACTGGGACTGTATTTCCAGTATTAGGCGTTTGAATCACCTGAGTTTGAGAGTAGGCTGCGGAAGCAGAGACAGCTAAAACAGTAGCTACGACAAAAGGAATGGACTGTTTAGGAAATTTCATGGTTTAACTGACTGAATAGAATAATTGGGTTTTGAATCAGAAAATTTGCTTTACAGGGTTCTGTCTCACCCGTGTTTGCACCTCTCCCTAACCCTAAACGCAAGCGCTTAGGGTGCGCGATAGTACAGGTGGTGTATTCTGTACCTCACAAAGAGTTGAAATCTGCTTGAAATATATGTGTTAGTAAAGGTGAGAAAGGTTCTGTAGCTAATCGGTTTTGGCTACACCAACTTGACTTTCTACGTTTTTAAGGTGGCTTACTTTACCTAAATGTCACAAGATCGGTTTCGGATCAGCAAGAGTTATAAGAACTGATCTTGACAATTGAACTTTTACGTAAATAGCAAATAAAAACGTGATTTCTAAATAGATATGCGATCGCAAAAGTTGTCTTTTGCAAGAATTATGTCTACTCTCAAACCATCTGTATATGGAAGAGCGAAAATTAAACAAGCAAGAATTGAAAAAGGCTGGACAATCGACAACCCCAAATGGCTTCAACAAGCAAGTAAAGTTTTAGGAACAGATTCGGAAGCAGAGGGTTTTTTTGCTGAGGGAATTTCTGAAGGAACTTGGAAACGTTTCTTAGCAGGAAAAGTGCCTATTAATGCTGGAGCTTTTAAAGCTTACTGTCAAGTTTTAGGATTGAACTGGAACGAAATAGTTGAACGCAACGGACAGCAGGATTGGGGAGAAGCACCCGATGTATCGATTTTCTTTGGTCGTATAGAAGAATTGCATACCCTCAAACAATGGATTGTTCAAGATAACTGCCGTTTGCTTTTACTTTTAGGCATGGGTGGAATCGGTAAAACTGCTCTTGCTGCCAAATTAGCACAGCAACTTCAAAATGAATTTGATTTTATTATCTGGCGAAGTCTTCGTAATGCTCCCTTAGTGGAAGAGGTGTTAGCGGAAGTAATTCATTTTTTCTCCAACCAACAAGAAACACAATTACCAAGCAGCTTGGATGGGAAAATCTTGCGGTTGATAAATTACCTACGTACTAGGCGCTGTTTTCTTGTTTTAGATAATATTGAAGCAGTGCTGCAAAGTGGCGATCGCGCTGGAGGTTATCGTCAAGGATACTCTGGCTATAGTCAACTGCTGCAATGTATTGCAGACACACGCCACAATAGTTGCTTAATCCTGACTTCTCGTGAAAAACCCCAAGGATTTGCGACATTTGAAGGCGAAAATTTACCCGTCCACAGCTTACAAGTAACTGGTTTACCTTTGAGTGCTGTTCGAGAAATTTTCTCTACTAAAGGGTCTTTTACTGCTTCAGAAACAGAATGGCAAGTTTTGATTTCTCATTATGCAGTAAATCCCCTGGCTTTAAAGATTGTAGCTTCTGCGATTCGGGACTGTTTTGATAGTAATATTTCCGAATTTTTAGAACTTTTAAATCAAGGTATATTTGTTTTTGATGATATTCGCAATTTATTAGATAGGCAATTTCAGCGTTTGAGTCAATTAGAAAAAGACATAATGTACTGGCTTGCTATTAATAGAGAGCCAATTACATTGGTAGAACTACAAGATGATTGTATTGCCAACATTCCCCAAAGTGAAATTATGCAGGCGATCGCTTGCTTGCAAAGGCGGTCATTAATTGAAAAGAAAGCTGCTTATATTACTCAACAACCTGTCGTCATGGAGTACGCGATCGCTCAATTTATCGAGCAAATTTCTACAGAAATAATTTCTGGACAACTGGAATTATTTACTACTCATGCTTTGGTCAAAGCTACTGCTAAAGATTATATTAAAGATAGTCAAATTTGCTTAATCTTACTACCAGTAATTGAGAAATTGCTTGCTAATTTTGGATCTCCCAACAATATTGAAAATCACTGTAGAGAAATTTTGGCACGATTAAGGAGTGAATCTTTAAAAGAAACAGGATACATCAGTGGTAATCTCATAAACTTGCTACGACAGTTAGAAATAGATTTAAGTGGTTACGACTTTTCCCAGCTTCGGGTTTGGCAAGCTAATCTTCAAGGAATAAAACTACATAATGTCGATTTTACTAATTCAGATTTAACAAAATCCGTTTTTTCTAAAATTTTGGTTGCCGTATTATCTTTAGCCCTAAGTCCAGATGGTAACTTGTTAGCGACAGGTGATGCTAATGGTAATGTTTACTTGTGGCAGGTGCAAACAGGAAAGCATCTTCTTACCTTAAGAGGACATACCAACCAAGTCTTTTCTGTTGCTTTTAGTCCTCAAGGAAATATTCTTGCCAGTGGCAGTTTTGATTCTTTATTAAAAATTTGGGATGTTAGCACTGGCAAAGAAATTAGAACTTGCACGGGACATAATCATGGAATATCTTCTGTTACTTTTAGTCCAGATGGTAAAGTTATCGCCAGTGCTGGACTAGATGGTCTAGTTAAACTCTGGGATGTGAGTACAGCAGCTTGCATAGATACTTTTTACGGACATAGTCATCAAGTACTTTCAGTTGCTTTTAGTCCTGTAGGTAAAATATTAGCCAGTGGTAGTTTAGACTGTTCTATCAAACTTTGGGATGTTCGCAGTGGCACAGAGATTAAAACTTTTTTTGTACACAATCACACCATATTGTCATTAGCCTTTAGCTGTGATGGTAAAACATTAGCTAGTGGTAGTTTAGACACCTCAATTAAACTTTGGAATATTCGTACTGCTCAAGAAATTAAAACTTTCACCGGACATACTCGTGGAATATTCTCTGTTGCATTTAGTCCCAATGGTAGTACTTTAGTTAGTGGTAGTGCCGACAAAACAGTGAAGCTATGGGATGTCATTACTGGTAACTGTCTAAAAACTTATACTGGACACACCAATACTGTCTCCTCAGTAGCATTTAATACGGAAAGTAGGATTATAGCCAGTGGCAGTACAGACCAAACAGTCAGGTTATGGGACGCTGATACTGGCATTTGCCTCAGAACTTGTAAAGGTTATAGTAACAATATATACTCTCTATCTTTTAGTCCAGACAGTGAAAAATTAGCCAGTGGCAATGCCGATAAAAAAGTAAGATTGTGGGATGTCAGAACTAGTAAATGCCTAAATACTTTGTCTGGACATACTTCTCAAGTTTTTTCCGTAGCATTTAGTTATGACGGAAAAACCTTGGTAAGTGGCAGTTTTGACTCCTCCGTTAAGCTTTGGAATGCTAGCACGGGAGAATGTTTAAAAACTTATCAAGGACATACTGACTGGGTACATTCAGTCGCATTTAGTCCTGACAGTAAAACCATAGCGAGTGGCAGTTTTGATAATTCTATAAAGCTTTGGGATGTTAGCAGTAATGTGGAAGTGAGAACATTCCAAGGACATAGCGAAGGAGTATTTGCAGTCGCATTTAGTAGGGACGGTAAAACATTAGCCAGTGGGAGTATAGATGCCTCAGTTAAACTTTGGCATATCAACAATGACACAGAAGTCAGGACATTAAAAGGGCATAGTAATTATGTCTTCTGTGTCGTCCAGAGTCCAGATGGTCGTACTCTGGCTAGTGGTAGTGCTGATCAGACCGTAAGACTCTGGGATATCAACACAGGTGAATGTCTTGACATTTGTGAAGGACATACAAGCTGGGTAACTTCCCTTGCCTTCAGCCCTTGTGGAAAAATCTTAGCTAGTGGCAGTGCAGACCAGTCAGTAAGATTGTGGGATATTAATACAGGTGAGTGTGTAGGCATTTATTATGGACACACTCAACCTGTGCAATCAGTTGCCTTCAGTCCTCAAGGCAAGATGGTCGCCACTGGCTCCCAAGATGAGACAATAAAAGTTTGGGATATCAAAACAGGTGAGTGCCTAAAAACTTTAACAACTCCTAGATTATATGAAGGCATGAATATTACAGGAGCTTATGGTTTAACAACAGCACAAAAATCTACCCTAATAGCTTTGGGTGCATTGGCTTAGATTTGTTACAGAATATTAGCACTCTCAGTAGATAGCATAATTGAGTATCAAACAGTAAACTAAAGTGACATAAGCCATTATTTTCTCCTCTTTGCCGAGAGGCATCATTCGCGGTTAGTTTAATCAAACCTCATGTTAGAAGGCTCCATACTCCAACAGCTGGAAATCGCTCATCGCCATAGTAAAAGACCGATTAGATTCGGTGTGTACTATAAAAATACCCTAGTCGCCCTATGTCATGCTCTAGAAGACCATATATTAAATGATGTCACCTCACCCTTGGTAATTACCGCCTTTGAACGAGGGAAATGGTATCTCCAAGAAGCAGAACGATACGCAGACATCGCCAAAAAATCACGTCAAGTAACTATCATGGCAGCCCCAGATACTGGCTGGGCAGAACATTCCACTAGTCAGTTACCTAATGTCAACTTAGTTGCTTTAGATCCGACTGATCCGGTAGCCCAAGAATGGCACTTGATTATCTTATCGCCAAAATACACAGCAATGGTAATTTGTCAAGAATTATCTGCTGCTGATTATGGTAGTTCTGGATTGCCTGGATCAGATTTAGAAAGAAAATTTTACGGCTTGTGGACATTTGAACCAGAATTAGTCAAAGAAACAGCCACCTTAGCGATCGCTCACATCCAACGCTACAATCCAGAATTAGCAGCAAAACTCACTGCTGATCAACAAGCTATTCAACCCAGCTTAGCTACATCAGAAGAATTAAGTGCAGTAGTATCTCGTGTAGTTGATTACCTCCAAACCGAACAGGTAAACATATCTGTTCCCACCACCATCCGCCACCAAGCCTTAGATAATAACTTAGTTTCTAATGAAATCCAGGCATTTTTGCGGATGGCGCAAATTATCGATGCTGCTGATATTACTAATCCAATGGCAGCAGCAGAAATTGTGGCATTAGTAGATACAATGGGGCAACTTTTGGATTTGCCCGCATGGCAAATAAAAAGATTGCGCTTAGCCGGATTGCTACACCGTATAGAGCCACTGCAAAGAGTAGAAAGTGTACTCACTCCCGGTATCACCACTTATTACCAAGAAGATGCACCCAGTTGTCCTTTAACTTGTCCTCTTGTACCAGGCGCGCAGGTACTGCGAACAATGCCCAGGCTACGAGCAGTAGCACAAATCATCACTCACCAAAGCGAGTGGTGGGATGGAACTGGTGAACCTGCCAGATTAGCTGGCGATGAAATTCCCCTAGAATCGAGAATTTTGGCACTCATTGTTGAATTTCAATGGCGAGTGCATCAAAAACAGTCATCTCAGTTGAGTCGTGAAGAAATCATTAATCAAGCTTTAGAAGAATGCAAACAACAATCGCGACGGTTTGATCCAAAACTGATAGATGCCTTAACACTATTAGTTATGGGCTTGCAACAAGGACTAGAGTTACCCATAATTACACCCAAAGCCAGTACAGGTATGTGGTTATTGGATTCTCGACTAGAGAGTGAAACTAAAAGCAGTGTAGAAATAAATCAGAATTCACGTATACAATGAACGCTTTTTTAACTTAGTAATTTGTTTCTATCGTAGTACAAATTTCCATTTATTCCTAGCGAATTCTACGTAGAGAAATTCTGCGTACCTCTGCGCCTACTCTGCGTCCCTTTGCGTTTCAAAAATTACGACTTTACCCAAAGCTGCACTTAATTGTTAAATAAATTTTTTAACTAACCACATGAACACCGAAGCCATTAAATCAGGAAAAATCAAGCACTTAGCAGGAGCTAATTTAGAAGACGAAGATTTATCAAACTTGGATTTAAACCGCATCAACTTTGCTGGTGCTACTCTTGTGGGTACAAATTTTGCTGCTTCTAAACTTGAAGGCGCCCATTTGGAAGGTACAAATTTAATGGGAGCAAACCTACAAGCAACTGATTTGCGTGCTAATTTAATGGGTGCGAACTTAATGCAAGCAGACTTGACAGGTGCTGACTTACGAGGTAGCAATTTACGTGGTGCTAATTTAATGGGGGCGAGACTGAGTGAAGTGTCTTTTGCTGGTGCTTTCCTCAGTGGTGCAAATTTGATGAATGTCAACTTACAAGGAGTTGACTTACGGGGTGCTGACTTACGAGGTGCTAACCTCACAGGGGCAAATCTCAAAGGCGCAGACTTAAGTCGTACAGATTTACAAGGGGCGTTGTTGAGTGAAGCAAATTTAGAAGAAGCAGATATGAGAGAGGCAAATTTGTCAGGAGCAAATTTGACGGGTGCAAATCTACTGTGTGCAGAGTTAGAAGGGGCAAATTTAAGTGGAGTGAATTTAGATCGGGCTTGTTTAGTGGGGACAATGGCTGAGGTTACTTCTTAAACAAAAGTAACTAAAATA
Source organism: Fischerella sp. JS2 (assembly GCF_032393985.1). Classification (NCBI taxonomy): domain Bacteria; kingdom Bacillati; phylum Cyanobacteriota; class Cyanophyceae; order Nostocales; family Hapalosiphonaceae; genus Fischerella; species Fischerella sp. JS2. The sequence goes on from NZ_CP135918.1 coordinate 3,194,952, forward strand.
TTATTTTTTCAGTAATTAAACAGTTGAGCATTGATGTTGATTCATACAATCACATTAGCCTTTAGCTCTACTGGTTCAACCTTATGCTGGTCAATGGAACAATCCTGCGTAATCACTACCAGATAGTCCAACAACTCGGGAGTGGTGGATTTGCCGACACATATTTAGAAAAGATATGGATTTACCCACTTATGCCCAATGTGTGGTCAAACACCTAAAGCCAACCAGTCCCGATCCATCTGTTTTACCTATTGCCAGAAGATTATTTGAAACAGAAGCACAAGTTTTGTACCAATTAGGACAAAATGATCGAATACCAAGGCTGTTTGCTCACTTTGAAGAAAATGGTGAATTCTATTTAGTTCAAGAATTTGTTGATGGGCATGATTTGAGCAAAGAACTGACTCCTGGTAGGCGTTTTAGTGAAAATGAAGTTGTCAGACTGTTGCAGGAAACCTTGGAAGTATTGGCGATCGTCCATCAACGTAATATCGTCCACCGGGATATTAAACCCCAAAATTTAATGCGGCGTCGAAGTGATGGAAAAATTGTATTGATTGACTTTGGCGCAGTCAAAGAAATTGGCAGTTTAGCAATGAATACTCAAGGTCAGGTTAGATCTACCATTGCGATCGGTACTCCTGGTTATATGCCAACTGAACAAGCCAATCGTGACCCCAAATTATGTAGTGATATCTATGCAGTAGGAATGATTGGTATCCAAGCTCTCACAGGCTTAATGCCGCAACAGTTACTGCTGGATAATACAACAGGTGAACTGATTTGGCGCAATTATGTACAGGTGAGCGATAAGCTAGCCAATATTTTAACTAAGATGGTACGCTATCACTTTAGCCAACGCTACCAGTCTGCATCCGAGGCATTACAAGCGCTAAGTGCTATAATTCCACAGTCACAAACCCATTCACAACCTTTTGTATCTTCTACACTAACTACTATAGTTTCACAAATCCCCAAACCACTACTATGGGGAAGTTTAATTGGACTAGGTGGATTGGGAATAGGAGTTCTTTCTATTGTCGCTCTACTAAGTCGTTCTCCATCTCCACCACCTGTAACAACTTCAACTCCCACACCAATAGCTAGTTCTTCTACACCAACAGATACATCAACTACAGCACCAATCTTACCTGCCTCTTCAGAAAATATTAATTTTGCCATACAACCACAATTTGATGGTGTTGGTGAGTTTTCTGAAGGGCTGGCGCAAGTACAAATAGATGGCAAGTGGGGCTATATTGACAAGAGTGGAAATGTAGTAATTCAACCACAGTTTGATGAAACTGATAAATTTTCTGAAGGACTAGCAAGAGTTTGGATTTCAGGACAAAACTGGGGTTATATCGATAAGACTGGAAAATTTGTCATCACTCAGCAATTTACCAAAGACAATGCAAATAATTTTTCTGAGGGGCTAGCAAGGGCATGTGTTGTCAGTACTTGTGGCTTTATTGATAAAACAGGGAGTTTCGTAATTGAGAGAAAATTCGCTGGTGCTGCTGATTTCTCCGAAGGGCTTGCAGCAGTAAAGACTAGGGGAAAATGGGGCTTTATCGATAAGAGCGGTAACTTTGTTATTCAACCACAATTTAATAATGCCGGGTATTTCTCTGAAGGGCTTGCAGATGTAACGATTGCTGACAAATCTGGTTACATTGACAAAAACGGCAAAGTGGTTATCAAGCCAATATTTGATGACAATTACAAATTCTCTGAAGAGCTAGCATCGGTAAAGATTGATAGCAAATGGGGTTATATTGACAAGACAGGGAACGTCATCATCAAGCCAATATTTGCAGATACTTACAATTTTCACGAAGGACTAGCGGCAGTCAAAACTGATGGCAAATATGGTTATATCAATAAGAGTGGCAACTTTGTAATTCAACCAACATTTGATCAGGTTGGAAACTTTTCTGAAGGATTGGCATGGGTGGGATTGAATGGTAAGTATGGCTATATTCGCAATCCTTTAAAGAGTTAGTGATTAGGTCAATAATATCCCTAATGCCGAGCAATTTTATTTCTGCAAGCAGCTTGATGTATCATGAAATAAAAAAGTAGGTTTGCAAGTGAAATATAGCCTGTACTTAACAGCAACAGTCTCACTTGGAAATAAAATCGAAATTCAAGATCTAAACCTTATAGAAGGACATACTGTTGAAATTGCGATGAATTGTGATTATTATTTCGCAGTCTGATACCTCAACTTCGTTCATGCATTCAAAATAAAGTTACTGGATTTATTTATGGGGATTATCTTGTTATTTTTATTTTAAATTCTAGATGCTTGTCCCCTCATCCACAATGCCAAAACGCCCATCAACACTAACCCCATCACCCCCATCAAAGGATTCTTATTTACCCCAGTCACCCAATCAGGAACCCGATTCGTATATTCAATCAATCCCCCAACATTAATGATGTAATAACCCCAAACTAAACCACCATGCAAACCAATAGGTAAACCCAAACGCCCCCTACGCCAGCGCTTTCCCCATACCTGGGTCAACCCCAGCAGCACTAAAGCAGGGAGTTGTGGCAATGTGTGAATAATTGCTTCCACTGGCTTAATAAAATGCGATACCCCAAAAATAATTGCATTTGTCCAAAGTGCTACACGGGGAGAATAATCTCGCTGCAACTCATCCAACAACCAACCTCGAAATAACAATTCTTCAGCAAACCCAACACCCAAACCTGTGAGGGAACCTTCTAATACTACTTTTAATAAAAAAACTTTGGGTTGTTGCCATACCAATAAACCTAGCAAACCTTCTAAACCAAATAAAATTAAAATACTAACAAATCCAATAGCCAAACCCCTTACTAAATCTACGCCATTTAATCGCGTAAATTGTAAACCGTAGTGCTGAAAAATTTGGGGTTGTTTGTAAACTTGCTGACTCCATATTTTTAGTAAAACAATAAATTCTATATACAGTAGTACCATTGTCATAATACTGACTAAATTGACATTAGGCACTAGTAAATATATTGGTATGGCAAAAGGCAACCAAAGTACTAATAAAGCCAAAATAAAACAACCCAGCCTGATGAATACAGAATGCCGGGCTATAGAAGCAAGGTTTATTTTCATACCAAGTTGGATAGAATGTTAGGAATTTAAGTTAGTTTATCTCACTGAGAAACCAACTTGGTTTTAAAATTTATTAGTGATCGAATTGTTTACTGATAACTGTTTACTGATAACTGATTTATTCTTCTGGTTCAATTGTGCTGGTCAAGCCATGATTTTTTAATGTCTCACAATAAAACTCAGCAGGTTCCTGAGCGCAGGTAATAACTAAAGCAAGACCGTTGCTATGGGCTTCCATCATAATGCTAACAGCCTGAGGTTGAGTCAGGCTGGGCACGGTGGTTAATAGAACCTGTACCACATACTCCATAGTGTTGTAGTCGTCGTTATGGAGCAAAACGCGATACTGAGGCGCTAGTTTTCTGGATGTTGAACGCTTCTGTTGGGTTTCGACTGACACGGCTGTTTGCTCTTTTGGTTATTTACTACAACAAATTTTTTATCTAAAGGTTGTTTACTAGAATTAGCTTCACAGTTACTTAAACTATTGTATAGCAATGAAAAGGTTGTTGGTAGTTATTGGTTGATGGTTGTTAGTGATTAGTGGGTACAGACGCGAGGAACATCGCGTCTGTACATTAGTGGTTATTCTATACTCCCCACACTCCACCCTACGGGAAGCCGATGGGCGCGTCTACACTCTCCCTACACTCCCCACTCTCCCGTGTCCCCCTGGTCTTCCTTCCAATCCCCAATCCCCGACTCCGACCCTTGTCCTCCCCTTCCCCTATCCCCAGATTGCTATTGCCTATGCTAGCTTTTAATAAAAGAGCAGCAGCACAATGATTGCCACTGACGAAGCTATGTAAATATGGAGATTACACCTAATTTTCAACCAGGGCAAATAGTATCTTTAGAGCATGATGATAGTAAACTATATGTGGAAGTTATTCAAGTTGTGATTTCTCGTCAGTTGTGCTGGGTACGTCCTTTGCTGTTATTGGTCAAATCTTCGGAACCTCCAATCATTAATGATTTACGTGAAGCGTCTGACCTACTTTGGCCTATAAATTTATTTCGACCAGCTTTAGATACAGAAGTCATTGATCTATTGAGTCAGGTATTAGCAAAAGAACCAAAACCTGAACTAGACTCCCCTGCTAAACAGCTACTTCATCAGTTTATTCATAAGGTTTGGCAAGCTTATAAGAAAGGATGTACAGGCTAGTAGCGTTGTGTGAGATAAAAAATTATGCTTCACTTGAATGAAGCAAAACACTACATACTTAAAGCTTTGCAGTTTATATCTAGAAATACGCAAAATTTCTCATGTCTCTATGAAAATAGAATATCTTAGCTATCTTAATTCACCTTGGACATAATTTCTAAATAATAAAGCTTTAAGCTTTGATAATGGGTTTATAATCTCATCTGAGATAAAGATTAGCTCAAGCTACAAAAATAAATAATCGTTAAGATTCTAGACACACTTCTAAACTGCTCACACTACAAAAGAAAATCTAAAACTCTTTTTCCCCAAACAAAGCGTGCCTTGTGCTTAATTTTCAATCTTGAAATATTTTTTACAACAAAATATCAGCAAACACTGCTGTTACTAAGACTTATATTACCAAATTCCTAAGCTTGATTATTTACAGTTACTTTTTAAGTATTATTAGTAACATAAAGTACTGTAATAGTAAGTATTTTTTTAGATATTTGGCACTAATTGGATACGCCCAGCATCCATTTCTGCCATTAACAATTCCAATGCTTCATAATCAATGTCAGAGATGTAACCCATTTCTGTTAGTTCTGAGTTGATTTCATTTTCTATTTCCGGAGTTAATTTTTTTATTAGAAGCGCTCTTTCTACTAGTTGACGAATAACATATCTAGTTTTCATACGTAATTAACCAACCAACTTTATATAGTTATTATCCCAGCCACAATTTTGTATAAAATGTGATCTGACACGTAGGTTAGCAGTGATCTGAATCACACCTTAGGAGTGATTTGATTCGCGATCGCCTCCTGCATCTATCACATGGTTGAAGTGCAGGTAGAACCTTTAACATTGCTTGAATGTTGGCATTTACCAAACTTTAGTAATAACTGATTGAAAACTAAGGGACATGGCAAGCAATAATATTTAATCTTTATTTTAACAAAAGTATACTTAAATACATTTTCTTTGGGATTTGACAATCTTTAAACAGAAATATTAGACCAATAAAGATTCCACAAAGAGAAGTAATACAAATGGTCGATGTAGGCAGAAAGAGTATATGGTCAAATACATCTATCTTCCATTATTCAAAAAATTTACATTACATTTAGGATGACACTATGCAAGCGGTGCTTAAGAATCCAACAATTACGGTCATTCGTCCTCAGGGCAGTTTAAATGCTGCTAATGCTCTGGAATTTAAACAAGATTTAATAAAAGCACTGGCACAAAATACAAGCAGTAGATTGCTGGTAGATTTGGAGCAAGTAGAAGCATTAGATAGTGCTGGCTTAATGGCGCTGGTATCTGCACTCAAGTTTGCTCAAGACTTAGGAAGACAATTTAGCCTTTGCTCGGTTTCCCCATCTCTGAGAATTGTATTTGAACTTACTCAACTCGATAAAGTTTTTGAAATATTTTGAAGGTAAAGTAGCATTTTAAGTCGCTTCTCACTCACTTTTAAGTTGATTGGCATGAAAAAATTTTGTAAACACTAATTAACACTCTGAAATTACCTAATCAATGCTAAGGTTGGAGGTGAGTAATACCAATTTTGGATTTGAGATTTGACATTTTGGGTTAAGATTCTTTAGCAGAAGGCTGTTCAGCGAATCTCAAATGTTTTAATCTAGTCCAGGTTGGTGTCAAAGTAATTTATTTAAAATAGCTAGAAGAATAGCACAGTGGCTATTGCAGTTGAAAAACTAATCACCTCAGATATCATCAAACCAGGTCGTTACCTGGGTAATGAGCGTCTGGCAATACACAAGCCGTGGGGAACGGCAGTGATACGTTGGGTATTGACTTATCCCGAAGTATACGAAGTAGGAGCCTCTAATTTAGGGCATATCATTCTCTATAACATTTTAAATGCCCAACCACGTCAATTATGCGATCGCGCTTACCTACCAAATCCAGACTTAGCGGCTAAATTGCGGACAACCAAAACGCCATTATTTGCCGTTGAGTCAAAGCGATCGCTTACAGAATTTGATATTTTGGGTTTTAGCCTCAGTTATGAACTTGGTGCTACCAATATTTTAGAAATGTTGGATTTGGCTGGTATTCCCCTGACCTGGAAAGAAAGAAATGAAAGGACAAGGGAGATAAGGAAACAAGGGGGACGACTTGGAGGACATGGGAGCATTCCCCAATCCTTTTGTTATCCGTTAATTTTTGCTGGTGGACAGACAGCGACATCCAATCCCGAACCCTACGCCGATTTCTTTGACTTTTTCGCCTTAGGGGACGGTGAAGAACTTCTGCCAGAAATTGGTTTAGTTTTAGAAGAAGGTAAACAAGCAGGCTTAAGTCGGCAAGAACTCTTGCTAGACTTGGCACAAATACCGGGTGTATACGTTCCCCAGTTTTACAATATGGCTGCGGATGGTTCTGTACATCCCAACCGGCCAGATGTACCCAAACGGATTTTGCGACGAGTTGCTACGCCCATTCCTGCTTATTCGATTGGGTTAGTTCCTTACGTCGAGACAGTCCATGATCGCTTGACGATTGAAATTCGACGCGGTTGTACTCGTGGTTGTCGCTTCTGCCAACCCGGAATGCTTACCCGCCCAGCACGGGATGTGGAACCAGAAAAGGTGGTGGCAGCAATTGAGAAGGGAATGCGGGAAACTGGGTACAACGAATTTTCTTTACTCTCTTTGAGTTGTTCTGATTATTTGTCCCTGCCAGCAGTGGGCATGGAAATCAAAAATCGCCTCAAAAATGACAATATTTCTCTTTCTCTGCCCAGCCAGAGGGTAGACAGATTTGATGAAAATATCGCTAATATTCTGGGTGGAATGCGACAAAGTGGTCTAACCTTTGCCCCAGAGGCTGGCACTCAAAGAATGCGAGATATTGTCAACAAGGGTTTGACGAATGAAGAGTTATTACGGGGTGTAAAAACAGCTTGGGAACAAGGCTGGGACAAAATCAAGTTATATTTCATGATCGGTTTACCAGGGGAAACCGATGCAGATGTGTTGGGTATTGCTGAAACAGTCAGTTGGTTACAACGGGAATGTCGGGCGAAGGGTAGGAAACCAATGGCATTCAATTTGACAATTTCTAACTTTACACCCAAGCCCCATACGCCATTTCAGTGGCACTCGGTTGCTAGTGCTGAGTTTGAACGTAAGCAAAAGTTGCTGCAACAAGAATTCCGCCGCATGAAAGGCGTGAAGGTAAACTTTACCGATGTGCGGCTGTCAGCGATGGAAGATTTTATCGGTAGAGGCGATCGCTCTCTTGGTAAAGTTTTACATCGGGCCTGGGAATTAGGTGCAGGTATGGATTCCTGGTACGACAGCATCGAGCGTGCATACAATGCTTGGGGAGTTGCGATCGCTGAAGCTGGCCTCAGTTGGAAATACCGCCAAGTTGAGAATGGCGAGTGGAATTTGTTTGGGACAGAGGAGATCAGGGGACAAGGGGGACAAGAAGGAGAAATTGCTTCCTTGTCTTTCCTCACTCCTCACACTCCTCACACTCCACTCCCTCCCTCCCTCAACAAACCCCTACCATGGGACCATATAGACACTGGTATCGACAAAAAATGGCTAAAAGAAGACTTAAAACGCGCCCTAGAAGCTGCGATCGTTCCTGATTGCTCATTTGATGGTTGTTCTCACTGTGGTGTCTGCGGCACAGACTTTGGTCATAACATTGTCATTCCCCCACTACCAATCCCAGAATTTGCGGGACAGTTTGTACCTAATACTACTAGAGTTCAAAGACTACGGGTATGGTTTGGCAAACAAGGCGATATGGCTCTGATTAGCCACCTCGATATAATGCGCTTGTTTGATCGAGCCATGCGGCGAGCTGGATTGCCAATTGCTTTTACAGGTGGGTATCATCCATCACCCCGGATTTCTGTGGCTTCGGCTTTGCCTTTGGGAGCTACCAGTAGTGGTGAAATTGTGGATTTTGAGTTAACTCAGCGACTGGATGTGGATACTTTTCGCCAAAGATTGGTAGATGTACTATCTAGTGATATACCTATATATGATGTGGTAGAGCTGGATTTAAAAGCTCCTGCTGCTACCCAAGGGCTAGAAGCTGCTGAGTATGTACTTAAGATCGCTGTACCAGAATCATCAACAGCATCACAATGGCAAGAATGGCTGAATACAATTACACAAAAAAGTGAGCTTTGGTATGAGCAAACTACTAAGTCAGGCAAAACTCAGTTAGTAAATCTGCGCGATCGCTTATTTGAGATGGAATTGCTGGAAATTACTAATGTCGATGCACAATCAGCAGTGAGTTTGCGTTATTTGGGTAGTTGTCGTCCAGATGGTACGCTGTTGCGTCCAGAACAAGTTCTGTTTATGCTAGAACAAGTGTCTGGTAAAGAATTACAACTACTGCAAATCCATCGCCGTCGTTTGCTGTTGCGCGACTAGTTCATACTTTCAGGGGTAACTTGCTATTTAGTTACCCCTCAATTTTGGACATGGGGAATTGATTTTTAACAAGGTTGCGTTAGAATGATATGAAGAGAATTTTCTGGCGCTGCATTGAGTTATTTGGTTCACAATCCTGGTACTCAGGGTTTGAAAGCAAAGATTTAGAGAGCAACATCTAGGATTTTATCCCAGACCACCACCAGGCAGATTCAAGAACACTCTCTCTTGATGGCTACCTTGTGAATCAGTGACTACATAAAAGGCTCCGTCGGCTTCTCTCAACTTTATGATTTTTAACACACATGCTGAATGCCTAATTCTTAGAGAATGAGTGCATTGCATTAAAAATTAACCATGGACGGGTGATTAAATTGCTTAAATAATATGCAGCCGTTCTGGAAAAATCGGGCGTGTAAACGCATTTTCTCAGTCGATAGCTCTTTAAGTGTGGGCTTTGGTTCGCAGTTTTTACTAACAGCAGCGCCTGTTTGGGCTTGCAGGGGCAATAGGGACAACGTGCCCCCAAGTCTATTTTTGCTGCCAATTTTTGAGGAAATTGAATGCCAAAACAAATTATTATCGCGGAGCAGCATCAAATAGCTGCCGTCTTTTCTGAAGATCAAATACAAGAATTAGTTGTTGCTACAGGTCATCACCAAATTGGTGATATCTACTTAGGAGTAGTAGAAAATGTATTACCTGGGATAGATGCTGCTTTCGTAAATATCGGCGACCCAGAACGCAACGGATTTATTCACGTTACAGACTTAGGCCCATTACGGCTCAAGCGTACAGCAGCAGCCATCACAGAATTACTAGCACCACAACAAAAAGTATTAGTGCAAGTAATGAAGGAGCCAACAGGGACAAAGGGGCCAAGGCTTACAGGAAACATTACCTTACCCGGACGTTACGTCGTACTCATGCCCTACGGACGGGGTGTAAATTTATCCCGCCGAATCAAAAATGAAAATGAACGTAACCGCTTACGGGCATTAGCAATTTTAATTAAACCTGCGGGGATGGGTTTGTTGGTTCGCACCGAAGCAGAAGGCAAACCAGAAGAAGCAATCATTGAGGATTTAGAAAACCTACAAAAACAATGGGAAGCTATTCAACAAGAAGCAGTTTCTACCCGCGCCCCTGCACTCCTCAACCGGGATGATGACTTTATCCAGCGTGTATTGCGCGATATGTATGGTGCGGATGTCAACCGCATAGTCGTAGACTCTAGTACTGGTTTAAAACGGGTGAAGCAGTATTTGCAAAACTGGAGTGGTGGACAAGTACCACAAGGATTGTTAATTGACCACCACCGCGATCGCACAGCAATTTTAGAATACTTCCGGATCAACGCTGCGATCAAAGAAGCCCTCAAACCTAGAGTAGACCTTCCTTCTGGTGGTTACATTATCATCCAACCCACCGAAGCATTAACAGTGATCGATGTCAACTCTGGTTCATTTACGCGATCAGCAACAGCCAGAGAAACAGTGTTATGGACAAACTGCGAAGCTGCCACAGAAATAGCCCGCCAGCTACGTTTACGGAATATTGCTGGTGTGATAGTCGTTGACTTCATTGATATGGAAACACGACGTGACCAACAGCACGTCCTGGAACACTTTAACAAAGCCTTGAAAGCAGACAAAGCCCGTCCTCAGATTGCTCAATTAACTGAACTAGGTCTAGTAGAACTCACCCGCAAGCGTCAAGGTCAAAATATTTACGAATTGTTTAGCGAACCTTGTCAAACCTGTGGTGGTTTAGGACATGTTGTGCATTTACCTGGAGAAACAGAAAGCCGTTCCATCGCATCACCAGCCGAATTACCAGAACGCTTTGTATCTTTGCCTCAAAGAGAACCCCGTCTGCCGTCTCCTCGCTTGAGTGAACCACGGGATAGTTACGAAGGATTCGGGGAAGGATACGAACACGATACCGATTTAGGTGGATTGAATCTTAGCAACCATCCCAGCTATCAAGAAATTAGTGATAGCAAGAGACGTCGTCGTCGTCGCATTGGTCTAAATGGCGGTAATGGTAAAGAAGAGCCACGCATCAATGGCAACCCATTATCACTGGTGAATGAGCCAGATATGGACATTGATGCAGACAGAGACTTAGTAGAGACTTCTGATCTACCAATACCTAATATTAATAAATCAGGTTGGGTGGAAAGAGGAGAACGAGCTAAAATCTCAAGACCGGAGATAGTCAAACCAGTGGTAGAACCACCAGAGATTGTAACTGTGGAAATGACACCACCGGAACAAGATGTCTACGCTTTAATGGGAGTTTCACCATTGGTGAAGTTGAACCGGGAAGTGAGAAATCCCAAGTCTGTAATTATTAACGTCACTTTGCCTGGTCAAGCTGCTACTATGCCCACACAAACAACTCCGGAAGTAATTGCTCAAACGGCAACTAGCACCATAGAGGCTCCGCTAGAAACAGAACCATCACCACCAGTAGCAACTGAGACATCTGACTTGCCTATGATGGCAGATGAAACAGAAGCTACTACCACTACTGTTGTCCGTCGTCGTCGCCGTCGTTCTTCTGCTTTGGAGACAGATTCAACAGATGAAAGCTAAAGCTAAAAGTTCAAAACATTGAATATGGCCAAGCTCAAGCCAGATAAAGCTTCTGTTGATTTGCCAACACTTCAGCAGCAAGCTAGTTGGCTAGAATTCTCCGCGTTTTCAGACATCTGTGGGCCAGTTGCAGGTGTGGATGAAGTAGGGCGGGGCTGTTTGTTTGGGCCTGTAGTTGCAGCAGCAGTGATATTACCAAATGATGCTCTGCCTGCACTGATAGCAGCAAAAATTAAGGATAGTAAAAAGCTGTCTAGCTCTCGCAGAAGTCAGCTAGCTCAACATATCCACTCTGCTGCTATTGACTGTAAAATAGGCTTTGCTTCAGTTGTTGAAATTGACCAAATAAATATTTTGCAAGCTACACTTTTAGCGATGAAGCGAGCAGTGCTGAAGCTAAAGGTGCAGCCTACACTCTGCTTAATTGATGGTAAGCAATCAATTAAAGATTTGCCACTCCTGCAACAAAATATTGTCAAGGGAGACGAGCGATCGCTGGCTATTGCTGCTGCTAGTATAATTGCTAAGGTGTGGCGAGACGACTTAATCGTGCGACTTGCCTCTAAATATCCTATGTACGATTTAGAGCAAAATAAGGGTTATGGAAGTCCAAAACATTTACTAGCACTGCAAGAACATGGGCTTTCACCTTTACATCGCAAGTCTTTTCGTCCTTGCCGAATTTAATGGACAAGGCAAAGGGAAGAAGACGCGGAGAATGTTTGCTCTACTCTGAAAATAAGGCAGAAGGCACCAGGGCAGAAGGCAGAAGGAATAAAGATTTTCATCGGGGTGCTATGTACTAAAAGTTCATGACCCACTACATTCCCTTTTCCTTCTCCTCCTTGTCTTCATTGTCCCCCGTGTCCCCCTTGTCCCCCGTGTCCCGCTTCCCTTGTCCTCCTACCAGTCTCGACGATGATTACTCAATATTTAAAATGGGTAACTCTGGACTTTGCTCATCGCTAATTAGCTTTCCTGGTTGGATTTGTAGCATTACCCAGCGACGATAATCAGCTATTAATTGATGTAACAGTCTTTGCTTGATCGTTAAGAGTACACTTTTCAATAAACCATTGCCAGTGGTTTCTAAAATTGTTTTGGGAGTAAAGGAAAATGGTGGTGGTAACTCTACCTCTACTTCTAAATCCGCTCTACCTCGTAAATGAGTGCCAGTGTTGAATTGATATGGTGATAAATACCCTTTTAAATTGAGATTGAAGCGCTGGTTAATATACTCAATGCCAAGGATTTCACAACCTTGCGATCGCAAATGAATTTTACCATTAGATTCTGCCCAAACTTTCATATCTACAGTAGGCTGAATACTGAGTGACATAAAAGCAAGGGGACGCATTTTTAAACGAAAAATATCATCAGCTAAGGGCTGAATTCGATTCGTGTCTACTAATGCATAGACCAGACGTTGAGGCTGACGCAAGTAGTGCTGAATGGGAATAGGCTGTTGTGGAACAGCAATTTCTACCGATTGGGAAGCGGTAAATTTGGTAGACATGCGTTCATGAAAATAATTGTTTTATAATTCTATTATTTTTTAATTTTTGGAGTTTTTGATAAAAATGAGGGTGAGGAGACTAAAAATTTTTTTGAATCTATATTAACTGAGAGTTCTATATTTATAGATAAAAAAATTTATATTTTAATTGCTTTGTAATTCTATTTGCAGCTAGATAATTATAGGTTATAAAGTGTATTCTATCAAGTATTAGGTGCAAATTTCCCTATTCAAGTTTTTATTCTCAACAGAGATTGAAAAAGCATCTACCAAATCTGAAGTGTAGACTTCATGCAAAGTAATTTTAGCAGTTTGGATTTGGGATAGAAGCCTCTATTCCCTAAATAACTTTCTTTAGCATCGCTAGCTTTTGCGAGGCTAAACAGACTTACATTTTCAATAAAACCTCATGACTTTATCGATCGCACATTTAGGCCCCCCTGGCACTTACGCAGAGCAAGCAGCACTTCTGTATGTCAGCTGGTTGAGCAAAAATCAAGGACTTAAGGCTATCTTATGTCCTTATCCTAGTATTGCCCAAACACTGCGAGCTGTCGCCCAATCTCAGGTACACCTGGCTGTTGTACCTGTAGAAAATTCGATTGAAGGCAGTGTGACTATGACTATGGACACCCTATGGCAACTGGACAATTTACAAATTCAGTTGGCTTTGGTGATACCAATTGTTCACACTTTGATTTCCTGCGCTCATAGCCTAGAAAGCATTAAAACAGTTTACTCTCACCCGCAAGCTTTAGCACAATGCCAAAAATGGTTGGAGGAATTTCTCCCAAGTGTACAGGTAATTCCTACTAATTCTACAACCGAAGCATTGCAAACACTCAAGCAAGATTTGACAGCAGCAGCTATCTCCTCTGAACGAGCAGCACAACTTTACAATTTACCCGTATTAGTCAACGGCATTAATGATTACCCAGAAAACTGTACTCGCTTTTGGGTAGTAAGTCAGAGTGATATGCCTAATAGCGATCAAAAATCTTCTCTCAAAATTAGCCACACTTCGCTAGCTTTTAGCGTTGGCGCTAATGTACCGGGGGCCTTAGTTAAGCCACTACAAGTATTTGCTCAATTAGGTATTAATCTCAGTCGAATTGAGTCTCGCCCTACAAAGCGATCGCTAGGGGAATATTTATTTTTTATCGATGCAGAAGCAGACACATCTCAACTACAAATGCAATCTGCCTTACAAGAATTAACTCAATACACAGAAATACTAAAAATTTTTGGCAGTTATGGTGTTTTGCCTGTGGGTTAGTTGTTAGTTGATAGTGGTTAGTGGTAACTACTAACTACTAACTACTCACAACTTCTGATTAAAAGTGTCTTTGAGAACAGTACGAGCTGCTAAGTGATTACGAGTAGAAGTCAAAATTTCTGTTTCCCGTTCTAAACGAGCAACAGTGTCTTGCATTTCTAGCAACGTTTGCTGCTCTAGAGGTACACCCAAAAGATTACTTGCTACCCAATAAGATAATTCTAGAGGTAAATCAGGTAAATCTTCTGGTAGTTCGATCTGTTGTTCGGTTAATTTAGCTGACAGACGCACAACATCTCGTAACAACTGACTCAGTTCGTTAGCCAAAGGGCGCAAATCTTTTGTAGGTGGGTAATCTTCAATCCATTCGACTAAACCAACAGGGTAAGGCTTCTCACGCACATACTCTAAAACACGAAACCTTTGTTGCCCCAAAGTGATCATTTTCATCCGGTCATCTTGTAGTCGCTGACAATGAATAATTTCAGCACAACAACCGACATTTGCGATCATGCCTTTGACCGGATCAACCATGAGTACACCAAACCTGCGATCGCTTTCCAGAATAGTGTTCATCATAATTCTGTAGCGAAATTCAAAGATGTGCAGGGGTAACTGCTTTGTGGGGAACAAAACTACTTCTGACAAAGGGAACAGAGGTAGCTCACGAACGGCAATTTTAGAAGAGGATGTCATTTTTACCTTGTTACGACTTTGGTATAAGTTTTATCTGATGATTCTCTTTAAAATATTCTTTTATTTTTTGCTTTTGCCGTACTACGTCTACATTCTATCATTTGTTTCCCAGCTAAGAAAAAGCCCTGAAGATATATCTTTCAGGGCAAGGTAAATATTCACACCTTTTTGTTAGTAGTTAGTGGTTAGTGGTTAGTGGGTAAACTACTAACTACTAACTACTAACCAATAACCATTAACTAATTTAGAGTTTTACTTCAATATCCACACCTGAAGGCAAATCCAGTTTCATCAAAGCATCAATAGTTTTAGAAGAAGGCTGATAAATATCAATAATGCGGCGATGGGTGCGGGTTTCAAAGTGTTCTCGTGAGTCTTTATCCACGTGTGGCGATCGCAGCACACAGTAGATCCGGCGTTTTGTAGGTAAGGGAATAGGGCCAATCGCTGTAGCATTGGTACGATTTGCTGTATCTACAATCTTCTCGCAAGATGTATCTAGTAAGCGACGGTCAAATGCTTGTAAGCGAATTCTAATCTTTTGCTGCTGCAAAGTAGCCATTTTTCGGTTGTCCTGGTTCGGTTCTGTTCTAGAGATTTTAGATTTTGCGAAAAGTTTGAGCTAGGGCTTGGGGCGTACTCTACCTTGAAGCCGAGAAAGCGGGCGTCTACAAAGTAGCGTCCCAGAGGGAACCTCAAAGCTTTTCAAGAGAGATTTTGGATTTTGGATTGAATCTAAAATCTAAAATCCAAAATTTTATTGGGGGAATATAAAGGAGCAGAGAGGAATTATACCACCTCTGCTCCTTGTTTAATCAAGATCAACAGATGCTATTTGACAATCTTGGAAACAACGCCAGCACCGATGGTACGACCACCTTCACGGATAGCGAAGCGCATTCCTTGTTCGATAGCGATCGGGTTGATCAGTTCCACTGTCATCTTGATCCGGTCTCCGGGCATAACCATTTCTGCGGCACTGCCGTCATCGGAGGTAAAGGTCTTGATAGTGCCAGTTACGTCGGTTGTCCGTACATAGAACTGGGGACGATAACCTTCAAAGAAAGGAGTTTTACGACCACCTTCTTTCTCAGTGAGAACGTACACTTCCCCTTCAAATTCAGTATGAGGAGTGATAGAACCAGGCTTAGCAATTACCATGCCCCGTTCAATATCAGTTTTTTGGACACCGCGCAACAGTATACCAGCGTTATCCCCAGCCATACCTTCTTCGAGACTCTTCTTGAACATCTCGATACCAGTGACGGTGGTAGCACGAGTTGGTTTAATACCAACCAGTTCCACGTTATCGCCGATTTTAACTTTACCCCGTTCAATACGTCCGGTTGCTACTGTACCACGACCTGTAATTGAGAACACGTCTTCTACAGCCATCAAGAAGGGCTTGTCAACATCACGCTCTGGTGTGGGAATATAAGCATCTACAGCATCCATCAGTTCGTAGATTTTATCTACCCACTTGTCTTCACCCTTCTGTGTTTTGGGGTTAGCTGTCATTTTTTCCAGGGCTTGTAGACCAGAACCTTTAATTACTGGGATGTCGTCACCAGGAAAATCATAGCTGGAAAGTAGTTCACGAACTTCTAACTCTACCAGTTCCAACAATTCTTCGTCATCCACCATATCTTCTTTGTTTAAGAAGACAACTAGGTTGGGTACACCTACCTGACGTGCTAGTAGAATGTGTTCACGGGTTTGAGGCATTGGGCCATCTGCCGCAGAAACCACGAGAATTGCACCATCCATTTGCGCTGCACCAGTGATCATGTTCTTCACATAGTCAGCGTGTCCAGGACAGTCCACGTGAGCATAGTGACGATTTTCTGTCTCATACTCAACGTGAGCGGTATTAATGGTAATACCCCGCGCTTTTTCTTCTGGTGCGTTATCGATTTGATCGTAACCTTTACCAGTGGCTTTACCGATCGCAGCCAAAGTCATGGTAATAGCTGCTGTTAATGTGGTTTTACCGTGGTCAACGTGGCCAATAGTGCCGATATTAACGTGGGGTTTAGTCCTTTCAAACTTTGCGCGTGCCATGAATGCTCGTTTCCTTTTTTAATTAAGCGTTCCCTTTGCTTTTAGCTATGATTGCCTCAGCCACGTTGCGAGGCACTTCATCGTAGTGGCTAAATTCCATCGAGAATATGCCTCGGCCTTGGGTCTTCGACCGGATGTCAGTGGCGTAGCCAAACATTTCTGCCAATGGGACTTTAGCAGTCACTTTGGCGATACCCTGCTCGGAACCCATCCCCTCAATTTGTCCACGACGGGAATTGAGGTCGCCCATCACATCCCCAAGGAAGTTTTCGGGAACTTCAACCTCAACTTTCATCATAGGCTCTAAAAGGACGGGTGAAGCTTTCATTACAGCTTCTTTCATTGCCATTGAGCCAGCGATTTTGAAGGCCATTTCCGAGGAGTCCACTTCGTGGTAAGACCCATCAACCAGCGTCGCTTTGACGTCAATTAGTGGATATCCAGCTAGGATACCTGATTCACAGGTTTCTTTCATACCTGCTTCTACTGGCGAGATGTACTCTTTCGGTACAGCACCACCAACAATCTTGGAGACGAATTCAAAGCCGCTTCCTGGTTCTCCGGGTTCTAGGTCAATTACAACATGACCATACTGACCTTTACCACCGCTTTGACGGATGAATTTTCCTTCAATTCTGCTGACGTGTTTGCGAATAGTTTCACGGTAAGCTACTTGTGGCGCACCAACATTAGCTTCTACCTTGAATTCCCGCAACATCCGGTCTACCAGAATTTCTAGGTGCAACTCTCCCATTCCAGCAATCACGGTTTGGTTGGTTTCCGGATCGACGTTGACGCGGAAAGTCGGATCTTCTTCGGAGAGAGATTGTAAAGCTTTGGACAATTTGTCCATGTCGTTTTTGGTTTTGGGCTCTACCGCTACCGAGATTACAGGCTCTGGAATGAATAGAGATTCCAGAATTACTGGTGAACTTTCATCAGTGAGGGTGTCACCTGTTAAAGTCTCTTTTAGACCTAGTGCGGCTCCCAAATCCCCTGCTCTGAGTTCATCTACGTCAATCCGGTCATCTGCCTTCAAAACCACCAAACGAGAAATTCTTTCTTTCTTGTTCTTCGTGGCGTTAAGGACGTAGCTACCCTTTTTCAAAACGCCAGAATAAACACGAACGAAAGTCAGACGGCCGTAAGGGTCAGCCATAATCTTGAACGCGAGCGCTGACAGGGGTTCGTTGTCATCAGCATGACGTTCCACTGTTTCGCCATTGGGCAGTGTACCTTGAATTGCGGGTACGTCAGGGGGGGCAGGTAAGTAATCTACTACTGCATCCAGCAGTAACTGTACACCTTTGTTTTTGAAGGCAGAACCACAAAGCATGGGTACAATCGTACCAGCAATCGTGCCTTTACGCAGAGCAGTACGAATTTCTTCCTCAGTGAGTTCCTCACCTTCAAAGTACTTGGTCATCAAGTCGTCATCGGTTTCAGCTACCGCTTCAATTAGCTTGGTACGGTACTCTTCGACCAATTCCTGCATGTCTGCGGGAATGTCCTCTTCCTTGATGTCTGTTCCTTGGTCATTGCTGTAGATATACGCCCGCATCTTCACTAGATCAACTAAACCCAGGAAATCACTTTCGCTACCGATAGGCAGTTGAATAGGAATAGCGTTAGTCCGCAAGCGATCGCGCACCTGTTCGTAAACTTTGTAGAAGTTCGCGCCCGTGCGATCCATCTTATTAACAAAGACGATACGCGGAACCTTGTAGCGATCCGCTTGCCGCCATACTGTTTCTGTTTGCGGTTGCACACCACCTACAGAACATAAAACTGTAATTACACCATCCAAAACACGCATGGAACGTTCCACTTCAATTGTGAAGTCTACGTGTCCTGGAGTGTCGATAATGTTAATTTGATGATCTCTCCAACTGCTACTAATGGCAGCAGCTGTAATAGTAATTCCCCGCTCTCGCTCCTGATCCATCCAGTCAGTGACAGCGGTTCCCTCATGGACTTCACCAATTTTATGAATTATGCCAGAGTAAAATAAAATTCTCTCTGTTGTTGTTGTCTTGCCCGCATCTATATGCGCCGCAATACCGATATTGCGTACTTTCTCTAGCGGGTTCGTACGTGCCACAGCTGCCTCCTATACTTTTCGCCTCATGATATCTTGTATATTACACTTTGTTAAGATTCTATCTTTTCGGTAAACCGTCTTTTTCTTTTAGTAAATACCACGATATATTATTGCTCTTGTAGAAACGCGCAAGCGGCGCGTCCCTACATTAGTAGCGATAATGTGCAAAGGCTTTATTTGCTTCTGCCATCCGATGCGTTTCTTCACGCTTACGAATTGAACTACCAGTTTCGTTGGCAGCATCCATCAATTCTTGAGCGAGTCTGCCAGCCATTGTCCGACCGGGTCTAGATCTAGAAAACTGTACTAGCCAACGCAATGCCAAACTTGTGCCGCGTTCTGCACGTACTTCCATTGGGACTTGATAGGTCGCACCGCCTACTCGTCGAGCTTTTACTTCTACCAATGGCGTTGCATTCCGCACAGCTCTTTCAAACGTTTCCAATGGATCACTTCCGGTTCTTTCCCCAATATTTTTCATCGCATCATAAACAATCCGCGCGGCAAGTGATTTTTTGCCACTACGCATTACGCGACGGATCATCATGCTCACTAAGCGACTGTTATAAACAGAGTCAGGTGGAACTGGGCGCTTTTGAGTAACACCACGACGAGACATAATTCAACCTTAGATTTTTGAATTTAGCTACTAGATGATTTGTGTTTAGGCAGCGTTTCATTACTAAAAATAGCAATGACACTGACCTCTATAACTTGCTGCCCTCAACTAGACATACAAGGCGACAATAATTATATACCTTAATAGCTAATTTAATAGCTAATAAAATCCTATTAAAATGCTCCTGTCGCTGATAGCATTTTAAAAAACCCCTACATTCACAGCAAACAGGATGTAGGAGACAATAACAAGGGTAACTTGATTTCTTTGATTCTCACACTTGATTTATGGAAGCTAGCTGCTTGAACTCCAAACTGCCTGTGAATAATTACTTTCATTCAGGTCTTACATTCTAATTTACACAAATTTAAATCCCTTAGGAAACTTTGGGATTGCAACTAGCTGCCGTGAAATTGATTCTTGTGTATTTGCACCGAACCAATTCAAGTTCTGTCACCGACTTTCTTGGAACAATTAACCAGCAAACGCGATTAATCGAGCCGAAACGCGATTAATCGTGCCTTCTCTATTGTTTTGGACGTTTAGTTCCATACTTGGAACGACCTTGCTTGCGGTCTTTGACTCCGGCTGTATCTAATGTGCCACGAATAATGTGGTATCTCACGCCTGGTAAGTCCTTAACCCGACCGCCACGAATCATCACAACAGAGTGTTCTTGCAAGTTATGACCTATTCCTGGAATGTAGGCTGTGACTTCAAATCCAGATGTCAGTCTTACCCTTGCGACTTTACGCAGAGCCGAGTTCGGTTTTTTCGGTGTGGTCGTGTATACCCTGGTACAAACGCCCCGACGTTGTGGGCATTGTTTCAGAGCTGGGGACTTGGTTTTTTGACGCGCTTTTTCGCGTTCGTTACGTATTAGCTGCTGTATTGTGGGCATGAGTTACAGCGCGTGAAGCTGCTTATAGTTTAACTTTTGACAACAAACCCTGATTATATCTTTTTTAGATGTCAAGAGTCAAGGGAAATTTGTTAGTAGTTAGTGGTTATTGGTTAGTAGTTAGACCTCCACGGGCAATCGCGCTAACAAAGAGAGCATGAAAATATCAATCTTCTTACACCCCTACACCCATTTTCAAGACAGTTAACCACTAACTACTATTTACTAACCACTAACCAATAGCAAATGAATTACCACAGCCACAACTAGCATTTGCTTGAGGATTATAGAAGCGAAAAGCACCACCCATGAGATCTTCAGAATAATCAATGGTTAAGCCATTAACGTAATTAAAGCTTTCAGCATCTATGACTACTTGAATGCCCTCACATTCAAAGGTGCGATCGCCTGATGAAGCAATTTCATCAAAACACATATCATAATACCAACCAGAACAACCACCGAGTTTAACTGTCAACCGAAACAACGGATTTGGTTGCTGCTGCTTAGATTTTAATCTTTTAATCTCACTTACGGCTGCTGGACTCAGATGAATCATAGAATCGGTCTAGGAATTGAAAGCTTGATCTTAAAAATATTACATGTATTGATGAATTGTTAGTGGTTAGTAGTTAATCACTATTTCTATTTCTCTACTACATCCACCCCTCACACCCCTCACACCCCTCACACCCCTCACACCCCTCACATTCCCCACCTCCCCCCATTACTAACGCGCGGCATACAAAACCTGACAATAACAGGAGCATACCGCGCGCAATAGTTAAAGAAAAATCTTTATGCAATGAAATATGTTCTATCTCTAGATTAAAGCCAACAAATTCAGAATTTGTGAGTAAATAAATCTAGTAGGTGAGTGTTATGGCTTTAATCTTCAGTACGAGCATAATCGTCTTGGAAACGGATAATATCATCTTCGCCTAAGTATTCTCCGTTTTGTACTTCAATTAAAACTAAAGGAATTACACCAGGATTCTCCAAACGATGGGCTGTGCATTGGGGTACATATGTAGACTGATTATTGCCCAGCAACACTTCTTGTTCACCACAAACAACCTTCGCTGTGCCAGAAACAACTATCCAATGTTCGCTGCGGTGATGGTGCATTTGTAAGCTTAGCCGATGTCCAGGTTTAACTTCGATACGCTTAATTTTATAGCCGCGCCCTTCTTCCAAAACCGTAAAAGAACCCCAAGGACGCAGTTCTGTTGCTGCAACACCCCTGGCAGTAATAGCTGAAGGCAAAGGCAGCGCATTAGTTTGTGTTGTTTCTTGGTATTGAGCCATAGTTACCTCGTTTGGAGACATAACAAAACCGTTAGTACTCTTAACCATTGATGTAAAAAAATGGCGCTATGTTGCAACCGTATAAATCAGCAATCTAGCCCACACCTGCCAAACATAGCAAAATCACTGTCTAGGGTGTAATCAACGACTGCGATCGCTAACGTATCTATATCAAGTCTTCATCAAATTAGGTGGCAACTTTTAGTTAGCTTTAAATTAAGGGATAGGGGATCAGGGACAAGGGGGACAAAGGAGAAATAACTAAGTCTTCAATGCCTACTTCTCACACTCCTCCACTCCTCCCACTCCCCCCACCTCCCCACCTCCCCATTGCCCCTAATCCCCACTCCCTTGGGGGAGTGGGGGCCCCGAGTTCCCCACCTCCCCACCTCCCCACCTTCTTCAACGTGGTTGCAAGAAAATTCCTATGCCATTATGAACACGAGCTGCGGTATTGGGGAAACGATCTAGAAGTTGACCTCCTAAGTAAAGACTGGTAGAACTACCGCCGTCTAGATTTAACGCATCTACACATCCCATCTGCTGCATTAGTTGAGCGTGTTCTGCCAAGGTAGGGCCAGCACCACCAACACGACTGTGAACAGCAGCGATCATGAGGTTGCCTGTTGTAGTTTTACAAATAGCACTACGGATTGCTTTTTGGACAATAAAAGCATTACTGAATTGTTCGCCTTTGGCATTAAGGACAATTTGACGATTTTGTACTAGCAGAGGCCCTGCTCCTAAAATATGTGGGTAATTGCTAAATTCAGCAGGAGTGGTGGAACTTTCGATGCGAACTGAAGAACCAACAGGTAACAGCGAAGCCATATTTGTACCATTACCGCGTAAGGTGAGCAAATATCCGTCCACAGGAATCGGAAAAGTACTTTGATCTACTTTGCCTGCTGGTAACTGATTGATTATTTGATTTTTCTGGACTGTCAGGATAATTTCGTTGTCAGTTAAGGGAGAATAGTTCGCTCCCCATGCAGGAGTATAACGAGCTATGCCACTTTGGACATAACCACTATTGAGAGTTAAAATCGGCAATTTTTGGTTGTTAGGAGTGATTAAATTTTCCAAAAGAGCCAGACGACCCATGTAAAATTGTCCAGAATCATTCCAAGCGATCGCACCTCGGTTCAAAATTGGACTTGATAACCATTGACCATCCCGACGAATTGCCCCCAAAGGTAGGCGATTATTGCGGTTAAAATAACCACCATTAATGGCTGCGACTGCTAATTGCTGTTGTGCGGTCTGCAATAGGGGAGCAGTTCCTTCTAAAGTATTGGAGTTGGTTAAAATCGGTTTGATTTTTAAGCCGACGGTACGTGGATTAATTTCCAACCACACGACTGGAAAGCGTTCTTGACCTAGATTCACATACTGCTGACGCCAGTTTAATCCTGAAGCCCAAGTAATTGCTCGTGGTAGTAGTGTATCAGATCGAACATCAATGTGTAGGCGGTTAGGATTGGGTACAGTGCTAACTAAGGGGGCTAACCCAACGGGAACTTGTAGACGAATAATTGTTTGATTATTAACTACCTGTACTTGCTTGATTAATGGCGGGGGAGGTGGAGGGGGAACTTCTAAAGATGGAGGAGGATTTTGTTGCCCTTGATCCATCTGCTTTAATATGTTTTCTGGAAATGGCGCAGGAGTAGGAATATTTTCCACTGGAGATGGAGGAGGGGTGTAACGCTGGATTAAAACTGGATCGGCAATGCCATTTAAGGTTATTGTCCAATCTCTTGTAGTTGGAGCAGCTGGTTTGGGAACTGGGTTACTTGGGTCGTCGCTTAAAGGTTGATTTTGTTTAACTAGTGGTTCTTGGTTAACTTGCCAAGGAGTAGGACGATCTAAATTGACGGTGATGCGTTCTATTAAAGATTCTTTGGTCTGAGTAATATCTGTGATTTTGGCGTTGGGTATGGATATGACTAAGGTATTTCCCTGCACTTGCATCTGCCATCCAGATGTTTTAGCAAAATTTGTCATATCCAAGTAGCGATAGCCTCCGGCGAATGTGCTAACTAAAATCGGTGGTTTAGTCGCAGATGAATACCACTGGATTGGTTGTTTAGTAGGAATATTGCTGTTTAATAAATCTACGCCAATGAATTGTTTAATTGCGGCATCGCTGATGTAAGTTGTTAATTGCCCAGCTTTTAAACGTCGTTGTAACCATGCCCCTGGCAAGATTCGACCATTGAGAGAAATTTGATTACCATAGTATATTACCCCTTGCAAAGGAGGTGCAGGTGGTTTGGGAATCAGTGTTGGTTTTGGTTGAGTTAAATTTGGGGATTGGGTAATTTTTGTCTTGGTCTGTTTTTCCGAAGTGATTAACTTTTGAGGAACATCACTATAGGCGATCGCACTATCTCCAAGTGCTGTTAAGCACAGTACAGATAAAACCATTGGTGATGCCAAAAACTTCACAAGTCTGCTAATGTTACCAACTACAACATAACTGCGGTTGCGTTGGCAAAATTTCGATGTTTTTACCATATATGTTTAGGTATTTTTGAAAACAATCAACTCACACACAAACTAACTGAATTTTTGAGAATATCAAAAAACCATGACGTGAGTTTGGAACACGAACGTGATAATGTATATATGGACTTTTTGTCTCTTGTTAAAGCAACAAGCAATTCTGCCACTACGAAGACTGCGATTTTAAATGTGCTAAATCACAACTAGCGCTAAATAAATACATGACAGCAGTCAAAAGCTTTTAAGCTGGATCTAGGCGGACCATCCTCACTAATTACTTGCTACTTAAGTGAGGTTTAGCTAGCAGCAATACAGGTGACAAAGGGTGGTCAGTAAAAATCTAGAGAGTTACTCCAGAGATATTTAGGAATTGCCAAATGGGTATATAGTGTAATACGCTGATTTTGTTGCTGAATCAGGATCATTTGTGTCTCAAAATTTAGACAACTCAAGAATGTGATTTTTTTAGTTAAGCCGAAAAAGGCTACACAAAAGTAGTGAATTTTATTGGAAAATAAAGGGTATTGAGGAGTACATAGCTTCACGAAATAAATAAAACACTGGGTGAGCAAACGTTGTTTGCTTGACTCAGCAAAAACCCATAAGAAACGATGCATAGATTTTAACACGGGCATAGCAAATATCAGCCCGAAGTTAAAATTTTTTTTCCTTAAATTTCGGTTGTTGTGAATTTCTTCATCTGTCCATTTAGATAATTTTTCTCACTAGCAAAGACCAAATTGTTAATTCATATCGGCATTACGATGACAGGGATAGTCTATGAATAAAAAATCGGTGAATCAAGACCAGGACATGAGATTTGCGGATAATTCACAGCAGTGTACCTACCAAGGACAAAGGTGGCTAGTTGAAGAAAGAGATGCGTGTGGTGTGGGTTTTATTGCCCACCGTTTAAATCATGCTAGTCACGAAATTGTCTCAAAAGCTTTAGCAGCTTTAACTTGTCTGGAACACCGAGGTGGTTGCAGTGCTGATCAAGACTCTGGTGACGGTGCAGGAATTTTGACCGCTATTCCCTGGGAGTTGTTCCAACAAGATTTTGCCACACGGGGAATAGAACTTCCTAGTAATAATAATGTTGCTGTGGGGATGATATTCTTACCACAAAATCCCCAAGCCGCACAAAAGGCTAAAGCTGTAGTTGAGCAAGTAGCCGCTGAAGAAAAATTAACTGTACTAGGTTGGAGAGTAATACCAGTACAACCGGATTTATTGGGTATACAAGCGAAAGAAAATCAACCCCAAATCGAACAAGTTTTTTTAGTATCTGCTGATAAGAGTGGTGACGAACTAGAACGGCAATTGTATATTACCCGTCGCCTGATCGCTAAAGCCATCCGCAATCACAATCACAACTGGTCAGAAGAATTTTATATTTGTTCTCTGTCTACTCGTACAATTGTCTACAAAGGCATGGTGCGTTCAGCAGTTTTGGGAGATTTTTATCTCGATTTAAAAAACTCAGCTTATCAAAGTGCTTTTGCTGTATATCACCGTCGCTTTAGCACCAATACCATGCCCAAGTGGCCATTAGCACAACCGATGCGCCTTTTGGGTCACAACGGCGAAATCAACACCTTGTTGGGTAATATCAACTGGATGACAGCCAGACAAGCAAGTTTAGAGCATCCGTTGTGGAGCGATCGCATTGAGGAACTCAAGCCCTTTGTCAATATTAATAACAGTGATTCGGCAACCTTAGATAATGTCTTTGAGTTATTGGTTCGTTCCGGTCGTAGCCCCCTGGAAGCCCTGATGATCATGGTTCCAGAAGCCTATCAAAATCAACCATCTCTGCGTGATTACCCGGAGATTGTCGATTTCTATGAATACTACAGTGGTCTACAGGAAGCATGGGACGGGCCAGCACTTTTGGTATTTAGCGATGGTCGCAAAGTAGGCGCAACCCTAGACCGCAATGGTTTAAGACCTGCTCGTTATTGCATTACTAGAGATGACTACATCATCGTTGCTTCCGAAGCTGGGGTTGTGTCATTAGATGAAGCCAGCATCATCGAAAAAGGCAGACTTGGGCCAGGGCAAATGATTGCCGTCGATTTAGAAAGCAATGAAATCCTGAAAAACTGGGAGATCAAGCAGCGCATTGCGAAAAAACAACCCTATGGAGAATGGTTGCAGCAACATCGGCAAGAACTTAAAACTTTGGTCGATGGTCATTGGTCGTCAGTTAATGGTAACGGAGTCCACGCCAACAGACATCGAACAACCACCAATCAACAACCAACAACCAATATAGATAGACAAACCCTGCTGCGGCATCAAATTGCCTTTGGCTACACCACAGAAGATGTGGAAATGGTAATTCAGCCAATGGCCATAGATGGCAAAGAACCAACTTTCTGCATGGGTGATGATATTCCTTTAGCAGTTCTCTCAGAAAAACCCCACCTGCTGTACGACTACTTCAAGCAGCGTTTTGCCCAGGTGACAAATCCCGCTATTGACCCATTGCGGGAAAAATTGGTGATGTCGTTAAAAGTAGAACTAGGCGAACGGGGTAATTTACTAAACCCCAAACCAGAGTATGCGCGGCGGTTGAAACTAGAGTCACCAGTATTGACACAAACAGAACTCCAAGCAATTAAAAATTCTGAGTTTACGACAGCTGAGTTATCCACACTATTTACAATTGCCCAAGGCCCAGAAGAGTTAAAAGCCGCAGTCAAGTCTTTGCAAAGCAAAGCAACAGAGGCGGTGCGTGCTGGTGCGAAGATTTTAGTCCTCAGCGATCGCGCAGGCGAGGGCATTAGTTCAGAATACTCTTACATTCCTCCATTGTTGGCAGTGGGTGCAGTACACCATCACCTTATTGAGGAGGGACTGCGGATGAAAGCATCCCTGGTGGTTGATACGGCTCAATGCTGGAGTACTCATCATTTCGCTTGTTTAATTGGCTACGGCGCAGGTGCGGTTTGCCCGTACATGGCCCTAGAAACAGTGCGTGATTGGTGGGCAGATCCGAAAACACAGCAATTTATGGAGCGGGGTAAAATTGCTACCCTCACTCTTGAGCAAGCTATTGGTAACTATCGCCAAGCTGTAGAAAATGGTTTGCTGAAAATCCTCTCGAAAATGGGGATTTCTTTACTCTCTAGCTACCAAGCAGCCCAAATCTTTGAAGCGATTGGGATTGGTGGTGATCTACTGCAACTGGGTTTCAAGGGTACAACTTCCCGCATCGGTGGTTTGAGTGTAACTGACCTAGCCCAGGAAGTGTTGTCTTTCCACAGTAAGGCTTTCCCAGAACTGACAACCAAGAAGCTAGAAAACCTTGGTTTTGTTAATTATCGTCCTGGTGGCGAATATCACATGAATAGCCCCGAACTGGCGAAAGCATTACACAAGGCTGTTGATGGCAAAAACTACGACCACTACGAAGTTTATAAAAAGTATCTGCAACAAAGACCGTTAACTGCACTACGGGACTTGTTAGATTTCCAAAGCGATCGCGCTCCAATTGCGATAGAAGAAGTAGAACCAGTCAGCGAAATTGTCAAGCGCTTCTGTACAGGTGGTATGTCCTTAGGAGCATTATCACGGGAAGCCCACGAAACTTTAGCGATCGCCATGAATCGTATCGGTGGCAAATCTAATTCTGGGGAAGGCGGTGAAGATCCAGTCCGGTTCACAGTCTTGGATGATGTAGACGCTTCTGGTCATTCGCCTACCCTCGCTCACCTGAAAGGATTACGCAACGGTGATACCGCTTCCAGCGCCATTAAGCAAGTAGCATCGGGACGCTTTGGTGTCACACCAGAGTACCTGATGAGCGCTAAACAAATTGAAATTAAAATTGCCCAAGGTGCAAAACCAGGGGAAGGCGGACAACTACCAGGGAAAAAAGTCAGCCCCTACATTGCTATGCTGCGGCGCTCGAAGCCTGGTGTCACCCTGATTTCACCACCACCACACCATGATATTTATTCGATTGAAGACCTAGCACAGCTAATTTTTGATTTGCACCAAATCAACCCGAAAGCCCAAGTGTCGGTGAAACTAGTTGCAGAAATCGGCATCGGCACGATCGCAGCCGGTGTAGCGAAAGCCAACGCTGATATTATCCAGGTTTCCGGCCACGATGGTGGTACAGGCGCATCACCACTGAGTTCGATTAAACATGCTGGTTCACCGTGGGAACTCGGGTTAACAGAAGTGCATCGCGTCCTGATGGAGAATAGCTTGCGCGATCGCGTAATTCTGCGTGTAGACGGCGGGATCAAGAGTGGCTGGGATGTGATTATGGGTGCGTTGATGGGAGCAGAAGAATTCGGCTTCGGTTCCATCGCCATGATTGCCGAGGGCTGTATCATGGCCCGTATCTGTCATACCAATAATTGTCCTGTAGGTGTCGCTTCCCAGAGAGAAGAACTACGCAAGCGGTTTACGGGTATGCCAGAACACGTAGTTAATTTCTTCTACTTTATTGCCGAAGAAGTGCGAAGCTTGCTGGCAAGGCTTGGTTATCGTTCACTATTAGATCTAGTTGGACGTGCTGATTTGTTGAAAGCACGACAAGACGTGCATCTGAACAAAACCCAAGCATTGAACCTCGACTGCTTATTACAGTTACCGAGTAGCAAAACAGACCGTAGCTGGTTAGTGCATGAAGAAGTTCACAGCAATGGTGTGGTTTTGGATGATCAATTGCTTGCTGATCCTGAGATCCAAGCTGCGATTAGTAATCATACTGTTGTCACAAAAACAGTACCTGTTGTTAATACTGACAGAACTGTCGGTACACGTCTAGCAGGGGCGATCGCTTCTCAATACGGCGATGATGGCTTCCGTGGACAGATTCACCTCAACTTCCAAGGTAGTGTAGGACAAAGCTTTGGTGCTTTTAATCTACCCGGAATGATCCTCACCTTGGAAGGCGAAGCCAACGACTATGTAGGTAAGGGGATGAATGGCGGTGAAATTATTATTAAACCACCTGCGATCGCTAACTACGACTTATCACAAAACGTGATTATTGGCAATACCTGTCTCTACGGTGCTACTGGTGGGATGTTGTTTGCCAACGGTTTAGCTGGAGAACGCTTTGCTGTTCGCAACTCGAAAGGTACCGCTGTGATTGAGGGAGCAGGTGATCACTGCTGCGAGTACATGACCGGCGGGGTGGTTGTTGTCCTTGGCAAAGTCGGACGTAACGTAGGCGCTGGTATGACTGGCGGACTGGCTTACTTTTTGGATGAAGATGATAGCTTCCCAGAATTAGTCAACCGGGAAATTGTGACAATTCAGCGAGTCATGACAGCAGCTGGTGAAAAACAACTCAAAGAGTTGATCGCAGCTTATCTGCATCGCACCGAATCACCAAAGGCGAAGATGATTCTAGAAAACTGGCAAGAGTTCTTGCCTAAATTCTGGCAATTAGTTCCACCTTCTGAAGCTGATGGCCCAGAAGCGAATCCTCAACAAGAAAAGCAGTTGAGTCCAGTTTAATTTCAAAGGCAGAAGGCATTTATCGTTGTCATTCTGCCTGTGATTTTTTCATCTTCATTGAAGCTAGTAAAGGCGCAGAATTTTGCGCCTTTACTATTTTTAGTTATAGTAATTCTATTTGGTTTGTGAAATTATTGAAGAACCGCAGAGGACGCAGAGAAAAAGATAGAAGAGAATTTGACAACTGATTTAAGACTACTATAGCGATTATTATTAATAAATAATAACCATTAACGCAAAATCTATCTGCATACCCTACGGGAAGCCGATGGGCGCGTCTACATCGGTGTTTATCTGTGTGCATCTGTGTTCGGCTTAAAAAAGAAATTTTTCAAGTGTAAAACCAGAACAGGCTATCAATTAAAAATAACTACAAATAATACTTATTTATATCTAGCAAACTATTTCTTTGTATTTGCAATCAACTTATAGTTCTTATCTTGTAATTCTAATAATTCTGGAATAGTGACAAAACGATAGCCTTGTTGTCTTAATTTACTAATAATTTGTGGTAAAGCTGCTACAGTATGAGAACGATTGCCGCCGCCATCATGCATTAACACAATACTACCAGGTTTAGAAGTTTTGAGAACTCGACTCGTTAAAATAGGGGCACTTGGACGACTGTAATCTACTGAATCAACCGACCACATTATTACTGTATATTTACTGCTTTTCGCATAACTAACTAAACCATTGTGTAATATCCCACCAGGAGGTCGAAACAAAGTTGTTTTCGCACCTGTAATTCGAGATATTAATTCGGATGTATTGTCAATTTCAAAAGCTGCTGCTTGTGGATTAAAAAAGTGATACCAGTGATGCCAAGTGTGGTTACCAATGACGTGACCTTCTGCCACAATTTGTTTGCCCAAGTTAGGATAATTCTTTAGGTTCTGTCCAACAACAAAGAATGTAGCTTTAATATTATTTTCTCTTAATATATTTAGGACTTGTACAGTGTAGCCAGGCCAAGGACCATCATCAAAGGTAAGAGCGATGACTTTATCTTTAGGAGGAAGTTTTGCCTGATTAATTATTGTCCCTTGAAAACGCGATGGGATGATATAAGAAATCCCCTTGATTTTTGCCTGTTGTTGCCAACTTGCTAACATTGCAAATTTAAATTCTTTGAGACGTTTTTGAGCCCCTGTTTTGACTTCTGTGTCATTTTTATTTTCTATATTATGTTTAGTATTAATTTCAGAGGTACTCTGATTAATAGGCATAATCAAACCAATACTCAAGCTGCCGCACAGTGCAATCAGCGAAATTAGTATTCCTTGCGACCAGACAACAGACTTATTGTTTTCCACTTCATAGCTCCTTCACAGAATTAACCATTAGTCAGCTTTCTGAGGGTAATTTATAACACAGTTTTTCAGATAATTTTTAAATAGTCTACTGTTTTCTGGTAATCCTCAAAAATTCATACAGATTAACAGAAAATTAGATATAGCTCAGAGAAAATATAGAGATTTAACTGAATTCTATATAGTTTAGCTTTGGAAGGCCAATGCTTGTAATTTACTATATTTAATTAATATTTCATTATTTTCAATATTTTAAAGTATTGATTTCATACTCTATCAAAGTATATTCTACTGCTAGACTATATTTTAACCTTGAAAAAAATGTTAATTTTCTAGTCTAGTTTTGCAATTAAATTTACATAAAGCAGCTAGACGCGTATCAATCAAAATAGTTTCTTGTCTGTTTGAGATATTTAAAATTTAATCTATACCATCATCATATTGCACAGATTCTATATAGCCAACTAATTTGTTGACTAATATCTTCACTCCACTTGTAATAGAGAGATTAATTTTATTCATCTAGAGATGAATTTTGCTATAAGTCTATAATTTTAGTTATAGGCTTCACTTGATCAATGTGCAATATTATGTGTACAGCTAGTTTTAAGTAAGTCAACAAATATTATTTTAGCTATACCTGAATTTATGGACAGTTAATCCAAGTACTATTTTGATGCTAATACTTTAGTAATCTAGTCACTAAAACTATGATTTGTTGATCCCAAAACTTGGTTATTGAATTAGGAACTACAAAGTTAAGCTTTGTTAGATGTAGTACACAAACTCAGCTTTTTGCTCTCAAGTGAGGACACTAATTCCTGCTCTAGAGATAAGTGACAATTTAATTTTATATCTACTAATCTAAAGTAAACTATATTGTTTAGATCATCAAGATTACAATTAAACACATACTTATACAGTATAAATACTAAATACTGATGATTGATGCGCTATTTGAGTATGTAAATACTTTAGTAACAAATTTTAATAATATTGATTCTGAAACTAGTCATAGTTGGATGCAACTGATAACTTGCACCAACATCAACAAAAGCCAAAGCCTCTTGACTATTGTAGGTGATGCAAGATATGAAGTGTAAGACTCTATGCTTGATAACCGTCTCTAACTATGTATTTTCTTTAACCTACCCAATGGTTTTGAGCAAAGCCAATCGCAATTCTGGCCAGCAAAACAGAAAACCAGCCTATAATTAGGTATCCTTGCCGAGGATAGCGCTCCAAAAAGACACCCAGAGCTATACTCAAGGATACAATACCGTAAGCTAGACGGCTCAGGGATATCGTACCGCCAGAGACTAGTAATAAAGTAATACCACAAAAACCGTAAAAAACAGTAACCGAGGTTAATTCTTTACGTAGGCGCCATAAAAGGTAAGCACTTCCCAAAACCATGACTGCGTTTAGTAGGTTATTAATATATCGGTCATCAGCTAGTGTGAGAGAAATTGTTACCACAGTATAAAAGCTGTAAATCTTGATGACAGAACTCAACTTTTGTTGCTCGCGCCACAACAGATAACCACTGCTAACTATAACGCTAAACAACAATGGATGTAATAATTTCTGCATCCAGTTGTGCTGTCCATCTGATTTACCTAATGTGATCTCTAACAGCATATTCGACCAACCTTGCCCATCAAATCCCAAAGAAGGGCGCCATCCTTTTTGGGCATTGATAAAAGCGATCGCATCACCAAAATCAATTGCACAATACAGACTGAACAGAAGCAGGCCTATAGCTGTAGCGGCAGCAGCGAGGTAGGCGATCCTTGGACGACGTTCTCTCCAAGCTGCAAGTAAAAGGGCTGGGATTAATGCCATACCTGTAGGGCGTGTTGCTGTTGCCATTGCACCCCAAAAGGCAGTCCAGCGATATTGCTGACGATCAAAGGCACGCAAAGCTGCTGCACTTAAAAACAGATATAGCCCTTCGGTATAAATTACTGTGCCAAATAACGAGAGAGGACACCAAGCTAATACAGTAGTTGTCCATCTAGCCCTGTTTGTTCCATGATGTTCTGCAACCCAAAAGTATATGCAGTAAAGGGCTGCTAAAAAGGTGATGTTATTCACTAGTAACCCTGCTACTTCAAATGACAAGCCCAAATTCATAACACCACGAACCATGAGGGGAAACAATGGGAAAAAAGCAATGTTATGTTGACCTCCGTCATTAACAAATTCATATCCAGAAGTGGCAATGCTACGATAATGTACGCTATCCCAAGCATCAAATACTCCCAAACCAAAACTGGGTAATACTCCCTCAACAGGTTTTGGTAGGTTTGGTGCAATAAGCAACATAGCAATCCAAATAAACAATCGGCTGACTAACCAAATTGCTCCTGGAAACAGGAAATCACTTTCCCATATACTTTTTTTGATAAATATCTGAACTTGAGCCA
This sequence comes from Fischerella sp. JS2, assembly GCF_032393985.1. Classification (NCBI taxonomy): domain Bacteria; kingdom Bacillati; phylum Cyanobacteriota; class Cyanophyceae; order Nostocales; family Hapalosiphonaceae; genus Fischerella; species Fischerella sp. JS2. The sequence continues at coordinate 3,228,471 of NZ_CP135918.1, forward strand.
TAAGCATTTATTTTTAAACTCCTTGGTAAACGTTTTTGCTTATGGCCGCAAACAAAATATCTGTTGGCAATATTTTGTACATTTCACTCCTCCACCAAATTCAATCATCTACTGAAAAGCAATTCAAGCAATTAATATTTTTGCAGTATATATTCAGTAGTTAATGCTGAAAGGTTATTCATAATATCCTAATGATTTATATTGATAATTATGGTAGTGATATTAACGATGTTAAAAAATAAAATATTCATAATAACACTCAATTTTGATGTTATCCAGATACAAGTAGATGTGCGATCGCTAAGTTATTTTAAAACGTAGTGTTCTTCGGTTTTTGTTGAGTTTGTGTAAGTCATAGAATAATGATTATTGATATAGTCCATAAGATTTTTATCACTTTTAATTTGAGTAGTCCATCTGGTTAAGATAATTTGTTCTGGATGATATTTGTTTAATATGGCAAGCATTTCTCTAAACGTCAAATCTCTAGAGTTTATTCTTTTATAGGACATAACAGCAATTTCAGGTGGGACAATCAAATCATTGTAAAAAGCATACATAGGATTGTCTGTAAATACCCAATGAGTCAAATTTTTGTATTTCATAACCATTTGCATTAACTTTAAATTTTTGGGTACACTACCACGAGGATTAGGGTGAGTGATAATTATTAAGCCAATAAGTATGACAACTAAAGAAGCAGGTAAAACAATTTTTTTTATATTGATTATCGAAAAATTTTTCTGTAGATTTTGAGAGAATAAATTATATAATAAAGTTACCCCATAAGCAGCAAGCCAACATATAGGAATAGCAAGTAAGGGATAATAGTGATACCAAAGAGGTTGATGTTTCAGTAAAATTAATGTAGCAGTAAATAGCCAAGTCAACGGTAATAATCCATTCTTCTTTTTTTGGAAAATAATTGCCCAGATGCCAATGCCAGCGATAAATATATAATCATAATCTTGATGGCTCATGTAGTTAAGATATTGCAGATTATTAAAATTTTCTACTTTGGGATCTGGTGGTTGTTTGAGGTGGGTAAGAAGTAATTGTTCTTGATTCCAGAATTGCTGATAGAAGACTCCAATCAAGCTATAAATTAACCCTAGAGAAATTAACCATAAAGATATAGATTTTAATAAGAATAATCGATTGGTTTTAATTTCCTTGATTTTGCTATGAAAAGCTAATAACTGCAATAATATTAAAGGAATTAAAAATACAGTAAATAGTTTTATTTGTAAAGATAATGCCAAACATCCACCAGATAAAATTAAATAAAATTGATAGTAAGTTTGTTTATATCTGTATAAGCAATAAATAGCTAGCATTGCCAAAGCTAATGATGGAATGCCAATCATTACAGAAATACTTAGACGAATATATAACCAAGAAGTAAATAAGAAAAATGTTGCTACTATAGCTGCTAAATGACCTAATTCAAAAAAGACTATTTGATAAAAACACCAGATTAAGATCGCTGAAAATAAAAGCGTGAGTAAACGTGCAGCAAAGATAGAATGATCAAATAAATTTAGCCATTTTGATAAAATTACTGTAAAAAGAGGTGGTTGATCATTCCAAATTTGACTATAAAGAGAAAAGCCTTTGGAGTAAAGGACGGCTTTCATTAAATTAAAGCCTTCATCATAGTCAAATTGAAAAGTTTGTGTCATTGGCTCAAATCTCATGGCAATGACTAAACTTATAAAAAGTAATATTAGAAATAGCTGCAATACAATATTTTTTAATTTGGGCATACTCATGCCAATTGTAGGTTTAAGATAGTTGGTAGATCGAGATTTGATAAATAATTAATTATTACAGTTTGCCAGTAGTTCAAATTATTGGTTTATAGTTTAAATCTTCTAAAGATAATTAAAAAGTCTTTGAGTCAACAAATAGTGTAATTTAGTTACTAAGAAGGTGAAATTTATTTCTGGGCAGGTGATACCAAAAATGAACTAGCCTTTAGCAAACAGGAAGACAAGGAAGACAAAGAAGACAAGGGAGAAGATTTGTATCAATAATTTTGTGAAATGGTATTAGTGATTGACATAAATTTCTGACTAAATTTTATTGAGACAGCTTCACAAATAAATAAACGTCGTCGCGTTGGTAAACCAGTTGAAATAATTGATTATTTTTCAATTGATTGACTAAATTTGCAGCAAACTCTGGGTTACGAGTACCGTCTGGGTGACGCACGTTTAGCAATATATAATCAAATGGAGTGAAGCTGAAGGGCGGACCGCTAATATCATCCACAAATTGAATCATCGGACGGTGACTTAAATGTGGGGCGATGCTGTGGGTAGTGAGAACAGCACCTTTTGTCTGAACTTGAGCGATCGCTTCGGTTGTTGCTTGCCAATTATCAACTGTTCTAAGATATCGTGACCAAAAATAGCCGTATTTTCCTAATATCATAAAAGCCAATAATGCCCACAAAATTATTGCCCTTCTGGTACGCAACCATCCTTTATCAGCAGCAAGACTGGCAATTACAGCCACTATTAAAAAAGGCAGGATAGGCAAAGAATATTGATGAATTAAGTCGCGTTGGGTTGGCTTGTCGGAAAGAATATTCAAAACTAATGCTGGAATTGCACTTACCAAAGGAGTTAATTTTTTAGGTGTAAATCCCCAAATTAAAGGTGCAACTAATAATGCTAAATATTCCAGCGTCTTGAGTGAAAATATCCTCTCTAAAATAATATTTGGCTTCAGCAGAAGATTGCTAGCAATTGCGATCACAGAATCACCTAAATAGCTGTAACGTGAGACTGCTGCTACCTCACTATTACTAAAAAAAGGAATGATCACTTGGCTAGCAATTAAAAACCAACTAACGCCAGCAATCAGGGCGAATATACCGTAAAAACGCCGACGTTCAAACACCAACAACCAAAAACCCATTGCTGTTACCGTCAGCGATAACACGGCTTTACAACCCAAAATAAAAATAGTGCCAAGGCAAAACCACACTATCTTACCTAACCGTGCTGCCAAAACAACCCCTAGAAATATAGGAATTGCCATCACTTCCGGGTGAAATTCAAAGAGATTGACATTAAAAATCAATGGATACAGCAGATAAACTGCTGCCATTGCCACTGCTTGGCTTTCCTTCAATCCTGCTTGTAGGGCAAGATAATAAGTTGGTACAGCACCCAAAGCCAAAGAAACAGCTTGTACAGCTAACAACCAGTAGGCACTAGGATAAATTTTATAGAGTAAAGCCAATGGATAGACTGCCCAAGCTGCATGGTTCCCCATATGATGAAAGCCCAAAAAAGAGGAAACAGGCGGCTGTCCTTGGCTGATTAGGTAAACAACCTGATCGTAAATTCCCAGATCCAGAACTCCTGACTGATACAGTGTATGCCTAATGCTGCTGCACGCAAATAACACTAAGGCACTAATCCCAGTCATCCAACCGATAATGCCAAGCTGAAAAAGTTGTTTTTTCACTCCTCTTAAAAAGTAAAAAAGACTGTTAATGTTTTGTTAACCTAATTATTTTACGATTTTCTGGAAAGAAGACAGAAGTAAGTCGGCACAAATGTAGAGACGCGAGGAACATCGCGTCTCTACTAGTTGGGGTCGTCATTTGTCATTTGTCATTTGTCATTGGTAAGGGGTTTTAAGTATGTTTACTTTTCGTGACATAGTTATGTTTATTCTGAATCGACTTATTTAGAGATATTTAAGTTTCAATTAACTTGTTTTATCTCTAGCAGAAGAGTTTTTTACAAATAAATAAACGTCATTTTGTTGATAGTGGAGTTGAAACTGTTTAGTATTTTTGAGTTGATTGACCAAATTCATCGCAAAATCACGATTACTTAGCCAACCAGGATGACGGGTATTTAAGAGTATATATTCAAATTTCGTCAAATCTGCTGGTGGCGAATTTGCATCTGTAAACTCGATCAGTGGGCGATGGGCTAAATGAGTGGCAATTTCGGCAGTCGTATAAACACCTCCTTTGCTTTGCACTTGGGCGATCGCTTGCCGTGTTGCTTGCCAAGTATCCAATGAATCTAGATAAATTGTCCAGAAATAACCGTATTTTCCTAATGCAAAAAAAGCTACTAAAGACCAGAGAATAATTTTTCTTGGTCTTTGTATCCATCCTTGCCCAGCAGCCAGAGTTTGAATTACGACTACTAACAAAAAAGGTAAGATTGGGAGAGAATACTGATGCACTAAGTTTCTTTGTTGACTAGCATCAGCAAGAATATTCAACATCAATGTGGGAATCGCAGCGATCAGGGGTAGCAAATGTCGAGGTGCAATTCCCCAAAGGACTGGTGCAAATAGTAAAGCTAAATATTCTAGAGTATTGAGGGAGAAAAATTTTTCCAAGGCTAAGTGTGGATTGAACAGCAGATTCTGGAATATTTCAGCAAACGAATTTCCCAGGTAGCTATAGCGTGAGATATGACGAGTGACTGAGGCTGCTTCACCACCGAAAAAAGGGATGATTGCTTTGGTCGCGATCGTAAACCAAACGATACCACTGAGTAAGGCGATCGCACCATATAGCCGCCTTTTTTCAAATATCAGTAGCCAGACTCCCATTGCTGCAACTGTAAGAGATAATACTGCCTTACATGCCAATGCCAAGAAGATACTGAAACAAAACCAGCCAAATTTTGCCCAACGAGCAGCTAAAATTGCTCCTAAGAGTGCGGGTAGGGCTATGACTTCTGGGTGAAAGTCATACAGATTAATGTTAAATACCAATGGATACAACAGATAAACTACTGCGATCGCTATTGCTTGTCGCCTCGTGAGTCCAACTTGACGCGCAATATAATTGGTAAACAGCGCACCCGATGCTAAGGCAACTGCCTGCACAAGCAACAACCAGTAAACAGTAGGACAGATTTTGTAAAGTAAAGCTAATGGATAGAAAATTGTAGCTGCATGATCCCCAAGAATGTGAAACCCTAAAAACGAGGAAATTGGGGACTGTCCTTGGCTAATCAAGTAGACGGCTTGATCAAAAATTCCTAAATCCCAAGCGGCTGAGTGAAACAGCACATGTCGTAAACTGCTACACCCAAATAACACTAAGGCACTTATGCAAGTCATGAAACCAACAGCGCCAAACCGAAAAGGTAATGTTTTCACTGGTTAGTGTCTATATCTCATTTCTGGAGAGGTCTAATATACTTAGAATTTAGATCAGATGTGATTTCTAGTTTAGTTTTTCTATGATCATAATGAATTAACCCTACTCGCTAACCGCACCACCCGCACAGATCATCCTTCATCTTCCACCAAAGCTAAAGCGATCGCTATACTTTCTGTCTATTTGAGATCACTCAAATAATCACGCTTTAACTTGCGATCATTTAATCTCCCTCTATTTTTTCTTGTTCAAACAACGCATACTAGGATTGCTCAAATTTCACCACCAAATGAGTGGAGAATTTCTCTCCACTCATTGATATAGGAATCCGGTTTGATTATTGAAAAAATCTAAGTACACGTAGGGTGTGTTATCGCGTAGCGTAACGCATCAAAAACATAGAATGGTGCGTTACGCCAAGGGCTAACGCGCCCTACGTATCTTTTCAAAAATCAAATAGTAGTCCTAATAATACTGGGGTTTAATTTCACCATCGATTCAACTTGTCACTTGTGCTAACGTTGTGAATAACACGCTTAAGTGCAAATATTACAGCTTTACCTAAAATAGTCAAAAATTCAACTTTTTTGAAGACGCTATCTTCTGCTTGCCAACAACTACAGGCATCATAGAAGTTGAAGTATTAAAAGAGCAACTTTAAAATGACTATTTACTTTTACAAAGCTTATGAGCCTTATGGCTGTTTTTCTAACTTTTCTCCCCACGGCATTAAAATCAATGGTATTTATTGGCGGACAGTAGAGCATTATTATCAAGCTCAAAAATTTGTGGGAACAACAGATGCGGTGATCATACCTGTAATCCACGCCGTTGAGACGCCAGAAGAAGCGGCGACCTTAGGACGCTGCTGCACTCGCAAGGTGCGTTTAGATTGGGAATTAGTTAAGACAAATATCATGCGAGAAGCTGTACTCAAAAAGTTTCTCACCCATGCTGATATTAGGGAGATTCTACTCACGACCGGCGATCAATTACTGGTGGAAAACTCACCTAAAGATTATTTTTGGGGTTGTGGTGCAGATCGCACAGGACAAAATCATCTCGGTAAAATTCTCATGAGTGTAAGGGAAGAAATTCGTAAGTTACCGTTGCTTACAGTAATTTCCGAATAAGACCGTCATTTTTTGGAAAAATTTTAAGCTAAAGACAATTTAGCAGGCGATCGCTAACTAGAAACTTAAGAATTCGAGTTAGGTAATTCTCAGGTAGCGGCGATTACACGATATCGCCGCAATCCTCGCTTGTGTGACTTTGACACCAGACTTTTTACCACTTTTTGATCCGACAAGCCACCTAGTCTTACAATCAGTTTTAATTCTCCCAATCAACAACTAATAACTAAACAACTTTTATTGCACATTCACCCAAAAATCAGCCGTATTAACTTTACCATTACGATTAAATTGCATCCACAGTTTGTATGTTCCCGCTTCAGGAAAACTAGTTACAAAATCCACCTGTCCATCAGGAGAATCTTTACGAGCATGAGCATGAATATAATCTGATACTGCCAAAAGAGAAGAACTTTTAATAATAACTAAATGTCCTTTTTCTCCTAAATATGGTTGCAAATCTTTAATTGTTTGATTATTACGGCTATCTTTGAGAGCAAACTTTAAATTGACTTCCTCACCAGCCTTGAGAGTTGGTTGGGGAAAATTTAGGTTGACTTTAGTATCAGGTAATATTTTGGTATTGCTGTATTTTGCTAACTCTTTAGGTACAGAAGTTGAACCAGGCACTGTGATTTTCATAACAGTAACTTGTTCTTGTTCACCAGATGGCTTGTAATCACTAAAAATTGTGTAGTTATTAGGTTCAGGAAAATTAGTCTTAATTTCAAAACGCCCATTACCTTTGTAATTGGGATGCAAGTGATTGAAAAATTTTAAGTCGTCACTCACTACAATTAAATGCATTAATTGTTCTTGAAATTTGTCAAATTTGCCGATAGATTTGCCTTGGGAATCTTGTATATCAATTACCAAAGGTAGAGGCTGATTTGGAACAATATTTTTAGGAGCAGTTAATTTTGCTTGGGTAGAGACATGATTACTATTATTATGATTGTTTCCATGATGAGCATGATGTGTTTGCTCAGGAGCGTGTCCATTATGATTTGCTGATACTGTTATATTTTCTTGGGAAGCAGTTTCTCCCGACTTAACTTGTGATGAGCAACCTTGATTAAGTAGTAAAACTGCAATAGCAACAATTCCAGCAATAGAATATTTCATAGAAATCTTTCTCTTTATTATTAATAGGTGGAAGTATAGCTAAAGTTTGTCATACAGAAATGAAATCATCATGAAATTATTCTCTCCCTCATTTTGGAATGCACCCTTACCACTAAGATCGAATCGCGATCGCATTCTTTGCGCCAATCGCTCTAAATCTGACTTTAATTTAGGCACTGATGCAAAAAAATGGTTAGTGTTTAGTTGTTGATAGTTGATTATTGGTTGTTGTTTGTTAGTAGTTAGTGGTGAGTCAGCGACTCTTACGTAGGGGGTTCCTCCCCCAACCCCAAAGGGGACCCTGAGCCCCCATGAGCGACTGACGAACCCGTAGACGCGCAAGCGTCTTTTCAAAAGAGTAGGGTTAGTAGTTAATAATTATTTCTCTACTCCCCATACTCCCCCCACCTCCCCATCTCCCCATCTCCCTCATCTCCCTCATCTCCCTCATCCCCCTTCAAGAACCAGTCCTCAAAAAGGGCAAAATAACCTCTGCTACTGTCTCTGGATATTCTTCATGCATTCCCAGAGAACCAGGAAGAACAGCTGTTTGGACTCCGCTTAGTACTGCCAAAGCGTCCATGTCAGCACGAGATTTGCTGGGAGAGGATTCTCCAATTACCACCATCAAAGGCACAGATAAATTTTGAGCCAACCTCAGAAAGTCAGCTTGGTTATGTACAGCGTCGAGATTTCCAGTAACAAAGGCAGCAGGAGCAAATCTAGCTCCTGGTTGTTGGGTATTTTGCCACTTATGCTCAATGAAACTGGGGGTGAGTTTGGCAGCATCTACGTAGACGTGGCGACGGTACATAAAACTTAAAAAAGATGGCACAGTGTTGAGCTTGTAGAGTGCTTGACCAACAATAGGCGATCGCACTATTTCTCTAAATACTCCTGCGATCTGTCGATCTACACCCATTGTTGGTAAAGGCCCACGCCAAGTTGGTGCTACTAAAACTAACCGTGAAAATCCAGAGGAGTTTTTCTGGGCTAATTTGAGAACATAAGCTGCACTGTGACCGGCAGCCACCACTGCTATTGGAGCGTCAAAAACAGAAGTAACAAAATATTCCAGAAATTGCTCATATATAGCAGGTTCGTAATTTACAGATAAACGGGAAGAATCTCCGAATCCAGGCCAATCTAGCACGAATACTTGAAAATAGGACGCAAGTAACTTAGCTATCCCGCTCATTTCTTCTCGTGTAGACACAGTACTAAAAGCAGGAAGTAACAATAGCGGGGAACCACTACCAATAGTTTCATATACAATCTGCAATTGTTGGTTTTTCCAATTCCAAGAGATTGCTTTGACTACTCCACCGATACCAAAATTAGTAGGAGATGATAATAAATTAGTTGACATGAGGCAAAGTTTTATAATTAATAGGTATTAATTGTATTAATTACTTAGTTATTTTCAATAAAAAATTTCCCTTTTACCCTTAACTTTGGAATTCCAAAGCCTTCTTTTGCATAGTTTTAAAAATGTTGTAAAAACCATTTGCACGGGAAGGTGTGAGGCTAACATTTAAACCAGTTTCTTGAATAAAATCTGGAGTAAGTTGGACAATTTCAGCAGGCGTAAGTCCATTCAAACCTTCAATTAAAAGACCTACTAATCCTTTAGTTAATTGAGAATCAGAATCACCTTGAAATATAACTTTGCCATCTGCTAAATCAGCTGTGACATAAACTTGGGAAACGCACCCAGGTACTTTGTTTTCTACAACTTTATCAGCTTCTGGAAACTCCTTCAGCTTCTGACCATACCAAATTAACTGTTCATAGCGTCGTTTTGGGTCTGTCGCACGTTGAAAGCGCTGGACAATCTTAGCTAGGTTTGGTGGTAAGGAGTCTATGATAGAGGACATAAGACAATTAGCCAAGCGATCGTATCATCTTGAGTTTAGATGATTTTGCAGGTGATTGTGTGCTACTCTCCAATCCACTATACCTAATCCCCTACCCCTTAGCCCTTCCAGGAAACTCCTTGTTCCCTGATCTCCAATCTCTGGTTGCTAATAGCTTTTACTAAGTAATCCAAAAAAATGTTAACTATTAATGCAAAATTCAACTTTGGATTGATTTTTTTTGGTAAGAAATTCACATTAGTATTTTTAACGCAATCACAATTGTAAGGAGAAAATTCAGTTGCTGACATCTACTTTACTAGCGGCTGCAACCACACCTCTGCAATGGAGTCCCGCTGTTGGGGTGACTATGATTCTCTGCAATATCCTTGCCATTCTCTTTGGCAAATTCACTATTAAATACCCCAATGCAGAACCTGCCTTGCCCTCAAACCAGTTCTTTGGCGGATTTGGAGCGCCAGCATTACTGGCTACTACGGCTTTTGGTCATATATTGGGAGCAGGCGTAATCTTAGGTCTGCACAACCTGGGAAGACTCTAAATTTTTGTACCAGAAGCAACATAAGCTGTTTGCCGTATTAATATTTACGGTTAACTACTGGGTTGATGATTTTTTGTCTCCGATTGTGAGTCAGAGAATTTACTCTCTGACTCTTTTTTTATAACAATAAATGTGAATTGACTAGACTGACATAGGAGGCTGACCGCGCATTTGCCGTAAGGCGTTGAGGCAAGATGGACAGTCACACCCAAATAAGGCTATAGCGGTATCGCTTTCCTCCTCAGTAAAGTTCATTTCAATAATGTCACTGGGTTCGTTATTTTGAGCCAGTTTCATTTCTGGTTTGGGTAGTGGAGCAGGAGTGTTACTTACCCGTGTACAAACCAGACGATGAGTTGCAGAGTGAGGAGAATCTACACAAGAAACATGGGTTCCTGTTGAATTTCCTGTTTGATTTGCGCGGGCTGGTTGGGTCATCATCACCATAGACAGCATAGACGCAAACAGTGCGGGGCTAGAAAGCAACGAAAGAGCTAATTTTCTGTTCATTTACTCAACAATGTTGGTGATTAACGAAAGCAGAATAGATAGTATTTTCACATTTGTATGGCTAATGTCAGTAAATTTTATATAAAGTTGTCTGATGTGATAACCCAAAGATTACTGAAAAAGCGGACATGGTGTTACTTATTGTTATCTCTGGTTACAAGTCCAATCTTTCATAAAGACTCATGAGAGTTCAGCGCAACTTTTAACAATTACACACGACCAAACATCAGTGAAAGGCTCAGCTATATGAAGCCAAGTTTAAGGCATCGACTAACATAATAGTTGCCAAGTTCCCAGAATGAGGGCTGGGGAGGGGGGAGATGGGGAACTCATCGGTCCCGTGGAGGGGATTAGGGGCAGTGGGGGGAGTGTGAAGAGTACTAAATAACCAATCACTAACAAACAACAACCAACAAACAACAAACAACTACCCCAACAATAATGCCAAATTCTCCTACAATTCGCTTGTTGGGTATAAAAGCATAATTTAAGCTATGGCTAATCAAAATTTGATCCCTGTAATTGTGAGCGGTGCTGCTGGTAAAATGGGGCGCGAGGTAGTCAAAGCAGTGGCACAAGCACCTGATATGAGCCTGATGGGTGCTATTGATACTAGTCCAGAACACCAAGGTAAAGATGCAGGCGAACTTGCTGGTTTAAGTGAACCTTTGGAAGTACCAATTACTAATCAATTGGAACCGATGCTGGGGTATGTAGCTGGTGAAAGGCAAATGCAACCAGGAGTGATGGTAGATTTTACTCATCCTGATGCTGTGTATGATAATGTCCGTAGTGCGATCGCCTACGGTATTCGTCCAGTTGTTGGTACTACAGGGTTAAGTCCCGAACAAATTCAAGATTTGGCAGATTTTGCAGATAAAGCCAGTACAGGTTGTCTACTAATTCCTAATTTTTCTATTGGCATGGTACTACTGCAACAAGCTGCCGTGACAGCATCTCAATATTTTGACCACGTAGAAATTATTGAACTGCATCATAACCAAAAAGCCGATGCTCCTAGTGGTACTGCGATTCAAACTGCCCAAATGTTAGCAGAGATGGGTAAAACTTTTAACCCAGCAATAGTAAAAGAAACCGAAAAATTACCAGGGGCGAGAGGTAGTGTTGCAGACGAAGGTATCAGAATTCATAGCATCCGTCTACCAGGACTCGTCGCTCATCAGGAAGTCATTTTTGGCGCACCTGGTCAAATTTATACCTTACGACATGATACAAGCGATCGCTCTGCCTATATGCCAGGAGTACTACTAGCAATTCGTAAAGTCTTGCAGTTAAAGTCGTTAGTATATGGATTAGAGAAAATACTCTAAGTTTTTCATCTCAAATCCAAAATCTATAATCCAAAATCCAAAATCCGAATGCTTGTCCCACTGACTCGCCAAAAATTTAATCAACTCATTCCTTTAATTGCTACTGGCCCGCAGTATAAGTATTACTGGGGAAAATTTCCAGATTTTTTACAGAGGCTGTTAATTTCTGTGGTCATTGCAGCTGTTTATGTGTTAATAAGGCTTTTTGCCATGCCTGGTTTTGGCCCCATTCTATTTGTCCTGGGAGTAATTGGTGCTTTTTACTGGCTGTGGGGGCCTGTATTTTGGGCGAGTATGCGAAATGCCAAATGTCGCCGTTACAAATATAGTGGCTTTTTCCGTGGTCGGGTTTTGGATTGGTGGATTACAGACGAATTGATTGGTAAACAGGAAACCGTTGACAACAAAGGTGATTTGGTAATAGTAGAAAACCGGGAAAAGCGAATCAACCTGGAAGTAGGTGACGAAACCGGATTTACAGCTCAACTTAGAGCGCCATTACGGGTAGAGCATAAAGTAATTGCTCGTGGTCAAAAAGTAGAAATGGTGGTAATGTCAAATCGTCCTGACTTGAGCAAAATTGAAGAAATTACCGATATCTATATTCCTAGTCGGGATTTGTGGGTCAGTGATTATCCTTATTTGCGACGAGATTATTTTCCTGAAGTTAGTCGTCGTTTACGCGATCGCCCAGCAGAAAGACCCCGCAGACGTCGACCACCAGAGGAACAAAGGGATAGGAGAAGAGTGGAAGAATGGGAGTAAAGGAGTGTGGGGAGGTGGGGAGATGGGGTGTAGACGAGGCAGTGCGGTGGACTCCTTTCCCGGCATAAAGGAGCCACTGCGGTGGACTCTTCTCCCGGCATAAAGCACGTGGCGTCATCTGCCGTGCGCTCATAGGCTTCCCGTAGGGTAGGGGTGTGAGGAGTATGAGGGGTGTGAGGGGTGTCATAGAGAATAATTATCAACTAATTCCCAATCCCCAATCCCTGATCCCCTATCCCTAATCAGTTCGCTTTCCCATAGGCTTGCCAAGCTAAATCTATTAGACCATCAACGATCGCAGCTGCAACTAATGCTCCGCCTTTGCGGCTATCGATTGTAATGTTTGGTATCAGAGAATCTTGCAAACGTTCTTTATCTTTATCTGTATTGATAAAACCTGGTGGTGTAGCAATCACCAAAGCAGGCCTAATTTCTTCCGCTTCAATTAAATTAACTAATGTAGACAAAGCAGTTTGTGCTTGACCAATTACAAATAAACCTTCAGGGTAACGTTTAGCTAAAGTTTCAATTCCCCAAGCTGCTTTAGTTTTTTCTTTTTGAGGACGAGTAGGTGTATCCATACTGCAATACACGGCGTTAGCAAAGGTACTTTGAATAGCGTAGTTAACACCTACCTGTACCATCGGCACATCTACAACAATAGTTGTGCGTGAAGCCAAGGCTGCTGCTCCTGCTTGCAAAGCACGTTCAGAAAAACGAATCAAAGATTTGTATTCAAAATCAGCCGTACTATAAATTACCCGCCGAACAATTTCATACTCGGCAGGTGAGAAGACATGCTCGCCAATCTCGCTATCAATTAGCGCTAAACTCTCAGCATCAGTTATGTGCCATTCCATTGCATTTCAGCAGTCAGCTAACAGCTTTCAGCTTAAATGAGTCTTTTGTCATTAGTCCTTTGTCCTTTGTCATTTGTAACAATCGATAACCAATGACTAATGACCAATGACTAATGACTAATGACTAACTTACATTTCTGATGCTGAAGAACGATTGAAAAAGTTAGACAAATAGGCAACTAATACACCAATGAGAAAACCAGCTATATTGCGGACTAAAGGTAGCCAGTCAGAGGTACGGGATACCACAGGCCCAATACCGAAAGCGATAAACAAAATTCCCCACAGAGGAGAAAAAATTAAAGCCCATTGCCAAGCAACAATTTGTCCTTCACGCCGGGGTTGAGCCGCAAACCCACAAACAATTCCACCGATGACTGAGCTAATCAGTGTCAGAATCCACTGTTCTCTTGGCAGTCCAGGAACGACACGGCAACCACCCTGACGCAAACAAGTTTCAATTGATTCTAGAGCTTGGATGATTGCTCCGTCTTCGCCTTCTTCTCGTACAAAGTATAAGTTGCCAAAGCGTGTTTGTAGTTCTACCCAAAATGTGCGGGGTAGCAACTTATAAACTGCATCGCCAACGTTGAAGTTGAGAATATTACCACCACTGGCATCAGCAACTAATAAAACACTTTTATCATCAAGTTTCCAAAAGTTTTTAACCGCTAAACCTGGCGTACGGTCATACTGAGTTAAAACTCTCAACTTCCAGCCGGTTTCAGCTTCAAATTGTTCTAGTTTTTTAACAAGGTTTTCTTCCTGAGCAGAGGTAAGCGATTTAGCTAAGTCTACGACTGGAGTGGGGGTATCTGGTAGTAACTCTGGATTGTCATAAGCATGAGCGTAGGGAGGATGTGTTACCCAAATAGACCCTGCCAAGAAAAACACTGCACAAAATACCAGAATTCGTCGCCAAAAACAATGCTGCATGGACTTTTTTATACGATTCTCTACAGTAGATGTGAACAAGTTGTTTTTAAAGATTAGAGGAAAACTGATAATTCTTTACACTTTTTAACTTTAATCTAATTTAAGTAATTAGTCATTAATCATTGGTCATTGGTCATTGGTTATTAGTAATCGAGAAGAGGTTGTTAGGGAAAATTTTATTGGGGAAGAAGTCCAGCATCATTGGTCAATTAGCAAAGGACAAATGACTAATGACTAATGACTATTGCATATTAAAGAGGTTTGTGTGTTGGTATACCAACAGCACGGGGATATTTAGTAGGTGTAGTTGCAATCTTCCGTAAGTACAGACAGTGACGAAGGCTAGTACTTAAGGGAGTGGTAAATTGTTCAATTGCTGCTATTTCACCACCAAGCTGTTTGACAACATCTGTTAAAGCTGTAGTTTCATCTTCTGTCCAGTTACCCCGGTAAATAATAGCTAAACCACCCTGTTTGAGTAATGGTAAAGTATATTCTGCACAAACTGATGCATTACCAACAGCGCGAATCATAGCTACATCGTAGTTTTGGCGGTGTTGGGACTGCTGACCAATTTCTTCAGCTCTGCCAGTTAATGTTTTAATATTCTCCAGTTCTAACTCAGGTAGGATGTTTTCAATAAAAGCTATTTTTTTGCGAGTAGAATCCACAAGTGTGACACTACAATCAGGCAGTGCGATCGCTACGGGAATACCAGGAAAACCCGCGCCTGTACCAAGATCAATGAAATGACGCGGTGGTGGAGTGGTGGGGTGGTGGGGTGGTGGGGTGAGATCTTTCTCCCCATCTCTTAGTAAGGGTGCAATTCCCCGTAGAGAATCCCACAGATGTTTTTCCCAAAATTCCTGGGGGTCGGTGATCCTGGTTAAATTAAGCTTTTGATTACCTTCTAAGATTAATTCATACAACCTCTGCAATTTTACCTGCTGTTCGGCTGTGGGTTGCCAATTGAGAGTTTGCTGCCATATCTCTGGCAATTCTGGCAAAGAAGGCACGGTTAAGTTGTTCACAGTTTCACTCTTACAAAAAATAGGGTGTAAGGGTAAATATATTAATTGTTTTTCTTCCTCATACACACCTATACTCTTACACCCCTATACCCTTTTGAACTTAACATTTTTAAGAATAGGTATTTTTAGTAAGCACTTTGGTGTTTAAAGGTATTTTTTGAAATTTGGATTCTCTCAGAACCCATTCATAAAGAACATTAAGACATTTGTGACCAACGTCTTGACGTTGTTTATGAACAAGAACCCATTCATAAAGAACATTAAGACATTTGTGACCAACGTCTTGACGTTGTTTATGAACGGGAACCCATTCACTATAAACGTGAAAGCGATCGCAAATAACGATTAAATTTATAGCGTCTACAAACCAATAACCGCTTAAGTTGCTGCTGCAAATCGTTTGTTAATTTCATCCCAGTTCAACACATTCCACCAAGCGTCTAAATAATCGGCGCGGCGGTTTTGGTATTTGAGGTAATAAGCGTGTTCCCATACATCATTACCCATTATTGGATATTTGCCTTCGCTGAGGGGAGTATCCTGATTGGGTGTAGTGACAACCTCAAGCTTGCCATCTTGATTACGGACAAGCCAAACCCAACCACTACCAAAACGTTTACCACCAGCATCGTTGAACTGCTTTTTCAAATTTGCAAAACTGCCAAAATTGTCTTGAATAGCGTCAGCGATCGCGCCGATTGGTTCACCACCACCATTTGGTTTCATAATCAACCAAAACATCGAGTGGTTAATATGACCACCACCATTATTGCGTACTGTTGTACGAATATCTTCGGGAACGCTGTTGAGATTACGCAGTAAATCTTCTACATTTTTGTTTTTGAGATTTGGATACTTATCCAATGCTGCATTCAGATTTTTGACATAAGTTGCATGGTGTTTGTCATGATGGAAACGCATCGTAGCTTCATCAATGTGTGGTTCTAGGGCATTGTAATTATAAGGCAAAGGTGGTAGTTGAATTGCCCCTGAATTACCTGGCGTAGTAGGGGGAGTAGGAGTAGTAGGAGTAGTAGGAGGACTGGGAGTGGGGGTATTGGCAGAAGCACAAGCATCTAACGCAAAAGCACCTACACCTGCACCAAGTAAAACCAAAAAATGCCGACGTTGAAGAATCATAAGAGTTATTGAAGCAAATAAATTAGTGAAATTGGTTTGCAGTTATTATTTTCGTTGATTTTGTCCCATTAACTCCGTGATAATCGCTGTACTGCTTCACCTTGTAACAATTGGTGTGCTTGTGCAAGGACGCGAGGAATTTTATCTGCATGGGGACTGTGGTTGAGACATTGGCGCAAATCTAGTTTGTCTATTTGGTCTGCCTTGTTACCAGGGAACCAATGACTACCATTGCCAAGCAGGTTGTAGCGCATTTTGGCGTAGTCTACCATATCGTAGGCGATCGCTAAATTCCACAGCCACAAAATTATCGGAATATTCACTTGTCCAGGCGTTTGTTCGTAGGTGGGCAAGTTGATGTGCCAGGTTTTGACCCAATCTTCTCCTAAAATTGTCATCGCTTCTTCCTCTAGCCGTGCCAAAATAGGCAGCAAAATTTCCGAGGCGTTACCCAGCAAATCTAAAGTTTTCAGGTGTTCATCAAAGTCTGTTGGTTTTGCTGCCCCTAAACTAAGAGTATGCACTTGGGGATGACTCAAACAAAACAGATCGTTAAACAACATCGGACTCAAAGGGGCACAAAGTTCAATTAACTTTTGTGGTGGATTGTATAACTTCCCTCCCTTATCAGATGGGCTAATAATAAATACACCCATGTCATGGCGAGTAGCAGCCTCAATTGCAGCCCAATTAAGTTGATTAATGTAATACCAGTGCAAGTTAACATAATCGAATTGATTAGTGTTAATTGTCTGAATAATAATATCTTTAGGAGCATGGGTAGAAAAGCCGATAAACCTAACTTTGCCTTGGGCTTTGAGCTTTTTTGCAACTTCTAAACAGCCATCTACTCGGATAGTGTAGTTTAATAGTTCAGTATTGTTGATACCATGAATTCCTAGTAAATCAATATAGTCTAAACGCAGATATCGTAGCGATTTTTCAAATTCCTTTAAAAATACATTTGCATCTGCCTGAGGACTGACTTTGGTCTGAATAAGCAATTTTTCGCGCTTAAGCTTAGGTAAAATCCTCCCCAATTGCATTTCAGAAGTACCATAACCACGGGCAGTTTCGATATGATTAATACCTAATTCTATTGCCCGTTGAATTGTCGCTTCCAAATTTGCCTGATTATCACCTGGAATCTGCCACTGTGGTATATCTTGCCATTTATATTGGTATCGCATACCTCCACAGGAAAACACAGGCATTTGTAATTCTGTACGGCCAAATCTTCTGTATAGCATTAAAGGTATGGGTGTGAATAAACTCAATTTGGTTGTTTGTTGTTTGAGACAAATACCAGTATATATTTGAGAAAAAGTAAGCTAAAGCTTACTGAATATAAATTTCAGTCTGTTTTAACGGACTAGAACTATGAGGCTTGGACTTAATTCCAAAGCAAACTATCAAATGAAGTTATTTAAATAAACGTATGTCATCCACACCCCAAGTTGCACCTTTTGACCCCAGTCTAGCAAATCAGCAACCCATTGGCGTTGCAGTTGTCGGTACAGGGTTCGGTCAAAAAGTCCATATCCCTGGATTTCAAGCCCATCCTCGTACCCAAGTGGTTGCTGTTTATCACCACAATATAGAAAAAGCCCAAGCGATCGCTCAATCACAGAATATCCCCTACGCTTGTGATGCGATCGCAGATATTGTTTCTTTAAAAGAAGTCCAAGCAGTCAGCATCGCTACACCGCCGTTTCTCCACTACGAAATGGCTAAGGAAGTTTTGCAAGCTGGAAAACATTTATTAATAGAAAAACCTATTACTTTAAATGTAAATGAAGCTAAAGAACTTTATTTTTTAGCCAAATCAAAAGGTGTTATTGCCACTGTAGATTTTGAATTTCGGTTTGTACCCGGTTGGCAATTATTCTCGGAACTTTTATCACAAAGCTATGTTGGCAATAAACGCTTAATTATAATTAATTGGTTGGGTTCTTCTCGTGCTGATGCTTCTCGTCCTTGGAACTGGTATTCACAAAAAGATAAAGGCGGTGGTGCGTTAGGTTCTTTGGGTTCCCATACTTTTGATTATATTAACTGGCTATTCGGACCTGTACGCAGATTAAGCGCCCATTTGACTACTGCAATACCCCAACGTCCAGACAGTAATACAGGTGAATTACAGCCAGTAAATAGTGATGACACCTGCATGTTGATGCTGGAATTAGCAGATGGGACACCTTGCCAAATTTCTATCAGTGCGGTTGTACATGCGTCCCGTACTCATTGGTTGGAAGTATATGGCGATCGCGGTACTCTAGTTTTAGGTAGCGAAAATCAAAAAGACTACATTCATGGTTTTCGTGTTTGGGCATCTCAGCCTGGTAAACAATTAACAGAAATCGAAATTCCTAATAGATTAATCTTTCCGAAAAATTATGCTGATGGTAGAATTTCTGCATTCCTAAGAGTTGTGGATCAATGGGTACAAGGAATTGATCGAGGAGAAGAAATAGTTCCATCTTTGCGAGAAGGCGTTTATTCTCAGTTATTAATGGATTTATCCCATGAATCAAATATGAAATCAAACTGGATTGATGTGCCTAGTTTGGAAGAGTTTTTGGGAGTTTGATAGCTTACAAAATGTATTTTTATTGTATCTAACACCGATACACACAAATAAACACAGATGAGTTATCGGTGTCCATCGGTGTTCATCTGTGTTCGATTTCAACAACAATCAAATTTTCTGCCACCTATAATATCTATTTTTAGTCACAAACTATCCTTGAGTTGTCGCAATTGACTTTTCAAATTATCCAACTTACTTTGCCACTGATTTTTCTTAACAGGTGCAGGTATCTCTGCTACTGGTAAAGCCGGATTTAAGTTGCGGTAATATTCCCAAGTTTCCCAATAAGGACAACTAGGTTGGATGCGAATACCTGCCCAATGTAGATATTGTAGTGGTTGATTTACTGTCGGATCAAATAGTACGTGTTCCTTAATTTGAAAATAGGGAGTTCCTGCCCAATTTCCTGGTGCTTTATCCTCGCGACGGACGATATTAAAACGGCGAGGAATCCGCTTGAGGAGCATGTAGTTAATTATTGGTTGATCAGAAGTTTTTTGAGAGAAATCAAAGTATTCTGGATGAGCAGCACATTCGGTAAAAGTTTCGTATAAATCCTGTTTGGATATGAGGTTTTTCTTCGCACCCCAGAAACCACCATTAAAAATGTCTTTTAGTTGATTTTCAGTAAATATTTTATCTTCTATTACTTTGGAAGTAAAGACATTTTGAATTCCACCTAGATGTTGATAATCACAGCAGATAAAGTCTACTTGATTTAGATAATTGAGATTATCAATAATTTTTTCAAAGACGACAATATCTGTATCAATGTACAAAAATTCATCAAAGGGACCAAACCAACAAGCCTGCTTTCGGAATTGATTAGGGCGAGCGAAAAATTTCCCTCCAAAAGTTTCATGTAATTGATGAGATAGTTGATCGATAAACTCTAAATCTTCGTAAATTCCAACTTGATAATGTTTGCTGAGGGTGTTGGCGATATTGTGATAGTTGTCATCATAAGGAATCATGACAATTGGTGTTTCTTGGTCATATAATCTGATACTGTTGAGAAGTGCGATCGCATGATCAGTGACCTGATCATTGGCAATAATATAAATTCCCCGATTCATGAAATTACACCTCAACTTTTATACCTAACTTTCTTAAAACTCGTGTTGTTAAACTTGGTGGTGCGTTATAAGCTCTGGCTTTAGTAGTAAACTTGGGTCGCTGTTCTGGCTCATGTAAATAGCGATAGTGTAAGAAAATATCACGATAGGGAAAATTAATATTTTCACCATCACAAACTCTATTAAAAACTTTGGAAGATAAACCAATATAATGTAGATAAGTTAATCTATTGCCGCAATCAAAAAGAACATTATTTCGGTTTTCAAATTGTGGAGAAGTTACACAACAGCCAGTAGCTTGAATTGCAGGTAAATTGAGCGAAAAGTTATAAAATGAGACATTTGCTCTCATTCTCATATAGTTGAGAACAGATTGATTAGGAGCAGCCATATATAAAACATCTGATTCCCCTTCATTTAATTTAGCCAGTAACCAATCTCTTTGTTCTGAGGGAAATATACCTCTGTTAGAAGCATAAAAACCAGAACAGAAAATTTCTGAGTCAATCTGCTGTTGACTAAATATCTCTAAAAGTTTGGGAGATTTTAAGTTATAGATGTGAGCAGGGTCTTTATACTGAAAGTCGTAGACAACAAAATCATGATGATCCAACTGCTCAAAAATAAAATCTAGAGGCTGCATTACCAACGTATCAGCATCTAAATAGATAAACTTTTCAAAAATGCTCTCTGGATCAAAGGCACAGTAACGACGATTTTCTCCCACTCTATAAAACTTTTTAATTCCTCGTTCTTGCCAAGTTTGGATAGCAGTTGGATGAGATTGCCATACTTGCAAAGAAAATTCTTCCCAACGAGCAAAAATATCAGGATTTTCTAACAAAGTAACATTCTTTCGCAATGCAACTTCGCTGCGGACTTTATCTACTTGATCGCTATAAGCTATCACACATACAGGTATATCTGCACCGACGTTAACTTCTATACTGTTAAGTAATGCCACCAATTGGTTATAAACTACATCATTAGCTAAAGTATAAATTCCATTTTTCATTTTTTTAGCCCTGTTTTTTCACAAAATTCGATACCCAATTAAGCAAATTTAAGTCATGTAAAATAATTTGACGAGCCTCAGCTATAGTATCTTTTGCTTCATACCAAGCATCAGGAGTTGCAGTGATTTCTTGAATATAGGCAATACCTTTTTCATCTAAGCTAGGTAAGCGTAAAAAACTACCGGATGGTAATAACTTATCGGCAGCAGAACCACCGTAATAAATTGGTAAACACCATGCTAAAAGTGCATCCCATAATTTTTCACTGACATACCAATTATTGCCGCTATAATTTTCAATTGCCAGATTGTAATAGTACGGTGCCATACCATACCATTTGTTACCTAACTCGCCTGATGATTTTGTCCAGCTAGGTAAATCTCGTCCGTAGAAATCTACTTGAATTTCGCTCAATTGTAAAGTCTTTAAAAATTCTAAGCGCTGGCGATGGTTAGCAGTACGGCTAATTCCAGAAGTAATCCAACTGCAACTGGATATTTTTTCTGGTGGAGGCATTTCATGCAAATCTCGAAAAGAATTGGCATGATACCAAATAGCAGGCATATAATCAGGAGTTGGAGCAAAATCATCAGGTCCTGATACGTAACCGCAATACTTTTGAGCTTCTTGGTAAGCTAGTTTATGTTTTTCTACAACTTCATATAAAGGTGGTTCACGTAGTAAATAAATTATTCGCTCTTTGGGAACTCTACGCAGAAAAGTTTCGATTTTGATCTCGGATTGTTGTGGTTTATGAAGTCTATCGAACCAAGATTTTTTTTGGAGAAATTTGGGAAAATTAAACTGATACATTAATAAAAAATCTGGTTGAGATGCCAGCGCTTGCATTTGTATATTTCCCCACACACCAAATGGATGGGGTGTTTGTTGCCATAGCCAATCGCCTTGTTTTTCTAGTGCGCGATAGCTGCTAATCATGCCAATTGTTTTCATAGTAGTTAGTGGTTAGTAGTTAGTGGGTAGAGACGCAAAGAACATTGCGTCTGTACATTAGTAGTTAAATCTCTCTGTTTTCTCTGCTTCTTTGCGATTTAAAATTTATTTCTTGAACCACAGAGGCAAGAGAGAACACAGAGGTAAGAGTTAGTGAGTAACTAATTCTGGATGTAGAGATTTGTCAACGTAACTCAGGATTTTGGCAGCACGATTTTCCCAGGAAAATTGTTTAACAAACTCGATAATTTCTGAATATCCTTCTTCTTTACGAGGATATGTTTCTAGTACCTGCTTTAATGCTTCAGCAAATTTACGCGGATTATCTGGTTCACACCAAGCAGCGATCGCGTTAGTATTTTTAAACTCCATTAATGAAGGAATTTCTGTCGCTACAATCGGATTACCAGAAGCTAAATAATCAAACAGCTTCATGGGAGATGTGAAAGTTGCAGCAGCCCCAGAACAGTGGGGATGAGCTAAAACATCAGCTGCTTGCAGTAGGGATGCTAAATCTTCGTGTAGAATATAACCTAGAAAACTAATATTATCTACCTGTTTTTGTTGCGCTAATTGCTGATAGGATGCAACTTCTTTTTCATCGCCACCCGCACAGACAAATTCAATATCTGCTAATTCTTTGGCAACATCAATTAAAATATCAATACCTTTAAATTGTCTTAATGCTCCCGAATATACTACTAGTTGTTGTCGCCCATTTTTCAGTAGCTTTTGTCGCCACAAAGTAGCTTTTTCTGGTTGTCTTTCCAGAAAAAATCGATTATATCCATTATGTAATTTAATCACTTTATCTGGTGGCATTCCTTTGCCAATCATGTCATCTCGGATGGTATCAGCTACTGTGACAGCTAATTGAAATAGGGGATGATTTACAATTTCTGATTCAAATTTTTTATCTTCGTAATGATGGTGTTCGTAAATAACTGGGATGCCATGTTTAATGGCAGCTTTAATAAAATTCCAGTTCCAAGCATGAACAAGTTTAGTTTGGAAAAGAATATGAAATGGGAAATAATATTTTGTGGCGATGGTATTAGAATTAGTTAATTTTCCTTTGATATGGTCTACAGGCCAAGGCATTGGCAAAGGTGCTATTTTTAATTTGTCTTGTAGATTGTAGTATTTAATCAGTTCTGCTGATGCTTTTCTGGGTCGAAAAGGACGAATTAAATTTAAAGGATTGAGTGCAGATAATCCTCTAGAGGGATAAGCTAAAACAGTTGCATAACTTAAATTAGCTGCTCCATTAGCTGCGTTGGTAGATTGAACTAAACTTGCTCCTGGTTTGGGAATTTCATCTACTAAAAAAAAGACGTAATACTTTTGAGTCAGAGAATTTTCCATAATTATTTAACTTTAATTGTATTTTCAAAATTTTCTAAATTATTTAGGAAATGTATGGCGGATTGCAGCGCTTTTTCAATAAATTCATTTTCTCGTTGAGAATTATTTTCTAGTAAACGCAAATAATTAATTATTTGATCTGTATCTGTATGAAACTCTTTGGCAAGATTAACTAAGTTTGGATATTGGGTATTTGTATCTTGGGTTTGCCATTTTGTTTCTAAACTAACCATATCGTCAATGACATCAATAATATTGAGAATTTTTAAAGCAGATTTATAAGCATCTGCAATTAATTCTTGTCTTTCTTGAGGGTTGTCCGCTAAGTTATCAACCAATAACAGCAAAAACCCAATCATTGAATTGAGACGTGTGCGAATTTCGTGGGAGATGCGAATTAAACCTTCTTGGCGTTTGCTGGTAGATTCTTGTTGTTCACCAAACTGCATTGAGTACAAGCGGGAGTAATGACCATTTTTTTGTAAAAGTTCTTCATGAGTTCCCACCTCTACTACTCGTCCTTGATCTAAAACGGCGATTTGATCAGCTTTTTGCACGGTAGATAAGCGGTGTGCAATTACCAATGTGGTACGATCGCGACTCAGATCATCGATCGCTTCTTGTACTAAACGTTCGGAAACTGTATCTAAGGCGCTGGTAGCTTCATCTAGAATAAGTATTTCGGGATTTTGTAATAAGGCCCTAGCGATCGCAAGACGCTGTTTTTGTCCTCCTGATAACATCACGCCGCGATCGCCAATTAATGTATCAAATCCCTGGGGTAATTTACTGATAAATTCGTAAGCATTTGCCTGCTTAGTGGCAGTAATAATTTCATCATCGCTGGCATCAGTACGTCCGTAAGCAATGTTGTTTCGCACCGAATCATTGAATAAAAACGTGTCTTGACTAACAATTCCCATCCCTTTGCGTAGAGATGTGATTTCAAATTCCCGTATGTCAATGTCATCAATGGTAATAGAACCGGAAATCGGGTCATAAAATCTTGGTAAAAGGTCTGCTACAGTTGATTTTCCTGCTCCAGAACTACCTACTAAAGCTAAAGTTGTACCACGGGGTAGATATAAATCTACGTCCTTGAGTACCATTTTTTCATGACCAGGGTAGGCAAAAGATATATGGTTAAAAATAATACCTTTATTTATTTTTTTATAAGTAATACTACCATTTTTCATTAAAGGCTTATCATCCCGACGGAGAAAATCGGCAGTTACTTCTATGCTGCTGGTTGCATTAGCAAAGCTATTGCGGAGAGTATTTAACTGAGAAATGAGTGGTAGTAATCGCAGTAATATTAATAAATAAGTAAGTAAAACAGTTGAGAGTGAGGCAATTTCTTCTTGAAAAAATGTGCGGCTTAAAATCACTATTAACAAGAGAGCAACAACTCCCATCACCTCACTAATCGGTGCGATCGCCTCGGAATTCATTTGAGAGCGAAAGTCAGCTTTTTCACGTTCCCGAATAAATTCTTGAATGCGTTGATATTCTCTTTTTTCATTACCTGTTGCTTTAACTAACCTAATACCATTAAGAATTTCTAGAATCGCAATTGAATACGCTTTTGACATTTCACTCAACAGTTTGCCAAAAGTTCGAGAACGAGCAATTACATACTGATTAATCAAGGTCACAAAAGATAACAAAATCGTAGCAGCAATAGTTAACTGCCAAGAAATTGAGATTAGTAAGCCAACAAAAACTAAGATAGTAATTCCTAGAATCGCTAATTTCACTGTATTGCTAAGTGTAGTAGCAGCGCGACCAATCTCTCCACCAAGACGATTAATTAAATCACCAACCTTCATCTTGGCGTAATAATCTATGTCTATTTCTAGTAATAGCTGTACACCTGCTTCTCGCATGTCAGAAGTCAAGCGACGTGATAAATAGCTAGATGTTAAAGCACTAGCATAACTAGCTAAATTTTTTAAAAAAATTATTAGTATAATTACCCCAGCCATTAACCACAAGCGATTATTTTCCGACATACTATCAAACGGAGAAGTTATCGCTTTGAGAATGGGAGGAGCGCTACTAAAGTCTACTTCTTGTCCTACAATTTTTAAAATCACAGGCACAATTAAAGCTGTACCTACCCCGTTAAACAAAGCTCCAGAAAAGCCTAATATTATTGTTAAGAAAATCAGACCGGGATAGGGTTTAGCAAATCTGAGTAGTAGTTTTCGAGTAGACATGGGGGACTTAAATTAAAATATACTCATTCTTAACATGATTCCTGATTGAATTTTTGAAACAGCTAATAAGTGAAATTAACAAAATAAATAATTATGATTTTGCTGTTCCGTCTTTACACGATTGCACCCTAATAAATTTAAGAGTTTGGATGAAAAACTTCTAAATATCATCAAATTTTAAAATACCTACTATAAATAATTACAACCGAGCAATTACCGATTTTAAACTAGATGCCATTGCCTCTAAACTATATTTTTCTATACACCTTTGTCTGGCTCTTTTACCAAGTTCATTAGCTGCATCTAAATCTTGAAATATCAATTTAATTTGCTGGGCAATTTCTTCAGGAGAACCAGGTGCAGCTAAATAACCTGTTCCCCCTAAAATATCGGGAATATCTCCTACTTTTGTTGATAATACTGGTTTAGCCATTGCCATTCCATCTGTTAATTTCAGAGGGAATTGAGCGCGAGTTTCTGGAGTATCTCGTTGGGGAACAACTACAATATCAGCAGCAGCTACTACATCTGGCATCACATCTGCGGAAAACTTTGGTAATTTAATTATCCAATCTCCCCATTGCTGTTGAAGTTGGCGATCGTAATCATCGTAAGGGCTACCACCGACAATTACAAGTTTTAAATTAGGTTGATTGATTTTTTCTAGTGCTATAAGAATATCTTCTAGACCTTTATAAGGTCTTGGCGCACCAGGAAACATCAAAATTTTATATCCTGATAAACCATAACGATTTTTACTAGCATTACTGTCATATCGAGATGGATCAAATAAAGAGGTATCTTTCCCATTGGGAACAAAAGTACCTCCAAATCGTTGCTGCAAAAATTGATTATGTACAGTTACAGCATTAGCCTGATTAATCAAAGCTTCCATCCATTTCAAATACAAAGGATGATAAGGTGATCTTAAAGCACCATTTGACTTCAATAAATCCCTAGCAAATTGTTTAAGCGTAGGACGGTATTGCCAATCATCGCCACCATGCCAACTCATTTCCCAATCATCAATATCTACAATTACTGATCGTCGAGTATAGAGTTTTTTTAAAAGTGCAACACCATAACTAGCAGGTTGAGGCTTAATTGCGTAAATAATATCTCCATCAATACGTTTTATTAATTCACCAATGGATTTAAAAAACTTTGGATAATTAGCACCCTCAATAACCTGTAATTTAGTGTTCTGAGGAATAGCCGCATATAAATCCTTTCCAAATAAAAAACCTAAAATTTCTACCTCATATCCTAACTGTATCAATGATTTTTGTAATAATGAAGCTCGGATATAACCATCATTAGTTGACAAATTCCAAACTAGGATTGATATTTTTAAATTATCTTGCTGTTTCATAAAAATAGCACAGATTATAGCAAGCGATTAATTGTTTGAGAATAAACAAAATAAACATCAAACTAAACTCACATAAATTATCCATCTGTGTTTATCTGTGTGCATCTGTGTTCGATTAAACATACAAAATTTTCAACACAGCTTAAATCCAGATCCAACGTAAATATATTCATTTTTCCCGCCAAGGATTAGTAACTTGATTAGGGATAAAAACTTGAGCAAACTTATCAAACACCATTGTGTATAATGATCTAGTAAGATTTTTCGCATATTGAGGTCTGTAAGCATAAGTACAATGAAGAACTTTAATTTCTTCTTCAATTTCGTAACAATCTTTCCACTTACTTAAATAGTTATAGGTGGGTGGCAGAACTTTTAAATTGGGACGCACAGTTTCAATAGCAGCAGCAAAAGCGCCTTGATCTCTTAATAACAAATTATCTTGATTATTTTGAATAATTTCAAAATACTTTTGAAATTCCTTAAAAAAGATTTTGATTTTATCATTTTTACGAAAAGCTATCAAGCCACTATTATATTGAATACTATTTTCTTGTAATGGTAGACCTACTGATTGTAAAATTTGTAAAACTTTTGATAAATTCTCTTGTTGATTACCTCGCAATAAGTTTGTAGCTTTACTAATAACAGGTTGTACATCTTCTGTTAATAACAAATCAAATTCATTTAAATACTCAAATACATCATTCAAATTAGTAAGTAAGCAAATATCCGAATCTAAAAAAATCGTTTTATCAAATTCTGAGAATGAATATAAAGCAACTTTTGCTAAACGTGATGCTAAAACAGTATTTTCATTAGCAGGTGCTGATTTTAAAATTACATTTTTAAAAGCTGTCAATAAAGGATAAAAAACTTTTGGAACCTGGTCTATCAAAATAATTATTGGTTCTTGATGAAACTTCCTGATAGCAGCCAAAAAATGAATGCAATCTTGAAATGAGTATAGACCTGTTAAAATAGTAATAAATCCTCTTGTTTCTTTCGACATTGTTTTTCCAAAATAGATAATATTTAGTAAGGGCTAAGGATTCGCACATAAGCAATATTTTGGTACAAATCTTGCCCTGCACAGTAGTTAGCTTTTGGCTATTAAGCATTCTATAAAATGCCAAAATAAAATGAGTGCAATTTACCAATTAACTAATTTTAACCGTCCTGTTTGTATATGGTCAAAAATACGATTAATTTGACGACGTCCTCCTTCATTTATTTCACCGTTATTAAGTACGGTAGATGTGAGTAATGCATGGTCTTGACGACTCATTTCTCCTGATGCAATAATTCGATTTACAATTGCCTCTACAGCTAATTCAGATTGATTGCCAAGAGTTTTGTAGATGGGGTTGTATTTAATCATCTTTTTCTCTGGTAGATGCAAATTTTCATGTCAATATTTGCTCTATCTTCTATTAATTAAAGAGAGCGATTATCAACATAAAAAACTATAGTGCTAAATAAAATAAAGCAAATGTTTTTTTGCTTTATCTAAAACTTCTTGGGTTTTGAACACGCAAAATAACCAAAATAAATCTAACTTCGTATTTGCTTTTCTACCCAGAGAAATTTTACTGATAAATTGATACCTTGTTTCTAGTTAAAAAACTAATTACCGTAAAAGTACGGTTGTCAGCTTTTATTTTTCAATAATTTTCAAGCTATAATCAGAGAAATATAAATCTTGTGCTGATCGCCTCAAACTTTTGCTAGGCATAGGATTGCTAGTGAATATTAATAACGATTTGTGAGGGAGGCACAGTTAATGCAAGTAATCCGTTTAGAGGCACTTTCAGACAATTACATTTTCCTTTTACACGATCGCCAACAAAATATCGCCGCCGTTGTCGATCCTGCCGAGGCAAAACCTGTTTTAACAAAACTTTACGAATTACAGGCAGAACTCGTAGCAATTTTTAATACACATCATCATTTAGATCACATCGGTGGAAATAAAGAATTGATACAAAGATTTCCACAAGTGAAAGTATATGGTGGAGCCGAAGACCGGGATAGAATTCCAGGACAACAGATGTTTTTGCAACCAGGCGATCGCGTTCAGTTTGCACACAGAGTTGGGGAAGTAATCTTTGTACCCGGACATACCCGCGCACATATCGCCTACTACTTTCCTCCCCAGCACCCAAACGATATAGGGGAATTGTTCTGCGGCGATACCCTCTTTGCGGGTGGATGCGGTCGCTTATTTGAAGGTACGCCCACACAGATGGTAGACTCCCTGAGTAAAATACGTTCTCTACCAGATTCCACGCGAGTGTGGTGCGCCCACGAATACACCTTAAAAAATTTACAATTTGCTCTCACCGTAGATGGTAACAACCCCGATTTACAAACTCGTTACGAACAAGTAAAAACCTCTCGCAGCAAAGGAGAAGCAACAGTTCC
The DNA here is from genome assembly GCF_032393985.1 of Fischerella sp. JS2. Classification (NCBI taxonomy): domain Bacteria; kingdom Bacillati; phylum Cyanobacteriota; class Cyanophyceae; order Nostocales; family Hapalosiphonaceae; genus Fischerella; species Fischerella sp. JS2. The sequence continues at coordinate 3,257,885 of NZ_CP135918.1, forward strand.
TTCACTGCTAGGAATCGAAAAACGCACAAATCCCTTTTTACGTTGGGAACAGCCAGCATTACAATTAGCAGCTAAAAGTCACGACCCCATACAAACCTTTGCACGTCTGCGAGGTATGAAGGATAGATTTTAGTCAATTGTCATTCTATCTGTACCCATCTGTGTGAATCTGTGTGCATCTGTGTTCGTCATTATTATTCCTCCTACCTCCCCACAATCTGAAAAAACTCGACCACTGATAAACACCGATGAACACCGATAACTTATCTGTGTGCCTCAAGCAAAATCATTAAATCTGTAGCGAGTTGGACTTTTTCGCAGCTATGGGTTGCGATCGCACCGTGCATTTCGCTAGGATCTGTAGGCTTATTGGCTATAAGCAAAAGCTTGTTGGGGATAAAGCTACACTATATTGTGAACTATCTTGCCCAAACCCCAAGAGATTGAGATTTTAAAGACAACAACAGAAAAAGAGAAACAATGGCGAAACGCGTACAGTTAGTTTTAACTCAGGATGTCAGCAAGTTGGGTAAATCCGGCGACTTAGTAGAAGTAGCTCCCGGCTATGCTCGTAATTATTTACTTCCCAAAAGTTTGGCAACCTTTGCCACTCCTGGTATTCTCAAGCAAGTAGAACGCCGTCGGGAAGTAGAACGCCAACGGCAATTAGAACTCAAACAACAAGCACAAGAGCAAAAAGCAACCTTGGAAAAAGCAGGAAGCTTCAGCATTGCTAAACAAGTTGGTGAAAAAGAAGCTATTTTTGGTACTGTCACCAGTCAAGATGTAGCCGATGTCATCCAACAAACCACCGGACTAGAAGTAGATCGGCGTGGCATTACCATACCCGATATTAGCAGGCTGGGTACTTATGAAGCAGAAATTAAGCTCCACAGTGAAGTAACTGCAAAAGTCAACATTGAAGTTGTAGCCAGCTAGAATTAGTGAACAGTTATCAGTTATCAGTTATCACTGGTAACTGCAAAACAAATCTGTGAACAAGTACTGCCAAATCTATATTTGTGGTGTGAAGACGTTGCATTGCAACGTCTTTATAGATTTAACATCTAAAAGAAATTTTGGACTATAAGGGAATATAGTCACATTAATCTAATATCTAAAATTTTATATGTCTATGTCTGAAGAACTTAATTTTCAAGGAATAGGCAATGATCGCCTACCTCCCCAAAATATTGAAGTGGAAGAAGCGATATTAGGAGGGATTTTGCTCGATCCAGAGGCGATTGGTAGAGTGAGCGATCGCTTAGTTCCAGAAGCATTTTATATTAGCGCTCATAAAGATATCTACCAAGCTGCAATTGTACTCAACAATCAAGGTAAACCTACAGATTTGCTCTCAGTCACAAGTTGGTTGGCTGACAACGACTTACTAAACCGTGTTGGGGGTAGAAATAAATTAGCAACACTTGTAGATCGCACAGTTTCAGCGATTAATATCGACGCCTTAGCCTCATTGGTAATGGAAAAATATATGCGGCGTCAGTTAATTAAAGCAGGTAATGAAATTGTGCAATTGGGTTATCAAACAGAAAGCGAATTACCCCAAATTCTCGATCAAGCAGAACAAAAAATCTTCGCCGTTACTCAAGAACGTCCCCAGTCTGGTTTAGTTCACATTTCTGATAGCTTAGTTAATGCTTTTGAAGAAATAGAAACTCGCCATCAAGGCGTAGCATTACCAGGTATTCCCTGTGGATTTTATGATTTAGATGCCATGACAAGCGGTTTTCAGCGTTCAGATTTAATCATTGTTGCTGGTAGACCGTCAATGGGAAAATGCCTCAGTTTTGATTCTGAAATTGCCTTAGCAGATGGACAAATTACAACTATTGAAGAATTGTATAAACAACGTCGTGGCTCGTTATTGACATTGAATGATAACTGGAAATTTAGCTTTACCCAACCATCAGCATTTGTAGATGATGGGATAAAACCTGTTTTCCGCGTGACAACTCGCTTGGGTAGAACAATTGACACAACAATTACCCATCCATTCTTAACTATTAAAGGCTGGCAAAGATTAGAAAATTTGCAAGTTGGTGATCAGATTGCTGTACCTCGCAAAATAGATATATTCGGCACAAAAACCATCCGCGAATGTGAAGTTAAGTTACTAGCTTATTTAATAGGTGATGGCGGTTTAACTAATAGCACTCCACGATTTACAAACAGTAATCCGTTACTGCAAGCAGACTTTTCCCAAGCGATTGCTGATTTTGGTGGTTTGACTGTGCGATGGGAAACTTCTCAAGGAAAACGCACACCATCACTTTGTGTTCGAGGAGATTTAGAATTTATTGCTATTCAAAGACAGCTGTTTGCTCAACGCTTAAAAACTTTAGTTCAGTCCCAAGGTTTATCTGCTAAACAATTAAGTCTTGAACTCGGTGTAAGTCCATCTTTATTCTGTATTTGGCAACAAGGACAATGTGTACCCAATTCTGAGACTTTTAAACAACTGTGTACACTTATAAAAATTGAACCAGAAGAATTTGCACCTTATGGATTTCCTAGCATCAGCAAGACTAGTCGAAATGCTCTCACAATTTGGTTAGAAAAATTAGATTTATGGGGTAAAGATGCTCATGCGAAAACAATACCACCAATTGTTTTTCAATTAGAGCGATCGCAATTAGCTTTATTTCTCAATCGTCTCTTTGCTACAGATGGATGGTCAGCATTACTTACCAGTGGTCAAGCACAGCTAGGCTATGCTACAGTCAGTGAGAAATTAGCAAGACAAATTCAACATCTTTTATTAAGGTTTGGTATTATTGCTAGGTTGAAAAAACGTGCTGTGAAATACAATAATACTCACAGAAAAGCTTGGCAATTAGATATCACTGATGCTTTATCAATCAAAACATTTATCTCGGAAATTGGGATTTTTGGCAAAGAAGCAGCGTTAGCAAAAGTTGCAGAGGCAATATCGCAAAAGAGATATCAAACTAACCGTGATTTAATCCCTGTAGAGATTTGGGAACATATAGCAGCAGCTAAAGGCAATGAATCTTGGAGTAGTTTAGCCAAGTGTGCTGGCATTCAAGGATATACAAATATGCATGTTGGCAAACGTGCTTTAAAAAGGGAGCGGCTCTGGATTTTAGCAACTGCTTTAGAAAATTTACAACTACAACAGTTGGCTACTAGTGATATATATTGGGATGAAATTGTTTCTATTGAATCAATAGGTTACAAGCAAGTCTATGACTTAACAATTCCCACAACACACAATTTTGTTGCTAATGATATCTGTGTTCACAACACAGCCTTCTGTTTGAACCTTGGTTATAATGTCGCCGCTTTATATAAACTACCAGTTGCGATTTTCAGTTTAGAAATGTCTAAAGAACAACTGGTACAGCGATTAATAGCTAGTGAAGCAGAAATAGAATCTGGTTATTTGCGGAGTGGACGTATTAGTCAAGCTCAATGGGAACCTCTCAGTCGTGCGATCGGCTTACTTTCAGAAATGCCAATTTTTATTGATGATACGCCCAATATTACAGTTACAGAAATGCGTTCTCAGGCGCGACGTTTGCAAGCCGAAGTCGGTTCAGAACTAGGATTAATTATTATAGATTACTTGCAATTAATGGAAGGAGCAGGCGACAATCGTGTACAAGAATTGTCGAGAATTACTCGTAGTATTAAAGGTTTGGCTCGGGAATTATCTGTACCAGTAATTGCCTTATCTCAGTTGAGTCGAGGAGTAGAAGCGCGTACAAACAAGCGTCCCATGATGTCTGATTTGAGAGAAAGCGGCTCAATTGAGCAAGATGCAGATTTAGTAATAATGTTATATAGGGATGAATATTATAATCCCGACACTCCTGATCGAGGGATTGCAGAAGTTAATATTACTAAGCATAGAAATGGTCCAACTGGAACTATTAAACTTTTATTTGACCCGCAATTTACAAAGTTTAAAAATTTAGCTAGACCAAATTATTAATAGTTAGTGGTTAGTAGTTTGTAGTTCGTAGTTAGTAAGTATTAGAAGTATTAATTCGTAGTTAGTATATGTGTATTTGTTTGGAATAGTTAGTAACTAAATAAATTAACCACTAACCACTAATGTACAGACGCGAGGAACATCGCGTCTCTATCCACTAACCACTAACCACTAACCACTAACAATTAACTAACTTTTAACAACTCCACATCAAAAATTAGAGTGGCGTTGGGAGGAATGACACCGCCAGCACCACGAGCGCCATAACCTAACTCTGGGGGGATGATTAACTGACGTCGTCCACCGACTTTCATCGTACTAAGTCCTTCATCCCAACCTTTGATCACTTGTCCTTGGCCAATCTTAAATTTGAAAGGTTGGTTGCGATCGCGTGAACTATCAAACTTCTTACCGTTTTCCAGTGTACCAGTGTAGTGAACTGTAACCGTTTGCCCTGGTTCAGGAGTCGCCCCAGTCCCCTCTTCTAACTCTACGTACTTTAACCCTGAAGGGGTGGTAACGACATTAGCATCATACATAGGATTGCTCGCAATCAGAGTATTGTTTTCAACAACAGTAGTGGGTGCTGGTGTATTGTCTGTGATTTGGACAGCGATCGCAGACTCTTGCTTACCACTGCCAATTTGCGCTACCACCAAAACCACAACACAAATCAGCATGAAACCCACGCTGAGTAAAATCGCTTTCAAAATTAACCCTCCCTACTTAAGCTGGTTTTAAAATTTAGCATAACCAGTAGGATAAAACTCAGTGTAAATCAGAAAGCGCACCGAAATGGAATACTAGATTTTAGATTTTGGTTTAAAAAATTGTTAATTGTACAATTAACCATTAGCCGTTAGCGCCAGAGTTTATTTTCTAAATCTCGTACCTGACGCTCCAATCGGTCAATTCTACCGCGCAATTCATCCACTTCTGACTGACGTGCAACGCCTAAGTCTTGCATCATATTCCGCATTTGCCGTTGCATGTTAGTTTCCCAGTTGCCCTGTTCAGACTTTAACTGGTTTACCATATCATCCATTACTGCTTTAGCTTGCTCAGGATCGAGTTTGCCATCCTTGACTAACTGATCACTCACTTGTTTCATTTTCTCTGCTACCAAGGATGTTGTACCAATACCAAGCATCAATAACTGCTGCATCCAGTTGTTGCTGTCCATACCAAATCCCTATTAATCTTTTCTTTATCCAATCAGAAACAATAACCTTACTTTTGCATCTAGCCAGAAACCAATGCCGCAAGGATAATTACTCTAGACTATAGCTCTATTGTGACAAACGTACACGGGGATTAAAAGGAGTGATTATCGAACTACTCCGGGTGAAAGTACCACCTGAACATCGGGAACAATACATCCAAAAGGATGCCGAAATTTGGACAGCAGCACTTGCTCGTTATCCTGGTTTCCTTGGTAAAGAAGTTTGGATTAATCCTCATGATACTGGAGAGATTATTTTAGTAGTGCAGTGGGCAACAAGGGAGGAATGGAAAGCGATTCCCCAAGCTGAACTTGATGCTATAGACCAAAAATTTAATCAAGAATTAGGATTTGAGTCTGAGATAGTAGAGTTTTATGAGTACCAGGTACGGAAATTTCCTAGAAAGAGTGATTGAGGTTTGAGCATTGTGCTATGTTGTTGGCCGCAGCGTTACCGAAATTGCTCTGAATTACTGCTTTCCTACTAGCTTTTTCAATTATCGGCTATCAACCTCATCCCCACGAAGATTTAACGATTCCTAATAGAAGCAAGGTAATCAAAAGTCAAATAAATAACAAAAGAACGTCTTCAAAGCAAGGGTCATGATAAAGTTGTGAACTGAGACTTAATTTTAAGGGATAAGATCCCCGACTTCTCTAAGAAGTCGGGGATATGCTTTCTTTGACTTTTTTATCAACGTCGTCAAAATGCGATCGCGTCTCATCAAAATATATTATTGGATTGTCGATCAGGAATTCAAACCACAACAAAAAATCAATGAATGACGAACACAGATGAACACCGATGTAGACGCCCCTAAGGGCGGCTTCCTGTAGGGTACACAGATAAATCATCCGTGTGCATCTGTGTTCATCGGTGTTCGCTTTCCCAAAAATTATTATCTTTAACCAATTTCAAATATGGAAATTACCTGCGATTTTGAATCCTGCCCAATAATAGGGATGACTATAAACTTTTGTATCTGCCGCCATTTGACTAGCTCTATACAGTTCCGATGCTAAATGGGTTTTTGTTCTTAATCCCTCTGAAGGCATTTGCTTTAACAAATCTTCATACCATTGTGTCAGTTCAGCAGCAGTTAATTCCTTCAGCCATAGAATGGCTTCACATAAAGCGAGAGCAGGTGATATATTTTGCTTGATTCGTTGGTAAAACTCTATCATTACCAAAGTACTAGCTGGTGATTCTACAGTCCAGAGATTACTAACAATATGAGGAATTCTCGCATTCAGCAGAAAGTTGAATAAATCACTAAATTCAGTTGTTATATTTTGGGGACAAGCTGTTGTCGTTTCGATATTGCATAAGGTAACTAGTTTGTAGTTTGCCAGTTGATGAATATCAAGTTCTGCTAGAGTGATTGTCTCTTGATTTGCTAATACTAATTCTGAAGCGTACGGCTGGCTATAATTAGGAATTATCTGCCCAAAAAAATGAAATATATTGTAATCTTTGAGTAGTGAATTGCTGACAAACTCTTTAGTAGTTCGTGCTTCTTGAATACATTGAGAATGAGTAAATATTTGACTAATTACTTCAGCTTCCACCTTTGTAAATTTGAGTTTTGAGGAACCTGTAGCTTGTTCAACATATAACAGCAGCTTTTCATCTGTTTTTTCTATGGGTTTTGAATTTAAAGATAAACCTATCTGAACGCTTGGCAAGTAGGTAATTGTGAAACGAGAGGACACATTTAAGGATTCTTCCTCACTCGCAGAGTAGAGATAGAAAAGTGCATGAAGAGGTAATTTGTGCAAGTCGCGGTGGGGAATCAAAATCAATTGGTTAATGTCTTCAAGTTCTTGCACAATTGCAGAAATATTTAGAATTTTTTTGAGTTGCAGCAGTTTGCGTTCAATGTCTGAGTCCCAAGCATACTTGTTTCTGTTTTGTTCTTCTTCACCGAGACTAGAATATTCTTGATATTGTTGATGCCATTGTTCTATCCAATCTTCAAATGCACTTAAACGTACGACTGCTTCCGGTACAGGCAACTCATCAATTGAGGCAAAATTAAGTATTGGTGTAAAAATAGGGATAGGTTCAGGAGATTTGTATTTAATTACAAAAGTGCGTAATGTACACGGGCTAATATGCCAGTAAATTATTGCTGTTTTGGGATTAAGTAGTTGGTGAATTTCGCTATAACTGGGTGAGAAAATTTGCTCAGACCAACCAGAAAATAGCCAAGTAAAACAAGCATTTTTGCTGTACTCAGCAATTTCCCAACCTTGTGCTAACTCTCCAAATTGTATTGCTATATCAACAGCTAACTGCCATAAACCTACAAATTTTAAAGCCAGTTGCTTTTTATCTTCGCTGCTGCGAGTCGGTTCTTCTAACAGAGTTTGCAATAAATCGGTAGCACGTTTTTGGTATTGGTGGGCTGGTTTTGTTTCTCCCAAAACAACTAAAGTTTTGATGAGATTTTGCAGAGTCTCTAAATGCAACAAAGGAAAGGCTACGGCTGTGAGGGTAGTCAGTGCATTTTCGTAAGCAGCAACAGCTTCTAACCAATAATGACGGGGTACAGGATGTCTTTTACCTCGATCATAATGAGCATTACCAATTGCTAAATGTAATCTACCCCAACCTTCAGGGTGAGTGTTTGGGTTAAGATATTTTAAGCCCTCTTGATAACTTGCCAATTTTCCCTCATAGCCACGTTCGTTGAGGGTATGATTATCGGCTGCAATGCTACTAGACACAGGCGATCGCCATTCTACCATAATTGCATTTCCAGCAGCGCTACCCCGACCTAGCCAAGCTTCCCAGTAATCAGGTTTAATTTTTAAAGTGCCATCATAAGAGATAATCGCTTCTTCATATTGCCCCAAATAAAATTGGGCTACACCCCGGTTGTACCAAGCAAGATAAAAGTCGCTTTGGATTTCTATAGCTTTATCGTAAGAGGTGATCGCTTCTTCCCGACGTCCTAAATTGTCCAACGCCACACCCCGGTTAAACCAAGTTAAATAAAAATTAGGATTAATCGCTATGGCTTTATCCCACGAGGCGATCGCTTCTTCCCAATTTCCCAAACTTGCTAAGATAACGCCTCGATCAATCCATGCTTCGTCGAAGTTGGGTTGAATTTGTGTAGATCGATCATAGGCGGCGATCGCCTCTTGGATGTTGCCTAATTTTTCCTTCACACCAGCTAATCCATACCAAGCTTGGTAACATTCAGGGTTAATTTGAATTGCTTGATGATAATTGGCGATCGCTTCTTCCCAGTTACCGATGTTAAATAATGCGACTCCTCGCTTATACCAAGCCAAATCAAACTCTGGATAATACTCAAGGGCTTGATCGTAACAGGCGATCGCATCATAATTTTGTCCGGCTTGTGCTAAAGCAGTCCCCCGGAAATACCAGATTTCTGGATCGTGGGGTTGGAGTTGTAATGAAGCATCAAAACTAGCAATAGCTTCAGATAACTGTCCTAACTTTAGCTGTACTAGCCCTCGTCCAGACCAAGCTTCTTGATAGTCGTTTTTCAAATTTAAAGCTTCATCAAATGAGGCGATCGCTTCGGTAAAATTCCCTAACTCACTTAGGGCTGCGCCTCTGTTGTACAAGCCTTTGTAAAAATCGGGTTTTATCCCAATCGCCCGATCATAAGAGGCGATCGCTTCTGTGAAATTTCCTAAATAAAATAGCGTTAAACCCCGGTTAAACCAATATTCATAAGCATCGGGATTTAATTCTACGCTCTTATTGTAATATGTCAAAGCTCCTGCCAAATCACCTATTTTAGCCTGTTGTAAACCTTCGTAAAACCATGCCTCTGCTTGGACACTGTTACCTTTTGATTCATCGCTAAGTGCTTCAATAATCGCGTGAGTATCGGTGGTTTGAATTCCTAACCCTACAGCTAATTGTTGTACTAAATTAGTACTTTGCTCTAACCTCAGTAATAGATCATCAAGGGAAGTTTCTACAATTGGTGGAGAATTTTTCCAAGTTTCGTCCAATGCTGTGGCTGCAAGACTCTCTCTGATCCAACTTTCTTCTTCATATTCTTGCCAAGCAGTATCCTCTTTTACTACATCTAAGGGTGGAACAAAATGATTCAGTGTTTTACTTACTACACTATCTTCTTGGTACTCCCATAAAAGTTCCCCAAGATTGCGTATCAGATCTATCCCTGGAGTTGCCGATACAGGTGTGGGTATAGTATTTTCCTCATGCTGATTTGGCAGATTTGAGGTTAATTCTGCTTGTGGTAAAGGAACAGGGTGAGGTGTCGACTCTGGGGTTTCAAAATCTATGGCTAAATCTTCTGCGTCAGTTTGCCAATATTCTCCGCCTAAATTCCGTGTTAACAGGCGTATGCCAATATCATAGGCAAGGTCTCCGACTATTCCAATCCTCAATTCACCTAATTGCACCATCCTTTCTGCCAGGTGATTATTTGGTGCAGGTGAAGATAGTAATTTTTCGCCAAAGTTTAACAGCCACTCTATCCAGCGATCTGTACTAATACGATGTTCCATCCGTTGCAGATACTTGATTGCCCAGTGCTGTCCTCGTGCTTGATATACGCCTTCTAGCAGTTGGGTGAACAAAAATTCCAGATCCGCATTCGTCAGTTCTGGTAGCTGCTGTTCCACCTGATACCCCGCCATAGCCTTGCTATAAGCAGTCTGCTTTCTGCCATAGGGGGACTTCCATAACCTTTTTAGCCAATGTACTAGCCACTTGAGCATTTCAGGGACTCTTGGATGCTTTTCATATAGATTTTAGCGATCGATGTTTAAAAAAACTCATCTATTACGTAAAAACTCGTTATATTTTGCACATAGAAAAATGCTAAATTTATCACCAGATATCTCACTAATTCTACAGTAAGACACTGGTCTAAAATTTATAACGATTATCTCAGTGATGGTCAAGTGCATAGTATACATAATTTGACACTCTCTCTAAAAAATGGCTGTGGTGGTGTAAGGGTGTAGGGGTGATAGCTTAAGTTACGATTAGCTAACTAGAACCAGGCTTTTAACCTGTTAAAATTTACATCTTGCAAGAGTTGCAACAGCCAGGAGGTTCAGCCTCCAAACCCTTGTTACTAGGTTCAACCTGGTAACATTAACAAGAGCCTCTGGCTCTTGTTGATCTTGGTGCAAGACTTCTATGAGCAGAGTTCACAATAAAGAAATTAAAGTTTCTTTTTATTCCTTCTGTCTTTCAAGACAGTTAGCAGAACTTATGGCTGTAAACTAAAGTTCACAGCTTGATGCAAGATATAAGGTATCAGACTATTCATAGTTGACGTTGTGTTACCTTAGTATTACCTGCAAAACTAAACTCTTGAAAAATTGAGAGGAAATCATTATCGTAGTCCAAAAACAATTAATTAACTCCCAAATCAAGTCACCTCAAGTCTTGTTGATTGATCATGAGAATAACAATCGTGGTCTTGTTGACACCCGTGAAGCTCTAGAGTTAGCCCAGAGTGTGGATCTTGACCTAGTTGTAGTCTCCCAAGACAAAGATACTCCTGTGGCAAAGATTCTCAACTATGGTAAGCTTCAGTATCAAAAGAAAAAACGTCAAAGCCAGAGTGCTAGACCCACGGTCAAGGAAGTACGATTCCGTCCCAATGTGGGTATGGCTGACTACAATTTACGCATTAATCAAGCAACTCAGTGGTTGAGTAAAGGTGATTCTGTAAAATTTGCTATTCGTTTACGAGGTCGAGAACATCAATATCGTGATCAAGCTGGAAAATTACTAGACCGTATTGTCAATGATCTCACTTCAGTGGGTAAAGTCCAGTCGCTAGATAAGCGTTCACTAATTCTTCAGGTCATTCCTGCCTAAATTTATCTTTTAACAATCTCGTTAGAAAGATCCCTCAATGAAAAAATTGAAGTGAAAGAGGGTCTAATAATATTGAATGAGCCAGACACCCACTCCACAAATCAAAAATTTTTCTAGTGGAATGGGTTTCTGGCTCGTTATCATTTAGATGATCAAACTGATAACTGATGACTAATGACTGATAAATGTTAAAGCCAATCTCGATAAGCTGAGATTTCATTAACACTAATTTCAAAAGGCTTCCCTTTACCAAAGGGAGGATAGACGCGAATGTTCGCATTATTATTAAATTTTTCTAGCTTACTTCCTAGTTGGGGAATATTATTGACGATATGCCAGTAAGTAACTATATCTGGGCAGTCAATTACTAATTTCAGATTACCGTCTTTGGTCGTGAGGTACCACTGACAACTAGATAATAATACTTGAGTGATGCGATCGCACGCTTGAAAAAAGCACGCACCAATTGACTGTTCTAGTTCCAGATACAGCATTCTATCCTGTGGCGTCACCTTGTTGGGTGGCATGTCATCTGGAGGCAAGAAGGGTTTTTTCATGATATTAGCCCTTGATTCAAAATTTGTTAGTAGTTATGGCTAGTAGTTAGTAGTGAATTTTTTCCCACTAACCACTAACAACTAACCACTAACCCTTTTCAGACATAACTTCGCACTTCTTGGTTGTAGCGGGTTAAACTTTCGAGATTTTTTTGCAAATCAAAAGCTGAGGGTTTGAGTGCTAGCGCATCTATATTTAATTCATCCTGAAATCTTTTGATTTTGTCGCGACAAGTTGCTACGTCACCAATAATTGAATTCTCAATCAGGTAGTCTTCTTCAAAACAAATATTGTGACGATTAAAAGGCTTTTGATGTTGGTTGCCGTGATTTTGATTTTGCATCACAACAGCAGCATTGGCTTGCATTTTTTGACTAAATTTGCGGATAAAAGGTAAAGCCTTACTTACTGCCTGATCATAGGTTTTACCAACAAAAAAGAAGCGTGCCAACATCAGTTTCTCAGATCCACTAGAATTTAATGCCCGATATTTGGCAACAGTGGTTTTCAATCTCTCTAGGGAAAAGGGTGGCCCCCCCATTAAACCAAAAGCATGTTTGGCGGCAAAGCCTATCCCCTCGTCATCACCACTGGCAATATACACAGGTATCTGTTTCTGCAAAGGTTTGGGGTAAATTGTGATGCGATCGCAATGATAGTAATTTCCCTGAAATGATACATCTGTTTCGTACAAAAGTTTGTGAATTAATGTCATCGCCTCTAAGGCTTTGGCACGAGATTCACCCATAGATGTGGCAAAATGCCTATTGTGTTCAGGGAAAGGCCCGCCTTTGGCTATGCCAAAAGCTAGTCGTCCACCACTGAGGTGATCGAGTGTGGCGATGTCTTCCGCTACCCTGATAGGGTTGTGAAATGCCAATAATACAGCCGCCGAACCTAAGCGAATTTTGGAAGTCACCCCCGCTAGGTGTGCCATCAATACTAAGATTGAGGGACTGAGATTGAATTCGTTAAAGTGATGTTCTGTTACCCAAGCTTCATCAAAACCTAAGTTTTCGCAGTGTTTTACCATCGCAACTTGTTCAGTAATAGCGCGATGGGCATCTTGATGATAGTTTTCGTAATTGCAGAAAATTCCAGTTCTCATTGCGATCGCTATTATTCAGACATTGCTACCCAATGCAAATCTAACCACAAGCGCGGATCTGCTTGCTTGATTTTCGACATGGGATCACGTAACAGTCGCGAAGCATTCAGGAAGACTACCTGAACTAATCCCATGTTCTCTGCTAAATCTCGCAGTAATTCTTTGTGGACTTGCACACGGGGCATCATTTCACCAGAACAATAAATCCCTATGTAGCGCAAACGTTTCGGAGGTCGTCCCCAATAATTGGTAATGACTTTGACATAACAGTCATCTAACAATTCTCCGACTTTGGGGTAATATTTTTTGACGATCCTCACATATTCTTTGGATAAAATATCTTCTCTAATCATGACAAAACCTATTGCAATCAGGCAAGAGGCATAATTAGGAATGAAGGATGAAATTTAATATTTTTTGCTTCATTCTTCATATGCTTTTAACTGGTTAATCAATTTAGCAACCATGCACTATTTTTTAGGATTTATCACATTATTAATATAGCATAATTTAGTCATATTTACATGACTAAATCATCGAATAAATACTAATTTTTGTAATATTTATGATTAAAACATAATTCTATTTTTTAATTAAGAGACTATTTATAAATTAGATTATAGGGTGCATTAGGCTGAAATCATAACGCACCATTTTATGTGCGGTATGTTGGCACTTACAGCATATTCTTCGTAAAAAATGTTATTAAAATAAGTGTCTAACACACCCTACAGTTATTTTGTTTTTACTACCTATTTATCAACAATTCATCATCAAATAAAAGTTTGTAGTGAGATTATCAAACATCACTACAAACATAACAACACACAAGCAATGTATAAAATTTTTATTTTTATTTATACCTGTTAACGAAAATTACGCTCTGACACTAAGACTTCAGCTACCAAACTTGGTAATTCTGCCAGATCAGTATATCCTTCTAAACCACGGATTGGAGAGATAAATGTATAGTCTGGATCACATTCTCCAGTGTCATAAACTTGCATGTACCACCGATCAGGAAATCCCTCTACAGCTATTTCTACAATGTACCAACTCATGCCAATCAGACGAGAATTAACAATAACAAACCACTCTCTATTTGCTTCTAAAACGTTCCACTCAGCCATAAGAAACTCTAAAGCGATTTGTCCTGCATCAGTTGCAGTTAATAACATCTTTACTCCTTATTTGGAACTTCAGGAATTTCAGGATATAACCCTAACTGCTTAGATAATTCACGGGCAACATGAATCAAAAACTTTGCTCCATCGTCATTGCCTTGATGTGCAAATACAGCTGCAACTTGTAACATTGTTTGTATTAAACCAGCATCAAGTAATTCTGGCTGAGATTCCAAAACTTCTGGTTCCTGACCATTAGGACAGCTAAGTAACTGATCAATCAAATCAAAGTATAGATTTTGGCGTTCTTCTGTCATTGTCATAAATTTATGATGTATTCCTTATTGCTCAATACTTTCCTGCCATAGTCTTTCCAACATTTCCACTTGTTGTTGAAAAATAGCAGCCCGATAAACTAGATACCTGTCATATAAAAAAAAGAATATTCCCAGAACTATAGGGAATAACAAAAAGAACCATTTCAGTAAATCAACAACTTTATATAGTTGAGTATAAGTGAGCAAAATATGTAGAAAATTGGTATCAAATATTTTGATGTTATCTGGATCTTGAGCAACATTTTGACATTCTTGCTCAGGAGTTAACAAATCAGTATTTTGGCTACCAATAATACGAAATACACCTGTTTGCATTTGTTCTACTTTACAAGTTAAATGCTGTATTTCGACTAGCTGCATATGTTGTTCCCAAACCACACTCAATACTACTAGCTCAGGTGAAAGCACTATCAAAGTCAGTAAGCAAACTATAAAAAACTTAGACATTTGTAGTCTCATTTTGGCTCTCCCTTGCTAGGTAGTATGCACCCCGTGAGACAGTATCTTTTTGTCTGAATTGACCCTGTGTAGTAATTAAGGTATGAACACCCAAAAGTTAAGCCCAATCAGTTATCAGTTATCAGTGAATATACAAATGTGAAAACTGATAATCCAAAGAAAGTAACCATTAACTATTGTTTAACAAGTCGAATTTTTACAAGAGAACTTACACATTTAAAGCCACTCATATCTTAGTTCATCTGCTTTACAGTTGTGAGGGCTTAAGAAGTCCCCCCTTTGCAGGGGGGGTAGAGGGGAATCTCTGCGTAAATCCTATAAGTTTTATAGCAGCTGCCTTCGCCGAGAAGAGTTGTTTGCAGTCGGATCAAGATTATTAAATTAATTAAGTTTGTACTCAAAGCTAATAATTGCCATTTAATCAGTATTTAAAAATTTTTTTGGGGTATGGGTGCTAGTATTTTGAGGCATAGGGACTCGCATTTTCAAGATAGGGTACTGGCATTGATGTACTCAGTCAGCAAATTTTAGAAGTCAAAGTCTAACGTCAAAAGTCAAAAGAATAAATTAGAATTTCACTTCTGTAAATAGTACTCATCTCCAAATTCTTGAAAATTTTGCCAAAATTTAGTAAGAGAAAAGTCAGAATTTTAATAAATAATAGCTAAGTAAATATATACTCAATGAACATCAAAAAGCTAAAAACATCATATAATATTATTTTTAATTATTTTCACAGGAAAATTTTAAACTATCATTAAAAACTACAGAAATCAAATAAATTCACTTCTAATATTGTTGGTTGTTGATTGCTTAGTACTCCTCACACTCTACCCTTACCTTAAACCTATGAGCGCATGGCAGATGACGCCACGTGCTTTATGCCGGGAAAGGAGTCCACCGCACTGCCTCGTCTACACACTCCTCACACTCCCCACACTCCCCACACTCCCCATCACTCCACCTCCCCCATTCCCCAATAAGGAGTTTTATTCATGCGAATTGCTCGTGATGTGACTGAATTAATAGGACACACGCCATTAGTTCATCTGAATAAAATTCCCCAATCAGAGAGATGCGTGGGCAGAATTGTTATTAAGCTAGAAGGAATGAATCCGGCTGCTTCCGTAAAAGATCGGATTGCTGTAAGTATGATTACAGCAGCAGAAACTGCTGGATTCATTGAACCAGGAAAAAGTATTTTAGTAGAACCAACATCCGGGAATACGGGAATTGGATTAGCGATGGTGGCGGCGGCGCGTAGTTATCGTTTGATTTTGACTATGCCCGAAACCATGAGTATGGAAAGACGGGCAATGTTAAAAGCTTATGGTGCAACTGTGGAAATAACACCAGGAACAGAAGGAATGCGGGGAGCAATTTGCAAAGCCGAAGAAATTGTGGTGAACACTCCCAATGCTTACCTGCTGCAACAGTTCCGCAACCCAGCTAACCCCAAAATTCACCGCGAAACCACTGCTGAAGAAATTTGGACAGACACAGATGGACAAGTAGACATTGTCGTCGCTGGGGTGGGTACTGGTGGAACAATTACTGGTATCGCTGAAGTGATTAAAGCACGTAAACCGAGTTTTCAAGCGATCGCAGTTGAACCCAAAAATAGCCCTGTAATTTCTGGTGGACAACCAGGATCACATAAAATTCAAGGTATTGGGGCAGGATTTATCCCTGAAGTTCTCCGTACAGACTTAATAGATGAAGTGATCGCAGTTAGTGATGAACAAGCGATCGCATTTGGGCGACGTTTAGCAAGGGAAGAAGGTTTATTATCAGGTATATCTTCGGGTGCAAATTTGTGTGCAGCGATACAAGTAGCTAAACGATGGGAGAATGCAGAAAAGTTGATTGTGGTGATTCAGCCTTCCTTTGGAGAACGTTATTTGAGTACACCGATGTTTCAGAATTGGTAATTGGGGATTACTTAACCCTCTTTCAAGAAGCAAGGCAGAAGGCACCAGGGCAGAAGGAAAGAGGATTTTACAACAAGAACTGTTGAAAGACCAAGATCGTACTTTTACCAACTTATTTGGTATAAAGAAAGGCTCAAAAATTCTTTCCAATATTTCCGGTGCAATACCACATCCTGTATCTGAAACGGCGATCGCAATGTAAGGCCCCACTTTTGCCTCAAGATTCATCTGGGTGTAAAGATACGTAAAGCTAAAAAAAGAAACTTAATGGCAATTGGCAGAGTGCAATGCTGAACGTCACCCACTGCGGTAGTCTAGATGAAGTGAATTTATCTCTGCCCTTTGACATAATTGGTTTATGACATCAGTGGTTTCCAGTCCGAGCCGTACAATCCGCATTGGTTCTCGTAAAAGCCAACTTGCTCTGATTCAAACTTATTGGGTACAAGAACAACTACAAAAAAGCTTTCCCGATATTACTTTTGAAGTCCACACTATGGCCACCCACGGCGACAAAATCTTGGATGTGGCATTAGCCAAGATAGGTGATAAAGGACTGTTTACCAAAGAACTCGAACTGGGAATGATCAATCAGGAGATTGACTTTGCTGTTCATTCTCTTAAGGATTTGCCAACTCGCTTACCAGAGGGTTTAGTTCTAGCAGCAATTACAGAACGGGAAAATCCTGCCGATGCGCTTGTGGTGCATGAAAAGCATAAAGACAAGCAAATTGACACTCTGCCAGCAGGGGCGGTGATTGGTACATCTTCTCTGCGTCGCCTAGCACAGTTACGCCATCGCTATCCCCATTTCACATTTAAAGATGTGCGTGGTAACTTGAACACACGCATGGCCAAGCTAGATGCTGGTGAGTACGATGCTTTGATTTTGGCGGTAGCTGGATTGCAGCGTTTAGGAATGGGCGATCGCATTCATCAAGTTCTCCCCAAAGAAGTTTCTCTACATGCTGTCGGTCAAGGTGCATTGGGTATTGAATGCCGTGCTGAAGATACAGAATTGATATCCCTGCTCAAAGCCATTGAACATCCCGAAACACGCGATCGCTGTGTGGCTGAACGCGCTTTTTTGCGGGAACTAGAAGGCGGTTGCCAAGTACCAATCGGTGTAAACACTGAAATTAACGATAACAATTTGACCTTAACAGGAATCGTCGCCAGTGTCGATGGTCAAAAAGTGGTCAAAGACATCATTTCTGGTGAAACCAAAGACGCAGAACAGCTAGGCACACAACTAGCCAAGCGAATGCGGGGACAAGGAGCGCAGGAAATATTGGATCAAATCTTTGCTGAAATCCAGCGTGGTTCTTAAATCAGTGAACAGTTATCAGTTATCAGTTAGCAGTGAAAGTTACATCTAAATGTAAATTCACACTGCAAAATAGCATCGTTTTTGGATAGACGACCACCAAATTATGACTAAAATGCACACAAATAACCTATTTATGTGTATCTGTGTTTATCGGTGTCCATTGGTGGTCGATTTTTCAAACATAAAACTTGTTGTGTTTTGAATCCAGATTAGACATGAGTTAAAAACCTAATAACTGATAACTGATAACTGTTATTGTGATGATATTAAGAAAAATTGCAGTTGCTAACCAGGTCTACCAGAATTGACCAGGTGTTTAGCAAAGTAAATTTTAACACGTAGGCAAATTCGGGGAAGCAAAAATTACCATGCGGATTCTATTTGTTGCAGCAGAGGCAGCTCCGGTTGCAAAAGTTGGCGGAATGGGTGATGTAGTCGGGGCGCTACCTAAAGTCCTGAGAAAAATGGGACATGATGTGCGAATTCTCCTGCCTTATTACGGCTTTCTGCCAGACAAAATGGAGATTCCCAAAGACCCCATTTGGCACGGATATGCCATGTTCCAGGACTTTTTAGTGTACGAAAGTGTTCTCCCGGGTACTGATGTACCACTGTATCTCTTTGGACACCCAGCTTTTTGGCCCCGTCGTATCTATTCTGGAGAAGATGAAGACTGGCGGTTTACTTTGTTTGCCAATGGTGCTGCTGAGTTTTGCTGGAATTACTGGAAGCCAGATATTGTTCATTGTCACGACTGGCACACAGGCATGATCCCTGTTTGGATGCACCAGTCTCCTGATATCACCAGTGTGTTTACAATTCATAATCTGGCATATCAAGGGCCGTGGCGTTGGTATTTGGAGAAAATTACCTGGTGTCCCTGGTATATGCAAGGACACAATACAATGGCTGCTGCGGTGCAATATGCCGACAGGGTGACAACTGTTTCCCCGACCTATGCTGAACAAATCAAAACGCCTGCCTACGGTGAGACTTTAGAAGGTTTAATGTCTTTCATCAGTGGGAAATTATCTGGGATTGTCAATGGTATTGATACTGAAGTTTACGATCCAGCAACTGACAAATACATTGCTCAAAATTTTACCAACGACACCCTCGAGAAGCGCAAAGCCAATAAAGTTGCTTTGCAAGAAGAAGTAGGGTTAGAAGTTAACTCTAGTGCCTTTTTATTGGGGATGGTGACACGCCTAGTAGAACAAAAAGGCATTGATTTGGTGTTGAATATTCTGGATCGGTTTATGTCTTATACCGATGCTCAGTTTATTATATTGGGTACAGGCGATCGGTACTACGAAAGCCAATTGTGGCAGATGGCATCCCGCTTCCCCGGGCGGATGAAAACTTATTTACTTTATAATGATGCCCTAGCTCGTCGTATCTATGCTGGTTCTGATGCTTTCTTAATGCCTAGCCGTTTTGAACCCTGCGGTATTAGCCAAATGATGGCTTTACGCTACGGTTCTGTACCCATTGTCCGCCGTACTGGAGGATTAGTGGACACTGTATCGCACCATGTACCTATGCATCATAGTGGTACTGGTTATTGTTTTGACCGTTACGAGCCGTTGGATTTATATACCTGTATGGTTCGTGCTTGGGAAGGCTTTCAATACAAAGATTACTGGCAAGATTTACAAAAACGTGGCATGAGCCAGGACTTTAGTTGGTATCGCTCAGCTAAGCAGTATGAGAAGCTGTATCGGTCGATACTTGGCTTGCCGGAAGAAGAGGAACAAAAAGAACTACAAACGGAACAACCTAATTTAGTTTTGAAATCTTAAGCTAAAAATACGTAGAAGTTTACTGAATTAAGAGGGGAATTAGCTATCTAATCATGCTCCTCTTTTCTGTAAGGATTGCAGTGTTTTAAGTGCTTCTTCTACATGACCTTTAAAGTTGAATTGAGAGTTGAAAATGTGCCGTACAACTCCATCCTGGTCAATTACGTAAGTGACACGACCAGGAAGAAGACCAAGAGTCGCTGGGACACCGTATAGTTTGCGAACTTGGTTACTTGTGTCACTTAATAAGATGAAGGGTAACTGGTGCTTGTGAGCAAATTTTTGGTGAGACTCTGGAGAGTCGCCACTAATGCCAATAACCTCAGCACCAGCATCCTGGAAGACTTCATACTGGTCTCTGAAGGCACACGACTCTGCTGTACATCCTGGCGTATCGTCCTTAGGATAAAAATAAAGGACGACACATTTTTGACCACGATAATTACTGATGCTGACTAGTGAACCAGACTGGGAGGGTAAGGTAAAATCGGGAGCAATATCTCCAACTTTGACTGACATATGTGTTGAGCGAAAAAACTTAATATGGCCAATATTTAATTATCCGGGTTTACTATATCACAGCTAAGAAACTGGTTCTTTGTTGCGAAAAGCTAGTTTTCAATTAGCACGATAAGCAAGGCGCAGACTCTGCACAAGAATAATTAGAGATGCGATCGCCATCAAGGCTCCCCAAAACCAGTAAGGTAAAAGTAATTGTTGCTGAATTTGGGCTGTATCAGATAAACCTAATGGTCCTGCACTGTAGCTAAATAAATAATCGAGTTGGTGATAAGTACTTACACAAGCTTGTACACCCAAAAATTGCACAGCAAATCCCTGCAACCAACGTGGTGCTTTCAAACCAGTAACCAGAATAATTAAGCCTAGTAAGGGAATTGCTACTAACCCAAATAGAGATCTGACCCAAATTACTGTTGATAGTAGTAAAAAACCACCCAATATTTTTAAGCTCCAGGAAGCAGTTTTAAAACTACGAGAAGCCAAGATTAAAGCTGCACCAGCAATAGGTGGCCCCATCGGGCCAGCTGCTGCAACTACTGCACGACTAAGAGAACCTAGTAAAATTCCGTTATTATAACTATAATATGCAACGCCAGACCCGTTAGAAAAAATCAGTAATTGTTGGAATTTACCGCCCATAATTAAGGCCATCAAGCCATGAGCCATTTCATGAAACCAAGTCGCTAGAATAGTAAACGGGTATAAAATATAATTTCCGGCGGGAACTTGCCACAGAATTATCGTCGCGATCGCTGCTCCTATTAGCCAGGTAAGCCCCATGCGTTCAACCTCTGGTGGGGCTTCTTTGACAAGCAAAGGTTGAAAGTCTTTCTTATATTCCCTCATCGGTAATTTTCCTTGGGTTGTTATCCCAAATGCTGAAGTTGCTTTTGTATCTATCCTAGCTGTTTGGTAGAAGTGAGGCATGGGGGCTGACAGATGATCCCCCCACTTCCCACTCATCACCCAACCCAAAGTTTTTGGGCAAACCGCACAGAGAAACTAGCAAGTAAAATCGCGAAGAAGCATAAGGTTAAATATCCGTAACGAGGATAGCGAGACAATAACACACCAAGGGCGATACTGAATGACACAATGCCATAGGCAATGCGACTAAGTGACCAAGTACCACCAGAGGCAAATATTAATCCCAAACCGCAAAAACCATAGATTACCGTGATCAGGGTTAATTTTTTGCGGAAATGCCATAACAAGTAAGCACTACCCAAAACCGAAATAGTGTTTAGCAGAGGATCGCCTGCCAGTATCCATAAAAGTAAAAATAAAGCTGCAAATCCATAATCTACCTTCGCCACACTCAAGCGTTGGCGATCGCGCCAAAGCAAAAAACCAATAATCACAATGGCAGTAAATAATAGCGGATGCAGAGGATCTTTAATCCAGCCAGATTTCCAATTAGCTGTGCCTACTGTTATTTGCATCAGCATTTTCCACCAACCCTGCCAATCAAATCCCACAGTTGAACGCCAGCCTTTTTGGGCATGAATAAATGCTAGAGGATCACCAAACTGGATTTGACAATACAGGCTAAACAGCAGTATGCCACTAGAAGTAGCTAAACCAGCAAGATAAGCAATAGGCGATCGCTTTTGTTGCCAAGCAGCGATTAAAAAAGCTGGGATCAATGCTAATCCAGTAGGACGCGTTGCTGTTGCCATTGCCCCACAAACAGCAGTCCAAGTGTACCGATGTTGATCAAAAGCCCATAAAGCTGCTGTACTCAAAAATAAATACAGTCCTTCAGTATAAATTACTGCTGTAAACATTGACAGTGGACACCATGCCACCACAGCTGTTGCCCATCTTGCTCCCTGGAGATTGTAAAATTCCTTTACCCAAAAGTACACACAGTAAAGTGTGGCTAAAAAAGCCACATTATTTACTATTACCCCTGCAACTTCAAATGGTAAGCCAAAATCCATCATTCCCCGCACAATCAGAGGAAATAAGGGAAAAAAGGCTACATTGTGTCCCTTACCATCATCAAGGTATTCATACCCTAAGGTGGTAATATTGCGGTAATGAACACTATCCCAAGCATCAAAAACCCCCCAGCCAAAAATCGCGTCTTTTCCGCCTGGCGGTGCATCTAAAAGAGGAGCAAACAATAACATCGCACTCCAAATCACCAGCCTGCTGGTTAGCCACATTGTAATGGGAAATAGCAAATCCTTTTTCAATAAATATTTACTGATAGCTAATTGCTTTTGAGCCATAAGTTTCATTTATGAGTTAAGTGAGATATATAGTCTCAATCATCAAGTAAATATTTTTTCATCCTTCATCCTACTCTACGAGAAGCCGCCTACGCGTCTACACCCTTCATCCTTTATTTGAGAGTCCCAAGCAATTTAAGATTGAAGTTGTCTCGTCGATCCCTAAATAATTGTGAAAGCAATAACTCTTGTTGGTTCTACTGGCTCTATTGGTACTCAGACCTTAGATATTGTCGCTAATAACCCAGATAAGTTTCGGATTGTTGGCTTAGCGGCTGGGAATAATGTGGAATTGTTAGCTGCTCAAATTCGGCAGTTTCGACCGAGTATAGCAGCGATTTGTGCAGAGGAAAAATTACCAGCACTCAAGGAAGCGATCGCTGATCTTGATCCCCAACCAATTCTCATGGCTGGTGATGCAGGAATTGTAGAAGTTGCCCGTTACGGTGATGCCCAAACTGTGGTAACAGGTATTGTTGGCTGTGCAGGACTATTACCCACTATCGCCGCCATTGAAGCTGGTAAGGATATCGCCCTAGCTAACAAAGAAACTCTCATTGCTGGAGGCCCTGTTGTTCTACCTCTGATTGAGAAGCATCAGATAAAATTATTACCAGCAGATTCCGAGCATTCCGCAATATTTCAGTGTTTGCAAGGCGTACCAAAAGGTGGCTTGCGAAAGATTATACTTACAGCCTCTGGTGGTGCTTTCCGTGATTGGCCTACAGAAAAATTAGCAGAAGTGACTGTTGCTGATGCCCTGAAACATCCTAATTGGTCGATGGGGCGGAAAATCACTGTAGATTCAGCCACTTTGATGAATAAGGGATTGGAAGTAATTGAAGCTCATTTTTTGTTTGGCTTGGATTATGAGGACATTGAGATTGTCATTCATCCCCAAAGTATTATTCACTCTTTAATAGAACTTCAAGATACCTCTGTGTTAGCTCAACTCGGCTGGCCTGATATGCGCTTACCTTTACTTTATGCTTTATCTTGGCCGGAACGCATTTACACTGACTGGGAAAGATTAGATTTGGTAAAAGCTGGCAATTTGACCTTCCGCGAACCAGACCACAAGAAGTATCCTTGTATGCAGTTAGCTTATGCTGCTGGCAAGGCTGGTGGTTCTATGCCTGCTGTTTTGAATGCAGCAAATGAACAAGCCGTAGCACTATTTTTGGAAGAAAAAATTAGTTATTTAGATATTGCCCGATGCATTGAATTGGTGTGCGATCGCTTCTCAGCCAATAACCGTTCAAATCCCACTTTAGATGACATTTTAGCTGCCGATCAATGGGCTAGGCAAGAAGTTTTGACTGCCACTAAAGATTTAGAATCTCGTTCACATATAATTTCCTTGCGATAAACAATAACAAATTGTAAACATCAGCGTTTAGTATAAGACTGAACGCTGATTAATATCAGCGTATTTTCATCTATTTTATTTCATTACATCAAACCACCAGCCCCTATAAAATTCGCTATCGTTCTTCTCATATGCACCATAAACCCTTTTTGATTAAGGTTGGTAAATAGTTAACGTAGTCTGTAAAACTATGACTTTTACCAATAAAATATCTGGCATCTTCATTTGAACTTCCTGCTGGGCGTGAAAGAAGTCGCAGTTCGGGGCTATCCATTTATTTCTTACTTTGAGTGAAAATTATCCTAATAGGAGTATTCCCACCAGTGTTCTTTTGAGATCACTCTTTTCATGCAAAAGCGATCACAAATGTCAATTAACAAGAAAGGCAAAAGTTCGAGAGCAGTCCGATGAAAAAAATTCACATCCATGCATGAAAAACCTCACCCCTAGCCCCTCTCCTTGATAATGAGAGGGGTGGCGTAGCCAGGGTGAGGTGGCTTTCAAGTCAGAAGGACAGATAAAGTATTTTTAAAATTAAACAAATAATATTTTATATTTCTTTATAAAGTTAGCCCTTAAAAATATGGTGCGTTGTATTTTTGTCCAGTATATTAATATCAGGAAAAATAAATATAAATCTCCAATCAATTACTACATCAGAACTCTTTATGACCTTTGTGTCTTTTGTGGTTCGTTAAATAAAGTTATCCTCATAATCACATGATTACTCTCTGTAACTATCCTTTAGAGAGCTTTAATCATCGCAATTTATATTCAAAATTAAATCGCCTTTTCTAACATTATCTCATTAACAGCAAAGGCGATAGTTTAGGATTTATGATTATGCTTATAGCTCTAATTATCGCTTGGTTAATATTTACAATCTTAGTTAAAGTAGTCAAAACGACTGTGAAAACAGCTTTCTTAATTGCTGCAATTATCGTTTTGCTACAGGTTGGTTATGGTATTGGGCCTCAAGAAATGTGGAATTATATAGTGCAATTACCCCAGAAGTTACCACGGTTGGGTAGGTAGGTGGGGATTAGGGGCAATAGGGAACTCACCGGTCCCCATGAGCGATTGCCGTAGAGGCGCTTTACTCGGCTTCTGTAAAGTAAGGGTCTCCCGGCATAAAGGAGCCAGTGCGGTGGACTCTTCTCCCGGCATAAAGAAAGAGGCGTCACCTGGCGTGCGCAAGTGGCTTAAGGCAGGGTGGAGTGTGTAGACACGCAAGTGGCTTCCCGTAGGGTGGAGTAAGTATTAAACAACTACTAACCACTAATGTACAGACGCGATGTTCCTCGCATCTCTACCCACTAACCACTAACCACTAACCACCAACAATCAACCACTATTTATTTAGTGAGGCTGAGATTTTCGCCAACATATCTTGAACATTTGCAGGTAGCTGACGCATGACTTTACCTCTTTCTCGGTCTACAGCTACTAATGTGACTTTGGCTGTAACATACAATTCTTGCCTATCTGGAGATTCAATTACATAATCCCAATTGATGCGGACGCTGGTGACTTCAGTCATGCGTGTTTTGACCACCGCTACCATACCCAATTGAATCGAACGGTGATAACGTAGCGAAAGTTCTACTACCGGTAAGTCGCAACCTAAAGCAACTAAATCCGCATATTCTACTCCTATGGAACGCAAGCATTCTACCCGTGCTTCTTCCATCCACGCAATATAAGTACCATGCCAAACCACGCCTAAATAGTCGGTGTGATGAGGTTGCACTCTGACTGGGTACTCAAACCAATACTCAAGTGTCTGACTAGTAGGACTGTCTATGGCAGTTGTAGGTAGTTCAGGTAAGTTTGTTTTTTCTTCAGACATCTTAAATTTTCTTAGGAATTCTCAGAGATTTTCCAAATTTTGGAATAGCATAAACAATAGTTGTTTTATACAACTATTTTCTAGCAAACAGTAAAACAAAATAGGTAGGGTTTTTGTATGCACCCTCCGCAACTATATTCAAAAATTGTTACTGCCACTGTGGTATTTTCTCTGGGATCAGGGATGCTTTTTTCTCATAACACCTTGGTAACAGCAAATACAATTATACAAAATAATTATACTGAAATAACCCAAAATTCTATCAAAAATACTAGTCGTTCTGAGCAGATTAAGCAACTTAATCGAGAAGCAATACGGCTATCGAGACAAAATCGTTTTCAAGATGCATTGCAAAAACTAGAAACAGCTTTAGCTATCAGCAGAAATATTCAACAACGCCCGCTAGAAGCTGCAACTTATAATAATATTGGCAGAGTTTACCAACAACAAGGTAAATTTTCTCAAGCATTTAATGCTTATCTGCAAGCTTTAGCCATCAATAAAGAACTTAGTATCAATGAAAAAACTCCTGGGCAGGCTCACATTGCCTTAGGGAAAACTTATAGTAATTTAGGATACTTATTAGAGCGTCAGAATCAACCAGAACTGGCTATTTTATTTTATAAGCATTGTGTCAATAATCGTGAAAAAGTTCGTCTGAATCCAGTAGCTTTTACCAACGAGCAACTAGACGCTTATAATCTCACTGTCACCCAAACATACTACGCTTTAGGTGAAGAGTTACTAAAAAGCGATCGCACCACAGAAGGACAACGGATTCTAGATTTAATCAAACTCGAGGAACTCGAAGAATACCTCCAAAACGTCAAAGGTAATCAACTCACTGCCAAAGGGATTGAAATTACACCAACAGAAAAACCAATTAAACAAAAATTAGATCAAAGTTTAGATAGTACGGTTGTACTGGGGAAAGAACTGACGAAATTACGGCAGATCCCTCCGGAAAAGCGATCGCTACAGCAAAAACAACGCATTCAACAAATCGTAGAAAATCAGCAGAAAATTCTGGATGATTTCAATAATTTTATTAATAGTCCAGATGTCAAAGTGCAATTAGAACAAATTAGCCGCAAAGCTAGGCGGCAAAATTTGGATTTGGAAAGTCTCAATGCAATTCGTGATAACTTAGCGCGACTGCCTGAAAAATCTGTAATTTTATATCCTCTGGTTTTAGACAATAGTTTGGAATTGGTATTAGTAACTCCTGATTCTCCACCAATTCATCGTAGAGTCGCCGTTAAAAAAGAAAACCTCCAACAAACAATTCTGAGTTTTCGTAAAGCCTTAGAAAACCCTAGTTTAGATGTAAAAAAACCTGCACGCCAGTTATATGACTGGCTGATCAAACCAATAGAAAAAGACCTTACCCAAGCAGCCACCCAAACTATAGTTTATGCACCAGATGGGCAGTTACGTTATATTCCTTTAGCCGCTTTATTTGATGGCAAACAATGGTTAGTGCAGCGCTACAGTATCAACCATATCACCGCAGCAAGTTTGACAAACTTTAACACCCCGCCTTCGTCAGACTTACGTATTTTGGCAGCAGCCTTTACTAAAGGCAGTTATACGGTGGAAGTGGCTAATCGCAAAGAAATCTTTTCTGGATTACCTTTTGCAGCCAAAGAAGTGGAAAATGTAGCCAGCATCGTTCCAAGCACAAAGAAAATCTTAGATAATGCCTTTAACCCAGAAATGACTGTGCCACAAATGGATGATTTTACAATTGTTCACATGGCAACCCATGCAGCATTTGTTGTAGGCAAACCAGAAGATTCTTTTATCTTATTTGGGAACGGTGAGCGAGTTACCCTCAAAGATATTGCCACTTGGTCGCTGCCTCGAGTAGATTTGGTAGTGCTAAGTGCTTGCGAGACAGGGTTAGGAGGCAGATTAGGTAACGGTGAAGAAATTTTAGGTTTTGGCTATCAAATGCAAAAAACTGGTGCGAGATCAGCCATTGCTTCGCTGTGGGCTGTAGATGATGGCGGTACGCAGGCGTTGATGAATGCTTTTTATGCCCTATTACCTTCAGGCAAATTAACAAAAGCTGAAGTCTTACGACAAGCACAAATAGCTTTGATTACCGGAAGTTCGCCTCAGTTGGATCAGCAGCAAGGCCGAAGTGACAATATAACAAAATCAGCTACGGTTAGTCTTAGTCATCCCTACTATTGGGCGCCTTTTATTTTGATTGGGAACGGACTGTAATAGTTGGGATTAGGTCGATAGCCAATCGTCAATAGTTTGTAGACTATTGACTTGGGCTATAGACTTTAAACTAACTCCCACTTCCCAATATGTCATCTTTAGTTGGTCGCGCCTTTGTCCGTACTACCTGAGCAGTTACAGTCTTAAATTAGTAACGTTTAGCCAGGGTTTTAGTTGTTACAGAAGGTTGGATAGGAAGTTTGATGATGTTAGCAAGTTCCTGTAGTTGATTGACTGCTTCAGCACCTTCTAACTTCATCAATTCGCGATCATCTCGCATTTCTGTCCAAGTAATACCGTAATCAGATACCAAGAACCGAATAAGGTGATTTTCTCCCAAGCTAACCATAAATGAAGCACTATTCATCTGGTCGCCGCATGTGTAACAAGACGCCGGGTATCCACGTCGCTCTAGAACAATCGCCAAAGCTTGTAGATTCATTACTAGGTCTTGAACAAATTGCCGATGTTGTTGCGCTAGTCTTAGAAACACTAATTTCCTCCTAACACCACAGTCATGTGATCCCTTTTATATTTTCTTTAGATTTTCCCATCCACTGGTATTGTAAACTATTCATTACAATTCCCAGACAAAGAACTTTTAAGTCGTTACATACCTACCTAGCTTAAGGTAGTTCATTGCGGCTGGTGTTGCCGTATCAAAATATTCAATTTGCAAACATCGAATATCAGACAGAAGTGTCAAATTAAATATTATCTTTATACATTTCTGTCAGGGTAGATGGTCGGTTAAAACGATCCGCTATAAGATTAACCCATATTTAGCACAAGTCAACCACAGAAAAACCACAAATCGCTCCTAAATTAGCAATTTGTTGGCAAATATTCGGTTTCTCAATGGCTATAACGCCATTTAGCTTTGATTTATGTTGATTTGTGTATGTAATGAGCTTGTATGCTATCCAACAGCGTCAGTTGGCATGATCCAACTATTGATTTATTTATTACTTTCTCCTGAATACATAGAATTTAGTAGATGACCGTGGTGATTTGAGATTGATGGTACACCAGTAATATTTTTGACATGTATTACTTGTGCTATTACCTTACTTATCTACAATCTCAAATAAAACTCAATTTGTTTGACTTATTTCCTGACGATAACTAAACGTTATCAGGTGATGTTGCCATTTCGGCAGTTTTTAAGATTAAACCATTATTAAATTGTGATAAATAATACTGTTCTCAGTATTGGTCGGGGAATAGGGAGCGGGGAGCGGGAATTGGAAATAATATTCTTGCTAAACCTTCATCCTTCACCCTTCCCTTCTAGTACTTCCTCTCCTGTGGTTGAAACATGGTAATTGTCACAGGACGGTACTGAATATCAATTCCTGCTGCTGAATAATAAGCCATTGTGTGTTTGAGGAATTTCTCATCATCTCGCTGGGTATAATCCTCACGGAAATGAGCGCCACGGCTTTCTTGGCGATTCAGGGCAGAAGCCAAAATCATTTGTCCGACAACCATCAAGCTTCGTAGTTCTAAAGCTTCAATAATTTCTGTATTCCAACAGCTTCCTTTATCATCTAAGTATATCTGCGAATATTTTTCTTGCAGATGTTGTAATTTTTGCAGTCCTTTACTCATTAAATCTGCGGTGCGGAAAACACCGCAAAACTCAGTCATTGTGTCCTGAAATGCCTGACGGATTTGATTAATTCGATACTGTCCTGGCTGAGCTAGCAAAGCCTGAATTTGTTGTTTAGCTTCGCTTAGGTAGCGTTGTTCGTTGATCTCCGGTAATTTACGATTTTGTACATATTCTGCGATCGCTGCCCCAGTTCTACGTCCATAAACTACGCATTCTAATAAAGAATTGCTACCAAGGCGGTTAGCACCATGCACAGAAACACAAGCAGTCTCACCAGCAGCAAAGAAACCCTCAACAAGATGATCCCCGCTACTGCGGACTCGACCATCAGTGTTAACAGGGATACCACCCATACAATAGTGAATGGTAGGACGGACGGGCATCGGTTGAGTTACCGCATCCACACCCACTAGGCGATGGGCTTCTTCCCAACAGAAGGGAATGCGGCTCATAATTTTTTCCCTACCCATATGACGCAAGTCAAGATAAACAAAGGGGCCGCCAGCACTGCCATCAGGATGAATACCACGACCAGCACGGATTTCGTAAGCGATCGCTCGTGAGGTAATATCACGAGGAGCAAGTTCCATGCGACTCGGAGCGTATCTGGTCATAAAGCGTTCTCCCTCGCTATTGATCAAATATGCCCCCTCACCACGCACCGCCTCCGAAATTAACACCCCGACTGGATATAACCCTGTAGGATGAAACTGTACAAATTCCATATCTTCTAAAGGCAAACCAGCAAGTGCTGTCATTGCTAAACCATCGCCTGTGGAAGCGTAATCATTAGAAGTAGTGTTATATACCCGTCCATAACCACCAGTGGCAAACATGACAGCCTTGGCGCGGAGCACCTCGACATGCCCGTCTAAGATGTGATACATCACCACACCTTTAGCCTGATTTTCTTCTAGGATGAGGCGCATTACATACCACTCTTGATAAACTTGCACACCATAGCGCCGCAAATTATTTACCAGTTCGTGTAGAATGGCATGACCTGTTTTATCAGCAGCGTAACAAGTACGATTGTGGGAATGTCCACCAAAAGCCCGTTGGGCAATCCGCCCATCACTTAAGCGGGAAAACAACACGCCCATGTGTTCTAAATCAATCACTACATCCGGTGCTTCCCGAGTCAGAATTTCGACTGCATCTTGATCTGCCAAGTAATCAGAACCCTTGACTGTATCAAAGGCGTGTGCTTCCCAAGAATCAGATGAGTCAACATTTTTTAGCGTCGCTGCAATTCCACCTTGGGCAGCGACAGAGTGAGAACGTATGGGGTGAGTTTTCGCAACCACAGCTACATTTAAACTGGGATTTTTCTTAGCTATTTCCACTGCGGCGCGACATCCTGCTAAGCCACCGCCAATAATAATTACATCATGTTCCAGCATAATCAGCCCCCAACTGTAAAAAAAGCTGCTGTTCCATTGTAAGAACGCGATTAATTGCCATGTGCAAAAAAATTCCCTGCCAACAGACAGGGAATTTGTGTACAATATCCAGTCTTCAATCTAAATCTAAAATCTAAAATTTATTAGCTGGTTGCTTCTACAGGTTTTTGCTGAGAAACATTACCAGGTATTGGTTCCATTTTTGTTCCTGATTCCAGAGGAGCCAATTCTATATGATTTAACAAAGTAGTTACAAAAGCAAAAAGCAAGAAAGGTAGAGATAACAAAACAACTAGTCCAACCGAAGCTAAGGCATAAACTGGGCGTCTTGCACCCATTAGGGCTAGGGCTGATGCCAAACTAACGGTAATCGTAATCAACCAAACAATAATTTGACCATAAATATCACCAAAGGTAAGAGTACAGACAAATCTATACTTTTGAATGTTATTCATCATTTTATTTGCCTCTAGTATCTCCTTAGGTTCTACGTTAGAACCAGGTTTGAATTTTCGACAATTTCTAAATATTTTTGAAACAATTGTAATATGACTTAACAATTCGTACTGGATTTAGATAAAGTAATTTCCAAATAAAATCAGTCTTTGGATACAGATCTTTACTCAGACCAACAAACTATGTGTAAAGTATTAATGAGGTTAATTTTAACTTATATTAAATTAGTTCATATAGCAATTCTAAACAATTTATGAAATTATCTTTTTCGTTTCCTCTCTTCCTCTGTGTCTGGTGCGGTTTTTTACTCACAATTCATTTTCACAAATCAAATAGAACTGTTATATTTCCTTGATTTACTTCCTTCCTATTAAAATAATCGGGAATGGAGTAATCAATAATTATGAAAAATATATTTTTTAGTTTTAGTTTTAAAAAAATATAAAGAAATTCCTTCGTTGCTAGTCAGCGACTTATTGCAAAAATTTGTTCAGCCGTTAAAGGAATATTCGGAAATAATCTAGAATCAATTCGATCCTGTCCTCGAAACACTTTTGGGGGTAAATATTCTCCATATTCAAGTTGATAGATTGTAATGGTCGGCTGCTTGGGAGAGCCAATGAACCGAATGCTACCAAAAGCAGCATAGTCTAAGATGATGTACTCCAAAACACCCAAGTCTTCATATTCAGCAAGTTTTGTCAGATAGTCGTCCTTCCAGTTGTTGCTAACGACCTCAATGACTCCGGGTAGTGGAATATATGCAGCAGCAGAACTAGAGCTAGTTTTCATTCTCTGCCATTCTTCCCTAGCAAATATGACAATATCTGCTTTTCGGCTTTTTTCCTTTTCTAGTCGTGCTGTTTTGAGTCGAACCTACTTGGACTGTCGCGACACGTAAGGCAGGTCATTTTCTTGGCAGTGATTTTCTAGGTAGGCACACAGCCGCTCGATCAAATCCTTATGATTTGCATTTGGTTCTGATAATGGCACAGGAATCCCATCCAATAGCTCAAACTCTCTGCCTGAACCATCATCCCAGGCAAGAAACTCTTCAAAAGTCAGTGGTTGTGTCACAGTTGCGTACATCGCCCTCGCTCCATTGCTGACGGGTACTTGACTCAATGCTACCAAGATGTACAGCTTTGTCTATGAGTCCTGGTTAATTTTCGTGCCGTAGTTCGGAAACAACAGCTTGAGGTTAGGTAACAGAAGGCTGAACAAGGAACTGACACTAACCATGTTGCCAATGGATTACGACTCACAGCAGATATTCATAATTTGTTTGATCTTTATATGATTTATATTAATCCTAAAACTGAAAAACTGGAAGTTGCTTCAAGTCTTAAAGATACACAATACTGGTATTTGAATGGTAAGAATTTTTCTGTGCCGCTAGAGTTAGCATCTTAATCCAGCAAGGATGCTCTTAACTATCACTACAACAAATTTATTTATAGCTAAAATTTAATGTTTTCAAGAGCCATTTTCTAACTTCATCACAGCTAATTATGCTGATAATTACACGTTAACCCACAGCATATTCTCAGCACTTTTCTACGATACAAAAGCTACTTAGTTGTGATACTTTTACTACTAACGGCGGGGCTTAGCATCGTCGCATAAACCCTTTTCTCGTCTTTGAGGACTACTCTTTTGAGTACTTTGCTCACTAAAAAAAAAGGTATAGTCAATATTTGTTGACTAATTCTAAGTTCCATAAAAATACGTATGACAACACCATCCTATATTTTTCTAGCTGGGGCAAGTCGAGGCGTGGGGCGAGAAATAGCCCAACGTTTGACCTCACAACAATTTAAAGTCAAAGCACTCTTGAGAACTGATGCAACTCGCCATGAATTAGAAGCAATGGGAATAAAAGTGGTTCTGGGAGATGCGATGAATGTTGAAGATATCGAACGTGCAATGTTGGCAGATGAACCGATTGATGCAGTGATCACAACTATTGGTGGCTTAGCAAAAGATAATAGCAGAGCAGATTATATCGGGAATAAAAATCTCATTGATGTGGCTGTAAAAGCAGGAGTCAAAAGATTTATTTTGGTAACTTCTATTGGTAGTGGCAATAGTGTTGTCGCTTTATCTCCGCAAATATTAGAAGCATTACAGCCGGTTTTAATTGATAAAGAAAAAGCTGAACAGCATTTAATTGTCAGTGGACTGAATTACACTATTATTCGTCCTGGTGGATTACAGTCTGAAGCGGCAACAGGTAATGGAGTTTTAACCGAAGATCCACATATTGCTGGTATGATTAATCGCGCCGATGTAGCACAGTTAGTTTGCTGTTGTTTAAATTCTAATGCTGCCAACAATAAAGTTTTGTCAGCAATAGATGCAAATATGTTATTTGGACAACGAGAGTTTGAAAAATTTAACGTGGATTAATTTGAGAAAATTTGGCTCGGCAGTTAAGATTTGACATGAGTAGCGTAAGATACTATGTGACATGACTGTTCGTGCTTTCTTTCAAACAGCAAAAGTCGAGAGTGCTGAGTCTCCTTACAATACGATTTATCTCAAAATTTTGTATCCAGCACAGATGTCAGGCAGCCATACAGAAAAAGACATGGGAATTGTGCCTGCTGATGCCCAACAAGCCCCCTTTCCAGTGGTAATTTTTTTTAACGGGTTTAACTGTGAAGCCCATATATACCAATGGCTAGCAATTAAACTGGTTGAACGTGGACTGGTGGTAGTTACATTTAACTGGGTTGCAGAAAATCTTCCAGGAGTAGTCAGCCTAACTCCAGGAGTGGATATCACTACATGGAAGCCTGAAATTTATGGTACTGTTCCCACTGCTTCTGCTTTACCCACATTGCTTGCAAAACTAGAACAGTTACAAGCAGAGGGTATCTTGGCTGGAATGCTTGACTTAGAAAGGGTAATTTTAGGTGGACACTCCGCAGGTGGGAGAGTAGCGATCGAAAACGCCAACCCTAGTTTTTTCCCACAGGTAGCAGGATCTTTTGCTTATGCTGCCCATACTATGGGAGGAACAATAATGGGATACGAACCAGCTACGATTTTGCCTTTACCGGATTCTCTACCAATGTTATTGATGGGGGGAACTTGTGATGGAGTGATAGCCAATAGTAGCGATCGCTATGGGATCGCTTCAGGTGATGCAACCACTGCTGTAACACGTACATTCCAAGAAGCAATTGCTGGCGGAAGAAATGATAGCTATTTAGTGTTTCTAGAGGGAGCAAATCATTTTATCATTGCTGATCCTTTCGATTTCACCACAGGTAGAGCATTTCTTGACTTTCCAGCTACTCAAAGTCCAGAAGCATTGCGGTTATTAATAGCAGATATAATTGGTTTATTTATTGATGCCCATATTCGCCATCAACCAGAGGCATTTAATAAATTCAATCGAGTATTGAATAATTCCCATACTTTGATTCAATCATGGCAAAGTAAGTAATGAAATTAATATCAATATTCGGAAAACGAACACAGATGCACACAAATGAATACGGATGATTTATCTGTGTACCCTAAAGGAAGCCGCCCTTAGGGGCGTCTACATCGGTGTGCATCTGTGTTCGTCATTTCTTGATTTTTTGTTGTGGCTGCAAGTCATCTCGACATCCAATATTTTTGGGAAAACGAACAATGAACACAGATATACACGGATAAACTTTATTCTCCCGAAATTTGACAAAATACAGTTCTTTTTCGTGGGCCATCTAATTCAAAAAATAAGACAGATTGATAAGTTCCTAAAGCTAACTTGCCATCAACAATAGGAATTATCTCACTGTTATTCAGCATCATTGCCATGAGATGAGAATGGGCATTCATTAGTTCATCTGGTGGAATATTTTTTCTCAAATGCAAGTCGTTATGTAAGTAGTGGTCTGATTCTGGTGCTATTTTTTCTAAAAATACTTTGATATCTGTTAATAATCTTTCTTCATATTCATTAATAGCTAAGGCAGTTGTCGTATGTTGAGAAAAGACTAAGATTTGACCATTATGAATTGGAGTTGAATAAATCAATGCCTCAATTTGAGGAGTGATATTATGAATATTTATTCCTTGATAAGTTTCTACTTCAATGAATTTATTGATGATTGGCATATTTGTAGATTTTAAATTTAAAATTAACTACTTTTAAAATATTACCAAGTCTCCTAGACTCCAAGAAACTCATTCTTAGTATCTTCGTGGTTAATCACCCAAATTTAGCTATTAACAATCTTTTTCAAACCTCTCACTAATCTTGCTATCCCCTCTTTTGCTGTCTCTTTTTGCAATGCACCATAGGCAACACGCAGATAACATCCCTGATTCATACCAAAGGTAGTTCCGGGAATAACTGCAACTTGATGTTCTTGAATTAATCTTTTAACTAATTCAAAAGCGTCTATTTCAGTATTAACTTTGAAAAACAAATAGAAAGCACCATCAGCAGCAGTAATTTTACATAATCCTTCTAAAGACAGGAGAGAATTAATTACCAATTCTCGCACTTGAGCGATCGCTGCAATATTATTTCGTAAATAATCTGGTTTTGTCTGCAAAGCACCCAACGCTGCATACTGGGAAATCACAGCCGGACAAATTACGTTTGTATCCTGGACTTTTTTCACGGCGACAAGCAGGTGTTTAGGGATCACCATATAACCGATGCGCCAGCTGGCAAAACCATAGGCTTTAGAAAGGCTATATAGAGAAATAGTGTATTCACTACTATTAGGAAATGCAGCTGGGGAAGTGTGCTTAACTCCATTATAGGTAAAGTATTCATAGGCTTCATCACTGATGTGGTAGATTCCGCGATCCCGACAAATTTGATTTACTTGTTGCAAAGCTGCTTCTGTGTATACAACCCCAGTGGGATTGTTAGGAGAAATTGTCACTATAGCTTTTGTTTTTGGGGTGATGGCTTGGGCGATCGCATCGAGACGGAGTTGATAATTTTCATCGGTTTCTACTAAGACTGGATGACACCCCGCTATTGTAATTGCCATTTCATGGTTGAAATAGTAGGGTGTATTCAGAATAATTTCATCCCCCACATTAGTAATAGCAAGAATGGCGTTGAGAAATCCCATGTTGCTACCAGCAGTCACAACAATACAATTGTCTGTGTTGATTTTAATGTTATTAAAATTTTGTAATTTTTCTGTAATTGCTGTTAGTAATGGGGGTATTCCTTCTACAGCTTTGTAAAGATGATTAGTTGGGTCAGCTAAAAATTTTGGTAACATTTCAATCGCTTCTGGTGGTGGCGCGTAAGCAACAACACCTTGCCCTAAAGAAATTGTTCCGGGATGGTTTTTAATCAATTCGCCGACTACAGGTATAATAGGCGACTGCACCGCCTCCATACGAGAGGTTAAGTTTTGCTTGATATTAGCTTGTTTCATCGAATGCGATCGCTACATAGTAAATATTTAATAACTGCAATCAAAATAGTTTAATTGCTCCTCATCATATGTCATTATTAGTAGATTCATAGTTTTGTTGGTTTTAGTGCATGAAAGGTGGCTGCCGAAGTCAAACTTTAAGCAAGTGCCTTTCTGCCGTATCTAAAAATTGATTGCTACACAAAAATTTAGTCACACCACTGAGCTTATCTATCTATGATAAACAGGGTTAGTGGTGTGACTTAAATAAGTCCTCTCATTCTGGAGGAGCGATTTAGCTAAGTGATCGTTACCAGTCTTGGGAATGTCCCAGTATAGAGCGATCATCGTCTGGAATTCTCGTTGGTACACCTAAGTGTTTGCGAGCTTCTTGTTCTGCTAGATTTCGGTCTTTTTCGTTGTTAAACTGCCCTTCTTCCAGTAGATACCTGCTGCGTGCTGCCTTATCACGGGAAGGGACAGAGCCATTTTTCCATTTATACTTAAAGCCCATGAGCAAGCAATGCCTGAACTCTTATTCAGCTTCAATCTTGGATAATCAAAATTTTTTGCTCCAAATAATGCTGAAGCAAACGATCACTCTTGATAAATTGCCGTATTTCAGTTAGCTGTTCGCTGCTAACTTCAGTTACTCCGGGAACAAAACATATTCCCAAAATAAATATCTGAGGTGGGAGATATTTTCCTGTTTGTTTATAATTTACTGTTGCCACAAGTTCACCATTTTTTCTAAACAAACACGTAGTATAAATCTTCTATTGGGCAGTTACTGTGGACAAGTAGACTATGCTAAATCATGTGACTAATACCCAATAAAAATATACGGAGTCATACTCAAATTGCTTCGGAAGCGTAATTTCTTCATTGAGAAACCCTTGAGATTTCTGAGGAAATTCAGTTACTGTCACAGGCTTGCAATTTGTATTTCGAGATTGCAGGCTCAACTAAAGACATGGGTGATAATTTGGCGGCTGTTTGTAGCAAACTCCACAATTCTTCTTTCCATTTAAGATTTAAAACTTCTGGGTTTTTGATTTCCAAAGCTTTCAGACATTTAATTATGTCTTTCTTCCTTAATGAATTTGGCTCTACTTCTAAAGCTACAAAACGAGCAAAGCTAGGTGAGACAACTAGAGGCATTTCAAAATTCATTTAGCCCTCACAGGAATATAGAACTAGTTAAATTAATTACAATTGGTTATGAATGAGGCTGAGAAATTAAACCATGCGTTACCACCAGGAGGTAAACATGCTATCCCTGAACTGAATATCAAGTTATTCTAATGGAATACACAGCCTATAAATTAGACGATGAACTTTTGTTTACCTTGGTAATAGCTTTATTAACTCTGAGGTTACGACCCATATATTCAGTGCCTAAGAGTGAGTGAATTGCTGCTGCTTCTTCAGCGTCTGTTTCCATTTCTACAAAAGCAAATCCTCTGCTCTTACCACTTTGCCTACATGTAGGTAAGCGAACTTTAGTTACAGATCCATATTCTGAAAATATCTTTTTGAGGTCATCTTCCTGAACCTTTTCAGAAAGATTAGCGACATAGATTGACATAAGAATCTCCAATATCTAAGTAGGGTGTAGAGATTTAGATTCGGAGAGGTGCTAATTGTGGTCAATCACATAGCCGAAAATAATTCTCGATGCTTTAACCCTAACATACAATATTGATTTACGCTTACGAGATTCTACATTCAGCCTTTTACCTATTTCAGTAACACAGGAATGTAGCTCTCATTTATCCTACGCTATAGGCTGGCATTTCTTGATAACAATGACCACAACGCCAGTAAATACCTCCTATACGTATATGACAGAGGAGAGCATATGAACAGCAAGGACAAGTATGCTTACCCTGCATAGATTCCCAAATACATGTGACTGTATTCACTTGAGTCGACTTATTGAATAAAAAGTGCATTTTAATCCTAAATTTGGATGAAATCAGATGACGATTTCCCCATATGGTGACGATAGTAAGTTATAATTTATTTCGCAATTATTCATGATAATTAAAATTTTAAATCTCTAGATAAATGATTGCCAAACTTTTTATTTAATTAACTAGAGCAAATTATTTTAAAAATTATCGATTCTCTAATCACTCCACACACATTTCTCAAATGCTGTACTCAGTCATGGCTCTATTAACTTTGAGCCTATGTCCCATCAACTCAATACCTCTCAAAGCTCGAATTGCTGTTGCTTCCTCAGCACCTGTAGCCATTTCGACAACCGCAAACCCTCTCTTCTCACCAGTTTTTTGGTTCAAAGATACTTGAATTTTCTTAACATATCCATATTGAGAAAAAATCAGTTTGAGATCATTTTCTTCAACTTCATCTGATAAATTACTAACATAAATTGACATAAAAAATTCCCGGAATCAACACATATAGAGATTTAGATTTGGAGAGACGTTTGTTTAGATATAAATTTCATTTACATAGCCGAAAATAATTCTCGATGATCTAATCATAACATCATGCAAAAATAACATGTGTGTAAATCTCTGCTTTTAATACCAATTTGAAAAAAGAATGCGACAGATAGACTTACAAAACTCTCATGCACAAAGAGTTTCCCAATCCAAAATCTAAAATCAAAAATGGTATAACCTCTACAATTCTTATACAGAGTGAGGTATACACAGAGAACGGGGTAGATTTGGTGGCGTGAACTACCTACACTGTATGCAGTTAACCACTAAGATCCCTACACATCAGCGAACGATTTCAACCTAGTAAAGCTGTACCTATATCTGTCTCTTCCCAGGGCACACTTCCCAGATCCATCCTACCAACATGACCGTAGACGGCTAGTTTGCGGTAATATCCGCCTTTGGAGATTGCAGGCAACAACCGTAAGTTAAATTTCTTAATAATTCCTGCTAGCCGAAAATCAAAATTCTTTTCCAAAAGCACCGTAATTTCTTCATCAGAAATTTTGCCTGTACCAAAGGTTTCTACCTGGATACTAACAGGTCTAGCCAGTCCAATTGAGTAAGTCAGTTGCACTTCGCATTCTTCTGCCAAACCTGCGGCGACAACATTTTTTGCCGCATAACGTGCAGCATAAGCACCAACCCTATCTATGCGAGTGGGATCTTTGCCGCTTAAAGCAGCACCACTGTGGCGAGAATATTCTCCGTAGGTATCGATCGCATTCTTTCTTCCAGTTAACCCTGAATGTACAGACGGTCCACCAATAGCAAAAGGTTGATCAAAGTCAATGAAGATTCTCGTCTTTGCATCAGGCTGAAATTCGGCTTTGGCAAAGACATGATCAATAATCATCTGTTTCACTTCTTGCTGGAGTGTCTTTTCATCATTCCTGTCTGATGGGGAAGTAGACTTTTTACTTGCCAGAATCGAGATACTATGGATTCTGTAGGGTTTGCGATCGCGGTATTCAATCCCGACTTGAGTTTTACCATCAGGTGCTATGTAGGGCAGTATTTTCTCGTGTCGTACAGTAGTTAATCGCCTGGCTAATTGGTGCGCCAACCATATCGGAAGTGGCATTAAAGCAGGAGTTTGATTGCAGGCAAAACCAAATACTGTCACCTGATCCGTAGCCGGAATCAACTCCATTTCATCATCCGATAATTTCTTTGCATCCCAATAACGATAGCTGCTGGACTGTAACTCCTTAACACTAGTGACAATACTGCAAGTTTTAGCATTAAAATCAGGTTCATCATACCCAACCTGCTCAATTACCTTTCTAGCTATTTTCGTAAAATCTACAACTGCATCCGATTCAAATCTCGCAGCAATGAATACCAGCGCCGTTGCTACAGCACATTCTGCAATCACATGAGAATAAGGATCTTTCTGGAGAAATTTATCAACAATTGCATCACTAATTTGATCACAAAGTTTATCCGGGTGTCCTTCAGTCACCGATTCCGAACTAAACATAAAGTCTTTTTTCATATATTTAATTTTGTCTTAATTCATAACCAAAACTCTGCGTTCCTTTGCGCTTCCCTTTGCGTCCCTTTGCGTTTCAAATTTAATCCTAAATTCTTACGCCAAACCAGACTCAAAGAATTAATCTTAAACGTAAAGGTACGGCATTACCGTACCTCTACTAAATGCGCTATTGATTATCTTAATTAAGAGACAACAACAGCAGTAGTTTCTAATTCTACCTCCTGTTGTTGGGCTGCTTCCAATACAGGGCTGACAGCAGAGTCATATTTACTACCAGCAAGCAGACGTGGTGAGTTGTGATCTCCTCGCAAATATCTAGTCGCAACTTCCTTTCTACCCTCATTGAACAGGAATGGCAGGACAGCACTACTACCGATCACCGCAGTATCAACAAGGTTGAGCGGCGATATTTGCAGCAAGCCTTTCAGTCCAGGTACGATCGCAGCTACAATCTGGAGAACAAAGGAACCACCTATAGCTATATTTAAGTATTTATTCGGTGGTAGTTTTTGCTTGCTGAAGATCGTGTGAGTCTGGGAACGACAGGTGAAGGTATGCAACAGCTGGGCCATTGTCAAACTCATGAAGCCGATGGTGCTGGCTTGTGGGCCGAAGCCATAACGACTGATGCCATACCAATAGGCTGCCAATGCACTAGCAGACAATGCTGCTGATTCCACCAGGATTCTACCAAAGTCTGAACTTCTAATGATTGGCTCGTTGGGATCACGGGGTGGTGTGAGCAATACATCCGGTTCTGGTGCTTCCATTGCCAAGGCTAAAGCTGGGAAGATGTCTGATACCAAGTTCACCCACAATAGTTGTATGGCTGTGAGGGGATGACCGATACCAGCTGTGGTTGCTGCTAGCATCACCATGATTTCGCTGGCGTTGGTAGACAGCAGGTAGTGAACAGATTTACGGATGTTGTTGTAGATTGTGCGTCCGTGGCTGACGGCAATAATCATAGTTTCCAGATTGTCGTCTTCTAGAATCACGTCTGCGACTTCCCGGGCAACATCTGTACCTGTGTGTCCCATTGCGATTCCCACGTCCGCAGCTTTCAACGCTGGGGCATCATTAATGCCATCGCCTGTCATGGCCACGACTTTGCCGCTACTCTGCAATGCTTGCACAACTTGCAATTTGTTCGCCGGACTGATTCTGGCAAAAACATGGACGCGATGCAACAGTCCTTTCATTACCTCTGGTTCGAGGTTGTTCAGGTGGGTAGAGTCGAGAATTTGCAGTTGTTCACCTTTGCTGAGATTCAGTTCTTTCCCGATCGCGTAAGCTGTTGGGCTTTGATCGCCAGTAATCATGACTGTATCGATCCCCGCTTGATGGAAACCTCCCATCAAATCTTGCACACCATTTCTGATCGGATCGATCATGCCGACCAATCCCAGCCAGATCAAGTCGCGAGTATGGATATTTTCGGAGCCATCAAGTTGGTAAGCAGCCCCCAATACCCGCAGCGCCTTACTAGCCATATCATCGTTGTCGTTTTCAATGGCTTGTCTGTCTGCTTCGGTGAGGGGAACTTTTTCGCCGTTTTTGATTTGCCAACTGCACAGACTGAGAACTTCTGACGGACTACCTTTAACTGCGATCAGCTTTTGTTGTTCGTCAGGAGTGGCGTGCAGTGTCGCCATGTAATTGCGTTCTTGGGAACGGTGATTGATCTTCAGTCGTGGATAATTGGCTCGCACACTGGGGACATTCACTCCTGCTTTGATCGCAACATCGATCAGAGCATTTTCAGTGGCGGAACCTCTGACGGTGTACTCATCGCCTTCTTTTTCGACTTCGCTTTCGTTGCACAGCGTTAAGATGTGAATCAGCTTTAAGAGCTGTTCGTTTTCATAAGGATTAACCGCTTCGTTACCGAAAAGTAATTGATCAGCAGATGCTTGGATACATTTATTATCTGTACACAGTTCTACAACTGTCATCCGGTTGGCGGTGATCGTTCCGGTTTTATCCATGCAGATTGTCTGCACAGAACCAAGGGTTTCTACTGCATCCAAACGTCGAATCAGGACGTTGTGCTTCCTCATGTTAGCGATCCCCAAAGCCAGGGTTGTAGTCGCGACTGTGGGTAAACCTTCGGGAACTGCTGCTACTGCTAAAGAAATCGATGATTTGAGCATTTGCAGCAAACTGTTTCCACGCAGGATGCCGATTCCAAAGAATAAGGCACAAACTGCGCCTGATACCATCACTAACTGACTTCCAGCTTTGTCTAGCTGTTTCTCCATTGGCGTTTCGGGCAATTTGGCCTCACTAACCATCATCTGAATCTTGCCCATCTCCGTGTATTTACCAGTGGCAACTACTACCGCCGTTCCTTGTCCACCAGTAACTAGTGTTCCCATGTAAACCATGTTGGTGCGATCGCCCAAGGCAATATTTTCACCAACTAGAGTCTGAGTGGATTTGCTCACGGGCATACTCTCACCAGTCAGTGCCGATTCATCTATACTGAGGCGACGTGCTTCTAAGAGTCTGGCATCTGCTGGTACATAGCTACCGGGTTTGAGAATCAGAATATCCCCGATGACGATTTCTTGAGCGCTAATTTCTACAATGTTGCGATCGCGAATTACAAACGCTGTGGGATTAACTAGATTCTTCAGAGAGCGAATTACCTTTTCAGAATTACTTTCTGTGGCGTAACCAATGGCAGCATTAATAACCACAACCCCCATGATTACCAACGCATCTACTAAGCCGCCGGTAGCAACTGAAACACCAGCCGCAACCGCTAAAAGCCCTACGGGTAAGGATTTAAACTGGTCAACAAACATACTTAACCCAGAACGGGGATCTGCTTCCGGTAAAGCATTAGGGCCGTATTTTTTCAGCTTTTTCTGTGCTTTCTTGGTTGTTAATCCTGATTCTTGGGAAGTTTTTAACTCGGTAATAACTGCATCAGTTTCTTTTAAATGCCAAGTAGCTATTTTTTGTTGGTGAGTATTAGCTGTCAGCTGATGAGATTTTTTGTTGCTTGCGGGTAAATTTTTTGCCTTTTTCTGAAATTGGTTGATTTTTTTTGCTGCCTCGGCTATTGAGCTATGACTTTGTTTGACATACTCTATAACCAGGCGTTCAATCTGTGCAGCAAGCGCTAAAACAGTGTGTCCTGGTTGGTAGAATACCAGAACATTACCCGTGGAGGTATTGGCACTCACTTGTGTAATGCCCTGCGCCTCTGACAACTTCAACTCTAGGTATTTCTTGAAAGCTTCCGAGCCTTGCAACCCATTGATTTTATACCTAGCCCTCCCTTTAACAGCAGTATGCAATGCACGAACAAGAGCATCCCGACTGCGACGGGAGACGTTGCAGTGATTGTTCATTTCTTCATTCGGTTGTGAGAAAAACTACTTCATTTAGAATTTCTAATTGTAATCCTTATTCTAATCTTAACCTAGTTTTAATGCAAAAAATTTAACTAACTTTATTGATTAAAGAACTTAATAAAGCTAAAAAGTGCTATTTTACGGCATTTTTTTTGTAAAAAAAGATTAATCTTAAAGTATCCTTGTGCTTGGTTGGAAATATAAAGCAATTATAGTCTTGAATTTTTGTATTTTGGTACACAGTTTGCTAAGAATAATTGTTTTTTAAACCAGAGGAACACGGGGTGTTTGTGAATTAATTTGTTGTCTTTGGTTGTTGAAATTTATAGATGTCTTTGATGGTTTTTACCCAACCATCAGCCAATGATTCCCAGATGCGATCGCCTTT
Source organism: Fischerella sp. JS2 (assembly GCF_032393985.1). Lineage (NCBI taxonomy): Bacteria > Bacillati > Cyanobacteriota > Cyanophyceae > Nostocales > Hapalosiphonaceae > Fischerella > Fischerella sp. JS2. The sequence continues at coordinate 3,302,376 of NZ_CP135918.1, forward strand.
TGCTTTTGTTGCTGTGCTTGGATCTCCGATCACGCCACTTTGGGATAAGTCTTTGGTTGCCCAAGCAAAGGGTAACTTTCCTTCCATACTTAGAACGCTATCTGTAGGTAGATTTTGCGGATATTCGGTAATTGCTTCTGCCATTTTGACTTGTTCGGGCAAAATTGCCAACAATAAGGAAGTTTCTGCATCTCCGGCGTGAATTCCTAATTCTAGTTCTTTGGGTGTGAGCAATTCTTTGGCTATGTTTGGTACTCGCCAAGTAAATAGAGGAAAGATACAAAAGTCATCATATTTAATATGTAAATCTCTGGCGACTAGTTCGAGAATTTGTGGCTGTCCACCATGAGAATTCATAAATACTAATTTCCGAAAACCTGCCCGATAAATGCTTTCGCCAACTTCCATTAATAAAGTAGTTAGAGTTTGGGAGGTGAGAGTAATAGTGCCAGGAAAATGCCAATGTTCGTTGGATTTACCGTAATAAATATTAGGTAAGGCATAGGCTGGGATATCTGCATCTAATTTAGAGAGTGCTTTGCCTAAAACGGCTACACTAATTGCGGAATCAACAATTAATGGTAAGTGCAAACCGTGTTGTTCAATTGCACCAATAGGTTGAATGATGACGACGTTTTGTTTATCTGGCATTTTTTCAATATCTTGCCAAGTAAGATAGGGAAAAAATCTGGTTGGAGGGATGAAAGAATGCAACATAAATTGGTCATTTGTCATTGGCTAGAAGTTATTTATAAAGTAGGGTGTGTTCGGCGGTGCACTATGACTTTAGCCTAACGCACTCTACTTAATACTTAATATTTACTACTTAAGATTTGCTTTATAAATAGTCTCTTATTTATCATTGGTCATTTGTAATTTGTATTTCAAATTCTTCCAATGCTTGAACATTTCCTACTTGCCAAGCACGTTCTACTAAAGCAGGAATAATTTGTGTGAGTGGGATGTTTTCAAAATGGGGACTGGTGTCAGATTTGAGATAAATTCCTTGACTAAGTAAATATATTGTAAATTTACCACTGTCATAAACCCAGACTTCTGGAACACCAATTGCTTGATAAGCTTCAAGAGTAGTTTTAGAAGTTACATCTGTTTCTATTGCTAAATCTGGTGGTGGATCGTCGGGTTGCTGACGGCGACGTCCGATCATGTATTGATAATTTTGAATGTAAAAGCAAGCATCAGGTTCTACTCCTGCGGTTTCTTCTTTTTTAAAAGTGGTAGAACCAAAAGGTTCATATTTTTTGCCCGTAGCTTTGAGTAAGGTTTTGACAAAATCTGAAATTAATTCTTTTGGCTTTTCATGTTCGGGTAAAGGAACCATAATTTCTAAAGTATTTTTGCTATAGGCTATTCTTGCACTTCGTTTTTCTCCTAATTCTTGTAAAATTGACTCAAATTCTTGCCAACTCACATTCGGAATGGTGATTGCACTACCGGGAGCAAGTTGCATTTGGCTGACAGGTTTGACAACGGGAGTGACAACAGTCATAAAGCTGAGGTTTGAGAGAGTCTTCTAATAATCTAATTCACTCTACAATACGCTGTACTTGGTGGCAAAAATCTAATTTTGATTCAGGTGCGATCGCATCTCATGTATTTGGAGTGACAAAACAGTTTTACTGATGAGCGATCGCTCAATACCAATTCGCAATTCGCAATACTCGCGTAAGGAAACTGCTATTTCCATCAGTCTTAGGAAAGTTTCTACCTTCAGATACTCATCGTTCAGGGGCAAAAATTAGTTAAATCGAACAGATGACCATATAAATCCATGAGTCAATCCAAAATCCAAAATCCAAAATCCAAAATCGAATGACCCCAGTTGAGTTAGACAATTTGCCAGTAGCACAGCCTCAACCTAAAGATACGCTGCCGTATTTAGGATTGGTTTGCATCACCTTTTCTAAACAGGTGCGCTTTCGGACGATTACGCGCACCCGCTATTTACAATTAAGTCAGGAACAGCGCGTTAGTACTCTCAAGGAATTATATCGAGATAACTTACAGCGTCTGGATGGGGCATTAACTTTTTGTCAACAATATAATATTCGACTTTATCGAATGCCTTCTGGGTTATTTCCCATGAGTGACTGGGAAGATGAAGTCGGGGCGAGTGTACTTGAGGAAATGAGTGCCGAGTTGGGTAAAATTGGGCAACGAGCAAATCAACTAGGAATTAGAATGGTGCTGCATCCTGATCAATATGTGGTGTTAAGTTCTGATTCGCCACAAGTAGTGGCAGCAAGTATTAAAATTTTAGAACGACACGCCCTAACGTTGGATTTGTTGGGTTTACCTCGTTCTTGTTGGTCGTTGATGAATATTCATGGTGGCAAATCTCAACGAATCGAACAATTAGTAGAAGTAATTTCCCAGCTACCAGAAAATATCAAAAGTCGTTTGACTTTGGAAAATGATGAGTATGCTTACAGTGCTGGCGAAATTTTAGAGGTATGCCAGCGTACTGGAGTACCAATGGTGTTCGATGCTCATCATCATATCTGTCATGAGAATTTAGATAGTTATGATCACCCCAATGTGGCAGAAATGTTTTATGCTGCTCAACAAACTTGGACTCATCCTGAGTGGCAATTAGTTCATATTTCTAATGGGGAAGAAGCTTTTAACGACAGAAAGCATAGTGATTTAATTACTGCTATGCCAAAGATATATCAGCAAGCACCTTGGATTGAAGTGGAAGCGAAACACAAAGAAGAAGCGATCGCCTATTTGCGTTCTTGGTGGCTGTTGGAGAATAATTTTTAGTAAAAGTTGAAGTAGCTATTTGCGTCTTGGCAACAAAAGCGCAAAATTATCTAGATATGGCGATCGCAATCGATTTTGGTACAAGCAACACTGTTATCACTCGTTGGAATCCTGTCACCCAAGAGTCAGAAACTCTGAATCTACCTGGTTTATCAGTTCAACAAAGTCTAAATCCGCCACTTATTCCCAGTTTACTTTATGTGGAAAATGCTACCAAAGGACAAGTTTTGGTGGGGCAACAAGTGCGCGATCGCGGTTTAGACTTGAAAAATGATCCTCGTTTTTTCCGTACTTTCAAACGCGGTATTGGTACGGATATCCAAGGTTTTTTACCGGAATTAGATGGACAAGTAGTTACTTTTGAACAAGTCGGACAATGGTTCCTCAACCAGGTGATTACCCAATTAGAACCGATGCAAGGGGGGTTGGAATCACTTGTATTAACCGTACCTGTGGATAGTTTTGAAGCTTATCGTTACTGGTTGGGCAAAGTTTGTCAAGCATTGCCAGTGGAACAGGTGCGGATACTGGATGAACCAACAGCCGCCGCTTTAGGTTATGGTATGGCAGACCAAGAAGTTCTCTTGGTAATTGACTTTGGTGGTGGGACGCTGGATTTATCTTTGGTACAACTGGATAAAAGCGTCAAAACAACTAGTAAGCCTGTAGGATTTTTACTGAAGTTTGGCAATAAATCTTTAGCTGAAACTTCCAAACAAAAGGTGAAAACTGCCCGTGTTTTGGCGAAAGCTGGACAAAATTTAGGTGGTTCCGATTTAGACAATTGGATAGTTGACTATTTTGCGAAAACTCAAGGTTTAGCAGTCAGTCCTTTGACAATGCGACTGGCGGAAAAAGTGAAAATTCAGCTATCAACTCAAACCCAAGCGAGTGAAGTTTATTTCAACGATGAAACTTTTGAAAGTTATGAATTGCAATTAGATCGGGATACATTGGAAGGTATTCTCAGAGAACACTCATTTTTTGAACGGCTTGATGAGTCGATGTCTCAGTTACTACAACAAGCCCGACGGCAAAATATAGAAGTCGGGGATATTAATGCTGTACTGTTAGTTGGTGGTACAGTACAAATACCAGCAGTACAAACATGGGTAAAGCAATATTTTGCACCAGAAAAAATTCGGTGCGATCGCCCGTTTGAAGCCATTGCCCAAGGTGCTTTGCAAGTAACTCAAGGCGTAGAAATCAAAGATTTTCTCTACCACAGCTACGGTGTCCGCTATTGGGATAGGCGTAATAATAGACACAGTTGGTATCCGATTATTAGAGAGGGACAACCTTATCCCATGACTCAACCTGTACAGCTAGTATTGGGTGCTTCTGTGGAGAGTCAGCCCAGCATTGAGCTAATTATGGGCGAATTGGGGGCAGACACAGGCGGAACAGAAGTTTATTTTGATGGCGATCGCATGATTACCCGTCGTCTTAATAACGATGTCATAACTGTGAAACCCCTCAATGATAAAGATGGGGCGAGGACAATTGCCAACCTCACACCGCCAGGATTTCCCGGAAGCGATCGCATTAAAATCCTGTTTTTAGTTGATGAACAGCGCTTTTTGCGAATTACTGTTGAGGATTTACTCACAAATGAAACTCTGTTGGAAAATCAACTTGTAGCACAATTGAGTTAGGAATTTTTGATATAGTATTCCTAAATCATTTCCTAAATCATTGATTAGAGACAAGATCCCCGACTTTTTAGAAAAGTTGGGGATCTAAGCTTTCCAATTCTCACAAATCATACAGGGCTACTATATATTTTTTAACTGCAATTTTATCTTTTCAATCTCATTTTTTTAGCTTCAAAATACTGACCAATATAATAAATCCGGGAGCCGCAAGCCACAACCAAAATCCAGGCAGCAGTTCATATAATGCTAACTTTTGAAAGGGAGTACTACCAGCAGGTAATTTGACCCAAAATGCTGATATTGTTCCCAAAAAACCTACGATAATTGATATTAATGCAGTTAAAATTGACCAATTATATTGCTGTCGAAAAAAGAACACACACGATGTCCAGTAAGCTGGATTAGCTAACCATCCAATACTAGGCGGAATCACAAGCAGTAGTAATCCAAAAAATCCTACTAAAGTTAACTCAGCCCCTGTCATTGTGGTAATTTTATCTGTCAATGTAGCGATTTCAACCGTATTGTTTTGACCTCCAAAGGTGATTTCAACTATTTTGAAAGCAAGGGCTGGCATACTAAGTGCTATTCCATATAAAAACAGTGATAAGCTAATGAAAACTATTCGATTTGTCATCTTGATTTCTAGAAGAAGTGCGCGATTTAAACTAAAAATTTTAGAAATAAACAACTACTTTAAAACTACAAGCCCATCAACGCCCTTTCCAAAAAGTTTAGTACGCTTATACAAATCCTACTCAATAGTCGCCCACAACTTAAAATATAACCCACTTTTGCCAAGCATTAGATTAGTATATATCTTCCTCTTCTAGAGCGATCGCTTCTGGTCATCTATGGCACTTCCATATCATGTGTGAAAATCGCAAACAAGAGCCAGATGCTCTAGTTCTTGTTACCAGGTTCAACCTGGTAACAAGGATTTGGAGGCTCAGCTTCCTGGCTGTTGCAACAGGTACAACATACAAATAATAAGGATTAATTGAAGTTGCAACAGTCCAGAACTGGAACCCATCTTGGAACAGGTGGTTTCAATCCCTAATAGGGATTAATTGAAGTTGCAACAACAGGAGAAAGGATTGATGCCCAGTTAGCATTAGTTTCAATCCCTAATAGGGATTAATTGAAGTTGCAACCAAACACCTTAATTTATTCGATACCACCCACTACGTTTCAATCCCTAATAGGGATTAATTGAAGTTGCAACAATGTCCCATCTAGGATCGACGTTTTCAAGGTTTTTGTTTCAATCCCTAATAGGGATTAATTGAAGTTGCAACGTGCGATCGCACAACCGACTGCCCAAGATTTGCCCACAGAGTTTCAATCCCTAATAGGGATTAATTGAAGTTGCAACTCCTTGCCTCCAAAGGTGAACCTGGGTCAGGTACGTTTCAATCCCTAATAGGGATTAATTGAAGTTGCAACTTTAACAGAGGGTAAGTTGTTTATCAGATTTGTATGTTTCAATCCCTAATAGGGATTAATTGAAGTTGCAACCCTACCAAAAAATCCGAAATGGGAAGGACATTAATGTTTCAATCCCTAATAGGGATTAATTGAAGTTGCAACCTCTTTTCTTGTAAATGTCTTCTGGTATCTCCGGATGTTTCAATCCCTAATAGGGATTAATTGAAGTTGCAACCGGGATGACACAACAAGGAATGCTGATCAACGATGTTTCAATCCCTAATAGGGATTAATTGAAGTTGCAACCCTCACCTATAACGCACTCAACTGGCAGTACTGCGTTTCAATCCCTAATAGGGATTAATTGAAGTTGCAACATAACAACTCTTTTACCCATTTTCCTTAGTTACCATGTTTCAATCCCTAATAGGGATTAATTGAAGTTGCAACTCGATAGGGAGTGAATCAAGCTTGGTCAATACTTGTTTCAATCCCTAATAGGGATTAATTGAAGTTGCAACCATAGTTGGTATTCATGAAGATGATTGTTTCACTACTGTTTCAATCCCTAATAGGGATTAATTGAAGTTGCAACTAGCTGCTGGAGATCGCGGATCGCACTATTTAAATTGTTTCAATCCCTAATAGGGATTAATTGAAGTTGCAACGAACTGTATATATCTTATCGTCCCGCGAGATCTTGTTTCAATCCCTAATAGGGATTAATTGAAGTTGCAACCTGCGTCCGCTCATCCCAGTAAGCTCCATCAGCTGAGTTTCAATCCCTAATAGGGATTAATTGAAGTTGCAACAAATGCCAAGCTGTATGGGAAAAAGTAATGCCTAGATTTCAATCCCTAATAGGGATTAATTGAAGTTGCAACATTATCTGCCGCTCCCTCTTTCTTTAAGAGAAAGTTTCAATCCCTAATAGGGATTAATTGAAGTTGCAACGTTACTTATCAGAGTCAGCCAAGGAAATTTGTGTTTCAATCCCTAATAGGGATTAATTGAAGTTGCAACCTTCTCCCATTCAATAACTGTACGAATTACGGTTTGTGTTTCAATCCCTAATAGGGATTAATTGAAGTTGCAACATCCTTAGTAGTAAGCAGGCCCATGCGCCCCCTAAAACGTTTCAATCCCTAATAGGGATTAATTGAAGTTGCAACTCTGGATAAATTGGAGATACCGAGTAACCCCAATGGTTTCAATCCCTAATAGGGATTAATTGAAGTTGCAACTGAGATACTCGGCCAAATAAGCAAGTAGTTCCTGTGTTTCAATCCCTAATAGGGATTAATTGAAGTTGCAACCTTGATATTCCAAAATTCGGCCAATTCCCAGGACGTTTCAATCCCTAATAGGGATTAATTGAAGTTGCAACCTATACTATCATGCCACTTGGATATCTGTCGAGGGAGGTTTCAATCCCTAATAGGGATTAATTGAAGTTGCAACCCTGGATATCTGTCGAGGCAGAACATTGGAGATTGTATAGTGTTTCAATCCCTAATAGGGATTAATTGAAGTTGCAACAAAACCCCAGGTCCTGGGGACCTGGGGCTACTTGGGTTTCAATCCCTAATAGGGATTAATTGAAGTTGCAACTCGTAGGCACGTTGATCAGAGAGGACTGAATAGTTTCAATCCCTAATAGGGATTAATTGAAGTTGCAACGAAGCTAGCCGGCACTGCTGAGATTATAGGGGCATAGTTTCAATCCCTAATAGGGATTAATTGAAGTTGCAACATTTGGCGACTTGGATGATCAAGTTGTCACAGACATGGTTGTTTCAATCCCTAATAGGGATTAATTGAAGTTGCAACCCCCTGGGGTTGCTCCGCGACTATCTATCTGTGGGTAGATTGTTTCAATCCCTAATAGGGATTAATTGAAGTTGCAACAATCGGTGCTTTACCTTCCCTGCACGATAGCTATGCAGTTTCAATCCCTAATAGGGATTAATTGAAGTTGCAACGCGAAGCAACGTTTTAGATTTCCTGGACTATAAAGCTGTTTCAATCCCTAATAGGGATTAATTGAAGTTGCAACCTTAAGAGTGCAAGTATTAGAAAGGTGAACGCAGTTTCAATCCCTAATAGGGATTAATTGAAGTTGCAACAAGAGTGCAGGTGCTTGAACGATGAAAGACAAACATGGTTTCAATCCCTAATAGGGATTAATTGAAGTTGCAACGTAGCAACGCTTGAGTTTAGAGAAACATAACTAATTGTTTCAATCCCTAATAGGGATTAATTGAAGTTGCAACCTAACTGTTTACGCTAGCTCCGATGACTCCGGCGTACAGTTTCAATCCCTAATAGGGATTAATTGAAGTTGCAACGATGAAAGATAAACACTCTAAGACAGTCTTCAATGCAGTTTCAATCCCTAATAGGGATTAATTGAAGTTGCAACGAAACTAGTTAGTCAAGGACTACCTTACGTACTTGTTTCAATCCCTAATAGGGATTAATTGAAGTTGCAACTGGTGATAAGTCCAGAATCTTACGGAAATTTGCGGCTGTTTCAATCCCTAATAGGGATTAATTGAAGTTGCAACAGCTCACTTTACTACTCTTACTATATTTGGTTTTCAAGGTTCTGTTTCGTCAATCTAAAATAAAGGTACCTTTTGGGACATCGGATTGTCAAGCGATCGCACCCAAAAAATCCTTTAAATCTAGTCACAGGAATCTTTTCGGCGATCGCGTCAACCTCACTAATTGTATAACAAGGTTCAAACTCAGCCAGGGTAATGGTTTCAGCCAATATTTTTGGCATGTTCAGAAAAACACCTACTCATTGACGCAAATTGTGTTTTTTTGCAGATAACGCTGTCTTGAAAATAGGGTGTGGGGATGTAAGGGGTATAGGGGTGTAGGAGGAGTCAAATTTTCATGTTTTGTTGTGTACTAACGTTTGATTCACTCTGGTGTACGCAGTTTATGATGGCTACTTATTATAAGGAAAGTGCATTGATTGAGGAGTAAATTTATCATGTCCCGTCTACTACCAGAGTTTGCACAGCGACTACTGTGCAGTATTGCCTTTGTAATATTCCTAAGTCTAACAATACTTCCTGGTGCGAGTTGGGCTTATGCTTCTGGCTTGGGAGTAACTAATGGTCATCTTAGTTCTTGTCCAGCTTCAAACAATTGTGTGGTAAGCCAAGATGCTGACTCGAAACACGCGATTGACGCGATCGTTTATCATGTAGACCGCGACACAGCACGAGAAACCTTATTAAAAGTTCTCAACGTTGTTCCTCGAACAGAAGTGATAGAACAGACAGATAATTACATCCATGCTCTTTCTAAAAGCCGCATCTTTAAATTTGTTGATGATGTAGAGTTTTATTTCCCACCTAACGAGTCAGTAATTCATGTACGTTCCGCATCTCGCGTGGGAGAATCGGACCTCGGAGTCAACCGTAGGCGAATCGAGCAAATTCGTCTGGCTCTTTTGGATTTAAAGATTTGATGTTCGCTGTAAAAGCGATCGCCATGCGTAGTTAACACAAACTTGTGATTTAACGACAAAGGTTTAGATCTCGTCAATCCAAAATCCAAAATCTCAAACTATCTGACTATTCCCTATTCCCTTCCTCAACTACTTACTTACGTACCACTACTAACGTCCCAACTTCAGCCCAATTAAAAAGCTTACGAGCTTCTTTAACTGGTAAATTCACGCAACCATGACTAACGGGCGTACCAAATCTATCGTGCCAAAAAGCGCCATGAATTGCATACCCCTCGTAGAAATACATAGTATAGGGAACACCAGAAATATCATAACCAGGGCCTCGCATTCTCGCATAGCGAAGCTTAGAGCCAATTAGAAACTTACCTTTTTTTGTAGGCGTTGAACGCTTTCCTGTGGAAACTCGCATCGAATACACAAGTTGACTACCTTCCCAAGCGTATAGACGTTGTTGTGACAAATCAATTTCGATTTTGCGAGGAGGGCGTAATTCTTTCCAAATATCAGCTTCGTTAATAGAGTTGCGACCAAATATGCGATAAGAAAAATGTGAAAGAGGTGTCTTTGAATTTGAAGAACTAAAAGCAGCCCCAACCACAATTCCCACAGTTGCTAAGAAAGTTGTTAACCAAGCAATCCAACTACTGCCAATCCAGTTTCCCATTATCTTAACTTGTTAATTCGCAGAGAATGCCCAAAATGTGTTTGTTGATGGTTGTTTGGAAAAATTACCAACCATTAACAACTAATATCAAGTTCGGCTAATTACTTACGATATTATGTTTCGTTGTTGGGCATTGGTTTTTCCCATTACCCTTACGGGTTCGCCAGTCGCTCATGGGGGACTCATCGGTCCTGGTGGGGATTGGGGGAGGAACCCCCTGCGTAAGAGTCGCTGGCTCACCAATTACCCATTACCTGTTGCCAGCCTATGCGACAGTATAAGTATTTAAGCGAACATGAAATGAATACTATCTTTGAACAACTACTGGCGTACCGATTGATGCCCATCTGTATAGCCATCTGGCATGTTTAGGTGGTAAATTTACACAACCGTGGCTAACTGGTGTCCCAAATCTTCGATGCCAGTAGGCTCCATGAATAGCATAGCCTCCTCTGTAATACATCGTATATGGGACATTCGGAACGTTGTAGCCTCTACCACGCATTCGAGTTTTTCTCAGCTTGGTTTGAATCCGAAAAACACCAGTACGAGTGGGAGTAGATCTTTTTCCTGTAGAGACAACCACTCTGTACACAGGCTTCCTACCTTCCCAAGCAATCAATCGTTGTTCGGAAAGATCAATTTGTATCCAGCGTCGTTGAGATTGTTTGAAGTTAATGATTGCTTGCCTGATTGTACTTCTTTTTGGGTGTCTCAAAACTCCTTGTGAAGGAGTACTAAAAACACTTAAAGCGAGTGCTGCACTAACAAAGAGTACTTTTAAAGAACGCACCCAACTGGAAGAAGATGGCTTTTCCATGATTATTACACCATAATGCCATTAATTTAAGGGAAATTTTCTTTTTCTCTGATGACTTTTAGCTTTTTGCTGCAACAGGCGTAGGTTTTCCTGATTTCATCCTATAGCAAATGTCCTCATTCGTAACTATCCAAGGACAAACAGATGAGGAATTGTTGAAAAATCAAATTTATGTAATTTTACTCACAAGGAAAAACCTGCTAATAATTAAAATTATTGGCTCATACAGTAATCTTAATTATTATTAATCAATCCTTAATTAAACAAGTATTGACTAAAGTAAACCTTAAACAGTGTAGAGACGTGTTATGGCAGGTCTCTATACCTGAGTAAATTTCACTAGAAGTTCTTAACTGAACCACTGTTTCACTAAACAACTATTTACTAAGGATTTTGCTTGTTGAGATATTGCTTGCCAATTTCCAGTTTCTACAAACTGTTTCGGAAACAATTCGCTACTCAAACCTACTGCGATCGCTCCTGCTTGTAAAAATTCTTGGGCATTTTTTAAAGTAACCCCGCCTGTAGGAATCAAAGGAATGTGACCTAGTGGCCCTTGTAAACTTTTGATATAATTTGCTCCACCTACCGCCTGTACGGGAAATACCTTCACACAAGTTGCACCGTAATTCCAAGCCATAACGATTTCTGTGGGAGAAAGCGCACCAGGAATAATAGGTATATTTTCCGCAACTGCTGCTTGGATCATAGTTGGGTCAACATGGGGTGTAAACAGAAATTGCGCCCCTACGGAAGTTGCGTCATAAAGTTGTTCTAAATTTAACAAAGTACCTGTACCAATGGTACAGTCGGGTAATTCTGAGCGGAGTTTAGTGATTAATTCTGAAGCGTTAGCGCTATTCCAGGTAATTTCGATTAATTGTATACCTCCAGATGCCATAGCCAAGGCCATCTGGCGTCCAAGTTCTAATTGAGAAGCGCGAATAACTGCGATCGCTCGATGTTTTTTTACCAGTGTTAACCAAGGGTGATGAGACATGGGGACAATAAATTAACAATTAGCTCAAAAGTAATATTGTTTTAGATTAGATAAGTAGGAGTAACACCGACTTAGACACTTTATTCAATCTAACCAAAGATAGATACCATTATTAATAATAATCCAGCTAAAACTCAACAATCATTATTCTTAGGCTATTAAGTAACTATTTTGGAAAAATTAATCATTAAAAAAATTCAGTCGCAAGCCAGAGGAAAAAAATAACTTTTATTTTTAAGTTATTAGTATAGATGCTTTCATAGGTAATTTTATTATGCCTCTTTACAAGCTACAAGATTTTGATCCTAGTTACCGAGATACATTCGGTGGTGATGATATTAAAGGTTTGCCCCTCTACACCGAAGGGGGAAATAGAATCGGTACAGTTGCAGACGCACTAGTAGATCCAGAAGGTCGTTTTCGCTATTTAGTTATAGAAACTGAATCAGATTTTCATAGCAAAAGAATTTTACTTCCAATAGGTCTTTCTCGCATTGATTATAATCAACGACGTGTGTATGTTGATGGATTAAGCAGAGAACAAGTACAAAATTTACCTGTGTACAGAGATGACATGACTGTTGATTATGATTATGAAGAACAGGTACGCAGGAATTATCGTCCCCAACAAAATGTAGCTTACGATCGCAATAGCTACACCTATGAAAATGATGCACCTTTATATAATTTGAATGAGCAAAACCATCAAACTTTCAAATTATATGAAGAACGGTTAATCGCCAACAAAAATCGCATCAAAACCGGAGAAGTTACCGTTGGTAAGCATATTGAAACAGAAACCGCAACAGTTTCAGTACCAATCGAGAAAGAAAGAGTTGTAATTGAACGAGTTCCAACCACAACAGAAGGCGTTGCAATTAGCCCCGACGAAGCACAATTTCAATCAGGGGAAGTAGCACGCATCGAGATCTACGAAGAAACACCCGAAATTCGGAAAGAAGCTTTTGTGCGTGAGGAAGTCCGGGTTAAGAAAGTCGTAGACAAAGACGTTGTGGAAGCCCAAGACACAATTCGTCGTGAAGAATTAGACATTCAAACTGAAGGTAATTTGCCTTTAGATGAAACAAATACACCGTCAAGAGATCGTCTCTAGACGTGTTTTGAAAATGGGTATAGGGGTGTAAAGGTAGATATACTTGTTTTTCCCAAGTAAAGCAATGCGTGACCCACAGATAAAAATTGATCCGGGAACTTTGTTATTGATAGTATCTATCCTGCTGCTATTGCCCCTTTTAGTAGCTGGCTTTATCTCACAGTAAATTTGATTTGATAGTCGAACACAGATGAACACAGATACACACCGATAAATTATCTGTGTACCCTATGGGAAGCCGCCCTTAGGGGCGTCTACATCTGTGTGATCTGTGTTCGTTTTTACAAGAGACTCAATTATGGTGACAATACCTAAATTTTATTGTTGCAAACTAACACGTTTAACTATAAATTGTTGCTTCACTTAGCCCAAACATTGTCGATTAAGCAACAATGATCACAGACTCGACATGAAAATATTATGACTGCTACAGCACAATCCTTCAATCTACCCGCATTGGCAGAATTAAGATCAGGGTTGCCTAATATCTGCGGTTGGGAAGCGGCAATTCAGTCAATAGTTAAACAAGAAGAATCAGTATATTTAAATACTACTAATCTAAGCTTAGAAAATATCACGGCGGGATTTGCCTGCGCTCTACACATGCATCAACCAAGTATCCCCGCAGGCATTAACGGCGAAATCATCAGTAATCTCCAGTATATGTTTGAACATCCTCATGATGGAGATAACCATAATGCCGAAGCTTTTGCTTGGTGTTACAGCCGTATGGGAGAATTTATCCCGCAGCTAATTTCTCAAGGTTGTAACCCTCGCATCATGCTTGATTATTCAGGCAACTTGCTGTGGGGTTTACGGCAAATGGAAGGCGACCATATCTTCGATCATCTCAAGCGTATCACCTGTGACCCTCAATACCAGCCTTATGTAGAATGGCTGGGAACAATGTGGAGTCATGCTGTAGTTCCCTCCACACCTATTCCCGACATCAAACTACACATTCAAGCTTGGCAACATCACTTTGCAGCTATTTTCGGTTACGATGCCCTCAAGCGAGTCAAAGGTTTCTCTCCTCCAGAAATGCATTTGCCCAATCATCCAGATACTTTGTTTGAATACATTAAAGCGTTAAAAGAATGCGGGTATCGCTGGTTAATGGTGCAAGAACATTCCCTAGAACGTCTTGATGGTTCTGGGTTAAAGCACGAAGATAAATATATTCCCAACCGTTTGCTTGCCCGTAATTCTTACGGTGAAACTACTAGTATTACAGCATTAATTAAAACACAAGGTTCGGACACGAAATTAGTTGCCCAGATGCAACCTTATTTTGAAGCCAAAGGCAAGAATAAGCAGCAAATTAGCAACGTGACAGTCCCCTCTTTAGTTACCCAAATTGCTGATGGAGAAAATGGCGGTGTGATGATGAATGAATATCCCCGCGATTTGTTTAGGGTTTATCATGAAATCTGCGAAGCGGGTAATAATTATGCAGGTGTGGTTGCCCTCAATGGAACAGAATATTTAGAACTAATTGCAGCAGCAGGTGTTAATCGTGAAGATTATCCAACTTGTCAGGCTGTCCATCAGCATAAAATTTGGCAGGAAGTTGATTCAGATAATGCTACGCCGGAAGCTGTAGAAAAGGTAATAGCACAATTAAAAGCAACTGACCATCAATTTCACATGGATGGTGCTTCTTGGACTAATAATTTAAGTTGGGTGGAAGGTTATGAGAATGTCTTAGACCCGATGAAAAAACTTAGTGTCATGTTTCATGAAAAATATGACTCGTTGGTACGGCAAGATCCTTTAGTAACACAGCGTCCAGATTATCAAGCAGCTTTGTTATATAACTTGTTGTTGCAAACCAGTTGTTTCCGTTACTGGGGACAAGGGACTTGGACTGATTATGCGCGTGAGATTTATCGCCGGGGCGAAGCAGTGTTAAGTTAGTGTATCTGGATCTATACCAAGAGAACGCAACTTTTCTGCTATTATTTGCATAATAAATTCCCATGTCAACACCGAAAAACCAATCCATCTGATCTGACCATGCCATTGCTAAGACGGCTTTGAGTAAACTGGCGATTAAATTTGTAGTTCGTTATCCACTTGGGTATCGTCAGAGTCGGGTAGTTCCTCTGAAGCGGGTAAGCAAGCTAGTGGATCGTACTCTAACATGATGGGTTTGGCGATCGCTTCACAATCAAGATTGCTTTAATTGTAGCCAGTAGTCTATCAACAAACTTTCAATGTGTTGGTAATTACACTCAGCGATCGCTTGCTTATAGTTTCAAAAATAGCGATCGCCCTCTCTCAATTAACTATGAGCTTATAGTAAGCGCATGGCGTGCTTACTACAAGCTCTCTATAGTTCTACTTATAAGAAGTATATTTTCTCCAAGTTTGGGCTATGAGTTGAGCATCTTTTCCAAAAAATGATTCTTGATCACCATTACTCCAAGTGATGACGCAGACGACTTGCTCTTTGTATATATTGGGGTCAGCTTGGCAAAACTGAACTTGGCGGGCGTAAGCTAAATTTATCCAACCTTTTGTTAGTGTTCGGCAAAGGATGATTTGTGTCATTATAGAAATCTTCAATGAAATTCTGCGTGAATACTTTGGAGAGAAGGGCGGTTTCGTTTCTCAGGCGCTACCGCCTTTCTCATAATTAATAGCGTGTAATGTTAGCTAGCATTTGTCAAGCATTAGCTAGTGTTTTATACTAAAGTTATAGCTGATAGTTTACAAATGAAAAGTTAAAACCTACAACTGTGATTTAGATGAAAGTAAGACGAACAGTAGAAAAAGAAGTCCCTGGATTAGGTGAAAAGATAAAACAGGCAAGGGAGGCTGATGAGCGTTCCCTAGAGGCTATTTGTTCTGAGGTAGGTATATCTCGTGTTTACTGGTACGACATTGAAGCAGAGAGAGTCAGAAGTGCTTTGCCAGAAGAAACACTTCGCAAAATTGAAAAAGTATTAGGTGTGGATTTGGGAGTAAAATTCAATGATTAATATCGTATTAACTGGTAGTGGATAATTGGTGAGCCAACGACTCTTACGTAGGGGGTTTTCCCCCAATCCTCGCTTCCTGTTGATCGTAGAGTCCCCGAGTCCCCGTGAGCAACTGGCAAACCCATAAGGGTAATGGAAAGCTACTGAATAGAAACAAAGTAGATAGTCCTCGTTTTTTGCGTAAATCAGAGAAAGCATTAAAAAGATTACAAAAACGAGGATTTAATCTTTCTCCTAAGAGGACAGCAATGCCTAGTTCCTCCTAATTAGTTATCAGTTGTCAGGGATTGAAAGATCTCCCTACTTTCCATACTTTGCTCAAAATAACTGATAATACTACTGCCACGCATAATATTGCCACTCCACTTATAACACTGTCGAAATGGAGAATTTCGATGAGTGGGATAGAAGCGAGTATAAAGCAATTGAATTTGGTCTCCAGGCTTCACTTCTACAGGATTCTCTATTGGTAGATAGCAGTGCTTCCAGCAATCAGAAGTAGTATGAGCTGCAATATCAGATCCTGATATATCTAAAACAACTGAATCAGCAAGAGTTGCCACAAAACTGCCCTTAAATCCCGTAAAAATTCCATCTACTTCCACATTGAAAGTGAGGATAACGTTATAAACTTGCTGATCGTTACCGTCCATTTGAAATTCTTGAGCTATTTGAGGTTTGCTGAGGTAGCTTTGCTGAGAAAGGATTACATCATAGTAAAGATTGAACGGACTCTCAACAGCTAATCTTTGTAACAGTCGCTCCAAATTATACTTAGTGTTTAGTCTTTTAATATTTTTTGATTTAACTTGTTGATGGGCTTTGACAGAGCTTACTGGTACCAACTGAGTGTAAACGCTAGACGGTAACATTCTTCCTGATTTTTTTAGAAAACGTTGACGTGCATCGGTTAAAATTGGAACAAAATCTTCGTTGTCAGCAAGATTGCCCAGAATTTCTGAAATAATCAGGTCAACTCGTTGGGGTAAGTTTACTTCATAAGAAATAGCATTGAAAACTTCGTATCTTCCATAAAAGCCCCCTTGATTAAATCTTTGAATTGCTAAGGTAAGAATTTTAGAATTAACATCAATAGCGTATAAATATTTTGCACCTGCTTCTAAAGCCCATAATCCTAAAATTCCTGTTCCAGTCCCTAAATCCAAAACAATCATTTCAGGCTGCACTACTGACTCAATAGCTTTTTTATAAGCAGCCATTCTCAGTTTATCTCCTAACATTAATTCATGAAAATCTTCATCCCACTCTAAAATTGTCTCAGACAAAGGAAACCATACTTCTTCTACTTCATATTGACAAATCATAAGAGTTTTATATCCTCATTAACTCTTGGGATAAATCTAATCAGTCGCCCACCAACAAACCACATATAGCAAGAATCTAAAAAATAAATCAATTACCAAACCAATCAATCCAATGACAATCAAACTAGCAAAAATTTCTTCAGTTTTGAGAAACCTTTGAGCAACACTAATACGACGACCTAAACCTTCTGTCGCTGCTATTAACTCAGAAACAATAACTAAATTCCAAGCCCCTGCTATATTGACGCGACAGGCATCAATGATGCTGGGAAGAACAGATGGAAAGATGACTTGCAGTAAAACTTGTCTATTTTTTGCACCTAAAGTATAAGCACTTTCCAATAAATCTTTAGGTACAAATTTCACAGCATCCATTACCATGAGTGTATTAAAAAATATGCCACCAAGAAAAATGAGCATGATTTTTGACGTTTCTTCCACACCAAAATACAAAATTAGTAAGGGAATAAACGCTGGAGCAGGCATATAACGCACAATACCAATTATAGGTTCAAGTAACGCTCGAATACTGGCGAAAGCCCCCATCAACAATCCTAATGGGATGGAAACAACAGCCACCAGTAAAAATCCAATCGATACTCGAAACAAGCTAAAGGTAGTATCTGTTTGCAAATCCCCACTTGCTAAAAGTCTTTGAAATGCACCCAAAACTTGACTAGGAGAAGGCAGAAATAGTGGTGAAACCAAACCAGTGCTAGTGATCATCCACCAAAGTAGAAAAGGAACAGTGATGGACAAAAACATTAACGTCCACGCCAGATTTTGCGGAATATCCTCAGCAATGCGCCAAAAAATAGATCCTGGCAACATTTTTTGAGGATGTCTAGAATAGAATACTTTTAAATCTTCAGCATTTTGGCTATGATTTTTTCTTGGCAGCATAGGCCTTGACAAAGCGATCATCAAATAATTTGCTTAAATCAGGTGCTTGTTTTGCTAGACCAGTTTTAATGAGAAAATTGCTAATTTCTCCAGCAGCATACTGTAGTGATGTCATGTCTTGACCGGGGCGAAATGCTTTCAAATTCTCGGATAGTCCTAACAGGGTCACACCTGTTGAGAACTTCTTATATTCCGAAACTGAAACTCCAGCACGTTTCGCCATAATTTCATAGGACTTTTGAGAATTAGCTTCAATGAAATCTAAGGTTGCAAACCAACTATTTACCAAAGCTTGAACATCTTGAGGACGTTCGTTAAGTGTTTTGCGACTAACAACTAAATGATCGGAAATTGCACCAGGAAAATCTTTAGAACTGAATAATTCTTTGCTGCCAGGACGAGATAAAGCCTTTGTAGTAAAAGGTGCAAATACTCCAACAGCATCTACTTGTCCTGCTACAAAAGCAGCAGCAGCAGCACCTGTTTCTAGTGGTCGAAATTGAATATCTGCTTGAGTTAAACCTGCTTTTGTTAATCCCAGAAGTAGTAGAAAGTGGTCAACGGTTCCTTCTTCTGCTGCAACTTTTTTACCTTTGAGATCAGCGATACTATTAATTCCTTCACGGACAATAACTTTGTCACTACCAGTTGAGTTGTCGATGGTTAGAACAACAATTTGATCTGAGCCAGCTGCAACCGAACTGATCACATCGTTTAACGTTTGTCCGTTCGCGTCCAGTTGACCTGCTCTCAAAGCATTAATTGAGTCTAAATAAGCATCAAACCACTTCAAATCTACATTGACTTTATTTGCTTCAAACAGCTTTTGTTCTTTAGCTACTTCCCAAGGAAAGAACCCAGCCCAAATATTTAAACCTAATTTCATGGGAGTAGTGGCTACAGGTGTTGCAGTGTTCGTGTTTGGTGTAGTGATTTGTCGAGTGCAGCTAACTGTCACAATCAAACTGATTAAAAACACAGCAAATAAAGCTAGTAAAGCGCGTGGTTTCATATAGTTCGTGGAAAGACCAAAAATTGTCACTCAATTAACAGCTTACTCAAATAGTGCGATCATAAGGCGAACAGTTATTGACTCTTTACTAGTTATCAAGGCGAACTAGGCGGATTTCTGTACGTTGATTGCGCCGATCTTCTGCGGGTAATCCTGGTAACGGCGCTTTTGATCCCTTACCTTCAGCAATAATGTTGTGCTTCAAGCCACGCTGACGTAGATATTTCACTACTTCCTCTGCCCTTTGTTGACTTAGCTTTTGATTAGCTTGTACATCACCAACCCGAGAAGTATGACCAATGACTCTTAGTGCAACTGTTTGTTCATTGAAATCTGCAATTTCTTGAGCTAGTTTATTTAGGGTTAGACGAGCTTCATCAGTCAGTAGGGCAGAATCAGTCTTGAATTTGACCTCTCCTCGCAATTGCAAGTTACCAATATTAGGAGCAGTTCCAATTTGGTTCGGGTTTAAATTCGGAATTGAAGCAATCTCCTGACCTTCAAGCTTTTTAGCTAAGTCTGGATTATCAAGACGCACTTCATCAATCAGATTCTTTGTATTTTGTGCAGAGAGAGCGATTAATTCAGATTTGTATAAATTCTCTGAACTAAAGGGAACCTCTTTCCGTTTTCCTGCTAATGTTAGCACTGCCGCAGTTGAGCGAATTTTTTTATTGAGTGTGCCGTCTGTGAGCCATTTTTGGGCTTCTAAAGAGTTGAAAAAATCGATACCTCTGATGGCAATCACTGCTTCGTTAGGGGATAGATTGCTAACAGAGGCTATTTCTGCTTGCAAGCGTGAAGCATCACGTATATTGGCATCCATTTGTTGATAGTAAGCCGATAAAAATTGTTCGACGACCCCAGGCTGAGATTGCACAAGGCGATCACTAGCAACGATCACATCAACAATTGTGCCTGGAGCATCTTTGCTAGATAGAACTACTGTGTACCCTTGTTGCCGAGCCTGACTAACATAAGGTTCCCAAACAACGGCGATCGCAACGTTATCATTCGGGTCTTGCAACAATTTCCAAGCTTCACCTGCATCCGCCACTTTCTTGACTTGGAAATCTGATAGCTTGAAGGCTTCAAATTTGCTACTCAGAACCATTGCTAAATACTCACTGGGAGTATCACCTGCAAAAGCAATACTCAATTGCTGTCCTTTGGCATTTGCTTGTTGAATGAGTTGGGGTAGATCTATTAGCGATTTTAGGTTGGGATATTTTTTCGTATTCAGGACAACTGCATCAGCCCCAACTGTTGTATCAATCAAGCCAACTATTTTTCCCTGAGTTGGATTTACAAGGAACTGGTCGAGTGTCGTCAGGATAAAATCGGCTTTTCCCTGATTCAGGTGTTCTGCCAATTTACCAAAACTCAATTCCTGTTGATAATGTACATTTTCTAATCCAGCTTCTTTGAGTGCTTTTTGAAAAGCCTGACTACGGAAAGTGCTATAGCCACTGAAATCATTGCCCGAAACTATTAATTTCTTTATCGTTTCTGTTTTTGAGTTATTTTTTGTGCTTATTATCGAAGGCAAATATTGATCGAGCAACCAAGTACTGATAAAAACAAAAGATGACAATCCTACTGCCATGCTCAGCACTATTACGAATAAATTCTCTTTTTGTTTCATATAACCCTTGTGCCATACAAGTAATATTAGGCAGAACTGGGTAAGATTTATCTATTAATCTTAAGTGTTAGAATGTATTTTCACTACAAGTTGAGTGTTCGATCAGCAACAATCATACAAGACTAACGCAACTCTTAAGATTTACTTTTTATTAAGAAAATATGACAACTTCGGTATTTTTTTACTGAGAAAAGCCAGGGACTGAATATATGAAGAATCTGTCAAAATGTCACTTTTGATTTACTTATAGTGAGATTACTTGTTATTAAGCAAATTTAACTTTACTTAGAGAAAGTACTTATACCAATTTTGGATTTTAGATTTTGGAAAAAGTTTGTAGACACGTAGACGCTAAAAAAATCAGGGCAATCTTAGAAAATCCAAGAATTACCCTGAGATATAAGAGTTATGGGGTAAACAATAAAGAGTTAATTATTTTTCTCTTAACTCCTCAACAATTACGCAAACGCTGCTGTTTTTACATCGTTGTTTGCCAAAAGTTCTTGCAACTCTTCGGCATCTACAGTTTCCTTCTCAACTAACATTTCTGCAAGTTGATCGAGAATGTGACGGTTTTGTGTCAATACTTGCTTAGCACGGGCATAAGCTGAATCTACTAATTGACGAACTTCTTCATCAATCGCAGCAGCAGTTTCTTCGGAGAAATCACGTTCTGACATGATATCGCGACCCAAGAACATATTGCCTTGCTGGCGACCAAGGGCAACTGGACCGAGTTTATCACTCATACCGAAGCGAGTTACCATTTGACGAGCAACACGTGCTACTTGTTGCAGGTCGTTAGAAGCACCAGTTGTCACTTCTTCTTCACCAAAGATTAATTCTTCAGCAATACGACCACCTAACGCCACTGCCATCTGATTCTCCAGATAGGAACGGCTAAACAAACCGCTATCCATACGGTCTTCGCTGGGGGTAAACCAAGTTAAACCACCAGCACGACCACGGGGAATGATGCTAATTTTTTGCACAGGGTCATAGTCTGGCATCAGCGCCCCAACTAAAGCGTGACCAGCTTCGTGGTATGCTACCAGTGCTTTGCGCTTTTCGCTCATTACCCGGTCTTTCTTTTCTGGCCCTGCCAAAACGCGATCGATCGCATCGTTAATTTCATCCATCGAAATTTCGGTCAGGTTACGGCGTGCAGCCAGAATCGCGGCTTCGTTGAGCAGGTTAGATAAATCCGCACCTGTAAACCCAGGACTGCGACGGGCAATTTTATCTAAGTCCACATCTTTTGCTAGAGTCTTGCCACGGGCGTGAACTTTGAGAATTTCCACACGTCCAGAGTAGTCTGGGCGGTCTACAACTACTTGACGATCAAAGCGACCGGGACGCAATAAGGCTGCGTCCAAAACGTCGGGACGGTTAGTCGCAGCAATAATAATGATGCCGGTGTTACCTTCAAAACCATCCATTTCTGTAAGTAACTGGTTGAGGGTTTGTTCCCGTTCATCGTTACCACCGCCTAAACCTGCACCACGCTGCCGACCCACAGCGTCAATTTCATCGATGAAGACGATGCAAGGTGCATTGGCTTTAGCTTGCTCAAATAAGTCACGGACGCGGGATGCACCCACACCCACAAACATTTCTACGAACTCAGAACCAGAGATGGAGAAGAAAGGGACACCTGCTTCACCTGCTACAGCCCTAGCCAATAAAGTTTTACCAGTTCCGGGAGGACCTACTAGCAACACACCTTTAGGGATTTTGGCTCCAACAGCAGTAAAGCGATCAGCGTTTTTCAAAAAGTCTACGACTTCGTTTAATTCCAGCTTGGCTTGGTCAATACCAGCAACATCCCCGAAAGTAACTTGGGTTTGTGGTTCCATTTGCACTCTGGCTTTAGATTTACCAAAGTTCATAGCTTGGCTACCAGGGCCATTTTGGGCGCGGCGCAACAAGAAGAACAAGCCTACCAAAAGTAATACGGGGAAGAATAAGCTGCTGAGTGCCTTAAACCAGAATCCTTCGTCGGTTTGAGGCAAAACAATAATATCAACGTTTTGTTCGTTAAGTTCGTTAATGAGGTTAGGGTCATTAACCAAAGTCACCAATTTCTTCTTGGAATCGAATTTGGGAGTGACTACAGCTGTAGACCGATCCGCACTAATACTGACTTTCTCTACCTTGCCAGCTCGGACTTCTTGAATAAATTGACTGTATCGCCATGTCTCTCTGCTTTGGGGTTGCTTGTCAAAAAATGCTGTCCCAAGAGCAATGACAACAATAAAAAGCAGTGCGTACAGCCCCGCATTTCTCCACCGTTTATTATTCACTGAGGTCAATCCTCCTAAATTTTTCGTGCGAGGGCATTTTAAGAATTATGTTAACTTATCTTAAGGTATACCAAATTCCACACCTACAATGCTAGTACATGAAAGCAGAAGGCAGAGGCAGTGCCAATGATTTCACCACTAGGCATGAAAAAACCTCACCCCCTCCCCCTCTCCTTACTAAGGAGAGGGGTGGCGTAGCCGGGGTGAGGTTACTTTCAAGGCAGAAGGTAGAAAGTTTAATGTGTTTGTCTCAGCCATTGTGTATTTTGAAGAATTTCTGTATTTGTTGAAAACAAGGATGGTAGGGATTATATTGTAGCGAGCCAGTAGGCTGAATGACGGTGTGGATCGGAACAATTTCAACCACACTGTTGCAATAGGCGATCGCTTGCAATTTTTTGACTAGTTCTGGTGTCCAGGGTTCCTCTCGCACTACCTGCTGCTGTTGTTGCAACAAGTTGAGCAGTTGCGATCGCATTATTCCCGGTAAAATTCCTACGGATAAGGGAGGTGTCCACCAGCAACCATCCCACCACCCGAAAAGATTACCACCTGTTGTTTCTAGCCAATTGCCCAGAGTATCTACTAATATCGCTTCTTGAGTATTTAATTTCTGGGCATCCTTTCTGGCTAACCAAGCACTAAGATAATTTCCAGTTTTGTGATTAGGTAAACTGCGATTGTATTTCAGTGACGCCAAGATAGCTGAAACGCCATGATTTTGTTTTTCTGGTAAATCTTTTGGTAATTCTCTACCAGTAATCCATTCCCGCCCATCGGGAAATACAGATATTCTCAGGACGGGGAAATGCGCCATGATTAATTCTGCACCTTGACGTAATTGCCCAAAATGTGGTATTGACAAATCAAAAACCTGTAAACTAAATTTCAAGCGATCGCAGTGAGCTTGCCAGTTAGTGAATTTATGATCTAACGAGTGATTATATACGCGCAAAGTTGTAAAAACCGTCGCTCCATAAATTAAGCCTGGATCGTCAATCGGTAACTCTAGAGTTTGAGAATAAATTAATTGGCCGTCGTACCAGTAGAGGGACATGGGGAGGTGGGGATTAGGGGCAATGGGGAACTCACCGGCCCCCACGAGCGATTGCCGTAGACGCGCCAGCGACTTAAGGTAAGGGTGGAGTGTGGGGAGTGTGTAGACACGCAAGTGGCTTCCCGTAGGGTGGAGTAAGTATTAAACAACTACTAACCACTAATGTACAGACGCGAGGAACATCGCGTCTGTACCCACTAACAACTAACCACTAACAACTAACCACTAACTACCAACAAATGACAAATGACAATTGACCTAATCTTGCTGAGGTAATTTAATCCTAGTGGAACCGTCAGGATTTTTTATGACTTTTCCTCCTAAAGCTTCTATAGCACTAATTGCTCTTTGGCGAGTTTTTTCGTCAACCTGATTATTTAATACCATCATCCAAGTCGCAATTTGAGCATATTTACTATCAGGATTGCGCTTTAAAAAGTCAGCTGTTTTTTGGGAAAATTCTGCTACCTGTTTACTTTCTCCATCAGTATGGTTACTAGCCCAGTTTGCGGCTTCTTGAAAAGATTGTTTGGCACTGTGAGAATCTCCCAAAAATAATAATTCATCAATGCCCCTATAACGCCACACATAGTAAGATTTGTAGGGAACCCAAGGGGAAAGAGATTTTAAACCATTTTTCATCAATGTTATGGAACGCTCTGGCATAGCAGCATACATAGAAGTACTGGTAGAAAGACTCAAGTAAGCTTCTAAAAATCGCGGATCTCGTTTTAAGATGACTTCAAAATATTCTGGGCTAAGGGCGTAACCTGTTTTCGCGCGAACTTCATCATCACCAAAGTATTGTAAAAAATCTAGATATATCCAGTTGGCTATTAAGTTATTGTAGCCAAAACTCGGCATTTGTTTGAGCAAATTCAGTCGCAGTTTTTCTTTGTTTATTTCTCTTTCTAAAGTTTCTAATGGAGTAGTTTTATGAGTAGAGATCAGTTGCTGCATATGTGGAAATTGCAACAAACTAACTCCAAAAATACCCAGACAAGCTGTGAAAAAAGTACCTATAGTTTGACGAGAGAAAACTAGCATTACTACTTAATTAGCAAATAAGCATCAGACCATAGATATATAGTTCCCTGTTTTCTGAGAAAGTAACAGTGTTCATTGACTTGAAAATAGGGAACGGAGATTAACTTAACAGCAAAGTCATGATCCATCTGTGTTTATCTATGTGCATCAGTGTACCCTGCCTTAAGCCGCTTACGCGTCTACGTTTTTGAAATTTAAGCTCATTTTCTCCTCGTGTCTGGAAGATTTTGGGGTAATTGCTAAGAGTGTAATACCATATTTTGTATATCTAGAATTTATATTTAATATTTATTTAAATCATTGAAAAAATAAATTATATTAATATATACTTTGGTAGATATTTTCTCTATTAGAGTTAAGCTAAATTTTGTTAACAAAGTTAATTGACCAGATTTCATTCTTTTATTGGTCTAAGTACT
Source organism: Fischerella sp. JS2 (assembly GCF_032393985.1). NCBI lineage: Bacteria > Bacillati > Cyanobacteriota > Cyanophyceae > Nostocales > Hapalosiphonaceae > Fischerella > Fischerella sp. JS2. Next base: position 3,328,029 of record NZ_CP135918.1, read on the forward strand.
CCCATTGTGTTATTACTTTGAATATTAACAAGGTAATATCGCTAGATTCGGCTTTGAAGTTGAGTATTATTTCCAGCCCTGTCAAGTACGGGTAATTATAACTTTTTAAACCAGTAGCAAGGTTCTAGATAGATGCTAAAAAACAGCGAACTGAAGATCAATCAGGGCTGTAATCTGAAGTGGAAGCTAGGAGATAGACAAAGAAAGTTTTCCACTATAAAAGTCCTGCTAGTTCTAGCAGCAGGAGAGCAGCTATAAATCAAAAAATTAATATTTTTATCGCCAATAAAATTGGCATTAATACCGTGTTGTTTTCAAAGGCAATAGGAAAATAATACATCCTTATTAAGGAATAGATGTAGTTTTCTTGTGGTTTTTATTTGAATACGACTAGGTATTTAATTAAGTTTTATAGGCTATCTATGTCTATATGTATGTAATTAGAGAATTGATAAAGATAGCTTATAAGATTTAACTTTTTATTGTTGATTAATATCCAAAACATATCAGTAATAGAGAGTAATATTCCTACTGATATGTTGTTGTAAATTGCTTGTGACCTAAAGTGGAAAAGCAATTAGATTCAACATGGATATTGATCAAATTGACTCAAAACATTCAGTATAAAGGACAAAATCGATGGGTATTCCGCAGGCAAGTTTTACAGCTACTGAAACAGTATTTCATGTGTCTGGCTACGAAAAAATAGAGTTTAGCCTGGTTTATATCAATGGGGCATTTAATATAAAAAACGCAGAAATTGCTGATAGCTATCAGAAGTTTGGGCGTTGTTTAGCTGTAGTAGATGCTAATGTCTATCGTCTGTATGGAGAGCAAATTAAGTCATATTTTCGTTATTACGACATAGACTTAACTGTGTTTCCAATCACTATTAATGAAACTGCCAAAACTATGGCAACTTTTGAGCAAATAGTTGATGCTTTTGCTGATTTTGGCTTAATTCGTAAAGAACCTGTTTTAGTAATTGGTGGTGGTTTAGTGACTGATGTAGTGGGTTTTGCTTGTGCTGCTTACCGTCGCAGTACTAACTATATTCGCATTCCCACGACTTTGATTGGTCTGATAGATGCTGGTATTGCCATTAAAGTCGCAGTCAATCATAAAAAGCTGAAAAATCGTCTGGGTGCTTACCATGCACCGCAGAAAGTCATTCTAGATTTTTCCTTCCTCAAGACACTACCAACTGCCCAAGTCCGCAATGGAATGGCAGAACTAGTGAAAATTGCGGTGGTGGCGAATGCAGAGGTATTTGACTTGCTGTATGAGTATGGAGAAGACTTGCTACATACACACTTTGGCTATCTCAACGGTACGCCAGAACTGCAACATATCGCTCACAAAGTGAACTACGAAGCTATAAAAACCATGCTGGAGTTAGAGACTCCCAACTTGCATGAATTAGACCTTGATCGCGTTATTGCTTATGGGCATACTTGGAGTCCAACTCTAGAATTAGCTCCACGCATTCCCCTGTATCATGGTCATGCTGTTAATATCGATATGGCGTTATCAGCAACGATTGCCGAACGACGGGGATATATTACTGTAGCGGAACGCGATCGCATCCTTGAGTTGATGAGTCGTCTAGGTTTAGCCCTTGATCATCCCCTGTTAGATAGTGATTTGTTATGGCGCGCTACCCAATCGATTACCCAAACAAGAGACGGTAAACAACGGGCCGCCATGCCTAGATCAATTGGTGAGTGTTTCTTTGTCAACGACCTGACCCGTGAAGAATTGAATCAAGCTTTGATTGCCCATAAGGATTTATGTGCAGCATATCCCCGGAGTGGAGACGGTATTGATGCCTACATCAGTACAGAAAAATCTACGATGGTAGGAGTGTAAAACCGTGACTAGCGTTGTTGATAAAAACACGGCAAGACCCGTCACTCCCCACGGTATCTTGGTGGAACAATTGCAAAAAACCCTTGCTTTGGCAGAATCAGCAAATACTCCTGAACAGGTTGTAACTGCATTGCGACAGGCATATCAATTAGCAGTAGGTTTAGATCCTTACATAAGTGACCATACTACTCCTGAATCTGAGGCCTTGGCTACACTGGTGCAGCAAACCAGCAGCGAAGACTGGACACGACGTTTTACTGATGGCGAAACAGTGCGTCAACTAGAACAGGAAATGCTTTCTGGACACGTTGAGGGACAGACATTAAAGATGTTTGTTCACATGACCAAGGCGAAAAATGTTCTAGAAGTGGGAATGTTCACAGGATATTCTGCCTTAGCAATGGCAGAAGCATTACCTGATGATGGGCGAGTAGTAGCCTGTGAAGTAGACCCTTATGTCGCTAGCTTTGCTCAAAATTGCTTCCAGAACTCACCCCACGGTCATAAAATCACTGTGGAAGTAGCACCTGCTTTAGAAACCCTGCAAAAACTTGCAGCAGCAGGTGAATCATTTGATTTGATATTCATCGATTCTGACAAGAAAGAATATGTGCAGTATTTCCAGATCATCTTGGATCACAACTTACTTGCATCCGACGGTATCATCTGTGTAGATAACACTTTAATGCAGGGGCAGGTTTACTTACCACCAGAACAACGTACAGCTAATGGAGAAGCGATCGCTTTTTTCAATCGTATTGTTGCTGACGATTCCCGTGTAGAACAAGTTATACTACCGCTTCGCGATGGTGTGACTCTGATTCGCCTATCGTTGTTTTGAGGAGGATAGTATAGGTTTTGCCTTGGTCTTTTTTGAAGGCGAACACTGATACACACTGATGCACACAGATGGGTCTTGGTGTTGGTTAGAGGATGAACCACCTCCAGATTCATCTGTGGAACAATCTCAAATCTCGAATCTCAAATCGCATGACACAATCAATTCCTCTTACTTCTCCTGGGCAAACAACCCAGTCAGTTTCGCTTGGACATCGCATATCTGCATTGTTGAAAAATTTAGGTACTCTTGCACTGCTATTGTTGGTATTGCCAATCAATGCTGGGATTGTTTTGGTGTCGCTGCTATTGGGTAATCAACCAAAAGCGATCGCCACAAAACCCAAAAATATCTTGATTAGTGGCGGTAAAATGACTAAGGCATTGCAACTTGCCCGTTCTTTTCACGCTGCTGGTCATCGAGTAGTTTTACTAGAAACTCACAAATACTGGTTAACTGGACATCGCTTTTCTAAAGCAGTAAGTCGCTTTTACACTGTACCGACACCCCAAGATCATCCCGAAGCATACACCCAAGCGTTATTAGACATCGTGATCAAAGAGAGTATCGATGTCTATGTACCTGTGTGTAGTCCGGTTGCTAGTTACTACGACTCCTTAGCAAAACCCACACTGTCGAAGTACTGTGAAGTTTTTCACTGCGACGCAGATGTCACCCAAATGTTGGATGATAAATACGCCTTTGCCCAGAAAGCATATAGTTTAGGTTTATCTGTTCCCAAATCCTACAAAATCAGCGACCCTGAACAAGTTCTTAACTTCGACTTTTCCCAAGAAAAGCGTCCATACATCCTCAAAAGCATTCCCTACGACTCGGTTCGTCGCTTAGACTTAACTAAGCTTCCTTGTGAGACTCCCCAAGCAACAGCAGATTTTGTCACAAGCTTACCCATCAGTCCGCAAAAGCCGTGGATTATGCAAGAATTCATCCCCGGAAAAGAATATTGCACCCACAGTACTGTCCGCAATGGCGAGTTAAGAATGCACTGCTGTTGTGAATCTTCAGCATTCCAAGTCAACTATGAGAATGTCGATCATCCCCAAATTTTGGAATGGGTGCGACATTTCGTCAAAGCACTGGGAATCACGGGACAAGTATCTTTTGACTTTATTCAAGCAGAAGATGGTACAGTCTACGCTATTGAATGTAATCCGCGTACTCATTCAGCCATCACCATGTTTTATAATCATCCTGGTGTGGCAGATGCGTATCTCAGCGAAACTCCGCAAGTAGAACCAATCCAACCCCTTGCTAACAGTAAGCCTACCTACTGGACTTATCACGAAATCTGGCGATTGACAGGAATTCGTTCTTTTTCACAGTTGCGAACCTGGTTAAGAAATTTTTGGCATGGTAAAGATGCTATTTACAGCTTCCATGATCCTCTACCTTTTTTAACAGTTCATCACTGCCAAATTCCCTTACTATTATTGCAAAATTTGCAAAAGCTGAAAGGTTGGATCAGGATAGATTTTAATATTGGAAAATTGGTCGAATTTGGCGGTGATTAAATTTAGATGGATTAGGGACTCTTAAGCTTATTGTTCAGTTGCTAACTAAAGCAATTTTTTCTCTTATGAATAAGATGCAAAATCTTCCGATTTCTATTTTAGAAAACATAAGATTACGGTTTTTGCAAGATGATGAAAAAACATTTTCGAGTTCTGAAACAGAACTACCTCTAGTTATAGAGCCAGTCAATGAAAAATCTTTCACAGTTCTAAAAGCGCTACTCAATGAAAGTTGCGACTGGTTCAATAAACAGCTAGATACATACGGAGCTATTTTGTTTCGGGGATTTGAAGTTGAGGATGCAGAGCAATTTCAAAAAGTTTTAGAGCTACTGAATATTGAACTGGAGTCGTTTTATCACTTTGGTAGCGCGCATCGTGTACGAATCACTGATAAAGTTTTTACCTCTTCTGAAGCTCCACCAGATACGATTATTGCTCCCCATAATGAACTCAATATGGTACCAGTAAGACCCAGTGTACTTGCTTTTTTTTGCCAAGTTCAGCCCGAGCTATATGGGGAAACTCCTATCATAAATACGGCAAAGTTATTTAATAGCTTATCTCCCAGCTTAAAACACAAAATTAGTAACTTTCCTCAACGATTTGTGCGATATGTTCCTCACCATTTATTGAAGATTGTCTTCGAGGAACTCTCACCAGAGGAGATTACTAAACTTCTTCAGAAACAAGGATTTGATTTTAAATGGGAAGAGGATGGCTCTATTAATTTTGAGTGTTCTTATATTCCCTTATTCACTCACCCGAGAACTGGTAGGCTGTGCTTTTGCCTTAGCATTGTTGATTGTTTAGTAAGTAGAGAATGGTACCGAAACATCGGGCAAAGGTATTCATTTGGGCAAAGACTCTATTACAATTGGCTACCAGCAAAATTGTACAAAAGAATTCAGCAAGGATTAACAACAGCAGCGACTGTTGTCGATGGTTCGCAAAAGCAAACTAGTACCCTGAATACATATTTTTTGAATGAGCATAATCAATACACAACAATGACGGCAGCAGAAGCGAAAGAATTGGGCGAAGCTGAATGGAAAAATGCAGCTATTTTTCAGTGGAAGCAAGGCGATATTCTCGTTATAGATAATCTACAAGTTGCTCATAGTAGACTCAATACTAAACTTCAACGCAAAATCCTCACTGCTTTCGGAAATATGTGTAACATTCATGATTTGAAACCAGCTTGATTAACAAGTGGTTGAAATATTTAAGTAGAATAATTACATAGGTAATTAAATATGAATGAGTTAATTAATACGAAAACACAACTTTCTACCTCAGAACTTAAAGAATATTGGGAGAAACAGTTAGCAGGGGAATTACCTTTTCTTCAGTTACCCACAACTTTACCGCGTTCTTCTATAAAAAAATATGCTTGCTCTTCCTATACTTTGATAATCGAAAATAGACTAACTGAATTACTAATAGAACTGGCGAAGCGTGAGAGTATTAGCCTTGAAAATCTTCTTTTAGCAGCATTTAAAGTTTTACTTTACCGTTATACAAATGAAACAGATATTCTTGTTGCTTTGCTAATAAATCAGCAAGATAGACATGAATTTGAAAAAGTTGCTAGCCAATTTACTAATATAGTGATATCACGGGATTTTATTTCCGAAAGTATTTCATTTAAAAACTTTCTGCATCAAGTTAGTCATACTGTTTTAGAGATCAGGAATTATCAAGATTATCCGTTTACTTTGTTGGTAAAGGAATTACAGTCAAAGTTCAATACAAGTAATTCATCTATTTGTCAAGCTTCATTTACTTTCCAGAATGGAAATCTACAGGAAAATATATCAAATTTCTTCGAGCCAGTAGTCAAAAAACAGTCAAGAAACTGTGATCAAATCGAACTAGAATTTGATTTCAGCTTGCAAGTTATCCAGCTTTCTGAATCATTGCAGAGTTGTTTTCAGTACAACAGCAATTTGTTAGATGAAACAACAGTTGCTCAGATAAGCAGATATTTTCAGAATTTACTGGAAAGTATTGTATCAAATCCAGAACAGCCAGTAGCTCAGTTACCGTTGCTGAGTGAGAGGGAACGAGAAAAAATACTGGTTGAATGGAATGCTACTCAGACCGATTATGACCTTACGATCTGTCTCCACCAATTAATTGAAGCACAGGTAGAGCGAAAACCAGATGCGATCGCAGTCTCTTTTGCAGGGGAACAGCTTACCTATCGTGAACTGAATCAGCGTGCAAATCAACTAGCGCACTATTTACAAACACTCGGAGTTAAACCAGAAGTATTAGTGGGTATTTGCATTGAACGTTCTTTAGAAATGCTAGTGGGACTTTTGGGTATCCTGAAAGCTGGCGCAGCTTACCTGCCTTTAGATCCAGCTTATCCACAAGAACGTTTGGAGTTAATTTTATCTGATTCTCAGGTGTCGGTGTTGTTGACTGATAATCAAAAGTTATTTACTGATCAGGAACATAGAAAAATAGTATGTTTACGTACAAAATACGAAATTATTGCTACCTATAGCAAAGACAATCCAGAACCACGTGCCACCGCCAACAATCTGGCTTATGTTATTTATACCTCCGGCTCAACTGGTAAGCCGAAAGGAGTAGAAATTCCTCACAGCGCTGTGGTCAATTTCTTAAAATCCATGCAGCATCAACCTGGTATCACAGAGTCAGATGTTCTTTTAGCAGTTACTACAGTATCATTTGATATTGCGGCTCTGGAACTATATCTGCCCTTAACTACGGGCGCTCAGGTGATATTAGCTACCAAAAAAATAGCTAGTGATGGTAAGCTACTGAAAGAGTTAATTGATACAGCTGCTGTTACGGTTATGCAAGCCACTCCAGCTAGCTGGCGGATGTTGCTTGCAGCTGGATGGAGTGGTTCTCCTCAATTAAAAATTCTCTGTGGTGGCGAAGCCTTAACCAGTGACTTGGCACAGCGTTTATTAGAAAAAGGTGCTGCTGTATGGAATTTGTACGGGCCAACTGAAACTACGATTTGGTCAACTGTCTGTGAAGTAGACACTACGAAACTATCTCATGCTTTAGTCCCCATTGGTCGTCCCATTGCCAATACACAAATTTATATATTAGATTCCTATCTCCAACCAGTTCCAGTGGGAGTTGTTGGCGAATTGTATATAGGTGGTGTTGGAGTTGCACGCGGTTATCTCAACCGTCCTGAACTCACAGCTGAACGGTTTATAGCTCATCCCTTCTCAGTCGGTTCCCGTGTTTACAGAACAGGAGATTTAGCTCGTTACTTACATGATGGCACGATTGAATACCTTAGTAGAATAGATAATCAAGTAAAAATCCGAGGATTTCGCATCGAACTTGGGGAAATAGAAAACGCTTTATCAGGTCATCCACAAGTGCGAGAAGCGGTTGTAATTACCCGCTCTGATCAATCAGAGGAAAAACAAATAGTAGCTTATTTTACTGCTCAACAGGAACAACCTACCCCGGAAACCCTGCGTGATTTTCTCAGACAGAAGCTACCAGATTACATGATACCAACAGCTTTTGTGATCTTAGATGCCTTACCTTTGACTCCTAGTGGAAAAGTCAATCGTCGCGCTTTGCCAAAGCCAACAGTTTCTAGCTTCTGCCAACACAATGAATTTGTTGCACCGCGCAATGATACCGAAAGGGAATTAGCAAAAATCTGGTCAGAGGTTTTAAACATTCAGCCAGTAGGTGTTAAAGACAACTTTTTTGCAATCGGCGGAAATTCTCTTTTAGCAATCCACTTAATAGCTGCAATTGAGCAGCAGTTTGCTAAAGAATTACCCTTATCAGCAATCCTCACTAATCCTAGCATTGAGGACTTTGCAAACTTTCTTGATACCAGTGCAGATACTTTTAATCACTCTCCCCTAATTCCTATCCAGCCAAAAGGTAACAAGCAACCTTTTTTCTGCGTCCATCCTGCGGGAGGTCATGTTATGTGCTACTTCAAACTAGCGCAATATTTAGGTGCTGACCAACCATTTTATGGCTTGCAAGCACAAGGGTTTCATGAAGAAGAACCTCTCACACGAGTCGAGGATATGGCAAGCGTTTATATCCAAGCTATTCAGAAATTTCAGCCTCAAGGTCCGTACTCTATTGGTGGCTGGTCATTTGGGGGAGTTGTGGCGTATGAAATGGCCCAGCAATTGCACAAACAGGGACATGAAGTTTCTGTGTTAGCAATCCTGGATTCCTATGTTCCTATTCTCTTGGATAAAAACAAAAAAATTGACGGTCCTTATTTGGTTGGCGCTCTTTCTAGGTATTTTGGCGGAATGTTAGGTCAGGATAATCTAGTAACACCTGATGAAATCAAGCACTTGAGTGCTGACGAACAAATTAACTATATCCTTGATAAAGCAATACAAGTCAAGATATTGCCACCATCAAACCAAAGCCAACAAAACCGACGTATTGTTGATGTGTTAGTTGGAACGCTAAAGGCAACTTATTCTTATACAAAACAGCCATATCCAGGAAAAGTCACCGTGTTCAGAGCCAGAGAAAAGCATCTCATGGCTCCCGATCCTACTCTCGTGTGGGTGGAATTATTTTCTATCATGGATGCCGAAGATATAAAAATTATTGATGTTTCTGGTAATCACTACACATGCATTTTAGAACCTCATACCAATTCAAAAAATGTTTGCGACAGATAAGGCATTGAGGATGAAGTCATAACCAGTCAAAGAAGCAGCAATTTGAGGAGTGAGGAGAGCTAGGAGTTGAGCAACCTTGGTTTGCAGATGCTCCAGGTGATCAAATAGCTCCCATTTCAAGTCTTGCTTGAGATATTCCCAAACGCGCTCTATGGGATTCAGTTCAGGAGAATGAGCAGGCTGGAACAAAAGAACAATATTCTCTGGAATTTGTAAACGTTTAGCTTTATGAAATAAGCCGTTATCAACTTGGAGAATGTTAAGTGATTTGGGATAACAGGCAGCGAACTCGTTCAAAAATTGTTGGTAGCATTCGGTATCAACATGAGAAAACTGCCAAAATAAACTTTCCCCAGTAAGTGGTTCAACTGCTCCATATAGCCAGAACGCTTTAAATTGCCACTGCCAATCACCAATAGGCTTAACTCCGGGAAGAGTAATTTTACGTCCTTCAATGGTTTTGAGTCCAAATCGACTCTCATCTTGTACAAAATAACGAATATTTTCGTACTGGGGCAAGATAATGGCACTGTATTGAGCAATTAATTGCAAGTCATCACCGAGTTTTTTTTAAAAGACTCTAGTTTTTCTTCGTCCTGTTTTCGGTTACGCGGACGTGGGACTTTCAGCTTGGCTTTGAGCCTGTAACGTGCCAGATGATGTACAGTTGCGTACTCAGCTTGCACACCCAAGGTTTTTTCTAACCAATGTTGTATTTGTGTGTACCGTTGAAACCCACCTTCTGGTTGTTCGAGTTGTTTTTTCAAACTCGATACAGCCCAATCTGGTATTGCTCTTTTTCGACCTGAACTCGTTCCAAATTCAACAACCGCCTCAATTCCTCCTTCTCGATAATCTGCCAACCATCGATGTACTGTAGCTCGATGTTTTCCCAAGATTTTAGCAATCTCACTTACACTCATTTCTTGCCCTTTAATCAGATATAGGGCTTGTATACGTTCTTTGCTCCGAGACTGTTTTTGATGTCTGAGCAACTTCTCTAGTTCCTCGACACTATCAACTATCTCGATCTGTGTTACCCCTACCATCACATACCCTGAATGCTACTTCTGTCTATTTTTACCATCTGTCGCATTCTTTTTTCAAATTGGTATCATTTACAAGTTTTAGCAGAACGTTTGAAATCATGTCTGGAGGGATTCTAATACCAATTCAAAAAAATTTAAGCCGGAAAATAAATTTCCGACTCTTAACCAAGCAATATTAGGAGTGTTAATTATCAGTAGACTGAAGACTTTTGAAATTCCATCACCGTCAGGCTAGTTCCTGTATAAATAACTTGTTGCAATTGAAAGCCACTAGCTTCAAATAGATCCTTATATTCTTGTTCCGTGCGCCAGTAACCCCCTGGATTCGTTACCATCATCTGAACTGCGGCAAGAGCTGGGATAGTTCCATCCGGATATTCTACAGGCGCACCACGAGGTGGAACTAGTGTTTGTAGAAGTATTAGCTTACCTTGTGGCGGGAGAGCTTCTCTACACCGAGTTAGTACTTTGATCGCGTCTTCAACACTGAAAACAGAGAGGAAATACTTCATTACGATCGCATCTGCACCCTTTGGTATTTCCTCCAAAGCATTACCACCAATGATTTGCACTGCATCTTCACTAAGTCCCTGCTTTGCTAGAAAAGTAGGAGCTGTCTGAACCTCATGCGGTAGGTCAAACAATATGCCTTTACAGCCGAATTTTTTGATAATATGGGCAATCAGTGCGCCTTGATTGCCTCCAACGTCCATAACTGTATCAAACTGACTAAAGTCATAAACCTCAAATAGTGAATCAATTGCCTGATTCGTTAAAAAGCTCATGGCATTGTTGAACAGATTTCTACTATCGGGGTTTTCTGTCATGAAAAATTCGTAAAATTTCTTGCCATGGGCTCTCTCAAAAGCTACTTCCCCTGTTTTTAAGGAATTCCCTAGTTCCCTCCATGCATCCCACATACTAGGTTCTGCAATATGTAGTAGGAAATGTCCAACAGAAGGTTCTGCATTTGTAATCAGTTGTTCTGAAAGTTCTGTTGCTGCAAATACACGTCCTGGCTTTTCTACAAATACACCCAAATGAGCTAGAGCGCGCAGCACAACATACAAAGTTTCTACTTTTGTGGAGGTTGCTTTTGCGATTGTTTCCACACTCATTGGTTCTGATTGCAAAAGGTTAGGTATACCTAAGTTTGTTGCTATATAAAGGCACTGACTTTGCCAGTAGCCATAGATCATCTGAGCAAGCTTTTTGGATGCCGAAGTTGTTCCTAACAAATTCTATTTCTCCGTTTTAAAAACTTTACACTATTTTCTATCTAGTGGTCTATCGCAAAAATTTTGATTGGTGAACTTATTCTTCGTTTTTCTTCTTTTCCTTCTTCCTTTGTGTTCTACCCTGCGGGTAGACACGAAGTGGCTTCTGTTCCCTGAAAGGGTTTCCGAAGGGTAAGTAGCCTATGAGCGCGTTTAATGCGTACTTTGCGGTTCGTTAATTAAATCCCTCAAAATTAATGCGATAACTTATATCTTGCATCTGGAAATATGAATGTTAATATCTTGACTAAGTAAGAAAGAACGCATTCGTTCAAGATTCAGTAAAATTGAAAACACAAGAAATCCTGGCAAGCAAGCTTGAATAGCAATTTGTGCAGCTTGTCCCCAATCAGGTAGATCTGTAGTGGCAAGCGATAAATAAGCCCAATGCGCCAAAATATAAGCAATTAGCGAAAGTACTAACCAGCGATAAACGCCCAAAAGTTTTCCTTGACCGAAGCGGTTTAACCCAAAACGATGCTTTGCAATTTTAAACCAACCCTCAATTTGCCAGCGACGCTTACCCCACCAGTTAATAGTACTCGCCTTGAGAGGTCTAGTAGATAGAATAAACCTTTTCTCCAACTTGCCATCATCACGTTTGAGATAATACCAAGACACTGTAACAGGAAACTTTAAACCCACGAATCGTACTTGCTGTCCGCGTTTATGTAAATGTCGTAAAATACGCCCATCGAGTAATTTACGGTCAATCCGTACTCCAACAACGGCGTGATATTTAAGCTTACGTAACCCGTGGAGAAACTCAATACTTCCGAAGGCAGTATCTGCTAAAATCATCACCTTAAAATGTTTGGTTAAAGCTTTGGGTAATGACTTGATTAGCTTTAATCCTAACTGTGCGGGTGAAGTAGTTCCCTTGCCTCTCCAAACACGAAAATTCCAAGGTACTCGCCACTGACCAACGACCAAATACACCACAACCAAATGCAACCCTCGTTTTCCGTTATAGACACTGATTAAATTCTTAAAAGACTTGAATTTCCCAAATTTTTCCACAGTTGTGAGGTCGATCATCACCTGTAAAAACGGTTTGCGCCCCTTTGGGCACTCGGACAATATCTCCTGCATGATGCGCGCACGAATTGTGCGAATTACACTCTTGGTTGACCAGTCGTAAATATTGAGAAATCGACTTAAGGCACTGGCAGACTTACTTCTACTATGTTCAGGTAAGGGATATCCTTGCGCCTCCAAAAATAACCCCAACATCGCTTCTAGGTTTTGTTGTTGGTATGTAGACGGCATCAACGACACTAAGGTGTAAACTAACCCTTGGGCGTGGGCAAGAATTGATTTCATTGTTCTTGCTTTTCCATAATGCTATTCACGCCCTTTTTTCTCATATTTCGGATCTGATGTGCAAATCCAGGCAGTCTTCCAAGTTGGCGATCACCTGCACCCTTACTTGTTTGCGTAATTTCCTAAATAATACAGTTATATTAATTTCTCAGTATCACGTAAGCTCATTTTCGCTTCTGGTGTCACTTTCTTACACCCTCTATTCGTGTATTAGTGGTTTATCCAGAGAGGTGCAAGATATAAGATAAACCACTAGTCCCAAATTGCAAAACTCTAAGTTCTGTTGTCTGCAAGTAGATGAATATATCATTAAGGAATTGTGATAAATACATATGAACGCAGACAAAGTTGTATTTCATTCGGATAAAAACTGCTATCTGTTCAAGACTTTCAGGAAATCAAATATGTATTATTATTTTAGTATATTTACTAATATAAAATTGGTTCTTAAGTACTTGTTATGCTTAACTATAAAAATCCTAAAAGCCAACGAACTCTACAAAAATGTCATTAATAGAGAAAATCGCGATCGCCTAAATCAGCTTTTCTGCACAAATCACTTAAAATGTAAAGACCCGGTTTCCTACAAACGCCCAAAGGGCGAATGTAATATAGAAACCGGGTTTCTTCATGCATGATTTACCTAAACCAATGATTGAAGTCGATCATTTAAGTAAAATATACGGTTCAACCCAAGCAATCACTGATGTGACTTTTAACGTCGAACCAGGAGAAATTCTGGGGTTTTTGGGACCGAATGGTGCTGGTAAAACTACGACGATGCGGATTTTAGCTGGTTATTTACCCGCAACAAGCGGTACAGCGAGAATTGCTGGCTTTGATGTCCATGAACAATCTTTGCTAGTGCGGCAAAGGATTGGTTATTTACCAGAGACACCGCCGTTATATCCAGAAATGACGGTGGAAGGATTTTTGTATTTTGTCGCACGGATCAAAGGAGTACCAGCAGGCGATCGCACTACCAAAGTGAAAGCCGCAATTGAACGCTGCAACTTGCAGGACAAACGCCACGTCATTATTCGCAAACTTTCTAAAGGATACAGACAACGTGTTGGCATTGCCCAAGCAATTGTTCACGATCCACCAGCTATTATTCTGGACGAACCTACTGTCGGACTCGATCCTCGACAAATTATTGAGGTGCGAAATTTAATTAAAAGTTTGGCTGGAACTCATACTATTATTCTTTCTACCCACATTTTGCCGGAAGTAAGTATGACCTGTAGCCGCGTCGCCATCATCAATCGTGGAAAAGTTGTAGCAACAAACACACCAGAACAATTACTAACCCAGTTGACAGGTGGTTCTGGCTATGAATTAGAAATAGAAGGCGAAGCAAATTTAGCTAAACAAGTATTGCTGAATTTGCCGGGTGTGAGTCAGATAGAATCAATTCCCTTAGCAGCGATGCATGGTTACTCCCCTAAAGATAATCGTGCTTACCTACGAGTAATATCCCAGCCAGGTGCGGAACCAGGTAAAGATATTGCCGCCGCCTTATTGCATACAGGATTTGATTTGTATGAAATGCGCCGTGTCAGCGCCACCCTCGAAGATGTATTCTTGCAACTGACCACAGAAGAAAAAAACATGCAAACTGAGGCAGACTCAGCAACCAATGAGGAGGAAGCGGCCTAGATGGGTGTTGTACTGAGTAATATTATTGCCATTTATCGCCGAGAATTACAGAGTTATTTTGTCTCGCCTTTAGCTTATGCGATCGCTGGCGTTTTTTGGTTTTTAGCTGGGTTGTTTTTTATCTTGATTTTGATGGGTCCTGATGGCATTCTGGCAGCAGTCACAGCATTAGATTTACAAGGACAACAATTTGGAGTGCCAGTACCACCGATAGATGTACCTTATGAATTTGTGCAGGCATTTTTAGACCGGATGGGATGGCTGTTATTGTTTGTGTTGCCGATACTTTCAATGGGACTTTATGCTGAGGAACGCAAGCGTGGTACTTTAGAACTCTTGGCAACATCACCAGTCACAAACTGGGCTGTAGCTGTTGGTAAATTATTAGGCGTGCTAACATTTTTTATCACAATGGTAGTGCCGATGCTGGCACTAGAAGCGATCGCTTTGAGTGCATCAACTCCACCTATGCCTCCCACAATTCCTCTGCTGGGACATTTAGCATTAATCTTATTGGCAGCAGCAATTTTATCTTTAGGAATGTTTATTTCTTCTTTGACAGACAGCACTATTTTAGCTGCTGTCCTTACTTTTGCTGTCATTTTATTACTGCTATTTGTAGATTTAATTGCTAAAAATATCAGCGGCCCCATCGGGCAAGCTTTAGGTTATTTGTCACTGCTAAAACATTACAACAATCTCATTCAAGGGATTTTTGATACTAGTAGCATCATTTTATTTGGCAGTTACATTATTTTAGGTATATTTCTCACTGCACAATCTATTGATGCACTCCGATTTCAACGACAGTAATTATTTTAGTTATTAGTTAGTAGTTAGTGGTTAGTAGTGACAACTAACAACTAACAACTAACAACTAACAACTAACAACTAACTAATCATGAAAAGTATACCAAGAAAAAAACTTTGGAAATATTTGGTTTGGCCAGGTTTATTCCTGGTTGCGGCTGGCTTAACAATCGCTGTAGTTTCCGACAGTTGGGGAACAGTACCCCTAGCATTGATTATTTCTGGAGCAGTAGTTATTAGTATATGGTTAATCTGGCAAAGCCAAGAGAGTAAATGGTGGGGACGTCGTTCGACTCAAGCTGGTACTAATGCCCTAGCTGCAACTTTGGCAGTATTAGTAATTTTAGGGTTAATTAATTTCTTAGCCAGTCGCTACGAAGTGCGCGTAGACTTAACAGAAACTCAGTTGTTTACCCTTGCTCCCGAATCTAAACAACTGGTAAAAAATTTAAAACAGCCAGTTAAAGTTTGGGTATTTGATGTGGCTCAAAATTCCCAAGATCGAGAATTGCTGGAAAATTATCAAAAACAAAATTCCAATTTTAAATATGAGTACATTGACCCGCAAGCAAGACCAGGATTGACAGAAAAATTTGGCGTTAAAGATTACGGAGAAGTTTATCTAGAATCTGGAAATAAACGACAATTAGTGCAAGTCGTCAACGTTAATGATCGCCTTTCCGAAATTAGATTAACTAATAGCCTGCAACAAATTACTAGTGCTAGCACAGCTAAAGTTTACTTTCTCCAAGGTCATGGTGAGCGATCGCTTTCAGCTGGTGAAGGTGCAATTTCCCAAGCTGTCCAGGCATTAGGTAACAAAAGCTACACTACTGCACCAATCAATCTAGTGGAGAAATCTAGTATTCCTAGTGATGCTAACGTTGTGGTGGTAGCCGGGCCTAAGCGAGAACTATTTGCTACTGAAGTCAAAGCTTTGCAAAACTATCTGAATCAAGGTGGCAATTTAGTACTGATGATCGATCCAGGTACAGACCCTAAACTTGATAGTTTGCTCAAAGAATGGGGCGTCAAGCTAGATAATCGTTTAGCTGTTGATGTCTCTGGTAATGTTGCCCTTGGCCCTGCTGTTCCTATTGTCACCAATTACGGTGAACATCCGATTACTAAAGACTTCGGTAACGGCATTTCATTTTATCGTTTAGCACGACCAGTTGATACTACTCCAGTCCCTGGTATTGAATCCACAAAATTATTACTCACCAAACCCTATCCCAATACCTGGGCAGAAAGCGACCTCAAAAGCGAAAACTTGGAATTTAACGAAGGAAAAGACCTCAAAGGGCCTCTAACCCTGGGTGTGGCCTTAAAACGCAAACTACCAACTTCAACCAAAACCACCCCTAGTCCAACACCAACAACATCACCTACTCCCTCCCCTACCCCTACTCCTAACAATCCAACCGCTAGCGAATCACGCATGGTAGTAATAGGGGATTCAGACTTTACCACAGATGGATCATTCACACAACAGTTAAATGGAGACGTATTTCTCAACTCCATCAACTGGAGTAGCCAGCAGGACAGCCAACCTCTTTCCATTCGTCCCAAAGAACCAAAAAACCGTCGCATCAACCTCACAGCCTCACAAGCTGGCATTTTAGCTTTATCTTCTCTGTTAGTTTTGCCCCTAATTGGGTTTGCAGTAGCAGTTATTTTGTGGTGGTTACGTAGATAAATAGTTAGTGGGTAGAGACGCGAGGAACATCGCGTCTGTACATTAGTGATTAGTAGTTGGTTGTTGGTTAATAGTAATTAATAACCAACAACTATGAACCACTGACTATTGACAATTGACAATTGACAAATGACTAAAAAATGAAATTACAGCGAACAACTTTAATTTTAATACTGCTAATGCTGGGTTTAGGTGGTTTTGTTTATTTTCATGAATTTTATTGGAAAACTCAGCAAGAGGAAGTCAAAAATAAAAAGCAGCAAATTTTTTCTTTTGAGGAGGATGATGTACAGTCTTTAGCAATCAAGACTAAAAATGCCACTATTATTTTGGAACGCAACAATAAATCTGAACGCCCTAAGTGGCGAATGACGTCTCCTCAACAAGTGCCAGCAAATGATGCTATAGTTTCCTATTTAATGGATTTATTAGTCAAAGGTGAAAGCGATCGCACTATATCAACATCTGTTAATCAACTAGGAGAATTTGGCTTAGCTGCACCTCAAGCAACTATCGATATTAAACTCAAAAATCAACAAAACCACCAGTTACTTTTGGGGAAAGCTGACTTTAATAGTCGTTTTTTATATGCTCAAGCCGATCCAAATTATAAACCAGATAATAATGTAGATGTGCTACTAGTATCTAAAGATTTTGGAAATGCAGTGAATCGAGAATTATCAGAATGGAAAGAAATTCCAAATCAGAGTGAAAGTACACCTTTGCCAAGTTTAAATTTACCCATTCCCAAAAAGAAGTAAAAAAGTAAATGATCAGACCCAGAAACGAAGCAACAAAAGTTGGAGAGGTATTTTGCGTAAGTCCCATATCTCTAAGTGAACGAAC
The DNA here is from genome assembly GCF_032393985.1 of Fischerella sp. JS2. Lineage (NCBI taxonomy): Bacteria > Bacillati > Cyanobacteriota > Cyanophyceae > Nostocales > Hapalosiphonaceae > Fischerella > Fischerella sp. JS2. The sequence goes on from NZ_CP135918.1 coordinate 3,345,607, forward strand.
ACAGATAAACACAGATGCACACAGATAAATTATCGGTGTTTATCTGTGTGTATCTGTGTTCGTTTTTTAATTATTTTTATCGGAGTTGAAATTTTTATCAGGTATGAGTTAATAGATATTCTTCATTCTTTTAATTATGACAAGTCCAACAGCAACTTTGTTAATTTCCTGTCCTGAGCAACAGGGACTTGTAGCTAAATTCGCTAATTTTATCTATGCCAATGGTGGTAATATTATCCATGCAGACCAACACACAGACTTTGCGGCTGGGTTATTTCTCACACGCCTAGAGTGGCAATTAACAGGATTTAATTTATCACGGGAGTTTATTGCACCAGCATTTAATGTGATCGCTCAACCATTAAATGCAAAATGGGAACTACACTTTTCTGATACTGTTCCCCGCATTGCCATTTGGGTTAGTAAGCAAGACCATTGTCTGTTTGACATAATTTGGCGACGTCGTGCGAAAGAATTTACTGCGGAAATTCCTTTGATTATCAGCAATCATCTTCAACTTCAGGAAGTTGCAGAGCAATTTGGGATTGACTATCATCACATTTGTGTTAATCAAGATAATAAATTAGAACAAGAAGCCAAACAACTAGAATTACTGCATCAGTACAAAATTAATTTGGTTGTATTGGCAAAATATATGCAAATTCTCAGCGCTGATTTTATTGCTAAATTTCCGCAAGTTATTAACATTCACCACTCTTTTTTGCCTGCTTTTGTGGGTGCAAATCCTTACCACAAAGCTTTTGAACGCGGCGTCAAAATTATTGGTGCAACAGCCCATTATGTGACTTCTGATTTAGATGCAGGCCCAATTATTGAACAAGATGTCGTGCGAGTTAGTCACCGCGATGAAGTTGCAGATTTGATTAGAAAAGGTAAGGATTTAGAAAGAATTGTCTTAGCAAGGGCAGTGCGATCACATTTACAAAATCGTGTGTTGGTTTATGGCAACCGCACAGTAGTATTTGAGTAAATTATCTATAAAAACGTGATTGTTTACGACATTCAAAATTTAGTTAAAACCTATCCAGGTCAAACTCAACCTGCTAATAAAAACATCACTTTGCAGATTTACCAAGGAGAAATCTTTGGGATTTTAGGTGATAACGGAGCAGGTAAAAGTACCCTTGTTCGCCAAATGGTAAACTTACTCACTAGTGATTCTGGAACTATCACTTTATTCGGAAATAATATAGTTGCAGTTCCCCATTTGGTACAAATGAATGTTGGATATATGCCCCAAGAAAGCGGAGCATTGAACAATCTCACGGTGGGCGAAGCTTTATATTATACTGCTCATTTGCGAGGCATGAGCCGCGTTGATGCTCGTCAGGAATGTAATGCACTACTTGATTTGTGGCAAATTCGCGAACTGTGTCATCAACCAAGTTCTCGCCTTTCCGGCGGACAAAAGCGACTGCTACGGTTAGCAGTGGCAGTTGCAGGTTCTCCACCTGTGTTAATTTTAGATGAGCCAACCAACGACCTCGATCCCCAGCGTCGCAAACTGGTTTGGGATATTCTGCGCCAGATTAACCAAGAACAAAGCACTACAATTATTCTCATTACCCATGATGCGATCGAGGCGGAAAAGGCAATTCAACGAGTAGGTATCATGCGCGCTGGTGAATTAGTAGCTGTTGGTCGTCCTAGCGAACTCAAGCAACAAGTAGATAGAATGTTGCGGTTAGAACTTTTTTTCGCACCGGAAACTCCCCCTAGCTTGCCACCTCATCTTATTCCTATTGCTTTGGAACCTGGTCACTGGCAATTATTGTTGGAATGGAACCAAGTTAATCCTGCCCTTAACAGCCTAAATTTAGAGATGCTAGATGACTTTCGCCTTTATTCAGCCACTTTAGAAGATTTATACCTGCACTATGCCAGCAAAGCGTAACTTACCTTCTTTGCCAGTGCAATTACTGGACTTATTTTTAATGGAACTGACTAACTGGCGTTGGTCATGGCGGACTATTGCTCTCACCAGTGCCATTACTCCGATGCTTAGTACTATTGCTCTAGGTAGCTTTGCTCAAGATTCGGGACAGGAAACCTTGGGGTACATTCTCACGGGTAATCTGGTGATGGCGTTGATGTTTGGCAACCAAGATAACATGGCATCTCGATTCGCTTACATGCGATTTGCTGGCACTCTAGAATACTACGCTACTCTACCCATTAGCCGTGTTGCTTTAATCATTGCCTGTGTTCTGGCATTTTTTCTGCTCTCATTACCATCGCTGTTGGTAAACATTATCTTTGGTGTTTTCTTTTTGAAAATTCCATTAATTGTTCACCCGATGATCCTGTTGGTTATTCCCCTATGTGTCCTACCAATGGCGGGACTAGGAGCGCTCATTGGTGTCAATGCGCGTACACCCCAAGAAAGCGACTCTTTTAGCTTGCTTTTAACTATGGGGATGCTGTTTCTCGGCCCGGTACTCATCCCAGCAAATCGTTTACCAAGTTTTCTACTGAGTGTCGGCAAATTAAGTCCTGCTACCTACGCTGCATCTGCTCTGCGCCAAAGTTTACTCTCGCCCCTTACAGGACAAATGCTAATAGATTTAGCTGCTTTATTGGGTTTTACTTTATTAACTTTTTGGTTCGTAGGACGCAAGCTCGATTGGCGACAAAGATAACTGATATCATGTTTGCTTGAATACTTAATATTATCCGTTGGGGTCGGTAATTGGTAATTGGTAATGGGTAATATCAAGTTCGCATGATTACTTATAATTCCCGTTTAACCTCACAAGAACAGCCCCTTCACCCCTAATCCCCACTCCCTTAGGGGAGTGGGGCCCCCGAGTTCCCCAGAGGGGACCCCCCATCCCCTCTCCTTGACAAGGAGAGGGGTACCGAAGGCAGGGTGAGGTTTTTCATTTTAAGTGATTAACCGAACTCGATATAATGGGTAATTATAGATACTGATGATTTTCCAATGCCCAATGACCCCAGGTGCTATAACGGAACGCCACGTGCTTACTAGATAAGGTCAGTCTTTCTCCATCTGCCATCTGCTGCCTTCTACTCAAAACAATAATCCTACTCCCACGATCGCTATGATCACACCTGCGATCGCTCTCCAGGTAACTTTTTCGCCTAGCCACATCCCAATGGGAATCACAAACACCGGACTAGTTTGCACTAAGGTAGAAGCAACCCCCGCAGCAGTATATTTTAAAGCTATTTGCTGTAACCAAATTCCTAAGTAAGTTCCGCAAAAAGCAGCAAAAATAATTGCTATTAAGACTCGCGATCGCCTAGCCTTGGCTATACTAACTAAGTTTTCCGATGGGGATTCTAAAACTTGTCTGTGCAGGTTTTGCTTGTGTAACAAAGATTTTAATACAGTATTGCAAAACGTAAAAATCAGCAGAATCAGCACACCAGCACTCAACCGCAACAAAGCTGCCCACAAAGGGTTCATAATAGATTGTGCGAATGCTGCACGCGAAAACAAAGCCCCCACAGCATTAGCAACTGCTGCTAACACTCCAAACCCTATTCCCCGCCATAAACTTGTTGTAGCATCAGACAAAGAGGAAAATCTGCTTCTGTGTCCTCCTTGTCCCCTTTCTCCCCCCATCCCCCTGCCTTCAGGAGTCCGTTCTGTTACCACCCAAGCAACTCCTAAAATCGTCAGCAGAATCCCACACCAAGCACTGAGATTTAGCTGTTCTTGGAGAAAAATCATTGCACCAATAGCTGTTATGGGCGGGGCTAAGGTTCCCATCAGTAAAGCGCGTCGCGCTCCTAAAGTATTGATACAAGCAAAAAAGACTGTATCACCAAAACCAATACCCACTACACCACTGAGGAGAATTAGAGAAAGGGGAATGGGGGCGATGCTAGGAAATAATTCGCTACTCAGTACAATAGTAAGTAAAAGTAGAGCGATCGCAACTATGCCCTTCAGTAAGTTGAGTTGCAGAGGCGGGATACGCTCACCCAAACGCCCATACACCACAGATGCGATCGCCCACAAACAGGCAGCAGACAAAGCTGCTATTTCACCTTGAAAACTTATGAAGAAGACAGAAGGCAGAAGGCAGAAGTGATAAGGGAATCCCATAAATAAATGATTCTGTTAGCGAATTGATCAGGGGTCTAATCCCGAGCGTTATCATCAGTCTTGATAAGAGGTGTTTCAACGTACTTGAGGTATTAGCCCGCAATTTATTGCAGGGCGGGATAATGGCGCTTCTGCCTTTTAACGCTTGCCTTCCATTGAAGGCGGTTAATGACGAATTTAAAAAATTATTAAAAATAATATTTCCCCCTTTTCAATTACTCCAAAATTTTCATATTTTAATAAAAATACTTTTATAAACATTAGCACTTAATGCACAACACTGCTAATTTTTTGCTGGATAAACTTTAGCACTCAAGATAGAAAAGTGCTAATTTGTTGAAGATTTTAATACCTCTGGTATAGAGTGTAATAAAACTTTTTTCAGATACATTGCCAACTAATTTCCAGATATATATAGTTTAAAAAGTTTGAGATTGGGGTAACAGCAATGAAATACACTTTTGATATTGTTGGAGTATCTCAAGTTTTACAGTTTTTTAATCATCAACAAGAAACTTTGCACAAACCGCAACACCAAGGTGTGGAATATATCGCAACGCATACATGTACATTAGATGCACTGCTAGAATCTGTGGAGCCAGTACCACAAAAATGGAATTGGGACAAAGATGAAGTTGTAGGTACAGTCATTAATTTTTGGATGCAGAATTCTGAGACTATTCGTTATTGGAAAGCACGTTTAATAGATGCTGGCACAGATAACTTACTAGTAGCAAGAGTCGCAGATATCAAAGCCTTAAAGAAAGAATTGGAATATCTGTTAGATGGAAATTTATAGTTAGGTGTAATGCTTCGTTGTTAGCTATTGGGCATTGGGCATTTGGGAAGAGATTTTTCCCATTAGTAATTAGCAATTACCAATTACTAGCCTACGCAACAGCATAAGTATTCAAGCGAACATGATATCAAATTCTCAACTTCTACGAGAAGTCCGAGATCCGAGTAGCGGCGACCCCAGATAAAATAGTTAACAAATGATGCTCGCTAGCTGACTCATGACGCCTTCACAAGACGCAAACACTGTAACTGCTCACACTGCTCCTGGTGTTGATTTTGAAACCAATGAGCAAAAAGAAACCGATCCTTTGGATGAATTGCCAGGAGAGGTCGAAATGACCCTTTTTGAGCATCTAGAGGAGTTGCGACTGCGGATTTTTTATGCACTGATTGCAGTAGCAGTAGGTGTGGTTGGCTGCTTTTTTGCTGTTAAGCCTATAGTTCAGTTGTTGGAAGTGCCAGCCAAAGGAGTCAAATTTCTCCAGCTTGCACCCGGAGAATACTTTTTTGTATCTCTGAAAGTCGCAGGCTATAGTGGTTTACTCCTTGCTAGTCCCTTCATACTGTACCAAATCGTCCAGTTTGTGCTGCCAGGCTTAACTCGCCGAGAACGTCGCTTATTAGCTCCTATAGTTCTAGGATCAACTGTGCTGTTTGCAGTAGGTTTAGTATTTGCTTATTTCCTACTGATTCCAGCTGCTTTAAAATTCTTTATTAGCTACGGTGCAGATGTTGTAGAACAACTATGGTCAATTGACAAATATTTTGAATTTGTCCTGTTGTTACTATTTAGTACGGGTTTAGCATTCCAAGTACCGATTATCCAACTTTTACTCGGTAGTTTAGGAATTGTCTCGTCAAGTCAAATGCTTTCTGGCTGGCGTTATGTAATTTTAGGTGCAGTAGTTTTAGGGGCCGTAATTACGCCTTCTACAGACCCCCTGACCCAAACTCTCCTAGCGGGAGCCGTACTAGGGCTGTACTTTAGCGGAATTGGGCTAGTTAAGCTTATAGGTAAATAGAAGACAAACCAGACAGGGGAGACAAGAGAGACAAGGAGGACAAAGAAGACACGGATAAAGATTTCTCCCACACTCCCCACTCCCCCACACTCCCCACTCCCCCACTCCCCCTACCTTGGTGCAGATAGATATTCTTAACCCATTTGATGTTTTAGTAGTCGGCGCTGGTGCTGCTGGACTGTATACGGCGCTTTGTTTACCACAGTCCTTACGAGTTGGTCTGATTACCAAAGAAACTTTAACCTTGTCTGCTAGTGATTGGGCGCAGGGTGGTATTGCTGCTGCGATCGCTCCTGATGATTCACCACGGTTGCATATTGAGGATACAATCAAAGCAGGAGCGGGTTTATGCGATCGCCCCGCAGTCGAATTCCTTGCCGAACATGCCCCAGACTGCATTAAATCTCTGGTAGAGCTTGGAGTCGCTTTTGATCGTCACGACAATCATTTAGCTTTAACTTTAGAAGCCGCCCACTCTAAGCACCGGGTTCTTCATGCTGCTGACACTACAGGTAGAGAAGTAATCACCACCCTTACTGCTCGAGTACTGCAACGGAAAAATATTCAAGTCATTCAACAAGCTTTGGCATTGAGTTTGTGGATAGATCCTCAAACGCAAACCTGTCAGGGGATTAGCTTGTTTTATCAAGGTGAAATTACATGGGTAAAAGCTGGTGCTGTAGTGCTAGCAACAGGTGGTGGCGGTCAGGTATTTGCTCAAACTACCAACCCAGCTGTGAGTACCGGAGATGGAGTTGCGATCGCAGCTCGTGCTGGGGCAATTCTCAGAGATTTAGAATTTGTCCAATTCCATCCTACTGCTTTGACAAAACCAGGAGCGGAACGCTTTTTAATTAGTGAAGCTGTACGTGGTGAGGGAGCGCATCTAATAGATAATCAAGGACGGCGTTTTGCTTTTGATTATCATCCTGCTGGTGAACTCGCTCCCAGAGATATCGTGAGTCGGGCAATTTTTAGTCATTTACAAAAAACTACTGCTGACCCCGCCACTGCCCACGTGTGGTTAGATATGCGCCCTATTCCTGCTGACAAAATTCGTCACCGCTTCCCTAACATCATTAATGTTTGTCAACGCTGGGGTATCGATGTTTTTTCTGAACCAATTCCCGTTGCCCCTGCTGCTCATTACTGGATGGGTGGTATTCTCACAGATATGATGAATCGCACCAACATTCCTGGTTTATACGCCGTCGGAGAAACTGCAAGTACAGGGGTACATGGTGCTAATCGCCTTGCTAGTAATTCTTTATTAGAATGTATTGTTTTTGGCGCACAAATGGCCCATCTGGAACTGAAAAGCGAATTGGTGAGTGAACAACCACTTCCAACAGTGCGGGAATTTGTTACAGATATAGACAATTGGCACAAACAACAAGCCCATCTAGAAGATTTGCGGCAAAAAATTCCCCGTTTAGTGTGGCAACATGCTGGTATCTGTCGAGAACACTCAGGCTTAGAAATAGCGATCGCCACCGTCAAATCTTGGCAGCAAGATTTTGCTGATTTGCAACTCAGCCAATTTTTACTTTGTTTACCCCCTAAACAAAGCCTTAGTTTCAAATTGCCAGATGTAGAACGACAATTGAGACTGTGGGCAGAAACTCGCAATTTATTGGATGTAGCTTATTTAATCCTCACCAGTGCTGCTTTTAGAACAGAAAGCAGGGGAGGACACTATCGCTTAGACTATCCCCAACCAGATCCTAATTGGCAAGTTCATACATTGGTACAGTACTACAATTGGTGGCAAGCACCTGTATTGGAATAGGATTTAGTTGTTTATTGTTAGTGGTTGGTTGTTGTTTGTTATTTTGTGTTGTTAACTATGCCTAATTAGTATAACTATATGACTATTAATCACTCACAATTAGCATATTAACTTTTGACCAATGATTAATTACAGATGATCCAATTAAGAATAATAGTATTTGTCAATACTAGTCAACTACTAATAGATAGATGTATTAATTTGCTTTTTTCAATAACAAATTAAAAAATTCTCACAAAGAATGCTTGAGATCAATTGCCTGTAAAATTGACAGTTAAATTCAAATGTAAAACACTACGAAGTTGTTGGCATGTGGAATTGTCCAGGGCAATCTACTCCAAAAGCATCTACAGTGTTTTCTGCGATCAAACTTAACTTTAATACCGGAAAACCATGAATACAACTTGGCAAAATATAACCCAAGTGATGGGAGCTGGTTTGTGGATTAGGGTAGAAACATTTTTAGCACAATCGCCTACATTACCACCACAAGACGCTGGATTCAACACTTATGTGCAAAACTCTTTCCAACAGATAGGTGCATTTCTGCCTCGGTTGTTGGGAGCAGTATTAATTTTGTTGGTTGGCTGGTTGATTGCTGCTAGTGTTGCTGCTGTGACGCGAGGAATTCTCAATCGCACGCAAATAGATAACCGCATAGCTGCTGGCGTAGTTGGACGTGGAGACAGCAATGAACTTCCTCAAGTAGAAAAATTAATTTCTAACTTGGTATTTTGGGGCATTCTACTGCTAACCTTAGTCGCCGTTCTAGACACATTGGAATTAAGGGTTGCTTCTCAACCGCTTAATGCTTTTCTCAATCAAATTGGTGACTTTTTACCCAGATTGGTGGGCGCGCTGATTTTTGCAGCAGTTGCTTGGTTAGTAGCCACTGTTGTCAAGCTAATCACAATTAGAGGACTGCGGGCGTTAAGAATAGACGAACGTTTAAATCCACCAGAAGATAGTAGTACTACTCAAAATCAATTACCTCTGAGCGATACGATTGGTAATGCTCTGTATTGGTTCATCTTTTTACTATTTCTGATTCCAATACTAGATACTCTGGGGTTACAACGGGCGCTACAACCAGTGGAAGTGCTGGTAACAGAGATTTTGGCGATTTTACCGAACATTCTTGGGGCAATAATAATTGCCGCAGTTGGTTGGTTTTTAGCGACTGTTGTCCAACGGATTGTCACAAATTTACTTGCAGCAACAGGAATTGACAATTTTGGAACTCGAGTAGGATTATCACGCACTGCGGGGACTCAACCTCTTTCCAGAATCATCGGCACAATTGTCTATATTCTGATTTTGATTCCTGTAGCGATCGCTGCTTTGAATACTCTGCAAATAGCAGCGATTTCAGTGCCGGCAATCGCGATGTTGCAACAAGTTCTCAATGTACTTCCCGCAATCTTCACAGCGATCGCCATTTTAGTTCTTGCCTATTTCTTGGGGCGGTTTGTGGCAGATTTAGTCACCAACATTTTGACCAGTATAGGTTTTAACAATATTTTGTCTGTCTTGGGAATATCACCACCTCCAAGACGAATTGTGATTCCTGCAGAAGAACCAACAGCACCAACTCCCCCCAGCCGCACCCCCTCGGAAATTGCGGGCATTATTGTATTAGTTGGGATTATGCTGTTTGCGACTGTGGCAGCAGTGAATATCCTTAATATCCCTGCCCTCACAGTGCTAGTAGCTGGGATTGTTGTCGTACTCGGACGAATTTTAGCTGGAGTGATTATATTTGCTATTGGTTTATACCTAGCCAATCTAGCTTTTAACATTATTACCAGTTCCGGTAATCCCCAAGCGAGAATTTTAGGTCAGGTGACACGGATAGCAATCATTACCCTAGTTGCCGCAATGGCATTACAACAAATCGGTGTTGCACCCGATATTGTCAATCTTGCCTTTGGCTTGCTACTAGGTGCGATCGCAGTGGCGATCGCTCTTGCCTTTGGTTTAGGATCTCGCGATCTCGCCAGAGAACAAGTGCAACAATGGTTGGAATCTTTCAAAAATAGAGGTTAATTCAACTTGCAAGCACATCATTAGACCTCTTGCACGAATATTTGAAATACCCCCCTTAGTTCCCTCTTGGCAAGGGGAGAAATAATACATTAACTCCCTCCCCTTAGTAAGGGGAGGGTTGGGGCGGGGTTTTGAGGATTCATATAAGAGGTCTATTAAACAACCCAAACCACTAACCTAGTACTACAGCTTGAAGTGATAAACCGAGTTTTTGTGACTCCAAAAACTCGGTTTATGGTGTTTTTATATTCCCGTTAAGATGCTCACAAGGAGTAGTCTTTAACCATTGCCAATACTAGGTAATATCCCAATCACCCATTATCGACCTAGGCGGATAATATTAAGTGTTCGAGCTAATATATTATAAGTTAATCTTATGAATAAAATCAATCATGTTGCAATAGTTGGGGCAACTCACGGAAATGAATTTACAGGGGCATACCTAATCAAAAAATTTGAGCAGTATCCTCACCTAATTCAGCGATCCAGCTTTAGGATTCAAACTTTACTAGCCAATCCTGAAGCTTTCAAGGTTGGTAGACGTTATATTGACAAAGACTTGAATCGTTGCTTCCTTAATCAAGACTTACAAAAATTGACACTTTCTAGTTATGAAGACATTCGGGCAAAAGCTATCAACCAAATATTAGGGCCAAAAGATAATCCTCAAGTAGATGTGATATTAGATTTGCACACTACAACAGCAAATATGGGTTTAAGTATTATTATAGGTAACCAACATCCATTTTGTTTGCAATTATCTGCTTATCTAAGTGAAATCAATCCTCTAGTAAAAGTTTGTTTGACAACAACAGATCTAGATAGTTCTTTACTTAAATCTCTATGTCAGTACGGTTTTGTAATTGAAGTTGGCCCTGTCGCCCAAGGTGTTTTAAATGCAGATTTATTTTTCAAGACAGAGAGGCTTATTTACACCATTTTGGACTATTTAGAAGCATATAATAAAAATTCAATTTCATCAGTGAATCACAGACTAACACTTTATCAAAACATCGGGACTATCGATTATCCCAGAAATAAATTAGGAGAAATTCAGGCGATGATCCATCCCCAGCTTCAGTTTAGAGATTATGAACCTCTCCATCCTGGTGAGCCAATATTTCTCAGCTTTGATGGTCAAGAAATTACTTATGAAGGAGAATCAACTGTTTATCCAATTTTTATTAATGAAGCTGCTTACTATGAGAAGGGAATTGCCATTTGTTTAACTCAAAAACAGGAAGTGACTTTGAATTGGGAATAGGAGACAGAGGGAAGTAGTTCATCAGTGAGCCTCTATCATGGAATGTCGAACACAGATGTACACAGATAAACACAGATGGATTATGGGTTTGCTATTAAGTTATACCAATTTGAAAAAAGAATATGACAAATAGATCATATTGTAGAGACGCGATTCATCGCGTCTTGAACCAAGGATGTGTTGCAATCATTAATTGAATTGGTATTAATCCCCGATACCTATTTTCAAGACAGCTAATCATGCCATGACTTTTGCAAGATATCTAATAGATTTCATTAGTGCAACATCCCGCCCTCGAATAAATTTGGGGCTAACAGTCAAAACCCACTCCAAGTGGGTTGAAGGGCTTATTAATTCAGTCTACTTGCGGGCGACTTCATTGTTTAGTTTGATAATATTTATCTAAATCATTTTAAATTGTTAGTTCTTCCAAATACTAAACAACCAACAGCAGCAAACTATTCAGCAATTAGAGTACGGGCATTAGATAATGCTATTCTTACCTGCTCAAAACCTGTACCACCGTAGCTATTGCGGGCAGCAACTACTTGCTGAGGAGATATTGCTTCGTAAATGTCGGCTGCAAATGCTGGGTGAAGTTGTTTCCACTCTTCTAAGGTTAAATCTTTAAGGAGTTTGCCAGCAGCAATGCTAGTTTTTACTACTTTGCCCACAAGGTTGTATGCTTCTCGAAATGGTACACCTCGTGCTGCTAAATAATCTGCTACGTCGGTAGCATTGGAGAAGTCTTCACATACTGCTTGTGCTAAACGTTGCGTACGAAATTCCAGACCCTCTCGTAGCAAAATTGTCATTGCTTCTAGACATGCTTTGACAGTTTTAACACTGTCAAATAAACCTTCTTTGTCTTCTTGTAAATCTTTGTTATATGCCAAAGGTAGTCCCTTCATAATTACCAACAAAGCTTGGAGATGACCAAAAACACGCCCAGTTTTACCCCGCACTAATTCTGGGACATCAGGGTTTTTCTTTTGAGGCATGATGCTGGAACCAGTTGCACAGCTATCTTTCAGGGTGACAAAACCAAATTCTTCAGACGCCCAAAGAATGATTTCTTCTGAAAGTCGGCTCAGATGAACCATAATTAAGCTGGCAGCACACAAAAATTCGATCGCAAAATCGCGATCGCTCACCCCATCCAAGCTATTAGCATAAGCACTATCAAAATGCAAGAGTTGAGCTGTGTAATGGCGGTCTATCGGGAAAGTTGTTCCTGCCAAAGCACCACAGCCCAAAGGAGAAATATTCACTCGCTTCCAAACATCTCCCAAGCGTTCCCAGTCTCGTTGTGCCATTTGAAAGTATGCCAACAAGTGGTGAGCCAAACTCAGGGGTTGAGCGCGTTGCAGGTGGGTGTAACCAGGTATTAAAGTTTCAACGTGATTTTCAGCAATATTTAATAGGACACTTTGGAATTCTCGCAGTTGCTTACGAATTTGTTGGATCTGATCACGTAGGTATAATCTGGTATCTGTGCCTACTTGGTCATTCCGGGAGCGTCCTGTGTGTAACTTTTTACCTACATTTCCAATAATTTCCACAAGGCGATGCTCAACAGCAAAATGTACGTCTTCTGCTTCAATACCAGGGTTAAACTTGCCTTGGCGATATTCTTGCCGGATTTGTTCTAAACCAGCAACTAATTGCTCTCCCTCCTCTGGAGAAATGATCCCGCATTTAGTTAGCATCTGAGCATGAGCAACAGAAGCAGTCAGGTCATATTCTATTAATTCAATATCAAAACTAATACTTGCATTAAAACGAGCGATCGCAGGATGCAAGGCTGATTCAAATCGCTGGCTCCAAGTTTGCTGTTCAGTCATGTTCAGGGGCTGGGGATCGGGAAAGGGAGATGGGGGGATGGGGAGTGTGGGACAAGGAGGATAAGGGAGAAATATACTTATTTCCTATTAAGAGTTCCCTCTTACCAATGACAAATGACCAATGACAATTGACCATCAACAAACAACCACTAACCAAAACTTGTCAGATTCCGAATCATATAACCAATTGCCAATCCAATCAAGAGCGCCCAGGCTTGACCTGATTGGACAAAATGCGTAAAGGCTTTTTGCATCTGACCAATAAGATTTGGGTCAGTGATGTTTTGAGCTAGGATAGTCAAATTTTCCGGTAAATGCCAAATTAACTGAGACATCGAATCACTAAGTAATTGAATTGTTCAAATTTATTCTTGAATATTGGGTAAAAAAGGGGCAAGGAAGACAAATAATCAGTTATCAGTTATCAGCTATCAAATTAAACTGGTCACTGGTCACTGTTTACTGGTTTCAGATAAGAAGGATAACTTTTTACCAATCCCTAATCCGTAATCCCACTTTCCAATCTAAAATCCAAAATCCAAAATGGTATTACACCTTTGCCCTTTCACCCTGATTACATCGAGATACTGATCGTTAGCCAAAAGCTTAAGGCAAAGGCAGCCAACGTAATCAAAATTTTCATTGCTGAGTGGTGTTTTTCACTAAATGTAAAAGTAACATCACCGTCATAACTCAAGAATCAGATGATGCCATCCGCAATTTCTCGGCTGTTCGCAAAACTTGTCCTGCTAGCACTGCTGCACCAAAGCCATTATCAATATTCACTACACCAACTCCAGCAGCACAAGAGTTGAGCATTGTCAATAGAGGTGCTAAACCTCCAAAACTTGCACCGTAACCAATGCTAGTAGGAACAGCAATCACCGGACAGTCTGCTAAACCTGCTACTACACTCGGTAAAGCACCCTCCATACCTGCGACGACAATCAACACAGAGGCATTTGCAATCACACGGCGGTTACTTAGCAAGCGGTGTATGCCGGCAACCCCTACATCCCAGAGACGTTGGACACGAAAGCCAGAAAGTTCTGCCGTAACAGCGGCTTCTTCAGCTACAGGTAAATCGGCTGTACCAGCAGAAAGAATGCCAATTGTGCCGGGATAACGTGGTTCAAGATTCGGGGGAGCGATCGCACAAATTCTTGCTGATTCGTAGTATCGTAAATCTCTTACCTTGGGTTGCAGTGCTGCGTAAATCTCCGGTTCGATGCGAGTTGCCATAACTACAGAGTTACGTAGACGCATTGTCTCCATAATTTGAGCAATTTGATAGGGGGTTTTGCCAGGACCCCAAATCACTTCCGGAAAACCAGTTCTGATAGTACGATGATTGTCAATTTTGGCAAACTCACCCACCGGTTCATAAGCTAAATATTTAAGTTCATCCAGTGCGACATCCAGGGAAACATTACCATTGGCAACTGCTTGGAGGAGCGATCGTAAATTTTCGTCATTTGTCATTTGTCAATGGTCATTGGTTGTTGGTTGTTAGTGGTTAGTGGTTAGTAGTTGGTAGGTACAGACGCGAGGAACATCGCGTCTGTACAATAGTGGTTAGTAGTTAGTAGTTATTTTCCACTCCTCACACTCCACCCTTACCTTAAGCCTATGAGCGTGTCTACACACCCCTCATACTCCCCATCTCCCCATCTCCCCACCTTAATTTAATTATCCTCAGCAATTTTTAACTCATAAAGATTCCAAAACGGGCCACCAAGGGCGGTATACTTGATGCCTTGGAAGCGATCGCGTACTGCCTGCAAATCTAATCTTTCTACCAAGTGAATAAATGGTAATTGTTCTGAGGCTATGCGCTGATACTCGTAATAAATTTCCTTACGTTTGTTTTCATCTATTTCTTGAGCGCCTTTAATATAAAGACGGTCTATTTCCTTTTCCCAATCAGAAACTACCCAACCAGTTATAGGCGGATCGCCTGGTTGAGGGCCAAGATTAAATGCATGGGATGCACCCTTAATTCTCCAGATGTTACTAGCACTATGAGGTTCAACACCACCACCAGCAAAACCACCAAGATAACAATCCCAATCTTGGGTAACTTTTAGTTTTTCCAAATAAGCGTTGAAACTGAGGATTTGCAAATCAACTTGAATGCCAATCTTAGCTAAATCTTGCCTAATTTGTGCTGCCATATCCCCCCTGACTTTCCTTTCGGCATTTGTCAGCAGGGTGAATCTGACTCGGTTGCCATCTTCATCTACTAGCTGATTTGCATTATATTTGAACCCTGCTTGCAAAAGTAATTTCTTGGCTTTTTCTGGATCATGATTGTAAACCTTTAAGCCTTTTTCTGGAGGCAGATAATAGGGGCTTTTGACATAAACGAAGGAATTTTGCAATTCACCTAAACCACGAAATGCATTTGTTTTCATTGTTTCGCGGTCAAGAGCATAGGCTATTGCTTGTCTAAATTCCTTCTTATTAAACCAACGAGATTTAATTGGATTTACAAAAGGCTGACCTTTAGCATTCTTAGCTTTACTGAGATTAAAAGCAATAAATGTAGTGCTAGTATCTGGCCCACCATTATAGATTTTAAAGTTTGCCCGTTTTTCTTCCCGTTTCAATAAACTAAAACCTTCTGGAGGAACTTCGAGATTATCCAGCTGGCCCGAGCGGAAACTGATTAATTGGTTATCAGTCGATTCAATTATTTGGAAAATTAACCTTTCTATGTAAGGTTGGGGATTTCCTTGAGCATCTTTGCGCCAATAGTATGGATTGCGTCGGAATATGACTCGCTGACTGGGAATATAGGTTTCCATGACATAAGGCCCATTACCAATAATTTCTTTGGGATCAGTGCCTGTT
Organism: Fischerella sp. JS2; assembly: GCF_032393985.1. Taxonomy (NCBI): domain Bacteria; kingdom Bacillati; phylum Cyanobacteriota; class Cyanophyceae; order Nostocales; family Hapalosiphonaceae; genus Fischerella; species Fischerella sp. JS2. Next base: position 3,361,319 of record NZ_CP135918.1, read on the forward strand.
GTCCACATTGTTAGAAACTTGGGATTACCACTAGAATCAGTCGTGTGGACAGATTCCTTGAGAGCATGAGCAGGCAAAATTGTAATCCCACCTACCCATCTCAAAAAAGGAGCAAATGGTTCCGGTACAGTGAATTCTACTTTGAGATCATCTATTTTGCGTACCTTGGGAGTGTCACCACGCTCATTTATTCTCAAAGAATCTTTCGTCGGCGTGGGTATTTTGGGGTTTAAATAGATGTCATTGTAGCTAAATACAATATCATCAGCAGTCATCGGTTTACCATCTGACCACTTGAGTCCTTTTTTGAGAGTGATGACAACTCGCTGTCCATTGTCAAGAACTTGCCAAGACTCAGCTAAACCAGCTTCTAACTCATTAGTTAAAGGATTTTCGTTAATTAATGAGTCGTAAAGAGGCCCAAAGACACTGTATGCTGACTCATTTAGTGCTGAGTTAAAAGTGGAAGGCTCACCCAAAACAGCCACAATCATTTGCGGCACTTGAGCGGCTTGTGTTTGATAATTAGACGGGTTGCAAGCAACAGTTACCAGTGCTGTGATTAAAGCCAGAATTATTAATAAGCGAAAACGCTTAATAGAGGGAAGGATACTAGCAAAACTCATCATTTATTAATATCAAAATATTTTCATTTGCCCTCAACAAAAGTTGGGGCTAATAGCTAAAGTCAGCTTTTAGCTGACTTTAATTATGAACTATTTAACCTGATTAGATGGGTTGCACTGATAAATTACATCATTCTCAACAACAGCAAAGGTTTTTAATCCTTGGCTAATAGCACAACTCATCTAAAAGATGACTCCAATAAAAGCATGAGTCTACTTCAGTAGACTTCAGCTATTAGCCCCAAATTTATTTGAGGGCGGGATGTTGGGCATAATTAGAGATTGCTGCAAGATATTCTGTTTAAGGTTAGATTGCCTTCTGCCTCCTGTCTTCTGAATTCACGCTTGTAAAATTAAAACAACTGCATAAGCGCAAATACCTTGTTCTTCTCCAACAGGGCCTAGTTTTTCATTGGTAGTAGCTTTAATTCCGACTTGATTTGGTTGTAATTGCAAAACTCCTGCAATTTTTTCCTTCATCTTTTCAATATGAGGTTTTAATTTTGGGCGTTCTGCTACTACCACCGAGTCTATATTGCCTATTTGCCAGCCTTGGGAGCGAATTAATTGGTGGACTTTACTTAATAATACCAAACTATCAGCTCCTGCCCATTGCGGATCGCTAGGGGGAAAATAATGTCCGATATCGCCTAAAGATAAAGATCCTAGCATCGCATCCATAATCGCGTGGGTGAGGACATCAGCATCACTATGCCCTAGTAAACCCAGAGAGTGAGGAATATTGATACCGCCAAGAATCAGAGGGCGATCGCTCACTAGCCGATGAATATCATAACCGTTGCCAATCCGAATGTTCATTTTGAGTCCAGTGTCAAGTGTCACGTGCCAATTGTCAATTGTCAATGGTTAGTAGTGAGTGGGTAGAGACGCGATGTTCCTCGCGTCTGTACATTAGTAGTTAGTAGTTGTTTAATACTTACTCCTCAAACTCCCCACACTCCCCACACTCCCCATCACCCCATCACCCCATCTTCCCCCCCTTCTGCTCTAGCCAAGCTTTGAGCAAATCAGGACGGCGATCGCCTGTTCTTTGAATTTGTTGTTGCAATCGCCACTTAGCAATTTCGTTATGATTGCCAGACAGCAGTACATCCGGTACTTTCCAACCACGGAAATTTGCTGGACGGGTGTATTGGGGATAATCTAATAATCCTTCTTCAAAACTTTCTGATTTGAGGGACTCGACTTTGCCAACAGTTCCTGGTAATAGGCGCATTACACCATTAATCAAAGCCATTGCTGGAATTTCCCCACCGGTCAGAATAAAATCGCCCAAGGATATTTCACGGGTGACTAAATGTAGTACTCGCTCATCTACACCTTCATAGTGACCACAAATTACCACCAATTGGTCATAATTGCTTGCTAACTCTCGTAACAGAAGTTGATTCATTGTTTGTCCTTGGGGACTCATCAGAATCACCTCTCTTCTGGGTAAAACAGGCAGGGATTCAACGGCGGCAAAAATTGGTTCTGGCTTCATTAGCATTCCAACACCACCACCGTAGGGTTCATCATCGACTTTGCGATGCTTATCAGTAGTAAAGTCGCGGGGATTTATCAAATTTACCTGAGCAATCTGTTTAGACAAGGCTTTACCAATCAGCCCTGAATTCAGAATAGAGGTAAAACTATCAGGAAATAGCGTAACTATATCAAAGCGCACAGTATTTCGTATTGGAGAACACTAATCTTAAATTTGGAATGTCCAGCACAGTACGGCAGAAATCGTTAGAAAGTTAATAAAAAAGTCAAAAAATGGGTAGATGTTATGGTGATTAATTCTTTCTGCCAGGGTTCCCAAAAATTGCTGCTACAGGCAAAAACTTTTGGTGTTCCCTTTTGCCTACCCACCAGATACATTGTCTGAACGAGCGTCTACAGCATAGCAGCATAGCTGCTTTTTAGCGCTGACTTCAAACCAGCCGATGTCGTACGTAACACATATGAGCTTGTTTGGGTGTATCTATAAGTACTAGAAATAGTGGCATTCTATGAGTCAATAAAAGTTTTTCTAATTACTTAATTTATGTTTAAATATTGTCACATCTAAATTTAACTAATTCGGCTTAAGTCCTGGGCTATACCCAAAGTTAGCAGTGGGATATCAGCCGGAAGAAAAATAAACTTATAACTGCCTTGGGAAGCAAGGTGGCTGCGCGGGTTCTCCTTTGAGGAGATAAAGGCACAAAAGCCAGAGATGCTGAGTAAGGCTCAGATCGTCTTCAGTGACGAACATCTTTAAATGATGTCCCTAACAGAGCATCGGCAAATGAGACGCGAAGCTTCCGCTATAACGCGAAGCGTTTAGTGGTGGGTACTTCACTATTCTGACTAGGTTAACAACTTCTAGGATGCATCGAACCAGCCTTAAAAAGAAAGTGCGTCAATACCTGTTTCTGTTTCCCAAAATTCGAGGAGACACTCAAACGGACAACCACCTAAGGGACACGCAAAAAAGCGTCTACAAGCTCATGGCATTGCGATCGCAGTCACCACAACAAGATGTTATTGACTACAACTGCAAATCTGTCGCCACCGTGACGGCAAGGAATATGGGGGATCGGGGAGCGGGGAACGGGGATCAGGGAGCGGGTATAGAAAAATCATCAATATTCCAATTACCCATTACCCATTACTCATTACCCATTACCAATTACCCACTACCAATTTAGGCGCGAAAATAATTAGGCTGCTGACCTTGTAATTTTCACCTGAAGTTGTTGACAGGAGAAACACAATGCCGGAATTACAAGCTAAATTGCTGGAAATGAGGACACCCCAAGCAACAAAAACTGCCGTTCTGGTGATCGGAGGCGCAGAAGACAAAGTCCATGGCCGCGAGATTTTGCGGACTTTTTTTGCTCGTGCTGGCGCTAATGATGCCCACATAGCAATTATTCCCTCTGCCTCTCGCGAACCCTCAATCATCGGTGGTCGGTATATCCGTATTTTTGAAGATATGGGTGCTAAAAAGGTTGAGCTTTTGGATATACGAGAAAGAGAGCAGTGTGAATACCGTGATTACCAACAGTCCCTGGAAGCTTGTACCGGGATTTTTTTAACAGGAGGTGATCAGTTACGATTGTGTGGCGTCTTGTCAGATACACCAGCAATGGATATTATCCGGCAGCGAGTTAGATCTGGAGAACTAACTCTCGCAGGTACTAGCGCAGGTGCAGCTGTCATGGGACATCACATGATTGCAGGCGGTGGTAGTGGTGAGTCACCCAATCGTTCCTTAGTGGACATGGCAACGGGTTTGGGATTTATACCTGAAGTGATTGTAGACCAACATTTTAACAATCGTAATCGCATGGGGCGTTTGATGAGCGCGATCGCTTCTCATCCAGATCGTCTTGGGATTGGCATTGATGAAGATACTTGTGCGTTGTTTGAACGTGATGGTTGGTTACAAGTTTTGGGCAAAGGTTCGGTTACAATAATAGATCCGACCGAAGTCACTCACACCAACGAACCCCATGTGGGAGCAACTGAACCTTTGAATCTTCACAATTTACGCCTGCATATCCTCAGTCATGGCGATCGCTTCCACCTTTACCAACGCACTGTTTTACCTGCTGTCTACCGCATCTCCAGCTGACGGACTTAAGTATCTGGAGTTACACTGAGTTGATCGCGCAATTCTACGTTGCAGCAAAAAAATGAGAGTAATACGATGTAAGAAGAAAAAACTGTTTACCATGAACAGTTTGGCGGTCAATTTCAGTAAGAAACTAGAATTTTGGTTCCGAATCTCCATCTACCTATTCCCATGAGAATCCTCAAAATCCAGACCTTACGCGGCCCCAACTACTGGAGCATTCGACGCCACAAGCTGATCGTCATGCGCCTTGATCTAGAAAATCTTGCCGAGACGCCCTCGAATGAGATCCCTGGCTTTTATGAAGGACTAGTTGAGGCTCTGCCTAGTCTGGAGGGTCACTACTGCTCGCCGGGCTGTCGTGGTGGTTTTTTGATGCGAGTTCGCGAAGGTACCATGATGGGTCACATCGTGGAACATGTAGCCCTAGAACTGCAAGAATTAGTCGGTATGCACGTCGGCTTCGGTCGTACTCGGGAAACGTCTACATCAGGTGTTTACCAAGTCGTCTTTGAGTATCTAAATGAGGAAGCCGGACGCTATGCAGGTAGAGCCGCAGTCCGGCTGTGCCAAAGTATTGTTGACCGAGGTCGTTATCCAAAGGCTGAGTTAGAACAAGATTTACAAGACCTAAAAGACTTATGGCGTGATGCAGCCCTGGGGCCTTCCACAGAGTCAATCGTCAAAGAAGCTGAAAAAAGAGGTATTCCCTGGATGCAACTAGGGGCACGCTTTTTGATTCAACTTGGTTATGGTGTCAACCAAAAGCGGATGCAAGCAACCATGACCGATAACACCGGTATTTTGGGAGTAGAACTGGCTTGCGATAAAGAAGCCACTAAACGCATTCTTGCCAGTACAGGTGTACCAGTTCCTAAAGGTACGGTGATTAACTTTTTGGACGATTTGCCAGAAGCAATTGAATATGTTGGTGGCTATCCCATCGTTATCAAACCGTTAGACGGCAATCACGGGCGTGGCATCACCATCGACATCCAAAATTGGGAAGAAGCAGAGGCAGCCTACGACGCCGCCAGACAAGTTTCTCGCTCAATTATTGTAGAGCGGTATTACACAGGGCGTGACCATCGAGTCTTGGTTGTAGACGGTAAAGTAGTGGCAGTTGCGGAACGTGTACCTGCTCATGTGGTTGGTGATGGCAGATCTACTATTGCGGAATTGATAGAGGAAACCAATAAAGACCCAAATCGTGGTGACGGACATGATAAGGTTCTCACCAAAATTGAACTTGACCGCACCAGTTATCAGTTACTAGAAAGGCAAGGTTACACCCTCAACAGCGTATTAGCTAAAGACGAAATTTGCTATTTACGGGCAACGGCAAACTTAAGTACGGGTGGTATTGCTGTAGACCGGACAGATGAAATTCACCCGGAAAACGTTTGGTTAGCCCAGCGTGTCGTCAAGATTATCGGTTTAGATATCGCCGGCATTGATATCGTCACATCGGATATTAGTCGCCCTTTACGAGAGGTTGACGGTGTGATTGTAGAAGTTAATGCTGCTCCCGGCTTCCGAATGCATGTTGCTCCCAGTCAAGGCATCTCCCGTAACGTTGCAGGTGCAGTCATTGATATGCTGTTTCCCAACGAACAAGCGAGTCGGATTCCAATTTTGAGTGTTACGGGTACAAACGGCAAGACAACTACTACCCGCCTACTGGCTCACATCTACAAACAGACAGACAAGGTAGTAGGTTATACGACTACGGACGGGACTTATATCGGAGATTACTTAGTTGAAGTCGGTGACAACACAGGCCCACAAAGCGCCCAGTTAATTTTGCAAGACCCGACAGTCGAAGTAGCAGTCTTGGAAACAGCTAGGGGCGGGATTCTTCGCTCTGGCTTAGCCTTTGAAGCCGCTAATGTGGGTGTAGTGTTAAATGTGGCTGCTGACCACTTAGGTATTGGTGACATTGACACAATCGACCAGCTAGCACATCTCAAGAGTGTGGTTGCCGAAGCCGTTTATCCTGATGGCTACGCTGTTCTCAACGCCGATGATCCCCGTGTAGCCGCGATCGCAGAACGAACAAAAGCTAATATTGCTTACTTCACCATGAACCCAGAATCGGAATTGGTGCGAAACCACATCCAAAAGGGTGGAGTTGCAGCAGTATACGAAAATGGCTTTTTGTCAATATTAAAAGGGGATTGGACACACCGCATCGAACGCGCAGAAAATATTCCCCTGACGATGGGTGGAAGGGCGCCATTTATGATTGCCAACGCTTTGGCAGCTTCCTTAGCGGCGTTTGTGCAAAACGTGTCAATTGAGCAAATTCGGGCTGGCTTAAATACATTCCGGGCTTCGGTAAGTCAAACACCAGGGCGGATGAATTTGTTTAACTTGGGTAACTTCCACGCTTTGGTAGATTATGCCCACAATCCCCACAGTTACGAAGCTTTAGGTTCCTTTGTCCGCAACTGGACAAATGGCGATCGCATTGGTGTTATCGGTGGGCCTGGCGATCGACGTGATCAAGACTTTGTAGCTTTGGGTAAGCTGTCAGCAGAAATTTTTGACCACGTAATTGTCAAAGAAGATGACGACACTAGAGGTAGGGCGCGAGGTTCGGCTGCGGAATTAATTGTTCAAGGTATTAAGCAAGTAAACCCTAATTACGAATTTGAAGTGATTCTGGATGAAACCCAAGCTATTAACAAAGCCTTAGATATTGCCCCTGAGAACAGTTTGGTGGTGATTTTACCAGAAAGCGTCAATCGTGCCATCAAGTTAATAAAAGCCCGTGGTGTTGTTAAAGAAGAAGTTCCCCAACAAAATACCACCCCCACGACTGTAGATGCTCAAATGGGTGTGACTTCATCTGTTGTGAATTCGATTATTTAGTCAATGGTCATTTGTCATCAGTCATTAGTCGTTTGTAAACACAAAGGACTAATGACCAAGAACAAATGGCTATTTTTATTTTTCTTCTTCCTCGGGGTTGATATCCTCATCAGTTGTGGTTTTATTCATTTCTTCTTTAAAACCCCGTAAGGTTTTGCCTAGTGCGCTTCCAAGTTCGGGGATTTTTTTCGGCCCAAAAATTAGCAAGGCGACGATCGCGATTACACCTACTTCCGTCCATCCCAGTCCAAACATGTGTATCTCCTGTGAAAAACTCTACTTAAAATATAGTAGGGTGGGGATGTATAGATGATGTTGTGATTTTTATTTGAACCACTAATACCAATTTTAGATTTTAGATGGGAAGTCTTTGCTATAAGGCTGTTCCAACAATTTAAAACAATACTAACTATCGCAATTTGGTATAATACCAATTCAAATAATGTTTACGACAGATAACCCCACCCGCCTAACCCCACCCTCCCCTTGGAAAGGGGAGGGTTGGGGTGGGGTCTTATATAATCCATGTGTTGTATTCTTTTTTCTAATTGATATTAAGACACTAAGACACCAAGAAAATTATTGTGTTTTCGTCAACCTATAGGTGTTTTTTAGAAGAGATCAATTTTAATGGCTGAAAGCTTTACTAGTTTTGGTTTATAACCCTCTCACGCTTCAATGGAGGTTGACGCAAAGTCTGAAATTATGACCAGACAAGCTTTTGAGGTTATTTTCTCAATGCCTGCCTTGACACCTCAATGGCTGAAAAGCTATATTGATTCCAGGTTGACGGAACTGAACCTTGAAAATCAAATAGAATAAGGCTTCTAGAACGAGCTGTTGCAACTTAAATAAATCCCTATTAGGGATTGAAACAGGGACGTTGAAAGTTGTAGACCCATCGCCTGCGTTGCAACTTAAATAAATCCCTATTAGGGATTGAAACTAGGTAACGGGTTAGCAACCGCCCTAGCTTTCACAGGTTGCAACTTAAATAAATCCCTATTAGGGATTGAAACACTTTCTCTTTTATATAGAAGAACCTAAAGTTGACTAGAGTTGCAACTTAAATAAATCCCTATTAGGGATTGAAACATGTGTGCTTGTGCCTAAGACATGGACTTTGGAGTTGCAACTTAAATAAATCCCTATTAGGGATTGAAACTTCTTGCTCCTCTACTTGACCTTTTAGCCGACCACTGAGTTGCAACTTAAATAAATCCCTATTAGGGATTGAAACAGGTACGGTATAAGAGACGTTTCGATCCGACATCGTTGCAACTTAAATAAATCCCTATTAGGGATTGAAACTCAACGCAGACATATACATATGTGGAACTGAAATGTTGCAACTTAAATAAATCCCTATTAGGGATTGAAACAAGTACGGTATAGGAGACGTTTCGATCCAACATCAGATACGGTTGCAACTTAAATAAATCCCTATTAGGGATTGAAACTTCCTGACAAAAGCCAGGAAAACCCCAGATCCCTGTTGCAACTTAAATAAATCCCTATTAGGGATTGAAACACTTAGCTATATGGGTGAATACCTCACTTCCGATGGTTGCAACTTAAATAAATCCCTATTAGGGATTGAAACCGGTAGTCCCATTCCCCGAGATCCAACTATTCAGTTGCAACTTAAATAAATCCCTATTAGGGATTGAAACCATTTTCAGTAACCAAACCCTGGTTGAAGGTAGTGGTTGCAACTTAAATAAATCCCTATTAGGGATTGAAACAAATAAGATACAAACGCAGATTTGACCCCACGTGTTGCAACTTAAATAAATCCCTATTAGGGATTGAAACAGAAAAACGCAGGTTCTGGGGTTGCTCCGCGACTATCTGGTTGCAACTTAAATAAATCCCTATTAGGGATTGAAACTCAAGTCTGGCTTAGGACAAGTGCGCTCATCTAGGGTTGCAACTTAAATAAATCCCTATTAGGGATTGAAACGGGGTGTTTGGGATCAAGCCAAGGAGACCAATACGTTGCAACTTAAATAAATCCCTATTAGGGATTGAAACCGTTTATTTAGGGGACGTAGCCAAAATTCCCGCCCAGTTGCAACTTAAATAAATCCCTATTAGGGATTGAAACCCAATTCTTGCGATCGCACAAGCTGCTTAATATGCAGTGCGTTGCAACTTAAATAAATCCCTATTAGGGATTGAAACTTTCTGGCTCTTAGGTCAGGAAAACGGCAGGTACGTTGCAACTTAAATAAATCCCTATTAGGGATTGAAACGATTTACCCCAGTTTTACCCCAGAAAATAATTAGTTGCAACTTAAATAAATCCCTATTAGGGATTGAAACTTCTCCGGTAGCTCCCTTGGCACACTCGAATTACGTTGCAACTTAAATAAATCCCTATTAGGGATTGAAACTTTCTGTCTTTAGCCACTCAGGAATAGAGCCAAGTGTTGCAACTTAAATAAATCCCTATTAGGGATTGAAACAACTTTATTAATGTATTTGGCGTTGCTGAATAAAGGTATGTTTTAGGCAGGTAAGGGAACAGAACGATATTTGAGGTAGTGCAATAACAATCGAACAGAGTATCTCAGCATTTCCTCGGTTTTGGAATAACATAAAGTTTTACGATGAAGACGAGCCAAATAATGTCTAAGCCTTGTGTTTTCATTTTCGACTCGTGTCATGTAGGTCTTACTCACAATTTGGTCACCATCAGGAACAAAACAAGGGTAAACAGGGTATCCATCTGTGACGTAAAAATAACTCTGCCAACACTGGACAATGTTCCATAACTGTTGGAAAGTAGTCGAACTACGATCACCTAAAACCCAAGCAAGAATACCTTGAGTAAAGTGATTTACCGCCGTCCACAACCAGATTTTATTTTTTTTGAACCAATAAATGTTTCTAATTCATCTAGTTCTCCCACCTGCGGAATTTCCTTTGAATTTGGTGTATCCGCCAATTGTGTACCCACTCGTTTAACCCAATGAATAATGGTAGTATGATGAACGTTTTTCACCCTTTCAATTCCACGAAATCCCATACCATTGACGTACATTTTTAGGCATTCTTGTTTGATTTCATCCGAGTAGCCCCTGGGTGGTTTATAGACATCAATGAATTGACGACCACAATCACAGCAAATGTGATTCTGTTTACCTCTTTTCTTTCCATTCTTACGGTTATGACAAGATCCACAGCGTGGACATTCCATGATTAATTGACCTCAATTCATACCGCTATTATGCAACGCCCTGAGATGATTGTGAAAAATTGTTGCCAAGATGCGGATGTCCGCCAAAATGCTTAGATGAAAGCAAAAATAGCTAACTTGGTTGTTCCCTCATTACTGCTCAAATTTTAATATATGCAGGATAATATCAAACAAAAAACCTTACTGCGCCAGCTTACAAGCTATATTCGTCAAAAGGTAGAATTGCAGGTTATTTTGACAGCAACAGTGGCAGAGTTACGGTCTTTTTTAGGAATTGATAGAGTAAAAATTTACCAGTTTAATCTAGATGGAAGCGGTCAAGTTATTGCTGAGTCTGTAGATCATAATCGGTTGCCATCGGTGTTGGGGCTACATTTTCCTGGAGATGAAATTCCGCCTCAATACCGTGAATTGTATCTTAAGGTACGGGTACGTTCGATTGTGAATGTTGATAGAAAGCAAATTGGTCAAAGCCCTCTGTATGATTCGGAAACAGGAGAGATGATCCCTGAGGAGTTCCGCTACCGCCCTGTAGACCCCTGCCATTTGGAATACTTAACAGCGATGGGTGTTAAATCCTCTCTCGTATTACCTATTCTGCATGATGATCAACTTTGGGGGTTGCTGGCGTCTCATCATTCAGAACCTCGTTCGATTGCAGAATCGGAAGTGGAAGTGGTGCAGATGGTTGTTGATCAGTTGTCAGTAGCGATCGCTCAAAGTGTCCTTCTTTCCCAAGTACCGCAAACAGCTTCACAAGAAGCTACCATTAAGCACATTGTCACCCTACTACATTCACTGTCTACTGTCGAATTTCAGTCAGCTTTGGCACAAATCGTTGGTGCATTCGGTGGTTCTGGTGGCAGGCTGTGCATGAGAAATGAAGGATTTAATCTCCAAGACGGCAATGCCAAGAGCTTTCTAGACTCTTTGGACTCCAGCAATTACCTCAAGGTTTATGCCTACGGCAAACAACCTGTGATGCCAGAACTGGCAAAATATCAATTGATGGAGCAATACAGCATCTGGCAGGAACATTACAAGTATGGAAATTGTGATGTTTGGGCAATTTCAGACATCTATCAAATACATGAGTTGCGTTTTTTGCAAGTGGCTTTCACTTCATCCAAAGTTCGTAGCATCTTAATGATTCCACTTATATATCGTCAGCAATTGCTGGGGTACTTAAGTATTTTCCGAGACGAAGCCCAGACAGAACCCTTGTGGGCAGGAGAGTTTGACTTCGATGAGCGGCAGTTGTACCCCCGTCAATCGTTTAATGCTTGGCGAGAATCCACAAAGACACAAGCGCGTGAGTGGACAATTGAAGAAATTGAACTAGCAACGGAGGTGGGTAAACAATTTGCCTTCGCAATTCACGAACATGAGCTAAACCAACATGTACATAAGCAAACTGGTAATTTGCAACGCATCAAACAACAACAGGAGGTACTAATCAGACTTGTGACAAAGATGCGGCGATCCATGCAATTCCCAACGCCCGATTTTGATAACTCTATAGAGTCAAGTCCATCACTTTTTGAAGAATGACCAAATAAGGCAAAAGTAAAAATTTAAAAGGCACTTATAAAGAACTTACTTTTTCTTCCCAGTAGCCTTAGCAGCTTTTGCCGCCTTTTTGGCAGCTTTTTCGGCCGCGATCACTGCTAATCTTGCTTGTTCTTTTTCTTCAGTAATTTTATCGAGGTAGTAATGATAGTCACCTAAGTAAACTCGGAATTCACCATCACGAATTTCTACAATTTTATTGGCAACCTGAGAAATAAAATAGCGATCATGAGAAACAATAATCGCTGTGCCATCGTAGTTTTGTAATGCTTCTTCCAGCATTTCTTTGGCTGGAATATCTAAGTGGTTTGTTGGCTCATCTAATATGAGTAAATTTGCTGGACACAACAACATTTTTGCTAATGCTAAACGCGCTTTTTCACCACCACTTAAAGCAGCAACTTTTTTGAAGACTGTATCACCACTAAATAAAAAGCGTCCTAAGAGGGTGCGAACGTCTTCGTTTTTCCAATCAGGTACTTCGTCATGAATAGTTTCTATGACTGTTTTTTCTAAGTCTAAAGCTTCTGCTTGGTTTTGTTCAAAATATCCTGGAATTACATGATGTTCGCCTAGTTTGACAACACCTTCTGTGGGCTGTTCCATACCCATAATTAGGCGCAGTAATGTTGATTTGCCAGCACCGTTAGGAGCAACAAAAGCTATGCGATCGCCTCTTTCAATCAGGAGATTTGCCCCTAAAAATAGAATTTTGTCATCGTAAATATGAGTTAAGTTTTTAATTTCTACAACTTCTCTGCCACTGCGAGGTGCAGGGGGAAAACGAAATTGTAGTGTTTTAACTCCAACTGTAGGGGCTTCGATACGCTCGATTTTTTCTAGTTGTTTTTCACGGCTTTTGGCTTGGGTGCTACGGGTGGCGCTAGCACGAAATCTATCCACAAAAGCTTGTTGTTTTTCTAATTCTTTTTGCTGACGTTCGTAGGCACTTAATTGTGCTGTTTGATTTTCAGCTTTTTGTTGTAAATATGTTGAGTAGTTACCAAGGTAAGTAGTAGAAACACCTCGTTCTGTTTCGACTATTTGAGTGCAGAGACGGTCTAAAAATTCCCGGTCATGGGAAACTATGACCATTGGTGTATTCAAGCCTTTGAGGTAATTTTCTAGCCACTCTATTGTTTCTAAATCTAAGTGGTTTGTTGGCTCGTCTAGCAGTAATAAATCAGGTTCTTGCAGAAGGATTTTAGCTAAACTGATCCGCATTTGCCAACCACCACTGAAGGCACTAACGAGGCGATCGCCATCTTCTGGTTCAAAGCCAATTTCTGGTAATATCTTACCAATGCGTGCTTCTAAGCCATAACCATCTAGGGCTTCAAATTGCCGTTGTAGCTTATCCAATTTATTAATTAGTTTATCCAGTTCTTCTGGAGAGGCAGTTTCCATCTGCTGTTGCACCTGCACCAAAGATAACTGTACTTGGTTTGCCTCCTTGAAGACTGTCCACAATTCTTCTCTAATAGTGCGGCTGGGATCTACATCAAATTCTTGATTGAGATAGGCTATGTGTAAACTAGCTGGACGAATAACTTCACCAGAGGTTGGCTCTATTTTACCGGTGATGATTTTGAGTTGGGTAGATTTACCAGCGCCGTTAACACCAACTAAACCAACGCGATCGCCTATCTTAACTTCCCAATTGATATCCTTGAGAACTTCGCCAGTCGGATAAATTTTACTAATATGTTCTAGTCGCAGCATTGAGTGTCTCCAAGGTAAGCAACAAGCAGGGAAGGCTAACTCACATCGAGTCCAATCTTAACAAAATTTAACTACAAATTCGATGTGAAAAATTCCTTGAAGACAAAGAAAAAGATTTTAATGAGTGATGCATTGATAGTTGCTGTATAAATTTTAAATATCGTCTTGTTCAGAAGACTGCTGTTGTGCTAGTTGTTTAACTTCCTCTACTTATATCTTGCATCTGGAAATATGAATGTTAATATCTTGACTAAGTAAGAAAGAACGCATTCGTTCAAGATTCAGTAAAATTGAAAACACAAGAAATCCTGGCAAGCAAGCTTGAATAGCAATTTGTGCAGCTTGTCCCCAATCAGGTAGATCTGTAGTGGCAAGCGATAAATAAGCCCAATGCGCCAAAATATAAGCAATTAGCGAAAGTACTAACCAGCGATAAACGCCCAAAAGTTTTCCTTGACCGAAGCGGTTTAACCCAAAACGATGCTTTGCAATTTTAAACCAACCCTCAATTTGCCAGCGACGCTTACCCCACCAGTTAATAGTACTCGCCTTGAGAGGTCTAGTAGATAGAATAAACCTTTTCTCCAACTTGCCATCATCACGTTTGAGATAATACCAAGACACTGTAACAGGAAACTTTAAACCCACGAATCGTACTTGCTGTCCGCGTTTATGTAAATGTCGTAAAATACGCCCATCGAGTAATTTACGGTCAATCCGTACTCCAACAACGGCGTGATATTTAAGCTTACGTAACCCGTGGAGAAACTCAATACTTCCGAAGGCAGTATCTGCTAAAATCATCACCTTAAAATGTTTGGTTAAAGCTTTGGGTAATGACTTGATTAGCTTTAATCCTAACTGTGCGGGTGAAGTAGTTCCCTTGCCTCTCCAAACACGAAAATTCCAAGGTACTCGCCACTGACCAACGACCAAATACACCACAACCAAATGCAACCCTCGTTTTCCGTTATAGACACTGATTAAATTCTTAAAAGACTTGAATTTCCCAAATTTTTCCACAGTTGTGAGGTCGATCATCACCTGTAAAAACGGTTTGCGCCCCTTTGGGCACTCGGACAATATCTCCTGCATGATGCGCGCACGAATTGTGCGAATTACACTCTTGGTTGACCAGTCGTAAATATTGAGAAATCGACTTAAGGCACTGGCAGACTTACTTCTACTATGTTCAGGTAAGGGATATCCTTGCGCCTCCAAAAATAACCCCAACATCGCTTCTAGGTTTTGTTGTTGGTATGTAGACGGCATCAACGACACTAAGGTGTAAACTAACCCTTGGGCGTGGGCAAGAATTGATTTCATTGTTCTTGCTTTTCCATAATGCTATTCACGCCCTTTTTTCTCATATTTCGGATCTGATGTGCAAATCCAGGCAGTCTTCCAAGTTGGCGATCACCTGCACCCTTACTTGTTTGCGTAATTTCCTAAATAATACAGTTATATTAATTTCTCAGTATCACGTAAGCTCATTTTCGCTTCTGGTGTCACTTTCTTACACCCTCTATTCGTGTATTAGTGGTTTATCCAGAGAGATGCAAGATATAAGTCTACACTCAAACCTCATCCCTCTGCGATTTGTTCCACACTTAGCCCTATTGCTGCTGAAAATCGGCGTATTGCTTTTAAATTAGCTTTGCGTTTACCTTCTTGTTTACCTTCTTGAAATGCTTCTTGATATACTCTGGTTTGCTTTAACTCACTCAATCCAAATATAAATTCTATTTCCTCCCTACTCATCATTGGAAACTTATAAACTAAAATAGTCTCTATTAATTCTAATAATTGCCGCTGTTGTAACTGAGAGTTTACCTCTTCTTTGGTTCTATCTATTAACAGCGTTCTTTTGAAATTCTAAGATTCTACATAATATTCTAATTTTGTTGGAAAATACTAATAAAAGCCCGTACAGACGGGCTACTGAATATACTTTATTGTTTAGCTTGTTAGGGATTATCTTTCGAAAATTGGGGCGTTGGTGTTGCGTCTGTGAAATAAAATTGACCCTACATTACAAAGCAAACAGGTAATAGCTAGCCACAATAAAACATAGGTGGGAATCATGACTACGCCGATCATAAACCAAGTGTAAACGTGCAATATCATCACAACAGCAAATGTACAGGCTACTATTGCTGATTGCCAAACTTGAGATGAGGGGCGACGGAGTGCAGCTAAAACCATCGTCAACAGCGTTGCAAGTAAATTTGCTGGCACGAGAAATGCACAAATGCTAACGCAGTTGGTGCGGGATAACTCAACTAAGCTGTTGAAATCGAGCATTAATCTTTCAGGTAATGTCAATTTAGTATAGAACAACTAACCAGGCAATTAAATAACGAAATATAAATATGAGCAGTACTTAATTTAATATTATGAAAAATTTACATATTAGTTAATGGTTAGTGGTTAGTAGGTACAGACGCGAGGAACATCGCGTCTGTACATTAGTGGTTAGTTGTTAGTGGTTAATGGCTTACTACTCCCCATCTCCCCTATCCCCCATTCCCGCTTAGCTTCCCGTACCTAATCTCTGCATTAATTTGGCAACAGAGTGAATTAATTTATTTGGTTCAACTGGCTTGGAGACATACATCTGAAAACCTGCATCAAGGGCTTGCTGACAATCTTGTGGTCTAGCGTAAGCCGTTAATGCGATCGCAGGTAAATCTCTTCCTTGTTCTGGCTCGAAGTTTCGTATTTTACGTATTAGCGTGTATCCATCTTCTTCTGGCATACTGATATCACTAATCAGCACATCCGGTAGGGATTTTGCAATCATTAAAAGTGCCGATTGTACTGAATCAACTGCTGTTACCTCTGCTCCCGATTCTTGCAGCACGGTGGTTACATATTCTCGTGTATCAGTATCGTCATCCACTACTAATACCTGCAAACCACTTAAGGATGATTCTGTAATAGAAGTGGGGGAAGTAGTTTTCGTTATTTGTTCTGTTTGTTTTAATTTCCATCTTTGAGGAATAGGCGCTTTCGGGAAATTTCCCTCTGCTTTGGTAGCAACAGCACATTCCTGGTTTATAGATTCCTGATCTTTGGATTGTTGCTGTGTTGACAACATTGGCAACTTTACAGTAAAGGTTGCTCCCTGTCCCACTCCTGGACTATCAGCATGAACGCTACCGCCATGCATTTCCACTAAATAACGTACGATCGCGAGTCCCAATCCTAAACCGCCGTGGTTTCTTGTTATACTGCCATCTGCTTGACGGAAGCGATCAAAAACGTGGGGGAGAAATTCTGGACTAATGCCAACACCTGTGTCAGTGATGGTGATTTGGGCATAAACAGGGGAGGGGGGAGTGTAAGGAGTATCATATTTCCCTTGTCCTCCTTGTCCCCCTTGTCTTCCTTGTCCACCTTGCGCCATTTCCAATGATCCATTTTCCTTGACGACTTCTAGGCGTACTTCTACTCTGCCGTCAGAGGAGGTAAATTTCATGGCATTGTTAAGCAAGTTCCATAGAACTTGTTGTAGACGATTAGGATCGCCAGAGACGATCACAGAAGACGCGGTTTCGGAAGACGCAGTGACTGGAAGATGTGAGGACGCGGAGAGTATTTCATCTGTATTCCTCGTGTCTTTGTGTCCCCACCTCAGCCCGTCCTCTTCATTTTCCATGTCTTCGTGTCGTTGCGTCGCCGTGTTTTCTGTTTCATTGAGTTCAACTACATATTCAAGTTGAATTTTTTTTGCTTCTGCTTCTAGACGTATGCTATTTACAACTGTTGCAGTTAAGTTAACTAAGTTAACTGGACAAATATTAAGAGTAAGCTTGCCTCGCATAATGCGCGAGACATCTAAGATATCTTCTATAAGCTGAGCTTGCAAACCAGCATTGCGTTCAATTGTTTCTATAGCACGAGTGATGGCTTCTTCATTCAATTTTCGCTGACGCAGCAGTCTTGCCCAACCCAGTATAGATGTTAAAGGTGTGCGGAGTTCATGAGAGAGGGTGGCTAAAAATTCATCTTTGAGGCGATTTGCTGTTTCTGCTTCTTGGCGTGCTGTTTGTTCGCGAATAAGCTTGATATGTTCTTCTTCAGCTTTTTTACGTTCTGTGATGTCTTCTGATGTACCTGTAAAACCAATGACATTACCTTCTTCTGAAAGCATGGGTGATGAAGACATATAAACCCAGCGCTCAATTCCTGCTGGAGTCATGATGCGAAATTCACCTTTGTATCCCCTACCTTCAGCAGCAGCAGTATACCAATTTGTTACTACTGATTGTTGTTCTTCATGATGAATTGTTGTGATCCAGCCTTGGTCTAAACTTTGCTCTGGGGTTAAACCAAAAATAGCGTGGTAGCGGGGGTTAGCATAAGTACATTTACCACTAGGATCAGTTAAAAAAATTCCTACGGGTGAACAAGCACTCAAAGAACGAAACATTTCTTCGCGTTTTTTAAGTTCAGCATTCATTGCTGCTAACTGTGCGGCTTGTCGCTTCACTTCGGCACTTTTTTGGAATAAATCAATAAATGCTGCTACTTTGGACTTCAATATTTCTGGTTCTATAGGTTTAAAGAGATAGTCTACTGCACCTAGAGAATATCCTCTAAAGACCATGTTGTCACTGGTGTTGAATGCCGTTACAAAAATTATTGGTGTATGCCGTGATCGCTCTCGTTGTCTAATCAAGGCTGCTGTCTCGAACCCGTCCATATCTGGCATTTGCACATCCAGCAAGATCACGGCAAAATCCTGATTCAATAGATTTCGCAGGGCTTCTGCGCCCGATGTAGCCCTTACCAAGTTTTGACCAAGGCTGTCTAAAATTGCCTCTAGGGCTAGCAAATTTTCTGGATGGTCATCTACCAACAGAACATTAACTTTAGGCTCAAATGACATTTCAAATATACACTTTTAGAAATAGAACAAGCCGTTTTACGTCTTCCTATTGACTGTGACGCTAAAGCTAGCTGAATTCCCACTATCTTAAGTTATAACTTTATCTGGCTTGAAAATAGGTCTTGGGGATGGTAACAATGAGTTTTATATACTTATTTGTACACTATTTATAGCTTCTCTAAAATAGGTGACATCAATTACAAATTTTTACTAAGAAAGCGGGAATATCTACTAAGGGTAAAACTTGATCTGCAACTCCCAATGCGATCGCAGCTGCGGGCATAATTGAACAAAAGGCACTGTCGGGTTCTTCAACTATAGTCATTCCTCCCCGTGCTTTGATTTTTGCCAGTCCTTGCACACCATCTTGATTTGCTCCTGTTAACAGGATACCGATAACTTTTTGATTATAAGCATCTGCTGCAGTTTCAAATAGCACATCAATGGATGGACGTGCGTAAGTGACAGGAGCATCTGTAGATAGAGAAAAATAAGATTGAGACACTGTTTTATCTTTACTTTCTATTAACAAGTGATAATCTGCGGGAGCTAAATATACCCACCCAGGCAAAATTTCTTCTTTGTCTTCTGCCTCCTTGACCACTAAGTTAGTGTAGCTTTGTAATAAGTCTCTTAGTGTATCATCAGAAGCTTTGTGACGGTGTTGGACAACGGCTATTGGTATAGGAAAAGTTTTTGGCAAGCCCAATAATATGACTTGTAATGCTTCTAACCCGCCTAAAGATGTACCAATTACAATAATTTGGTATTTCATATTTTTTTATGTGTTAGTGGTTGGTGGTTGGTGGTTGATTCTCCAAGCAACAATCAACAAGCAACAAACAACAAAATTTAACTTACTCTCCGATAAATTTTTTCACTACTAACTAATTGTTCATAATCTTGTTCATGGGGCGTAAATCTGATCGATTCTTGACGTCCTAATCCTAAAATTCCAAATCTAATTAGACTTTCATAAAAAAGTTTATGAACTCGATGTTGAAGAAATTTATTAAAATAAATTAAGACATTACGGCAAAAAATTACATGAAATTCATTAAAAGAATTATCAATAGCTAAATTATGTAATGAAAAAATTATATTTTCTTTAAGTTCTGATGAAAAGATAGCATTTCCGTAGGCTGCTGTATAATACTCAGAAAAAGATTTCTTGCCACCTGCTTGTATATAGTTCTGAGTATATTCTTGCATCATCGCTAATGGGAAAATTCCTGATTTAGCTTTACGCAAAACTGTTTCATTAATGTCAGTGGCATATAAACGCGAGCGGTGATAAAGTCCTTCTTCTTTGAGCAAAATCGCCATCGAATATACTTCTTCACCTGTAGAACAGCCAGCGTGCCAAATACGGATAAAAGGATAAGTTCTTAAGATGGGAATTACTTTTTTTCTAAAAGTTAAAAAAAAGCTCGGGTCTCGGAACATTGCCGTGACATTAATCGATAAATTTAATAATAATCTCTCTAAGCATTCTGGTTCATGAAGAACTTTCTCTTGCAGTCCAGAGACAGTAGTTAAACCTTCCGTTTTAACAGTATTCCAAATCCGGCGTTTGAGGGAAGCTAAAGCATAGTTTCTAAAATCAAACCCGTAATAACGATATATACCTTCTAATAACAATTGAATTTCTACATCTTCCAGTTCTTCTCTCTCCATGTTTTTTAATTAATCAGATGAAATAAATATATTTTTGTTAGTAGTTAGTTGGTAGTTTCTCATTGACAATTGACAATTGAAAATTGACCATCTTATTTATAATGTGAAAGTATTAAATTCCGCATCTACCCACAACTTAAAAATAATAACTCATACTCTATCTGAGGAACGAATACTATCGGTACAGCCAAACACGCAATAGTGAAAGCAATTGTTCAGTGTCGACAGGCTTGGTAATATAGTCAGATGCACCAGCCTCAATACACTTTTCGCGATCACCTTGCATAGCTTTGGCAGTTAGGGCAATAATTGGCAAAGATTTAAATCTGGGAATGCTGCGGATACGACGGGTGGTTTCGTAGCCATCCATTTCTGGCATCATTACATCCATCAAGATAGCATTAATATCAGCATTATTTTCTAAAACAGCAATCCCATCCCTACCATTTTCAGCATATAAGACTTGCATTTGATAACGTTCCAGCATACTAGTCAGAGCAAAGATATTGCGAACATCGTCATCGATAATCAATATTTTTTTGCCTGCTAGTAGGGTATCAGAAGTTTGTAATTGTTCGAGAATTTGACGTTTTGGTGCGGGTAGATTGGCTTGGACACGGTGTAAGAATAAAGCAGTTTCATCTAAAAGACGTTCAGGCGATCGCACATCTTTAACTATAATTGTTTCGGCAATGCGTCGCAGTTGTGTATCTTCGCTTCTGGTCAATTCCCTGGCAGTATAGATAATAATGGGTAGTGTTTCACCGGTTGGTAGTTTTTTGATTTGTTCGATCAATTCAAAACCACTCATATCTGGTAGTCCTAAATCTAGAACTACACAATCAAATTGTCCATTGGCGATCGCAGATAATGCCTGAGTACCAGTACTGACAGCAGTGGTAGCAACGTCGCCGTTACCAATTAATGTCACAATACTTTGACGTTGATTTTCGTCATCTTCTACGATCAACAGATTTTTAACTCGCCTGTCTACAAAACCTTTGATTTTAGTGAGTGCTTGGTGTAGTGTCTCGCTACTGATGGGTTTTTGCAAATAAGCGATCGCACCTTGTTGTAAACTGCGCTGTTTCCCTTCCTCTACTGTCATCACATGTACAGGAATGTGGCGGGTGTTGGCGTCATGTTTGAGGCGATCTAGCACCGTCCAGCCATCCATCCCTGGCAGACGAATATCCAAAATGATTGCAGAAGGCTGATATTCTTGGGCTAAGGCTAAACCTGTGTTGCCACCGTGGGCAACAATGCCCTTAAATTCATTTTGTCGCGCCATGTCCAAGAGAATTCGGGCAAACTTAGTGTCATCTTCCACAATTAACAGTGTGCGATCGCCCGGTTGGATGTTGTCTCTGTCGTCGATGACGACAGAGGAGGGACTCGCAGGAGTGAGGGGAGTAGGGGGAGTGTGATGGGGTGGTGGGGTGGTGGGGTGGTGGACAGAAGACTTCACCCCATCTCCCAATCTCCCCATCTCCCCAGCACCAGAAAGCGGTTGGGGTAAATATAAGGTAAAGGTACTACCTTCACCCAGATGACTAACTAGTTTAATTTCCCCACCAAACAAACGGGTAATTTCTCGACTAATTGACAAACCTAATCCTGTACCACCAAATTTACGGCTGGTAGTACCATCTGCTTGTTGAAATGCTTCAAAAATGATTTTTTGTTTTTCAGGGGCGATACCAATACCTGTATCTTTGACTGCAAAACCAATAACTGTTGCAGCTTGATTTAATGTTTCGTGATCAAAACTCCAGCCTTGTTTGGCTACAAATATTTTTAAGGTAACTTCACCTTTTTCTGTGAATTTAAAAGCGTTAGCTAGTAGGTTTTTGAGGATTTGTTGCAGCCGCTTGGCATCAGTGTAGATTGTCGGTGGTAGTTCTGGGTCTAATTCAATTGTGAAATTCAGTCCTTTGTCAATTGCGACTTGTCTAAAAGTTCGTTCTAATGGCTCATATAAATCAGCAATTTTTAACTGAACCATATCAATAGACATGGTTCCCGATTCAATTTTGGCTAAGTCGAGAATATCGTTGATGAGTGACAATAAATCATTGCCTGAGGAGTAGATTGTTTGACTATATTCGATTTGCTTCTGGTTGAGATTGCCTTCAACATTGTCTGCGAGAATTTTTGCTAGTATTAACAAACTGTTGAGTGGTGTCCGCAATTCGTGGGACATATTGGCGAGAAACTCAGATTTGTATTTAGAAGATAGTGCTAGTTGTGCGGCTTTTTCTTCTAATGATAATCTGGCTTGTTCGATTTCTTGATTTTTGCGCTCTACTTCTGTATTTTTGTTGGATAATAATTCTGCTTTTTCTTCAAGTTCAGCGTTAAGTTGTTGCAATTCTTCGTTTGACTCTTCTAATTCTTGTTGTTGCTGTTTCAAGAGTTCTTCTGAGGTTTGTAGTTCTTTCGCCTGTTCTTCTAAACGCTGATTTTTTTGTGTAAGTTCTTGTTGCTGTATTTGTAGTTGTTGGGTTAATTGCTGGGATTCTTCTAGTAGTGCTTGAGTGCGAATATCAGCAGCGATCGCATTCAAGACTACACCAATAGTTTCGCTAACTTGCTCTAAAAAAGTGAGATGAATTTC
Organism: Fischerella sp. JS2; assembly: GCF_032393985.1. Taxonomy (NCBI): domain Bacteria; kingdom Bacillati; phylum Cyanobacteriota; class Cyanophyceae; order Nostocales; family Hapalosiphonaceae; genus Fischerella; species Fischerella sp. JS2. The sequence goes on from NZ_CP135918.1 coordinate 3,384,125, forward strand.
ACTAAATCTATGAAAAGATGCTAATTCAATTACTGCTATTACCTGGTCTTCAAATAGTACAGGCAAAACAATAATATTAAAGGGCTTAGCTTCTCCCAAACCAGAACTAATACGAATATAATCACTTGGTGCATCTGTAAGTATAATTTTTTGTTTTTCTAAGGCGCATTGTCCTACTAACCCTTCACCCAAGCGGTATTTATTTGATAAATTTTTGCGTTCTTGGTATGCATAACTACCCAGTAGTTTGAGGATAGGTTGCTCATTTTCAAAGTCCATCAAGTAGAAAACACCCTGTTGTGCATCTACCAGTGGTGCAAGTTCTGAGAGAATCATTCTGGCAACCTTTTCCAGGCTTCTCTGACCTTGCAACATCTGGCTAAACCTGGCAAGATTGGACTTGAGCCAGTTTTGTTCATTATTTTTGAGAGTTGTTTCGCGGAGATTAGCGATCATCTGATTAAATGCTTGTGCCAATATCCCGATTTCGTCCCTGCGGTTGTCAACTGGCACATTTACAGACAAATCTCCCTCTGCTAATTTTTCTGTAGCTTTTGAAATTTCTGCAAGTGGTTTAGAAATATTTCTGGTGAGATAAATACCAATTAAAGTTAACAATAAAAAAGCCAGAGGAATGCCATAAATAATAGTGTCAGTTGCTTCTTGAGCAGCAATTTTAGTCTTGTTTGTGCGCTGTTGTAGAAGTCGAATTTCTTCGGCTTCCATATCTGTGATTATACTACGAATTTTGTCTGTTAAATTCTTACCTTGATCCGTTAATATCAGTTGTCTTGCAGCTTCAAAGCCTTGATTGTTTCGCAAATTAATACTTTTTTGAGCTACAGCTAGTCTTTGATTAATTAATGGCTCTATATTATCTAATCTAATTTGTTGTTGAGGGTTATCTGCTGTTAATTTCCGTAAATCTTTGAGATTTTGCTGAATATTTGGTAAGGCATTATTATAAGGTTGTAAATAACGCTGTTCTCCGGTAATAATATAACCTCTTTGTGCTGTTTCTATATCTTTGAGTTGAGAAATTAAATCATCTAATTCGTTAATAACTTCGTAAGTGTGGGCTTGCCAACGAGAATTCTCAATTAAGTTGTTAGTAGTGCGGTATGATATTATTCCCAGTGCAGCAATTATGGATAAACCCAAAGCAAATCCTGCACCTATCTTTGTACCAATTTTGAAATAGTTATTTACCATTTGTTATTTATTGGAGCAATCAATTTATCTGTGAACAGCGAGATAAAAAGGTATCCCTTATACTAACCGTTGAGGTCGGTAATTGAAAATTGGTAATAGGTAATTGGAGTATTACCTAATAATTGCGATGGTCAAAGACCACTCCTTTGAGGCATCGCAGTGAGAATATAAAGTAATTAGCCGAACTTGATATTAGTCAGTTTAACTGAATTTAACAATTTGCCTTGGAATGAATTCCAAGGCAAGTGCAGAGTAAGGTGCTGATAACTGATAACTGATAACTGTTTACTGATATAACCAGACACGCAATAGTGAAAGCAACTGTTCAATATCAACAGGTTTGGTAATGTAATCAGATGCACCAGCCTCAATACACTTTTCGCGATCGCCTTGCATAGCTTTGGCAGTCAAGGCAATAATCGGTAGAGATTTAAAATCAGGGTTAGCGCGGATGCGGCGGGTGGTTTCGTAACCATCCATTTCTGGCATCATTACATCCATCAACACAACATTAATGTCGGGATTGTTTTGCAAAACTTCTATGCCATCACTACCGTTTTCTGCATAGAAAATCTGCATTTGATAACGTTCCAACATACTAGTCAAAGCAAAGATATTGCGGACATCGTCATCGATAATCAAAACTTTTTTACCTGCCAGTTGGAAGTCAGAATTTTGTAATTGTTCAAGAATTAGACGTTTAGGTGCAGGTAAATCGGCTTGGACACGATGCAAGAATAAAGCAGTTTCATCTAAAAGACGTTCAGGCGATCGCACATCTTTAATAATAATTGTCTCTGCAATGCGCCGCAGCTGCACATCTTCTGCCCTCGTCAATTCTCTGGCTGTGTAGACGATGATCGGTAAGGCTTCACCATTGGGAGATTGCTTGATTTGTTCAATCAATTCAAAGCCATTCATATCTGGTAGTCCTAAATCAAGGACTACGCAATCAAATTGGCCATCTTGTATGGCTTGTAATGCTTCAGCGCCAGTACTAACAGCTGTAGTAGCAACATCACTATTACCAATTAACTCCACAATACTTAGCCGTTGATTTTCATCATCTTCGACAACTAGTAAATTTTTGACACGTCGTTCAACAAAACCTTTGATTTTAGTGAGTGCTTGGTGTAGTGTCTCGCTACTGATGGGTTTTTGCAAATAAGCGATCGCACCTTGTTGTAAACTGCGCTGTTTCCCTTCCTCTACTGTCATCACATGTACAGGAATGTGGCGGGTGTTGGCGTCATGTTTGAGGCGATCTAGCACCGTCCAGCCATCCATCCCTGGCAGACGAATATCCAAAATGATTGCAGAAGGCTGATATTCTTGGGCTAAGGCTAAACCTGTGTTGCCACCGTGGGCAACAATGCCCTTAAATTCATTTTGTCGCGCCATGTCCAAGAGAATTCGGGCAAACTTAGTGTCATCTTCCACAATTAACAGTGTGCGATCGCCCGGTTGGATGTTGTCTCTGTCGTCGATGACGACAGAGGAGGGACTCGCAGGAGTGAGGGGAGTAGGGGGAGTGTGATGGGGTGGTGGGGTGGTGGGGTGGTGGACAGAAGACTTCACCCCATCTCCCAATCTCCCCATCTCCCCAGCACCAGAAAGCGGTTGGGGTAAATATAAGGTAAAGGTACTACCTTCACCCAGATGACTAACTAGTTTAATTTCCCCACCAAACAAACGGGTAATTTCTCGACTAATTGACAAACCTAATCCTGTACCACCAAATTTACGGCTGGTAGTACCATCTGCTTGTTGAAATGCTTCAAAAATGATTTTTTGTTTTTCAGGGGCGATACCAATACCTGTATCTTTGACTGCAAAACCAATAACTGTTGCAGCTTGATTTAATGTTTCGTGATCAAAACTCCAGCCTTGTTTGGCTACAAATATTTTTAAGATAACTTCACCTTTTTCTGTGAATTTAAAAGCGTTAGCTAGTAGGTTTTTGAGGATTTGTTGCAGCCGCTTGGCATCAGTATAGATTGTCGGTGGTAGTTCTGGGTCTAATTCAATTGTGAAATTTAGTCTTTTGTCTATTGCTACTTGCCTAAATGTGCGTTCCACCTGTTCGCGCAGATCAGTTAATCGTATCTGATCCATATCAATAGACATGGTTCCCGATTCAATTTTGGCTAAGTCGAGAATGTCATTAATTAAGGACAACAAATCATTGCCGGCGGAGTAAATTGTGCGGCTGTATTCGATTTGCTTGTCGCTGAGGTTGCCTTCAATATTATCTGCTAACAACTTAGCTAAAATCAGCAAGCTGTTGAGTGGTGTCCGCAATTCGTGGGACATATTGGCAAGAAACTCAGATTTATATTTAGAAGATAGTGCTAGTTGTTCAGCTTTATCTTCCAATGACACTCTGGCTTGTTCGATTTCATGATTTTTGCGTTCTACTTCTTTGTTTTGTACAGCTAAGAGTTCTGCTTTCTCTTCGAGTTCGGCGTTGGTTTTTTGTAACTCTTCTTGCTGTTTCTTGAGTAAATCTTCGGATGCTTTCAGGGTTCGGGCTTGTTGTTCGAGGCGTTTGTTGGTTTCTCGCAGTTCATTTTGCTGACTTTGCAATTCCTCAGCTAAAGACTGGGACTGCTTGAGTAACTCTTCTGTACGCATACTCGCAGCGATGGTGTTCAAGACGATCGCAATGCTTTCTGTGAGTTGGTCGAAAAATGTCAGATGAATTTCGCTAAAGCGCCGGAAGGAAGCAAGTTCTATGACCGCCGTCACTTGTCCTTCAAATAGTACAGGTAGCACTACATCATTAACTGGGGTTGCTTCACCTAAACCAGAACTAATTTTGATATAGTCGTGCGGCACTTCTGTTAGCAGAATGCGTTCTTTTTCCAAAGCACACTGTCCAACTAAGCCTTCACCCAATTGAAAGCGATTCGCTAGATGTTTACGTTCACGGTAAGCATAGCTACTCAGTAATTTTAAATACTGATGATCACCCGTATTTTCCATGATATAGAAGACGCCGTGGGCTGCTCCAACTAAGGGCGCTAACTCTCTGAGTATCAGTTTGGATACAGTTTCCAGGTCGCGCTGCCCTTGTAACATGCGGGTAAACTTGGCCAGGTTGGTCTTCAACCAGTCTTGTTCGGTGTTTTTCTGAGTAGTCTCGCGCAGGTTGGCGATCATCTGGTTGATATTGTCTTTAAGGATGGCAACCTCACCTAAAGCTTCCACAGAAATTGACCGGGTTAAGTCACCCTTAGTCACCGCAGTTGCAACTTCTGCGATCGCCCGTAGCTGGGTAGTCAGTGTGGCAGCCAGTTCATTGACGTTGTCGGTCAAATCTTTCCACGTACCAGCCGCCCCGGGGACTTTCGCTTGTCCGCCTAATTTACCTTCAATACCCACTTCCCGTGCCACGGTCGTCACTTGGTTGGCAAAGGTCGCGAGGGTATCAATCATCTCATTAATGGTTTCTGCCAAAGCCTCAATTTCACCTTTGGCATCTAGCATTAATTTTCGCTTCAAGTCACCATTAGCAACCGCCGTCACCACTTTAGCAATCCCCCGTACCTGTGCCGTTAAGTTACTCGCCATTGAGTTGACATTGTCGGTTAAATCTTTCCAAGTACCTGCTACGCCTTGCACCTGGGCTTGACCGCCGAGTTTGCCTTCGGTTCCTACCTCCCTCGCAACCCGCGTCACCTCCGATGCAAAGGAACTCAGCTGATCCACCATGACATTTATGGTGTTTTTCAACTCGAAAATTTCGCCCCTGACATCAACAGTAATTTTCTTGGAGAGGTCGCCATTTGCCACCGCCTTTGTCACCTCGGCAATATTCCGCACCTGGGCTGTCAGGTTGCCTGCCATTGAGTTAACGTTATCGGTCAAATCTTTCCAAGTGCCAGCAACACCTTTAACATAGGCTTGGACGCCGAGTTTCCCTTCAGTTCCCACTTCCCGGGCAACCCGTGTCACTTCACTGGCAAAGGAATTAAGTTGATCCACCATTGTGTTAATGGTGTTCTTTAACTCCAAAATTTCACCTTTAACATCGACAGTAATTTTCTTGGAGAGATCACCATTAGCTACCGCCGTCGTCACCTCGGCAATATTTCGTACCTGGGAAGTCAAGGAACCCGCCATTGAGTTCACACTATCTGTTAAATCTTTCCAAGTACCCGCTACACCCCGCACTTCTGCTTGCACACCGAGTTTGCCTTCGGTTCCTACCTCCCGCGCCACTCGTGTCACTTCACTGGCAAAGGAATTGAGTTGATCCACCATTGTGTTGATGGTGTCCTTCAACTCTAAAATTTCGCCTTTGACATCGACGGTAATTTTCTTGGAAAGATCACCGTTGGCTACAGCTGTTGTGACTGCGGCAATGTTGCGGACTTGTGCTGTCAAAGAACCCGCCATGAAGTTAACGCTATCTGTTAAATCTTTCCACGTACCCGCCACACCTTTGACGTCTGCTTGGACACCGAGTTTTCCTTCCGAACCTACTTCCCTGGCAACTCGTGTCACCTCACTGGCAAAAGAATTGAGTTGATCCACCATAATATTGATGGTGTTCTTCAACTCGAAAATTTCCCCTTTCACCTGCACAGTAATTTTCTTGGAGAGATCACCGTTAGCGATCGCTGTGGCCACCTCTGCAATATTCCGCACCTGATCAGTGAGATTACCTGCCATCATATTCACTGCCCCGGTGAGGTCTTTCCAAGTGCCGGCAACACCTTTTACTTCTGCCTGTACGCCGAGTTTGCCTTCGGTTCCCACTTCTCGGGCAACCCGTGTCACCTCAGATGCGAAGGAACTCAGCTGATCTACCATTGTGTTGATGGTGTTTTTCAACTCCAGAATTTCGCCTCTCACATCGACGGTAATTTTCTTGGAAAGATCACCATTTGCCACAGCTGTTGTCACTTCGGCAATGTTCCGCACCTGTGCTGTCAAAGAACCCGCCATAAAGTTGACGCTATCTGTTAAATCTTTCCAAGTACCTGCAACGCCTTTGACTTCAGCTTGTACGCCTAACTTACCCTCTGCACCTACCTCTCGGGCAACTCGGGTGACTTCACCGGCAAAAGAGTTAAGCTGATCCACCATTGTGTTGATGGTGTTTTTCAACTCCAGAATTTCGCCTCTCACATCGACGGTAATTTTCTTGGAAAGATCACCATTTGCCACAGCTGTTGTCACTTCGGCAATGTTCCGCACCTGTGCTGTCAAAGAACCCGCCATGAAGTTAACGCTATCTGTTAAATCTTTCCACGTACCCGCCACACCTTTAACATCGGCTTGGACACCGAGTTTTCCTTCCGAACCCACTTCTCTGGCAACCCGAGTGACTTCACTGGCGAAGGAACCAAGTTGATCCACCATAATATTAATAGTGTTCTTCAACTCGAAAATTTCGCCTTTAACATCAACCGTAATTTTCTTGGAAAGATCACCGTTGGCAATGGCTGTAGCTACTTCTGCAATATTACGGACTTGCCCTGTCAAATTACCAGCCATCATGTTGACGCTGTCGGTTAAGTCCTTCCAAGTGCCTGCCACACCCCGCACTTCTGCTTGGACGCCGAGTTTCCCTTCGGTTCCTACTTCCCTCGCCACCCGGGTAACTTCACTTGCAAAGGAGTTGAGTTGATCCACCATTGTGTTGATGGTGTTCTTGAGTTCTAAAATTTCGCCTTTAACATCGACAGTGATTTTCTTAGACAAATCACCATTTGCTACTGCTGTCGTCACTTCGGCGATGTTCCGTACCTGTGCCGTCAAGGAACCCGCCATGAAGTTAACACTATCTGTTAAATCTTTCCACGTACCTGCCACACCCGGCACTTGGGCTTGTCCACCGAGTTTACCTTCTGCACCCACTTCTCTAGCAACTCGTGTCACTTCACTGGCAAAGGAGTTGAGTTGATCCACCATGATGTTGACGGTGTTTTTCAACTCCAATATTTCACCCTTGACATCAACCGTGATTTTCTTGGAGAGGTCGCCGTTGGCTACTGCTGTCGTCACTTCCGCAATATTACGGACTTGGGCAGTTAAATTTCCTGCCATCATATTCACAGATTCTGTCAAGTCTCGCCAAGTCCCTGCCACACCCGGCACTTGGGCTTGTCCACCGAGTTTACCTTCTGCACCCACTTCTCTGGCAACCCGCGTCACTTCACTTGCAAAGGAGTTGAGTTGATCCACCATGATGTTGACAGTGTTTTTCAACTCCAATATTTCACCCTTAACATCAACCGTGATTTTCTTGGAGAGGTCGCCATTGGCTACTGCTGTCGTCACTTCCGCAATATTACGGACTTGTGCAGTTAAATTTCCTGCCATTAAGTTAACGCTATCGGTTAAATCCTTCCAAGTACCTGCCACTCCTGGAACTTGTGCTTGTACACCAAGTTTTCCTTCGGTTCCTACTTCTCTGGCAACCCGCGTCACTTCACTGGCAAACCCATTCAACTGCCCCACCATTGTGTTAACCATTTGGGCAGTTTGGAGAAATTCTCCCTTGAGGGGTCTACCGTCCATTTCTGGGGCGATGGTTTGGGAAAGATCGCCATTTGCCACTGCTCTGATTACCCGCGCTGTTTCAGCTGTAGGCTGGACTAAGTCAGTAATTAATGTATTCACAGAATCAACACAGGCAGACCACCCACCACGCACATTACCCAAAGAAGCGCGTTCGCTAATTTTGCCGTCTTTACCAACAACGTTCCCAATCCGTTGTAATTCTGCTGTTAGCCGTTCATTTTGCTCAATAATATCGTTGAGTGTATCGGCGATTTTTCCTGCCATACCAGTTTGGTCGATAGGCATCCGTGCCGAAAAGTCGCCTTTTTTGACTGCTGACAGCGTTCTGAGCAGTTGTTTTAAGTCTAAATTGTCACTTTCTTTGCTTAACTGTTCAGTGGGCATACTGATGGCTTCAAAATAAAGTATACACTCTTTCTGCTATAGCCTGCTACTAGTTTCAATCACACTCTGCTCATAAAAGGTATATCAACCAATTAGTCATGTCAGGGGAACTTTGCTCTTCGTCAGCTGGCTATGCAGACTTTAGATGTATAGACTATAACGAAATTTCTCAAAATCGCGATCAAGGAATAGATATAAATCTATCCAAGGTATGATTAATTTTTATTAAGTTAAAAAACAAGTTTGAGAGGGTGATTCAAACAAAGCGATCGCTTCTAAATTTAAATTAACCACGACTTGAAGAAGGCAGAAGTACGGAGGCAGAGGAGGCGTGGGTTGCAAAGCTGCGGGCGAACAAAGAACGCCGTGGCAGAAGGGAATTAAAGGGGGATACCTGCGGAAGCCGCTCCGCGTCTTGTGACCCCCAGGAACATTGCAGACCAGGAAATCGAAGATTTACTGGGGGTCTTAAACCCATTTGGTAGAGGGTACAGATGACTCAATCACGAACGAAAACTTTAGATCTTCACATAGCTACCTTCTGCCATCAGCCTGAAGCTTTTCTTGATAAATAATTATGATGTAAATCGAACACCTTAAATAAGGCGATACGCTTGTGGTTAGGATGAATTCAGTGTTCCATGAGTATACCCTACTTTAGGCCGATAAGCGCGTCCACATCTGTGTTCATCAGTGTGTATCGGTGTTCGATATATCAAAGATATAACGGTTTGTGATTAATTCCAGTGAAGAAAAAACGAACACGGATGAACACAGATAGATTCATTTGTATCGCTTCTCTATAAACAATAAACTTCTAGACCTCTTACAAAAATAACAAGAACTCCTCCCCAACTCCTAAGCGAAACCGGAGGGAGTTAAGATTTCTTCCTCTCGCTTCAGGATTGATACGATTTCACAAAATTATTGATATAAATTCTCTTCCTTGTCTTGTCCTCCTTGTCTTCCAGTTCGCCAAGTGTATCAGACTTATGGTGAAACAGAATGAGGGGGGTTAATTCGACTTTTGCAACAAGTCTATTTTTTGGATAAACGGTATAAATAGTGAGATATGAGCAAGAAGTTATAGTTTCTGAGTCCGCCAAAATAGTTTTGCGTTCGCCTTCTGGGATCTTATACTTCCTCAATACTATGATCGCTTGGAAATGCGCTGTCCTATCGGGAATCGTAACGGCTTTACGAGTGGGCGATCGCTTAACCTGTGTTTGCAGACTTCTATACTTATAAACATTTTGTAAATTTTTTACATAATAAGTAGAGTCTATAGTATTTTGGCTAGGATCTGGAAAAGGCTGATTCCATACGTAGTCTATAATTTGATACATTCAGTAAAACCACTATAAAGTGTAATGACTGATTCAACCGCGACTAAAGCTACATTACAAGTCAACAATTCCAATAGCATCACTACAGCTATTTGCTGGTGTTTAGCTTGGGGTGATGAACGAAAACCTAAGTTTGATTTACCTGTATTACAGCAAATGCGACAGGCTTTGCATGAAGGGACAGAAGTACCAGAACAAGTGCGATTACTTGTTGAACAAGTACAAGAGTTAGAGAATTTGAAATTTCCAGAGAAATTAGAAGAACTGAAGCAGTATACAGAGAATTATCCATTACTGTGGGATTCTAAGATTGGCTTAGTTTACGGTGGTGCGACCAAGATTAAACAGTATGTCTTTGAAGCGGCTAAACTTCCGGATATTCGCGGTGCATCAGCATTACTTGACAGGATTAATTTAGTTGATTTGCCTGCTTTTTTTGGTAAATATGAAGACTTTCCTAAATCAATCTCAATTTCTCAATGGTTAAGAAAGCACTTTCCTGAGTTAGAAATTGCATTAATTCCAGAATTAATTATTTACTCTACTGGTGGTAATATTCTGGCATTTTGTCCTGCTGAATTGGTTGATGATTTAGCCAATGCGATTGAAAAACGTTACACCGAAGAAACTTTAACAGCTAATTCTTGTGCAGTTGGAGCTAAATTTAAACCATTAGAATTCCGGTTTGGTCTACTACCAAATCAAATCGATCAAACGTTCTGGTTTAATAAATATCAAACAAGTATAGAACATCCACTCATACAAGCCTATTTTGCTCAGCCTGACGTAAACGATCCGCAACAAACTTTTAAAGAAAGCAAGAGTTTTAATCAGTTGGTTGCTAAGCTTGCTTCTCTGTTCAACCAGCGACGTAATGGTAATGATTGGATAAATCGTCCTAGTCATCGTTATCCACCAACTTTTGAAACACACCCTTATTTAAAAAGAGATGAAGGGGATAGACGTTCAGTAGTAATGAAAGCCGAGGGACTTCCTAACGCACCCTGGTTTTCAGAAGCATTAGCACGTAAGCGCATCGTAGGACAGATTTCTAAACTTGATGATAGTCCCAAAGCTTGATACTATAACGCTGGTTTTGATTGGCAACCCAATCAAATTTATATTCCTAGTTGGGTAAAAAAATTTGAGGATTTTTTGGTTAAAAATCAATTAGAGAATCATTATTATCACGGAGTTAAACAACCAGAAGAAGCGCGTTCTTTAATAGAAATTGGTAATGCCACTAACCCTCATGGATTTATTGCCTACATTTATGCTGATGGCAATAATATGGGTGGTTACATTCAGAAAATTCAAACTCCACAAGAATATCAGCAATTCAGTAAAGATATTTTCGATGCTACTGAAAAATCAGTTTATAAGGCACTAGCTAAACATTTACACCCCCATCAACTCAAAAATATTAAGGATCAAGATAAAGTACAACGTAATGGTCACTGGATTCATCCCTTTGAAATCTTAACTATTGGTGGGGATGATGTAATGTTGATTGTGCCAGCAGATAAAGCACTTGCTATTGCTAAAACAATTGGTGAAGAGTTTGAAAAACAACTTTTAAACAAAGGAACACTTTATGAATCAGACAAGACTTATAACTCACAATTAGTACATCGCTATCAAGGTGAAAAAACAATCTCTGGTGAAGAACAATGTAAATTAAGTATGTCAATAGGAGTATTAATTACTGCTGAAGACACGCCAATTTACTATGCAGAAAAACTTACCAGTCAATTACTAAAATCTGCCAAAAAATACGCAAAAGACCTGAAAAAACATAATTATTATGGTGGAACAGTTGACTTTTTGGTGATGAAAGCTGTAACGATGATTTCTTCCAATATTGCGGAATTTCGTTCTCAGGGATTAATTAAATCAGGACAAGGAAAGCAAAAACTCAAGCTATATGCTGCACCCTATACTCTATACGAACTAGGTGAACTTTTGGAAACTGCTCAGGTTTTAAAAGATGCAGAATTTCCGCGATCGCAACTGTACCAAATTCGTAGTTTACTAGAACGGGGTAAACAGACAGCGATACTTAACTATCGTTATTTTCGACTGCGACTAACTAACAAAAACGCTCAAAATTTATTGAAAACTCAATTTGAAGATGCATGGTGCAAACCAAAGCAGCAAAATAACAACGGAAATCTTGCACCTTGGATGTCTTTAAAAGAGGACAAAGAAGGATCTCAAGAAAAAGTCACTTATGAAACTATTTGGCTAGATTTAGTAGATTTATATCCTTTTATTAAAAAGTCACAGAACACTTCCAATCCATCAAAGACACAACAACAGACTTCGTCAACATGATTTTTTTGCAGAACTTACCTCAAAATCAAATTAGAACTATTCAACTCATCGCAGTCATTGATACTGCATTGTGTGTTGGTGCTGGCGGTTCTGATGGTTCCCTTGCAGACAAACCCATAGTCCGCAATGCTAAAGGACAATTGATTATTCCCGCTTCTCAATTAAAGGGTAGACTACGCCATGAATGCGAAAAGCTAGCAAGAGGATTAGGGTGGCAAATCTTTGCATCACCCCAAGCAGAAACACTTTGTCCAACACAAGCACAAGTTAATCCTGCATTTCAGTCTAATTACCAACTACCTAATTATCAAGGCTATCACTGTTTTATTTCCAAAATCTTCGGTAATCCTATACTTCCATCGCGAATTGTGGTTGATGATCTTATTTGTGACATCGAACGAGAAGACTTACCAGAGGTGTTGCGTCCTGGTGTCACCATCAACCGTCGCCGTCGTACCGCAGAAGAACAAAAACTCTACTTTTTAGAAATTTCCCCAGCGAATAATCAACTGGAATTTATAGGGGAAATTCATTTACTTCCAGAATGTCCATCATACGCCAAGCCTTTGATATTAGCTGCTTTGCGCCATATCCACGCATTGGGTGGTAGTAAATCTGTTGGATTGGGTTGGTTGAAGTGGAAGGGACTCAAAACACTAGCCAAAGATGATCAAACCTGGAAATTGTTAATACCAGAGGTAAAGCTATGATACGAATCAAATTAGAGATTACAGCTTTGTCTCCATTAGCGATCGCTGCGAAAAAACCTGGTTCTGTGAGTGAAGCCGAAGATCATATTCCTGGTTCAGTGATTCGAGGTGCGATCGCATCTCAAATTCTCCAACTATCTAATCAGCAAATACCAGGCATATCAGAACAAAATTTAGTATTAGGCGGCGGTGACTTTGAATCACTTTTTTTAAGTGATGAACCTGCTATTTTTCAAAATGCTTATCCAGCTGTAGCTAAGATTGCAGATGAGTCCAATTCTGGTAAAACTAAGTCTGAACTCTTTTCTAGAATTGTGAATGATGAAGTTATGTTTTTACCTGCAACAGCAGTTAGTTCTAAAACAAATCCAGGTTTTTTACCCAAAGGTAATGGAGTTTTTGATACACTAATAGACCGATTTTGTGCAGATGCATACAATTATCCTTACGACCCTAGCGATCCGAAATCTCTAAAAGAGAAAACCGATGCACGGATTGAACCATACAGCAGCTTCTACAGCAAAACTAACGACAATAAATACCGCAGTCATTCTATTAGCACTCGCTTTCTGACACGAGTTGGAATTAATCGTCGCACAGCCACATCAGAAGATGATATCCTTTACAGCATTGAAGTTTTAAACGAATCATTTGTTGAAGATCCACACACAAATCCTAAAAACTGGCATCCTGTTGTTTATCGAAGTTCAGTTTTAATTCAAAATCCAGATTTAGCCAAGTCTCTGAGTAATTTTATCAATTAAAATTCTGATAATTTTCGTTTAGGTGGTGCAACTTCACGAGGTTTAGGCAAGGTTGTAATAAAAGCAAAAATAGAGGAACTCTCAGCAGACATCAAAGCAAGAATCACAAAATTTAACAAACAACTTGAAGAACGTTGGAAATTGTGGTCAGTATTTGGCGAACCAGAAAAAAATCTCATAGAAACTTATATCTTGCATCTGGAAATATGAATGTTAATATCTTGACTAAGTAAGAAAGAACGCATTCGTTCAAGATTCAGTAAAATTGAAAACACAAGAAATCCTGGCAAGCAAGCTTGAATAGCAATTTGTGCAGCTTGTCCCCAATCAGGTAGATCTGTAGTGGCAAGCGATAAATAATACCAATTCAAAAAATGTTTGCGACAGATAAGGCATTGAGGATGAAGTCATAACCAGTCAAAGAAGCAGCAATTTGAGGAGTGAGGAGAGCTAGGAGTTGAGCAACCTTGGTTTGCAGATGCTCCAGGTGATCAAATAGCTCCCATTTCAAGTCTTGCTTGAGATATTCCCAAACGCGCTCTATGGGATTCAGTTCAGGAGAATGAGCAGGCTGGAACAAAAGAACAATATTCTCTGGAATTTGTAAACGTTTAGCTTTATGAAATAAGCCGTTATCAACTTGGAGAATGTTAAGTGATTTGGGATAACAGGCAGCGAACTCGTTCAAAAATTGTTGGTAGCATTCGGTATCAACATGAGAAAACTGCCAAAATAAACTTTCCCCAGTAAGTGGTTCAACTGCTCCATATAGCCAGAACGCTTTAAATTGCCACTGCCAATCACCAATAGGCTTAACTCCGGGAAGAGTAATTTTACGTCCTTCAATGGTTTTGAGTCCAAATCGACTCTCATCTTGTACAAAATAACGAATATTTTCGTACTGGGGCAAGATAATGGCACTGTATTGAGCAATTAATTGCAAGTCATCACCGAGTTTTTTTTAAAAGACTCTAGTTTTTCTTCGTCCTGTTTTCGGTTACGCGGACGTGGGACTTTCAGCTTGGCTTTGAGCCTGTAACGTGCCAGATGATGTACAGTTGCGTACTCAGCTTGCACACCCAAGGTTTTTTCTAACCAATGTTGTATTTGTGTGTACCGTTGAAACCCACCTTCTGGTTGTTCGAGTTGTTTTTTCAAACTCGATACAGCCCAATCTGGTATTGCTCTTTTTCGACCTGAACTCGTTCCAAATTCAACAACCGCCTCAATTCCTCCTTCTCGATAATCTGCCAACCATCGATGTACTGTAGCTCGATGTTTTCCCAAGATTTTAGCAATCTCACTTACACTCATTTCTTGCCCTTTAATCAGATATAGGGCTTGTATACGTTCTTTGCTCCGAGACTGTTTTTGATGTCTGAGCAACTTCTCTAGTTCCTCGACACTATCAACTATCTCGATCTGTGTTACCCCTACCATCACATACCCTGAATGCTACTTCTGTCTATTTTTACCATCTGTCGCATTCTTTTTTCAAATTGGTATAAGCCCAATGCGCCAAAATATAAGCAATTAGCGAAAGTACTAACCAGCGATAAACGCCCAAAAGTTTTCCTTGACCGAAGCGGTTTAACCCAAAACGATGCTTTGCAATTTTAAACCAACCCTCAATTTGCCAGCGACGCTTACCCCACCAGTTAATAGTACTCGCCTTGAGAGGTCTAGTAGATAGAATAAACATTTTCTCCAACTTGCCATCATCACGTTTGAGATAATACCAAGACACTGTAACAGGAAACTTTAAACCCACGAATCGTACTTGCTGTCCGCGTTTATGTAAATGTCGTAAAATACGCCCATCGAGTAATTTACGGTCAATCCGTACTCCAACAACGGCGTGATATTTAAGCTTACGTAACCCGTGGAGAAACTCAATACTTCCGAAGGCAGTATCTGCTAAAATCATCACCTTAAAATGTTTGGTTAAAGCTTTGGGTAATGACTTGATTAGCTTTAATCCTAACTGTGCGGGTGAAGTAGTTCCCTTGCCTCTCCAAACACGAAAATTCCAAGGTACTCGCCACTGACCAACGACCAAATACACCACAACCAAATGCAACCCTCGTTTTCCGTTATAGACACTGATTAAATTCTTAAAAGACTTGAATTTCCCAAATTTTTCCACAGTTGTGAGGTCGATCATCACCTGTAAAAACGGTTTGCGCCCCTTTGGGCACTCGGACAATATCTCCTGCATGATGCGCGCACGAATTGTGCGAATTACACTCTTGGTTGACCAGTCGTAAATATTGAGAAATCGACTTAAGGCACTGGCAGACTTACTTCTACTATGTTCAGGTAAGGGATATCCTTGCGCCTCCAAAAATAACCCCAACATCGCTTCTAGGTTTTGTTGTTGGTATGTAGACGGCATCAACGACACTAAGGTGTAAACTAACCCTTGGGCGTGGGCAAGAATTGATTTCATTGTTCTTGCTTTTCCATAATGCTATTCACGCCCTTTTTTCTCATATTTCGGATCTGATGTGCAAATCCAGGCAGTCTTCCAAGTTGGCGATCACCTGCACCCTTACTTGTTTGCGTAATTTCCTAAATAATACAGTTATATTAATTTCTCAGTATCACGTAAGCTCATTTTCGCTTCTGGTGTCACTTTCTTACACCCTCTATTCGTGTATTAGTGGTTTATCCAGAGAGGTGCAAGATATAAGGAAAATCGTATTTATTTTACTCTTGACCTGCAAGCTGACGCAATCCTTACAGAAAATTGGCAGCACACCACGGTAATTTCCGCAGAAATGTTGTGTCAATTTGTAGGTTTAGAGCATGAATTATTACAATTAAATACAGATGAAAAAGATAATTTTCTCAAATTAGAAGTAGTATATAGCAGCTATAACTATCGTTCTGGTTGGAATGCAGCTTGGGGGCTAATGAAAGATATAGAATTAGTCACTGATAGAGGTTCTGTATATTTATTTAGTACAAATCAACCGGATTTATGGATAGAAAAATTAAAGGATTTAGAACTAAAAGGAGTAGGCGATCGCACATCTGAAGGTTTTGGACAAGTACAAGTTTGCAATGAATTTCATAGTGTATTTCGGGAGAAAGCTAAATGAATGAACAATCAGATCCACAAAAACAACTCAAGATTCAAAAGGAAATTCTTCAAGTTGAAGATGATCTAGTTATTTGGATTCAAACTGCTTTAGATAAAACAAAATATGGCGACTTAGAAGAATCACAATTTCGTAACTTAGTGCGAGTTTCTGACACAACTGAAAGTGCAGAAGTCATTAAAAATTTCATCCGCTATCAAGTTGGTAGAGATAAAAAATGGGGTAGAGGCAAAGAATCACTAGCTGAAAAAATTATTGAAGATATTGATGGTAATATCAATAAAAAAGCTCAAGAAATTGCTAAAACTTGCCAAACCAATTTTCAACCGATTTGGTTAGAGTTAATTCGTCGTTATTTAGGTTATGGCGCGCGTCATTTAAAATATAAACGCGACGGTGCAGCATAAATAATAATACTGTTTAGAGATAGAAACTATGAGAATAACTCTTATTTATACCTATTGCAAAAGTCTATTTTTTAAAAGACGAACACCGATGAACACCGATAAACACCGATAAATCATCTGTGTTCCATGAGTGTACCCTGCCTTAAGCCTATGAGCGCATCTACATCTGTGGTCGTAATAAAAATATATTCTGATTTTTGCAATATATCTTAACTTTTACTGAAAATAATTAACTGAAACTATGTTCGACACTTTCAAAAATCGCTTGCAAATTACAGGTAAACTCACCACAATCACCGCATTAAGAATTAGTGCAGGTCGTTCGAGTGAACCAATAGGATCTGATTTACCAGTCATGAAAGATGCTTTGGGTAATCCACTCATCCCAGGTTCTAGCTTTAAAGGTGCAATGCGATCGCGTCTCGAAAGTTTTCTTCGGGGTATCAACCCAAATTTTGCAGCTAATCCTGCGATCGAAGCAGAATGGTCAATTACAAACGAACGCCTCAATGGTAAAAATGGTATCAAAGAAAAAGTAGAAGAAGAACTCAAGCAATATCCAGAGAATGAACGCAGCGCTAAAAGAGATGAACTACTAACAGAAAAGATAATTAACGAAACAGATTTAATTTCTCACCTGTTTGGTTCTCCTTGGATTGCTAGCAAATTCCAAATCCGAGATTTAACAGTAGTACCCGATACTTGGTTTGGACAATATCAACAAAGAGATGGTGTTGCAATTGATCGCGATACAGAAACAGCAGCAGATGGAAAACTCTATGATTTCCAAGTAGTCCCTGGTGATACGCAATTTAAATTTCAAGCAGTGGTGGAAAATGCAGAAGAATGGGAATTAGGACTATTAATGATCGGCTTGCACCAATTTGAAACAGAACAAATACCTTTAGGCGGTGGACTTTCTCGTGGTTTGGGTGTGGTTAGACTGGAAATAGACAAAATGGACTGGATTGATGTTGCTAACGATGCAGAAAAATTATTGACATACTTACAAGAATTAGTCAGTAATCATACGACAGATAATCTCTCCAGCTATGCAGATGGTAAACAGTTCAAAGATATTTGGACTCATGCCCTTATTACTTATCTTAGAGAGAATATAGCTAAGCAATCTACCACTATTCAGCCAAATACTTGAGGAGGTCAATATGGCTTTCAGTAACTACAAAACTATAGGTGAAGTTCTCAAAGCATTTCAGGTTATTTACACAGAAGCTAATTTTGTTGTTGAAACTCCGTTTAATATCCCTGATTATTTCCGGGAAGACCTAGAAACTATGATGCGAGACGGCGTTGTTGATAATTCCGAGTTCGCTATTTGTGAAAATCTAATTTACCCCGTCCTCAAAGAAGTTTGGAAATGCTACCGCAGTAAGTTTATTCTTTGGAGTCACCAATCATTAAATTATGATGAGAAATTGTCAGGCTTTCCTGAGTATATTCTTGCGAAAAGATCGCCTTTAGGAAAAGTAGTTTTTGATAAGCCATATTGCATCTTAGTAGAAGCAAAACAGGATAACTTTGAAGCAGCTTGGGCACAATGTATTGCTGAGATGATCGCAGCACATAAACTAAATAATGAACTTGTCATAACTATATTTGGGATTGTTTCTAATGGGGGATTATGGCAATTTGGAAAGTTAGAAGCAGAAAGCTTTACTAAAAATATTACTCCTTGCACTATCTATGATTTAGATAAACTCTTTGCTGTTGTTAATTACATATTTAAGCAGTGTGAATCGCAATTAAATAATCTAGTAGCTGCTTAAGATTTATCCCTTTACTAAGTTTGTTTATGCACAAAAGATTTGTTAATCACTGCACAATTGATATAACTCTAATTCCCGATGGTCCTATTCTGATTAAATCTGGCAAAGAAGGGGCTGATCCAACTAAGCCTGATATGGAATTTGTGGAAACATATCATGCAGGAGGACGTTCTATATATTTACCAGGAAGCAGTTTAAAAGGTGCTATTCGCGCCCATGCAGAACGAATTGTTAGGACGGTAGGTAGAGATAAACGCGATTCTAATAATTTAGATATGCTTTGGGCAAATGATCCATTAAACGATAAATACGATTATCTCCAAAATAAATCGTCTAGTGAGATTTACAAACTTTCCTCTTTTA
This sequence comes from Fischerella sp. JS2, assembly GCF_032393985.1. Classification (NCBI taxonomy): domain Bacteria; kingdom Bacillati; phylum Cyanobacteriota; class Cyanophyceae; order Nostocales; family Hapalosiphonaceae; genus Fischerella; species Fischerella sp. JS2. Next base: position 3,403,070 of record NZ_CP135918.1, read on the forward strand.
CAGACCAAATGTTTGGCAATACTTCTATTGCTAGCCGTGTCAGAATAGAAGATGCTTATCCTGATCAATCCCAACCATTAAAAATAGATGAACGTAATGGCGTAGCAATTGATCGGGTATTTGGTTCAACAATTCCTGGAGCATTGTTCAATTATCAAGTTTGTACTGCTGGGAAATTTCGTACCAAAATTCATTTAAAGAATTTTACCTTGGCACAATTAGGTTTAATTGGTTTAGTATTGCGAGATTTAAATGATGGTTGGTTCGGCTTAGGTTTTGCAAAATCTCGTGGTTTAGGTACTGTAGAGGTGAAGTTAAATCAAGCCGTTGTGCAATATCCTGGCTGTATTTTGTCAGAAAATAAACAAGAAATCAACGCTCTCGGTAGTGAAAAAAAATGGTCTAATACTTTCCTTTTAGGTGTAGGTGAATTTTTAGAACCAGATGAAGCAAAATTATATGCTTTCCCCACAGATGATCATCAAGACACACCAGTTGCAGCCCAAGAAATGGATTTAGGTTTTGGTGTACAACTGATTTGGGAAGAAGGAAGAGTTCAAGATTTGTTTGAACGCTCTGTCAAGTCTTGGAGTAAATTACTTGTAGGAGCAAAATGAAACCTTTTGTTGGTTATAAAAAACAACCTTTATCAGTCTCAGAACTGCTAGATTTAATCCCAAAATTGATTGTTGAACCTAGTTATTATTTTTTACGCTGGACTCATAAAGTTAGTGGGATTGTCGAAAAAATACCAACAGAAACAGACTTTCCCATGCTGGAAGGACAAATGTTTAATCATGAGTATGAACTGCGGTGGAAATACAAGCAAAAAAATACTTATGAAGTACTGTTATTAACCATTAATGAAAATCATCACAATTTTGAGTTAGTGGGTCAAGCTTGGCGAATCGAACCAAGTGATATCAAAAAATTTCCATCCAACGCATATCCCGCTTATGGATATCGACCGGAGGAAACTCGTTTTCCTAAAAAGCTGATTTTCCCAAAAGATTTAGATATTCGACTTCAAGAAGAAAATAACAAAAAGCCAAAGTTAGCTCAACGTTATTTTATTGATGATCAAACTTCAACTGTGCAATTTGTAGCTTTGACTGTAGAACTACCGCAATTATGACAACAAATCGCCCACAACGTCCTAACCCTGAACTAGCACCAAAACCTTATCAATTCGTCTCTTTTCCTAAAGATCGTCCGAAATTACAACGTCCTGTGGGACATCATAAATATTTGAGCGATCGCCTACATGGCACTTTGTATCTGAAGCTGAAAGTGCAGACATCTGTTCACGTATCCACCGGCGTAGTTGTTATGGGTAGCGATATCGGTAACAACCGTATTCCCTTGATCAAAACCATGATCCAAGGTGTTGACCAAAAGCTTGCAATTGGCGGTAGTTCCCTCAAAGGCTGCATCCGGTCTGTATACGAAGCAATTACCAACAGCACTTTAGCAGTAATCACTTCTAAGTATAAATCTCAAATTCCCCGAGAAAGATTACCTTGCCGTAACAAAGAACAACTTTGTCCCGCCAGTCGTGTATTCGGTGCGTTAGATTGGCAAGGGTTGCTAGATTTCAACGATGCCAAGTGTGAGAAAATGGGTTTTACTGCTGGCTTTATGCCTTCGCTATATCCTCCCCGTCCAGAACAACGCCAAGCATACTTTGTTCGTGGTCTAGTAGCAGGTCGCAAATTTTACTACCATACAATTAGGGCAATAGATAAAGGGCAAAATGCCGGAATCCCCGTACAGCAAGCTGCAAGAGAGTATACTTTCACAACTCAGTTGCACTTTAAGAATTTACTACCAGAAGAGTTAGGAACTTTATTAATTATCTTAGGACAAGACCCCAAATACCCCATTGCTTTGAAAGTGGGAAGTGGTAAATCTATCGGTATGGGGACAATGACGATGAGTGTGGAAAAAATCGAACAACCGCAAGACCTCAAGCAACGCTATTCATCATATCAGCTAAGTGAATCTGATGAATTAACAGGAGAAAAACTACAAAAATTTATACAAAAAAATATTCAAGCTGCTCACTTACACCTGATTCAGAAAACTCAATTAGAAGAACTTACAGCCATACTGCGCTACCCTACCGACCGTGAACCGCCAGCAGAAATGTATTAATTATGACTTTAGTTGAATTTGATTCCGAATCCCTAACAGATGTAGAATGGGATATTGCCCATGCGATCGCTCAAACTTTAGTCAAAGCAGATACAGACGTCAACGAATTAGGAAAAGCGATCGCCTATTTGCGTACTATTGTCAAAAAACTAGATGCAACTTCTAGGTTTTTCAAATATCTAAAAACATTAGTGAGTAACGCTAAACAAATCAGTCACAGTAACCGAACTATAGATTACTACCGCAGTATCGAGAAAACTTGTAGTAACTATCTTAAAACTATCACCGATGCTCAAAAAATCCTGCAAATATTAGGTTGGGTATCTCGCCTAATGCGTTACTACAAAGATGCAGGTGTACCAATAGGAGAAATTGCCATTTCTACCCCATCTCTAGAGTCAGCACGTCAAGTAGAAATAGCCAAACTAGTGAAGTCGCAAGACTTTCAAGTTGAGCAAATATTAGAGGCAAAAGTCACCAAAATCAATGGTAACAAAGTGACTTATGAGATACTAGGAACAATTAAATTAACTGAGAAAGAACCGAAGAAAGTCAGTGTTCTCCAGAAAGGACAAACAGTGAAGGTGAAGATTGTGTCTCTCAAAGAAGATAGCAGTATTAAAAGCGTTAAGTGTGTTGATTCATAAAATGACAAAAATTCAGATTTTGGAGAAATCGAACACAGATGAACACAGATACACACCGATAAATTATCTGTGTGCATCTGTGTGTATCGGTGTTCGTTATTATATAAACCTGAATTTAAAGTGAAGAATACTCAACAGATTACCCAATATTCCCACACAAGTAGAACAAAGCGATCGCCTTCGCCTTCAACCCAACCAAAACTCTGCGTCCCTCCGCGCCAACCTCTGCGCCCCTTTGCGTTTCAACTTCAACCCTCAAACACAATCAGAATTGTTCACCAAAGCCCGGCGTGCCAACTTTGCATAAGTCTTCACCGTTTCATAAGGGATCCCCATATCCTGGGCGATAACTTGCAAAGATTCTCCCATTTCCCGACGCGCCAAAATAGTAGCCCATTTAGTTGCTATCTCTTCCGCCCGCACTCCTCCTGTCCGCTTGCGTTGCGCTTTAAAAATATCTGTTAAATCTTCAATTCTTTTTGCCAACAGACTTTCTACATTTGGCACTTCTGTCCCTGCTTGTAATGACCAACCTAAGCGTGTTTGACCCAATCCAAAGGTAGTTTTGTGACCAGTACCACAGTAAGGTGCAAACTTCCCTAAAGCATAAAATAACTGATAAAACTCCGGTCGCTTAGCTGCTTCTTTACTTAAACCAAACTCTACCGCTCCTGTAAATCCTGTGACAGCACCTTTCTTTCCTGCTAGTACTTTTGCGGATGTCACTTGGTGACGAGTAATTAACACATGATCATCCACCCAAGCCAGAAATGTTTCTTGGTCAACAGGCATACCAGAAAAGTCATTCCAACGACGCAGATAACTGTGGAAGACATTGGTAGGCATTGGTAAGGGTAGATGATGACCTTTGCGACGGAAACTGGTTGGACTTAAAAATTGTAGTGCTATTGTGTCTTCATGGTCAGAGTTGAGTAACTCAGCATACGTGACCGCATGAGTAATTTGACACGATTTTATTTGTAGGGGCGCATTCCGTAAATTTACTTCTGTGGGCGCATTTTTCAGCCATTGCACCAGCCATGTTACTAGCCGCTTTGATAAAGCTGTCACATACCAATGGTAAGTATTGCTAGCAAAAAGGTGCAACTGTTTACCACTACTGACCAATTTTCCATCTAATGCAGAGATTGTAAAAGGTTTTTCTGACTCGCCATCATGGAGGTAAGCAGACAGTTCTGGATCTACAGCACGCACTTGATCGAGAAACCAGGCGTGCAGTCCAATAGTATATTGGGGATAGATGGAAACATCTGCTTTGGGGGCTAATTCAAAAACCAATCCCACTAGTTCCGTATTTGCTAACCAGCTGAGGTGAGATTCGTAGTTATTAATTATGCTTGGATTACTTGGAGGCATTGTTTAAAATTTAGAATAAATCATTAATTTTTTATTCCCCATTAGGGGAACAAAAGGTAATTTTAACAAAGCGATCGCTTTTGAGGGTTGAGCAGATAAAATTTTTACATATTAAAAGTAGCAGCATAAAATTCATCTGTCCGAGGACTGATGGCATTCAATCACCTTAGTATAAAAATCACATGATGAAAGTTAAATATTTTTCTAATCATTAGTCTTAACTTCTAACTCTTAAAATAAGAGTAGACACTGTTGAGATTTGTATAGTTATTAGGGATTACCTGTCATGGCTCCCGCCGTTTTAATTGAAAACCTTAAAAAGCGCTACGGTTCGGTTGAAGCCGTCAAGGATGTTTCCTTTCAGGTAGAACCAGGAGAAATTTTTGGTTTACTTGGCCCCAACGGAGCCGGCAAAACTACTACCCTACGCGCTTTGTGTACTCTCACCACACCAGATGCTGGTAAAATCGAAGTATCTGGTATTTCCGTGATAGATAATCCAAGAGCAGCTAGAAAAAGACTTGGTTATGTAGCTCAGGAAGTAGCTATAGATAAGGTATTAACTGGACGCGAACTCCTGCAACTGCAAGCAGCACTCTATCACTTAAACGCGACGGTGGCAAAACAGCGCGTTGAAGTGGTGCTAAATTTACTCGGTTTGCAAGAATACGCAGAGCAAAAAACTGGCACATACTCTGGTGGTTTACGCAAACGCCTAGACTTAGCAGCTGGGTTACTACATGCACCAGATGTCCTAGTTTTAGATGAGCCAACAGTGGGGTTGGACATAGAAAGTCGTTTTATCGTCTGGGAATTTCTGCGTAAATTGCGCGAAGCTGGAACTACTGTAGTGATTACCAGCCATTATTTAGAAGAAATTGACGCTTTAGCCGATCAGGTGGCGATAATTGACCGGGGTGTAGTCATCGCCAATGGTACACCATCCCAACTCAAAGATAAAGTGGGAGGCGATCGCATCACCCTGCGTATCCGCGAGTTTACACCCCCAGAAGAAGCAGAAAAAGCCAAAAACTTACTCGCACCTCTGCCATTTGTACAGGAAGTGATCATCAACAGCGCTCAAGGAAATTCTCTCAACTTAGTGGTAACACCACAAAACGATGCTTTGATTACCATCCAACAAGCGCTCAATCATGCTGCACTACCTGTATTTGGTATTGCCCAATCTCGTCCTAGTTTAGACGACGTTTACCTCGCCGCCACAGGACGCACCCTCATGGATGCAGAACTAGCAGCCCTGGGAAGCCGTGATCCCAAAGCAGAGAAAAAGCAAAATATGAGATAGATGATGATTAGTAGTTAGTGGATAGTAGTTAGTTATTCCACTAATCACTAACTACTATCCACTAACAATTCCCAATCCAAAATCCAAAATCTAAAATCCAAAATTGATATGAGTGGTACTGTTATACCTCCCAAATCAGAAATTAACTGGCAGCAAGTGGCTGCACCACAAGTTTACGCTGATACAGCTCCTAATTTTGTTGGTGAACTAGTTCAAGAAACCTTGGCTTTGACACGCCGCTTGTTTATTCAATTGCAACGCCGTCCTTCCACTCTACTTGCAGGCATTATTCAACCTGTAATGTGGTTAGTGCTATTTGGCGCCTTATTTCAAAACGCACCCAAAGGAATTTTTGGCAGTACAACAAATTACGCCCAATTTCTCAGTGCTGGTATCATTGTTTTTACTGCCTTTGGTGGAGCGTTAAATGCTGGTTTACCAGTCATGTTTGACCGTGAATTCGGCTTTTTGAATCGGCTGTTAGTTGCTCCTCTGGCATCACGATATTCGATTGTATTGGCTTCTGCCATCTTTATCATCAGCCAAAGTTTGCTGCAAGCAGCCGTGATAGTCGCAGCAGCAGGATTTCTCGGTGCAGGAGTGCCAGATATAGCTGGTTTGACTACTATTGCTTTGATTGTCTTTCTCCTGGCTTTGGGTGTAACAGCCCTCAGCTTAGGTTTGGCTTTTGCCCTACCCGGACATATTGAACTAATAGCAGTAATTTTTGTTACAAACCTGCCGCTATTATTTGCTAGCACAGCTTTAGCTCCATTATCGTTTATGCCCCAGTGGTTACAGGTTGTAGCTACCCTTAATCCCCTTAGCTATGCCATTGAGCCTATTCGCTATCTTTACACCCATCAAGATTGGGGCTTAGGTAGCGTGGTGATGCACACCTTTTGGGGTGATGTTACCTTTGGTAGCGCCTTAGCTGTGTTGCTGGGTTTTGCTGTTGTTGCTTTATTAATTATTCAACCCCGACTGCGGCGGACTCTTTCTTAAATTGGAAAGCAAAGGTGAACAAGTAAAGGGAAAGGGGTCAAAAGTTTACCTCTTCCCTTTAAATTTTTCCTAGTCAAAGCCCTACCTCCTGCCTCTTTCGTTAAAATGGGTAGACAAATTTGAACTCGGTGGATGGGAAGATGAGAGTTTGGCTAGCTTGCTTTGTAGTGCTGTTTGCCTTAGCACAGTTATTTGATTGGGTGCAAGGATTACAATTACCGCTACCTATTTATATTTTGGGTGGAGCATTTCTTGCGGTTGCATCCAATTATGAAAAACTATTTGGTACATATTTTAGTGATGTCACTGATACCAGTATGGAAGCATCAGTGGAACAAGTCCAGTTAGGTTCTCAAGGTGAGGCTACTGGTTCGATGATTGCTCCTGGAAGTGAAGATGAGTAAAAACTTTTATTTTTTAGAAATCGACCACTGATGCATACAGATGTACACAGATAAGGATTATCTGTACGCATTTCATCTGTTGGTTCACCCATTTGAGTAATGTTATTAATCCTCCTTGTGTTACACTCATATTACAAGTAAACTAGAGAGGCTAAAAATGAACCATCGGGACTTCTAAAGCCGGACTTGACGAACCCAGCAAATGGCATTCACGTCATTAATCTTATCGTCTACAAAATTGCTGAGGCTTTGTCCAAGTCTGGATATCCAGAACCAACTATTTGGCATTCTTCGCCCATAACCACAGTTGCCGACAATTTCGACAAACTTTATTTCACTTCAGATAGTTTGTCTCGTTCTCCAAAATACACCCGCTACCTGAACGACGATAGGTTACTCAGAACTCACACCACCGCAATTATGCCAGAGTTACTTTCCCATCTCCAGGGAGAACAACTCATCCTCCACCCCGGTATCTGTTATCGCCGGGACGTGGTGGATAAAAGCCATGTGGGTGAACCTCATCAAATGGACGTATGGTTAATTGGTAGTCGCGTCTCTAAAGTCCAATTCATTGAAACTATTCTCTATGCTGTGCTTCCAGGAGTATGCTACCGCCTGAACCAAACCTCACATCCTTACACCCGCAACGGGTTAGAAATAGAGGTTTCAGTTGATAACAAATGGATTGAAATAGGAGAATGTGGGGAAGTTCATCCTGATTTGTTGCGATCGCATTCTAGGGGTTTAGCATCAGGATGGGGACTAGATCGTTTGGCAATGCTAGTAAAGGGAATAGATGACATTCGCTTCTTACGAAGTCCCCACCCCCGTATTGCAGCCCAAATGACAAATCTAGAACCTTACCGCCCAGTCTCTAATCAACCTAGTATCAGCCGCGATATGTCAATTGTCACGCCAGTAGATACAGAATTGGAAGATATCTGCGAACAAATAATAGAGGCTTTAGGCAATGACGCTGAACTTTTGGAATCAGTGGATGTATTGAGTGAAACTCATTATCACCAACTTCCTCCACAAGCAATTCAACGCTTGAGTATGCAACCCCATCAAAAAAATCTTTTAGTGCGGATGACTCTGCGGAGTTTGCACAGTTCAATTACGAATTCAAAAGCAAATATCCTCAGGGATTTGGTTTACCAAAAGATTCATAATTATCAGGTGTGAAAAGCAGTTCATTTCTCTATTCCCCGCATTGCCAATAACGCTGTTCCATAAGCTGCCTCCGTATTCACCGAACGCAGTACTGGAACCTGCAAATATCGCCCCCTAATCGCTGTCCAAGTGTCATTTGCCGCACCACCGCCAGCTGTATAAACACGAGTTAACTTATTTGCCCCCAATTCTTGCAGTAACTCATATCCACGCGCCTCAAGCCGGGCAATACTTTCTAATAATCCATGTAGAAATTCCACAGGATTGTCTGGACGTGGTTCTAATCGTGGCTGTAAATAGGGGTCATTAATCGGAAAGCGATCGCCCGGTTTCAACAAGGGATAATAATCCAAAGCACTTGCTTGACTGGCATCAATTTCCTGACTCAGATTTTCTAATTCGGCGTTAGTAAAAAATTGCCGCAGCACAGCACCACCAGTATTAGAAGCGCCTCCAGTTAGCCATAAATTCCCTAAACGATGGCTGTAGATACCATATCTGACATCTTCTACACGGGTACGGCTTAAAAGCTTCAGCACTAGTGTAGAACCAACAGAAGTCACCGCTTCCCCTGGAGACTCCGCACCACTAGCAATAAATGCCGCAATACTGTCTGTTGTACCAGCACACACCAAGCAATCTTTGGGGAAATTGTACTTAGCAGCAATTTCTGGACGCAATTCACCGATAGGACTACCAGGAGTTACTACTTTTGGTAGATGAATGGAAATTTGTAGTTTCTTTAACCATTCTGGATATTGCAAAGCTTCTACGTCATAACCCAGTTTTAAAACGTTATGGTAATCGCTAATACCCAATTGTCCATGCAATAGAAATGCTAGCCAGTCTGCCTGATGCAAAAAATATTTAGCTTGCGTGAAAAAAGCTTGCTGTGACATCCACAAAAGTTTAGCCAGGCTTGAGGTTGCACTTAAAACAGTGTGATTTGGGGGTGCTGCATTCTTTAACCGATCCATCACCACAGCACCCCTTCCATCGTTGTACAGCAAAGGCGCATCTACAGGATTACCACTAGCATCGCACAATAAGACAGTCGAAGAAGTACCATTGATAGCGATCGCTCTAATTTCTCGCCGCAAATCCCCAGAAATTTGCTCTAGCAGGCTAAATAAAGCCATCTGCCAAATATTTGCTAAGTCAACGCTAGGGGATATCTCAAACGGGTATATCACCCGTTGTTGCATAATCCCTACTTCATCAATCACGATACTCCGTGCGCCAGATGTCCCAAAATCAATACCTAGATAAAAACCCATATTTCTATAAATTTTTGAGAAAAACTTGATTCTCAACCCCTTGGCTATTGACTATTGACGATTGACCATTGATTGATTTGTTTCATCTTGTAACAACCTATTCCCCATTCTTGGCAAAACAAGGAAAAGTAGTAAACGTAATCAAAATTTGTTGAGATTAGGAGGTTTGAAACCATGAGTATATCTGATACTCAAGTCTACATCGCTTTGGTTGTGGCTTTGCTTCCAGGATTTCTGGCTTGGCGTTTAGCAACAGAACTTTATAAATAAGCCATTGCCGTAACCAAAACAAGTCGAAATTGGCAAGCAGTAATTCGGATAATCCTTCATTCTGAGTTCTGCCCGCCTGATTTCGATTTGTTGTATTTTTTGCATAGATTCCCTTCAGCATAGCTGCCTTATTCATGTACTTTTAACATCGCATATAAAAGCCAATAACCTGGCAATACGGGTGCATTTGCCGGAAGTTGACGGTTTATTACCGTGAATTCTTTGTGTGCAGATACGTACGTATGTCAGGTTTATTTTTAACTAACTGCATACGTGTAGCAATTTCCGAAAAATGAAGTAATATGACAGCTAAATAAAACCGTAAACAGCACTGGAGCATTGTTGCGGTGCATCAATATTAATCAGCGAGGTTCTTTTAATTATTATGAATGCTGTTCAACCATCCAGACCCCCGCTACAACCAACACCAAGACGCCGAGTTGCTCCTAGACCAAAGCGGCATCTACGTCAACGTTCTTATCAAGTGATAGCGTTGGAGACAACAGTTAAGATAGGGGTTAATGTTGTGATTTCAGTAGCAGCAGTAACTGCGCTGGTAAAACTTTTACCTTATCACTGGTCGCGGCAAGCTAAGTTACAAGAAATTAACACGGAACTTAGGCAGGTAGAAGCACGAGTAAACGCTTTGAATGTAGAATTTAGCCGTAATTTTGATCCGCGTCAAGCTAAGAGCATTATGCAAGAGCAAGGATACCGATTTGATCCAAACCAGCGTCCTATAATGCTTATTAAGCCGAAAGCGGTAGAAGTTGAACAAGTAGAATCTTCTCCTTAAGTTCAGTTATCAGTTATCAGTTATCAGTTACCAGTTCATCTCTCACAACTTAAAAGTTAGAGAATTTAAAGTAAAAATGTTAATTTGAATGTTTATACAGATGAAGTCACTTTTCTATTCTTTAGTTCTGACTATTCACTGTTCACCGATAACTGTTCACTGGTAACTGTTCACTGAATTTTGGTTAACTCGTGGAACCAATTTTCCACTTGAAAACGCAAGCGTGAGGTTGTAATGTCTTGCGTGGTGTCAAACGACGGTAGTAAAAACAAAGCACGACGATAATCAGCCACAGCACAATTCCAGTCACCCCACAGATGATAAGTTCTACCGCGTTCTGCTAGAATACGACCTTCTAACTGACCAAAAAGCAGCGCTACTTCAAAATTATCAATAGCCTCTTCATATTTTCCTAAGTCACGTAAAGTAATGCCTCTATTCAACCATGCTCGGACATAACTAGGGTTCAAATCCAGTGCCTGATCATAGTCCGCGATCGCTGCTACTAATTCTCCACGAGCAGCGTAGTAATTAGCCCTATTATTATAAGCACTGACCAAATTAGGATTAAGCTGCAAAGCTGTATTGTAATCACAAAAGGCTTTTTGGCTTTCGCCGCATTGAAAATAAATTAGTCCCCGGTTGTTGTAATCAATCGCATTTTGGGGATGACGGTTGATCAGCTGACTCAACAGTGCGATCGCCTTAATATAGTCTCCTTGTTGGGCTGACTTCAAAGCACAAGAGCGTAAGTAGCTGTCACCGAAAGCAGATTCGCCGCTACCGTTATTTTCTCGCTGCTGAAGATTTTTGGTAGTTTTTAACACGTTGTTGTATCTGTGATTTTGCTGCTCACCAGATGCTAAAAATGAGTGGCTGTTCATATCTTCCTGCCTGAGCTGCTTGCTCTGTGAATCAACTTATAATAATTTGCAGTGTTTGTGGTTCTGCCCCTGTGTCACTTAATAAGGTGTCTATGAGTACATAGAGAAGCACCCTATATGAATATTACCCATCACTACACGATGAGTAACGTCATATTTCAATTAATCCTTGAGTTTAATATTAGATACGTCATCCCCAAGTTCAATTCCAGAAACAGCAAATATCAATCTAGTAGACTAGTCAAGTAGTAGGAGCAACAACTTGGTAAAATGCGAACAAACCATTCAGACTTTTTTAGTTGAACTTATAGTTTTGAAAACAAATTCCTATGACAACAACAGTTTCTTACTCCAATGCACCTGACCTCACAACCGAAGATTACATAGTCATCGGTTTAGCTACCTGCTTCATCAAAGAAGACGGAGAAGTTCATCAAGTCGAAGTTATAGAACCTATTCCCTCAGCTGCTTTAGAAGCCCTTGTCAAAGGAATTCCTACTTCCTACAAATTTGCTTGTGCCACCACTTTGGGAACTGTTGTGGATGGTGATACACTGCAAAAGCCGTCCAATTTTCCAGAGACAGCCCAGTTTAGTGATGAATTTATGCAACGCACTTTTGCAGCTGCGCGCACATACAAGCGCAAGGAAAAGGCAAAATCCTTAGTCCCCATTGGCACTACCTATACAGATTTTCAATATTCCACCGAACGCAAACGCGTACTGAACGCTACTCGAGTTGTCACCAAAGAAGACAACGTCAAACAGCATTCTCACACTCATAAGGTTCTTTAGTGGAGATGTGAGGGTGGGGAGGTGGGGAGATGAGGAGTGTGAGGAGTGTGTAGACACGCAAGTGGCTTCCCGTAGGGTAGTGTAAGGAGTGTAAGGAGTGTAAGGAGTAGTGAACAACTACTAACCACTAACTACTAACCACCAACCACCAACCACCAATAACTAACAACCAACAATCAACAATCATTTATGCTTAAACTTTACGGTGGCGCTCGTAGTCGTGCCTCAATTGTGCAATGGTATCTCGAAGAATTGGGAATTCCCTACGAATTTGTCATGCTAGACATGCAAGCTGGAGAACATCGTCAACCAGCATACTTAGCAATTAACCCAATGGGTAAAGTGCCAGCAATTATTGATGGTGATTTGCAACTTTGGGAATCAGGGGCAATCTTGCTTTATCTGGATGAAAAGTATGGTAAAGGTCAGCACTCACCAGAAGAAAGGGCGAAAATGGCTCAGTGGGTATTGTTTGCTAATTCCACCTTGGCTACAGGCATATTTGTAGAAGCTAATCGTGAGCGAGAAATGCCTCGTCTGATGACTCCCCTCAACGAAATTCTCCAGCGTCAACTATTTTTGGTAGGTGGTAAATTTACTGTTGCTGATGTTGCAGTAGGGTCTGTCTTATCTTATATTCCCCTAATGTTAAAGTTAGACTTGAGTTCTCACCCAGCTGTATTTACCTATGTAAAACGGCTGTCTGAACGCCCTGCTTTTCAAGCAACTATCGGTTCTCGTAAATAAAGATTTGGTTGGTTGTTGGTTGTTGGTTGTTTATCTATCAATTAACAACTAACCAATTTAACGATAGTTTGTGAATTGCAAAGCTACAGGAAAGTCTTCTTGTTTTAATCGTTGAATAACTGCTTGTAATTCATCTTTACTCTTAGCACTGACACGCACAGCATCACCTTGAATTGAGGCTTGGATTTTTTTAAATTCGTCGCGAATTAACTTAGAAATTTGCTTGGCAATTTCTTGACTAATGCCTTTTTTCAATTTGATTTCTTGACGAATACGGTTGCCGCTAGCTGATTCAACTTTACCAAAATCGAATATTTTTTGAGAAAGGTTACGCTTGGCGGCTTTTTCTCGCAGAATATTATGTACAGATTCTAAGGTGAATTCGCTATCAGTGTTAACAATAATGCTTTGTTCACCTAGTTCTATTATAGTTTGAGTATCTTTGAGGTCGTAACGGCTTTTAATGTCTCGTGCAGTTTGATCGACAGCGTTAACTAATTCTTGTCTGTCAAAATCACTCACGATATCAAAGGAATACGTAGAAGCCATAGGAAAAAATTAGTAGTAGATGGTTGGTACTCAGGAGTTGGTAGTTGCTAGTTCGTTGTTAATCATTTTCCCAAACAACAAACAACAACTAACAAACAACACAAAATAACTAACTTGTAGCTTTGATTATACTTAGTACAAAAATCGTAGCAGTTCTTAGGCAACCAATAGCAAACATGAGAGATCACAAAATGGGAATATTTAAAATATAAAAAACTGAGTAAAAAATCGTGCTACTACAAAGGCAATAGCCGCTCTTACTCCTGTGGGAGAATTTACATCTGTAATGTATGCCATTAATGCTGCGGCAGCAAATATTATAAATATTTCAAAAGAGTTCTGATGAGCCCAGGTTGCCCTTTGAGCATAAAGTGGCAGTTTATCAAACATAGCACGGGGGCATATAGATCATAGCCTACACGCGCACGAGCATAACTTACCAATATAAAGGCTAGATAAAACAGCATAGCCGCAGCCGCGATCGCATACAGAAAAATTGCAGAAACAGGAGACGGCAATAATTGCATCAACATAAATAAAATTTATAATAATTATTTATAAAAAATTAAATTCCCTATCTAGAATCCAAAATTCAAAGTAACCATAATAACATAATTTTTGCTGCTTATTTTGTTCACAGCTGCACAAACCTTAGGACACTTGCAAGACAGTTTTTCTGACTTACAATGTGTCCATAATGATTAAGCTTAGCCATCACTTAAGAGTCACTAGTCTTACAGTTGACAAAACTCACTCCTAATTGTTTTGGAGGGAATGTACCGCTGGCATGAGGACTAATAACTAATCGAAGTAAAACAGCGTCACCAATTTTCTATTTTCTTCTGCTTCTTGACAAGTTTGCAACAAAGTACCACTGTCATGAAACGCAAAGCAAATTAATTGCTGGCAACGGGAGACAATCTCCTTATTGCACAGGTAACTAGCCTCTGCGAGGGACAAATGATCGTTACTAGGATTTTCCACCAAATGCATAACTTGTTCTAGTTGCAGGCGGGATTCATAGGGTTGGCGTTCCAAGCTTTGGGGCAGAATCACAGTTAACAATTTGGGATCGGCCCGCATTGCTCCCTTGATCGCAGCTGAATTTGTACCCGTTGCACCAGAGGTGATGATTTGGTTGCCTGATAAAACCAGGGCGTAAGTCATCATCTCAATAAGATTTTGATGTGTAATCGGGACATGACGGGAACCCAATAAGGCGATTCGTTTAGAACCAGTTTGCTGGATGGTCGCCAGTTCTTGGGCTAATGTATCGATGTTGATAAGGTCTATTGACTGACTCAAAGACGGACGGAATCAGATTAAACAACCTAGATATTCTATCAGACTGAGAGTAAACGCAAAGCTGCTTTAAGTTATATATAGCTACGATTTTTGAAGGAAGGCAGAGGGCAGAAGGAAAGAAGGTATATTTTGATGAGCGCACTTCTGCTCTCTTATAAGAGGGATAACAACCAACAATCCTACCCTTCAAGAACCCCTTGAAGGGGAACGGGTACTCTACTTTGAAGCCGTCCTTCGGGCGTCTACGCCAGTCCCCCTACCCTTACCTTAAGCCGCGTAAAGCGCGTCTACGTGACGGAGACCGCCTTTGTGGGGGGGCTGGTCT
Source organism: Fischerella sp. JS2 (assembly GCF_032393985.1). NCBI lineage: Bacteria > Bacillati > Cyanobacteriota > Cyanophyceae > Nostocales > Hapalosiphonaceae > Fischerella > Fischerella sp. JS2. The sequence continues at coordinate 3,418,086 of NZ_CP135918.1, forward strand.
CACCAACAACTAACAACCAACTCCTAACAACTAACAGCATTAAGTTGCTTGGCAGTTTCAAAGAAAAAGGCGACGTTTTCTTCTGGGGTTTCAGGGAGAACACCGTGACCAAGGTTAAGAATGTGACCCCAATTACCAGCTTTGCGAACAGTGTCAAGAATGCGATCGCGAATAAATTCCTTAGATCCAAACAACACACCAGGATCAAGATTTCCTTGCACTTTCATGTGTTTGCCCAATCTTGCCCGGGCGTCTGCCATGTCTACTGTCCAGTCTACAGTAATTACATCTGCACCAGATTTTGCCATTCTTTCCAATAAACCAGCACTACCACTAACTAATAGAATTAGGGGTGTATCTGGATGAGTTTCCTTAACTTGTTGGAAAACTCGCTGTTGATAAGGCAAAGCAAAAGTTTCATAATCTTGGGGACTTAATTGCCCTGCCCAAGAATCAAACATTTGCACAACTTGGGCGCCACAGTCAATTTGATAGCGCATGTAGGTAGCGATCGCATCTGCAAGTTTTTCCAGAAACTGATGCAGAATTGTGGGATCAGAAAATGCCATGTTTTTGATTATGGAATAGGTTTTAGAACCTTTTCCTTCTACAGCGTAAGCTGCTAGAGTCCACGGCGCACCTACAAATCCCAACACCGTTGATTTATTGCCTACTTCTTGGCGCAGTGCTTGCAATATAGTTTGGATAAACGGCAAGGACTTTTCTGGATCTAGGGGAAGCAAGTTATCAACTTGTGCTTGAGTACGGATGGGAGAGTGAATAATTGGCCCCTTCCCTTCAGCAATATCCATGTCAATGCCCAAACCAGGCAATGGTGTCACAATATCAGAAAATAAAATTACACCGTCTGGTTGAAAAGCCCGCCAAGGTTGTAAGGAAACTTCGATCGCCACTTCTGGAATTTCAGATCGTTCACGAAACGAAGGGTATTTCTCCCTTAAATCCCGATAAGCTTTCATATATCGTCCCGCTTGCCGCATCATCCATACTGGCGGACGATCTACAACTTCACCACGAGCTGCCCTAAGGAGAAGGGGATCATTAGAGGAAATACCCATTAATAACTCATCCTAAACTCTTTATTTATGTCATTGTTTAGCTTATCATTCCAGCTTTGCGGTTTTTCAGACAAGTTGGGATTGGGAGTGTAAGGAGTAGTTAAACCACTAACTACTAACTACTAACTACTAATGTACAGACGCGAGGAACATCGCGTCTCTACCCACTAACTACTAACTACTAACTACCAACCATAAATATTTACATTTTTTATTTTTACCTTATTCTAATTTCAGTATTTAATCTTGATCGTCAATATTTTTACTTGAATATCTATGAAAATAGAGTCCAATATACCCTCTGGACAGGTTTATATTTCTAGCACTGGTACAACAGTATTGAGGTTTTTAATACCGCGATCGCAGCGACGTAAATTTTTTATCCAATTTACCCTGATGACTTTCACTGGATGGGTTGTAGGTGGAATTGCTAGTATCGCTATCGAAAAATATCTCCTACAAACACTCTCGCCAGGTCTGCTGCAACAAGAACCCTCATGGGATGGATGGGTAAAATCTATTAGTAGTGTTGTGTTTGCGATGATTTTCGCCGCCGATCAAGCACTCGTCTTGCGCCGCTATCTATCTGCATGGTGGTTGTGGGTACTTGCTACCAGCGTTGGTTGGTTGGTTGCTAATAATGTCTCTACAGCATGGATTGAGTATATTTCATCTATAGCTAACTCCTTGAATAAAACTTTATCTTTTGAGGATGTCATCTTTTTTGGAAGTTTATCAACAATCTCCTATGTTTTGTCTGGAATTTGGCTAGGATTTCTCCAGTGGTTAGTATTGCGGCGGAAGACCGCAGGTGCTTGGTGGTGGAATTTTCTGCCTTCATTTTCATATTTGTGCATCAGTATCTTTGTCTGGTTGCTTTCTTTTTTACAAGACCTGATTCCAGAAGTCAGTCGCGCTCAGATATTGTATTTAAGTGGACAAGCATTGACGGCAATTATTTTAGGAGTTATTCCAGCCATTGGCTTTTGCAGGTTGAAAATCTACTCCCGCCGCATCACTGCACGTCAGTAGTTGCAGCAAACTCAGGTGAAACAAGATGAATAAAATCGACTCCTCACAAACAACAGTTACTCCACCCGTAGCTGAAAAACGATCGCATGTATTAGAGTTACACGGTGACAGGCGGATTGATAATTACTTTTGGATGCGCGATCACCAAGATCCAAAAACGATCGCTTACTTGAAAGCAGAAAATGCTTACACCCAAGCTATGATGCAGCACACGGAAGCTTTTCAACAACAGCTATACGAAGAAATGCTGTCTCGCATTAAAGAAACAGACCTTTCCGTGCCTTATCGTAAAGATGAATATTATTATTATTCGCGCACAGAAGAGGGTAAAGCTTATCCAATTTACTGTCGCCAAAAAGGTAGTCTTGATGCTTCTGAAGAAATACTACTAGACCAAAATGAACTAGCCCAAGGGCATGATTTTTTTAGTATCGGAGTACTACAAGTTAGCCCTAATCATCAAATATTAGCTTATTCGGTAGATACAACTGGTTCTGAAAGATATACACTGTTTTTTTTGGATTTAAATACTCGTCAACTTTATCCCGAAAGTATCTCTGATACTTATTTTTCTTTGGCGTGGGCGAATGATAATCAAACTGTATTTTACACGAAATTAGATGATGCCAATCGTCCATTTCAGTTATTTCGACATACATTAGCCACAGATGTTAATCAAGATATTCTTATCTATCACGAACCGGACGATATTTATTATTTAGCAGTGGGCAAAACTCGCAGCCAAGCTTATATCTTGTTGAGCTTAGGGAGCAAAATCACCTCAGAAGTCCACTATTTAGACGCTAATCATCCTACCGGAAACTTTCAGTTATTTCGTCCCCGGACTACAGGGGTAGAATACGACATTGATCATCACAGTGATGATTTTTATATAGTCACAAATGAACAAGCAATTAACTTTAAGTTAATGAAAACTCCGGTAAATTCACCAAGTAAAGATAATTGGCAAACTGTTATTCCCCATCGGGAAGATGTGATGTTATCAGGAATTAGTTTGTTTGCCAATCACTTGGTTATTTACGAACGCAAGGATGGATTACCAACTGGTAGGGTACAAAACCTGAGGAGTGGAGAAGAACATAATATTACTTTTCCCGAACCAACCTACTCATTTTTTGAAGGTAGTAACCCGGAATTTGACACTACTACTTTGCGGATACACTACACTTCTTTAATTACGCCGCCATCTGTATTTGATTACGATATGGAAACAAATGAGCGGGAACTGAAAAAAGAAACAGAAGTTTTGGGAGGCTACGACAGAACCCAGTATAACAGTGAAAAATTAATGGTTCCGGCTCCTGACGGTACACAAATCCCCATATCTATTGTTTATAAAAAGGGAATTAAAAAAGATGGCAAAAATCCTTTGTATCTAACTGGATATGGTGCTTATGGGGCAAATTACCCGGCATCATTTTCCTCAACTAGATTGACATTGTTAGATCGGGGAATTGTATTTGCGATCGCTCATATTCGTGGCGGCGGAGAAATGGGCCGCAAATGGTATGAAGATGGCAAATTTTTGCACAAAAAAAATACCTTTACAGATTTTATTGCCTGTGCAGAATATCTTATCTCCCAAGGGTGGACAACAAGTAATGCACTTGCTATTTCCGGTGGTAGTGCTGGCGGTTTATTAATGGGAGCAGTAGTCAATATACGCCCAGATTTGTTTAAAGTAGTAGTTGCGGATGTGCCTTTTGTAGATGTAGTCACAACCATCCTAGATACTTCTTTACCTTTATCAGCAATGGAACAGGAAGAATGGGGGAATCCCAACGATAAAGTCTATTACGACTACATGAAATCATACTCACCCTACGATAACGTCGAGGCTAAAGATTACCCAGATATGTTAATTACAGCTGGATTAAATGATGCGCGCGTTAAATATTGGGAACCTGCAAAATGGACAGCAAAACTACGAGAACTCAAAACAGATAACAACATTCTCTTGCTGAAAATCAACATGGGTGCAGGACACAGTGGCGCATCTGGACGTTACGAAAGTCTCAAAGAACTGGCGTTTGAGTATGCTTTTGTGTTGGATAGATTGGGAGTACAAAAGGGATAGAGGATAGAGGATAAGTGAAGGGGGACAAGGGAGAACATCTTCACCCCCATCACCCCATCACCCCACACTCCTCCCAATCTCCTACTTCCCCCAAATCATATCTAAACGTTCTTGAGCAGCTTTTAAAGCCTTTTCGGGAGATTCACCTAACAAAGTCGCCTCAATAGCTCTCCCCAGACTATCAGAAAGACGACTATATCCAGCAATTATTGGTCTAGCGCGTGTCACAGACATTTGCTCTAAAAAGACTTTTAACACTGGTTTTTGGTTGATAAGTTCCACAAAAGCTTGACTTTGAGCAGATTTAATATTTACTGGTAAAAAACCTGTACTAATACTCCACTCAGTTTGAAATTCTTCACTCAACATGTACTCAAGAAACTTGAGTGCAGCTTGCTCTCTTTCTGGTGTGGTTTTCATGACGTACATGTTACCAGTACCAGCTACTGTAGCTTGTTGCAATTTTCCAGGAATAGGAAAGACATCAAAATCAACATCAGATTTCATGATGTAAGTCCAAGGTCCAGTAATTTGCATAGCCACGCGACCAGAGGTAAAATTATCTTCTTCATAACCCCGTTCTGGGGGTGATAATTTAGCTGAACCATCTTTAATTAAATCTTGCCAGAATTGCAAAGCTGCGATCGCTTGTTTGTTCATCAAATCTGGTTTGTTATTTTTGATTACCTCTCCCCCAGCACCAAATAGGAAAGGAAACCAACTAAACACAGTCCATTCTCCCTTTCCCAAGGGTAATAATATGCCGTATTGTTCGGGACGGTTGTCACCATTACGATCTAAAGTTAATTTTTTCGCAACTTGTCGCAATTCTTCCCAAGTCTTCGGTGGTTCATTTATTCCCGCAGCTTTAAATAGATCCCGTCGGTAAAAAATACCCATATTGCTGGTATACAGTGGTACTGACCAAGTATGACCATTTAACTGTAATTCTTCAAATAAATTTGGAATAATTTCTGATTTTATGGGCAATTTATCTAACCAATCTTCTAGAGGTCGAATTGCACCTAACTCTATCAACTGACCTGTAATTTGCGGATAATATGTCAGAATATCGGGTGGAACATTACCCACCACTGCTGTTAATACTTTCGGTAATTGTTGGTCAAGCTGACCAGCATAAATAGATTCTACTTGAATATTTGGATGAGTTTGATTAAACTTATCCACCAATTTTTGAAATACATCTCGATTGACAGGGGGATTAATTCCTTGCCAAAGTGTCAGATGAATAACTCCATTGTCATTATTTTGTGTAGCTTGACAACCATATATAAATAATAACAAACATAAGCAAACTCCCACAATTGAAATTTGCCAAGCCGAACTCATAAACTGGCGTACATAATTTCTAATTTGGCAGATTAAAAATCTTATGTTCATGCTCAGCAGTTTATATATATTTAGGATAATTTTTCTAATACACTCTTAGTAATACTTGTTTCTGCTCTTGTATAGTTATAAGTTTGCGGTTCAGTTAACTTGTAAGTTTTAAAGATTTTTTCTGCCCGTTCCCACAAGTCTGTATCTTCTCCATAGGCAATATTATTAAACCCATGCAAATTAAAAAATACCTGTCTTTTTCCAAAAAAAGTAGGACCTAAGACACATTCCCTTAAATTAATTGTTTTTCCTGGTTGAAAATAATCTGCTACCCAAATTTCTTCATCACTTGCAAATCCTCCTTGTATCAAATCAATTTCTGGGTTAGCTTGCATAAATTGAAGTCGGGATTCTAAATGATTTGGTTGATAAGTATCATCACTATCAATAAATGTAATGTACTTACCGAATGATGCTTGTATTCCAGCATTTTTAGAGTAGGCTAACTTGCGATTTTGATGATTAAGATAGCGAATATTCCGGAACTGCTGAAGATAAAAATTGACAATCTCAAAAGTATTATCTTGGCTACCGTCATCAACTACAATCAATTCGTAATTTTTAAAAGTTTGATTAATAACACTATCAATACAGTTATTTAAATATTTTGCTCGGTTGTAAGTACATAGAATTATTGATATCTCGGGTGTGTAGTCGAAAATTATACTACTCATTATTTTTCAGCTACGATACAAGTTGCGACGGGATAATCTGGATGAAAAGCGTCTAGTTCTTTGGGGGTTAATTCTTCGACGGCAATACCATGATAACTAGCTATGACAGTAATCGGATTGCCATAAACATACAATTTCTGTCGAGAAAAATTTCTAAACATCCAAGCAAAAGCATCTGGTAAAGGCCGCCAATAGTCCAGCGGGGTAGCATGAACTCGAATCGCACTTGGAACCATCGCAAAACATTTGCCACCCTTTTTTAGCCAGGTATGAATATTTTCAATGACAATCCAGGGTGCGTAACAATGTTCTAAAACATTAAAGATAATCACTGAATCTAAAGACTTTGGTTCGATCATAGATACATCATGAACATCCCCAACTATATCTACCTCTGGCCCTGATTCTAAGTTAAGAATCCGATAGGAACTACCCGGATTCATTTGATAGAAATCTTTATCTTTAGGAGTCCCACCTACTTCCAAAATATTGCCAACTACTTGTGCATGAATCTCGTCAATAAATTTCCGGAGATAGTAGCGATCCACAGGAGTTCCTCTTGTCAATCCAAATGCTTGACAAATAGGAACTGTCTTTTTTAAATCTCCCCAATTAATAGAGCCTGTGGCAGGAGATAATAAACCTAAATTTTCTAGTTTTTCTACTAATTTAAAAAAGTCTTTTATATTCTGAATTTTTTCTAAGTCATCTTCTAATTGTAGATGAGTAAATAATTGTAGGAGAACTTGGTAACTTTTTCGACTTAATGAACCAAGTTCAAACTGCATATCTTTTTCGATAAAACTCCGAAAACCTTTGCCATAAATTGTAATTTGGCTATCTGCTACAAATACTATAGCATTGGAAAGTAAATCTGCGTATTTATTGATTTCATCTATGATTTGATTGGCAGTTGGAGCTAATTTAATTTCTTGAAATATTTGATAGGCTTTTTCTAAAGAATGTTCATGAACAAATATCTCCATTACAGTCAACCATGATTTTGCTGGAATTATTTCCGCTTGTCTTTGGCTCCAAGCAAAAATAGCATACAGCTTGCTGTCATGCTGCTGTAAATAAGCGGTAGATACATATTGTTTAGCCATGCAATTAATTCCTCAAAATATTTGAACACTTGAGGACAACGTGCGTATTATAAGCTATTTCTGGATCTCTCTCGACAACAGTTACAGTTCATCTGACAATATCCAATATGCCTTGATCTGCATCTAAAATCACCTTTACACCTACTGGTAATGCTGCATTTGGTGCTTCGTGACCAAAGGGTAAATCCGAGACAACAGGAATACCCAAATCACTCAAGCGATCGCGCAAAACTTCTTCCACTGTAAAACTAGGAATACCTAATGGTGCTTCACATTTACTAAAGCTACCCAAAGCGATACCACGAACTTTAGATAAAGCACCACACAGGCGCCACTGCGTCAACATTCTATCAATCCGGTAGGGGGCTTCTGTCACATCTTCAAAAGCCAGGATGACACCATCTAAATCCGGTTGGATGGGTGTACTCAAAAGATGGGTAGCCACAGTCAGATTAGCAGGTAGCAAGATACCAGTAGTTATACCACCTCCCCAACCACAACCTTTTAAGGAAGGAAGGGAACGTCCTTCGACCCAATCAAATAAACGTTGAATTGACCAATCTGGTTCATCAGCGATCGTGGTTAACAAAGGCGCGTGTACACCAGAAATTCCCGCCTGATAAAGACTCCACAGTAAAGCGGTGATGTCGGAAAAGCCAATCAGCCACTTGGGAGAATAAGTTGGGGTGATGGGGTGATGGGGTGATGGGGTGTAGACGCGCTTTACTCGGCTTCCCGTAGGGTAGGGGTGATAAGGAGAACTTAGAGTGAAACTCTCCTCACCTCCGGTTCTCCCCACCTCCGGTTCTTCCCACCTCCTCCCCACTGTCCCTACTCCCCAATGCCAATTTTCCAAAATTCGGGTACTACCGAAACCACCTCTGGCGCAGAGAATACCGCGACATTCAGGATCTTGCCATGCTAATGCTAGGTGGTGACGACGAGTCTCATCTTTACCGGCTAAGTATCCCCATTTGTCATCAATCTCTGGTATTACTTCTAGTCGGTAGCCGCGCGATCGCCAAATTTCTACTCCCTGTTCAAATGCTGTAAGTTCTCGTAAAGCACCACTAGGCGCAATAACTCGTAGTAAGTCACTAGGTTGCAGGGGTGGCGGAATGATAACTTGAGATTGCATTGATAAATTGAGATTTAAGGAATAGATGGAATCACTAAGACATGAACCATAAAGTTATCACAAAGAAAATCTCAACTTCAAAAGAATAATGAGAACTTAGTTGTTGGTTGGTGGTTGATTGTTGATTGTTGATGGTTGGTTGTTGGTTAGTGGTTAGCAATTGTTAACCATGTCCAGTACCCACTCCCCACACTCCCCACACTCCCCACACCCTCTTCCTAAATTTTGAATTTTGAATTGTTTTCTCCCCATCTCCCCACCACCCCACCACCCCACCACCCCATCCCCCTTTCCTGTTACTTAAAATGCAACCTACTATTTCTACAATTCCTCTACGCCAGATGGCTTCTGGTGATTTTTTGTCACTGCAATTATATAAATTTACTGGCACTTATCCAGGCAAAAAAGTTTACATTCAATCTAATCTACATGGTGCAGAAATAGCTGGTAATGCAGTAATTCACCAATTCATTGAATTTTTATTGACACTAAATGATACTGATTTAATTGGCGAAATTTGGTTAGTTCCTGTTTGTAATCCGATGGGAACGAATACACGTATACATCACTTTTCTCCTGGTAGATACTGTCTTTACGAAGCGAAAGATTGGAACCGTATATTTTGGGATTACGAAAAAGAAGCTGATGATTTAGCTATATTTGCTAAATCTCAACTTCATTTAAATTCGGAGGTCGTCAAACAAAATTATCTTGCCTTAATTCAGCAAAAATTTACTGAACTTTTAGAAAAAATTAATTCTCCCAGTAGCGTACCTTATACTGAGAAGTTTCGCTACAAACTACAATCTCTAAGTTTAGATGCTGATTACTTAATTGATTTACATAGTTCTACCAATCAAGGTTTAAATTACCTTTATTACTTTCCCAATCGAGAAGACAGTGCTAAATACTTTTTACTGAATTTTGGGATTGTACTTGATGAATATGACGGAGATGCCTTTGATGAAGCATTTATTAAGCCTTGGTTAGCATTAGAAAAATATTTGAAAGAACTAGGAAGAAATATCAAGTTTGAAGTAGAAGCCTGGACACTTGAGTTAGGTATGGGTATGCAAATGAATCTTGATTCAGTAGCCAAAGGTATTTTAGGAATCAAAAACTATTTAGCATCCAAAGGAGTACTTAAAATTGCTGGCTTTCCTTTAGCAAAGAGTGAATCTCACAAAATGACTTTTAGAGCCAGAAGTCAAATTAGGAAATATTATGCCCCTGTCGGTGGAATGATTCAAGCGAGAGTTGAGTTAGGCAGTGAAATTAAAGCTGGAGAAAAGCTTTATCAAATTCTGAGTTTCAATAAAGAAGGTAAATTACCTCAGATAAGTGACATTTACGCTGAACAAGATGGATTAGTTTATGATGTTGCAACTAATCAAGCCGTAAATGAAGGGGAGTTTGTGTTGGGAGTGATTAATTAAGAAGGTAGAGGGCAGAAGGCGGGATAAAAATGCACAAATATATATATTCATAAATAAATATCTATCCTATAGGTAGTTTTAGGTAGTTGGAACTAGGGTATTATTTAGTTTAGCTTTGTTAGTGATTCGTAACATTGTCTAAGCCAAATGCTTTGATATTTGGTATGTGAAATATATTTAGGTAGTTAAATATATTTAGTAGTAGATTAAACTTAAGCAAAGGCAATAGCTAAAAACGTCAGGGTGATTCTATGTTTCTTTTGTCTCTACACACCATATTACTAATTGCAAACGTAGAGTAAACGGAGTCACAGGTGAATAGTAGTAATAATGATATCTTCTCTTTTGCAGGGGAAGTAATGATTCCACAGGCTCCTCCTGGTTTCAGGTCAGGCTTTATCGGTATTGTTGGTCGTCCCAATGTCGGTAAATCTACGTTGATGAATCAGTTAGTTGGACAAAAAATAGCCATTACATCACCAGTAGCCCAAACTACACGCAATCGATTGCGGGGCATATTAACCACAAAAGAGGCACAATTAATTTTTGTGGATACACCAGGAATTCATAAACCTCATCATCAGTTGGGTGAAGTGCTGGTGCAAAATGCCAAAATAGCGATTGAATCTGTGGATGTGGTGCTATTTGTAGTTGATGCTACAACTTTTTGTGGTGCAGGTGATCGCTACATTGCCGATTTACTGAGTCGCAGCAGCACACCTGTAATTTTAGGTCTAAACAAAATCGACCAACAGGTAGCTAATTCCTTGGCTATAGATGAAAGTTACACGCAGTTAGCAAATGCTCATCAATGGCAGACGGTAAAATTTTCTGCCAAAACAGGTACAGGATTAGGCGAATTACAACAATTACTAATTCAAAATATAGAACCCGGGCCTTACTACTATCCTCCCGACTTAGTTACCGATCAACCAGAACGCTTTATCATGGGCGAATTAATTCGAGAACAGATTTTGCTGTTAACGCGCGAAGAAATTCCCCATTCTGTAGCAATATCCATCGATAAAGTAGAAGAAACAACAACTATTACCCGCGTATTAGCCACGATTCACGTCGAACGTGATTCTCAAAAAGGAATTCTCATTGGTAAAGGTGGTTCGATGCTGAAAGCCGTTGGTAGTGCAGCCAGAGAACAAATTCAAAAGTTAATTGCAGGCAAAGTTTACCTAGAATTATTTGTGAAAGTGCAACCAAAATGGCGTCAGTCACGCATTCGTTTAGCAGAATTCGGATATCGGGTAGAAGAGTAAAGTTGATTGTTGGTGAGTCCAGCCCCCCAAAAAGGCGGTTCCCGTCACGTAGACGCGCTTTACACGGCTTAAGGTAAGGGTAGGGGGACTGGCGTAGACGCCCAAAGGGCGGCTTCAAAGTAGAGTACCCGTTCCCCTTCAAGGGGTTCTTGAAGGGTAGGGTTGTTGTTTGTTGTTTGGATAAATAACTAACTACTAACCAATAACAATTGACAATTAACAATTGACGATTAACAAAATTAATTATGTCTATTGATACTTCTATTAATCTGCCTCCAGATGCTGCACCATTACAAGTATTAATCATTGAAGATGATCCGATGATGCTATTGGGTTTAGAACAGTCGCTGATGGCGCATCCCCAGTTGGAAATTATTGGACAAGCTGAAGATGGCTATTTGGGTGTACAAGCGGCATTGAAACTCAAACCAGATGTAGTAGTAATGGATATTGGCTTACCCCGTTTAGATGGAATTGCAGCGACACAACAAATCAAAGCTGCATTACCCAACACTCATGTGGTGATGCTGACGTCTCATAAAACAGAAACGGAAATTATTGCTGCTTTATCTAGTGGCGCTGATGCATATTGTATTAAAGGAGCTAGTGTAGAGCGACTTTTAAGTGCGATCGCAGCTGCTGTGGAAGGTGCAACTTACCTTGATCCCCAAATTGCCAGACAAGTAATTGAAAATCTCAAACCACCTTCCCCTAAAAGCAATGTAGCCCATCTTTCTGAACGCGAATTAGAAGTTTTGAAACTGATGGTAGAAGGCTATAGCAACCCAGAGATTGCTGAAAAACTCTACCTCAGCCCCAACACTGTGAAAACTCATGTCCGGGGAATCATGAATAAATTATCTGTTGATGATCGTGTACAGGCTGCTGTTGTAGCCTTGCGTTCCGGATTGGTTTAAATCAGTGAACAGTTATCAGTGAACAAAAATATTTTAGTTAAAAGAGATTACATCGTTCTAGATAGTAATTGTCTTGAACACGTTGCAAATCTTCTGCAATTTGACAAGCAGTGTGACGACATCTATTACTCATATTGAAATGAGATTCGGATTCAGGACGAGAATTATGTGGAATCCAGTTGTTGCTGTCAGTGTTGAAAATCAACAAGAACATGAGTTTGCCCAAAATTCCGCAAGATTTCCAGTGTAGAACTGACAGCAGTGATAGCACCTCACCCAGTAGATATCATCTCATTGGGTGAAGTAGTTAGTGGGTAGAGACGCGATGTTCCTCGCGTCTGTACATTAGCAGTTAGTAGTTAGTAGTTTTTTACCACTAACCACTAACCACTAACCAACAACAAATCAATGATGTATTTCCAAATTGAGAATATAGCATCCCAATTGGACTTTTCCTGCCCATAACTCATACTCCACTCGTAAATGTTCTGGCAGTGGGTGTCCGTTTAGGGTTAGGTTACGAGTAAAATTACGTAAGCGAATTGGTTGGTTGGGTTGTAGGGACTCATTTGGCAACCAATAGCGGGTAATGCCGTATACACCCCGTTCCCAAAAATGTCGGTAACTCAACTGAGCATTACCTTGCATAGTCATAGTAACTCGGTAAGGGGAAATCTCCAGCCATAATACCCTGGGACTACTGGAATTTAGTGCCTCTTTACTGTTGGTTACAGTCGGTGCTGTCAACAGTAAATGAAAGCGATCGCGATCTTTTTGATACAGTGTTGCGGCAGTTTCAACAACAGACCAGAGTGGCAGATCTGTAGAAATAAGTGATAAGCACACGGGCTTGCGGTGATGTGTCAGCATGGGAGCGATAGAGGCTAGAAGCTAAGGAGTAAAACGAAATCAAATATCAGGTGATCGACAATTAATGGTAAGCAACGGAACCTTGTTTAGCTAGACTTGGATCAACTGGACAAATTGGGTTTAAAACAAGCTAAGATACCAATCTATGCAGCCTTGATGGGGCTTTTTCTAAATTTAGCTTTCGCAAATGATAGTTTACGTGGTTGCAATGTGTTGTAACTAAAGTAAATACACTTGTACTTAAACCGCTTTTAGCTCAGGGAAACTTGCTGGTAACATTATAAGGAAGTCAGACTCGTTGTAGAAGCGCAAAACGTGACTTCCTGAAGTATTCAAACACTACTGACTAACAGGGAACAGGGAAAGCGGAACTGGGAACAAGGAACATATTTATAGAGAATGTGTAATTAATTTTGTTTAGTACTTAAATAGACTCTGAGCGTATTTGATTAATTTTCATGCAAAAGAAAGCGATAGGATACTAGCGAGGAAGTAACTAGCAGTAGCTCAATTCAGTGAGCAGTGAACAGTTATTCAGTGATCAATTGGTATCTGATAACTGATAACTGATAACTGTTAAAGCTTTTGCTATCGGTCAACTTCCGATGCAGTCACAAGTCAGTTTATCCTAATGTCGCATTCTGTTATCACCTTAGAAACTAAAGAAAACGTTTCGCAAAACTTAATTATTCAGCCGTATACTTCTGGATTATCTTTACAAGGTCAAATTCAGATTCCGGGAGATAAATCTATCTCTCATCGTGCTTTGATGTTGGGTGCGATCGCTCAAGGTCAAACCCAAATCAAAGGGTTACTTTTAGGTGAAGATCCTTGCAGCACTGCTAGCTGTTTCCAAGCAATGGGGGCAGAAATTTCTGAGTTGAATAGTGAACTTGTAACAGTTACAGGTATTGGTTTGGGCAATTTACAAGAACCAACAGATGTGTTGAATGCTGGTAATTCAGGTACAACGATACGATTAATGTTGGGATTATTAGCATCCCATCCAGGACGCTTTTTTACTGTTACAGGTGATAGTTCTTTGCGATCGCGTCCGATGTCTCGTGTGGTTAAGCCACTACAACAGATGGGGGCGCAAATTTGGGGACGTAAAGACGCTTCTTTAGCACCTTTGGCCATTTCTGGACAGGCTCTCAAACCAATTCATTATCACTCTCCTATTGCTTCTGCTCAAGTCAAATCCTGTATTTTGCTGGCAGGTTTGCTAACACAAGGACAAACTACTGTGACTGAACCAGCCCTTTCCCGCGATCATAGTGAAAGAATGCTCAGGGCCTTTGGGGCAAAATTAGATATTGATCCCCAAACTCATAGTGTGACAATTACAGGCCCTGCTCAACTAGTTGGACAAACAGTAATTGTTCCTGGGGATATCAGTTCCGCAGCCTTTTGGTTAGTAGCTGGGGCAATTGTACCAAATTCCGAGTTAGTGATTGAGAATGTCGGCGTTAATCCGACTCGTACAGGTATTTTAGAAGCTTTAGCAATGATGGGGGCAGATATTCAAAGGTTGAATGAACGGGAAGTTGCTGGTGAACCAGTAGCCGATTTGCGGGTGCGTTCCAGTCGTTTACAAAGTTGCATAATTGCTGGGGAAATCATACCCAGGCTGATTGATGAAATCCCAATTTTAGCAGTAGCTTCAGTATTTGCTACGGGTACAACTGTAATCAAAGATGCGGCAGAATTACGGGTTAAAGAAAGCGATCGCATTGCTGTTATGGCTCAGCAACTAAATAAGATGGGAGCAAAAGTAACTGAACTAACTGATGGGATGGAAATCACTGGTGGAACTCCCCTAGTTGGAACAGATGTAGATAGTTATACAGATCATCGCATTGCCATGAGTTTAGCGATCGCTGCTTTAGCTGCCACTGGTACAACTACCATCCAACGTGCAGAAGCAGCAAGTATCTCCTATCCAAATTTTGTCCCCACCCTGAAAACAGTCATCAGTCAATAGTCAATAGTCCATCGTCAATCGTCATTAGTCATTAATCACTTTTATTCTCCCCACCTCCCCATCACCCCACACTCCCCACCTCTCGCTCCCCGAACAGATAGACAGTCTCAAAGAAAAATTCTACAATCGGACTGAGAGCAGTAAATTGACTCATTGTACAATTAACATAAAAATGGTAGAGACTGTCCTGTGATTACCCTCGCTTGTGGAATCACTTAATAATAGAAGAAAGTATTTTAGTAGAGGGCAACAAGCAAAATGGATGTAAAGCTAATATTAATCGCACTGACTGCAATTTTTACTGTATCATGCTTGTTCTTTGGCACTAAAAACGGGTTCTACGATTCTGACAACTACCACGGCAATGGCTCTGCACATTGATAGAAATACAGCTAAAGGCAATCGCCCCTAATCTGTCTAATCAGGACTTCATGATGACCCACGTTTTCTTAAATCAGTAAACAGTGATCAAGCTTTGGTACTGACCCTCCCCATAGTGGAAGACTCAACCCAGGTAATAGAACTGATAACTGATAACTGTTCTGTGAAGACTTCCTCCCCCACAGCAAATCCGCTTTCCAAGGGCGTAGGGGCGTAAGTTAGGAAATTAGCCCCTAGATAAAGTGATAAATATTTTCGTAAAAGTTCTTGGTTTGTTGGAAATATTCATAAAAATGAGTTCGGCGGGGAGGAAAGCATGAGCGATCGTCTGTCAGTATCCTCGCGTATGGATTCAGGGGAAGTAGCAAGTGAGTTAGAATGTGTACCCTATGGTGTCAACCACACTGATGAAGGTGTGTGTTTGTTAGTGCGAATGGGACCACACCGCTTTTTACTAGACTGTGGTTTGGCAGATATTTCGCCTATTCTGAAAGAAGTTACAAAGTCAGCACGGCGGGGTAGTTCGCCTCTACCTGCTGACTTTGTTTTTGTAAGTCATGCTCACCCAGATCACGCCAGGGGTTTGCTGACACTACATCAAGCTTTTCCTCTGTTACCCATCTACGCTAGTGAGGTAACTAGTAAGTTACTGCCGTTAAATTGGCTTGATCAAGATAGTCAAGAATTATCACAATTTTGTCAGGCTTTGCCTTTGCGATCGCCACTAGAAGTAAAAGATGGTCTGGTGGTGGAATTATTTCCGGCGGGACATTTACCAGGGGCTGCGGCAATTCTATTTACCTATGTTACCCCACAGCGTACCTATAAGTTATTGTATACTGGTGACTTTTTCTTATCTAACTCACGATTAGTGGAGGGTTTGCGCTTAGAAGAATTGCGGGGATTGGAGTTAGATGTGCTAATTATTGAAGGGACGTATGGTACTTCTCGTCACCCTCACCGTCGTAACCAAGAAAATCAACTAGCAGAAAGAATTAATCGGGCGATCGCTGACCGTTACTCTGTACTTATGCCTACACCTGCTTTAGGGTTGGGTCAAGAACTATTAATGCTTTTACGCAGCCATCATCACTTTACAGGTCGTGACCTTGATATCTGGGTTAACGGTGCTGTTGCTACTGGCTGTGATGCCTATTTAGAGTTATTACCCCACTTTCCGCCCTCGGTACAAAATTTTGCCCGTCATCAACCATTATTTTGGGATGAACGGATACGTCCTCGTGTCCGGCGTTTGCAGCCACACCAGCGTGCAACTGTCGGTAAGTTTCCTTGTATTATCGTCACCGACTCTACAGTTGACCTGAGTCAGTACATGCAACCTGATACAGGGCCCTGGCTGATTCTCTTACCAGAAAAAACTGACATAAAAATTAATTATGAACAGTTTCCCGGAATTGTCACTCTTGAAAGCTATCTACTTGCCCAACATAGTGATGGCCCCGGTACTACTCAACTAATTCATAATTTGCGACCTCAGCATGTCATCTTTGTTCATGCTTCTCCTACCTATTTGGCAGACTTGACTAGCTTGGAGGAATTGCAAAATCGTTACCACGTACATTCTCCAGAAGTAGGGACATTGGTAGAACTACTGATTGGTGAAACATTTTTACAACCAGCTGCGCCAGAAACGAATTATGAAGGTGAACTCACCGAGTTAGAAACGGTTGTAACGATTGCCCTTCCTGATGCGATTACAGCTGATCCCCGTTGGCAACAATTTGCTGATACAGGTTTAATAGAAGCCCGTTGGCAAGGAGAAGAACTAGTATTGCGGGGGTTGTCACAACGAGAACTTTTGAATCAAAGTAGCGATCGCTATGTGTGGTCTGATGTAGACTGCTGCGGAACCTGCCGACATCAAAGGGGACAACGGTGCTGGAATCCCGCGTCCCCTTTATATAACTTCAAAGTAACCCTTGATGGTTACTGTCCAGCTTTTGAGCGTGGCAGTGATAGTTAATAGTACTTATTTATTAGTTAGTTGTTAGTAGTTAGTAGGTCTACTAACCACTAACCACCAACCAGCTAGTCTGGATTAGAATCTGTGTAACGATTGCGGATACGTTCTACCTCTGGACAGTCTTCGGTCAACAAAGGTTCAACATTGCCACGCGGCACGGAAGCTAATTTCTGAGTTATGGCACCAATACTTTCAAGACGAACCATTTCCTCCCAAGAACAGATTTCCTCGTCTTCTTCTGTTTCATAGCGTAGGGTAACTAAATCTCCCTCTATATCGATGATGCGGGCGCGTTCAATCCAGCGTTGCTGGTCCCGCAAGAACACACATACCTCCCGCCCATCGCAACACAGTTGATAAATCTTGCGGTGTAGCATCTACTGCTTCTGCCTTTTTAAATCTAGTTAAATCTGTTAACATCTGGGTTTTATTCCCCAATTTATAGCACTCTTTTTGGGTTGATGAAAATTAACCCTTATTAAAGATGCTCTGTTTGACCCAAACCCAAGACTTGCTTGTGGTTATCAACCAATGGAAATTTTGAATCATCAATTTAAAGTTGGCTTGTGTTTATTTCACCAACTTAACCCCACCTGTTGAGGCCATTCAGGGAATGTTCATCTCACATAAGTCACATAATTCAGGAGTTAAGCTGACCAGGTCGATAGTATTCGCTGGTGAGTCCTTAGTATCATTATGTAATAAAAGATACTTAAAAACAAGCTTAGGTTGCAGTTGTCGAAGTTGCCTACTTGTATTCATTGGCATTGCTGGGAAGTCTGGGGACTCGGCTTTACTTTTATCCCTACGTAATTGATCTTAGCTTATTCTCTAGTAACCTTCATGCTTTTAAACAACTAATGCTTAATAAAAAGTCAAAAATGAGCCTTTGCGGTGATGAGGCAGCATCCTACAGTACGAGTTGAGTGTGCTAATCTACAGGTTAAGAGCATTGTAGCACTTGACATTGGGTTGTAGCGACTGTCTTCACGCTTTGGAGGCATAAAGCCCCATAAGGCCAATAGTCAATAGGTCAAGGGTTTCCCTGAGTTTTGCTTATTAGTTTCTTTTGTAGTATTTGGGACATTCCATGACCAGATTTGAAGAAGCTTCTCGCTTAATACGACCCGCACGAACAGCATCTAATAATATTGAAAGGGCGGTTAAATCCTCTGGCTGATAGCTTTTTGTCGCCAGCATTTGATGAAGAAGACCCTCGGATTCAACACTAAGATATCCTGTTTCAAAAGCAGATTCAATAAGTGCGCGGATCATTGTGATTAGAGCATAATTTGGCGATTCTTTTCTCTACTGTGGAATAAATTCATCTTTATTGAGTTGATACAGATCAGCAAATATAAGTGATTGGAGTTGAAATTTGATGTGATTAAAATCACATCTCTTCTCTAACCGTTGCTAAGCGCTTCTAAGACGAGTATTTTGTATATTTTAGTTCGATTAAAATTTTCTATATTTGATTTATATTCGTTCTATTTTGGTAAATTTTAATACTATAAATTAAGTATTAATTCTAGATAGAAAGAGTTCAATAAACTACTATAATATTTAAAATTTTTAATTTTATATACGCTGAGGATGTGATGAGCAAATAAGATTACACGTAGTTCATCGAATAAACAAGCGGAAATCCTCATCTTGTTGACTTAACTCTACCCAATCGAGATTTAAGGTACAGAACTTCTGCACTAGACGAGCGCAAGCAGGACGTTCGGTAGCATAATGACCAGCATCAACTAAAATTAAACCGCGATCGCGGCTTTCTTGAAACTGATGAAACTTACAATCAGAAGTTAGATAGACTTGAGCGCCAGTTTTGACTACTGCCGAGATAAAACTTGCTCCCGAACCTCCTAAGACTGCTACTTTGTTAATTTTTTGCTGCAAATCTACTGTAGGAGAAACAATCACAGAAGGAGAGTTTAGCCGAGATTGAATTATTGTTAGTAAATTCCGCAATCCTAAAGCAGGTTGTAAAACACCAACACGCCCGTAACCCAAACCTGCTTGTGTGGGTACTATTGGAGAAACTTGTTCAAGTTCCAAGATTTGCGCCAAAACATCAGCAGTACCATCTTGAACTTGATCAAAATTAGTGTGAGCAGTGTAAATACCAATATTGTGGGTAAAAGCTAACCGCGCCATTTCCGCAATCGGGTTGCCACCGCACAGAGACTTTGGCGGATTAAAGATAAGGGGATGGTGGGCAAAAATTAGATTTACAGAGATACCAGCTTTTCGATAAGCGATCGCTTCCTCCATCACTGCCAAAGTCGGTGTCAGACAAACTAGAACCCTTGCTTGTTCCTTTAATACACCCGGTTCAATTTGCCAGCCACAATTATCCCAGCTTTCTTGCCAAGCTGGATTTGCCCATTCTTCAAACCAAGCTACTAAATCAGCGATTTTCATTTGTCAATGGTCAATGGTCAATTGTTATTAGTCAAAAGTTACTATTTATTCTCCTCACACTCCCCATCTCCCCACCTCCCCATCTCCCCACCTCCCCACCTCCCCACTCAGCTACCCAGAAATATGAACTACTAATTCCCTATTATGACTATGTTGGCGATGTTCCCAAATGTAGATGCCTTGCCAAGTTCCCAAAACTAAGTGGCCTCTGTTAATGGGGATGGTTTCTGATGTGTGAGTGAGGGCGGTACGTATATGTGCTGGCATATCGTCTGATCCTTCAGTATCGTGAATATACTGAGCTGATTCTGGCACAAGTTTTGCCATAAAATTTGCTAAATCTCTAAGTACATCTGGGTCAGCGTTTTCTTGTATCAGCAAACTAGCAGAAGTGTGGCGCAAAAACAAAGTGCAAAGTCCTGTTTCAACTCCTGACTCTGCGACTATGGCTTCAATTTTGGCGGTAATGTTGTGCAAGGATTTGCCAGTGGTGGAAATTCTGAGCAACTTTTGGTAGTGAGCCATCTAAATAACTATCAATTCTAGGCTTGTACTAGAGGAACAATAATCTCCTAACTCTAATTTATCATTCATAATTTTCCTCCAGTTCTGATTAAAGACTTTTAGAAACTGCATATGAATACGGTAATTACTTATTGAGTATCTGTGCATTGTTACACACTAGTGGAAATTACGGTTGTTCTGTTGTTGCTTGCTAGTTAAACTGAGGGTAATTAGTGAGTGCTTCTGCTCACTTTTGGCATCAACAGATTCATCAGGGACATCTACGAATTAAGCACACGAGCTGCGAATTCTTGAATAAAAGTCAAACTGTCTGTGGAAGACAGGCGGCTGCGCGGGTTCCTCCTTGAGAGGATAAACGGTGTAAACCGAAAGACGCTGTATAAGGCCATCATCGGGTTTAGTCCCGAACTCCTAGCAATAGGAATCCCCAACGTGGCAACGGCGAATGAGACGCGAAGCCATACCTTCGTCAAAGACAAGGTATGGTACTTCACATTCCTCCGCTCTTCTAGGGCAGAGGATTTTTAATATTAATTTAGTTATTTGTTGGTGGTTAGTGGTTAGTAGTGAAACATTCCAAAAAACAATCAACCACCAACAAAACTTAAAACCTCATGGGCAATGGCTTCGTTACCATCCTTTGCAATGGGTTCTGAAGAAAGTGGTTGTTGGAGTGGTTGCAGTAAGAACTCCCAATTACCATCAAAAAATTCTGATGGCGTCAGGATTTGATGCTGATTGTACAGAGAAATCCCTGCTAACAAAAAGGCTGCTTCTGCAAAATCATCACGGGTGATAGATACGATTGGTACACCTAAGCGAGTGGCTTCGGCAAAAGTACTGAAACCAGGTTTAGAGACAACTCGCCCGCAAATAGGCATAAAATCCACAGGGCGGTATTTATGATCATCAATTTTGATGATATTGGGTAAATCTAGGGCCGATTGGTCAAAGGTGATGAATTGCCAGTCTGAAAATTTTTGCAGATGTTTGTAAGG
This sequence comes from Fischerella sp. JS2, assembly GCF_032393985.1. Classification (NCBI taxonomy): domain Bacteria; kingdom Bacillati; phylum Cyanobacteriota; class Cyanophyceae; order Nostocales; family Hapalosiphonaceae; genus Fischerella; species Fischerella sp. JS2. The sequence continues at coordinate 3,439,410 of NZ_CP135918.1, forward strand.
AATTTGTTGCAAACCCAAACCACCAAAAGTAAGTAAGATGGTTTTTTCTTTTGGTGCAGTAATCCCCCAAATGGCTCGAATTTGCTCGGTAGAGTAATGGGGAGAACCACCCGTTAAGCCGACATCAGTAATATTGCTGAATGCTGCCATTGGTTCATAAAAAGGAAGACGAAACAAGCGATCGCATTGACTGTAGCAATCACTAATCCAATCAGCAACCTCACTAAAGGTGCTACCCCAACTTCTATAAATAAAATCAAAGCCGAAATTACTTATCATCCAGCAGGGAACACCAGCAACTTTGGCAAATTTTGTCGCTAAAAAGGGAATATCTGCCAGAATCAGCTGCACACGATTTTGGCGAATAAAGTTGACTTCCGAAGCAATAATAGAGTTTTGATTCTTTTTAATATTTAGCAACTTTTCTAATGTTGTTGCTTTATCCATGGCCAAGCTATCTTTTTGCACCACACCTACATCAAATCCACGGGGACGATGAATAAAATCACCTTCAATGTAAGACTCTAGTAACCACCGTGGAGCAGTTGACACAATAATTAGTAAGATTTCTGGACATAACTTTTGGATAGTGGCTGCAACTGCTGCGCTGCGAGTAGCATGACCAAAACCGTGATTAGTAATCGCTATGTATAAAATGGGACGTTTCATTGGAGATAAGGAGATGGGGAGTGTGGGGAGTGGGAGGAGTAGTAAGTCATTAACAACTAATAACTAACTACTAACTACTAACTACTAACTACTAATGTACAGACGCGAGGAACATCGCGTCTCTACCCACTAACCACTAACCACTAACTACTAACTACTAACTAATAACCATTCCTGAATTCCTTCAATTAGTTGGTCAATTTCCAACTCAAGTGTAAAGTAGTGGACACAAGCACGTATACAACTTGGATCAGCAATTGTGCGAGTGAATATTTTTTTTGATTGTAAAAACTCTACTAGTTGTCGATGAGCTTGGGGAGTCTTTTGGGTAAGTTGAAACGAGACTAAACCACTCTCAGGAGGCGATGTCCGCAAGGGAATCACATTAGGTAGCGCTGCTAAACGTCGCCACAGGTATTCGCTGTGATGACAAATTTGCTGATAGCGTTCTTGTGCTGTTCCCCATTGCTGATGAATGGCGATCGCTTGCCTTAAGCCTGCGTAAAGCGGATAGTTAGAAGTAGCAACTTCATAACGTTTTCCGTCTGGATGCCAATCTACAGGCTTACCTTGACTGTCTGTAATAATGCTACGCCAACCGATAAATGTGGGTTTTAAACTGTCTCTCACTTGGGGTCGTACGTATAAACCGCCTACACCGCCAGGCCCGCACAACCACTTGTGACCAGTAAAAGCATAAAAATCTACCTCTAATTCAGTTAAATTCAATGGCAATGAACCAACAGACTGGGCAGCGTCTACTAAAAGTCTAGTTTGATTAGCTGTGCATATTTTAGAAATTTTGTCAAGAGGTAAAACTTGACCAGTATTCCAGAGGATATGACTTAAAACTAGCAAGCGGGTATTTGAGCGTAAGTGTTGGGCAATAACTGCCACTGGATCACCGTCATTTAACGTTGCTATCAAAGGACAGATAGTAACTTCAACTGCGAATCTGCGTCCGATTTCTTGGGCGATGGCTACAATACCTGGATGTTCACAGTCAGTTAATAACAGGTGATCTCCTGAGTTCCAGTCGATACCCCACATAGCAATATTGCAACCAACAGTGACATCCTCAGTAATTGTAATCGTTGCGGGAGGCACATGTAACTCAGCAGCGATCGCTACTTTAATAGCTTTTGTTTCCTCATCAATCCAACTACCTACCTCAGTGCCAAAAGGCCCGATTTCCTGTATATAATTTTGAGCTTGAGTAATCGCATCCATTGCCACTTGAGGCATTGGACCTTGACCACCATAGTTAAAATAAGTTTTATTCTCTAAAGCTGGAAACTGCTGTCGATAAAGATGCAACCTGTTCATAGTCAATGGTCAATAGTCAATGGTCAATAGTCATTAGTCATTAGTCATTTTCTCCTCACACTCCACCCTTACCTTAAGCCTATGAGCGTGTCTACATACTCCCCACACTCCCCATCTCCCCTAATCCCCACCTCCCGATCCCACTTCACCGCAAACGTAACACCCAGAAATTGTGTAGAATTTCTGGGTGTAACTAGTAGGTTTTGAAATTTCCTACCTTAGTTTTTTAAGTTATATCTATGTTCTCACAAGCTGATTTTATCCAATACGCCCAATGGTCAGGTATTATCACCTTAGTATTTGCTGTTCTAGCAGTCTTGGGTTTTATTTTTAAATGGGGTCTGCGCTTTCGGCTAGTGGGTACAACAGGCTTTATGCTAGTGCTGACAGTTGGTTTATTTTCCCTCTCCTTAGCACCTTTGACACGCACAGTCATTCCGGGAGCAGTACGGTACAATTTGGTCTACGATAATGGTTCAACACAAACTGTAATTGCTATCTCTCCTCAAATCAGTCCTACCCAATTAGAAGCAACTTTACGCCAAGCAGCCAGTGATTTATATTCTTACGGTCGCTTAGGTAGACCTGGTGACAACCAGTTGACTATTCGCGCTCGTACAATCATACATCCGGAGCCAGGAGTGTCAGTACCACTCTATTTAGGTCAAGTCAAGCGATCGCTTGCTAGTCGTGAAGATCCACAAATGACAATTGACATTTACCAAGATAAATTTGCCCAACTGCCAAAATCTAATTCCTCATCTTAGGATAGGAAGTGTAATTCAGTTATCAGTTATCAGTTCTCAAATTCTATTGCTTACTGCGGCTGGTACTGAATTCTAACCAATAACCACTAACAACTAACAACTAACAACCAACTACTAACCATTTCATCTATTGTGGAATTTGGCTTAAAGTACACCAAGTAACTTCATCAATAATGCCGGTGTCAGGGAGATTATTACGTACTTGCCAGCTTTGCACGGCTGACTCTGTAATTGATCCAAACTCACCGTCAACGTAGCCTACATAATCTTGAGTAGATTTCAGAATACGTTGTACCTTCATTACCAATTCTCCCTGACTGCCTTTTTGCAATTTCGGTAAATTTACTGGCCCTCCTTTGTACAATGCTTGCCAAGTATTATCGTCAACAATGCCATCTTCTGGCAAAAAAACTTGACGCTGAAATTGTCTGACGCTTTCTTGTGTAATTTCTTCAAAAACGCCATCAATTTTACCAGCATAAATACTTAAATTAGTTAAAAGTTGTTGTAGCTCCTCCACCGCTTCACCATTGGAACCTAATTGCAACTCTGGTTTGTTTTGCTTAGGCTGTGCTATTTCTGGTATGCTGTTGCCGCTATCACTTGTTAATTGCATATTCCTACTCCTTGGGAGCGGTATTTATTACAGTGTAATTTTTTAAGCATCAACTTGCATCACTCAAGTGGGGTACTTCAACCGTTACTTTACGGAAGCCTTTACCCGGTATAAAAGAGCTAGTCCAGTGCCTCAGCATCACACTATCTCCTCAAGAGCGCACTGATTGTACTTGAAGAAGTATATTTTTTGTGTTTTATAATACATAATTGATTATTATTTGGTTAAAATATTAATTTACTTATCAAAACTGCTACAAAACTTGCAATTAAAGGCAGGTTTTACAACCTGTTTTTACTCACAGTAGTAGGTAGTCTGAAGATTATAAGCAATCTTTTATATTGAGAAGTTTTCCAAAATATCTAGAAATGTTACTGTTAATTCATTAGTTATATGCCTATTCATTTTTCAGAAAAGTTGTCTACTCAAACTCCTCCTTTGTTAATACCGCTAACGGTAGCGCCAGCAAAAGTAATCCGTGGTTCTCAAATCTTGACACAGGTATCTGAGGAAATTACCCGCTTGGGTCATCGTCCATTGATTGTAACTGGCAATCATACCCAAAAAGCCATCCAACCCCATCTGCAACCACTGTTGGAACAGCAGCAGTTACAATTTGCCTTTAGTGAGTATACTCCAGATTGTAGCGAAGCGAGTCTAAAAGCTTTAAGGGCTGCGGTTAAGGAACATAAAGCTGATGTAATTATCGGCATAGGTGGCGGAAAAGCGCTGGATACAGCAAAATTGCTTGCACATCAGTTGCACTTACCAGTGGTAACAATTCCGACTTCAGCAGCTACCTGTGCTGCTTGGACTGCACTCTCGAATGTGTACTCTGCTCAGGGGGCTTTTTTATATGATGTGGTATTGGATCGCTGTCCTGATTTATTGATTCTTGATTATGATTTAATTCTCACTGCACCACCACGCACTCTAGTAGCGGGTATAGGAGATGCGATCGCGAAGTGGTATGAAGCTTCAGTTAGTAGTGGACACTCGGAACAAACTTTAACTATTGCTGCTGTGCAACAAGCACGGGTATTGCGAGATATCCTCTTCCAAAAATCTGCTCTTGCCCTTCAACAACCCGGAAGCGAAGTGTGGCAGCAAGTTGTAGACGCCACTGTTTTATTAGCTGGGGTGATTGGTGGTGTTGGTGGCGCTCAGTGTCGCACTGTTGCCGCTCACGCCGTACATAATGGTTTAACGCACATTTGTAAAAGTGGCAGTATTCACGGTGAAAAGGTTGCCTATGGTATTTTAGTGCAACTGCGTTTAGAAGAGATGATCCAAGGCAATCAACTAGCAGCAGCAGCACGGCAACAATTATTGAAATTTTATGCCGAAATTGGACTGCCGCAGACATTTAGTGATTTAGGGTTGAACTGTGTCACTTTGGGCGAGTTGCAAAAAGCGGCAGAAATAGCCCTTACTCCTAATTCTGACATTCATAGGCTACCGTTTAAAGTCACATTAGAACAATTAATGGCGGCAATGGTTTCTACTACTGCACCAGTAGATAATAAAGATTCTATTCATCGTGTCTCAACGAGAGAAATTCATGAACAAGTTGAACACTAAATTGGGGATCGGGGATCGGGGATAAGGGAGATGGGGAGTGTGAGAGGTGGAGGAATTACTACTAACCACTAATGTACAGACGCGAGGAACATCGCGTCTCTACCCACTAACCACCAACTATTAACTACTAACCACTAACCACTAACTAATAACTAAATAAATTAACTGCATCGGAACTACATCAATGAACTTGCATTGGATCGCCCCAGCCGGACGCATACAAAAATTACCAGCCTATCCATTTGCCCGTTTGGATGAACTCAAAAATAAAGCACGGGAACAAGGGCTGGATTTAATTGATTTGGGCATGGGCAACCCAGATGGTGCTACACCGCAGCCAGTTATAGAAGCTGCTGTTACTGCTTTGCAAAATCCCAGTAATCACGGCTATCCTCCCTTTGAGGGAACTGCAAGTTTCCGCCGTGCGATCACTAGTTGGTATCAGCGTCGTTATGGAGTTGTTTTAGATTCAGATAGCGAAGCTTTACCACTACTGGGTTCTAAGGAAGGATTAGCACATTTGGCATTGGCATACATCAATCCTGGTGATGTGGTATTAGTACCATCACCTTCCTACCCGGTTCATTTTCGTGGCCCGGTAATTGCTGGGGGAAATGTCCACAGTTTGGTTCTCAAACCAGAAAATGACTGGTTAATTGATTTGACAGCAATTCCTGACACTGTTGCTCAACAGGCAAAAATACTTTATTTTAATTACCCCAGCAATCCCACTGCCGCAACTGCACCCCGCGAATTTTTTGAAGAAATCGTTGCCTTTGCCAGAAAATACGAAATTCTTTTGGTGCATGATTTGTGTTATGCCGAGTTAGCTTTTGATGGCTATCAACCAACCAGCTTGTTAGAAATTCCCGGTGCGAAAGATATTGGTGTGGAGTTCCACACTATGTCCAAGACCTATAATATGGCGGGTTGGCGTGTGGGGTTTGTGGTGGGCAATCGTCATGTCATTCAAGGTTTGCGGACGCTCAAAACTAACCTGGATTACGGTATTTTCGCAGCCTTACAAGCAGCTGCCGAAACTGCTTTACAACTACCAGATTCTTATTTACAAGAAGTCCAAACTCGCTACCGTACGCGTCGTGATTTTCTCATTCAAGGCTTGACAGAATTAGGTTGGGATATTCCCAAAACCAAAGCAACAATGTATTTATGGGTTCCTTGTTCTGAGGGAATGAGTTCCACAGACTTTGCCTTGTGGGTGTTGCAACAAACTGGCGTAGTTGTCACTCCTGGTAATGCCTTTGGCAGTGGCGGTGAAGGGTACGTGCGAATTAGTTTAATTGCTGATTGCGATTGCTTGGGTGAAGTCTTACACAGATTCCAACAAGCTAATATCCGTTATCAAACCGAGGCTGTCGTTTCTAGTTCAAAATAGAGAAGGCGTACCCTCATAATCTGCTTGTGATTAATGCAAACCCCCTCTGTTATTCCCTATACGATTATTTCTGGCTTTCATGCTTTGTCCGAACCATTACGGTTAAAGGTGTTGGAATTACTACGAGAACGCGAATTGTGTGTATGTGATTTGTGTGATGCTTTGGGGGTAAGTCAATCCAAGCTATCCTTTCACCTCAAGACTCTTAAGGAAGCAGATTTAGTCCTCTCCCGTCAGGAAGGACGTTGGATTTATTACAGTCTTAATTTGCCTCAATTTGCTGTTTTAGGGGAGTATTTAGAAGATTACAGTCGTTTGCAGCAGATATTGCCAGCACGTTGTTGCCAAGACCAATAAGATAACATCAATGCATATGGAAAATCTATCTGTGTCTATCTGTGTGCATCGGTGGTCGATTTTCAATTGTCTTTAAACGCAAAGGTTCGCAGAGTTTTTGAGAATTTTATTTGCAATTAATTTAATTAGTATACCTAATTCATCAATTTTTTTTGATGGATTTTTGTAAACACTAGCTTGTTGCTCATTGACAAATCAACTTTTTTTGAAATGATAGAAATATAACTATCACATAAGCTACAAGGTGAAACATGAACGCGACAGGAGAGAAATTAGCGATCGCGCTTGGGATATTGGTATAAATCCCATACATCCACGCAAACTTCCCCTGCAAACCAGTACAGTAGGCAATAAAATCATTGATAAAAGAATTTTTTTTATTTAGACAAGAAGTATTAGCAGAAGCAATTGGCACCTTTACTTTAGTGTTTGCGGGTACAGGTGCAGTAATGGTGAACGAAGTCAGTAAAGGTGCTGTTACCCATGTAGGAATTAGTTTTGTATTTGGTGCAGTGGTAGCTGCTTTAATTTACTCCATTGGTCATCTTAGCGGCGCACACTTTAATCCAGCAGTAACACTGGCATTTTGGACTAGTGGTTTTTTTCCCAAACGGCGAGTTTTACCGTATATTTTGGCACAATCAATTGGAGCGATCGCAGCCTCAGCTACATTACGAATTAGCTTAGGGAAAGTTGGAAATTTGGGGGCAACTTTACCACTAAATAACAATTGGTTGCAATCTTTTGTCCTGGAAACACTTCTCACTTTCATTTTGATGTTTGTAATTTTTGGTTCCGGATTGGATCGCCGCGCACCAATTGGTTTTGCTGGGTTAGCAATTGGTCTAACTGTAGGATTGGAAGCTATGTTTATGGGGCCAATTACTGGTGCAAGTATGAATCCGGCGCGTTCATTAGGTCCGGCGTTGATCGCAGGTATTTGGCAACATCACTGGGTTTATTGGTTAGCACCTATTTTGGGAACACAATTAGCGGTGTTGATATATAGCCAGCTTTCAAATGGATTTCAAGACTTAAGAGAATAAGAGATATTAATACCAACTATCAACAAAATCATGAAAAAAATAATGTTTGTTTGCCAAAAAAATTCTCGTCGTTCCCAAATGGCAGAAGGATTCACTCGTACATTAGGTCAAGGAAAAGTTGCCGTCACCAGTTCAGGTTTAGAAGGTTCTCATGTAGATCCAATTACAGTCCAAGTCATGTCAGAAATTGGCATTGATATCAGTAATCAAACCTCCAAACCTCTAAGTGATTTTAAGCCAGAAGATTACGATGCTGTGATTTCTTTGTGCGGCTGTGGAGTGAATTTGCCAGAGAATTGGGTGACAACAGAAGTATTTGAAGACTGGCAACTTGAAGATCCAGAAGGAGAATCAATTGAAACCTTCCGCCGTGTCCGTGAGCAAGTCAAAGAACAAGTCGTGAAATTGCTTGCAGAACTCCGCTAAAAACAAAAATAATAATTATTTAAAGTTTGTAGTCAATGCTTAAATGCTCACTATGAACTTTTTGTTTTATGTCTGAAGCAAGATGTAATTAACAAATTTTAAAGCTTAATATATTAATTTGGTATAATTTTAAATTTATTGTTAACTGTGATTAATCAAAATCAAGAAAATATAGTTAACTCATCAATTGAATCTCCTTCTAGTAATGGATATAAATTTAGTTGGTTTGACTGGTTTTGCTTATGGTATCCTCCTGGTTGGCTAATTTTATTTAACCGCCACTGGCAGCATTATCATTGCGATACTGATGGTTGGAATTGGTTAGAGTATATTTTATTTTTAATTCCTGGTGGTTTTTATTTAGCAATATTTATTCGTTGGTTGCGTCTTGGATGTCGGAGTCCACGACAAGAAACTAGTGAATTTGATCCTAGCTATCAACAAGTTTTTAGTCAGGAAATCTTAGCTCCTATTGTTGAACATTATTTTCATAGTGAATTGCATCAATTAGAAAACTTACCAAATACAAAACCAATGCTGGTAGCCATGAACCATGCAGGAATGTGTTTTCCTTGGGATTTTTTATCCTTATGTTATTTATTAGGTAAAGAGCGAGGATGGATCTTAAAAACCTTAGCTGGTGTATCTCTATTTGATCATGCTTGGATGATTTGGTGGTTGCCACCTGGATGGTCAACAGTTTTGGGTGGTGTGAGAGCAGAGTTAAATGAATTTAGTACAGCTTTGCAAGATCACACGATTCTTTTATATGCACCAGAAGGGTTACGGGGACCAAGAAAAGGTTGGCAAAAACGTTATCAATTAGAAAAGTTTGATGTGAGTTTTATCCAGTTGAGCCAACGTTTGCAAATTCCGATTTTACCTATAATTTGTATTGGTAATGAGCATCTACATCCTTGGGCTACTAACTTTCAAAGATTACAGAGATTATTCAAATTACCTTTTTTACCTTTATCGCCTTTAATGTTGGTATTCATTCTGTTTCCATCTATGGGTGTTTGGGCAGCCAAAAGTCATCTACGTTACTTTATTCAACCTTTAGAAACAACTCATCTACAACAAAATTATAAAAATAGTTCAGATAAGAAACGTGCAGTAAGTTATCAACAAGCACAAGCATTACGAGAAAAAATTCAAAATCAAATTAATAAACTCATCAAAAAGTAAGTAGCCGTTAGAACTGCGTACACGAAAAATAATAAAAAACCTCACCCCTCCCCTCTCCTTACTGAGAGCGGTGTCCTCTCTTGATGGGGTGAAGTTACTCTCAAGTCAGGTTGGTATAGATATAGATAAAGCTAACTGACCAGGGTTGTCATTCGTCTTTGGAAAGGATTTCAATAATGTTCAAGTTTCATATCATAGTTTTATTTGTTGCCGACGACTTACTTAGTTATCTAAATTTATAAAATTAAGGTATATAATTTCCTATTCTACACAGTCAATTAGCTTTATACTTGATTCAAATAATACATCTATTCATGTCCAAATCTTGCAAGAAAAGGTTGTTTCAATTTTGACATTAAAAATTTTATGTTTGTAAAGAGCAATGTATTATTCATACCAATCTTACAAAAACTTCAAAGACTAGTAATAGGTTTGTACAATTTATAACGAAATATTAGTACTCAGAAATGCCAAGATTGTAGCAGAAGCATATTTAAATTCTTATGCCAGAACTACGCCAATCTTCTATTGCTCAGCACTACCACGAACGCACTAAGTATGACCCTCAGACTATTGCTTTTAGAAGTAGAGGGTTAGACTGGGCAAAGCAGCCAGTGCCGTTTAAAGAGTATAAAATAGGTTCTACTTTTGACCTTAAGCCCTATATTCAAAATCAGCCAGAAGCTTTTACTCATAATCCACAAGCGCAATGGTGGCAAAGATTATCACGGCTTTTGTTTTGCAGTTATGGACTAACTGCGAGAATGCCTTCGATGGGAAGTGCAGTATATCTCCGTGCTGCGCCTAGTGCTGGTGGGTTATATCCGGCGGAAGTGTATGTAGTTTCTCGTGGTACGTCGTTGTTACCTCCAGGACTGTATAATTACCAGTGTCGGAGTCATTCTTTGATGCATTTTTGGGAAAGTGACGTTTGGCAAGCTTTGCAAGAAGCTTGTTTGTGGCATCCCGCTTTAGAGAGTACCCAACTGGCAATTATTATTACTGCGGTTTTTTATCGTTCTGCATGGCGCTATGAGGATAGGGCATATCGTCGTATTTTTTTAGACACAGGACATTTATTAGGTAATATCGAGTTAGCTGGTAGTATTACTAACTATCGTCCTCACTTAATAGGCGGCTTTGTGGATGAGGCGGTAAATGAGTTGCTTTATATTGATTCTCTACAAGAAGGAGCGATCGCAGTTCTGCCTCTAGCAGATATGCTAGATATTCAACAGAACTTACCAACGTGGCGAACTGCTTTACCTTCTGCTACAGAAACTAATTATCCTAAAATTCCCGATGGCGAGTTACTGAAATACTTCCATCAAGCAACCCAGATCCAACCAGGAATTACTGGTAAGCTCAATTTACCTGAGGTTAAACAAGAAAAATCTTTAGAGGATAAATACAATTTTCCTTTTTGTCAAAAAATTTCTACTGTAACAGCACCAATTAACTGGGGTGAAAAGCTAATAGATTTAGAAAGTACGATTCTCAAGCGTCGTTCTACTCGTGCTTATACAGGTGAAGATTTAACATTTGATGAATTAAAAGCTTTACTTGATTTTACTTACCAACCTCAAAATTATATCGACCAAGGCTTTGATATTTCTCCAGACTACTTTGACCTCAATTTAATTGAAACATTTATTGCTGTTTCTGGAGTTAATGGATTAGAGTCTGGTTGTTATTATTACGCACCCAAAGCCCAAGAATTACGCCAAATTCGCTTTAAAAATTTTCGGCGTGAGTTACATTTCCTCTGTTTAGGACAAGATTTAGGGCGGGATGCAGCAGTGGTATTATTCCATACAGCTGATCTCAAAGCAGCCATTGCCCAGTATGGCGATCGCGTTTACCGTTACTTACATATAGATGCTGGTCATTTAGGACAAAGACTCAATTTAGCAGCTATTTGCCTCGGCTTAGGTGTTAGCGGTATTGGTGGTTTCTTTGATGACCTAGTGAATGATGTTTTAGGTATTCCTGCGGAAGAGGTAGTTTTGTATGTGACTACTTTAGGAAGACCAAGGTAGCTATTTGTCAAGTTTAAATTGATGGATAAGAAAGTAGCGCAAAATCCCGCCCTCAAATAAATGTGGGGCTAAAAGCCTAAGTTAGCTGAAAGCTAACCGGAATAGGGGTTTTAACCTGTGGAAGCGGGTTTGGGCTGATTGTTGCAAGACAGATGTAACTTGAAGCGCAAACTTTCACAAGAAATCGATGACATGCGATCGCTATCTTACCCTACCCAAGCCTTCATAGAAAGCAGTTCAATAGGTCTTTGGCAAAAGTCTATTTTCAAGAGAGTGTTCGTAATTAAGAATTTTCCTAATCTGTTAAGGGGCAACAAGAATCGTAAAAGTGTTACTCTTAGAAAATTTCAAGTAATATCAAGTTCGCCTGATGACTTACAATTTCCATTTCACATCACAAGAACAGCCCCTCTCAAGAAAAATGGTGCTTATTGATAATATTATGTAGTTATTAGGCAGCTGTGCCTTCTGCCCTCTCCTCTGTGTACCTTCTTCAAGAAGACTACTTTCTAATATCGGCGATCGCACCTTTAGTCATGGCAGCGATCGCTTTGTCTGTGGCTTTGGGCAAGTGATAATATTTGCCTCCTGCTGTTTTGGCTATTTCTTTGGCAAAGCCAGTGGAAACAAATTTACTTTCAGTATCAATCACCAACAGCTGCATTCCTAAAGCCCGGATTCTTCCAGCAATATTCAACAACTCGGCTTTGATATCTGGCTTTTCTCCTGGTTCTTGCGGTTCACCTAAAGAACGCGATAAAGGAATGTTACCTCGTCCATCAGTAATTGCCACGAGTACGACTTGCCCGATATCTCCACTCATCTGGGCATTTAACCCAACGCGGACAGCTTGTGTCAAACCGTGTGCTAGTGGGGAACCGCCACCACAGGGTAATCTTTCCAAGCGGTTCCGGGCTAAAGCGATCGAACGTGTTGGTGGTAATAATACCTCTGCTTGTTCTCCTCGGAAGGGAATTAAGGCTACTTGATCACGATTTTGGTATGCTTCTGTCAACAGTTGCATTACTGCACCTTTAGCAGACTGCATCCGGTTCAACGCCATCGAACCAGATGCATCAACTATAAATATAACCAACGCCCCAGCTTTGCGTGCCAAGCGCTTCGAGCGAACATCGCCTTGTTCGATAAATACCCGCCGCCCTTTCGAGGGTGGGGTGATGGGGTGATGGGGTGATGGGGTGAAATTTTTCTCCCCATCTCCCAACCTCCCCAACTCCCCATTTCTTCCCCTTTCATATCGTTCCCGTCGTGCTTTTTGATACGGTGCTGCGGCTCTCATTGTGGCATCTACGGCAATACGACGGACTTTGCCTTTGGGCAGCATTGGCTTAATGTAACGTCCCCGGTCTTCGGAGAAGATTAAGCTACGACTACCAGATTTACCGTGTCGCTGTGCCATTTGAGCAAAATAAAGCACACTCTGATCCAGAACAACTCCTTCGGGGTCAAAGATAAATTCTTCGGGAATGTTGGGTGGTTCCTGTTGTTCTTCCTTATCTTCCTCTTCTTCCTGTTCTTGATTGTCGTCGTCAGGTTCTTGTTCGTCTTGGGGAGGGGGTGGCGGTGGTGGAGGTTGTTGTTGATCGGGTGGAGGTGTCTGGATCTGAGTTGCGCGTGGGACTATGACTAATTCCACCGCACGACGCAAATCATCGGCGTTGACTTGGGTGCGTCCATCCAATGCTGCTGAGGCTTTGGCAACACGGACAGCGAATAATTCCGCCCGATGTCCCTGGACTCCTCCCCGGATTGCTTCTTCTACCAAGTAAGTGATTTGGTCGTGGGTAATGCAGACATCTTTTAGCCATTCCCGCGCAAAGATAATTTGGGTTTTGAGGGCGTCGATATCTTCGCTGTATTGCTGGAGAAATTCTTGAGGAGATTTGGAGTAGGCGATCGCAACTTCGACTGCTTGCACTCTTTGGTCTAAACCCAAAACACCATCAGCAGAAAGAACAATGGCAATTCTATCAAGTAAATGTTCTCGTAAAGCCCCTTCTTCTGGGTTGTAAGTGGCAATAAATAATGGTTTACAGGGATGCTGGAAACTTATACCTTCCCGCTCAATTTGGTTGCGTCCCTCAGATAATACTGTTAAAAGTTGGTTGCTAATTTGGTCATCTAATAAATTAATTTCATCGACATAGAGGACACCTCGGTTAGCGGCGGCGAGTAGTCCTGGTTGAAAAATAGTTTGCCCTTGTTTCACCGACTGTTCCACATCCACAGAACCGATGAGACGGTCTTCGGTGACTCCTAAAGGAATTTGGACGAAGGGTGCAGGAATAACTTCAGTTTCTACCCCGTCAACGGCGAGGGTGAGGGAAGGGTACTCTGCCAGTAATTTATCATCCCATTCCTCTGGGTGATTGGGGTCGCAATTGCTGATCGAACCTTTGACAACTTCAATTGGTGGTAGTAGGGCGTGGATCGCACGCGCCATGACAGATTTTGCCGTACCGCGACGACCTGCGATCGCTACCCCCCCCAACCCCGGATCGACTGCTGCTAAGAGTAAAGCTAGTTTGATGGCTTCTTGACCGACAACGGCGGGCAAAGGAAAGGTGGTAGTTGTAGGAGTGATAGTAGGCGCAGGCATGGTTTTTATAATAGTTTGTCTAGGTTTTTAGCTTACCAAATCTGGGACATATAGAGGCAGTGGGGAGGTGGGGGGAGATTAGAATTAATGTGGAAGTAATTGGGGTGATGAGGGCGATCGCTTTTTTGGGGAGGAAGGATGTATGAGTATTGCTCAGGCTAAACGTTTTACACTAGCTGAATACCACAAACTCACAGAATTGGGCTTTTTCGGGGAGGATGATCACATTGAACTAATCAACGGAGAAATTATTCAAATGGTAGCAAAGGGCAAAGCCCATGAAACTTTTTTAAGAAGATTATTAAAGGAACTCCCAAAACTTGTGGGAGACAGAGCAACTTTACAAACTCAAGCCCCGATAACCATACCACCCAACAGCGAACCAGAACCAGATTTTGCTATTCTCAAAAATAGCTCTGATGATTACGCTTGTGCTCACTCTCAACCTGCTGATGTGTTGTTAGTTATAGAAGTTGCCGATTCTTCTTTAGATTATGATCAAGATGTGAAAAAAACTCTTTATGCTCAAGCAGGTATTACTGATTATTGGATATTTAATTTGGGTGATAATAATTTAGAATATTACAGCGAACCATATCAAGATTATCAAAGTAAATATGGCTATTTGAATAAAAGAATTGTCTTATCTAATCAAGCGATATCCTTGCCTTGCTTTCCAGAATTATCCCTCAATTTAAGTAAGGTATTGCCACCAAAACAAAATGCTTAAGAACAAAAGAAACGTATACAAAAACTCCGCGTTCCTCTGCGCTTACCTTTGCGTCCCTCTGCGTTTAAAAGCGCTAATTTAAATCAACCAGCTTCTAATACTCATTCACGAATCCCCAAGACCCAATAACAAAGCTTTAACACTCATTAACGAAGTTCTGATCCTCACGCACGAGCTAAAAATACTCATTAACAAAGTTATGAATACTCGCGTATGAGACTTAAAGACTCAATCACGACATGCGAAGACTCATCAACCAGGTTCTGATCCTCATTCACGAGTTATCAAGACTCATTGACGAGATCATAATACTCATCAACGAGTCTTTTTTCTGCTTACGAGACACAATTAGCTTTAACGGGTTTGTTTTTAATAGCCTTGAAGCGTTCGCCTAACTGTTCAGCCAGGGTTTTTAATCCGGGAGTCTTTTTCGCAGCTGTCTTGACGTAATCATAAACCGTTAAACTGCTGCTCATGGCTTCGCTACCAACTGCCAAGAGAGTATCATCGACTTGTTCTGTGAGTTGGCGCAGTCTGAGTAAAACTTCTGTGAGAGAATTGGCTAATTGATAATCCCGGACAAATTCTTCTAAATCAAAACTCGGTGGTAGAATGTCGCGGTTGGACTGAGCAGCAGTGAGACTATTGTTGACAAAAGCTAGACTTTTATCACCCATTTTGACTAACTTGCGTCTTTCTTCGTTACTCAAGGTAATTAGAAAGGGTAGCTTTTTTTGAATTGTTTGCAGTGCTGCTTTGATTTCTTGAAGATCCGCTTCTGAAAGGGTAGCAGTAACATTTTGATAAGCCATAGTCAATTTTCTCTGGTGATATTACTGGGGAAATGACAACTTTGCTACCCACAGGTGCAAAAGAGTCATCTATTGTTATAGTTCCCACAGAAGTAGAGCGATCGCACAAAGTTATAGCACTTTGCATTTGAGTAGAATACACCTCACCCCTGCCTCTCTCCTTGGTAAGGAGAGGGGTGTCCGATAGTAGCGCAACGCACCATCCTAGATCCCTGGTGCGTTAGGACTAATGTCCATAACCCACCCTACCACTTTGCATTTGAGTAGAATACACCTCACCCCTGCCCCTCTCCTTGGTAAGGAGAGGGGTGCCCGATAGGGCGGGGTGAGGTTTTATATTTTACGCTCGTCCAAAATCACTATATTTACAATAATTGCAATACCCAACGGCGAAATAATTCTACAATAATTCGCCAACGTTCCTCAGTCTCCTCAACAACATCATGACGCTTCAGAGTCTTCAGTGCTTCCTGTAAACTTTCCTTATCCATATTGATCATCGTAGAGACGCGAGGAACATCGCGTCTCTAAAATTTATCGCCTCTTGACTCAACCTTTCTGGATGATCAGCAAGCACCTTGAGAATTTCCTGTTGACCAGCAGCACCCTGCGCCGCCTGACCTCACACTCCATCAAAATAGTAGCGTCCCTGTTGAAATAACTTCGGATCATTAATTACTGCTTCCACATCCTCAAGCGTGAAAGTTGGGTTGCGGGTGCGTCCCTGCTCAAAAATATAGTCATTGTAGCGGCGAACTAACAGGAAACCGACTAGCTGAACTATTATATGCATCTTCGATAGTGCGATCGCCTGCTAATGCTTTGTAAAAATCAGCAGCAAAAGCTATGGCTGCTTTGTCACCAATCTGATCATTCATCCCAATTACAAAGGGGATATGTTCAGCAATTGCTTTGGCTTAAATTTCAGAATAACAAGCATTTAGCACTACACACTTGACCTGGTCGGCAAACAACTCGAACATTGCAGCCAAAGCTTCAGGTTCTACAAGCTGATAATTACCCAGTTCATTTTCAAAAGCAAGCTCACTCTGACTTGTCCCATGCCCAGAAAAGTGTATAATTTGCGGCTTGACATCAAATATTGCCTGAGTAATATCTCTTACACGAACTGATTCTCTTTGTTCTAGCAGGTACTTGTCTCGCTCTTTAGCAATTTGCAGTCTTTCTTTGATATCTCGTAACTCTTGCCCTAAGCATAACCCAGAAGCATCACTGGGATCGGCCGCTAGAAACAGGATTTTGATCGGAATATCACTGTTCATTCAGGCAAGTATAAGAGTTAAATCAGTAAAAAATATCACACTTAGTTGCTGAATCCAAATCTAAAGCTGGGATTTTATTAATAGTTGAGTAAAGCTTAATTACACAAAAAATCGACTCACAGCACAACTAAAACCAGGCAACAAAGGAGAACTCAATTCATCATTATCCAGCAGCGTTGCAATTAATGTTAACCTCGCATTTTCCCGCCGATAAACTTCAACTTGTTGCAATCGCCAATCTGCAATCCAATATTCCTTGACTCCCCGTGATGCATAAAGCTTGAGTTTCGCTTCGCGATCGCGGCGTTCATTTTCCACACCAGGCGATAACACCTCTACCACTAAATCCGGTGCGCCTGTTAAATGTCCCGCTTCATCTAACAGAACCGCTAAACGTTCATGACTCGCCCAAACCACATCTGGGATCACATTATCAGTTTCTGAAAACAGAACGCCAGGAGTAATACTTGCTTGTCCCAAACCACTAGAATCTGACCAAAAATCAAGTTCTCGGAAGATGCGACCGCAACTACGTTGATGCTTCCAGTGGGGCGCTCTGGTCATGAATAATTCTCCATCTATAATCTCATAGCGCGTACCCTCGTTTTCGGGTAGGAGGTTTATGTCTGTGGTAGTCCAGCGTACGCGTTCGCGTAGCGGCTCCTTCGGAGCATCGCTTGCTGTCTGGTTCATAACGGCTTTCCTTTTCAATAGCGTTACATTTTAGGCTAACTTTTCCTTAAACAATATTGATATTGAAATTTTTCGATAATAATGGCATGAAAGAGAAATTGCCCGAGATGCACAAACTTTTAATATTTCATGATGACAAACTTCTACGCCAAGCGCTGACACACCGTTCCTATGTCCATGAAAACCCAACAGAAGGCGAACACAACGAACGTTTGGAATTTCTTGGTGATGCTTTACTCAATTTCCTCAGTGGTCAATATCTCTATCGCCGTTACCCTGAAAAAGGAGAAGATGAATTAACTAGAAGGCGATCGGCATTGGTAGATGAGAAGCAACTAGCTAAGTTTGCGATCGAGGTAGGTTTAGATTTACGAATGCGGTTAGGTAAAGGTGCAATTCTCGATGGCGGTTTTCAAAACCCGAATTTACTCAGTAGTACCTTTGAAGCCGTGGTTGGTGCTTATTATTTAGATAATAATTCTGACATCGAGGCGATTCGGGCAGTTGTGGAACCACTGTTTGCAGATGTACCAGAAAATATTGTTGATCATCGGGCGAATGTAGACTCAAAAAATCGCTTTCAAGAATGGGTGCAAAAGAACATTACCCCTACTCCACCTAAGTATGTGACAGAACAAGTGGGAGGTTATTCTCACGCACCAGAATTCGTTGCTAAGGTATTTGTGGGTGAAAAAGTTTATGGCATAGGTAGGGGACGCAGCAAAAAAGATGCTGAGAAAGCTGCTGCTGAAGATGCTTTGGTGAAGGTGAAAGAAAACTCAAAAAATTTACTCTAATTTTTGAAAGTCCTGCTGCACCTCATTCCACAAAGCTTTGTTATGAGGGTCTGTTTTGAGGGCTTTTTTCAAATATATTTTGGCTTTAAGCGGCTGATTTTCTTTAATTAAAACCCGTCCCCAAATTTGATAAGCGATCGCTTGCCATTGACGTACTTCTGCATCTTCTGGTAGACGTGTTGCTAAAGCCTCTGCTAAGGCGATCGCTTGCGGGAATCTTCTTTGTTTCAAAAATATTTGCAATTGTTCGTAAGTTTGCCACTTCAATTGTTGTTCAATTTCCGACACTTGAGGCGGTTGTGGCATCGGTTTGGTTTGCGGTGTTGTTTTCGGCTTTTCTGTAACGGTTGGTTCCGGGCGAGTTACAGTTGCTGTCTGAGTTGGCTGTGGGGCTATTTCCTGTGGGGCTACCACTTGCAATAGCAACCTGTATGCCTCAGTCAAGGCAATAAACTTATCTTTGGCTTTGTTGTCATCTGGGTTGATATCGGGATGATACTGCTGCGCCAATCGTCGATAAGACGCTTTAATATCAGCAAAAGAAGCACCCGACCTTAAACCCAACAAAC
This sequence comes from Fischerella sp. JS2, assembly GCF_032393985.1. Taxonomy (NCBI): domain Bacteria; kingdom Bacillati; phylum Cyanobacteriota; class Cyanophyceae; order Nostocales; family Hapalosiphonaceae; genus Fischerella; species Fischerella sp. JS2. The sequence continues at coordinate 3,458,325 of NZ_CP135918.1, forward strand.
GGTAGCAATCTCCAAGATCCATCGTGATCTACAAGAAGCATTAGTATCAGCTATCAGCATATAGCTTAATCCTTAAGGTACTTAATCATAAAGACCAAATTGCCATTTTTAGGGAACAGGGAGTGTGGGGAGGTAGGGAAGGAGAGGGGCTGTTCTTGTGAGGTTTTTTCATGCCTAGCGGTGAAATTTTTTCATTGGGACTAGCTTGAAAATGAGGAGATTGCCTCTGACAACCCAACTAACATATCCTGCTACTAGCAGCTTATACGGATGTTTTAACAATGTGTTTCGTGTTATTAACCCTGTGTCGTTCTACATCCAAGTTAAGACAACAATTAGAATTGACGTAGTGTGTCTTGGTTTGGAAAGTGTCTGAGTCTGTATCTGTTCGCGATCGCTACCTGGCTTTAGTCGATGAAATTGTTGAAATTACCCTCAAGGGCAAGATCAGTTCTGTTGAGCAAGTGTATCAAATCCTGCTCAATGGTATCACGGCTGGAACGGGGGAAATATTTGAATTGGCATTGAGCGATCGCCTTAATAGTATTCAGCAGCAAGTAGACAACGAAAAAGACGAACTCAAAAAAGCCAAAGCTACCCGTAGTCTTAGGGCCATAAAAACAATCCAAAGTCAATGGCAACGGGTACAAGAACAAAACAAAGCCACAGAAGCCACAGCTACCGCAGTTAAAGAAATTACTACAGCCTCAACTGAGGAACGACTGGCTACCTTTTTACGCGTCACAGATCCAAACAGCAAGTATCGCCTCAACTTACAACAGCTTCAGCAATTGTCAAAAGCTTTACAACAGTTTGCCCAAGCAGATTCTGATTTACAGCAAATTTCTGAAGGTATTGCTCGTGGCGTTGCATCTTGGCAGCGACTACAAAACCATTTAGTTAGCTGGATGTACGAGCAAAATCGTGAAGCTTTGGGTTTTGGCGGTATACCAGAAGAAAGTGGTCCTTGGGCAACTTGGGCAAAACAAGTACAAAGCGAGTTACCCCATGCACTGCTTCGTACCTTAGCAACAGAACAATCTGCGATTGAATTTGCTAGGCAGTACCAAGTCAGCCTGAGAGATTGGGTAGAAATTACACTCATCTTACAATACCTGCAACGGGGATTAGTCCACTGGTTTGACCAACAACCTTACAACGTTAAAGCTGGTTCTAAGCTTTCTATTTCTACATATTTGACTTTTGCAGTCATCTGGAGTCAACTAGCAAATGGTTTTAGTGAAGATATCACCTACAATAATGCAGCTTCGCAAGTGATGTTACAAATATTGCGATTATTTAGTCAAGCTCAGTATTTTCCCTTGTATGGTGGGATCTTCGCTTCCTTTTCTGGTAGTTACTTGCGCGATACCCTGAATTACCTAGATGAACCATTGCGGAGAGTCGAAGGAACCCAAGAAAAAGCCCGGATATTGACAATTTTAGGCTACTCACAACGAGCGTTGGGACAATACGAAAGTTCAATTAACTTTCATCAACAGGCTTTGGAGATTGCTCGTCATGCAGGCGATCGCCCCTGTGAAATAGCTAATCTCAACCATCTTAGCCGTACTTATGTGCAAGAGCAAAGATATGCAGAGGCAATAGATTATAGTCAAAGAGCATTAATCATGAGTCGGCAAACAGGGGATAGGACAGGAGAAGCCTATGCCTTGGTAAACTTGGGTTACAGCGAAGTCATGCAGGCTCAACAACAAGAGCAAATAGAACCCGAAACCTATGAAATGCCGATTAACTATTTGCAACAAGGTTTAAAACTATCCGAACAATTAGGCGATGTCCAAAGTAAAGCTTTGTGTTTAAGCAGTTTAGGTATTGCTTATTTGGTAATTGGAGATTCCCAAAATGCTATTAAATATTTAGAAGAAGGCTTTAAAACAGCGCAAATATCCGGTGATTTATATCTCCAAGGATTGAATTTAGCTAATTTAGGTGAAGCGAATTATAACTCAGCAAATTTTGCCAGAGCAATTTACACAGGTTGTTTGGGAATGTATTTATTGAACCAAATTGCTTCCCAAGAATGGCGAAAAGTAGCGAGATTACTAACAATATTACAAGGTCAACTTGGGGTAGAAGGTTTTCAAAACGCATTGCAGCAAAATCGCCCCAAAATTATTTCTGTAATTGGTGTGGATGGGTACGATTATATTCCACAGTTGTTAGAAGAATATAGAGGCGAGATGTAGAGATGATTATTTTTAGTTAAGGACTGACTGTAGTGTAATTATTGTAAAGCTTTCCCTATGCCTAACCTAACCATTGCCATCCCTCCAGACTTTGAAGTCACTCATGAACAGTTCAAGGAACTCGCTAGTGTTAACTATGACATCAGACTAGAAAGAACAACCAGAGAATTAATACTTATACCCCCTACAGGAAGCGATACTGGCTACCATAACCTAGATATTGAAGGACAGCTTTAGCTTTGGAACCGTCAAACCAAATTAGGCAAAGCTTTTAATTCTTCTACAGGATTTCACTTACCAAACGGGGCCGATCGCTCTCCGGATGCAGCTTGGATAAAATTGGAACGCTGGGAAAAACTCACAAAAGAAGAACAAGAAGGTTTTGCACCTATATGTCCAGATTTTGTCGTGGAATTGCGATCGCCCTCCCACAGCCTAGAAACTTTGCGCGACAAGATGAAAGAATATATGAAAAATGGAGCCAAGTTAAGGTGGTTGATTAACCGAAAAAATCGCCAAGTTGAAATCTACAGACAACGAAAAGATATAGAAATATTAGATCATCCCAGTAATGTATCAGGTGAAGACGTACTACCAGGATTTATCTTAGATTTAACAGAGATTTGGTAAGTCAACTGAAGGCTGAAGTATGAAGTATCAAGTCAAGCCTTCCATTAATTCCTAGTGAATTCCCTCTAAAAAAACTCTGCGTCCCCACCGAAGCTTTGATCCTCGCGATCGCGAGGATCTTACGCTAACGGAGGAAACCTCCGCACCCTTCGGGAAGCCACGCAAAGCGCGTCTACAAACTTCTCTGTGGGCTGACTTTGCGTCCCTGGTGCGTTTTAATTAGCGATCGCCAATCACAAATGGAAACTCTGCTTTCACATTCCACCGCTTACCGTCGTGTCGCAGTAATGTCAAATTATCTGCTGTAAATTCAAAATATAACTCACGCTTCTCAAACTCTGGCCAAGCAGATCTAAAATTCTGCCGTGTTAAATCTTTAAACGCCACTGTCATATGAGGTGCGAAAGGTCGAGTTAAAGATACCTGATCAACAATTCCCAATTGATCGGCTAAGTGTGTCATTAAATTCGCTTGCAATGCCAATAGCTCTGAACTTCTCACCACATTAATATAGATGACGCGGGGAACAAAAGCACCATATCCACTTAAGGTAATTGGTATTGGATTTTGGCTGCTGGCAAATTCCTGCAAACATGCTTCTAATACTGGCAGGTTTTGATCAGACCATTCAAAAGGTGGTTGTAGAGTAATGTGAGGTGGAGATTTTTGGGCGTGACGACTGGCGTAGTGGAGGGCAAAGTGCTGCTTTATTTGGTTGACATAATCCTGAATTTCCAGTGGTGGCAGCAGGGCAATGAAAAAAAGAGTTTGTGATTTTTGCAAGGAAGTTTATCAGTTACCAGTTATCAGTGATCAGTTATCAAATAATCAATAGGACTTACGCAAAATCTCTCTGAAAGCCTCTTTCTTTGTGTTCTTTGTGACTCCAGCCCCCCAAAAAGGCGGTTTTCGTCACGTAGACACGTTCGCACAGCGTGTCGCTTTGCGACAGTGGCTTAAGGTAAGGGTAGGGGGACTGGCGTAGACGCCCGTAAGGGCGGCTTCAAAGTAGAGTACCCGGAGGGTGGTTCGTTTTTCCGTTACTACTGCGTAAGTCCTAAATGAATTTACTCTATTTAATACTTTATTAAGCTCTAGAGCATCAGTCAAATAATATAACATTAGTTCGATGAACCTCTCAACCTCCTCTTCTAAAAGCCAAATTCAAAAAGTCTGACGCTCTGCTATTTATCACTAAAAATCAAAAAAGCTTATTTTTTAATATTATCTTAAGAATGCACTTGACTTTTGAGCAAAATCTGAATAATCTAGTTGTATATAATTAAGTCGCATTAACGACAGGCACACGTTAATATACTTAACCTACGGGCAAAAGCTTGTGCCTCCTGCCAAAGTCCAGCATTGCAATAGTTCACTTGAATATCACATTTGTTTTCAGTTGCACTGTTTAATTTTTAACTCGGTGAGTGCTTTCTTTTGAGCTTCCTATGTATATGAACTAATTTGCAGTGTCTTACTGTCCACCCTTAGTTGTTGTAATTACTCCCATCGATAACTCTTAGTGACGCAATACATTTTTAATTAATTGCGATCGCGTTCTAGTTCTAAATAAAATTTCTGGTCTAGCAGGCTTCTGCTAGACCTCATTTATTTTAAGTAAATTAGCTATTTTCTGGTAATAATTAATATAAAAAACACATTGAGGGGAACTAAATTAAACTTGTCAATGCAAGAGGATATCCAGCGCATTCGCAGTATCAGCGATAGCTAAAGATCCTTTTCCAGAGCAGATACCAAAAATAAAATCGCCTTTAATATTCATCAAGGTATCGACAATACTATTTTGATTGTCAAATATCGTCTCAAAGCGAATAATACTCGCCCCACTATTGAAGTTGTGAAAAATTATAGTGATATACCTCCAATCCCATGTTTTGCCGGACAATTGAATCAAGTATTCATACACAAAGAACGCAAAGAAAAAAGTTTAACCGAGTTGCCTTAATAGAGTACTAGAACTCTACGCGATCCCCATTCCCCAATGACTATTTACTACTTTCACTGATACACTTGAACTTTCCGCCTTCCCCACTAATCAGCGCCTATGGTGCATATAAAAAGGGTTGAACTTACCAATTTTAAATCCTTCGGTGGCACAACCTCTGTCCCTCTGTTGCCGGGGTTTACTGTTATTTCTGGGCCTAATGGTTCCGGAAAATCGAATATTCTCGACTCACTGCTATTTTGCTTAGGACTCGCTAGTTCTAAGGGAATGCGCGCCGATCGCTTACCCGATCTCGTCAACACTACCCAAACTAGCAAATCTCGTGCTGCTGTCGAAGCTAGTGTGACTGTGACGTTTGATTTATCGGATCATGAACCAGATGAATTTTTAGAAGTTGAACCGATTGTTTCTACTGTCGAAGTCGACAGCTTCGATGACGAAACCCCCGTTGCAGAGGAGGATATAGAGGGGGTGGAACAAATAGAAGACGAGAAAAATCGCAAACAAAAAATCCGCGCCATACCCGGTGGAGAATGGAGTGTCACCCGCAGGCTACGGGTGACTCCCCAAGGAACTTATACATCAAACTATTACATTAATGGTATTCCCAGTACTCTCACAGAGTTACACGAAGAATTAGAACACCTGCGCGTTTATCCAGAAGGTTACAACGTCGTTTTGCAAGGGGATGTAACTAGTATTATTTCGATGAATGCACGGGAAAGGCGCGAAATTATTGATGAGTTGGCAGGGGTGGCAGCCTTTGACCGTAAAATTAATCAAGCGAAAGACACTTTAGAAGAAGTTCGCGAAAAAGAAGACAGTTGTCGAATTATTGAGACAGAGTTAACTGCACAGTGCGATCGCCTCTCTCAAGATAAAGCCAAAGCCGAAAAATACCAAAAACTCCGCACTGAATACTTAGAAAAACAAAAGTGGGAAGCGGTTTTATCTTGGCGTACCCTGCAAAATCATCAAGAAAAGTTAGCGAACCAAATTCAAGCAGGCGATCGCACTTCCACCGAACTCACCGAACAACTTACTCACCTTAACACCCAAATTACCCAAAAAAATATCGAACTTGAACAACTCAACGCCCGTGTGAAAGCATTGGGAGAAGAAGAACTGTTAGCAGTACAATCCACCCTCGCTAACCAAGAAGCCGAACGTAAACAACTCCAGCGCCAGCAAATAGAACTAGAAACAGCATCCCAAGAAACAGCCAAGCGTCTTGTTCAAACTCAGCAAAAAATTCAACAGCACCAGCAAACTATAGAACAACTGGTGCAACAACAGAGTGAACAAACGCAAAATTTCGTATCTCTACAACAACAACGAGATGCAACTCAACAAGAATTAGAAAAGTCTCGTCAAGCAGCAGCAGAAATTGCTTCTGCTTCGGAAGCGTGGGTACAACAACAAACAGCACTCAATCGCCAAATTGAAACTTTGCTGCAAACCGTCGAACCCCAACGCACTGAACAAGCACAGCTAAGGGAACGAAACAACCAACTCCAACAGCAAATTCAAGAACAAACCCAGTTAATTCAAACTCTAGAACCACAACTTGCAGAAAAACAAACTGAGTGTAGTCGCCTAGAAACAGAAGTTAATTCCTCTAGCGAACCAATTCAAGCATTAGCGGAAAATCTCACCGCCACAGAACAAGAACTACAAATTCAACAGGAAACCCAAAAGCGCCTATTACAAGAACAACGGGAAAAACAACGCCAATTAGATAAATTAGAAGCACAAGCACAAGCACAACAAGAAGTCCAAGGTACTGGCGCGAGTAAAGTCATTCTACAATCAGGAATGCCTGGTATTTGTGGGATGGTTGTCAAGTTAGGGCGAGTGGAACCGCGTTTTCAACTCGCTTTGGAAATTGCTGCTGGTGCGCGTCTAGGACACATTGTGGTAGAAGACGATTCGATCGCCGCCGCCGGAATTGAATTGTTAAAGCAAAAGCGTGCTGGGAGAGCGACTTTTTTACCATTAAATAAAATTCAGACTCCGAAATTTACACCCGATGCAACGCTGCGTTTAGCCCAAGGTTTTATCGGCTATGCTGTGAACTTAGTAGAGTGTGCGCCCCGTTATCGGGATGTGTTCGCCTACGTTTTTGGCAATACAGTTGTGTTTTCCACCTTAGAACATGCTCGTAAAAATTTGGGACTTTACCGGATTGTCACCCTCGAAGGCGAATTGTTAGAAACCAGTGGCGCGATGACTGGCGGTAGCGTCTTCCAGCGTTCGGCGTTGCGCTTTGGGAGTGGTGAAGCGGCGGAATCGGAAGAAGTTTTGGCGCTGAAAAAACGATTGGGAGATATTGATCGAATTTTAGAACGTTGTACCGAAGCGATCGCATCTCTTTCAACTCGCACCAAACAGCTTTCGCAAGAATTGACAGAAGCACGTCAAACACGACGCGAACAGCAGTTGCAACTAGAACAGTTACAAAAAGAAATCAAAACCCTCACTACCCAGTTAGAAACGACGCGATCGCAACTTAGCCAAAATACCGAAAAGTTAACTTCTGCTCAATCACGTTTGGAAATTCTGGATCGGGATTTACCAGGACAAGAGCAACAATTACAACAACTACGCCACGCACTCGCAGAGTTGGAAGCCTCCCAAACTCCCCAGGAATGGCAGCAAATCCAAGCTGTGATCAAAGAACAAGAGCAACAATTACAACAACGAGAACAAGCATTACGCTCAGCCGAACAAAACCTCAAAGATCTAGAAAATCAGCAACAGCGCTTACAGGAGAAAATTCAAGAATCCGAACAACGTATTATTGAATACCAAACCCAACAAACCACTTGTAGAGACGCGATGAATCGTGTCTCCACTGAAATCACCACAATTGAGGAGCAAATTTTCCAAACCCGCCAGCGTTTGAGTGAAATGGAAGCGAATTTGGGCGAAGAAAAACAAAAACGCGATCGCACCGAACAGGAATTGCGTGCTGACACCCAACGTCAACAACAATTAGAGTGGGAAATTCAAAAACTCCAACAAACCCAGCAAACGCGCCGGGAAGAACTAGCTAACGTCCAAGCACAACTGCAAACAGTAGCGGCGGATTTACCATCGCCGTTACCAGAAGTACCAGATAAAGTCGATTTAGAAGAATTACAAAAAGAATTGCGATCGCTTGCCAAGCGCCTGCAAGCAATGGAACCAGTGAATATGCTGGCGTTAGAACAATACGAACGAACTCAAAAACGTTTAGAAGAACTCACTCAAAAATTGCAAACATTAGAAGCAGAACGTACAGAATTATTGTTAAGAATTGAAAACTTTACTACTTTGCGTCAACGCGCTTTCAAAGAAGCATTCGATGCCGTCAATGAAAACTTTAAATCAATTTTTGCTACCCTTTCTGAAGGCGACGGCTATTTGCAACTCGACAATCCCGAAGATCCATTTAGTAGCGGCTTAAATTTAGTCGCACATCCTAAAGGTAAACCAGTACAGCGCCTTGCGTCCATGTCTGGGGGAGAAAAATCTCTCACAGCTTTAAGCTTTATTTTTGCTCTCCAAAGGTATCGTCCTTCGCCATTTTATGCATTTGATGAAGTAGATATGTTTCTGGATGGGGCAAACGTGGAACGATTAGCTAAAATGATTAAACAACAGGCGCAACAAGCACAATTTATAGTTGTGAGTTTGCGTCGCCCGATGATAGAATCAGCCGAACGCACGATTGGCGTTACTCAAGCAAGAGGAGCTTTTACTCAAGTGCTGGGTATTAAGTTACAATCATCTAATACGTCGGCTTGAGTTTTTGTTAATAATAGTGTATAGATAAACCGGATTCGAGATCAGGACTCGGTATAGAATGACCTCTGAACAGATAATTAGGCGTTCCGATATTTTAAATACCCAGGTAATCACCCGTGACAACGGTAAAAGGCTAGGCATAGTCAGTCAAGTCTGGGTTGATGTAGATCAGCGAGAGGTTGTGGCTCTTGGCTTACGAGACAGCCTGATCTCCGTCTCTGGCATACCGCGCTATATGTACCTCAACAACATCAACCAAATCGGGGATGTGATTTTGGTTGATAACGAGGATGTCATCGAAGACATTGAGGTTGAGGTTTTCAGCAACCTGATTAACTGGGAAGTAATTACAGAAACAGGTGAAGTCTTAGGTAAAGTCCGGGGCTTCAAGTTCAACGGCGAGACAGGGAAAATATATTCTATCACTATCGCCTCCTTAGGACTACCCCAAATTCCTGATTCTTTCTTAAGTACCTATGAACTTTCAGTAGAAGAAATCGTTAGTACAGGCCCTAACAGGCTCATTGTATTCGAGGGTGCTGAAGAACGGGTAACTCAGCTAACAGTTGGTATTCTAGAGCGTCTTGGTATCGGTAGAGCGCCTTGGGAGCGGGAAGACGTAGAAGATTACAACTACGCTCCCCGAACAGTAGCACCTTCCAACCAGTTACCGAGTGGAGTGCCAATAGAACCAATTAAGCCTAAAGTTCGCGCTCCCGAACCTGTGGTAGAACAGGAATGGGACGAAGACTATTATGAGGAAGAACGTCCTCAACGACGGGTGATGGAAGCACGATCTTACGAGTCCATCCGCTACGAAGAAGAAGAGGAAGAAGACAACTGGAGTGAAGCCACGGGTAAAGATAGGTATGAAGCCCAACCCTACGAACCACCCCAGCCTTATACCACCAAATCATCATATACAGAAGAATATGATGATTACGACGACGATCTCAAACGCGACGCTTGGGATGATGAACCACCAAAGCCGGTAAACATTCCCAAGAAAGTGAAAGAGAAAATGCCAGAGTACGAAGAAGAAGGCGGGTATTAAATCAGTGAACAGTGGACAGTTATCAGTGAGCAAAAACTAATAACGTTCAAGTATAAAACCCCGGCTTTGGAGAAAAGTCGGGGATTTTTAATTAGGGGTAGTTTTGCAGACTTTGAAGCGATCGCATTTTCTATTTCCACAAACTAGAAGATTTATCAATACTCTATGAAAGTAGTTGCTTTTAGACTCAAGTCTAATGAAGATTTAAGAAAGAGCCTAAAAATTTTTGCCATCAATCAAAAGATTAACGCGGGATTTATCCTAACTACCATTGGTAGTCTCAAACAAGCAACCATTCGTTTTGCTAATCAACAAACAAGTACAGTCTTAACAGATAAATTTGAAATTCTTTCTCTTAACGGTACAATTGCCAGCACAGGTGTTCACCTCCACATTGCGATCGCTGACAAAGAAGGCAAAACTATTGGTGGACATCTTGATGATGGATGTATTATCTACACAACTGCGGAAATAGTGATTGGATACACAGAAGAATTTGCTTTTACCAGAACAATAGATGAACAAACAGGCTATCAAGAACTAGAAATTATTTAATTAACCTTTTTAAACGCAGAGGATGGCAGAGGTCAACGCACCAGGTAGCAGAGTGTTAATCAAAGCTACTTCGTTTTGTATTTTGAATAGTTTCACTCAACCACCAACGCGTAATCTATCAGTGTTCATCGGTGTGCATCTGTGTTCGTCTTTCAAAACATGATTTTCGGTACATCCGAAATTCCCGTCAGCCATAATTCTACCTCCAGGACATTGCATCAACATCTTGAGGAAGATGTGGGAAATACTACAAATCTAGTATTTATCAAAGCGGGAGGTCAAACAAACCATCCTGACAAAGGAGAGTAAGTTAATGAAATTAACAGTGATTTGGGATTTACTTAAAGAAACATTTAATGAATGGCAGCAAGATAAAGCGTCGCGATTGGCGGCAGCATTAGCTTATTACACAATTTTTTCTATCGCCCCATTATTAATTATTGTTATTGCGATCGCAGGTGCAGTATTTGGAGAAGCAGCAGCAAGAAACGCAATTTTTACCCAACTTCAAGGATTAATTGGCCCTGCGGGTGCACAAGTGATTCAAAATGCTATTGAAAGCGCTAGCCAACCGCGAGCAGGAACTATTGCTTCACTCATTAGTATAGTAGTCTTAATATTTGGTGCTACTGGTTTATTTACGGAATTACAAGATTCCCTCAATACCATTTGGGAAGTACAACCCAAACCAGGAAAAATGGTAAAAAACATGGTTCGCCAACGTTTTTTGTCCTTTGCTATGGTGTTAGCGATCGGTTTTTTGCTCCTCGTTTCTTTGGTAATCAGTACAGTATTATCAGCCTTTGTTAACTACTTTCAAAATTTACTGCCAGGTGTCGATTTTGTCTGGCAAATTGTCAACTTCATCCTGGGTTTTGTCATCACTACTTTACTATTTGGGTTAATTTTTAAAGTTCTGCCAGATGCCAAAATAGTTTGGAAAGATGTTTTAATTGGAGCAGCTATTACCTCACTTTTATTCTCCTTGGGTAGGTATGCACTTGGACAATATTTAGGCAACAATACTTTTGGTTCTACCTATGGGGCTGCTGGCTCAATAGTAGTAATCTTAGTTTGGGTTTACTATACCGCTCAAATCTTGTTTTTTGGTGCAGAATTTACTCAGGTTTACGCCCGCAGATATGGTTCTCGCATTATCCCAGCTGATTACGCAGTTCCTCTAAAAGAAAGCAATAAGGAAGAGAAATAATCAGTTATCAGTGATCAAATTAAACTAGTCACTGTTTTCTGACTTACGATAAGGCAGACAAGGGAGAATATCTTCACTCCTCATACTCCCCACACTCCACCACACTCCACCCTACGGGAAGCCGCTAGCCGCTAGCGCGTCTACACACCCCTCACCTCCCCACACTCCCCGATCTTTAACCCACAGGCCACTGTACAATATGACGGTTGTACTCTGTGGCGGACTGTGATTGAGCGTTATACCTTGCCTGAGATGGGCAATTTATGGACAGATGCGTATAAGTTTAAAACCTGGTTGCAAGTAGAAATCGCTGTTTGTGAGGCACAGGCGGAATTAGGTTATATTCCAGCCGAGGCGGTTGCAGAAATTAAAGCCAAGGCGAATTTCGACCCCAAACGAGTGTTAGAAATTGAAGCGGAAGTCCGTCACGATGTCATTGCTTTTTTGACAAATGTCAATGAATATGTAGGTGATGCTGGACGCTACATTCACTTGGGTTTAACCAGTTCTGATGTGTTGGATACAGCTTTAACATTGCAACTTGTTGCTAGTCTGGATTTATTGTTGCAACATGTGCAAGCATTAATTGATGTGATTCGTCAGAAGGCGAAAGAACATCGTTACACGGTGATGATCGGACGTTCTCATGGAATTCATGCTGAACCCATCACCTTTGGTTTTAAACTAGCTGGGTGGCTAGCAGAGATATTGCGCCATCAAGAACGTCTGCAAATTCTCCGGAAAACGATCGCTGTAGGTAAAATTTCCGGTGCAGTGGGAACCTATGCCAATATCGAACCACGCGTAGAAGCGATCACCTGCCAAAAACTCGGACTCCAACCTGATGCAGCATCAACACAGGTAATCTCACGCGATCGCCACGCCGACTTCGTGCAACAGTTGGCTTTAGTTGCAGCTTCCATTGAACGTTTTGCAGTGGAAATTCGCAACCTCCAAAAAACCGATGTTTTGGAAGTCGAAGAATTCTTTGCGAAAGGACAAAAAGGCTCTTCTGCCATGCCTCACAAACGCAACCCCATCCGTTCCGAACGCCTCACAGGTATGGCTAGAATCATCAGAAGTCATGCTGTTGCAGCTTTAGAAAATGTTGCCCTTTGGCATGAACGGGATATTTCCCACAGTTCTGTAGAACGAGTAATTTTGCCAGATGCTTGCATTTTGATGCATTTTATGCTTGTGGAGACAACCGACTTGGTGCAAAACCTACTGGTGTATCCAGAAAATATGGCACGGAATATGAATGTTTATGGCGGCGTTGTCTTTAGCCAAAGAGTTTTGCTCACCTTGGTAGAAAAGGGAATCAGCCGCGAAGAAGCCTATAAAATTGTCCAAGAAAATGCTCATACCGCTTGGAACAAATCGGAAGGCAATTTCCGCGAGTTGATTAGTAAAGATCCCCGTGTCACCGCTAAATTGTCATCAGCAGAAATTGCAGCGTGTTTTGATCCACAACACCACTTGCAGCACCTAGAGCAAGTCTATCAACGGCTGGGAATTTAGTTAGTAGTTAGTAGTTAGTAGGTAGAGACGCGAGGAACATCGCGTCTGTACATTAGTAGTTAGTAGTTAGTGGATAGTGGTAGATATTAACTACTAACTACTAACCATTAACCACTACCAAAATTATACGTAATTAGCATACAACATTAATATATTCAGATACTGACATAATTCAGTATTCTGATACCAAGGCTATTTATTCTGTGAAAAAATTACATCACAGAAAAGTGTAAATGGCTACTCTTTGCTTCTGCATTTGTGGTTTTCACCCTTATGATTGAACTCCTAGCCGCACTTTCTGCCTCAGCCGCAGCAGGAATGAGAACTGCCTTACCCTTGCTGTTTATTGGACTATTACAAGGTCACCTTCTTTGGTCGCAAGTACCAATCTTATCTCATATTTCCTCACCTTTCTTGTTAGGCATTCTCACAAGTTGGTCATTTGTGGAACTACTTGCTTCTAAAAAACTGATGGGACAACGAGTGCTGCAAGTGGTGCAGCTTGTCTTGTCTCCACTTGTAGGAGCAATCATGGGGTTAGCAGTAGCTTCAGCCACAGCACCTGCTAACTGGCTGATTGCCCTGGTTGGAGGTACATTTGCCTTATTACTCCAGCTAACTCAAGTCGGCTGGTTCTTTCGTTTGCGCGGCATACCCCTATGGGCAGTCTTTATTCAAGATTTATTATGTATTGTCCTAGTATTTTTTGCCCTTGGCGCCCCCCGACAAGGAGGATTAATTGCTCTCGTCTTGCTTTGGTTTGCCCTTCGTAGTGGTCAATATTGGTATCGCCGATATTGGCAAAACCTTAAGCAGTACCGCCGAGCTAATTAAGAGCTTTAAAAACTGGGAAATATCACTATCAAATAAATCGCGAACAGTAGTCGCTACAATCTTCAAGGCTAGTGGATTACCAGCGTAAGATTGAATTAGAGTTTGCCAGTCATAGCTTGAGCCAATGAAGCTACCTTTGCAGCTAAAAATAGCTTGTCCTTCAGCGATTGATAAACCTGATAGTTGTAAAGACCGAACAGGTTATGTTTTGTAATTAACACTTGGGCAGACATCATCAACCGTGCCAATCTGGGGATGGAAGTGATGCACGAACGTAACGCCCACAACTTTCCTCTAGACTTGGCTGCTAATACTCCTGCAATCAACGGTTAGATTTTTAGGAATTCAGATTTCGGTTGTTGTTCTATGAGTGCATGATGAATTACAACCACGACTAGCGCTTCCTTGAGGAGCTTTTTCTTAATTAATCAATTTGCATAATTGACTCTTAAAAACTTGTAATAATTACTGGAACGGATGTAGATGCACAAACACAAGCTTCATTATTTTTCTTTATGGCTTTGTTGCCCCAGTTTCCGTAATCTAAAGATCGGTTTTTGATATTAAACTTAAGTTTATTGTTCTATGATTGCTTAACAAAAGCGCTTCGTTGTGGAGCGCTCTTTTTTTATTAGTCAAAGGTTCTGTACTATAAAAACCGCAAGTAATCTCTTTACAAGTAATTCTGCAATCATGCCTGTACGTCAAACTTTAGCAAAGCCTGATATTCAACTTTCGTATTTGGAGTGGAACCAAAATCAAGGTCAAGAAAATTTATTACTACTGCATGGTTTAGCTGACCATGCCCTAGTTTGGTCTAGTTTGGGAGATTACCTAGCGCCACACTACCACATAGTTGCTCCTGATCTACGCGGTCATGGTGAGAGTAGTAAACCAGAGAAAGATTATAGCTTTGAAAGTGCGATCGCAGACCTAGAAGCATTGATGAATAAATTAGGATGGGCAAGTACCCACATTGTCGCCCACTCTTGGAGTGGTAAATTAGCTTGCATCTGGGCTAGACAAAATCCACAACGATTGCAGAGTATGATTCTAGTCGACCCGATTTTTATCTGGCAAATGCCCAGTTTCTTGAAGGCGACATTTCCCATGTTGTATCGCTTCTTGTCATTTCTCAAAGCAATGGGCCCCTTTCCTAGTTACGAAGCAGCCGAAAAACAAGCCCGTCAGTTGAACCAATATCAAGGCTGGAGTCCCTTACAACAAAAAGTTTTTCAAGCAGGTATAGAACCAAAACCTGATGGTAACTGGGGTAGCAAATTTACAATAGCTGCACGCGATCACATTTTTGAGGAAGTCATGCAGGTTCCTGGTTTAACAGTTCCAATTCATACTCCCGCCTTATTTGTCCAGCCAGAAAAAGGTCTTAACCGTCAACAATGGCAACTCAAGCCTTACAAAACATACCTCAAGAACTTACAACTATGCCAAGTTCCTGGTAATCATTGGCCGTTTTTGACCCAACCTGAAGCCTTTAACCAAGCTGTAGAAGCTTTTTTGCAAGAACATCAAACTCCGTAACCCAAAAGCATACAAATAATCTATCTGTGTGCATCATCTTGCACGGTGATCGATTTCTAAAACATCATTTACGTAAGACTGTGAATTGAAGAAGCAATAAAGGTTTTGTGGCAATTGCCTAGTTGCTTTTGATTAACGAACACAGATACACACAGATGAACACCGATAATCTATCTGTATACCCTATGGGAAGCCGCCCTTGGGGGCGTCTACGATTTTAAAAACATGATTGTTGCCATAGTTTTAATTCACATTAGGCGTGATTTTGATCACAACTTTAAAACTTCATTCTGGTTTTTTGTGCCAGTTGCCATCCTCACCTTTTTCATAATCTCGCTTCACAGCTGCCCAAGCCACACGAAAAGCTGTCTCCTCATCATCATATTCTTTTGCAGCATTATTGAAGGCTGCAAGAAATATCTCGGCTGCGTGTTTGGGCAGATGCTTCTTCACAGAGTCCGGTAAATCTGCTATTTCTTGATAAGGCATACAATCACACTCCCCTATGTCATTTTTGAATTTTCTTGAAAAAATTGGTTATTTTGCTGTGCTGCTTGGTCGCTTAAGCTTGTTAAGACAGATGGTGAGATAGAAGATTGACTGTCTTTACCTTGAACGCGATCGCTACCAATACCATCTGGTTCTGGTAAAAATCTGTTTACCCAACCGAGAAGTACACAGGTGAAACCAGGAAATAGGGCGTGAAATTTATCGCCTATCTGCGCTGGTAACGATAGTGTGACTTCCGCATCTCCCCGTCTAAAAGCAGCAATAATTTGCTTAGCTGCACTTTCAGCACTCATAGAGATTAGGGGTAGAGAATCACTAATGCTAAACCAAGCGTATTCTTGACGATGCTTACCTTTGAAGAAAGCATTATAGGGACTGCCAGTACGCATCAAACCGGGACAAACAGTAGTCACAACAATCCCGTCCTTTGCCAATTCTGAGTGCATTCCTTCCGAAAGCCCAACTAAAGCAAACTTACTGGCACTGTAAGGTAACAGATGTGGTACGCTCAGCTTACCACCTATCGAAGAAATATTAACGATGCGTCCCTCACGTCGCTGGCGCATCATAGGCAGAACAGCCAGAGTAGTATATAATGGCGCCCAAAAATGAATTTTGATGGCTTCTTCGTAGTCATCAAGGGTCATCTCTTGCATCGGCCCTACCTGGATAGTGCCTGCATTATTAATCAGCACATCAATCTGACCAAAGCGATCGCTCACAAATCGCATCATCTGCTTAACTTCAAGTTCATCTGTGACATCACAAGGTACAGCCAGTACTTCTCCACCCCGTTGCTGTAAATCGATCCGCGCTTTTTCTAATTCTGAGGTATCACGCGCACAAATCACCAGACGCGCGTTTTTTTGGACTAGCTGGCGTGCCATTACCAAGCCGAGTCCTCGTGAACCACCTGTAATTAGCACTGTTTTACCCTTCAGGTTATATTGCTGTTCTCGCCACCAGCGCCCAATAGCTTGTATGGCAAGTAATGCAGCTACAATCAGTACAGCTATAATTAATGGGTTTTGATAGTTTTGATAATTAATATTCATCTTTACTTAGCTTTGTGATTGTGAAATTTGATATTTTTGTGTGACCGTAATATCTAAAAATTCCTAATACTGAACTCTATTTGCAGTAGGTTTTAAACCTTTTTATCTATCCTGAATGAAAGGCTGCAAACATTTTTTCATATTCAAATTCAACCCTTTTTTTATCGGGGTGTAGAGCTTTTAGCGCTATTAATAAAAAATATAAATATTTATCTTTAAAAATTGTTGATGTTATAAAACTATCCTAAAAAGTTGAACAAATTTTCTCCTCTTTCTATGGTCGTGTTGCTTTGATTGTGACTGTGCCAAAAGGCAGAAGGCACAGGGCAGTCCCGATGAAAAAAATCACCACTAAGCATGAAAAAACCTCACCCCGTCCTGTCGGACACCCCTCTCCTTGTTAAGGCTTACCCTTAACCGAATTTTCTTGGTACAAATGCAACTTCATTTTATTTGCAACTGTCTGAAGATAGAGTATTAGCGGCTTGCTAACTTCTACCACGGATAAATCAGTCATGAGCCTTTGCATCAACCCCCACTGTTTGCAACCCAACCATCCAGATAACGATGAGAACCGTTTTTGTCAAAGTTGTGGTTCTGTGCTGGAGTTGTTAGGACGCTACCGAGTAATGCGTTTGTTGAGTGACAAAACTGGTTTTGGTAAGATTTATGAGGCTTATGAACAAGACAGACCGAAAATCCTCAAGGTACTCAAGGAAAATCTTAACAGTGATGCCAAAGCCGTAGAACTATTTCAGCAAGAGGCGGTTGTGTTGGGACAATTAGATCATCCAGGAATTCCCAACGAAGATAGTTATTTCCCCTATCAAACTAGAGATGGCTTGCTGCTGCACTGCATTGCTATGGAAAAAATCGAAGGTCCCAACTTAGAGGGATGGCTAAAGCAGCAGCAAAATCGACCAATTTCTCAAGCCCAAGCGATCGCCTGGTTAAACCAGTTAGCAGAGATCTTAGTTTTAGTACATGGGAAGCAGTACTTACATAGAGATATCAAGCCCTCTAACATTATGATTCGCCCTGATGGGCAGTTGGTATTGATTGATTTTGGTACTGCTAGGGAACTAACCAGAACCTATCTTGCCAAAGTCAGCAGTGGTGGAGGCGGAATCACAGCAATTACCTCATCTGGCTACAGCGCCCCAGAACAAATGAACGGTCAAGCTGTACCCCAGTCAGATTTTTTTGCCTTGGGACGCACCTTTGTATTTTTGCTGACGGGGCGTCATCCCCTAGATATGTATGATTCATACCACAATGTTTTGTACTGGCGCGATCGCGCTACTCATGTCTCACCCTTACTGTTGGATTTAATTGATTGGCTAATGGCGAGGGATGTAGCGCAGCGTCCTACTAACGCCCAAGAAATTTTACAACGTCTAGCAGAACAGGAAAGTCAACTCACGCCAAGCACTGCTGCAACTATTAATGTAGTTGGGCATTTGACAACAGAACAGTTAGAACCAGCAACTACAACTTTACCACCAAAAACACAGCAACGAAGAATACCTCTACTAGCATGGTTTGCCGCATTGCTTGTGTCATTGGGTTTACTCGGTATAGTAGCATTGGCAATGCGATCGCCCAAATTTGCTTCATTACCTATTAATTATGGGCAAATACCACAGAAAAAAGGTAAGGTAGACTACTTCCCCTATCAGCAAGGAAAAGATAGCCAAGGTAGAACAGCAGAATTTAATATCGCTGTTTTGTCAGTAGAATACAAATGGCTTTTAGGCAGCAATTATCAAATTAAACATAACAATCAAATTATCAATCTGGAAAATTTAAGGGTCAACTTAGAACAAGAAGGAATCCAAACAATTATGCAAAACCCAACTGAGATCATCTCAGTGGGGACAGCTTCTTGCGAGGGCACACCACAAATAGAAGAACGTAGAGCTTTTGAACGTGCTAAACAAATCCAACTTTTAGTCAAAAAATTATTCTTTCATGTATCTAGCGTTAAAGGTTACCGGTTATTAAATCTTGGTCAATTTCAACGCAATAATTGTCAATCAAACCAAGATTTAACAGCATACCAAAGGAGCATTATTATTATTGGTGTGCGGAAACAATCAGAAGGTGTAGTTTTAGATGAAGCCCTCCGCAATAGATTAGAAAAGAAACCATTTGCTGATTTTAAGTTAGAAGATTATTCGTTAGGAGCAGCAGATAAGTTTAAAACAATACCTAGTAATTTATAAGTATGAGTATAAGCGGTGACAAAATTATTTTTTATATATCGACCACTGATGAACACAGATGCACACAGATAGACACTGATAGATATTCAATTACTGATTAAGTAGCTATTTGCAAAACCTCTGCGAACCTTTGCGCTACCTCTGCGCTCCTTTGCGTTAAAGATCGCTAGGATAATAGTACTTCTATAACTAGGAGAAATAAATGGGCTTTTACTCACAAAAAATTCTTCCCTATCTTATTGATTGGTCACTATCAGATCCTAGTCTGGCTAAATATCGTCAAGAGGTTTTAGCAAGTGTAGAAGGAGAAGTTCTCGAAATTGGATTTGGTAGCGGAGTAAATCTTTCCTACTATCCAGAACACATTCGCAAAATTATCACAGTTGATGTCAACCCAGGCATTCATGCACTAGCCCAAAAACGTATTCAGGCATCTTCTATTACAGTAGACCATCATATTTTAAGTGGTGAAAACCTACCAATGGCAGATCACACATTTAACAGCGTAGTCAGTACTTGGACTTTATGTAGTATTGAGAATGTTGAACAAGCTCTTAAAGAAATCTATCGGGTGCTAAAACCAGGAGGAAAATTTTTTTTCATTGAACATGGACTCAGCAATGAACCTAATGTTCAAGTCTGGCAAAATAGATTGACCCCATTACAAAAAATAATTGCAGGCGGTTGTCATTTGAATCGCAATATCCGACAAATTGTAGAGAATCAGTTCGATGCAGTGAGCTTGGAAGAGTTTTATGCTGAAAAAACGCCTAAGATTCTGGGATATCTTTACAAAGGCATCGCAACTAAGGCTAGTTAACTTAATCTAGTGGTAAAATTTTCCTCCCCACGACAGTGATTAACGGGGAGCGGGTAAATTATATAGGTGAGATTGGTAGTTTTGCTTAGCTGAGGGATTGATGCGATCGCTAATTCGACATATAAAAATCAGTTTAAGAACACCTCAGCCAAAATTTTCATAAAATTTAGGTCTTTTTGTGCCATTTCCTGCATAATCCTGTGTTTGCAATTCCCATACATAAGTAGCAACATCCCTCAGATTTAGAGGGTCAGGTTGACTTGTTAATAGTTGACCGAAGCAAAAACCAGAGGACACTTCATGAAAAAACGTGAAGATATCATTGAAAAGTTCTCAACGTTTCTCAGTTTTGGCAACTCCAGTAGTGACGTAAATCCTATTTGGCAAACAGATCCAGACTTAGAACGTTGTATAAAAAGTTTAGTGGAGTCAGAACCAGATGCAAATGAAGAGTTTTGGGCGCAGTACTTTCTGAAAGTTCTCAGAGAGGAATCTCAGTCTCAGAGTCAAGAAGATGGGGAGAAATATTTCACCCCACCACATAGTTCTTTTATCGCTGGGAGACATATGTCTGCATATTTGCAAGAAGCTTGCTTGTGGGCTTCTCAAAAAGCTTATCAAAGATTTAAATATCTCCGGCATAAATATCCATTAGAAGAATATTTTCAAATCGCTAATGCAGCTGCTAATCCCCCAGCTAAACTCCTGAAAAATTTTAATGTTGAATATCCACTGACTAATATCGAAGGATATGCTAAAACAGCAATCATAAGGTTGATTAGCAATACAATTTATCGGCATGATATAGAAGCAAAGAGAGGAAAATTTTCTGACTATGGTTTACTTAAAGATTTAAACGCTAAAGAATTACGCGAAGCATTGTTCTTTAAAGGGATAAATCACAAAAAACTTAATTCTTACTACTTAATTTGGCAATGTCTAGATAAAATCTATCAACCAACACGCTGTCAAGGAGGTCGTAGTTTGGAACCTCCCAATCAACAGCATCTCCAAGAAATTGCCCATTGTTATAACCAGCAAATAAACAAACTAGATTTTCCTACAGCGCCAGTTTCCAGCGAGAAAGTTCAATCTATGTTATCAACCTGTGTGCGGGCAGCTCGTGATTATCGTACCAAACGTTTTTTATCCTTAGAAGAATATGACAATATTTTTGACCCTACACTAACACCTTGGGATAATCTCATACAAGAAGAAGCATGGGAACAAGTTCACTCAATTATCTCAAATTTATTTGCCTCTATACCAGAGACTGGTCAAATAATGTTAAAACTTTGGCAAGGGCTGGGCTTAACTCAAACTGAAATAGCAACAATTTTAAAAGCTAGTTATCCAGGCTTACAAAAACAATATCAAGTAGCTCGTCAATTATCCAGATATCTAAAAAATATATTAAAAGATTTAGCTATAGAATTGAATAAAATTCATCCAGATGTTTGTCTTCACAATGAAAAAGATATTGAAAATATTAAAGATGCTATGAATGAATGTATTCAATCTCATTGCCAAAAGCTATTATATTCAACATTAGATAGAATTGAAAAACAATCTTTAGAACAAGAGAAATTATTAACTATTTCTCGGGAAATTCATCTTTTAGGACAACAAAACTATCAGCAGATTGCTATTCTTTTATCGGAAGCATCAAGTGTATTGTCACAGGTAAAACAAAACCTAATTATATCTTTCAAAGATGAATTGGCAAAGAGCATGAATTTAGAACACAATTCTCTAGAAGTAGTGAATCATAAAATAGCTGACTTCATTGAAGAATGGTTGAAAAGCAAATTATATTTTGCCAAACAGGGATGAAATTATATGAAATTAGAAATGAATGATTTAATGGTGCTTTACCCAGATAAATTATGGTTGGAGTTATCAGCCCAAGAACAACAAACTGCATGGCAAATATCTGCTCAAAATTATTACTCTAACCCTGCTGCCCGTTGGAATGCCTATCTTAATTGTTTATGTTTGAATGCTTTTTTAGATTGGTTGAAAGAAGATCCTGATTTAGGTGAAACTCCAAGTGTTTGGCCCAATTATCATCAGTTACCTAGTTTTTGGGAATTTGTCAATGGTACTTGTTTAACTTTAGGTGATCTGCGACTAGTGCTAATTCCTAGCGATAAAAGTAATCTGACAGAGTTTCGCATACCCCAAGAATGGGTTGATATTCCTAACTGGGTGGCTAATTATTATCTAGCTGTGCAGATCAACTTAGAAGAAAACTGGATAGGAGTGTGGGGATACACAACCCACCAACAAATTCGAGCAAAAGCTAAATATGACCTGATGGATCGAACTTACTTGTTGGATGAAGAAGATTTAATTGCAGATATAAATGTGATGTGGGTGGCACAGGAAGTATGTTCTGTGCAAAAACCAGAGCTAAAAATTTTGCCAAAGTTGTCAAGTATACAAATAGAGAAACTACTCAAGCAACTGGATGACTGGACTCCTGATTTACCCAAGAATGTGAGTGAGCAAGAATGGATGGCATTACTAGCACTAGATGAAGGAAGACAGGATTTATACCAAAAAAGGCTTGCAAAACATAAAGGTAATTTAGTTGCATACAATCAACCCTTGGTAAATAACTTGAGTAAATGGTTTCAAAATGTCTTTGAAGCAGGTTGGCACTCTTTTGACAGCCTCGTTAGTTCACAACAAAATACTTTAGCTGTGCAGTTCCGCAATGATGCAACCTTGAATGAGGTTCGTGTTAAGGGAGCTAAGTTGATTGATTTAGGGATGCAACTCAGGAATACTGCTGTGGTGCTGCTGATTGGTTTGACATCAGAAATAGATGAGAAAGTCAGTATCCGTGTCCAATTACATCCAGCTAATGAAGAAGTATATCTACCACCTGATCTGAAATTACTTTTACTTTCGGGGTCGGGAAACATTCTTCAGGAAGTACAATCTAGAAGTCACGACAATTTCATTCAACTTAAAAAATTTAAATCTCCCCCAGGCAAAAGTTTTAGTTTACAAGTGACCTTAGGTGATATCAGTATTAAAGAAGATTTTATGCTTGAGAAGCTTGTTGGCTAACAGCCATGAGTAAACTAGTTGTATTAAACCTGGGAAAGGGTAATTTAAAGCAAGGCTTTCCCTCTGTTACTGCTGCACTCTGGGAAGAAGGCAATCCCATCGTTATGCAATTTACGGGTAGCCTACCAGCTGCACCAGAACTTTGGTCACTCTACAAACGTTGGCAGCTGCTTTATCAGTTACTCTATGAAGCTCTTTACCCTAGCTTGGATTGGCGTAGTTACACAGATGATTTAGAGGATACAGAGATTGAGATAGACGAAGATGATGTCACGAATGTTTCCTCTGTTGATTTTAGTAATTTATGTGAGGATCTACACAAACAAATTAATTCCTGGCTGAAATCTGAACAATTTCGTCACATTGACCAAAAATTACGCACAAAATTAAATCCCGATGATGAAATCCGGGTAATTCTGGCAACAGAAGATCACCAAGTTAGGCGTTTGCCTTGGCATCTGTGGGATTTTTTTGAAGACTACCAAAAAGCAGTGGCATGTTCAAGTGTTTTAGAAGTTGAGCAAGTTAAGCCGTTACGTAAAAAACCTGGGCGAAAAATCAGGATTCTCGCTGTTCTGGGTAATAGTCAAGGAATTAATGTCCAGCAAGATCGGGCGATTCTAGAACAGTTACCAGGCGCGGAAATTATTTTTTTGGTGGAACCACAACGGCAAGAGTTGGATCGCTGGCTTTGGGATCGACGAGGCTGGGATATGCTATTTTTTGCAGGTCATGGTTCCACTGGTGCTGAAGGAGAAAGTGGTCGGCTTCATATCAATCAAACAGATACCTTGACGATCGCTCAATTAAAAAATGCTCTCCAAGCAGCGATCGCACGGGGTCTAAATTTAGTAATTTTTAACTCCTGCGAAGGTTTGGAATTAGCGCGAGAATTAGGTTCTCTGCATATTCCCCAAATGATTGTTATGCGCGAACCAGTCCCCGATTTTGTCGCCCAAGAATTTTTAAAGCACTTTCTCGAAGCTTTTGCTCATGGGGAATCTTTTTATTTGGCGCTACGAGAAGCACAGAATAAATTACAAGGTTTGGAAAATGAATTTCCCTGTGCCAGCTGGTTGCCGGTGATTTGCCAGAATCCAACAGCAGAACCGTTAGTTTGGCCACAACAACACGAGAGTGATCGCCACCCGATTTTGCCTCCCCGACGCATTCTCCCCATCATCTTGAAAACTAGCGTGGTAATCACTGCCCTTACTGTGGGCATTAGATCACTAGGTATGTTGCAGTCGTGGGAACTGGCAGCTTTTGATTTATTGATGCGATCGCGCCCTCCTGAAAACCTTGATCCTCGTATACTGGTAGTAAAAGTCACAGAAGCTGATGTGAGCGCCCAACCCGCCACAGAAAGAGCAGGAGCATCACTATCAGACAAAGCCTTGGCTGAAGTTGTGAAAAAACTGGAACAGTTCAACCCCAGGGTTATTGGTTTGGATATCTATCGTGAGAACCCAACCAAACCAGAATATGCAGATTTAGCTAAGACAATGCAAACCAGCGATCGCTTTATTGCTATATGTAGAGCCGGTGAAGACAAAACTAATCCTGGTGTTCCACCACCCCCAGAAGTTTCTACCCAAATCCAACGCCAAGGTTTTAGTGATGTCGTTACTGATCCTGATAACGTCATCCGTCGCCAAATCTTGGCTATGGCTCCTGCATCTCCCTGTGCGACTGATAAATCTTTGAGTTTTCGCCTGGCGAGTCGTTACTTAAAAAATCGCGGTATTCAACCTCAACTGACTCCTGAAAATAATTGGCAGTTCGGCAAGGTGGTATTTAAAAATATAGAGCCAAACAGTGGTGGTTACAGTGGTATAGATAATCTCGGTTATCAAGTGTTGTTAAATTGGCGTGCTGCCGATCCAGTTGCTCAACAAGTTACTCTCAAACAAGTTCTCAAAAATCAACTTACTGCCGAATTAGTACGCGATCGCATAGTTCTAATTGGTACAACTGCCGAAAGTTTTCACGATTACTGGTCTACTCCCTACAGTCATCAAATGCCAGGAGTAGTTGTACAAGCACATATGGTAAGTCAAATCCTTAGTGCTGTCCTGGATGAGCGACCGTTATTATGGGTTTTACCAAAGTGGTGTGAAATCTTGTGGATCTGGATTTGGTGTGTAGTTGGTGGTGTACTAGCTTGGCAGGTGCGATCGCGCTTACGCCTGCTGATTGCTTTAACGGGTGCGATCAGCATTTTATATATATCTTGCTTGTACTTATTAATACAAGGTGGTTGGATACCGTTGCTTCCCTCAACATTAGTCTTACTAGCTAGTGGAGCAAGCGTAGCAACCATAAATTCATCTCAAACCGAAGAGTAAAAATATATTTATTTGTTAAGTAAAATCAAAAGACTATTGTAACCTAGTACACCATTTCATTAATTCGTAGTGGATCAAATTTAGCGAGACTCTTCTACCTGGTACGCTAACTCCGCGTGTCTTTGCGTTAAAAAAGTACAAAAATATGCAACTTTATACCGTGCATAAAAAATTTTTATGTTTATACATTACTCCAAGTGCATAATCTGACTTTAATTCCACCAATAAAGAATAATAGAAAGATTAACTTAACAGACTTGACTGATGTCTCTTAAATAATCAAACCGAAAAAATTGCATTCTCTAGGAGAAAATCCAAAAATATGTAACTAATCAAGAAAACAATAGTTTTTTGATTTGATTACTCTATGCTCAACCTTATTGACTATTGATTAAACATACAAAAACAATGACAAATGAGCAAATCAAAATGTGCATTGACTATAGCTTGTATGTTACTTGGCTGGATGAGCTATTTCGTACCAGTAACAGCACAACCTAATCAACCAGCTAATAACAATTCTCAACCTATACAAATTCACTTTCAGGACAAAGAACCAGATGGATCAAGCCGAGGCAGACCTATTAAAAGGGGAGGAACTGGAAGCCGTGGTGACTGTCCATCTGTAGATGTTTTAACGACTGCATTGATACCAGAAAAAAATGTAGGTTTGACTGTTGATGAGTCTCCTAGCTTTTGGGTTTTTGTTCCTTATAAATCAACAGAGACACCGATTGGCGAATTTGTATTACAAGATGAAACAAATAATGACGTTTATCGAACTAATTTTACTCTACCTAATACACCAGGTGTTGTGAGCTTGAAGCTACCATCTACAGTAGCCTTAACAGTTAACCAAGACTATCAATGGTACTTCAAACTTTATTGTTCTAAGCAACAACTATCTAACCCGATATTTGTGCGTGGATGGGTGCAAAGAATACCAATCAAACCTGAATTAGCAAGTCTTTTGAAATCAGCTACCACACCACGGCAGCGCATCGCTATTTATGTTGAAAATGGCATTTGGTATTCAGCTTTGTCTGAGTTAGCTAAACTCCGCCTCGCTGAAACAAAAAATCCTATTTTTGCTAATGATTGGGCTAATTTATTGCAGGATATTGGTTTAGCTGATTTTGCATCAAAGCCTATTGTGGGAGAAGTAACACAGGTGAAATAATAACATGTTCGCTTGAATACTTATACTGTCGCGTAGACTGGTAATGGGTTGTTGGTCAATGATCAATGGTAAATTGTCATTTGTCATTGGTCATTTGTTGGTGGTTGTTATTTACCCCTCACACTCCACCCTTACCTTAAGCCGCGCAAAGCGCGTCTACACACTCCTTATACTCCTTATACTCCCATCTCCCCATCTCCTTTGTCCCCCTTATCCTCCATGTCCTCCTTGTCTGATTACCAAAGCGTATCAGAATGATAGTGAAACGGTATCATTTCCTCGCCTGTATTACCTGCAAACTTCCACCCGCATACAAACTTTGCTTGTCGATACTGAACCCCATCTCCATCAATAACCCAGGTAAATCAGTTTTTAACAACTGCCAAGCGGTTTCGGTTTCAAATAACCACAAAAACAGCCATACAGATGGCAAAAATAAGGGATTATGAGGATTGTGGAAATCAACAAGAGTAAATACTCCACCAGGCTTAAGCACACGATGTACTTCTGTAATAATTTTTCGCAATTGTTCGGGCTGCATTTCGTGTAGGGCAACACTTGTATGCACCAAATCAAATTCATTGTCTGCAAAGGGCATCTCTTCTGCAAAAGCTTCTACATATTCTGCTTGGGGAACATTCTGTTTTGCCCTCAGCAGAGATAACGGTGATGCATCTAATCCTGTTACATTTTGTGACAATTTCACTAAAAATTGTGTTGCTTGTCCACTGCCACAACATAAATCAAGAAGTTTAGTATCTGAGTGAATTGTTAAGTTTTGCAAAGCCAATTGTCGAAAACGTTGTTCACCACCAACACTAATAGCTGCCAAACGGGATATACCATCGTACAGCCACTGGTAACGATAACTCCAATCTCGTAAAATTGTAGCCACTGTCTCTATCCTTAGTCGTTAACTTATATATTTAATAAAGATATATTGTTAACATTAGTAAAAAACCTGAAAAGATTGGGGGATTGTTACTGCTATGGGTCGTGTAGGCGTATTACTGCTCAATCTCGGTGGCCCGGAGAAATTAGAAGATGTAGGGCCGTTTCTTTTTAATCTGTTTTCTGATCCGGAAATTATTCGCCTACCTTTTCCCTGGTTGCAAAAACCCCTAGCCTGGTTTATTGCTTCACGGCGTACAAAAAAATCTCAAGAGAACTACCGCAAAATTGGTGGTGGTTCTCCACTGCGGCGTATAACCGAAGCTCAAGCAGATGCCCTGAAAGGACAATTGCAAGCCTTAGGGCAAGATACGAAAATCTACATCGGTATGCGTTACTGGCATCCTTACACCGAAGAAGCGATCGCTCGCATCATCCAAGATGGCATTGAAAAACTGGTTATATTACCTCTTTATCCGCAATTTTCTATCAGTACCAGTGGTTCTAGCTTCCGGCTTTTAGAAAAACTTTGGCAAGAAGACCCCAGACTCCAGCAGATAGAATACACAGTAATTCCCTCTTGGTACAAACAACCAGGCTATCTCCAGGCAATGGCAGAACTGATAGCCCAGGAAATTGACCTACTACCTAATCCGAATGAAGCTCACGTCTTCTTTAGTGCTCACGGCGTTCCTAAAAGCTATGTAGAAGAAGCAGGCGATCCCTATCAGCAAGAGATTGAGGAATGCACCTATTTAATTATGCGGACACTTGATCGACCTAATGCCCATACATTAGCTTACCAAAGTCGTGTTGGGCCAGTAGAATGGCTACAACCTTATACGGAAGATGCTATCCCAGAACTAGCAACAAAAGGTATTAAAGACTTAGTAGTTGTGCCGCTCAGTTTTGTTTCCGAACACATCGAAACTCTGGAAGAAATTGATCTTGAGTATCGAGAAATAGCAGAAGAAGCAGGAATTCACAACTTCCGTCGTGTACCTGCTCTCAACACCCATCCAGTATTTATTAAAGCTTTAGCAGACTTAGTTGTTGATGCTCTTAAAGAGCCTAGTGTAAAGCTCTCGCAAGTTTACCAAATGAAGAAAAAGGTAAAAATCTATCCGCCAGAGGGTTGGGAATGGGGTATTACTACGAGTGCGGAAGTCTGGAATGGGCGCATTGCTATGCTTGGCTTTATTGCTTTGATGATTGAATTGATTACCGGACGTGGTTTACTGCATATGATCGGGATTTTGTAACTGCCATATGGACTTAAAATTCAAAAGTTAATGAGTTTAGTTATTTACAAACAAAGGCAGTCCCAATCAAAAAATTTCACCGCCAGCCCCTCTCCTTACCAAGGAGAGGGCGAGGTTACTTTCAGGTTAGACACCATGAACAGAGTTCACAACAAAGGATGAAAACAGTTTCTTCCTTCTGCCTCCTGCCCTCTGCCCTCTGTCTTCAATCTAGGATAGCGAGGGCGACATGGTGTACCCCATGATACTTGAGCAGCAGGAATATCAGTAAAAACACTGCTACGCGCACCAATGACTGCATTTGTACCAATTGTAACTCCTGCACCAATGAAGCAATCTGCTGCTACCCATACCCCATTACCTATGCAGATATTCGCTGTTTTCAAGCCAAAGGCTGGATCATACATATCATGACTACCAGTACACAGGTAGCTTTTCTGGGAAATTACGCAATTATCACCGATATGTATGTAATCCAAACTGTATAGAACTACGTCATCACCAATCCAACTATAGTCACCTATTGTGATTTTCCAAGGGTAAGTGAAGCGAGCAGTAGGTCTAATTAATACTCCTTTACCGACATGAGCGCCAAACAGACGTAACAAAGCACAACGCAGACCATTAAACGGATGAGGAGTCAAAGGAAAAGCGATCGCTTGCACAAACCACCATAACAAAACATACCAACTTGGACGTCCCCGATCAAACCAAGATTGGTCATATTTGCGTAAATCTATAAATGCTTGGTCATTAGTCATTTGTGATTATTTAGTAGTTTTATACTCCTCACACTCCACGCCAGTCCTCTTTGTTGGAAACCAACAAGACCGCGCTGGTTCCTCCACTCCCCCCACTCCCCCCACTCCTCACACCTCCCCATCTCATCTCCCCATCAAACAACTGTCTGTCCCACTTTCTGAGGGAAAGCAGTTGTTGTCACTGAAGTAGACTTAGTGTTAAGTTTGCCGTCACAGTGGCGTAATTCGTAGAGTTTAACCCCAATTTGATACTCATATTGGCTCAGCAGCCTTCCATAAATATATCCAGCTCTACCATCCAAAAAACCACGCTGAATAAAATAGAACAACACAAACCGTAAAAACGGTTTAAATGGGAGTCGCACCCAAATTGTTTTCAAAAAGCGTTTGCGCTGCACAGCATCACCGAATAATTTAGCGCCAATAGTACCGTTATCGTGATTACCTGTAAGCAAATTATAGTAAACACGGGCTTCCCAATTAGAATAGCGGTTATGTCGTTCTAACCAATGAAAAAGGTCACGGAAATCCTCGTGAATTATATCATTTTTCAGATATCCTACTTTTCCTTCTAAGATGACGTGTTCGTGAACTTCATTATCACCTGTATTCGGAATATCTTCTGTATTCAGGTTTTCGTAACGCCCTTTTTGATGCTTAAATAAACGCAAGTTCCAATCTGGATATTTACCACCGTGGCGAATCCATTTACCTAAGAAAAATACGCGGCGATTAAGGTAGTAGCCATTATATTCGGGATTTTGAATTGCTTGGGTAATTTCTTCCCATAACTCAGGGGTGATACGCTCATCGCAATCGACAATTAAAACCCATTCATTCCGAAAATGGAGGTTTTCTAAAGACCAATTTTTCTTTTTAGGCCAGCGTCCGTTGAAATGAAACTGCACGACATTTGCACCATAACTTTTAGCAACTTCGACGCTTTGATCACTACTTTGTGAATCTACTATAAAAACTTCGTCTGCTCTTTGTACACTAGCAAGGCAAGCTGGTAAATTTGCTTCTTCGTTTTTAGCTGGAATTAGTACAGAAACTGGTATTTTAGAAGATGACATAATATTTGTTAGTGGTTAGTGGTTAGTGGGTAGAGACGCGATGTTCCTCGCGTCTGTACATTAGTGGTTAGTTGTTGTTAGTTGATTGGTAGGATTACAAAAATGTGTAACTGTGCATTAGTTAACAGCTAATAACAAATGACAAATGACAAATAACAAATAACTATTGACTATTGACTCTTGACTCTTTTTGCTAGTAATCCTGCAATGGCAGCATTTAAATAACCGATCTGACCATAGGCATAGACAAGTTTGTCAAATCGTTCTGCGGGATCAGCAAAATATTTAACTGCTTTATACAAGCCACGCAAAAAACGCTCGCTACCGCGTTGTAGCTGGCTAAATCCTGCTGTTCCTGCTAGTTGTTCTCGATAACACTCACTAATACCCTGCCACCAACCCCGATTTAAAAACCAAGAACGTTTAATACGTTCGGGGGAAACATTGTGAAACACGTGGGCTTCGGGTAGATACATGACTTGCCAACCTGCTTGGAGGGCAAGTTCAGTCATTTGTAGTTCTTCATTAGATAATAATTTTTTACCTATACGGCCAAGCTGAGGATCAAAGCCTCCAATTTCTTCGAGAAAAGCGCGACTTATGGAGTAATTTAAACCTCTAGGAGTTAAACTAGGCTTGTCTATGCAGACTGTGTTTTCACCGAGATCATATGCCCCTAAATTAGCAGCTAGTCCTGGAGAAAGCCATTGTGGTGATTGCATTCCCTCAGGCCATAACAAGCTGACTTTGCCACCAGCGATCGCTAATTTTGGGTTATTTTTATAAGCGTTATATAAAACTTGCAGCCAGCTAAGGCTAGCGACAGCATCATCATCAAGGTATGCCAGAATTTTACCACTTGCAACTTGAGCGCCTGTATTCCGGGCTACAGATAGACCAATAATAGGTTCAAAGACATACTTGAGGTGGGGATAATTTGCCCTTTGTTCTACAACATCACGAGTGCGATCGCTAGAACCATTATCCACCACTATCACTTCAAAGCCAGAAGCAAAATCCTGCGCGAGGAGGCTATCTATAGCAGCGCCTAAATAATTGTCTCGGTTGTGAGTACAGATAATGGCAGAGATTGGCGTATCTGGCATAGGGAGTTTTTGGTTATTGGTTGTTGGTTGTTAGTTGTTGGTTGTTGGTTGTTGTTTTAATCACAACTAACTACTAACTACTAACCATAAAAAAATTCAATACTTGCCTGTTCTGGAGCTAATCTATACCAAAGAAACCTGACTCACCAACCGAGTTTTTTCGGAAATCACCCTGATATCTTCACATAAGATGCTCATAGCTAAATTTGCTATCATCGCAAATTAAAAGTTTTGAGGCTTGATTGTTAAATTGCCTGTTAGTTGCTTTACTGACATTGAATGTGACCATGTAATACCACAAGCGTTTCAGCTAGTTGTGAAAGACGAGTTTCTAAGTATTGCTTGCGTCCTAACAACTGACGTAACTTTTGGTAACGAGCGATCGCCATACTCACACTCGCAACCTGATCCGGGGGACACGGACGTGTCCACACTGTACCGGAAGCATCCAAACCACACAAACGGTAGCCACTAGCAGATGATTGATAGGAAATCTTGGCTTGTTGGGCACAAATTTCTTCTACATAATCCATTAAGCGGTTAACTTCTGCATGACGTAGTGTAGCGCTTCCTGTTGGTTCGTTGTCTGTGTGCGATTCTAACCAACCATTGACTATTGGTCCTTCTAGATAAACATCTTGTATTTGCCGCACGATTTTTTGTAGTTCTGTCTGCCAACTGGCAACAATTTCCTGTATTTCTTGCAACAGATTCATTGCCAATGCTGGGTTGGCTGCATTGCGATGGTTACTAAAGCTAGGAGTTTTAAATTTGGGTAGGCTTGGTGTTTTGCAACCGTTTTCTTCTACTGGGAATGTCTGTACAGAGGTGTGATGAAACTGAGAGTATTCTTCTGGTTGCTGATCATACTCATCTTCAGTTTGGATATCATCATTTTCTGAGTTTTCTGCTCCACCAACACTGATCCGAAATGATAAAGACTGCTTGTTGACTTCTGATGTCTCAGTGGTGGTGATGTCGCGATTTCCTAAATCGTGTAGAGTAGCCTCAATACGCTTTAAGCCTGCTTTCATAATAGGAATCTCTAACTATTCTGTGACTTGTGATTGTGGATGATGCTGAATTGATAGTTGGGATTTTTGACTTTTCCCAATAGTTACATCAATGAGATGCTGAGTGTTAATTTTATCTCTTAAAAGTTATTTGGGGTCAACAATCTCATCCCCAAAGTGAAAATTTATGGTAAATCGTTACAACCCTAGTTAATCCAAGATACTAAGGAAATAGCTTGGAGTAAAGCCACCAACTAGGAACATAGGGCATTTCGCCTCGGGGATCAGGCATGGGGTAAGGGTAATAATAATTTCTAAGTTTTAATTCATAATTCCCATTTCCCATTTCTTAATTTCATTTTTACCCTTGTGTTATGAAATTTTTATAATTTTCGGTTGATTAAGCAAAAGATGAATCAAATTATTCTGGTGACTGGGCCTGCACGTTCTGGTAAAAGTGAGTGGGCAGAAGCTTTGGCGATACAATCACACAAATCAGTAGTTTATATAGCAACTGCAACGCGCGATCCTGATGATCAAGAGTGGCAGCAACGTATTCAACAACATCAACAACGCCGTCCTCATGGTTGGACGACATTGGAAGTACCAATGCAATTGTCTGCTACTCTTGCCCAAATGCAACCAAATACCTGCGTTTTAGTTGATTCTCTGGGAACTTGGGTAGCGAATCTACTCTCTCAGGAAGAGGCTATGTGGGAAAAGACTATGCAAGAGTTATTAGAGACGCTGCAACTAGTTGCAGCCGATATGATTTTTGTTGCTGAGGAAACAGGATGGGGTATTGTTCCAGCTTATCCGATGGGTCGAAGTTTTCGCGATCGCTTAGGTAGCTTAGTACGACACTTAGGTTCAATATGTGAACCTGTGTATTTAGTCACTGGTGGTCATGTTCTCAATCTCAGTTTACTTGGTTCGCCGTTGTCTGTTGGGGAGGTAGGGAGATGGGGTGATGGGGAGGTGTGAGGGGTATGAGGAGTGTATAGACGCGCTTTGCGCGGCTTAAGGCAGGGTGGAGTATGAGGAGTATAAACTACTAATAATGACAAATGACAAATAACACCAATGATAAATAACAAATGACAATTGACCATTGACCATTCTTAATTATTTATTCCAAATTGATTATCCAAAATCTAAATAAAATTTAGAGTATGGCATCTCAAAATGAAGTTAAAAAATATCTAGCTTACTGGTTTCAGCTAGGCAAAAAAGTAATCATCAGTAATGGTGCAGAAGCTTTGTTGCCTAAGTCTGTGATTGCAGGCGATCGCTATAGTGATGAATTTGAAGAATGCTGGCGGAAAATCATCTCTGAAAAAGCAGGTGATTGCTATCTTGAAGGTACAAGCGAAACTATTGCTGAATTGCTAACATCGAATTGGGAAATGTTTGCTTGTTCGCGCTGTACAATGCCTATACCTGTGCGAAGTATAGGTATGCCTGCTGAGTCATGTCCATGCAATGATTTATCTGACTGGCCAAATACAGAAGTTCCTCTTCCCAGAGGGCCTATCAACAGTCAAATACAGCTAAAATTAATTAGCGATCAACTTGAAAAAATAAATGAGTTTTCTCATCGTTCTAATAGTTGATTATTGAATAAAGTGATTTGGCCTCAATATTTTTCTGATTATTTTTCCGATTATTTTTATATTGTGGATAATCTGCAACTCGGTTTTTCTATAAAAACCGGGTTTTCAATTTTATAGGCATGTATTTTTCAGAAATAGCACTCGTATAATCCTGCAATTAAAGCTTCTCAAGCTGGTAAATAAGTTTACAGAAATTGCAAATGACTTATGTATTAGCAAGGGTATATCGTAATAGGCAAGGAAGAAGTTGAGCTACTCAAAAAGCAAAAAAGCTACTCAACTTCAATTATCACACATAACAACAACAATACAAGCAAGGAGTCTTGCAACTATGTCTCACGAAACATCTACATCTAATTTGTTTAGTGAAGTAACCGAAGAACAACAGCAAATGGTTGCTGGTGGTAAGACTATCTACGACAATCTCAGCACCTACTTTAATGCAGATACAACCGCCTTTGCTTTTGCAGCAGTATCTGGTCCTGGTGGCAGCCAAGTAGTTCAGGAATTTGCTGAGCAGGAAATTAACACCAGTGCTTACAAAACTTTTGAACTCAATCCCTACTTCTACTCATATTAAATAATTCCAAAGTTCCACATCAAAAATAAAGGATTTTCAACCATGTCTAACGAAGCTTTTGCATCTCATCTGTTCAGTGAAATCAGCGAAGAACAACAGCAAATGACTGCTGGTGGCAAGAGTATTAATGACTATCTCAGCACCTACTTTAATGCAGATACAACAGCGTTTGCTTTTGCAGCAGCATCTGGTCCTGGTGGTAGTGTTGTAACTCAGGAATTTGCTGAACAAGAAATCAATACCAGTGCTTACAAGAGTTTCCAACTCAATCCCCAATTTTACTATCCATACTAAGTCAGTCGAAAGTTGAGTGCTTCATTTGGCTACTCAACTTTCAACATGACAATATAAACCTGAGCAAGGAGTTTTTTATCATGTCTAACGAATTGTTTACTGAAGTGTGTGAAGAACAACAGCAAATGGTTGTTGGGGGTACAAGTATCGCCGACTATATCAACACTAATTACTATCAAGACTTAACTGCTTTTAATTTTGCAGTTGCATCTGGTCCTAATGGTAGTTATGTAACCCAACAATTTGCTACCCAAACGATTGATACCAGCGCTTATAAGAATTTCTTGGTCGATCCTTATGGCGGATATTACGACGGTCTAGATGACTAGATGTGGATAATTAATGTAGTTGAATCAATTATTGAATTCAACTGAATATCTACAAGCATGTTGATGAAAGTCAGCTATCGAACTCATATATACAACGGATAGCTGACTGTTGATAACAGCAAATATTTTGTCTGAGTACTTATACTTTTTTAAGCTGTATATACAGGCATAGCAAAGAGGTAAAACTGTGTCTACAGATAGAGAATTAACAAACTCTGAGCTTTTTGTAGAGTTATCTGAAAAAGAACAGGAAATTACGACTGGAGGGCGCTCATCTTCACTATATGATTTTGTCATTAAAAAGACAAACATTGTAACTTTTGCAAATCATGAAAATAATTTTTCAGATGATGTACACAACATTTCATCTAAGCAACAAACTGGATATTCACTTTCAGAAGTTACCTTTGGTTTTAATTTTAGTGGACTACGGGGACGTAAATACGGTTTGAGTGGCTTGGAAATCTTACGTCGACTCATTTTTTATCTCTTTAGTTAATAGTAGATTATCGTCAGTGTTAAGTCACTTCAGCAACAAGCAAACAGATTGACTAAACCTTCAGGTTCTCAATCTTTTGGGTGGACTACAGATGAAATACAAGTTTGTTAAACAGCATAGTGAAGAAGACTGTGGAGCTGCTTGTTTAGCTACCATTTCTAGGCATTATGGACGTAATTTTACTCTTAATCACATCCGTGAAATGGTAGGTACTGGACAGTTTGGAACGACTTTATTAGGGTTAAAACGGGGTGCAGAATCACTTGGATTTAATGCTCGTCCAGTTAAAACTTCACCAGAACTTTTAAACCGAATGAAAGAAGCACCTCTGCCAGCAATTATTCACTGGCAGGGAAATCATTGGGTTGTTTTATATGGCAAGCAAGGTAACAAATGTGTCATTGCTGATCCGGCTGTAGGTATTCGTTATCTGTCTAAAAAGGATGTAGCAGATAATTGGACAGATTGGTTAATGCTGTTGTTACAGCCAGATCAAACTCGCTTTTTCTCCCAAGAGGATGATAAAGTGAGCGGCTTTTGGCGTTTCTTCCGGCGTGTTTGGGCTTTTCGTGGCATACTGGTCCAAGCGTTACCTTTAAACTTAATTTTAGGACTGCTATCTTTAGCCTCGCCATTTTTGCTCCAAATTCTTACTGATGATGTTTTGGTAAGAGGAGATACAAGGCTGCTCACAACTGTGGCTATCGCTGTGGTTGTGATGCATTTTGTTTCTACTAGTCTTTCGTTTGTACAGTCTAATTTAATTGCTCATTTTGCTCAGCGTCTGCAATTAGGTTTGGTGTTGGAATTTGGGCGACAAATTCTGCGCTTACCTCTTTCTTACTACGAAGCTCGTCGCAGTGGAGAAATTGTCAGCCGTTTACGGGATATAAATCAGGTTAATCAGTTAGTTGCTCAAGTTATTGTTGGTTTACCTAGCCAATTTTTTATTGCCCTTATTTCTTTTGGCTTCATGCTGTTTTATAGCTGGAAGTTAACGACGGTAGCTATATTTATTGCTATAGCAATGAGCATTTCTACAGTTATATTTCAGCCTACTTTACGAAATAAAACCCGTGAACTATTAGTTCAAGAGGCAGAAAATCAAGGTGTTTTAGTAGAAACTTTTAAAGGCGCACTTACCCTAAAAACTACTACTGCATCACCACAATTTTGGGATGAATTTCAAAGTCGATTTAGTCGCTTGACAACCATAACTTTAAATACAATTCAAATTGCGATCGTCAATAGTACATTCTCAGGATTTGTTGCTGCTGTTGGCGGTGTTATTTTGTTGTGGTTTGGTGGAAATTTAGTAATTCAACCCGAGGAAAATCTGAGTATTGGGCAATTATTAGCTTTTAACGCAATGAATGCTAATTTCCTGGGTTTAATTGGTAGTGTAATTGGTTTTGTAGATGAATATACTCGTGCAAAAACTGCTGTTCAACGGCTGACGGAAGTTATAGATGCCACCCCAGAAGATGATAAAGATGGTAAAAAGCAGTTTGCCAAGATACCTGGAGATGCTGACATTATTTGTACTAATGTCAACTTTCACTATGCAGGTAGGATGGATTTGTTAGAAGATTTTTCATTAACAATTCCAGGTGGTAAAGTAATTGCTTTTATTGGTAAGTCTGGTTGTGGTAAAAGTACTCTTGCTAAATTAATTGCAGGCTTATACCCATTACAATCTGGTAATATCCGCATAGGATTATATAACTTAGATGATCTGGCTCTTGATTGTCTACGTCATCAAATAGTTTTAGTTCCCCAAGATGCTCACTTTTGGAGTCGTTCAATTATTGAAAATTTCCGTTTAGGAACACCTCATGTTACTTTTGAGCAAATTGTTAGATGTTGTGAAATAGCAGAAGCCGATGAATTTATCAGTAAATTACCTGATAAATATCAAACTGTTTTAGGCGAATTTGGAGCAAATATTTCTGGTGGTCAACGTCAAAGATTAGCTATAGCACGTGCTATTGTTAACGATCCACCAATCTTAATTTTGGACGAGTCTACAGCTGGATTAGATCCAGTTAGTGAGGCACAAGTATTAGATAAATTACTTCAACATCGTCGAGGAAAAACAACAATTTTGATTAGCCATCGTCCGCGAGTTATTAGTCGTGCTGATTGGATTGTGTTTTTAGAACAAGGTAGGTTAAAACTAAAAGGATCTGTGGAAGAATTAAGCTCGATTCCTGGTGATCATTTAGATTTTTTAACTCCTTGAATTAGTTGTTGGTTAGTAGTTAGTAGATAGTAGATAGTGGTTAATCAATAAAAAATGCGTACTAACTACTGTACAGGTGTCTACGTCCCTACTAACCACTAACCACTAACCACTAACTATTAACAATCATGCTTTATACTCATAATCAAAAATTTCTCCCTTCAGTTAATATCGATGAGTTTTTACCACCAATTAGTCGTTGGACAACCTTAGCTGGTATATTTTTGGTTACAAATGTCGCCACAGCGATCGCTCTCGCTTCGTACATTAAATACAATGTTACTGTCAAGACTTCTGCAACTGTACGTCCTACAGGAGATGTTCGGATCGTGCAACCAGAAATAGAAGGAACTGTTAAAGGCATTTTTGTTAAAGAAAATCAGATAGTTAAACAAGGAGATGTAATTGCTAAGCTTGATGATATGGAACTACATATCAAAAATAGTCAATTACAAAATAGTATTGAAGAAGGTAATTTACAATTAGCTCAAATTAAA
The DNA here is from genome assembly GCF_032393985.1 of Fischerella sp. JS2. Lineage (NCBI taxonomy): Bacteria > Bacillati > Cyanobacteriota > Cyanophyceae > Nostocales > Hapalosiphonaceae > Fischerella > Fischerella sp. JS2. The sequence continues at coordinate 3,497,015 of NZ_CP135918.1, forward strand.
GCCCAAATCCAAGCTTTAGATCTTCAAATAGATGCTGAAAAACAAGTCATTGAAACAACAGTTATTTCTGCTCAAGCAGACTTGACACGTAATCAAAGAGATTATCAACAAGAGCAAGTCAAAACTCAAAGCGAATTACTATCAGCAGAAGCAAATTTGCAAAAAGCTGAAGCAAGTTTAAAAAAAGCTAAAGCAGATTTAAATTTTGCTAAACAGGATCGCGATCGCTACAAAGAATTAGCACAATATGGAGCAATTGGTAAACGGGATTATGAGCAGAGAAAATTAGCTGTTGAACAAGCACAATTAGAAGTAGAGGCAGAAAAAAGAGCTATAGATATAGCTAAAGCTAGCCTGCAAACAGCAAAAGCTGCTCTTAATCCTAGTGCAGCAACGGTGGAAATTGCTCAGGAACGCATAGCCCAAGAAAAGGCAAAAGGTCAATCTAGTATCGCTGCTTTAATTAGAGAGAAAAATACTTTAATTCAGCGACAAATTGAACTTAGAAATCAAATCAAACAATACCAACAGGAATTACAAAAAAATATCATTCAAATGCAAAGTAGTGTCATTCGTGCTACTAGCGATGGTGTGATTCTCAAGCTCAATTTACGTAATCCAGGTCAGGTGGTACGCCCCTCAGAACCTGTTGTAGAGATTGTCCCTCAGCACGCGCCTTTAGTCGTGAAAGCCATCATTCCTGCGGCTGAGATTAAAAAGGTGGAAATTGGTCAAAAAGTACAGTTGCGAGTTGATGCTTGTCCATATCCTGATTATGGTACTCTCCAAGGTGTTGTTACTAGTGTTTCTCCAGACACAATCGCACCTGTCAATAATTCAGATGTGAGTGCAGTAAGTAGTCCAAGTCCTGCTGCTAGATCTTTTGAAGCAATGATCAAACCCGAAAGTTATAGTTTTGGAAATCATGAACATACCTGTAATTTACAACCAGGTATGAATGCTTCTGCTGATATTATTTCAAAACAAGAAACAGCTCTGAAATTTTTACTTAGGAAAGCCAGATTAATCACTGATTTATAACATTTCATGATGAAATCGCTTCTTGCACTTATTGTAATAGGCAGGAGCGGAGTATCTAAACATTTGTTACTAGATGTGGTAATAAGAGCCTCTAGCTATTGCCCTTGAAAGAAGCAATATCTCAGATACTAGAGTCTTCTAGTTTTAATTAGAAACTTAAAAATAAAATTATTTTAGTCAATGGTTGTTAATTACTATTGGCTATTAAACATTAAATATTAATGAATCAAAAAAGTCCTATATATAGGTAAGAAACTATGCAGTTTTCGGTAATAAAAACAGCTTTTTTGAACAAAAATATTGTCTATTTAAAGCAATTTCTTCAGGAGAAACATATCGTATGCTATTTAATACTACTCCATTGGTCTCAGAAAATAATTAAGAAAGCAATGTACTGTGAATTACCAATTGGCTGTACAAATTATAGTTTTGATTTTCTACTTTATGACACTAACTTTGCTAGTGAGAAATTCCTGTAAAACTCAACAAGCATTACAATGGTGGTCTTGTAGACAATCACTAAAAATGTTCTTGGAAGCAGAGAAAATTCGAGACAGTATATTACAGGAATCTTTTACTATTCGTCGTAGTCTAGAATTATTACCAGAAGGTAATTTAGAGTTATCAACAAATCAAACTCAAGAACTTTTAAAAAAATTTGATAATTTTCACCAATCTTTGGTGCAATTGAGCGATCGCTTATTTCCAGTCTATATCCAAGACAATTTGCCTTTGGCAATTCAGCATCTATTAGAACCCTGGCTTGCATCTCACTCTCAGATATATTTTCATCTTGATATGCCTAAGTCTTGGCGACATGAATCAGTAGATCGCAGTCTAATTGTTTTAAGGACTCTAGAAGAGTTACTGAAAATTAGTTTACCTGAAGTTTTAACACAAATTTCTATTTACATCTGTCTACAACAACAAACTAATCTCGGTAAGCTTGTATTAAAAATTACTTATCCTGATATTTCTACTCTCGTATTTTACAAAAATTTACCTGAACGAGAATATATTTGTAAAACTTTTAGATTTTTAACATCAGGCAAATGTTTTTGCTGTATTAATAATCTCAGTTTAGTTTGCTACCTATATTGGTAGAGAAATATTACTTGATTACGTTTATACTATACTTAAAGTATATTTAAATAAATTTTAATTTATCATTTTTAATACAGAGTATTTATTTGAACTTTTACTGTTGGCTAATAATTCTGAACAGAATACAAGCTCCCAGATTTATCTGTGGAATCAATACCAAATCTAAAATCTAAAATCTAAAATCCAAAATCTAAAATTGAAGAACCTGTGGAAAACTCCACAGAATGCGTCTACACTCTATGACAAGCTTTGAATTTTCTAGATAGCAGTAATAGTTATCTACTTAATTGTTGGGGTGTGAATTATGAAACAAGCGTTAACAAGACAAGCATTGCTAAAAATTTTAGTCATAGATGATCATGAATCAGTATTGGGTGGAACCATAGAAGTACTACGAAAAAAATACATGGATGCTGAATTTTTAACAGCAGTTACAGCTCAAGAAGCGCTTGATCAAGTAGCAAAGATGCAACCTGATTTAGTAGTTATGGATCTTTCTCTACCAGAAAGTCCTGGCAAAATGGCACGACCAGATACAGGTGTCAAACTACTTAGAAACTTAATGAAAAACCATATAAATTTGAATATCGTAGTTCAAAGCGCTCATGTAAGAACATTAGTACGAATCAGACCTGATATTGATATTCATAAAGGAGGTTTTACAGTCGCCGATAAAAGTCTTTCTAGCCAGGAAATGTTGACTAGAGTAGATTGGGCATTACAGGGATTAACTCATACAAAAGATATTAAAGGTGTTCATGCTGGCTTAGAAGTCAAACCAGAATGGTTAAGGGTGCTAACTCTCGCATTTGAAGAAGGATTAACAGATAAGGCGATCGCAGAGCGCATGTGTGTTGGCGAACGTATGGTACGTCATTATTGGAGCAAGTTACAAGATGCTTTAGATGTTTATCCTGAAGAGGGAAAAAATATGCGAATTCAAACGGAAATGCGAGCCAGAGAAGAAGGATTAATTGATTAGTATTTGGCTGTTGGTAGTTCGTTGTTGGTTAGAAAAAATACAAAACAACTAACATCAAACAATAAACAACAAACAACAAATAATAAACCAATGCAGGCTGAACTGTGGAGAATTATTAAAGAGGAAATAGCCATTTGGCGTGTAGGTGCATTACCAGGGATGGCAGTTATAGTGCTGGTAATAATTACTCGTTTAAGTGGTTATATGCAGTCTCTTGAATGGTTAGCCTTTGATAATTTTTTGCGTATACGTCCTGCTGAACCAATTGACGAACGTGTTGTCATTATCGGAATAAATGAAGAAGATATCCGTAGTGTTGGAACCTACCCCATACCAGATAGAGAAATTGCAGCACTATTGAGAAAGCTCAATTCTTTAGCACCCAGAGTTATTGGTCTTGATATTATTAGAGATTTACCTGTTGAACCTGGACATACAGAACTGGTTAGTGCATTTAAGGATATCAAAAAATTAGTTGCGATTGAAAAAGTATTACCTGAAAAAGTTGCTCCTCCACCAAAATTACCTCCAGAACAAGTTTGTTTTTCAGATCAAATCATCGATACTGATGGTAAATTACGACGCAGTTTGTTGGCAACACCTACAGAACAAGAATATAAATTTTCTTTATCTGTTTGCTTGGCAAAAACTTATTTAGCTAAGCAAGGTTATAGCCTAGAAAACGGTATTCGTGACCCCCAAGCGCTTAGGTTTGGGAATCTTGAACTACCCCGATTTTTTCCCAATTCTGGAGGATATGTCAGAACTGATGCTGGTGGAGTGCAGATGCTGCTCAATTTTCGCAGTGGTCAAAAAAGATTTAGAATTTTATCTCTTAATGATATTAAAAATGGAAAATATCAGCCGCAGTGGATACGCGATCGCATTGTAATTATTGGTATTACTGCGCCTAGTGTGAAAGACTTCATCACTACTTCTGCTGTAGTATCTATACAACCTGCACAGGGACGTATTTATGGAGTGGAAGTTCAAGCACATGCTAGTTCTGCAATAGTTAGTGCAGTGCTAGACTCCAGATCACTGTTGTATAGTTGGGCAGACTGCTGGGAATATGCATGGATAATCGGCTGGGGTGTTTTAGGAATTGCTTTCGCTAGACTCACCAAATCTCCGTGGCGAAATCTGGTTGCTGTTGTGATAGCCAGTACTATTTTAATAGCTGTCAGTTATCTACTTTTGTTGTGTTGGGGTTTATGGGTTCCACTAGTACCAGCAATCCTTGTTCTAAATTTAAATGGGATTGCCATGACAGCTTTATACCAGTATGACCAAGCATTGCGTTCTAGAATAGAAGCTCGTCAAGCCCTAATTGAACGTACTTTTGAAACAATTCATAATGGGCCATTGCAAACCCTGGCTAAAGCATTGAAGACAATTCGCGAACAAAAATTATCATCAGAAGAATTAATACCCGGACTTGAAAAAGAATTAGAAAAATTAAATTATGAGCTAAGAGGCATATATGAATTTTTACAAAGAGAACCTCTAACTCAAGATAGAAGTTTATATCTCGGAAATGGTCTACTGCTAAATTTACAAGACCCTATTCATACAGTTCTCTATCAAGTTTATGACCATACATTACAGCGAGAATTTTCTTGCTTTAGTACACTCAGGGTTAAGATAGTAACATTTGATCCAATTGATGATCACTTAAGTATTGAACAAAAACGTGGACTTTGTCGCTTTTTAGAAGAAGCTTTGTGTAACGTAGGCAAGCACGCCACAGGTGTAACTCGCTTAGTGGTTAGTTGTACCCAAAATGAAGGATGGTACACTCTAAAAATTATTGATGATGGCTTGGGTAGCATCTCTGCTAAAGAAGGTCGAGGAACACAACAGTTCCGAAATCTAGCTCGACAATTAAGAGGAAAATTTACGCGATCGCCTCTTTCCCCTCGAGGTACTCTTTGTGAAGTATCTTGGCCTGTGGCAAAGTTTGGCTTTTGGTAAATGTTTTTTTTAATAAAAATATTTTGAGTGATAATTCCAAACAAGCGCTATGAAAGCTACTTCTGACCAATCTAAAACCTCAAATCCAAAGTTAGACGATTCGTGTGAAAACCTGAAAAAGTGGCTTTCTGTATGTGAGTTTCAGAATATATAATATACAAGTATTTTTGTCTATTACTAATATTCTGATACTTGCCAAGTAATATAATAAATATTTTAAAAAAATGTGAGATATAGTAAATATAAGCCAGCATTATGTAGTTTTCAGTAATGCGAATGACTAAAATATGAAATGAATTTAGTCATTTACTAGTAATACAATTAAGATAGATATGTAGCTTGGCACACAAAACGTATTTCTCCTGAGCAATGGTAATCCTCAATGAGCTATGGCAAGATGGTTAATTGCAATTAACTATTAATAATTGCTAATCTCCAAGCAACTACATATCTACCAATTACTATGAATTTTTTGAGTGCAATGCCAAGAGGGAAAGATAATGACTCACAAACAGTGGCTCTTGCACAAAATTTTTAATCATAAGATTTTAATAATTTGTGCTTTGACCATCCCTTTCTTGTTTACTCAAATAACTTTAGCTGCGTATAAACCTCCCCGCAATCAAAAACCACCAAGTGGTTATACAGAATCATCGGGAGTTAGGGGAAAATGCAAAGCTATAGATGCTGATTCTGTAACCCTGCTTGCTCCTTCTACACATATTGGACAAACCACTTCCAGCCATCCCACCTTTGCTTGGTTTGTACCTCATCACCAAAGAGTACCGCTAGAGTTCTCTATTTATGAGTTAGGCAGTAATGAGCAACTAAAACTAACTTATAAATCTCGATTGCAGAGTTCGCCAGGGGTTATGAAACTATCTTTACCAGAGAATTTACCTGGTTTAGCCTTGGGTAAAAAATATCTATGGCAAGTAGAAATTTTGTGTGACTTTAACTATCCTTCACGCAATTTACTAGCCACAGCAGATATTGCAATTGTACCCATGCCAGCCAATTTACAAGAAGCACTGCATCATAAGGGCGATCGCACCCAAAGAGCTAGTCTCTATGCTGAAGCAGGTATGTGGTACGATGCCTTGGGTGAAGCCTTAGCTGACAGTGGCGATGGCGAATTGGGGAAACTGGCAGCAAATTTATTAAAAGACCTAGCAAGCTTAGAAAAGTCACCAGAAATTAGAGATTTATCTCAAGTTGCTTTAGGACAAAATCAATAGGCGTCTAAAGCTGGAGTGTTCTTTCCTTTAAGGATTTAATTTTGTTGGTCATAGGTAATTAGTTTTTTCCGTTACCTACTATATCAAGTTCGGTTAATCACTTAGAATCAAAAATCTCACCCCCATTCCCTCTCCTTGCTAAAGAGAGGGGTGCCGAAGGCGGGGTGAGGTAAAAGGGAATTGTAAGTAATCATGCGAACTTGATATTACCCATTAAACCTCTTGCATGAATCCCAAAAACCCCCTTAATCCCCCCGTTCATGGGGGGAAGATTTAGTTCCCTAAGCGAGATCGCTTAGGGCTAGGGTGAGATTTATATAGTAGGAAAAGGGTAAAAGTTAATCTACAACCAATTTCCTAAGAGGATGAATGGCGCCCAATAGTAAGGATGGGCATATTTTTTTCCTAGAGTAATCAGATCTTGCTGTGCTTTCTGTAAAGCTTCTGCTTTACTTAAACCGTAATCATACCAATATTGATAAAATTTTGTTACTAAAGTCACTGTAGCTGCATCGTTGATTGACCATAGAGACGCAAGAGTACTTTTCACACCTGCTGAGACTGCCACACTAGCTAGACCCAAATTAGTATGGTCATTTCCACGGGCGGTTTCACAAGCAGTTAATAACAATAAGTCAACTGAATTTATACCCTGTGATACGTCTTGAATCATCCTATACAAGTCTGTCATGGTAAGCTTTTCGTTTTTACCGATGATCAGAAATGTATCTTCAGGAGCAATACCAAATTCAGCATGAGTAGCAATATGAATTATTGGATAAATACTGCGCTGGAGTTCTGCTTGCAAGTGAGCACGTGTAAAATTTTGATTTAATAACTGCTTGCTACCCGGTATAATCATCAAAACTTGATCAATTTCTTTTTTGACATTGGTCAAAGCTTTATATATGCGACCATCTACCTTTGCATCTTGAGTCAGTCCCACAGCTAAAGCCCGTAAATTTTCCGATTTGATTTTGGATGGATCTGTCAGAGTCAAACTCGGGGTAGATGCGATCGCGTATTTCTCAATTAAAAAATTCTGACCGTCATGTAGTGCTGCCATTGGTACACTACGGAGAAAACTGTCTGGTACAAAAACTAGTGTTTTAACCTGTAGTGACTCTAACTCATGAGCAAAAGGACGAACGATCAAATCATATAGCTTTTGTGCCTGCCTGCGATTATAAATGATGTCACTGCGCCTTTCTAACCCAAGGCGAAATTTGGTAATTTCATCTTTAAACCTTTGACTATCAAAGTTGATCCACTTTAATTTAGTTTCACCATTAGGAAGATAAACTACAATTGCGGTACGGTCTTCTAAGACTATTGACCAAAAGACAGCTGTAATTGTGTTAGCGCTTAATAAATCAGTAGCTTGATGAAACTTTACTGCCACATCATCTTTGTGGAAGTAATTTTGCAGTTGTGCTAGTTTAAGAGCATCAAGGCTAGTGATTGCAGAGTAAAGAGAACTCGATTCGCCGTCAACATCCTCAAGACTTAACTTTAGTGCGATCAACTCGTGATAAATATATTCTAAAGTATTGTAGGGATCTGACTGTAAGTCTGGATTAGTGACAACTATCTGGGTGTAGATTTTTTCTAGGGTTGTCACAGCTTGTTCATAAGCTGCGATCGCTTCGAGTGGTCTATTTTGTGATTTTAAAATTCTTCCTGCTTGCCAATACCACAAATACAAGCTATCTTGAGCGTTTGGTTTTGTTTGTGCAGCTTGTTGTGCTTGTTTCGTTAATTTTAGTGCTTGCTCGTAATCATGGTGACACTCATAAATATGACCGAGATTACCAAAAGCAAAAGATAAAGCACGATGATCTGACAACTTTTGAGCGATCAATACAGCTTGATTGAGTAAATTAATAGCTTGTGATTCTCGATAATTAGTTGGACATTTGGCAAAAAATAAATTTCTTTCAGATGAAAAATCCTTCAATAATTCAGCTAATTCAATAGCTGCATAAGCTTTTGCTTCTGAAATTGGTAAGTGTTCTAACAGCAAGAAAACTAGTTGTAATTTTGCTATTGCTAGTTGTGATTTTCCAATTCGATTCGCAGGTGGAATAGAGTAGATTAATAATTTTATTTCGTTAATTTTATCTTTGGATTTACGGAAGATATTTAAACTATTTTGGAAAGATTCTAAAGCTTGAAAATCATATCTTGATGCTTGTTTGATAAAAGCTTCAGCTTCGTCATTCTCACCTGTATCCCAGGCGATTTTGGCATAGTTATAATTTTGTTTAGACAAATTTATATAAGTAATTCCCAGTTGAGTGAAAGCAGCAGCTTGATATGCTAAATTATGAGTATCCTGAGCAGCTTTAATGCTAAATTTTAAATCAATGATCGCTTTATTATAATTGCCTTCGATGCGATGAGCTTCACCTCTAATTCGTAAAGCCGCAGACTCTAAAGTATCATCATGGTGAGTCCGAGCAATTTGTAAAGCAACTTCAGAAAGTCTCCTCGCATCATTAAATTCACCTAGGCTATTATATGCTTGCGCTTGCTGGATTAGAATTTGCCCCACATTTGGCCAATTGTTAATTTGGCGGTAATAGGCAACTAATTCTCCCCAATAGGCGATCGCTGCTTTTGGCTTACCTATTTTCTGATATGCCCTTGCCAGTTTCTCAACAATGGCTATCTTGCTGCTGGTCTTTTGATTTTCATTGGATAGATTTAAAGCTGTTTGCCAATCTGCGATCGCGCCTTGGAAATCTTCTGCTTCATATCTTTTCTCACCTCGCTTTAGTAGCTGATTGACATCAGTTGGTGGAGTTAGAAAGTTTTGAGTGTATTCATTTTGAACTACTGCTTTTACTGAAATTACTTCGCTAACTATTCTTGACCATGATGGAAAATATTTTATGCACAAGCCACAGGCAAAAATGCATATAAATAAAAACTGCAATAAGCGTCGGATATTCGATATCCGATGTCTGCTTAACATAGGACAACTTTAGTAGTAAATCTTAATAATTTACTTGAGCTAATATGTCGATTAATTTACTTACTGCTATATAATGATTACTTTTTCAAATCTAACGTTTTGATTGCAAAAAAAACTGATATTTTATAAATATTCTGTAAATAAATCATATAAATTTGCAAAGTTTTTGTATGTGTTAAAATATTTATACATATTAATAAATATTAATTTAAATATTTTTGAGATATACATCCATAGGTAGATACTAATAACGACAGAATGAAGAATTGCTTTTCCTCTACTATTTAATAGGCTTTGTAGCAGTTATTGAGGAAAGGCTTAAAGGGATTAAAAAATCCTTTCCCCTATAAAGATGCACTCCAATTCTCGGCAAACTGTCAAAATTCCATGCCACTATATAAAATGAAGCACCAAATTGCAGCTAGTAGTTAAAGGAGGGCGGGTATAACGCTGTGCAAATCACATTTTTAGGGACGAGTTCAGGTGTACCAACGCGATCACGTAATGTTTCCAGTGTCGCTTTGAGATTACCCCAAAGAGCAGAGTTGTGGCTATTTGACTGTGGTGAAGGCACTCAGCACCAACTTTTACGGAGTGAACTCAAAAGCAGCCAACTCTCCCGAATTTTTATTACTCACATGCACGGCGACCATATCTTTGGTTTAATGGGTCTACTGGCCAGTTGTGGTTTAGCAGGCAATGTCGCACGTATTGATATATACGGTCCACCCGGATTGAATGAATATTTGCAATCAGCCTTGCGCTACTCTCACACACATTTTTCTTACCCTGTCAAAGTTCATGCCATTCGTCCAGGAATAATTCACGAAGATGACGAGTTTAGCGTCACCTGTAATTCTCTGCATCACCGTATTACCACCTTCGGCTACCGTGTGGCAGAAAAAGACCGACCGGGACGTTTTGACATTGAAAAAGCCAAAGCTATGGGAATTCCCCCTGGCCGCGTTTATGGTCAACTCAAACGTGGTGAAACCGTCACTCTACCCGATGGCAGAGAATTTAATGGTGCAGATTTTAGTGGCCCGACAGAAATTGGACGCAAGATAGCCTACTGCACAGATACAATTTATTCTGAGAACGCTGTGGAATTAGCACAGGATGCAGATGTGTTAATTCACGAAGCAACTTTTTCTCATCAAGATGCTGAGATGGCTTTTCAGCGTCTACATTCTACATCTACAATGGCGGCGCAAACAGCCTTAGCAGCTGGGGCACATCGCTTGATCATGACTCATTTTAGCCCTCGTTACGCTCCTGGTAATGGCATAGAGTTAAAAGACCTACTTCAGGAAGCCCGTGCTATTTTCCCCAAAACAGAAATGGCTTATGACTTCATGAGTTATGAAGTACCCAGACGGCGAGAAATAGAATTAACCCACACAAGTGTATCTACTCAATAAAAATGAGGCTTAACCAACATTTGAGAAAGGTGTATATGAGCCAGTGAAGGAATAGGAACATCTTTGAATAATGGTGATATGACTACCTTATCAATTACCTTGGATGTTAATTAATTTATGATCGCACTATTCTAGTAATAGCTACCTCTGGTTAAGAGCAAATGACTTTACAGAATCTTTAATTGGATTTAGCAGAGAGAAGAATAAATATTTAGGTAGTTTAATTATTTTTTGCCACAAAAAATACAATCTTTAGGAAGATATTATACTTGATTGAATATTTGTAGACTCTTATTAATTTTATGATTATACCAGATCACTTCATTGTTGCTATTGCTTATTGGAATAGATTGTAAAGTTTATATATGTTTCTATTTATCCAATAATTAAACTTGAAAAGAATCCGTAATTAGACATACTTTGTTTAATTCAGCTTTAATTTATAAGCATTTTATCTTGATCACTTAAGTTGTATTTACAAGTTAGGGTAGATATTGATAGGTTAGTTGATATACCAGTACCGTCGTATACAACTTAACTTTGAAATCATTCATGATTTAATATGAATGAAATGCTAGCAAAATTTACTACTAAAATCGAATACTCAAAATCCTTGTATAAATCACTTAAAGTTGTTTATTGCTATTAACAATATAATCTCATAAGGAAATCATAAAGATTCATCAGGAGACTTGACGATTTAGAGATGATTACTTTAGGTTGATATGAACTAAAAATAGCGTTAATTATCAACGAACTATCAAGTTTCTTCTCTTTGCTTATTTATGCCGATTTACATGACTCTTCAAACAGTTAATAGTTAACAGTTTCAAGGTATACAGCACATTTAATCGAGGATTATAATTGTGAATGACACTAGTTTGCATAGAGGGAAACTGGTTTTAATTTCCCAAAAAGACACGGCTAATATTCAACAAATATCTAAGATTTTGTTTCGTAGACGCTTCTTGATTTTGGGAATTTCCTGTGTTGTGATATCAATTGCAGGTTTATTGGCTTGGAAAGCAAAACCTACATACCAAAGCTCTATGCAGTTACTTGTTAGTTCTGATATAGCTGAAGATGAAACAGCAAGTAATATCTCAAAAAATCCAAATCAAAACTTAATTGAATCTACATTCAAAGGTGTAGAATATAATCATCACTTTGGTTTGATACTTAGCTCAAAACTGATCCAAAAAGCTGTAGATTCATTGCGTTCTGAGTATCCTGAACTAACAGTTGAAGATATCAAAGGTAATCATAAAACTCCCCAAAAAGGACTTTTAGCCATCACTATTATCGATACTGGAGGAGCTAATCAAGTCTTTGGACAAGTATTTGAGCTTTCTTTTGAGAGTAATGATCCAATAAAAGCACAGAAAGTTCTACAAGCTCTCCAAAAGGTATACAAAGATTATGAGCTTAAACAACGAAAACAGCGCCTTGATCAAGCACTAAATTTTGTAAATGCTCGCCTTACTAAAATTAAACAGGAAGTCAAGCAAGCTGAGGGCAATCTGGAAAAGTTTCGCAAAAAGTACAACTTAATCGACCCAGAAGTACAAGGTAAAATTCTGCTAGAAACGCTTGCAGATATAAAAAAACAATTACAAACCACTCGCGCTCAATTGCAAGATGTCCAAGCGCGCCACAAAAATCTGCAAAAGGAAATAGCTTATTCTCCCCAAAATCTAGCTCTTACCTCAAGTCTGAATCAGCCGAACCGTTACCAAACACTACTTGATGAAATTCAAAAAACAGAACTGTCTTTAGCTGAGGAACGTCAACGCTATACAGATGACTCTCCCAAAATCAAAGACTTGATTCAGCAGCACCAAAGCCAACTAGAGTTATTACAAAAAGAAATTGAGCGATCGCTCACTACCAAAGACTCGCCCAAGCAAGCAACGGACACAAACTCGACCGAACTGAGTAAGTGGGAAGCACTCCAGCAAGCATTGGCAGAAAAACTATCTCCCGCAGCCAACCCAGAACAACAGCAATTAATCCCACAATTGCTAACACAAGTAGATCAAAAGCTGATGCAACAATTAATCGAGGTACAGACAACGGCTGAGGGACTACGTGCCAGTGAACAGAGTTTGGTGGAATCAGAAAAGCAAATTCGCTCAGAACTCAGCAAGTATCCCAGCCTGATCTCCGAGTACAATCGTTTGTTACCTGAAGTGCAAGCAACTCGCAAAAAACTTGAGCAAATGACAGCAGCGCAACAGGCTTTAGGATTAAGAATTGCTCAAACAGGCTCTGACTTGCAAGTATTGGAAGAACCCCAACGCGGAACTTATTTAGGCAGCAACAGCTTATTCTTCCTCTTGGGAGGATTAATCATTGCACCTTTATTGAGTGTCGGAACAGCCGTAATCCGGGAACTATTTGACGATGTGATTTCTTCTCCCTCAGAATTACAAAAGCTAACAAATCTGCGATTACTGGCAACAGTTCCAAAACTGAGCAAACCTCGTCGTTACAAACAGCTTTTACACTTGCCTAAGATGTGGCACTCTCACAAAGATAAAAACACATCTGAAGGCAAAACTCTACCTGTCTATGCTACTTGGCCATCTCACGAAAAGTTGGATATAGCTTATCAAAACCTACAAATCATCACACCTTCTTCTAAATGTGTGATGTTGACATCCGCACAACCAAAAGAAGGCAAGACGAGCATCGCTTTGGGACTAGCGGTAAGTGCTGCTCGTATGCATAAACGGGTGTTATTGATTGATGCCAATCTGCGAGAACCGAGTCTGCACAAAACCTTGGAACTTGGCAACGATTGGGGACTATCTCTGTTGTTGGTTGATGAAAGCAATACCTCTGATCAAGATTACATTCAACCAGTTCATCCCTCGATTGATGTTTTAACAGCAGGTTCCCCAACCGAAGATGCAGTCAAATTGCTCAGTTCTGCACGTATGAAGGAACTACTGGAATCATTTGAGCAGACTTACGACTTAGTGTTAATCGATGCTCCTGCGATTCTCAAGACAGTTGATGCCAGAATTTTAGCAACCTTGTGCGATCGCATCATTATAGTGTCTCGTCTTAGTAAAATTACTCAAGCTGATGTAATTCAAGTAACAGACATTTTGAAAAACTTGAATGTAGTTGGCATTATTGCAAATACTGCTCAGTGAAACAACTGGGAACACGGGGGACAAGGGAGAAAATCTCACTCCTCACACTCCCCACCTCCCCACACTCCACCCTGCGGGAAGTCGCTTGCGCGTCTACACACTCCACCCTACGGGAAGCCACTTGCGTGTCTACACACTCCCCACCTCCCCGATCTCTTTCACATTTTCAGGGGAAATTCTATTTGAAAGGTTGAACCTTGAGCAAGCACGCTCTTGACAGAGATTTGTCCGTGGTGTGCTTGCACAATTTGTTGAGCGATCGCCAACCCAAGTCCGAAGCCACCGGTTTGGCGAGAGCGAACGGTGTCTACGCGATAAAAACGATCAAAGATATAAGGCAAATCGCTAGCGGGAATGCCAATACCGTTATCTTCCACCTGAATCACAGCGCGGTGGGACTGGGTGAAAAGACGTAACTGTACCTTACCTTGTGTTGGAGTGTATTTCAAAGTATTACTCAGGAGATTGATTATGGCTTGTTTAAGCAAGTTAGGATCAGCGTGTAAAATCACAGGTTGCTCTGGAATTTGCGTGCTGAAATTTAAACTTTGAGCAGCAGCTTGGGCGGCAAACTCCACAGCAAGCGATCGCAAAAGTTCGCTCAAATCAATCGGTTTTAATATAGTTTCTGCTAATGGCCCATCATGGCGTGAAAGGAAGAGCAGATTATTGATCAGCGTACTCATAGACTTGGCAGTTTCTACAATCTTTTGCAACCGCAGTCGTTGTTCCACAGGATCTTCGGGTGGTATTAAGGCAACTTGAGCATTACTTAATACCGTTGCTACAGGTGTGCGTAGTTCATGGGAAGCATCGGCTGTAAATCGCTGTAATTGCTGATAGGCCCGGCGAGTTGGGCGCATTGCCAATCCTCCTAAAAACCAACCTGTAATCCCAATCACGCCAAAAGTGAAGGGAACACCCAAAGCTAAAAACAAGCGGGCTTGATTCAATCTGCTGCGTAGAGATTCCAAGCTAGCTGCTGCTTGGAAGTAGCCAATCAGCTCTTTATTTTGCAAAACGGGGATAGTAATTTGGCGAACCCAAAAGGTCTCAGTGTATTCTATGCCAGATCGCTCTTGCAAAGTTTGAAATCCTGGTTCTGCGGTCAACTGTTTCGTACCCAATGAACCAATGTACTGTACAAGTTGCTTGTCAGCGTTGTACCATCGGGCGTACAGCAGTCCTCCATTTAATGACACGTCTTTCTCTACAGGAGTGCGATCGCGTTGATTTTGATCAAGGGTGTATTGGATTTTACTAGCAAAAGTTTTACTTTGAGCAAACAGTTCCTCATCAAAAAAGCGCAACTGATCTTCTACATTTAGACAGTAGCCTACTCCTGCAAAGACAAACAGAATTCCACCCATCGATAAAGCAAACCAGTGAGCAAGATTACGGCGACTACGATCAAACATTTTGTCAGAAAAGTCCACTCTTATACTTACAACATTAGACAAATTCGTAAGGATTTTAAATTCCCAAATACTCTGCGTCCCTGGTGCGCTTACAACCAAGATTCAACGGACAATGTTCTTACTTGTTGAATCCTCCTAAAGTGTCAGTTGATACAACAGTAAGGCTGTATTGTAGGGCTACAGCAGCAATCCAAAGATCATTTTCATCAAAGCCTAAATTAGTTATTTTAGTTTTCCGTCGCTTGCTTTTCTCTTTGGGTGCAAATTGATTAAATAAAGCGGCTTTGAGTTTTCCGTAAATAATAGCAGTAAATCTATCAATGTTGTGAATGTATATACCCGTTAGAAAAAGGTGAATAAGAGCTAAGTTATCTTCTCTGCGTTGAGAACGTTCTGCCATATCTATCAGTTCTCCTTGAACAATGACGCAGGTTGTAACCACAGAATTTTCCACTTCAGCGAGGCGACGAAGCAGATTGACATCACTAAGAATTGTAAGGCTACAGTGATTTGTATCTAATAGGTACATTATTCAAAGGGGTTATCATCAAATTTGGCTTTCCCACGAGTAGCGTAAACTAGCTGGAGATACTCTTGTAAATCATCACCTGACCATTTACCAATGGTTTTTAAGTGTTCTAGCAATGAGCGACCTGTGGAATTTACTAGAGTGTCAGTAATAGATTCTGCTTCCAAAAAAGTACGTGTTTGGGTTTCCTTTGTTTTCAGAAAGCGTAAAAAATCTAGCGTTTCTGCCAGAATGGTATCTGGGGTGGATTCAATTTCTTGGAGAAGCTGTTGTTTGATAGTCATAGTAGGTATCTCCTCTACTGGATGAAAAATTCAAGAATAACTGCATCAATACTAGCGGTTCTTAAATTTGGCGAAAGTATTGTTATGAGTTCGGCGGATTCAACCGATAGCCTACCCGATGCACAGTTTCGATCCAATCTCTGGCCCCAATGATTTGCAGACGTTGACGCAAGCGCCGCACCAAAGTTGTAACTGCATTACTTTCGGGTTCTTCTCCACAACTCCATAAGGCTTGCTCAATCTGATCATGAGATAAAACTTGACGGGGATGACGCATCAAATATTCCATCAATTGGAACTCCCGGCTAGAAAGTTGAGTTGTGACTGAATCAAGCTCGATAGTTAAATTAGCTAAATGCAACTGCAAATCACCTAAGCTGAGTACATCTCCTTGCCACATTGGCGATCGCCTTCCCAATGCCCGCACCCGCGCCAACAACTCTAACACATCCACTGGCTTGACTAAGTAATCATCTGCTCCCGCATCCAAACCCATCACCTTATCTGAAACCGTATCTTTTGCAGTCAGTATTAGCACTGGAGCCACTTTACCCGCCCGTCGATATGACTGACACAATTCCACTCCACTCACCTTAGGTAACATCCAATCTAGAATCAGTAAGTCATAATCTTTGTGAAAAGCAAACCATTGTGCTGTTTCTCCATCTTCGATCGCATCTACTGTATGCCCCACTTTTAATAATGCTGCCCGCAGAGGTTCCAACTGGGCTGGGTCGTCTTCAACTAGTAAGATCAACATCCCATTTGTTCAGCTTGGTGTAATTTTCACTTCTTAGTTCTAAGGTTAAGCTAAAACAGTGACATAAAAGTGACGTTCAGCAATTAACCCTATCCCTTCCATGCGTCAATTGCAAATTTTTCCAGTTTTACGAACATTAGGGTTTGTGTTTTGGTTATCCTTGCCTTTGATTGGGCTGGTTTTTTGGCTGGGAAGTGGTTTAGTGGGAGATCAAATCCTGAGTCGTGGCTACAGCCACAAAAAATATCTGCTAGCGGATACACAATTGACACGGCAGCTCATGAAAAAGATAGTAGCTATAGAGGTGAAAGTTCTTGCACAAGAAGGGATTTCGTTAGTGAATGTGAAAACAAATCACTCACCTCTCAAAAAGATGACGTTTGAGTTCCCAATCACCGAACCCGATCAACTTGAAGCCAACCTCAGTCGCGAGTTGGGCTTATCGCGGGAGCGAGTCAGAGAACTAATTCGCTATTAACTTGGTAACGCACCCCAATCGGTGATCGCGGCTCTAAAATCTACTACCGCAAAAAATCTTAATACATACGGATAATCTATCTGTGTCTATCGGTGTCCATCGGTGTGTATCTGTGGTCGATTTATAAAACATGATCTTGGTCACAGCTTGAATTCACATCGGGCATTATTTTTGCCCAAAAGACACATTTGCCGGGGAGACAAGGAAGACAAAGGGGCGATCGCATTCTTGCTCAGGTGTGCATATAACTTATTTTTTACTGATGAAATTAGCATCAGGATTCCAGAAAATGGGATAAAAATTCTATTAGAAACTCCACTGAAAAATTTTGTTGCCTTCTTCAGAAACTAACCTGTAGATGGAGGTATAAATAGAGCTTTTGCACAAATATTTTCCGCCGTAACAGAGGAATGGAGGGGGTTTTGAAGATTTATGCAAGAGGTTTAATATGGATGTTATTTAACTCTCAAAAGTTGAGAAAAAAGACTACAACTTCATAATAGGAGCAAATTTGAACTTTTCACAAAGAGCAACGATACACTTGTAGAATATTGTCTAAATTTTATATGCTCTGTTTAACATGCCTTATCTGACATCAGCTAGTGCCATTTGTTCTCAGATTGCTGAATTTACTCAAAGCTCTACTTTATGGATAGATACAGAAGTGGCTGATTATAAAAGTAAGAATCCCAGATTGTCGCTGATTCAGGTACTAGATGATCCCACAGATATGAGTGGCGATCGCATTTATATTTTAGATGTATTAGATTTGCCGGATCTTGTAGCTGATTTCATTGCTCAAATCATGATGAATCCTACAATTGAAAAGGTCTTTCACAATGCCAGCTACGATTTGAAGTTTTTAGGTAACAAAAAAGCCAAAAATGTCACTTGTACTCTAGACATGGCAAAAAAAATTCCTTACTATATCCTGCCATTACCTAACTATCGGCTTCAAACTCTAGCTGACAAACTATGTAAATTCTTACATGTTGACAAACAAGAACAAACAAGCGATTGGGGACAAAGACCTCTAACTGAAGAACAAATAGAATATGCTTACCTAGATTGTATTTATCTCGCTCAGGTACATGCACGGCTAATAGAATTGAACCAAAAAAATAATCCTGACCCTGAAACAGAAGACTTAATGGCACTAGCAAAAAAATACCAAGAAGTTGAACAAACTTGGAAAATAGTTAAATCAGAGTACGAACATTTACAAGAGCGAATCAAAAAAGCTATGCAAGCTCAAAATTTAGCTGAAACTTCTGATTTTAAGTTAAATAGTTATGAACGCACAACAGTAAAAGTTGCCTTAACAGAGTTAGCTAGATTAATACAAATTAAAGATATTGAACTAGATTTACCAATTATATTGACTCAGAAAATGCAAAAAGATTTGGGAGAAAATCTGGAACAATTATCGGTAGAGGTAGAGAAAAATCAATATTGGCGCTTGACAGCTAAAAATGAAGAAGATACCGATAAAGATGAGTAAATTGTGTATTATTGTAATTTTTTTTAATTTACAGAGTTTTTAGTAACTAATCACAAAGCACACCAAGTCTATATACAAACGATATTGGGTGATTTTTGAAACATAATCTTAGTATTGCTTGATGAATGATATGTTTTTTAGTTTTTATAGTTAAATATAAACAACAATGGAAAATTATAGAGCTAATCAGCACAATATTTAGGAACATCTACCTATTTATAAATACTTATGAAAGTGTGGTTAGAGGAGCAAAAATTGACAAGAGTAACAGTTAGCATAGCTATGCTGATCGCGTTTGTAGCCGTTGCAATTGTTTCTTGTGCGAGGAGTAATGAGGTATTAGTAACAGAAATTGGTGTCAGTCCTCCCAAAAGTCCAACATCTAAACCATCAAAAGCAGAAGATTTTTACACTCAAGGTCAGTATAGGCATATCAAAGGCGATCCTCAAGGTGCGATCGCAGCTTACACAGAAGCGATCAAGCTTAATCCCCAGTATGCCCAAGCTTACAATGGTCGGGGACTTGTTCATTTTGATCTGGGAGATAAAGAAAAGGCGATCGCCGATTACAGCCAAGCGATTCGGCTGTTTCTCAACTATGCCGAAGCCTACAACAACCGAGGTAATGCGCGGGCCTCTACAGGAGATCTCAACGGGGCAATCTTAGACTATAACGAAGCCATTCGTATTGCTCCCAACTATGCTGAAGCCTACAATAACAGAGGTAATGCTTACGCTGCCTTGGGCAAAAGAAAAGAAGCGATCGCAGATTATGATCAAGCTATTCGCCTCAATCCTAAGTATGCTGTTGCTTACAATAACCGAGGCAATGCCTATTCTGCTCAAGGCGATAAACAGAGGGCAATTAATGATTTTGATCAAGCTATTCGCCTCAATCCCAATTTTGCCGCAGCCTACAATAATCGCGGTAATACCCGCGCCGCTATAGGAGATAAACAAGGAGCAATTTCTGACCTACAACAAGCCGCCAAGATTTTTCAAAAACAAAAGAATACAGAACTGTATCAGCAAGTAATGCAAAATATCAACGATCTTCAGCGTTAGACCATTTCTGTAGAATAATTATTTCCTAAGCGTTTAACAAGTCATTATTATGAACCAAAATAAACGTCAGGCTTACTGGCGTGCCAACACGGCTTTAATTAGAAATCTTCTCCTGGTTTGGGCTTTGGTATCTATTGGTTGCAGTATTCTGCTGGTGCAGCCATTGAACAATTTACGTTTAGGTGGTCTACCTGTCGGCTTTTGGATGGCACAGCAAGGTGCAATTTTTATCTTTGTGGTGCTAATCTTTGTCTACGCCGTGCAGATGGATAAGCTTGATCGCCAATACGGTATCAAAAGGGGAGGTAAATAATGTCAGTTGAAGCTTGGACTACTTCACTTGTCATCCTTTCTTTTATTGTATATCTGTATATCGGTTGGCGCTCTCGCGTTCAAGATAGTAAAGGCTTTTTCATCGCCGAACAGGGGGTTCCCTCCCTGGCTAATGGTGCAGCGACGGCGGCTGATTGGATGTCAGCCGCTTCGTTTATTTCGATGGCGGGGTTAATCTCTTTTTTAGGTTACGACGGTTCAATTTACCTCATGGGTTGGACTGGCGGTTATGTTTTGTTGGCTTTGCTGCTAGCCCCATATCTGCGGAAGTTTGGTAAATATACAGTTCCTGATTTTGTGGGCGATCGCTATTACTCTAGCGTCGCCCGCGTCGTGGCTGTCATCGCTGCTATCTTTGTCTCGATGACTTACGTCGCCGGACAAATGCGCGGTGTCGGGATTGTGTTTAGCCGCTTTCTGCAAGTAGACATCAGCACCGGCGTTGTGATTGGGATGGTGATCGTCGGCTTTTTCTCAGTGTTGGGAGGTATGAAAGGCATCACCTGGACGCAGGTAGCCCAATACTGTGTATTAATTACTGCTTACTTAATTCCAGCTATTGCCATCTCCCTCCTGCTGACTAAAAATCCTATCCCACAACTAGCCTTTGTTTTTAGTGATATTGTCCCGAAACTGAACCAAATCCAAGTTGACCTTGGTTTCCAGGAATACACAAAACCGTTTGTTAACAAATCGATGGTAGATGTTTTATTTACTACGATCGCTTTGATGGTGGGGACTGCGGGGCTTCCTCACGTTATAGTACGTTTTTATACTGTACCAGATGTTCGTTCAGCACGTTATTCTGCGGGTTGGGCATTGTTATTAATAGCTTTGCTGTATACAACAGCACCTGCTTTATCAACATTTGCCCGTTACAATCTGATTGATTCTTTACACAATAAAACGATCGAGCAAATCCATCAGTTTGATTGGGCGAAAAAGTGGGAAAACACCAAGTTATTAACCTTTGAAGACAAAAATGGTGATGGGCGAATTGAGTTAACACCAGATAAAAAAACCAGTGAGATTAGCATCGATCCAGATATCATTGTCTTGTCCACCCCAGAAGTAGCAAAATTAGCACCTTGGGTGATTGCTTTAGTTGCAGTCGGTGGTTTGGCTGCGGCTTTGTCTACAGCATCAGGTTTACTGTTAGTAATTTCCAGTGCAGTAGCCCATGATATCTACTACCGCATGATCAATCCGGGAGCCTCCGAATCCCGACGGGTGATGGTAGGTAGAGTCATGGTTGGTTTTGCGATCGCGATCGCGGGTTATTTTGGTGTGAATCCGCCTGGTTTTGTTGCTCAGGTAGTGGCATTTGCCTTCGGTTTAGCTGCGGCTAGCTTTTTCCCGATCATTATTTTGGGAGTATTCGACAAGCGGACAAACCGAGAAGGAGCGATCACCGGTATGGTAGTCGGCTTGTGCTTCACTATATTTTATATAGTCGGAGTGAAATTCTACGGAATGCAACCTTGGTTCTTCGGAGTCTCTGCCGAAGGAATAGGAACTCTTGGTATGTTAATCAACTTTGTTGTCACTTGGAGCGTTTCTCGACTCACACCACCTCCACCATTGGAAGTTCAAGAGATGGTTGAGGTACTAAGAACCCCTGGTGATGAACCACCGGCAATTGAGGAACTGGACGAAGATCATCTAGATTAGTAGGCAGGTCTGTTTCATTTTCTCAAACAGGTAAAATTGCAAGTATTGAGGGATTGAATAACTGCGGTCAATCTCTCCAAATAGAGAGCGATCGCTCTCTATTTACTCTACCGAAATGGTTATACTTTCATCTTGCACCTACCCAATATATCGCCAGAGAATAAATTCTCTTGCACTCAGGTTTATCTGACTTAAGCTATGGGCCTGGGAAATTTATTTCTTAGCGGGATGAAACCCACATTCCGCAGGTAAACGAGAAGATCAAAAGATAGACGCGCTACTACATGATGAATGCGATCGCACTTAGCCTTATGGGTGGAAAAATATTAGGTTTCCTAAGAGCAAGATCATACTAGACCACCAGAACAATCTTACCCGTCGTCGAGCCAGATTCAATTAACTGGTGGGCTTTTGCGGCTTCTGCTAATGGTAACTCCTGACTGACATGAATCTTTAACTTACCTGCATCAATATATTTAGCGCACTCTGCCAAGATCTCTGCTTGGTGCTGTTGTGCTTCTACTATTCCTTGTAGCATCGGTGTAAGCATTAATTCTAAACCAATGCGGAGATTGCGATTTCTAGCAGTTTTCCAAACCGTATTGGCATCTGGTTCTAAAATCGTCACAATATCGCCATATATCCGCACTGCTGAGAAGGTTTTGTGAAAAGTTTCTCCACCGACTGTATCAAAAGCCAAGTCTACACCTTCACCACCAGTCCAATCTAAAGCTGCTTGCACAAAATCTGTTTGTTTATACAAAATTGGATAATCAGCACCGAGTTGTTTGACAAAATCTGCCTTCTGTTGAGAACTGACTGTTGTGCAGACATTTGCACCTTTAAGTTTAGCCAGTTGAATAGCTACATGACCAACACCACCAGCACCAGCATGAATCAAAACTTTTTCCCCTGGTTCTAGTTTGCCACGTTCGTATAAAGCTTCCCAAGCAGTAATTAATACCAAAGGTGCTGCGGCTGCTTCTGCAAAAGATACAGATGTGGGTTTGTGAGCAGCAAAACGCTCATCTACTGTAGTGTACTCAGCATAGTTGCCTTGGTGTGCGCCCAAGCCACCATTGCAAAAATACACTTCATCCCCAACACGGAATTTTTGTACACTAGCACCAACAGCCTCAACTACACCTGCACCGTCACATCCTAAAATCGCAGGCATTTGATCAGGGTAAAAAGTGCCACGTTTGCGAAGTTTGGTATCAATAGGGTTAACACCAGCCGCTCTTAATCGTACTAAAAGTTCAGTTTCACCAACAGGTACACCAGGATTTGTGACATCCTGTAGTTGCAAAACTTCAGGATTGCCAGGTGCTGTCATTAGAACTGCTTTCATGACTTATTCCTCCGCGTGCTTGCATTTGTCAATTTACCGCAAATAGGCAGAGCGATCGCTAAATTTATGCTATCGAATTAACACCTGCTTAACACTCTGCGCTCCTTTGCGTAAACCTCTGCGAACCTCTGCGTTTAAAAATAAACTCAAATATTTACGAGATCATCAGTAATTCTTTATACAGGCAAATAAATAGTAAACGTAGTTCCTTCCCCTACTTTACTGCTAACAGTAATACTACCTTCGTGGGCTTCAATGATGCGTTTGGCGATCGCTAAACCTAACCCGACTCCCCGACCTTTGCGAGAGCGATCGCCAGTGTAAAATTGTTCAAAAATCCGGGAGAGATCACTATCTTTGATCCCTTGACCTTGATCGCGAATCGTTAAAACTGCTTGTTTACCTTGTTTGGAACCACTGATAAATATTTGGGAATTGGGTGGTGAGTGCTTGATGGCGTTATCTAACAGATTGAGCAATGCTTGCAACAGCCTTTCGGAGTCACCCTGGATTTGCAAGTCAGCCACGTTGACTTGCACAGAGATTTGGGAATTTCGCATTCGCGTTTCCACTGCTCTAACTGCACGCTTAATCAAGCTTAGCAGTTGAATATGCTGCTTTTCTAAAAGTGTCACCCCAGCTTCCAAACGTCCCAAATCCAACAAATCACCAATGAGGCGTGATAGGCGTTTGGTTTCATCTTCTACGTTTTGAAAAAAGCGATCGCTCACTGCTGGATCAGAAGCAGCGCCGTTGCGGAGGGCTTCAACTGTCACCAATACATTACTAATGGGAGTACGGAGTTCGTGAGATACGTTTGCTAAAAATGCTCGACGTTCTTGATCCAGTGAAGCCAAGCGTTCACTCATACGGTTTAGTTCTAGCGCTAACTGATCCAACTCATTGCTTTGGCGAATCTGCAATTTATCACCAAAATGTCCGCTACCTAGACGAATAGCGAAATTTTTCATAGTTTGAATTGGATGGGAAAGGCTACGTGCTAGCCACTCGCTAATGAAAGTGCAGAGTAAAAGTGTAAAGACTAGTGTTCCTAGTACTGTCCAAATAACTATAGCGAACTGGCGTTGAAATTGTTGTAGGG
The DNA here is from genome assembly GCF_032393985.1 of Fischerella sp. JS2. Classification (NCBI taxonomy): domain Bacteria; kingdom Bacillati; phylum Cyanobacteriota; class Cyanophyceae; order Nostocales; family Hapalosiphonaceae; genus Fischerella; species Fischerella sp. JS2. The sequence goes on from NZ_CP135918.1 coordinate 3,521,405, forward strand.
TAATAGACATCCTTAGTACACCCAACAACTGTCCGTTACGAACTATTGGTTGGGCAATGAAGAGTCTATCATCATTACTCAAAACACCTTTGGCGAAGCCTTGCACTTCTTGTTGTTCTAAGGCTGCATGTATCCCGGGTATTTCCAGCCAGTTTTTCACTTGTTGGTCTTGTTGAGGGCTAGATGAAGCGATAAGTTTACCTTTAGTGTCAAAAACTCGGATGGTGATAGTTTCAGCTGCACCATAGCGCTGCATTATGAGCCTTACTCGTTCGCGGTCATTTTCTTCCAACGCATCAGCAACACTTTCAGTGATGGCAGTACTCCAGTTTCGCATTTCTGTCTGCCTCATGTTCATGAAGTAGGCATGAAATGACCAAAGCACATATCCTGCCATTAGCGAGGTTCCCAAACTTGTCAGTAGCAAGTACGTGGCTAAGAGCTTAGTGTGAATGGAATTCCACTTTATTTTCGATATCCAACCCATTATTTATATCTATTAAGATTGCTTTTCTGCGCGACGACGCAGCACAGCTTTTATACGTGCCAAAAGTTCACGAGTATTGAAAGGTTTTGTGACATAATCATCTGCTCCTGCCTCTAATCCCCAAATTTTATCTATGTCTTGATCTTTAGCAGTCAGCATCACAATTGGTACATCAGAGAAGGCTCGAATCCGCCAACAAATTTCCATCCCGTCAACCTCTGGCAGCATCAAATCTAACAAAATTACATCTGGTACTTGCTTGTGAAACTGTTTGATTGCAGTGTGACCATCTGCTGCTGTTGTGACGCTATAGCCTTCTTTTTGCAACGTATAAGAAAGGCTTTCTCGCAAAGCTTCTTCATCATCTACTAGTAATATGTGGGGCATACTTGTTTAAGAAATAGTGGCGTATTGTGAATATTTAATGGTTAATGTAATATCTAAAACATCTCTCTAGAGAAACAAATTTATGAAATTTTGTAATCAAAAGTAAGAAACTTCTGAGAGATTTTCTCGGTCAGATTCTTCACGTTCTCCGAAATTTCTCTTATGCCTGAATCAGCTAAAGGTATTCCAGGAATACCTGATCTTACTCATCCTACGGAACTTGTCCAATTTGGCACTGATGTTCTGAAAGTTTCGCTGTTACTAGTATTTGTGATTGTGGCTTTGGGAGTTGCGATCGCTGTGGTTAACTTTTCCCTGCGTCGCCATCAAGTAGAACAAGCTAATTTTATTGATGAATGGGCAATTCGTTACTCGCAAATTTTAGCGGGATTACCACACTTAACTTTAGTTTTAATTCTATTAATAGGAGGATTTTTTCTTTGCTCAACTTTGAGCAATAGATATCACCACTGGGAACAGGCAAAAGTGGCGCAAGTAGCAGCAAGTGTTGCTGGTGACAGACTAGAACAAATTGCCCCACAAATACGTTATGTAGTGCAAATTCCATACAGTTACACTACACAAGTTAATGGCAAGATTGTCAAAGTCAATGAAACCCGAGAAGAAAGTCGCTATCTGACACTAGCTGGTTCACAAATTCAAGTCAAAATTGACCAAACTCCCGATGTCCAAAATCGCCGTGCAACATATCGTGTAGATTATACGGCTGACTATAAAGTAGTTAATCAGCTTCCAGAAGACATTGATCGGTTCTTTTGGGAAGCACCACCCCCCAATGGCTACTCACTACTTTCTGGCTACAAAATAGAGCAAGCTGGTAATAGACTACAACAAACTAGCCCGGGTAATTACAGCTTTCCCTTTCGTTTAAGACAAGGAGAAGAAACCACCTTTCGAGTCTCCTACAAAGCTCAAGGCGGTCCCCGTTGGATTTATAGTGCTGATGGACAGTTACTCCAGAATTTTCGCTTGGTAGCTATTGCTAACTTTCCAGGGGCTGATTTTGCTAGCGGCATTGTACCAACTGAAATTGCAGGCGAGGGACAAAGCACCCGATTTACTTGGGTATTTGACGATAATGTTTCTGTGAGAAACCCATTTGGAGTATTTACAAATACTAATCCTGTTCTTAATACAGGGGTACTTCCCCGCCTGTTGTTGCTAGCGCCAGCATTATTTTTATGGTGGATATTGTTGCTATATTTATCTATTCCTATGAATTTAAAAAATATCGCTGTTGCTGGTGGGATATTTTTTGCTTGTTTGTTGGCTTTGACTTATACCAGTCGTGTGATGAGTCCCCAGTTTGCTTGGACTTTGATTTCCCTGGCTTTACTGGTGCTGAGTTGGGGACTGGGTACAAATGTTCGTGCTTCCCTGGCTGCGGTTATTTGTACTATAGCTGGAGCTGTGCTACCCGTGTTGGGATTGTTAGTACCGTACAGTGGACTGACGCTTAGCTTAGCTGGTTTTCTTTCGGCAGTTTGGTTAGCGGTTCGTCACTGGTTTGGCTGGTACAGGCTACAACCACAAGACCAGCGATGAAGAAAGGCAGTGCCAATCCTCACAAGAACAGCCCCTCTGGTGAACCCGCAAAGAGGGGTGTCCTCTCTTGACGGGGTGAGGTTACTTTCAAGACAGAAGGCAGAAAATTTTAAGAAACAATTTCGTAAAAAGCGATCGCTTTCCACCACTACTGTCTCAATTTTCGGATCTTGGATGAGCAAGCTACGATCAAGATAGTGGTTGAGGGTAGTTTGAACATGTTTTGTTAGGCGTTCACGTGTAGGCCAAACGCCACCGTTAATATTCAAAGCCTCGATACCATTTTACCTGGCTAAAATTTCACAATTTTTCGTTGGTAAATTGGTATCAAATTTTATTTCTTTGCAAAAGACATCTAAAAATTTATGACCTACGATTACGACCTGTTTGTCATTGGTGCTGGTTCTGGGGGGCTAGCAGCTTCTAAACGTGCTGCTAGCTACGGAGCAAAAGTAGCGATCGCTGAAGAAAGTTTAGTCGGTGGTACTTGTGTCATTCGTGGCTGCATTCCTAAAAAATTGATGGTCTATAGCTCCCATTTTCCGGCATTATTCCACGATGCAGCAGGCTATGGCTGGAAGGTAGGCGAAGCAGAATTAGACTGGGAATATTTTATTACAGCTATAGATAAGGAAGTACGACGGCTTTCCCAACTACATATTGGTTTCTTGGAAAAAGCCGGGGTAGAACTTATTCCCAGTCGTGCTACTCTTTTAGACCCACACACTATCGAAGTTGATGGACGCAAAGTCACTGCCGATAAAATTTTAATTGCTGTTGGTGGTCGTCCTGTCAAACCTGATTTACCAGGGATGGAATATGGCATCACCTCTAATGATATGTTTCATCTCCAAGCAAAACCTAAGCATATAGCAATTATTGGTGCTGGTTACATCGGCACGGAATTTGCTTGTATTATGCGGGGTTTGGGATGCGAAGTTACCCAAATTGTCCGTAAGGATCTCATCCTCAATGGATTTGATGAAGAAATCCGCACAAATATTCAAGAGGGGATGACCAATCACGGCATTAAAATTATCCAGAATCATGTAGTGGAAGCAGTGGAGAAAGTGCCGGAAGGTATCAAAATTAAGTTATCTGGAGAAAACAAAGAACCAATTATTGCTGATGTGTTTTTAGTGGCAACTGGCCGCGTCCCCAATATCGAAGGGTTAGGTCTAGAAAAAGCTGGAGTTGAAACCTGTTGCGGTTCCATCGAAGGCCCTGGATATAGCACAATGGATGCGATCACTGTTAACGAATACAGCCAAACTTCCCAAGCAAACATTTTTGCAGTAGGTGATGTTACTGACCGCATGAATTTAACCCCCGTCGCTATTGGTGAAGGGCGGGCGTTTGCAGATAGTGAATTTGGTAACAACCGCCGTATATTTAGTCACGAAAATGTCCCGACTGCTATCTTTTCTACACCGGAAGCAGGCACAGTTGGTCTCACAGAAGCCCAAGCCCGGGAAAAGCTGGGAGACGATGGGGTGAAAATATACCGTACTCGTTTCCGTCCTTTGTTCCACAGTTTGACGGGAGCCCAAGAAAGAACCATGATGAAATTGGTAGTTGATGCCAGCACTGATAAAGTATTAGGCGCTCACATGGTAGGAGAAAATGCAGGTGAAATTATTCAAGGTGTAGCGATCGCTGTTAACATGGGCGCAACAAAAAAAGATTTTGATGCCACTGTTGGTATCCATCCTACATCAGCAGAAGAATTTGTCACAATGCGGTAGTTGTTGGTTATTGACTGCAACTACTAATACTGTTAGAGTGCTGATAATAGCTAATAGGTAATAAGTAATTGGTTTTTCCTATTACCTATTACCAATTACCGATCTTCACAGATATGAGTAGTCCTCAAATGGACATAATATTATTAGCAATACAACGTTATATCTTCACCACACTCATCTGCTAAATAAGTTAAAGCTTTAAAACGCAGTTCTATTAATTGTTCGTAGAAAGGATTGAGTTTACACAGGGGTGGAATATAAAGAATAGTACGGCTGCGGAGTTTAATTTCTCGTTCAAAAGGACAGCTAGCAGGGATAATAATACAGAGCAATCGCGCCAAATGGGAATCTTCGATTTTGATAGAATCAAGCCATTGACGGATTGGTTGCAAGAGGGTACTTACAAGAATTAACGACGTTAATGTAGTGATTGAGATCATAGTGTTAATGAATGAATTGGTTTATGAATTAGCAATACTTTTTCCAGCAAGAGTTTATCTGATTTAGAAGTATCTGCCATTAACACAGTTTTTGCATTTTCATTGAGCAAAAGTTGTCTTTGGGAATTAGTACTAAAATCTTGACCTGGTATAAATCCCTTTTTGATCAGTTTTTTAATTGCAAATCTAGTCACTGACTCTAGCAATTGAGTGTAAGGATGCAAATCGAAAAAATTGTCTAAAGTCCAGTGGAATGTTTGAATATCTACAACAGATAATTCAAATATTGCTGCTATTAAAAGATAATCTGTATACTCAATATCTATATTCATACTGAGTTCTTCTAACCAATATTCTACTAGTGTTTTATCTTTAATCTTTAAGATGTAGATCACTCTTTCAAGATAAATGTAAAATAGTTCTAAATAATTTTGTTCAGACATAATTAATATCCCTCTGAAAGAATATTTTTTCTACTATTCATGTCAGTTCAGATATTAGCTGAGAAAATTTTATCTAATCAATTCATTTGTAGTTTTAATATGTAGTATTCCAGCCTCTAATTGGTATAGCTGCAACAGTAGAGAGTCCAGTAAGGTGTATTATGCGCGTATTTTGACCTAGATTTTTCGCGAAAAAATTATATGAGCGCCTAATGCACCATGTAATCTAGTAATACGTAAAGTGTGATCAAGTTGGTGGTGTTTCAGTTATTTTTTACTTTAAAACTGAAAAATGCAGATATTGTGGAGATGGAAAAATTTTATTCAAGTCTCCCAATCTAGAACTGCTGCAATTTGAGCAGGCAATTTCATGGCTTTGAAAGGCTTGGTAATAATTGCTCGCACTCCTAGTTCGGCAAATCGCCGTTGTTCGGCAGCTTGTGTCTTTGCCGTCAGCAAAATTACGGGGATTGTTTTAGTGGCTAAATTCGCTTGTAACGCTTGAAAGGTAGCAATTCCGTCCATATCCGGCATCATTACATCCAGTAGGATAACATCCGGCTGTTCACTGGCTGCCTTAGCCACTCCCTCACTACCAGAAGCTGCCGTTGAGACTTGCCAACAGCCTACTGCTTTCAAACAGAGTTCAGCTACTGCCCGGATATCATATTCATCATCAATGATCAGAATGCGTCTTGTGGTCATATCAAGTCCATTTTTATAGATCACTCTCTTCGCCCTGATTGCGAATCATCCTATTGAGTAAGTTAATAATTCGCTGTTCAAATTCTTGTGGCGTAATGCGTCCTTTGGTAAAGAATAACGTTTGTCCCAACCTTAATCGCTGGCGATCATTCTCATCCAAATCACGCGCCGTGTACACAACTAACGGCACTTGGCACAGGCGATTATGCTGCCGTAGCCAATCTACAACCGTAAAACCATCGCATTCTGGCAGTCCTAAATCCAGTACCAGTAAGTCAGGGATAACGCGCTGGCTGACCTGTATAGCTTCGCGTCCGGTTTGGGCATAGAAGGTAGCAATACCGTGGCGATCAAACATAGCAATGAATACCTGCGCCAAATCAAAGTCATCTTCTACAATCAGTACTTTAATACTTTGATTTTGTTGGGCAGTAGCTTTTTCCAAAGCTTGGCACAACAACCTTAAATCTGGAGGTTTGATAATCCAGTCACTCACACCGTCCGGAAAAGGTTTGCTAGCATCAGGTAACAAACCACTAAGGATAATAACTGGGATATTTTGGGTATTTGGCTGCTGTTTGAGAATTGCCAGAGTTTCCCATCCATCCATATCAGGCATCATCAAGTTGAGAATAATTGCATCAGGATGGTTTACTGTTGCCTGTTCCACTGCCTCTAGTCCTGAAGCCACTGTCATGACGCGATAGCCCTGCCGTTCCAGCATGGTTTGCAATACAGCCCGAACAGAGGGATCATCATCACACTGTAGTACTAAAGGAGGATGGCAAGATGAGGTAATGGGGTGGTGGAATGATGAGGAGAATTTTTCCGTATCTGTCCCTACTCCCTCTTCTGAGAGGATTGGCAAAGTAAACAAGAAAGTACTGCCTTCTCCCAAGATACTTTCAGCCCAGATTTGCCCGCCATGATGCTGCAAAATGCTGCGACAAATGGCTAGACCCAAACCGGTTCCCCCTTTTTGACGAGAGTCAGAGGCATCGACTTGGCCAAAACGCTCAAAAATAGATTCCAACTTCTGGGCTGGAATACCGCGCCCTTGGTCTTTTACGGTGAAGAGAATATGGGGAGTAGGGGGAGTAGGAGGAGTGTGGGAAGTAGAAGGAGTAGGAGTTTTTTCTCCCTTTAATTCTGCGCTCAACCAAACCGTAGAACCAGCTGGCGAAAATTTAATCGCATTGCTGAGTAGGTTGGTAAAAACCTGGATAATCCAGTCGGGGTCAGCCCAGATGCGAACTGATAGGGGAGAAACTGATAATGTTACCCCCGCTTGCATTGCCATTTCCTCCATCACCTCTGCTGACTGACTCATTAAATCGGCAACATCACATGTTTGCTTAATTATTTGTACTTTTCCTGACTCAATACGTTCGATATCCAGAATATCGTTAATTAGACGCAGCAGCCGATCTGTGTTAGTTGCAGCAATATTTAGCATACGTTGAGCATCTTCAGGAGCAGCTTGCAAGACCCCATTCGCCAACAAATCCAATGCACCAGCAATGGAAGTTAGAGGTGTTCGTAATTCGTGATTAACTACTGAGATAAATTCATCCTTGAGGCGTTCTACTTCCCGGCGATCGCTAATATCTTTGATAAAACAATAATTTCCAATGAATTGCTGCTGTTGGTCATAGGCTTTGACCATCACTACTTGTTTATCAAAAACTGAACCGTCTTTCCGTACACCTCTAGCTTCTATTTCTGCCTTACCGTTAGTGAGCATTTGTTGGAAGGCAGCGTTCAATTTTTCCCAATCCTCAGGATAGACTGTTAAGTGCCATTCCATCCCGATCATTTCCTCACTTTGATAACCAACCATGCTGGCATAAGCCGAGTTGACTTTGACATATCGTCCCTGTTTATCCAACTCGGAGATACCCTCGACTGCACTTTCCAACGCCTGACTCAGATGACGCAGTTCTTCTTCTGCTCGTTTGCGTTCGGCAATTTCAGCCTGAAGTGCTTCATTAGCTTTTAAAATCTCAGTAGCCCGTTGTTGTACTCGGATTTCTAACTGGGCTGTACTAGGTAATTCCAGGGCTTTAGGCACTAATTCCACCAGCATAAATGCCGTGTACAGTGAAACAATAGCCGTAATGCCTTTAATCAGTCCAGATAGCCAGTATGTTGGATGCCACAGTGTCCAAACTTCCATCAGATGAGTTGTGCCACAAGCAATAATAAAGGCTCCAAATAAAAGAAAGACACTTTTAAAGGGAACATCTTGCCGCTTCTGGATAAAATAAAGCAATATCAAGGGAATTAAATAATATGCTAGAGCGATTAGGGAGTCCGACAACAAATGCAACCATACTAGCCCTGGATTCCAGAGATAACAATGCCCGTGGGGAATAAAGGGGCTTGAATGTAATAAGGTATGTAATAATTCCGACATATAGTCTCCTATTTACGGGCATCAGCTACGAGCCAGCAATACCAATTTTGGATTTTGGATTTTGCGAAAAGTTTGTAGACGCGCAGCGTCCCAGAGGGAACTTCAAAGCTTTTCAAGACGGATTTTGGATTAGGAGTTTTTGCTATTTACCCTACTTCTGTCCCCTGCCTTCTGTATTGTGCGTTTCATAACTTAGCACCCGGTTTCTTCCCATTGCCTTTGCTTGGTCAAGGATTGTATCAGCAGTCTGGTAGAGTGCCTGGAGATTGTCACCATCTTGAGGATACTCGACAACTGTTGCACTGAAAGTAGCGTAAAATTTCTCACCATTGGCAGATGTAAACTCAATTTGACGCAAACTCTTGAGAACCTCCCAAAGTCTTTGCACCCCGTCAGTTTTGGTGATTCCCGCCATCCCCACTACAAATTCTGTTCCTCCCCAACGACCGACTACATCTTGGTTATGGAATGTTTGCCGCAACAGTTCCCCGAGTCGAGACAAAACGCGATCGCCAAGAGCATGACCGTATCGGTGGTTAATTTGTTTGAGGTAGTCCAAATCTACAATAGCGAAGCAGAACGGTTGATGGTAGCGATCGCTCCACTGAAGATACTGATGCAAATCTTGAGTAGATTTGCGGCGATTGGCAATGAAGGTCAGGGCATCTATTTCTGAGAGATTTCGCAGCCAGCGCACTCGCTCTAGTCGATTGAAAATACGAGTAATGAGTTCGGGTTCTACAATTGGTTTGCTGATGTAGTCATCAGCACCTGCTGCAAATACCTGCTGTCTAGTTGTAGTATCACTGTGAGCAGAGAGAAACAAGATAGGTAGCCCACTCCATTGAGGATCGTTACGAGCGACTTGGCATAATTCTATACCACTAACTCCAGGCATTTCCACATCTAAAATCAGTAAACCTGGCTTCACAACTGCCATTGCTTCCAAGAATCGTAAGGGATTCTCTAGGGTATAAACCTTTAGCCCCAAGGCGTGAGTAAAGTATGCAGAGCAGTTAATGTTTGGGGATCGTCGTCTACAATCATCACTCTTGCTTCAGCAGAGCGAGATTGCTGTAGTATTTGATTCACCGTTTCCAGTACTTGGCTTGGAGATACAGGCTTCTGTAAGATAATACCCCTAGCCAAGCGAGCAACTTTTACCCGATCAAGCAAACTTTCCTGGGCTGTAAAAACTATCACTGGTACTGGAGGAGTCCGACCACTGAGGTCTGCCAGTAAACTGAGAGTATTTTCTCTGGTAACACTAGCGCAAAGGTCAAGCAGTACAACGTCAGGGCTATTTTCTGTCATCAACTCCCTTGCTGCGATCGCATCTGAGACAATTTGTGATCGCATTTCCCAGCTATTTGCCTCTCTCAGCAAGGCCTCAGCGAATTCTCTATCGTGTGTGACAATTAACAGTAAGGGAAGTTCATTTGCCAGTTGGTTAACTGAGAGTAATTTCGGCTGATACTTAGAGTTCAACAGTTGCAGTTCCTGACGCAATGCCACAACTAATTGTGAGAGATTCTGTTTTACTTTTGGCTCTAGCTTAGTTCCCATTTCCAACAAAGATTCTATCTCTTGAGCCAGACAGGAACCCTGATCAGATCCAAACATCCCTAATGAACCAACTAACTTATGAGCCTCTAGCTTCGCTTTTGACTGTATTTCCGCAGTTAATTTACCTAACAATAATAAGGCAGAGGCTTGCTCAATCGTAGTCACTCGCTCTTCGAGTTTCTGTACTACTTCCTCCCAAACTTTATTGACTCCAGTCACAACCTGATTTTGGCGTGGGGAAGATGTAGGGAGTGGAAGATGTGGGGACACAACATTTTTTTGTGTGCGTCCCTGTGTCTCCCCCTTTCCCCTTCCTTTTTGGGCTGGCTTGAGTCGATATCCCATACCATAAACTGTCTCAATTGGATCATCTGCAACTCCTGCTGCTTTTAGTTTTTGTCGTAACCCTTTCATGTGGGATCTAACAGTATCGTCCGTCGGTGGTTCTTCAAAAGACCACAGATGATCTATCAAGGCACTACAGCTAAATATCCGATGATGATTACGGAGAAAAAGTTCGAGCAGACCGTATTCTTTGGGAGTTAAATGTAGAAGTTTACCATCACAGGTGACTTCGCAAGTGCTTGGGTCAAGCCACAAATTTTTCCACTCTAGGTGAGGCGGTAAAGCAGAACCACCCCGACGTAATAAAGCACGAATGCGAGCCAGTAATTCCTGGAAATCAAAAGGCTTGGCAACATAATCATCTGCACCAGCATCCAAGCCCATGACCTTATTTGTGCTGGTATCTTGGGCTGTTAATAAGAGAATAGGTGTGTGATTGCCGCTTGCTCGCAATCGGCGACAGAGGCTGATACCGTCAAGCTTCGGCAGCAAGACATCTAACAGAATTACGTCATAGGTAAATAACTCTGCCAAATTCCAACCTTCTTGCCCATCCTTGGCAAAATCAACAGCATAGTGCTGGTTTGTCAAAGATTTGGTAAGTGATTCCGCAATAATTTCATCATCTTCAACTAATAGAATTCTCATAGCGGTTTTTATCACCGCAATTTATTAATTGTTAAGTTACTAATTAAAATTATGGCGTTGCATAATAGCGGTATGAATTGAGGTCAATTAATCATGGAATGTCCACGCTGTGGATCTTGTCATAACCGTAAGAATGGAAAGAAAAGAGGTAAACAGAATCACATTTGCTGTGATTGTGGTCGTCAATTCATTGATGTCTATAAACCACCCAGGGGCTACTCGGATGAAATCAAACAAGAATGCCTAAAAATGTACGTCAATGGTATGGGATTTCGTGGAATTGAAAGGGTGAAAAACGTTCATCATACTACCATTATTCATTGGGTTAAACGAGTGGGTACACAATTGGCGGATACACCAAATTCAAAGGAAATTCCGCAGGTGGGAGAACTAGATGAATTAGAAACATTTATTGGTTCAAAAAAAATAAAATCTGGTTGTGGACGGCGGTAAATCACTTTACTCAAGGTATTCTTGCTTGGGTTTTAGGTGATCGTAGTTCGACTACTTTCCAACAGTTATGGAACATTGTCCAGTGTTGGCAGAGTTATTTTTACGTCACAGATGGATACCCTGTTTACCCTTGTTTTGTTCCTGATGGTGACCAAATTGTGAGTAAGACCTACATGACACGAGTCGAAAATGAAAACACAAGGCTTAGACATTATTTGGCTCGTCTTCATCGTAAAACTTTATGTTATTCCAAAACTGAGGAAATGCTGAGATACTCTGTTCGATTGTTATTGCACTACCTCAAATATCGTTCTGTTCCCTTACCTGCCTAAAACATACCTTTATTCAGCAACGCCAAAATTATGATATGCAAAAATTTTTGAAAGTTATATTTCAAGCCTAGCCTGAATTAGATCAGTTGTTTGGCTTGCCTTTGTAAATGTCAACATCTGATTTAGCGTTGGTTTGTCAAAGGAGAAAAGGTTATCATATCCATTAATCCGCGCTAATATCGGCTTTATGCGAAGCTTACAGCGCGATGCATCTATTTGCTCAAGAAAGTGGTTCGTGGTAAACACCAACACCAACAATCAACACCCAACATCTAACAATCAACTAATACTAAAGCTGCGCTAGGCTAGAGGGTGGATCAAAAAAAACACTATGACACCTTCAGAAATTGCAAGTACGCTAGCAGAATTATTTGGTGAAGCAGACGTCAAGGCGATCGCATCCGGTTCTTGGCAAGTAGAAACTTCTACCTTTCGTCTACTGGTACTACTTTCAGACGATGAAAGTTGGTTGCGAATTTTGATACCAATCGTACCAGCACAACAAGCCCAACCTTTTTTAGAACAGTTTTTAGAAGCAAATTTTGATGATACTCAGCAAGTACGTTATGCCTTACAGCAAGGTGTAGTTTGGGGAGTATTTCAACATAGCTGTAAAAGCTTGGTTGTAGAAGATTTTCGAGATGCGATCGCCAGACTGATTGCTTTACATGCGGCTGGTTTAGATGATGCCTTTAATCGGCTAGTAGAAAATCGTATTCGCCAGGTAATTATAGCAGCAAAACTCCAAGGTCAGTCCCTAGAATCCACAATGCAAAATCTTGAACGCTTCTACGCCGAAGGATTAATGGGAGACGAAAACCAAACTCCACAAGCAAGAGAAGAAACTTTAGCAGCTTGGCGACGCCAATTAGAAAGACTTTGGCCAGAAATAGATGTGAATGGTTAATGCTAAACGAATACAAGCACAAAACTGCTGATTTATATAGCCTTAGAAGTCATCATTACGATGAAGCACAAGCTAACACTGAGTATGATGCACAACTAGAGGCACTAGTTACAGAAAAAGGAATCTGGAACGATATAACTATATTTTTTACGTTAGGTCGTAAACCAATGGACGACTTTTCATAATTCACAGCCGAACTAATCCTACTTCTATTAATGCTTGAGTCGTAATTTCATGTCACGGCAAAATTTATGTATAAGAAATCGACCACAGATGCACACAGATGTACACGGATAGATTATTTCGTTTGGTTTTAGTCTGAAGTTGGTGTACTCTTTTTAGTTGGAGCTATCTCTAATGCTTTCAGTTAGTGAAGCAGAAGCAACTATTTTCAATTTAGTATCACCTCTGGATAACCAGCAGGATATAGAAATTGTCGATTTGTTAGCAGCAGATAGTCGCATTCTTGCTTCTGCGGTTGCGAGTCAGTTGGACTTTCCCTATTGGGATAATTCCGCGATGGATGGTTACGCAGTACGTTACGCTGATGTACAGCAGGCGACTCAACAACAGCCTGCAATTTTAGAAATTGTTGAAGAAATTCCAGCCGGGTATCAACCCCAATCTACAATTCGGCCAGGGCAGGCAGCGCGGATTTTTACTGGTGCAGTCATGCCAGCAGGTGCGGATACTGTGGTGATGCAGGAAAATACGCAGCGACAGGAAAAGCGTGTATTGATCCTGACAGCGCCTCAAAAACCACAAGAATTTGTTAGACAACGTGCAGCTTACTATAAAGCCGGGACACAATTATTACCACCGGGAATTATGTTACATGGGTCAGAAATTGCTGTTTTAGCGACTGCCCAGTGTACACAAGTCAGTGTTTATCGCCGTCCACGAGTAGCAATTTTTTCTACAGGGAATGAACTCGTCCCCCCAGAAAACCCCCTGCAACCAGGGCAAATCGTCGATTCTAACCAGTATGCTTTAGCAGCTTTAGTTAGGCAGAGTGGGGCAGAACCATTAATGTTAGGCATAGTCCCAGATGAACCAGCTGCCTTAGAAAAAGCGATCGCCTATGCAGTATCCAACGCCGACATAGTGATTTCTTCTGGTGGTGTTTCTGTGGGAGATTATGACTATGTTGAGCAAATTATCAAGTCTTTAGAGGGGAAAATTCACATTCAAGCAGTGGCAATGAAACCCGGTAAACCCTTCACAGTTGCAACATTTAGAGATCAAGTAATTTACTTTGGTTTACCAGGAAATCCAGCATCAGCATTGGTGACATTTTGGCGATTCGTACAACCAACTATCAAAAAAGTTTCTGGGTTGGTAGATGGTTGGCAACCAAAGTTTATTAAAGCATTAAATCATCAGGAATTGCGATCTAATGGTAAGTGGGAAACTTATTTTTGGGGCAAATTACATTTACAAAATGGAATTTACGAATTTCATCTAGCTGGTGGCACTCAAAGTTCTGGCAATCTAATTAATCTCGCCCAAATTAACGCTTTAGCTGTCATATCTGTGGGGCAAACATTAATTTCTTCAGGAGAAGAAGTACAAGTTTTACTTAATGAGTTTGGGTGAGATGTAGCATTCCTATTTGATTTGTGAACAGATTTTCCTAGAATTTATAAAAATTTCCTTGTAGTAACTTCTGTCCGTTCTCCTAGAATAGGAAATATCAAAATGTTAAAGTCTCGCTTTTTGGCTGTAACAACCTTAATAGCAACTGTTGGAGTTAGCCTTTCTCTTTTATATGCAGGTATGGCGCAAGCTGACGACCTTGATGATGTTTATGATCAGTGCGTCGAAGCATATCAGTCGGGACAATTGGACAATCAAGACCTTGAATATTGTTATAGAGTCGCTCAAATTAAGCAACAGAGAGATACAAGGAATGCCCAATATTATATTTGGCAAAGGGGATTACAAACGCAACAGGATATTCTAGATATGGGGGCAAATCCCATAATTATTCAACCAACAGACTTCGGAATTGGAAATTAGAACAATTAGTAAAAGTGTTTAATTTTATTGCGATTTTACTCATGACTAAATCACTAGTGTAAAAGCTGGTGATTTTTTGTTAATCTTTATTTACCTAGCTCAACTAATACGCCGTGTAATTGGGTTTCAAATTCCTCTCACAAAGCAGATAGGATTGATTGCTAGAGTGCGATCGCTCTCAATACCCATTCGACTAACCTAAAATAGACCTAGCAAGCTAATTGATCCAGGCAAAATTTAGGATTGGGAATTGATACTTCACCAAACCTAGTTTGATGGGTGTAAGCTGGAAAAAGATTAAAGCGCAAAGGGTAAACAATAAAATACCACTCTTCCTTGTCCTCCTTGTCTCCCTTGTCTCCCCAATCCCCAAACTCAATTCTGCACTCGCCAAATCTTAATAATATTATCTGCACTACCCCCACCAATAACTGTTTGCCCATCTGGACTAATGGCAACAGAATAGATATAACCAGAATCTCTTTTGAGAGTACGAATTTCTTTTCCTGTTTTCAAATCCCACAGTTTAATCGTATTGTCACTACTACCACTTACAAGTCTGACTGTTTCTAAAGACTTATTTTTAGCGGTGTTAGGTACAAAGGCAACGGAATTGACTTTATCGGTATGCGCTTTTAGAGTTAGAGTTGCTTTTCCTGTTGCCAAGTCCCACAGTTTAATAGTTTTGTCTTTACTGCCACTAGCTAGGCTAGTACCATCGGGACTAAAAGCTACAGAAATAATCAAATCAGAGTGTCCTTTCAAGGTGCGGATATTCTTGGCAGTATTGACATTCCATAGTTTAATCGTCTTGTCCCAACTACCACTGGCAACAGTTTGCCCATCGGGACTAAAAGCTACAGAAGCGATCGCCCCAGCATGTCCAGTAAGAGTACAAATTTCTTTTCCACTTCTCACATTCCACAATTTGACTGTCTTGTCTAAGCCAGCACTAGCAAGAGTTTGCCCATCTGGACTAAAGGCTACAGATGTTACCCCTGCTTTATGTCCTTTAAAAGTGCGAATTTCCTTGCCAGTTGCTAGATCCCATAATTTGACTGTTTTATCTGCACTCGCACTAGCAAGAGTTTGCCCATCTGGACTAAAGACCACACCCCAAACCCATTCGGAATGTCCTTTCAAAGTCTGAATTTCTTTTTGGGTTGCTAAATCCCATATCTTAATAGTTTTGTCATCACTACCACTAGCCAGCTTTTGTCCATCCGCATCAAAAGCCACAGAATTAACATCACTGGCATGTCCTTTCAAAGTGCTGGGTTCGTCAGAGTTTTGGACAATAATATCTTGAGGTGGAACAGAATCAGAAGACAGAGTTGTCTGTTGGCGAGATTGAAAATACCAAACCCCTGCTAATGCTAAGATGACAATCACAGCATTAACTAACAGACGATTTTTTAGTTGTTTACTTGATTTTGCAAAAAATCCGCCTCTATTTTCTGGCGAACCTGACAGTATGGTTTCATCAAGTTCTGGTAATGGCGGTAGTTGACGTGATAAATCTTTAATCACATCATCGGCTGATTGATAGCGTTCTTGAATCTCTATCTTTAGTAGCTTATCTAAAACCCTACCCAATTCCATAGAAAGGGCAAGTCCACCCCTACTAGGAGTACTAAAATATTGCCACCAAGATGATACCCAAGCATAACCTTGGTGCATCCACAATTTGGATGGAGAAGTTCCAGTTAGCAGGTAAAAACAAGTAGCCCCCAAACTAAATAAATCACTCGCTGGATAAGCCTCTCCATCCTGCATTTGTTCAATGGGAGTGTAGCCGTGTGAACCGATAGTTGTTCCCATTTTTGGCTGTACTGTTGTGGTCAGCAGTTTCGAGGCTCCAAAATCAATTAATACTAGCTCCCCTTTTGCATCTCTTTCTAAGGAAGGATGCAAAGATTTACGGCGAATAATGTTTTGAGGCTTAATGTCTCGATGAACTACTCCGCGATCATGGATAAATTTGAGGACTGGCAGTAAATCTAGTAAAAGTTCTCGAATTTCCCTTTCGCCAAATCTACCTCGCTGCTGCAATTCTTTGAGTAAATTTTGTCCATCAATATATTGCTGTACTAAATATAAATAGCTATCTTGCTCAAAGTAAGCTAGCAGATGGGGAATTTGTGGATGTTCTCCTAACTCTTGCAATCGTTTAGCTTCTTGTTCAAAAAGCTGAACCGCTTTTTTTAGCGCCCCCGTATCTTTGACTTTTGGCGCTAATTGCTTGACAACACATTTTTCATTTAGTTTGTCGATATCCTCCGCTAGATAGGTGATACTAAATCCACCTTCTACAGACAATCTTTCGATAACACGATAGTGACCTCTCAGCAGAGGTACTAGTGGTGTTTTACAACTCTGACAATATTGGCTACCATCAGGATTTAAAGGATGTTGGCACTCGGGATTCAGGCAGCAAATCATACTAAAAATAAATTTGCAGCTTGAGTATATATTAATTCATGTCGTATCATTTTGCTATTAAGTTGCCAAAATAAACTTTCTGACTCAGGAAGAAATCTACTGGTAACTAAGCAATCTAAAATTAAAGTATAGACATTTTTCTATAATCATGGTTACTAGCAGAACACCCACTGCGATAAGTACGCTTGTGTACCCAAATTGTATACTGCGAAAGAAGTACGTAAAGAATATTTTTAATAGGCTTTTACCGATGTCAGTTAAAAATTTCAGAAATACCGCTTTAGTAAGATAAAGTCTGTGCAAAATCAATACACCGTAAGTTGTATTGTTACTGCATT
The DNA here is from genome assembly GCF_032393985.1 of Fischerella sp. JS2. NCBI lineage: Bacteria > Bacillati > Cyanobacteriota > Cyanophyceae > Nostocales > Hapalosiphonaceae > Fischerella > Fischerella sp. JS2. Next base: position 3,538,644 of record NZ_CP135918.1, read on the forward strand.
TAAAATTTTATAAGAGCAACTATCTAAAGTAGTAAAAACAGAAGGTATTTCCTCTAAGTCATATCTTATTAATAAGTCATGCTACTCTCAAATATTATTCAAATGGTCTCTAAAATTAATATCAAAGCCAAAATAGTTTTTAGTAAAGTCTAGCAGTTTTAAACTCAAAAATAGAGGTTTTAATATCTATACATCAGCATTTTGAGGAGTGATATGTTCAAAAGAAAAAGCAACAAAAATTTTGGGAATAAATTTGATTTGGCTTTCATTATTTCTCTTAGTAGTAGTTTGTTGATTACAAATAATGCTCTACCTATCAATGCTTTAGAGATTCCAAAACAATCGGGAGAATTCAATATTGCCAAAACACCAGATGAAAGAGAGCCAGAAGCAGTAAAACAAGCTATCGAGCAGATTCCTGTTACGCAACCGTCTACACCTGCTCAAACTAATCCACCAGTAGAGTCTCCCATCCCCCCCACACCCACATCATCTCCGACTCCAGCATCAACTCCTACACCACAGCCTTCCGGTACTGGTTCCCCAACTCCGACTCCAGCATCAACTCCTACACCACAGCCTACTTACCGACCTTCTCCTCCAAGTAATCGTCCAGCACCACAGCCTACTTATCGTCCTTCTCCTCCGAGTAATCGTCCAGCACCACAACCTACTTACCGCCCTTCTACACCGAATACACCTAAACCAACCAATACTCAACCAGCACCACAGCCGAATTCTCGTCCTGCGAATTCTACACGTTCTAGGACTCCCAAGCCAACTAACAATCAGGGTACAAACAATAATAGGAATTCTGGTGGATCACCTGTTTCTGGCAGCAAAATACCTAACGCCAGACCAATTAACTTTGTAGACATTCAATTAGGTGTCTTAGCACCAGGTGACTTTAAATCCCAAGGCAGGTATTTTCATTTTTATCAGTTTGAGGGCAGAGAAAATCAATTAATTCAAATCAGACTTGTGGGTAGTGCTGATCAACGCCGTTCTGGCAATCTGAACCTCAATCCGTTTATGATTTTGCTTGACCCCAACAATAACGTTCTTGCTAAAAGAAGTAGTGGGGAAACTGGTAGTAATGGGGAAGCTAAAGATGCATTTTTGTTTGTCAGACTTCCTGTGAGAGGTGTTTATACAATCGCAGTCACTAGCCGTAATCCTGGTGAAATAGGACGCTATAGTTTGGCTTTAAGGAACGACAGAGCTAGTTATACTCTTGATGAATCAGATCAATTAACGGCAAATGGCTCTAGCCTTAGAAAAAATGGCAGCCTTTACAATGTTTCTAAGTTTGAAGGCAAAAAAGACCAACTTGTGAGCATACGTGTAGATAGCGTCCTAGAACAGTTTCCTCCCTATATCGTCCTACTCAATTCTAGAGGTCAAGTGATTGCCGCAGATAATGACAAAGATGGTAGATACACCGCCCTGATTGATCGAGCTAAGTTACCTAAAGATGACACTTACTATGTTGTGGTAATTTCCTCTGTTCCTCAACGAACAGGTAGATATCGATTGACTGTTTTTTAATTTAGGCAGTGTAGACAAAAGTTTTTTCAGGGAGACTGTTAGTAGTTAGTAGTTAGTGGTTAGTGGTAAAAGATCAACAATAAATCATCCACAACCAACTACTAACTTGAACATGAGTGTAAAGGTGTAGAAGGAGTTATATTGTTACGGCAAGGTTTGTGAGGCTTTCTCATAAATGCCTAACAACTAACAACTAACAACCAACTACTAACCACTAACCACTAACTCTTTCATTGCGACACCCGCCAGATCTTGATCGTTTTGTCAAGACTACTACTTGCAACAGAAGTACCATCACTACTAAAGGCGATAGACCAAACTTTGTCGTCATGTCCAGCAAGGGTGCGAATTTCTTGCCCAGTGTTTACATTCCAAAGTTTGATGGTCTTGTCCCAACTGCCACTAGCCAAAGTATTGCCGTCCGGACTAAAGCTGACAGACCAGACTTTGTTGGTATGCCCTGTGAATGTGTAGGTTTCTTTACCAGTGTTCAAATCCCACAGTTTGATCGTGTTGTCCCAGCTACCACTTGCTAGAGTGTTGTTATTAGGGCTAAAAGCAAGGGAATGAACTGCCTGTTCGTGACCTCTCAACACACGAATTTGTTTTCCTGTCTTTAAATTCCACACTTTGATAGCGTTATCAAAATAACTACTACTAGCGATCGTGTTCCCATCGGGACTAATGGCGATCGCATCTACTACATCACAATCTCCTTTCAGGCTGCGAATTTGTTTTCCTGTGGTTACATTCCACAGTTTAATGCTCTGATCCCAACTGCCACTGACTAAAGCTTTATTATCTGAACTGAAGGCGATAGACTGAACCGAAGCTAAATGTCCTTTTAAGGTACGAATTAATTTTCCTGTTGGCAAATCCCAAAGAATGATGGTATTATCTGCACTGGCGGAAGCAAGCATTTTGCCATCAGGACTGATAGCAACAGAATTGATCCATTGAGAATGCCCCTTCAAGGTGTGTAACTCTGTTCCTGTTGCCAGATCCCAAATTTTGATAGTTTTGTCTGTGCTTGCAGAAGCGACTTTTTTCCCATCAGGGCTAATTGCGACAGACCAAACAGAGTTGGCATGTCCTTTGAGAGTAAGAGCGTCACCAATCCCAACATTTACCCACGCCGATTTATCTAGCTGATTAGTGCTTTGAGCAGATAAGCTGGTTACGCCTGGGGCAGACTGCCACAGCCAAGTTCCTCCAGCTCCTAAAAGCACGATCGCCGCACCCGTTAAAATTTTTATTTTTGAGTAACTCATTTGTACAGACATTACAAATTCAGCAGTTGCTTAGGTCTCACGCTGTGAAATTCACAAACCAGAGATTGTATATATTTTTGTGGGGATAAATTTATTTACCCATTGGATGAATAACTTTTCAGATTTATTGGCGAATCTTTAACATTACTTTTTATATGTAAAAAAATGATTAACTTGAGATTCGCCAAATTTTGATGGTGTTGTCAAAACCACCACTGACAAGAATGTTGCCATTTTGACTAAAAGCCAGAGATTGAACTCCGTCGCCGTGTCCTGCTAGGGTGCGAATTTCTTCACCTGTTTTTAGATTCCACAATTTAATAGTCTTGTCGCCACTACCGCTAGCTAGAGTTTGACCATCAGGGCTAAGGGCAATAGACCGAACTCCTCCAGAATGACCTGTGAGGGTACGAATTAGGTTCCCGGTTGTCAAATCCCAAATTTTGATGGTCTTATCATCACTACCACTGATCAGGGTTTTCCCATCCGGCGTGATGGCGAGCGATGTTACAGTTTGAGTATGTCCGGTAAGAGTACGGATTTGGTTTCCGGTTGCCACATCCCAAATTTTGATAGTTTGATCGCGACTCCCACTGATTAAAGTTTTTTGATCCGGACTGAAGGCGATCGCTCGTACCCAAGAAGTGTGACCATAGAGAGTGTGGATTTCCTGACCTGTTGTTAAATCCCACAGTTTAATCGTATTGTCATCGCTACCGTTAGCTAAAATACTGCCATCAGGGCTAATAGCAAGGGTATGAACTGAACTCGTGTGTCCTTCAAAAGTTCGGATTTCCTGTCCTCTGGCCAGATTCCAGAGTTTGATGGTTTTGTCCTCACTACCACTGACCAAGGTTTGCCCATCTGGGGTGATGCTAACAACATTAACGCGATCGCTATGCCCTTTGAGAGTAATAATTTCCTGTCCGGTAGCTAAACTCCAGAGTTTAATGCTGTTGCCACTATTGCTGACAATTGTCTTACCATCTGGGCTAACTGCAACAGACAAAACCGATTTCGAGGGCGACTTGAAAGTATGCGCTAAATAAAAATTCCCCAAAGGTAGTTTAGAAGATTGGGGAAGAATGGCTTCAGTATTTGTTGAGGTGTCGTCCGATTGACCAAAACGAGAAGAAACAGAGATATTAAAGTGATGAGACTGCCGATAAAAAAATTCACCCAACACTACCAATATGACAAAAGAACTAACCAAGAATAAATTTCTCAGCAGTGCATATTTTCTTGGTACAAATGGTGGTTGAGTAGGTGGTAATATTACTGATGAGTTAGCAACTAGTGTTTTTTGATCTGATAGTTGCTTCGGCATCAAGTCTTTGAGAACTTGTTCTGCTGATTGATAGCGCTGCTGAATATCTTTTGCTAATAGCTTGTCAATAACTCTAGCCAGTTCATTAGCGATCGGACTTTTCAAATATTGTTGCCAATCTTGCACCCAGGCATAGCCATATTCTGTCCAGAGTTTAAAAGGGGAAATTCCTGTAAGCAGATGAAAGCAAGTAGCCCCTAAGCTAAACAAATCACTGGCTGGATAGGCTTTCCCATCTCTGATTTGTTCAATCGCTGAATAGCCATGTGAACCAATGGAAGTACCAATCTGTTTGTGTACTTTTGCCGTTAATTGCTTGGAAGAACCAAAATCAATCAAGCATAGACGTCCATCACTTTTACGGCGGATAATATTTTGTGGCTTGATATCTCTATGAATAACTCCTCGTTCATGAATAAATCTAAGAACAGGTAGTAAATCTAACAAAATTTCTCGAATTTCTTTGGCACTATATCCTCTTTTTTGTTGCAACTCTTTTAATAAGTTTTGTCCATCTATGAACTGCTGCACCAAATACAGGTATGTGTTTTCTTCAAAATAAGCCAATAAAGTTGGTATCTGCGGATGTTCTCCGAGTTGTTGTAGCCGGTGTGCCTCTCGTTGAAATAGATCCATTGCTTTGGAAAGGGCCCAGCTTTCTTGGAATTTTGGTGCTAATTGCTTGATAACGCAGCGATCATTAAGTTTATCTATATCTTCTGCCAAATAGGTTCTACCAAATCCACCCTCATCTGAAAGCACCCGGATAACACGAAAGCGCTTCCGTAACAGTTGCACGAGTGGACTGTTACAAGTTTGGCAGAACTCCTTTCCATCAGGATTAAGGGGATGTGGGCAATCAGGATTTAAGCAGCAGATCATTGATTACAAGAGGTACAACTGCATGGTAAATGAGATTAAGGATGCCCTGAAAATTTTTGTATATGACTAATAATCTCTTGTATTATACTAAATTTATATTAAAAATTTTGTACCTTTTCTGACTGCAAGCTAGTAGATTAATAGATTAAGTAAATATCAAGTTATGTCATCACAGAATTTTACAATGTCAAGGCTTGATATATTAGATACATCATACCAATTCTGTATGAAAATGGGCTGACGCGCAGTAAATAAAAACGAACCAAATAGACGCGCTCATAGGCTTCCCGTAGGGTAGGACACAAAAAATACGAAGAGGTATAGCGAGAATTTAGCGCAGCTTCTCCAAAGAAATGCTAACAGGACTTGATTGACCAAATTCATGATTGAGATTGCTAGTAATCAGTAATTAAGCACAATAAATGATATTAATTTATTACTGTCGCTTCAGAAATTTCAAACTAGCGTCTATAGTATGCATTTATTTGTTGATTAATTTATATTGTTGGAAGATTAATTTGATATATAAATATTTCTTTGTTCAATAGATTTGCGGGCCTTGAGTTTTGCTTGCCACTCCCGAATGGCGCTTGCAGTTCTTGCTACAGGTGGCAAGTATGCATCAGCAAGTTTGTTGGTAGTTTTAGTTGCACTTCCCAGCCTTTGGTTAGTTAAACAGCTAGTTAAAGTTGGCACGTAGGACTCCATACCCAAAGTCCACATCACTTCATCTGCTGACTGAAAACGCTCATCCAAAGAAAATTTGAGCATTTTATTTAAAACTAGAGCCAAATGTTCGCTAACTTTAACTTGTTTTTGCCAACTAATTTCACCGGAAATTGGATCTTGGTCAAATTCTAAAGGTGATTTTCCTGTTAACAGATAAAGACAGGTGACACCTACAGCATAAATATCACTAGCATAGACAGGATGTAGGGAAAATTGTTCTGGTGGTGCAAATCCCATCGTTCCCACAAAATGTGTATGATTGATTTCAGTCATTCCGTCTGCGGCATCTAGTAATTCTTCTTTGACTGCACCAAAATCAATTAGCACTAATCTTTGATCGTCCTCACAACGCAGTAAGTTATGAGGCTTAATATCTCGATGAATAACATGATGTTTGTGAACATAATGCAATACTGATAGTAGTTCTCGTAGAAACTGCTTCACCTGTGCTTCACTTTTAGGGCCTTTACGTTTGACTTCCCATGCTAAATTCACACCATGTATATATTCTTGAACTAGATAAAATTCCCCATTGACCTCAAAATAGTCTAAAAGCATGGGAATTTGGGAATGGCTACCAAGTTGAGCTAAAGTTTTTGCTTCTTTTTTAAAATGCCTACAAGCGCGTTCTCGGCTTTGGTGACTTGTCACTTTCGGACAAAGCAGTTTAATTACACATAAAGGATTTCCGGGTAATACTGCATCTTTAGCTAAAAACGTGATGCCAAAACCACCTCTACCCAAAATGCGTAAAATTTCGTAGCGATCGCGAAATAATTTTGAACAACCACAAAGTTGACCAATCTGAGTTTTCTTGAGAATGTCTGCATGAAAACTTGATGTCTTGGAAGCAGAAGAAAAGCGATTCATTGCACAACAAGGGAATTGAGAATGAAAAACCGAATGAGGGTGATTCGCCCAATATTTAATAGCGCGGTTGTTCCGGTAGTTGTTAATTGTCAATTGGTGGTTGGAAAGATTAGAACAAGTTCTTACCAATTACCTATTACCAATTAGCAGGTGACGTGCCGTTTTATTCATCGCTTTTAAATAATGAGGTTCTCACCTCACCCAATCTTGATAATTGACTTAGTTACCAAGAATGTTTTTAATGTAACCACAAAATTTTATTTGTGCCAGTATTCTGACTGTATCTTTGTCAAATCCTGACCTGGGCAAACTTCTAATTTAGAAAAATTGTTGTATACACGGTAGCCTACTACAACAGAAGCACCTTTAGTTGAGGAGAAGTTTTACTTTACAGGCATAAAGTTTGAAACTGATATTAACTGCTTGTTGAATATATTTTCAGCCAACCTGAAAAGATTAAGTTATACTTAAGCACCTCTAACAACTGTTATTATTGAGGAGCTTTTGTATGTTTGTATTTGCAATTACAAAGTAAAACTTTTTCTTTCTCTTTTTGCCAATTTAGACTTTATTAGCCAATATCAGCTTGACTGTGTCTTTTGGCTCTGACAACCTTAATGATTGTAGAGTACTTAAAAATAACTATTTTTGAAGATAAGCATTGACAGAAGAGAATTTCTAGTACAATGTTAGATCAATTTTAATAAAATCACTTTTAAGACGTTGCAGCTTTCCTGTTTTGCCTGATGGTGTAGGAAGTTATTATTTATAGAGGAACGCACTTACTGAAGTTATTACTGTGGTCAAAAATATAAGTTTTTTAGCTTACTTCAATCAAGCCGAGTGAACGAGAACAGCTATGTCATACGTCTCCATATTAAAAACCATACCAGAAATCATTAGTCAGCCAACAGGGATAGCAGTATTAGCCTCTGTTGGTATCCACGGTGTAATCGCCTTATTTCTGCCGTGGATGCAACTGGAAACTAAACCAAAAGAGATAAAATCACCAAAAACCGCCGTCGGACTTGTTGAATTAAACCAGGCTGATCAAAACCGTCTACCGCAAACAACTACATCTGGGCTTCCTAAGCAACCAGGAATTCCCTTACAGGCACAGTTACCCCAAGCTGGGCAAGTTCCTGTACAAGCGCAAGTTCCTCCTTTCCCCAACTTTGCGTTCAAATCAACACCCTTACCGACACAACCACCAACAACTTCTTTGGTTGAACCACCACTAACCTCTGTTCCCTTATCTCCTAACCGACTTAGAATCCTGCCCCTACCGCAAAAGAATCAGTTGCAGGTAGCTCAAAAACAAAACTTCCAACTTCAACCAAAGTATGATGTCAGCCAGAACGACACAACAACTATTCCGCGTGTCAATGACAGGAAGGTTACTCGTTTGCAAGATGAAATTGGCTTAGGAAAACCGCAACCGCTACCATCTTCTGTCAACACGTCTAACTCCGTATACCCCACAAATTTGCCAGATTTACAGGCTGCTAACATACCCAGCAATCTGCCTAATACCCCGACTTCCATCTCTTCAAATAACCCTAATACTCCACCAGGGCTTCCAAATCAGGAATTTGTGGCTCCTAGTGGCACTCCGCAACCAGGAGACAACTTAGCGATGGGGGGTACAAGCTTACCACAATGGCAACCACAACAGCCTACGCCTCAAAAGCCTGAATTGACACCACCAGCACCGACAACATCCCAGGTGACAGCGCAGCAAATCGCGAAAATCACTTCTTTAAATGATCAATTACGCAAAGTAAGGGATCAATATCCCAACATTGAAACCAAAAAACTTATCTCCGAAACTGTTAGTGGTCAAAGAGGACAGCAAGGTGAAATAGAAGGTGGTTTAGTTTACACAGACGGCAAAGTTGATTCTATAGAGTTTCTGGACAATTCAGTTTCATCTAGCCTGAAAGTTGCAGCACGGGAATACTTTAGAGATTATTTCCAAAAGAATCCTGTGCAGGCCAATGGTAAACCTCAGTACTATCCATTCAGGCTCTCTTTCTTACCAAATAGTAACATCACTCCCGCAGCTGCTACTCCACCAAAATTGCCTGCATTAGTTCCTCAAAAATTGCCGATTTTGGAAACAAGTAAAACACAGTCATCTCCAAGCGGGCAACAAAATTTACAGCAGCGTTTGCGATCGCTTTCCCAAAATCAACAATTACCTCAACAGCAGCAACCCATACAAACGACTGTAAAACCCACAACATCACCAGCGCAAGTAGGAACAAATCAGGCTCAATCCACCCCACAAGCATCTCAGTTGCAAGTTAATAACACTCAAAAACCCAACAAAAAACTATTACAACAATTGCGCCAAGTTAAACAGCAAAGACAAAACTCAAATCAATAGTGATCAGTGATCAGTGATCAGTGATCAGTGATCACTGATTTAATACTACCAACCCTGTTCTGCTTTTTGAAAAACGTAGGCAGCTACTTGGATGATTTCATCTTCGCTTAACTTGCTTTTAAAAGCAGGCATGGCGTTTTTCCCATTTTGTATTTGGTGAATAATCGCTGCCATAGAGTCAGTGTTGTAATTTTTCAGATATTTTTGTAAGGCTTCCTTTTTCAAGGTTTTCTCAGCGATAAGAATATTACCACCACCAATATGACAAGCAGCACAATTAGAATTAAATATTTTGGCAGCATCAGATGTTTCGGCTGCTTGTGCTGGACTGATAAATATAAAAAATAACAGCGCGATCGCAAATAGCAAAATTAATAATATAATTCTCAAAATAATCTCCTTGGGATAAGCTTTTAGCCCCTGAAAAAATCCTTTCAGTAATATTCTATGGTTGCTAAAAGCTTTCAAGGTAGAGCCAACCAATTTTGGATTTTAGATTTGCGTCCAAAATTGGCAAATCAGTCTTGAAAAGCTTTGAGGTTCCCTCCGAGACGATGTGCGTAGACGCCCGCTTTCTCGGCTTCAAGGTAGAGTAGCCCCAAGCCCTAGTACCCTACCCTACGGGAACGCCTTACGGCGTACGGGAAGCCGCAAAGCGTCTACAAACTTTTCGCAAAATCCAAAATTGGCACTGTCAATTTTCCACAGAAGTATCTATTAGAACTAGAGTGGAGTGCTATTCAACAATGAGTTTACCAGCCATGCCAGCACCACGGTGAGGCTCACAGTAGAAGGTATATTCACCTTTGGGAGCATCTGCGGGGATTGTGGTTTCATATCCTTGGCCAGGACTCATCAGTAACTGCTTATGAGTCAAAGATTTAGCTAAATCAGCACTTTTAGATTGAGCAGGATCAAATACAACATTGTGGGGAGGAACTTTGTTGTTTACCCATTTAATAGTATCACCTGGCTTGACAGTCAATTTTGCAGGTTCAAATGCCAGCATTCCCTTATCACTGCCGAGTTTGACTGTATATGTTTCAGCCGCAGCACTAGGAGTAAAAACAGCAAAGCTGCCAACAACTAAAAGAATTGTTAATACTGCTAAACCAAAGCGACGCAAGCCTGCCGCAATCAATTTCATAGCCTTCTCCAATCAACAAGTTTTATTTTCCTCTATTCATTTTAGATATAAATTAACGCTAAATATGACAATATGTCGTAGATGTAAGTTTTTTTGAGAAAAGCAAGCAAAATTATAGTCACTAGCCTTTTGTAAGTAGTCCTATTTATCTTGGACTACTTAACATAAAGACTAATGACTAATAACTGATGACTCAGAAATGATGACTATGTTGGTTAACGATTACTTAGTAATAAATTTTACCACCACCCCACTTAAGTCCCACGACTTTTGGTTGTACTAGGATATAACCAGCGATCGCCTTCAAGTCATCATCAGTGAGATTTCTCATTTCTGTGAAAATATCAGCACTCTTGATGCTGGGATGTAACTCAGAAATTTCCTCTTCTCCATCGTAGGTAGTGGGGTTTTTCATATAGTCCACTAGTCCTTCAATGTTGTTACGGGGTGGTGTTGCCAACGCTAAAGCCTCAGGATCAAGTCCAACGTTCTGGTTGGTTTTGGTGATACCACCAGGATGACACTGAGAACAAGTTTCGTTAAACAAGCGTTTGCCTTCAGTAAGCTCTTTCAAACTGATTACAACAGTGTCACCTTTTTCATTTAACTGTACTGTGCGTGAAGCTTTATCTAACTCCACAGCTGTTGCACTACCGACAACAAACTGAAAAGTCAGCAACACAGTAACTACAAAAATGCCAATTAGTCTTTTTAACATCTTTCCCCTTAAAGATTTTGACGCTCAACACAGCTAATTATCACGATACTCAATCTTTTGTTGTTAACTGCCAGTTGTCAAATGTTTGTTATTTGTTGTTTGTTCTAGCAACCACTAACAAAGAACTAAACTATATTGGTTGCAAACAGATGACATCTATCCTCTAAGAGGGGTATCATCTGCTGGTATCTTTGTGATTAATAGGTTTGCACAACTCATAAACTAGGTTAACTGACAGATATAGATAGAGTCGCTGTTATACAAATATCACGTTAAGAGGCCAATTTGTTGCCTTAACTACTGGGTAGGGAGACAGGAAAATAGAGAAATATAAATATGAGTATTTTTACTGGAAAGAAGTTGCGATCGCACTTGCATGATTCTGGTATCCGTCTTGAAAATAAGGCAGAAGGCAAAAGGATAAATCCTAATTATTTACCTTTCATCCTTCATCCTTCTGCCTTGTCCCCCTTGTCTGGTTTGTCCTCAATTATTACCCCTTGCCTCCCGTAAAAGTCACACTTTGAATAAAATATCTGTTGAAAAAGGCATAAATAGCCAAAGCTGGCAGAGTAAACACCATTGAAGCTGCCATAATGTAGTTCCAGTAGCTGATATATTGACCTTTAAAAGAATTTAACCCTAAAGGCAAGGTAAACATTTCTGGATCAAACAGTATCACTATGGGCAGCAAAAAATTATTCCAACTACCCATAAATACAAAAACTGCCTGCGCTGCCAATGCTGGTTTTGCCAAAGGTAAAACAATACGCCAAAAAATGCCCAAGGCAGTTAAACCATCAAGTGCAGCAGCTTCCTCTAATTCTTTAGGAAAATTAACAAAAAACTGCCGCATCATAAAAATAAAAGTGGCATTCACCATACTAGGGATGATCATACCTTGGTAGGAATTCAGCCAGCCGAACGCTTTTAAAATCAAAAATGTTGGAATTAGAGTAATTTGTGCTGGCACTGCTAATACTGCCAAAATTAGTAAGAACCAAAAATTTCTACCCCAAAATCGCAGTCTTGCCAAAGCATAACCAGCCATTGAGTTAAACAATAAGTTTAAAACAGTGACGCAAACTGCAATCACTATACTGTTGAACAACCAACGCAGAAATAGCGGTTCTTGTAGAAAAATTTGCTTATAGTTGTCAAAAGTAAAGTTTTTGGGCAAAAAATTAGCTTCACCATTGACTATTTCCGAGAGGGGTTTAAAAGATGCCGAAAGCGCCCACAAAAACGGGATGAGAGTAATGATAGCATACAGCATCAACAGGACATATAGCAGTCTTTTCCCTATTGCTACAGATTTCATTTCTCTTTCTCGATCCCTAATCCTTATTTTCTAAATGCCAACAGTACTTCTAACTTAATTATTGCCCAGATAAAGCCAAGCGTAACTGTTTGCAAGTTGCTTCTATCGCATCTATACTACCTGGATTCACGAGTCCGTGATAGTCAAAAATATAAACACGATTGTTTTTGATAGCTTGTAATTGCTGCCAAAAAGGTTCTTTTTGCCAAGACTCTAAGAGTTCTGTTCGAGACTGAGGTTGGGGAGTATTAACTAAAATTAATACTTCTGGATTTTCCTGCAAAATTTTTTCCGGGGAAAGAGTGACATATCCTCGAAATTGACTTTTACCTTGTAAGTCTGCTGTGACATTTTTGGCTTTAAATTTTGTGAGTAAATCACCAGCCCAACTATTTTTATTCGGTGATAAAACTGGTTTAATACTCGTTAACACCAAAGTTGAATATTGGTAATTAGACTTATTTGCTAAAAATGATTGATAACGGTTTAATAAAGGTTGTGGGTCAGCAGCAATTAATTGAGCAAGAGTTTGAGTTAGTTGTTGTAAAGCTTCCCAGCTATTAAGATGATAAGTATAAGTAGCAATCCCTAGCTGTTGTAACTTTCCCATTTCTTGGACATAAAAACCTGTTGGAGCAATAATTAAGTCTGGTTTGAGTGCAATAACTTTTTCTAAATTTAGTGGTGTTCTTACCTCATTAACACGGGGAATGTTTTGCAATCTGCTATTGTTCTTAAACAAGCTACTACCAGTCATTCCTACCAATTTAGATTGATCAAGTTGGGAAATAATATCAGTTGTAATTGCAGAAAGAGAAACAACTCTGTTGGCTGTATCTTTCGGTACTAATTGAGCAGGAGTAGGAAGAGATTTTTGAATCTGTTGATTAATATTCGTGCCACATGCAACTAAATTCACTATCAATAATACTTGCAAACAGAATATTATCCCGGAGTAACGTATATTAAATTTACTCATAGTAAATGATTAATTTTCTATGGTTGTAAAATCAAAGTTATATCTCTAAATTTTATTAGATTGTTGAAGTTAAAGGAAAAATTTGTAAACCAACAGGTGTTTCTATTACTGCAACTTTAACACCTAAAGCTTCAGCTAAATAGGCAGGGTTAAGAACAAATTCTGGGGTTCCAACAGTAAATATTTGTCCTTGGTAAAGTAGGGCAATTCGAGAACTATATCTGGCAGCTAAATTAATATCATGTAAAACAGTTACTATAGTTAACTGTTGCTGTTGATTGAGTTTTTTGAGCAGATCTAATAATTCTAATTGATAACGAATATCCAAATAGGTAGTCGGTTCATCTAACAATAAAATTTGAGGATTTTGTGCCAAAGCTAATGCTAAAAAAGCCCGTTGACGTTCTCCACCTGAGAGTTTTTCGATAGTGCGAGCGCGAAAATTTTCCATTTGTGTTAGCTGCAAAGCCATCTCTACTTTGCTACGATCTTCTGTATTTAATTCCCATTGCCACCACGCTTGATGAGATGTGCGTCCTAAACTAACTAACTGTTCTACTGTTAAACCAGTTGGAATTGTTTGCTGTTGTGGTAAAAAAGCTAATTTTTGCGCTACTACTGTACTAGGTTGTGTGTGAATTGCCTTACCATCTAGCAACACAGTTCCCTGTTGTGGTTTCATGAGACGGCTGAGGAGTTTTAGCAGTGTAGTTTTTCCTGAACCATTAGCACCTACTAAACTCAACCATTCTCCTTTCGCAATAGTAATATTGATATCTTTAACTATTTGTTGATTTGCATAACCACCAGTAAGATTGTGAATTTCTACAGGCATACCAATTTGGATTTTAGATTTTAGATTTTAAATACTTGTTTGGCGACTATAAAGTAACCAAATAAATAGAGGTGAACCCAATAAAGCAGTCACTGCACCCACTGGTAACTCTACAGCTGCTGAGCGAGAAACTACATCGGCAAGAGTGAGGACAAAAGCACCGCCAATAGCACTAAGTGGCAGAACAGCACGATAATCTGCACCTACAAGTAAACGGATGCCGTGCGGTACAATCAAGCCGACAAAGCCAATTAATCCACCGATACTTACCGCACCCGCAGCTAATAACGAAGCGATACCACCAATCAAAATCCGCGATCGCATAAGGGAAACTCCTAACCCCACTGCTAATTCATCACCCAAATTCAACAAATTCAAGGTACGAGCTAGCAAACATCCTACCAGCAAAGATACGCAAATATAAATTCCCCCTGTTTTGACCTCAGTCCATCCTCGTCCATTCAAGCTACCAATCAACCAATTCAATGCTGCTTGCACTTGCCCATCTTCAGCCATTAGTAACAATACCGATTGAATCGCGCCAAATAAAGAACTGACAGCCACTCCACTCAAAATTAATCTTTCAACTGAAATACCATCACCTCTACGAGCTAAAAAATAAATAACGATAGTTGTGAATAAGCCTCCAATCCAAGCTGCCAGGGGAACCCACGCCTGTAATATCCCAAAACTAAACATTGCCACAGCAATTAAACCTGCACCTGCTGAGATACCAAGGAGGAACGGATCAGCTAAACCGTTACGCAACATTCCTTGTAATAATGCGCCTGCTGTGCCTAAGGCTGCACCCACAAGCATTGCTGCCAAAGTTCTCGGTAGTCGTAAATCCCATAGAATTGTTTGATAAAGTGAGTCTCCTTGATGCCAAATTGCTCTCCATAACTGAATTGGTGTTATTGGCACAGCCCCCAACGATAAAGAAATTCCAATCATCACTACCAATGCAGCACACAAGAGCAAAGTTGCCACTACTAGCCGATTTCTCTCGATGATTTTTTGTAGAAACATTAGTATTTGGTTCTTGGTGGTAATCTGTTTCTAGCCGCAGTTCCTCTTCAACAAACCTAATGTAATGATCATGGTTTGCCAAGACATCTTCACTAGGGTTTTTACGGTCTGTATCCGATGTCTTTATCAAAACTTTATACATCTTGATGTCAGTATGAAGATGAAATCAAAATCATAATTGCCTGACAAATAAATCTAAAATATACAGCTTTAATGGTGTAAAAATAGCTTAGTTTGGATTTCTATCTCATACTAATGTACTTGTAAACCATGCGTTCAAGCAGGTGTATTGCACGTTTGATAAAGACATCTGCATTAATTGCATTTTTGAAGCAATTATGTTTTATCTGCCCTTCAAGGCAGAAGGCAGCATATCGTCTGCCTTCTAACTTCTGCCTTCTTCAACTTGCCAACAATATAGCTACACAGCCATACCACAGTAGCAGGGTTAAACATGCTTTTCAATCAAGAAAACGTCAAAAAAAAACAGAAGAATAAAATTAAATTTTTTCAGTTAAAGCTAAGGAAAAATCTGCATCTATCTACAATTCAAACCGAAATACTTGCAGGTGCAACAGTAGCATTAGCACTGATTCCAGAATCTTTAGCATTTGCTGCGATCGCCAAAGTTAACCCAATGGTAGCCCTGTATACATCATTTTGTATGGCAGTGGTCATTTCCTTGGTAGGAGGACGCCCAGCCATGATTTCAGCAGCAACTGGGTCAATGGCATTACTAATGACAACATTAGTTGAAAAGCATGGAGTAGAATATCTATTTGCTGCCACCATTCTGACGGGAATAATTCAATTTTTGATTGGGGTTTTTAAGTTAGAAAGATGCTTTAGTTTTATTCCCCAATCTGCTATCGCTGGGTTTGTGAATGCTCTGGGAATTTTGATTTTTATCGCTCAGTTAAGGCTATTTGCTGGAGAACCTTGGCAGATGTATGTCATGGTAGCTGTCACACTAGCGATCGTTTACTTATTTCCACGTATTACCAAGAGTATACCTTCACCATTGATAGCAATTATCACCATGACTATTGTAGCGATCACAATGGATTTGGATATTCGCAGAGTCGGAGACATAGGAGAAATTACGCGCAATTTACCTGTGCTACATGTACCTCAAGTTAGCTTCTCTCTAGAAACACTCCTAATTATTTTACCTTACTCACTAACATTAGCGATCGTCGGTCTTTTAGAATCGTTATTAACAGCCACATTAGTCGATGAGCTAACTGACACTCGCACCTCCAAAAACCGAGAAACAAGAGGTCAGGGAATAGCCAATACAATTACTGGCTTCATGGGTGGTATGGCAGGCTGTGGCATGGTAGGACAATCTATTATCAATAACCGATGTGGCGCCAAAGGTCGTTTGTCTACTTTCGTTTCTGGCGCATTTTTACTGTTTTCTATCTTTGTCCTGCGGGATATTGTGCAGCAAATTCCTATGGCTGCATTAGTTGGTGTCATGATTATGGTATCTTTTGAAACCTTTGATTGGAATTCCCTCAAGATATTACGGAAGACACCACTACCAGAAGCATTAGTAATGCCTTTTACAGTCATAGTTGCACTACTCACACACGACTTAGCCAAAGGCGTCTTGGCAGGGGTAATTCTAAATTTACTTATATTTGGTTGGCAGGCAGCCCAAGTTAGGACTACAGCAACTATTGATCGCGATGATCACAAAGTGTATTACATTCACGGTCAATTGTTCTTTGGTTCTGCGAACCACTTTGTAGAGTTATTTGACTATGGTAGAGATACAGACAAAGTTGTCATTGATTTTCATCGTTCCCACGTATGGGATCAAGCCGCAGCAAATGCGATCGCCAAAGTAGTGAGCAAATATCATCGCCTTGGTAAGCAAGTTACCATCATTGGGCTAAATCAGGAAAGCCACAACACTGTTTGCAAATCTGGAGTGTCAGAATATTTAGTTAATTTTAGATCAAGTTCTAGTCAAGTAGCTTGATCGGGTATAGAGAATCGGGAGAAGATAAAGGACTACTTCTCCCTTGTCTTCCTTATCCTCCGTGTCTTCCGTGTCCCCTATACCTTATTCCCTATCGCTTCTATCTAGCTAGCTAACAGGGTTTTTTCCAGAGGTGTCCAACGGAAGGTGCGATCGCCACCGCGTTCAATTACAACTTTGACTCGTGGTTCCAGCTTGGGCAAGTTCGCTAGGTAATCAATTTCTTGATCTGAAAGAATATGCCCTTCAATAATCCACAATACCAATCCTTTGGATTTTGGTGGTAACTGCTCTAGCTGATAGTTAACGATTGGTGGCACATAATATACGTAACCAACTGCCGCCCCGCTACCAGTACTTTTTTTACCAAGGTGGGGAGGCCGAACTCCATGTACACCTGTGAGATAAGCAGCTAGATCACCTAGTCCTCTAGCAGTGATATGAAGAGTGATATAACCTGCTGCACGTAGTCGGCGTCTGTAACGACCTTCAAAACCTCCTTCTAGAGGTACGTATACGCCAAGAGCGCCATTTTTTTCTAGATCGCGAATTAAAGTGTTACCAGTGGTAATTAGTGCCATAGGTTTTTGTCTTGTCCGACTTAGATATCTCTATTATTTACTTTCAGTTATGAAATTACGTTAAACGATTATCTTATCGATAGGATAAAGCAAATAGCATAATTTTCTTGAATGTAATACCAAAATCAGGGAACAGGGAATAGGAAATTGAGGATTGGGAGGACAAGGAGGACACAGGAAGATGGAGAATATTTTTGAGATTCTCACTTGTCTGGTACTCACCACCTCACTGCGTCTGGTATGTCTGTCTTTACCTGTCAATTTTGGGTTGCTCGACTACTAGCTTGATCTTGGGTTTAGATAACAAGCTGGCAAATACCCAAAAGCGATCGCACTTTGTTAAGATTCCTTTTCTGTAATTGAGGCAAAAAAGTGGTTTAATTAGGCGATCGCTTTGTTTTTCATCTTCCTAATTCTCATTTCTCTAAAAAAATTAATAGACAAAAGTAAATATTTGATCTATATTTTTAGATTGTGACCAAATTTAGGATACCCCTTCATTGTTACTGCTAGCCACGATTTAGTGTTTAAAGCTAATGGCTAAATTCTCAACAGAATTAGCTGGCTAGAATAGACAAGAGACTGGTAAACTATAAAAACTTTCAGGTCAAGGTAAAAGAGTAGAGTCAAAAACTCAAACTCACCCCAGTCAGTAAAACAGGTTCACTCTTGTAATAGAGCTAAAGACAGGCAAAACCTTAAAGATTATAGTTTAAGGTAATTGGAGGGGTAGAAACTGAGCAGTGATGTTGGTTTGTAGCATGGCGTAAGTCTCAGTTACAAGGATACTGGGTAGCTTGCTGCCTAAGTCCTGCTACAAGCAAGTAAAGTGCCAGAGCAATTGCTTAGATAGAAGCATTGTTGCACAAAGCTCCAAAGCCTTGTATTGAACCCAAACAATATACTTTCCCCAGTGGAAAGGTATTTTGGTTGTTCTAATCGCATCTGAGTGAAAGCAAACGGATTCACGTAATTAGTATGGATACTTGGTGAAAGACCGGGGAAGTTGGAGCCGCCATACCTAAGCCGCTCCTGACTTCAATAGGTGCCGCTCACAAGCGGAAAGTAGCCGCAACAGCTACTCTACCAGTGTCCTGAAGAATCCAAGTTTCCCAAGAAAAAAGTAGAAAGGAGAGCCAGTAACTGTGTCTGTAGGTATTCTCGGCACCAAACTGGGCATGACCCAAATCTTTGACGATGCAGGAGTAGCTATTCCTGTGACTGTCATTCAGGCAGGACCATGTACAGTGACTCAAGTTAAAACAAAACAGACCGACGGTTACTCCGCCATCCAAGTAGGCTATGGCGAAGTCAAGCCAAAAGCGCTAAACAAACCCTTATTAGGTCATCTAGCGAAATCCTCTGCCCCAGCATTACGTTATTTAAAAGAGTATCGCCTCGATAACTCTGGTGATTACGCCTTGGGTCAAGAGGTTAAAGCGGATATATTTAGCGCAGGTCAACAAGTAGATGTCATCGGTACAAGCATCGGTCGTGGTTTTGCAGGTAACCAAAAACGCAATAACTTCGGTCGTGGGCCTATGTCGCACGGTTCCAAAAACCATAGAGCGCCTGGTTCTACCGGCGCTGGGACAACACCTGGTCGTGTTTACCCTGGTAAGCGGGCGCCAGGTCGTTTAGGAGGTAGCCGCACCACAGTTCGGAAATTAACAGTGGTACGAGTAGACTCGGAACGCAACTTATTGCTAATCAAGGGATCTATCCCTGGTAAACCCGGGTCATTGCTAAATATTTTGCCTGCCAAGGTAGTTGGTAAGAAATAGTCAATAGTCACATTGGTTATTTGTTGGTAGTTGATCGTTGGTTGTACTTCCAAACAACAAACAACAAACAACAAGCAACATCAAACAGATGACAAAGGACAAATGACAAAGGACATTAACAATGTTTGAATGTGTAGTCAAAAATTGGCAGGGAGAACAAGTCGGGCAAAAAAGCTTTGACTTGCGGGTTGCCAAAGAACAAACAGCGGCTCATGTCGTGCATAGAGCCTTGGTTAGACAAATGGCCAATGCTCGTCAAGGAACCGCCAGTACCAAAACCCGCTCTGAAGTCAGAGGAGGCGGCCGCAAACCTTGGCGGCAAAAAGGTACAGGTCGGGCGCGTGCGGGTTCTATTCGTTCTCCACTGTGGCGTGGTGGTGGTGTCATCTTCGGGCCGAAACCCAGAGATTATGAAATCAAGATGAACCGCAAAGAGCGGAAGTTAGCATTGCGAACAGCGTTTGCTAGCCGTGTTGATGACTTAATTGTGGTAGAAGAATTTAGCGAACAGCTACAGCGTCCGAAGACCAAAGAATTAGTGTCAGCGATCACTCGTTGGGGTGCTGACCCGGAAAGGAAGACACTGTTAGTCTTGTCTGAAAAAAGCGAAAACGTAATCTTGTCAGCTCGTAACGTTGAGAATCTTAAACTCATCGCCGCTGATAACCTCAACGTTTACGATTTACTCTACGCCGACAAAATCGTTGTTACCGCATCAGCCCTAGAAAAAATTCAGGAGGTCTACAGTGCCTAACTTCGACCCCCGCAAACTCCCTGACCTAGTGCGTCGCCCCATTGTTACCGAAAAGGCGACCATACTAATGGAGCAGAATAAATATACATTTGAAGTCTCTCCCAAAGCAACGAAGCCAGAAATCAAAGCGGCAATAGAAAGTTTGTTTGACGTCAAAGTAGTACAAGTCAATACCAGCAATCGTCCACGCAAAAAGCGTCGCGTCGGTAGATTTATTGGTTATAAACCCCAATACAAACGAGCCATTGTTACAGTGGCGACTGGGGATGAAGACAAGATCAGACAAGTTCTATTCCCCGAAGTGTAACTAGTTATTGGTTAGTAGTTAGTAGTCAGTGGATAGTAGGGAATACCTTGCGCCCATAACTCGTTAGGGATGACAACCAAACAACTAACAACTAACAACTAACAACTAATAACTAATAATTAACAACCAACAACTAAAATTATGGGTACTCGTTCTTTTCGCCCTTATACCCCCAGTACTCGCCAGGTAACTATTTCCGACTTTTCAGAAATTACTAAAACTGAGCCGGAAAAGTCTTTAACCAAATATGTACATCGCGCTAAAGGCCGCAATAACCAAGGGCGGATCACCAGCCGCTTTCGGGGAGGCGGACACAAGCGACTTTACCGTATCATCGACTTCAAACGTAATAAACGTGATATTCCCGCTGAAGTCATCGCCATTGAATACGATCCCAACCGTAACGCCCGCATCGCCCTTTTACAGTACCAAGACGGCGAAAAACGTTATATTCTCCAGCCCAACGGATTGAAAGTTGGAACAACAGTAATCGCTGGCGCCAATGCTCCCATTGAAGATGGCAACGCCTTACCTTTGTCAAACATTCCTTTGGGTACGAGCGTTCATAACGTCGAACTGACTCCCGGTAAAGGAGGCCAAATCGTTCGTTCTGCTGGCGCAACAGCTCAAGTCGTAGCCAAAGAAGGCAATTATGTCACCCTGAAGTTGCCTTCAGGAGAAGTCCGGATGATCCGTCGGGAATGCTATGCCACTATTGGACAAGTCGGTAACATTGATGCCAGAAACTTGAGTGCAGGTAAAGCAGGTAGGAATCGCTGGAAAGGCCGCCGCCCCCATGTCAGAGGTAGCGTCATGAACCCAGTCGATCACCCCCACGGCGGTGGTGAAGGTCGCGCACCTATCGGTCGCTCGGGACCTGTTACTCCTTGGGGTAAACCAGCATTGGGTCTGAAGACACGTAAACCGAAAAAGCCAAGTAGCAAGTTGATTGTACGTCGTCGCCGTAAGTCCTCTAAGCGCGGTCGCGGTGGTCGTGAATCATAGAATTTTAGATTTTAGATTTTGGACTTTAGATTGAGGTTATTAGTGAGTAGGAAAGAAATTTTTGTAATTGACTTAATCCTCCATTAATCCAAAATCCAAAATCCAAAATCCAAAATTGGTAAATCCAAAATCCAAAATCAAATTATGGGTCGTTCTCTTAAAAAAGGTCCTTTCGTAGCAGATCACTTGCTCAGCAAAATTGAGAAGCTTAACGAAAGCAATAGAAAAGAAGTGATCAAAACCTGGTCACGAGCTTCCACAATTCTGCCGGAAATGGTTGGTCATACCATTGCCGTTCATAACGGACGGCAACATGTACCCATTTTCATCAGTGACCAAATGGTGGGACATAAGCTGGGCGAATTTGCTCCCACACGTACTTTTAGAGGTCATGCCAAAGATAAAAAAGCAGGAAGATAGTTATTGGTTAGTGGTTAGTAGATAGTGGGTAATAACTACTAACTACTAACTACTAACTACTAACTACTAACAAAAACGGAGAAAACTATGGCAGTAGATACTACTAATGAAGTAAAAGCGATCGCCCGTTATATACGCATGTCCCCTTATAAGGTGCGTCGGGTACTCGATCAAATTCGTGGACGGTCTTATAGAGAAGCACTGATCATTCTAGAATTTATGCCCTATCGCGCTTGTGAACCAATATTGAAGGTTCTCAGAAGCGCTGCTGCCAATGCAGAGCATAACGAAGGATTTGATCGGGCAGATCTAGTTATTACCAAGGCCTATGCAGATCAAGGCTCTGTTCTAAAACGGTTTCAACCAAGGGCGCAAGGTCGAGCGTACCAAATTCGCAAACCAACGTGTCATATTACAATCGCTGTTGCTCCAGGAGCCTCAGCCCAATAACTACTTACACCCATAACTGAAAGAAATTTTAGAGGAAAGCATTTGTGGGACAGAAAATACATCCAGTTGGTTTTCGTCTAGGAATTACCCAAGAGCATCAATCTCGTTGGTTTGCTGACCATAGCCGCTATCCAGAACTCTTACAAGAAGACCACAAACTTCGTAGCTTCATTGAGGAAAAACTGGGTAGATACGCTCAGAACAATGCAGGCATTTCAGAAGTGCGGATAGAGCGCAAAGCCGATCAAATCGATCTGGAAGTACGCACGGCACGCCCGGGTGTAGTTGTAGGTCGAGGTGGGCAAGGTATTGAATCATTGCGTACCGGACTGCAAGACCTGTTGGGCAGCAATCGTCAGATCCGCATCAACGTTGTGGAAGTACAACGTGTTGATGCTGATGCTTACCTAATTGCTGAATACATCGCTCAACAGCTAGAACGTCGTGTTTCCTTCCGACGAGTTGTGCGTCAAGCCATTCAGCGCGCCCAACGTGCTGGTGTACAAGGTATTAAAGTCCAGGTTAGTGGTCGTCTCAATGGTGCAGAAATCGCTCGCACAGAGTGGACACGTGAAGGTAGAGTACCTTTACATACCCTACGGGCTGACATTGACTACGCTTACTGCACAGCAAAAACCATCTACGGTATTCTTGGCATCAAAGTCTGGGTATTCAAAGGAGAAATTATTCCTGGACAAGAAGAAGCACCTCCCCCACCAACAACCCGGGAACGTGAACCACGCCGTCGTCAACAGCGCCGTCGTCAGCAATTTGAAGACCGCTCTAACGAGGGGTAATGGGTAATGGGTAATGGGTAATGGGAAAGAAAACCAGCAATTACCAATTAGCAATTACCAATTAGCAATTACCAATTAGCAAACCATGTTAAGTCCTAGAAGAACGAAATTCCGGAAACAGCAGCGCGGACGCATGAAAGGTCTAGCCACTGCTGGTAGTTCCCTGAACTTTGGTGATTTTGCTCTCCAAGCCCAAGAACCAGCTTGGATCACAGCTCGACAAATCGAGGCGTCACGTCGAGCCATGACCCGTTACATCCGTCGGGGTGGTAAAATCTGGATTCGCATTTTCCCTGATAAGCCTGTAACAATGCGACCCGCAGAAACCCGGATGGGTTCTGGTAAGGGTTCTCCTGAATATTGGGTAGCAGTCGTTAAGCCAGGACGAATTTTATTTGAAATTGCTGGTGTACCTGAAGCTACCGCCCGCGAAGCAATGCGCCTAGCCGCATATAAGCTACCAATTAAAACTAAATTCATTTCACGCTCTGAAATAGAACCACAGGAGCAGGAGTAAGTTATGCCTCTTCCCAAGATTTCGGAAGCAAGAGAATTAAGTGACGAAAAGCTGGCTGAGGAAATTCTTGCCGTCAAAAAACAGTTATTTCAATTGCGCTTGCAAAAAGCAACTAGACAGCTAGAAAAACCACACCTGTTTCGACATGCCCGACACCGCCTAGCTCAATTGCTGACGGTAGAGTCAGAACGCAAACGGGCCGCAAGTCAAGCCGCAGAAGAACAAGAGTAGGAGATTATGGCAGTTAAAGAACGAGTTGGCTTGGTAGTGAGCGACAAAATGCAAAAAACAGTTGTAGTCGCTGTTGAAAACCGCGCTCCCCATCCTAAGTACGGCAAAATTGTGGTGAATACCCGGCGTTATAAGGCTCATGACGAAGAGAATCGCTGTAAGATAGGCGATCGCGTCCGCATTCAAGAAACCCGACCCCTGAGCAAAACTAAGCGCTGGCAAGTCACAGAAATTCTGACTACAAAAAATACTTAATGGGTAATGGGTAATAAGTAATGGGTAATGGCTTAAAAAGCGATTAGCAATTATCAATTTACAATTACCAACCAAAAGGAGAGTTATTGTGATCCAACCCCAGACTTACCTAAATGTTGCAGATAACAGCGGCGCTCGTAAACTCATGTGTATCCGTGTTTTAGGAGCAGGTAACTGTCGCTACGGTTTTGTAGGCGATAGAATCATTGCTGTTGTCAAAGATGCCCAGCCAAATATGGCTATCAAAAAATCAGATGTCGTAGAAGCAGTGATTGTTCGTACACGCCACAATATTAAGCGGGATAGCGGTATGAGCATTCGTTTTGATGATAACGCCGCAGTCATCATCAATAAAGACGGCAATCCTAAAGGCACTCGCGTCTTTGGCCCCGTTGCTCGAGAACTGCGTGATAAAAACTTTACCAAAATTGTTTCTTTGGCTCCGGAGGTGCTGTAATGGCAAGCAAAAAAGAAAAGCCAAAGTTCTACAAAATGCATGTCAAAGCTGGAGATACCGTCCAGGTAATTGCTGGTAAAGATAAAGGCAAAGTTGGCGAGATTATCAAAGCACTGCCTCAAGAAAGCAAAGTCATTGTCAAAGGCGTCAATATCAAAACCAAACACGTCAAGCCCCAAGCAGAAGGTGAATCTGGGCGCATAGTCACCCAGGAATACCCAATTCACAGTTCCAACGTCATGCTTTACTCCACCAAGCAGAATGTCGCCAGTCGCATCTGCTACACCTTTACCGATGAAGGTAAGAAGGTACGGATGCTCAAAAAAACAGGTGAGATCATTGATAAATAAGGATGAAGTATAAAGGCTGAAGGATGAAACTGTAGTAGTTCACAACTTTATTAGTTACTTCATACTTCACACTTCATACTTTTATTTAATTCCCTGACAAAGCCCAGGGACAACCAAAACAAAAAACTATGGCAACAAGACTTAAAAGTTTATACCAAGAAACAATAGTCCCCAACCTCACTAAACAGTTTGGATACACCAACGTTCATCAAGTACCAAAATTGGTGAAAGTGACTGTCAACCGAGGATTGGGAGAAGCCGCTCAAAACGCTAAAGCCCTAGAAGCATCTTTAAGTGAAATTGCTTTGATCACAGGGCAAAAGCCTGTAGTAACAAGAGCGAAAAAAGCGATCGCAGGCTTCAAAATTCGTCAAGGTATGCCTGTTGGGATCATGGTTACCTTAAGAGGTGAACGAATGTATGCCTTTCTCGACAGATTAATCAACCTGACTCTACCCAGAATTCGTGACTTTCGTGGTGTCAGTCCTAAAAGCTTTGATGGTCGTGGTAACTATACCCTTGGTGTTAGAGAACAGTTGATTTTTCCAGAAGTTGAGTACGACAGCATCGACCAAATCCGAGGGATGGATATTTCCATCATTACCACAGCTAAGAATGATGAAGAAGGTCGTGCCTTACTAAAAGAAATGGGAATGCCCTTCCGGGAACAATAAGTTCAATTAAAAGAGGAGACGATGGCGACTAACGACACAATTGCTGATATGTTGACGCGCATCCGCAATGCCAATCTGGCGCGGCATCAAACTACACAAGTGCCATCCACAAAAATGACCCGTAATATCGCCAAAGTGCTTCGAGAAGAAGGATACATAGGTGATTACGAAGATGTTGGAGAAGGAAGCAAGCGCAACTTAGTAATTGCACTTAAATATAAGGGTAAAAATCGTCAACCTATTATTACTACTCTGAAACGGGTAAGTAAACCAGGTTTGCGCGTTTACTCGAATAAAAAAGAATTACCACGGGTCTTAGGTGGCATAGGCATAGCCATTATTTCTACATCTAGTGGCATTATGACCGACAGAGAAGCACGGCGTCAGAACTTGGGTGGTGAAGTACTTTGCTACGTTTGGTAGTCATTTAGTTAGTGGTTAGTAGTTAGTGGTTAGTAGTAAAAACCAATCCTCCGGGTAGTTCCCTCCGGGACGCTACGCGAACGCAGTCGTTCATGGGGAGAACCCCCTGCGTAAGAGTCGCTGACTCACAACTAACAACCAACAAGCAACAAACAACTAACAACGAAAAAAATTATGTCTCGAATTGGTAAACGCCCAATTACAGTTCCCGCAAAAGTACAAGTAACTTTTGATAACGCCAAGGTTATTGTCAAAGGTCCAAAAGGTGAACTTTCGCGCGAACTTCCCCCAAATGTGATTTTGTCCCAAGATGGGGAAACACTAACAGTTAATCGTCGGGATGAGTCACGTACTTCTAGGCAGTTACATGGCTTATTTCGTACCTTAGTCGCCAACATGGTAGAGGGAGTTTCCAAAGGATTTGAACGCCGTTTGGAAATTCAAGGGGTTGGCTACCGGGCACAAGTCCAAGGACGTAACCTATTACTGAATATGGGTTACAGCCATCAGGTACAGATAGCTCCACCAGAGGGAGTTCAGTTTGCAGTTGAAAATAATACTAACGTAATTGTCAGCGGTTACGACAAAGAAGTAGTCGGTAACACAGCAGCTAAAATTCGTGCTGTCCGTCCACCTGAACCTTACAAAGGCAAAGGTATTCGCTACGCTGGCGAAGCAGTTAGACGTAAAGCTGGTAAGACTGGTAAGAGTGGTAAGAAGTAAATATGAAACTTACTCGTAGAGAATCAAAACAGCGTCGTCATCGGCGCATTCGTGGGAAAGTTAGCGGTTCTCCAGAACGTCCACGATTGGCAATATTTCGCTCCCACCAACACATTTATGCTCAGGTAATTGATGATACCCAACATCACACCATAGTTGCAGCTTCTACTGTAGAACCAGAACTTAAATCCAAGCTCACCTTTGGAGGGAATATTCAAGCCTCAACTGAAGTTGGTAAGCTAATTGCAACGCGAGCATTAGAAAAAGGTATAACCAAAGTCGTTTTTGATCGCGGTGGTAATCTTTATCACGGTCGCGTTAAAGCACTAGCTGATGCAGCACGTGAAGCTGGGTTAGATTTCTAAATTTGTCAAGAGTCAATAGTCATTAGTTAATAGTGAGTAGTTAGTAGTTGTTAGTTAGTGGTTAGTGGTTGCTTCCAACAACAACAAACAACAAATGACAAACAACAAATGACAAATGACAAATGACAAATGACAAATGACAAATGACAAATGGCAAAGGAAATTAGACAATGGCAACAAATCGTCGTAAAACTAACCGCGTTAAAAAAGAAGAAACTAACTGGCAAGAGCGGGTCATTCAGATCCGACGCGTCAGTAAGGTAGTCAAAGGTGGTAAAAAACTCAGCTTCCGCGCGATCGTAGTTGTTGGTAATGAACGCGGTCAAGTTGGTGTAGGAGTAGGTAAAGCTTCAGATGTAATTGGTGCGGTGAAAAAAGGTGTAGCCGATGGTAAAAAACATCTGATTGACATTCCTATTACTAAATCTAACTCCATACCTCATCCCGTTGATGGTACTGGCGGTGGTGCAAAAGTGATTATGCGACCAGCAGCACCTGGTACTGGTGTAATTGCTGGTGGTGCGGTTCGTACCGTACTAGAGTTGGCAGGTGTGCGTAATGTTTTAGCTAAGCAACTTGGTTCCAACAATCCCCTAAATAATGCCAGAGCTGCTATCAATGCCCTCACTACCTTACGTACCTTCTCGGAAGTAGCTGAAGATAGGGGTATTACTGTGGAGAATCTTTACATTTAAAAAGTCATTTGTCCTTAGTCCTTTGTCCTTAACAAATGACAAATGACAAATGACAAATGACCAATAACAAATGACGAATTTTGCTTAATTTATTGCTTATGAGACTCAACGATGTTCGCCCCCAAAAAGGGTCTAAAAAACGCGGTCGCCGTCTAGGTAGAGGTATCTCTGCTGGTCAAGGTGCAAGTGCTGGTAAAGGTATGCGGGGTCAAAAAGCTCGCTCTGGTAGCAGTACCAGACCTGGTTTTGAAGGTGGTCAACAGCCCTTGTACCGTCGCATACCCAAACTCAAAGGCTTTCCCTTAGTTAACCGTAAAAATTACACTACGATTAATGTAGAGAAGCTCGCCTCACTTCCAGCTAACACAGAAGTTACTTTGACCTCTTTACAAGAAGCAGGTATCCTGACTGCTGCCAAGGGGCCATTGAAAATTTTGGGAAATGGGGAATTAAATGTTCCGCTCAAAGTACAGGCCGCAGCTTTTACAGGTACAGCTCGTAGCAAAATTGAGGCAGCAGGCGGAAGTTGTGAGGTTGTGTGAAGGTTGTAAACGCCCTTTAAGGTGGCTTACCACAGGGTAGGATGAAGGATGAAGGATAAAAGATGAAAAACTTAATACTTCAAATTTCGTGCTTCACACTTCTACATTCTTCACACTTCTGATCTTCATACTTCATACTTCAAAGGTAGCCCTCTATGATCAGTCGAGATAAACCCCCAACCGCTCAAGAAACTTTTATGCAGATGGCACAAGCAGCCGGGTTAAGAGGTCGGCTGCTTGTTACCATCGGTATTCTCATTTTGATTCGTCTAGGTATACATATACCCATACCAGGAATTGACCGACAGCAGTTTGCCGCAGCAATTAATGGTAATAATCAGATATTCAGCTTTTTGGATATATTCTCCGGAGGCGGTCTTTCTGCATTGGGTGTCTTTGCCTTGGGTATTCTGCCATATATCAATGCTTCGATTATCATCCAATTGCTCACTGCTGCGATTCCATATCTTGAAAACTTACAAAAAAACGAAGGGGAAGCGGGAAGGCGGAGAATTTCCCAAATTACCCGCTATGTATCTTTGGGTTGGGCAATTCTACAAAGTGTTTTCTTGGCAGCATTTTGGTTAAGACCTTTTGCCTTGAATTTTGGCCCCATTTTTGTGATTGAAACAGCTGTTGCGCTTGTAGCTGGTTCGATGTTTGTAATGTGGGCATCAGAAGTTATTACAGAGCGTGGCGTTGGTAATGGAGCATCATTGTTGATTTTTGTCAACATTGTGGCAACACTGCCTAAATCCCTCAGTGATACCATTGCTTATATCCAAGGTAGTGGTCAAGAAATTGTTAGAGAAAGAGTGGGTCCAGTAATTGTACTGGTTCTAGTTTTTCTATTCACAATTGTTGGTATCGTCTTTGTTCAGGAAGCAATTCGCCGTATTCCAATTATTTCTGCTCGTCGCCAAGTTGGTCGGCGCATTTTTGCTGAACAGCGCAGCTATCTCCCCTTACGTCTGAACCAAGGTGGAGTTATGCCAATTATTTTTGCGGCTGCAATCCTCAGTTTGCCACTGTTTATAGCCAATTTCACCAAAAATCCAGAATTGGCGAATATTATCAACACTTATCTCAGTCCTGGTGGTTCTCAGTCTTGGGTATATGCCCTTGTTTACCTCGTTTCAATTGTATTTTTTAGCTACTTCTATTCTTCTTTGATAGTAAACCCAGTTGATGTGGCCCAGAACCTGAAAAAAATGGGTTCTAGTATTCCTGGAATACGCCCAGGAAAAGCCACTAGTGAGTATATAGAGCGCATTTTGAATCGACTAACTTTTTTGGGTGCTATCTTTTTAGGCTTGATTGCGATCATCCCCACTGCTGTGGAAAAAGCTTTAGGAGTCCCAACTTTTAGAGGATTGGGTGCTACCTCTTTGCTGATTCTTGTAGGTGTGGCGATTGATACAGCCAAGCAAGTCCAAACTTATGTGATCTCTCAGCGCTATGAAGGAATGGTGAAGCAATAGTGACGCGATTAATCTTCTTGGGACCGCCGGGTGCTGGTAAAGGAACTCAAGCTAAAACATTAGCCCATGACTGCGAAATTCCTCATATTTCCACGGGTGATATTTTGCGCCAAGCATTGAAAGAGCAAACTCCTTTGGGTATCAAAGCCCAAGCTTATATGGATAGGGGTGAGCTAGTTCCCGATCAGCTTGTAGAGGAAATGGTGGAAGAACGCCTCTGTAAACCGGATACCAAGCCAGGTTGGATTTTGGATGGCTTTCCTCGGACTGTGAAGCAAGCAGCTTTTCTGGGAAAATTACTGCAAAAACTTGAACAGGAGGGGGAAAAAGTAGTCAATTTAGATGTGCCAGATGATGTTGTTGTTAATCGTCTGCTACAACGAGGGCGTGCTGATGATACAGAAGAGGTAATTCGCCGTCGCCTGGAAGTTTACCGCTCTCAAACCGCTCCCTTAATTGATTATTATGGCGATCGCCACCAATTGATCACTGTCAACGGCAATCAGTCCCTAGAAGAAGTCACAGCCGAACTGAAAAAGGCTATTTCATGAAAAAGGGTTTAAGGGGATAAGGATATATGGGTGTAAGACGAATTTATTGCTCAAACTCACCTACACCCCCACACCCCTATACCCATACTCCCCCAACAGTAGGCAGATACATGTAAATCTTGGATAAGATATATTAATAACTGTTGATATTTTTCTAAAAATATGTTCATTTCCAGACTATGAATAGCTGTAAATGAATAAAGAAGTGTTGAATTGAGGGAAAAATAAATTGTCTAAGCAAGATTTAATTGAAATGGAAGGTACAGTTACCGAATCATTGCCTAACGCCATGTTTCGCGTTGATTTAGACAATGGCTTCAACGTCTTAGCTCATATCTCTGGCAAAATTCGCCGTAACTATATCAAAATTTTACCTGGCGATCGCGTCAAGGTAGAGCTAACTCCCTACGACTTGACAAAGGGTAGAATCACTTATCGATTACGGAAGAAATAGCTCTATGTAAGTTAATATACCACACGTTCAAAAAATTTAGTTTTCTTCCTGGAATTTAACTGAATATTTATCGGAAAATGCTATAATTTAACATTTGGAGTCAATTAGTTAGCATGAAAGTTAGAGCCTCAGTCAAAAAAATGTGTGAAAAGTGTAACGTGATCCGCCGTCGGGGTCGCGTTATGGTGATCTGTTCCAATCCTAAGCATAAACAGCGTCAAGGTTAGAGCGAATTAAGACCTAACTTTTAAGACTTGGTAAAGTGAAACGACAAAACCATCGTTAAACACTTAAATGACATCACTAGCAAGCAAATTAGGGAGACAATTGTTGTGGCACGTATTGCCGGAGTAGACCTACCACGCGATAAGCGTGTTGAAATAGGTCTAACTTATATTTATGGAATTGGTTTATCGCGATCGCAGGAGATTTTAAAGGCTACGGGTGTAAATCCTGATACTCGTGTCAAGGATCTCAGCGATGCTGATGTCGCAGCCCTACGGGGAGAAGTAGAAGAAAACTATCAAGTCGAAGGTGACTTGAGGCGCTGGGAAGCGATGAACATCAAGCGCCTAGTTGATATTGGTACTTATAGAGGGCGTCGTCATCGCATGGGCTTACCAGTGAGAGGACAGAGAACTCGCACCAATGCCCGCACCCGTCGAGGAAGACGACAAACAGTCGCTGGTAAGAAGAAGGCACCAGGGAAATAAATTTTTGGCAACGCTTGCTGTTAGCAAGTTTTACATTCATCCAATCACAACGATATGGCGCGACAACCAAGCAAAAAAACCGGGAGTAAAAAACAAAAACGCAACGTACCAAATGGTGTTGCTTACATCCAATCTACTTTCAACAATAGCATTGTCACGATTACCGATCAAAACGGAGATGTGATCTCTTGGGCAAGTGCTGGTTCTAGCGGTTTTAAAGGAGCAAAAAAAGGAACTCCTTTTGCAGCTCAAACCGCAGCTGAAAGTGCAGCACGTCGAGCGATCGATCAGGGAATGCGCCAAATTGAGGTAATGGTCAGTGGCCCAGGAGCAGGTCGGGAAACGGCTATCCGAGCGCTGCAAGGAGCAGGGCTTGAAATTACGCTCATTCGGGATATTACTCCAATTCCTCACAACGGCTGCCGCCCCCCCAAACGCCGTCGAGTCTAAATACGACTTTGGGTGGTAAAGGTAGTCAGTGGACAGTAACCAGTGACAGTGAACAGCAATTAATATTTTGATAACTGATAACTGAATAACTGTTTCCCTCACACGTATAGTGGCCGTCCGAAGTTCGTAAGCCCTAGTGTACAGGGGGCTGCTAAGCTTCGGAAAACCTAAACAATAGTAGCGCCTGTAAGTTGGTAGAGCGTTAAACTTATTGCTCATTAACAAAGTATTTAGTTTGCTCAACCTCAAACGCAAGGCAAGAATCCAAATTTGTAGACACTCTATTTTGTCTACTAGTAAGACCTTAAATCAGTGAACAGTACCAGCCGCAGTTATCAGGCATATGGTGGGGTTACTAGGACGCACCACCAACGGCTAACACTTATTTGGTGTGGTTTTCGCCAGTAATGAAACTGATAACTAATAACTGATAACTGATAACTGATAACTGTTAAAACAAGGGAGGCTACTCCGTGGCGCAGTTTCAAATTGAATGTGTAGAGTCTAGTACAGAGGAAAGTCGGAGCCACTACAGTAAATTTATCCTAGAACCACTGGAACGGGGTCAAGGAACAACCGTTGGCAACGCTCTTAGACGCGTATTGTTGTCAAATTTAGAAGGTACGGCTGTGACAGCAGTACGAATTGCAGGAGTAACACATGAATTTGCCACCGTTCCTGGTGTTAGAGAGGATGTACTAGAAATCCTTATGAGAATGAAGGAAGTAATTCTCAAAAGTTATTCCTCTCAACCCCAAATAGGTCGTTTACTCGTCACTGGTCCGGCTACAGTCACATCAGCACACTTTGATTTACCGAGTGAAGTAGAAGTAATGGATCCGACCCAGTACATAGCTACCCTCGCCGAGGGGGGAAAGCTAGAAATGGAATTTCGGATTGAAAAAGGCAAAGGGTATCGCACTGTAGAAAGAGGTCGTGAGGAAGCCACATCTCTAGACTTTCTGCAAATAGACTCGGTGTTTATGCCAGTCAGAAAAGTTAATTACAGTGTTGAAGAGACTCGTGGTGATAACGGAATGCCAAGAGATAGATTGCTTCTAGAAGTTTGGACAAATGGCAGTCTTAGCCCTCAAGAAGCTCTCTCTTCTGCAGCTGGAATTTTGGTAGACTTATTCAACCCCTTAAAAGATATTGATATCAGACAAACAGATACAGATTCTGATATCCCAGATGATCCTACCGCTCAAATTCCGATTGAAGAGTTGCAGCTTTCTGTAAGAGCTTATAACTGTCTCAAACGGGCACAAGTTAACTCGGTAGCAGATTTGTTGGATTACACCCAAGAAGACCTGTTAGAAATTAAAAACTTTGGTCAGAAGTCAGCGGAAGAAGTAGTTGAAGCACTACAGCGACGCTTAGGCATTACCTTACCAACCGAAAGGTCTTCTAAACACGGTTAATCATTTGTCAGTAGTCAATAGTCAATTATTGATTAGACTATGGACTAACTAATAACTTTCTTAGTAAGCGTTATCTTTAAATGGTTCATAGTTATGCGTCATCGTTGTCGTGTCAAAAAACTCAGCAAACCAGCTGATCAACGTCGCGCCCTGTTGCGCGCCCTCACCACTGAGTTAATTCGTCATGGTCGAATTACCACCACCTTACAGCGAGCTAAGGTAGTAAGAGCCGAAGTAGATAAAATGATTACTTTAGCCAAAGACGGTTCCCTATCAGCGCGCCGTCAAGCCCTTGGCTACATTTATGATAAACAATTAGTTCATGCTCT
Organism: Fischerella sp. JS2; assembly: GCF_032393985.1. Lineage (NCBI taxonomy): Bacteria > Bacillati > Cyanobacteriota > Cyanophyceae > Nostocales > Hapalosiphonaceae > Fischerella > Fischerella sp. JS2. The sequence goes on from NZ_CP135918.1 coordinate 3,572,408, forward strand.
ATTTGAGCAAGCTCCCACTCGTTACGGAAATCGTCAAGGCGGCTATACTCGTATCCTACATACCGTGCCTCGCCGTGGTGATAATGCTGAGATGGCAATCATTGAACTTGTTTAAAAAGGATGAAGGATGAAGGATGAAAAAAGATACTTCATACTTCACACTTCAGCCTTGAGTTGATTCTATGTTAGAAAGCCACCAGCCTACACCAAAACAACGAGTCGCCCTGGTAATTCAATACCTGGGCACTCATTTTCATGGCTGGCAGAGGCAACCGTATCACCGTAGTGTACAGGAAGAAGTAGAGAAAGTCTTAGCAAATTTACTAGGTCATTCTGTTACACTACACGGAGCGGGACGTACTGATAGCGGAGTCCACGCCGCAGCTCAAGTAGCTCATTTTGATGCGACTGGTAGAATTCCCGCTCACAAATGGGCAACTGTTCTAAATAGTTACCTGCCCGAAGATATATTGATTTTAGCTTCAGCAGGTGTCAGCCAAACTTGGCACGCTCGGTTTAGCGCAGTATATCGGCGTTATCGCTACAACATATACACTGGAGAACAGCCGAACTTGTTTATGAGGCACTTCAGTTGGCATTACTACCATGCACCCCTAGATGAATTTTTAATTCAGGCAGCATTAAAACCCTTACTCGGACATCATCATTTAGCTGCATTTCACCGTAGCAACTCAGCACGTAAGCATTCTTGGGTCGAGGTGCAAGCAGTAGAGTGTTATCGAAATGGGCCGTTTCTCCATATAGAAATACAAGCCAATGGATTTTTATATGGCATGGTGCGGCTATTGGTAGGAATGTTAGTGCAGGTAGGAACAAAAGAGCTATCGCTTGCTAACTTCACTGACCTTTGGAAAAATGAACGCCGGGAAGAAGTAAAATATGCTGCGCCTGCCCACGGCTTATGCTTATTACGAGTCGGTTATCCAGATTTTCCCTTGCCAAAAGCAGTCTGGTTTGACACTCAGCCACTATTTGTCATTAGTCATTAGTTAGTGGTCATTAATTTAGTGGTTAGTAATTGGTAGTTAGTAGTTGATAATTGATTAGAACAACCAATAAATAACACAATGACAAATGACAAACAACAAACAACAATCAACAAACAATAATTAACTATGAACAAAACATATCTTCCTCCTACTGATTCCATAACGCGTGATTGGTACGTCGTAGATGCTACCGACAAACGTCTTGGACGCCTAGCTAGCGAAATCGCTATGGTTCTGCGAGGCAAAAATAAACCTCATTACACGCCTCACCTGGATACAGGTGACTTCGTAATAGTAGTCAATGCTGATAAAGTAGCCGTAACTGGTAAAAAGCGTACCCAAAAGATTTATCGTCGTCACTCCGGTCGTCCTGGCGGGATGAAAACGGAAACTTTTGCCAAACTCCAAGGGCGTTTACCAGAACGAATTATTGAACACGCTGTCAAAGGAATGCTACCGAAAAATAGCTTGGGACGACAGTTGTTCACTAAGTTAAAAGTATATGCTGGGCCAACTCACCCCCATGAAGCCCAAAAGCCAAAAGAGCTAAAAATTAATACTATTCCAGGAGAACAAGATTAATGCAAGCAACAGATAACACTAGCGGTCGTGCTATGTACTGGGGTACTGGCCGTCGTAAGTCTGCGGTCGCACGAGTACGCCTAGTTCCAGGTAGTGGACAATTGATTGTCAATGGCAAACCTGGAGATTTATATTTCCAATTCAATCCTAATTATCTCGGAGGTATCAAAGCACCTCTAGAAACTTTAGGACTGGAAAACGAATATGATATTTTGGTGAAAGCCGAAGGCGGTGGCTTGACTGGCCAAGCCAATTCAATTCGTTTAGGAGTGGCTCGTGCTTTATGCCAGCTTGATCCTGATAACCGCTCACCTCTGAAGGTAGAAGGCTATCTCACCCGCGATCCGCGTGCTAAAGAACGGAAAAAATACGGCTTGCATAAAGCTCGCAAAGCACCCCAGTACTCAAAGCGTTAAGAGATTGGGCATGAATCAGTTAACAGTTAACAATTACTTGTTTAATTTGATAACTGATAACTGATAACTGTCCTTAGTTCTAACCGAACACCAAAGCTATAATTGTAGTATATTCACCACAAAAGGAACAATGGCTAAACCTGGTATTCATCCTGAGTGGTATCCAGAAGCTAAAGTTTACTGCAACGGTCAGGTTGTAATGACCGTCGGCTCCACCAAGCCAGAACTGCATGTAGATGTTTGGTCTGGAAACCACCCCTTCTACACCGGCACTCAAAAGATTATTGACACTGAAGGTCGTGTTGAGCGCTTCATGCGGAAGTATGGCATGAGGGGCGATCAAGCTTCTGGCGGCAAAAAGAAAAAGTAGCGCTTTGGCTCTGTTGCTGGTAATGACGACCCTGCATCTGCTGGGTCGCTTGTCATAAATGCTCGGGCCAACTTGTTATTTTAAGGAGCAATCGCACTCATCATGGCTGAACAATATTTACTGGAGAAACTTAGATCTGTTGAACAAACTTTTAATGAATTAACCCGTCGTCTTGCTGACCCCGATACCGCCAAAAACCCTGATGAATATCAGAAAGTAGCAAAGGCGCGCTCAGGGTTAGAAGAGGTAGTTAATACTTATGAAACTTGGAAAACAGCCCAAGAAGAACTCATAGGGGCGCGGCAAATACTGAAAGAATCTCAGGGAGATGCCGAACTGCAAGAAATGGCAGCCCTGGAAGTTCAAGAATTAGAAGAGAAAATAGAATACTTAGAAAACCGTCTGAAGATATTGCTTCTACCCCGCGATCCCAATGATGATAAAAACATCATGTTGGAAATTCGCGCAGGGACTGGTGGTGAAGAGGCTAGTATCTGGGCAGGCGACTTAGTACGGATGTATTCTCGCTATGCCGACACTCAAGGTTGGCGAGTCAAGCTAGTCAGTGAATCCCTGGCAGAGATGGGTGGCTTCAAAGAAGCAATCCTGGAAATTCAGGGAGATAACGTTTACAGCAAATTAAAATTTGAAGCTGGGGTGCATCGTGTTCAGCGTGTACCAGTCACCGAGGCGGGAGGAAGAGTTCACACTTCCACAGCTACCGTGGCGATAATGCCAGAAGTCGATGATGTGGAAGTCCACATTGATCCCAAAGATATTGAAATGACTACAGCGCGGTCTGGTGGTGCTGGTGGACAAAACGTCAACAAAGTAGAAACTGCCGTTGACTTGTTCCATAAACCAACGGGGATTCGGATTTTCTGTACCGAAGAACGCAGCCAGTTACAAAACAAAGAACGGGCTATGCAGATTCTGCGGGCAAAGCTGTATGAAATGAAGTTACGCGAACAACAAGAAGCAGTAACTTCTATGCGGCGATCGCAAGTAGGTACAGGATCACGTTCCGAAAAAATCCGCACCTACAATTATAAAGATAACCGAGTTACTGACCACCGTCTTGGTCAAAACTTCTCCCTCAACCCAGTTCTAGAAGGTGATTTAGAAGCACTGATTCAGTCTTGTATCTCTCAAGACCAGCAAGAACGCTTGGCAGAACTTGCTGCTTCTGGGGCAACGAATTAGTAGAGACTGTTAAACTCAGTAAACAGTTATCAAGGCGTATGGTGTGGGGCTGTTACCACCACCAACGTCTCCCATCAATTGGTTTTAGATTAATCTCTTTTTTCCTCTTTGCGTTCTCTGTGTTTCGGCGGAAGTATATTTATTTAACCGCAGAGGACAACAGAGGTCAAAAGGTAAGAGGACAAAATCACCCTACACTTTTTCAGTCTCCATACAGAGAAATTGCATCTGCATCATCTCCCGATCCAACATGGCAAATAGTAACCTGTCTTGCCAATCTCCTCTACTCCATTCGTATTCTCGCAAATAACCCTCCTGTCGCATCCCAATTTTAATTAACACTCGCATCGAAGCTTTATTTTTGGGATGACACAAAGCAAAAATCCGGTGTAAACTTAGTTGCTTAAAACCAAACTCTAATAACTTCTGTGCTACTTCTGTTGCATATCCTTGACCCCAAAATTCCCTAGCCAAGCAGTATCCAATAGAACCTTCTTGCTTATTGCGATCAGTTATGGAAATGTGACACGAACCGATAACTTGTTTATCTGCTTTTAATGCGATCGCAAATGCAAAATGCTCACGTATTTTCTTCCGCCGCATTTTAATCTCTGTATACAAATAGTTTTTAGTATCTTCTTCGCTATTGGGACCGAAGGGCAAATAGCGAACAACTTCTAGATCAGAAGCGTAGGCATGTATTGCTGGCCAATCTGATTCTACAAAGTCTCTGAGGATTAAACGATGGGTTTCTAAAGGCGGATTGATGCTGCTCATACAATTAGACGTTAATAGTTAGGAGTTAAGAATATGACTCACTATTCATAACTCTTAACTATCTTTGGTTGTTAAGTTCTACACGATATTGACTGAAACGACCATGTTTTTTAAGAGGTAATTTTTTTACTGGTGTTGTTGTATGTAGTAATCAAAGTAAAGCGATCTTCGACTAGGTAAGCAGCTTGCTGAGGCGATCTCGACAAGAAATGTTTACAGGGTCAAGAAATCCGAATCCCTCCCCGTTTCGCTTAAGGTTAGGGAGGGGTTCTTTTTCTGTTCCCTGTTCTAGGGATTAGCGACTGCAAAGGTGTCACATTGGGCAGGATTACCCGTCTGAATACCCCGCTTGAACCAGCGAACTCGCTGGGCTGAACTACCATGAGTAAAAGACTCTGGGACGACATATCCTCTTGATTGACTTTGCAAGCGATCGTCGCCTATACTGCTGGCAGCATTTAGTGCTTCTTCAATGTCACCTGGTTCAAGAATTTGTCGTGATTGGTCGGCATGATACGCCCAAACACCAGCAAAACAATCTGCTTGTAATTCCTGCCGTACTGAAAGTTGATTTGCTTCTACCTCGCTGGCTCGACGCTGCAATCTACTGACTCGGCTGGAAATACCCATGAGATTCTGGACGTGATGCCCTACTTCGTGAGCTATTACATAGGCTTGGGCAAAGTCTCCTGGTGCTTGATATTTATTTTTCAAATCCTGATAAAAGCTGAGATCAATGTAGAGTTTTTGATCAGCAGGACAGTAGAAGGGGCCAACAGCTGATCGCGCAAAACCACAGGCAGATTCGACGGCATTTGTAAAAAGAACTAATTTAGGTTCTACATAGGTCTTTCCACTTTGCTGAAATAGACTACTCCAGGTATCCTCAGTATCAGCTAGGACAACCGAGACAAACTCAGCAGCTTGATCTTCTGTTGCTGGACGTTGTGTTTGAGAAGAGCGATCGCTCGGTGTTTGGGTTTGCTCAAAGATAATGCTGGGATCACCACCTAATAAAGCAACAATCACCGCCAAAACCACAGCCCCAATACCACCCCCCACTACAGGAGCAGAAACCCGACTTCCACGTCTATCTTCAACATTGGTACTTCTACGACCAAATTCCCACCGCATAATCTATAGTCTCCCAACTAGCCAAGCAATACTTTCCCTAATCCACCACAATTATTAGTGGTTTGATTTATCTAGCTCATCTGCCCGAAGGAAAGATTAAAAGTCATACTTAGGAATGGTCAAATAAAAATTACTATTGCTTTTGGTAAAAACAGGTGCGATCGCATCAATCTATGTTTTCAGTAGCTTAAAATATCTGGAAACAAATTGTAGGTTTGTTGCCCGCCTTCGTATAATTCACTGATGCGATCACAAACAGATTAAAACTAAGACCCGCACTTAAATATCTTAAATTTAGTGTACTGAGTTAAGATAACTACAATATAATTCTTATTTTTGTATCAATTTAATAACTTGATTATGACAGCCTAATAAATGTTCTAAATTAGCTTTGTTATATATACGTTTTCTTTGCTACCAGTAATTAGTATGATAAAAAAATAACCTATTTTTATATATTAAATTAACGATATGTATAGCATCTAACATACAAAATATATTATTACACATTTCATTATTTAAGTAATATTCCTAGTTTTATTAGTAAAAATTAAAACTTACGAATACATTGCTCCTGAATAGCCATAGTAACTAATAATTCATTATTATTTGGTTAATATATCTGATGACTTCCCAGTTTTACCCATGTAAGCATAACTAAAGTGCGTAAAAAACAAATAAATGGGTAACAATAAAAACTTTTATCCAAAGGTAAAAAATTAGAATACCGTAATCAAAAAGAAATTACAGTCTCACATACAGCAACATGATTATTGCTGTATATGAATTTGGTAAGCCGTATACATTAGTTTAACAGTATTAATACGGCTCATTTTGCTCAACAAAATTTTCGATTGATATAAAAAAATGGAAACATCTTACGATCTAAAGTTTGTTGTACTCTCAATTCTTGTAGCAATAATTGCTTCCTACGCAGTGCTGAATATTTTCCCTTCCTTTACCAAAAAAGAAAATGAAACTAGATTTATATCATTAACCACAGGCGTACTGATGAGTCTTGGTATCTGGACGATGCATTTTATAGGTATGAAGGCCCTGACAGCAAAATTAGAGATAAAATATGACATTTTCATCACTATTTTATCAATTTTGCCAGCAGCACTTGGAGCAAGCATAGCATTCCATACGCTTATTCCTAAACCTAAAAAGGTGAATCGTCCTTCTCAAAAGCGTTTATTAATTAGTGCTTTGATTTTAGCAATCAGCATTTCAATTATGCATTATACGGGAATGGCAGCAATGAAGATGGCTGCAAAAACTAGCTATAATTCTGTTATTGTCATCTTATCTATTATAATTGCATTTGTCGCATCATACATATCGCTAGGATACTTTATTGATTTAAACTTTTCCCGTTATCCCAGCAAACAAGCAAAACTTTTCCCAGCAATATTAATGGGTATAGCAATTTCATCGATGCATTATACAGGAATGGTCGCTACAAGCTTTATTCCTGACCCTACAGTGAGTAATAAGTCCTCACTATTACTAAACGAGTATTCTATATATGGTCTGGCATTTTATTGTGCATTGTTGCTGATTTTGGCATCACTACTTGTTGCAATCACAGCAACTAAGACTAATTAAACACAACTTGGGTGCATCTTTAAAGACTGGACTAATTTTTAATATTAAATATAAACTGAAGTTAGCTTTAGCTATAAAAGTAGAAATTTTAATCCATTTTAATGTTAGATTCTTTTCTTATTTATTATATTTATTTTCTCAAAATGCCTGATTGCTTTATCGATTCTGTAATTCACGCAATGAGAACAGCGATCGCATTCGTAGCAAAAGCTATTTGTTATTAATCAGTTTCTACCCAACGTACATCATCATTAACAACAGCTAATTCAATGTATTTCGTCATACAAACTCCTTCAAAAGAAGCTATAAAAGTTGGATTGAGATGTTTTTATAATTCATGTAAGAGGTCTATTATTTTGCTTGAGGTCGCCACAAGTACTCACGTAAATTAATTTTTCCCTCAGGGCTGAATTGTATTCCTTCTTGTTCAAGGAGTATTCTTTGTCTATAATCTCCTCCATGTCGTAAGGATGAGTGGGATATCTCACCTTTAGCATTAACTACTCGATGCCAAGGAATATTAGATGAGACGGTATCTACACGGTAAAGTGCATATCCCACTAAACGTGCTTTACCATACAAGTGAGCCAAATCAGCTACTTGACCGTAAGTAGCTACTCGACCTTGGGGTATCTGACAGACTATTTTATAGATTTCATCGTAGGTAGACATTTGCCCTTGAAGCTTCTATTTTTGCTGAGATAAATCCATTAAATTTGCCAACTTATAAACAATTCGCGCCCCGACATTACCATCCCATTCAGCATCACCAACTTCGCACACATCAAAACCAATAATTTTTCTACCACTTTTTACTAATTCACGGAACAAACAAAAAGTTTCCTCTAATTCCATTCCACCAGGAACAGGAGTACCTGTACTTGGACAAAGTTTTGGATCAAGACCATCGACATCAAAGCTAATATAAACATATTCAGGCAAATGATTAATTATTTGTCGACATAACTCAATCCAAGTCTTTCCAGAGTAGAGCATTTGTTTCACTACTGGGTCATAATAAGCAATAATTCGACCATCGGATTGGTTTATTATTTCTACTTCATCATGACAAATATCACGCAAACCTACCTGCACTAACTTGGAAACTTGCGGTAGTTTCATAGCATTAAACATGATAGAAGCGTGAGAAAATTCAAATCCTTCATAAGCATCCCGCAAATCTGCGTGTGCATCGATATGTAAGATACCAAAGTCAGAATACTTAGTTGTTAATGCTTGGAAATAACCTAAAGGTGAACTGTGATCTCCACCTATGACAGCTACTTTTTTGCCATGATTAATTGCTTCCTGACAGTTTTCAAATAACCATTGATTTACTTTTTGACAAGCCTGATTAATTTCTGCCAGAACAGGAGTTAAATCTGGTGTGTCTGTTAATTGTTTACCTTCCTCTAAGCGTTCAATAATTTGTGTGGCTAAAGCACGATAATATGCATTTTTATCTAAAATATCTTGGGGAATTTCTACCATAAAAATTCCCTGGTTCCATCCATCAGGATGATCAAAATCGAACAAATCTAATTGGGGTGAAGCATCTAAAATTCTTTGTGGCCCATTGGCAGTACCCGCACCATAGGAAACAGTTACTTCCCACGGTACACCAAAAATAATTAAATTTGCAGATTCATAATCAAAGGGCAAACCGAAGAGATTGCCATTGATTTTTCCTATGCCACTAGGATTATAGTTTTGGAGATTATTCATTGATTATTTGCAAAATGTGTGTGAGTAGACAACTGCATTATGGTAGCGCAGCTTTTTCCCAAGCAATAGCAACTTGCCTCACTACCTCCAAAAACCTCTGCACAGTTGCGGATGTATTGTCACGTCGCCAAATCATCGCTAGCGCTACTTTAGGCGTCGGTTCCTGCATGGGTTTATAAACTACTCCTGTTCTCTGTAAATTTTGCAGAGATTCCGGTACGATCGCTACACCCATTTCTGCTGCCACTAAACTCACAATAGTTTGCATCTGAATTGCTTCTTGGGCAACGGTAGGACTAAAATTGGCTTGCTGGCAAAAACTGATGATCGAGTCGTACACTCCCGGGGCTAAAGGACGAGGAAATAAAATGAAGGGTTCAGTTTGGAGTGAAAACAACGATATACTCGATTGATGAGCTAGTGCATGGGTTTCTGGTAACGCCACCACTAATGATTCATATAAAATTATCTCCCAGCAAAATTTGTCTTCTTCCACTGGTGGACGTAACAAACCAACATCAATGCGGTTATCGCGTAACCGTTGTAATTGCTGGTCTGTTGTTAGTTCATGTAATTCCAGATTTACATCTGGTACGCAACTACGAAATGTCCGCAGAATGCTTGGCAATATATTATACGCCGCAGAACTGACAAAGCCAATTACAACCTGTCCCCCCAAACCGCGACTAGTTTGTCTTCCTAATTGCACTGCTTGTTCTAGCTGCTTCAGAATTTTTTGAACTTCACCTAAAAATACTTGCCCAGCTGCCGTTAATTGTACATTCCTTTTCGTGCGATGAAACAATTGAAAGCCCAACTCTACTTCTAGCTGATGAATTTGTTGACTTAGAGGAGGTTGGGCAATGTGTAAGCGTTCCGCCGCCCGTCCAAAATGTAATTCCTCAGCTACTGTCACGAAGTATCGTAGGTGTCGCAGTTCCATTGGGGGATGGGGAGATGGGGAGGTAGGGAGATAGGGAGGTGGGGGGATTAGATTTTGGTTAAAGCTGCATCAACTTGTTTTAACAGTGCTTCTAAGGTGGAGGAATTATCTAAGACTACATCAGCACGGGCTGCTTTTTCTGCTAGGGACATTTGGCTGTGGATTCTCGCTTGTGCTTGCTCGAAGGTGAGATGATTTCGCTGTATTAATCTTGCTAATTGTTGTTGCTGTGAACACCACACTACCCAAGTTTCTGTGACGTAATCAGTCATTCCCGCTTCAAATAATAAAGGCACAACTAATACTAGTGTTTCTACGGTAGATGCTTGAATTTCTGTTAAAAAGCGATCGCGTACGTAAGGATGAATTAAATTTTCTATCCAAGTACGTTCTTCGGAGTTTTTAAAGATGATTTCGCCTAATTTTTGACGATCAAGGTTCCCGTTTGGTAGTAAAATTTGTTTACCGTAACGAGTAGCGATCGCGTCAAGAATAGGTGAACCGACACAGACTGCTTCTCGGGCATAGATATCTGCATCCAAAATTGGCAAGTTATAGGCTTGTGCCAAGTAATTGGCAACAGTTGTCTTGCCTGTGGCGATACCACCTGTTAAGCCAATGATTTTTTGGGTCATTTGTCAATGGTCAATGGTCAATTGGAAATTATCAATTATCTATACTTTTGACAATGGACAATTGACTCTGAACAATTGACTACGAATCTGTCGCCCATTTTATTAGTGCTGCGGTCAAACCCTCCAAAGTATATTCTTGGGCTTCCACATCTACGCGTCCTAACAGAGAACGACAAGTGTGAGAAGTTTGTGGACCAATAGAAGCAATGCAAACTCCTTCTAGAGAATTTGCCACTACGGATAATTGATTTTCTGATGAGTTACCAGAGAAGATTTTTTCTGCCAGTTGACAGAAAAATTGGACTGTTTTGGAACTGGCAAAGGTGATCACATCAACTGTTCCACTCTGTAAAGCGAGTTCTGCTGAAGGAGGAACACTATCCGGACAGCAAGATTGATATGCCGCCACTTCTATTACTTCTGCACCTTTAGCAGTTAGTTCCCTCACCAAAATTTCCCGTCCGCCGCTTTCGACTCTGGGAAATAAAATCTTCTTACCTGTAAGTTCCTCAGGAAAGTGTTCGACTAGGGAGTCAGCAACAAAGTCTGGGGGGATGAAATCTGGTTGTAAACAATGGTGTCTGAGGGTTTGGGCAGTTTTTTCACCGACTGCGGCAATTTTGACTTCCGCTAAGGCGCGAATGTCTTTACCCTGGGCCATCAGTCGTTCACAGAAGTAGCCTACACCGTTGGTTGAGGTCAGAATTAACCAGTCAAATTCAGATAATCGAGCGATCGCATCATCCAAAGCTTCCCAACTAGAAGGCGGGCCAATTTCTAAAGCAGGCATTTCCACAACATGGGCGCCTGCTGCTACTAAGAGTTCTGTAAATTGACTCGACTGTCCAACCGAACGTGTTACCAGAATAGTTTTACCGTTGAGGGGTAAGTGGGAAGCGGTAGGAACGGCAATAGAGCCAGAGGAGGAGAGGTTGCTTGCCATAGCTTTTGGGAGTCGTGCATTCTGGGAATCGTCTAAGACTATATTCTCAGGTTGTTAGTTTCTGCGTAACCCCACTACTTCCCCAATTACAATTACCACTGGCGAGAGTAAAACTCCGGATGTTTGCTCCACAATGGTTTCGAGTGTTCCTGTCCAAATTTGTTGTTGTTTAGTTCCTGCCCAGAGAATAATTGCTACCGGCATAGATGGCGATCGCCCCTGTTGTTGTAACCGCTTAATAACCTCACCCAAGTTCTGCCCCCCCATCAAAATTACCAATGTCTCTAACCGAGACAGCGCCTCCCAATCTAAAGCGTCGAGATCGTGGGCAGTAAACACAGCAAAGCAACGGCTCAAAACCGGATCTGTTAGGGGAATGCCTGCGAAAAGAGGTGCTGCTAAGGCAGACGATATTCCTGGTACAACTTCAAATTCACAACCATTCGCTGTCAAAGCTGCCATTTCCGAATTACAGCGACCAAAAATAAACGGATCACCACTTTTGAGTCGGACTACTTGTTTACCCTGCTGACAGTATTTAACTAGTAAATGATTAATTTCTGCTTGTGGTGTGCTGGGTTTGCCGCCACGCTTACCTACATCTAATTTTAAGCAATCGGCTGGTACTAACTGCAATAACTCCCCATCGATCAGGGCATCGTAAATCAAAACTTGAGCGATCGCTAACAGGTTGTATGCCTTCACCGTTAGGTATGCCACATTTCCCAATCCTGCACCCACGAGGTAAACTTTACCTTTTTGATTTGTCATGTTTATACGGCATTCCCAACCTGCCTTGTACGGTCTACTGTACTTTAATGATTAAGTCAATATATTGCAAAAACTTGTTATAAATTGTTATATTTCTTTACAAGAAGTAATCAAAGGGGAAACATCATGGTAAAAAGCTTTACAATCAACGAACGCGGTCAACTCAACAACTACGCCCTTGAACCAAAAGTTTATGTTGAGGCAACTCCCCGCACAGGTTTTACCGAATATGCCGAAAAGCTGAATGGACGATTAGCAATGATTGGTTTTGTCTCACTGATAGCTTTAGAAGTTTTCACCGGACACGGCGTGATTGGATGGCTGACTAACCTGTAATAGTTTTTTGAAATTTTGAAATTTAGATTTTGGATTGGAGAAACATATGAAAACTGACTTTAACTACCCCAACAAAGACTTACTTGGTCCTGTTGTATTTAGACCTGATTTCAATAACTTTGAGAAAATCAATCTCAATCAAGCTTGGTCGTTATTTTTCACCGCAGGTAAAGAAGACAAAGTACTAGGTCAAGAAATTGAACTAGGTAGATTTTTCACCAACTTGTTGATTGCAATTGGAATCAGTGGCAGTCTGTGGGCGATCTACTTCAATCACATTATGTAAAGAGGTCGTGTGTCAAATTTAAGAGAAAAATTAGAAGTTTTGGTCTTCAAAACCAAGACTTCTTTTTACATTTTTACGCTTGAACAACATATACTATCTGCTCGTGTTGGTAATTGGTAATTGGCGTATTACCTAATAGTTGCGATCGCAGTAGGAATATAAGGTAACTATCCAGCTTTGATATGAGTTAAAGCTATGGTCGAAATACCAGCGACAAAACCCATCTGTGTAGGCTACACCGCAGCCGCTCTTAAGGACGTCTACATCCGTGTTCATCTGTGTACATCGGTGTTCGTAATTATTGTCCCTGCGACTTCGCCACAATCTTAAAAAACTCGTAGACGCGCTTTGCGCAGCTTCCCGTAGGGTACACAGTGCAAGGCGATACACACCGATGAAATTTGATGTGCTAAAATTTTTGAATATATTGGGGCTTTTCGTGATTTTTTGAAAATTTTCGCTCCCAGCCAGTTTTCATCCAAAGAATTAAACATCACGTGACGCTGAAGAAATCTGTTGCAATAGCTGCTTAATTTTTTCAGCTTGATCAACTCGACGCTGCTTTTGTAATAAATCTTGGGCTTGTTGCAAAACCGTAATAGCTTCTTGTAGTTTTTGTTGTTGCATCAAAGCTTGAGCTAAGCGTAAATAAGCATCGACTTTTTTGGGCGCGCGCTTAATTACATCTTGAAATTCAACAATTGCGGCTTCAACTTTACCTTGTTGGATAAGTACATCACCCAACAGTAAATGTACAACATCATTAGTAGAGTTAATCGCAATTACCTGACGAAAAGCTGCTTCTGCACCCGGAAAATCTTTTTGTTGGTAAAGGTTAATTCCTGTTTGAAAATATTTGTCGGTAATGAGAGTTCTTCTTGCCAAAAAAATCAGAATAGATAAACTAATTAACACTATAAATGTAGCTACGAAGTTACTGGTTTGAGATAATTCCATTTTTATTGCTCACCCTATCCTAGTTTGGGTATATATCCCTCGCAAACTAGTTTATACTGTGGCACTCATGATTGGAATTTTGATGATAAACTCAGTTCCTTTACCTGGTTGAGAATTAACTACTAATTCACCATTGTGTTTTTCCACAACTATTTGATGGGCAATCGATAAGCCAAGTCCTGTACCTTTGCCAACAGGTTTTGTGGTAAACAAAGGTTCAAATAGCCTTTGTTGGATAGGTTCAGGAATACCCATGCCATTGTCAGCAATTCTAATGACAGCCCATTGCTCAGTATCTACCTCTGTTGTAATTTGAATCTGAGGAATAGAATCGCTAATTTTGCCTTGGGTGATCGCTTCATCAAGGGCGTCAATTGCGTTTGCCAGAATGTTCATAAATACTTGATTCATCTGGCCGATATAGCAGTTTACCTCTGGCAAGTCGCCATAATTTCTGATAACTTCAATGGACGGACGATCGCTATTACCCTTGAGGCGATGTTGCAAAATCATCAACGTACTATCAAGTCCTTCGTGTAAATCCGCAGGCGTTTTGAGAGCAGAATCCGAACGACAGAAAGTGCGTAGTGATGTAGAAATATTTTCAATGCGTTCAGATCCTACCTTGAGTGATTCTAAGATTTTGAACATATCTTCAAGAACAAAATCCAAATCTAATCTCTCAATAGCAGTGGTGATTCTACTTGTCGGGTTGGGATACTCTTGTTGATACAGTTGGATAATTTCGCTAACTCCGGCGATGTATTCTTCTAAAGGCGGGAGATTGCTAGCGATAAAACTGATAGGATTATTGATTTCGTGGGCAACACCAGCAATTAACTCTCCCAAAGTTGATAGTTTTTCTTGTTGCACCAATTGCACTTGAGCTTTTTTTAAGGTAGCAGTGCGATCGCTGACTTGTTGTTCTAAAGATTCAGTTAGTTGTTTTAATCGCAAATGCACACGTACCCTAGCAATCACTTCTTCCTGGGCAAACGGTTTGGGGATGTAGTCTACTGCCCCAAGGGCAAAGCCCTTAGTTTTGCTTTCGATATCATTTAAGGCAGTGGTGAAAATAATGGGAATATTTTGGCTAACAGGATTGGCTTTGAGGCGACGACAGGTTTCAAATCCGTCAATCCCCGGCATTTGTACATCCAGTAAAATTAACTCTGGTTGATTTCGTTCGACTTGAGCGATCGCACTTTCTCCATCGACTGCAACACGAAAACGAAACCCCTCACTATTGAGGGCTTCGCATAAAACAGATAAATTTGTCGGATTATCATCCACAATTAAAATAAATCCGGTATTTGAGGTGTTTGGCATGATGGATTTAAAAGTGAAATTTACCTCTAATTAATTAATATGTTGTTTAATAAAATTTTCTAAACGTTTGAGTTGGAAATTGCTAGCCAGTTGCGTAATTTGCTGAGCAAAAGTTGTCAATTTCTCATCAGATGTAGAAACTTGCTGAGCTATTTCTAAAATTCTTTGAATATCACCGTCTTGGGATAATTCCAGTAACTGTAGTAAAACCTCCTTGGCAGGAAGAGTCATCTCAACAGGATAATCCAGATTCGCTACATTGGTTTTTTTAATTTTGTCCATCTTATTGTCATAAATCCATTTCAGTTGTAAATATTGTCGCAGCAGTTCTAACAACACCTCAGCTTCTATAGGCTTTGGTAGAAACGCATCTGCACCTGCTTCAATACTTTTATACTGATCAGTTGCAAACACACTGGCTGAAGAAGCAATCACAGCAATCTCTTTGCAGGGATACGACTGACGCAAACGTTTGATCAACTCAAATCCATCCATCACTGGCATGATTAAATCGGTGATGATTAAGTCTGGTTTGTGGACAATTGCTTTTTCCCATCCTTGGTGTCCGTCACTTGCTTCTACAACATTAAACCCAACTGGTTCTAGTAAATTTACAACAACTGATCGGTTTTCCCATTTGTCATCCACAATTAAAATCGTGCGCCTTTGCCCTTGATAATCAATAATTGTTCCCTGTTCTACCACTCGAGAAACCTTTGCCCAATCTTGGGCTTCTGGTAACTCCACCTCAAACCAGAAAGTGCTACCTTTACCAAATTCACTTTTTACTTGAATTTGACTACCCATCAAACTCACAATTTTTTGACTGATTGCTAATCCCAAGCCAGTACCTTCAATTTGTCGTTTCTGATTTCCCACTTGTTCAAAGGGTAGAAAAATTTTCTCGATTTGTTTAGAGGCGATACCCACACCTGTATCTGTGACTTCAAAGCGAATTTTGTAATTGGTAATTGGTAATTGCTTTGGTTTTTCTGCCTTTCCTATTACCTCTACTGTGAAAGTGACGTTACCTTGCTCAGTAAATTTAACCGCATTACCAAGTAAATTGATCAATACCTGACGCAAGCGTTTTTCATCAGCACGAATACCTGTGGGTAAATTAGGATCAAGTTGAGCATCAAACCCAATGACTTTTTGTTGTGCCCGGATGCGACAAATTTCAATCACATTGTCTAAAAACGCAGGCAAGTAAAAATCAATAGGATTTAATTCTAGTTTTCGGGCTTCAATTTTGGAGAGATCCAGAACATCATTAATGAGAGTTAACAGATGAGAACCGCATTGGTAAATAATACCAACTCCTTTGCGTCCTTTCTCAGTTAAAGGTTCCGTGCGTTGGAGGATTTGCGCGTAGCCTAAAATACCGTTAAGGGGTGTACGTAACTCATGACTCATATTGGCGAGAAATTCGCTCTTGGCTTGGCTGGAATTTTTCGCAGTTTCTTCTGCTTGGCGTAGTTCTTGCTCAATCCGCTTACGCTGCACGATTTCACTGCTGAGTACTCGGTTAATAGCTTCTAACTGAGCAGGGCTAGGTAATGTTAAGGCTTGAGGCATGAGATCAACTAATGCAAATGCCGTGTATATGGAAATAATGGCAGTTACAGCCTTTAAAAAACCAGCGATCCAGTAATTAGGATGCCAAAGCGTCCAGATGTCCATTAAATGTCCAGTACCACAGGCAATAATAAAAGCACCAAATAGCAGAAAGACTCCGTGGAAAGGAACGTCTTTGCGCTTATAAATAAAGTAGATAAGTAAAAGGGGAATAGAATAATAGGCGAGGGCGATGGTTCCATCAGAAATGATGTGCAGCCAAACTAGTCCAGTTTTCCAGAGATAGCAATGTCCATGAGGGACAAAAGCATTAGATTGGAAAGGATGATTTAAAAATTTCAACATCATATTAAAGGTTGCTGGATTTCCAAAACATGCCTACAACCCTAGATTTCCAGATCATAAAATAGGGAACGCGATCGCATTTTTTTATATGTGTATGAGTTTGTATAGACAAATATCATATATTTTCTGCGATCAAACAAAACTAACCTAAGCCAAAACACAAGCAATAGGGAAAATTAGATACTCTATAAAAAAGAGCTTCCAAATAAATTGGTAGAAACGGGCAATAGCATTTTTATCCTGTAAATCTACTCTCCGGCTACGCCACCACATCACACCTAGTGCTACTAAATGAGTAAGTACTAAAAATAGAGAACTAACTTCAGCTAGGCGTAGTAAGCCAACTAAAATCATGCTGATATAACATACACTCAATACCCAAAGGGCAAGATTAAATACTGCTTGCTTACCAAGTTGAATCGTGAAAGTAGTAATATTGTACTGGAGGTCGCCTTCCATATCTGGGATATCTTTAAAAATAGCGATCGCAAACGTAAATATCAAAATAAAAATTGTTAATACCCATACTGCTGCTGGAATAACTGGAATCAAATTATTTTGTCTCAACACCCAACTAAAATGTAAAAACAAACCTAAGTTAACAATCGCCCCCCGCACAGAAAAAATGCATAATGCCGCCCAAAAAGGAAATCTTTTCAAACGAATTGGCGGCAAAGAATAAGCTGTACCAATTGCTAAACTGATTGTCACCATCCCCAATAAAAATGGCCCGCCTAACCAAGCAATTGCCAGTGCCAAAACACCAGTAATTGCCACAATTACTTTTCCTGTTTGTTGAGAAAATTCTCCCGAAGCAATGGGTAAATGTGGTTTATTGATTTTATCAATGGCTACATCTTCTAGTTGATTCAACCCCACAATATAAACATTGCCGCATAAACAAGCAAGCCACGCTAGCAAAATTGGGGATAGAGAAAAACTGCCATTACTAATAGCAAAAGCAACTAAATATAACCCCACTACACTTAAACTTGTGCCAATAATTGTATGCGGACGAGAGAATTTCCAAAAAGCATAAAGCCAAGTACTCGGAGAATTTGATTGTGAAACTTGATTCATAAAATTTATTGGTGGTTGATGGTTAGTTGTTGGTTGTTGTTAGTGGTTAGTGGGTAGAGACGCGATGTTCCTCGCGTCTGTACATTAATAGTTAGTAGTTAGTTGGTGGTTGTTAGTTGTTAACCATCCCCCTTGTCCCCCTTCCCTTGTCCTCTCACACTCGCCACACTCCCCATCACCCTATATCCCCACCTTCCTTCTCCCCACACAATAACCCAAATCGAATTAACCCACGTTCGTAACCGCGCTGCATCAACCCCAAAGATAAGGCCCCAACAATCGTACTCCAACCTGATCGCAGTAAGCCAAAGATCGCTTTGGGAGTAAATGCCGAATCAATCACCACATTCCAAAAAGGTGCTACCGCTTCTGACCAATCAGCAGTGCGGGTATTTTTTAAACCTAATTGCTTAGCGATCGCTTCATACTCTGGCAAAGAAATCACATAGGGCAAGCAATATACCTGATAAATTTTTGCTAAATGCTGCTGTTCATCTGTCGTCAGTGGCGACTCATCTGTAGGTCGATGACACCAAGTCACCATAATCAGCTTTCCACCCGGTTTCAACACCCGATAGCACT
This sequence comes from Fischerella sp. JS2, assembly GCF_032393985.1. NCBI lineage: Bacteria > Bacillati > Cyanobacteriota > Cyanophyceae > Nostocales > Hapalosiphonaceae > Fischerella > Fischerella sp. JS2. The sequence continues at coordinate 3,591,018 of NZ_CP135918.1, forward strand.
CTTGCATGAACTTGGTTTTATCAGGCATATGTTCGCCACTTTCTAGCGACCATACCAAGTCAAAATAATTGTCAGCAAAGGGCATTTCTAGAGCGTTGACCACTAGAAAATTAGTTTGGGTACTCAAATTAAACTCACTAGCCCTTTCCTTGGCTCTAGCAGCTTGCACAGGACTCAAAGTAATACCAGTTGCCCTAGCATGAAACTTTGCTGCTAAGTATAAGGAACTACCACCAATTCCACAACCCACATCCAAAATATTTTCAGCTTGCTGTACATCTGCCCAATTGAGGATCTCTTCAATTAAATCAATTTGTGCCTGGCGACGGTTTTTTTTCTCTGTACCATCTACACCATAGTAACCGTGGTGCATATGTTCACCCCAGATTTCTTCCCATAAACCGGAAGAAGCATCGTAAAATTCCTGAATTTGCTTGTAAAGAGTTGCGCTCATGGATAAAGCAGAGTTTAACAGTTATCAGTTAGAGACGCGATGAATCGCGTCTGTACAGTTATCAGTTTTATTACTGGGTATAAATTCCCTAGCAATTAGACTAAAATACGTTGGTAGCGCGGACTTTGACTTCCACCGTACGCCTGATAACTATTCACTGAATTTAAATACACATACTCGTAGGCTACCATGTGTGTTTTTAATTAAATAAGGGTGTTTTTGCTTTTAGGCAGTTATCATCCTGCGAGCAATCCCTAATTCTGTTTGTTTTTTTACTTAAATATGACTGTTTCTCGGACAATTTGTTTGGGATTTCTGGCAGTAATCGCAGTAGGAACTATCCTGCTAATGATGCCTTTTTCTACCAGTAGTGGTGAATGGAATGACCCCATAGTTGCCTTATTTACCTCAACTTCAGCAGTTTGTGTGACTGGATTAGGAGTAGTTGATACTGGTACTTATTTTTCTTTTTGGGGTCAGTTATTTATCGTACTATTGGTTCAGATTGGTGGGTTGGGTTACATGACAACCACCACCTTTTTGATTCTGCTGATTGGACGTAAATTTGACCTCCGCCAAAAAATTGCCATTCAACAAGCTTTAGATCGTCCGGGAATGAGCGGTAGTACTCAAATTATTCGCTCAATTATTGCTATGACATTGATTTTTGAAATCACAGGGATATTTTTACTTTTGCCAGCTTTTGTCTCCGATTATGGATGGCAACAAGGACTGTGGTTAGCAATTTTTCATAGTATTAATTCTTGGAATAATGCCGGTTTTAGTTTGTTTAAAGATAGCTTTATTGGTTATCAATCTTCTATTTTAGTTGTGTTGACAGTTACAGGTTTAATCATTATTGGTGGTATTGGTTATCAAGTCATTTTAGAAACTTTTCTGTGGATACGCGATCGTATCCGCAACAAACAAGAAAAACTCTTGTTTTCCCTGGATTTTAAAGTTGCAATTAGTACAACAATTGTGCTTTTAATTGTGGGGACAATTGCTTTTTTCTTTGTAGAGTTGAGAAATCCACAAACATTTGCAAATCTCAATTTTTTCAACAAATTTTTAGTTGCTTGGTTTCAATCTGTGACTACTAGGACTGCGGGTTTTAATACAATTGATATAAGTAAAATGACAACAGCCGGCTTATTTATTACGATTGCACTCATGTTTATTGGTGCAAGTCCAGGTGGTACAGGAGGTGGGATAAAAACCACAACTTTGAGAGTTCTTACTAGTTGCACACAAGCAATTCTACGAGGGAAAGAAGAAGTTATCCTCTACGAAAGAAGGATAGCATTATCTTTAGTTTTAAAAGCTGTTGGCGTGTTAATTGGTTCTGTTGGTACAGTTATTCTTTCAATAATTTTAATAACCTTAACAGATCCAAAGCTTGATTTTATTCAAATCTTATTTGAAGTAGTATCTGCCTTTGCTACTGTGGGACTTTCGACCGGGATTACGGGTACTGTTTCCACAGCAGCTAAACTGATATTAATTGTCACAATGTATGTGGGTAGAGTCGGTGTTTTACTACTAATGTCAGCTATACTAGGAGATCCGCGTCCTAGCAGAATTCACTATCCAGAAGAAAATTTACTTGTAGGTTGATTGTTGGTTGTTGGTTGTTGATTGTTGTTTGGAAGCCAATTACCAATTACCAATTACCGATTACCAATTACCATTTACAAAGGAAACAACTGTGAATCTGTCATCATTAGGTTTTTTTCGTAGTCTGCGTAAAGACAATCATCAATTTGCTGTAATTGGTTTAGGTAGATTCGGGCGTGCTGTCTGTTCAACCCTACATAAATCAGGATATCAAGTGTTAGGAACAGATATTGATGAAAAACGAGTATTTGATGCTTTAACTGACCAAATAGTAGGTCATGCTTTACAGCTAGATTCAACAGAACCAGCCGCGCTGAAAGAAGCAGGCGTTTTTGAATTTGATACGGTGATCGTCGCAATTGGAAATTATATTCAAGAAAGTATTATCACTACCCTCAATATGAAAGAAGGAGGTGTACCTCATGTAGTGGCAAAAGCTTCTAGTGAAGTTCACCGGAAACTACTTTTACGAGTAGGGGCTGATCATGTTGTATTTCCTGAGTACGAAGCCGGATGTTCACTAGCGCGATCACTGACTAAACCATCAATATTAGAACGATTTGATCTCGACCCAGATCACAGTATTGTAGAGTTAATTGTTCCTGATGAATTTCATGGCAAAACTATTTCTGAACTACAGTTGCGTAACCGTTATGGACTGAATTTGTTGGCGGTAAGTCATGATGGCAAATTTCAAATTAATCCTTATCCAAATCAGCGTCTTGAACGTGGTTCAGCAATTGTAGTGATTGGTTGCAACAAAGATATTAATCGTTTACCAATTTGAAGTTGTTAGTGGTTAGTGGTTAATGGTTAGTGGTTAAATATATTCACTACTATCTACTAACTACTAACTACTAACTATCACTGCCTAAACATAGGTGATGGTTTTAATGAAAAGGGTACTTCTTCGGGATTGATTTCCTCTGGAGTGGCAGTTTCACTTGGGTTTTCTTGTGTATCTACAGAAGTGTCTAAGTTTGGTAAGTCATCAGTTGAGGCTTGACTAACTTGGGGTTGCTTTGGTTCTTGCATCTGTGCAACTTGCTGCATTAACTGTTCAACTTTGTTAGCTTGCTCTGTGTTACCCTGTTCCCGATATTGATTACGCGCACGCTTAAAAGCGCTGCTGGCTTTTTTGAACTCGCGTTGATTATATAAAGCTACTCCCAAGTTGTAGTAAGCCTCAGCATTATTAGGAAGGCGTTTAATAGCTGTTTGATAAGTAGCAACAGCTTCAGATGTTTGACCTTGGATAGTCAAAAGGCTACCCATGTTATTGTAAGCTACAGCATTGTCAGGATTGATTTTGAGGGCTTGGCGATAAGCTGCGATCGCTTCTTCTAATTGTCCTTGTTCTTGCAGTGCGATCGCTAAATTAAAGTAAGCATTAGCATTGTTGGCATTTAAATTAATTGCTTTTTGGTAGGCTGCGATCGCTTCATTCGCCTGTCCTTTTTCATACAAAGCTAATCCTAAATTATACTGAGCATTTGCCAGCGTCGGATTAATAATCAAGGCTTGACGATAAGCGGTAATAGCAGCATCAGCTTGTCCTTGTTTATGCAATGCCAAGCCCAAGTTATAATAAGCTTCGCCCAAGCTGGGATTCAGTTTAATTGCCTCTGCATATTCTTGTACGGCTGCATCAAAACGGTTTCGCTGTAACATAATGTTACCTAAATAATTATGTGCAGCAGCAATATTAGAGTCTATTTGCAAAGCTTGACGAAACGCAGATTCTGCACCAGGCAAATCTTGATGGTGATAGCGCATTACTCCCTGTTGAAAGTAACTAGCTGCTTCCAAATTCTGAGAAACAACATTTTGTGCTAGCAGCTTGCTTCCTGGTAACTCAGTCATTGTTGGTGCTATTAACACCAAAAAAGCAGAAGATAGACCGGTAAACCACAGGCGAAGTTGATATTTTTGAGACATGACCGACAGACCTGTACTGATTGCTAAATGCTCATAAAGTCAGAATACCCAGTACATAGATAAAAATTAAGTTGTGACAAATTTAATTTGATGCTAGTGAAAACAGAACAGGGAGCAACTTAACAGCAAACCCATAACCATCGGTGTGCATCGGTGTTTATTCATCAAGAGCAAGCATTGAAATCCTTGGCTGATAGCCCCAAATTTATTTGAAGGCAAGATTTAAATAATTAAATTTTTATGCGAATTTCTTGACTTTATCAGAAAAATGTTACAATAAATACAGAAATAAAATCGTTCATCTCTTGAAGACTGTAATACCACATTGAATTTGTAGTAAAACCTAAGCGCTACTACAAACCAATGACAACATAACGCTTTTGATGACAGCGAGGAAGGAAATCAGCTTAAGAGACGGAAGTAGGGAGAAATCCTGAAGGAACGCGCCTCTATTTAATTCCAACCTGCAAAAAAAATTAAAAGCGAGGCGAAGCAAATGAAACTAACCTATCGCGGTGTAGATTATGAATCGAATCCCCTGGTTGTGGAACTGATTCCAGGGGAAATGGGTGGTAAGTATCGTGGCCAGCAATGGAGACGTCATTATCCTAGACACATTCGTGTACCTCAACCAGTGGCAGAGTTGAAGTATCGCGGAGTGCCTTATTACGTTGGCGATCCTCTAGACGTAGAAGCAATGAAACTACGCAGACAGCCTAAAGCGATCGCTACTGAAAAAACAGGACAAAAATCTGGTCAAGACTTAGCAAATGCTCATCTTAACCATATCCGCCGCAATTTAGAACATCGCCTGCAAGTGGCGAGAGAAAAAGGAGATCAAACTCTCATTCGTTTATTAGAGGATGAGGCAAGGCAAATGATGGTTGGTAGTTAGTGGATACAGACGCGATTAATCGCCTCTGTACATTAGTAGTTAGTAGTGAATGAGAGATATTTAACCACTAACCACCAACCACCAACCAACAAAAGTAGAGGCACAAAGCGCCTCTACTTTTGACGATTTATCCAAATACCTCTTAATCCAGCTGCTTTTGCCGCTTGATAATCGTCTGCAATACTGTCCCCAATGTGCCATGCGGCTGTTGGTGGACAGTTATGTTTTTCTAAAGCAATAGTAAAAATTTTGGGATCGGGTTTGGCTGCGCCTGCTTGCGTAGAAATGGTAATGGAACTAAAAAAGTCTCTCAGTTCCAAAGCCTGCAATACAGAGTAGATGCGGGAATCAAAGTTCGATATTATCCCCAGTTCAATCCCCATCTTTTGCCAGTTTGTTAAAGATGGTAAAACATCAGCATAGACAAACCACGGCTCAGCTGTGCCAAAATGGATGTAAACTTCGCTAAAAAAAGCCGAAAAATCAGAAAATTTCTCTAGAACACCTGCTTTTTGAAAAGTATCGGAGGCAATGCGAAGCCACCACTCAAACTCCCACTGCGGGATATCTTGTTCTTGGGCATTTGCAAACACAGGTGGTGGTGCGGCTTTAAAACTCTGGATGAATGTTTTATTCAAAGTTTCGGCAGAGACTTCGACACCAAACTCCTGGGCAATTTGGCTATAAACTTCACCTACACTGCCTTTGACGCCGAAGAGAGTGCCAACTGCATCTAAAAAAATAACTTTCGGTCGTTCCATCAACCTATGACTATTTTGGATTTTAGATTTTGAAGAAATAATATATTCGGTGTAAAGCGTCATGTCTAACGACAAGACGATAAGCATGTTTTCAAGCTAATCATCTCACAGATCCAAACCTGGAGTTACATATGCAAAGCCCAAAGTATGATTTTTTTTATCCGCACAAACAGACTGAGTTTGTCTAGCCGAAGTAGCACGCTTTTGGGAATTTCACCCGTTATTGTGACTACTGTTCACCTTTAATACCAAAGAGGGATAAGTAGTATTATTTGAGATTGCTGGAATATCTTTTTGGTAAAGACTCTGAATCCAAAATCTAAAATCCAAAATTAGTATCAAGGGTGTTAGGCAGTTTGAAAACAGACGCTTAATACACCATCTATTATTGTGATAATGTCTCTATAATAGGACGAGCTAGCCAGTTAAAACCTACTTTGAGTTTATGATCTAAAGTTGGCATTCGATACAAATAAGCTAGACGACGGGCGATATAAGCCAAAGAACCTTCTAATTTGATCCCTAAACCAGTCAGAGTTGCGTTGTCTGTCCCCAACGTCATCATCTCACCTAAGTATTGGTAGCGGAATGGAATTAGAGGACGACGAGTCAGACTTGCCCAAATATTCCAAGCTACATAATCGGCTTGTTGAAAAGCTGCTTGGGCAGTAGCGGGGACTAGTTGTCCTTCCGCATCGCGACATTCTGCTAAATCTCCCAATGCAAAAATTTCTGGATGATCCAAGACTTGGAGGGTTGGTGTAGTCGTAATTTGACCACGTTGATTTTGCTTAAAAGGCAGATTGCGGACTACAGGTGAGACTCGCGTTCCCACTGTCCAAATTACCAAATCCACAGGAATAATATCTACTTGACCCTTATATTCCAGGGAAATCGTATCTTGGGCGATCGCTTCTACCTTGGTCTCTAAGTCAATAAATATACCTCGTTCTTCTAATGCCTTTCTAGCTGCTTCGCGATTAAACTCTGGCGAGGTTCGCAAAATTTGATCAGTAAGTTCTATTAACCGAAAGCGTCCTCTTGACCCCAGCCTGTCTGCTAGTTTACATGCTAGCTCTACACCACTGTAACCACCACCAACAATTGCCACACGAATTTTGTCACTATCAGACTCTTCCAACACTCGCAAGCGCTCTTCTAAGCGGTATGTATCAGCAATTGTACGGAAAGGATAAGCATAAGAAGTTGCACCAGGTACAATATCCAAAGGTGTTTCGCCACCCAGCGCCAAAACTAGGCGATCATAGCCAATTTCCGGTCCATCTTGTAAATATACTCTTTGCTGTTGTGTGTCAATTCCCGACACAGCAGCTTGATAAAAACGTACCCCCGTATCTGTTAATAATTCTGTAAACGGAGGGGCAATTTCCCAAGTTTGCAATTCACCAGTTAGCAATTCGTAAAGCAGGGGAGAGAAAACAAAGCGATCGCTTTGATCTACCAAAACTATTTCCGGCTTGGGTAAAGACTCCCAAGGTAACTGACTCAGCCTCAAAACTGTGTAGAGGCCACCAAAGCCTCCACCCAGTATACAGATTCTTGTTTTATGTTCGCTCATGTGTATAATGGGCTATGCATCCCAGTAGGGCAACTTCTATCAGTTTAATAATTTATTCCAGGATTTTTCTTAATAAACAGTATTAAATTCAATAGGCGGTTTGTGGCAATCACAAACCGCCTTCTATTTCTTTGTATCTTGGTGCTGGTGGTGAAAAAATAAATTTTATTAAACCACTAAGGCACTAAGACACCAAGACAATTTATGGAATGCGTTATAGCAATTAATTACCACCAGAAGTTACAGCTTTGTAATGTTGGGCAGTAACTTCGCCTTTAGCGTGCCATTTACCGTCAGAACCTTTCTCATATTGATTTTTCACACTGTTCCAAGCAACTTGACGAGCGCCCTCTTCACTCATACCATCACTTTGGGCAGCTTTGAAAGCAGCAGCGAAAATTTGTTGAGCTTCTTGAGGCAATTCTCCTTTAATTTCTTCAGTTAAAATCCCAGCATTGTTATTTTTAATTGATTCTGGTGATTCTTCAACGTTATTATTTGTATTTTCTGATTGGTTTACGTTAATATCAGTCATCATTCCACTCCGAATTACTTTATCTCAAATTAGTCTTGATATTCATCGTAAAAACCGTAAGAGCGATTCTCCTCTTTCTACAAGCATATATTTGGCTTAACCCGGAGTAATAATTTGTGTCTAATGTGAATTAATTATTGTTTTTAGAGAAGAAACACGAATATTAAGACTAAATCCACATGAATAATCCATCTGTGTGCATCGGTGTACGCTACGGAAAGCCAATGAGCGTGTCTACGATTCATCAAAAATATCGCGGTTTACGAGCAAATTTAGTAGAGGGAAAAACGAACACAGATGAACACCGATAAACACCGATAAATGCCATACCACTAGATCAATTGAAGTAAGCTTGATAAATTACTTTGCAGAGGTGGACGTAGACAGATATAAAGTAATGACCCGAATAAAGGTAAGAGTGCCACCATCCTGAAAATACGAGTATCTTTAATTCCTCTGCGTGCCATATCATCATCAAATAAATCAGTCAGAGGAAATGTCAGGCACATTAAACAAAAATCTAAGCTAATCAGATGTACAAAATGTACAGTTTGAAATTGATAAATGTAATCTTGCCAATTGCCAGCTATAATTGCATAAATTAGTAAGCTAATAGTAGTTACTAAAAGAAAAATTCCTGTGGAACGCCGATCAAAAAAGTCTAGCGATTTATCTTTTTGACCATCAAATTCTTGATGAGGTTTTCGCAAAATTAGGTAAGGCAAAAGACAAATGACACCAGTAAAATTTGCACCAATAAAATAGGGCCAAGCACGCAAGTTTTGCATTCTGCCATCAGCAAACATCAGACAGCCATAAATCATCGGCCAGACACCCATTAGCCAAAATATTGTTGGGATAATGGCATTGAGTTGTCCGTATTGGAATGTCAACAGTTTGACTACCAAAGGTAGGGTATCTGGTTGATCTAGGGGGGCTAACCATATAGTGTAAGCAGTAAAACCTAGCCAGATGATCGCCAGAATGATTTTTCTCACAGCCATAGCATTACACTTCGGAGGTGAAACTACCATGTAACCCATAGGGGATATGGTGTTTGAGGTGGAGACGGGCGATCGCACCTTTTTCTAGATTTTTTCCATCTAAAATTACTACGTCACTGCAGTGAGAAGTGGCATCGTAGACTAGGGTTAGTACCCAGCCATCATCTTCAGCCCCTTTTGTCGGAGTGCAAGGTACAAACACAGGTTCACCAACAAATCCTTTAGGTGCAGCACTCCAAAATTGCTGTTCGCCAAACTCCGGATCGACTTTGATGATCGCTTGCTGAGGTGCATCGCTTTCTAGCTGATGGGCAGCTGCTAAGTACACACAATGATAAGGTTTACCTATAGATGCAGGATTGATAAAGGGAAATTCATTAGCACGCTGATGAATTAAGTGTCGGTGGGATGTGGAAGTTTGTAAATTGAGGTGAAAACGCCAGAGTTGCCCGGGAGGACGACTATCAAAGTCAATTTCTTCGTAATTGAGGTTATGGTCAATGGCGAGAAAGCTTTCATAGCAAATTGAGTCTACAATAATTTCGTTGCCTTGCTCGAAGGCGTTAGCGTGGTGAAAAACAAAACAGGGGTCTGTGTCAATGACTTGGGCTTCTTGAGTGGGGTTACGGGGAATAATCCAGATTTTTGTGGGGCGATCGCGCTCAAATTTGATACATTCTGCTGCACCCCGAAAACCCAGGATGTAGGGTAGCGGGTTGAAGGAAAGGGGGTTTTGAAAGAATAGGCAATATTGAGGCGTGATGGCAAAGTCGTGGATAAAGGCAAAGCCGGGAATTTTATGATCGTGTTGTTGGACTACTTTGCCTGTTAAGTCTAATTCATAAACGCTAATTGTTGTCAGTGGCCCTGGTTTAATGGCAAAGTTGACTAAACGGGGTTCCCGATTTTCATCACCTGGATCAATCTTGGGATGGGCTGCAAAGGGAGAATTTTTATGTAACACACCATCAAGGGTTTCTATCCCGAAAGTGTGCAGTGTCTTGGGATCTAGACGATAGGGATGGGAAGCTTCCCATAGTGCTAGCAGTTTTTCACCCCAATAAATTACATTGGTGTTAGCAACGTTTTTCTTTCGCAAGTCAAAAGCATTTGCTAGCCAACCTCCTGGTTTCTGTGTACCAAACACCCCCCGATATAGCATTCGTCCTGCTAAGCCTTCAGCACAGTAAGCTTCGGTACGGACAAAGCGATTACGAAAATAGGCGCGTCCGTTGGAGAATGAGATCGCACACACCATGCCATCGCCATCAAATGGATGATGCAGACGCCTACCAAAAACATCTAGTAGTCCGGGGCCATTACGAAACAAGGTGCCGTTGAGATTGGTGGGAATTTCTCCTTCTACATCTTTAATGGGATATGCGAATTCTTGCTTAAGGGAACGATTACCTCCCCGCCAGTCTTCGATGGTGTAGGGTTTAGACTGAAGAGAGATTTCCTGGTGTGAGCGAGTTGTTTGCATGATATCAAAGTTTACTTACATCAACATCAATGAGTATCGATATAAGGTTGAATAATTAATGCGAGCGCTCCTACAATTACGAATGCCAATATTACCCAAAATAGCATTAAGTTTAGTTTCATAATGTTTTATCTCCAAGGTGTTTATAATTTTTGAGGAGCGAAAATTTACAATATTCTGATGCTATGAATGTAAATGAGTGTTTTTCTTCTTTCTAGAGAAGGGTTTATTTATAAAGAAAAATTTTCATATATATATCATACTTTTGGTAGTAGCTAAAGTTTTTTCGTAACTTTGATTAAAATTAAAGCTGTGACCAAGATTATGTTTGAAAAAGCGAACACAAATGAACACCGATGCACACAGATGTATTGGGCGTTGGCGGTCTAGTGGTATGGTATTTATCGGTGTTCATTTGTGTTTGTCTGTGTTCGTTTTTTTCTCCACTAAATTTGCTCACAAACCGCGATATTTTTGATGAATCTAACACCGTGCAAGGCGATGCACACCGATGGACACTGATGATTTTTCGTTTGTATTTATGTCATGAGATGGTGTAATTGATAGTCATGGTTATTACTAGTAGTTAGGAAGTACTAATTATGAGTTATTTCTGGCACTCTTTCGTTTGTGCTTTGATTTTTTGCTGAATTTTTGGTGGAATACCTAATCTAGAATTGGCATAAATTCTGTCAAATTCTCTTAGGTAATGAGCGGCAACTATGGGATTTTCGATTACTAAAAGTGTCTCATCATTACTGTTATTACCTGCTTTTGTCCAGTTGTGAGAACCAGTAATTACTGTTTTATGATCTATAACGGCAAATTTGTGATGCAATAAATCACCTTTGGCTAAAACAGGTACGCCTACAGTAGTGATGGGATTTTTCCAAGGATGATTATCGACTTGATTTTGACATTTTGTAGTGAGAGCTACCCCCATCATATCTAATGCTTCACTGTAGGGACGATAGGCAAAACCCGATTCAATTAAGGCGCGAATTTTCACATTATCGTTGTGGCGCATCTCGAGTATGTTTGCCAAACGCTGTTCAGAAAATACAAATAAAGCCATATCTATAGATTTATTTGCTGAATTTAAGGTACTACCTATTAAACCATTACTGCTATAATTCCAAGGCTGTGTGGGAGAGTTCGGTGAAAATTTGACTGTGATTTGATTATCGCCTAAGATAATTTGATGAGAATTTTGTAGAGGTTTTTGCAAACCAAATTTACTGTCAAGCTTACCGCCCACTCCGTCACCCCACATCAGGTTAAATTCTTTGGTAAATAAATCTGCTATTTCGGGACTGTCAATTTTTAATAAATTATTAGCATTACCCAAGCTGTTAGTATTAGTAAAATCACCGTGGATATCACTCATGGTAAAGTTAGCAGAGGTGACGACCACAAAACGATTGTCTACAACTACAAATTTATGATGCATCAAGCTGCTACCCTGAGAACCATCGCTGGTGTCATTTATCAAAGGTATTTTGGCTTGCTTTAAAATTACTAATGCATCTGTCTGAGTAATTTCTTCTTGGCTCAGGTTTCCATCTTGGTTACTATCTGCAAATAACCTATATTCTTGATAGCGTTCTTGTTCTCTTTTATCTAATTTCTTCACCTCGTTAGCAGTAAAACTACTCCAAGGACGACTATAATTATTTTCTAAAATTACTCTAACTTTTATGCCTGCTTTTTGCTTGTCTACAAGTGCCTGTGCTATTTTAGGTAAACGTAATTCTTGCACTGCCACATCAATTGTTGATTTTGCTTGGGAGATAGTCTCAACAATTAATTGTTCTAAATCATCTCCCTGATGAGCTTGGTGACGATAAGGTTCTAAGTATTCGGAAGACTGAGAATGGTTAAAGTAAACTTGTACAAATGGATCTTGCGGTAGTGGTTTTAACCGCTGATTGTCAAACTTGGCTCGTTGACAAGCGCTGAAAGTTAGTATTACTAAAAATATAGAAGAAAAACGCCATTGGGTAGAGAAAAAAGACACAGTGGTTTGATAAAAGTTACTTGGTTGGACAAATTTATCATTCCCATGATGTAAGGTTATTAAACGCATAGGAGAGTAAATATAATGCCCCTGATTGTCAAAAATAGAAAAATTAACTGTATTAGCTGAAAATAGAGACAGCCCGTTGCCCAGTGTATTGACTAGAGAGTCTATGCAAATTTATTTAGATTACAGTGCTACTACTCCTACTCGCCCAGAAGCGATCGCAGCAATGCAAACAGTCCTCACTCAACAGTGGGGTAATCCCTCTAGTTTGCATGAATGGGGACAACGGGCAGCAACTGTACTAGAACAAGCTAGGCTGCAGGTAGCCGCACTCATCAATGCACCTGCGGAATCAATTATTTTTACTTCTGGTGGTACAGAAGCAGATAATTTAGCAATTATGGGTGTTGCCCGTTTGTATAGCAAACCCCAACATCTAATTATTTCCAATGTGGAACATTCCGCTATTTCTGAACCGGCACGGTTATTAGAACAGTGGGGTTGGCAAGTGACTCGCCTCCCTATTGATAGCCAAGGTAGAGTTAACCCCTTGGATTTAAAAGCAGCATTGCAAGACAACACTATATTAGTGTCAGTAATTTATGGACAAAGTGAAGTGGGTACAGTCCAGCCAATTGCCGAATTGGGAAATATTACCCACAGCGCTGGCGTCTTGTTTCATACAGATGCAGTCCAAGTCGTAGGACGCTTACCCATTGATGTGCAAAATTTGCCTGTGGATTTACTGAGTCTTTCTAGCCATAAAATTTACGGACCGCAAGGTACAGGGGCGTTGTATGTGCGTCCAGACTTAGAATTGGTTCCCTTGCTGGGTGGCGGAGGACAAGAGAAGCGATCGCGTTCCGGAACACAAGCAGTACCCGCGATCGCTGGGTTTGGTGTCGCCGCCGAATTAGCAGCCCAAGAAATGGCGATCGAAACACCCAGGTTGATGCAGTTGCGCGATCGCCTGTTTTCGCAGTTAATAGACATCCCCGGATTAATACCTACAGGTGATTTAGTTCATCGTTTACCCCACCATGTCAGCTTTTGTTTAGAACACGCCGATGGTGAAAAAGTCAGTGGTAGAACTTTAGTACGAGAATTAAACCGCGCTGGGATTGGAGTTAGTGCTGGGGCTGCTTGTAATAGTGGTAAACTCAGCCCTAGCCCAATTTTGTTAGCAATGGGTTACTCAGAAAAAGCAGCCTTCGCCAGTGTACGCATGACACTAGGGCGAGATACCACCGCAGCCGATGTAGATTGGGTAGCGATGGTGTTCAAGCAGGTTTTGCAGCGACTATCACCTGTAGAATTGGTTGTGATTAGTTAGTGGTTATTGGTTGGTGGTTATTGGTTAGTGGGTAGAGACGCGAGGAACATCGCGTCTGTACATTAGTGGTTAGTGGTTATTGGTTAAAGATTTAGATAAACTACTATCTACTATCTACTAACTACTAACTACTAACTACTATCTACTATCTACTAACAATTTCATTCCAAAATTTTTTAAGATGGCTGAACTACCAAACTCTTTAGAAGATGCGATCGCCCAAGCGCGTATAGCTACCCAAGCCGCGATTGCAGATGGCTATACTCGGTTACAAGTTGAGTTGTTGTTTCCAGAATTGAAATTGATGGAGGTAGCCCAGCAATTTCTGCCCATGTTTGCACAATACAACGACAAACTCAAAGTTTTCTTTGCAGATGCGGGTGGTGCTGGTCTTGCCCGTCGCGACTGGACAGATGTACCATTTAAAATCACCGATATCGGTACTGGTAGGGCTGCCTCTATTGACTCAAAAGTTCAACCAGAAGATGAAATTTTCTTGTTTATCGCCCCTGGTTCCCCAGAAGTGCCACAATTAGAAAAAATTTGTGCGGTAATAGGCGATCGCCCCTTAGTAATGCTAAATCCTTTTCTGGAAGATGCCGGCAAGATAGGTATTGGTTACGCTGCTAGGCAAACCCGTATCCGTTTTCTTAGCACAATAGAATCTTGTTACTACTTGCGTTCTGTATATCCAGATGTCGCATTATTTCGTTGTTATCCTGGATTATGGGAAATTTTGGTAGAAAATAACGGAGAGTATCAAAAAATCGCACAATTACCACAAAAACCCTCCGGCGACGACTTAGACATGATTCTTGCTAAAGGACAAGCCGCAACAGCAACAGCACAAGGAGAAACTACCGCAGCAGTACCAGGGAAAAAGCCAAGTGTGTTTAGGGGTTTGCAGAGGTTCATCAAAGCACTAAGGAATTAGAACTTCGCAAATTTTCTAGATCCCTGATTTGTTAATAAGTCGGGGATTTGTGTTTTTAAAAGGGAACAAGGAATAGGGATAGAGGTAATATCAGCCTTCTGTTTTACTCTATTCTAATAGTGATCGCATTGTTATAACTATTACTATTTAAGCTATGCTCTACCATAAAAGATATAGCTCATTCAAACTTTAACTGAGAGCAAATATGAAAATCTCAGAGCTAATTATAGCTGCTGTTACTGGTCTATTTATGTTAGATTTACCTGCCACAGCAGCCGAGTATCAGGGGAAAAATATAGATAACAAAAAGATAGACGCCAAAGCTTACTATTACGCAACAGGTGGAGTTTACGACGTTCAGGTAAGCTTCAAACAGAATCGAGCCACAATCTATTTTAATGGTGGATACCAAACAACTATTCAGTTAAAGCAGCCGGATATAACTGATCCAAACGAGATTGAAGGCTTTGGCAAATTAGGGCAGATTCCTCTAAGTGATACGTTTAGTATTGGGTTGGAATATGACAGTGATTTAGTTGGTGATCGTCAAATATTATCCTCACCTCTAGAAGGCTTTTGGAAAATCAGCTTAGACACATCAAAGTTAAAAAACTTGATCAACAAGTGACAAGTTTCAAAAGGATCTCAGTCAGTGATCACTTAACAGTGATCAGTAAGCATCCTCATAATCAAATGTCGCGACTGTGGTCATTGCTATAATTTTCATCAAATGTAAATTACCTCTCATCTTTTACTACCAGCCTCTCCAACTCCGAAACTACCCGTTCTAATTCTGCAAAAATTGGACTAGAACCAGTTTGGTAAAAAGCAGTTACCAATGCCCGATAATACCAAAGCGTACCTGCTTTGCCTCCTTGAAATCGTTGCCAAAGCGATGCGCCCAAAATCCGATAATCTTTAAGAATTGATTGGGCATTGTGCAGTTTATCAGCCGCACTCACAAGTAACACAGAAGAGGAAGCAGTAGGAATATGAGCAATGTATGCTTCTTTACGTTCTCGCCACGGAGGTTTAGGTGTAGTATCGGCGTCAGTGCAACCATTGACAATTGCAGTTACATTATCGCCAAAGCGACGGCGAATTTCTTCCCGTGTAGCAGCACCGCCTTGATCCTCGACTGCATCATGCAAAAGTGCAGCGATCGCTTCATCTTCATTTGCCCCATATTCTAAGGCAATACTAGCAACACCCAACAAATGAGCAATATAGGGAACACCTGAACCTTTGCGAACCTGGTTCGCGTGCAGTTGGGTAGCGTAGGTAAGGGCTTGGGTAAAGCGTTCTGATAACATTATTCAATTGTACCAATGCGATCTAAGGGGAAAAATCTTTTATAACCAGCTTACGACTTAAATTTTGATCAAAAAGCAACTTCAAGTAGCACCTACCGAAGCAACTAAACGATGTTCGCGATCAGCAGCAAATTCTAGACAGGCTCTAATATCCTTTTGTGTCAACTCAGGAAAATCTTCTAAAATTTCTGCATGAGACATACCCACTGCTAACCAACCTAGAACATCATATACAGTAATCCGCATCCGCCGAATACAAGGCTTACCACCTCGCTTGTCTGGCTCAATCGTAATAATATCGCGATAGCTCATAGTTGCTTATAAACTACGTAATACCTCTCCAAGTCTAGAGTAGCTTAAGACTAAAACTGTAAAGGCTGCATGAAAATAGGAATGAAGAGTACTGAAGTCCTCACTACGAACGCACTGACCACATACTAGGCTTACTAGCCGAAAGCTTTTTCGTTGCCTTGGAATAATTTAGATTACGATAGAATTGTAGAATTGTTAAGGCTTATTTACAGAATCTGTATTTTCCCTCAAATTCTGTTAAAGCAGTCCACCACTATATATAAACTGTAACCCCTTTTAAAGTACTGGAACGCGCTTATTATGACGCTCCCAATCCGTAACGTCGCTATTATCGCCCACGTAGATCACGGCAAAACAACCCTCGTTGATGCTCTTCTCAAACAATCCGGCATTTTCCGTGAAGGGGAAGACGTTCCGGACTGCGTCATGGACTCCAATGCCCTGGAAAGGGAACGAGGCATTACTATTCTTTCTAAGAATACTGCTGTTAAATACAAAGAAACGCTGATCAATATTGTTGACACTCCCGGACACGCTGATTTTGGCGGCGAAGTGGAACGGGTTCTTGGGATGGTTGATGGTTGCATCCTAATTGTAGATGCCAATGAAGGCCCCATGCCCCAAACCCGCTTTGTGTTGAAGAAAGCCTTAGAAAAGGGACTCCGCCCGATTGTCGTCGTCAACAAAATTGATCGCCCGCAAGCTGATCCCTATGGTGCAATTGATAAAGTCTTAGACCTGTTCCTAGAACTAGGTGCAGACGAAGATCAATGTGATTTCCCCTATTTGTTCGCCTCTGGTTTAAGTGGCTATGCCAAAAATGACTTGGATGACGAACCTAAGGACATGCAGCCCCTGTTTGATGCTATTCTTCGTCATGTTCCACCACCAGTAGGGGATGTCAACAAGCCATTACAATTGCAAGTCACCACCCTAGATTATTCTGAATATCTGGGACGGATTGTGATCGGTAGAATTCACAACGGTACAATCCGCATGGGACAGCAGGCCGCCTTAGTTACAGAAAGTGGAAATATTGTCAAGGGCAAAATCACGAAATTGATGGGCTTTGAAGGCTTGAAGCGGGTAGAAATGGAAGAAGCCTCTGCTGGTTATATTGTGGCAGTGGCTGGTTTTGCCGATGCGAATATTGGTGAAACAATCACTGATCCTAACGAACCCCAGGCTTTACCACTGATCAAAGTCGATGAACCAACATTACAAATGACCTTTTGGGTGAATGATTCACCCTTCGCAGGTCAAGAAGGTAAGTTGGTAACTTCTCGACAAGTGCGCGATCGCCTTTTCCGCGAATTAGAAACTAACGTCGCCCTCCGCGTCGAAGAAACCGACTCTCCTGATAAATTCCTGGTTTCCGGTCGTGGTGAGTTACACCTGGGTATCTTGATTGAAACCATGCGCCGTGAAGGCTACGAATTCCAAGTATCTCAGCCACAGGTAATTTACCGCGAAGTTAACGGTCAACCTTGTGAACCTTACGAACTTCTAGTACTGGACGTTCCCGAAGATGGTGTTGGTAGCTGTATTGAACGCCTTGGACAACGTCGCGGTGAAATGCAAGATATGCAAGTTGGTGGTAATGGACGCACCCAACTAGAGTTTGTCATTCCCGCGCGTGGTTTAATCGGATTTCGGGGTGAATTCATGCGGATGACACGGGGCGAAGGGATTATGAACCACAGTTTCCTTGATTACCGCCCCCTCAGTGGAGATATTGAAGCCCGTAATAAAGGTGTACTGATTGCTTTTGAAGAAGGTGTTTCCACCTTCTATGCAATGAAGAACGCCGAAGATAGAGGTGTATTCTTTATTACTCCCGGCACAAAAGTCTATAAGGGTATGATTGTCGGTGAACACAATCGTCCCCAAGACTTAGAATTAAATGTCTGCAAAACTAAGCAGCTTACCAACCACCGCGCTGCTAGTGGTGATGAGTTAGTACAGTTGCAAGCACCAGTAGAAATGAGTCTTGAGCGTGCTTTGGAATACATCGGTCCAGATGAATTGGTGGAAGTTACACCCAAATCAATTCGTTTGCGGAAGATGGCGAAGAAGTTGGCAAAACGTTAATTAACAATAGATTATCTGTAGAGATGTGCCAATGGCACGTCTCTATTTTTTTGTCTGGTCATAATTTGTACAATGACAAATACAAGCTGTGCGACTGAAGATATTGAGGAAAATTACAATGGTACAAACACCTCGGATCAACCAACAACTTTTTATGATTAACCAGAGGTACAATTACCAGTACCAGAATTTGCCAAAGATTTTTGTTTGACTGTGGAAAATCTATTCAGTTGGTTACGAGACTGAGGAATTTATCTGGGACGATCGCACCAACACCCTAAAGTAGTAAATTTGTAAAAATAGAAAAGACATACAAACCTTGACTGCAACTCAAATGCTGAGCCAGACAACAACGCGACGCTTTACACTAGACGAGTACCATCGTTTAATTGAACTAGGTTTTTTCCACGAAGACGAACGTGTCGAACTCATTCGCGGTGAACTAGTACAGATGGTAGCCAAAGGAACAGCACACACAACCTGTTGCAGTAATTTAATTCGAGAACTAGCACAATTAGTCGCTGGTAAAGCTGAGTTACGATGCCAAGATCCTATAACTCTACCATCAGACAGTGAACCCGAACCCGATTTTGCCATAGTTCGTTCCACTCCCGATAATTACTTATCTGCACACCCCACACCTGCAGATATTTTTCTAGTCATTGAGATTGCAGATTCGTCTTTAGATTATGATCGCGATGTTAAGATGCCTTTGTATGCCGAGGCTGAAATTTCTCACTACTGGATATTTAATGTAGTTACTAATCAATTAGAAGCTTACAGCGAACCTTATAAAGATTCTCAAAATAATTTTGGCTACCGCTTCAAACGCATATTTTTAGCGAATCAATCAGTTGAATTATCTATAGCCTCACCTCCATTGCTGGATTTATCTGCTGTTTTTCCTCACAAAATTTCTTAATTTACAGTACTAGGGAAGTCGAAGTAATATATTTTTTAACGCAGAGGAACGCGGAGTTAGCGCGGAGGTACGCAGAGTTTTTGGACTCATATGTTGAGTATAGGATTTACGCACACTCTAAGAATCCTTTGCGATTTTTGCGTACGTCCTGTTATCTTGGAAAAAAGTCAGAATAACCTAAATTCCGTCGAGTTGAATGAGATGGGTTAATCCCATCATTGCGGGCGCGACGCCGCAAGTCACCAATATCGGGGGAGACACTCAGCGCGTCTTCAATGGTAATTTGACCAGATAGCATCAACTTGCAAAGGGCTTGATTCATGATTTGCATCCCTTCGTTGGTACTATTTTCCATTAGTTGCAAGGCTTCTATTTCCTCACCTTTGAGGAGAAAATCTTGCATAGTGGGCGTATTAATTAAAATTTCCATTGCTGCTGTATTCTTTCCATCGGTTGTGGGTAACAAAATTTGAGCAATCACAGCAACTAAGGAATCAATAATTTGCACTTTTGCTGCTGCTTGTTCATCAGGTTTATAAATATTGAGTAAGCGATTAATCGCCGCGATCGCATTTTTGGTATGTAAAGTTCCGATCACTAAATGACCTGTTTGTGCAGCTTTGATTGCAGTATCTACTGTAATGCGATCGCGCATTTCTCCAATCAAAATTACATCTGGATCTTCACGCAAAGCTGAACGCAAAGCCTGGTGCAATTCCTGGGTATGTAATCCCACTTCTCGCTGACTAATTAAACTTTTTTGGGAAGAGTGAATATATTCAATCGGGTCTTCAATGGTAATAATATGTTTTTTTGTGGTTTCATTTAAATGGCGAATCATCGCCGCTTGAGTAGTAGATTTGCCTGCACCTGTTGCACCAGTAACTAATATTAAGCCTTGTTTTTTATGAATAATTTTTTGAGGATAGGCGGCAAACCTAAACTATCAATTGCAGGAACTTCGAGTGTAACGAGCCTTAATACAATTGCCCCACCTGTCAAGGTTTCAAAACAGTTGACACGACAGCGCAAAAATCCAGGATAATAAATCGCTGTATCTAATTCCTTGGTTTCTGCAAATTTTTGGCGTTGAGATTGAGTGAGAATTTCTGATAAATAAGCTTCAAAAATTTCTGATGTCACTATTGCTTCTGACTGATAAGTTACCATTTCGCCTCGAATCCGTAATCGTGGTATTTCACCAACACGAATATGAATATCAGAGGCTTTTTGTGTATAGGCATCACGCACTATCTTCTCAAGAGAAATAGCATTTTTATGGATTTTTCCTATTCTTTCTAACAAAGCTTTATTGGGTGGTGGCGGTAGTGGTAAATGCGAAAGCTTAGAATTCACCATTGGAGCAGTGGTTTCATTATTCATTTACTATATCCTTTAGTAAAAACAAATTACAGATAAATTTCAAAGCAACGGTTTAACTAAACTTTAAAAATATACAAATTAAAACTTGAACTTTCTTAGATTGTAAATCTAATCAGTTAATCTACTTATTGAAATAATTAACTTCATCAACTCTTCAGAAAAACGCGTAGGTATTATGAATTTCAGACATTGATAGGTTAAGTTATTTGTTGATATTGTCCAATTACCATTACCGATCAACAATGAAAATTATTAAACCTATTACTAATTGGTTAGAAATCCGTGCTTCTACTCCTGCATACAGTGGTTGGGTATTGACAGGAATCGCTATTTGCTTTTTTGGGGCTGCGATTAATACAATGGCTGGCTGGCTTTATGCGATTAGTGGGATTAGTTTTGCCTTACTTGGTATAGCTGCTGTCTTACCACCGCGATCGCTCTTTCATTTAGTAGTTAAGCGCCATCCAATTTCACCAGTCACAGCTGGAAACGATCTAAAGGTTGAATTGGATATTATCAATCCTACAAAGAAGCCAGTTAACTTGCTGCAAGTTGCAGATGTGCTACCCTTCATCTTGGGAAAACCACAACAGCAAGCCATAGAAACTATCCTGCCTCAGAACACTTACCGTTGGATGTACTATTACCCTACCCAACGCCGGGGTATTTATCGCTGGGAGACTGTTGAACTAGCTAGTGGTGCGCCTTTAGGGCTGTTTTGGTGTCGTCGCCAGCGTGAATGTACAGCGAGGGTCATAGTCTATCCCCCAGTGTTAAACCTTGTCAGTTGTCCTTTGATAGATAGAATTGGGCAAGAAGACAGTCGCAGAGGCGATCCTCGTGGTCTACCTTTGCAGACAGCCAACGAAGGACTGGTGCGATCGCTACGTCCTTACCGCATAGGTGATCCCATGCGTCTAATTCACTGGCGTACTAGCGCTCGTTACGGGGAATTGCGGTTACGAGAGTTAGAATTTATTACTGCGGCACAAAAGACAGTTATTGCCCTTGATAGCAGTACTAAATGGGAAGAATCAAGTTTTGAACAAGCAGTAATTGCCGCAGCTTCACTGTATGTTTACGCACAAAAACAGCAAATACAAGTACAAATGTGGACAGCATTTACAGGTTTAGTCACAGGCGATCGCGTCGTTATGGAATCCTTAGCAGCAACTCATCCTGGTGAAGATGCTACAAATCTTCCTCCTACAAATGAAGCATTAATTTGGCTCACCCAAAATCCCTTAACCCTTTCTTCGCTTCCAAGTGGTAGTCGTTGGTTATTGTGGCAAAATCTGCAAACAGCAACAGAACAAGTAGTGGTGAATCGAGACTATTCCGGGATTGTTGTGCAACCAGGGCAATCACTACAACTCCAGCTACAACAGGCTTTGAGTTGATAGGCTACTTCTATTTTGTCTATTCATAATTACAATGCTTGGATGAGACAAGGACAGTTAATAATTTGCGATCGCCACAGACTCAGCAAAAAAATATATTTGAGGGATATACCTAGCGTGCGAGTATCTAAAAAAAGGGGGGATTATCCCCAGTTATAGCTTACCAAGGCTGCGGTACAATGCAAAGAAATGTGTAAATTATGAGTAGCCGTTCCTATGATCTCACCAGAAGTAAATACTAAATCCAGCGATAAAAATTTAGAAGCAATGCGGCATTTTTCCGAACAATATGCCAAGCGCACTGGAACTTACTTCTGTTCTGAACCTTCTGTAACCGCCGTGGTAATAGAGGGACTTGCTAAACACAAAGATGAACTTGGAGCGCCTTTATGTCCCTGTCGCCACTACGAAGATAAAGAAGCAGAGGTCAACGCTGCTTTTTGGAACTGTCCTTGTGTACCAATGCGGGAACGTAAAGAGTGCCATTGTATGCTTTTCCTCACCCCAGATAATGAGTTTGCTGGCGACAAACAAGAAATTGCTTTGGAAACAATCAAACAAGTGCGCGAAAGCATGGGTTAATAGAATCAGTAAACAGTTACCAGTGAACAGTTATCAGGTATTTATCTACTGCTCACTGGTATATTTATCAAGAAATGTATTTTTTAATTAATAAAAGTAAAAATTACTGTTATTAAAAATGAGCGATAACTGATGAGTGATGACCAACCCCAGCAATTCTGGCAAGGTGTAGAACAGTTCAATACAGGAGAATTCTACGCTTGTCATGACACTCTAGAGGCTCTATGGATGGAAGCAACAGAGCCAGAGAAAACTTTTTATCAAGGAATTTTACAAATAGCAGTAGCACTGTACCATTTGGGTAATCACAATTGGCGAGGCGCAGCAATTTTGTTAGGAGAAGGTAGCAACCGCCTGCGGCGTTATCCATCTGTTTACGGCGGTATCGATGTAGATGAATTATTAGAGCAAAGTGCTGCATTATTAAGAACATTACAACAAACAGAACCAGAGAAACTAGCCACGATGAAATTAGGGGAGGCTGAAGCATTGCCTTTACCCAAAATAGTAGTAGGGACTGAAGACTAGTGGACAAACCAGACAAGGGAGAAATCATTGAAAATTTCAGGAATTTATTCTTAAACGATCTGCCCTGTGCCTTTCTTCGGTGAAACCTTGAGTTTGTGGCGAACGTCAATTATTTCAGCTAGTAGTTATTCTGGCATACTCTAGTAGTTGAGATAATTAGAATACAAGCTAAAATATTAATTCTTAAATTGCTATGATCTCTTGGTATCAATTATTTTTATTGCCAATGCGCCGCTTTGGATTAGCCTTCATGCTACCAGCTGCACTTTTTGGTGCGATCGCATTTCCCAGTCAACTACAAACTGCTACCGCCCAGACATCAGCTGGAAGTCGCCCTCTGACTATTCACTCTGATGTGCAAGAATACGACGCCAAAACACAAGTAGCAACTGCTCGCGGCAATGTACAAATGGTATATGAAGCCCGAGGAATTCAAGCAACAGCAGCCCAAGCTCAATATTTCAGCAAAGAACGCCGCATAGTTCTAAGTGGTAATGTTTATATTTTGCAAAAGGGAGGCAATAGTATTCGGGGTGAGACAGTGACATATCTGATTGATGAAGGACGATTTGTCGCCACACCCAAGAGTGGTCGTCAAGTAGAATCCATCTACATTGTCAACGACAGCCAAGTAAACCAAGCGACTACACCTGCCCCAAACACACCTCCCCTTCAGCGTTCTAATTAAATTAAGAACTGAGTAGATAGTAGAGGCGTAAAATACTGCGCTTATACAGTTAACTTATGTAGGTAGTTCTTCATAACAACCAACCCTACTTACCTTGAAGCCGCCCTTCGGGCGTCTACGCCAGTCCCCCTACCCTTACCTTAAGCCTATGAGCGCACGGCAGATGACGCCACGTGCTTTATGCCGGGAGAAGAGTCCACCGCAGTGGCTCCTTTATGCCGGGAAAGGAGTCCACCGCACTGCCTCGTCTACGTGACGGGAACCGCCAATATGAGGGCTGGACTTACCATCAACAACTAACAAAGCACACAGAACGTGAAAATTGTCCTAGAAAATATTCGCAAATCTTATGGCAAGCGAGTGATTGTCAATCGCGTCAACGTTTCTGTTGCCCAGGGCGAAGTAGTGGGGTTACTTGGCCCAAATGGTGCTGGCAAAACCACAACATTCTACATTGCCACAGGTTTAGAAAAACCAGACCGGGGAACTGTATGGTTGGATCATCAGGACATCACTGCACTGCCTATGCACAAAAGGGCAAGGCTAGGTATTGGTTACTTAGCACAGGAAGCCAGTGTGTTTCGTCAATTATCAGTACGAGATAATATACTGTTGGTGCTAGAGCAAACAAACGTACCTCGCTGGCAATGGCAACGGCGACTAGAAAAATTATTACAAGAGTTTCGTTTAGAAAAAGTAGTTAATAGTAAAGGAATTCAACTTTCTGGAGGTGAGCGACGCCGGACGGAATTAGCAAGAGCATTAGCAGCTGGTAGAGAAGGGCCAAAATTTTTACTGTTAGATGAACCTTTTGCAGGAGTTGACCCAATCGCAGTTTCAGAGATTCAGTATCTCATTGCACAATTGCGGGAACGCGACATGGGGATCTTGATTACAGATCACAATGTCCGCGAAACCCTTGCTATTACAGATCGTGCCTACATCATGCGCGAAGGTCAAATTCTTGCTTCTGGCAATGCCGACGAACTCTACAATAATGCCTTGGTGCGGCAATATTACTTAGGTGATAATTTTCAGGTTTAGTCATTTGTTAGTTAGTAGTTAATGGTTAGTAGGTAGAGACGCGAGGAACATCGCGTCTGTACTGGTTAGTGGTTAACCAAATACCCAATGACAAATGACAAATGACCAATGATCAATAACTAATGACTCATGGCTAAATCTAAATCTTTCCACAACCTCAATTCATTGCTGTCCATTTCTATAATGGATCGCTATCTTGCAAGCGAATTAATCCCACCGTTTTTATTTAGTTTTGGGATTTTTGCTTCCCTTGTGTTCACGGCGGATAGCTTATATGAATTGCTGCGAAAAGTAGTCCAAGCAGGATTACCACTAGAAATAGCTTTAAAGGTTTTTTTGTTAAAGCTACCACGGGTAATTGTCTATGTTTTTCCGATGTCAACACTGCTAGCCACTTTGATGACCTACAGTCGTCTCTCTGCTGAAAGTGAATTGATCGCCCTACGTAGCTGTGGTGTAAGTGTGTATCGTATGGTACTAGCTGCTGTGGTCATGAGTTTTTTAGTAGCAGGGATAACATTTGTTGTCAGTGAGCAAATTGCACCAGCAGCCAATTATGAAGCCTCTGTGACTCTAGATAAAGCTCTCAAATCCGACAAACCAACATTTAAGCAAGAGAATATCTTTTATCCTGAATACCAAAATGTTAAACAACCGGATGGTAGTAAAGAAAGAATACTGACACGCTTGTTTTATGCTGACAAGTTTGATGGCAAGCGGATGAAGGGTCTGACGCTTATAGACCGTTCTCAAGAAGGTCTCAATCAAATCGTTGTAGCAGAGTCAGGAGAATGGAATGGTTCACAAAGTGTTTGGGATTTTTATAACGGTACTATCTATCTAGTTGCGCCTGACCGTTCTTACCGCAACATAGCTCGATTTAAACATCAACAATTACAACTTCCCCGCACACCATTGGATGTGGCAAATAGAAGCCGTGACTTTGAAGAGATGAATATTGCCCAGTCACTAGAACAACTAGAAATAGAAAGTATTAGTGGAAATGAGCAAAAAGTTCGTCAACTGAGAGTCCGTATTCAACAAAAAATTGCCTTTCCTTTTGCCTGTGTCGTCTGTGGGCTAGTTGGTGCTACTGTGGGAACAATACCCCAACGTACAGGTCGGGCAGCAAGCTTTGGAATTAGTCTAGCAGTTATTTTTACTTATTACACAACATTACAGGTTGCCCGTACATTAGGAGACACGGGTTTTCTTTCTCCTTTTGTATCAGCTTGGCTACCCAATTTTTTGGGGTTAACATTAGGTTTATTTTTACTAGTACGGACAGCACGGCGGTAGGATTGAGGATTGGGGAGATAGGGAGATAGGGAGATAGGGCGGTGGGGAGTGTGTAGACGAGCCACTACGGTGGACTCCTTTCCCGGCATAAAGAAAGAGGCGTCACGTGGCGTCATCTGCCGTGCGCTCATAGGCTTAAGGTAAGGGTGGAGTATGTAGACACGCAAGTGGCTTCCCGTAGGGTGGAGTGTGGGGAGTGTGACAGGTGTGGGGAATAGTAGCCATTAACCACTAACTACTAACCACTAACCTTCTAGTTAATCTTCATAATAAATCCGACACTCTGGTGCATCTGGGTTGGCTGCACAGTATTGCTCAAAGGATGATTTGGTAAATGCCATATGTCCAGCTTTTTGATGGGCTGCTTCTGCTTGGATTTCTTCTACTGTCACCCAAGCTGTAGCACATTCTGAAGATAATGTACCGTATAAAGAGCAAATCGCGCGAGCATCTGCGATCGCTTGTTGAATTTTGTCCTCTAGCAAAACTGATTGTGGACTTTCAACAAAATCACTTTTGGTGAGGATATCAGTGACAGAAATTATGCCCAACAGCTTACCTTGAATTACGGGCGCTCTACGGATACCTGTGTTGGCAAATAACCGGGCGACGTATTCTATAGACAATTCAGGATTGACGATAATGCAGGGCTTACTCATAATTTCGTAGACCCGTACTTGTTTGGGATCTTTGGCATAAGCTGTTACCTTGTAGATAATATCTGTCTCCGTAATAATACCATAAGCATCATTCTCATGATTGCGCTCCACAACCAAAGCCCGCAATCGTTTTTCCTTCATCACACCTACTGCTTCGGCGATTGTTGCTGAACTGCGGATGCTAACAACATCTTTGGTCATGATATCTTCTACTTTCATGCTACTGCTCCTGTTGATTGCCCAGCCACAAGCACTAAGTTAGAGCAGATTTAAATTTCAGATGATATCGAAACTGACAGAAGGAAAAGGGAAAACCGACCTGATGCAGGCAAATGTCAACTAAAGGCTGAAGGCTGAAGTATGAAGTATAAAATTACTCTACCCATAAAGGGATGGGGCATGAATCAGGCAAAACTTAATTTTTTTGTCTAACAGAGGGGAGGCTTGTACCAATTCTTACTTCATCCTTCATACTTTCTTCTGTAAATTTTATACTAAGAGTCATATATTAATAATGACTACATAAGAATTGAGAGGCTAGGATAAAATTCTTACTCGTTCTCTGTTCATTCCATCAGATTTACCTATGTCAGGTCGTCGCTACCCTCCCGCCTACTTACGCTATCTCAAAACTAGGTTATGGAATTTGGCTCGACCTAGTTTTTGGGGAACAGCAATTTTTTTAGCCGTGGTGGGGTTAGTAGTTAGAAAATACTGGAAACACCCAGATTTTTTTTATTTTAGGCAATATCAGCAAGCTGAAGCCAAAAAGCCTGTAAATTCTTCTCTTTCAGAAGAAGATAAAGCCATTGCCGCCGATATTGATAACTTACCAATCTTATTTTATGACTTTACTCATGGAACTCTACCTTCCACAGCAACTAATGTGAAGCAAAAGACCAAGGTAGACAATAGCAATTCTATTTTAGAGAGCTTAAGCAAACAAAAGACAATAGCCACCGATGCGGATTCCAACTCTGGCTTGCAATTAGTAAATCCGGCATCGACGCCAAAGTTAGAAAATCCATTTGTGGTACAAACAGAAAATTTATTGCAATTCAAAAATGATCAGAATAATAGCCACTTTTTAGGGGTAAACGGTATAACGGCGGCGTCTATGCCAACAGGTACAGAACAAACCTCTACGAATGTGGAGATGGGATTTATTAATCCTGTCAACTATAACCACAATGCTACTGTGGTTAGTCCCTTACAAACTGCTCTCAATCAATCATCCAATCAAAGTTCGTCTTTGGGGAGTCGTACAACTTCAACTCAGACAAATTCATTATTGTTACCGAATCAAAATTTTTCATCGACGACGGGACTAAATGGAAATGCGATCGCTCCCATCAATCATAGTACAAACTACCCTAACCAATATCCCAACCTTTCGACAACCAATGTCCAATCACCCACATCTGCGGTAACATCTATTACCCCTACCCAATCTTCTAATGTGACGCCATCCTATACCCCAATACCAAGTCAAAGCGTTGTTAATTCCAGCAATGGCGATGCTTCTAGTTTGCAGCAGCCCACTCAATTACCACAAAATAACCCCCCATCGCCTTCTCAATTTCCTGGGCTGTATACAGGTGAACGCCAGATTAATGGTATTTCGTATCCCAGATAGCACGAGCCACTATAAGTTTGATACCTTTAGCAGCCAGGGAGACAAGGGGAACAAGAAAGACAAGGAAGAGGATTTGGATCAAGAATTTTGTGAAATAATATGACTCGATAATTTATGAAAGCTTACTTTTAAGCCATCCTGAGGATGCGGGGTTGGAACCATAATCATCTCTAAGTTTTGTTCCGGTAGTAGTTCCCACTGATAGTGACGCAGTAAAAGGGCTGCAAACATTTTCATTTCTAGTTTGGCAAATTCTTTACCCAGGCATTCCCGTACTCCGCCACCAAAGGGTATATAACTAAAAGCTTTGGGTTTATCTTCTGCCCTCTGTAGACTAAAACGTTCTGGATCAAATACTTCTGGGTGATTATAAACACTTTGATCTTTGTGGGTTTTACCTACCTGATATAGTATAGACCAACCTTGAGGAATGTGGAAACCATTAAATTCACAGGGCTGGATTACTTCTCGAAAGCCACCACCTACAGGCGGAATCAGCCGCATCACTTCTTTTAAGACTTGCTCTAAGTAAGTCATTTGTTTAAGATTTTCTGAAGTCAGAGGTGTATCTACACCAAGCTGCTGTTGTTCACTGCGGGCAGTTGCTAAAACCTGTGGATTTTGTACTAATAATAGACATAGTGATGCTAAGGCTGAGGTCAGAGTTTCGTGTCCAGCAAATAGCAAAGTCAACAATTGATCCTTAAGTTCATTGAGGCTTAAGCGTTTACCTTCTTCATCCTCTGCTTGTAAAAGTAGTTCTAAAACGTCTTGATATGAGTCTCCGGTTTCTTGACGTTGATGGACAATCTTTTCAATTTCGGCTAGCAATAATTTTCGACAACGTAATGCTTTACCAAAATTAGTCCACGGTAAATTTATAGGTAGGGTGAATAAACCATCCACCCAGGTTTTGTACCACTCACCCAATTGAGTTTGGGAAGCGCGATCAACTCCTACAAGCAACTTGCAGGCAATATCAAGAGTGTAATTTCTGAGTTCTGGATACCAAGCAAATGTGGCGAGTTTTTCCCATCTATCTAAATATTGATGGGTAATTTGCTCCATTGTACTGGCATAACTAGCTAAAGCTCTTGGTTGAAAAGCTTGAGATAGTAGTTTACGGCGATTTTGGTGTTCTGTACCCTTCTGAACTGATAAAGATGCAGGGCCTAAAAGTATTCTGGTGCTGTAAGGCCAATTATTGGAAAAATATTTATGGTCGTTGTTGAATAAAAATCTATTCCCTTGTGCACCTGTAACTATTAAAGTTGGACGTCCAAATATATGAGTTTTGAACAGAGAACCATACTTTTTGTATCGCTTTTCGGTAAAATTTGGATCGTTTAAAAATGGTATTGTTTCCCCAATTAGAGGTAAACCAAAACTACCGGGAGGTAAAGGCAAAGAAGTAGTGGTATTGGTAGTTGTCATGTAGTCCTGCTTTGAATTATTCCATATGAGTGGACTGACAAGATCAATTCATATTATACCAAGTTGTGTTGAAAAACCTCATCCTGCCTTCGGCACGCCTCTGGTGAACTTGCAAAGGGGGGATGGGGGTGAGGTAATATCTATCAAATGCAGCATAATATCATGTCCCCTTAAAGGCTATGCGAACTTGATATTATTGTTCCACCACCGCACCCAGCGCCTGCAACGTCAAAAGCGTCGCATCTGTTAGCCCTTTCACACCAGTAATATTCATCCCTTCATAAAGTCTTTTTGCCCTCAACATTCTTATACACTCTCCTGTCTTTGCATCCCAAACCCTCACTGTTTGGTCTTGGGAACCACTAGCAACAAATTGCCCATTTGGACTAAAAGCCACAGCAGATACCAAATGAGTATGTCCAACGCAGATATGACGACATTCCCCAGTTTTCACATCCCAAATTCTCACTGTTTGGTCATGGGAAGCACTAGCAAGAGTTAGCCCATCTGGACTGTAAGCAATCGAAAAAACCCAGTTTGTATGTCCTGTAAGAGTTCTCAGACATTTCCCCGTCTGCCAATCCCAAAGTTTAATTGTTTGGTCTGTGCTGCAAGTCGCTAAGACCCCCCCAACCCTGCTTAATAAGGGAGGCGAAGGATTTGGGCTAAATATCGCAGCGTAAATCCTGGCATCATGAGCGGCTAAAGTTTGCAGAAGACCACTTTCATAATTCCATAGTTTCACAGTTTGATCAGCACTGGCACTAGCGAACATTTTTCCGTCTGGACTAAAGGCGATCGCAAAAATTTTATCTCGATGACCAGTAAAAGTTTGCAGACATTGCCCGGTGTGCCAGTTCCATAGTTTAATCGTACAATCAGCACTCCCACTAGCAACCATCTCACCTTGGGGGTGAAAAGCCACACTATAAGCCCAGTCTGTGTGTCCTTGTAAAATTTGCAAACATCGCCCTGTGTTTACATTCCACAATCGCACTGTGGCATCAGTGCTAGCACTAGCTAATATATCTCCGTTAGGATGAAAAGCCAGACCGTAAATAAAGTCTGTATGTCCTTCTAGGCTGACAAGACATTTGCTTGTTTCCCTGTCCCATAGTTTCACAGTTTGATCATTACTACCACTGGCTATAATTTGCCCATTGGGACTGAAGATAACAGGCAGCGCCCAATCTGTATTGCCGTACCAAGTTTTTAAACATTGTCCATTACCATAATCCCATAACCGCATGGTTTGGTCTAAGCTGACGCAAGCGATGGTTTGATTATCTGGACTGAAAGCAACGCAACAAACTTCATTGGTTTGTCTGTGTAGTGTTTTGATACAAGTGTGGCTATGACAATCCCAAAGTTTTACAGTATGATCGCCACTACCACTAACGAGTATTTCTCCTTGAGGGCTAAAAGCCACTGCATAGACGCTGTTGGTATGTCCAGTATATGTTTTTATGCATTTACCTGTGTGATAATTCCAAAGTTTGATGGTGCGATCGCCACTCCCACTGGCTAAAGTTTGCCCATCTGGACTAAAGGCTATTGAACGCACCCAACCATGATGTTCTGTCAGTGTTTTTAAGCACTTGCCTGTAGCAACATCCCATAGCTTAATTGTGTGATCGGCACTACTACTTGCCAAAGTTTTCCCATCGGGACTAAATGCAACACAACGCACCCAATCTGTATGTCCAATCAGCGTTTTCAGGCAAATACCATCACGGATATCCCAGAGTTTGACTGTGTGATCGCCACTAGCACTGGCTAAGGTTAAACCATCGGGACTAAATGCTACGGAAAAAGTCTCATGATTGTGTTCAATCAACGTTTTTATACATATGCCATCCCGTACATTCCATAACCTTACAGTCTGATCAGCTCCACAGCTTGCGATCGTCTCACTATCTGGACTAAACATAACTGAGCGTACCCAGTTGGTGTGACCCTGACAAATCAACAATAATTTTCCTGTTTTCACCTCCCACAGACGGACATGACAGTCGGTGTCGCAGGTTGCTAAAAGCTGACCGTCTGAGCTAAAAGTAGCTGACAAAATATTACCTAGCGTTTCCGTAAAAACACATGAGGATAAATCTGAACCTGCAAAATTCACATCATGCAGGTTTACATTCTGAAGATAAGCTTGCCAAACAGTTAGATTGGAGAAGTCATAGCCACTGAAATCAACCTGTGCTTGATGCAGAAGATTAAGTACATTTCCCCCTGCATACCCGGTTTCTTGCCGTGATTTTCTTTGAAGATGCGAAAGAATTTGACTCAGACAACTAGCAATATTTTCAGGACTACCAAGTTGTGCGATCAATTCATTCACAATCGGTTGCAGGATCAAACCAGTTTGAGTTTCTCGCACATAATCCTTGGTTTGCGCTTTCAGCAAAGCATGGCTTCTAAAAATGGCTATTTTCTGAGTGATTATCTCTTGACTAACCTGCTCAATTAATTGGTTGGTTACATATTCCATCACCACTGGTTGTTGAGTAAAGCTACTGGCGCTTTTTTCAATTAGCGATCGCCTTTGCAAAGAACTGAGTGATTCCAACATTTCACGGGATAGGACTTTAGTAACAAAATCTGCTTGCAGATCCCGTAATGAAACTGGTTCGCGGTTAATTGCTAACCAGTACATAATTTCCCGTTCTAAATCTGTGAGACGATAAAACTGTTGATTGAGTAAGTCGCGGATATCGTCGAAGATAAATGCACTTTGCTGAGAAATATCTAAAAACTGCGAAATATTACTATCAAAAAAATCTCGGATCGCAGACGCTACAATCTTGAGAGCCAGAGGATTACCACCATAGCGGGAAATCAAGATTTGCCATTGAGCATCTGTAGCTGTAAACTTTCCTTTGACGCTAAATAATGAACGTCCTTCATTCTCTGGTAAACCTGTAAGTTGCACAGAACGTACAGGTAAAAGTTCACCCTCGAATTGAGATAGTCCTTTCGGTTTTTCCCGTGAAGTCAACAGCAGACAACTTTGGTGTGAAGTTTCAGCGATAC
This sequence comes from Fischerella sp. JS2, assembly GCF_032393985.1. Taxonomy (NCBI): domain Bacteria; kingdom Bacillati; phylum Cyanobacteriota; class Cyanophyceae; order Nostocales; family Hapalosiphonaceae; genus Fischerella; species Fischerella sp. JS2. The sequence continues at coordinate 3,623,901 of NZ_CP135918.1, forward strand.
AGCGAAAAAGTTGACCGTAACCTTCGTATCCTGGACGATAACTACCCGTGCGATCGCCTGAGCGTAAAATTGACTCAGCATTATCCAGAATCAACAGACAACGCAACGAACGTAAATATTTTAGTAACAGCAAAATTCTGCCTTCTAAGTTAGCTGGTAAATTTGTTTCCTGCTGTCTGGATAAAAACTGAATCAACTCAGCCAAAATATCTTCAGCTGGGGGAGCATTGCGAAGACTGCGCCAAATTACACAATGTAGAGATTCCACATGTCGTGTCTCTACAACAATTTGTTGCGCCAGCTTTACTGCCAAAGTGGTTTTACCAATTCCACCCATCCCCAGCAGCATCACCAAGCGGCAATTTTCTTGCACAATCCAGCGTTGAACTGTGTTTAATTCTTCTGCACGTCCATAAAAAATTGCAACGTCAGGCGCTTCGCCCCAGTCTGTGTAAGGATGGGGAGGTGGGGAACTCACCGGCCCCATTCCTCCAAGAGAGTGGGGATTAGGGGCAATGGGGAGATGGGGAGAATTTAGAATATGGCTTATACTTTCTGCCTTCTGCCTTCTGCCTTCTGCCTTCTGTTTCCTGCCTTCTGCCTTCTTCTCTACCACGTCTTCCCAACTCAGTTCCAAAACTTGGCAGTAGGCTTTAAACGCCTCAGCATTAATTGGGTATTTTCCTGCTAGGAAGCGCTTCCAAGTTCCTTCTGAAATGCCTAAAGCCAGAACTCCTTGTTCTTGCCAACAAACTCCTAAAATTTCACTAGCTGACTGAATCCATCTAAAATCATCGACAGACCACCCTTTGGCAATTCTGGCTTGCTTAATTTTTGCTAATCCCTGTTGAGAAGCTTTGAGAGTAGCCACTATATTTTTTATGCGTCCTGATTTCTACCTATTTCTTATAGGTAGAAATATCGCAGAACTCAAACATGATTTGCAATATCATATTAATAAATTTTTGCCTAGATCAGTTTTATTTTTCTTGGCGATCGCAAAACTGATCTGGAGTAAATAAGATGACATCATCAAAATTGAAAGTTGATTTAGAAGCTTATCCCAATGTAATTGCTTGGATTGAGCGGATAAAACAACTACCAAGATATGTAAATATGCCTGAGTTGTAAGCAATCCAAAATCCAAAATCTAAAATCCAAAATTCCAATGTCTTTTCATTCTGGAGAAATTGCAGTCCAAACCCAGGCGGGGGTACGAGAAGAAGCACAACGTTTGTGCAGTCTAATTAATAATGTCATTAAGCCAACTGCTCAAGAATTCCTCCGCACTCAGCAGTTGGTTATTGCTAGTACAGTAGATGCAAAAGGCAGAGTTTGGGCATCGTTACTCACGGGACAACCTGCTTTTGTAGAAGTGTTAAACCAGCAGACTTTACAAATTAATGCATTTCTCTTACCAGAGAATTTACTGTATCAGAACCTGCACGATAATCCACACATCGGTCTACTTGTAATTGATTTGGTAAATCGTAGGCGTTTGCGTCTCAATGGCAAAGCGGAGATTCAGCCAGCAGGTGAGATAAAAGTCAGTATTGAGCAAGCTTTTTTTAATTGTCCTAAGTATATTCAAGTGCGTCACTTAGAAACAGGGATAACAGAATCTCTAGAAAACCCTGTAGTCTTTACCAGACAAGCTTTGAATGAGAAGGATAAATACTGGATTACCCAAGCCGATACTTTTTTCATTGCTAGTTCCCATCCAGAGGTTGGTGCAGACGCATCGCATCGAGGCGGATATCCAGGATTTGTACAAGTTGTGCATAGCAACAAGCTAGTGTTTCCCGATTATGCTGGTAACAATATGTTTCAAACCTTCGGCAACTTGGCTATAAATGCAAGTGCAGGTTTATTGTTTATTGATTTTGAAAAGGGACATACTCTGCAATTAACAGGGAAAGCAGAAGTGATTTGGGATGCAGAGCGCTTAAATAGTTTTACTGGGGCGCAACGTTTGGTTAATTTTGAGATAAACCAAATTTTGGTAACTCAAAATGCTACTCCCTTACGCTGGCGATTTGGGGAATATTCACCAGTGAATCCAAAATGAGCATTAAAATTTAGCTGAAAAATTCTCACTTCATGTTTATCTTTGACACCTTAACAGGAATACCCTTAACCCAAATTTAACTAAAAAGTTAAGTTATAAAACAATCTCTTTTCTAGAATATTAGTTATTTTGTAGTCTTAGTTACAGAAATATTTTTGAATTAGCACTTGGCTGAGGGGAAGACAAAGCCATGAAATTAGATTTTAGTAGACCAGATTTTGCATTACAAGCCAAAAGACAGGATCTGAATTGGTCAAGTGAGGAGTTTGGCATCAAAACTAAACAGCAGCATTTTCAATCTAATACCTGGGTGAGACTGTTGGAACTACTCAACCCCTACAGCTTTGACGAAGCACTACTGCTGTGTCCAATTTCTCAAGATGAGTGGATAGCCTGGATACCAGATCATGGAGAAGCAGTACTTAGTACCAGGCAATTTAGAAGAATTTAGTCAATTGTCAATTGTCATTAGTCATTTGTTGGTAGAATCAGTGAACAGTTAACAGTTAACAGTGATTAATAGAATTTGAGAACTGATAACTGATAACTGAACTACACTCCCCATCTCCCCAATCACACCACCGAAAGGGGTTCTTCAACCTTGCTTTTGAGGGTCAAAGGGTCAATTGCCTCTAGTTCACCATGTTTGATACTCCAGCAACGGTCGGCGACTGCTAACATATCTCCTGCATCGTGAGTTACTATCAACAGAGTCCAATCTTTTTTAAGTTTTGCTAATAAATTGACTAACTGCCGACGCATCGACCAATCCAAGCCGGCAGTAGGTTCATCAAGTAATAATAAGTGTGGTTGACGAATCAATTGCACAGCTAGGGCTAAACGTCGCTGCTGGCCTCCGCTCAAAGCTTGGGGTGATGTAGCCAATGATAAATGCTCTAATCCCACTTCTTGCAGCGCTTCTTTAACTCTTTGTGTTCCTAACTCTGGATGTCCTAAGCGTAATTCTTCTAAAATCGTACCACCGCAAAAATGCCGTTCAGGAAACTGAAATACTAAACCCCCTAATTGTTGTAACTCTTCGGCAGTCAGGGTTTGTTCGTGCCAAGCAACAGAACCGGATGTAGGTTCAGCTAGTCCGGATAAAATTTCGAGTAACGTACTTTTTCCAGAACCACTTGGTCCAATAATCAAACCCAACTGCTGGGGTGCCAAGTCCAGATTAATTGATTTGAGAATTGCTGTTGGACAAGCTGTGGGATGGTAAACTACATTTCTGAGATAGAGCATTTGTTAAGACTACCAAAAAGAGTTAGGACATATCTATATAACTACACACGCTCGCATCTGCTAAGTCCCGAAAAAGTTAACAGGATATTAGCTATGCTTACATAGTAAATATTTTGCAGCTATAAGATATTCTGCTTTTCTTTAAATTCTAAGAGCAACAGAAATGATCGCTCCCAATTGTTTTTATTGTGGCAAACTTATTTTGGAACAACAGCTAAAACAAAATATGGGAACCCGCTAACATCAAGACAGTCAAACTGGATACAAAGTTTTTTTGCGAAACACCCGTTAGTCTTCGTTTATCTTTTTGAATTCTAAGTAACGTATAAAACAATCTCGTCAGTAATCATTCTGAAGGAAACACAACAATGAGTAAATGGTTTCCATCTATGCAAGCAATTCGGTCTACTAAGCTTGAAACCTTTGTCCAAGTAGGTATTGCAGCAACTTTATTTCTAAATGTATGGGTTAATCCTTCTGTTGCTGCTGATCCTTTTCGCGCCAAAGAAGCACGTAATATCGGTGACAAAACTGAGGCAGCTTTTAAAGCTATTTTCCAACAGGGAGACTACAAAGCAGCAGAAACTTACCTGCAACAGGCATTAGTCAGCGAACCTAATGAACCTTTAGCCTATGCAATGAAGGCATCGCTAGCATACACCAACAAAGATTGGACAACTCTAGATACTTACAGCAAAAAAACTTTAGAAATTGGGCAAAAGTTAATTACGAGCGACCCGTTGCGTGGTAATATTTACACTGCTGTCGGTCATTTCTTAGAGGGAGCAGCACTGGTTCGTCGTCAAGGTACTGTCAACGGTGCTACACAGGCATTAAATAAGTTACAAGAAGTCTATAAGCATTTAGATAAAGCAGAGGCTATTTCTCCCAATGATCCAGAACTCAATTTACTCAAGGGTTACATGGACTTGATGCTAGCTGTAAACTTGCCTTTTGCCAATCCCCAACAGGCAATTGAACGCTTAGACAAAAATGCTGGTCCTGAGTACTTGGCGGATCGGGGTATTGCCTATGGGTATCGAGATTTAAAACAGTACAACCAAGCACTGGAATATGCAAATCGTGCTTTAAAGGCGACATCTAATAATCCAGAGGTATATTACCTGAAAGCTCAAATTTTGCGGGGGATGGCAGGAAAAGAGAAAAATCAAAAACTTTTACAGGAAGCAGTAATAAATTTTGACCAAGCACTGGCGAAGAAATCTCAACTACCAGCAGATTTGGTAAAACAAATTGAACGTGAACGCCGCAAAACTGCACAGGATATTGCTCACGCTCAAAGGTAGCAATAACCCGCCTGCGATTCAAATCGCAGGCTGATAGCGAAAGACTTCCAAAGAAGACTGAAAAAGAAGTTTACTCCATTTACCCTTGTTGCCAGGTTCAACCTGGTAACAATAATTAGAGCCTCTAGCTCTTGTTGATCTTGGTGCAAGATCTGAATTGCTACGAACTTTTCTTTGTCCTAGTTTTCTTGCTTTACTCACCTATAATTTAGTTTGGTAGCTTGAGTAAGATTCTGTTCAGCAATTTTAAGTAATGAAAATCCAGTTTCGTGAATTTAACCCTTTTGATTTGTGGATTTGGCTGAAGTTCAGTACTATGCCTTCACAACGTGAAAAGGAGTACGTAGAAGAACTTTTTGATTCCTGGTTTTACATGGGTAAACTGGGTGCATTTAATGCTGAAAATCTCCAGGTACAGGAAACAGGGTTAGATCTCAGCTATATGAATTATGACTCTGATGCGTATGATAGAACTTTGTTAGCACTAATGCACAACAAAGGTGACTTTGAGTATCAGGGTCAATGGGGGCGTTGCTGGTTTGATTTGGGAACTTCAGATGCGATCGCCTTAGATATTCTCATTAACGCCCTGCAACAGCTGGGTGTAGAATACGTCACCATTGATGAAGTTTACATCGGCGGCGAAAATGATGACTGGCCTGTCGAAGAAAGTGACAGTCGTCCTTCGTTTATATATGATAACTAGTAACAAAAATTAGTTATTATGCATAAACAAAACGAAATTCGTGTCCTAGCTTTGGGATTAATTCGCGATGGTAATCGTGTTTTTATTTCCCAAGGCTATGACCCACAAACACAGGAAACTTTTTACCGTGCTATGGGTGGTGGAGTAGACTTTGGTGAAACGAGTTTTGCAGCCCTACAGCGCGAATTTTATGAAGAAATTCAAGCAGAACTAACTAATATTCATTACTTAGGCTGTTTAGAAAATATCTTTACTTATAATGGTCAGCTTGGACACGAAATCATTCAACTTTATCAATGTGATTTTGCGGAACCCAAATTTTATCAGTTAGAAAAAATAGTATTTACTGAAAGTAAGCGGCAAAAAACTGCTCTTTGGATAGAAATTAGTCGCTTTCAATCTAGAGAATTAAAATTAGTGCCAGAGCAATTTTTAGAGTTTTTAATAAAAAAAACATGAGTTAATGAATAAATCTCAACAAATTCGTGTCAAAGTATTCGGACTAATTCACGATGAAAAACGCCTATTTGTTTGTGAAGGATATGACTCTGTTAAGCAACAAAAATACTATCGGGCATTAGGTGGTAGCATTGAATTTGGCGAAACTAGCCGCGCCGCCTTGGAAAGAGAGTTTCAAGAAGAAATTCAAGCAGAATTAACTAATATTCGTTATCAGGGTTGTTTAGAAAATCTATTTATTTTTGAAGGTAAGCCAGGACATGAAATAGTCCAAATTTATGAATGCGATTTTGTCGAACAAAAGTTTTACCAGATTCAGGAATTAATTTTTACTGAATTGACATATAATTATCCTCAAAAGGCGCTTTGGGTTGATATTTATCGCTGCAAATCAGGAGAATTGAGATTAGTACCTGAGCAGTTTTTAGAATTTTTATAAAGATTTGTTGTTTGTTGTTTGAACTACCAACTACTAACCAGTACAGACGCGAAGAACATCGCGTCTCTACCTACTAACTAAAATTTGCTTGTATGCTTGAATTATTTGACGAGCGATCGCATCCCAACTATAGTTGTGCAATGCATACTCTTTCGCATTTAATCCCCGCCGTTGACATTCCGCAGGATTTTGCAAAGCAGTACGCAGTGACTCAGTAAGTGCTAGCACATCTGTTGTTGTTACCCATCCTGACTGACTTTCATGCACTTGTTGGCAAATATGTACTTGATCTGAGATTACTACAGGTGTTCCTGCAACCATTGCTTCAGCGACAGCGATACCAAAATTTTCGTAGTATGAAGGCAAGACAAATAAATCGGCTGCTTGCAGTAGACTAGATTTTAATTCGCCAGTGACAAAACCAGTAATCGAAGTGTGCGATCGCAAGGTAGAATTATCTATCTGTGATTTGATTTTTTGTTCATAAACTGGATCTTGGGGATTAGTTCCAGCTAAAACAAAGTGAAAATTTAACCCTTCAGCTAAAAGCTTTTCCAAAGCTGGAATTAATAAACTCAGACCCTTTTTTGGATCTATTCGCGACATAAACAACACTAACGGTAGATTCGCAGCAATACCAAACTGCTGTCGCACCAAATTTTCCCCATCTTGCTTAGGAGGAATAACACCCAAAGGAATCACTAAATCTTGTGTCGCTACTCCAAATCTTTCTGAAATTTTCGCTTCCTGAACACTCGTAAAATGAAGTGCAGCAGCATTAGCTATATTGCCACATTCTAATATGGCAGCATAAATTTGTTTCAGGTATTTTTTCTTTTGTAAATCGGCTGGATCAAGAGTACCTAAAGGACGCAAAATATAAGGTAGTTTTTGTTGACGACAAATTGCCGCAGCAGCACTACTAATAGGAGAGAAAAGTGCATGAATATGGGCTACATCAAACTCTTGGGCATAGCGATTTAACCACTTGCATAAATCAAGAGAAAATTTGTAGCGACGAAAAGGGGCACAACGAAAATAAATTATTTCATAACCATCTTTTTGATGAGGGACATTTAAGGTGACATCTAGAGGTTTTTGACCGTTATCACCATTACTATTAGTTGTGATCACAGTTACTTTTACACCTTCTTTTGCTAAAGCCGGGGCTAATCCCAGTACCATTTGACTAGGTCCACCATAAATTAGGGAAATGGAAGGGACAATCTGTAGAATATGCATAATTTATATTTTTTCTTAGTCATAAGTCGTGAATTTAAAATTTATGTTTAACTATGAATTAAGGCTGGAAAAATATGATTTTTATTATTCGACCACCGATGCACACAGATAAACACAGATGACCACAGATAGGTTTTTTGTTATTGTTTTTGAATATTGATTAATTCTTGATAAAATTCTAGTTGTTGTTTTGCTAGAGCTTTGTTCGTATATTGTGCCATTGCTTTTTGGTAGCCTATTTCACCTAAAGTTTGAGCAAAATCTGGCTTTTCTATTAATTGGAGTATGCAATTAGCAAGGGCTTGGGCATTTCCTTCAGGGAATACTAAACCAGCATCACCAATTACGTGAGGAATTTCACCAGAATCAGAACCAATGACAGGGACTTGACAAGCCATTGCTTCGATTAATACGTGACCGAATTGTTCTTTCCAACCAATGGCTGTTAATGTTTTAATTTTGTATGTTGTTTCTGATGGTAGTACCAGGGTATTCATTAAGTTGATATATCTACAAACTTGATCATGGAGTACGCTTTCTACGATGATGATTCTGTCTTGAATTTTGTTTTCTATAGCTTTATTGATTAACTCTGTTCGTAAGTCTCCACGTCCAAGTAGCAGTAGTTTCCAAGGTTGATCTTTTGGTAGAAGGGTTAAAGCATCTATGAGGGTTAACAAGCCTTTTTCTTTCACAAATCGCCCCACGAAACCAACAATAAATTCCTCGGGTTGAATACCTAATTGTCTGGCTAATTCTGGTTGGGGTTGGGGTTGAAATACACGTTCATCTACACCTAATTGAGGCATGACTTTTATTGGGCCTTGGTATCCACGTTGACGTAAAATCTCAGCACCGTCTTGATTGCCAGAAATAATACCGTGGCTATTTTGCAGATTATATTTTTCTAATAAAGAAGCTGGAAATTTTAATTTGTATGGTAAATTCCACCAAGTAAAAAATAAGTTTTTTGCTTTCAGGTCTAATAATTTATTTAAGGTAATCATTTGAGCATAAGCAAGACTTCTCGAAGCTTGTTCTACTTGAATGATTTGAGGGCGAAACTGTCGCAACAAAGATATTAAATCTTTACCAAAAGTCAGCAGACCTTGATGATTTTGACTAAAATTAGAAACAGGTACGATGCGAAATTGACCTTTTTCACGATATTTTGATTCGATAATTTTGTTTTGAACTCCTCCAGGTTGCCACTTTTTTGGTACTACAACTGTTACTTCGATATTAGGTTCTAGCTGAGATAATGTGCGTAATTTTTCGCAGTTAAGGTCTACAATATAAGTATGGCTAGCAACTAATATTTTCATAAAAAAGATAATAGGTAATTTAAACGCAGAGTAACGCCAAGTTAGCGCAGAGTAACGCAGAGAATTTATATAGAGAATTCGTTAGGAATTAATTGTTTTACGAAGTAACTATCAACTATCAACAATCAAGTTTAAATACTCTCAATTTGTTTATCTAGATGAGTGTAAATTTGTCCATCATTCCATAGAGATTGGATGATTGTTCCTAAAGCTTTCGCAAAACCTAAAGTGTAGAAAATAGCGCGGGTAAAAATTTTGATTGGGGAACCACTTTTGTGACAAGGGGGACGTCCCAAGACGTGACAATCAAATAAACGGGCGTAAAGACGTAAAGCTTGACTAGCAGTCAGATTTTTCAATCCCAGTAAGAAATGATTGTGATAGAAGGTGAGTTGATATTTGAGCGATCGCATACTAATATCATGGCAACCACCTGTCTCTTCCCCTAAATGCACTAAACTAGCTTCTGGGTCGTACCAAATCTTATAGCCAGTTTGCCGCAACCGCAAACAAAAATCGGATTCTTCTCGGACTGCACTACCGCGAAATCTCTCATCAAAATGCAGCCTGTGCTTGGTAAAAATCTCGCGGCGGAATGACATATTACAACCCCTTGCTGTCAGAACTTCTTGGGGTTTGATTGTATGCACCAAATCTATATAATACCAAGCAATACCAGGGTCCATAGCCTGGGGAGGTAAATATTCAATACTCTTGTAAGGTGCATCTCCCTGTGTTCTTCCTTGGGCAGTATCAGCTATTTTCATCCTGTCATAAACTCGCCCAGCAACAGCCCCTATTTCTGGTTTATCTAAATAATTTTTAGCATGAGCTGTTAAAAATCCAGAATTTAACTTTACGTCATCATCAATAAATAAAATTATCTCTCCTTTTGCGCGTCGCACTGCATAATTGCGCGCCCCTGGTAAACTAGCCCAATTTAAACGGAACCATTGAATTTTACCTGCTGTTGCTTGTTCTGATAAAAAAGCTTCAATTTCTGGTTCGTGTTTTGGAGTTTGATCTACTACTAAAACTTCAAAATTTGAATAGTCTTGCTTCAATAAATCCACAACACTGTCTCGCAGTGGTTCTTCACGACCATAAGTTGGAATAATTACAGAAATAAGAGGTAAATTCATATTAATAGTCATTTGTCATTTGTTAGTAGTTAGTGGTTACAGACGCGAGGAACATCGCGTCTGTACATTAGTAGTCAATAGCTAATTCAATAGTTAATGGCCAATGGTTATTTTCACACCCTCACACTCCTCATACTCCCCATCACCCCATCACCCCATCACCTTTTTCCCTCCTGTCTCCCCTTCCGCTTGTGCTTGTTGCAGTCTTTCCATTTTGTCTACAATCGGCAATTTTAAAAGAATGCCAGCAGCAAACCAATAATAAACAGCGACTGGGTCAACATCCAGAGGATAGTAATAAGTGTTGTAACTAATAAACAATATAAACACCCACATAGCAGCACCGTAACTGCGGAAATTACGGTTTTTTACCAAACGATACTGCCGGAAACAAATAATTGTTAAGGTAGTGACTAAAACTATAAATCCTAATAACCCAAATATTCCTACTTCATAAAGAACCTTCGGATAATAGGTTTCTACTAATTTAGTTGGTCCCATTGCACGGGCAGAGTTAGTAGCACGACCTAAACCACTTCCAAATGGTCCATCTACGCTTTTCCAATTTTCTTCAAATTGTTGCACTATAAATTCATAGGGAGGAGAGGCATTCCAACGGGCTACAAAACTATCTGTTCTCTCTTGGACAACGGTGGGATTACTAACTATTGCAATTCCTAAAAGTAGGGCTAGTCCTCCAAATATAGGAATAAATCTTTTTAAATTACCAATTTGACCAGTCAGTACAAGTAACATTACAAAACAGATTGGTACTAAAGCTAAAGCTATTCTTTGCCCAGAGATTACTGCATTAATAAAGACAGATGCCATTGAAGCTAAACTGATAATTCGCCAAATAATAGAAGGGTCACTAAAGCCAGTTGCAAAAGTAAAAAACGTGCTAGAAATGAGAAACCATGCCCATTGCCAAGGTGCAACAAAAGTTCCTGGTAAGCGAATCATTCCTTGACTAGGGCTATAAACTAATGAGCCGCCAAAAAAACATCGTGCTTCTAATGAAGCTTTAAATAAAGCAGCACCAACTGCATTTCTTGTACCTTCACATATGCCAGTTAATAATAATAAATATTGCATAAATCCTAGAACAGAGGCAACAAGGATTAACACTATTTGTAAGCGTGAAATAAATAAAAAGTCTCGTTTATTACGAATTAAATAATAAATACAAGCAATTAGAGGTACATAGCCTAAAAATACTTTTAATCCTAAAATTCCCATACCAAGAGGAATTTCTTTGGGTGCTTCTTTAAAGGGTCCAATAGGAGGCGGATTAAATTGCCGTCCACCATTTACAAATAATAGTGTGATTATGCATGAGCCTAATAGAATATATAATGGGGTTTTAATTCCTTCAGGAATAATTATAGGTAGTTTCTGTTTGCGGCAATTCTGCCAAATTGCAATTAAAGCAGGAACATAGAAAGCGTCTTTAGCCAATTGCAATACGGGACTATTACCGATGTAGTAAGTGATAGTTCCGCCAAACGGCACATAAAAAATAAAGGCAAACAAAGCTTGACGAGGATATTTGTAGGCAAGGGACATAACTATTATTCCCATTACTGCCGGGACAGCTGCCTTAATTCCAGCTACTAAAAAAAGAATAAAACCAAGGAATAAACCACCACCAATGGCTGGAGTAAGTGTATTAATAAGTTCTTGACGTGCCTGTGCTGCTTTGCGTTTTTGGGCTAAACGTTCTTTGAGGGTAAGAGTAGGAACCTCTTGTTTTTTCTGCTTTTTTGTTTTTTGATTTTTCTGGGATTTTTGCTTTGATTTCGGCATGATTTGCTATTAATACGTCCCTTGAATAGCTGATCATAGCCTTGGAAGTATGAGAACGTAAATAAATATACATTAAATTCATTGGTAAAAGGGGTAAGGGGAATGGTTAAAGGGATAGATTTTTGGCTTTCCTCCTATCAAGCCAAGAATATATGGCGGTTCTCAGTTGTGTGAACTATAAAACCTCACCCCGCCCTATCGGGCACCCCTCTGGTGAACTCGCGGAGAGAGGCTAGGGGTGAGGTATAAAGTGTATTGCATCGAATTGAAAATCGCTATACTGCAACAATCCGGAAAGACTACTCCAGCTTGTGGAGTATATGTATTATAAAAATACTACTCTTGGAAAAAACGGTAACGGCATATGTAATCCCCTGGTCTCAATCAAATTTAGCTCGATCGCGAATAGCTATAATCCTCATGCTTATTCGTTTCAATTCGCTACGAAATTAATTTGATTGCAGTTGCCAAGGTAGGGAAGTAATGCAACAAATTTATAAATTTCCGCGTACCCATCACATTCAGGGTTCGCGTTTACAACCAGGGGATGAAGACCTCGATAGTATCCCTTTTGCTGCTATTAAAGAGCAGTATGTAGTAGTGGAAGAAAAAGTTGATGGTGCTAACGCTGCTATTAGTTTTGCTGCTGACGGTCAAATTCGCCTACAAAGCCGGGGACATTATTTAACAGGTGGGGCACGGGAAAAGCACTTTAATTTGTTTAAACAATGGGCAAATACTCACGCAGTCGCATTTTGGCAAGTATTGGGAAGTCGCTTTATTCTCTTTGGAGAGTGGCTTTATGCGAAGCACACAATATTTTATGATGCTTTGCCCCACTATTTTCTTGAGTATGATGTGCTGGATTTAGAAAAGCAAGTATTTCTCAGCAGCAAAAACCGCCAGCAGTTATTAGCTGGGTTGCCTTTGGTTTCTGTACCCGTGCTATTTACTGGCAGTCTCCAATCTTATCAGCAACTCATTGGGCTATTGGCTAAATCCCATTACCAAACGCCTGCATATTTGCAAAGTTTGTGTCAAGTATGTCAGGAAAAAGGGCTAGATGTGGAACGATCGCTTAAACAAACTGACCAAAGTTCTCTGATGGAAGGTTTATACATTAAAGTTGAACCAGATGATACAGTAATAGCTCGTTATAAATACGTACGTTCCAGTTTTTTAACCACCATCAAACAATCGGATGGACAGTGGCTGAATCGTCCGATTATACCAAATTTACTACGTCCTGATGCTGACTTGTTTTCTTAAGAAACACAGGTGTGGGGGAGAAAGCTAAAATTCTTACCTCTTCTGTCTTATGCATTATTTTCAAGACAGAACCCCAGGATGATCGCGCCCACAACGAGGGGATGAATTAAACGAACACAGATGAACACCGATGCACACCGATGGATTATGGCTTTGCTCCTGATTTGATCCTCGATCACTATTTTCAAGATAGCCATTCATAAGAACATCCCACAACTAAGTATGAAAATTCTTACCCCTTCTGCCCTCTGCCCTAGTGCCTTCTGCCTTATTTTCAAGCGATTTCTCAAACATAATTTACAGAGGATTTTTTATGTTGTGGTCTTTTCCTCATTGTCCTAACGAAACCGACTGGTCAATAAATTGGCCAGCACTAGAAGCAGAATTTAACTGGTTGCGATCGCTTGCTGATTGTCCCCAAGACCCGCGTTATCATGCGGAAGGAGATGTACTTATTCACACAAAATTGGTATACGAGGCTTTAGTTGCTTTACCTCAATGGCGGGCATTACCAGCTACTGAACGTTCGGTATTGTTCGCTGCTGCTTTGCTGCATGATATCGCTAAACCCGCCTCTACCCAAAGAGAAGCAGATGGTAGTATCACCTCCAAAGGTCACGTCCTCCAAGGTGCAAAAATGGCACAGGAGATTCTCTGGGATTTGCATGTGCCACTCAAACAACGCGAAGCGATCGTTGCTTTGGTGAAATACGGTAGTTTGCCTTTGTGGTTTTGGGATAAACCTAATCCGGAACGCGCTGTAATTAAAGCTAGCCAAATTGTCCGTTGTGATCTGCTGAGTTTGTTGGCGGAGGCAGACGTGCGGGGACGTTACTGCAATGATCAAGCACAATTACTGGAACGAATTGATTTTTTTCGGGAATTTTGTCAGGAAAATCACTGCTTTGAACAACCACGCATGTTTCCATCAGCACATAGTCGATTTGTTTATTTCCAAAAAGAAGATGGCAACCCAAACTATGAAGCCTACGATGATACACGCTTACAGGTGGTGATCATGTCAGGATTACCCAGTGCGGGCAAAGATACTTGGATTCAGGAAAATCTGCCAGACAGCCTGGTGATTTCCCTTGATGAACTGCGGCAGAAGTTGGGGATAGATCCTGAAGACGACCAAGGTGTAGTGACGAATGCAGCGAAAGCGATCGCTAAAGAATATCTACGAAGTGGACAATCTTTTGTTTGGAATGCAACCAATCTCAGCCGCCAATTACGCTGTATGTTGATTCGTCTGTTTGCTAGTTATCAAGCTAGGATTCACATTGTCTATCTGGAAGCACCTTGGCCAGAACTACTACGCAGAAATCGCGATCACCCGGCAAAAGTACCAGAGAAAGTACTTTACCGGATGAAGAATCGCTTAGAAGTGCCGGATATCACCGAGGCCCAAGTAGTAGACTGGGTGGTGTTGGGCTGAGAATACAGCAAAGGTCTAGTGTGATCACTATTTAATTAGTTGACTTGCGAGAGTGCGAGAATAACCATTGCGAGCAAATTTTTCACCAAGAATTTGCTGATAAACAGCTTCATAACCGTCCACCATGCTTTTCACGCTAAAGTTTTGTTCTACATGTGTGCGGCAAGCACGACGGTCGATTTCTCCTATACGATTGATTGCTTCTACAAAATCTTCAATGCGATCGCACAAAAAGCCTGTCTTACTATCCACAATCACTTCTGGCACTGAACCTAAGGGTTTTGCAAGTACAGGAGTTCCAGCCGCCATCGACTCGATCATCACCAGTCCAAAAGGTTCGCGCCAAGTGATGGGGAACAGCATTGCTAAGGCCCCACCTAAGAGTGCATTTTTCTGCGAGTGACTAGCTTCACCCAAAAATTCAATCTGCTTACCATCAATATGAGGCTTCACCTGGCTCTCAAAATAGTCTATATCTACCTGATCAACCTTACCCGCCATTTTGAGTGGTATACCTGCTCTTTTCGCAATCTCAATCGCGATATGCGGCCCCTTTTCTGGAGACATCCGCCCTAAGAATGCCAGATAGGGAGGATCTTGGGGTTGGGAATAGAACTGATGGCTGTCTGTATCAATGCCATTGTATACAGTTGCAACATAATTTAACCCCAATTTTGGCTCTCGCTGAGCATTAGATATGCTGACAAAAGGTTGTTTGTAACTTGTAGAAAAAATTTTTTCGTTATCTGGGGTGAATATACCGTGTAATGTATGAACTGTAGGAGTGGTGACGAAATCTGCGTAAATTAAAGCTGGATAACCTACATGAGAATGAATGATGTCAAATTCCTGTGCTTGTTGATATGCACGACTCAGTAACAAAGTTTCGTAAACATTATATTCTTTAACATTAGGATCTAAACGCAAAGCTTGAGGATAAACTGACTCTAATTTGGCTGAAGTGATCGAATCCCCTGAAGCAAATAGCGTCACTTCATGACCACGCCGGACTAATTCATCAGTCAATAAACCGACAACCAACTCAACACCACCGTATGCGGGAGGAGGCACTCTCTCCCACAAAGGAGCAATTTGAGCAATTCGCATGTCAATCTCCTAATTGGTAAGAAATAGCTCAAAGAATTGATTTAATTCAGTTTCTGAAGAATAAGAGTTGTGATTAGAATTTAGCAGAAATATAGATTTAATCGTAAAGACCTATAAATACTACACTTAAAGTAGAAGGAACCGTACTTAATACCAGATAAATATTTTATAAAATATTAGTTTTTAATCTTTTTTACTATCAAACAACTGCGAATTCCAACTTCAATTACCAGGTGTGTAAAACCCCACTCTCTAATTCGTATTGTCTGGATTTTCACTTCATAGAACTTGGGGCAATATTGTGAATGTCAGCAGTTCCAGGAAGCTAATAAACTGCTGAGCCTAAATAAAACAACAATCTATTTATCAATGCAAAGGTGAATAATATTATGATGATTCGCTACTTGCAACCAATCCGCGAACTAGAAAACTTGCGTCGGCAAATGGATTTAGTTTTTGATGAATTGTCAGCACAAACTGCTCAAACAAGCGATACATCAACAGCTTGGGTTCCTGCTGTAGAATTAATCGATACGGGCGATAACTTGGTTTTCCATGCACAATTACCTGGTGTAGCAGCTAAAAACCTGGATATACAGGTAACTCGTGATGCTGTAGCGATCGCAGGGGAACGTCAGCGTCAGCATCAGTCTGAAAATGCCAATTACTTGCATTCAGAATTTCGTTATGGCAAGTTCCAGCGAGTTATTAATTTGCCTGTCGCTGTGCAAAATGACAAAGTACAAGCAGACTTCCGCGATGGTATCCTGACTCTGACTCTCCCCAAAGTCGAAGAAGTCCGCAATCGCGTTGTAAAAATTAATTTGGGTGAAAATACTGCTGATGTTGAGAAAAGCATAGACGCAACTGCTCAAACAGTTAACTCTCAAAACTAGTTGGAAATTATTAGACTTCTTGTAAAAGCTGTCAATTCTCCTGCTTCGACGGGAAAAAATCTGTTTGAGAAAACGAACACCGATGGACACAGATAAACACAGATAGATTATCGGTGTGTATCTGTGTTTATCTGTGTTCGTTACTACTTCAGCAAATACTCTTTCACAAACATCACCGTTGCGTAAAACTGGAAATCAATGTTTTTTTTCTTACTAAACCCATGTCCTTCATCTTTCGCCATCAGATACCAAACAGGAACATTATTCTTTCTGAGTGTCTCTACAATTTGTTCGGCTTCCTGGAGAGGAACACGGGGGTCATTTTTACCGTGAATTACAAATAGCGGTTTTTTGATGTTACTGGCGTTATTGACAGGTGAAATTTTCAGTAGGAATTCTCGCATCTGCGGATCGCGTTCATCACCGTACTCGACTCGTCGTAAATCACGCCGATAACTTTCAGTATTTTCTAGGAAGGTGACAAAGTTGGAAATACCAACAATATCAATAGCTGCACGAATGCGATCGCTATATTTTGTTGCGACTGCTAAGGACATGTAACCGCCATAGCTACCGCCTGTTACCAAAATTCGGTCTTTATCCAAGTCTGGTTGAGTTGCTATCCAGTCAAGGAGTCTACCGATATCTTTGACAGAATCTTCTCTTTTATAGCCATTATCTAAGGTCATAAAAGTTTTGCCGTAACCAGTAGAACCCCGGACGTTAGGAAAGAGTAAAGCAACGCCTAACTCATTTAAATAGTAGTTATAACGACCCAAAAAAGATGGACGAGACTGTCCTTCTGGTCCTCCATGAATATCAATAATTACCGGACGCTTACTTGGAAACTTAGCAGGGGGACGGTAAAGAAAACCAGATATGGTTTTGCCGTCAAAGCTTTGCCAACGGATCAATTCTGCATTAGAGAAATTTGCTGTATTCAGTCCGCCAGTTTCGCTTTCTGTCCAGCGTTCAACTTTGTTAGTGCGGATATTCACAGAATACACATCTGCGGTGAAACGAGCTGAAACTAGAGTCAAGCCTAAATCTTCATTATTACGATGCCAGGTAACGCCATATACCTGTCCCACTGGTAGTTTAGGTAAAGGCTTTTCTTGCTTTGTTGTGGTTTCCAATAGGTGCAGTATACTTGCCCCGTCTTCATTGGTGACAAAAGCTAAATACTTACCATCTTCTGTCAGGTCAAAATCTTCTACATCCCAGGGAATGTCATTTGTCAGATTAGTGTATTTTAAAGTAGCTAAATCAACATATGCCAACCGTAAAAATTCTGAGTTACGGTCAGTGATGACATACAAACCTTTGCCATCTTTGCTAAACAATCCTCCTGCGTAGGAGACTTTTTCTGTGCCTCGGTTGGGTGTAATTAATTTTTTCTCGCCAGAGTTGGTGTCTACCAACCACAGGTAACTTTCATTCACAGAGACATATTCCATTGCCAACAGTTGACGGTCATCAGGCGACCAGTCTAACGGCATCCAACCACCGCCCTCAACTTGTGCTAGCAAGCGATCGCTCTGGGTATTTTTTGGATCAATAATGTAAAAATCGTTATCTTTGCCTGTGCGGCGAGTGGAGGTATAAATCATGCGATCGCCACTATTAGACCAGACGCCGCCACTGTTTCTTGACTTGCCATCGGTGAGTAAGGTAATATCACCCGTCGCCAAATCATAACGGTAATTTTGGTTAAATTCGTTACCACCGATATCCTTACTAAAAACAAAATAATCGCCCTGGGTTGGTTGGAAACTCCCTCCGCCAACACGTTCTGGGAAGAAAGTCATTTGCTGACGGCTACCAAGAGGGAATTTAACCAAATGCACTTGGGGAGTATCAGCGAAACGAGTGGAAATCAGCATTTCACGCCGGACTGGATGCCAACTAGAAAGAACAGCAGAACGAAAATTAGTGTAGCGATTAACCGTTTCTGCCAGTGTTGCTGGAATTGGTGGAATTCCCTGAACAACTAGGTTTTCATTGGGAGTGATTACAGAAGTTTGAGCAGCAACCATGAAACTTGGTAGCACAAAGACTGCAAGTAGTGTAGCAAACAAGAGTGATAAAAATCGCATCCTTTGACTCAAGAACGCTGAAAAGTGAAGTTTGAAATACAAATTTTTTTTTCTATACAAATTTCTTTTCTATTGTTCCTTTCCTTCAGTTCTAATTTTAAGGTGGGCAACGCCCACCCTACAGAAACAATTTACTCAAATCCACGGAAAAGTGTTGTAATTATGCTTCCTTTGGCTCTACTAAATTTTCTGCTCCTTTGACAACTTTTGCCGATTCAATTTTGTCACCTGCTTTTATTTCCCGTAAAACATCTTTTCCTTCGACGACGTAACCGAAAACAGTGTAACGACCATCTAACAAGTTACGTCCAGCTGGGGTCAGTTCTGGTTCATAAAGGAAGAAGAAAAATTGTGAAGAACCACCGTTATTGTCACTTTCAGGACGAGCCATAGCTACTGCACCATAGGCAGAAAATGGCAGCACAGGTAAATCAGTGTAACGGCCTGCTTGTTCTGATGTAATACCGTAGGTTGGTTCTTTGTCACCTTCAAAAAGGATTTCTAAAGGAACAGCACGGTATTTTTTAGTTTTGGGGTCAATAAAACCTACTTCTTTACCCGGTGGATCACCAGTTTGCACAACGTAAGATTCTTCTGCACGGGTGAAGGGTAAACCATCATAAAAACCCCGTTGTACTAAATCAACAAAATTTCCCGCAGTAACAGGAGCGCTATAACCGTCCACTACAAGAGTAATAGTACCCTTTGTAGTTTTCATTTCTACGGTGGCACGACCTTTGAGTTGTGGTAAATTGCTATATTCTTTGGGAACTTCAAAGGGGAACCCCTGCACCATCAAATCTTCTAAGTCACCGACGAGATTTAATAGGTCGGCTCGTTTTGTTAAAATTTGTTCTTTGTCTTTGGTTTTAGCCGCTTCTTCTAGGCTATTTACACCTGATTTCAACTGAGAAATCAAAGCTTCAGCTTGGGGTTTATTGACTTCTGGTACACTAGCCAAAATTTGAGCAGGATTGTTGAGAAGCCGTGATGCTTTGCTGAGGTCTTTGGAAACAGCACCCCAGCGTCGATTGGCCCGTAATTGGTCTGATATATCTTCCAAGGAGCCTTGCAGTTCTCGCACAGGCTTATTATCTATTGGTAATGCATAGCGCAACAGCGCTTTACCGTCAGTGATTGCATTTCCTGCTGGTAGTGCAGCACTACTGGAGGAAGTCCACCCAGCTGTACTTACCCCTAAAAAGAGTGTTACCAACAGGAGTGTAATGAGAGTATTCTTCAACCGAGATTTTAATAACTTGAACATGGGATGGTTCAAACGCAGTATCAATTTCTTGACTAAAACAATTCGGAAATGGGAATTCGGGCTTACTGGACTTAACCATCAATAATCTTCCCACAGTACAGGAAACATCTGTCAGGTACACACAATAGAAGGCAGGAAGCAGAAGGCAGAAGGCAGAAGATAAAAATTTATACTTAATTCCTTCACCCTACTCTACGAGAAGCCTATGAGCGCGTCTACACCCTTCACTCTTCATCCTTGACCCTTAATGCTTTATTCTTCACTCTTCACCCTTTATTCTTTATTCTTGTTAAAATTGACAAAATTTTGAAAATAAGATATTTGAGAGTAAAAATAGGTAAATGACATACCGCATCTATAATTGAATTTGTTGAAATTGACTTGTTAATCAAAACACAGGTGGACAATCTCATATGACAGGTAAAGGACAGGGATTTGGCTTTGGCTTAGGAAAAATGAAAGAACTGGCTGAAGCCTTTAAGAAAGCTCAACAGGTGCAAGAAGGAGCAAAGCGACTTCAGGAAGAACTGGAGCAAATGGAAATAGAAGGTGAAGCCGGCAACGGTTTTGTGAAGGTAATAGTCAGTGGGAACCAAGAGCCGAAACGGGTAGAAATTTCTCCTGATGCCCTTAATGAAGGCGCAGAAGTACTTTCTGATCTGGTAACTGCGGCAATGAAAGATGCTTACAACAAATCCACAGCAACCATGCGGGAACGCATGGAAGAGTTGACAAGTGGATTGGAACTTCCTGGGTTCTAGATTTATGGTGATTTGTCATTTGTCTTATTCTAATGACAAAGGACTAAAAATTTCTATGCCTTACAAACTTTTGTTTGTCTGCCTGGGAAATATCTGTCGATCGCCTGCGGCAGAAAATATCATGAATTACTTGATCGAGCAGAACAGGTTGAGCGAGTCTTGTTTACAGACGCCAGGCGATCGCATTATCTGTGACTCTGCTGGCACATCTAGTTATCACATCGGTAGCCCACCTGATCGACGCATGAGTGCTGCGGCACTTCAAAAGCTAGGAATCAAACTCCGTGGTCGCGCTCGTCAGTTTCAAAAGTCAGACTTTCAAGACTTTGATTTGATCTTAGCTATGGATCGAGAAAATTATGACGATATTCTATCTGTTGATCCTACAGGGCAATATCACCATAAAGTACGTTTGATGTGTGAGTTTTGTTCTCAGCATACTCTTAAAGAAGTTCCAGATCCCTACTATGGTGGTTCAGAGGGCTTCAATCAGGTGATCGAACTACTCCTTGATGCTTGTAATGGTTTGCTGCAATACGTTTCTAATGAAGAAGACAAAAGGCAGAAGGCAGAAGGAAAACCTCATCAATAAATTAGGGAACTTGTATCTTAATTGCCCGTTAGGCAATTAAGTTTACTAAAAACTCTATAAAACATAAAAGCCCTCTAGCTTGAAAATAACCTCACCCCTTACCCCTCTTTTTCCTTAAGGAGAGGGGTGTCCGATAGGACAGGGTGGTTTTTCGATCTTTTTGACAAATCACGCTTTTTAAGAAGCAAGAGAAAGGAAAAAGGATGTTCACCAGATGGGATAGTAGGGTGAAGTCTTCTCCCCACCACCCCATTGCCCCTAATCCCCACTCCCTTGGGGGAGTGGGACCCGGTGAGTTCCCCATTCCCCACCATCAAGTTTTTCTGTGCACCCAACCACTAATAGTCTCGTCTACGTAGTCCCAATAAGGGGCCAAGTACCACTCCAGCGACAAAACCACCAATATGGGCCCAGTAAGCTATTCCCCCCGTCTCTACACTCATATTGGCAGCTGCTTGTAGACTGGCAACACCAGAAATCACATTTTGGATAAAGAAAAACCCAATCAGAAACAAGGCTGGAATTCTAACAGTGGTGACAAAAATACCTAAAAATATTAACGTTACAACTCTTGAGTGCGGAAAGGCTATAATATACGCTCCTAAAATTCCAAAAATTGCACCACTTGCTCCCAATGAAGGAATCTGAGAATTCATACTGATAAGCCACTGACATAGGGCAGCGAAAGCACCACAACTAAGATAAAAAATTAAATACTTAAAATGTCCCAATCTATCTTCAATATTGTTGCCAAAAACAAATAGAAACAGCATATTTGAAATTAAATGCCACCAACCACCATGTAGGAATTGGGACGTAAATAATGTTGTCCATTCACTAGCGAAGTTGATAGTTAATTGTTCAGGTATAACTGCATACAGCTGCAAAAACTGATTTAGTTGTTCATTTGATAGTTGGAGTTCATGCAGAAAAACTAAAACGTTCATCCCAATCAAACCATATGTTAGATATGGAGTGATTCGTGTTGGATTTTCATCGTACAGAGGAAACACAGGTTTTGTTCCTAATAATCTATTAACTGCAATATAGCTTGTGTGGTTGCTTAAAAAATAATAATCAAAATCTAAACTTAAGTAACAAAAATTACATGCTATGCTTGTGTCAGCCTGGCAGATCATTATATTTTCTGCTTATACTTTTTATTGTATTTGCCAGAGCATGTGAAAACACTGGCAATGAGAAATAAAATATTTATTTATGCACTAAATCTTAAGTATATTTACGTAAAAATTTTGATTGTTTCTTCAATTCTCGGTAAACGTTAAACTATTGGTCGAACAAGCTGTCAGATGAACACAAATACTACTTCAAACATAACCGACATCATTGATCAGCATCTTCCCCTTATAGGAAAAATTACTAATAAGGCTCCAGAACAGGCAAAGTCAGATTCCCCAAGCATAGCGTTGTTCGAGCAATACTTCATGCAACTGTGGCAGGAAATAACACACAGTTTTGAGAAAATGCTTCAAGAATTCAGGAAAAAGCAGCAAAATGTAGATATTGACTTGAAAAAGCAAGTAGAAGTGACATTGCAAGTCTGTCGAACTTACACAGGAATTCCTTCTATTGACGAAATAGAAAGGCGTGTAGAAATTGAGAATAGCTACGAAATTGTGTATGAAAAGTACCTAAATGAGGTTCGCACCCATTTGTTGCAACATCTATCATTTTTAGATGATGGACTGAAGCGATCGCTTGAGCAAGTGAAATCTCAAATAGCAGAAATACTGATTACCAAAACAGAATTAGGAAAACTCACAGGTAGCAAAGGTTCTGAATTCATCAAGATACTAGCAACAGAAATACCAGATCAACTCATTCCAGGCGTAGCGAGTAAACTCAAACTTGCATTTCAAATCTTGGCTGAGTTTGAACTTAACTATCGAGAATTTATACTTTATCGCATTCGTCCCCATCTAGATGGGCTGACTCCTCAACAAGCAGAAACCTTGAAGTTGACAAGCTTGCCTTCTGCTGAGCAAGTATTTCTCAATCTCAAGATAGCTCATGCCGAAAGTGTTCGTAAATGTGAAAAAGCTTTAAAACAGTTACTGAGTGAACCTAGTCAAGTTGCTTTTATGATCGTAGAAGAATTTGTTGATCGCACAATTCGCACAGCAGATGTGGTAAATGAATGGCGAATCTTACTACAACAATTACAACCAGGTTGGGAGGATTTTTTGGATCAACCAGAGCAAATTCAAAGCGAGTGGATCAATTCTACACAGCAAATCAAAGATGCAAATATAGCAATGAGTGAAGTTGATGCTATTTTTGTGCTTATGGATTTTTAACTCATAAACCTCGTCTATATTGAAACCCGTAGTTTTTCCTCATCAGGATCAAGATGATTTTTCACCCATAGGCGATCGCAAGCATGGACTACGAAAAAACTCCCTATAGAACAAATTAGCCTATTTCATGGGAAAATCCCAGTGGATCAGCATTTTGTATCCACTGCGGCTTTTTGTTTCACTGGCTAACATAAAAAGAAGCCATTTGGGGAAAGCGATCGCTAAAGCTATTGCCATACGTTATCGCAACCTATCACGGCAAAAACACGGAGGGTGAATGTCAATATCTAAACCTGGCAGCAGCAAGGGAAACTCTCAAAGAACTATTGAACAACGCTTACAAATACAGCGTTTGCTAGAACCAACTTTGATTGTTTCTTCTAGTGCTGGAACTGATGTGGTTAAGGGATTAACTCAAACACCAAAAACCTTGCCACCGCGTTATTTCTATGATGACCGTGGTTCCGATTTATTTGAGCAAATCTGTGAGTTACCCGAATATTACCTAACACGCACAGAGACAAAAATTTTGCAAAGCCGTGCTAGTGAAATTGCGGCAATCACAGGCGCATGTGAAATAGTAGAACTGGGTAGTGGCAGTTCTACTAAAACCAGGATTTTACTAGATGCTTATCAGCAACAAGGACTACCTCTGCATTACTTACCAATTGATGTCAGTGCTGGTATGCTCGAAAGTAGCGCCCTGTCCCTACTAGCAGACTATCCCTCACTACAAGTTTATGCACTGGCAGGAACCTACGAATTAGCGCTTTCTCAAATTGAACCCAGCCAGTTACCCAGTCGCATGATTTGTTTTATTGGTAGCACTTTGGGTAATTTGAATCCACAAGAGTGTGATGTGTTTCTATCCCAAGTCAAAGCTGCTTTGCAAGCGGGAGAATATTTTTTATTGGGGGTAGACTTACAAAAACCAAAACATATTCTGGAAGCTGCCTATAACGACAACCAAGGAGTAACAGCAGCATTTAACTTGAATATGTTAGAGCATCTCAACTGGCGGTATGAGGGTAATTTTGATCCCACCCAATTTGAACACTGGGCATTTTATAACGAAACTGAACATCAAATTGAGATGCATCTCAAAAGTAAGCGATCGCAAACTGTCGAGTTACGCACCCTCAAACTCAATGTTCATTTTGAACCAGGTGAAACTATCCGTACCGAAATTTCCCGGAAATTCAGCCTCAACAGCATCCAGCAAGAACTAAAAGCCAAAGATTTAGTACCACAAAAAGTGTGGACTGACGCAAACCAGTTGTTTGGCTTATTGCTGTGTCAGTTGCAAAATCGGGGATAGGAGAGCGGGAAGCGGGGACAAAGAGGACAAGGAGGAGTAAATTCTCCTCACACTCCTCACACTCCCCCTACTCCACCCTTCGGGAAGCCGCTTGCGCGTCTACACACTCCTCCCTATCCCTGATCCCCAGTCCCCGATCCCTACCCCCCTACATGAATACCGGGACGGCGTTCAGGGTTTTTCTCAGCTTTACGGAGGACTTCACGGGTAACAACAGCTATATCTCCTTCTCCAAAGAGGATAAAGCGCAGCAAATATTGGATAGGATTACCTTCTATCCAACCAAAGTAGGCGTGCGGTAGTTTGCCGGTTTGATCCCGGATATATAAAAGAATAGCTGCGATCGCATTTGGTACAGCAGTGCCTCTAGCCCGCAAAATACGATATTTACCGACTTGTACTCCCCTTACGTGAATTCTTTCTGAAAAAACTGAGGCGTCAGATATTTGAATTTCCAAAAATAGAATCGAATCAGTTTGGGGAATATGATTGTCCTCACGTACTTCCTTTTCTTTTAAGAAGTACTCTCGTTCATCTCCTTCACCTAAGCGATTGGCAATCAGTCGGATCGTACCTTGATGTTCTTCTTCTTCAGCTATGAAACGACGAGCTGTTTCGTCCATTTCTATTCGCTCTACTCGCAGTTCCGTTGAACGCCAGACTCGGGAAATCAACGAGGTAATGATAATTGTACCGATGAAAAAGGCAGCGATTTGAATACCTTCTGGTCTTTCAATAATGTTAACAATGGTGGTATAAACAAACAGCAGTGTAATCGCACCAAAGGATAATATTCCTCGGGTTGCTCGCCGACGGCGAGCAGCTAGAGTCACAGCCAAGGCAGCAGAAGTCATTAATACTAACACCCCTGTAGCATAGGCTCCACCTTGAGCTTCCACGTCTGCTTGAAAGAGAATCGTCACCACAAAAGCGATCACTGTATACACTAACACCAAAGGTCGGATCATGCGTGTCCAATCTGGGGCCATGCCATAGCGTGGTAGGTAACGAGGGACAATATTCAATAGCCCAGCCATTGCGGATGCACCAGCAAACCACAAGATAAAAATCGTACTTAAATCATAAATAGTGCCAAAGCCATCCCCTAAATAACCATGAGCCAGGTATGCAAGGGCGCGTCCGTTAGCTTTACCTCCTGTTTGAAATTCTGCGGCAGGAATAAGTAGAATTGTCACCAAGCTACTGGTAATTAAGAAGAAGCTCATAATTACCGCCGCCAGAGTCAGCAGTTTATGGGTGTTACGAATCCGTCCTCGGGGGTTTGCTTCTGTTTCATGTTGAGTCCCCTTCACCAAGGGCATAACCGCCACCCCAGTTTCAAAACCAGATAATCCTAATGCTAATTTAGGAAATACCAGTGCAGCTGCACCTATCATGATGAAAGGGTTTTGATAATTAGCAAATAACACCTTCTGCCAATTAAAAATCACAGATGGCTGTTGGAAGACCTGGTATACACCAACACTAATCGTGATTAAGTTCAGCAACAAATATGTAGCAACCAAAAAAACGGCAAGACCGATCGCTTCTTTGAAACCTCTTAAAAATACGCCACCAAGCAATGCTATCAGGATAAGCGTAATACTGACTGATTGATTGTGTAAAAACTGTGGTACAAGAGGATTTTCAATAATGTGGGCTGTAGCATCGGCAGCGGAAAGGGTGATCGTGATGATAAAATCAGTTCCTGCAAAGCCAAGTAAACATAAGACAAACAGCTTACCTTGCCACCAAGGAAGGAGATTTTCAAGCATGGCGATCGATCCCTCTCCATGAGGACTGGTTGCAGCAACTCGACGATATATAGGTAATGCACCAAACAGCGTCAGCAAAACTAGAATCAAAGTAGCTAAAGGAGACAACGCCCCCGCAGCGATAGCAGCGATCCCAGGCTGGTACCCCAGCGTTGAGAAATAATCTACCCCCGTCAGGCACATTACCTGCCACCAAGGATGTTGAGGATGTTCTCCTGTATCGCTGTGTTCTTCTTTGAGTAACCAGCGCATTACTTGTTTGCGATGTTGTTCGGGCGGGATAATAGGCCCAGCCATCAACAATACTCCTATCAGGGCGCGTACTAAAAAAGATAATAACTGGAGTTTGAGCGATTACCTTTCTTTCCACAGTTAAACATCTTCAGCTTGGTAACGTCTTGCTTGAAAGTAAGGCAGAAGGCAGGAGGCAAAAGGGGTAAAATTTTTCATGTTTAGTTGTGTACCAACGTTCATGATATATATACTTCCAACCTTCTGCCACGGCATTTCTTGTTCGCCCGCAGCTTTGCAACCCGCACCTCCTCTGCCTTCTGCCCTGGTGCCTTCTGCCCTGGTGCCTTCTGCCCTTCTGCCTTCTATAGTTAATCCTTCTTCATCCAACTAAACATAGCACGTAAATCTTTACCAATTTCCTCAACTGGATGTTCAGCTTCTTTACGACGCATTGCAGTAAACCCAGGTTTACCAGCTTGGTTTTCCAAAACAAATTCTCGTGCAAACTGACCAGTTTGAATTTCTTGCAGAATTTTTTGCATTTCAGCCTTGGTTTGTTCGTTGACAATGCGAGGACCACGAGTGTAGTCACCATATTCTGCGGTATTGGAAATACTATCACGCATTTTCGCTAGCCCGCCTTCCACAATTAAGTCAACAATCAATTTGACTTCGTGGAGACATTCAAAATAAGCTAACTCTGGTTGGTATCCAGCTTCTACCAAAGTTTCAAATCCGGCTTTTATTAAAGCACTCAAGCCACCACACAATACTGCTTGTTCACCGAATAAGTCAGTTTCAGTTTCTTCGCGGAAGGTGGTTTCCAGAATTCCAGCGCGTGTACCACCGATACCCTTAGCATATGCCATTGCGCGATCGCGTGCCTGTCCAGAAGCATCTTGATAGACAGCAAACAGACAAGGTACTCCTTGTCCTTGTTCGTAAGTCCGTCTGACCAAATGTCCTGGCCCTTTGGGTGCTACCATGATCACGTCTACCTCAGCAGGTGGCACAACTTGACCAAAGTGAATATTAAACCCGTGGGCAAAAGCTAAGACGTTACCTGGTTCTAAATTTGGTTCAATTTCGTTTTTGTAAACAGTTCTTTGTACTTCATCAGGTAATAAAATCATTAACAAGTCAGCAGCTTTGGCCGCATCTGCCACACTTTTGACAGTTAACCCAGCTGCTTCAGCTTTTGCCGCTGACTTGCTACCCGGATATAATCCGACAATAACATTCATGCCACTATCCTTAAGGTTAAGGGCGTGAGCATGACCTTGGGAACCATAACCGATAATAGCAATGGTTTTTCCAGCTAAAAGGTCTAAATTTGCATCTGTGTCGTAATACATCCGAGCCATAAGCGCGTCTCCAGTCAGCAAGCATCCTGTTTGATTGCAGACTTGTTATTTTACCCGATTATGACGCTGTTTCTTGATCTATTATTTGTACTTCCTGAGCAGATAATTTTAGATCCACAGCACGTACGGAATCTTCTATGCTAGAAACTTTACTTGCACCTGGAATGGGTAAGATACAAGGCGATTTTGCCAGTAACCATGCTAGTACAATACAGTACACTGATATGCCTTTTGTTTTGGCTAACTGAGCGATCGCTGGGATGTCTTGTAAATTCTCATGGCGACGACTACCACCGAAGGGACTCCAAGGTAAAAAAGTTAAACCTTCAGTCTCACAATACTCTAGTACCCCGTCAAATTCTGGCTGTCGCTGCCAAGGATTGTATTGATTCTGCACCGAGACGATATCAACTACATCCCGCGCCCTTTTGATTTGTTCTACAGAAAAGTTGGAAACCCCCACAAATCTGATTATTCCAGCTCTGAGTGCTTCTTTTGCTGGTGTGAGGGATTCTTCAATGGTGTACTCAGGATCAGGTGCGTGGTATTGCCATAGATCAATGGGTTTATTGCCACCCAAAGCCTCAAAGCTAATGCGAATAGTTTCTCGCAGGTGATTAGGGTTTCCATTGCGTGTCCAACTACCATGAGGACGCATTAAGCCACCCTTAGTTGCTACCATCACATTACTGGTATCACCATTGTAACTTTGCAAAGCTTTGTGAATTAGTCGCTCATTGTGGTGCTTGTCTGTTTCGTCTTGACAGTAAGAATCAGCAGTATCAATAAAAGTGACTCCCAACTCCAAAGCGCGCTGAATAACATTGATTGACTGTGACTCTGGAGGGCGGTTGCTTAACGACATCGGCATCCCCCCCAAACCAATGGTACTTACATAAACACCTGTGTTGCCTAGTTGTTTTGTTTCCATGTTTATGGCTACGGTTTTCAGTACTCTTAACCTCACTTTAGCGCTTTCGGGAAGCAGAATGATGAGAAACGTAGTCTCTTCATAGCTGGTTATTTGCAGTATTTATGGAAGCGATCGCTTTTAATAGCCTTTGACTCTATGTCAATTAAATTACTCAATTAAAAATAGGTGTAAATATTTCAGAGTAGAGAGGTCTTGTAATACAAAATTTTATGTGTCTAGTGACACAATTGTTCATGATTACTTAATCAAGAAAATAAAGTATTTTTTGTTGCTACTTAAGTATTAGATTATTTTTATACAAGCTGCTATTAAATACTTAATAACTTGATTGTTGAGATCACAATATCTATAATTCTGTTAAAATCAAGAAGTTTTGACCTATTCATAAATTTAGAAATAAGTAAAATTATCATCAGTATAATAGCGGAAATTTTTTCAGTATATTAATTTACATATAAATAATTCTTAAGCAGTATCATAATTTTATGATAGGGAATAAATTTATGTAAAACTCTATGAAAAATAGAACAAGCAAAAAAAATTACTTCAATAAAGCTTCATAAAACTGTAAGTAAACTTTGAGTTATATTATGTGACGCTACTAAGAATATCTATCTCATTTATAAGGATCCGTAATTTTTCTGGAGGCGAAATATGGCGCAACCCAGGGAAGCAGCTACTACCCTCACTTTTGTGGATAACTATTGTGCAACCTACAAGCATCTTTTTCCAGAAGTGAGAAGTTTTGAATTTTTCAAGTGGTTGCATTTAGGCTTGGTTTCTGATGTTAGTCGCAAAAGTTTGCCTGCGATCGCAAAATATTTAGGATTAAATAATCAAGCTTTACTCCATTTTGTTACCGAATCACCCTGGCAACTCAACGAACTCAGAAATCAAAGATTATCAATTATTCGTCAAGTTTTACAAGGAAGGAGTTTTACTTTAATTATTGATGATACTGGAGATAAAAAAAAAGGTAAAACAACAGATTATGTAGACAAACAATATATTGGTAACTTAGGTACAGTTGAAAATGGAATTGTTTCGGTAAATGCCTATGCTTTCCTAGATGGTTTAATTTTTCCTCTCATATTTAAAGTTTTCAGACCGCTAAAAAGATTAAAAGCGGGAGATACTTTTAAAACTAAGCCCCAATTAATTGCTGAGATAATTCAAGAACTACAAAAAGGAGGATTCACCTTTGACTTGGTATTAGCAGATACTGTCTATGGAGAGTGTGATACCTTAATGAATATTTTAAATGAATATCAACTTAATTTCATTGTTGCAATTAGAAGTAATATTGGTTTTTGGTTAGCCCCTAGCCAGAAGATGAGGTACACCAGTTGGAAAAAATTTCATCGAATTTTCAGTAACGGCAAAACAGAACAAAGCTATATTCGTGAAATTATCTTTGGTAGCCGTCGAGAACTAAGGTATTGGCAAATTACAAACAATAGGGAACAATCTGCTGAGAATTTTACTTTGTTTTTAATGAGTAATTTACCAAAGTCTATTACTTCAGTAGTAGATAACCCCTATGGATTAATAACTTGGCTGGAGTATGGCTGTAAACACAGTAAAAACTACATAGGTTGGTCAGATTTCCGTATCACTAATTATGAGCAAATAGAACGTTGGTGGGAAATTGTGTCTAGTGTTTACTGTATGTTGAGTATGCAATTTCATCTTTTCCAGCAAAAGTCTCATCAAGCGATTCACAACCAAAACACTGAACTTATCGCATAACACAATACTCTATGGACTTGTAGCAGCTTTTTACCTGAGGTTTCGGAAATCGGGATCTTTGCTGCTGTATTTACAATCAAGCAGTCAGTTGCATTGTTTGATGAAAAACTTATGAAGGCATCATTGCACAATCGTTTAGGTATAGGAAAAAGCACATTCACATTGATAGCTATTGCCAGTGTTGCGGGTGTGATGACTTTTGGTAATCCTGATAATAATACCTATATTAATTATGCCGCAGAACGACTCACCAGCGAAATCCAGAACGCTGTTTGCCAAGGGCCACAGTTACCACAAGGCCAGTTGTGGGAGGATATAAGCAAACTTACAGCCAATACCTGTAAATCGGGATTAGCAACGGGAATAAATTTTCAAAGTAATAACATTAAAGATTTTATCGCCACATCAACCGAGCGTCAAAACTTTGTAGTTTTTAGTATCTACTCTACCAAAATACCTGGATACAACTTTAAAACCATTGGTGCATTTGGAAATTTTTTCACATTTCAAAAATAGGTCTTGATAACTGATAACTGTACAGACGCGATGTTCCTCGCGTCTCTAACTGATAACTGTTCACTGTTCATTAGATATCCCAAAGCGATATCCTTTACCATAAACACTATGAATTAATTGAATTTCACCAGTTAACTCAATCTTGCGCCGCAACAGACGTACTAACGCAGCAATGACATTACTACTCGGTTGCTCGTTATCTTGCCACAAATATTGCATAATTTGGGTGTGGGTCAGAAGTTTGCCAGTATTTTCCATAAAATATTGCAGCAACTGACTTTCTTTTTGTGATAATTCTATTACTCGTCCTTGACGATAGGCGACTTGATTTTCTGGGTCAAGTTCTAGATCAGCCACTGTCAAGCGAAGTGTGGGTGTACCCGGTATCTGAGAAGCGGAACGTCGTAACAAAGCACGGACTCTTGCTAGTAACTCTCGCAGTTCAAAAGGCTTAACTATATAGTCATCTGCACCAGCATCTAAACCTTCAACTCGGTCATCAAGAGTATCTTTCGCAGTCAGAAATAATACAGGAGTAGTAATCCCTCGCCTGCGTAATTCTTGACATATCTCCAATCCCGTTTTTCCAGGTAGCATCCAATCTAAAATCAGCAAGTCGTAATTGCTGGTTTGTGCCAGTTGACTGCCACTTGTACCATCATAAGCAGCATCGACACTGTATCCTTCACGACTTAAAATCCGACTCAAAGGGTCAGTCAATTCTATTTCGTCATCAACTACTAAAATTCGCATGAGCAGCCAACAATACTTTGGAATCAGCTTTCCTGTATTATTATCATGCTGACCGCTAACGCTATTTATGCTTACTGTTGCACTGCCTAAAGGGGAACTTCTCAAACATAGCATCCAACTGCTACAAACTGTAGGGCTGGACTTTAGTGCGTTTTTAGACTCTAGTAACCGACAATTACAAATGACTGATACTAATGGCAAAGCAAAAGGACTACTAGTCAGAGGACAAGATGTGCCAGTTTACGTAGAATATGGTCAGGCACAAGTGGGTATTGTTGGTTACGATGTACTGCGCGAGAAAAAGCCGCAAGTAGCACAGTTAGTGGATTTACGGTTTGGGTATTGCCGGATGTCGGTAGCAGTCAAACAATCCAGTCTTTATCGATCGCCCCTAGATTTACCAGCTCATGGTAGAGTTGCATCCAAATATGTTAACTGTGCGCGAGAATATTTTCATAGTTTGGATTTACCTGTGGAAATTGTGCCTTTGTATGGTTCCGTAGAACTAGGGCCAATCACAGGTATGTCTGAAGCGATCGTTGATATAGTCTCCACAGGCAGGACATTACGCGAAAATGGTTTGATGGAAATTGCAGTACTGTATGAAAGTACAGCGCGGTTGATTGCCCATCCTTTAAGCTATCGCCTCAACACAGATAATCTTAGTAATTTGATAGCTAAAGTGCGTAAGGTCACATTAGCAAGTGTATAAATCAGGACTTAGTGCCTTGGTGATGTAAATTAACCACAAAGACATCAAGCAAAGTCTGAATTGATTTGAACTTTACCAGGACTAGCAATGAATCAGACCATAGATTTTGATACTAACCCAACAGTTGCTGCTAGCGAATATGACAACATGGCACGTATGGCACTGCCTGGTTATGAAATAATGCATACAATGGTGTTGGCTTGTTTGCGATCGCATCTGCCAGAAAAAGCAAATCTCTTGATTGTCGGTGCTGGTACGGGGATGGAGTTAGTGAGATTTGCTCAAGTTAATCGAGAGTGGCAAATGTTAGGTGTAGATCCATCTGCTAATATGCTGGCTGTTGCCCAAGAGAAAATACAGCAGCATAACTTATCTGAACAAATCAAATTATTTCAGGGATATACCCACGATTTACCGACTACGACTTTATATGATGCGGCAACTTCTATTTTGGTGATGCATTTTATCCCAGATGATGGGAGTAAGTTAGCTTTTCTCCAAAGTATTGCCCAACGTTTGCAATCATCTGCTGTTTTTATTTTGGTAGATGTGTTTGGTGAAACAAACACTCGTGAATTTGAGCAGACTGTTTCTTTCGTAAAAAAATATTGGGAAGAAATGGGGATACCGCCCCAGAAAATGACACAATTGCTAGAAAGGATCAATGATGGTGTTCATTTGATTAGCGAAGCCAGGGTCTTGGAATTATTGCAGCAAGCTGGCTTTAGCAGTGTGATGCGATTTTATACAGGTCTTTGGGTTGGCGGTTGGGTGGCGATAAAAAATAGAGATTGAGAAAGCAGCGATCGCCACCAAGCCGATAATTAGTTTTGCTGGGCATCATGAATGACAAAGAGAATTGATCCAACCGTAAATAGCAAACTGGCTGATAAATGCAAAGCAACGTGTAACGAAAAACCTTCTGTGAGTTCAACAATTGCATCAATCTGAAAAATCAATGAACCGATCAAAAATAACCAACTGACGAGTGTGAGAAGAACGTTGTCTGGTTTATTTTTGTCTACAGTTGTCGTTTGCGCTGTTTGCTTTTCAAAGGTCTGTAGCATAGTTATACCGTTTAACTGCAAGTCTGATACATTTGGCTATCAGATAAGGAAGATAAGGGGGAGGATTTGTATCAAGAATAGGACTGCGCACAGTCTACAAACCCTTGGCGTCTGCCGTTCCGGTAGACACGAAGTGGCTTCTGAAAGTAGCCGCTAGCGCGTCTAAGGCGTCTTAGTGGTTCAATAAATTAAGCTTTTTGTACTTTTTGTCAATTCTTGGGTAAAAGTCTTGAAGAATTTTATGAAATGGTATATTTCCTTCTGCCCTCTGCCCTCTGCCTTCTACTTCATAGTAATTCCGTTCGTTTTGAGGTCAGTGTTTGAAAACGCCAAATGAAAGTTCCTGCTGCGATCGCCACTGCTATTAATAGTCCCAACCACAAGCCAACGCCGCCTAAACCCAACTGAAATCCTAACCAATAGCCACTGCTTAATCCGATACACCAGTAAGACAGAAAACTCAGTAGCATTGGCACACGGGTATCCTTCAAGCCTTGCAATGCACCGTAAGTAATTTTTTGTACCCCATCAAACAGATGCGCAATTGCCCCAACCCGCATGATTGTGGTTCCAAGCACTACCACTGGTGCATTCTCAGCAGAATCAATGTCAATATACAAGCTAATAACTGGTTGAGGAAATAACAGGAGTGCGATCGCAACTATTGCTGTCCATACGGTTCCAGTACCGATACTGACAATGCCTGCTTGTCTTATTCCTGCAAGGTTTTGTCGTCCCAACCACTGACCGATCCGTGCAGTCGCTGCAAATGACATTCCCAGTGGGATCATAAAAAGCAAATTGAAAGTTTGAAACACAATCTGATGTGCTGCTAGTCCGTCAGTTCCCCACACTCCCATGAGATAGCTGACGGCGGTGTACACGGCAATTTCCAGCGCCGAAAACACGCTGATCGGCACTCCTAATTTAAGTAATTCCAACAGTAGTTGTGGTTTAAACTGATGTAAGTAATGGAAGAATTGGTAGGTTCTGAGTTGCTTGTGTTGCAATAAGTAGACAACCAGTGCCAAAAACATTCCCCACAGAGTTAAAACACTTGCTAAAGCAAGCCCTGCAAGCCCTAAGTGGGAAGAAAATCCAAGTTTGCCAAACCCCAAAACATAGTTGCCCAAAATGTTAAAGAGTGTGCCTGCAATGACAATTATCATAATGGGACGTGTTTGAGACACCGCTAAAACAACTCCTCGAAGCATGGCAAATCCTAAAGCTGGGAAAAGTCCCCACAGCATAATATCTAGATACACATTTGCTAGCTTTACTATCGTCGCCGCTTGCCCAAGCTGATCCATGATCAAATCCACATGAGCGATCGCGATCATCATCGGGATAGTCAGCAGCAAACATAACCACAATCCTTGCCGTGTAAATTGCTCAATGCGGGTTTTATGACCTGCACCGTAAGCCTCTGCAACCAATGGACTGATACCCATTACCACACCACTAGCGGTCACGAGAAATGAGAAAAAAGTGATCGAGGCTAAAGCCCCAGCAGCTAAGGTTTCTCGTCCCAGATGACCCATCATCACCGTATCAACAAAGCCCGTTGCCAGCTGGGCAACTTGGGCGCTGGCTAAGGGAATCGCAAGTTGCAAAAAAGCTTTGAGTTCTGTGCGGATACTCGACCGAGAAGGATATAGGGTTGCCATGCCTGGAAAACCTTTCACGTTACAATTTATAAACTAGGTAAACTCAAAGTTCTCAGCTATCACAATCCTGCCAGCCTTGCAAAATCCTGCTGTAAGTTTTGAAGGAAGCGATCGCACTAATGACCGATAATTCCTCAATCGTACAAGCCCCTAGATTTATCTATCAAACCAATCAAAAATCTAAAATCGGATGACGGCATTTCATTCCTCGAACCACCATAATCCAGACTTGCTGATTGTCTCCAGTCTGGATTTAGGCTGGGAAACTCTTCTGGTTGAGGAGTATCGGCAACCACCCGGAGGCACGGAAATGCAAGCTGAAGCAGATCCCGTGATTGTATTGTGTCTGGCTACCCAACCTCATCGTATCCATCAAGTAATAGGCGATCGCCAGTATACCGGACTTTATCGGCAGGGCGATATTGCTATCACTCCTGCTGGTGTTGCCAGTAGCTATCAAGCTGAGGGGAATGATCACTACTTGTATATTCAAATTCCCTTGGTATTTCTCCAACAGGTTGCCGAAGAGGCTATGGAAATCAATTCTAATCGAGTTGAACTGTTGCCAGAATTTCGCGTCCGCAATCCTCAACTGGAGCAAATTTTGCTACTGCTGCAATCCGAACTGCATCGGGGTGGCTATATGGGGCGATTGTACGTTGAGTCATTGGCGAATGCATTGGTAGTGAATTTACTCCGAGATCATGCAATTACCCGATCTCGTGTCGCACAATTTGAGGGTGGATTGAGCGATCGCAAACTGCTTCAAGTCACAGATTACATAAATGACGCTTTAGATCAAGACATCAAGCTTGCTGATCTTGCCCAATTACTAGGCATGAGTCAATCCCATTTCAGCCGCCTATTCAAGCGCTCAATGGGGCTGTCGCCTCACCAATACCTCCTCCAACAACGAGTCGAACGGGCAAAGCAATTACTCAAACACACGAATCAATCCCTTGTCGAGATTGCTTTGGCTTGTGGCTTCGATAGTCACAGTCATCTCAGTAGGCAATTTCGACAGCTTACAGGTAGGACACCCACAGCCTACCGATCAAATTAAATCTCTTGCATGGTACAGTATACGTCTCAAATCGCTTATGCAAGAGTGAGCGCAAAAACACGTGTTGCTGCAAGCATCCCCCTAAGATCATCTAGTGCTCAATTGCTTTGTATCGCGCCTCAATCAGGGCTGCCACAATCACAGGTTGCTGCTGTCCCTGACTCTCAAATTGGTTTGCCGTCTCCTTTGCATGAGTCAGTTGGGCAATTTCTCTAGTATAAGGAATGTCACTGAATTGCCGAACATATGCAACTATAAGTGCTGTTGGACTGATTTTGTCAAAATCACTAACTGAAGAACTAGACATGAGACTTCGTGGCATTAGTCAGGAGAAAGGTTAAGGGGGAAGGGTTAAAGGCATTAAAAAATCCTTTCCCCTTTACCCTTTAACCTTTTCCCTACTCTTGTAAAGGGTACTTTTGCAAGAGGCCTATAGTATGAACTTGAATAAAAATCTTTGTGTCTTTATGTCTTGGTGGTTAATATTCATCCTATCCACCACCAAGACATCAACTTACTTACTCCCCGTAGTGACCGCCAGTGATCTTACCCCGGAACACAATATATTGATAAATGTTGTAGAACAACATCACGGGGATCAGCGCACCAATGAAAATAATCATAAAAACCAGCGCACTCGGGTCAGCAGCAGCTTCATAAATAGTGATTTGAGTGGGAATAATGTAGGGAAAGACAACCATTGCCAATCCTACAAATGTTAGCAAGAAAAGCAGAATTGTCCAGATAAAAGGCGCTCTTTCTTCTTGACGAAATAAGCTTCTAATTAATAGCGAAATCAACAAAACCCCTAACAAGGGAATTAAAGCAAATACGTAAACCTGTGGACGATGAAACAAACGTTCTCTAGCGTAGTCGTAAAATATTGGAGTACCAATTGTAATCAAAATGGCTCCGATCAAAGTTGTTACCGCCGCAATTTTCGCTGTTTTATAGTGGGTGTCTTGTAATTCGCCTGTGGTTTTCCAAACTAAGTAAGTAGAACCAATTAGGACATAACCTTGGATGAGAGTCAAAGCTACCAGCACAGTCTGCCAACTCAACCAATCCCAAGTTGTACCGATAAAGTGACCTGCTTGGTCTACCTGAATTCCTTTGAGTACGCCGCCAAGGGCGAATCCTTGACCTAAGGCTGCAAGAAAACTACCAGCACCAAAGGCAAAGTTCCACAATAGTTTACGCTTAGCTTGTTCACGAAATTCAAATGCTACAGCACGAAAAATAAATCCAAACACCATCAACAAAATGGGGATGTAAAGGGCATTCAAAATCGTGCCGTAAGCAAGGGGAAACGCCCCAAACAAACCACCACCCATGAGAACTAACCAAGTTTCGTTAGCATCCCAAATATTACTCAAGCTAGTCATTAAGATGCCACGCCGTTCTTCTGTAGAAGCAGTCAGAGATAAAATTCCTACCCCCAAGTCAAACCCATCCAGCATGACATAGAGAAACAGGAAAAGAGCTAAAATACCGAACCATACCTGCGGTAAAAAATAACTTAGCGTCTCCATCAAACCTCCTATTGTTGTGCTTCCACAGGACGTTCATCAGGGATAAACTCTCCAGGAGTAGTTTCTACTGCGGGTTGGTCTTCTACCCCTGGTATTGGTAAATCTAGTCTGGGGCCTCTGCGAATAATCCTACTACCAAAATATAAAACAGCAACAAACAACAGGCTGTAAACTATAGCGAAGCCTGTTAAAGTTGTTAAGACGTTACTAGCAGGGACATTTGAGGCAGCGTCAGCTGTGCGAATCAGTCCGTAGACAGTCCAAGGTTGTCTGCCCACACAACGGACTATCCAGCCTGACTCTACTGCTATGTATCCTAAAGGAGCAGCAAAAATCCAGCCCAGCATTAACAAGCGCTGCTGGGCAATGTTTTCTGGGGAGAGTTTTCCACGTAGCCATTGAATAGTACTGACTAGCATCAATCCTGCTAAAAAGAAGCCAATAGCAATCATGATCCGGAACGAGTAGTAAATTAATCCTACT
Source organism: Fischerella sp. JS2 (assembly GCF_032393985.1). Taxonomy (NCBI): domain Bacteria; kingdom Bacillati; phylum Cyanobacteriota; class Cyanophyceae; order Nostocales; family Hapalosiphonaceae; genus Fischerella; species Fischerella sp. JS2. The sequence continues at coordinate 3,662,554 of NZ_CP135918.1, forward strand.
AGGTGTGGTCTATCGGCTGGTTGCCATTCTTTTAAACCGAGTACAGGTTCGGAAAGTTTTTGTTTGAATTCCAAGATGTAGCCCAAAGCCCCAGGAATAGTGATTTCCCAATCATTTTGTTCTGCTTGCTCATTGGGTAAAGCTATTAAACTCCAATCTGCTGGCTGTCCAGCTGGGGTTGTATGCCATTGTGCCTCCATTGCTGCTAGTTTGGAAGGCTGGTAGTGATATACTTGTTCCCCACTCAAGTGTCCTACATATAACTGCAATGGTGCAACAGCGATCGCAGCTGCTAAAGCAATCTTAAAAGCCTTGGCAAAGAAGGCGCTGTGACGATTATTGAAAATATACCAGGCACTAATTCCACCAATTACAAACAGTGATGTCTCCAGTGTGCCTAAAAACATATGCGACACACTCACCGCCATAAACGGATTGAAAATACCCTGAAAGTAATCGTGGACAATAAACTTACCGTTGACCATTTCTCCACCCGCAGGAGTTTGCAACCAAGAATTAGCTGCCAAAATCCAGAAGGTTGATAAGTTAGCACCAACAGCAACCAGAATCGTAGAAATAAAGTGAATGATTGGGTGGACACGTTCCCAGCCAAAAACCATAATTCCTAAAAAAGCCGCTTCTAGCATAAATGCCCAGGAAGCTTCAAAGCCGATGACGCTACCAAAAAAATTACCAATTGCTTCCGATAGAGGAGCCCAGTTTGTGCCAAACTGAAACTCCATCGGAATACCAGTAGCTACACCGATACCAAAGTTTAAAATGTAAAGTTTTGACCAAAAGCGGGCATGGTAGTAGTAATCTGGGTTACGGGTCTTTAACCATATTCCCTCTACAATCACTAGATAAATTGCCATACCTGTAGTCAGTACAGGCCAAAGCATATGAAATATGGCTGTCAGCGCAAACTGCATCCGCGACAACGCTACAGTGTTAGACAAAAATTCCATAAGTTCTTCCCTTCACTGCTTGAACAACTGTGTGTCAGGATTGTCACCCACTACATAAGCAGTGAATACGAGTGACTGTGACAATTCTTTACAAATTTTTAATGTATGACTTGTTGTCGTGAAAGTGTGAGGGAAGCAATCATAAATACTTAGCAACTATTTAATCTTGATTCATTACGTCAAGTTTACGGGGTATTATAAACACGATTAATTACCTCTGGAACTACCTACATTCCCTTGAGAGACGTGGGTGAATTGCAGAGTTAGCTAAAAAGATCTTGAGATTGTACTTGTATTGTCGTCGTTATTATCAAAAGACAAAATTATAAAGCTCAATTTATATACTTCATCAAAATTTTGCTAAATCTAGTCAGAAAGTTAAAATTTACACTAACCTATTGAAGAAGTATAATTTTCCTAAAGTCAACCTTTATACCCATGTCAAACAATCTTGTATATATCATCATGGATAGCTGTCGATATGACAGCTATGCAGCAGCTGCAACACCCAATATTGATCAACTAGGAAAAGCAGAGTGCCGTTATAGCTATGCATCTTGGACTTCCCCCTCTCACTACACTATGCTGATGGGTATGATTCCACATCAAAGCCCGCGTGGTGTGTTCGCTTCAGAGGTGTACAAGCAGGAGTTTGTCAAATGGGTAGATCGTTTAAATATCCCAAATCTGTCTTTTAAAACTTTTGTGCCTTACTTATCTTTACCGAAAGTTTTACAGGACAATGGCTATAAGACGATCGCCAGAGTTTCTATGCCTGTTCTTAATCAATTTACTAACATTAATAAGCATTTTGATGATTATAAATTAATGCCGAATCATAATGATTTTCCATCCATGATTAATGAAATGGAATTTCCTGATGACCAACCTCGTTTTTACTTTTTCAATTTAGGTGAAACTCATTATCCTTACATGCTGAAGGGAGATGATCTGCCTCGAATTTCAGGTGTACATGGAGTGTTTAAAAATATCGATGAGTTTCTGCTAGTTGGTGAAAAATCAGAAGAAAAAAGCTTTTTTGAACCAGAAGAAATGACTCGTTTACATCAGCAACAAATTAGTTGCGTGGAGTATGTAGATAAATTGATTGGTGAATTATTTAATAAATGTCCTGACAATACTCACATCATCATCACTGCTGATCACGGGGAATTATTTGGGGAAGACGGTTATTTTGGACACGGACCAATTATGCATTCTAAGTGTTTTGAGGTTCCATTTTTAGAGGGAATACGCCCGTAGTCATAAATGTGAAAGTTGGCATTTTAACTATAAGATTAAGCCTCAAACTAATTTGAAAGGCATCTACCATCTTACTGGTTCTTTGTATTTAGATAATATTGAAGATGAATTGAATTAGGAAATAGCGATTAGCGATCGCCTCATGGAAGATACAGGCAAAATTTTTTGATGATTATGAAAATTTACTAAATCTTCTAAGTAATTTCCTAATTTTACTCCTGTAGTGTGAATCAAAAGTTGAAAAAATATTAGGAATCAATAATTAAGTGTGTCAAAAAGAATTGTGTTGCTGGTGCAACTCTTTCCTGCGTAATTTTTGTGTTCCAGAACTTGATGTACTTTCATTGGCATAATGACTCAGGTGCGAATTTTTAATCCAGAACCAAACCGAGGATTGAGTGAGGCTAATTTCCGTAAAATTTGCAAGAACGGTTTTGGCGATGGTAATAATGCCTATGCCCATTCGATGTCTTGGTTCAATGGACACTTATATGTTGGAACAACTCGCGCGAACCTCTGTCTTATCCGTAGTAGTATGCCTCATGTCAAGATTGATATGTGGCCTGTTGAGTGTCCTCATAAAGTCTATACCCCAGAATTTGAACGGAATTGGGCCCGAGCAGAAATCTGGCGCTACAATCCAGTCATCAAACATTGGGAACGAGTTTTTCAGGCTCCAATGACCTTGGCTAAGGAGGGAGATGAGTTCAGCCGTGACCTTGGCTATCGAGGCATGGCAGTATTTCAAGGGAAATCAGACCCAGAACCAGCGTTGTATGTCAGTACTTGGTCAAGGTCGCGGGCCAATGGCCCACTAATCATGCGTACAGAAGACGGCAAAAACTTTGAAGTTGTCTCTAAACCAGGGTTAGTAGGTTTACCTGTTACCAGCTTGCGCTTACTGATTCCTTTCAAAGGACGCTTGTTTACTGCACCAACCAGTGCAACTGGAGGTAATGCAAATACCTCTGGGGTCGCTCAAGTATATGAAAGTAGTGATCCTGCTAAAGGAGAATGGCGTACTGCAAGCGATCGCGGATTTGGTGATCCTGAAAATCGCACAATCTTCGAGTTAAGAGGATTTGGAGACTATCTCTATGCCGGAACAGTCAATAATAATGGTTTTCAAATCTGGCGTACCAAAGCAGAAGGAGAACCTCCTTATCATTGGACTAATGTCATTACCAACGGTGCAGGTCGTGGCAGTCTGAATCAAATCGCTGCCAGCATGATGGTTTTCAAGGATGCCCTTTATGTGGGTACTGGTATCCAAAATGGTGGTTACGATCATCTTAACAAGATTGGACCTGCTGGGGCTGAAATCATCAGGATTCATCATGATGGTTCTTGGGATTTACTTATGGGGGATATCCGCGATGGCAGATATCCCCTGAGTGGATTATCAGCAGGGTTCAATAATCTATGCAATGGCTATGTCTGGAGAATGGGAGTACATGATGGTTGGCTGTATACAGGAACTATGGAATGGAGCGACATTATGTGCTACATCTCCTTAGAAGGGAGACCAGACAAAACAGTTCGGATGCTCAAGCAAGTGGGATTAGAAGAGATCGTTAAATATCAAGGTGGTTTTGAAGTGTGGCGTACTTTTGATGGTGAGAACTGGCTACCAGTAACTCGACAAGGATTTGGTAACGTCTATAACTATGGAGTTCGTAACTTTATTTCCACTTCTTATGGTCTATTTATCGGTACAGCCAATCCTTTTGGTCCGCGTGTTGCAGTTCGTAAAGAGGGAAAGTGGACATATGTAGACAATCCCAATGGTGGCCTGGAAATTTTGCAAGGAACTTTAGATTGGGATAGTCAACTAAAAGTAGAAGAAAAACCTCTGTGTTTGTAAGAAAAGAGTTTGCAAATCAATCCCATTTATATAGATTTTAGGAAAAATTGCTGAATTTTATGTATTACACTAATTTTTATGCCTGCTATTAAACTGATTGGCTCAAATCTCAAGTTTAGCCAATTAGCCAGAGAATAAATTCTCTGGCTAGATACTTAGACAAGTGCAAGCTATCAGGTATCCAAAACTTACCTCTAGTATTAAAACGAAAAAGCTGGATTACAAAGCCTAACGTAAATGTCTCTTTGATTATCAGAAAAAGCTCTTCTACCATGAAGTAATCTGGTATTATCAACCATCAGAATATCTCCTTTTTGCCATGCAACTAATTGGGTTAATCTATCAGTAATTTCTTTGAGTTCATCAATTACATTCTCAGGAATTCGTGAATCATCTTCAAACCTGACCAGACTATTATTTCTGCCCTGTACTTCTTGCTCTATAACAGGTAAAATGTTGTTAAGAAATACCTTGTAATTACCACATTTACTAAGAACAATTGCAGATGTTATGTACTCAGTAGTAATAGATTTTTCTGCTTCATTTACCTTCAGGTGCATATCATTCTCATTGCATACTTTCTCTACCACTGCTAAATCGTTAGTTTGATAAATTTTTGGCCAAATGTCCTGAGGATAAGTACGAATATACTTCAAACGCTGAGAATGGAATAATTCTTTAGTAGTTTGGCTTAACTCATTATAAACTTGAATGCCATCACAAATAGTTGTCTCGCCATCACTTAATGCCGGAGTAGCACAGTAAAACCACATCATCTTTGGCTGTGTTTTCGTGTAGTACATTTCTCCATGAAAAGGAACAGCACAAGCAATTTTGTGACCTGTTACAGATAAGACAGTGTTATCTCCATTGATAGAATCTCTACTATAAGCACCGCCGACATAAGTCATAAAGCTAGTGCAATATAATTCTGTAAATTTTTTAAATTTATCTACGTCAGTCTCAAATCCTCTAAAAAGTATTAGACTAGAAGACTTAAATAATTTAATAACCTCATCTACATCTAGATTCAGAATACTTTCATCGCCTGTTCTCTCAACAGTAATACCAAATTGTTCAGTAATGGGTGTTATTTGCATATTTATAGATGGCATAATTTTTGTCTGGAATGTAAAGTATTGTTACTCTAGTTTATGGAGTACTCTACAAGTCTGTTGCAAATTGGCATTATTTAGCTTGCATCCTAAATTTCAGCGTTAAAAATATTACGGTAGTTAGACACCCAAGCGCATGATGTGGTAGTAGCATAGCTAACTGCAAATGCTGGTTATCAAATTATGGTTATGTAAAAAATAACTCCACTTTTGTATTATTACTTAAGTAGTAGGGTTAGAGCAAGAGCAGCTTTACTTAGAGAGAAATTAAATAATGTGGCGATTGCATGGTCAAGTGTCGTTCTTGAGTAATATCTGACAACGACAAAAAATTACCTGTAAATTTTATTAAGTAATCTTCTTAACTTCTTAATATTATTTTTATCAAATATTTGTATAAAATTTACTTTTATTTATTAATACTTAGTTTTTTAATATACAATACTTATACAAGTAATAAAGCTCTGCAAAAAATCCGAACACAGCTTACTCAGATTTTTAGAAATAGGTCTCAGATTTGAAATAAGGAGTACGATAAATGCATATAAATTTAAGCAAGCTAGTTTCGTTGCTAGCAGGGACTGCGGCTGTAGTTGGATGTTTGTCAGGTAAAGCTACCGCTAATTCTACATTTCAGGAAAATTTACCTCCTGGCTATCAGCTCAGTGCAGGTACACTAGTAGTTGGTCAGTCATGCTCTTGTGCAAGTTTTGGACTACCTGGGGCACCCTCAGCGCCTCCTTGCGCTCCAACTGAAGGTAATCTTTGCTTTGGTAGTTCAAATACCCGCTACGCTTGGGCTTACACCGATGTTGCTGGTATTAAAGGAGAAAAGTGTGCCGAAAAACAGAATGAAGGTTTGATGATTGGGCCTTGTTTTCAACTTGATGGTGACGATGCTGTGGTGATTTATGGCAAAACACCAGATCAGATTACCTACTACAGCATGACCTTATACAACTCTTTGGCATATAATCCATCTTCAAGTGATTATGCCATTACTATGGCAAGCATCAATCTCGACCTGAACAACAGAAACCTACAAACTACTACTTCCTCACCATTCAACAGCAATTACGCACTAGTCATCACATCAAATACAAACACATTTAATGTTGTCAAAAATGCCTTGATTAAGTCTGGCATTCCTGCTAAGGCAATCAATAGCTATTTGTTTCCAGCCAAGTATGCTAACGCCGCTACAACTACCAATCCTACACAGTTGTCATTTTTATTCCGCATGACAACCCAGACAGCGCAAGAGAGACAACGGGTCAATGCCTTTGTAGAACAAACTGCACCAAATACTAAAGTTGTTTTTGTTAAAAGTCCAGGTACTACTGGTGATGTTACCGATGCTAACTTAAAACGTTGGGAAGACAATTTAAGAATCGACAATAGCGAATACCAAAAGTTGCTAGACCAAAAACTCAATTCATTACAAGCCAATGTAGTTAGCTACTATCAACAGCAAGGGTATACCCTGAAACACACAATCACCGAAACCATAAAGCATTCAGATCCGGTAGCTTGCAATGAAAACTTTGGTTTTTGTGCATATGATTCGCCAAATGCTCTTTATACCTCCTATACCTGCGACTTTTCTCCTGTGGTAACAGCAGTTGGTTGTGGATTTGTGCTAGAAAATGGTGATTTTTTGATGCTGATTGGCGTAGACCACTCTACTGTTGTCACAGACCCTAACAAGGGACTAGCAACTTATTTTTCTTACGAAAGTAAGGGATTTGCCAACGGACAAACATTTTCTTTTGTCGGACTTAATACTCAAGGTTCAGCTAATCGATTTTTCTCCTCTGGTGATGGCACTAATTTGTTTGCTATTCGGATTAATCCCTACTCCTGTGCCAATGATCCCTATTGTGTTATTCCTTTTAATCAAGGAACCCCCCAAGAAAATACATTTTTTCTCTTAGGTCGTGTTTATCTCGATCATGTCACTGCTACTGGTCCTAATCCTGCTAATCTCATTCCTGCTCGTGTACTTTGGTTTACTAAAAACAACTAGTACTAGTGTCACACTAATTCTGATAGTTTCAATAAACCCAGCTTATTCAAACAAAGAACTTGGCCGAACTACAAACATTTGGCAAAGATTTTAAGCCAGTAAATGCGAACTAAACAGCGTTATCAAGAATTGGTGAGGCGACTGCAAAAAAAGGGAATCGACCCAGAAAAGTTGTAATTAGTTGAAGAATAAGCGATCGCATCTTGCCACACCATGATTAATAAACCTCTTGCATGAATCCTAAAAACCCCCGTCAATCCCCCCGTGAACGTGGGAAGATTTAGTTCCCTCCCCGATTTCGCTTAGGGTAGGGTGATTTCGTATAACCAAATAAAAATCACTAATCCCTACTAACTTCTTAAAACTCTTTGTGTTCTTTGTGTCCTTTGTGGTTAGCTAACATAAATATCTCTGGGTGAGAAGGGACTAATTAAATTTTCTCTATTTGTATGAAATCACCCTGCTTCTCGATTTCGTTTAGAGTTAAGGTGGGATTCAAAATATTTGTGCAAGAGGTCTAATATTTGACCAGCCAATCTAGCAGTAGGCGATTCATCTTTTGAGGTTGTTCAAGCATAAACCAATGTCCTGCTTCTTCAACTCTTTCATACCGCCATTCTGCTGCTACATATTTGCTTGATTCTTTGATTTGCGCTTCCCAGAGAAAATCGTCTTGCTGACTCCAGATAGCAAAAGTAGGAACAGACACCAATTGAGGTTTAGGTAATTTTCCCTCTAGGGAAGCAAGCAAAATTTCAGGAAGTGGGTTGGCTTGCTCTAATTTTTGCATTCCTTCGAGTACACCTGGCTTTAAAGCACGTTGCAAAATTTTCTCCCTGTCTGGGTGAGTACGCAGCACTTCGCGCAACAATCGACCATTGCTAGCGCGATAAAGCTGAGGTGCAACTTTATGGATGTTCAAAAAGTAAATCCATTCATAACGCAGAATATCAAAAGATAAATCTAGCAAACAAGCCAAGTGACCAACTGATATAGTCACAAAACTCTTTAAACGAGTTGAGTAGGCTATTGCAATTTCCCAGCCGATCACAGCCCCATAATCATGCGCTACTAAATGAACTTTATCTAAACCAAGACTATCGAGTAGGCAGATAATATCATTGGCTAGAGTGAAAATTGTATACCGCTCAATATCCTGGGGTTGATCACTGAGTCCGTAACCGAGCAAATCTGGACAAATGACGCGGTAGCCTGCATTCACTAAAGCTGAAACTTGATTTCGCCATAACTTACTGTCATCAGGCCAGCCGTGCAGTAATAATACACATTCTTTACCTGAACCTGAATCTTGTAAATAGTACCGATCGCCTTTTACTTCTACATGTAGGGTATTGCACATGAGTTTTGGTATTGAGTATTACATATCAAACAACCTCAACATTACTCAAGCCAAAAGTGTATAGTCGTTCATATTTTTGCTATTGAGAGCATATTTTTGCTAGTAATTCCGAAACTCCTTAGGAGACAGACCAACCAAGCGCCGAAAATGACGACTAAGATGGCTTTGATGAGCAAAACCACACATCAGCGCTACATCTGCAATACTTAAATCCAATTGTTTGAGAAGCTGCTTTGCAAGTTCTACTCGCCTATAAATTACAAACTGATGCGGTGTCATGTGTAACGACTGTTTGAACAGGCGACAAAAGTAATAACAACTAATTCCCGCTATATTTGCTAAGTCTGCCAGTTTGATATCTTCACTTAAATTTGCTTCGATATAATTTATAACTTGCTTGAGTTTATATTTTGGTAATCCCTCAGAATATACAGGAAAATAATGTTTTGATACGGAGAAATTTTTAATTAAATGTACTGCTAGAGCCGTACCAAAAGACTCACCGTATAAACTTCCTGCTGGACACCCAGCTTCTAAATCCGCTTTGAGAGCATTGACCACGTTTTGAATTAATGGGTCAAAAATTTGCCATTTTGGTATAAATTCAAGTTGCTTCCTATCTAATATCTGACCAACAATTGTTTCCCAAAATAGGGATTTAAATGTCAGTATCGTAAAAGATATTGTTTCTTCCCACCATGTCCAATGACTAGTGTAAGCCGGACAAATACAAATTTCGCTACCACCAAGCCGATATGACAAATGATTACCACCCATACGGCGTTCATGATGCGTCCATGAATTGATATCCATAATTTCTAGCGTCAACTGTTGCATCGTGTGTTCGCAAGTTTCGGAACCAGGATGTTGATAGTGAGCGAGAAAAATATTGTTCCAGTTAGCTTGTTGGCTAGTCAATAATGGTGGACAATAGAGAACTTGATTCAAGTCCTCCATATTCGTCATATCTAAATTTGGCAATATGGGTTTAGGCATGAAGTGAGATTATTTTATTCTTGGAACATTCCTTCTGCTTGTTGTCTACCAACTCCTACTTTTTCTGGAGATATTTTCCCTGTTTTAACGTACAGAATCTGAGAAGAATTCAACCATTGGGAATCAAAAGCACCTAAATGAGTAGTAGTAATTATTGTCTGAAAACGGTCTTGAATTGTATCAAGTAATTGATTTTGACGAGAAGGATCTAGTTCAGCTAAAACATCATCGAGAAGTAGCAGTGGTGGTTCTCCTACAACATCTTCAATTAGTTGCAATTCAGCTAATTTTAAAGCTAGTACGAGGGTTCTTTGCTGACCTTGGGAACCGTATTGACGCGCTGGCGTTTGATTAATTGTTAATTCTATTTCGTCTCGATGTGGCCCAACAAGAGTAGTGCCTTGATGCAATTCCGCAATAGTTCTTTGTTGAAGCTTTTCTAGAAAGGCTTGCTGCACCTTTTGTGAGTGATTTTGTTCTAAAGGAACGTTTGGTGAGTATTTGATTTGCAAAATTTCTTGACTGCCACTAATGCTAGCGTGCCACATTTTGGCTATGGGAGCGAGTCGCTGTATAGCTCGTTCTCGACGCCTAATTACCCGTGTACCTGCTGTCGCTAGCTGTGCATCCCATATAGCTAATTCTTCAGTTTGCACAGGTACGCCTTGGCTAGTCTCGATATTGCGTTTGAGAAAGGCATTACGTTGACGTAATACTTGGTGATATTGTTGTAATATATGGGCGTATATTGGTTCTAGTTGAATCAACAGAGTATCTAGCCAGTGACGACGACCTTCTGGACCGCCACGTACTAGTTCCAAGTCCAAGCTAGAAAATTGTACGGCATTAAGGACACCGAGAAAGTCAATTTGTCGCCGGAGATTTTCACCATTGAGGTTAACTGTACGACGACCATTACGACGCAAAATTAAGTTGAGAGTGCTAATGCCAGTTTCTCGTTTGAGAGAAGCACTAATTTGAGCAAGTTCTTCTGCTTCTTGCACTAAATCGCGATCGCGAAAGGTACGATGCGATCGCAATGTTGCTAATAACTCCACCGCCTCCAGCAAATTAGATTTTCCTTGAGCATTATTGCCCACCAAAATCGTTTTGGGAGCAGTAAACTCAACTTGCTGCTCTTGATAGTTACGAAACTGTCGCAGATGGAGGGTTTTTAAATACATACGGAAGTGTGGGGAGTAGGGGAAGTAGGAGGTGGGGAGGTGAGGAGATGGGGAACTCACCGGCCCCCACTCCCCTCAAGGAGTGGGGATTAGGGGCAGTGGGGAGAGAACTTCTCCCTATCACCCCATCACCCCTACCCTACGGGAAGCCTATGAGCGCGTCTACACCCCATCACACGGTTTTCTTGCCCATCACTCGGAAGAAAATCTTTTCTATTTCAATCCACACAAACATTAAAGCGCTGAAGCCAAGACAAATCCACAATTCTGGCAAAGTAATATAGTGAGTGCCGAAGAAATTGCGCAGGGGAGGAACATAAACCAGCATCAGTTGCAAGATTGTGGTTAAAACAACTGCCCCTAATACATAAGGATTGGAAAATGGATTCATCTCTATTGTCAGTCTGTTGTTGGAGCGAATTGCGATCGCATGACCCATTTGGGCAAGACACAGGGAAGTGAATACCATTGTTTTCCACCGTTCTGGACTCAGCCCATCACCAGATATGCTAGTGGAATGATTGTACGCCCACATCATCAAAATAATGGTAATGATCGCAAAAATAATCCCGATCCGAATCATGTAAGACCCCAAGCCTCTAGCAAAAATACTTTCACGGGGACTGAAAGGCGGACGCTTCATCACATCTGGTTCGGGGGGTTCTACAGCTAAGGCTAAAGCTGGTAAACCGTCTGTCACCAAGTTCATCCAAAGAATTTGTAGGGGTGTGAGGGGAACTCCTCCTAATCCCAAGATAGGCGCAGCTGCAATCGTGAGAACTTCACCGATGTTACTACCCAAAATGTATTTGATAAAACGGCGGATATTAGTGTAAACAACCCGACCTTCCTCAGTCGCAGCAACGATAGTGGCGAAGTTGTCATCTAGTAGCACCATGTCGCTGGCTTCTTTACTAACATCAGTGCCAGTGATACCCATAGCAATACCAATGTCAGCTTGTTTGAGGGCTGGGGCATCGTTGACACCATCACCAGTCATCGCAACAAATCTGCCCCGACGCTGTAAAGCTTGGACAATTCGCAGTTTGTGTTCTGGAGCGACTCGAGCATAAATACTTACCAAGTCTACATTTTGCTCTAGGTCTTGGTCGCTCATCCGTTGCAGTTCTTGACCAGTCAGGGCGCGATCGCCTGCTTGGGCAATTCCTAGATCGGTCGCGATCGCCCGGGCTGTTAACTGGTGATCACCGGTAATCATTATCGGTCGAATGCCTGCTTCTCGACACTCTTGTACCGCCGCCCTCACTTCTGGACGGGGTGCATCCAGCATTCCCACTAAGCCCAACCAAACTAATTCTTGTTCGGATGTCTCATCTGAACCTTCCGGTGGAATTTCCCCAAGGGGTTTATAAGCAAAACCTAGCACCCGCAGACCATTAGAAGCCATGCGATCATTTTGAGCTAGTATCTCATCTCGCTGTTTTTGAGTCAGGGGAGTAGTGCCATTACCTACATAAAGTTGAGTGCAACGAGCCAAAATTAATTCTGGTGAGCCTTTGGTAAACATTAAATAGTTATGGGAGTTCACCAAATAGCTAATAATCGGATCAACATCAGTTAAAGATGAGACACCAGTTTCTACTTGTTCAACTCTAGAAATTACACTCATCCGCTTTCTTTCTGAAGAAAACGGAAACTCACCCACCCGAGGCAATTTACTATCCCACTGGTCTTTTTCAATTCCTCCTTTGGCTGCCAGTGTCACTAATGCACCCTCTGTTGGGTCTCCTAAAATAGTCCACTGTCCTTGTTGCTGTTGTAAGACAGAATCATTACAAACAGCACAGGCAACTAATAAAGCTTGTAGTTCTCGGTAATCTTGTACCTCGACTTTATTATTTTGCAGTTGAAACTCGCCTGTAGGAGCGTAACCTTCTCCTGTAACGCGGAATTCTTGATGGTTGGAAGTTTTTTCACCTGGATTTGAGGTAGAAGCATTGGTGTAGAGAGATTGCACTACCATCTTGTTCTGAGTCAAAGTCCCGGTTTTATCAGAACAGATTGTAGTTACAGAACCGAGAGTTTCTACTGCTGGTAGTTTGCGAATTAAAGCTTTGCGCCGCACCATGCGTTGAGTTCCCAAAGCTAGGGTAACGGTGATCACAGCAGGTAAACCTTCTGGCACGACCGCCACTGCCATACTTAAAGAAACTTCTAATAGTTCTGTTAAGTTGCCACCACGCAGCAACCCTATAATTACAACAACAGCTACCAAAACCAAAGAACCTGTCACCAGAACATTACCAAGCTGAGTCATCCGTTGTTGCAACGGTGTAGGTTCACTTTCCACCGACTGTAACATGGCAGCAATTTTGCCGAGTTCGGTTTGCATCCCGGTATTGGTAACTAGAACTTTGCCCCGTCCTTGGACAACTTCTGTACCTTGAAATACTGAATTGATGCGATCGCCTATTCCTGTCTCTTCAGGCAATGTGGTTTCTGCCTGTTTGTTAACCGCTTCGGCTTCACCCGTGAGTGCCGATTCTCGGATTTGCAAGTTTGATCCTTCCAGCAAGCGACCATCTGCTGCTACTTGCACTCCTGCCTCTATGAGCATCACATCCCCCGGCACTAAATCCTTAGCTGCCACCTCTGATGGTTTACCATCACGAATGACACGGACGTTGGGAGAGGAAAGTTTTTTCAGCGCTGCCAGGGCTTTTTCGGCACGGCTTTCTTGAACATAACCAAGGATTCCATTGAGGACTACAATTGCTAAGATTGCGATCGTATCTTTGAATGGTACTTCTCCCGCTTTTAACTCGCCCCTTTGCAAAGCCAGCAAGTCTAAAATCCCAGAAACAATTGCCACAGCGATCAGCATTAACAACATGATGTTTTTGAACTGATCTACCAAAATTTCCCAGGCACTGCGACCACCAGTTTCTTCGAGTTCGTTCGCTCCGTATTGTTCCAATCGCTGTTGCGCTTCTTGAGGTGATAAGCCAGTGTCTGCATTCGTAGAGAGCAGTTCTATTGCTTTATCAACTTCTAAACTGTGCCAAACAATAGTTGAATCAGGCAGAGAATGAGCAGACATCGTGTAGGTTACAGGAAATGGTTACAGAATTCGATCATAATTTAGTGATAGCCAGAAAAACCATCAACTAAAGTTACATTAGGGATATTGCTAACAAGCGTTAACATAAAGTGTGATTTTTCATATCTTCCTACTTTTTTTACGACATTATCTGAGTGTTATTCCTAAAGTAAATGCTTTTTATAGCACATATTTTTGATAGTTGTAAGTAATAAAAGTTGGGAGTGGAATTGCACAAAACATATCAAAATACATCCTAGTCGCGCTAAATCTTTAAGTACATCAGTTTAATATGAATTTTGCTCTTCCCAGTTTGACCGCTAGCCAGATGTTCGGGCAAAAAACAATTCGACCAATTGGTGCTGCCATTTTGAGTGGTATTGCTTTCTTCCAGGATACTCTGATTGCTATTGACTCTCCTAAAGGGTATCTGCTGCAAATAGATCCTGCCACTGACAACACAAAAATTCTCAATCCTCACCAAAGCAGGGAATTTACAGACGTCACTGGTTTGGCAATTTGGGAAGATACTCTCTGGGTGACAAGGGGTAACAGTGTTTATTTATGTAAATGGAATTCTTGGGGGCTGGAACATTTTGTTACCTTACCTTACCCTGCTAATGGCATTGCTGTTTGGGAATCAGCTGTCTATGTCAGTTGCCAAAAATTGGGAGATATCGTAATTTTTAATCGCCATACCCGCAAAGAAATTACCAGATTTTATGCTCCTGGTGTGGGGGTAGAAAATTTGGCTGTGACTGATGAAATTCTTTGGGCTTGCGATGCAACAGAACAAAGCGTTTACTGCATGGATCGAGCTACAGGGGAAGTTAAATTTAGTGTATTAACACCGTTTGAATCTCCTACAGGCATAGCAGTACAAACTGATAAAAACACAGGTCAACAAACTCTCTATATTGCCTACGCTTCTGAAGAACCTTATGTACGCGATAACCCAAATGCTGACCCTAATCATGAGCTAGCATATCGCGATCGCACGTTTATTCACCCACTTCAATATCGTTATTTCTTAGAAAAGCGCTACGCTCTTTCTAATGGCTATCTAATTGAAATGTCCTATGTGGAAGAAATAGCGCCGATTGAAGAGGTTTACTTACAAGACCTAGAATGGCGTATTGCCCTACCAAGCGACACAGATCGTCAAAAGGTTAAGCATGTAGAACCTGTGGGACTGCCTTTTACGGAAGAAATCATTGATGGACAACGGGTGGCTGTGTTCAAATTTGATGCCCTGACCCCCGGTGAACGACACATGTTTGGCTGGAAGGCGATGTTAGAAGTCCGAGGTATCAAATATCGTCTCACTCCAGCAGATGTAGAAGATATTCCGGAATTATCGCCAGAATACCAAAGCCGTTATCTCGTAGATAATGATGAATTGGCAATGGATACTACCATTGTTCGTCGTGCTGCCCAAGAAGCAATTGGTACAGAAACCAATTTGCTGCGGAAAATGTATAGTATCCGTAATTATGTTTACGATCAGCTAAGTTATGGTATTAAACCTTACATTGATACTCCAGATCGAGTATTAGAAAGAGGTGTTGGTTCTTGTGGTGAATATGTAGGTGTGTTGCTGGCTTTGTGTCGTTTAAATGGCATAGCTTGTCGCACTGTCGGACGCTACAAATGTCCTACCTACGCAGAACACCAACACGTTCCCCTGCAACCAGATTACAATCATGTATGGTTAGAATTCTACATCCCTGGTTTCGGTTGGTTACCAATGGAATCTAACCCTGATGATATTGGTAATAATGGCCCCTATCCTACACGGTTTTTTATGGGTTTGTGCTGGTATCACATTGAAATTGGTAAAGGCATTCCCTTTGAAACTATAACTAGTAAAGGTGTAAGGCTGACCAAAGAAGAAATTTCCATTGGTGAGTTGGCAATTAATCATATTCGCTTCACCATTTTAGGAGAGTTACCACCGTTTTAGCTAACTCTCAAACCCACGAATCTATAACCTCACCCTCGCTTTTTGCTACGCAAAAATCTTTCCCTCTCCTTACCAAGGAGAGGGATGTCCCTTAGGACAGGGTGAGGT
Source organism: Fischerella sp. JS2 (assembly GCF_032393985.1). Taxonomy (NCBI): domain Bacteria; kingdom Bacillati; phylum Cyanobacteriota; class Cyanophyceae; order Nostocales; family Hapalosiphonaceae; genus Fischerella; species Fischerella sp. JS2. The sequence goes on from NZ_CP135918.1 coordinate 3,678,462, forward strand.
TTTGAGCAACTTTTGGGTAATCCGATTACTTGTGTATACACCGTAGGATCTCGAAGAGGGTGACGTTAGGCGGGTGGGGCTATCTGCCCTTAAACATTTTTTGATTTGGTATAACTTTACTGATATATGTAAAGCATCATCGGAAATGCTGCAATTTGAGTTTGTAGCTGATTCTATTCCTGTAAAAGTGAGCTTTACTCTTTTTTTATTAAATTTATGAAACTAGAGATATCTAGTCAATTGTTGATATGGGGTGTGAGAGTTTTCGGCATAGCTACACTGACGTAAAACAGGCTTTAATTTAGGCATTCCCATTAATACGTTTTTACGACTGTCAACAAAAGTTGGGGTAGATGTGGGAGTTTCTGCTCCTAATACGCCTGTAGCTACAGCACCTAAAGCTGATGATTTCTTTATTTAGGCTGAGGATAAGTATAACAAGGGAGACTATGAAGGAGCGATCGCTGATTACACTCAAGCAATTCGTCTCAATCCTAACTTAGCCCAAGCTTACTACAACCGGGGTGCAACCCGCTACTATTTGAGAGACAAGCAAGGGGCTATAACTGATTACAACACTGCTATCAAAATTAATCCCAACTATACCAATGCCTACTACAACCGGGGTGTAGCCCGCAGAGAATTGGGAGACAATCAAGGGGCAGTAGCCGATTTACAGAAAGCTGCTGAACTGTTTCGACAACAAGGAAATACACAGTGATACCAAAAAACGCTGGGGGTGATTAGATACTATCAGCAGTAAACAGGTGGAAGGGGAAAGAAGCATTAGGAAGGTGGTGCGTAGACACGCAGTAGCTTATCGTCAGACATCGCTTTTCAGATTCTCTATGATTGTGCGATCTGGTTTGGAAGGGACATCGCAAATGTTCAAAAACCCGCCTGCGATTCAAATCGCAGTCTAATAGCTAATGTCTGCTGAAGCAGACTGTTTGATTTGTTTGAGTGCAATTGATCACGCTTGAAACAAGAAATTTCCAGGTTGAAACGAGAAATTTCCAGGTTGAAACGAGAAATTTCTAGGTTGAAACGAGAAATTTCTAGGTTGAAACAAGAAAATTCCAGGTTGAAACAAGAAATTTCCAGGTTGGGACGAGAACATTCTCACCTGAAACAAGAAATTCCGAGTTCAGAACTTGAAACTTGACGTAAAACAAGATCCCCAACTTTTTTAAAAAGTCGGGGATCTACATGTTTATGGGGAGATGTGCGATCGCGTCTTAAATTATCCTGTGGTTGTGCGATCACCATTCACACTCACAAAAAAGCGATCGCGTTTAGTGGAGGATGTGGGATCGCCATTCACACTCACAAAAAAGCGATCGCACCTTGCAAATAAAATCTACACTGTTACTGGGTCAACTACTACAATCCCTTCTACTACATAGCGAGCGAAATCTCTAGTATTAAATGTCAATATATGAGTTACACCGTTTGCTTTCATGCTAGCAACAAGGCGAGCATCATGTACTTGCACGCCTGATACACTGTATGTAACCACAGGTGTATCAGGTAATAATGGAAACAGACGCTCAATCCGTTGTAGCATTCGTTTTACATCTGTAGGGGTCAAGCCAAAACCATTTTTTGCTATGGGTCTTGTAGCGACGTTCCAAAATTCGATACAGTTTTGTGATGAAATATATAGTGTGTGTTTCTCAGTTCGTAGTTTTCGTATTGCAGTTCTTACGACTGGGTATTGTGGATCAGTGCGAAAAATAAAACGCAACAGAACGTTAGTATCTATAAGGATGCTCCTCGTAAATACCCTCACGACTCACTGCATAATCTGATAATGGAAGTGCATCTGATCCAACACAAGCTGCAAAATCGTCAGCTAATTGGTCAGCAATTATCTCAAATTCATCATCATGAATTTCAGTATCTGTTTTTTGTCTTAGTAATACTTCTACTGTTGGTGCAAACGCATCAGCCAATAGCTGTCGAATGCTTTGGGCGTCGTGACGTGCGATACTTTCTCGTAGTTTTTGCTCTAATTCAGGTGATAATTGCAGGGTTATGGTCGTCATAGTTCGGTTGGGATGAACTTTGTTACACATCGATATTATTGATCATATCAACAACGAAAACATACAGACTTTGCAGTTTCGTGACAGATTTCGAGCGATCGCAAGTCTGATTTTTCCTTATTCAAACTAGACTGTTTGCGAAGCCTTAAAAGCAGAAAATTCACATATAGAATTAAATGGGCAAAATCGACAGTGATAGCCAGGATTGGGCGGAAATATTTGACTAAATTTCTGAGTCTGTTGCTGATATTTTTGCAAATCTTGTTGGTGTTTTTGAGCAATACTAGCTAACTCAAACTCTATCAAATCTAATTCACTTCTATTAACACTAATTAACTCCGATTTTTTAGAAAATTCTAAATTATAAAAGGAAGCTATAGCTTTATGTTTAGGGTAAAGATAACGAGCGGCTAAAAGATAAACTAATGCCTGACGACGGTCAAAAGCAGATTTACCAGTTTTAAAATCTAAAATATGTAAATTACCTGAAGATTCAATAAAAATACAGTCCATCGCCGCATAGAGGCGGAAACAATAATGCTTTTGATCAATTAATATTGGTTTGGGAAATCCTTCATCACCACGGGTTAACAAGACAATACGTTTCCCTGAAAGCAATGGGTCATCGTGATATTTCTTCAAAATTTGCAGCACACGCTGTTGCACTTCACTAGGTGAATTGCTCAATCTCAGTAGTTCAGCAACTTTTTCTACGCCGTCTGATTGATTTAATAGATATCTGTGGTGATGAAATTCATAAACACCTTTTTGTGCTAGCAAGCCTATACGCTGGGATGCTGTAACTTTTGTCAGCAATGCTCTAACTTGGGGTTCGTGTTGGCGTGCTTTAATATACCCCCGTCTCATTTGACAATGCCAACGTTGTTGCCCAGATGCTGGGGCAATTAGAGACCAAAGATGATAACTGGCAAAAGGTCGCTCGGGGGTTGACATTACTTAGTAACTGTGAGAAAAAAGACGGGGAATAATATTTAGCTACATAGGCTTCACTTGTTTGCTAGCCAAGTGGCTAACCGCACTGCCATTCATAGTTATGGCAGATTCTGCTTAGACGGTAAAAATTGCTGAGCTTCATTGTGCAATGCTAGTAGTAAGTGACAAAACTCGTTACTGAAATTCAGCTTCGAGCATTAAAATTTACTACTGATAGCCATAACCCAGCATCTGAGTATGGGATTAAATATATCCTTGACTGTGTTTTTGTTGCCACTCTAGAAATTACTAAATACCATTGTAAGCTTACCTCCAGTGAGAAAGGTGGGGGCTTTTGTACATCGACATCTAGAGCGAATGTTTGCAGTAGCCTTGTTTTGATAAAGTTTTACAACAGCAATTTCGACCTATACCTTACAAATAGTTAAATTTGTTATCTAAATATTAATAGATGGCTCAATAAAAATAATTACCACTTTTCTATAATCGTGTGGAGAAAGTCTTTGCTTTAGCAATTTGTCGCAAATCACCATGAAAACCTTTGCTGCCCTATTGACAATAATAGTTCTAGCTTTTTGGATAATGGCTGTTGCCCTTCTCTCAGTACAAAACGCTACGCCAGTATCTTTACAATTTTTAGGCTTTCGATCCATTCAACTTCCAGTAGGCTTATTACTGGCTTTGTGTGCCAGTGTAGGCATGATTGCCATGTCACTGCTACAGCCATTGTGGAGGTTAACTGGTTCTAAGCAAAGTTATTCTCCGAGACAAGATGACGTGGAATTTTTTGTCGATGAGGAAGATTTTTGAATCAGTTATCAGTTATCAGTTATCAGTGAAGAAATTATCGCCCTAGTTCATGGAGGGCATTAATTGCTGTAGCACACTTTTGTGTTAATGTTTCTAACTCTTCTTTATCTGTAGAACAGGGGGAAGCAATCAACTCACCAATTCTCACTGTTATGGGAACTGCACGAGGGATCACCACACCTTTTTCTTCTATTGCTTGTGTACCCCACAAACAAACTGGTAACAGTGGTGCTTTGGCTTTGGCAGCGATCAACGCTGCGCCTCGTTTTGGATCTGTGATGCGTCCATCAGGAGTGCGAGTACCATGTAAGAAAATACCGACAGCCCAACCTTCATTCAGATATTTTAAGGCCGCACGAATAGCAGTGCGATCGCTTGTTCCTCGACTGACTGGGTAAGCACCATATAACTCAATGGCTTGTTTTAAAACTGGAATTTTAAAAAGTTCTTCTTTGGCCATGTATGCTACAGGACGGCGTACACAGTTGGAAACTATCGGTGGGTCATAATTACTAGCATGATTGCTGACTACTACCAAAGGCCCACTTAAGGGGACATTTTCTGCACCATAAACCTTGCCCCGAAAGTAAACATGTAGCATCGGACTAACAACAGACCACTTAAAGGCTTGATAGAGTAAAAGACTGGCTAACGGTTCGCGGTTTTTGCCCACAGAAGATAATTGAAATCAGACAAAATTAAGGATAAGCGATCGCCACTACTTTTGATCGTTAAAGTTAATTACTGGATAAATTACTAGTTTCTCGACTCAAGCATGAAGCTGCGACAACTGCAATTGTCTTATGCTGACGCGAAAAGTTTCTCAATCGAGACTTCAATATCTGAAAATGCTAATGGTATGATTTTCCCTTCACTGATTGTCTGCTCTTTCAAATACTTGCCGTCTTGAGGTTCTCGAAACACAATAACTTTTTTAGTGGATAGACTTAAAATCCAGTACTCTTGAATTCCAGCCTTTGCATAGATAGATGCTTTAACCTCTAAATCTTTCTTCAAGCTTGTTTTTGCAACTTCTATAATCCAGAAGATATCTCTAGGGGCAGGATGACGATCATTATAGGCAGACTCTGGAAGACGCACAATCGCTATGTCAGGTTCAGGTTCAGAATCAGATAGCGTCACAGGGCCATTGAAGCGAACGTCAGCCCTATCTGATAGTAACTCCTCTAAGTATTTTGCACCTCGTCTAGCAGTGGTGTAGTGAATTGGAGTTTCTGGACTCATTTCTACAATTTCACCCTCTAGCAATTCTACATGACGACCATGCAGAATGCCTGCCTCAATCATGCGATGATAGTCGTCCACAGACCACTTAGCTAGAGTTTTCATAGCAGAATTGTGTACATTCTTGTGATCAATCTAGCTCAATTTTATAGTTTCTTGGTTGGGAAGTGCCTAAGAAGATGTCTGAGAAGTATTAAATATTTCTTTTGATCCCCCCTAGCCCCCCTTGAAAAGGGGGGAAATTATCTCAAAGTCCCCCTTTTAAGGGGGATTTAGGGGGATCTACAAGTCTTAAATACAACACCAAAAAGTTTTCAGACATCCTCTAATCTATATAAAACTCTTGGACAGTAAAACATCTATATATTACAGTTGTGCGATCGCTTTTACCTAAACTAACTGAGTAAGTATCGTTAAATAATTCAGACAGAATTTGAAGATAAGCGATCGCCACTACTGTTGATCGTTAAAGTTAGTTACTGGATAACGACCCAGCTAACTGGCGGTAGGTAACCTTTGCATCTTCATCAGGATCTTTCGTCCGTCCGGTTCAGCGTCCTTGTTAGGTCACTCGTTGACATTACTCCGAACGAGAGTGAGCTACTTGCTTCAATAACCAATCTACAGCGGCATACAATACATCATCTTGCTCAGAATCTGATTGATTTGTAACCAGTTGATCAGGCACCACGATATCACCATAAAGTTGACCAAAGCGGTCAGCATAGGTTGAGATTGTCAGAAATAGCATGGCTCCATCGTTAAGCAGAAAGTCCTCATTGGCTGTTGACAATCCTCCAGTATTTTCTCCAAAGCTACGAGTGTTACGACGGCCACGAAATGCAATGGCTATTGCTTCACCAGAACTCACTGTTAATTGGCTGGTTAGGACAGCTACAGGTACATTAGGATTACTCAAGATGTAAGGAAAACCTTCTACTTGAGCGTATACTTTATTGTCCATCTTTGCTTGACCGTTCTTGTAGATCCAGTAGTTTTTCTGACCCTCTGGAGTAACGAAAGCACCAACCTGCCCCTCACCCAGAACTGGACCAATGCCTGCTAGCATGGGCCACATATTTCCGCCATGATTCAACCGAAGGTCTACAATCCAGCCACATGGTTCTTCAGCATCAATCCTGCGAATGATGTCTTGGAGCAATGAAGCGTATTGATTACTTTGCTGTTGATTGATGCATCCAAATTCCGGTAGGAGAATAAATCCAATCTTCTTTTCAAGCAACTTACCTTCAGGTTCTCGGTTGTGACTAACTGTCTCATTCTCAAGCTCTTTTGCTTGGGTAGGGGTGAGGAAAAAACTATGCTTGTTGCCGATTTGGCTTAGCAGATGGCGAATAGCATCATACGTGTCTGAAGTTGCCTGTGCAGCTTTAGCCTCGTGTAGCGCGTTGGTTTGCAACAACTCCCAGTTAACACTTTCTCTGTTGATTGAATGCGCTTGTATGATACCGAGTACCTCATTGAGATACTTTAATGCTTCGGGTGACATAAGGATGTTCGCACGACGATGATTTATCTCACGTTCTTAACCGAGCTGGTCGAGGAGTGCGGAGCCGACTTGGCTAGTAAAAAATCTATCATTGCAATTGTGCGATCGCTTTACCCCTGAACCATAACTATAGTTCTTTTTGGGGTAAGCAAGGGTTAGCGTGATCGCTCTCTAATTCTCCAAATCGTAAAAGCTAAGTAGGTAACTCAGCTAAATTACGGATATTTTCTAAAACTAAATTTGAGCAAGTGCGTTTAATCAAGCCAGTTAATACGTTACCAGGTCCTATTTCCACTACTCGCTCAATCCCATGTTCTGGTAATGCCAGTGCAATTTCTCGCCAGCGTACTCCCCCTGTCATTTGTTGGATGAGGCGTTGCTTTAAGATTTCTGCTTCTGTCGCTGGGGTTGGTTCAATATTAGATAAAACTGGTACTTTAGCTTTATGAAATTCTACTGAGGCTAATATTTCTTGAAACTGAGTTGAAGCTTCTGCCATTAAAGGTGAATGAAATGCACCAGAGACTTTTAAAGGAACTGCCCGTTTTGCCTTAACTTGAGATATGACTGCTTGCACGGCTGTAGGTGTGCCAGAAATGACAACTTGACCAGGACTATTATCATTTGCGACAACTACATCAGGGGTTTCGGCAATCACTTTTTCTAGTTGTTCGCAGTCAAAATTCATCAAAGCCGCCATCATCCCACCAACAGCGCTGTCCATCAGTTCGGCACGGCGTTTGACTAAGCGTAAGCCCGCAGACCATTCAAACACGCCAGCAACGTAAAGAGCAATGTATTCCCCTAAACTGTGACCAGCAACTAAATCTGGTTGTTGTTTTTCCTGTAGGAGATCAGCCAGAATGCTTTCTACTACATATAAGCAAGGCTGAGTGTAGATAGTATGCGATAGTTTGTCGGCATCATTTTGACAAATTTCAATTACAGACCAGCCTAAAATTTCTTCGGCTTGAGCAAATTTATCTTTTACTAAAGGTATGTTTATTAAATCCATTCCCATTCCCAATGATTGGGAACCTTGTCCGGGAAATACCCATGCAGTTTTAGTCATTAGTTATTAGTCATTAGTCATTGGTCATTGGTCATGAGTCATGAGTCATGAGTCATTAGTGATTAGCTAAATTTTGTTCTTACTGTTAGTTAATGGTAATTGCTTAGAACAAATAACCAACAACAAATAACGAGCAACTAACACAAATGACAAATGACGAATGACAAATGATTATCTTCCCCATTGAAAAATAGCAGCCCCCCATGTTAAGCCAGCGCCAAAACCTGAGGCGGCAATAATGTCGTTAGGCTTAATTTTGTCCTGTCGTACTGCTTCATCCAAAGCTAGAGGGATAGAGGCGGCGGAGGTGTTGCCATAGTAAGCCAGATTACTAATAACTTTTTGTTCTGGGATGTTCAAGCGCTGGGCAACAGCGTCTATAATACGCTGATTAGCTTGATGCAATAGGAGCCAGTTTATTTCCTCGACGCTGAGGTTGGCGCGAAACAAAGCTTTATCGATAACTTCTGGCACTTGTTGGACAGCGAAGCGGTAAACTTCTTTGCCATTCATGGTGATCGGCTGGAAGTTACCTCTACCAACAACAACACCTGGGAGTAATTCTGTGGCGTCAGGTGTGAAGGGAAGGTTAAGGCAATCGTTTTGAGTGCCGTCACTTCTCAGTTCAAATCCCAGTAAGCGATCACTATCATTTGCCTGCAATACTACTGCCCCAGCACCATCACCAAATAGTACACAGGTGCGTCGATCTTGCCAGTCTACCCAACGAGAGAGAATATCTGCTCCAATCAGTAAGACATTTTGATATACACCAGTTCTAATAAATTGGGCTGCTGTTACCAATCCAAATACAAAACCTGAACAGGCTGCTGTCATATCAAATGCTACAGCTCTTGCTGCTCCTAGTTTGGCTTGAATTTGACAGGCACTGCCAAACAAGTCATCGGGCGTAGAGGTTGCCAGCAAAATCAAATCTAACTGTTGCGGTGTAATGCCAGCCATAGCGATCGCCGCCTCACCAGCGGCAGTGGCAAGATCTGTTAAAGATTCACCTACATTTGCCAAACGCCGTTGACGAATTCCTGTTCTTGTGGTAATCCATTCATCTGATGTTTCAACCAGTTCCGTTAGCCCTTGGTTATCCAGAAAAGTAGCTGGTACTGCTGAGCCACTTCCTGTAATTGCGATTCCTAATGTTTGCACTCCGGGTTCTCCCAAGCTATTGGCATTGTGTCATGTGTCAAAAGTCCAAAGTTCAGAGTCAATAGTCCATAGTTTAAGTTAATCAACTACTGACTATTGACGAATGACTATTGACGAATGACTATTGACTGTTTTCGGGCAATAGTTGCCCGGAGGATTTACTCTGATATTTAGATTGAATTCTTTGCAGCACCTGGTTATCCACTGCTTCTTTTGCTAATCGAATGGCATTATAAATAGAAGGTGCTTGAGAACTGCCATGACCAATAATGCAAATGCCGTCTACACCCAAGAGCAAAGCACCTCCGTGTTCAGCGTGATCCATCCGCTGTTTAATCCGCCTTAAGTTGGGTTTTAAAATTGCTGTACCGAATTGACCATGCAATCCTTGGGGTAATTCTTCCCTAACGATTTGCAGCATCACTTCTCCAATTGCTTCGGCAAATTTCAGCAAGACATTGCCTACGAAGCCGTCACAGACAATCACATCAAATTGACCAGAGAGGACATCGCGTCCTTCAGCATTGCCAACAAAGGCTATCTGAGAATTTTCCCGCAGCAGTTGATGGGCGCGCACAGCTGCATCATTGCCTTTGCAGTCTTCCTCACCAATGTTCAATAAACCGACTTTCGGTTCCGGAACACCCAAGACATACTGACTATAAACCGACCCCATAACGGCAAACTGCTCTAAAAATTTTGGACGGCAGTCTACATTAGCGCCGACATCAAGTATCAGTACTTGTTTGCTAGCTATCATTGTGGGAAATACCGCACCAATTGCTGGACGATCAATTCCCGGCAGTCGTCCTAAGCGGAGCAATGCTGCTGCCATTGCTGCGCCTGAGTGACCGGCAGAAATCACTGCATCTGCCTGCCCCTGCTTGACTAAATCCATCGCCACGTTGATCGAAGCCTTGGGTTTGCGTCTGATACCGCTTAAAGGCTCCTCATCCATCGCGATCGCGTCCTCAGCCGGAACGATCTGCACCTGCCCCAAATTAGTCTTTGGTGGCAGCACTGCTTCAACTTGTTGGGGATCACCCACCAACAACACTTCCACGCCCAACTCATCCCTAGCTCGCAGTGCGCCAGCGACGATTTCACCGGGTGCGTGATCCCCTCCCATTGCGTCAATTGCGATTCGTACGCAAGTCGATCCCATTGCTCAGAGCTTCTAGAAACCTTACAAATTTTACCAGATGCCTCTGCTGAAAGTAGTAGATTGGGGCTGCCAATTCGCAGCTGTCAATTCAAGACTGAAGGGAAAAAGTATAAATCATAAAATAAACCTACGGATAAACCCGATGGTTTGTATTTACTTTATCCTTCTTTTTTGTCTTTTCTGCTTTCAACAAAGCAACTAACAAGCCCAACATAGCACGAATTACTCCCCACACCCACTGAATAAACAACGTACAGTGGTTAGTTGTTGGTTGTTGTTTTTTGATTGTTGTTTTTTGTAGAGACGCGAGGAACATCGCGTCTGTACATTAGTTGTTAGTTGTTTGTTGTTGGTGAGATAAAATCTTACAACAATTAATAATGAGTGCAGCTTGGCAAAAATAACTACGCAGTCAAAAAGAGCTAAAAAGCCTAAAATATATCCTTTACAGCCTTTTGCTTGCAGTAGCATATTTGCATAAATACGAGGAGTGAATAATGCTGGAATTAATTGGTTCAGGTTTAGTTTCAATGTGGCTGGAGATGGCTGGAGTACAAATCAAGCCTTTGGAACCGATGGATATTTTAACTTGGCAAAGTAACCCTAGCTTAATTGTTGCTCCTGATCCAAATCCAGCTGGAGTCACTACAGTGCAACAGTATCTCCAAGAGCTAGCAACATCAAAATTAGTAGCGGCGAACACTGTCCAAAGTCAAGGGATTTGGATACAGTCAGGACCAATGCTGATGGCAAATCACCAAGGTACAATTCCTTTGCCTGCGGCCTCATTAACTAAGATAGCGACCTCTCTAGTTGCTTTCAAAACTTGGGGGCCAAACCATCAATTTGAGACTTTAGTTAGCGCTACTGGGCCAATACAAAACGGAGTGTTAAAAGGTGATTTAGTCATTATTGGTAGTGGTGATCCTTTGTTTGTTTGGGAAGAAGCGATCACTCTTGGTAATACCCTCAACAAGATGGGGATCAAGCGAGTCCAAGGTAATTTAGTGATTACTGGTTATTTCGCTATGAATTTCCAACGAGATCCACTGTTAGCAGGCCAGTTACTCAAGCAAGCACTGAACTATACCACCTGGCCACGTGGAGTAATTTTTAATTACTCGCTGATGCCTAAAGGTACACCCAAGCCTCAAGTCGTAATTGCAGGTACTGTGAAGGTGGAAGCACAACTAAATCCACAACAAACTTTGCTGGTGCGTCATCGTTCCTTACCTTTGCGGCAAATCATTAAAGAGATGAACGTTTTCAGCAACAATGATATGGCCCAGATGTTGGCAGATTTGGTGGGAGGTCATCTTGTTGTGCAGTCAACAGCCGCCCAATTAGCAAGAGTTCCTGCGTCCGAAATTCAGCTAATCAATGGCTCCGGACTAGGAGTTGAAAATCGGATTTCTCCTCGTGCTGCTTGTGCGATGTTAATGGCACTGCAACAGGAAGCAATGGCACATGGCTTAAATTTAGCAGACTTATTCCCCACCTCTGGCTTTGATCACCGGGGGACACTGCACGCTCGACACATCCCTGTTGCTACTGTGATTAAAACTGGTACTCTCAACGATGTAAGTGCTTTAGCAGGTGTAATGCCTACACGCGATCGCGGTTTGGTTTGGTTCGCGATCATTAACCGTGGCCCCTATGTATCCACATTCCGTGCTGAACAAGATAAGTTTCTGCAAAATCTGCTCAAGCAACTCCAAATAGCTCAGGGCGTTCCTAGTGTTCTTACTCCTCACTTTGGTATTAATTATGTACCGCAACTAGGCGCAACTAATCGTAATGAGGTTTTGTTTAGAAGTTAGTTAGTTGTCAGATTGTCGGTAGCTGCTTCAATACTACAGTACCACCTGCCACTGCTTGTATAGTTAACTCATACCCTTCCATCAACAACATGCCAACCAGAGGATCTGAATCGGCTTCATCGATTGGAATCCTCAGCAATTGACCATCCCAGACAATAACAGCTTCATAGACATCAAAAATGGTGCCGCTACCATCTGCTAGGATTGCTCGTCCGCGACGTTTCCAAGTTAACCCGAGTGTCGTAATCAAGTCCGGTGGTAGGGAGAGCCAGCCATTAAAACCTGTATCTACAATTGCGTTCTGTTCATATATCTGTCCGTTGGAATCAAGAATCTTGATACGGATGATGGGTTCATAATCAGCGTTAACATACCCACTAATCATGCTGTTCTCTGAGTATGATCCGCTCCAAATCGACGTACGTACCGAGAACCAACACGTACGATCCAAATTTGCGCGTTTGGGTTACGAGCTTCCAAACGAGCGCAAGCGGCAATTTCATCGGCATCAATCTCCCATGCACCGGTTTCAATGTCAATGGCAACAATTTGACCTATGTGATCTGGCTCAACGAGGCGACGCACCTCACGCTCATAAATTTCATCCCCTCGTTGAGCAAATTCTTCTTTGCTATAGCGTGGTTGCCGAATTACCATTGTTTTCTATTTTATTTACTTGGGTTTATCAACCTAAAGTTTAGCAACTTGCTAATACAGTGTTGGGCTACTGAATGCAGAATTGATATAAGAATCAAAAATGAGCGAGATAGCCACCCTCAACCGCCAAAACTTGACCAGTGACGTAGGAGGCAGCAGTCGAAGCAAAGAAAACGACAGCACCAGCAATTTCTTTCGGTTCTCCCCATCGACCAAGAGAAGTTCGTTTTTCTAGCCAAGCAGCTTACGGCGATCGCGCATACCAACATTATTGACGAGGATATCTAATCGCCCGTGTTTTTCTCGGATTTCGCTAAACGCGTTTTGAACTGTTATTTCATCTGAAACATCAAACTGCAATGGTAAGGCGGATTTCCTCATCGAGTTAATTATTGCAACTGCACGATTTAGCCTTTCACTGTTCCGGCCATGTACAAGAACAAAAGCACCAGATCCAGCAAGTGCCTTGAGAACCTCGTTGGCATCAATCATAGTTTGCCTTTTCTTGGTTAGTTTGCTCTCTCCTGTTGCACAGCAGGTGAGCAGTATTTGTATAACCGAAGCCGACTTCTTGCATTGGCTGTTATGGAAGCATCTTTACGTTGCCTAAAATTAAGTCAACCGCTGCTAGTAACTTCTCGGACTCAACGAAGGAACTCTGTACGGTCGGTGTGCAAGCGGATTGTTATGCTGCGTTGGCACTAATATCTAAAAATTGAAGGGGCAGGGCTCGAACTTGCGTCCAGTCGGTCTAGAGCCGACCGCTATACTACTGAGCTACCCTATTTCTCATTCTACTTTATTGCTTTGATCCTGCAACCTTTTATGAAGTTCCTGGTTCAGTCGTCTATTGGCTCAACACCAAGTCGCTCAAGCCGTTCAAGGCCGTCCTTCATGGCTTTGAGTGCTTCAGGAGAGTGCCCCTGCCAATTCGTGATCTCGCCCGTAACCCGTAGAGGCGCTCGGGAACGGAATGACTTTGTCGGATTACCCCGAAACTTCTGATTCGTCAGGTTGGGGTCATCTTCAATCGGGCCAGTCGGTTCCACAATGTAAATTCTACCGGGAGCATCACCGATTGCTAGCTCCGCTCCCCACGTGGCTGCATCCAAAGTGCGGGTCAGATAGACGTAGTTTGCTGTCCTACCCTTCTTGCCAAAATTAGAGGTATGGCCCGGCATAATCAGGTCGCCTGGTTTTAGGTCAGCCCGAGTGCCATGGTAAAGAGGCCACTCCGTGACCTCGCCCGTGACCCGCAACGGCTCGCGGGAACAACATGACATCGACGGATGACCTGGAGACTTCTGGTTCGTCAGGTCTGAGGCATCTTCAATCTGGCCGATCGGCTCTACTATGTAGACTCTGCTGGAACCTTCGCCGACCGCGATTCCTGCCTCTCAAATGGCTTCATCCAAATTGGGAGTCAGGTAGACATAGGTTGTCTTCCTGTGCCGCTCACCAACGTTCGGAGAATTGCTGGGTTCGATCAGGTCTCCTGGCATCAGATCAGCCCGCGTGCCGTGGTAGAACCGCGTTTTACTCAGGTCGTCGGTGGCACCAAGAATGCCTTTACTCATGATTACATTCTCCTGATCTGCGATGAGTGCCTAACGGCGAAAGTGAGCGGCGGCAGATAACCTTGACCTCAGCACCAGAAACTTTCAACCGTCCGCTGCATTTGAATTGTGTACGCCCGGCATGGGCGTGAACTAATGGGGTGAAAGTCCCCTGGAGGAGAACCAGCGTCCAAATGCTCGAAAGTCTTGGAGCCGAGTGACGACAACTCCTAGCTTAAGGCAAGGGCACTTCTGTGAGGAAGGGTCTGAAGGAAGCCAGCGGCAAATCTGCAAGCCGACGAACAGAAACGTCATAGAAGGCTGAGACAGTCCTGGGGCGAGTTGGCACAACACAACGAAGCCCTCTGGTTCAGGGAACACAGTAAATGACGCGGTTGTGCAGAGACAGTTCACACTCTTATCCGGGGAGGTCTGTCGGGTTGCGGTTCTCACTGCGATGGGAGTCTGATTGAGGTCTAGCTGGAAACGGCTAGGGAGCCACAGAACCCTAAGGCAGCAAGAACAGCACATTTGGGGGAAACCCCGATGTTAAGCCCGCCAGAAGTCAGCAGAAGCCATAGTAGTCCCACTGGGATGAAGGGCTGAACATGAACGAACTAAGGAGGAGTGATGAACAACTCAAGCCCATTGATGAACCCGGACGGGGGAGATCGGGTTTGGCGTGATGACAGAGAACCAGCCTTAGATAACCTGATGGCGCGAATCTTAGAGCGCGACAATGTCAAGCGGGCATGGGCAAGGGTGAAGTCCAACCAGGGTGCCCCCGGCAGTGACGGGATGAGCCTAGAGGATTTTCCAGCTTATGCCAGAGAACATTGGAGTGAGATTCGCCAATCCCTACTCGATGGCAGTTACCAACCTCGCCCTGTCAGGCGGGTGGTCATTCCCAAGCCCCAGGGCAAGGGAGAAAGAAAGCTAGGTGTCCCTTGTGTCGTAGACCGGGTAATCCAGCAAGCCATCCTCCAAGTACTATCGCCCATCTTTGAGCCAGAGTTTTCTGACTCAAGCTATGGGTGCCGCCCGAATCGTTCGGCTCACGGAGCAATCCGACAGGTGAAAACGATCCTCAAATCGGGATACCGCATCGCGGTGGATCTGGATCTGGAAAAATTCTTTGATACTGTCAACCACGATGTCTTGATGTCCCGGATCGCCCGTAAAGTAGCTGATAAAGTGCTATTGCGGTTAATCGGTCGTTACCTGCGAGCCGGAGTTTTGGTCGGAAGCACCGTTGAACCGACCGAATGGGGGACGCCGCAAGGCTCTCCACTTTCACCTTTGTTTTCCAATGTCTTATTGGACGACTTGGACAAGGAACTCGAAGCAAGAGGGCATCGCTTTGTTCGCTATGTAGATGACCTAGTCATTCTGGTCAAAAGTAGACGGGCAGGGAAACGGGTGATGGTGAAAATCAGCCGTTACCTCACACAAGTCCTCAAGTTGAAGGTTAATCGGGAAAAGAGCCGAGTGGTCAAGATCGAGGATCTGAATTACCTGGGATTTACGTTCCGAGGGATTCGCATCTTCGCCTCTGACATTGCCATGCAAGCGTTCAAACATCGATTGCGCGGCTTAACGTCACGCAGTTGGGGCGTTTCTATGGCAGAGCGATTCGAGCGATTGAACCGATACTTGCGCGGGTGGATGAACTACTTTGGCATTTCCCAGCACTACACCCCGATTGAAGAGCTAGATGGTTGGTTAAGGCGAAGGATTCGCATGTGCTATTGGAAGCAGTGGCGCAGACCGAGAACCCGCATTGCTAACTTGCTCAAACTGGGGACAAGTAAGCGTCATGCAATTTTGACCGGCATTAGCCGCAAAGGTTATTGGCGGTTGTCGAAAACGTTAGCGACGCAAACGGGAATGACCAATGAATGGTTGGAACAACAGGGATTGTTATCAATTCGGAATCTTTGGATGAAAGTTCAAGGATACGCTTAACTATCAGTGTTGTTTGCGCGTCTTCATGAACCGCCCATTGCGGACCCGCACGATGGGTGGTGTGGGAGGGGGGAGTTAAATGCTCTCCTCGACCCGATTGGGCAGCACGTTGCATATGCCTTTATGAACCTCTTTCGACCACAAACAGTCTAGACACGGCGATTTGCGACTAATCGCTGTATGGTGGCACTCCTGTCGGTCGATATTCCAGAAGCAGGACGCGCCCATCCAGAACCCTGGTTGAGAGCAGGTCGAAGCCCATGTCTGGCAGCCCTGCAAAGATCGGTTCGACACCTGTTTGCGGGAGAATCAAGGGACAAACAACGAGTTTGAGACGATCCACTAGGTCAGCCGCGAGTAGTTGCCGGAGCAGCGACAGGCTACCCAGAGTCCGCAACTCACAACCGTCAGTATGCTTCAGTTCACGCACAAAGCCCACCAAGTCATCGCGAACGATGCTTAAGCCCGACCAGTTTGCCGCCTTCAGCGTCCGCGAGAACAGCCAGCCAGGTGTTGTCGTCATCGTTTTCCATCCTTCGTCCCGCGCCTCATCGGGCAGTCCATTTAGCATCTCATAGGTTCGGCGTCCGATGAGCATCCGATGCGGAACGGCTGTGTTGGTCTTGATCCAGTCAGCAAAATCAGGACCAAAATAGCCAAAATAACCAGGTGAACGCTGACCTTGGGCAAAGCCGTCAAGACTGACAATTAGTTCACAAACAAGTTCAGGCTGTGCAACCCTGAACTAGACGAACAGCAACCTTCTAGAGTGGCTCAAAACCGTAGGTCTTTTTTCCTTCTTCAATCTTTCAATGCCTGATTCAGTTACGCCGCATGCCGCCCAACTACTTATTATACGGAAAATTCCGTATATCTTACTATAAGGAGATAAAAAGCCGAAACTTTCTGTATATCTCCCCATAAGGGGAAAAAAGCCGAAATCTTCTATATATCTGCCCATGAGGGTATAAAAAGCCGAATGTTTCTACTTAACATCCCATACTCAATACGACAACCCAAGAGTAAATATTTTGTCTTAGGTTGGCAATTGAAGGGTGGCGATCGCCTACCTTTTTTTAGTTAACTATTGATTTATTGATTTTTGAACTTTTCCTGGGGAATAATCTCTGTCACCACTCTATTTTGAGAATCACCACCACTAACAACTATGTTTTCTGTTTGAATATTACCGACGGCTTTTTCACCAGTAAATGTCATCGGTGGGTCAACTTGTTTATAAACCACATTACCTTGAGCTTCCATTAATTTATGATCAAGATACCAAGTTGCTGTATTAGATTTGAGGGACTGGCGTTTTTGTCCTACACCGTTGACGTTCCCTGTTAAATAAACTGTTTTTTGAGGAATTTTAAATTCACCTTGATTAGCAGTAACTGTGACATTTTCAGCCCGATGAAATACCCGTACAGGAGCATTTGTGGTGACGATTTCTGTATTCAAGTTCCAGGTCATGGAGTTGCTGGCAATTTGCATTGGTGGTTCCAGCAATTCTATTTGAGCATTCTTTGTGACAGTAGCAATTTTAGTTTTGAGGTTAACTTCGGCTGCATCTCCTTTACCACGATCAGTAATTTGCTTATTTTTATAACGGTCAATTTGTACTGGGCGATCAGCGATCAGTTTTTCATCTTTGATCTGCCAAATTAAGTGTTCTGTCCGCATTTGCAATGGTGGTTCTTGAGAGTTAGCAACTACTCCCCCAGAAAAATCTATGCGTTGAGTTCGGGTTTTGACTCGTGCTTCTTTTGCTACTGCTTGTAGTTGTTTATGAGTTCCATTAATTTGGTTGCGGACAATTAATAAATCTTCTTGAGGGCGCCATTCCAATTCATTACCGCGTAACACAATTCCATTACTGGGATCGGTAGCTACTATTTTTCCTTTTAAAAATAATTGCTTACCATTCTGTTCGATATCTGCTTTTTCTGCTTGTACTTGATAAACAATTTTGCCATCTTGGTATAACTCTCCATATGGAGTTTCAAGCTGACCAATCTGTTTTTCTTTAGTGTATTTTGCTTGTTTAGCAATGACTTTCCAAATTGGTCGCCCGACTTCATCTGCTTGTTCTAAGGTGACATCAAAGAAAGTTAATTTACTATCTGCATCTTGAGGAGATCTGTTCTCAACAGGTGATTTATCCGATATGCGATTTTGACCGCCACAAGCAGCTAGTCCTATTACAAGCGAGAAAGTTAAAAATAAGATTCTAGGACGGACGGACACAAGCGAGACAAGGGAGAGGGGAGACAAGGGAGAGGGGGGAGACAAGGAGGACAAGGAAGACAAGGAGGAAAGACTACTTCCTTGTCCCGCGTGTTCCCCATGTCCCCCTTGTCCTTTGTGTTGCTGCTTCATTCTTGAACTTCCAATTGCCCCTCAGTTTCTCTGGGTTGGTCTAAAAAATCCATACCAGTCAGGGGTCTATATGGATAACTTTGACGTGGAGTTTTTTGGATATCTTCTTTGATGGCTTCTAGATCTATGTAGCGATCGCTCACGTTGATTAAACTATCGCTGGTCATCGAACGCAAGCTAACTACTTCTACCCGCACACCACGGTAACTAACTGAATTGACTGCATATGCTAGATCCCCATCACCACTGACTAAAACTGCTGTATCATAGGAATCTACTAAAGCCATCATATCTACCGCAATTTCTACATCTAAATTAGCTTTTTTAGAACCATCTGGTAGTTGCACTAAATCCTTAGCTATGACCCGATAACCGTTACGACGCATCCACAGTAAAAAGCCTTGTTGCTTCTCGTTGGTTCTATCTACACCAGTATAAAAAAAAGCGCGTAGTAACCTAGAGCCACCTGTTAGTCTACATAATAACTTGGTGTAATCAATTTCAATACCCAATTGTAATGCGGCATAAAATAAATTTGAGCCATCAATAAATATGGCAACACGACCTCGATTTTCTAAAACTTGCTCTGGCGTGAAGATCGAGTCGTTTTCCAGATTATTCAACATTGTTGTCATACCTCATTTTTTATCAAAAAATAATTGATACTTAATTTTTTGAGATTTACTAAGAGTTTGAAGAACTTATGATAAGCTTTCAGGGCCAATCGAATCAGCCCCGAGTAAGTAAACAAAATCAGAAATTGAAAGAACTAACTAATGTTATTTAGGTGGTTCTATGCGTTTAAACACGGGAGAGGGTTCGCCCAATATTTGTTTGTCGGATAATACTCCCCATGTGCCATGAATAGCAAAAGGAGCAGTAATGGCAGTTTGTGCTTGGTTATTAAAATCGATTTCAAAGCCTAGTTGCTGGTAAATATTGTTGCTGATGTTTGGAATCACTGGAGATAGGAGGTAAGCAGCCAATCTCACTGATTCCAAGACAGCATACAATACTTTTTCTGTAGCCTGTTGCTGTCCTTGTTTATATAAAGACCAAGGAGCTTGTTCATCAATATACTTGTTGCTGGCTCGTACCAGCTTCAAGATAACCTCACAAGCTTGATCGAACGCTAACGCTTCATAGGCATTTTTTACCTGTTCCCCTAGACGTAAACCTATTGATTTCAAAGGACTATCATTAGGTATATCTTCACTTGTAATTGGTGGCACATTACCAGCACAATATTTTTTCACCATCCCTAAAGTACGATTGAGCAAATTTCCTAAGTCATTTGCCAAATCTGCATTTAGAACATCAATGAATCTACTTTCATTAAAATCGCCATCTCTACCAAATTCGATTTCCTTAAGGAAGTAATAACGAACCGCGTCTGCACTGTAGGTTGTAGTTAGCGCTACGGGATCAAGAGTATTACCAAGAGATTTGCCCATTTTCAGACCATCTTTGGTTAAAAAGCCGTGTCCGAAAACCCTTCCTGGTAGAGGCAAATCAGCTGACATTAGCATTGCTGGCCAGTAAACTGCATGAAAGCGTAGGATATCCTTACCAATTAAATGCAAATTTATCGGCCACCATTTTGCTAAGGCATTTTCTAAAGTTGCTTGGGCATCTGGTTCCAACAATGCTGTTATATAACCCAATAGTGCATCAAACCAAACATAAAGAGTGTGCTTTGGATCGCTTGGAACTCTAAAACCTAAGTCTAGATTCACCCGTGAAATTGAAAAGTCCTGTAACCCCTGCTTAACAAAGTTGAGAACTTCATTGCGGCGGCTTTCTGGTTGAATAAAATCTGGTCGAGATTGGTAGAGTGCTTCAAGTTGGGTTTGGTATTTAGATAGGCGAAAAAAGTAGTTCTGTTCGTCTCGCCACTCTGTTTCTTTATTTGTATGGATTGGACAACGGTGTCCCTCTAGCAGTTCTCGTTCTTCTTTGAACTCTTCGCAAGAGACACAATACCAACCTTTTTGCTGTCCCTGGTAGATGTCACCCTTTTCCCATACTCGCTGAAAGAATTCTTTGACTATTGCTTCGTGGCGAGGATCGCTAGTCCGGATAAAGCGATCATATTTAATATTTAGTACTTGCCACAGAGAAACAAACCCACTAGACATTTCATCGCAGAACTTTTGTGGGGATATAGCTTTACTTTCGGCTGTCCGCTGAATTTTTAACCCATGCTCATCTGTACCAGTTACCAGTAGTACTGGACGCCCTAAAAGTCTCTGGAAACGTGCTACCACATCAGCTGCGATGGTTGTATATGCGCTGCCAATGTGAGGCAAGTCGTTGACGTAATATAGCGGTGTTGTAAGTGCAAATGTTTTTTCTGTTTGATCCACTAGATTCATGCACAATAAAAATATAAGTTGTTAAAACTATTTTCTATCTTACTTATAGACGTAAAACCACGTCATTATATAACATAAACCTCACATTTTCAACTTCTACTAGAATCTTAACAAATTTCTTTAGTTTAGAATTAGTTTTTTATAGGTATAAATTCAGTTAATTTTTATCAAAAAGAAATAAATTTGCAGCGACTGATTTCTCTGAAACTTCTAGGTTTAATTGCTTTTGACAAGAGAAACATATATGTTGTCTTGAAAATAGCCGCTAGATTCCAGAGACTAGGGACTAAGGGTTGGAGAAAAAGATTTTCGTATGATGTTCATGAGAATTTTCTCATAGATGACTTCTATAGAAAAGAAACTTTGAGATCAGCGAAGGCGCAGAACTATTTTTATCCTTGTGATGAACTTTGTTGATCGCGGCTATCTTAAATCTGAGGTGTAAAACTGCAATAAAAAGAGTTTTCACAAATTTTTTGTTGGCAGTATTATAATTAGCCACTTTTGTGTAAACAATTTTCCTAATTTTATAAGTGAAACATTTCTACCTTAAGGCAG
Organism: Fischerella sp. JS2; assembly: GCF_032393985.1. Classification (NCBI taxonomy): domain Bacteria; kingdom Bacillati; phylum Cyanobacteriota; class Cyanophyceae; order Nostocales; family Hapalosiphonaceae; genus Fischerella; species Fischerella sp. JS2. Next base: position 3,699,740 of record NZ_CP135918.1, read on the forward strand.
TCCCAGGCATAGTGAAGAAATGTAACGATTAAGTGCAGATAAACACCTATGTTTGTGAGATATTTTTATTAAAGAGTTATGAGTGTAAACAGCCCCCTGAATATTTCTCACTGGTTGTTGGCAGCACTTTCAACCAAAATGTTTCGCTACTATGAGGATCGCATTCCCCAAGATGCCAGTGTGTTGGTAGTTAGCAATCACCGTAGCTTTATGGATGCACCAATCTTGATGGCAGCACTTTCGAGTCCAATTAGATTTGCTTGTCATCATTACATGGGACAAGTACCCATTATGCGAGAAATAGTAGCAGGGTTGGGATGCTTTCCCTTAGAGGCAAATCAGCAACGTCAACAAAGCTTTTTTAAGCAAGCACAAATTTTGTTGAAGTCGAAACAACTGGTTGGAGTTTTTCCTGAAGGAACAGAACCGATGGTGAAATTTACTCAGCCAAACAGTGTGGGTGAGTTTCAACGAGGATTTGCTCATCTGGCATTAAGAGCCAATGTCAAAGATTTGGCAATTCTGCCAGTTGCGATCGCCTCTATAGAAGAAATTAACACATCAGCCGTTCCCTTGAAACTATTGAACTTGTTTGATCCTTCCGAACCACTTTTCGATCAACCTGGTTGGCATCCTTTGGTAATATACAATCGAGTTGCGGTGTTGATTGGCCGTCCTTATTGGATTACGCCCCAACACCAACAACTATACCAAGGTAAACAAGCTAAAACTGTTGTTGCTGAACTAACAGAACATTGTCAGGGCGAAATTGCTAATCTATTGCATGAAGGATCTTATTAGAGTCATTTGTCATTTTCAATTGACCAATGACCATTGACCAATGACCATTGACCAATGACCAATGACTATTAACCAATGACTCCAAAAGTAGCACTACAGCCGTGTTTTTTGACTCCTAAACGTCTTCAGCCAGAATATCCCTTATTTGTATATTTGCCTGGAATGGATGGAACTGGTCAACTATTACGAACGCAAACAGCAGGCTTAGAAGCTGGTTTCGATGTCCGTTGTTTGGCAATCCCACGGGAAGATTTGACTAGTTGGGAAGTATTAACTAATAATGTGTTGGACTTGATCCATGCAGAATTAGAAAAAAGTTCCCAGCGACCAGTTTATCTATGTGGCGAATCTTTTGGGGGTTGTTTAGCTCAAAAAGTAGCTGTAGCAGCACCACATTTATTTAAAAGAATTATTTTGATTAATCCTGCTTCTAGTTTTCATCTTCGCCCATTATACGAGTGGGCGTCACAGTTTTCTTATTTAGTGCCATCATCCTGTTTTGATATTGGCGCTCTAGCTTTATTACCGTTTCTAGCAACATTATCACGTATTTCCAGAAGCGATCGCCAAGATTTGCTGAAAACAATGCGTTCTATACCTTCACAAACCGTTCTGTGGCGATTATCTTTAATTCGAGAATTCAGTGTTGATGAACAACAGTTACGTCAACTGACTCAACCTGTTTTACTAGTCGCTAGCACTCAGGATAGACTTTTACCTTCTCTGGCAGAAGCGCAAAGATTAGCTAATATTTTACCCAACTCCAAAGTTCTGGTATTACCTGAAAGTGGACATGCTTGTTTATTAGAAACAGAGATCAACCTTTACGAAATTATGAAGGCAAATGATTTTTTGGAAATTAGTGCTAAAGCAGCTGAGGCGATGCAAGTCGGAGGATAAATTTAGAATAATATTTAATTGTGGCAGTCCTATCTGATTTGTAAAAATAAAATTTGAGTAAAAAACCATAGAGAAGCAGAGAACACAGAAGAAGAAAAGGCGAATTATAATTATAGATTTTTTACCCACTAGGGAAGGGGTTGGGGTTATGTTCAGTCGAACTCACAGTCAAATAATAATTCTCTTATGAATTATCAAGTTGTAGAACAACTAAGTGAAATTCAAATTTCAGATTTATTAGATTTATACAAAAACGAATTCTGGAGTCAACGACGCACGCGTGAGGAAATCGAGAAGATGCTAGCAGCATCGGATATTATAATTGGATTGGTTGATGAGTGCGATTGCTTGATTGCTTTTACTCGCGTTCTTACAGATTTTATATATAGAGCCACTGTTTATGATGTCATCGTCAAACCTAGCCATAGAAATATGGGACTTGGCTCTAAATTGATGGAATTAGCGATCAATCATCCTAAATTATCCTCTGTAGAAGTGGTAGCTCTTTATTGTTTACCAGAGATGATGTCTTTTTATAAGCATTGGGGTTTTACCGCAGATGTAGGTGAGTTGCAGCTGATGTTCCGTACCAATAAAATTCATCCTGAAAATACCAAAACCAGCAATAATTAATTTGTAAAGATTTAATACAGAAAAACTCTGCGTTCCTCTGCGCTAACTCCGCGTCCCTCTGCGTTTAAAAGCTATATTTATTCGCCAACAACAATACATCATTAAAATAAACTATTCCTAAAACTCAAAAGCAGGAATAATTTCTTGCTCAGCTTTACCAGCTTTGATCCATTCTTGCAGTGCTGGTATTGCTAAAATAGCTTCTACATAATTTTGAGCAACATTATCTAACTGCACATCATAGATCACAAACCGCAAGACAACTGGAGCAAACATAGCATCAGCTATAGTAAATTGACCAAATAACATATCACCATTACCACCAAACTTTTCTCGACAATCTCGCCAGATAGTAGTGATACGATCAATGTCTTTTTGTACCCCTAATGCTATCCCTTTACCAGGAAGTTTAGCACGGCAATTCATCGGCATATTCTGACGTAAATTTTGAAAACCAGAGTGCATTTCTGCACTAATACAACGAGCTATCATCCTAGTAGATTTATCTTCTGGCCACCAATTTAGATGTAGAAATTCTTCAGCTAAATATTCACAAATAGCTAGAGAATCCCACACCTTTTGATTGCCATGTAATAAAACAGGTACTTTTCCTGATGGAGAGTATTGACGAATTTTTGATGTAGCTTCTGGGGTATATAGCGGAATGCAAATTTCCTGGAATTCTAAACCAAATTGCTTCATCGCTAACCACGGACGCAATGACCAAGATGAATAATTTTTATTGCCAATTACAAGAGTTAAATCTGTCATATAACAATCCTTATTTCTCTGTTGCGATCTCTGCGTCCTCTGCGGCTTATCTACTTCTAAAAATTTGAACTATCTATAAATTTGTTCAATCCATGCACGCATATCAGATTCAGAACCTGACATAAAAGACTTACCAGTCACAGGGTCGTATGCTTGCCAATAAATATTACCGTGACGATCCATTTTTTGCCAAACTTTTAATTCTTGATGAGCTACTAAATAATTAATTATTGTTTGCCACAATTTACGCAAGCTTTTTCTAAAAAATGAGCTGCTATTGTATCTAAATTCTAGTTCTAATTCTCTGTCATTATTTTGCAGACACATCCCATGATTTTTCATAGAATTACTCCTGAAATGCTCATCCACAATCAAAACTCTAGCAACGCCTCACTCAACAATCAAATCATGGCTTGTATAGATTTTATAAATGTGGTTTATAGATAATAAAAATCTATTGATACAATCTATTTGAGAAAAACAAATCAGCTTCTGTATTGGAATTACCGATGAAACTCTCCCAGATTCGAGCCTTTGTTGCAGTAGCGGAGTGTGGTAACTTTAGTGAGGCAGCAAGTGAATTGCAGCTTTCTCAACCAGCAATCAGTCATGCCATTGCTACCTTAGAAGAAGAATTGGGTGTACCTCTATTTGCTAGGGGTCGCTACGGTGCAGTATTAACACCAGCAGGCGAACGGATTTTGTATCATGCTCGCACAGTTCTGCAACATTTGGAGATGATGCAAGAAGAAGCAAATCTGCATAAAGGTTTACATGGTGGTCATGTACGCATAGCTTCTTTTCGTAGCGTCGCCACTCATTTGCTACCGCAAGTAATAGCCAAATTTCACCATCAATTCCCAGAAATAGCTGTCACTATCATAGAACGCCTTGCTTACTTGGATGTAGAACAATCTTTACGTGAAGGACGCGCTGATATTGGTATTACCTATCTACCTGCACCTGAAGAATTTGAAACTTGGGAAATTGTCCAGGATGAATATGTTGCTTTATTGCCACCCCATGCCAAAATAGAGAATTTCCAAATTACTTGGCAAGATTTAGCAGTTTATTCACCAGTCATGCTTAGTTGCTTACCCTGTGGACGACCTTTACATGAACATATCAGAAATTTAGCGCCCTTTTTAAATACTGCTAGCCATATTCAAGAAGACTCTACTATTGTCAGCATGGTGAATCAAGGACTTACAGCTGCTATACTCCCACGTTTAGCAGCAATACCAATTCCTCCACAAGTACAAGTATACGGTTTGCCAGTACCGCTTAAAAGAGTCATGGCCGTTGCAGTTTTATCCAACGCTTTGCACATCCCTGCGGTTTTTAAATTTTTAGAATTGTTAAAAAAATTTGATTTTCAGAGCTTAGCTGACTCTACTTGAGCTTTGATGAGAGATTTTGGGGCTTTGAGGGAGAAACCCTCAAACGTAATTGTCTCCCCACTAAATGTATTGGATCTATATTGAAACGCTACAGTGTCTTGGGTTTCACCCATTTTATTTTGCGTATTACCCACTTTTTTCATTACTGTGTATCTTCCATTAGTATTATATCCATCGAATTGACGTTAATCAGCAAGGGTGGCGATCGCGTAACATACCATCAAAATTCGCCGCCCCTTCAGTACTTTCAATAAAAAGAGATAATGTTAAGACCAGTTTAAAAACACTGTTTTGGCTAGGCTTTTATGTATGAACCTACAATTAGAATTAATGTCAAGTTATTTGCTGCTTATCAAGAGGCTTATGGAGTACCAGAACTGGTGTTGGAATTTCCGGAGAATACACCAGTTGTTGCAGTGCGCGATCGCTTAATTGCCGAACATCCGGAATTAAGCAAATGGCGGGATGTAACCAGGTTTGGAGTTAACTTGATATTTGTCGAACCAGATACTATTTTGCAAGACGGCGATGAGGTCGTGTTAATTCCCCCTGTTAGTGGTGGTTAATCTGGAAGAGAGGATGATTTTAACTTTTGACTTTTAACTTAAAAAGCTGCCACTACACCAATCTGGCGCAGAATAAAGAACAGAATGGAGTTGATAATACTTAAGGCGATCGCTCCAATAATGGCGCTAGCAATTCCCCATCGCAGTCTGAATCCTTCTACTAGCCAAGCTGCTAAACCAAATACAATAATGCTGCCAATCAAAGGAATTAAACCCAGACTGATAACAGCGCTAGTTGTCCTAAACCAACCAGGGAAAAGACTCCAGAAACCATTAAAAGCACCGATAATTGCTCCTGCAATCAAAGCAATCCAAGGACTATCTATCTCAACGCCAGTAGGTAGCTTGGAGATAATTAACAAACTAATAGCAATTACCACAACAGAAATGATAAAACCAGCCATTGATACACCTCAGCAAACAATTGGGATTATCAACAGTAGACTTCTTGCAGAAGTTTGGGGAAAGGGTAAAGGTGAAGGGTTATGCAAATCAATAAAATGGCTCTGTAATTGACCTCATAAAATCACTTGTTTTGATACCGTTTTTGATGACTTTTCAGTATTTTAAACCTTTAATGCTAAAGTTTGTTCTAATTTCTTGAGCATAGAAGCTTCGCTATCGCTAACTCTTTTACCTCCAATACCAAGAAAACCTCCTTCTTTGACAGCATTTGCTACTTTTTCAGCGATTGACAACACCCAAGACTTGAATGCTGATGCTTGTGCGGTTGTGACCTTGGCTGCCAAACTAGATGTAACCTGCTCAAAATAAGCGATATCCCTATAGATAAATTCAGGGGTTTTGATTTTGTTACTATGACTTTGCTTATGGGTGCTAAAAGTAATATTCTCAATTACTTTTTCACCTTTAAGTTATTGTTGCAATAGCAGATAAGCCAGTTAAGTAAGTTAGCTCAAAAATTTAATAAAGTAGTTGTTTCCAACAGGAATTTGATGCGATCGCCAATGTATCGGACTGTTTTTAGCCTGTAAGGTAACTCAATTCATCTAACAGTTCTAAAAAATCTTTGACACTAATCTGAATATCTGTGGGAAAGTGACGTATAAAACTTAACCCAGTTAATCCTTCTGGGTCTGCTGCTGCAAGCACCAAGGCTGAACGGATAGCATAAAAACCATTTTGACCTGTACGTGTTTTGATAATCGCACCATATTGGCGGATGTATTCTTCTCCGATTGGAGAATACGTAAGTTGAGAAACTGCTACAGAATTAGTATTAAATTTATACAGTAATAGTTTGCGAAGACGCTGTAGTTTTTCTGGTTTAAGTCGTTTGGCGAAAAACTCAAATTCTTTTGTAATTCGACCTTCTTTGGCAAAAACCTCTAAAGATTTAACTGATAAACGTAATTTAGTAGAACTGACAGGAAAATAAATATTATCTGCGCTGATGGCAGGTTTTGGTTGGAATACTGTTACAAAAGTGCTGTAAATTACAAAGATAATTACTGAAAATATGTAAGAGGTTAATTTAAAAGGAGTCATTATCGGTTTAAGTAGCTTTATGTATTAATTATTGCGATTCTTTTGGTGCAGATTGCTGTTCTTCTAAGTTTTCTGCTCTTAACCAAGCAGCAATCATCCCTGCAATGGGAATCGATAGAAACACACCCAGTAAACCAGCTACTCGCTCACCAATAAATAGAGCTAAAAATAGTATGACTGGACTAATTTCTAATGCATTGCCCATAACTTTGGGACTTACAAAGTTATCTTGAATTTGCTGAAGAATTATGCTGGCAATCACAACTTCAACTGCAATTACCCAGCCTTGGGATGCCAGTATTAATAAAGTAATTGTGAGTACTGCTAGCGTTGCCCCAATACCAGGAATAGCGTCTAAAATGCCAACAACGAGTGCTAAAAATAACGCATAGTTCACTCCCAAGATTAAGAAAACAAGAAAACTTGCAGTTGATAAGAATAGCATCAACAATAATTGTCCCCGCAAGAATCCTAAGAAACTACACTGAAAAGTCGTGGCAAAGCGATCGCGTGACTTTACAGGAACCAACTGTAAACTATAAAACCAAAGTTTTTCGCCATCTATGAGCATATATAAACTGATAACAGCCAGAAAAATCAATGTAAAGACGCTAGAAAAAATATTTTGAGCAATTCCTAATCCAGATACCAACCCAGTTTGCAGAGTTTGTAAAAGTTTTTCTAGATTTAAATTTCCTATAAATTCTTTAAGTGGCAGTAAATCTTGTGTTTTCAGTGCTTGAGTAATGCGATCGACTAGTCCTTGTCCTTGATAGATTACCTCTAACCCCAAAGCAGTAACCACAGCAATTAAAATCACAACAGCGCTGAAGAAAACAATAGTAATTGCTAATCCTCGCTTAATATAACGAGACAACCACTGCACAGGATAATTCAGCAATGCAGCAATAATAGCGGCTGTAGTAAAAATGGCAATAACGTTATAAAAGTAACTAATGAGTACGACGAGTGCCCAACCACAGGCGAATAGTAACAACAAACGCAGCAGGATTAAAAGGTTTAGATTTTGCCAAATGCTTGGTTTTGGAGGTGGACTCATAATTTCATTTAAAGCGTCAGACAATTTTGGATTTTAGATTTTGGATTGATTCTACGGGTAAGTCCGCTTTCTTATACCATCAAAAAATCATGTCAGTTAAATATCAGGTTTTTTCTACAATTGAGTTGGTAAATTTTCACACAATCATATCGTTTACCAAAATCTCAATGAAGATTATTTTGCTAAATATTGTCACTTAGATTATCCAAGAAGTTGCTGCTCGTTTCAATCTATTTTGTTCTTGATGAACAGAATTTTCTGGAAAGAAAGCAATATTGTAATAAATAATTACATCTCCCAGCTGATAATTATTGATGTTATATGCTTGGCTAAATTTCTATGCCAAGCTATTACTTATTATGTATATAAATATCAAAAATAAATAATAAATTTTGAGAGTGGTAATTTTTGATCTTGCATTCAGCCGTGAACTAAAGTTCCCGCTAAAAGTTAAAAGCCATTAAAACGGATTAAAATCCCTGCTCTAGTTAGCTTGAACTAACTTTAGCTATTAGCTTAAAACTTTAGTTTTGATCTAATAGTTGGACAGGTGTAAGATATGAATTTACCTATGTTTTTAAAGGCAAAACTATCTTTTAGTCAACACATCAGGTTTAGTTTACTGAACTTTATTGATCACTTTTGAGTCCAAAATTTACTCACTTCTACTTATTCAACGCTGTAAGCTGTCTCCACATGACTTTGGCAAGTAGGATAATCAGTAAGTTAGCGATCGCCTCTTGTTGTGATGTCTGCAACCAAGCAAGCAAGTCTGCTAATTCTGAGAAATCTAATAAAGCCTCACCTAACTCTTCCAGTTGCGTTAACGCTAAAGTTTGAATCTGCATCTGTAACTCAGGCGGAATAGTGCCAGCCCGACGATTTAGTAATCAGAGTAGAAGTGCTTATTCTCCTTCTTGGCGTCCTTCCTCCAAAATTTTGTAAATGACTGATTCTCGCATGGCTTCACCTCGAAATAACCTACAAATTAATCCTTTTTCAAACTTCAACCCTGCTAAAAGTTGTGTCCGCGCTGCGACTTCTCGACATTGTTCGATAGTCTCTATCATACTCACTTGCTTTGCAACTCGACTTAATAATTGTTCTGGATTAGTCGTATTTTAGGACTTCGACTGAAGATATTGAGTCATAAATTATACTATTTTTCAAATATTCGCTTTTTTAGAGAAGCGATCGCTCTTCATGACTTGTCATTTAATTAGTAACTATTCATCAAAAATTAACCAAATATTAATTAAAGATTAACCTATAAATATATTATCCTTTAAGTCTGCGATTTTAAACTACAATAAGCCATTAAGTGTTATTAGACAAAAATTTTCTCCTTCGTTCTCTCTTGATTATTTATGCTGTTTAAGAGGAACAGCTTTAATCTGAAAAATTGATCTGTTTTCTATTTCTTATTTAGTTTAAAATAGATGATCTCAACCGAATATTTAAGCTAAATATAGTTATATATTTTGTTTATTTTTGTCAGCATGAATAATTATTATTTCATGAGAAAATCTCGATTAACTAGTAGACTAAAAATACAAATTATCCAAACAATTACTACTTCGTAAAGAGAGGAATATAGGTACTATAAAATCTCCTGCAAGCAACTCCCACTTGAACTTTTTCTATAACTCACTCTTTTTGAGAAATATGCAAGTACTTGGTCATATAAAGTTACGGATGCATTCACCATGACACAGGACACAATTCGCTTTGCCCAATTCAACGCTTCCTTGAACCGGAGTACGGAAGGGCAGCTAATTGAAGATTTATCCACACCAGAAAATTCTCAAGCCAAAGCTATTGCCGAGATCATTCAACGCACGAATCCAGATATTATCAGCGTCCAAGAATTTGATTATTATGCAGATGACCCAACCAAAGCAGTTGATTTGTTCCGGCAGAACTACCTAAAAGTCAGTCAAAATGGAGCAGATCCCGTTGACTATCCATACTTCTACATTGCTCCTTCCAATACAGGTATTAGTTCTGGCTATGACCTCAACAACGATGGCAAGATTGTAACTACACCAGGAGAAAGCGGATACGGGGACGATGCCTTTGGTTTCGGCAATTTTCCTGGACAGTTTGGAATGCTATTACTGTCTAAATATCCAATTGACACAGAGAATGTGCGTACTTTCCAGAATTTTCTGTGGAAGGATATGCCCGATTCTTTATTGTCAACGATCGCTCTTCCTAATTCTGATACTCCCTGGTATTCTCAACAAGAGCAAGAAGTTTTACGGCTATCTTCCAAAAGTCATTGGGATGTGCCAATTGAGGTGAATGGTCAAATAATTCACGCTTTGGTGAGTCATCCTACACCTCCTGTATTCGATGGTGCAGAAGACCGCAACGGCAAGCGCAATCATGATGAGATTCGCTTTTGGTCAGACTATATCATCCCCGGGGCAGGTGATTATATATATGATGACAACGGTAACTACGGAGGACTGACAGAAAAAGCAGCCTTCGTGATTCTGGGCGACCAAAACGCTGATCGAAATGATGGGGACAGTTACAACTATGCAATTCGGCAGATATTAGAAAATCCCCGTGTGAATACCAGTGTCACACCAAGTAGCTTAGGTGGTTCTGAACAAGCCGTACTGGACCAAGGTAAGAATACTACTCATATCAGCGATCCAGCCTATGACACAGCAGATTTCAATGATAATAATTCAGGTAATCTCCGCGTTGACTATGTGCTGCCGTCTCAAAACTTAAAAATTCGGGATGCTCAAGTATTCTGGCCTACCACTACTGATCCCCTGTATCCACTAGTAGGCGATCGCCAAGATGCTACCACCACTCCTTCTTCAGATCACAGTTTAGTATGGACGGATTTGACAATGAAACAACCCTCTTTAGTTGGATTTTCTTCCTTACCAGCTGATACCTATGCTGAAGGCCCGCCATCTGGTCAAAATGATGGCAATGGCAAACCCATTTCCAGTAACAGGCGTACAGGGCCATTTCCAGGACAACCTGTACAAGGTTTTAGCGGTGTGCAGTTTGCCGATTCAGATAGCTACTGGTTTTTGTCAGATAACGGCTTTGGTAGCCAGACTAATAGTGCTGATTATCTACTGCGGATTTATAAAGTCGACCCAGATTTCAAAACCGCAGACAATGGCAGTGGTGACGCCGAGTGGACTGACTACATCCAACTATCCGACCCTCACAACTTAATTCCTTGGCAAATTGTCAACGAAACCACAACAGACCGCTTCTTGACAGGGGCTGACTTCGACCCTGAATCTGTTGTTTTGGGGAAAGACGGCACAATTTGGATTGGTGAAGAATTTGGTCCCTATCTACTGCATTTTGACAGTAACGGCGTTCTCATAGATGCCCCAATTTCTACCCCCAATATTTTTCCGCTCAATACCCTCAACGGACAAGACCCAATCGTCATTGGTCATCGGGGTGGTGCGCCTGGCATTCGTCCAGAACATACAATCGGCGATTTAGGCGGAGATTTAGTTGCTTCTAACAACTTGGGTGCTGAATTCGGAGCAGATTTCCTAGAACCAGACCTAGTTGTCACCAAAGATGGAGTTTTAATTGTCCGTCACGAACCTGTATTGGCAGCAGTGAAGACGGATGCAAACGGCAATATTGTTTACGACGAGAACGGCAAACCCGTTATTAGTGAAGCAACAACTAACGTCGCGAATTTTGAAAAATTTAGCGATTGCCTGACTACCAAAGTTTTAGATGGACAAAGGATCACAGGCTGGTTTGCAGAAGATTTCACACTGGCTGAAATTAAAGAACTGCGGGCAGTTGAACGTATTCCTAATATCCGCCCTGAAAGTGCTAGGTATGATGGTTACTTCCAAATTCCCACACTGGAAGAATACATTAACTTCATCAAAGACTACGAAGCTGAAACAGGTGTAAAGCTTGGTATCTATCCCGAAACCAAACACCCCACTTACTTTGCCAAAGAAGGTAAATTCTTAGATGGCACTCCCATCAATTACAATACTTCGCAAATTTTAGTTGATACCCTAGTTGCCAACGATTTCATCGATCCTGACCGCATTTTTATTCAGTCCTTTGAAGTCTCCAATCTCAAAGAACTCAAAAACGAAATCATGCCCAACGCTGGGGTGGATATTCCTTTGGTGCAGTTAATAGATGGTAGTGGCGCTCCCTACGATTATGTGTATGAGGGAATTGACCAAACCTACGCCGACTTAATTACTCCTGAAGGGTTGACAGAAATTGCCAGCTATGCTGAAGGAATCGGCCCTAGCAAAAGATTGATCGTACCAGCCAAGACTATTGATAAAAATAACGACGGTAAACCAGATGACATTAACAGTGATGGCCAAATTAGTGATGCAGATCGATACCTCCAGGAACCAACTACCCTAGTCTACGATGCTCACCAAGCAGGCTTGTTGGTGCATCCATACACCTTCCGCAGTGACGAATATTACTTGTCACCTGACTACAACGGCAACCCAGAACTAGAGTACGAGCAGTTTATCCGCTTAGGGGTAGACGGCTACTTCAGCGATTTTGTCGATGATGGGGTGGCAGCAAAAGACAAAATTACCGCCGATGACGTTGCTTCTCCCCAAAACCCAGGAGTAGAAGAAGACGAAGCGATCGCTAATTTAGCTAGATCCCGTGGCTTTGAAGCCATGAGTTACAGCCCAGATCGTCAAACCCTTTACCCGATACTCGAAGGATATGTTGCTGGAGATCCTAACGACTCCCGACGTGTTTATGAATTTGACGTTGCGACAAAATCCTTTAACGATGATTTAGTTGGTTACTATCAAGTAGATGATCCGAATCATGCGATCGGCGATGCCACCCCAATTAACGATCACGAATTCTTAATAATTGAACGAGATGAAAAATCGGGAGCAGAAGCAGAATTCAAGAAAGTCTTCAAAGTCGATATTTCCCGAACCAATGAACAAGGCTATCTCTACAAAGAGGAAGTCATTGATTTACTCAACATTGCTGACCCTAACGACCTCAACGGCGATGGGAGTAACACCTTTAGTTTCCCTTTCCTCACCATTGAAGATATCCTGGTTCTGGATGAAAATACTGTCTTGCTTGCCAACGACAACAACTATCCGTTCAACGCCATCCGCAATCCCTTAGAACCAGATAACAATGAATTTATCAAGGTTGAATTGTCCACTCCCCTCAACCTCGATTCTCGACTAGGAATCCCCAAATCAATCATCTACGGTACATCAGAAGATGATTATTTCGATGATTATCTTTACGATCCCAATTGCGATAATGCTGATCTCTATCCAAAGTTATTCTTTGGAGATAATCAAATTCTCTTTACCGGGGATGGCGATGACATCGTTGATGTCAGTGGATTTGGTAGCGGCAATCAAATTGATACTGGTAATGATGATGACATCGTATTAGCTGGTACAAAAAATAGCATAAACGCCGGTGCAGGTAACGATGAATTATATGTTGGTATTGGCGGAGGCGAAAACCTTGTGACTGGCGGTGAAGGAGCCGATCAGTTTTGGATTGTTACCGATGAAACAGACTTGCCAGCAAAGCCTAACACAATTACGGACTTCAACAGTAGTGAAGAAGATGTGATTGGCTTTGCTAACGTTAGTTTTGCCTATGACTCTCTCGGTGGTGATTGGACAACTCGCCAAGAAGGTGATAACACTATCATCGGTGTTTATGGACAAGATGTGGCTGTGTTACTGGGAATTCAAGCTACTAATCTGACTCAGGCAAACTTTGCCTTTGCTTAAGAAGAGGGAAGAGGGGGACAAGGAGGACAAGGAAGCAATTTCTCCCCCCACTCTTCACACTCCACCCTACGGGAATCCACTTGCGTGTCTACACACTCCACCCAATCTCCAATCTCTTGATAATGAGTGTAATTCTACAAGTTCGCGAACAAAAAGTTACGGCTGAAGAAATTGTGCCTTTGCTGGCAAATTACCAGTTATTGCCACAACTGTTGCGAGAAATGATCATAGATCAGGCGATCGCACCATTTATTTGCACACCAGAAGAAACAGAAAAAGCCTGTCAAGCATTTTACTTACAGCAAAATTCAAAAACAGACGCTGAACGTCAAGCTTGGTTACGCCGTCGTGGTATGACTTCTGAACAAGTCCGTAAATTAGTAACACGGGCATTACGGTTAGAAAAGTTTAAACAAGCCACTTGGGAAACTCAGATCGATGCTTACTTTGACAAGCGTAAACCTCAACTTGATCGGGTAATTTATTCTGTTATTCATACCAAAGATAGTGGTATTGCCCAAGAACTTTTCTTCCGTTTGCAAGCAGGGGAACAATCTTTTGCGGAACTGGCTCCCAAATATTCCATAGGGCAAGAAGCCCGCACTCAAGGTATTGTTGGGCCAGTAGAACTAGGTAAACTGCACCCCACCTTGGCAAAACTGCTAACTTTCACCCAGCCAGGACAACTTTTACCACCCACACCCATAGACCAGTGGTTTGTCATTCTCAGGTTAGAAAAGATACTTCCTGCTGAGTTAAATGATGTTACTCGTTGGCAGTTGCGGCATGAATTGTTTCTCAAGTGGTTGGGACAACAAGTTGCACAATTAAACCCGCTGAATAACACTCAAGAGGATGGAAATTTACTGCCAATGTAATTCAGCGATGAAAAAGTATTTTTTTGTAAGTCGACCACCGATGCACACCGATAGACACAGATAGACACAGATAGATTTTTCGTTTGTGGGTGATTGGTGATTGTATTAATTCATCGTTCGCACTTTGATAATTGCTCCTCGCTTTATGACCCAAACTCCCACTGCAATCCCAACCTTCTTATCAGGTATCCCACCCTTTGAGCAACTATCCACTGCTAAATTGCAAGAGTTATCGCAAAGATTGCAATTGCAGCGCTTTCGGATGGGACAAGCTATCCTACCACTGCAAGAGTTACCGCTTGATGTCGTAATTATCTATACAGGACAGGCGCGGTTGATCGGCCATGACCCCCAAAGTAACATACCTGTGACATTGCAACGATTACAACCAGGGGAGATTGTAGGCTGGAAAAGCTTGTTGCGGGGTGTTCCCTGCGAAAAAGTCATGGCTTGTGAGGAAGAAACCCTCTGCCTTGTGCTTCCACATCAGGAATTCTTGACTCTGCTAGAAGAAGAACCAATCCTGAAATCTTATTTCATGGAGTCAACTGTCAAGGGTCAAGACTCAAAATTTACTCCCTCTACTCCTCACACTCCCCCACTCCCCCTACTCCCCCTACTCCCCACCTCCCCACCAAACAATACCCCCACGTCCGCGACTCTTCGCGCAACGCTACCCTCGCCTGTTTACAAATGGTGAGTCAGTATTTCGGGATGCCGTTTCGTCGGGAGGCTATTCACAAAGCGATCGCCAATAATCACAAAGATTCAACTAAACCAGTTTCTCTGCTATTGTGTGGAGCAATTGCTGATTTCATGGGATTAAAGGCGCAATTGGTGAGTGTCCCAGCGAATGCAATGAATCGTTTACCGACACCAGCGTTGATTCATTGGCAAAATAGTATGGTGGTGGTTTATGAAACGAGCGATGCAAGAGTAGTATTGGGTGTACCAGAACGCGGTATTGTCCGTCTCAAAATCGCTGAGTTCCTCAAAAATTGGGGAGAACAAGCACAGGTACTTTTACTAACAAAAACCGCAGCGACACCGCAACAAAAATTCGGGTTGAGTTGGTTTTTGCCTTCGCTTAACCGTCACCGCACAGTTTTATTGGAAGTTTTAATAGCTTCGTTTTTTGTGCAGTTGTTTGGACTTGCCAACCCGTTGATGATTCAAGTGATCATCGATAAGGTTTTGGTGCAAAACAGTATCGACACCTTGCAAGTGTTGGGTGTGTTTTTACTGTTAGCTGCAATCTTTGAAGCAGTTCTCGGTACTTTGCGGACTTACTTGTTTGCGGAGGCTACCAATAGAATTGACTTAGCCTTGGGTTCAGAAATTATCGACCACTTGTTACGTTTGCCTCTGCGTTACTTTGACCGCCATCCAGTAGGAGAATTAGCAACTAGGGTAAATGAGCTAGAAAACATCCGTTCTTTTCTCACGGGTACAGCTTTGACTGTGGTGTTAGATTCTGTCTTTTCGGTGATCTACATCATTGTCATGTTGATTTACAGTTGGGTATTGACACTGGTATCTTTGTCTACAATTCCTTTGTTTGCCTTGCTCAGCTTGATTGCAGCACCAATAGTCAGGCGACAACTGCGCTCGAAAGCCGAGCGCAACGCCGAAACCCAATCATATTTAGTAGAAGTTCTTTCTGGGATTCAGACTGTTAAAGCCCAAAATATAGAGTTGCGTACCCGTTGGCAATGGCAAGAACACTATGCCCGCTATGTTTCATCCGGTTTTAAAACCACAGTAACTTCTACTGCTGCTGGTTCGGCAAGTAATTTTCTCAATCAACTTTCTGGGTTACTGGTGCTGTGGGTCGGTGCATACTTAGTACTCAAGGGTGAACTCTCGCTAGGTCAATTGATTGCTTTCCGTATTATTGCGGGGTATGTCACTAGTCCCTTGTTAAGATTGTTGCAATTATGGCAGAACTTTCAACAAACAGCCCTGTCTTTGGAACGCCTGAGTGATATTGTTGATACGCCCCAAGAAGTCACACAAGCCGACCAAGATAATATTCCTATGCCTCCCATTCAGGGTGCTGTTACCTACGAAAACGTATCTTTCCGTTTTTCTACAAGCGGTCCACTGCAATTAGACAATATTAATTTAGCGTTTCCGGCTCAAAGGGTAGTAGGAATCGTCGGCATGAGTGGTTCTGGTAAAAGTACATTGATGAAATTGCTACCGCGTCTGTATGAACCAAACGCAGGTCGAATTCTCATCGATGGTTACGACATTGGTAAAGTCGAATTGTATTCACTGCGATCGCAGATTGGCATTATTCCCCAAGACACGTTGTTATTTGACGGCACAGTTCTAGAAAATATTGCCCTCACCAACCCCGATGCTACCAGCGAAGAAGTGATCACTGCTGCCAAACTTGCAGTCGCCCACGACTTCATCATGAACTTGCCCAACGGTTACAAGACACGCGTTGGTGAACGCGGTTCCGCACTGTCGGGAGGACAAAGACAACGGATTGCGATCGCCCGTACTATTCTGCAAAATCCCCAATTATTAATTTTGGACGAAGCAACTAGCGCCCTCGACTACGACACCGAACGGCAAGTATGTACTAACTTAATCCAAGCCTTCCGAGGACGAACAATGTTCATCATCACCCACCGCCTCAGCACAATTCAACAGGCAGATGAAATTGTACTCATGCACCGAGGCAAAGTAGCAGAACGCGGCACCCATACCCAACTCATGCACAAACGCGGTCACTACTACCACCTATATCAACAACAAGATAGCTTAGTAGTTAGTGGTTAGTGGTTAGTGGTTAGTTGTTAGTTGTTCACTACTCCCCCACCTCCCCACCTCCCCACCTCCCCATGAATAACTCCAACGGTTCTCATCCTGACTCTAATGGTCATGGAAATAACGGTAAAACTGCTGTTTCGACTCAGGGCGCTACATCCTTAGCAACTTCTTCCCTTGATGTATCACCGACACTGAAACGGTTTGATCAGCCTGTGGTGTTGCGACAGTCGTCGATTTTACCCAGGGCGGTAGTATGGACTTTAATCGGCATGACTACTGCTGGGGTAATCTGGGCTTCTGTGGCACAGTTTGAAGAGGCAATTCCTGCACAAGGTAAACTTGAACCAGAAGGGGCTGTGACAGAAGTGCAAGCACCTGTTGCGGGTGTAGCCAAAAGGATTTTGGTCAAAGATGGGCAACAAGTCAAACAAGGTGACTTATTGCTTGCTCTTGATCCAACGGTTGATAATGCCGAACAAACATCATTGCAAAAAATTCGTGCTGCTTTGATGGCAGAAAATCAGTATTACCAAATGCAAATGACTGGTAAAACTCCTGCTAATTCAAAATTGCTGGCGTCCCTACCTGCTGAACAAGCTTTTTTAACAAAACACCGGGCAGAATTAGCTGCCGAAAATCAACTGTATCGCCTGCAATTACAAGGTGCTGGAACTGGTGCACCATTAACCCCAGAACAACAGCAACGGTTGCAGTCTGCCCAATCGGAGGTGCGATCACGCATTAGTGCTGCTAAGTTGGAAGTTGATCAATTGCAAAAGCAGTTGAAACAAACTCAAGTCCAGTTGGTTAGTGCTAAAGAATTACTGGCTGTCGAAAAAACTATTCTTGCAGATTTGACAGTGTTGGCAAATGAGGGAGGAATTGCTAGGAATCAGTATTACAAGCAGCAGCAGCAATTCGTCAGTCGACAAGCTGAGGTAGATCGACTTTTAGAAGAAGAAAAACGACTCCAGTATGCAATTACACAAGCTGATGAAAAGGTAAACAATGCAATCGCCCTCAGTCAAAATGAGTTACTGACTAAAATTGCTGATAATCAAAAACGGATTGCAGAAATTGACAGTCAATTAACTAAAGCAATTGTTGACAATGAGCAGCAAATTGCCCAAATTGATAGTCAAATCAGCAAAACCCAGCAAAATCTACGTTATCAAGAACTCAAAGCCCCGGTTTCAGGTACAGTATTCGATTTACAAGCCCGTAACCCTGGTTATGTAACTAACTCTTCAGCGCCAATTCTCAAAATAGTTCCCAATCAATCCCTTGTTGCCAAAGTCTTTATTACCAACCGCGATATCGGCTTTGTCAAAGAAGGCATGAATGTTGATGTCAGAATTGATTCCTTTCCTTACAGTGAATTTGGGGATGTCAAAGGTAAACTAGTCTGGGTTGGTTCTGATGCCCTACCTCCTGACAATATTTATCCGTTCTACAGATTTCCCGCCAAAGTCGTTCTTGAACGTCAGTATTTAATGATTAGCGATCGCCAAGTTAATCTGCAATCAGGGATGTCAGTAAGTACCAATATCAAACTTCGCAAACGCAACGTTGCTAGTATTTTTACTGACCTGTTTACAAAGAAAATGGAAAGTTTGAAGTTTGTTAGGTAGGGTAAAAGTAATTGCTATAAAGGATATTCACCGGATGGGATGATCGGAGACTTTATTCATTAAAACAACCGGAAAACCCCACCAACAAACAACAATCAACAATCAACCAACAACTAACTACTAACAACCAATTGTTGTTTTTCAGGTAACTGAGTATACTCAGCAACAATTTTGCGGAATTGCTCTCCTTCTATAGTCTCTTGTTCTACTAACAAGTCCACAAGACGGTCTACCAGCGCTCGGTTTTCACGGATAATTTTCCGGGCTTGTTGGTAACAAGAAATAGCCATCTCCCGTACTTGTCTATCAATCTTGGTAGCCATCTCTTCTGAATATTCGTTGCGGTTGACCCAATCTCTACCCAAGAATACATCACTATTTTGAGTTTCCAAAGCTACTAGTCCCAAGTCAGACATACCATACATAGTCACCATCTTTCGGGCTAAGTTAGTAACCATTTTTAAATCGTTACTAGCACCACCTGTAACTTCAGACTCTCCAAATACTTCTGCTTCTGCGGCTTTACCTCCCAGTGTCATAGTAATGTTGTCTTGTATCCAAGCACGAGTGTAAAGACCGCTATCTATCATCTCTTCATTAAGAATTTGCTGCGAGAAACCACCTACTCCGCCAGAACGGGGAATAATTGTGACTTTATTTAAGGGATCGGCATGAGGCAAAAGTGTAGCCAACAGAGCATGTCCCACCTCGTGATAGGCAATCAATCGCTTTTTGTTGCTATCTAACAATGGGTTGAGAGTTAATCCAATTGTCAGCCTATCAATAGCATCATCAATTTCTATCTGTGTTATAGAATCTTTGCGTCTGCGTGCTGTCAAAATTGCTGCTTCATTTAGCAAGTTAGCTAAATCTGCTCCTGTAAAACCAGGGGTGCGGCGTGCAACCACTTCTAAGGAAACTGCCGGATCAACTTTTTTGTTGCGAGCATGAACTTTTAAAATTTCCAAACGCCCTTTGCGATCTGGTGCATCAACAATTACCTGGCGGTCAAATCTTCCGGGTCTGAGTAATGCTGCATCCAAAACATCTGGACGGTTAGTGGCAGCAATAATAATAATACCAGTGTTACCTTCAAAACCATCCATCTCTGTCAGTAGTTGGTTGAGGGTTTGTTCCCGTTCGTCGTTACCACCACCAATACCAGCACCGCGTTGTCTACCAACGGCATCAATTTCATCGATAAATATTAAACAAGGGGCGTTATCTTTGGCTTTTTTGAATAAGTCACGGACACGGGATGCACCCACACCGACAAACATTTCCACAAATTCTGAACCGGAAATGCTAAAGAAGGGAACGGCTGCTTCCCCAGCAATGGCTTTTGCTAATAAGGTTTTACCAGTACCCGGAGGCCCTACTAACAGCACTCCTTTGGGAATACGTGCGCCAACAGCAGTAAATTTTTCTGGTTGTTTGAGGAAGGTAACAACTTCTTGGAGTTCTTCTTTGGCTTCTTCAATACCAGCGACATCATCGAATTTAATACCAGTTTTAGCCTCCATTTGAAAGCGAGCCCTGGATTTACCAAAGTTCATGGCTTGGCTTGAAGCATTCGTAGAGCGGCGTAGGAACAATAACATTAAAGCAACCAGTGGCAAAATCCACA
Organism: Fischerella sp. JS2; assembly: GCF_032393985.1. Lineage (NCBI taxonomy): Bacteria > Bacillati > Cyanobacteriota > Cyanophyceae > Nostocales > Hapalosiphonaceae > Fischerella > Fischerella sp. JS2. Next base: position 3,720,083 of record NZ_CP135918.1, read on the forward strand.
TGAGGTTGAGCAAAAGACCAACAGCAGCTCTACTGTTAGCAGAGGAAACTTCGTCAAACTCAACTCTTTTTGCTTTAAGTTGGGCAATTAACTCTGGGTTTTGATCCAAAAGCTTTACACGCAGAGGTTGGGCATTTTCTGTCCCCTTTAAATACACATCTGCTACCTTTTCGGTTTCATCCAAATCTACCCTGGCGACTTCTCCATTTTCAATTTTTTGGAGCAGTTTACCATAGGTAAGAGTGTTGTTGTCCTGCTGCTGTTCTGCTTTTTGTGCCAAGGCAGGAGGAGTACCCTCCACAAATCCTGGCAAAATCATTAAACCAGCTACCAACGCCCCTGCTAAAGCTGTACGTTTTGTCGGTCGCTGTTTTTTGGACACCTTTTTCTCAAAACTTCTCATAAGAATTACCCTTTATCCGCTGCCACGAACTGAGCGCTGGTTTTGTATGGCTTTATTTTTAGAAAGAGTAGAAATAACCTTTTCTCACTCTAGTGTAGCTCTGACAAAAACTCATTCCCAAGTTTTTCTACTCATACTTGTAAACGTGAAATACTAACCACTAGTTCCAGGGCAAGCATCGCCCATAATGTTTGCAGCATCTTAATTTTACTTTGCTCAAGAGTAATTAACTTACTATTTAAAGCTTTTTCCAATTGGAGCCAGAGATAAAAGTAACTTTTTTGACCAAAAAACTAGCTGATAAGAAATTATTAATTATTTGATCAGAAAAAATTGCCTGCAACCGGAATTTGACAAGCCAAATTATATATAGTTAAGATATACTCATAGTCGTAATGATTCCGTTTTTCAAGATATATCTTCAGGTAGTTTAGCTAACCTCTGAAGGGGTGTAGGAGTGTATGGGTGAGGGGAGTGTGGGGAGTAGTGAACAACTAATTTTGGTAGATGCAGTTCATGATCACTGCTGATTGACGTTAATTAGTAGCTGGATAATTATTATGGTAAAAATAGTAGGCATTGGTGGCAGTTTAAGGGCAGACTCCTACAGTCAAATAGCCTTACGTTTGGCAGCCCAACGGGTAGAAGCTTTAGGTGCAGAAGTGGAAATACTGGATTTACGGGAAATGCAGTTGCCGTTTTGTAACGGGGAACAGGAGTATCCAGATTATCCAGATGTGCAAAAGTTGCAATATGCTGTGAGTCGTGCTGATGGGTTAATTTTGGCGACACCAGAATATCATGGCAGTATCAGTGGTGTTTTAAAAAATGCCTTGGATTTGATGAGTTTTGAGCAATTGTCTGGTAAGGTAACAGGATTAATTAGTGTATTGGGGGGACAACCTAACAGCAACGCCTTGAATGATTTGAGAATCATTATGCGCTGGGTACACGGCTGGGTGATTCCCGAACAAATTGCTATTGGACAAGCGTGGAAAGCTTTCAGTCCTGAAGGGAAGTTGTTGGATGAAAAGCTTGCTCAAAGATTTGATCAGTTTGCTCAGAGTTTGGTGGATAATACCCGCAAGCTCCGAGAAGTTGATTAGTAAGAAACCACATAGGTTGGGTTTCTCAACCTAACCTATCTTTTATGATCCAATTACATAGATATTGACTTTCGAGAAAAGGTAATTTTATCCACTGCAACCTTTGACATAGGTATCACCTCTCCAGTTTCTATATCTACTGAAAAAAGAGAATTAGTTCCTTCATGTTTAGGATCAGCAAGTGCATAAACTTCTCCTGATGGAGAAAAGGTAAGGCTTAGTAAATCATTTCGCAAAGGCTGTTCCTCGAACATCAATGGCGATAAGGTGACAATGTTTCCCTTACCACTAAGCATAGACCTGTTATCCAGGTCTAGCTGTACCAATCTTGTAATACCTTCCCTACCAAGAGTGGTAGCATAGATTCTTCCATCCGGGCTGAGAGCTAGATTACTGAATCGTCTATCTGGTAATAGTTCTGGTAAAGATAAATCAGAACCAGAAGAAACTTTGCCATTTTCTGGATTAATTATTACCATTTCAAAAGGAGGTGTACCTCCATTTAGACTTGCTATACCGATCAGTTTGTCGTCTTTCGTAGCCAGCAGATTTTCAATTGTACAATTGGATTTTTTAAATCCTGAAATTTTTTTAGATTTAGAAGATTGATTATCAAGAAATAGCAGTTTACTATAATTTCCCTGTTTAGTTAATGCTGTAGTGACAATCACAAACGTACCATTTGATAGGGCAGTCAAACCAGTTATTCGCTCATTCGGTTCAGTGTATAAAGCCAAGCTAGCTGTCTCAGCTTTGATATCAGTGTTATCTACTTTTGTAGGGAGAATCTCTTTAAAGGTTTTAGTTATAATTTGGCTAGGCAAAGCCTGCCTACCAGTTGGTAAGTCTAAAGATACTAAGGAAATTGCTGGGGTAGTATTGGCGAAGTCAGTAGAGATTGTTTGACTGAGACTTTGCTTCTTATTAAATTTTGCTCCGATGAGCGAGGATGATCCATTTGCCAATGTCTTACCTCCAAATTTGGCGATCGCTATTCATAGCGCCAACTGACCAAATTGTTGACATTTTAATTTTCAGATCATAGATTGGCAAACTTAGTATATGTTGGTTTGACGGCAAGCAATATTAATCTTTGCAAAATTGTGAAAGCGTACGGAAGTGCATAAGGTAGCAAATAAATGTATTGATGCTAATTGTTATCACCCAATTGTGCTAGGTATGGGAATTATGAAATGAGGACTTTAGTCCTCACTACGAACCTGTCTCATTCACAACGTTGCAACTGTGCTAATGACACAACTATTTCATCCATTGCTTTACGTACAATGCTGGCAGGTTGTTCGGTTTGATTGACGATAATACTAAAAACCAAAGGCCTGTACTTGGGTGGATTTATGTAGCCGGAAAGGGAAATCGCACCAGTTAGAGTTCCGGTTTTTGCTTGGACAATTCCTGCTGCTGGTGTATTGTGAAAGCGGTTTTTTAAAGTGCCACTTACACCTGCTACAGGTAGAGAAGCACGAAAAACAGCTGCTTGCGGTAATTTGGCCATTGCTTGCAAAGTTTGTACCAATGCTTCTGGACTAATTAAGTTTTTACGAGACAAGCCAGAACCATCTACCAAAGCATAACTAGAAGAATCAACTTCCATCTGAGTTAAAGTTGTTTTCAAAACTTCCAACGCTGCATCTGCTGTAGCTTGATTGGGAAGTGGGGGTTTTTTGATTGCTAATGCTCTTAATAATGCTTCAGCATAAAGATTATTACTATTCTGGTTTGTTTCTATTAACAATTGAGATAAAGGTGGGGAAAGTACGGCTGCTACTTCCTGTTGATTATTCGCATAAATTCCTACTGATGTCCGTCCCAAGGTGATTTTTTCGGCTGCTAAAGCACTGCGAAAACGTCGCAAAAAGTAATAATTGGGGTCAACTACTGGCAAAGTCACTAGATAAGGTTGAGAATTTGCAGCAACTTGTCCTTGAATTCGCAACACGTTTCCTGATAATTCCCGGGTAACGTTTATGGAGGTTGGTTGATTTTGTGCAGTTGTCACGGATTGATTAATTACCCGCCACTGTTTGGCTTCGTTAGCATCCGTCCACGAGATGAGTGCAGGTTTGCCTAAGGTTTGTGGTAGCAGGTTGAAGCTAAAAGTGTTTTGATTGAGAATGACACTGCTAACTGGTGCGCCGTAGTCTGAGTATATGTCTTCCCATTGCCAGCTGGAGGGAACAAGATCACCTCGAATTTGGCGATCGTCTATAACTAAGTGCTGAATTTGGGTAATACCTTTTTGTTTTAATTGCTTTGCCAATAATCTTAATTGGGCATCAGTGAGACTAGGATCTCCTCTACCCACAACATATAAGAAATTATTGCTACCTCTATATATAGATGTGCGAAAGCGATAATTTTCACCCAGTTGTTCCAATGCTGCTGCGGTGGTTAGGAGCTTGGTGTTGGAAGCAGGGGTAAAATATTTCTGGGCATCTTGACTATAGAGTGTTTGGTTGGAACCAAGATTTTGAACTAAAATTCCCCAGCGTACACGATTGAAGAGGGGACGATTAGTGACAGCATCGATAGTGGTTTTTAGCTGGGCTGGGCAAAGTGGTGCTGTTGGCGTGGGTGTTTGTGCTTTTGCTAGTTGCTGGTTGATACCGATGTGGATACTAAAAAATAATAGTAGAAAAATACAAGAAGACTTTTGAGGCATTATTCTGAATTTGGGCAATTTTGATTTCTGAGAAAAACTATAGCGGTTTGCAGTTGGGTGTGGGGAGAGAAACGAACACAGATGCACACCGATGAACACAGATGAATACAGATAAAGCTTTACTTGTGTTAGTCAAGAGTCTTTGTTAAGAAAAAGTTTAGGACTTATACAAAAAACTTCTCAAACTCTTATTTCTCTGTGTCCTTTGCGTTCTCTGTGGTTCGTTTTTCCGGTAAGTATTAAATAAAAGAATAGAGAAACACCTTTTACCTTTACCCTTTTCCCCTTAACTGAATCATATTTAGGAGAAGTGCTATATTTGTTGATGCAAATGTCTGTTAAGCAATGCCACAACTACAACGAATCACGATCGCATCTTCTCAATTCCACAATCAACACATCACTCTGACTACTGAACAACAACATTATCTTTATCGGGTGTTGCGTCTTCAGTCAGGCGATCGCTTTATCGCTATGGATGGGATGGGTAAATGGTGGTTGGCACAGTTAGCAGATACGGAAGCACAAATTTTACAATCAATTACTGTAAAAACAGAGCTACCTATAGCTGTAACGTTAATTATTGCATTGCCGAAAGGAAGCGGATTTGATGAAATTGTCCGATATTGTACGGAATTAGGTGTAACTTGTTTTGTTCCCGTGCTAAGCGATCGCACTTTACTCAATCCCAGTCCCCAAAAATTAGAACGCTGGCAGCGGATAGTGAAAGAAGCTGCGGAACAATCAGAACGGACTACAGTACCAACGATTCTTGAGCCAGTGTCTTTCTGTAGTAGTTTGTCATTGGTAGCTAAGCAGAAATATATCTGCGAGGCGCGTGGTGATTATCCGCATTTGCTCAGTTGCTTAGAAAACAAAGAAGACTGGGAAAGTAACTTTAATGAGGAGAAAACAATTGTAATTGCCACTGGCCCTGAAGGAGGATGGACGGAAACAGAAATTGAGGATGCAATTAAGGCTGGATTCCAACCTGTTTCTTTAGGAAGGCGGATTCTGAGGGCTGTGACAGCACCAATTGTAGCTTTATCCTTGGTTGCGGCTGCTCATGAGATATAAAGGATGTATAAAATTATAGATTTAAAATTTATACATGATTGAGCAAGTTGCTATTGCTTTTCAGGAAAAAGACTATCAAAAAGCCGCAAAGTTACTTAAAGAATTGTCAAAAAAATCATCAACAGACCCTTGGGTACAATTTTATATCGGACGGCTGTATGAAGTATCTGGAAAACGGCAAGAGGCAGAAAAAGTCTATCGACGACTGCTGCAAGATACAACTAATGCTAAAGTTGTCACCCAGGCTAGACAAGGATTGCAGCGACTGTCGGAAATAAAGCAAGAAGAAAGAATCCGCGCGATCGCTCAAGCAACAGTTCATCCTGATGATGCTGGACTAGGTGTATTGATTTTAGAACCCATAAGTAATGAACTGAAAACCCAAGCAGCATCAAAATTTGCTCAGATTATGCAACTAGACTCCTATAGCGCTCGCTTACTCCTACCTAGTCGCGGCTGGCGATTATATCGTAGTGGTGCAGTCGGAGAACTTAAATATTATGGTGAACAGTTGAAGAATGCAGGTATTCCTTGCTTTTGGGCAAAATTAACTGATATCGCCAAAATTCAAGTTTTTCATGTCGAATATTTTACAGAATCAACCCCTACAGCTACTGTTATTTGTCGCAATCAGGCTCATCAACTTGGTTCTCTCAGCTTTGACTGGCAAGAAGTCAAAGGACGAGTACAGGGAATTTTACCAATTTTTGAAGAAGTTGTGGATGTTAATGCCCGCCGCCAATTAGAACGGAAAACTCAAACCCAAGATTATTTTCATTTTTACGATTTACATTTACCAAAAAGACGTTGTATTTTGCGTCTTTATGATCATGGTTACAAATTTCAACAAGGGATAGAAATTACTTCCCTGTCTAGCCAAAATACTATTAGAATTAATTGGAATAATTTACTTAGCTTTCTAGAACAAAAATTATTTCAAATAAAAATTTGGTCAGACTTCACACCATTTGCAGAAACAGCACTAAATCAAACAGAACTGCTGAATAATATTCAATCTCACATACATCTATTTCGCCAAGAAAAAAGTAATTGGGACTCAGCTTTTCAATTATATAGTGGATTAGCTTTTCTTTATGGAGAAGCATAAACACAAAATAATAGTAGGTGTATTCTTCACCTACTATTGTTAAAGTCTTATTTCGCTTATATTAATTAGGTAAGTGGAAACAAGCGTAATGTGAGTTACGAGAAGTCAACAAGCCTGTAAAGGCAAAGCATTTGTATGTGTATCTTGACATCAAAACTGAATGTAATAGTACAAATGCTTTGATCCTACCTAATAATCAATGACAAATGACAGATGACGACCTACTTATTTTGATTTACTAGCAGGGGTTTTTACCTGACGTGCCATCTCCAGGAAAGAATTCATATTCGCTCCGGGACGACGACGACCATTTGTACTAGTAGGCATCAAGTACTTGGGTGCGAAGGTTGTTTCTGTTGGTTGTACATTAGCAACTGCGGGTGCTTTATTTTCTTTTGGCTCTACCGTCACGCCTTCAGCTGTTTGTACTAACTCAACCTGAGCTGCGGGTTCAGGCTTCGCTTCTGCTTTAGCTTTTTTCGCTGACTTAATTGAGGTTTTACGAGAAGGCTTCTTAACATCTTTTGCTCCGTTAGATGTTTCTGGAGCAGCTGCAACTGGTGCTGGTGATTCTTTTGCACCATTACTGTCAGCAACGGCTTTATCAGCTTCACTCTCAGTTAGCTCAGTGACTTTCTCAGCTGCATTCTTTGCAACAGCGGCAACTTTTTCCGCAGCAGCTTTAGCCGCTGCAACTGGTGGTGTAGTTTCTGCGTCTTCCTTAAGTTCCAGATAATAACCATTGTCTTTTTTCTTGCCAGGGAGAAGCCCAGTGATGAATTTCATAATTCCAGTAATTAAATTTTTGATAAAACCGAACATTACAATTTCTCCTGTCTTTTATACCTGAAATTTGAGTACTTTCATTAAAAATTAGAGAAAATTATTACATTTCTTCGAGTTATTACTAGGTTGACCTCAAACTTTTGCAATCAATAATTTTTTTAGGCTCTTCTTACGCGTGAAAGCTAAATCCAGCACCGTTTATCATTTGTTTTTACAAATGACCAAAAAGTAAGTCACGGCGGTCTGGAAAATGCTATAAACTTTTTATCTCAAGGGTTTGGAATTGTTGATACTTAAAATCAATTATTAAATTTTTCGGGATATGAGAGCAACATTCTGAAAGCCAGTTTAACAAAATTTAACATTTACTCTCATTATACGTAATATAAGGGAATAGGCAGGAGAGAACAGGAAACAGGGAACAGAAAAAAAGGATGTAGGCGTGTAGACGATGTTGATTAGGGATATTTCAAAGATATGAATTTCAAAATACTCTTATTTCCTCTTACACCCTCACACCTGATCTGGCAAATCGACTAATTAAACCAGTAACAGGAGTGTCATCGCTAGTATAGGGATAGTGGTAAAGCTCAGTTAGATTTTTTCTAAATTGTATACAATCCTGATTTTGCAGATGGATAAATTAACTGACAGACGTAATCCCGTTGTATTGGTACATGGCATTTTTGACACAGGTCGAGTTTTTGACAAAATGATTCCTTACTTAACCCAAAAGGGTTGGAGTGTATATGACCTGGATTTGATTCCTAATACTGGTCATGGGAGTTTAGATAGTTTGGCCCAGCAAGTTGCTGATTTTGTTGATACTACCTTTGCACCACAACAACTAATAGATTTAGTTGGCTTTAGTATGGGTGGCATTGTCAGCCGTTACTATATCCAACGATTAGGGGGGATAAATAGAGTCCAGAGGTTTGTAACTATTTCCTCACCTCACAATGGTACTTGGGTTGCCTACTGTAATCCAGGTCTTGGCTGTTTACAGATGCGTCCTGACAGTGCTTTTTTACAAGATTTGAATCAGGACGTTGAGATGCTTTCGCAGATCAATTTTACATCTATTTGGACGCCCTATGATTTGATGATTATCCCAGCGAATAGTTCACAAGTACCTGTGGGTCGAGAGGTGATTGTTCCTGTAATGACTCATGCGTGGATGCTAAGTGATGTGCGAAGTTTGTCAGCAGTGGCAGAAGCTTTAACACAACCAGTTGGGGCGATCGCTACACAGCAATTTCCATCAAGTTGGTTACATACCCAGATCGCTAGCAAACCGGGAAAATAGAAAAACTTTACTTTATAGTGAGTAACTATTTTAATCGCTTAATTATAAACTTATAGATAAATCTTGCTATCTCTCAAAGAGATATAAATAGATAAATAAAGATTTTACCTAATTTGAGTCCGAAAAAGTAGTTACAGAAATTGATTAATAAATATATATATCCTTGTACTTATTTACTGAATGTATTAATTAATATTTTTTTTATATTTGTAGATTCTTTTTCCAAGAAAAAATAAGAAAATCTCTCTATAGGGAGATGAAAACGGGAACGCCAATTTTCAGTTGCACGTCTTTTTTCTCTGTTTAGATTTTAGAATAGTCTAGACTTTGGGGAAAAGTGAAGAACTGATTGGACAGTGCCAATTTTGGATTGAGGTAAATTTAAAGTCTGTCTTGAAATGCTTTGAACCTCGCAATCGCTTTCGGGGCTGACGCCAACGCCCCAAGCCCTAGCACCCTAGCGGAAAGCCACTCCGTGTCTACAAACTTTTCGCAAAATCCAAAATTGTTTGACCCCTAATTATTGTCACCATTTTATTTTCTCATCAACCGAAAACTCTAAATATAGGCTTTATTTGTCATGCTAGACTTGACCATCGAAAATTCCCAACTAAATCAGCGACTAGTTGACTCTGGCGATTGGAATATTGTTGAGACGGAGTTTAACTTCACTCAGCTACATCATCAAGAAACAGTTTTCACACTCAGTAATGGATATTTAGGAACCCGGGGGACGTTTGAAGAAGGGTATCCCCAGGATTGTCCAGCAACTTTGATTCATGGGGTGTATGATGACGTGGCGATCGCTTCAACAGAGTTGGTAAACTGCCCCAATTGGCTACCCCTAACCATCAAAGTAGCTGGAGAAAAATTTCGCATGGACTGTGGTGAAATTCTCTGCTACGAACGTCGACTTGATTTACGTTTGGGTATAGTGAGTCGGGACGTACGATGGCGTAGTCCGGCTGGGCATACCTTAGAATTTCATTTTGAAAGGTTTGCCAGTCTAGCAAATCAACATTTTTTAGCAATCAGATGTCAGATTACATCAGTAGATTTTGAAGGTGAAGTTGAAGTAGAAGTTGGATTTCACCCCGAACCCCACACCCAAGGAGTCAAACATTGGCAAACCTTGAAACAAGGTGGTTTAGATAATACTATTTGGTTGCACAGTAAAACTCTCCATTCTGCTATTGAACTAGGGATGGCAGCTAAACTGGTGGTAGAAGCTGAAGAAACTGCAACCGTGCATGTACATCAGCTTGACCAGCATAGCCCAACACTTGTAACTAAATTAGCAGTTACACCAGACAAAACCGTCACCCTGGAAAAAATTATCACCGTTTACACCTCACGGGAAATATCAACTCCGGCGGAAGCTGCAATCATTCGTTTAGTTGCTGCACCCAGCTATTCAACTTTGCTAGCAGCTCACATAGCCGCTTGGGATCAAGTTTGGCAAGAAAGTGATATCGTCATTGAAGGCGATCGCTTGGCTCAGTTGAGTGTCCGTTACAATCTCTTTCAGATACTAGCTGTAGCACCACGTCATGACGACAGAGTTAGTATTCCTCCCAAAACCCTTTCCGGCTTTGCTTATAGCGGACATATATTTTGGGATACAGAAATCTTTATCCTCCCCTTGCTGATTCATACCCAACCAGCATTGGCACGGAACTTGCTAAACTACCGCTACCGTACCTTACGTGGGGCGCGACGTAAAGCCCAGGAAATGGGATACAAGGGGGCTTTTTATGCTTGGGAAAGTGCCAGCACAGGGGATGAAGTCACTCCTCGCTGGGTTCCAACTCCGAATGGTGAACAAGTCCGGATTTGGTGCGGTGATATTGAAGTCCATATTAATACCGATGTTGCTTACGGTGCTTGGCAGTACTGGCAAACAACAGGAGATGATCAATGGATGCGTAACTATGGCGCAGAGATGATTTTAGATACGGCAATTTTCTGGGAAAGCCGGGTGGAGTGGAACCAAAAACGTCACAGTTACGATATCCGTGATGTTATAGGTCCAGATGAAAATCACGATCGCATCGATAATAATGCCTTCACTAACTTATTTGTACAGTGGCACTTGCAAACTGCCCTGACATTATGGGATTGGCTAGTGAAGTCCTATCCTGACACAGCAGCACAACTAGCAGAAAAACTTGACTTGCAGCCAGAACAAAGACAACTGTGGGCGAAGATAGCTAAACACATCTACATTAACCAGGATTTAGAAACTGGTTTGATTGAACAATTTGAAGGCTTTTACAACTTAGAGTATGTCAACCTGGCTGACTACGAACCCCGTAGCAAATCCATGCAAGGATTGTTGGGAGTAGAAGCGACTAGCCAAAAGCAAATTCTCAAGCAGCCAGATGTATTAATGTTAATGTACCTGTTGCGCGATCGCTTTGATCGGCAAACTTTACAAACCAACTGGGACTACTATAGCCCCCGTACCGATCATACCTATGGTTCTTCTCTCGGCCCAGCAATTCATGCAATCTTAGCTTGCGACCTCAACCAAAGTGCAGAAGCCTACACTCACTTTACACGAGCAGCGATGGTAGACTTAGCAGACGTGCGACGTAACGCCCATGAAGGTATTCACGCAGCTAGTGCAGGCGGAGTATGGCAAGCAGTCATCTTTGGGTTTGGTGGTGTACGGATGACAAACTTCGGCCCCATTGCTTGTCCTAATCTCCCAGCTAACTGGACACGCTTGCAGTTCAAGTTGAAGTGGCGTAACCAAACTTATGAGTTTGATCTCATGAAATAAATGAGGGCAGAAGGGACTTATCCCAACTTGGGCGTGGCTTTCGTTCAGGTGGGGTTTGAATTCCCATCTGAGCGAAATCTTCTGCCTTCTGCCTTCTTTATTGCCAATTTCCCACCAAAACGTAAGAAGCCCAAAAATAAGGATGAGGTGGTAAAGACTTCAATTGCTTGAATAAAGGCTGACTGCGAATAGACTCAAGTTGTGATAATTGGGCTGTCCGCAAAGCACTTAATTTTTGCACTCCTGGTTTTTTCAACTCTTGATAAAATTTACCCATGAGTTGAGCGGTGGAAGCATCACTCACAGGCCAGAGAGTAGCAAGAGTACTGCGTGCGCCCGAACGCACAGCTGTTCCTGCTAAACCTAACATAGCTCTTTCATCACCAGTGGCAGTTTCACAAGCACTTAACACTAGTAATTCTAGATTGTTTTCTTGTTCTTTTAATAAAGTACTCAACTCATTAATACTAATACTTTTGCCATCTCCGGTAATAATAAAATTCTTTTCGGGATTAGAACTAAATAACCCGTGAGTTGCAAGGTGAACAACAGGGAAATTGGATTTGAGTTCATTTTCAATTGTTGTCGCAGTAAATTCTTGATTGAGAAGTTTTTGAGAAGCTGGAAAAGCTTGTTGAATTTCCTCTAATTCTTTTGGCACATTTACCAGCGCCGGAAAAATTTCTCCTTGGATTTGGATTTGCTTGCTAACTCCAGCAGCTAAGACTTTGAGATTTTGCCGCTTCAGTAATTTGGTGTCAATTAGTTGCAAACTGGGAACCAGAGCAATACCATATTTTTCAATGAGATATTTTTTATTATTATAGAGGGCTGCCATTGGGACTCTTTGCAATCTTCCATTCAACACAAAGACTAAATTTTTAATTTGATTTGCATTCAACTGTGTTTCAATCGGTTGAATTAACCAATTATAAAGCTGTCCCAAAATTGGTAGAATTGCTTGAATATTTTCTTTTAATTCATCTGGATCTGGGTTAGCAGTGGCTAGAATATTGCGAGCAGAGTTATTGATGGTGACATTATCTAAGTAGTCATAAAGTTGATCAAGAGTGTTATTAACTTTTTCTTCACTGATCGCAATGGTAGCTTGCTGTAAAGTTTTTCCTGGTAAAGAAAGGATAATTTCTAAGCGGTCTTTAAAAATAATTGGATAGATAACGGCTGCTTGGGAGTCGATATCATCAATCTGAACTGCAACATCTGTTTCTTGAGAACAGGGGTCTTGGAAGAAGTTATCAAGTTCTGCCAATTGCCAAGACTCTATCACCCGGCGGGCAAATTCTAAGCGATTTTTTGGCTGGTTTTGCTCATATTTTGCTTGGTTAATATTGGGATTGGCAACTACTAGAGAATTAAGTTCACGTTCACTCAGTTTTGATTTGAGTAATAAATCCGCTAGTTCCAAATAAACAGGTTTAACCTCTTGGACAAAATTAAACTGCACATCTCGATTGTTGGCAGTTAAATCGGTACGCAAGGATTGGAGAGTATTATAAGCTGCGGTGTAAGCTGCGATCGCTCCTTTGTTCTCTCCCTTTTCTCGCAATAACCTGCCTAACTGAGATTGCCAAAGATACGTAATTTCACGAGTATTATCTGTATAATTTTGTGTTTGAGATAACAGCAAGGCTTGCTGAGTGAGTGCGATCGCCTCACTTAAGTTGCTTTGTTGGTCATAAAATTTCCCCAGATAGCCTAAGACATAAGTTTCTGCACGCTGGTCTTTTAAAGTACGTGCTTGTTGCAGTGCTGTATCCAAAATAGGTTTAGCTTTGTTTGCTTGTTCATTTTTGAGCAGAATATCAGCAAAGTGAATCTGAGCGTAAATGGTTGCACGGGATGGAGGAAGATTAACTAAGGAAGATGCAATTTGACTTTGCAAAGTTTGCCCATCCCGACTCAGCTTGAGTTCCAACTCAGACAAAAAATCTTTGGCCCGTGCGATTAACTTAGATTCACCAAATCTTGACCAAGAAGCAATGCGTCGATCAGTTTGTTCTCGCCACCAACTTTGATTTTCGAGTAAAAGCTTGTAGTGATTGAGTTGGGCTTGAATTTTGACAATTACTGGTGCTGATGCTGTGGCTGCTTGTTTATAGTATTTAAAAGCTTGCTGTAATGGTGCTAAAGCAGCATCCTCGGACTTTTGATCAATAATTGCTGTTATCTGTTCATAATCCCAGCGATCGCGCATTTGGTTGCCTAAAGTCCGTTCGGTGTTGCCCAAACTTAACAACACAGCACCAGACTGAGGTGATTTCTCCAGTACTGTTAAACTTAATTGCAAAACTTTTTGGGATTCTTCTAGTAACCCTTGTTTACGCAGAACTTCACCAAGACTACGTAAACCAGTAGCTTGGGTGAGTGAAAGGGAATTTTGTTGTTGGGAAATAGTTGTGAGGAATTTGTTTATTTGGGCTGGGTTACATGTGGGGTGATCAACAGCAAAGACTTGGAGTAAAGTTTTACAAGCTTTGGGATATAATCCTAATTCTTGCAGAGCTTGGGATTGATTGATTAAGCTCTTTGTCATCCCTTCTTTATCACCCATTTGCTGATAAGCTTTAGCAGCTGCTTGCCAAAGCTGGATTGCTTGATCAAAGTTACCGGCGTTGTAACTTTGTTGACCTTGCTGTGCAAGTTGTAGCGCTTGATTTGATTGGGAATTCGACCAAGCCGGCAGGCTTAAACTGGAAAGAAGTCCAAATAGGGCTGAAATCAGTAAGATAATTAGACGACGGTATTTGTTGGTTATCATGAGCTTTTAAATCTCAATCAGTTATAAAAATCGAACACCGATGCATACAGATGCACACAGATAGACACAGATAGATTATCCATATGCATTAATTTCACTGTTCGTCATTGATTATGAGAAAGTCGAACACCGATACACCAGATGCACACAGATAGACACAGATGGATTATCCGTAGGCATTAATTTCACTTTTTATCATTCATCATTGATTATGAGAAAGTCGAACACCGATACACACAGATGCACACAGATAGATTATCCATATACATTAATTTCATCCTTCTGCCTTCTGCCTTCTGCCTTCTGCCTTCTGTTCAAAATGCTTTGTATTCTAATTGAAAATACACACCGTTTTCTTGCCATGTTTCTCCCCGTGAATTTGGAAGATCGACTAAAGGAATACCCCAGTCCAAACGAGCGGAAAAATTTTCTCCCATCTGCCAGAGTAAACCAAATCCTAAACCCACTAAGGTATTAGGATCTGGTCTGTCTCTACCTGTGTTCCAACCGATGCCAAAGTCAATAAATGGTGCGATTTGTAAAGTTCCTTTAGCTTGTGGTAGCTGGAAGATTGGTATACGTGCTTCTACGGAGGCAAGAATACCATTGTCTGTGACTAAAGCATCTTGACGGTAGCCTCGTACGGTTGTGGGTCCACCGATACTAAACTGCTCAATGGGAACTAAAGCATCGCTGGCTAATTGCACGCTGGAACGCACTAGCAGGGTAGGACTAATTGGTGATGGGGGTGTTGCTTGTGCCAGTCGGCGCAAGTATAGCATTTGTCCGCGCCAAACTAAAAATTGGCTATCCGGTTCGTCGTCATCACTAATAGTGGCATTAAAAGCACCAACACCCAAGCTAATTTCGGAATTGGCAGCGAGGACGGCTTGATTGCCCCGTTGCAACCATTCTTGAGTGAAGGATAATTCTGAGATACGGGTTTGTCCATTGTCGTCTGCGCCTGGGAAGACGGGAAAGTCTACTCCGAGAATAGAGGAGTTGGTTTCTCGTCGGGCAAACCCAAAACTAAGGGCAAGTTCTTGACTAAGTTTGGGGGTTGCTTTTTGAATGACTGGTTGACGAAAGGTGAATTCGTACTCGCGAGAGTTTACTTTAATGTCCAATTCATCGAAAGGTGCTTCGATGATTCTGTTGTTGGTGATGCGGTAGTTGAAGCCGACAGTGCCATTACGAGGATTGACAGGGAAAGTATAACTGCCCTCAAACCTGTTGCTACCATCGGTGTTGCGATAACCAAAAGTAAATTCATCTCCCAATCCCAAAAGACTAGCTTCTGAGATGTCAATACCACGCTCAAAACTACCGATACTGGGGTTGCGCTGATTATCTAGAATCAGGCGGGTGTTAAAGGTATCTGCACTGACAACTGTTACTTCTAGCGAATTAGTACCGGGTTTAGTACCAGCAGTTAGTTCGGCATTTAATCTTTCAATCCGGGGATTGAGTTGTAACAATTGCAGTGCTTCTTGCAGGCGATTAATATTTAGTGGTTTATTGCCAGCAACAGCAATGCGATCGCGGACATAATTGGGATTTAACCGCCCTTTGACAATGTTGACTTTGATGTTTTCTAGACTACCTTCCAATACCTGAATTTTGACGATTCCCGATTGGATCTGTTGGCTGGGAATGTAGGCCCCTGAGGTGATATACCCTTGTTGGAGATAAAGTTGAGTGACTTGATTGGCAGCTTGCAATAGTTCCGCAAAAGTGACCGACTTACCGACAAAATCAGCTGTTGCCTGCTCTAACTCTTGTTGACTAAAAACAGTACTACCAATAAACTCAAATTTTTGCACAACAATTGTCCCTGGTACATTCTGGATTTCCTCAGGGGTTGGTGGTGTTGTCGGTGGAACCTGGAGTGGTTTTTCTAAAGGAGGTAGGGGAGTAGGACTAGGTTGTTCTGGTGTTGGCGTCACCGGATTAATTGGCTGTCCCCAGGCAGAGGATGTATTAGAGAGTAGGGGGATGAGAGGCAGTAGGGGAAGTAGGGAAAGCAGGGAAACAGTGGTAGATGAAGAGAATTTTTGTCCCTGTATTTTTGTGTCTTTGCGTCCCGGTATCCCCACCTGTTTAAATCTCAGTGACTTCTTTTTAATTAGCATGACAAGACGATGAACTTAATCCAGAACCATAGGGGGTAGATGTGGGGGTAGCTGCTGTGAGGATGACTGCACCTTTGGAATTAACATACCAACCTCTAGCAATTGGTGGTAACTGTTGGCTTTGGTTGCGGTTGGTAGTGATTTCTGCACCAGAAATTTTTGCTGCTTGAGTAGGAGAAGACTCGAAACTCAACAATGCTTCACTACTGAGTGGTTCGCTTGGCCGGGGTGGTAAACCTCCACGCCCAGTAATGATAAACTCGCTCTGTCCCTGTTTTCTTTCTGCCGGACAGACTTGTGCTACCACTTCTTCAGGTTTCGCTATTTCTTGCGGCAAGTCAAGAACTTCTTGATTTGTACTAGTATCCGGTGTCAGTATTTCTATTTCACCATCTACTCCCAATTGAGAACTGGCAGTAATCTGGCATTCTGGACAAACAAACAGAGCTTGTGTATTAATACTGATATTTCCTCCGTTGCCTTCAAATGCGTTAGCAGTAATTTTGCTACCTTCTAGCAGCACAACAAAATCAGTAGGACTAAAGCCAGTAATCGTAATGTTACCGCCGTTACCACTACCGCCTGCTTCCGCAGATATTTGGCTACCGTGGCGCATTTTTAAAGACTCTGTCTGCAAGAAAATGTTACCACCTTCACCAGATGCGGTTGCGGCTGTGATTCTACCTCCTTGATCCAAAAAAGTAGAACGAGCATTAATCTTTACACTGCCCGCGTTGCCGGTTCCCTCATTCTTAGCTGTCACTTCTCCATTATTTGTGACTTTTAATTGGGGTGTATTAATTGTTAAGTCTCCCGATGAGCCACTCGGCACAGGTGGTAGTCTAAAAAGCTGTTGGGCGATTTCACTCTCAATGTTTGCACCAGCACTGATCAGACTGGAAACACCATCTACCTCTACAAATTTAGAGGCATTAATTGTCACATCCCCTGCTGAACCACTGGCAGCAGTGGAAGAATCAACTCTACCTCCATCTTGAACGATCAGTTTTGGTGTATTGATAGTTAAGTTACCACCGTTACCACCATTCAGGGTCGAAACACCAATTAAACTGCCTACTGATTGGCTTGGTTCTTTGCCAATGACTTCTACAGATTCTGTGGCATTACTACAGATTCTGTGGCATTAATGGTCATGTCTCCACTAGAACCAGTTCCAAAAGTACCAGCACCTATCCTAGCCCCATTGAGAACCCGCAACTGCCCGGTGGAAATATTGACATTTCCTGACTTTCCCGAACCAAAGGTAGAACTACCAATAAAACTCAGGGCGTTAGGACTAAAAGAGGCAAATCCGTCTACTTGCACTAAGTCCGAGACATCGACATTGATGTTACCACCTGCTGCATTCGTAAAGGTAGCAGTTGAAATACTAGATCCTCCCTGAACAGTTAACTGCTGAGCTGAAATATCAATTCCTCCGCCCATGTCACCGCCGATAGTGAAAGGAGAAAAGAAATTAACCTGTCCTCCTCTGAAGCTTCCTCCCAATTCTGATGTAATGCCACCGCCACCATTAAGAAAAATAGACTGAGCATTAATTTTGATGCTACCGGAGATTCCTGAACCTTGATTACTCGTTGTCACCAATGCTCCATCAGTAACGCTCAATTTACCTGTGTTAATGATCAAGTCTCCGGAGGCTCCACTCGGGACAGACGGTACTCCCAGAATCTGTTGGATGACTTCATTCTCAACAATGGCTCCAGAGCCAATGAGACTGGGATTGCGATTCCCTGGGGCCGTACCAGTCACCTCGACAGATTTAGGGGCGTTGATGGTAACGTTTCCTGCTGAACCCGTCGAAAATGTGGAAGCATCTATTTTGCCACCATCCCGAACTACTACTTGGGGCGAGGTGATAGTCAAGTTGCCGGCATTTCCAGCATTGAACGTTGAAACTCCAAGAATGCTTGGTATGAACTGGGATGGTTCTACTCCAATAACTTCTACTGTTTCAGTGGCATTAACGGTTACATCTCCTCCAGAACCTGTGCCAAAGGTGCCGGCGGTGATGAATCCCCCATTAACAATACTCAATCGCCCTGTTGAAACAGTCACATTTCCCGAATTGCTAGGGCCGAAAGTTGAAGCACTAATCAAGCTCTGCGATGCAGGATTAATGAGTGAAACTCCAACCACTTGCACAAAGTCAGAGGCATCCACATTGATATTGCCACCGATTGCATCTCTGAAGGTGCTAGTGGATATTTTAGCCCCACCCCGGATATCTAGTTGCTGGGTTGAGATTGTAATGTCCCCACCCTTGATACTTGGTAAAGTTACAGGGGAAAAAATAGCAGGCTGTCCTATTGCATTTGCTGTACCTAATTCTGATGTGATACTTGCTCCGTTGTCCAGAAAAACCGAGCGAGCATTAATTCTGATGTTTCCAGAGGTTCCAAACCCACTATTGCTTGCTGTAATGAGAGCGCCATCTGTAACAAGCAAATTACCTGTGTTAATTGTTACATTACCAGAGTTCCCAGAAGGATAGGGAGGCAATCTCAATAATTGTTGCAAAGTAGGATCAACGATATTGGCAGAGGAGACGATGAGACTGGGATTGACAGATCCTGGTACTGTGCCACTCACTTCGACTGCATCTTTGGCGTTAATTGTGATACTTCCGGCTGAACCACTAGCCAAGGTAGAAGCATCTACCCTACCTCCATCTTTAACTACCAAACGTTGGGTATTAATCGTTACGTTACCTGCTGTTCCGGGGCCTCCTGTTCCAGCAGTGATCTGACTAGGTGTAAATACAAATGGTGTGAAGCCAACCAATTCGACTAATTCAGATGCATTTACAACTACGTTTCCGCCTGAACCAGTTCCAGCTGTAATAGATGCAATATTACCTCCATTTGTTGCTGTAACGCGTTTGGTAGAGACTGTGAGTGTCCCCGCATTTCCATCACCGTAGGTAGCAGCAGAAATTACACTAAAACGATTTGGGTTTACAGATGAATATCCAAGTACTTCTAAAGATTCAGTAGCATTGATACTGACATTACCACTTGGCGCAGGTGTGTAGGTAGCAGCAGATATGACGGCTCCATCTCGAACAAATAAACTGGGGGTGGTAATGTTAATATTCCCGCTTTTGCCGCCCCCAATGGTTTCGGTAAATATGTTAGTAGAAATCTGCCCATCTGGTGTGGTGCCAATCAGTTGCAAAGATTCAGATGCATTGACGTCGATGTTTCCTGCTGATTCTGTTCCCTGAGTTTGAATTAATACGGCTGATCCATCTTGAAGCGTGATGTTTCTGCCTTGTAATTGGATAGAACCGCTACCAGTACCACTTGTATCTGCGATCGCGCGCGATCGCATTTCGATATCTTGAAAACTAGGCACTCCTTCATAGCCCAATGTCCAAACTTGACCAGGATTAGCAACAAGATTAACTAAAGAATTCCCACCTACACTGCCTAACTCTAGGCGTCCTCCTTCGGCTGTGAGAACACCACCATCTAAGGTGATATCCCCTCCTACTAAGGCTAAAGTTTGACCAGGCTGTACTTTGAGACCAGCAGTCTCTCCCCTTGTAAAAGGTGAGAAAATTTGACTTTCAACAGATAAATTATGACCTTGCCCTTGGACGTTGATTGCTGCTGGATTTTGGCCAAATTGCAAACCGACTGGAACACTAATTGTCAATAAGGGAGAATTTTGAATATTTGTAGCACTAAATTCTGTACCATCGGCAAATTTCAGGCTACTAGCTGTACTTCCTAAAAAAGAGCCACCTATACTTAATTGAGCATTAGGTCCAAAATTAATCCCACTCGGATTAATCAAAATTAAATTTGCACCGTAATTTTCTTTAATTAATCCATCAATATTAGAAACTGAGCCACCAGTAACGCGATTGATAATATTGACAATATTTATGTTCCCAATGTTCTTAAAAAAAGCTTCACTGCCATTAGGCACAGAAAATTCTCTAAAGCTGTGGAATAAATTACTACCAGCTTGTGTTCCTCCGGTAATTTCAAAGACATTATTAATTTGATTTACATTTGTTGGCAACGTTGCATCTGGTGAAATTTGTGCCTGACTGATACTGCTTGCAAATATATAGCAAATAACAGTACTACTAAGAAATAAAATTTGCTGAGCAACTTGTTTCATCTTGAAAAATTAATAAAATTAACAGATGAACTTTATTGAAACTCACCTAAGTTCTCTTTTTATGTAAAGCTTAAGTAAAATTAACTAAAAAATAGTATATTAAGACTGAAATTTTGGTCAACAAAGGAAGTAACTTTATGAACAAAACCCGAAGTTGGGTCACTATGCTAGGGATGGCTTCTATCTTTGCATCTCCAGTTCTAGAAGCAGTTGCTCAACCTAATACAGTTACATCTACCATGAATGTCACTTGTAAAGCAAATACTAGTGTACCAAAAGTAGTTGCGAGTTTTGCTAATCAAGAAAATGCAAGAGATTTGACAATTCTGAGTTTTCTGTCTCAGTATTTCTCATCTCCAGAAGCTTTAAAAAACTGTGAAAATACTGCTAAAACTTTGCAAAAACTTTATACATCTGGTCGTGCCAATTACTTAACTAATGACAAATTAAATACTCAACCTGTAGTTTGTGCTGTGGAGCGCAGAGGTATTGGTTGCAGTCATTACAGCGCTCAAGTATTATTTACTTTCAATGAAAAGGTAAATGCTTCTCAAGCTTTGTACGAAATGCTTGGTAGTGATTTTAAACAACCCAATCCCCCCGACTCTAGAACTGTGAGTCGAATTTATTCTGATATCAAGTTGTCAAAGAAGAAGAAACTGATTCCGTTTTTACCATTTTAAATTGATAAGACATTTAGAACTAGCTCTTTCAAAGTGGATATACAACCAACTATTATCTGAGTTAAGAAGCTAGATTTTCTCTTAGTGTTTTAGTGTTTACTTTGCGGGTAGTTACTGACGCATTTAAGGTGTTTAAAATTTTATTTTTTACCACTAAGACACTAAGATACCAAGAAATTTTCCATTTGCTGGTTTATTCAATTAAGTTTTCAATCTGCACTTAATGATAGCAACACAGAATCTCTTCAGCCAATTTGAAGAAGGCAGAGGAGGCGTGGGTTGCAAAGCTGCGGGCGAACAAAGAACGGCGTGGCAGAAGGGTTGACAAATAACTATAACCTACACACATTTTGTTTCCTTGTCCCCCCTTTTTCCCTCTTCCTTGATTATCTACATTTACCTTTTGCTTCTTCTGCTGCTTGGTAGTCTGGTTTAAGTTTGAGTGCTGCTTCTAAAGCCCCAATTCCGTCTGAAAATTGGGATAACTGACAATAAGTCTGTCCCATGTAATACCAAGTTTCTGCTTTTTGAGTATCTGTCAAAGGAGATTCATTGAGCATCTGCTGAAATTGAGCGATCGCTTGTTCATATTGCTTTAAACCTTGAAGTGCTAAACCCCGACCCCGCAAAGCAGTAAAATATTTTGGATCATGAATTAAAGCCTGATCAAAAGCAGCAAGAGCTTCTTTATATTGTTTTTTTTGCCATAGTACCTTACCTTTATGGCTAAAAGCAATTGCTAATTCTTTGGTAATATTTTGTTGCGGATTAGCTTGCTGCATTTTTTGCAAAAGACTAATTGCTTCATCAATAGTGAGCAGTGCAGTATCAACCTGTTTTAATGCTAATAATGATTCGGTTTTATTAATCCAAAATATCGGGTCTTTTGTATCAAGAGCGATCGCTGTATCAAAAGCAGAGATCGCCTCATAGTACTGCTGGAGATTATAAAGTGCCTCTCCTTGACAATTCCAAGCATACACAGCTTTTGGTTCTATAATCGTAGCTGTCGAGCAGGACTCTAGCATCTTGTTATATTCTTGCAAACCAGCGAGTGCATAACCTCGGTTAGTCCAAGCTTGATAGTAATTGCTATCAATATTGAGAAGTTTATCGAATTTAGCGATCGCCTTTTTATATTCTCCTTGATTGAAGAGTTTATTTCCGTCTTGAAAAAGAATGTTTACTTCTATATTTTTATAAAAACTCCAGCAAAGGGCGCTGAATCCAAGTATGGCTAGTAAAATCCAAATACCTCTAAATATTAAGACTATTGGATGAGAAATTAAATTTTTGACCTGAAATATAGATGCTGGAAATAAACTGTGCGAGGTCATTATAGGTGTGCTTGCAGGTGGAACTTCAAGCATGTTTGCTAATTGTTGGTCAACCCAGTTTAAATTAAAAACAGATTGGTAGATACGGTTAGATATCTTTAATTTATTTTCTTGTTCAACTACTAAGCCTAAATGCAATAACTCTGTTTGGGCTGGGCTATCGTGTACTGGTAATTCTTCTTGTTGCAAAATTCGCTGATACAATCTCAACAGCCATATTGAGTCACATCTTGGATTTGCAACTAAACTGTCGTGAATTGTCTGTAAATATTCCGCAGCTACCTGAGTTTGCCAATTTGCAATCAGGTGATTTTCTACCAACTGCTCGACTACGGCTGCTTCTTCACCAGCAACAATAAAACTTTCATGCTCACACAGCAATTGACAAACCTTTTGGGTCAGAAAAGGTTGAGCGCTTGTCCACGCCAGTACCTGTTGCACTAATATTTCTGGGCAATTTGCTTTTTCATGTAGCTGGAAAGTTTTAATTGTATTTTGGATTAAAGGTTGTAACCGTTCTAATTGTTGATTTACCCAATCCAAATTAAACACAGATTGGTAAATGCGGTTGGCTACTTTTAATTTATCTTCTTGTTTAACGACTAATCCTAAATTTAATAATTCGGTTTCAACTGGAGTGTCTTGAATGGAAAACTCCGGATATTGTAATATTTGCTGATACAGTTTCAGCAGTTGAATGGGATTGCAAAATTGATTTTTGACCAGACTTTCCTGAATTGCTTGCAAATGTTCAGCAGCTATCTGAGTTTGCCAATTTGCAATCAGGTGATTTTGTACCAACTGCTCGACTACTGTTGCTTCTTCACCAGTGGCAATAAAATTTTCATGCTCACAAAGCAATTGACAAACCTTTTGCGTTAGGAAAGGTTGAGCGTTTGTCCATAACAATACTTGTTCCAGAACTATATCTGGATGAGTTGCTTTTTCATCTAGTTTAAATAATTTGGTGGTGTTGTAAATAATCGGTCGCAAACGCCCTAATTCATGTTCAACCCAATTCAAATTAAAAACAGATTGGTAGATGCGGTTAGCTACTTTTAATTTATTTTCTTGTTTAGCTACTAAACCTAAATGCAATAATTCTGTTTGGACTAGGCTGTCGTGTACTGCTACTTCTCCTTGTTGCAAAATTTGCTGATACAATCTCAACAGCCATATTGAGTCACATCTGGAATTCGCAACTAAACCGTCGTGAATTGTTTGTAAATGTTCCGCAGCTACCTGAGTTTGCCAATTTGCAATCAAGCGATTTTCTACCAACTGCTCGACTACGGCTGCTTCTTCACCAGCAACAACAAAATTTTCATGCTCACACAGCAATTGACAAACCTTTTGGGTCAGAAAAGATTGAGCGCCTGTCCACGCCAGCACCTCTTGTACTAATATTTCTGGGCAACTAGCTTTATCTGCTAACTTGAACAATTTGACGGTGCTGCGAATAAAAGGTCGCAAATGCACTAAATCTTGGTGAACCCAACTCAATTTTACAATCGATGGGTGAGGAGAATTAGATTCTCTGATGTTGTCCTGTTGCACTGCTAACCCCAGATTCAATAACTCTGTTTGTTTTGAGAAGCGATATGCCATCCGGCACGCTTTGCGAACGCCTGTGACTTGTGTCGGGTGCAAACTTAATTGTACAAGTTTGTCTTTCAAAGATAGTGTAATAGATAACTTGTAAAATCTATGATTAGACTCTTTTATGGTGAAGCCAAACAAGAAAAAAATTCCTGGCAAACTATTCCTTTGATACCAGTTGCATTGACACCCGGATTTCCCTAAAAGCGTACTACCTCCCCTTGAGCTTGCTTTGACAACAAGTGTAGTCAACAGTTATGTCAAGTTATATGACTGATTCTAAGCGTCTGTTTTAGAGAATTCGTCAGACAATTTTGATTAATAATGATTAAGCATTTTGAGATACTATGTATTTAGTATTTTCATCATCTCGCTAATTAAAACCATATAGCTATTTGTTATGAATCTTAAACATACTTACGTATATAGAAAAAGCTACAAAAAATTATTGACTAACTATTCATAATGAGCATTGAGATTTGAAACTCAGGAACTAGGCACTGCCTATTATCTGTGTGCAACTAAAGCTTGAAGTGGAGTGCTAATTTATTTGTCTACTCAGATGTTATTGAAACATCAGCATAGGGAATCTTATGTGTAAGACTGATCGCAACTACGAACCTATGCTAAGTACAGATGATACCCAATCCCCTCTGCAATCGCAGCATCGTCAAGATTTGCTGCATCGAATCACATTAAGGATTCGCCAGTCACTGGAGTTACAGGAAATTCTAGAAACGACTGCGGCAGAAGTGCGATCGCTATTAGAAACAGATCGCGTCAAAATTTATCGATTTCATGCGGATGGGAGTGGTGAGGTAATCGCCGAATCAATTCATGGCGATCGCCTACCTTCACTTTTGGGTTTGAATTTTCCAGCTGATGATATTCCGCCCTATGCGCGCGAACTCTTCATCAAATCGCGTCAGCGTGTTGTTGTTGATATAGTTGCCCAAACAACAACAGGCATGGGCTTAATAGAATATCTAAACCAATCCACCACACAAGAACCAGAACAGCAGTTGCGCTATCGTCCTGTTGATCCTTGTCATGTGGAATATTTAACAGCAATGGGGGTGCGCTCATCAGTCGTAGTCCCTATTGTGCATGATCATCGCCTCTGGGGTCTGTTAGTATCACATCACTCCCAGCAGCGTCATGTCAGCGAAGCCGAACTGCAATTTATTCAAGCTGTTACCGATCAAGTTGAAGTGGCGATCGCTCAATCAACCTTGCTGAGCCAAATGCGCGAACAGGCAGAAAGAGAAGCTAAAGTCAATCAACTTACCACCGTGTTACATCGTTTACCAACCGTGCAACTCCAAGCTGCTTTGGAAACAGTAATGGAAATTTTTCAAGCATCGGGTGGACGACTATATTTAATGTCTGAAACAGCCGATCAAGCTGATCAATTTTACGTGTGTGGTGAACAGCCTACCGAACTAGTCAACGGTGGTGGACGGCAAATTGAACAACATTTACTTTGGCAGCAATACCTGCGATCGCCTGGTCAGGAGATTTGCAAAGTTGCAGCAACTCAAGATTCGGGGCAAGAACTGTGGTCAGCACAGCAGATGCAGTCAATGTACCTGTCTGGGAGTGAACGCCCCAATCCTAACTGCTGGGCAATTAACGACATTTACCAAGAACCCATCTTTCGCACGATTGTCACTTCCTTTGCGTCCACCCAAGTCCGAGGTTTGTTGATTGTCCCCTTACGCTATGGTAAGCAAGCGATTGGCTGTCTTACTGTTTTCCGTAACGAAATTGAAACAGAACGGCTATGGGCAGGGCGTTGTGACAACGACACCCGACAAATCATGACGCAAATCTCATTTGAGACTTGGCGAGAACTTAGGCGCGGACAGGCAAAACCCTGGACTGAAAATGAGAAGAAACTCGCTGAGGTGATTGCGGGCCATTTAGTCATGGCAGTACAGCAATATCGCCTATATAGCCAAGTGCAATCGCTCAATGCTAATCTGGAACGACAGGTAGAAGAACGCACAGCCGAACTACAACATCTGTTAGAACAACAACAAGCTCTTTCCAACGGAATTGCTAAAATTCGCGCTTCGCTCAAACTAGGTGAAATTTTCCAAACTACGACCGAAGAAGTGTATCGGCTGTTGCAAGTTGATCGTGTAGTGATCTATCAGTTCAATCCAGACTGGAGTGGTGGCTTTGTTGCCGAGGCTGTTGGAGAGAATTGGACTAGCCTGCGGCAAGTCCAAACCACTAATAAACATATCCAAACTTACATATCACGAAGCGATCGCTGTATTGTCAGTAGCTTTATAGATGCACCTGTTCCCAACATTGATACCTATCTCCAGGAAACCCAAGGAGGAGATTTTAGCCAAAGTCGTGCAGTCAAACGGGTTGATGATGTTGATGCTATGAACTTTCCAGACTGCTATCGAGCAGTGCTGCAACAATTCCACTGCCAGGCATACGTGATTGTTCCCATTTTCCAAGCAGACAATTTATGGGGACTACTGGCAGTTTACCAAAATTCTGGTCCTCGCCAATGGAAAGATATAGACATTGCCTTAGTGATGCAAACCTCAGATCAATTAGGGGTTGCTATTCAACAAGCAGAACTCTTGGAACAAACTCAATCGCGAACTCAGCAGTTAACTAAAACCCTAGAAGACCTAAAACAGACCCAAACCCAACTGGTACAAACTGAAAAAATGTCTAGTCTTGGACAATTGGTGGCTGGTGTTGCCCATGAGATCAACAACCCTATCAACTTTATTTATGGCAATGTTATCCATGCTACAGAATATATCCAGCAATTACTAGAGGTGATTCGTCTTTATCAACAAAGCTATCCAGAACCAGACACAGAATTACGCACTTACCTGAAAAAGATTGACCTAGATTTTATTACAGAAGATTTACCTAATTTACTGTCATCCATGCAAGTTGGTACTGAACGAATTCAGGAAATTGTCCAATCTTTGCGTACATTCTCGCGGCTTGATGAAGCTGAGTTCAAATCTGTGGACATTCATGCAGGTATTGACAGCACACTAATGATTTTAAGCCACCGCCTCAAAGCCCAGCCAAATCGGCAGGCAATCCAAATCATTAAAGATTACGGTCAATTGCCTTTGGTTGATTGCTATCCAGGTCAACTCAATCAAGTATTTATGAATCTTCTGTCCAATGCAATTGATGCTTTAGAAGAACACAGCAACCAAAGATCACCCGAACACAAATACACCAGCCAAATTAAAATCAGCACCCGTGTGATTGCCGAACAACAGGTTCGGATTTGCATTGCTGACAACGGTATTGGCATGAGTGAAAGTGTGCGATCGTGTCTGTTTAACCCCTTCTTCACAACTAAACCCATAGGTAAAGGTACAGGTTTGGGCTTATCTATTAGTTACCAAATCATCACTGATGGACACAAGGGAAAACTCTCCTGCCAATCTACTCCAGGCAAAGGTACAGAATTTACGATCAATATTCCAATTCGGCACTCTTCTAAACTTTGAAAAAGCACTAGGCGACGGTCATCCGGACGCCAAGTGGGTTCTTGTAATACCAAATAGGCACGCGGGAGTCTTGTTTCAAGATTCTGGAATAGCCTATTAATCAATAGTTTTAATCCAAAATCCAAAATTGGCATGAGCCGTAACTCCAATCAAAATGTAGCCATTGTTGTGACAGATTAATTTAGCTATGGAGAAAAGAGGCTACATTTTTAACTTGACTACAAAATTTTGAGTTCACAAAACTTGCACCTTGTTTTGGTGCAAGATATCGGCTTCCCACAGGCGCTATTAACACTCCCGCAAAATTATGAAACAAGCACATTTTTGTAATATTTCTCAAAGGCTTGCTATATTACGGTTCTAAAATGTGCAATTTAAAAGCTAAGCAGACTTTATGTGTAATTTTGGGTTCTATGTATGGAAATTGAGAATGTTTCCATTTAGACCTGTTTATCCTATTGACAGTTTTTCTGACACATGAAACTATTAGTTAAACTTCATATTGGCTTTGTCTTAAGTAAGTAATTATATTTTTAATAGGTTGCTATTTTAACAACATTTATTGCAAAAGTTAATTATTAAGAAAAACAATTTATAAAACACTTGCAAAAAATTTCAAAAATACTTTAAAATCAAAATTCATGTAAAATGATACATAATTAATTTTCAAGCACAAGATAAAAGCTTAACATAGCTAAAAAGTACCAAAATTGGGTGTGCCTACTTGTTACTTAATCGTGTGTTTCCCTCTAGTATAGTTTCAATTATTTTGGCTCGGCAAAAAATTCCTTAACATTTAGATGTTGATTTGAGGAGTTGGGTTGATAATTTATAGCTCAAATCAAAGATTTGAGTTTGCTTTCCATACTCTTAGTAAGGAATAGTATGTTGCTGAATTGGCTGAAATAATTTTAGTTAGTATTGCATTTATCTATATTTGTTCAGTTTGATCAAAGCAACAAGAAAAGAAAAATACAAAGGTTTGTTTTTGTATTCCCATTGATTACAAGACCGAATACATGTTATAGATTATTCCTTTTGAAAATTAAAAATCTTGGAATCTGCTGAACATAATTGATGAATGAAAATTATTTGCAGCCTCATGAAGTAGTGATAGTTTACTTGAGAAACACGAGCAATGCTGAAAATTGATCGCAAGAATTACCAACATGTTTTTAAAACTAGACAAACAAATGCAACAGCTACCCCAAAAGTACAAAAATCTCTATGGCAGCAATTTGTAAGTCTACCAATCAGCAGCAAGAATTTGACAGTTTTCATTTTGTCTCAGTTAAGTCTGATTCTGGGGTTAGGTATTAGCTCGACTATCATAACTAATCACAGTTTTCAAAGCCAATCACTTAAACAGACCAAGTCAGAACTCAATATTGCAGATTTAAATTATAATTTCAAATTGAATCAAGTCAACTTAAATTTGCGTAGTCAGGCACATAATGCTGTTATCATTAATGCGGCGGAAGTTCATTTATTAGACAATCAGTTTAATCAGTCTAAACAAAATCACAACGCCAGAGTTAGACAAATTCTCAAAAATGAAGCTGAAAATTTAAATATAGAATATCTCTCCTTAGTGAGTATAGATAGACAGATAATTGCTGATAATAACTCAAATCATCAAGGTAAAGTTTTTGATCCCCAAGGCTTAGTCAGTAAGGTATTAAAAAATCCTCGACAAATTCAAGCTCACGCTGTTATTAAGTATTCAGAATTAAGTCAACAAGTGCCTTTGATTAGTAGTAGCTTAGCTAATCAATTTGCTCTGATGAATTACACTTTAACTCCTATAAAATCTCTAGAAAATAATCAAGTGATTGGAGTTTTAGTGGCTGGGGATATAGTAAACGAAAAAGAGGACAACGCACAGCCAACCCAAGAAGCAACAGATAATGCTTACAGTGCTGTTTACATAAATAAAGGATCAGGGGAATTTGTTCTCGCAACAATCTTGGCTAAAAGTAATGAAACAGATTTAACTAAAGCTATACCAAATCTAAATTTACCTGATAAATCAATACTTGCACAAGCAGCAGTACGTTCAGGTGAAATTGTTACTGGTCAAATAACTATTGATCAACAACCCTATGCGATCGCAGCAAAAGCGATTCCTAACCTCACGATTACCACAGCTAAAGGAAATACCCCTGTAGTTACAGGTCAGCCTGTGGCTATTTTAGTGCAGATTACAAAAGAAACTGAACTGCAAACTTTACTTCGACAAAATCGATTGCACTACGCCCTAGCAGCAGTTTTGGCTTTAATTGTGATTGGAATTTGGACGTATATATTTAAGCGGACTACTATTCAACAAATAGAAAAACTCAAAGACGCAATCCAAAAATTTACTCATGGCGATCGCTTGGCTAGAGTTAGGATTTACACAAAAGACGAAGTAGGGCAATTAGCTGTAGCTTTTAATCAAATGGCAGAAACAATTGCTCAAAAAGCTTACCAGCAAGAAAATGAAGGCAAGATTGCCAAACAAGTCAATAGTATAAATTTACGAATTCGCGGATTGCTCAACACTGCCCAAATTTTGAACGTAGCAGTCATAACCATGCGAGAAGTCATCAAAGTAGATAGAGTCGTTGTCTACCGCTTTGATGAAAATTGGGTAGGAACAATTGTCGCTGAGTGCGTTGATGATGAATGGCCAAGCGCTTTGGGTGCAGACATTGCAGATCCTTGTTTTGCAAAAGACTATATTGACAAATATCAAAAAGGTCGTGTTCAAGCAATAGAAAATATTTACGAAGCAGGTTTAACTCAATGTCACATTGGTCAACTAGAAGCCTTTGCAGTCAAAGCAAATTTAGTCGCACCGATTTTGCTCAACAATAAGCTATATGGTTTACTAATAGCCCATGAGTGTTCTAGTCCCCGCCAATGGCAAGAATCAGAAATTGATTTGTTTAAGCAAGTGGCAATTCCCATTGGTTACGCATTAGAACAAGCATACGTGTTGGAACAGTCTGAAAAAGCCCGTTCGCGTGCAGAATTACTCGCGATCGAACAAAGTCAACAAAAAGAAGCATTGCAACAGCAAATCATCAAATTGCTGCGAGAAGTAGAAGGCGCATCCAAAGGTGATTTGACGGTATACGCAGAAGTTACCCACGGGGAAATTGGTACAGTTGCAGACTTCTTCAACTGCATAGTTGAGAACCTCAGAGAAATAGTCACTAAAGTTAAAACATCGGCAATTCAGGTGAATACAGCCCTTGGAGAAAACGAAGGCGCAATTCGCCAACTCGCTAACGAAGCTATCAAACAAGCAGTGGAAATCAACCGTACCCTCGATAGTGTCGAACGCATGACACTTTCCATTGCAGATGTAGCAGATAATGCTCAAAAAGCCGCTCAAATTGCTCATACAGCTTCTCGTACTGCTCAAAAAAGCGAGTTAGCAATGGATTTGACAGTAGAAAAAATCTTTAACTTACGCTCCACAATTGACGACACAGCCAAAAAAGTCAAGCGTCTCGGTGATTCTTCCCAACAAATTTCTCGAATTGTCTCTTTAATTAACGAAATTGCTGTGCAAACCAACTTACTAGCAGTCAATGCTGGACTAGAGGCTTCTAGGGCTGGTGAAAGTAGCCGGGGTTTTATGGTGGTTGCAACAGAAGTGGGTGAATTAGCAGCCCGTTGTTCTGACGCCACTCAAGAAATTAAGCAGATTGTCGAAAATATTCAACGGGAAACCAACGAAGTAATCAAAGCAATGGAACAAGGAACTACTCAGGTAGTTGAAGGTTCTCGCATTGTAGAAGATGCCAAAATTTCCCTGAACCAAATTCTCACAGTCTCTCGGCAAATTGACGAGTTAGTCCAATCAATTTCCCAAACGACAGTTTCTCAAGTAGAAACATCACAAGCAGTTACTAAATTAATCACAGAAATTTCCCAAGTGTCAGAGATTACTAGTGAATCCTCACGTTCTATTTCTCAATCATTACAGGAAACCGTAGAAATTTCTCGGGAATTGGAAGCAACTGTGGAGAAATTTAAAGTGAAGTGATGGGATTGGGGATCAGGGAGGTAGGGAGATGGGGAGTGTGAGGGGTAGTAACAACCACCGCACTGGTTCACCGTTTGCGCGTCTACGCCCCTACTAATACCATTTCACGTTAATCACGATCCATATAAATTTGTAGAGATGCACCATGGCGCGTCTCTACACGCCTGTATTTGTATCAAGGTTTTAGTGAAATGGTATAACTACTAACCCATTACCCTTTCCCCTTTCACCTTTCCCCTTGTCTTACCTTGTGCCAAATTAATCCAGCAACAATCAATCCTAAACCTACTTGCCAGATTGAGGATTCCACCCAAAATGCCAAGAACAGGCAAGATAAAAGACCCAGAACAGCTATCCATCTGGGATATAGTCGTTCTTGGGGACTCAATTTTAAAGCTGCTAAGTTAGTAATTGCGTAGTAAATCAAGACGCTAAAAGCACTAAAAGACCATGTTGTCTTAACATTACCAACTAGAACAAGTAGAGCGATCGCTACTCCCACTACTATTACAGACCAATAGGGAGTTGTTTGTTGTTGGTTCAAACGTGCTAAAAACCTAGGGGCGTCGTGGCGACGTCCCATCGCCAGCAACACGCGGGATAACCCCAAAATCAAGTTCAGCAGTACACCCAACATCGCTGTCACTGCGCCAATGGCTAGCACCAATGCACCGCCGACACCAGTTACATCCCGGGCTACCACCTCTAATGGCGCAGCCTTTGTCTGCTGGGTAGCACCAGCTAGAACATCTACCCCCACAGCCCCAATCGTAACTGTCGCCACTGCTATGTAAAGCAGCATTGTCACCGAAAGACAAACTATCATCGCTTTGGGAATAGTCTGTCGTGGCGATCGCGCTTCCTCTCCCAAGGTAGCAATGCGACCATAACCTGTATAGGCAACAAACATCAGCGCGCTAGCATGGAGAACATCAGCTACAGAACCTGTAAAAAAAGGTGTAAAGTTCTCATTTCCTCCTTGAATAGTACCGGGAAGACAAGCCAGAATCAAATACCCTAAAGATAAAACAGTGACAGATACAATCGCGATATTGGCAAAATTTGAGCGGCGGATACCATTCAAGACAATCAGTGTCATCATCACCACAGCCAAAAAAGCTGTCGGAACCACCCAGCCAGAATTTACACCCAAAATATTTAATAAATAGGCAGCAAAACCTAAAGCAGCAGTAGCAGCAGAGGCCGTTTTGGCCACCAAAAACATCCAGCCTGCCGTAAAACCAAAGCTAGGAGTCAGATATTTATAACCATATTCGTAACTACCACCACTCAGGGGGTGATTTGCTGCAAGTTGGGCGCTGCTGAGTCCATTAAAAATGGCAACGAGTGCGCCAATTGCTACGGACAAAATTACCGCAGGCCCAGCAATGCCAGCCGCAATCCCAATACTAACAAATACACCAGTACCAATAATTGAACCTAGTCCCATGAGAGTAGCACCAAACACCCCTAACTCTCGTTTCAATTTTGGCTGTAGATTGCTTACAGACATGCTTTTTCCTATCTCCCTGTCCAGATTAGGTAACTACAGGAACGCTAACAGATATTTCTATTATTCGAGATTTTCGTCTAATATTTGTCATCCTTCCTCAGATGGTAATTTTTATTTCTTAGCCATCCTGCTTAAGTCATAATTTTTTCTTCTTTTAAGGAATAGGAATATCTCAAATTATTAATATTCACTAAACCAAAAAGCAGAGAAAGCAACAAATTTATTTTCAACTGTATAAATCTTTGATGTTGTTTTTATAAAATTAGTTTGTAGAATAGTTTATTTACTAGTTCTTTATGTTCATTTAGTTTTTTATAGAATTTGTGAAATTTGTCTAATTGAACGATTTTTACTTGCTTATTTAGAGGCAATCACTTATATATTTTTATTTATTGATATTTACAAAAAAAGGTAGAGGGTAGAGGGCAGTCCTGATGAAAAAATTTCACTATCAAGCATGAAAAAACCTCACCCCGTCAAGAGAGGACACCCCTCTTTGCGGGTTCGCCAGAGGGGGTTGGGGGTGAGGTTACTTTCAAGTCAGAAGGCAAAAGATATTCAAAGGTATAAAGGATAACTTAGGTTATGGATTGAAAGCTCACTTATAAAAGAGAATTATACCGAGACTCCTAGAGTGAGTTTTGCTTGGCGAGGAGGACAGTCACGTGGCTGTTTCAAGTATAGATATCTACCTAAATAGGTATTTTTCAAGCCTCCTGATTTTGCTAACAAGTAGATAGCTATGAATAAATCTAATTTAGTTTTAGACGATGATGTTTAATTTATACCTATCTACTTTATTTAACTACTTATGACTATCAAATTTGTTGATTTTTATTTAACAGCTTTTTAACCAGAACAACTAATTTTCTAATTCTTGTTATGCATAAATTTATCCTATATATTGGCTATTTTTGTTTATTTTGGGACTTATTACTTATATATTTTTAAGTGGTGATATCAATATGAAGAGAGCACTACTTGTTATGAAGCTAAGTGTCATCATACCGTGTTTAAATGCAGCAAAGACTATAGGTGTTCAACTAGAAGCACTTGCAAATCAACAGTGGTCGCAGCCTTGGGAAGTGATTATTGCTGATAATGGTTCCACTGACAACACAGCATCCATAGTAAAACAATATCAAACACGCATACCCAATCTCCGCATTGTTGATGCATCTGACCGCCAAGGTGCATCCCATGCTCGCAATGTTGGTGCAAAAGCGGCTGAAGGTGAGTCACTATTATTCATTGATGCCGATGATGAAGTTGCACCTGGATGGTTAGCAGCGATGGGTGAAGCACTTGCAAAATATGACTTTGTCACTGGTCATAATGATTACAATAAATTAAGTAATCCTTGGGTAGTAAAGTGTTACCAACTAGAAAATGGTACAGGGATCATGGAAAACACCTACTACCTACCATTTGCAGGTAGCGGCAATTTGGGTATCAAACGTGCCATTCACGAAAAGATTGGTGGTTTTGATGAAGCCCTATACCAAAGCGAAGATGTAGATTATTGCTGGAGAGCTTATTATGTAGGAATTAAACTTCACTACGTACCGGATGCGATCGCTTATATCCGCTTACGTGGCAGTTTAGGTAGTATCTATCGTCGCAGTTGGGCTGTGGGTAAAGGCGGAATTCTTGTGTATAAAAAACACAGACCACTTGGTATGCCTCAGATGGTGTCATGGAAAACTTTTTTAAAAACCTCAGTCACTTTGACTATACAACTTCTACTTTTACAAATCCGGGACAAAGAAAGTTTAGCTAAATGGTTAATGAGTTTTGCGTGGCGGGGAGGACAATTGTGGGGTTGTATTAAGTATCAATACTTACCAATCTAGATGTTCCTAAAAGTTCGATATTTTAAACAGAATTTTAACTGTCTCATAGCTAAACTTTGGATAGACTTCAAATTCAACGAGTAGAGGTTTAGATATACTAAATCTCTACAATACTTTCTTGACAACTAATCTTTTGCCCATCTGTAGTATGTACCTACAAAAAATTTTTTCTCTACAGGGAAAGCTATCAAATATATTGCAATTTATTCAAGCAGAAATATTATTTGATTGGATTTTACCTAAAAAAAGTCAACCTTTAACAGTAACTCAAAAACCAACATTGGTGTTTTCTCCCCACCAAGATGATGAAACTTTAGGTTGTGGTGGTTTAATTGCTCTTAAACGTGAACTTGGAGTTCCAGTAAAAGTAGTTTTTATTACCGATGGGCAGAAATCATATTTAGACATTAAACCAGAGGATATAGTTCAAGTCCGCAAGCAAGAGGCCCAAGAAGCACTAAATATATTGGGTGTCGCCTCAGCAGACATATACTTTATCGACCAGCCAGATGGTGAATTACGGCAAATATCTGGTGAACAGCAACTGCATACTATTAATCAGTTAGTGCAAATATTGCAGTCTTTTCAACCAGAGGAGATCTACGTTCCTCATCAAAATGATAAACACCCGGATCATGAAGCTACTTATGATTTGGTGAAAGATGCACTCAACAAGTCTGGAATTAAAGCTCAACTTTTTCAATATACAGTCTGGTTATTTTGGGGAATGCCACTGCTGCTTTTTCGGCTAAATTTAGAAAAGCTAGGTCAGTCTTATGTGGTATCTATTAAGTCTGTACTAGAAAAAAAACAACGAGCTTTCCAAGTTTATCGTTCTCAACATCACATCTTTGCTCGTAGCTTTATTGGGCGATTTTTTAAACCTAGTGAAATATTTTTTAAAAGTTAATTTCACACATTAAGAATAAATTCAATGACACCAACTACCTTGTTGGTGTCATTGTTTATACTAAGCCTCGACTTTTACACCCCGCCAGAAAGCAACATAACCCTCAATTTGTTTTGCTTTCTCTTTAGTAGTGGGATAGTACCACGCTGCATCTTTGTTAACTTGTCCATCAACTTCAACGCTGTAGTAGCTAGCAACACCTTTCCAAGGACAAGTGGTGTGGGTGTCACTCTCTTTGAAATACTGTTGATTAATCGATTCAGGGGGGAAGTAATGGTTGCCTTCCACAACAACAGTATTATCACTTTCAGCTAGAACAGCACCATTCCAAATTGCTTTTGGCATAACTAAAGAACGCAAATAAACTTTACATATATAATTATGCTTTTTGTTGTCGGTGTCTGGGAAATGGGGGTAAAATCAGCGAACAGTTATCAGTAAACAGTGAATATAACTGATAACTGACCACTAATCACTGTGAAAGGGTGGGATTTTAGGCGAATGAAATCTATCAAACTCGTCTTAAATCAAGTACATTTCTAGCAAGATTGGTATTGAAATCAGCTTTGTCTACTGAATTGGAACATCTCGACCCCAAAAGATACGGTTTAGCACTGCATACCACAACTCCTGAATTAGGTTTGGCAATTAGTAACTTTGCTGGAGATGCACGTTTTGGTGTCTGGAATTTAGAACGTGAATTATCCAGTCTCATGCATCAACACTTAATACAATTTATTCAACCCCAAAATTGGGGAGACTTGGCTTTTATTGCCGTAGCTAGAGGACCGGGTGGTTTTACTGGAACTCGTATTGGAGTAGTTGCTGCTAGGACTTTGGGACAACAGTTAAATATTCCTGTATTTGCCATCTCCACATTGGCGGCGGTAGCTTTCTCACAAGCAAGCACACGTGTGATTGCTGTCCAAATGCCAGCACAAAGGGGTCAAATTTTTGCTGCTATTTATCAACCTGCACTAGATGGTTTGGGATTAAAAGCCTTATTGCCAGATACTGTATTGACACCAGAGGCGTGGCAGAAAAAGTTAGAAACCTGGAATAGCGATGTTCAGCTGGTTGAAGCCACATCACAATTAGCTGCAACAGTAACAAGTATTTTGCAGCTAGCGTATTTAGACTGGCAAGCAGGAAAGCGCCTTCATTGGTCACAAGCGCTTCCTTTTTATGGTCAGCATCCTGTTGAGGTGTAGGTAAAGTTAAGATTAGTTATTGCGATCGCTCAAAAATACTCTCACAACAGAGAGCATCAGTACATCGCTCGCAAAAGTAGATTTTCTACTTTACAGGAAAAGATAAAGAAGAAATACAAGAAAGTCTTCCAATTTCTTGAGTTCTTTATCCTTCACCTTTTCCCAATTCTGCAAGCAATTTATTCTTTTCGCGCGTCCCCTGTTCTGTAATTGAGACAAATGATATTGGATGGCTGAAATTACCCTCTATTTTTAATCAACATCACTTGTACTATTTGTGTGGCGATATCACTGGAGATGCCCAAAGCTTGATATAAATCATTCAAAAAGTCTCGTTCTTCCTGAGAAACAACTCCATCAGCTAATACTAAATCTGTTGCTACTGCAAAAGCCGCTTCCCGCAAATCATCTGGTAAAGACTCCTTTGCAGCGTTAAACAAAACATCAATACCCTCACGCCTCAGAATCCCTAGAAGTTTGTCAAACATTCTGATAATGACATCATTGGAATAACTTCTGAAAAGTCTCATTCGAGACAGGGTAGATGAGATAGCACGCGCCTCCTCTTCAGAAAGATAACCGTCTGAGGCTATTGCAGCCAGAGTAATAGCGGCAAATGCTTCTGCTGGACTGAATGCGTCTTGAACTTGGCTTTGTGTGCCGAACATTTTGTCGAATAAACCCATTGTTGTTTGCTCCTTTGCTCTGGTCTCAAGCTCAGTATATTTACTGCTAAGCTTTCAGTATCTTGGTAGCTATTGAGACTTGTTGAGACTCTTGACCTTAGTGTTCCCAGGATTTTTGTCTAGCGAACACAACACTCAATGGTTTTCGACAATTGGTTAAATTTTTAGCTTGTAGTTAGCGAAACTGCCTGGGGGAGATTTGGCGATCGCCTGTTTTTTCGATTGTTTCAATTACTGCCAAACCAATACCAGAAACTGTAATTAGCAGAGCTACTGATATCAAAAAGGCATTTACAAGTATGTGGAGGGCTTCGTCGAAGAAAATGTAGGTGGTCATAGCTTTGCTCTCTTTAACTCTGTTGTGCTAGTACTATTTGTTTCTTCACACCTTGATGGTTGATTTTCGGTCTTTAAAGTACCAGCATATGCATCTTAACAAAACTTTAGGTCTTTAGCGAGATGCCTAACTATTTTTCTTTTGAAAGATTTGAATAATTTTTGCCAATCTTTTATTAAGACATATAGTTAACAGTAAGTAGATGTAAAAAATATATTCAACAAATTTACCTAAATTTTTCTTGTAATCATTTGTTGAACCAAGAATCTCCCCTCCCAAATTTAACAACGAAGTTCACAATACTCTGTTGCACAAATATTTTCACGCCACCCTAACCCTAAGCAAGATCGGGGAGGGAACTAAATCTTGGGAGATTGAGGGCAGTTTTTAGGATTAATACAACAGACACCATCAACAAAGTTCACACTGAAAAACTAAATTTCTCTTTCCCCACACCCGTCTTTAAGCTAGACATTGATTAACAGTTGCTACCACCGATTGAGAAAGTGCTGGCAAATCGTAACCACCTTCTAACCCAAATAAAATCCGCCGAGTTATACCCAAACAGTAGTTAGTAAATATACCGTAATCTTGAGGTTGGAGATTAATCATTGCTAGTGGATCAGCAGCATTGGCATCATAGCCAGCACTAACTATCAATAAATCTGGTTGAAAGTCTGACAGAAAGGGTACAACCTTTTTGGCAAAAATAGGTTCATATATTCCAATATCATTACCTGGTGGTATGGGTATATTGAGAACATTATTATGAAAACCCCTTTCTGTAGCTTTACCAGTACCTGGATAGCAGGGATACTGATGCAGCGAACAATAGGCAATTTGGGGGTTCATCTCCACAATTGCTTGGGTTCCATTTCCATGATGCACATCCCAATCTAAGATGGCGACGCGGTTAGTATCTGGTTGTTCTAGGGCGTAGAAAGCAGCGATCGCCGCATTCGCAAATAAGCAAAACCCCATCCCGTAATCTCTTTCAGCATGGTGTCCTGGTGGACGTGCTAAAACAAAAGCAGGTTCACCAGTTTCGATGACAATATCTACGCCATCCAACCAAGCACTCACTGCCAGTAATGCTACATCGTAACTGCGGGGAGAAACAGCTGTGTCTGTATCCAAATAACCACCGCCACCAGAGGCTAATTCTTGGACTGTTTTGATATAACTTGGGCTGTGTGCCTCTTCCATTAACGATATTAAAGGACGCTTTGCCACTGGCGTAGGCGATCGCCATTCAATTTGCGAAGCAAACGGCGCAGATTTCAAGGCGCTAGTTATAGCACTCAACCGTTCTGGTTTTTCAGGATGGAGATAGCCAGTTTTGTGATCGAGAAATTCATCAGAGTAGATTACTGTAAACATAGCCCAAGCAAGATTGGCAACGGGATACTGATTGAAATTGTATCCTCCCTATTCTTTTGTAAAACCAATGATTTCGTCACTTGGTTCATCAAGCATTTCTGGCACAACTGCTTGGTTACTCTTGAGTTCGTCTGGTGGTAACTCCCGCAAAACATCATCCATTTTAGGAGGATGTTTGATTTTGTCAAGCACCTCTGGACTCAGTTGTGTTTCATCGCCTCCTGAACTTGATGTTTTTGCTTGTCCAGGAATATCTGCCTTACTCTTGGGATTAATTTTTTTATCATCCATCAGTTTTTACCCAAATCTTACATGCCAAGCATCTTAGTCTGTGCTGGGATGATATCTACACTATCTTGAGTCTTAAGTTAGCTTTACAAAAAAGGGAATAGGCAATAGGTGTAATATCCCCTGAAAGTAAACTCACCCCAGCGGCGCCACAAGGAACCGGATTTATTGTTTCCCCCGTTTCGGGGGGATTAAGGGGGGTTAATTCAGTCTGATCTTAGTCAGTTGATAGTCTTTAGATTCATATGTCCTCTTTAGCCTTCTTTGTTTTGGAGGTTTTTGGTTTTTCTGGAAACTCACCACTTTCTTTAGCTTGTCTGATACCAATTTCAATCAAAAAAGCTGCCAGGTTAGCTGTTGGCCTGCCTTGTATATCTGCCAACACCTCTAAATCTTCAAATACTGAGTCCGGGAGAGTTACTGTAAATCGTTTGCTCACGTCATCACTCATCATCACTTTCGCATCCTATAGTAAGCCCAAAGATTCGCAAAGACAGAATAAACATCTGAAAATATGCTAAAAAGATTGCAATAAAATGCAGATTCAGTTATAATATGAAAAAGTTGCAGTGTTATGGCTGTAACAAAAGAAAAAGCGATCGCTCTTGTGGCGTTAACCAGAAAAGCGATCGCTTTTTCAAACGCCCCCAGTGCTGGGAACACTGGGGACTTCCCAACCAACAGACAGGCCTGTAGGAGGGCATTAATATTATGTCAGTAAGCAGCAAAGAAGTGTTTGTTCCAGAAGTAATAGACTTAAAAGCTAGTGAGGATAAAACTTCTGGAAGAATACATAAGCATATGTTAGCAAGAGCAAAAATGCTTACAAGTTTGCTTCACCTACAGATATCACTGATGTCAGAAAATGCTGAGTTCTATTAACTAGACTTAGCATACGTTTCTTGCACAGTGAAGTTTTGTGGTAGTCAATTACTTGCTACCACTTTCTTGTCCTGTTTCAATCTCTCATATCCACATATGAAGTAATTCTTGCTATGTATTTGCTAGTTGTTGAACAGTCAAACAATTTTAGATTTTAGATTTTGGATTGACTCTAGGGATAAATCGGCTTTCTTGTAACATCAAAAAATCATTGGTCAAAATTTTAAGCACAACATCCCGCCCTCAAATAAATTTGGGGCTAATAGCTTAAGTCTACTAAAGTAGACTAATTTTGATCATTGAGTCATCCTAAGATAACTTTGTACTATCAGCTTTTAGATCTTAATCCTTAACTATTTTTGAGAATGGGATAAAATTCTCACGGGGAATTACACCCCCAACGAGGAATGAAAATCTCTTGCCCAATCCCCAGTCCCTTTTTCAAGATATTCATCATGGTTTTTATTAGTTTATTTTTCTAACTGTTTTTTGATTCTTTCTCGCAGGTGTTTGTTGACTAGTCGCTTATTGCTACCTTCAGCATGAACTGCAAATCCTTTCTCCCAAAATATCCGGTGCAATTCTGCTGGCTTCCAACCCTCGGCTTCTGCTAACTCTAAAGCTTCTTGATAAAGGGCTTCTGGTACAGAAAAATCTATTCTGATCATTCTAGGTGCGTTAGTCCCTGGCATGGTTACTTGAATTTGAACACTCTCTGTTTCCATAAATTTAAACCCCCTAGTAGTCCTTTTTAACAAGAATTTTATACTATCAGGGACTACTAAGGGGTTACTATGGGGCAGGTACTCACTTTTTGGGTAGAATTATAGTTAGTACCTCCGGTGCTAGCACACCGGGGGACTTCCCAACCAACAGATACAGCCTGTAGGAGGGCATTAACATTATGTTAGTAAGCAGCAATAAAGTGTTTGTTCCAGAAGTAAGGGACTTAAAAGCTAGTAACTACAAAGCGACTGGAAGAATGCGTAAGCATATGTTGGCAAAAGCAAAAATGCTTACAGATTTGCTTCACCTTCAAATTTTTTTAACTTCAGAAAATGTTGAGTCTGGTTAGTAGAACTCAACATACGTTTCTTGCACAGTGAACCGTTCTGTGGTAGTAAGTAATTGACTACCACTTTTTTGTGTTTTTTAAATCCCTAATAGGGGTTTGTTTAGAAAAAATTTCCATGCTTTAAGTTTCTTTTTAAACACACCAGTTAGCAGAAGTTTACGCAAAGGATCGCAGAGTATTAAGCAGAATTACTTCGTTTTGTGTTTTGATAAAATTGGTATTTTCCTTTTATTTAGTGGTAAAAAATGTCTGTTAGAATTGAATCTTGGGTGTTATGTTTTAATCTCTAAGAGACTAATTATAAAGTAAATATTAAGTAGGGTGTGTTATGGCTTTAGCCTAACACACCGCCAATAACATG
Organism: Fischerella sp. JS2; assembly: GCF_032393985.1. Classification (NCBI taxonomy): domain Bacteria; kingdom Bacillati; phylum Cyanobacteriota; class Cyanophyceae; order Nostocales; family Hapalosiphonaceae; genus Fischerella; species Fischerella sp. JS2. The sequence continues at coordinate 3,762,063 of NZ_CP135918.1, forward strand.
GTGCGTTAGGCACTCAAATCATATTTTGCATAAAAAATGATATTAAAATACGCGCCTAACACACCCTACAGTGATTTTATTTTTACTTTATATGGGATTGTTCATGGTTTTAAGTTAGTACTTTTTCAATCCCTAATAGGGATTTATTTAAGTTGCAACAAAGGAGCATTTAGAAACAGCGATCGCATTATCTCGTTTCAATCCCTAATAGGGATTTATTTAAGTTGCAACCCTAGTCAGTGTGGTGGCTGACCAAGGCAATGGTGTTTCAATCCCTAATAGGGATTTATTTAAGTTGCAACCTCGTTTGTCAACCCCCTCCACAGGCCTTTTCCACACGTTTCAATCCCTAATAGGGATTTATTTAAGTTGCAACAAAACACAATTTGCCTTCACTACAATACTTCTGGTTTCAATCCCTAATAGGGATTTATTTAAGTTGCAACTAGTGGTTTGGTCGCAATCTAGCTTTCCTGAAGATTTGTTTCAATCCCTAATAGGGATTTATTTAAGTTGCAACGAGATTTGTATCACCTACCGCCCGCCCATAAATAGTGGTTTCAATCCCTAATAGGGATTTATTTAAGTTGCAACTTTGAGCGGTCGCAAAAGCGCAAGGGTCACAGCCTACCTGGTTTCAATCCCTAATAGGGATTTATTTAAGTTGCAACCTGGTATCTCAGCATGGATTCAGGATTCAGCGCTGTTTCAATCCCTAATAGGGATTTATTTAAGTTGCAACATGTGAGCAGGTCGAACTCATGGAACAAGTACTGTTTCAATCCCTAATAGGGATTTATTTAAGTTGCAACTTAAGCATTATGTAGTTGGCGATCGCGCCCTACTAGAAGAGTTTCAATCCCTAATAGGGATTTATTTAAGTTGCAACTTCAGATTTGAAGCCTGAACACGCTAAAGATGCTGTTTCAATCCCTAATAGGGATTTATTTAAGTTGCAACGTTTTGGTGCTATGCGTACTCAATTTAGAGAAGCATTGTTTCAATCCCTAATAGGGATTTATTTAAGTTGCAACAATTGGGATACAAGAAGCAATACAAGAAACTCCTGTTTCAATCCCTAATAGGGATTTATTTAAGTTGCAACTACAATGCAGAGCGTCACTTTTATGCACGTAGTTTCAATCCCTAATAGGGATTTATTTAAGTTGCAACTAATTGGTTAGTTCGTATACGTATGTGTTTATTAAGTTTCAATCCCTAATAGGGATTTATTTAAGTTGCAACTTTACGACGCCACTACCAAACAACGATACAGGGCGTTTCAATCCCTAATAGGGATTTATTTAAGTTGCAACTTTGCATCCTGACAGCGATAGCTTTGCTAGCCGTTTCAATCCTTAATAGGGATTTATTTAAGTTGCAACTTTATCGGGCGATCGCTCCTCCTTTAAAAAAGCGCTGTTTCAATCCCTAATAGGGATTTATTTAAGTTGCAACTTATTAGCTGAGTATCCTTCCTTAGTAAATAGGGGTTTCAATCCCTAATAGGGATTTATTTAAGTTGCAACGGAGTGTCAATGTCGTCAAATTCCATCTGTATCTGTCGTTTCAATCCCTAATAGGGATTTATTTAAGTTGCAACCCTATTGAAGTCAGGCATTTTGATAGCCGCGTTGTTTCAATCCCTAATAGGGATTTATTTAAGTTGCAACGCCCTCGGTCTGATTGCTGCCCCAGCTTCTACGACGTTTCAATCCCTAATAGGGATTTATTTAAGTTGCAACCAAAGTAGAAGGCAAAGTCCTGACCAAAAGGCGAGTTTCAATCCCTAATAGGGATTTATTTAAGTTGCAACAGGATTAATTAAATGTTGTTGACACCCATAATTAGTTTCAATCCCTAATAGGGATTTATTTAAGTTGCAACCCCATTGTATTTGTGAAATACAATTTTTACGGGTTTCAATCCCTAATAGGGATTTATTTAAGTTGCAACTCTGTGGCAAAGAAGTTAAGAAAAGCCTCAGTACTAGGTTTCAATCCCTAATAGGGATTTATTTAAGTTGCAACGTGACGCTTCCAGAGGGTTCCATCGTCTTTGGTATAGTTTCAATCCCTAATAGGGATTTATTTAAGTTGCAACGCATAAGTGGTTTACCGTTTTTGTCTAATACTGGGTTTCAATCCCTAATAGGGATTTATTTAAGTTGCAACAAGAGTGATCGCAACGGTAGTGGAATATCTAGGGGCGCTTTGTTTCAATCCCTAATAGGGATTTATTTAAGTTGCAACGATTACTGCGTGTTGCCTATAATCAAAGCCTAGTTGTTTCAATCCCTAATAGGGATTTATTTAAGTTGCAACGAGTTTAAGCTGAGAGACGAAAACGTTAGCTGTTCTGTTTCAATCCCTAATAGGGATTTATTTAAGTTGCAACAAATAAACCACACTCACATGAGAACCGCTTACCAAGTTTCAATCCCTAATAGGGATTTATTTAAGTTGCAACTGCGTAAGCATCAGAGTCGGGAGTATGTCACGCGGGGTTTCAATCCCTAATAGGGATTTATTTAAGTTGCAACGTGTTGCCGCAGATCCAATGCGAACATGAACCGCGTTTCAATCCCTAATAGGGATTTATTTAAGTTGCAACTTGATGCAGCATTGATAACCTCATCTTTGACAAAAGTCCCCGTTTCAATCCCTAATAGGGATTTATTTAAGTTGCAACTCACCTCAGTTACCGCTTCACTAAAGCTCATAACGTTTCAATCCCTAATAGGGATTTATTTAAGTTGCAACGAGACTCGTTTTGGAGCAGTCTCTTGAGACTTTAGGGTTTCAATCCCTAATAGGGATTTATTTAAGTTGCAACGCACTGGGCGCGGTCAAGCAGTTAATTGGCGCTGTTTCAATCCCTAATAGGGATTTATTTAAGTTGTAACCTGTCCAGCCTCCTATGGCTTCTGGGTCTAAATAAGCGTCGGGTTTCAATCCCTAATAGGGATTTATTTAAGTTGCAACCAACTGCTGAGAGAAACAAAGGAAGTGAGAGTTTGTTTCAATCCCTAATAGGGATTTATTTAAGTTGCAACTTTATTCGGACTTAAAAGGATTAATCCTTCAAAAAATCAATGTTTCAATCCCTAATAGGGATTTATTTAAGTTGCAACTTTTTAGGTAATCTCGGAACAATAGCGGAGAAAGATTGGTTTCAATCCCTAATAGGGATTTATTTAAGTTGCAACTCCAAATTCAGCTAACCAAACGCGCAAAAGAGGAGTTTCAATCCCTAATAGGGATTTATTTAAGTTGCAACGAGTAATCAAGTTTTTGACCTAGCAAAGATTACCAAGTTTCAATCCCTAATAGGGATTTATTTAAGTTGCAACTGGGTGTCATCGAACCCTCATTGGGGATGCTCCAAGGTTTCAATCCCTAATAGGGATTTATTTAAGTTGCAACCTATCATCCTGGTTATCTGTCACCAGGTTAAGGACTGTTTCAATCCCTAATAGGGATTTATTTAAGTTGCAACGCTAGCCGACTGCTGGATGACAGCCCTGCTCATGCTGTTTCAATCCCTAATAGGGATTTATTTAAGTTGCAACTTATTAACTTTATTGTCTCGCCCCTAGATGCCCTTGTTTCAATCCCTAATAGTGATTTATTTAAGTTGCAACTTCACTGTAGTTTCAGACTTCTAAACGAGTTGTTATCGTTTCAATCCCTAATAGGGATTTATTTAAGTTGCAACTCATGTTCACTTGCTGATTCAGTACACGCCTCAAACTGGTTTCAATCCCTAATAGGGATTTATTTAAGTTGCAACCTTACAATTTCGCAGGTAATAGAGCCGAAATCGTTTCAATCCCTAATAGGGATTTATTTAAGTTGCAACGCAATGGATTAAAAGATTATTCCGACGAAGAAAACGAGTTTCAATCCCTAATAGGGATTTATTTAAGTTGCAACTCAACCGATAATCTTAGTCTTGTTGGATTGCCAGTTTCAATCCCTAATAGGGATTTATTTAAGTTGCAACCAATCATCATCACAAGTGACCACGAAATTAACAGGTTTCAATCCCTAATAGGGATTTATTTAAGTTGCAACCCTACGTTCATCTACCAGCCAAAAGTATAACCGCCTGTTTCAATCCCTAATAGGGATTTATTTAAGTTGCAACCATTTAAAACATTTGACGAAACAATAGATTTAATCAGTTTCAATCCCTAATAGGGATTTATTTAAGTTGCAACAATTGAATCGCATTCTCAATCAATAGCCAAATCAGTGTTTCAATCCCTAATAGGGATTTATTTAAGTTGCAACCAACCCAACTGTTGTAAACGATTGCACCACTTTTGAACGTTTCAATCCCTAATAGGGATTTATTTAAGTTGCAACCTCAGTAATCCTGGTATCAGCTCTAGTTTGAGCATTATCGTTTCAATCCCTAATAGGGATTTATTTAAGTTGCAACTTGCGATCGCTCCTTTCATAGACTCGCTGACTAAGTTTCAATCCCTAATAGGGATTTATTTAAGTTGCAACGTCATTTAGTTTAGCATTAGATACGGTATAGACCCGTTTCAATCCCTAATAGGGATTTATTTAAGTTGCAACCTCCAGTCACTAGTGAATTCTCAATTAGCCAAGGGTATTGTTTCAATCCCTAATAGGGATTTATTTAAGTTGCAACTCAATGATAAAGGGAAAGAAAAACCCTACGGAGTTTCAATCCCTAATAGGGATTTATTTAAGTTGCAACTATCACTCGTAGGTTCAAATCTGTGTCTATACCTGTTTCAATCCCTAATAGGGATTTATTTAAGTTGCAACTCAGGGTATTTGGAGGAACAGGACAACAAGGTGATATGTTTCAATCCCTAATAGGGATTTATTTAAGTTGCAACATTGTCTACTCTCGCATACTAATCTGGGGGCCGTTGTTTCAATCCCTAATAGGGATTTATTTAAGTTGCAACATGTGGAACTGAAATTGGTGCTCTGCCATCTCTCCACGTTTCAATCCCTAATAGGGATTTATTTAAGTTGCAACTATTATCAAAAATAAAAAATACATGGCGTTGCATAATAGCGGTATGAATTGAGGTCAATTAATCATGGAATGTCCACGCTGTGGATCTTGTCATAACCGTAAGAATGGAAAGAAAAGAGGTAAACAGAATCACATTTGCTGTGATTGTGGTCGTCAATTCATTGATGTCTATAAACCACCCAGGGGCTACTCGGATGAAATCAAACAAGAATGCCTAAAAATGTACGTCAATGGTATGGGATTTCGTGGAATTGAAAGGGTGAAAAACGTTCATCATACTACCATTATTCATTGGGTTAAACGAGTGGGTACACAATTGGCGGATACACCAAATTCAAAGGAAATTCCGCAGGTGGGAGAACTAGATGAATTAGAAACATTTATTGGTTCAAAAAAAATAAAATCTGGTTGTGGACGGCGGTAAATCACTTTACTCAAGGTATTCTTGCTTGGGTTTTAGGTGATCGTAGTTCGACTACTTTCCAACAGTTATGGAACATTGTCCAGTGTTGGCAGAGTTATTTTTACGTCACAGATGGATACCCTGTTTACCCTTGTTTTGTTCCTGATGGTGACCAAATTGTGAGTAAGACCTACATGACACGAGTCGAAAATGAAAACACAAGGCTTAGACATTATTTGGCTCGTCTTCATCGTAAAACTTTATGTTATTCCAAAACCGAGGAAATGCTGAGATACTCTGTTCGATTGTTATTGCACTACCTCAAATATCGTTCTGTTCCCTTACCTGCCTAAAACATACCTTTATTCAGCAACGCCCATCTCAGTAACTCAAAAACTTTTTCTGGTTCCTGTTGACGTAAACTATTCAAAATTAAGTACCATTACAAAATTAATTACGCATTCTTCAAGCTATTCCCCGTTCTTTGACCTCCCCTAAATTTATTTATGGGGATTCCCTTGTGCTTTCTGCCTTCCTCTTACCACAAAGTTTAGGAAATGTCTAAAAAATAGAAAAACTCTTATATAAGAAGTTAATAAGCACAAATCTACTTGCAGCTGTGGTTAGCAGTGGTATCATTCGGGTATTACAAAAAGTAAAGGGCAATTTTATTATGACCAAAGCACCTGTTGCTCCCGTGGTGCTAGTCATTTTAGACGGATGGGGCTACTGCGAGGAGACAAAAGGAAATGCTATTGCCGCTGCTAAGACTCCGGTAATGGATAGCTTATGGGCAGCATATCCGCATACCCTTATCCGCACATCAGGAAAAGCGGTAGGGTTGCCAGAGGGTCAAATGGGTAACTCTGAAGTTGGTCACTTGAACATTGGCGCTGGTAGGGTTGTACCCCAAGAGTTGGTACGCATTTCTGATGCAGTAGAAGATGGTTCCATCCTCAAAAACTCAGCACTTATCAGCATTTGTGAAGAAGTCCGAAGTCGCAATGGTAAATTGCACATCATCGGGCTTTGTTCTGAGGGTGGTGTACACTCGCACATTAGCCATCTGTTTGGACTACTTGACTTAGCAAAAAGTCAGGAAATATCAGACATTTGCATCCATGCAATCACAGATGGTCGCGATACCACCCCTACAGACGGTGTTAACTCCATCGCACTGCTCCAAGACTACATTGACCGAATCGGAGTCGGACGCATAGTGACCCTCAGTGGTCGCTACTATGCAATGGATCGCGATCGCCGTTGGGATCGGGTTCAACGTGCCTATGATGTGATGACAAAAGACAGCTCTGGCAATGGGCATTCTGCGGTAGAAGTTCTGCAAGCATCCTACGCAGAAGGTGTGACAGACGAGTTTATAGTTCCAGTCAGAATAGCACCTGGAGCCATAGAACCAGGAGATGGGGTCATATTTTTCAACTTCCGTCCTGATCGCGCCAGACAACTCACCCAAGCTTTCGTTAGTCCAGAATTTAATGGTTTTGAAAGAAAGCTGATCACGCCACTATCCTTTGCTACCTTTACACAGTACGACCCTGAATTACCAGTAAAGGTTGCCTTTGAACCGCAAAATTTAAGTAATATTCTCGGAGAAGTAATTTCTCAGCATGATCTCAAACAGTTTCGTACCGCCGAAACTGAAAAATACGCCCACGTTACCTACTTCTTCAATGGTGGGCTAGAAGAACCCTTCCCGGGAGAAGACAGAGAACTAGTTAATAGTCCTATGGTTGCTACCTACGACAAAGCTCCGATGATGTCGGCCCAAGCAGTTACAGATGTGGCAACAGCAGCTATTGAAAAGGGTATTTATTCCTTAGTTGTAATTAACTATGCTAATCCAGACATGGTAGGACACACTGGTCAGATCCCAGCTACAGTAGAAGCCATTGAAGCTGTAGATCAGTGTTTAGGTCGCCTGCTGAACAGCATCAGTAAAGCTGGAGGTACAGCAATTATTACTGCTGATCACGGCAACGCTGAACACATGATAGATGAGAATGGCAACCCCTGGACGGCTCATACTACTAACCCAGTCCCTCTAATTCTTGTCGAAGGAGAACAGGCGAAAATCCCTGGTCATGGCGGCAATGTTACCTTGCGTAATGATGGCAAACTAGCTGACATCGCTCCTACGATTTTGCAGATTTTACAGCTGCCTCAACCACCAGAAATGACCGGGCGATCGCTTGTGCAATCAACAGAGTACGATGTGGAACTTTCTCGCACACCCGTGCAAGTGGGGCTGTAAAAAGTTAATAATAGTGAATTATGAATGAGAATTTCATACAATTCATAATTCATAATTCATAATTCATAATTCACAAACATTTTCTACTATGACCGTTTATAACGTTGTACAAGGTATCTGGGTTTTTTCTGCAATAGCTTTAATAGTCCTAGTGTTGTTGCATAGCCCCAAAGGTGATGGTATTGGAGCCATTGGTGGACAAGCCCAATTATTTAGCAGCACTAAAAGTGCAGAAAAAACATTAAACCAAGTGACTTGGGCTTTAACAGTTATTTTTCTTGGTTTATCTGTGGTTTTGAGCGCCGGTTGGCTCCCTAAATAGAAGTGTGGGGAGTGGGGGAAGTGTGAGAAGTGGTGAGGAAGACAAGAGAGACAAGGGAGACAAGGAGGACAAGGAAGACGAGGGGGATAAAAAATTCAAAATTCACGCATTAAGATTTTTTGACTTGTTTGCCTCAATGCTCATTGACAATTGACCATCAACAACCAACAACCAACTACTAACATTTCAATAAGTTTAGTTTGGCGACGTTTACTAGCATTTACTGGATTAGCTGTAATCACGGGACTGCTCGTTATCCTAACTAACATGCAGTCCTTTGCTATTTCCCCCTCATCTCCCTCCACTCCCCACCTCCCTAACTCCCTACCTCTTCCCCAACCCCATCTTCTACCCCCCACACTGACACGGTGGCAAGATACAACTAATAGCGGTGACTACTTTTCTCAAGTTACACCAACGCCAGTAGGCTATTTAGTTTGGTCAGAATTTCCAGTTAAGGTATATATAGAAACACCGCAAACAATAGCTCCAAAGCAAGCCCAAGCATGGGTTAATAGTGTCTTACAGGCTGTACACGAGTGGAATGCTTATTTACCTTTACAGGTTGTCGAGAAACGAGAAGTAGCTGATATTACTGTTATACGAAAAAACCCACCACTACAAAAGTTGCCTAATAGCAATATTCCTCGGGCGCGTTCCGCACAAACTACTTACGATTTCTACAGTAATAAAAATATTTTATACCATCGCGTTACTATCCTGCTCAGTCCTAGCCAAACAGGACAATACCTATTAGCTGCTGCTCGCCACGAACTAGGTCATGCTTTAGGAATATGGGGACATAGTCAGTTACAGAGTGATGCTTTATACTTTTCCCAAGTTCGTAATCCCCCACCAATTTCTGCTAGAGATGTAAATACACTGAAGCGAGTTTACGAACAACCAACTAGTTTGGGATGGACTTTACAGACTAGAGCAAGTTCAAAGAGCTTTAGAAGTTTGCTAAAATCTAAAATCCAAAATGGTTTACCTTATAGTTAGCCCACTAACTAAATTTAAAATTTCTTCAAGTGTATCCCACTCAGATGAAATCTGCTGTATATTATCCGTTGAGTTCAGTCATTGGTAATGGGTAATTGGTATAGCTGGTTATTTTTTTACTATGCCAAAAATTACCATAGATTTTTAACCTATGGCTAATAGCATGAATTTCTCTTAAGAACTATACGCTCCTACTCACCAACAATATTATTTATCTTCATTTTTAAACACTTGTCGAGAAGCCCACTGAAGTAAACCAGGAAATAAACGATAAACTGCCTGTGATAAATTAGCAGAACCAACAAATACTTCAGACTTGTGATTTTTAACAGCATCCCAAATTGCATTTGCTACATCTTCAGGTTTCTCGATCACTGGATTTTGGAAAAGATTTTCAATCTGTTGGCGACGCTTTTGCATATCTTGCTCATCTTTTCCCCGAAAAATAGCCCGTTCTAAGAAACTACTTTTAATCAAATTTGGATATATGCCACAAACAGAAATTCCTTTTGGTTTTAATTCTGCATGTAGCGATTCTGTTAAGCCAGTGACTGCAAACTTAGTTGTACAATATGGTACTAAATAAGGATTAGGTACTTTACCACCGATAGAACTCACATTCACAATAGTTCCTTTTCCTCGGTGCAGAAAATGAGGTAAAAGTTCATTGATTGTGTGAATATAACCCCACAAATTTGTATCGATAACTTTGTGCCAATCTTCTAAAGAAAATTGCTCTATCGGCCCTTCCACAAATATACCTGCATTATTTATCAGCACATCAATGTAACTATAATGCTCTAATGCTTTTCCTACTAGTGTTTTTACTTGAGATGGATCTGTCACATCACACGTAACTATTAGTGGTGCTATGCCACTATTACTTTGGATTTGCTGTGCTGTAGTCTCTAATCTGTCAGTATGACGAGCTGTAAGTACGAGGTTATATCCTTTAGTAGCAAATAATAAAGCTGTTGCTTTACCAATGCCTTCAGAACCGCCTGTAATCAGTGCTGTAGGAGTCATATCTTAAATCTAGAACAAACTATTCACTGTTTTTTAGTTTGGTTAAAATTTTCGATAAAAACTTCTGACTTCTGTTAGATTTTGTTAGCAAATTTAGAGTTAGTATGATGCTTTTACTCAATTATATCTCTACTTCAATGATTATATTGTTTTATTTAACTACTTTATTAACGATAAAAAACTCTATATAATAACGTATTTATAAAAAATCTTTGTGAGTAACATAACTATCTTAAATCTATAAAATATCATTCTTTAGAATTGTTTCCAGTTTTACACTATAGATAGATAGCACTAAGTTAATGGGTAAATACTATGAAAAGGTAATTATTTATCAAGGAAAATTAACAATGGGACCTTATCCTACTGACGCAACTGAAAAAGCATACAACGGTAGCGATCGCAATGCAGTTAAATTTGGCTTTACTCCACAATCGGAATTGTGGCAAGGACGTCTAGCAATGATCGGTTTTGTTGCATATCTGCTTTGGGATTTAAAAGGTTATAGCGTTCTACGTGACTTACTCCAACTCAATCAGTAGAGTTTATTCTGCAACTATTTGTCTTGGCTTATTGTAAATGTTGTGCTAGCCAAGGCAACTAGTTAAATTTTATATGTTATGTACTGGATTAAAATTTATGCAGTCAGAACAGTTTTCTCATGAACTTATTGATAGCGTTATCGGACTTTCTCTTGCTACTTTCATTATAAGTGTATGGACAGCTAGTTTAATCTTCTTATTTACAGTAAACATTTCAGAAATAAATATTCTAACGTTATTGCTTGCTACCTTCTTCCAAACTTTTCTCTTTACAGGATTATTTATCACTGCCCATGACGCTATGCATGGAGTAGCATTTACTCGCAATCTCAAAATCAATCACGTTGTTGGGACAATATCTTTATTTTTTTATGGTTTTTTATCTTACAAAACACTATTGAAAAAGCATTGGATGCATCACAACCATCCTGCAAGTGAACTAGACCCCGATTTCCACGATGGTGAGCATAAAAATTTCTTTGCCTGGTATTTTTATTTTATGAAAAATTACTGGAGTTGGGAACAAATTATCATTTGGATAATTGCTTATAACGGAATTCGTTATATATTTCATATTCCAATAGCTAATCTCACTTTATTTTGGGCATTACCTTCGCTGTTGAGTTCATTACAGTTATTTTATTTTGGTACATTTCTGACTCATCGCGAACCTCCAAGAGGTTATAGTAAGCCTCACTACGCTGAAACTATCTCACTACCAATTTGGTTATCTTTTATTACTTGTTATCACTTTGGCTACCATCGAGAACATCACGAATATCCTCATTTGGCTTGGTGGCAACTACCTGGAATTTATAAACTCAGACAGTCATCCAATTTTAGATTTTAGATTTTGGATTGGTTCTACACATAAATCTCGGGGCTTGTACCATTAAGGAATTATCGGTCAATGTAGCAATCCTATTTGATTCGTGAGGATAGAGAGACGAGGGGGAGATTTTCACAAATCGATAGAGGAGTGCTATAGTCTATTGTTAATACATACTGCGGACTGTTGATCTCTGCTCGTTAGCTACCCTCATATTTTCTGATAGCGACGGACGCAGACAAAGATAGCCAAGGGGGCTAATTGAAGAAGGCAGCTATGCTGGAGGCAGGGGCAGAAGGAGCGATGTTCCTGGGGGATTCATACCCACCAGCAATTCGTATCCGCTAAACTTTGTTTTAGCGGGGGTCTTAAACCCAAAAGCTCGGACGGCAATAGGGCTGCTCAACCGACAACTCAACATAGATGCCTCCTGCCCTGGTGCCCTCTGCCTTCCTCGCGCAGCGAGATAACCTGTCCAATCACCAAAAAATAAAGCGTAAGCAAACAAACCAATTGTCGTTAAACTCAGACCAATACCAAAAAAGCGAGAATCTACTAGTTGCAACAAACCATCCTTCTGCCCAGCAAATTCTTGATTAGATTCGCGTAACGCCGAATAAGGTAATAAACCCAGCACCCCCGAACTCACTGTTGCTAAAGCAAAAGGCCAAAAAGGAAGCCATTGCATCCTACCATCAAAAAACAGAAGACCACAATAAATAAACAGCCAAATACCAACCAAAGAAAACAAAGATAAGATGACAGGATTTACCTCTGTCCAATTAAGCGTCAAAATATTTTTTAGCAAAGCGATCAATTTAGTAACCCATAACCCATCAGTGTACCCTGCCTTAAGCCATCCTTACAGGCGTCTACATCTGTGTTTATCTGTGTTTATCTGTGTTCGATATCTCAAAAATTCAACTACTCACGAATAATCCACCTGTAGTTCTGGCAAAGATGGACGTATGCACAGATATAACAAAGGGCCAAATAACGGAATTAAAGCTATCAGCCAAAATATTCTAGAACTTTTCCAACCACGCCGCGTCATATCATCCCCCAATAAAGCAGGAAATAATACACACAGTAGGCAAAAATCACAACTCATTACGTTAATAAAGCGGCTAGTTTGCCATTGCTGGACAAAATTACTCCAATCTCCTTGTCTAATACCATAGCCAACCAAAATAGCCGTCCCAATACTCAGGAAAACACCCGTCCAACGAGAATCTAAGATTTTGATCAAAATACTCTTTTCACCATAAAATTGCGGATTTGGTTCCCTGAGAACCAAATAGGGTAACAAAGCAAACGCCCCTACAGCAAAAGAAGCAGCAATAAATGGCCAAGCTGGAACTTTTTGTCCTCTACCATCAACAAACAGGACTGCACTGTAAATAATAGGCCAGATACCCATAATATTGAACAATGCAATCACTAAGGGGTTAATACCTTGCCATTGACCAGTAGATAGATTTTTAATTAACTCAAAAGTATCGGGTTGATTGGGAGGAGTAAACAAGAAAGCATACGCAATCAATCCTATCCAAAGCAACCCAAAGGCAATTTTTCTCATGAGGGATTTAGATAACTGAAAGCCTCTGATAAATACTCAGCAGCAGCAGCAACGAGTGCGATCGCTCCTTCGTAATCTAGGCGTGTTGGCCCCAAAACTCCCACGCTTCCTACCTGTGATGAACCACGGCGGTAGGTGGAAGAAATTAGACTACAGTTGCGAATTGGTTCAAGAGGATTCTCTGAGCCAATCCTCACTGTTACCGGTGGTTTACCCACTTCCTCAGTCTCATTTTCCTCAAATATTAATCGCCACAGTTGTTCTTGTTCTTCCTCCAATAGTTGGATGATAGTTTGCACTTGTTGTAGTTGGGCAAATTCTGGTTGTCGCAAAACTTCTGCCATCCCACGCACCATGATCTGTGTAACGCCTGGCGTCAAACTGCGACGACTAAATTCTGCCAGGGAATTTTTTAAGTACTCACCATAGTGCTGAAATTCCCGATCTAAATCACTCCAATCGAGATTAGCCACCTCTAACAAACTGCGCCCACGTAATTGGTTATTTAAAAAGTTAGAAACAAGTTGCAACTCTCGATCTATCACTTCTGGATCAAATTGTATGTCTTTGCCTTTTGGTGGCAAATCTAATAATGCTGAATGTGTTTCATAACTATCCGTGACTACGATCAGCATGACTCGTCCGACTTCAATTTGCACCAATTGCAAATGCCGCACCATAGCACTAACATTTTGTGGTATTGTAATCAAGCTGATGCAGCCACTTAGGGTCGCTAAAATTTGGGCTGCCCCTTGCAGTAAGCTTTCTAGACTACTGTCTTCCCAGTTCAGGCGCTTTTGCAGTGTTGCTTCTACTTGTCTGGCTAGAGTTTCCGAAGGTGTGATCAACTGATCAACATAAATTCGATAGCCAGAGTCAGAAGGAACTCGCCCAGCAGAAGTGTGTGGTTGATAAAGTAGCCCGGCTTTTTCTAACACACCCATAGCGTTGCGAATCGTGGCTGAGCTAACACCCAGATTGTACTCTTCTAGCAGGGCTTTGGAGCCAACAGGCTCTGCTGTGGCGATGTAGTGACGTACTGTTGCCCAAAGAATGTGCTGTTGACGATTGGTTAGCTGGACTTGCATAGCTAAATGTTTACCAAAGCAAAATTTTAATTAGTTTTTAAAAATCAAAAATTTATTAAGATGAGAAGCAAAAAGCATTAATATTAGTTAAGCAAAATACTAAATAATTGAAGTATCTGAAAATACGTTACAACAAATCTATTTTTTTATCTCTCAACAAAAGTATCTTGAAAAAGACTTTGATATACATGTGAAAAATTGCTCACTGCAAAATCCTTCTGAATCTCAGTAATTCTTACCGAAGAAAGGCAGAGGGCAGAGGAGCCAGTGCGGTGGACTCTTCTCCCGGCATAAAGAAAGAGGCGTCACCTGGCATGGCAGAAGGAAAAAAGTATATTATTTGATACAAAAGTTAAGTCCTCTGTTCTTTGCCATATGGTTTAAAGAAAGTGAATTTATCTATATAAAATAAACAAACGCGTAGGAACTTTATTAAATTCCCGGAATTTATTCGTGAGGATGTCCTTCTGCCATCTGCCTTCTTAACTATATTTACGCAAATTCATAGATCAAGAGTATTGCTAATTACTCAGTAAAATATATTAACTCTTGAGTTCACAATAGCAGAAAAGACTTACAATCGTCATTTACGGTTAATACATAGGAATTGAAGGGTCAATTAACATTGAGTAGGCATCAATACCACCAGAAATATTTTTCACATTTGTAAATCCTTGATTAACCAGCCACTGACACATCTGAGCAGAACGAATGCCATGATGACAAAGTACCAAGGTTTCAACATCAGGATCTAGGCACGTGTGGATTTCATTTCCCCATTCAGCAAATTCACTTAGAGGTAAGTTAACAAAACCCTCAATGTGAGCGATCGCGACTTCCTGTGGTTCACGCACGTCCACAAGCTGAAGATTAGACTCACCTTTAGATAAACGTTGGGCGAGTTCTTCTACACTAATTTGGGTAATAGCTTGACCTTTCATTCCGATTTTAAATTTGGGATTTGAGATTTTGGATGAAACAAAGCAAGTATGAAGCATATAGGTAAGACCTCTAAGAAAGTTTTCACAAACAATCTCAGACGTTTCCTAGATACTATTTATGTTTGCAGAAAATAGTCATCTTGACCAGGAAAAAATACTTAGAGGACTTTGAGCAATAATTTCAGTATCAGGAAACAGGGAACAGCTTGAAGAATGTGTAATTAATTTTGTAATCTTACTTATTTCTCTATTCCTTATCCCCTATACCCTATACCTTATACCCTCATAATTGATAATTGGTAACTGAAAATAGGTATTTTATGAAACAAGTTTTATTCTTTCGTTCTCTAGCAGCTATTGCGATGATGCTGCTATTTATCACTATTTCTGGCTGTAGTAACTTATCCGGTGCAAATTCTCTTATGGGAATTAGTGGAACTAGACAACAGCCTGGTGCGGCAATTTTTGTATCTCAACAAGCACCAGTGATGATATCAATGCTGGTAAATCCTGATAAATTACAACCATTGGAACGTGAAGGAGAACTATCCAAACTTAAAACCAGCTTATTAGCCAACACAAGCCTAGATTATAAACAAGACATTCAACCTTGGTTGGGCAGTGAAATTACCTTAGCTGTCACAACCCAAGACATTGATCGCGATCCTAGTAACGGACAACAGCCGGGGTATCTAATGGCACTAGCAACCAAAAACTCAGAGAAAAGCCGTGAATTTGTGGATTTGTTATTTTCCAAACGGGCGATCGCTGGGTCAAACTTAACTACAGAACAATACGAAGGCATCAAACTGATTTTTGACTCTCAACAAGTAGATACAAAATCCAAAATCCAAAATTCTTTGGCTGGCGCTGCTGTTGGTGATGATTTTGTCTTGTTTGCCAACGATCCCAAAGTACTACGAGAAGCAATTAATAATGTCCAGGCTCCTGACCTCAATATAACTACCTTTAGTCAATACCAGCAAGCTGTCAAACAAATACCCAAAGGTGCATTAGCTATAGCGTTTCTCAATCTTCCTAATATCGCTCAATGGCAAGGTCTAAAACTGCCAGAACCAGCAACTTATGACAGCGAAATAGTGTCGGTCATCCTAACCAACAAAGGATTACTAGCAGAAACTAGCTTACTAGCACAAGCCGATACAGCACCATCTTTAGAGCCATTATCTCAACCTGTAGGAGCATTACAATATATTCCTACCTCAGCAGGTTTAGCGATCACTGGAAAAAATTTGAGTAGCTTACCTAACAGCAATTTAACTCAAGTCTGGGAACAACTCAAAGTCGCCATATCCGGTTCAGAAAAAGATGTGGTTTCTGACTTAATCAAACCTGTGGTAGATGTGCAAGCAGAGTCAGACATCAATTTAAAAGAAGATATTTTTAGCTGGGTACAGGGAGAATACGCCATTGGATTATTACCCCGTCCAGGACAAGCAAATCCCGATTTTGTGTTTGTAGTTGAAAAAACTGAAACAACACCAGCAGGAATTTCTCATTTAGATGAAATAGCATCCTCAAAGGGATTGTCACTGAATACTTTTGATATAGACAAACAAAAAATCTCAGCTTGGACACAATTAAAAGCCACAAAAGTAGCTGATCCGCAACAGCGAGAAAAATACACAATTGAAGCAAATGTTTCCGGAGTGCATATTAGCCAAGGAAATTACGAAATTTTGGCTTCCAACCTCGAAACAATGAATGAAGTTCTCAATGCTAAGAACAATTCCTTAATTAGCGATCGCCAATTTAAAAATAGTATTGCTGCCATTCCCCAACCAAACCAAGGTTACGTGTATTTAGATTGGGCAAAAAGCCGAGAAATATTAGAAAGCCAATTTCCAATTCTCAAACTAGCAGAAATACTCGCAAAACCCATCTTCGAGAACTTGCGATCGCTCACCATTAGCAGTTACGGTAGCGACACAGAAATATTCAAAGGTGGCGTGTTCTTTCAATTAGGTAAATAGGCAATAGTCAATTGTCATTGGTCATTTGTTAGGGGTTAGAAATCAGTGTAGACGCGTAGCGGCTTGCCGCAGGCTACAGTTAACTGTTAACTGTTAGTAATGTAATTTAATAACTGATCACTGAATTACACTCCTCCCACTCCACCCTTACAAGAAGCCACTTGCGCACGGCAGGTGACACCAGGTGACGCCTCTTTCTTTATGCCAGGAGAAGAGTCCACCGCACTGCCTCGTCTACACACTCCCCACACTCTCTCTTGTGTCACCTTCCAATGTGGCACAGCACCGAAATGACTCAAAGGTTATTTTTGTTACAATAATGTATACAATATAACTATAATTTCTGCGTTGGAGGGCTTCTATGGATAAACGTTGCCCCCGACTTCTCTTTAGAGGAGGTTGGATCTTAGTTACACTGTCATTTCTGATCTCCCTGCCTGTATCAGCAGATACTTCTAATTTTGGTAAAATTACTTTATCACCCAACTTTGAACCAGCACAAGGGACAGTAACAGGTTATACTGGCGGCTCTTATTCTCTATCAGCAATTAGCAATCGCGATCGCCACAAAAATGCCTGTATTGGCTTTGCCGATCCAACTCCAGATCACATCTTAATTTTGAAAAAAAACTTTCCCCGTCTGAAAATAGTGGTCAACAGTGGCGGCTACGATACCACCTTACTCATTCAAGGGCCAGATAATAACACTATTCGCTGTGGTGATGATACAGGTAACAGTAAAGATGCCAGTATCGAAGACAAAGATTGGAAAGCAGGAACTTATAAAGTTTGGGTAGCAACCTTTAACTCGCAAGTCAAAAAGAACTACACGCTTTCTGTAGAGGAGTAGGGATTGGGGAGTGTGGGGAACTCACCGGCCCCTGGTGGGGATTAGGGGCAATGGGGGGAGTGGGAGAAGTGTGGGAGTGTGGGGAGTGTGAGGAGTAATATAAATAACCACTAACTACTAACTACTAATGTACAGACGCGATGTTCCTCGCGTCTCTACCCAACAATCAACAATCAACAATCAACAACAAACAACCAACAAATATTAAGATAGAGTGTAGCTTGTTTGGCAAAACAGAGGGTACATTGAGCGTGCTGTCTACACTCCTTGCTGATTTTCGCATTATTTTTGAACGTGACCCAGCTGCCCGTAACTGGTTGGAAGTATTGTTTTGCTACCCTGGTTTACAAGCTTTGCTATTTCATCGGCTGGCTCATTGGCTGCATCATGTTGGTATTCCCTTTATTCCTCGTTTGATCTCCCATTTTGCCCGATTTTTAACCGGAATCGAAATTCACCCCGGTGCTGTGATTGGTAAAAGTGTATTTATTGATCATGGGATGGGGGTAGTCATTGGTGAAACAGCAATTGTGGGAGATTATGCGCTGATTTATCAAGGCGTTACTCTGGGTGGTACTGGTAAAGAAAGCGGTAAACGCCACCCGACTTTGGGTGAAAATGTTGTAGTTGGTGCAGGTGCAAAAGTATTAGGTAATATCCAAATTGGTAATAACGTTCGTATTGGTGCTGGCTCAGTTGTTTTGAGGGATGTACCTTCTAATTGCACTGTTGTTGGTATACCCGGTCGCATTATTTATCGGTCTGGTGTGCGAGTCGCCCCATTGGAACACAATAATTTACCAGACTCAGAAGCAGAAGTAATTCGCGCTTTAGTAGACCGAATTGAATTGTTAGAACAACAAATACAAAGCCTACAGCAAAATCAATCTGACACCAAAACTCTTGTTTTTGTAAATCAATTGCCCGTTCATAAAGAAAGTGAAAATTTACAAGATGGTCTGTCTTGCAATCTCAGAGATAAGGCCATTCAAGAGTTTCTAGATGGGGCTGGAATTTGAGACTTTGTAGATAGTTGAAAAAATTATTCAATTAATCTACTTAAAGTAGTACTCAACCATTGCTGGAGTACTTAGGCTATTAGCCCGCACTTAGGTTGCGGGCTTTCACTGATCAGTGAGCAGTGTTAAATGATAGCTGATTGAAGCAGTTGATGTGCGGCGAATTCATTGCTTCATTCGATAATATTTATCTAATTCATCTTAAAATCATTGATATTTTTATAAGCAAATACCGTACCTAAATTTCAGTAATTTATACTAAAGAAAATTTTTATCATTGGTATATCTTTCACAATTTTGCTGATCAAAGTAATTTATAATACTAAATATCTTCAAATACTTAATGTTGTTGATGAATGCTCGACGCTGTGCAGTCAAATATATCAACAATTTTCTGCGATCTCAGCATTAAATAACTTGATAATTGCCTGATAATTAGTGCCTAATCTATTAAATACACATGATATTAACTTGGTAATTGATAATCTTTAATTTTGGCTATATACTTATGGTTTAGATAAATAAGTCATATGATTTGCTTGAAGAACTGAATTTACAATTTCAAATCCAAAATTAAGGGGTGCCAAGTCATTAAACTTCAAGGGTGCCAAAACAATTTAATACAGTAGTAGGGTTTTTAGGTAAACTCACCTCAAGGGTAGGATGAGAAAAATTTTTGTTTGCCTACACAGATGATTGAGCATATAAAGCAAAGCATGGTAGAAAAACTAGTCTCATGCCTGAATTTTATGCAAAAAACTATCTACTGCTACAAGTAGTGGTTTATGTCATTAGTTTTGATGAGTAATAAAAGTTCGTAGTTAGGGCTTTAGCCCTTAAAATTGAGCGATAAATCGCTCACTACAAACCTCTCATAATTAATGAGATAGACAACTAGGGACAAGGTTCAATAATTACAACTATAAATTTTGAACAATGTTGACTCCTTCATCTGTCAGATCAATAGATCTGCCAATCACGCTTTACAAAATAGAAAATAGTGATGAGCTAGCAAAATACATTCAGATTTGTAGTAGGGATAAAGTTTCCGGTCGGCTAGATTTCAGTTTTTCAGGCAACCAAGGAGCAATCTGGAGTTTGTTTTTTCATCAAGGTTGTTTAACTTGGGGTGCTGGTGAGTTGCATCCGTTGCGTCGTTGGAATCGACAACTACGTCAGCACTGTCCACATTTGGCTGCTGACTCTTGTCAACAAAAAACAGAGCGT
Source organism: Fischerella sp. JS2 (assembly GCF_032393985.1). Taxonomy (NCBI): domain Bacteria; kingdom Bacillati; phylum Cyanobacteriota; class Cyanophyceae; order Nostocales; family Hapalosiphonaceae; genus Fischerella; species Fischerella sp. JS2. The sequence continues at coordinate 3,782,182 of NZ_CP135918.1, forward strand.
CCTCAAAATTGGGACTATAGTTCTCTGCTAAATCAGGTGAAACAGGGAAAATTGCCGCAAGCAAAACTAGCAGCAATCGTCGGAGGAAATATTTTAGAAATTCTGTTTGATCTGATCCAGGCTGTACACCTACCTCGCCAGAATGCAGAAATGCAACTAGCTTACAGTAAATTTCCACAAGACCTGATTGACTCTACATTGGTTTCACTCCAGCTTGAGCAGGTTTGGCAGCAAGCATGGAAAGCTTGGAAAATTTGGCAACAAGCTGGTTTAGCAGGCTTTTCTCCTAATCTGGCTCCTGTCATATGGGATAACGAAGGACTGCGACAACAGACTTCACAGCCTGTCTACCAAAATCTTACTACGATGGCAAACGGCAATTGGACACTGAGAGATTTAGCAGTCAAGCTGAGACAACCACTAGTGCCTTTAACGCAGTCCATCATGCCTTATGTCAACCAAGGAATGATAGGATTAATCCACGTTGCAGACATCAGCTTCTATGTTAAACCTGTAATCGGTTCCCTAATTGCCTATATCGAAGATAGTCGATTTGATAGCGAGATGATGGGGCGTATTCTCGCTCCGGCTGGTTATCGATTTATCAATATTAGAGACTCTATCCAGGCACTACCGATGTTGCTAGAGCATAAACCTGATTTGATTTTTTTAGATTTACTTATGCCTGTGGCAAACGGGTATGAAGTGTGCGCGCAAATCCGCCGGATTTCAGCCTTTAAAAACACCCCAATAATTATTATTACCAGCAGCGACGGCATTGTTGATCGGGTGCGGGCAAAAATAGTTGGTTCTTCAGGCTTTTTAGCAAAGCCAATCGAAGCGGGAAAAGTCCTATCTGTTGTGCGGCAATATCTACCAGTTTCGCCCTTATCTGCTTCCGGGGACTCAACAACAGCCTCATATCAATTTGGGGATAAGGAATCATCTGTAATTGGCTTTTAGAAAGTTGGATTTAGATTTTGGATTTGACATTAAGAGCTTTTACGAAAAACTTTTTCTAGATATCTAGAGTAATTCTAATCCTCTTTCCTTCTATCTTGAAAATAGCGATCGGGGATTAACTTAACAGCAAACCCATAATCCATCTGTGTGCATCGGTGTACCTTACGGAAGCCGCTACGCGTCTACGTTATATTTTTCATCCCCTCGTTGTGGGCAATTGCCCGTGAGGGGCTAGCTTGAAAAATAGGCGGAGGAGGCGCGGGTTCGCTACCTGCGGACGAACAAGAAGCGCCGTGGAAGAAGGAATTAAAGACTTTTATACTTTGTTGTCTGAGAAATCACATGGTGGGCTGACTTGCAAGAAAGGTGTAGGGGTATAAGGGTATAGGGAAAAATTTGCAGGACTTTGTATCACGTATCAAAAGAAAAATATGATCACGGTTCTTTTAGTTGAAGATAGTTTGACAGAAACTAAGGTAATGACTTACTACCTTAGACAAGCTGGTCTATCAGTAGTTAGCGCTACAAATTGTGAAGAAGCTCGGATCAAGCTTAGTCAACAAAAACCGGATCTGGTAATTGTCGATGTCATCTTACCTGGACAGAGCGGCTTTGAACTGTGCCGTGAACTAAAGACCCATGCCAATACTTCGCAAATTCCAGTCGTGATTTGCTCAACAAAGGGAACAGAAGTTGACAAACTTTGGGGTGCAATGCTAGGAGCAGATGCTTATCTCCCCAAACCAGTAGACCAAAGAGAGTTGACAAACACGGTCTTGCGCTTAACCGCCGTATAGGAACCAACGCGATGACGCAATCATCTGATTCACAGCTAATAGCAACCAACAGCCTTGAAGCGTTGATATTAGAGCCACTCCCTCCTGACACTAGAGTGCGTCTACTCCGCTTTCCTTTAGGAATCCAAGACAGTGTGCTGTTGCCTTTAGAGCAAATTGCCGAAATTCTCCAAATAAATGTGACAGAAATTTTGCCAATTCCGGAAATACCTGATTGTATCTTAGGAATTTGCAACTGGCGGGGAGAAATGCTTTGGCTGTTGGATTTTAACAACTTTGTTGGTTATCCATCTCTATTGCAATTGCAGCCAACGTCCACTGCGATCGCCATCATAGTAGTGCAAATCAATCACCAATCAATAGGACTTGCAGTCCAACAAGTCAACGACATAGAATTGCACGACTTACAGCAACTCCAAGCAGTCCCTTTTGGCTTATTTCCACCTGATCTGTTGCCCCTGATTCAAGGAATTTTACCAGGGTGCAGCGATGCTGTTTTAGACCTCCAAGCGATTATTCATTGCCCTCTATGGAAAAAACATCAGGAGAGAGAGACGTAAATTCTCCAATTGCGCGATTCATGAGGCAACTCATGAAAAATAATACTCAAGACAACCAAGAAATGACTGACCAGTCAGAAGATTTAACCTTGGATGTCAACTCGCCAGATTCGTATCAAATAGACGACGTCAATCAAAATGCAACTATGCAGAATCTAGAGCAATCTGAATCAAGATTCAATCCTGTGATTTTTGGTAACTCATCATTTAGAAGTGTTAATAGTAATAATCAGCCAGCCTGGAGCAAAGATTCTATGAACATGGATTGGTTATTTACCATTGCCAAACAAATGCGCCAGACAGAAAAAATTGATACTCTATTTGTGGTTGTAGTTACTGAAGTCCAGCAATATTTTCAGGCTGACAGAGTATTGTTATACAAGCTTCAGAGCCAAAACCAAGGCATTGTCTTAGCTGAGTCGATGGTAAATGGCTATACACCTAGCCTGAAGGAATCTTTACCCATCATCGCCTTTGGAGCCAACAACCAAGACGACTACCAACGAGAACCATTCATAGCAATTGACGATACTGCTAACACTGGTCTCACTTTTTACCAAAGTCAACTGCTTCAGCAGTTTCAGGTTCAAGCTAGCCTCAGCTTGCCAATATTCGTTAGAGATAAATTGTTTGGCTTATTGGTAGTGCAACAGTGTTCCCATCCCCGCCAATGGCCAGAAAATGAAATTACTCTGCTCTACCAGATTGTGACTGAATTGAGGCTAAGTTTGCAGTCATTAATTTTTCGTAACGAACAGCAAGCATTAGCCCGCATCAGCGAAAAGACCCGCCAGACAATCGATGAGGAAAACATTTTCCAGACTACAACTCGAGAAGTACACAAACTCCTTAATGTCGAGCGAGTCGCCATTTACAAGTTCCACTCAGACTATTGTGGTCATTTTGTCTTTGAGTCTAAAGCTTTAAACTTACACTCAATGGTCGGTAAGACTTGGGATGATACCTGTCTCAAGCAGCACCAAGGTGGTCGATTTCGGGAAAATAAATCCTACGTAGTAGATGACGTTGCTCGTATGGGAGGTAGTAGTAATTGTTATTTAGAAGCCTTGGAGAACTTCGAGATTAAAGCTTGTGCGATCGCTCCCATTTTTATTGGTCAAGAACTTTGGGGCTTGTTATGTGCTTATCAACACAGCGACTCCAGGCATTGGCTAGAAGATGAAATTAAACTTCTAACTCAGTTCAGTAGCCATTTAGGAGTTGCTTTACAGCAAATAGAGTTATTAGAAGAAAAGCGGAAAACAGCAAAGTATCAACAGTCATTCCCCACCCTTATCCAAAAGATCAACTCCGCCTCATACATAGACCGCGCTTGCGAAACTGCTGTGCAAGAAGTACGGCAACTGTTAGATGTGGAGCGAGTCGCTATTTATAAATTTCGCCCAGACTATTTCGGTGACTTTATTTTCGAGTCCGAGTCTGGGGGGTGGCCCAAGCTGGTTGGTAGTGCTTGGGAAGACACTTATATCCAGGAACACCGAGGCGGTAGGTTTCGCAACAATGAACCTTATATCGTAAATAACGTCTACACTGCTGGTCTGACTGATTGCCATTTAGCAGCCTTGGAGTACTTTGGTGTCAAATCCTGCCTAGTTGTTGCTATTAAGCAAGGAGAAAAGCTTTGGGGTTTATTAAGTGCCTTTCAACACAGCAGTTTCAAGCATTGGCTAGAAATTGATGTCAACTTACTAAGTGGCATTGCTGTGCAACTCGGGAGAACTCTGCAAGAGAAAGAGTACATCTCGCAGCTAGAGACACAAGCCATACAGATGGCTAAAGCTGCTCAAGTAGACCATGTAGTTACCCAACTAATTCCTAAGATTCTCCAGTCTCAGGATTTGGACACTATTTTTCGTGTTACCAGCCAAACAGTGCGACAGTTGCTGAGGTGCGATCGCGTAACAATTTGTCGCTGCAATGCCGATGGTAATAACGAACTAGTTGCAGAGTCGGTAATCAAAGGCTTGGATACTTGGCAACAGTGGTATATGGGATTTGTCTTCCCAAACACAGAAGATTTGGATCGCCATCGTGAAAGTCTAGTGGTGAATAATATTTATACTTCTGGCCACTCTCCAGATGCGATCAAAAATTTAGAAGAAATAGAAATCAAAGCTTATGTGCTGACGCCAATTTTCCAGGACAACAAACTCTGGGGTCTACTCGGTGTTTACCAAAGTAGTGAAGCTCGTTCATGGACAGAAGTTGAAGTCAGAGCTTTGAAACAAATTTGTGTGCAAATTGGTGTAGGAATACGACAAATAGACTACATCGAACAACTGCGAACTACATCAGAACAGGTGGTGAAGACATCTGAGCGTGAAAAGTTTATTGGTAAGACAATTGAGCGGATTCGGTATTCTCTGGATTTGCAGAAAACCTTTCAGACCACTGCCAAAGAAATACGTAATTTCATGGAAGTTGATCGTGCCGCACTTTACAAATTTGACTCAGACTCTGGCTACCGTGACGGTGAAACGATTGCTGAGGATGTTAGACCAGGTTACGTTTCTGCCTTAGCAGTCAAAGTCACAGATAATTGCTTTAGCAAAGAGATGGCCCAAGAGTACAGAAAGGGGCGATTCTGTGCGATCAACGATATTTATCAAGCAGGGTTGGCAAATTGTTACATCGACATTCTTTCCCAGTTTCAAGTGCGAGCCAACTTAGTCGTACCCTTACTCAAAGGAGAAGAACTTTGGGGCTTGTTTTGCATCCACCAGTGTAGTGGCCCTCGCCATTGGCAGCAAACAGACATTGAATTTGTTCAACAAATCGCTGCTCAACTCAACATTGCCATCCAACAGGGAGAATACGTCCAGCAACTGCAAAAACAATCACAGCAATTGGCAGAAGCTGCTCACCGAGAAAAGACTGCCAAAGAGCGACTTCAGCAGGAAGTAATCTTATTACTGACAGCAGTCAGACCTGCATTGACAGGCGACCTCACCGTCCGCGCTCCAGTCACAGACACAGAAGTTGGTACGATCGCTGACGCCTATAACAACACCATTAGCAGCTTACGACAAATCGTCACCCAGATGCAAACTGCTGCCAGTCAAGTCACTCAAATCTCTCAAGCAAATGGCTCAGCCATTACGAGACTAGCAACTCATGCTCAAGAGCAATTCCAAGCCCTCGAACAAGCCCTGGAACGAATTGGAATGATGGTTAGCTCGACCGAAGCAGTGAAGACCAACGCTCACCAAGTCGAAGCCGCAGTTCAGCAGGCAAATCAGACAGTGATGGCGGGAGATGCAGCCATTGATCGCACCGTTGACGAGATGGAAGACATCCGAGAAACAGTCATGGAAACCAACCAGCGACTGCTGCGCCTTTCTGAATCTTCCCAGAAGATTTCTAGAGTCGTCAACTTGATTAGCAGCTTTACGACCCAAACCCAACTTTTGGCTTTAAATGCATCGATTGAAGCCACACGTGCTGGAGAGTTTGGGCGTGGTTTTGGCGTTGTTGCTGATGAAGTGCGATCGCTTGCTCGTCAGTCTGCAAATGCAGCCACAGAAATTGAGGAACTAGTGCAGGAGATCCAGTTGAATACAGCTGAAGTTTCTCGAGCGATGGAAATGGGTATTCAACAAGTGACCTCAGGAACCACCGTAGTCAATGAGGCTCGCCAAAATCTGAATGCGATCGTCAATGCTACGGCTGAAATTAGCCAACTTGTGACAGGTATTACCCACGCCACCCAAGAACAAACCCAGCAGTGCCAATCATTAAGCCAAACCATGACCAAGGTAGCAGCCATTGCCAACAAAACCTCAAAAGATTCTGTCACAATTTCTGCATCTTTTAAAGACCTGCTAGCAACAGCCCAAGACCTCCAAGCCAAAAGCGAACAATTCAAAGTCAATTAAATTTGTTTGTGATTGGTTGTTGGTGGTTGATTGTTGATTGTTGTTGGGTAGAGACGCGATGTTCCTCGCGTCTGTACATTAGTAGTTAGTAGTTAGTAGTTGTTTAATACTTACCCCTCACACTCCCCACACTCCTCACCTCCCCACCTCCCACCTGAACGAGAAAACTATCAACCTTCAAGCATGACCCAAGACCCAACTATCCGTGACCAAACCTATCCATACTTTCTGCAAGAAGCACCAGAACTCCTACAAGCCTTGGAACAAGGTTTGTTGAACCTTAGAGAAAACTGGGGCATCAATCAAGTTAATGATTTAATGAGAGCCACCCACACCTTAAAAGGGGCAGCAACGAGCGTGGGATTAGAAACTATTGCCACGGTAGCCCACTCTCTAGAAGATATTTTTAAAGCCCTGTGTCAACCTGATGTAGTTATTGATCCAGAAGTTGAAGCCTTACTGTTTGAAGGATTTGAATGTCTGCGACTGCCTTTAGTTGCTGAACTGACTGGTGGCTCGATTAATCAGGCTGAAATTCTAGATCGAGCTGCTGCTATTTTTGCCCGACTGCAAGACAAATTAGGAGACTTTTTTGGTCGGGAAGCATACCTTCCTACCTCAGCAGATTTAGGCTTCGATTTGACCCAGTCCCTATTTGAAATTGGAGTGACTCAGCGCTTAGAGCAAATTGCCACGATTTTAGATAATGGTCAGTCGGAAGAAATCGCTGTCCTATTGCGAACTCAAGCTGAAGTTTTCCTGGGTTTAGCCGAATCTTTGAATCTACCAGGATTTGGAGCGATCGCACAAACAGTACTTGCTGCTTTGGACAACCACCCAGACCAAGCAGTACTCATCGCCCAAATTGCCCTGCGGGACTTACAAGCCGGACATGCAGCAGTGCTGGCTGGCGATCGCATCCAAGGTGGTGAACCTTCTGGTGAGTTACAACAACTTGCCGAGCATCTCACTGAGATTGAGACATTTTTTGTTACACCTGTTTTAGAGGCGGGTGAAGAGTCAGATATTCCCAGTCTAGAAAGCATTTGGGGTAAAAAAACAACCCCAGTTGAGCCCATCACTGAACAAAAATTAGAACAATTTATACAATCTGATTCAGATGGGAGCATAGAGCAAGACCTCAGCACCGTGTACAATTCCCCGCAACCGAAGCAATCAGTTAGTCCTTTCAATCCTCTACCTCCCAAAGAACAAGTTTCACCATCTCCTACAGTCCGGGTGAATGTGAAGCATCTAGACCAGCTTAATTACTCAATTGGCCAGTTAGTCACTAACCAAAATCATCAGTCGCTTCAGACTGAACAGCTACAAGCTAGCAGCAAAACGCTTCTCAACCAGATTAAACAACATCAAAAACTCTTGATTCAACTTCAAGATCAGTACAAGCGCCAGGCTAGCTTACTAGAGCGATCGCAAACAACTTCTCGCAAGAAAGCCCGCAAAGCCCCTAAGAATATGCGCTCATCAAGTATTGTGCCAACTCACTCTCATTTCTGGGCACAAGAGCCTGGTGACAGCGCTTACCTGATTCAGTCACTTCTAGATCATACGGTACAAATAGCAGAAACAGCTGAAGCTATTGACCTGCTAACTCGAGCCTCTGAGCAAACATCACAAAAGCAGCAGCAATTGCTGAAAATCACTCAGGGTGCTTTAATCGAAGCCCGAATGTTACCTCTAGGTGAGATATTTGGTCGTTTTCCCCACATTCTGCAACAGCTAGAAACCTTATACAATAAGCCGATCTCGTTGCAACTACATGGAAATGAAGTTCTAGTCGATAAGGCTGTAGCTGAAAAACTATTCGATCCCTTACTACACCTAGTACGCAATGCCTTCGATCACGGCATTGAACCTGTAATAGTCCGGCAGCAGCGAGGCAAACAACACAAGGGTGAAATCAAAATCTCTGCCTATCACCAAAGCAGATATCTGGTAATTGAAGTGCAGGATGATGGCAATGGTTTAGATTTCGATCAGATCCGACAACGAGCGGTAGAAAGACAGTTAATCTCTCTTGAACAGGTAAATAATCTCAATCAGAATCAGTTAATAGATTTACTGTTCGAGCCGGGCTTTTCCACCGCGTCCCAGGTCAATGACCTCTCTGGACGTGGCGTTGGACTCGATGTAGTGCGGAACCAGTTGAAGTCTCTTCGGGGTTCAATCACAGTTGATTCTAAACTGCATCAGGGTACTAAATTCATATTACAGATTCCCTTAAGTTTGACAATCGCTCAGTTGTTCATCTGTAGTATTGGCTGCAAAACCTATGCCTTTCTTGATGATGCCATTGAACAAATTCTGATTCCCCTAGCTCATCAGATCCAAGAGCGAAATGGCAACAAATTTCTCCACTGGGGTAAGGAGAAGGATGAGAAACTAGTGCCAATTTACTCACTTGCGAGTATTCTAAATTACAATTCTCCTATCCCCCTTTCTCATCCCCCTACTCCGACCTCCCCACTCCCGGTAATCTTGATTCGCTGCCAAGATGCACTTTTTGGCTTAGAAGTCGAGCAACTTATAGGGGAGCAGGAATTGGTAATTAGTCCTTTAGGGTCAATGATTGCAGCACCTAGTTATGTTCACGGTGCTAGTATTCTGGCTAGTGGTCAGCTGGCATTGGTGATAGATGGGGGAACATTACTCCAAAAAGTTCTTGCAAAGCAGTATGATGAACAAGCCTCCAGTATTTGGGCAAAGTCAATACCTTCGCTGCTTCCACCAAGTCCCAAACAACCGTTGCTGTCTCAGTCTCATAGTGCTGTACCAGCGCTATCTGCTTCCAACTCCGATAGCAAAGCAGGTGCAAGGATTTTGATCATAGACGACTCCTTTACTACGCGCCAATCTGTGGCGATCGCTCTGCAAAAAGCTGGCTACTCTGTATTTCAAGCACAGGATGGTCACAAGGGGCTTGAGCAGTTCCAGCACCTCAGTGATATTCAGTTAGTGATCTGTGATATCGAGATGCCTCGGATGAACGGATTTGAATTTCTCAGATCCCGTCAACAAATCCCTGGTTTAGCAGATATTCCTGTCTTAATTTTGTCATCTCAAAGTAGCGAAAAGCACCGCTCGCTTGCTTTGCAATTGGGGGCTACTGTCTATATGACCAAGCCCTACATAGAACAAAAACTATTAGCGATGGTGGCAAATCTGCTGGAGAAGACTACATGAAAACCATGCAAAACCAGTCCAAAGTAGAAAAAATTATTACATTTACAGTGGCAGATTACTGCTTGGCGTTACCAATCAATGCTGTATTAAAAGTTGTGAATTGCCCTCTTAAAGATAATCACAAACTCAGCAAAATGGGACTAATCCAGATTGGTCGTAATATAATTCGGATTTTAAATTTACATCAGCACTTAGGCATAGAGAATGTGCATCAATTACTAGAAAGCCAATCTTTTTTATTGATTACATCCATTTTTCAAGGTGAAATCTGCGGAATTCTCATATATGAACCTCCCGATTTACTCGAGTTGCCCTTAGAAATGATGCAACCACTATCACAGTCTTACTATCAGTCTAGTTTGCTGGAAATTGTTAGTCACGCCATTGTAGTTTCACAAGAAAAAGTTACAAAAACTATCTTTTTATTGGACATGCAACAAATTTTGAAATGCTGTTAACCTCTCTTTGTGTTTTTGTGTCCTACCCTAGCGGGAAGCCGCTTGCGCGTCTATGCGGTTCGTTTTTATTTTTTGCCCGTTAGTGTATCTTCATACAGAATTGGTATAAAGTTTGTAAACGCAGAGGGACGCAGAGTTAGCGCACCAGGTAGCAGAGTTTTTCTGCATATAATTCGCTAGGGATTAATAGCTTGGATAGACCACTCTTTCTGCTGGTCATCGTAACAATAAAGCCAGCGATTTTGTGGTTCACCACGCAATTCTAAGTGGTCTACCTTAACTGGATCGAGTAGCAACAGACAAAAATTTGCTAGCGCCTGCATCGGATCAGGTTGTGGCAAAACAAAGGTTTTTTGTTCTTCCATTCTCCTGGGTTTACCAGGATGAGGCCAAGCAAACTGTATACGTGCAGCATCACTAAGTTCTTGCCAAGTTGTAGTGCGGGCTTGTTGTAACATTGGGTCAAAATTATCCCATCCCACCAGAGTTAAACAGCCACTTATGCGAAATTGTTCGCGTGTGCTAGGAAAATACCAACAAACTTCTGCCCAAGGTTGTTGTTGAATTTGGTTCATTTTTTCACTACGGTCATCAGTGATAAATTTGAGCTTATTAGTATCTTCTAAAAAACCACGGAATACCACAGTACGATTTGCAGGACGACCATCAGCTCTTACCGTTGCTAGTTGTAAATAACGAGCATAAACTAGGCTACGGTTGCGATGAAGAGCACGTGCGATCGCATTTCGCCAAGGAGCAATAGACATACTTTAAAGCCCCAAATACTCCTGCATATATTGATTTACTAATTCCGGTTGTTCCTGCTGTACCCAGTGACTACAATCGGGAATATATTTAATTTGCAAATCCCTCACATAAGCTTCTGTACCGTAAGTGAGTTCTTTCCCTTGTGCAGTATCTTTTTCACCCCAAATCATTAATGTTGGAACTTCTAAAATTCCCCAACTTTTATTAAACATTTGACCTTGAAAAATATTGCGGTAATAATTCAACATCGCTGTCAAGGCTCCGCGTTTAGCAGCAGCATTTTTATAAGCTTCAATATCAGCTTCAATAAAAGCATTTTTATTAACTGCCATGCCTTTAAAAGCATTTTCAAGTAGTTGATAATCCAAGGATTGAATCAGGAATTCTGGTAGCCAAGGCAGTTGAAATAAAAACATATAAGAGCTTTTGAGCAATTGACTGGGTGTACGTAACCCTTCACTCAACTTAGCTGGATGAGCAATATTTAGTACAATTAGTCGCTCTACCATTTCTGGATGAGCATAGGCAAAACACCAAGCGATCGCACCACCCCAATCATGACCAACCAAAATACACTTTTCGTATCCTAATCCCTTAATTACTCCCTGAATATCTTTAATAAATTCATCCATTACATAGGCAGATTGATCTTTTGGTTTTTCGCTGTCATTGTACCCGCGCAAATCTACAGCCACAACTTTAAAATATTTAGCAAACTCCGGAATTTGATAACGCCACGAATACCAAAACTCAGGAAAGCCATGCAGCATCAACATCAATGGCCCTTCTCCTTGTGTAATATAATGCAGCCTAATTCCATTAGTAGTAATATAATCGTTCTTCCAGTTAGCTTCCAGCACAGACATAACTTACCTACCCCCTAAAAAATAGTAATTAACTTGAGGTTATCCACTAAGAGGATTTTAGATTTTGGATTTTAGATTTTGAATTTGCTCCACAGATAAATTGGGAGGCTTGTAACATCAAGGAATTATTGGTCACTACTAATTATTTAAATTTGCCAATAGTAAATTTTTCAATTAGAAAAACAAATCTCAAAATAATAATTAAATTCTCTGCAAATTAATTTTTTGAGTACTTTTTAAAAAATCATTATATTTCTCACATACTATAACATAATTTTATTTATTAAGTAAATATCTGAAAATCCAAAGTCTAAACTCTATCTTTACTTGACGCTCATAGCGTCTTAGCGGTTCGTGAACAAGAAAAAGATGTGGCTTTAATAGCAACAACTTAAACTAATAAATCAATCTCTTGAAAATATGCAACTATCCTTGAGATGGATGAATAATATAGCTGTATGCTGCTAAAAGCATAGCTATGAATATATTCAAAAACTATGACACGGCAACTCATACACCATCCATCATCTTGGATTGAGCGACTAGCTAGATTTGGTTATATATCTAAAGGAGTAGTATACGCCATTGTTGGATTCTTAGCATTGCAAGCAGCAGTAGGAAGCGGTGGAAAAACCACAGATTCTCAGGGCGCTCTCCAAACAATAGTCAAACAGCCATTTGGTCAAATTTTACTAGCTTTAATAGCGATCGGCTTACTTGGATATGTGATTTGGCGTTTTGTAGAAGCCATCAAAGATCCACAAAATAAAGGGACAGATGCCAAAGGACTAGCCCAAAGATTCAGTTATATAATTAACGGTTTAATCTACGCTGGTTTAGCTTTCACCGCAATAAAACTTGCTCTAGGAACTGGTGGGAATAGTAATACTAACTCTACACAAGATTGGACTGCACGTATACTTTCTCAACCCTTTGGTCGATGGCTAATTGGTACTGTAGGAGTATTAATAATTGGTTTTGCTTTTTATCAGTTTTATCAAGCTTTTAGTAATAAAATTCGTAAAAGATTAAACTTAACAGAATTGAGTAATGCAGAACGCAAATGGGTAATGACAATTTGCAGATTTGGCGTAGCTGCCCGGGGTGTAGTATTCTGCATAATTGGCTGGTTTTTAATTCAAGCAGCAACTCAGTATGATCCAACTCACGCAGGAGGTTTAGACCAAGCATTACAGACCCTAGCGCAACAACCTTACGGGTCTTGGCTTCTAGGTATTGTGGCATTGGGTTTGATTGCTTATGGCGTATATATGGTAGTTCAAGCACGGTATAGTCAGCTAGGAACGAATTAGGTACAGGGCAGAGGGCAGTCCCTCTCCTGTGCGCCCAAGTTCCCCGTTCCCTGTTCCCCCTTCCCTAAGATGACTATTATTGAAACTCGAGGCGTTTGGCTCACAACTACCGATAGCAAGGTTCTCCATTCTCAGGAAGGCATAGCTGAAGCAATGGACTTTCTAGCTGAGACAGGATTTAATGTTGTCTTTCCAGTTGTCTGGGGTAAGGGAGCAACACTATATCCTAGTCAAGTTATGCGGCAGAATTTCGGTATGGAAATAGACCCATCATTTCTGGGACGTGATCCTTTAGCAGAGGTAGTTTCCGCCGCGCATCGAGTTGGTCTTAAAGTCATTCCTTGGTTTGAATACGGATTTGCTAGTTCCTACAACATGAATGGGGGACAACTATTAGCAAAAAAACCAGAATGGGCTGCCCGTGATTGCAAGGGTAATTTACTTAAGAAGAACGGCTTTGAGTGGTTGAACTCTCTCAACCCAGAAGTTCAGAATTTTATGTTGAGTTTAATACTAGAAGTCACGCGAAATTACGAAGTTGATGGTATTCAAGGTGATGACCGCTTACCCGCCTTACCTTGTGAAGGCGGTTATGATCAAATTACTGTAGAACGCTATCACCAGCAGCTTGGTAAAAACCCCCCACAAAATTACAAAGACTATCAGTGGTTAAAGTGGCGTGCTGACATTCTCACAGAATTTCTTGCCCGTTTGTATCAATCAGTCAAAGCCATAAATCCTAATTTAATAGTATCAATGGCTCCTAATATTCCTGGCTGGGGATTTCAAGAGTATCTGCAAGACTCGCGGACTTGGTTAGAACAAGGGTTAGTGGATATTTTGCATCCACAGATATATCGCCGTAATATCTTTAGTTATCGATGTACACTTGAGCAGCTGCTTCATAAGGAATTAGCAGGTATAGAATTAGCAAGATTAGCGCCAGGAATTTTAATGAAAATTGGTTCCTATGAAATCAGTGCTAATCAGCTTGTACAGGCAATTGAGTTTAATCGTGCTTGTGATATTTCAGGAGAAGTATTCTTTTTTTACGAAGGTTTACGAGAAAATAATAATGCCCTTGCTAAGGTTTTACGAAGAGGCCCTTATGCCCAATCAGCGACTTTTCCCTCTGTTGCGGATCTGAATAGAATAAGTAAAAATCGTATAGGATTAACTTCTATTTGGCAAAGATTAATAAGACTTTTTAACACTATTTTCTAGAGGCAAGAGGCGTGGAGCATCAAACGCAAATTAATCAAGTTATAGAAACTCTTAAACACGATTTACCCACACTTTTTGAAAAAGATATTTCCTACAATATTTATACACAAGATATATATTTTCAAGACCCTGTTAATAAATTTAAAGGTAAAATAAATTATCGCATCATTTTCTGGACTTTGCGTTTTCACGCTCGCTTATTTTTCATAGAAATTCATTTCGATTTGCACGATGTATATCAATCAACTGAAGATATCATCACAGCAACATGGACTGTGCGTGGTGTGTTACGTGTTCCTTGGCAAGCACACATATTTTTTAATGGATATTCTACCTATAAACTCAACCAAGATGCTTTGATATACAAACACATTGATACTTGGGATAGAAGACCTGGGGAAATTTTACAGCAGTTTTTTCGTAAGGGAAAAGATGATAATTAATGGGTTCGTAGTCAGTGCTTGAGCGCTTATTTAAACACTAAAGAAACAAAAAATTACCTCTGGCTGTCTTTAAGAGCAAGAGGTATAAATGGCGTATCTATCCGAAAATAATTGGAGGGGACTGGTAGTTAGTGTTATCGCCATTGCCTAACCTCGGTAAACAAGTACAAGCTAACTTCCTGTCAATCAGGCTCTATAATTATGCGAATTTCTTCTGCTGCAATTTTTACTTTAGCTACTTTAGCCACTGGCAATGTGACTCAGCAAGCAACAGCTACGCCTGCCAATAATTCTACTCAGAATCAAAAAACTGCAAATGTAGTAATACCAGTAACTGAAGTCACACCTGCACAGGTAAATGCGATCGCATCACCAGAAACAGTTGTCGTTTCCCAATTTTCTCAAAACCAAGAGGCAGCTAAAGAAATTACTGACAATAATTTAATAGTGACGGCGACGGATGTACAAATTGTTGGTGCAACACCAGAATTGCAGCAGATTATAAGCAAGATTATCAAAACTCAAGTTGGCGGCGAAACTAGCCAAACTCAGTTACAACAAGATGTAGCAGCAATTTTAGACACTGGTTTATTTGCTAATGCCAGTGTTAATAGCCGCAGTACCAAGGCAGGATTAAATGTAGTCTATCAAGTGCAACCTGTCGTAGTGCGATCGCTACAATTTTCTGGTGCAAAAGCCCTTAACTATCAGCAAGCCTTAAAACCATTTCAATCTCAAATCGGGAAGCCAATTAGCCCTGCAAACTTGCAGCAAGCAGTACAGCAAATCAATCAATGGTACGCTGACAACGGTTACAAAGTAGCCAGAGTATTGTCAATCACACCCAGTCGTGAAGGAGTTTTAACTATCGATGTGGCAGAAGGGTTAGTAGGCGATATTAAGTTTCGCTTTGTCAACGACCAAGGACAAACAGTCGATGAACAAGGTAAACCAATAGCAGGACGGACGAAAACAGATTTTCTCCGACAACAAATAAAACTTAAGCCAGGTGAACTTTTTCAAGAAAATCTAGTTAAACAAGACTTACAACAGTTATACAAATTAGGACTATTTGACAGCGTCAATGTCGCCCTAGAAGGCGATGCAAGCAAGCTAGACGTCATTTACCAACTCCAGGAAAGGGGCGCGCGTTCTGTGAATGTCGGAGGCAATTATAACGCTGACCAAGGTTTAGTGGGTAGTCTTTCCTTTCAAGACCAGAATGTCGGTGGTGTGAACAACTCTTTGGGTGCTAATCTGCAAGTAGGCGCGCGTGACCTCCAGTTTGATACTAAGTTTACTAATCCCTATCGCAGCAATAACCCTGATGCCCTTGGTTACAGTGTAGGTGCTTTCCGTAATCGGGAACTGTCGAATACCTTTGATGATGAAATTAAATTAGCTAATGGCGATAAAGTCCGGGAAGGACAATTTGGTGGTGGTTTAACATTCCAGCGACCAATTGAAGGTTGGGATACCAGCTTAGGATTTAATTACAGTCGTACTAGCATTCGTGATAGCAACGGCAAAATTACCCCTGTCGATGCCCAAGGTAATCCTTTATCTTTTAGTGGTACAGGTATTGACGACTTGACAACTGTATCTTTTGTAGCTAGCAAAGACAATCGGGATAATCCCGCTAATCCAACTCAAGGATCTGTTTTACGTTTGAAAACAGAACAATCAATTCCCATTGGTCAGGGTGAAATTTCGATGAATCGCCTGGAAGCAAATTATAGTCAATTTGTGCCAATTAAATTATTTGACTCTCAACAGCCACAGGTATTTGCTGTGAATCTGCAAGCTGGAACCGTGATTGGCGATTTGCCGCCCTATCAAACATTTAACTTGGGTGGGCCGAATTCTGTACGTGGTTATGATTCTGGTCAGCTTGGTAGTGGTCGGAGTTACGTATTGGCTTCAGCAGAATACCGCTTTCCTGTGTGGCAAAATTTTGGTGGCGTTGTGTTTGGTGACTTCGCTTCTGACTTGGGTTCTGGTGACACTGTACTCGGCAACCCGGCGGGAGTACGTGGTAAACCAGGTATTGGTTTTGGTTACGGGGCAGGTATACGCTTTAATTCACCCTTAGGCTTAATTCGCGCTGACTACGGCATCAATGACCAAGGTGAAGGTAAATTTCACTTTGGTATCGGTCAGCGTTTTTGATTTTAAGGGGATCGGGGACAAGGGGGACACGGAGGACAAGGAAGACACAGGGGTATCTTATTCTCCTCACACTCCCCACACTCCACCCTGCCTTAAGCCGCTTGCGCGTCTACACACTCCCCACACTTCCCACACTCCCCCCATCTCCCCACCTCCCCACCTCCTTACTTCCCCGATCACCATCAAATTTTCGATTTTAGATCATTAGGATAATATTTGACGCTAATCTAAAATCTAAAAATGGATGCCCAGATCTAAATCTCAAATCCCAAATCAAAACACTATGCTAGCTGGTACAAAATTGCAGGGTGGAAAGTATACCTTAGACCAAGAAATTGGTCGGGGTGGCTTTGGCATAACTTTCAAAGCTACTCATCACTTTTTAAACCATGTAGTAGTGATTAAAACTCTAAATGAAAAGCTAAGACAACATCCTGATTTTGCCAAGTTTGAGCGTCAGTTTCAGGATGAGGCCAGGCGCTTGGCTACATGTATCCACCCCAATATTGTCCGGGTCAGCGACTTTTTTGTCGAGACTGGGCTGCCATACATGGTGATGGAGTACATTCCAGGTGATACTTTAGGGGAAGCATACGTTTTACCTGGCATTCCTCTACCAGAGGCGACAGCGATTCATTATATCCGGCAAATCGGGGCTGCTTTACAAGTAGTGCATCAAAATGGTCTACTGCACCGAGATGTTAAACCGGATAATATTATTCTCCGGCAAGGAACTCAGGAAGTAGTACTGATTGATTTTGGTATTGCCCGCGAATTTAATAGTGGAGTGAGGCAGACTCACACGGGTATGGTCTCTGAGGGTTATTCACCAATTGAACAATACTTATCGCAAGCAACGCGTACACCTGCAACTGATGTTTACGGTTTAGCAGCAACCTTGTATTCATTGTTAACCGGACAAGTACCGATGCCCGCATTATTGCGCGATCGCGAACAAATGCCCACACCCCGCGAGTTGCAACCTCACTTAAGTGCAGCAGTAAATCAAGCTGTGATGCGTGGTATGGCAATTGAAGCCAAGTTCCGCCCCCAAACAGTGGCAGAGTGGTTGAAACTACTACCAGGGGAAGGAATAAATCAGATAGCAGCGCCCGTGGTTACGCAAACAGTGCCAACTATTGATTTATCTGCCCAGTTGCACCAAGAAAACTTACCTAAACAAAAAATAGCGAATCAAAAAAAATTTTCATCACTGTTTGCCAAAATTAATCCTGCTAGTAAAAAACTGCGATCGCCAAAAGTACTTCTGGGTAGTGGTGTAGCTGTGATTGCTGCAACAGCAGGTTTTGGTATAACCACCATGTTTAACAAGCCGCAGCAACCAACTCCTAAACCAGTTTTTCAACAACCGAATCAAACTACTTCCGCAGAAATACGATCCACAGATACACCCTCGCCAACACCCTCACAGACTTCCCAGTCAACAGTCAACTCTGCAAACGTCTCTACTACTTCCAAGCGACGTAGCAAGCGCAATCGGCGTTATTCCCAACCAGAAACCTCAAATCGCAATTCCACAGAAGAATCAACTAGAAATAACTCTACTACTGAAGATTTACAACAGGGACAATCTTCACAACAAGTATCATCACCTACTACGCCCAGTACTTCTTCTTCACCATCTCTAGTAGAAAAACTGCGAGAAATACGTAACTCTCGTCAAAATTCTCCTTCTCCATCTTCAGTAAATCAGTCAGCACCACCATCTTCAGTTAAAATCAAGCTTTCTCCACCACCGCCATCAACAAATGACTCTAGTTCAGTTGTTGTGCCAATCTTGCCCAACAGGGGATCAAAACAGTCAAATCCCCCAGAGGTTGTAGTTCCAACTCAGGAAGTTAAACAAAATCTTAACTTTGGTAGTCAATCAGGACAAAAGCCACAAAAGGAAGTTAAACAAGAAAAGAGTGAGACAACAACACAAACTGAGGATAATTAGTTAGTAGTTGGTGATTAGTTGCCCGTAAGCCCGCAAGTAAACTGCGGGCTAATAAACTCTACATTTTGGCAAAAGTTTTATTATTTCTGCTTTTTGTGATCTGCAAGTTTTTTCTCTTGCTAATCGCACCACTGTTTATTGCACAGTGATAATTTTGTGGTAGCAACTATTAGCCACTACTCTCTTTCATGACTTATCATCTGATTTGCGCTTATCTTCCTTCCAACGCCCTGCTTTTCGTGCTGCTTCGGCAAGTAAATACTCAATTTGGGCATTAACACTTCTCAATTCATCTGCTGACCATTTTTCCAATACCTCATAAAGTTTGGCATCGAGACGCAGCAAAAATCGTTTTTTCTGGCTCATATTTTAGTTGTAAAGGCTGCCAGTATTAATTACAGGTTGAGCAGTTTGTTCGGAAGTTAAGACAACCAGTAAGTTATTGATCATTGCAGCTTTGCGTTCATCATCTAAATCAAGCATGTGTGACTCATTGAGGCGGTTCAGTGCTTCGTTCACCATCCCAACTGCACCTTCAACTATTTGTCGCCGTGCGTCTATCAAGGCTTTTGCTTGTTGTCGTCGCAACATCATCTGTGCGATTTCTGGTGCATAAGCTAAGTGGGATAGTCGTGCTTCAATCACTTCAACTCCAGCCACTTCTAAACGTGCTTGCAGTTCAGTTTGTAGAACACGCACAATTTCATCAGGGATACCACGCAGTGAAGGACGTTCGATATCGTCAGGTGCGTCGTAAGGATAGCGAATTGCTAACGCCCGAATTGCTGTCTCACTTTGAATGGCAACAAATTCTTGATAATCATCAACTGAAAACTTCGATTTAGAAGAATCTAATACTTGCCAAACAACAACTGCGGCTATTTCAATTGGGTTTCCTTCTGCATCGTTGACTTTGATGATTTTACTATTGAAATTACGAACCCGCAGTGAAACTTTTTGTTTGTTTGTCAAGGGGTTTGTCCACCAAAATCCAGGTTCACGTATAGTACCGACATAACGGCCTAGAAACGTCAGTACTACGGCTTGGTTTGGTTCGACAGTTAGAAATCCTGACACTGATGGAATAATGACAACAAGTAACGTAGCTAGTGCTGCTGCTATTAGTTCAGCCGTTCCTTCATCAATAAAGTCAGTAACTTTCAATCCTCTACCCAGCAATGCTTCCAAACCCTGCACCCTAGAAAATATCCACAAACTACCCAAAATCGCGATCGCAACCACGACTAACAAGACTACAAACCCATTGACTCGAAATGCAGGAAACTCCCGAATCGTCTGGCGCATATTTTTATTGCCTCAATATCTTATAGTATTCAAAATGATATCATCATAATATTATAGTTAAATTAGCAATTACGCCTAATGTGAATTAGAAAAAAAGGTGGGAGAAGTAATGAAGATGAAAGTTACCAGCTTTTCACTTCAGACTCCCCCCATGACTAGCATAGACTTTGGAACACTATATAACGACAATCTTTGTAGTAGATGATTGCTATGAAAAGCAAGTAAAAAATACAACTCTCCTAAAGCCAGGAGTGAAAGCAAGTATGAGCGAAAGTGAAATCATGATACTGGCACTAGTCATGGATTATCTACCATTTCCAGGAGAAACACAGTTTCTGGGTTTTATCCGAGGTAATTACAAAGAATGGTTTCCAAATTTACTTGACCAAACTCAATTTCATCGTCGGTTACGCAAATGAGATGGAATGTTAGAAAAATTACGTCGCAGTTGGGTAGAGCAATTGCTTGGGGAAAGTGAAAAATATTTCATTGTTGACACTAAACCATTACCAGTGTTAGGACTCAAGCGTGACAAGCGATATAGTGACTTTGCCGGAAACGCTGCCCCTAGTTGGTGTGCTGCCAGGGAAATGCGTGATTTTGGCTACAACAAGCTAGTGATGCTGTCAATCTGGAATGGGGTTCCTATTTCTTATGACATTGTCCCTGCTAATACAGATGAAATAATTGAGTAGTGAAGGTGTTATTGAGACAGTTCTATATAGTGATATTTACGCAGATAAGGAATGGATCTCTGCCGATTGGCAATTGGCGATCGCTCGTCGCACTCGTTATCGGATTTGCACCCTCACACCCGATCATCAACATCTTCAACATTCTCATCCTTTGAAACGTTTTATTAGTCGTGTTCGTCAACGTCTAGAAGGCGTTTTTCACGAAATTCACGCACACTGGCCGTAATCCCGAACGCCTACTTAACAAAACCGTTGATGGTTTTTGTGTACATATTGCTGCCAAGATTGCATCTGACACACTACGTTTTTTGCTTCGCCGACGTTTTGGCATTAATGTTCTTACTTTCCAATCTCAACCTCTTTAATTCACATTAGGTGTAATTCATAAATTAATTCCCTTAATTCTTAATTCCTGTCGTGGCAATACCCTGAATCAATTGACGCTGGCCAAGAAGAAATAAAAATAAAATCGGTACAGTGGTTATAGTTACTGCCGCCATTAGCAAAGGCCAGTTATTGGTAAATTGCTCCTGGAACTCAGCCAAAGCTAGCTGTACAGTTCTCAATTCTGGTTTTGTGGTAAACACTAACGGCTTAAATAAATCATTCCATTCACCGATAAAGGTAAACAGAAACAAAGTTACTAAGGCTGGACGTGCTAAAGGCAATAGTATTTGCCACAAGATTTGTACTCGGTTGGCCCCGTCTATTGCTGCTGCTTCTTCTAACTCTACAGGTATTGTTAAGAAATACTGTCGTAATAAGAAAATACCAAAACCATTAGCAGCGGTTGGTAAAATCAAAGCCCAGTAAGTGTTAATTAGGTGTCCCCATTTCAAGACCAAAAATATAGGAATCACGAGTAATTGAAAGGGAATTACCAGTGTGGCTAACACAATCAATAGCAATGTTTGTCTGCCACGAAATTTGAGCCTTGCTAGGGCATAACCTGCCAATGCAGAAGTCACTATTTGAAAACCCGTGACAGCTAATGCTACCAAGCTAGAATTAGCAAATGCGAGCAAGAATTTACCTCGTCGCCAAGCCTCATGGTAGTTAGCTAAAGACCAACCGTTCTGAAGAAGCAGAGTATGAGTAGTCCCAGGTGGTGCAAGAGATGTCAAGAAAACTACAAAAAGGGGTAATAAGACAATCAAGCCCCCTAACAAAAGTACTGCCAGACTCCAAAAAGAAGAGTATTTAAGATTCCCGAGTGGTTTGGACATGAACTGAATTTTTAAGATCCAACCATTTGTTTTTGTGACTAGAGCAAGCCTTCCTCCGGAGGAGCTACGCTATCGCTGCCAGCAACAGCTAATCTATAACATAGTGACTTGTTAAGTTAAATTAAACCACAGTGAGTAAAAATAAGGATTATGGATAAAGGATGAAAGATGAAGGCAGCTATGAAGGCAGAAGGCAGAAGGCAGAAGGCAGAAGGCAGAAGGCAGAAGGATTAAAATTAATACTTCATCCTTCACACTTCACACTTCACACTTTATCCTTCACCATTGCCCTCAATTCACGGGGTTAAATACAAACTTGGTATCAAATGTATCCTATATCTAGGAGTGAACGTACAATGCAGCAGCTAGCAGATCAACCAGAAATTGATTTCAAGAGCGAAACCTATAAAGACGCCTATAGTCGCATTAATGCAATTGTGATTGAAGGGGAACAAGAAGCGCATGAAAATTACCTGAAACTTGCTGAACTGCTGAGCGAACACAAAGATGAGCTAATTCGTCTTTCCAAAATGGAAAGTCGTCATAAAAAGGGATTTGAAGCCTGTGGGCGTAATCTTCAAGTAACCCCAGATATGGATTTTGCTAAACAATTTTTTGCCCAACTGCATCAAAATTTTCAAGTAGCAGCACAAGAAGGCAAAATCGTTACTTGTTTGCTGATTCAATCCTTAATCATTGAATGTTTTGCGATCGCAGCATACAACATCTATATCCCTGTTGCTGATGATTTTGCCCGTAAAATTACTGAAGGTGTTGTCAAAGATGAATATAGTCACCTAAATTTTGGAGAAGTTTGGTTAAAAGAACACTTTGAAGAATCAAAAGCTGAATTAGAAGAAGCTAATCGCCAAAATCTTCCTATTGTTTGGCAAATGCTTAACCAAGTTGCAGATGATGCCGAAGTATTGGCAATGGAAAAAGAAGCGTTGGTAGAAGATTTTATGATTCAATACGGTGAAGCTTTAAGTAATATTGGCTTCAATACCCGCGATATCATGCGTCTGTCTGCCTATGGACTCAGAGCCGCGTAATTTCAAGGTAAAAGTTAGAAGGAACAAGGTTAAGGCTTTGACCGTGTCAATTTGATATTTTACGAAAAGTTTGAGCTAGGGCTTGGGGCATACTCTACCTTGAAGCCGTCCTGCGGGCGTCTACAAAGCAGCGTCCTGCAGGGAACCTCAAAGCTTTTCAAGACGGATTTTGGATTAATCAATCTTAAACGCAAATTTGAAATTAAAAATTGATTGACCTTTTAACTTTTACCTGGTCTTGGTATAAATCACTATCCAACTGTTAGGGAATCTTGCGCTTTGTGTAGAATTTTCATGGGTTAGAAATTTCTTTCCCGCTGACCACTCTGATTTTAGATGACTAGTTGAAGATTGTTTTTCTGGGATGACACATTGGTGTTTTTATTTAGATCACAAATCCACAACTTTCCAGCCACCGGATTTATCCATGGGTTAATCCGTCTTGAAATCTAAAATCCAAAATTCATTGCCACCACGCTTTTTAAAAAAGCATACGCCTAATAGAATAGTTCATGTTTGGTCTAATCGGACATCTCACTAGTTTGGAACACGCACAAGCGGTAGCCAGAGACTTAGGCTATCCGGAGTACGCAGATCAAGGTCTAGATTTTTGGTGCAGCGCCCCGCCCCAAATTGTTGATCACATTACTGTCACCAGCGTTACTGGTCAGAAAATAGAGGGAAAGTATGTAGAATCCTGCTTTTTGCCAGAAATGCTGGCAACCCGTCGGATTAAAGCAGCTACACGCAAAGTCCTGAATGCTATGGCTCTTGCTCAAAAGCATGATATAGATATTACGGCTTTGGGTGGATTTTCCTCGATAATTTTTGAAAATTTTAATTTAGAGCAGTTCAAACAAGTCCGCAACATCGAACTAGAGTTTGAACGCTTTACCACAGGGAATACACACACCGCTTACATTATTTGTAGACAGGTAGAACAAGCATCAAAACAATTAGGAATTGAACTGTCGAATGCAACTGTTGCTGTGTGTGGAGCTACTGGAGATATTGGTAGTGCCGTTTGTCGCTGGTTAGAGGCAAAAACAGATGTCAAGGATCTGCTGCTAATTGCCCGTAACCAAGAACGCCTCACAAATTTGCAAGCAGAACTAGGGCGGGGAAAAATCTTAGCTTTGGAAGAAGCATTGCCTCTGGCTGACATTATAGTTTGGGTTGCTAGTATGCCCAAAGGTATGGAAATCGATCCTACAGTGTTGAAAAAACCCTGTTTATTGATTGATGGAGGCTATCCAAAAAATTTAGCTACTAAGATCCAGCATCCTGATGTGTATGTTCTTAATGGTGGCATTGTGGAGCATTCTCTTGACATTAATTGGAAGATCATGAAAATCGTCAATATGGATGTCCCAGAAAGACAGTTGTTTGCTTGTTTTGCAGAATCAATGCTGCTGGAATTTGAGAAGTTGCATACAAACTTCTCTTGGGGACGTAATCAGATTACCGTAGAAAAGATGGAACAGATTGGTCAAATTTCCATAAAACACGGATTTAGACCACTGTTGGTGTAAGGATGGGGGATAGGTAACGGAAAACAGGGAATGGAGAATTGGTGTTTATTCTCCCCCTTGTCTTCCTTGTCTTCCTTGTCCTCCTTGTCCTCCTTGTCCTCCTTGTCTCCCCAGTCTCTAATCCCTATTTCCTATTCGTAAAATATGGCAACTACTGAGCGTAAACCACTTCTGTTGGATTTTGAAAAGCCTTTGGCAGAATTAGCAAACCGGATTGAGCAGATCCGTCAACTTGCGGAAGAAAATGGCGTCGATGTTTCTAGTCAAATTCGTCAACTAGAAACTCGTGCTATGCAATTACGTGAGGAAATTTTCACTAGTCTATCACCATCGCAGCGACTACAAGTCGCTCGTCACCCTCGTCGCCCTAGTACTCTTGATTACATTCAGGCTATTACTGATGAATGGATGGAGTTACATGGCGATCGCTGTGGTTCTGATGATCCAGCTTTAATTGGTGGTGTTGCTCGTTTAGGAGGTCAACCTGTGGTAATGTTGGGTCATCAAAAAGGGCGTGACACGAAAGATAATATTGCCCGGAATTTTGGTATGGCTACTCCTGGCGGCTATCGCAAGGCAATGCGGTTAATGAAAC
Source organism: Fischerella sp. JS2 (assembly GCF_032393985.1). Classification (NCBI taxonomy): domain Bacteria; kingdom Bacillati; phylum Cyanobacteriota; class Cyanophyceae; order Nostocales; family Hapalosiphonaceae; genus Fischerella; species Fischerella sp. JS2. Next base: position 3,807,208 of record NZ_CP135918.1, read on the forward strand.
ACGCTAATAAGTTCGGGATGCCGATTTTAACTTTTATTGATACGCCGGGAGCCTTGCCCACTGTGGTAGCTGAACGACAAGGCGCAGGAGAAGCGATCGCTTATAATTTACGCGAGATGTTTAGCTTGGATGTGCCTATCATCTGTACGGTGATTGGTGAAGGTGGTTCTGGCGGTGCGCTAGGTATTGGTGTAGGCGATTGCCTCCTCATGTTTGAACATTCGGTTTATACGGTGATCACCCCAGAAGCTTGTGCTGCGATTCTCTGGAAAGATGCTAGCAAGGCTCCCCAAGCAGCAGCAGTTCTCAAAATGACTTCTCATGATCTGAAAAACTTGGGTATTATCGACCAAATTCTACCAGAACCTGTAGGCGGCGCTCATTCTGACCCGATTAAGACTGCTCAAACTCTTAAAAGTGCTTTATTAGACAATCTAGATGAATTGGGTCGTCTGACTGCTGCTGAACGCCGTCAACTACGTTATGAGAAATTCCGTAAAATTGGTGTTTTTACTGAAGTTTCCCACTAAGGATACTGAAATTCTTGATTAGCATAAGAGCAATGCTATAATTGCCTATGGTTCTTAAAGATTTTTAACAATCTTTTTAACCATAGGCATTTACGTTATTGGCAAATCAACTCAGCTGGAGGAGTGATTTGTTTATTTGTTTTGTGCCAATAACAAAACGAAAAGATGCCGCCTTGCCTACAAGGCAAACATCCCAGTTTCATCTGGGAAAATTGACTAAAGTATATGCCCGTGCTGGCAATGAATCATAGCATTTGTCAAGCATAATTAATCTAATTTTTAGATTTACTTAATCTCAGCAGTAAATTTAAGGATTTGAATAAAGTGAGTGACAATGCGATTTTATCTGCCAAAGAATTTGGAATTCACAGCATGAGTTTTGATCAAAAACAACGCGCCCTAATTACTGGGGCAAGTAGTGGTATTGGTAAGGCAACTGCATTGGCTTTTGCAAAAGCAGGAGTTGATGTTGCCTTGGTGAGCCGTTCTGTTGATAAGTTAGCAGTAGTAGCACAAGCAGCTCAGCACGTAGGAGTAAATGCGAAAGCGTATTCTGTGGATTTGGCTTGTGTAGATCAAGTGCAAAAACAAATACAGGCGATCGCTCATGACTTTGGTGAGATCGATATTTTGGTCAACAATGCTGGCATGGGTTATGTTGCTAGTCTGAGCGAAACTTCCCTATCTGACTGGCAAAAGGTACTAGATTTAAATCTTACCAGTGTGTTTCAGTGTATTATAGGAGTCTTGCCGGGAATGCGCGATCGCAAGAAAGGTACAATCATTAACATTGTATCAATTGCCGGCAAACAAGTTTTTCCTAATTGGGGGGCATACTGCGCCAGCAAAGCTGGTCTTCTAGCTCTTTCGCAAACTTTGGCACAAGAAGAGCGCCTCCACGGCATCCGTGTTAGTGCTATATGTCCTGGTGCAGTCAATACCGAACTCTGGGATGCAGTCGGTGCTGACTTTGACCGCTCAAAAATGCTATCTCCAGAAATTGTTGCTCAGTCGATTCTACACACTGCATTACTACCACAGCAGGCAGTGATTGATGAATTGACCCTGATGCCTAGTGTTGGCGTCCTTTAACAATTATCAGTGACTCAGTTATCAGTGATTGGTAAATACTGGTGACTATTTGCTGTTAATTGTTTTCATCGCCCAGTCATCTATAAATTCCAAAACTATTCAAGACTCATACCATGACTATCGTTAGCTCCAACGGTTCCAATCGTTTTCAGTCTCCTTTAGTTCCCGACTTGACAGAAGCCATTACCACTAGACCCGACCGCAATACTCATGATGGACGAGAACCTAATTTGCACCCACCACAAGAAGAACAAATGGATCAGATGGTGGAAGCCGTGCGGACATTACTGTTGGGTGTAGGAGAAGATCCAGAACGTGAAGGACTACTGAAAACTCCAAAGCGGGTGGCAGAAGCCATGCGGTTTTTAACCAGTGGCTACAACCAGTCCTTGGAAGAAATCGTGAATGGAGCGATTTTTGACGAGGGACATAGCGAGATGGTGTTAGTCCGAGATATTAATGTTTTTAGCTTGTGCGAACACCATATGCTGCCATTTATGGGCAAAGCTCACGTCGCTTATATCCCGAATCAAAAAGTCGTAGGCTTGAGTAAGCTGGCTCGTATTGTCGAGATGTATTCTCGTCGCTTGCAAGTACAAGAAAGATTAACTCGCCAAATAGCCGAAGCGGTTCAGGCTATCTTAGAACCCCAAGGCGTAGCTGTTGTCATTGAAGCCACCCATATGTGCATGGTGATGCGGGGTGTGCAAAAACCAGGTTCGTGGACTGTCACCAGTGCAATGGTTGGTGTATTCCAGGAAGAACACAAAACCCGCGAAGAATTTTTTAACTTGATTCGTCATCAAGCGGCGATATTTTAGGGACAAGGGGGACGAGGGGGACAAAGGGGAGAATAAACACCAATTCCCCTTTCCCTGCCGATCACCTATCCCCTATCCCTAACTTTTCAAACAACTGAGCTACTTTTTGTAAATCTTTATCCCCAGGCGCGCGTTCTACTCCACTAGATAAGTCAATGCCAGTGGGTTTTACTTGACTTAAAGCTTCTAAAATGTTGTTTGGTGTGAGTCCTCCAGCTAAAAACCAAGGGCAACTGGGCTGGAAATTATGTAGTATTTGCCAATCTAAAGTTTTACCTGTGCCACCTAACTGCTGAGGATGATAGGCATCAAGTAACAGTGTATCTACAAAGAGATTATAGATAGCTGCTTTCTCAAAATCTATAGCTGTGCATATTCTCAACGCTTTAATAATTTCTACCTCAGGTAGAGACTCACGCAACTGCTGACAAAATTGTGGTGATTCATCTCCATGCAGCTGCACTCCAGTTAAACCACTATCAATAACAGTCTGCTTGATTTTTTCAGGGGACGTGTTAGCAAATACACCTATGCTGTCAACTTTGCTTGGCAGTTTTTCTACTACAGCCTGAATTTGTTTAATAGTAACATAACGTGGGGAAGTGGTAACACAAATAAATCCCAATGCTGTTGCACCCAAATCAGCGATCGCTTTTCCTTGTTGTGGTTGAGTGATACCGCAAATTTTAATCCGCATAAAAATTTTAGAGATTTTTCCCAATACAAAAAGTTAATTTTTCCCTAGCAATCTTATAATTTGTGTGGTCTACACCAAATTTTTTCTATAGGAGACAAAAGCTTGATGTCATCAATCTTACTAGCAGCCACAGCCGCAGTCCCTCCTACACCCGAGTGGAGTCCCAAAGTGGCACTGATTATTAGCATCAGCTGTTTGGTGGCTGTTTTGCTGACTTTCAGGATTGAAAAGCCCAAAGTAGGTCCAAAAATGCCTGGGCTTCCCTTGAGTGTTCCCGCCTTTGTCGCTGCGATGGCTTTTGGTCATGTCATTGGCGTTGCCATTGTTTTGGGGTTGACAAATATCGGTAGTATCTAGGCAAATTTGGAATTTCCAATTCCAAATTTACAATTGTTTCGGTCATCCTAACCAAGGAAAGAGGAATTAACCTCTCCAAGGAAGGAAGATACGTCACTTAATTGGATAGAGCATGGACATGGCTGTAGAGATGCGGGGTTTATAAGGAATTTCGCTTCTCTACAGCTAAATCTATTTATTTATGTAGGAGAAACAATTGTGATGTCATCAATTTTATTCGCAGTTCAAAGTACTGTTCCCAATACCTACACTTCATGGGGCTTTTCGGAATTTTTGTATATTACCGGTGCTTGTCTGTTGTGTCTTTTTATTATTCCCCGCGTTGTTTGGTATCCCCATGTTGGTCCAAAAATGCCCTTACCTTTCCCTTCAGTTTTCAATAATCCTAGTGTTGGTACATTCTTGGCTGCGATGGCCGCTGGTCACATCCTTGGTGTTGGTGCAGTTTTGGGGTTGACTAACTTGGGTGTGCTGTAGATTTTGGTACTATACTACAAGCAATACATAAAGCGGCAGATGTTTGAGCTTTTGGAAGGGCTTTGTCTGCTGTTTTTGTTTGTGTGTTTATGTGGTTGGCTGGAATTGTCTATTCTATAAATTAGGTAAATCAATAAATAAATGTATTTTTCGTGGTGGCTGTTAGTGGATAGTGGCTAGTAGTTAGTGGTACTAACCAACAATTAACAACCAACAACCAACTACTAACTACTAACTACTAACAAATCTTAATAATCTAGGAAATAAAAATGCAAACAAATACAAATTGGCGAATAGGATCTCTATTTGGGATTCCTTTATTTTTAGACCCCTTGTGGTTTTTGATTTTAGGGTTGGCAACCCTGAACTTTGGTGTAGCTTACCAAGAATTAGGGACTATCTGGGCTTGGAGTGCAGGAGTAGTCATGGCACTACTGCTGTTTGCTTCGGTGTTGTTACACGAGTTGGGTCACAGCTTGGTGGCGCGATCGCAAGGCATTAAAGTAAATTCTATTACTTTGTTTTTATTTGGCGGGATTGCCGCGATTGAAGAAGAATCTAAAACTCCTGGTAAAGCCTTTCAAGTGGCGATCGCTGGGCCAGCAGTTAGCATTGCCTTATTTGTGTTGCTGCATCTCGGGGCTGATGTATTGCCTGACACAAGCGCCCTACGAATGATGATAGGAGATTTAGCGAGAATTAATTTAGTATTAGCCTTATTTAATCTAATTCCTGGCTTACCTTTAGATGGAGGACAGGTGTTAAAAGCAGCTGTATGGAAAGCTACAGGCGATCGCTTTCAAGCTGTACATTGGGCAGCAAAAACAGGACAAATTTTAGGTTATGCTGCGATCGCCCTGGGCTTGGCAGTAGATTATTTTACAGGCGAGTTAGTTACAGGTTTATGGATCGCCCTGTTGGGTTGGTTTGGTATCCGCAACGCCACCACTTATGATCGCGTCACCATTTTGCAAGAAACCTTGCTGAAGTTAAAAGCAACTGATGCCATGACTCGCGATTTTCGCATAGTTGATGCCAACCAAAGCTTACGTACCTTCGCCGACCTATACTTATTAGAAACAAATCCTGCACAGATTTATTTTGCTGAGTCCGATGGACGTTACCGGGGTATGGTTGCCATTGATGACTTGCGAACAGTAGAAAGAAGCGAGTGGGAAACTAGGACTGTTGATGCGATCGTGCATCCCTTACCAGAAATTCCTAGTATTGAGGAATCAACTAATATCGCTGAAATCATTAACAAACTGGAAAACGAACAGTTACCCCGCCTTACCGTGCTTTCACCTGCGGGTGCTGTTGCGGGTATCATTGATCGAGGGGATATTGTCAGAACAGTAGCGCAAAATCTGGGTTTGCGGATCACTGATGCTGAGATTAAGCGAATTAAAGAGGAAGGAAGTTATCCACAGGGATTGCAATTACAGCTGATAGCGAAGTCAACCACAAATTAACATTGATCAGTTATCAATTAGATAACCATTTACGCTTAATGTGAATTAAAAGTATGGCAAAAATCATGTTTTTATAATCAAACTCTGGAAAATTACCAAAAAACCTTATATTGCTTCTTCAATTCACATTAGGCGTTATTTACTATTTACTATTGCCTTTTGTCTGTTCCCTGTTAACAATTAGCTGCTTTTTGAGTTAGCCATTCATACCAATTTTCTAAACCAGTTCCGGTTAATGCTGAAACTGGAAAAATCTGAATTTGGGGATTGACCTGCTGGGCATATTCTAGACATTTTTGCACATCAAATTGGACGTAAGGCAGCAAGTCAATTTTAGTGAGAAGCATAACTTCACAAGCGCGGAACATATGAGGATATTTTATTGGTTTGTCTTCTCCTTCTGTGATAGAGAGAATTACGACCTTGAGGTTTTCTCCTAAATCAAATAATGCTGGACAAACCAAATTCCCAACATTCTCAATCATCACAACTGAATTAAGTGGCGGATTGAGTTGTTGTAATCCCTTTTCTATCATGGCTGCATCAAGATGACAGCCTGTACCTGTATTAATTTGGATAACTTTGCAGCCTGTGGCTTGAATTTTTTTGGCATCGTTGATAGTTTCTTGATCGCCTTCAATGACACTAATATTTAACTGTTTTTTTAAATCATTGATGGTACGTGTTAGAAGGCTGGTTTTACCAGCACCAGGAGAACTCATAAGATTTAATGCCAGGATATTTTTACCTTTAAACCATCCGCGATTTTGGGCTGCGATTAAGTTATTTTTAACTAAGATATCTTGTTCTAAAGATATTGTTGTGCCATGTATTTTGGCGTGAACATGTGATACTATTTGCTGAGTATGGTCGTGACTGTGAGAATGAGTTATGACAGTACCATCTGCTAAAGTGTGGGTGTGAGTATGATGACTATGCCTATTGGTATCTATTGGCATGACTTGACTCGTTTCTAAATTAGAGATTTTGGCGTCATTATCATCGGAACAACCGCAAGTTACACACATATTTCCTCTATTTCTATTTCTTTAATTTTCAATTCTTGACCAGCAATTAAGTTTATTTGCTGACTACCACATTGACACTGACCAAAAGGTTGTATAAGAGGAATTTCTGAACCACATTGGCAGCATTTTCCTAAGCCTGCTATTTCTAAAATTTCTAATTTCGCTCCTTCTAAAACTGTTCCTTGAGAACAAATATCAAAACAAAATCGGATTGCATCTGGCACGATGGTTGAAAGTTGCCCTATTTCTAATAGTACCCGTCGCACTTTTAAGCCGTGGGCATGTTCGGATACAATTGCTACGATATTTTGGGTAATACCAAGTTCATGCATAAGTTTTTTAATTTTGTTAATTAGCCCAAAGTTTCAATTTTTCGACCACCGATGCACACAGATGCACACCGATAATTTATCTGTGTACCCTACCCTGCGGGTTCTGCTTCACAGTACGGGAAGCCGCCCTTAGAGGTGTCTATATCTGTGTGCATCGGTGTTCATTTTTTTTTAATATCTACTTTGGCGTTATGTCTATACAACATTATTAACAAATTCGTGGTAACTGATCGCCGACAAGCATATCTACAATTCGTTCTGTACCAAAAATAGTTTTTAATAAAACAATACCTGTAGGAGAGGGAATAACTTCCCCAATAATACAAGCATCTTTTCCTGCGGGGTGCGATTTCATTGCTGATAAAACTGCATCAGCATATTCGTGTTTTACTACCACAACTAGTTTGCCTTCATTGGCTAAATACAATGGATCTAAACCCAATATTTCGCAAACTCCTTGTACTTCTTCCCGAATTGGAATTGATTGTTCATGAAGGCGAATTGCGACATTAGAACTAAGGGCAAATTCATTTAATACTGTAGCTAAACCACCACGTGTTACGTCCCGCATCGCATGTATTTCAGGACAAACATCCAGGATGCTTTTGACTAAATCATGTAATGGCTGACAGTCACTTTCTATATTTGTTTCTAATGCTAATTCTCCACGGGCAATGAGAATAGCTGTACCATGATTGCCTAATTCACCATTGATAATTACTACATCTCCAGGTTGAATATTATGGGCAGAAATAGAAACACCTGCACGAATTACACCAATACCAGTTGTGTTAATAAACAACTTATCGGCTGCACCACGATGTACTACTTTTGTGTCACCAGTGACAATTTGTACACCAGCTTTATCGGCTGCAATTTTCATACTGGTAACAACACGTCGTAATGTTTCTATTGATAAACCTTCTTCTAAAATGACGCTACAGCTAAGATATAAAGGCTTAGCACCACTTACTGCTAAATCATTGATAGTACCATTGACAGCTAGTTTTCCAATATCACCACCAGGAAAAAATAAAGGATCTATAACATAAGAATCAGTTGTAAAAGCTAGTTTATCTCCTTGTTGGATAAGACCCGCTAAATCAAAAGTTGCTTGGTCTTCTAATTGTGAAAGAATTGGATTATCAAACTTACTGACAAAAATATCATCAATTAAATCGCGCATTGCTTTACCACCACTACCATGGGCCAGGGTAATATTCGTCTCACGGACATTGCTGACACGCCATTGGTGTAAAAGTGATAATTTGTTTTTGCTTTTCCAGCTTTTCATGCTCTGCATTTGCACTCAACATGATATTTTCAAAATAACCTGGTGCGATCGCATTCACTCGGACATTTTTCGAGGCCTATTCTACTGCCATCACACTGTCTAAACTCATTAACAGCAAACTGAATCAAATCATTACAACTATCACTCTCAGAAATATCAACAAAAGTTGCACTTGCAACTCCCCCAGCAGCTTTGATCGTTTACGCTGTTTGCTTGCACCAACTGCCGCTTCTTTTCAATAGAATGACTCTTAGCAACTTGAACAGTCACAAATGGCATAACTTCCCTTCCTTCTTAGCGTCCTTAGCGTCCTTCGCGGTTCGTTAAAAAAAGATATTCTGCAATTCGCTAAACCCCCACCCCCTCTTTCCCAAGCACAGAAAAACGACCATATTTGTAATAAGCTGCACACGCACCCTCCGAAGACACCATACAAGTACCTATTGGTGTTTCCGGTGTACAAGCAGTACCAAACACCTTACACTCCCAAGGCTTCATCACACCCTTGAGAATTTCTCCACACTTACAAGCCTTATGATCTGCTACTTTCAAATTAGGAATCGTAAACTTTAACTCTGCATCAAACTGGGCATATTCAGAACGAATTTTTAACCCAGAATAAGGTATATCACCCAACCCACGCCACTCAAAAAATTCTCGTGATTCAAACACTGTATTCATAGCAGTTAATGCCAATTGATTACCCCGATTTTCTACCAATCGGCTATATTGATTTTCAACTTCGCAGCGCTTTTCTACTAATTGCCGTACTAGCATCCAAACTGATTGGAGAATATCTAAAGGTTCAAATCCTGAAACGACAATTGGCTTGTGATATTGTTGAGAAATAAATTGATAAGGTTCAGTACCAATTACCATACTGACATGTCCAGGCCCAACAAATCCATCAAGTTGCAGGTCAGGATTATCTAATAGTGCTTGTAAAGCAGGAATCACAAGAACGTGATTACAAAACATGCTGAAGTTATGAATATTTTCTGCTGCTGCTTGCAGGATAGTAAAAGCAGTGCTAGGGGCTGTGGTTTCAAAACCCAAAGCAAAAAATACAACTTCTTTGTTGGGGTTTTCTTTGGCAATTTTCAGGCTATCTAAGGGCGAGTAAACCATGCGGATATCTGCACCAATGGCTTTCGCTTGTAGCAGACTAGTTTTAGAACCAGGAACCCGCATTGCATCGCCAAAGGTGGCAAAGATGACATTAGGATGTTGGGCGATCGCGATCGCATCATCTAACCTGCCCTTTGGCATAACGCATACCGGACAACCAGGCCCGTGAATTAATTCTATTGCCTTGGGTAGGACTGCTTCGATGCCATATTTAAAAATAGAATGGGTATGACCGCCGCATACTTCCATAATTTTAATCTGTTTATCTAGCTGGCAAGATAATTTTTCTATTTGCCAAACTAGTGCTTTAGCTTTATTAGAATCACGAAATTCATCTACATATTTCATATTAATGTTAGTGGTTAGTAGATAGTAGTTAATTGTTAGTTATTAGTAGAATGGATAGTATTACTACTAACCAATAACCACTAACTACTAACCATTAATTCTGTAATTTCTTGCAGCATTTGTAAGGTTTCTAATGCTTCTTTTTCGTTAATACGGTTCATAGCAAAGCCAACATGAACTAACACCCAGTCACCAATGCAAGATTTGGGAGGGTGTTGTTCATCAACTATACAAGCAATGTTAATTTGGCGTTTGACACCAGCGATGTTGACGATCGCTAGTTTATGATTTTGGTCTGTAATTTCGATGATTTGACCGGGAATGCCTAAGCACATTGATTATTTTCCTGTTTAATAAACTGCAAAGAATGCAAAGAACACAAAGGAAGAAATTATAAGATTTAGACAATATATAATAGGGTCATTTTTTGATGAGTTTGGCGGCTGCAATTACTGCTTGACCTAGTGATAATCCGCCGTCGTTACAGGGAATTAGGCTATGAGTAAGTATGTTGATGCCTGAATTTTTAAGGTGTTTACTGAGTTGTTCTAACAAGATACGATTTTGGAATACTCCTCCGCTAAAGACGACTGTTTTGATGTGATGATGTTGACACAATGAAGTAACCATTTGCCCAATGGCTTGAGCTAAACTGATATGAAATTTAGCAGCTATAACTCTTAGAGAAGTTTGCTGCTGTAAATCGTTTAATAAGGCTTTCCACATTGGGCTTGGGTCTATACAGTAAATATTATCTAAAATGTTAATTCCAAAAGGATATTTTTGATTTTCTTCATGTTTATTTAAGATGTTCCTATCAACTAAAGTTTCCATTTCCATTGCTGCTTGTCCTTCATAGTTACATTCTTCTCGGCATATACCGATGGCAGCAGCTACGGCATCAAATAAACGTCCTATGGAGGAAGCTAAGGGAGAATTTATTTTTTTTAATACTAGTTGACTGAGAAGTGGTAGGGGTTGATTTTGAAGAAATTTAATTATTTCTAAATTCCTATATTTATTTGTGACTTCTTCCCAAGATAATGCTGATATTAATTGGGCGTAAGTATTACGCCAAGGTTGATAAATCGCCTGTTTTCCACCAATCATGGCTACTGGTTGAAATGTTGCTAATCGCTGAAATTGGTGGTAATCTGCTAAGAGAAATTCGCCGCCCCAAAGTGTGTTATCTTCACCGTAACCTAAACCATCTAAGGCAATACCTAATACAGGTGATGAATTCAGAGGAAGATGATTTTCTGCCATGCAAGCGGCAATATGAGCGTGATGGTGTTGGGTAGAATAAATAGGAATTTGATTGGTAAATGCTAGTTCTTGACCGAGTTTTGTTGATAGATATTCAGGATGTTTGTCAATTGCGATCGCTTCTGGTTTATGCTCGAATAAGTTTAAGTATAAGTTGAGGGTATTTTGATAGGCTGTAAAGGTGGTTGCATTTTCTAAATCTCCCAAATGTTGAGATAAAATTGCTTGTCCATCCTTTAGTAAACAAAACGTATTTTTTAACTCGCCACCCATTGCTAAAATTGCTGGAGTTTGCTCAAATCCAGGTGGTAATTTAATTGGTACTGGTGCGTATCCTCTGGCACGACGAATGGTTTGTATTTGATCACCAACTACCCGCACTACTGAATCATCTACGCGATTAACTATTTCTCGGTTATGTAACAGAAAATAATCAGCTATGTGGCTGAGTTTCTCTCGCACTTCATCATTATCAATACATTGTGGTTCATCAGAAATATTGGCACTAGTTAAGACAATTGGGCGGTTCATGCGCTTGAGAATTAAGTGATGTAAAGGTGTGTAAGGTAGCATGAAGCCAAGGGTATTTTGTTTTGGGGCGACAGAGGGGGAGATGGGGGGAGTGTGTAGACGCGTAGCGGCTTCCCGTAAGGGTGGAGTGTGAGGAGTATTTTTAATCTCTGGTTCTTTTTTCTGCAACAAGACAATGGGGGCGGCGGAACTTTGCAATACTTCTCTTTCTTTGTCGTTAATGGTGCAGTATTTTTCTATGATTTCTAAATCCCGTGCCATTAAAGCAAAAGGTTTATAATAACGTTGTTTACGCTGGCGGAGTTTTTGCACAGCTGTTTCATTTGTAGCATCGCAAGCAAGATGAATTCCGCCGATACCTTTGATGGCGACAATTTCGCCTCTTTGCAATAAAGTACACACAGCATCAACATCATCCAACATGGAAAACATTGAAGCTGTAATTGGTTTACCATCGGCACGTTCTAATGTTGCTTTTGGGCCGCAAACATGACAAGCTACAGGTTGGGCATGAAAGCGATGGCTTTCGACATCGTTATATTCTTTGCTACACTCTGCACACATGGCGAAAGCCGCCATACTGGTGTTAATGCGATCATAAGGAATGGCACGAATAATACTCAGGCGGGGGCCGCAATGAGTACAATTTGTGAAGGGATAGCGATACCAGCGACTATAAAAATCAAATATTTCCGCTTGGCATTGGGGACAAGTAGCAGCATCCGGGGCAATTTCTGTTTTGACAGTACTACTGATACTATAAGAAATGACAAAATCATGAAATAAAAATTCTTTTTCATAACGCTTGCGTATGACTTGATTAATTCTTGCTAAAGGTGGACATTCTTGCCGTAATCTTTTGATAAATTCTTCTATAGATTCATCAGTTCCAGAAGCACGAATTAAAACGCCTTCACCATCATTACAAACATCACCACGCAACCCACAAGCCTTTGCGAGTCGATATACAGTCGGGCGAAATCCCACCCCTTGAACAGTACCACGAACCCTAATTTCTTCAGTGGTCATTTTGCATAATCCAAAGACATATAATAAAAAACGAACACCGATGCACACCGATAAATCATCTGTGTTTATCGGTGTGCATCTGTGTTCGACTTATAAAAAGTTACTATTGGCATAGCCATAACTCATATAATTTATCCCATCCTCCACAGCAAAACTCGGTTATTGCCAGAATCAGCAACTACCGCCGTGTCACCACAAACTTTGATGCCATAACACCAGTTAAGACTGTCTCGCTTTGGTTGTCCAAAATCCCGATTTTCTCCCTTGCTGGTAAAATTATTTTGTCCTGCGATCGCATCAGCTACTGCCCCTTGCAAAGATAAAATTGACTCAGGCTTTTGCCAACCAAGTAACCGAGAATTAGCCGTATCCGCTACCAATAACCAATCACCAACCGCATCAACACCATAAGGCATACTCAAACTACTCGCACTGGGAAAATAAACCCCTTGATTCATCTCCACAACATCAAAACTTTTTTGTCCTAACACCACAGCACAAGGAGTATTATTTTCTGTAGGCATCCCCTCCCAAATCATCACACGATTATTTCCCGCATCTGTGACAACCAGATTCTCTCCCCAAAAAGTGATATCGTGACACCAACGCATACTGGAAGCAGAAGGACTACCACCGCCATTTTCATTGCGAGATGTCATATTTGGTTGTCCCAAAACTAAATCTGCTGGTTGTCCATTTTCTTCTGGAAATTTATGCCAAATTAACACACGCCGATTTCCTGTATCAGCTACAAATAACTGCCCTTGATGATAGAAAACTCCATAACACCAGTAGAGAGAATTTGCTGTTGCTTCTTTCTTACCTTGATTTGGTTCGTTATCACTAAAATTTACTTGTCCTAAAACTAAATCTACTGGAACATTACTATCTTCTGGCACTTGTTTCCAAATCAAAACGCGGTGATTCCATGCATCTGCTACCGCCATTCCTTGACCACACCGACAAATTCCAGTCGGTACACTCAAACTCCTTCTTCCTACTTGATCGCCAGCATTTTGCCCTTCATTGTTAAAGTTTAGTTGTCCAATTACCCAGTCAGCAGGTTGACTATCTTGGGTTGGTAAATTCCGCCATCCTAACAAGCGATGATGTCCCGTATCTGCAACCCACAACGGCCCATTTTCTGATATCAAACAAACAGCGCGAGGACCGAACATCTCAACAGCACTAGGTGCAATAGGAGTGGCTAATTCTCCTGGTAACATGATTTTACCTAAAATTACCTCTGCACCGTTAGGTGATAATAGTAAATTGTCGTGATTTTTAAATGTTGATGTCAAACCCATTTCATAACCAACAAAAACTACCAATCATTAACAAAATTAACCTACTGCAATTACATAATTTATTTCCGGACAATATGCTTTAATTGTTTGTTCAATTCCTTCAGATAAAGTTAATGTCGAAGCTGGACAATTACTACAATTACCAATTAATTTCACTTCTACTGTATCTGGTGCTGTAATCGCCACTAATTCTACATCCCCATTATGACTTTGTAAATTAGGGCGGACTTCATCTAAAGCTTGTTGAATACGTTGTTGTAAAGATAGTGTTGGTGATTTTACTAGTTCATGATAAAGTAATACTCCATAAACCACTTCATCTTGAACAGCATTACGTAAAGCTGATACTGACTCTTGTTTAACACTTTTAATTAACCGGGTTAAAGCTTCTTTATGTAAATCTTCAATAGCACGTTTTAAACCTATAGTCACACACCTTTTACTCTCTTCCCAGTCAGAGATTATCGCTTCAAAACGACCAATTTCTTGTACTAACTCTTCTAGTGAAGTCATTATATATTGGTTAATTGTTGGTTTTTATAAACTTGGTGACTTTGTGCCTTGGTAGTAAAAAAATCTTGAAGCACTAAGACACCAAGACACAAAGAATTTCATATACCCTGGTGTAGGTAGTTCATGTTAGCTACTAACAATCAAAAATTCATTTCATTCTGAAATCTTGCAGTAAGAAAGGCATAATAGTACCCGTTGTAACGCTAGATAATACTACTGTTAACCACAACGGCAAATGTAAGAATAACGGTACAATTAGCAACAAGAAACTTATCGCAGCACCAATAGCAGTTTGCCGCCAAAAATACTGCGGTTCACGTATTAGTTTACCCTTAAAAAATAATTTAGCAGAAAACCAACCTATTTCTAACATAAAATCTCCTAGAACTTTGGACAAAAATTCAAAAGTAACAATCCTAATACCATAGCTGGAATCACACCAGCAGGGGCAAATAATCCACCGATGGTAGCAGCAAATTTATAACCTAGTTCTTCTCCGGCTAAAAGTATGCCGCCAATTGCACCACCTAATACAGATAATCCAGTTGCGATGATTAACCAGACCAATCCTGTAAGCGGGTTAACATCACCCGATGCTAAGGTTGTAAGTAAATCTGTCATAGTTTATTCTCCTCATAATTCATAGTTCTGCCAATACTTGGGCTACTACTTGCGCTTTTTCTATTTGTCCATATTTAGTAAAAATTTCCCAAGCTTGTTGATAGTAATTACGCGCTTGTGTGAAGTTTTGGAGATTACCTGTTTCTGGTTTACTCAAGTTGTCGGGTAAGTTAAGTAAGGCGTTGGCTTTGTTAGCAATGGTGTTAGCGTATTCTATTGGTGTATCTTGGAGATTACGCACTTTTAAAGCTTGGTCATAAGCTGCGATCGCTCGCACTAAATTATCCAAGGGATGAGATGATGGTAAATATTGTAGGGCATTGCCCAAATTATTCTGCAACATCGCATATTCCCTGGGATGATCGATGATATTAATGTGTTTGAGTGCAGCTTCAAAAGTTTGCACTGCCAAGCCCTCAAACAAATATTGCTGTTGCAAACCTCCTGACATGGAAAGGTAGGCGATCGCAATATTGTTATGTAAAATTGCATATTCCTGCGGGTAATTTTCCCAGGTAAATACTCGCAAAGCTTCTTGATATACCTGGATGCTATCTGCGATTTGTGCCAAGTTGAATGGTACTAAAGATTGTAGCACCAAGCCATAATTCATTTGGGCTTCTGCCACTTCCTCTGATGAGGCAAATTCTTGTAAAACAGGTAATGCTTCTGTGTACAAAACTTGCGCTTGTAATAATAATTCTTCGGTGTTGTGGGGTACTGCCCGTAGCGCCCCAGCCCTTCCTACTTTTGCCCGCGCTTTTAGTAAAAAGTAATCTTCACCACATAAATTTTCTGCTTCTTGATATAGTGCGATCGCATTCCATAAATCTTGGGCAGTTTTTGGTTTTTTAATAAATCCGTGTGCTATTTCAATTAGCATCTCAATTTTATCTTTTGTTGATGCTGACTCAGAAGCAATAGCAGCGATCGCTGCTTTGGTGGCGGCATCTGTAATAGTTGGTGTCATAGCAGATGTAGAGTTGGCAGAAGAAAAATCTTTTATCCTTGTGTCTTTGTGTCTTAGTTATTCAAGATTCTTTTTAACCACCAAGACACTAAGTGTTTACATGTTAGCTGAATGGCAATCAATAATAATGATGAAAGTTTTTGATTGTTTATTCTTGAGTGCTAGCGATTAGAGATCATTTATAAAAGTAAAAATAAAATTACGGTAGGGTGTGTTAGGCGCGTAGATTTGAGAGGATTGGTAACAAAAACATTATCAAAGCGTCTAACGCACCGGAACATAACATGGTGCGTCAGGCTAATGCCGTGACACACCCTACTTTAAATTTACTTTATAAATTAACTCCTAACCAGCTTATGGGCATAATATTTGGGTAAAAATATTCGACTTGATGGGAAAATCCCTTGCTAAATGCTTTGCCCCTACTATTTATTGTTTAATTTTTTTTGATTTTGTCAAGTGCAAAACTTCTAGTATACACTTGCTGACTATACGTAAATTTCATGTTAGTTTTACTGGTTATCTAAAGTTTAAAAGGTTATTAATATGATAAATTAATAACTTATTTGAATAGCTAATTTCAGTTACAATCTCCTATTTTTAATTACAAAAATCATATTTTTGCATTTTTACTATAGTAAATTTTACTGACTATGATAATGTTTAATAAGACTATGTGTTTTGTATTGATTGTTACTAAAAATCTGGATTTTGAGTTCTAATTAGTTTGGTTTAATACTTTAATTTTTTTAAAATCTTATATTATTGGAAAGAAAAGTATTTGATATTGAAAGATAAACGAGATTTCACTTGTTATAGCCTTTTGGACAGGGGAAAGGATGAAGGAAGATGGGAAAAGGGGAAAGAGAACCCTATATTTAAATCAGTGAACAGTACCAGCCATAGTAATCAAGGTTTATGGTGGGGGACTGTTACCTACCACTAATTGGTGTGGTGTTTCGCTTGCGTATTTTACTGATAACTGATAACTGAACATTCCCGATTCCTCAACTTCTGCAATAAGTCTATTGTCAACAATACAAACACGCAGCTAATGACTAACGTATTATGGCTACAAGGTGGTGCCTGTTCAGGTAACACTATGTCATTTTTAAATGCAGAAGAACCAACTGTCTGCGATTTAATTTCTGACTTTGGTATTAACGTACTGTGGCATCCTTCCTTGGGGCTAGAATTAGGAGAAAATTTGCAAGGGATGCTGTGGAATTGTGTGCTAGGTAAGATCCCTGTAGATATTTTGGTATTTGAAGGTACGGTAGTTAATGCCCCCAACGGTACGGGAGAATGGAACCGTTTTGCCCATCGTCCGATGAAAAATTGGGTTAGTGATTTAGCAAAAGTAGCTAAGTATGTGGTTGCAATCGGCGACTGTGCTACTTGGGGAGGAATTCCTGCTATGGCCCCTAATCCTAGTGAATCGCAAGGTTTACAATTTCTCAAACGGCAAAAGGGTGGGTTTTTAGGGGTAGATTACCGTTCCAAAGCTGGATTACCTGTAATTAATATACCTGGATGTCCTGCTCATCCCGACTGGATAACGCAGATATTAGTGGCGATCGCCACAGGTCGTATTGGCGATATTACTCTTGACGAGTTTCATCGTCCCCAAACTTTCTTCAAAACCTTTACTCAAACTGGTTGTACTCGCAATATTCATTTTGCTTATAAAGCAACAACTGCTGAATTTGGTCAGCGTAAAGGTTGTCTATTCTACGACTTGGGTTGTCGTGGCCCCATGACCCATTCTTCCTGTAACCGGATTTTGTGGAACCGTGTTTCTTCCAAAACCCGCGCTGGGATGCCTTGCTTGGGTTGCACTGAACCAGAATTTCCCTTCTTTGACCTCAAACCAGGAACAGTATTTAAAACCCAAACTGTTATGGGAGTTCCCAAAGAACTACCGCCAGGAGTGAAGCAGAAAGATTATGCCTTACTCACCGTAGTGGCAAAAGATGCCGCCCCAGCTTGGGCAGATGAAGACTTTTTCTTAGTTTAGGTAATAGGTAATGGGAAAGAAAACCACCAATTACCCTTACGGGTTCGCCAGTCACTCATGGGGGACTCGGGGCCCCCACGACCGACAGGGAGTGGGGATTGGGGGAGAACCCCCAAGACCGCGCTGGTTCACCAATTCCCAATTACCGATTAGCAATTACCAAAAGGATAAATTATGGGAACTCAAACATTAGATATCTCACCCGTTGGGAGGGTAGAAGGCGATTTAGATGTACGGGTAGAAATCGAAGATGGTCATGTAGTCAACGCTTGGACTCATGCCGAACTTTTTCGAGGCTTTGAAGTGATTTTACGCGGCAAAGACCCCCAAGCAGGCTTAATTGTCACACCTCGTATTTGTGGAATTTGCGGTGGTTCTCACCTTACCTGTGCATCTTGGGCATTGGATACTGCCTGGGAAACCGAAGTGCCACGCAATGCGATTTTAGCCAGAAACCTTGGTCAAATCGTCGAAACAATTCAAAGTATCCCCCGCTATTTTTACGGTTTATTTGCCATTGACCTCACCAATAAAAAATACCAAAATAGCCGCTACTATAACGAAGCTGTCCGCCGCTTTGCTGCTTTTACTGGCAAGCATTACGAAATTGGTGTGACTATTTCTGCCAAACCTGTAGAAATTTATGCACTTTTGGGTGGTCAATGGCCCCATTCTAGTTACATGGTTCCTGGTGGCGTCATGTGCGCCCCCACCCTCACAGATATTACCCGCGCCTGGTCAATCCTAGAATATTTCCGCACTAATTGGTTAGAACCTGTGTGGTTGGGCTGTTCTTTGGAACGCTACGAACAAATCCAGACCTATGATGATTTTATGGCTTGGTTGCATGAAAATCGCAATCATCGCCAGTCGGACTTGGGCTTCTATTGGCGTATGGGTTTAGATATTGGTTTAGATAAATTTGGTGGTGGTGTGGGTAAATACGTCACTTGGGGATATCTACCCCATGAAGATAAATACCAAAAACCCACCATTGAAAGCCGCAACGCCGCCATGATTATGAAGAGTGGGGTGTACGACAGTTACAGTGACACTCACACCTTGATGGATCATACCTTTGCTCGGGAGAATACCACTAACTCCTGGTATGACGAAGGTACAGCAGATGTTCATCCCTTTGACCGCACCACCAATCCCATCGCCAAAAATCACAAAGACTTCAACGGTGCTTATTCTTGGTCAAGTGCAGTACGCCATATCGAATATGGACGTTTAGAAGCTGGCCCCTTAGCGCGACAATTAGTCGCAGGTGGTACACATGGTGAATCTTGGCAACATTATGATGGATTTATCCTTGATGTTTTCAAGCGTATGGGCGGCCCTAGTGTCCATGTCCGCCAGTTTGCACGCGTTCACGAAATTGTCAAGTTGTATCGTCAAGCCGAACGCTGTCTGCGGGAGTTCAAATTAAATGAACCTTGGTACATCAAACCCAAACAAAAAGATGGGCGCGGTTGGGGTGCAACAGAAGCAGCGCGCGGTTCCCTGTGTCACTGGGTAGAACTAGAAGATGGCAAAATCAAGAACTACCAAGTCATCGCCCCGACAACATGGAACGTTGGCCCTCGGGACGCCGAACAAAAGCGTGGCCCGATTGAAGAAGCTTTGGTGGGTATACCCGTTGCTGATCCAGCCGATCCTATAGAAGTAGGTCATGTCGCCCGATCCTTTGATTCTTGCTTAGTGTGTACAGTTCACGCCCACGATGCTAAAACCGGTGAAGAACTAGCACGTTTCCGGACAGCTTAAAGAGAGTAGGAGGGGTGTGAGGGATGTGAGGAGTATGAGGATAAAATATTTTTTTACTCCCCCCACTCCCCACACTCCCCCCATCTCCCCACCTCCTCATCTCCTACTCACTACATTTACTTTCAAAAGGAAAATTAGTGTCTAATTTAGAATTACACAAGTATCTTCCTGGTCTTCCCGAACCAGTACTACAAGAGTTCACACAATGGTGTGTGCTGGAACAAGCAACAGCAGCAGGCTATGAATTCACTCCAGATCTGGTGAAGTTAGAAAACCTGGAGACTGTAGATTATATTCAAGAATTGGTTGGTCAATTTGCTGATGCTACTAGGAAATCGATTGAAGGAAGTATGGCAATTTTGGTAGCAGGAAAGCAAGCTGACACTCATGCTTTGCCTGGTATTGCAGCGATTGTGGATTTTATTTCTCTGTATGTCAAGTACTTAGTCCCTAAAGGGCCAAACAATGAATTGCCACCTGAGGAGAAGCTAAATTTAGCATCAAAAGAACAGTTTGAGCAACTTTGTCAAATTGCCAAAAAATATAGTGTAGAAATCTAGGAAATACTAACAAATATAGGAATCCGGTTTGATTATTGAAAAAATCTAAGTAGGGTGTGTTATCGCGTAGCGTAACGCACCCTACTGGTGCGACTGCTTTAAAATGTGTATTAATAAACCGCACAGGCGCTGAGAACACAGAGATAGAAGAAGAGATTTATGGCACTATTTTAATCCGGTCACGCCACTAGAGGTTGATAGGAAATTTCATTTTTCAGGGGATGACCTTGCTCAAAATCCGTGATGTTGGAGACTGTTGTAGTGGAGATATCAGTTAAAGCATTACGGGTAAAAAATGCTTGATGGGCTGTAATCACAACATTAGAAAATGATTGTAACAGTTGAAAAGCGTCATCCTGAATCACAGTATCAGATAAATCTCTAAAAAAGAGTTCATCTTCTTGTTCGTAAACATCAATACCCAAATGACCAATCTTGCCAGATTTGATACCCTCAATGACTGCTTTGGTATCAATTAGTCCACCTCGACTAGTGTTAATCAGCATCATACCAGGCTTCATTTTAGCGATCGCACTTGCATCAATTAGGTGATGTGTTTCCGGTGTGAGAGGACAGTGTAAGGAAATAATATCTACTTTGGCAAATAACTCTGGTAATTCCACGTAACGCGCCTCACCAATCGCCTCAAATTTGGGATTGGGATATGCATCATACCCCAGCAAATGACACCCAAATCCATGCATGATTTGAGCAAAAATAATCCCGATTTTGCCTGTACCAATAATGCCGACGGTGCTACCATGCAAATCGAACCCCAGTAGCCCTTCTAAGGAAAAATTATCATCCCGAACTCGATTGTAAGCGCGATACAAGCGGCGATTCAACATCAAAACCAAACCAACAGCATGTTCCGCCACAGAAAAGGGAGAGTAAACCGTCACTCGGGCTACCTTAATTCCCAATTCTGCGGCTGTTTTTAGGTCTACATTATTGAAACCAGTAGAACGCAGTGTTATAAAACGAGTACTCTGTGCAGCCAAAACTTCCAGAGTTTCAGTACCCAAATCATCATTAACAAAAGCGCAAACTGCTGGAAAGTCAGCCGCTAGTGAAGCAGTTTTCGGGTTGAGTCTAGTATCAAAGTAAACAAACTCATGACTCGCTTGGGCTGTTGCATTTGCTGCATCCAAAAATTCACGGTCATAAGACTTGGTGCTGAAGACTGCAACTCTCATATAAAGACCTGGATGAACTCAATACTTAATTTTCCAGCTGCAATGATTCTCTACTATTACCAGAGTGTACACAAGAGCAAATAAACCAATTAATACCAATTTGAAAAAAGAATACAACACATGAATTATATAAGACCCCACCCTCCCCTGGCTAAGGAGAGGGTGGGGTTAGGCGGGTGGGGTTATCTGTCGCAAATATTATTTGAATTGATATAATACCCTAACGGATGTTGGATTTTTAATTGGGAAATTTTGAGCGATCGCTCTCAAACACTCACAGAAATACTTATAATCATCGACTGGAACAATTTTTGGCTGCAATTACACCCTCAAACCCTCAACGTTCTTGCTTCATACCTCAACGTTCTCGTTTGAAACTAAAATGTTTTCGCTTCAAACTACAACGTTCTCGTTTGAAACTAAAATGTTCTTGCTTTCAGCCTCAACATTCTTGCTTCAAACTAAAAAATTCTCGCTTAGAACCTCAAACTTCTAATCTCCGGGGCTAAAAAACGTAATTGTGATCGCTATAGTCTTCCTCAATCATTCGTGAGAGACAAGATCCTCGACTTGTTACTGCTATTACTTGATGGAAGTGTATGATTATTACCAAATAAACGGAATTAAACGACTACTAGATCTCTGATAATCAGCATAATTTTGATACTTGGCAGACATAGACTGTTCTTTTTGAGAAACACGCTGCAAATAAATAATTAATATTACTGCTGGAACTAAATAAGCCCAAACAGAACCAGCTACAATTGCAAAACTCAGATACCGCAATAGATCACCAAAGTAATTGATGTTGCGGGAAAATCGCCAGATATTGTCACTAACTAATTCTGCGCCGTATTGTTTGGCTGTCAGCTTTTGGATATCGGCGGTAGCATTGATGAGAGTGCCAAATATGTATAAAGGTAATGCTATAGCAGTAGCGATCGCTGATAAGGGAACAGGATTAGTAAATGCTAGGTATCCTGGTAAAGAGTAAATCATACCGACAAACAACAACGCCAAGATGAACCCACCAATCCCTACAGGTTCACTAAATATCTGTCGCCGTTGGGGAAAAAACCACTGTTCTAGCAACCACCAGAGACAGTAGCTGACATGCAGACACAGATATATGACTTGTCGTAAGTCTTGGATACCAAAAACAAAGCTAAAAATTAGTAACAAAACTATAGTTAAAACTTTGGCTATGTTAATCGCCGTCAGTGCTGTCAATCCTGTTTTTTCGGCGTTGGCAGTATTTTCCATGAGTATAACGATCCAATTATCTTAATTCATAAGGCAGTCCTGATGAAACAAGCTTCACGAGCTTTGCCATGAAAAACCTCACCCCTTCCCCTCTCCTTACCAAGGAGAGGGGTGTCTTCTCTTGACGGGGTGAGTTACTTTCAAGTCAGTCCCGATCCCCGATCTCTTTTAATTATCTACGACGATTTACGAGTGTCGTGCTAGCTTGGTCGACAGGCATCAAGATTACTTGATTAATATTGACATGGGATGGTCGGGTGGCACAGAAAAACACTACATCTGCGACATCTGCGGCGGTGAGGGGAGTTACTCCTTGGTAAACTTTGTTGGCGCGTTCTGTGTTACCGTGAAAGCGCACTTCGCTAAATTCCGTTTCTACCATACCAGGGTCAACAGAACTGACTTTCACAGAAGTTCCCAACAAATCTTGTTTTAAACCTTCAGAAATCGCTCTCACTGCGGCTTTTGTACTACAGTAAACATTACCACCGGGATAAGTTTGATAGCCAGCGATCGAACCAATATTGATCACATGACCGCGTTCGCGACTTACCATCCCAGGTACAACATAGCGGGTGAGGTAAAGTAAACCCTTGATATTGGTATCAATCATTTCTTCCCAGTCAGTAAAATCACCCTCATGTAGTTTATCTAAACCACGACTTAAACCGGCATTATTGATGAGAATGTCAATTTCTGACCAAGCGGGAGGAAGACTAGATATAGCAGATTCTACAGCAAAGCGATCGCGTACATCTAACTGTAATAAATGTATTTGTTCGGGTGTGCTGTGGTACTTTTCGACAAGACTATTTGCCAACTCTTGCAAACGTTCCTGACGTCGCGCTGCTAAAATCAATTTTGCCCCAGCACTAGCGAATACTGTCGCACAAGCAGCACCAATACCACTACTTGCACCGGTAATCAGAACGATTTGATTTTGGAGAGAAAGCATTTTTGGTCAAGGGTCAAGGGTCAATAGTCAAGTGTCAAGGGTCAATCGTCAATTGTCATTTGTAAAAACTTTGGACAATTGACAATTGACAATTGACAAGTTATTTTTTCACCACTTGCATTCGTTGAGTGATCATTGTCATACCATCTCCGCGCATAATCACCGCCGAAACCCATTGGCTACCAGGAGTCATAGGTGCTTTACCTATTTTGAAAAGTCCACCAGATGAAAGTAATTCTAAATCTACAGGTGTAGGGCTGAGATATTTGTTAGCTTTGATTGGTTCTTCCAAAGCTGTTCCTAAAATATAATCTTCGCCTAGAGGTTCTTGGACGATCGCATCAAAATTATATTGCTGACCGACCGTCACCTGTTGTGGCAATTTAAAATCAATTTGGGGTGGTTTACTACCAGAAGTAACTTGAGTACGTTCAGACAAAATGTCTTGGCGTAGGATTTTTCCCCCAGAAACTTGCTGTCGCGAGGTAATGGTGGCGGATAGAGCCATATTATTATTGTTCGGCGAAGGTGAGCCAGTTATTTTCGTTACCGTATCAGCAACGATCAAATTACCTTGAGATTTCCACGATTGCAATTGTGTACTGTATTTGAGTTGGGGATACTGTTTCCAAAGCGCATTCAAAGCTTGTTCCATGCTTTGATAGTTTAACCCATCCCCATGCTTGAAACTGGGGCTGTAGAATTGCATTACCGCTTTGACATTACGCTGGTTTGCTGCTGTATCAATTTGGGTCAAGAGGTTTTTGAGTTCAGGGGGTGCGTTCGTTGGCGTACTAGCTTGGGCGCATTTCCAACCAGCAGTAAAACCTAGAGTCAGTAGTAGCAAAATCAGCCAACGGCTGGATGCAAGGTGTGATTGGCGTTTAGAGAGTAGGATAATCAGTCTACGCATTGGTATTAAGTTGGTAGTTTGACTACAAGAGAAATTTCCATCTTAAAATCAAACCCATTGATGTAAAGCTGTTGCAGATTAATTTCCGAAACAGTTTACAACAAGGAAGGGAAATTGTTTTATCTTAGTGAAACTAAGCGTTGACATGGTAGTGGGTAGATGGTAGACGCACCAATAAAATTATTGATAGCAGCAAGTGGAACTGGCGGACACTTATTTCCAGCGATCGCATTAGCGCAAGAATTGCCAGATTATCAAATCGAATGGTTAGGTGTACCCAATCGACTAGAAACTCAGCTTGTCCCCCAACAGTATAGATTGAATACTATTTCTGTTGAAGGATTTCAAAAAGGTTTTGGCATATCATCGCTACTGACGTTAGGTAAACTGGTCGGTTCCGTTCTCAAAGTGCGAAAAATTTTACAAAATGGTCAATTTCAGGGAGTATTTACCACAGGAGGATATATTGCTGGTCCTGTGGTAATTGCGGCGCGATCGCTAGGTATACCCGTGGTTCTCCACGAAGCAAATGCTTTACCAGGAAAAGTCACCCGCTTTTTTGGACCTTGGTGCAATGCAGTAGCATTAGGATTTGAAGTTGCTGCTAAGTATTTACCCCGCGCCCAGACAATATATACTAGTACTCCGGTACGTTCGGAATTTTTAGCAACAGGTGTCGCTTCATCACTAGATTTAGGTATTCCGGAGAATGTACCAGTAATCGTTGTCTTTGGTGGTAGTCAAGGCGCAGTTGCCATTAACAAGTTGGTGCGTGAGTGTGCAACAGCTTGGTTTGACATTGGTGCTTGGATTGTACATTTGACTGGAGATAAAGATCCAGAAGCCGAAAGTTTAAAACATCCGCAGTATATATCTG
Organism: Fischerella sp. JS2; assembly: GCF_032393985.1. Classification (NCBI taxonomy): domain Bacteria; kingdom Bacillati; phylum Cyanobacteriota; class Cyanophyceae; order Nostocales; family Hapalosiphonaceae; genus Fischerella; species Fischerella sp. JS2. Next base: position 3,832,572 of record NZ_CP135918.1, read on the forward strand.
TGCCCTTTTATAACAACATGGCAGCGTTACTGCAACGCGCCAATTTAGCCATCAGTCGTTCTGGTGCAGGTAGTTTAACAGAATTAGCTGTGTGCGGTACGCCTGCAATTTTAATTCCTTATCCGTTTGCGGCGGAAGATCATCAAACTTATAACGCCCAAGAATTTACTTCAGTGGGTGCAGCGTTGATGTTTCAACAAAGAGAATTAACAGTTGAGAAATTGCAAACAGAAGTTTTGCGATTGTTACACTCACCACAACAGTTAAAAGCAATGGGGGAAAAAGCTAAAACTATTGCACCTGCTGATAGTGCAGAGAAATTAGCACAGTTAGTGCGGGAAATAGTAGAAAAATAGAGGAAAATAGAAATGTTACGAATTAAAACCAAATTTTAACAACAGCAAACAACTGTGCTTATGGGTAGGTTCATCAAGCGATCGCTATGTTATCCTTTTATGGCTTCCTTGCTCATCGGGTTAACGTGTAATTCAACCATTGCTCAAAGTCACAGTAAATATTTTCAGATTAAGCAAAAACCCCCTCAAACTATCAAGATTTCTCAGGTCACCCAAGCCATTGACGAAAAAACAGCCCTCAGTTTAGTTTGGAAACTGCCACAAGTCCAACGTAAAGCCAAAGAAATCGAAAGACTTTCAAAGGGAAAAATACGTGTTGCAGCGATGGTTGATGGTTCTCCGACTCCAGAAGCACCTTACTACACAGTTCAAGTATATGAAAATCATGTAGATTACATTGACGCGATTTATTGGTTTCGTGTCTTAAGTCCGAGTGGTGATATTCAAGTTTTAGATATCATCCAGAATGAATACGTATCCTTAGAAAAATGGAAACCCAATTAAGGGACTTCCAAATAAAAAAATATCCAATTGCAGAGAAGGGGGACAAGGAAGACAAGGAAGACAAGGGAGAATAAATTGTATTGGGTGCAGAAGTTGGATAATTTATTTTTTGGAGTTCCTTAAGTCAACTTTAAGTAATATTGCTTTGATAACTGATAATTGATACTTGATGTGAATTAAAGCGGTGACAAAAATAATTTTTTGGAAATCGACCACCGATGAACACAGATGCACACAGATAAATTGTTGGTTGGTGGTTAGTTGTTTTTTCTCCCTTGTCTTCCTTCCAATTCTAGCAACAGTGAATTCCCAGTCTTACCTAACTGATAACTGAAGCAAATGTCTAAACAAAAATCTATAAGTCCTTGGAAATTCAAACCTTGGTGGTGTCAGCCGTGGTCTATCCTATTTACAGGGGTAACGCTAATTAGTGGAAGCTGGGTAATATTCAAGACAGTTTGGTTAACAGTTCTAATTGCCATTCCTGTACTCACATGGATGGGATTTTTCTTATTAATCTGGCCGCAATTAATCATTCGCAGTGGCATTTTGGAGTCGTATCAATTATCAGAAGATGAAATCTCAGATCAAAATTGACATCTGAGGTCAATTGATATAAAAAATGCAAGATTGCGTCTGGTAAAAAATCGTTTTTTTAGAAATCGACCACAGATGAACACCGATAAACAACGGACACGTGCTACAACGGGGGGAACCCCCGCAACGCAGTGTCCTCCAGATGACACAGATGGATTTTCCGTGGGTGGTTGGGTGGTAATTGGTATGTTTACTATTTAATTCCCCATGATCTATTAGCGCCTATGTTAATTCACAGTCTTACGTAATTGTTAATTGTTGGTGATTTTTTCAACAACAACCAACAAACTAATTCTCTATTCGAGTCATTTCAAACAACTGTTGGGCATTCCTGCCTAAAAAAGCATCAAATAACACTCGCTTACCTGATTCTTCCACCATATAGCGCTGGGCAATTTCATAATAGGCGTAAGTCCAGGGAATCTGAATTTCCGTATCAGTAATCTCATCTAATACTGTTACAATCTCTGTCACTGCTTGCGTTGCTGTTTGTCGTAAACCACAAGCAACATCCCCTTCAATTTCTGGTTTCATCGGTACGCCTAGATTCCCTAAACCACGGGCGGTAGTATCAATATCTGGATATTCTGGGGTACTTTGCCGATTCACATAGCCTGTAAAGTGGTTCACAGCGTAACCGTGCAATAATACCCAAGCACCATATTGAGTAACTTTATTTACTTGTTCTACTACAGAACGTCGGGGAGGTTGCCAAGGGCAAGTAAAAATTTTCAACAGTTCCTTGGCAAGACGTTTTGTTTTATGCTCAAAAGTCTTAAATATTGCTGAAGGAATCAGTAAGTTGACACCTGTTACCGTTTGTTGAATGAGTTGAATAGTTTCTTCTGGCAATTCATCCACAATCAACTCGCTAATAAATAATTTGGGTAAGTCAAATTCTTCTTGTTGCGGATGGCGATAATGACGGGCATAAAGATGGGTTTCACTAAAAGTATACTCTCCAGCCACCTCATAACCTAAAGCTTCAGTAACTTGCCCTAAATACTCAATTCCCAAATTGACTTTACCCTGTGGACTATCTACAGTCATACGTAAAGACCGGAAAGCGATGTGATCATTAGCAACAGCGCCACCTGCTTTAGTGATCATTTGTGCGTAGGTTTGAGCATAACTTACCCTAGTGCTATATTCTCGCCAAAGTAATTCCCATAGATGACAAGCAATTTCGGGGTTCATATCGGATTATGTGAAGTGCGGAAGACAAGGGGGAAAAACCAACTACTAACTACTAACGCATGATCTATCTGTGTCTATCGGTGTGCATCTGTGTCCATCTGTGTTCGATTTACACAAAATTAAACCTCTGCTAATACACTAGCGAAAATTTCCAAAGCAGTTTTAACCTGATCGCTATCAATAATTAAAGGTGGACAAAAGCGAATTGCTGCTTTTCCGCAACCAAGCAGTAATAAACCTCGCAAAAAAGCTGCTTGTAAAATGCGATCGCGTAACTCCCGATCCAAATTCCCCTCATCATCAAATAAATCTACCGCCACCATCAAACCTTTACCACGAGGTAAGGAAACTCTGGGAAACTGTTGATGTAACTTCACTAAGCCAGCTTGCAATAACTCTCCCATTTCGGTAGCGTTTTTCATCAAACCGCTTTTCAATAGTTCTAAAGTAGCAAGCCCAGCAGCACAAGCAACAGGGTTGCCACCAAAAGTGGTTGCATGGGAACCAGGCGGCCAAGTCATGATTTCTGGTCGGGCAAGAATTGCACCTAGAGGTAAACCACTGGCGATACCCTTGGCAGTAGTAATAATATCTGGTGTGACGCCCCAATGTTCGATCGCAAACAATCGACCCGTACGCCCCATTCCCGATTGCACTTCATCGACTATCATCAGAATGCCGTAGCGATCGCATATCTCCCGAATCCGTTGTAAAAATCCATCCTCTGGTACAACATAACCACCCTCGCCTTGAATGGGTTCAACGAAAATTGCTGCTACTTCATGGGGTGGTAACATGGCGGGAAATAGTTGTTTTTCTAGGTAATCTAAACTAGCGTGAGTCCCATACGGAATATGCGTTACACCTGGAACGAGAGGGCCAAAACCTGCTCTCTGTAAAGCTTTGGAACCAGTCAGAGACATTGCTCCATAGGTACGTCCGTGGAATGCTCCCAAAAAGGCGATAATTAGGGAACATTTGGTGTAGTATCTAGCCAGCTTGATTGCACCCTCGTTAGATTCAGCACCAGAGTTAGTAAAAAATACTCTTGCACCACCAGGAAATTGTACGTGTGTAGACAACTTTTCCGCTAGTTCTACCATTGGTTCGTAGTAAAAATCCGTACCAGACATGTGTATTAACTTACTGCTTTGTGCTTGGATAGCTTGCACAACTTCTGGATGGGCGTGTCCTGTGGCGGTGACAGCAATTCCCGCCGTCATGTCTAAAAAGACATTGCCATCGACATCTTTGACCATACAACCTTCACCACGACTCACAACCAAGGGATAGTCACGGGTATAGGAAGGAGAAGTCACAGCGCGATCGCGTTTGATAATTTCTTTAGCACGAGGCCCTGGTAAAGAAGTTACTAAGTAAGGCGATCGTGGTAAGTGCTTATTTATAGAGATACTTAACATAATTTTTTTAAGTGTTTAAAGATTATTTCTGATTAAATGCTGAGGTGCTATTACTTGCAGTAGCTTATGATTCTATTTGTAGTGTATTCACTACAAAATTAGGTGTATACAAAACAACCATAATGGGTAATTGGTGTTTTTCCCTATTACCTATTACCAGCAACAGTGATTCTGCGTCTTTATACTCTTTATGAGGATTGTGTAGTTTAATAACAATTATTTTGTCAATCGAAATTTTTATAAATAAAACTTTATATATACATTTTAGCTAAGTAAATCAAGTTTGATTCTTGTAGCTTGAAAACGCTTATATTTCTTGTTAAGTAGCTATTTAGATTAATTTGAGAGCTATAACTTTAACTTTGATCCCTGAACCTCCTAATATCGAGTTTGGTTTATAACAAAAAACCTCACCCCTAGCCCCTCTCCTTACCAAGGAGAGGGATGCCGAAGGCGGGGTGAGGTAAACGGGAATTATAAGTAATCATGTGAACTTGATATAAATTCGTGGCTCAGGAAATATTAATATATTTGATTCGTCGAATGCTTTGGTGTAATCACTGAATATTTTAATGTTATGTTATTAATTATACATATTATTTTTTCAAGATAGTATGTTTTGAAAATAGGCTAATTAAGCCATTTTTCTATGATTCCAGACCTATATACAAGATAAAATTATCACAGGATAGATTTTTGAGATAACTAACAGCAAAATTTTCTCTATCGCCATAAGTATATATACTTTTATGTAGTAATATAAAATAAAAGATAACAAAGTAACTTTTAGTAAAGCTTGACTAAATTCTATAAAGCTACAGAGAAATAGTCAGGCGGATATTTGTTGACCTCGAAAGAGGTAAATTCTTATTTTAAATAAAGAGGTAAATAAGGGAGTGAGCCTGCAAACCCCTATACAAAATAATCGACGCTACGATCCTAATGAGATCGCTAGTTATTACCGCTATCGTCCTTGGCTAGCTTGGGCACGGGCGCTGAATATCATTTGGTCTTTTGCTACGTTTATATTTAGTCTGAAGTGGGATGAGTGGCAAAATCAAGTTGAACAGAACAAACTAAAACGCGCAGCCCAACTACGTCAGTTACTAACGCGCCTGGGGCCAACTTTTATCAAAGTAGGTCAAGCTTTATCGACAAGACCAGATTTAGTACGTAAAGATTTTTTAGAAGAACTGGTAAAACTACAAGACCAGTTACCAGCGTTTGATAATGCGATCGCCTACCAACTGATTGAAACCGAACTCGGTCGTCCAGTCAAGGAAATATACAGCGAACTGTCACCTAATCCCGTTGCTGCTGCTAGCTTGGGACAAGTCTACCGGGGTCGTTTGCACACTGGTGAAGAAGTAGCGGTAAAAGTACAACGCCCTAACCTACGCCCCGTTATTACCCTTGATCTTTATTTAATGCGGTGGGCGGCAGGTTGGTTAGCCCCTTGGCTACCTCTGAATCTTGGTCACGATCTCAGGTTGATTGTGGATGAGTTTGGCACCAAATTATTTGAGGAAATAGATTATCTCAACGAAGGTCGCAACGCTGAAAAATTTGCTACCAACTTCCGTAACGACCCGCGTGTCAAAGTTCCGGCTATTTACTGGCGCTATACTTCAACCAGAGTTCTGACTCTAGAGTGGCTAAATGGATTTAAGTTAACCGATACTAAAAAAGTCAAGGAAGCTGGCTTAGATCCAGAAGCGATCATCGAAATCGGCGTGACTTCAGGTCTACAACAATTATTAGAACATGGTTTCTTCCATGCTGACCCCCACCCCGGCAATTTATTTGCCATGCCAGATGGCAGAATGGGCTACATTGACTTCGGTATGATGGATCAGCTAGATGAAACCATTAAGGAAACTCTAGTAGATGCGGTTGTACATTTAGTTAACAAAGATTACAACGATCTAGCCAAAGATTATGTCAAGCTAGGATTTTTAACACCAGACACAGATATTCGTCCGATAGTACCAGCCCTAGAAGCAACATTAGGCAATGCGATCGGCAAAAATGTTGGGGACTTTAACTTTAAAACCATCACAGATCAATTCTCAGAATTGATGTATGATTACCCCTTCCGAGTTCCCGCTAAGTTTGCTTTAATTATTCGTTCTTTGGTGACTCAAGAAGGTATTGCCCTCAGCCTCAATCCCAACTTTAAAATTGTGGAAGTAGCTTATCCTTACGTAGCAAGGCGTCTGTTGACAGGCGAATCTCCACAATTACGCCGACGGTTATTAGACGTGCTGTTCAAAGAAGGTAAATTCCAATGGCAACGGTTAGAAAATTTAATCGCGATCGCCCGTACGGATGAGAATTTTGATGTCTTACCTACAGCTAAACTGGGACTACAATATCTCCTATCTGATGAAGGCAAATATCTATGGCGTCAGCTGATATTAGCTCTTACCGAAGATGATCGCCTACATACCGAAGAAGTTCAAAGTTTGTGGAACTTAGTCAAAGATGATTTAAAACCGAATCGATTGTTAGATGTTGCGATCGGAGTTTTGACAGATTTATCCAAACAGAGAGTTGCAGCCATATTACCTTCAGTAACTGCGATCACCGCTTTTGGCGTGAAAAGCTAAAAACCTTATGCAGAAGGAAAATCAAGGGTCAAGAGTCAAACATTAGTTGACTGTTGACTTTTTTACGGTGTCATTCACAGCTAAGCACAGACAATTAGACCTCTTGCATGAATCCTAAAAATTCCCTTAATTCTCCCGAATATCTGGGGGAGAAACAACTCTTCGAGTTCCCTCCCCTTTACAAGCTTATCTATATTGCTAAATACATATGTTGATTCTGGGGAGAAACAACTCTTTGAGTTCCCTCCCCTTTACAAGGGGAGGGTTAGGGTGGGGTAAAAGATATTTGTGTAAGAGGTATATTGTGAAAATCTCCTGTTTTAAGAGTTGTAAATTATGAGTTAATAATAAATAGTTAATTCCAAATTACGCTTAGTGTGAATTCACTGGTACTGGTAATAGAAAACAGGCAACAATTACCAATTACTAGTTTTATGTGTTTCCATTGGTGTTTGATTTCTAAAACATGATTTTTGTCAAAGCTTAAATTCACATCAAGCTTAAAGTTTAACTCTGCACTTTTACCTTTCAAAACTATACCAATCAGGAGATTTTATGTACTACTATTCTTCACAACCGCCATATTTACTATTAATAGTTGGTTTGTTTGCTGCATTAACCTCTGGTTTGGCATTAGCCGGAACACTAAAGGTAATTGTGACCAAATGGCAAAGTGATGGCGCAGAGAAATCTAGTTCTCAGTTGTCGATTAAACAATTATCTGTGCCATTTCTAGGGATAACTATCGGTGTGACGTTATTTATGTGTTCTGGATTTGAAATATTTGGTTTTCCACCCTTGCTTGCTTATGCAGTCGGTATACCAGTAACCATTTTGACTTCACTATTAGTTTGGTTCCAGTTGGGAAGCATGATGTCTTTTGTAGAACAGCGAGGAATGCAATCCCTCGATTTAGATTCAATGAATTAAGTTGAATTTATTTTGGTGTTACAAAAAAAGCCTATTCGCATAATGCGATCAGGCTTATTTTTTAGATTAATCAGCAATATACAGCAGGGGCGCGGGCGCATAGTTGTGTGCCCCTGCTACGCAACATTACTTAACATTTATGTTAAATTTAGGGTATCTAGTTGAAAAACTTTGGTTTTGCTAAGACAAAACCAAAATGCTTAGTAGTATAAATCACATAACTCTACTTAATAAAGTGGTGTCAGATGAGAGATTGGTACTCTGGGAAATTGAACTATTAACTAGATACTGTTGCAAATAAATTAACAAGATGAAATTCTGGTGTGAAGCGATCGCTATAACTCAGCGTATTTTAATTGAACTTTTGCGGCGAAGACGCAGTCTAATTTTTTGGATTATTTTCCCTATCTCTATTTTGCTGATTAACGGATTTGTGTTAGCAGAAAGTATGCAGCTATCAACACAAGAGGGTTTTGCATATGCTGCACCTTCAACTTTGGTAGGAGCAGCACTATTTTTTAGTTGTTTGGGTGGTAGTGTCGCCACTGTAGTCTCAGAACGAGAACAGCAAACTCTCAAACGCTTATTTATTTCACCTTTAAGTGGTACATCCTATTTTTTGGGGATTTTTTTAGCTCATAGTTGTATTGGTTTTGGACAAACATTAATTATTTATACTATTGCTGCTTTTTGGGGTACTACGTTTAAAGGTTCTGTATTTTTGGGTGCAATTATTATCTTAATGAGTATTATCGCTTATGTTGGTTTAGGCTTTATTTTAGGTACTCAATTAGCACGCCGTACTGAAGATGTAAATTCTCTAGTAGCTGCTTTTGGTGTACCTTTGTTGATTTTGGGGGGAGCTTTTTTCCCAATTCGTTTTTTACCAGAAACACTACTTGATCTTGCCAAAATAAATCCTATTTATCACATGAATCAAGCTCTTTTAGCAGTATCAACCCAGGGGGATAACGTACAAGATATTGCTTCTCATTTTCAGTTTTTATCAGGGTTTACTTTGATGATGATCTTGGGTGGATGGTTTTCTTATCGAAGGATGGTAATGCTAGAAAAAAGGCTGTGAAGGGTGAATGGTGAAGAAAAATTATTTTCTATTCTATAGGTGTATGGTAGTGGATAATGACTGGTTTTAAAAGCCGATATCAAGAAATAGAAATATAGAAGATAAAAATGAAAACCTTATTTTGATGGATTTTGTAGGCAGTGATTCTAGAGCTACTTATTAAATATGTTGTATATAGAAAAGCTCAATAAGTCTTTTAAAGATAGGAAAGTCCTTCAGGATTTAACACTATATGTTGCCCCTGGAGAAATTTATGGTTTACTGGGTGCAAATGGAGCAGGAAAAACTACTACAATCAATATTATTTGTAATTTGTTACAAGCGGATAGTGGTATAGTAAAAGTTAATCATCAGTTAGTTTCAGAAGCAACAAAAAAAATTATAGGTATTGCCCCACAAGAAAATTTATTATACAGAGGTCTTTCTTGTGAAGAAAATATCAAATTTTTTGCCAAAATCTATGGTTTAAACAGAACAGAAAGACACAAACAAGTTAAGGCAACTCTCAAGGCTGTAAAATTATTAGATAGAGCTAAAAGTCCGGTAGAAACCCTCAGTGGGGGAATGCAACGACGGTTAAATATAGCTGTAGCTTTGGTACATCAGCCAAAGTTAGTGATTTTAGATGAGCCAACTACAGGGTTAGATATTGAAGCTAGATATGAGATTTGGGAATTAATTAGACAATTAAAAAATCAAGGAATTACTATTTTATTAACTACTCATTTTTTAGATGAAGCAGAGCGTCTATGTAATAAAATTGGTATTTTAAAAAATGGTCAGATTTTAGCTGAAGGTAGCCTTGAGGAGTTACGTACTTGTATTCCAGCTAAAGAAATTTTAGTGGTGCAAACTCCAGAAGCAGAGAAAGCGATCGCACAAGCAATTGCATGTGGTTTCACACCCCGGCGTTATGGTAATGACTTAGCTTTTTGGCTACCGGAGCATTTAGAATTAAAGGATATTATTGCACGTTTTGATGGCATTCATCTTGATTCTATTTCACGACAGCCAATTAGATTAGAGCATATTTATCTCGAGTTAACACAAAAATGTTAGTTAGTGTTAGGTGTTGATTGTTGATTGTTGGTAGGGGCGCAAAGCTTTGCGCCCACATGAAACAAACACCAAACAACTAACTACTAACTACTAACTACTAATGTACAGACGCGAGGAACATCGCGTCTCTACTAACTACTAACTATTTATTCTTCGGGATCATCCTGCGAAAAGTGCATACGAATGGTTTTAGCATGTTGACCATCAGCATCTGTTGCAGTCATCACATAGTTAATTAAGCTATCTGTAAAGGGAATACGCAGGTGGAAAGTACCATCTGGTTTGAGTTTAATGTTATGACCAGCAACAGTAACACTTGAACCAGGTTCAGTCGCCCCATGAATAATTAACTCTGCATCAGCAATAAACCAGAAATCTTTTTCTGGACGACTGAAAACACGAACAATTTCTGAACGGGCAAGTAATAACCAGTTATTATCTGCTGTAGTATAACCAATCTCAGCCATGTAATTGCGATCGCTTACCGGAATTGCTACATAACGGTCTTCTGTTGTCTCTTCACATTCATACTGCTGCACAAGTACAGGAGTTTGATAACTCAGGTCAATGTCAGTGGTATCATACAGTCGCAGTGTGAACTGCGATCCACCTTGTTTTCGCAGTGCTTGTTTGGCAGCATCAGACACTTGCCAAGAAACATAAGCCCATTTAGGAGTACGTGGTGTGAGAACAATAATATTTTCTGACTCTACATCTTTTGGTTGGGCAGCTGCTGTGGTGACTGGGGTAGCTTCATCCCCAATATTAGTTTGTGGTGAGTCAGCACTTAAGTTTTGATTATTTCCAATTCCATAAATAGTAGCCCATGTACCAATTTCTGCGCCTGTCGATGGAGTTGCTTGTTCTGAGGAGTGGAAGTTAATTACAGAGGAATCTGCTGTTGGAGTAGCTTGGGCTACTTCCTCCGTTAAATTAACAGTAGGTTCGGCTGTATCTGCTACCACATTTAATGACTCTTCAGAGGTTTGTGGTTGTTCTGTGATCGTTTTTCCATCTGAGTCAACAGTATTATTTTGTTCTTTGGGTGTATCTTCCCAAACATCTGGCAGTGGAGGATATGCAGTATTTACGACTGTCGGTGGCGTTTCCGAATCCAAAGCTGCTTGATTTGTTTCTGGCTGCTGGGGAACAGTTGGTGTTTGTTCTGTGGATGTAATTTCGGTAATCTCAGGTAACTCTAAATCAGTTTCTTGGGGAACAGTTGGTGTTTGTTCTGTGGATGTAATTTCGGTAATCTCCGGCTGTGTTGCTAACGGTGTTTGCACTTGGGTTGCATCTTCCCAAACATCTGGTAGTGGAGAATATGAAATTTCCCCTCCTGCTGCAGGTGCTTGCACTTTGGTAACATCAATATTTGCTGGTGTCTGGTGATCTGTCACATCTGAGTGATGGGCAGATAATATTTGAGTATTGTCCTGTAATAATGTTGCTTGTGGATTAGATGCATGAAAATTATCCGACACTTGCGGATAGGGAGTATTAACAACTGTTACTGGTGCTTCTAAGTCTAATCGAGATCCATCAGCTGATGGTACTGACACAGAAGATGAATCATTCACATCTATCTGATTTTCAGCCGTGGTTTCTGAATTTTTCTCAGACCATTTTGATACTAATGTGCTTCCTGCAACCATTGCAGCACCACCTGCAATACTAGCAGCCATAGTAGGAGTCAAATGTTTGGCTGTATTTTGCTCAGATGGGACACTAGTTGCGTCTTGTGTCAGTTCACTAGGTGTTGTTTGCGTAGCAGAATTAACATTCGTTGTTGGCTGTGGTGTGCTTACATCTACAGAATAATCAGGTGGACTAGATTTAATTGTAACGTCTGTTACTTTTCTGACGACTGGTCGTTTTCTACGTAAAAACCACACTAAAAATCCGGCAATAGCTACAATTGATACCGTCAATATTGACCACAAAAGCAATTTGTTCTCTTGGGTTGCTTGCTCGTTTTGGGCAGGAGCCACTAACGTAGAACTATCAGCAGTAGTGAGATTATTTTCATCTGTTGTCGTTGGTGAGACACTCGCAGCAGATGTAATATCCGTATTGGGTGAAGTAGTAGCGTTGTCGGTTGTGGTTGCTGTTGGAGACTCAACTGTCATTGCAGCTGCGATCGCTTCTGCTTCTGTGGTTCTTGCTGCTTCTATAGCCTCCTGTCCTGGTGCATTTGTGACAAAGCCAAGAAAAGAAGCTACATTCAGACCAGGATTTTTCTTGTAGACATACACCAAAGGTTGGGAAAAAGGATACTTAGGATTGTCTGGTAGAGTTCGACTCACCCTCAGGACTCGCACACCTTTAAGTTTCGATACTTGATTCGCTAAAACATAGCCAATACCGTCTCTGCCTAACTGTTTGACAACTTCGACAGCGCTATCTTCATTTAGCTGAACCGCAGTTGCACCAGTTTCAAACTTGGCATTCTCAAAGGCTGGGTAGCTGCGAAAAGACTCGCGTATGTCGCTATTAGGCGGACGATCTATAACCCGAATCTTACCACTAGCTCTTCCTAGTTCTGACCAATCTGTAACTTCTCCTCGAAAAATTCTGGCAAATCCCCGGTTACTCAGGTTTCCTTGGAAGGGATTCTCTTCACTAACTATGATCGCAATCTTTTCTCGACGTAAGCGCAGTTGTTCTAAACCGCGTTTTTTTTCTTCAGGCGTTAAACCACGACCAATTGCTGCTATATCTATTAATCCTTCTTTCAAAGCTATCAACGCCACATCCGCACCATTAGCAGCAGCTTCTACTTTAGTGCCAGGAAACTTTTGCTCAAACCGTTCTTTCATGGTTTGATTAATCGTATACAAGCTACTCGAGCCATCAATCCGCACAGTAGTGCCGCTTTGCACTGTTTTGGGTAGCTTAAAAGACGGAACATCATTAGATTGTGCCAGTGCCAAGTCTGACACTACAACAGAAACCGCTACTGGGGTTGTTGCCAATGTTAGCAGTAACGCTAAGCTGACTATTGAGTTATCTTTTTTTTCTTTTTGATACATATGCCCTCTGATCAAGTAGTTAGAGGAAACTAGGTAGAGTAAACGGGAAATAAGCCTTTCTTAATCACTCTTTATTTGAGTAAAGGTGCTAATTTATAGTTCTGAGCGGACAATTGTATTCAATGCTTAAGGCTTTAAACGAATACCAGGATATCAAACAATCTCATGAATACTTGTTGACTGACTTTTGCAGATAATACCTGATTGTCAGGAGTTATTTGAGATATGATTTTCGGATAGTATTTTAGTTGAGATATTCTCCTTTAAAAATAAATTTTTCCTAGAATATTTTATTGTTGGCGTGATTAAACAGAATTTTTTGCTAAAAAGCATACTTTGTCAACTTCATGCCATTGGTGATGGTTTTTAAGAAGATACATTTGTATAACAATATGTTTAACAAAATTTTTGTATTGAAATTAACATATTAACTGTGTAGCCCAAGTTGTCAATCAGTCTGTAATAAATACTTACTGAAAAGGGGATTGGAGATTAAGGAACACGAATTAAATAAAATACACAACCTCACCCCCAGCCCCTCTCCTTACTAAGGAGAGGGGTGGCGTAGCTTGAATTTGGTAGCGTGCGTTATGGACGGAACACCACTGGATGGTGCGTTGTGCTTTGCGACAACACACCCTACAAATCTGGATTTGGCAGTAATTTAATTATTTGTGTGTACAATGTAACCCATAAACGGGAGGACACAAGAGGGGCTAATTCGACTTTTGCAACAAGTCTAATGACTGAGATAACAATGACAATCAGGTTTCTCAATTACTGACTCAACCAAGGCGTTTAGCGTAGTGGCTGCTAACAAACCACCTCCGATAGTTCCCTCAACCACAATCCAACCAACGTTGGTTTGCATAAGTTGCCGTTTTGCAGCAGGTGCATGGCTAAAGCCAATAGGCATACCAATAACTAATGCTGGTTGAATTTGCTGTTGTTTAATAGCTTGGCAGATAGACAGTAATACTGAAGGTGCATAGCCAACCACAAAAATGCAACCTTTTTTTACTTGCTGTAACTTTTCTCGCCATTTTTGCTGCTGCCAAAAAGCTTGTTCTGCCTCAATAGCAGTAGTCACGTGAGGATTGTCAATTAAGGTTTTGACATGACATCCCAAATGAACTAGTCGGGTTTGATCCAAAGCGGTTGCAACCGTAGGAATATCTGCAATAATCTCACAGCCTAGCTTGAGAGCATCACGACTTTTGGCGATCGCTTGCTGACTCAACTTGATAAACGAAGCTAAACTCACATCTCCACAAGCTAACACTAGTTGAGAAATCAGGTCTTGCTCAATCTCAGAACGAGACGATAAATCTGGTAACAAATGCTTTAATGATTCATGAAAATCTTCTGGGTGAGCATGAATTTGGGCATCTAAACCACTCCAGAGTTTCTCTAACTCCCCTAGTCCGACTTTTGTTTCTACTTCGATTAACTTAAGTTGGGCAAGGACTTCAGCTTGCATAATTTGACAATTGTGATCGCGTCCCAACAAACCCTCTAATGCAGATGCAGTTTGTCGCAGTTGAGAAATTTGCTGCATCACAGTTTGATATTGCTGTTGTAGTTGCAGCATCAAATTTGCATCGGGATTGTTTGGTGGTTCGACTTCGAGAATTTGGCGAATATGATTCAGTTGAAAACCTTGTTGCTTTAATGCCACAATCCGTTGCAATCGGATGACATCTGTATCTGTGTAGAGACGATAATTACTGTGCGATCGCATGGGTTGAGGTAATAGTCCTAACTGATGGTAATGTCGTACCATCCGGGGCGTAATTCCACCACCCACCGCTTCAGTTAGTTCTTTGATTGTCAAACCATTTGCTTTCATAGGTTAATTATCGCAAAGATGGCGATCACTTGGATGATTCTTCAGATAGCCATGTAGGCGATCACAAGCCTGATTCATCAACTGATCAAAAGATTCAATTTGCCAAACCTTTACAATGCCATCTCCTCCTGCGGTAGCTAGTAACTTATTATCCTGATTCAATGCAACATTGTTTACCGATGATTGCTCAGTATTCCATTCTGCTACATCCTCTTTTGTTTCTAAATTCCACAACTGTACAATGCTATTATTATTACCACTGACAATCATCTTGCCATCATGGCTGAATACCAATGACGTCACTTTTGATCCATATAGTTGAAATAATCCCCCAATCGGTTCACCCTGCAAATTCCACAACCGAATAGTATCATCATCTCCACCACTAGCCACCTGTCTGCCATTTGGGCTAAATACTGAGCTATTAACAGCCCCTAAATGACCGGAAAATTCATTTTGCTTATTACCCTGTAAATTCCAAACGCGGACAGTACTATTTTTCCCAGCACTCACAATTAATTTTCCATCCCCACTAAAACTGACGCTGTTAACTCCTTCTTGCTGTGCTTGCCAAACCAAAAGCTGTTGTTGAGAATCACGCAGATTTTGCACATTCCATAGGCGGATAGTATCGTCATCTCCTGCACTAACCAACTTTTGACCATCTGGACTAAAGTTGACACTGTTGATTAAACCTTTATGCCCTTTCAATTCTGCCAACAACTGACCCTGTAAATTCCAGAAGCGAATCACACCATCTTGACCAGCAGATGCCCATTGCTGACCATTAGGACTAAAACTAACGCTACTAAACAAGCCTTGATTTGCTTTTGCTGCTATTAAATGCTGACCTTGTAATTTCCAAAGAAAAGTACCATTATATCCGGCACTAACAATGTAGCGACTATCAGGGCTAAAACTGACGCTATTAATTAGCTGTTGATGATCTGTTGATTGTGCAAATTGTTGACCCTGCAAATTCCATATGCGGACAGTACCGTCATCGCCTGCACTTGTTAGTAACTTACCATCCTTGCTCAAACTGACGCTTCTAACCGGACCTTGATGCCCTTCCAATTTCTCCAACTGCTGACCCTGTAAATTCCATAAACGGACAGTGCCATCACCTGCGGCGCTAGCCACTCGCTGACCATCTGGGCTAAATCCCACACACCAAATTCTGCCTTGATGCCCTTTTAATTCTACTAATTGCTTACCCTGTAAGTTCCACAAACGAACAATATTGTCCTCTCCTCCGGTTGCCAGTAACTGACCATTGGGGCTAAACATGATAGTGCTGATCTCGCCTTGATGTCCTGCAAATAGATTCAACTGTTTACCCTGTAAGTTCCATAAACGCACAGTACCGTCATCACCAGTGCTAGCTAGTTGGTTGCCATCTGGGCTGAATACCACACTCCAAACATCTTTTTTATGCCCTCGAAAGGGTTGACCAATTGGGTTGCCCTGCAAGTCCCACAAGCGTACAGTACCATCCTCCCCTGCGGTAGCCAAAAGTTGATTATTTGAGCTAAAACTGAGGTTTCTAACGATGCCTTGATGCGTATTCCATGAGGCTTGATTTTGACCTTGCAAATTCCACAAGCTGACAGTGCCATCCTCTGCTACGGTAGCTAAAAGCTGACTATCCGGGCTGAAATTAAGGTTTTTGACTGTGCGTTGATTTGTATTCCAAGAGGCTTTGTTTTCACCCTGCAAATCCCACAAGCGGACAGTATTGTCTTCTCCAGCACTAGCTATGAACTTACCATCTGGGCTAAAACGACTTCTGAGCGTGCCTTGATGTCCTTCAAAGCGATCGCTTTCTTTAACTGTGTAAACCGCCCTTTGCAGCGTTCCTCTCACTTGCTCCCGTAGCTGAGATTTTGGGGGGAATAACCACAAAAGTGGTTGTTTGAGGGAATTTCCTGCTTGTAATGCCTCAATCATCCCATCTAACGCTTGCTTCTCCAACTTGATTTCTGCGTTTTCTCTAAAAGTACTAGTTTGACCTATCTGTGCATTTCTCTGATTCATCAAAGCTACGGTAGTCAACCCGATTAAACCTAAGATTATACCAATTGCTAGGCCCCAACGCAGATGCATGTTCCTTTGCTTTTGCCTAACGCTTTGTTGTACAAATTCAGCTTCTAATTGGTTGAACCAGTTATCGGGAGAGTTGAGTTTCTCATGCAATACTTCTAGATAGGGATTTGCATTCCAAAGAAACTGTTGCGGTTGATCACGCGATCGCTCTTGATTATTTGATGTTTGTCGCTGCGATCGCACAAATTTCGCATTGATTTTATTAAACAAGTTTTCGGTAAAGTAGAAACTGCGATCAACTAAATCTAAAACAGGTTCTACCTTGGTAAGCAAGTCTGCTGACTGTTTGTTGTGTTGAGTATTTTTCCACTCTTGTGCTGCTGGGGTCAGTTGTCGTTGCAAAATTAAATTGTCCTCTGCATCCTGCCACATCCTCAGCTTTTGCCATCCTCGCACTAAAGCATCATGAGCAGGTTCAACATAGGGTTTTCCTTCTGGATCTTGTCCTTCTACAAGTAGGCGTGCATCTGTAAAGCGCCTTATTACCTCCTTCACCCTAGCGTTTTCTGGTTCTGGGTACTCCAATTCTGATAATGGCACTTGTCTGCGCGTCGGCTCACTCCCGCCCACTGCTACCATCCGTAGCATCACATGGCGGATAGTCTGCTTGTAGGCTCGATCCTGTTTAACTAACTCCTCATATTCACTGTCAGCTCTTTGGCTGAGGCTTACATCTACTCCACCTAGTTCTTGATAATCTGTCTGTGTGATAGCTCTGTCAATAGTTTCACCCCGTTGTTGAGCAATTCTCTGCCGTTTGAGATATTTAAGATAAAGTTCACTCAGTGTAAAAGATAACAGAGGCAGCGCACCGGGCATATTCGCCACTTCATCAATCAGGCGATCAACCAAAGGATAATTAGGATCATCCGATTTAAAATACATCACTTTGGCAGATGCAGGCTCTTCTATTGCTTGGCGCAACTCTGTCCGTGTCATTGGTGTTACAATAAATCGAGCCACTGTCCAATATTGTTTTAATGCGGTATCTCTAAATTGAGATTCAAAATCCAAGCGTAGCGTCAGTACTAACCGCAATTGTTGAGAATAGTTTTTTACTGCTTCTGTCAAGAAATTAAGAAATAATTCCCGCTCTTGTTCATCTTTGCAGAGGGTGATCAATTCTTCAAACTGATCAATTACAAGTAACAATTTGGACTGAGGATTTAATTCCATCCAAATCGCCAAATGGGCGAAAAGAATTTCTACTTTATCAAGTGTAGGCAAACTGGTAATTGAAGATATCAAAGATTTTTCTGGGGTTAATATATTATTTAAAGCTCGTAATGGAGACTCACCCGGACGCACTGGCGCTAGAATATGCCACTGTTGATGAGTTGTCTCTAACTTTTTGATGTAAGCAATTAATCCTGCCTTCACCAAGCTAGATTTCCCCGTACCAGAAGCCCCTAAAACTACGGTCAACGGTTGCTGATAAATGTGTGTAAATAACTGTTCGGTTAACGCTTGTCTACCAAAAAACAAGTTACTGTGTTCTTCGTTAAAAGATTCTAAGCCGCGATAGGGATTTTGAGATTCATCTAGAGGTGGTGCGGGTGGTAAGTTAAGTGGATGTCCTGGTGCAAGAAATATATACTCGCCTTTGTCGTGTTTTTTCAAAGGCCAAATACCAGGGGTTTGGCGTCGGCGATTTTCTTCGGTTGCCCCTTCAACTGCATCTCGTAAATATAAGTATAATTCCGTAGCAGTAATTACCCCATCTCCTTGAGGTTTTCCCTGTGTTGCTGGAGGATATATATCTGCTCTACCTTCTAGCGCTTCTAATAAAGCCGCAGCAAAGGGTGAATGGTCGCCAATTTGACCACGCTCTGTATTCAAATTAAAAGCATCTAAGGCTTTTTGGTCATAAGCAGCACTAGTTACTATCTGCCAAGCTGGGTCAGTAATAAAACGGTCATAACGTTCTTTATGAATAACTTCTGGTGCAGCTAATAAATCTCTGGTACTCGACCAGCGAAATGCACCAGCAAAGCAGCAATCGAGAATCCCCAAGAAATGACGACAGGGTAAATCACTCAAGCACTCCTGCAAATGGGTCATTGCTAAATAGGTTTTAGTGTCTCCCAGTTTGGCATCTTGGGGAATTAAATAACCTTGTGGCCCATCATCACCATTGAGGGCGACTCCATGTCCGGCAAAATAAAATAACAAGCGGTCATCTGGTTGAATTTGTTGTGGTAGAGTTTTTTCTAAAAAATTTTTCAGCGTTTTAAGGGTAGCGACTTCATCTAAGCATACCCATACGTGATAACCATGCTTTGTCCGCAGAATTTCTATAAGTTTTTTGGCATCGTTAACCGCATTTTGCAGGGATGAAATACCGTTGCCGTAGTTGTTAATCCCAATAACAAACGCCATATTACGCGAGAACTCAGACATGGCATCCTGGCTCCTTTGTTGTATACACAAAGTGTTCTGCAAGTCAAGTTCAATCTATTTTTACAAGTCTACTCAATTTTATAAATGGGTAAAACTACATGCAATTTATGCAGTTTTATGAAAGGAATTAATAGCGATCGCTCTCGGCTGCTACTAACAAAAAGCTTTTTTAATTGTGATAAGAAAGTGTAAATCATTAATATATGAGTGATCGCACAATTTCTGAAGTATGGGCGTTGCATAATAGCGGTATGAATTGAGGTCAATTAATCATGGAATGTCCACGCTGTGGATCTTGTCATAACCGTAAGAATGGAAAGAAAAGAGGTAAACAGAATCACATTTGCTGTGATTGTGGTCGTCAATTCATTGATGTCTATAAACCACCCAGGGGCTACTCGGATGAAATCAAACAAGAATGCCTAAAAATGTACGTCAATGGTATGGGATTTCGTGGAATTGAAAGGGTGAAAAACGTTCATCATACTACCATTATTCATTGGGTTAAACGAGTGGGTACACAATTGGCGGATACACCAAATTCAAAGGAAATTCCGCAGGTGGGAGAACTAGATGAATTAGAAACATTTATTGGTTCAAAAAAAATAAAATCTGGTTGTGGACGGCGGTAAATCACTTTACTCAAGGTATTCTTGCTTGGGTTTTAGGTGATCGTAGTTCGACTACTTTCCAACAGTTATGGAACATTGTCCAGTGTTGGCAGAGTTATTTTTACGTCACAGATGGATACCCTGTTTACCCTTGTTTTGTTCCTGATGGTGACCAAATTGTGAGTAAGACCTACATGACACGAGTCGAAAATGAAAACACAAGGCTTAGACATTATTTGGCTCGTCTTCATCGTAAAACTTTATGTTATTCCAAAACCGAGGAAATGCTGAGATACTCTGTTCGATTGTTATTGCACTACCTCAAATATCGTTCTGTTCCCTTACCTGCCTAAAACATACCTTTATTCAGCAACGCCGAAGTATGGATATAATGCGCGATCGCACCGCACCTTTGTCAACCTGAGTAATTCGTCGTTATAGTGTTAGGCCAAATACAGGATTTCACAAATTCGTAACAAATTAAGTTCATAAAGACTCTGCGCCCCCACCGAAGCTTTGAGCCTCGCTATCGCGAGGATCTTACGCTAACGGAGGAAACCTCCGCACCCTTCGGGAAACCGCGCAAAGCGCGTCTACAAACTTCTCTCTGCGTTGACTCCGCGTCCCTGGTGCGTTTAAAAAAGCTGCAAATTAATGCAAAACTGTACTAGCACCTACTTAATTTGGCAAAACCACGCTTTTACTTACAGTGCGTTTGCGATCGCTTTTGCGAGTACCTCCAGCCATCTGATACTCATGGCTATCACTACCAAATCTATAAGCAATACCACGCAAAATTTTCTCAGAATAATCTGCCAAATCTTTTTCATTTTCGATGATCTGGGTTAATAAGACATCAATAGTAGAAAGGGTGCTATTGTATGCTTCTAGAGATTGTCTGAGATTTTCAATTTTTTCAGTATAATCTTTGACTGTTAATCCTTCTCCGACATCAAGAGTCGGACTGATAGATTTAATGCTGGCTAGACGTACTTCAGCTTTGCCAAGAGTACGTGATCTGCGTTTTTGTCTCGCCATAATTAATACTTATTTTTCTAGTCACTGATAACTCTATAATGGACAATTATTAAAAAAATTGTCATACGTGAAATTGTTGATTTTTATAAAAAAGCCCAGTATACGCATATCTAGGTGCTGTTTAGAATCTAGGAGACTGTTGTTTTCGGATCAACGCAGATATAAGGATATGCGATCGCAGGAATATCTGTTACACCCCATAACACAAGTCTGTTTTTCCTCAAGGCGGAAATTGCTACAGGCTGCGCGAAACACGCAAACGTGAAGGCAAAAGTTGCCACAGGCTGCGCGAAACACGCAAACGTGAAGGCAAAAGTTGCTGCAAAGAAGACCGAAGTTGTTACAAGCTGCGCGAAACACGCAAACGTGAAGGCAAAAGTTACTGCAAGGAAAGCGGAAATTGCTACAGGGAATGTAAAAAAAGATCACCTGTTTTCAGAAGTGCATTGTTTGACTTTTGCAAGCGATCGCCCCGAATATTTCCCGAAATAGCGATCGCAGTAGCAGCAACACATCTTGTAGAGACGCAATTCATCGCGTCTTTACCGCAATTCATCGCGTCTTTACAAGATGGTTTGTCACATTATTTTTTCAAATTGGTATTATGCACCAAACTCAATGTGGGCGCACAGTTGTAATCACAATTTGACTGGCAATCCAATCATCATAAAGTTCTTCTTCTGGCATAGCTACAAGGTTGCGAGATAAAACTCTGTTCATTAAACGGTTAAGCGTTCCTTGACCTCGGCGTGCTTGTTTCACTAAGCGAGAAGGCAAATCCAGTTCTTCTTGTTCAAGTAAAGTAGCATCAAATTCGGCGGTGCTGATCATGAGTTTAAGAATGTCTTTCATTTGTGTCATTCCCTGTCTCCACAGCTTTTCTGGTAGCGTGGCATAGATTTCTTTACCGCCTAATGCCCAGGCTTCTTGTTTTGGTTGTAACCAAACGCCTCCACCATCAAATAAAGCTGCACTGACTGCATAACGTTCTGTTAAATCCAATAGGGCGCAGTACAAAGGTTCTTGACTAGTATTTTTGAGCTTGACTTTAAAAGTGGGACTTTTCCATTTGCCATTTTCTTGTCGGTACTCAAGCCGAATTTGAGTATCTTGCAGTTCTTGTCCTTCTTGATAAATTAGCATTTGCACCGCATCCGGTCGAATGCGACTGGTAGCAGGACTAGAGAGTTCAACAATATTTGTCCAACGGGTAATATGTTCTAGGCGTTGAATTACTTGCAAGGCTGTAGCATCTGTGTAACCTGGGATAGAAGCAACTAAAGGACGGTCATCGGCTGGGCGGGTAATTAAATATTGACCATCACGGGCAAGTAACTTAAATTCAGCAGTTTTTGGTGTAGCCACTTCACGAATATACAAAGAAGGCTGGTTTCCTGAACTTGCACTCAGCAATTTAGACCGAACAAGTTCTAACCCTGCTGCTTCTCCTGACATTAACACACCTTTGGGCGGTAGGGGTAAACTGGTGACTACTGCCTTAAAAGTTATTTCTGGCACTAAGTTGTCAATACCGCTAATCTTAACTTTACTGAGTTGCGGCATGATTTCTAATACTTGAGCTTCGCCTATGGCTGCTGACAATTGCCGTAGTTGTGCATTAGGTGTGTCAAAAGCAAACAATGCTAACAAGGTTGTCTCATTTCCAGCAGGTTGAGGAATCCCATGTACAGCACCACCATCAATTACCCAATCGTGCTGTGGATGATAATACACAGTTAAGTAGGGATTGTGTTGAGCGATCGCTCCTCCTAAAAATGGTTGGTCTAATTCACTGAAAATAGTGGCTTCTATTTGCGGAGATTGCTCTGTCACTTTACTACGAACTAGGGCATGAGTGCGTTTAAATAAGTCTCGATAAGTCAAACTGCCATTGGCTTTCTTTAATGTATCCAGCAAAAAGTAAGAAAATACACCCCGACTTTGCCCATCTCCGTTGTACTCTTTGGCTAACTCACTATCTAGACACGCTGCTAAGAAAATATGTTTTCCTCTGGGAAAATTCCAGCCAGTTGGACTTGCTTCTAAACTGCGAGAAGCACACAGTTGACTAGCTTCTGCTAGGGAAAAAATAAAGCTGTTTAAAGGTCGCTTGCGCCTATCGATGGGGGCTTGACGAACTGCTGTTTCTGCTTCTATATCACCACGAGTTCCAGAACTAGAGTGGCAACAGTCCATAATCATGGCAATATGGGGATTTTTTACGGCTACTTCTGCAATTAGTTTTGCTAATTCTTTATCAGCCAAATCCCAATTCCCTGGACTACGGCTGTCGTAACACACTAAAGTTTCATTTAGCCTGTCTGGTTCCAAACTCCAAAACTCTTCGGGGGCTTCCTCTTGACTACCATGTCCTGCAAAGTAAAAAAATGCCACATCTTCACTATTAGCTTGGCATAGATGCTGACGGAAACCATCAATAATTGCCTGACGGGTGGCATTTTGATTTAATATTGCACGTAAATGTAGCTGATATCCATCTTCACTTACACGCTTTTGCAAATACTCTTTGACAGCCATGATGTCATTAACACAGCCCTTAAGTGGAGGGACAGGACTGATATACTCGTCAATGCCAATTAGTAAGGCGTAGATATTACGAGTCATGGTATTAAACTATTAAAAATAGATGCTACGATACTCAACTACAAAAAAAATCGCTAGTTTCCAAATTTAATTGTAAAAAATGATTACTTCTTCTTTTTGTGTAGTTGCATCACTGCAAGATAGTTTTCCGAGGCAGTAGACTGGAGCTGGAAGCAGAAAATTTGCAAAGGTAAATCAATGCTCTGGCTGATACTTATGATACCCCTGTTGGGGATTTTGATAGCAGTTGCGATCGCTTGTTCTTTTTACACCGACCGAGCAATTCGACAAGCGGAAGCTGATTTTCCTCCCCAAGGAAAATATGTGAAAGTGGCTGGAGTGAGATTACACTATATTTGCAAAGGTTCTGAACAAGCGGTGATTTTATTGCATGGTAATCCTGGTTCTGTGCTAGATTATCCTCCTGAAATTATTGATCGCATCGCTCAAGAATATTGTGTTTATGCTTTTGATCTGCCTGGACATGGTTACAGTGACCGTCCAGCTATAGCCACACCACTTGTACAAGCTCAATTACTGCGTAGCGCCTTGCAAAAAATTGGGGTTGAGAAACCAATATTGGTTGGATACTCTTGGAGTAGTGCGATCGCTCTTGCCTATGCACTACGTTATCCTGACGAAGTTGCAGGCATTGTTCTCCTTTGTGCTATAGCCTATAAAGTTGATCAGGCACTTTTGCCATTAGCAAAATTTGCACAGTCCTCATTATTGGAATTTCTGCTCAAACTTGTTCCACCTAATTTAGTAGGCTATATGCTTTTTGCACACTTAAAGAAAGGATTTTTACCAAAGTCCCCAAATTTGGATTATTTAAAAGCAGCACAGGCATTGTGGACAAGACCGATTCAAATTCAAGCTGCCTTGGAAGACAGTCAAAACCTGCAATTAGCGTTAGATGAAATGAAAAAACGCTACAGTGAAATTGAAGTCCCTGTTGTTATTGTTGTAGGTGACAGTGATAATTTTGTCTCTGCTAAAGATAATTCTTACCGATTGCGCGATCGCCTTTCTCACTCCCAATTAATTATTTTACCCGACACAGGCCATGCCATTCCCCAAACCCAGCCGCAAGCAGTCGTCAACGCTATAAATATTATTGGCAAACAGATTGACAAAGAATAACAAAAACCTTAACTAATACGGTTTGATAAAGGGGAAAGGGCAAGGGATAGAAAAGACCTGTTGCAAAAGTAACCTTTGCAAGAGTAGAGAAAAGGATTTCTTAATTCCTTTAACCCTTCCCCCTTAACCTTTCCCCTGACTAATGCTACAAAGTCTAAAAACACCTTTAGGATTCAGGCGATTTCGTAGGTGAATAATATCAAGTTTGCCTGATTACTTACAATTTCCTTTTACCTCACCTCGCCTTCGGCACTAAAGCAGCAAGCCCCGATCGACGAGGCACTAGCGCTGACAATTTCCTTTTACCTCACCCCACCTTCGGCACTAAAGCAGCAAGCCCCGATCGACGAGGCACTAGCGCTGACAATTTCCTTTTACCTCACCCCACCTTCGGCACCCCTCTCCTTGGCAAGGAGAGGGGATGGGGGTGAGGTTTTTCATTCTAAGTGATTAACTGAACTTGATACAATACCAAGCATAATTTCCTTTCTACTTGCAGATGGAGGAATCAAATTTCTGTAACTAATACCATGTTTCTCAGGTAAATGCATGAGTGGGTTTTGAAAACATTATTTATGAACGCAACATACGACTTTCGTTACTTTCAAGGGAGTTCTTTTTCCGATTTATTTGCTCAAGACACCACAGATGCACGTTATGCATTTATCCTAAATTATCCTGCAACTGCCAGTTGGGCGGCCTACCCCAATACAAAAAAATACTTTCTTCAAGACGGTAGTAGTGAAGCCACCAAAACCTCCTTTGACAAGATTTCCCAAAAAGAACCTTGGAAAAATTTGGCTGTGTTAGGCGAAAAAATTCCAGGAATTGTGATTATTCCGCCGCATAAGTTGCTGATTAACTACTGGCGGGAGCATTTTGGCTTTAGCTACTCCAACATGGAGATCATACACTATTCGACTTATCTAGATGAACTCAGTCAGAGCGATCGCTTTGACAAAATCATCACTCTGTTTCCCTTTGATCACCTTAAACCCACAAAACACGCCATCGATCCGGATACTCATTACCATTTGCTCAGCAAAGTGACGCTAGCCGAACTTGGGGTGCAGTGTCCACAATACAAAAGCTACAATTTACACACTGTCAGTCTCAAAGACATTCAGCTACCAGAGCAATTCCCCTACTTAATCAAAACATCTCACGGTCTATCAGGAGAAGGTACTTATATTATCAAAAACATTAGCGATTTGAACTACTGCTTTGAAGAGATAAGGAAATATCTCGATATTAAGTTGCTCTCTAAGATTATTGTCTCCGAGTTTGTCAAGAATGCCGTACAAAATTACTGCGTCCAGTTCTATATCAAGAAAGCAGGAGATATAACGCTGATCGGCACTACAAGACAACTTGTGACCCGCAAAGGTGACTATTTAGGGGGACTAATTGACTATCGCCAAACTGACATGAGCCAATTCTTTGAAATGATAGCCACTATTGGTCGGTATGCTCACCAGCATGAATATTTTGGCGTGATTGGTTTCGATGTATTAGAAGACAAAGACGGACAACTTTATGCGATCGATGCCAATTTCCGAGTCAACGGCTCGACTCCGTTGTGCTTGCAGCGCCATACCCTACTAAAACTGGGAAAGGAGGTAGCTAAATATTCTACTGACTACCGCATGGATGGGACGTTAGACTCAATTTTAGTAACTCTCAAAGCAGAACTGGATCGTAAAGACTTTATTATCCTGTCAGCTTTGGAGAAGGTCAAATACGGGAAAATCTACACTGAAATGTCCGCGATTGTGACTGGAGAGACAATTGAGCAAATGCAGCAGATCGAACAAAACCTACAGCATAAAGGATTGCACGGCAGTCCATAGCAAGCTAATAGGTAATAGATAATTGGTAATGGAAATAAACCAGCAATCACAAATTACCAAATCTACCTGTATGCAATTTGTCGTCATCAAGGTTGGCTCTCGCATTCTGACTGGTTAATACTTGCGATCGCCTTCCCGTAAAAATCCTATGCTCTCAATTGACCTGCGTCGATCCTCGATAAATTCGCTCCATCTGTTCGGGAGAGAGTTGTGTCATGGGAAACCGCTCATGTGCAGAGATAGTGATTTTGTGAGGAGTTTCAATCTCCTCTTGCTGGCTTTGGTCAGAATGGATTGCTATCTTGCTAGTTGGAAACTGGGGTTGAAGTGTTTCATTAGTTTCTAATTCTAGAAGCTGGTTTTGGGGCAAGACATAGGCGTGTTTGTCGGGGTCGTATGCTAGAACTTCTCCCTTCTCAATGTGATAAATCCAAGCATAAATTTTGAGTTGTCCTTGGTAGAGTTTCGAGTGAATTACTGGATACGTCCGCAAATTCTCTATTTGAGTGAGGACATTTTCGGCAATAATGATTTCTAGCAGTTCTTCTCCTTGGTAATGACTGTAGTGGTCTAGAACCAGCCTTCGGGTTGCTTCTGCATATTTGAGCCAATCATGCACAAGCGGCATTTCCTCTCGCAAACTGTTTAACTTCATTAGCCCTTTCATTGCACCGCAGTGAGAGTGACCGCAGATAATAATTTGCTGAATATCTAAGGCTTGAACAGCATATTCAATTGTCGCACCCTCACCGCCGTTAGTTGCTCCAAATGGTGGAATAATGTTGCCTGCATTGCGGATGACAAACAATTCACCCAACTGAGCTTGTGTAATCAAATTTGGGTCGACACGCGAATCGGAACAGGTAATAAACAACACTCTAGGCTTTTGACCATGAGAAAGTTGCTCAAACAGTTCTTGATGTGCTGAAAAGTAGCTAGCTTTAAATTCACGCAGACCTTTAATTAATTTCTTCATTACCAAATTCCACAGATACTTGTGGGCTTAACGTGCTGATTCTTGGGATTTTACTTCTTCTTAATAGTAGGTGTTAATTGAGAATAATTCCTCTACCATAGGTTGATACAGGGCTATTACCCCGACGATGTAGCCAACTCTTCCTTAACCTTAAGCGCAAGCGAGGAGGGTGCGCGTAGCGCGGGTGGGGTTCTTCTGTACCTCACTCAGATGAAACTTGCTGTAACATCACAAGTTAAGTCAGTAAAATCCTTAACTTTTCTGTATCGACTATTATTTCTCCACAACCTATAAGTAGGAATGTAAGCTTTATACATTCCCTCACAGGATAGCATTATGCAATTAATTTATCGGGCTGCTAATTATGAATACAATCCTTATAATACCTACAAAACTGAAGGAAATAGAATTGGCATCTACAGAGGTGTCAAGACAAACTTTCGCTTGCACACAGTTGTAAGACTGCACCAATCTCCACGACTTTTGAAGTATCGTGGTATTACTTACGTCAGCTAAGGGTAAGGCTTGTTCTCCAGCCAAGACTTATTTGATCACGCCATAGCGATCGCATAACTTTATCAATGCGATCGCTATTGAGTTTAGAGTTAAGTTGCCTCTGTTTTCAAAATCCTTAACTTCTCTACCTCGACATAAAGTATCTGCAATTGTGCAATCTCCAGAAATTAATTATACGTTACCCAAAATCCTGCGTTCTCTGTGCCTCTGCGGTTTACACTATTTTAGTCTTGACACGCTACTACAACGGACAGGTTGTTATAGTATTACCTAATTCATAGAAAAAATCTCTCATTACTATAGATTTTTCAGAAACTATTTAAATTCAACAACTTTCAGAATCGCTAAGGTTAAATATGCAAATTATATGCGCGATCGCTAATTAAATTTATATCTCTTAATATATACAATCCACAAATCTATATAATTGGCTCAAAAGCGGGCATTTTGTTCATTATTTCTCTCTGAAGCGGATTTTACCCAAAATTTAATTAAGCATAGATGCTCATTTATAGATACCATAATTTTTTAAATATTCAAGACACCTCAAACTATGGTTTGAGTATATATATAAACTTTTCCTTATCTAATTAATCCAATATTTTTTTAATAAAAATGATTTAGAAATGAACCATTGTGGCTAGAAAAGCTGTAAGCTATATTTCTAACAGGCTTAATGATTGTTTAATGATTGTTTCAATAAGATACACAAAGCTGTACTTGCAAAAGCAAAGTTTTTATAAGGGATTTTCGTCGCCTTTCTTTGAATGATATGGGCTGATGTAAATTGCCATGCATAGTTTTAAACAGGTTTTTCTTATACAAGAAACATCCAATGTTTCCTGTGCCTAGTTTTCATGCGTAAAAAATAAAATTCACTAAAAGGAGATATTATGTCTGAGTTTTTTCATCAAATCTCTCGTCGCAAGTTTATAGTTACAGCTACTGCTTCTGCAAGTGCTGTATTTCTCAAAGGTTGTTTGGGTAATCCACCAGAATCAGGAGGTAACGCTCAAAGCCAGTCAGCAGCACAGCCAGTTGCCAATATTAGCCCAGAACAAGCACCAGAAACAAAGGCAGTCAAACTCGGATATATCCCCATCGTCGAATCTGCACCTTTAATTATTGCTAAAGAAAAAGGTTTTTTTGCTAAATATGGCATGACTGACGTTGAACTTTCCAAACAAGCTTCTTGGGGTTCAGCCAGGGATAACGTTGAAATTGGATCTGCTGCTGGCGGAATAGATGGTGGTCAATGGCAAATGCCTATGCCACATTTAATTACTGAAGGGGTAATTACCAAGGGTAATCAAAAGCTTCCCATGTATTTATTATGTCAGTTAATTACGCATGGGAATGGAATTGCGATCGCTTCCAAATGGCAAGGACAAGGTATTGATCTCAAACTAGCCCGAGCAAAAGGAATTGTTAGTCAACTCAAATCAAAAGGTTCTCGCTTTAAAGCAGCACATACCTTTCCCCACGTTAACCAAGATTTTTGGATTCGCTATTGGTTAGGTGCAGGTGGTATTGATCCTGATCAAGACATTGATTTGCTACCAGTACCATCAGCCCAAACTGTTGCCAACATGAAAACAGGGACGATGGATGCTTTCAGTACTGGTGATCCTTGGCCCTATCGGATTGTCAAAGACAAAATAGGCTACATGGCAGCTTTAACCGCAGATATTTGGAAAAACCATCCAGAAGAATATTTAGCCATCAGGGCAGATTGGGTTGATAAAAATCCAAAGGCAACCAAAGCAATTTTAAAAGGTATTATGGAAGCCCAGCAATGGTGCGACAACTTCGACAATCGTCAAGAAATGACTAAAATATTGGCACGACGAGAATATTTTAATGTGCCAGAAGAAGTTCTTCTCGAGCCATTTATGGGTAAATATAATATGGGCGATGGTCGCATAGTTGATGATAAATCAATGGCTGCTTTGTATTGGAAAGATGAAAAAGGTAGTGTTTCCTATCCTTATAAAAGCCATGATTTGTGGTTTATTACCGAAAGCGTTCGTTGGGGTTTCTTGCCTAAAGATTACATTGCTAATAATGCTGCTAAAGCCAGGGCATTAATTGATAAAGTCAATCGCGAAGATATTTGGAAAGAAGCTGCTAAAGAAGCAGGAATTCCTGCGGCTGACATTCCCACAAATACATCTCGTGGCGTAGAAGAGTTTTTTGATGGCATTAAGTTTGATCCAGACAAACCAGAAGAGTATTTGAAGAGTCTCAAAGTTAAAAAAGTCAGTGTTTAGTGATTGGTTAGTAGTTAGTATTTATTAGATCAAGTTAACCACTAACTACTATCTACTATCCTCAAATCATCAACAAATAAAGGAAAAGAGCAATGACAATAGCTAGCAGACGACGTAATAATGCAAATTTTGATAATAGCTTTATTTCCCGCTTTCAAAAACAAATTTCTGATTTTATACCTCCTGCTATTGCCATTATTGTCTTTCTTGTTATCTGGCAGTTATTTTCTTGGTTGCCAGGTGCAACATTACCAGGGCCAATTCAAGTCATTCAAGACACGTGGACATTAATTTTGTACCCCTTTTATGACAAAGGCGGGATAGATAAAGGTTTGTTTTGGCAGATTTGGGCAAGTTTACAACGGGTAGCAATCGGTTACTTTTTTGCTGCTGTCATTGGTATCGCTTTGGGCATTTTGATTGGTATCAATAAAACTATGTCCAAAGCTTTAGATCCCCTGTTTCAACTATTGCGGACTGTACCACCTCTGGCTTGGGTTCCTATTTCCTTGGCTGCTTTGCGACAAAACGAACCCGCAGCATTATTTGTAATTTTCATCACCGCGATTTGGCCAATCTTAATTAATACTGCCGTGGGAGTAAAAGAAATTCCCCAAGACTACAACAACGTTGCTAAAGTTCTCCAACTTTCCAAAAAAGAGTATTTCTTTAATATCCTCATTCCCGCAGCATTACCCTACATTTTTACAGGTTTGAGAATTGCGATCGGTTTAGCGTGGTTAGCAATTATTGCCGCAGAAATCGTCATGTCAGGTATTGTTGGTATCGGCTTTTTCATCTGGGATGCCTATCAAAATAACTACGTGAGTGAGATCATCTTAGCCCTAGTTTATATTGGTGCTGTTGGTTTATTGCTAGATAAACTCATGGCTTGGATTCAAACACTAATCGTACCAGCAGAACAAAAATAGATGGGGAGGTGGGGAGTTGGGGAGCATAACACCCCATCACCCCATCACCCCATCACCCCATTATCCCATCACTTAGGAATTCAGGAATTATGTCTGTTTTTGTTGCTGTTGAGCAAATTGATAAAGTTTTTAATCTCACTGGTGGTGGACAATATATTGCCCTCAAAGGAATTGACCTCCAAATAAAAAAAGGCGAATTTGTTTCCTTAATTGGTCACTCTGGTTGTGGTAAATCCACCTTATTAAATATGATTGCAGGTTTGGATTTACCAACAGAAGGTTTAGTCACCTTAGAAGGTAAACGCATCAGCAAACCAGGACCAGATCGAATGGTGGTGTTTCAAAACTATTCTCTATTACCTTGGCGGACGGTAAGAGAAAACATCGCCTTAGCAGTAGATTCTGTGATGACACATTTGCCTGCGGGGGAACGTCGGGCGATTGTCGAAAAACATATAGATATGGTCGGTTTGCGTCCCCATGCAGACAAACCGCCCGGAATGTTATCAGGAGGACAAAAACAACGAGTAGCGATCGCTCGCGCTTTAGCCATTCGTCCCAAGTTACTATTATTAGATGAACCCTTTGGGGCATTGGATGCCCTCACACGGGGTAACTTGCAAGAACAGCTAATGCAAATCTGTGAAGAAAACGAAGTCACCGCCGTCATGGTGACACACGATGTAGACGAAGCAGTGCTGCTTTCTGACAGAATAGTCATGCTCACCAATGGGCCAGAATCAAAAATTGGTGGCATTCTAGAAGTAGATATCCCTAGACCCCGTAAACGGATGGAAGTAGTTGAACATCCCAGCTACTATAGCTTGCGGAGTGAAATGATTTACTTCCTCAACCAACAGAAACGCATCAAAAAAATTCGGGCGCGCAAAACTACAATTGTTTCTAAGCACGGTTTAGAAAAAGTCAATCTTGAAATCGGCTTTGTACCGCTAACAGCTTGCGCCCCCCTAGCAATAGCCAAAGAAAAAGGCTTTTTTGCTAAACACGGCTTAGATGATGTCAATTTAGTCCGCGAAACCAGTTGGCGTGGTATCGTCGATGGTATGAGTGGCGGATATTTAGACGCAGCCCAAATGCCTTCTGGGATGCCAATGTGGTTAACTTTGGGAGGAAATGATAACCGACCTCTACCTGTTGTTACCTCCCTAACAATGACACGCAATGGTAATGCCATTACCTTAGCAAAACGTTTTTACGACCAAGGCATACAAACCGTTGCAGAATTCAAACAGTATCTGAAGAGTACCCGTACCGAACCCCATATCATGGGAGTGGTACATCCTTCCTCAATGCATAGTTTACTTTTACGTTACTGGCTAGCAGCAGGAGGCGTTGACCCTGACGCCGATGTCGATATTAAGACCATTCCGCCAGCCCAGATGGTAGCCGACTTACAAGCTGGAAGTATCGATGGTTACTGTGTAGGCGAACCCTGGAACTACCGCGCTGCTTCTGAAGGTATTGGCTTTACCATCGCTACAGACTTAGAAGTTTGGTTAGGACACCCAGGTAAAGTTTTAGGTGTACGGGAAGATTGGGCAGCAGCTTATCCTAACACCAATATTGCCTTGACTAAAGCTTTACTAGAAGCTTGCTATTACTGTTCACGTCCAGAAAACGCCGAAGAAATTCGCCAGATTTTGGCGCAACGGGAATATGTCAGCACCGATATGGAGTACATCCAAATCGAAGATCCGAATAACGCCACTTGTGACTTAGACCATCCCATGCGGGAATATGCTCACCACCAATTTTACGGAGAATCTGCGATTAACCGCCCCAGTCGCACAGAACAGATATGGATTATGACCCAATTAGCGCGTTGGGGTGAAGTGCCTTTCCCCCGAAATTGGGTAGAAATTGTCGAACGAGTATGTCGAGTCGGTGTGTTTAGTACAGCTGCCCGTGAATTGGGTATGGATATTAGTTATACCCGTCAACCAATCAAACTGTTCGATGGCACTAGCTTTAATGCTGATGACCCGATCGCTTATCTTAACAGCCTCAGAATTAGACGTGATTTTTCAGTTGCCGAAGTTATTCTTGACACACCAGTTAGGAGAGTAGCCTAATTTCAGGGACAAGGGAGACAAACCAGACAAGAGGGACAATATTGTTACTCCCCACACTCCCCATACTCCCCACACTATACCCTATTCCTACCTATCCACCATGCAAAACCGTAACTTTACAATTACCGATACCACTACAAATACCCTGGGAAGACCTCTAGCAACTGCAACTTCTAACCGTAAACCTTACTTAGAAATTAAAGACGTTAGCAAAGTCTATCCCACCAAAAATGGCCCTTTTACTGTATTAGATGGAGTCAACCTCAACGTCGGTGAAGGTGAATTTATTTGCGTTATTGGTCACTCTGGTTGTGGTAAATCTACCCTTCTCAACATGGTATCTGGGTTCAACCAACCAACCAATGGGCAAGTTTTGCTAGAAGGAAAACCCATTACTAAACCAGGACCAGATAGAATGGTCGTATTCCAAAACTATGCGCTATTACCTTGGCGGACTGCTTTTGAAAATATCTACCTAGCTGTCAACGCGGTTCATCCTAACAAGTTGGAAGCGGAAAAATCAGCAATTGTCAGGGAACACTTGGCAATGGTGGGGTTAGCAGACGCTATGGATAAGAAACCCACCCAAATGTCCGGTGGTATGAGACAACGGGTTTCCATTGCCCGTGCTTTAGCAATTCGTCCAAAAGTTTTGATTTTAGATGAACCTTTCGGGGCGCTGGATGCCATTACCAAAGAAGAGTTACAGGAAGAACTGCTGAAAATCTGGAACGAAAACCGTTGCACAGTTTTGATGATTACCCATGACATCGATGAAGCCCTGTTTTTAGCAGATAAGTTGGTAATGATGACTAATGGGCCCCGCGCTAAAATTGGCGAAGTCATGGAAATTCCATTTTCCCGTCCTCGTGACAGATCCCGGATTATGGAAGATCCGCAATACTACAAATTGCGTAACTATGCCCTAGATTTCCTATTTAATCGTTATGCCCACGATGATGTAGGATAGCCAAGTGTAGAGGCGGGTTTATCGAAACAGTCTATTAATTGGATAAACTCGCCTGTCTGTTTGAATTGGAACTAATTGTATTTGCTGAATGTCTTTGTAGCTAATGTTAAAAAAGTATTTATGATCAGCTTAACTCATGGTTAGTATAGATAATTAACAATGCATAAATTCTTTGAGTCGGAATTCCTGACGATACATAAATAATTATTTATCAAAACTATATTATTTTTTATTTAAGAATAATTGCCTAAACATTAACTTATTGGGCAGTAAAAGTTGTATGCTATTTTATATCAAAGTTAAATACGTTTGACGCATAAGTGCGGTTTTTGGGAACATCTGCGAAATTACAAATTAAATAGCGGGAGTCTGCTTTTTAAGCTCAACTCGACGCAAGCGATGCTTGCAATTTAAACAAGCAGACTGAGAGCAAGAAATAAATTTTATTTCTTGTAGTATTTTGCTTGCGATACAACTGTCTTCATATATCTTGTACAAAGCTTGATTTTTGCCAAAACTGTCCCAGAATAACAACTGCTATTTACCTCAAAAACAGATTATTTCATGCCAGTTGCACAGGTGAATCGGCTATTTACTGCTATATAAAAATATCTACCAAAACTTGATTATAGCATAATAGCAGGGAGCTTAAGCAAGTAAGTTTTTGAGGTTTGAGGCAAGTGCATATTTTGGCATATTTGAATGCTAAATCCAAGCTAAAAGTTAGTGAATTCACAGTTCTGTTGTGATTACATCCCCATTCATGCAACTGACTAATACGATTCATTTCCGAAATTTACGTGGCGATCTTTTTGGTGGTTTAACAGCTGCGATTGTTTCTTTACCACTCGCGTTAGCCTTCGGTGTCGCCTCTGGTGCTGGAGCTGAGGCTGGTCTTTACGGTGCTGTTTGTGTCGGGTTTTTTGCGGCACTGTTTGGAGGTACACCGACCCTGATTTCTGAACCAACGGGGCCGATGACCGTAGTCATGACTGGAATTGTCGCCACAATGACTGCAAATAACCCAGACAATGGCTTAGCAATGGCATTCACTGTGGTGATGCTAGCAGGGATATTTCAAATTTTATTTGGCGTATTCAGGCTAGGGAAATATGTTACCCTCATGCCCTATAGTGTGATTTCAGGCTTTATGTCAGGAATTGGAGTCATTTTGATTATTTTGCAAATTGCTCCTTTTGTCGGACAGCCTAATCCTAAAGGTGGGGTACTGGGAATGGTGCAAAATCTGCCCCAACTCCTATCAAATATTAATCCCATTGAAAC
Source organism: Fischerella sp. JS2 (assembly GCF_032393985.1). Lineage (NCBI taxonomy): Bacteria > Bacillati > Cyanobacteriota > Cyanophyceae > Nostocales > Hapalosiphonaceae > Fischerella > Fischerella sp. JS2. Next base: position 3,868,003 of record NZ_CP135918.1, read on the forward strand.
TTTTTTGGGAGTGCTGACACTGGCAATTATTTTCTTAATGCCGTCGAAATTGAAGCGCTATGCCCCTCCCCAATTAGTGGCATTAATTGTCGGTACTGTAGTTTCTCTGCTTTTCTTTGGTAATGCAGAGATCAGACGCATTGGTGAAATTCCGATGGGTCTGCCAGAATTACAAATGCCCAAATTTACTGCCTCCCAAATCACCGTCACGATCATTGATGCGGCAATGTTGGGAATGCTGGGATGTATTGATACTTTGTTGACTTCGGTGATTGCAGACAGCTTGACTCGCACCGAACACAAATCTGACAAAGAATTGATTGGTCAGGGTATTGGTAACTTAGTTTCTGGTATATGCGGTGGGCTACCTGGTGCAGGCGCCACAATGGGAACCGTAGTAAATATTCAAACAGGAGCAAGAACAGCTTTATCTGGTATAACTAGGGCAATTATTTTGCTAGTTGTGATCCTGTGGGCTGCGAATCTGACCGAAAGTATTCCGATGGCGGTGTTAGCAGGTATTGCACTCAAGGTCGGTATTGATATTCTCGATTGGAGTTTCCTCAAACGCGCTCATCAAGTATCCCTGAAGGGAACAATCATTATGTATGGGGTGATGTTCCTGACAGTGTTTGTGGATTTGATTGTAGCTGTTGGCGTTGGGGTGTTCATTGCTAATATCTTAACCATTGAACGTCTTTCTAACTTGCAATCTGAAGAAGTTAAGACTATTACTGATGCGGATGATGCCATTGTTTTGAACGAACAAGAAAAGCAGTTGTTAGATCAAGCCAACGGACGGGTACTGCTGTTCTACTTAAGTGGACCGATGGTTTTTGGAGTTTCCAAAGCGATCGCTCGTGAACATAATGCCATCAAAGACTGCGATGTTGTTATTTTGGACTTGAGTGATGTACCTTTGTTGGGTGTCACAGCTTCACTAGCGATCGAAAATGCGATCAGAGAAGCAGTTGAAAAAGGTCGGCATGTATTTATTGTTGGTGCAACTGGTAAAATTAAGCGACGGCTAGAAAAATTAGGCATTATACAACTATTGCCTCCACATCACTTACTGATGGATCGTAGAGAAGCACTTCAACAAGCACTTATTTTAGTGAATGGTTACGCAGCCGAGACAAGTACTTCTGCCAGCACCAGATATCGAACTGATTTTGGTGACACTGCTGTAGTTCAGTAGTACCTGAGGAAGAAAGGCACACAGAGGGCAGTCCCAATGAAAAAATTGATCGCCAATCATGAAAAACCTCACCCCGGCTACGCCACCCCTCTCCTGACTAAAGAGAGGGGAAGGGGGGGCCCACTCCCCTAAGGGAGTGGGGATTAGGGGTGAAGGGGCTGTTCTTGTGAGGTGACTTTCAAGTCACAACACACAAAGAAGGAAACAATTGGTTTATCCCTCTGTGAAAAGAGTATCCAGCCCCTAAAAGCTTCCTTCTTTAGAACAATAAACAACAAGAGACGTTACATTCAACGTCTCTACAAAATCTAAAATTACACCTGCATTCGCAACCTGAGTAAGTCGCTACAGAGACGTAAAAAATGATTTTTCCAGAATTAATAGTTAATTCAGTTACTTGGGTATCTTCCTGGAGTTCTGAGTTACAGTTTCCTGTATTAGCAACAGCAACCGAATCAGAATATGCTCCTGTTGTTCTTACCGGAGTATTACTGAGTTTAGTTGTAATTTATCTTGCCAGTAAACTTGGCGGTGAATTATCAAGGATGATGGACTTTCCGCCAGTTTTAGGGGAATTGGTTGGTGGAGTTGTAGTTGGTGCTTCCGCCTTGCATTTGTTGGTATTTCCTGAAAGTGGTGCGATCGCTTCCGACTCGCTGATTATGAAGGTACTGCAATATATTGATCATCTCAGTCCAGAAGCAGTAAATTCTGTTTTTCAAAGTCAAAGTGAGGCGATTTCGATTCTGGCTGAGTTGGGTGTAATTGTCCTCTTATTTGAAATTGGTTTGGAGTCAGACCTCCGAGAACTCCAGAAAGTTGGTTATCAAGCAGCAATAGTAGCATGTGTTGGGGTCGCTGTTCCTTTTGTTGCTGGGACTGCGGGACTGATGTTTTTCTTTCACACCGCAGCAATTCCCGCTATTTTTGCTGGTGCAGCACTAACCGCTACAAGCATTGGTATTACCTCCAAAGTTTTATCAGAACTTGGACATCTCAAATCTCGAGAAGGTCAAATTATTGTTGGCGCTGCTGTCATTGATGATGTTTTGGGTATTATTGTTTTGGCAGTAGTGGCAAGCCTGGCTAAAACTGGCGAAGTAGATATTTTGAACGTGATTTACTTGATTGTCAGCGCTACTGTTTTTCTCATCGGTTCAATTTTCCTGGGCAAATTCTTTAATAAAACCTTTGTCACCATTGCTGATAAACTGCAAACACGCGGAAAACTTGTTATTCCAGCATTTATCTTTGCATTTTTCATGGCTTTTATTGGCAACGCCATCCATTTAGAAGCAATTTTAGGTGCGTTTGCTGCTGGATTAGTTTTAGATGAAACCGATAAACGCAAAGAATTAGATCAGCAAGTAATTCCTATCGCCGATATTTTAGTACCGATTTTCTTTGTGAGTGTGGGTGCGAGAGTTGATTTAGGTGTCCTCAATCCTGTTGTTCCTGAGAATCAACAAGGATTAATCATTGCGATCTTTTTAGTAGTAGTGGCAATTATTGGCAAAATTGTCACAGGTTGGTCGGTGTTTGGTCAACCCGGAGTTAACCGCTTGGCGATCGGTGTCGGGATGATTCCCCGGGGTGAAGTAGGTTTGGTGTTCCTGGGTATTGGTGCAGCTAGTGGTGCGATCGATAAACCTCTGCAAGCAGCGATTATTATCATGGTAATTCTTACGACTTTTTTAGCACCGCCTTTCTTACGGTTGGCATTCAAACAGTCAGTAGAAACGGAAGAGTTAGTTGAACCAGCTGATTTGATTGGGTAATTTTCACTTCTGTCTTCAACCAGCTAAGCACTCTGAAAAGCTGTTGTGTATTTATGATGCATAACGGCTTTTTCTTTTTTCTGTTCTAATACCATTTTACGTACAGGTTTGGGTAAAATTGTAGTGTTTTTGAAACGCAGAGGATCGCAAAGGAAAGCGCAAAGGTGGGCAGCGCGTTGCGGGGGTTCCCCCCGTTGTAGCGACTGCTGTCGCGCAGAGTTCTGCTATAGGTTTTGGAGTAAGTGAGATGTCGATTGAAGTGGAAGCAAAGGAAATGGCAACATGAGGGGGAAGCTTATTAGTTTATCCCTTGTTGTTTTATGAACAGTCTAGAACAAGCCCAGACGGAATATGAAGCTTTTATTCAAACGTGTCAAAGTGCTATCATTGCTACAGCTGACGGGCAAGGAATACCAAATGCTAGCTATGCTCCGTTTGTAGTTGATGAGTTCAAGAATATCTATATATATATTAGTGGTCTGTCAACTCACACCCAAAACTTAGTTGTTAATCCTCATGCTAGTGTAATGGTGATCGAGGACGAGGATAAAACAGAGCAAATTTTTGCCCGTCGTCGTTTAACTTTTGAGTGTACAGTAGCTTTGATTGAGCGTGATTCCGATATGTGGCGGGAAATTATGAATCATTTTCACGCTCGTTTTGGTGAAATTATGGAAGTATTGAGTGGCTTACAAGATTTTCGCATGTTCAAGCTCACTCCCAAAGAGGGACGCTTTGTAATTGGTTTTGGTGCGGCTTACTTTATTAGTGGTGATGACCTTAATAAACTAAAAGGTCGTTAAGAGGGAACAGCGAACAGGGAACTCGTCATCTAAAGAAGTCATAATTTGTTAGATTGCAAAAACAGATGAATTGATGAGGAGAAACATGCGATTTCTACTGTGCGGAGTCATTGCTAGCTTAGGAATTTTACCATTGCCAGCTTTAGCGCAGACACAAAACCAGCTATCCGATGCCCAAGTTGCGGCGATGGTAGAAGCATTGCGACTAGCTGCACCTAAAACAGGTAAAGCCAACGATGGCTACTACAGCGATTGGCAAGTTAAACCAGAAACCCTCAAAGGTTGGTCAAGAAATTGTCTGAAAAAAGAAGTAACACCAATACAATTTGAAAATAGTCCGGAGTTAGCACGTCAAGTTGTTTCATGTATTGTGCGTCGTGAGTTAAATAATCAGTACGCAGCTACTAAGAATAATGAAATCAGTGCTGTGCGTGGGACTGCTTGTTGGTGGATGACTGGTAGTTACACAGGCTGCAACAGTGGTTTTACTGGTACTTATGTACAACAGGTAGTTGGTTATTATCAACAACAGCGTTCTAAACGTTAAAAACGAACGGGGAACAGATAACATTTCCATGTTCTCTGTTCCCTCTGATAACTCACTTCAAAATTTGCAATTATTTTCAGCACAATATACTGATTGATATGTACTAGAACGCTTACCAAACAGACTATAACGATTGTCGCGGATTTGTTCGTAAATGCGATCGCCTGCCCATTTGACTCCAGGTAAAGCCCGATACGCATCCACAAAAATACTACCAAATGGTAATATACGGCCAATTTCTTCCGCCGCCGCACTACCCTGCCAGCGTTGTTCCGGCGCATTGGCATTAATCAAAATCATACCCAACTCACAATCTTGGGGTGTAATTCCCCACTCTTGGAGAGTTTGCTGATCTTGCATGGAGATGTAGCGAAACTGGTTTCCCTGATCTAGATTTTCTAGTAGTTGCACCAAGGTAACGCAAAGATTGCAGTTTCCGTCGTAGATTACGTAGTAGTTCATAGTGGTCAGTTATCAGTGATCAGTTCTCAGTTATCAAGGCTATTTGCTCTATGTACTCTATGTACACTTCTTACCAACAAACAGCAAATAACTAAGCAAATATCCACCAAAAGTAAGATATTTGGATTTTTAGCAAGAACAGACAAGACAAGCATACGGGTGTCCGCTAAACTCTTCTTGAGCAAGTAATCTTATTTGAAAAAAGATTGCGACACATTGATATCGCAAACGCTTATCCAATTAATGTTTCACAATCCAAAATCCAAAATCGTATAAGAGGGTAGTCATGAGATATAAACTCTTGGGTAAAAGCGGGTTACGAGTCTCTGAACTCTGCTTAGGAACCATGACTTTTGGCGAAGACTGGGGTTGGGGAGCATCTCAAGATGAAAGCCGCAAAGTCTTTGATGCTTTTGTAGAAGCTGGTGGTAATTTTATTGACACTGCCAATGGTTACACCGATGGATCTAGTGAAAAGATTGTTGGTGAATTTATTGCCTCGGAACGGGAACGCTTTGTCGTTGCCACAAAGTACTCGTTTCCTTTACAGATGAATGACCATAAAGGCAATCCTAATGGTAGTGGCAATCATCGCAAAAACATGATAGAGTCCCTTGAAGGTAGTTTGAAACGCCTCAAGACTGACTATATTGATTTGTTCTGGTTGCACGCTTGGGATTTTATGACGCCCGTTGAAGAAATTATGCGTGCTTTTGATGATTTAGTACGTCAAGGAAAAGTATTATACATTGGAATTTCCGACGCACCTGCGTGGGTAGTTTCCCAAGCCAATACTATGGCACATTTTCAGGGCTGGACGCCATTTGTAGCTCTCCAAATTGAGTATAATTTATTGCAACGCACTCCGGAGCGAGATTTACTACCAATGGCGAAAGCCTTTGACTTGGCTGTATTACCGTGGTCTCCTCTAGGTGGTGGCGTATTAACAGGTAAATATAACAAGAGTCAGGGCAATGGTAACGAACAGGGAAGACTCTCTAGTACTGCTGGCGGAAATATTTCCGAACGTGCTTTAGCGATCGCCGAAGTTGTTACCCATGTTGCTCAAGAAATCGGACGTATACCCTCTCAAGTTGCACTGGCTTGGTTACGCGCTCAAGCTGGTGTCATTATCCCAATTATTGGGGCGCGGAAGGTATCGCAGATTCAAGATAATTTAGCTTGTGTTGACATTAATCTGTCACCAGAACATCTACAACGTCTCAACGAAGTAAGCCAAATTGAACTTGGTTTTCCCCATGATTTCTTGCAGAATGAAGTCATACGCGATCGCCTTTTCGGTGGCACATTTAACCTGATAGACAATCATCATTCTTAATGTTAGTGGTTAATTGATATTGGTTAGTAGTACCACTAACTACTAACTACTAACTACTAACTATTTTCTAGAATGCAATTATTTTATATCGATAAAGGAAAAATACCATCTACCGCCAGAGAGTTTCGTACGGCAGCGTACAATCTGTAGACTTGTTTTGTCGATCAAAAACAACAGAACTAGAACAAAGAGAGTTAGGACTATGGCAGATAAGCTTTCATCACGTCTTTACCCCAGCCGCATTGACCTTCCTGCTGATGCACGCGTCAAAATTGTTGAACTTCTCAATCAAACTCTAGCCGCAACAACAGATTTGAAAACTCAGACAAAACAGGCGCACTGGAACGTCAAAGGAACCGACTTCTACCAACTGCACGAATTGTTTGATGAAATTGCAGATGAGTTGGAAGAGTATGTCGACATGTTTGCAGAAAGAATCACCGCTTTAGGTGGTTATGCTTGTGGTACAGCTCGGATGGCAGCAGCTAATTCAATTTTGCCAGAATATCCAGTTGATATTTTGGATGGTATGCAGCATGTTACCGCATTGGCAGAGCGCTTTGCACCCTATGCTAAGCACATCAGACAAGCGATCGACACAACCAATGATTTAGGTGATGCAGATACAGCCGATCTTTACACCGAAGTCTCTCGCACCATTGACAAGCGACTGTGGTTCTTAGAAGCTCATTTGCAACCAGCAGAAGTGAAATCAGAAAATGGTGCTACAGCTGCTACAACTAAAGCAAAAGTTGCTGCTAAATAATTAAGACAATGTAGTTATTAGTTAGTAAGTAGAGACGCGATGTTCCTCGCGTCTGTACATTATTAGTTAACAGTTATTTGCATATATAGTAAATAATTGCCAAAAATCAACAAACAACAAATTTTTTAGGTACGTTATGCTCAATGTAACGTACCATTTTTTATACTTTATCTGTTGATTGTAATTTAATGTAATGAGGATAAAAAGAATAGTAATACCAATTCAAAAAATGTTTGCGACAGATAAGGCATTGAGGATGAAGTCATAACCAGTCAAAGAAGCAGCAATTTGAGGAGTGAGGAGAGCTAGGAGTTGAGCAACCTTGGTTTGCAGATGCTCCAGGTGATCAAATAGCTCCCATTTCAAGTCTTGCTTGAGATATTCCCAAACGCGCTCTATGGGATTCAGTTCAGGAGAATGAGCAGGCTGGAACAAAAGAACAATATTCTCTGGAATTTGTAAACGTTTAGCTTTATGAAATAAGCCGTTATCAACTTGGAGAATGTTAAGTGATTTGGGATAACAGGCAGCGAACTCGTTCAAAAATTGTTGGTAGCATTCGGTATCAACATGAGAAAACTGCCAAAATAAACTTTCCCCAGTAAGTGGTTCAACTGCTCCATATAGCCAGAACGCTTTAAATTGCCACTGCCAATCACCAATAGGCTTAACTCCGGGAAGAGTAATTTTACGTCCTTCAATGGTTTTGAGTCCAAATCGACTCTCATCTTGTACAAAATAACGAATATTTTCGTACTGGGGCAAGATAATGGCACTGTATTGAGCAATTAATTGCAAGTCATCACCGAGTTTTTTTTAAAAGACTCTAGTTTTTCTTCGTCCTGTTTTCGGTTACGCGGACGTGGGACTTTCAGCTTGGCTTTGAGCCTGTAACGTGCCAGATGATGTACAGTTGCGTACTCAGCTTGCACACCCAAGGTTTTTTCTAACCAATGTTGTATTTGTGTGTACCGTTGAAACCCACCTTCTGGTTGTTCGAGTTGTTTTTTCAAACTCGATACAGCCCAATCTGGTATTGCTCTTTTTCGACCTGAACTCGTTCCAAATTCAACAACCGCCTCAATTCCTCCTTCTCGATAATCTGCCAACCATCGATGTACTGTAGCTCGATGTTTTCCCAAGATTTTAGCAATCTCACTTACACTCATTTCTTGCCCTTTAATCAGATATAGGGCTTGTATACGTTCTTTGCTCCGAGACTGTTTTTGATGTCTGAGCAACTTCTCTAGTTCCTCGACACTATCAACTATCTCGATCTGTGTTACCCCTACCATCACATACCCTGAATGCTACTTCTGTCTATTTTTACCATCTGTCGCATTCTTTTTTCAAATTGGTATAACTTTTTGGTAACTCCCTTACTTTTAAGTATCTACTTTTCATTTTGAAGACATATACTCTAATATTGAAATAGGTAAAAACCAGGGAAAAATAAATCAGCAGTTCATACTTGCGTTATTGATATTTAATTAAGAGCAATTTAACCTCTGGTGAAATATATGTAAACAGATGAATTTTAAGCAATATAGCGGTTTGCAAAGTGTCAATTATGTATGTAAATCACTTCAGATCGTAATTAGCAAACTCAAAAAAACAAATTCATACAAATATATAAATTCCAAGGAGTAGACTATGGTTTCCAACGCTAAAACCCATCTCATTCATGATAGAAATGCACGTGGTCGTACCCAAACAGGCTGGCTCGATAGTTATCATACATTTTCTTTTGGTAACTTTTATGATCCTAATCGTATGGGATTTCGTTCTTTGCGTGTAATTAATGATGATCGTGTGGCGCCTGGTGCAGGTTTTCCTACTCATGGTCATAAAGACATGGAAATTTTCACCTATGTGCTAGAAGGAGCCATAGAACATCAAGATAGTTTAGGTAACGGTTCAGTCATTCGTCCAGGAGAAGCACAAATTATGAGTGCTGGAACTGGTATTTTACATAGTGAATTTAATCCATCTAAAACTGAACCAGGCCACTTCTTACAAATTTGGATTCTTCCTAATCAAAAAGGACTGCAACCTAGATATGATCAAAAGGCTTTTCCTCTTGAAGAAAGAAAAGGTAAATTACGCTTAATTGCTGCCAAAGATGGGCGTGATGGTGCTGTGAAAATTTTCCAAGATGTTGATTTGTACACATCTGTTTTGGAAGCTGGTGATGTTGTCAATTATCAGATTTTGCCTCATCGTTATGGTTGGTTGCAAATTGCTAATGGTATCGCCAAATTAAATGGTGAAGAACTTCGTGCAGGTGATGGTGTGCAAATAAATGGCGAAGAACAACTAGAAATCAGCACTGATATCGGTGCAGAAATCTTGTTGTTTGATTTGGGTTAAATTGTAGCAGTTCGTAGTGAGCGCTTCAGCGTTCACTACAAAACTTTTTATAGTTAAACTAGTGGATTTGGAAAATTTGTCCAGAGATTTACTATGCCATCTTTAGCAGGAAAAGTTGCAATTGTGACGGGTGCATCGCGGGGAATTGGACGTGTGATCGCATTCAAATTTGCACAACAAGAAGTATGAATAAGTGGGGAATAGTTATGGGTTTTGTTGTCTCAAACTATCTCATCTCCCTGTCCCTGATTCTCCTCCTTGTCCTGTACCTGGGGGTCCTCCACCTGTTCCTGATCTCCCAAAATTACTTTCATCAAACCACTCAGCCTTCAGAAGTGACCACCAAGCAGCTGTTAGTCCAGCTAATACGTAGTCGTAGGGAAGCCACCCGTAACCCTCTACTCCCCATTCAGTCCCCCAAGAGTTTCTAATTAAGAATGCACCTTTTGAGTAGTATCTGCGATCGCTACACTGAATAAACTTGTAATCATCATAGCCAACCGCAACGACAGTGTGTCCACCAATAACTTTGTCTTTTTGAGGATTGGGATATGCAATCCAACCCTGATTGTAATTAGAATTATCGTAGGCAGAAGAATACATTGTAAATCCGAAAATGCAAGGAAAACCTGCTGCTAAAACAGCCTTAATCTGAAATAGCAGACTTTCTGTGGTAATGCCAGCGTAATCTAAAAGAAAGTATTTAAGTGATTGGTAATTCTGAGCATAAGCATAGCAATAAGGAGGTGGTTCTTCGTCTACTTGATCTTCTTCATAAGGCCATGCTTCTTCTGGAGGAACACCAAATAAAGCTAGTACTTTCATTGTTTCTCGTATAGATGCTCCCACGTCTCCTTGAACATTCATTTTATTGCGTGCAGCTTTGTATAGAAATAAAGGAGAAGCATCTATAAACTTACCAAAATTTCTATTTTCCAAATATTCTAATAAAGCGATCGCTGCAAATGCTGTGCATGAATTCAGCGAACCTTGATCTCTAATTGGAGAAAACCAATAGCTTAAATCTATAACACTTGGAATCAGGAAGAATGGTTTTTTATTATTTTTAATATTCTTTTGCTTATATAAATTTAATTCTTTAATAAAACTGTTATTTACTATAGGTATTTCTAAATCTAAAGTTGGAAACAGTTTTAATTTTTCTTCTCTACTTACGTCTTTAGGTAATAAGGAGAAGTTATCATAATTAACTAGCTGATCTATTTCAAATACTTCCTGTTTGTCGAAAATATTAGCCTCTCCTTCTTCATATATATTGGTCATTTTTCTATTTTTGTTAACAAAATTGAGATATTTTTTTAATAAAAAATAAAAAACTATACTACTAACATGTTTTTTAATAATAGTGTTAATATCTATTTCTATAAATTCTTGTTCTACAAATGCATTAATTTGCTGTTGAATTATGTATAAGATTTTATTAATTTTATTTTTTTCCGAAAGTTTAGATTTTGTGATTATAAGAATATATGAAGTTAGTATAAGTATAATATTTCTTCGTTGTTCTGCAAGAGAATATATTTCCAATCGTAATAAAGAAATTGTTTTAGCAATTGCATTTTTAGCTAATTCTTTTTTACTACACCCCAATTCCAGATTATAAGTCTTGGATTGTTCTTCTTGAATTAAGACATTTTCCAATATACTAAAACCTTGTTCTATCAGTTCTTCAAAAGATAAGTTTTTCCAATTAGCTAATGGTGAAATATTTTGCAGAATGAATGAAATTACTGGCTCAATTACATAAGAATTCTGTACTACTTCAACAATATCACTAAATTGAGGTAAAAATGAATTGTAATTTTGATTCTTTAAATTTATGATTATACTCATATTCTTTATGAGACTCTGTTCTGAATCAACATATTTATTTTTAAAATATTCTTTCCTAATATCTTTAACTGGTTGAAAAACTTTTTCTTCAACTTCAATATTTTTTAAAAATTCATCTTCAAAAATACTTTCATAAATCTGCCGAAAACTCCTCTGATTGGGAGTAGAGTATTCTTGACATATCTGGTGAGCAGATTTAAATATTAAAGTTTCTATAATCTTATCAATTGCTTGACTTGGTATTAACGAGGTAACAGAAAAAAATCTAATCTTAGATAGAGTTTTTTGTTGATTTTGATTTTGTCCTTTATCTTTGTAATCTCTATAAGATTGTTGAAGTTGTGATAACTTTTTATAATCAGAAAAATACTCGTTTAAGGTAGTGTAAGTTTCAAGTCCTACTATGCCATCTTCCTTAATTTTAGTAAGTAATTGAAATTGCTTCACAAGGTCTTTAGCAATTGGATCATAAGTTTCGTTTCTCATCCAACCTGCTATCCAATTTACAACTTGTGCTGGCTGAGTGAAATCCACTAAATTATTTTGTCTGTCTTTAACTTCTTTAGAAGGTGATAAATAGTCTCCTATTAATAAAACACCAAGGTATTTCTTTAATTCAACTACCTGCTTTAAAAGTATACTTTCATATGGAATTTTATTTAAAGTATGCTTGGCATTGTTCTGATCCTGTTTCCACTCATCTCTTAAAAGTCTATGAACTCTAATTTTAGCAAATAAAATACCACCAAATATTTGGTTTGTAATTGCGTCGATTTTGAGTTTTATATGATTTTTATCTTCTTTCTCATTTCTCTGAATTTCAATTAATAAACTTAATAAACCTTTAATAATATTTTCAAAATTTCCGGTCCTTTCTTCTATTTTGAGTCTTAATTCATCTTTGAGAGAATTTTCTTTATTTGAATTGTAGTCACGCAGGTCTGGATAATCTGGAACCCAACCAAGTCCTTTCTTTGTGATATCAGTGTTTGATTTTTGTTGTTTTGCTTTATCTGCCATGATGATCTTCCTTTATGAAAGAGTGTATAAAAAATTGGTAGTACGAATCAACGATTGGATACTTCGCTAACTCTTCAAATATTTTTTCTATATCTGAATGGGTGCAAGTAATATAATTTATGCACTTGTGAAATATCAACGGAAAAATGCTTACAAATTGCTTATTCCAGGTAAAGCTAAATCACCAAGCATGAAATTTTCTCCGTGTCCCCGCATCAATATTTATTTTTATTTATTTTTGGCGATCGCACTTCTTATCAGTAATAAAATTAACAAATAATTCACCTTTGAATTTCATGACAAAAATTATTAACCTCTTTTGGAGAATCCTGATTATTCTTAAGGTAGTCACTCAACCAATAGCATCCACGTTTGATAAACTTGTCCAGACTGAAATTCTCTACATTCCATAAAAGTGCTGTTGTGTCTGTACTTCCAGTAATAAGCCATTTGCTATCAAGACTGAAGCTAACTGAATTTACGGCATCATGATGCCCAATGAGAGTAGTAATTAATACACCCCTAGATGTCCAAAATTTTATTGTACCGTCATCACTGGCAGTCGCCAGAATTCGACCATCAGGACTAAAATTTAAATCCACAACACCAGCAGTATGACCTTTTAAAGGCTGATTTAAAAGCTGACCATTTTGATTCCACAACTTGACGCTACCATCTTCACTACAAGTAGCAAGAATTTGATTATCTGGGCTGAAACGAATGTTGTAAATTGGGGAATTATGTGCTTGCCAGGTACGCAATGGTGTTGCGTTAGGACTCCAAAGTTTGACTGTTCCATCCCAACTTGCAGAGGCAATTATTTTGCCATCAGAACTATAACTAACTCCATAAATCGGTGCATTATGTTGTAAATTATGTAAGACTCTGCCTTGTTGATTCCAAATCTTTACAGTTTTGTCACGACTAGCAGAGGCTATACTCATGCCACTAGGACTAAAACTAAGATTGGTTACAAAACCTGTATGGTCTGTAAATGGTGGTTTAATTGGCTGTCCCTGCAAATTCCAAAGTCTGATTGTTGTGTCGTTACTACCACTGGCAATGATTTTGCCATTTGGGCTGAAACTAACACTAGCCACAGGCATAGAATGTCCTATAAGACTTTTGAGTTCTTGCCCTTGCAAATTCCATAGTTTTACTGTTCTGTCACCACTTGCAGTTGCGATCTTTGTGCCATCATTATTGATGTCAACGCTGTAAATAGGGTCTTTATGCCCAGAAAAAGTAGTCAGCCAGTTATTAACTCGCCAAAGTTTAACCGTTTTGTCATTACCAGCAGATGCAAGAATCTGTCCATTCGGACTGAAACTAATGCTGTTAACTCGACCTTTATGTCCCTCTAAAGTTTGTAAAACTGAACCATCTCGACTACGCCATAACTTCACTGTTTCATCCCAGCTAGCAGTAGCAATAGTCTGACCATTAGCGCTGAACTTAACATCTCTGACTTCAAGTGCATGTCCTTGCAGAAGCAGTTTTTTTTTCGTGATTAAATTCCAAATAATAACTGTGGTATCGTTACTAGCAGAGGCAAGTTTTTGACCATCGGGACTAAAGCTGACACTAAAAACAGGAGCTCTATGTCCTTTAAAAGTATCAATCAAATTACCTTGAAGGTTCCAGAGTTTCACACTCTTGTCATCACTAGCTGTAGCAATCTTCTGACCATCAGGACTAAAACTGATACCATAAATTTCCCGATCATGAGCTTTCCATGCTTTTAATAAAGCACCATTCGCTCTCCACAATTTCACTGTTTTATCTTCACCAGCAGTGGCCATAGTCTGACCATCGGGGCTAAAACTTACACTCCAGACAACTCCTTTGTGTCCTTTGAGAGTTGTTATCAGCCTACCATCCCCATGCCAAAGTTTTGCGGTTCCATCCCGGCTAGCAGTAGCAATGATTTTACTATCGGGGCTAAAACTTACATCTACAACAGGCTCAATATGCCGTAGTGTTACGAGTTCCTTGCCATCGGAACTCCAAAGTTTAGCTGTATTATCAAAACTGGCAGTTGCAATAATTTTACCATCAGGACTAAACCTGACTTTTTGAACGTAACCTTTGTGTTTCTCTAAGCGGTTACTTTCTCGAATCCAATAAACTGCACTGAAAACTTCCATGACTTGAGGTAGAAGCTTAGGATCATTTCTCAACCAAACAGAGTCCTGTAAAAGTTTTCCTGCTCTCATCGCATCCACTAGCGGCTCAAATGAACTGCGATTGAGGCTAAAGTTTGCTTTTGAAGATGATAATAAAGCTTGAATTTGACCTTTATCTGCTGCTTTCCACTTTTGGACAGCGATCACAGCCATAGTCGTAATGGTAATTAAAGATGTGATCGCCACTAAAGTGATTTGCTTTTGAAATTGAGCTTGTTGTTTAGCCTGCTTTGCTGCGGCTTCTGCCCGTGTGGCTGCGGCTTCGGCGCGTGATGCTGCTGCTTGTGCTGCCAAAATTTTCTCAACTTCGCGCTTTTCTACTTCCTGGCTAGCAGCTAAAAACTGATAATCTAAATCACTTAAACTTTTACCTGTTGCCCATTTCAAAGCATTTTGCAAGTTTTGTCCCCGCAACAAGCATGATTCATCTTGACGTCCAGAAGCTACCCAGCCATTAAGTAAGTCTGCGTAAGGACGTAGTTTTGCTAATTCCTTTTCACACCATTGTTGATTAAAAACTTGCTCATATATGCGGTTATATATTAGCAGTTTGCGATCGCGCTCTACTACCAACCCCGTCAGCCGTAGTTCGGTATGCTCCGGACTGTCATCAACTACAATCTCTCCCTGCTGTAAAATTTGCTGACATAAGCCCAACAATCTACCAGTACGCCTTTCCCCACTTCGCAGAATCCTGTCTCTAATAGTCTTCAAATGCTCTGGTTCATCTTGTGCTTCCCAATTTTCAATGATCCGCTTTCGCACCAAATGCTCAATCCACTCTCCTATTTGGGATTCTTCTTCTCTGCGTCCCCGCGTCTTCGCGTCTCTGTGTCTTTTTATTTCCTCTAGCAGTAATTTACAAACCTTCTGAGTTAAAAACGGCTGTCCTCCTGTCCAGTACAACACAGATGACATCACCGTTTGCGGTTCGCCTAACACTGTGAGTCCCATTGCCAGGGGTTCAGTTTCTGCAAGTTGGAAACCTGTTAAACTAATTGCTCGACCAATATTAAAGGGTGTTCGTCGCCGATCTTGAATCAAGTCTGAAGGTGTAGACACTCCTAAAATTGCAAACGTCAAACGCTGATAAACTTCTTGATCGGCTCGACGATTATAGCAGTCGCGGATAACTGCAAAAAAATCATCCACATTAAATGCCAAACTCAAAATACTGTCAATTTCATCGATAAAAATAACTATATTTGTAGTAATTGCTTTTAGTAATATAGTATCGATAAACTTGCTTAACTTCTGGACTGGTGAGATTAAATTATTTTCTGTCCACCAGGTTTCCAAATCAAAGTTGGTATAAAGATTAAAACTATTAATTAAAGTATCAATGACCCCTGCATACCACTGTTCTGGAGTAATATCTGCGGTTCCGATCGCAGTAATATCTACAACAGCACAAATAAATCCCTCTTGTTGCAGACGCCGCATCACCTGTACTCGCAAGCTGGATTTTCCCATTTGGCGAGAGTTGAGGACATAACAGAACTCTCCAGCCTTCAAACCCTCATACAGGTCGTAATCTGCTTGACGTTTGACATAGGTAGGAGCATCCTGGGGAAGGCTACCCCCGACTTGGTAATTGTAAAAACTAGGTGGGAAGCTCTTGTCCATCAGCCACCTATCAAAAATAAGTTGAATTAGCCAATCATACCTCTATAATTAGTGAGATTTATTAGTTGCGTAATGTAAGTTGGTATTGGCGCCATCATGCGATTCTAATTTCAAATATGATGCGATCGCCACATAGAAGGATGGATAACATACATCTTGCACCTCGCCCCATCCGTGAAAGTTTAAGATAAAGCACCTTTTGTCAATCAGCTAAAATACTCAAAGCTCTTTTAATGAACATGATAATCGTAGTAAGGGGTGGGGGGAAGGAGGCGAGCGTCGCTCGCCTCCCCCAATATTTAATTATCATTATCAAATGAGCTTTGAAAAGTTGAAATATTCAAGAAAAATATATTGTTACGACAGAATAATTTTGTAAGTACTGGGCAACATTGTTATGTAAATTCAATGATTAAACGAGGTGATGAAAAGTTTGGTCTACCGCCATGCCCAAGCGACAAAAACAAAACTCTGACCACGCACACAAATATAATACTCCTACTATAGATAATGAGGCTATTTCTCAGCAATTAGAAGCGTTATTAACTCCAATAATTTTTGCTCAACAAAGATATTACAAACAGTTAGAATGCCGAGATAGAATTCTGAATTTATCGTTCATGGTAGCAGCAGTATTAAGGTTTATACATTTTTTTCTTACCACCTTACTCGCCCCAAATTAACCGTATTGAAGATGAGTGGTTACACCTCAAACGTAACGAGATTTCTGCACAAATTTTTGATGATGAGTATGAACTTGCGCTTGCTGTGATTTATGGTACTGAAAATCGGGCTAATAAAGGTAATTACTCTGTCCAGCGTTTTATATTTAATCATGTCTAGCTACTTAATCGTCTCATTTGTGCAATGAACCAATTTAAACCCTTTTTTGCTTCTGGATGATTTTACTTATTTACTACTTGCTTATCTCGGAGAGTGACAGAAGAGGGTTAAGTTATCAAGACGTTCAGGGAAGCTCTAGCAACTTCAGTGGTACTCAAATTACTAGTAATAGCTTAGTACGTCCAATTGGTATTACTGCCATACCAGTGCCAGATAGGGAAAATTTCAATTCTAAATTCCGTCGAAGTTGCTCTCATCAAAAAGGAGGCAAGGATGATCACATTTTTTTGAATGGCGGTTGAGCAACTCACAGTGCAGAAGCAGTAGCACTTAACAAAATACAAAGCAAACGTCTGTGACTCTCTGCATGATTCTCTAGCTAATTACAGAAAGTGATAATTAGTAATTATTATTCATTAACTGTTTTAAATCTTTTTATTATCTGCTTAACTGTCTTAAATATCCTCTTAACTGTCTTAAATATCCTCTTAACTGTCTTAAATATTTTCTTAACTGTTCTCTTAACTGTCTTAACTTTTCTCTTATTGCTATTGTATTTTATTGATGAAACTGAGATTATTTTTTTACTAAAGTTATAAACAGTTTGAGATTAAAAAAATCAGTTAATTTCATCAAAAATGCATTAATGCATTTTAGCTAATCAAAAGAACAGAGTTGGCTCTAGCCAATCCGAATAATATTAGCAAAGCTATTGAATATAACACATAGCCTTTTAACAAAAAAAGGAATAAGACTAGTGAAAATTTTACAACAATTAATTAAAGAAATTTTAAAAATTCCACCCGCAGAAACTAATTTTGAACGGCGTGGATTTTATAAAAATAACAGTCAAATCGAAAAACATTTAGAAAAAGTAGGATATACATTTCTCCTCGGCTATCATGCAGCTATTAAGGATGAAGGTTTAAAAGCCTTAGAGTTTGAACTCAATCAGGTGGAATTAGAACTTCGTGGATTTGCTTTTGAAGGAGCAGGGATGGGTTTAGCTTTATTAGATATAATAACTCCCTGGAATAAAAAGCGGCTGCAATTATATTTAGAAGGCTTTGGCTCATCTCATATATACATGGCACATGTCGGTATTGGCTGGGTTTTAGCTAGGTTACATCGAAGGATTGAAAAAACTTTGGAGCAATTAGATCCTCTATTAGGTTGGTTGGCGATCGATGGATATGGTTTTCATGAGGGTTACTTTCATTGGCCTCAATCTATAGAAAAACAACAGGTTCCCAAAGCCATTTATGGGTATGCCTGTCGAGTTTTCGATCAAGGATTAGGTAGAAGTCTCTGGTTTGTGAAAGGTGCTGATATTGATCAAATCTTAGAAACTATTACTAACTTCTCCAAAGAGCGCCATGCAGATCTTTGGAGTGGTGTAGGTCTTGCCTGTGCTTATGCTGGTGGTGTAGACCTTTGGACGATAAAATCTTTACGAGAAGCAGCAAAATCTTATCAGCCTCAATTAGCCCAAGGAGCAGCCTTTGCTGCTAAGACACGGCAGAGAGCTAGAAACCCAGCAAAGCATACAGAGCTTGCTTGTGAAATACTGTGCGGCTTGTCTGCTGCTAATGCTGCGGAAATTACTGATGCTGCTCTAGCGCAGATATTACCAAACGGTAGCGAACCAATGTATGAGGTTTGGCGACGCAGAATTCAGGCTAAATTTACCCAGGAGATCCTAGTATGAAGTTCTGGATAGCTTTCATACAGCGCCATGCCAAGCGCATAGTGGCGAGTTCTTTAATTTTTGTATTATTCTGGCTGGTTCGATTACCAGAGTTATCTGATGTAGAACGCAACGCACTCACTAGCCACTTTAATTTTGCACGATCGCCCTTACCAGAGTTAGTAGGTTACTCATCTAATACTAAACGAGCAGTTCATCCTAGTTTAAACCGTCATTCAGCTTGGACTTCTTCTGTAGGTGCATCCGTAGCATTAAACGATCTGGATAAAGACGGATTATCTAATGATGTTTGCTACGTAGACACAAGAATTAATCAGATTATTATTGCACCAGTTCCGGGAACACCCAACCGTTATCAGCCTTTTACTCTAGAGCCAATCTCACTGCCTTACGATCGCACAACAATGGCTCCTATGGGTTGTTTGCCTGGAGATTTAAATGAGGACGGGTTGATTGATATCCTGGCCTATTACTGGGGACGAACTCCGATCGCATATCTGCAAAAACAAACAGTAGGTAAAAACCAATTGCAGTTATCTAGCGATCGCTACGTAGAACGCGAACTTGTGCCAAACGGTGAGCGATGGTTTACCAATGCTGCTACCCTTGCCGATTTAGATGGTGATGGACATACTGACCTAATCATTGGTAATTACCACCAAGATGAGGCGCGAATTTTAGATGTTAGTGCCTCTGGGCGCGAACAAATGCAACATTCCATGAGTAGAGCTAAGAACGGTGGGAGCAGTCGATTTTTTCTGTGGACAGGAGCAACAACAGGAAAAGAGCCAACAGTGCAGTTTCAAGAAGCTAAAGATGTTCTCGATGAGTCAATCAAACATAGTTGGACTTTAGCTATTGCAGCAGCAGATCTTGATGGGGATTTACTACCTGAAGTTTACTTCGCAAATGATTTTGGCCCCGATCGCCTATTGTACAATCGCTCCCAACCAGGAGAGTTGCGTTTTGCCCTCCTAGAAGGAAAAAGAGGCCTCACTACTCCCAGATCGAAAGTTCTTGGTCGTGACAGTTTCAAAGGAATGGGCGTAGATTTTGGCGACATCAATCATGATGGGTTACTCGATATTTATGTCAGTAACATTGCTTCTGAATATGCTCTAGAAGAGAGTCACTTTCTGTTTACCAGCACGGGCAATATTGAGTCTATGCAGCAAGGTATCGCTCCCTATATTGATCGCAGCGAACCAATGGGTGTATCCCGTAGTGGCTGGGGTTGGGAATCAAAGTTTGGTGATTTTGATAATGATGGAACTCTCGAAGCATTGCAAGCAACAGGCTTTGTCAAAGGAACAGTCAATCGCTGGCCAGAGTTGCACGAGCTAGCAATGGGAAACGATGACCTTTTAAGAGATTCTCGCTTTTGGCCTCGTTTGCAATCTGGTGATGATTTAAGCGGCCATCAACACAATCCATTTTTTGTCATGGCACAAAATGGTCGTTACTATGACTTGGCTCAAGACTTAGGAATTGACACGACAGAAGTTAGTCGAGGTATTGCGACAGCCGATGTAGATGGTGATGGAGATTTGGATTTTGCCACAGCTAATCAGTGGGAAACTTCTTATTTCTACAAAAACAAGAGCAATAAAGCTGGAGCATTTTTGGGTCTTCACCTTCTACGCGAACTTGGTTCAACAACATTAACTGATACAGTTGTGCGTTCTGGTCATCCAGGAATGGAGGTAATTGGACAACCTGCGATCGGTGCGACTGCAACCGTTCATCTAGCGGATGGTCGCCAGTTAATTGCTCAGGTAGATGGTGGAAATGGTCATTCTGGCGATCGCAGTCCCGACCTACATTTTGGATTGGGTCAGTTATCGCCGAAAACTCAAATCCAAGTCGATTTGCGCTGGCGGGATCTGAATGGACGAATTCGTGAAAAATCCCTGCACTTAGAACCTGGTTGGCATACCGTGTTGCTAGGTGGATTATCCAAAGAGGAGGCTTAATGACGACAATAGTTAGTTGGAGTAAAGCAGATCGTTTAGGGGGATTGCGGCGCTTTGCGATCGCTATTACACTCCTCAACTTATTAGGGCATTCCTTTCTAGGGTTTGAGCAATCCTGGGCGCAACCTCTGGTGGCGTTAGCAACTACATACAGCGTGGAAATTTTGCTAGAAGTAGTTGAAGCTGTAGTACAGAAGCGCATTCCGCATTTTATTGGTGGAATACAACAATTTATTGATTTTCTGCTGCCCGCACATATAACAGGGTTAGCTGTGGCAATGCTACTTTATGCTAATGAGCAGTTATTCCCTATCATCTTTGCATCTGCGGTGGCGATCGCTTCCAAAGCCATGTTTCACACTGCTGTCGGTAAAAGTAATCGCCATTTTTTCAACCCCTCCAACTTTGGGATTACCGTAACTCTGCTGCTCTTTCCTTGGGTGGGAATTGCACCTCCCTATCAATTCACAGAGAACCTGAGTGGTATGGGAGATTGGTTGTTACCAGGGCTGATCGTGATTACAGGAACGTTTCTCAATGCCCGTTTTACTCGTCGATTACCTTTGATTGCGGCCTGGTTAATTGGGTTTGTCATTCAAGCATTGCTGAGAAGCTTCATTTTTGGTACACCGCTTGTTCCCGCATTAGTACCGATGACAGGTGTGGCATTTATTCTCTTTACCTTTTACATGGTGACAGACCCTGGTACAACACCCGTTGACCCTAGAGAGCAAATTTTATTTGGAGCCGGAGTTGCTGCAACCTATGGAGTTTTGATGGTTTCCCATATTGTCTTTGGACTTTTCTTTGCTTTAACTATTGTCTGTGCAGTTCGCGGGATTCTTCTGCAAGTGCAGACAATGATCAAACTGGAAGAACCAGCAAACATGGTTCCGGCATCAGCCACAGCAGTGGAGGTATAAAATATGAAGCCTGCGATCGCGATCGTTGGAATGGCCTGTCAATATCCAGATGCTCGCTCACCCATTGAGCTTTGGGAAAATGTACTAGCGCAGCGTCGAGCGTTTCGGCGTATACCATCAGAGCGTTTATCATTAGAAGATTATTGGTCTGATGACCGCAACGCAGTTGACAGCACTTATACAACCCAAGCAGCTCTAATTGAGGGCTATGAATTCGATCGCCTTCACTTTCGAGTCGCAGGAAATACATTTCGTTCGGCTGATTTTGTCCATTGGTTAGCCTTGGATGTGGCAACTCAAGCCTTAAATGATGCTGATTTTTTAAACAATAAAGGTTTACCCCATGAGCGAACGGGAGTGCTAGTTGGTAACACGCTTACAGGAGAATTCTCTCGCGCCAACACATTAAGATTGCGCTGGCCGTATGTACATCGGGTTGTAGAAACCACATTAGCAAAAGCAGATTTTTCACCTCAGCAGCGTTCTGCATTTTTACAAGAATTAGAAGCAACCTACAAAGCTCCCTTTCCCGAAATAACTGAAGAAACTTTAGCAGGTAACCTTTCTAACACGATTGCCGGACGCATCTGTAATCATTACGACCTCAAAGGTGGTGGTTATACCGTTGATGGAGCCTGTAGTTCTTCATTGCTGGCGGTTGCCAATGCTTGTACAGCCTTGATTGTGGGCGACTTGGATGTAGCCATTGTCGGTGGTATCGATCTGAGCCTCGATCCATTTGAACTAATTGGATTTGCCAAGACAGGCGCATTAGCATCTGATGAGATGCGCGTGTATGATGCTGGCTCTAATGGTTTCTGGCCAGGTGAAGGATGTGGCTTTGTAGTGCTAATGCGTTATGAGGATGCAGTAGCTCAACATCATCAAGTTTACGCCGTAATTCGCGGTTGGGGAATTTCGTCGGACGGTAAAGGCGGAATTACACGTCCTGAAGTAGAAGGGCAAACTATAGGATTAAACCGTGCTTATGAGCGTGCTGGTTTTGATGCGGCAACAGTTGCTTATTTTGAAGGGCATGGCACAGGTACGAAAGTTGGTGATGCCACAGAACTTCAAGTTCTCTCGCAAATTCTCCAAAAGGCAGCCATTGATACTCCTTTGGCAGTCATTAGCTCGATCAAAGCAAATATTGGTCATACGAAAGCAGCCGCAGGGATAGCTGGCTTAATTAAAGCCACTATGGCACTCCATACACAAATTTGGCGTTGCATAATAGCGGTATGAATTGAGGTCAATTAATCATGGAATGTCCACGCTGTGGATCTTGTCATAACCGTAAGAATGGAAAGAAAAGAGGTAAACAGAATCACATTTGCTGTGATTGTGGTCGTCAATTCATTGATGTCTATAAACCACCCAGGGGCTACTCGGATGAAATCAAACAAGAATGCCTAAAAATGTACGTCAATGGTATGGGATTTCGTGGAATTGAAAGGGTGAAAAACGTTCATCATACTACCATTATTCATTGGGTTAAACGAGTGGGTACACAATTGGCGGATACACCAAATTCAAAGGAAATTCCGCAGGTGGGAGAACTAGATGAATTAGAAACATTTATTGGTTCAAAAAAAATAAAATCTGGTTGTGGACGGCGGTAAATCACTTTACTCAAGGTATTCTTGCTTGGGTTTTAGGTGATCGTAGTTCGACTACTTTCCAACAGTTATGGAACATTGTCCAGTGTTGGCAGAGTTATTTTTACGTCACAGATGGATACCCTGTTTACCCTTGTTTTGTTCCTGATGGTGACCAAATTGTGAGTAAGACCTACATGACACGAGTCGAAAATGAAAACACAAGGCTTAGACATTATTTGGCTCGTCTTCATCGTAAAACTTTATGTTATTCCAAAACCGAGGAAATGCTGAGATACTCTGTTCGATTGTTATTGCACTACCTCAAATATCGTTCTGTTCCCTTACCTGCCTAAAACATACCTTTATTCAGCAACGCCACAAATTTTACCTCCCATGACGGGCTGTACGCAGGTTCATCCACAACTAGCACAAGAGACTTCGATACGGGTACTTGATCGCGGTGAACTTTGGCCTACTAATTCTCAATTACGCGCTGGAGTCAGTGCAATGGGTTTTGGTGGAATTAATACCCATGTTGTACTAGAAGGAATTAGCACAAGGCGGCAAGTACTTAGTAGTCAGGAACACAGGTTATTATCTTCTGCTCAAGACGCTGAACTGATGTTGGTAGCTGCTGAAGATGCAAATCATTTGCTTCTACAAGTAGAGCATTTGTTAACTTTAGCACCTAAGTTATCTCGTTCAGAGTTAACAGATTTAGCTGCTCAGTTAGAAAAAAATCTAACTGATCGTACAGTGCGGGCAGCAATTATCACATCAACTCCCCAAGAACTAACAACCCAATTAGAGATTTTGCGATCGTGGTTGCAAGAAGAATTCACTGTTCGGCTCGACAGTCGTATGGGAGTGTTTTTAGGAGTAACCATAGATAAACCGCAAATCGGATTTTTGTTTCCAGGGCAAGCCTCTCCCACTTACTTCAATGGTGGAGCATGGGAACGACGATTTGAGTGTGTACACGACCTTTATCAGTGGGCAAATCTTCCACAAAATAGCGATCGCAAAGCCACAGCAGTGGCACAACCTGCGATCGTCACTGCTGCAATGGCAGGATTAAGAGTCTTAAACAAATTTGGCATCGCAGCCAGTGTCAGCGTTGGACACAGCTTAGGAGAACTTTCAGCACTGCATTGGGCTGGTGCTTTTGATGAAGCTGAGTTATTACGGATTGCGACTGTGCGTGGGCAGACAATGACCAAGGTAGGTAATACCCTTGGTGCAATGGCGAGTATTCAGGCATCGCAACCTGTAGTGGAGAATTTAATTAACGGCGATCGCGTTGTCATTGCGGGGTTGAACTCGCCTCAACAGACAGTCATTTCCGGTGAAGTTACTGGTGTCACCACAGTTGTGAATCGAGCGCAAGCAATGGGATTAAAAGCTGTTACCTTACCTGTATCCCATGCTTTCCACTCACCTTTGGTAGCAGATGCAGCCCAACCATTCGCAGACTATTTAGGGCAAGAAGCATTTCAAACATTACAGCGAACTGTGGTTTCTACGGTGACGGGGAGAGCGATTGATTACACTGAAGATTTGCGATCGCTTCTGCATCGGCAAATCACTGCCACCGTTAGATTTATTGAGGCAGTTACCAAGGCTGCGGCAGGAGTTAACCTGTTTATCGAAGTTGGGCCGGGTCGCGTTTTATCAGGATTAGTTACTGAATTTGTGGACGTGCCAATAGTATCATTGGATGCTAGCGGTTCTTCTTTAAAAGGCTTACTACAGGCAGTTGGTGCGGCGTTTGTCGTTGGCACACCAGTTAAACACAAAGAACTGTTTAGCGATCGCTTTACCCGACCATTTGATTTGAACTGGCAACCGCAATTCTTTGTCAATCCTTGTGAGTTAGCACCAAGGCTGCAAGAGGCAGAGGGCAGAAGGGGTAAGTCACAAGGGGATTCAACCCCTCCTGACTTGGAGTCACTGAACTCTCGTTCAGTGGAGTTCTTACACTCTTGCTCCTCCTGGTCGCAGCCGCGAACAGAGGGCAGAAGGAATACTGCCCTCTGCCCTCTGCCCTCTACCTTTGTTGATCGATCGCCATTAGAATTAGTTTGCCAGCTTGTCGCACAACGGGCAGAACTTCCTGTCAGTGCGATCGCAGATCATCATCGATTGTTGAGCGATCTTCATCTCAATTCAATCACAGTGAGCCAAATTGTAGTCGAAGCAGCGCGATCGCTTAATATCGCCCCACCGATTGCTCCAATTAGTTATGCCGATGCCACGGTTGCTGAAGTCGCTCAGGCATTAGAAGAACTCTTACGCCTCGGCAGTTCGCAAGCTGACAGTGTTGCAGAACGCTTACCTTCAGGTGTGGATGCTTGGGTGCGTACATTTACAATTGAACTAGTGGAGCGTTCCTTGCCTCGTCGTCAAGTTGCTAACTTGCCAGGATCTTGGAAAGTAATTACAACCTTAGATCATCCTTTAGCAGAACCTTTGCAGCAAGCATTTCAGGACTGTGAGGGTAGTGGAGTAGTCGTCTGTCTTCCTGCTGTTGAGCTTGGTACAGCATCTTTACAGGAACTTCCTCATATTGAGCTATTGCTAGAAGCCTATAGTGCAGTGTTGGCACAAGAGAATGCTCGGTTTGTGCTGGTTCAACAAAGTGGAGGTGGAGCAGGATTTGCTCGAACCCTTTATCTAGAAGCGCCACAGGTGACAACTTGTGTAGTTAATGTGCCAATGGATCGTTCCCAAGCGGCCGAATGGGTGCTGGCAGAAGCAAGAGCAGCAATAGGTTACTCTGAGGCACACTATGATGAGTTGGGAATAAGATACGAGCCAGTACTCAAAGTATTACCCCAGTTAGAAACATCTGCTGTTCCCCTGAAAGCAGATGATGTGTTGCTAGTCACAGGTGGTGGCAAAGGAATTACCGCAGAATGTGCGTTTGCCTTAGCTAAAGAAACGGGAGTGCGATTGGTGTTGTTGGGGCGATCGCAACCAGAGCGAGATCCTGAACTGTTGACCAATCTCGACCGCATGACTGCTGCGGGAATTGAATTTCGTTACATTGCCACCGATATTACTGATGCAGTTGCAGTGAAATCGGCTATCCACACAGCAGAAGCAGCATTCGGTTCCATTTCCGCCATTCTGCACGGTGCAGCCCGCAACGTTCCGCAACTGTTGAGTAACCTGGAACAACAAGATTTTCTTCACACCCTTGCTCCTAAAGTTCAGGGTTTGCAGAATGTCCTGGCCGCAGTCAATCCAGAGGATTTGCGACTGTTGATTGGCTTTGGTTCGATCATTGCTCGCACAGGCTTACCCGGTGAGGCGGACTATGCCCTAGCAAATGAATGGCTAGTACATCTGATTCAACGCTGGCAAGCAGATCATCCTCATTGTCGCTGCTTGGCTATCGAGTGGTCGATCTGGTCTGAAGTGGGAATGGGTTCCCGTTTGGGCAGTATAGATACCCTGTTGCGGCAAGGGATTACTCCGATTCCGACAGATCAAGGGATTGCCATGCTACGTCACCTACTAACTCAGCCATTCGCTGGTTGTGCGATCGCAACTGGGCGTTTCGGTGGACTCCCGACAATCCAGCTTGAGCAAACAGAACTGCAATTACTGCGTTTTCTAGAACAGCCACGAGTCTACTATCCTGGTGTAGAACTTGTAGTTGATGCCACCCTATCCACAGGAACCGACCTCTATCTGAATGACCATCAGTTTCAGGGAGAACGGGTGTTTCCCGCCGTCTTGGGGTTAGAGGCAATGGCACAGGTAGCTATGGCATTGGCAAGCACAGAGGAACTACCCGTATTCGAGCAGGTAAAGTTTGAGCGTCCTGTTGTTGTTGCCGAATCCACACCTTTGAAAATTCAGATTGCTGCCTTGATGTATGAGTCGGGACACATTGAAGTTACACTCAGAAGTGAGCAGACTGGATTTGCAGTGAATCACTTCCGAGCTACCTGTTGGATTGGCACACAGGGATCAGAGATTGGTCAACTATCCACCCATGCGCTCAATTTGGCATCTGTTGCCGATTTTGTTTCGCTGAATCCACAGCGCGACCTTTATGGTGAAATACTGTTCCATCAAGGCCGATTTCGGCGATTGTCTAGCTATCGCCAACTGAGAGCGAAAGAGTGTCTGGCGGAAATAACACCAGATCCAGGCAGTAATTGGTTTAGCTCTTACTTACCTGCACAACTAATTTTAGGCGATCCAGCAGTCCGAGATGCCGCAGTTCATGCCTTGCAGGCGTGCATTCCCCAGGCAACAATTTTGCCGATCGCTGTTGAGCGATTGGAATTGAGTAGTCTTCCAAGTACAGAACCACAGTTTGTCTATGCCAAAGAGCGATCGCACGATGGCAACACCTTTATTTATGACCTAGAAATTTGCGATCGCTCAGGTCAAATTCTAGAACGCTGGCAGGGATTGCAGCTAAAAGTGATTCAGTCATCACTAGCGAAAAATCCTTGGGTCGAATCATTGCTCGGCCCCTATCTGGAACGGCGAATTCAAGAACGCTTTCCTTCAGCAGATATTGCTATTATAGTTGATTGCAACCCTAATATAGAACGCCGAGTACACAGCGATCGCGTCATTCAACAAGCTATTGGGTCAAAAGTACCAATCTGGCGGCGATTCGATGGCAAACCAGAAGTAGTAGGTTGCCAGCAAGTTTCTGTGTCTCATACCGAAGCTTTGACTATAGCTATTGTCGGCAAAGGTGCAATTGGCTGTGATGTTGAACCCGTAGTTTCCCGTCCTGTCTCAATCTGGCAAGACTTGCTGGGGATAGAGAGATTCAAACTAGCAGAAATTATTCATCAGGAAACGGGAGAAGACCAGAATACTGCTGCGACTCGTATTTGGACAGCAATTGAGTGTCTCAAGAAGGCTGGGGCTATAGAGAATGCCCCCCTGATCCTCGCTAGTTTAACCGCTAGTAATGATGAAGTTTTGCTCCAATCAGGAGATTTGTCGATCTCCACCTTTGATATATCTGTGCAGTCCTTTGCCCACAAACTAGTCTTTTCTGTGCTTCTAAACAAACGATACTTCTGAATTAAACCTACAGGAGGTACTTGCGATGACGATTACCAAAAATTCCCTCAGAAACTCCAAATTCCCAATATTCCAATCTCTGATCCATGCCCTAAATGGGCGTTGGCATAAACGAGCCATGCAGATTTTTATGATTGTTATCCTTGCTCATTTGTCCGAACACTTGTTTCAGGGATTTCAGCTTTGGGTACTGCATTGGCCTAGACCCCAATGTCTTGGCGTACTCGGACTATTCTATCCCTCTTTAGTGCATTCAGAGTGGTTGCACTACGGTCACGCTCTGTTTATGCTTTTGGGTTTAGCATTGTTGCGTCCAGCAATTACAATTACACAGGCGCTTTTCTGGTGGAATATTGCCTTTGCTATCCAATTCTGGCATCACATTGAACACGCCTTATTATTAGGTCAGTCACTGATCCATAAGAACCTATATCAATTTGCTGGGCCAGTGAGTATTGCACAGATCATCGCTCAATACTTTAGCGATCGCCCTTTTACTGGTCAACCCTGGCTGCCGCGAATCGAACTGCATCTTTTCTACAACCTGATCGTGCTGATACCGATGCTGATCGCCCTGCGCTACCATCGGTTTCCTCCAGCGAGTGATGTTTAATACCAATTAACCCAAATGAAACAACAGATTTAAACCAGGAAAGTCTTGCTCCATCTAAGTTTATTAATTAAAAATTCCAAATTGGTATAAGTCTGTTGGTGACCATTTATGCATAGGCTACAACAAACTTGATGTTTAAGGAGGGTAGATGAAAGCATATGAATATATACATATTGTGGGTTTTGAAGAAACTAACCTCGTCGGAAATGTTTACTACGTAAACCACCTGAAATGGCAGGGTCGTTGTCGTGAGATGTTTCTTAAAGATTATGCCCCTACAATTTTGGCAGAACTATCCCAGGGTCTAGCTTTGGCTACTGTTCGGGTGTCTTGTGAGTATTTTGTCGAACTTTATGCCTTCGACACTATCGCCATCCGGATGCGTATGAAAGAACTTACCCAAAATCGAATCACAATGCTCTTTGAGTACTGGAGACTTACAAGTGGTAACGAAGAATTGATCGCTCGTGGTGAGCAGCAAATAGCCTGCATGAAACGAGAAGGAGAGCGAATGCTGCCAACACCTGTGCCAGCAGCACTGAGGGAAGCTTTACAGCCCTATGCGGAACCCAGGATGGGTAGTGGTAAGCAGGGGGTGCTGGGGTAGAGGAAAGTGCAGGGGGAGAGAACAGAGCAGAGGGAGTAGGGGAAGCAGGGGAAGAAAGGGGGAAATAGATAATACGTTCTCCCCCAGCCCCGGCACTTTCCCAGCCTTCTCTTCTCCCCCCAGCGTCCTCAAATTTCCCAACCTCCCCTGCTTGCCATCACCCAACAATTTTGGGTTGGCAAGCCCACTAAAAAGTCATAGCCGATGCCAAGAGTGTACATCGGCAAATCTGGTAAACCTCACTGGGGAGAAATACTCAACCGCTCTCTGCGGTTAGTATTCCCAGATTGAGATGATTTAAATGGAGGTTAATTATGGTATTTACTGGTCTTTTGCCGTCGATCGGTATGGAGATCCCGTGCAGTTGCTACGCGGTCAACGTACCCCTACAAGTGAATGTCCTCGGACTTGTGACGCTGGACTTCAAGGGCGGGATCACCGTGCGAGTAGAGGAAAACCTCTCACAAGGTCTCGGCGGTGTCAAGTTAAGAGTAATTGGCCACGAGGTTTCGGCTGATAGTCCGGTACTTGGCAGAGTTACCATCAGTCAGGCCGATGCCGAGGTAACACCCCTGAGTCTGCTCGAACTCATCAAGCAGCTCCCGCCCACCTTCCGGCAAACAATGTATCTGGATTTCACTGTTACCATCGAAAAGCCACCCGGAGGCGGCCCGCCCTTAGTGCTGTCAAACACTAAGACAGCCAGGCTGATCAACGACAACCTGACGCAGTTTCCGCCGCAGGGTGCTGTTTATCGGCTGCAAGAACCCGTTGACCTTGCGCCTGTCGGTGCGCCGACTGAGGTCGTTGCCCAGCTGCTACAGTTCCCCGTTACGGTTACGCACAACCCGTAACCAGCCAAACTGAGAGCCGTCGCCGTGGACTAAAAAGGGGCTAGAGCGGCCGAGGTTTTGCCAAGCTTGCTCAACTCGCCCATAGTTACCAACAGCACAGCTCAACGATGCTCACTAACAAAACCTCAGTTCGGGTTAAGATGATTTTGCCGCTAGTTCTACGAAGGAATAGGAGTTTCGTCCAACGATAGAATCATGGTTTCAGCTTATCCCGAACTCAGGTTAACTAGTTAGGACTATCATGGCAACGGTATTTAGATGCGTTTGTCCTGGGAGGGTTGGGGAGTTGACAGGTGTAGGTTTATTACATAGATGTGAAGTTTTGAGTATTTTAGCTGATTGACAAAAGGTGCTTTATCTTAATCTTTCACGGATGAAGAGCCTCTGACTCTTCTTGAGAATGGTGCAAGATGTCATAAGACTTACAAATCAAGCATAACTTGCTTGTCTTATATTTAATTCAGCAACTGAAATGCCCAAGTATTCTTATGTGCTTGGTTTGATTTTAATTGTCGCGGGGTCAGGCACAGCCCTACCTGCTCTTCGTGCCAGTTGCGTAAGTCCTGTGTCAGTTGAAACGGACTGAAAGATAAGTTTAGTAAGCTTTAGCTTACTTTCGCTTTCAGGCAAGAAATTTATTTCTTGGCGATCAAAAAACAGGTGCAAAACATAACATAAACCGCTTGAAAGTAGAATTAACCCAAGACAGTTTATTGTTCAATAAAATCGAGTGAAACACACCTCACCCCCTCTCCTTACTAAAGAGAGGGGGTAGGGGGTGAGGTTTTATACCTGACTGAATTGAAAGTAGCTGTAACTTACTGCCAAATGTAGAGAAGCACAAACAACACAATCCAAATCACATCAACAAAGTGCCAGAAAAGTGAAGTTGCATTCACACCAAAATGGCCAGACTCAAAATTACCTGGAATAAAAGAACGCACCAAAATAATCAACTGTAATAGAATACCTGTGAGAACATGCAAACCGTGAAAACCAGTAAGCAGGTAGAACATTCCACCAAACGCGCCAGAAGTAAAACCAAATTCCAAACCTTTCCACTCAATTGCCTGTCCAACCAAAAAGTAAGTCCCCATCGCTATAGTTGCCAACAAAAACAGGCGATATCTCCACAAATTGTGGCGTTGCAGCGCACGTTCTGCCAAATAAATCACAAAACTACTAGCAACCAAAACCACCGTATTAATAGCAGGCGCTACCACTTCCAACCCATCAACACCAGGCGGCAACCAATTAGGAGTTGTGAGTTTATAAATAATATATCCGGCAAAAAAACTGAGGAAAATAACACTTTCAGATAGTAAAAATATAACGAAGCCAAACATTTTATTGCCTTCTTCGTCATGAGTATGCTCTGCATGATGCAGGTGCAACTCTTCTGAAATCAGATAACCGTCCATTGCTGAAATTCTCCGTACAGTTAGCAGCATCAACAGGTTGTAATTTAAACGCAAAGGAACGCTGAGTTTAGCGCAGAGGAACGCGGAGTTTTAGTTTCCGCGTCTTTGCGTCAATCTATACTCGTTAAAGTAGGGTTAGTAGATAGATAGTTATGACTATGAGTTTGAGCAACTAAAGGTTCCAACTTGCCATATCCATAAGGCTCACTAATGACCACAGGAATCTCTTCAAAATTTTCTATAGGTGGTGGTGAAGAAACTTCCCATTCCAAACCAATAGCTTGCCAAGGATTAGCTGATGCTTCCTCGCCACCTACCCAAGCACTAATCATATTCAGAATAAAAGGTAGAGTAGACATACCTAACATAAACGCACCAACACTAGCAACAATATTCCATAACTCATACTCTGGAGCGTAGGAAGCAACTCTACGCAACATCCCTTGTAATCCTAATGGATGCATAGGGAAGAAGTTGAGGTTAGTACCAATAAACGCTAACCAAAAATGCAACTTACCCAAACCTTCGTAGTACATTTTGCCTGTCATCTTGGGGAACCAATGGTACATGGCTGCATACATCCCCATCGTCACCGTTCCATAAAGAACATAGTGGAAGTGACCAACGACAAAGTAGGTATTGTTGACGTGAACATCCACAGGCACAGAAGAAAGCATGATGCCTGTAATCCCAGCAAAGACAAACAACACCAATCCACCTAAGGCAAACAACATGGGTGTAGTTAGGCGTAATTTACCGCCCCATATTGTCGCTACCCAAGCAAACACTTTAATTCCAGTCGGTACAGAGACAAACATAGTTGTCAACATGAAAATCATCCGCATCCAACCAGGAGTTCCACTGACATACATGTGGTGTACCCAGACGATCGCACTGACTACGGCAATTAAGATTGAGGAAACGGCGACTACTTTGTAACCAAATAAAGGTTTACGAGCATAAACGGGGAATATCTCTGAGAAAATCCCAAAGATGGGCAGAATAATCACGTAAACAGCAGGGTGAGAGTAAAACCAGAAGTAGTGCTGGAACATGACTGGATTACCACCGTTCGCTGGGTTAAAAAAGCCAGTACCAACGGTGAGGTCGAGTAACAGCATGACTGCACCTGCTGTCAAGGCTGGGAGTCCGAAAAGTTGGATAATTTGAGCGCTGAATACTGCCCAAACGAACAGGGGCATTCTAAAGAAGGTCATCCCTGGGGCGCGCATCTTCACAATCGTGGTGACAAAGTTGACTGCGCCCATAATTGAAGACACACCAGAAATTGCCACTGCGAGCAACCAGATGACTTGTCCGTTAATTAAGTTACCTGTGGGATTCTGGAGACTCACTGGTGGGTAAGACCACCAACCAGCTTGGGCTGGGCCACCAGGCACAAAAAAGCTAGCCATTAACAGAATGCCGACAACTGGTACCATCCAAAAAGCGGCAGCATTAAGGCGAGGAAATGCCATGTCCCGCGCCCCTATCATCAGGGGTACAAGGTAGTTTGCTATACCAACTAAGGATGGGAATGTCCACAGGAACAGCATGACTGTACCATGCATGGTAAACATGCCGTTGTACATGGTGCGGTCAATTAAATCTGAATCAGGGGTGATGAGTTCTCCCCGCAGTATCATGGCAAAGATACCGCCTACCAGGAAGAAAATGAATGAAGTAACAAGGTACTGGATACCAATGACCTTGTGATCAGTACTAAAGCTGAAGTATCGCTTCCAGTTATCAGGACTGGGGTGATGAGTTTGTTCACCTGCGATACCGATACTTTCAATGGTAACGTTGGTCATCGCTTTGTTTTCCTATGAACCAGGATAATTAACCACAGGAGGTGCAGCCGGGGCGACTGTTGTCCAGCCAGCTGCTTGGGCATACTCAGAAACTGCCTGATTTTTGGCTGGAGAAGGTTTGCGGGTTGCAGCTTTGGTGAGCCACTGCTGGTAATCTTCTGGTGATTCAACTACAACATCGGCTTGCATGGTTGCAAAGTATGTACCACTGTATTGAGAATCTGTGAGTTGATATTTACCCAGCCGAATGGGGGTGAATTCAAAGTCTATAGTTTGGTTAGGCACTATGTCTTGTTTGAGGCGAAAGGCTGGTACGTACAAGCCATGCAGAACATCTTCAGATTGCAGTGCGAGACGCACTCTTTTGTTCGCGGGTAGGTGTAGTTCACTACTGGTGACATTCTTTTCTGGATAGTGGAAGACCCAAGCCCATTGTTTGGCAAGAACATCGATTTTTTCTACAGGTGTAGTGGTAGCGTCAACAGGTGCGTCTTTTGGTGCTGCATAAGCTGATTCCATCCCCATCGGCATACGGAAATGGACGTGTTCATTTGGCCCTTGAATCCCCATTTGCTCGTAGATTTGGTAGCTGTAACCAGCAATCCACAGTACCAGCATAATGGGGATAGCTGTCCAGACGACTTCGAGGGTAATATTTCCTTCGATTGGTGGCCCGTCGCTGATGTCGCCTTTTTTCGCCCGATGAAAAATAACCGAATACATCAGAGTTCCGGTGACACCCAGGAAGATAAATGCTCCGAGTGTTACCAAGAAGCTAATCAAATCATCAACGAGTCGCGATTCCGCAGCCGCCTGGGGAGGAAGCCAGGAGTAAGCCTGTTTCCCAATCCAGAGACTAGTAGTTGTGAGTGCGATCGCACTCGTTGCAAAGGTGAGAATTTTGAGTAATTTCTGGATTTTCATGGCAATAGAAGAGTTGGTTGTTAGTTGTTGATAGTTGGTTGGTGGTTGTTGTTTGACTACTAACCACTAACCTTTTATAATTGCGTTGAGGTCTTGACCAATTCTGAGCAATTGGTCGGCAGTGTTATGGATGCCGAATTCCGCAGCCATTTGCGCTCCCAAAGTACCATGAACATACATCATAAACATGATTGCCATTCCGACAGCGAGATAACTCAGCTGCACTTGTCTATCTTCGTCTTTGCGCCAAATGAAGCGTTGTAATCCGCGCCAGACTGTCATCCCTACAATCAAGGCTAGGAGTATAACACCACCCACACCATGCCACAACATTGTTTCCATAGCTTGCATACCCCAGGCACTTTTAACATCTACTGGTGCTTCTGCAAGCATGATTTCGTAAAAGCCTGCTGCTACTGTCAAAAAGGTAATCATGGCTGAAGCCAGCATGTTATACCAGCCAACATCAAAGAAGTTAGCACGTTCCACTGGTAATGCTAAATATTTGTAGACAAATTGATGTAAGGGGAAAAATACACCGACAATATCAAAGAGAATGGCAATGATGAACAAACCCAAGGTCAGATGCACTAAGTTGGGATGAACAGGAATGGTGTAGGGTAGTCCGTTTGCGCCTAGTTTAGCTCCCAATTGGTCAATCAGTTCTGCGTTCATCGCAAAATACCATCCTTTACTGCTTCAATTACTGGTACTGTGTGCAGTCCATACACCCAAACAAGTTGATCTCCCAGATACACCTGCATACCAACGATGGTGACTAGAAGTAGTCCTACTCCTAAATAGCCGATGGGTAATTTTTGGGGGTTGCGCGTACGAATTACATAACGCCAAGCTGTGATTGCAGCAATAATTCCTGAAAGCGACCAGCCAATCAGGGTATGCATATTCAGTACTGATTTTGCTAGATGATAAGGTTTTGCCAAACCTGCTTCAAACTGACCAAAAATGATCGCAACGAAGATGGCAACAGTTGCAAGACACATATTCCACCAGCTGACCTCGAACAGACGAGAGTTACGGGTAAAATAACCTATTACATCACAGCAGAAGGCAAACAACACCATTGCGATGACAAAATGAACAACGATGGGATGAATCGTATCTGGATAGGGTAAATTGTGGTCATTCAAACGCGTTAGATACTCAAGCATGAAATTCTCCTGGGTATATCTGCTGCATATAAGCTCAATTTTCAAGATTGGCGTCCATAAATATCATTACCAGCATTCATACTTAACCGATTTGGTTATGATCTGTGCGTGGCGAAATCCGGTTAGTTAAGAATCAGCTTGGTTTTAGGTTCCAATGAATTTAGTTTAATTTTTAGACTCAAAACTTAACAATTAACATATAACGATAATATTCTTAAACAAAACTAAAAAATGTATTTTTTAATCAGAACTATAATTACTAAATGTCAATAGTGAACTATTATTAATAATGTATTAAGAAAAGCTTTTTGCTGATTAATAAAAGTATTTCTCAGTAATTTTTGATTAAAAAATAATGATATAATACGAAACATATTGTATTTTTTAATAAAAAACATCAGGTGATATTTCTATTTTCATAATTTCCATATGATGTGAATTAAAACAATATAGGGTTATTCAAACTTATCTCACCGCACAACCAAAGGCTAGCGGGTCAAATTCCCGATTACCTGCCGCAGATAGCTTTTGCAACTGAATCGACCATGTTAGTGTTCCGGTGCTTTCCCTGATTCCAATAGATTATTCTTGCTCGGTCGGCTCAAACGCAGTGTTAGCCTGCTCACCACTGCTGCTTCTTGCTGCTTTTAACTTTTGACGAATAGCTGCTTGAACTTTCTCATCAAAATCAGGATCTTCTGAACTTGCAATAATCCTAAGCGGACGCTGATTGATTCTGTTCAAGTATGCTTGAAGAGTAGCTTGATCTCCACGATGTTTAAGAAAGTACTGTTTCAATTCAGCGTCGGACATTGCATCATGGTTAATTCGGCTCATCAGCAAACTCTCTATTAGGTAAGATTTGGAACTCAAGCTCTTCGTCATACCCAGCTAATATATATGTTACGACTTCGATATCAACACAAATTAAGATGTATGGGCTAAGTCATGATGTACGTCAGTTGATAGCTAACGCGATATAAACTTTTCAATTGAGCAACAGTAGGCATTCCGGTCACTCACTCCACCTGTTGCTCATTCTAACAAGTAATACTGCTTACGATTTGGCAATTGCAGCACCTAACTTTTGCAATTTACTCCAACAACCAAGCAAACAAATCTTTGATTGTTAGGTGTAGCTCACTTGCAAAAGATGGCATAGGAAGAACTGCATCTAATTTATCAAACACTTCAATTTCTTGTTTAGGACGAAAAACAAACACGGTTTGCTCATCCGGATCGATCAACCAACCTATCTGAGTTCCATGCTTGAGACAATGAAGAATATTTTTCGTCACCTTTGTCTGGCTTTGATCAGGAGACAAGATTTCAATTGTCCAATCTGGAGCCACAGAAAATGTATTGGCAACTTCCCCATTTTCATCACGGGGAATTCGGCTTCAAATAAAAACTGTAATGTCAGGAACAATTGAACGATTACCATAGACGCTCGAAGAGCGGCTTCCCGAAGGTTAGGTACAACGTAGCTCTAGGGAACGCACGAGCGATGCGCTTAGGCTTAACTACACCATTAATGGCAGCTACAAATTCTCCTCGAATTGCGCTATGTTTCCCTTGTGGCATGGGTTTCTGGATAATTTGACCGTCAATGTACTCACTAGCAAGTTTAGTTTCTGGTAATTGTAGAAACTCCACCAACGTCAGCATTTTGGATGGTGCATGTACCATTTTGGGCTTGCCTCTAAGTCTGCTAGATCAAACACTAATCTCTATCTTGCTTGTTTGTTACGAACACACATTTTTGAGACCGACTGCATCCCCAATACTGCATAAAACAAAATTATGCACTAGACTTGTTTAGCCTAACGCACCTCACTGACTTTAAGAACAACAAATGACAAATGACAAAGCACAAATAACTATTATTGGTTGCGGTAATCTTAACCGCAGCGATGATGCTGTGGGTGTTATAGTCGCTCAACGCCTACAGCAATATCTAGTCGAAAATCCCCATCCTCATGTGCAAGTTTATGATTGTGGTACTGCTGGAATGGAAGTGATGTTTCAAGCAAGAGGCTGTCAACAGTTAATAATTATTGATGCAAGTGCAACAGGTTCCGAACCAGGCGCTGTGTTTAGAGTTCCAGGAAAAGAACTAGAGAGCTTGCCAGAACCCAGTTATAATTTGCATGATTTTCGTTGGGATAATGCTTTAGCCGCAGGTAGAAAACTCTTTCAGAATGATTTTCCTCAAGAGGTGATAGTTTATTTAATTGAAGTGGTAAATCTTGATTTTGGTTGGGAGTTGAGTCCTGTTGTAAAAGATTCTGCTGACTTAGTTTTTGCAGAAATTAAAGCAATGATTGAATTGGGAGTTAGTAGTTAGTGTCTATTGAGCAACAAACAACAACCAACAAATAACTAAGAACTACTAAGCCATATCTCGATAAACTGCTAGCTCATCTACTCTCATTTCAAAAGGCATTCCCTCTTTTTTCGGTGGACAAATACGAATTTTGGCACTACTGATAATGTCGCCTAAAATTGCCGCCATTGGCACAATTTTTTGCAGAACACGCCAGTTAGTAATTTGATCTGGACATTCAACTACTAAAGTCAAAGCATTAGCATAGCTAAGAATGTACCAACGACAACTAGATAATAAATTTTGAACAGTGCGATCGCAAGCATTAAAAAAATAACTACTAATAGAATTTTCTAGTTGCTGACGCAATATAATATCTGCTGAAGTTAGCTGAATAGGGTGTAAATCATCCTTTGGTAAAAATTCCTTATTCATCTCCTTATCTCTCTTAATTACTACATAGAATTTAGACTCACAAAGCTGGAAATTACAGTTTTTACTAGTCTAACTGATTCAACCTCCAGTAACTCTTCCATGATTAAAAGTAAATATATTAAGATTAACGTGAGTTTTTAGAATATGGTTTTACCTCTGATCAAACTTTTTTCTACGCTGTTAGAGGCTAACAAAACCAACTTGTATATTACTCCTTTCCTATGTTTTAGGAGAAGGAGAGCAAAGGGGAGAGGTTCGTTGTACTGACGTTAAAATTAAAAATTTATTTTAGGTTTATAACTGGATTAAAGCTGAAGTAGCAATTTTACTTATATGATTGATGTTTTCTATCTAAAAAGTAATACTTCAAGCTTTTATAATTCCAGATAGATTTATAATAAACATAAATAATTTTAAAAAAGAATCCTTTGATACTATTGCTGTGTAAAATGGTAATCTCCAAGTTAATATCAATGAATTTTTATATTTATATTAGAAAATAATTCTCAATTTCTAAATTATAAAAGCAAACTGCTACACTGTCTATTTTTGAAAACAACACCTTAATCAGCTCAGTAAAAAGCCTTTTGCTTATAAAAACTAACTATTAATTTCTAAAAACAGTTTTGAGAAAAGTTTTCAAAGATAATTACACTAAAAGTTAATTAATAAAGTAAATCTTAAATTTATAGGGTGCGTTACACCGCGTTAACGCACCTCATAATAACTACATAGTTTAATACTTACGTATTAACCTACGTTCACTGGATGACGTCCATTAGAGAATAGCTGTCTTGCTGATTTTTCTAGCTTGGGTGCGCCATAAAAACATGCTTCTGCTTCGAGTTCGTCTACAAAATCCCAAGCTTCTACGGCTTTTTTAGAATCCGCGCCGTAGCTACTGGAAATTGAGCGAGCATTTGATACGGCTTTTTGGAGTTCTTTTTGCAAGAAAGCTAATTTGGGTTTTTCCAGGAAATCACCTTTGGTAATAATGTCGGTAACAGAAATAATGCCAAGTAATTCACCTTGAATGACAGGCGCACGCCAAACACCTGTATTTGCAAATAGCCGTGCGACGTATTCCACATCAAGATCGGGATTGACAACGATGCAAGGCTTACTCATGATTTCATAGACATATACCTTTTTGGGATCTTTTCCATAGGCGACCACCTTAGATACAATATCTGTCTCAGTCACAATACCGTATGCATCTGCATCGTTTCGAGGTTCTACAATCAACGCCCGTAATTCTTTGAGCCTCATGAGTTTGACTGCTTCTGCTACAGTAGCCGAACCACGAATAGTGGCTACATCTTGAGTCATAATATGCTTGGCTCTCATAATTTCTGCTCCTTTTCCTTTATGCAAGGAAATAGATTCTTTGATTCTTTCCTAGCTGCGTAAGCGTCGAAGAGACACGCTTTATCTAAATAATTAGGCTCAATTGCAATTCCTAAAAATCACTGCTGTAGAAAGTGATTACTACTAAATTTAGTCAATTTTCGTTCTCTGATTTCTCAATTTCTTTGACTTTTTTAGAATAAGATTTACGCCTTCGCCCATTATTAATGATCTGAAATATATTTTAAATTCTCTAGGATTGAGAATTTAGTCAAAGTTTCGGAAATCATTAATTCAAGAGAACATATCACTTTGTCCTACTGAATATTTAGCTTTTTAGGAAACAATTTATCCTACATTCATATCTTAGTCTTTATCACAAACTTAAACAAAGAATTAGTTATAAAACTTTGCAGTAATATTAGTTAATCAAATGATTAAAACAAACTATATTTTGGATAAGTATTTTGATTCTTCTAGTAATTCGCCATACTTTTATTTAGAAAAATATTGTAGATACTATACTAAATTTATATAAATATAAAAAAAATCTAAAAAAACACAGGTACATTATATTAAATAGATAACATAATCTAGGAAAATAACCAAAAATACGAAAAAATGAAAATAAGCGCTCGTAATACTCTTAAAGCTACTGTGAAAAAAGTAGTACCAGGGTCTGTCAATACCGAAGTTATATTAGAATTAGCTCCTGGTGTAGAAGTAACTGCAATCATTACAAAATCTTCAGCAGATAACCTTCAACTTGCTGAAGGTAAAGAAGCTTATGCTGTGGTGAAAGCAACAGATGTAATGGTTGCTGTTGATTAAAAAAATAGTTAGTTCTTTGGGCGTTGCTGAATAAAGGTATGTTTTAGGCAGGTAAGGGAACAGAACGATATTTGAGGTAGTGCAATAACAATCGAACAGAGTATCTCAGCATTTCCTCGGTTTTGGAATAACATAAAGTTTTACGATGAAGACGAGCCAAATAATGTCTAAGCCTTGTGTTTTCATTTTCGACTCGTGTCATGTAGGTCTTACTCACAATTTGGTCACCATCAGGAACAAAACAAGGGTAAACAGGGTATCCATCTGTGACGTAAAAATAACTCTGCCAACACTGGACAATGTTCCATAACTGTTGGAAAGTAGTCGAACTACGATCACCTAAAACCCAAGCAAGAATACCTTGAGTAAAGTGATTTACCGCCGTCCACAACCAGATTTTATTTTTTTTGAACCAATAAATGTTTCTAATTCATCTAGTTCTCCCACCTGCGGAATTTCCTTTGAATTTGGTGTATCCGCCAATTGTGTACCCACTCGTTTAACCCAATGAATAATGGTAGTATGATGAACGTTTTTCACCCTTTCAATTCCACGAAATCCCATACCATTGACGTACATTTTTAGGCATTCTTGTTTGATTTCATCCGAGTAGCCCCTGGGTGGTTTATAGACATCAATGAATTGACGACCACAATCACAGCAAATGTGATTCTGTTTACCTCTTTTCTTTCCATTCTTACGGTTATGACAAGATCCACAGCGTGGACATTCCATGATTAATTGACCTCAATTCATACCGCTATTATGCAACGCCGTTCTTTGTTGGTAGTTGGTGGTTGAGCGTCACAAAAAATAACTAACAACAACCAACAAATCACACAATTTAATTAACTAATTTCATCATTGCTTGAGTAAAATTGTGGGTAATTTGCAAACTATCAACTACCATAGCTGCACATAACAACATCATGTAAAGAATAGAGTAAAGAAAAAGCGATCGCGCAGATTGTTTATCCTCTGAGTATTGCAAAAGCCCCCAGGCTTTTTTAATCAAGATAGCTCCGATAATAAAGGCTGTACAGCCATAGACAGTACCTACTGCTTGTAGAGGATCGATCAACAAAAACGTAGCCGGGACAAGCATTAAAGTATATACCCAAATCTGCCGGGCGGCGGTGATATTATCAGTAACTACAGGCAGCATTGGTACACCTACCTTGGCATAATCTTCGCTAATCATCAAAGCTAACGCCCAAAAATGTGGAGGTGTCCACAAAAAAACGATCACAAATAATAACCATGCTGTCCAACTCAGTGTACCTGTAACTGCTGCCCAACCCACCAACATGGGAACAGCCCCAGCCGCACCACCAATGACAATATTCAATGAAGTGTGGCGTTTAAGTAAATGAGTGTATACGCCTACATAAAATAAAATCCCAGACATTGCTAGTAAAGCGCTAAGCAAATTTACAAACCCTGTCAGCAATGTAAAAGAAATACAAGCCAAAGCGATCGCAAATATTAAAGCATGAGTAGGTTGGACACGACCAGAAGGTAAAGGACGATGGCGCGTGCGTTCCATTTCATAGTCGATATCGCGATCATAGACACAATTAAAAGTTTGAGCGCTAGCAGCAGCAAAAGTTCCACCAGCCAGAGTTACTAACATTAATATCGGATCTAAGTTTCCTTTAGATGCGATCGACATACTAGCAGCTGTCGTAATCAATAGCAAAGGAATAATTCGGGGTTTTGTGAGTTGATAGTA
Organism: Fischerella sp. JS2; assembly: GCF_032393985.1. Classification (NCBI taxonomy): domain Bacteria; kingdom Bacillati; phylum Cyanobacteriota; class Cyanophyceae; order Nostocales; family Hapalosiphonaceae; genus Fischerella; species Fischerella sp. JS2. The sequence goes on from NZ_CP135918.1 coordinate 3,910,137, forward strand.
ACTCTGAACTACTTGTAAAAAGTTGTGATAGTGGTGCGTGACGGTATTCCCAGTCATATTTTTACTATTAAATGGGTGTGGGGGTGTAAGGGTGTAGGGGTGTAGGAAAAGTCATATTTCCATATTTGCTTGTGGGGATTTTCCCGTGATTGACTGTCTTGAAAATATAGTAGAAAGCGTATCTACGTATTCTTTAGTCCGTTAAAACGGATCTTTGCTATAAGCCTAGAACTTTAGTTCCAAGCGTACTCAAGTTAAGGTGCAATATCTAAATATTCTAAAAAGAATTAAAAATCAACCAATAACCTAACTAATAACAAACATATAATTATCTTTTAACAATTCGGACATAAATTTTACCAGCAATTTCCTTACTAATCGTTAATCTTCCTTGTCTAACGTTGATAACAAGATTAGGAAATTGTTGTTCTACAGTGAAGTATATTCCTGGAGTTAGACCCAAAGATATCACTTGATTAAGAAGGTTTTCGTCCTGAGTGTTACAGAACTGAATAATTCCTTGCTCTCCTATTTTCAGTAATTCTAATGAAGAACCAGTGACACTGAAAGCGTTAAACATTTAGTAGTTAGTATTAAAAATACTAATTGTTTATTTGTAAAATAAAACTAAAGAATCAACCAAAATATATAAAATAAGGTTATCTTATAATTAACAACAATATTTGAAAAATAATTGTTACGAGCTACTCACTTCAGCCAGTATAAAATTATTCTTTATTAATAAAGAAGTCATAGCTGTATCATAGCTATGACCTCGAAAATAGCTAAGGAAAGAACAATAAAAGGAAGAAAGAAATTAGAGATTTAAACAAGATAAGGTTCTTGATGTGTTTTAATTGTGCAGTTAGAACGAGGATAGGTAACGCAAAGTAATGCGAATCCTTTAGACATCTGCTCATCATCTAAGAAGATTTGCTCAGACTGATCTACTTCACCTTCAACTACCTTACCAACACAGCTAGAGCAAGAACCAGAGTGGCAAGAGAAGGGTAATTCAATACCATTTTCTTCTGCTGCTTCTAAGATAGTAGTATCTTCATCAACTTCAATTGTGGCGTCAAGGTCTTCTTTTTTGTTGATTAATCTGACTTGGTAGGTAGCCATTTTTGTGTTCTCCTCAAAAAAACTTAGTTATTAGTTGTTAGTTATTAGTTAATAGTTGTTAGTTGTTTTCTACTAACCACTAACCGTTAACTGCAAGGTACACCTGCTGATGAGCAATCACCCGTTTTAAATGATTTGCCACAACCACAAGTTTCTGTTGCATTTGGGTTAATAAATTTGAAGCCACCTTCCATTACACCGTCAATAAAATCGATGACGATTCCTTCAAGTAATGGCGCACTTTTGGCATCAACGTAAAGAATTACTTTACCTTGCTGGATGACTAGATCGTCTGGTTTTGGCTGGCTAGTGACATCCATTGCATATTCATAACCACTGCAACCACCATCTTTAACAGATATGCGGATACCTTTTGTAGCACCATTGGCATCAGGAGCAGAACCTGCTAAAAATGCCCGTAGACGAAATTCTGCTTTTTCTGTCAAAGTAACAGTCATTAGACCTCCTAACTTTTACAAATTTGTTGTTTGTTAGTAGTTGGTAGTTGGTTGTTCCAAACAACAAAGAACAAACAACAAACAACAATTTTTTAATGACTAATGACTGTGGATTTTGTTTGCAAGTATCTCCAAGGTGCATTGTTACCGCATACTGGACAGCAGCGATCGCGATAAGAACGGCGCTTAGCAAATTCCATGCGGGTCAAATCCATTGTCAGTAGTTGCGATAACAAAGGTTGACTATAACCAGTGATGAGTTTGATTGCTTCCAAAGCTGTCAAACAAGCAAGAGTACCAGACACAGCACCTAAAACTGAAAACCCGCGTCTATCCCAGTCTGGTTTCTCTGGAAATAGACAAGATAAACAAGGCGTCACACCAGGAATAATCGTAGTTAGGTAAGCCTCCATCCCGTCCATCGCGGCTTCTACCATTGGTTTACGCCAACGTACACAAGCTGCATTTAGCAAATCGCGTTCCGTAAAATTATGGGCGCAGTCTAGTGCCATATCAGCAGATTGCACTAAGGAGTCTACATTCTCCTGATTAATATACTCATGAACCGCTTCCACCTTGACATCAGGATTGATAACTTCGAGAGTTTCCTTTGCCTTGAAAACTCTTGGCTGACCAACCCAATCGTGCGTCATCAAAATTTGACGATTCATATCATCCAGTCGCAAGTCACCACCCCGGACTAGGATCAGCCGACCAACGCCTGCTACTGCTAGGTAAAGCGCTGCCGTACCACCTAATCCTCCCACACCTGTCACCAAAACAGTCGCTGACTTGAGACGCTTCTGCGCTACTTCACCAAAATTTGGGAGCATCATTTGGCGACGGTAACGTTCTAACTCGGTAGGCGTTAGGTCTATCACTTTTTACCTCCTAATCAGAAGTGATTTCTGTCAGCGTGACTACATTTTTAGGCTTCTGTTTAAATACTTTGAACAGCTTTTGTTCTTGAGGTGTGGATTCCAGAAAAACCTGATAAGCTTTTTGCAAAGCCTCACAATATTTATTTAATCTATCTTCTGGACTGAGGTCAGTATAATTCTCATCAATTTCTTGAATATATTCTGAGAACTTCTTCAAAATATGTAGACGATTTACACTTACAACTTTTTGGTCATAAGATAATCCAAAAAATTCAAAATATTCCTCCGCTTCTGTGAGCTTTTGGAATTTGTTCCAATCTTCGCTCATTTGCCTTGCTCCATGATTTTGAGTTGTTGCTTTAGTTCATCTAGCTGACGATAAATTTCATAAGTCGCAGCTGCAACATCCATAAGTTTTTGGTAATCTGTTGGCAACCCTTCCGCTAAATCATGCAGATCCATTTTCATTTGACCTGCTTTACTGTTGAGGCGTTTGATTTGAGTTTTTAGTTCTTCAACCTTCATTTGTCATTTGTCATTTGTTATTTTTCATTTTTCATTTGTCATTTGTCATTTTCCTTTACCAATGACTAATGGCCAATAACTAATGACGATTTACAATCTTCCCACTTCAGGAAATTTTTGAGCTAATTCCACACCTTTTTGAACTAGCTTTTCTCCCTCTTCTGCTACTTTTTCTAGTGACTCAAAACCAAAACGATGAGCATCTCGTAATGTTTTTACTGCTAACAAAAGACGACCAGAAAAAACTAGTGCCCAGCCAAAACCCTCATGACTTAAATCAACTACAACCTGGGATAACAAACCAGTTTCTTGTTCAATCCGGGCAGCGACAGCACGATAAAATGCCATTATTCGCCCAATTGTTACTGGGTCAACCTCGCCTTCTACAGAAATTTCGCGTTTCTTTTGTTTGCTAACTATAAAGGGTTTAAGGATTAATTCATCTGACCAATTTCGGTATACACCGTAACTATCTTGTCCACGAATTTGTTGAATGATCGCTTTCAAAAAAGGTGAATTTACAACTTCACTAGGGGCGGTTCCGTTGACACTATTAGTTGTACTCATACAGTTGTTTCTTCTTCCAGTTCTAAGTCATCAAAATTCAGGTTTTTTTGCTGCAAAGCTTTACGTAACCAAGGTGGTGGACTACCTTTGAGAGTTTCGACTAATTTGTTGAGGGTCTCAGCAATTTCATCTTGCTCTGAACGTGCTTTAATTGGAGTAACACCTGTTTTCAGTAATTTGGCAGCAGCACTACTACCAATTGCTGTAACATACACAATTGTGCATTCTTTTAATGCATTGAGTTTAGGGACGAGCTTATCCTCATTACCATCTTCTTTGAGGTTTCCATTAAATTTGATAGTTTCTACAAATTGATAACCATCTTGGGAAACTTCATAAACATCGATCATCTTTGCCCAACCAAAATGAGCATTGACATGAACTTGGTCAGTAGTTGTGAAGGCTATTTTCATCTTTATTTGTTAGTGGTTAGAGACGCGATGTTCCTCGCGTCTGTACATTAGTAGTTAATGGTTAGTAGTTAGTGGTTTACTCCCCACTGCCCCTAATCCCCACCAGGGAACCCCGAGTTCCCCATTGCCCCTAATCCCCATGCACTTCTCTATCCCTGACTTTCGTTTCCTCTGCATGTAAAAAGAGGTTCCCGATATCAAATAAGAGTTCCATAGTGCCTCTGTAGCCTACTTTGTTAAATTGACCATTACCTAAACGATCAAAAATGGGGATACCTTGGCGATAAAGGGGAATTCCTAAACGTTTAGCGATCGCTTGAGTATGAGAATTACCAATTAGCAAGTCAGAACCCGCAGCTAAATTTTCAAAGTCTTCAAAATCACCAATGGTAACGCTATCAATCGCAAGTTTTTCCAATAGTGGCGATCGCGTTGTGGTGACGGCTGCTTGAATTTCTGCACCCATTGATTGCAAAAAGTATACCGTTGACCAGAGTAAATCTGGTTCTAGCGCCAAGGACACCCTTTTCCTACCAAAGTAAAAATGAGTATCCAACATCGCATCTTGCAGTTGGCGACGTTGACGGCGATATTTTTCTGGAACTGCGGTTCCACTCAAATTCGCCAAAAACTGCATAAATCTGTCTACCGCCTCTAATCCAGTCAGTTCGGTAAACACTTCGGAAGGTGTGCCAAATTTTTGTTCTAAAATTTTGGCTGCACCCCGCATACTTTCACCCAACGCTAGGGTATAAACAGAACTACCAATTTTATGTAGTTGTACTAAAGTTGTGCCACCCCCGGTAATGGGACTGTAGGAATCATCCAAGTGACCATCCAAGGAAGCAGAAAGGTCAGGGACAACAATCGGCATTAAGCCAAAAGTACTGACAATTTCCTTGATTTGTTGCACATCCCCTGGAGTGAAGGCGGAACTCATCAAAATTGTCACCTGTTGCGCTTTTGGTTCGCCTGGTTGCGGAACTTCTTTGACAATACTTTCTACTGCTGCGGCAAATCCATCTTGCAGTGCGCCTTTAAAATCCGGTGAGGAGACAAGTACAATTGGCAATTCATCCAATTCCGGATGACGTTTGCGGAAATCCTTGAGAATCCCGTCCATGTCATCTCCTCTGGTTTCCGTTAGTCCAGTTGTACACAAACCAATAATTTCTGGCTGAGACTTCTGCACCAAAGTCAAAATTGCTTGTTCCACATTCTCCTCACCACCCAAGATCGTGCTGACTTCCGTCATGGCTGTGGTGGAAAGGGGTATAGCTTCCCGGAAATGCCGCACTAATATCACTTTCGCAAAAGCAGTACAACCTTGAGAACCGTGGAGTAAAGGTATCATCCCTTTCAAACCCAAAAAGGCCAAGGCTGCACCTAAAGTTTGGCTTTGTTTGAGAGGATTAACTATAACTGGCTTATTAGGACTGACAACTTTCGCCATTAGTAGTCTTCCTCCTCAAAAGATACAGAGATCGGTAGGTGTGTTGAAGACGAAAACTTTCCTGTGTCTCCTTGTCCCCGTGTCTCTGAGTCGTCTTCCCAAGGTGCTGGTTTGCGGACTTGTTCCCACACGGGGCTGTAGAGGGCTTCATCTAATTCCCTGGCCATTTCTACCATGCCGCTATAACCTGCATAGGCGTGGTGACGTTCTTGGTTGATGTCGAGGAAAGGAATCCGGGCTTTTAGGGCTGTGTATTGGTTACGACCACCTGCAATCAGCATCTCTGCGTTAGTTTCGTTAATCACCCGTAGAATTTCTTGGGGATTACCTTTTTCTAGAGTAATACCATCTTTGCCAAGTAATTGCTTGATGCGGGCTTTATCTTCTTCAGTACTTTTTTTGGTACTGGTAGCAACTACTTCCATGCCTAAGTCTTTAGCTGCGGAGATAATAGACCAGCTTTTCACGCCTCCAGTATAAAGTACAATACGCTTGCCCTTGAGGCGATCGCGATAAGGAGCAAGTTTGATATCGAGGGCGGCGGTTTCTTCGGCAATCAGTTTTTCTGTGCGTGCTTGTAAATCAGGGTCGCCCAACTTCGCTGCAATATTTCGTAAACATCGATTGATATCCTCAACACCATAGAAAGATTCTTCGATGTAGGGGATGCCGTAGCGTTCCTCCATTTTCCGCCCCATGTTGATTAGAGCTTTGGAGCAAATCATCACGTTGAGTTTGGCGCGGTGGGCGCAGCAAACTTCTTTGTAGCGAGCATCACCAGTAATTTTAGCTAAAACACGAATACCTAATTTTTTAAATAAAGGTAATACATTCCACATTTCACCAGCGATGTTATATTCACCGATGAGGTTGATGTCGTAAGGTGTGGTGTATTCTGGTTCTTGAGTACCAACGACGTATTCTAGTAGGGCTTCTCCACCGATGCGGTTGCCAAGATTTTTGCTACCAATAAATCCCGGTGAATTTACGGGAATCACAGGAATGCCGATTTTATTGGTAGCGGCTTTGCAAACTGCATCCATGTCCTCACCAATGAGAGCAGTAACACAAGTGGAGTACACAAAAACTGCTTCGGGATTGTAGCGTTTGTGAATGTCGAGGATGGCTTTATAAAGCTTTTTTTCACCACCAAAGATGACGTCATTTTCACTCAAATCTGTGGTGAAGCCGAATTTGTAAAGTTGAGGGCCAGAAGAGAAGCTACCACGACTACCCCAGGAATTACCAGCGCAGGCGATCGGCCCGTGAACTAAATGAGCAGCGTCAGTGATGGGTACAAGGGCAATCATTGCACCGTCAAAGGCACAACCCCCTTGAGCGGCTCCCGGTTGAGCTTGTTGCGTGCAAGACTTGTTTTTCTTTTCCCCATTTTTGTGATGATTATGTTCGCATCCTGGCTCAGAGAGCAGCTCGTTAATTTTGCCTTGAGTGATGATCATCTGTTTCCTCGCGCTGGATGAATTTTTTAGTAGTTAGTAGATAGTAGTTAGTAGATAGTAGTTAGTAGTTCATCGTTGTTTGTTGATTGTTTACCCACTAACTACTAATCAATAACCACTAACTAATTAGTAATGGATAATGAGTATTAATAATGAGTAATTTGTAACGACTAGCAAATATATTTCGAGACATCTTCTCCACATTCATCGCTGAGGTAAGATAATGCCCGAAAACGCAATCCGACAAAATTGTCATATAAAGGATTGAGTTTGCATAGCGCGGGAACGTGGAAAATACGCCCAAACACGTGAATATCTCGCTGAAAAGGACAACAGCAAGGAATAATTTGGCAAATTAAATGAGCAAGACGATAATTTTTGATTTGGATGCTATCTACTAGCCGACGTAATGGACGTAGAAGATCAAAACCGCCAGATTTTTTATGATTAGGCGGGTGGTAATTAGGGTGAGAATGAGTGTGATTGATCGATTCCATAATTATATTTGAGGAAAAAGGAAAAAGTAAAAAGTAAAAAGTTAAAAGAATAATCTTTAGAGTTTTTACTTTTAACTTTTTACTTCATTGGCACGCCGCGAGTTGATGAGATTCTTAACGAATCAAGTCAAAGGAAATATCGGTTACACCGATGATGTTGGTGTTGCGATCCATTTCATCGAGAATGGTGTTAACAACCCAGTTGAGGAGGTTGATACCACCTTGATAACCGATAGTTGAATAGCGGTGTAAGTGGTGGCGATCAAAGATCGGATAACCAATCCGTACCATTGGGATCTTAGTGTCACGCCACAGGTACTTACCGTAGGAGTTACCAACAAAGAAGTCTACAGGCTCAGTGAACAACAAGCTACGGAAATGCCACAGGTCTTTACCAAGCCAGATAGTCGCTTGCTTACCGAAGGGACTTTCATCAAGAATAGCTTGCAGCTCTTTCTTGAATACTTCGTCACCATTGTGGCAAAGAATATGTACTGGTTCAGCACCCAATTCCAACAAGAAACTAACAACGCTGATGATTAAGTCTGGTTCGCCATAGATTGCAAACTTCTTGCCATGAATCCAAGCGTAGGAATCGGTCATCGCGTCAACTAAGCGACCGCGTTCGATTTCCAGTTCTTGGGGAATGGGCTTACCAGTCAATTCTGACAGTGTCATTAGAAATTCATCTGTACCCTTGACACCGAAGGGACGCGAAACCTTAGTTTCCTGATTCCATTTGGTTTTAATGTATTCACGGGTTTTGGGAGTGGTGTAAGCTTGCAGAGCAACAGTAGCTTCAGCATTGCAGGCTTCAGCAGCATCTTCTAACTTAGTGCCACCTGGGTACATTTCGTATTCACCGTTGTTTGGTGAATCAAAGTAATCACTGGTATCAGAAAGAATTGTGTAGTCTATATCCATCAAACCCAGCATCCGCTTGAGTTCGCGGTTGTTACCAACGTAGGTGTCGAAACCAGGGATGAAGTTGATTTTGCCGTTGGTTTTGTCTTTCTTCTTACCTTCACTCAGGTTAGATAGAATTCCCTTCATCATGTTGTCGTAACCAGTGATGTGGGAACCAACAAAGCTAGGAGTGTGAGCAAAGGGTACAGGAAAATCTTGGGGAATAGAACCAGCATTCTTAGCGTTGGTGATAAATGCACCCAAGTCATCACCGATAACCTCAGCCATACAGGTGGTGCAAACAGCAATCATCTTGGGCTTGTAGAGTGTATAAGCAACACTCATACCTTCAATCATGTTGTTTAAACCACCGAACACGGCTGCGTCTTCTGTCATCGAAGAAGAAACAGCAGAGCAAGGTTCTTTGTAGTGACGGCTAAGGTGAGTACGGAAGTATGCAACGCAACCTTGAGAACCTTGGACAAAGGGAAGAGTTCCTTCAAAGCCGAGAGCTGCAAACATTGCACCTACTGGTTGACAACCTTTGGCTGGGTTAACTGTTAATGCTTCACGGGCAAAGTTCTTTTCACGGTAGTCCCAGCCTTTTGTCCACTCAGAAACTCGTTCTACTTCTTCAGCAGAATGTGCGCCTTCAAATTGTTCGTGCTTATTCTTGAAGAGTTCGGTATACTCTGGCTGTTTAAATAGGTCTACGTGGTCTACGATTTTGTCAGGATTCTGTGGCATTTTTGTATCTCTTTTGCTTGCTGGGGTGGGTAATGGTGTTTACAGATCGCAGACCAGGGATTGGTGATTGGGAATTGGGGAATGGGAATTGGGGAAGAATTCTAACCTAATTCCTAATCCCCACCCCCTAATCCCTAGTCCTCAGACTTTTTTTAGGCAACTTTAGCCTTAGCTTCTTTTTTGTTCCAAGGAGCATCAATTAATCCCCAAGTTGGGCTATTGAGTGCTATATCCATGTCGCGAGCAAAGATGGCGAAACCGTCGTAACCATGATAAGGACCGGAGTAATCCCAAGAGTGCATTTGGCGGAAAGGTAAGCCCATCTTCTGGAAGACATACTTCTCTTTAATCCCAGAGGCGACTAGGCTTGGTTTCTTAGCTTTAACGAATTCCTCGAATTCGTAGGCGGTAACGTCGTCGTAAATAATTGTGGCGTTATCGATGTAATGGGTGGTGCGCTTGTAGTCGTCGTTGTGAGCAAACTCGTAACCTGTACCAATAACTTTGATACCCAGGTCTTCAAAAGCGGGTACAACGTGACGAGGACGCAGACCGCCAACATATAACATAACGGTGTTACCTTCGAGGCGGGGGCGGTACTTCTCGACTACCGCATTCATGATTGGGGTATACTTAGCGATCACCTTCTCTGCGTTTTCTTGGATCTTAGAGTCAAATTTAGCAGCAATCTCACGCAGAGATGCAGCAATCTTGGTAGGACCAAAGAAGTTAAACTCCATCCAAGGCATACCGTAAGCTTCTTCCAAAGCACGGCAGATATAGTTCATGGAACGGTAGCAGTGGATTAGAACTAACTTAGCTGCCAGACCATTAACCAATTCGTTAACAGTACCGTCACCAGACCACTGAGCCACAACACGTAAGCCCATTTCTTCTAGTAACATCCGGCTTGCCCAAGCATCACCACCGATGTTGTAGTCACCAATCAGGGCGACATCGTAGGGACCAGGTTCAATGGTGAGTGTGTTTTCCTTCTTCGCTTTGTCAAAGCGAGGGAACATGTGGTCACGGATCGCATCGTTAGCAATGTGGTGTCCTAAAGACTGAGATACACCTCGGAAACCTTCACAACGTACAGGTACAACGGGCTTATTAATTTCTTTAGCAGCTTTTTTCGCTACAGCTTCGATGTCATCCCCAATCAAACCAATAGGACATTCAGACTGAACACTGATACCTCGGTTGAGAGGGAAGAGTTCTTCAATTTCTTGAATAATTTTAGCCAGTTTCTTGTCACCACCAAAAACGATGTCACGTTCTTGGAAGTCAGAGGTAAAGTGCATGGTGCCGAAGGAATCAACACCAGTTTTACCAACATAGTAGTTACGACGACCAGACCAAGACCAGTAACCGCAACCAACAGGACCGTGGCTGATGTGAACCATGTCCTTAATCGGGCCCCAAACCACACCTTTGGAACCTGCATAGGCACAACCACGAGCGGTCATTACACCGGGAACTGATTTGATGTTAGATTTAACACCGCAGTCTGATTTGCCTTCTTCGTGAACGTTGAGGTGTTTTTCCCGCTTTTTGCGAGATTTTTCTGGGTACGCTTGGAGAACGTCTTTAATTAGTTCTTTATGTTCTTCTATGAGGTTCTTGTTTTCTGGAGGTGTCATAGTCTGCCTCGGTTAGACTTATGGATTAGGGTAATTGCAGGTATATAAGGGAGGAATGGGGAGAAAGGGGAGATGGGGAGATGGGGAGAAATACTCCATGTCTCTGCATCTCCATGTCTCCTTTGACTACGGTATTACTTATTTAGCAGAAGCTTCAGCTGGTTTGCCGATGATATCTGCGTGCTTGGTATCGTCGTCAAGGATACCGTATTCAATCAACAGTGCTTCTAGTTCGTCCATTTCCATTGGTGTAGGAATGGTGAGCTTAGTATTGTTGATAATTTTCTTAGCTAATGCACGGTATTCTTGAGATTGGTTGCTATCGGGTGCGTACTCGTTAACGGTCATACGACGCAACTCAGCGTGTTGAACGATGTTGTCGCGAGGTACAAAGTGGATCATCTGGGTGTTGAGTCTTTCAGCCAGGTTTTCGATCAGTTCAGCTTCCCGGTCAACTTTACGGCTGTTACAAATCAAACCACCTAAGCGTACACCACCAGAGTGAGCATACTTCAGAATACCACGAGCGATGTTGTTTGCAGCGTACATCGCCATCATTTCACCAGAGGTAACGATGTAGATTTCTTGTGCTTTACCTTCACGAATAGGCATAGCGAAACCACCACATACAACGTCACCTAATACGTCGTAAGATACGAAGTCTAAGTCTTGATATGCACCGTTTTCTTCCAAGAAGTTAATGGCGGTGATGATACCACGACCAGCACAACCTACACCAGGTTCGGGACCACCAGATTCCACGCACTTCACACCACGGAAACCGGTTAACATTACTTCTTCGAGTTCTAAGTCTTCTACTGCACCTCTTTCTGCTGCTAAGTGCAGCACAGTGGTTTGAGCTTTACTATGCAACATCAAACGTGTGGAGTCAGCCTTGGGGTCACATCCGACAATCATAATCCGCTGACCCATTTCTGCCATAGCAGCAAGGGTATTTTGAGAAGTTGTAGACTTACCGATACCGCCTTTACCGTAGAAAGCGATCTGTCTGATATTCTCAGTCATGATTAATTATTCTCCTGCAATTGGTTGGTTTGGTGGGTCTAGAGGATTTGTGTTTAGGTTCACTTTAGTTGGGTCAGCAGTGACCGCTTTATAGAACGTCACCAACGGTGGTGCTCGCTCTATCGCAAAAATGGTTGTCATAATTTTGGTGTTTGTTGTTTGTTGGTTGTTGTTTACTACTAACCAGCAACTACCAACTAGGAACTAATTACTAAACTGCTTCAACTACAAGTTCTTTGCTCACACGATCGCGTAGTCTAGATTCGATCGCAATCTTTAATGTGGCTGTGCTGCTAGAACAAGAACCGCAAGCACCTTGCAGAATTACTTTAACGCGATCACCTTCGACATCAAATAGTTCTACATCTCCCCCGTCGGCGATCAAAACGGGTCTAACTTCTTCATCTAATACTCTTTGGATGAGTGCGATTTTTTGCACTGGTGTCAGTGGTTTTACGGCTGACTTGCCATTGGTTTGATAGAGGGAATTACTTACAGGAGTGGCAGATACTTTTTCTTTTTGCACAGATGCAATAATATCATCAATATTTGCTAGACAAGATCCGCATCCCCCACCAGCTTTGACGTAATGTGTAACTTCTTCGGCGGTGGTGAGGTTATTTTCAATAATCACCCGTCGGATTTTGACATCACTAATACCAAAGCAAGTGCAAACTATAGCTCCTTCGTCATCATCTTCATGACTGTCGAGAGGGATACCACGGTAGTTATAAATAGCTGCTTCTAGCGCTTCTTGTCCCATTACCGAGCAGTGCATTTTTGCTTCCGGTAAACCACCCAAATAATTAGCAATTTCTTTATTAGTAACTTTCAGAGCTTCATCTAAAGTTTTACCCTTGATGAGTTCTACCAAAGCTTCAGATGAAGCGATCGCACTGGTACAACCAAAAGTTTGAAAACGAGCCTCAAGAATTTTCTCTGTATTTTCCTCAACTTTCAGGTGCAGTCTCAGGGCGTCTCCGCAAGCAATGCTACCCACATCACCAACAGCAACTTTTATTCCTGGTTCACCCTTGTCTTCTATTGCTCCCTGATGTTGGGGATTGTAAAACAGTTCCAATACTTTATCTGTATAGTCCCACATAGCCGATTTTGGATTTTAGATTTTGGATTTTGAATTAGAGATGTTTTAATTAGCAACGAGGGATTTGTTTTTCTCCCCATCTCTCCATTGCCCCATCTCCCCATCTCTTTGTTGCAGCCAACTTGCTTCGTCGTTCTTGAAGGGTGAGAGGGCGCGTAGGTGTTCAATAATACCAGGCATCACTGCTAGGACAGTATCAATTTCGGCGTCTGTGGTATAACGACAAAGACTGAAGCGAATAGAACCGTGCAAAATTGTGTAGGGTAAACCCATTGCTCTCAAAACGTGGGAAGGTTCTAAAGAGCCAGAACTGCAAGCAGAACCGGATGAGGCACAGATACCGTGTTTGTTGAGGTGGAGGAGAATTGCTTCACCTTCAATGTACTTGAAGCCAATGTTAGTAGTGTTGGGCAATCTCTGCGTAGAATGACCGTTGACTTGGCAGTCGGGAATAGTTGCAATAATAGTTTGTTCTAAGCGATCACGCAGTTTTCTTTCTCTAGCTGTCGCTTCTTCTAAATGTAATAATTCTAATTCGGCAGCTTTGCCAAGGGCGACAACTCCTGGAATGTTTTCTGTTCCCGCCCTTCTACCGCGTTGTTGTCCGCCACCAATGAGCATCGGACGAAATCTCACACCACGTCGCACATATAAAGCACCAATTCCTTTGGGTGCATGAATTTTGTGACCAGACATGGTTAACATATCAATGGTGCTAGTCTTCATGTTCATCGGAATTTTACCGACTGCTTGCACCGCGTCCACATGGAAGAGAGCGCCGCTTTCTTTAACTCTAAGACCAATCTGCTCAATGGGAAAAACTACGCCCGTTTCGTTGTTAGCATACATAATGCTGACTAAGGCGGTGTTACCAGTAAGCGCAGCTTCTAGTTCATTTAGGTCTAACTGCCCTGCGTGATTTACTGATAAATAGGTAACACTGTAACCCTGATTTTCTAGCTGTTTGCACAGAGTTAGTACTGCTGGGTGTTCTACCTGGGTAGTGATAATGTGTCGCTTGTCTGGTTGCGCCAACAGTGCAGCGCGAATAGCGGCGTTATCTCCCTCTGTACCACCACTTGTGAAAATAATTTCTGATGCATCAGCGCCAAGGAGAGCAGCAATTTGTTCATGTGCTTTGTTAACTGCTTTTTTTACTTGCCCGCCAAAGGTGTGCATACTAGAGGGATTACCATAATAATCCGTCAAGTAAGGCAGCATCGCCTCTACAACTTCAGGATCTACTTTGGTAGTGGCATTATTATCTAAATAAATACAATCTTTCTGCATTGCTTCTAATTTTGTTTGACATTTTGTTATTTGTTGTTAGTAGTTAGTTGTTAGTAGTTAGTGGTCAAAAATTACTACTAACTACTAACCATTAACTAACAGGCAACTTGGTGCTGACGTTTCTGTAATTGCTCGGAGAATCTTTGGGAATAGAAGTTAAACCAAGTCTCCCAATAATCTTGTTTTTTTGTTATTTTTGCTACCAAAGGGTAATAAGTATTAAACCATTTTTCCCAGTAATCGCTGGGGACTTTGACGCAACCGTTGCTTGTCGGACAACCAGCTTTGCATTGAGGTACAGTGTGAATACTGCCAACGCAATTTGTGCAAAGTTCAGGATCAATCCAGGGGCGATCGCCATCCATTTTGATTGCACCAGTCGGACATACAGATTGACAAAGATTACAGGAAATGCACTCGCTGGTAATTTGGTAAGCCATGACTATCCTCCATTGAAGGGAGTAGATTGAGGATTGGGTTCTGGGTAATGAGTGCTGGGTAATGGTGATGGTTAGTAGTTAGTGGATAGTGGTTAGTGGTTAACTGCTAACTAATAACTACTAACCAATACTACTAACTAATAACTGTTTGTTGGAGGTATTGCTGGTAATATTCCAAAGCAGCTTTGTCAATCAGGTCGTAAGTTTCAACGGTTTGGATGCCTGCGGTGTGTAATTTTTCTTTGGGACAATCACCGATTTTGGCAACAAGTACTGCTTTGCAATCTGCGATCGCTTCGATGATATTTTCGAGAGTAGCTGTTTCGCCATAACCACCTTGGCAATAGTGGTCTATTTTACGATGACCGATAAAACGTACTTCCCTACCATCGACTTCATACACCTGGAATTCCTTGGCGTGACCGAAGTGTTGGTTAACTAAGCCACCACCTTTGGTTGCGACTGCAACTAGAATTTTTGGCGCGTTTTGTACGGGTGTGGCTACAACCTGTTGTTTGGCAGCTTTGAGTTCTTCTCTAAATTTCTCAATACCTGCGTGAACTTCTTGGCGTTGAGCAAGGTCGTATTCTGGAGCCATTGCCATGAATTTATCTTTGGTAAATTCTTGGCTGCGGTCTTCTCCTAATAATCCTACCGCATCGGCACGGCACTGGCGACAGTGGCGCATCATCTTCATGTTACCAGCACAGCTGTCTTGTACTGCCTTTAATTCTCTGGGAGTAGGGCCACGCTGTCCTGTTAAGCCGAAGTGAGTGCCGTGTTCTGGAGCCGAAATCAATGGCATGATGTTGTGCAGAAATGCACCGTGGGAACGAATAACTTTATTAACTTCTACTAAGTGTTCGTCATTAATCCCCGGAATCATTACCGAGTTGACTTTGCAGAGAATATCAGCTTCTTTGAGCGCTTGTAATCCTTCCATTTGTTTTTCGTGGAGGATTCTTACGCCTTCGATATCTCTGTAACGTTTGCGTTTGTAGTGAACCCAAGGATAAATCTTTGCACCGATTTCTGGGTCCACCATGTTAATGGTGATTGTAACGTGATCTATATTTAATTGTTTAATGCGATCAATATATTCGGGAAGCATTAAACCATTGGTTGATAAACAAAGTTTAATATCGGGTGCTTTCTCTGCTACCAACTCAAAGGTGCGAAAAGTCCTTTCTGGATTTGCCAGAGGATCGCCAGGACCTGCAATTCCTAAAACAGTCAGTTGAGGAATTTTGCCAGCAATCACTAAAACTTTGTGTGCTGCTTCTTCTGGCGTTAACAATTCGCTCACTACGCCGGGACGACTTTCGTTAGCACAGTCGTATTTGCGATTACAGTAGTTGCATTGAATATTACAAGCAGGAGCAACTGCCACATGCAACCTAGCATAGTGATGGTGAGCTTCTTCGCTATAGCAGGGATGGTTAGCTATGCGCTGTTGAAGTTTTTCATCCATGTCCCCAGTGGCGCTGCTGCTGCATCCGCCGCAACCACTGGATTTCGATTCAATTATAGTTTCCGTAATTGGGGAGGTGACGAGTCCTGTAAACGGTGGAGTCATTGAATTTCGCAAGATGTCGATGGACTTGGCAGCCACTGTGGGAGATGGAACACTAGCCAGTTGTCAGTTATCAGTTTTGTGATCATTGTTTACTGTTCACTGTTCACTGATTTATAAGGAATGGAAGTCGCGTCTGTTTATAGCGCTGCCCACCGGGGTTCGGGGTAGGCTATTAACCCTTGTTTTCTCGGCTGGTGTGTCATGCACAAGATGCGGGTGGAATTTGCGCTGACAGCCGCGACTTCTGTTCACAGGGGCATGGTGCTATCTCATCCCTCCACTCACTCATCGCTCCTTGATTGGTGCGTCAAGTGATTGGCGATATATGTTTTATATCAGCCGTGAGATAGGGAGGCTGGATATGCAACTTGGATAAGATTTATTAGATTTATTAAGTTTGTACTCAAATTTCTCAGCCCTAATTATGAGGGCTTTGTGAAGAATTAAAAAATTTTTTTGGGTAGGGGTACTAGTATTTTGGGGTGGAAGTACAAGTATTTATGGAGAAGGGGACAAGTGTTTTTGTACTCACCTCAAACCTAGTTACAGCAATGCTTTGCCAATAAATTAAGTTTTTTTGAGCTTATTTTTAAGTTGCACTCATAGGCTCATGACAATCAGCCCAAAGTACTACTATTGATGCGGTTTTGGGGTTTAGAAATCTGGAGTAGATTACGGACAACTACTCCAGAAAGATGCGAAATTCAATTCTGTATCCAACATATCACTTTTTTTTTGATAATAAATGCGATTTAAATTTTTTTAATTATTGGGAGGAAATCAAGGCTGAAGTATTGCAAAAGCCTTGCTGTGAGCGACTTAGAGAAAATCTTCCGACTGAAAAATGAGAATAAATTGCAAAAACTCGTAACTAAAGTTACTGCTGAACTTTAATCGTCACTAAATGTTGCTTTCTCAGTTGCTCAAAATTGCTATTTGGTTTGATGATTGGTTGTTGCTGGTTGGTAGTTATATCAAGTTCGCATGATTACTTACAATTCCCTTTTACCTCACCCCGCCTTCGGCACCCCTGTTCTTGCTAAGGAGAGGGGATGGGGGGGTCCCCTCTGGGGAACTCGGGGGCCCCACTCCCCTAAGGGAGTGGGGATTAGGGGTGAAGGGGCTGTTCTTGTGAGGTTTTTTATTCTAAGTGATTAACCGAACTTGATATTACTACCAACCAAATACCAACTTATTCTACATTACTATAAAAGCGATCGCACTACCATTTAGCTTGAAAATGGGTGTAGGGATATAAAGGTTTAGGGGTGTAGGAAGATTCAGACAAATCTGTTCAACTTAACCAACCTTTCGCCTGACGGTTGTAAGGACGTTCAAGGCGGGTTTTAACTTTTTGAGCGATAATTGCCAAAACTACAGCTACAACAGAAGTAGATACGGCTGCTAGTTGTATGGAAGAACTGTCTGTAATGATCGCTAAAGCTGCAAGTGCGATCGCTATTCCCACAAAAGTTTGTTTGAGGCGATCACTAACTCGATAGGCTTGATGACAAGAATTACAGATATGTATGTGTTGCGACAATCGGTCTAAAGTTGGGGTTTGTTGATGCCGATCGCTATTATTCCCGTGAATATTTTTTGATGTCGAATAGCCCTGATAATACGGCAAAGATAAACCAAACTTATCCAGCCACTTGCGATACTCAATTACCAAGGTGTCAGATGTTTTGAGAGGTAGAAATATTTCTTTGAGGCTGTTTCCCAAACGCTGGATTTCTGCTTGTTGTCCCACAACAACCGACATGTCCTCTTCTAATATTCTGTTTTGGCGTAGGTGGTGGAACCAGCGAGGCATGAATTGCATAGGACAAGTCATAAAGTTACGATATCTTCTCAGGAGAATACGACATCGGTTTTTACCTAGTGGAAGTGAATATATTGCTAATCCTAATGACCAATCTGGGTTTTTAGCACTAAATTGATAATGAACTAAATTTGGGGCAATAAAATCAAGCTTTTGCCAATTTTGGAAAAACCCCCTGGATTCTCCTGCTATGCGCCACTTACCATAAATACCCCAAACTGAATTATCCACCACCTCTATATCTAATGGTTGGGCATATTTGCGATTGCCATCGCTGCCATCGTGGGCGATAAAAACATGAGCCGGATCTATAATATTTTCTATTAAAAAGCTTTGCTCATAAGGGAGATCGCGCATATAGTCCATGCTGACAGTTTCAGGTTTGTCTAATTCTGCGATGGCTGGAATACGTTTTTCATCAGCAGTGATTGTTGCACTGGCCCACATCCAAACCATGCTTTGATGTTCCACAACCGGAAATGATCGCACACAAGCATGAGCAGGAATTTTGGCATCTTTTGGTAACTGCGGAATATGCAGACATTCGCCATCACTACCAAACTGCCAACCGTGGTATAAGCATTCTATTTTGCCATCGATAATCTGTCCATCAGACAATTTGGCAGCACGATGAGGACAGCGATCGCTTAAACAAACCAGTTGTCCATCTTGATTTTTAAATAAGACAAATGGTTCTTCGTATAAAGAAAAACTATAAGGGCGATTTTTTGGTAAATCTTGTACAAAGCAGATGGGATACCAGCATTCTTGCCAGTGAAATTCTTGTTCTTGCTCAGGTATGGCAGAATCCAGAGTATTGATTTCTACTGTCATAGAAGTAAGTAAAATACGTTATTTTAGCCTAACGTGCCACATTAACTCGCAATGCGTTAGGCACTTATAATCTTCTCAAAAATTAAAATATGTGCTTAATACATCCTACGGCAATTTTATTTTTATTTTATAAATAAAGTCTCAAAAGTCATCATCAATTGCGATCGCATTTACTTGGGGATTTAGATAATTTGAGTGATCGCATTTCCCAAACTAGTAAGGTGACTGGGATTAAGCGTCAGGAGAACATTTATTTCTGTTTTAAAGCAGCTTGAGCAATTAAAGCATCAAAAATACCATCATCAGGAAGATTTAAAGTTGCTATTTGAGCGATCACTCCATATTTAAAATTACTAATCACAAATCATATCAAAATCATAAAAACTTCACCTCGGCTACGCCATCCCTCTCCTTCCTAAGGAGAGGGGATGGGAGTGAGGTTAAACTAAAACTTCGCCTACCTTTTCCCCCGTTTTCTCTAACGCCTTGGTGGCGACTACAGATCCAATTGCGATCGCAGCAGTAGTAAAAGGTTCCATGTGCTACTTTGCATTTTACTTAATTTATGAACACACGAATTTGATCTGCAATTACGCAATTTCAAGCAAAATTTTTGATTTCGTTAGGACATTAAGTTGTGTCGTTAGGACACTTAAATTTTAGGGTGGGTTATGGCAACGCTTAACGCATCAGCAGATTATACAATGCGTTAGGCTGAAGCCGTAACGCACCCTACTTAAATATTTACTTAATATTTACTTGCTAAATAGGTTCTAAGCAAAAACACTAATACTAATTTCAGAAATATTGAACAAAAATCCAATTTAATGTCAAATTTGCTGATGCAGAATGGAATTTGATTAAGACAAACTAGCTCTAAAAGCATGTATAAAGAGTATAGCTATGTCTCGTAAAAAACGCACGTCCCGCATTTTAGAAAAAGCCGAATTAAGAATTTCTGGACTTAAAGCAATTGATCCTAATATGGATTTTGGTGATGCTCGCACTTTGCAAAATATGATACAACTAATCGAGCAATACCGTACCAAGCTTGATGCTTATAATACTGCTTTAGCTGTGATTGACTCTGCCAAAACAGAAATGAAAGAGTTGGAAAAGAAATTAGGCGATCTTTCCGAAAAAATGCTAATCGGTGTTGCTTTTAAGTATGGCAAAGACAGCCTGGAATATGAAATGGCTGGTGGTGTTCGTAAAAGCGATCGCATCCACAGAAGTTCTGTCAGCCGTATAAAAGGTACTACTGAGGAAATGTCTGAGTAGAGACGCGAGGAACATCGCGTCTGTACAATAGTGATTAATCGCGTCTGTACAATAGTGATTAATCGCGTCTGTACAATATCTTTGTGTCCCTCCTTGTTTCGCTTCCCTTATCCCCAATCTCCCTTCCCGATTTTCAAAAATATTTAGAAATAACCTGATAATGTGATGTAGTTAAAACTACTTGTTATCAAAATTTTCTATTTATAAAACTTAATCTAACCGTGAAAAGAATATTAATTATATCGGCAAACCCCAAAAATACATCTAAGCTCCGCTTAGATGAAGAGGTGCGGGAAATTGAAACAGGGCTGCAACGTTCTAAAGGACGTGATCAGTTTGAAATTATCTGCAAATGGGCAGTGCGTACTGACGATTTGCGTCGTGCTTTATTAGATTATGAACCACAAATAGTTCATTTTTCTGGACATGGAGCTGGCGCTCAAGGTTTGGCATTGGAAAATAATGCTGGGGAGATGCAACTTGTAAGTACAGAATCTCTAGCTAGGCTATTCAGATTTTTTCAAGATAAAGTCGAGTGTGTATTCTTTAACGCCTGCTACTCTGAAGCTCAAGCCCAAGCGATTCACCAACATATTAATTATGTGATTGGCATGAACCAAAAAATTGGGGATAGGGCTGCAATTGAATTTGCGGTTGGGTTTTATGATGCTCTGGGCGCAGGTAGAACTTATGAAGAAGCATACGAGTTAGGTTGTGCTTCTATTGATCTAGAAGGAATTCCAGAGTCTTCAACCCCAGTATTAAAAAGCCCAGGTAATATTTACAAAGCTGGAAATTCTTATGCGTCCAATGTTTCACCAGCACAAGAACGAGGTGAAATAGAAAATGGGAGCGATCGCAATGTCATTCGTCTATCGAAAAAATCAGAACAGGTAACACCTACCTCTACAACATCTGTTTTTCCCCTAGAAGAACCAGAGGGACAAGTACCTCTAGATTCTGCCTTTTATGTCGAACGTCCACCCATTGAAACCGACTGTTACGAAGCAATTGTGAGAACTGGTGCTTTGATTCGGGTGAAAGCACCCAGGCAAATGGGTAAAAGTTCACTGATGAGGCGAATTCTGCATCACGCTGAACAACAAGGTTATCAGACTGT
Source organism: Fischerella sp. JS2 (assembly GCF_032393985.1). NCBI lineage: Bacteria > Bacillati > Cyanobacteriota > Cyanophyceae > Nostocales > Hapalosiphonaceae > Fischerella > Fischerella sp. JS2. The sequence continues at coordinate 3,931,309 of NZ_CP135918.1, forward strand.
ATGCATCAACTTCCAAGATGCAGATGCTGAATTTCTCAATAGTTCGGAGAAATTTTTACAGTGGTTTTCCGCTAGCATCACTTACGGGTTAAATTTACCAGATAAGTTAGCTGATTATTGGAAAGGCATTTTAGGCAGTAAAAATAAATGTACTAATTATTTCCAACGTTATTTATTGGCTGAGATTGCTCATCCTGTAGCTTTGGGTTTAGATGAAGTTGATGAAGTTTTTAAGCATCCCGAAATAGCCCAAGAGTTTTTTGGATTGCTGCGTTCTTGGCACGAAAAGGCAAAAAATGAACCTATCTGGCAAAAGCTACGACTGGTAATTGTACATTCTAAAGAAGTGTACATTCCTCTCAACATCAACCAATCACCTTTTAATGTTGGTTTGCCAATTGAATTACCAGAATTTACGCAAATTCAGGTGCAAAATTTAATACAAAAACATGGTTTAAATTGGAATAATTTAGAAGTAGAGCAGTTCATGCGCTTGTTTGGTGGTCATCCTTACTTAGTGCGAGTAGCATTGTATCAAATTGCGCGTCGGCGTATGACCTTAGAGAAACTACAACAAATCGCGCCCACAGAAGAAGGTCCCTACAGCGATCATCTGCGTCGCCACTTGCTGAATATCGAAAATGATGCCAACTTATTGGTAGCAATTAGACAAGTGATGACAGCAAATTCACCAGTAGATGTAGGAACAACCGAAGCATTTCAACTCCGTAGCATGGGGTTAGTCAAACTGCAAGGCAATGATGTCATGCCGTTGTGTGATTTATATTGTCAATATTTCAGCGATCGCTTGGGAATTAATTAGAAGGCAGTCCTGATGAAACAAGTTTCACCGCCATGCATGAAAAACCTCACAAGAACAGCCCCTCTGGTGAACTCGCAAAGAGGGGTGTCCTCTCTTGACGGGGTGAGGTTACTTTCAAGAAGGCAGAAGGAAAAGTAGGAGAAAAATAGAAAATACTAGGTTGGGTTAAGCGACAGCGAAACCCCACCTATGCCTAGCCTCCACAGGTTTTGCCCCACAATAAAGGAATAAAAAATCGACCACAGATGCACACCGATGAACACAGATAAACATAGATGGGTTATGGCTTTGCTAACAAATTAATCTCCCTTGTCCTCTTTGTCCCCCTTCCCTTGTCCTCAATCCCCATATGACCCAGTACCACTATCAAGTCGGAGGTAGTCTTCCCCAAGATGCCCCAACCTACGTTACCCGTCAAGCTGACAAAGACCTGTATGCAGGCTTGAAAGCTGGTGATTTTTGCTACGTTCTTAACTCACGGCAAATGGGTAAATCTAGCTTGCGGGTACAGGTAATGCGGCGTCTGCAGTCAGAAGGAGTAGCCTGTGCTGTGATTGATATTACTTCGATTGGCACGGCAGATATTACACTAGAGCAGTGGTACGCTGGAGTAATTGATACTTTAATTGGTAGTTTCAATCTTTACACTACTTTTGATTTAGAAACTTGGTGGATAGAAAATAATTTAATCTCACCAGTCCAGAAGTTAAGCAAGTTTTTAGACACGATATTACTAGAAGCAATTACTACAGATATAGTTATTTTTATCGATGAAATTGACAGTATTCTGAGTTTGCCATTTCATACCGACGATTTTTTTGCTGTCATTCGGGATTGTTACAATCGTCGCGCAGATAAACCAGTTTATAACCGTTTGACATTTGCAATTTTAGGCGTGTCTACTCCTTCAGACTTGATTCAAGACAAGCGACGCACACCATTTAATATTGGTAAAGCAATTGATTTAACTGGATTTGAACCACAGGAAACAGAACCACTGGCGCGGGGATTCAAGGATTTTTGCGACCCGCAAGCGATGATGGCAGCAGTGCTGTATTGGACTGGAGGACAGCCGTTTTTAACTCAGAAGGTTTGTAAACTGGTGTTGCAAGCAGCCCAAAGTTTATTGGAACACAAAGATCAAGCAAGCGAGAAATGTAAAGAACCACATCCTTATGCGGCGATGTCTTCTTTATCTGCTGTACCAAATCCCTCTAATTTTGTTAGTTGCGTAGTGCGGCAGCGCGTTATTGAAAACTGGGAAGCACAAGACGAACCCGAACACCTAAGAACTATTCGCGATCGCATCATGCGAAGTGGTGAACAGCGTACCGGGAGGTTGTTAGGATTATGTCAGCAAATTGTCCAGTCTCCCGATGGAATTCCCGCCGATGATAGCCCTGAACAAACAGAACTGCGTCTGACAGGATTAGTAGTCAAGCGCGACGGGAGGTTACGAATTTACAATCGCATCTATGCAGAGGTGTTTCAAGAAGAATGGTGCAATAAGTTACTAGCTAAGTTACGTCCCTACGCAGAAACACTGGATGCTTGGGTAGAATCTAACCGTGAGGATGAATCGCGTTTGCTACGAGGACAGGCTTTGCGATATGCGCAAGCCTGGGCAGCAGGTAAGAGTTTAAGTGATGTAGATTACCAGTTTTTAGCAGCCAGTCAGGAATTAGAACAGCAATATGTGCAGAAGCGGCTGGAAGTAGAAGCAGAGGCAAAAAAGATTTTAGAAGTAGCAAACCACAAAGCTAAGCGACAGATTCAAATTGGTTCTGTGGTGTTAGGAGTAACTTTGGTAGGGGCGGTGATCTCAGGAGTACTTGCTGGATTAAATACTAAGAAATTGCAGCTAGCCCAGGAAGGAACACGGCTGGAACGGGCAGGAAACGCTGATATAGCGAGATTTGAATTTGATCGAGTGGGGGCTTTGTCCGCAGCACTCAAAGATGGACAGGATCTAAAACTACTAGTTGAAAAAAATAACCTGCAAAAATTACAACAATATCCTGCTGCAAGTCCAGTCCTTGCTTTACAGACAATCTTAAACAAAATGTGGCAACAGAAGTTGTTACTTCAGCATCAGGGTAGTTTCAACAATGCCAGTCTTAGTCCAAATGGGCAATATATTGTCACAACTTCATCAGATAATACTGCCCAAGTGTGGGATTTGTCGGGTCGACTAATTGCTAGCTTGCGAGGACATCAAGGCATTGTTTGGAAAGCCAATTTTAGCCCGGATGGAAAACGTATAGTGACAGCTTCCTTTGACAAAACTGCCAAGGTGTGGGACTTATCAGGGAAACTTCTTACTACCTTTAAGGGTCATACGGGTACTGTCTGGAGTGCTAACTTTAGTTCGGATGGGAAACGCATCATCACCACTTCATCAGACAAAACTGCTCGAATATGGGACTTAGCAGGAAAGCAACTCACTATATTCAAGGGTCATACAGGTATTGTCTGTAACGCTAGTTTTAGTTTAGATGGTCAAAGCATTATTACTGCTGGCTCTGATCAAACTATCCGAGAATGGGACTTGGAAGGGAAACAGCAAAACTCACTCAGTGGTGATCAGGGACTTGTTTGTAGTGCTAATTTTAGTCCTGATGGGCAAAAAATCCTTACTATCTTATCTCCGCAAACTGTTTTAGTATCAGAATTGTCAGGTTCAGTATCAGAATTGTCAGTAAAGCAAATAGCGATTCTCAGAGGACATGAAGGCACGATCTACAGTGCTAATTTTAGCCCGGATGGGCAGCACATTGTTACGACTGCATCAGATCATACTGCTAGAGTATGGGACTTAACAGGACGGGAAATTGCCATTTTACAAGGACATCAAGATAGTGTTTATAGCGGCAGTTTCAGTCCTGATGGACAAAGGATTCTTACTGCTTCGTCTGATGGTACTGTTCGGATGTGGTCGGGGCAACAATTTGTCAAACAAGAGACTCAAGATCCTAAACGCAAACAGCAGGAAATTTCTTCTTCTGATAGAAAACTCACTGTTACGCTTAACGATGACAAAACCACTTCGATATCAGATTTGTCAGGGAAAAAAATTGCTACTCTCAAAGGACATCTCGGCAAGGTTAATAATGCAACTTTAAGTCCTGATGGTCAAAAGATAGTTACTGCTTCTGATGACAACACTGCCCGCATATGGGATTTGTCTGGACAGGAAATTGCTACAATGTGGCATCAAGATAAAGTAAATAGTGCTAGTTTTAGCCCAGATGGTCAAAAGATAGTTACTGCTGCTGATGACAACACTGTCCGAATATGGGATTTGCTAGGACGAGAAATTGCTACACTGTGGTATCAAGATAGAGTCAAAAGTGCCAATTTTACCCAAGATGGTCAGAAGGTAGTTACTGCTTCTGATGATGATACAAAGAAGATTTGGGAAATAAAAAATTTAAAGCAGCTAATAGTACAGGGCTGTGATTGGTTACACAATTATTTAGCCTATACACCGAACTTGGGAGAAAGTTATAGTATTGACCCCCGTAAAGTGATTGATCGTGGGTTAGCTATTTCACAAGAGACTCGTAAAATCTGTGGTATTGCCTCAGCACCAGCACCTTCTACATCACCAGCTACTACTCCACCCTTTCCAACTCCTAGCAAACCAGTAATAGTGATTGATCCCGGACACGGTATTGTCCCGGACACAGGAAACAGTGGTTTTTTGCAAGAAGATGATTTAGTTTTAGCGATTAGCAAAAAGATAGCAGAAATTTTAGAGCGAAATGATATACAAGTTGTATTGACGCGAGATGCCAACAACATCAGTATCTCAGATGTAAATAGCGTATCACCAAGCTTGAGGTACAGAGTGAATATGGCAAAACAAGTTGACGCAAGTTTGTTTATCAGTGTTCATGCTAATGTGTTTAATGGAAAATACAAGGGGTTAGAAACTTTTTATGCCAGCGATCGCAACAAGCATTTGGCTGAAGTAGTCCACAATTATATTTTCCAAAGTGTTAATGACTGGTTCAATAGGGGAATCAAATCAGGTCAAGGTTTGTACGTCCTCAAAAACAATTCTGTGCCTGCAATTCTCATAGAAACAGGTTTTATTGATAATCCAGAAGATGCTGCTCGATTGAGAACCCCAGAGTATCAAGATAAAATGGCTGAAGCGATCGCTCAAGGTATCCTCAAGTATCTAGAAAAAAAGTAACCACTTCTCAACAGCTTGGCAAAAAAGCGATCGCGTGAGTCACCGACGATGAATTTATTACCAAAGGACTTTTGCAGGGATAGATAAACAAATATTGAGGCGATCGCTCTGAAAATTTATAATCGAGAATCTGACTAACCTAAGCACTACGACTTAACTGATTATTGGGAATAGGCTGATTACTGATTATTGCATAGAGTACATCTGGGTCTAGATCGGCTCCTGATTGCCATTGGATCGTACCAACTTCATGGTTGACTTCAACCTGGGCAAAATATTCTCGATCTTGTAAAGGTGCAAAAACACCTGTGAATTTAACGATTTGACTGACATCAATTACTCCTTCAATACTATCTTCAAAGCGGATGTAAAGTTGGTAATTTTCTCTTGGCTCTACTGCAACAATATCTTTAAGCATTTTTCACTACTCTAGTGGTAAGACTGCGTTTAAAGTTTGATTTTCTCTAGCTAATTCCCAGTTTTCCATCAATTCTGTTTGATGTATTGTTGCCGATTCTGATACTAGTTTAAAAGCTCTAGAGCTAAGTTTACCTTCCAGTATTTCCAAGGTTTCAATACTGACTATGGCTTTTTGTTGGTTATACCTCACATAAAAGTGTGGTGGTGGGTGGTCATTATAATACATTGTGATGATAATTCCGAAAAAACGGCTAATTTCCGGTATGTATTTTTTAGTTAGGCGATCGCTTGTAGACTATACCTCTGAATTGAATCATGCAAAACCTCAGCCAGTACAGCTTGGACAGTTGTATTTTATAGGCGACTCGCCCAATTTTAGGCGATCGCTCTACTTGTGTCAGTTTTTGAAATTTGTAGTAAATGCTTACAGCAGTTTAATTTTGTTTAAATCACAATTATTTGTAGTAATGAACAGCTGTTTGCCACTGTAACAAAGCTGTATATTAACCGTATATTATTAAGCTGATTCCCTGAAAGTTCAGTTTCAGACAAGCAATGATAAACTGCCAGTAAGCAATGTATGTCAAACAATTTACTACCACCCCAACCTCTGCGTATTATCTTTGTTGCCTTCACTATTGGACTTGTTGGCTGTAATTATGCTGGTAATTTATTGGGGCCATCTTCTCCAACTACTGTATCCTCAAGTGAAGCAAGCAATAATCTACCTAAAGTGGTTGCTACCACAAGTGTACTTTGTGACCTAGTTAAACAGGTGGCAGAAAACACAATTAACCTAACTTGCTTGATTCCTCCTGGTGTCGATCCTGATCGCTACCAACCAAAACCAGGCGATCGCCAAGCAATAGAACAAGCAAAGATTATTTTTTTCAATGGCTATAACTTTGAACCACGTTTATTCAAATTAATTAAAGCTAGTAAAAACGGTGCAGCAAAAATAGCAGTTGCTCAACGTGCTGTGCCTAAACCATTGAAATATCAAAAGAACGGCAAGTTAGTATCCAATCCTTATGTCTGGCACAATCCTAAAAATGGCATCAAAATGGCAGAGGTTATTAGTACTAACTTAAGTAAAGCTATACCTGAAAATTCTACTTCCTATGGCAGGAATACCCAAAAAATCAAAAAAGAATTAAACCAGTTAGATGTATGGATTAAATTACGTCTTGATAGTATCCCTGCTAATAATCGTATACTAGTTACGACTAATAATGCTATGGCTTATTATGCCAAAGCTTATAATATTACATCTATAAATGCTTTAGATAGAATTAATACTAATTCTAAACCTACACCTGTGAGAGTAAAAGCAGCAGTTAGAGAAATCAGAAGATCAAGAGTGCCGACAATTTTTGTAGACACCACAACTAACTCTAATATTATTGATACAGTTGCTAAACAAGCAAATGTGAAAGTTTCAGAAAGGCAACTTTTGACTGATAATTTGGGGAAACCAGGTAACTATGGAGATACTTACCAAAAGATGTTAACTGCTAACACCCGCACAATTGTGGAAGGGTTGGGAGGAACGTATCTCATATTTGAACCGCAAGCTTTTGCCAATAAAATTTAAGTTATCCAAATTCACTTTATTGATACTACAAATATATGAGAAGGGGCGTAATGTCATTACGCCCCTAAAAAAATTAATATTTATCATTTATATTTTATTTAACTTCGCTATGACCTGCAAAAACAAAATGTTCACGGCGATTACCTTTACTACTGACAGGCCACTCGACTAAATAATGTCCTTCTTCAAAATGAGCATCTAAAATTGGATAAGTACCAGGTTCAATTTTTATACAACTTTCCTTTGGTAAATCTTTAACTTGTTCTGTGGAAGGCTTGAGGAAAGTAGAAGTTTTGATCATTAAAGTCTGGGGTTTTTTGTTTGTTTGAGAGTTACCAATTAAACCTTTTGTAATTGCATCAGCCATTGTTTGGGCATGGTATTTTGTCATATCATTTGCCGAATCACAAAAACAACATTCAATTAAAATCGCTGGCATATCAGTATTTTTTAAAACATAATAGTTGGCGGTTTTAACTCCTCTATCTCTAAATCCTAATTCCACAATTTCATCTAAAACTTTATCGGCTACTTCACGGGCTTTTGGACTGATTGCGTAAACTTCTGTACCATTCGCTATACCATTAAATTTATTAAAGTGAATTGAAACGTAAAAATCTACATTTGCTTGGTTAGCTTTATTAACTCTTTTGCGAAGAGAGTCATCTACACTAGTAGCAGAACTAGGAGTACAATTAACAACCGTATAACCTGCTTTTTGTAAGTTTTGAATAACAATTTCGCCAACTGCTTTAGTTAAATCATCTTCTTGCTTAATTCCTGTAGCACCGATATCTGGTGGACAGTTGTGACCAATGTCAATTCCAAATTTCATACTATAAAACTCCTTAATTGTGTGAAGTGCGACAAATTTACTTGTTAAAGTCGGAATTGTGTAATTTGGCTTTGCTTTATCACTACTTCACATTCAATAAAGGAGATTTCGGAAAATTAAACAAAATTTGTTCTCACCACCCCCAACTACCAGGAATACCTTTGAAAGGCCCAACAATATCACTCGTGATCCAGCCACCATAAAAATTACCTGGTTGAGGCTGTACTTTTTCACCATCCACATAACAAGCATCCATAAAATGAGCATAAAATGCTACATAATTTTTGAGGGATGCAAAAGCAGGTGTGGGATTAGGATAAAACCAAGCAGCATTTTGCACTTCTTTATCGCCTACGCGAATTGTGTAGTAACTAGCACTTCCTTTCCACTCACAAAAACTAGATTGTGGTGATTGGATTAAGTATTCCATTTTGATATCTTCTGGAGGAATGTAGTAGACAGGTGGATGACTAGTTTCTAAAACACGTTTGGCGTGGTGAGTATCAGCGATCGCGACATCATTAAATATTATTTGAATATGCTTATTTGTTTCCTCAAGACGAGGAGGACGGGGATAATCCCAAACTGATTCTTGTCCGGGACCAGGTTCAATGCGTTGAGGTTTAATCATGTTATTTTTTGTTAGTGGTTAGTGGTTAATGGTTAGTAGTTAGTGCTTAACAATTAGCTACTATCTACTACTAACTAAATTATTTTCCACGCCATAGACGCTGTAATAATTTAAATATTCTCACAATCATTTCTTCTAGCCACAGCATAGCACCATCTAACCATGCCAAAATTTGCTCTAATGGATGTTTTTCATAACCAATGACTTTGGCTTTTGTCTCGATCCAGTCTGGTTTTGCTTCTACACCTGTAGTTTGCTGGCGTTGCTGTTGAAAAATTGCAAATGCTGTTTTTGCTACAACAGATATTTTGTTAGATGTTGTGTAATTATAAGTGATATTGATAACTGGATTTTGCTTTATTACTAATTTCCCTTTAGGTTGTAATGTAAAACTTCTTAAGCGATGAATTAGGCTGTGCAAAGGATTATTTGCTGTTTGACTAATAGAAAGCGCGGAGGTAGAAATTGTAGTGCTGCTAATTATATTATTTGTATTTTTTGGACGATCATTAGATTTCCTGATGACTTGAATATCACCAAAGACATCACTCTCACTCAGCCACAAATCTACTAGTTCATCACTTTGTAACTTAGAAGTTTTCAGCCATTTTTGGGTTGTATAACCTTGTTTTTTGTTATGACTAATTGGTAAAGCTTGAGAAAAATTATTTGTGGATCTAGACTGATTTAATTTTTGACTCTGGCGTTCTCCAAAAAAGAAATTCAATGCTGCCCAAATTAAATTTTGAAGATTTGATGTTGGATTTTCGGGATTCTCTAGAGCGGTTGTAGTTTGTTTCCTAACTGATATCTGCTCTTTTCCATAAATAAATATTTGCAGTTGAGTTTGTAAGAGTTGGATGAGTTCACGGCTAGTATGAGAAATTGGTTCTAAAGCATTGGACTCTAACTTTGCAACAGTTGCATCTAACAAAGCTAGCGATCGCTTCGCATTTAATAAAGATAATTCCTCTGTTTTTTGTTCTGCATTACCAGATGGTAGTGCTGCTGTTGTGGTTTCACCATTACTACCAGTCAACTTTGTCAGCAAGCGATTAATTTCAGTGACTAGCTTTTTTTCTTCCTTAAATTGGGATAAGCGCCATTGACGCCAATAATTAGCGATTTCTGTAATAATTCGCTCTTCTAATTTGTGCTTTTGCTGAGGGGTTAATATATCTAAAATTTCATTTTTGGAAGTCACGAGTACCAGTTGGCGATCGCATAACTGGCAGGCAATTCCCTGGATGGGTAATAGGTGGGGGGGTGAGGTGATGGGGAGGTGGGGCGAGTGTGTAGACGCGTAGCGGCTTAAGGTAAGGGTGGAGTAGGAGGAGTGTGAGGGGTTGATGCTTAGTCTTTCTACAACCTTTAACACTCGCTGAATGGGGATATCAGGTGCTGGCGGTGTTTCTGGTTGGAAATCGATATAGTTTGCTTGTAATTGTGGATTTTGTGTTTGCTGTCCAGTGGGGTGTAGTTGTTTTCCTGCTGACTCTCGCGCTTTTTGAAGCAGCATAAATACGGGGTACATTAGTGCTTCTAAAGACCAACCTAAGCAGCAACCTGTAGATGACGAAAGGTGCGTCCTACTCCTTCACTCCAACGTCGAGATTGTTTGTGAACGAAGTTAAAAAGTCTGCTTTGATAGCGTTCAGAGGAAGCAGAAGGCATGGTAGTGAACAGTTGTTGGTTGTTGGTAATCCAAATACTTCGCCTGTACAGTAGTTAGTAATTGACTACTAACTACTATCTATTAACATTACAAGAGAAATACATTATATTTACGCCATCAATAATAGCGAAAATTATGACATATATATCTTTGATGGTATAAGCCTCCAGATTTATCTGTGGAGTCAATCTAAAATCCAAAATCCAAAATCTAAAATCGAATGACCTCTTCCGTATCACCATCCAATACCAAAATCATCTTAGCGGCAATTGAGAAATTGCGCTCTTTTTGCCAAGTGAATATTCTCCCACAATGGTGCTGTTTTGCAGGTGATTTGGCTGTGACTAATGTCAATGCATCTTCGTTGTCTGAGTGGACACCTGCCCAGATTAATGCTAAGGGAAATATTGCTTGGGCTGGAGGGCAAAAAGTTTTGTGGTTAGTGCAGAAATTGGTGATCCCCCAGGATTTAGAAGGTTATGGACTACAGGGTTTGTCTTTGCGGCTGGCCTTGGTTTGGTGGGCGAATTCTGCCAAAATTTATGTGAATGGGGAGTTGGTGGGTGAAGGAGATTTGTTTGATTGTTCGCCTCGGATTTTAGTTAGTCAGGCGGTAACGCCAGGGGAAGAATTTTTAATCGCTATACGTTTGGTGAGTCCGGGACATTGCGATGGGGCGTTAATGCGATCGCTTTTGGTTTATGAATCAAATGATGAGCAGTGTCCTGATCCTGGTTTTGTGGCTGATGAGTTGGCTGTAACGCAGCGTTTTTTGGAAAGGTTTGCGCCTGAGAGGTTGGATAGTTTAGCGGTGGTGGTGGGTGAGGTGATGAACCGCACAGACGCAGAGAACACAGAGGAAGAGAGGGGAGAGATTAATCGGAGGCTTTTATCTTTACGTAATCATCTACTGCAATCCAAAATTCAAAATCCAAAATCCAAAATATATTTGTTGGGTCATGCTCATTTGGATATGGCGTGGCTGTGGCGTGTGAGTGAAACTTGGGAGGCGGCGCAGAGTACTTTTGAGTCGGTTTTACAGTTACAGGCAGATTTTTCGGAGTTAGTTTTTTGTCATTCGACTCCAGCTTTGTATGCTTGGGTAGAGGAAAATCGCCCGGATTTATTTAGAGCTATTCAAGAAAAAGTTGCAGCGGGAAGTTGGGAGGTTGTCGGTGGTTTTTGGGTGGAACCGGAATTAAATTTGATTGCTGGTGAATCGATTGTGCGGCAGTTATTGTATGGTCAGCGCTATGTGCAAGAAAAGTTTGGCAAGCTGGCGAATATAGTTTGGGTTCCTGATACTTTTGGTTTTTGTGCAACTTTGCCGCAGTTTATGCAACAGGGAGGAATTGAGTATTTTGTCACACAGAAGTTACGTTGGAATGATACAACAAAGTTTCCTTACGGTGCGTTTTGGTGGCGTTCTCCTGATGGCAGTGAAATACTAAGTTTAATGTCCGCGCCTGTGGGTGAAGGTATTGATCCGGTGAAAATGGCTGATTATGCGATTGAATGGCAAACTCAAACTGGATTTACAGACTCGCTGTGGCTTCCTGGTGTCGGTGATCACGGCGGCGGCCCCACCCGTGATATGTTAGAAACTGCCCAACGCTGGCAGAAATCCCCCCTCTTCCCAGAGTTAGAATTTACAACCGCACAAAAGTACCTCCAACACCTTCGCTCAAAAGTCAATTCCCCCACCCCTCACACTCCCCCCACTGCCCCTAATCCCCACTCCCCCAAGGGAGTGGGGGTCCCGAGTTCCCCACCTCCCCCTCTCCCCACCTGGGATGACGAACTCTACCTCGAATTCCATCGCGGTTGCTATACTACCCACGGTGAGCAAAAACGTTGGAATCGTCGCTGTGAGAATTTGTTGTACCAAGCTCAATTGTTTGCAGCGATCGCCACTATTCGCTGTGGAGTAAATTATCCAAAGGCGGAATTGGAAACTGCTTGGAAGCAAGTTTTATTTAACCAGTTTCACGATATTTTGCCTGGTTCCTCAATTACTGAAGTTTATGAGGACGCTTTACCACAGTGGCAGGCAGTAGAAAAGGTTGGTGCGAAGATATTGGAAGATTCTTTGCGAGCGATCGCAACTCAAATTGCTTTCCCAACACCGCCACAGCCGGATAGTTTACCTGTGGTTGTCTTCAATTCCTTGAACTGGCAGCGTTCTGAGGTTGTTACTGTTCCCTTACCCTCTACCACTGTACCTAATCAGACATGGCAGATTTATGATCATTCTGGGAACCAAGTCGTTTCCCAGTTAGGTGAAGCTTCCACACTGCTGTTTTTAGCTGGGAATATTCCGCCTGTTGGCTACCGTATTTTTTGGCTGTGTCCTTGTCAGCATAAAAATGCCAATAACACAACCCAGTCTGGGAATACCAAATTGAGTTTGCAAAAGCAAGAACAATTTTCACTAGAAAGATTGACTTTGGAAAATGAATTTTTACGAGTAATTATTGACGAACAAACTGGTAATTTATCTACTGTTTTTGACAAGGTTAATAATAGAGAAGTTCTCGCTCAAGCAGGAGGGAATCTATTACAAGCTTTTCAAGATAGTGGTCAATATTGGGATGCATGGAATATTGACCCTAATTATGTTCAGCACCCTCTACCATCAGCAACTCTGAAATCTATCCAATGGCTAGAACAAGGGCCAGTACAACACCGTTTGCGTGTGGTGCAGCAACTTGGTAAATCAGAGTTTTGCTGTGATTACATTCTGTCAACAACTTCACCTATGCTGAAAATTGCCATGAAGGTAGATTGGCAACAAGAGCATGTATTGGTAAAAGCAGCCTTTCCTCTCAATCTCGAAGCAGACTTTGCTACTTACGAAATCCCCTGTGGTGCAATTTGCCGCCCCACCAAACCCCAAACCCCAGCAGAAAAGGCAAAATGGGAAGTTCCCGCCTTGCGTTGGGCAGATTTGACAGAAGAAATCGGGAACATGGGGGACATGGGAGACACGGAAGAACTTTTCACTAATCCTCAATTCTCAATCCAAAATCCTTACGGTGTGAGTTTGCTTAATGATTGTAAGTACGGTTATGATGCTCAACCAAATCAACTACGGCTAACACTTTTAAGAAGTCCTAACTGGCCTGATCCTCACGCAGACAGAGGTGTACATGAATTTACCTATGCTTTGTATCCCCATGCTGGTGATTGGAAATCAGCCCACACAGTCCAACGCGGGTATGAATTAAATGTACCTTTGCAAGTCATTGTGTGTCCTGCGAATCCTCCCCTTTCGGTGAATGGAGATGGATTAGAAGCAAGTTTCTTAGAGTTATCAGCAGAAAATTTAATCTTAATGGCATTTAAACAAGCAGAAGATGAACCACAAAAATGGATTTTGCGTTGTTATGAATGTCATGGAGAAACAGCCGAGTTGTCTTTGCAGAATAATCTGGGGTTAAGTTTAGAGGAATCTGTTGATTTGTTAGAGCGTCCTTTATCTACTTCTGAATTATCATCTACAGCTATTGACCAAAAATTCACTATCAGACCCTGGAAAATTATTAATTTGAAGTTGATAATAAGTGATTCTGCAACAGCTTGATAGCAACTCAATTTCTAGATTAGATGAATAGCGATCACACAGTAAGTAAGAAACTAGCCAACTTTCTAGGAACGGCGTCGTGGTAAATTTGCTAGTGTTGTAAAAATCCTAACCAAAAGGAGAGCAAATCAATGGTCAACGGCGAATCGAACGGCAAAGTTGCCTTGATTACAGGTGCAAACAAAGGACTCGGATTTGAAATGAGCCGCCAACTTGCACAACATGGATTAATGGTTCTGATTGCAGCCCGCAAACTGCAAGCCGCAGAAGAAGCTGCAACGATACTCAAAAATGAAGGATTGAAAGCTCAAGCGATCGCCCTTGATGTGAACGATAGCACTCAGATTCAAGCAGCTGTTCAAGCAATTGGCGATCAGTTTGGCAAGCTGGATGTTTTGATCAATAATGCTGGGGTGATGCTTGATGGCGAATGGTTAATTAGTAATGCGAGTTCCGTTTCAATGGACACCCTTCGCAAGACATTTGACACCAATTTTTTTGCCTTGGTTGAAGTGACTCAGGCATTATTGCCGTTGATTTTGAAAAGCCCAAGTGGCCGGATTGTCAACATGGCAAGTATTGAAGGGTCATTAGCTCTCCATGCTGATCCAAACTCTCCTATTTATGATTCCAAACCTTTTGCTTATAATGCGTCTAAAGCTGCTGTCAATTCCTTTACAGTTCATCTCGCCCATGCCTTAAAAGATACACCTGTGAAGGTAAACAGCGCCCATCCCGGTTGGGTTAAAACCGAATTAGGAGGTGAAGGTGCAATGATGGACATTACTGAGGGAGCAAAAACAGGTGTGCAGTTAGCAACCCTTTCCGATGATGGTATAAGTGGTGGCTTTTTCCATCTCGGTCAGCCTGTACCTTGGTAGGTGAATAAAAGTATTATTGCTCCTAAACTTTTAATTAGAAACTAAGTAAAAAATTGCATAAATTCATAGCGAAATTATGGCAACAACACTCCGCGCCCCTGGTGCGTTTACCTTTGCGTCCCTTTGCGTTTTAAATCGCCACGCTTTTATGCAAAGCTGTACTAAGAAATAGGAAGTGACTAGTTGTGAGTTAAATTTTTTACTAGTCTATAGTCAGTAGCCCCTAGTCACTTACCTCTAACCCCTAGTTTCTAGTCCCTTGTTTTTAGCTAATCTTCATGGTCTTCAAAAGGATCGCTCAATTGCTTAGAGGGAGGGCCAAAAGCAGTATAAATAGATAGCGCTGTGATCACGATCACAATCGCACCAACGGAAATGCTAAGAACTGTTGCGGGTTCCATCATAAAAGGATAGATTATGAGTGCTATTCTTATAGAATATTACAGAAGATTAAAAAATGCTTTGGCAACTATCTTAAGGTGAGATATGGCACAACGGACGCGGTTAGGAGATATTCTCAGACCCCTGAACTCTGAATATGGTAAAGTTGCCCCAGGTTGGGGTACTACTCCCCTGATGGCTGTTTTTATGGGCCTATTTTTCGTGTTTCTGCTGATTATTCTGCAACTCTATAACAAGTCAATAATTATCCAGGACGTCAGTGTGGATTGGCGGAGTTTAGGACGTTAATTGGGAAAGAACCTTTACACTTGTATCAAAACGCTTCCCCACCCGGTCACTCCGGGTTTTTTTGTTAAGTTTGTTGTTAGTTACTCCCACAACCATGAACAACCAATAAAGAACTATCAACCACTAACCAGTAACTTATGTCTAAACTAAACTTATGGGTTTCTGTAACAGTTTTTAAGTTGACAGGAGAAAGCACAAATGAACGTATTTGGTATTGGTCTGCCGGAAATGGCTTTAATTATGATAGTGGCACTGTTAATATTTGGCCCGAAGAAATTGCCAGAAATTGGTCGTAGCATGGGAAAAGCAATTCGCGGTTTTCAAGATGCTTCTAAGGAATTTCAAAATGAGTTTCAAAAAGAAGCAGCTCAGATAGAAGCAGCTGTAAAAACTACTGCTGAACTGGAACCAAAGCAATTAGAAGCACCTCAAAAGGAAGAAGTGTAAGTCAGTGATCAGTTACCAGTTATCTGTTATTTGTTTATAACTGTTTACTATTTGCTCATTTTACACTTCATCCTTCATACTTCAAATGACAGAAGCTACTGCCAAAACAACTTTGGTGATTCCCCAATTAATTGTTGGCTTGGGGAATCCAGAACCAAAGTATGATCAAACACGCCATAATATTGGTTTTGCCGCTTTGGATGTTCTATCCCGTTCTTGGCAGATTCCTCTGGTAGAAAATCGCAAATTTCAAGGTGAGTACGGTGAAGGTATTGCACCTACCAACGACAAAATTCGTCTGTTGAAACCACTCACTTATATGAATCGATCTGGACAAGCTATACAAGCTGTCACTAGTTGGTATAAATTACCGCCCGAATCTGTATTAGTTGTTTATGATGACATGGATTTACCTCTTGGGAAAACTCGTCTGCGCTTGTCAGGTTCGGCTGGTGGACACAATGGTATGAAAAGTGCGATCGCACATTTAGGCACACAAAATTTTCCTCGCCTACGTATCGGCATTGGTAGACCCAAAGGTGTTAGTAATGGTGATGAAAATACTGTGTCTTATGTATTGGGAAAATTTTCGGTAACTGAAACAAAATTTGTTGCTGAGGTATTAAACTTTGTCTGTGAATGCGTAGAATTATGCCTCAAACAAGGAGTGGAAAAAGCAATGAATCGTTGTAATAACAATGGTCTTGTCTATCCTGAACCTGGAAATATTAAGTAAAAAATACGTAATAATTACGACTTACTTTTACGTATGTTTCCAGAATAAGCTCCAAATATTTTTATTAATTAATCTTAAAAATATTAGACTGTGCTACACACAGTCTTTGTTAAATAATTAGGTTGATGGGCTAGCAATTTGGCTTGCTCCATCTAACCATGATCGGACACTCGGCGCGCTCCGTAACTTGGCAAGGGAATTATTTTACACCCCTATTTGAGGGGTGGTTATTCTTGCTTATTTTTTTTCAAAATGATAACGGAGGCTCTGTAGCTGTTTTAACATTAATCTTGTCAAGCAACGTCAGTGCCGATTTTTTTATTTAAAACGCCGCTTACGTCTAGCAGCCACTGCTTTGCGTTTGCGCTTTTCTAATGGTGTTTCAAAATGCCGATGATACTTAACATCAGCTAAAATGCCAGCTTTAGAAACCTGACGCTTAAAGCGCCGTAGAGCTGACTCTATTCCTTCATTCTCTCCTAAAACCACCTGGGTCATTCTTTGTCCTCATTATCAATCATGATCCATTGTAATGGGAATTGGGAATTGGGATGATAAGGGAGGTGGGGAACTCACCGGCTCCCGCTCCCACAAGGAGTGGGGATTAGGGGCAATGGGGAGTGTGAGGAGTGAAGATGTTCTCCCTTGTCTTCCTTGTCTCCCTTGTCCCCCTTCCCCATTTTGAATTTTGAATTGATTATGTCTCCCTTCTATTCCCCAATCTCTATACTAAGAGTCAGTTGATAAAGTTGGCGGCGGGGTAGGGAAGTTACTTTTGCTAATTCTCTGCTGGCTTGCGATCGCGACATTCCTTGAGTAATGAGTTTTGTTAACTCAGCTTTTAATTCTACTTCTGATAGTACCAGTTCGCTGGGTGGACTTCCTGCCACAACTAAAGTGTATTCTCCTTGAGGTTCCTTAACACTACAATAAGCAAGCGCCTGTGCTAAGGTTCCCCGCCAGAATTCCTCATACAATTTAGTTAACTCCCGTGCCAAGACAATTTGGCGATCGCTACCAAAGATATCTGCTAAATCTTGTAACGTCTCTGGCAAACGGTGGGGAGATTCGTAGAAAATTAAAGTACGGGGTTCTGTCTTCAAAAATTCTAAATGTTCTCGTCGCCCTTGAGCTTTTGCTGGCAAAAATCCTTCAAACACAAATCGATCCGTTGGTAATCCTGCTGCACTCAATGCCGTAATTGCCGCATTCGCACCAGGAATTGGCACTACAGAGATTTTAGCTGCAACACACGCTTTCACTAATTCATACCCAGGATCAGAAATACCTGGCATACCTGCATCCGTCACCAAAGCGATCGCTTTACCCTCACCCAATAGCTTTAATAATTCTGGGATACGGCTGCTACGATTATGTTCGTGGTAACTAATTTGTGGTGTCTTAAGTTGAAAATGCTGTAGCAACTTACCCGTATGACGTGTGTCTTCCGCCGCAATCAGATCCACTGTTTGTAAAATTCGCACTCCTCGGAAAGTCATATCTTCCAGATTTCCAATTGGTGTAGCGACGATATAAAGTATTCCTGGTTTTGGATCAGTTTGCATGAAAATTAAAATTTGTTAGTAGTTAGTAGTTAGTAGATAGTAATTAGTAGTTTGTAATTGGTTTATAACCATTAACCACTAACTACTAATGTACAGACGCGATGTTCCTCGCGTCTCTACTAACTACTAACCACTAACCAATGACCAATTATGGCTTATTTGTCGGTTTAGTAACCCTCGATCTAATTTACCTCGCCCAATCTCCCCCGAGAAACAATCAAAAAGTAGTTGCTACTGACTATACTGTTGCCGCAGGTGGCCCTGCAACCAATGCTGCTGTTGCTTTTAGCCATTTGGGTAATCAAGCTGAAGTTTTAGGTGTAGTAGGTTCTCACCCAATGACACAATTAATTCGTGGAGACTTACAAAAATATCAAATAGAAATCACTGATCTTGATCCCACTAAAACCGATCCACCGCCAGTTTCTTCTATTATTGTTACCCAAGCCAGTGGCGAACGGGCAGTAATTTCCATCAATGCTGTCAAAACTCAAGCCGACAGCCAAGCTATCCCAGCAGACATTTTACAAAATGTTGATATTGTCCTAATTGATGGACATCAAATGAATTTAGGGATAGAAATAGCTCAAACAGCAAAAACAAATAATATCCCAGTAGTCATAGATGGTGGTAGCTGGAAACCTGGTTTTGATAGAATTTTACCCTTTGTAGATTACGCCATTTGTTCTGCCAATTTCCATCCTCCCAATTGCCAGACTCAGGAAGAGGTCTTTACCTATCTCAGTGAATTTGGTATTCCTCACATCGCCATTACCCACGGTGAACAACCGATCCAGTATCTCATACAGGAAACGGGTACAAGCGGCTTTATAGACGTGCCAAAAACTACTGCTGTTGATACACTGGGGGCTGGAGATATTTTTCACGGTGCTTTTTGTCATTACGTATTACGGGAAAATTTCCTTGATGCACTAGCATCAGCAGCAAAAATAGCTGCTTTTTCCTGTCAATTTTTTGGCACACGCCTTTGGATGGAGTCTTTTCAATGATAGGGTTTAGGGGTATAGAAAACTTAAAATACTTACACACTCTTACACCCTTATCCCCTTACACCCCTAAAAAATATAGGACAAAATTAATGCCAGACTTACAAAATATACTCGAAATCACTCGTTCTGTTGGTTGGGGTGCAGCAGAGATACTGCGATCGTACTACAATGGGACTTGCAAAAATCTCGATGTCCACTATAAAGATAATGACCCTGTTACGGCTGCTGATTTAGCTGTCAATCACTTTATTTTGGAGAAATTGCAAGCAGCTTTGGGTAATGAAGACTTTGCTTATATTAGTGAAGAAACCTATAAAGAAGAACAAGCCAAGCATCCAAGTTGTCAATGGTCATGGATTATTGATCCTCTAGATGGTACGCGGGATTTTATCGAAAAAACAGGTGAGTATGCCATTCACCTTGCGCTAATACAAGAACATCGTCCAGTGTTAGCTGTGGTAGCAGTTCCCGAAGCAGATAAATTATACTATGCGACTAAAGGTAACGGGGCATTTGTAGAAACTCGCGATCGCCAAACTACTCCCCTAAAAGTATCATCACGAGAACGCATTGAAGATTTAACTCTCGTTGTCAGTCGTTCCCACCGCAACGATAGACTCGAATATTTGCTGCAACATCTACCTTGCCAAAATCAAAAAGCTGTTGGTAGTGTCGGCTGTAAAATTTCCACTATTGTTGAACAACAAGCAGATATTTATATTTCTCTTTCTGGTAAATCTGCACCTAAAGATTGGGATATGGCCGCGCCTGAATTAATCCTGACAGAAGCTGGTGGTCAATTTACCCACTTCGATGGTAGACCATTACAATACAACACCGGAGATATTAATCAGTGGGGTGGTTTATTAGCTAGTAACGGTCAATTTCATGAAATACTTTGTCGGGAAGGAGAAAGGATTTTAGCAGAGTGGGATAGAGTTAAGAGTTAGGATGATGGGGAGGTGGAGTTTGAGGGGTGTGAGGGGTGTGTAGACGCGCTTTGCGCGGCTTAAGGTAAGGGTGGGGTGGAAAATAACCACTAACTACCAACTACTAACCACTAAACACCAAAAAGCAACCACCAACCACCAACCACTAACCACTAAATTATTTGAGTGGCTAATTTCATAATGTGGGCATGATATTCAAAAGGTAAATTATCAACAGAAAGACTTGGCACGCCTTTAATCCCATCAATTGCAGGACCATGTTTAACAATTGATTCTAAAATATAAAACTCTGCTTGTGAATTTAATCCAGAAAGAATTGCTATTTTCCAATCAGGACGCAGTAAAGATAAAGCTGTTAATAAACCAGTTGCCCCCCAATTAGAAACGCCACATACGATTAAATAATCACAACTAACAATACAAGCTATTTTTGCGCCATGTCGAATATGTTGACGAATTACATCTTGAGGAATTTTGCCCATACCTAACTCATTTCCACCATCACCAATTCCTACTGTGATGATATTTTGAGATGCAAATAAAAGATGTAAAGGTGCAGTATATGCTGTGATATCTTGTCCTCGCATATTGCGGACAATGCCATCATGACTAGGGCCTGGTCTTTCTATGGAAATGAGGTGAGAAATAGGTGTTTCTAAAGATTCCCATAAGGTCAGCAGTGAAGAAATCGCTTGCTGATTTTTTGTCGTTTCTACTGGCACAATATCAAAAGGAATTTCAGCTGTTATTCCTGCTGCTTGCACTGCTACTTTGACTGTACGAAAGCAAAGAGAATCTGTAATAATTCTTACAGGAATACCTGCCCTCAGCAAACCTGCCGCTAACAGCGCACAACCAATCGGACCATCGGTTTCCGGTGCTGGAGGTTTACCGTGGGGCAAAAAGAATCCTGTCATAATTGCCACATGTGGAGTAGGATGCTGGGCGATCGAACGAGCAGTTTTTAGTAGTCCTCCCCTTGTTGCTGCTACTAATGGTTGAATGCCTCTACCAACATCTTGCCCACAAATAGATTCTAGTTGAGCGATTTTGTGAATGATTTCTTGCCCTTTTCCTGTACTTGTTAATCTTTCCCCGATTTTGATAGAAGATTCATTCATCTTTAATATCCGTGAGGAACATATGACCAGGAGCATGAGTAATCGCTATCTCTGGTTTCGCCTGAACTATTGCAGTTTGCGTCGTCACACCACAAGCCCAGAATACAGGAATTTCCCCCTCACGAATAGTAACTGGATCACCGAAATCAGGAGAATTGATATCTGCGATCGCGATCGCGCTTGGATCACCTAGATGTACTGGCGCGCCATGCGATTTCGGAAAATGACTGGTAATTTGTACAGCACGAATAGCATCAAGGGGCGACAAAGGACGCATGGAAACCACTAAAGGCCCAGAAAAAACCCCACCTGACATACAATTTACGCTAGTTTTATACATCGGTACATTTTTGTTTTCCTCGATATGTCTCACAGGAACACCTGCATTTACTAGCGCTGCTTCAAAGGAAAATGAACAACCAATCAAAAAGCCAACAAAATCATTACGCCACAATTGTTTGATATCTGTAACTTCTTCTACCAGTTCACCATAGCGAAACACATGATAACGAGGTAAGTCTGACCTCAGATCAGCACCTGGTGCAATCATACGGGGTTCGGGATTGCCGACTTCAGTTACATCCAGCAATGGACAAGGTTTGGGGTTGCGATGACAAAACAACATAAAGTCAAAGGCAACAGACAGAGGCAAAACGACTAAATTAGCCTGTACATATCCAGATGCAACTCCAGGAGTTGGGGCTTGATATTTTCCTTGGCGACACAGTTGCCGAATTTCGCTGGCTGTCAGTAGTTTGTTCATCACTATGTAGTGGCTGGGCTTTATTTTGCAAAGAAAGTTAAGTAGGTGGGCATTATTAAAATTAAAATACTAAACAGTAAAATTAGTTTATTGAGTAAAATTTCCCTCCTAAGTTGAAAGTAAACTCACTTCGTCCTATCACACACCCCTCTCCTTGCCAAAGAGAGGGGTAGGAGGTGAGGTTTTCATGATATTTTGGCAAAAACAGTTCATAATGAATACCTAAATATCTCCAGCCCCTAGTATGAGTTTGGTGTCGATATTAGGTAATCTAAATTTTTTCCTATTTTTTCAGTTGTGGTTGTAACTTTACTTGGTTGAGCAAGGCACATGAAAACGAAAAGCTTATTTATATTTGCAATGGGAGTTGTACTTTTAGGACTTCCTAGCTGTGGTATTAATACTAATGCGACTATATCCAATTCTGCCATAAACACTCAAGCAGAGCAAGAAATTAAAATTGCTGGTTCTAATAGTGTTTATCCAGCTTTGAAGGTGTTAGCTAGTGCTTATGAGGTGAAAAATCCCATGACCAAAGTTTCCATACTCACACCTTTTTCATCAAAAGCAAGTATTGCTGGAGTTAAAGATGGATTGTTAGACATTGGAACTCTCAACCGAGAATTGCAGCTAGAGGAAAAAGCAGATAACTTAGAATATTACTTACTTGCTAAAGACGGTTTTTTAGTTGCTACTCATCCCAGTGTTAAAAATATAATTAATGTGACTACCAAACAACTCAAAGGAATATATAGTGGTAGTATCAAGAACTGGCAAGAGTTAGGCGGTCCTGATGCCAAGATTGTTGTTTTCAATAGACCAGAAGAAGAATCTGCTGAGCATTTATTGCGAAAATATTATCTTGGTCAAGATCTCAAAATTTCTTCAGAAGCTGTTGTTCTGGGTAGAGAAAGTGAATTAATTGCAGCCATTCAAAATACACCTTATAGTATTGGTGCTTTTTCTTTAGCATATGCGATTTCTTACAATTTACCAGTCAACCATCTTAGCCTTAATGGTGTAGAACCTAGCTTTGAAAATATCAAAAATAACAAATATCCAATGGTTACACCGATTGGAATTTTTATCAAAAAATCACCCGCAAACTCTGTACAAGAATTTGTGAATTATGCCACAAATAAAACTGGGAAAGAAGAATTAGCCAAACATAGCTTTGTTGTCTTTACACAGAAAAACTAGGGCAGAAGCTAGCGTTGATTGTTAGTAGTTTTTGTCTGTTGGGGAGAAGTATATCCGGTGTAGCAGGTTTTTGGTGAATGTGCTTGTATTAGCTGTTCTTATGACAAAGTAATGATACTATCGTTTGTAGGATCAAGTCTGGCTAATTGTTTACTATATTATGCTTCGATATGGGGCATTGGTTTTTCCTATTACCCATGACCAGCCTACGCAACAATATTAGTTATTCAAATAGATACAATATAATTCACCTACCCATAAGTCAGATAAATATGCTTAAATTAGCTTAAGCCAATTAAGCAGCTTTATTTGCTTGAGCCAAAATAGATTCTATTTGAAGACACATTCATTTATTGAGCGATGTGGTCAAAGAATTTTTTTGCTATACTCCCAGTAACAGGATTTATTTTCGGTTGAGAATTTCGTTTTAATTTTAAGAAGCGTCTCTCCGAATCTAACTCTCTACAGCAATTGATTTGGGAGATGCCCTATGTCTATTTACGTCGGTAACTTATCCTACCAGGTTAGAGAAGAAGACCTGAGGGAGGTTTTTGCTGAATATGGCACAGTCAAGAAAGTTCAGCTACCTACAGACCGTGAGAGTGGACGTCTACGTGGTTTTGCCTTTGTAGAAATGCAGTCAGACGCAGAAGAAGAGAGTGCTATTGAAGCGCTAGATGGTGCTGAATGGATGGGGAGAGATTTAAAAGTTAACAAAGCTAGACCTCGTCCAGAAAGAAACAGTCAAAGAAGTTACTCTTCTGATGGTGGAAATTGGGGTAATAGTGGCCGCAATAATCGCCGTTACTAAGTTTATATAAAAAATTTTAAATCTTAGAGTCTCCAGCAGATCTAATAAATGACTGTACTCTGCTGGAATATTTTTTCCTTTGTTGATGTAAAGTATCCACTCATACCAGGAGTAATAACAATGGCGCAAGTAGTATTGGGAGAAAACGAAGGGATTGAATCAGCCTTACGACGATTCAAGCGCCAAGTCTCTAGAGCTGGTATATTCCAAGATA
The DNA here is from genome assembly GCF_032393985.1 of Fischerella sp. JS2. NCBI lineage: Bacteria > Bacillati > Cyanobacteriota > Cyanophyceae > Nostocales > Hapalosiphonaceae > Fischerella > Fischerella sp. JS2. Next base: position 3,955,459 of record NZ_CP135918.1, read on the forward strand.
TGAGGAAAAAGCGTCACTTTGAAACTCCATTAGAAAAAGAAAAGCGTAAAGCTGTTGCTAGACACAAACAGCGCCGCAACGGCGGTTTTCATTCCAGGTAAAATTTTTCAACTTACAACTCATATTATGTTCGCTTGAATACTTATACTGTCGCGTAGGCTGGTAATAGGTAATGGGTAATGGGTAACGGGTAATGGGAAAAACCAATTACCCATTACCCCCAAACAAGCATAATATCGTAAGCAATTAGCCGAAGTTGATATTATAGTCAAAATCAAAAAAGCCTGCATAAGCAGGCTTTTGTTGAGTGATAGGATTTTTTAAGAAACAAATAAGCCAGAACTAGTTACTGCTAAAGCACCAGCGATCGCAGAAGCAACTAGAGAAGCAAAAGCAGTATTAAATAACCACCACGCAGCATCCGCTACTGCTTTTCTTGTTTCTCTTGCTTGCTTTTGAGTTTGTTGTTTGAGAGTAACAAGACGTTTGTTAACTTCCTCTTGGATACGTTCGATACGCTGAAGCACACTATCTCTTGCTGCTTCAATTCGATCAATAATCCTATTAGCTTGTTCTTGGGAAATATCTTCACGAGAGCTGAGGATAGCAACTAGGGTATCACGATCAAATTGACTAAGGCGATCGCGTAAGGCTTCCAATCCTAATTGGGGATCGTCAAACAACTTGGCAAAGTCTTGCTGGATACCTTCATAATTAAGTTCAGGACGATCCAACGAGTTGAGATAGTTGCGGATTCTAGCAAAAATTCCATCAATCACCGATTGCAAGGAGTGCTGGAGTTGCTGGTATTGTTCGCCAATTGAGTTACGCACAGATTCGATTTGATCCACAATCCGATTCGCTTCCGCTTCTGAGATATCCTCCCGTTGAGACAGTAGCGCCACAATTGTCGAACGATCAAATTTGGCTAGGCGATCGCTTAAACTACCAATTCCAGTGCGGGGATCTTGCAGCAATAATTGCAAATCTCGTTTGATACCTTCTGGATTGAGTTCTTCTTTATGAGTGTTCCGCAGATAATTTTCAAGATTGGCTTCAAAATCCAGAACTTGTTTAGTAGTGCGGCTTGCCAAGCGTCGCGGTACTCTGGCAATATTACCAATAGCTTGTTGCACCTGGTCAATAATGCGATTTACATCCTCTTGACTCAAATCTCCTCGCTGAGTCAGCAACTTCACCAGAGTTTCCCGATCTACCTGCGATAGGCGATCGCGCAACGCCAAAGCACCCTCTTGAGGATTCTCCAGTAATTTTTCTAAATCTCGCTGGATACCTTCTGGGTTAAGTTCTTCCAAATTAGTATTGCGAAGATACTCGGCGATCGCTTTGGCAGTTTGTTCGTACTGTTGTTTTGCTTGATCAGCTACTTTTTGTGGTGTTTGTAGAATGTTATCGCGTACTTGTTCTAAATTATCGAGGATTTGGTTGACCTGTTCTTCACTCAAATCTTGCCGTTGACTCAACAATTGTACCAGCGTATCACGATCAAACTGCGATAACCTTGCTCGTAAAGCAGAAATTCCTGCTTGCGGATCTTCTAGCAGCATTCTAAACTCGCGCTTGATATCCTCAGGGTTTAGTTCCTCTTGATTAGTATTGCGCAGATACTCTTCTACCCTTTGTCGCAGTTGTGCAGCTTGAGTTGTGGCTTGTTCTTGCAGTTCTCTAGTACGATGCAAAACGCGATCGCGCGTACTTTCGAGTTGGCTAACAATATCATTAGCTTCCTCTTGGTTGATATCTTCACGTTGCTGGAGTAACTGCACCCATGTATCACGATCAAATTGAGAAAGGCGCTGACTTAATTCTTCAAAACCAGCCTCCGGATCTTCCAACAGCGTAGCAAAATCTCGTTCAATACCTTCTGGATTTAACTCTTCTTTACCAGTAGAACGCAAATAATTTTCAATGCGCGTACGCAAGTCTTGGGATTTTTCCCGTGCTTGGGCTTGGCGGACAGTTTCTAAAACTTCCTGGCGAATGCTTTCCAATTGTTCGGAAATTTCTTTTTTCCTTGCTTCACTGATATCATCCCGTCGTGACAGCAAACTAGTAAGATATTCTTTGTTGATTTCCTCTAATTCGCGGCGGACTGTTCTGGGATCTGCATTCTGATCATAGATGACATCTTTGAATTCATCTTTGATAGTAATACGGTTGAAATGCCAGGGTAAAGAATAGAGTATGTAATCTTCAACATCTGCCTTAATAGTGTTGTAAGATAGTCCCGGCAATCTTTGGGCTACTTGTACATTTGCCTGATCTCTAAGCTGTTTTAATTGCGAAGTAATTTTCTCAACATCTACTTCCTGAACTTTGTCTTTTAACTCTTCCAATTGATGGGTAATTTTGTCCACATCTAAGGTAGAGAAATCTACCTTATTAATTACAGCAGGTACAGCAGCGCTTAAGCCATATTGTATAGCTTGCTTAATCCCACCATTACTTTGTTTGCCATTACCTCCTGTGACTGTCACTAACTCCTGAAGTCGTTCACCTAAATTCTCAGATTTCAGTTCTTCAGGACTAGCTTTCTTAAGTAAATTAATTACTTGCTGCGTTGGATTTCGGCGCTGCAAAACTTGTTGCCAAGCTGCTTCCAATTGATCAGCAATTTGATTAATTTCTGCTTTAGAAAAATCTGTGCGACTACTAATTAAATCGACAAAAGTCTGGCGATTGATATTTTGCAGCAAGTCACTATCAGCAATAGATTGTAAATCAGATTCACGCAGCAGTTGCTCAAATTGACTGCGAATCTCTTTCAGATTCAGCTTTGGTAATTGTATAGAAGCTAAAGAACTTTGGAGTGTATTGCGGATACCTTCTGAGTCAAAACCTAATGTTAATTCCCGACGCACTGCGGCTGTAATATCTTCCGCAGTAGAAATCATCTGTTTTTGCGCGATGTTAGAACCAACAGCAGCACCTGCTACACCTATCAGTCCTTGCAATCCAGAAGTAGCAGTGCTGACAACAGAACCAATTAAAGAACCGACTGCATTTGAACCTAGCCACATTAAAATTGCAAAGTAGGCAGACCAAATGACTACACCAATAATAGCTCCAACAAATGCACTGCTAATAAAGCTAAGTTTCACTGCTAAAAAACAAGCACTAAATAATGCAATACTTGCAGTTATTAGTGCCCAAATACCAACTTTAGCTTCTACTTTACGAATCGCACCTCCCAAACTTCTTGACTCATCAGCGTCTAAATCTATTCCTGATGAGATACCTACAGCTACAGACAAGTTTGTTAATAGTAGTTGGAAGGCAAATGCCATAACCAATCCTGCTAAGAATGCCACCAAAAATTTTGTTCCAGAAAAAGCAAGACTAGCTTCTTCTGGGATGACAAGAACCTGAGCAAAATTAGTAGGTAGTAAACCAAAATCCAAGGGATACCATTTCAGAGCTAATTCTGCAATGGCTAACATAGATATTTCCCTCACTCTTGTTCAATTACACACTTCCTTTTTGTCCAGAAATGTGTTTACTTATTCACCGTAGCTAGCAGATTTTGGACATGGCACTTCCTCAGGTTAGAAACACTTCTATCGTAAGTATGATTACAAATAAACATATTTATTTTTTTAAGTAGATAGACCTAATAGAATATTTCCTCTCCTCGTTGTGTGATTTATCACATAACTGTTTGGCTTCAAAACGCTTAGTGCCTTTGTGCCTTGTTGGTGAAAAAATACCAACCACCAAGACTCTAAGACACAAAGAATATTCATTCTTTCTAAATGTTAAATTTATACTGATTCACTGACAGCAAAAGCGAATTTAGTAAAAGAAACTAGAGGCTAAACTGAAGATGAACAAAATTATCAACACTAGGAAAAAATATATTTTCTCTGGCATATTTTTGGCCATAGCTGCCAGTCTCAGCAGTTGTAGTTCTAACCCTACTTATGAAGGTAAATTTAACATTACAACATCGCCAACACCAAATAATGAAACTCCTGCATCGGCTACCCAATCACCAACTCAAAGCACAGCCAGGCTCAACGTTCAACCCAGGAGTGAATCACCTACCACAGATAAAACTGTGAATGTCACACTATACACAAGTGATACACAATGTCAAGAGTTAGTTCCGCAAACAATTATAGTACCAGCACAGGAACCCGTGACAGCTGCGGTGGGGAAAATCTTGGAACAACGGGATAACGGTGACTTTAGCTTTTCTGGATATCGAGTTAATATCAAAAATGGTGTTGCAACAGTAGACTTCCGCCTAGATCCCAATTCCCAACGGCAAATCACTTCCCTATCAAGTTGTGAACAATTTGCTTTATTTGGTAGTCTCCGTAAAACTCTCACAAGTAACCCACAATGGGGAATTAAAGATGTTCGCTTTACTGAACAAGGCAAAGAGATAATCTTATAGAAGAATTTGAGATTCACCATTTGACTACAATCGGCAGTGTCGGTTCAAAACGATGTACCTTATCTTGCTTGCCATGATCAAATTCCAATTCTAGTTGATAGCGATCGCTCCAGGAAAATTGCACTAATCCTAACTCAATTAGCTTGATAACTTCACTAGATAAATTTTGATCTCCAGGTAAACAAACTTGCACAGCCGTAATTTCATTTACTGGAGGCTGATGGACTTTAACTTGCAGCCCAGACTTCAATTCAAGTCGTACTTAGGACTAGGTGCAAGACCTGAGTTATTTTTGATTCCTGCTTAGCAGCAAAGCAAACTGAGCTGTTTTTTGACAATGAGATTGGTGTTAAATTTACTTAAGTTCAGAGTTCAAAATTTATTCTTACTATATTAATATTATTCAATAAACTAAATAAAATTAGGACGTATAAAAGTATAACTTGTATAAATTGTCATCTTACAAACTAAGGGGAAATTTGCCGAAATTGATTTGAAGAAAATACACATCAAGTAACATCATCTTTAACATTCCTGTATCTACTTATTACATTTGTATGTATAAATAAAAGAGTATAAATAAAATATCACTTATTAAAAATAATACTAATAAAATTCACTGGTTTTTAATTTAGCATCAAGATGCATCGTATGACTCAGTATCTCCTCTCCTTAATTGGGATAACGCTTCGGAATCGCTATAAAATTATTAAACTTTTGGGAAGCGGAGGTTCTGGCGATACATACTTGGCTGTTGATTTAGATTTACCAGGGCAGCCTTATTGTGTAGTTAAACATTTCAAGCCCAAAGATCTAAATCCGATTTATGTGCCGATCGCTAAAAGTTTATTTGCAAAAGAAGCAGAAGTTTTATATCAACTAGGTGACGCTCACGACCAAGTTCCCCGCTTATTTGCCCACTTTGATGAAAATGGCGATTTCTATTTAGTCCAAGAATTTGTTGATGGTCATGACTTAACTAAAGAAATTTCTCCAAGCATATGTCTAAATGAAGATGTTGTTTTTAACCTATTAAAGGAAATTTTAGAAGTAGTAGTTTTTGTTCACCAAAATAACATTATTCATCGGGATATTAAGCCCCAAAATTTAATGCGACGACATAATGACGGCAAAGTTGTGCTAATTGATTTTGGCAGTATTAAAGAAATTGGCACCTTGGGAGTCAATCAACATGGACACACTAGTGCCAGGGTTGCTGTGGGTACTTTTGGCTATATGCCCAGTGAACAGAGCAAGGGTAAGCCAGAACTTTGTAGCGATGTTTATGCAGTGGGTATCATTGGTATTCAAGCTTTAACAGGTTTAAAACCTGATGAAATATCAAAAGATCGCAATACAGGAAAAATTATCTGGCGCGATCGCTCAAGGGTAAGCGATAGCCTAGCAAATGTCATAGATAAAATGGTTTGCGTGCGCCCTAGCCAGCGTTACCAGTCAGCATTAGAAGCGCTAGAAGCACTCATGGCTGCTAGGGATTTATCACTGTCTTCCTTACGTGTAATCAAAGACAAAACTACTCATAATGATTATTCTGTTTCCAACAAAAAAATTATTTTATTAATGGGGATGGGCTTTGGTGCTAGTACTAGTTTATTGCTAATATTTATTCTTTATATATTTTTACAAACGAGTATATTCAACCTGCATCAACCTCAACACTCATTCAAGTTTATCAGACAATTTTTTGAACCAGTTAAAGATAATTTACATCTTCAACAACGAGATTAATAAAAATTTTTGGTCTTCTGCATCTACCACTTCATTGCTTCTGGCTTTATGCCATAAATAGCACACAATATCACTAAATACACGACTGCTAACCTGTAAGTTACAAAAGAAATCAAACAATCGATATGGACAATACAAACCGAAGAAAAATACCTTTTAATGGAGAAATTGCACTCTTTCTTAGAGGTTTGATTATTGGCAAAATATTGACAATTTTGGTTCTTGGTGGGGTAGCTTGGTGGCTGTTAAGACCATACACATTGGTTCGTAAGAATACTGTTGCTACCTCTAGTCAAAATTCCAATCCAGCCTCACCTGTTGTATCTAACTTTCAAAGTGTTGCTAATGTTCCAGTTGCATCAGTCAACTATGGTGGTAGTACAGCTTGGGCCCCGATTCGCCAACTAGTAGATTCACAAATCCAAAGCGATCGCCCAGAATTACAGTTGCACTACCAAGACCCCAACAACGGCAATCCTAGTTCTAGTTCTGGTATACGTATGTTACTAGACGGGCAACTAGATTTTGCTCAGTCCTCACGTCCCCTCACAGAATCAGAACATTCTCTAGCTAAACAAAGAGGCTTTACCCTTGAACAACGACAAATTGGCACTGATGGTATTGCAGTGGTAGTCAATCCATCTTTGCAAGTGCCAGGTTTAACGGTTGATCAGTTGCAGCAGATTTATTTGGGACAGATTACTAATTGGAAACAAGTAGGTGGGCCAGATTTACCCATTACCCCTTTGTCTGAGCGCTTAGAAAAGGCAGATTCTGTGATCTTCTCTCGTAATCAAAACTTGCAGAACATACAACTTGGTTCTCATGTCAAGTTTATATCTTCAACTACAGAAGCTTTACGCCAAGTCAGTAAAATTCCTGGCAGTCTATATTACGCCTCAGCTCGTGCAGTAGTTCCTCAATGTACTGTCAAGCCTTTACCATTAGGTCTGACTTCCACTGAATTAATTTCGCCTTATCGTGACTCATTAGTCACACCAGACCAATGCCCGCGTCAGCGTAACCAAATCAACACTGAAGCCATCAAAAACGGCAGTTATCCAATCACTACCAACTTGTTTGTAATTATTAAGCAAAACAATGGACAGGCACAGCAAGTTGGTGAAGCTTACGCTCAACTTTTACTTACCGATCAAGGGCAAAAGGCAATTGAGCGAGCTGGGTTTGCTGGAGTTCGCTAGTGAGATGGGGTGATGGGGAGTGTGGGGAGTATGAGGGGTGTGTAGACGCGCTTTGCGCGGCTTAAGGTAAGGGTGGGGTGTGAGAAGTGGTAAACAACTAACCACTAACCACTAACTATTAACTACTAATGTACAGACGCGAGGAACATCGCGTCTCTACTAACCACCAACCACTAACAAACAACAAACAACTAAGATTGGATCGGTTTTCCTCCCATCACCTTTCCCCTAATTTGAGAATAATTTCGCCAGAATTTAAGTAGGCTTTGATTTGGAAAGGTAGTTATGTTTCCCTTTAATTTCTGGTATAACTCTTGCTATGATATGGAGCCTGTTTCTCGGAAAAATCGTTTGGAGCGCAAGCTAAGATTTCTCAAAGCAATGCGTGATGACCTAGAAACAAAGCTTGCTGGTTTAAATGGTGCTATCACTAATTTGGAACAGCAAATCAATCAGGAAGATGCTACTCAAGTTTAACTAGGTTGATTGCAAGCAGTTTCGTGTTGATAGAAATTTCCTAAACTGTGTAACTATACGGGTGAAATATTGTGTTAAACAATACATGTTCACCCATTTTTTTGACCAGACCTACACAATAAAAGCGATCATAAAATACCAAAAAAGTCTGGTTTGTTTCCGGATCGAGGTACAACAGAGTTGGTGTTATTTTTCAGTACTACAGTTTTTAAATTTATATTTATGCGTCGATTTTTAAGTATTCTTACCTTAGTAACATTAATACAATCTTTTCCAGTGGTGGGTTCTGCTCAAGTTCAACCACAAGCCAAGCAATCATCCGATCCAATTCAAATGGTGTTAGCTGCGAACTGGATGACTAACTATCCAGATAACAACTTTCATCCAGAAAGGATAATCAGTAGAGCAGATTTAGCCTCTATCATGGTGAAAGCATTTCGACTAGATAAACGACAAGCAGCCAACAAAGAAAATATTGTCGTTCCAGATGTACCACCCTCTCATCCGACCTATAAAGATATTCAAACTGTTTTAAAAACAGACATAATGAAAGGCTATCGGGGTAACTTGTTTTTCCCCAACCAAAGAGTAACAAGAGCAGAAGCTTTAGCAATTTTTGCTCAAGCCTATGGTGTTTTTCAGTTTCCCGATGATACTGTCAATGAAATTCTTGCTCCCCATCCAGATGCAGCATCTATTCCTCCTTGGGCCAGAAAAGCGATCGCTACAGTAGTAGCCGAAGCATTTGTCAATAAAGACACTCAAGGAAATATTTACCCACTAAAACCCATGACTCGTGGTGATATGGCTTACGTATTGAGTAAATATCTGCAAAGACAAGCACAAGATGCAGAAATCCCAGATGCACCCCCTGCGCCTCCTCAGCCTTGATTGGTAGGATCGATAATTGGTAATTAAGATACTAATGATTTTCCAATGCCCAAGTTTTGTATCATAAGCAATTAGTCGGACATAATATTACACATACATCAATATGATTTAGCCAACAGTAGTTATACCAATTCAAATAATGTTTACGATAGATAACCCCACCCGCCTAACAGCATCCTCCCCTAGCAAGGGGAGGGTTGGGGTGGGATCTTATATAATCCATGTGTTGTATTCTTTTTTCAAATTGGTATGAAATTTTTTTTGCAAATCTAAGGTTGAAAACACTGGATTTTTTATCTTTGCATACTAGGTATGTTTTTCCAGGATGACTTTTACACTTAGTAAGTTGATGAATTGCAAACTGAGTTTGATTGCCAAATGATGAAGTTTTACTGGATCAAAATTAGGCAAATCTAAATTTCAGACTCATCTGTTGCAAAGTAAGTTAAGTGCAATGATAAGTAAAAATAGATATATAAATAAAAATTTATATTTGCTAAGAAAAAAATTAATAATGTTAAAATTTAACAAATTTAGATACAGCAAATTACACTCTATATCTAGTTAGCATAATTTAATAATCAAAATGTGAGGAGAATTGAAACTTTATGCGAGTTTTACTCGTCTATCCGGTATTTCCCAAAACCTTTTGGTCATACGAAAAGATATTGGCATTAGTAAATCGAAAAGTTTTGCTACCGCCCTTGGGCTTAGTAACTGTAGCAGCGATTTTGCCCCAGGAATGGGAATTTAAATTAGTAGATCGCAACATTCGTCCCGTTACAGAAGCAGAATGGGCTTGGGCAGATTTAGTCATCTTCTCGGCAATGATTGTGCAAAAACAAGATTTGCTCGAGCAAATTCGGGAAGCAAAAAAACGTGGTAAGTTAGTTGCAGTCGGCGGTCCCTATCCCACTTCTACACCTAGCGAACCAAAGGCAGCTGGTGCAGATTTTCTCATTCTGGATGAAGGAGAAATTACCCTACCGATGTTTGTCCAAGCAATTCAACGGGGAGAAACATCTGGTACTTTGCGCGCTACAGAAAAACCAGATGTCACCTCAACCCCCATACCCCGCTTTGATTTGCTAGATTTTGATGCCTACGACATGATGTCAATTCAATTTTCGCGCGGTTGTCCCTTCCAGTGCGAATTTTGTGACATTATTGTTCTTTATGGTCGCAAACCCCGTACCAAAACTCCCGCTCAACTATTAGCAGAATTAGATTACCTCTATGAATTAGGTTGGCGACGGGGTGTTTTCATGGTAGATGATAACTTTATCGGCAACAAACGCAATGTGAAGTTGTTGCTCAAAGAGTTAAAAGTTTGGATGCAGCAACATAATTATCCCTTCCGCTTTGATACCGAAGCATCCGTTGATTTAGCCCAAGATCCAGAATTAATGGAATTAATGGTAGAGTCTGGTTTTGCGGCGGTGTTCTTGGGAATCGAAACACCAGATGAAGAAAGTCTGCAATTGACGAAAAAATTTCAAAATACCCGCAGTTCCCTAGTTGAATCTGTGCAAACCATCATCAAAGCCGGGTTGCGACCAATGGCTGGATTTATTATTGGTTTTGATGGCGAAAAAGCAGGTGCAGGCGATCGCATTGTCCGTTTTGCCGAACAAGCAGCAATTCCTTCCACCACCTTTGCCATGTTACAAGCGCTACCAGATACCGCCTTATGGCATCGCCTCAAAAAAGAAGGACGATTACGGGAAAACAAAGACGGTAACATCAATCAAACCACTTTAATGAACTTTATCCCTACCCGTCCTCTGGAAGAAATTGCCAGAGAATATGTTGAAGCGTTTTGTGCTTTATATGACCCAGTGAGATATTTAGACCGCACCTATCGTTGTTTTCTAATGATGGGTACGCCGAAATGGAAAGCACCCTTCAAAATGCCAGAGTGGGTAGTTGTCAAAGCCTTATTAATTGTAATTTGGCGACAAGGAATCAAACGGGAAACTCGCTGGAAATTCTGGCATCATCTCTTTAGCATTATTAAGCATAACCCTGGTGTTGCCGAACATTACCTGGCTACCTGCGCACACAACGAACATTTTCTCGAGTATCGCCAAATTGTTCGTGATCAAATTGAATCCCAATTGGCAGAATATCTCGCCCAAGGTGCAGAAAAGCCCTATGTACCAAAACAAGAAAAAACAGAAGTGCTAGCTGGTTAGAAAAGTTGGCGTTGCATAATAGCGGTATGAATTGAGGTCAATTAATCATGGAATGTCCACGCTGTGGATCTTGTCATAACCGTAAGAATGGAAAGAAAAGAGGTAAACAGAATCACATTTGCTGTGATTGTGGTCGTCAATTCATTGATGTCTATAAACCACCCAGGGGCTACTCGGATGAAATCAAACAAGAATGCCTAAAAATGTACGTCAATGGTATGGGATTTCGTGGAATTGAAAGGGTGAAAAACGTTCATCATACTACCATTATTCATTGGGTTAAACGAGTGGGTACACAATTGGCGGATACACCAAATTCAAAGGAAATTCCGCAGGTGGGAGAACTAGATGAATTAGAAACATTTATTGGTTCAAAAAAAATAAAATCTGGTTGTGGACGGCGGTAAATCACTTTACTCAAGGTATTCTTGCTTGGGTTTTAGGTGATCGTAGTTCGACTACTTTCCAACAGTTATGGAACATTGTCCAGTGTTGGCAGAGTTATTTTTACGTCACAGATGGATACCCTGTTTACCCTTGTTTTGTTCCTGATGGTGACCAAATTGTGAGTAAGACCTACATGACACGAGTCGAAAATGAAAACACAAGGCTTAGACATTATTTGGCTCGTCTTCATCGTAAAACTTTATGTTATTCCAAAACCGAGGAAATGCTGAGATACTCTGTTCGATTGTTATTGCACTACCTCAAATATCGTTCTGTTCCCTTACCTGCCTAAAACATACCTTTATTCAGCAACGCCGAAAAGTTTGTGTCTTTGTGTCTCGTGGTTTAAAAAGAAATTTTATTTACCACCAAGACGGTAAGACACCAAGTTATGGCAATTTGCAATTGTACAAAACCTCACCCTGTCCTATCGGACACCCCTCTCCTTTCCAAGGAGAGGGGCAGGGGTGAGGTGTATTATACAACAGGGGCAGGGGTGAAGTGTATTATACAAGCGATCGCGCCTTTAAATTTTCTAGAATTGCGCGATCGCTTACCGACAGAAGAGAGAAATTCTAAAGTAAAAGCACGCAAATTTGACTCGGATGCACTGAAACATTAAGAATTACCGACTCGTTGCAAATATTTATTTTTTCAAGCTAAGTGAAGTACGATTACAAAACTATTTACATATCCTCATCATCCTCTTCCTCATTCTCTATTTCCTGTTCTCTATCCGTAGGGTCTTTTTGTTCTTCTACCCATTCTAAAAGTTCGCTCGGTTGAACTTTGTATGTGTCACAAATAACTTCTAGAACACGGACAGAAGGCAAGTAGCTAGACTTTTTAGCCAACTTATAACCAGTAGCAGGAGCTATACCAGTATCTTTAATGAACTGGTATGCAGATAAATCTCTGGCTTCTAAGAAGCTTTTGACTCGATTTTGTATAGGCATTTTTATTAAAATCATACACTTATTATTAATAATAATTTATTAATGATATATTGACAAGAGTAATAAATTAATATTACTATCAAAACATAGAAGAGGCGGTACCGCCTGGAAAACGAACCGCCTCTTCTTCCCAGTAAATCACCAGAGCAGTTACTAACTCTATCACTAGAGATTTAACTGCTCTATTACTAGAGATTTAAATCTATGACACAACCGATAATTTGTCAAACACGTAAAGGCTGGATAAATTTAGTTTACGTTCGTAAGGTTTGCCTCCACAAAGTATATATTAATATGTGCAAACAACAACCAGCCTGCGTGATCACTTGGTGTAATGGCGATACAGAAGCTTTTTTTGGCAAAGACGCTGAAGTAATAGCCCAAACTTGGAAAGACCGATTCAGTAATCCTAAAACTTAACTTTTGTATCATTCTTAAAAATAGCCAAGGGTTTTAATCCTTGGCTTATAGCAGTTCTAATGAAAAACCTCATAATAAAAACTTTTTCCTCCGCTACACAGCCGCATACCTACAGAAGCAAAATATCACATAATTACAGAACACCAACCTCCAGTAAAACCCATCCATGTTCCAGGATATTGCTGTTGAACTTCGTAATGTGACATTTAGCCGCAACCAGCGCCCTTTGGTATCAAATTTGAATTTCAGTATTCCTCAAGGAGAAGCGCTGGTATTACTCGGACGTAGTGGTAGCGGTAAAACTACGACGATGAAATTAATCAATCGCCTGTTTACACCCACTCACGGAGAAGTGCTATTTTATGATATTCCCACAACCCAGTGGGATGAAATTAAATTACGGCGCAAGATTGGTTATGTAATTCAAGAAACTGGTTTATTTCCCCATTTTACTGTTGAGCGTAATGTGGGTTTGGTTCCCTCCTTGGAAGGTTGGAAGCCCACACAAATCAAAAGCCGTGTTTATGAACTGTTGCAGTTAGTGGGATTAGAACCAGAGAAATTTGCCAATAGATATCCCCACGAACTGTCAGGAGGACAAAGACAACGAATTGGTGTAGCAAGGGCATTAGCAGCCGATCCGCCAGTGTTGTTGATGGATGAACCTTTTGGCGCCCTCGACCCAATTACACGACTGGAATTGCAACAAGAGTTTAAACGCTTACAAAGGGAATTAGGCAAAACGGTTGTTTTTGTGACTCACGATATTCAAGAAGCTTTTGTTTTGGCATCAAGAATTGGTTTAATGCATGGGGGAAAATTGGTAGTGTTGGAAACACCAGCAGAATTTATGCGTTCCCAACATCCAGAAGCCCTTGCCTTTTTGCAATGTCTGAAACCAGCCCTATGAACTTCAATGACTTTTTTTTAATTAAATATGCACCAGAAATTTGGGAACGTACTTTAGAACACTTATTATTAGTGGCGATCGCCATTGCCATTGCGATCGCGATCGGTATACCACTAGGGATATTAATCACCCGCCAAAAATCTCTGCGTCAACCGATTTTGGGTGTTGCCAATATTTTCCAAACTATTCCCAGCTTGGCATTATTTGGCTTACTCATCCCTGTACCGTTCATTGGTGGTATTGGTGCTAACCCTGCTATTTTTGCCTTGGCTTTATATTCTTTGCTACCAATAATTCGCAATACTTACACTGGTATTACTGGCGTTGATGCAGCGATTCGAGAAGCAGGGCGCGGTATGGGAATGACAGATAGACAGTTGTTGTTACAGGTAGAGATTCCTTTGGCAATGGGGGTAATTTTAGCTGGAGTACGAGTAGCAATGGTCATCAGTATAGGTGTTGCCACTGTTGCTGCTGCTATTGGTGCGGGTGGTTTGGGTGAGTTGATTTTTCGCGGTATCAGTACAGTCAATAATCAATTGATCTTAGCAGGTGCAATTCCGGCAGCAATCATCGCTTTACTTGCCGATTTGGGTATAGGGTGGTTGGAGAAAAGATTGCACTTTTAAGAAGACAGAGTCCCCTGCATTTGGTGTCTTAACAACCAACAATTAACTGCATCATAGCGACACAAAATCTGTCAGAATCAACCACAATGGTATGCAGTGGTTGAGAACTGGAGTTGATTTGCAGTGCTTATCGTTATTGACAATTACGACAGCTTTACCTATAACTTAGTGCAGTATTTGGGAGAACTGGCAGTAGAATTCCCTGTAGCGGCACAGATCAAAGTTTTTCGTAACGATAAGATTACCCTAGATGAGGTTAAAGCTTTAAAGCCTGATGGTGTGGTAATTTCTCCCGGTCCTGGTCGCCCAGATGATGCGGGTATTTCTCTAGATTTAATAGAGAAACTTGGATCTGACTTACCAATTTTAGGGGTTTGTTTGGGTCATCAAAGTATTGGTCAAGTGTTCGGTGGTAGGATTGTTTCGGCACCAGAGTTGATGCACGGCAAAACTTCCCAAGTGTCTCACACAGGGGTTGGTGTTTTCCAAGGATTAGAAAACCCAATTATTGCTACCCGGTATCATAGTTTGGTAATCGATCGCGACACTTGTCCAGATGTGTTAGAAATCACGGCTTGGGTGGAAGATGGCACAATTATGGGGGTACGACACAGGAACTATCCCCACATAGAAGGCGTCCAATTTCATCCAGAGAGTGTTCTGACATCTTCAGGCAAGCAGTTACTGCGAAACTTTCTTTGCAAATTACAGACGAAACAAGAGAGTAATTAATGAAACGACGGCAATTAATGGGCTATGCTGGGGCGGGGTTGGTAACAACTTTGGTTACTAGCTTGGGTTCTCACTTGCAAGCTAACGCCCAATCTAGCGGTTCATTATCAGTTCAATGGTTGGGTCATACTTGCTTTCTGTTTACAGGCGACGGTACGAAAATTCTTGTCAACCCATTTCGCACAATTGGTTGTACCGCCAAGTACCGTCCACCAAAAGTAGCAGCAGACTTAGTACTAATTAGTAGTCAATTGTTGGATGAAGGCGCAGTCGAAGACCTACCAGGAAATCCGAAGTTAATTTACGAACCCGGAGTTTACGAGTTCAAAGGCATCAAGTTTCAAGGAATTGCTATTCCCCACGATCGTAAAGGTGGCAAGCAGTTCGGTACAAATGCTGCTTGGCAATGGCAGCAAGCAGGAATTAATATTCTCCACTTAGGGGGAGCAGCTGCACCTATTACCATTGAGCAAAAAATCCTTATTGGTCGTCCTGATGTGGCATTAGTTCCCGTAGGTGGTGGTGCTAAAGCTTATAATGCCCAAGAAGCAAAGCAGGCAATTCAAACCATTAATCCTAAGCTAATCATTCCTACTCATTATCGTACCCAAGCCGCAGATGAAGCTACCTGCGATATTTCTCCTTTGGATAATTTTTTAACGGTGATGAATGGAATGACTGTACGTCGCAGCAACAGCGACACAATTAGTATTAGCCGTGGTAATTTACCGGAAAATGGAGCGATACAAGTTTTAAGTTACAAGTTTTAGATGAAATTTGAGGGCAGGCTTCTAGCCTGCCTTTTAAGTTTTTGACTGTGGGGTCTAAAGAGGGTGATCAGGAGCATCCCTATTTTTAAACAATACTGGAATTTCCTGGCAAGATTGTAAACATAATATCTCTCAAATACCCCACTCCAAGTCCATATATTTAGCTCTCAAGGTTTGGCAACACTATTAATATTGGTATTGAGAGATTCTAATGCTGCTAACACTTTATCTTTATTTGGTGCAGAGGCTTTCAAATCTCCTTTAATTTTATCCGCCTCATCTTCAATTGCATTGTAGGTTTTAGAAGATTTCTTTTTCACTCCGTCCTCAACCTTTGACCAAGAATCCTCAAATTTGTCAAACTCTTGTTTGGCTTTAGTAAAATCCCCAGCCTTAACAGCTGTTTGGGTATTGGAGACAATGGCTAACAAGCTTTTAAAGTTGTTGTCTTTGACGGTAGTAGTAGCAGTTTTTTTAGATATAGCACTTGCAGGTGTGGAAGTTGCTGTAGGTGATGTCTGCGTAGTGGATTGTTCAGCATTGTTGCATCCGACTAAGAACGACATACTTATTGTGGTAATAAGCAAAACTTGATTAAAACGGTGCATCAAAAACTCCTTAGCAGAAGTATTATAGGTATCGTTAATTCGGTACTTGGTATTAATGATCAGATAACAAGTAAAAATATCACCTTTTCTTTAGAAAGCACGATCACTAAGCAGTACCTGATTGAAGTATTAAGACTATAAAGCTAACAAAGCCCTAAATAACTAAAATTTTTACTAAGATTTTTGCTTTCTTTCCCAGTTGTGTTTTTGTGAACAGACCTCAATTTTTCAACATAAATTTTAGGTTAATATTTAATAAGGTTGATTTTTGCGATTATAGTAAATTTTATTAGTTAATTTTTCTCAAAAACCACTATGAAACGTTTATTTCGTAAATATCACCGTACTCTCGCGCTCATTATTGCTTTGCCATTGATTTTAACTGCACTGACAGGAATGCTAACAACTGTTATTAGAGAGTGGCCTGTTAATACAGGGCTTTCATCTAGTTTGATTTTAAGTATCCATACAGGCGAAATATTTCATCTTCAAGCAATCTATCCCATGTTGAATGGATTAGGAATTATTGGGTTGGTAGTTACGGGTTTGAGTATGTCTGGTCTATTTGCTCAGAAGAAACAAAAATCTTAGTAGGAACAAAAAGTAAATTTTGATAATTTTTAGTTAATAATTTGTAACTTATATAAAAAACTCTTCTGCTGAAGTGCGATCGCGTTTTTGATCTATCATTCCTGGTGGTAGCTGACAACCAGTAGAATCTGAATCCGTTAACCGAACACTTGCGGCCAAGTCTTAATTAAGAAAAATACAACTGCTGCGATCGCTAATACTCCTTGAAGTAAATTTCCCACCACCGTACCAACTACAATTCCTACACCGGCTTTTACTGCTAAGATTAAATTCCTTCGGTAGATAAACTCACCAATTATTGCTCCTACAAGAGGGCCAAACAGCATCCCTAAAAGTGGGCCTCCTACAGGCAAAGTCGGTAACAATCCTAAAAACCCAGCTACTAAACCGACAATTGCACCGATTTGTCCCCATTTACTAGCGCCTGCTTTTTTTGCACCCAAATAACCAGCCAATAAATCTACGCTAATACTCAGAACTAAAACAATAGCTGTAACAATCAATGGTGTGCTGATAGCAGCAAAAGAACCTTTGACAAATCCCCAGATAATAATAGCTATTAAGATTAAGCTAGCACCTGGCAAAGCAGGAACCACAGAGCCAATAATACCTACAATCATCAAGGCAACTAGTAATAAATAGACGATTTGCATAATTGGTAATTGGTAATGGTTAGTGTTTAGTACAGACGCGATGTTCCTCGCGTCTGTACATTAGTGGTTAGTGGTTAGTGGCTACTACTCCCCATCTCCCCATCTCCCTATTGCCCCTAATCCCCAACGTCTCTTTCTTTATGCCGGGGGACCCTTACTTTACAGAAGCCGAGTAAAGCGCGTCTACGGCAATCGCTCATGGGGGACTCACCTCCTCCCTCAGGCTGACAGCCAACTTATCAGCAATCCCAGCGATCCAGTTTTCATCTTGTTTAGTATAACTGCGAGGAGCATTTGCTCCTAAAATCAAAACGCCTTCTTTACCAATTGGTTGACAAATCACTCCTTGAGTATTCTCTGGTAAATAATCAAATTCAATTCTTCCTGGATAGACTTTTAAGTTAACCAAATAAACAGGCTGTTGTTTTTCTTGCACCCGTTTTAAAATTGGCCCTAACGTCACCTCTGATTTTGTGCCTAAAATTCCTCGCCGCAATAAAACTTTACCTTGATAGAAAACTACAAGCGATCGCGTCACTGTATTAGTTAACAATAAATGTGATGCCCATGCTAGTTCTGTTTTAACTGCCTGTGGCAAGTCTTGTGCCAGTACAAAACCTTCTTCTCCAATTAGTTCTACCGCATCAGGCGATCGCGGTTGTACTTGCTGCCAAAGTAAACCCGTCAAAATCAGCACTGCACTCAAAATCACACCCAGGACATCTGCACGGGCTTGAGACTCTGTGATTTCTGGTGTCAGTAAACGGTTAATTAACAGAAGTACAGCGCCTAACCCCCCGACAACAATGGGTAGACGCCGCAAAATACGATTCGGATCGGATTTAGCCATGCTTCTACAATACTGAATGATGAATATTGAATGTGGTAAATGCTATCTTTTATACTTTCTGCCTTCATAATTCATCATTCATCATTCATAATTTACTCCTCTCCCGGTTCTATAATCCGTTGAAAAAGATAACCAGTACCTCTTGCTGTCAGAATCAATTCAGGGTTACTGGGGTCATCCTCCAATTTTGCCCGTAAACGAGAAATATGTACATCTACTACACGGGTATCCACATGACGTTCTGGTGTATATCCCCACACTTCCTGTAAAATTTCTGAACGAGAAAAAGCCTCTCCTGAACGACTCACCAACAGTTCTAGCAAGCTAAATTCCATACCGGTTAAGCGAATACGCTCATCACCTTTGTATACTTGCCGCTTGTTGGTATCAATTTTGATATTACCAACATGGATTACCCCAGAACTAGGAATGCCAGAAGCGCTGTTTTTATCTACCCGCCGCAGTACTGAACGAATCCGTGCTTCGAGTTCTTTCGGTGAAAAAGGTTTAACTACGTAATCATCAGCACCTAATTCTAGACCAGTGATCCGGTCAGCGACGTCCCCTAAGGCTGTTAACATAATAATTGGGACATCTGATTCCTTACGCAACTCTTGACAGACACCATAGCCATCTAGCTTGGGCATCATCACATCCAAAACCACTAAATCAGGGTCAGTTTTGCGGAAAGTATCCAAAGCTTCTTCGCCATCACCAGCAGTTACAACATCATAGCCAATCATTGAAAGCCGAGTTTCTAAAATTCGGCGGATGCTGGCTTCGTCATCCACAACTAGAATTTTTTCTTTATGACTTTCCAAGCTAATCAACGCTCCTTAACTAAAATTTTTCATGATTAATTTTTCATACCATAATATTAAGATATCATTCCAATAATTACGTTGGAAAAAGCTGAAACTACTTCTATTATTGGATTTTTGTTTTTTGAAGAATTAAGAAAAAATTAAGATTATTTAATAACATTAAAGAATGCCAAAGCCGAAAACTTATTATGTTTGTAACCAATGTGGCGCAGAATCGCCGCAATGGTTTGGTAAGTGTCCATCTTGCGGCACATACAATTCCTTAGAAGAAGAAATTGCCATTCAATCCTCAACGGATGTGCCAAGTCGGGGGGTAGGTAGTTGGCATTCTCAGCAAGGCGCAAGTAAGTCTGCCAACAAGCCAGCGAAGCCAAGGTCTTCTTTGAGATTTGACCAAATTAGCGATCGCCAAGTCACACGCTGGCCTTCTGGTTATAGTGAACTAGATCGAGTCCTCGGTGGCGGTGTTGTTCCTGGTTCGATGGTATTAATCGGTGGCGATCCAGGTATCGGTAAATCTACGTTGCTGCTACAAGTATCCAATGAACTAGCCCAGAGATACCGAATTCTCTACGTTTCTGGAGAAGAATCAGGACAACAAGTGAAATTAAGAGCTTCCCGGCTGGGTGTAACTAAACCACTCAACTTAGTTAGCAATGGTAACGACAATGGTAATGGTAACACTAACAGTACCGAAGTCATAGAAGAAACATCAGAAGTAATACAAGTAGAAGGACAAAATGCAGATTTATATGTATTACCAGAAACAGATTTAGAAGAGATACTTAAAGAAGTAGAATCTCTCAAACCGAATCTAACGGTAATTGACAGTATTCAAACAGTCTTCTTTCCTGCCCTCACCTCTGCACCCGGTTCCGTTGCCCAAGTACGAGAATGTACCGCAGCTTTAATGAAGGTGGCAAAGCATGAAGATATCACAATGTTAATTGTCGGACACGTGACTAAAGAAGGTGCGATCGCCGGGCCGAAAGTTTTAGAACACCTCGTAGATACGGTGTTATATTTTGAAGGCGATCGCTTTGCGTCCCATCGGTTATTACGGACAGTCAAAAACCGTTTTGGTGCTACTCACGAAATCGGCATCTTTGAAATGGTCGAACACGGTTTGCGGGAAGTTTCTAACCCCAGTGAACTATTTTTGGGCAACCGTGATGATCCAGGCCCTGGGACTGCCATTGTCGTGGCTTGTGAAGGTACACGTCCGATTGTTGTGGAACTACAAGCTTTGGTAAGCCCAACTAGTTACGCTTCTCCCCGTCGTTCTACTACAGGCGTAGATTATAACCGCTTGGTGCAGATTCTCGCAGTATTGGAAAAACGGGTAGGCGTTCCCATGTCCAAGTTAGATTCCTACGTCGCTTCCGCAGGAGGGTTAAACGTCGAAGAACCAGCAGTAGATTTGGGAGTAGCGATCGCTGTTGTTGCTAGTTTCCGCGATCGTATTGTTGATCCTGGTACTGTATTAATTGGTGAAGTGGGGTTAGGTGGACAAGTGCGTCCCGTGTCACAAATGGAACTACGGTTGAAAGAAGCAGCGAAGCTAGGATTTAAGCGGGCGATTGTCCCCAAAGGGCAAAAATTTCCCAACTTAAATATCGAAATTTTGCCGGTGTCTAAGGTAATAGATGCAATTATCGCGGCAATACCACAGGCGTCGTTGGAGGATGAAGATTTAGAACCGGATGAGGAGTGACCTCTCCCCAAATCCCTCTCCTGGAAGGAGAGGGGCTTTTTTAATGGTAAAAAATTGAGAAATAATAGCAAAATATATCCTTGCTAAAAGCCAATATATATGGTGTGCCAAAATAAATAACAGTAATATTGCGGTGTTTAGCAATGGTGTGGAATCCAGGACAGCCGTTATTTGGGGGACGCTACGTTATTAACAGAAGGTTAGGCGAAGGTGGAATAGGCATTACTTACCTTGCCAAAAACAGACGTGGTGAACTAAGAGTAATAAAAACTCTCAAAGAACAAATATTAAACGATCCTGTTTGGATACCACACCAAGCTAAATTACGCCATGACTTCCGCGATGAAGCACTGCGGCTTGCTTTATGTCGCCATCCTCACATAGTGCAAGTGGAAAATGTCTTTGATGATGAAAATTTGCCGTGCATGGCAATGGAGTACATTGAAGGGGAAGACTTAGCCCAACGTCTCAGGCGGGTGGGAAAATTACCAGAAGCTGAAGCGCTATTATATATTCGGCAAATTGGCGATGCTTTGAGCTTAGTTCATGAAAAGGGTTTGCTGCATCGGGATTTGAAGCCGAGTAACATCATGATCCGTAATGGCAAATCAGAAACTGTGCTAATTGATTTTGGCATTGCCAGACAATTTATTCCTGGTGCTATCCAAGTACATACACAGGCGCTTACTGATGGTTATGCCCCACCAGAGCAGTATATCCCTGATGCTGAACGTGGGGAATATATTGATGTTTATGCCTTAGCTGGTACGTTGTATACTTTGCTAACTGGTCAATTACCTATGCCTGCTCCTGCCAGGCTGCAAAACTTTACCCTACAACCACCTAAAGAATTAAATGGCAACATCAGTAACAGGGTAAATGAGGCAATTATGAAAGGGATGGCGCTAAATTATAAATTTCGCCCCCAGTCAGTGCAGGAGTGGTTGAATTTGTTGCAGGGTACTGGAACAATACCGCATCAAGAACCTACTAGTAAGCGACAATCACAAAAAAACACTGAAGCAGTTCCCAGAAACTGGCAATGTGTTAAAACTCTCACAAGTCATTCTGACTGGGTTAATTCTATTACTTTTAGCCCAGATGGGCGGTTATTAGCTAGTAGCAGTCGAGACAACAAGATCAAACTATGGCAATTGAGTATAGCTAAAGAAATTCGTACTCTTACGAGTCCTTTGATGTTCATTACTAGCGTTATATTTAGCCCAGATGGACAGTTGCTTGCTAGTGAATGTCGAGACAAAAAGATAAAACTATGGCAACTGAGTACAAGTACAGAAATCTACTCTCTCAAAGGTCATTTGGATGAAGTTACTAGTGTCACCATCAGCCCGGATGGAAAAATGCTTGCTAGTGGAAGTAATGATAAAACTATCAAGATTTGGCAGTTAAGTACAGGTAGAGAAATCTGTACTCTCACAGGCCATATGGATGTAGTTACTAGTGTCGCTTTTAGCCCAGATGGACGGTTTTTGGCTAGTGGTAGTTGGGATAACACTATCAAACTTTGGCAAGTGAGTACAGGTATAAACATCTGGACTTTTCCTGGTCATTCCCAATGGGTAAATTCAGTTGCCTTTAGTCCAGATGGAAAGTTGCTTGCTAGTGCTAGTAGGGACAATACTATCAAACTATGGCAAGTGAATACAGGTATAGAAATCTTCACTCTCAAAGGACATTCCGACTGGGTTACTTCCGTAGCTTTCAACTACGAAGGACAGATTATAGCTAGTGGAAGTCATGACAAAACTATCAAAATTTGGCAAGGCAGCTAGTTTTGTGATCACAGCATCAAAAGAGAATGTAGGGCTATAAAATCTAAAATCCAAAATCCAAAATCAAATGACTTCCTCTCCTCATCTCATTCCTCAGTCTGATCCTCCCCTTCCTCCTTGGCAAACTCTACCAACAATGTATGATTTACCAAGTGACAACTCAGAGGAACCCGGTTTGCCAGACGATTTTCACTTTTTACAACCTTTGCTTTTATATTTAACTTTTCAACCAATTAACTGGAATCTAGAATTAGTTTACAGTGCGGCTGACCTCAATCTCTACTACGATGTTCAACATCCTCTGTGGTATAAACGTCCAGATTGGTTTGGTGTAGTTGGAGTACCAAAATTGTATAATGAGCGTGATTTACGTTTAAGTTATGTAACTTGGCAAGAAGGAGTAAATCCTTTTGTTGTCGTTGAATTGTTATCTCCAGGAACAGAAGAAGAAGATTTAGGCACAAGGAAAAATGAAATAGGTAAACCTCCCACAAAATGGGAAGTTTATGAAAGAATCTTGCGGATTCCCTACTATATTGTTTTTAGTCGCTACACCAATGAAATTCAGGCATTTCAGTTAGTAGGTGGTCATTATGAACCGATGAATTTGGTGGAAGGACGCTTACAAATGCCAGAGTTGAGTTTAAGTTTAGGACTATGGCAGGGGTCATTTCGAGATATTGAAAGGCTATGGTTAAGATGGTTCACTTTAGAAGGAAAATTAATTCCCGCACCCACAGAGGAAGCTGCTGCTGCTACTGAACGAGCTATTATTGCTGAACAAGAAGCTGCTCAAGCAAAAAGAAAAGCAGAACAATTAGCAGAACGATTACGCCAATTAGGTGTTAACCCTGATGAGATAGATTAAGTTAGTTGTTAGTTGGTTGTTAATATTTATTAGTAAGTAGAAAATACAAAACGTCAAGTTCAAACAATATCTTTCCGCTTTTGCAACAACAGCGCCACAATCAAATAAACCAACGTATGCACACCTAAAATTCCCCAATTTAAACCTAAATTCTTCCAAGTTGCGTTGTACACATCAGACTTTTCAAAAATATCAGCTAGAGATGGCAAACCTGGCGTATTTTCTGGAACCATTGCATTCACATTTACTAAAATTCCATAAGCACCGATTGACCATCTACTAATTGTTAACCAACCCAGTTTAGCTGCTAAGCCTGTCATTTCAAATAGTACCCCTGAGAGAATGATTTGGGGAATCATAATCAAAGGCAAAATACTATTTGCTTCGTTTTCTGTTTTCACTAAGGCAGATACCATTAAACTCAGACTGACACTCGCTAGCAGAGTTAAAAAGGTAGTAATTCCCAAGCCCAAGAACCAAGGCATGAGATTATATTCTGGGGATTTAAAGCCAATTAATACGGCTGCAAGAATTAAGAGAGTTTGTAACAGCACTAAACTAGAACGAATGGCAACTTTAGAACCCAAGTAAGGAAATAAACCCAAGTTAATTAGTCGTTCTCGTGCATAAATCGCTGCTTCTTTGACTATTTCTCGTACGGAACTAGAAAGCCCTACCCAAATTCCTATACAACTAAATATAAACAGTACCTTGAGTGCAAGAGGCCCTTGGGTAATTTCTGGCGGGTTGAGTTTTTTTAAGGGTGTTTCGTCTCGTAATATCCAAGCAGTTAAAGCGATCGCAATCGGTCCTGATACTAATGAAAAAATTATACTTGTGCGATCACGCATCACTAATTGCAGATATCGCTGACTCAATAGCAGCAATTGCTTAATTGGAGATATCCCTGTGTGGATACTATCATCTGCTTTTGATGTGCTATCTTTACCAGACTTTAACTGTGATTTTACGTATTTCTGACATTCTGGGGATCTTTCGTATTTTTGCGACCAATAATCAACTGTTGATGCAACGTCTTTGCCATTACCGCCTTGATCAAGTTTGATGTAAATATCGGAAAAATACTTTAAGTCTTCTGAAGGCATTTCAAAAAAACGCAGTGCTTCTTTAGGAGGGCCAAAGTAACAAAGTTTGCCACCCCTACCCATGAAGACAATGCGATCGCACACTTCAATATTGGCTGTAGCATGGGTAACTAAAACTACTGTCCGCCCCTGATCTGCCAATTCTCGCAACAGACGCATCATTTCTTTATCTAAACCAGGGTCAAGACCAGAAGTCGGTTCATCTAAGAAGAAGAGTTTTGGGTCAGCTAACAGTTCCACTCCAATACTGACGCGTTTGCGTTGTCCACCACTGAGGTTACGTATAAAATTTGTCCGTACGTGAGTGAGTTTAATTTGTTCTAAAGTAGTATCTACTACTTGCTTGACATTTGTATCAGGTGGTAGCCGCAGTTTGCAAGCATAAGCCAGTACCTCTTCTACCCGGAGGTCGGGATGCACAATGTCATCCTGGGGGACATAGCCTAGTTGCGATCTATACATCGGCCAGTTTTGCCGCAAGTTGTCGCCATTGAGATAGACTGTACCCGAAGATACTGGTTCAATTCCCAATAAAGATTTCATCAAGGTGGACTTACCAGCACCGCTACCACCTACTAACGCGACTAATTGTCCTGGTTCAATCACCAAAGACACATCGTTGAGAATTATTTTTTCCCGTCCCTCTTTGTCTTTGACCTTACGCTGCAAGCGGTTGACATCAAGGCGGATTTGACTACCACTATCTAATAATTCCAAGGAATCCGGGCGATAAAGCAGACTAAATGGCCCGATTTTAATTCTGCTTTGATCTACTAACTGGATACGTTTTGAAACTCGTTGACCATTGACAAAAGTACCGTTTGTACTCAAGTCTTGGAGAATGTGTCCTCCTTGCCCATCAGGATAAATTGTAGCGTGCAGGCGGGAGACCGTAGGCGCATCTAACTGCATGGAAGAATAGCGATCCGGCTTGGGCGCGCGTCCTAGTTGTACGGGCCAGTCCTTCAAGCCTTTTAAGGTCAGGCGGCGGTTTGTGGGAATCGCTGCAGGAGCATCAACAGGGTTATAGTAAGTCAGCTGAATTCGGTTGTGAGGAGATTGTCCGATTTCTAGCTCAACTCCATTTTTTAACAAATAACCCTTAGCATCAATAGGAACTTTGTTCAAAAATATACCGTTGCGACTGGGATTAATGCCATCACCATCGTAAATTCGATAATCTCCTCCTTCTTTGCGTAAGGTAGCCTGTTTTCTGGAGAAGACTTCCCAGCCTATTGGTACTTCTAAATCTGCCCATTCGCGACCACGCCCCAAGCGATGCTCATCTTTTTGGAGATAAAGCCGTAGGGTCTGACCTTTGTTATTCAGTTCCAAAAAAGGTTGAGGACTAACAAGCGTCGCTTGCTCAAAGCTCCCTGTCATGAGATTTATTAGACCTATTCTCTGGTTAAAGCCACACCCGTATCCTACAGGATTTATAGGTGATTTTCCGGATGGGTATATAAATTTCCATCGTAATTTAACGGAATAAGGATAATTATGAGGGTAGTTATTAGTTAGTAGGTAATGGGTAATTGGTAATGGGTAATTTTTATTAGCCATTAACCACTAACCACTAATGTACAGACGCGAGGAACATCGCGTCTTTACCCACTAACCACTAACACCTTTGTTTCTTCCATCATGAGCAAAACCAAACTACATTAGTCAACATATATTTTCAAATAGCAACATTTATTGTAAAAAAGGTTAACTTTTTAGTGCGCTTGCCTTTTACCAGCAGATGCAGTAGAGATAATCAAAATACATTCGCGCCTTATTATCATCTTGTAATTAAAATTATGAAAACTACTATTTTTAGTCCGCCACGTTTTTTACTATTTCCACTAGTAGCATTAATAGGAATATTTGGGTTAGGGTGTAATTCCCAACCAAAAACAAACAGCACACCTGACCAACTGACAATTGGTGTGATTAGCTACGGCGAGGGAAAAACATCGCTCGATAAGTATGAGCGTTTTAAAGATTACATAGCATCACAAACTCGGGCAATGGTAGATCTGGAACCAGCTTACAACGAACTGCAAGCTATTGACCAAATTCGCAATAAAAAATGGGAATTAGTATTCGCACCTCCTGGTTTAGCTGCGATCGCGATCGGCAAAGAACTTTACATTCCTCTATTTTCGATGGAAGGGGTCAGTAATAGACAACGTTCTTTATTGATTGTCAGAGAAGATAAACCAATCACAAAAATATCAGATTTGGCAAATAAAACTGTTGCTTTAGGAGAAATTGGTTCTGCTGCTGGTTATTATGTTCCTTTGTACGATCTCTACGGTTTAACCTTAGCTGAAATTCGTTTTGCTCCCACTCCCAAAACAGTACTTGAGTGGATTAGTAATGGAACGGTTGATGCTGGCGCCATATCAGAACAAGATTTTGAGGTTTATCGCCGCAGTTTTAGAGAAACCAAGTTTAGAACTTTACACACCAGTCGCTGGATTCCCTCTGGTGTAATGCTACTTTCGCCTACAGTAGATCGCAATCAACAGCAGCAAATTCAAAAAGCAATGAACGATGCACCTGCTGATATTGCTGCTGATGCAGGTTACGTTCCTGCTGCTAAAATACCTAGTTATCAAGAGTTTATTAAATTAGTCGAAAAAGTTCAGCCGATAGAGGCAAGGGTAAAGCAAAAACCCGCTGTTCTCCTCCCAGAAACATCTGCTCAGCAAAAATCAAGTTAACAAGCAAGCAATTAATACTAGTTAATAAAATTTAATAATTTATCTGCATATTTTCTCAGAGTTAAACCGAATAAATAATTAGGCTTGCAGCCATTTTTTTCCACAAATAAACTTCAATTAAACAGAAACTAATATTATTCTCCAAGCGTCATTTAATCGTAAAAACCTCTACGTGTGTTCGCTAAGAGTGAAGCTCAAAAAGCTCAAACTTGAAAATCGCCAGAAACACTACATATAGTTGAAGTTGCTTAGAAACTTAAATTCATAGATATTCTGGATATTTTATACGAAAATAAACAGGCTAGGAGTTGAAGTTATAAATAACCAAATTATGTATGGAAGATAATTTAGGAGTACCATGATATGTCTCAGCCCCCCTTAATTAAACCAGAAATACCTTCAGGAACACTAATTGATAATCGTTATATCATCCAGCAACTTCTAGGGCAGGGGGGTTTGGGGCGAACTTACTTGGCATTTGATACTCGGCGCTTTAATGAGGCCTGTGTACTCAAGGAATTTGCTCCTATTGGTACTGGGGGGGGAGGATTAGAAAAATGCCGAAATTTATTCAAAAGAGAAGCCAAAATCCTTCACCAGCTAGAGCATCCACAGATACCTCGTTTTTTGGCTTGCTTTGAAGGAGATGGTCGGCTGTTTCTGGTACAAGAGTATGTTAATGGTAAAACCTACTCAGCCTTATTGCGCGATCGCCAACTTCAAGGACAAACTTTTACAGAACAAGAAGTTATTCAGTGGCTGAAATATTTATTACCTGTTTTAGAGTATATTCATCAGCATCATATTATTCATAGGGATATTTCACCCGACAATATCATGTTACCAGAAGGTAACATTTTACCTGTATTAATTGATTTTGGAGTTGGAAAACAAATAGCTGATCTTAATGATGTTACTAATTCCAATCAAGCAACTTTTGTCGGCAAAATGTCTTTGGTGGGAAAAGTAGGATACGCCCCCCGCGAACAAATCAGCTTAGGGTTGTGTTCTCCTAGTAGTGACCTTTATGCTTTGGGAGTCACAGCAGTTGTACTACTTACAGGTAAAGA
Organism: Fischerella sp. JS2; assembly: GCF_032393985.1. Lineage (NCBI taxonomy): Bacteria > Bacillati > Cyanobacteriota > Cyanophyceae > Nostocales > Hapalosiphonaceae > Fischerella > Fischerella sp. JS2. The sequence goes on from NZ_CP135918.1 coordinate 3,984,045, forward strand.
CCCATCCTTTCTCATGGATCAGTATAGCTTGGAGTGGAAATGGCGTTTTTACACCTATGTCAGCGATGGATTTGCTCAAATCCTAGATAAAATGCTCTCAGACACACCCAGGCATAGATACCAAACATCTCAGGAAGTTTTAAGAGATCTTGAGCTTTTAGGACGACCTCAAGCAGCATCATCATCAACAATGTTTGATGTTCCTCCTACTATACTCACTCCTGATTCTCAAACAACAATAACAATAGCTCAGTCTTCTCCTAATTTAGATTTAGATGAAACAGTGCTGAGTAAACCACCAAATCAACAAGCTTTTCCTGATCAACAAACTTCTCGCCGTCCCCAAACTTATCAAGGTCAACAGACTCAACAGGCTAATCAAAATCCACAAACTTCTCGTCATCCCCAAACCTACCAAAGTCAGCCTAGCTACCAAAATCAACAGAATTCCCGTTATCCCCAAACTTATCAAGGTCAGTCTAGTTACCAAAATCAACCAACCAATCAAAATCAACAACAAATTACCTCGCTCAACGCTGCATTTGTTCAGCGTTGTCAAGATACCTTGGCGTTCTACATTGGCCCTATGGCTAGCCTGATTGTAGAAGATACTTTAGCCGACAATCCGCAAGTCACGCCTTACCAATTTGTCGAACTCTTAGCAAGAGAAATCCCAGAGTCAGAAGCAGCATTGGAATTTACAAGACGCTTATTTTCTTGATATTGAGACAGAAAAGGGATTGGGTGATCAACAGTGTGAGGAGTGTAGTTCAGTTATCAGTGATCAGTGATCAAATTCTTTGACTCACTGTTAACTGTTAACTGATTCCTAAACACTAACCTTCTAACAATTACCGTTGGGGATAATCACTACTTCCAGTACCCCCCATTCCTCCTGTACCATGTGTATTTCCAGGAGGACGTTTGAGGCGTTTCATAGCCATTTCCAAACTTAACTTCATCCGTTTAAAAGCTTTGGCGAGATGACCAATTTCATCATTAGTTAACTGCTCAAACTCTACATCCATATGTCCTGTACTAACTTCTTCCGCCACACGAGTGATGCGTTTGAGAGGAAGAACTACTTGTCGAGTCAAAAAGATGTTAACTAGGACGATAACAATTACAAAAACAATAGATACAAGTCCAACAATTAACAAAGAAGACTGATTTGCTTTGTTAATAACTCTGCTAGCTGGTACAGAAATAATTTGCGCGCCAACAATTTCACCTAATTGCCAGTTAAAACCGTTAGCCGTACCATAGCGATCGATCATACTTTTTGGTGCTTGAGCTGCTGTACTGTGGCATTGTAAGCATTTTGCGTCAGAAACTTTGAGTGGACGAGCAATATAGTAAATATTTCCACTAGGAAGCGATCGAAATCCACTTTCTTCTTTTAAGTTTTTGTTACCTCGGAAGCGATTTACTACTTGTGTCTCAAAGCTATCAGCCTTATCCCGCAAGTTAGTAGGGTTTAAGGTAGCTTCTTTATAAAAAAACTCTCGGTAATCTTGTTTTTGTCGCAAATTTTCAAATACTTCTCGTGCTGAGTAACCAGGTACTGATTGTGGTAAAAACTCAGTTTCCAATTTATCAACTAGTTCCGGATTAACTTGAGTGCTAGTGTACTGCCGGACAGCAATCATAGTTTCCATCAACATCAAAGCTGTGGAAGTAACTTCCTGTTTAGCATTTTGCCTTAACACAGAAGATAACGCTAAACCGCTCAAGCTTAAACCAAATGTCAGAATTACAAGTAATAAAATCGTAACTTTTTGTTTCAGTCGTAAATTTTTTAACATATTTTTAACCATTTAATAATATGCTAGAAAATATGCAATATTGTATTTTTCTCAATTCTAATTGCCTGAGAGTTAATTATGTTACCAAAATTGAGAGAAATAACATATCTTTAATTTTTAATTTGGAATTGTTTAAGTTTCTGTAGTTCCTGTATTTCTTTTTAGTCTTTTCATCGCCATTTCTAAACTAAACTTCATCCGTTTAAAAGCCTTAGCAAGATTACCAATTTCATCATTGCTTGTCTGTTTAAATTCAACATCCATGTGTCCCGTGCTAACTTCCTCTGCTATACGAGTTAGACTCTTAAGAGGAAGAATAACTTGACGTTCCAAGAAAATATTGACTAAAAGCACAACAGAAATAAAAACAGTAGACACAATTAAAATAATCAAAAAAGAAGATTTATGTGCTTTTTCAATAACTTTACTAGCTGGCAAAGAAATTATCTGTGCAGCGATAATACTGTTCAACTGCCATCCAAATCCATTCTCTGCACCGTAACGCTCAATCATTGTTTTGGGTGCAACCTCAGGAGTGCTGTGACACTGTAAGCAAGCAGGTTGAGTTAGCTTGAGTGGACGAGCAATATAGAAAATATCCCCACTAGGTAAGGAACGAAAACCGCTCAACTCTTTTAAATCTTTCTCATCAGTAAAGCGTTTGATAATATCTGCCTCAAAACTATCAGCTTTATCCCTCAGACTTGTAGGATTGAGCGCAGCTTCTTTATAGAAAAAGTCTTTATACTCTGGTTTTTTTCGTAAAATTTCAAATACTTCCCGTGCTGAATAGGCAGATACAGTTTGTGGTAAGAATTTCGTTTCCAATTTATCTACCAGTTCGGGTGTAACTTGAGTAACTGTATACTCACGCAAAGAACTCATCGTTTCAATCAGCGATAAAGCGTTCGTCGCAATTTCTTTTTTAGCATTCTGCCTCAGTAAAGAAGATAGACTTAACCCGCTCAAGCTCAAACCAAACATAAGAATAAAAACTAGCAAAATTGTAAATTTTTGTCTTAACTTTAGATTCTTTAGCATTTTGGGCATATCTCGCTTTTTGCAGTCATGATATAAACTACAAAATTAGATTACAGCATTCCAGATATGAAGCATATTTTTTATTAATAAAAAGTATTTTAAAAATAAACATTAGGTTATACATCCCAAAACACAAAAATTACGCAATATATTTATTAATATTTTTAATCGTTAGTACTAGGGGTAATTCTTTTAGTTCTGAATAGTGAATGGGTATTATCTAGCCCATAAACTTCCTGAAATATGAGTTTATAGAAACAACCTGAGTTCAATCAATATTATCAGACTAGACAATTAACCCGTCCGCAAGTAAACTGCGCCCTAATAGCCCAACTCTACTTAAAGTAGACAGAATAAATCAGCCCCTCAACCCACTTGAAATGGGTTTTGACCCCGCACCCCAAATTTATTTGAGGCTCATATTGGGCTCATGAAATCTATCGAACTTCCGTTAAGTAGGTGGACATAATTAAACATAAAATGCTTATCCCATAAACTAGATAAGTTCAGTCTTTCTCCTTCTGCCATCTGCCATCTGTCATCTGCCATCTACTTATATTTTGTTCAGCCGTTGTGCATCTACGTTAAATAGAAATTAATAAATAAAGCAGCAAGTCAGAAAAATAGTAGTGTCTACAACCATAGTTGGCTGCTGTCGTGTCAAAATAAATAGCAGATTTAGCAATTATTACTAATGGTTTGGAATCCAGGACAACGGTTGTTTGGGGGACGCTATATCATCCAAAGAAAGCTAGGCGAGGGTGGAATTGGTATCACTTACCTCGCCACCAACGAACATGGAGAACTGCGGGTCATTAAAACCTTAAAAGAGGAAATCTTCAATAACCCTGCCTGGAAACCGCACAGAGATAAATTAAGGCTTGACTTTCGGGATGAAGCTGTAAGATTAGCTGTGTGTCGCCATCCACACATAGTGCAAATAGAAAATATCTTCGATGAAGCAAATATGCCTTGTATGGTGATGGAGTACATCGAAGGCGAAGACATGGGTAAGCGCTTGCAACGGGTAGGAATGCTACCAGAAACAGAAGCACTACTTTATATACGGCAAGTAGGCGCAGCTGTAACCATTATTCACCGCAAAGGCTTACTACATCGAGATATTAAGCCGCGCAACATCATGCTTCGCAATGGTAAATTAGAAGCTGTTTTGATTGACTTTGGCATTGCCAGGGAATTTATTCCCAATGTTGTACAGAAACATACAGTTTATCGTACTCCTGGTTTTGCTCCTCCTGAACAGTACGAATTAGAAGCACCACGGGGAGAATACATTGATGTCTATGGTCTAGCAGCTACTTTGTATAGTTTGGTGACTGGGATAGTACCAACCAGTGCAGAGGAGAGGCGCCGCAACATTCCTCTAGAACCACCACAGTATTACAATCCCCATCTTAGTCAGAAGGTAAGTCAGGCAATTGTGCGGGGTATGGAATTGCAACCCAAGCTTCGTCCTCAAAGTGTACAAGACTGGTTAAATCTACTAGATTCTGAGTTTGAAGAAGATTCATCTGTACCACCCACACAAATTATTGCTACAAAAGCACACACTCAAACTACTGTTTTATTGAGTCAAAGGGAAAGGGAGTGGAAATGTACAAACACTCTCAAAGGCCATGCCAGCATGGTGCAAACTGTGGCAGTTAGTGGTGACAACCAGCTTTTGGCTAGTGGTAGTAGTGACACTACTATCAAACTGTGGGATTTGGAGAGTGGCAAGTTACTGCGTAGCCTTGGTCGTTGGTTTTCTGGTCATTCCAGTATGGTTAGTAGTGTCGCCTTCAGCCCAGATGGAGAAATTCTTGCTAGTGCTGGTTGGGATGAAACTATTAAACTGTGGTCAATCAATTCTGGCAAAGTAATTCGCACTCTCAGAAATCACAGCAATTGCGTGAATTCTGTCTGCTTTAGTCCAAATGGACAGATGCTTGCCAGTGGCAGTGCTGATTGTACGATTAAACTATGGCAGATCAGTACAGGTAGAGAAATTCGGACTTTTGTTGGTCATACTGATACTGTTTGGTCTGTTGCTTGGAGTCCAAATCGAGAAGTTATTGCTAGTGGAAGCGCTGATTACACAGTCAAACTTTGGTATATAAATACAGGTCAAGAAATTCGCACTCTCGGAGGACATTCCTTTTTTGTGAATGCTGTCGCTTTCAGTCCAGATGGTGAAATGATCGCCAGTGGCAGCGCTGATTCTGCTATCAAGCTATGGCTAGTAAGTACAGGTCAAGAAATTTGTACCCTCACAGGGCATTCTAACTCAGTATGGTCACTTGCTTTTAGTCCTGACGGAGAGTGGTTAGCTAGTGGTAGTTGGGACAAAACCATCAAAATTTGGCATGTCAGTACAGGTAAAGAGATATACACTTTGACTGGTCATTTGAACTATATCCGATCTGTTGCCTACAGTCCAAATGGACAGACTTTAGTAAGTGGTAGTGATGACGACACTATTAAAATTTGGCAGTGCAGGTAGGGGGATTGAGGGGAGATGGGGATTAGGGGCAATGGGGTGATGGGGAGATGGGGTGATGGAGTGTGAGAAGTGTGGGGAGTGTGAGGAGTAGTAAGCTGTTGACCACTAACTACTAATACCGATTCAAAAAATGTTTGCGACACATTCAGAATGTGAGACGCGATAAATCGCGTCTCTACAGAATTCATCTGTCGCATTCTTTTTTCAAATTGGTATAACCAATGTACAGACGTGCCCTGGCATGTCTGTACAACCACTAACTACTAACAACCAACCACCAACCAATACGCTTTTGCTTCTCCAGATAGAACTGCCAATTCTCAAAAATTGGGACAATAATGACGGCAAACTGTTATTTTTAAGTATTCAAATTCTATGAGTTTCGGTATCGGTGATTTATTTTGGATATTTCTACTTTTTTCGTCTTTTCAACCGATTTGGCAAAAACGTCAGATTGAATACCGACGCTTCCGCGCCCTTCAAGAATTTGAACGGCAACGTAAAAGTAGAGTGATTTTTCTGATTCACCGCCAAGAGTCTATTAGTTTACTAGGAATTCCGCTATCACGCTACATTACTATTGAAGACTCAGAACAGATTTTGCGGGCTATTCGTCTGACTCCGCCAGATGTGCCAATCGACCTAATTTTGCATACTCCTGGTGGTTTAGTTTTAGCAACCGAACAAATTGCTAGAGCCTTGATTCGTCATCCCTCTAAAGTTACAGTTTTTGTACCTCACTATGCCATGAGTGGTGGAACCATGCTTGCTTTAGCTGCTGACGAAATTATTATGGATGCCAACGCTGTTTTAGGGCCTGTTGATCCTCAACTTGGAAATTTCCCGGCAGCAAGTATTCTTAAGATTGTAGAAGATAAACCTATCAGTGAAATCGACGACCAAACGCTGATTATGGCAGATTTATCGCACAAAGCTATGCAACAGGTACAAAACTTTGTGCGGACTCTACTAAAAGACAATATACCCAGGCAAAAAGTTAAGCCAGAAAATATAGAAAATATCGTCCAAGCCTTAACAACCGGACGCGTTACTCATGACTATCCCATCACAGTTGAAGAAGCAACAGAAATGGGGCTGCCCATAACAGTAGGACTACCGCGCATAGTTTATGACTTGATGGAGTTGTATCCCCAACCCCAAGGCGGACGGCCAACAGTACAATATATCCCCATGCCTTACGATGACCGTCGTCCCATTCTACCAAGTCCCAAAGGTAGACCGTTGGAAGAACCAACTCAAATGCGTTAGTGATAATTGGTAATGGGTAAATAAAAATACTATTACCAATTACCAATTACTTACTAACTACTGTTCTGTCAAGCTAGTTTTAAGGGTTTGTAGTAACCACTGTAGTCCTTAAAACTTCAGCAATAAAGTCCTGACTACGAACTTTGTGATTCATCAATTCAAAATTGACAAACTACTACTAACCACTAACTACTGACAAATTTAGTGACCTTGGTTAAGTCTAAGGTGTAGATGTTGGTGTTGCTGTGGGTGATGGTGTAGATGTTGGGGTTGCTGTGGGTGATGGTGTAGATGTTGGTGTTGCTGTGGGTGATGGTGTAGATGTTGGGGTTGCTGTGGGTGATGGTGTAGATGTTGGTGATGGTGGTATAGATGACGGCGCTGCTGATGGATTTTGAAGTATCCTCTTAGCCTCTTTATCAAGTCTTTGCCGCAATGCTAAGTCGGCAATTCCTGTTTGGGGAAGTAGGAGTTGTTTTTGATAAAGCTTAACTGCGGATTGGGTTTGAGGTCCATAATATGGGTTTTTAGGTAAAGGAGGATTTGGTTTAGCCACCAGATTTAAGTTTGCTTGGAGAATTTTGACAATATTTGCCGCAAATGCTTGGGTTTTTGGCCCGGCTATGCCATCGGCTGGTTGTATCCTATAACCCTTTTGAAATTCTTGAATTGCTTTTTTAGTTTCCGCATCTGTTAGAGGTGCATTTGATACCGTAACTTTATAACCTAATCCTTGCAGTACGCTACGAAATTGTTGGGGAGTATATATTTGTTGCCGTACTATTGTAGGTGTTTGTGCGAACGCTACACTTGCTGTGACTGTTACTATACAAACAGTAGCTACACTCAGGCTTGATTTTCCAAATTCACACCACATAATTCAAACTCCTTTTTCTGAAGCCAGCAAAATATTGATGTTACCAGAACTAACAGATGCATTTTAAGTTTATATAAATACTTTGGCTGAAATATTAATGATTTTTGATTAATAGCATTATATTCAGTTTAAAATTGGAGAATTTGTATAAAAAGTTTTTTATACTTGTATGAAAAAAGTATTTTTACTTAGCAAAGAAGATATGCAAAAAAGTTTAAAGCAACATAAATTAGAGTTGTTTGATAGTAGTTGCTTGTTGGTGAATGTTAGTTGTTTATTGATAATTTGATTCTTGACAATCACCCACTAACTACTAACTAATAACCATTTACAATCTTGATAGTAAGAATGTCTAATTCAAAATCTCTCAATAATTCCAAACTATGGTTTGAACGAGTGATGGCAATTATTGCCACTATCAACTTATGCTTAGTCTTGTTTAATTTAAGTTATATTTCTTGGCGGGATAGATATTTACAATATATACCGCGAATTGTGATTGCTTATGATCCAGTAAAAGGTATTGAGCCTCATAGGGAAACTAAAAAATATCTCAACACTATTGATGAACTGAAATATCAGGTTAGTAAAACTGGATTACAGTCTCCTCAAGTAGAATCCCAGCTAGCTGAGTTACGTCGTCTTAGTGTTGAAATGATAGTAAATAATCCGTTTTCATCAGCTAATAAAAGTGGCACGTTGGAAAAAATCAAAAATAAAATGCGTGTTCATATGAACCAAGAATCCGCAAAAAAAGCCTTCGCAATTTTTTGGACTCAGGAATATTTAATGCAAAAAGGCTGGACAAATGAATTTATATTTTTTAACCAGCAAATTAAACCTTTAATTGCTACTAATTACTATCGGAGGATTGGAGAAAATGGTGAATATGTTGATTATTTTTGGCTGATTGATTTACCCTTTGTATGCATATTTGCTGTGGAATTACTAATCCGCAGCTATTATATTAAACGCCGCTATCCCAGTTTCAGTTGGTTGAATGCAATTTTGTGGCGCTGGTATGATTTATTTTTATTACTACCTTTTTGGCGCTGGTTACGAACTATAACTGTGATCATTCGTCTAAATAAAGCACAAATATTAAATTTGCAACCAATAAGACAGCAAATCCACTTGGGTATTGTATCAAATTTTGCGGAAGAGATTACTGAGATAGTTGTAGTGAGAGTAATTAACCAAGTGCAAGGTTCTATTCGCCGGGGTGAATTAGTTAGTTGGTTTTTGCGAAAAGAGAATTTGCGCCCTTATATAGACATAAATAACGTCAACGAAGTAGAAGCGATCGCTGCAATCTTAGTACAAACTATCGTCTACCAAGTTCTGCCTAAAATTCAGTCAGAACTAGTGGCTATTTTGCAGCACAATCTTGAAGGTGCTTTAAATAATTCCCCCGTTTACCGTAACTTGCAAAACTTGCCTGGAGTAACAAAAATACAAACCCAGTTAAGTGAGCAATTAGCAACTCAAATCACCACAAATCTATACAATGCTCTAGTTACTACAGTGGAAGATCCTGTTTCTGCAAAACTCTCTAGTCAATTAGTGCAACGCTTTAGTGAAGCCTTAGGAGAGCAAATACAACAAAAACACGTACTCTTAGAACTGCAAAGCTTACTTGTAGACTTTTTAGAGGAAGTCAAGCTGAACTACGTCAGACGCCTATCCCAAGAGGATTTTAATAAAATTTTAGAACAAACTAGGTTGTTGAGGAGTGTGAGGAGTAGGAATGAATGAGATGGGGAGGTGAGGAGTGTGTAGACGCGCTTTGCGCGGCTTCCCGTAGGTGGGGTGTGAGGGGTGTGTAGACGCGCTTGCGCGGCTTCCCGTAAGGTGGGGTGTGAGGAGTGTGTAGACGCGCTTTGCGCGGCTTCCCGTAGGGTGGAGTGTGAGGAGTGTGAGGAGTCGAATAATAACTACTAACCACCAACTACTAACCAATGTAGAGACGTGCCATGGCACGTTTGGTACAACCACTAACTACTAACCACTAACAAACAACAAACAACAACCAACCACCAACAAATTACTTCTTGCTTCTCGCCTTTAAAAAAATACGCTACACTCAAAGAGAGGCGAATCAAGTTTGATTCGTCTAAAGACTTCTTGGAAGATATCCCTATCGCAGGAAGTGGGTAAACACCCACTTTTTTTGTTGGAATTGTCGCATGACTCATCCTTTAGTCCCACAAATTATTGATTTGGCCACACCAGTAGCAGAAGAACTGGAATTAGAGATCGTTGGGGTAGTTTTTCACACCAACCAACGTCCACCAGTTTTACGGGTGGACATTCGCAACCCACACCAAGACACTGGGCTGGATGATTGCGAACGGATGAGCCGCGCTTTAGAAGCAACTCTAGATGCGGCAGAAGTCATTCCAGATACCTATGTTTTGGAAGTATCCAGTCCTGGTATCTCCCGACAATTAACAACAGACAGAGAATTTATTTCCTTCAAAGGGTTTCCCGTGATAGTTTCCACCTCCCCGCCCTACGAGGGACAGCAAGAGTGGACTGGGCAATTAATTCGTCGGGATGAAACATCTGTTTATTTAAATCAAAAAGGTCGGGCGATCGCAATTCCCCTCACTCAAGTTACCAAAGTGCGGTTAGATGAGCGTCGATAGAAGAGGGGAAAGGGATTGGTGATTGGGGATCGATGATCGGGTATTGGGAAAAGACAAGGAAGACAAGGGGGACAAGGAAAGGGAGACAAGGAGGGTAGGGAGAATATTTTTGATAAATTCTCTGTTGTCTCCTACTCTCAGTGTCACCGCCTCTTCTTTCCCTAGTTTGGCTTGTCTCCATAATCCCCAGTGCTTAATCATCAGTCCCTGATCCCTAATTATTTAAGGAGATTGCTTATGTCAATGGTTAGTTTACCTGGTTTAAAAGAGTTAATTGAAAGTATAAGTAGAGAGCGTAATTTACCTCGGATAGCGGTACAATCAGCCATTAGAGAAGCGCTATTAAAAGGTTATGAACGTTACCGTCGCGCCCAAAATTTAGATCGCAAACAATTTGATGAAGATTACTTTGAAAATTTTGATGTCCAACTAGATATAGAAGAAGAAGGTTTTCGCGTCGTTGCTACTAAAACAATAGTTGAAGAAGTTAGTAACAATGACCATGAAATCGCCTTGCAACAAGTGCAAGACATGGGAGGCGAAGAAGCACAATTGGGTCAAGAAGTAGTACTAGATGTTACCCCAGATCAAGGAGAATTTGGCCGAATGGCAGCAATGCAAACCAAGCAAGTATTGGCGCAAAAGCTGCGGGATCAGCAACGGCAATTAATTCAAGAAGAGTTCCAAGATTTAGAAGGAACAGTTCTACAAGCTAGAGTATTACGGTTTGAGCGGCAATCGGTGATCCTAGCTGTGAGCAGTGGTTTTGGTCAGCCTGAGGTAGAAGCGGAATTACCTAAGCGTGAACAACTTCCTAACGACAATTATCGTATTGGTGCTACATTCAAAGTCTATTTAAAAAAAGTTTCTCAAGGTCAGCAACGCGGACCACAGCTATTAGTATCTCGGGCTGACGCTGGTTTGGTAGTTTATTTATTTGCCAACGAAGTGCCAGAAATTGAAGATGAAGTTGTACGCATTGTTGCAGTAGCACGGGAAGCTAACCCCCCATCCCGTCATGTGGGGCCTCGGACTAAAATTGCTGTAGATACTTTGGATCGGGATGTAGATCCGGTGGGTGCTTGTATTGGCGCCCGAGGATCGCGAATTCAAGTGGTAGTTAACGAATTGCGAGGTGAAAAAATTGATGTTATTCGCTGGTCTCCAGACCCTGCTACCTACATTGCCAATGCCTTGAGTCCAGCACGAGTAGATGAAGTGCGTCTGATGGATCCAGAAACTAGGCAAACTCACGTCCTGGTAGCAGAAGACCAACTCAGTTTAGCAATTGGTAAAGAAGGACAAAACGTCCGCTTGGCTGCTCGTTTAACTGGTTGGAAAATAGATATCAAAGACAAAGCTAAGTATGATCATGCAGCAGAAGATAGTAAATTTGCTGCTGCTAGAGCGAAATACGCCGCAGAACTTGAGGAAATGGAGGAGGAAGAATTAGACGAGGAGGAATTTAAAGATGAAAATCAACTAGAGTTAGAAGATGAATTAGACAACGAAATTGAAGACGAATTAGACAACGAAATTGAAGACGAACTTTACGATCGCGATGCACAATAGTTAAAACTTTATAAAATGAAACCAAACTATCGACGTTGTATTAGTTGTCGCAAAGTGGGTCTAAAAAATGAGTTTTGGCGGATTACCCGCGTCTTTCCTTCTGGGCAGGTACAATTAGATGAGGGCATGGGGCGTTCAGCCTATATTTGCCCTAACATGAGTTGTTTAAGTGCAGCTCAGAAAAAAAACAAACTCGGGCGATCGCTACATGCATCAGTGCCAGAAACACTGTATCAGACATTGTGGCAGCGCCTATCCCAAAGTAATCCCCCAAATCAAATCGAGCTTTAATTGCTTTGGCGGTAATCCCCAGAGGAATTGTGCCGACAGCCGCACCCCAAGCGCTATCGTCACACCCTCTATTATGCTCGTATTTAATGCCAAAATAGTAATAGGGTGTCTGGCAAATCGCTCTTTAATAACTAAGGGGGCGAAGCAACACTCCAAATATAGACTTACGCTCAATGTGTTGTGGAAGACTCAGAATCAGCAAAACAAAAACATAAAAAATTGCAATCTGGTAGCGCCCACGCGCAGTCCGGCGTCAACCATCGTTTTAGGTGGCGATGCCAGCCTTAAACCGATACATCTCTCTTTCCTGATTGGAGGCACCGGCAACAAAACGGCAACCTAAAAACAGTAATCAAAGGATGGAGATGTCGCAAAAGCTGGCATCCATCCGCTAAAACTGTAAATTAAAGGGGAAGAGTGGATGAACAACGGCAAAGTTAGAATCTACGAATTATCAAAGGAATTGAATTTGGATAACAAAGAGCTATTAGCAATTTGCGACCAGCTCAATATCGCGGTCAAAAGTCATAGCAGCACCATCACAGAATCCGAAGCAGAACGCATTCGTTCTCAAGCGGAAAAAGTGGCAGCTACGACGCACCAGATGTCAAAAAAAGATCATTATGGTGCAAGTAGTCATAAGCCAAATACAACACAAATACCATCTCGCAATCGACCAGCTGCATCCCAAAAACAAGAATTGTTAGAAATTCGCAAACCAAAACCACCTAAAAATAACTCCGGCAACGCCCTTGAGGCGTCAGCTGCTACCAATAGTCAATTTGCTTCTTCTGAAGTTAATCCTCTCTCACCCCCCAGACCTTTCGCCACACCAGTCTCATCCATGAAGCCGACGGCACCTATTCGACCTGTTTCCCGAAATCAGTCTGAGGCAACCCAAGAAACTGCTGTGACAGACGCAGACAAAACGCCCAAGTCAAACCAGCCCAAGGAGAAAATGGCAGCGGAAAAACCAGAACCAACTTCCCCTGCACCAAATAAGCCGAAACCAGAAAAACCCCAAAAACCACAACTGGTTGCTCCACCCACAAGGCCTGCTGCGGATAAACCTGAATCCACACCCCAGCCTCATCAACCAGAAAGACCTATCCTGAAGCGCGATCGCGATCAGGCTCGAGACCAGGTCAAAGGTAAGGGAAAACCACAGCCTGCCACAAATGTAGAGGCTGGACAAACCACTCAACAGCCACCTAGACCAGCGCGTCCAGTCCCGGGACAACCAAAGTCGGAGCAAAAAGGCAATAAAGGAGTCGCCGTTGCAGGAGATACCCCAAGACCCAAGCTGCCAACACGTCCAACTCCCGTACCAGCAGCAGTAGGACCACAAAAACCTGGATCGGTATCACCAGTAAAACCACAAATAGTCGACGAGGTAGAAACAGAGACAGAAGACGACACTCCAGAAATCATCGAACTCAAGCGTCCCACACCTCCACGCCAACCAAAAACAGGTAAAAAATGGCAGCCAGAAGAAGAAATTGACGAAGTCAAAGAATCTGGTAAGGCTAAAGTCGGCGCTAAAGGCAAACGTGTCAAGCCTATTGTCGATGACGAGGACTTTGAAGAAGATTTCCTTGATGATGAAGATGCAGATCTAGCTGCTGCTGCTGTAGCCATCAGTAATGCGATCGTCCGTCCACCCAAACCGAAAACTGGCAAACCAGCACAGCCTGCTGCTGTGGTCGCCGCTCCGAAACCAACCAAAAAAGCCCCTGCTGCGGCTCGCGACCAACAACGTCGCCCACAGGAACAAAAACGTGAACGTCCTGAAAAACTAATTGTCACAGGCACGATGACCGTGCAAGAGTTGGCAGATGCCTTGGCGGTTGCCGACACAGAAATCGTCAAGATTCTGTTCCTCAAGGGCATGGCGGTGAGTATTACTCAAAGTTTGGATATTCCCACGATTACTTTAATCGCCAACGAACTAGGCACAGAAGTCGAAACCCAACAACCAGAAGCTGAAGCCCGTAAAGTCACAGAAATGATCGACGTGGCAGACCTGGAAAACCTCCAGAGACGCCCACCAGTAGTGACAATTATGGGTCACGTAGACCACGGTAAAACTACCTTGCTCGATTCCATTCGCAATACCAAGGTAGCTGCCGGGGAAGCAGGCGGTATTACACAACATATCGGTGCTTACCACGTAGACGTAGAACATGGCGGCAAAGTCCAGCAAGTAGTATTTTTAGATACACCTGGTCACGAAGCCTTTACAGCTATGCGGGCGCGGGGAGCGCGGGTTACAGACATTGCCATTTTAGTTGTGGCAGCTGATGATGGCGTCCGTCCCCAAACAATTGAAGCCATTAGCCACGCTAAAGCCGCAGGAGTGCCTATTGTTGTTGCAATTAACAAAATTGACAAAGAAGGCGCTCAACCAGACCGAGTTAAGCAAGAACTGACTAATTACGGTCTGACTCCAGAGGAATGGGGCGGTGATACAATCATGGTTCCTGTAAGTGCGATCAAAGGCGAAAATCTGGATACGCTACTTGAGATGATCCTGTTGGTCGCAGAAGTCGAAGAACTGTCTGCTAACCCTGATCGTTCTGCCAAGGGAACGGTGATTGAAGCTCACCTTGATAAAGCCAAAGGCGCGGTTGCAACTCTGTTAGTGCAGAATGGTACACTGCGGGTAGGCGATATCCTTGTAGCGGGCTCGGTATTTGGTAAAGTGCGGGCCATGATCGATGACCGAGCAAGAAAAGTAGAAGCTGCGACTCCTTCTTTTGCTGTTGAGGTACTCGGTTTAGGTGACGTGCCAGCAGCTGGAGATGAGTTTGAGGTCTTCCAAAACGAAAAAGAAGCACGGGCACTCGCTAATGACCGCGCTGAGAAACAGCGTCAATCCCGTCTCATGCAAGGCCGCGTCACATTGGCTGCGATTTCAGCTCAAGCTCAAGAAGGCGAGTTGAAAGAACTCAACTTGATCCTCAAGGCAGACGTCCAAGGCTCAGTCGAGGCCATCGTGGGATCGCTGAAGCAAATTCCGCAAAACGAAGTCCAAATCCGCTTGCTGTTGGCTGCTGCTGGGGAAATTACCCAGACAGATATTGATCTGGCCGCTGCTAGTGGAGCTGTGATCATTGGCTTCAACACCACTTACGCTAGTGGTGCTAGACAAGCTGCTGATGAAGCTGGCGTAGATGTACGAGAATACAACATCATCTACAAGCTTCTAGAAGACATCCAAGGTGCTTTGGAAGGTCTGTTAGAACCAGAGTTAGTAGAAGAACCTCTGGGTCAAGCAGAAGTACGTGCTGTCTTCCCTGTTGGTCGCGGAGCTGTTGCTGGTTGTTATGTCCAATCTGGCAAACTGGTTCGTAACTGCAAGGTGCGAGTACGTCGTGGCGGCAAAGTTGTCTACGAAGGAATTCTGGATTCGCTTAAACGCATGAAAGAAGATGCCCGCGAGGTCAACACAGGATTTGAGTGCGGTGTCGGCATCGACAAATACAGCGACTGGACAGAAGGCGACATCATCGAAGCCTACCAAATGGTGACTAAGCGTCGTACCCTCTCGGCAGCAGCGAGATAATACAGTGGCTGGGAGAAGAAGTGAACACTTCGTATCTGGGCTAAACACCGGACATGGAAAGTTGATGGCAAAACTATCCATGTCAAACCCATATGTATCAAATCTTTCTCTGGCTTGATCACCTTTTCCCAAGCCAGAACTACAATCTAACTAGTTCAGTAATAAAAATTAATTTTATTAAATTTATAAACTTCCATTTATACTATCTTGAAAATAAGGCAGAGGGCAGAAGGCAGAAGAGGTAAGAATTTTCATGGCAATGTTTGTCTATCAACGTTCATGATTGACTATCTTGAAAATAGGGTGTGGGGGATTAACAAGTACAAACAAGCAAATAAAAAGTAAAAAGAAAGTATTTTTCTTGTGCCTTTTAACTTTTGCTTTGTTTGGTAATGGTGTATAAATATTCATATTTTCATACACTCGTTATGGGATTTTATTTTGATTGCCTGTATTAAAAATACGGAACTCTCAATAGGGAACAGTTGTAGGTATGCCCCTGTGGGAATCTGGCTTGGTAGTAATGATGATTAACTTAAATTAGAAGATGTTACGTTTACATTTTAATTTTACAGTAGCAAATTTTACCAAAAGTTTTATCAATTTTTGCGTAAGTCCTGTGATTAAAATCATTTTGCTGTTTTCAGTAATATCATTTTTTTCAGCAACTTACTGTAAGCATAACGTCGCTTTTAGTCACAAATGAAACAGAATTTGCTGCCATAGAAGTATTAGCCTTAATAACAGGTTTGGTAATGTTTCACAATTATAGGAGTGCAGGCGAGATTACCTTTTAACCTTTCCTACAAAAGTGTATCTACTTAATTTTTAAGAGGTATACATAATTAAGGATGTAAATAAGTCTACCAATTAAACTAAAACTAAGGACAAAAAACCTATGGCTCTAATTCAAACTTCTAGCGATCGCCAATTTTCTCATAATCCTCAAATTTGGACTCATTTAAAGAATGCGATCGCCGCTAGTTCTGGTTTCCAACGTTGGTTGTTGGAACGTGATACTCAATTCCAAAAACTTAGCTTGGAACAGCAGGTACAACGATATCTACGAGAAACTTTAGAAAATTTAGCTTACTGAAATATACCGCTTGTGGTTCTCCTAAATAGCACAACTATCTTTTGCTATTCTCCCCTAACTAAAGATGTGTGTACATGACAAAAATCCTTTGCCTCAAAAGGTATATAGATACATAAACTGCCCTATCTTGTAAGCAGGGGAAATATGTATGAAAATTTGCGGCGTTTTCTACAATTAGAGTTTATCTTTTTCGAGATAAAAATTTACTCAGTAGAAAGCCAGTTTTTTAATGCTCAATTAAGTCTCTTGATGAGATGTTTTTAATTATAATTTTGTGTTTATTTATCTTCAAATGACTTCAAAGTATATAAGTTACAGGACTTACACAAAACATAATGATGCGTAGCGGTAATTCATGAATTACTGCCAAAAACCTTTATATGTAAAATGTTTTAATTAACTTACCTTAAGCCCGTTCAGGATTTGAAATTCACACTTGTGAATTTCAAATTCCATAGGCGTGTAGCGTCTTTTTTAGGTACTGTTAATTCCAAATTAAATCGGAGTCCTTTCTTTTTCTACGGTTTAAAGATAATAATGCAGAAACTATGTATCTTCACTTATTATCTCTTCTTCTGCCTTCTCCTTAGGGCTGATAAGTGTAAATATTTCGCAATCTAAAATCCGTCTTGAAAAGCTATGACTGATATTTCTCAAATAGGTATTTCTCCTGAGGAAATTATTAACTACCTCAAAAGTGAAATGAGTTTGAGGGAAGTATGTCAAAAAATTTTATATCAAAGAATTATAGACAATGCCGCCCAAGAGAGGGGCATAATTGTAACTACAGAAGAAATTGAAATTGAGGCAGACTGCCAACGTCGTAAACAGCGTTTAGAAAAAGCTGTAGATACATTAACATGGTTGGCTAAGCAACTTGTTAGTCCTTATGATTGGGAAATTGGAATTCGCAACCAATTGCTAGCGCCAAAACTCGCACAAACACTCTTTGCTAAAGAGGTAGAAAAATTTTTTAACCAAAATCGTCAAGAATTCGAGCAAATAGTTCTTTATCAAATAATAGTGGTATGTAAAAAACTCGCTCAAGAACTTTATTACCAAATTGAAGAAGGTGAAATTAGTTTTTATGAAGCGGCTCACATTTATGATATTGATGAGCATCGTAGACAAAAATGTGGCTATGAAGGGAAAATATATCGTTGGGCTATCCAACCAGATATAGCTGAGTTTGTATTTGAGAGTCCTCCTAAACACTTAATTGGTCCATTGAAAAGTGAACAAGGCTACCATATTTTGATGGTTGAAGAAGTGATAGCAGCAGAATTAACGCCTCAAAGATATAACGAAATTATCAATAATATGTTTCAACAGTGGTTGGCTAGTGAAGCACAGTATTTATTAAATTGTTATGAACTAGATGTAGATACATTTTAGATTCATTTGAGATATATTATAGATACACAAAATTATTTTTTGAAGTTGTATTTTTTTGATACACTAAATTTAATTATTTGCCAGATAAACACTGAGATTACATGGTGATAGTCATATTGAAACGAGTCAAATCTAAAATATCTCCGTCTTGATTTCGACTAAAGTGACAAAAAAAATAAAAAATATTCAAAATTAAGAATTAAAGCAACTTTGCTAAACGAGAGTTTTGTTTTTAGGCTTTAATATCTTCTTCTTTAATTTTTTGAAAATCTCTGAAATCTTATTTCATAAAGCTAATTTTTGAAGAATTGATAAAGAAATAATGCAATAAGAAGCAAGTCTTGTAAATTTCATAAAAATATGTTGAAAAATTATATATATATACAGAATAATTGTAGTGGCTAAGAACTATTGGTTGAGATTGAATTAATGATCGCAGTATTTTAGTCAAAGACTCCATTCTATCAATATAATTTCTAGATTTTGACAACACTTTGGCTAATAATACAGTTTTCAACAACTTAGTGACATCACAAAGTACTAGTTAAAGATAGCAAACATGTATAACTTTGAAAAATCATACTTTTGCACAACATTAACTTTTTAGGAAAATGTTGTGTTGCATTTTACTAAAAAGGATCTTTTGTTAGGTAATTCAGTCTTTTGATAGATTACTAGGAAAGTCTTGAAACACAAAAATAGGGGTTGCAATGGTTCTATAAATATTATTTCGATTCTCAACTTTTTCGCCTAAGCTAGGGCAAATTCTCTCGCTAACTAGCGATAGCACTTAGACACCCATACTTCTACAAAACAGACAGACTCTTGTTAGAATTGGGTAAACTTCGATGCAATAGCATTTTTGACAAAGATGCTTGTTGCCGTCATAAATCATTTGTCATTAGTAAATATTAAGTTCTAATGGCTAATGATAAATGGCGTGAAGTTCCAAACGGAAGCTCATAAGATCGACTTGGATTTAAATCGTAGTCAACCTTGTGCAGTACCATATACCAAGTGAACATTTCAAAGAGCTAGAAATGATTTTGAAGTTACTGTTGTCTTTGAAGTTTACAACAGCCATGCTTTTTGCTTACATGTTCAAGGTTATGTTCTATCACCTGTCAGTTCAGCATCGATGTCTTCTAGTAGCGACATCTTAAAATTAAGATTTTGCTTAGTTAACATCATCCGTAAGTAACATGATGAGCTAATTCATTGGAGATCAGCCTCGTAATTCTACAACTTATATCTAGCTTGAAAATGGGTGTAGGGGTGTAGGAGGAGTCATATTTTCATGCTCTTTGTATGATTGTTCATATTACCGTCTTGCACCGACTTTTGGACTTGCCAATAAATAGATTTCAAGTGACTGCTAACTTAGCTTTTTAGAGCTAACTAATTTTGCAGCTGTGAAAACTTGATCATGAGGATTGCAAAAACAGCCAAAGTGGATTTGTGTATCTGCATTTTGTTCTTGAGCAATAATTACTTGATGGCACAAGAAAGCGAATTTATCCGTGCAGTCAATCCAAAATCTGTCTTGAAAAGCTTTGAAGTTCCCTCGGGGACTGCTTTGTAGACGCGCTTTACACGGTGAGCCAGCGACTCTTACGCAGGGGGTTCCTCCCCCAACCCCAAAGGGGACCCCGAGTTCCCATGAGCGATTGCCGTAGACGCGCTTTACTCGGCTTCTGTAAAGTAAGGGTTTCCCTGCATAAAATAAAGCATGTGGCGTGAAACCTCCGCACCCTTACAGGAAGCCACTACTCTCCCTTGAAGCTGCTACGTGTCTACGCGTCTACAAACTTTTCGCAAAATCTAAAATTGTTTGACAGCAACTAGCAATAATTATGATATCTCAGTACAGTCAACATCTTGGTAAGTATTACAATTTACGACTCGCCATGCTTTTTTGAGGCTGGTATCCAAAAAAATTCATTGCTGGAGGTGAGCGGGTGTTATCTGTGTTTTCTGAGCAACAACTAGTCGCTCAACAACTCACCATAACTTTCGGTGAGATGCTCTCAACAAAGGAATTAGAGGACTGTTTGGCGGCAGTAGAAATTATAGAACCATCTGTAGCAAAGCAGTTTTGGCAAGCCACAGAAGCTGAAGCTGGAATTTATATGATCATGGCAGGTAAAGTTAGACTGCTAGATAGCTGTGATAATTTGATCGCTACTCTGACAAAAGGGGAAACATTCGGTGAAATGACCCTGTTTCCCACAGCAGAATTCCAGCCATATGTAGCTAGAGCTTCCCATCGCTTAAAATTGTGCTTCATCGGGGGTGAAATACTGCAAGGATTGATGCATAGTTCTCCTCAAATCCGCGATCGCCTTTATCAAAAAGCAGAAATTTGGGATTTGTTGGTTGATTATAGCCAAAACTCTTCACAGCTTCAGATATCTGTGCCAGAAATGTTCAAAGTTTTATCTTTATGTGAACGGCACAGTTTGGAAATTGGCTCCCTACCTGTAGAACTATACCAAGATCAGCAATTGTGGCTACTTTATCAAGGAGAACTGCTAGATACTGATGGTCAAAAGGTAACTAAAGGAGATGTTTGTGTTCCCAAAACACAAACTAGCTGGCAAGCAGTTGCACCGACAATTATCTACTGTCTCAAAAGTCATAATTGGCAAACAGCACTGCATCACTGGCCACAGCTAGAAATATTTGACGGTTCGCACTCAACACAAATTGACATTCATGAGGAAAAAATACCGCCAGTAAATAAACCCGAACGCCACAGAAAAATTATTCCCTTTCCTGGATCAGAAACATCTACAAAACAATTAAAACCAGACCGAACAAGACAACGCCCTTATTTTCCCAGTCCGACAGTGCAAATGGGACACTGGTGGGGACGTCTTATCCGTCGCTATCCCTTTTATGCCCAACAAAGCGCTTCTGATTGTGGTGCAGCTTGCTTAGTAATGATTGGTAGCTATTGGGGCAAACACTTTAGTGTGAATCGTCTGCGCGATATGACTAACGTCAGCCGTAGTGGCGCATCTCTACGCGCGATTGCCACAGCCGCAGAAAGCCTCGGTTTTGTTACTCGGCCTGTGAAAGCCAGTTTTGATAAATTGACTGAGCAACCTCTACCTGCAATTGTTCACTGGGAAGGCAAGCATTTTATCGTCGTCTATGAAATGACGAAAAAGCGTGTGATTGTGGGTGATCCTGCCATCGGTCAACGCACCCTCACCCCCAAGGAATTTCAAGCGGGTTGGACTGGTTATGCATTGTTGCTGCAACCTACAGCCCTACTCAAAGAAGCCAAAAACGAAACTACTAGCCTGTGGAAGTTTTTTGAGTTAGTTAAACCTCACCATAAGGTACTGTTAGAAGTCTTCATCGCTTCAGTCTTGATTCAGTTATTTGGATTGGTAACACCAGTGTTCACGCAGTTGTTACTAGACAGAGTGTTAGTACAACGCAGCGTTACCACCTTAAATGCGATCGCTTTAGGGATGATCATTTTTGGCTTATTCCGGGTGGTGATGACCGGAGTACGGCAGTACTTGCTGGATCATACTGCTAACCGCGTTAGCCTTGCCTTACTTGTAGGGTTTATCAAACATACCTTCCGTTTACCCCTCTCGTATTTTGAATCCCGTTATGTCGGGGACATCGTCTCCCGCGTCCAAGAAAACGAAAAGATTCAGCGCTTCCTGACTGGTCAGACATTATCTATCTTGCTGGATTTGCTGACATTGGTAATCTATCTGGGCATGATGTTCTGGTATAGCTGGCGCATGGCGTTGTTTGTATTGTTCACTGTACCGCCATTTTTTATCTTGGCACTGGCTAGCACTAGTATCTTACGCCGTATCTCTAGAGAGATTTTTAATGCTGGGGCAGAAGAAAACAGCTATCTCATCGAATCCTTGACAGGAATTCGCACTGTACGCTCATTGGCAATAGAACAGACGGTACGCTGGCGTTGGGAAGAACTGCTGAACAAATTAATCAGAAAAGCCTTTAATGCTCAGGTAATCGGCAATCGTCTCTCGGTGATTACTGGTGTCATTGAAACCTTTGTGAATACCGCTTTACTCTGGTACGGAGCATTGTTAGTTATTAACCAAGAACTCACTATTGGGCAGTTAATTGCTTTCAATATGCTTGTAGGTAACGTAATCAGTCCTTTTCAAAGGCTTTCACTGCTATGGAATGAATTACAGGAAATTGTTATTTCCACCGAACGTATTAATGATGTCTTAGAAGCAGAACCAGAAGAAGACTTACAAAATAAACCTCGTAAATCATTGGGTAGTCTACGTGGCTATATTCGTTTTCAAAATGTTACCTTTCGCTATCACCCAGAAAGTGAGACTAACGTTTTAGAAAATATCAACTTTGAAATCCAGCCAGAACAAATGGTAGCTGTGGTAGGACGCAGTGGTTCTGGAAAAACGACCCTTAGCAAATTAATTTTGGGTTTATATCCACCTACCGATGGCAAAGTATTCATTGATGGTCAAGATGTCACTAGTATTTCTTTGCGATCGCTTCGTTCTCAAGTTGGTGTTGTAGATCAAGATACCTTTCTCTTTGGTGGCACTATCCGCGAAAACATTGCCATAGCTCATCCAAATGCTTCTTTGGAAGAAATTATCCAAACAGCACAAATGGCTGGAGCAGATGAATTTATCCGGCAGTTGCCATTGGGTTATGAAACCCAAATCGGTGAAGGTGGTGGAATGCTCTCTGGTGGACAACGCCAACGTCTAGCAATCGCCCGTGCTTTACTGGGAAATCCTCGCTTGTTGCTGTTGGATGAAGCTACTAGTCACCTAGATGCAGAATCAGAACGCATTATTCAAAACAATCTCAAAACCATTCTCAAAGAACGCACGAGTATTATCATTGCTCATCGCCTTTCTACTGTCCGCAACGCTGACTTAATTCTGGTTTTGGATCGCGGCTTATTAGTAGAAAGCGGTACTCATGACGAACTCATCGCCAAAAAAGGTCACTACTACTACCTGAATCAACAACAACTATCTCTAACAGGTTGATTGTTGGTTGTTGTTTGTTGATGGGTAGATTCTGACCTCCTAATTCTTATACAAATTTGAAAAATGACTGCGACAGATGGAAATCTGAAACGTTTATCCAATAAATGTTTCACGAGCCAAAATCCAAAATCCAAAATCCAAAATTGTATTACTTCCTTACATCTCTAGAGAACACAACCATGCCACATCCATACACTAATTCCTCATCTGCACTGGCCGATGAACGGGATGAGAAGCAAAGCTACTCACAAGCCCAGGAATTTACGACCGTTAAAGAGCAGACTAAAGATTGGCATTATGCTACGGAAGAACTGCTAGATGCCTTACCCAAAATTTGGACTCGTGGTGTTCTGTATGTACTGTTAGGTTTTACTGCTCTTGCCTTACCTTGGTCAGTACTTGCCAAAGTAGATGAGACTGGTGATGCTAGAGGACGTATAGAACCTCAAGGTTCAACGCAGAAATTAGATGCCTTGGTAAGTGGCAGTGTGAAGGCTGTCAAGGTCAAGGAAGGTGATACTGTCCAAGCTGGGCAGATTCTGCTGGAACTTGACTCTAATATTTTGCAAACCGAACTCCAAGAAGCTCAAGAAAAACTAACTGGATTGCTCAATCAACGGTTGCACTTTGATGTCATCAAAAACCAACTCCAGTTGGCACTGAGTGTTCAGAAGCAACAAAACCAATCTCAAGCTTTAGAAAAACTATCCCAAGTGAACCAGGCTAAACAAGACCTGGAAGCAAAACAGAGTCTTTATAACCTACAAAAGTTAGAAAAACTGGCATTACTCAACCAAGCACAACAACAAATTAACACAAGTCACAATGATCTGAAATCGGCTGAAGGACGTTTGAGTATAGATTCCAGAATTGTTGATCGCTTTAGTAAGTTGTTGCAGGATGGTGCAGTTTCCATAACTCAAATTGACCAACTTAAAAAAGAGCAACAGGAAAGTAAGCAACTATATCAAAAGGCTCAATCTGATGTAAAACAAGCCAAATTGCGCTTAGCGGAAGAACAGAGTCGTTATCAAGCAACTATAAATCAGTTAGAGTCGGAGATTAAGCAAGCAAAACTCAGGTTACAACAGGAGCAAAGCAATTATCAAAGCTTATTGCAAGCTGGTAAATTGGCAATTCTCAAAAATCAGCAACAACTCAAAGACCTGCAAACACAAATCACTACCTTAGAATCTCAAATTGCTCAAGGCAGAAGTCAGATCACATCTTTAAGGTTACAGTTACAGCAACGAATAGTGCGATCGCCTATTAATGGCACAATTTTTGAATTGCCAGTCAGCAAGCCAGGGGCGGTAGTACAACTTGGTCAAAGAGTAGCCCAAATTGCACCCAAAAATACGCCTTTCATAATTAAAGCCCAGATGCCTAGCCAGCACAGTGGCTTTTTGAAGGTGGGAATGCCAGTCAAAATCAAGTTTGATGCTTATCCTTTCCAAGAGTATGGCATTGCCCAAGGTAAAGTGACTTGGATATCTCCCGACTCAAAAGTTAGTCAAACACCTCAAGGTCAACAAGAAAGCTTTGAGTTAAATATTGCTTTAGATCAGCAGTATCTCCAAAATGGCAACCAACGTATTCCGTTAACTGCTGGTCAGACAGCAACCGCAGAAGTCATTATTCGTCAACGGCGTGTGATTGATTTTGTCTTATATCCATTCCAGCGACTGCAAAAAGATGGTTTGAAGCTTTAGTCATAGGTCATAGATCATTGGTCATTGGTCATAGTCATGGGTCGTTGGTGATTGGTCGGGTCATTAATTATTAGACAAGGGACAAAGGACAAATAACAAAGGACGAATCACAAGATTAGAGGGATTGCATCATGCTTAAGCATCTGACCATTACTTGTTCAGACATTATTCATGACATCAAACTTTCGTGCCAATTTCCTGAGGTTGTGGAGGCGATCGCATCTCAAAAAATCATTACTGAAGCAGCTAAGGAAGCTGGTATTCAAATCGAGAAAGCAGAACTACAACAACAAGGAGATAAACTGCGTTTAGAGAAGAAACTCATCAAAGCAAAAGATACTTGGGCATGGCTCAAAAAACATCATCTCTCTTTAGATGAATTTGAAGAATTAATTTACAATCAAGTTCTCTCCAACAAGTTAGCCAATCATTTCTTTTCGACTCATGTCGAAAAGTTATTTTACCAAAATCAATTAGAATACGTTGCTGCTGCCACTTATGAAGTCATCGTTGAAGATAGAGACTTGGCTTTAGAACTATTTTTTGAGATAGAAGAAGGCGAAATCAGTTTTTCTGATATCGCTCGTCAGTATATTCAAGAACCAGAATTACGTCGTGCTGGTGGATATCAGGGAGTTCGACGTCGCCGCGAATTTCGTCCAGAAATTGCAGCTGCTGTGTTTGCAGCAACTCCACCTCAAATTCTTAAACCAATTACAACTCCTAAGGGAGTGTATTTAATTTGGGTTGAAGAAATTATTCAACCCCAATTAGATGATGAATTACGCCAGCAAATCATTTCGGAATTATTTTCTGATTGGCTAAAACAAAAAATCAATAGCATGGATATTGTGATTGAGTTAGACAAAGATATAAATATGCAATCACAAAACGAAGTACCAAAACAAGCTTAACTTTGCTATTTCTCAACATTCAAATAATCATTTAATAATTCCTATTGCAGTCTAAAAATGGGTAGATATGATTTACCAAAACTATATATTTAAAAAAATAGTTTTGAATAAAATGTATGTAGTTAATCAGGATAAAAGTTAAAAATAAGCTTAATAAACTGGTGAAATCTATATAAAATCCACTTTATAGACGATAAAAATAAACTTTGTCGTCCATTTTTTCTTCTTTATTTTCTACTGCTTTTATTCATATCAAAAAATTATTATTTTTCAAAAAATACTAGAATTTCAATTACTTATTTTTATTGTAAAATCTCTAAAATAACCGTCTTTTTTTCTAATAGTAAGCTAAAGTAAAAGAGTAACTAAACAACATAGATTTGGTTACTGAAAACGATGAATTAATTCCCAGGAGAAACCATGAATATCTCTGATCTCAATCACATCGAAGCTGTTGAATCAAGTAAAGTGATTGGCGGCGGTTACGACTACGACTATTACGATAAGGACGACTGCGACTACGGTAAGAAAAAGTTCCGTAATGTTGCGATTGCAACTTCTGTTGCTGTAGCTGGCGACCGGAAGTTCTACAAGTCCGACTGGTAAGGTTATCAAAAATGTAATCAATCAAAAATAGATTGGTTACTAACACGATGTCTTTTAAAGGCAAACTGAATTCACACTCGACGATGGTTGCAATTACGCACCAGGTGCTGTAACGAGTGTCTAAAGGAAAATTACAATTTTCCTTTAGACTTCCTGGACGAACTTAGCCTAATAGCAAATTATATAAGTCCAGAACTTTTCAAACATTCTTGAAATCACAGCAAAAAACGATTAATAAATTCCCAGGATAAATCCATGATTATCTCTGATCTTAATCACATCGAAACTGTTGAATCTAATCAAGTTATTAGTGGTGGTTGTGGCCATAAATACAAAAAGCGTAATGTTGCAGTTGCAGTTGCAGTTGCTGTAGCCGGTGATCGTAAGAAGAACGACTACGACGACTATAACGACGGCTACAAATATTACTAAAAATCTAACCAATCTATTTCTGATTGGTTACTAATAGGATGTCTGTTAAAGTCAAACTGAATTTACACTCGGTGATGTTTGCAATTGCATACCAGGCGCTGTAACGAGTGTCTAAAGGAAAATCGTAATTTTCCTTTAGACTTCCTGGACGAACTTAGCTTAGTAGCGAATTATATGAGTCCAAAACTTTTCAGACATCCTTGAAATCACAGCAAAAAACGATTAATAAATTCTCAGGAGAAAACCATGATTATTTCTGATCTCAATCACATCGAAGCTGTTGAATCTAATCAAGTAATTGGTGGTGGTTGCTGTAAGTACAAAGACTACGACAAGTGCGATAAGTACGACGATTGCGGTGGATATGGCAAGAAAAAGTTCCGTAATGTTGCAATTGCAACTTCTGTTGCTGTAGCCGGCGATCGTAAGTTCTACAAGAAGGACGACAAAGACTACTTCAAATATTATTAAAAATGTAACCAATCTATTTTTGATTGGTTACTAACTCAAAGTCAAACCTTGTTGCACTCCAAATAAGTACTCTTGTTAATTTCACTGAAAGCTTCTTGACGCTTTCAGCGAACTACCTCATCTTGCAAAGGAGGATGTAGTTATGAGTGGATTGAAAATTGCTGATCTAAGTTTTTACGAAACTGAGATTGATAATGATCTACAAATCCAAGGTGGTTTAATAGACCCTACATTTATGAGCTACATATCAGATGTTTTTTGGGATGATTTGGCTGAGTTTGATCAGTATTCAGGAGAGCGTTCTTTGGAAAAGAAAACAACAGATAAGTTTGGAATCAAGCATAAAATTTCAGCAAAGAAAACTAAAAATAGCAAAGTTGTAGCCAATGTAGCACAAGGTACTAAGAATGGTGTAACATACTCTGGAAGTACAGCAATAGCAACATCATCAGGAGAGTTATAGAACTCCTATTTTAGCCGTAGGAGAGTGTTAATTATAGTTAAATGCTGAGGTGTGCGGGGGAAAATCCTAAAAATCAGTAAAATGTTGTATCCATCCATGACATTTGCGATCGCTAACAAAATCTCTGATCACTTAATTCCACAATTGGGCAGAAGTAATTCTGCCCAATTTTAATAGTTTAATAGTAATAAATATTCCTAGTTTAAGCTATTAAATATCTGATTTATATAAAAAATCCCTTGTATTGGTCAAAAACAAGGGAATATCTAAAAAATCAACTATTTGAACATAAGTTACTAAAAACCAATTTTTTTATGCTTATTAAAAGCATTGCTGAAATGAGTGAGTCAGCCAGACTTATTTATCTAAAACTACATCAATTCACTTTGATTCTGCAAAACTTACTCTCATCTCCATGTTCTGATCGTTATTTTTTAAACTGTTGTTAGATGTGTTGGTGTTATCTCCCATAGCAAATACGTTACTGCTTGGTAATTCAAAATCATAATTATCAAAATTAGTATTTGTATTGCCATTAGGAGTAGTCGATACACCACCAATGATGATGTCTGTAAATTCTACTAGTTCACAAAAATTTAGGTCAGCAACAATCATGTTTATTCCCTCCAAAAAATATGTTTTTTGCTTCCAGCTTTATGTTAACAAACAAATCAAATTATATTCTTTTTGATTTAAAAATAAAATCAAATATTTACATAATTATGAATTTTTCAATTAGAAATATTTGAAAAATAAATATGTATTTTAAATGTCATCTTAAAAGAACTACATCAGTTTTCTACATTCTGTGGAATAGGTTAATTTACATTTTGCACCTGTCCAATTATTAGCCCAAAAACTAAATTTTTGGGCTAATAGCTTAAGTTAGCTTTAGCTAATACCGTTTCATTAGACCTCTTGCAAAAATATTTTTGACCCCACTCTAACCCTAAGCGGGATCGGGGCTACACACAAGTTAGATTTACCCCCTTAATCCCCCAGGGTGGTTTCATACAACAGAAAAAAATTCTCATCCCTTTCTCTACTTATATGAAAATACCCTACTTAATCCCCCAAATCTCGGGGAAACAAGAGATATAGTTCTCTCCCGTTTACAAGGGAGGGTTAGGGTGGGGTAAAACCAGAGTTCACATAACTCGACATTGACCAGTATGTCGTAACAGATGGTCACATAAAACCAGTGCTACCATTGCCTCAACCATCGGAACTGCACGTGGTAAAACACAAGGATCATGACGTCCTTTCCCTGCTAAAAGTGTTTCTTCACCCTCATTAGTTACTGTCTTTTGTTCTTTTCTAATCGTTGCAGTTGGTTTAAATGCTACACGGATAATGATATTTTCACCGTTGGAAATTCCGCCTTGAATACCACCGGAACGGTTGGTACGAGTGCGAATTGTACCTGCTTGATCAATATAAAATTCATCGTTATGTTCAAATCCTGTCAGAAGAGTTCCAGCAAAACCAGAACCAATTTCAAATCCTTTGCTAGCAGGTAGAGACATAACCCCTTTAGCTAAATCTGCTTCTAACTTATCGAAAACAGGATCGCCCAAACCTTTGGGTATATTCCGCGCTACACATTCCACCATACCACCGATAGAATTCCCTTCCCGCCGGACTTGTTCAATTAATTCAATCATGCGATCGCAACATTCAGCATCGGGACAGCGAACGATGTTACTTTCCACTTGTTCTAAAGTAACGGCGTCAGGATCGATGACGGCTTCTAAATCTTTGATGCGCTTAACATAACCGATGATTTCGACATTGGCGACTTGACGGAGAATTTTTTTCGCGATCGCCCCTGCTGCAACTCTACCTATTGTCTCCCGCGCTGATGATCTGCCGCCACCTTGCCAATTACGAATTCCATATTTAGCATCGTAAGTTGCATCTGCATGGGAGGGACGATACTTGAGTGCCATTTCATCGTAATCTTGGGAACGAGTGTCTTTGTTACGCACTAAAATAGCGATCGGTGTTCCCAGAGTTTTACCTTCAAATACTCCAGAGAGAATTTCGCATTTATCTTCTTCTTTGCGAGGCGTAGTAATCTTACTTTGTCCTGGACGTCTGCGATCAAGTTCTATTTGAATTTCCTCAGTGGAAATTTCTAGTTGAGGAGGACAACCATCAATAACAACTCCCACACCACCGCCGTGGGACTCACCGAATGTAGTGATGCGAAATAGATGTCCGAATGTGTTGCCCATGATGTTGAGGAAGTATTGTTTCGCTTGTTTATTTTACCTGAAGTTTTGTTGCTAACACTGACAGGAATATTTTTAAAAAACCACAAAGAACACAAAGGACGCAAAGAAAAAGATGGCTCAAGCTAAAGTTTTTATTACTCGTCGTTTACCTACACAGCTACACCGATTAGAAGAAGTTGCAAATGTAGAAGTTTGGCCCCAACGTCAGCCACCTCCCGATAAAGTTTTATTGGAGAAGGTGCAAGAGGTAGACGGATTGTTGTGTTTGCTGACTGACCAAATTGATCAACAGTTGATAGAAGTGGGTAAGTCTTTAAAAGTAATCAGTCAAATGGCTGTGGGATTCGACAATATTGATATTTCAACTGCGACGGCACGGCGTATTCCTGTTGGTAACACTCCTGGAGTGTTGACAGATGCAACTGCTGACTTAACTTGGGCTTTGTTGATGGTAGCTGCACGGCGGGTACTGGAGGCAAATCGGTTTGTGCGATCGCATTTGTGGCAAACATGGGAACCAGATTTATTACTAGGACCAGATATTGCGGGTGCAACGTTGGGGATTGTTGGTTTTGGGCGGATTGGTCAAGCAGTAGCCCGTCGTGCTAAAGGTTTTGATATGCAAATTATTTATACTAGTAGGCACAGATGTGATCCTGAATTAGAGCAAAATCTAGGTGTGGAGTTTGCTGATTTTGCTAGTTTGCTACAGGCATCAGATTTTGTCACAATTCATACACCTTTATCTCTAGAAACTGATCATTTATTTGGAGAAGCCCAATTTGCACTTATGAAGCAGTCTGCGATTCTCATCAATACAGCGCGAGGAGCAATTGTAGATCCTAATGCTTTGTACCAAGCCTTACGTACTGGTGAAATTGCGGGTGCTGCTATAGATGTGACAGAACCAGAACCAATCCCAACTGATAGCCCATTATTAAGTCTTGATAATTTAATTATTACGCCTCACATTGGTAGTGCCAGTTTCCAAACGCGAGAAAAAATGGCAAATATGGCTATTGATAATTTGATAGCTGGCTTAAAAGGAGAAAGATTGCCTAATTGTGTGAATCCAGAAGTTTATAATGTGGTTGGTGATCGGTAATAGGTAATTGCAGAAAAATATTTTTCCCATTACCGATTACCCATTACCCATTACCACTTATGTCTGATCCAGTCGTAAATCTCTACATATTTTGCTCCTGGATGGTTCCATGAGTAGTCATAGTCCATACCCTGAAGGACTAGTTGGCGAAACTCTTCGGGCTTTTCATACCATAGTGCGATCGCTCGATCCATTGCGGACTCTAAAGCATAATAATCGGTGTCATAGAATACGTAGCCATTACGTTCTTCTGGAGGTACATTTTGGTCGTAATCCCGGTCAAATACCGTATTCACAAGTCCACCGACACCACGAACAATAGGTACGGTTCCATACTTTAAGCCGATCATCTGAGTTAAACCACAGGGTTCGTAATTGCTGGGGACAATAATCATATCTGCCCCAGCATAAATTAGGTGAGATAATTCTTCGTTAAAGCCTAGTTCTAAATGGACATCGGGATTGTCGTTTAAAAAGAATTTTTCGTGCTGGAAATGAGTGTTAATTCCAGGTTCTGTAGCGGAACCTAGTAAAACAAATTGCGCTCCTTTGTTGAGTGCATGATAAATCCCATGATGAACAAGATGCACACCTTTTTGATTATCCAATCGACCGATGTAAGCAATAATTGGTTTATCACTATGGCTGAGCATTAATCGCTCTCGCAAAGCTTTTTTGTTATATGCTTTTTGTTCAAAATCAGCTTGGGTGTAGTTATAGGGGATATAGCGATCAATTTCGGGATTCCAAAAATCATAATCAATACCGTTCAGCACCCCACTAAATTTGTCTTGGTGCAGATGCAAGGTATGACCTAAACCACAACCAATATCTGTATGGCGGGCTTCCCAAGCGTGGTAAGGTGAAACTGTGGTGACAGCGTTGGAGTAAACAATACCTCCCTTCATTAAGTTCAAAGCAAAGGGATT
Source organism: Fischerella sp. JS2 (assembly GCF_032393985.1). Lineage (NCBI taxonomy): Bacteria > Bacillati > Cyanobacteriota > Cyanophyceae > Nostocales > Hapalosiphonaceae > Fischerella > Fischerella sp. JS2. The sequence continues at coordinate 4,016,009 of NZ_CP135918.1, forward strand.
AAAGTTGTCACGTAAGTGATCATACTGAAAGTAGTAAGACTCTCGGTTCAAACCTGTTCCCCGGAGAATATCAATACCACCTATCCCTTGGTGCTTAAAGTTATGAATGGTGTAGCAAACTCGCTGATACTCCATGCCATGATATTTGTAAATTTCATAAAGCATGACTGGAACTAAGCCTGTCTGCCAGTCATGGCAATGGATGATATCAGGTCGTTTGTTACTTTTGAGCAGAAATTCTAAAGCAGCTTTGCAAAAGAACGCAAAGCGAATGTTGTCGTCATCACAGCCGTAATAGCAACCCCGATTAAAGAAATTATCCTCACAGTGGGGTTCAATAAAGAAACACATCCGTCCATGTACCCAACCACAGTATACGGAACAATGAATTGCAGCGTCATACCAGGGTACCCACAAATTGATATAAGCATCGTGAAGTCCCCAAATATGGTCATAACGCATATAATCGTACTTGGGCAATATGATTTCTACACAATGCCCACGACCTTCTAATTCCCGGCTCAATCCGTAAACTACATCGCCTAATCCGCCTGCTTTAATTACAGGAGCGCATTCTGAGGCGATTTGCACAATATACATGCCTTACCCTCACTTCACAAAACTTCATCTTTTGATCTTCTCACCAGTATATGAAAGATGTACTCATTGACAATAGGGTAGCAGGATGATATTTTCAATTGCGATCTAAGCTTGTTGGTTATTAGTTGTTAGAAATGAGTCAACAGTGAACAGTGAACAGTGAACAGTTATCAGTTAACAGTTAACAGTGAGTAATAGAATTTGATAACTGATCACTGATAACTGAACTACACCCCCTACTCTCTTCCTAATACGTGAATTTTAAATTGTTTTCTCTCCACCTCCCACCTCCCTCACACCAAAATACATCCATAGATAACATCCCTAACAAACTTATTCATTCGCTAGGAAGAGTAATAAAACTCGTTCTCTTAATAGGCTAGTACTGAAAAGATAAAAACAGCTTAGGGAGAAGAATATGGCTCTTTATAAATTAACAGATTTTGATGCTAATTATCGGGATACATTTGGTGGAAATGACATCAAAGGAATGAGTGTCTATGCAGAAGGAACTAATGAAAAGATCGGTACAGTTCATGATGTTTTAGTCGATGAAGAAGGTCATTTCCGCTATTTAGTAGTGGATATGGGATTTTGGATTTTTGGTAAAAAAGTATTATTGCCAGTGGGACGTTCTCGTATAGATCATACTAGCGATCGCGTCTATGTTATTGGCATGACCAGAGAGCAAGCAGATAACTTACCTGAATACGACGAACGTCAAACTGTTGATTATGACTATGAAGAACGGGTACGGGGTGTATATCGTACTCCCTCAGTTCCTGTAGATGCATCCGCACCACTAGAAGCATCTGCTCCTCTAACTTCACAAACAGGTGTAGATGTGCCTCAGTCAGTTTCTACTACTGGTTATACTGGTGCTACTCCCGTATATGACCGTGATACCTACACTTATGATCGCGAACCATCTTTGTATGGGATGAATGAGCAAAATCATCAAACCCTCAGACTATACGAAGAGCGCTTGATTGCTAATAAACGACGCCAGAAAGTTGGAGAAGTAACAGTTGGTAAGCATGTTGAAACTGAAACTGCACGAGTTGCGGTTCCTGTAGAAAAAGAACGAGTAGTTGTAGAAAGAGTTACTCCCAACGACGCAGGTAGACCAGTTGCTCCTGGTGAAGCGAACTTCCGTGAAGGTGAAGTTGCTCGTATGGATATCTACGAAGAAACTCCTGAGATTCGTAAAGAAGCTGTAGTGCGTGAAGAAGTCAGAGTCAGAAAAGAAGTAGATCACGATACTGTGGAAACTCAAGACACAGTTCGTCGGGAAGAATTGGATGTAAATACTTCTAATCTGCCAATCGAAGAACGTCAATAATACAGGCAATTAGTCTAAGTTATTTTCTAGTTTATAATGATTTAAATTGATGAATATAGATAGATAACTTATGACTAATTGAGCAAAAAGTGTAGGTGAATCAAATTGATTTTACCTACACTTAATAGCTTTTACTGTAAGTAAACACAGCGACTATATATTTTTTATAGAAATTCTTAATAAAAAATGAAAAAGCAATTAGTTAATAGTAACAAAGTCCATGTCAATGATTTACTTGATAAATTAAGAAGAAAGATTAGGAATTTTGCAGTTGTTGATAGACAAAATTTACTAATTGGTCGGGTAAAGGACTTAATTATAGATTATCATCACCAAGTTAATCTCATCATTACTCGTTTTATAGAGTTGCCAAATCAAGCATCTTCAGGAATTCATAGTTATTTATTATTACCTAGTAAACTAATTAGTAAAATTGATTTAGGTACTAAATCCGTTATATTAGACATAGACAAATCGCTAATTAAGCATATGCCTGAATATTCACAATCACCGATGACTAATAATAATTTAGAAACTTCCAAGATAGAGTCGAAAATTCATAGCACTCAAGACCTCAATTTAGAACAAGATGGTGTAGAGCAAAAAACAGAAGAAGAAATTATCCGGTTGTTAAGTGAACGATTAGTTGTTAATAGAAATAAACGAAAAGTTGGAGATGTTGTTGTTCGCAAAGAAATAGAAACTCGAATGGTGCAAGTTCCCGTTCGGTATGAAAAATTGATTGTTGAACAAGCAAGTCCAGAAAACAAATTACTTGCAGAAATTGACCTAAATCAAGGAGATATTTCTGGGATCGAACTGAATCAAGTAGAAAAACATGATGTTGATAGATATGATAGTAATTTGACTGTAACTGGTGACTTTAATTCACCTAAAATTGCTAGCCTACTTTTAAATGCGATCGCGTTAGAGCGAAATCACGGATGTCAAAGGGTGCGAGTCACTATTATGGTCGAAAACGAAGAATATCAGAAAAAATATCAGGAGTGGTTTGAACGCACATCAATTAAGTAAAAATCTAGTTGAACAAGTCAGAAGGTATTACCTTAAAAATTTTTCTTCCCTTCTGACCTTTATCTTGAAAAAACACCACGCCCAGCCCCTTTCTTTGCTAAGGAGAGGGGTGGATTTTTTATGTATAGCTGTGAATTTTTTTATCGCGACTGTCTTTTACTTATCAAAAAACCGAAATGATATAAAAACTAGTAAATTACAATAAAGGCAACAAAATTGTGAATTTTGTACCTACACCAACTTCGGAAAATAAATTAAATTTACCACCATGCCTAGCTGTAATAATACGATAGCTGACTGCTAAGCTAGTTTCTTTATCAGCTCTTTTGTTCACAGACAAAGATTCTAGAATTTGCTGTTTTAATTCCTGAGACATTCCTGGGCCGTTGTCTCTAATAGAAATCGCAACCCAACGTGAATCTGGCGCTCCTGGTGTAGTAGGCTCTTGAGATATAACTTCTGTGGTAATCTCAATTTGGGGTTTCTCAGCTTTTTTGATAGGATTTAACTGATGTCTTACAGCTTCATCAAGTAACAAGTCTACAGACTGGCTTAAAAGATTCATAAATACTTGATGTAGTTGTCCAATAAAACAATACACCGGAGGTAGACTGCCGTAATTTTTAACGATTTCTATTTCTCCCCGGATTTGGCTATTGATGATTAACAAAATATTATCTATACATGCATGTAAATCTGCAGGTTTGGGATAAACCTCATCGATATGACAAAAATTTTGTAAGCTGATGACTAGTTTTTTTAATCTTTCTGCGCCAGTACGAATACTAGTAAGGGCTTGTAATATATCTTGTTCTAAAAAATCAAATTCTATTTCTTCTTTGAGAGAATCAATTTCTTCATTAGGTGATGGTAAATTACTTTCATAAGCTGCGATCAGTTTGAGTAAATCTTGGCTGTAGTTGCAGACATAAGTTAAGTTACCCCATATAAAGCTGACTGGATCTAAAATTTCATGGGCAATTCCATCTACCAAGCGTCCTAGACTTGCCATTTTATCATTTTGAATCATTTGAGCTTGGCTGCGTTCATAGCGTACTTGAGTTTCAATACCTCGAATTTGCCAAGAAGCAATATTTAATTGCTGTATATCTAACAGTCTGTAAGTATCATCGACAGTTTGCACAACTACTGGTTCGGATAAAAGTTCAGGCGATCGCCTCAGCGCCAGTTGCATAGCTGCTAAAATCGGCGTACTCTCAGGCAGAATTAAAATAGAAGTCCGAGCATAACTGTAAATTACACATAGGGGTTGGTGAAAAAACAACTCTTGTGCGTAAGGTCGAATTAAAAATTCCAGCAGTCGTCGCTGCGAAATCATTCCAGCATATTTTCCTTGTTCTACTAGGATTACTCCTGGTAGCAGTGGGTTTTTCTCAAATACTCTAGCTACCTCTGTACCAGTACAGCTAGTTTCAACTTGGAAGTTGTACAGCTGTAACTCTTGAAGAGTAGATTCTAAATCAAGATCGCGATCGCTACCACTCAAAAGTAATGGTAGTGATATTTCTGAGCAATATTCTTGTGCCACTTGACACCCTAGTTTTGATAAACACGCAGATTGAATAGCCAACATTTTAACCTCTGCAAAGCTTTTCTAGGGGAAATAGCTGGAGCAAGTGTGTAAAGATATACTAGTTATCGATTTATACACCTTGTCTACAAGAAAGTCATTGGGAAAGAGTACTTGATGCGATCGCTATAATTCACTACACCTGTTGCATAAATCCTAAAAACCCCCTCAATCCCCCTTTAGTTCTCTCCCCGTTTACGCTTAGGGTTAGGGTGGGGTAAAAGATATTCGTCTAAAAGGTCTACTTTATAGCTTTTATAGTACAATTGTACTAAATTATTTATCCATACTAACTCATATTGCTCCAAATAAATAATTATTATCGGCATCAGGGAACAATATGTGTAACCAAACTGTGGGTTTTGCAGAATAACCCGTAAAACCCATTGGTAAATCAATATCTACATCACATCACACAGAGGCAATATGGAAATTAAATTAGGATTTGGAAGCGTACCAAAACCTCACTATGTCTACGTTAGCCAAGAAGCCGATTACTGTTGGTATATGCTCTCTGAAGAAGAGAAACATATTCCAATTTATGACAAAGCTTTAACTGGAGTAATCACAAAGATAGAATGTAACAAAACAGTTGAAACCAAGTTTGGAAAAAGACAGAAAACAGATTTGCATATTTTAGCAGAACAACCTTATGTTATCCGTTCTGGTAGAGATTCCTACTTCTCTAAAAGCTTATTGCTATCTTTGGATGATCTCACAAATGAACAACTACATCAACCACTAACAATTGCAGTTGCCCCGGGAGATAAAAAAGTTGTATTCTGTACAATATACAATCCAAGAACTTATCAAGCAATCAAGATTTATTGGGACGACCACAACGAAATTGAGTTGCAGTCTTTAGAACAAAAAGTTAGTCATAAAATCAATCAAATACAAAAGCCGGAAATTTCCCAAAATACTGAATTACGGACAATAATTATGGCACAAACTGATACTTATCTCAAACAATTAGGCTGGAATCCAGAACAGGGAAGACGGTATTTACAGCAGAAGTACAGCAAGCGATCGCGCCGAGAACTCAACGATAGAGAACTTGTAGATTTTACAATGGCAATTTTTGAGCTTTTATGCACTCAAGAAAATAGATTTGTGATGAGTAACTTAGCTGGATAGTTGATTACAAAAAAACATGTCAGGCATAATTAATTGTGCCTGACGCATAAACTATAAACACTGGACAGATGACAACTCCAAGTAGTAGAGACGCAATTAATCGCGTCTCTAAATTTGTGACGAAATACTTAATTAAAAAGCAATGATGCAAACTATTATTGTTTTTCTGCTCATTGGTCTAATTATCACTGGAATTTTAATCAGTCCGATTATTACTAAACAGCGAAGAAATCGTTTGAAACAACGTCCTTTTCCTCCACTTTGGAATGCCATAGTTGAGAATAATCTTCCCATTTATACCCGTCTTGATCCCGATGAACGCAGACGGCTGCAAGGACATGTGCAAGTCTTTTTAGCAGAAAAACAATTTATTGGCTGCCAAGAATTGCAAGTAACAGAAGAAATGAAGCTAACTATTGCTGCTGTCGCATGTTTGCTGTTACTGAATGAACGCGGCGAATATTTTCCTAAACTACGTTCGATTCTAATTTATCCCAGTGCCTATTTTGTGATTGAAACTGTTGCCACTAGTGAATATGTTGTCGAAGAAAGACGTGTGGCAAGATTAGGGGAATCGTGGAGTCGCGATCAAGTAGTATTATCCTGGGAACAGGTGCAACAAGACACTCGCAACTGGAGTGATGGACATAACGTGATTCTGCATGAATTTGCTCACCAGTTAGATCAAGAGGAAGGTAAAGCGCAGGGTGTACCGATTTTGCCCAAAAAATCAGATTATTCCATCTGGGCAAGGGTAATGACACAAGCTTATCAACAACTCTGCAATGATATGCAACGAGGTATAAAAAATGTGATGGATAGTTATGGTGCGACTAATCCCGCAGAGTTTTTTGCTGTCGCGACTGAGACTTTTTTTGAGAAGCCACAGCAATTGTTGAAGATGCATCCGGCGTTGTATGAGTTATTGCAAGGTTATTATCAGGTAGATCCTGGGGAATGGATTTAGATATTTAACTGCGATCGCTCTTTTGTGTAGCGTCGGATCAAAGCGATCGCTTCTACTCACTGTTCAACCTGATGAATAAAATCAAGCACTATTGATGTAAATTTTTCAGGATACCATAGTCCCCATTCGTGCCAACCTTCTTCCACAGTGACGAGTTTGGAACTTGGAATCATTCTAGCCATTTCTTGAGCAATAGTTAGGGGTGTGGTTAGGTCTTTTTCTGACCATAATAATAGACATGGGGCTGTGATTGTCGGTAACAGATGTCTAATATCTTTTTGTAACGAAATTAGCAATGCTTGAATGACATTGCCAGTATTAAACAACAAGTTATGGGAGAAAACCTGAGGAATATCAACCAGTTGTAATTTCAGCTTAGGGATAGAGATTTGAGCGGTCATTTCGATCGCTCTGCGGGGTATGATCTCTGGGATAGATGCAGATGGAACTCCAGTACTATCTACCAAAACCAAGCTTCTTACTTTGTCTGGACACTCGTTAGATAAAGCAATTGCAATTCCTCCACCTAACGAGTGTCCCACTACATGCACTTGTTTGATATTGAGAGTCTCGAGAAACGAAAGTATAAATTTGGCATAGCTTTCGTAGTCTGGGATAACCTGGGGGTAAGGCGAACGGGCAAAACTAGGCAGATCAGGGGCAATTAGGGAATGCTGCTGCGCCAGTAGTTCCAAAATTTCGTGATCAGGCTCAGTAGAAATTCCCCAACCATGTAGAAATAGGATCGGAGTTAAACTTGAATTTACTCCACCTTGCTCATAAAAGATGCTGCAATCTTTCAAATCAACACGATGATTAACTAATAAAGATGTCAACACCAAAACCTCATTAAAAGTCAAACTACATAGCTTTCACAGACTATGTAACTGTACCAAACCTCTATAGATGATGGGTCTCCCTCAGGAGTAATGAACATCATTAATCATTAGGTGGATTTTAAATAGCTAGAGAAAAAACATCTTCAACTGCTTTCGGTAAGACAATAGAAACAAAATAACTGCTTGGATATAGATAATCTTCATTTGATTCGTCGATAACTCGAATCATTTGATGTTTAGTAGCTTGCTCGTCAGGAACAACCTGATAAATTTTACGGATTTCTAATGAAGCTGGATAATCTTTGTTATTAATGCAAACGACAAATCGAGTTTCTGAATTAACCGACTGCATAACTACTCCGATAGAATTCGCTTAATTTTGATTTCTTTCTTGCCAATGCCGTGTGCTTCATACCAGTGTAGCTCAGCTGTACAAACAGTTCCGTCATTCAAAAGAATAGTTGCAATACCTTTGAGTTTTCGCCAACGCCCTGAACCATAGGTTTTTCGCAATCTTTCAATTTCACGAATGGAATTTCCAACTGCTATGGATTCAATGTTAGTAATATCGCTAATAATTTCAAAGTTCAAGTCTAAGTATTTTCTAATAAATGAAATTGCAAATATCTCCTAGCAATTTTACCCAAGAATCTATGAGATTTGATGGAGCGATCGCTCCATCAAATTGATTACACCCTGTTTTCCTTACGCAATTCCAACCAACTTGGCGCTCAAATCCCACATGCGTTCACCTTTAGCATCATCACGCGCTTGGGGAGAGACTCTTTGCACAAACGACTTACCGTCTTTTTTCTGACGATTTCCCCAACTCCAGTAAACTCCAGATTGGGCATATTCAGGATCAGCAACGACTGCTGCAACCCGTTCACCGGACAACTCCTGAGATACGTATCCCCCAGTGATGTACTTCTGGAACAAAGGGAAAAGTTTCTGAAATAGAGGATAGTGGTTGCGGAATAGAGGTGTTTCTGCAACACACCCTGGATACAGAGAACTAAAAATAATGCCGGTTGACTCGTGATAGCGTCGATGTAATTCCCGCATCGTCAGCACATTGCAGACTTTGCTGTCTTTGTAGGCTTTCACAGGTTCAAATTTCTTACCGTCAATCATTGTAATCGGCTCTTTGAATCCTTGTTCAAAGCCTTTGAGATCGCCCAAGTCTGGACGTGGGGGAATTTTTCCGCCTAGTTCGTCTGGGTTGTGTGTCACAGTCCCCAAAATCACCAGCCGTTTGTCCGCTGCAGGTGAATTTTTCAGATCCTCTAGCATAAGGTTACACAAGAGGAAATGACCAAGGTGATTTGTAGCAACGCTCAACTCATAGCCTTCTGGGCTTCGCAATGGTTGCTTTAACAAAGGCATATAAATTGCGGCGTTGCACACCAAAGCCTCCAAAGACTTACCGCTTGCTCTGAAGTCCTTGACAAACTGTCGCACACTTTCTAAAGAGGCCAAGTCGATATGCATGATTGTGTAGCTGTCCTGTGGTATTCCCACAGTTTGGGCAGCTTTTTCTGCCTTCACTAAATCCCGACAGGCCATAACCACGTGCCAACCTCTTTTGGCAAGCGCTTTTGCAGAATACAAACCTACCCCAGAGGAAGCACCTGTGATTATAACTGTTGACTTCCGATTGTGTTCCATTCTTTTGAGACTACATTGACCACCGTTGATTTTTCCCATGATCTCACACTAGTGATCCACCAGCGCTGATTTTGTTACTAAACTTCGGGTAAGAATTACTCATATCTGTAGATGTTTGCACCACAATAAATTCACTCATATCATTGAATTGCGGCAATAGGCACGGACAGATTCAACTTTAATCTCTATCATCTATAAGAAATAGTTAGCGATCGCATTTGTATATAGCGTTAACTCAAAGTATTAGCTCAGAACATGAGCTTTTTACGTGTAAAGGTAGATAATCATTGTTTTTGTGATTCTAACTCTAGAAATAAAGGCTATCTGACTATGGATGGTTAGGTCAGCTTCGTAGGTCTGTTAATCTGTAATCATGATAGAAAACCGCACTGACAAAAAGTTCAACCGCCGAAAACTTTAGCGGTAGTTGCAATTAAAAAATGCTCAAGCTACCGACAGTGCATATAACATACAGACATAGACGGTTATAGAGTGTTGCTAGCTAACTCTATTTTGTCGCAAATAACGAGAGGTCAAACCTCTATATAAGCGGTCGGAATTTGCGAACGTCTAGGGTCATAATTCACTAAGTTTATTATCTCTAAAAGTCTATCTTCAACTATATTCTGTTTGTAAAACTATTAGGAGTCAATCATGAATCTTCTTGCTTGGATTGTATTAGGTTTATTGGCTGGCGCGATCGCGAAAGCAATTTATCCTGGTTATCAAAGTGGTGGCATTCTGGCAACAATGCTGTTAGGAATTGTGGGTGCAGTCATTGGAGGAACTTTAGTTAATTTATTGCAAACGGGAACTTTCGCAATTACCACTGCTAGTTTTAGTCTTCCTGGTCTGTTCGTAGCGGTAATTGGTGCGATTATTGCAATTTTCTTGTACTACCAATTTACTCGCAGAGCATATTAAAACTTCAGGGTTAAGGGTAATGGGAAATAGGTAAGGGACAAAGTTTTTCCCTTACCTTTTTGTTATTATTATGCAAACTTGAAAGCCCGCAGGTTACTTAGGGGCCAATAGTTCAAGTCTACTTCAAGTAGATTTAAAGATTTTATAGTCCACTTGAGACGACTTTAACTATAAGCCAAGGATTTTAATCCTTAGCATTTGTTGTGTAAGCTTACTTAATTTCTATTTTGTTATTATTATGCAAACTTGAAAGCCCGCAGGTTACTTAGGGGCCAATAGTTCAAGTCTACTTCAAGTAGATTTAAAGATTTTATAGTCCACTTGAGACGACTTTAACTATAAGCCAAGGATTTTAATCCTTAGCATTTGTTGTGTAAGCTTACTTAATTTCTATTATTGATCATATGAAAACTTGCAACTATGCTTTTGGAGCCGACTTTTGCCGTTTGACTGGAACTACCTCGAACTCAAAAGTAGCAATACGGCGATCGCCAACATAAACTTCTATTTTATGCTTACCCATAGGATCACCATTTGCGATCGTCCAAGAGTTTGTAATTACACCATCTTTGATTGAGTCTGTGCGTTGAATATTTGCTGCTGTACCATCAGGTGACAATGAGAAATTATCAGTGTTACTTGTTGCCCAACTTTCAGGACGTTTTGGTAATTGAAGAACTTCTCGCCATGTTACCTCACCCTGGTAGTCTTTGAGTTGAATCCGCCAACCATAGGCTATTCCCTCTTGCAGTGGCACTTTGGTTGTGGGAATGAGGGTAGTTTTCCCGTTTTTTTCAACCCTGAGAACTCCAAATTCAGCTTTACTTACAATAATTGGTTTAGCAGTTGTATTTTTCTGCACTTGTCTATTGGGTAATTTAACTGCTTCCACAGCCATAACTGGTGATATCAACCAAGACAAAGCTAATCCAACACTACAAACCCAAACTTTCGACTGCATAATTTTTTTAGTATATAGTGATATTTATTCATAAATAAGCAACCTCTTTTTTTCAGATAAATTATTAACACTTTTGAGGTATAAAAATTTTGGAAGTTTAGGTCAAACTTCAAAAGTTAAACAATTTCACAAAACTTACCAATTACAGACTATAGACTGCTAATAAAAATCGAGTGGAAAACGCGTCTACAAATAGACACAATCCCACTCATAATTTTTGCTAATCACTCATTGAGGGGTGACCCTATGAGCTAATTGTTGAAGATAGCCTCAATAAATTAACGAGACTCTGTTCCTTGATTTGGGCTACCTGCTACAGTATCTTCCCCAGCTGCTTCTGGTGTAGCCGATTCTTTGGCGTCAGATTGAGCAGCAGTACCAGTCTTGCGGATATCTTCTTCAATAGGGGTTTGATAACCACCAGAAGCAGCACCAGAAGCAGAAGGTGTCGTTTCTTTTTCGTTTCCTTTCTCAGACATATTGTTTACTCCTTATCATTTAGTCACTGGCAACAGTTTAAAAAAATCAAAGGTACAGATTCATCTTTCTAAAATCTGGTTTATCTGATATCTTTGTATGTCTGAAGGATTATTTTGCACTCCCTAATTTGGGTAGAGGAGATCGGGTATTAGGGATCGAGTATCGGAGATTGAGTATTAAGTATTACTTACCCTTGTTCTTAAAAAACATCCCACTCTTTCTTTCTAAGGAGTGGGATGCTGTTTTTTAGGAAAAAACCGTCAATACGGTTATCTCGCTGCGCGAGGAAGGCAGAAGGCACCAGGGCAGGAGGCATCTATGTTGAGTTGTCGGTTGAGCAGCCCTATTGCCGTCCGAGCTTTTGGGTTTAAGACCCCCGCTAAAACGAAGTTTAGCGGATACGAATTGCTGGTGGGTATAATCCCCCAGGAACATCGCTCCTTGTGCCTTCTGTCTCCAGCATAGCTGCCTTCTTCAAGTTTTATCTGTAGATACCGTTGTTAAAACGATCAAATCCTTCGGTATAGACTGGTTCTACTTCTGTAACTTTGAAGTTATCTAGGTTAGCTTGGAGGATTTGTTTTTGACGTTCGCTTAATCCTTTAATGTTCAATACATCCTCTACCTCTTTGTAAGGAGCATTTTTGATAATTTTGCCTGCTAGGGTAGGATACAAGCCGGGATATTTCTGAAAAGCTCGCACATTGGTGTTATTTAAATCAATTTTGTCACCATATACATCTGCAAGCTTGGCATCTGCTGGGTTACGCAGGCTGGTAATTTGTTCAACCGCTAAAACAGAAACCGATGGCAAAGCAAAACTATTCAAATTGCTTGCTTGGGCTATCTGAGGCGTACCTAACCATGCCAAGCATCCTACCAACAAAAAACTAAAGACTGTTAATAAACGCACCAATTTTTTCACGATTTTTCCACCTCTTTCCATTAAACCGAAATAAAAAGTTTTCAGCTAGTAGCGCTTAGTTCAAGGCTGTAAAGGCCTCCAGGGTAGGAAAAGTTTTGCAACAAAGTTCACCAAATTAGCTCAAGGGCTTGTATGGTTTCTGTTTGCCTTGACTTTATCCTACTTTCAGGGATGGATGAGGGCTAAACCCTATAAAAACCAACCCATAAGGCATCTACTGATTATGTTGTTGATCCCTTCGCTGATAGCTATTCGCTTTATCAGCACACAGCAGTCATCAGAAACTAATATACAGCGTATTAATATCCACAATCTTTGCAGACACTATGATTGACCCAAGTTTTGCTAAAAATTTTTCAAATTAGCAATAATACTTATGCAAAAAACTAACTAAATTGGCTCAAATCTCAGAAAAAGCTAACTTGATTGTCAATTTTATTTACAAAATTTAATATTATCTACGCTTTCTTCTCAAGGAACACAGGGGTAGGTTTTGAGTCTTAGACGGTTTAACCATAAGTCTGATACCTTTGGCAGACAGGAAGACAAGGAGGACAAGGGAGACGACTTGGAGGACAAGGAGGACAAGGGAGAAGATGGTGAAATAATATTACCAATAAGAAAGCCTGCTGAAACAGCAGGCAAAAACACAACAGAACTATGAACAACCTATGTGTAATAAACTTTATGATTTAACCGAAATATTTCATCTCTGCCTCTAGCTGGCGAATGAGGTTTTCATCGCCCTTAGCTCTAGCTACTTCCAAGCGATGCTGTAAACTTCTTTTAATGTTCTCTCTATGAGCTTCTCGTGCTTTTTTAACTACTTCCGTTCTGTTTGTAATCATAAGGTTTTATCTTGTCGAATCGTCCTTAAATTATGTCTTGTGATCTTAACATAACAAAAATTTAGTTGCATATGTTACAGAAAAAACAAACTTAATAATATAACGATAATTACTTATGTCAAAGAATCAAGAAAAACCACAGAGACTGCTAACTTTACTAAGTGATTTTGGCGATCGCGATGTGTATGTAGGCGTAATGAAAGGAGCGATCGCCCAAATTAACCCCAAGCTCAAGGTGATAGACTTAACACACCAAATTCCGCCACAAAATATTGTCGCAGCTAGGTTTTGTCTCATGGATGCTTACCCTTACTTTCCTGAGGGAACAGTACATGTAGCGGTGGTAGATCCAGGTGTGGGAGGGCAAAGAAGAGCGATCGCTGTAGAATTTGCCAATGGATACTTGGTAGGGCCAGATAACGGCTTATTTAGTGGAGTGTTGACTCACAGTCCTGTTATTGCTGCGATGGAACTGACAAATCCTGATTACTGGCGCACTTCAAATCCTAGCACTACATTTCATGGTCGAGATATATTTGCCCCAGTGGGGGCGCATCTGGCTAGTGGTGTTTCCCTCCAACAGCTAGGAACACAAATAAATCCAGAAAGCTTAGTCAAGTTAAAAATAGCTGAATACAGCCAAAGCGAGAATATAATCACAGGTTGTATTCAATATATTGATCACTTTGGTAACTTAGTCAGTAACATCCCTGGAACTTACATCCAAGACAAAAGCTGGAGCGTGCTTGTGGGTGACAAAATCATACCAGGAAGCGGAACTTATGGAGATGTGGAAATTGGGGATGCGATCGCCCTTGTTGGCAGTCACGGTTGGGTAGAACTAGCGATCAATAGCGGTAATGCGCGATCGCAACTACAGATGAATTTGGGAGATACCATACAAGTAGTAATCGAGGTGGGGAGATGGGGAGATGGGGAGGTAGGGAGATAGGGAGGTGGGGAGTAACTATAAGAAAACAACCAACAACCAACCATCAACCACCAACAAATAACAACCAACAACCAACTAATTTGATATATGACTACGCAAACAGTATCAGCACCGGAAGTTTATCAAGGGCAATTTGGCGAGTTTACAATTACTAAAGGCGATCGCGATGGTGTGATTATTTACCGTAGTGGGTTAATGCTAGCAGCAATTTGCTTTGCTGTGGGCAGTGCTTTAGTTTTGTTTAACCCTAATCCTACTACTTTTAAATTACTGACGCCTTTATATGTTTGTTTCAGTTTAGGTCTTGGTATTAGTTTACTCACCATTCATATTTACATGGTGGAGTTACACCGAACTTTACAAGTTTTTTGGCTCATTGGTAGTATATCCGCAATTATCTTAGGAATTACGAATAGTCAGCCTTTAGCTATTACTATTTACACTCAACCATTGACATTATTCGGCGTTGGTTTTACCTTCGCAGCTTTGACTGGTATTTATTTCAAAGAAGCATTTTGTTTCAATCGCCTGGAAACAAAATTACTAACTCCCATCGTACCTTTACTGTTATTAGGACATTTAGTTGGTATATTGCCAATACAGTTAGAACAGATATTGTTAGGAACGTGGGCAATTTTATTTGTTGTTTTCGCTATGCGGAAAGCAGTACAGGCAATTCCACCAGACATTGGAGATAAGTCAGTGTTTGCTTATTTAAAATCAAAACGCTCTGCCAAAGTTTAATGCAGAGAAATGTAAAACATCAACAGCAAAAATTCCCCATCATGCGTTTATTTAGGCGTCAATATCTGTGGATGCCAACTACCTTGGGATGGGGAGTTATTATAGCTGTTTTTGCTGTGATGACGAGTTTGACTGTTATGCACATACATCCATTTCTGGCAATTAATTCACCACTTCAACAAGCTGATGTTTTAGTTGTGGAAGGCTGGATACCAGACTATGCACTAAAACAGGCGGCGACAGAATATCAGAAAAAATCCTACAGCCAAATCATTACTACAGGAGTGCCATTAGAAAAAGGTTCCTATCTTTTGGAATATAAAAATTATGCGGAAATTGCTGCCCTAACTTTAAAAAATATCGGTTTAGAATCAGAAAAAATAGTAGCTGTCTCTTCACCGGAAGTTAAAAAAGATCGTACTTATGCATCTGCGATCGCACTTCATCAGTGGTTAGAAAAATCTAATTCCCAAATAACAGCAATCAATCTTTTTACCCATGATACCCATGCTCGTAGAAGTTGGTTGATATTCCAAAAAGCACTAGCTCCTAAAATTCAAGTCGGAATCATTAGCAGCACACCACAAAATTATGAGCCAAATAAATGGTGGATTTATAGTGCAGGTGTCAGGTCAATTATTAATGAAATAGTAGCTTACGTTTATGCAGTAGTTGTGAGTTGGAAAGGGTGATAGCTAGGTGGGGAGATGGGGAATAACTACTAACTACTAATGTACAGACGTGAGGAACATCGCGTCTCTACCCACTAACTACTAACTACTAAGAATTGACAATTGACCATTGACTAATGACCAATGACAAATGACCCTCAACGCGAGTAATCTTTACTAAGACTCAATGAGGATTGAGAATTGGCAGTTGAACGTGGGTATTGGCTAGCTTGGTCACAAATATCAGGGATTGGTCCGGTATTGCTGCAAAGGTTACAACAGCATTTTGGCACGCTCCAATCAGCTTGGGAAGCTAGTCCCACGCAGTTGGAAGCGGTGGAAGGTTTTGGTATTCAGACATTGCAAAAGGTGGTACAACAGCGATCGCGTCTTCATCCTGAACAATTACTTATCCAACACCAAGAACAAAATCCCAATTTTTGGACACCAGTAGATCCAGAATATCCCCGTTTACTACTGGAAATTCCCAGTCCACCACCACTACTGTATTTTCGTGGTGAAGTAGAACTACGAGAAAATTTGGGCGAAACTCCACTAGTTGCGATTGTGGGTACGCGCCAACCCTCAGAATATGGTATTCGTTGGACTCGTCAAATTAGCACAGCTTTGGCTAAAAACGGTTTTACAGTCGTTTCTGGTTTAGCAGAGGGAATTGATACAGAAAGTCACGCCGCCGCTTTGAAAGCTGGAGGACGCACCATAGCAGTTTTAGGTACAGGTGTAGATGTCATTTATCCAGCCAAAAATCAGCAACTGTACAAACAGATTTTAACTGCTGGGTTAGTTTTAAGTGAGTACCCCAGCAAAACACCACCTGAACGCACTCAATTTCCCCGTCGCAATCGGATTATTGCTGGCTTGAGTCGCGCTGTCTTGGTAATGGAAGCACCGCTAAAATCTGGTGCGTTGATTACAGCTAACTATGCGAATGAATTTGGTAGAGATGTTTATGTCTTACCAGGTAGAATTGATGACTACCCATCCCAAGGATGCTTAAAGTTACTTAGTCAAGGTGCTGCTCCCATTCTCAAAGAATTAGATGAATTGTTAAGAATGCTGGGAGCTATACCAAAAATAGATTCTGTTTCCGTTTGTCTAGAACCACAACAATTAATTTTGCCTAATTTGCCACCAGAACTGCAACAAGTAATAAATGTAATTTCCTCAGAATCTTTGCCCTTCGATATGATTATCCAACAAACAGGCATGGCTGCGAGTGCTGTTTCTAGTGCGTTGTTACAGTTGGAATTGATGGGTTTAGTCTCACAAAAACCGGGAATGAGGTACAAGCGCAAATGACAAAAAAGATATAGAAGGGAGACATCGGGGAGTATTGTTTATGTATTCAGCTAAATAATGCACAACTAAGAAGCCCCACCTCTCATGATGATAGTTGAGGCAGAGCCTCTATAATTTTGTTCCCAGTCTCTGGCTGGGAACAAGTGAAACTAGAGAAAGCTTTAACAAACTTGTTTTACTTAACTAACAGTTTCAGCACTTCTTCAAGCATCAACTTCGCACTCCACAAATCCACAAGCTTCTGCTGGTATCTTCTCCAGTATTCTTCCTGTAACCATTCATTATTTTTTGTCGCTCTTAATAGTGCAAGCTGGCTGTCAGTGGGGTGTCCAATCAAATCAAGCGCAACAGTAATAGCGTGATAAGCTTCTAGTCCGGGTGAATGTACTCCTACTCCATCCCTCATTTGCTCGAGTGCTTTGTATGGGAACGCAGAAAGTGTATTTACCCAAGCTTCTGTTTTTCCCCAATTGCCAATAGGCCGAACACCATATCTCTTACCCAGTGTCTGAAGTTCAGGAAGAGTAAGTTTTTTCAGTTGTTCTCGTGTCATCATATTATTGTCTGTCAATTTTCAGATGGACTTGGTGGGTATACAGTGTTTAGCGAACAAGATACCCACCTCAAAATAGTCTATTCTTTTGCCTACCAAAGAATCAAGTTATATTTGCATTTATTTAAGATGCCTAATCCCAAAGGGAATCCACAAAATCTAAAACCAATCAAATCAGATAGAGAAGAACCATTAACTGAAAGGTTAAATTTACGTATCACCAAAACTATGAAAGAGGAATTATCCCAAAAAGATGATCCTCCTGAATTTTGTCGTAGAGCTATCCAAGAAGCACTTGAGAAAGACAAACACAAAAGTGATTCTGAAAAATAATTTTGTTAGCAAATTCATAACTTACTAGTTTTCTTTAGAAGACTTTAGTTGTCCGCCTCAAAATTAATTGTTAAGCAGTTTATGGGACGAGTGGAAGTCCAACCGATTTATGTTATTTTTTCTGTTTAAAACGCAACCTGTTCTATAGCATTCCTACATCATCCGTAAGAGATTAAGATCCCCGACTTCGCAAGAGAAGTAGGGGATCTGAGTTTTGTGGTTCTCACAGGATTGCTATAGCAAACTACCTAGAGCATTAATTGATAATTAATTTATATTTAAAATTTACTTAATTTCGTCTTTAAGTTTCATTAATCTACAATGAAGAGACTGATATAGTTACGCAAAAAATTAAATCAAAAAATTATCTGAATTACTTAAGGATATTAGGTTAAGTCAAAAAAATATTCAGAAGTAATAAAACTAACATGACTAAATCTAAAGAGATAGCCAAACCTATAAATCTTAATGACTCACAGTATTACTTTAATCGTGAATTAAGTTGGTTAGAGTTTAATCGTCGAGTTTTGCATGAGGCGTTGGATCACCGCACTCCTTTACTCGAAAGACTTAAATTTACGGCTATCTTCAGTTCTAATTTAGATGAATTTTTCATGGTTCGTGTGGCAATACTTAAAGATCAAGTGCAAGCACTCCTAAGCCAACGAACTCCAGATGGACGCACGCCACAGGAACAACTAGAAGCGATCGCTCAACTTTTGCGTCCGATGGTCGTAGAACAACATAATCTGTTTGAGAAGGTGCTACGCAAAGAAATGGCATCTGATGGTATTCATCTTCTCAATTACACAGATATTACTAGGGAACAGCGTTCTTACATAGAAGAATTATTTAAACAACGGATTTTTCCAGTTCTTACACCTCTGGCTGTAGATCCAAGTCACCCCTTCCCTTTGATGGCAAATCTCAGTCTCAACTGGGCGGTAGTTGTCAAAGATCCAGTTACAGGAGAAGAAAAGTTTGCTAGAGTCAAAGTCCCGAATATTCTGCCTCGATTTATTGCCTTACCTAAAGAGTTAGAACCGCAAAACGGTAAATTAAACCATTGGACTGGTGTACCAATTGAACAGGTAGTAGCTCACAATTTAGATGCCTTGTTTCCAGGCATGATCATAAAAGAATATCACCTGTTTCGACTGACTCGTAAAGCTGATATCTCAGTAGTAGAAGAAGAAGCAGATGATTTATTACTAGCAATTCAACAAGAATTACGCGGGCGACACTTTCGTGGTTCTGTAGTGCGGTTGGAAATTCAACCATCAATGCCTAAATCTGTGCGAAAAATGCTGATGCAAGAAATGGAACTGTCCGAAAGTGATGTTTATGAAATAGATGGTTTAATCAATTTAAAGGATTTAATGTCCTTCATGGCTTTGCCATTGCCTGAACTTAAAGACAAACCTTGGACACCTGTAATTCCACCTCGTCTGCGTCATTTTCATCAACCAAGTAATCTTAGTCAATTAGACGAAGCAGAAAATATTTTCTCTGTCATTCAGCAAAATGACTTGCTAGTACACCACCCCTACGAATCCTTTAGCGCTTCTGTAGAACAATTTATCGTCCAAGCTGCCCGTGATCCGCAAGTGCTGGCGATTAAGATGACACTCTATCGCACTTCTGGCGATTCTGAAATTGTAAGTTCGTTAATTGCTGCGGCAGAGAGTGGTAAACAAGTTGCTGCCCTTGTAGAGTTA
Source organism: Fischerella sp. JS2 (assembly GCF_032393985.1). Classification (NCBI taxonomy): domain Bacteria; kingdom Bacillati; phylum Cyanobacteriota; class Cyanophyceae; order Nostocales; family Hapalosiphonaceae; genus Fischerella; species Fischerella sp. JS2. The sequence continues at coordinate 4,035,617 of NZ_CP135918.1, forward strand.
AAAGCCCGTTTTGACGAAGAAAATAATATTAATTGGGCGCAGAAATTAGAAAAATCCGGTGTGCATGTCGTTTATGGATTGGTAGGATTGAAGACTCACACCAAAATAGTGCTGGTAGTACGTCAAGAAGGAGAGAGAATTTGCCGTTACGTCCACATCGGTACTGGTAACTACAATCCCAAAACAGCCAAATTATACACTGATTTAGGACTGCTGAGTTGTCGAGAAGAATTAGGTGCAGATTTAACAGATTTATTCAATTACCTAACTGGCTATTCTTGTCAGAATTATTACCGTAAGTTACTAGTGTCACCCGTTACTATGCGCGATCGCATGATTGCCCTGATTCGCCGGGAAATTGAACATAGCCAAGACGGTAAAAAAGGTCGAATCATCGCCAAAATGAACTCATTGGTAGACCCCCAAATCATTGCTACCTTGTACAAAGCATCACAAGCTGGTGTAGAAATTGACTTAATTATTCGGGGAATATGCTGCTTACGTCCCGGTGTTCCCGATATCAGCGAAAATATCCGCGTCATTAGTATTATCGGTCGTTTTTTAGAACACTCACGGATTTTTCACTTCCACAACAATGGACGGGATGAAATATATATCGGTAGTGCTGATTGGATGCCTCGCAACCTAGATCGACGTGTAGAAGCCGTTACACCAGTGGAAGATTCAAAGATTTTACAAAACTTGCAAAACATTCTACAAATCATGTTGGCAGACAATCGCCAAGCTTGGGAACTGAAATCAGATGGTTCCTACACCCAGAGACATCCTGGCAAAAATGAACCAGAACGCCACACCCAAAATATACTTATGGAAATGGCAGCGAAATCATGAAAAATCAGAGATTGTAAACAACAAACTCAATAACTCCGCGTTCCTTGGCGCTAACTTTGCGTGCCTCTGCGTTTGTTTGAAAAAAGTATGATTTTAGTTGATTCTCAATTAAAAGACCTAATTTTCAAGCATTTAGAGTCTCTTAAACCTGTTGCCAATACCGATAAGCTGTATATGCGATCGTTACAACCCCAGTGACGATTGCTGATTCATCGATTTCAAATTGGGGATGGTGTAGTGGATAGTTAATTACCCTATCTTTAAAACCCACACCTAAACGAAACATACTACCAGGAGAGTGTTCTAAATATACAGAAAAATCTTCTGCACCTAAAGAGGGTTCGGGCAAAACTTGCACGCGATCGCTTCCCCAAGCTTCTTCTGCGGATGATTGCAATAACTGTGTCAAAAAGTAATCATTTTGGACACTAGGGACACCCTGGCGATAGTTGACTTGATATTTTGCACCGTAAGAATTACAAATACTAGCAACTATTTTTTCAATCCAGTTAGGTAAATTTGCCCGGGTTTCCGGATGTAGCGATCGTACTGTTCCTAACAATTGGACTTTATCAGCGATTACATTTGGCGCTCTACCACCATTTATTTTCCCTATGCTCAATACTACCGGACGCAAAGGATTCTGGGTGCGGCTAATTGCTTGCTGTAGTGTGGTAATAACTTGCGAAGCTATCCAAATAGCATCTATTGCTTCGTGGGGACGAGCCCCATGTCCTGATTCACCCGTAATCATAATCTCTAAATCATCAGCCGCCGCCGTCAATGCACCATAACGCACACCTATTGAACCTGCGGGGATAGAAGGAAAAACATGAACGCCCAGTATCCCACTAACTTGATCCATCGCCCCATCTGCTACCATCCAGCTTGCCCCTTGGGCAATTTCTTCGGCTGGCTGAAATAAAAATCGTACCTTCCCAGAAATCTCTTCGGCAATTTGAGCCAAGATCATGGCAGTTCCTAAACCAACTGTGGTATGAACATCATGACCACAAGCGTGCATAATACCTTCTGTACGGGAGGCGAATTCTAAACCACTACGTTCTTGTATGGGCAAAGCATCCATGTCAGTACGAATCGCCAAGATCCGTTTATCCTCGCCTGTACCTTGCAATTCTCCAATTACACCTGTTTTACCTACTCCTTCTTGTACATGCAGTCCACTGGAAGATAAAACTCCAGCAACAAAGGCGGCTGTTTGGTACTCTTGACCGCTAAGCTCTGGGTGAGAGTGGATGTGACGACGAATTTCTATTAGGCGTGGAGCTATGGTTGTTGCTAAATCTTTAATACGGCTAAGCATTTTTCAATTATTTTAAAGTCTTTAGTTTAATGATAAAGAAGTGTTAACAGACCAATAACTTTTAGCCCACACCAATAAATGTTACTGAGCCAAGCTATTGTAAAATAATTGACAAATACTTTGACATTGAAAGTACTCTACAGTCAAGAGTAATTTAGCTGGTTCCTAGTCTCTAGCTTTTGACTGTGCGAATTTTTGATTTTGGATTTGAGATTGAGATCAATTCAAAATCACATTCATGAATCAGGGCACACAGCTAACTGGCTGTGCGCCCCTACTTAATACATTTAATTTACCTGTCACTCTGCAAAGCAGGTTGAGCCATTGATATTATTATCGTCAAATTTGTTACATGCTCCCCCAGAGAAACGCTGTAAAGACCACCAATAAGGCTTATTAGAAGTGATCACACCATTGGGTAGAGTAGTTACTCGGAAGTTTGCGCCTCGATAATTAGTCAATTGTTCTCTAGCACCTTTTAGGTTAGCACCCTCTAGATTAGCACCAATAAAACCAGTAAAACTCAGATTTGTATTATCCAAGGATGCTCCTTTTAGGTACGCTCCTGTAAAGAAAGTCCCTGAAAGATTCGCTCCGGTTAATGTAGCACTTTCCAGATTTGCACTTGTCAGATCGGCATTTGTGAGATTAGCACCAGTTAAAATAGCTGTTTTTAAGTTAGACCCGCGTAAATTTGCTCCAGTCAAATTCAATCTACTTAAGTCAGCGCCACTTAAATCACATCGAGGACAAGAACCTGTTGCTTTTAATTGGTCTAAATCTAGTTGATTAAAAGCAAAAGCTTGCTCTGTAAGTCCTATAAAAGCTAACAAAGTAGCTGTGGCAATAAGCTGGAATTTCATGTTTTTTACAGTAAGTATAAAGTTGAAAATTCACTTAGGTGATGTATTGTTATCATTATATGACTGATGCAAAAATTTATCGGTATAAAGCAGACATCAAGAAACTGTAAAATTACTGTAAAACCTCATAGTTTCCCCTAGTCAAAACTAAACAAAGTTCATAGAATAAAAACATCAAACTTTATACTGAAACTCTATAGGCAACGAAATATTGTATTCCCCCAGCTGAATTAATCAAAAGGCTAGGGGGAATTCTTATTTACTATACAAATGCATAGTTGCTTAATTAACTCTGTAAGCTTTAGGTGTCATGCCTGTAAATTGCCGAAACTGTTTGCTCAAATGGCTGTGGCTACTGAATCCACACTCTAAAGCAATTTCCATAATCGATTGATCTGTTTGTTTCAATAGCTGTTTTGCCCGTTCTACACGTTGTTGAAGTAAGTATTGGTAGGGAGCCGTGCCGATCGCCTGCTTGAACAGATGGCTGAAATGAAATTGACTCATGCCTAGCAATGCAGCCAAATTTGCAAGCTTGATATCTTGATTTAGATGTTCGTTGATATATTCCAAGACTTGAAGAACTTGGCGCTCAGATAAACCACCTTCAGAAATTGAAAGGTGAGGCTTAGCAGCACAGTAGTGTCTGAGCAAATGTACTGCCAAGATATTTGCCAGGGATTCGATATAGAGCCTTCCTCCTAAATTTTCGTGTTTTAGTTCACACAGCAGCATCATGCCAATAGACTCTATATATGGATCGCGAGTCCGAAATTCGGGGAGTAATTTCAGGTGATCGGGATTGTTGTTAATGGTTTCTCTCGCAACATTTTGCAAAAACCGAGACGCAATGCGAATTTCCAAATAGTGATCATCTCCATCCCAACGGGCAAAAAACGGCTCCTTAGCAGGTGTGATAGAAATATCGCCTTTTCCATATAGCCCTGCGTAGGTCTTGCCTGCCTTTATTTGCAGCAAGCGTACTGGACGGGATACAAGAGATAGACAAATCGTATGTTCATCGCTGTAATGACATTTTCCCTCCCCCGCAGGGTGTTGAAATTGTTCGACCAGAATATTCTCCCAACCGTGGTTGCGACTAGACAAAATGGGCAAGCTGGCACATTCAGTTTGATGAGAGACTGTCGTGTTCATGATCCAAACCCAATTCGCCTAGTTCCGATTGTATTCACTTTTGGATGATTCTCATCGAGCAGCCTGAAAAATTACCGCAAGATTTTGATAATTGCACAGGAATTAGATAGCTGAGTATCGGTTGTTTGCTTAAGCTGAAATGGTGTTTAATTAGGAGAAAACATGGCACGTTTGTTACACATTGATTCTAGTCCGCGTGGTGAGCGATCGCACTCCCGCAGACTCACAAGATAATTCGTTGAGACTTGGAAGCAGAGTTATGACGAGTTTGGTGGTATGAGTTTGACTCAATCAATCGCCAATGCTCGTACCCAACTGGCTCAACTGGTCAGAAGCTAAGACAAAATCTGTAGGAGACTTTATGGCACTTACTAGCTACTGGCTTTTCGTATTAAAGCTTGTCGCGATACTGGGTTGTGGACTGGTAGCTGGAGTTTTCTTCGCCTTCTCGACCTTCGTGATGAGCGCCCTTGCCCGACTCCAACCAGCACAAGGCATTGCTGCCATGCAATCGATCAATATCACAGTGATCAATCCATTGTTCATGATGGCACTTTTTGGAACGGCTGCGGCTTGCATTTTTCTGGCTGTCTCCTCACTGTTAAAGTGGCATCAACTTGATGCCGCCTATTTGCTTCTTGGCAGCCTACTCTATCTTGTCGGCACAGTAGGCGTGACAATCCTGTTCAATGTGCCGCTTAATGATGCGCTGGCGACTGTTGATCCGAGTAGCACTGATAGCGCAAGCCTGTGGAACAGGTATCTTACCAACTGGACAAAATGGAATCATATTCGGACGGTGGCGGCGCTTGCAGCATCTGCATTGCTCACCATCGCACTCAGTAAATGATAAGTAGGTAGGGCAAAAAGAACAATTATTTTCTAAAACCTTATGCCCTCAGCATAGCTGCCTTTCTTCATTCAATAACGCCAGCCCAACAAACGCAATCCAGGCACGACTAGATAATGACTCACTCCCAACCAAAAACTAACCACAACACCTACAAAACTAAAAAAACCTATTTTCCACAATAATTCATGCCAATGATGGGTAGGACTAAAAAAATCGTTGAATATGGTTGGTGGTAGCCCGACATAAAGCAAAAATGCAAACGGTAGTGCCGTACCAAAAGCAGTAACCACAGCATGAACTATATGATGGCTACGCAGACCTAAGCCCAAGGTAAGCAGTGAAACGGCGGCTAAAATCAATGCTACTAATCCTTCACCATCTTCTTTTGGTGTGATTAATTGCAGAATCAACCAGCCAAATCCATAGCCAAAAATTCCCATTAGTGATGCGACTAAAAACCGCCGTCGCTGGTCATAGCCTCCAGCAGTCACTATTCCCCATGCAGTACCAAACCCAGCACCAGCAAACAAAAGGATTTCTGCTCCCGACACAGACTGAGTATTCCCTAGCAACAGGGATAGCTGACTAGACAACGATTCACCAACTTCTTTTCCCCATTTTGTATTATAGGCTAAAACATAACCAGAATACGTACCCGCAGCAGCGCCTATACTGGTGAGAATCATTGTCCAAATTGTATCCAGACAAGCTCGAAAAACTTGAGCGATCGCACCGAACACAAAAAGAATAATTTGAACAATGCTTTGAGCAAAATTAACAACAGAGTTTTGAATTTGATTTCTGAAATCAGATAAAAATCCCAGACTCGGAGATGATTTAGGGTTGGCGATCGCTACAGTTAGACTACCAGTGTTTGTTCCGACACGATTTGGTCGTGCCTGAGTAATCTGTGTCAAACGTCTTTGAAGAATCGCTGTATTGGCTGGACGCGATCGCGCTTGTTCCTGCATCATTTCATCTAGCAAATCTGCTAGTTGCGGGTTAACATGACGTTGCGATCGCCAGTGCAACTCACCCGTTAAAGGATCTTCTAAGTCCACCGGATGCTTACCCGTCAGCAACTCAATCATCGTCCGCCCCAAAGCATAAAAATCAGCACTAGGTTCAACATGACCACCCAGCACTTGTTCCGGTGGACTGTAACCAGAAGAAAACAACTTTGTAGATCGTGGCTGAGAAGCAATATTTGCTGCACCAAATTGTTTTGCCCCACCAAAATCAATCAGTACGAGTTGACCCCATTCTCCCCCTTGAAAAGGAGGGGATTTAGGGGAGGTACGCAGCATCAAATTAGAAGGTTTGATGTCACGATGAATAATATTGCGTTGGTGCAAATGGCGTAAAATTTCCACAGCTTGACTTAACCAGTTCAACACTAACTCTGGTGGACATCCTTGAGGATATTGCTTGTATATTATCTCCTCCAAAGTCTGACCATGAATTTTTTCCATCACCAAACAAGGCAGAGTCTGTTGTCCCTTAGCATGAACCCAAATACGTTGAAAATAACCATCTGGTTCGACTCTGGGAACACCTGGATGTCGCAACTTGCTTAAAACCGCCGCTTCTTGGGCAAACAATTCTCGTGCTTTCGGTGATTCTTCTACCAACACTTTCAGCACCTTTTCTGTTTGTGTCTTTTGATCCCAAACTGTGTAAATTTGGGCAAAACCTCCCGATCCCAAACGTGCAGTAGGGACATAGCGATCTATCAGCTGTAGGGGCGCACCACAGCAACTACAAAATTTGTTTCCCCAAAGCTGGGGATAGGGACGCTGACAGTCTGGATTGATGCAGTGAATTTCACTAGTGTTGAACACAACCGCTCAAAGACAATGGCTGATGTTGATTATAATCAGGAGCCGGGGTAATGGGGATAGGGGTTAGGGGATTAGGGATCGGGGAAAGGGGGAAGAAGGAAGGGGGACAAGAGGACAAGGGGGACAACGAAGACAAAGGGGAATTAGTTACTATATTATTCTCACACTCCCCACACTCCCCACACTCCCCATTGCCCCTAATCCCCACTCCCCTATGCCTAACAACTAAACCCATCCCAGACCATGGGAAAAGTATGTTCTAAGACGGAGGAATAGTCTTGATTGTTGCTGTTAGTTTCTTCGTCCAAGACTTTAACGACCTTATTATAAATTTCTTCTGCTTGTTGAGGAGAATCGCCAATGCTGGTTAAACCTAGCTTGCCAAATTGGGAAAGACAACCCATTAGATGAAAGACTGTGCCTGTTTCTGTGCCGGTATCAAAGTGCAGCCTGTGATGGGCGATGATGTCCATTAAGTCATTGGGTAAGAGTCCTTGATAACGGTCTTTTTGGAGGTTGTCAGTGGCGATGTAGTATTTAGGACGTCCTTGTTGAGAGTAAAACAAGCCTGTGGAAAGGTTGTAACGTCCGTTGGTTAATAGTTTTAAGGTCATAAAGGGGTGGGTAGTTCCGCCTTTACGTAGGTTAATTTCTATTGCTTGCATATCCCATTGTCCATTACCTTGGTCAACAGCGATAAAATCGACGCCAAATCGTTCGAGTGCGCCTTTTTCTGCAAGTTTCATGCCAATTTTTGTTCCTAACACTTGCAGTTGTAGGCGGTAAGTTTCATCCGCAGGAAATCGACAACCAAGGTAAACTTGCCCGTCAGGACCACCAAGGATTTGGTCATGGGTAGAAAGAATTTCCACTTCACCTAGAGGTGTAATCCGTCCTTGGACACTGGGCGATCGCTTGACTTCACCCTCGACAAACGCTTCTACAATTGCCCCTAACTCACCAATGCGTCCCGAAAAGTTTTCCCATGTTTCTTGACTAGCTTGAAAACGCATCTGGGGTAAGCGATCGCTAATCGCTGCTAAGCGTTCGGCATGGGAACCGCCAGGAGGTGCAATATCCGCAATTGGTCTTAAGTCTAATAGGGCATTTCCTTCTCCCGATATACCTTCGTTCAGCTTAACCACCATTCTTTTTAAGTGCGGCTGGCGTTCCCACAACTGCACAGCAGCTTCTTCCAAATCGGCAACACTCTTAACTAAGTCACTACCATCTGGGTGTGGTACTCCGGTTTCTGCGAATATTTGACGACTACCACTTTTTGTTCCCCAAGTCTGCAATTGTGGTGCAGCAGCATACAGTGGTACACCTAATTTTACAGATAATTCTGCTTCTAAAGGCGTACTATTATAGCATATCATAAATGATTTGTCTAGCCTTAAGGCTTGACGAATACGATGGAGCAAGCGGGGACGTTCTAAAATTTTTTGACTGAGGGGTTTTAGGGAAGAATCATAGGTGGAAAGTAAGAGCAAGCGATTGCGAGCATGGGAGAATGGGATTCCTGGCAACAGCTGTAAATAATAATCGATAATACTGGGGTGCAAAGGCACAGATGTCACGTAGATGAGACGATTGCGGGGATTCCACAAACGAATAAGTGAGAACAATAATCGCTCTTCGTAGTGTTCGTAACCCTCCACTTTTTTAAGTTCTCGTTGATCGATGCTTAGAGAGGGAACAACTAATATATCTACATCACTGCTTTCGGTAGGCCCTTCAATACTTTGCCAGCGATCGCGTAAAGTTAGCTGAAGAAATTTAAACGAGTCAGTTTGCTCTAAATTAGAAATGTCTAATATTTGCATAATTTTACCCCTGCTTTGCTCCTTCAGAGGGATTGCTTAATTTCAGATATATCTTAAGGAATAATTGATTGCGATTGTATGCAACACTTCTTTGAAATCATTTGGGTGGTTGCTGAAATTTTACGATGTTGCACGTAAAATTTCCGTGAAAAGTAGGTATTGATTATCGGGATCAATATATAGTGAATCATCTATTAAACAGGGTTAAAAAACAAGAGTTAATTTTATTGCTTAAGTTATACTTAGAAGAAATAAATTTAATTGTATATATTTACTTCTCAAGATTGAGATATTTTTATTTTGTTTATAACTTGAGAATGATAAATCATAACCAGTTAACAGTTAATTTAATTACTGAGAGGAGCGATTCATTCATCAGGTAGAGTAGTGTAGTGAGGTTCCCTTGTCAAATAAAGAGCGTGCTTTTGGTGTGAGGAGAAAATATTTGTTGGCATACTTTTGCTCCGGCGGCAATTAGTAAGCTAGACATTATCTTAGAGAGTAAAAAGATTTAGCTCGCCAATGACAACAGGGTGTAGTCGTAGGAACTAAACCTTGGATTGAATTTTCGATCCAAGGTTAGTTTTTGAGGAATTATTAGTAATTAATGGTTAGTGGCTAGTAGGTGATTTAAACAACCAACAACTAACTACTAATTACTAACTACTAATTACTAATTACTAACTACTAACAACCAAAGGAAAAATATATGTCAGAAGAAAAACCATTACAACCACCACAACACCAAGAACAACAACCGGGGATTGAGTCAGAAATGACGCCCAAGCCAAAAGCAGATGATTCTCAATATCAGGGAAGCGGCAAATTAAAAAATAAAGTGGCACTAATTACAGGGGGAGATAGCGGTATTGGCCGCGCTGTGGCGATCGCTTTTGCAAAAGAAGGTGCAGATGTGGCGATCATTTATCTAAACGAACACGATGATGCTAAAGAAACTAAACATTTAGTAGAAGCACAAGGACAAAAAGCAGTTACTATTTCTGGCGATGTTGGTGATGAAACCTTTTGTCAGCAGGCTATCCAACAGATAATAGACGAATTTGGCAAGCTTGATATTCTTGTTAATAATGCTGCGGAACAACATCCCCAAAAAAGTATTGAAGATATTAGCAAAGAACAACTAGAACAGACTTTCCGCACAAATATTTTCTCGATGTTTTTCTTAACTAAAGCAGCATTAAAGTACCTGCAAGAGGGCAGCAGTATTATTAATACTACTTCTGTTACAGCTTATAAAGGTAGTCCAGAGTTGCTTGATTATTCTTCCACAAAAGGTGCAATTGTTGCCTTTACTCGTTCTCTTTCACAAAATTTGGTAGAAAAGGGAATTCGCGTGAATGCTGTAGCTCCCGGTCCGATTTGGACACCTTTGATACCTGCTACTTTCCCAGAAGATAAAGTTGCAAATTTTGGGAAACAAGTACCAATGCAACGCCCAGGACAACCGGAAGAAATTGCACCTAGTTATGTATTTTTAGCCTCAGATGATGCTTCTTATATAACTGGTCAAGTTCTGCATCCCAACGGTGGTACTATTGTAAATGGTTAAAGATTTGTTAGTTATTTGTTCATGGTTGCTTGTTGTGTGGATGAAAACAATCAACAATCAACAAATTCATTTACCTTTCATTTGAGAGATGAGCCAGCCTTGAACAGTTGATAATATAGCAAAAAAGGTTGAAATTAATAAAAACTGTCTATTATGTCATCCAAAACACGTTTACATGGTACGGAATTAGTAGATTGTGCTAGAGCAAATGCTAAGCAGGGAATTGAAACTGCTGCTTATCAGTGTGGCTATGGTAATGATTTGAATACCTTTGCTCAAGAATTAAGAAAAGCTTGTGAAGAAATGAATTTGCAAGCTAAGGAACTTAGTGATCTGATTATTGATCAAAACATGATGCTGACTTTGGGTGAAGGTGAAATTGTAGCGCCTGACAGTGATTCACAACTTTAACAGTTATCAGTTATCAGTTGCTTTTTCTGATAACTGTTTACTATAGTCTGCGGCAAGCGGATGGGCGCGTCTACACGGTTCACTGCTTTAACATCTGGTGTAAAACATTATGTGTAATTGCTTGGGCATCAGCATTTAAAAGCGAAGGACGCAATTGTGGAACATTGTAATCATCAAGTCCCCAACTCCACTGCATAGAACCTGTCGCGAATACTGTTGCACCAGAATTTGTTGTGTAAACTGTCATATCTGCATATTTAATATTACGTCCACGACGATATGGTGAATGGGCAACGCGAACAGTGTTTGCTGGGGCATTACCAAACATGCGATCAACTTCATAGCCCAAAAGTCCTTCTAGATGGATTTGTTTGCTAGGTAATTGAAAAAACTTGCTTAGAAATGTTTGTTTATCATTTTGCCGTAATTGTGTATTGGTAAGTAGCCAATCTGGGGCTGTGTGATTGATGACTATATCCGCGTTTACCTGAAATGTCTCGTACATAACTCCCAAAAGAGCATCTTCTGGGAGATTTATAGGCTTCCTTCGCCAAACAGTAGTTACCAGATAATCATTGCTTGGATCTTGATCTCTAGCATAGGGATCTAAAGCAGCATTCTCTTTATAAGCCACAATAGTGCGGTTAAGAGTTCCCGTTGTTTGGCTGGGTTCAAAGCGAATTTGCCAATAACAAGTATTGGCAGAAAAAAATCCTAGACTTACACCAGCATCTTTAGCCGCTTCCACATTTTGCCGCATTTGCCATGACCAATACTCATCATGGCCCACAGACAGAAATGCTTTGTGCAATAGTAGCATTGCCTTTCCAGTGTAGGTGTCTAGATGATTTTCATGAGTATCAACATCAGTGCAGTAGGCGACATCGTAGCCTTCTTTTTCTAGCCACCGCACCATATTATATTCCCAGCCAGCACTAGAAGTTCTTCTTTTAGGTTGAAAGTTAGTTAAAAATTCCCCTGCTCCGACTCCATACACGGCTGCGCGATTAGGACTAGCAGCATAGGGACGATTAAAAGAAACTTTATATGCTTGTTTTCCACGACTGTTCCATCGATATAAGGATATTGCACCCCAGTTGTTGTATGCCTGATATGTGGTAACGCTCGATTGAAATAGAATATCGGAAGCACGATTATCATCACGAACGGTAAAAATAATGTAGCTTTGTTTACCGCTAATGCTGGTTGTGAGTTTTACTAAATAAACACCACTTGTCCACAAAGTTGGATGATCTGGATTGTAGGGAATTTTTAATACATAGGGGTCTTTCCAATCACATTCAATCAAACCACTAGCTTGATCTACTATTGGTGGTGGTTGTCGTACCCCTTTACGAGTAATTACAGGTGTGATTTGGCGTCCTCCAGTACCACCGTACCAACCCATACGGAAAATTTCAATTGTATAACTAGGTTCTAATGTATTGACAAAAAACCTAATTTCTTCGCCACGATTTACGCTTGTGAGCGAGGCATAACCTTCAATTTCTCGCTTTGTGGCAGGATTAGATAACTGCCAATTGGTAGTACCTTTTTTCTGATTTTCAACGACAATCGGATTTTGACGATAGTGTTTGGGTATATTTAAATTAACAGCTTGGCTAGCATGTGGGAAAAGAAATAGAGTTGGTATCAAAATTAAAAGTGCTAACAGTAGCGCTTTGATAGTGTGGTTTAGCTTTTTGCTCACAGTGATGAATATAATAATTTACAATTATATTTTTCATTTTTATTGTGTTTTCTAACACGAGCTAACTAAAATATCACGTGGGTAAAATCATAATTGAGCTTTAAATCCATAACTTAAGTCTAGGGGAGAGTCAAACATTTAAGATCACTCTTGCTAAATTGAAGTAAATTAATACACCTAAGACATCCACTGCCGTAGTTATAAATGGTGCTGACATCAACGCTGGATCTAAACGAAATAGGCGAAACAAAAACGGCAATGCGGAACCGGAAACAGAAGCCAAAACCGAAATTGCTACCAAACTGCTACCAACAGCGATCGCTACTGGTAAATTATTTTGCAGAAAGAAAGCCCAGATCGTCGCGATCGCACCTAGCATGATTCCTAGTAGCGCACCCGCCAAACCTTCACGGACAATCACTTGCAACGGGCCTCCCAGGGTGCGAATTTCTTCGGTATTCATTCCGCGAATGACTACTGTAGAAGATTGAGCGCCGACATTACCACCAGTACCCGTCAATAGAGGAATAAACGCTGCTAACACAACCACTTTTCCCAAAATATCTTCTTGGGACTTAATAATTGTGCCGGTGATCGTATTGGTAATCAGCAAAACAAACAACCAAACCACCCGCTTGCGAGCCACTGTGAGCAAATTAGACTGAAAATAGCTGTCGCCATCAGATTGCACACCACCACCCACGGTATAAATATCTCTAGTGTTTTCCTCTTGTAAAATATCAATCACATCATCAACGGTAACAATACCCACAAGCCGATCTTCTCTGTCTACCACAGGTACAGCTAAAAAGTCGTATCTTTGGATCAATCTCGCTACTTCTTCTTGATCTGTATCCGTATTCACAGACAGCACATCGCGAGTCATGATCTCGCCTATTATTTGTTGTGGTTGAGCCGTCACCAACTCGCGCAATGATAAAATTCCCGTTAAGCGCCTAGCTGCATCTGTGACGTAAAGATAGTAAATCATCTCGCTAGCATTGGCTAAGCTGCGAATCCGCTCTAGAGTTTCTGTAACGGTAAAATTTTCTTTAAGAGAGATCAACTCCTGAGTCATAATCCGCCCAGCAGTACCAGCTTCGTAACCCAAAAGTTGGGCTGTGGATTCCCGTTCGGCTGGACTCAGTTGTTCTAACAGGCGCTTGACAATTTTTGCTGGTAACTCATCGAATAACTTGGCTCGATCATCCGGTGACATTTGCTCGACAATATCGCGGACTTCCTGACTTCTGAGTTCTTCTATTAATCGTTCCTGTACACTGTAGTCAAGATATTCGTAGACTTCGATCGCCTCATCTTTGGAAAGTAAACGAAAAGCGATCGCGTGCATTGCTTCTGGTAATCCTTCTATAGCCTCAGCAATATCTACAGGTTGTACAGGGACTAAAATGGCTTTAGCTCCACGCAAGTCTCCTACTTCCAACAAATTTTGTAATTGCGCTCGCACTAAATCCCGCAATTCCCTGCGTGACACATCTTGGAGAGTAGAGGAGTTACTATTTGGAGTTTGCATAGTGACAACGAAGGTGATGCGATTGTGTATTGATTGCCCAATATTTAAGATGGGAAAAATAGATTTTACATTGATTCCGTATTTTGCGACCGCAACCACTTTTAAAGATCCAATTTGAATCAAGCAACCCCGAGTAGAGGGGAAAGTGGGAATAGGAAAAAACAAATTTATTATTTTTTGCTCGTTTAGACTAGTGTGGATGTAAAGTTTTTATCTGCATTTTTATTGTTTTTGAGTGTGGAAACATTTAACTTGCATATTTTCAGGTTTGGCAAAATGCGTCAATCCCTCTAGTTGCGTAAAACGGGGGTACGAGGGTGTAAATAACCTCACCCCGTCCTATTAGACACCCCTCTCCTTACCAAGGAGATGGGCTGGGGTGAGGTTTTTCCATTGAGACTACCTTCTCAAGCTAGATTTCTTGACTTTGGCAAAGAACAAGTCTAAAACGAGACTATAATACTCACAAACAAAGCTTTGATACTCGTCGATGAAGTTTAAATGGTCGTTAAGGAGACTTCAATACTCATAAACGGAGTTTTCATACTCGCTAACAAACTTCCAATACTTAATAAATGAAGCTTGGATGCTTGTTGACAAAGTTCCAATACTCATAAACGGAGCTTTTATACTTGCTGACAAACTTTCAATCCTGATCAACAAAGCTCTAATACTCGTTAATGAAGCTTCAATACTCATAAACAAAGCTTTGATACTTGCTGACAAAGTTCTAACACTTATAAACAAAGCTTTAACACTCTTCTATGAAGTTCCAATACTCGTTGATGAGCCTTACATACTTAAAAGGAACTTGCAGATACTTGTAAAATCTTCAGTTACCCTCAAAATAGTGAGTAGCAACATGGCTAAGAACCATATAGAGCTTAGAAGAAAGAGGTACTTCAAGCTCAGTTCACAAATCGCTTAAGATAATACACAATTACGTTCTCTGTTTGATAATAGTGAGTCGAAAGAGTCTAGTAGAGGTTGGGGGCTAAATCATATCATTGTTCTTGGGCAATCAAAAGTCTTTGTAAAAAGTGTTCCGGTTACAAACATCGAATTTGATAACCAGTTCTCTACAACAAACTTCTATGACCTACCGACTTACTGTCATTACGGCTTTAGTTCCACTGGTTTTGGAGTCTTCCGGGAACTTGTGACTCATATCAAGACAACTAACTGGGTATTGCAAGGGGCGATCACTAAGCATGAGTTGGTTCTATTCCTAGAATACATACCGCACGTTCTAGAAACATGGCTGTTTTTAAACCCCAACACACTTCAGCAATCCCTAGATGACTTACGCACAAAGATGATTTCTTAATCACTATTTAAGGATAGACGTGCCAATATAAGGATTTTTACCTCAATTAGATACGCAACCTCACAAGAACAGCCCCTCTCCTTGCTAAGGAGAGGGGTGTCCGATAGGACAGGGTGAGGTGCAATCAATCCCTAATGAGCCAAGAAATTTATTTTTTGCTATAAGTTGTCTATAGTGGCTGAGGATAAACCATGTTAAATAAGTTAGACTCCCACTCCTGTTTACCAACCATCCAGGAAATTGCCACAAATTTTCGCCTCATAGGTTGGATTAACTTCGGTCTACAGCTAAGCCTTCTCGTAGTTTCAGGATTAATTGTATTATTTGCGATCGCAGATCCTAATTTCAATCTCAAGGCTCAAGACCCCATGTCTTGGTTAGGTTTATTTTGTGCAGTCGGTGGACTGTTGATATTGGGAATCAGCCTTTATTGGGATTGGAGATATACTCGCATTGGCAAAGAGTTAAACTCAGCAAATCCAGCATTACATCCCAAAAAAGCAGATGTTATGCGTCTCCTCTGGCGGGGATTGACTTTAAATGGTATTGGCATGATATTAACTCTATTTGGTGTTGAAGTGATCGTTGGTACTCTTGTAGCTAGATCCCTGACTCAAGTTGAAGGATTAGCAATTTACAACGCGAGTCAATTAATTGAACCACTCGATATGTTTGTGGTACAGGCAAATATTAATACTATTGTGGCTCAATTTGTTGGCATCATCTCTTCCGCCTGGCTAATTAGTCGGATTAGCTATCATCACCATTAAGTTAATTAGTCAGTCAGTGGGGTATGAGATGAACGGTGTGTTACGGCAGAAATATTTATTGTCGCTATCTACTGTCACTCAATACCGTAACACACCCTACTTTTAGTTATTTTTAGCCTCTACATAGCAATTCTAAATAACTCCTGAATCTCCTTTCTTTTTGTTTTTTGTGTCCTACCCTAGCGGGAAGCCTATGAGCGCGTCTATGCGGTTCGTTTTAGTATTTGGGTCTTGTAAACTCAACCCAACCTTGTATCTTAAGATAACTTAGTCAACAATCCCAAAAACCGTTTTGTTTTTGGTGTCAACAAAGTCCGGCGATAAGCATCCGCCGCTTTCTTAATTCCTTCCGCCTGCGTTGGATAAGGATGAATCACACTACTCATCTTACTCAAACCAATCTTATGCACAATTGCCGTGGTAACTTCTGAAATCATCTCACCTGCGTGGCGGGCGACAATAGTTGCACCGATAATTTGATCTGATTCTTTTTTGTGGAGGATTTTGACAAAACCATCTTCTTCACCATCTGCGATCGCTCGATCTACACTACTAAAAGGTATCTTGATCATATTTACATCAATGCCTTTTTCCTGGGCTTGTTGTTCATACATCCCCACATGAGCAATTTCTGGATCAGTATACGTCACCCAAGGCATTACTAAATTACTGAGTTTATAACGTCCCAAACCAAAGGGAGAAAATAAAGTATTTTTAATGACTATTCGCGCCGCCGCATCCGCAGCATGGGTAAATTTCCAATTCATGCAGATATCACCAGCAGCATAAATCCTGGGATTGGTGGTTTGCAAATAATCATTCACCATCACGCCCCGTTGCTGATCATATTCCACGCCTACAGTTTCTAAAGCGAGACCTTCTACATTGGGGACACGCCCTGCACCTGCTAAAATTTCATCAACTGTGACAGAATCTTCTCGACCATTGCAGCTAAAATAAAGCTTCTTGCCGTCGCTAGTTTTTTCTACTCGCTGCATTTGGCAATTTAAGACCAAACGAATTCCTTCTTGAAGAAAGACATTTTGGACAATTTCGGCAGCATCAACATCTTCTTTATTGAGAATGTGAGAACCACGATGGAAAAGCACCACTTCACAACCCAAGCGGCGGAATGCTTGCGCCAATTCACAACCGATAGGCCCACCACCAATTACAGCTAAACGTTGTGGTCGTTGGGTCAGAGAAAAAACTGTCTCGTTAGTTAAGTAGCCTGCTTCTTCAATTCCTGGGACGGAAAGACGCGCCGCCCTGGCACCAGTGGCAATTACAGCTTTTTTAAAGTGGAGAGTTTTGTCACCAACTATTACAGTATCATTGCTGGCGAAGCTAGCCTTACCCAAAAAGACATCAACCCCTAGCTTTTGAAAACGTTCCGCCGAGTCGTGATGGCTAATTCCAGCGCGCAGCTTTCGCATTCTTTCCATCACTGCGGGAAAATCCACATCGATGTGTTGCGGGATGTTCACTCCAAAGTTCCTAGCATTCCACATTTCACCCACAACCCGCGCTGATCGGATCACGCATTTTGATGGTACACAACCCACATTTAAGCAATCTCCACCCATGAGATGCTTTTCAATTAATGCTACTTTCAAACCCAAACCCAAACCCGCCGCACCCGCCGCCACCACCAATCCTGCCGTGCCCGCACCAATCACTACCAAATCATAACAATCAACAGGTCTGGGGTTTATCCAATCAGGAGGATGTACGTAGGAAATAAGTCTTTGGTTATACTCATCTACTGGGCGAATTATTACTTTTTGAAATTCAGAATTAGACATTGCCATAACCTTTTTATATTGTTGATTAGTAGTTAGTGGTTAGTGGGTAGAGACGCGAGGAACATCGCGTCTGTACAAGAGTGGTTAGTGGTTATTTGCCACTCCCCATCTCCCCACCGCCCCTAATCCCCAGAGGGGACCCCGAGTTCCCCATCTCCCCATCTCCCCATCTCCTACAAAACCTCCTCAAGGGCTTTTTTGGCTATTCGGGTGACATAAACTGTGACTGCAACTGTGGCAATAAAGCCTATGATCCGAATTGCCCATTGTACGGTTGGGTTGGTTGGTTGAGTTTGTGTACCAATCATGGCAAGATTTCCTGCTAGGGAACCGATGTAGACATACATAATTGTTCCTGGGATCATGCCTACAGAACCGATAAAGTAGTCTTTGAGAGAAACGTCGGTAACACCAAAGGCATAGTTTAATAAGTTAAAAGGAAATATCGGGGAAAGTCGGGTGAGGAGAACTATTTTGAGTCCTTCTCTACCAACGGCGCGATCAATTGCGGCAAATTTTTTATTATCTGCGATTTTCTTGGCTACCCAGCCTCTAGCTAGATAGCGTCCCACCAGGAAAGCGGCGGTTGCACCAAAGGTTGCACCAATAAAGACGTAGATGGAACCCCAAACTACACCAAAGACAACACCAGCGCCTAAGGTGAGGATAGACCCTGGTAAAAAAGCGACTGTCGCGATGATGTAGAGGATAATAAATGCGATCGCTCCTACTGTACCTAAGCTATCTATCCACTGTAAAGCATTTCGCAGCCATTCTTGAGGATTGAATCCTGGTGTGTTCACAGATTGCTGTGCTAATGCAAGGTCTACGTTGAAACAAAATGTCAAGCTAAAGGCAAGTAAGATTAAGAAAGTTAGTTTTAAGAAGTTGTGGAATTGTTGGGATTCAAGTTTATTTTGTAATATTTTATTTTTCATGAGTGATAGGTTTAAGTTTTAATTGAGTAATTGGGTGAAGAATTATATTGGAATTAACGAACACAGATGAACACAGATGAACACAGATGTCTAATTTATAGATATTAAGTAAGAAAATATCTTTTTTGATTTTTAGTTACTATTTACGCTTTCTTGAAGAGCTTTTTGGGCAATTCTAGTTACATAAATAGTTACAATAACTGTGGCAATTAATCCGATTATTTGTATTAACCATTTCCCAATTTCAGTTTCTGGGGTAGTTGGTTGAGGAGTGCCAATCATTGCCAAGTCGGTAGCAAGAGAACCGATGTAAACATACATGATAGTACCTGGAATCATACCAATGGAACCTAAGATATAATCTTTCAGTGAAACTTGGGTGATTCCGAAAGCATAATTTAATAAGTTAAATGGAAATATAGGAGATAAGCGAGTCAAAAATACTATTTTGAATCCTTGTTTAGCAACTGCCTGATCAATTGCTTTAAATTTTGGATGCTTTTCCAATTGTCGACAAACCCAATCTCGTGTTAAATAACGCCCAATTAAGAATGCAAAAGTGGCTCCGATAGTTGCAGCAATTAATACATAAATAGAACCCCAAACTACACCAAATAAACAACCTCCTTTTAATGTAAGCAGGGAGCCGGGTATAAAAAGTAATGTTGCTATGTTATAGATGATAATAAACGCGATCGCACCCCATGAACCAAGACTCTTGATCCAGACGATTGATGTCTGCAACCATCCCTGAATGTTGAATTGCTTGGCAGCAATGATTAGACTAATAGCCAGACAAAATAATAGCACTAGTTTGATTTTAGGTTTTCTATACATATTGGGATTGAGGATTGGGAATCGGAGACAAGGGGACAAGGGGGACAAGGAAGAAAACAGAAAAACAACAACCAACAACCACTAACTACTAATGTACAGACGCGATGTTCCTCGCGTCTCTACCCATCAACAACCAACCACTCATAAAATACGTAAATGAAATGAGAAACAGCTTAAAACTTTTTAAATTTTTCCTGACGATACCAAGTGCGAAGTCGCTGGGGGGAGATTCCTAGAAAATAAGCGATGATTACTATTTGATTGAGGAATGTTGTTTGCCAAACCCCTTTTTTTAGCCAGCGACGTGCTGAGGTAATAATAGGTACAGAAATTATTGTTATTTTCCCCAGGCTTCTTAAACGTCGCATGAGTTCAAAGTCCTCCATGATGGGCAAATCTGGAAAGCCGCCAACATAATTAAATATTTTTTTTGTTAAAAAGATTGCTTGATCGCCATAAGGCATTTGTAAAAAACGCGATCGCACATTTACACCCCATTCTATTACTCGCAAACTCGGCTGTTCTGCACCAATTCGCAAGGCAAATGCACCAGCGAAAACTCCAGGCTGTGCTAATGCTTCGCGAACCATGACATCAAATCCAAGTGGTAAGCAGGTATCGGCGTGGAGAAACAGCAAAATCTCACCGCTAGCAACAGCAGCACCCGCATTCATCTGTTTGGCACGTCCCGCAGCAGCCGAGATGACTTTAACACCTAATGACTTAGCTATGTTCACTGTTTCATCTTGGGAACCGCCATCAACTACAATGATTTCGATATGAGTACTGGGTTGAATACTAGCTAAGGCGGCTTTGATGTTCTGCGCTTCATTGAGAGTCGGAATAATAATGGAGATTGTAGCAGTGGCAATATTTTGAGTAATAATTTCTGACAATCGATTTGTTTCTCCAAACTTTGTCATTTTTTTTAGAGATTATCTGACAAATAGGAAAAGTTGTAACCCCTTTCCATCTAATGCAAGATGTTCTAACCAAATAAATTAGTATAGCCTTGCGTAAAATCTTTAGCGGAGGAATCACAAAAGCACTACTAAACTGTTGGCGTTGCACAATATAGGGATAAAGTAAAGTTTTGTATTAGTGATGATGTAATTGGGGAATTATCAATGGAGCATAAATTTCCAGCTTGGTTACAGTTTATTTTGTGTGTCTTACTTTTTATTGGTTTGACTAGCTGGCTACTAATCCTAGATACTTCTGCTGTTCTAGCACAGGAAAATACGGTTAATTATACACTTTCTGACTTACGATATCGAGATTTTGCTCATCAAGATTTACACGGAACATCTTTTGCAGGTGCACAAATGCAGGGAGCAAACTTTCAGGGAGCAAATCTTAGTGGAACTATTCTGACGAAGGGATCTTTTCTACAAGCAAATTTAAGTAATGCTGATCTTACGGAAGCATTTGCTGATCGCGTCATTTTTAATAAAGCAAATTTAACTAATGCCATTTTTAGCGATGCGATGCTTGCTAGTAGTCGCTTTTTTGAGGCAGAGATTACAGGAGCAGATTTTTCTGGTGCAATTGTTGATCCTTATCAAGTGAAGTTGATGTGCGATCGCGCTAATGGAATCAATCCAGTGACTGGTGTGTCAACTCGCGAAAGTTTAGGATGTCGCTGAATTATCTTGTTAGTTTAGCCTGATATGGATGGAATCAGTATGTTTCAAAACTTATACAATTACCGATTACTCATTATCGACTTCAACGAATAATACAAGTGTTTAAGCGGACATGATATTAATTGGTCTAGTATGCACAATCATCAGCAACAACAGCAGCATTTAGGTATTATAGACAGTCTTCTAATGCAAATGTTTGGACGACCCCAAGGGATACTGGGTCGGTTGGGAGGTTTTATTTTAGCCCGCACGAAGCGCGATTTTACGCAATGGGTGATTGATCTGCTCGAAATTCAGCCGGATGACAAGGTGCTAGAAGTTGGATTTGGACCCGGAGTAGGTATTGAGATTCTGGCAGCTGCGGTGTCAACAGGATACATCGCAGGCGTTGACTATTCAAAAGAAATGGTTGAGCAAGCAAAAGCGCGGAATGCGAAAGCGATGGAGACAGGCTTAGTCCAACTTCAGTATGGCTCGGTTGAAAAACTGCCGTTTGCAGATCACACATTTGATAAAGCCTTGGCGATCAACTCCATGCAAGTTTGGACAGATGCTATGGCTGGGCTGCGCTCAATACGACGAGTGATGAAGGTCGGTGGCAAGATTGCGCTTGGGTTTACTCCTCATTCCGGGCAATCAAGCACTGGATTGACCGAGATGTTCACGACGGCTGGCTTTACTGAGGCACACTTGGTAGAGACAGATCGGGGTTTCTGTGTGCTGGCGATTAACTGAGGTTCCTAAGCAGCAGGGCGATCGCAAAATTAATGCCTTGTCTTTACCCATACATAGGTGGATGTTAAGCACACAAAATATAAATCACGCAGAGCGGTGATAGCGATCACAACAGGGACTCAGAGTATCGTGTTAATTTTAGACTACTTTGATTCATGTGTCCGAATCCCCATCAAGGGGTTTTTCCATTTAAACAGATAAGTACTCACCAGTTACTGGATTAGCTATCGCCTACTCATTTACGCAAGTAGAAATGTAGCATTTTAAATAAGTAAATAGCGCGAACACTATTAAGCGGGCGGATATTGAAAGGTAACTTAACAGTAAAAGTAGTACCTTTACTTAATTCACTATGTACATTTAAGCTACCGTGGTGTGCTTGGACAATTGCTTGCGAGATTGCTAATCCCAATCCAGAACCACCAGTACTACGAGAGCGATCGCAATTCACGCGATAAAAGCGATCAAAAATTCGTGACAACTCTTGTTGAGGAATACCAATCCCTGTATCTTCCACCTGAATTACAGCATCATGCTCACTACGGTCTAGGTAAATAGTTACTTTTCCTCCTGATGCTGTGTATTGAATAGCATTAATAATTAAATTAGAAAACAGCCGATAAAGCTGATCGCCATTGCCGACAATATTCACAGGATCTGATACTCGTAGTGTTGATGTCAGTGTCACCCCTGCTGCGATCGCCAATGCAGCAAATTCTTCTATTAAGTCGTCAACAATATCATTCAAACAGCAAATATCACGTCGCATTGGCACTGTTTGACGATCTAAGCGAGCAAGGAATAATAAATCTGTTACAAGAGTCGTGAGTCGTTGATTCTGACGTTGTACAGTTTGCAGAATGTCGCGTGCCTCTGTTTCATCTAACTGTGGCATCAAAAGTGCCGATTCTACTGTTGCTTGTGTTGCTGCTAAAGGTGTTCGCAACTCATGTGCAGCATCTGCTGTAAATTGCTGAATTTGTCTGTAGGATTTATAAATTGGTTGCATTGCTAATCCTGCTAGCCACCAACTAGCAAGACCAACTAGACCTATGACAATTGGTGAACCTAATGCTAAGGTGAGTTTCACTGCATCTAAATAACTATTAAAGTCTTCCAGACTTCGCCCTACTTGGATATACCCCCAATCATCATTGTTTTGAGTATGCAGTGTTAAAGAAATCTGGTGATAAAGCTTACCTTTACTGTCTTTTAAGGTCTGCCATAGTTCCTGGTTAAACTTAGGTGACAATCCTTTTGGATCAGAACCGGCTATGGCAAACAAACGCCCAGAATTGTCAAAAAAACGTACATAGTAGTGACCTTGTTTGATTGCACTCAGAGTATGGCGTCGTAAATTTGATGGTTCTGGAGTACATCTTTTGCCTACCACGCAGATATTTGGTAGAAGCTCTTGTATAATTGGTTCCAATCGACCAGGTTGCTGTAGTTTTAGTTCAATACTGTCGTGTAATGTTCCCGCAACTGATTCTATTTCTCGGTCTAATGTTACCCAATGAGCATGAGCAATTGCTCTGTAGATACCAAAGCCGCATACACTTAAAATCAATGCCATAACGAGGGCATACCACAAAGCTAAATGCAGGCGTGTTAATTGAAACAGTTTATTTTGATTCATCGGTAAGATTGAGACGATATCCCATACCATGCAAAGTTTCAATTATGTTCTCGCAGCCACTGTTAACTAGTTTGCGACGCAACAAACGTATTTGAGCTGCTACTACATTACTAATAGGTTCTGCACTAACTTCCCAAAGCTGATTGCGAATTTGTTCAGTAGTGATAATTTGATTTGGATGTTTCATAAAATATTCTAGTAGCTGAAATTCTTTATTAGTAAGGGAAATCTCCTGTATATTGCCTCCAGCATTTTGACTGACAACTATATTATTGCCGTAGTCCAGAGTCAGCTTACCCACCGTTAATTTCTGTGGCTGAAATTGAGGCGATCGCCTTTGCAAAGCACGCAACCGCGCTAATAATTCTGCCATACCAAATGGCTTCACCAAGTAGTCATCCGCGCCTGCATCTAAACCAGCAACTTTATCTTCTATACTGTCTTTTGCTGTTAGCATCAACACAGGCAGAGGATTTTTGTGATAACGTAGTCGCTTGCACAACTCCAATCCTGATATGCCGGGCAGCATCCAATCGAAAATAGCTAGTGTGTATTGTGTCCAGCTATTTTCTAAATATGCCCATGCATCATTACCATCAACTACCCAATCAATCAAATACTTCTGCTGGGTGAGAGTTCGCTTAATTGCAGCACCTAAATCAGGTTCATCCTCAACTAGTAGCACTCTCATAGTAATCCCCCAAATCTGATTTTATATGAGTAATATCATGTCCGATTAATTACTTACGATATAGAGCTTGGGCATAGGCAAAGCATCACTATCTTATTACCTATTACCGACCGCAACGGATAATATAAAGTCTCCAGTAACTTCTCACTCGATTGGTGTGGCATTATTGCTCGTTTTTTTCTCGACTACTACCCTTATTTCTTGAGCCAATACCTTTCATTTTTCATCTAAACTGCAACTAAGTGCAACGTTTCACAAATTCGTAACGAATATAATTCTAAAAAACTCTGCGCCCCCACCGAAGCTTTGAGCCTCGCTATCGCGAGGATCTTACGCTAACGGAGGAAACCTCCGCACCCTTCGGGAAGCCGCGCAAAGCGCGTCTACAAACTTCTCTGTGCGCTGACTCGGTGCCCCTCTGCGTTTAAAAACGCTATGATTTTACGCAAAAGTGTACTAAGCGGGTTTTTAAAACAGAAAAAGGACCCCACGGTCTATACCAAGGGCTTGAGGATTTTAGGTGTTAGAAAACCCAATTGGTTCCACGGATAAATCCGCTTTCTTGTACCCTGCTCAAAATTATCGGTCAAATATATACTACTTTATATAACTTGTTACAGATACAGTCGTGAGCGATCAGCGTTTCAATGAAGCAGAAGGCTCTAGAAACAACTACGCTCATGTCACAAGAACGAAAAATAGAGGAAAATTTACTCTCCCAAGCGGCCGAGAATACTCTGTCTCACCAGTTGGATCAAGCAGAAAAAATAGATGTAGATGTGCAAACAGATTTGCTCAAAATTGTTCAAGGACAAGCAGATACTGTTTCTTTGGCTGGAAAAGGGCTAGAAGTACAAGAGGTTCGCATCCAAGAAATCCAGGTACAAACCGATCAAATTTCCATCAATCCTCTCAGTGCTATTTTTGGTCAGATTGAACTTGAACAGCCTGTAAATACTAAAGTTCGTGTAGTCCTAAAAGAGGCAGATGTTAACCACGCCTTGACTTCAGACTTTGTTCGGAGCAAACTCAGACCATTTGATTTGAATGTGGATGGTAAAACTGTAAAGTTGCAATTACAAAAAATCCAACTTTCTTTACCTGGTGATGGCAAAATTCAAATCGATGGGATAGTGCAGATACAAGAACAAGCTCATACTAGCCAACTTGGCTTTCGGTCAATGTTTAGTCCACGTACTTTAAACAAACCTATACTGATGGAAAGTTTCAACTGTACTCAAGGAGAGGGTATTTCCTTAAATATTGTTGTGGTACTCATGAATAAGATTAAAGAATTAATCGACTTGCCATATTTAGAATTTGATGATACAAGGTTCCGTATTCTTAATCTCGAAGTGCAAAAAGGCAGCTTAGTATTTTTGATGGAAGCGAAAATGAAGCAAATACCTACACTTTAGGGTGATTTTAGGTAAAAAACTTATAAAACCCCCTACTATCAACTTAAGACAATAATAGGGGAGTTTGAAAGACTATCAGTGCATTTTATTATTCTTAATTGTTTAGATCAGATATTGTCTTCTACCTTTTGACACAAACCTTGCCCTGAGAGTTCTTACTCCTTATGTCTTGAAAATGGGTGTGGGGGTGTAGGAGAAAAAACCTCTTTTATCTTTGGCAGTGAAACTTGTTTTATATAGACCATCTTCTGTCCTCTAACTTGAAAGCAACCTCACCTCGTCAAGAGAGGACACCCTTCTTTTTGCTAAGGAGAGGGGATAGGGGGGTCCCCTCTGGGGAACTCGGGGGCCCCACTCCCCTAAGGGAGTGGGGATTAGGGGTGAAGGGGCTGTTCTTGTGAGGTTTTTCATGGCCAAGCTTGTGAAACTTATTTCATTTGGACTGCCTTATTCTACCTATGCAGATGCGATCGCTGAAAACTTGCTAGCTGCCCATTTGGGCAAAAGAATGATCCAAAGGTACAACACAACCCAAACCCTCAAATGTTAGAAATTGGATAGGAGAGCAAACTGGGTGAACAATGAATGCACAGGAATCCAACTCGGGGGTAATGCCACAGAAACTACCAATGCAGGGCAGAGATTGGTCATGGCCATTTTGGCCTGCTGTACCACTTTATCCTTACGGCAAGCGGCGGACATGCTGCTGTGAAGTTGTTGAGGACACAATCTGGACATTCGATCAGCTGCACGGCATTCTCTATACAATCGTTCCAATTCGGATGACTGTAGTTAAACTCGAAACTGGTGGTCTTCTAGTCTACGCACCTGTAGCTCCCACCAGAGAGTGTATCCGCATCATGAATGAATTGGTAGCAAGATATGGTGATGTTAAATACATTATTCTGCCCACAAGTTCTGGCTTAGAACACAAAGTCTTCGTTGGCCCTTTCGCTAGATGCTTTCCCCAAGCGCAAGTATTTGTTGCTCCCCACCAGTGGAGTTTTCCGTTCAACTTGCCGTTAAGTTGGCTAGGCTTTCCTCCCAAACGCACTTACATACTTCCAGAAAACCCCAGCCTGGCTCCTATGAGTAGTGAATTCAACTATGCAATCTTGGATATTGATCTGGGACGGGGGTCTTTTGCCGAAGTTGCTTTTTTCCACAAGCGATCGCACACTCTACTGCTAATTGATTCTGTAGTGTCTGTGCCAGAAGAACCACCTGCAATTTTTAAATTAGATCCCTATCCCTTACTCTTTCACGCCAGAGACAACGCCTCAGAAGCGATCAAAGATAACGAAGTCAACCGTCGTAAGGGATGGCAACGCATTTCCTTGTTTGCCATCTATTTCCGTCCTAGTACACTAGAGACAATAGGATTAGGGCAGGCATTTCGCGATGCCCTCAAAGCACCAGACCGTTCCAGAAAAGCCTACTTTGGTGTATTTCCATTTCGATGGCAAGAAAATTGGCAGCAATCATTTGCAGCGTTAAGAAATCAGGGACGTCCATTTGTAGCACCGATTTTGCAAACTCTGATTTTTCCTCAAGACCCTACACAAGTACTCAACTGGGTTGATCAGGTTGCTAATTGGGATTTTCAGCAAATTATTTCCTGTCACTTTGACTCGCCAATTCAAACCAGTCCGGAGCAATTTCGGCAAGCATTCGCCTTTCTTGAGCAAAAATCCTCTGTGAGTCAAAACTCATTTACCAGCCACAGCCATCCTCTGTTGGCAGAAGATGCTAAATTTATTAAGAAACTAGAAGCAAATTTGATTAAATGGGGTGTGGCTACACCTCCAAAAGAGTTAGATCTTTGGAAAAACTAACACCAACAAATAACATAAACATATCTGGAAAATCTATCTGCGTCCATCGGTGTTAATCTGTGTGTATCGGTGGTCGATTTCTCAGACATCATTTTGGTCACAGCTTTAAAATTTCTACCACCTCCTACTTAGCTATTTCCGCTTTCTCCACCGAGTTATCTCCAACTCCCAAAGTTAGCCGCAGAGGGGCTTTTGATGGGTATGCTTTGACTACCTGGCGATAAACTGCGTAGTTTGTGGGCAAAGTCTTCTGTTGAGAACCTAGCGTATACGTCAGTCTGTACTCCACAGCTTTCAATAATTCGGGTGTACTTGCCTGTTCTTGAGGTTTTTGCCGTTGTTCCACTTCTGACACTGAAGGTCGCGGTGGTAGAGTAGGCCACCATAAACCCCTGTCATCGGGGCCAATAACTGCTCCAGGGGGCTTGATTCCATTGCGATTTAGCAAAGAAGTTGTGGCAAAAGTTTCTAAACGTGGTGATGGTTCATTGGTGAGATCGTATGCATATTTAACTTGCCATGTGTAAGTAGTTAGGGCTGTGGCTTCATACTGTTCAGTTACAAGAGTACTGCAACTGACAAGTGCGAGTGCTGTTAATACAGCGACTGTCGAGAGCAAAATTCTTTTGTTGAAAGAGCGATCGCTCTTTTGTAGTATTGTCATTTTTTCATGCTGTGTCCGGGGGTATGGCGTTGAGTACTTTTAACGGTGGAAGTGTCAAAACCTTAATTTGCAATCTTCACAAAATCCTCAAATACTTTCGATAAGTTGAACTTAGAGCCCAAGTGTTGATATTTGGGTTAAACACTGGCTAATTAACATCGGGGAGCTTTGTTATGGATACTAACACTCTTGTTAAGTATGACATTGAAGTTATTAAAGAAGAAGCACGTGAACTTGTGAAAAAAGGAGCAATTCGTCGTAACGAGCCAATTTATGCTTTATGTAGATATATTCCTGGACGTGATTGGGTTTGTGTGGAACTTGAGCTAGAAAAAAATGAATTTTTGCTTCGGGATAAGATTATAGACCTCTTAGGTCGTGAAGATTGGAACGAAGACTGATGCAGTTGCGATCGCTTGAGTGGTGATTACAAGCAAGCACGAAATTATTGGCAGCCAGCTTGGGAGATATTGCAGCGTATCCAATCTCATGATGCTGAGAGATGAGGGCAAGATGTAGCCAGAGTGCAAGAGTTAATTCGTCATTCCTCAAAAGGAATATGCGTAAATACTTGTCCAACTGGTGCTATTTTTGACCAAAATTCCAGCGTCGTCAAATGAAACGCGATCGCGCCAAACTTGATTTTCTGCTTACTGCAACGAATAGCTGATTAATTTGGCAGGAAAAGTGGATTTAGTTTATAGTCCCTTTGCTGATATTTAAAGAATATCCCTAAGGTGTAGATGTCGTGTTAGTTGAGGGTGTAGTTGCTTATGAAGAGCATTTGGAAATGATTCAGATAGTAACAAGGTGATCGCAAAAAGGAATTGGAGAGCAATTATGACAGTTAATTATCGAGAAAAAATCATTGCTCTGTGGATAATCTTTTTACTAGGAACACTGTTTCACACTCAACTCGGTTTGATGCCACTTTTCCATGGTTTACCTGTTGCTGAATCTCAAACAGCCACAACAATAAATGAGATTTCCGGAGTTATGTGGTTAATGTTGGGGTTTTTTGTACTACCAATGCTGGCAATAATTGCTACCACTTTTTTTGATGCAAAACGTTATCGAGTAATTCATTTTGGCTTAACTGTGTTTTATAGCATCATGAATTTACTTCACGTTATTTTGGATTTATTTGTTCAGCCAATTGTTTGGTATCAAATTACCTTAATCGTGCTTTTGTTCCTGCTTGGTTTGTTATTAAACCTTATTGCTTTTCAGTGGATGAAGCTGCCACCTTATAAGGGCAACAAAGGGCAAGAAATACTCGCAAAATCTCACTCGTAACTACCACATAATAGTAAATCCCTACGATGTACTTACATAGTGATAACGGAAAAACGAACCACCCTCCGGGTACTCTACCTTGAAGCCACTGAGTCGCAAAGCGACACGCTGCGTGAACGTGTCTACGTAAAGGAAACCGCCTTACTGGGGGGCTAGACTCACAAAGGACACAAAGAACACGAAGAAAGAGGCTTTCAGAGAGATTTTGCGTAAGTCCTATTACGATAGAGCGATCGCAGTTATCATCAATAGACTTCTTGCAAAAGTTGAATTAACCCTCCTCAATCCCCCCGTGAAGGGGGAAGATTTAGTTCCCTCTCCGATTTCGCTTAGTGTTAGGGTAGGGTAAAAATATTTTTGCAAGAAATCTAATAAAATCCTTAGAGTTTCCTTATTTTTAGGTAATAAACTTATCAATGCTAAATCTAATAGTGTTTAACCTGGTATTTCCAATTGCAAACTTGCTCTCTTCTGTATTAGTACAGAAGGGACTTTTTATGGCGATTGCGTATCAATACTAAAATTCTTAGAGTTTATTCATTCTGATCAACCAAGGAGAACAATTACTCCCCCAAGTCGTCCCCCTTGCGAAAATCATTTTTCTCCGGTTTTGAATCGCTTTTACCGGAGATATATTAGCAGGACTTGCCCAAGGACTCTGGTAAATGCTTCGCAAATACTTTCGTACAATCCTCCTAGCATGGCGACAGCTAATTAAACAGAAGACTCGTTTGGCGGTAGCAGTAGTGGGTATTGCCTTTGCAAACATTATGATCTGTACTCAGATGGGGTTTGAAGCTTCACTATTTGATAGTTCCACAGCACCACAAAGAAGCTTTGATACAGATTTGGTAATGGTAAGTTCCCATTTTAAAAGTGTATATTCACTCAAAAATTTTTCTCGAGAGCGATTGTATCAGGCGTTAGGATTTAAAGGGGTAGAATCGGTAAGTCCGCTTTATATGGGTTATGGAAAATGGAGAAATCCCCAAACACGGCGTTTGCTAACTATTTTAGTGTTTGGTACAGACCCGAGAACGATTGCATTTAAATTTCCTGAAGTTGAGCAAAACCGTAGTCAGTTGCAAAAACTGGATACAGTGTTGTTTGACCAAGGTTCTCTACCAGAATTTGGGCCGATCGCCACTTTATGGCAACAGCAAGCAATTGTAGAAACTGAATTAAATGATGTCAATGTCCGGGTTGGAGGTTTATTTACCTTGGGTGCATCATTTGGCGCATACGGAAATGTGATTACCAGCGACTCAACTTATCTGCACTTATTCCCCAATCATCATCCACAGCAGATTCAAATTGGTCTAATTAAGTTACAAGCAGATGCACATCCACAACAAGTTGCCCAAAGTTTAGTAGATGATTTACCTGATGATGTGATGATTTTTACTAATGAGAGTTTTGCACAGGCAGAAAAAGCTTATTGGGCAAAAACAACTCCAATAGGTTTTGTTTTTGGTTTGGGCGTGATTGTTTCTTTTATTGTTGGAATTGTAATCGTTTATCAGATTATTTATGCTGAAATTGCCGATCACTTACCACAATACGCTATGCTCAAGGCAATAGGGTATAGCGATCGCTATTTAATCGCAGTACTGATTCAAGAAGCTTTACTCCTAGCAGTATTAGGTTACATACCAGGATTTATTGTTTCCTTGGGACTTTATCAGCTAGCAGCGACTGCTACCATGCTACCCATTTTTATGACTATTGAGCGGGGTTTCACTGTATTTGTTTTAACAGTGACAATGTGCTTGATTTCTGCATTTACCACTATGCGAAAATTAAATTCTGCTGATCCTGCTGATGTATTTTAATAGTTGTTTTCTTTGTTGGTTGTTGGTGGTTAGGAATAAGTTAACAGTTAATAGTTAACAGTTGACAGTAAGGAATAGAACTTGATAACTGATCACTGATAACTGAACCACACCCTTCACACCCCTCACACCCTCTTCCTAAATTTTGAATTTTGAATTGTCTTCTCCCCACCTCCTTCCCATTACCCATTACCTAATCACTAGAGAACACACTACAATTCTTTAGATGTGACTTTTCGAGGGAATATAGCATGACTATTTGGGTGAATGAGCAAATCGATCCATCTGGCTTAGTTTATGCCTGTATAGCCTGCTGCAATGAGTCCCAAGCTAAAGAGTGTCATGAGTCTTTTAAAAAAAACCTGACTGAAACACAAAAAATTGCAGGTTGGGTGGCACAATTACGAACAGTTGATTCCTGGGATGAAGTTCCTGTCAACGCTTTAAAACTAAATTAATTTGTTAATAGATAGTGGTTGTTGATTAGTGGTTAGTCTACTAACTACTAACTACTATCTACTAACCCTCTTGATAAGAGGTTAAGAAAATCTAACTACAAGATTAAGAAATAATAAATAATTAATAATAGCTGCAAATTCACCTATTCTTTTATTTATATTTGATGATTTTTCTGAAGCTTTGAGAGTTATCATCTATACAAAGGAAAAATTAAAAAACTTGAAAAAAACAAAATAAGATAAGTGAACTATCCAACGCTTAACACTTTTGTTGCAGGCTATCCTATTAATTTGGTTGGCACAAGCGGACAAGCGGTTGAGATTTCAATTCATTCTCCGAGTCAGTACATTTGTGCCAATTGCGAACGGATATTACCTGATTGGAAACATCAACTTTTTTTGTGGGTGGTGATTGTTTTACAACAATCTACTTACGCAATGATGGTA
This sequence comes from Fischerella sp. JS2, assembly GCF_032393985.1. NCBI lineage: Bacteria > Bacillati > Cyanobacteriota > Cyanophyceae > Nostocales > Hapalosiphonaceae > Fischerella > Fischerella sp. JS2. The sequence goes on from NZ_CP135918.1 coordinate 4,067,895, forward strand.
AGTACGCCAGAAATTGAGGCGGAAAAAGAAAAGTTACGCGAAAAATTTATGAGGTTTGGCTTTGATGTGGCTTTTAATCTGCGCGATCGCGGTTATTTGACAGACCTCATAGATCCCCGTACAGGCTATCCTTTGCTTTCTCGTCCGGGGATAGTTCCTCACGACGATACAGCAGTTGTGAAAGCTTTACTCAATTATCCAGTCATAGAAAACAAATGCCGTGTACTAGTCCATCCTGAGTGGGGTATAGCAGTTTATCCTAGTATTTTGCTTTCAGCAGCCCCTCCAATTGTCATCGAAGAGACAATCAAAAGTATAGCCCCATTGCATGGTTGGCAAGAGATTGATCAAAGGTCACTGTACAACAACAAATAAAAAAGCCGCAAAACATTATGTTTTACGGCTTTTAGTGTGGTGTGAGGAGCTTAACTAGATTCCATCATAACGATAATTCACCAATCCCAACATACTCGTAACAGTTTTTGTAACAAGATTTTTGTAATTAGTTAGCGGCTAGGCATCAGTGAACAGTGTAGACGCGCTCATAGGCTTCCCGTAGGGTACAGTGAGTAATAGAATTTGATAACTGAACTACACCCCACCCTGCCTTAAGCCGCGCAGGGCGCACGGCAGGTGACGCCTCTTTCTTTATGCCGGGAGAAGAGTCCACCGCAGTGCCTCGTCTACACATTCCCCACCTCCCACCTACGGAACTACACCAAAGCCCCACCACAGCTAGAACCACACCCAGCAGTGCAACCATAGCAATACGCCGCAGTTTGGATCTCATCGATCAAATCTAAACTACCAGCTGCTAGCAACTTAGCGATCGTCAGATTTTCACCATCACGAGTTTTTGCAGGTAAATTCATCATCTGGTTAAAGTCGCAATCATACACGTTACCGAGATAATCAACAGAAAGTTGATCACGACACATCAAATTTTCTACAGTATTAGGGTTGAAATTTAACTCTAAAAACTGTAAGTAAGGTGCATATAATTTCTTGCGTTCCAAATGTAGTTTAGTTCTGCCTACTGGTAAATTCGTAATAGTGAAGAGATGATTAAATACAATACCAAAATGCTCTTGTAAGAACACTTTGTAATCTTGTTCTAGTTTGACTTGATCTGGAGTCAAAGAAAATTTTTCACTCGAAGCTAGCTGGGGATTATACACTAAATCTAAAATTAAATTTGGTTCTTTACCATAACCAACTTGATTAAGCCATTGTAGTGCTTTAATAGAACCATCATACACACCAGCACCACGCATTTTATCAACATTATCTGCTAAATAGCAGGGTAAAGATGCCACAATTCGCACTTGATTTTGAGCAAAATATTTTGGTAAATCACCAAATCCATCTTCAAAATAAATAGTTAAATTAGACCGAACTATCACCTCTTTATTTGCTAATTTTGCTGCTTCCACCAGGGGTTTAAATCCGTAATTCATTTCTGGCGCACCCCCAGTCAAATCAACAATTTTAATCTGTGGGAATGCACGAATGATTTCAATTAATTGTTGACAGACTTCTGGAGAAAGTTCTTCTGTACGTTTTGGTCCTGCTTCTACATGGCAATGGTTACACGCAAGATTACAGCGCTTTCCTAAATTAATTTGTAAAACAGTAATTTGTTGCTTAGTTAAAGGTGAAGAAAGTTTTTGTTTGAAATGTGTTACAGATATTTTAACCATAATTCAATATTTAGCGTGTTAACAATTAAACCTATATTGAAAATAAGGATTGGGGTACGACTTAACAGCAAACCCATAATCCATCTGTGTTAATCGGTGTGCATCTGTGTTCGATTTTTCAAGAAAAGTTAAATACTAAAGGGAAAGGATTTTTATATCCCTTTAACCCTTCCCCTTTACCCTTTCCCCAAGCTTCTGTAAAAAGTCTCCCGGAGAGGTTATTATTTAACAACAACCACCACCGTCATAATGCCATGTGGAATCAGTAATAATTATTTGATCTGGCATAGAAGCAGCAAGTTTAGTGGCAGTTTTATCACATACTGCTGCTGGCAGACCACGCTGTAAGACATGACCTGCGCCATCATCAAAAAATGGTTCTGAACCTGCATAAATCGCTGTTTTACCAGTAAAAACACAAGCCCCATCTTCTGGAATAATCACTTTGAAAGATACAGAATCAAGACTTTCTAAAAGTAATGGTTCTGACAAATTATAAGTTTGACAATCTAACAAACGATAAGGGCGACGGGTACGAATTTCTACTTGACCAAAACCAGCCTTGATAATACGCTGAATATATTCTTCATAGGTAAGTGCGCCAGACAAACACATAGCCCGTAGGCGCTCATCTTGTTGTAAATGTGGTGGAATCGGATGAGTAGCAATAGGATCACTCATCTGTAAACGCCCACCTGGTTTTAATACCCGATACGCTTCTTGCAAGGCACGGGTTAAATCTTCTGGTTCAAAAATATTAAAAAGGCAATTTTGGGCTACGACATCTACAGAAGCATCATCAACAGGTAAGTTAAAAGCATCCCCAGCACGAATGTCTACAAAGCTAGGATCAAACCAGGGATTTTCTGTAGCGGCAATTGCCAGGTTACGTGTAGCAGCTTGGCGCATTTCTGCAACTGGATCAACAGCAATCACAGCACCTGTGCGACGAGAAAAATAGGCAAATTGTAAAGCCTCTAAGCCTCCACCAACACCAACATACAGTACAGTAGGCTGGTTTGCTAGTTCTCCTGGATGAACAGTTGTACCACAACCATAATTCATTTCCTGCATTGGTTGGGGAATTTTTAATCCAGGTAGTTGTAGAGGTGTACTTTGCACACAACAAAGTCCTACTTCCGGTGTTTGGGCAACTTGACTGTAAAATTGTGCTGCTGTTTCAAGATAAGTCATTGCATTCGGTGATCTGAAGTGTATTAGCGTCTAGAATCAGCTTTGTGATCCTAATATATTTAAAAAAACTCTGTTTGATAAGTTTCTGCTGAGAGATTCTGGCTTGTGGAACAGTTTCACTTAAATTTGTGTCATAAGTTGTTGGTCTGTTAATTTTATTTTGATGCGATTTAATGAGTTCGTAGTCAGTACTTTAGTGCTTGAATGAATAAGGGCTAAGCCCTAACTACAAACTTATATTTAGTAACACCTTTAATACTTAAATCTTTTTTTACTGGGTGTTTTGTGTAAATGTTACAATCCTCCTAAACAAAAGTTGGGATACTTCAATGCCAGTTGCAGCTAAATCAATCAAGTTTGGTACAGATGGCTGGCGCGGCGTGATTGGCGATGATTTCACTTTTGAACGTCTAGCCCTTGTCGCGCCAGTTGCCGCAAAAGTACTATTCAATACCTACGGTGAAAAAGTTGACAACCGCACAATCGTAGTTGGTTATGATCGCCGTTTTATGGCGGAAGATTTCGCCCAGAAAGCTGCTAATGTTGTCTGTGCAGCAGGGTTTGATGTCTTGTTTAGCGAAACCTATGCACCAACCCCAGCTTTTAGTTGGGCTGCAAAGCATCACAATGCTTTGGGGGCGTTAGTGATTACTGCTAGTCACAATCCGGGGCAGTATTTAGGATTAAAAGTTAAAAGTGCTTTCGGTGGTTCTGTACCGCCAGAAGTAACTAAAGAAATAGAAGCGCTTTTAGAAGAGGAAGTACCAGTTGCCTCAACTCCAGGCAAGGTTAAAAAATTTAATCCCTGGGAAAGCTATTGTCAAGAGTTAGAAAGTAAAGTTGATATAGTCAAAATTCGTGAAACCATAGCCTCTGGAAAGCTGACTGTATTTGCTGACGTCATGCATGGTGCTGCGGCTGGTGGACTTGCAAGACTACTAGGTGATGCAGTTAAGGAAATTAATAGTGATCGCGATCCTACTTTTGAAGGCGGTGCGCCAGAACCTTTACCTAAATACCTTTCCCGTCTGTTTGGAGTAATGAAAACCCACCGAGAAAACAACCCTACAGGTTTAACGGTAGCGTTGGTTTTTGATGGTGACTGCGATCGCGTTGCCGCAGTAGATGGTGCAGGGAATTTTTTAAGTTCGCAAATTCTCATCCCGATCTTAATCGATCACTTGACCCTGCGGCGCGGTTTTACAGGAGAAATAGTCAAAACTGTAAGTGGTTCTGACTTAATTCCCCGTGTAGCAGCACTACACAACTTATCAGTGTTTGAAACACCTGTTGGTTATAAGTACATTGCTGACAGAATGCTAGCAGCCCCAGTGTTATTAGGTGGCGAAGAATCGGGAGGTATTGGTTACGGTAGCCATATTCCCGAACGTGATGCCCTATTATCAGCATTGTATGTACTCGAAGCGATGGTAGAATCCGGCTTAGATTTAAGCGATTATTACCGTCACTTACAACAACAAACAGGCTTTAGTTCTGCATATGATCGCATCGATTTACCCTTAGCAAGTATGGAAGTGCGGGGTCGCCTTTTGGAACAATTACAAACAGAACCATTAAAAGAAATTGTCGGCAAAGTAGTAACAAATTGCCAAACAATAGATGGTTATAAATTCCGCCTAGCTGATGGTAGTTGGTTGATGATTCGTTTTAGCGGCACAGAACCAGTTTTACGCCTCTACTGCGAAGCCTCCACACTCGAACAAGTCCATCAAACTTTGACTTGGGCAAAACAGTGGGCAGAATGAAGATGAAGGATGAAGGATGAATAATAGTTCATAATTTATAATTCATAATTCATAATTTATGAAATTACTCGTAGTAGCCACAGGAAACCCAGGTAAATTGCGGGAAATGCAAGCTTACCTATCTAATTCTGGTTGGGAATTAAAACTTAAACCAGAAGATTTGGAAATTGAGGAAACAGGCGATACCTTTGCTGCTAATGCCTGTCTCAAAGCATCACAGGTTGCCAAAGCCACGGGAAATTGGGCGATCGCAGATGATTCTGGTTTAGAAGTAGATGCCCTTGATGGTGTACCAGGGGTGTATTCTGCCCGTTATGGCAAAACTGATGCTGAACGCATTACCAGACTATTAAGAGAATTGGGTGATGAGGTGCAGCGCCAAGCCCAATTTGTCTGTGTAGTAGCGATCGCTCGTCCTGATGGTGCGATCGTTCTACAATCGGAAGGTATTTGTCGTGGTGAAATTCTCTATAGCCCGCGTGGTAATAGTGGTTTTGGCTATGACCCAATTTTTTACGTTCCCGAAATGCAAATGACCTTCGCTGAGATGACGCCAGAGTTGAAGCGCAGTATAAGTCATCGCGGTAAGGCTTTTGCCAGCTTACTCCAAAAGTTGCCTGATTGGGAAGGATAGGTGTTAGTTGTTAGGTGTTAGTTGTTGACCACTAACCACTAACCACTAACCACTAACCAATTTACACCGCTTCTGTATTTTTTTCCCCAGTTCTGATCCGTACAACTTGTTCAACTGGCGAGATAAATATTTTACCATCGCCGATTTCTCCTGTCCGAGCAGCAGAGATAATTTTATCCACAACCATATCTACTTGGTTATCCTCTACAACAATTTCTAGTTTGAGTTTTTGCAAAAACTCTACCGTATACTCGGAACCACGATAACGTTCTGTTTGGCCTTTTTGTCGCCCGAATCCCCGGACTTCAGAAACGGTCATGCCAACTATACCAGCATTTACCAAAGCAATCTTCACTTCATCAAGCTTAAATGGACGAATAATAGCTTCTACTTTCTTCATTCTTTATCTCCTGCTTTTGAGTAGCTTCTATATATATAACCAGATCCTTTGTCCAAAGCTTTAACTGATAACGCAACCCATAATTGTAAAAAAGTCTTAATACGTACAAAATAAGTACCATTACAAAATTAATTACACATTCTCTGTGCTGTTCCCTGTTCCCTTGCCTCCACCTGTAACTTTAATTTTGCCTAACCACTTACTAAGTGCATTACCGAAGTAATTTAAAAAAAGTAATGGTTCCATCTTAATTTATCACTACTTTGTAGCTTAGGTAACAGAAATATTTTTGTCCTTGCTATACTCAAAACGAATTTGAGTTAATGGCTTTGATGTTCAAAGAAAGGACGCACAACCAAATAGCCAGCACCAAAACCCAAAATTATGATTAACATGATCGCTAAAAAGAACCACCAACCATTCATTCTTTCTAGTTCTGGTTCGCTAGTTGAGTAGGTTATAACCTCCTGTTCTTCTATAAGCACTGGTTCTGACATTGAGACAGGGAATTCCATTTCTGTATATACCACGGCTGGACGTGGATGAGGATGCTGCGGTTGTGGCTGCGGTTTTTTCGCCGGAGGTTTACTAGTATGATTTACCTGTTTTGCTATGTGTTTACCGCCTCTAGGATTTCCTGCAAATTCTCTACTGGGAACGAATTTTTGTGGTTCTTCTGTTGTCTTTTGCTTGTTAGCTACTGATGTAGATGTTACCTCTGCATCTGCTGCTTGAGTTTGGGGAAAATGCTGAGGTTTAGATTGGCTAGAGACATCAAGTAAATTTTGTAGATGTAGAACAGACTGGACTACCTTAGCAATTTCTTGGCGTAAGAGTTGATTTTCTTGAACGATTTGCTGATTTTGGGCAGTAAGGGTGTTGATTCTTGCCTGTGCGGCTTGTAACTCTGCTGCCAAATCTCGATATACAGATAAGGGTACAGAGGGTGAATAATTTTGAGTAGTCGTACTGGGTCTAGGACCGTAAAAAGAGCCGTTAGCTGTTTGCATTTTGAGTTTAGAGGCAAATAATGATACAAACTAAGCCCAAGAATAATAGAAAAATTCCCTGTGGGCAAAGATTTTATAATTTAACTTATGTTATATAGTTACTAAAGCCTTCTGGCATATGCTAAAGAGGCAAATTGACTGGGTTAAATTTATTTTGTACGGTTAAGCATACATTTTTACCCATAGCCAGTGGTTTTTACCAGAAATCTTAGCCTGCCGTGTAAAATACGCCTTTTTTCTAGTTGCGATCACTCTCCTCGCTTTTGCTTTGTACTTTTTACCTTGAACTCCCCATTCGCTGATGGACACAGATCAGCTAAGTCGCAAGCTTCACATGCAGGATTACGAGCTTTACAAACAGCACGACCATGATAAATCAACCGGATTGACCAATTTTCCCAGTCTGGTTGGGGCAAAAGGCGCATTAAATCTTGTTCAATATAGATGGGTTGTGTATGTTCAGTCAAACCTAAACGTTGGCTGAGACGTTGGACATGAGTATCAACTGTTACACCTGCATTAATTCTAAAGGCGTGAGCAAGGACTACATTTGCTGTCTTACGCGCTACACCTGGAAGCAATAATAATTGCTCCATCTGCTTTGGTACTTCACCACCAAACTCATTCACTATCATGCGACAGGCGGCTTGAATGTTCTTTGCCTTATTACGATAAAATCCCGTAGAACGTACTAAATTTTCTAACTCACTCAACTCAGCATTAGCCAAACTAGGCGCATCGGGAAAGCGACTAAATAGTGCTGGGGTGACCAAATTTACCCGCTCATCTGTACACTGGGCGGAAAGAATCGTTGCTACGAGGAGTTGAACTGGTGTGGAATAGTTTAAAGAGCAAGTCGCATCTGGATAAAGACGCTTGAGGCGGACTAATATTTCTAGCGATCGCTGCTTTTGAGATGACCATTTACGAGTGTTGCTCACTGTACGTGGAAATTAGGGATCGGGGATTATCTTATCAGCAAACTCATGATTCATCGGCGTGTATCTGTGGTCAATTTTTCATGCTTTCATTGTGGGCGATCGCACCTAGTGTTTTAGTACTGGTTGGTATTAATTTGTATTGTTTGTAAACGCAAAGGATCGCAAAGTGGGGCTAAATTTTTACTTAGCCTCAATTTAGGACTAATTAAGTCTACTAAAAGTAGACTTGGGTTATTAGCCCGCAGTTTACTTGCGGGCTTGGGGGCAGGTCAATTACTGGAATAATTTTTGTACCCACTCTAGTTGGGAAGTTTCTTTGACAATCAGAAAAATACCTAATCCCAGAAGTAGCATTAAACCAGTTTGCATTACACCTTCTTGAACACGAGAAGGTAAAGGTTTACCGCGCAACCCTTCAATGAGTAGGAAAGCTAGTTGTCCTCCATCCAAGGCTGGTAAAGGCAGAATGTTGATAATTGCTAGGTTGATGCTAATTAAAGCTCCAAAATAAAATAAACTGCCTGTATCATTTTGAGCAATGTTAGCACCAATTTCCACAATTTTAACGGGGCCTGCTACTTGACCAGCTGTTTCGCCAAAATTGGTAATTAATTGCTTAAAACCTTGAAATGTCATATTCAGAATGCGCTGAAATTCGGCAGCACCAAGGTTAAAAGCTTCTATTAAGTTGACACGACGCCGTACAATTTGACCGTTGGGAGCAAGTCCAACGCCAATACTACCCCCAGCTGGTTTTGCTTCAGGAGTAACATTTAAAGACAGCTTTTGTTCACCACGAGCAATTTTTAGTTGAATTGGCTTACCTGCATTCGTTTTAATTATTTCTCTTAAAGCCTCTATCTCTTGCAGTGATGTGCCAAACTCTTTGTTATTAGCAGCTATTATGACATCTCCTGGTTTGACACCAGCTTGGACAGCTACATTACTAACCTCTGGTGCTAATTGTTTGATTAAAACTCCTGGTAGAGTTGCTTGGGAAACACCAACTAAGTTAACCTGCGCCACAAGCAGAAAATAGGCAAAAATTAAGTTTGCTATCACTCCTGCGCTGATGACGATCGCCCGATCTAAAATTGGACGGTTACGCAGCAAGTTTGGATCGTTGGGTGGAATGTCACTATCTGGATCATCGTCAGGAAAACCAACAAAACCACCCAAGGGAAATGCCCGAATTGCGTATTCGGTTTCCGAACCTTGGTATTTCCAAAGAATCGGCCCAAAGCCCAAAGAAAAGCGATTAACATGAATTCCTTGAGACCTTGCTGCAATGAAATGTCCTAGTTCGTGTACCAGGATCAGAACAGCTAAGACTGCGATCGCCGCTAAAACTGACATAGAGAATTTTTTTGAACTTACTTGCTATACTTTTCTTTATTCTAGAATGAGTACAAGTCTATCATCGGTCTACAACAAAGCATAATTTTCGGGCTTTTTCGCTAATTCCTGAGGGGGAATGATGAATTAGGAACTCCTCAAAAGTAGTACGTTTCTCAGGTGTGGCCTTTCTCTAGGCAAAAAAGTAGGGTTATTTTTCTCGTCATTTTGGCACACAGAAAACGCAAATAAAAAAGCGATCGCACTCATCCTCAGCAAATAAATTCTCTCTTAAAATCCTCAGTTGTCTTACTGAGAGGATTTATTTTATTAATACGCGCCTACTTGCTTGCGTTAGTCTCCCATGTCCCAATTAAATATCGGCGATTTGCTGCCTAAATTACTCCAGGTATTGCTCAGTGCCGGTTTGCTGGCTTTTTTAGTGAACCAATTACCCCAAATAAATTTACCCTTGTAGGTAATATTATCCCTAATTGGACTAATCATATTAGTGCTTGTTGTCCTCGAATCACAATCCAATCAGTCTCTAACCAATCCCACATCTGCAAATCAAAATTTGCTGTTTGGCTGGTTCCCCCTTAGTTAATAGCGCAAGTCGTCTGAAGACGACTCAAATAAATCAAAAAGTCTGCTTAAGCAGACTTTCACTATAAGACTGCAATTTCAATCACAGGCTTATGTGCGAGTCTAAGAACTTCTTCGACGAGTCTTTGATTCTTATCGATGAGTCTTTAATATTCACTGACGAGTCTTTGAACCTCGTTAATGAGTTTTGAATACTCGCCGATGAGTCTTGAATATTCGCACACGAATCTTGAATACTCGCCGACGAGTTTTTAAATTTCGTTAATGAGTCTTTAATACTCGCCGATGAGTCTTTTATTCTCGCTGACAAGTTTTTGAACCTCGTTAATAAGTCTTTGATACTCGCTGATAAGGATTTGAACTTCGTCAATGAGTAAGTTAGGTGCGTGACAATAATCTAATTTTTGACCATTAAATTAATTAGCGTCGTAACCCAGTATGATTTACGGTGCGTTATGCTGTCGCTAACACACCCTACCAAACACCAATCGAAAATCACAATATTTCCCGTCCCAAGTAAGGTTGTAGGACTTCCGGTATCTTCACCGTACCATCTTCTTGTTGATAATTCTCCAAAATTGCCGCCATTGTTCGTCCCACAGCTAAGCCAGAACCGTTGAGGGTATGAACTAACTGTGTTCCCTTCTTAGCAGCTTCTTTAAAGCGAATATCAGCCCTTCGTGCTTGGAAATCTACAAAATTAGAACAGCTGGAAATTTCCCGGTATTTACCAGAAGAAGGCAGCCAAACTTCTAAGTCATAGGTTTTGGCAGAATGGAATCCTATATCCCCAGTACATAAATTAACAACTCGATAAGGCAACTTTAATGCTTGTAAAATAGCCTCTGCATCACCTACTAATTTTTCTAATTCATCAAAGGAAGTGCTGGGATGGACAAATTTCACTAATTCTACTTTATTGAATTGATGCAAGCGAATTAATCCTCGCATATCCCGTCCGTAACTCCCAGCTTCGCGACGAAAACAGGGAGTGTAAGCACAGTGATAAATAGGTAAATCTTCCCCAGCTAGAATTTCACCACGATAAAGGTTAGTAACAGGTACTTCCGCAGTGGGAACAAGCCATAAGTCGTCATCAGCGCATTTGAAGCTTTCTTCTGCAAACTTGGGTAGTTGTCCGGTGGCTGTTAGTGAAGCACTATTAACTAAGAATGGAGGAATGACTTCTACATACCCTGCTGCTGTTTGGCGATCAAGCATAAAAGAAATTAATGCCCTCTCTAGTGCTGCACCAGCCCCAATCAACGTTACAAAGCGACTTTGGGCAACTTTCACAGCCCGTTCGACGTTGAGAATACCCAATTTTTCGCCAATTTCCCAGTGAGGCAAAATATTGGCATTTTGCGGAATGTACTCATCACCCCAACGCCGCACTTCCACGTTTTCTTCTTCATTTTTGCCTATGGGTGTAGAGTCACTAGGCAAGTTAGGAAGTGCAAGTACCAGTTCTTGAATTTTGGCTATGATTTCTTTTTCTTGGGGTTCTAGTTCGCTTAATGTGGCTTTAACAGAGTTACCTTCATCCCGCAAGGCTTGAATGTCTGGGTCTTGAGGATTTATACCAGATTTAATCTTTTGCCCAACTAGCTTACCAATTTCGTTACTGCGTGCTTGGAGTTGACTACGTTTGCCCTCCAATTCACGTTGTTGTTTATTTAAATCTACTATCGGCTGAATATCATAGTTACCGCCACGAGTATTCAACCTTTCTTGTACGAATTGCGGATTTTCCCGTATTTGCTTAATATCCAGCACAGACTTTTCCTAGTTTTTAGTATAAAAAGGCAAAAGACAGTAGGCAGTAGAAACTAAGTGTTTATTCTTGACGATTGACTATTGACCAATATCAAAATTTTGCCCCAGCTTTATTGCCAGGGCTATCACACTGCAATTTATTTTAGGCATTTCCAAGGTTATTTTCCAAATATTTATTATGTTGATCTGACTAATAGTCTCAATATCTGAGGATTGCGATCGCTTTTTTATCACTTAATTATAGAAATTATATAGTTATTTAAGATTGTCTTTCTTGTTGATTTTCTCTTGCCTGGCTGAAACGCTCTTCTTGAGTCCCAGCAGGGGAAGGTAGCCAGTATGCCAGCACAGTGCTTAAACCACTCCAATAAAGTGTTTGATTTTCTTTCGTTTTATCGTTGACTAGCTGGAAAGTACAAAGACCAATCATCACTGTACTGAAAAGGAACTGTATCCCAAATCTCCAAGTTTGTAATTCTCTCATTGTGTTAGACCTCCAAGCACCTTTATCACTTTATTTACTCAATTTGTATCACTCTTTAGTTAGATGTTTTTGTCAGGAACATGTACTTGTCTCCATACTCCAGAGGAATGATTCCGCAAAAGAGTCATTTGTCATTTGTTATTTGTTGGTGGTTAGTAGTTAGTAGTTAGTGGTAAGTCGCTGACTCACCACCGCACTGGCTCGTCTACACACCCCACCCTTACCTTAAGCCGCGCCAAAGCGCGTCTACACACCCCTTACACTCCCCATTGCCCCTAATCTCCAAAGCCTCTTTCTTTATGCCGGGGGACCCTTACTTTACAGAAGCCGAGTAAAGCGCGTCTACGGCAATCGCTCATGGGGGACTCACCGGTCCCCTTTGGGGTTGGGGGAAGAACCCCCTGCGTTCCCGTCGTTGCCTCACCACCGCACCGGCTCCTCCCTTGGGGGAGTGGGGACCGATGAGTTCCCCACCTCCCACCTCCCCAATTCCCGCCTAGCGAGTAATGCGATTGAGTAGCCAAATTGACCCCACAAGTCCGGCAAAGTGAGCAGAGACTGTATTAGTATTTGCTTGCACTACAAGCATATCTAGACCACTGATAATGCGGTTGGGGTCAAATAATTGTGTAGTAATTGCTTGAGGAGATATAGACCTTGCTACCAGAGTACCAACAATCGCCTGCGCTCCTAACAGAGTCAACAACATTCCGACTAAATTCACTAATAGTCCAAACCGTAAGACTTGGACTGTTTCTAATTTGCTAGGGTGATTGTTAGGATTAGAAGATAACAGTTGTCTGCCAATCCGGGTGTAACGGAAAGCTAAATATACACCTACACCCAAGGTAACTAGTCCACAAACTGCCAGAAATACACCAAATCCATTGCCTGGGTTATTACTAGGGCTGCCAGGCCTTTGGCTAAAAATACCGAATAACAGCACAATAATTGTAGAAACTACGCCTAGTACTAGCTGAATCCAAAAGCTAATCCAACCAATAAGGCGAAAGGTTTTAGCAATTTCCTGACGGCGAGAAGAAGATGATTGAGAGTCTACTGACATACTGATCACCTATGTGCTGGGGAGGTTTGATAGATTAACTATGACACTTAATACCATTTTGGATTTTGGATTTTAGATTTTGCGAAAAGTTTGTAGACACAAAGTGGCTTAAGGTTAGGGTGCGGAGGTTTCCTCCGTTAGCGTAAGTTCCGAAAGCGCTAGCGAGGCTCAAAGCTTTTCAAGAAGGATTTTGGATTGATAAATTTTGACTGGATAAGCTTTGGTGTTATCCATCATTCCTAATCATTTTCCCAATGGGTATAACCAACAGTCTTTAAGTATCCCAAAGTATCCCAAATCTAGAAATTCAGTAGACTATGCTGGCTTGAATGTGTCAACAGGTGCAAGGATTAGATAGATAGATGTTAGCTTATGCTTTGTATTTTAAAGATTTGCACTGGTGCGATCGCTGTAAAAAAAGTGTTTATTAAGTTTTACAGAAAAATTTGCAATTTACCTTTAAAATTGCTAAGGCAACAATTTATGCTTAAACAGTCCTCACACGCTCGGCATCACTAAACACAAAGACAATGGTCAAACTGTTGTCTGTTTGCTCCTCACCACACTGCCTAGAGCTTGGGGCAGGAGTGCATTTTTGCACCTCTAAAGCTGGCGCATTGATAAGGCGCTGTCACTGGAATTTATTTCCGGTGCATGAAGTGCCATCCCCACAATTAAAAACTTGGGTTAATAATTTTATTGTGTGCGCTTGCCAATCCAGCCTAAGTAGCGTTATATACTTACCCAGATAGGGAGTAGCACTATATACTCACAAAAGGGATTGTAGGCTCGACCCTTGGGCATTGTTTTAGCCATTCTTCACTAACCATGAAACTTGAGGATATATATCAATTCTTTGAGAATCCTCCGCCAACTTACCTTTGTCAAGAACTAGCAGTTTGTTATATCTTGTACGTTTTATTACAAGGGGAGTCTTACGGAACCGAGTTAATCCAACGCTTAGAAACTGAATACCCCACCTATCGTCTTTCGGACACCGTACTTTACAGTGCGATTAAGTTTCTCGAAGACTACAAAGCTATTACAGGGTATTGGAAAAAACTCGAAGGACGCGGACGTCCCCGGCGGATGTACCAAGTTTCTTCAGAGTGGATTCCACAAGCACAGGATTTAGCACGTCTTTGGCAACAGTACATAAATGGGAGGACAAATTAACGAATAATTGATAATGAATAAGTCTCCTCCACTCAAGCAGTAAAAACTCACTATATGGATACCGCTATTCTGCCATCCACGTTGTTGCTCACTTTTGTGTTATCGGTCGGATTATTTTTCTTTGTTCGTGCCTCTACTAAAGACCGTACTGAAGTTGCACAACTGGTATCTGAGCAAGACGAAGCTACTTTAATGTCTCAATTAAGGGAGTATTTCCGAGCTAGGTCTTACCGAGTGGCAGCGGTAGACCAAGAACAAAACCAAGTTATATTTGAAGGCAATGTTCGACCCAGTTGGTTTTTAGCAATATTTTTGACTGTGCTGAGTGCTACTGGTATTCTTTGTCTATCACTGGTTTTGTCACAACTTTTCCCTAGCCTGAGTAGTTTTTTTATCGGGATGGTATTGCTATCCCCTGTCAGTGGTATTTTCTACTGGAAAAAAGCTGGAAAGCTTGAAAAGGTATCGCTAAAGGTAGAACAAACTCAGGGCGAATCACCATCCTCAAGTCGAATTACTGTAACTGCCCATCGAGATGAACTGATTGAGTTAAAAAGGGTATTAAAGCTAAAGCCAGGTGAATAGCAACCAAGCTATGAACACCGATGATTCCTTGATGGTACAAGCCGCCTGATTTATCTGTGGAATCAATCCGTCTTGAAAAGCTTGGAGGTTCACCCCGGAACACTGCGCGTAGACGCTTACGCGTCTACAAACTTTTCGTAAAGTCCAAAATTATTTGACTATCTCTGAAATCACTAAATGCAGATTTGTGGGCAGCATTTGTCGGAAATGGAAACAAAAATAACTAATCCCGATTATAGATTATTCTCCACAAGAATTTTAATTCTTGTGGAGAGTAGATTATATTTTGTTTGACAAAGCGGCTTGGCAAATTTTACAAAAATTAATTGGTGGTTTACTTTTCCCTAGAGAACTAGCTCCTAAGCACGTCGTTCACATGACACGAACTCTTTGCTTAGGGAGGAGTCGCTACATTCCCGTTTTTTGTAATCTTTGTCATCCAAACCTCATCCTACAAACATAATAGTTTGGCAGGATTTGATTAATCTTAATCCAGACCGCTAAATTTGACTGGCAAATTAGCTGAAAACTAAAAAAAAATTAAATTTTTATATATCTTTAGCATTTTGCCAGTTAATAATTGTCAAAAGCCACAATCACTATCTACTAAATCGCCTTAGATGTTTCAGCGACTAACCAATGCCATCGGTTCTGGGACAGCAGAAGGTTCTAACGTTCTCAGACTAGGGAATAGGAAATGATTCTCTTCTACATACTGAGCGCCAAATAGCCCCTTTTCAGCCCAAAAGTATCGATCTGTTGTATGTTCGTTGCGCTTTACGAGTAGCAAAGCGGGTGGCAAGATCCCTTCAGCTTGAATAAATTTTCTGGCTGCTGTCACAGGTTTATCTTCGCCGCTTTCAATGCTATATTGGGGCACATGCTCTAAGATACGCCGCCCTTCTTGCCGACGACGGCTCTTCCGCTTTCGTCTCCTTGCCAACCTTTTTTCCTCCTCTTCAAAGCTACAGATTGTAGTTATAGCTACAAAATCCGTCGTAATTATAAAAGTTCTAGTTCAAAAGATCAACAGTTTTTAAACTTTTGATACAAGAAACATAATTTCTCTTAACGTAGATAAATACTTTGGTAAGTATTATGAACAGTGTTGGTGGTTGGTGGTTGGTTATTTATAAACTAAAGCCCAATACCTAATGCCTTCTGTCCTGGTGCCTCCTGCCCTGGTGCCTTCTGCCTTCGGATTAATGCATTAGTTGCAAAATATAGTTAAGCTTTGTTACATATAGAACTCACACTTTTTCCTTGTTTTGTCCTAATTCTGAGCAAGATCTGAAAAATGCTAATGTCTGCCAGTTCTGAATTTATTGCTCTGTGCCGAGAGCAAATGGCGTTACTAGTTCAAGGACTAGGAGCGTCATTAAGTGTTGTATATTTAACACAAGAATTGGTAGAGGCTCCAACCAATGAAGCGAAATTGATTCCATTAGTAGTTTATCCAGAAGCAGTTGGAGGTCAAAGTACAAATGCTCTGGCATTACCAACACTGAATCAAAAGTTATTGACGTCAGCAAAAGATTTTCCTGTCCCATCAAATAGTTCTAAGACAGAAAATAGAACATCAGAGGATTCACCAGAAGAATCTCTTTTAAGCGGCGACAAAATCGTTTTACCTCTGGTTTATGAAGATGTCATGATGGGGCTACTAGTGACAGCTAGAGAAGATAGGGCATGGAATGAACAGGAGCGGAGTCGTATAGAAAGTATAGCCCGAACACTGGCAATAGCCTGTATTTTAGACCAGCGGCGCACATGGTTAGAGGTACAGTTGCATCAACAACAAATTCTGCAAGAGAAACAGCAGGATTTACTAGATAATCTGTTGCATCAATTTCGTAATCCTCTGACAGCATTGCGAACCTTTGGTAAGCTGCTTTTGAAGCGACTGCGGTCGGGAGACCCTAACCGAGAAGTAGCAGAAAGCATTGTGCGGGAAAGCGATCGCCTGCAAGAATTGTTGAAGAAATTTGATGAAGTGATTGATTTGGGGGTAGAGAATTTAGCACCTTTAAAACTACCAGAACAAGAAGAAATATTTGTAGAAGCAACTGTAGAAAAAGAAGACAAACCGCCATTATTGCTACCAGGAACAGGAGAGAAAGAAGCAGATTGCTATCTTGCTGATATATTGCAACCCTTGTTAATTTCAGCGCAAGCAATAGCACAAGAACGCAACCTGCAACTGATTGCAAATATTCCGTCTAATTTACCCTTAGTACGCGCTAACTGTAAGGCATTAACAGAAGTGTTTAGCAACATCATCGATAATGCTTTGAAATATACTCCTGCGGGTGGCAAGGTATTGATAGAAGCGGGAAAACAAAAAGACAATCTTCAAGGAGTTGCGATCACAGATACAGGTCCCGGTATCCCACCGCAAGATTTGGAACATTTAGGTGAACGTCATTACCGGGGTGTACAAGCTCAAACTGAAATTCCTGGTACAGGTTTAGGGATAGCTATTGCTAAACAACTTATAGAGCAAATGCAGGGAGAAATTGAAGTAAAAAGTCCTGCTTTAAATTCAGCTATTACATCACCTCAAACACCAGGAACTACTTTTATTGTGTGGTTGCCGATTGCTAATGGTTAGTGGTTAGTGGTTAGTAGATAGTAGTTAGTAGTAAACAACCAACAACTAACAACTAACAACTAACAATATCTATCTGAGTGAAACTTGGAAGTTTTGACCAATGGTCATTTGCAGGTCAGTGTCTGGGTCAATGGCTATGAGATCAATACTATTCCTACCGAAGAATAGACCAATTAAAGCACCGATACCAGCGCCACCCAACACCTCTTCTGTAGCAATGGCGCGATCGCCTGTAACCGCAGATACGGCAGCTGCTGCACCTGCACCTAAAACAGTATTCTTTAAAATAGCACCAGTACTAATACCTTTTTTGACAGTTTCGGTTTTGGTAATTACTTCAGAAGCAGCGTTGATTTGGTACTCCTGACCATTAGTCAAAATTAATCTTTCTGCCACGAATTGAGAACCGCCTTTAGCTGGTTTAAGTTGACCAACAACTTGACTGTTAGCAGGAATGACTACTGTTCCTGCATCTGTAACGACATTTTGCGAAACAGTCAGTGTTAAAGGCGCTGTTTCATCCTTGGTGACGAGAATTTTTTCTGCTTTATCGTACTTCACAGGAATAACAGTTCCTTGGGGAATAGTCACAGCTACAGGTGGATTTTGTGGAGTCTGTTGGTTGGCAGCGACAATGTATGGGGAATTAATTGCTGCAACTTGACCAGTACTAACCAAAGCTTGATAGATAAAAGCTGCAACTTGGGCGCGTGTGGCAGTATCTTGTGGTTCTAGGAATCTCAGACTTGGATAGTTGACGACTATCTGCTTTTGAGTCGCAGCAGCTATAGGTGTGCGGGCATAACTAGAGATGCTATTAGCATCACTGTAAAATTGTAGGGTACTGTCTACATTACCGCTAGCAGTATAGTCAAGACCGTTGGCGAGAGAAACTAAAACTTGCTCACGAGGAATATTTTGACCAGGCTCGAATCGATTTCCAGGATATCCTGACAAAAAGCCAGTAGTATATGCTTGTTGAATAGCACTGTATGCCCAATAGTTTCTGGAAACATCAACAAAATTTACAGCCTGTCGTTCTGATGATTTTTGAAAAGCTTTATTGAGCATGGCAGCAAATTGAGCGCGGGTAACTGGTTCTTCTGGACGGAAGCTACCATCAGGAAAGCCAGCGATGACACCCCTTTGTGCTAATTCTTGAATAAATTGTCCTGCCCAATAGTTAGAAGAAACATCAGAAAAACTAGTTTGAGCGAAAGATGGTGCAGCTGTCACTAAAGGCGCGATCGCACCTGCTGTAATACCTAATGCCATGAAAGCAGCACATCCCGATTGCCAACGGAATTGAGTAAACATTTATTTTCCTCTCTAAATTTTTGTTTTTTCTATTACTTAATAAGATTATTTTCTGTAACAAAATGTTCCTAAAATACTCAATTTTGTAATAGAAAAAAGATGTTTTTTTAGTCAAAATGCTATTACTTGGCTAGGATTTATTCAGCCAAATTATCATTTTTACCTTTAGTTTTTATTGACGCAAACTTACCAAAAGAGTTTCGGTCAAATCCAAAAAAAAACCGTATGTATGCAAAACAGCAGTATTTAAAGGCTCATAATCTGTTTCAGTGTTAGCTAGTATATAGGTTTTGCATGCTCAGGACGGTGGAGTTAGGTTTTATCTGACTTTATGCTCTCTCGCCAGTTAATTCATCATGGACAAAGAACCTCTGTCATGTATAAAATCAGTTATTTTGTCATTAAGGATTCCTATATTCCGAATATAAAATCTCCAACTAGTCATACTGTGCGCATAATCTAACCAATATAATTTAATGCTTCTTCTTCATAAATTAGAGAGGGGTTTCCATAAAGGAAACCCCTCAAAGTATGGTCATCAGTTTTTAGAATGATGAAAGTCACAATTTAATTTCTGTTCGTCTTAGAAGCGGGATACTACCAAATTGGAGTTGAGAGTGACATCTAAATCTTGTTGTGGGTTAATGACAACAACTTCTACTTCTCTTTTGCGTAGTAAAGTGCTTGCTAAAGCACCGACAGCACCACCAGCTACTGGTTCTAGGACTTCAACTTTTTTGTTACCTGTAAGCAGAGAAATAACAGTAGCAGCACCTGCACCTAGGGCTGCATCTGTTAATACTGTGCTAGTCTTGGCTCCTTTCTTGATTGTTTCCTTTCTAGTAACTACCCGAGAAGTTGCATCGATAGGTTGTCTTCTACCATCGCTAAAAACTAATTCTTCTGCTACAAACTGAGAACCTTTTACACCATTTATAGTTCTTGGTTGTAATTGTCCTTCAATTTTAGTTCCCGCAGGAATTAAAATATTTCGATTTCCGTCTACAACGTTCTGTGCAACTTTTAAGGTTACAGATGTGGTTTCGTCAGGAGTAACAACAATTCTATCTTTATCGAAAGTAACAGGAATTGTGACTCCAGGAGGAATAGAAACTGTCCTTGATTGACTGATTGGTTGATTTGGTCTGGTAAAAATTGCTGGTTGTTGTGCAGTTGCAACAGGACCAAATAAAGGCACTATGGCGCTGGTTGACATTACCATTGCCATAAATGCTGTTGTTCTAGATTTCCAATGAAGCAAGCGATTCATAAATAGTCCTTCTTTAGCCTTAGTAAATTAAATGACGTGATATTACTGAATATTGTTTCTGAGTTATGTTCAACCTGTCTATCGGTGTATACCAATGGTAGAAGTTTGATGCTGAAAGTAAGGTTATGTAGATTTATTCCACATCATTATTATGTAGTTTAGCTACTTTCAATAGTAGTAGTGATTAACAGCTTATGTTACCTATGATGCAAAACTACATGATTTTGTTCCTGAAGACTTTTAACTTAGTGATATGTGATTAGAATAGATTATAAATAAACTTCAAAAATCAAGTATTTCCGTAGCAAACTAATATTTGGATTGATGAAAAGATTAGTTTTATTAACTAAAAAAATAATATTGTCAAGCCCAGATAACTGACTTTTTGAAGAAGTTGGTGGTCTTGTCTCTCATGCATGATTTAGGAAGACTATAGCTGCTTTTAAATATTCTTCGAGTGTATTAATATCTAACAAAACTGTTGGATCGTCAAAATCTACTTTACAAATTAATGAGTAAAACTCTTTAATAAGTTGACGTAAACCTAAAGTTGCTTCGCGTATATTTTCCAAGTTTGGTCGTATCTCCTTGGCAAATAACAATGGATGACCGATTTTACTTTTATATATAGGTGCAGTGATTAAGGCTGAATTATATTTGTGTGCTTGTAAAAGTTGCTGATAAATTTGTAATTTTCTGGGTTGATCAACAGCAGAAATTGCTAATATCTCAGCATTAGTTGGAATATTTTGTAATCCTGCGAGAATAGAAGTTGTTTTCCCAGCACTTGCATCAGGATTAATTACAACCAAACTCCCAGCAGGACAGTCACTTCCTCTGTGGTGATTGTGTGAACCTAACACTACCACAGGTGTAAAACCAGCTATTAACCACTGTTCTAGCTGGTAGGTTAATAATGTCTTACCTTCACACCAAGGTAGTGTGGTTTTACAAGTACCCATGCGGGTGGAACTACCCGCAGCAAGGATAATTACAAATTGTTGGTTATGAACGTCTGCGTTGACGACCAGGGCCAATTATCTCTCCGTTAGGGGTGATGATCACTCCGTTTGGGGTAATGATATTACCTCCAGGGGTAGCAATGGAACCATCTGGAAAGGTGGTAAAGCCAACATTACTATTGATGCTACCACTAGGGGTAATTACACGTTTGCCATCATTGGTAATAATCAAACCACCAGAGGTAATAGTCGGGCCACCAGGGACACTAAAGGAACCATCAGGATTAATAATATAATCGGCTTTGGTGTTGACGCCACCAACAGGGGTAAGGATACGCTGGCGATCGCTTGTGATAATTACACCACTGGGGGTGATAATCGTGCCAAAGGAATTAGTTAAGGAACCATCTGGATTGATAATAAAACCCGTACTGCTTGTGACACTACCAGCAGGGGTGATCACTCGTTCACCATCTGAGGTAATTTTTATATTGTTGGGTTGGACAATATTGATAATATTTCCACTGGGAGTAATGTAAGTACGGGAATTTGATTGAGTTTGGGAAAAAGCTGGGGAAGATATTAAAAAATTAATTCCGAAACATCCTATCAAGCTAATTGCTATATTCAATATGTGTGTTTGAAAAATTTGTTTTTTCAACATACAAATCGCATTTCATCTTTTTATTTAAGCTACAGATAACAATGCGATCGCGCTTCCATCTCTAAGAATATTTTTATAGTATACACTTCGTAAATTTCACAAATTCTGCGAAATTCGCTATTCGCTTATTTAGTGAGATACTTCATGATTCCCTAACTTCTTGACTATTGACAATTGACCATTGACTATTGACAGTGACAATCCACTTCCACCACGTCGCACTTTGATTAATTCTGCACAGATACTCACAGCTATTTCCTCTGGTGTAAAAGCACCGATATCTAAGCCTATAGGCGCATATATCTGCTGTAACAATTTTTCCGAATAGCCCTCAGTTTGTAAGATTTTGTACACAGTATGGACTCGTTTTTCACTGCCAATCATACCGATATATTTAGGTTGGTAATTCAATATCAACCTTAAAGCTGTTAAATCTTGTACATAACTCCTAGTGACTAAAGCAACATATAAATCAGATACATTATTTAAAATTTCTTGAATAGCAATAATTGGTTTAGCAAGTACAATTGCAGCTTCTGGAAATCGCTGATTTGTCGCAAAATCTGGACGATCATCTTGGACAATTACCTGAAAACCCGCTATTTTTGCAATTTGCGACAAAGGAATAGCTATATGTCCTGCACCACTAATTAATAGCTTTGGTGGTGGTGATAAAAGTTCTATGAAAGCTTGATCTCGTAGTATTAGTGGTGAATTTAGGGTTTGTGTTGTTGTCAGATATGGTTTTTGATCTGGAGTAAAGGGCGTAATTAAGACTGCTGTTTGCTCTAATGTTAATTTTTTTAAAATTTGCTTGACTAATTCAAGAGCTTGATAACCCGACCATAGTTCCAACCATACCAGCATTGTGCCACCACAAACACCCTGAGTTTGTGAATGTGATGCACCAGATAAATCTATTTCTACAAACTGCTTTTCGCCTGTCTGTAATACTTGCAATGCTTGCTGATAAACTTTAGCTTCACCAGCACCTCCGCCGATTGTATCAAAGGTCTTACCATCGCTACTGATGAGCATCTTAGCACCAATTTCTCTGGGAACAGAACCCTTTGTTTTAACGACAGTAGCTAAGACGACGGAATTTTTTTGTAAGGTTTGAGCAAGTACTTGATAGAAGTGGATATATTTACCCCATTAATTATACAGTTATCAGTTATCAGTTATCAGGTAATTCGCTATGTGTTTACTGTTCACTGACTTAATAAAATCACCCGATTGGGTGACTCCCTTGGATGAAGGCGATCGCTGTCTAAATTTAGACAATATAGATGAGTGGGAAACTTGAGAGCGAAGTTTTCCCAGTGTAACGCAAAGTTTTCATCAATGCGTGAGTTGATCCGGAAGCCTGTTTTTAGAGTTTGTAGTTAAATGTGTACCTAAAGAAGAGAGATAAAGCAAAAGCGATATCTCAAATCCAAAAAAAATTTGCAAGAATTTTGCATAAAACTCAAGAACCAAACTGTATACATATATAGGAAAAGGTTCAAAAAGCCAACTCAACCAATATACAAATTTTAAATTTTCAGGAAAACAATTATGACTAGCTTTACTCAAATCCAAACAAGACGCGACTTATTATCTCCTATGCGTGAATGGTTAGAATCTATTAATGTTCATAACGCTAAACTAGCCCATTTTCTATGTAAACTTATTCCTGCTCAATGTCCTTTTGAACGTGATGTTGTAGTATTTGGCCAGAAACTTTTCCACATTCCACCAATGTGTAAACTCAATCCTCTTTATGAAGAAGTTGTTGGTCTACGTTTCAAAGCTCTTTGCTATCTTGCAGATGAATGTGGTGAAGATATTACAGCCTATTGCTAATTATTCATGGTTAAGAGTAATGACAGCATGACTGTTCTGGCACTTAACTTGATTTAATTAAAACTCTTCACCATTAGCTTTGGCAATTTATTTATGACAATCACGTTCCCAATAAAATCCAGAGGCTTTTGTCAGTAAAAAACGCTAAATTAGTTTGGGCAAAACCTCTGGATAAAATAAAAATTTGATTGGTATTTTCATTAGTAACAAAGTTGCAATTTTAGAGAATTTTCCATCGCGATCGCTTCATACCTAATTCTGCGTTGGATTCATCAACATCATTGAAAAGTGAGCAGTGATAGATAACTGGTAACTGATAACTGATCACTGTAGAAAGTGGATTTTCGCCCTGTACCTGCATACTTATCGCGGTTAATATTATCATCCTCCCGGCAATACAAGAGGCAGCAACGTTTGAATTGCCATCCTGTCGTCTACAATTGCTTGGGTTTGAATCCCCATACTCTTGTTTCTTCTGCCATCTGAGTTGAAAGTAACCTCACAAGAACAGCCCCTTCACCCCTAATCCCCACTCCCTTAGGGGAGTGGGACCCCCGAGTTCCCCAGGACCCCCCTTCCCCTTTCCGCGAGTTCACCAGAGGGGTGTCCGATAGGATGGGGTGAAATTTTTTCATTGGGACTGTCCTGTGCCTTCTTCCAGGCTATCTAGTTCTTTTGCTACAGGATGTTTTAAAATAGTAGTTATTTTTTAATGTAACTTTTAGCACTAAATAACCGAAAATGAAAGTTGTTGCAGATACTACTGATTTTCCCTCACATACGCAAGAACAGACACCAGTGGTTCTCACTTCTGAACTACGAAAAGTTTACCGGACTGGTTTCTTTTTGAATCAAAAAGTCGTATCTCTCAAAAGCTGCTCTTTAACTGTTTACAAAGGAGAAACCTTTGGGCTACTGGGACAAAATGGTGCTGGTAAAACCACGCTATTAAAACTGTTACTAGGTATTATCCGTCCCACCTCTGGACGAGGATTACTTTTAGGTAAACCATTGGGTGATCGCACAGTCAAAGAACGTATTGGTTATTTACCAGAAAATCCCTATTTTTATGACTATCTTACGGGTTGGGAATTTATTCAGCTAGCAGCCGACTTATTCCAAATTCCTGCAAAGCTGCAACATCAACGCATTCCTCAATTGCTAGAATTAGTTGGTTTATCGCAAGCTGATGCTCGTTATAAGCAAATGCGTCGCTACTCCAAAGGTATGCTACAGCGTGTAGGTATGGCACAAGCGCTAATTAACGATCCAGAAGTGGTGTTTTTAGATGAACCTATGTCTGGGTTAGATCCGGTAGGACGGTTACAAATGCGGGAAATCATTCTATCGCTGAAAGCCGCAGGCAAAACAATTTTTTTCAATAGTCATATTTTAAGTGAAGTAGAACAAATTTGTGATCGCATTGCTATTCTTGCTCAAGGTGAATTAATTTGTTCTGGTTCTCTCAATGAACTCTTGGGAACATACAACACATATCAGGTTAAAGGTCAAGGTGGTGATTGGGAAATTCTACAAAAGTGGGTTCCTAATCTAGAATTTGTATCTAATGGTTATTGGCAAGGTGACTTGCAAGGTGATGCTTATGATTTTTTTGCAAGTCTGAATCTCATGGGTGGTCAAATGATTAGTATGAATTTGTCACGTTTATCTCTAGAAGAGTTTTTTATGCAACAGATGCAAAAGTATAAAAAATAAGGTCAATTGTCAGTCGTCAATCGTCGCTATATCATAAATAAACTACTAACTAATAGCAACTAATCATTAATTAATAAAACTAACCAGCAACTAATAACAACTAACAACTAACCAATAATAACTAACCACCAAGTAAATTGATTGTAATTATTACCACATAATTTTCATAATTCTAGAGTTTTTTAAAAATCCGCTTGAAATTAGCTTCATTAAAAATTCAAATAGCACATACAATCTCTTTTCTGAAGAATACGGTTTTTTCGGAAAATAATATTATTGGGGAACTCGAATATTTAAGTATAGTCAACGATAAACTGATAAGACAGTGCTTTACTCATGGTATTTCAGGTAAATATGCTTAACACAAGTTTGTGGAAACTTTTTAATCAGCCAGTGGCAGGGTTACTGTTTTTCACCCTAGCGTTGACAAACTTCTTACCTGCGGTCATGGCTCAAACACAGATACCAACTGTGAAACAGTGCTTAGACCAAGAATTGGCTGACAGTAGAAATACACAAGCTTCGTACTCAGGTTATACATTAGGCGGAGGCGATCGCATCCGTGTTAATGTCTTTGAAGTCGAGGAATATACTGGAGAATATACCATTCCTCCTGGTGGAGCAATCAATTTAGCTCTCATTGGCACTGTCCCTGTTCAGGGTCTCTCAACAGAGCAAGCTGCTAACGTTATCGAGTGTGCTTACAGAACTTATTTGAAGCGTCCCATCATCTCAGTGAATCTGTTATCACCTCGTCCCATTAATGTGACTGTAGCTGGAGAAGTGTCACGACCAGGAGCTTATAGTCTCAGCTTATCAGGAGGCGCAGGTCAAGATCCTGGTGTGCAATATCCAACCGTGATGTCCGCACTGACAACCGCTCAAGGGGTAACTCAAGCCGCAGACATCAGCAAAGTACAATTACGACGCAAGTTAGGATACGGCCCAGAACAAGTCATCACCCTCGATTTAAAGAAATACATTCAAACAGGCACTTTACCGCAAGACGTTACTCTTCGGGATGGCGACACTGTTTTTGTGCCAACAGCGACTGACTTGAATTTGGCAGATGCCCGTAACATATCCGCCGCTAGCTTTGCTGCTGATATCACCAAACCCCGATCAGTGGCAGTAACTGGTGAGGTTAACCGACCAGGCACATACCTTGTTACACAAGGACAAGCAGAAGGTGCAGGCACTGGAACCACAACTGGAACTAATGCGCCAGCTATTTCTGGTCAACCCACTGTCTCACGAGCAATCCAACTAGCAGGCGGTATTACACCACAAGCTAATATTCGCGATATAGTTATTCGCCGACCAACAAGAACTGGTACAGAGCAACAAATTAGAGTCAATTTCTGGCAATTGCTGCAAAGTGGTGATATTAATCAAGACGTCATTGTTCAAGATGGTGATACTATTGTGATCCCCACCGCTACCGAAGTCAACCCAGCAGAAGCTACGCAACTAGCAACCACTACTCTGTCTCCGTCACGCATTCAAGTTGGTGTGGTAGGGGAAGTTAAAAATCCAGGAAGAGTGGAAGTTCTGCCTAATAGCTCATTGAATCAAGCTATACTCGCAGCAGGTGGGTTTAATGATGCGAGAGCGAGAAGTTCTGTCGTGGATTTAATTCGTCTCAATCCTGATGGTTCTGTCACTAAGCGTAGAGTTAAAATGGATTTCTCCGCAGGAATTAACGAGAAAACCAACCCCATACTTCGCAATAATGACGTTGTAATTATTAAGCGTTCTAATCCAGCTATAGCTGGTGATACCATTGGTGCGATCTTCAATCCTATAGGTACTGTCTTCGGTATTATCAGATCCATATTCACTGGGTTTTAACAGTAAACAGTTATCAGTAAACAGTTATCAGTTCAATTTCTGGATCTTTGTATCATCAAGGAATAATTAGTCAAAATTCCTTACCATACGCCTGATAACTGATAACTGATCACTGAGAACTGATAAATATAACTAGTAACTAGTATGCAATTTCAGCTTGGCAGACAGCGACGTTATGTATCCTGGAGGCAGTCATTACTGTGTAGCCTGACTTTAGCTTTGAGTTGGGGTGCAGCAATGCCTGCAACTTTAGGGGCAGAAACAGTTACTATTCGCTTAGGGCCATTTCAACAGTCAGTGGCGATCGCGGATTTAGAAAAATTTGCCAAAACCGGAGATTTACCAGACAATCTGCAAATATTTTCATCTATACTGACACCTCAAATTAGAGAATTGCTAACAAAGCGTCTGGAAATAGATCCAGCTGTTGCTGACAAATTCATCGAAGAATTAAAACAAAACCCATTAGGCAAACAATTTATCTCATCGTTGACAGCAGTTATCCCAGGTAGTAGCGCCGAAAGTCTGCAAGCAACCCTCAACTTAGCACTGCGGCAAGTTAATGGTTTGAGTGCGCTGGGTTTTTTACGGGCTTACCCCCAAGAAAATGTGACAGTAGACGCATCTCAAGCAATCTCTGTGGCGCTGGAATTAAACCCCAGCTACTGGCAAAGTCAAATTTTTGGAGCAGTGTTATCACGGGAATCAACTGCCAAAAATAGCACACCCATACAAACCAATTTCAATCCAGCTGCCCCTGGAAAGCAAACAGTCCAGCAACAAACATTCGTCCTGCAAGACCGACAACGAAATCGTACTATACCTGTAGATATTTACTGGAGTAGTAGCGATCGCCAAAATCCAATGGTTGTAATTTCTCACGGATTTGGGGCAAATCGTAAATTTTTGGGATATCTAGCGCGTCATCTTGCCTCTTACGGTATCACTGTCGCCGCGATTGAACATCCAGGTAGCAATGTTACAGCTATTAGTAGAACCTCAAATCAACCTAATCTGAAGAGGTTACTACCAGAGACTGAATTTATTGATAGACCTAAGGATATCAGTTTTACACTTAATGAACTGGCGAAACTAGATAGGCAACCGGGACAATTGCAAAGAAAATTAAATACAGATAAAGTTATTGTGATCGGTCATTCTTTAGGCGGTTATACTGCTTTAGCTTTGCTAGGAGCAGAGGTTGACTTGCCACAATTGCGGCAATTCTGCAAAGATTCTTTAGGTATTGGCCAAGCTCCTGGTGATTGGTTGCAATGTGCAGCTGCTTCTCTACCAGAACGAAAATTGCGGCTCAAAGATGAAAGAGTAAAAAGTGCGATCGCTCTTAATCCTCTTGTTGGCAATCTCTTTGGTAAAAACGGCTTAGCTAAAGTCAAACAACCAGTTCTTATTTTAACTGGAACCGAAGATGCTCTCACTCCCGCACTTAAGCATCAAATCACACCCTTTAGCCAATTAGGAGGCGAAAAATACTTACTTAGTGCTGTTGGTGGTACACACTTGAGTATTGGCGATCCTACTTATCAGGCTAGTGATGCTACTACTATTGTTAGAGAACGGCGAGGTGAAGAAACTAAAGCTTTACGTCAGTTGCTGCAAGGTGTAAGTTTAGCGTTTATCAAACAACAGACACCAGAAGCCAGAACCTATCAACCATTTCTGACACCAGCTTACGCTCAATCTTTCTCCACATCACAACTGCCGTTAAGTCTTGTTTCAGAATTACCAGACAATCTTAAACCGTGGCTGAAGCTAGTGAGTCAGTGAAAGGGGAAAACTAGATGGTGGGGAGATGGGGAGAGTTTAATTCTAATAATCCTAAAATCTTCCCATACTCCTACACCCTACTACTCGGTAAATTTAATCAAAAAATTAGCGCTTGCAACTATGGCTGCGAAAGTGCTTTAATAGCGTTGCTTCTTGCTCAAGTATCTTGCTTGAACACTCTGCTTGTGCTATTAACTTACACATTCAACCATAATCAAATTATAAAGACACAAAAGTAGGACAGATTAGAATTAAGTCCTTAAAGTAAAAAGTAAATCCCTTTAAAGCTTAATTAGGAGCATATATGGAACCAATCATTGCTATAGTCTTAGTGCTTATAGGCTATGCCTTAGGCTCTGCTAAATTAATTAACGAAGGAAATGAAGCCCTCGTAGAGCGTTTAGGCAAATATCATCGCAAACTTGACCCAGGTCTAAACTTTATTATTCCCTTACTGGATCAAATTGTGATGGAGGATACGACAAGAGAACAAATTTTAGACATCAAACCCCAAAACATTATCACTAAAGATAATATTTACGTAGAAATTGATGCAGTAGTGTATTGGCGTATTCAAGATATTAAGAGAAGCTATTACGAGATTGAAGATCTGCAAATTGCACTGTCGCAATTGGCTACAACTACTGTTAGAGAAATCCTTGCTCAACACACCTTGGAAGAAACGAATGTCTCCCGAGCTGATATAGATAGAGCCATATTAGATCATTTAAATGGAATTACACCAAAATGGGGAGTAGAAGTTATTCGTGTAGATATTCAAAGTATTACCCTACCTGAAAGTGTGCGGAAGTCGATGGAAGAGCAGCGAGCTGCTGAAATTAAAAGTCGTGCTGCTATTTTAGAAGCAGAAGGGGAACGGCAAGCCGCAGTTAAAAAAGCAGAAGGAACCAAGAGATCGATGGAAATCATTTCCGAAGCTTTACGTAATAACCCTGGAAACAAGGAGATTTTGCGGTATCTTGTAGCACAAGATTATATAAATGCCAGTTACAGATTAGGCGAAAGCGAAAATGCCAAAGTTGTGTTTGTAGACCCTGGAAAATCTTCTGATATGATGGATTTAATCTCAGAGACAGTAAATCAAGAAGGTAATAACAAAAAATCAGAAAATGGTTCTGTATAAAAAAGTCATTAGTTATTTGTCATAATCACAACCAACGAATAACAATCAACTACTAACAAACAATAAATAGTCACGACTGTCGAAAAATTGCATCTGCAACTAAGCAAATATCATGCATTTGTTTGACATCGTGAACTCGGAGGATATCAGCTCCTGCAAAGATAGCAGCACAACATGCTGCTGCCGTTCCCCAGACACGAGCTTTCGGGTCTGGTTGGTTTAAGATACGGCCAATAAAACTTTTACGCGATGGTCCTACCAAAATCGGACAACTCAGCTTTCGTAATTCTGGCAAGCGGCGAAAAATTTCTAAATTTTGCTCGTAGTTCTTGGCAAAACCAATGCCAGGATCGATGATAATTTTTTGTTGATCAATACCTGTAGCTATTGCTGTTGCAATTCGTTCTGAGAAAAAATTGCCAATTTCTCCGATTAAATCTTGATAATCAGTCATTTTTTGCATAGTTTGGGGGGTTCCACGCATATGCATTAATATAATTGGTACGCCCAACTTGGCTACAGATGGTAGCATTTCTGGGTCAAACATGCCTCCCGAAATATCATTAACTATATCTACACCTGCTTCTCGTGCAGCGATCGCTACTTCTGAGCGTGTGGTATCTACAGAAATTGGTAGAGAAATTTCCGGGCGTAAGACCTGTAACACTGGCAAAACACGGTCGAGTTCTTCAGCCACAGAAATTTGTTCTGCCCCAGGCCGGGTTGATTGACCGCCGATATCGATCATATCTGCCCCAGCTGCTTGGAGCGTCTGCGCCTGGGCTAAAGCAGAAGCGATCGCATTAAATTCGCCACCATCACTAAAACTATCAGGCGTAACATTTAAAACGCCCATCAAATAAGTCCGCCGTCCCCACTCGAAACAGCGATCGCGAATAATCAAGTTGGTTGTCATTTCACCAGGCTAGGTGGGCATTGCCCACCTTAGTACTTGTAATTCACTTGTAATTCACAATTCGGGCAAAACTTGCAGGTTCTAGACTTGCTCCTCCCACCAACACGCCATCGATTTCTGGCTGAGCCATAATTTCATCAATATTATTCGGTTTGACTGAACCGCCATATTGAATCGGCACATCAGGGTTTTTTAATTGCTTGCGAATAACACCGATGACTCGATTGGCTTCACTGGCTTCACAGGTATCACCAGTACCAATCGCCCAAATCGGTTCGTAAGCAATTACCAAATTACTCTGATTGATATTCACTAAGTCTGTTTCTAGTTGGCTGATAATCAGTGATTCTGTTTCCCCCGCATCTCGTTGTTGTTTGGTTTCGCCTACACACAAAATCGGGGTCAAACCATGCTTTTGAGCAGCTTTCAGGCGTAAATTGACGGTTTCATCCGTTTCCCCAAAATACTGTCGTCGTTCACTGTGACCGACAATTACATAGCGTACCCCGATTTCTTGCAACATCAGTCCGGAAATTTCACCCGTATAGGCACCACTGTCTTCCCAATGGACATTTTGCGCCCCCAGTTGTACACGGCTACCATGCAAACTTTTAGATAAAAGATTTAAATCAGTAAAAGGTACACACAATACCACTTCTCTATCTTGGGGGGTATCTTCTAAGGTAGGCAGAAATCCTTGTAAAAACTCCTGGGACTCTGCCTGGGTTTTGAACATTTTCCAGTTTCCGGCAATTACTATTTTCCGCACAGGTGATTCGTCAAGCTCAAAACTATACACAATGCAATCTTCAGTTTAGGACTTTTTGTTAATCATTTGTTAATTTTTTAGTCATTTGTCATTGGTTAGTAGTTAGTGGGTAGAGACGCGATGTTCCTCGCGTCTGTACGTTAGTAGTTAGTGGTTAGTTTTTAATGGTTACTACTCCTCACACCCCTCACACCCCACCCTTACCTTAAGCCTATGAGCGTGTCTACACACCCCTTACACTCCCCATCTCCCCATCTCCCCACCTCCCCTCCGTGTTCCTAAGCAAAAACAGAAGGCGACTTTCACAACAAACCACCTTCTGAATCGGAATATATGAGTGCGATCGCCTACTAAAACTAAGTAAACTCGATAGTATCCACGAAACTGATAATCTGCTGCTTAAGATTTTGGGCTTCTTGTTTGACACTCTTGGGAGTTTCACCATCACAAAAACTGCGTTGGCTACTGACTATATA
The DNA here is from genome assembly GCF_032393985.1 of Fischerella sp. JS2. Classification (NCBI taxonomy): domain Bacteria; kingdom Bacillati; phylum Cyanobacteriota; class Cyanophyceae; order Nostocales; family Hapalosiphonaceae; genus Fischerella; species Fischerella sp. JS2. Next base: position 4,099,897 of record NZ_CP135918.1, read on the forward strand.
CAAAAAGTCTCCATCAATAAATACTAACAGTCCTCGATAGGCATCACATTTAACGGCAGTACCATTGTTTCCGGTTTTGGGAACTGTTGAACCTTCAGGCATATTTACTAATGCAAAGTAAGCACCCTCTAATACATCTGGTAGATATTCCGTGTTATCCACAGAAGCATCTGGTAAATTAGATGCGATCGCACTAGGTACATACTTGTTCAAAAGAATAGACCTTAAATATTCCTCCTGTCCCACAGCTTCCATGTCATCCATTTGTTGAGTAGGCAAGGGGCTATAATCGATTCGGAATAAGGAACCAAGATCATCAGAAAAAGTCACTACTCCTTCTTGGGTATCAATCTTAGCACCTTGTTGCAGGCGAGATGGAACAGGGACTACAAAATTACCAGCAGGTGACTCATATATTTGCTGGCTAGACATTGATTCTAGTAATGGTTCGTTGTCTTCATCTAGTAATTCTTCTTCGTCTTCTGCTTCTTCAAAAGCAGCAATAACCTCGTCTACAATTTCCTTTGCTTCTTCATCTTCTAGTTCTAAGGCTTGTTGTAGTTTTTTGAGTAGAGTTGTTTTCCCCCTGGGGATACGCAATTCTTCTTCATCTACCAGCATACTCACCCCCGCAGCAAAGGCATCTGGTATTAATTCATCATCCAAGGATTCATAAGCAGTATTAAAAAGTGTTCCGACTCCTTCATCTTCAGCAAGCGCTAGAAGTTTATCGATCATTTCTAGTAATTCATCATCGGAATATTCGTCAAAAACCTCAAATCCCCAGAGAATATCCGTTAATAGATCTGCATCCACATCTTCTATGGAAGAATCAGCAATTGCAGTCACAACAGCGACTGCTGCGACTGCTTCATTGGGAGTGAGTGATTCTTCCAATACCTCTTCTGATTCAAAAAATTTGTCGTACTTACCCATGATTTTCCCTCCGTTGTCTGGTGTTATTGGGTAGTTTACCAATGCCTGAAGTCATTAGTCCTTAATTGTTAGGTTCAAATTAAAAATGACTTATAAGTAGTAATCATTGAATTTGTAGGTGAATAACCTATTCTTAATGTTCTTACAAACCATCAATCACTAAACTTTATATGGACATACTATGTGCGGCGAAGGTCTTGCCGTAAGTTATACCATTGATCAAAGGGTAAGGTGGAGTTCTCTCAAGAAAACTCAAGGTGTTCGTACAGTAGGGATTAGGAGCAAAGGGCAGGATGAAAGAAATGGAATTTTCCTTTAACCCTTGCCCTTTAACCTTTACCCTACCTCTTGGAAAATTGCTTTTGCAAGAGGTCTAATGAATAACTGTACTACTCATTTTTAGATTCTAGAAAGCGTTGAGCAATATCTTTGTAGAAATTTGGATCTGTCCAGTAACCTAAATGTGCTTTTTCTCCCCAGTAAGTTTCATATTCCAGTAAAACGTTATCTAAACTGTTGTAATAATCTAAATGACCACTGATCGGATCTTGTAAATGATAATAATTGACCCAGCGAACTTTTTCTAGTTGACATTCGACTGGGTTTTTAGTCAAGTATGAAGTTAGCTGAACATATAAAGGCTTCACACGAAAAGAATTTAAGTGTTCTAAAATTCTTTGTCTAATATATTGATGTTGCTGTGCCATTTCTCTAAAGAAAAAAGCAATTTTATCTAATGGAGATGCGAAAGTGATTAAGCCTGTAATTTTATCAACCAGTAAACTTTTGCCTTTATCTTTGGATAGACTTGCTTCTATGCATAAAAGATTTAAGGTATCGTAAGCAATGCAGCTACCGAGAGAATGCCCAGCTATGATTACTTGGTCGTAATTTACTTTTTTATCTTTGAGAATAGCTTTTAGCAATGCTAATGATTCTGCTAGTATTTGTCTACGAATTTTATGGTAAGGAGATTTTACATTAGTAGTAGTGTAGATAGCAACATCTCCCACAAAATTAACTAGCAAAGGAGTAACCAGTTTTTTACTCAAATTCCAAGCTGGTTGTAGAAATTGACCATGAAGAAATGGGCTTAATAACAGCAGTAATATACAAACAATCAATCTTAACCAAGGATATACTATATTAAATAGACGTAAAAATATAGTTAGCCAACGTAAGCGATATTTAAAAAACTTCTTCCATTTATTTTCTTTCAAAATTTCGTCTAATTTATCTTGATTTTCCTCTCGACTATAAAATGCAATTGTCCCTTCTAGTGTCTGTTCTGTCCATTGCAATACTTCTGGTACACTAATTTTATTTTCCGTATCAGCTGCCCAGTAATATTCATGAATATCTATAAAATCATCTGGTTGCAGTTCAGCAGAGCTAACACGTACAAAGCTTTCTATCCAAGGATTACCATTTGGTAATCTTCGTTTAGCAATTAAGTGTTCTAACATGATAGGTAAACTTTGTCCTTCAAAATGTTTAATTAAATTTTGGGCAAAATAATCTACTGTTTCATAAGGAATTTGTTCACCTACGCCGTGGATAATAATAAACGCCGTACGCCCTTGAGGAAATTTAATTTTGCTATCTTGGTTATTTATCATAAATCAATATAATGATAATTAATAGATAAGTAAGTTATTTTATCTAGTAAGTTGTTGATTGGTTGTAAAAGTAGATATCTGGCATTACATATATATAGGATAATTTTAGTTAATTTTAAATTTTTACTCTACGAAATATAAAGTAATCTTAGTGATTTATTCTTACTCCCTATTTTGTATAATGTCAAATATTTACTAAGCTACAATAAGTAATAAACTTAATGATTATCATAAATCAAAAAAACTAGCTATTTTTAGTAACAAGTGGTTACAATCCGTAACTAATGTATTTGTAAATGCTAATCCTGCAATTGTTTCTTGCAAAAATTTCAATACTGTTATTGTAGATTTCTGTAAAACGCTCAAACATAAGCTATCCACCAGATAAAGCAAAAGATCATTTATATGTATATACAGCATTAATAAATGTCATTTCGGATTTACACTTGATGAAAATTGAGTAGAGACGTGAAGGTAATTGTCAAGTGATCATTGGAAAAAGTAGAACAAGTTCGTACCATTAGCCATTACCAATTATCTATTACCGGGTGACGTAACGTTTCATCCACCATTTTTAAAAAATGAGGTTTTCACGTCACCCAACCTTGATAATTTATCAAATGCAAAATTAAACCATAAATTTAAATAATATTTACGCTATAACTTTCGACATAGTGATCCCCAATAAGTTATGGAGTAAATTACGAAATATAAAGAGACTGATTATCATATATCGATAAACTCAATTACTCATGATTATTGAGCAGGAATCCAAGAATTTAGTAGGAGTAAATACTGGTGTCTACAGTTATAAAACAAACTTCTGAGTTAACTACCAAAGAACGATCGCTCATTCTCTGGTTCAATGAAATTGGTATTAATGACATACAGCTAGTTGGTGGAAAAAATGCATCTTTGGGTGAGATGATTCAGCAGTTAACACCCAAGGGTGTGAATGTGCCAATGGGGTTTGCTACCACTGCTTATGCTTATCGCTATTTCATTGAGTCTGCTAGGTTAGAAACACGGTTGCGCGAATTGTTTGCTGACTTAGATGTTGATAATGTTAATAACTTGCGGGAACGAGGTAAAAAAGCGCGATCGCTACTGATACACACACCATTTCCATCAGAATTACGAGATGCGATCGCCCAAGCATACCAATCTCTGTGTCAACAGTACTACGTAGATACAGATGTAGCGGTTCGTTCTAGCGCTACCGCCGAAGATTTACCCGATGCTAGTTTTGCTGGACAGCAAGAAACCTACCTCAATGTCACCACAACTGCGGGAGTTTTAGCAGCTTGTCATAAATGCTTTGCTTCTTTATTTACTGATCGGGCTATTTCTTATCGTCACATTAAAGGTTTTGATCACTTTAACATCGCTCTCGCCGTCGGTGTACAGAAAATGGTGCGTTCTGATTTAGCATCTGCTGGGGTAATGTTCACCATCGAAACTGAGACAGGTTTTAAAGATGCAGCACTAATTACAGCTGCCTATGGTTTAGGAGAAAATGTTGTCCAAGGGGCAGTGAATCCTGATGAATATTATGTTTTTAAACCAACATTAAAAGCAGGATTCCGCTCAATTATTGATAAAAAATTGGGTAGCAAAGAATTAAAAATGATTTATGATGATGGCTCTAAATTTACTAAAAATGTCCTAGTTACAACTAGCGAAAAAAATAAATTTGCCCTTACAGATGATGAGATTTTGCAACTAGGGCGTTGGGCCTGTTTGATAGAAGACCATTATTCCCAAGTTAACAGTGTCTACACTCCAATGGACATTGAGTGGGCAAAAGATGGCATTACCAACGAATTATTTGTTGTACAAGCGCGTCCAGAAACAGTGCAATCTCAGAAAAGTCAGAATTTGTTGCGGACTTATAAACTCCGATTGAGAGATGGGGAGGTTGGGAGTTGGGGAGGTGAAGACAAACTTTCACCCCATCACCCCATCACCTCTACCCTACGGGAAGCCGCTTGCGCGTCTACACCTCATCCTCTGGTAACAGGACGCGCTGTTGGTTCGGCTATTAGTCAAGGTAAAGCACGAGTCATTTCCGAAGTTAGTAAAATTGACCAATTCCAACCAGGGGAAGTTTTAGTAACAGATAGAACTGACCCCGACTGGGAACCAATTATGAAGCGCGCTAGTGCAATTATCACAAATTCTGGGGGACGCACCTGTCACGCCGCAATTATTGCTAGAGAACTTGGTGTACCTGCTATTGTCGGATGTGGTAATGCTACGGAAGTGATCAAAACTGGTCAAGAGGTGACGATTTCTTGTGCTGAAGGAGAAGAAGGAAAAGTTTACCCAGGTTTACTACCTTTTGATGTGCAAGAAGTTGCTTTGGAAGACTTGCCTCGTACTCGCACCCAAATTTTCATGAATGTGGGTAATCCCCAGGAAGCTTTTAGTTTATCTGCTATTCCCAACGATGGGGTTGGTTTGGCACGGACTGAATTTATAATTGCCAATCATATTCAAACTCATCCGATGGCATTAATTAAATATGACCAAGTAAAAGACCAATTTGTCAAAGAAAAAATAGCAGAAATCACTGCTCTTTACGATGACAAACCGCAGTATTTTGTTGATAAATTAGCGCAAGGTATTGGCAGAATTGCAGCAGCATTTTATCCCAAGCCAGTAATTGTGAGAATGTCAGATTTTAAGAGTAATGAGTATGCAAATTTACTCGGTGGTAGACAATTTGAACCCAAAGAAGAAAACCCTATGCTGGGTTGGCGGGGGGCAGCACGCTATTATGATCAAGGGTATCGCGAAGGCTTTGCTTTAGAGTGTCAGGCAATCAAAAGAGTCCGGGAAGAAATGGGTTTAGTGAACATTATTCCCATGATTCCTTTTTGTCGCACTCCTGATGAAGGACGGTTAGTGTTGGCAGAAATGGCAAAAAATGGTCTAAAACAGGGTGAGAATGGATTGCAAGTTTATGTAATGTGCGAATTACCTAATAATGTCATAATGGCCGAGGAGTTTGCTGAGGTATTTGATGGTTTTTCGATTGGTTCTAATGATCTAACTCAGTTAACGCTAGGAATAGACAGAGATTCAGCGTTAGTAGCACGGTTGTTTGATGAACGCAGTCAGGGGGTAAAGCGAATGGTGAAAATGGCGATCGCAGCTGCGAAAAAGCATAATCGCAAAATAGGTATTTGCGGACAAGCGCCTAGTGATTACCCAGAATTTGCTCAGTTTTTGGTGGAACAAGGAATTGATTCAATAAGTCTCAATCCTGATTCTGTGCTAAAGACCATGCTAGAAGTGGCGAAAGTAGAGGGATAGGGATTAGGAAATCGGTGAAAGGGGAAAGGGGGACAACCAACCACTAACTACTAATGTACAGACGCGATGTTCCTCGCGTCTCTACCCATCAACAACCAACCACTAACCATTGACCAATGACTAAAAAATGGTTTTGGATAGGCATTGTAGGTATATTTCTTCTATCGCTTTCCCTGCGGTTTTGGGGAATAGGGAGATTTGGTCATCTTGTTTTTGATGAAGTTTACTATGCTATATTCGCCAATAAATATCTGACCCACACTCCCTTTTTTGATGGTCATCCACCTTTAGGTAAACTGATAATTGCGTTGGGAATGTGGATTAGCGATCGCATTCCCTTGTGGAAAGATCAAGTTAATGGGTTAACAGGTGCATTGCGTCCGGCTTGGAGTTATCGTTGGATTAATGCTCTATTTGGCTCGTTTATTCCCTTAATTATCATAGGAATTGCTTATCAATTAAGTTATCGTCGTAGTTTTGCTTTACTAGCAGGTTTGTTTACAGCTTGTGACGGTATATTTATCGTCGAGTCTCGCTACGCTCTGATCAATATATATATAGTTGTCTTTGGATTATTAGGACAGTGGTTATTATTATTAGCATTGGCAAATCAAAGACAACAACGTAGGCTTTACCTAGTGTTAGCTGGTGTTGCTTTTGGTGCTTCTGCTGCGACAAAATGGAACGGTTTATGGTTTTTATTGGGTACTTATGTGATCTGGATTTTTGCCTGGGGATGGAAACTAATAGGAAGAATTAGTAAGGCAAATACTTCCAGAGAAAGCCCTAATTTATGGGAACGTGAACCAGAAAATTCTCCATTACAAAATTTGACGCAGCTAAATTTTGTGAGTTTGGGATTTTATTTAGGAATTATCCCAGTATTAATCTACAGTTTGATTTGGATTCCTCACTTATTAATAGATAAAAGATATAATTTCATCCAAGTTCATCAACAAATTTTGTTGTTTCATGAGCGTTTAGGTGGTAACAATCCTACAGTCCACCCTTACTGCGCTGCTTGGTATAAATGGCCTTTACTGACTCGACCAATGGCGTATTTATACCAAACAGCAATTAGTCCCAAAGATCCTCTACCTGTAGTTGGTCCGCCTTTGCCCACGGGTAGCGGCGAAGTAATTTATGATGTCCATGCAATGGGGAATCCCTTTTTGTGGTGGTTTGGTGTCATTGCTCTTGTATTGTTATTAGTAATGTTAGGGTGGCAAGCTATAAATTTTCTGGTTAAGAAAAAGCGTTTTACCGTCACACCAACACTTTCTGTTGATACTTGGATTGCTTTATATTTAATCTTAAATTATGCTGCCAATTTGCTGCCTTGGGTAGGGGTAACTCGCTGTCTTTTCATTTATCACTACATGACAGCTGTAGTGTTCGCATTTATGGCGATCGCTTGGTTTGTAGATCAATGTCTTTGTAGTTATTACAAGCTACTCCGGGCTATTGGTGTCACTATTACTTTTATGATTTTGACGGCTTTTGTTTTTTGGCTACCGCTTTATTTAGCTTTACCTCTTTCGCCTCACGCTTATAAATTGCGGATGTGGTTTAGTTCTTGGATTTAGATTTTTAGACTCGCCCGCAAGTAAATTGCGGGCGATATTGTGGCTATACCCAATAATTGGTGATTATAACGAACACCGATGCACACAGATAAACACAGATGTTTTATCTATATTCATTTATGGTGAGATTTTGTGTTATTACACCTCTAGAGTAAGCCTTTGAAATGCATGTAATAAATAATAAATAATTGAAATAAAACTTACTACAAATCAATCAAGTTACATATTTTATAGGTGTAACAATAAACAACTTTTAATCTTTTTTAGCTAAATACTTTTGTTCTGTTTGTTAGACTGAGAACGCAATGTGATTGGGAAGTACTGTAAAAGCAGATCAGGAAATCAAAAGTCTATCTTTTAGGCAAAATTTTCTGTCTTGATAAATTTAGGAAGATTTTCGTCCTGTTGTCTGGCTCTAACTATAACTGCGATTAAAAGAGAAGTTACAAAAGTTAGTCTAGTTAGAATGTTAAACGTAATCGTGAAAGATTTGATGATCCACAAGGAAAGAGGAAGATCGTGATGGTAATGGAATTTGAATTGCAAAGTTTAAACTTGACAAGCTTAAAAGAACCATCAATTCATACTATTAGTCAAATTCAACCCCACGGAGTGCTTCTGGTTTTAGAAGAACCAGAGTTAAATATTTTGCAAGTCAGCAGTAATACTTACGATGTTTTTGGGATTACTCCCGAAAATATGCTGCAAAAAAAATTAGAAGATTTACTCGATCCCTTTCAAATTGAGAAAATTAAAGCTGGACTTTTACAAGAAAGTCTAGATATGATTAATCCCACAAAAATTTGGGCAAGAGTTAAGGGTGATGAGTATGTAGTATTTGACGGCATCTTCCACCGCAGTGCAGATGGATTTTTGATTTTGGAATTAGAACTTGCTTTTTCTCAAGAAAATATTCCATTTTTAAGTTTCTATCATTTAGCAAGAGCTTCTATTAATAAATTAGAAGAAACGGCAAATCTCCACGATTTCTGTCAAATTCTTGTGCAAGAAGTCCGAAAAGTCACAGGATTTGACCGAGTGATGCTATATAAATTTGATGATGATGGGCATGGTTCTGTGCTTGCTGAAGAAAAATTAGCAATTATGGAATCTTATCTGGGTTTACACTATCCAGAGTCAGATATTCCTAGACCAGCAAGAAAATTATTTGCTTCTAATTGGATTAGGATCATTCCAGATACTCATGCTGATCCTGTAGAAATTTTCCCTGCTATTAATCCTCTAAGCCAGCGTCGCCCAGATTTAACAAATTCTATCCTGAGAAGTCCTTATTCATGCCATATTGAGTATCTACACAATATGGGTGTTGGTGCTTCTTTGACAATTTCTTTAATTAAAGAAGGTAAACTCTGGGGATTAATTGCTTGTCATCACCAAACGCCTAAATACGTCTCTTACGAGATGCGAAAAGCTTGCGAATTCTTGGGGAGAGTAATTTTTTCAGAACTTGCAGACCGAGAAGAAACTGAAGATTATGACTATCGGATGCGGCTGACATATATCCAATCAGCATTGGTTGAATATATGTCCCAAGAAGAAAACTTTATTGATGGATTAGTTAAACATCAACCAAATTTACTAGATTTAACTAATGCCCAAGGTGCAGCAATCTGTTTTGGTGGTAATTACACTTTAATTGGTGAAACTCCCAAAGAAGAAGATTTGAATTTTTTAGTCCAATGGCTAAAAAATAATGTAGAAGAAGAAGTATTCTATACTGATTCTCTGCCGCGTCTTTATCCAGATGCCCAAAATTTTAAAAATGTTGCTAGCGGTTTACTAGCAATTCCAATTTCTAAACAGAATTATGTGTTGTGGTTCCGCCCTGAAGTCATTCAAACTGTGAATTGGGGTGGTGATCCAAATCGGGCATTTGAGGTGAATACTTCCGATGGAAATACGCGCTTGTGTCCACGTAAATCTTTTGAATTGTGGAAAGAAACGGTTCGCTTAACTTCTTTACGTTGGCAAGCTGTGGAAGTGAAAGCAGCATTAGAATTGCGCAAAGCAATCGTCAATATTGTACTGCGCCAAGCAGATGAATTAGCACAGTTAGCGCATGATTTAGAACTTTCCAACGCGGAATTGAAAAAGTTTGCTTACGTTGCTTCCCATGATTTGCAAGAACCGCTAAATCAGGTAGCAAACTACGTGCAATTGCTGGAGATGCGCTATGAGCAATTGCTTGACGAAGATGCAAAAGAGTTTATCACTTTTGCCGTCGAGGGAGTTAGCTTGATGCAGACGTTAATTGATGATGTGCTAGCATACTCGAAAGTAGATATGCAAGCAATAGAATTTGAACTGACAAATGTAGAAACAGCTTTAGAACGCGCTTTAACTAATTTGCGGAAACGCATTAGCGAAACGGGTGCTGTGATTACTTATGATCAGTTACCAACCGTCATGGCTGATGGAACTCAGTTGATGCAATTGTTCCAAAATTTGATTGGTAATGCTATCAAGTTCCGCAGTGATCAAGCGCCAGAAATTCATATTGGTGCTTCTCGCTTAGAAGACGAATGGCTATTTTCAGTACGGGATAACGGTATCGGTATTGATCCACAGTTTCGCGATCGCATTTTTGTCATCTTTCAACGCCTGCATACGCGGGATGAGTACCCAGGTACTGGTATGGGACTAGCTATCTGTAAGAAAATTATTGAGTGTCATCGGGGACGTATCTGGGTAGAATCGAAACTTGGTGAGGGTGCAACATTCTACTTTACTATTCCGGTGGGAGGACGCGATCGTGAGCGCAGAAACGGACGAAAAGCACAGAACCATATTTTTGGTCGAAGATAATAAAGCCGATATCCGTCTGATTCAAGAAGCCTTGAAAAATAGCATGATACCACACCAGGTTATCACTGTTAGAGATGGTATGGATGCTATGGCTTATTTGCGCCAAGAGGGCGAGTACGCTGATGCACCCCGCCCTGATTTGATCCTCTTAGATTTGAATCTGCCCAAAAAAGATGGTAGAGAAGTTCTAGCGGAGATTAAAACTGATCCCAAGCTGAAACGCATTCCTGTAGTCGTGCTGACAACTTCCCACAACGAGGAAGATATTTTCCATAGCTATGACTTGCATGTGAATTGCTACATCACCAAATCTCGCAACCTCAGTCAACTATTCCAAATCGTCAAAGGAATAGAAGATTTTTGGTTATCTACCGTGACTTTACCATCAGAGTAAAAAAAATCGGGGCTCAGGGATCGGGGATCGGGAATTAGGAAAAGATATTAAAGAGAAATTCTTCCTTGTCCCCCTTGTCCTCCTTGTCCCCCTTGTCTTCCCTTCCCCCTTCCCCAATACCCAAACCACACTATGATTGCAAGCTCAATCAAAATTTTATTGATTGAGGACAATTTGGCGGAAGCTAGATTGTTACAAGAGTTTCTTAAGCAAGCCCAGTCTCATGAATTTACTCTTCTCAACGTCAAGAGATTAGGAGATGCTTTGTCCTTACTCAGTAATTGTAATGAGATCAGCTGTGATTTTGATGTAATTCTGTTGGATTTGACTTTACCAGATAGTGAAGGATTAACTTCTCTTGCACCGTTGATTAGTCAAGCTCCTACTGTACCAATTGTAGTATTAACAAATACTAACGATGATGAACTTGCCTTAGAAGCAGTACGCCAGGGAGCGCAAGATTATTTAGTCAAGCGACAGGTAAATGTAGAAGTACTAATTCGTGCTTTAAAATATGCGATCGAGCGCAAGCACACTTTAGAATCTTTACGTGCAGTCAATCACGCCTTAGAAATTCGGGTAGAAGAAAGAACAGCAGAGTTAGTCAAAGCCCAAGAACTCAATCAGTTTAAATCCGAATTTGTTTCTATGCTCTCCCATGACATCCGTAGTCCTTTAAATACCATTTTATTGGCGGCGGGTTTGCTACAAAACAGTGGTGACAAACTATCTACAGAAAAAAAGCTGAATCATTACAAGCTTATTCGTTCTGCAATTAAAAATATGACCCAACTATTGGATGAGGCTTCCCTATTGGGTAAAGCTGATTCTGGTAGGCTTGAGCGAGAATTTACTTTACTCAATTTACAAGATTTTTGTCGTCAACTAGTTGAAGAAGCACAATTAATTGCTGTCGATAAACATATTACAGTTGTATTTACCGCTACTGGACAACCAACTGAAATATTGAGCGATGAAAATTTATTGCGGCATATTTTAGGAAATTTACTTAGTAATGCTATTAAATATTCGCGTCCAGATAGTATTGTTTATTTTGAATTGAGGTTTAAAAATCAAACTGTCATTTTCAATATTAAAGATGAAGGTATTGGTATTCCTCTAGAAGATCAAAAACAACTTTTTCAGCCCTTCTATCGTGCTAATAATGTTGGCTCAATTCCTGGTACTGGTTTGGGTTTAGCAATTGTGAAAAAGTGTCTGGAGGCACATGGAGGGGAAATTACAGTTAATAGTGAAGTGGGAGTAGGTACAACGTTTACAGTAACGCTGCCGTTGATTAAAGGTTAATCAAATTCTTCTGGCTAAAATCAACGCTTTCATAAATGTTAGCGATGTAAATTAAATTTTAGTAAGTATATACATTCCCAACAATACGGTTATGGTTGATTGAACCTCCTGCCATTGGTACTATTTCTCCATCCCAATATTCACTCTTAAATTCTGCTACTTCTTCTAATGCTAGATATTCTTCTGGGGTGTAATAACGTTGTTGAATCTGCATTTGCTATGCCTCCCAAACATGAACTAATTTTGATCTTTTAATATGAGATTAGAACTAAAATTCTTAAATCATAACTCTTTCAAACACAGCACGATAGACAGGTTCACCTTTTTTTTGAGTAGCTATTTCCCTTTCTGTAGGAACTGGGAGGGGATTTTCTGCTAACCATCCTCCCGAACCTTGTCTTTGAAAGCTAGGATGAACAGCAAAGCGATCGCACATTTCTATGGCGACAAATTCTATATCTGATTGTAAAAATACAACTCCCCTTGGAATCAAATAATCTGAGAGTTCTGCAACTAGTTCCGGTTGTACAATCCGTCGTTTTGCATGACGATTTTTAAACCAAGGATCGGGAAATTGAATACTAACACGTTGTAAAGTTCCTGGAGGGAAAGTTGATAAAAGCGATCGCAAGGAATTATTGACGTTACAAAATAAGTAGTGCAAATTTTGTAGTTCTAACTCATCGCCCAATCTATTGGCTTCATCTACTAAAGGCTGACGAATTTCTAAACCCAGAAAATTCCAACTTGGTTCTATCTGAGCCATTTGCAATAAAAATCGTCCTCTTGCACAACCAATATCTAAGTGCAGTGGTTGCTTTGGCTTTGTATAAACTTTTTCCCAGTCTAGAGGATTGGCTGGTGTTTGATACTTTTGTGCTAGTGGATTAACGTGCTGACGGACTCGAACGCGTACCAAAAAATGACTCTCCTTATTATTGGTTAGTAGCTAGTAGTTGTTGGTTAGTAGTTGTTGATATTTTTTTGATAGATACTATTTGTCTATTCTATTTAACTATATATAAAATTGTGACAATATTTACATAGTAGTCATAAAAAATCTTGCTTACGATCATATTCAGGTTTTTTGGTGACAAATAGTCTCTTTGAATTTATTGATTTTTTTCGTTTTTGCTACTAACAACTAACCACTAACTACTAACAGTCTCTATGCAAAATACCAGGTCATTTAAAATTTGCAATGTATACAAATATTAAGCGGGATCATTGCTACACATGTCTATAAATCAGAGGTTATACTCTTTTTAAAAGGATTTTTTAGATGTTTTTAAAATAGTCTTTACTTCAATGATTCCCAATTTTCGCTTTGCCGTAGTCAGCGACTTACACATTGCCCTTCCCCATACAATCTGGAATCACCCTAGCCGTTTTCATTTGGTGGAAGTCAGTGTTTCAGCATTTGAAAGTGTATTAGAGCATTTAACACAACTAGATTTAGATTTTCTTTTACTACCCGGAGATTTAACTCAACACGGTGAACCAGAAAACCATGCTTGGTTGGCACAACGTTTATCACATTTACCTTTTCCTGCCTACGTCGTTCCTGGTAATCATGACGTTCCTGTGTTCAGGGCTAATGAGCAATCAATTGCATTTGCAGATTTCCCTTATTACTATCGTAAATTTGGTTACAAAGATCCAGAAAAATCTTACTATACCTGTCAGATTTTACCAGGAATCAGATTAATTGGTCTAAATTCTAACTTGTTCAACGACCGGGGAGAGCAAGTAGGACGTTTGGATATTAAACAACTGCGATGGTTAGAAGAAGTGCTAGCCTCAACTAGTGATGAATTAGTGCTAGTGATGATACATCACAATGTTGTGGAACACTTGCCTAATCAATCACGCCACCCAATGGCCAATCGCTACATGTTAGAAAATGCTGGGGAATTATTACCCTTATTGCATCGCTACGGAGTGAGGTTAGTATTCACAGGACATTTACATGTTCAGGATGTAGCATACTCTCAGGGAATATACGACATTACTACTGGTTCTTTAGTTAGCTATCCCCATCCCTATAGGGTACTGGAGTTTCGTCACGATCATTACGGTAGGCAATGGTTGCAGATGTTGTCCTATCGTGTGGAGTCAGTTCCCGATTTCCCCGATTTACAACACAGTTCACGCAAATGGATGGGCGATCGCAGTTTTCCCTTTATAGTGAGATTTTTGACCCTACCTCCTTTGAGCCTACCATTAGAGCAGGCTCAAGAACTAGCTCCCACTCTACGAGACTTTTGGGCTACCGTTGCCAATGGAGATGCATTATTTGACTGTTCCCATTTTCCGCCAGAAGTAGGTCGTTACTTTGAAAAATACGGTGCGATCGCCACTTGTGGCACACCCACACTAATAGATAATCACAGTACTTTGTTGGTTAGTGGTTAGTGGTCAATGGTCAATGGTCAATTGTCATTAGTCATTCTCTCCCCACACTCCCCACACTCCCCACACTCCTCATACTCTCCCTTTTCCTCCTTGTCCTCCAATCCCCAATCCCCATTACCCTACCGCCCGACAAATCCCAAATACAGAAGTATAACCATGCAAGAACGTACTACCACCAACAGGGCCAATTTCGCCACCACAGAAAAAGCCCCCTAAGGGAATATTATTGAGGTAGCGCTGAAATAGCTGGGAATCAAAATTTGGCTTGCCATATAGTCCCGCACCTCGCCCCAGACAGGAAAACATTAATGCACCAACAGCACCTGGTTGGAATTGTTGTTCTTTTTGATATCGTTCCAGTAAAAATTCTAAGTCTTCCGCCGAGGCTTCAGCATCTCGTAGATGGAATTGCAGGCGTTGTCCGGGACGAACATAATCACCAATCGCGATCGCTCCTCCTGCGGGGTCTACTCCCAAAATATCGCGAATTAAAAAGTCTCCTTGTTGCAAACAAGGCTTAAATTCATCCATAGCCAGACCGACAAATAGAGAATTTTGAGCCAGTGTTCGGTCTTCTTCGCTCAAACTAGCAATTAAATCTCGTAGTACCAATAGTGGTGCTTGCTCGTCTAGTTCCAAAATGATATTGCGATCACCTCTGGTAACTTGGAATGGCTGACCAATTGGTCGACATCCTTGAGCTACTATTGTTTCTAAAACAATATTGCCACTTAAGGCCACCCCAACCGTTCCTTCTTCATACAAGCGACCATTACAAAAAAGCGCAATTCGACCGCCTATTACACCACTACTTGCTTGACCACCAACTTTCATAGAACCTGGATAAGCATAATCCAATCCCTGTAATAAATCGTTGATACCAGACGAGAAGGAAGCAGACAGCAAAATAAAATGGGGTGTTGGTGAAGATGTTATACCAATCAAATCGATCCAAGCATTTGGTGGCCCGTCCAAGTCAGGTAATTGTTCAGCAACAACATGAAAAGCTTTGATATCCACTCCTGGTAGATGAGCCAAACTCAGACTTAAAGCAGGTTCTGCTTCCAATTCTTGAGTTTGTCCAGCTAAACTAGTGCCAATAACGCCGCCACCACTACAGCCGATCAGCACAGGTACTGAAAGTTTCTCCGCTAGCAGAGGTAACACTCGAGAATACTCACTTGTAAAAGCAGACGAAATGAATACCAGCCCTAAATCCGCAGGTGCTGATAAGGAAGAAGTTGTGCGTTGTACCACATCTGCAACAGCTGCTTCTAAAGAGGGACGGGTTGACAGGGCATTTGCCCACTGCATTTGGTCTGCCATGAATTTTACGCTTTTCTATAATCCGGCTAGTAGTTTTTTATTTTTTATCTTGGAAAACATGAAATTGCATCCCAAAATCAGGTTAATTTAGCCCTTGATAAAATTCTAGAAACTTAGGTTTGCTATTACCATTACATCTATCTAAAGATCATTGTATAATCTTCAAACTGTATGCCTAGTAAAATCTTAAAAGAAAAAGGTTATAACACACTACGTCCTGTTATTTGCTGTACTTTGTAATGAAGTAACAATCAAGAGTACTAAAGTGGCAGCTAAATGGCTAAAATAGTGTGGAATAGTGCAAGAAAGCCCTTTCCGTACTTTTTCTATACTGGTATTAATAACACACAGCAACATTAGAACTATGACAGACATCCAAAACAGAATCCAACAAGAAGTTGAAGAAGCCCGCGCTGTCTGTGATACATCAGGTAGCAATTCTGCTGAATGTGCTGCTGCTTGGGATGCAGTAGAAGAATTACAAGCAGAAGCTTCTCACCAAAAGCAAGCCAAGCATAAAACTGCTTTTGAGCAATATTGTGATGATAACCCCGAAGCAGCTGAGTGTCGTGTTTATGACGACTAAAAACTAAGTTAGTGAATTTCACTGAACACTGACCAACAAGTAACAAAGATCAATTTGCTAGTATTTGTACTTTCGCTTTTTTACTAAGACAAGCTTAGCCTTCCTTGTGTCCTAGTTTCAAAAAAATATTTAAACACAAGGTGTAACTTACATTTACTTGTTAAGTAGAAGTAAGTGCAAAATCACTAAAAGTTGTAAAAAAGTCTGAAAGTATCAAACATGTAGCCAAGCAGGGGCAGTTTTCAACTCTCCTTTGAGGTATCTATGTTTGTGGCAAATATTTAGTTTTGATCTTTATAGTTACTTGTTTTTTATGTTAATAGCCATATTTCATCTAATTATCAATTATTGATAATTGTTAACCATTTAGATCAAGATCACGAAAATATAGAAATATAATGTAGCATTGTTTACCTTCAGTTAATTAAGCATAGTATTTAAATCAGTGAACAGGCAATAGGTAACAGGAGAGAAGTATAGTGGGTAGGGTTGCCGGAGGAAGCCTTACCCAAGTGATAAAACTGATAACTGATAACTGCTAACTGTCATATCAGCTATCATTTATAAGATTCTTGGTTAATTTTTACTTGTATATTCTCTGAGTAAAATTATTTGTCATTCGTGGAAATATTATGGAAAAAGAAGTTTGGTTTCGCCCTTTAGTCTGGATGGACTATAGACTGGCAGTACTATTTACAGTGGTTCTTCCCCTCATTCTGCTGATTTGGGCATTTGTGCAAAAAGCCGAAGGGATGCAACGCTTGCTGGCTATTTACTGGCGAGTATCAAGTCTTTTAGCTATCACAATTTATTTAATGATTGCCCAATATCCAGTCAGTTTTATCTCAGGATTTATGGCTCGTATTCTAATACCGATTTCGCTGTGGTTCTGGGTGGATCTTAACGATGAAATTGAGTATCACTCTAGTGGTCCCTTAAAGCTGACTTTTACTTCTTGGCGCTGGGCAATAACTATCTATTGTATTTTAGGTTCGCTTGCCTTTATACCTTTTTTGGGTTGTGCTTTTTCGGAAAATGTTAGTAACAATCCTAATTGTTATGTCTGGTTTGAAGCGCCCTTAGGATTTAAAGAATGGTTTCATCCCAACACGAGTGCTGGCTTTCTCGGCATTCTTGGCATTATTAGTTTAGTAATTTATGTACTTTACCTAATTTATTTTGTCTTAATTAAGTTAGGTAAACAAGGACGTTCAGCTACACAACAATAATTAGTTTTTGCTTGGCGATTGCTATAGCATTCCTAAATGATTCATGAACAACGAGACCCCCAACTTTTACCCTATCCTTTGAGAAAATTCAAAAAATTTTTAAAGGCAGATAGATAACCCTACCTGCCTAACGACACCCTCCCCGACTACAGGTTACGGTGTACTACACATAAGTCTAAATAGCTTATGAATTCTGGTTTTACCCCACCCTAACCCTCCCCTTGTCAAAGGGAAGAAATATGAGCTTGTGTTTTCGATAAACTAACCAACTAGTTAGATTGGGTTGATTTGACCTTGTAAAGGGGAGGGAACAGGATCTTTTGTTTCCCCTCAAATTTTGGGGGGATTAAAGAGATTAAATCCAACTAGTAGCATCCATAAGGGTTTAATATCGGAGGGTTGGGGAGGAATTTCATAATTATTCATGTGTTGCATTCTTTTTTCAAATTGGTATTAGAAGTTTTCAAATTCTCAATATATGGATGAGATTGCTTTATTAGGTATGAAGGTATTTTTCTCTCTATTGATAGATGTTTATTAAAGTTAAATTTAGAATTTATAGCTACAAAAATAATTTACTTGTAAATAATAAAATTGATGAAATTGAATAAATTTTTTAGTTGCTTACTCTAACTACAGAATTATTTTTTATAATTAAAATCATGTTTTTGTTTAAACAAACTCCTCTATTAGAAAGAGGATTAGAGAATTTTTAATTTGTAAATTAGACATAGAATCAAGGGTATTTGAGCAACTCTATAGATTCTTTAAAGAGAATTTTTGTGACAAAAATAAAACGCAAAGAAGAGGAGAATTATTATGTCAGATACAAGTAAACGTGGATTTGCATCAATGGATGAAGATAAGCAGCGTGAAATTGCTAGTAAAGGCGGAAAAGCTGCTCACGAAAAAGGAACTGCACACGAATTTACATCAGAAGAAGCTAGAGAAGCTGGTCGTAAAGGTGGAGAAACCACAAGTAAAGACCGAGAGTTTATGGCAGAGATTGGTCGACAAGGTGGTAAGCACTCCCACAGAAGCGATCGCACTGATAGTAATCAGCAAGATGACAATAAGGAGTCAGAAGGAAAAGGTACTCAAGGTGGTAGCCGTGAGCAACATGCAAAAGCTGGACGGCAAAGCCACAAGAACAAATAAAGTTGAATTTTATAGACTTTTGAACTCACTTGAGTAGATTGAAGTTTGTAGAGATGCGAAATTTTGCATCTCTATATTTATATTTTTTAATGTTAATTTACTTTATTAAGTTCCTTCTCACATAAGCGATCGCAACTTTTTCATAAGATTGCCACCATGCTTTTAAGGTGATTTGTTAGTCTGATTGAAAGTAAACTCAAAGTTTACTGACTTAAATGAATATTTATCTGTATCTCCAACATGCGTTTCTTTAGTAAGCGGCTTGCGTATATTCTTCTTGGCTTGTTCCTCAGCTTTACCCTGAGTGGAGTCCTAATAACTAATAACTTCAGCTATGCTGTCACGCCAGTTTCCGAACTTTCCTTAACGCAAGGAGTGCGGAAAACGGTTTTAGATAATGGCTTAACAGTGCTAACCAAGGAAGTTCACACTGCACCTGTAGTCAGTGTGCAGGTTTGGTATAAAGTTGGTTCGCGCAACGAAAAAGCAGGGGAAAATGGCATTTCCCATCAATTAGAACATTTAATGTTCAAAGGAACTAAAGACCGTCCAGTGCAGTTTGGTCGGTTATTTAGTGCTTTGGGTAGTCAGTTTAACGCCTTTACCACCTACGATGAAACTGCTTATTTTGGTACGGTACAGCAGGACAAACTAGAAGCACTGCTGACTCTAGAAGCCGATCGCATGGAAAAATCTTTAATAGGATCTGAGCAATTAACCAGTGAAAAACGTGTAGTCATTTCTGAGTTGCAGGGATACGAAAATTCACCTAGTTATCGTCTCAGCCGGGCTGTTATGCGATCTGCCTTTCCTAATCGTCCCTACGGTTTACCTGTAGGAGGAACAAAAGCTGATGTGGAGAAATTTACACTTGCTCAGGTGCAGAATTATTACCAGACTTATTACAGCCCTGACAACGCCACATTGGTAATTACAGGTGATTTTGCCACTGAACCAACTTTGAAAGCTGTTCAGCAAACTTTTGGAAAGCTACCGAAAAGAGGAAATAAGGACACTCTGACGCGGGGACAAACTGAGGTGGTGAATCAAGAAAAACTCCCTGCTTCTCCTAACGCTACTAAAAAATCTCCTATTGTCTTAAAAGAACCAGGAAGTGCTGCACTTTTGCAAGTGGTTTATCCCTTACCAAACGTTCATCATCCAGATGTAGCTGCAATTGATGTCATGGATGCAGTCTTCACAGGGGGACGTAGTTCTCGGCTTTACCAAGCCTTAGTCGAATCTGGACTCGCAAGTTCAATTAGTGCTAGTCCTGTAGAATTAATTGAACCTGGTTGGTATGAAATTAATGTTACAGCAGCACCTGGTCAAGAATTATCAAAAATTAATCAGGTATTGCAAACTTCCTTAACAAAATTGCAACAGCAACCAGTCACCACAGCAGAATTAAATCGGGCCAAAACGCTGCTACAAACTTCCTTTGTACTCAACAACCAGGACATCACCAGTCAAGCCAGTCAACTAGGGTTATACCAAACTGTCGCTGGAGATTATCGTTATGTAGAACGGTATTTAGCAGCGATCGCTAAAGTTACACCCCAAGAAATACAGCGAGTTGCCAAAACTTACCTCTATCCCAGTAAACAAACAATCGGCTTTTTTGAACCCACTCAACCAGACGGTAAACCAGGGACTTCTAGTGTTAGTGCTGGTCGCACGGTAGAAAACTTCAGTCCTGGTAAACCTGTAGATCCAACAGAACTTGCCAAATACCTACCTGCGGCGACATCAACTACCAAATCTAGAAATCAACCCCTACCAGAGGAATTTAGGCTGAATAACGGCTTACGAGTTTTGTTATTACGCGATCGCAGTGTTCCTACCATTAATTTAAGTGGAAATATTGATGCAGGTAGTGAATTTGACACAAATTCTCATGCTGGACTCGCAAATCTTGTTGCTACCAACTTAATGAATGGCACAAAGACACAAAATGCTCTCACCCTTGCTCAAAAGTTAGAAGACCGGGGAGTTAGCTTAAACTTTAGTGCCAGCCGTGAGGGAGTAAGTATTAATGGTAATGGATTGTCTGCCAATCTACCAATTATGATTCAAACCTTAGCAGACGTTGTTCAAAATGCTACATTTCCAGCTGAACAATTAGAATTGAGTCGAGAAAGAGCGTTGACAGCGCTGAAAATCCAGCTAGATGATCCTCGCGGACTCGGACGCAGAGTATTCCAACAAGCTATTTATCCTGAAAATCATCCTTTTTATAGTTTCCCTACCCAGGAAAGCTTAAAAAGTATTTCTCGCCAAGATTTGTTGAAGTTTTATCAGGAACACTACCGACCAGACACCACAACGATCGCTTTAGTAGGAGATTTTGACCCAGCTAGCGTCAAAGCTTTGCTCAATCAAGCTTTTGGTAAATGGCAAGTCCAAGGTAAACCAGCTAGCATTAACCTACCACCAGTATCATTACCGCCATCTACAAAACGCCTCAACCCAGTTATTCCAGGTAAAGCTGAGGCTGTTACCTATATCGGTTATAACGGCATCTCCCGTAAAGATCCTCGTTTTTATGCGGCTTTGGTACTAAATCAAATTTTAGGTGGTGATACTTTATCTAGTCGTTTGGGTACGGAAGTACGCGATCGCCAAGGTTTAACCTATGGTATTTACAGCGCTTTTGCCGCCGGGATTCAGCCAGGGCCATTCTTAATTCAAATGCAAACAGCCCCGAGTGACGCCCAAAAAGCGATCGCTAGCACTATCGCTTTACTTAAGCAGGTGCGACAACAAGGTATAACAGAAGCGGAATTAAACACAGCAAAACGCTCAATTACCAACAGTTACCCCGTAGATTTAGCAAACCCAACTGATGTTGCAGACTTAATTTTGCAAAATTCCGTCTATGGACTTTCCTTGGCAGAAATCCAAGAATTTCCCAAGCGAATCGACGCTGTAAGTATGACTCAAGTACAGCAGGTAATCAAGGATCTAATTCATCCAGACAAGGTTGTAGTTGTTACTGCTGGGCCAGGAGGAACTCAACTGTAAAGCAGGAGGACAAGGAGGACACCAGGGACAAGGAAGCAATTTGTTTTTCTTGTCTTGTTTGTCTTAACGTCAGCTTCCAACGAACAGCATTCCTTATGCCTTAAAAAAACTTTCTAGTTTCCTAGTAGTTCGATAAATATTATCAGACTAAGCAATTAACTCGCCCGCAAGTAAACTGCGGGCTAATAGCTGAAGTAAGCTTTTAGCTTACTAGGCAATCTTCTAACCAATTTTAATGGGTTTAAGCTTTAAGCCGAAAATTTATCCCGGCTCAAAACCCCAAGTAGTATTGCATTTCAACCCACTGAAGTGGGTTTTAACTATTAGCCCGCAATTTATTGCAGGGCGGACAAGAAGACAAAACGCTTAATTTTAACAGCCAAAGCCTTAACCATTAAAAGATTAAACAATAGGATTATTAAACTAAGGATGCCATTTTGGCAAAACAAAATACTCTATTGAACTTCAAATTAAAAATATGCGGATGGCGAGACTCGAACTCGCAAGGCAAAGCCACACGCCCCTCAAACGTGCGCGTATACCAATTCCGCCACATCCGCAAGGTTGCACTAATGATTAAATATAGCACAACAAAATCACTATAGTGGAGTCATAATTAAATTTTTCCCAAATTCAAGAGTCTGTATGCACAAAATTTTGACCCTTGACCTATTAGACTGGCAGAAATACAGCCTCAGTAGGAGGGGCATAAAAAGGCTATAGCCAGAACTACCTGTGGACTTAACACTCTTACAGTTTTAAACTGTGGAATTACGATGCGCTTGGGGCAAAGTAGGCAACTTCAGACCAGCAGCTGTTGGTAGTTTAGCGAATTAAATTCAGTGAACAGTGAACAACTTGCTTTGATAACTGATAACTGAGAATTGACAACTGTTAAAAGTTCTATGCTATGTCATCTCCTGTCATAATTTGAAATCAGGCGAAAGCGTTGTTTTAAACTAGCCAGGAGAAAATGTCAACCAAAGGCTGAAGTATGAAGTATGTAGACACTCGTTAGAACGGCTACTCTGCGAGAAGGGCTACGCCCTGGGAGTGCAGGGTAGGATGAAACAACCCCATGAAGGTATTTATTGAGAAAGTATGAAGTTTTAAACCTCATTCTTCTTTTCATCCTCTAACCTTTACACTTCAGACTTATTTAGTCAATTTACTTAACTGATATCGACACTATAAAGATGAAGTTTGACAAAATATTAATTGCTAATCGGGGAGAAATCGCGCTTCGCATTCTCCGGGCTTGTGAAGAAATGGGAATCGCAACTGTGGCCGTACACTCCACCGTTGATCGAAATGCACTGCATGTACAACTAGCTGATGAAGCCGTTTGCATTGGTGAAGCTGCAAGCAGTAAAAGTTATCTCAATATTCCTAATATTATTGCCGCAGCCTTGACACGCAATGCGAGTGCTATTCATCCAGGCTATGGTTTTTTAGCAGAGAATGCCCGGTTTGCGGAAATCTGTGCAGATCATCACATTGCTTTTATTGGCCCTTCTCCAGAAGCCATTCGGTTGATGGGCGATAAATCTACAGCCAAAGAAACCATGCAAAAAGCAGGAGTACCAACAGTACCAGGTAGCGATGGTTTAATAGACTCGGACAAAGAAGGATTAGCGATCGCCAGAAAAATTGGCTATCCCGTGATGATCAAAGCTACTGCTGGTGGCGGTGGCAGGGGTATGCGTCTAGTCCGTTCAGAAAGCGAATTCATCAAATGTTTTCAAGCAGCACAAGGCGAAGCAGGAGCAGCATTTGGTAATTCTGGGGTTTACCTAGAAAAATTTATCGAGCGTCCACGCCACATTGAATTTCAAATTTTGGCCGATAATTACGGAAACGTCATTCATTTAGGTGAACGGGATTGCTCAATTCAGCGTCGTAATCAAAAATTACTTGAAGAAGCCCCCAGCCCGGCTCTTGATGTAGAACTACGGGAAAAAATGGGTCAAGCAGCCGTTAAAGCAGCCCAATTTATCAATTATACCGGCGCAGGAACTATTGAATTTCTCTTAGATAGATCAGGTCATTTTTACTTCATGGAAATGAATACCCGTATCCAAGTTGAACATCCTGTGACAGAAATGATTACAGGGGTAGACTTGCTTGTCGAACAAATCCGCATAGCTCAAGGGGAAAGACTAAAACTTACCCAAGATCAAGTAGTTTTACGGGGTCATGCAATTGAATGTCGTATCAACGCCGAAGACCCCGATCACGATTTTCGTCCTGCACCTGGTAGGATTAGTGGTTATCTCCCACCTGGAGGCCCTGGTGTCCGCATAGACTCTCATGTCTACACCGATTATCAAATTCCCCCTTATTATGACTCTTTGATCGGTAAGCTAATTGTTTGGGGACAAGACCGTCCTACAGCTATTAACCGGATGAAACGAGCGCTGCAAGAGTGTGCAATTACTGGACTGCCTACTACTATAAGTTTTCATCAGAAAATTATGGAAAACCCACAGTTTTTACAGGGTAATGTTTACACCAGTTTTATACAAGAAATGCAAGGCTAGAGGGTAAATTCAGTGATCAGTGATCAGTGATCATATTTGATTACTTACTGTTAACTGTTCACTGTTAACTGATTTATATTACCTAGACATCATAATCAGTAGTCCTTGCTGACCAAGAAGTAGTTCTCTCAGCAAACTAAAGATACCAACCCAAATGATCGGCGTAATATCTACCCCACCAATGGGTGGAACTAACTTCCGCATTGGTATCAAAAATGGCTCTGTTGGCCAAGCTACTAAATTAAAAGGTAAACGATTTAGATTTACTTGGGGATACCAAGTTAGAACTATGCGAAAAATAAACAAAAGTGTCATCAATCCCAGTCCTAGACCGAGAATCCAAGCAGTAAGGTTAACACCAGTCATGGTATGAGTTTCTCACTCTCTGCAATAAACAAAAAACAAGCACAAGTTATAAATTTTGAAGCTTTGTAAAGCTTAATCATTATTATTTTAGCTAAACAGGGAACAGGGAACATTTAATTTCTCCCTTATCCCCCTTATCCCCCTTGTCCCCCTCCTCTCCCTTATCTGGCTTGTCCGCCTTGTCTGGTTTGTCTGGTTTATCTTCCTTGTCCCCCTTGTCCCCCTCCTCTCCTTTGTCTTTTCCAGATTCCCAATCCCCATTTTTAAAATAGAAGTCTATGTCCTATTGCTCTAAGGGTGTAATAGACTATTAAAATTAAGGTAAAGTCTGTAAAAAAAGGTTGAAAAATATGACGCCTTCTTTAGCAAATTTTCTTTGGAGCCTGCTTTGGGGTACTGTGATTGTCGTTATCCCTATTACCGTAGGATTGCTTTTTATTAGCCAAAAAGATAAAATCCAACGTTCTTAATAATACGTGTGTGATTTAATTTGACTCTCAAAACCAGTGCTTTTTTAGCTTTGGGTAATTATGTAGAGACGCAATGGCAGTCGTACGGTTGCAAACAACACGGCGCTGCCTATAATTTTGCGTCTCTACAATATATTTAGTGCCTTGTTAAAGTAGAGATTTAAATACCAACTCGCTAACATAGATTTGATATTAGGACAAAAACAATGCTAACTTTTTGGCTGAACTCAGCCAGTGTTCTGGCTCAAGTCAATTTTGGGGCCAACTCAGCCAGTCTTCTAGGGATTTTCCTGGCGATCGCTGGGGCTGCTCTGTATTTTCTCCGCACAGTACGTCCAGAACTCTCGCGAGATCAAGATATCTTTTTTGCTGCTGTAGGCCTGCTCTGCGGCTTTATTCTTATCTTCCAAGGATGGCGACTCGACCCGATTTTACAGTTTGGTCAGCTACTGTTGGTTGGCTCAACTGTATTTTTTGCGGTAGAAAGCATTCGTCTGCGGGGTATTGCTACTCAACAAGCTAAGCGTAACACTCCCATAGTGGATGATGAGCGAGAAGTTAGTAGTCGCTATCAGTATCGGAGAAAATCTCCCTACAAAGCTGAGGTGGACGCAGAATTAGATTCCCTGCCTTACGATGATGAGTATGAAGATGAACGTCCGCGTCCTCGCATTCCAGGTAGTAGAGAAAGCCGTTCATCCCGTAATGATTACTATGAAGATGAACCCCGGCGTATAGAACGTCGCAGTAATGGTGAGAGATCAGAACCTAGCGACAGAACAACTCGTCGGCGTAGTAGTTCACGTCCAAGCAGTCGTGGTAGCGGCTTAGAAGATGATTGGGGTACTACAACTTCTAAAACAGTTGATGATTGGGATAGCCCAACTACTAAAGAAAGAAGACCTTCTCGGCGTAGAACTAATAGTTCTTTACGTCCAGAAAACCCTACTGACGATCTTACAGATACCACACCCAAACCACCGAGAAGACGTCGTCCGTCTAATAATTCCGAATCTCTAACTGAACGTCAAGATGACGATGTTATCCCTACTGATTATGTAGAATATAAACCGATAAATCGTTCAGAAGACGAATCAGATAATTCAGTAGATTTTGATGATGTTTAAATAAACTAATGTGGAGGTTGTAAAAGAGAGAACAAAAAACAGTTAAGGTGAAAAAATTTACACCTGGATTTTGGCTCCAACGAAATTGTCTTTGGAGTCTGATTTTTGGTTTTACAAGTTTACTTGTAGCTTGTAGTCCAGAAAATATTCCTATTGGGCCGACTTCTCTTAACAGTCGCTACACTGAAGAGCAACCGACCTTAAGTGGAAATGGTCGTATTTTAGCGTTTGTATCAACCCGTAATGGCACTCACCAGATACTGCTATACGACTTACAGCAGCAAATTTTTTTGCGTACACCACGCTTAAATCGCCCTGGGACAATAGTTGAAAGTCCCAGCCTCAGCTATACAGGACGCTACATAGCCTACATTACCAGCGACCAAGGGAGACCCGTGGTGGCACTTTACGATCGCGCTACACAACAGTCACAGATCGTTACCCCCACATATCGCGGTTGGGTAAGAAATCCTAGTATTAGCCCTGATGGACGCTATGTAGTTTTTGAAACCGCTAGCCGTGGTCAATGGGATGTAGAAGTCTTAGATCGAGGGCCAGAGATTGAGTTAGATATCCCTAACGGTGCTGTGGCTCCTGTGCCATAGTCTGGAGATGGGGGGATGGGGAGTGTGGGAAGACAACTAACTACTAACTATTAACAAATGACAAATGACCAAATATATTTTTCTTCCTATACTTACCTTAACAAGTTTATTAACTGGCTGTGTTGGCTATCCCCGGCTTTTGAGTTACCCTTTTGATCCTGGCGGTAGGAGTCTCAATAGTCCTGCTTCGGAATTAACTCCGCAAATTTCTGGCAGATATATTGTTTTTACTTCTGACCGCCGTGGCAGCCAAGATGTATATATGTTTGATATGGTGACTCGTAACTTGATTGATATACCTGGTTTAAATGCCTTTGATGCGATCGCCTCTCATCCTAGTGTTTCTGATGATGGTCGTAGTATTGTTTTTGCTGCTTCTCGCCAAGGTCGCACAGCCATATTTTTATATAACAGAGAAACAAGACAATCCCGTAATTTGACTGCTAATTTGCAAGCAGAAGTCCGCAACCCCACAATTAGTGCTGATGGTACGAGAATTGCCTTTGAGTACAGTAACAATGGACAGTGGGATATTTTAGTCTATAACCGTTCTGGGCAACCATTGAATATACCCCAAGATCCACGGTAGGGAAGGGATTGGGGTGATGGGGAGAGTGTGTAGACACGCTCATAGGCTTAAGGTAAGGGTGGAGTGTGGGGAGTGTGTAGACGCGCTTTGCGCGGCTTCCCGTAGGGTGGGGTGTGAGGAGTGTGATATTTCTCTTGTCCCCCTTGTCTCCCTTGTCCTCAATCAGCAAACAGTCAATAGTTATCAATGACCAGTTTTATTTGATAACTGATAACTGATAACTGATAACTGATTAGTTGTCCCCCTTTCCCCAAATCCCTATTCTCTATTTCCTTCTTCTTCGATCGCCTCAATAAGTGATCGCACCTGTTGAGTTCCTTGAGAAGGTTCAAATGAAAAGGGAAATTTACCCTTAGCAAACATCCGCAAACCCAGGGGTAGAATACCAAGCAATCCTCTCAAATCCCGAAAATAATTACCAACTACTTGTAAAGCGAATTGTCTCTCATCAATCCAACCACCTGCTTTAACTAACTCTACTAACACTTTGCGATGGCGAATGGAACGACTATCGCTTTTTTGTTTGTGGGTGAGAATTTCTTGTTTAATTTTAGTAATTTGATCTAATGGAGCCACATCCATTGGACATACACTGTTGCAGTAAAAGCAACGGGTACAACCCCACACTCCTTGAGTACCTTCGTTGTATTTTTCCAAGCGGTTTTCTGTTTCACTATCGCGGTTATCTGCTACCATTCGATAAGCTTTTGCCAGTGCATGGGGACCAACAAATTTGGAATTGACTTCAAAGCCATTGCATTCAGAGAAGCAAGCTCCACACATAATACAATTACCAGTTTGATCAAGTCGCGATCGCTCTTCTGGTGTTTGTAAAAACTCTCTTTCTGGTACGTTGCGACTAGCCGTACTTACATAAGGTGCGATCGCCTCTAAGTTATTCCAAAAATCCTTCATATCTACTACTAAATCTTTAATTACAGGCATATTGCCGAGTGGAGCGATCGTAATTTCTGGAATAGCATTTGCCTTGCTTGTATGTACTGCTAACTGTTGTAATCTAGAAATTTCACTGCCAACATTTTCTTTACAAGCAAGAGCAGAACGCCCATTAATTCGCATAGCACAACTACCACAAATTGTATTGCGACAATTTTTGCGAAATGCTAAAGTTCCATCTTGTTCCCACTTAATCCGATTAAGGCAATCAAGAATTGTATTACCTGGTTCTACTTGCAATAGGTAAGTTTGTACCTTAGCAGAAGAATTATGTTGCTGTCGAATAACCTTAAATAGTACTTCCATTATTACCAACCTAAATATTGAAATTCTCACATTTACATAGGAAACAGACTTTTGCAGAAGTTAGGAAGGGTAAAGCTTCAGTACGCAAAAGCTTAAAGCGGAAGCAGGAAAGGATTAATGGATGAAATCCCTTTACCCTTTAATCTTGACACTTGTCCTTTATAATTTCCTTTTACCTTTTACTTTTACTCTTAACTAAACGGCGTTGCCTACCCAACGAGCTATGCTCTAGCTACTTTCATTTCAAAGGTAGCTGTTAATATGCTGATCATGAAAGATTTCGAGGATAAGCATAAAAATTCTACTTGTAGAAGCTCTGTATGGGTTTAGCGACAGTTTTGTCACTGCTACACCCTATTACCTATAGAATATAACTTTATGTTGTTGTTAACAGAAGTCAATAAAACTCTTGCAAAAGTGACTTTTGCAAGAGTTCGGTAAAGGGAAGGGTTAAAGGTTAAAGAGTTTTTATTTTCCTATGCCCCAACCCCAATAATCTTTTCCTGACTAATGCCACCAAGTTTAATAAACAATTGTACAAATTCCTCCTTTAGTCGCAAAGTGCTATTTTTTTGGTTATATAGAATTGTTATAGCTGCTAATGAACATGTTGAGGTAATTAATAGGCAGCATAATACTCGGAAATATTTTGTCTGGTCTCAATCAACAAACTTGATCATGTAACTCTGTCCTCAAATCTCCTTGTCTATATTAGATGAATTTTTATAAAATCCATGCCTCAATACTCACAACGGTAAGAAAGCGGGAGGAAAATCCTCACCGCTTTTTACCTTCCCAAGGTAAAGGATATAAGATTTAAAGTCTAGCAATAAGTTTAATTCAAACTTAAACAATTATTTTGCTATTATGATTGCATGTTAGTATTTAATATAAAATTACGAGAAAACAAAACCAGTCGAAATAGCCGATCAAGTGCGGCTGATACTGCTTTGTTTATTCGTGACGACCAGGGGTGAAATTTATTCATCTCTATGGGCAAGATCAAAGAGTGTATGCTCAACAACCTTATGACAATACTATGCTGTTCTAAGCTTGAGTTAAGCATAAGGAAATTCTTGCAAAATCTTGAGTCTACGGCTTATTAAGTAGTGGAACTCGTTTCGTTTGTAAAGATGGCTTAAAATTACACCGTCGCAATAGCATCAGAAAAGAAAAATATTTCATTTTCGATGGCAAATGATGGTTAAATATGCCGTAAAATTACCGAAATAAATACCTGGGACAACCGCGACTCTAACAAATTATGGGTAGTCATAAAAGATGATTTTGGTTTGTTAGAATCAGGGTTTCACCCTTTTTCTGGGTTTGTCAGCAACTTTAGTGTAAATCACGAAAAGCTAAAAACTGACAGAGAACTACACCTTTGAATAGTTTGGAGAGAGTAAGGAAATTTTGAGCGTAATGACTGAAACTGCAACTGCACCATTAACCGGAAAAGCACTGCTTGCGAAAGTCAAAGAACTTTCTAATTTACCACGTCGAGAAAGAGCAAAACAGTGTGGCTATTATACTGTTACAAAAAATAATCAGGTGCGTGTGAATCTCACCGATTTTTATGATGCTTTACTATCCGCTAGGGGAATTCCCTTAAGCCCAGAAGCACCAAAAGATGGTCGTGGTCGTGAACCGACTTACCGGGTTAGTGTTCATCAAAACGGTCAAATAGTCATCGGTGCGACATACACTAAAGCAATGGGCTTAAAGCCTGGTGATGAATTTGAAATTAAGCTGGGATACAAGCACATTCACCTCATTCAAGTTGATAGTGACAAAAAAGAACTCCAGTCAGATATAGACATTGATGAAGAGGAAGATGAGATTGAAGAAGAAGAGTAAATTTTTCTCATAGTAGGGATTAAAGTTAAGAGTGAATACTTAGTAACTCATCTCCTTGGCAAGGAAAAAATGGTTGCTACCGTTTAAAGATTTTTCAGGTAGAAAATAACGATTAGACCACTTGCAGAAGTTACCGAATTTGGTAGAAGCTTGGTGAAGTAGAGAGAAAAGCACAAAAAAGCAAGTCATACTAAGGGGTAAATAAAAGGCGATCGCACATCGCTACTCCTGGTTAAAAATTGCTCGAAAAGTAAAAGCTTTTCTCTCTACAAGCTATAAATTTAGGATTGCGAGAAGTCTGTCGTGTTTTTTTATTCCATTTTGATACTCTCATGGAAGTCATCACTCTACAATTTGCAATCATTTTGGGAAAATGCACCAAGTTTGATTGTGGTGATGGCTTTTTTTATTGCTTGGGGTGGATGTTGGTTCCCAATTGCAGCCTTGTCAGTTGTTTTTCTAAATTGGCAACCTAACAAATCTTTAAAATCAGAGCAAAAGATACCTTTATTATTGTCACTTTATTTATTGGTACCTTTAATTTTTTGGATAATCACTTGGCTGACTAAAACACCTTTATCAGATTACGGCTTTGTTACCAACATTTCTATCCTTGGTTCCGTCACCCTGGGTTTTAGTTTAGGTTTATTCAGCCTAGCTGTGGTTTTTACATGTCAGCTTTGGCTGGGTTGGTGCAAGTTAACATACATCAACATCAAGCAACTACCATCTATTTTGCTACCTACTTTGTTAATAGCTTTATTTGTGGGTGGGATTGAAGAATTAGTTTTTCGTGGATTTTTGTTTACAGAATTAGAGCAAGATTAT
Organism: Fischerella sp. JS2; assembly: GCF_032393985.1. Taxonomy (NCBI): domain Bacteria; kingdom Bacillati; phylum Cyanobacteriota; class Cyanophyceae; order Nostocales; family Hapalosiphonaceae; genus Fischerella; species Fischerella sp. JS2. The sequence goes on from NZ_CP135918.1 coordinate 4,131,267, forward strand.
TCAGTTTGGATAGCAGCAACTATATCTAGCTTGATATTTGCCGTGTTACACTTAATTTGGGAACAACAACAAACCATACCGCAGCTTCCTGGACTATGGCTAATGGGGATAGTATTGGTACTAGCACGGTTTGTTGATCGCGGTAATTTGGGCTTAGCTTGGGGATTGCATAGCGGCTGGATATGGGCGATCGCTTGTATAGATACAGCCCAACTCATCGATTACACCGAGCAAATCTCAGACTGGGTGACAGGTAAGAACAAAAAACCTCTAGCTGGAGTCGCAGGGATAGTATGTTTACTGCTAACTGCGGTAACACTTTGGTTTGGTTATCAACTTAATTTTGTCTAACTGTTCTTAATACATAGATACTCAGCAACAGTAGACGTAGGATAACTAACTTCTTTAATTTCAAATCCGGCTCGCGTCAGCATACCCTCAATTATCCATGCAAAGGTGCTGTATTCCTCTCGCACATGCATTTCAAAGTCTTTGACTGTCCAACCCTCACCTTCTGGCTTAGCTGAATGCTCAATCCAATGACTAATCGAGGTTTGATACTTACTAGCCGGGAATGAGAAGATCGCATCACGCAGGTAAAAAATCCCGCCAAGTTTCAGCATCGCAGCCATTCGCATCAAAGCCACCATTTTCCAGAAATCTGGCAGAATGTGTAGGGCAGCTTTAGTAATCACAAAATCAGCCAAATTTTCATTATGTTGATAAGTTAAAAAACCAGCCTGATGAAATTTGATATTAGTAACTCCTACTTGTTGAGCTTTTGAGTGAGCATAAGCCAGCATACTTTGCGAAACATCAACAGCATCTACCAAAGCCCCATTGAGCGCCGCCTGAATTGCAAAGGTTCCTGTACCTGCTCCCAGATCAATAACACTATGTCCTGAAGAAATTCCTAATCGTTGAACCAAAGCCTGTTCTTTTGCTGGAGTACTGGATAGTTGGTTACGGTCAAAAGCTGCTACTTGAGCAGTATCTTCAAAGCCAACACCAGCCATTTTATATTCGTTGAAGTACCATCTAGGGAAAGAGGTCATATTCTCTTCATTTTTATGTGGTATTTATTGAAAACTTATGGGAATTTAAATAGCTCTGTAGAAAGATTTTTCAGCATAGGAGATTATGATATTGTTCTCGATATGAGCGTCGCTACTAGCATTGATTGCTACTAGCAACAAATGTAAAGTAACACTATTTCTCTCCTACACGCTTACACCCCTATACTCCTGTGTTGCTTTAGAGAGCAACTTAATTTTCTACTTAAACGAATATATTAGTATAAATTTAAGCAATATTTTTATTTTTAAACCTATGAGTTTTAGCGTCTGGATCAAAAGATTGCTAATAATTTCTTTGATGCTTATTTCTTTAACTATTGTTCTTGTACTTGGGAGAGCGAAGTTACAGCAAAATAGCAGTATCTCATCAAATTCAGATGTAGATCCTGCTGCTTGGAGTCCAGCCAAAGTCCAACTACAAGCAGCACAAGAGCAACAAGAGGAAGTGCAAGATTTGTCCAAATCATTAACAAATACTAGTCCCACTCCCAAAGTTGAGTCCAAGAAAAAACAAGCAGATAAACTGCAAAGTTCTCCTAAACCATCAGTGAATACGGTTTCTGGTGACAAATTTGCATCAACAAATAACCAAGCAGACAAACTGCAAAATATTCCTCAATATTCATTCAAAGTAACTAAAGCTTTTAAACAATATACCCCTAGTTACGAAATTGCCTTAGCCAACCCAAGCAATTATGGAGAACGTTTTATTACAGATGTTAATGGTGTACCAGTTAACAATCAGGCAATTATAGTACTTCATGAAACTGCCAATTCAGCATCAAGTGCGATTAATACCTTTCAAACAGTCCATAGTGATCAAGATAAGCAAGTAAGTTACCATAGCTTAATTACTTTAGATGGAACAATTATTTATATAGTCCCACCCGATAAACGCGCTTTTGGTGCTGGTAACTCAGTTTTTGATGGGCCAAATGGACCAGAAACTGTACAAACTAATCCTGGTTTAGAACCATCTGTGAATAATTTTGCTTACCACGTCTCTTTAGAAACCCCACCAGAGGGTCGCAACAAAGAACCATATCACATTGGTTATACTGATGCCCAATACTATTCTCTTGCTTGGTTAATTGCTCAGAGTAGCGTTCCAGATGAGCGCATTACTACCCATCGAGCTGTGGATCGTTCGGGTACAAGAATTGATCCCCGCAGTTTTGATTTTGATAAGTTTTTTAAGTTACTTCACTCTTTTCGTCAGCAGATTTCGTAATTCAGTCATCAGTTATTAGTGATCAGTTATCAAATTATATTACTGACTGTTAACTGTTCACTGTAGCCTGCGGCAAACCCTACGCGTCTACACTGATTCCTAACCACTAATAACTAACTAAAACTGTATATTTTCTGTGTCTCCAAATGGTCACAACAAATTGATGAAGGTAAAATATCTGCCGAGAAAGTCTGGCGATCTAATTGCACTTGTAGATTACTCAGGGGATCAACACCAGGAGAAATCAAAAATTCCAACTTTTGTACATAAGGTAAATTCACAAGATAATCAAGAATTTGTCCGATCGCTTGCACATAAGGATGATTTTTTTGTTTGTACCAGTCATGGGTTGCTAGTCGCGGTTGGTCAAATCCCAAATGTACTGTTAAAGATGGCTTGTCAAATAGGGCGATCGCTAAAGGACGTGCTTCTTCTTGTAACAATAAATCATGAGTTTTTGCTAAATGCCGGAGTTTTTCCAAGCGTTCGTAGCGTTCAGTAACTGCTTGCGGGTCATCTTCCCAGTGGATAGCCATTGTGACTAAATATGTCTGCAACAACATGTGACCCAGCTTTTTCGCTTTTGTGGTTAAGTAATAGGAGTTGTAGTCATTAGCCTCAATTAATAATGGCACACGATCAACTACTTCCAAGCTATAACCTTTTAACCCCGCAATTTTCCGGGGATTATTAGTAATCAAACGTATTTTATGTACACCCAAATCCATTAGAATTTGTGCGCCCATACCATAGTCACGCAAATCGGCGGGAAATCCTAAACGTTCGTTAGCTTCAACAGTATCTAGCCCCATGTCCTGCAACGAGTAGGCTTTTAATTTATTAATTAGTCCAATTCCCCGTCCTTCTTGCCGTAGGTATACTACAACACCTTGACCTGCATTTTCAATCATTTTCAAGGCTGCTTGTAGTTGCATCCGACAGTCACAACGCAGAGAACCCAATGCATCCCCTGTTAAACATTCAGAATGCATCCGCACCATCACCGGGTGGTCATCAAATTGGCAGGGATCTCCCTTGACAATGGCAACGTGTTCGGTGTTGTCTAATGTGTGGCGATAAGCGTAGATTTGGAAAAGACCAAACTGAGTGGGTAAATCGGCAACCGTTTCCCGAATTACAATGCGATCGTGTTGGAGGCGGTAGCTGATTAAATCCGCAATACTAATAATTTTTAGCTTATGATGTTTAGCATATTGGATTAACTGAGGCAACCGTGCCATTGAGCCATCAGGATTTTGAATCTCACAAATTACCCCAGCCGGATATAAACCAGCAAGTCTAGATAAATCGACTGCTGCTTCTGTATGTCCTGCCCGTTTTAGTACACCACCTTCCCTAGCACGAATCGGGAAAATATGACCGGGACGACGCAAATCAGAAGCTGTGGTACTTGGATTAATGGCAACTTGAATTGTCCGGGCGCGGTCTTCTGCTGATATACCAGTTGTTACTCCTAAATGAGGTCCAGCATCGATACTGACAGTGAAAGCAGTCTGATTTGGATCTGTAATATTACTTACCATCAAAGGTAAGTCTAATTCATCAAGGCGATCGCCCGTCATCGCCAGACAAATCAACCCCCGCGCTTCTACCGCCATAAAATTGATTGTGTCTGGAGTCGCGAATTGGGCGGCACAAACTAAATCACCTTCATTTTCTCGGTTTTCGTCATCTACTACCACAATGACGCGGCCTGCTTTCAAATCTGCCAAAGCGGCGTCAATCGCATCAAATTCAAAGGCTTGGGTTGAAGTTGTCTTGATCTGAGACACAGATTTTAGCTACCAAACGTAAATTTTTTTAACAAATCCTGTTTTTCAAATTGTACTCCCTTTAGAAGGGTAGAAGCTTAGATAAGCAAGGATTAGTTGAGACTATTACTAAAGTCAAGAATTAGAGAGTGCAACAGGAGGCTTTGAGTGTTGCTCTGGTATAATATAGTCTTTTGCACCTAGCATAGATAGATAACTATGAATTGAATACACACACAAGTAGTATTCATAAAATGATTCTAGCTTTATTCGCTGGTGGACTACTCGAGCAAAATTTTTACTGTCTGGTAAGATATGTCAACCACATATACTGTAGACAGGTATCATAGCAATGCTATTGCTAACTGATTGCAAAGACAGTTACAGATGAATAAAATTCATCTAACTTCCTATTTTTTCATATAACACTGCGAAAAAGTCTGCCGCTAAAATTAGGTTTTAGTACTTAAATTTTCAGTAACAGTTCAAAAATCATCAGGGGTTAGCATTCAACCTTCAACCGTCTTATGCTAAGAGCTAATAGCTTTGAGCTAAAGTGTGGATTGTTGAGAACTGACAACAGGTTAACCAAAAACGGATAAGGATCTTATAATCATGGGCAATTTGAGACGCGTACCCGTTGGGATTGTAGGCGCGTCAGGTTATGGTGGAGTTCAGCTGGTGCGTCTACTGATGGATCATCCAGAAGTAGAGCTTGTTTATTTAGGTGGTGATAGCACTGCTGGCAAGCCGTTTGCGGATATATATCCACATCTGGCTCATACAGTCAATTTATCGATAGAAGCGGTAGATGCAGAAATTATTGCTCACCGTTGTGAAATAGTTTTTCTATCTGTGCCGAATGGTCTGGCTTGCCAAATGGCTCCAAAATTGCTAGAGAAAGGATGTAAGGTACTTGATTTGAGTGCTGATTATCGGTTTAGTAACTTGGCAACTTATACTGCTTGGTACGGTAAACAACGACAAGATACTGCTACTGCGGCAATGGCAGTGTATGGACTACCAGAACTCTATCGCGATCGCATTGCGGAAGCCCAGTTAGTAGGCTGTCCCGGTTGCTATCCTACCGCCAGCCTCCTCGCACTATCTCCACTCCTCAAACAAGGATTAATCATCCCCGAAACAGCCATTATTGATGCTAAATCTGGCACATCGGGTGGTGGACGGGAAGCCAAAATCAATATGTTATTAGCCGAAGCAGATAACTCCCTGGCAGCCTATGGTGTCGCCCGTCACCGCCATACACCGGAAATTGAGCAGATTTGCAGTGAACTTGCCGGTCACGAACTCACCATCCAATTTACTCCACATTTGATCCCAATGGTACGCGGCATCCTATCTACAGTGTATGCATCCTTACGCGATCCTGGCTTGGTCAGAGATGACTTAATTACCATTTACAGAGCCTTTTACCGTAACTCTGCTTGGGTAAAAATTTGCGACCCTGGCATTTACCCTCAAACCAAATGGGCTTGTGGAAGTAATCTTTGTTACATAGGTATAGAAGTTGACCCACGTACAGGTAGAGCGATCGTGATGTCAGCAATTGACAACCTCATCAAAGGGCAGGCAGGTCAAGCAATTCAGTGTATGAATATTATGATGAGTTGGGATGAAACCTTGGGATTACCAAAGTTGGGATTTTATCCATAATTAGAGTTAATGGTTAGTGGTTAGTAGTTAGTGGTAAACAACCAACAACTAACTACTAACAACTAACTACTAACTACTTTGGCCCCATACCCACTACACCTGCGTATACCGCGCGATCGCCTAATTCATCTTCAATTCGCAGCAGGCGGTTGTATTTTGCCACCCGTTCGCTGCGACACAGAGAACCAGTTTTGATTTGACCAGCACGAGTCGCGACAGCGAGATCAGCAATAGTTGTGTCTTCGGTTTCACCAGATCGATGGCTAATCAACGACCGGAAGCCATTACGAGTCCCCAAGTCGATTGTTTCCAAAGTTTCCGTTAGCGAACCAATTTGATTGAGTTTAATCAGAATTGCGTTACCAGCTTTGAAATCAATGCCTTTTTGCAAGCGAGTAGCATTCGTGACAAATAAATCATCTCCCACCAACTGGACGCGATCGCCCAACTTCTGGGTGAGTAACTGCCAATTTTGCCAGTCTTCCTCGTGTAAGCCGTCTTCAATTGAGACAATTGGATATTGGTCAACTAGTTGTCCAAGATAGTCAATAAACTCAGATGGTGAGTGGGGCTTTCTATCATAGACATACTGTCCATCTTTGTAAAACTCACTAGCAGCCACATCCAACGCCAAAGCCACTTGTTTTCCTGGCTTGTAGCCAGCTTTTTCAATCGCAGCAACCAGCAACTCTAAAGCCACTTGATTGGACTCCAAATTAGGTGCAAAACCACCTTCATCCCCCACACCAGTGAGTAAACCCTTCTCATCTAAAACCTGGCTGAGGGTGGAGAACACCTCCGCACCCCATCGCAACGCTTCTCGGAAAGAAAACGCCCCAATTGGAACAATCATAAACTCTTGAAAATCCACATTGTTCGCCGCATGGGCGCCACCATTAATTACATTCATTAATGGCACAGGCAACAAATTCGCCAAAGGCCCACCCAAATAACGATACAAGGGAATATCTAAAGACTCAGCTCCTGCTTTGGCTGCTGCTAGGGAAACTGCCAAAATCGCATTAGCACCCAAATGAGATTTGTTAGGAGAACCATCAAGAGTGATCATCGTGCGGTCAAGGAGTTCCTGATTCAGGGCATCCATGTGTAGTAATTTTGGGGCAATTATATCCTTAACATTTTGCACTGCCTTGAGTACTCCTTTACCCCCATAACGGCTTTTGTCTCCATCCCGTAGTTCGTGGGCTTCAAAAGTGCCTGTTGACGCACCACTCGGAACCTGCGCCACTCCCACAGCACCATTAACCAAATGTACTTCTGCTTCTACTGTTGGTCTACCCCGCGAGTCAAGAATTTCGCGAGCCACAATTGCTTCAATGGCAGTATCAATCATCTATATCTTTGTCCTTTTTTTGAATTAGTTCTTACCGTTGAACAAAAACATTCACAGTGGCTGGCCCGACTATCTAGCATAGGCTGTTGGGAGATGCATAAGGCAGAGATTAACGAAGATTTTAGGGGCTAGGGGTTGATGATTGAGGATTGGGTATTACCTACTTAGGCAAAATCTATCGTATTTCCCAGCCCTTCAGTTTCTGTGTCTCAAATCACAGTTAAACATAAATACACATCGATAAATTAAGAATGGTTAGTTATTGGTTGTTGGTAGTTAGTAGTTAGTAGTTAGTGGTTAGTGGGTAGAGACGCGAGGAACATCACGTCTGTACATTAGTGGGTAGTGGTTAGTGGTTTATTACTCCTCATACTCCTCACACTCCCCATACTCTTCATACTCCCCATCTCCCCATTACCCCTAATCCCCACTCCCTTAGGGGAGTGGGGACCCCGAGTTCCCCACCTTCTTCACGAGTTCCTCACCTTTTACCTGTAGCCTGCAAATAGTACTCTGTCAACCGCAGTTGCATCTTGAAAAAGACTTGGTGCAGTTTTCTAAATAACAGCAAATTAACTGACGTATATACATTCGTTACAGAGAAACAACTATGACTCAAAATAAAACCGACTCATACATGGCACTGATGCAGATTCCCGCCGGATATCTCAATATTATGGGCTATGTGGATGAATCTGAAGTGAATGGCCCTGGATGTCGTGCTGTAATTTGGGTACAAGGGTGCTTGCGGGAATGTCCAGGTTGTTTTAATACAGAATCTTGGTCTTTTGAAATCAATCAACTTGTGTCTGTAGATAGTCTGGCGGAAAAAATTCTCAGTAATCCTCGCAATCAAGGTGTAACTTTTTCTGGTGGTGAACCTTTCTGGCAAGCGGCCGCACTAGCAAATCTGGCTCGCACAGTGAAAGCGGCTGGATTGAACGTGATGTCATTTAGTGGTTTTACTTTGGAACAATTACAATCTGAATATGCTCCTGCTGGCTCTCAAGAACTATTAGACCAGTTAGATATTCTCATTGATGGCCCCTACGTTCAATCACTAGCGTTAAACTCACCTGACTCTCCTGTTTCATCTAGCAACCAACGGGTTCACGTCTTTAACCCAGCTTTGAAAGATAACATTTCTTGGGCAAGCGATCAGATCGAAATTCATATTTTTAAAGATGGTAGCCGACTTATAACTGGCTATCGAGGAAGGTTGGAACTGGGAGATTAGGGAGGTGGGGAACTCGGGGTCCCCACTCCCTTAGGGGAGTGGGGATTAGGGGCAATGGGGAGTGTGAGGAGAATAACCAACCACTAACAACTAACAACTAACAACTAACAACTAACAACTAACTACTAACTACTAACTACTAACTACTAACAACTAACAACTAACAACTAACAACTAACTACTAACTACTAACAACTAACAACTAACAACTAACAACTAACTACTAACCACTAACTACTAACCACTAACTACTAACCACTATTGTACAGACGCGAGGAACATCGCGTCTGTACTAACTACTAACACTTTTACTTGAAAATCTCCTGCTGGTAAGGGAACGTGAGAGGTGAGTATTAGGGCATTTCCCTGCTGGGTAAAGTTTATGAGAACATTCAGCATTAAGGATAAGGAATGTGGATCTTGTCCAACCATAATTTCATCTAGGAGGCAGATTTTCGGTTGTCTTGCTAAAACAGCACCTAGTGCTAAACGCCTTTTTTGTCCTTGAGAAAGGGACTGGGGATGTTTGTGTGCTAATTCGCTTAAATTTAATTGTGATAGTAGAGAGTTAGCAACCTCTGGTGCTACTCCTGGTTGGAGAATTTCTGCACTTACACTGTCAGCAAATAGCTGGTGATTAGGGTTTTGAAGCACAAAACCAATATATTTGGCAATCTGAACAACGCTACGTTTGATCATATCTCTACCCAGAATTTCTAGTTTGCCTGTGTCTGGTTTGAGTAATCCGCTAATTAGCTTGAGTAGTATTGTCTTACCGCAACCATTTTCTCCTTTGAGCAATACTATTTCTCCTGCTGCAACTGCCAAATCGGGAAAAGTGGGATACCCGCCCCAACTGAGTTGGTGAGTCTGAAGAAAAATGGGGAGATGGGGTAGTGGGGTGGTGAGGTGATGGGGTGTAGACGAGGCAGTGCGGTGGACTCCTTTCCCGGCATAAAGGAGCCACTGCGGTGGACTCTTCTCCCGACATAAAGCACGTGGCGTCATCTGCCGTGCGCTCATAGGCTTCCCGTAGGGTAGAGGTGATGGGGAGATAGGGAGGTGTGTGTCTAATTTCCACTCTTGTAGCTTGCCATCTTGGAAGTAATAAGAGCGATCGCATATCTTTTTGACTAAATCTAACCGATGCTCAATTATGATTATCGACTGACCTTGGTCTGCTCTAGTCCTTAGTAGTTGCAGTAACATCTCCACACCTTTGGCGTCGATATAAGCTAGAGGTTCATCTAACAGCATCACTGGTTGTCCAATTGTCAATAAACACGCGATAAGCAGGCGTTGCTTCTGTCCTGCTGAGAGTTGTTTAATTAACCAATTTCTTTGTGCTTCTAGACCAAATTCTCTTAGTGCCGCATCTGCCAGAAGTGGGATTTTTTCTGGATGAACGTTCCAGTTTTCTAAACCGAAGACAAATTCTTCCCAGACTTTTTCTGTAAAGATTTGTGTCTCAACATTTTGTAGTACTGTGCAAAAATATTGCGATCGCTGTCTGACTGACCACTCGTTTAATTCTGTTCCCTGATAAAAAATTTTTCCTTTTAACTCTCCCCCTGTATGATTCGGCGCAATTCCTGCCAGGCAATTTAACAAAGTACTTTTACCACTGCCGGTTGCCCCAGCAATCAAGACAATTTCACTAGGATACAGGTTAAGATTAACACCTTTAATCGTGGGTTCGGATCTGCCTGGATACCTGAATAAAAGGTCTATGACTTCAACGAGAGGTGGAGCAGATACCATAATTTTTTATACAAATAATTCAGTATATACCACAATAGCTAGCATCACAGTTACACTGACAGTAAAGATGGTGTCTTGCAATTGCCATCTTAAAGGTTTGCTGTTACTGCGCAGAGCTTGTGGATCGTAACCTCTAGTTTCCAAACCTACTGTAACATCGTCTGCGTAGGCAACTATCCGAAACATCAGGGGTAGAAATAAACCAGAAAACCATTGCTGGGGTTGAAATTTCAAATCTACTCCCCGCAACTGATTTGCTTCTAGAATACGCTGAGTTTCTTGCTGGATTATTGGTAGAAATCTCCAAATCAGCATCAAGCTGAGTGTTAAAAAGCTGGGTAAACGTGTAGCTTGTAGCGCTCTAATCAAGTCAGATGGTGAAGTTGTACTGGCTAGCAGTGGTGTTGGTAATATAATGGCGACGAGGCGCAGGGTACTAAAAACAGATGTGTTGAAGTCTCTTAACCATGTGGAAACAACCATGAACAACAGCAGGCTGATGCTCACATACCCCAGAATTTTCAGGTTGATTTGCACCGAAATCAGTACTAGTAGGAGTAATGGTACCACTAATACAGTAATTGCCCAGATATTATGCAAAATAAGGGCAATGCTCAGGATAGTAATACTAGTAATAATTTTGAGTAGGGGATTAATTTGAGTTAGGAAAGTATGCTGCTGCATAGGCAAGATGTGGGGAATTGGAATTGGGAGAAAGATTTGATTCCCCAATCCTCAAGATGCTCTACTTAGCTACTTGAAACTTAGCTTTGATGTAATTGCTGCAATTTTGTATCAATTCTTTGCTCTGCTGCTAATCGTTCCAAAGCATAGTCATTGAGGTCTACAAAATGCATGTTAGCTACTAATGTTGGGTGAACAGCATTAATTTGCTGATATATTTGTTGGGCAACTGTGCGGTAAGAAGGATGTCCTTGTCGCGAACTTCGTAATTCCACAAGATGATAAACTTCCCGGAGATTCAACTTAATTCGCCAGCGCACTCGATAGGCGAAAGGAACAACATATTGTGCTGCATCTGGTAAATCTTGACTAATCAATTCGGTTATTTCGGCTGCATATTCCAAAGCTTTGCGGTATGTTTGGTCAAGGTTTGCTTCTTCCAGTTCTGTTGGCACTACATACCCATGATGAACACAGTAGTGTTGACGTTCTTGTGTGAGAACACGATGTCGATGTAGATCACGATAGGCACCAATATCAGCTAGCATATCAAATGTGTAGTAGGTCTCCTCAAAAGCACGTCCAGGTCGATGAAATCGCGATTCGCGATCGCCTACATAAGTGTTAATAATTTCTACTCGCTCTTGGGTGGATAAACCAACAACGTATTCTTGAATTTGCCCGAATGTCAAATTAGTGTGGGGATAAAGGATGGCTGCAACAATCTTGAGTTCGGCATCTGGATCGTACTCAACTAATTGCACAGTTGAGCTTGCCGCTGGCTGAATTTGTCCTAAATGTTTTTGTGCTAATAATTGTGTACGTCCCCAATTGGTTGATAAGTAACGGGAATATTGAGCGCCCCGTTCGGTTTTGGCACGCTTAACAAATGAAGGTATGATTTGATCTAGTTCTTGTTGCATGGAAGCCCCAAGGGTACGCACTTCTGGGTGAGGAGAGGCAGCAAGCTTGACTAGCAAATACTCAAATGCGCGTCCGTTACCAAACAATCCCACATTTGTCAGAGTTGCCATTGGCAGTAAACCACGCAACAAGTCCAAAGTTTTAGCTTTTGTTGCATTATTATATGCTCGCTCGGAAGTAGTCGTATCTTGAGGGGTATACTTTTGTACCCAACTCCACAAAGGCTCTATTAAATGAGTGTAAGTGTCGAATAAATGATCTAATGTTGCCTCATAACGCTGTGCATGACTTGATGTCATAATTGACGGTTCGCGATAGTAGCGGTAGCGTCCATTGATTTTGCGATTAAAAGGAACATATCTTGTTGACTTCTCTAAGGGAGAAATTCCTAAACGACTGTCTTCAAGCGCTTTTGCTGCAATATTACTAATTCCTTCACAGGCAAGATGTGCGCCTCCTAGTTCGGCTACTGAGTCATCACCATAACCAATCAACACCCGATCATAAAAAGCCTCTGCTTGTTGAATCGCCACTAATTGATCAGCACCATTGTCAGATCCTCCACTGACAATGCGAGCAAAACTAGCTTCTGGTGCTTTGATAAACTCATCGAGTAAAATACGCCGTAAACTTTTATCACTACGGCTATACCGGGAGAATAATGCACCCTTGACAACCTCAGGCAAATTCCGCAAACCAAAGACAGCACGATCCGAATTTGTGATAAAAGGATGTAATAATAAGCTCTCTTGTTCAGTGAGCGACTCTTCCAAAAATTCTTGCATCATTTACCACCTCAGTTTAGTGCTGCGATTGTTCGCCTATCAATCGCTGTTGGACACTTAACTATTATTAATGATGAATTAGCTCGGCTGTATTTAGGTTTCTAAATTCTCTAAATTTTTGCTGTCTGGGCAACAATGAAATCAACAACATCCTCCAAGCTTCCTCTACGTTTGTATATTTCACGCTGCCGTGTTGCGCTGTTCCCTTGTTGTATTGTTTCTAGCACGATTGCTGAAACTTCGTCCCAGTCTCCATACTCTTCTAGGGATGGACGCACAAAGGTAAGAAATCTCTTAACTAGTTCCTGTGCAGGAACAGCACATTCTTGTTCAATATCTATTAACTCTGCATCCAATCCATAGCGTGCAGCGCGCCAATTAGCAGCACGTATAAGTTCGTAGCGTGCCACTTTTAACGGCTCGTTTGCCTTTGCTTGCTTGTAACAAGTCCGCGCTAACGCTCGCACTAGTCCCGCAATCATCACAGCTTCGTCTACCGTCATGCACACATCCGTGACGCGAAACTCTAGTGTCGGGAAGCGCTCAGAAAGACGTATATCCCAGTAGATCTTTGTCGCTTCCTCTACACTTTTAGTTTTCAATAAAGCTTCTACAAGCGCTTCATATTCAGCAAGTGAGGAGAAAAATAAGGGTGGACCTGATATTGGCCATCTACTCCAAATTTGAGTGCGATAAGAAGCATAACCAGTATCTGTACCTAACCAAAAGGGCGAAGAAGCAGAAAGTGCCAGCAGTGGGGAAAGCCATACTCGCGCACGGTTCATCACATTAATGGCCATAGAGCGATCGCTGATACCAACATGCACATGACAACCAAAAATTATGAGTTCGCGGGTAAGCTGTTGATAATCTTGCATCAGCGTTTGATAACGCTGTTTGGGTGTAATTTGCTGTTGTTCCCAGGATGAAAATGGGTGTGTTCCAGCAGCAGCGATTCGATTACCGTCAACGGCTGCTGCTGCAATTACTGAGTGGCGCATACGTACAAGCGAAGCGCGCACCTCAGAGAGCGTGCGACAGACTGGTGTACCAATCTCTATTTGTGAGAGTTGAGCTTCAGGCTGCACCTTTTCACCAAGAGCTTCCTGTGCAATGGGGAGAATCTGCTGCACACGTGAACAAAGCTCACGCGTTGTAGGGTTGATAATTTGATACTCCTCTTCAACACCGATTGTGAAGTCTTCTGCTTGGGATGGCATAGCAAATGTCTCCTTCGCTTAGAGGCGAACATGGTTGCTGTTTTGGTGCGGTCTTTGATCTGGTAGTGGCAATTATGCCCTTTAAGCACAGCAGATTACGTCAGGCAATAGGGAGAATATTTTGCCAAAGAACTGTACCATTGGGACTAATACATGTTCTATTAAAATCAATCTTTGATTTGACGAAACTCATAGCTGATGCTCAAGCCTGTTCACTAATAAATGAACTATTAAATACTATCAAAATTTGAATTTTATGAAAAAAAGATTATTGTTGCTCAGTAATTCAACAAATATTGGTGAAAGTTACTTATTTTATGCTCTTCAAGAAATTATAAAATTTTTAGGAGAATCTGTCCAAAAAATATTGTTCATACCCTTTGCAGGTGTGACCTTAACTTATGATGAATATACCGAACGAGTTGGAAAAATATTTAAAAATTTAGATTATCAAATCGAAAGTATTTATGGCTCTGAAAAGTATCATGAATTGATTGCAAAAGCAGAAGCTATAGTAGTCGGAGGTGGAAATACTTTTCATCTAGCTCATTGGTTACACAAAAGTCGAGTTATTGAAATAATCAGAGAAAAAGTAAATCACGGTACACCTTATATTGGATGGAGTGCAGGCTCAAATGTTGCTTGTCCTACAATTAAAACCACTAATGATATGCCAATCATTGAGCCTATAAATTTTAGCGGATTAAATCTAGTTCCATTTCAAATAAATCCTCACTATACAGATGCAGTAATTCCCAATCATAATGGAGAATCTAGAGAAAAAAGAATTAAAGAATTTTTAGTTGTCAATCCTGATATTTATGTTGTTGGCTTAAAAGAAGGAACTATGTTAAATATCGAAGGCTCATCAATGAAATTAATAGGTAAGCAAACAATGCGTTTATTCAAGTTCGGAGAACCAATTGTTGAATATGACTCTAATTCCAATCTCGATTTTCTTCTTAAATAGCTGCCCAATCTTCGGCTAAAGTCATTCGATTTTAGATTTTGGATTGGCTCCACAGATTTTTCTGGGGCTTGTACCATCAAAGAAGTATCGGTCAGTTCTTGCGATAAGTAAATTAAGAGTTATTCCTACGATTTTTTGATCATGGATTTAACAAATAAGACCCTAATTGTAACAGGAGCTTCCCGTGGTCTTGGTCGAGCGCTAGCGTTAGAGTTAGCGCGTGTTGGAGTTAATCTGGTGCTGTCAGCTCGCACACCAGAACCTCTACAGGAAACACAAGCACACGTGAGTGGACTGGGTGTAAAGGCGGAAGTTGTGGTAGGAGATGCTGCTGTTGCTCAAACTGTCCGAGAGATGGTGATCACAGCTCAATCTCTGGGAAACTTTTATGGTTTTATTCATAACGCTGGGGTTTTAAATCCAGGCCCGCTTTTGTGGGAACTACCAGAGAATCAATGGTTTGAGGTTATTGACTCTCATCTAAAGGCGGGATATCAACTCATTCACCAATCCGTTCCACAGCTGTTGCAGGCTGGTAGTGGTCTTGCGGTTTTTGTTGGTTCAGGTGCAGCTTCCTCCAACTTAGCAGGAATTGGAGCCTATGCTGTCGCTAAGGCGGCGCTGGAACATCTAGCTCGACAGCTAGCTACTGAAGCTCCACAAATCACTAGTTTTGTCTATCGACCTGGTGTAGTAGAGACGCAAATGCAACAGCAGGCTCGTACTGCTGTTGGTGGTGGCTCTCAAGTACTGCATCGGGTTTTTCGAGGCTATCAGCAACAAGGAATATTAAGGAGTCCAGAAGAAGCAGCTGCGGCTTTAGTGCGAATCCTGACAGAGAATCCGCGCTCCTTCCACGGTAAAATTGCTAACTTTCCTTGAGATGGCGATCGCTTCGCTAAGGGTTAGCGGAGATTGCTACAAGCAACAAATGAAAGAAACACAATTTTTCTCCTATACCCTCACACCCCTATACCCTCTGTGTTTATTGAGGTAAGTAGCCAAAGGAGTGTCAATCCCTGGCAATCCGAATGAATGGAATGATTTTCTGAGCAGGATCACTAGCTATTTGTACCCAAACACTCATTAATCCTGATTCACTATCAAATTTGAATTCAGGTCTGTTGAGTGTATAGCCTAACTGTTCTATATTTTTCGAGTGTTCGTTGAGGTCTTTTGCTGTAATTAAACGTCTATTTCTATCAATGTGAAAATAGAGAGTTGCTTGCCACTGCTCGGAATCATTATGAGCGCGGTCTAGAATAATTCCTAACTGTTCAAAATAACCAATAATAATATTTGCTAACCATTGATCGTCACGAGTTGGTGTAGACCAATACTGAGGACGTTTGAGAGCTTTAATTTCCTCTTCTTTTTGAGCTAGCCGCTCCATAGCCTTTTCTAACTCTGCAATCACGTGTTTTATATATTGTTCATTCTTAGCGGCTAATCGCTCTGATTCTTCTAGTTTTGCTAAGACGTGGGTATAGCTAGGCTTTGGATTTCCTATGTTAGCTAACCCACTTTTGGTTTGTTTCTGATTGACAGCATTGTAGAATTTCAAGCGATCGCTAATATTCAAGGTTCTGATAAATTTAACTTTCAAAGACGCTAAGTCTTCGTGAATTTGACTGTAAATTTCTATAGTATCATTCACAAAACCCAGATTTTCATTGCGTTCTATTTGGGTGAGCAAGTTTTTGTAGTTAATTGATTTAATGTCAAGCTCACTCTTAAATTTATTTAATCTAGTGATAATTCTTTCATCTTTAATATGCCTAAGTTTGGCATCTATTGATTTTTTCAATTTTTCAATACACTGTTCTATATGGGAATTTAAAATTTCTTTGATATTGAATAAAAACTTATCTATAACAGCATCGGCGAATAACTTTTCTTCTTCTGCTTTACCTTGATAAACTTCCAACTCTGCCTTGAGATTGGCAACTGTATCTAACAATTTTTTGTTAACTGACTGCTCTAGGCGTAATCGGTTCTCAATTCCAAGTTTGGTCTCTACTTCCTTGGTTAATTCAGCAATTTTCTCATCTTTGGGTTTAATAAAAGCATCTATCTGATTATTGGCATTATCTTCATACAGATGAGAACTGGCTTCATTGACTATTCCGATCGCAGCACTGCTTACAGCCACAATCCAAGCAAGTGTTTTTGCATTAGAATTTTCGCTTTTGACAGCTGTTACAGCAGCTAAGAAGGTTAAACAACCTGCGATTGTGTTAATGATATTCCTGGGCTGTCTTAAAGAGATTTTATGTGTCATAATAATATCCCTGATCTCCTGTTTCGCCTATAAACCAAACAGCTTGAAACGGATCGTAGATAAATCAATACTTATTACTTATGTGTACAGAAATACTTGACTACTGGACATTTTGAACCTGTTTCTAGATTTGTCTGTACTGGACATTTTGAACCTGTTTCTAGATTTGTCTGTAATGATTTTCTCCTAAAAAATCAAATTATACTCTATAAAATCCTAAGCGATAGTTGTTGAGGCTGTTTGAGGGGAATTGCCCCTCCATCCGCCATGAGGGAATAATTATCCAGTCAGCCGCTAATACCAATTTTGAATTTTAGATTTTGGATTTTGGATTAAAACCATTGATTAGTAGGCTATTCCAGAATCTTTAAACAAGACTCCCGCGTGATTACCCTGCTATTTGTGAAAGTTTTGGAATCACTCGCCCTGTCCGAGTCATGTATTCTTGATACTGCTTGCCAAACGTGTCGATCATCATTTGCTCTTCTAGATGGATGCGTAGGAAATACATTGGCACAAATGACACAAGGTAAGACAGCCCATAAATCCAGTTGTGTAGAAGTAGAACTTGAGCAATTCCCCACAACCAGAATGCTGCATACATGGGATGTCGGATATATTGATACACTCCTGTATCCACCAACGAATGATTTTCTCGAATTTCCAAAGAGGCTGACCAGTTTAATCCTAAATCTATGTGGGCACGCCAAAATATCCAGATGGCTAATCCAAAAGCAACCGTACCAACCCATCCTGTCCAACCTGGCAAATCATAATCCGCAAATTTTAGCCAAGGCGTAAAAACTCCAACCAGAGGTAAGAGAAACATTCCCAGAACGCTTAGAAGCAACAACAAAATTTCTGGAATGGTCTTACGGTCATCTTTAACTTTACTAGATTTTACCTGTTGAGCAAAATAAATACGAATCACCAACACAGTTAAAAAGCCAAGCAGAAACGCTGCTTTACAAGTTGCCTCAGACATTTTTCAATTTTTCCAGAAAGCTCTGCGTACTTATTCTATTCAACTGAATTTGTTTAATACTCAAAAAAACAATGCTTCAATTGCCTCACCAACAATTTCAAGGTTGCATTGGCAAAGTAGGCATTGGTGGATCATTCTAATTCTCTAAAACTTTCCACTTGTAATAATGGCAATAGTTATACCGTAAATTGGATTTTAGATTATGAAACATTAACTAGATAAGCTTTGGAGCTATCCATCTGTCGCAATTATTTTTCCAATTGGTATTTAGTTGCTATTCAATCTATAAATAATGAATACTAATGCTCCTGAGCAAAATTTTGGGCATTACATTCATTGGTCTACCATCACTCACCATATAGGCAATTGAGCTACTTGCAGGCAGCATTCTAAAATTTGTTTATACCTTTGTATCTCGCAGTCAACGGGGATCGCCTGTTTTTGAGCGAAACTTTGATACAGGTTTTTTCACAACTCTAGTTTTTTCTTCAAAATTGGTTTTGACTGAGGATGGCTGCGCTCGAAATTATCCTTTTTAGGTTTAGGTGCTTGCTGTACTCTAGGTTTATCTTTTTTAGATGCTTGCTGAACTGTAGCTTTATCCTTCTTGGATGCTTTGAGAAATTTGGGCGGAGTTTCTTGAGGTGGAGCTAATAGTGCTACAAAACCGAAGACATCACGCCCCGGCAAAAATTTCGCTTTGAGGGTGACAAATGCCGGCTGACCTTGATCTTCTTTAGGGGCTTTAGGATTAAATCTAAAGGGTCTGACTGGCGCATCTTTCCAAAGCAAGGGTAAATGGCTAGCCTTCATAAATTTTACCTTTTGGGCAGGTTCGGCTTGCTTAATATATTCGAGTCTTTCGTGAGTAAAGTTGCGGAACACAGAGATGCAAGGAGTAGAACAAACAGGAATAAACTGCCATAGTCCTGAGAATTTAAACTCTAGGTCTAGTAGTTCTCCTGAAACTGCCTCTTCAACTCGCCCTCTGTCAAAGCCAACTAGCTGAAAAGCGATGCGATGCGGTTGCTCTTTGCGTGGAAAATGAATTGCTTTTGGATAAACAACTAGACGTTGATTGCGGTTGCCTGTTGCTTCTATTTCTTTTTGCAGAGCTTCAAATACTTTGCGTTTGCGGGGAACATAGAAAAGTGGGTATTGAGAACGACCGATAGTAACAGTGCTTTTACCGTCCTCAGTTAAGTTAACTTCTCCAGTAATTATCCCAACAGCTTGAAATATTGCTCCGGAATCTTCAATATCTATTTGTGACTCAGTATCCTGATTAACTTGCTTGTCCTCAGATAGGCTTTGCAGCAAAGAAGCAGCCTCATCCGAAGTTGGGGAATTTTGTAGAGATTGGTCTGGGGAGGTTAGGGAAGTTTTTTCCTCTTGCCCTGCTTGCTCAAAATCTACCGAGGAATGCAACTCAGTATCACTAGGCTCATTAGGGTTTGGTTCGGCAAATGCCATAGCCATAATAGTTGTTCTTTTGTGAAATCGCTAATTATTCTATTTTATTGTCTACAAAATGTCTACAAAAACGTAGACATTTTGTAGACAAGACTTTAGTATGTATACAATTACGTATACATAAGTCTACACAATGGCTAGTAAAGTAATCTCGTTTCGGCTAAGTGAACTCGAAATTCAAGCACTCTCAGCGCTACAGATTTCCGAGGATGAGTCACTAAATCAAACTGCGGCTAGGTTGCTCAGGGGTATTCTTGGCACGTCTACAGATGTGTCTACAGTGTCTACAAGTGTAGATATCAGAGAGATAGTTAGACAGGAAGTAGAAGTGGCAATTTCTCAGGTCAAAGGTGAGGTGGATAAGCGATTGGGGGAATTAGCCGCCTGAGAGAACAGGCTGATTCTCCCAGGCTCAAATCTAAGCCAAATTTTGAGGCAGGGCGCGATCGCATTTCCGAAATGGATTAAATATTACATATTATTGCAATTTCTGATCAGAGGCTATTAAATCAAAGTCATTGCGACGAAGTTGGAAAAAATAAACTCATAATGAATATGATGTATTTGTCGTCGTGTGGCAGAAGGCTTAGGAATTGCGATCAATGCATCTATAAATATCCGCTTATTTATAAGGGGTTAAAAAAATGCTTTTGCGATCACTGCATTTGTCCAACTTCCCTTTCTTCCTTTCCCTTTAACTTCGTTGCCAAATTTTAATTGTCTTATCCAAACTCCCACTTACTAAAATTTCTCCAGAAGTACTAAATGCTACTGCCGTAACTGTGTGAAGATGCCCAGTAAACGTACCTAGTAATTCACCTGTTTGTAAGTGCCATAATTTAATTGTTTTGTCAGCGCTACCACTGGCAATCGTTTGTCCATCAGGACTGAGGGCGATCGCATAAACTCCATCTCTATGTCCTTCAAGAGTATGCAGCAATTCCCCTGTTTCTAGTTGCCAAATTTTTATGGTTTTATCCCGACTTCCACTGACAAGAATTTTGCGATCACTACTCATCGCTAAAGAACACACAATATGACTATGACCTGTAAGAGTATTTAACAATTGGGCATTTGGAGTCTTCCCCTCTTGTTGGCAAACTTGCCATACCTTAATTTTGCGGTAACTGCCTGTAACTAAAATTTCTCCGTCTTGGCTCAAAGCTAGAGAATGAGCAGCAGTATCATCCAAAGAGAGGGCAACTATAACGCGACGTTGCATTAAGTCCCAAAAGCAAATTGTTCTGTCGTCTCCTCCTGTTGCCAACAGGCGTCCGTCTGGAGTAAAAGCAACACACCGTACCATGCCATTATGTTTGTGCAAAATATCGATCAAATCCCTAGCACCAACATGCCACATCTTGATCGTAGAATCTGCACCTGCACTTACCAAAGTATGACCGTCTGGACTGAAAGCAAGAGCATTGACTTCATCTACTAGTCCAGACAACATCCAGGGATGTTCAGATAAAGTACCTACTAGTTCTCCCTTTGTCAAATCCCACAATTTTGTTTCTCCGCGACTTCCACTTGCTACTAAAGTAGAATTGCCGCTATTTTCGCTTCCTGGATAGAAAGCAAGACAGTTTATACCTCTACTATGTCCTTTCAGTGTTTGCCAACATTCCCAATCGCCGATTATGCCTTTGAGAGGATGTTCTGGTGGCACAGTTTGAGTTTTTTCTGGCACAAACATTTCATCAAATAATGATGGCGTATCTTGTTTGCTAATTCCTGTTGCTAAATACCAACTCAATCCACCTGCATACAGCAATTGACTGGGAGATACATAAATTTTTGGTTCACTAAATTCAATTTGATTTGTTGGTAAAAAACCAGTCACTATCGCTTGTTTCTCGTAACCTCTCTCACCATTAAATGGATAAAACAGACAGACAAAAATTAATACACTGTAATCTCTTAAATCTTCTTGAGCGACTGACCATTTAACTTTATCTTTTTTAATTCCATTAAAACTTTCTCCATCAGCCACACAAACAAGAATTTTATTTTTGGGATTGTCTACTAGTAAATAAGGAAATTTGCTTTCACCACGTAAATTTCCTTCATCATCTAAAACCATACTTTTTACAGCATCTTGTGGTAATTTTTTCACAGATTTTCCCAAACGTTGAGACATGACTTGATCAACAATTTGCTCTCGCAAAATATAATCTTCTACTTGCTGCTGAAAGTATGCTGAAAAAGGTATATTCCAATCGGAAAATTCTGGATAATCAGGTGGTATGGGAGGTGGATTTTTACCAAGAATTTCTGCTTGTTGGCAAGCAACTATTAACATTTTTTCCAGTGCTTCGCCCGAAAATGCCATGATTTCAGTGTGGCAACCTCTGACTTGAGTTTCCAGCAAAGATACGTCATGAGTCCTTGGTTTTTTCACCCGTTGAAGGAAATCAGCTTGTTGAGCTTTGAGTAAGCTAATCCAATCCATCGAAAACCTCACAAGGGTACTGCAACCTTATAGCGCCAGTAATTAGTTGTGCAGAGAATTTAATGAAATTAGAAGAAACAATAAGTCATAAATGAGCAATTTCCATAATTAAATCTATGGAATTTAAAATAGATTTTTTGTTATTCCATGAATCTAATAACTTGATTTTATCAGTCAAGTTAAATTTCCCCACCAAAATAATCACGATTTGTATCTCCAGGTAACTTAATTAAAGATCGGTATATAGCACCCCTTAAAGGTTAAATTTTAATCTGTCAATTTGGACACAGACTTTTTCCTGCTAATTCATCAAAAAGCTACTGCATATCTACGTTATGCTATACAGAGCCAACAGTTCAAGTTGATTAACTAGAGTTAACAACTAGTCAATTATATTATTGGTATGCATGGACAAACACAACTACTCACCAGATATTGATATCGTAGGTAACAAATTCAGGCTTAATAAATTAGCTGATAGCAGTTTATTCTAACGAACCAGGAAAAGAAAATACTGTTCGCACAGAAGCAGTTGCTGAGGAAAAATGGTGAGACGCGATCGCTTGATTTTATTCTCACCTGAGTATGTGTGATCAGATATTTATAATGGCAAGCATGAGGTGATTGTCGAATGGAAAAACTAGCGCAATAAGATATTGTACTAGGATTCAGCCTCTCTTAATGCGGCAATTTAGTAAGTATGCTGTGAGTTAGTAAAGTTTTAAAGGAATCATGGTAGTAATATAACACCTATAACCAACTCAATCATTGCAGAAGTTACTTGTCGGTTAGTAGCCTTACTCAACCCTGAAGAAATTATCCTATTTGGTTCCTATGTATAGGGAACCCCCCATCAGTACAACGATCTAGATTTATGTATTATTTTACCGAATGATATACCAGACTTTGACCGGATTGAATGGGGAGTAAAGGCAATAAATGCTCTTGATGACCTGATGATTGATGTCGATGTTCTCATTAAAACCAAAACTGATGTAGCAACATTTAAAACAGTTCCTGCATCCCTTACTAGAAAAATATTAGAACAAGGTAAATTACTCTACAGAAAACGCAAAACGCATTCTGGTACATTTTTGGTTGAAAAAAGCTCAACGTGATTTGAGTGCAGCACAAAAATTAGCTCAAGAATTATCGGTTATAGCAATTTATCATTGTTAGCAAGGAGCAGAAAAAGCACTTAAAGGCTTCCTTGTTTTTCACGATACTGATCCAGGAGATACTCATAACATTAACACTTTAGTGAAATTAGCTTCCACATTTAAACCAGAATTTGCAACAGTCTTAAAAGCAGCAGGATATTTAAGTCTATATAACCAAACATATCGCTATTCAATGGAAGCAACAGAAGATTTTAACCCTACTCCTGGAGAATTAAAGCAGGCCTATAAATTGGCAATGGAACTTTATAGAAATGTAATTAATTCTATGTCTCATGAAATTACTAAAAAATCTTAAAATATAATGCCGATTCAAGTAATATTTGCGACAGATAACCCCACCCGCCTAACGGCACCCTGCCTTTAGCAAAGGGAGGGTTGGGGTGGGGTCTTATATAATCCATGTGTTGTATTCTTTTCTCAAATTGGTATAAGTCTGGATTAACCGGGATAAAATTCAAAATCCAAAATTGAATGGTTACTCAGACAACTGCCAAATTTTGATAGTCGCGTCAGTACTACCACTAGCTAAAGTTTTGCCATCAGGGCTAAACGCGACTGATCGAACCCTTCAGAATACTCTTAAAGAGATTACGCGGTTTGACCTTTCTCAGTCGATGTCTCCTCTGCACCACCTTTCAAACGGCTGGCCGTACTTTTACGGACACGTTCGCTTTTGCGAACACCACCCGCCATTTCATACTCGCGGCTATCTTTGCCATACTTAAAGGCAACTCCAATCAACATTTTGTCCATGAGTTCGCCTAAGGTTTTTTCCAACTCTTGAATCTCTATTCTAGAACAGTCAATCACCGCTAGAGCAGTATTATAGGCATCAATTTTTGTACGTAACTGTTCCATTAGTTGTGTCATATTTTGGAGATTGCGAGTATCCCCAAAATCCATGTTTGAATCAATCGCTCTTAGTCCACAGAATCTTAATTGAGCTTTTTCCAGAATCCGAGATGTGCGTCTTTGACGAGTCATAGATATGCTCCTAAAAAAAGATTATAGAGCTAGCTTGCCTTACTAAAGCTGAATTCTAAATCAGCAGAATTAGCATATTATTGTATTTTTTCTAACAATATTTTGTGTTTATTTTGGTGATTTCTCTTAAGTATTGCTGTTGTCTAAACAGATTACCCTACCGCTATGCCATTTTTTGTTAGAGGTTGTGAGAAGTTATTTTTTTCTAAGCAGATGCATGAAATTATCGTGATCTAACGACAGAAGTTCGTGATCTAACGACACAAGTTTGTGATCTAACGACAGCTTGTTGGGGAATAGCGATCGCTCATTTTTATTCTGGGCTGAGTATGTGCGATCGCAACATTTATAATGTCGAGCTTGAGGCAATTAAGATTATGAAAAGCAATCTCGACAATGTGAATATATCTGTGTGAAACAACACAGAGGACAAGAGGATGGAACAAAATCCAAAAGTCATGACTCAGCCAAAAATTTTGTGGTTGCAAGTTTGGAGTTTAGCTGGAGTGCAGGGAGCAATTATCATCTGTTGGTTGATTTATAACCTGTATTTACCCAAACTGCTAGTTGGGTTTGACTTTCCTGAGTCTTTGGCAGTAGGAATAATTATTTTAGAAAATGCCTTGGCGGTAGTTATGGAACCACTCATGGGTGCGCTTTGTGATCAAGCCAAGTATCGAGTCGGAAGCAGTTTCCCTTTTATTACCTTGGGAGTTATCCTCTCTTCGGTTTTGTTTATTGCTATCCCCTGTATCGTTACCTTTGTCCCACCATCAGATGTGACAAGATTACTGTTACCTTTAGCATTGGTGGCGTGGGCGTTAGCAATGACGGTATTTCGCAGCCCAATCTTTGCATTATTAGTTTACTACGCAATACCACCTCAGTTACCTTCAGCACTCAGCGTCGTGATTTTCGTAGGTGGAGTAGCTGGTGCGTTCAGAGCGGTAGCCAGTAATTTTATTCTCAGTTTAGGGCCAATTTTTACCTTTGTAATTGGTTCTTTTACTCTTTTAGGGGCGGCGGCGACATTACGCTTGTTTAACCCACCAGATTCACCGATAGATCAAATACAAACACGGACAAACCTAGAACAATTTCTCCGGTCATTAGCTTTAATTTTAGGTACTGGGGTTGGTATAGCTTTGGGTTCCCGATTATTGATGGATGCTTTGAGTAAACTGCTCAAGGTTAATTTAAATACTGATAATGTTGATGGTTTAATGTTGATCATCAACCTTACTATAGCGTTTGCATTTATACCAGCAGGAGCATTGGCTGTGAAAATTAGTAATCGTGTAGCCATGATTATTGGTGTTGGGATCACTACTATATTTTTGATGATAATTTTATATTTAGGCACATATATTCCTGTAATATTACTAGGTGTATGTGGCTTTAGTTTAATATTTAACGGTGGCATTCCCTTTTATTTTTCGCTAGTGCGTCCTCGTTGGGCAGGATTAGCGGTAGGAATGTATTTTGCGGGATTTGCCTTAGTAGGAAGTTTATTTCCGGTAGTATTTCCTCAACCACAGTTAATTACACCAGAAATTGGGGTTTGGGTAAGTGCGATCGCATTTGTGTTTGCGGGTATATGTGTCGCTTCAAGCCGCACACCCAGCGAAGAATTAGAAGGGTAATTCGTTATATAATTTCTGATTGGATAGATCCCCGACTTTTTTAAAAAAGTCGGGGATCTGGCAGAGCCGATCATAATTAATCCGATAAACTACTAAGGTGTGGTAGTGGGGGATGGTGTGGTAGTACCTGTGGTTTGATCTGCAAGTGATTGAGCTTGCTGCAAGTGCTGTTGAAGAGTTGGTAATGTTTTAGTAGCAAAAGCTTGTAGGTCAGGATCTTGTCCTTTCCCAGCTTCATTTTGGAACAAGGAAATTGTCTTTTGGTGATCTTGCACCATCTGATTCATATATGCTTGATCAAAATCTGCACCAGATAGCTTGGACAGGTTAGCTGCTACTTGTTTATTTTGTTCACCAACGCTTTGTGGTACGGTAAGTTTTTTCTGTGCAGCTAACTGTTTAAGTTGATTTTGAGCTTGAGTATGATCTGTGATCATCTGTTGACCATACTGCTTGACTTCAGCGCTTGCTGCTTTTTTTTGCGCTAGTTGCCCAAGCTCAATTTCTGCCAAATTACCTTGTGTGGCTTGAGTTACAAACTCTTGATTGGAGATAGGGGTAGTGTTTTGATTAGTGGGAGTGGTTGTCTGGGTAATTGGGGTAGTAGATTGGGGCGTAGCTGGGTAGGTTTGGGTTGTACCTGTTTGAGTCGCCGTTTCATTTGGTTGAGTTGCACTTTGGTCTGACTGATTTGTTGTAGTGCAACCAGCAGTGGTCGATAAAGCAACAAGTACAGCTGTAAAAAGTGTTACTGGTTTAAGCATACTTTCCGTTCCTCCTAGCAAGAATATTTTTGTTCACTTTAAACCAACTTCAGATTGTTATTGGGAATAAACACAGCAGACGTGCCTTCTTCGACGACTCTACGACAAGGGCTACAGCCTGGGAATGCAAAAACTAACAAACAAAAAATTCATTACAACTAAAGCAATGTCTTTTGTGCATATGGAAAGTAAAAAATACTTCATAGTTAAGGGCAGCCAAAACTAAGAATTAATGACTGCCGACAAGAAATAGACATGCTATTTGTGTGTATAACTATCTGAGCTTTTCAGTCAATCTTAAAAAACTAAAATCTTTCTTTCCTCTAACTTATGATGGTGAAACTTTATTTACCACTACTCCTTCAGGAATAGACTATGTGAAATTTAAATGTAATTTTGAATACAGGTTTAGGTTTTAACCAAACTATTTCTGCACCATTAAAGCGTATTATCCCAATATTTAGTTAAAAAGATTTTTTTTCTATCCAAAGAATGAGTATTGATTTAAACATTTATTTAGCAAAATGTGTCACAGGAGACATGATATGTATCCCACTTTTTGAGCCAAGATAAAGCAGAAAACGTGTACGAGGATGAAAGCCAAAATGGCAAAAATACAGCAGGATTGCAGATAGTGGCAATTGAAAATATTCACTGCACTATTATTTGAAAACTACTGTAGAAATTAGGTTGACTTAAAAATTTACAATGGAGGATTTTGTGCAACCTATTTACGATGAATCATATGAGATGGTAGTCCAAGGTGTTGAAGTTGAACAACAGCAGGAAGAATATTATCCAGTTAAATTAATTACGAGTTTGGGTACAATTCACTGTCGTTACTATTCAGTTCCAAGCAGCGAGAAAGCAGTAATTTGGGTTGGGGGTATCGGTGGTGGTTGGGATACACCTGCTCGTGGACTTTACCCCCTACTTTGTCAGCAGTTAATCAAGGATGGCATAGCTTCTTTGAGAGTACGTTTCCGCTATCCAACACAATTAACAGACTCTATTATGGATGTATTAGCTGGTATTAGCTACTTACATGAGGAGGGTATTAAAAATTTTGCTCTTGTTGGTCATTCTTTTGGAGGTGCGGTAGTTATACAGGCTGCTACCCAATCTCCAGATGTCAGCACTGTTGTCACCCTTGCTACTCAATCCTACGGCACAGATGTAGTTTCTGAACTAGCAACCCAGTGTTCGCTATTATTGTTGCATGGTACGGCGGATCAGGTACTACCACCCTATTGCTCCCAAAGTGTTTATCAACTTGCCCTGCAACCCAAACGCCTAATTCTGTATCCTAATGCCGGTCATGGTTTAGATGAAGTGGCTGATGAAGTTACTCAAGTTGTCCGGGATTGGATCGTTGACCAGTTAAATAGTTCTTCAGTACGTGTACTTTAGTCTTTGCAATTCACTTTAAATAATTTTACTAAAACTATAAACAAATATAAATGTTTATAGTCTTTTTATTAAGTGATTAAATTATCGTCAGAAAATGCAAGATTACTTTAGAATACACTTGAATTTACACAAAAAAATTAAGATAAAAATATTCCTTAAGTATGATACCGTCAAGCTACAAGGAAGAAGCTACCATTTTTTATCTGATTGATAATTTAATATATTTTAAATACACTCTCATGAAAAATAGAGGCTAAAGTAAAGAATAAGGGTGAAAAGATAGTCAACTTGATCTATTAGCTTTACAAGAAAACATCGACTTTATGTTTATTCAAGATTTATTAATTTGCTTACAAATTACAGCAGATATCTTCAAACACAAAAAGCCTTCTGATTGTCTATCAAATCTTCCCTGTCATTGTTCTAATCCAGGAAAAAAACTAGAGTGTGAAGATTGTGAATATCTAGAGGCTTGTTTATCTGCTTTTCCACCGATTGATTCCCAAATAGCAGCATCAAATTTGTCTACATCGCCTGTTTCCGCTAGGAGCTGCTCGTCGTCGTGTGACACAGATTTTGAAACAGCAGTCGTTTAAGGAAAGACGCTTTTAACAATGGCTGATACCAATTTTGGATTTTAAATTTTAGATTGCAGTCTTTGGCAAAAGGCTATATCAGGAATCTCCAACAACACTAACTATGACGTGAGTTCGAGAGATTTGATAAGCCCAACATCCCGCGCTCAAATAAATAGCTGGCTCATAACAAAAACCCACTTTCACAGTGATCAGTGATCAGTTATTGATCACTGATCACTGTTAACTGACCACTGATTCCCATTGAACGGGAAAGCGATCGCTTGTTTGCTGAATGAATTGATCTAGCTGTTCTAGCATTAGCGAACCAGGAACCGGATAACGCGCTGAAATAACTCGTTGTAAATCTGTGTAATAGCGAATTAACGTGGCAAAGTTTCTAGGGAATTTATCTTCTTCTACTCCAATAAACTCGCCATGCTTACGAGATCGCTTGAAGACTTCGCGCCAGCGTTCTATTGAAGGTAAACCAACTGCATTTACTCCGTGAGAGAAAAGGAACATGTAAATTTCATCGTATGGATCAGTGCTGTCTAAATAATTTTCAATCCAATCTAAAGAAGACTGCATGTTAAACTTCATCCAGAATGGCACAGAACCAGTGCGTAAAGTCCACATTGGTTCTAGAAGAATAAACGATTCCACTAACAGGCGGTTGGCAATGATGCCACGTTGTTTATACCACCAACGATAAAGTTCAGCGACAAAAGGACTGAGATGTTCTGGTTCTTGAAAGATGATCCGCCGAATTTGATAACCGCGATCGCGCGCGAAATTTTCAATATCGTCTCGCAAAGTCGCCTCAAAACCCCACTCTGCCTCTGGTCTTTCTCCATCTGGTGTGGGCGGATTCCACTGTCGTCGTGGTGACTGGTAGCGTTGCAAATACTCTGCTACACTTTCACCACCTTGAAAAAAGTCCGCTTCTGTAGCGCCACCTAATGCCCCAAATTGGAAAATGTGGCGATCATCTACTTGCGTAGTGGACCAGGTACGTTGACACTCAACGATAAAAATAGTAGCGCCTTTTGGTAAACAGTTTTCCAAAAAGTACTTGTAGATTTCACCAAGATGTAGACGCTTGACGCGAAAATAATTCATACCCCGCAAACTCAATCGATCTTGGTTGGGATCATACATGTGATGCAGTTGTAGATCGGGGTTAGCAGCCAACAAAGGTTTGGCTTTTTCCCTACCCCACTCCATCGCCTTTTTTGGTTCGTCTGGATGGATCTCCGGATGGAGTACAGGGATCATAAAGGTTTGTGGCAACCAAGGTATACCCAAGACAGCACACAGATGTACAATAGCACCACTAGCTGAACCAATTGCCACCGCCGGATACTGACGTTGAGGATACTCGTTTATAATCCATTGTGAGGCTACCTCAGCATTCACATCTTTTAAGCGTTCTGGAGGAATTGCTTCGCCTGCACTACCAAGAGTGTAGATGACTTCTTGCACTTGTCGAGGCAGCTTGTTAATTAAAGTTGCGATCGGCTCAATGGCAGGTGGCTGCACACCCATCCCGGGAAAATCTTCCCCACGTAGGTAAGCAGCAGTAGCACGTAGCATTGCGGAACCAGAGTCGAAGCCAGCGATGTAAGGCGGAGCTAATCGTAATTTTGTGGTTAAAGAAGCCAAAATTCCATCATAGAAAGGTGTTTTCATCTAATCTTTCCTTTTGGAGCAACTGCGATCGCGTAGCTTCGATAAATGCTCGAGTTACACGAGATAGTTCTAGTGGTGCGCTGTAATTGAGGGTGTGTCCTCCACCCGGAATCACAGCTAATCGAGCATTTGGTAGGAGATTAACAACTTCTTCTGCCCATTGTTGTGACACAACAGGATCTTCTTGACCACGCACTACTAACGTGGGTACGTGCAGGTAAGGTAGTTTTGTCTCAATGCGGTCTGACAGCGCAATTTGGATAGTACGGACAATGCGTGGTAGGCCAGCTAACCAGTAATCGTATACTTGCAGTGGAGCTTGGGAAGGATCTTCAAAAGGAGCATTGAGCATAAAACGCCAAAGCTGTTGCGGTAAGTTACGAGCGTGTCGGTCAATCGTTGGCCCTTGCAACACTGCTCGTTCCAGGCGGTCAGGGTAACGCAAACCAAACTCTGCTATTACCTGACAACCAAAGGAGTTTCCTAGCATAGTTGCCCGTTCAATTCCGACTGCATCCATCCACCGACATAAAATATTTGCCAACTCTGGCAATTCCAATACATGCTTTGGTTTCTCACTTTCACCGTAACCAGGGAAGTCTGGAGCATACACCTGATAATACGGCGCTAGCAACTCCGCAGTTGGAATCATGTAGCGACTGGAAACCACTACTCCATGCACCAGAATCACTACGGGGGTAGATTCTAGCAAAGGCTCCTGTGATTTGCGTGCATGTATTATTAGACCATCAACTGTTGTGTAGTGGCTTTGCAATCTCCCCTTAGGTAGATTCATATTTGTTGTTTTTATAGCTTAAATTTGCATCCCAAATACACGTGCTACCTGCCTGGCCATATCCCAAACATCTTGGGTTGTAATTCCACCAGTACCCAACCAATTACCACTGATGCCTGTATAGTCTTCCATTGGTTGGAACACATTACCATCGGTTGGAGCTGCTGGCTTTCTGTCTTGGAAGTGATCTTGATCAACTTGGCGCGCCATCATTCGTTCTTCAAGATCAGGTGCTAATGTTTTCTCTAAAGCTAGCAGATAGCCTGCTTGCCCAACAATGATTTCTCGCTGTGGTCTATTTACTAGCCCGACAATTGCCTCTGCAACGTCTTTGGCAGGATAGACTGGGCTGAGTGGCTTGGTTTTGCGACCAGTGTAGTTGGCTGCGTGCTGAAAAATTGGTGTATCAATCGAGGCTGGCAACACCGTACAAACATGGATGTCAGGTGCATTGTCTAGATACAACTCCATCCGCAGGGAATCGGATAGTCCACGAATCGCATATTTGCTGATGGTATAAGGGCTGGTATATGGCTGACCACTAATCGCCACAACCGAGGAAACATTGATCAGGATACCACTACCTTGTTCTCGGAAGTAGGGTAGAGCTGCACGCGCACCATGTACATAACCAAATAAATTGGTGTCAATCACTCGCCGGAAAGCTTCCGGAGGAACATCTTCAAAGCGGGCAAATAAAGAAACAGCAGCATTGTTTACCCAGACATCAAGCCGACCAAAATTTTCAATTGCACGCCGTGCTAATGCTTGTACAGCTGACTCATCGGTAACGTCTATGGGTACTGCTAGAGCTTGTCCACCCAATTGTTTACACTGTTGAGCAACGTCCTGCAAAGCAGTTTCCCTGCGAGCTGCTAATAGTAACGTTGCACCCTGTTTCGCAAATTCAAGTGCTGTGGCACGTCCTATGCCACTAGAAGCACCTGTAATGACGATAACTGAATCTCTAATTCGCCGTGGCATACTACTTTCTCCTTAAGCGATCGCACTGGTTAAGAGTAAACATCCACTCTCTTTGATGTAAGTTGTCTGTGCAATTAATTGTCCTCTTCCTAGAGAGTGAAACAAAGTTATATTTAGTCGAAACCCATTAGCAATTACCCATTACCTAATTAGAAATCTCCCTCTATTCCATCAGGGATAGAAGGAGAAGATAGCAGAAGTCAGAGAATCTTCTATCTTAAATTTGTCAACCAAATTTTCCAGCATTGGCAGCAATTAGGAATGCTGCGTAGGTAAGGATGTAGCCAACTGTGAAGTGAGTTAGACCAACCAACCAACCTTGAACAATAGACAGAGCCACGGGTTTATCTTTCCAGCGCACTAGATTTGCTAGTGGAGTACGTTCGTGCGCCCAGACTAAAGTTTCAATTAACTCTTGCCAGTACCCACGCCAGCTAATCAGGAACATAAAACCAGTAGCCCAAACCAGGTGTCCAAAAAGGAACATCCAAGCCCAAACAGACAGGTTATTCATGCCGTAGGGATTGTAACCGTTGATTACCTGAGCCGAGTTAGCCCAGAGATAATCACGGAACCAGCCCATCAAGTATGTCGAAGACTCATTGAACTGAGCCACGTTGCCTTGCCAGATACCCAGATGTTTCCAATGCCAGTAAAAAGTTACCCAGCCAAGCAGGTTCAACATCCAGAATATGGCGAGGAAGAAAGACTGTTCCCAAGCAGATGTTTGGCAAGTACCACCACGACCAGGTCCATCACAAGGGAAGGTGAAGCCGAAGTCCTTCTTGTCAGGAAACAGCTTACTACCACGAGCATCCAACGCACCCTTGACACAAATTAAGGTAGTAGTATGCAGACCAAGGGCGATCGCATGGTGAACCAAAAAATCACCAGGGCCAATAGTTAAGAACAAAGAGTTGGTGCCGGAATTGATAGCATCTAGCCAACCTGGCAACCAGACGTTAGCATAGTTGGGCCATGCTGTGTGAGCAATGCTATCGGGATTGGATAACAACACATTCATGCCATATACCGCTTTCCCGTGAGCAGCTTGGATGAATTGAGCAAATACCGGCTCAATCAGGATTTGCTTTTCAGGTGTGCCAAAGGCAACAACTACATCGTTGTGGACGTATAGACCCAGCGTATGGAAGCCCAAGAATAGGGACACCCAACTGAGGTGGGAGATAATCGCTTCTTTGTGCTTCAGCACTCGCTCCAAGACATTGCCCTTATTTTGTTCAGGGTCGTAGTCCCGCACCCAGAATATTGCACCGTGGGCAAATGCACCAACCATAAAGAACCCAGCTAGGTATTGATGGTGGGTGTACAGACAGGCCTGCGTTGTGTAATCTTTAGCCATAAAGGCGTAAGGAGGCAGGGCATACATATGTTGCGCCACTAGGGACAGAGCAGTTCCCAAAGCAGCTAAGTGAATACCTAACTGAAAGTGCAACGAGTTGTTATAGGTGTCATACAAACCTTGGTGCGGCAGGTTGAACTGACCTTCAGTTTGGACACCAAAGAAATTTTTAGCATCAAGCATATCTTTGATGCTGTGACCAATCCCGAAGTTAGTTCGGTACATATGACCAGCGATGATAAAAATAACCGCGATCGCCAAATGGTGGTGAGCCATATCACTCAGCCACAGCGATTCTGTTTGCGGATGGAAACCACCCAAAAACGTGAGAATCGCATTACCTGCGCCAGCAGATGTACCAAATATATGCTGTGCCGTATCCGGGTTTTGAGCGTAGACGCCCCAGTTACCAGTGAACAAAGGTTGCAAACCTGCTGGATGTGGTAGAGTCGTCAGAAAATTATTCCAACCAACGTGCTGTCCGCGAGATTCGGGGATAGCAACATGAACCAAGTGACCAGCCCAAGCTAGGGAACTGACACCAAACAGACCTGCTAGGTGGTGGTTTAATCGAGGTTCGGCGCTCTTAAACCAAGCTAAGCTGGGACGGTATCTAGGTTGCAAGTGCAACCAACCAGCAAACAAGAACACTGCTGCCAACAACAGCAGAAAGATAGAACCCATGTAAAGGTCATTGTTCGTCCGCATACCGATGGTGTACCACCAGTGGTAAACACCAGAGTAAGCGATATTCACTGGATAGTTAGTTCCGCCTTGAGTGAAAGCCTCTACCGCAGGTTTACCAAAGTGGGGGTCCCAAATCGCATGGGCGATGGGGCGGATATGAACAGGATCTTTGATCCAGGTTTCAAAATTACCTTGCCAGGCTACATGGAACAACAAGCTAGAAGCCCACAAGAAAATGATTGCCACATGACCGAAGTGAGTAGCGAAAATCTTTTGATAAAGATTTTCTTCTGTTATGTCATCATGGCTTTCAAAATCGTTGCCCTGAGCCATCGCATACCAGATGCGACGTGTCGTCGGATCTTGAGCAAGATCCTGGCTAAATTTGGGAAATTTTCTGGCCATGTACTTTAATTACATCCTCCTGTTAGCTAATCCAAGTTGCTAGATCTTTTAAACCAGCAACATCTAGCAATTGAATAAAAAAGTCTTACAGCATCAAGTCGGAGGTCAATCTTGAAATCAACAAAGCTAGTAGGTATGAGGATTACAACGGGTTTAGCTCCCACAGATACGTCCCCATTAAGAGTGACGCGATTCATTTCTTAGTAGTACTAAACAAATTTACTAATACTACTTCCATCGCATTTCTGACTCAGGGGAGAGATTAGTATTACATCAACTTGTCATCTTCAACACAAATTGAAGTTCTGCTACTTAAACAACATTTTCCTAGAACAGCGATTTAGCAGAACTTTTGTATCTTGCCACATCTAAAAACTTCAAATTACTTTGCGCTCTTTGCGTTCTTTGCGGTTCGTTTCTAAAACCACTCAAAATTAATGCAATAAACTTAATACCAATTCTCCAAAAGATGACTATGAATGAAACGCTCTAACATGGAGATTTATAAACATGGGTAACAACAAAACAAACCACAGAGTACAAACAGAAATAAGAATTTGAGAAAGTTTTTGCGTAAGTCCTAATTTATAGAGAATTGGTATTTAAGTTAGATATCGCAGAGGATTTAACATGAGTAGACTTGTTGAGCCAAGAATCTCCCAAATTCAATTTAGGAGAGATCAACAAAGTCTGTTTCTTGTTCACAAAAAATATCTTAAAATTATCCCAATATTGATAGTTTTTTATCTACCACTGCCACGACCATCACTATCGATATTAGTAATATACTGCCCAAACCCTTGAAGTTTCATAAGATGCTCCCTAATAACCTATCTAATATCATCTACAAAAATAAGTGAGAATAACAGGATCACTGAGCTAACATTTGGCATTTTGGCAGAAAGCGAACTTCAAGGCATTTTTTCGACAGTTATTAATTAGTGCTTATCAACGAGGAAGGTTGAGTTTCTGTAATTGCGCCAACCTGTAGGTGTTTTATACACAGAGGAAAATTTTATGCTTGAAAGCTTTGTCAGTTATGGGTTTGAAGTCCTCACATCTCATCAGAGGTTGACGCAATGTCTAAAACTCTGACCAGTAAAGCTTTTGAAGTGATTTTTTCCGAGCCATTCTTGACAATGCGAGCGCTCAAACGCTATATTTACCCTAGATGTACGCAACTGAACCTTGAAAATCAAATACAGCAAGGCTTCTAAATTGAGCGGTTGCAACTTACACTAATCCCTATTAGGGATTGAAACCCAGTAGTCTGTGTTTTGTTCTCTATCATCCATTATGTCAGTTGCAACTTACACTAATCCCTATTAGGGATTGAAACAATCTACCAAAAGATAGAGAAGCATCGGTTTGAGTTGCAACTTACACTAATCCCTATTAGGGATTGAAACGGTTACTATACAATCTCCGATGTTTTGCCTGGATCGGTTGCAACTTACACTAATCCCTATTAGGGATTGAAACAGAAAAATTCCAGGCCCTGGGGTTGCTCCGCGACGTTGCAACTTACACTAATCCCTATTAGGGATTGAAACAAGTACGGTATAGGAGACGTTTCGATCCAACATCAGGTTGCAACTTACACTAATCCCTATTAGGGATTGAAACCATTCAAACCTCCTTAATCAACGTCCCTACGAATGGCTGTTGCAACTTACACTAATCCCTATTAGGGATTGAAACCGCTTTCCCATTAATTCATTGACCATCTTCTCAAGAGTTGCAACTTACACTAATCCCTATTAGGGATTGAAACTTGCCTAGACCGTGCTATGATCTAGATATCCAAGTTGCAACTTACACTAATCCCTATTAGGGATTGAAACAATCTATCTAGAGGTAGATAACAGGGAGATAGTCGCTGGTTGCAACTTACACTAATCCCTATTAGGGATTGAAACGCTGTGCCCCCCCAGGGACTGGCGTTTTTCTGACCTGTTGCAACTTACACTAATCCCTATTAGGGATTGAAACCACCAGAGATGTCTGGATGAATTGCAGATATCGTATGTTGCAACTTACACTAATCCCTATTAGGGATTGAAACTTGGTCATGCCCACCCCACTCATCACCAGCGGGGTCAGTTGCAACTTACACTAATCCCTATTAGGGATTGAAACTCCAATGTTCTCCTTAGATCGTGCTATGATCTAGAGTTGCAACTTACACTAATCCCTATTAGGGATTGAAACACTTCGTCCTGTTCCCCTACCCCAATAGTGGGCTGCGAGAGGTTGCAACTTACACTAATCCCTATTAGGGATTGAAACATCCCCACTCCACTCATCACTGCCGGGGTCAACAAAGTTGCAACTTACACTAATCCCTATTAGGGATTGAAACAATACGTCTGCAGATAGATAGTCGCGGAGCAACCCGTTGCAACTTACACTAATCCCTATTAGGGATTGAAACTGCGTGGAATGTTGTCTTGGCATGTTTCTCTTTCAGTTGCAACTTACACTAATCCCTATTAGGGATTGAAACTCCTGACCTAAGAGCCAGAAAACCCAGGCCCTGGTTGCAACTTACACTAATCCCTATTAGGGATTGAAACGTTGTGTTGTCACACCGTCTGCTTCTGTATCCATGTTGCAACTTACACTAATCCCTATTAGGGATTGAAACGGAAAAACGCAGGTTCTGGGGTTGCTCCGCGACGTTGCAACTTACACTAATCCCTATTAGGGATTGAAACAAATAAGATACAAACGCAGATTTGACCCCACGTGTTGCAACTTACACTAATCCCTATTAGGGATTGAAACTTCTGGGTGGGCGCATTTGGACTGGTCTGAGTCAGGTTGCAACTTACACTAATCCCTATTAGGGATTGAAACTCAGCATCGAACCTGCTGACACTAGCAGTTTCCCGTTGCAACTTACACTAATCCCTATTAGGGATTGAAACAGCCTCTGTGCTGTCTGCGATGAATGTGTACCAAGGTTGCAACTTACACTAATCCCTATTAGGGATTGAAACGGATTGGCGGATGGTGGCGATGTTGAGAAGTTCAGTTGCAACTTACACTAATCCCTATTAGGGATTGAAACCCATTTCTCGTGTCTCGACTGACCAAAAACTTGTAGAGTTGCAACTTACACTAATCCCTATTAGGGATTGAAACGCATCTCTACAAGCAGTTATCGCCCAACTCATTGCGTTGCAACTTACACTAATCCCTATTAGGGATTGAAACAATCCGGATGGTTCAACAACAATTCATGAAATAGTAGTTGCAACTTACACTAATCCCTATTAGGGATTGAAACAAGGTTGAACATCGGAGACTGAATAGTAACTTCCACGTTGCAACTTACACTAATCCCTATTAGGGATTGAAACAAGAAGGAGCTAGGGACTGCAGCAATGATAGGTGCATAAAGTTGCAACTTACACTAATCCCTATTAGGGATTGAAACTTTGGCTTAGGCACTGTACCTTCCACCCCAGAACCCCAGGGTTGCAACTTACACTAATCCCTATTAGGGATTGAAACCAGGTACTAGAAAGATGATGAAAGAAAAGTACGCCGTTGCAACTTACACTAATCCCTATTAGGGATTGAAACCGTACTTCCCCCTTCTCGCTGCCGTTGACTGTACGGTTGCAACTTACACTAATCCCTATTAGGGATTGAAACAATTTAGCTTTCTCGCCAGAGTACAACCCCTTCACGGTTGCAACTTACACTAATCCCTATTAGGGATTGAAACGTGCTAAAGAGTAGACAGCTTGGGATGAGCGAGAGTTGCAACTTACACTAATCCCTATTAGGGATTGAAACAAGTGGTGCTGGTTCCAGAAGAAGAGACACCCGCTGTTGCAACTTACACTAATCCCTATTAGGGATTGAAACGACCGAGTACATTGCTATAGCTGATGCACCCAATCAAGTTGCAACTTACACTAATCCCTATTAGGGATTGAAACTACCTTTTAGGATTGCGTTGGAAAGGCTCACCAATCGTTGCAACTTACACTAATCCCTATTAGGGATTGAAACAGCTTCAGCTTCAGCTTCAGCTGCGATAGTTTCAAGTTGCAACTTACACTAATCCCTATTAGGGATTGAAACATATTCAGGAGTGGGGGCGATAAGGTGAAAAAGGTTGCAACTTACACTAATCCCTATTAGGGATTGAAACTAGATTTTCTTGTGCTTTGAACCCCATATCTTGTTGCAACTTACACTAATCCCTATTAGGGATTGAAACAAGGAATGCTCTAACTCTCACAGGCTCGGAAGTAATACGTTGCAACTTACACTAATCCCTATTAGGGATTGAAACTCCTATAAGATTGACCGCAATTCGGGTACTACTTTTCAGTTGCAACTTACACTAATCCCTATTAGGGATTGAAACTTCAAAGAACTCTTGAGCCAGTTGGGGTAAAGTTGTTGCAACTTACACTAATCCCTATTAGGGATTGAAACAAAAGCAAGCCAAAGTAAAAGAACAAATAAGAAAGTGTTGCAACTTACACTAATCCCTATTAGGGATTGAAACCCAACTGACTTGCATCGAACTGAGTCTTAGAGAAAATGTTGCAACTTACACTAATCCCTATTAGGGATTGAAACGTGATGCAAACATTGCCTGGACTCGCAATATGGTTGCAACTTACACTAATCCCTATTAGGGATTGAAACTCCGTCATAGGATCCTCTTGCTGGACACCAAAAGGTTGCAACTTACACTAATCCCTATTAGGGATTGAGGCGTTGCTGAATAAAGGTATGTTTTAGGCAGGTAAGGGAACAGAACGATATTTGAGGTAGTGCAATAACAATCGAACAGAGTATCTCAGCATTTCCTCAGTTTTGGAATAACATAAAGTTTTACGATGAAGACGAGCCAAATAATGTCTAAGCCTTGTGTTTTCATTTTCGACTCGTGTCATGTAGGTCTTACTCACAATTTGGTCACCATCAGGAACAAAACAAGGGTAAACAGGGTATCCATCTGTGACGTAAAAATAACTCTGCCAACACTGGACAATGTTCCATAACTGTTGGAAAGTAGTCGAACTACGATCACCTAAAACCCAAGCAAGAATACCTTGAGTAAAGTGATTTACCGCCGTCCACAACCAGATTTTATTTTTTGAACCAATAAATGTTTCTAATTCATCTAGTTCTCCCACCTGCGGAATTTCCTTTGAATTTGGTGTATCCGCCAATTGTGTACCCACTCGTTTAACCCAATGAATAATGGTAGTATGATGAACGTTTTTCACCCTTTCAATTCCACGAAATCCCATACCATTGACGTACATTTTTAGGCATTCTTGTTTGATTTCATCCGAGTAGCCCCTGGGTGGTTTATAGACATCAATGAATTGACGACCACAATCACAGCAAATGTGATTCTGTTTACCTCTTTTCTTTCCATTCTTACGGTTATGACAAGATCCACAGCGTGGACATTCCATGATTAATTGACCTCAATTCATACCGCTATTATGCAACGCCGGGATTGAAACTTGCTAGATGTAGGGGAGAGACAAGTTGTTACTCTGAAGTTGCAACTTACACTAATCCCTATTAGGGATTGAAACGTGTAATCAGTTGCTGGAATCTTAAGAACATTATGTTGCAACTTACACTAATCCCTATTAGGGATTGAAACCTACCTTTATGTACTTTCCTGTTGTTTGCTGAGATGTTGCAACTTACACTAATCCCTATTAGGGATTGAAACGAAAGAACTTATGAACCCATACCTTGCTGGTGATTGTTGCAACTTACACTAATCCCTATTAGGGATTGAAACAGGTCGAATGATGCCACTAACACTGACGATTTGTTGCAACTTACACTAATCCCTATTAGGGATTGAAACATTGCATTA
This sequence comes from Fischerella sp. JS2, assembly GCF_032393985.1. NCBI lineage: Bacteria > Bacillati > Cyanobacteriota > Cyanophyceae > Nostocales > Hapalosiphonaceae > Fischerella > Fischerella sp. JS2. Next base: position 4,171,505 of record NZ_CP135918.1, read on the forward strand.
GACATATTTACTTTACCTCCTAATTGTTGCAACTTACACTAATCCCTATTAGGGATTGAAACAAGCTTGTGTAAGCTGTCGATGGTAATGCTGAGGGCAGTTGCAACTTACACTAATCCCTATTAGGGATTGAAACGTTAGTGGTAGCAGTGGAGGTGGAGAAGTGATTTTGTTGCAACTTACACTAATCCCTATTAGGGATTGAAACCTTGTTTACATCTATTAATAATCTGGCTAACTTGCGTTGCAACTTACACTAATCCCTATTAGGGATTGAAACCGGTTCTCTGGTGAAGCGATCGCTCGACGGGAGCTGTTGCAACTTACACTAATCCCTATTAGGGATTGAAACGGGCTTTGGCAGTAATGTGAAGCCCCTTTTTTTTAGTTGCAACTTACACTAATCCCTATTAGGGATTGAAACATTGCATTAGACATATTTACTTTACCTCCTAATTGTTGCAACTTACACTAATCCCTATTAGGGATTGAAACAAGCTTGTGTAAGCTGTCGATGGTAATGCTGAGGGCAGTTGCAACTTACACTAATCCCTATTAGGGATTGAAACCAGTGGCTCTGTAATAACCTCCGGCTCAACTGGAAAGGTTGCAACTTACACTAATCCCTATTAGGGATTGAAACAATTACAGTGATCCTTTGAACACTCCCAACTCGCCCACTGTTGCAACTTACACTAATCCCTATTAGGGATTGAAACAAGACGGAAAATTCTTTTGAGTCGGGGGTGCAAAAAAAGTTGCAACTTACACTAATCCCTATTAGGGATTGAAACAATGGGGAGGTGAGCAAACCAATATAACTGTTGATATGGTTGCAACTTACACTAATCCCTATTAGGGATTGAAACATCTAGTGAACGACCACACCCCAGGTCTGGCGTTTCCTGGTTGCAACTTACACTAATCCCTATTAGGGATTGAAACGGCAGCATGGTACAAAACCAACAGATACGGCAGGGCAAAGTTGCAACTTTCACTAATCCCTATTAGGGATTGAAACAAAAAAGCTAATAACCCGCAGGTTACGGGAAGCACTGTTGCAACTTACACTAATCCCTATTAGGGATTGAAACGCCTCACTTACCACCGGAAAAATCACATCTTTGATTGTTGCAACTTACACTAATCCCTATTAGGGATTGAAACCGATTACGGTTGCCTGTGGATATTTCCTAGCAAGTTGCAACTTACACTAATCCCTATTAGGGATTGAAACTACAGTATGCTGTACGGGGGATAGTACCAATTGAGTTGCAACTTATACCAATTCAAAAAAAATTTAAGGGCAATAACCTCACTCGCCTAACGGCACCCTCCTCGAGATCGAGCTATGCATTATGTGGAAGAGAGAGGAGTGAGGTTTTTTGGTAGCGATTACCTTATGACTTAAAAGTAACCTCACCCCCTTCCCCTCTCTTTACTAAGGGGTGAAAAATGAATGATTTTCTTGTTCGAGAAGGGCAAGATCATCCCCTTCCCCTCTCCGCGAGTTCACCAGAGGGGTGTCCTATCGGACGGGGTGAGGTTTTTTCATGCTTGATGGTGAAATTTTTTCATCGGGACTGCCCTCTGCCTTCAAGTGGTATACTCAGCGTTAATTTTCACGTAGTCATAACTTAAATCACAACCCCAAGCTATACCGGAACCATGACCGTTACCAACACTTACAGAAATTAACACGCTATCTTCCTGAAGATACGCACCCGCAGCTGCTTTTTGTAGATATTCAGTTGCTGCTTTGCGATCAAAAGCTAGGGGTTGACCATTTTCCATCATTAAAAAATTCCCTAGCTGAATTCTCAGGTTCTCTAGTTCAAAAGGCACACCTGCACGTCCCGCAGCCGCCGCAATGCGTCCCCAGTTAGGATCACGGCCAAAAATCGCAGATTTGACTAAAGATGAACTTGCAATAGTTTTGGCAATTTGACGTGCTGCTTGTTCATCTTGTGTGCCAGTGACTTGCACTTCTATCAAACAAGTTGCGCCTTCACCATCACGAGTGATCGCTTTTGCTAAATGCTGACATACTGCTGTTAACATCGCTTCTAATTTTTCGGCTTCGTGTCCTATTTCAGTAATTGCTGGGGTGCGGGATTCACCATTAGCAAGGGCGATCAAACTATCATTAGTACTCGTGTCGCCATCAACGGTAATCGCATTAAAACTTTTATCTGCTGCCCTACTTAACATCTGTTGCCAAAGATGAGGGGAAACGGCGGCATCACAAGTGACAAATGCTAGCATTGTAGCCATATTTGGATGAATCATCCCAGAACCTTTGGCAATACCACCAATTCTAACTGGGCGATCGCCGATCATTGTTTCTAGGGCAATTGATTTTGGCACTAAGTCTGTAGTAATAATTGCACCGGCGGCAGCATCGGAACCAGTTTCTGATAGTGCTGCTACTAGTTGGGGGATTCCGGCTTTGAGTTTATCCATCGGTATGCGCTGCCCAATTACCCCAGTCGAAGCCAGTAGCACAGAGTCACTGGAGATATTCAACGCTTGAGCGATCGCCATTGCAGATTCTAGGGTATCTAGCCAGCCTTGTTCACCTGTAGCAGCATTTGCCTGTCCAGCGTTGCAGAGAATGGCACGGGCACTTTGTTTATATTGCAGACGTTGACGACAATAATCTACACACGCCGCCCTCACTTGAGAGGTTGTGAATACTCCGGCAGCGATCGCTTCTACATCTGATACTATCAACGCTAAATCTGGCAACCCCGAAGGTTTTAATCCTGCCTTAATTCCAGCTGCCCGATATCCTCTCGGTGCAGTTACACCACCAGTAATTTCATGCCAGTCTGCCATGATTTTCCCCTTGCAACTATTACCCGGCTGACTGGCGATTATATCAGTTATTAGTCCTTTGTCATTTGTCGTTTGTCCTTTATCCTGACTCACAACTCTAGAGTAAGAGTTCTATTCCAACTAAATAATGACCAATGACTAATGACCAAAAAAAAGAGAGAGCCACTTGGGCAGCTCTCCAGATCATCAGGGTGCATCTATATAACATAGTATACCATGTTTGGGGTGAGGGGCAATACACCTCAATGAACTTTTTTTGTTTCTAGTTAACTCACTGGATGTAACAAAGTAATAGGGAAAAATTAGGAAAAATATCTTGTGTTGATAGTTGCCAAATCATACTGCAATCGCAACAAATAGCAACAAATAAAAAAAGAGAGCCTTTTGGGCAGCTCTCCAGATCATCAGGGTGCATCTACTTATCACAATATATCATATTTGGGATGTGGGGCAATACCCCCTACTAAGTTTTTTATCAAAATTTCCTGAAAAATCTCCGTAAATGCACTATTAGGGAGAACAACAGTTTGTTTTGCCATTTTAATTCGTCAAAGATACCCAGTAAATAACCTGAGTAAAAATTAATCATAAAAAAACAGAGAGCTACTTGGGCAGCTCTCCAGATCATCAGGGTGCATCTAACTAGCACAGTATAGCATTATGGGCATGAGGGGTGTCACCCCCCTTTTTGAATTGATTTATTAAAAAATTGTAAAAGTATCGGCAAGGGATCGGGGAATAGGGGGACAGGGGGACAAGGGGGACAAGAGAAATATCACACTCCTCACACTCTCCCCACCTCCCCAACCCCTAAACATTCAACTTCTTCTCTACCAATTGGTTAGTCAGCTTGGGGTCAGCGCGTTTGTTGGTCTTTTTCAGGACTTGTCCGACAAAGAAACCTTTAAGATTGACGTTACCGTTGCGGTATTTCTCTAATTCTTTGGGGTTTGCAGCAATCACTTCATCGATGATGGGTTCTAGGACGCTGGGGTCAGTGATTAACTCTTGACCTGCAAACGCTTTTTCGGGAGAGACACCACTCAGCAAATCGGGCAATTTTTCTTTAGCTTGGGCGTTGCTAATTTTGCCTTTTTCAATTCGACTGATGACATCAGCGAGATTCGCAGGTGTAAGAGCAATTTCGGTAATCCCGAGTTTATTTTTGTTGAGGTAAGCAGCGATATCTTGAGTAATCCAGTTAGCAGCAGCTTTAGGGTTAGCACCACAAGCGATCGCCGCTTCAAAATACTCAGCAGTAGCACGTTCCTCAGTCAAAACTCGCGCATCGTAGGTTGAAAGCCCCAATTCATCTTCGTAGCGACGGCGTTTTTCGGCTGGTAGTTCCGGTAATTCAGTTCGCCATTCTAATAATTGTTCTTCTGAGACTTCAATTGGTGCTAAATCTGGTTCTGGGAAGTAGCGATAATCGCTAGAACCTTCTTTAGTTCGCATACTAACTGTACGTTGAGCGCTTTCTTCCCACAACCGGGTTTCTTGGATAATGCGTTCACCCGCTTCTATAGCTGCTATTTGACGTTCAATTTCGTATTCAATTGCCTTTTGGATGGCGTTGAACGAGTTCATATTTTTAATTTCTACTTTCGTGCCAAACTTTTCTTGACCGATAGGACGCACAGAAATATTCACATCACAGCGTAGTGAACCTTCTTGCATATTCCCATCACTGACACCGAGATAACGCATAATCCGGCGTAACTCTTGAGCGTATTCCGCAGCTTCTTGTCCAGAACGTAAATCTGGTTCTGAGACAATTTCTACCAAAGGCACACCAGCACGGTTGTAGTCTACCAAAGAATAGGAAGAACCAGACAGGCGATCGCTACCCGCGTGTACCAATTTCCCTGCATCTTCTTCCATGTGCAGACGAGTGATACCAATTTTTTTACGAACAGGATTCCCATCTTGGTCTACCAACTCAATTTCTAACCAACCGTGTTCGGCAATGGGTAAATCATATTGGGAAATTTGGTAATTTTTGGGAAGGTCAGGATAAAAATATTGTTTGCGGTCAAACTTGCTGTATTTAGCAATTTGACAGTTTAGTGCCAAACCTGCTTTGACAGCGTATTCTAAAACTTTTTCGTTGAGTACCGGCAATACCCCTGGCAAACCCATGCAAACAGGGTCAATATTAGTATTGGGGTCAGCCCCGAATTCTGTGGAACTACTAGAGAAAATTTTAGTTTTGGTATTCAGCTGACAATGGGTTTCTAGACCAATTATCGCTTCGTACTCTGTTTTTACTGTTGTAGCAGCAGTCATAAAAACACAAATTATGGTTAATTCTTGTTTAGGCTACTATTTTAGATCGGCATGGACAGTGCTTGAATACGGTTGTTTGGATAGATGTGGTGTGTTGGCGCTAGGCTTGACATCCTCCCACACCTAAAAGCCAGTGGGATTTCAAGAATCACTTCTTGGGTTTCCTCTTTCTGCAAGGTAAAGTGAAAGATGCTGTATCCTGCTTCTAGATTTGTTTGGACAGAAGTTTTGCTAGCTACATTGTTAGAAATCCGCTTGGTGGTGGGGGAAGAGTTGGGAAATGATCGCAAATTCGACTTAGATGTGGTTGCGTTTGCATTCTCACCCGTCTTGAACTGAAAGTTCTGGGCTAATAACTCAAGTCCATTAAAAACTTCAGTACACTTAATGTTTCCCCTTCGCCCCTCTTCATGATTAAGTTCATCAATCAAACCGAATTCTTATATGAGAAATCCTGTGAGTTACTTTTAGATACTCACAGGCAACTCCTAAGTGAGGGTGTTAATGTGAGATACCAAATATCAAGAATATTGTATAGTTATCTACAAAAAAATTAATATAATTGGCAATAAGTCAATCGTCAAAACTTGATGGTAATCAGTTAACAGTTAACAGTGAGTAATATAATTTGATAACTGATCGCTGATCACTGAACTACACTCCCCACCTCCTACTCTTCCACCTCTGGGACAGGATCATAACCACCTGGATGAAATGGATGACAACGTAGAATGCGTCGAACTGCCAACCAAGAACCACGTAATGGCCCAAATCTTTCTATGGCTTGGAGGGCATACATAGAACAGGTAGGCTGAAAACGACAAGTAGGAAGAAATAAAGGTGAAATAAACATTCGGTAGAACCGGATCAGCCAGATTAATAATAGTTTCATCAGGATCACATTTTTCTAATAAATTGGTAACAAAGGTCAAAAATTTTTATTTAAATCTTTGCTGTTGTTAAGTTTGTTTTTCGGTTTAGAGTTAATTCCTCCTTTAGGACTGCAACTTGCTAGCGTTGCAGCTTGGTTATCCCTCGTGATGTTAACTGCGTGGGGGGTTAGTCGTTTTGCTCAAGCAGATTCAGAAATTGTGCGGAAGATAGTACATATAGGAACTGGTAATGTGATTTTGCTAGCTTGGTGGCTGCATATTCCAGCGATCGCAGGTATTACAGCCTCAATTTTAGCGAGTGCTGTTACTTTATTGTCCTACCGTTTTCCTATTCTCCCTGGTATTAATAGTGTGGGAAGGCTGAGCTTTGGGACTTTCTTTTATTCTATGAGTATTGGTGTTTTAGTTGCTTGGTTTTGGTATCTGCAACAACCCCATTATGCAGCACTAGGAATTTTAATTATGTCTTGGGGTGATGGACTAGCTGCCCTGGTAGGACAACGATTTGGTAAGCATAAATATTACCTTTTTGGAGGACAAAAAAGCTGGGAAGGTTCTTTGACAATGGCTATTGTTAGTTTTCTTATTTGCAGCTTGATTTTGATGAGTGTGCAAGGTAACTCTTGGCAAGTCTGGGTTATATCTGTGGTAGTGGCTTTAGCAGCTACTGGGTTAGAAACTATTTCTTTTGTTGGTATTGACAATTTGACAGTTCCCTTAGGTAGTGCTGCCCTGGCTTTTGTGTTAACTAAGTTTATAAGTGGTTGATTGTTGTTTGTTGGTGGTTTGTGGTTAGTAGTTAGGATAGAGACGCGAGGAACATCGCGTCTGTACGTTAGTGGTTGGTGGTTGGTGATCAAAAAAGGTAAAAGTAACTAGACAAATAACCTTTCCCCTATTACCTGTGATAGTAGTATCTACGATAGTAATAGTTTTGTTGCGGAAAATTGACACCGTGACGGTAGATTCTACGGTAGCGTACTCTGGGATGGTAGTTATAAACTCTTTGATAATGAGGTTTATAGTGATACCGTCTGTAGTAACGATGCCTATAATAACGGCGTCTATGATGAAGATTTTGTCTGTAATGGCGCGTTCTTCTATAGCGATAGCGTCTGTGTCGTTGACTAATTTTATAATCTTGGTTTTGTGTTGTTTGTTGCAGTTCTATTGCATCGGCTTCTTGCTGTGAAATAATGGGTGCTTGAGTAGATGACAAGGTGTGTGCTGCGGCTACTTCTAATCCCAAGCTAATAGGCAATACTAAAGTACTGACTACGAACTTCCAAAACATTATTCTACGCTCCTAATTGTTTGTTTTTTAACAAACCTTTCTCAATCCTTGATTTACTACTCACCTATAAGGTTGGAAGGTTTATTGTTTATGCTTGGTGGTTCACGCAGTTCTTATTTACTGCCAACTAATGGCTAGTTTTAGATTCCGTCCTATTTTCAAGATCAAGTGTTTGGTCTAGGAAACGATTATCACTAAATGTTGTGATGAAAATTGTTCTTGGTGAACTGACACCAATTCAAAAAATGTTTAAGAGCGGATAATCTTACCCCGAGATCAAGGACAGTTGGGGAGGGTCTAATTCAAAATAATTTTGCTATTTGGGAAAACTTTACAAAAATACAAAAATATATAAACTTAGTAATATCTACTGAATTATGACAACGAAAATTTCGGATGACTTTTTTGCCTTTATCTCAGCCACTACTACGTGACAAACAAGAAGATTTAGATGTTCAAGATTTACAAGGTTTATTACGCCTGAATTGGAAACTAGGTAAGTTTAATCTTTGGTCAGGTTTTTATACCCGAATAGATCAAGTATTTATCTTCTGGGGTTTGATTTGTGCTGGTATTTTTATTACAGCACAATTTTTACCTGTTAGCTGGTATACACAAGCTATTTTATGGTCATTTCTCACTCTCATTGGTAGTGTGAGTATGATAATTTTGACATGGTTTTGGGTAAGTGTAGAAAAGTTGCGTTGGCTGTTATATGGTTGGGTAATCTTAATGATTACAGGTGTTACCCTGACTAATTTAGGAATTTTCTATGGCTGGAGTACTGTTTTGATAAACTTATGTCCTTTGTGGTTAACAATAACCGCTCTTGGTTACTTATTGACAGCTTGGGGTGTGCGATCGCGTACTTTTTTACTGATGGCTATAATTCACTGCATCAGTATTGCTATTTTACCATTGTGTGGTGGTTGGCAATTTGGCGCTACTGGAATTGTTATGGCAATTAGTTTACTAGTATTGGCAGAGTGGCAATGGGATATGCGCCAACCAATCGAAGATTACGATCTTTTAACGCCAGAACAAAAGTTATTTAATCAACAACAATATGAACGGCGTTTAGTTGCAAAATAAAAGGTTTCTGACACTGTTTAAGACAAAGCTGAAGAGTCGGGATGTTGTTGTTTTTTAACAGAATTTTTGTAAGTTGATAATAAATTTAACCCGCTTATAATAAATTTGTTTGCAAGCGGGTTATTTATTTTATAAACATCATTTTAGGTAAGGGGTGATTGGTAATTGGAGTATTATCTAATACCTGTGTTTGTAGTGGAAATATAACTCATACTAATTTTGGATTTTAATTTTTGGATTAAAACCATTGATTAATAAGTTATTCCAGAATCTTGAAACAAGACTTCTTATGCCTATTTGATAGGATATCTTGCACCTACCCAATTTACTGGTGTGAGAATAAATTCTGTCGTCTTGATCGCCTAAATCCGTTAAAACGGACTCAAATCTTGTTGCAGTCAGATTTATCTGACTTTAGCTATAAGCCAAGAAATTTATTTTTTGGTGGATCTTAATTTGCACTTCACGCAACATATAACCAACATATAAAAAATCGGTGAATAACAATCATATTCACCGATTTTGAATTGAATGACTCATCTTAGATCTTTTATCAATCACTGATTCATTTTTGCTTATTCAGAATAAACATCTCCTGTGTAGGGTTGGACACCGATATTGGGATAAGCATCGTCATTAGGGCCAAATATCCGTACCGCAGCTTCAGTAATATAGCGAGTGACACTAGCGATGAGATTCGAGATAGCCCTCATAATTAGACTCCCTCTTAATTTATTAGTTTTATAGGAATATCTATACTCTAATTCTAGGATTTTTGATTTGCTTTCAACTTCAACATATTGATATTTATGGCAATGTTACTTGATAAATGTTTGCAGAGGTTTAGCTTCAGGAATAGTGATACCGTCTAGTTTAAGTCTGACTGTAAATAACAGGCTTACAGCATCTAGATTATTGTTGATTATAACCATTAAAATAATTTAATTTTTAACAAAAAATATATGATTATTCTTGTAAAAGTTGTATGAATAGTCTTTTCGGGATGTTACATTTCTAGACATTGACAATATTTATAGTGAAAATTACCATAAAGTAAATAAGCATCCTTGAAGGGAGGCGATCGCATGACCTGTCACCCAGGAATATTGAACCAGGAATTAACTCCGCGTGCAGAAGATTACAGCCTATTGACAGACCTTTACCAGTTGACGATGGCAGCTTGTTACACTGGTGAAGGTATAGAACAACGAAGAGCTAGCTTTGAGTTATTTGTCAGAAAATTACCAGAAGGTTTTGGCTATTTGATCGCAATGGGACTAGCCCAAGCGCTGGAATATTTAGAAAAATTTCGCTTTACTCCTGCCCATATAGAAGCTTTGCAATCCACAGGAATTTTTGCTCATGCACCAAAACAGTTTTGGTCACTGCTAGAATCAGGAAGTTTTAGTGGGGATGTATGGGCTATACCAGAAGGCACAGCAGTATTTGCCAATCAACCACTGTTGCGCGTAGAAGCACCATTGTGGCAAGCACAACTGGTAGAAACTTATTTACTTAATACCCTCAATTACCAGACATTGATTGCAACACGCGCTGCTAGAATCCGCGATGTGGCGGGCGAAAAGGCAAATTTGTTGGAATTTGGTACTAGAAGGGCGTTTAGTCCCCAAGGGGCGCTGTGGGCGGCACGGGCAGCTTTAGCGGCTGGATTTGATGCCACATCAAACGTATTAGCAGCGCTACAACTTGGTGAAAAACCAAGTGGTACAATGGCCCACGCTTTAGTGATGGCGCTAGCGGCAACTGAAGGTAGCGAAGATCAAGCTTTTGCTGCATTTCAACAATATTTCCCAAATGCAACCTTGTTAATTGATACTTACGATACCATTGCTGCTGCCGAACGATTAGCTCTTAAAGTTAACTCTGGAAACATGAAATTGAGAGGGGTGAGGTTAGACTCTGGTGATTTGGTGACATTATCAAAAAAAGTGCGATCGCTTCTACCGGATGTATCAATAGTTGCTAGTGGAGATTTAGATGAACAAGAAATTCTTTCCTTAAAAAATGCAGGTGCAGAGATTGATAGTTATGGCGTGGGAACCCGGCTAGTAACAGGAAAACCTGTAAGTGGAGTCTATAAACTAGTAGAAATTGATGGCATTCCGGTAATGAAACAATCAAGTGGCAAGATGACTTATCCGGGACGCAAACAAGTTTTCCGTTCATTCGTAGAAGGTAAGTTGAAAACAGATTGTTTAGGATTAGCAGATGAAAATAATCTCCAAGGATTACCTTTATTGCAACTATTTATGCAACAAGGTAAACGGATGCAAACATCAGAAACATTAGCAACAATTCGCCAGCGTACCACCGCTTCCGTAACGAGTTTACTCCAACAAACTCGATATTTAGAAAATCCTATACCAGTGGCAATGAAAATCTCTGATAAATTACAGTTATTGACTGAAGAAACCAAAAAAATCAGCATTAGTTAGTGGTTAGTAACCAATTACCAATTACCAATTACCAAAAAATGAAAATTGCCTTATTTGGAACTAGTGCCGATCCACCAACTGCTGGACATCAAGCGATTATCAAATGGTTGTCACAACATTATGACCGTGTAGTTATTTGGGCAGCAGATAATCCCTTTAAATCCCATCAAACACTTTTACAGCATCGGGTAGCAATGTTACATCTACTCATAGATGATATACATGCGCCACAGCATAATATCAGTTTGGAACAAGAACTCAGTAGTCTAAGAACCCTCGAAACTCTGGACAAAGCCAAGCAACGTTGGGGAACACAAACAGAGTTTACTTTAGTCATAGGTTCAGATTTACTCCCTCAACTACCACACTGGTATCGGGTAGAAGATTTGTTACATCAAGTCCAACTTTTGGTTGTACCACGACCGGGATATGTAATAGATCAATCTAATTTGCAAACAGTGGAAGATCTCGGAGCAAAAATAGCGATCGCCCAGTTACATGCTCCAGATGTATCCTCTACAGCTTATCGTAACAGTGGAGACTCCGAAGCTCTCACACCCTCTGTAATTGACTATATTCATCAACAGCATTTGTACAAATGCCAGGACGCATCCAAAAAAAGCTTGCAGATACGCTAAACCAACAACCTTTGGCTGATTTCAAAGTCGGCGTTGACAATGTAATTTTTTCAGTAGATACTGCCCAAAACCGACTGCTAGTACTATTAGTCATGCGACAACAAGAACCCTTTTTAAATTATTGGGGTCTTCCGGGTACTTTAGTACGTCGAGGTGAATCGTTAGAAGACGCCGCCTACCGCATTCTGGCTGAGAAAATCAAGGTCAAAAATCTTTATTTAGAACAATTGTATACTTTTGGTGGTCCTAATCGCGACCCAAGAGAAGCAAGCAACAGTTATGGGGTGCGTTATCTCAGTGTCAGTTACTTTGCCTTAGTGCGATTTGAAGAAGCCGAATTAATTGCTGATAAAGTTGCTGGCATAGCTTGGTATCCAGTCAAACGAGTCCCACAATTAGCCTTCGACCATAATGAAATTTTGGCATACGGACATAGACGTTTAAAAAATAAATTAGAGTATAGCCCGGTAGCTTTTGAAGTTTTGCCAGAAACATTTACTTTGAATGATTTATATCAGTTGTACACTACCGTTTTAGGTGAAAATTTTTCCGATTATTCTAATTTTCGGGCGCGTCTACTCAAGTTAGGTTTTTTATGCGATACAGGTATTAAAGTATCACGGGGTGCAGGTCGTCCAGCTAGTTTATATAGATTTGATGCAGAAGCATTTGCCCCTTTTAAAGATCAGCCTTTAGTGTTTATTTAATTGCTAGAAGGCAGGAGGCAGGAGGCAGAAGGTTTAATATTTGACTTCTGACAAATAACCAATGACAAATAACTATTGACCATCATGAAAATCGCGATCGCTCAACTTAATCCTACCATTGGTGATTTACCAAAAAATGCTCAAAAAATCCTTAAAGCTGCACAACAAGCAGTAGCCCAAGGTGCGCGTTTATTGCTGACACCAGAACTGTCTTTGTGTGGCTATCCTCCCCGGGATTTATTATTAAATCCTAGTTTTATTGAGGCAATGGGTATTACCTTACAACAATTAGCTAGAGACTTGCCACCTAAGTTAGCAGTATTAGTCGGAACTGTAGACGAAAATTTTCAAGCCAAAACCACTGGCGGCAAAACTTTATTTAATAGCATCGCTTGGTTAGAAGCAGGTAAGGTAAAACAAATTTTTCACAAACGGCTTTTACCTACTTATGATGTCTTTGACGAACATCGCTATTTTGAACCAGGTTTACAAGCGAATTATTTCACTTTGGATGACATTAATATTGGTGTCACTGTTTGCGAAGATTTATGGAACGATGAAGAATTTTGGGGCAAACGTAGTTACACTGTCAACCCGATTGCTGACTTAGCAATTTTAGGTGTGGATTTGATTGTGAATTTGTCCGCTTCACCTTATACACTCAGCAAGCAACGCTTCCGTGAAGCAATGCTAAGTCACAGTGCAGTACATTTTCGTCAACCGATTATCTATGCTAATCAAGTGGGCGGCAACGATGATTTAATTTTTGATGGCAGAAGTTTTGCTTTAAACCGCCAAGGTGAAGTTATTTGTCGGGCGCGTGGATTTATCACTGATTTATTAATCATTGAATTTGATCAAGAAGTACGGGATTTTAACTTAGGTTTTATTGCACCTAACTATGAGTGCGAAGAAGAAGAAATCTGGCAAGCATTAGTTTTAGGTGTGCGAGACTATGTCCGTAAGTGTGGCTTTAGTCAAGTAGTTCTAGGTTTGAGTGGTGGGATTGATTCTTCTGTTGTGGCCGTGATCGCTACAGCAGCCCTTGGTAAAGAAAATGTCCTCGGTGTTCTCATGCCTTCTCCCCACAGTTCTGACCATTCCATCACTGATGCCTTGGCATTAGCAGCAAATCTTGGTATCAAAACTCATACCTTGCCCATCGGAGAATTAATGCAAGCATATGACAAAACCTTTACAGATTTGTTTGCTGAGACTGAATTGGGACTAGCAGAAGAAAATATTCAATCCCGAATTCGGGGTAACTTATTGATGGCTATATCCAATAAATTTGGTCATCTTCTCCTCTCAACTGGCAACAAATCAGAAATGGCTGTTGGTTACTGCACCCTCTACGGTGATATGAATGGCGGTTTAGCAGTCATAGCTGATGTTCCCAAAACCCGCGTCTATGCACTGTGTCGCTGGTTAAATCGCAACGGCGAAATCATTCCCCACAACGTCCTTACCAAAGCACCTAGCGCCGAACTTAAACCAGGTCAAGTTGATCAAGATTCCCTACCCCCCTACGATATTCTCGACGACATCTTGCAACGTCTAATTGAAGACCACCAATCACCCGCCCAAATTGTTAGCGCGGGACACGATCCAGTTATAGTTGATAAAGTCATGAAAATGTTAGCTAGGGCAGAGTTCAAGCGGCGACAAGCACCCCCAGGATTAAAAATTACAGACCGCGCTTTTGGTACTGGATGGCGGATGCCCATTGCTAGTAATTGGCTGGCTGTTAAAAATACTTATGATACGAGAAGTATACCTACACCTTCCTTGGCACTTTGGAACGGACAAAATACTCATCCCAGTATGAAATAAAGGGGAAAGCACAAAAGAGGGCACAAAGAAGGAATAATCCCTTCTCCTGATTGCCCGAACTGTCTGCGCGACAGTCTGTTGCCAGGGTTTAAGACCCTCATCAAATTTCCAACAGGCATATCACGGTAGGGTAGGGTTTGCTCCCTATCTAAACTTAAACTTTCTGCCCTTTGCCTCTTGCCTGTGTGCCTTCTTCAAGCCAATTTAGAAACTCGCTAACCTCACCAAATGAAGAGCGATCGCTTGCAAATTCTTGATATAACAATCTTAATGCAGTTACGGTGAATTGTGGTATTTCTTCACCCGCCCAAAATTCCAACTCGCTTTTAGCATCATCTAATGCTTGTTCTTCGGTTGGTAGCCAAAAATTGAGAAATATCTTTCCTTCCTTATAGAAGTAAGTATCAAAACCAAGCCTGTTTTCTTGTTCGTATATCTTTGCCTGATATTTACCAATCTCTAAAGTATGCAGTAATTTCCGTTGGGATTGTATATGCAGCATTTCTATCACCAATTTTTTTATGTCTTAAGTTATATTGACACTTTTAAGTATCACTCACCAGTGATATAAATCACCCCTATGGATTATGACAAAAAACTTTGACTAAGATATAAACAGCACAAGGCAATCAGGAATAGGGAAATTGCTGCGACCAGATTTTGAAGGGTAGGTATCGCTCAGCCTAAAATTATAAATAGTGTTAATAAAACTTTACGCGCTCTCAGCAACACCCAACTTAATCATGACCGTTGCCGTTTCTCTCGAAAACGTCTACAAAATTTACAACAAAGTCCCTGTAGTCGATAATCTTTCTTTTGACATTGCTGCTGGAGAAATGTTTGGTTTACTTGGCCCTAATGGTGCAGGTAAATCTACCACAATTCGGATGTTGACTACTCTCACCAAACCTACACAAGGAAACATTGAGGTGTGTGGCTATGATGTGATACGCCAACCCTTGCAGGTAAAACAGTGTATAGGTGTAGTGTTACAGCAAATCAGTGTAGATGGCGATTTAACTGTGTGGGAAAATATGGAATTACATGGTAGGCTACATCACATACAGAACCCACAGCGCCAACGTCTGATTAACCAATGGCTAGATTACGTGGAATTGACTCCAAAACGTAATGACCTAGTCAAAACCCTGTCTGGTGGAATGAAGCGGCGATTGCAAATTGCTAGGGCTTTGTTACATCAACCCCAAATTTTATTTTTGGATGAACCAACAGTGGGACTAGACCCCCAAACCAGGCGGCGTCTTTGGGAAATTATCAAAGATTTAAATAAGCAAGGTATGACCATGCTGTTAACGACGCATTATATGGAAGAAGTGGAATATCTATGCGATCGCATCGGCATTATGGATAATGGTAAGTTAATTTCTTTAGGAACTTTACAACAATTGCGCTCCACTCATGGTGAAGGCTTAGTAATGAAACAAGTAGGAGATCGTTGGGAATATGTCTTTTTCCCCACCTTGGGTGAAGCAAACAATTATTTAGACACGCTACAAGATAAGACAGGAATAATGGTGCGTCCCTCTAACCTAGAAGATATTTTTGTAGAACTAACTGGACGTCAGTTAGATTAATTTCATACCCCTAATTCACGTAAGGTTGCTTCCATTCTAGTCACACTGTCAAACTTACCCTGTTGTTCGTATAAATCACGGGCTTTTTTAAAAACAGCGATCGCTTCTTTGGATTTACCTTGTTTTTTTAACATAGTCCCCCGTAACTCATAAACTTGGGGATTTTTGGGAGCAAGTTTTACAGCTTCCTCATATGCCCATTGAGCATTTGTATATTCTCCCAATCGTGTCAGAATAGTTGCTAAACCTATATAGGCATTGACGTTACCACGGTTTAACTGTATTGCTTTGCGATAAGCTTCTTTAGCTCCATTGTTATTACCTAAATTCCCGCTGATATAACCCAAAGCATATTGATAATCACTGTTATTAGGGTTAAGAGCAACAGCCCGACGGTAAGCGGTTAATGCTGCGGAAAAATTTCCTTGTAAAGCATACAAATAACCAATGCCAGAATAGATTGAAGCATTTTTTGGCTCTAGGTTTGCTGCTTGTTGGTAAACAGCGATCGCACCACTATAATCACCTGTCTCTACTAGGCTACGTCCTTGTTCCAATAGTTCTTTTACTTCTTGAGTACTTTGACGCTGTACTACTAATACCTGAGCCTGAGTCACTGAAGGCATTGTTGTAACAATGTTTCCCATCAACAGAACACTAAATAAGAATAAAGTTCCTTTGTACACAGTAAACAACCTGAAAGTTTGTGCCAATTGAACAGATTTTCTCTGATTGCTTGTCCATTAAAACAAAAATATTCTATTTTGCAAACTCCATATGCATCTTTTTTACCAAATATTTAAAAGCTCTTTCGTTTTCTGTCTTCTGGTTTATAGCTAATTTCCAGCATCTACTTTGATAATTACAAAAATTACTGGGAATAGATAGGTAATCATAGTAATACCTGGACTACTGGTTGTAAATCATACAAAATACCAGATTTATACTCAAAATTCTAACTATTGACCCATGACGAGCTAAACCCACAAAGCAGATAATAGAATTTTATGGTAGACAGTCCTGTTTTCAACATGGGGTAAAAGTTGCGATCATCACAAGTTTTCATGCTTTTTTAACAAAAGTCTATAGAGTCTCTAGCAAAAGTAACTTTTGTCAGGTGTGGAAAATTTGAGCCACCACTACTGATGAAAGCAGAGAGTTAATACACAGTTAAAGGATAAACAAAAAACTTCTTCTTTTAGCCCTTGTTATTTGAGTTTTCTGACTTTTGCAATCAGTTTAATGAACATAGGAATATATAAACTTACATATTGATCTTTGTGAGGTAGACTTATGATTTTAACTACTACTGATGTCATCCAAGGAGCCGTTATCCAATCATATTTGGGTATTGTGACAGCAGAAATCGTCTATGGTAGTAACTTTCTACGAGACTTTTTTGCTGGTTTACGGGATATAATAGGTGGGCGTACAGGTAGCTATGAGCGCTTATTTGAAGAAGGTCAACGCAAAGCACTAGCAGAGTTAGAACAACGAGCGTTACGTTTAGGCGCAGATGCAGTAATTGGCATTGAAATTGATACAGGTACTATCAATGTTGACCAGTCAGGAGTATTACTCTTAATCACAGCTACAGGTACAGCTGTGAAAATGCGTTAAGTAGTAAAGTGGAAAATATGCATGTAAGCAGCAAATAGCTCTAGCTCCTTGCCTGTTATTATGCATATTTCATAACAGTTACGTGTTTGAATAACGTATATATTTATTAATATTTGAAAAATTATTTTTACAGATTCTATGAGTTGAGACTTGCTCGTGTTGTTATTTATATCAAGAAAAAAATATGTAAAATCTTACAGGGTATACCTGTCAAATAAACTTAATACTCAAGGTAGACATATTAACTCTTTCTATTGATAGATATTAAAAACAAGAGATAGCAATTTAATTTTAAGATAACTATCAAAATAGCAGAAAAAACCTTAAATTTTTATTCTGGAGAAATGAGTTTATGTCCTATGTAAATCGTCCTACTGGTGAAGTTATTAATGAACCTGTCGCAGTTACTCCAGTAGTTGATTACCACGATCGCGTCCGTTGGGGACCTATTATTTCTGGTCTATTAGTAGCCATAGCAACTCAATTAATTTTAAGCGCTATAATTGCTGCCCTTGGAGCAGGTAGTATTGAAGCTTCCGGCAGACCAAGAACAATTACACCCAATGTTGCTGGAAATGTTGGTATTTGGTCAACTATAGCCTTATTAATATCCCTTTTCACTGGTGGTTGGGTAACAACCCGTGCTTGTGGCCCTATGAACCGTAATACAGCCCTTCTTAACGGTGCAATTCTCTGGGCAACAACTTTAGCAGTTAGTTCTTGGTTATTGGCAAGTGGTGTATCCGGTGCTTTTGGTGTAGCAGCCTCCAATGCAGGGGAAGTTATTAACCAAATTCAGCAACCTGGTGGTGTAGCCATACCACAAAATCTACCGAACCTTACTGCTGAGCAAGCTCGTGATGTAGCTGCAAATTTACGCTCAGGGTTATGGTGGTTTGTATTCGGCTCTTTACTAGGTTTAATTGCTGCTATGATTGGAGCAGCTGTCGGCGCTCGTAGTCCTCGTACTCAAGCAAATTACAGATAAAGTTAGTAGTTAGTAGTTGATAGTTAATAGTTGTTAGTTGTTGTACAAACAATAACTAACAAATAACTATCAACTATTTACCATTTCAAATATGAAGCTTCTACACCTTGTTCTCGCCTAATTTTGCCATCTTTTTCAAACCAGGCAATTACTTGCTCTGTTGACAAATCTTCGACAGAAACAGCGTATTCTTGGGCGATATGCTTCAAGAGTTTTAATGATGAAATAGTTAATCGAGATAAAAACTTTTCTGAGGAAGACAGCAAAGCAGCATCTACTTTTGCTGACTCTTCTAAAGTTAAAAATTGTTCTGATGGTTGTTGGGGTATTGAATTCATAAATAGGTAGTTGGTTGTTGGTAATTGGCACTCTTGTAGTAGCCAATAAATATTAACTAAGAGTTAACAAGATCTTTGGTTTTCCGTTAAACAAATTACCAATTGCCCATTATCCTTGACATACACTAAATATGAAAAGCTATATATATTTCTTATGATCTAACTTTTCTCGCTTGCACTAAGTAGCCACAACGATGCTCACCATTAATAATCCAGTGAGTACGTTCTACTGTACAATCTGGTAAAACAGCAGCAAACATTTCTAACTCATGCCCACAAATACTAGGAAAAGACTCTGCAAGATTAGAAATGGCACAGTTATGCTCCATTAAAATAAAGCGATCGCCACTACCTGACTCATGGGAGTCTATAGGGTGATACTCTGCCATGTAACCCTCTGCTTTCCTAAGTTCTACCAAAGTTTCTACTCTCTGGTGTAAAGAGCCATTACCCAGGTGTTCGCGATATTCTTGGGCTTTACGTTCCCACTGTTTTCTTAAAATACTGCTGACTTGGTCGTGTCCAACTGTTTGGGCTACTGTGTCTAGTAAGGAAACGGCAAACTCTCCATAACTATCAGCCGCTTCTCTTCGTAAGCGATCGCGTCCTTTACTACTTAACTTATAAACGTGCTGCGGCCGCCCCATCCCAGCCTGCACCGATGAATACACAATTAAATCTTCCGCCTCTAAATCCTTGAGATGGCGACGAATTGCTTGCGGGCTAATATCTAAAGCTGCGGCCAGTTCAACCGCCGTAGCTTGAGCGTGCTTAACGAGATATTCTAGGATATCTTGCTTGGTTGAGGACTGCTGGGTAGTCACCATCGTCGTCCCAAAAAATCATGATTAAATTTCACTTTGACAACAATATTGTTGTTAATCTAGCGTAAAATGAAGATGTGTTAAACAACATAGCTGTTGTTTTAGTAGTTATCCCTATTGTAACAGTCGTGTGACTATTCGGTAACACGAATTGGGAATTGGTGACAAATCCCTCTCCCATCCTTAAAGAGTATAGAGTTGCGAACACAAGAGAAAATTACTGATGAGTGCCACTGTTAAAACCTTAGTAAATCAGCCTTACAAGTACGGCTTCGTTACCAACATTGAGGCAGACACAATTCCTCGGGGACTAAACGAGGATATCATCCGCATGATCTCTGCCAAGAAAAACGAGCCAGAATTTATGCTGGAGTTTCGCCTCAGAGCTTATCGCCAGTGGCAAAAAATGACAGAACCAACTTGGCCTAGCATTAAGTATCCACCAATCGACTATCAAAATATAATTTACTATTCAGCTCCCAAGCAACAAGCAAAAAAGAAAAGCTTGGAAGAAGTAGATCCTACCCTTCTAGAAACCTTTGAAAAGTTGGGCATTCCTCTGTCAGAACAAAAGCGATTGGCGAACGTTGCCGTAGACGCAATTTTTGATAGCGTTTCCGTCGCCACCACCTTCAAAGAAAAACTGGCGAAAGAAGGAGTTATCTTTT
Source organism: Fischerella sp. JS2 (assembly GCF_032393985.1). Taxonomy (NCBI): domain Bacteria; kingdom Bacillati; phylum Cyanobacteriota; class Cyanophyceae; order Nostocales; family Hapalosiphonaceae; genus Fischerella; species Fischerella sp. JS2. Next base: position 4,191,575 of record NZ_CP135918.1, read on the forward strand.
GCTCTATTTCCGAAGCATTGCAGGAACACCCAGAATTAGTGCAAAAGTACCTGGGTAGCGTTGTTCCCATTGCTGATAATTATTTTGCCGCCCTCAATTCTGCGGTATTTAGCGATGGTTCCTTCGTCTACATTCCTAAAGGTGTAAAATGTCCAATGGAACTGTCTACCTACTTCCGCATCAACAACGGCGACACTGGACAATTTGAGCGGACGTTAATTGTTGCTGAAGATGACAGCTATGTTTCCTATCTTGAAGGCTGTACAGCACCAATGTACGACAGCAATCAGTTACATGCTGCGGTTGTCGAACTTGTTGCCCTTGACAATGCCGAGATTAAATACTCTACAGTCCAAAACTGGTACGCTGGCGATGAAAAAGGCAGAGGCGGTATTTACAACTTCGTCACCAAGCGCGGTTTGTGTCAGGGTGTAAATTCCAAGATTTCTTGGACACAAGTAGAAACTGGTTCTGCCATTACCTGGAAATACCCTAGCTGCGTACTAGTGGGTGATAACTCTGTAGGTGAATTTTACTCGGTTGCGTTGACTAATAATATGCAGCAAGCCGATACTGGCACCAAAATGATTCATATTGGGAAAAATACCCGCAGCACAATAATTTCTAAAGGTATCTCTGCTGGTAATTCTAGTAACAGTTATCGGGGTTTAGTGAAAATTAACCCGAAGGCACAAGGAGCTAGAAACTACTCCCAGTGCGACTCTATGTTAATTGGGGATAATGCCCACGCCAATACTTTCCCTTACATTCAAGTACAAAATAATACTGGTAAGGTAGAGCATGAAGCTTCTACTTCTAAGATTGGGGAAGACCAACTATTTTACTTTGCACAGCGAGGTATTTCCACTGAAGATGCGTTAAAGATGATGATTAGCGGCTTCTGTAAGGATGTGTTTAATAACCTGCCGATGGAATTTGCTGTGGAAGCTGATAAGCTATTGAGTCTGAAGTTGGAAGGTAGTGTTGGGTAAATCGAACACAGATAAACACAGATGCACACAGATAAATATCTGTGTTTATCGCCTTGCATCTGTGGTCGAAATAAAAAAACTACAGAGAGCGCAGAGAATATATAAAAAGAGAGAACATGATTATTGAAAATAGCGAAGTTGTACTCTTAGTAAGAGACTTGACGGCTGAGGTTGATGGGACATCAATTCTCAAAGGTGTAAATCTGGAAGTACGTTCTGGCGAGATTCATGCGATTATGGGACCGAATGGTTCTGGTAAAAGTACCTTTTCTAAGGTGTTGGCTGGACATCCGGCGTATGAAGTGACTGGCGGTGAGGTGATTTTCCAGGGACAGAATTTGCTGGAAATGGAACCGGAAGAACGTGCTAGGAGTGGGATATTTTTGGCGTTTCAGTATCCTTTAGAGATTCCAGGTGTCAGCAATTTAGATTTCTTGCGCGTGGCGTATAATTCTAAGCGGAAGGCGCAGGGTTTGGAAGAAATTGATGCTTTTGATTTTGACGACTTGGTAGAGGAAAAACTGGAAGTTGTGAAAATGGACTCGGCTTTTCTCAACCGGAGTGTGAATGAAGGTTTCTCTGGTGGTGAAAAAAAGCGCAATGAGATTTTGCAAATGGCGTTACTAGAACCTAAACTGGCAATTCTGGATGAAACAGATTCAGGTTTGGATATTGACGCCCTCAAAATTGTGGCAAATGGGGTGAATCAATTGACTAGTCCTGAGAATGCCACAATTATGATTACTCACTATCAGCGACTGCTTAATTATATTGTGCCGGACTATGTTCATGTGATGGCACAAGGACGAATTATTAAGTCTGGTGGTAAGGAGTTAGCGTTAGAGTTAGAATCTCGTGGTTATGACTGGTTGTTAGATGAATTTGCGGCTGAGGTGGGTGTGTAATGACTATGCAAGTTTCTCCTAGTCCAATTCCTAACTCAAGTGCAGCTAGTTTGACTGGAACTTTGCTAGATAGAGATGCTTATTTAACTGAGTTATTAAATCGGGTGACTGTATCAAAGTCAGAGGGTTGGTTGCAAGAGGTACGCGATCGCGCGGCGAACTGGGTGCGTCATTCGACTCTTCCTACCACCCGCGATGAAGAATGGCGGTTTACTGATTTGTCTGCTTTACGGCAGGTGAAGTTTAGTTTTCAACCGAGACAAATATCAGATGCAAAAGGTACACCTTTATCTCTGCCAGAAGCAATAACAAGTCGTTTAGTATTTGTCAATGGCAATTTTGCACCTGCTTTGTCCGCGATCGCAAACTTGCCACCAGGGGTTAAGGTTAGTAATTTAGATAATTTACCTGCGGAATATCAGAAACTGTTGCAGCAATATTTAGCACAATCTGAGGGTGCGCTGGAAGTGTTAACCGCCCTCAATACTGCTGGAATGACTGATGCAGCAGTAGTTTGGATTGACAAAAATGTGATGGTGGAAACGCCTATTCATCTACAGTTTATAACTGTAGCTGAGCCTTCCATTATGTCTCTACCACGTTGTTTAGTAGTGGCAGAAACTGGTAGCAGCATCACTTTAATTGAAGAGTACACAACTCGCACAGGTGAAGTAGGTGTATTACCTGAGAATACTACTCCAGAATTTGTTGGCTTTACTAATGCGGTAACAGAAATTTGGATTGGAGAAAATGCTCAGGTAAATCATACCCGAATTCAATGCGAATATGTAGCAGATTTCCACATTGGCAAAACTGCCGTTACGCAAGCACGTTACAGTCGCTATACCTGTAATGCGATAACTTTAGGTGCTAAAATTTCGCGCCACAATTTAGAGATTTTGCAAACTGGTGAGCAAACGGAAACCACTTTGAATGGATTGACGGTGATCGGTGGTAATCAGTTAGCAGATACTCACAGTGCCATCGCTCTCAATTATCCTTATGGTACAAGTCGGCAATTGCACAAAACTATCGTAGGCGATCGCGCTCATGCAGTGTTCAATGGCAAAGTTTTTGTTCCTAAACTAGCGCAGCTGACAGACGCAGCACAATTGAATCGCAATTTGCTGCTATCATCTAAAGCCAGAGTTGATACCAAACCCCAATTAGAAATTACCGCAGATAACGTTAAATGCGCTCATGGTGCGACTGTTAGTCAGTTGGAAGACGATGAAATCTTCTACCTGCAAAGTCGGGGTATTGATGAAGAAAGTGCGCGCAGTTTATTAGTTCATGCCTTCGCTGCGGAAATTATTCACCAAGTACCAGTTCCTTCGCTGTGTGAAAAACTCACGCAAACCGTCAACCGATTTTAGATTTTGGATTTTAGATTGTGTAGCGTTTGTTATTTGTTAAATGTTATCTGAAACAATCATCCATTAACAACCAACCCATTCCCATTACCCAATCCCAAATCCAAAATCATAAATCCCAAATCCAAAATCCAAAATTCTATGACTTTTACCCAAGAAAGAACCCTTGCTGATAAAGTCCGTCTTGACTTCCCAATTTTACACCAGGAAGTCAACGGCAAACCTTTAGTATACTTTGACAATGCTGCGACATCCCAAAAACCTCTGTTCGTACTCGATACTCTGCGAGACTACTACGAGCAGTACAATGCTAATGTCCATCGTGGCGTCCATACCCTCAGTGCTAAAGCTACCGAGGCTTATGAAGCAGCGAGAGATAAAGTTGCTGCCTTCGTTAATGCTGCATCACGTCAGGAAATTGTTTTTACCCGCAATGCAACTGAAGCGATCAACTTGGTTGCTTACAGTTGGGGAATGAACAATTTGCATCCAGGAGACGAGATTATTCTATCGGTGATGGAACACCACAGCAATATCGTTCCTTGGCAGTTTGTCGCCGCTAAAACGGGTGCAGTACTGAAGTTTGTGGAATTGACACCGGAAGAAACTTTGGATTTGGAACATTTCCAAAAGCTGCTTTCGGATAAAACAAAATTGGTGTCGGTGGTACACGTATCTAATACTTTGGGTTGCATTAATCCAGTGACAGAAATTTGCACTCTGGCACATAAATATGGAGCCAAAGTATTAATTGATGCTTGCCAAAGTGTGCCCCACATGCCTGTTGATGTGCAGCAAATTGGCTGTGACTGGCTAGTGGCTTCGGGGCATAAAATGTTAGCTCCTACAGGTATTGGCATTTTGTATGGTAAGTTGGAACTACTGCAAGCTATGCCGCCATTTTTTGGTGGTGGTGAAATGATTGCGGAGGTGTTTTTAGACCATTCCACCTACGCAGATTTACCACATAAATTTGAAGCTGGTACACCTGCCATTGGAGAAGCGATCGCCCTTGGTGCGGCAGTAGATTATCTTACTAAAATTGGCATGAACAAAATCCATGCTTACGAAGCAGAATTGACTGCTTACCTATTCCAGCAATTAGAAAAAATTCCCCAAATTAGAATATACGGCCCCAAACCAAATGCTCAAGGTGAAGGTAGAGCTGCTTTAGCTGCATTCACCGCCGCCGAAGTTCATGCTAATGACTTATCAACATTACTAGATACAGAAGGTATTGCCATCCGTTCTGGACACCACTGTACCCAACCATTACACCGCTATCTCAAAATTCCTGCCACCGCACGCGCCAGTCTCTCTTTCTACAATACTTGTGAAGAAATTGATGTCTTCATCAAAGCCTTAAAAGAAACAATTGACTTTTTTAGTGGATTGTTCGGTGAGGAATAAGGAGCAATACACCTCCTCAAGCTATAATTAAGTCCGCGTAGGCGGACTTTGTTTATTAGCTGCGATTTATTATTGCTTAGTATTTGGGTAATATGTCTGTCACCACATCAACACTCGCTGAACAAAGAACAGTCCTGCATAACATTAGTTGGGAAACCTTTGAAACCTTACTGAAAGAAACAGGAGAAGATAGAGGTTCCCGCTTTGCTTATGAGGACGGAACTTTAGAAATAATGACCCCACTTTTTGAACATGAAAATCCTAAAATTCAGTTTGACCGTTTTATATTAGTCTTAGCTGAAGAATTAGGAATTGAAATTAAAAGCGCTGGTTCTACAACTTTAAAAAAACGTATTACAAATCGAGGCATAGAACCTGATAATTGTTTTTATATACAAACTGAGTCAAAAGTTAGAGCTAGGGAAACAATAAATTTAGAAACCGATCCTCCACCTGATCTAGCAATTGAAATTGATATTACAAATAGTTCAGTTAATAAATTTAGGATCTATTCAGCACTCGGTGTCCCAGAACTGTGGCGATATGATGGAGAAATTCTGAAATTTTATCAGTTGGTAGAGGGACAATATACAGAGCGCAAATTTAGCGTTGCCTTTTCTATAATTTCGGTAAGTGATATTCATAGATTTATTGAACAAAGTAAAACAATCGGAGAAATTGCTTTGCTTAAATCTTTTCGCGCTTGGGTGAGAAAGAAAATAAAATAGTTGGATAGTGAAGAAATCTTGGAATTCACTCTCTTATTTTAATTCCACCAGGAAAAAGTATACTCTAACTTATCGTAATATTTAAGTGAGGTAAGAAAAACGAACAGTGTTTTTGAAGAACTAGCTAATAAAGATGGGAAATATATTGTAATACCAATTCTCTAAAATCCGGCAACAGAATAATTTGGCAAATTAGTATTAGTTGATTTATCAAAACCTGATGAAATTGAAAAATTAGTTGTTGGTGGACAACAAGGAAATTATCCAGCAAAAATGTGTGTTGATTTACTGCATAGTCTGCTAGCTGCTAGAACTTTTACAGAATTAGGAAAACTTGACCAATTACTCACCTGGGAAAAAGATAAATCTTTAGCAGTAGTGTAATATATAAACCTTTGTGTCTTTGTGGTTTAAAAAAGTATGATTTTTCACCACCAAGCCACCACAAGGTAAAGAGCGATCGCAAATCTCCATTAGGTGCAGCACTCCAAATGGCTGATAAAAAAAGTAGTATTTAGTCGTGGAGACTGATGAGATGGTGATGGATGCTCCCATCCCCCCTACCTCCCCGGCTAGCACGAATTAATTGCAACTCAGTATGAGTCAAGAGGAGAATAAATGACACCTAAGCGGTTGGGTTTATTTTTGTTAACATTATTAGCGATTTTTGTTGCAGGTTCGTCCCTACTCAACAGTTGGAAAGAACCACAATTCCAAAGTCGCCTCGAACTTTATCAGACAAATATTGTCCTAGAAGCTTCCCAGTGGCAAATCTCAGATGGCAAGGATAATGATTTTCAAGCAGCCAAAGAAGCAATCATCGGTGAAAAACCTCTGGAAACCGCCACTAAGCAGTATCAAGAAACACGGAAATCGGCTGAAATTAATTTAGAAAAAGCTCAAAAGCAGCTGGCAGACTTAAGTTCTGAACCTGTTACAACTCCCGCAACTCCTAAACCCCAACCAGAAATTCCTCCTGCAACTAATACTTCTCGTTCAGTACAGCAAAAACAATTACAAAAAACAATTGATCAACTGCAAAAATCAATTGCTGAGATCGATTTGCGCTTGGGAATTTTACAAGCACAGCAAAAACAAACAGATACAGCCTTAAAAACTTGGCAGCAATTGCAGCAAAATCCCCAAAGTAAACCTGAGTTGCGCGAAACTGCTACGGCGTTAAGTGGAATGTGGAGTAGTCCGCCTCGTTTGCTTCCCAATGCTCAACAATTAATTCAAGATAATTTAGATGGCTGGTTTCGTTATACTGCTTTAACTCAACTCTACCAACTCCAGCAACGTCAAGAATCTTTAGCAAACCTTAAAACAGCAGAACAAGAAGCTGCGGAACAAGCATTTGTGAAATTGGCGATTATTGGTACTATTCCAGCGTTAGGGGCTTTTGTTGGTGTAGGACTGCTGATTTTTCTAGTTGGTCAACGTGTTATCAAGGGTAAAACTAGTTTATTGGGACAAAATGCTGATGCAGCTTGGTCAGTACCTTGGGATGGTGAAACGATTTTGCAGGTATTTGTCGTAGGTTTTTTCTTTATGGGACAGGTGTTGATCCCCATTGTCTTATCCCTACTTCCTATCCCTCGTTCTGCCCAAAATCTACGACTGCAAGCATTTTATGTATTCTTGAGTTACATATTAGTGGCATCAGGTGCAATCTCGGTACTGTATTTATCTATTAAACGTTTTTTACCGCTAGAGTCTGGCTGGTTTCGCTTCAGTTTACGGGGTAAGTGGTTTTTATGGGGATTTGGTGGTTATTGCGCGGCTTTACCTGTGGTAGTCGTGGTGTCTTTGATAAATCAACAAATATGGCAAGGGCAAGGTGGTAGTAATCCTCTGTTGCAGTTAGCATTGGAAAGTCAAGATTCTCTAGCATTAGGTATATTTTTCGTCACTGCCGCGATCGCTGCTCCTTTGTTTGAAGAATTTCTATTTCGCGGTTTTCTGCTACCTTCTCTGACTCGTTATATGTCGGTCTGGTGGGCTATTATTGCTAGTAGCTTTTTGTTTGCGATCGCTCATCTGAGTTTATCGGAAGTTTTACCACTATTCGCCTTAGGAATTGTTTTAGGAGTAGTTTACACGCGATCGCGTAATCTCCTTGCTCCCATGCTCCTTCATAGCCTTTGGAACAGTGGCACTCTACTTAGCTTATTTATCCTCGGTAGTGGCAGTAATTAAAAGTATCGGGGATCGGGGAATAGGGATCTGGAAAGTAGAAGACAAGGGGGAAACAGAAGAAAATAAACACCAATGCCCAATCCCTGATCCCTAATCCCCTTCGTCACAAAAATCTACCAACAGTATGTTGATATTAAGCATAAAAAAATGCTAGCTTGAGAGAAAATACATAGCTAATAAAATACTCAAGCAATTTAGTTAAATAAATAACAAATTAGCCATTAATGGCTAAACATTGCTTATTGACAGTTTCTGTCTGGGAATATTAAATTTTAGATTTCTGTTTTCAATTTAATGATTACGGAAAATTTACACAATTTAGTTTATAGCTATTTGTTTAGCTAAACTTAGAAAACCACCTGTAAAAAGCCGCTGAAATACGGTGTCTACATTACTCTTACTCAGTATCATCAATTCTTTACCGTGACAATTAAAAATCCGGAAATGATACTACCTGATGTGTATAAAGTATTATGACCCAATATGTTAGCCGTTAATTCTGTAATACGGAGTTTTCTGGCTTCAAGTTCAAAATTATAAATATATAGCGGTTTTTTATTGTTATCCAAAATAGTTTTCTGAAGATATCTAGTTTTAGACAATTTCTGAACACTATATCTTCAAAAAATAGCGTTACTTGTGAGGTCAAGTAACGTCAGTTCTATATTTTTACTTTTTCCAGTATTTATACTGAATTAAAAGTAAAAATTTATTGATTTTGCAAAAAGATAGTGTAAATAAGATAGTCAGTAGATTTACTTTTTGCTAGAAATATAGAATTTCAATTTTATACATTACTGATAAAGGAGTAATACTCATATGGCAAACCTCAACCCTAGTCATGCTACTAAACAACTATTAGCTGGTTACAGTGGCATTATGCTAGGAGGTCTTGGAATTCATAAGTTTGTTCTGGGTTATACCACAGAAGGATTTATCATGCTCCTGATTTCTTTAGTAGGAGGTTATTTCACCTACGGTTTAACCCTATTCATTATGCAGCTTGTGGGTTTAATAGAAGGAATGATCTACCTAAACAAATCCTACAACCAATTTGTTGATACCTACTTTGTTAACAAACAAGGCTGGTTTTAGTTAGTTGTTGGTTGTTGATGGTTAGTAGTTAGAGACGCGAGGAACATCGCGTCTGTACATAGTGGTTAGTGTTTTACTACTCCCCACACTCCACCCTTACCTTAAGCCGCTACGCGTCTACACACCCCTCACACTCTTCACACCCCCCATCTCCCCACCCCCTCTGCTTTCTCCCTTCTACCAATATGTAATATGTTAATTTTCAAGCGTAAGTATACATTTTTAATATTTTTGGCTTTATTAGGATTGGTATATTTTACTACCATATCTCATTTAGAGATTAATCCTTTTTTAAGAAGTCAGGTCGCTTTGATACCAACACAGTTAGTTGTCATCATCTATCTGACATATCTGCGCTGGAGTCGTAGAGAGTCGACTCATACCTTTTCACAAAAATCCTGATACATATTGAGGGGTGTACGGCTGTACGCATGGTAGGTGCTACAACGGGGGTTCCTCGCAACGCACTGCCTCCCCTACTTAACAAAACTTCATATCCTTGACATTCTGTCATTGTTGCGAATTTCGCCTACTCTCGAAATAGGGGTACACTAAGGCGTACTTTTACATTCGTAACAAATTTAAACACTATTCCATGCAACTTGTCCCAAAAACTAACCTTTCCCCAGAGCCAACTCCGACAACTGAGAAAATCATCTTAGATGTTGGAGGCATGAAATGTGGTGGCTGTGTAAAGGCTGTAGAGCGCCAACTGTTTCAATATCCTGGAGTGAAGAGCGCCAGTGTAAATCTAGCAACAGAGATTGCTGTTGTGGAGTTAGAGACTAGGGCGCTGGACGCAGATGCACTGGCACAGCAATTGACTGCGGCTGGATTTCCATCTCAACCGAGGCAAACAAGTGGGAAAGTCGCGGATGAAAACCAAGGCAAATCTGATCCAGCAGAACGACAGCGCCAAGAGATTCAGTCTGCACGTAGGCAGTTAATTATTGCTGCATTGCTGCTGCTGTTGTCAGGAATCGGACATTTTGGCAATAGTGGTGGCTTTGTACTGCCTGTTTTGCATAACATCTGGTTTCACTGCGGATTAGCAACGGTAGCGCTACTAATTCCTGGCCGCTCAATTTTGATAGATGGCTGGGTGAGCTGGCGACGGCTAGCACCCAATATGAATACTCTCGTCGGCTTGGGAACACTGATTGCTTACACAGCTAGTTTAGTTGCTCTGCTGTTTCCCCAGCTGGGCTGGGAGTGCTTCTTTGATGAGCCTGTGATGATGTTGGGCTTTATCTTATTGGGACGAACATTAGAAAAACAAGCCAGAGGTCGAGTTGTCGCTGCGTTTAAGAACTTGCTCGACCTCCAGCCCCAGTTAGCAAGATTGATTCCCAAACGGGGTGTACAGACGAGAGATGGCGCATCAGTGCAACCTTCTGCGACCGAAGTGATTGAAATTCCTGCCGAACAAGTACGTGTAGGCGAATGGTTACAAGTTCTGCCAGGAGACAAAGTTCCAGTTGATGGCGTAGTGATTGATGGTCAAACAACCATTGATGAATCAATGCTGACTGGAGAAGCTGTACCAGTGCTGAAGCAAAGCGGAGATACGGTCACAGCCGGAACACTCAATCAGTCAGGAGCGATCGCAATTGAAGCGACTCGCACTGGCAACGATACCACTTTGGCACAAATTGTGGCTTTAGTGGAAGCGGCACAAATTAGAAAAGCACCTGTACAGAAATTAGCAGATACAGTCGCAGGATACTTTACCTACGGTGTACTAGCGGCGGCTGTGCTGACATTTTTGTTTTGGTACTTTATCGGCACTCATGTTTGGCACGATGTTACCATCTCAGCTGGCATGAATATGGCCCATCACTTCTATGTTGTACCCGTACCTACTCATCACTCTCCGTTGTTGGTGAGCTTGAAGTTAGCTATTGCAGTTATGGTGGTAGCTTGTCCCTGTGCTTTAGGACTAGCCACACCTACAGCTATTCTCGTAGGAACAGCGATCGCTGCTGAACGAGGTCTATTAATCAAAGGCGGTGATGTTTTAGAAAAAGTCCATCAGTTGGATACCATCGTTTTTGACAAAACAGGCACGCTGACTAGTGGTAATCCAACCGTAACGGATTGTATTGTGCTGGAGGGACAAGAGAAACAGGGAGAAACAACTAATCCTCAATCCCCAATCCCTAATCCCCAATACTTATTACAACTCGCTGCTGCCGTAGAAAGGGGTACTTGTCATCCTTTGGCTACAGCAATTCAGAATCAAGTACAGCAGCAACAGTTAACTATTCCACCAGCTACTGACTTTCACACAGAACCAGGGCTTGGTGTTTCTGCTGTAGTCGAAGGCAATTTAGTACTTTTGGGAAATTGGGATTGGTTGAGTTGGCACGGAATTGTCATTAATGAAAATGTACACAAGCAGGCACAGACTTTAGCAGAGGATGGTAAAACTGTTGTGGGAATGGCAATTGCAGGAACAATTGCTGGACTCATTGCGATTCAAGATATCCTTAGACCAGATGCGAAAGCAGCTGTAGACAAGTTGCGTCACATGGGACTACGAGTCATGCTCCTCAGTGGTGATACACCAACAGCAGCTTTCGCTACTGCTAACCAACTGGGATTAGATACTGCCGATGTCATGGCGGCTGTACCTCCAGCCAAAAAAGCAGAGGTGATACAATCTCTTCAAAACGGAGATATAGAAAGAAGTGCTAATCCAAAATCCGTAGTCGCAATGGTAGGAGATGGCATCAACGATGCTCCGGCTTTGTCTCAAGCAGATATTGGGATTGCCTTACACACTGGTACAGATGTGGCGATTGAAACGGCTGATATTGTTTTAATGCGGAACTGTTTAAGCGATGTAGTCGCATCAATTCAACTCAGTCGTGCCACTTTCAATAAAATTCGCCAAAATTTATTTTGGGCTTTTGCCTATAACACGTTAGGAATTCCTTTGGCCGCTGGTATATTATTGCCCAGTCTACATTTTGTTCTTAGTCCTGCTGGTGCTGCGGCTCTCATGGCTTTTAGCTCGGTTAGTGTTGTTACCAATTCCCTACTACTACGGCGGTTTTCTCATAGTTAATACAAGAAGGTAGAGGGCAGAAGGCAGAAGGCGCAAAAGCTTATAATAAGAGCTTTCGTTATGTTACTAATAGTTGCCTTCTTTACGCTGATGTGTACTAGTAGAATATTTGCTCTTAATATTTCAAAAGAGTGAATATCCGTTCTGCCTGTCTCAGGTTAAACTAAATCGATAAGCCACTGTTAAAAAAAATCTCACAAAGTCATCGACTCTTTTCCCAGAGCGCCAGTAGATGCCACTGTAGATACTAAGAGTAAAACTATACTGTAGTGTTTTACTCTTAGTCATAACTATGCAGTACTAGAGACTCTGGTTTAGAAAATGGCAGAAAACAATTCTAAACAATTCTTAATTGATAAGACATCAACCGATTTTAGTAACGATTTGTCAATGGCAGCAGAAAACCATGAAAGCCATATACTGATCGTGGAAGACGATCAAGGACGTAAGGAATTTGCTCTGGAGCGTCCTATTTATTCCATCGGTCGAGACCGAGAATGTGATATTCGTTTAGTCTCACAATTTGTCTCGCGTCGTCACGCTACCTTAGTAAGGTTGCCCAGAGATGATAACAGCAAAAGTTATTATTATCGAATTGTTGATGGCGATGCTAAAGGCAAGCCCAGTTCCAATGGTCTGATGATTAATGGGCGCAAACTCCCTGCCCATGACCTTAAAAATGAAGATGAAGTTGTTTTTGGACCGCAGGTACGTGCTATTTATTACCTGTTAAAACGTGATACAATGCCCCCTGGTCAGGCTGATGTTAGTGAATATGACATTACACTTATCAACCCTGGTATGACTGACGATTTAGAAGACTAAAAAGTTCGTTGGTAATATTTTTTATGGCGTTTTGCTCTAAGCTAGATTGGCACAAAGCTAGCTTTAGCAGGCGCCCTTGCTGTAAGCATTTATATCTATCCTGCTAGGCTTTCAATCAGATGCCAATGACGGCTTTCTTCTATTGCCTGCTTGATATACTCAAACACCTGCCGACAATGATTATCTAGCTGGAGTGGCAGTTCCTGGTTTTTAATCACAATGCTCATTCGAGTTTCTGTTTCGGTAGCTGTGCTTTTATCAATCAATATTTCTACTGTCACCATTTTTGAGTAGGAAACAGTACCGACAATCTCACGTGCCATGATGTAATCCAATGTAGAGTACTGCACATCCAAGTTGCAGTCTTGTAGTAGTTCTACAAGTAGCGGCTGGAGATGGTGAACGGGAATAGAAAGAATAAACGAACAGGTATAGCGAGCCATAATAGACCCAAGGCTTGTAACACTCAGTCCATCCTATAATATCGAACCATCTTAAACGCAAGTAATTATAGATTCATTAAGGAAGTACTTGATACTAGAGAAAAAGTTAAAAGACAAGAGTAAGAGTAAAGCAGTGCCTTACTCCTTGCCCTTTTCCCTGAACTCTAGCCCCCAACTTCTGTTCTCAGGTGCGATAAAAACTTTAATATAAGGTTTGATAGAGGTTAAATTTTGACACTCCCCTGGCTGAATAAATTTCGCTTCGCTCATTTATTCGGAAAGCTAGGGGATTCTAAGAAGTTGTACATAAGCGGGATAAATCCACGCTTGTGGACTTCTCCAATTTAAGAAGGTTAATCCTTCTTGGGGCGGTCAAAGACCCTCTAGACACTCGGTTAAAACCTTCATGCTTACTTTTTCTTCCAATATTCAATGAACCATTCAAATCACTATTAACCAGATGTCCACTTTTTGTTCTGTACAATCCGCGTTTAATTCGTAACCCGGAAAACAGGTACTCTTTGGGATTGTCGGCGTTATAAACAGGTATCTCATCACCATCAATCGCACTAGCAATGGATGTGTAGGATTCTTCCTGTTCAGTGTAATTCAACCCGTATCTTTTACACAGTGCTTTCAATTTGAACCGCAAACTGTGAAAAGGTATTTGGACAAAGTTTTGGTTATTGCGCCCACCAATATTGATTTCTTTTTTGATGCCAAGATTGTACCCTACAATCAAGTTAGCAATACTGTTCTGGATGCAGTGGTTCACGATAAATCGTGCTGTCTTGTTCAGGTAATCTCTGACTTGATTATTGCGTTTTACCACAAGTTTCACTTGTTGATTAGTAATGCCCTTGATACCCTGTTTATCTTTAATAGATTGCAGTTGGGCGTTACGCTTGTTAAACCACTGGTTAATAGATTTAATCGGTTTGCCATCCACAAGAAAGGATGCCCCATTGGTATCAACACAAGCTGCGAGATTATCTACTCCCAAATCAATACTAATAGCACTATCAGTTTTCACTTCTATGGTTTCAGGTGAAACTTCGCTGATAAACTCTACCTCAAAATATCGAGCATCGTATTTTGGGTGAACTCTAACTTCCTTAATCGAATTAATATTGAGTCGCTTAGGGAATGAAATCCAAACCTCACCAAGCTGCTTTTTAAAGGCGTTGGACATTGGGACTCTAAACTTCCCATCCTTAACAACAATTCGTGGAATTATCAGTGCAAAATAGCTATCCTTGGGCAAATAGCTCGGAAGTTTTACCTTCTGTTGGTAACTCCCGTTTTTAACTGCATTCAGCAACCCATAAAAGCTTTTGAATGTTCTATCTACTACCTTCAATGTTTGCTGTGCAATGTCTGTGTTGAGAAGTTTGTAATTCTCATTGGTTTTGCACAGGTGGTAAGCAGACTCATAACGCAAGTGTTTACGCTCCTGAAAAAAGGCGTTGCATAATAGCGGTATGAATTGAGGTCAATTAATCATGGAATGTCCACGCTGTGGATCTTGTCATAACCGTAAGAATGGAAAGAAAAGAGGTAAACAGAATCACATTTGCTGTGATTGTGGTCGTCAATTCATTGATGTCTATAAACCACCCAGGGGCTACTCGGATGAAATCAAACAAGAATGCCTAAAAATGTACGTCAATGGTATGGGATTTCGTGGAATTGAAAGGGTGAAAAACGTTCATCATACTACCATTATTCATTGGGTTAAACGAGTGGGTACACAATTGGCGGATACACCAAATTCAAAGGAAATTCCGCAGGTGGGAGAACTAGATGAATTAGAAACATTTATTGGTTCAAAAAAAATAAAATCTGGTTGTGGACGGCGGTAAATCACTTTACTCAAGGTATTCTTGCTTGGGTTTTAGGTGATCGTAGTTCGACTACTTTCCAACAGTTATGGAACATTGTCCAGTGTTGGCAGAGTTATTTTTACGTCACAGATGGATACCCTGTTTACCCTTGTTTTGTTCCTGATGGTGACCAAATTGTGAGTAAGACCTACATGACACGAGTCGAAAATGAAAACACAAGGCTTAGACATTATTTGGCTCGTCTTCATCGTAAAACTTTATGTTATTCCAAAACCGAGGAAATGCTGAGATACTCTGTTCGATTGTTATTGCACTACCTCAAATATCGTTCTGTTCCCTTACCTGCCTAAAACATACCTTTATTCAGCAACGCCTGAAAAAAAATATTGTCTTACTGTGTAAAGACCCACGTTATACAGGTTTTTACTCAGCCGACACAATTCCCGCACAGCCAAAAACTCAGACTTACTTAGGTCTCGGATTTGGTTCTTTTGGGTCAGGTACATCAACATATTTTCGCTACAATTAACAATGTGCAGCGAAAGTACAATTTAGACAAGATATGGACACAGTGGGCTTTAGCCCACTGTGTTGTTTTTCCCTAGCTAGCTTCAAGCTAGGGGTTTCTAAACTCCCACGAGGCTTTTTATGAAAGTAGCAGTAAGTGGTGCAACAGGATTTGTTGGTAGTCGCTTAGTAGAACAGCTCCACAAAGATGGTCATCGGATATTAGTATTAACTCGTAACATTGCCCATGCTCAAAAGGTTTTCCCCAATCAAGCTTTCTCTAATGTAGAAATTCTTGCTTATACGCCGACGGTATCTGGTACTTGGCAAGAGGCGATCGCTTCATGCGATGGTGTTGTTAATCTGACTGGCGAACCCATCGGTGAGGGACGGTGGACACCAGAACGAAAACAAGAAATTCTCAACAGCCGAAAACTGACTACTCAAAAAATAGTGGAGGCAATAACTAAGGCTGATCCTAAACCTAGTGTTCTAGTTAACGCCTCTGCTATTGGTTACTACGGCACTAGTGAAACTGCTACTTTCGACGAAACAAGCCCATCTGGTGATGATTTTCTTGCCCAAGTTTGTCAGGCTTGGGAAGCTGAAGCAACAAAAGTGACAGAAGTTGGTGTCAGATTAGTAATTCTACGATTCGGCATTGTTTTGGGTCTAGGTGGAGCCTTGGGTAAAATGATTACACCTTTCAAGCTCTTTGCTGGCGGGCCTATTGGTAGCGGCAAACAATGGTTTTCGTGGATTCATATTGATGATTTAGTTAACTTGATTATCCAAGCTTTAACTAAACCAGAAATGTCAGGTGTATATAATGCTACTGCTCCTCATCCAGTCCGTATGTCAGAACTATCTACAACTATGGGCAAAGTCATGCATCGTCCTTCTTGGTTGCCTGTTCCTGACTTTGCCATAGAAGCTCTTTTGGGAGATGGAGCTGTGGTAGTTTTAGAAGGGCAACAAGTTCTTCCTAAACGTACTCTTGAAAGTGGATTTGAATTTCAATATCCTGATTTACAACCAGCTCTAGAAACAATTTTGAAATAACTGGTTGTTGGTTGTTAATTGTTGATGATTGATTGTTGGTTCAGGATAATTCCATAACAACTAACTAGATTGGAATTTTCGGGAAATCCAATTGATGATACCACTAACAATTGCACCACCCATCAGGATTCCAATTGCTGGGTTAAAAACAGGTTGCCAGAGTTTGTACCATAAATCTAAACCTAAGGGTACTCCTGACGCTTTCCCAATCACTGCGATCGCTAACCAGCCAAAACCAAACAGAACAAGAAAGACATCGACTACTAAAATTAGGTTAAGCCAACTTAAAAATTTCTCTTTCATAAGCTTAATATGAATAATGTTAGTGGTTAGCAGTTAGTGGTTAGTGGGAAAATTAACTACTAACTACTATCAACTAACTACTAACACATATTAATTTTCAAATAACCAATTTTTGACTTTTGCCAAACTCTGCCAATCTGGTTTTCTCTTAAAACCATCTTCGATGCTGTCTTTGATTTCCTGTTGCCATTCAGGGCTAAGTGTCAATAATTGATTAGCAGCATCAATATGTTGGCGTAAGCCTTTTTGATTGCTTTCCAACATGGCAATAGCGAGATTTACCCTTGCCTGTGGGTCTTGTGGGTTTAACTTTACTGCTTTTTGTGCAGCCTTGAAAGCGGGGTTGGGTTTGTTATCCAACAGATACAACCATGCTAAACAAGTCCAAGCAGCGCTACTTTTGGGAGCGCGATCGCAAACCTCTTTAAAAACAGGAATCAAAGTCTCTGGTGATTCCCCAGCTTTATAGCGTTCTAAACCTGTATCAAACAGGGATTCAACTGTATTAGTCATTGGTCATTAGTCATTAGTCATTAGTCATTGGCCATCAGTCCTTCGTAAAATGACAAATAACAAAGGACAAATGAGATCTTACACCCCAAATGACTTCCCACAGCCGCAAGTTTGGCTGGCGTTGGGATTGGTGAATTGAAAGCCTCCACCAATCATGGCATCGCTATAATCAAGCATTAAGCCATAGAGATATAATAGGCTCTTGCGATCGCAAACTATTTTGAAGCCGTCATAATCAAAAACATCATCATTTGCGGTAATCTTACTAGGGTCTTCAAAGTCCATTAAGTAAGACATTCCAGAGCAACCCCCTTGACGTACTCCTACCCGCAAGCACAAGTCTTTGCCGCCTTGTTTTTCCTGCAAAAATTTCACTTGCCGCAATGCTGCTTCGCTTAACTGAATTCCCCTTTGTGAAGACTGAGTTGCCTGTGTCATCTGCTTTTTTAACTCCTTATGTGGTTATCGATTACCCTATACAAGCAAAGCGGGAACCTTTAACCCAAAAGTTTCGTCATTGGGTAGCCCCGAATTTTTTAACAGACGCCTTATAAACCACGCGTCTATAAAAACTTTTTTATCCATTTTAGCGATATTGATGTTCTAGATTGCCAAATTGTAAATACTCCGTCAAAAGCACGCAAAGATTTTTATTCTAGAATTGAGAGATTCAATGTGTTTTAGAGATTCGCTATTTTTGGAGTTTCAGCCTTTGGCAGCCCACAGTTACGATTACTCTTAATTCAACAGCTAAGGGAGTTTTCATTGGAGACTAGCCCTGACTCAAAAGTATATTTACAAATCCCTTGTTTTGATTCACTTACTCTATGACAAGTTTTAATCGCTCTACCAGCCGCCGTTTACGGAAATTAACTCAAATTCCTTCTGTATGGGAGGGCGATCGCCGTCCATTGTCATCACCAACCCAGCACTCAGACTCCGAAACCAAGGGCGAATGTATTCTGTGGGTGGATGGTACACAAGGCATTGTGCGGGGAATGGACGTAGTACCTCCAGAAAGCGGGCCAGAGGCAATTGTTCGCACTTTGATGCGAGCAATGGAGAATCCCCACAGTCCTGCTAAACCTGCGCGTCCCCAAAGAATTGTCGT
This sequence comes from Fischerella sp. JS2, assembly GCF_032393985.1. NCBI lineage: Bacteria > Bacillati > Cyanobacteriota > Cyanophyceae > Nostocales > Hapalosiphonaceae > Fischerella > Fischerella sp. JS2. Next base: position 4,209,955 of record NZ_CP135918.1, read on the forward strand.
CAGAGACCGGGAAATACAATTTTACTTACGTGGAGTCCTGCAAGATTTAGATATTGCCATTGACTACTCGCCTGAGTTACCTCTAATTGATGAGTTATTTCGTGGGTTTGCCGAAATTCTCGACTCTCAAGTTCCCGAATTACCTCCACAGTATGCTAAAGCTTTGCGAGAAAAAGCTTTAGCAATTTGGCAAGCTGCCCCTTGGGAATTATTAGAAGAACAGCAGATTGTATCAATCGAAATCAACAAATGGGATGTTGGCACACTCTACGCCTCAATGATGGGGATGCTAGGGATGGAATATGGAGTACTTTTGTATCGTTCAGAAGATTCACTGAAGCATTTTCGGGCCACAATTTTAAGAGAAGACGAATCACAAGGAAATTTAGAAGAAGCTTTCCTCAAGCAAGATTGTCTATTTCTGACGTTTGAACATGCTGACGAAACAGACGAAGAGGAAGAATTTGAGGATTTAGCAAAACTGCCACTGTCAGAAATTGAACCTACCTTTGGTAATATTCATCCTCTTGAGGGACTACGCTCGGTTTTATACGATGAAGAAGCACTGATAGTATATGTTGCCCTAGAAAGTCTTTACCGTTTTATTCGCGATCATCGTCGTCATTTGGGTAGCGATTCTTTTCCTGCTTTGAATCGTCGCTACCGCATTTCCCTACCAGATTCTTGTGATGAGCAAACAAAATCAGTAGCTATAACTGTCTCTAGTATGCCGGAATTGGCAGCAGAGTTGGAGGAAATGGCAGGCTATGAAGATGAAGAAGACTCAGAGGATGAGGAGATAGAATCTGAATCTATGCCGATGTTTAGGTCATTGCGAGATGACTTAATACCGGAAGACTCTTTTCTCAGCTTGGGTGTAGTGTCTTGGGAAATGTTAGAGTACTTACGTCAAGGAGTTAATTACCATCAAGCAGGAGAAGTTAAGCCAGTCGGTGATGGTCTGCCAGTTATTCTAATTCAAACTTCGCGCCCTAAAGCTAAGACCGTAATTGAAAACATAGAAAAAGCAGGAGGTCTGAAAGCAATTTGCTTCAATCCTGGTGCTGATCCTTTTGGTGGCGATCGCTATGATCTGGGTTTATTGCAAACTCAAAATGGCGAATTGTTCTTGTTTGGGGAGTTCTTAGATGATGATCCTGTTCACGTTGAGGCTAGAAGAAAATGGAATCAACGCTGTAAAAATACTAAAGGTTTCTGCGGTTTGATCATTGCCAAAGGACTTACTGGTGCTGCCCGTGGTAATCCCCAGTTGCGAGATATGATGGCTTTATTTGAGGCGCGATCGCTTTCACCTAAAGACTTAGGTATTGGTACTCTCCAGCTAATGCCGCAACTGCAATTTGAATAACAACCTTACTAATAACACGATGTAATTGTATATTCATTTGAGTCAAAACTTTTTGCATCCTTTGTATATGGATGTATATGGAAGCAAGCGCTCTTAATCAAGTTATAAATTATTGTTGCAGTCAGGTTTATCTGACTTAATACCAATTTAGTGAAGCTGCATAGAAAATGTCTCAGGTGCTTTCTTAACTTCCAATAACTTAAAAAGCCTACTACATCAGTATTTCTGCAACCATCTTCTCACGGTTGAAGTTTCTCTGTCTGCCCAAGCATTTCCCTAGTTCCTCCTGTTGGTTTACCTACCCACTCTTGAGCTACCACAACATCTGTAGCTTTTCTTTCTAATTTCCCAACCTAGCTTAGGGTAGGCGTTTTTTTGAGTTCCTCTTCGCTCTATGCAATTTCAATCTTAAACACTCGGCTCATGAGTATTTAAACTTATTGAGTTTACTTCTCCTATTATATGCAGCTTCATATTTAATTGCTATAAGCTATGAGCCAATAAATGTATTTCTTGGCGGGATGAAAAGTAATGCAAGATCTAAGATTACCTATTATCCCTTCACAAAATTCTTGATATATATCCTCCCCTTTGTCCCTCTTCCCTTATCTGCTCGACAAATATATCAGAACTCATAGTAAAACAGCATAAGGGGTGTTTTTCCTATCCCTTTTCCCTTTTGACTAAGAAGTATTGGCTTGTCTTTACTGTTCAACCTATAACTATGTTCGTTAATTTTACTTTACTTCTTTCTATAGGAAGTTTTTTATTTAAATATTGCAAAAACTAAACATGAATTATTGTTAATGGCAACTCACAGAAACTTTACTATGTACTTACAAAATTATAAATTTTCTTGATTAGTTTAGTTGTGTTGTGTGCATTTTGCCTTTCTTAAAGATCCTGTATGAGAACCCAATGATTTTATAAAAAACTACTAGTGTTTTATAAGTAAAAATATTTACTCTTTTTATATCTATTATTACTAAATATAGCTTCAATTTTTTTGTATAAAATAACACATGATTTTATTTCAAACTGATATTAATTTAAGCTCTATCTAGTTTAGGAAAATAGACTTTCTATATAAGATGTATATTTTTGAAATTGTATAGTTGTTTATAATATCAAAACAAACTAATGTAATCTTTTTACTATTCCTTATTAAAATTTTCACAAAAATAAAAATCTAACTTTAAGTACAAATTCAGTAAAGATTAAGTAAAGACAACCAATTAAATTAGAAAACATATACAATGAAAACATCAATAAATAGGGTGTTTATACGGCAATATTTACAGTATTAATATATGGAGATGAATGAGAACCCAGATAATAATTCAAAGGGTTTACTACAATTAGAAAAACAATCTGCTGTTTTATATTTAGCTCAACAATGGACCAAAAAGTATTTACAGAATGTAGAACTGAACTACTTCTATGAAGATAAGCAAGATGCTTTAAACTTTAAAAAGGTAGTATCTCCTGAAGGACGAAAAAGAACAGCACAAAAGCTAATGAATTCACTGCGTACTGTGAGTTTACAAGCTTGGAACAAAACAGAAGCATTGTTATCAGAGGAAATCAAAAGGCATCGTATTGACCCGAAATTAATTGATCCTTGGGAGATAACAGCAGATTCTTTTAAGATATACGAACAAGCATTGCATCTATATATCCAGCAACAATCAAGTCAGAACTTACCGACACACATCCCATCATTGAATACAGAAAATTCAGTGTCTGAAAAGATTCAGCAGATGCAAGCACAACATTTTGTCTCTACTCAAATAGCAACAATCATTAGCACAAATGTTTGTTTGCTGCGGCAGAAATACACACAAAATGATCCAAGAGTGATTGGCTTTGTGAGTATGCAGTTTCACTATACTAACCTTGGCTTACTACAAACTATTTCACCTTTGGAACAAATTGTACTTGGCAGTTACTTAAAAGTCATAGACGATCATTTATATATGCCATTACAGCGTGCTTATGATGCAGCAGCAGATCATGACTATAATTCTCAAGTTTTAACAGCAGTGCAAAAACTTTTACCTATTAGTACACAAATTGCCAATAAAATTTGCCAAAAGATAATTGATCTTTACCCTAATTATCATTCCCAGTCTGGTTTATTAAGTGAACCGCTAGTCAGACTTTCCAGTATCAGGGATATAGAAATGTTCCAAGTTTATCTTTGGGTTTGTAGCTTAGAGGGAAGTGTGAATGCAATTCAACAAGAATTGTTTCCATTGTGTGCAATGCTCTACCCAAGATTAAAAATTCAATGGGAGCTGATTCGCTGTATGCTACACCTACTAGAGCAAGAAATATCTCAACATCTGAATACTAAACAAGCTAATACCTTGATGCCTTATTTACAGGTGTTGTGGCACATGTTTTCTCCAAAAGTATTTGACAAACTCACATTGTAGAGGTAGCTAAGTTTCTTGTACATTGCTATCCTCGAACAAATAGTTATTTAGTTAGCAGCAATCATTTTTGCTAAACTATAAAATTTTTGGTCAAGCTTGATTATTCCTCAGCAGAGTTTCTGTTGTGTAGTAACCAATATACGCTATTGTTCCTGTCACAACAATACTTTATTCATTTGTTTTTTGATTCTATTAGAAAATAAAGGACACTTCAAGTAAACCAAATTTTTTACATCAACGATTGCTTGTTTCCTGACAAAAACTCTGATATTCTTATCTCTTTCATCCTCACTAACATTTTGTCAATGATGTTGATATACAGCAAATAACATAATCAAATGACTAATAAAAAATGGGCTGTAAAACGTATTACTGTGAATTTAGCAGCACAGGAGGCCGAAAAATTGGAAAAGTATTGTCAGCAAACTGGTAGACCTGCAACTGACGTGATTCGGGAATTGATCCGAGGATTGTCTGTAGCTGAAGACACCAATGATGGTAACAGATAAGGAGGCAGACAATAGATTAAGAGTACAAAGAAAAAGAAATAAAAAAGAAAGGAAAAATTTGTTTTTGCTTTCTACTTTTTACTTTATTTGACTCTTTTTGGGATTTGTCTGGGTGTTTTGAATCCTTAGACTGTGGATGGAATACAAGTAGCAAATTCCGACACCAACCCAGTTACAATTTGTAAATAAATTGAAAAGGAAGGACGGAATGCGCGTTGCAATCATTGGTGCGGGACTGGCTGGGCTAGCAACCGCTGTAGATTTAGCTGATGCTGGCTGTGAAGTCCAGATTTTTGAGTCCCGTCCGTTTGTTGGTGGAAAAGTTAGCAGCTGGGTAGATGAAGATGACAACCATATTGAAATGGGATTGCATGTCTTCTTTGGCAACTACAATCAGTTGTTGAAATTGATGAAGAAGATGGGAGCCTTTGAAAACCTGCTTCCTAAAGAACATATTCATACCTTTATCAATAAGGGAGGACAGATTGGTGCGCTTGATTTTCGTTTCTTTATGGGTGCGCCTTTCAATGGTTTAAAGGCCTTTTTTACTACCTCTCAACTCTCATGGCTAGATAAGTTGCAAAATGCTGTAGCACTTTCTACAAGTCCAGTTGTCAGGGGTTTGGTAGACTTTGACGGTGCGATGCAGAATATTCGTAACTTAGACAAAGTTAGCTTTGCTGAATGGTTCCGTAGCCACGGTGGTAGTGATGGCAGTATTAAGCGGATGTGGAATCCTATTGCCTATGCTTTGGGTTTTATTGATTGTGAAAACATATCCGCCCGTTGTATGTTGACAATTTTTCAGTTATTTGCTGTAAGAACAGAAGCATCAAAACTGCGGATGCTTAAGGGTTCGCCCTATGAATACTTGCATAAACCGATTTTGGAGTATCTAGAGGCGAGAGGAACAAAAATTTATACTCGTCGGAGAGTACGAGAAGTTCAATTTGCTGAGAAAGAAGAACGAATCCGTGTCACTGGTTTGGTAATTGCTAATGGTGATACAGAAGAAAACATTACTGCTGATGCTTATGTCGCAGCCTGTGATCTGCCAGGAATTCAGCGCCTCTTGCCTCAACAATGGCGTAAGTGGACAGAATTTGACAATATTTACAACTTAGATGCGGTTCCTGTGGCGACGGTGCAGCTACGATTTGATGGTTGGGTAACAGAACTGCAAGATACAGAGGCACGCAAACAGCTAAATCACGCAGCAGGGATTGATAATTTGCTATATACCGCTGATGCCGATTTTTCTTGTTTTGCTGATTTGGCTTTGACTAGCCCTGCCGATTATTATCGGCAAGGGCAAGGATCTTTGTTGCAGTTAGTGTTGACACCAGGAGATCCTTTTATTAAAAAAAGCAATGAAGAAATTGCTCAGCACGTTTTAGCACAAGTACACGAGTTGTTTCCATCATCAAGGGAATTAAATATGACTTGGTACAGTGTAGTTAAGCTAGCTCAGTCTTTGTACAGAGAAGCACCAGGGATGGATATTTATCGTCCTCGTCAAAAAACCCCTGTGGCTAATTTCTTCCTCGCAGGCAGTTATACACAGCAGGATTACATCGATAGCATGGAAGGAGCAACGATTTCAGGAATGCTTGCCGCAAAAGCTATTTTGGAAACTGTGAAAAAATAGTTTGCTGATCCAAAATCTCAAATCCAAAATCTTAAATCCAAAATCTAATGTCTGATTGGTTAGAACATACAGTGCAGATGGAAGTAGAGGCTCCTATAGATTTAGTATGGAGTCTTTGGTCTAATTTGGAGCAAATGCCCCGGTGGATGAAGTGGATAGATTCGGTGACAGTTCCTGAAGATAATCCCGATATCTCATTGTGGAAATTGAAATCTGGTGGTTTTGAATTTACCTGGAAATCCCGAATTCTCAAAGTAATTCCTCATCAAATCATCCAATGGGAATCTATTGATGGTTTACCGAATCGGGGAGCTATTCGTTTTTATGATCGCCATACCAGTAGTATCGTTAAACTTACTGTTGCCTATGCTATCCCCGGTATCCTGGGCAAAATCATGGATAATCTATTTTTAGGACGAATAGTAGAATCAACTTTACACGCGGATTTAGAGCGATTTAAGCAATACGCCTTACAAAAAAAGGCTGAAGGGTGAAAGATGAAGGATAAAGGGTGAATATTAAACTATGAGATGAAGAGTTAAAAATTAAAGATAAAAAAATCCTTCATCCTTCATACTTAATTCTTCATCCTTCATACTTAATTCTTCATACTTTTTTACCACGTTGGATCGCTAAACAAGTTTATCGTTAATTCTTCACATCCGTCTGGAACTGCGCTAATACAAGCACGAATGATTTCTCCATCTTCTAGTTCCACTGTACAAGCGTGACAAGTACCCATCAGACAACCAGTGGGAATAATTACCTCTGCTCGATCAGCAACATCCAGCAGAGGTTCTCCCACTTGGGCGTCAACTGTAACATCATCTGGTAAGAAATGGACACGCACAGTCATCATTTTGAGCTTACTACGACAATAAAGGAGTCAAATCTAAGTGCTGTTCAATTTCTGTGGCAAGAGAATCTAAAAGATTTTCGCGCTGATCTCGATAGTTAGCAACACCTGTAGGCAGAGATTTCAAACCTCGTTGTTGACGTAGACGATTTAACCAAGCACGACGCCAAGGCCCATTGTCAAATATACCGTGGAGATAAGTACCCCAAACTGATTGACAACTATCCACTAATCCTAAGTTCGGGTCGTCAAATAGAGGATAGTAGGATTGGGAATCTATTCCTTGGGTTTCGATGCGCGATCGCCCTTGATGAATTTCAAATCCAGTCACAGGTAAACCCATTTGGGGATGATTAGAAGTCACTTGACGTTGGCGGGCAATTTTTTGTCCCGTTATGACTGTTTTGATGGGTAATAGTCCTAAGCCTTGAAATCTACCTGCTTGTCCTTCTATACCTTCAGGATCGGCAATCATTTGACCAAGGATTTGAAAACCACCGCAGATACCTAAAACTGTACCACCTGCTGCTGCATAATTTTGAATTGCCTCTGCCATACCAGTTCTTTGGAGTAACAGCAAGTCAGCAATTGATGTTTTAGTACCTGGGAGAATTACGGCATCTGGGTGTCCTAATTCTTGCTTAGGGCTTAAGTATTTTATCATGACTGTTGATTCTGATTCCAATGGATCAAAATCGGTAAAATTAGATATTCTTGGTAAGCGAATCACACTAATATTGAGATCTGTACCGGATTTATGCGATTTGCGTTCAAATAAGTCTAAAGAATCCTCCGCTGGGAATACAGTTTCTAAGTATGGAATTACACCAAGCACCGGAATACCTGTGCGTTCTTCTAACCATTTAATACCAGGTTCCAGTAGCGATCGCTGTCCCCGAAACTTGTTAATGACTACACCCCGAATCAAAGCCCGTTCTTCTGGTTCGAGTAATTCCAAAGTTCCAACTACATGTGCAAAAGCACCACCTCGATCAATATCAACTACCAGTAAAGTCGAGGCATTCAAATGTTTTGCCACTCGCATATTAGTTAAATCACGGTGCTTGAGGTTAATTTCTGCCGGACTACCAGCACCTTCACAAATCAGCAAATCAAATTCTGTTGACAAATGCTGTAAAGACTCTTCGATTGAGCGCCATCCTAATTCAAAATATTGCTCGTAGTAATCCGCAGCGCTAACTTTTCCTATAGCTTTACCCTTAATAATTACTTGGGAAGTCATATCACCTTGGGGTTTAAGTAAAATCGGGTTCATTTCTACCCAGGGTACAACTCCCGCAGCCCAGGCTTGTACTGCTTGGGCATAACCAATTTCTCCACCATTAGCCGTGACATAAGCATTTAAAGCCATATTCTGACCTTTAAAAGGGGCCACCCGCCAGCCACGCCGCGACAAAATGCGACAAATAGCCGCCGTCAACAGTGATTTCCCCGCGTGGGATGTTGTTCCCACCACCATAATTGCTTTCATATTCAACTGTTTTTCTAATCCGGTATGATATTAAAAGCATGAAGTGTAATATGGCAATGCTGTTTGAGTGGTCAGATTACTCGTTAAATAGTCATTGATCATTACTCGCTTATCATTAGCATTGGACAAATGATAAGTAACTAGAGACAAACAACGATCTTACGCAACATCTCACATCAAGTCACAAAGCCATAGTAAAGACTTCATAAATGCAGTTGAGACTTCCGTATATATTGTTCCCGCTTCCAGGCGACTCTTAACTTTTTAGTGCAAAATTAGTTAGTAGATAGTAGTTAGTGGCAATCACTAAATTATGACTTAAGCACCCTCCACGAATCCTTGGTATTCTTGGCGTATTGGCGGTACCCTGCGGGAAGCAGCTGCGCGTCTACAATAAATCAAGCTTGTTGGCAATTTTTGCGTAAGTCTTATAACTAATAACTACTACCAACAACTAACAACTAACCAACAACAAATTTTAAAACGGCAGTCTGAACCAACGAGCTACAATATCTAAAAAGCGATCGCGCCATGTTACAGTCGGCAAAGCTTGGCGCTGCAATTGTTCTACTATCTGACGCCCAAGGGGTGTGAGGCGAAAACTATCTGTAATTCCTTGACCATCAACTTCGCGTCGCAGTACACCTACTTTGATCAACCATACCAAAGAGTTGTCTGCTCTTAATTCAGGCAAAGCAGCTTTGGTGTAGCCTTTATTAACACCAGAATTACCAATAATTTCACTCATGGCTACCCGCCCTGAAAGCATCGCTACAAATAAATCAAAATTAAAAGGAGAACAAAGTAGCGATCGCTTGGCTCTTTCTATGGTCTGAGATGGATATGTCAGGGTTTTCTGATTCTGAGCATTAACAATAGGCATTTTGGTTTTCAGTTAACAGTTATCAGTTATCAGTTAACAGTTATCAGTTAACTGATGTCTTTTTTATTTACCTGTAAGTATTGTAAATTATTGTAAAATTTCAAGTGCATCAATAATTTCAAATTTAGGAAGGTAAATTATGCCTCTAGCAGTTGGGACAGATGCACCTGCGTTTACCGTTAAAGATACTAACGGTAACACTGTTTCTTTATCTGATTTCCAAGGTAAAACAGTAGTTCTGTATTTTTACCCTAAAGACGACACTCCAGGTTGCACAAAGCAAGCTTGTAGTTTCCGTGATGCTAAGGAGCAATACACAAGTAAAGATATTGTGGTGCTGGGGGTAAGTGCAGATGATGAGGCTTCGCACCAAGCATTCACCCAAAAATATAATCTCAACTTTCCACTACTAGCTGACACCAACGGTGAATTAATTAAAGCCTACGATGTCGATGGTGGCGGTTATGCTAAGCGTGTTACCTACGTAATTGATGGCAATGGCAAAATTATTCATGTTGACTCTAGTGTCAACACCTCTACCCATGCTGGTGATATTTTAGCTACCTTGGGATTGTAATCAACCTGAGCAAAATCAACAGTTAAAGAGTCAATAATTCAAACTATTGACTCTTGACTGTGACAATTTGAGATTTTGGATTTTGGATTTGAGATTATTTTTCGCAAAATCGCAAATTTAAAATCCAAAATTGTTTGACTTGCCTTCAATGCAACAAATAACGTTACCGATTTGGAGTAGTATTCACACCTGGAGTAATGATCTGCAAACTAGGTGTTAGCTGTTGATTTTGTTGTGTCAATGCTCGTTGTCTAGTTTTAAAAGCTTCTGTTGCTTCATCAAGTTGTTGGTTTTGGGCATTGATATCCAAATTCGGCACACTTAAATTGGCACGATGGATCAAGTTGAACACACCAAAGCCATCATTTGTGTTGGTGTTAGAAAAAGGATTATTGTTATTGTTGTATGGGTCGTCTGTGTTGTTCTGCGGATCGTAATTTGGCAAATTCGGTATCTCGCTAGGTTCAGCAAGGCTAGGTTTTGCCATTAGCAGGGAAGCGAAGCCTATTCCTGCTAAAGTAGTTACAGCGATAAGTTTGAGCGGCAGAAACGAGATTTTCATGCAGATTTACCCCACACATAATTTCAAGTTAATAATGTTTCTATTTTAAATAACTAAGAATTTGTTTGTTGAATAATTACTATATGAGCATAAAAGAATATTTACAAGTCAGTGAAATTATTGACTGGCAGTATCCTACAGTTCTGGAATTAGCGCAAAAGATTGCATCAAGGCATCAAACACCAGAAGCGATCGCTAAAGCTTGTTTTGAATGGGTACGGAATGAAATTTATCACAGTTGCGACTATCAAATGAATCCTGTAACTTGTAAAGCTTCAGATGTACTCAGATACAAAACAGGCTATTGTTATGCTAAAAGCCACCTACTAGCAGCGTTACTAAGAGCAAATGGTATTCCAGCAGGGTTGTGCTATCAGAGATTAAGTATTCATGACAATGGGGAACCCTATAGTTTGCATGGTTTTAATGCTGTGTACTTACCAGAAATAGGTTGGTATCGTGTTGACGCTAGGGGAAATCGTCAAGATATTAATGCTCAATTTACCCCTCCACAAGAACAATTAGCCTATCAAAATAAACTTCTAGGTGAAGCAGATTTTGAAAATATTTTCTGTGAACCTCTGTCAGTTGTTGTGGAGGCGCTACAATCCTCCACCACATGGAACGACATGCTACATCATCTGCCGGATGTTTCCTTAACAGCTTTAGAAAAATATGGTCTAGTTTTGAGAATTACTACCAATTAAATATATAATTAGTCCTCTAAGAAGTTCTTATAAATAATACCAATTTGAAAAAAGAATGCGACAGATGGTAAAAATAGACAGAAGTAGCATTCAGGGTATGTGATGGTAGGGGTAACACAGATCGAGATAGTTGATAGTGTCGAGGAACTAGAGAAGTTGCTCAGACATCAAAAACAGTCTCGGAGCAAAGAACGTATACAAGCCCTATATCTGATTAAAGGGCAAGAAATGAGTGTAAGTGAGATTGCTAAAATCTTGGGAAAACATCGAGCTACAGTACATCGATGGTTGGCAGATTATCGAGAAGGAGGAATTGAGGCGGTTGTTGAATTTGGAACGAGTTCAGGTCGAAAAAGAGCAATACCAGATTGGGCTGTATCGAGTTTGAAAAAACAACTCGAACAACCAGAAGGTGGGTTTCAACGGTACACACAAATACAACATTGGTTAGAAAAAACCTTGGGTGTGCAAGCTGAGTACGCAACTGTACATCATCTGGCACGTTACAGGCTCAAAGCCAAGCTGAAAGTCCCACGTCCGCGTAACCGAAAACAGGACGAAGAAAAACTAGAGTCTTTTAAAAAAAACTCGGTGATGACTTGCAATTAATTGCTCAATACAGTGCCATTATCTTGCCCCAGTACGAAAATATTCGTTATTTTGTACAAGATGAGAGTCGATTTGGACTCAAAACCATTGAAGGACGTAAAATTACTCTTCCCGGAGTTAAGCCTATTGGTGATTGGCAGTGGCAATTTAAAGCGTTCTGGCTATATGGAGCAGTTGAACCACTTACTGGGGAAAGTTTATTTTGGCAGTTTTCTCATGTTGATACCGAATGCTACCAACAATTTTTGAACGAGTTCGCTGCCTGTTATCCCAAATCACTTAACATTCTCCAAGTTGATAACGGCTTATTTCATAAAGCTAAACGTTTACAAATTCCAGAGAATATTGTTCTTTTGTTCCAGCCTGCTCATTCTCCTGAACTGAATCCCATAGAGCGCGTTTGGGAATATCTCAAGCAAGACTTGAAATGGGAGCTATTTGATCACCTGGAGCATCTGCAAACCAAGGTTGCTCAACTCCTAGCTCTCCTCACTCCTCAAATTGCTGCTTCTTTGACTGGTTATGACTTCATCCTCAATGCCTTATCTGTCGCAAACATTTTTTGAATTGGTATAAGATATATAAATATTGTAGATAGCTTTATTTAATACTTTAGCTTATAGAAGCTTTATGAACTTGTTACTCTTAGTTCACATATAACCTAATGTAATATTAGTACTTTAATTTTCTATTTGCTGGCAATTAAAAGCATTGTTAATGAATAATGCCACAAAGCTATTATTGTTTTGGCTTATTACCTAAATAAGTATCTTTAACTTATTAAGAAACATGCAGCAAATAGCTCATACAATGACCCATCAAAAAGTAAACTACCATCATTGCAGCTGCGGCCAATGCAACTAGTAAACCAGCTAACATCAAAGAGAATTCCTTACTTTCGTAAGCTCTTTCCATCAAATGTAGCGACCAGGCTACCAGCGCCACATCAAATACTAATATAGGAATCAACATATTTATTAATATTTTTTAATGCTTCTTTACCAAGTTTAACATCCTTTTCAGGAAGTGTGATGAGTACTGGATCAGTCTATCTTCAGACAAAAGCTATGCTAAAATTTCTAGTACAATCGTACTGGTAATTTATGAGCGCGCAAATAATTTTTAATTTCCTCCACAGTTAATTCCCCGTAATGCAATAGTGAAGCTAGCAAGGCGGCTTCGGCTTTACCTTCTGTTAGTGCTTCATAGATATGTTGACAATTACCTGCACCACCAGAAGCAATGACTGGAATTTGTACAGTTTCGGCGATCACTTTTGTTAATTCGAGGTCATAGCCTGCCTTGGTACCGTCGGCATCCATACTAGTCACTAATAGTTCTCCTGCACCTCGTTTTTCTACTTCTTGCGCCCACTTGAGGGCATCGATGCCTGTATTTTCCCGTCCACCTCGCACATACACATCCCAACCTGGATTGTGAGGATCTTTCCTGCGTCTAGCATCAATGGCAACAACTATGCATTGATTACCAAAGCGATCACTAGCCCGATTAATAAAATCTGGATCGCGTACCGCCGCAGAATTAATACTAACCTTATCCGCTCCAGCTCGTAACAGATTTTTAACATTTTCTAAGGATTGAATACCACCACCAACAGTCAAAGGAATAAAAACTTGTTCAGCAGTACGGTAAACGACGTCAATAATAGTATTACGGTCTTCATGAGTAGCCGTAATATCCAGAAACACTACTTCATCTGCTCCAGCTTCGTTGTAAACCTTTGCTAGTTCTACAGGATTGCCTGCATCTTGCAGGTTAACAAAGTTAACTCCTTTTACAACTCGTCCCGCATTCACATCCAAGCACGGTAAGATTCTCTTAGCTAGCATGACAATCTTTGTACTCCTAAGTAGTTCCCCGGAATTTAAATTTTAAATTGGCAAGCGTATTGATCCAAAAAAAATTTTCCTCCGTATTTATACGCATCGGTGCCACTATCACTTGCCCTCAATTAGTGTAAAGGTAAAAGTTAATAGCTGAAATATGGCGATTATCTCCTCGAAAAAACAGCCTCACGAATCAGGCGATAAGCAACCAAAACAACGCCGGGAGTCGGTAAAAACGTCTCTAGAAGAGAATATTTTGCAACCCGAAGCTGCAATTGATGAACAAGGTAAACAGGAAGAAAGTATTCGACCGCAACGGTTTGCCGATTATATTGGTCAAAAAGATTTAAAAGATGTACTGGAAATAGCTATTAAAGCAGCTAAGTCTAGAGGAGAAGTGCTAGATCACTTGCTATTGTACGGGCCTCCTGGTTTGGGTAAGACCACAATGGCAATGATTTTAGCAGCTGAGATGGGGGTAAACTATAAAATTACTAGCGCCCCAGCTCTAGAACGCCCTAGAGATATTGTTGGGCTACTAGTGAACCTAAAGCCAGGGGATGTTCTATTTATCGATGAAATTCATCGTCTATCACGGATGACTGAGGAAATTTTATACCCTGCGATGGAGGATTACAGACTAGATATTACGATTGGCAAAGGTTCAGGCGCTCGGACTCGTAGTATACCATTAGCAAAATTTACTTTAGTGGGGGCAACAACCCGTGTAGGCGCGCTGACTTCCCCGCTACGCGATCGCTTTGGCTTAGTGCAAAAATTGAGATTTTATGAGGTAGAAGAACTAAGCTTGATTGTGCAGCGCAGTGCAGAGTTACTTAATACCGTTGTTACTAAAGATGGTGCTAAAGAAATTGCTAGGCGATCGCGAGGCACACCACGGATAGCGAATAGACTACTCAAGCGAGTCCGTGATTATGCGGAAGTAAAATCTTTTTCTCAAGTTTGCGAAAACGTTGCAGCTGAAGCATTAAAATTATTTCAAGTAGATCCTTGCGGCTTAGATTGGACAGATCGCCGGATGTTGACTGTAATTATTGAACAATTCAACGGTGGGCCAGTAGGATTAGAAACAATCGCCGCCGCAACAGGTGAAGATACGCAAACCATAGAAGAAGTTTATGAACCTTATTTGATGCAAATTGGCTATTTAAGTCGGACACCCCGTGGTAGAGTAGCGACAACAGCAGCTTATAAGCATATGGGCTTTAAGCCACCGAATGAACAGTTATCGTTGTTATAAAGGAATGAGAAGCAGGGACACGGAAGACACGGAAGACATGGAGGACAAGGAAGAATATTTCTAATAGATTTCCCCCTATCTCCCCCTCTCCCCCCTCTCCCCTGTTTCCCCTGTCTCCCCTCCCCCCTGTCTCCTCCCAATCCCCAATCCCCAATAATGAGATTATTTGTAATTCTGTTGAGTCTGCTACTGTTGTTTGGCTGGAGTCAAGCAGTCATCGCCCAACCCCAAACATCAAACTTCACGCCAGAAGAAATACAAAAATGGGATAATTTGGCAAAATCAGCTTTTGCCGCGACAAGCAAAGGAAATTTTGCTAAGGCTGAACAGTACTGGACAGAAATTATTGAAAGGTTTCCAGATAATGCAGCGATTTGGAGTAATCGGGGAAACTCTAGGGTGAGTCAGAACAAATTGCCACAGGCACTAGCAGATTTTAATAAAGCTATAGAACTTGCCCCTGATGTTACAGATCCTTATTTAAATCGTGGTACAGCGCTGGAGGGTTTGGGAAGATGGGAAGAAGCGATCGCAGACTATAATCATGTCTTAGAAGTCAATCCCAACGATGCGATGGCTTACAACAATCGTGGTACTGCCAAAGCAGGTTTGGGTGAATGGCAACAAGCCATAGCAGATTACCAAAAAGCAATGACGATCGCCCCAAATTTAGTCATTGCCCGTGGTAACTATGCCTTAGTTTTGTATGAAACTGGTCAAATAGACCAAGCCATCCGAGAAATGAAAAATATAGTCCGTAAATACCCAAATTTTGCTGATATACGTGCTGCACTCACAGCCGCACTTTGGGTAAACGGACAAAAAGGTGAAGCTGAAAGTAACTGGGTAGCAGCCTACGGACTGGATCCTCGCTACAAGGATATCAACTGGGTAAAAAATATCCGTCGCTGGCCCCCGAGTATGGTGGCTGCTTTGGATAAGTTTTTGAAACTCCAGTGATGGGGAGAGTGTAAGGGGTGTGTAGACGCGCTTTGCGCGGCTTAAGGTAAGGGTCGAGTAAGTAGTCAATAACCACTAACTACTAACTACTAACCACTAACCACCTACTTTCCCATTTGGACGCTGAATAATTGTTTCCATGACCCGGCGTTTATTTTTGGGGTCAACTCCTACCAAGCGCACATACTCGCCACTGTATTCCGCGAGGCAAGATTCTAAAGTAGAGATAGCATCAGACTCACCATTGATTTGACCAACAGCGCAACTCTGCCAAGAACCTGTGCGGAAACGACGTTCATCTACGTGTTCAATGCCTATTTTGTAACCCTGTGCTAGGAGTTCGCGTATTTGTCCTTGAGTTTCTAGGGTGAGATGAGTGTTTGACGGCTGTGATTTTTGATAGCCGTTACCACCATTACTAACAGGTTGATTAGGTTGTATTGGTGTAGCAGTAGGCTGGGATATATTACGCGAATACAGACCACGATTGTACTCGGTGACTAGCTGAGAAGTCAGAACACGCTGTTGTTCTCTTACCATAAAATTACCCATCTCAATCAAATGAGATAGGTTAAAATTTGGTTTTCTAAATTGCGGTGGGCCTTCTAAACTGTTAACAATCCGCATAGAGACACGTTCAACTCCAACATCATAAATAAAGTCGCGGATTTGTTCGTCATAAATGCGCGATCGCAAAGCACTAAAAAAGTCGATAGACTGATTCAAGAAAGTATCAACAAGTTGTTCTATTTCCCGTTGCGAAAGTCCGTCTTCACTAAAAATTCCGCCAACGATTCCTATTTTGTCATCCCGGTCTGGTTCCCAATAAAATTTTTCCATCCGACCATCGCGAATTAATGGCGCGTACAAAGTAGAAAAATCATTTCCTGTGACAATAATTGGTACACGATGTAATGGTGTAGCGTCATAGCTACCAGGCAACTGTACATCAGTAGGATTATCAGCAATATTCATCAGTGTGGCATTCACCAACTGAGTGTTCACTGTGTACTGTGTACCTTCATCAAAACGTCCTGCACCCGCATCTAAGTCATTAATCATGAGTACGCACATTTTACCGCGCACTTTAATTAATTCTGCGGTTTCCCGATAGCGCAGACGAATTAGACGTGCTGGATCTCCTGCATCTGGACTTTCTAACTCTCCACCAGAAATGAGAGTCACTTCCACACCCATTTGTTCAAAAACTAACTCACATTGAAAGGATTTACCTTCACCTTTGCGTCCATGAATACCTAAAATCAAAGGTACTCTTAAACCAGGGAGATCAAGAAAGTTTTTGGTGATATGAACAGCAACTTTGTCTAGAAAACGAGGAGAAATGTAGTAACTCATAAACCTTGGGGATAGATCGAATATCTTAAAATCATGTTAATTTTTTTAGTGACAAATAGTCACTCTTCTTTAGAGATAGATAAGTTTTTTCACCGTTAGTTGTAAAAATTCTTCATCTGTGAAAACTGATAGTATTTTTTATCGTCTTTTTCAAAGCTTTCCTAGCATTTTCTTTGAACTTATCCAACAACCACCTCAACTTGCCAATGCTTATCAATTCTCATCAGTTGAAGTTAAACAACTGTCATTTAGAATAGATGGCGTTTTTCTTCCCTATTCTGTTGAACTACCCATATATTTTAGTGAAGTTCAGTTTCAAGCTGATAAAAAATTCTATTCTCGCTTCTTTACTGAAGTTTTCAACTATCTTGATAAAACTGAATTAACAAATAATTGGCGCGGTGTAGTTATATTTCCTAGTAGCAGTGTAGATACAGGAGAAACACAACGCTACATTGAATTACTCAATTCTCAACGGGTAAATCGTGTTTATCTAAATGAACTAACTTTAACAACAGAACCATCTCTTGGAATTGAAACTGTTAAATTAATTGTAGAACCAGAAGACACTGCAACAACAAAAGCTAGGGAGCTAATATCTTCTGCTCAACAACAGATAGTGAATGAAGTTACTCAACAAGAACTCATACAATTGATAGAAACGATCATAGTCTATAAATTTCCGCGCCTGAGTCGGGAGGAGATAGAACAAATGTTGGGAATAGGTGAATTAAAGCAAACACGGGTATATCAGGAAGCTTTTCAGGAAGGTAAGTTAGAAGGTAAGTTAGAAACAATACCTCAGTTGCTAACACTGGGATTAACTGTAGACCAAATAGCTCAAGCTTTGGGTATAGAAGTTGAACTAGTTCGGAAGGTTGCTAGTGAAAAAGTTTCTAGTGACAATATAAATACTTAAAAACTTTATTGATAGGTAGTTGTTGATTGTTGCTTCCAAATGCCAAATAACTGATAACTAAAAACTTCTCAGTAAATAAGAGAGGTAGAGTGATCTACCTCTCTAGTTGAGGGAATATATTAATTACTCACAGCTTACAAGCTTTAGTATCTGCCGCTATTGGGCTTGTGAACGATAAAGCTGAGAATTTGACACTGTTTAACGTTATCAAATCCGACAACGCGGATGAAGCAGTTGCCATACTGTGAACGGCAAGCTTGTACTTCGCTCAATACTTCTTGAGTGCTTCTAGCGCTGAACAAAGGCAGTTTCCACATTGTCCAGTAGTATACAGTAGGCTCTGAGGATTCGTTGAACTCGATCGCTGGAATGTAACCTTGATTCAGAATGTACTGGATCTGCTTAGAAATTTGAGCATCGGTGAGGGGAGGAAGGTAAGAAAGGGTTTCGTAACGACGCTCTTTTGGTAGAGTTTGCATAGCTAAATGATAATTATTGCGGTTGACATTGGTTATTCAGTTATCAGTTATAGTTTGTTAACTGTTAACTGTTCTCTGTTCATTGTTTGGATCTGAGATTGCTTGCTGTTCTGACTCAGAACAGGGGCTTGTTTGATTTAACTGCGTTATCCGCTCAAGATGCTGGCGACGGTGTTCCATATTGGCTTGTTGAATACCAGCGCGAACCATTTCCGGTAAGAATTCGGTGACTTCCTCCGCTATATGTTCTCTGACTGTCATGAGCCGCAATGCTAAATCCGGCTTTTCTTGGAAAAGTTCTTCAATGTAAGCTTCTCCATCCTGGATTTTGTCTTGTGCGGAAAAGCGATGCAGCCAATATGCCAAGGGAGGATTGGTTTCACTGAGTTGAGCCAACACCGTCCTCACTGCCTGATATGTCAGGTAGCTTTGCAGCGTCTTGGCTGTGTCCTTCGCAATTTGTTTAATATTCATGCTTGACCCCAGCCCCTGTGAATTTTAGATTGTGGGTTTTGGATTTTAGATGAATCCAAAATCCAAAATCGCAAATCTAAAATCGTCAGACTGTATCCATTGCCTCGAACTCGAACTTGATTTCTTTCCAAAGTTCACAAGCAGCAGCCAACTCAGGAGACCACTTAGCAGCTTCACGGATAACGTCGTTACCTTCGCGAGCCAAGTTGCGGCCTTCGTTACGAGCTTGAATACAAGCTTCCAAAGCCACACGGTTAGCGGTTGCACCAGGAGCGTTGCCCCAGGGGTGGCCAAGAGTACCGCCACCGAATTGCAGTACGGAATCATCACCAAAGATTTCTACCAATGCTGGCATGTGCCATACGTGGATACCACCAGAGGCAACAGCCATGACACCAGGCATAGAAGCCCAATCTTGGGTGAAGTAAATACCGCGAGACTTGTCTTGCTCAACATAGTTTTCGCGCAGCAGGTCAACGAAGCCCATTGTAATGCCGCGCTCACCCTCCAGCTTACCGACCACCGTACCAGTGTGAATATGGTCTCCACCAGACATCCGCAGAGTCTTAGCCAAAACACGGAAGTGGATACCGTGGTTCTTTTGACGGTCAATTACAGCGTGCATCGCCCGGTGAATGTGGAGCAATAGACCATTGTCACGACACCAACGAGCCAAGGTGGTGTTAGCAGTAAAACCTGCGGTTAAGTAGTCGTGCATGATGATGGGCATCTTGAGTTCTTTAGCGAACTCTGCCCGCTTGAGCATTTCTTCGCAGGTGGGGGCGGTAACGTTCAGGTAGTGACCTTTGATTTCGCCTGTTTCTGCTTGGGCTTTGTGAATTGCATCAGCTACAAACAAGAAGCGATCGCGCCAACGTTGGAAAGGCTGAGAGTTGATATTTTCGTCGTCTTTGGTGAAGTCCAAACCACCGCGCAAGCACTCGTATACAGCGCGTCCGTAGTTCTTCGCAGACAAACCGAGTTTGGGCTTAATAGTACAACCCAACAAAGGACGACCGTATTTGTTTAATTTATCACGCTCAACTTGGATACCGTGGGGAGGCCCTTGGAAAGTCTTGAGGTAAGCTACTGGAATCCGCAAGTCTTCCAGACGCAGCGCCCGTAGAGCTTTGAAACCGAATACGTTACCTACAATTGAGGTCAACATATTGGTTACAGAACCTTCTTCAAACAGATCCAAGGGATAGGCAACGTAGCAAATGAACTGGTTGTCTTCGCCTGGAACTGGTTCGATATCGTAGCAACGACCTTTGTAGCGGTCTAGGTCGGTCAGCAAGTCCGTCCACACGGTTGTCCAAGTACCAGTGGAAGACTCAGCCGCCACAGCAGCGCCAGCTTCTTCGGGTGGAACCCCTGGCTGGGGTGTAACACGGAATGCTGCTAAGATATCCGTGTCTTTTGGTGTGTAATCAGGGGTGTAATAAGTTAGTCTGTAATCTTTTACCCCAGCTTGATACCCTGCTTTAGTCTGAGTCTTCGTTTGAGCGTAAGACATAAATTCCCTTCCAAGAAGTCACTCTTTCTACTTACAAACCACGCCGCGTGCAACTCCCGCTAACCTTAGCTGTTTCCCCCAAGCACAAAAGAAGATTCGGAACATCTTTTGTTTTGGGGTTGTCTTTAGATTAAGGTTAGTGGTTTTTTGACTTAGAAGACTTCATAGAAACCCTCATAAGTCTCGACTGGAGTCTTCACCCCTAAGGACTGTGGGGAAATTTTCTCACCAGTGTACTTGCGTTGTAGGCACGAACTATTGTACGCTGTTATGTTTCCCTTTTCCCAGGAATAAACTTTTGTTTACTTAATTCGTTGCTCGTACTCCCCTAAACGTGTTCTTTATTTAAGGGAGTGGTGAGCCAAACACTTCATTGCACACCACGTAATTTGTAACTTGTTTCACAATATATCAAGAATGTAATAAGTTATTCTTTGGAAGTTTTTAACTTTTATATTTAAATTTCTTATTAAAGAATAATTTCAACTTTAGATTACAGATACTTTACACAAAGACATAATCAATTATATAAAGCAAGATCCAAGCTCTCAGTGGCGATTTTTCAAACTAATAGCGATCGCTGATAACTGATCACTGATAACTGTTCATGCCATTGGGGAACACTGAACTTATCCTTAAGCCTTTCGGTGTGAAGCGATGGAAACTGTTCCCAAAAAAAATGCGATCGCCCTATTGTTTGGCAAACGTGGTGGTTTAGTCATCAGTTCTATCTTGCTAGGGTTAGTAGTCCTGCCAATTTTGGATACTGTAGTGCTAGCAAATCCAGCAGAAAATAATAATACTCCCACGCCCAAAATCCTAAATGTTGATCCATCTGAATTAACTCCCTCTTATCCAGCTAGCGCCCCACCAGGACGAGTAGATCCCTTACCAGATGAACGAAATTTAATCGAAAACGTCCAAGAAACTGATTATCGAGTGAGTGCATTGCAAGCAGATTATACTGGCAATCTCTGGGTAGCGTCTTGGCGAGGATTATCACGAATAGACCCCAATACTGGCAAAATCTTAGCTCGCGTTAGTTTACCAAATGTTGCGATTTCTGCTTTAGCCCAAGATAAAGTCGGGCGCTTGTGGGTAGGAACTTATGAAGGATTAAAGCGAGTTGATCCTCGTAGTAACGAAATTACAGCCCAAAATTTATTTTTGCCTTCCAAGAGAGTTTTATCTTTGTTAGTTGACAAGCGGGGTTATTTGTGGACAGGAACAGATAATGGCTTATCGCTAATTAGTCCCGATCAAGGATTGATTATGACCACGTTAAAAAAATTACCTGGTGTCAGTGCTAACGCCCTAACTTTAGATGTAGAAGGTCAACTCTGGGTAGGAACACTGGATGGAGTAGTCAGAGTTAATACCGCTAGTGCTTTGATCATGAAGCGAATTGACAATTTACCAGGTACGACCGTACAAGCTTTAGCTACTAGCCCAGATGGATTAATTTGGGCGGGGATGCCAAATAATTTGCTAGTAATTAACCCAAAAACTGGTGCTGTACTCAGATCAGTTACTCGTCTAAGAGGACATGATGTCAAATCAATACGTTTTGCTAAAGATGGTAGTGTGTGGGTCGGTACAAACAATGGTTTGCTACGATTGAATCCAAACACTGGTGCTGTGCTAGATGAAGTTCCTGGTCTTCCTTCTAGTCGTGTACTTGCCCTTACCCCTGATGTTGGTAATAAATTGTGGATTGGTACTAGCGAAGGTCTAGCTTGGCTAATGCCAAAAATGACAACTGCAAAACCCCATCTTGCTTTTACTCGTGCTGTGAAGTGAAGTTTTGTTAGTAGTTGGTAGTTGATAGTTGTTTGTTTCACGTTTGTTTCACAACTACCAACCATCAACCAACAATCAACAACCAACAATCATCAACAACCAAAATGGCAATCACAACCCGACAATTAATTCAATACAAACAACAAGGACGTCCAATTGTGGCGTTGACTGCTTGGGATTATGCGATCGCCCAACTTTTAGATGCAGCTGGTATAGATTTAATCTTGGTGGGCGATTCTATGTCAGTAGTGTTGGGGTATGATACAACACTACCACTCACTTTAGAAGAAACACTACACCATGCCAAAGCTGTACGGCGTGGGGTGAAACATGCTTTGATGGTCGTAGATTTACCATTTTTGACGTATCAAGAAAGCATTCGGCAAGCGATGCACTCTGCTGGACTGGCACTAAAACAAGCAGGAGGGCAAGCTGTTAAACTAGAGGGCGGTTATCCAGCAATGGTAGAAACTATTGCTCGTCTAGTGCAAGCGGGTATTCCGGTGATGGGTCATGTCGGTTTAACACCGCAATCCGTCCATCAAATTGGTTTGCGCCAACAAGGGAAGACACAAACACACAGACAGAGAATTTTACAAGAAGCGATCGCTCTTGAACAAGCAGGTGTGTTCTCTATAGTCTTAGAGCATATCCCTAGTGATTTAGCATTGGAAATTACAGACAAACTCAGTATTCCTACGATTGGAATTGGTGCGGGGTCACATTGTGACGGGCAAGTACTAGTCACTTCTGATGTACTTGGTCTTTCGGAAAAACAGCCACCATTTGCGAAGGCGTATGCAAATTTACGTGAGACGATAACTAAAGCTGTACTGGATTATAGCTTTGAAGTTAGAGAGCAGAAGTTTCCAGAACAATAAAAAGTTTAATACCGCTACGCAGAAGTTAAAAGTCAAAAGACAAAAAGCTTTTTCCGCCACGCTGTAGTACATGAGTTCGATAAATATTATTTCAGACTAAGCAACTAATACCAATTCAAATAATGTGCGACAGATAACCCCACCCGCCTAACCCCACCCTCCCCTTTCTAAGGGGAGGGTTGGGGTGGGGTCTTATATAATCCATGTGTTGTATTCTTTTTTCAGATTGGTATAACTTGCCTGCAAATAAACTTGCGCTAATATAGCAATCCTATTGTGAAAATCAAGAGGGCCAGATCCCCGACTTTTCAAAAAAATCGGGGATCTTGTTGTTCACGAATGACTTAGGACTGCTATAGTCCAAGTCTACTTCAAGTAGACTTGTTATCGATGCGTCTGATTGTCTGGTGAACCAATCTAAAATCTAATATCGAAAATCAACGTATTTGGGATTAATGCAAAACTGCGGTTCAGACTCTAGCAGAAGTAACTTTTTCCGCCGCTTTTGATTCTTCAAAATATTCAAATAGTTATCAGCGTAGCGAAAAGCAGATGCACAATCGTAACTAGCAATGGCTATAGCTTGTAAGACAACCTTAGTAGGAGTTTCAAATCCCGAAAATTTTTGGATTAAATTCAATAAATCCTTATCAGTTGCAGGTAAAGTAGTCTCTTTTACCTGTTCTGGCTCATCAAAGCTATCTTCAACCAAGGGTTTGGACATTTAGCACCTCCCCAAAAGCGTAAGATGCAAATCCTGTGATGAAATTTAGCTGCTGCTCACGAGATTGCAAGTTTTCTGGGAGTTCGGTAGTGGAAAATCCTATTTCCCTTAAAATTTCCAAACAATAAGCACTAAGTTCTTGGTATGAAGCTCTTTCCCATTCTAGAGCTACCTCTTTTGCCATCTCCAGATTGACTCGGATTACCGTCGTTACAGGGTTTGTCATACTATTTACCCTAAAAAACTGGATAATTGCAGTTTCGATCAGAACCGCAAATTTGCGTAACAGTGTTTTTGCTGAATTTATCAGAAGAGGAAATTAGAGAACCGTGTAATTACGGAAAAGCTGGTAGAGCGATCGCTTACTATAATCTCATCACTTCCAGTCTTTTCGTCAAGATAGAATACCTAAACCCTACTACGGCTATAGAGAAGTAGCCAATGAGTATCAAAACTCGTAAAGAAGCTTGAATACCTAAGCAATACTAGAGAAGCCTGGACTAGACTAGAAACGTTGAGTCACAATGAAAGGAAATATATGGTGAGCGATCGCGACTACACCTTAATCATCGATAAAAGCGGTAGCATGTCAACTCCCGATCAAGTCGGTGGTAGAAGTAGATGGGAAATTGCTCAAGAATCTACCCTTGCTTTAGCAAGAAAATGTGAGCAATTTGACTCTGATGGAATCACAGTCTACGTATTTTCCGGTAGATTTAAACGCTACGATGATGTTACTTCTGCCAAGGTAGCGCAGATATTTTTGGAAAATGATCCAGCTGGCACAACAAATTTAGCTGGTGTACTTCAAGACGCTATTAATAATTACTTTCAACGTAAAGCAGCAGGTAAAACCAAAGCGAATGGTGAAACAATTTTAGTGATTACTGATGGTGAACCAGATGATCGCAAAGCTGTATTTGAAGTCATTATTAGTGCAACTCGCCAGATGGAAAGGGATGAAGAATTAGGAATTTCGATCATTCAGGTGGGTTCTGACGCGCAAGCAACCAAATTTTTGAAAGCTTTAGATGATCAAATGCAAAGTGTCGGTGCAAAGTTTGATATCTGCGACACAATTACCCTTAATGACATGGAAGACATGAGTCTTGCAGATGTTTTGATGAATGCGGTAACTGATTAATAATTTGTTGGTTGTTGATTGTTGGTTGTAACAATTAACCACTAACTACTAACCACTATCCACTAACTAATAACTGGAGAACAAAAAAATGTTGGAAAATCGTGACTATACTTTGATTATTGATAAAAGCGGTAGTATGGCTACACCGGATCAAAAAGGTGGTAGAAGCAGATGGCTAGCTGCACAAGAGTCTACTTTTGCTTTAGCAAGCAAATGCGAACAACTTGATCCTGATGGTATTACTGTTTATTTGTTTTCTGGTAGATTCAAGCGCTACGAAAATGTGACCTCAAGTAAAGTATCACAAATATTCCAAGAAAATGATCCAGCTGGCACAACTGATTTAGCAGCAGTATTAAAACACGCCACTGATAATTATTTTGAACGGAAATCAGCTGCTCAGACTAAATCAAATGGCGAAACAATCTTAGTTGTTACTGATGGTGAGCCAGATGACCGCAAAGCTGTTATGAAGGTTATTATTGAAGCTTCTCGGCGTATGGACAAAGATGAAGAATTAGCTATTTCTTTTATTCAAGTGGGCAAAGATCCTCATGCAACCCGTTTTCTCAAAGTGTTAGATGATGAATTACAAACTGCTGGTGCAAAGTTTGATATTTGTGACACGATGACAATGGATGATATGGAAGATATGAGTTTATCTGAAGTCCTCCTAAATGCTATTAACGATTAACTACTAATCATCAATATTCAAAATAAACGTCCAAATGCCAATTTCTGCACCTACTGGATGGATTGTAGTAAATCTTCAATTGTTATTCAAGGAGTAAACCCGAACAAAAAACATTAGTGCTTAGTGCATTATTTAATCGGTGTCTATCGGTGTTTCGCCTCCTCTGTTCCTGTAAAACAGAGGGAATAGTAAAGAAAAATTTTATTGATTGTGATTCTGCGATCGCTTGTCAAGCATAATTGATTTTACATAACAAAATAACTAAATATTTAGTATTTTAACTGATATAAAAATCATATTGCAAATGCAGTAAATCAGGGGTTAAATAACATGGACTCTATTGATAAACTATTGGCGGAACTGCAAGCTGAATATCAGCAAAACAACCATGAACAGCCTAAGCAACAGCCAAGCATAGCAACACCAAATATTCATCCACAATTCCCAAAATCAGCATCTTTAATAGATAAATTATTAGAAGAAGTCAAGAGCGATTTTGAAGAACTAGATCAAGCAGAAAAAATAAGAATACAGCAAGAATTAGAACAAGAACGGATTAGACAAGAACAAATTAAAGCTAAGCAAAGAGAGGCTTTAAAACAATATGCCAAAGATTGGCTTGCTAAACTAGATCCTTTCTCGCCAGAGGGACTATGGTTTGAAAGATTTGCCGAAAGATATTCGTCAAAATTAGAAGCAGCTATAGATTATTTACAAGCTAATGAGGAAAGTTAGTAGATAGTGGTTAGTGGTTAGTAGTTAGTAGTTATTGGTTATTGGTAGAAGTAACTATCAACAAACAACCAACAACAAACAACAATTATTTAGTAATTTTACCGTAGTGCTGAACAGCCCAATCATGCATAGCATAGAGAATTGGTTTGAGACTCTCCCCTAGAGGTGTCAGTGAATATTCCACCTTGGGCGGAATTTGGGGATAAACCTGACGATGAATAATCCCATCTTCTTCCATTTCTCTGAGTTGCTGCGTCAGCATTTTTTGTGTAATTCCAGGTAAAGCTCGTTGTAATTCACCAAAGCGCTTTACTCCCAACATTAATTCTCTAATAATCAATACTTTCCAACGTCCACCAATTACCTTCAGCGTAGTTTCCACTTCACACGTCAGTCTGTTGGAATTTTCGGCTTCAGCTTTCATAGTTTGTTGGGAGTTAGGGAAGATGAATTTTTATGCTTTTTTATTTTACCCATTTGACACCCTCCCATGACTTCCAGTCGTCGGATTACCAAACCTCTTAATCACCTAACTATTAATTTCTAATAATCCAGGTGGTGGTGTAATTTCAATCCTGCCAGCTTCTAAGTCTACTGTTGGTGCGATCGCTTTCACAAAGGGTATCAAAACGGTTTTTTGTTGTTGGTGTAATTTTACTTCTAGTAAATCATTACCAGCAGCAATCACATCAACCACTATACCGATAAGTTTGCCAGATTCCTGCATAAAAACTGACAAACCAATTAAATCCAATACATGATATTCATCCTCTCCCAACTGTGGGCGATCGCTAGCACAAACCAATAACTTACAACCGCGCAAATCCTCTGCTTGATTGCGATCATCCACACCAGCCAACTTAATTACATATAAATTTTTGCCTTGAATTATACGTCCTGACAGTAATTCTACTACTTGCGGTTCTATCTCTCCTGCACGTAATAACCAACGCTTTCCTGGAACCTCAAACCGTTCCGGAAAATCCGAATCAGGATAAACTCGCATTTCCCCACGTAAACCCTGAGGTGCAACAATCGTACCAATTTCTATCCAATTTTCTAATTGAGGAGTGACAGAAGTAGACATAGAAGCATAGGAAGATGAAGAGTCGGATTTTTTTCTATCTCCTTTTGTCTTTTTCCCCTTTTGTTTCATACTCTTCGTGTTCTTTGCGTCTTCGTGGTTCATTCAAATTAAACACTAACAGGCGATCACTTGTACACTTAGCCTTATACAGTTATCAGTTAACAATTCTATACATTAGGTTTAATTCCTCAAGACTTTAAGACTTATCAATAGAATTATGGAAAATCTTAAAGAAATCATCGCCAATTACTCCAATAAAGACTTAGAACAGCGAAAAATTTGGTATTCACCAGCAGCAGAAGCTTATAACAAAACCAGACCCCGCTATCCCCAAAATTTGATTCGTCAGGTTGTGGAGATTGCTCAACTCTCCTCAAATTCAAAAATTCTGGAGGTGGGGTGTGGCCCTGCAACTGCAACAGTTGCGTTTGCTCAATTGGGTTGTTCAATCCTTAGTTTAGAACCCAACACAGATTTTTATCAGTTAGCCCAACAAAATTGTCAACAGTATCCCAATGTAGAGATTCACAACACATCCTTTGAAGAATGGATGCTAGAGATTGAAAAGTTTAATGCTGTTTTAGCTGCGAGTTCTTTTCATTGGATACCTGCGGAAGTTGGATATCCGAAAGCAGCAAAAGCTCTTAAAGAAAACGGCTACCTAATTTTATTGTGGAACAAAGAGCTTCAGCCCTGCTATAGGGTTTACCAACGCCTATCCGAAGTTTATCAAATTCACGCTCCATCCCTGAATCGATATGAAGACAGAAAAACTCAAGAAGACATCTTGAGAGGGTTAGGGCAAATGATCACAGATTCTGGACAATTTAAAGACTTGGTAGCCGGAAACGTTGAAACTGAAGTCACCTATACAGTTGATGAATATTTGACACTTTTGCATACTTACTCACCGTACCTCAAGCTAGAGCCACGAAGTAAAGAGGCATTATTTACAGGCTTGCGGGATAGAATAGAGCATGAATTTGGTGGAAGTGTTCATCTATCATATATTTCTGCTTTTCACATTGCTCAAAAATGTTAGTAAAACGCGATCGCTTAACTTAGACTTTTTACTAAAAATTTACAAATAAATTCATATCATACGTCCTGCAATACACTCAGATCAGCTGATTGAGCAAGCAAAACAGGAGAGCAATATGGAAGTTAAAGCAGCAGTAGCTTACGAACCTGGTAAACCTTTGACTATTGAAACTGTGCAACTAGAAGGCCCCAAAGCTGGGGAAGTGATGGTAGAAATCAAAGCCAGTGGAGTTTGCCATACAGATGCTTACACTCTTTCGGGCAAAGATCCGGAAGGGTTATTTCCAACAATTTTAGGACACGAAGGCGCTGGTATTGTTGTTGAAGTGGGAGAAGGCGTTACCAGTGTCAAACCAGGAGATCATGTTATTCCCTTGTATACCCCTGAATGTCGTCAGTGTGAATACTGTCTTAGCTTCAAAACCAATCTTTGTCAAGCCATTCGTGCTACTCAGGGGCGGGGTGTAATGCCTGATGGTACAAGTCGCTTCCGTGTTGATAATAAGATGATTCATCATTATATGGGTACATCTACCTTTGCTAACTATACTGTGCTACCAGAAATAGCCGTTGCAAAAATCCGTGAAGATGCGCCTTTTGATAAAGTTTGCTACATCGGCTGCGGCGTCACAACAGGTATTGGTGCAGTTATCAATACAGCAAAAGTAGAACCAGGAGCAAATGTAGTAGTTTTTGGCTTGGGTGGTATTGGTTTGAACGTCGTCCAAGCAGCGCGGATGGTGGGAGCAAATATGATTGTGGGGGTAGATATAAACCCTAATAGACGTGCCCTTGCAGAAAAATTTGGGATGACGCATTTTGTTAACCCCAAGGAAGTAGAGGGAGATTTAGTTGCTTACTTAGTAGATTTAACCAAAGGTGGTGCTGACTACAGTTTTGAATGTATTGGCAATGTACAAGTCATGCGCCAAGCATTGGAATGCTGTCATAAAGGTTGGGGTGTGAGTGTAATTATTGGTGTTGCTGGTGCAGGTGAAGAAATTAGCACCCGTCCGTTTCAACTTGTAACTGGACGTATTTGGAAAGGCACAGCCTTCGGTGGCGCTAGGGGACGCACAGATGTACCGAAAATAGTTGATTGGTACATGGAAGGTAAAATCAACATTGATGATTTGATTACCCATGTAATGCCAGTTGAAGAGATTAACAATGCTTTTTATTTAATGCACAAAGGTGAATCAATTCGCTCTGTAGTCACGTTTTAAATCAATATTACTTACTGCGGGACTGTTACTGGTAGGAATAGGGATTGGGGATTAACCTAACGGCAAACCCATAATTCATCGGTGTACTCTGCGGGAAGCCGCCTGTAAGGGCGTCTACATCTGTGTGCATCTGTGTTCGTTCAATTTTTCATTCCTTCATTATGGAATTTTACCGTGATAGCTGTCTTAAAAGTTAAGCGATCGCACGCCAAGATCAAGTGCATCAGTTTTGGCATTTCTTGGGCAGATACTCAGCTTAATTCTCAAGCCCTACTGCCTCTATTTATAATGCTTTCATTTGACCGCTAATCTGGAATACTTGCACTTCTCATTGATTATACTGAGAGTAATTAAGCGATAATAAGCTTATCTGCCCATAAAAGCACAGTTATGACCTGCTGCCTTAATCTAGCTTGCCACAACCCGCCAAATCCTGATATTACAAAGTTTTGCTCTAGCTGCCGGACAGGACTAGTAGTGCTGAGAACCGTTATCGCCCCATAAAATCATTAGGTGGCGGCGGATTTGGTAAAACTTATTTGGCAGAAGATATTGACAAATTAAACGAAAAGTGCATCAAAAAGCAATTTACACCGCAAGTCCAGGGAGTACCAGGACTGCAAAAGGCGACGGAACTATTTGAGCAAGAAGCTAGAAGACTGCAATAGTTAGGGGAGCATCCGCAAATTCCTACGCTATTAGCTTATTTTGAGCAAGATAATCGCCTGTATTTGGTGCAACAGTTTATTAATGGACAGAATTTATTCAAAGAATTACAACAGCAGGAATGTTCAACGAGCAGAAAGTCAAAGAATTATTGCTCGATTTGTTAGATATTCTGAAGACGGTTCATCAACAGAAAGTCATTCACCGCGATATCAAGCCAGAAAATATCATTCGTCACAGTGATGGGAAATTAGTACTCATTGACTTTGGTGCATCCAAGCAACTGACAGCCACAGTGATGACTAACCCAGGAACTGCGATCGGTTCCTTTGGTTATGCACCACCCGAACAAATGCAGGGAGGTGAAGTTTACCCAGCCAGTGATTTATATAGTCTCGGTGCAACTTGCTTTCACCTGTTGAGTGGAATTCACCCTTGGGAATTGTGGAAACGACAAGGTTATGGTTGGGTTGCGAGTTGGCGAGAACATTTGCAGCAAGGCGTGAGTCAGAATTTGGGGTGTGTGCTAGATAAATTGTTGCAAGAAGAATACCAGCAGCGTTATCAATCGGCGACAGGAGTTTTACAAGATTTAAATCCACTACCGCCACCACCTTCAGTACCCCTAACCCAGCCAGTAATTCTAACTCTAGCATCACCCTCACCTTCTCCACAGCCTTATTCCGTCGCTATCAGCCCAGATGGTAAAACCCTTGTTAGTGGCAGTTGGGACAAAACCATCAAATTATGGAATCTGGCAACAGGGAAAGAAATTAGCACCCTCATTGGTCATTCCAGCACGGTTAATTCCGTTGCTATTAGCCCAGATGGCAAAACCCTTGCCAGTGGTAGTGGGGGTGGGGACTTCACAATCAAATTCTGGAATCTGTCAACAGGAGAAGAAATTAGTACTCTCCATTCTGGCAGTGTTAAGTCTCTCGCCATAAGTTCAGATGGCAAGATGCTTGTTAGCTACTCAAGTGAGCGGACATGGAAAGATGATAGGTATCGTGACGAAATTATCAAAATTTGGCAGATCAAGAAGTAGTGCTGAGTAACGTAGGGTGTGTGACGGCAGCGATCAAATTCAAAGCATCACCAATAGATTCAATTTGCCGTGTTATGGGATATATATTGTTTTACTCAATTGTCACATAAACAAATCATAAGCCTTACATTGCTACAAAAACCTCAGCGTGAAAACTGACAGTATTTTCTATCACCTATTTCAAGAATTTCCCAGCATCTTCTTTGAACTGATTGGTAATTCTCCCGAAACCGCAAATTTATATCAATTCTCCTCCGTTGAAATCAAGCAAACAGCCTTCAGAATTGATGGTGTATTTCTTCCTACTCAAGACGAAGAAAGCCCGATTTATTTCGTCGAAGTTCAATTCCAGCCCGACTCAGACATTTACTTGCGCCTTGTTTCAGAATTACTTTTATATTTGCGGCAAAATAAATCTAAAAATTCTTGGCGAGGAGTGGTGATTTATCCCAGTAGAAGTATAGATATTGGTGATAGAGAACATTTCATTGAATTCTTCCTCAGCCAGCGCATCAGTAGAATTTATATAGATAAATTGGGTGAAGTTGCATCACTTCCGATAGGTATTGCTACCATCAAATTAGTCATTGAAAATGAAGATACAGCAATTACCACTGCAAGAGACTTAATCAGCCGCGCCAAGCAAGCGGTTAATTTCCAACAGCAGCAATTACTAGAATTAATAGAGACAATCTTGGTTTATAAGTTTCCTAAGATGAGTGGAGAGGAGATAGAGGCTATGTTTGGGTTAAGTGAGTTGAAGCAAACGCGAGTTTATCAACAAAACAAGCAAGAGAAGAAGGTGAACAAGAAGGTAAACAAAAAGCAAAATTAGAAGCTGTATCTAGACTATTAGCATTGGGTTTGGTTTATCCGTAGAACAGATAGCACAGGCGTTAGATTTAGATATTACACAAGTGCAGCAAGTAGCACACCAAACGCCACCAAATCCATAGACATCTTGCAAAAGTTGGGGAAAATGTCTAACCGAACGAGTTTACCCTTTACCCTGATGTAGCTGGTTTCGTGTATTTTGCCACCAAACTGCCTAGTAGTGGTAAATCTACCGGTTTAGAAATATATTCATTTACTCCTGCTGTTAGGCAAATTTCGCGATCGCCTTTCATCGCCATTGCAGTTTGCACAATTATAGGGATGCTTTGATACTGCTGATGTTCTCGCAATTGTTGTACTATTGCTAAACCATTCTCATTTAGTAATTTAATATCCAATAAAATTACTGCTGGCTTTTGCTTGTCTAAGATTTTCCACATTTGCTCACCATTATTTGCCAAATTGATCTGATAACCTAATTTTTCCAGATAAATTTGCATTAATTGAGCATTATGTGAGTCGTCTTCTACCAATAAAATATTTGTGGAATCGTTATTTATGGAAAGTGGTTGAGAAGGTCTAGATCTATCTTCACTTTTCGCATCTTCCCCACCTCCCCCCACTTCTTCCTCACTCTCCCCTTCCTCCTGCTTGAGGGGTAGTACAATCGTAAAATGGGAACCACAACCTAGCTCTGATTCTACTTCTACGCTACCACCATGAAGTTCAGCAAGTTTTCGAGTCACCACCAATCCTAAACCAGTGCCTTCGTTTGGACTAACTACACTGTTAGAAATTTGAAAATAAGGTTGAAAAAGTTCTGCTTGGTGTTTTTTAGAGATGCCAGTTCCAGTATCCCAAACTGTAAAATATATCCAAGCATTGTTGGGTTTAACTTGTAAACCAACAGTGCCATGAGTGGTGAATTTCAAGGCGTTAAACAACAAGTTCAGCAGCATTTGCTTGAGTCGCAAGGAATCAGCTAATAAGGTATTAACGTTAGGATCTAATTCGAGTGATAGTTTTAAACCTTTATTAGCGGCTTTTTCTTTCACTAGAATTAAAACGTTGCGACACAATGTTTGCAAATCAACTTTTTCCCATTGCATTTCCAATTGATTGGCTTCAATTTTGGACAGATCCAAAATATCGTTAATCAAAGCCAACAAGTGCTTACTACTAGATTGAATAATGCTTAAGTACTCTTGATGACGTTCTTTAGAGGGGTCGTAGCCTTGGGCTAGAAGCAGGTGGGTAAAACCAGTAATTGAACTGAGAGGAGTGCGGATTTCGTGACTGGTATTTGCTAAAAACTGATTTTTTAGTTGATTAGTACGTTCTAGTTCCTGATTGATCGTTTCTAAGTGTTGGCAGTGTTGCTGCAAAGATTGTATTTTCCGGAGTTGGGTGATGGTAGTCACGCATTGCTGGGTAGCGCGTGTCAGCAGTTGTGATGTGATTTGCACACAAGTGTCTTTAAATGAATTGCCATCAGACTCTACAGGTGTTCTGATAATTATTAACCAGCCAATAACGCCATCGATATCATTGGCTAACTGCCAAGCACTAGGCGGTTCTTGCTGTGCAAGCAATTGCAAATCATCAATGTCTATTTCTTCTGCTAATCTCAAACGAAGTTTTTTTTTCTTTTTCACCATCCCTTTTAGCACTAGTGATGGTAATTTTTGGGGTGGAGAAGTAGGAATAAAGCAAACTTTGCCAACAGTTTGTTGTGGTTCTACAAGTGCGATCGCCACTTTACTATTATTCAAAACGCTGTTTAGCTCATTAACCACTGTTTGAAAAATTTCTGCTTCACCCGACCCTGTTTGTTGATTGCTAGTAAAATTCATAAGGCAATCATTCAGGCGATTTTGCAACCGATTCAAGCTGCGTTCCAGCCACAACTCAGCCCGCAGTTGTTGGATAGTTGTCAAAACTGTTGGTGTTGCATCTACTTGTGAGTTTTGTTCTGGTAAGCTTGAATACTGCTGCATGGTCAACTAGACCGCTTAAGAAGTTTAATTTTGCACAAAAGTGCAAATAGGATGCTATGTATATTAACGCACTCCTCTTTTTATATTTATAAACTAAAACTGGAAATGTCGAGTTTAAAAGCAATACAAAAGTTTTTGGATGAAATTTTTATATGAATGCACAACTAGTTCAATTAGTAGTCAATGGGATTTCGGTAGGAAGTATTATCGCTTTGGGCGCAGTCGGACTTACTCTCACTTATGGAATTTTACGGTTATCTAATTTTGCTCATGGTGACTTTCTCACTCTCGGTGCTTATTTAACACTGCTTGTCAATTCCACGGGCATAAATATTTGGTTGTCAATGATACTAGCAGCAGTAGGGACTGTTGTTGCCATGCTGCTGTCAGAAAAATTACTGTGGTCAAGAATGCGATCAATTCGGGCTACTTCTACCACCTTCATTATTATTTCCATCGGACTTGCTCTATTCCTTCGCAATGGCATTATCTTCTTCTGGGGTGGTAGTAATCAAAAATACAATGTACCAGTTGCTCCAGCCTTGGACTTTTGGGGAATAAAGATACCTCAAGTCAAGCTGTTAGTGGTTGTCTTAGCAATATTAGTCATTTTAGTTCTACATTACCTCCTACAAAATACAAAAATCGGTAAAGCAATGCGAGCTGTTGCTGATGATATTGATCTAGCGCGAGTATCTGGTATTAATGTTGACCAAGTTGTCTTGTGGACTTGGGTGATAGCAGGTAGCTTAACTTCTTTGGGCGGAAGTATGTTAGGTCTAAGTGAAGCTGTACGTCCTAACATGGGTTGGTTTTTAATACTACCCTTATTTGCTTCAGTAATTTTGGGCGGAATTGGTAATCCTTACGGTGCGATCGCCGCAGCTTTTATTATTGGCATTGTTCAAGAAGTCAGCACACCTCTGCTTGGTTCACAGTATAAACAAGGGGTAGCTCTGTTAATTATGATTTTAGTGCTACTCATTCGCCCCAAAGGTTTATTTAAAGGCACAATTTGATCTGGGGATTGGAGATTAGGGAGACAAGGGGGGACAAGGAGGACAAGGAAGCATTTTTTCTCCCTTATCTCCTCTGTCTACCTTGTCCTTCTCCCAGATCTCCATTCCCAGTTTCTGATTCAGATCAGAAGTTTACCCGCTTCACTATTCAATAATGTGGAAGTAATAGGCAGCCACAAGGAAGTTAATAGCTAACAAGAGCAAAGCCCAACCTGTACGAAATGTGTAAGGGGGTTTAGCTGTTGTTGATTTAGCTACGGGTAAATCTGCTGTAGTATCTGCTTTTGCCATAAAATGAACTCCTAACTTAAGGACTTCTTCAGAAATACCAAACAGATGTCCCAATTCGCCACTTTCGTTAAAAATATTTTCGTGATTTTGGGTAGCAAGTGGGAGGATGGGGAGATGGGGAGATGGGGAGATGGGGTGATCGAGAAGTGGAGGGAGTGTGAGGAGTGGGGGAAGTGTGTAGACGAGGCAGTGCGGTGGACTCTTCTCCCGGCATAAAGCACGTGGCGTCATCTGCCGTGCGCTCATAGGCTTCCCGTAGGGTGGATTGGGGAAGTATGAGAAATATAAAAAGTCTTTTCTCCTCACACCCCTCACACCCCTCACACCCCTTACACTCTCCCTACACTTCTTCCCCAGCATGATAAGAACTGCGAACTAGAGGGCCGGAACGGACGTGGCTAAACCCCATTTCTTTGGCGATCGCACCTAATTCGTCAAATTCTGCTGGTGTCCAGTATTTTTGCACTGGTAAATGTTCTAATGAAGGACGCATATACTGACCAATTGTCAGGCGATCGCATCCGACTTGACGCAGATCTGCCATAGTTTTGATGACTTCTTGGATAGTTTCTCCATGTCCCAACATTAAACCGGATTTGGTGGGGATGGTGGGGTCGATTTCTTTAACAATTTGTAAAACTAAAAGTGAGCGATCGTACTTTGCGCCTCGACGCACAGGCCCAGTTAACCGTTGCACTGTCTCGATATTATGGTTATAACAAGCTGGTTTAGCATTAGCGATCGCAGCTATACGTTGCCATTCTCCATAAAAATCTGGAGTCAACACCTCAATTTGAGTCTCTGGGTTCAGTTGGCGAATCTCTTCCATTGTCTTCACAAACCAACCAGCACCCTGATCCGATAAATCATCACGGGCTACAGAAGTCAGCACCACATAACGTAATCCCAAAATTTGTACAGCTTCTGCCACCTTTTTCGGTTCTTCTGGATCTAAAGGCATAGGTGCATGTCCTTTATCTACTTGACAAAAAGCACAAGACCTCGTGCAAGTTGACCCCATGAGTAAAAAAGTTGCAGTTTTTTGGGCGTAACACTCTCCTCGATTCGGACAACGTCCTTCTTCACAAATCGTGTGAATCTGGCGCTGCTTGATAATACGTTGTACCGTCGAGAGTTCACTAGCTTTGCCAATTGGGCGACGCAACCACGTTGGCATAGCAGCAATTTCAGACTTATTGTTTGTTTTAGCCTTCATCCTTTATCCTTCATCCTTCTTTATCACCATGACATAAATTACAGTCAACAAAAGCCGAAGTTTGTTAAAACACTTTCATATATCAAAGATTCTCCAGGAAAATACTATCCCCCAATCAAGATAAATATTGAGTATAGTGGGAGAATTCAAGAGCCGTAAGGCAGTAAAAACCGTATCAAAACCTAAAGTTTCTGTTAGAGCAAGCAGTCGTGACAAGTAACAAAGTTCTAGTTATCGATGACACTACAGTTGTCCGGGTAAAAGTACGAGAAATGTTGCCTCCAGGCAACTTTGATGTATTGGAAGCAAAAGACGGCGTAGAAGGACTTAATCTAATCCGTCAAGAAAAATTCAGCTTAATAATGTTAGATTTCCTGTTACCAAAAATGAGTGGTTGGGAAGTTTTTCAGCAGATTCAATCCCAACCCGACCTCAGGAAAATTCCTTTGGTGATCATGTCTGGTCGCAAGGAAGAGGTTACAGAGAAAATCTCAGAACCTTTTGAAAATTTTGAATTTCTCGGTAAGCCTTTTGACCAAAAGCAACTCATTGGCGCAATTAAGTCAGCCATGACAAAAGCTAAACAGCCACGCCAAGAATCTGCACCAGTAGCCGCATCTATTACTGAGAACAGTTCCACACCAACTTCCGATGCAGGCATTACTTTCTCAGCTAATGAGATTCAAGCATTGAATGAAAAAATAGTCAAAATGCAAGCGGAAATAGATGCTTTGAAGAAACAATTAGCTCAGGTTGTAACCTTTATAAAACAGAAAATCAAGTAGTATTAATTGAAATTTTATGCTCACAACTAGAGCTACTAGCCTGCTAAAGCAGGCTTTTTTGTTGGAATAATTATTATTTCTATAATTTCACATAATCAATGTATGAATTTACTTATATATTGCACAAAATATCCACGATTTGATGAAAGAAGGTGATAGCAGTAATCGACCAGTGGGAATACTAAATTCATGGACACCATAATGAGACTTGGCTAGAAGAATGTTATTACCATTAGATAGAATTGTTCCCTTTCCTGGCTATTGCATTACTGAGCAAATCTACTTGGGTAGTAGAACTATTGTTTATCGGGGTATCAGAGAGCAAGACCAACAACCTGTGATCATCAAATTGATGCGGAATGAATACCCCAGCCTTAATGAATTGGCCCAATTTCGCAATCAGTATACAATTACCAAAAAACTTGATTTTCCAGGCATAGTTAAAACTTATAGCTTAGAAAATTGCCATAATGGCTATGCTATAGTCATGGAAGATTTTGGTGGTATTTCACTTCAACAATGGCTAGACAAAAAAAGCGTAGAAATCCCTGGAGTTGGAGAGATAAATAAATTTGAATTACCCGTTACTGATTTTCTTGACATTAGTATTCAAATTGTTTCTATCCTTGACCAACTGCATCGTCAACGTGTCATTCACAAAGATATCAAACCCGCTAATATTTTGATCAAACCCACTACAAAAGAGATCAAAATAATTGACTTCAGTATCGCTTCCCTTCTACCAAGAGAGATTCAATGTCTCACTAATCCCAATGTTTTAGAAGGTACTTTATCCTACATTTCACCAGAACAAACTGGACGAATGAATCGGGGGATTGACTACCGCACTGACTTTTATTCCCTTGGCGTCACTTTCTTTGAACTTCTCACAGGACATTTACCCTTCACCGCCACTGACTCAATGGAGTTAGTTTACTCTCACATTGCCAAAGAAGCACCAAAAGCTAGCCAAGTTAATTCTAGGATTCCACCAATCTTGTCTGAGATCATCAGCAAGCTAATGGCAAAAAATGCTGAAGATCGCTATCAGAGTGCCTTAGGTTTAAAGCACGACTTAGAGATATGCAAACAACAGTTACAAGAAACTGGTAAGATTGATGCATTTGAGTTAGCAACTCGGGATATCTCAGACCGTTTTCTTATTCCTGAAAAACTTTATGGTCGTCAACGAGAAGTAGAAACTTTACTGGCTGCTTTTGAACGCCTTACTAATCCCCTTATAAATGAATTAAGGGGAACCGAAATGATATTAGTCGTTGGTGATCCTGGTGTCGGTAAAACTGCTGTAGTCAACGAAGTTCACAAACCCATTGCCCGTCAGCACAGCTACTTCATTAGAGGAAAATTTGACCAGTTTCAACGCGATATTCCTTTTGCTGGGTGGGTAGAAGCTTTTTGTGATTTAATCAGGCAACTATTGTTAGAATCTGATGCTGAAATTCAACTATGGAAAGCCAAGATTTTAGCAGCTTTGGGTGATCAAGCTCAAGTCATTATTAACGTTATTCCTCAACTAGAGCAAATAACTGGTAAGCAACCTCCAGTTGATGAACTGTCTAGCAATGCTGCTGAAAATCGTTTTAATTTATTATTCCAAAGATTTATCCAGGTTTTTACCAGCAAAGAGCATCCTTTGGTTATATTTTTAGACGACTTGCAATGGGCAGATGCTACTTCTTTAAAATTTATCCAATTACTGACAACTTCAATTCAGTCTCCTCTATTGTATTCTACTAAATCGGAGGATACACGAGAATATGAGGTGGAAGAAATAGGTACTAATGAAGGAAATATATTACTAATTGGTGCATATCGAGACAATGAAGTCTCTAGAACACATCCACTTTATTTGACACTCAATGAAATCGAAGAAATTAGAGGTACTATTAATAGTATAACACTAAAATCATTAAGTCAGAGTGATTTAAATCACTTGATTGCTGACACTCTTCACTGTCCAGAAGCGATCGCTATTCCTCTAACTCAAATGGTGTTTGCAAAAACTAAGGGAAATCCATTCTTTACTAATCAGTTTCTTAAGATTTTATATGCAGAACAACTAATTAAATTTCATTTTGATGTTGGTTATTGGCAATATAATTTGTCAGAGATCATGAAGTTATCGCTTACAGACGACGTTGTGAAATTTATGGCTATGCAACTAGAAAAGTTGCCGAAGCATACTCAAGAAGTCCTGAAACTAGCAGCGTGTATTGGCAATCAATTTGATTTGAAAACACTATCAATTGTGTATGAAAAGAATACAATAGATACTGCCTCAGATTTGTGGACAGCTTTACACGAAGGATTAATTATTCCTGAAAATGATGACTACAAGTTATTTCTTGAAGAAAGTAATCGGTCGTTGATAATAGGTAATGATAAGCAATCAACTGAATTATCAATTACCAACTTTCAATCACCAAAATATAAATTTGTCCATGACCGGGTTCAGCAAGCTGCTTATTCACTAATTCCTAAAGACAAGAAAAAATCAATTCATCTTAAAATTGGAAAGCTGTTATTGAAAAAATTTCCAATTCAAGATTGGGAAGAAAATATTTTTGCTCTGGTCAATCAGTTAAATATAGCGATAGATTTAATGACCAACCAGGTAGAAACTGATGAACTAGCTGCAATGAATTTACTTGCCGGACGTAGAGCTTTAGCATCAACAGCTTATACAACAGCAATTAAATATTTAACTACTGGTATTGAACTATTGAAAGAGGATAGCTGGGAGAGACAATACGACCTGACTTTATCTTTATATGAAACAGCAGCAGAAGCGGCATACCTGGCTGGTAATTTTGAACAAATGGAGCAATTAGTCCAGATAGTTTTAGCACAAGCTAAAACACTGCTGGAAAAAGTGAAAGTTTATGAAGTAATTATTAAAGCTTATGGAGCGCAGAACCAAGCACTAAAAGCAGTCAAAACTGCGCTCGTAGTTCTCAAACAGCTAGGAGTAGAATTTCCTGAGAATCCTACCCAGTCTGAGGTACAGCTAGCAATGGCAGAAATAACATCAAAATTAAATGGGAGATACATTGAGGACTTAATTAACTTGCCAGAAATGACGCAAGCCCAACCATTAGCGGTTATGCGTATTCTATTAACTGCAAGTAGCTATGCCTATCTATCTGCTCCTGAATTGTATCCACTGATTTGTTTTCAACAAATCCATTTATCTCTGAAATATGGCAATACTTCATTTTCTGCTTATGTATATGTTAATTACGGCTTATTCCTCTGTGGGGTAGTTGGAGATATTGAATCTGGCTATCAATTTGGCAATTTAGGTGCAAATGTGTTGACTAAGTTCAATGATAAAGAAGTCAAAGCCAAAAGCATAGGGTCATTTAATATAATTCTCAGACATTGGAAAGAACACGCTAGGAAAATATTAAAACCTGTATTGGCAGCTTACTTCATTGGACTAGAAACTGGAGATTTAGAATATAGTGCCTATTCTTTAAATGCTTATTGCTACTGTTCATATTTTATAGGTAAAGAACTGCTAGAACTAAAGCAGGAGATAGAAAACTACAGCAAGGCTATAGCTCAAATCAATCAAAAAACAGTATTTCACTGGAATGAAATTTCTCGGCAGAGTGTTTTAAATTTATTAGAGAGTAGAGAAAATCCCTGTCATTTAAGTGGTGAATCGTATGATGAGAAAAATATGTTACCGATTCACCTGCAAAATAATGATGTCATGGGACTTCTATTTTTATTTTTCAATAAACTGTATCTTTGTTATCTATTTCAGGAATTTCATCAAGGTGTTGAAAATGCCAATCTAGCAGAAAATTATTTACAGGGTGGAATAGGACAGTTAGTTTTTCCTCTTTTCCATTTTTATGATTCATTGGTACGATTGGCTGTGTATTCAGATGCAACTATTTCTGAACAACAATGTATTCTTGATAGAATACAAGCTAATCAGAACAAAATGCAGAAATGGGCACATTATGCCCCAATGAATTATCTGCACAAATATTATTTAGTAGAAGCAGAGCGTCATCGGGTTTTAGGTAAATATCTTGAAGCAATTGACTCTTATGAGCGTGCTATTGCTCTTGCCAAAGAAAATGAATACATCAATGAAGAAGCTCTTGCTAACGAACTTGCCGCTAGGTTCTATCTTGAATGGGGCAAACATAAGATAGCCCAAACTTACCTTACTGATGCATATTATTGTTATTTGCGCTGGGGTGCAAAAGCCAAAGTTGACGATTTGGCAAAACGTTATCCCCAATTACTTGCTCCTATTCTCCAGCAAGGTAAACTAAGTCCATATACCAGTGAAAAAAGTACTCTTTCTCATCACACAACTTTATCTACCCAAAGCAGTCACCAAACTTTAATTAGCTCTCGCACAAGTATTTCTGACTCTTTAGATTTGACTGCCGTGATTAGAGCCTCACAAGCACTTTCTGGAGAAATTGAACTAAATCAATTGTTATCTACTTTAATGAAAGTAGTGATGGAAAATGCAGGAGCTTCTAAATGCGCTTTCATGCTAAATCCAGGTGATGATTTGGACTTAAGCGTTACTGCTATAAGTTCCAATTCCACTTTAGCATCTACTTATACAGAATTTCCTGCAATTAGCCTTTCTTGTAGCTATGAACTTCCAATTAATTTGATTAATTATGTCAAACGTACAAAGGAAATCTTTGTTGTTGATGATGCCAAATTAGAAGAATTGATTGCAAATGATCGCTACATTCTTCGTGAGCGACCCAAGAGTTTATTATGTATTCCGATTATCAACCAGGGAAAACTTATTGGGATATTGTATCTAGAAAATAATCTGACTACAGGAGCGTTTACACGCGATCGCCTAGAACTTCTGCAAGTAATTACGACCCAAGCGGCAATCTCTCTCGAGAATGCTATTCTATACAAGGATTTGGCACAAGCAAAAGAACGTTTGGAGGAATATAGCCATACTTTAGAAGAGAAAGTTGACCGCAGAACACAGGAACTCAACGAGAATAATCAACGCTTAAAAGAAGCAATAGTGGATTTGCAAAACGCCCAAACGCAACTTATTCAAAGTGAAAAAATGTCTAGTTTGGGACAAATGGTAGCGGGAATTGCCCATGAAATCAATAACCCCATCAACTTTATTCATGGCAATATTACTCATGCACAAGAGTATGTGCAAGATTTATTAGAGTTGATTGCTATTTATCAGCATGAATTTCCTAATCCCTCTGCTCAAGTTATAGAAAAGTCTGAAGAAATAGATCTAGATTTCTTAGTACAAGACTTACCAAAAGTTTTGGATTCTATGAAGGTTGGAACATCGCGTATCCGCAATATTGTTTTGGGTTTACGCAACTTCTCGCGCTTAGATGAAGCTGATATGAAGCCTGTAGATATTCATGAGGGCATCAACAATACTTTGATGATTTTGCAACACAAACTTAAAGCAAATAATGATCGTCCTGAGATACAGGTCATTAAAGAATATGGAGAATTACCAGAAGTGACTTGTTATGCTGGTCAGCTAAATCAGGTGTTTATGAATATTTTGTCTAATGCGATCGATGCATTGGATGAGGGGAATAAAGAGCATCATCAATTTCCAATCCCTCTGATTCGCATCTGTACTGAAGTCATCAACGACAAATTTGTGAGGATTAAGATTGCTGATAATGGTCATGGTATTAATGCAGAGGTGCAACAAAAAATTTTTGACCCCTTTTTTACTACTAAACCAGTTGGAAATGGTACGGGGTTGGGATTGTCAATTAGCTATCAAATTGTTGTAGACAAACACAAGGGTAAGTTAATCTGTAATTCTAAGCTAGGAGAGGGGACTGAGTTTGTAATTGAGATTCCGATGCAACAGTGAACAAGTATCAGACAACGGTACAAGTGTAGTTTTGGGACTCTTGCTGGCTACGCTCTCCTGTAATTATCATCTTGACTCCATTAGCAGGCCCAAGCGCAACACCTCGACGCTGAAGTTTTTCAGGTCGCTTATCCACCAGTTCAAGTTGATAGCGTGACAGAATTGTTGCTAATACTAGCTTCATTTCAAACATAGCCAAAGCCTGACCAATACAGCCACGGGCACCACCACCAAATGGTATAAACTCATAGGGAGAAAATTGCCGTTCCAGAAAACGCTCTGGCTTAAACTTTTTGGATTGTGGATATATATCCTCACGGTGATGAGTTAAATAAATTGAGGGAATTACTACAGTGCCAGGCTCTAATCGATGTCCTAGTAATTCCACTGTTTCCCGTACCATTCTGGGTGGTGTAAATGGCACAACAGGGGTAATTCGCAATGTTTCATTACAGATAGCAGTCAAATAGGGAAGTTGGAAAATTCTCATAGGGTCTGGAGAATTTCCAAGGGTATTAAGTTCCTTTTTAAGTTTCTCATGGACTTCCGGTAAATGATGAATCCAATACAATGCCCAAGCCATTGACGTTGCTGTCGTTTCATGTCCAGCAAACACTAGAGTCATTAACTCATCACGTAGCTCCCAATTGGTCATCGATTGACCGTTTTCATCACGCGCAGATATCAACAATGAGAGTATATCGATGCGTTCAAGACTCGCTTGGTCACGACGTTCAGCAATTTCAGCGTACACTAATTCATCCATTCGCTGTCTTTGGTGCAGAAACTTTCCCCAGGGACTCCAAGTTCCTACATCTTTTTGTAGGAAAGAAAAAAGAAAGAAGCTAGAATTCAAGGGGGATCGAAATATATCTAAAAGCAATGGCATTAGATATTGGATTTTTTGGTAACGTTCTCCCTCATTTAAGCCAAAAACAACCTTTAAGATGACTTGTAGGGAGATATTCTGCATTACAGTGTGAGCCGAGAATG
This sequence comes from Fischerella sp. JS2, assembly GCF_032393985.1. Lineage (NCBI taxonomy): Bacteria > Bacillati > Cyanobacteriota > Cyanophyceae > Nostocales > Hapalosiphonaceae > Fischerella > Fischerella sp. JS2. The sequence continues at coordinate 4,254,488 of NZ_CP135918.1, forward strand.
GCTGATTTTGTGGCAACTGACTCAAGATTTGTTCAGCTATATTGCAGATTAGCTGACCGTAAGCTCGTATCCGTTCTCCATGAAAGGAGGGCATTAGAAGTTGTCGCCGACGTTTGTGGCTATTACTGTCTAGCGACAATAATGAGTTTTCTCCAAGCAAAGGTTGCATAATCCTGTTTAGTTCGCCAGCAGCAACAAACTTCTTTCTATCATTCGTGAAAATTTCTTGTATGGCTTGGGGATGAGCAATGAATACAACAGTATCTCCAAAACCAACTATTTGAGCAGTAAAAATATCAGGATATTGCTGAGCTGCTCTCTCGAAATATTTTACAGGATCAATAGCCCAATGAAGCTTTTGCAGAAAAGAGGGAATTGAAAGACGATTGGGTAATTGCATATGAATTTTTATCCCGAAATAAATTATACAATTACTCATGTATCAGCATGATTTCTAGAGTAATTGCTACTCAAAAGTAGAGCGTAACATTTTCTTATTTGAAAGTTACTGCTATTCTTTAAGCTTTAACCAGTTTCAGATCCTCTCCTAGTGTTAGCTTTTCTGTAACTTCATAGCGACCAGAATGAGAATACCAGTGAAAATGACTAGCTATCCAGGCGTGAATTCCTGATATATACTTAGCTAATTCACCATCTAACTCTTCTCCAAGAGATGGAAGAGTTGATTCTAGCTCCATCATCTTCCGTACTTCTTGATCGTGCATTTCCGAAACATGCGTAATTGCATCTTCGAGAGACATTTGCTGGTGATCTTTTAGTAAAAGGACTAAATTGTGCTGATCGCCAATTTTAAGCTCCTTAGGTGTAGAATAAATATCGTTACACCAGCAAATAATATTATTTGACATCATTTTTAATTTTTTCAAAATGACATGTTCTCGCAATAAATAGGGAACAATCAAATGATTACAAAATTCTATTAATTCAAATAAAGGTCCCATTCCTCCGGTTAATCTACGTAAAATTATGTATGTTTCAACATCGGGTAAAATGCCCTTGGCACGGTTGTTAGCTTCTTGAACACATCCATCTAGAAATTCACTAAGAGTACAAACAAAGAAATTGAACCATCTGGGACTTCCTATTTGAAGTGTCCGTTTTCGTAAGTTATTTAAAGCATGACAATAGGGAATATCTTGAGTTGTGATTTCTGCACCATTCAAGATTTCAAAAAATCTATTATGTATTTTTATGATTAATTCGGGTTGATTTTTTAAATATGGAGTATCATAATAATCATCCAAAAATATCATCCAAGTTAACCAATCATTAGCAATTTTAAGCTCTTCCAAATCAGAGGCAGGATATGAACCTGCTATTAGTAGAAAAATTTTTGACTTACAGAAATACTGATAATAAGATTCATCAATTAAAAGGTTGTATCTCAGCACCCATTCAAGAGCATGTTTTTCTAAAATGTCAACATGCTTGTTGATTTGATACGGAAACGGGCAGTATAATTCAGGTAAAGTAAATTGATTCATAAAAGCTCTGCAAGTCAAGTAAACAGCAAATCAACTTGACCCCATAAGTTAATACGTGTATAAAGTTTCAAGAAAATACTGGTAGTGTACTAACTATTAGTACAATTTACTCTGTTACTAAATATCTGTAGCAAACTTATTTGATTTTCAAGACAACAAGTTGAAGCCTTCAGTGATGATTCAAAATTCATCCTTAACTTTACAAAGGGCAACTGTATCTGCAATCAGCTGCGCTATATGTTTTTAAAGGCATCTACACACATATCTCTAAATCAAATTTTATGATTATTTAGTTGCAGTATAAATTCACCCAGTGTATTCTTTATTCTGATACACAATCTAAACAAAGCTAATAGTAGAACTAAGCTTTATCTGGGGTCGATAATTATATATTGCAGAAATAAAAACGATAAAGTAACCAATAAATAAGGATGAACTTATTTACATCCTATTTCTTGGAAAGATAGGGTTTTAGACATTAGGTTAAACATACAAGCACTCAAACAGTATTAAAATCAATTTTGGAGAAAATTACCCGCACTGCCTGTGTTGTTTTACTATATTTTTGTCATGAAACCATTGATAAATATAATGTTTAATTTTTTATTAAAAATCTATCCGTAATCACCTAGAATTATTAATCTTAATTAAAATAAAAAGATACAATGTAATATTAAATACTATTTTTGTTTATTAATATACTTATTACTTGCTATAAGAGTATATTTTGATGTTGATATTTTTATTGCTGGTTATGGTTTTAACTAATATTTATTAGAATAAAAATCTTTATAAAAAAGTAAAAAATATAACTTTATTATTAAGTAAATTTTTAATATATCAATATTTCATGACATTGTTTAATATTTTTATAGATAGATGTTTAGTTTGGTTAACAAACAATACACTAAGTTACTAATACAGTGCGGCGTAAATAAAAGAACCATTTATTTATGAGAGATCTAAATCAGTAAACAAAGTAATTATTGCTTCCCGTGTATCTGTACTAGTTAATATACTTGTAAATTATCTAACATATATTAAATTTTATACTGAAGTGAGTAGATGACAATTATAAGTATCCTTCTAAAGTAATAAATATATCCATTTAATTAATATAATCCTATTAGATGATTGACAAAAAATTACTTTTATGATTACTAGTCAAGTTAGTTAGGACATAGATATAAACGTAACTGGTTAGGCAAAATTAAATTCATTCACGGAGACAGGCAATAGAGAAACAATTAATGTGTAATTAATTTTGTCTAAGTACTTAATAAATAGTTATGTATCATTATGTTTTATGGTCTCGTAACGACAAAAGAGCCATTATTGACGCAAGTTTGATGAACTAAAAAACAGCAGAATCATAGTGCAGGCAAATCTTTTGGTTAAATTTCAATAGAGGGTTTTTGAGGCAAACAGGTATAGGTATAGTCATAAATTGTTAATTCCCCCTTCTTAGCCACTATACAAAATGCTAAAATTAGCTCTCATGCTAGGGGTGCCTGTATCCAGGCTGAGATTATACCCTTTGCACCTGAATCCGGGTAATACCGGCGCAGGGAAGCTGTTTATTGAGGAAAGCAAATATGCGGACAGAATGGGTCGCCAAGCGAAGAGGCGAGAGCAATGTGAGTCAAATGCACTATGCTCGTCAGGGTGTGATCACTGAAGAAATGCACTACGTCGCTAGGCGGGAAAACCTCCCTGTTGAGCTAATCAGAGATGAGGTAGCGCGGGGACGGATGATTATTCCTGCAAATATCAATCACCCTAACTTAGAGCCAATGTGTATTGGCATTGCCTCCAAGTGTAAAGTGAATGCTAACATTGGCGCTTCTCCTAACTCTTCTGATATCAACGAAGAACTGGCAAAACTGAAACTGGCGGTAAAATATGGGGCTGATACCGTCATGGATTTATCCACTGGCGGTGGTAACTTGGATGAAATTCGCACCGCTATTATTCAAGCTTCACCCGTTCCCATCGGTACAGTACCTGTTTATCAGGCTTTAGAAAGCGTACATGGCAGGATAGAAAATCTTACTGCTGAGGATTTTTTGCATGTAATTGAAAAACACGCCCAGCAGGGGGTAGATTACATGACTATCCACGCTGGGATTTTAATTGAACACTTGCCTTTGGTCAGAAATCGCCTGACTGGTATTGTCTCTCGTGGTGGTGGCATTTTGGCAAAATGGATGTTGCACCATCACAAACAAAACCCACTTTACACCCACTTCCGAGACATCATTGAGATTTTCCAGAAATATGATGTCTCATTTAGCTTAGGTGACTCACTTCGTCCTGGTTGTACTCATGATGCTTCTGATGAAGCCCAATTAGCAGAACTCAAAACCCTTGGGCAATTAACTCGTAAAGCTTGGGAATACGACGTGCAGGTGATGGTTGAAGGTCCTGGACACGTACCGATGGATCAAATTGAGTTTAATGTTAAAAAGCAGATGGAAGAGTGTTCGGAAGCACCTTTCTATGTACTAGGGCCGTTGGTAACAGACATTGCCCCTGGTTACGACCATATCACATCCGCTATTGGTGCAGCAATGGCCGGTTGGTATGGTACAGCAATGTTGTGTTATGTTACACCTAAAGAACATTTGGGTCTGCCGAATTCTGAAGATGTAAGGAACGGATTGATTGCTTATAAGATTGCAGCCCATGCAGCAGATATCGCCAGACATCGTCCTGGTGCTAGAGACAGAGATGATGAACTCTCCCACGCTCGTTATAACTTCGACTGGAACCGTCAGTTTGAGTTAGCACTCGATCCTGATAGAGCTAGAGAATACCATGACGAAACTTTGCCAGCAGATATTTATAAAACTGCTGAGTTTTGTTCTATGTGTGGACCGAAGTTCTGTCCAATGCAGACTAAGGTGGATGCAGATACGTTGACGGAACTGGAGAAGTTCTTAGCAAAAGAAGCTGTAACTCAAAGTTAACAGTTTTTAATAAACGCAAAGGAACGCAAAGGTAGCGCGAAGGAACGCAGAGAAAAATTCAGTTCTCTGTGTTCCTTTGTGTTTTTATAGTAGTTGTTTGTACCGTTCTTGAATTTCTGAAATTGTAAATATTGCCTGAAAATTCAAGCCTACCGACTCGTAAAATTCTGCTCCGCCCTGTTGGCGATCCACTAGAGAAATTACTTGATTAACTGTATAATCTGCTGCTCTAAGGCGTTCAACTGCTTTCATAGCTGATTGTCCTGTGGTGACAACATCTTCCAAAACTATTACATTTGCACCTGCTGGTAAATTTGGCCCTTCTATATACGCCTTTGTTCCGTGACCTTTGGCTTCTTTACGAATAATTAACGCTGGTATTGGGCGGTGTTCATAGGCAGAAACTACACTGACAGCACTCACAATTGGATCTGCACCCAAAGTTAAACCAGCTACTGCTTGAGTGGTGGCTGGTGGGAGTAGTGATAAGAGAGTACGACCAATTGCTAAAGCACCTTGGGGATGGAGTGTAACTTGCTTGCCATTGATGTAATAGGAACTGGGTTGTCCAGAGGAGAGGACAAAATCACCCTCTTGATATGCAAGTTGGCAAAATAAATCTAATAATTTTTTACGTAGGGTTGGCAGGTCGGCACTAACTGCCCAAATGTCAGTATTGATAGGGGTTTGAGCTTGGTAAGTCATTACAAAAGAATAAAATTTGTGCTAAACCAATGGTTGAACTTCTCAGTAAGCAAACGTAAAAAACATAACTATAAAATTGTTGGTAGTTGGTAGTTGGTTGTTAACCATTAACTACTAACTAACAACTACTAACAGCCGCTAATAGAAGTTCTGACAATAAGGATAAGTTAAGATTCACGCAAATACAGAGGAGCGATTAAAATGGTTTTAAAATTCAGACTTTTGGGTGGGTTGTTGGTGCTGTTTAGTACTGCGATCGCTATTCCAGCTTTCGCCCAAGATAAAGCACAAACATCAAGTGATGGCTATGTAACACCAAATGAAGCTTTTGAACGGGCTTATTTTAAAAATGCTCCTAATTTCTTTGGTAGTATCACTAGTCAAAGTGACATAAACGATATTTTCGGGCCTGGTTCCTTTTCTCGAAATACTTTTCCTGAAAACCAAATTGCCAGAGATAGTGAGTTGGTTCACATTCTCTATCAAGATGTTCTCTACCAGCAGGTTAGTAATGATCCTTATCTTCGTACTCCCGATTTACCAAATCCCTACAACACTTCGCTATTAATGTCTCCAGGCTTGAATGCTAACAAGCTTAAGGTTGGTACTGAGTTTCGGTTTGAGCAAATATCCCCTCGCTAAATATTAAAAGGGAACGGGGAGAACGGAGATTTTCTTTTTTACCTGTTCCCTACCCATAGACTTGGTCGATAGTCTGTTAATTACTATCATTCCTCCCAGGGTACAAGAAAGCGGATAAATCCTGGGAATTAATTCGTATTTTAAAATACACAATTCTCAAGACAGCCGATTGATCCGTTGGGTTAATCCAAAATCCAAAATACTTAAATCCAGGGTGCAGGAGTTGAACCTGCCTAAGGCGAATTATGAGTTCGCTGCCTCAACCGCTCGGCCAACCCTGGTCTTTGTCTGATAGATTATAGCATAATTTTATTAATTGCGCGTGATCGCAACTTGCTTATTAGGTTTTAACACTGCACAATTTGATAGTGCTATAGTGCAGACTAATATTAATTTAGTTCTCTTAGAAATCATGTTTGAAACAAACCAATATTTTTCTGCCATAGCTTATCAGCAATGAAACTAAATTCTACTGTAGTTTTAACTTTAACTTTGTTAGCCCTGATGTTGGGAGCTGGTTCTGTAAGTGCTTTTTTAGGATTTGATATTGGTAGTAAAGCACTCAAAGGCGTAACATCACCTGATTCTCGTCCCACTACCAAGTTTGCCAGTGCTAAGACGGGTAACTCTCAGCATGGAGGACTAGTGCTTTTAAAAGAGGAAGAAATTCTTAAAACAGTCAAGGCAAGAATAGAGGGTAAAAGCAAAGCCCCTAAATCAGAACAAGAAGAAGAGGAAACCGAGACTGTTAGCAACAAACAGAAGCCAGAGGAAAAGCCCCAAGAAGAAGTGGAAGAAAAACCCCAACCAGGATTTCCTGTTTCTGCTGAAAGTGACGGCGTAAATCTTTCGGTACAATCTGCCCGCTATTCTGGTGGTGCATTGCAACTGCGGGTAAAAATGCAGAACAAAAGTAAAAATACCGTACGCTTCCTTTATAGTTTTTTAGATGTCTCGGATGATAGAGGACGAACCCTGAGTGCGAGTACAGATGGTTTACCATCAGAATTGCCTAATAACAGCCCCACATATACTGGTATTGTTAGCATTCCTACAGCTTTGCTTGATGATGTTAAAAGTATTTCACTTTCTTTAACAGATTACCCAGCTCAACAACTGAAGTTGGAAGTATCGGATATTCCTGTAGGAAGGTAACAGGGGACTGGGAATTGGGGACTGGGAGAACAAACCAGACAAGGGAGAGAATAAACACCAATAATGCCCAATCCCCGATCCCCAATCTCAAATTGGGGTGTGCATTTTACACGGGCTTTGGCAGTGATAGGTTTTCCTAGCTTGAACTGGACGGATGTGGGGCTGCGATTGTTGTCAGTGCTGCTACTGATTGCCATCAATGCTTTTTTTGTTACGGCAGAATTTTCGATGGTAACAGTACGGCGATCGCGTATTCATCAGTTAGTAGAAGCTGGTGACATACAAGCACTAGCCGTTGAAGTTCTACAGCGTAGTATAGACCGATTGTTGTCTACAACTCAGTTGGGAATTACTCTCTCAAGTTTGGCGCTGGGGTGGATTGGAGAAAGCACAATTGTTGTTCTAGTCAAATCATGGCTACAATCGTGGCCTCTTCCTGGAGGAATAAATATTGCGATCGCTCATTCTTTATCAATCCCGATTGCCTTTTTTTTCATTGCTTACTTGCAAATTGTTTTAGGAGAACTGTGTCCCAAATCAGTGGCAATGCTGTATTCAGAACAACTTGCACGATTTTTAGGCCCTTCTGTCAAAGCAATTGTCCGGTTTTTTAATCCCTTTATTTGGATTCTCAACCAATCAACTCGCTATTTGTTACGACTTTTTGGCATTGAGTATACAGGTCAAAGTTGGAGACCACCTGTTACTCCTGAAGAATTACAATTAATTATCTCTACAGAACGTGAATCTACTGGATTAGAAGCTGGAGAACGAGAACTACTGAAAAATGTTTTTGAGTTTGGGGAAGTAACAACACAAGCAGTCATGGTTCCCCGCAACAACATAGTAGTGCTGCCTCAAGATGCCACTTTGCAAACTTTTCTTGAACAAATGGTAGCCACTGGTTACTCTTGTTTCCCAATGATTGGAGAATCTTTAGAAGACATTCGTGGTATCGTTTACTTTCAAGACTTAGCCAAACCCTTAGTTGTAGGCAAGTTAGTTTTAGAAACACCAATTCAACCGTTAATACGCCCAGTAAGATTTGTACCAGAACATACTCCTTTAAGTGAATTATTACCGATGATGCAGCAAGAGAAGTTGGGCATGGTAATAGTAGTAGATGAATTTGGTGGTACGGTTGGATTGGTAACAATTCAAGATGTAATTGCCCAAATTATTGGTGATATCGGTGTTGCAGAAAATAACAATGAATTACTAATTGAGTTTTTAGATGACCAAACATTCTTAGTACAAGCGCAAATTAACTTAGAAGAGTTGAACGATGTCTTACATCTTAATTTGCCTTTGCGAAGAGAATACCAAACCCTAGCAGGCTTTATGCTATACCAATTGCAGAAAATTCCTGCCTTGGGTGAAACTCTCCGTTACCATAATTTAGAATTAACTGTTACGTCACTCGAAGGACCCCGCTTGCACCAAATTCAGGTAAGAATATGTGAGTAAGGGTGTAAAAGTGTGAGGGTGTAAGAATTATATTTTTTCTTCCTATACCTCCTACACCCCCATACTCCTGCGAGGTTCTGCCTATGGGAGAGAAGATTCCAACTTCATCTACATCCCCATACCCCTATACCCCTCTACCCCTATACCTTATCTATAAGCCAGTGGATCTTTAAGTCCTAATTCAGCAAAAGCAGCAAGACGTAGCTGACAAGCATCGCAGACACCACACGCAATATCACCACCAGCGTAGCAAGACCAAGTCAGTTCCCAAGGAACTCCCAACTTATTACCTAGCTGAATAATTTCAGTTTTTTTGAGGTTAAGTAGAGGTGCAACAATAGTAATGACCTTGCCTTCACGTCCTTGTTTTGTTCCCAAACGAAAGACTTCCTGCATTGCTTGGATATAATCAGGACGGCAATCAGGATACCCAGAGTAATCTAGGGCATTAATACCAATGTAGACACGTTCGGCGGCGATAGTTTCGGCGTAGGCTAGGGCAAAGCTCAAAAAGATAGTATTTCGTGCTGGTACGTAGGTAACAGGAATATTTTGCGACATTTCTTCTAAAGAACGCTTTTGGGGTAAATCAATAGTGTCATCTGTAAGTGCCGAACCGCCCCACTGCCGTAAGTCAAAGGTTACTATTTGATTTTGGACTACACCAGCTGTTTTTGCGATCGCTAATGCTGAGTGTAACTCTCGTTTATGCCGTTGCTGGTAGTCAAAGGAAATAGCATAACACTCACAACTATCTGCTAGTGCTTGGTAGAGAACAGTGGAAGAGTCTAATCCCCCAGACAATAAAATAACGGCTTTCATATTCACGCTTGAGTGTAGGGATATAAAGTATAAGAGTGTAGGGGTATGAGGGTATAGAGATATAGGGGATAGATAAAATTGATTCCTCTTACATCCCTGCACCCTTACCCCCTTAAATCCATTGATGATATGTGAATCGAGCGCTTCGGGTTTATTGCTTTACACCCCTACACTCTTACCCTATTAAACCCACCTTTTTTTACAAACAACAATCATTGCTGACTTTCTTGCTGATTTTAACGCAGGCGAATGCTATTCCAATCAAGCCTTCTTCAGTCAAAATTCTCTGTATTTGGTAATTTAACTCACAAAAAAATTATTTATTTTTACTGGGAATAATTGGATAATTATACCGCTAATTAATTTATTAAATGTAACCAACCAAGTATATGTGGTTATCATACTTACTTTTTGCGGTCAAAATTAACACTACTTTTTTTTGATTTATTAAGTTTAAAAACAAATATCAAACTCTACTGAGTATACAAAACAGACCCAGATGGTGGGAACTCATAACAAACTTTGAAATTCTTCATAAACAGAACCTCTATGTTACCATCTGGATGGTTTTAGACGACTAATCAACGGCAGTTTAAGTATCAAAGCCGACGATTGTAGCGTCTCTAAATTGGTGGTTGAGGAGAGAATGAGAGTGCAAGAAAGCAGCATGTCAGCAGGAGAACAAAACGGACACGCACACCGTACCCAGCCCCGCCCGATCCGCATAGGCGTGATCGGGGTGGGTAATATGGGGCAACATCATGCCCGTATCCTAAGTTCCATGAAAGACGTTGAACTGGTTGGTGTTGCAGATATAAACGTCGAACGAGGCTTAGAAACCGCCAGTAGATATAAGGTGCGTTTTTTTGAGGATTACTGCGATCTGCTGCCCCATGTGGAAGCGGTCTGCATTGCCGTTCCCACGCGCCTACATTACGCTGTGGGAATTTCTTGCCTTTTGGCAGGAATTCACGTTTTGGTAGAAAAACCGATCGCAGCCAGTATTTCTGAGGCAGAATCGCTAGTCAATGCCGCAGCCGAATCTGGTTGTATTCTCCAAGTAGGTCACATTGAACGCTTTAGTCCAGCCTTTCAGGAATTGAGCAAAGTGTTGAAGACTGAGGAAGTGTTGGCATTAGAAGCCCATCGTATGAGTCCTTACTCAAATCGTGCCAACGACGTCTCAGTTGTTCTGGATTTAATGATCCATGATATTGACTTACTGTTGGAATTAGCCGCCTCACCAGTGGTGAAACTAACGGCTAGTGGTAATCGTACCTTAGACTCTGGTTATTTAGATTACGTGACTGCAACTTTAGGATTTGCTAATGGCATTGTTGCCACCTTGACTGCCAGCAAAGTCACTCACCGCAAAATCCGTAGTATAGTCGCCCATTGTAAAACTTCATATACAGAGGCAGATTTTCTCAAGAATGAAATTTTGATTCATCGTCATACCATAGCTAACTCTATGACAGACTATCGGCAAGTGCTTTACAAGCAAGATGGTGTGATTGAAAAAGTTTATACTAGCAATACTGATAAATTGGGGGCAGAATTGGAACATTTTGTCAACTGCGTACGTGGTGGTAATCAACCTTCGGTTGGCGGCGAACAAGCACTTAAAGCTTTAAGATTGGCAAGTCTAATTGAGCAAATGGCTTTGGAAGAAAGAGTTTGGAATCCATTGGATTGGGAATCTGAATCGAGAGTACAATCTTTGACACCTACCGTTTAACCGGAGTGGGAGAGTGAAACAGCAGGAGAGGGGAAGAAGTAAGAAATTACTCTTTCCCTCTCCTTTAATCTATGTAAATTGTTGATGGTTGATAGTTGTTGGTTGCTGGGTTTTCCAAACAATAAACAACAACCAACAAACAACATTTAACTTAACAAATAGAATTCAATAGCAATCTGAGGAATTGACTCAATGACAGATTGGATCAAAACCACTATCGAATCTATGGGCTATGTGGGAATTGCCCTGCTGATGTTCCTTGAGAACCTCTTTCCCCCTATTCCTTCGGAATTGATCATGCCCCTAGCAGGATATACGGCAAATTTACCAGATGCGAAGCTCAACATTACTGGTGTATTTTTTGCAGGGCTAGTAGGTTCTGTGCTAGGCGCACTCATCTGGTACTATCCTGGTAAATTTCTTGGGGAAAACCGTTTAAAAGTCTGGGCAGATAGATATGGTAAGTGGATAACCATTACTAGTAAAGATATTACCAAGTCTAAACATTGGTTTGATAAGCAAGGTAACAAAGCTGTACTGTTTGGACGCCTAGTACCAGGAGTTCGTACCTTGATTTCTATACCCGCAGGCATCAGCAATATGCCCTTGCCATCTTTTATATTTTATACAACTGTGGGTAGCGCTGTTTGGGTAGGTTTGCTAACATACTCAGGATATATATTGGGTAGCCAATATGAACTTGTGGACAAGTACCTTGCTCCTGTATCAAAAATTGTGTTTGCGGTTATACTTTTAGCATTTCTTGTCTTGGTATTAAAGCGGAAGCACAAACGTAGGAGAAGATAAAAAACTTGTCCCCAATCATAATTTACAAAAACAACTGTTTTGGTGTAAAAAGTAGCGCTATAAATGGCAAAGTGCTACAAGTGGCTTGCTATTTGACTTTATCTCAGCATAGCCTTGGCAAACTAACTCACACTAAGTTATTAAGTAATTCTTGGCAAGTTTTCAGCTAGATGTTGAGCTTACCAATAATTTCTGATACACGCATTTTTGTAAGATGAGCATGGTAACTTTTTCAAGGTAAGTAAGTACTAGGAGCTTTCATGACAGACCAACCTTCCGCAGCCACCCCGATGAATGCCGCAGCCATACCAATGAATAGAGTATCGGCATCGACTCCGATCAACGCTACTCCTACACCAACAGTCAGTAGCAGCACAGGTAAAAAGATTCTTAGTGTTGACTTAGGTAGAACTTCCACAAAAGCTTGTGTTAGTCGCGAACCAGGGAATGTAATATTCGTCTCCGCCAACGTTAAAGAAATGTCGATGGAACAAGTGCGGGGAGGCGTTTTTGAAGCCCGCGCCACAGATCCTTTGATGGATTTATGGTTGGAGTATCAAGGTAGTGGCTATGCTGTCGGTCAACTAGCTGCCGATTTTGGTGCTAATTTGGGTGTAGGTCAATCTAAAGTAGAAGATGCACTTGTGAAAACTTTGGCTTGTGCTGGTTACTTCAAGCTCAAAGATGACATTTCTGTTGTGTTGGGTTTGCCTTACCTTTCCCAAGAACAGTTTGAAAAGGAAAAAGCCCAGCTAATTAGCCAATTGAGTGGTCCTCACACAATGAAGTTTCGCGGCGAAGATGTGTCGTTAAACATCAGTAAGGTTTGGGTAATGCCAGAAGGCTATGGTAGTCTCTTGTGGTGCGAAGCCCAACCGAAAAAAACCGCAGCAATGCCAGATTTTACTAAGGTATCAGTAGCGATTGTTGATATTGGACATCAAACCATCGATTGCTTGATGGTAGATAACTTCCGCTTTGCCCGAGGTGCTTCTAAAAGTGAAGACTTTGGTATGAGTAAGTTTTATGAACTAGTAGCCGCCGAAATAGAAGGAGCAGATAGTCAATCTTTGGCTTTAATCGCTGCTGTTAACCGTCCCAAAGGCGATCGATACTACCGTCCTAGAGGTGCAGGCAAACCTGCCAACCTAGATGATTTTCTGCCCAACTTGATAGAAATGTTTTCGCGTGAAATTTGCAGTCGTGTGTTAGCATGGCTACCAGAGCGTGTCACTGATGTGATTCTCACCGGTGGCGGTGGGGAGTTCTTCTGGGAAGACGTTCAACGTCTGTTGAAAGAAGCAAAAATTAATGCCCACTTAGCATCGCCATCACGACAAGCTAACGCTCTAGGTCAGTTCATTTATGCAGAGGCACAGCTATCCGCTAATCGCTCTTCTAGGGCTTAAAAATAATGTTCCAATGGTCAAAAAAGGTGGTTAAATCGGTTACGTTCAACCCAGGGGTGGCTGACGAGAGTTTGTTAGCGCTTATCGAAAGCCAATTGGAGAAAGATCCCAACAAGACTTTCAGCGACCTCTGTAAAGAGGCCCTGTGGCAAGCTTTATGTGTGCCGGAATCAGTAAGACCAAGCCCACCGCCTACTCCACAACCAGTACCGACACAAGGAGTAGAACCACAACTAGCTGAACTGCAAAGGCAATTAGCTGACCTTGAGGAACGTTTTTTTGTTAAAGAATCTAATCGATTGGAGATGATGGAACGCCACTTAACACAACTCAGTCAACAAGTGGCACAGCTGGCAATTATGGTTCATCAAACATCAGCCATACAATCGCCGATACCATCAACACCTATATCAGAAGTAGTAAATAATACTGCTTCTACTTCTTATACTGCTGTACCTCCTCAAGATGTTGATCCTGTAATTAGTCGTCTTAGTCAGTATCTGGATGATTTCTAGGAACCCCAGGGTGTGATATCACTGTGCCGTTTTTGACCTCCTTAGTAGGATCTTCTATTAAGGAGGTTTAATATTTTACGTAGTGCTAGGCATGGGGTATTAAAGACAGAGTCAAGAGGAACAAATGATTTATTAATTCCCAACCAACAATCCACAATCAACAATCGACCGCCAATAACCAACTATTAATTAACTATTACTAAATTTGATAAGCTGGGTTTTAGATTGGTTATTATTCGATACCATTCAAGGTGTATGTTATGCTTTTGCGATCACTCACGCTTATATTCTTTTCCTGTCTGCTGGGATTTTTATCTTGGACGTACAGTCCCCCTGCCATAGCCCTGACACAGATTAGACTCTTTGATATAACTTACAAAGAGTGTCCACCAGAAATAGCAAAAGGAGCAGTTACTAGTGGCACTACAATGGCAGCTAACTGTTTTCTAGTTACAGGAAAAGCTGAAAATTCAACTTATAAAACAGTTTACGATGCAGATATTTTTGGACGCATCTATGATGCGAATAATGACCCAGTAATGCAAAATCGTACCCGACTTGGTTCAATACCTGAAGTACCTCCAGGTATCAGTAATTTTAAATTAAGAATTTCCGTAGCAGCAAACCAGCCTACTCCTCTCAAACTGAAGCAATTTAAAGCAGCTGGGTTTGGCGCTCAAGTTCGGAAGTAATCAAAAAAATCCATAAAATGGGTTTTAATTAAAAGCCGCAAGACCTTTTAGCATGGCTTACCGTACGGTAATTCCATGGTATAGATTTTTCCTCTGTCTATTCATTATGGATTATTGATAATTATTAAATAACACAGAGAAAGGCTTGAGTTCTCAGCTTCATTAACTATTTACCACTTATTACAGAAAATTCAGCAACAAACTTGCTATGCAAAAGTATTTTTACCTTTGCCTTTAAAGGGGTTGTGGGTAGGGCTAATTCATTGTAATGATAGAAAAATTAAACTATAAATCACATCTAAAATCTAACCGAGATTCCGCAGGTAAGCGAAGAAATCAATAGTGTTTTTAATGAATGACACAATCAGTAACCCCATAACCTATTTGAAAAATTCTTTACAGGTAAAGCCCTACTAGCATTTACTACGGGAAGGAATAAAAGCAGAATATTTGAATGACGACCTTTTAGGCAGTAGGTCAAAAAATCACTGTCTCACTGTTAAGTTCAGCCTAGGCAACACAGATCACACTCACAAAAGGATACTCACTTTTACCATCGACTAGACCTGCAACATGATTATTGTGAAGCTTGTTTCTTTTCAAATCAGCGTTTGGATCGTTTCTTGTCGCTTAATATAAACTTCAGAGTAAATGCCAAAATGCCAAAAAAAGGGTAAGGGTAAGGAAAAAAAGAAAAAGAACTGCTATAGTAGTCAAGTACTGTCGAGCAGTCGGCAGTCTCAAGCAAGTGAGTCAAAGAAAGCAGAAAAAAGATTTCTGAAATAGTTGACAAACACAAAACGGATTGCTAAGCTAGATAAAGTGTCAAGTTAAAGCAAGACACCCGAACCTTGAAAAAGCAATAGTTTGAAAGCCAAAGTTATATTAATCCTCGTCAAAAATATTTGCTTTGGGTTAACAAACCCAGACATATAAGAAAGAAAAAAGATTAAGGATTACGGAAGTTTTCTTCCGGAGCCAAAAAACTCATTCAAAACGGAGAGTTTGATCCTGGCTCAGGATGAACGCTGGCGGTATGCTTAACACATGCAAGTCGAACGGGGCTTTTCGGAGCCTAGTGGCGGACGGGTGAGTAACGCGTGAGAATCTAGCTTCAGGTTCGGGACAACATTGGGAAACCGATGCTAATACCGGATGTGCCTGTGGGTGAAAGGTTTACTGCCTGAAGATGAGCTCGCGTCTGATTAGCTAGTTGGTAGTGTAAGGGACTACCAAGGCGACGATCAGTAGCTGGTCTGAGAGGATGATCAGCCACACTGGAACTGAGACACGGTCCAGACTCCTACGGGAGGCAGCAGTGGGGAATTTTCCGCAATGGGCGAAAGCCTGACGGAGCAATACCGCGTGAGGGAGGAAGGCTCTTGGGTTGTAAACCTCTTTTCTCAAGGAAGAAGTTCTGACGGTACTTGAGGAATCAGCATCGGCTAACTCCGTGCCAGCAGCCGCGGTAATACGGAGGATGCAAGCGTTATCCGGAATGATTGGGCGTAAAGCGTCCGCAGGTGGTTGTGTGTGTCTATTGTCAAAGGGTCATGCTTAACATGATAAAGGCAGTGGAAACTACACGACTAGAGTGCGTTCGGGGCAGAGGGAATTCCTGGTGTAGCGGTGAAATGCGTAGAGATCAGGAAGAACACCGGTGGCGAAAGCGCTCTGCTAGGCCGCAACTGACACTGAGGGACGAAAGCTAGGGGAGCGAATGGGATTAGATACCCCAGTAGTCCTAGCCGTAAACGATGGATACTAGGCGTTGAGAGTATCGACCCTCTCAGTGCCGTAGCTAACGCGTTAAGTATCCCGCCTGGGGAGTACGCACGCAAGTGTGAAACTCAAAGGAATTGACGGGGGCCCGCACAAGCGGTGGAGTATGTGGTTTAATTCGATGCAACGCGAAGAACCTTACCAGGGCTTGACATGTCTGGAACTTCTGTGAGAGCAGAAGGTGCCTTCGGGAGCCAGAACACAGGTGGTGCATGGCTGTCGTCAGCTCGTGTCGTGAGATGTTGGGTTAAGTCCCGCAACGAGCGCAACCCTCGTACTTAGTTGCCAGCACTTCGGGTGGGCACTCTAGGGAGACTGCCGGTGACAAACCGGAGGAAGGTGGGGATGACGTCAAGTCAGCATGCCCCTTACGTCCTGGGCTACACACGTACTACAATGCTCGAGACAAAGGGCAGCAAGTCGGCGACGACAAGCAAATCTCATAAACTCGGGCTCAGTTCAGATCGCAGGCTGCAACTCGCCTGCGTGAAGTCGGAATCGCTAGTAATTGCAGGTCAGCATACTGCGGTGAATTCGTTCCCGGGCCTTGTACACACCGCCCGTCACACCATGGAAGCTGGTCACGCCCGAAGTCGTTACCCTAACCGTTCGCGGAGGGGGACGCCGAAGGTAGGACTGGTGACTGGGGTGAAGTCGTAACAAGGTAGCCGTACCGGAAGGTGTGGCTGGATCACCTCCTTTTAAGGGAGACCCAACCGATTTTAGATTTAAGATTTTGGATTTGAGATTTGAAAGACAATCAATCCGAAATCGGCTGTTTTCAAAAATCTAAAATTGAGTCATCCCGAGGTCGGTCGCAGGATTGATAGATATATGGCTTTCAAACTATGAAAAGGTTCGGATGATGGGCTATTAGCTCAGGTGGTTAGAGCGCACCCCTGATAAGGGTGAGGTCCCTGGTTCGAGTCCAGGATGGCCCACCTAAGAAAATGTTGAATGATGAATAATGAATGATGAAGTCAAAAATATCAGAATTCAGAATTCAGAATTTTTCATTTTTCAAGGGGGTTTAGCTCAGTTGGTAGAGCGCCTGCTTTGCAAGCAGGATGTCAGGAGTTCGAGTCTCCTAACCTCCACCTGGACTCACAAACTGCACTCACAGATTTGGAGAGAAATCTAGCATCTGAACAAACAAATTCAGGCTGCTGGGTGTAAATCCAGCCAGAACCTTGAAAACTGCATAGAGAAGCGAAAGTAGGTAGTCAGTGAACAGTAATGTCAGTGAACACTAATCAGTAGAAAAACTGGTAAGGTGGGAACTGAAAACTGAAAACTGAACAAACACCAATGTAAGTGGTCAAGCAAATAAGGGCTTGCGGAGGATACCTAGGCACGCAGAGGCGAAGAAGGACGTGGTTACCAACGAAAAGCTCCGGGGAGTTGGAAGCAAGCATAGAGCCGGAGATGTCCGAATGGGGGAACCCTAAAAACTGCCTATTGAATATATAGATAGGTAAGAGCGAACCGGGCGAACTGAAACATCTAAGTAGCCCGAGGAAAAGAAATCAAACGAGATTCTCCAAGTAGTGGTGAGCGAACGGGGAAGAGCCTAAACCAACGAGTATAACTTGTTGGGGTAGTGGGACAGCGTGATGCGAATCGTAGAGTTAGACGAAGCATTGAAAAGATGCACCAGAGAAAGTGAAAGTCTTGTAGTCGAAAACTTGAAGATAGTAGCTGTATCCCGAGTAGCATGGGGCACGTGAAATCCCATGTGAATCAGCCGGGACCACCCGGTAAGGCTAAATACTCCTGTGTGACCGATAGCGAAACAGTACCGCGAGGGAAAGGTGAAAAGAACCCCGATAAGGGGAGTGAAAAAGAACATGAAACCGCAAGCCTACAAGCAGTGGGAGGACGATTGAACGTCTGACCGCGTGCCTGTTGAAGAATGAGCCGGCGAGTTATAAGCACTGGTAGGTTAAGTGAAAAACACCAAGCCAAAGCGAAAGCGAGTCTGAAAAGGGCGGATATATCAGTGTTTATAGACCCGAACCCTGGTGATCTAACCATGACCAGGATGAAGCTTGGGTAACACCAAGTGGAGGTCCGCACCGACCGATGTTGAAAAATCGGCGGATGAGTTGTGGTTAGGGGTGAAATGCCAATCGAACCAGGAGCTAGCTGGTTCTCCCCGAAATGTGTTGAGGCGCAGCGGTTGTGAACAACTCGGGGGGTAAAGCACTATTTCGGTGCGGGCTGCGAGAGCGGTACCAAATCGAGATAAACTCAGAATACCCGAAGAAGACACAGCCAGTGAGACGGTGGGGGATAAGCTTCATCGTCAAGAGGGAAACAGCCCAGACCACCAGCTAAGGTCCCGAAATCATCGCTAAGTGGCAAAGGAGGTGGGAGTGCATAGACAACCAGGAGGTTTGCCTAGAAGCAGCCACCCTTGAAAGAGTGCGTAATAGCTCACTGGTCAAGCGCTCCTGCGCCGAAAATGAATGGGACTAAGCGATGTACCGAAGCTGTGGGATTACATTGTAATCGGTAGGGGAGCGTTCTATACAGGAAGAAGCACTAGCGGCAAGCAGGTGTGGACAGTATAGAAGTGAGAATGTCGGCTTGAGTAGCGCAAACATTGGTGAGAATCCAATGCCCCGAAACCCCAAGGGTTCCAGAGCCAGGTTCGTCCACTCTGGGTTAGTCGGGACCTAAGGCGAGGCCGAACGGCGTAGTCGATGGACACAGGGTCAACAATCCCTGACTAAAGT
This sequence comes from Fischerella sp. JS2, assembly GCF_032393985.1. Taxonomy (NCBI): domain Bacteria; kingdom Bacillati; phylum Cyanobacteriota; class Cyanophyceae; order Nostocales; family Hapalosiphonaceae; genus Fischerella; species Fischerella sp. JS2. Next base: position 4,273,434 of record NZ_CP135918.1, read on the forward strand.
ATGGGAGCATTGCTAGGGACGCATGAGTGGAGGCTACACCCTAACTGGATTGGGAGGAGTTTACGAACTCCGAGTAGTCGAAATGAGTGTCAAGAAAAGCTAGTAATGTGTTGAGCATACTTTACCCGTACCCGAAACCGACACAGGTGGGGAGGTTGAGAATACCAAGGGGCGCGAGATAACTCTCTCTAAGGAACTCGGCAAAATGGCCCCGTAACTTCGGAAGAAGGGGTACCCGAGAAGTCGGGTCGCAGTGAAGAGATCCAGGCGACTGTTTACCAAAAACACAGGTCTCCGCAAACTCGTAAGAGCATGTATGGGGGCTGACGCCTGCCCAGTGCCGGAAGGTTAAGGAAGTTGGTCAGGGGGCAACCCTAAAGCTGACGACCGAAGCCCCGGTGAACGGCGGCCGTAACTATAACGGTCCTAAGGTAGCGAAATTCCTTGTCGGGTAAGTTCCGACCCGCACGAAAGGCGTAACGATCTGGATGGTGTCTCGGAGAGAGACTCGGCGAAATAGGATTGTCTGTGAAGATACGGACTACCTGCACCTGGACAGAAAGACCCTATGAAGCTTTACTGTAACCTGGAATGGTGTCCGGGCTGAGCTTGCGCAGGATAGGTGGGAGGCGTAGAGGCATTCCTTGTGGGGGATGTGGAGCCAACGGTGAGATACCACTCTAGTTCAGCTAGGATTCTAACCCGCGACCGTGAGCCGGTCGGGAGACAGTTTCAGGCGGGCAGTTTGACTGGGGCGGTCGCCTCCTAAAAGATAACGGAGGCGCGCAAAGGTTCCCTCAGCACGCTTGGAAACCGTGCGACGAGTGTAAAGGCATAAAGGGAGCTTGACTGCAACACCAACAAGTGGAGCAGGTAGGAAACTAGGCCTTAGTGATCCGACGGCGCAGCGTGGAATGGCCGTCGCTCAACGGATAAAAGTTACTCTAGGGATAACAGGCTGATCTCCCCCAAGAGTCCACATCGACGGGGAGGTTTGGCACCTCGATGTCGGCTCATCGCAACCTGGGGCGGAAGTACGTCCCAAGGGTTGGGCTGTTCGCCCATTAAAGCGGTACGTGAGCTGGGTTCAGAACGTCGTGAGACAGTTCGGTCCATATCCGGTGCAGGCGTAAGAGTATTGAGAGGAGCCTTCCTTAGTACGAGAGGACCGGGAAGGACGCACCGCTGGTGTACCAGTTATTGTGCCAACAGTAGACGCTGGGTAGCCATGTGCGGAGCGGATAACCGCTGAAAGCATCTAAGTGGGAAGCCCACCTCAAGATGAGTACTCTCATGGAGCAATCCAGTAAGGTCACAGGTAGAACACCTGTTTATAGGCTCTAAGTGGAAGTGCAGTAATGTATGAAGCTGAGGAGTACTAACAGACCGAGGGCTTGACCTCACCTTTAACATTGTTTCGCTTCAACATTCTATGCAGTCTTCAGGGTTTTGTTGATTGCTAATTGCTCATTGGTAATAGCTCCAACTAAATATTACCAATTACCAATTACCCATTAGCCTTTCCTGGTGTCTATGGCGCGGTGGAACCACTCTGAACCCTTCCCGAACTCAGTTGTGAAACGCTGCTGCGGCGACGATAGTTGGAGGGTTGCCTCCTGTCAAAATAGCTCGATGCCAGGACTTTTTTTCATACAAAAGCCGCCTCTACTCAATAAAAATAGAGGGGGCTTTTGTTTTAATTGCCAACCAAAAATATAACTAATACTAATTCTCTAAAGCAGGTTAACAGATGAGAAAATGATTATAAAAAAACGCTGACTGTGGAGAATAAAAGGTTTCGATGGTGGCAAGAAGGTTAAAAGAGTATTTTCTGACCTGGGTAGTGAAAATTGGTTTACTAGAAAAACCTGAGTTCGGGTTAAGAATTTTAAGATAAAAGTCATTCCATCTGAAGGCAGGGTTTCGTAGGTTGATGGCAATAAGCGATTAATCCACAGAAAACATTAACACAAAAATTCACCGGACTTCGGGGTCTTGAATATTCAATTCAATTTGAGAAATGTTCTTGTGTTGGTCATTATTGGTTTCAACGATGGAGCGTTTACGGGATAAAAGCTTGTCATGGAGAAGCTAATCGCTTGTTTTTCATGTTGCGACGGGGTTTGGCAAAAAATTGAATACCGAAGTCTTCTCAAAGTTGAGTAGCCAGTTTTTGAGAGACATAACTGATACCCGTACAAGTTACAAAACAATATTTGAGATAGGCGCACAAGTTTACTAAGTTGACATCCTCTCCCGCTAAAGATGCGGTGTAGCGGGAGATTCCCAAGACTCACGACTTGGGTTTCTGTTTCTTTCCCTTACGGGTTTTTTGCAACTGCCCTCTAGACTTATGCCCATCAGGTCTTATGTTCGCTCCACAGACTGCAACGGTGTGTCCCACCGCCAAAATATTTCTAGCTGCATTGATATCCCGGTCGTGGTACGTCCCACAGTTGGGACAGCCCACTCCCTGACATTCAACGGCAGTTTATCAACAACGTGACCGCAATGCCCACAGCGTTTAGAACTGGGGAACCATCGGTCAATTTTTACCAAGGTTCGACCGTACCACGCTTGCTTGTACTCCAGTTGCCTCACCAGTTCTCCCCATGCAGCATCACTGATAGCACGGGCAAGTTTAGGATTTTTGACCATGTTCTTAACCGCCAAGTCCTCAACTACTATCGTTTGGTTTTCACGAATCAGTCGAGTAGTCAGTTTATGCAAATGGTCTTTTCTTGCATCAGAAATTTTAGATTGAAGACGAGCTACTTTGAGTCTTGCTTTATCTCGGTTGCGAGAGGCTTTTTGTTTACGGCTCAAAGACTTCTGTGCTTTCCTCAAATGCTTGATAGTACTTGTCAAATGCCTTGGGGTTAGCAATCTTTTCGCCTGTACTCAGAGTCACAAGAGAGCTAATCCCGACATCCAGCCCAACAGCACTATCAAGTGGCTGCATGGTTTGGTCAGTCGGATCATTGATTCGCAAACTGACAAACCAGCGTCCAGAAGGTTCAAGCCTAACTGTGATGGTACTAGGTTCACATCCCTTTGGAAGTTGCCTAGACCATTTAATCGGCAATGGTTCAGAACACTTTGCCAAGTAGACCTGCCCATCCTTCCATCGGAAAGCGGACTTGGTAAACTCTGCGCTACCACCACTACGTTTCTTTTTGAAGTTAGGGTATTTTGCCCTACCCGCAAAGAAGTTAGTGAAAGCTGTTTGCAGATGTCTCAAGCCTTGTTGCAGTGGTACACAGCTAACCTCGTTCAAAAACTGGAGGTCTTCAACTTTTTTCCACTGCGTCAGCATAGCAGAAGATTGAACGTAATCAACCTTCTCCTGTCTGGAGTACCAAGCCTCGGTTCTCGCCGCCAAAGCCTTGTTAAAAACCAACCACACACAGCCAATCGTCCGGCGCAATATTAGTTCTTGCTCGGCAGTTGGATAGACTCTGTAACGGTAGGCTTTTTCCATATCTCACATTTTACCATTAAATCTGTGAAATACGTACAACCCGCTATGCACTCCTGTTCACTTACTCACTCGTCGCTCACCCCATCACCTGTTGCTGCTTTGCAGCAATTTGATTCAGGGGTGAAGCTTCTCGCTCGTCCCCATTCCTCTCACCGCCAAACTGCGTTGTGGCGGGAGTCTCCTGGGGGTGTTAGATGATTTGCTAGTATTTACAGATGCGCCAGAAAATCAAGATTTAGGCATTGTTAAACGCCAACGAATGTGTAGGATGCACTACACTTAATTAAGAAAGATCCAGTGCAATTCCTTTGATTGTCAGGTGCAAACCTTTTTTGTCTCTATATTGAACCAAAATATATTCTGTAGGCAAGAAGGACACAAACTGGCTAAATTGTTATAAAAAAAGTTTAAAGTGGAGTAATTAGCCTCAACAACCTTAACAAGAGGATAATCTTCTCCTGCTGTACATGAACACGCTCAAGTTATAAGATTCCTTGTGCAATCTCAAAAACCCGAAAAACTTGATTTTAATAGCGAGTACCCCTGTCCCTGTCGTCGTCGGGGACGATTAGTTCCGATTACCCTTACAGAAGCATTTGGATGTGATCGCTGTCAGCAAATCTTTGTAGTAGAAGATAATGGTTTTGTGCTAGAACAGCTTTCTACTACCTATCCTTACAAACGTGCGTGGCGCTGGACAGGTTCTAGCTGGCAAGTTGTCCATCCGCGTTTAGGAGAAAGCTATCTGCCGGTAGCGCTTGGCATTATTTTCGTGTTAGTGATTATATGGTTGCCATTAGCACTACGATTGGCAAGTGGTTCAAGTATAATCGCTTGGGCAATGGTGGCAGTACTATTGGCAATTTTACCCGCACTGATGGTCTGGCTTACCTACAGACGTTGATTCAATGACAGTGGATGCTTTTGATGATAGTCCCGAAGCAATCTCCAGCACTAAACGTGCTTATGCTGCTTCTTTAAAGTTAGGAATTACCAAAGGGACAGATCGCAGTCGTGCCGTTTTGGCGATGGCAGAGGCGATCAAACGTTCTTTTGATGACATTCTGGAAGCCAATACTTTGGATCTAGAGGCTAGTCGGGAAATGGCCATACCAGATTTGATTTTGGATTGGTTGAAGCTAACACCAAAACGTCTGGAAGCGACTGTAGAGATTTTGCAACGACTAGGAGAATTGTCAGATCCACTGCGGCGAGTGCGTAGTGCTGACTACCAACTGGAAGACTCTCAGACTTACACGCAACTAATGCCTCTGGGTGTAATCGCATTTATTTATGAAGCATTTCCAGAGTTAGGGGCGATCGCCGCGGGTTTATGCATCAAAACGGGTAATTGTTTGATCCTTAAAGGTGGTACAGAAGCTAGCCACTCTAACGCAGTGATCGCTGATGCCTTACAAGCTGGTATTGCCGACGCTGGTTTGCCCCTTGGTTGTATAGAATTGATCCAGACTGAACATGGTGCTTCAATTCGTGATTTGGTCAGTCAAGACAATTACTTAAACTTAGTCATTCCCTACGGACGTGCTAGCTTAGTACAGCAAGTAGTAAGACAATCTACAGCACCAGTACTGAGATCAGCAATGGGTAATTGTTACCTGTATTGGTCACTCAATGGCAGCTTAGAAATGGTGCGTTGGATGATTGTAGATAGCCATTGTAGTCAACCAGATCCAGTGAATGCGATCGAAAAAGTTTTGATTCATCGGCAAGCTATGCCATCGTCTTTAATTACCCTGTGGAACAGCTTGCAAGAAAAAGGCTTTGAAATTAGAGGAGACACAGAATTAGTAGAAGCCTTTGGGCAGTTACAACTAGCTAAAGATGGGGAATGGGGAAGTGCTTATTTAACTAAAACAATAGCTTTTAAACTAGTGGATAGCTTAGAGGCTGCGATCGCTTGGATTAATCAGTACAGCAGTGGTCACGCCGACTGCATCGTCACAGAATCCTATCAGGAAAGTCGGCAGTTTGCCTTAGGAGTCAACAGCGCCTCTAGTTACATCAATGCTTCCCCCCGTTTTACCCGTAACCCTGCACGGGGAGATGGCGTGTTTTTGGGTATGTCCAATCAGAAAGGCCATCGACGTGGTTTTATCAGCTTAGAAAGCCTGACTACGGTCAAACATATCGTGCAGGGGAACGGAAGGTTTTAGAAAATGATGGGGTGATGGGGTGATGGGGTGTAGTATTTTCTCCCCATCTCCCCAACTCCCTATCTCCCCACCATCCTATTTATTGTCTGCCAACTTCACATTCGTGGCTAGACCAAGTGCTTGTAGGAACTTAACTGTCATCCAAGTCATGTCAATTTCCCACCATTGCAGTCCGTGACGTGCGGAATACTGAAAGGCATGGTGGTTATTGTGCCAACCTTCACCGTAAGTTAATAAAGCAACCCACCAACAATTTGTTGAGCGATCGCCTGATTCATAAGTACGATAGCCAAATTTGTGGGTAGCACTATTGACCAACCAGGTGCAGTGCCATACGAAAACTAGGCGAACAAAAACTCCCCAGATTACAAAAGGCCAGCCACCCAGCAAAAACAGTACTACACCTAGAGCTACTTGGAGCCAAATTAAATTATTTTGGAAAAACTGATAAACTGGGTCATCGCCAATATCTTTCGTAAAGCGAGGTACTTCTGGCTGAAGTGGTGAATGAAAGAACATCCAACCCATGTGACTCCACCAGAAGCCTTTGTTGGAATCATGGGGATCTAACTCCTTATCTGAGTACAAATGATGCATCCGATGCATACCGACCCATTCTATTGGGCCTCCTTCGCAGGAAAGGGTTCCACACAAAACAAGGAAGTATTCTAGCCACTTAGGGGTTTGAAAACTACGGTGGGTGACGAGGCGGTGATAGCCCAGAGTAATACCTAAGCCACCTGTTACCCAATGGAGAAACAAGCACACACCAACTGCTTTCCAGCTAAAGAAACCGGGAAACAGAGCCAGCAACGCAGCAGCGTGCAAAACAGTCAAGAATGTAATGTGTACTAAATGGCTTCGGGATTTTGTTGATGTAGCAATTGTCATGCAGTAACCTGAATAGGAATTGTTCAGCCTAGTCTGCGCGATCCTTAAATCCGCATATTATGTTTTTTTTGTGAATGAGGAACTAATGAACAGCTTGGAACAGCTGCGGCAAGCAGAACAGGCACTGTTACAGATTTTTTCTGGAATTGACGCTCAGGTCAAGAGAAACCTTTACAGAGTGTTAAGTGCTTTTCGTCATCATCGAGTCGGCGCTCACCATTTTGCAGGTGTCACAGGATACGGTCATGATGATTTAGGGCGAGAAACTTTAGACAAAGTGTTTGCCGAAGTTATGGGCGCAGAGGCGGCGGCTGTGCGAGTACAGTTTGTATCTGGAACTCACGCGATCGCTTGTGCCTTATTTGGTGTCCTCCGTCCTGGTGATGAAGTACTCTCGGTGGCTGGCCCTCCTTACGACACATTGGAAGAAGTGATAGGTTTACGGGGTCATGGTCAAGGCTCCCTTATAGAGTTTGGCATTCGCTATCGCCAATTGGATCTTACCCCAGAAGGAACAGTGGATTGGCAAGCTTTAAGCCGAGCGGTGGAGGATAACACTACTTTAGTTATAATTCAGCGCTCTTGTGGTTATTCTTGGCGTTCTAGTCTGTCAATTGCCGATATTGAAAAAATTATTAATTTAGTCAAGCAGCAAAATCCCAACACAATTTGTTTTGTTGATAATTGCTACGGCGAATTTATAGAAACCAGTGAACCTACCCATGTCGGTGCTGATTTAATGGCGGGTTCCTTGATTAAAAACCCTGGTGGAACTATTGTCACAGCTGGCGGTTACGTTGCTGGTCGTGCTGATTTGGTAGAAGCGGCTGCGTGTCGGCTGACTGCCCCTGGTATCGGTAGTTACGGCGGTGCGACCTTTGACCAAAATCGCCTCCTCTTCCAAGGCTTATTTCTCGCGCCTCAGATGGTAGGAGAAGCCATGAAAGGTACGCACTTAACAGGTTTTGTTTTTGACAAACTTGGTTATCCAGTTAATCCCGCACCCTTTGCTCCTCGACGTGATGTGATCCAGGCAATTAGACTCGGTTCTGCCGAGAAGTTAATTGCATTTTGTAAGGCAATACAACAAAATTCACCCATTGGTTCTTATCTAGACCCCATTCCTGATCAAATGCCAGGTTACGAAAGCAAAGTCGTCATGGCTGGCGGGACATTTATTGAGGGTAGCACATTAGAGTTCTCAGCTGACGGGCCATTACGAGAACCGTATGTCGTTTACTGTCAAGGCGGCACCCATTGGACTCATGTGGCGATCGCTTTAGAAGCCGCAATTGAGGCAGTAGGAGCAGCAAACTAAGGAACGCGAATTAAACAAAATACACAACCTCACCCCCATCCCCTCTCCTTACTAAGGAGAGGGGTGCCGTAGGCGGGGTGAGGTTCAAATACTCGATGACGAGATTATAATACTCGTCGACGAAGCTCAAACACTCAGCGACGAGTCTCAAACACTCAGCGACGAAGTTCCAATACTTGACAACAAAGCTCAAATACTCAGCGACGAGGTTCCAACACTCATTTATCAAGCTCCAATACTCATCGACGAAGTTCCAATACTCGACAACAAAGCTCAAACACTCAGCGACGAAGTTCCAACACTCATTTATCAAGCTCAAACACTCATTAACGAGGTTTCAACAACTCATTGACGAGATTCCAACACTCATTCATCAAGCTCAAACACCCCTCACACTCCTCACACTCCCCATCTCCCCATCTCCCCATCTCCCCACCTCCCCATCTCATCGGCACGCCTCATTCGGCACATCAGGATGGCTAGCAAAATAATCCCTCAGCCAATTGCACCCCCGCGCCAGCAGTTCATCTATACCTTCAACCGGACGCAACTGCACAGTATTATCTACAACAACCGCTATTAACTTACCATCTGGGTTAAGCACTCCGTCTCCACCCTGATATTCAGCCAACTGCTGCCAATCATTCCCTACCTGCGTCCATAAGCGCACAACGCCGTCATTTGATGCAGTAGCAACAGTCTTGCCATTGGGATTAAACAACACGTTGTAGACCTCACCATTATGCTTGAAGGTAGCAATTTGTTTGCCTTGAAGATTCCACAACTTGGCTGTGTTATCACTTGATGCAGTAGCAACAGTCTTGCCATCCGGGCTAAACACCACGTTGTAGACCTCATCGTTATGCTTAAGGGTGGCAATTTGTTGGCCTTTGAAATTCCACAACTTGGCTGTGTTGTCACTTGATGCAGTCGCAATAGTTTTGCCATCTGGGCTAAACATCACATCGTAGACCTTACCGTTATGCTTGAGGGTGGCAATTTGTTTGCCTTGGAGATTCCACAACTTGGCTGTGTGATCACTTGATAACTTGGTTATGTCATCACCTGATGCAGTCGCAACAGCGTTGCCATCGGGGCTAAACACCACGTTGTTGACCGAACCATCATTATGATTGAGGGTGGCAATTTGTTTGCCTTGAAGATTCCACAATTTAGCTGTGTTGTAACTTGATGCAGCAACAGTGTTGCCATCGGGGCTAAACATCACATCGTAGACCGAACTATCATGCTTGAAGGTGGCAATTTGTTTGCCTTGGAGATTCCACAACTTGGCTGTGACGCCTGCTGATACAGTCGCCACAGTCTTGCCATTCGGGCTAAACACTACGTAGTAGACCAAACTATCATGCTTGAAGGTGGCAATTTGTTTGCCTTGGAGATTCCACAACTTGGCTGTGACGCCTGCTGATGCAGTCGCAATAGTTTTGCCATCTGGGCTAAACATCACATCGTAGACCGAACTATCATGCTTGAAGGTGGCAATTTGTTTGCCTTGGAGATTCCACAACTTAGCTGTCTTATCAATTGATGCAGTCGCAATAGTTTTGCCATCCGGGCTAAACACTACGTTGGAGACCTCACCATTATGCTTGAAGGTGGCAATTTGTTTACCTTGGAGATTCCACAACTTGGCTGTTCTGTCAAATGATGCAGTGGCAAGACTGTTGCCATCCGGGCTAAACACTAAGTTGGAGACCGCATCGTTATCCTTGAAGGTGGCAATTTGTTTGCCTTGAAGATTCCACAACTTGGCTGTGTTGTCATCTGATGCAGTCGTCACAGTCTTGCCATCGGGGCTAAACACCACGTCGGAGACCGAACTATTATGCTTGAGAGTGGCAATTTGTTTGCCTTGAAGATTCCAAAGCTTGGCTGTGCCGTCAGCTGATGCAGTCGTCACAGTCTTGCCATCGGGGCTAAACACCACGTCGGAGACCGAACTATTATGCTTGAAGGTGGCAATTTGTTTGCCTTGAAGATTCCAAAGCTTGGCTGTGCCGTCAGCTGATGCAGTCGCAATAGTCTTGCCATCGGGGCTAAACACCACTTTGAAAACCCAACGATTATGCTTGAGGATGGCAATTTCTTGACCTTGGAGATTCCAAAGCTTGGCTGTGCCGTCATTTGATGCAGTAGCAACAGTCTTGCCATTGGGATTAAACAACACGTTGTAGACCTCACCATTATGCTTGAAGGTAGCAATTTGTTTGCCTTGAAGATTCCACAACTTGGCTGTGCCGTCAGCTGATGCAGTCGCAATAGTTTTGCCATCGGGGCTAAACACCACGTTGTTGACCGAATCGTTATGCTTGAGGGTGGTAATTTGTTTGCCTTGCAGGTTCCACAACTTGGCTGTGCCGTCAGCTGATGCAGTCGCAATAGTTTTGCCATCGGGGCTAAACACCACGTCGGAGACCACACCGTTATGCCTTAACTGATTTTTCGGCGTTGCTGAATAAAGGTATGTTTTAGGCAGGTAAGGGAACAGAACGATATTTGAGGTAGTGCAATAACAATCGAACAGAGTATCTCAGCATTTCCTCAGTTTTGGAATAACATAAAGTTTTACGATGAAGACGAGCCAAATAATGTCTAAGCCTTGTGTTTTCATTTTCGACTCGTGTCATGTAGGTCTTACTCACAATTTGGTCACCATCAGGAACAAAACAAGGGTAAACAGGGTATCCATCTGTGACGTAAAAATAACTCTGCCAACACTGGACAATGTTCCATAACTGTTGGAAAGTAGTCGAACTACGATCACCTAAAACCCAAGCAAGAATACCTTGAGTAAAGTGATTTACCGCCGTCCACAACCAGATTTTATTTTTTGAACCAATAAATGTTTCTAATTCATCTAGTTCTCCCACCTGCGGAATTTCCTTTGAATTTGGTGTATCCGCCAATTGTGTACCCACTCGTTTAACCCAATGAATAATGGTAGTATGATGAACGTTTTTCACCCTTTCAATTCCACGAAATCCCATACCATTGACGTACATTTTTAGGCATTCTTGTTTGATTTCATCCGAGTAGCCCCTGGGTGGTTTATAGACATCAATGAATTGACGACCACAATCACAGCAAATGTGATTCTGTTTACCTCTTTTCTTTCCATTCTTACGGTTATGACAAGATCCACAGCGTGGACATTCCATGATTAATTGACCTCAATTCATACCGCTATTATGCAACGCCGATTTTTCTCATGAATATTTTCGAGAGTAGTTTGCAAAGCTAATAGAGGGCTGACGGTTGGATATTCTGTGAATGAGCGATGATCTTTGACTATTTGTTTTAGCTCTTTTACAGATTGTGTTGCCTCGACTAAATTATCAATACTAATAAACTCAGACGATCGCAACAAACGCGCAGATGATTGTTCCAACTTTGTTACAGTTTGCGCTGTCCTAAATTGTTGCCAACCAAATCCAGCCAATGCTAAAGAAATAACTGCCGCAGTTGTAGTCCCAAATAAAATCCGCCTCGCCTTCTTTTGGGCATTTGCTAATACCTGATTCGCTTCCCTTTCCGTCTCTAAAGCCTTTTCCGCCTGTTGTCGCGCCTGTGCCAAAAGTTGATTTGCTTCCTGTTCTGCTACCAAAGCGCGTTGGACTTCTCGTTTATCAAATTCCTGACTCGCAGACAAATACTGATAATCCACACTACTCAAACTTTTGCCAGTCGCCCACTGTAGAGCTTCTTGCAAAGCTTGTCCCCGCAATAAACGCGATTCATCTTCACACTCAGAAGCCATCCAAGCATTAATTTCACTCGCATAAGGGCGGAGTTTTGCTAACTGTTGTTCACACCACTCCTGATTAAATACTTCTTGATAAATGCGGTTATAAATTAACAGTTTGCCACCACGTTTTACAGCCAACCCAGTTAACCGCAACTCTGTTTGTTCCGGGCTATTATCACTTGCAATCTCTCCCTGTTGCAAAATCTGTTGAGCCAAAGCCAATAATTGCCCAGTACGCTGTTCACTACTCCACAATAGGCGATCGCGAATAGTCCGCAAATGCTCTGGCTCATCGTGCATTTCCCAATTTTCAATAATCCCTAGACGCACCAAACGTCCCACAAAAATAGAAACTTCCCCCTCCTCCCCGCGTCTCCCCGCATTCCCAGACGCGATGAATCGCGTCTCTACATTACTTCCCTCACTCCCCACCTGCGCTACCAACCTACAAACCTTCTGTGTCAAAAACGGCTGTCCACCAGTCCACTCCAACACGGCTTGCATTAATCCTTGTGTGTCACCTATTGTTGCGAGTCCTCTTGCCAATGGCTGCGCTTCTTCAAGTTGAAATCCCGTTAAATCAATTGCCCTACCAATATTAAATGGTGTGCGTCGCTTATCCCCAATTAAATCGGAAGGCGTACAAACTCCAATCAATGCAAACGTCAAACGGTTGTATTCTGGTTGGTCGGCACGACGGTTGTAACAATCGCGAATCACTGCAAAAAAATCATCTAAATTGAATTGAATGCTGAGAATACTGTCTATTTCATCGATGAAAATAATAATTTTGTCAGTAATTTTCGGAAGTAAAACCGTTTCGAGAAACTTGCTTAACTTCTGCACTGGTGAAAGCAAATTATTCTCAAACCACCAATTTTCCAAATCAAAATCATTGTAAAGTCCAAAAGTTCCAATTAAACTATCAATCACCCCGGCGTACCATTGTTCCGGCGTAATATCTGCCGTACCGATCGCTGTAATATCAATGGCAGCACATGCAATTCCCTCTTGTTGCAATCGCCGCATCACCTGCACCCGCAAGCTGGATTTACCCATTTGTCGGGAGTTGAGTACATAACAAAACTCCCCGCTTGCAAAGCTTCGTAGAGTTCAGCGTCAGCTTTACGGGTAACATAGGTTGGCGCATCTTCAGGAAGACTGCCTCCAACTTGATACTGATACAGCGTCATAGCAGTAAGAGTGTGAATGAAAAGTATTTTCCTTGGTGTCTTGGTGTCTTATATCAAGTTCGGTTAATCACTTAGAATAAAAAACCTCACAAGAACAGCCCCTTCACCCCTAATCCCCACTCCCTTAGGGGAGTGGGGGCCCCGAGTTCCCCAGAGGGGACCCCCCCATCCCCTCTCCTTAGCAAGAACAGGGGTGCCGAAGGCGGGGTGAGGTAAAAGGGAATTGTAAGTAATCATGCGAACTTGATATTAGTGGTTCAAAGACTAACTTTTTCACTACCAAGACACCAAGACACTAAGAATTCAGAACAATGGAACTGAGTCAATTCGTTGACTCTAACCTTATTTCCTAGAGAATTATACTTTTTCGTCAAGAGCGTCATTATTTATTTGTACTCACAAATGACCAATGACTAAAAACACAATAGATTACACTTTGCTGAAAATTTCCCCAAAAATTTGAGTTACCCCCCATAATGAGTTCAAAGAAAGCAATCCACAATTAATAAACGGTGTTCCCGTGATTGGAATTGTTATTGTTTCTCACAGCAGACGGCTAGCAGAAGGTGTGCGAGAACTTGCGCTACAGATGGTTCAAGGCCATGTTCCCATCGCCGTCGCCGCAGGCATTGATGATCCGGTAAATCCTTTGGGTACGGATGCGATGCAGGTTTATGAGGCGATCGCATCTGTATATAGTGATGATGGGGTGTTGGTGCTGATGGATCTCGGTAGCGCTTTGATGAGTGCAGAAATGGCCCTAGAGTTTCTCCCCAGCGAACATCAACAGCACATACATCTGTGTGCAGCACCTCTAGTTGAAGGTGCGATCACCGCAGTAGTTGCAGCTGCATCTACCAACGACATTCAACGGGTAATTACGGAAGCACAGGGAGCATTAGTCGCAAAAGCAACTCAGTTAGGTTTGGATGACAGTCATTTGTCATTAGTCATGAGCGAAGAACCAATAATTAATGACAAGGGACACACAAGCCAAATCAGTTTGGCTGTTAGTAACAGGTTTGGATTGCACGCCCGCCCCGCAGCTCAATTTGTCAGCTGTGCCGCTCGATTTCAATCTCAAATTCAAGTCAGAAATGTTACTAAAGGTAGTGATTTTGTCCGTGCTGACAGTATCAACCAAGTAGCAATGTTAGGAGTACGTCAAGGAGACGAAATTGTCATTACTGCTACTGGCCCGGACGCAGACGTAGCACTAGCCGCATTACAAACACTCATCACCACCAACTTCGGCGAAGACAACACTCCTCCCCCCACTCCCAGACGCGATGAATCGCGTCTCTACATTACTCCCCACTCCCCCCACACTCCAAGCACCTCCCTCCAAGGCATCCCCGCTTCCCCTGGAGTCGCGATCGCACCTTGTTTTCGCTATCGCCAAACACCCATCAGTTGGGGTCAAACTACTTCTATAGAACAATTACCGCATTATCACGTAGATAATACTCACCAAGAGTGGCAACGTTTACAATCGGCATTGTACACTGCTCAACAAGAAATTCAAACTTTGCTGTCCCACTCTTCTATTCAAATTGGTGATGCGGAAGCTGCTATTTTCGATGCCCATTTGTTATTTTTGGCAGATCCAACTTTGCTGGAGGCGGCACAGCAACGCATTTTCACCCAACATCTCAATTCTGAAGCTGTTTGGCAAGGAGTAATTAATGAGGTAGCAAGCAATTATCACCGTCTTGATGATCCTTATTTACAAGAACGCATCGCTGATGTTGTTGATGTGGGACAGCGAGTATTGCGCGTATTGTCGGGTACTCCGATGACGATTGTGGACGTATCCCAACCTGGGATTTTAGTTGCGGCTGATCTGACTCCCTCAGATACAGCTAGCTTAGATCCAACAAGTGTTTTGGGCATTTGTATTACGGCTGGTAGTGCTACATCGCACACTGCTATTCTGGCTCGTTCTTTGGGTATTCCGGCAATTGTTGGTTTACCACCAGAAATATTACAGCTTACCGATGGCACACAGCTAGCGATTGATGGCGAGACGGGTAGAGTTTGGGTGGAACCAGAAGCAGAAGTCTTGGTAGCACTTAGGACAAAGCGAGATGCACAACACGCAACCCAGCAACAAGCAATAACTATTGCCCATCAACCTGGTATGACTCGCGATCGCCACCAAATCAATGTATTCGCTAATGTCAGTAGTATCAATGATACGCAACAAGCTGTGAATTTAGGTGCAGAAGGTGTCGGACTACTTCGTACAGAATTTCTTTATCTCAATCGTCCTACTGCTCCCACTGAAGAACAGCAACTAGAAGTTTATCAGGCGATCGCGCAAATTTTGGATCACCGTCCTTTGATTATTCGTACTCTGGATGTCGGTGGAGATAAATCAATTCCTTATTTGGGCGTGGGTTTAGAAGCCAATCCTTTTTTGGGTTGGCGTGGGATTCGTTTTTGTTTAGATCGTCCCGAAGTGTTGAAAACCCAATTAAGGGCAATTTTACGGGCTAGCTTTCGCCAGCAAATCAAAATCATGTTTCCCATGATTGCAACTGTCGACGAAATCCAAGCAGCAAAGGCTATATTGGCTGAAGTGCAAGGGGAACTACGTCAGGCTGGTGTCCCTTTCGATGAGGCGATGCAAATAGGGATCATGATAGAAGTACCATCAGCAGTCACCATTGCCGAGCAGTTAGCTAGAGAAGTAGACTTTTTCAGTATTGGTACTAATGATCTCAGTCAATACATCATGGCAGCAGATCGCACTAATCCCAAGGTGGCAAATTTAGCTGATGCCTTGCATCCAGCAGTGTTACGCATGATTCAGCAAACCGTCGAGGCTGGACATGCTGCTGGTATCTGGGTGGGATTGTGTGGTGAAATCGCAGCAGATCCCTTAGCAGCACCAATTTTATTAGGCTTGGGACTAGATGAAGTGAGTCTTAATCCCCAAGCGATTCCTGCATTTAAAGGTGCGATCGCCCAATTAACAATGCCACAAGCGCAAGCGATCGTTACAGCAGCATTGCAACAAGACTCCGCAGCTAAAGTCAGAGAAATTGTGAACTATGACTTACATCTCATCTGAATCATTTGTCATTTGTCATTCTATGCTGTATTCATTGGTGTTTATCTGTGTTTATCTGTGTTCGATTTTCAAATCATAACTTTTATCACTCTATTAAATTACATCAATAATATCAAGTTCGGTTAATCACTTAGAATAAAAAATCTCACCCCCATTCCCTCTCCTTGCTAAGGAGAGGGGTGCCGAAGGCGGGGTGAGGTAAAAGGGAATTGTAAGTAATCATGCGAACTTGATATAATTGATGATTAAATTTTAAAATACTTCTTTTTAACTTTACTCAATTTTGTCTGTAGACGCATTTTTGTCAAACGAATTTTTGTTAGATTGTTAATATTATCAGGATAAATTTTTTTATGGTCAAAAAATTCATTTAATTCATCTAAAATTACTTGTAAACGTTTAGTAATATTTTCAGTACGATATTCTGCTAAAAAATTTTCGGTTAATCTTGAAGGTGTCCAATTTGTCAGTAATTTGAGAATGCGTTGCATATCATATTCTTTTGAATATCCAGCTATTTTATAGCAATTAAAGCCGGGGTCTAAGTAATCAGATAGCCCACCGTTAATACTAGAGAAAACCTGACACCCACAAGTCAGAGCTTCCATTGGTTGTAAGCCAAATCCTTCACTAACACCTTGCTGCGCCCAATATTCAGCAGAATCATAGAGATAAATTTTAGCTCGATTAAAAAGTCCTGGTAAATCCTGGACATAGGAATCAACAACAAAAACTTGGCATTTTTGTCGTAAGGATGGAATCAATTCTTGCATCAAATATTGCGAAGATTTCCGAGCCTGCACTAACACATCAATATCTCTTTCCAAGTGGGAATTTTGAAATTCGTTACCAATTTGATTGGGTAAATAATATATCAGTGAATGAGGTGAGTATTGTCCCCAATATCCCATTGTATTCCGGCTAACAGTAATAATAGGAACACTAGCAGGTAATTTAAAACCATAACCTGCACTATGGGCATGGTAAACAACATTATGTTGCTTGAGCTTAGCAGCAAGCCGAGCTACATCAAAACCCCAACTGATCACAAAAATAACATCATCTAAATTTTTATCCTGGAGTAAATCATCGATAAAGAGTTTTCCTTCTTCTCTTTGACGATAAGTGACAATATCAGCATGGCAAAGTTGCTTGGCGAGATTAAATGTTTTTAATTCTGCCCAAAGACCACCACAAGCAAACTTTCTATCTGTTCCAGGAAGTAAAAAGTAAAGCTTTCTCATTAAATAAATTGTTAGTGGTTAGTGGTTGGTAGGTAGAGATGCGAGGAACATCGCGTCTGTACATTAGTAATTAGTGGTTAGTGGTTAGTTGTTTACTCCCCACACTCCTCACACTCCATCCTACAGGAAGCCGCTTGCGCGCGTTTACACACTTCCCCCATCACCCCATCTCCTACTCCCGCCAACATACTTTGACAAAATATGCCTCCTGTCCACATACATCTCTTGTACGGGTTATGTTTTCAATATTCAAATTAAAGGGAATGGCAGTTGTGATGTATCGTTGTGCTAAAGCACCTACATCAGGGGCTAATTCTGCTGCTGTCGTTGCTGCCAACCCTAAACCTACGAGTTGTTCTATTATGCCTGGTGGTAGCAATATATGCATACCGACGGCAAATCCTGCTGTCAGCAGCATTGCTACTGATGCATTTGTACCGCAGCGAGGATGTATAGCTAAATGCCATTCCCCATTGATCAATCGATGTAAGGCAAGTGTGGCTGCACGCCGCAAGTCGCTAATATTTACCTCACCGTAAAGGTAGAATCCTTGCTCTGTAGACAATCCACCCAAGAATTTGTTATCTACCTGAACATTACTGGAGGTGAATGTAATAGGATGGTTAGTTTTTGACTCGCTCAGCATCCACACTGTAGCATGTTCTAAAGCATGAACTTGCCGGAGCATGAGAATTTCTTTCAACCCTGGGATAAAAGATAACTGTTGAAGTAAATCAGCATCTAACGTAGGTTGAGGTGCTGTTAAATCAAAATTAAATAAGTCCAAGGGAAACCCATCTATTTTGGCATAAGCAAAATTATTCATAAGAACACTGCTCGCTAAACTGATGGAGCAATACATATTTCTTTCAAATGTACCCTTTCAGCCTATAGATTGTTGCTAATTTTTGTTGACTGTGCAAATTTTAGATTCTGCGAAAAGTTTGTAGACACCCTGCGGGCGTCTACGCGTAGCGTTCCGGAGGGAACTGCAAAGCTTTTCAAGACGGATTTTGGATTGAGGTTTGCAGTTAATCTCAAATCACAAATCTAAAATCCAAAATTGATTGGCTAGGGGCTAGAGGCTAAAGGTATATAGTAATTCATAATTCCCAAAGCCCAATGCCCCATGCCCAAGACCTTCACTCGTACAGTCGGGATGCTTAACCTGGCATATATGATTCTCATCCTTGGGTAAAAACTGTCCCTAACCTTAACCAATCTTCCAGTAGTATGTGGCGCTGAATTTTGAAAGGTTGACACTTAACATCAGGCGTGAGGAGAAAAATGAGCAAAAACCTATCAAAATGGGCTTGACAGCATACTAGTAAGTTTATTCATGATTGGGATTGGGCAAAGGACAGCAGTTTACATCATCCAAGCAGACTTTGCCCCAGTGCAAAGCCCAGCGGACAAGGGCTACTCGATTGTCTGTACCAGTTTTGGTGAGAATGTTGCTGATATGGTTATCAACTGTACGCTTGCTAATTTCAAGCTTTGCTGCAATTTCCTGATTAGTTAAGCCAGCGGCCACTAAGTCGATAATTTGCAGTTCTCTGTCTGACAGACTTACAGGGGTCTGAGACTCGCCACCAGCCATGCTTTATTTTATCCTCCTTGGTATATGTACTCAATCACTCTTTCTCATTCTAGAAGATTCTTTAGCTGGTGGGGGTTTCAAGTGTTAGTATTAATACTCTTTTCACAAAGGTGTAGGAAATGGGGAATTAAAACTGGCAATTAGGAATGTAAAATTCATTGTTAACTTCACCCTTTACGCCTTTCCTGGGTGGTCGTCGTCTCGCCTTACCTGGTGATTGATACCTAAAAAACCTTTTGCACACTTACAGATCACATCAAACTATTAGCTAAAACTTTCAAGCGATCGCAGATACTCAACTTCTTGTCATCAAGCAGCTGTAGAGTTACTTTTGATAGTCATAATTTAAACATTCGCCTAATCATCACAATCAATGGTCAGCTCTACCCTGGTTGCTACACTTTATGTTAACCCCATAACGGGGAATGATGCCAATGCTGGGTCACGCTTAGTTCCGTATAAAACCCTTACCCGTGCCTTAAAAGCATCCAAAACAGGAATGATTATTCAACTCGCACCGGGTAATTACAACACTGCCAATGGTGAGATTTTTCCCCTCATCATCCCAGCTGGGGTAATGGTAGTGGGTAACGAAGCAACAAAAGGACAAGGCATTACTATTTCTGGAAGCGGAGAATATCAAAGCGAAAGTTTTGGGCTGCAAAACATCACACTGCTACTACTGGATAATGCCAGTCTCATGGGTGTGACTGTGACTAACTCGATCACCAAAGGCACAGGTATTTGGATTGAATACGGCGCACCAACTTTAGCCAATAATACTTTGCTCAACTGTGGTCGAGAAGGTTTATTTGTCAGTGGCACAGCTAAACCAGCAATTCTCGATAACGTATTTACCGGAAATGGTGCTTCTGGACTAGTAATGGCACGTAATAGTAAAGGAGAAGTGCTGCGGAATGTAGTCCAAAAAAATGCCATTGGCATTGCCATCAGTGACTTTGCTGCTCCTTTGATTGCAAATAATAAATTATCAGAAAATCGGACTGCGATCGCTCTGTCTCGAGATGCACGTCCAGTGCTGCGCCAGAATGTCATCGAAAAAAATTCCCAAGGCGGTTTGTTAGTAAACGGTAACGCCATCCCCGATTTGGGCAGCACTCAAGATCCTGCTGGTAATACTTTTCGTAGCAATTCTGGTTTTGATGTACAAAATGCCACATCAGTAAAATTAGTTTCGGCTGGAAATCTATTAAATCCCGTGGGGATCAAGGGGTTGGTGGAGTTGAGTGCAACGGTTGAAGACACTGCCAAACCAATATCTGTAAACACGAGTTTTGCTGATATGACTGGGCATTGGGCAGTTGCTTTTGTGGAAGCTTTACTCACTAAAGGCTTAATTAGCGGCTTTGGTGATGGTACGTTTAAACCAGAAGCCCCAATCACCCGCGCTCAGTATGCAGCAATGATTGCTAAAACTTTTGAGCTACCTCTAAAAAATAAATACGGTAAATTTACGGATGTAAAATCTGATTTTTGGGCAGCCGCAGCTATCGAAAGGGCTGCTAGTATGGGGTTTATAAGCGGATTCCCAGATGGTACATTTCGACCAGGACAAAATTTAACAAAAATTCAAGCAATAGTATCGATAGTAAATGGGTTACAACTAAGTGGTGGTAATCCAAATGTGTTAACCGTGTATCGCGATCGCGCTCAAATACCCAGTTATGCCATTGATGCTATGGCAATTGCTACTCAAAAACTACTAGTGGTGAATTATCCGCAAACCGAAATACTCGAACCTTTGCGGGATATCACGCGCGCCGAGGTAGCAGCATTAATTTATCAAGCATTAGTGACTAGCGGTAAGCAAAAACCAATAATTTCTCCTTACATTGTTAATCCTGATGCGGATATTGCCTCATTCACCGATCTCAGGGGACACTGGGCAGAAGGATTTATTCGGGCATTAGTTAGCATGAATTTAACTCGTGGTTTTGCTGATGGTAGCTATAAACCAGATCAAGCAATGACTCGCGCCCAGTATGCTGCATTAGTAGCAGCTGCATTTAATCCCACTGCTAAACGTCCAGCACAAGAGTTTATTGATGTACCCAAGGATTTTTGGGCATACAAGCCCATCCAACAAGCAGCACAAGGCGGTTTTGTAGCTGGTTTTAATGATCGCACCTTCCGCCCCCAGCACAATGTGCAACGACTCCAGGTAATTGTTTCCTTGGTGAATGGGCTTAGCCTACCAGCAGCCAATGCTGATGTATTATCTAGCTTTAGCGATCACAACACTATTCCCGACTATGCCCGTACTGCCGTTGCCACAGCAACTGTGCAAAAAATCATCGTCGATTACCCAGATACTAAACAAATTGCACCAACGCGAGAAGCAACACGGGCAGAAGTAGCAGCAATGGTATATCAAGCATTAGTAGCAATTGGGCGATCTCCAAAAATTAATTCACCCTATATTGTTTCCCCTTTTGCAGTCGGTAACGAGTAGAATAAAAGACATTCTTTTATTACTGAATATAAAGAAAAATAGCTATGGGGATTGTTAGTAGTTAGTAGTTAGTAGTTAGTTGTTAGTTGTTAGTTGTTAGTTGTTCACCACTAACCACTATCCACTAACCAGTTATCAGTTATCAGTTATCAGGTAATTTCTCAGGTGATAACTGTTTACTATTCACTGATTTCCAACCACTATCCATTAACAGCCTTCAAAACAAATAAATTTATTTCAACTATCTAATAAACAGTAGCAAAAAGCTAGCTATATGCAACGGGAGCAAAATTTAGCCCTATTGCCTCAAACCGAAATCCCAACATTTACACCAAGTTTGGGAACATCTGCCAACTTGGCAATAGCCTTATTGATTCACTACAGTTTTGATCTCAGTGGTTATCAAGCCAGTGAGTTGGTTAATTATTGGCAACAGCAATACTCTGATAGTTGGTTACATATAGCAGTGATTGAAGCACTGTATCAGGGGCGTTACAAAGCGATATCAGTACAGCAAATATTAACACTGTGGCAGCGACGGGGACAGGCTGTTTTTCATTTCAATATGGAATTTGAGCGCTTAATTTGTAGCAAGTTCCCTGAAAGTTTAACTTCAGTGTCAACGTGGCCTCAATTTTCTGCTTACCACACTCCTCGTGCCGATGAAGAGAAAAAAGAGGAAGTGGAAACACAAAGACACAAAGACACTAAGATCGAGAAACACCAAGAAATTTTTCCCCATCTCCCTACTAATAATACTCCCAAACCACAACGACAGCTTCTCTCGGCTGCTGTCAATCATTCTCCCATCGAACAATTTACCCCCCAAACAAGCGATCGCTCTCAATCATTTACCTCAAAACTGAAAGCGATGTCTAATGACAAGCTACTGTGAAGATCAGAGGTACTCTTGCCTATTCTCTCTTACCCATTACCAGCCTATGCAACATTTATTTAATAAATTTAGCTTTTAATAATTCGCTTGTATTAATAATTCGATATCTATGGAACCAATCCAAAATCTAAAATCTAAAATCCAAAATTGGATCACAGGGGCGACAGAAAAACACCCTGGTTGAAGTCGCCCTTCAAACTAAGGTAGTTATGGGTTTAGCATCATGCCGTGAATACGCTGGTACTCACGTATCATAATGGCATTCTTCAACTCTATTTGGGAAAGAACAGAGTCAGGAAACTCTCCTGGTGCATAACGAGGCTGATACCAACTTTGACTTTCAAAGTAACGCTGTAGCTTTTGCTCTTTAAATCTACGACCATGACGGGCATAGATTTCATTACGCATAAGCGTTAATTCCTGCGCACTAAATCCCTTGAGATCTGCCGAGGTAAGCAATCGTTGTTGAAACAGTGGCTTTGATGTTGCAGCTAAAACCTGAGATTTGAGAAGTGGGGATTCAGTTTGATGCAAAGTAGGTTGGCTATTCGCTGGTTGGGAAGTAATCTCCAAGTCGATAGATGTGGGTAGTGGCGGTTCAACTTGATTCAAGCTAGTCTGGTTCTTTGCTGCTTGCAAAGTAGTTTTCGCATCTGATTTGGTCGATTTGGATAGTACCGGTTTAACTTGATTCAAGCTAGCCTGGTTCTTTGCTGGTTGCGAAGTAACCTGCGATTCGATATCCTCAGATGGTTCAACAGCACTAAAGCTTGTCTCGGGAAGATCTATTTCTGGTGTACTAATGTTAATTTTCTCTAAGGCGTTAGTACTGTATGCAGGTTTAAGATTGGCATACTTCTGTACTGTTTTCTGCAACTTAGTATTAGCTGAGGCAAATTGATCTGATAAAACAACCCAAGAAGAAATCCCTCCAACAGCAAAGCCTCCAGCAAACATCATTGAAGCTATTCCAACCTTAGAACGTAAGCCTACTGTTGATGAGTGACTAGACACTTTTGTTTGTAGTCTGGGGTTTAATGAATTTGTCTGGGATTCTCGAGTGTAGTGTTCGATCTCCTCCAGGTTTTCATCATCCAGAAAGATATAAGAAATTGTATCCAGCAATTTCTCCTGCTTCACTCCTTTGTAGGTTGGGTATTCTTGGGTAGACTCTGTTGTTAGTTCAATAGATTCGCCAAGAGGGTAGTGTTGGATGGGAAATACTGGTAGATCAGGGGAATTGTGAGGATTTTGTTGGATAAAATCGGCTCTGGGTACAACAACCCTTTGAATTAAGGTTGTTTGCTGGGAAATTTCTTGTTGTATCTGTGATTTAGATTTGTTCACAGCTATTTGAGTTTCTGGAGAATTCATATCAATCTTCCCGGGATCATTCTCTGTAAAAGTTAGGGTGAGTAGATTCGGGATGCTGCACAATTCCTCCTGTTGTGTATCATCATCTGGCTCGTAAAGGTTGGTCTCATTAAAAGTCGTCCTATTGCAAGTATCCATGTTGCTGTTGAGAGTCTAGGTGGTTATCTTTGTTGCAAGAGGTGTTGTAAAAGGATTAACACACTAGTGTGTCTCACTAAAGTACTAGGAAAAACATGTTACAGTTAGCTTTTTTACGATGAATTTTATCTATCATCTCAAGCTACAGTGGAAATATGCAACTAGTTGACCATCAAATTTGACACTATTTTCTACACTCAACTAAAAATAGAGTCAATGAAAAGATGGGAAAAGAGGCGAAAGAAGGGAAAAACAAGCAATTATTAAATTAATATTAAACAACTCAATACTGAAGCAATGGTCATTGGTCATTGACCATTGACCATTGACAATTGATTAGTATCCAATTGGCTCGATCATAGTTCTCAAACCATTATTATTAAGAATAGTTAACATCTGCTCAGCGTTATAGCGGCTACTAAACACTCCTGCTTGCATAACTGCTCTACCTTGCCAGAAAGTAGGAAAAGCACCAGGCGCTAGAAATCTGACTAACTCCTGATCTTTTTGAGTTTGTACTTCTGCTATCACCCGGTAACGCCTACCGAGTGCGCCGCCAGCATAAGCTGTAGTTGTAGGATTTTCAGATACTGGTAGTGGATTACCAGTAGGAAGATTACTACTCATTGGTGGTGGTTGCAGCATTGGTAATGCTTGGATTGCATTGGTTTCCGTTGTTACTGGTGTGGGTGTGACTGAATTGATAGGAGATTGGGGTTGGGGTGCAACAAATTCGATTGTATTTGTTGCCATCTGTACATAATTTACTTGTGGTGTACTTGCTTGTTGTTGCCAACCTGTAACTGTTTGTTTAGGTGTCAAGCTACTAGGAATCGGAAATCCAGCAGCGTTTCTTAAGGGAAGTGGTTTTGGTTTAATAGAATTTGTAACTACTCCAGAAGTGACTTGTCCTGTGGACTGCTGTGGCTGGGGAACACTTACCACAACCTTAGAAGTAGAATTTGCTGGTTGTAATGGCAATAGTTGGCTGTTTAATGGTTTTGCAGCGTTGTTGGTACTAGAAGATACAACAGTTGGGGGAGGCGGTGACGGTTGAGAAGCTTGGGAAACAGGAAGAGAGGGTAATTTCCGCGTAGAGGTAGGTCTACTGCTTATAGTATTATTAGAGACACTAGGAGCAGAAAAGGTAATTTCCTGAGTTACTTGTGTTTGCTGGGTGCTGTTTTTGGCGATCGCAACAGATGATGAGTTATCAGCCGCAGCTATTGTACCGCTAGTATTGACAGTACCAGCAATGCGATCGCCAGCAATAACGTTTCCGTAGGCAGTTATTATCTGCTTTGCAGCACTGGCATTGATATCATAACGAGCATTATTACGAAACTGATTACCACCGACTTCGGAAGTGTTACCTAAATCTGGTTGTGCTTGCCCTAATACTACCAGCCCATCTTCTTTATTACCCTCAATCACGTTTTTCCGTAAAATGGGACGAGAAGAAGCTTGCACAATGATCCCGCTTCTATTGTTGATAATTTGATTACCTACTACCACAGGTTGGGCTTTTTGAGCAATATTAATACCAAAGCCTGTTTCTTGAAATATGTTCTCTCGTATTTCTGCACGAGAGGCATCAGTAACCGTAATACCGTTGGCACTGTTACGATAAAAGAAATTGTTGCGAATTATTGGTGCAGTATTGCCAATGACGGTAACTCCATCTTGAGTATTACCAGTAAATGTATTTTCTCTAACTATAAAATTAGTAGATTCAATCCATAGACCGTAACCCCCCGGATTGGAGTTTGTCACTGTTACCCCTGTTAGTGTTGCTCCTTTTGCACCGACAACAGCGACATTTTTACTACCAAAACTCCGGCTTAGGTAATCACCGCCTCCGCTAATAATAATACCACGGCCTTTGCTACTGCCATTCCCTTGAAGGGAAACACCAGACTTGAGTATTAAGGGGAAATTTTCTCCCGTTGCAGCGCTGTAAGTCCCTTTAGCTAGCTTAATCACAGTGTTGGGAGTAGCAACTCGCAAAGCCTGGGTAATAGTTTTAAAAGGAGTACTTTCACCCCCATCTCCCTGTTTGTCATCTCCAGTACTGGGGTTGACAAATAATACATTCACCTGAGAAATTGTTGTCTGGCTGGGTGTCTGAGCAATAGCGGTATCAAAGTAGCAGTTCAAAAACATCAAACTTGCTACTCCTATACCAGCAGCGTTAAACAATAAACGCGCGGAACGATAAATAAAAAGTATTGTCACCTCCATGTACGGATGTGATTTTTGCTTTTGATTAATCTTCTTTCCTGGTAGAATGTCATCCTGACAAGGATTAGAATCAATGGGGGGGTAAATCACCTTTTCTGCACTCCTTACAACCAACTAGCAATTTTTATACTCTCAAAATTGCAAGAATGTCGATGATATCACTCAGATATTGAATGGGTAATGGTTAGTGGTTATTAATCATGCTTAATTCCCAATCCCCGATCCCCCTTACTTAGGGGGTAGAGGTTGTAGTAAAAATATTTTATAATTCCTATTTTCTAATTCTTTATCTCGAATCTCAAATCTTTAATAAATAAACAATAGACATGAAAAAATTACTGCAACTATGAAACGGACTGACTGTTACGATCAAAACACTAATGGGATTGTTGTAATGGTCGAGCCATACAGCCAAAGAGAGCAAAGAAATCTGGTTATTTACCGCATTTTAGATGCGAATTTAGACCGTGCGCGTGAAGGCTTGCGAATTATTGAGGAATGGTGTCGTTTTGGCTTGAATAATGCCCAGTTAACTGGGGAATGCAAGGGAATGCGACAAGAGTTAGCAAGCTGGCATACTGCTGATTTACGGGCAGCACGGGATACATTGGGCGATCCTGGTACTGAGTTAACTCATCCCCAGGAAGAACAACGTACGAGTATCAAATCTTTGCTGCAAGCTAACTTCTGTCGAGTAGAAGAAGCTATGCGAGTACTAGAAGAATATGGCAAGCTTTATAACCCAAATATGGGAAAAGCTTTCAAGCAGATGCGTTACCGGGTTTACACCCTAGAGAGTAATTTGATGGGTTATCAACGGCATCAATTGCTGCTGCGATCGCATTTGTATCTTGTTACCTCCCCCACTGATAAACTACTAGAAATAGTTGAAGCTGCTCTCAAGGGAGGATTAACCCTAGTACAGTACCGCGATAAAAATGTTGATGATGCTGTTCGCCTCCAACAAGCTCAAAAATTACGGCAGTTATGCCATACCTACAACGCCATTTTTATCATCAATGACCGCGTAGATATAGCTTTGGCAGTTGATGCAGATGGGGTACACCTGGGACAGCAAGATATGCCCATTACTGTAGCTAGACAATTGCTGGGGCCTCACCGCATAATTGGTCGCTCTACCACAAATGCTGATGAAATGCAACGGGCAATCAAAGAAGGAGCAGATTATATCGGTGTAGGGCCTGTTTATGAAACTCCGACAAAAGAAGGTAAGCCTGCTGCTGGTTTAGAATATGTTAGTTACGTCGCTAAAAATTGTTCCATCCCTTGGTTTGCCATTGGGGGTATAGATCCCAATAACATCAATGACGTGATTGATGCTGGGGCGAAGCGTGTAGCAGTGGTGCGTGGGATCATGCAAGCCGAACAACCTACTTTAGTGACGCAATATTTTCTCTCGCAGCTGAATCGTATTCAACCAGATCCTGATCATCTCTATGTCGAATCAAATTACTATCCAGATCAATGGTGAACCTCGTAGCTGCTTGCCTCAAACTCTTCTACCCGAATTACTTCAACAATTAGGGTTTAATCCTCGGTTGGTGGCAGTAGAGTACAATGGTGAAATTTTACACCGTCAGTATTGGCAGGAAACAAAAATACAGCAGGGCGATCGCTTGGAAGTTGTCACGATTGTTGGTGGGGGTTAGGTCAAGGGAGATGGGGAGATCGGAGATAAGGAGGACAAGGGGGAATAAGTTTTATTAAGTGTAGGAGTTGGGTAATTTATTTTTTGGAGTTCCCTAACTCAGCAAACAAGAATAGCGAGACTCAGGGATATAAAGCCATCGGTGCAAGCTTCTTTTGTTAGCTAATATTTTTCCTCTACGCCCAAGTTGTTCGCGTAGTTGTTGGTTTTCGCATAGTTGGCGAAAAGCTTGAAACATTTCCAAACCAGAATGGGGATTGACAATTAAGCCGTTTTCCCTGTGGCGGACTGTATCTGCGGCACAACCAACATTTGAGGCGATTACAGGCTTACCAAAGTAAGCTGCTTCTAAGTAGACCATACCAAAACCCAGGTGGCTGCTAGTTTTGCGATCAAATAAACTCAGCAAAGCAAATATATCACAAGCTGCATAATAACCAGCCAATTCCCGATCAGCAACATATCCAGCAAAATGTACCCACCGATCCAAGCGCAGACGTTGCACCTGAGATTGTAGTTTTGACTCACAAGGGCCTCGTCCACAAAGAATGTAGTGAACATCTAGTCCTAAAGTTAGCAGTAGTGGCAAATTATCTATTACCAAGTCAAAACCTTTATACTTTTGTAGGCTGCCGACCGAAAGAATGACTATTGCATTTTCTGGAATATTGTGCCTGTTACGTACCCGTATACGTAAATCATCAATTGCGGTAGGAGTTGCGACGCCAAATTTTTTTCTTCTGACTACAGGATGGATAACGTGAGTAGGGGTATCGATTTGAAAATGTCTAGTCAGTAAATCTCTTGTCCAGCAGCTATTACAAACAATACCTTCTGCTCTTTGCAAAGTAAATGCAAACAGCGATCGCATGAGCGAATTACGTAAAGCACATAAAATATCATCCCCGTGGAGGTAGATAAAAAAACGAATAGGTAAAAGATAGCTTAAAAATAACAGTGAAATAAAACCGTAACCATGACCCCATTCAATATAACGGTAATGATAGCGAAAATAAAGTTTTATTGCTAGGATCGCTGACCAAACCATATTTAGAACTGGTTTGAGGATATTTTGGCTCCAACCATGATGCCAAGATTTAGGAGTTTGCCAACGATAAACAGGAAACAGTTGTGACTTGTCAAAAGCTTTATCCCCTGCACAACTAGCGGTCAGAACAATAACTCTTTCTGTGTCTTGCAGACAGCGATTATATATGTATTCCTCAATTCCGCCTTCCCTGGGTAGAAAAGTGCGACATACGATAAGAATATTTGGAGATACAGTTTGTTCTCCAAGCGTCGCCACCCTTGATGAAATATGTTCCATCAGAAATTTAATAAATAAAATTTCAAACTGTTATTTTTTGTTAGTTTATAGGTTAATACTGCTGTGCTAACCTACTGCTTAATAATTATGACAATCTCAAGTGCTGTAACACACTCAATTCAGCTGTGCGTTACACATTTTTAACACACTCCCCTGATTTGATCTTTACTTTATTATGTAACTCTTAAGTATACTTTTGAGAATTTGTAGGGCTTAGGTTTATAGTTGCGATCGCTATATCCCTAGCTGCATAATCGCAAAGAAAAAGTGTAATGATGTACTCAGTATAGATGTATTCAGTAGAATAACTAAATACCATCAAAATGTTCTGCCAAAATGCCGAATAGTCAATGGTCAATTGTCATTTGTTAGTAGTTAGTGGTTAGTAGTTAGTTTTTAATGGTTACTACTCCTCACACCCCTCACACCCCTTACACCCCACCCTACGGGAAGCCGCGCAAAGCGCGTCTACACACTCCTCACACTCCACCCTTACCTTAAGCCGCTACGCGTCTACACACTCCCCCCATCTCCCCATCTCCAAAGATGTACGGTTATTGCGACCGAATTAGCCTAGAGGATAGCTGCGGACACAGGACAAGAAACGATAAATTGAATATGTAGCTTGTGATGAGAGCTACTTTCACTTTCACACTCTCTGTAGGGTATAGGCTAGCGTCACCAACCAAGCATAAAAAATCCCACGTTTGTGGACAAATATAACCAATATCGTTTTTCAAGTGACTGTGTTATGCATAAAAAACTACAACAAGCCTTCAAACCGCTTTTAAAACCGCTGTTCGTCCTATTTTTGGTGTTCACGTTGGCATTGAGTCATGCTGATGGAGCATTAGCAGCTAGTGGAGGCCGAATTGGTGGTGGTTCTTTCCGAATGCCCAGCAGCGGTCGTGGCTACTCATCTCCCCGGACTTATGCACCTCCTGGTGGTGGATACGGTGGTGGATACTATCCTGCTCCTTACCCAGTTTACCCAGGTGGTGGATTCGGATTTCCTTTTGTAGTGCCGGTGTTTGGTTTTGGTGGTGGATTATTTGGCCTGTTGATTTTTTTGGCAATTGCTGGCTTTTTAGTCCAGTCTTTCCGCCGTGCTACTAGTGGTGGTGGTGTTGACGAAGTAGGCTACAGCAGTAACCCTACAGTTTCCATTAGCCGGTTACAAGTCGGTTTATTAGCTAACGCCCGTGAGTTGCAACAAGAACTTAACTATATAGCCGAAACTGCTGATACTAATTCTCCTGAGGGTAGAGTTGAAGTATTGCAAGAAGCTAGCCTGGCTTTACTCCGCCATCCAGAATACTGGGTATATGCAGGTGGTGGTACTGAACAAGCGCACTTAAATGCAGCAGAATCAACATTTAATCGTCTAGCATTGGCAGAACGTAGCAAGTTCAGCGAAGAAACTTTGTCTAACGTCAACAACCAGCTCAAAGAAGCAACTCGCAAACAGGCTTTAGCGTCTGCGGATCAACTTGATAACCCCACTCGCTTAATCACCGAAGGTCCAGGAGAATACATTATTGTGACTCTCTTGGCAGCTACTCTGGGTAAATTTGAAATACCACAAATTAACAATGCTGATGATTTGCGTCAAGCCTTACGTCAAATCGGCAGCATCCCTGGTGAACAATTGTTAGCCTTTGAAGTACTGTGGACTCCGCAAGCAGAAGGCGATGTCCTCACTAGTGAAGATGTGTTGGCACAATATCCAGAACTGAAACTTGTTTAATTGGTTGTGTCTGTATAATCGCAAAAGTTAGCTGGCAATAGATTAAGTAGAGTGGTTTCTCTAATTTTCTATTGCCAGCACTTTTTTTGTTTGTATTAGAGAACTTGATATCAAGTCCGGTTAATTGCTTATGAAATCTTGTTTTGTCGTTAGGAATTGGTAGGGAAGATTGTTTTAAACCAATTACCGATTACCCATTACCCATTACCGACCCCAACGCATAACATAAGTTTTTCAACGGACACGATCTTAATCCTCTAGTTCCTCTATTGTCTCTTCTTCAAAACTATAGGTGTCGTGACCCACGATCTCAGCTATTTCTTCTTCTTCCTCTTCATCGTAAGCATAATATTCCTCTTCACCTCGTGGTATTAATCGACCACTATCTCGCAACCATTCTAAAAAGGAATTCTCTTGCTTTAGGGGAATAACATAAGTACGCTGATTACGGGGTTCTTCATGGAGAGCAGAGTTCAACTGTTTCACCATATTTACTTTCCCCCATAAGGCTCTGTTATTTTAGATCATAAATTTTAGATATAAGCTGTTTGGAACTGTCGAGTGTAGTATTTTTTCTATTACTTTGGTAGTAGTTTGATTTACTCTTAGTAAATCTTAAGTAGGGGAGGCAAAAAGCGGCGTGGATGTTCCTCCCGCTTTATTGCCGTTGCGTTATGGCTTCAGCCTAACGCACCATCAGATCTGATGGTGCGTTAGGCACTCATATAATGTTTTTCGTGAAAAACTAGATCAAAATATGCGCCTAACACACCCTACGTAATTTTATTTTTACTGAATGGGGGTTAAGACTATGAGCAAAAAATATATTTTATCAATCGCAGACGCGCAAGCGACTTAAGGCAGGGTACACCGATGCACACAAATGCACACAGTTATACATAGATAGTTTAGCTGTACGCAGCAAATACATTAAACATAATGTAGTGAAAAAATATATTCAAGTTGCAAAGCAGGAATGCTTGTTATTAATAATTACAAGAAAGCCCTCAAAGAGTTTGACCGCACTCTTAAAATTAATCCTAATCACATTTCTACGTTAGTGCGTCGGGGTCAAATTTACCAATTCATGCAACGCTATGGGGATGCCTTAAAAGATTTTGACCGCGTCATTGAACTTGACCCCAATTTTACTGAGGCGCTGGCAATTCGGGGTGAAACTTACCGTTTAATGCAGAACTACGAAAAAGCACTCCTAGATTTTAACCGTGCGATCGCACTTAATCCTAACTGTGACTGGGCACTGGCGAGTCGGGGTCAGACTTACCAATCTATGCAGCGCTACGAAGAAGCACTTAAAGACTTTAACCGTGCGATTAAAATTAATTCTAATTTAGATTGGGTGTTGGCAAGCCGGGGTCAAACTTATCAATCTATGCAGCGTTACAAACAAGCCCTTAAAGACTTTGACCGTGCTATCAAACTTAATCCTGGTAATGCTTGGGCGTTAGCTGGGCGGGGTGAAACTTATCGGTTGATGCAGCGCTACAAACAAGCACTCAAAGACTTTGACTGTGCTATTGAACTTAACCCTAATTATGCCTGGGTGCTAGTGACTCGGGGTGAAGTTTACCTGATGCTGAAACGATACAACGCTGCTCTTGCAGATTTTAACAGGGCTATAGAGTTGGAACCTAATAATGACTGGTGTTTGTATGTTCGAGCTTTAGCCTACCAAACTCTGAAGCAACCAGACAAAGCACGGTCTGACTTTGCTAGTTCTGTGAAAGTTGCTAAAGAGCGTTACAAACAAAACTTTCAAGATTGGCAAAATACTTTTAATTTGGCTCTTTACTATCTGGCTGTTGATTATACCCCCACAGCAGAGCAGTTATATAGGTATGCTCTCTCTCAGAGTGCAAGTTTGCAGCATATCCAGGAAGCAATCCGTGACTTGGATGATTTTTTAACTATCTTCCCCAATCATACACAGGCTCAGTCTCTGCGGCAGTTGTTGCAGTCTGTTTTAACACAATAATTTTACAGGTGCGATCGCTTGTCTAATTTTGGGAACACTGAATTTAGTCTCCCAAGGAGTAATATACATGACAGCTAATCGCATCAGTGCCAATATTTCCCAGACAGATAGAGAAGCAGTAATGCAAGCGATCGCAACCATCAAAGCCAAGTTACCGTTTTTGATTGATTTAACAACCGAAGAGCGTAAATCTTTACCAAAGCTAGGCGATAAAAGCCGGGCATTTGTCAGTAAGGCATTGGAAGTCGCTGTCCAGAATCCAGACTTTCTGCCTCGATCATTTGATGTGGATGAAATGCGCCGCGATGTCGAACTATTTGAAGCTTTGTATCCTATTTTGCTATCGATTACCCAACTGCAAGAATTGCTAGATGATACCTTTGTTGCTGTTGGTAGTGAAGCCTACGCAGCTGGGTTATTAGTATATAACTATGCTAAAGCTAGTGGTAAAGGTACTGGTTTAGATGTGGCTTTAGATGATATGGGACAACGCTTTGCCCGGAAAAATCGCAAAGTCCAGCAATCATAAGGCAGAAGGCAGAGGGCAGAGGGCAGATGGCAGAAGGGGTAAGAATTTTCATGTTTGGTTATGCCAAAACCTGGCGTGAATGATTGTTTTTGAAATCGTAGACGCGCAAGCGGTGAGTCAGTGCGGTGGACGGGTTCCCCGGCATAAAGCACCTGACAAACCCGGAGGGCTTCCGTAAGGTACACAGATGAACACAGTACAAGGCGATAACCCATCTGTGTTCATCTGTGTGCATCGGTGTTCGTTAATCATCTCATCTATACTGCGAACGTGGCATTTCTTATTTCAAATGAAAAGTTTCCAGTTTCAAACGTGGCGCTTCTCATTTCAAATAAGAAATTTTCTGTTTCAAGTGAAAAGCTTCTTGTTTGAAGTAAAAAAATTCCTGTTTTAAGTGTGACATTTCTCGTTTGAAGTTAAAAATTTCCTGTTTTAAATCAGAACTGGAAAGTTCTGATCTAGGAATTTTAAGTTACTGAAATTCTTTACTATATTTAATCTGCAAAAATTAGCACCAAAACTTGGTATCTTTATGATACCAGGGGCAACAACCACCATTTAATATCAATCAATTTACTTTAACGGCAGTTAATTTTATACATGCCTGAAGACTTTAGGAACTTCACTGACAAAACTAGCGGTTTTGCTCACCCTGGTAATCAAGTTAACATTGGAACTCAGATTCATATGGGGCAAAAGCGGTTATTGCCCACAAAACTTATCCCCGATCGCGGTTCTGTTCATTTTGTGGGGCGAGAACAGGAACTGGCAATTGTCCATCAAGAGTTGCAGCAGGGAAATAATGTCGCTGTAGTAGGGATGGAAGGCGTAGGTAAAACCGAATTAGTCACCCAATACGCTAGACAATATGAAGATGTGTATGGGGGAATAGCTTGGTTTAACGCCAGCCAAACCAATCTCACCGCAGAAATTTTGCAATTGTTTCGCTTACAGTTTGGTTTGGAGATTCCCCAGGAATCAGGAAGAAGACTTTTAAGTCTCAATGAACAAGTTGCCTGGTGTTGGTCTAAATATCCCGAATCTTCCTTGCCCATCTTAATTATTTTCGATAACGTTACCGATCTTGCCAATCTCCGCGAAGTCGTCCCCACCGAGAAGCGCTTCCGAGTCCTGGTAACTACAAAGCTACGGTATTTAGACCCCCATTTTATTCAAGAGATTTCCTTAAATGTTCTCTCACCCCAAAAAGAACCAGGAAAAGCATTAGAACTTTTTCAAAAGCTGCTAGGAGAACAAAACAAACGCATCGCCAATGAACCAGAAGCCGCAGCTGCAATCTGCGAATTTCTAAGATATTTCCCTTTAGGGATAGAGTTAGTGGGGGGTTATTTAGTTCAAAACCCGGAACTATCTCTAGATAACATGTTTCGGCGGTTGCAAGACCAGAAATTAGCAGATGCAGCCTTCCAGCAACAGCATAATCTTAGTTCATCGCAACGGGGAGTCAAAACCGCTTTTGCTTTAACTTGGTCAGAACTCGACCCCTTAGCGCAACAACTAGGAAAATTATTGAGTTTATTTTCTCCCGAGTTGGTTCTTTGGGATTTGGTGGTTTGGATTGCGACAAGAAATGGAGAACCAGCAAAGCAAGAACAACACAAACAGCTAAGTTGGTCAGAAGATGAATTAAACAAAGCCAAAAAACAACTTTGCGATCGCAACTTGCTACAACAGGTAAAACACAGAGAAAAATGTTATGAAATTCATTCTTTATTGCGCTTGTTCTTACAGGAACAGTTAGCAGCATCTGGGGAAATGAAGTTAGTCCTAGAAAAAATTTTTACCAATCATGCGATCGCTATTGCCAAAACTATCCCTGATTCCCTCACCCTTAAGGATGTAAAATTCTTTAAAGCTATCATTCCCTATCTTGAAGACCTGGGAAGGCGTTTAATTGTAGAGTTTAGGGAAACACCTGTTTGTACCTTGGTAGATGAATTCACTTGGGTATTTGTAGGGATAGGAAAATTTTACAAAGGACAGGGATTATATAAACTAGCAGAACCTTGGTATGAGGAATGTCTAAAAATTTGTCAAGCTTTGTTTACTAATGACCATCCCGACTTAGCTACTAGTTTGAACGGATTAGCGGAACTCTACTGTTCCCAAAGGCGTTATACCGAAGCCGAACCTCTCTACACTGAAGCTTTGGTCATGAGAAACCGCCTGTATGAAGGTGATCATCCCGACTTAGCACAAACCTTGAACGGATTAGCAAGGCTTTATAAAAGCCAAAGGCAGTACAGCGAAGCCGAACCTCTTTACACTGAAGCTTTGGCAATCAGAAAGCGGCTGTATGCAGGCGATCATCTAGACTTAGCACAAAGCTTGAACAGTTTAGCAAGTATTTACAAAATTCAAGGGCGGTACAGCGAAGCCGAACCTCTTTACACCGAAGCTTTGGCAATCAGAAAGCGGCTGTATGAAGACGACCATCCAGACGTGGCACAAAGCTTGAACAGTTTAGCAAGCATTTACAAAATTCAAGGGCGGTACAGCGAAGCCGAACCTCTTTACACCGAAGCTTTGGCAATCAGAAAGCGGCTGTATGAAGGCGACAATCCCGACATAGCACAAAGCTTGAACAACTTAGCTTTACTCTACAATAGCCAAGCGCGGTACAGCGAAGCCGAACCCCTTTACATTGCAGCCCTTGCAATGAGAAAACGGCTGTATGAACACGACCACCCCGACGTGGCACAAAGCTTAAATAATTTAGCTTCACTCTACAATAGCCAAGGGCGATATGCCGAAGCCGAACTTCTTTTTCAAGAAGCCCTAGAAATGAGAAAGCACCTCTATGAAGGCGACAATCCTGACGTAGCTACTAGCTTGAACAATTTAGCTTCACTCTACCGTTCTCAAGGGCGATATGCCGAAGCCAAACCCCTCTTACAGGAAGCCTTGGTGATGTGTGAACGAGTGTTAGGAGTTGATCATCCTTGGACAGTGAAAATTCGAGAAAATTTGACAATCCTGCAACACCAGCATACCTCTGCTTCTGTTTGGATGCGTTCGCTAGGTTGTGGGCAAATCTTGTTCTCTCTACCCTGGTCATTAGTTAAAAGTTTGACTTTGATCTTTCGTCGCTTGGGTTAATGTGGAGTTCGCAGGATAAATCGGTGTTCGTTTTTCCTCTACTGAACTTCATCGCAAACCGCTAAATCTTTGATTAATCGTAGACGCGCTCATAGGCTTCAAGGTAGGGTACACCGATACACACAGATGGACACAGATAGATTATTTGTATCGCTTCTCTAAGAAACAATGATTAATCACATCAGAGGTAATTTCAGAAAAACTCTTATTTCCTCTTACACCCTTATACCCCTTACTCCATGTTTCCACTGCTTTTCACTCTCTACACTCATTGATTCTTGGTGCAGAACACTGTGTAAAGTTTGTAATAATTCTTTAGTCGTGTACGGTTTAGCAAGAAACCCTTTCACTGCGGCATTTCCCATCAGTTTATCGTTGGTTGCTAAACCACTGACAGCAATAATTTTGACTTGGGAATTGATTTTTTGTAAGGTGCGAGTTGTAGTTACACCGTCCATTAATGGCATCATCATATCCATCAACACAATGCTAATATCATCTTGATACTGGGCATAAAGTGCGATCGCTTCAATTCCATCCTTAGCTGTTATCACTCGATAGTTATAAGTTTCTAACGAGATTTTGGTAGTCTCAAGAATTTTGGCTTCGTCATCAACAACTAAAACTAATTCTCCGTTTCCTTTTAGCAGTTCTAAGTCTTCTGATAGCGGTATTACAGCTGCTTCGACTGCTGGCAAGAATACTTTAAATTCAGTTCCTTTACCCACTTGACTGAACACGTTCACAAAACCACCGAAACCTTTAATAATGCCCCTGACGGTGGAAAGACCCAAACCTGTACCTTTGCCAATCTCTTTAGTAGTGAAAAACGGCTCAAATATTCTATCTAGTATTTCTGTTGGCATCCCAATTCCCGTATCTGCAATAGTAATTGCAATGTACGGGCCAACACAGGCATCAAGATTCATGCGGGCGTATTGTTGATCAATAAAGAGATTTTCGGCAGAAATACTCAAAGTTCCACCATTGGGCATAGCATCACGGGCGTTGACTACTAAATTCATGATCACCTGATGCAAGTTGGTAGCATCTCCAATCACAGCCCAAAGGTCTGGCTTGATATTCGTAGCAAGTTCAATGGATTTGGGAAATGTCTCTTCGACAATTTGCTTAATTTCCGAGAACAAGTGATTTACTTGCACAATTGTACGCTTGCCTTCCACACCACGGGTAAAGTGCAACACTTGCTTCACCAAAGCAGCCCCACGTTTGGCGTTAGATTCTATAGTCTTAAATAATTGTTGACTGCGTTCATCGATGTTAGAGTATTTTAGTTGCAGTAGTTGGGATGCTGTCAAAATTGGAGTCAGTATATTATTCAGGTCATGGGCAATACCACCAGCAAGTGTACCAACACTCTCTAATCTTTGGGCGCGCAGAAATTGACTTTCGAGTAGTTTTTTCTCTGTAATGTCGGTGTTAACTGTCAGAATCGATTTTGGCTGCCCGTCTTTATCACGCATCAAAGTCCAGCGACTAGCAACGATAATTGCTTTGCCTTCTTTAGTAATCTGATGCAATTCACCTTGCCACGAACCAGACTTGGCTAAATTTTTATGGATGTTTTGCAGTTGCGAAACAGTTTCTGGTTTATATAAAAGCTGATTAGCATTCTTACCAATCGCTTCTTGCGCCTGCCATCCGTATAAATGCTCAGCCCCTTGGTTCCAATAATGAATGATATTGTCCCAGTCGCGCAAGATAATCGCATCTGTAGCGATATCCAGCAAAGCAGCTTGTTCGCGGATTTTTTGTTCTGCTTGCTTACGTTCAGAAATCTCTGCTTCTAGATGCAGATTTTGTTCTTGGAGTTCCTTCGTCAAATTCCGCAGTTTCAGATGTAGTTCGATGCGGGCTAAAACTTCTTCGTGCTGAAGCGGCTTGGTAATATAATCGACTGCACCAAGGTTTAAACCTTTTACTTTATCTACTGTGTCGGAAAGCGCAGTCATGAAAATGATGGGAATATCTTTTGTTAATTCATTGCCTTTCAAACGACGGCATGTTTCAAAACCGTCCATTTCTGGCATGAGTATATCTAAGAGTATCAGGTCGGGTGGGGCGTATTCTGCTCTGGCGATCGCACTTTCACCATCTTCTGCAACTAAGACTGTAAATCCAGAATCTCCTAAAAAATCAAATAACATTTCGAGGTTGGTGGGAGTGTCATCCACAATCAGGATGACACCCTTTTGATTTAAATCAGTTTTCATAAATCCTCTTATTATGAATATTTTTTGAGAAATTCTAAAATTTTCTTACCTTTAAAACCTTTGGCAAGTTGGCGTAAATACCTGGCAAAAGGAAGCAATTTTGCATCCAATTTCTCTAATTCAGCGGCTTTTTGAGCAATACTTTTGATATCACCCCTCATTGCTAAATCTAGCAAAATAGCTAGCTCTTCTGCTGGTGGAGCAATAAATTTTAGCTCTTGTTGAGACTCCTGAGCGAGAATGGAAATTTGAGATTTTGGCTCAATATCTTCCTGCTGTTGCCCATTACTTCTTGCCTCTTCATAAACCCATTCCAACCCCAAGTGAACCCGTAATTTTTCTAAAACCTCCGCTACCCGCACTGGTTTGGAGAGAAAATCATCACAACCCACTCCTATACTCTGTTTTTGATCAAACTCAAAAACGCTAGCCGAGACGGCAATTATTACTACTTCCTTTAGTTCTGGTAAATTTCTCAGGCGACGAGTAGCTTCAAAGCCATCCATGACTGTCATCACTAAGTCCATAAAAATCACATCTGGCTTAAATTTTTGTGCTTTGTTCAAACCATCTAAACCATTTGTTGCTTCTATGACTTCAAATCCCAAAGGCTGTAATATATTGACCAATACAGAGCGATTTGCCAATTTATCATCTACAACTAAAACTTTGCGTTTAGCACCAACAAAGCGAATAATATTACGCTCATCGGCATTCTGAGCATGAGTTTGTTGAGCAACCTCTGGTAAATTCAAATCGACCCAAAAAATACTCCCTTTACCTAAACTACTCTTTACTTTCAGTTCACCGCCCATCATTTGCACTAATTGACGGCTAATTGCCAATCCTAATCCTGTTCCTTCTGTCTTACGACTATCCTCACCCACCTGCTGGAATGGCAGAAATATTTCTTCTAATTTATCTGGTGCAATACCAATCCCTGTATCTTCTAATTGAAAGCGAATTTTAGTAATTGGTAATTGGTTCGGTTTTTCTTCCTTTCCTATTGTCCCTTTCCTATCACCTATCACATCCACTGTGAAAGTTATACTACCTTTTTCTGTAAACTTGATGGCATTGCTAATTAAATTAATCAATATTTGGCGCAAGCGTTTTTCATCGGCTCGGACAATTCTTGGTAAGGGAGATAATACTTTGTAAACTAAAGAAATTCCTTTCTTATGGGCATTAATGCAGCACATTTGCATAAGATTATCCAAAAAAGCTGGAAAATGAAATTCTTTGGGATAAAGTTGCATTTTCCGAGCTTCAATTTTTGAGACGTCTAAAATATCGTTAATTAATGTGAGTAAGTGTTCACCACATTGATAAATAATGTTTACACCATTTATTTGCTGTTCAGTTAAATTTTTACTTTTCTGGAAAATTTGAGCATAACCCAAAATACCATTAAGCGGGGTGCGGAGTTCATGGCTCATGTTAGCCAGGAATTCACTTTTAGCACGGTTGGCGGCTTCGGCTGTTTCTTCTGCACGTTGGCGATCGCGAATTTCCTGTTGTAGTTGTAAATTTTTGGCTTCCAACTCTAGGGTTCGCTGTTGTACTTTTGCTTCTAGCGTGCGATTGGATTCCTCCAAATCATTATAAAGACGTGCATTTTCAATTGAGATTGCTGCTTGAGAAGATAACAGTTGTAAAACTTTTAATCTTTCTGGTGTAAATGCTCCAATAATCAAATTATTTTCTAAGTAAAGAATGCCAATCAGTTTACCTTGATTAATAATTGGCGTACACAATATAGATTTTGGTTGGTGATTAATGATATAGCTATCAGTTGTAAAAACTCCCTCAAGAGTCGCATCATTTAAAACAACATTTTGGTGAGTTCGATGCACATAATTAATTACAGATATTGGTAACTCCTGACTAGAATCTACAGGCATCGATTGCTGCACATTTATCTCATCTTGGTCAAATCTTCCCGCAGCTTCTACAAACAAACTTCCTGCTTTTTCTAAAATCAAAAATCCTATTTCTGCACCAGCATTTTCAATGACAATATGCATCAATTTAGTCAGCAACTTATCTAAAACAATTTCGCCAGAAAGAGCTTGCGAAGCTTTTTTAACTGCGGCTAAATCGAAACCTACGGGAATCTTTGTACTCGTAGAGTCAATTAACCAATTCTTTTCTATTTCTTGGGTTTTTCTGTCTGAGATGCGAGAGAAAATTTGAGGATATCTTGCTTCCAAATCTCCAACTTTCGCTGTTGCTCCCCAGCGAATATATCCATAGTAAGCATCAATTAGATAGGTTTGACCAACCTTTTCTCTACCAAGCTCAAAATAAAATTTTGCTGCCAGTTCATTAGCTAATGCTTCTTCTTGGATGTATCCCTGCTCCTTAGCACCAGCAATGGCTCGGTCATAATATTCCATTGCTTGCCAAGATTGACTTAATACCCGCCCTTTCTCTGCTTCCACCAAGTCATATTTATGCTGAAAATTCATCGGAGCATGGTCTGCCCATTTTTGCATTTTTTCCTGATTACTAATTACTCCATTTAAGAAATATTCTTGTTGTGAAGATGACACTAATGGATATATTGCAAGTTTTACTAAAGCATCATAGAAATAGAACACTGGTACAGCAAGAAATGCTTTCACTCCATCTAAATATTGCTCAGCTTGAACTGCATTTTCCAATGCTTGATGGTACTGTTCAAATAGATAACAAAGGATAAGTTTGTTTAAATAAAAATAGTGGAGTCCTGTTCTATCATTAGCCTTCTTAAGAAGTGGTAATGCTTTCTCCTCGTTGTACACTTTACCCAGTAAACAACAAGAATTTTCACAAGGTTCAAGCAAGTTAATAACTGACTGTTGAAAGATTTGATTCCAGCTTAAAGCGTTTTCTTGTTTAAGTTGAGCCAGGGCATTACTGGTTGTTGCCATTTCTTGTTCGAGTCTTGGCAGTTCCTGACCAATGTAATAGGAATATTGACATTTTTGCATAGCGGCATAGCCACCATATTCAAAATGTCCGTTTTCTAGTCCATAGGAGTAACCATCCTGTAAAAGTGGCAAAGTTTCTCTAACATGAACTTTGCCATGCATCGTACATGCTCCGGCTACAAAAAATACACTGGTATTTATTTCTAAGGCGTTGAAGCGTTCCACTAGGCTTAAAGCCAACTTCCCAAATTTATAAGCCGATTCAATGTCCTGAACTATACCGTTTAAAATGACCCCGTAACAAACATAGCCATAAGCCGAGAAGGGTGAATTTCCATATTTAATAGATAAATTCACCTGTTCGCATATAACTAACGGAAACAATGTAGGTGCAGCTTGATAGGTAGGAGAACCCATACTTGTCAGCATACGTATAGCTGCTAGCTTATCTACCTGTGTCATTAACGGCAGGTTAATCAAGTCTTCTATGTTTTTCCCTGCCAAATTTATTGCTGTTTGGTTCAAGATTTCCTGGATATCCAAGTCTGTTGGAGACTCAGCTAATCTTACCCCTAGTAGTTCTAGCGCCTGTAACCCAATCTTAATCGCTTGCAGCTGTTTGACTTGAGCCATGCAGGCTTGAATTTTTACCTCATAGACTTTCATTTTATCAATAGGGGTTTTTGCCTGTTGCAGGACAATAGTTGCCCATTTCTCCATCTGCTCAAAATCACCATTCAGGTAGGCTGTTTCTACTGCTGACTCATAGAGTGCCAAGGATAATTCATACTGATTCTGCCAACTATTTACAGGCAATAACTTCAAACCCAGCTTGAGATAACGGATAGCAGACTCATAAGCCGTCGCTGCTTTTGCTTTCTGACCAGCGATGAGATTAAGTTCAGCCAGTTCGTATTTTTCCGACTCTAAGGTGAGTAAGTCTGTGCCATAATTTAGCTGATTAACCAAAGCAAAAATATTTTCTTGTCGTTCTTCAATAGTAGTGTTTTGTAGTAGTAATTGACCTATTTTGAGGTGAGTTTCTTTTTTCTGTGAATCTGCAATCAGAGAATAAGCCGCTTGCTGCACTCGGTCATGTAAAAATTTATAGGCAATAATCAGTTGTTCTTGTTTATTTATTAGTATTTCGTTTTCCTCGTCAGTTACAACTAAAGGAATTTTATAGGACTGACTCAATGGCACAATCAATCCATCTTGGAGAGCTTCCCACAAATCTGTTGCTGTTTCTAATAATGATTTTTGATTAACAATACTCAGAACATCTAAGGTAAATTTATCTCCAATACAAGCAGCTAATTTTAAAATATTAATTGTTGTTGCTGACAGCTTTTGAATCTGTTTGACCATTAACTCAACAACATTATCAGTAATATTAATGTCTTGAAGCAGTTCAATATCCCATTGCCAGCAACCTTGCTCAAAATTAAATATCAACAGATTTTCCTGGTACAGAGATTTGAGTAACTGAGTTAAGAAGAAGGGATTACCCAGAGTTTTGTTAAATACTAAATCAGCCAGGGGTTTTGTCTTCAAAGTATCACTATGGAGAAGATCGCTAACCAATTGATTCACATGGTTAATATCTAAAGGTTGGAGAACAATATGGTTGACAACTGCACCAGATTTTTGAATTTCCTCCAAAGTCAACATTAATGGATGAGTTGCACTAACTTCGTTATCTCGATATGCTCCAATCAGTAAGAAATATTGGCTAGCTGGGTCATTTATAAGCAGTTGAATTAACTTTAAAGAAGCAGAATCTGCCCACTGAAGGTCATCCAAAAAGAGTACTAGCGGATGCTCTCTTTTACAAAATACATGAATGAATTGTTGAAATATCCAATTAAATCGGTTTTGGGTTTCAGTTAGTCCTAATTGAGGAACAGCTGGCTGAGAACCAATAATCCGTTCAACTTCAGGAATAACGTCAATAATTACTTGACCGTTTGCACCGACAGCTTTTAAGATTTTAATTTTCCAATCTGCTATTTTTTCAGGGCTTTCTGTTAGCAATTGCTGCATCAATTCCTGAAAGGCTTGAATCAAGGAAGCATAGGGAATATTTCGCTTAAATTGATCAAATTTACCAGAAATGAAATTACCCTGCTGACGGACAATAGTTTTATGAACTTCATTGACTAAGGAAGATTTACCAATACCTGAGTAACCACTGACTAAAATCATTTCTACCCCCCTTAATCCCCCCTTACTAAGGGGGGACATAGGTGGGTTTTCCTCCTTATTAAGGGGGGACATAGGTGGGTTTTCCTCCTTATTAAGGGGGGACATAGGGGGGTTTTCCCCCTTAATAAGGGGGGACATAGGGGGGTTTGCTACTCTTTCAAAGGCATCAATTAAGGTAGCAACTTCTGTTTCACGACCATAAAGTTTTTGCGGAATAATAAATTGGCTGTATAAATCAACCTGACCGACAGTAAAGTTTTCAATTTCACCAGTCGCTTGCAGTTTTCTCAGACATTCTTCTAAATCAGCTTTTAGTCCTAAGGCACTTTGATATCTTTGTTCAGCTGTTTTGGCTAATAGTTTCATCACAATAGCAGAAACTGCTTGGGGAATTTCTGGATTGAGTTCTTTTGGTGGTACAGGACTTTTAGCAATGTGACAATGAACTAATTCCAAAGGATCAGTAGCTGGAAAAGGCAACTGTCCTGTTAGCATTTCGTAAAAAGTAACGCCCAAAGAATAAAAATCAGTTCGGTAGTCAATCGAACGGTTCATCCTCCCAGTTTGTTCTGGTGACATGTAGGCGAGAGTGCCTTCAAGCAAATTGGGATAACTAACTACCGAACTTTCTGTTGATAGACATGATGAAATACTAAAATCTATAATTTTGACTTGACCTATATTTTGATTAATGAGAATATTTTGTGGTTTGATATCTTTATGAATAATATTATTTTTATGTAACTGAGCGAGGGTGGTAGATAATTGAATTGCAATTTGCAAAAAAACGC
This sequence comes from Fischerella sp. JS2, assembly GCF_032393985.1. Classification (NCBI taxonomy): domain Bacteria; kingdom Bacillati; phylum Cyanobacteriota; class Cyanophyceae; order Nostocales; family Hapalosiphonaceae; genus Fischerella; species Fischerella sp. JS2. The sequence continues at coordinate 4,317,831 of NZ_CP135918.1, forward strand.
TGAGTCCAAAGTCTTCTTTTGTAATAAAACTTTTGAGAGACTCTCCCTGAAAATCTGATAATATTAGTGCTAGACCATTTTGATAATTTTCTAAAGCTAGGGGTTTAACAATTCCTTCTATCTCTAAAGACTGGAGTATTTTATATTCATGTCTGAATCTAGTTAATTGTTCTATGGTAGGATGTTGAGTTTTGGGAATTTTAATAATTACTGATGTTTGGTCTGACTCTCTTAAACCACGATAAACACAGGTAGTATTACCCTCATAAATAACTTGAATAATTTTGTAATCGGCAATAGTGTTATTCATTTTTTGTAGTTAATATAAGATTAATAAATGGACACATGCTTATGTTTCACATTATAAATTCTTAAGTTATATTCCTATAGAGCTTTGGGAACATCATCAATTGTTGCTCTATATCTTGGTTGAATAGTGAATTGTTTAATTGAAAGTAAAATTATTTAATTAAAATTTAACTATTCTAAAATCAATCAAAAATACTAGGGTTTCTCTTCCTCAAGAAGTTAGAGTCATTAGTATTTTTTGATTTGAGTCTGTGCTTATCTAACTAAAATTCATTGGTTTCTTTATTTCACATCTAGCTTGAAAATAAAAATTGAGGATTAACTTGACAGTCAACTCATAATCCATCTGTGTACCCTGCGGGAAGCCGCCCGTGGTGTATTTGTCAAATTTGCAAGATCTGAGCTATGCTACTTTCTATATCTGAATCTACATTTCTAAGCTTGTCGTCCACTTTCCCCTTTGACAACCGCAGCAGCGATTAGGTGTGCAAGGCGTAGTGCTTCCGGTACATGACCACAGTCTGTCAAGCGCTTCAGAACTTGAACGCTCACTTGAGGATCAGCACCACATACTTGAAAATAAAAAGGCGGATATTCGTAGATAGAGCCAGCTTGGCGTAATATTTCTAATCGTCGTTCCAGTTGTGGTAGCCGTTGCATAGCCTGCTTGATAGCATTTAAGTCTGGTTGGCGTCGCATCACAGCAATACAAGGACGTTGCAAGCGTTGTGCTAACAAGGGCAGATTTACCAAATTAAATCCCCCCAGGGAAATACCATCAAGTAGCACCACATGCAACTGGGGGAGAAACTTGCTCTCAAGTAGCAACTCACACAGGATATCTGTAGCATCCCAACCATCAGCTTCTATCTCGCCCCAAACCATACCTTCAAATCGAGTATTGGCACAGACAACCCCTGCTACTCCTACTGGATTATGAGAATGACGAATAAAGGGAGCATCATCAAAACCTATAGCACGAATAATGCGGTGATTTCGCAACAAAGCTTCTAGTTCCATTGTAGGTCTATCTGTGTGTATCGGTGTGTATCTGTAGTCGATTGTTCAACAAGATTGTAACTAGGTTGCACAAGTGAGTAATGGGCGAACACCGATGAACACGGATGAACACGGATGATTTTTATCGGTGTGTATCGGTGTGCATCTGTGTACCTTACAGAAGCCCTTCGGGTACTCTACCTTGGAGCCGCGCAAAGCGCGTCTACGATTGTTCAAAAAGTAGGATAAACAAAACTTACATACCTGGTAATTTGTATACAGAATTTACGGTTTATCCCACTGTATGTTGATATCAGCCTTTCTATAGTAAAGGTGTCTGTTGTTTATACTCAGCACACTCAGCTGAAACATCATGGTTAATACTCTTTCTGAACAAAATTTGGCTAAAACTCTTGAACAAGCTATTGTCGAAGCGATCGCACAAGCACGGGAAGCTTGTGATCTAAATGGCAGTAACTCTAGTGCTTGTGCTGTGGCTTGGGATATTGTTGAAGAGTTACAAGCGGAAAAATCTCACCGCTTACACTCAACCAAAACTCAAACCTATTTAGAAAATTATTGTCAAGACCATCCAGAAGCGGATGAGTGCCGAATTTACGATGTGTAATTTCTGGCAATGGTAAGGGTGCAGAGGTTAAAATATTACTAGTGCAACATGGCAAAGATAACTATGCAGTTAAAATCAAGTAAAAAGCCAGCTTGCACTAGTAAGGTACTGTGTAATTAAACATACTCTCTAACAAAAGCTCAAATTTGACTTCTAACAGAGCAGTACTAGCCTCAAAGCCAGGAGTCGCTCAGCTATGAAAGCACCAGGTCTTGATATCGAAAGGATTCGTGCCCAGTTTCCGGCATTGACCCAAATAATTAATAACCAACCCGTTATTTTTTTTGATGGGCCGGGAGGTACACAAGTACCTGGGTCAGTAATAGATGCGATCGCAGATTACCTGGTGAGGTCAAATGCTAATGCCCACGGGGCTTTTGCTACAAGTGCGCGGACAGATGCGCTGATTGATTCGGCCCGGACTGCGGCGGCTGATTTACTTGGATGTGACGCAACTGAAATCGTCTTTGGTGCAAACATGACTACGCTCACGTTTGCTTTAAGTCGGGCTATTGGTCGGGAAATTCAACCTGGTGATGAAATAATTGTGACACGCCTTGACCACGATGCTAATGTTTCTTCTTGGTGTGCATTAGCAGAACGTGGTGCAACTGTGCGTTTTGTGGATATCAATGTTGAAGACTGTACTCTCAACTGGAGCGAACTCGAACAACAAATTAATGATCGCACATGTTTAGTAGCAGTTGGGTACGCTTCTAATGCTGTCGGTACAATTAATGATATCGCAGCGATCGCACAGCTGGCTCATGCAGTCGGAGCGTTAGTTTTTGTCGATGCAGTCCACTACGCACCCCACGCGCCCATTGATGTGCGATCACTTGATTGTGATTTTCTTGTCTGTTCTGCCTATAAATTTTTTGGGCCTCATGTCGGGATTCTCTACGGCAAACACGAACATCTGGCCCGTTTTCAACCTTACAAAGTCCGCCCCGCTTCTGATGAAGTCCCATCTCGTTGGGAAACTGGTACGCTTAACCACGAAGGATTAGCGGGGATGGTGGCAGCAGTTAATTATTTGGCAAAAATAGGTTGTCAAGTCGCGCCTTCAAAAGAAAATCACTTGCTTTATGATCTCCTCAAAGCTGATGCTGGCAAATGGGAAACGTTTCGCTGTCCCCCCAGCCGTTCAACATCGTCATCCTTTCCAAATCGGCGTGCTGCTTTAGTAACTGCCATGAAAGCTATCCAGCATTATGAAGCAGAACTTAGTAAACACCTAATTTCTGGACTTTTGGAGATTCCTGGTCTAACTATCTACGGTATTACTGATCCAGCACGCTTTGCTTGGCGGACACCAACGGTAGCATTCCGACTAGAGGGGCAATCTCCCCAGATGGTGGCAAAAAACTTAGGCGATCGCGGTATTTTTGCCTGGCACGGCAATTTCTACGCAAGTAACTTGACTGAAAAGCTAGGAGTAGAAGCTAGTGGTGGTTTGGTGCGAGTTGGACTATTACACTACAACACGGTGGCAGAAATTCGACGGTTGCTGGAAGAGTTATGTGAGATAGCGGTGCTATCGAAATAATTTATAGTGTGACAACCTGAAGATCACTGATCGCGCTGTAAGTAAAGTTTTACTTGGCTATACGCAACTCACATCTTTTCAGATTTTTGAGCATTTTTTGTAACTGCGGATCATTTTTGGAAAATAGCATCGGCAAGCAGGATTGCTGACGCCTACAGCTGTCACAAAGCATACTACTTCACCCCCTTTTGTGGATTTTGCAGAAATTGTCTAATCCAGGAAAAGCTCAACTCTAGGGAGAGAATTTTCCCGGAATGGTAGTGTGTTTGGAGTAGTATTTTTGTCCTTCTATATCTTTACTCGGGGATCGCTAAATGTGCTTCTCAGGAGAGTTAAAAAATAGTTAAAGTTTCTTTAAGCGTTGAAATAATTTATACAAACAACTCCCCAATTTTTCAAAAAAGTCGGGGAGTTGTTTCACAGGAAGTCTCTTCCAACAACTGCTAAGGTGATTGATACTTAATTAATATTAATCATTAATTAAAAATATATTGGACATTAATAAAAAAAATTTTTTACTTTAATAATTAAGCCGTTTGACAGCACACAATCAGTAAAAATACTGTCTGCTCTTAATTCATAACAGAGAATTTTTCATGTTAAATAATCATTGGAATACGACCCTTTACGAGGGTCAACACGCATTTATTTGGCAGTACGGCGAAGATTTGCTTAACCTACTCTCTCCTCAAGTAGGCGATCGCCTACTTGGATCTTGGCTGCGGTACAGGGCAGTTAACTGACAAGATAGCAAGATTTGGGGCTGAAGTGCGGGGAATTGATCATTCTCCTGCCATGATTGAGAAAGCAAGACAAAACTATCCACACTTGCAATTTGATATTGCTGATGCTAGGGACTTTCAAGTTGAACAGCCACTAGACGCTATTTTTTCTAACGCTGTGTTGCATTGGATCAAAGAAGCAGATGCAGTGATTAATTGTATTTCCAAAGCCCTAAAACCAGGTGGCAGACTGGTAGTTGAATTTGGTAGGAAAGGAAACATCAAAGCAATTATGCAGGCGTTGCAAAATGCTTTGCTGGAATTAGGTTACAATTGTTCAGCTACAATTAATCCTTGGTATTTTCCCAGTATTAATGAGTATGCAACGCTACTAGAAAATCAAGGTCTAGAAGTAACCTATGCTACACTGTTTCACCGACCAACTCCTTTAGAAGCAGGCAGTGCAGGTATGGGCAATTGGCTACAAATGTTCTTCACCAGTCACTTTTTGAGCGAACTTTCTACTACACAACAAGCAAAAGTCATCCAAGCTGTTGAGGAACGCTTGCAGCCTACACTGTATCGAGACGGTAAGTGGTGGGCAGATTACCGTAGAATTCGTGTAGTCGCTATTAAGGCATAGCTAAGCTGGATTTTTGAGATAGTGAAGTTTTATAAATATCATGCTCTCGGTAACGATTATTTAGTAATTCATCCCCAAGATTTACCCTTTCCCCTCACACCTGTTGAAATCAAAGTAATTTGCGATCGTCATTTTGGTATTGGTGCCGATGGTATTTTGTTAGGGCCATTACCTGCAAAAACAGGAGAATTTGCACTTCGCATTTTCAATCCTGATGGTAGCGAAGCCGAGAAAAGTGGTAACGGCTTGCGTATTTTTTCCCGGTATTTATGGGATTTAAGATTAGTCAGCGAAGAATCTTTTACAATTCAAACCGTTGGTGGAATAGTGCGGTCTATAGTTAAAGATGCGGGTAAAATCGTTCAGGTTGAAATGGGGAAAGTTAGCTTTTGGAGTGATGAAATACCAGTTGCTGGCGATCGCAGAGAAGTCATAGAAGAATCAATTTGTGTTGATGACAAAACTTTTGCCTTCTGTGCTGCTACGATTGGCAATCCACACTGTGTCATTCCTTTACCAGAAATCACGCCTACCCTTGTCCAGAAATATGGATCGAAGCTAGAAATCCATCCATCATTTCCCAATCGAACCAATGTTCAGTTCATGAAAGTTCTGAATCGCAATCAAATACAAATCGAAATTTGGGAACGTGGTGCTGGCTACACCCTAGCTTCTGGTAGTAGCAGCAGCGCCGCCGCCGCAGTTGCCCATAGACTGGGTTTGTGTGATGCTGAGATTACAGTAAAAATGCCTGGTGGTTTGATTGATATCCAAATAAAAAACGACTTCACAATTTTAATGACAGGTTCCGTCACCAAAATATGTGAAGGAAAATTATCAGAAGAATTATTTATGTATTATCAGGGGAACTAAAAGCAAAAGAATTTCATCAGCGATCTCTTGTAACGGAAAGATTGAGAATTGACATGAGAAGGCAGATGGCAGGAGGCAGATGGCAGAAGGGAACCCTATTAATAAATTGAGGGGTTTGAAACAAGGACGTCTTTTTTCTTCACTCTGGGAGTCTCTAAAAAAATCCTTTTACCCTTTTCATCAATAAATAATGGTGCCTTTAAACCCTGTGACAGAGGGCAAAAATTTATTTTCAATATAACTGCCGTCTGCCTTCTGCTTAATTCTGAATTTAATTAACAAGCCTGCGTTTGGTGGACATCCACCCCATCACAGACGCAAAAGGAAAACCGCATGATGAAAAGACCTAAACTGTCTAGGTTACTTAAATTCGTTGCAGTAATGCTGATGAGTTTTTCAGTATTACTCCTGTTTTGGATCGCCTCGCCCTTACCGAAGATACTCGCTAAACCAGAAACTAAAATATTTGAACAAGTTTGGCAAACACTCAACGATAACTTTTACGATCCAAAGTTTAACGGTGTCGACTGGAAAGCGATGCGGGAAAAGTATAAATCCCAAGCTGCACAAGCTAAGTCTACCCAAGAATTTGCAGCTACCATTAATCAAATGCTTGGTGAATTGCAAACTTCTCACACCCGCTACTACACAAAAGAAGAGCCTGCTTACTATCAGATTTTAGGCATTTTTGTACCCAGAAGTGGTGAATTACAAAAACAGCTACCCAAATTCCTGCCTAAAGACAAAATAGAATACACTGGCATTGGTGTATTTACTAAAGATATTAACGGCAAAACCTTTGTCAGCAACATTCTTGATAAAAGTCCTGCTGCCGCAGCCGGGTTAAAAATTGGCGATCAAATCCTCAGTGTCGATGGTTATCCTTATCAACCCATACAATCCTTTGCAGGGAAAACAGGAGAAAAAGTCAAATTATTAATTCAGCGTTCAGCTGCATCTAGCAGTCAAACAGAAATTGCGATCGCACCCAAAAACTTCGATGCCAAGACCATGTTTATCGATGCTCAGCAAGCCAGCATCCAGACTATACAACGGGAAGGTAAAAAAGTCGGTTATATTCATATTTGGTCACACGCAGCTAACGAAGACCAACAGCAGCTGCAATCAGAAATAATTTATGGTCGCCTCAAAGATGCAGATGGATTAGTTTTAGATTTTAGAGACGGTTGGGGTGGGGGAGATGTTAATTCTCTTAACCTCTTCACTGCTGAAGCAGGGCCAACTGTTACCAGTGTTTCCCGCAATGGCAAAAAATATACTTATATATCCCAATGGAAAAAACCAGTGGCGATGGTAATCAACGAAGGAAGCAGAAGCAGCAAAGAAATTTATGCTTATGGCTTTCAGCAACACAAAATCGGCCCTGTAATTGGCACTAAGACTGCGGGAGCAGTGGTTGCTGGTCGTCCTTTTTTTATGGAGGATGGTAGCTTACTTTACGTAGCAGTTGCAGATGTATTCGTAAACGGCAATCAAAGGTTAGAAGGTAAAGGTGTTGCACCAGATATCAACATTTCCTTGCCATTAGAATACGCTCAAGGTGCAGACCCGCAAAAAGAACGAGCGATAGAAACTGTATTAGCAGCCATCAAACAAACTAGCTAAGTACAGGCTTATACCATTCGCTCTAAGTCTGATACATTTGGCGACTAGGCAGACAAGGAGGACAAGGAGAAGAATTTGTATCAAGAATTTTGTGAAATGGTATTATGTGTGATGTGGATGATCGCGCTGAAAAATTTTCTGCTTTTTGGTGCGATCGCATATCTATTCTGAACAATTCATTTTACTTTTTACCATTGCTGTGACAGTTTGGGGAATTCTTACCGTAAAAGTTGTTCCAACCCCTACTTCACTTTCTACAGAGATTTCTCCTTGATGTAGTTCTAAGCACTTTTTCACTACAGCCAGTCCTAATCCACTGCCAACAATCTTACTCACGTTATTAGCACGATGAAAAGGTTCAAATAAATGTTGCTGAAACTCTGAAGGAATTCCGATACCAAAATCTTGAACTTGGAAAATGATTGCATCTCGTTCACAACTAAGAACCAAAAAGACGGTTCCTTCTTGAGGCGAATACTTCATTGCATTTGAGAGCAAATTGCTGAGAATTGAGTACAGCAAATTTTCGTCCAATTTGGCGTGAGTACAGCTACCTTGACTAATAAATTTGATAGTATGCTGTGGTTGATTGCAAAACTGGAGATCTTCTATCAAATTGATACAAAATGCTTCTAAATCAATGAGTTCTGGATTAAATTCCAGTTTGCCTGCTTCTGCTCTAGTAAGAGTGAGAATATCCGTCAGCAATTGATTCATTGATCTAGCTGAAGATTGAATACGATGCAGATTTTTGAGCTTCTTTTCTTTTGTCCATTGCTGTTCGCTTTGAGCTAATAATTGAGCTGATCCTAAGATAATACTCAAAGGCGTACGAAACTCGTGAGAAACCATTGAGAAAAAGCGTAGTTTTAGTTCACTGAGTTCTTTTTCTTGAGCTAATGTCCGTTGAGTGGCTTCCGCTTGCTGACGCTTAACTAATTGTTGATAAAGCAAAGCATAAACACCTAACAAAATACTAAAACTTAACAAAGTGCCAAGGAATTCAATCAACATCCGATTGTGGATATTGCTTTGGGAATGTCTAACTGAGATTTGCAACAACTGTTCTTCCCTAGTTTGCATTTGGGTCAGCGTTTCCCGGATTTGACTACGGTTTTGGTTGCTACGAGTAACTACGGATGCTTGAAGAGCAAAGGTTGATTTACCCTGTTGCTGAAGCTCAATTGACTGCTTAGATAGTTCAACTCTTTGAGATATCAGGAATTTTAGCCTTTTTAGTTGTTGCTGTTGAGCAGGGTCATCAGCTAATTGTTGCTGTAACTTTTTGACTTTAGCATCTAGGCTTTGCATTGCCTGATTGTAACGCTTGAGTTCTGAGCGCTCTCCATACAGAATATAGCCTCTGCGTCCTGATTCTGCATCAGTCAGTGTCGCAAAAATATCAATCAGGCTTTTCATCGCCTCATGGGTGTGCTTCACTTTATTACCACTGTAAATTAATTGAGTAGCATTTTGGTAAGAGATAAAGCTGACAACACCCATTAATAACAAAGACAAACCAAAGCCAGAGGCTATCCATTTCCCTTCCAGCGACCATTTCATAGAAAGTAATTTAGTTAATGGTTTGGAGTTGGTTTATTATACAAAACCTTGTATCAAGGTTAAGATGTTTCCAAAGAGTCTATGATCGCTGCTGTTTTTTTAATTCACAAATGTTCTAACAATGCGGATTTTGGTAGTTGAAGATGATGTCCAGCTAGCAGAGATGCTGATGGAAGCTCTTAGTGATCGTCAATATGTGGTGGATGTAGCTCAAGATGGAGAGCAAGCATGGAATTTTGTCAATGGGTTGGAATATGACCTAGTGGTGCTAGATATTACTTTACCCAAGCTAGACGGCGTGAGTTTTTGCCAACGTTTGCGATCGCGCAATAATACATTACCTGTCCTCATGTTAACAGCACGCGACACCCTTACTGACAAAATTACCGGGTTGGATGCTGGGGCAGATGACTATATGGTCAAACCTTTTGAAATGCCAGAGTTAATGGCTCGTATTCGCGCACTGTTGCGCCGCAATAGCGCCGCAGCATCTTTCCCAAACCTCAGTTGGGGTAATCTGCATTTAAATCCCAGCACTTACGAAGTTACTTATGCTGAACAATCTCTGCACCTGACGGCAAAAGAATTTGCCCTCCTAGAATTAATGGTTTCTAGCGGTCGCCGGGTGTTAAGTCGAGCCGGAATTATTGAGCGTATCTGGTCACTGGATGACCCACCGAGTGAAGAAACTGTGAAATCTCACATCAAAACTTTACGAAACAAACTCAGAGAGGCTGGCGCTCCTGATGGTTTGATTGAGACAGTTCATGGACTAGGCTATCGCCTCAAGCAACTTTAGGAAGCTACCCGATTTCTCCCCGATATTTGCCCTTTATTTCCACAACCAATTGTTAGACTGCCACTTAAATAACTCCTTGACACCGTGCTTTCTCCAAACTGATTCAATAATTGAGTTTGGAGAATTTTAATTTTGATATCATGTCTGCTTGAAGACTTATGTTATCCGTTGGGGTAGGTAATAGACCTCTTGCACGAATATCTAAAATATCCTCCTTAGTCCCCCTTGTCAAAGTGGGAAACTATATATTAACTCCCTCCCCTTAGTAAGGGGAGGGTTGGGGTGGGGTTTTGAGGATTCATGCAAGAGGTCTAATGGTTAATGGGTAATTGGTAATTGATAATTGATGATTAAGATACTGATGATTGTTCCATGCCTAATGCCCAATGCTCAATATCCAAGCTTTATATCGTCAGAAATTAGTCGGGCATCACATGAAATACATCACCTTTAAAATGTAAGCAAAATCGCTTGCTTTCCTAATGAGTGTTCACCTGAAGTTAATATTTAACCTACCCGATTTCTACCCGCTTTTTACCCGATTTTTCAACTTCTAAAAAGTACCATTCCTAGAGAGATTATTTTGGAATCTTAGTTCAGTCTGGGGTCAACTTCTATGTCTCATTTTTCAGTAAATATTTCTAACATCGTTCTTACTACTGAGCAATATCGCAAGCTGAAAGTTTATGCAGAGGAACAGAAAATCTCGGTGCATGAAGCAATTCGCTTACTCATAGATTTTCTTCCAGAAAGCTCCAAAACTACTAAAAATTTAGATAACAAGCATCCATTTATTTTTTCCCGAAGGTTTTTGCAAACTTTTTTTGATATTCAATAATTTGAATTTTAGCGGAAATTACACAGAAAAAATCTTAAAATTTTGGCTACCTGGTTACATCTTGTTTTTATTTGCAAATCGAAATTTAACGATGAATACTCTTAACTCTTTGAGTTTAGTTAAGTCTCCAGAAATGCAAACTTCTCTACCTACTTACGCCTTAATTTCAGTTCACGGCGACCCGACGGCTGAAATTGGCAAAGAAGGAGCGGGTGGACAAAATATATATGTGCGCGAACTAGGATTGGCATTGGCAAAACGAGGATGTCAGGTTGATATTTTTACTCGACGTGAACACCCTAACCAAGAAGAAATTGTGCAACTAGCACCAGGATGTCGCACAATTCGTTTAAGTGCAGGACCAGCAAAATTCATTTCTAGAAACGAATTATTTGAGCATCTGCCAGAATTTGTGGAAGCTTGGCTGAATTTTCAACAACGAACTCATGTGAAATATGCACTAATTCACACTAATTACTGGCTTTCTGGTTGGGTAGGACTGAAACTGAAAGCAAAACTGGGGTTTTCCCAAATTCATACCTATCATTCCATAGGGGCTGTGAAATACCGTGATGTCCAAAAGCCACCACAGATTGCTTTGATTCGCCAGCATGTGGAAAAGGCTATTTTAGAGCAAACAGATTGTGTAATTGCTACTAGTCCCCAAGAAGCAGAAGATTTGCGTCAATTCATTTCGCAACACGGGCGCATCAAAGTAATTCCTTGTGGTATTAATGCTGAACATTTTAGTTCTGTGAGTCAGGAAGTTGCTCGTCAACAGTTGGGAATTGCCCCAGATTCTCGAATCATCATGTATGTAGGACGCTTTGACCCCCGCAAGGGAGTTGAAACCTTAGTCAAAGCCTGCACCAATTTGCCTAATCCATTTAAGCTCTATTTAGTTGGTGGTAGTCGTGAGCATGCAGCAGACTTTCAGGAACAACTACGCATTCAAGCCCTGGTAGAAAAACTGGGATTAGAAGCAATTACGGTTTTTACAGGACGGATATCCCAACAGATGTTACCTACTTACTATGCCGCAGGGGATATTTGCGTTGTGCCTAGTTATTACGAACCTTTTGGTTTAGTAGCGATTGAAGCAATGGCAGCAGGAACGCCCGTAATTGCTAGTGAGGTGGGGGGATTGCAACATACAGTGGTGCATGGTGAAACCGGACTGCTGGTTCCTTCGTGCAACTCCAATGCCTTAGCGATCGCAATTCGGCATCTGTTGGAAGATCCTACACTTCGGCAGCGCTATGGCAATGCTGCACGTCATTGGGTTCGATCTCGTTTCAGCACTCAGGCTGTCACTGCCCAAATTTACGAACTTTACCAATCTTTAACACTTGCGACGTTTGTCCAACAAATAATCCAAACTCAAAAGTTAACTCCGAATTTAGAAAGACAAGTCCAGACTTTGTTGAAATCAAATGCTTTGAAATCTAATGAAATTAAAGCTTTAGAAAAATTAATTGATTCCTTTTCTAATGGCACTGTGCAGTGGCTGAGTTCAAATTCATAAGCATCTAGAGGTGCTAGGCGATCGCTTGTCACAAAAATTCTTCAATTGTAGTAAAAAATAACTCGAGTTCTTCCTCCAGCTAGAGGCAAAACTTTCTGTAATGCAAGATCTTAGCCACAGGAGGATATTATGCGGCAACTAATTGTCCAAGTACCACGTGGACAGGGAAAAGAAGTTCTTGAGATTGCGAAGTCTCTTCAGGGGGTGAGCCTTGCTCAGCTTGAGGCAAAAGGTAGTGAGCAACTCATTGACTTAGTGCTGATTCATATTTCCAATCGGCAGGTAGAGGATCTGTTCGCAAAACTTGAAGACTTACCTGATGTAAACATCACGCTGCTACCAAGGGGAGTTATAACTCTGCACCCCCCAGCAGAGGAAGCACCTCAACAAGCACTAAATATAGAAGAACGCAGTCCCATAGAGATATTTCTCTCTGGCTTGCAGAGTGTTGGCTCTTGGCGGGGTTTTCTGGGGTATGCAGCAGTAGCTGGTTTTGTTGTCTGGATTGGCTTGTATACAAACACAACTTATCTGCTGGTAGCAGCAATGCTGATTGCACCATTTGCAGGCCCAGCAATGAATGTCGCAATTGCAACCGCAAGAGGCGATCGCCAACTACTCTGGCGTAGCGTACTGCGTTATTTTGCAGCATTGGCAATGACAATTGCAGTTGCAGCAGCCTTGAGTTTAATTTTGCGGCAGGATATTGCCACCAGCCTGATGATTGAAGGCAGCCAAGTTTCCTCGGTGACAGTGTTGTTACCCTTGGCAGCTGGGGCGGCCGGAGCATTAAACCTGGTACAATCCGAGCGCAGTAGTTTGGTATCTGGAGCGGCAACTGGAATGCTAGTCGCTGCTTCCTTGGCTCCGCCAGCCGGAATTGTTGGTATAGCAGGTGCTATTGGCAGATGGGATTTGGTGATTGATGCCTTATTTCTCCTGTTTCTGCAACTAGCAGGCATTAATTTAACGGCGGCGTTGTTGTTTAGGATGTTTGGTTTGTCTGCACAAGGAGTACGTTATCCACGGGGTAAACCTTGGGTGTTTCCTGTGGCGTTGGGATTCACTGTGGTAGTATTAGCTGGCTTACTAACTTGGCAGTTTGTCAATCCTCCAAATTTGCAACGCTCCTCCCTAGCTCAGAGAGCTAATGCTGAAATTCAAAAGCTAGTTAATGAAAATCGTTTGGTTGAACTGGTAGAGGCGAATGTTCGCTTTACCCGTGCCAATACTAAAGGTCAGAATACATTGCTGAGTGTAATTTATGTTCAACGTCGAGCAGGTGTGAGTGCATCCTCTGAGGAAATTCGCTCTAGTCTGACTCAAGCGATCCAAACTCATCTACTGCAACAAGGCTTTAATGTGACGCCTCTGGTTGATGTTAGCGTGCTTGAGGCTCCACAAAAAAGTGAAAGATGAGCGATGAAAGGTATAAAGATAAACTCATTGATTTTGGTATTGGTAGCAGCCCTGAGTGTGATTCTGCCTAAACAACAGCTACAGCACAAACTAGACCGCTTGCAAAAGTCGAATTTACCCTAATTCATATTTACTTGCTAGGGGTAACGTAATATTTACTTGCTAGGGGTAACGTAAACCAAAAACTTACTCCACACTGACGGTTACTATTAACACCAATTTCCCCTCCATGTGCCTTAATAATTTGTCGAGACAGATACATCTTTAAGCCAATACCTGTAGAAAAACGTGCTTGTGGCTCGTGGACATATAACTCGAATAAGCGATCGCATTCCAGTTTACTCATGTGAGTACCGTTAAATTGAACGGTACAACGAATCATGTCAGCTTCTACTTTGGCAGTAAGTAGTAGATCTAATCCCGGTGGATTGGTTTGGAGAATATAAGTAAATAAATCAACAAAAAATTTATGTAATTTTACAGAATCAGCAGTCACTAACGGTAAATCTTCAGCAACCAATGTTTTTAATTGTGACTGATTCTGCCTTAGCATTGGCTCTACACTTTTGATTACTTCTCCAATAAAAGTACGAAACTGGATAATTTCTTGGTTAAGAATAATTCCCTCTACTTCAGTTGAATGTATTTCCAGTAATGAATCAATCATTCGCAGTTGTCGATCATTACCTTGAATCATACGCTCGATAATTGAACGGGGAATGGGGATGGGGGGAGTTGAAGAGGTAGGGAGATGGGGAGACAAAGAAGAAAGATTATTTCCTTGTCCTCCAAGTCGTCCCCCTTGTCCCCAGTCCCCAGTCCCCAGTCCCCCATTTTGAAGTAAATTCTTCAGCACCATCAAATTACCCATCACCGTAGTCCGCAAATCATGAGAAACTGCATGTAAGAAGACGTTTTTGACTTGGTTAATTTCTTGCAATTCTTGCATTTTCTGCTGTAGTTGAGCAGTACGTTCTTCCACCTGTCGTTCTAGATTATTGTTGAGTTGTTCTAGTTGTTGGTAGAGTTGTACTTGCTGGATAGCAATAGCTAGTTGTTCTGCAATCTGCTGGAGTAGATCAATTTCGATTTGTTGCCAACAGCGTGGTTTAGCACAAGAGTTAGCAATTAACGCCCCAAACAATTCTTTACCTAGCATAATTGGTACAGCCAAGCTAGCTTTAGTTTGAAATTGCTGATAAAGTGCTGCTAGGTGGGAAGATACTGTGGTTTGGGTGATATCTTCAACCACACGTACCTTATCTGTCAAAAGTTTTGTTCTTAATTCTTGCAAAATAGTTTTATCTTTTTTCTTCCAATTCAGGACAGATGGATATTGCGGATTTACCGACTCGGCAATCATTTTGAATAAATCACAGCTATCATTAAGGGCAATAAATACCCTATCTGCCTGCAAAAATTCCCGAACTTCGTTGACAGTTGTTTGCAAAATTTCGTTTAAGTTAAGGGATTGACGAATTCGCATTAATGTTTTTGTCAACAAGCGATCGCGTTGAGCTGATAGGTGTAATAATTCCTCTGTTTGTTTACGCTCAGTGATATCGCGGCTAATTGCAAGTAGGCAGGGGATACCATCTAACTCAATCACTTCTGCCGCAACTTGTACTAAAATTATCTCGCCAGACTTTTTACGAAATTTAATTTCTTGGTTACGAAGAGATCCTTGAGTTTCTAACTGTTGTAATAATTTTGTGCGATCGCTTGGGTTTACCCAAATGTTCAACTCAAAAGCAGTACGCCCAAGGACTTCTGAAGGTTGATAACCACTAAGTTGAACAAAACTATCGTTAACTTCTATGTAGCGACCTTCTTTAAGTGTACTGATTGTGATTGGATCAGGACTGCAACGAAAGGCTTTAGAAAATTTTTGTGCCAAACTTTGTAAGGCAATTTCTGCTTGTTTAGGTTCTGTAAGATCGCGAACAATTGCTAAGACTTCGTTTTCACCACTTTTGACTAACCGCGCCTGATAATCTCGCACTCCCCCAGGCGTTGACAGTTGGTATTCACAAACCTGTAAAGTGTTAGTAGCCAAAGTTTTAGTGATCGCTTCTTGCTTGAGCAAAGCTACATTGGCAGGCAATATTTCCCACAATTTTTTACCGACAATCTCTTTTGTTGTATACTCGCCTTTGAAATCTAGATACTCTCCATCGCGGCTGATACAAAAAATTGTATCGGGGATAGCATTTACAATCGCCTGATAGCGCGCCTCAGCCTGAAGTAACTTTTCCTCCCTTAACTTGCGGCTTGTAATCTTCATTAGTAACCCATCCCAGGTAAACAATTAAAAAATAAAAAATTAAAAATTGGGAAATTCTATGATTTTGGTTATCTCTACAAGTAAATCTAGTTTCTCAATCTTGAACTAGAAACTAATACCAATTTAAAAAATGATTACGAAAGATGGATTAACATCAGTCCAGATACACAAAGCAATTCCCGATCCGTCTTGAAAAGTTTTGAAGTTTCCTCCAGGACATTAGTTTACCTTGAATCTAGGCTTTGCTTGTCTACGTATAGACGCAAAGCCTCTACAAACTTTTCGTAAAACCCAAAATGATATAAAACCAGCCTGTTATTTGTCTACTCTTCTACATTTCAGCGTAGATTTTCTGAGTGCGATCGGATTCACCCAAAAGGGTGAATCAGTTGTGTGAGGAGTGGGGGGAGGTGGGGAGTAAGTAATTAATGCTACTCATATAAATATGTTTAATGCTGTCTGATTTAATTTTTTTGAGAGTAAAACGTATTTTAACCCAGTGATTTTACTGAACCTTTATAATACATAAGTCATATAATGAAATATAATGCTAAAAAATTAGTAATTTGGCTTAAAAATCTTGCTTTTAAAGGATTTAATTGTTTAATAAAGTCTTTATTATTGCTGTCTGGATAGCGTTAATATAGTGTTTTTAGAAAGATAATGTAATATTTTTTTCCTTTATTGGATGAAAATATATATAGTAGGCGGTTAAGAACCGCTATGAAAATGGCTTTAGTATAAGATGGGGATCTACCGTGAAAATACTTATATATTTGCTTGTAAGACAACAAGATCATATTGATGTCGCTGAAAGCGTGCGTATATTGTTGTCCAAATTCAACAAAATTAGTTTTTATCGGCTGTTGCGATCGCTGGACAATAGACAGAAGTTTGTAGTAAGCGCTTTAGCGCCTAACTTCAGACTAAAAGACTTGATCGAGACAGTAAGCCTCTTGCAAAAGCTGTTTTTGCCAGAGTTGGGTAAAGGGGGAAAGTTAAAGCTTGAAGGGTTTTTATTTTCCTTCACCCCAACTTATGCAAGAAGTCTAGTGTGTGAAAATGGTGATTTGCAAGAGCGGGGTAGTGGAAGAGTGCAAAGGTAATGGATCTCTCCCAAATACTGTTGTTCAATACCTGAGAAAGTATTCACGGAAAAAGTAGTTTTGGCAGATAAAAATAATTTCAGGATACATCATTAAATGAAAGTCTAGGAATTTGATTATAAACTTCTACATTCTCTTCAAGAGCTTGACGTCAATCATATTGCGTTTGTAAATTCAACCAAAACTGAGCGCTGTTACCAAAATAGTGGGATAGACGCCAAGCTGTATCTGCTGTAATACTACGCTTCCCAGATAAAATTTCGCTAATCCGTGTTTGAGCCACACCTATATCTTTGCTTAATCGATAATACGAATACTGTACTGTCCAATTCTATCGCCAACCAGCTTTAGAAAGCTTGTTTGCTGTTATCGGAGGAGAACTTTAAGACCACTCATCCGTATTCAAAAACAGTCAGAATAGATCAATCCCCAAGCTGGGTAAGCACTGATATGAGAACACAAGGGCAAACGATCAATATTATTGATTACCGCCAAGAGAATGCAGCCGATACGTTTGTGCCTAAACCCGCAGTTCTCTCCAGTTCCGGCTGGGACAATATTCATTTTGAACTCCATCAACAGCCAAAGTTTGACGTAGCTGAACATCAACATACAATGCACGTTGTTGTTCAAGGGTTTAGCGATTCCTCGCTTTCCGTCTCCTCAGGAGAACGATGGTTGGATGGAAAGATGACTACAGAGATGCGCAATCATGGAGATATTGCGATCATCCCTGCGGGTATTTCCCATCGCTGTAATTGGAATACCTCAGTCCAGTTTATGATTTTGGCAATTGAGCCTGTACTCCTCAAACAAGTTAGTCAAGATTTGGTTGATGGCGATCGCATTGAACTTATCCCTCATTTTATGACTCGGCAAGATGCATTAATCCAAGGTATTTTCTGTGCCTTACGAGAAGAATTAGAGTCTGGCAAAATCGGGGGTTATTTACTGATTGATAGTCTAAAAACAACATTAGCCATTCACCTATTACGGAACTATTGCACCACCCAACCTAAGCTTTCTAGCTATGGAGATGGATTATCCGCTCTCAAGCTACAACAGGTGAGAGAGTATATTCATGAACATCTGCATCAGGATGTCAGGCTAAGTGACATTGCTGCGATCGCCCAGATGAGTCAATATCACTTTTTGCGTCTGTTCAAGCAAAGTATGGGTATAACGCCCCACCAATATATTTTGCAATATCGGATCGATCAAGCCAAATATTTGTTACAACACAGCAAACTCAGCATTGCAGACATTGCTGTTAGGGTAGGTTTTTGCGATCAAAGTCACTTGACTCGATATTTCAAGCGCATTGTTGGTGTTACACCCAAACAACTTTTGCAAACGCGAACTGCTGGCAGCAGCGCTACGCGATCGCAATAATTTACTCAAATCCCGCAACTTTTTTCTAGAGTTCTATGTAGAAATTTTCTACAGTGGGATGGCACTGTGATCAGCCGAAACAAAGATGATACAAAAAACAAACATTGAAATTAACACAAAAAAAGTCAAAATACCCAACAAAGACTTAGAAATCGATGCTTACCTAGTCGAACCAGCCCATCAGGGAATCTTTGGGGCTATTATAGTTTTTCATGAAATTTTTGGAGTTAACAGTAATATTCGAGATATAACTGAACTCATCGCTAAACAAGGCTATGTAGCGATCGCACCTGCATTATATCAACGTATTGCTCCTGGTTTTGCAGCTGATTTTAGCCCAGAAGATATTGGATTTAGTCCAGAAGCTTATCGACTGGGCTTGCAATATTATCAACAAGTAAAATATCAAGAAATTTTCAGCGACATCCAAGCAGCGATCGCTTACCTCAAAACTTTACCTAATGTCAAAAATGATGCAATTGGTGTCATTGGTTTCTGTTTTGGTGGTCATGTTGCTTACATGGCTGCAACATTACCGGATATTAAAGCCACAGCTTCGTTCTACGGTGGTGGGATGACAACTTCTAGTTATGGTGAAAAGACTCCAACTGTTAATCGCACCTCTGAAATTAAAGGTACAATTTATATGTTTTTTGGTACAAGAGATACCTTCGTTTCGCACAAGGAAAACGAGCAAATAGAGGCAGAATTAAAGAAACATCAAATCAATCATCGTATATTTCGATACGACGCAGGACACGGATTCTTTGCTGGATTATTTGTAGATAAGTACCCATTTCTAAAGCAACACCCAAGTTATAATCCAGAAGCTGCTCCTGATGCTTGGCAACATGTTCTAGAACTCTTTCAAAACAACTTGTGAAACTAAAAAATCAAAATTCTCCTCCTTTAGGAGGAGCAATATCATCCGAAGTCCAAAATTACACTGGAGGATGTATGAGCAGTCAAAAATAAAGTAAACACTTTCTTTGAGTATGAAAAGATTTGGTCACAACTAATGAAGACCGTAGGAAAAATATTGCGGAAATGGCAAAAAAAAGCTTTTTCTGAACAAAATAAAACATTAATAGCAGATTACATTGCCAATGACTACCAAAATTGGCGTAATAACTTTTTATGGCAGAGATTAGGTTTATTGTTATGGCTGGCATTAATTTGCATTTTAACGTTTACATTGCGAGACGTTTATAACTTTTTCTTTCCTCTCAAAGAATTTCAAAACTTACCAGAGGTACTGAGAACTCAAGCGCTAGTCATGGATATTGCTATGCTGCTGAATCTGGTTTTGGGCATGGCTTTGCGTCAAACAAAATTTGGTCGTCAGCATCCAGGAATACTATTTTTGGGGTCATCTTGGTCAATAAATCTTATACCCCAAATTTTTGCAACTCTCAAAGGTTTTGCACTACCTGACACCTTGGCTTGGTCGCTTTTGTTCCTCAGTCAAGCAACATTTATTCCAGTATGCTGGAAACTGCATTTGATATCTCAACTAGGGTTATTTATTTACTATTTTGGTCTGAATACATTACTGGGACTAAAACTACCACTGCCAGAACACCCGGAATTATATAATGTCACTTTTATTTTATATTTGTTCTGGTTTTGTGCTATTTGTAACCTTGGTGTTTATCTGTATGATTGCCTGCAACGCTCTGAATTCTTTGCCCGTAAGGAACTTGAATTCGCCTATGATAAACTAAGAGTCACAGAAGCTAAATATCGCAGTATATTTGAAAACGCTGTTGAAGGCATCTTCCAAAGTACCCCCGATGGACGTTATATTACTGCTAACCCTGCATTAGCACGTATATATGGATACTCTTCGCCGACAGAGGTAACAACGACTTTCACTGATATAGAAAATCAACTTTATGTTGACCCCCAAAGACGTGCAGAATTTGTGCGCTTAATTGAAGAATACGGAAAAGTGTCTGAGTTTGAGTCACAAATTTACCGCCAAGATGGTAGTATCGTTTGGATTTCGGAAAAAGCATATGCAGTTCGTGACAAAAGCGGTAAGCTACTCTACTACGAAGGATTAATTGAAGATATCACCAAGCGTAAGCAAGCTGAGGCGGCTTTACAAGAACAACTTGATTTTTTACAGGTTTTAATTGATACTATTCCTACACCAATTTTTTATAAAAATGCTGAAGGTTTTTATCTGGGCTGTAACAAAGCTTTTGAAGAAGCTTTAGGATTTAAAAAAGAGCAAATTATCGGTAAATTAGAGTATGATATATCACCGAAAGAATTAGCTGATAAATTTCAGCAAGCAGATGCAACTCTATTTGAACAACAGGGTATTCAGAGTTACGAAGATTCGGTGATCTACAAAGATGGTAAAAAACACGATGTAATTTTTTACAAAGCAACTTTTTCTAAAGCAGACGCATCTCTTGGCGGTTTAGTGGGAGTAATTTTAGATATTAGCGATCGCAAACGTACAGAAGAAGCACTCAGAGTATTTGTCCATGCAGTCTCTCACGACTTACGCAATCCTGTGCTGGGTACGCTGATGGTGTTAAAGAATTTGCTTTCACAAGGAGGACAGGGGAGACAAGGGGGACGACTTGGAGGACAAGGAAGTAATCTTTCTTCGTCATCTCCCCCCACTCCTCACACTCCCCCCACCTCCCCACTGCCCCTAATCCCCACTCCCTTGGGGGAGTGGGGCCCCCGAGTTCCCCACCTCCCCACCTCCATCCCCGTTTCTCGCTCAATTTTAGAACGGATGCAAAAAAGCAGTGAGCGACAACTAAATTTAATTAACTCACTGATGGAAGCTCATATGAGCGAAGTGCAAGGTATTGTTTTGCAACGTCAACCAGTAAAATTGCACAAACTTGTCGAAGATGCGATCGCTGATCTCCAACCAATGCTGACAGAAAATCAAATCAATTTGACCAATTTAGTTAAAGATGACCTACCTTTAGTAAATGGTGATCCAACACAACTATGGCGAGTATTTTCTAACTTAATTGTGAATGCAGTCAAACATAATCCGCCAGGGTTGGATATTACCATCAATGCGATCGCCCAAGGCGAGCAAATTTATTGCACAGTTGCCGATAATGGTGTGGGTTTGAGTCAAAAACAGTCCGAAAGATTATTTGATTTATACTTCCGGGGTAGTAATAGTCGCAATTCTGTGAGCTTGGGATTAGGATTATATCTTTCTAAGCGCATTATCAATGCTCACGGCGGCAAAATTGGTGTAGATAGCACACTAAATCAAGGTGCAACCTTTTGGTTTACCTTACCTGTTGAGGATATTTGATACTTTTGCTAATGCTAACTATAGTATGTAGAACTTTAGTATACATACATTTACTACTATCTTAGTCCTATTGCTAAACAAAAAATTTTATGAGGACGGAGATAGTCAAAAAATTTGGTCAAAGAGTAATATCAAGTTCGGTTAATCACTTAGAATAAAAAACCTCACACCCATCCCCTCTCCTTAGCAAGAACAGGGGTACCGAAGGCGGGGTGAGGTAAAAGGGAATTGTAAGTAATCATGCGAACTTGATATAAGAGATGAAAGATTAAAGCGAGGTCTTTCTCAGGAGGAATTAGCTGAGAAAGCAGGACTGCATCGGACATATATAGGAATGATTGAAAGAGCTGAGAAGAACATCACTCTCATCAATATTGAAAAAGTTGCGAAAGCTCTGGAAATGAGTGTTGAGGAATTATTAAGAGGAATTAGTTGATCATGAGTATGACTCAACCAGAGCAATGGATTAATGACATTCGTGAATTTTGTCGATCATTAAATATATCAACCACTGACTTATACAAAATACTAACCGATTTAAAAGTGGCTCCCATGATTCGTGGCAAAGCCTTTGAGTATTCTATTTACTCTAGGTTGAAGCAAATCTTGCCATCTCAAGATTGGACTGTTACTAAACCTATAATGAATGCACAGAGCGGAATTCATGATATCGATATTATGGTAAAGCATCATCAGACAGGTAAAATTATATCGATTGAATGTAAATTAGCAAGCAAGGGAAGTTTTAAGGTTGCTAAAAGAAATCTATCTGGAGTTACTACAAAAGGCGATTATCTGATTGCAGTTAAATGTATGCGATCGCGTACTACTAAAACACCGGCGTTGCATAATAGCGGTATGAATTGAGGTCAATTAATCATGGAATGTCCACGCTGTGGATCTTGTCATAACCGTAAGAATGGAAAGAAAAGAGGTAAACAGAATCACATTTGCTGTGATTGTGGTCGTCAATTCATTGATGTCTATAAACCACCCAGGGGCTACTCGGATGAAATCAAACAAGAATGCCTAAAAATGTACGTCAATGGTATGGGATTTCGTGGAATTGAAAGGGTGAAAAACGTTCATCATACTACCATTATTCATTGGGTTAAACGAGTGGGTACACAATTGGCGGATACACCAAATTCAAAGGAAATTCCGCAGGTGGGAGAACTAGATGAATTAGAAACATTTATTGGTTCAAAAAAAATAAAATCTGGTTGTGGACGGCGGTAAATCACTTTACTCAAGGTATTCTTGCTTGGGTTTTAGGTGATCGTAGTTCGACTACTTTCCAACAGTTATGGAACATTGTCCAGTGTTGGCAGAGTTATTTTTACGTCACAGATGGATACCCTGTTTACCCTTGTTTTGTTCCTGATGGTGACCAAATTGTGAGTAAGACCTACATGACACGAGTCGAAAATGAAAACACAAGGCTTAGACATTATTTGGCTCGTCTTCATCGTAAAACTTTATGTTATTCCAAAACCGAGGAAATGCTGAGATACTCTGTTCGATTGTTATTGCACTACCTCAAATATCGTTCTGTTCCCTTACCTGCCTAAAACATACCTTTATTCAGCAACGCCAAAACACCTGCAAAGGTTGAATCAGCTGCAAGACTTATTGGTATTAGTCCAGAAGTATTTCTTGTCCACAGTGATCAATATCGCGCATCACATTTCAATGTAGTTGCCACATCTATTGGTAATGCTTTTTATCAAACTTGGGAAGATGAAGTGGTAATCTAATGTATAAATTTCAGCCTACTGAAGCAGGAAAGAAATTTTTAATTAAGTTAAACCCCTCTTCCAACACAGAAAAAGCTTTACAGGAGTTTGTTTATAACAAAGTTTATCTTGCAAGTTCGCAAGATTTAGCTGTATCGAGGAAAAGCGGTGTTTTTTGTGGTAAACAAAATTGCCTAAATCTCTCTAATAATCAAATATGTATTTATTAATGCTTGATCAATATCATTTAACCAGTTGTTTTTTACCTTTTGTTTTGCAAAGAATATAGAGCCTCCTCCAGCAAAAGGTTCTGCATAATATAAGTGGGGAGGAATGTGTTTGAGGATGAGATTACGAGCATAAAACTTACCACCAGCATACCGGAATGGCGAGTTAATAGACTGATTTACGGTCATTCATCCTCAAAAATAGTATCATCAGGTTGCTAACTATAGTATACAGACGAAATAATGTCAATGTTCCGGCTTTTGCTCCTTTTCCAATCGCACCACAGCATTATAATCTGGTACACCTTCGCGCGATCGCTTGCTTTTATCTAGCAACACATTTCCCTCTGGCCAATGAATCTGTAAATTACCAGGCTGAATCGGCGCAACATATACTCTACCCTGAAACTCTCCCAACTCATTTTTGAGAATCACCGCATCACCTGCTTTCAACCCCAATCTATTTGCATCCGCAGCATTCATTAACACCGCTTCCCGGAATGCACCAGTAATAGCATCTTTGCGTTCTTGTACCATACTGTTGAATTGTTTACCCCGGCGGGTTGCGACTAAAAAACAATCTGCTGGTAAAGGTGCATTGCCATGTAATCCTACATTTGGAGACAATGGTGCAAAATGTGCTTTGCCATCTGCTGTAGGGAAATTCCAGCCAAAGCACAGATGCGAACCCCCATACTGAAATTGGTCGCCTGCTTGCTGCAAGTGTTGTATACCAGCATACTGAGGGATAACTTGGGCAATTTCTTGCCGCATCACAGCCGTATTCTCAAAATGTAAAGACGCGACATGTCGCGTCTCTACAACGCGCCTTGCTAATTCCATAAACACTTCCCACTCCGGACGTGCTTCACCAATTCTAGGGCCGGGGATTTCTGGGCTAAAAATGACTCGGCGTTCAGTGCTAGTCTCTGTTACGCCTCCAGGAATCTCGTAGCGAGTTGTAGCAGGTAAAAGCACCACAGTATCACTTGGTTCCACTAACATTTGACTAGACAGAACAATATCCATATGAACTCGCAACGGTACACGCTGGAGGGCTTCTTCTACATAGTCAGGTTCTGGTAACACTTCCAAGAAATTCCCACCTACAGAGAACAAAACATCTAATTGCCTATTGTATGCAGCGTCAATCATCTCTGGGGCTATTAAACCCTGACTTGTAGGCACTTCAAACCCCCAAAGCTGGCTTAACTGGGCAGCATTTTCGGGAGTAATGAGTTTACCACCTGGAAACACAGTTGCGTAACATCCCATTTCCGCACCACCCTGCACCCCAGAGTGGCCGCGAATTGGCATCAAACCACATCCTTCTCGACCAACAAAGCCCTTAGTAAGTGCCAGATTAATAATAGCTCTAACATTATCTTCACCGTATTCATGCTGGGTGATGCCCATACTCCAAACAAACACAGCTTTTTGGGCTTTCCCCACCATTTTGGCAAAGGCGTACATTTGCTCGCGAGTACTACCTGAAAGTCTCTCTAACTCTTCCCAAGATTGATTTGCAAGAATTGCTTCCAGTTCTGCAAAACCAGTGGTGTAGTAGTTAATAAACGACTCGTCTACCCAACCGTTGGCAATCATATGCTTGATGGTGCCATTTAAAAATGCCGTGTCACCACCCATGTTTACCAAAAAGAAATCTTCGGCGAATTTAGTACCAAATAAAGCACTTTCAGGAATAGAGGGAACCCAGTAGCGTTCCATTCCTGGTTCGCGGTAGGTGTTAATCACAACAATCTTTGTACCTGCTTTCTTGGCATAATGCAAATACTTGACGGTTACAGGCTGGTTATTAGCTACATTTGAGCCAATGAAGACTAATAAATCAGTACCCACCCAGTCTTTGTAAGAACAGGTAGTCGCACCCACACCCAATGCTGATTTCAGCCCGGCGGTACTGGGAGAATGGCAAATACGGGCAGCATTATCAATATTATTTGTTCCCATCGCCCGTACAGCTTTTTGGGTAGCGTAGTAAGTTTCGTTAACAGTGCCGCGACTAGTAATGTAGAAACTAAGGTGGTCTGGTGTAGTAGCACGGATACGGATAGCAATTATATCTAAAGCTTCATCCCAGCTAATCCGACGAAACCCTTTTTCGCCACATCGGCGGAGCATGGGATAAGGGAGACGTCCTAATTCCCTTAGTTCAGCACTTTTGTACATCTGTAACTGTCCGACATCTGCCAATAACTTGGGGTCAAAAGCTGGCATTGTGTTCATACGTAATAACCGCAGACGGACATTACATATATGTATTCCTTCTAACGTCCAATCTTTCATTCCGGTTGTACCTAAAGCACAACCGTCACAAACTCCCTGATTAAGAATATTCCAAGCGTAGGGTAAGCGATCGCGCGACAACCAGATAGCTCGAAATACCTCCCAGTAATTATTTGGATACTGCTCCCCAATGCCAAATGGCTTCCAACTTGCCCAGTTCGACGGTGTCCAACGCTTTTTCGGTTTCCGCAACATAACCCTGGATGCAGTAATAATTCATTTGATATAAATTTAATCTGCCATCTGATTTCAAAAATCGCTATCAGTCTGCTAAAAGTTAAATAATAATTTATGCCTACTGATCAATAGCTCAAGCTGTGTCTTCTCTATTTGCCTCCTTGCTAGGATACTTGGTCTAGGTTTGCTGTAAACTCGCTTGAACTTGAGCTAACAGAGTCTCAGGGTCAACAGGTTTACGAATAATTCCATCCACCTTTACTTTACATTCTTCTTCGACAAGCCCTTGTTCGTGTGCTGTAATCAGTATAATAGGCAGAGATTGGCTATCAGGGTTTTGTTGAACACGAAAAGCGACTTCGTATCCATTCATCCCTGGCATCATCACATCCAATAGAAGCAAATCAAAAGTTTCTACTTTAAGTTTGGCAAGCACCGCCTCTCCAGAATTTACTGTGTCAACGGTATAACCCTCTAGTTCCAAAATCATTTGCAGGAAATAGCAGTTGTCCTCAACATCATCACAGACAAGAATGTGCTTATTAGCACTGTTTTGCAATGCTCCTCTATCAACCATAAGGCAATTAACACCATAACTATTCTCTTGTCATGTGTACATAGCCAACTACTTTCTTTTCTTCCTACTAAGGATTTACTTGCTGTCTTCCACTTGCGGAATTAACATAATATTAAGTTTGTTTGTAAACCTGACGACAGGATATTTATTGCAGCAACAGGTTGGAGATCACTTTCACCAACTGATCAGGATCAAACGGTTTCACTATACAAGTAGAGAACCCCGCCTGCAAAGCAACAGCAACTGCTTCCTGCTTCACAAGTGCTGTTAAAGCAATGGCTGGAATCTGTCCCATCTCCCCTTCAAGATTTCTGACGTTGCGAATGAATGAATAACCATCCTCATCAGGCATAGCAATATCGCTAATTAAAATATCTGGTTTCCATAGCCGGATCACCTGAAGGGCTTCACAGGTTGATGCTGTCGAACTCACTTGAGCATGATATTGCTCAAGAATGAACCTTACTAACTCAAGAGAATCGGCATCGTCATCTACCAGCAGTACCCGCAAACCATCTAGGACTTGTAGGGTCTTCATTTATTCTGAACAGTTTGTACCACTCTAAAATGGTCGCATAAATTGAACAGCCAATTGCAATAGCCTTTGAAGGTTAGAGCGATCGCTCAACATATTTAATTCTTCTAGACTGAGAATCTAGCAGGGTTTTTATATGAACTCAACAAGTGAGCTTTATTTTCACCGCCATACTTGCTACTAATCTTTGATTTAAAAAAGCTTTATTTCTACGTTTTATGATGAGTTTATCTTATCAGAGATAGTTTTATTGTATCTATGTATAAATTGTGAACTTTAGTTGGGAAATATAAGCCTGTGCATAAGCTAAATGACTTATGCAACATGACATAGTTGTTTAACTTTTATCAGCTAAATTTCGGTGTTTCGCTATCCGGATTTATTGTCTGAGTTTGGTAGAGAATGAATACGTATAAATCGAGATGGTAAGAACCACAAACATTAGGTTATTAGTTTATGAAAAATAGTATGAGTTGAATTATGTTAATTTTAAACACCGTATTGTTCACATTAAAATATAGTTTGATTTTTTCAATTTCTTTAATTGGAATTACTAAAATTATTAGATAAAAGCTACCCACATAAGTAGAAAATACAGAGAATTACCAACACTTCAGAGTCATTATCAAGCTGCTAACAACTCCTAAAAACATTATGAAAAGTGATTTTTATATAAATTAAACCAAATATAAAGCAACCAACATGATACAAAATCACTGTTTAAATAAACACATTAGTAAAAATATTACGTTGTGATGTATTTACTAAATTTTCATTGGCGACAAGTAGTCAAATTTAACATGAATGTCAAAAAATGTATTTGTTAATGCTGGATTAACTATTTTTGAAAAAATTGTAAATAAATTTAGATAAGAGAGATAACAATGCTATTTGATCCTTCTAGTGAACGTGGTAGTGGTAGATAAAAATATTAATGCCTCAGCTACCAACAAATTCTTTAAAAACAGCTAAAATTTCTGGGTTAATGGTGAAATTACATGAAGTAATCTTAACGTAACGATATCCTTGATCTTCATGACTCAAATGCAGACTGAGATAACTATATGGCTGATAGGGCATTCTGTCCGCCCATTCAATCGCCACTATTCCTGGCATAACCTCAACACCTTCCCAGTAGGTTTCTAAAGTTAAAGCTGCTACTTCTTGCGGTTCTAGCCGATACAGGTCTAGATGATAGAGAGGAAGCCGCCCTGTTGTATATTCATTAATGAGAGTAAAAGTAGGACTGACAATAGGTTCCGTGATGCCCAAGCCTTCGCCAATACCTTGTACTAGAGTAGTTTTACCAGCACCTAAATCGCCTTCTAACAAAATCACAGTATTAGGACTTAGGTATTGGCCCAGAGTCATACCAAGCGATCGCGTTACCTCTGCATCAGCAAGAAAAATTTTCATAATGATTAGTCAACAATTATTGGTTAGTAGTTAGTAGTTAGTAGTTAGTAGTTAGTAGTTGCTTGTTCACTACTCCCCACACTCCCTCATCTCGCGTGATGGGCTCCACTGTACCACCGCAATAACACCTTTGCTAATCTTTGGGGATCATGGCGCACACAACCTGTGTCATCTTCGTACATGACATTAGCTAAAACAATTCTTCGTCCTAATTTGGTGACATCTTCGCGATCTAAAAAGACAGGATGGGAGTGTTGTTGTGCGTAACGTATCAGGGCGCGTTCTGAAGGAGATTTTTTGTGTACCAGCACAGCATTAAATAAACGTCTATCACCGCAAGCAGCATCAATTGCCCGAATATGGTCAGCAACACTAAATCCTTGGGTTTCTCCTGGTTGAGTCATGATATTGCAGACATAAATACAAGGTGCAACTGACGCGGCGATCGCATCAGCAATTTCTGGTACTAAGAGATTAGGAATAACGCTAGTATACAGACTACCAGGCCCCATAATTATATAGTTAGCTTCCTTAATCGCCTTAATTGCCGCAGGCAAAGCAGGCGGATTCACAGGCAGACAGCCAATCTTAACAATATTACCTCCTGCTTCGGTAATTTTAGACTCCCCTTCTATGCGACGACCATCAGCCAATTCCGCCCACAAGCGCACATCACTAAGAGTTGCTGGTAAAACTTGTCCTCGGATGGCGAGTACTTTAGAACTAGCAGCAACTGCCCGTTCCAAATCGCCAGTAATTTCGCTCATCGCGGTTAAGAACAAATTACCAAAGCTGTGACCAGTTAAACCATCGCCGACTTGAAAACGATATTGAAACAGTTCTGTGAGTAATTTTTCTTCGTCCGCTAGGGCTGCCAAACAATTGCGAATGTCCCCAGGTGGTAAAACACCAAATTCTCGACGCAAGCGCCCAGAAGATCCGCCATCATCAGCGACAGTAACAATAGCAGTAATATTAGCGCTGTAATGTTTGAGTCCTCTTAGTAAAGTAGAAAGTCCCGTACCGCCTCCAATCACAACTATTTTCGGCCCTCGGTACAGTCGGCGATAGGCTAACAGCACATCCACTAATTCTTCGTCACTATCAGGTCGTAGGACTTCAGTAATTGAACCAACTGTGCGGGTTTGTCCCCAAAGTAGCAACAACAACCCACCTAGCAAAACAAGAGGCCCACTAATATAGTTGGGTATGATCTCAGTAATTGCTCCCAGAAAACCCCTCACTAATTCCAGCGCCCAGAAAATCGGCGTTAGCTTAATCCAAATTGCCAACCCCAGAGATGCTAGTAACACACCCCCAATGCTAATCAACAACCAACGTTTCACCGATAGTCCTGGTGATAACCATTTGAACCACTGATTAACTCGGTGGGGAGTGCGGCGGCGCGACTGCTTTTGCAAAGCGTTAAGGGCTTGTCTGAAAAAACCAATTGACATACCTAAAAAGAAGCGTTGATAAAAACTAATGATTAACAGAAAATTTACACTACCTGGTTTATACCTCAAATGTCGGATTATTACATTTGTGATTACACGAAAGGGTGTAAGGATTGAAAGAAGGGTAAAGTTTAAAGGACTTAGTATTTTCCTTTTCCCCCTTACCCTACACTTCTATACCCCTAATAGATTAAAAGCACCCTGTCAAAGTTGCCGATTTACCCGATAAAACAATATTTTGGTTGAGTTAATTTGAAATTAATGGAAAAGCGAATTTTAGGATTAGATCCAGGTTTAGCAACTTTAGGATTTGGAACAATTATCTGCAATTCAAGCCAAGCTCAGCAGCGAGATACCACAGTAGATATGCTAGATTTTGGTGTGATTACCACAGCAGCCGACGCGGAAATGGGCCAGAGGCTACGTACATTGTACGAAGATTTACACACTTTGATCGAAGATTTACAACCAGACTTGGTAGCAATTGAAAAACTATTTTTCTATCGTATGGGAAATACTATCTTAGTTGCTCAAGCCCGGGGTGTCATCATGCTAGTTTTGGCACAACACAATCTTCCGTATTTAGAGTTTACCCCTGCTCAAATTAAACAAGCATTAACAGGGTACGGCAATGCAGAAAAATACGAAGTTCAACAAGCCGTAGCGCGAGAGTTAAATTTAGATTATGTTCCTCGTCCAGATGATGCCGCAGATGCTTTAGCAGTAGCTTTGACAGCCTTGTTTCAGTATTGATGATAGTGGATTGCTCTCAAAAGCGATCGCTGTTAACTAAAAATGTAAATATCGCTTTTTGGATAAAAGATAATTTTTAGAGAATTGCTGCTAAAAATCAACAAATAATATTTTATTCTTAGGACTTACGCAAAATCTCTCTGAAAACCTCTTTCTTCGTGTTCTTTGTGTCCTACTCTACGGGTAGACAGAAGTGGCTTCTGTTCCCTGAAAGGGTTCCCAAAGGGTAAGTAGCCTATGAGCGTGTCTATGTGGTTCGTTTTTCCGTTACTACTACGTAAGTCCTAATTCTCGCACTGAGAGAATAGTGAGTATTTGATCTGTAATTTCTCTTATTAAGAATAGCCCAAGGAAGACAATTAACGGGTCTAAAGTTCATTTGTAGCAAAATATTTGGCGTTGCTGAATAAAGGTATGTTTTAGGCAGGTAAGGGAACAGAACGATATTTGAGGTAGTGCAATAACAATCGAACAGAGTATCTCAGCATTTCCTCGGTTTTGGAATAACATAAAGTTTTACGATGAAGACGAGCCAAATAATGTCTAAGCCTTGTGTTTTCATTTTCGACTCGTGTCATGTAGGTCTTACTCACAATTTGGTCACCATCAGGAACAAAACAAGGGTAAACAGGGTATCCATCTGTGACGTAAAAATAACTCTGCCAACACTGGACAATGTTCCATAACTGTTGGAAAGTAGTCGAACTACGATCACCTAAAACCCAAGCAAGAATACCTTGAGTAAAGTGATTTACCGCCGTCCACAACCAGATTTTATTTTTTTTGAACCAATAAATGTTTCTAATTCATCTAGTTCTCCCACCTGCGGAATTTCCTTTGAATTTGGTGTATCCGCCAATTGTGTACCCACTCGTTTAACCCAATGAATAATGGTAGTATGATGAACGTTTTTCACCCTTTCAATTCCACGAAATCCCATACCATTGACGTACATTTTTAGGCATTCTTGTTTGATTTCATCCGAGTAGCCCCTGGGTGGTTTATAGACATCAATGAATTGACGACCACAATCACAGCAAATGTGATTCTGTTTACCTCTTTTCTTTCCATTCTTACGGTTATGACAAGATCCACAGCGTGGACATTCCATGATTAATTGACCTCAATTCATACCGCTATTATGCAACGCCAAATATTTAAATATATTGCAAGTATTCAATAGTGGAAAAATTAAATCTCAAGCCAGACTATATCTCAAATAAGCAGTTAGTATACGTCAGATTTTTCTAAATTCTTTGCACGGTTTAATTTTTTGGAATAATCTACTTAACTGGCTTAACTGTCATTGAAACCAACTGTATAAATTGACAAATTTAACGATAGTTAAGACTCAAGATACAAGCTAAAAATCGTAAAAAATTTCTCAGTGCTTAACTTATTTGCAGTTTGTTGATTAAGCAGGGAGCTAATGATGGTGTCACTTTTTACGCGGTGTCTTGCAGAATTTATCGGCACTTTTGTGCTAGTTCTTGGTGGGTGTGGCAGTGCAGTTTTTGCAGCAGCATTTCCTAATATCACAACAAATGAATTAGGAATTGGCTTTGTAGGTGTTGCTTTAGCATTTGGTCTAACAGTGCTGATTATGGCCTATGCCGTTGGTCACATCTCAGGTTGCCACCTTAACCCAGCTGTATCATTTGGACTTTGGTCAGGAAAGCGTTTTCCTGCCTCTGAGTTACTTCCATATATCATTGCTCAAGTATTGGGAGCAACAGTAGCCGCAGGCTTAATTTATTTTATTGCTACTGGTAAACCAGGATTTACACTTTCTGGTTCCAATCCACTAGCAACCAATGGTTTTGGAGTGCATTCTCCTGGGGGTTATTCATTGATTGCCTGTTTCATAACAGAGATTGTACTTACCTTTGTTTTTTTAATTGTCATCTTAGGTGCAACTGATGGTCGCGCTCCTAAAGGTTTTGCACCGATTGCCATTGGTATGGCACTGACACTAATTCATTTGATTAGCATTCCCATAACTAATACATCGGTGAATCCTGCTCGTAGTACTGGTCCTGCACTTTTTGCTGGTGTAGAAATGTTTAGGCAAGTATGGATGTTTTGGGTAGCTCCTATTTTAGGCGCAATCTTGGCAGGCTTGTTTTATTCAAGCGCTTTAGGTGAATCAGGAGTGCAAGTTGTAGGTGAGGCAGAATCTGGCTCTTCACGAGATATAAGTAAGGGGGGTTATTCGCGGCGATAGTTCGTGAAGTGGAGTCAGAAGGATAAACAGTAAATTGCGTACACCAGAATATATGAAAACTCTTTGTGTCTTGGTGTCTTTGTGGTTCAAAAATTTTTACCAATAAGACACAAAGCCACCAAGTATTTTCAAGACAGCGTAAATGGCATTAAACGTATAAAGGTATGAGGGTGCATTTGCTATGAATAAATCTGTTGATGAGAAATATCTGGAATACCTTGACCAAGTATTTGATCTTTTACACAATGGTCGGTGGAATGAACAGAATATGCAAGAACAAATTTCTCTTTTACTAGAAGCTGGATATTTAAGATATTTTCAATGGAACGACATGAGGGATTTAATATCAAATCTCGAAGATGTTACTGGATTAAAGTGCGAAGTTTGAATATAGTATTCAGAATCTGATTTGTGAGAATCGCAAAGCCCAAATCCCCGGCTTCTCCAAAAAGTCGGGGATCTTGTCTCTCACGGATGATTTACCTAGATAGCGATCGCTCTAGCACTGCGTCCTTAGGCTGCTGACGCATGATTTCGGCTCCTGGTTTCGTCAGGGTATAAACCAGTTCTCCAACCCATTGAGGTTCAATAATGGCAACGATGGCAGAACTACCAGGAGCCATAGAGTTCCCAAATTCTCTAAGTTCTCGATCATCAAACCCTAAATTGATCACTGTTCCGCTAAAAGCACCAGGTGCGGTATCTAACACTATGCCTGCAATTGGGCCACCTGCAACAATGCCGATAATGGCCCCTAAAATGCCACAAATACCCGCACCGCTTTTGATTCCTACTGTTTGGGCTGTTTGTTTCAGAGACAGCTTACCGTTTTGATTCTTAGTAATGACTGCTGCATTCCAAAGACCGAAAATCTTTTCTTTTTTGAGTAGCTTTAGCTCCTCAAGTACTTCGGCAGCCTCTTTTTGGTCTCTAAAACAAGCAATGATTAGGTTAATAGGATTTTCCATGGAATCTGTCCTACTGTATGACTCTGTTTTCAAAGTGTTCATTGGCTAGTGCAATTGCTTTAAAGAGATATTCATACCGATACTTTCCATACCCCAAGGGTGCTGTCGTTGTCGAAGGTGGTAATGCAACTGTCTAGGTGATTGTTGCCTGCTTGTTTGATGATGTAATCTAGCGGGAACAAAAATGATTGTCACCACAATTACTTTGCTTGCATGGATAAATTGCATGTGCGATTTATCATACTTTGCTTTTATAGATAAAACCTTTAACAGGGGTCTAGCAACTGTTTGTTGATAAGGCATGGTACTTCAAGATTTTTGATGACACCAAAAGCGTAAAATTGAAGCTTGGTTATAGTTATTTAGTCAAACAAATTGTTAATAAATAAGACTAGCAACATTAAAAATCCTAGCTAACAAGTTTAAAATTATAATTTCTATACAGATTTAAATATGATAATTGGAGGAACTAATTAGCTAGAAAAGCCAAATTGTCAAAGAAATTCACTACTGAATCAGGACACTTATAAGATATACTATTTTGGATTAAGGTAAATCTAAAATTATAAATCTCAAATCCAAAATATGTTGAAATTATCTCTGGTTAGATGTAAATACATCTTTGAAAAGTGGTGTTTGTTGGAAATTTAAAAATTTTCATTTCATAGAACTCCTTTATTAATATATATTTTGATGAATTTCAGTTTATTGTCTGTGTCATTTTAACTCATAAAGATAAGTACTTAATAAGAACTTTATAAGAAATAAATAATAAAATTAAATCAAAAAATCAAGAATATAAAATTATATAAAATTCAATTGTAAATCAGAAATTTATAAATTTAATATCTATTTCTGGTACATTTTCTGTACTATAATATAGTGAAGTTTGAATGTTTGATTACGAAAGCTCTACTGGATAAAACTTTAATTTCACACATCTATGGCAATCATTTTTGAATCTGGTATTATTAATTGATAGGAGTAGAAATTCCACTGACTTTCTGAGAAAAACTTCCTCCTTATCTTTGCCTTGTGGAGAAATCAAATG
This sequence comes from Fischerella sp. JS2, assembly GCF_032393985.1. NCBI lineage: Bacteria > Bacillati > Cyanobacteriota > Cyanophyceae > Nostocales > Hapalosiphonaceae > Fischerella > Fischerella sp. JS2. The sequence continues at coordinate 4,352,838 of NZ_CP135918.1, forward strand.
AGATTTCTATAGATATATGGTTATGCTGAAAGTTAATTTATAGAGAAAATCTTATGCTTCATGCTCTGAGTTGACAAGTAATTCCGAACACCTTGCCACTCAGTGGGCAACCGAAGCCGACTTATACAAGACGGCATAGCCTTAGGGAAGTAGTGAGGATGAACCATATGCCAGAAATTGTCATTTTTTCGTGTTGAAAATTCGTGTGAAAATGACAAAAAAAACATCTGATACACCTCATGATTTTGCTACTAGATGCTGCTATATCCTTTACTCATAACTATTTGCAGCGCTAACCCAGAATTAACCCCGGTCGTACCGGGGTTAACTTTTACCCAATTTCATGGGTGAGATTCACTGTTTCGGAATCGCCATCATGTGACTATAGTGACATAGGAAACGTTCAACCCAGCCCCAGTTCCACTGGGGTTTTCCTTATGAAAGCATCAATCCTAGCGTCAATTTGTCATAACGTCAATCTGTCATCTTGTCTAATAAATTCTACTTCACAGTAATTTCAGGTTCAGAGTTTGCTAAGCAATAGCATTTTGCTTCTAGATAAATTATTGCTTGTTATTAAAATATTTACTAGTGAATATCTTCATTTTAAGATTTGACTTAAGTTTTTTATTATCAGTATTCCACCACACTAATTTTGATAGGTTTGTAGTGTAGCTGCTCTTACGAGCTTCTACTTTCAGAAGCCACTTTGTGTCTACCCGTAGGGTGAGTTTTAGCCTCATTTAAGCACGCATATTGCTGAGTGGTAACTCCCTTAGCCTTTAAAATATTTGTGGCAGAATATGAGAATATTTATAGCAAATATGATCGCAAAATCATACAGCAAATATTATGTATGATACTTGATGTTTTAGCCGATGCTTTGCAGATGTTGTATCGCCTAGCGTGGATGAGGAGAAGTGAGAGAATTTGTATTAAGAATTTTGTGAAATTGGTATAATATCAAGTTCGCATGATTACTTACAATTCCCTTTTACCTCACCCCGCCTTCGGCACCCCTGTTCTTAGCAAGGAGAGGGGCTGTTCTTGTGAGGTTTTTTATTCTAAGTGATTAACCAAACTTGATATAATATTATGTTCATTGGAACACTTATATCATCCGCCTAAATTGCTAATTGGTAATGAGAAAACCAATCACATAAACTCAATGACTAAGCTTTATATCTTAAGCAGTTAGCCAGACTTGATATTATATATGAGAAAAATTTAGCTTTAAAAAGTAAGTAGAAAATAATAAATTTATAAAACAAAGCTAAAAATAATTCTTGAAATCTTTTATATCAAGTTCGCATAATTACTTATAATTCTCGTTTAACCTCAGCCCGCCTCCGGCACCCCTCTCTGCGAGTTCACCAGAGGGGCTGTTCTTGTGAGGTTTTATAACAAGTGATTAACAGAACTTGATATTAGACTAAATTGGGAGAGTTATTATTGTTTGAGATTTCTAATATAGCCTTTTAGCAAAAACTTCCAATTCAAAATCTAAAATCCAAAATTGTTATTAGCTTAGTTATGATTCCCAATTAAGTATGTCAGTAATTTGTTTGGGCAGTTTAATTGGGTTGAAAGGCTTGGCGATCGCTCCAACAATTCTCATATGTTTAAGCTGTTGATCTGAAAACCAGCTGGCTTTTGCGGTGATCAAAACAATTGGAATAGGTTGGATGAGTGGATGATTTCTAAATTCTTGCATAACCCCAAGACCATCTGTTGCTAGCATCGGCATATCCAGAAGAATCACATCAGGTCTTTTGAGCAATAATGCTTCTTTAAGCATTAAAACTTCCAGCCCTTGACTGAGAGAGGAAACTGACAGCACATTCCAGCCACCAAGACGACTTAAACAAACTTGCAAAATCGTTCGGACAGAAGCTTCGTGATCGATGAGCAAAATCAGCTTACCAGACATGACTAAATTTACTTTGGGTCGTTCAACAGCGCCCCCAAAGAGGGATTTTGAAGATGGACTAAACTCTGTCACTGGGTTTTTCTAGAATTGAATCACTCTACACAGAAGAATAAAGCCAAAAACTAAGATATTTGTAAGCAATTTCTAAAACGAGTTGATAATCATTATTCCTTGAAGAAGGCATAAAGCACCTGGCGTGGCAGAAGGGATAAGAATTTTCATGGCAAGATTAGTGTACCAACGTTCATGAATGGCTGAGATCAAGTTCGGTTAATCACTTAGAATAAAAAACCTCACAAGAACAGCCCCTTCACCCCTAATCCCCACTCCCTTAGGGGAGTGGGGCCCCCGAGTTCCCCAGAGGGGACCCCCCCATCCCCTCTCCTTAGCAAGAACAGGGGTGCCGAAGGCGGGGTGAGGTAAAAGGGAATTGTAAGTAATCATGCGAACTTGATATGAGTTGAAAGTAACCTCACCCCCAATCCCCTCTGGTGAACCCGCAAAGAGGGATGTTCTCTCTTGACGGGGTGAGGTTTTTCATGCTTAATGGTGAAATTTTTTCATCGCGACTGCCCTCCGCCTTCTGCTTTGCCTGAAGGGCAGATAATTATCTGTTTTTCCTTTCTCAACCTACCAGCCCAAAATTGTATTCACCTGATTCCAAACTGTCATGGGGTCAAACGGTTTGGTAATCACACCAGCAACTCCCATCTTGGCAAAGCGTTGGCGATCGCTCGGCAATACTTTAGCTGTAAGCAGTATAACTGGAATGGATCGTGTCGCTACATCCGAACGAAGGCGATCATATACCTGAAATCCATCCATATCTGGCATCGACACATCTAAGAGAATAGCGTCTAGGGGTTTTTCAGTTTTTGCTTTGAGTAATCCTTCCTCACCTGACTCAGCTAGAAAAGCTTGCCAGCCTGCAAATTTTTCCAGGGAGACTTGAACTACTCTACGAATGTCTTTTTCGTCGTCTACAACTAATATACGTTTGATCATGCCTCTCCCCTCCTGAGTGGCAATGTGAAATAAAACGTACTTCCTTCTCCCAGCACACTCTCCACCCAGATATGTCCACCATGTTGTTCAACAATGCTCTTGCAGATGGACAATCCTAACCCGGTTCCCCCTTTTTGACGAGAATCAGAAGCATCAACTTGCTGAAAGCGTCCAAAAATGCTTTCGAGCTTTTCTGGAGGAATACCACGTCCTTGATCTTTAATAGCAAAGAGGATATAGGAATTAGGCAAGTGGGGAGATGGGGTGGTGGGGTCTGTGTGGTGGGGTGAAACCTTTCTCCCCATCTCCCTATCCCCCCATTTCCTTATCTCCTGATTTAATACTTCGGTACTTAACCAAACTGTACCACCCACAGGTGAGAACTTGATAGCGTTACTTAACAAATTGATCAATGTTTGCACGATCGCATGTGGGGCTGCCCAAATTTGCATGTTTGTAATCATGAGGGAAATTTGCACCCCGGCTTCCTTAGCGATCGCCTGCACTGTTTCAATTGCTTGCTGTACCAGATCAGCTATTTCGCATGTTTCTATCACAAGTTGGGTTTTGCCAGACTCTAGTCGTTCGAGATCGAGAATGTCGTTCACTAAACGCACAAGGCGATCGCTGTTATTAAAAGCTATTTGCAGCATTTCTTTCGCTTGTTCGGGTTCATAATCGAAGACACCCGTTTCTAAAATTCCCAGAGAACCGCGAATGGCAGTTAATGGCGTGCGGAGTTCGTGACTCACAATCGAAATAAATTCATTTTTCATGCGATCAACTTTATAGCGATCGCTAATATCTTCAATTTGAGCAATAAAATAAAGCGGTTGTCTATGTTGATCTTTGACAAGCGACACATTTAAGAGAATATAGATCACATCTCCTCGCTTATGCAAATATCGTTTCTCCGCCTGATAGACACGAATCTCATTTGCCAACATGCGTTGCATGGCTTCTAAACTAGCCTCAAGATCATCAGCATGGGTGACATCCATAAAAGTGAGAGCGAGCATTTCTGCTTCGCTGTATCCGGCAATGTCACATAGGGAACGATTAACCTTGAGAAATTGTCCCTGCGGTGAAACTAATGCCATACCGATAGGCGCAGCATCAAACGCCTTACGGAATCGCTCTTCGCTCTCGCGCAGGGCTTCTTCGGTTTGCTTGCGATCAGTGATATCCAACGATGTACCGATCAGTTTTATTACCTGTCCTTGGGCATTCACTAGTGGTTCTGCACGAGAATCCAGGTAACGAATTGAACCATCCGGCAGCACAATTCGTAGATCAAAGGCGTAGGGAATTCCCTGGGTAATTGCCCGTTCAACATGTTGTTGTAGCACCTGTCGATCCTCAGGATGAACCCTTTCAAGCAGTTCAGCAAAGCTTGGTTCACCTTGAGTTGGTTCTATTCCCCAGTGATGGAACGTTGTTTGTGACCAATTAATCTTCTGGCTTTGGAGATCAAATTCCCAACTACCGATTTGAGCAACTTTTTGAGCCATTGCCAAATGTGCTTCACTTCGGCGCAATGCATCTTCAGTCTGTTTGATATCGGTGATGTCTGTGCCGACGCCATCCCAAACTGTCCGACTATCCCGCAAACGCCGGGGTGTTGAGCGCACGTCTAACCAGATAATGTTTCCTCGTAAGGTGCGAAACCGCATCTGCATCTCAAAAATGCACAGCGTTTTTAGAGATTTCTGGGCTAACTTTTGTCGGACAACTTTGTCTTCTTCATAAATTAAGCTTCTGAGAACATTCGCATCCTGGATAATTGCTTCTGGCTTCAGCCCGATCAGGTCTTCAATTCCAGCACTAATGTAGGAGAAGTAAACTCCTTGGTCTGGAACATGAACAAGTTGGAAAATGAACCCTTTAGGCAAATTGTCCCCGATCGCCCGTAGTATTGCTTGGCGTTCCTGCAACACTAATTGCATCTGTTTGCGTTCAGCTAGTTCAATTTGTAACTGCTGATATAGATCTGCTTGATGAATGGCGATCGCTAGCTGGTCACTGATTTGCTGCAAAAACTCTGCCTCAGATGCTTTCCAATGGAGGTAGTGGGAGCAGGCGTGAACTATGAGTAATCCCCAAACCTTGGTCGAAGAATCTTCCAAGTTTTGAACAATGGGTGCAACCACTTTTGATTTCACCCCAATTTGCTGCATGAACTCAATCAGACACGCCGCCCACTCATCCTTGGCCACATCTGGTAAAATGCGAGGATTCCCTTGGCGATAGTACTCATAACACTCATCAGGGAAACATTCATCGACCCAACGCATTTTATATGTCATGGGATACTCTGGAACCACGGCTTCCTCGATTATCTGTCCCGAACCATCTTGATTTAAGCGGGAGATCAATACGCGGTCGGCTTGAAGAGTTTGCTGTACCTCGACTACTGTAGTTTTCAAAATTTGTTCCAGATCGAGTGATTGACGGATGTGCTGAGTAATGGTACGAATCAAGCGTTCCTGTTCTGCTTGTAATTGCAAGGACTGCTCCAGTTTTTTCCGTCTTGTAATGTTGAAGCAACTGCCAATCAAACGATAAATTCGCCCATCCTCGCTTTGCAGTGGACTCAGGTTAGTAATCCACCAGCTTTCTTTGCCTTTAATTACTAGACGCTCTTCATTAGTGATTCGTTTTCTTGCTATGACGCAGGCACGATAACGAGCAGTCACAGCCTCTGCATCTTCTGGTGACAACACTTGTGCTGGGGTTTTGCCAGCAACTTCTGCTGATAGAAGTCCAGATATGCGCTCGTGGGCAGGGTTAATGCCAACATAGCGAAAGCTGCCATCTTCTAGCACATCAACGATAAAAATCGCAGCTGCAATGCCTTCATAGATACTGCGTAAAAACTGCTCACTTTCTCGTAATGCTTCCTCTGCACGTTTACGATTAGTAATATTTCGCCCAATGCTTAGAACTGTTGCAACGGAACCATCCTCAGCCAACTCCGGAACCAGACGACAAAGCCAATAATTTATTCCTTCAAGGCAGGGAAACTCAGCTTCATAGACCTGCTCCTGTCCGGTTTCAAAGACATGCTCTAAGGCCGCGTGCCAAGGGTTGACAACAGTTTCAGGAAAACCCATTTCTAACTCGGTCTTACCAATCCACTGGGTTGGCGGAATGCCTGTTTCGCTCTCGACACGAGGATTGATATAGCGGAAGCGATATTCTCGATCAACTCGAGAAATCACATCCGGGGCATTTTCCACTAATGCCCGAAATTCATGCTCCCGTAGGCGCAGAGCTTCTTCCGCACGTTTACGCTCAGTGATATCTTCTGTTAATCCGATGTAGCGTAAGAGGTTTCCTGCTTGATCAAAAATTGGAAACACTTCGGCAAACATCCAGCGAATTGTGCCATCCGATGTTATAATCCGATATTCTCGCTGGGCATGTTTGCCTTGATACTGTTGCTCGAGAGATTGCAATACAAATCCACGATCATCTGGATGTACCACTTCTAGCCAGGATCTGGGATTTTGATAAAGGCTCTCACAACTTAGTCCGTAAATCTTTTCGTACCCAGGACTAATATAGAGAAACTGTTGAGAATCAGCAGACCAGACAAATAAAAGTTGGTTGATATTTTCTGCAATCTCACGAAATCGCTCTTCACTTTCTCGCAGGGCTGTTTCAGCTTGTTTACGCTCAGTAATATCTCGAATCAGCCAACGTAGGGCAATGAGTTTTCGGGCATCACGCACAGGAGCAACTGTAATTTCAACCGGAAAAGGCTCACCATTTTTGGGTTGCAGGCTTAGTTCCCAGGTTTGTTTGTCTGGCAGCGATGATAAATTACTTAATTGCGTACGAAATACCTGACGAGCAGATTCTGGAATAAAACTAACTAAGAGTTTGCCAGCTAAAAATCCCAATTCTACAGAAAGTAGCGTTGCGATCGCATGGTTTGCTTCTAAAATTTCCCCTTTAGCATCTGTAACTAGGTATCCATCCGGAGCAAAGTTAAACAAATCTTCATAGCGCTGTTGCTCGATCAGCAAACGGCAATTCTGCTCTTGCCGTTCTTCCTCAAGCACTTGTAAATCCTCAAGAGTGTGTTGCAACTCTTGATTTACTGCTTCTTGATTTGTGCTGTATTCTTCTAATTGCTTGTAAGCTTTCTGTAATGCTTCCTCTGCCTGCTTACGAGCAGTGATATCAACTCCAACCATAGTCACAACCCAGCAACCCCTTGTTTGCTCCCAACGAGAGGTTAAGGTTTCTGCAATCCATCGGAGAGAGCCATTTTTGTGATGAAAGCGATACTCTACTGTAATCGTTTGTCCTTGGGGGATCGCTGCCAACGCTTGTTCATTAATAGCTGCCACATCTTCGGCAGGAACCCGTGATGACCAAACTGTCCCAGTTAATTCTTGGGGAGTATAACCAAAAACTTTTTCACAACCTATGGAACGATAGTCATCTTCCCAAGTATGATCAGGGTAAAGGCGGAAACTGGCAATTGAGGCTTCTGCGGAGTTGAGAATGTCATTGAGTTTCGCTTGTGATGCTTTCAACGCCTCTTCCAGTCGCTTGCGATCACTAATATCTTTGCCAATTCCGACTGTCCAACCATTACTAAGTCGAATATTTGCCCAGGTTGTATCTACGTAGCGGTCGTCTCGACACCTGGTTTTAAAGTCCTGCCATTTTCCGGTTGCAGCTTGAATATGTTCCTCAACCTTTTGACGTTGTTCCAAATCGGGATAGCATTTTGCTAACCAGTCACTCTCTCGAAGTTCGCTTAAAGACCAACCCAGAACACACTCATATTCCCGGTTAATGAATACAGTTTGACCTGCTTGATCACGAATTTTCAACATCACAGGCATGTGGTCAAACAGGGTTTGCAAAATTTCGTGTTGCTGTTGTAGTGTTTCTGTGCGTTCGGCAATTTGAGCTTCTAGAGTCTGGTGATAGTTGGCTAAGAGTTTCTGTGCTTGTTTGCGTTCGGTAATGTCACTAAAAGCTGCGATCGCATAAATAACTGTGCCTGTCTCATCAAAGATGGGAGTTGTCAAAACTTCCAAAGGTACAGTTTTATCGGCTTGACGTAACTCCATATCATCGACCTGAACCGATTCACCCGCTAAAGCGCGCACGATGGGCAGTTGGTCGATGGGGTAAAGCTGGTTGGTTTGGGCTTGATAAGCTTGAAAAAATTGTGATATCTGCTCGGATTTAAGTTCTAATTGAGCGTTGATACCCAGTAACTGCCGTGCCTTCTGATTGCTATAAATGAATTCACCATTGGTATTGTGTGCTGTCACTCCAATCGGTATTGCCTCGAGAATCTGAGTTAACTGACGCTCTCTGGCGCGTAATTGTTGTTCACTTTCGCGCAACTGGGTGTACAATTTGGCATTGTGAAGCGAAATTGCTGCCTGTGCAGATAGTAGTTTTAATGCTTGAAATCGTTCTTTTGTAAATACTCCATTAGTAACATTATTTTCTAGGTATACTATCCCGAGCAATTTTTCTTGATGAAGCAGTGGCAGACACAAAATTGATTTAGTTTGATGTTGATCAATATAAGTATCATTAATAAAATTGCCCTCACGGGTAGCATCATCCACAACTACACTTTCTAAAGTCTGGATCACATAATTAATTACCGATACAGGTAGGCGATCAATGATCGGCAAAGATTGCAACACAATGATTTGCTCGTTTGTGGCAATATCTCTTGTGCCAGAAGCTGCGATCGCCCATTTTTCTGTGCTTGTTGATGCTGTTTGGCAAGGCAAAATTAAATAACCCGTTTGTGCTTCAGCATTCTCAATCAAAATTTTCATTAAGACACTGAGCGATCGCTCGAGTTCAATTTCACTCGCAATTGCCTGATTTGCTCTGATAACAGCTTCTAAATCCGTTGAAGTGCGGCTGTTAGCTAGTGATAGTTCAGATAGTAGCTGGGGATATTGTGTTTCTAACTGTTTTATTTTTGCTGTTGCATCTAAGCGTCTGTAAGCATAGTATGCCTCTGTTATGTAATTGTGAGCAAACCTCAACCTACCGCGCTCCAGATAAAACTTAGCAGCTAATTCATACGCTAAAGCTTCTGCTTGCAGAGATCCATTTACTTTTGCTGTGTCAATCGCTTGCTCATAATATTCTTCTGCTTCAGTGACTTGACCCAGAACTTGCGCTTTCTCTGCCTCAGCCAGTAAGTGTGATGGGGATTTGGTCATGTTCTCCTACACTTGGATACACAAGAAAAATCGGACTTGCGGAGATTTGAGTTGGAATAGCCATGTCAAATAGGGAAACTATACGGTGAATTTATTTACAAAGGATACAAACAGTAGGTATTACACCCTCTTGCCTTTGCAGTATAAAGTGCTTGATTAGCAGTCACAATCAAATTTTTATAAGATTTTTCTGGGGTTGGTATAGAACCTGTGATACCGAAACTTAAGGTGATGTTGCTATTTGTGGTCAAGGAGGGATGGGAAATTTGCACAGTAGCGATCGCCTGCTGAATTCGCTCTACGACCTGCAATGCACCATCCAAAGACTTATCTGGCAAACCAATCATAAATTCATCTGCACCAGATCGGGCGACTAAATCGCGGCTAGGGTCAATGCATTGGCAAATCGCTTGGGCTACTTGTTGCAAACAAGTATTTCCAGTTTGATAGTTGTAGTGATCATTATAAGCCTGGAAATGATCGATATCACAAATAATTAAACAAAGCCAACTTTGTTTGTGGATGAGACGTTGCCATTCCCGCTCCAGGAATTGATCAAAATAGTGGCGATTTGCCACTTGAGTTAATGAATCAATTTTTGTTTCTTTTGGAGATACTTGCAATTGCTGTTGCTGGCAGCGTAGCAGTTGTTGTTGCATTCGAGTTCGTTCAACCCGACTTAGCACACGAGTCACTAGTTCTGGGCCAACAACAGGCTTAGCAATAAATTCATCGGCTCCGGCTGCAAACACTAGCCCAATAGAGCTAGCATCAGTATGAGCAGTAACAACTATTATGGGTAAATCTGCGTATCTTGAGTCTTGTCGCACAACCCGACACAGTTCAAATCCATTAAATGTAGGCATTTCCAAATCTAACAGCAGCACATCTGGTTCGGTAGAGATTAGCACTTGCCAAAACTGCTGCGGATTGCGAACACATGTCACCTGAACTCCCCAAGGTTGCAACAAAGCTGTTAAAGTTTTCAGTTCTACTGGGTCATCATCAACAATCATCACTTTGGCATTGGAGATGGTAGGTGATGGCAGAATTTTAGCGATCGCCTCAAATATTTCATCTGTAGTGGTGGGTTTGAGAAGATAACGACCATTTCCCCAACGAGCAACGGTAATTCGAGTGTCTAAACGATCTTCCTCAGCTAGGGTAAGTACTGGAATTGCCGGAAAATGTACTTTCAACTTTTCCAGTAAAGTTAACCTCGCTGGTATGGAAGTACGATCAAAACTAACTAAAATCACACTCGGAGGATTGTTGGCGATTTGATGCAATGGAGTTGACTTGTCAGCAACCTCGACTTGCAGTCCTCGCATGGGTGCGGCTTGTCGTAGTGATTCACACAACAGATGGTCATCGTCAATCACCAATACTAAAGGCATGATTCCCGCTTGTGGCTGGGAGATTGTAGCAGAGACTGGTGGCTGCTCGATTTCTTGCTGTAACTGTGCTATCTGTTGCAGAATTTGGTTCAATTCTTGCTTACCAAGTTCGGATTTCTCTCTCAATAGGTGTTCAATGGCCCGTGCTAACTCTGAGCCTCTAGTATAGCCAAACGTCCCTAAACCACCTGCCAACCTATGTGCTTCTTCAATGACACGTTCTCGTTGTCCAGAGTCGAAATTGTCAAACTGGAGCGATCGCACGGCTTTTTCCAAAACTTCGATTCTTTCTGGTAACGAAGCCTGAAAATCCTGTGCTACCTCCTCAATCAGCTTTAAGCCTTCTGCCTCTAGATTAATCTCCTCTTGTTCCGGTTCTGTTTTCTCTTGTTTGTCTTGTATATCTGTGTTTGGCGCAACCTTTAATCGGTATCCCAACCGATACACTGTCTCAATTAGCTCCTCCATCATGCCTGCTGCTTTTAGTTTACGCCGCAGGTCTTTAATCAAGTTCGTCACCGCAGCATCTGTAGGTGATTCATCAATTGACCACAGGTGATCAATAATGGCGCTACGGCTGAAAATGCGTTGAGGATACCGTAAAAAAAGCTCTAGTAAGCTATATTCCTTGGGGCTAAGAGTAATAAGTTGTTGCTGATAAGTTACTTGAATCAAGTTTGGATCGAGACACAATTTTCCCCATGTTAGGACTGAAGAAGATATTGCAGTTGCTTGACGACGCAACAAAGCACGAATTCGCGCTATCAGCTGAGATGGTTCGCAAGGCTTTGTGACATAATCGTCTGCTCCCATATCTAAACCGACAACAACATCCTCGTCTGAGTCTTTTGCTGTTAGCATGAGGATTGGGGTTTGGCATCCCTGCTCACGTAACTTACGACATATGCTCAACCCATCGAGTTTGGGAAGCATAACATCCAGCACGATGACGGCGTACTCTCCTTGGATAGCTAATTCCAATCCAAGTTCACCGTCCGTAGCAAGATCGACGGTATATCGATAGGCAGTCAGTGTGCTTAAGAGAAATTCACCTATAGATAGATCGTCTTCGACTAACAAAATTTTCATGAAGGACTAACCTTCACTTATAAGGAATATAAAAACTCCTTAGCAATTTATCTAAAAAATCCTACGAACGTGAATCTATCTACAGAGTTATTTTTATTGGTATTTATAAATACATTTCGAGCAAAAAAGCTGAATTGAAACTAACCTCATATCATGTCCGGATGAACACTTGTAAAAAAACGAAGAACCTCACCGCAATCCTCTCCGAACTCGCACAGAGGGTGCCGAAGGCGGGTGAGGTAATGCAGAAATTATAAGTAATTAGCCGAACATCATATTACTCTCTCAAGAGAGGACACCCCTCTGTTTGCTAAGAAGAGGGGTTAGGAGTGAGTTTTTTTATGCTTAGTGGTGAAAGTTGTTTCATTTGGACTGCCCTCTACCTTTCTTTCATAAACCATAAAGCTTTCTTATGATGAAGATATAAAAATACCAATGAATTTGCCATATTATATCAGAGCAAAAAATCAAAGATAATTTAATGAGCAAAGCTGGATAAAAATCATAATGTTTTTAACACTAAATATATCTATTTGTTTAATATATTTGCTGTTCTGGAGTTACAGATTATTGTTTGAGGAGAGAAAAATATTATTGATTTATTGTCTGACAATGAAATTGTTATTTTTCCCTAATGATATATCTGAGTATCTTAAATGAATCAGATATAAATGAATTTGATAAGGAAGTTTGTAGAATGGGAATTTGATAATTTGAATCATAACTAAGATTATTAATTGTTTAACTTTAAGTTTCTCTAAACAGAGCAGTTGAAGTTAGAATGAGCGTGGAAGTAAAAATGAATTAATCTAGACAGATATATCAATTTAAGTAGATACGCATCTATCTACAGATATATGGAAAACCAAAAAACCAAACGTATTCGTGGTGTCATCTTAACTGCCGTAGGGCTGAAGCGTTTACAAGCTGCGATTGAGTTAGCAGAAATACAAGAAAACAATGGAGAACGTTTTACTCAAGAAAAACTTAGTGAGCGGATGAAAGTATCTACAAAAACTATCAGCCGCTTGTGGTCTCTGACTACTGGACTAGATCAGCGCACTTTGAAATTTTGCTTCAGTGCCTTTAATCTTGATTTAAGAAAAGAAGATTACACTTGTTCAGATAAAAGTGGTGAATTTTATAGATCACTTGACTATATTCATCTTTTGGATAAAGAAGACGTAAATATTTATTCTAGTCAGCATCATGTGGTTGAAACAGAACGGCGACAAATACAAAATTCAACAAAAGATTGTAGTATTTACCAATCTCTGGCTACTGTTCTGAAATATCCTAGTGGTCCTGTACCTTTAGATTCAATATATTACATTCCTCGTCCTCCAATTGAAGAACTGGCTTATCGAGAAATCACTCAACCAGGATGCGTGATTCGCATCAAAGCTCCCAAAGAAATGGGCAAAACTTCCCTCATGTTCAGGATTTTGGCACGCTCCAAAGCTTTGGGTTATCGGATTGTCAGTTTAAATTTCAATCAAGTTGATGTCGCCATTCTCAGCAACCTTGATAGATTCTTACGATGGTTATGTAAAAGTGTCTCTGTGCAACTGAAATTGGAACCCAAGCTAGATGAATATTGGGATCAAGAAACTGGTAGCAAGGTAAGCTGTAGCTTATACTTCAAAAACTATCTACTGAAGTCTGTTGATACTCCTGTGGTTTTAGCATTAAATGAACTAAACCAAGTTTTTGAATACTCTGAATTAGCTCAAGAATTTATACCTCTGTTACGTTCCTGGCATGAAGAAGCCCAACAAGAAGAGATATGGCAAAAACTAAGGCTCGTCATGACTTACTCTACAGAGTTTTACATACCCCTAAATCTGTGCCAATCTCCATGCAACGTGGGGCTACCATTACAGTTACCTGAATTTACTCACTCACAAATCGAGGAATTGGCAAAACGTCATGGACTCAGTTGGCAGCAGAGCAAGGAAACTGAACAATTGATGGCAATGGTTGGTGGACATCCAGCCTTAGTGCGGATTGCTTTTTACTACCTTTGCCGTCAAGAAATTTCATTATCGCAACTGTTGCAACAAGCAGCTACAGAAGTAGGTATTTATCGCACTCACTTACGGCGGCTACTGGTTATGCTGCAAGAAAATCCTTACTTAGCTGAAGCTTTTGCAGCTTTAGTCAGTTCAGAACGCAGTATTTATCTAGAATCAATGATTGCTCATCAATTAGAGAGTATGGGGTTGGTGAAGTTTCAGACGGATGGTGGAATAAGCATCAGTCGTGAATTGTATCGCATTTACTTTAGTAAGCACTTGTCTAACGGCAGGCTTCGGGTTATCCACTCCAGCAATTCCAGACACAAAACTTTTACCTCAAGTTTAATTTAGTTGTTTGTCTCGCACCGCCTTACTACTGCAAACATCCCCGAGTGGGGATTAAGAATTGCACCAATCGCATTTTGGTGTGAGGATGCGATTTCTTATCGCCGGGATAATTACTATAAAATCACATCCTGTAACTTCGCCACCATCTCTGCCCGTGCTGAAACCCCCAGCTTGCGAAACATTCTTTTCAACGCTTGCTTCACCGAATTTTGGGTAATAAAAAGCTTTTCCCCAATTTCCCCATTGGTTAACCCCTGGGCTACCAACTCAGCAATTTCTAACTCTCGGGGTGTCAGGCGACCAACCAAGGGGGAATTGAAGGCTTTTGGTTTCGCCCTCAAAGTCGCAAGTTTGGCTGACAAATGTAAACACAAAGCACTCAAGTCAGCTAAATCGTTGGCGTCAAAAGGAGGATGACCGTCAGCGCGGGCGAGGTTGAGGGTTCCTACCAGACGACCATCACAAACAATCGGCCCACTCATAACGTGGGCGTGATCTTGGCGTGGGCAAATATCTTGCCAGTCTCCGGGGGCTAAAATCAGTTGTTCATGGGTGGGTGCATGGCGTTCAACCACATAGCGTCCGACTGGATTTCCCTCTAAACACACCTCCGGAATCTTGTGTACCTCAACGTTTTCTGCTGTAGACAGATCATCACAGAGATATAAACCCCAACGTTCGACACCAAAATGTTTGCCGACTGTGTTCATCACAGCGAGGCGTAGTTCTTGTTCATTATTAGCTTTGGCGATCGCATCAAGTAAACTGTGGAGAGAACTAACCATAGAGTGTACCCACTTGGGGACTAGGCGGGCTTGAGAATTACTTCTATGCTAGCTAATAGTAGCAAAGCTAAAAAACTAACATAAACTAACAAATATAGGAGAAACCAGTGACTGCAACACAAGTATCTGCTCAAGAACTCTTCCGCGCTGCCTACCAGAACCGTTACACTTGGGATCATAATTTCCCTGGATACACCGCAGATATTACCTACAAACAAGATGGGCAGGTATTTACAGGTAAAATTCGTGTCACCGCCAATCTCAAAGCAGAAGTGTTTGAAGTAGAAGATGACCAAGCCAAGCAGGCGATTAATCATCAAGCTTGGGAAATAGCTGTTCATCGTATCCGTCGCAGCTTTGAAGAAACTCACGGTGCCAATACTTTTAGCTATGGCGATACCGATGAGACAGGCGCTGTTGAAATTATCGTTGGTGGTAAGTCCGCAGGTGATAAATACAAAGTCCGCAATAATATAGTCAGCCTCGTTCACCGTCATATCCACGGCGTTGTTGTCACAATTAATACCTTTAGTGTGCATGACACTGGAGAAGGCTACCTCTCTCACACTTATGACTCCGTATACCATGACCCGCAAACAGGCGAACAAAAAGGTGGTAGGAGTGAATTTGAAGATCAATACGAAAAGGTTGGTAATTACTTTATTTTGAATCGTCGGTTCATCAGCACCGATACCAAAGACCAACCCTCTGTTCAGGAATTCATCTTTTCCAACATCCAATTGTTGGAACCTGCTGCTGCTTAAGTCATTTCATCAACTGTATCTGTATTTAAGATAATTGAAGAAGGCAGAAGGCAATGAGTGGGGGTCTGAATTCCCCACTCATTGAGTTTAGTTGTTTATCTAGTTATGGTATTGTTTCATAATTATGCAGGGTAAATTTTACTTCTAAGATTAATCTATTTCTTTGAATAGGAATAGTTCCCTTATGAAAACAAAATGGATCTTCTACAAATCCAACTCCTGCTTGTTCGCAAATAGTGATAACATTTTCCGAGCCATAATAGCTAATAATATCGTTGTCATCTGTTTCTCTGAGTAAGGAAAACTGATGGCTAAGCTTTTTTCTCTTATGGCTACTTTTAACACAGACATGAGGACCACTATGTAGATCAACATTTGTTAAATAAAACATAAATTTTAGACACCAATAGTCTTCCAAGTCATAATGGAAGCAAAAAAAACCTTTGACACGCTCCTCCACTTCTTTTTTTTGAGGAAACGTCCACCAAATTTTGCTTATAACATTTGTAGGTTTTTTTTCAAAGTATTTAGTGGCAATTGACCATAATTTTGGGTCATTTTCCAGTTTTTTGACAGCCGGACAAAGTGAAGATATATCAAAATTATAACCAGTTATAAAGTCTTTTCCGTGTTTCTTTTCTGCTTTTTGTTTGTCAGTAAGAGAAAAACTGAATTGTAAATTAGCATTACCGAAGTAAGTTATATTTTTAGAGCAGTCTATTATTTCCTTTAAAAGATATTCGGGTAAGTTAAGACCCAAATATATACCCTCTTGTTTGAGGGTATCAACAATATGATTTACTTCAATATCTGCAAAAACAGAATTACCTTCATATTTTATTATCGTTTTTTCTTTGAAAAGAAATTGCACAAAATAACGTATAAGATGAATACGGGTAAAGCAAAACATGAAAATATAATCAGGCTTTTTTATTGCCAAGTTTAAATAATAGAAAAACCTACGCTGCAATTTTAACAACAGTTTTTGATAAAGACTTTTTGTTGTCATATTGCCTCTTGTATTTTAGGTAGTTTTAATTTTAAGCAATCCTAAGAGGTCATTTATAAAGTAAATATTAAGTAGCGTGGGTTACGGCTGTGTCAGAATTAGCCGTAACCCACCACTGGCGTGGCGATAGGTTACGAACTGCTTTAACGCACCCTGTAATTTAAGGTTTACTTTATGAATCATCTCTAATATAGTTTTTGAAAAAGCATCCTATATTAATGCCTTTACACAAGATAAAAATCGTTGGCGAATATAAATCTCAAAGAAAATACTTGATAACCGCAAATGATTTACACAGCATGTCAAAATTGTGAATGACATGCTTGCTACACAGCCTAACATTTAGGAATCATAAACATTTATACCAACTAATTATTGAATTAGAAGATATATAATGTTAAAAATCCCATAGTAAATTTACAGTAAATACATAAGAATCATATAAGGAATTTATAAGAGAAAATAAAAAACTACAGAGGCTTTCATACTTGCGGAAGAGGTAATGTATGACCAGGACTATTGTCATTATGGTAATAGCGTAATATACAAACGCTGTTTGTAGCGCTTTGGGATAGTTATGAAAGAAACTGACATGCCTTATAGAAATAGAAATACCCAAACAAAAACAACAAGTGAGAATAAATCTGGCTCTGGGATGACTGATGAAGATTGGTTTAATTTAGGAAAATCTGATGCTTGGGTTGGACAACCTAAAGTGCCACCACAAGAAAATTCTCAAGCTGCCAGCATGTACGAACTAGGTTATTGTGAAGGAGAGATTAAACGTGCGCCAATTGAAACTAGAGCAGCAGATCAGTAGTTAGAAATCGTCAAGCCATGCTGCATTCGTCTACACTAAATCATTCATCTCTACTCGCCAACACTCCCATGAACTACCTACGCCAGCACGCATGAAAATACCTTTTCCTTTCCTTGTGCCATCTGCCTTGTTTATAAGCTTGTCATTGCTTGTACTAACTCATCAGATAAATCAACTTTAACTTCTTGACATTTTTTAAATAAAACCCCAGCTAAGAAGTAATAATTGCCAGAGTAAAAGGCCATTTTGTGTTTGCGTAATTCTTCGATGTGTTTTTTGACTTTGGGTTCAGAGCTATAGTAGCCAAATTGTAAGGGTAAAATCAGAAAACTACTCACACAATAACCGTTATCTTTGGCATGGTCAATTGTACTTTTGGGATTGGAAAAGCTTGAGATTAACAGTACAACATTTTCATAGCCGAGTGATAAAAGATTATTAGTAATACTAGCTCCATCTACACCACCAAATAATAAGGGCATGTAAATATCATTATCTGGTGCAGGAATATAGGGCGGATTGGCAACAAGATACTCGGCTTGTGGTTGAGAAGACTCAAATAAACATGAGTTGTGAATGACGTATTTGTGACCAAGATTATATTCGTCAATGGTTAAATTGGCTGCTTTCCAAGCAGAGGTATTTAATTCAAATCCCTGTATGAGACCATCGAATTTATTTCTTAATAAAGAATTGATGACCGGACTACCATCTCCTGAGCCAAACTCAACAATACATTCGGATTTTTGGCAATTTCTAAGAGCAAAATTTTCTAAGCAATTTGAGTAGAAGTTAGATTCTTCTGGGCAAAAAAATATGTCTTTCATTGGAGTAGAAGAGTATGTGCAATAGAGTAGTTGTAGGTAAGGCGTATGCTTTACCTACTTGCAAAAATTTGATTGAAAGTATTATGAGTTTTCGCAAAGGTGAAGTTTAAGAAGCTGTTTCCTCTGCTTGACGGATGGCTTGTACAACAGCTTTAGCAGCGCGATCGCTCATGATTTTTTCTTGGTCGTACCCTAAGACTATTTCCCACGCATGATTAGGGTACATATCTGCTAAAGGTAATGCCACATCATCTAACATCCAGCGACCATGACGTTCATCCTCACGGATATGCAGTTCCCAATAACCCATTGCTGCGTCAGATAATCCCAGTCGTTGGGCTGCTGTCAGATAATTTCTGTAAGCCGCAGGGCCAGCCACTTCAAAATAAGTTAGTCCACCAGCGTAACGCAGATAATGACGCTTGCATTCTGTCATCAAAAAGTTGTGGTTGGCACAAGCTAGTACTTGCCAAGGTACTAAGTCAAAATATGCTTCTGGTTCGGTGTTCATGCCAAACTCATTAAGCATTTGAGCGAAAAACGTCGAATGCTTGCGAGAGAAGCGACCATTGCCATACTCTTCTAGAAGTACCCGCACAAGTGTACATTGCACTTCATTGGCAGCACCACCAAGGATGCGGGAAAGGCGACTACCTTCAACTAGGCCGTCAAATGAACCAATCGCCAACAAATGCTGATAGCCAGCCTTACTCATTTGTTCACGAAGATAACGGCTTTCTGGAGACAGTGGGGGATCTAAATCTTCAGCTGCACGGTCAATGAGTGCTTGCTTCACATCCAGTTGTTGCAATCCTACTACGTCGATTTGAGCAATTTCCCACTCTTGCCAAGCTGCTTCTATTTGATTGCGTACTTGATATAAATAGAGCGATCGCTCATTCGTATAATGCCGTAAATCATCATACCAAAATAAATTTAAGCGATTTATTCTGTATAGTATACGTTGGAGAAAGCGATGAGCTGCATCATCACCAGAAGCATTTTGGTAAGCTGCACTAATTGCTATAGAAAGTGCATCTTCAAACTCACTCCTGAGTGAGGGTTCTTTCTCCAGTTTTTTGTCTAAATTATCTATTGCTAACAGTTGTGTTAATTGCTGTTCAGCAGCTTGATAATTAGTACCTTTTATTACCCCTACATGATCAAATTCTCCCACTACAAAAGCGAGAGGAAATTTAACTAACTTGCTCTGCATAGATGATTTATAGCTTTGCCATCAGTGCGGATAATTCACACTTCATATACATACTTAGGTTCTCATTTTGTAGCTTTGTGTACCTCTCTCTGCGGTCATAAAGAAAATATAAAGTAGTAGTTCAAATATTCTACTCAAGGGGGAGTGGTTCAGTTATCACTTATCAGTTATCAGTTTTCAAATTTTATAACTCATATCAAGTTCGGCTAATTGCTTACGATATTATGCTTGTTTGGGTGTCATTGGTAATTGGTTTTTCCCATTACCCATTACCTATTACTAGCCTACGCGACAGCATAAGTATTCAAGCGAACATAATATCACTGTTAACTGTTAACTGTTCACTGTTTAATTGTCTGGCTTGGTGGGAGTTGTTCTATGGTAATTAATGCTTCCATGACTGATTTGACAATTGGTGCGGCGACAGTACTACCATATGCATTTGCACCTTTTGGTTCATCTACTAAGGCTAGTACTACATACCTGGGTGCATCTACTGGCAATATGCCTACAAAGCTAGTGATTCTCGCACCACTAATATAACCACCAGAACTACTAGCTTTTTGGGCTGTACCAGTTTTACCAGCAATGCGATAACCTGGAATTTGTGATGCTTTGCCACTGCCGTCAGCAACAACAGTTTCCATCATTTCTACTACTTGTTGGGCAGTGACAGGTGAAAAAATTTGCCGTGGTGCGGGCCTGGTTGGTGTATAGTGCATCTGATTTTTGCTATCAACCAGACCCTTAATTACATGGGGTGTGACTAATTTACCACCATTAGCTAAAGCTCCGTGCATTTGTACCAGTTGCAACGGTGTTAAGGAAAAGCCTTGACCAAAGGAAGTTGTTGCTGGTTCAATCGGTAAGTTAATAAATTTTTCTTGACTTTTGAGTTGACTGGCTACAACAAAGGGTAAGTCTGTAGACACAGCTTGTCCTAGTCCTAGTTTTTCTAACCAACCGTAGTAGATAGAAGGCTGCAAACGTTGGATAATCTGCACCATGCCGATGTTACTGGAATGTTGGAGAATCTGGGCAATATTAATACGTCCGTAACTTTTGTTTTCAGCATTTTTGATCGTGCGATCGCCTACTTGAATATAACCAGGGTCATTAAAAGTATCATTGGCTGTAATAACACCATTTTCCAGAGCGATCGCTACATTGAGAGGTTTAAACGTAGAACCGGGTTCATAGAGATCTGCTACAGTCCAGTTTTTAAACAGCGAAATATCAGCTTTGGAATACTCATTGGGATTATAGGTAGGCAAAGAAGCTAATGCCAATAAGGAACCATCCCAAGCATCCATAACAATTACCGCCCCCCGCTTGGCACTGTACTTGTCCATCTGTTGTTTGAGTGCAGTGCGAGCAATTCGTTGCAAGCGGCTATCAATAGTCAATTGTAGTTGTAGATCATCAGAATAGGGAAAACCATCCGGAGCATAATCTGGCATCAAAGAACCGTTACCAGTTCGACTCAACCGTACTGCTTGGATGGAACGTTCAAGTAACTTTTCCTGACTATATTCCACACCTGCCTGACCCCGACGGTCAAGATTAACATACCCCACTACTTCCGCTACTAAATCTTGTTGTGGATAAAATCGAGAGTATTTTTGAATCAACTCTAAACCATTGAGGCGCAATGCAAAAATACGATTGGCTATTTCTTCAGGCATTGCCGATGCCAGTAAAATACCACTTTTTTTATTGTCAAATTTATTCTTTAATTCAGTAACATCCTTGTCTACAATTGGAGCTAGTAATTTTGCAATTTCTTGATTAGATTTGCTAAATAATTTGGGATGGGCGTAAACAGTATACACGGGTCGGTCGATAGCCAGTACGGCTCGATTGCGGTCTATTACTTGACGACGAGGTACAAAAGGCCGCAAATTTACCATTTGTTGGTTTCGTGCTTTTTCCTTTAGCTTTGGCCCTTGTACAATTTGTAGATTATACAAATTCATACCTAGCCCTAATCCGGCAATAACTAATACACCCCAAACTATCAAAAGCCGAGTTTTAATGTTGGGTGTTTGCGGTTGGCTATTAAAGTTAAACGAGGGTAGAAACCTTTGTCTTTTTCTTTGACCCTCTCGCTTGAGTGATTCTGCCTTCTGAGACTTTCTCAATCTTCTTCTGCTTGGTAATTTTTGCATATTTTTTTGTTAGTGGGTAGAGACGCGATGTTCCTCGCGTCTGTACATTAGTAGTTAGTAGTTGTTTAATACTTACTCCACCCTACGGGAAGCCACTTGCGTGTCTACACACTCCACCCTACGGGAAGCCGCTACGCGTCTACACACTCCTCACACTCCCCACACTCCTCACACTCCCCACACTCCTCACCCACTAACCACCAACCAAAAACTATTGACTTTAATACCCAATGGGTGCAGAGTTCTGCTGTTGTAGTTGAAAGTTGGATTCAGAAGATGTGGTAGACGGTAACGAGTTAGAATCCTCTGGTGCTGGAGGCAAAAAAATTGCCGATGCGGGAGATGGTGATACGAGTCCTGCTGCTGGTGTTTGTGCTTCCTGAGCCATTTTGTTTTTTAATACTTCGATAGTTGTCGTTAACTGTCGTTCATCGCGCTGTAAGGTTTGCAGTTTGCGATACGACTGACTCCAAAGTTGTTGAGAATATACCGTCCAACCATAAATGACCAGTGTTGTTGCTACTAACACAAACGCCATAATTCCTGAATGGCGATGTATGGCATACAAGCGTAACAACCAAACCGGAGTTGTTCCTTGTTGGTTTAAATCTGGGACAGGTGTCGAAGTGGATACTGGTATTGTGGCAGACGAGCGCCTGTATCTTCTAGAAGAAACTGGAGGAGATAAGGTTTTGTCTGCGATCATTCCTACTGAACTAGAGTGCTTGAGTGTGGAAGAATTTTTTGTTCTCAGAGAATTTCGCTGGAACCAACTACGCTTTGTAAAAACATCTGATTTGCGAGCAACAGCCATAAATTTTTTTGGAAATATATTAATATCCAGTAGCTAATATCGCATCTAAGTATGGCAATGCAAAATAGCAAGAGCAAGAGATTGTCAAAAATCTCTTTATCTGGTATAGTGCCATACTTTATCAAAAAAATATAATCGTTGTAGTGCAGTTAGAAATTACAGCTAAGTTGTCTGTTTAACAGTAAAATCTATATGCTCTAGTGCTAGTATTTAAAGTAGACTAAAAACTAAGAAAATCATCTTTATAAAGATATAATCTAAAAATTATTAAAATTAAGCAACAAATGCGGTATCTTATTCAACAGGCCTAAAATAGTTTTTGCCGCATTTGGTGACAGAGGAGTTATGAAAATAAAAATCTTTGGTTTTGCTCTCTTACTTGGTCTAGCTGCTGCTCTTGGAGCTTGCGAAGGTGGTAATGAGACTCCCAACACTACCACTACTACTCCAGGTGAACCCGCTGATACTGGCGCAACCACTGCACCTGCACCTGGCGCTACTACACCCGCTACCACTACCACTACTCCTGCTACTCCTGCTACTACTCCCTAGCTGGTAGTATCACGTTAGTTCATTAAGGGCGTTTGACTTCGCTCCTCACTACATCACTACACTGATAATTCATTCTCTGCTGCCAAGAGAATGAACGATTTAGTTGAGTAAGGCTAAGCTTTAGCTTGCGTTACTCAAAATTTTTTGTTTTTAGTTTGCATATCTAAAAGTTAAAATGAACAAACGATCGCCCACCATAGCCAAAAATATAGCCCAAAGATGAAAGCGATCGCTGTTTACAAAAGTTGCTAGCACTAAACCCCTTTATGATTGAACTTGAATCTGTTGATCTAAAGCTGGTTGAATTTCGCAAACAAGTTCATAATAAGAGGTGGCAGGAGCATGAGCAAACAAGTGGCTCATCTTTTTTAAGATATTTTGGTAAGCTTCGCTGTGATTAGCTTCCATATCACCGATATTTTCCCAAAAAATGATTGCGATACCTTTGTCAGTTCCTGGTTGCTGCAAGAGATATGCTTTTTGAAAGCCTTTAGTATACATTGAGACAGCTTGTTCATAAAGTTGCTTGGCTTCTTCAAACTTACCTGGTTTAAACTCTCCCGTCGCTACATAGACGTATTGATGTCTGAGAAAATCTTGAAAGTCTGACATTTTTTCTCCTTCGCAACATAGTAATTGGTCAATAGTCAATAGTGAAAATTTTAGACACTTGACACTTGACTATCGACTTTGGACTCCTCTAAGGGTTTTTTCTGCTTGTTGCAGTTTATAGGTTTGGTGTACCTCGACTTTCCTTTTTTTATTTTTTATTTTGAATTGAAGATTACCAAACTAACCTACAAAAGATAAGGACGCACATTATTTGTGCGTCTTTAAAAGAGTTATCAGGCATATAGTAAACAATTAAGTGATAACTGATAACTGATAACTGTTAAAGTTGCTGTGGTGGAATACTAGATGCGTTAATGCTGTTTTGTTCTATGTAGCTATAGACTAGTCGGGAAACTTGATTAATAAAAGACTTTGCTCTTTTATCACCAAAGGGTCTGCGAACCATGATACCAGCTAGGTAGCGCTTACCTGTTGATGTTTGAATAATACCTGCATCTCCAAGAATAATCCCAAGTGTACCTGTTTTGTGAGCTATTACCGCACCTTTACCAAGACCTGCTGGTAATAAACTTCTGTTCTCTACACGACGCATAATATCTAAAGCCTTGGAACGACTTGTGTCACTTAACAATTGATTATTAGTTAGCAAAGCACCTAGTCTCACTAAGTCTTTTGCACTAGTTGTGTTAGTTCCCTTAAAGTCACCCAATAAATTACGAATAACTGTATTTTGCAGTCCCCAACTCTGAAACCGCTGATTTAATTTCGCTTTACCACCCAAACGATCAATAATCATATTGGTTGCAGTATTGTCACTGATGGTAATCATCTTAGTAGCGGTTTCTAAAAGACTCAGTTTAGTTCCTGGGCGTTTGTACTGTAATGTTCCCGACCCTCCAGTCATCAAGTCACGTCGCATGACCAAAGTTTCATTCAGTTTGATTCTACCTGCGTCTACTTCCTCAAACAAAGCCACCAAAATAGGAAATTTAATGGTACTAGCAGCAGGAAATATCTTTTCTCCATTCAAATCTAGATAGTTACCTGTATCTAGATCTAGAAAGAACATCCCAGGTTGAAGATAGCTGTAGCGAGCCATTAATGCTTTAACTTGAGTATTTAACTGAGATATATCTTTACCTAAACGAATTCCTCCTACAAAAGAAGAAGCATCACCAATCTGGATGGGAAATTGTTCTTCGTTAGACTTGTTGCTTGCACCTTGCTCAAATGAATTGTTAGCAGTTACACGTTCAATTGATGAAAAGTTTACTATCCAGTGAGAGGAAGAATCTCCTTTGATCAGTAATTTATCTGGAGAAACTGTATAACCTGGTGCTAATTCAATTACCATTCTGGTAGTTTTCGAGTCAACCTGTCCAATCCGAATTTCTTTGATGGCTGACCCAAATCTTTGGCGAACTGTATCACGATTGAGATTAGTTCCAGGTAAATCTAGTACAAGTCTTGTGGGATTTTTAATTAAAAAAGCTCTTGGTTGAACTCCAGAATCAGTAGTTAAATGTAGTTGATTGCGCGCCTGATCAAAGCTCCAAGATTGCAATCGAGCTGCTTTGATTGGAGAAGATAGCAGCACAATACTGACAACGCTAAGTAATAAAAAGCGTAATCTCATCTTGTTATTCATATAATTTACTTGCACAGATTTTCAGATTTATCTCAGTAGATCCGGAATAAATCTCAGTATTATCCGAAAAATCTAAAAGAGTTAGTAGCCTTTTTATGAGCCAAATTAAGACGGTTAAATAATTAAATAGTTCCTATTTTTTTAAGAAAGACTTTTAACACCTGCAACGAAAGTTGTCAAATAGCAAAATTTACTATCTTGGGAAATCCTAAGCTTGGTCAATAGGCTCTACTTTGCAACGTTGATTGCGATCGCACGTTTAATTTTGCATAAAAACCAACGATATGAAATTTACGTGAAACTGCTTATTCATTTTATTAGCATGTAGACATCATATCAGTATTTTTAAAATTTTAAGAAAACTTTAAATTTGGATTTCCCCAAAACTTTTTTGGCAAATTTTTTATACTACCAAACTTTTAATTCCAAGCCAATCACTAGCAGTCGTGAAAGACAAAATCCTCGACTTTTTCAAAAATAGAGGATGTAGGTTTGATGAAACTATTTCAATAATCCCTACTAAAGCTGCTCAGGTCAGTATTTGTGCTGTACAACATCTCAACACAAAAAATTTGCAAAACTTGTTGCAAAATCAAAAAATATAGTATAATGATAAAGTTGCAAATTAAGGGCGGGTGGCGAAACTGGTAGACGCACCACACTCAAAATGTGGCGAGCTTGCGCTCATAGGAGTTCGATTCTCCTCCTGCCCACTATTGTAGTTACAGTCAATAAATCATCGCTACGGATAGATGTTGTAGTAGCTATTTGTGAAAGTATAGTTTATTGAAAATTTTACCCTATAGAAAGGTGTTTTTGCACCACCATAGAGTGTCAATTAATTGACATACTATTCATAAATCTTATCTGAGATTAGTTAATTATTCAGATCAACCCATAATCCTAGCCTAAATTTATAGCTTTTTTCCGGGTTATGCCTGCAAAATTATGAATACTGCTTATGGCAGATAACAAATATGTATTCTTTACTATAATTTTAGAGCATGTGTAACATTTTACACTTTGATTTGGGTATTTAAAATTGACTGTGTAATTCTCTCCGAATTAAAGAGTCGGCATAAGTAAACTTCATGTAATAACCCAATCCAAGATATATATAACTGCTTTTAGCTTGTTGACTACTGATATTTCTCGCTTTATATATTTCAGCAAAACAGTATATTTTTAGTCTAAAAACTTTGATTATTAATTTAACACATTAGATAAAAATGAATTACAATATATATAGTAATACAAACTGTTAACCTAAGTTATAGAAACATCACAACTAACATCTTGGTTTTGTAATCCAAATATTGGATTTATAGCTAACTCAAAGGACAATCACTATGAGACTAAAAAGATGGGAGTCTCCTCGACGTCAGGGCAGAAATCATAAAGGTAAAGGCGGCTCAGCAAGAAAACGACAACTGAAGAAACAGCAGCAAATGCTAAGGCACAGGCTGAAGACAGACAAAGAAACTAATAAAAAGAACAATCAGGGAACGGGGGAAGAAAATTTTAGCTTCCCCCTTTTTTTTGGGCTTTTTCTAGGATGATAAAAAATAAAGCTGTTAGTTTTACGCTACCAAGTGACAGTTATTTCACTAGCACAGTACCGATAATCAAGTAGTTGAAATTTTGCTCGACAAGAAAAATTACCGGTTAAGATAAATTACCTATGACAAAATCCATAAGACAGCTAGTGTATCCACCCAAAATATTGTTGTCATTGCATAAGTAATAGTTTTTACATAAAGAATATATTTTTTGACTTATGGAATTCATTTAATATTCATAAAAAAACATTAAAGTCAATATAAAGAAAATATGAAGTTTACTAAAAAGCTACTGACATGGTACGAATGTGGAGTAAGGTAGGATACAGGTGGCTTGATTAAATTATTACCAGGGAAGCAGTAATTTACTGTAAAAGACAAATTGCATCTCCATGTGTTAACTGCCTACCGTTTCCTAAGTGCTTAATAAGTCAAAGTTTAGTCTAAGCTTGAGTTTTGACGTATTGGCAATAGTTTTGCGGTTCTTTGATTTTATCTGTGACACAAGGAGTGACTTATGGTAGGAAGAACTTTTCTACCTACTCAGAAAGTGCTAGAGTTTCCAATTACTGCCTTACGTTTTGATGAACAAATACAGACGATACTGAGGTGGGCGATCGCGCGCGAGAGCAAGACTGTATGTGTAGCCAATGTGCATATGCTCATGGAAGCTCATTGGAATCCAGAGTTTGCTAGCATATTGCAGAATGCAGATTTAGTCACTCCTGATGGAATGCCTTTGGTTTGGATGATGAGGCTTCAAGGAGCGCGATACCAAAACCGTGTAGCGGGAATGGATATTTTATTAGCATCATGTCAGCTAGCTCAAACACTTGGCGTAAGTGTTTTTTTTGTGGGTTCTCAAACAGAAATTTTGTCTCGTATGAGAACAAGGCTAGCGACTGAATTCCCGGACTTGAAGGTTGCTGCAATGGAACCCTTACCGTTTCGTCCCTTAACCAGTAAAGAAGACGAAGCCCTCATAGAAAAGATCAACGCCAGTGGTGCTGGTATTGTCTTTGTCTCCTTAGGATGTCCCAAACAAGAAAAGTGGATGCAGCAACATCAAGGTAAAATCCAGGCAGTAATGATAGGGTTAGGTGGGGTATTTCCCGTATACGCAGGGATTCACAAAAGAGCGCCTCGTATGGTGCGAGATCTAGGTTTTGAATGGTTATATAGATGGGTTCAAGAACCCCGTCGTCTTTGGAATCGCTATGTTACTACAATTCCACCCTTTTTATTGTTAGCTTTTAAGCAAATATTGATGTCCAGTTCATTTAGTACTCCATTTCATATTCGCGAACGTTACTTGGGATGGAGAGTTGAGTAGTTGTGAGTAACTAATATTTTCTATTCTTGTCAGAAAAATTCCTATTCCAAGGGAGGTTGTATGACCAGATCAAAGTTTTACCCTGGATTTACTGTTCAACCTCCACTAGGATGTCCCCGAAAAATCTGTCACTTTTGTCACTATTTATTTCGTGTTGTTGTACTGAATTAATTGGTTAAAATCTGCTTCAGTAGATTTTTTTCGGAAATACTCTAGATACAGATTATAAAATATTTCCTGATATGAGAATTACTGAGAGAAGTAACTGAAGGAGCAAGTTAATACAGTATTTTCTCTGAGATGTTAAGTCGCCTTAGCTGCAAACTAGAAACCTTTGTCCAAGTTGATGTAACACACGGATAAGTAGATGAAGACAAACGAACTAATAATTGAGGCGGGTCGCACTGAAAGACAGTACTGGCAAGATCTGTGGAAATACAGGGAACTTTTCTACTTTCTCGCGTGGCGTGATATTTTGGTGCGTTATAAGCAAACTGTCATTGGCATGGCTTGGGCTTTGATTCGCCCATTTTTAACAATGGTAGTGTTCACTGTTGTGTTTGGAAATTTAGCAAAGTTACCCAGTGAAGGTGATACACCTTACCCAATTTTAGTTTATGCGGCAATGTTACCTTGGCAGTTTTTCTCTGGCGCACTTAGCGAATGCAGCAATAGCTTAATCAACAATGCTAATCTACTTTCTAAAGTCTACTTTCCGCGTTTGATTGTGCCAACTTCTGCGGTGATCGTTAGTTTTGTAGACTTCATGATTTCTGGCATGATCTTGCTGGGGTTAATGGCTTGGTATAACTTTGTGCCTGATTGGCGCATTCTCATACTACCACTATTTATTTTGATTGCCTTTGCAGCATCGATGGGTGCGGGATTATGGCTAGCGGCTTTAACCGTCGAGTATCGGGACTTCCGCTATGTAGTACCTTTTATCGTCCAGTTCGGTTTGTACATTTCTCCAGTAGGTTTTAGTAGCAAGATTGTTCCAGAACAATGGCGCTTGCTTTATTCCCTCAATCCAATGGTCGCAGTCATTGATGGTTTCCGTTGGGCAATATTAGGTGGTGAATCGCAGATATATTTACCTGGCTTTGCACTGTCTCTGGTGATTGTAGTTCTACTTTTGGGGAGCGGTATTTGGTACTTCCGCAAGATGGAACGTACTTTTGCTGATGTGATTTAGATATGTGGTTAAAGTAGGAGTTAGGCAAATGTCAGATACTGTAATCCGGGTAGAAAACTTAAGTAAGAAGTACGTCCTGAGTCACCAGCAAGAAGGGCAAAGCAGATACAAATCTTTGCGGGAAGTTCTTAGTAATGGGGCAAAATCATTAGGTAAAAATTTGCTCAAGCCTTCTGGCAAGGAAGCATATAGTCCCAGTCGTGAAGAGTTTTGGGCTTTAAAGGATGTGTCGTTTGAGATTAAGCAGGGCGATCGCGTTGGTTTTATTGGACGTAACGGGGCAGGTAAGTCAACGCTACTAAAAGTACTCAGCAGAATTACGGAACCAAGCAGTGGATCTATCCGGATCAAAGGGAGAGTTGCCAGTTTATTAGAAGTGGGAACGGGTTTTCATCCAGAACTTACTGGTAGAGAGAATATTTTTCTTAACGGTGCAATTCTGGGGATGAGCAAGGCGGAGATTAAACGCAAGTTCGATGAAATTGTTGCCTTTGCAGAAATTGAAAAGTTCTTGGATACGCCGGTGAAGCGCTACTCTTCGGGGATGTATGTGCGGTTGGCATTTGCAGTGGCAGCACATTTGGAACCCGAGATTTTGATTGTAGATGAAGTATTAGCAGTAGGAGATGCAACGTTTCAAAAGAAGTGTTTGGGCAAAATGGAGGATGTGGGTAAGGAAGGAAGAACGGTTTTATTTGTCAGTCACAATATGCAAGCCATCAGGCGTTTGTGTTCTCAGGCAATTTACCTTGAGCGAGGAGTCACCAAGAACGTCAAAAGTGTTGAAGATGCAATCCAACGCTATTCTGCTCAATCATCTATGTCAACCTTTGATGTTGACCTAGATTCTATACGTAGAAATAGTCAATTTGGAGAGAAAGCTCGTTTACTTCGTCTTCAAGTTGATCGAGATTATAGTTTTAGTTATGGGCAACCCTTGAAATTAACCTTTACTATTCAATGTTTTCACAAAATAGCAGATTTATCAGTTGGTATTGGCTTTGAAACATTAGATGGTAATCGAGTTATGACACTTGATTCAGACCATGATCAACCACCCTTACAGATGCCAATCGGTATTCATGAAATCGATTTTTATTTAGACAGAAATCCACTTAGTCCGGGTCTATATTCAATATCTACAGCTATACTTTCAAATACCTTTCTTTTAGATTTTATTCCCGGTATGTTGACTTGGGAGGTTAGTTCAGGAGCTACTGATTTAGTTGGTGATAGAGGTTATGGTGCCTGTCGGTTGCCAGTTATAGTAACACTTAGAAAACAATTGCAAGAGTCACATATTATATAGTCTTTGATAGCTCGCTTTTTGCAGTGCTATTTTAATAACTTAATGAGCAAATAATAGAAAAAATAAATGTATTAAACTCAAAATTAAATCAAGATAATGATACATAATTCAATCAAAATCCAAATTATTAGTAGGAAGCTCCCAATAAATCAAATTGGTTGTGATGCATATGTGCTTGATTTTCTTAGCTATTTACGGCAATTCGGCTGTGAGGTTGAGTACGTATCGCTTGATCCATCACCTAATACCAAATTTCCTTGGTGCGTGATTCCGCCTACATTGAATGCCCTTGCTAACATACAAGTTCGCAATAACTTGCGCGTTGATTCTGTACTATTTAGATTTAAGCCATTATCAAATTGGCTTACTATATTACTTCGTCTGATTTATTATCTGTTGCCTCAGCATCTACGAACTGTTTATCTTTCCCATATCACCCAACAGCTAAAAAATATTGCGTATCTAAAGTTAACAACAAAAAAAAGGCATGAAAAACAGGTTACTACAAATACCTCTGTTCAAGATCTAAGAGCAATTCTAGCAACACCAGAAGAAATAGCTTTTGCTAAAACTCTATTTCATAAGTTCAAACCAGATATTGTGATTGTTAATTATGCCTATTTAGCGAATATTTTAGATGCTCTTCCTAACAATGGAACTGTTTTAAAAGTTATTCTTACTCATGATGTATGTCATCAAAGAACTGCTCATCTCAGAAAAATAGGTGCTGGCTCATATGAAACTGACTGGACTTGGGAGAACGAAAGCAAAATGCTCTGCAAAGCACAGGTTCTGTTAGCTATTCAGCAAGAGGATGCTAAGGTCTTTAAGGAAATGGCACCTAAGTGTGAAGTGATTTGCATGCCCATATCTGCCGTGTGTCATTCTCATACTGTTAAGCCAGTACCTGGTCGTTGCTTGTTCGTCGGTAGTGGCACAAATCATAACTACTACGGTTTACAGTGGTTTCTAGATAATGTTTGGTCAAGACTTATAATACAGCAAAGTCCAGGCTGTAGCCTCCACGTATGCGGTAGTGTTTGTGATTGGATTAAAGGAGACTTTCCGAATGTTCATTTTCTAGGCAGAGTTGATGATTTGCAACCTGAATATAGCGCAGCTCAAGTTTGTTTGATTCCTTTGTTGGCAGGTAGTGGGCTTAAAATCAAGCTTGTGGAGGCTATGTCCTACGGTCGTGCTTGTGTTTCAACCAGTGTAGGCGTTCAAGGACTGTGCGAGATTGTAGGTAGTGCTGTGCTTGTAGCGGACACTGCTGAAGATTTTGCAGCAGCAATTTATACACTCCTAAATAATTCAGAAAAGCGCCAATGGATGGAAGCGCAAGCTCATAAGTATGTGACAGAGAAACTTTCCCCTAAAGCAGTATATCAACCATTTGTTGACCGAATTGAGCAGCACTTACAGCGACTAGCGAACAGACTATAGATGTATCCATCTACTATTTATCTTATAAACTATGACAAAAATTTAAAGGCAGACAAGGCGCTTTCAACTTAACTTTATATTAGGAGTGTAATGATGAAGATTCACAGTATATGCTTGGTTAAAAATGAATCTGATATTATTGCTCAGACATTAAAATCTGCTGTAAGGTGGTCTGACTTTATCTATGTTTATGACAACGGTAGCACCGACGGAACCTGGGAAAAGGTTATAGAACTGGCTAAAGACTATAAACAAATAATTCCTTATAAGCAGGACAATCAGCCATTCGCAGACAGTCTTCGCAGTGAACCTTTTAACTATTATCGAGCAAAAAGTGTTCAAGGAGATTGGTGGTGTAAGTTAGACGCTGATGAAATATATATTGACAATCCACGAGTATTTTTATCGAAGATCCCAAAAAAATACGAAGTTGTTTGGGCTGCGAGTTTTGAATATTATTTTACAGATAAAGATTTAGCTCTGTATGAGCAGAATCCGTCCTTATATGCAGATGATGTACCCGTGGAAGAGAAATGCCGCTATTACATAAATAACTGGTCTGAACCACGGTTTTTTAGATATAAAGAAAGCTTAGTGTGGGAAAAAAGTCTAGCAAAAAATGAAGCACCAATGCCATCTGGAAGCGGTGAATCTTATAACAAAAGGATAAGGCTAAAACACTTTCAATATCGTTCACCGCAACAAATACAAAAAAGAATAGATACTCGAATTGAGGCAATGAAAAATGGATCTTTCCTTCATGAAAAGCAGAAAAATTGGAAAGGAAAGATAGAGAATTGTATAGATATTGATGTTAAAAATTTTTCCTATGATAAAGATTATATTCCGCAATCTTGGAAAGAAAGAGTAGTCGAAGCATCTAAATTCTTGTATGATGCTCATGATGGAAAATATGTCATAAATGAAGAGGCAATCCCAAAAATTCCAACTAGTCCATCAATTCTGTCTAAATCAATAAACCGAATCTTAAGAATACCCAATCAAGTAAAAAAAATTGTGCTGTCCTTCTAATTATTAAATGCTATGAAGTCAAAACTCTCCCAAAAAATAGAATACCCTCAAATTACTCCTGTACCCGAAGGAGTTCATAGACCTTTCTGGTCAGTAATGATTCCCACTTACAATTGCGCTAATTACCTTGCCCAAACTCTTGAGAGTGTTCTGTCCCAAGACCCTGGCCCAGAACACATGCAGATTGAGATTGTGGATGATTGCTCAACAAAAGATGACCCAGAAGCAGTAGTTAGAGAAATTGGTAAAGGACGAGTATCTTTCTATCGTCAACCTCAAAATGTAGGCGCAATTCGTAACTTTAATACGTGTGTTCAGCGTAGTGTAGGTCAGTTTGTCCATATCCTTCATGGTGATGATTTTGTTGCACCGGGTTTTTACTCGTCCTACGCAGAGGTTTTGCAGTTACACCCAGACGCAACCTTAATAATTAGCCCTTCTATTTCTATTGATGAAAATAATCGTCACATCCATATTGAGTCGCCATTGGCAAATAAAAATGGAGTCATAATAGACTTTCCAAAAATACAAGCTGTTAAAAATACAATTCATACACCCACTGCGGTTGTACCTCGCAGAGTTTACGAGGAAATTGGTGGTTATTATTTGCCACTTAGCCATACTGCTGATTGGGAAATGTTTTTTAGAGCAGGTCTTTATGGTAAGGCGGTTACTTTAGATAGGCAGGTTGCTTATTATCGTGTTCATTCAGGAAGTGATACAAGCCGTTTAGCACTTACAGGTAAAAATATTTGGGAAGCCAAATATACAGTTGATATGTGTATATATCAATTACCTGAGAAAGTTCGCGCAGAAATTTTTAAAAACAAATATTCTCATATTGCAGGTTTAGCTCATTACTTCTACTCAGAGTTAGCCAAGAAAGAAATATGGAAAAGTAGTTTAATTCATGCTGGCTGGAATCTTAAATTATCTCCTAGTAAAAATGCCCTTAAAGTTTATTTAACTGCTGCGGCTAGGTATATATTATATGGAACTTTTAATTTTGACAAACAATTACTCAAACTTAAAAAAGATATACCTACTGCGAGCTAGATAAGTTTAATTTAAATATAGTAACAACTATTCCTAATATATGAAAGTAGCTATTATTAGCAAATCTGATAGAAAAGGAGGTGGGGCAAGCAGAGTTGCTGAGGATCTCGCAATTTGGTTAAACGATGTGGGGCATCCAACCGATCATTTTATTGCCTTTAATTTCCAAGAACCTCTTTCATTCCAATACCGTCTTTACGGAGAAGGTCTTAAATTCAAATTATGTAAAACTATTCATAAAAAAACGAATGGATATGGTTTTCGAGAGTTACTGCCTGTTGAGTACTGGTTTAACCTCAACACAATTGTTGATGATTACGATATAGTCCATTTTCATGATTTATATACTGCTATATCTCCAGTTACTTTAGCTCTAGCTTCTCGACGTAAACCGACATTTTTTACGGTACATGATTGTTCTGCATTTACTGGCGGTTGTCTATACCCAATGGGGTGTGAAAAATTTATTAGCTACTGTCACAATTGCCCCCAATTACCTCAAGATGGATGGAAGAATCAACTGTGCGATCGCACACGAGAAGTTCAAGCAATCAAAAGATGGGTTGCGGGAAAATTTAATATTCGCTATATCTTTCCCAGCCACTGGATGCTTCAGGAGGCTCAAAAAGCTCTCAAGTTTCAATCTTTACCTGTGGTCATCCCTAATGGTCTGGATTTAAGTTTTTTCCCGATAGTGAAAAAAGTAGAAGCAAAAATTAGTTTAGGCATTCCAGAAAATCGCCGAGTAGTTGCAATTTCTGCCCATGTTCTTGATGATCCTCGTAAAGGTGTGAAGTATGCGATCGCAGCACTTCAAAGTATAGGTGATTTATCTCCATTTGTAATAGTTGTCGGACTTTGTAACGATGAGTTAAAGCACTCACTTAAGGGACTTGAATACAAAGAGATGGGTTATATTTCCGACCCTCACTTATTAGCAAAAGTCTACTCAGCAGCAGACGTTATGCTTTTTTGTACCCTTGCTGATAACCTACCACTTACTGTTCTAGAAGCAATGGCTGCATCTACTCCAGTTGTTGGTTTTTCTACAGGAGGTGTACCAGAGATCATCCAAAATGGACACAACGGTATTTTGGTTGAACCTACTAATCAGCAAGCCCTAAATCAAGCCTTACGCCAAGTATTATTGGCTTCTGATTTAGAAGCAATTGGTCAGCAAGCAAGAAGGGATGTTGAAAATAAATTTTCAAGAACTGTTTTTCTGGAAAAGCATCTGCAACTTTATCAGAATTTTGAGCATTTTTTTGTCGAAAATTGACCAACAGTTCTTCATCTTAAAAGAACCTGCAATAAATCTATAAGTCAAGCCTTGTATTTTTTGTTGAATCCTTTAGCAGCATTGGTGAGACTCCCATGAAAAAGATTGTTTACTCCTTTGACGTGTTTGATACATCCATAACCCGGATTTGGGCAAAACCAACTGATCTATTCTGGGAATTAGGTGATCAACTCCGACAAGAAAATTTAATTCAAATTTCACCTGAATCTTGGTCTCACCTGAGAATGGAGGCTGAAAGAATTGTCAGAGAAACAGGGCCTGTTTATGAAGTCAAACTAGACGAAATATATGAACACATCGCTCGTTCCTTAAACTGGTCAACCGATGAAGTCGAAAGAGCAAAACAAAAAGAAATAGAAATTGAGCTATTGAGTTTGCGTCCAGTACCTACCATCCAAAAGCGCATTCAGTCGCTCTATCAAGCAAATGAACGAGTAATTTATATTTCGGATATGTATCTGCCGGAAGAAGTTATTCGGAATTTCTTAAAAGAAAACAAAGTGTGGACTCCAGGCAGTACTTTATACGTTTCATCGGAAACAAGAATTAATAAAGGAAGTGGTGAGTTATTTAAATACTGTTTAGCACAAGAAGCAGTCAAGCGATCGCAACTGAAACATGTCGGAGATAACCGAGATGCAGATGTAAAAGTTCCAAAAAAACTTGGTATTCCAGTTGAATTTTTTACTCAGACTCATCTTAATCGTTATGAACAAAAAATTGCTGAAGCAACTCAATTTCCTTTAAAGTTTAGATCCCTACTTGCTGGTGCAAGTAGGCTGACTCGTTTGCAGTCTCAAGAAACAAGTCCTCATAAAAAAGTTATTTGGGAGACGACAGCAAGTGCGATCGCTCCAATGTTGTTCGGTTTCGTTTACTGGTGCTTAGTCGAAGCGCAAAAAAAAGGAATTCAAAGACTATACTTTGTCGCTAGAGATGGGCAGATCTTACATAAAATTGCTCAGGTGATCTGTCAAAATTGGGGATTTGCCATCGATTGCCGCTACTTATATGGTTCGCGTCAAGCATGGCATATGCCTGCTACTCAAGGTATTAGTGAATCTGAATTTGATTGGATTTTGCTTCAGACTGAGGTTCTCACTCAGTTTACATCAATTCGTTCTATCTGTGATCGGGTTCACATATTACCAGAACAAATTCAAGATGTACTCAGCCGCTATGGTTTTCCAGCCAAAAAATGGGATCTCAACCTTCAGCAGCACGAACGTAAATTATTGAAGCAGATTTTTACTGAGAAAGAAGTTACTGAACTGATAATCGCCAATGCTGCTCACTATCGCGAGAAAGCTATTGGCTATTTTCATCAAGAAGGTATAGGTGATGGAGTTCCTTTTGCTTTAGTAGATGTTGGCTGGAGTGGAAAAACACAATCATCTTTTAGTAATTTATTGAACATCGCTGGTATTTATCCTGAATCTGGCGTTTATGGTTTTTACTTTGCATTAGAAAACCGGGTTAAACCATTTAAGGATGATAAATTGTTTGCTTATTTTTATGATGTAGAGGAAAAACGTAGCGATCGCTATTTTCTCTGCAAGTATAGATGCTTGTTTGAACTTTTCATGGCAGCAGATCACGGTAGCACTAAGTGCTACGATTCACATGATAACAAGTATATCCCAGTTCTTCGTCGGCAAAAAAACGAAGAAGCAATTGCTTGGGGGTTACACGTATTACAAAATGCTGCGGTTGAATTTGCAAAGCAATTTACTACCAATCTGAGCGCGCAAGAATGTACAACTAATCTTTTAGTTGAGGCGACTGAAATTTTATCACGAGAATTTGTTTTACATCCTTCATATCAGGAAGCAAAAGTATTTGGATCTTTCCTTATATCTGGGGATATAACTGAAAATTCTTTCTATGAACTAGCACCAATTTACAGTTTAGTTGATTGGTGGCGACTGCTGGTTTCTAGCAAGCATCCGCATGTAGATGCTTGGTTTCCTGCCTCAGTTGCCAGAGCTAACCCGATTATGGGAAGTGTCCTTGGAGTAAAGATTGTGAACAAAATTCGTCAAATTAGGAGGAAATTTATCAAGCCGAAGCTCACTAATTCAACAGAACAAATCAGTCAACCTACTTAAACTCAGCTTTGACTATCGTTTTCTCTAGACATCAATCTACCCCACCTTAGTTCTTAAGAGCATACAGCATGTACATCAATACAGAGCTGAAACAACAAGGAAATAATTTGAGGTTAGAAACTATTGCACTGAAAGTTTATTCAGAAGCAAAAAATTGCCAGGGCAATAGTTTAGCACTACTTGCATTGCTACGGTTGCTAGAGGGTTTACATCGAGAAATTCGAGATAGTCTATTTCTGGAATCTTTACCAAGCAACCGTCAGGCTCTTTACACCCTTTTGAAAAATATTGAGGAGGAAGGTGGTTGGCCATACATTCATCGTCTGAAATTGCAATCTCTACTAGAAAATTTAGCAGAAAACACTTTTACTGAGTTAGAAATTGAAAAAAATACACAATCTTTAGTTGAGTGTGAAAGTTCACAACCTCTTAGTCTCAAGCAAGGAGAAATTCTGTGAAATTTGATTGGTTAATAATAGGGGCTGGATATTCTGCCTGTGTGCTGGCTGAGAGAATTGCCACTCAACTTGCACAAAGAGTGTTGATTGTCGAACGACGAGATCACATTGGTGGTAATGCCTATGATTACTACAATGAACATGGCATTTTAGTACATAAATACGGCCCCCATATTTTTCACACCAAATCTAAAAAAGTTTGGGATTATCTGTCTCAATTTACAGAGTGGAGACATTATTATCACCATGTGCTTGGAGTGTTAGAAGGTAAAAAAGTCCCTATCCCTTTTAATCTAAACTCCCTCTATGCTCTTTTCCCACCAAAATATGCAGAAAAGTTGGAAAACTTGCTTCTAGAAAACTTTGGTTTTGGAGTCAAAGTACCCATTCTCAAACTACGTGAAAGCGCTAGTGGAGACCTGACTTTCTTAGCTAACTACATCTATGAAAATGTCTTCCTTCGCTACACAATGAAGCAGTGGGGAGTCAAACCAGAAGAACTTGATCGGGGAGTTACAGGACGTGTTCCAGTCTATATCAGTCGGGATAATCGTTATTTTCAAGACCCCTATCAAGCTATGCCCAAGCTTGGCTACACTGAGATGTTTCGCCGAATGTTAGCTCATCCCAACATCAAGGTACTTCTCAACACAGATTACCGCGAAATTATCAACGACGTTCAATTCAATCGGATAATCTGCACTGGTCCAATTGATACATTCTTTGATTATATGTATGGTGAATTGCCATACCGTAGCATACATTTCGAGTTTCAGACATTAGACCAGGAGTGGTATCAAGAAGTTGGAACAGTCAATTACCCCAACGACTACGATATCACCCGCATTACCGAACAGAAATATTTGTCAGGACAAACCTCACCTAAAACTACCTTGGTGATGGAATATCCTCAAGCTTATATACCTGGAAAAAATGACCCTTATTATCCTATTCTTAACGAAGAAAATCGTGAGCGCCTCGACCTTTACCTTAAAGAAGTAGAGAAATTAAACGGAACAGTAATTTTTGCAGGAAGGCTTGCAGATTATAAGTACTACGATATGGATCAAGCGGTGGTACGAGCGCTAGGTATTTTTGAAAAAGAGATAGCTAATTCAATGTAAAAATAATAAATAATATTCAGATATAGCAAGGTAATAGCCTTCTATTGTCTGAATGAATGTCTGAAAGTCAAAACTTTATTGTATATAAGTGCTACATCTACCAAAAAAAAGAAATCAAGTAAAAACTCAACAGTAGTAACCAGATGAATGTAATAAGCAGAATTCGATTTCCTAGTACACTAGAAACCTCTAGCTTGTACATTAAATGTAATGAGAATGCATCCTTAAATTTAAATCCACAAAATGTAGAGGTTGTTCTCAAAAAAAATGGTGTTTTGTCCTTTAACACTTACTTTAATTCGTTTTATGAAAAGTTCTATACTAAATATACTAATCTTTCCTCGTTGTATTACTTGTTAAAACTTGAGGGTGATTTTCAAGTATCTCTTTATAGAGAGCATTATCAAAAAGATGGTAGAGAAATAATCTACATTAAAAACTTTAATAGATGTCAACCATCAGAACCTGTACAAATATCACTACCAGATTCTTGGCACAGTGAAGATGCAGGCAGAAGTTATCTAGAATTAACATGCTTAAGTGAGCATGGTTTATTCTTAGGAGGATTGATTGCAACTGAACAACCTAAAATAAGGGAAGTCTCTTTGGGTATTGTTACTTGCACTTTCAAGAAGGAAGCTTATGTAAAAAACACAGTAAACTCCATTTTAAAAGATGAGTTTTTGCAAGACAATAATTTGAAAATATTTGTTGTTGATAATGGGAAAACACTAAAAAAGGATGAATTAGATCATCCAAGAGTTGAATTAATTCCTAATAGGAATGTAGGTGGTTCTGGTGGATTTACTCGAGGATTAATCGCAGCTCTTCAGGATAATGCTCATACACACTTTCTGTTCATGGATGATGATATTGAGATAGATAGCGAATCTATTTACAGATTATTTGCTTTATATGAGTATACACATCATGAATTTGCCGTGGCTAGCAGTATGTTAGATCTTTATAAAAAGCATATAGTTCATGAAGCAGGAGCACTTTATAGTAAGTACCGAGATGATCAGGGCAAATACCACTTCAATCCATTTACAATTGCCTCTTTGAAGCACAACTTAAACCTAGAAAATTCTAATTCTATAAATAGTTTACTATTAGATGAAAAACCTGATTATGGAGGATTTTGGTTTTTTGCATTTTCTAAAAATATTCTTGAAGAAATAGGTTTAATAATGCCTTTTTTCATTAAAGGAGACGATATTGAATTTTGTCTTAGAATTAAAGACAATTTGGGTTTAGTAGTTTTTCCGGGAATAGCCGTTTGGCATGAACCCTTTTATTCAAAAAATCCATTTTGGGATGCATATTATGGAACCAGAAACAATTTAGTTACACATTCTATTCATGGTTCATTGAAGTATACAGATGTTATTAAGTTCGTAACTAAAGGTTTACTACAGTGTATATTCTTCTTTGACTATAATACTGCCAGAATGTTAATAGAAGGCTTTGAAGATTACATGAAAGGACCATCGTTTATAGAAAACATCGATCCAGAGGAACTCCATAATAGTATCGTTTCACTTAGCAAAAGCTACAAAAGTCAAAGTATAAAACCTTATCATCATAATCATTTTAATAATCATCAATTATCGCAAAAATCAGGTAATTCAATTTTAAATAAATTAATCAAGGCCTTCACTCTCAATGGTCATCTGCTTCCAGATTTCTTCTTGAGTAAGGATGATGCATTATTGAAGATGGGACTTGGCTATGGTGAGTCATGGACTAAGGCGTTTACGAAAAAGCGAATTGTAATTTATAGAGATGGAAATAGTTCTATGTATGAACACGAGATGAATCGGCAAGTAGTTTTTGAACTTCTAATAAGATGGTTCAAAGTCGTTATAAAGAGTGCTACTAGATGGTCATCTGTAAAAGCAGAATGGAGAAACGCCTTTAATCATCTCACCTCTGTTAATTTCTGGAATAAATATCTCAAGCTTAATGAACAAGTAGAACAATCTGTACACAGGTAAATGGTAAATATAACTGCAAGGATAAACTCATGCAAGAACTGCAAACTGAGACACTGCAACCAATTCAAATGTCCCGGCTTCCTGACAGCCCACTAGTTTCTGTATTAGTTGCCAACTACAACTATGACAGATACATCAGTGAGACTTTAGAAAGTGTCCTTAGTCAGTCATATCAAAACTTTGAAATCATTGTTTGTGATGATGGTTCCACTGATAACTCCTGTGACGTCATTGCCAACTACGTTCGTAAGGACTCTAGGATTAAACTAATCAGCAAACAAAATGGCGGTGTTGCTAGCGCTTTAAATGCAGCCTACCAGAAGAGTCAAGGTCAAATCATTTGCTTACTAGATGCAGATGATGTCTGGATGGATAGGAAGTTAGAAAAGGTTGTGGAGGCTTTTAAGTCCGATCCTCAATATGGCTTTGTCATTCACAATGTCATGCAAATTGATGGGCAAGGAAACTTTCTCAGACCGACTCCTATGTTTAAGCATTTATCTTCGGGG
This sequence comes from Fischerella sp. JS2, assembly GCF_032393985.1. Taxonomy (NCBI): domain Bacteria; kingdom Bacillati; phylum Cyanobacteriota; class Cyanophyceae; order Nostocales; family Hapalosiphonaceae; genus Fischerella; species Fischerella sp. JS2. The sequence goes on from NZ_CP135918.1 coordinate 4,394,448, forward strand.
TGGGTTGCACTTCATGCTTTAGAAAATGGTGGTTTTCCGCAAGATGTACCTCCAGCATCTGCATTAAGTGTGCGGCGAGAAGTCGCTGAATTTATTTTTCCTCTCAATGAAACGTTTCGGCGTAATGCAGATAGTTTAGTCTCCTTTTTAGCACCATTTATTACTGTAATTAAATCTATCCCAGAAGCGTTAAGTCAATTTCGCTTTCATGGAGGAAATACAACCAGTCAGGTAAATTTGACAGTAGATACTCTAGAAAGGGGGCAAAGTGTTGGTGAAGCAATTCACAAAGAACAAAAACAGTTTTTAAGACGTATTTATGGTGAGGTAGTTGCCCAAAGACTAACAAATTTGAGCTGCAACTTACTATGCTGCCACGATCGCTACTTGATTGCCCGTCTCAAAGGTCTACCAAAGGCACAGACAAAAGAACTTCATCGTCAGCTGGTGAATCATCCACAATTTTATACCTGTAATAGCACTCCCCATCAAAAGTGGTTTTTGCAGTGGGGTGAGTATATACCAGATCCTCTTTTTCCCCTTATATTCAAATTTGTTTACGGTTCTGGTAGACTTAAACGTTGGGCAAGGAACCTGCTGGCGCGAAGACTCACAACACAATACACACAAGGGCAGTTGTTGATGCAAACAAAATAACAAACTCTAGCTAGCATTTACTTTGTGTAATGCGAAATACTACAAACGAAACTTTGACATCTTGACAGAAGAAAGTAAATACCAGCCAACCTTTTTATATATTTAGTTAGCTAAATGCGATCGCCACAAGCGCAATTTAGCTCAAAGCAGTCGCTCAAGAGGATAAAAGATGACAACATCTTATAAGCTAACAGAGCCACAGTTGCAGCACAAAGCACTCAATAGCCGTCGGATAATGCTGTTTGATATGTCTTGTGGTGGTCATCATGGTGCTTTCATCCAACATTTGATTCGCTACTGGGGTGAACATGACTTACCAGGATACATGGATATTGTAGTTATGCCCCAGTTTATAAAGCAACATCAAGACGTAGTGGATTTAGCTGCAACTTATAGAAGCGATCGCCTGCGTTTTGTCCCGATTACTACCGAAGAAGAGGCTGAACTGGCTCCCTGCTCTACCTTTGCGCGACGTAAAATGCGTGCTTTGCGTGAGTGGAGTTTAATGAGTCGGTATGCCAAAAAACTAGGTACTACAGAATGCTTGTTAATGTATTTTGATACCTTTCAGTTATCAGTCGTGTTAGGTCGCAAGCTCCCTTGTACTTTTTCTGGTATCTACTTCCGACCAAGATTTCACTATGGAGATTTTCAAGCAATTACTCTTTCGCAAAAAGAGCGCATCCGCCATTTGCAAGAACGTGTTCACATTTCTTTAGCTCTGCGCCATCCCCAATTTAAAACTCTATTTAGCCTAGATCAGTTTTCAGTCAAGCTCCTCAACCAATCTAGTAGCAACACTCAAGTAGTCTATTTACCCGATCCAGTACAAACTTATCCCGATAGTAAATTTCAGGCTAATTCTCTCAAAGCGAATTTAGGAATTGAACCAGGTCGCCTGGTATTTCTGATGTTTGGCATTATAGATGAGCGCAAAGGCATTCATCAAATTCTAGATGCAATTGCTATGCTACCGCCACATCTGTGCCAGAAACTTTGTTTGCTGCTAGTTGGTTGTATCAGTAGCGCCGACAAACCAAAGGTAAAAGCTCAAATCATTAAACTCTCTCAGCTTCAATCAGTACAAGTCATCACTCGCGATCGGTTTGTGATGGAGAGGGAAATTCAGTCTTATTTCCGTATATCAGATGTTGTATTGACTACCCATCAACGTCATGTAGGGACAAGCAATACTCTGATTCGGGCTGCTGCTGCTCAAAAACCTGTTTTATGTAGTGATTACGGACTGATGGGTGAGTGGACACGCCACTACAAATTAGGTCTAAGTGTAAATTCGACAGTAGTAAGTGAAATTGCCCAAGGTTTAACTCGGTTTTTGCAGGAGTTGCCAGAAAAATTTTTCGATTCGATTAGTGCTAGAAAGTTTGCCCGACAACACTCTGCTGAAAAGTATGCCGAAACAATTTTCAGCTATATGTAGCCGTAGTATTGTATAAAACAACAAATTCATGGCGAACTCACACCTACGCGTACTTTTTATCAGTCACACCTATGTAGTAGGAGTGAATCAGGGAAAATTAAATGCGATCGCAGAAACTGGCAAAGTAGAAGTAGGCTTGCTAACTCCTAGTAACTGGAAAGCTCTGGAGTGGAATCGCCTGTTTGAAGTAGAAACACCCTACCCCACAATTAAAGTTTATACAGCGCCTGTGTTGTTTACAGGTAGAGGTGGCGCTTACATCTATGCACCTTGGAAAATCTGGCAAGTAGTCAATGACTTTAAACCTGATTTGGTGCAGGTTGAGGAAGAAGTATTCTCTGTTTGTGCCTTAGAACTTGCAGTTTGGAGTCGACTCACAGGTAAGCCACTAGTGGTATTTGGTTGGGAGAACATGAATAGAATCTTACCAATGCCACGTAGTTGGGTACGTAAATTTGTCTTGAACACAGCACAACTCATGCTTCCTGGTAATCAAGACGGAGCTGATTTACTCCAGCACTGGGGTTACACCGGATTGATGGAGGTCATGCCACAAATGGGAGTAGATACTCATTTATTCAGTCCGCGATTATCCCAGGAACGCAAAAATGAAGAGTTTCGCATCGGTTTTCTAGGAAGATTAGTACCAGAAAAAGGTATTGACACTATACTGGCAGCCGCTCGCTTACTTCGAGAACGCGGACTTAACTGTCAGGTTGTTCTTTGTGGTTCAGGTTCCCATGAAGAAGCGCTGCGACAAGAGGCTCACCAGCAGCAAATAGCTGATTCAGTAATCTGGCGGGGGTCAGTACGTCACAACCAAGCGCCTGAGGAAATTAGCAACTTTGATGTATTGGTTCTGCCCTCACGTACCACAGATACTTGGAAAGAGCAATTTGGTCATGTACTGATAGAAGCAATGGCAATGGGAGTTCCGGTAGTTGGCTCTAACAGTGGAGAAATTCCTAACGTTATAGGGCGTACTGATTTAGTTTTTCCAGAAGCAGATGCACTAGCTTTAGCAGCTATCCTAGAGCGAATGATCACTGAACCAAGCTGGAGGCAAGAGTTAGGATGCTACTGCATCACCAGAGTAGCTCAAAATTATACCCACGAACGAATTGCCGAACGCTTAATCAACCTTTGGAACATAGTTCTGAATCAGAAAACAGAAGAGTATGCCTTGAGCGTAGATAGCTAATTATGATCAACCGTTCAGCTCAACTTTTAGTCAAGCTCTGTAATGCACAAATGAGGTAACAATGCGTGTAGCGATTGTGCGTTCAATGCCCAATTTTAGTATGGATGTTTATGCGGATGGTGTAATTTCAGGATTGAGAAATGTGCGATCGCATTGGGAAATAGTTGAACTCGCACCTCGTCCTATAGATAGAAATAACCCCTCTTTATTTCTCAGAGCTAGAAAATACTATGAGCGTTTCTGGCGCTTCCCTAATTTTGTCAAATCTCAAACAGTAGACATATTTCATATCATTGACCATAGCGAAGGTCATATTGTTAATTGGTTAAAAAATCAGAACAAACCTATAGTAGTTACTTGTCACGATTTAATTAATTATTTCTATCAAGATAATCTGCGTGGTGCAGTGCAAGTACCTATCGTTAGTAGTAACCTTTGGCTGCGCTCCGTGCAAGCTATGCAGCACGCCAACCACATTATTACTGTTTCCTCTGTAACAGCCAAAGATACAAATAAAATACTAAATATTGAGCCAAAACGTATTAGTGTAATTCCTAACGCTGTTGAACCTATATTTCAGCCGTTGTCAGAAAATCAGTATGATGACTTGCGTCAAAAATATGGGATTTCATCCGAAAAATTTTGTCTGCTTAATGTCGGGAATGACCATCCACGTAAAAATATTTCTACTATTCTTAAAGTCATAAAAATCTTAAAAGAAAAAGGGCTACCTATACATTTTTGGAAAGCAGGTTCGCCACTTACAGATGATAATCAAAAATTTATCCAAACTCACGGACTTGAACAGTATATCAGCTATCTTGGAAAACCAGATAAACAAACTTTAGTCAAAATTTATAATGCTGCTGATATTTTAATAGCACCCTCATTCCATGAGGGCTTTGGAATCACAATCCTAGAAGCAATGGCGTGTAAAACACCAGTAATTACCTCAAATGTGTCAGCTATGCCCGAAGTAGTAGGAGATGCAGGAGTTCTGGTTGATCCAAACAATGCTGAGGAAATAGCACAAGCAGTGTGTCATCTCTACACTGACCCTATATCTTATCAAAAATTAGCTGAAAAAGGTTTAGCGAGAGTAAAATATTTTACCTGGGAAAAAACCGCAGAGCAAATTGCTCAAAAATATGAGGAATTAGTACAAACAAAGGCAGAGGGCAGAAGGCAGCTATGCTGAAGGAACAAAATAAGCTGGGCATTGGGAATGGGAAAATTATCACTATCTTAATTACCCATTACCAATTACCAATTACCAATTACCAATTACCAATTACCAATGTCCAAGATGAAAATCCTCATATCCGCCTACTCCTGTGAACCAGGCAGGGGTTCTGAACCTGGTGTGGGCTGGAACGTAGCGCGAGAAGTCGCAAAATACCATGAGGTCTGGGTATTAACTAGACCTGATGAAAGTAGTGAAATTATTGAAGCAGAATTAGCTCGCAATCCAGTCCCCAACTTGCACTTTGTGTATTTCAATTTACCCTTCTTGGGTAGCCTCTGGCGTTGGAACCAATCAGGGGCGATGCAAATTCACTACTATCTTTGGCAAATTCAAGCATATTTTGTTGCCCGTCGCCTGCATCGTCAGATTGGCTTTGATGCGATTCACCATGTTACTTTTGTGAAATATTCCAATCCTAGTTTCCTTTCGTTGTTACCTGTTCCTTTTATTTGGGGTCCGGTTGGTGGCGGAGAATCTGCACCAAAAGCCTTTTGGCAAGATTTTAGTTGGCGTGCCAAAGCTTACGAAACTGCACGCAGCTTGGTTCGTTGGCTAGGTGAACTTGATCCATTTGTCCACATGACTGCCAAAAAAAGTGCCATAGTTAGAGCTACAACAGAGGATACAGCTAAGCGCATTCGCAAAATGGGTGTCAATCAGGTAGAGGTGATTTGCGAATCAGGTTTACCCAAGGAAGAAATTCTTAGTCTTGCTCAATGTTCAATGCCTACCGACTCTACCGTTAGGTTTATTAGTATGGGTAGGCTACTACATTGGAAAGGTTTTCACCTGGGAATACGTGCCTTTGCTAAAGCTAATCTGCCAAATTCCGAGTACTGGATTTTAGGTGATGGACCTGAACGCCAAAGGCTGCAAAATCTGGCTGAAGAACTAGGAGTTGCAGAAAAGGTGAAATTTTGGGGTAGGCTACCAAGAGAGCAAAGCTTAGAAAAATTAAGTAAGTGTATCGCACTGGTTCATCCCAGCCTCCATGACTCTGGTGGTTGGGTTTGTCTGGAAGCTATGGCAGCAGGTCGTCCAGTACTGTGCCTTGATTTAGGAGGACCCGCAGTCCAGGTAACATCTGAAACTGGTTTTAAAGTTTCTGCCCATACACCCCAACAAGCAGTAGAGGATTTAGCTATAGCAATGACCCGCTTAGCAGAAGACTCAGAACTGAGAACCCACATGGGCAAAGCAGCACAAACAAGAGTTAGAGAAGTCTTTGACCGAGAAGTTATGGGTTTAGCTTTGGCTCAACTTTATGAGGAAATCGCAGCACCAAATAGCAATCAGTCTAAGCCGATGTTGCTTCACTCAAACTAGTCTTCTTGCATAACTCTGGAGAAATAAAAATACTAACCCTACTCAAAACCTCAGAAAATATCTTGATTTTGATTGTGCAATTCTCCCAAAGGGAAGAACTTTGCTAACACATTTCTGCTTTATCATTTAAACTTTGTTAGTTGCGAAAGTTAAGTGCAAACAAGATTTCAAGATTATTCTCTACACAGAGAGATATAGAGGTATAATAACGTATTGCTAAGTGAAAAGCTAAGTAAGACTGCGAGAACAGCTTAACTTTGATGAACTTTATCAATACATTGGCAGTATTTTTATAAACAGAGAATATGCAAAAACCAAGATTGGTGGGTGTAGACCTATGTCGAGGAATTGCAGCGTATGCTGTTGTTTTATTACATTCTGGTGATCAAAGTTGGGGTTATATCAGCCCTTTAGCATCAGAATTTAGAAGCTTCTTTTATTTTGCAGTTCCCTTTTTCTTAGCTACATCTTTTCATTTCTCAATGGGCAAAGTATATACAGGATTGACTGTTAATTTTTGGAAGCAAAGATTTCAGCGTATTATCATGCCATACATTATCTGGACAATATTTTATTTATTTTCTAAAATACTAATATTTACTATCAACAAACAACCAGATAAAATTAAAGAAATATTTTTAGACCCAGTTTCAATTATTTTTTTTGGAGGAGCATCGCTGCAATTATACTACTTACCTATTTTGATAGTAGGTACTTGTTCATTAATAATTGCAGAGTATTTAGTTAAGCGGCACACTAGAGTTAGTGTACTAGCTTTATTGAGTATTGTCAGTACGTTTATTTACAATTTATTTTTAGTGTCTGGAAATGATTTTCAGCTGGGCCCTAACGTCGCTTTTCAAAATATAGTTAAATTAATAGCACCTAATGCGAATGAAATTCCTCTTTTGAGAATCATATTTGTTCAAATAGCATTTCTCATCAGATGTCTTCCATACCTTTTCATTGCAATGGTTTTTCAGCCATTAATTACCAGAAAAGAATATACTAAACATATTAACTTTCTAACCCTCTGTTTATTTGTTTTTTTTATTGTTGTTTGTAGTTATGGTAAACTATTCTTACCTATTGCCGTACAGGAATTATTCTTAGGATATTCACTCCTAATTTTGGGTATTTATTTATCAAAGTATATTAAAAATAATAATTTAATTACTAGCTTGGGATTCTGTTCTTTTGGGATTTACTTAATCCATACAATATTTATAAACATATTTCAAATAATAATAGGGAAAAATCTACCAGTTTTGATGAATCAAGTAACGGTATTTTCCATACTAATGATTTCTATTTGCAGCTTTTTATTAAGCTGGATAGCTGTATATCTCATGGTCAAAAACAAATTTATTGCTAAATATGTGTTTGGTACTTAGATAATGCATATCTTAACTATTCATAACTACTATCAGATTCGAGGAGGGGAGGATGAGTGTCATGAAGCTGAAGTAAGACTATTACGCGAGAGAGGGCATCATGTTGAAGTGCATGAGGAAAATAATGATCATATGGCAGCCTTGAGTAACTTCAGCAAGGTTACGAAAACAATTTGGTCTCAGGAAACTTATCAAACACTCAAGCATCTATTAAAGGAACAACCTTATGATGTGGTGCATGTACAGAACTTTTTTCCCCTAATTTCTCCATCAGTGTACTATGCAGCAAAAGCAGAAGGAGTACCTGTAGTCCAGACCTTACACAATTACCGTCTTTTGTGTCCCAACGCTTTATTTTTCCGTAATGGAAACATTTGTGAAGACTGCTTGGGACAAGTTATACCTTATCCAGGAGTGTTGCATGGTTGTTACCGCAACAGCCAAGTTGCAAGTGGAGGTGTAGCAACGATGCTGGCGGTGCATTGGGCAATAAATACCTGGACAAAAATGGTAGATATATACATCGCTTTGACTGAGTTTGCCCGACAGAAATTTATTGCTGGTGGTCTGCCAGCAGAGAAAATTGTAGTTAAACCAAACTTTGTCAGTCCCGAACCTGCTGTTGGCAACGGCAGTGGTGGCTACGCCCTTTATGTAGGTAGACTTTCTGTGGAAAAGGGTATAGATACTCTCTTAAAAGCTTGGGAACATCTCAGTCCACAAATTCCTCTGAAAATTGTAGGTGATGGCCCTTTAGCTGAGCAAGTGGTAGAAGCTGCAAAACGACATTCTGGTGTGGAATGGCTGGGACGCAAACCAATGTCACAAGTACATGATTTGATGGGAGAAGCGAGGTTTTTGGTTTTTCCCTCAAAGTGGTATGAAACTTTTGGTCGGGTTGCAGTTGAGGCATTTGCAAAAGGAACTCCAGTCATTGCTGCTAATATCGGTGCGATCGCAGAGTTAGTAGATTCCGGTCGAACTGGCCTGCATTTCCGTCCAGGTGATCCAGATGACTTAACAGCTAAAGTAGAGTGGATGTTAGCCAACCCAGTCAAGCTTGCTTCCATGCGCCAGGAAGCACGGGCAGAGTTTGAAGCTAAATACACCGCAGAGCAAAATTATCAAAAACTAATGGAAATTTATACTAAGATGCAAAAACTTGTTCCGAATAATAAATTACGACATCATTGAATCATCAAATCAAAACTTAGGGGGATAGATGAACGCCGGGATAGGAATTTATAGAAAAAAAGCAGCGTACATTAAAAATTCTTTACTCATACCATTTGCATTTGCTACCGCTTTTTTCCCCCGGATTCTCTATTCTTTAGGTTTTCCCTCATTTATCAATTTTTTTCACTTTTTCATAGTTCCACTGGCTTGCGGCATTATCATAATAAAAACAAAAATTAAAGATAAAAAGCAAATTTCTCTTTCTCAAACTCTCATAGTTGCTCTTTTCATCTTACTAGGAGTCATGACTGCTAGTGCCCTTCTTAATCGGGCTGGAGTGATTAACGTTTTTCTCTCATTGATGTTGCTTGGCGAGCCTTTTTTACTGCTACTGGCAATAACTTGTATTACTAATTCTCCGGAAACTCTCAAAAGAATTAGAACTTGGATATTAAGGTTTGCCTTTGTACACCTATTTTTGGCTTTTCTTCAGTATTTTCTTCTCAGTATTGGCAGACCTTTACCTGCACGTATCGTTATAGCAGGACCAGACAGTATCCAAGGAGTGTTTTTTGTCTCAGGTTCTGGTCATGTTGTGGGTGTTTCTGTGTCTATGGCATTTGGTCTATATTATTTCGTCAGTGCCAAGACTGCTCCTATGTGGCTGCGAATTTCTGTTTTCTTTGCTGCTTTTTATCACCTTTTAATTGCGGATGCCAAACAGGTACTGCTCGTATGGCTCATGGCCTGGGTACTATTGATATTTATTAAATTAAACGATATTAAAGCTACCATACAGTATTTAATAGCCGCAATCTTAATTGGTTATGCCCTAAATTGGTGCTTACAAAATCTAGAAATCTTTAGTGCTTTCAAAGTTTGGATGAGACCAGAACTTTACGGTCCTGACGGTTTAGCTACTCAACTGAAGACAGAACCATTGAAAATTATTCCCTCATTCTATAAATCACCCTTAAATTGGTTATTTGGTCTTGGACCGGGTCATACTATTGGACGATTAGGAGGGTGGATGTTAAAAGACTATTCAGCTTTGTTAAGTCCATTGGGTGCTACTATTCATCCCGCCAGTCAGGCTGTTTGGGATGCTTGGAGTGAACTGTCTTGGTTAGACTCTAGCTTTTTTGCTCCATTTTGGGGTTGGGCAGGGATTTGGGGAGATTTGGGATTTTTAGGTTTGGGAGCTTACCTATATCTTGCTTCTATTGTATGGCGTCGGCTTTGTTTGGATGACTATTCTAAATTTCAGATGCTGACTGTGATGATTTTTGGTTTTATTTTCACTCAGATGGAAGAGCCTGGATATATGCTCTGTGTGGCTTGTTTGATTGGTCTGCGATGGCATGAGGTGCAGATTGCCAAGCGATATTTAGTTTGACAAATGACCAATGATAAATGACGACCATAACCAGTTAGCTTTAGTTGTGCCGACTTACTTAAATATTTTTCTATGCAAATTCTCGATCAAATCACACCTCAACTCTATGCAATCATCAAACGCGATCGCAGGCTAAAAAATTTGGTGATGCCGATTTGGCAATTCTTATCAAATGTTGCTGTGTGGATACGTAGTTTATCTCATCGTTCCAAATTTTTACCTCCACCAAGCGGAATTTGCCAGTCAGTTCAAGATTGGGTAAATATCTATCCTACTTCCACAAACCAAAAGCCAGCCAGCTACCAAGTCATCTACCCTAGTCACACAGTTACTAGAGCGTTACCAAAAACCATAGATGCAAGCATACATTGGAAATTTCGGATTAACCAACAACGGCAACTACCAGATGCATTTATTGCCACTATCCCTAATGGTAGAGTTTGGGGTGATGGTAACGTCATTACACCTGACAACCAACTTCTAGCAGAAGTTTCCAAAGTCATAGGTAAAGGAGAATACATCGCCGATTCAGCCAAGCATCCCATTTTCTCCCAGGGAAAACTGCCGCCTCTACAAAAAATATCGGGTAGTGTGGCAGTTCTCTCATCTGCTGGGGGAACAGGCTACTATCACTGGCTCTTTGATATCTTGCCACGCTTAGCATTACTACAAAAAGCAGAGATTGCATTTGAAGAGATTGATAAGTTTTTAGTTAATAGATATATTTCTCGATTTCAGATAGAAACATTAAATACTTTAGGCATCCCGCGTAGCAAAATAATTGAAAATCATTGGAATCCACACATTGAAGCTGAACAACTTGTAGTTCCTGCTTTAGTTGGAGAAACGAGTCATATGCCTAAGTGGGCTTGCGATTTCTTGAGGGACAATTTTCTTGGTGACAAAACAAAACAAAACAAACAATCACTTCGCCTCTACTTAAATCGCACACAGGTCGTTCACCGCAAAGTAGAGAATGAATCAGAAGTTATTGAGTTTTTGAATAGATTAGGATTTCGCAATCTTTCCTTAGAAACCCTATCAGTTGCAGAACAAATTGAGTTGATGGCGGCGGCTGAAGTCGTAGTTGTACCTCATGGGGCCGGGTTAAGTAACATTGTCTTTTGCCAACAGGGTACAAAAGTCATTGAATTGCTATCACCTAAAGCAGTGAATTTCATGTATTGGTCTTTAAGTAATCAGGTAGGTCTAGATTATTACTATCTTCTTGGTGAAGGAGAAGTACCACCTGAGCCGATTGATCCCTATGCCAATAATGATAATATTTTAATTAATTTAAACTCGCTTTCTCAGGTACTGGAATTAGCAGAAATTCGGTGACTAAATAAATGAGAAAAAGTCTTGATTTTATTTTATAATCAGAGCTTTTATAGTACTCATATTTTATTAGAGTTAGTATTCCTCTTCTGTCACTTTCCAAGATAAGCAAGTAGTGAATAAATGAAATTATCCAGAAGCAAAAAAGGTTTTAAATTGGTTCATCGCACAAATTAGATGATTAAATTTTAGCCTATTATTCATCTAGTAAAATATTTTTATCTCTCATCAACCAACGCAAAAATAATTCAAAATACAGAAGCTTATTCTGCAAGCCTTCTCTCACTCTAATTTGGTAAAAAGTATTTTGCATAAATTTGTGGTGGTCGGTATTACCAGTTAATAGTTGCCTGCATATATCTGAGGAGAGAGAAACAACCTCTGGATCAGCTTCTATGGCTTGTAAAACTTCATTTGGTAGGGTAATGCCTATAATATTATAAGTTAAGAAAAGACCAATAAAAACCATTCGTCTACAATCAAACTCGCTAGCTTGTTGAATTAACATTTGCCAATTAATCTCTGGGTTGCGTCCGATTAATTCTGCAATATCAGCTAACCAACTAAGTTTTTCCCAGCGATGTCGAGATGCATGTGAACTCAGTAATAGTAACCAATTTTCTGGCGATAAACTATAGATTTTCATGCCACCAAAACTAGATGACAGGAGATTTTTCCAAATATACTTGACTTCTATTGAAGATGTGTATCGTGGTGTAATTCGCCAATGAACCTCCACCATTATTCTCTTGTTATCATTAATAAAGTTATAAGTATGCTTACTTTTATCTTTTAAGTAAGCGGCTTCTTCTGTTTTTGTTAATTCAATTTGTGGTCTATATCCTTGAGAAATTAGCAGATCTTTGAACTTTAAAACATCTTGTGGTTGCACTAATATATCTAAATCACAGAACTGGCGTAGTGCGATATTTCCATATAATAAGTTTGCTAAAACAGGGCCTTTATAAGGAATAGCCAAAATTCTATTTTCTTGCAATAGGCGCAGGAGTTGTACAAGCTCTCCAGTCAAATGTAAACTGCGTTGAGCATTTGTGTAGAAAATCTTGCGAAGTTGTTCGAGAACATCTTTAGGAACAGTATCTGATGCGATCGCATTTATATTAGTATACAAAAGTGGTATCAAACCCTGTTTCCATGCACTACTGGTAATCTCTTGCCAGTCTAAATCTGTTTGTTGAATCAAACTTTTTATTTGTTCGGTTTTAGCACCATCTATTTTGGTAGAAGCACAACCAAGAAGTAGCTGTATTTCCGCAGGAACATTGACGTTTAAAATCTTAGTATTTAACTTTGGTAGAGTTTGCATTTTTTTACTTCACTTTTTAGAAGTCTATGATTTATCGCCCTTGGGGCAAGGCAGGAGGCAACAAGGTTTGAATCTTTTATATTAAGCCTTCTTAAAAAGCCCAATTTGGTCTCAAGTCCCGTCGTTTACACGTCTATAATTGCTTGAGATTTGAATCTCCATACTTTTCTTCTACCATCTGCCTTCTTCAATGATTTTCAGTTTGTTAAGCAATCCCATTTTTAAGTTTCTGACTCGAACTAGACTCCATTTGTGCTTTCCAAGACTGGGCATAAAGTCCACCTAAAGCTAAGAGTTCGCCATGATTCCCTGACTCTACAATACGACCGGCACGCATTACGTGAATTATGTCTGCTTGCATAGCAAGAGTGAAACGGTGAGTAATCACAACAGCAGTACGACCTTCTGCTAATGTGCGGAAACGTTCTAACCAATCGTATTCAGCCCAGGGGTCCATAGCACTGGTTGGTTCATCTAAAATAATAATTTGAGCGCGTCTAAAAAATGCTCGTGCTAGTGCCAAACGTTGCCACTGACCCCCACTTAAATCGGTTCCATCAGGAAACAACTTACCCAGCATCGTGTTGTAACCCAAGGGTAAGCGCATAATCTTTTCGTGAATACCCGATGCTTTAGCTGCCGATTCAATCTCTGCCTGATTTGATAGTGCTGTGATATCTCCCAATGCAATATTGTCACCTGCTGTGGTGTAGTAAGGAATTGGAGATTGGAACAAAACAGTAATTAATCGACGGAATTCTTTGACAGCAAACTCACGCAAGTCTATGCCATCTAATTCAATCCTTCCCGAATCTGGATCATAAAAACGGCATAAAAGCTTAATTAGAGTACTTTTGCCTGCGCCATTGTCACCAACGATCGCTACAACTTTACTAGCTGGAATCGTCAAGTTAAAATTTTCTAATACAGCTTCTGTAGCACCAGGATAGCGGAAAGTAACCTGTCGAAATCGAATTTCTTTTTGAGGTTTTATAGGTATAGTAACTGGATTTTCCGGGTCTACAATTGTGGGCTGGATTTGTAAAAACTCAAATAAATTACCAATAAATAAGCTATTACGATAAATTTTTCCAATATTACTTAATAAGTCTTTAACAATACCTTGTCCCTGATTAAATACCTGAAAAAATAAAGCTAAATCTCCTAATGTTAAAATACCTAATAATACTTGCCGTCCCATCCAAGCCAGGGCGCCACCAGTAATTGTCAGTGCAATGATGGCAGCAACAAAGCGACCTAAAGTTTGCAGTTTTAATAAATGGAATTGTTCTTTAACAAGTCGCCGACGCAGACTCTGATAAGCAGACTGGAAATGATTAGCAAAGTCAAATAATCGTACTTCTGCGGCGGTGGAACTGTTTGTCAGCAGATAGTCATAATACATTAGCCAGCGACGGTCAGTTGTTGTTCGCTGTGACCATTGATATTGAATTTTGCTGAGATACATTAATACATAGAACGCAGGAAAAGCACTGATAATTAAAATTGTCGGTAGCCAAAGACCGTAAGGAATTAAGATTGTTGCCATCGCCAACAATGTGACACTGTTTTGTAACAAACTACCAATGCTTTCTAATAATGCTAGCGATCGCCCACTTGCTCCTTCTCTAGCGCGATTAAGTTTGTCATTATATTCTGAGTATTCATAAAAACCATAATCTACAGCCACTGACTGTTTATGAATCAAAGCTGTGATATGGTCATTTACTAATTCTGATTGAGCAGTGCGAATCCATTCACCAGAACTATTTAAAATCTCTCCCAACAGCATGATACCCGCCATCAATGCTACTGGAATCAAAATCTGCTGAATACTTGCCGCAGAAATACCATTGCCGGCAACTACTACTAAATTATCAACTACTTGACGAGTGAAAGTAAGGGAAATAGCTGGCAGTAATCCTTGCACTAATAACATTACCATCCAAGCTAAAGTCCAGTAGCGAGACGCAGCCCAGACAAGACTTAGAGTTTTAATTAGATGAGTGAGTATAGTATTTACACTATGAAATTTGCGCTTCAAAATATCAAAACCCTGTAAATTCAAGATTTGGTAGCTAATAAATAATCCGAGGAAGTTTGAAGAGTATTACTACTATCATGTTGTGCTGTCAGCAGGGCAATATCATCCTCAACTAACTTCACTAAATTTGGTAAATCTTCCAAGGAAGGTTTGCGAGTAAAACGACAGAAACTCACACTTTTAATTAACTCGCTACAAAGATGTAAATGACTAGTAACAAATTCTTTTTCTGTGAGTAAATTAATAGCACGAGTATGACGTACCAATTCTAAAAAAGCTTCTTGGAGTTCCATTTTGGTAATTATATGTTCACTTCCCTTATCCAAAACATAAATCCGTTGTAGCGGTAGCGGATTTTGCTGAAAACCATGAGCAAATTTATAGGATAGTTTTGATGCATTTTGATAAATTGGCGATAAGTTTTTAGTCTCGTGTCCTAGAGAAATTAAAGCTTCTGGAAACACTTTAAATTGAGGATAGGCAGGTAATACCAATACTTGCCCTACTGCAATTTGGATCGGCATAACATCATCAGTTAAAACATCGTAGCCTTTTTTATGAAAAGCAGCTGCCAAAGTAGATTTTCCCCACCCAGAACCACCCATAAAGGCCACACATTTGTGATTGATGCTAATACAACTAGCATGTAGAACTAACAAACCCCTTTGTCGCAGGAGTACACACAACATAGGACCCAAAAGTACAGTGCGAAGCAGAGCTTCATCCACATTCGGTAAAGGATTAATAATAATTTCTCGTCCGTCTTTAATAAAACACTTAGCTACTTCTGGTATTTCTCCAACAAAATTTTTACCGCCATCATGTTGTATTGCAGTTACATCATCTATTTTGCCAAACCGCACAATTACATCTGGTTCACCCTCAGTTTCAATCAGTTCGGGAAGTGGAAATTCAGAAGCAATGCACAAGTTATAAACTTTAAAAAATTTCATTGGTTTTATCAAATGCAATCAAAAAAGATATTTCATACAAAATTATCAAGCATATGTATCTGGGCAATTACACTCCTAGATAAGAAATATGTAGTAGGTTGAAGTTGACGGTATTAAAACTCAATCAAAAATGGTTGGGTTTCGCAACCTCAACCAACCTACAAAATTGTGCTTTTCCTAAAAAGGAAAAAATTTACTCTTAGTGAGTTATCTATTAACTGCAACAGCAAAATTTAGGTTTTTTTACATTAGTTCAGCTTAATTGCTTAACAAAAAAACCAAACTTAATGTTGTTTGTGCGTGCATCTGATCAAATAGTTTCTACAGCTTGAAAATATTTTGCTGGTAAAACTACTTAATTTCGCAATTTAAATTCTTACCTTTTCTAGTGCAGTTTAGATCTCTTGAACCCTGATCATCACCGCCAGATATAGAATTGCCATTGAAAAAGAGAAAGTCTGTTCTGCTTGAACTACCAAGAATTTGTGTAATTTCAGCAACATCACCGTAAACGGTTAGTTTAGGAATGCTGTACGCATTCTTCATGATCTGTCTCCTAATCTGTGAGTGTAGATAGATAGTCTTTGCTAGAAGTAAAAGGTAGTGCCCCAGATTTGGACTTACGGTGTAGCTTAGTGGTCATAGATACGACAGTTCTATGACCACAACCTGCCAAGAGGTTGGATTTACGGTATTGTCGAGGGCGATGTGTACCATAATCCCTAAGCTACAACCTGCCAAGAATTAGAACTTATATGATCACCTGCTTTTACAAGAAGTAAAACTTAGAGCATCACCTGCTTGTAGAAGTAATCAGCGTTTTGTTAGCTGTGCCTGTCTGATTTCAAGCGGTAATCATTAAGATTTGAATCAGCAGCTTAGTTAGCTCAAACTCTACTTGTGTACAGGGTGAATAATCCCGTCTATAGATCCTTGAGCAGGTGTACCACCGTCATCTGTTCCATCAGTATCTGGAATGTTTGAACCGTTAAAAAACAGAAAATCAGTCAATTGTTTGTTGCCAAATGCCTGTGTAATATCTCCGACACTACCGTGTGCAATCAGCATTGGTGTACTGTACGTTTTCTTCATTGCTGTAACTCCTTTGGTGTTTGACCTATTTTCTTCAAACTTGTGGTGATACACCCGGCTAATTGGATTTACAGTGGCTATAATGTTAAAAGTGCTTGTAAATCCACATTTGCCAAGTTTTGAAAATTACGGTACTAATCCCTTAAAGTCCAGCCATGATGCTAAGATGACTGCCTGCCAAACTGCCATCCAATCATCATTGCTAGCTTGGTTGTCTGCGGAAAGTATGCGCTGATAAGCTGTTTGCAGAAAATCTAAGTTAATGTATTTTTCCAGATGTTTGATTTTTTGGGACATCACCTGATCGAGAATTTGGCGATCGCGCTTGAGCAACCCATTGTTAAAGTTTGGTGACAAGTCTGCTTTTCCACCACGCCACTGAATGCTTTCTGGAAGGATACCCTCTAAAGCACGACGCATGATCATCCGTCCCCATCCTTGATATAGTTTTTGTTCAGAAGGCAATGCTAAACAGAATTCTACGAGTCGCTTATCCATGAAAGGATGACGAACTTCCAAAGAAAACATTGCTGCATATTGATCCATCTGTTCTAGGGTGTAGGCTAGTATTCCTTGAGTTAAACTACGCCAATGCTCCTGTCTTAAAGTCAGGGGCGTTTCCTGTGGAGGGTCTAACGTTTGTATCCGTTCATCCAGACGAATACGTTGTGCAAAGTTACGGTTAACTAAAGGAGTCTTAGGCAAAGCCGAAGCCGGAGATGTTTTTTGTCTGGGTTGTCCCCTCCAAAATAGCCGTATTTGTTCCCACAAAGGTTTAATTCCGTGATAGATAATTAACAATTTCCGGGAAACACCAAAATGTTGATGAATCAGTTGCACGGTTTTAACAAACTCTATCCATTGCCACTTCTTGACCAAATCCTGGAGATATGGTAATCCATGACTTCTAAAAACTACGTATGGTGAAACATTGTGATGTGCCGCGATCGCTTTAGCTTCCTGGATGAGGGTTTTCCACTTACCTTGACGTCCCAATTCAGTGAGTCTAGCTATACCGTGGCTCACCGTAGTATCACCATCAAAGCCATCCAGGGAAATCCGCATTCCTAGTTCTTTGGCAGCGCGATAAACCATCCAAGGATAGAAATGACTTGGACCCAATAAAGCTTCATCTTCGTACTGAAAAATGCTATCTAGATTAGACAAAGGGCCAAACTCATCACCATGAATATAGTGGGGAATGAATCCTCCCTGTTCTAGTACAGCATTGATAAAAGGGCGTTCATCACATTCAGTAACTTTGTCAAAAATACTTGAGATGGTGTGTAGTGGGGATTTCCCGACTTCCGCAAGTAGATTCCGTGCTACACAACTCACAGCAGAAGAATCCAAGCCACCACTCAGTTGGCTAAACATTGGAAAGGCGGTACGCAAGCGACACTTCACTGCTTGGGTGAATATCTGC
This sequence comes from Fischerella sp. JS2, assembly GCF_032393985.1. Lineage (NCBI taxonomy): Bacteria > Bacillati > Cyanobacteriota > Cyanophyceae > Nostocales > Hapalosiphonaceae > Fischerella > Fischerella sp. JS2. Next base: position 4,412,465 of record NZ_CP135918.1, read on the forward strand.
CGAAATTCTTGAGCATAAGCTTCGTTATCAGCTAAATGAATCTCCCGCTCAGGGTCTAGTGACCAGTAAGACCATTGTTGTATTCCTGATTGACTGACCACCATGCTGTGAGCAGGAGGAAGTCGCAGAATATTTTTATAGGTGGTAATCTTTTGGTCTTCCATCATCAATGCCAAGTAGTCGCCAATCCTAACTTCATTCAGGCGACATGGAACGTGTGGCAAACATAGGATTGCTTTGATTTCTGAAGCAAATATGAATTGTTGATTTGGTTGATGGTAATAGTAAAAAGGCTTGACTCCAAAATGGTCTCTAGCACAGAAAAGTGTTTGCTTTTTTCTATCCCAAATGGCAAAGGCAAAATCACCTAGTAGATGCTCTGCACATAGCTCTCCCCATTTTTGATAAGCAGCTAATATTAGCTGAGTGTCCGTTATTTTTTCGAGCGGACAATCATTTATTTGTAATATAAATAATAATTCTTCCCGATTGTCAATGCGAGCGTCGGATGTAATGACTAAATCACCAGTTTCATTAACTAGAGGTAACTTTTCTAGTAGAGATTCGGGGGTAGTCCACAGCATTCTATGGCCAAAACCCAGATTTCCATCATGCCAGATATCTGCACCATCAGGGCCACGGTGAGCTAGAGTATTTACCATCTTTTCTAAGTCTTGCTTGTCTACAGAACGCCCGTCAAGATAGTAAATTCCCATCATCCCACTCATAACTTGACTCCTTCTAGCGTTGGTAGGGGAATAAAGCGAGAAAGGTCTGCGAGATTCCCAATCACGATCTTTCCTTGATGTTCTATCCAAGCATGAGCCTCTAGGATTCCTGTCTTGTCTTTGGCGACACCGATGCGGAGTTGACAAGGGTGACTGTACCGATTCATCAGGACTTGCGTAGTCAAGGCACGAGCCAAGCACTTGACACCAGGCATATAACGACTAGCTACCTCTACAGCCCAGACAATTTTGCGGATGGATACTTGGTTTGTAGTTTGTGTGACTGGTTGACTGATTTTTGCTAATAGTTTTAAAAGAGTGCGAAACGGCAGCAACCACAACCCCAGGCGCATAGCTGCTAGTAAAATCAAGGTCGTGATTAATAAGTGGCGATCGCCTGCATTAAAACTCAAAAACTTAAACAGTAGCGTCATTTTGAATATTTATTAGTTCCGCAGCTAAAAGATCTTCAAGTAAATTGACCAAATCGCGATCGCACTGTTCGGCTTCGACCTCGTACTCTGCCAAGATAGCTGCTTTAATATCCTCTACAGTTTTAGGTGTTTGAATTAAATTCCAGATCAGTGTTCCTACTTCATTCAAACCGTGATATGTACCAGATTTAATATTGAGAATTACTGCTTCACCTCCCAAATCAGAGGAAATTTGCTCAACAGATGCCACAACAATTGTATTTTCTGAGATTTTACCTTCTACTGTTTTTGATTTCATGTTTACTCAATTTCCTTAGGCTATTCTATTTTGGCTATACATGGGCTCCTGTTCATACTTTAACTAGTTTTCTCAGTGCTTATCCGGATACTCAGGTAAAAAAAGCGAAGAACATTTTCCAAAATTTGCACCCAACAACTATAGACTTACTTCGTTTCTATTCTTTGCACCCAGCAAATATCCGTACTCCCCTTGGAAAAATTAATGTATAACCCCATATCAATACTTTTAGTTTTAAGTATCTTTTCTGACAATTTCTCTGACTAACGAAGTTTTACTTTTGATCTCAACCCTGGTATAAATATGTGAAACTTTTACCGTAAAACTGCGTCTCTAATTGTTGCAGAGGTAGATTTCTGAGAAATTAACAACCCTGGATGTGGAAGATGCTTACGTAGCTTTTCTAAGCTACAAGTATACATACATAAACTAATTGTGTACGTAAAGTTCATCAAAAAAACATAATTAGGTTAATCTTGAATAAAATTTGATCTGAGCGCCCGACTGGCGGCGAATGTCTCCGGCACGCTGCGTAAGCGCCAGCCGCTCCTCAAATGAAACAAACAAGGCAAATCTCAGATCTTCTTCCCTTCTGCCACAGCGTTCTTTGAACGCGAACCGCAGCTAGCTTTGCAACCCACGTCTGCTCAGCATAGCTGCCTTGTTTTTTGAAAGTAGGGGTATAAACCTGTAATATTGAACTAAATTTAAGTTTCCTCAACCATTGCTTGATTAAGTAAAGCTATCCACATGTCTGATGGTTCTGAGTAGTAATCAATCTGCTCAACTTGATACCGATAAGAGCGACTATCATCTTCTAAAATAATCCAGTCACCACGCTTGACACCTTTACACTGCGCGGTCATATAACCTTTTTTTAAACCTTCTATAGGCTCAAATATATAGTCGCGCCCATAAATCAATCCCCGAAAGTCATGTATTTTATGTTTTTGGAACGTCGGTATAGTAAAAATGAATTGCACTACTAAGTCATAAATAACACTAATGCTAATCCCTGACCTAATAAAAGGCATAATATTTGTCTATAAATAAAATTTGTCTCAAATTAATACTGTTCACAGAGTAGTCATTCAACTGACAACTAATCTCAAGCTACAAGCAATCAAGAACTTTTGATGTTGACTTGATATTTTTAGTTCTCCCCTTGCTGATTACACTTGAACTAGCCAAAATAGCTGGATGCACACATTTAGATTGCAGTCAGATTAAAATAATGTCAACTGTAATACTACTGGCACAAGTCAAGGCATTGGTTTGATGTCACTTGTTAGTGGTGGTTGTTAGTTGTTGGTTGGTGGTTGTTAGTGCTTAGGAATCAGTGTAGACGCGTAGCGGCTTGCCGCAGGCTACAGTTAACAGTGAGTAATTGAATTTGATAACTGATAACTCATAACTCATAACTGATAACTGACCTACACTCCTCACACTCCACCCTTACCTTAAGGCTATGAGCGCGTCTACACATCCCCTACTGCCCCTAATCCCCAACGCCTCTTTCTTTATGCCGGGGGACCCTTACTTTACAGAAGCCGAGTAAAGCGCGTCTACGGCGATCGCTCATGGGGGACCGATGAGTCCCCCATCACCCTATCACCCCACCTCCCCAGTACTCTCACTGCGTCCAATATACAGTCAAAATTTCTGGTTTAAAGTACTTGACACAACCATAGTTAAAACTGCTATATTGTTAAACAGCGAAAACGCAATGGGGCGTAGCCAAGCGGTAAGGCAGCGGGTTTTGGTCCCGCCATTCCTAGGTTCGAATCCTAGCGCCCCAGTTAATCAAAGAAGTAAATAAAGAAGCATTTGGCTAGGAACAGTTCATTATTAGTTGCTGTCAACGAGGTTTAACAGCAATTTTACCAAAATTGTAGTGGCGATCACTATTTTGCAAAATATAATGTGCGGTAGTTGGTAACTGATAATTAGTAAGAGTGTCCATTACCATGCATTGGCGGGTGCTGTCGTTCCTCTTACTCCGACTACGCTTCGGAGGCTTAGTGCCGATTTTGTGTGACTTATGTAAATTATCTTTATACTAATGGCCAGATGCACAGTATAAAAAATCTATACATACAGCTTGATTAACCGTCTAAGTTAAGCTACCAATCTACCTTACGTAATGTTACTGTATGTATAGTGCATCGCTCCAAATTAACGGGCATTTTCAAGACTTAAAACAGGGTGACAATGAAGTCAAAACAAGGAGTTCAGTATTTAGAATTACCCCACAATTAAAGTTGGGAACCCCAGACAAAGAAAATAATTTTTTGATCTACATATGATCGAACTGCGGGCTTTTACTTTTGACTTTATTAATTCTGAATTCTGAATATCTGATTATTTCGATCAGAAATGTAGTTAAATTTACTAAGGTTATGCTGAAATCAGACAAAACTCATCACCCGTTGTTAACAGCTAACTCTGCTCAATTAAATGATGCTGATGAAGGCGGATTAAATTTAGGTCAAGTGGGAGCGGCTCTTCGTCGGCGAGCGCTATTAATAGCTGGTCTCACAGGTGTAGTAGCAACCGCAGGGGTATTAAAAGCAGAAACAGATCCACCAGTATACCAAGGCAGTTTTGAAATATTAACCAAACCTGTGACTGGTGAGGGTAAGGTTATAGCTAATGTTCCTCAAACTATAGGAGATGGCAAAGACGCGATCGCAGCTCCAGAAACTACCGAAGAAGTCAAGACAACAATAAAAGTTTTACAAAGTCGCAGAATACTAGAGCCCGTCATCAAAAAGCTTCAGACTAAGTACCCAGAAATAGAATACGACTATGTAATTGAGAACTTAGAGATTGAGTCAAAACAGCGACACATTTTAGAAGTTCAATATACCGATGCAGATCAGCAGCTAGTTACAGATTTGCTAAATAGTATTAAAGATGCTTATCTGCAATATAGTTTGGCAGAACGTCGTAACGACGTAGAGCAGGCACTGAAATTTGTAGAAAAACAAAGAAAACCATTAGAACAACGAGTCAAAGACTGGCAAGAACGACTGCGAACAATCAGACAGAAGAATAATTTAGTCGAACCAGCCCAGAAAGCACAGGAAGTATCCACTCATGTTGCTACATTGACACAGCAGCAACTAGAAAATCGTGTGATGCTAGAACAAATGCGAGCCAAGTATCAGGACTTGCAAAAAGAGTTCTTGCAACAACCAGGTGCATTAGCTAGCAATTCACTACTCAGTGATAACCCTCGTTACCAAAAAATTCTTGATCTGCTTCAGCAAACGAATGCGGAAATAGCTCAAAGAGGATCTATCTTCACCGAAGAAGAAGAAGGCATGGTACGCCTTTCCGAACGGAGAGACACCATGATTTCAATGTTGGAGGAAGAAAGAGGGCGGGTGAACAGAGATTTTCAAAGCCGCATTCGAGAATTGGAAGCACGTGATCTGGCTATTCGTGAAAAAATAGATAATCTCAATGGCTATTTGCGAGCTTTAGCAGCAGTTAGTCGTGATTACGATAACATTCAGCGAGAATTAGAAATTGCCACCCAAGGCTTAAGCCAATTTACAGCCAAGCAACAAGCATTACAAATCGAGTACGCTCAAAGATTACAACCTTGGAGATTACTAGATCCTCAGTTGTCAAAAGTGAGTGAACCTGACGCTATCTCAGATAGTGCTAAGAGAAATCTCATATTGGGAGGAATGTTAGGTTTGTTGATGGGAGTAGGAGCTGCTTTAGTTGTTGATAAACTCAGCAATGTCTTCTACACTTCCAAAGAACTTAAGGAAACTATAGGGCTGCCATTGTTAGGAGTAGTTCCTCTCAGGAAAGAAATTGCCCTCTCCACAAATGCAGGTAATACTTCTAGTAGTTTGCAGCAAGCAGCTCGCGCTTCATTTTTTGAAGTATTTCGCTCTCTTTACACCAATATTTTGCTTTTAGGTTCTGATGCACCAATTCGTTCACTAGTGATCAGTTCCGCAGGACAAGGAGATGGAAAATCAACAGTTGCTGTACATTTAGCCTTAGCAGCAGCTGCAATGGGACACCGAATTTTGCTTGTAGATGCAAATTTACGTTCTCCCAGCCTCCACCAACGCGTAGGGTTAATGAATATTCAGGGATTGACTGATGTTATTTCTTCCGACTTAGACTGGAGTAACGTGATTGAGCGATCGCCTCTAGAAGATAATCTCTATGTCCTCTCTGCTGGCCCTGTTCCCCCAGACTCAATTAGGTTACTCGCATCTCAAAAAATGCAGGACTTGATGCAAGACCTACATAGTAGCTTTGATTTAGTAATTTATGATACGCCTCCTCTAGTTGGATTTGCTGATGCAACCTTATTGGCAGCTAACACCAATGGTATGGTACTAGTTGCTGGTTTAGGTAAGTTAAAGCGTACCGTCTTCCAACAAGCATTAGAAGAGCTGCAAATATCTGGCACACCTATCTTGGGATTGGTAGCCAATAAGTCCAGAGATGCCGTACCTGCTTCCTATACCTACTATCAGCAGTATTACAGACAGAGCATGAGTGTAGAACGTGTTAGTGATGATGATGACACAGACATCAGAAATAACTCTGTACCGACCTCTTCTTCTGTAAGAAAAATTAAGGGATAGTGGTTAGTGGGTAGAGACGCGAGGAACATCGCGTCTCTACATTAGTGGTTAGTGGTTAGTGGTTAATAACTAACTACCAACTCTTACTTATCCGCCGATTTCAAAGCACGATCTAGTATTTGCCTAGCCTGTTCTGCTTTCGCTTTAGCTTCCTGATAACGTACATTCGCCTGGGCGAAAGTTTTGAGAACCTTAAAACCTTCCTTGAGGCGAGTAATTTCCTCTTCTGTCACAGAATTGTCTGAGAAGAGGATATCAATCTGTTTGCGAATTTCTAACGCTTCGGCGCGTGAGTCTTGGACTTTCAGTTTTAGTGTAGCTAGATTACTGAGAATTTGAACAGCTTGAGTAATTTCGTCCTCACCGTTAGTAGTATCCATTGATACTTCTTTTACCTCTATTAATTGTTTGGCACTAAATCCGTCTTCGAGTTCGGTAGGTAACTTACCTTCATCCATGAGTTGCATCAGCTGATCCATCGCTTTCTCGCGGGCTTTGGCTGAATCTTTACCAGGTACAGTGAGGATGATATCTGGGCTTTGAGCGAGAGTGTACTGAACCATATTTCTGCAAGAAACTTGCTACTGCTTTGAAAGCCGATTAATTTTAACATATTTGGGGATCGGGGATTGGGAGAAGACGAGGAGGACAAGGAAGCAATCTTTCACCCCATCACCCCATCACCCCATTCCCTAAATAATTCTGGACTATCTGTAAAATCCGTTCTGCTGCATGACCATCTCCAAAGGGATTGATGGCGTTTGCCATTGCTGCATAAGCATCTGGGTTACTCAGCAATTCTACAGCGTTAGCAACTATAGTCTGTGATTTAGTACCCACAAGTTTAGCTGTACCAGCTGTGACAGCTTCTGGTCTTTCTGTAGTTTCTCGCAGAACCAAAACTGGTTTACCTAGACTAGGGGCTTCTTCTTGCAAACCACCAGAGTCAGTGAGCAGAAGATGCGATCGCATAATTGCTCCTACCAGTTCACTATAGTCTAAAGGTTCTGTTAAAAAAATCCGAGGGTGATTGCCTAAACTTGCCTGCAATGGTTCTCGTACTGTAGGATTACGATGTAATGGCAATAGTAAGGCTGTATCAGGAAACTTATCTAGTATCTGTAAAAATCCCTGGGTGATTCCTTGCAGTGGTTCTCCCCAATTCTCTCGTCGATGCACAGTCGCCAGTAAAACACGATATTTATTCCATTCCAAACCAGGTATATTACAGGCTGGTTCTTTTGCTGCTACATTTAACAGTGCGTCAATCACTGTGTTACCAGTCATATGAATTTGACCTAAAACACCAGAATTTTTTAAGTTTTCTACAGCTAAAGGTGTTGGCGCAAAGTGCAATTGAGTTAGTTGGGAAATTAACCTTCTATTAGCTTCTTCTGGAAAAGGATTAAATAAGTCATCTGTTCTTAACCCAGCTTCTACATGACCGACAGGAATCTTTTGGTAAAAAGCTGCCAATGTCGCTGCAAATGCTGTGGTAGTATCTCCTTGCACCAAAATTAAATCTGGTTTATTTTCTTGAAATAATTCTTCTAATCCTCGCAAGCTACGGCAAGTAATATCAGTTAAAGATTGTTGCCGTTGCATAATTTCTAAGTCACGGTCTGCCTTAAGGTTGAAAAGCTGCATCACTTGTTCAACCATTTCACGATGCTGTCCAGTCAAAATAACTTGTGTTTCAAAGCCTAGAAAGTTTTGGAAAATTTGAATTACGGGAGCTAGTTTAATTGCTTCTGGACGAGTACCTAAAATAATGTAAACGAGTTTGTTATTAATCATTAGTCATTAATCATTGGTCAATTGTCAATGGTCAATGGTCAATGGTCAATTGTCAATAATTGTTAAGTTCAAATTATGACAAATGACAAAAAAGCATGAAAAAACCCGGTAAAACCGGGCAGGATGCACTGTTTGTCGAATTTAGCAATAGGTTACAGTTTGATGTCACATGTTAGTGGGCAAGCAGCATAAACGGTCTTCTGCATTTCTTCTGTTTCTCCATGCAACCAGCTTAACCACTTCACTTCTTTAGGATGAATACCCTTAGCAGTCAGCGCGCTTGCACCAATAACAACAGCCAAAACATTAAACAGAATTAAACCTCCTGCCACTAGTAAAACCGCACTAACAGGCATCAGAGATTGCAGAACAATAGACAATAGACATCCAACCGTAGCCATCAAAACAACCAAAGGAAAACCGACAACCAGCAAGCATACTGCCAATGTGAAAGACCATATTAAAAAGCTTTTAACCATTAACAAAGAATCAGTCTTGCTTAAATTAGCTGTTTGTGAGAGAGCCATGAGTTTATCTCCTAAATACGCAAATCAGTTTGGAATTCAGAAGTCTTTCCTTGATGTTAATAAACAAAGGGATCAACAATTAGTGATGTTCAGTATATAAAAACCAATTGAGAAGATGAGCATTTATTTAATAAAATTAACAGTTAAGATTTTATTATTATGAATAAACGCTGATAGCTTATTTTCGCTGAAAACTTCTTTTTGCCATCTATCCTTAGATAGAGAAGCTATAAGCTACCCACTGATTTTGTGTGTGTCAAAAATTCACTTCTAGCCTTCTTAATATTTCTTATCAAAAGCATAGCTGATTCTCATAATTTTAAGACGTGACTAGGGTAGCGTGCAAGCAACATTTGTAGAGACATCTCATCAAATATCTCTGCATGAACATGAAGCTAGCTTGAAAATAAGGCAGAGGGCAGTGCAAATGAAAGAAACAAGTTTCACCGCCAAATTATTCTCCTACACCACGGACTTCCTTAGCCGGAGGTTTCCTCCGGCTCCAGTCCTCCCTAAACCCTCACACCCCTACATCCTTTTTCGAGCTAGAGGACAGAAGGAAAGTTTTTTCATCCGTTCTGGTCTACACAGTTGATGATGGCAACGTAGTTCACCTAAATTTAAAATTATATTGGATAAGCATAGTTATTTTTTATACTAAAAATTATAAATATAATTACTGTAGTTGGATTATATGTTTATTGTGCTAAACATAGTAAAGTTAGCAAAAATAAATATATTTGGCTAAAAATAATTGAATTAGTAGGTTAAAAAAATACATTTAATAGCAAGTGATGAAATTGATCATAATTTCGTTTCAGTGGCAACTGAACACGCAACTATAGCGATCGCAATGCAGATGATGTTTAGCTGCCTCCTATTTTTTGCCTTTTACATAAGTTCACACAAAATCATTTGTAAAGATATATGTCAGAATCACAAAATCCATTAAATTCGACCCCAACTGTAGCTCGTAGTGTGCCTCCGCTTCCCCCACCACCACCAACAATTAGTACACAGCGTCAGTCTACACAAACTTTAGAAATACCAGTTGACAGAAGTCGTACTACCCCATCACCTGTTTCTACTCCTGCTTGTGGTCATCGTCCTGGGACACCACCACCAATGCCTAGTCCCAGTCCTGCCCGTGTCAAAAGCAATAGTTTACACCCAACTTTAAATCAGTTGGTACGGGAAGCTTATGATAATGGCATATCTGATATTCACTTGGGTGTAGGCGAACCACCGCGCTTCCGTAACCGTGGCGAAATTCAGACTACAGAATATCCAGAAACGGATAAAGAAACTTTTATGAATTGGATGCGGGAAGTATTGACGGAGGCAGAAATTCAACGGTTTGAAGAATACCTAGAATTTGACGGTGCAACTCAATATGAATTTGCCCGTGTGCGGATCAATATCTTTGATTCTCTCAAAGGTTATGCAATGGTCATGCGCTTAATTCCGCTCAAAATATTAACCATTGACCAGTTACGCCTACCCCCCGTTTTCAGGGATATTTGCCATTACCACAAAGGCTTGATTTTAGTGACAGGCCCGACTGGCTCTGGTAAATCTACCACGATGGCAGCGATGATTGACTACATCAACAAAGAGATGCCCAAACATATCATCACCATCGAAGACCCCATCGAATTTGTTCACAAAAGTCAAAAGTCCTTGATCAAACAACGGGAAGTGGGAATGCATACCCGAAAATTTGACAATGCCTTAAAAGCTGCTTTACGGGAAGACCCAGACTTGATTCTTGTAGGGGAAATGCGGGATAAAGAAACTGTGAATACAGCCCTCAAAGCTGCTCAAACTGGTCACTTAGTTATGGGAACCCTGCATACTAACAGCGCCGTAAAAACGATTGAACGTATTCTCAATCTTTACTCAGGCGATGAACAGGATGCCATGCGGGTGGCAATTTCCGAATCTTTAGTAGCAGTGATTGCTCAAGGTTTATGTCGCACAACAGATGGGAAACGTGCTGCCTTTCACGATATTCTCATAAACACAGATGCAGTTAAAGACTGGATCAAAGATGGGAAGTACGATGAAATTACGGAATTAATGAAACAAGCTGGTTTTGATGGCATGATTACTATGAACCAGTCTTTGTTTAACCTCTACCAAGAAGGCCGGATTACCGAAGAAACAGCCTTGGAAATGTCACCGACTCCCAACGAAATGGCCCAGATGCTGCGAGGTCGAGTGTAAGAATTAGGGATTGGGGATAGGGGACTGGGAAATAGACAATTAAAAAATAGTTTTACACTAGCCTCTAGCTCCTAGCCTCCAACCCCTAACCTTAAATTAAGAACCTTGACTTCAGATAAACTAATCCTACCCCAGTTATTTAAAGGCATTGCCCTGTTTACGCCCGCAGGAGATTTGATTTACTGTATCGACCCCAGTAAGCAAGGTCGATGGCATTTGAATTTATGTGCAACTTTACAAGAAATCCTAGACTTGCCAGAACCACCTCATTTTTTAGTCCCCTGCTATACAGCTACTATTGATTATTGGTTAGATCCGCGTACCCAAAAAATACGCACTTTTGCCGAAGCTTATCCAGCTGTGATGCGATATCAAGCCTTACTAAATGCCATTTTTGGCACAGGCGACATTGTTTGGCAAAGCGCACCTTGGCAAGAAGGATTGTGCGATCGCATGGTATTAAATAGTTATCGCTCTTCGTTCCCGCAACTTTGGGAAGACCACGACTTAATCGTACGTTTAGATCCTTTTGAAGCAGTACCATACTACCAAGAAGCAACAACACTACAGATACAACCAAACAACCAAGGCTATGTTCTACGTCTGTTTGTTGCTGGACATAGCCCCGGTATTGAACGTACACTTGAGAGTCTCCACGACCTATTAGAGCAATACCTGGGTCAACCGTACACCCTGAAAGTCATTGATGTTGTCAGCCATCCAGAACAAGCAGAAACAAATCAAGTGACAGCAACTCCCACGCTTGTGAAAGTTTGGCCTCTCCCCGTGCGGCGCATTGTCGGCGACTTGGATAATGTAGATAAAATTTTGCAGATGTTGGGTGCGAAAGAACAGAGTTAAAAGTCAATGGTTAAGGGTTAAGAGTTAACATGCAGGTAGACCTGCACTATCTTAAATGTTATGACTACAGTCTTAACTAAACGCTTTACTATAGCTGAATACGATCGTTTAGCAGAACTCGGTTTTTTCAGTGAGGATGACCGAGTTGAGCTAATTAGGGGAGAAATCATTTCGATGGTATCTAAAGGCAAACCGCATTCTGTATGTGAAACACGCTTAGAGCGAGAATTATTTAAGCTAGTGGGAGAAAGAGCGACACTACGGGGACAACAACCGATTATTATTTCTGACTACAGCGAACCGGAACCAGATCGGGTAATTGTCAAAAATCGCCCTGATGATTATCTCAGCAATCATCCCACTCCAGATGATATTTTACTGTTAATTGAGATAGCTGATTCCTCTTTGAAATATGATCAAGAGGTGAAATTACCACTTTATGCAGAAGCGGGTATTGCTGATTATTGGATTTTTAATTTAGTAGAAAATCACTTAGAGTGCTATAGCGATCCTTATCATGATTTTCAAGGTAAATTTGGTTATCGCAAAAAGATAATTTATCTATCGAATGAATCAGTTTATCTACCATGCTTTCCGGATTTAGTTCTGGATTTATCAAAGGTTTTTCCAAAGTAGTGTTTGAACTTACTGGTAGTAAATATGCAACTCCTAGCACCTGTCCTAAACGAGATGTTCTGTCGTTCAGCATGAGTCATGTACACTTTTTGACCTGCTCTTACATTCTTATTGTTCAGAGAGATTTTGCATTGCCCATGTAAGTTTAGCAGCGTTGAGATAACACTGCTTATAACTGTGAAAATTGGGAGGTATACTTATTCTATCTAGAAGCAATTGTTACAGAATCATTTCTTATAGCTCATTCTTAGTCTATTTGAGTAAATATATTCTTTGCTGTTTTGCCACACTTATTTACAAAAGTACTATCAAACCCTGCTCCTAATACACCCCCTACTAATGGAACTAACTTCATTAAATTAACAACACCTTTCTCTCCAGCTTTTGTAATTAGTCTAAATCCTACTTTCTTATTGATTTCTATTAGTACTTTTCCAGGTATTTGACTAATAAGTGTTTTAGTTAATTTTGTTCCTATATTAATACCCACAGTCTTAAGGACTTCTAATCCTGAGTCCCCAAGTAATGCCAATAGTACAAAAGTACGAACTTGATCGGAATCAATATCATATCCTCTTATTATTGCTATGGCAGCAGCTGTATTAGCTCCTAAAGCATAAGATGATGCTAAACTTGCTGGAATTGCTATGGGTAAAGTTGCTAGACCACCCAATCCGGTTATAAATCCTGTACCAGCAGCATAAGCAGTTCTCCATGCAATTACCGATTTTATTGCTTCTTCTGTTTTATATCCACAGGATTTTAGGTGATTTTCTGCAACATCTTTTGCTGAAGGTAGAACACCAAAACCGTTGATTCCTACGTTAACTATCCAACGCAGCAATTTCTGAATTGGATCGTTATCATCACTATTATTTGGAACTATAGTCACAGCTGTAAATTTTTTATTTCTAGCTATCGATATAGTTCCCAAAATCATCAAAAAAATCTCATATATAATTAAGAAATTTCTTTAAAGCTGAATAAGTGCTTGATTAGGATCATAATCACCCTTATTTCACAATCAAACCCTCCATAGCGTGCTGCAAATCTTTGGTAAAATCTGCAACTGCTTGTCTTGCACCTTGACGATTTTCCTTATACACCGGATACCGTTCTGAAATTGATAACGGTTCACCCACAGTTATTTTCGCCCTCTGTTTGCCCAAAAGCGGTCGCTGGAAAGGATTACCACCTCTGATTCGAGTGACTACATCCCAAATGAGTAATGTTGTTTCAGCAAAGCGTTCGGCGGTAGGTTTTTCGTGTACATAATTACCTGTGACAGCAACCAAACTTTCTACCAAACGCATGTGCCACATCCGTAAATTTGCTTCTTCGGCAATGCGATCGCCTAAATCTCTTTCTAAAGATGACAGTGCTTTGATATCCTTATATTCTTCTCGAAAAATATAATTCCAACCTGCCTGTTCGACTCGGCGACAACGATCATTAAAATTACCTTTGGGTTGCAAATCAAAATACTGTTCTGCTACTTGTAAAACTATATTTAAAAGTGCATTGAGACGAGCAGCAATAAATATATTTATTTCTTCAGATTGTGCTGGGATTTCTGGCAATTTTTGATGATAAAACCGTGTATAAAAATCTTCCATTAAACTGAGCAAACGTTCTGCTAATCGTAACAAGCGAGGGTAAAGGGAACTGGGGTGATGGGGGGGTAAACCACTGTAAGTTTCTAATTTAGTTAATAAATTAGCGATCGCACCCCAAGGATCTGCAACATAACTATATTGAATTCCTATTGGTACAATTAATACCTGTTCATCTCGTCCAGCTTTGTGCAAGTCTTCAGCACACCAAAAGCCCATTTGGGCGATTCCAGGTTCGAGGGGATTAACAACCTCTGAAAGCCCATTAGTAGCACCTTCTGGTGCAGCAGCCATTGGAAAGCGCCCATTGGCAAACAAATCCCGTGCTGAACGCAAACCTGTCCAGTCAGCTTTACCCCGTTGAATGGGTGTTGCACCCAACTTAGAAGCAATCCAAGCGACGTGGGAACCAGCCCATAGAGTAATACCGCGATCATAGATAAAATGAGCATGGATTGGATGCTGTAGCGATATTCCCTGCTGTCGTGCTACCCTTGGCACGAGTTGGGAAAGCAAGTAGCCCAAACACAATGGATCTGTAGCTTGAGGATGGCGAAATGCTATCAAAAAACGAATCTTTCCCTCTTGAAACTGGCGGTAGAGATTTACTAAAACCTCTACGTTATCTGCTTCAATTTGGCTAATTGCTGTTTTCCAGCGTAAGTAGCTGGGTAAACCTAGCTGAATAACTCGTAAAACCGAGGGGTTAAATGCTGGCGGAATAAATTCTAGGGGCGGCTGTGCTTGATTAATAACATCAGGCAAGGTAATGTTCTCCGATGATGAAGGATGAAAGATGAAGTATGAAGGGTGAAGGGTGAAGTATGAAGTATCAAATATAAAATTTTATTTTTTGATTCTTTATCCTTTTTTTCAGACTTGTTTGAGCTTGCTTTTCAGCCTTTATCCTATCCTGAGTTCAGCCCCTAACGGAGGGTCTATACACTTCATCCTTCATCCTTTATACTTCAGACTTCTTTAGTTAGAGATTAGCAACACTGAAAAAGGGGCAAACGATGCGACTGTCACAAATGTTATTCGTTACACTGCGGGATGATCCGGCCGATGCTGAAATCCCCAGTCATAAATTACTACTGCGCGCAGGTTACATTCGTCGCATCGGTAGCGGTGTTTACGCATATTTGCCATTGATGTGGCGGGTACTGCAAAAAGTCTCTCAAATTGTACGGGAAGAAATGAACGCCACAGGCGCACAAGAATGTCTCTTACCACAACTACAACCAGCAGAACTATGGCGTGAATCTGGCAGATGGGATACTTACACCAAAGCTGAGGGTATTATGTTCGCCCTCAGTGATCGTCGCGAACAAGAATTAGCATTAGGTCCAACTCACGAGGAAGTGATCACGACGATCGCTCGTGATATGATTCGCTCTTACCGACAGCTACCCCTGAACCTCTACCAAATTCAAACTAAATTCCGCGATGAAATTCGTCCCCGCTTTGGTTTGATGCGTGGACGGGAATTCATTATGAAGGATGCTTATTCCTTTAATGCGGATGAAGAAAGCCTGAAAAAAACTTACCAGGATATGTACCAAGCCTATAGCAATATGCTGCGGCGTTCTGGTTTGGCTTTTCGTGCTGTAGATGCTGACTCTGGGGCGATTGGTGGTACTGGTTCCACGGAATTTATGGTTTTGGCGGAAGCTGGCGAAGATGAAGTCCTCTACACCGAAGATGGCAAGTATGCTGCCAATGTGGAAAAAGCTGTTTCTCTACCAGTAGATGCGGAATCTTCGGCGTTTACAAGTTATGAAAAACGGGAAACTCCGGGAACTGAGACAATTGAAAAACTTTGTGATTTCCTCAAATGTTCTCCGACTCAAGTTGTAAAAAATGTCCTCTACCAGGCACTATACGATAACGGCACAACGGTTTTGGTACTGGTGAGTCTTCGGGGTGATCAGGAAGTTAACGAAGTCAAGTTACATAATGAGTTGACAAAACTAGCTTCTCAATATGGTGGAAATGCGGTTCTGAAGTTAGCAGTACCTGATGCAGACGCCCAGAAAAAATGGGCGGCGAAAACTTTACCTTTGGGTTATATTGCGCCTGATATTGCTGATGATTACATTCAATCTACTAAAGATGTTGCACCGAAGTTTTTGCGTTTGGTAGATAAAACAGCCCTTGATTTAAAGAACTTTGTCACGGGTGCCAATGAGTCTGGCTATCACGTAGTAGGTGCTAATTGGGAAAAGCAATTTAAACTACCAGAAACAATAGTAGATATACGCAAAGCCAGACCAGGCGATCGCGCCATGCATAACCCCGAACAAACTTTAAAAAGCGCCCGGGGGATTGAAGTCGGGCATATTTTCCAGTTGGGTACAATATACTCAATCGCAATGAGAGCAACTTATACCAACGAACAGGGAGAAGAAAAACCACTTGTGATGGGTTGTTATGGTGTGGGAGTGTCACGATTAGCACAAGCAGCAGTAGAGCAATCTTACGATCAAGACGGGATTATTTGGCCTGTAGCGATCGCACCATATCATGCCATCGTTACAATCCCTAACATCAACGACGCGCAACAAGTAGAAATTGCCGAACAACTTTACACACAACTCAATCAAGCTGGAATTGAAACCCTCCTCGACGACCGCAACGAACGAGCAGGAGTAAAATTCAAGGATGCAGATTTGATTGGCATACCCTATAGAATTGTTACAGGAAGAGCGATCGCCAATGGCAAAGTCGAAGTAGTCGAAAGAAAAAGCCGCAATTCTCACGAAATCCCGATCACGGAAGTTGTATCTACTCTTAAAGGGTGGATCTCGCAAGCAGTAACTTAGGAACCGGGGATAGGGGATAGAGGGGATAAGGAAGACAAGAGGGACAAGGAGGACAAAGGAAATATCACACTCCCCCTATCTCCCCATTGCCCCTAATCCCCACTCCCTTGGGGGAGTGGGGACCCCCAGTTCCCCATCTCCCCACCTCCCACCTCCCAATTCCCTTCAAAATAAAATGGAATTTCTCGCAATCCTTATATCTAGCCTATTGGGTGTAGTTGCTCCTGTAGGAGTAGTAATTGATCAGACTGCTGAAAATACCATCCGTTCACAATTTTCAACAGTGGAACAACTACAAGTAAGAGTGGATAATGCTCCTAGTTATCAATTACTCCAAGGTAAGGTGGAAAGAGTGTTAATTGCAGGGCGTTCTTTGCAATTAAAACAACAAGATTTCCGCATTGCAGTTTTAGAATTGGAGACCGATGAAATAGAATTTGATCCAACTAGTTTGAGGCAAAACTTACCCAAATTAAAACAACCTTTACAGGCTGGAGTACGGTTAGTTGTAACAGAGCAAGATATCAATAAACTTTTACAATCACCACAATTTCTGAAGCGACTGCGAGAATTGAATAAAGGGAATTTTTCTGGTCTTGAGTTTACCGAAGCCTCTAATTTCGCTAATCCTAAGGTAGAATTTTTACCCAATAATCGCTTTAGTTTTCAGGTAGAGTTACAAAACGACCAGGAGGTAATACCCCTTTTAATTAAAATCAATTCTGGGTTAAATATAGTTGGTGGCAGACAATTTCAACTAGTTGATCCAAAAGTATCATTAGACGGACAAGAGTTTCCAGCAGAATTTCTCAATATGATTATTAGTAACATAAATCAGCAATTAGATTTACGTAATTTGGAAGGTGACGGACTGCAAATGCGAATTCTAAAATGGAAAATGAAACCAGGGAAATTAGAAATGGCAGCATTTGTAAAGTTAGAACCATCTTCTAAGTTTTTGGAAACTCGTCGTTAGTAAGTCTCGTCGTTAACCAAACTTCTCTTCATACAGATAGCATCAAAAGCTTAAGGAAGGTTTTGCATATGAGTCAACAACAAGGATCTAAACGGGTTTCTTCTGGTGTAGTAGCAGCTATTTCAGCAGCAGTTGTGTTGGTAGGAGGGGGGGTAGGCTGGTTAACTTGGAATTCTAATCAGAACACCAATCCTACACCATCAGAACGCCTTGTACCAGGGAATCCATCGCAGGTAGGAAATGAACAAACTACCCAAATTTATTGGTTGCAAGACACTGGCACAAATTTTAAATTGGTTCCTCAATCAATCCAAGTGCAAGCAAATCGTAACCAACCCAACCAGTTTTTAACAGCAGCATTCCAACGTTTGTTAGAAGGACCTACAGAAGGAAGTAGTGGTTCGAGTACAATTCCTCAAGGAACAAAAGTGCTGGGTGTAGATGTTCAAGGTGATACTGTCCGTGTCAACTTATCTGGAGAATTTACCAGTGGCGGCGGTAGCACTTCTATGCAAGGGCGTGTGGGTCAAATTGTTTACACTGCCACTAGTTTAAATCCAAACGCCAAAGTATACATTGATGTAGATGGCAAGCAACTAGATGTGTTAGGCGGTGAAGGTTTGGAGTTGGAACAGCCACTCACACGTCAAAACTTTAATGAAAATTTTCAACCTTAGTCAGTGGTCATTGGTCATTGGTCATTGGTCATTTGTCATTGGTTATTGGTCATTGGTCATTGATAAAATCTTAATAGTATAAACGTTCTTGATTAAGCTTCGCTTTGGGTAGAGCAAATAACAAATGACAAAGGACTAATAACTAATGACTAAGGACAAATGACCAATGACTAAATTACTTAGTATTCAATACACGAAAACTCCGGGCTTGTTGTTCTAACCTGCTGGCAAGGCGATCGCAAACTTGGTTACACAATTCAAAAATCATATCATCTTCCACCCGGTAGTAGGCACAAGTTCCTTCGCTGCGACGGCTAAGAATTCCCGCTTGCCACATTACCTTCAGGTGCTTTGACACATTTGCTTGTGACGTTTGGGTTGCCTCTACCAACTCTTGTACGCATTTTTCTTCATCCCGCAATAAATGCAGCAATCGCAGGCGCATTGGTTCACTCAACAGGCTGAAGTATTCAGCTACTTGTTGCACAACTTCTGGCGGTACAGGCAACGTTTGTTTCATCAGGATTGTCCCGGAAGAACTGAACTGAGAAATTTTACAAATTTAGACATTAGTTATATAGATTAATACTTAATCTGGATTAATTCGCATCAAAGGTTGGCCATATTCTACAGGTTCGCCATTTTGAACCAGAATTTCGACCACTTGCCCGGATACTTCCGCTTCAATTTCGTTCATTAGCTTCATGGCTTCAATAATACACACAGTTTGACCGCTACGGATGCGATCGCCCACTTCTACAAATGGTGGCTCACTAGGTGCAGGGGCACGATAAAATGTTCCCACCATTGGGGAAGTAACATCTGTAAATTTTTTTTGCTCAAGCGCTGAGGAAGTAGCTGATGATTTTACACCTGTACTAATAGGAGTATTAACTGTACTGCTTGTAGTTGCATCTGTTGTCGGAGTAGATGCTACTGATGGCATTGCACTTACAAGCGGTAATCCGGGGCCGCCAGTAGCAACGCTTGGAGTCGCTACGGTTGCTGGTAACACTCCAGGAGTGGCGCTAACAGCTTTACGTATTGTGATTTCAAAATCGTTGCTTTTGAGCGCTACTTCTACAATGTCTGTTTTAGCAATGGTTTCTAACAATTGACGAATTTCATTAAAGTCCAATGGCACAGCTTTGATTACCTCATAATGCTTTAAAGAGGGCAGAAGGCAGAAGGCACCAGGGCAGAAGGCAGCAGAAATTTCATAAGATAAATATTATTTTTTATTACTTATTTCCAATTACCAATTACCCATTAGCAATTACCCATTACCAATTACCTTTTCCGTGCGTTGTGGTGTACGCAGTTGATGACGAGTGTAGTGGTAGATAGACTTTTTGGTAAAGATAAATATTAAGCGAGGCAGGGATGGAAATCCCCGCTAGGGATAGAAATATAGATTTCCATCTTTGCTGAGTTATAATTTACTCCCTGCCAAGATATGTGTCATTACGGGTGTCAATACGGATGCGTTCTCCTTGACTAATAAACAGAGGAACCATCACAACTGCACCAGTTTCTAGCGTCGCAGGTTTACTGCCACCAGTAGCTGTGTCACCTTTGACACCAGGGTCAGTTTGCACCACTTCTAATACTACAGAGTTAGGTAGTTCTACCTCTAGTACTTGTTCACCCCAACGGACGACGTTAGCTTCCATACCTTCTTTGAGATATTTAACGCGATCGCCAATTTGGGCTGCACTTAATCTACCTTCTTCATAGGTTTCCATATCCATAAAAACGTATTCATCGCCGTCTTTATAGGTATGCTGCATCGTGCTTTTTTCCAGAGTCGCTTGTGGTACAGTTTCCCCGGCGCGGAACGTCCTTTCTACCACGCTTCCACTCTGGACATTTTTTAATTTTGTGCGTACAAAAGCGGAACCTTTTCCGGGCTTAACGTGGAGGAATTCCACTACCCGCCATACAGATCCGTCTAAAACAATTGAGACACCAGGTCGAAAGTCGTTACTGGAGATCATGAAGCTTTCAAAGTTTGGAAGACAATCGGCATTTATTGTACCCTTCAAAGGGAGAAATTAGTCATTAAGTCATAAAAGAAGGGTGAAGGGTGAAGGGCAGGGATTTTCATCTATAAAAAAAGGTAGTCCCGATGAAAAGATTTCACAAGCTATGCCATGAAAAACCTCACAAGAACAGCCCCTCTTTGCGAGTTCACCAGAGGGGTGTCTGATAGGGCGGGTGAGTGCGCGATCGCTTGTCACAACTCAGCTATTGCGGCTAAAAAATACAGCAGCCATGATAATTAAACCTAACAGTGCCAAAGGAACCCAAAGATTGGGCAGATCATTAAAACTCATAAAAAAATCAAAAATTAAATTACAAGTATTGGCTGCGTCACCATCTCTGAATCGAGAGATAATAGAAATAGAGCAAAGAGTATCCAAAATTATGTCAGTCTCCACTTCTGCCTGTTGTGCCGCGATTCTCAGACAGCAACAGGAGGAAAATATTCATCATCACAAGCAGTGTGCTAAAACCCCAGTCAACTGTGAGCAAAGCACAACTTCTAAAAAATGCACCGTCGTTGAAAATGGTCGGGTTGTAGTGAAAACAGCTACTCTAATGGCATGACATCGTGGAAGTAGTTGTAGTCGATGTAGCGATTTCCATCAGAGGTGTGGTAAAAAATATCTACAAATTGGTTATTCCATAAGATTTCATGAGCAGCGTAGGTTTGACGGGCGTGAAGAACCTGTACGACTGTTTCATCAATTCCACTGAGGGAAACCACAATCGAAGTTTTTGTTGCCATTAAAGATTCTGGTGTCATGCCATATAAAGGACTTGACTCATCAATTGGATGCATAGCTGTCCAACTTAGCGTGAAACTTGGTGTCTGATTCCTCAGCAAGTTGAGTTCGTGAAACCGACGTATAAATTGACCTTCGGTAGTCACTTCATCACGCATCAAGTAAACCCGTAACTGCGCTTCCAAAATCTGGTTGCGGCGCTTGTTTGCTGCGCGAAACATGAGAGTAGGTACACCATTGTGAGGTGCAATTACTGCTACCCGGCTAAAAATGACACGGGCCGTAGGTCGAGAGAAACGGGCAAATGCTAAACCAGTCAGCACCGCAATTCCCACCAAACCTATCATTGCTTCAATAGTGACAACAACATTGGCATAGGTTGTTTTAGGAAACATTGCCCCGTAGCCAATAGAAGCCAGAGTTTGGACGCTAAAGAAAAAGGCATCGAGAAAAGACCCAGGTCTAGCGTTAGCAATACAATCTCCCCCTGCGAGGTATGCTAAGGCAAATAAGGCATTAGTAGTTAAATAAAATAGAGCAATTAACCCCAAGAAGCCAGGCCAGGGAATTGTCAAAAGCAAATGGTAAGGATCACGCCAGTAGGAATACCAAACATTCATGCCCAAGACTTCAAACCGTCCATCCTGGATTTTGATATGGACTTTCGGGAGTAAACGCTGTAGTCGCCTCTGAGACCGTTTTTTTTGTCGAACTAATCTCACAACGTACCCTTATCCTTTATCTTTTTTACTAAACGAGTGCAAATCGCTCAAATACTGACTGTACGGGTTTCTTCATTTCATACTTCATACTTCATACTTTATACTTCAGCCTTTTTGTACTAGCCTAAACCTAGTAACTTGGAAATCAATGGTAAAAGTTTACTACATGCTTCAACTAATGTGGCTGTGGCAGGTAAGCCAGAAACTAAACCTTTTAACATTGTGATTGCCTTTTTGCCTGTTTTTTGCTTTCCTGCTTCTTGGGGATTTTGACCAACTTCAGCTAAGGTTTTGACTTGTTCTAGCGCTTCGGCTTTGTCTTCTTCGCTTAAATTAGCATCAGCTTCAATTGCCTCTTGCAACTTTGTTAATAATTCCTTGATTCCTGGTTTATCTGGTTCCGGTGAAGCAGGTAATTCGTTGATCGTATTTGTCACTGTACCGCTAATATCACCTAAATTAAAAGCTTGTCCGCTAGCATTAATATCTTTAGCGTGAATTTCTACTTTGCGGCTGGAATCATTACTGTTAGTCATATTTTTATTTTCTAATTTGTTATCTACTTGAACATTAATAGGTTTATTAGCTAATAATTTCACAATTTCAGTCATCTCGGCACTTTGTTGTCGGTAGATGACTATCTCATGCTCTTTTGCTTGTAATTGGGCTTTATATTTTTCTTCTACGGCTTGCAGTGCTAGTTGATAATTATGTGTGAAATCACTATGAATCTTTTCTTTGTCAGCATCAACAGGCACAGCAACTTTAACAACAACTACGCCATCACCTTTATTTTCAATACTCTGGATAGCTAATTCTGTGTCTTCATTTTCGACTTGCACTTGTTTGAAAGCTGCCACAAAAGCTTTCCAATCAATGCCGTTGCGGAAAATTAAATCAACGGTATTAAAAACCTCTTCAAATAGTTTAGTAAATTCTCCTGGTTGAAATTCGCCACTGCCGGGACGGCGTTCTCTGTCATCGGTTCCAGGCTTGGGGTTTTCGAGAAGATAAATAAAGCGACAATCGACGTTATCTAAGTTAGTTGTACTTTCAATATTCCACGCTTCTACACAAACACCAGTCATTTGGGCGCTACTAAAATCAGTACCCACAGCTTGAGTGAGAGTTAGGTTTGCCCATTCTAAATTTGCTCCTTGGAAGGTAGCTTGACTAATATCAGAATCTTTGAGATTTGCTTCTTTTAAATCAGCACCGATAAGGTTTGCACCTTTGAGGTTTGCACCAAAGTAACTTTTTCCTCGACCATTGCCAGTGACAAGTAAATTGAGGATATTTCGTTTAGCTAATATGGTATCGCCGACTCTGGCAAAGTCAAGTTTTTTGGCTTCATAAAAACGAGTGCGTGTCAGGTTTGCTTTTCTGAAATCTGTGTTTTTGAGGGTTGCGCCAGTAAAATCAGCGTTGGTTAAGTCGGCATTGCGAAAGCTAGTTCCACCTGTAGCAGCAAAGTTAACAGCAATCTTGTAAATCAAAGCAAATCTTTCATCACGTTTTAGGGTTCGCCACCCCATGTAGCTACCTAATAAGGTTTGAGCCACAATCCAAACTGTAAACAAGGGGATAACTACACTACCGGGAACACTTTCAAGATTAGGTGTGTTGCCATACTGTTTCCCAGCTAAGGCTCCAGCGAACATGGTGATTCCATAGGCAGGTGCAACCAGAAATCCAGCAACTGTCCCCAGTTCAATTGTTACTAGAACAATTGAACCAGCAACCAGATCAGAGCCGCCTAGAGACAAAATGACTGGCAATATTACAACAATTGTGAAAGGGATGACCTCGTTTCCTGCGATCGCTGCAAGACCCATTAGGAGTAGTGAAACAGCGATCGCGATCGCGATTATGGTAAAACCTGTCTCTAGGCCTTGATAAACAATAACAGCAGAAACGAGAACAAATAGGACAATGGCTATCCAGTTAAGTTCCAGGTTAGCTTGCCAGAGGAACCATCCACCATGAATCAAAGAGAAGGCAACAATGAAGGTAATGATTGATCCTAGAAAAGATAGGATGGCAAATCCAAGTTTCCAGGAAGGTGGTACCCCTGCTTTCGTATCGACAAACTTTGCTGTTTTGAGATTGGCATTGGTGAAGTTTACTGCCCGAATATCTGTCTCGCTGAAGTCTGCCCCAGTCAGGTTTTGACCTTTAAAAGAGCGACCTCGGAGATTTTGACCGGAGTAATCTAGCCGCATAACAGGCTCAGAAAGAGGTGATTGCTGAGATTGTATACAAATTCCCGCTACAATTTTTCGGATTTGGTCAAAAACAGTTAACAGTTAACAGTGAACAGTTAACTGAATTTGGTAGCGTGCGTTATGGACATTAGTCCTAACGCACCGCAAATCATGGGATGATGTGTTAGCCTTCGGCGTATCACACTCTACAATTGAAAATTTTTTTACTTGAAACGGGAAAGTTCTTACTTGAAATGAGAAAGTTCTTACTTGAAACAGGAATGTTCTCATTTGAAATGAAAATGTTCTTACTTGAAATGAGAAAGTTCTTACTTGAAACAGGAATGTTCTCATTTGAAATGAAAATGTTCTTACTTGAAACAAGAAACTTCTCATCCCAAACAAGAAACTTCTCGTCCCATTCCCCTTTTTCGATGATACAAATACATCCGTAGGGGCGTACAACTGTGTGGCTGTACAGTGGTTAATGGTTATAAGAAGACTAGCTATCAACCATGAACACCCAACACCCAACACCCAACAACCAACAAAGAATCCAAATTTCGCAAGTTGTAGTGACAGCACAACAGATGCGCGAGATTGAAGCGCGTATCTTTGCAGCAGGTATGCCTGTAGCGGCTTTGATGGAAAAGGTCGCAGGACTGATTGCCCGTCGTATTCAGGTGCTTTATCTTTCTGAAGACGCGGAGACAGAAAATTTCTCTGTGTCTGTGCGTCCACACAAAGTCGGAATTCTCGTCGGCCCCGGTCATAATGGTGGGGATGCTTTGGTAGTTGCCCGTGAATTGCACTTTCGCGAGTACAGTGTCTATATATACAGTCCTTTTGGCAAACTCAAAGAATTAACTGCACAGCATTTACAGTATGCTCAGAGTCTGGGTATTCCCTGTTATCAATCAATTGAGGAGTTGCCGGAGTGTGATTTGTTGGTTGATGGGCTGTTTGGATTTGGGTTAGAAAGAGAACTCAAAGATCCTGTTGCTAGTGCGATTAATCAGTTAAATGACAAGTCTGTACCAATTATTAGTATCGATATGCCGTCTGGCTTGCATACAGATACTGGCGAAGTTTTAGGAACTGCTATCCGTGCTAGCCACACTTTTTGTTTGGGTTTGTGGAAATTAGGTTTATTACAAGACCAGGCTTTAGAATATGTGGGCAAAGCAGAGTTAATAGATTTTGATATTCCTTTGGCGGATGTGGAAGCAGTATTAGAACAGACACCCAGGATTAAACGTGTCACTAAAAATAGTGTGTTTTCAACTCTGCCTCTATCGCGTCCTGCTGTCACCCATAAGTACAAAGAAGGCCATTTACTGCTAATTTGCGGTTCGCGTCGCTATGCTGGAGGCGCAATTTTGACTGGATTGGGAGCAAGGGCAAGTGGAGTTGGTATGCTGTCGATCGCTGTGCCAGAATCTCTCAAACCAATCTTGGTGAGTCATTTGCCAGAAGCGCTGATTGTCGGATGTCCAGAGACACAAACAGGTGCGATCGCTCAATTACAATTACCCGAAAACACAGACTTAAATTCCTTTGATGCGATCGCCTGTGGCCCCGGTTTAACCAAAGATGCTAGCCCAATTATTCAACAGGTGTTAAAAAGCACAAACCCTTTAGTTCTTGATGCTGATGGTTTAAATATTTTGGCGGAAATAGCAACCCCCCCTAATCCCCCCCTTACTAAGGGGGGGACGAAAGGGGGGGTGTCCCTTACTAACGGAGGAATACGACAAGCATTAACAGTACTTACACCCCATGCAGGCGAATTCCAACGCTTATTTCCTGATTTACCAGATGCCAAACACAATAGAATCGAAGCAGTGCGAGAAGCAGCAGTACAAAGCGGGGCAGTAGTATTGTTGAAAGGAGCAAGAACAGCGATCGCTAATCCCCAAGGTAGAGTGTGGATTGTTCCTGAAAGTACTCCTGCTTTGGCGCGGGGTGGTAGTGGTGACGTGTTAACTGGATTAATAGGTGGATTAATTGCTCAGGCTGTTACCCATCAAATACCTGCCGAAGATATGGTAGCAGCTGCTGCTTGGTGGCACGCTCAAGCTGGAATTTTAGCAGCCCAAGAACGCACAGAATTAGGAGTTGATGCATTTACGTTGACTCAGTATTTGAATTTAGTTCTCAACCACATTGATTTTGATAGACTGTGAGATCCCCGACTTTTTTTAAAAGTTGGGGATCTGGCCCCTCGCAACCCCTCAGAACTAATGACATAGACCACTTGTTCTCTCTCCGCAAACGGGGAAGGTTAGGGTGGGGCAAAAGATATTTGTGCAAAAAGTCTAATCTCCTTGGGGACACTCTTCCCACAAAGTTGTAATTTCCCGCAAACTCTGATGATTGCCATTTCCCAAAATTAAATGATCAAGCAAGGGAATACCTAAAAATTTAGCTCCTGCTAGTAACTGGCGAGTGAGTTCGATATCTTCGCCACTGGGTTCAATGTTACCAGAAGGGTGGTTATGGGCAACTATTAACCGTGTTGCACCTTGGCGAATCACTTCTCGAAAAATCTCACGGGGAGATGCAAGGGTTTCGGTAGCAGTGCCTATAGTAATGACTTGCGTTCCTAGTAAACGATTTTTGATATCTAATAACAGAACTGCAAAACGTTCTTGGTTTTGCCACATCAAGTCCTGACTGAGAGCAGCAGCTGCTGCTGCTGGACTGTCTATAACTGTACGATCTGCAGGGCGCGATTGAAAGGCGCGTTTACCCAATTCAATGGCTGCTAAAATTGTTGTTGCTTTGGCTGGGCCAATACCAGGTATTTGCATGAGTTCAGCAGCACTAATATCTCGTAGAACTGCTAAAGGTTCGCGATCGCATTTACTCAATTCATGTAAGATATATTGTCCCAAACCCACCGCAGAAAGTTTTCCTGGACCTTGACCAGTGCCAAGCAGAATTGCTATTAATTCAGCTGTAGATAGAACTTTTGCACCATGAGTTAACAAGCGTTCTCGTGGACGCTCAGTCTCTGGCATATCAGCAATTCTTAGGCAATAGGTCATAGCTTAAGGAAATAACAACAAAGGAGTACATATACTCTAGTTATCCCCTGTAAGCTCTCAAAATCTATGTCTTTTTGATAAAATTTTCAAAATTTTGGTGTCTAAAGTTAAAGTTGGTTGTTTGGCACAAGTCATCTGATTTTAGTTTTTAGATTTTGGATTTTGGATTGACACTCAACCAACCATCAATCAGTTATCAGTTATCAGTTATCAGGTAATTCCTAAGGTGATAACTGTACCCTACGGGAAGCCTATGAGCGCGTCTACACTGTCCACTGTTAACTGATTGACAACCAACAACCAAGTTATTGATAAATCTGTGTTGCTTTTAGTATGTGGTAGGTAGTGAGAAGCTGAGTAATAGCTAGGGGGTAACTCTGGATTGTTTCGCCAGTAGTACCAGCTACTTTGCCTAACTCTGGATTAACTTCGCGATTACATACGTTCTTTAAATAAGGCATGTCTGAACAAATCAAATGTTCGAGTTTGTTGACTTGTTCTAGATTTGCATGACCGTCTACTTCTAGCACATCAACTGGTTTACCCATGTCGCGGTCTAGTCCTAAACGGATGGCAGACACAGTATTATCACAAAAATCAAGAATTTTGGTAAAGTCTGGATGAGGAATTGTTGGACGCAGTACCAAACGCACGTTTAAATATCCATTGGTGTTATTAACATCATCGCTAGGTGGATAAAAACTCACTACTATATCTGACCATTGCCGTTGCGGACGGATAAACAGTTCTGAGTCAGGTTCTCGTTTCTCTAGTTCTGCCAACACTTGTTCTTCTGTATAACCGCGCTTTTGGGTATCTCGCTTGACTTTCCAATTGGCGCGTAGTGATTCAGGGGGTGCAAGGTAAACTTTCACATCATAGCAATCGCGAGCAGCACGGGTAGAATAGCCGAGTAATCCTTCGATAATTACAAATTTATTGGGTTTAATATACACTGGAGCTTCAAAAGTACCAGTTTTATGGCTGTAAACTGGCTTAAGAATGGGTTGCCCAGTCCGTAACAGCGATAGGTGCTGCTGCATGATATCTAGATAGTTGCAGTCGGGATGGAGAGCCGTAATGCCAATTTCTGCACGTTGCTTGCGATCGTACTTATGGTAATCATCTGTACAGATGATTGTGACATTTTCTGGGCCGAGTACTTGAGCAATCCCTCTTGTCAACGTAGTTTTACCAGCAGCACTGTCACCAACAATACCAAGAATAATTGGACGGCTCATGATTTTTTCCCCCTGAAGATAGCAAATACAATAAAATGCAGTTTTGAATTGTATTCCAGTTTACTAATTCTAGGAATGAATGAAAGATAACTCAAGGTCTCAAACAGATGTTCTGATCAAAGTTAGTTAAGGAACATTGACATCATTACTTGTAATCAAGCTTACTTACTCTTTAAAAAGATTTGTATATATTTTTGTCAATAAGTTATGACAAATGACCGAGGACTAGTTTCCATTTACAAAAAAAAGCCAGAGGGCAAAAGGTAGAAGGTATTCAAAGGTATAAAGGATAACTGAAGTTGTGGGTTTAAAGCCGACTCATATAAAGAGAATTATACCGAGACTCCCAGAGTGAAGGTATAAAGTGTCCTTACTTCAATCCCATGCTTAAAAGCATGGCTTCTCTTATCACCTCTGCCTTCTTTCTTCTGCCTTCATGAATGACAGCATCCTTTTTTAATAAATTAAATTAACTTTGTTAATAAACTCTTAATATCCAGTTATTAATCATACAGTAGTATTTTTAGTATCTAGTTTTCATAGAGATCACTGTTGTTGAACCAGTGAGTGTATGGTCATGGTGTTAATTCTACAAGTAAAAAAAATTATTAAAAAAATCCTTCCAAAACCTGTAGTTGATAGAATTCAGGGTTTTCTTGCCAAGTTTTCAATTAGTCGAATCCGGGGATTTAGTTTACATCTCAATACACCTGATCGCTATGTACTAGAAGATATTATTATCCCATATTTGCTGGAACGCAATGAATTTTATAAAATTCTTTTTGTTGGTTGTGATTGGTTTACTAAACCTTACAATAACTACTTCAAAAACAAAGAATACTGGACTCTAGAAATTGATGAAAGTAGAAAAAAATACGGTTCTCAAAGACATATTGTTGATTCACTTTTGAACCTCAGTAATTATTTTACTAACGATTACTTTGATGTGATAATTTATAACGGAGTTTTTGGATGGGGCATCAATAGCAGGGAAGATACAGAAACTTCTTTTCAGCAATGTTTTCAATGCTTACGATCAGGAGGAATTTTAGTATTCGGATGGAACGATATTCCTGAAGCAAAACCTTTTGCTGTAATTAAAGAATGTCAAACCTTACAACAGTTTAAACCTTACTTTTTTAGCCCTTTATCTACTGTACAATACTCAGTACCTGATAAATCAGATAAGCATAAATTTGGGCATGTATTTAACTTTTATATGAAGCCTTTGTCTGATTGAGCAGACCTACTACAAAAGTTTTTTGCAATTACTGTAAAAATAATCTACACCCAATTTATTAAAAATTTAGTTAAATTCTACTGTAGTGTTAAACGATAATAGTTGTAAAAGCCAAAATTTATATAAGTAGAGCTAAGAGTAATGCAAGAAAATACTGTTAACATCACTGGTTTTCACGCTCACATTTACTTCGATAATCCAACTCGTGAAGCAGCGACACGTGTACGCGAAGGACTAAGTGCTTTTGATGTACGGTTAGGACGTTGGCATGAAAAGCCTATCGGGCCACACCCAAAATCGATGTATCAGGTTGCATTCTCTCCAGAGCAGTTTAGCAAAGTTGTTCCTTGGTTAATGCTCAATCGTGAGGGGTTGGATATTCTTGTCCATCCTGAAACCGGAGATGATGTAAAAGATCATACAGATCATTCTTTGTGGTTAGGAGAGAAGCTAGAGCTAAAGATCGAGTTCCTGCGCCAAGTTGGCACAGCTTGAAAAATTTGTATCAGTGTCTAATGACAAAAGTACGAGAAGTTAGGACATGAGCCAAGATTCTAGCAGAAAAAATGCTGTCATACAGGTTGTGCCGCGATCGCCAATTTTATGGAGTCAAAACGTCATTTCAGATATATTACGCCTTGAAAAACATCATCAACCTGCAAATGGAACATCCCAGTGTTGTCTGCCTAATTATCTACTTAGCATTCATCTTGGCCAACCTATTCAGCTAGAAAGAAAGGTAGACGGGCAACCTAGTAATGATTGTATTGTTGAAGGCGACATTATGATTTCGCCTCCCTATCTTCATCGTCAACTGTCTTGGGATACAGATGCAGAATTTTTGTTACTTCGTCTAGAGCCGAAGTTATTTACTAGTGCTGTGCATGAATCGGTTGATGGGGAGCGTGTACAAATTGTGCCACAGTTGAAGATTCGTGACTCCTTGATTCAACAAATCGGTTTGGAACTCAAAACACAATTAGAAATGGATGGGTTGAGCGATCGCCTTTATGCTGAGTCAATGGTAAATGCCTTAGCAGTTCATATCTTACGACGCTACTCGACACGACAGCAAAGAATTCCAGATATCTCTGGTGGATTGCCTAGCTATAAACTACAACTGGCAACTGACTATATTCAAGCCCATTTAGCAGAAAACTTATCATTAGAAGCGATCGCCACTGAATTAGGTATGAGCCAGTATTACTTTGCGCGGCTGTTCAAACAATCTACAGGCTATTCTCCCTACCAGTACTTGATTAAATGTCGCATCGAACTAGCTCAGGAATTACTCGTGCAAAATCAGCAGAGTATTGCGAATGTTGCCTTACAGGTAGGTTTTGCAAACCAAAGTCAATTTGGTAGACACTTTAAGCGTCTCACCGGAGTGACACCAAAACAATTCTTGAGGAAATAGCAAGAATCTGCTAAAAACGCAAAAAATCGATATACCTGAGTACAACAGCTTTATATCGTTGGTTGAGTATTTCGCTTTGATTGTTCTGACTTAACATACCCAATCAACACAAGAGGATAACTTTGATGCTCAGCATTTTTAAGAATAACCAGGTTCTGGCAGAACTAGATATTTTTGTTACCCAGCCCGATCAACAGTGGTTGTTGATCGATAGTTTAATAGCATACACCGAAAACATTTTGAAAAAACAGCCTGGATATACTGCTAGTGTAATTCATCGTAGTTTTGATGGCTTGCGTGTAATTAATTATGTCCAATGGCAGCAGCAAGCGGATTACGATGCATATATCAACAATCGAGATATTGCTCTAGTAACACAAATTACAGGTTTCTTGGCTCCAGATTCCCATCTCTACGAAATTTTCATGAGCGAACCTGCTGATAGTCAGATGCAAATCACTGCTGGTAAAGGTCAATTGATCAATTTCGGCATCTTTAAATTAAAAGATCCTGCTCATCAACCTCGCTTTTTGGAGTTCACCGCAAAAGCCATCCAGCAAATATCAGGACAATCTGGATTAATGACAACTCACTTTCATCGATCGCTTGATGGCGCGCGTGCCATCAATTATGGGTTGTGGAGTTCTCAACAAGAGTACGCCAAAATGAATGCTAATCCTCCGATGGCTGAACCGCTTATGCAAATGAGATTACTCGCAAATAACGAATTTCAAATGTCGCTGTATGAAGTAGTGTTTACCGCAACAGCTGTCTAATACCATTTGACTATAAGTCTGATCAGTTGGCGACAAGGAAGACAAGGAAGACAAGGGGAGTCAGTGCTAACTTGGGGTTTCAAGAGTTGTAGCACAAGCGCGTGGAAGATTTGTATCAAGAATTTTGTGAGATGCTTGGTGAGGATGGTTATACATTGATGCGTCAGTTGCGATCGCTCTCCCCCGAATAAGGCGGACAGATCCCAGCCGCCTTCCTTTACTTTACAAGTAATAAAAAGCCCTTAAGTCGAAGCCTGCCTTAAGAGCTTTTGCGCCTTTCATCCTTGGGTTTGGCCAAAATATATTTAAGGAAGGCTGTTTTTTTATTTTTTGTAGATCCCTCACAAAAGTGACAATTCCAATGACTGACAAAACAGCAAAAGAGGACATAACCCCTTCATTCCAACTGATTCCTGATGTGCAATATGGTGATGCTTGCGGCACTCCGCTTTTTCTCGACATTCTCTATCCATTGCCAACTCCAATTTCTCCAATACCTGCGGTTGTGTATTTGCACGGTGGCGGCTGGATGTCGGGTGATAAATGCTTTACTCTTAAGGCGTTAGAATTTTTAGCAACGCATGGCTTCTTTACTGTCAGTATCAATTACCGCTTAAGCCATCAAGCTATCTTTCCTGCTCAAATTGAAGACGCGAAAGCTGCTGTGCGCTGGTTGCGTGCCCATGCTAAACAATATCAACTCAATCCACAGCGAATTGGTGCTTGGGGTTTTTCTGCTGGTGGACATCTAGCGGCGTTACTAGGGACAAGCGATAATATATTGACACTAGAGGGTAAAGGCGGATACTCCGAATATCCCAGCCACGTTCAGGCGGTGGTGACAATGGGTGGACCAACTGATTTGCTCCAAATGGGTGGATGGCATGATGCACCAGATTCACCAGAAGCAAGACTGGTAGGTGGTTCTATCCACGAAAAACAGGAGGTGGTAAATCAAGCTAATCCTATAACTTACATCAAACCTACGCCACCGCCCTTTTTGATTATCCACGGTGAATGCGATGAGTTAGTTCCAATTGGACAAGCGGAACTTTTGTACCAAGCGCTCAAAGCAGTAGGTGGGAATGTAACATTTGTACGTGTCAGGGAAGGCAATCATGGGTTTTGCTTAGCGAACCAGCCATACCCAAATGAGCAGGTTTTTCAAATGGAAATTGAACAGCTTGTACTTGCCTTCTTTCAAAAGCACTTGCAGAATTTACCAGGATTTATTGACTCTCCCAGAATAATCTTGAAAAATGCATCGCAAATGTCGTTTCGAAGGAATTGAATTTCTAACAAGAGGGATAAATCAAGGCAAGCGCAAGGTGTGTAGTTGAAAGGTTATCGGTTGGCATTTAACATCAAATCAAACTGCATAAGCCGACAGTATTTGGAGGAGTGATTATGGTACAGATTGATCGAACTAACACAGCTATCGTCGGATTAGACCTGTATACCGTTGCAGAACGTCATCAATCAGCTTTGATAGAGGCGATTGTTCAGGAACAGATTAAATCTTGGGTTGCCAATCCTTTTTTTTCTGTCAGCTAGTGTGCATCGGAGTTTGGATGGGGTACGAGTTTTTACTTATAGCCAGTGGAATCCTAAGTTTGATCATCGCAGCTTATCTCGTCCTATTGTATTAAGTGAATTTTTTCCACCAGACTCTCTGCTGTTGGAAGTTGTTGTCAGCAGACCATTTACGACAGAAGTTGAAATTGCAGTAGGCGATCGCATTACCCATCTTGCCGAGTTTAGAATGATACCTGCCAATCAGCCGGAAATGGTAAAACGCGCTACTGCTGAAATTGATCGTGCGATCGAGTCACCAGGACTAATCTTAGCAACCTTTCATCGTAGTCTTAACGGAACACGAATGTTTAATTACGGACAGTGGGAAAGTAAAGAAGCATTTGAGGCAATCCTCAAGCAACCTGGGTTCAACCCGGATAAGCCTTACTGGGAAGGTTTAGCTCGAAATGAGTTCCATCTTTACAATGTTGTTCACATTGAAGTGAAAGCTGCATAACCAATCATTGTGGGTGATCAGGCTACCTACTGCTGCTCGAAATGCAGCTACAGCACCAGCATTTATGTCCTGTATAGCACAGATACGATTTTACTAATTGACTTCAATTTGTATCAACACCCTCACAAGATTTACAATACTTGCAGATAATTTTTAAACAACTGGTGTATTTTTTGTAATGACTAGCTCCACAGATATTGCTACCTTAGCCCGCCTGATGGCAGCAGACTTTAGCAATCAAGAACAAGCTTTTGAAAACCCACCTTTTTATGCCCATATCCGTGTGTGTATGCGTCCCCTTCCCTTGGAATTGCTATCGGGGGTAAGTTTTTTTGTGGAGCAAGCTTATGATTACATGCTCAATGATCCCTATCGTATGCGGGTATTAAAGTTACTAACAACAGACAAGCACATCATTATCGAAAACTACACTGTTAAAGAAGAACAAAGATTCTACGGTGCATCTCGTAACGTCGAACGTCTGAAAATGCTAAACGCTGACGATTTGGAAAAATTACCAGGCTGCAACATGATTGTAGAGTGGACTGGTAATGGCTTCAAAGGTAAGGTAGAGCCAGGAAAAGCGTGTATTGTCTTTCGTAAAGGTTACAAAACCTACCTTGATAGTGAGTTTGAAATTAACGAAGAAAATTTTATTAGCCTGGATCGGGGACGTGATCCAGAAACTGATGAACATGTCTGGGGATCTGTTGCTGGGCCATTTCATTTTGTTCGTTGGCAGAGTTTCGCAGATGAAGTGAAAGTGTAAAGTACCCACCACCAACCGCCAAGCGGTATGGTGGGAATTTCCTTTCTCACAGGCAAATGCCACGTTAGGTAGTGGTTATTGAGCGAGAGCAGAAATATTATCATCGCGATCGCACTAAATTTAGATATTTCTACTCACCCTACTCCAACACTAGAAACTCATTGCCAAAATTTGTAGTTTTGGGGGTGCAATTCCACATCAAACTTTGATATGATAAAAACCTGTAAGTGTGGCGGCATAGCCAAGTGGTAAGGCAGAGGTCTGCAAAACCTCCATTCCCCGGTTCAAATCCGGGTGCCGCCTTTGAGAAATACTTTAAACTTCTGGGCTTGAAAGCCCTTTTTTAATTTGATTGTAGGAATGTTTGATTTTATTTTGAAACGCAAAGGAGCGCAGAGGTTCGCGCAGAGTAACACAGAGGTTTAACCCCAATACGCATGAATGAAATTGATTGAAAACCACAAACCCTTTTTTAGTAAAGGCTACAGCTTTTAGTGTTAGATGGCAATTGCCCTATCATAGAACCTGTTTAACAAAATTCCAAGCGTTGCGATCGCAGCACAATAAAGCTGCTCACCACGTTTGCGATGTCGGGGCTTGCATGAACTTTAACAACAAACGGATTGCGCTTAGATAAAGAGATTAGAGAAATTGAGGAAGCTATTCGACGAGTGTTTAATCGGGATTTATTTGAAATTCGTGTGAGAACTGCTGTACGTCCTCAAGATATTCGTCAAGCAATTGCAGAAGAACAACCCGAAATTGTTCACTTTTGTGGACACGGCTTACTCTTGTGAGTGGTAGCGCTGATAAAACCATCAAAATTTGGAATTTATACACTGGAAAACAAGTTCGCAACCTTGGTGGTTGGTTCTCTGTATACTTAGACTCAATATGTTCCTTAGTAATCACTCCAGATGATCAGACTCTCATCAGTGGTAGTCGGGATCATACAATCAAGCTATGGAATCTGGCAACGGGAGACAAACAGGTACTCTATCTCAACACTCATGGGGGGTTTATTCTCTAGCAATCACTTCAAATAGTCAGGTGATCGCTAGTGACAGTTTAGACCATACTATTAAGTTATGTCTTTGGGACACCGAGGAACTGTTGCAAAGTTTTCTTGGCCATGCAGATTGGATTTGGGCGCTCGCCATCAGTCCTAATGGTAAAATCCTGGCCACAGTGGTAGTCAAGATTGCACAGTTAAACTCTCGAACCTAGAAACAGGCGAACTCCTCCACACCCTCACAGATCATCACAGTCGAGTGCATTCAGTAATTTTTAGCTGGGACGGTCACATTCTAGCCAGTGGTAGTTATGACAATACAATTAAGCTTTGGAATGGAGAAAATTGGCAACTAATCCAAACCCTCACCGGACATACAAATGGTGTGAATTCCATTGCTTTTAGTCCAAACAGTAGGATAATTGCTAGTGCCAGTGATGACAAAACAATAAAGATTTGGCAAAGATGAAGTCATATCATGTCCGCTTGAACACTTATAGTATTCGTTGAGGTCGGTAATGGGTAATTGGTAATGGGAAAAACTGATAGCTAACTTTTCCCTGCAATTTGGCGATAGTATTTTGAGTATCTTCTATCCAGGAAGTAAGTTCTTGATCGATGCGATTTTTAAGTTTGTCAAATTGCCAGTGTTTACTCGCAAACATCAATTGGCTAGGATAAGCGATCGCTTGTAACTGCTCACTTTACACTTGAGCTTACTTCAGTTTTAGGTAAAGCCTAATGTAGTAAACTTCTAAATTATTCAAGAATTTCCAAAATAAGATTTATTAAACATCTTTTGATGATTTATGCAAAATATTAGCAAAAAATTACTATTATCTTTATTTTTCATGCTTTCAAAGCTTATAGTTGCATATAAATTAAATTGACATTACTTGTGAGTATTAATATCTATATAAAAATCGCTATTAAAGGCAACAAGCACACTAATAACAGAAGGCTCTTCGAGCAGTAGGTCGTTTTTTCAAAAACTAACTAGGAAACTTCTATAAATCAATATCTGAAATGTCAAATCATTATAAAGTTTTTTAAATCACAAACTTAATGAAAAATTCATAAAAGATATAGTTATTCGATTAAATGCATCACAAGCAACAAAAATATGGTAAAAAATAATACTGATTATCATCTAACTTTCAAGCTAATATAAAGATTGTGTAAAGCTTTCTTGATCTAAGTGTCATTCAACTTCAGAAAGACTACATTTTTATTTAAAGACGCAATGAAGCATTGATGAAAAAAGCATAAAATTATTTTGCGTGTTTTGGAAAGTAGAAAGCTTGCTCAGTGTATACGCGGGAGCAATCTACTTTTGTGGCTAAGCGTAGATATTTTTTCAAAGTTTCAAAATATATCCTTAACACGTAATACTACCATCGGAGGAATTCAAAAATCATCAATGTTTTTACATTTGAAAAAATACAGAACTGATGGAAGTAACCAATATTTCTTGAGAGTTTGTTGAACTAACAACACCTAATTAATTGCACAATTATTGTGCAGGGTGCATCTCATGCGTAAACCTGTTCTGACAATCTTTTATCAATTCAATCCTTGGAATACCACTATTGGTGGAATTCAGACACTGGTCAAAAATTTTATCAAGTACGCTCCCAGTGAATTTGAGGTGCGCCTGGTAGGAACAGGATGCAGTAGTAACCAACCTGTAGGTAAATGGCAAGAAGCAGAATTAGCTGGTAGGGTAATTAGTTTTCTGCCTTTATTTACATTACAAAATGACAATGTCAGAAGTTTTATACCTACCACATTGAAGTATACAAGCGCCCTTTTAAGGCATTGCTTTGCTTCAGACTTCATGCATTTTCACAGATTGGAACCAACCTTAGCAGCCCTGAATTGGTGTGGGGAGAAAACTCTGTTTGTCCATAATGATATTCAGGCACAAATGCAGGCTGCGGGTAACAAGAAGGCGATACTGTGGCGAAAATTTCCCGCAGCTTATTTTGCCTTAGAAAAATTTTTACTTGGACAGTTCCACCACATTTTGTCATGTAACACTGATGCAGTAGAACTGTACCGACAGCGTTACCCAAAAATAGCAGAACGTGTAACTTACATCAAAAATTCATTTGACAATGAAATTTTTTGTCCATTGAGTATGGAAGAACGAGAAGCATCAAGATGCAAACTAGCATCTAATTTAGGGTTAGCTGAGGATACACGTTTTGTGCTATTCGCTGGCAGATTACACCCACAGAAAAACCCGATTTTGTTGGTACGTGCATTTGCGACGTTGAACATTGCCAATGTTCATTTACTCTTAGCAGGTGATGGGGAGTTAAAAAATATTGTGCGTGCGGAAATTGAGCGATTAAGCTTATCTGGGCAAGTAACCATGCTTGGCGCAGTGGGTCAAACAGAAATGGCACAGTTGCATCGTATCAGCAATGTTTTTGTTCTCAGCAGTGCCTACGAAGGTTTACCTTTAGTGGTGCTTGAGGCACTTGCTTGTGGAACACCTGTGGTTACGACTAGATGCGGTGAAACCCCAAAAATTCTTGCTGCTAATACTGGAGTTGTTTGTGAAGAACCCACTCCCAAGGGTATAGCAGATGCTTTAAAAAAGGTACTGCTGCATTCAGAGAATTATCCAACTGAGTCTTGTGTACAGGCAGCCAAGCCTTATGCTGCACACACTGTCATTCAAGAAGTTTATAGCCAAATGTGGCAACGCTGGAACGAATCAACTTGAAAAAGGCAGAGGGCAGAAGGCAATTAAAGGAGGATTGGGACTCCCTTTAATTGAATACCACCAAATCGAAGAGAGGCGTGGGGATCTTAAACCCAAATGGGCAAGGGTACAGAGCATTGATACTTTGGTATAGAAAAACAAAAACCTTTTGCCACGGCGTTCTTTGTTCGCCCGCAGCTTTGCAACCCACGCCTCCTCTGCCTTCTGCCTTGCCCCAAGGGAGATAAAAAGGCTTTAGAGCACAAGGACAACTGATTGGTATGTTGGTATGAAGATTGCCGTTATTGGTGCAAAAGGTCTACCTCCTAAACAGGGTGGTATCGAACATTATTGTGCAGAAATGTATCCGCGCATGACAGCACAGGGTCACACTGTAGATTTATTTGCCCGCTGTTCCTATACCCAGGCTCCCTGGCTTGTTCATGATGATTTTCAAGGAGTTCGAGTGATCTCCTTACCTGGTTTGCAAATGAAAGGCGTAGATGCTTTCGTGACCTCAGCATTAAGTGCGATCGCTGCTACTGGAAAGAAATACGATATTATTCATTTTCATGCTCTTGGTCCATCTCTATTTACTGGTTTAGCTAGAATTACCACTGCTGCCAAGGTGGTAGTTACCTGTCAGGGATTAGATTGGCAACGCGCCAAGTGGGGTAGTTTTTCCACTCGCTTAATTCATCTGGGCGAGAAAGCAGCAGTACGTTTTGCTGACGGAATCATTGTGGTATCAGATGCGCTGAAATCCTACTTTTTACAAACCTATGGTCGAGAGACAATCTACATTCCTAATGCTCCAGCCAGGTATGGTGAGTCAGATCCAAATTTCACCTACGGAAAGCAGCTAGGTCTTGATTGGGGGCGCTATATCTTGTTTTTAGGCAGAATAGTACCGGAAAAACGTCCCGACTTACTTATCGAAGCCTTCAGCGCCTTAAAACCGAAGGGATGGAAACTGGTTGTGGCTGGAGGTGTTAGTGATACAAAATCCTTTACCGCAAGCTTATTAGAAAAGATTGCCAGCAATCCTAATATCATATTTGCAGGCGAACTCAGGGGTGTTCGTCTGTGGGAAATTGTTCGGGGCGCAGGATTATTTGTTTTGCCTTCTGATTTAGAGGGATTACCTTTAGCAATGTTAGAAGCAATGCACGAAGGTACACCAGTCCTGGCAAGCAATATCCCACCCCATCAGCAATTGATTAGTGGGGGACGGGGAATGCTTTTTGAAGCTGGAAATCTTCATTCTTGTATGCATTCTCTGGATTGGGCAATTCATCACCCAACCCAAATGGCTGCAATGGCTGAGAATGCACAAAGACATGTGCAACTTCACTACGGCTGGGATCGCATTACCTCAGAAACCTTAAAACTATATACAACTCTGTTGAACTCACCTGAACTAGTAGTCAATAGTCCAGAGTCAATGGTCAAGAGTCAATAGTCAATAGTCATTTGTCATTGTTTATTCCCCTTATCTTGTCCCCCTTGTCTGGTTTGTCTCCCCAATCCCTGATCCCCAACAATTATGGAAAAAGGCTTGTCATCTTTACCATCTATTTTGAAGCGACGTGCTTTGCCTGCTCTGGTTACATTTGCTGCTGTCATTGGTGGAGCGATCGCCTACCTTCAGATTACCCCACGTCTGTATCAGACATCGACGCGACTGATGCTTGATCAAAAGAGGGTAAGCGTTTCGGAATTGGGACGCGACCTGACTCAACTCAGTTCAGGTACACCCGGTGGTTCTAACCCCTTAGCTGACCAAGCAGAATTAATCAAGTCGCAACGGGTTCTCCAAAAAGCGTTGACTGAGGTTGCCGGTGAGTCTGGATTTAGTTCACCGGAAAATGAACTGACAGTCGATCAGCTTAGTCAAGGCTTGAAAGTCAAAATTGTTCCTGCTACCAACATTTTGGAGGTCAGCTATCTCAATGAAGACCCTATACTTGCAACCAAAGTCGTCAATGCCGTTTCCAGGGCAATGGTTGAGGATAATACTCAAGTTATCCGTCAAGAAGCTGCTAACGTCCGCAAATTCTTAGAAAAAAAGGTTCCTGATGCCCGCAAGCGGCTACAGGAAGCTGAGCAGAAGGAAAATAGATATAGACAAAGTAGCGGTATTGTCTCCTTTGATGAGCAAACCAAAAGTATAGTGGAGAGCTTAGCTACTTTGGAAGAGCAGGAGAACACTCTTTCAGCTCAACTTCAAGAATTGCGTTCCAAGGAAGCTTCATTGCAACAAGTCACCGATGCGAAAGCTCTCAATCAAGCTTATGCAGCTGTACGTGGTGGTCAAGATGAAGAACTCAAAGCCCTACGCAATAAGTTAGCACAGATAGAGACTCAGCTAGTTCAAGCTCGTTTATCCTTAACAGATAATCATCCCACTGTCATGAATCTGTTGGGGCAACGCAACGGTTTACGTGCTTTGTATCAACAAGGACTAGCTCGTGTATCACCCACAAATCAATCTATCTCTTCTAGTTCTGTCGCAGGGGATCAAATTAGCCAAGACTTGACCTCTCAATTGATTGTTAATGATGTTGAACGCTTGGCAGTGGAAAACAAGCTAAAAGTTGTGCAAACTAATCGGGCTAACCTCCAGGCTCGTCTGGCACAATTGCCAATCAAACAGCAACAGCTGACTCCACTCACACGTCAACGAGAAGAGTCTGCGGAATCTTTAAAGTTACTGCAAAGCAAACTAGAAGAAGCACGAATTGCTGAAGCACAACTGGTTGGTAATATCCAGATTATTGAAGCAGCACAACCACCAAACAAACCCTCCTTACCCAACAAAAGAAGCGTATTGGCGATCGCTACTTTATTCGGGACTGCTTTAGCTACA
The DNA here is from genome assembly GCF_032393985.1 of Fischerella sp. JS2. Taxonomy (NCBI): domain Bacteria; kingdom Bacillati; phylum Cyanobacteriota; class Cyanophyceae; order Nostocales; family Hapalosiphonaceae; genus Fischerella; species Fischerella sp. JS2. Next base: position 4,453,516 of record NZ_CP135918.1, read on the forward strand.
GGTATTGTCCTGCTGCTGGAACTGATGGATCACACTTTGAAGGATGCTTCCGAAGCAGAAGAATTACTGAAGTTGCCATTGCTAGGAGTATTACCGCGTTTACCAAGTCATGCGATCGCTTTGGAGCCATCCGCACGATTTTTAGAGCATGTCGGTTTGGTTGAGCCATACCGTACCCTGTTTAAAAACCTAGAGTTTCGTAGTCGTGAATCATTGCGATCAATTGTTGTTAGTAGCACCATTACTGGGGAGGGTAAATCTGTAGTTGCCTCACACTTAGCCGTGATTTCCGCGATGTTATCTCGACGGACACTGCTGATTGATGCAGACCTGCGTCGTCCCATCCTCCACACATTGTTTAACTTAGCTCCCCAGCCAGGAATTACGGATGTGATTGACTCAGAAAGATCCCTAGAAGAAACTGTGCAACAAACTAATATTGCTAACCTCTGTGTCTTAACTTGTGGCGAATTATATGGATATCCCTCACGGTTGCTAGAGTCAAATGCTATGAGTTCTCTACTAGCAAAAGCAACTCAGCAATACGATTGCATAATTTTAGATACTCCTCCTCTTAGTGCTTGTGCTGATGCCCAGACATTAGGACGGCAAAGTAATGGAATTCTATTAGTTACACGTCCCGGTTTCACAATAAAGGAAGTTCTAAAAAGAGCAGTATCAGAGTTAACACATAATCAAATACCAATCATAGGAGTAGTGGTCAATGGCATGACAAACCAGACCGAACAATATTACCGCTACCCCCTGAATAGATATAGATCCCTATCATCCAGGTCTATATCCAGCAATGTTACTCGAAACTCTTAACTAACGATGTTGACTAATCAACGCCCACGTTCCTCTATAGTGTCCCTTTTGATTGGGTTATCAGGTGTAGGCATTGGCATAGTTGCAGGATTTTTTGCAGGTGCTAAACCCCTGTATCTATATCTACTTCTGGTGGCAATACCTGTAGTTATCTTCTTCTTTGCCAGGTTTGAGCAAGCTGTTATCGGTTTATTAATCCTGCGTAGCACTCTTGATCCTTGGTCTAGTCAGCAATTACCAGCAGCATTTGCAGTTGGGCTAGACGCTCTAACTTTGATGTATGTGACGGTGAAGTTGCTAACTGGACAGAGGATGCATACCGATGGATTTTGGTGGTTCTTTGCTGGCTGGGTAGCAGTACAAGGACTATGGGTGATACTTCTACCTCTGGGAGGATTGGGATTAGATGCTTCGTTGTTGCCAGAAAGCATTCGTGAGTGGATTCGTCTTTTTTCGTGGCTGATGGTATATCTGCTAGTCACGCAGCTAAAGGATCGACTTCCTCCTGAGAAAGTCATTTCTGGGCTGTTTTTGGCTCTAGTTATACCAGTCACAGTCGCATTGCTGCAAATATTTATGCCTTCAATCCTACCTCCCTTCCTCGGGGCTGGTGGAGATGATGGTTCTCGCATCAAGGGAAGTATTGGTCACTCTAATGGTTTTGTAACCTTTTTGTTGCTATTTATCGGTCTAACCTACTGGAAGTTAAAGCAATCAAGACAATATTTGCCCTGGTTGTTACTGCTGGGTTTACTGGCTTTTTTGTATGTGAACACTAAAGCTCTGTTTGGTTTGATGATGGTTGCTACTTTTGTTCTGGTTTTGATTGCTCCTCGACTAAATATACCTAACTTCATCGGTGGAGCCATATTTTTGGTGCTAGTCATCGGACTATTTGCCAGTACAGAATTTGGACGAGAACGCCTTAGCTCGATCGCTAACACACCGCTATTAAATCCAGATATTGATGTGTGGCGGGCAATTCTATTGTCTCAGGGTGATACTAACAGTTTCAACTGGCGGCTTGCCCACTGGAATTTACTTCTCAATGCTTGGCAACAGTTTCCCATTCTTGGTTATGGTTTGGCAAGCGCCCAAGCAATTGGTAAAGGATTTCTTGCCCACAATGATTACATCCGGGCTTTAGTAGAAGGGGGAATTGTTGGTTTTGTAACTTTTTTAGTGTTTTTAGGCGTTCAGGGTATACGCATCATTCAATTAATGCAGTCAGCACCTCGTGGAAGTGCAAAGCGTGACTTGTGTTCGATTATGTTGGCTCTTTTTCTATCTATACCCGTGGCAATGATTACTGAAAACATTTGGAGTCACACCACTCTCTTTTTCTATTGGATGACTCTGATGGCAGTAGCTGGTTGGGATTGGAACCAGAGGAATACTGTTTCGGTTAATCCTTCAGGACAGCTTTGATCATCATTTCCAAACTAATGTGTATAGTTACCTAGTCAGAAAATTTATTTATGAGTACCACAGCGATAACAAATTTTCCTCTCAAATTAACAACAAGTATTCAACAACTGCTTTGCTGTCCAGTTTGTTATTCTCCCTTGGCATTAACCCCGTCTCAATTAGAATGCAAAAATTCTCAATGCAGAGCTTGTTTTCCTATCATTAATGGCACACCAATTTTGATTAATGAAACATCTAGTGTGTTCTCTATTAATGATTTTGTCAATCACAATCATAGTCATCTCAATCCCAAATCTAAGCTAGAAAGATTGCTCATAAATCTGATTCCAGGAATTAATCTCAATATCACGACAAAAACAAATTATCAAAAATTTATAGAACTTCTACTAGAGCAGAATCAAAATCCTCAGGTTTTAGTAATTGGTGGTAGTGTAGTGGGTAAAGGTATGGAACCTTTATTATCGGTTCCGGAAATTGAACTAATTGAAACAGATGTGGCTTTTGGTTCTCGTATATCAGTCATCTGTGATGCCCATAATCTACCTTTTGAAGCAGACTCATTTGATGGTGTTGTTGTACAAGCTGTCCTTGAACATGTAGTAGATCCAAACCGTTGTGTCGAAGAAATTTATCGAGTTTTAAAACCTCATGGTTTGGTTTACTCAGAAACTCCGTTTATGCAACAAGTACACTTAGGAAAATATGATTTTACTCGCTTCACTCACTTAGGACACCGACGTCTGTTCCGTAAATTTGTAGAAATTGATAGTGGTGCAGTATGTGGTCCAGGAATGGCGTTAGCTTGGTCATATCAATATTTTCTTTTGAGTTTTGTTAGTAGGCCATTAACTAGAGCATTGGTTAAAGCTTTCGCCAGAATAACATTATTTTGGTTAAAGTATTTTGACTACTACCTAATTAATCAGCCTGGTACATTTGATTCTGCTTCTGGATATTATTTTCTGGGAATGAAAAGTGAGCAAATTTTATCGGATAAAGAGTTGATAACACTCTATAAAGGAACACAGTCAAGTTCTTTTTAGAATTTTGACTCTGGAGAATGACATCATAGGGATAAGGCGAGAGTTGGATTAAGGTTTTCAGGATTTATTAGGTCTAATATTTTGAGCATGGAGCAGGGGATAAATTTATGTCACAAAAAAGACTAAATCTTATTCAGGTATTTCGAGGATTGGCGGCTATGCTTATAGTCCTTGCTCATACAGACCTTATATTTAATCAGAATCTTAATCAAGATTTTTTGTTTAAAATATTTACCTTTGGAGGCTCTGGCGTAGATTTTTTCTTTGTCTTAAGCGGTTTTATAATTTTTTATGTTCATCGATATGAGATTGGCAAACCAAATAAACTTAAATCATTTTTACTCAAACGAATTACACGCATTTACCCACTTTATTGGATAATCTTATTGAGTAAAATCTCTGCTTCATTATTTTTCGCCTACAATTCAGATATTAGCCAGCGTAGTATGGGAGAATTTGTCAAAGCTTTTCTCCTCTTTCCTCTAGACAGACATATTCTTTCTACGAGTTTTCTGGGAGTTAGCTGGACATTAACCTTTGAAGTTCTATTTTACATTTTGTTTGCGTTGTTAATTGGATTAAAGCCCAAGCTTGCTAGACCAATAATTATGACTTGGTTGTTAGGAGTAACTTTGAATTTTATTGGTGTAATTGAATTACCTGCAAATAATTTATTTATTCAGTATCTTTTTGCAGATTATAATCTTGAGTTTGTGATGGGCTTTCTTGCTGCCTATGTTTTATTAAACTTTTTATTAAAATCAAAGATTAACTGGGAAATGCTTTTAATCTCTCTAGGAGCCTTTATGTATACCTTGTCAGCTATAAATTATTTCTATAAATTCATAGAAACATCTCCTGTAATGACATTTGGTATTTCTTCAACTTTACTTATTCTTGGTGCTACATTATTAGAGTTAAAAAAGACGATCAATATTCCTCATCTACTTTTATATATAGGTAATGCATCATATTCTATCTTTTTAATGCACGGTTTTTTCATCAATAATATGACAAAAATATTGAAGAAACTACTACCAGATATTTTTGGCAGTATTTTTATATTAAATATTTTGGGAATAATCATTGCCATCATATCTATCATTTGTGGATACATTATTTATGCGTATCTGGAAAAACCCTTGCTCTCAATTTTCAAGCCTAAGGTTGCTACGATTTAGCAGAATCTAGTACTCTGTCCCATTAATTTTACTAGTCAAGCTATTTTCCATTCCTCTTGTTTTTCCTCTTACTTTGCGTTCTACCCTGCGGGTAGACACGAAGTGGCTTCTGTTCCCTGAAAGGGTTCCCGAAGGGTAAGTAGCCTATGAGCGCGTCTAATGCGTCCTTTGCGGTTAGTTACTAATGGAGTAATTTAAGGATGAGCCAACAATTAATTATTGAAAATAATAACACCCATATAAATCTACCGTGTGAAAGGCTACCTTACCGAATTGTTTTAGTTCATCCGAGTGCAGGAGTTAACTGGAGTGGTGGCGCGGAAATTCTTGCGATCGAGCTTGCACGCCGTCTGAGTTGCGACTTTGAAGTAGAACTGCTGAGTGGCGAGAATTGTGGCTCTTTTAGCTACCCCATCAAATGTATTCCTCGTACCTATGCTTTTAATACTGTACATCATCCTCTGATTGCTCCACTATTAGGCGGTTTCACAACTCCTGAGATTGTGGTGGAACACCTGACTAGTTTCTTTCCTTGCTTGCTGCGCCTTTTAAGTAAACCTGCTGATTTAATCTTTCCCCATAACGACTATGGTGGACTAGCTATGGCTGCTTGCGTGCGATCGCTCCAGGGAACCCCGATACTTTTCACCGAACACAATAGCTTATTGGGGAAAGGAGATGATGGCTCATTACTACAAAATGGCCAATGCTTGAAGCGGAATCTTCGCTTTTGTCCAGATCATTTGGTAGTTTTCGATGAAGCTACTGCTGCATTTACCCGTAATCTCAAACCAACACAACCAATCAGCATCATTCCCAATGGTGTAAATCTCAATCAATTTACCCCTGATGGCAACCAGATTGATTTAGGTTTGCCTAAACCAGTGGTGCTGTGTGTCGCTTCGTTGAATTGCAAGAATCAAAAGCGAGTTGAACTAGCCATTCAAGCAGTGTCTCGCCTCAGCAAGGTTAGTCTTGTGATTTGTGGAGATGGCCCTGATCGTGCCTATTTTCAGTCACTAGGTGAGCGTCTTTTGAGTGCAGAACGCTTTGCCATTCGTACCTTTCCCTTTGAGCAAATGCCTGCAATCTACCGTAGTGTTGATGTATTTACCCTCCCTTCTATCTATGAGCCGTTTGGACTTGTCTATTTAGAAGCAATGGCTACTGGTTTACCTGTAGTCGCGACTGAAGATGAAATGCGGCGATATATCATCGGTGACGCCGGGATTCTCTGTGATGTCACTAATCTAGATGTTTATGCTCATGCGATTAAAGATGCCTTAAGTGGCAGTTGGAGTGAGCGTGCAAAGCAAAATGCCGCACGCTTTAGTTGGGATGCGATCGCGCTGCATTACCATGATCTAATTCTAGAAATGATCGTGCAATCTAAGAAGAAATTATCTTTACAAACTGATTGAATTTAGGGGTATATTATGCCTAAAGTTTCTGTCATCATTCAAGCTTACAATGCTATGAATTATCTCCCAGAAACATTGGAGAGCGTTCTGAAGCAAACTTTTACTGATTTTGAGGTATTAATTATCAACGATGGTAGCACCGATAATATTGTCGAATGGGCTTCTCAAATCACAGACCCGCGTGTGAAATTAATCTCTCAAGAAAATCAAGGGCAATCTGCGGCTCGCAACCTTGGTGTTGTTCTTGCTAAAGGAGATTATTTAGCATTCTTAGATGCAGATGATCTTTGGCTGCCAACTAAATTAGAAAAACAAGTAAATCTTCTAGACAAAAATCCTGATGTTGGCTTGGTAGACACTTGGATAGCCTTAACTGATGAGCATGGTAAGCCCACAGGTACTGTAATTAAAACTCACGCCGAAGGTAATGTATGGAAGCGGATTATTGAGCGTCCTACAGTTATTTGTGGTAGTTCACCTTTAGTTCAGAGTGATTGTTTTGAAAAGGTCGGTTTATTTGATCAAAAATTATCTGTTTCAGCCGATTGGGAGATGTGGATTCGTATTGCTTCGCGTTATAGTTTTGCAATGATAAAAGAACCCTTAGTCTTTTATCGACAACACTACAATAGCCAGTCTAAAAACTGCCAAAAATTATTAGAAGATAATAGTGCAGTTATCGAGAAAACCTTTAAATTTGTACCCCCAGAATTGCAGTACATCAAGAGGCAAAGCTACGGACAAGTTTATTTATATTTAGCTTGGAGAGCTTTAGACAATAAAAGATACCAAGAAGCCATTGATTTTCGTCAACAAGCTGTTGTTAACTATCCACAATTGTTTTTCTCATGGAACTATATTCGCCAGGGAATAGCGCTCATGGTAATGCACTGGTTAGGTGTACAAGGAATTGATGAAGTACGAAACTTCAGCCGTGGTTTGCGACGACGTATCTTAACTTTAAAAAGCTAAGAAATCACATTTGAAATTTAATATGCCCAAGGTATCTGTCATTATTCCAGCATACAATGCAATGACTTATTTGCCAGAAACTCTAGAGAGTGTTTTACGGCAGACTTTCACAGATTTTGAAGTATTAATTGTTAATGATGGTAGTTCAGATCCTATCCTCGAATGGGCTTGTGGAATAGTAGATCCGCGTGTGAAACTGATTTCCCAAGAAAATCAAGGTGTATCTACGGCACGCAATACAGGTATTACCCATGCCCAAGGAGAGTATATAGCGTTTGTGGATGCTGACGATTTGTGGGAGTCAACTAAATTAGCAAAACAGATACGTTGTCTGGAAGAAAATCCAGCAATTGGCTTGGTGCATACTTGGATAGTTTTAATTGATGAGCAAGGTAAATCTTCGGGTAGGGTCATATCCTCAAATGCAAAGGGTAATGTGTGGAAGCAAGTAGTTGAACACAACCTTATCCAAACTTCCACAGTTTTAGTTCGTCGCTGTTGTTTGGAAACAGTAGGGGTATTTGACCAAAATTTACGTTCTGCCGAAGATTGGGAATTATGGGTACGTATTGCTTCTCGTTATCTATTGGCAGTAGTCAAAGAACCTTTGGTTTTTTATCGACTGCACTCTTGTAATACGACTAAAAACTGGCGATTGATAGAACAAGGTCTGAGTCCAGTCATTGAGAAAGTGTTTCAATCAATACCACCAGAAGCACAGTATCTAAAACATCGATGCTACGGCCGTGGCAACCTCCATCTAGCCTGGAAAGCCCTGCAAAGTGATGACAAAGACTGCAAGTGGGCGCGTCATTTTCGTACCTTAGCCGTCAAATACTATCCTCAGTTGCGTTACTCTCGCCAGTACATCCGTCTGAGTTTAGCGATCGCAATCATGGAATGGTTTGGTCCATTCGGCTTCAGCAGAGTGATGGCATTTATGTACATCCTGCGTCATCGCGTATTCAGTATATGAGGTAGGGGAGATGGGTGGTGGGGGGATGGGGTGGTAGGGGGAGTATGAGGAGTATGAGGAGTAGGGGGAGTGAGGAAATAACCACTAATATTAAGTTCGGCTAATCACTTTATTTCCAATGCAATACTACGAAGGAGCGGTCTTTCACATCGCAATTATTAAGTAATACCCCAATTACCAATTACCCATTACCAAAAACTAAACTATATGCCCAAGGTATCTGTTATTATCCCAGCCTACAATAGCATGACTTATCTGCCAAAAACTCTAGAAAGTGTATTGAGGCAGACTTTCACAGACTTTGAAGTATTCATCATTAATGATGGTAGCTCAGACAATATCGTTGAATGGGCGTTGCAGATAGCAGACCCACGTGTAAGGCTGATTTCGCAACCAAACCAGGGTGTATCTGTTGCACGCAACATAGGTATTACCCATGCACAAGGAGAATACATTGCATTCTTAGATGCGGACGATTTATGGGAACCAACCAAGTTAGAAAAACAAGTGCGTTGTCTGGAGGATAACCCAGCAGTAGGATTAGTCTATACCTGGACAAATTTTATTGATGAATCAGATCAGCCTACAGGTGTATCCATAGTTTCCCATGCAGAGGGGAATGTGTGGGAGCAAATTGTTGTTAGAGATATGATTTCTACAGGTAGTTCACCCATGATCCGTCGTGAGTGTTTTGCAACCGTAGGAGTATTTGATGCCAACATTAGTATTGGTGAAGACCGAGATATGTGGAGCCGCATTGCTGCTCTTTATCTTTTTGCAGTGGTTAAAGAACCTTTAACTCTGTATCGTAGACATTCTAGAAATACAACTCAAAACAGCAACACAATAGTTCATGAACTGCATCAAGTGATCGAGAAAAGCTTTCATTCTGCCCCACTGGAATTGCTGTATTTGCGAAACCAAAGTTATGGCTGGATGAACTTCTTTGCAGCTTGGTCTGCCCTACTAGACGAGAATAACTACAAAGACGCAATTAATTACCGTCGGCAAGCGATTTTGCACTACCCTCAAATCCGCTACACATTCATCTACCTACGCCTAAGTTTAGCAATAGCAATCATACGTTGGCTTGGATCTCAAACTTATCAGGAAGTGCGATCGCTAACCCGTACTTTGCGACGGCTGATGTTAGGTGCTGCTACCTAATATTATTCTTTTTTTTCAGGAGTTCAAACATGACAAAAGTTTCTGTTGTGATTCCAGCCTATAATGCTATGACTTATCTGCCAGAAACTCTAGAGAGTGTATTGAGGCAGACTTTCGCAGATTTTGAAGTATTAATGATTAATGATGGTAGTTCGGACAATATTGTGGAGTGGGCTGCTGAAATAGTAGATCCACGTGTAAGGCTAATTTCGCAATCAAATCAGGGTGCATCGGTTGCACGCAACACAGGTATTACCCATGCACAAGGAGAATACATTGCATTCTTAGACGCGGACGATTTATGGAAACCAACTAAATTAGAAAAGCAAGTGCGTTGTCTGGACAATAATCCCGCAGCAGGCTTAGTTTATACCTGGACGGCTTTAATTGATCAGTCAGGCAGCCCTATAGGTACATTATGGGTTTCCGATATAGAAGGCAATGTATGGCAGCAAATTGTTGTCAGAGACATGATCTCTAATGGCAGTTCACCAATGGTTCGCCGTAGTTGCTTTGAAACTGTTGGGGTATTCGATCCTCAGATCAAGGGCGTTGAAGATAGAGAAATGTGGATTCGGATTGCTGCTTGCTATCCTTTCGCAGTGGTTAAAGAACCCTTAACCCTGTATCGTCGTCACCCTGGCAACATGACCAGCAACCGCCAAATGATAATTACAGAACTACGCAAAGTCTTTGAGAAAGCCTTTGAATCTGCTCCTTTCGAGTTACTGTATTTGCGAAACCAAAGCTATGGTTGGATGAACTTGTTTGCGGCTTGGGGTTGTATAGAGGACGAGAAGAACTACAAAAAGGCAATACATTACCGTCAGCAGGCTATTTTGCATTATCCCCAATTACACAATACATCTACTTATATACGCTTGAGTATAAGAATAGCTACAATGCGCTGGTTTGGTCTTCAAGGCTACGAGAGAGTACGAGGAATAACTCGTACTGTACGTCAACTAATGTTAGGTGCTGCTACCTGATATAACTCTTTTTTCAGCTCTGCGCTTTTGACAGGAGCAATTATCATGATCAAAGTGTTTATTCTCTGTTCAGGACTTGGTTACATTCAGCGTGGTTATGAATCTTTTTCTCAAGAACTTTTTGATGCATTATCACAAAATTGCTCCCTAGATGTGACTCTTTTTAAAGGGAATGGCAAGCCATCCAGTAAAGAAATTGTTGTCTGGAATCTGCCGTATTATGGCAAGCTAGCTCAAAAAATTAGCGAATTTTTTAAAAAACCAGAGAGAAGAGATCCATACTTCACTCAGCAAGTAACATTTTTTATCAGCTTTCTTCCCCATTTATATTTGAAAAAACCAGATATTATTTTCTTTACTGAACCAAGTTTAGGTACTTTACTATGGCATTGGCGGTCTATTACAAAGCAAAGGTATCAGTTTTTATTTTGTAATGGAGGACCTTGTTCACCAAGTATATTTTATCGCTGGGATCGTGTACTTCAAGTAGCTCCTACTCATTTTCAATCTGCTTTAGATGTAGGAGTAGCTGCTGAAAAACAGACTTTGATTCCCCATGCAATTCATATACCCTCTGAACCTGTAATTCTCAGTGATAGTGAACGGGAACTTCTACGTCATAAACTTGGATTGCCTGAAAAAAGACCATTGATTCTCTCAGTGGCAGCTATTAATAAATCTCGTAAGCGAATGGATTACGTAATTAGCGAAATAGCTCATCTATCTGAACCACGTCCTTATCTTTTATTACTAGGTCATCAAGGGGAGGAAGCACTAGACATTACTCAGCTTGGCAATAACTTATTAGGTGTCAATAATTTTCAGATTAGAACTGTTGATAAAAATAAAGTTGCAGATTACTACAAAATTGCAGATGCTTTCGTTCTAGCTTCTCTATATGAGGGGTTTGGTCTGGTGTTTTTAGAGGCAATGTCCCACGGTCTACCCTGTTTAGCTCATGATTATGAAGTTCCTCGCTATATATTAGGCAAAGAGGGATATTTCGCTAATTTTGAATTAGCAGGTAGTTTAGCAAGTTTAATACCTCATGCGCTAGCAGAATCTCACGATATATCTAAACGACGTCATCGTCATTGTATTGTCTACGAACGTTTTAGCTGGGATAAATTGCGCCCAGAATATGTCAAATTGATTCAACAATGTATCAACTCGTGATGAAGTATCTGTTTTGAAAATAGGGAACAGGGAATGGGGAACAGGGAACAGGAAAGAGTTATGTTCATGTTTGCTTGTTACCAAAGTTCATGATTGACTGTCTTGAAAATAGCGATCAAAGATTGTAGATAAACTTAATAGTAAACCTACAAATTATCTGTGTCCATCTGTGTTTATCTGTGTTCGTTAACAAAACTTAATTATGCACCTGATTGTTTTAGAACTAGAACCAACTTCTTGTCGGGGTGGACAGGAAATAGTCCTATTTGATATTTGTCGTGGTCTTGCTCAAAGAGGACATACTATTAGTCTGGTTTATACGAAAGTAGGGAATTTACTTGAGCAGTATCAAAAGTTTTGTAGCCATGTTATCAAGGCTAATTTATTTACAATTTATCCACCACAATCTAACTTTCAATTTATAGTTGATATTTTGAAAATAAATAGGAATATCCCAGCTAGCAAAAATAGTATCTTGCTTAGTAATCAGTATCAAGATACTTTTTTTGCTCGTGCTTTAGCTTTATCAAAAAATATACCTTTGGTATGTTATTTGCATTTACCTCCATCTCATAGAATATTAATTGGTAACACCGCAATAAAAAGTGTAAAACAGTTTTTTAGAGAGTCATATATTAGATGGCAGTGGCAAACTGGACTCAAAGGTGTGGCACAGTTTATTGCTGTTTCAAATCAAACGAAGCGAGATTGGGTTATAAAGGGCTATCCAGAAGATAGAATTGAGGTCGTACATAACGGAATTAACCTAGAAATATACACATCTCCAATTAATTTTGCCCTTAGGAGAAAAGAATGGAATATCTTTGAAGATACCAGAGTAATTTCCTATATTGGTAGGTTAGATCCAGAAAAGGGATTAGAAACGCTAATTAAAGCATTTGCTATTTTGCTGATAAGCGGTGCTAAAACTCAATTATTAATTGCTGGAAAACCGATCAACGAGAATGAGGAATATCAAAAATCCTTAGAACAGTTAATAATCGATTTGGGCATAGAAAATTATGTTAGCTTTCTAGGTCATATAACTAATACCACCAGTTTATACCAGGTAAGTGATGTCACAGTTCTACCTAGTTTATGGTCAGAGCCTTTTGGAAGGGTAATTGTAGAATCAATGGCATGTGGAACTCCTGTGGTGGCTAGTCACGTTGGAGGAATACCGGAGATTTTGACAGGAGAGTTTCAAAAAGGACTGTTTGAACCAGGAAATGAACGAGATTTATCAGATACTCTCAATCGAGTTATGAATTGGAGAGAGAATGACTCCGAGTTAGGGCAAAGATGCCGTGAGCATGTGTTAACAAAATTCAGTTTGGACACAATGATTGATGGTGTTGAAAAAGTATTTGAACGCCGATTAAGTCCAGCGAGGAACTAGGACTATGATATTTACTGCTGTAGGAAATTACATACATTTTAAACTGGCAATTACAATTTCTAAGCTGTTAAAAGCTACAAGTTTTTGGCAAGATAATTATTTTATCTTCCGAGAGTTCAAATACTTTCCTCGCATGGCAATTTTGGCTCTGTTATATCTTCTCATAGCAGCAGTTTTAGAAGGATTTGGTATTGGTTTTATTCTGTCGTTTTTACAAAGTTTGACCAATCCTAGCGCACCACCAATCCAAACAGGTATTGCCTGGTTTGATGTTTGGATATTAGGAGTAAATGCTCCTGCTGCTGATCGCATCTATCGAATATGTGCGCTGATTATTATGACAACATGGTTACGTTCACTTTTTAATTACTTAGGACAGGTTTATAATCAGAAAACTCAGTTGCATCTTGCTGACCGACTGCGTAGACGAGTTTTTGAACAATTGCAAGCATTAAGTCTGAGTTATTTTACCAAGACGCGTTCTGGTGATTTAATCAATAGCATCACATCTGAGATATACCAGCTAATACAAGCTTTTAATGTAATTTCTTTTGTTTTTACCAAGAGTTCAATTTTATTGGTTTATATAGTGTCAATGTTATTACTATCGTGGCAACTGACGCTGATTTCTGTGATGCTGTTTAGTTTGCTATCGGTAGGGATGACAACATTATTAGGACGGGTACGGGAGGCTAGTTTTGAAAGGACAATTGCTGGTAGCTGGTATACTTCAGTGGCGCTGGAATTTATCAATGGTATTCGCACAGTTCAGGCATTTGCAGCTCAAGACTATGAGCGCAAACGGTTTTATGATGCTAGTACCAAGCTCCTAAAAAGTGCGACCAAATCTGTTTCAGCGATGTCATTGATAGAACCCATCTCAGAAGGGGTTTCGATCACAATGCTGATTGGAATGCTGATTCTAGCATTTAGGTTCCTAATTCAGAATGGACTGTTGGAATCAGCTTCGCTGTTGACATTTTTATTCGTCTTACTGCGTGTTGCACCAAATGTGCGTGCGATCGATGCAGCCAGAGCGCAGTTCAACAATTTTCAAGGAGCATTTCACAATATTAAGGAACTGCTGAGAACCGACAACAAAACTTACTTACAAAATGGTAAAGTTCAGTTTGCAGGATTGCAGCGAGCCATCAGGTTTGTAGGTGTAGATTTTGGCTACGATGCGAATGAATTGGTATTACATAATATTTCTCTAACTATCGAACGGGGAAAGATGACAGCACTAGTTGGCGCATCTGGTGCTGGTAAATCAACATTGGCTGATTTAATTCCAAGATTTTACGATCCAACCAGAGGTAAAATTCTTATAGATGGTGTAAATCTGCGAGAATACGAGATTAACTCCCTGCGCCGCAAGATAGCTGTCGTCAGTCAGGATACATTCATTTTTAATACTTCTGTCCGCAATAATATTGCCTATGCAATGGAAGAGGTAGATGAAGCTGCAATTATGGAAGCAGCTCGATTGGCTCATGCGCTGGAATTTATTCAAGAGTTACCAGAAGGCTTTGATACCCAGCTTGGAGATCGAGGAGTGCGCCTATCTGGAGGACAACGTCAGCGTATAGCGATCGCTCGTGCTTTGCTGCGTGATCCAGATATTCTGATCTTAGATGAGGCGACGAGTGCCTTAGACTCTGTGTCTGAAAGGTTAATTCAAGAGTCTTTAGACAAGCTTGCTGTTGGTCGAACAGTGATTGCGATCGCTCATCGCCTTTCTACAATTGTCCGAGCCAATAAAGTCGTAGTCCTTGAGCAGGGACGCATTATAGAGCAAGGGGGATATCAAGAGTTATTAGCACAGCATGGCAAACTCTGGAAATATCACCAACTTCAGCATGAATTGAGTCAAGTAGGCTAGAACAGTCTGAAATTTCCAAAACCTGCAAACATATGCACCTGATTGTTTTAGAAAATGAACCGTCTTCTTGTCGTGGTGGACAAGAATTGAGTCTGTTTGAAGTTTGTCGCGCTCTGTCTGAACGTGGACATAAAATTAGTTTAATTTATATACAAGAAGGAAATTTACTTGAGGGTTATCAAGCTTTTTGTGACCAGATTCTTAAGATTAATCGTTACGTATTTGATCGAAGAAAAACTACTGAAGTATTAGAGTTTATTGCTAGTCTTGCTGCTGCTAGTAAGATTACAGCAAGTAAAAATAGTGTGGTATTAATCAATCAATATCATGAGGCTTTTTTTGGTTCTTGTTTATCATTTTTTAAAAATACTAATTTTGTTTCTTTTCTAAGAATACCCCCATTCGCGTTTAATAGTCAAAAACGCATTGGAATTAAAGGCATTAATAAGTTTATTGCAGTTTCAAATCATACAAAGTTTGATTGGGTGAAATTTGGGATTGCAGCAGATAAAATAGATGTTGTCTACAATGGAACAAATACAGAAAAATTTAAACTATTAGATAAACTATTAGAAAACAATATTGCAAAGAAAAAAGAATGGAATATTCCTGAATATTTTAGAGTCATCACCTATGTAGGCAGACTAGATAAAACTAAGGGTTTAGAAACATTAATTGGAGCCTTTGCTTTACTTGTAAAAAGTGGTATTAATGCCAAGTTATTGGTTGCTGGTAAGCCTTTAGTTCATTTAGGAGAAGATGGAAAAGAAAGTCCAATCATAGGCGAAAAATACAAACTATCTTTACAACAGCTATCAAAGGATTTAGGTATAGAAAAGAATGTGGATTTTTTGGGACATGTAGCAGATACAGTCTCCCTTTACCAAGTTAGTGATATCACAGTTTTACCTAGTCAATGGTCAGAACCTTTTGGCAGAGTCATTATTGAATCAATGGCTTGTGGAACTCCTGTGGTAGCTAGCAGAATTGGTGGTATTCCCGAAGTTTTGACCGGAGAATTTCAACAATGGCTGTTTGAACCTGGTAATCAACTAGATTTAGCAGATAAATTGAATCGGATTATTCATTGGAGAGATCGTGATTTTCATTTAGCTTATAGGTGTCGTGAGCATGTTTTAAGCAAGTTCACTATAGACAAAATGATTGATGGTATTGAGAAAGTGCTATTGCAGGTTGTCAAACAATCAACCTGTTGAGAAACTTTCAATATGCTTCTATTAATTTCCCGTGAAGATGTACTTAATATAAGAAAAAAACTGCAAAGAATACAAAGGAATAGAGGCATATTCATTAAGTGCAAATTTATAGAGAATTGAATTAGTACAAGAAAATTGGACAAGATTAGAAAAATAAAAATTTAAGGAGATTTTATTAGTTTATGCATCTAGCATACGTTACTAGTTATAATGTTTTAGACAACTCGGATTGGCCTGAAAATTTAGTAGGACTTCGAGGAGCAGGTTATCATTTAGCACAACACTTAGAAAAGCAATCTGTACAACTTGATTATATCGGACCATTGAAGCAAGAATATAGATTTATAAATAGGTTTAAGAGAAAATTTTATAGGAAATTTTTGCATAAAGTTTATGCCTGCTGGGCAGATCCAGCAGTGATCAGAGACTATGCAGATCAAGTTTCTAAAAAGTTATCTAGTTCCAGCGCAAAGATAGTTCTATGCCCAGAGAATGCTCAAACAATAGCATATCTCGAATGTAAGCAGCCTATTGTTCTCTGGACAGATGCACCTCAGACAGTATTAATTGATTTTTATTCTATTTTTAGCAATTTTTGTAATGAGTCCAAAAGACACGTATATGCTTTAGAGAAAGCAGCATTAGATAGAAGTAAATTAGTGATATTTTTATCAGATTGGGCTGCTCAAAATGCTATCAAAATTTATGGAATTAACCCATCTAAAATAAGAGTAGTTCCTTGGGGAGCAAATATAGAATGTAATAGAACCTATGAGGATATTAATAATATATTGAAATCTAAAAATACACGTTATTGTAGATTATTATTTATTGGAGTTGACTGGTTAAGGAAAGGAGGAGATACGGTACTAGAGGTAGCTAAAGAATTAAATCAAGTTGGCTTGAATACAGAATTAATAGTAGTTGGTTCCGAACCTCCCACAAGTGAAAGCTTTCCCAATTACGTCAAATTTCTTGGTTTTATTAATAAATATACAACAGAAGGTATTAAGCAAATCAATGAATTATTTTGTACATCTCATTTCTTAATTGTACCTTCCAGAGCAGAAACTTATGGACACGTTTTTTGTGAAGCCAACTCTTTTGGACTTCCTTCTTTAGCTACAAATGTTGGTGGTATACCAACTATTATCAAAGATGGTGTCAATGGAAAAACTTTTGCAATTAACTCTAGCGTGAAAGAATACTCTAATTATATTGCTGATCTCATGTCTAATTATAATGAATATAAAAGATTAGCTCACTCATCATTTCATGAATATCAATCTCGTTTAAATTGGGCAGTAGCTGCAAAAACTGCAAAAAAATTAATTATGGAGCTAGTGTAGTAGTGCAAAAAAAAGTTACTAATAATTTGAAAATAAAATTGGTAGTCTTATGCATTTTATTGGTTTAGAAAACGAACTTTCTTCTTTTCGTGGTGGACAGGAATTAAACATGTTTGAGATTTGCAATGGACTATCTCAACGCGGACACAATATTAGTCTGATTTATTTAAAATCAGGAAATCTTTTGAAAGAATATCGGAAATTTTGTAATTATATATCACAAGTGAATAGTTATGAATTTAATCGGTATAAAATTAATGAAATATTGGATTTCTTGTCTGGAATTTTTAGTACCATAAATATGCCAGTAACAAAAAACAGTGTTATTTTTGCAATGCCTATGATTTCATTTTTTTGGTTATGTTTTATCTCTGCTGAAAAACATCCCTTTTATTTGTTATTTTCAAATTCCGCCTTTTAGTAACAATTTTAACTATCAAAAAATACTTGGTTTTAAGAATGCAAAAAAATTTATTTCTGTATCGAATCAAACAAAGATCGTTTGGGTACAATGTGGCATTGAAGAGAATAAAATTGATATTGTATATAATGGCACTAATACAGAAAAGTTTAAACTTTCAGAAAACTTATTTAATCTTAGAAAGAAATGGAAAATATCAGAAAATATTAGAGTAATATCATATGTAGGAGATTGGACAAAGATAAAGGATTAGAAACGCTAATTGCAGCCTTTTCTTTACTTATAAAAAGTGGTATTAATGCCAAGTTATTGATTGCTGGAAATCCTATACTTCACTTTGCTGCTGATGGGAAAGAACATCCGGAAGAAGGTGAAAAATACAAGCGTTCCTTGGAAAGGTTATCCATAGATTTAGGTATAGAAAATAAAGTGGATTTTTTGGGACATGTAGCAGATACAGTCTCCCTTTATCAAGTTAGTGATGTCACAGTTTTACCTAGTCAATGGTCAGAACCTTTTGGCAGAGTCATTATTGAATCAATGGCTTGTGGAACTCCTGTGGTAGCTAGCAGAATTGGTGGTATTCCCGAAGTTTTGACCGGAGAATTTCAACAATGGCTGTTTGAACCTGGTAATCAACTAGATTTAGCAGATAAATTGAATCGGATTATTCATTGGAGAGATCGTGATTTTCATTTAGCTTATAGGTGTCGTGAGCATATTTTAGGCAAGTTCACTATAGACAAAATGATTGATGGTATTGAGAAAGTGCTATTGCAGGTTACTAAACAGTGAAAAATGTTATATCCATGAAAATTTTTAGTAATAGAAATTGGCAAAAATTTAGGCTTTAAATATTAGATTTTCTGCAAAAATCAGGATAATTATTAATTACAAACGCAGATGTAGACGCGCTCATAGGCTTAAGTCAGAGTACATTGATGTTATCGATATTTATTGGTGTTTATCGGTGTTTATCGGTGTTAGTTTTTTTGAAAAAAGATTTTTGTAAGGTCTATTGCTTCCAAATTAGACTAATATAGTATTTTAGTGAATCTTCAAAATCATCCGTGAAAAGCTTTTATTCAATTTAATATTGAAAATTAGATTAGCCCATCAAGGATACAGCAAATTTACCATCGAATGCGAGTATTTGATTGAGCAAATGTACCGCCCATCCTACGAGCATAGTATCTAACAAATTATAACAATACTATCTTTGGTTACTGGGAATAAATGATAAACTGAGAAAAATTTCTTGAGGAAGTGTTGATGGCACGGACAAACGGCTTTAAAGGTGAAACATCAGCGGAAGTTTCATCAGAGAATTTAAATTCTGAAGATACAGCAGCAATTAAAGATTCGCCTAAACAAGTGGAAGAGATCCAGGATATTGATGACGTATTGAATTCTCTAAAAACCTTACTAAGTACTGTAGAAAAGCTGCAAAAAGTCCGGCAGGAAGTGGGTGACATTAAACCTTTGCTGATGCGGATGCTTGATGGAGAATTGCTTGCTGGTGAAGAACTTGAGCAACTCAAGTCAGGTGTAAGTGGTCTTGTTCGTCTGGTTCGTACTTATAGTGAACATCAAGCAGCATTGGCTAAAGCACAACCTGCTAGAAACCTGCTAGATCAAGTGTTAAAAGGGAATAAAGCTGATTAAAAGTCGTACATAGCGATCGCCTACACCTTGATAGGTAACAGGTACTCTTGCAATAGGAAATAGAGAAAAAATGTACAATGCAGGCAATTGCAACCAAACTTTATTGATCTTGTATAATTTTATATTACGTATAAGTTATTTTATATAGAAATCCTATTTGATGTTTGCGAAGCTAGGTACACCGAAGAGTCTTCTTTCCTATTGTAAGAGTGCCTGTTAAGAGTTCCCTATTCCCTATTGCCTATCTCTACGATTAATTTCCCCAAATCAAAGCGGACTATTATATCCTCTAATCGTTAGATGATTGTTCGATACAAATAAGCTATATTTGTTATTACAAAGATGCACCATAGCTTTTAAAACCTAAGTTTTGAGACCTAACAAATTTCTGAATCAATTTGTATCAAGGTTTCAAGACGCAGATTACTGATGCTAACATTTTTACATAGGTAGAATCGATGCTTAACTTGGTAAGCGCCGTAAAGTAGCGACCAAATAGTTAAGAGGAGATCTACGGTAAAAATTTAACTAAGTAATAGCTGATTAGTTGTCATAATTTGTAGCAGAACTTTAGCGATCGCTACATTAGAAAGACTACTAATTGCACAAACTACAACCAAAAAACTCCAATTGCGTCTTGAGCCTGAATTGTAGAAAAACGCATTTGGTAGGTACAGCAATGACACACATCGAAGGAACCTTCATAGGAGCAGGAGGGCTTAATCTTTATTATCAAAGCTGGCAGCCAGAGGGAGAATTACGGGCAATTATTGCTATAGTACACGGCTTGGGAGCGCATAGCGGATTATTTATCAATGCCGTGCAGCATTTATTGCCTTTGGGTTATGCTGTCTACGCTTTCGATCTACGAGGACATGGGCGATCGCCTGGACAACGAGGACATATTAATTCCTGGGCAGAGTTGCGAGAAGATTTGCATACCTTTTTGACACATATTCAGGAACAAAGTTCTGGTTGTGCATATTTTTTGTGGGGTCATAGTTTAGGCGCAGTCATAGCTGTAGATTACGCCTTGCGCTTTCCTCAAAGCTTGCAGGGATTAATCCTAACAGCACCTGCTTTAGGAAAAGTTAACCTGCCTCTGTTAAAAGTGGCACTGGGGCGAATGCTTTCACAAGTCTGGCCAAACTTTAGTCTGAAAGTAGGTTTTGATAAGGGTAAAAATTTGCGAGGTCAGAATTATCTCACCATTCAAGACCCACTAAGGCATGAGTATGGTAGTGCGCGACTTGCTGCGGAGTTTTTCGCCACTGAAAAATGGGTTGAAACTCATGCTTGTGAATTACAAGTGCCTTTGCTAATTCTCTATAGCAGTGACGATAAGATCACACCGCCAGAAGGCAGCGTGGCATTTTTCCAAAAAATAGCCTTTCCTGACAAAGAAAGCTATGAGTATGCCGGCGACTACCACGACTTTCATCAGGATATCAATTACCAAAAAATACTTGTAGATTTGGAGAATTGGCTAGAAAGACATTTGGATGGAGAAATAGAAAATCAATCATCAAGGTGTCTGATAAAAATACCTACTTTCAAGACCAAACCTTTGATTCATTAGATGGGTTTCTTTGCGAAAAAGATACAAAGCTTGTCGTTGATCCCCAGCATGGTCTACATTATTATTAGTACAAAAGACCTTAGTTTAAGACATGTAGGCATGAAATAAGCCTAAGCCTAAAACTGAGATGAATTCTATTTTTAATAGATACAAACTTGAAAGGAGAAATTTAGTATTTTTCAAGACTTAGGTATAACAATTATGCATCTTAAATGTACCTAATTTGGCATTAACTTTAACCCAACAATCTTGAGATCATTGATTATCCTTCCTATTTCATAGGAAAAGAACAAATAAAGAACATCTTGGGAACTAGGCAAATATTTTCCTATCTCATAAATGATTTAGGGTTGCTTGACGGAACCCTTATTTGATTTCTGAAAAAATAATCTGATTTTCCTGTTCCCTGTTAAAAGTTCCCTTTCTTACTAATAACGAGGGGAAGAGTCAGAAACTCTTCTTGGAGAATGATGTTATGTACAAATCAGATCTATAAAGCGCCTCCCAACTCTGGAGAAGTAGTGTTAGGGCGTACTTTGCCTTCCTTACTAGATGAAGCGTGCGATCGCACTCCTAACTCCCGTGCTTTCAATCAATTGACACAAACAGGCTGGCAAGCTTTATCTAATCACGAATTTCGCACGACTGTCACAGAATTGGCATTAGGCTTGCTGGATTTGCAACTAGAAGCAGGTGATCGCATTGCTTTACTCATGCACAGCGATGTCTATTTTTGCATTGCTGACATGGGTTCCTTACTTGCAGGTTTGGTGAATGTACCAATTGATTTAACTCAAACAATTGAACACATTATTTTCATTTTGCGGCACACAGAAGCCAAGGCGCTGATTATTTCTGATCTAGACTTGCTCTCTCAAATCATTCCTTACCTGCAAAATGCTACCCAACTCAAAACAATAATAGTTGCTGATGTTCCGATTGAGTGGCATCAAAGGCGACAACAATTAACCTGTGAACAGAATAGGGAATATGAAAAAACACTCAATGATCAAATTAAGATAATTCCTGATAATTTTTGTTTGTCCCTACCACTATTACACTCACCAGCGTCAGCTGCACAATCAGTTATAGATATTCTGCAATGTATTCAAGTTTTTTCACTGGAGGAAATTCGCTCTCAGGGACGGACAAAAATTTCTGAATTTAGTTTTCAGGAACTAAATGGCAAACTGATAGCTAATGACCTGGTCACAATTATTTATATTCCTGGAGTTACTGGAGAACCGCAAGGGGTAATGCTTACCCATGAAAATCTCTCTGCCAATGCAGTGGCAATGTTTACAGGAATACCTGATTTAGGATTGGGAACAGAGGAAATAGTTCTTTCTTTTCTGCCGTTAACCCATGTTTTTGCTCGTGTCCTTGTCTATGGACATATTAAATATGGTCACAGCATTTATTTCAGCAATTCTAATCGGGTATTAAAACACCTCAAAGAAGTCAAGCCAACAATATTTGCTACAGTTCCTTTGCTTTTAGAAAAAGTTTATAACAAGCTTTTAGAAGCAGGAGAAAAAAATCAAAAACAGATTAAAAAAGAAAAACATCTACGGGTAAAATTGCCCCGTCCTAACATTACATTGTCATCCTTAAAGTTTTCTACCAACTGGGTGAGAAAAACTTCGCTTGCTACTTGGCGAGAAGCTACTGTGCGGTTATCTACAACAGGAAGAGCCCTAAAAACACATTTACTTTCGCCACCCAACTCTATTTCAGCGCGTCAATTCTATCTTCCCTTATCTCAATCAGTAATGAATTGGGCAATAAAAATAGCCCAGAAATATGAATTAGGAAAAATACCACAACGTCGATATGCTTTGATGTTGAAATTGGCAGATAGGCTAGTATTTTCACAGTGGCGTGCTGTTTTTGGTAGCAATATAAAATACTTAATTAGCGGAGGTGCTACTTTAAAAGCAGAAATTGCAAATTTATTTGCGGCTGCGGGAATAAAAATTTTGCAAGGCTATGGTTTAACAGAAACTAGTTCAGCCGTAACTTGTAATCGTGGCCAATTCAATCATGCTGGAACTGTAGGTGTAGCGATCGCTGGCGTAGAAATTACGATAGCCGAAGATGGGGAAATTCTCACTAGAAGTCCTTACATTACTCAAGGCTATTACAAAAACCCACAAGCTACCCAGCACCTAATCGACGCTGAAGGTTGGTTACATACAGGCGACTTAGGGGAATTTACATCTGATAGTTTTCTCAAAATTACTGGTTTGAAGAAAAGCCGTTTTAAACTTTCTACAGGTAAGTATGTCACACCACAACCAATAGAAAGCAGGTTAGAAAAATCTCCTTTAGTAACAAAAGCTGTGACTGTAGGTGCTGATCGCAAGTTTTGTGCCATGCTGATTTTTCCTAATTTAGATAATTTACAGCAGCAGGCTTTATCAATAGGAATTGATTTACCAACTGAAGAATTACTTCAGCATCCTTGCATCATGGCTTTATATCAAGGATTGGTGGATGAAGCTAATTGTCATTTGCCTCATTGGTCAACTGTAAAAAAATTCCGGCTAGTTAATGCTAATTTCACTGTTGAGAATGGACTAATAGCATTAAATCAGGAGGTAAATAGAGTCAAAATTTTAGAGATATTTGCTCAAGAAATTAATGCAATATATGAAGAAAAGAGGATGCAAAGAAACGAGAATGCCACAATAGAACAAATAGATAATTTATGTCCGGTGAATCAGAGATTTTCATGTCCTGTGTTTGCTCAATCTCTGAGTTCTTAGCTATTACGCTTGTGGTGAATGAGGAAAGATTTAAACGAACCACAAAGTACGCAAAGTACGCGAAGGTAAGAGGGTGAGAGAGGGTTTTTGCATCGGTTAAGTGAATTTTTGAAAATTAGGTATTTATTCAATCCAAAATCTAAAATCTAAAATTTAAGAAGGAAGGGTGATGTATGTATAAGCCGTTCCAAAAAGCCGCAGTATTGGGTGCGGGAGTGATGGGTTCACAAATCGCCGCCCATTTAGCTAATGCAGGATTAACAGTTCATTTGTTAGATATTGCGGCTCAAGGCGATAATAAAAATGATGTCGTAGAAACAGCTTTTAAAAAAGCGATTAAGCAATCTCCACCGATTTTATTTACAGAAAAAACAGCCCGTCGCGTTATTTTGGGGAATTTTGACGAGCATTTTCACCGCATTGCAGATGTTGATTGGGTAATAGAAGTTGTAGTCGAAAATCTCGCTATTAAACAAGATTTGATGGCGCGGGTAGAAGGTGTAATTAATGATGATACTGTAGTGTCTACTAATACTAGTGGCTTACCTATTCAGGAAATTGCTCAAGGACGGTCTGAGTCTTTTCGGAAGAGGTTTTTAGGCACTCACTTTTTTAATCCGCCACGCTACTTAAAGTTATTAGAGTTAATTCAGACACCGGATACTGAGCCGCAAATCCTGGAAAAAATGCAGTGGTTTGCTTGGATGCATCTTGGTAAAGGCGTAGTAGTAGCCAAAGATACCCCCAACTTTATAGCCAACCGCATAGGTATGTATGCAACTATGCTGGGTATCCGGGGTGTGACTGAGCAAGGTTACACAATAGAAGAAATTGATACATTAACAGGGGTGATTGCTGGACGACCGAAATCAGCGACATTTCGCACGGCTGATTTGGTGGGGTTAGATACTTTGATGTATGTGGCACACAACCTTTACCCAGCTATTCCTGATGATGAAAGCCGGGAAGTCTTTCGAGTGCCACAGTTACTGAAGAAACTCGTAGAAACTGGGTCGTTAGGAGCAAAAACAGGTCAAGGATTTTACAAAAAGCAAGGTAAGGAAATTCTCTCGATTAATCCCACGACACTGGCTTACGAAGCAGCGAAATCGCTTGATTTAGGGGAGATTGAGGCAATTGGGAAAATTGATGATTTAGGCGATCGCTTACGCAAACTCTATCATGATTCTGGTCGTGCAGGTATCTTCTTCCGCAAATTAACATTAGAAATTCTGGGTTACAGCGCCCGTCGCATCCCGGAAATTGCCGACAGGCCAGCAGATATCGACCGGGCAATCCGGTGGGGTTTCGGCTGGGAACTCGGCCCGTTTGAAATTTGGGATGTCCTGGGCTTTGAAACTGTGTTAGCAGATATGAAAGCTGCTGGTATATCTGTACCTGAGTGGGTAGAAAAGATGCACGATTCTGGTGTGCAAAGTTTCTATCAAAAAGATAGACTATCTTGGGCTGAACAAAAGGTAGTCGATGCTTGTGCAGTCTGCATCAGCGAACAACCAAAAGCCCCAACAGATGAAATTCAGATAGCAGCTATCAAAGAAGATGCCAAAAATATCTTGTGGCAAAACTCAGAAGCTTCTTTGTTGAACTTGGGCGATGGAGTTGTTTTGTACGAGTTTCATTCTAAAGGCAATACCCTGACTTTAAAAGCAGTAGAAGGCTTAGCCAAGGTATTAGATATTGTCGAAAATAGTGATTATCGGGGATTAGTTATAGGTAACGACAGTGCCAACTTCTCTGGAGGGGCGAATTTGGCAGAAATGGCCATGTTAGCCCAGACAGATAACGGTAAAGGCATCGCTGATTTAATCGTCAAGTTCCAAACGTTACTGCAACGCATGAAATATTTCCCGAAACCAATTGTCGCTGCAATTGTCGGACGGGTTTTAGGCGGAGGTTGTGAGTTAGTCTTGGCTTGTCCTCATGTAGTCGCCGCCGCAGAAACTTACATTGGACTAGTAGAACTCGGCGTCGGTTTGATTCCTGGAGGTGGCGGCATCATGCGGATGGTGACTTGGGCAGCTGATAAAGCCGTCAGCGAATCACCACAGGATATTCAACCCTTCCTGCGAAAAGTGTTTGAAACTGTTGGCATGGCCAAGGTTTCCAATAGTGCCTATGAAGGACAAGAATTAGGGTTCCTCTCACCAACAACCAAGATTGTGATGAATGCTGATCGACGTTTAACTGTAGCGAAAGCGGAAGTGCTGTGTTTAGACCGCATAGGTTACATGCCACCACCAAAACGTAACGCCGTCATGGTGCTAGGTCGTCCAGCGCGGGCAATGTTGGAACACGCCGTATATGTCATGCAGCAAGGAGGTTTTATTTCGGAGTATGACAGTTATTTAGCAAGCCGCTTGGCTTATGTGATGACAGGCGGAGAATTGACTGTACCTGCTTTGGTTGATGAAAACTACTTATTGAGATTAGAAACAGAGGCGTTTTTACCACTATTACAGCAACCAAAAACTCAGGAACGGATTGCTTATATGTTGAAGACAAAGAAACCTCTCAGAAACTAAGAGAAGGCAGAGGGCAGGAGGCAGAGGGCAGAAGGGAATTATTAAGGCACCAAGGAGGTAGAGATGGCAGAGGGCAGGAGGAAAGAATAAAGGTTTAATGTTTGAGTTTGTTGATGGATGTAACCATGATTTTCTGCATTTCTTTGGCGGACTGGATAAGAGGATTAAATAATTGCTGGTCAGTTAATTTAACTTGTTGGGCAATTATAAGTTGTGTGTCTAATTCTCGTAAGGAGCCTAAAGCAATGTGCAGAAATTGAATATATTCTGATTTACTCTTACGTCCATATCCTTCTGCAATATTTGAAGCTACAGAAACAGCCGAACGTCTGATTTGACTTGTTAAACCGTAAAGTTCTGATTGAGGAAACTTTTGTGTTAATTCATAGCAGTTAACCGCTAATTCAACACTTCTTTTCCAAATAAACTGTTCTCTGTAACTCA
Organism: Fischerella sp. JS2; assembly: GCF_032393985.1. NCBI lineage: Bacteria > Bacillati > Cyanobacteriota > Cyanophyceae > Nostocales > Hapalosiphonaceae > Fischerella > Fischerella sp. JS2. Next base: position 4,479,964 of record NZ_CP135918.1, read on the forward strand.
TAAGTTTTTAAATAAGGCAGAAGATAAACGGCAGAGGGCAGAAAGCTTTCAAATTAAGAAGTAAGAATTGATAAAAAATTAATCTTCCAACGCTTACTTCTTTCTTCGACTATTTAGTTTATTCGTTAATTATTCCCTTGTACCTTTGAAAATCTATCATCTGTCTTAATAATTCCCTTCAGCCCTCATTCTTTCCTCCTGCCCCCTGCCTCCTGTCCTCTGCCTCCTGCCTTAATGATCAACACATTTAAACATTGGTCGGAGTTATTTATGAAAGAAGCCTATATAGTCAGCAGTGTCCGCACACCTGTAGGAAAAGCGCCACGGGGTACGTTACACAATATGCGTCCAGATGATATGGGTGCAGTTGTTGTCAAAGCAGCCATTGAACGAGTTAAAGATTTAGAGCCTGTATACATTGATGATGTCATTATGGGTTGTGCTTTTCCGGAAGCAGAACAGGGATTTAATATTGGGCGGTTAATTGCCCAACGTGCAGGTTTACCTGATTCTGTGGCAGGTATGACGGTGAATCGGTTCTGTGCTTCTGGACTGCAAGCGATCGCAATGGCAACCCAAGCAATTATGGTAGGACATGCGGAGGTGATTGTTGCGGGTGGTGCGGAATCTATGAGTTTGATTCCGATGGGAGGACATTATTTGGCCCCCAACCCAAGAATGATGGTAGATATGCCCAAGGTTTACTGCACGATGGGTATTACAGCCGAAAACGTCATGCAGTATTACGAAATCTCCCGCCAAGAACAGGATGCTTTTGCTTTGCGTTCCCATCAAAAAGCTTTAGTTGCGATCAGGCAAGGTCGGTTTACAGAAGAAATCGTACCACTCGAAGTCCGGGACATACTCTATATTGATGGCACTCCGCGACCGATAGAAAAGGTATTTACGGTGGATGAAGGGCCGCGTCCTGACACCAGTATGGAAGCCTTGATGAAATTACCGCCTGTATTTCGTGTGGGTGGTGGTGTGACAGCCGGTAACTCATCGCAAATGTCAGATGGTGCAGCAGCAACAGTGGTAATCAGCGATCGCATGATGCGGATGCTCGATGTCCGTCCTATGGGTAAGATGTTAGGCTATGCGGTTGCGGGTGTCGCACCAGAAGTGATGGGTATTGGCCCGGTGGAAGCTGTACCTAAAGTTTTAAAACAAGTGGGTTTGACTTTAAATGACATTGGCTTAATCGAACTCAACGAAGCTTTTGCCGCTCAAAGTTTGGCTGTGATTCGTAAACTTGGACTTAACGAGGAAATTGTCAATGTCAATGGTGGTGCGATCGCCCTTGGTCATCCTCTCGGTTGCACTGGTGCGAAACTCACAGCTACTCTCCTCCACGAAATGAAACGGCGTAGTGTCCGTTATGGTTTGGTGACGATGTGTGTTGGTGGGGGAATGGGTGCTGCGGCTGTGTTTGAGAATTTGATGATTTAGTTTTCTTTTTGAAACGCAGAGGGACGCAGAGGTTAGCGCAAAGTCACGCAGAGTGTTTCTGAGGAAAATTCGCTCTTGCATTTGTTTAACTCTAATTCTTTGCGTCTATGCGTGATATTTTTCTAATTTAGGGTAAAACTGATGAACCTTATTTCTACGCTAAGTTTCCTACTACTATTACTTGGTTATATCGGTGTTTCTTTGTGGGTTTGGTCGGTTTATTTTGCAGCATTACTAGTATTTTTTCACGCGCCGATCTGGATTTGGGTGATTTTTGGTATGATCGCTTGCATATTCAATATCCCTATTCTGCGACAAAATATCATCACATCCCCATTGATTAAGGCCATTAAAGCTTTTAATTTATTACCAAAAATCTCTGATACTGAACGGGCTGCAATTGAAGCGGGGAATGTGTGGGTAGATGGAGAATTTTTTTCTGGTAAACCAGATTTCCAAAGAATTAATCAAGAACTATATCCTCAAGTCACACCAGAATTGCAAGCATTTCTGGATGGTCCGGTGGAACAAGTTTGTCGCATGGTGAGTGATTGGGAAATTTATCGTCGTAAGGATTTACCACCAGAAGTTTGGGACTATCTCAAAAAAGAGCGCTTCTTGGGGATGATGATACCCCAAGAATATGGCGGTTTGGGATTTTCTAATTTTGCCTACAGCAATGTAATGACAAAGTTGGCTTCTCGTTCTTTTACACATATCGCTACTGTGGGGGTGACAAACTCATTAGGCCCGGCAAAATTATTACTCCGCTACGGTACACAGGAACAGAAAAATTATTACCTCCCACGTCTAGCACGGGGTGAAGAAATTCCTTGTTTTGCGCTGACAGAACCAACTGCTGGTTCAGATGCAGCCAGTATCAAGTCTGAAGGAATTGTGTTTAGGGGTGAGGATGGCAAGCTTTATTTGCGTCTGAATTGGAAGAAGCGATATATTACCTTAGCTGCGATCGCCACTCTTTTAGGACTAGCTTTTAAATTGCGCGATCCGGAAAATTACTTAGGTAAAGGTAAAGAAGTTGGCATTACTTGCGTTTTAATTCCTACCGATACACCAGGTGTAATCATGGGTAGGCGGCACGACCCAATGGGTGTGCCATTTTACAATTCTCCCACGGAAGGAGATAACGTTGTGGTAAGCATTGACCAAATTATCGGCGGTGTAGAACAGGCGGGTAATGGCTGGAAAATGCTCATGCAGACTTTGGCAGCAGGTCGGGGAATTAGCTTCCCTGCTAGCTGTACGGGTGTAGCAAAATTAGTAGCAAGAGTTACAGGTGCTTATGCTGTTGTACGGCAACAATTTGGTTTGTCGATTGGTCGTTTTGAAGGTGTAGAAGAACCTCTAGCACGGATTGGCGGTCTTACCTACTTAATAGAGGCGGCGCGAACTTATACCTGCGGTGCAGTAGATCAAGGAAAACAACCAGCAGTCATTTCGGCGATCGCTAAATACAGTTTGACAGAACTCTCCCGCAAAATTATTAACGATGGTATGGATATTATGGGCGGTGCCGGAATTTGTCGCGGGCCCAGAAATTTATTAGCAAATATCTATATAGCCACTCCAATTTCTATTACCGTTGAAGGCGCAAATATTCTCACTCGCACCTTAATGATTTTTGGACAAGGAGCGATTCGCTGTCATCCTTATGTGTATGACGAAATTACAGCGCTGCATCAATCAGATGTCGCTGCCTTCGATCAAGCTTTCTGGCATCATCTCGGATTGACTGTACGTAATACTTTTCGCTCCTTGTTTCTCAGTGTTTCCCGTGGGTATTTAGCTGTTTCTCCCGTCCCAGGTGCGACGGCTAAATATTACCGTAAACTAGAGTGGGCATCTGCTACCTTTGCCTTACTGACTGATATCACTATCTTTGCCTTTGGTGGTACATTAAAGCGACGAGAAAAGCTAACAGGCAGGTTTGCCGATATTCTCAGCTGGATGTACTTAGCTACTGCAACCCTATGCCGCTTTGAAGCCGAAGGGCGAAAACCAGAAGACTTACCTTTTGTTCACTGGGCAATGCAATACGCTTTTGCTCAGATACAGTTAGCCTTTGAGGGAATTTTCCAGAATTTCTCTGTACCAGTTCTAGGTATACTGTTGGCTGGGCCTGTAAGTTGGTGGTGGCGACTCAATCCCATTGGTTCCCTACCCAATGACAAACTTGGCAGTGAAGTTGCCCGCAAACTACAAACTCCCGGACAAATACGCGATCGCCTCACCGCAGGAATTGATCTTCCTACCAGCAGCGAAGAAGCATTGGGACGTTTAGAAAAAGCTTTCATTTTGTTATCCCAAGCTGAACCACTACTCAAAAAGATCAAAAATGCCAGCCACACAGAGAAACTACCACAGCAAAAACCCGACGAACTGATTGCAGCAGCCCTCCAAGCTGGGGTGATTAATAACAAAGAAGTTGAGCTAATCTGTGAAGCAGAGTTCGCTCGTAATGATGCAATTCAAGTAGATTCCTTTACTTTGGAGGAATATTTGCAAGGCACTCAGGAGAGCAAAGGTAGATGGCAGATGGCAGAAGGTGAAATCAAAGGCAGAGGACAGATGGTGAAATAATTATACCTGAGAAACACTCTGCGTGACTCTGCGTTTACCTCCGCGTCCCTTTGCGTTTAAAGAAGAAAGGTAAACGAATCTAAAATCCTCTTACTTCCTGTCTACTGTTGTGAAGAATTAAGACAGCTATAGATATTAACACTTACTCATGGTGATATGGTTAAATCCAAACTCTAAATAAATTAGTGTCTCTCTTTACCTGGGAAACTCCGCGACATTAAAAGGAGAACACGCATGAAGGTTGGTATTCCCAAGGAAGTTTACCCTGACGAACGTCGTGTAGCAGCTACACCGGACACAGCCAAACGTCTGATCAAACTTGGTTTCGATGTGCTAGTTGAGTCTAGTGCGGGCGCAAGTGCAAACTTTGCAGATGAAGCATATATACAGGCTGAATGCACGATTGTTCCCGATGCTCCTACTCTATGGGCACAGTCAGATATTGTACTTAAAGTTCGTCCACCGCAAACGCACCCGGAAGTTGGAAAGCATGAAACTGAACTGTTACGTGAGGGAGGTACGCAAATCGGCTTCATCTGGCCAGCCCAGAACCCGGATTTACTTGATAAACTGGCAGCACGTAAAGCCACAGTGTTAGCAATGGATGCAGTTCCGCGCATCACTAGGGCACAAAAGATGGATGCCCTGAGTTCAATGGCAAATCTTGCTGGCTACCGCGCTGTGATTGAGGCTGCTAATCACTTTGGACGCTTCTTCAACGGACAGATTACGGCAGCCGGAAAGGTGCAACCTGCGAAGGTACTAGTAATTGGTGCTGGTGTTGCTGGGCTAGCAGCTATCGGTACTGCTAAGAACTTGGGTGCAATTGTCCGTGCTTTTGATACGCGCCTTGTAGTGAAAGAACAGGTACAGAGTCTAGGTGCGGAGTTTCTGGAGCTGAATTTTGCTGAAGATGGCACAGGTGAGGGCGGTTACGCCAAAGTTATGAGTGACGAATTTATTAAGGCTGAAATGGAATTGTTCGCCGCTCAAGCTCAAGAAGTTGACATTATCATTACAACAGCGCTGATCCCAGGTAAGAGAGCGCCTATATTGATTACACAGGAAATGGTCGAGAGCATGAAGGAGGGATCGGTCATCGTTGATATGGCCGCAGAACAAGGCGGTAATTGTGCCTGTACTCACCCTGGTGAAGTTTATTGTTATAAGGGAGTGACGATTGTTGGTCTGAGTGATCTACCCAGCCGTATGGCCCAACAAGCAAGTCAACTTTATGGCAGCAATCTTTACCATCTCCTGGAAGAAATGGGAGGAGCGAAAAACTACAAAGTGGATCTCGAAAACGAGGTCATTCGGGGTACTTTAGTAGTTCATCAAGGAGAGATTACTTGGCCGCCACCGAAGAAAGCAGGGAGTGCAGGGGGACAAGAGAAGCAGGAGGAAAAGAAGAAAGAGCCTACTCTTGTCACCCCATCTCCCCATCTCCCCATAGCTCCATCCCCTACTTCTAGTTCCTCGAAGGGCAGTAGTAACTTACTATGGCTAGTGTTTGTTGGTTTAGCTCTCGTCGGTATTGGTATAAGTGCGCCTGCTTCGTTCTTATCTCATTTGATTGTGTTTGTCCTAGCCTGCTTTGTTGGTTGGCAGGTAATCTGGAATGTTAAGCCTGCTCTCCATACACCATTAATGAGTGTCACCAATGCGATTAGCGGCATCATTATTATTGGTGGTATGCTCCAACTGTCTGGGGTATCAAGTTCATCGACTATCTTAGGAGCGATCGCTATTTTCGTCGGGACAATCAATATTTCTGGTGGCTTCCTAGTCACCCAACGGATGCTTAGGATGTTCCAAAAGTAGAGAGAAAAGAATTATGTCGAATAATCTACTGACAGTCGCCTATATAGTGGCTAGCGCCTTATTTATTCTCAGTCTCGGGGGACTGTCCAATCAGGAAACTGCCCGCCAAGGTAATGTTTACGGCATGGTTGGTATGCTGATTGCTCTAGTTGCTACCGCATTCTCTCTAGATGTAACTACATACGGCATTCTCACGTCAGTTGTCATCCCAGGAGCTGTGATCGGTGCAATTGTGGCTTCTCGGGTAGCAATGACCTCAATGCCAGAACTAGTGGCGATTCTGCATAGCTTTGTAGGAATTGCAGCAGTTCTGGTGGGCGTTGCCAATTATCTGCAAGAGTCGATAGAACTAACTCCAGTTGAATCTACAATTCACGAAATTGAAATTTTTGTGGGTGTGTTTATTGGTGCTGTCACCTTCACAGGTTCAGTGGTTGCCTTTGGCAAACTGCGGGGCATGATCAGCAGTAAACCTCTGCTTTTGCTGGGGCGACACTGGCTCAACCTGGGGATGATTGCGGCTTCAGTATGGCTAGGTTTCGAGTTTTTGACAACAGCACATCTAAGTGGACTGCAATCGCTGTTAACTATGTTCATAATCGCCTCGGTTTTGGGCATTCATCTAGTGATGGCGATCGGTGGTGCTGATATGCCGGTGGTGATCTCCATGCTCAATAGCTACTCTGGATGGGCAGCCGCCGCCGCTGGTTTCATGCTATCGAACGATTTGCTAATCATTACGGGGGCGCTGGTGGGCAGTAGTGGTGCCATCCTCAGCTATATCATGTGCAAGGCCATGAACCGTTCCTTCCTCAGCGTGATTCTCGGGGGCTTTGGTGAGCAAACTGGTGCAGCAACTCCTAGTGGAGAGAAATTAGAGGGCAATGTCACCACAGCAACAATTGAGGATACTGTTCAACTGTTGCAAAATGCCAAGAGTGTCATCGTTGTCCCTGGCTACGGTATGGCAGTAGCTCAAGCCCAGCATACCGTATCAGAACTCACAAAGTTGCTACGCGATCGCGGTGTGCAGGTTCGCTTTGGCATCCATCCGGTAGCTGGTCGGATGCCTGGACATATGAACGTCCTCCTGGCTGAAGCTAATGTACCCTACGACATCGTCCTAGAAATGGATGAGATTAACGAGGACTTTCCTAAAACTGATGTTGTGCTGGTGATCGGTGCTAACGATACTGTTAACCCCAGTGCTTTGGAAAACCCTCAGAGTCTGATTGCTGGTATGCCTGTACTAGAGGTTTGGAAGGCTGGCACTGTCATAGTCATGAAACGTAGTATGGCCAGTGGCTACGCTGGTGTTGAGAATCCTCTGTTTTATAAAGACAATACCTGGATGCTATTTGGTGATGCCAAGAAAAATCTGGATGCGATCGTTGCAAAACTTGCACAGTTAAGTGAGGGAAGTGTAGACTTGCGCCAACCTGCATTTGATGATGTACCGTTAACACGCAAAGTATTAAACCTCTTGCATGAATCCTAAAAAATTCCCGTTAATCCCTCGTAAATTTACATCTTGCACCACCTGCAATAGACAAAAGACCGGGGCTACGGTGTACACACAAGTCTGAAATAGCTTAGAAATCCTGGTTTTACCTCACTCTAACCTTCTCCTTTAGAAGGGGAGGGAACTGGATTTGTTGTTTCCCCCCGAATATCGGGGGGATTAAGGGGGGTAAATCCAACTTGTATTTACACGGTAGGATCTTGGGGAGAGTGGCGTTAGGCGGGTGGGATTATCTGCCTTTAAATATTTTTTTAATTGGTATAAACAGGGACATGAAGACAAGCTAAATACCAATATTTTTTGCTAACATGAGCTTTTTGTCAATCAGCATCTACGGTAGTTTTTAAGTACTTAGGTAAAATTAATTATACGCATTGTCTTATAGTTGGGTTGACGCAAGGAAACCCAACCTACTTTGATGCACTTAAAATCAATTTTCTAAAGAAATGTAAATATTTGTCTTGATTGCGTAAATATCTCAAGCGCCTTCGATTAGTATATAAAGCTTTAATTGAGTGGTTCTACTTCCAGGTATTTGTTATGTGTTTGACCATACATTTTGGTCTGAAGATTTTGTGATGATTGCATTTAGCAATCCCCAGCTTAAATTGTACAGTTCGTGGTGTGTGTGTTTGCAAACATATCAAAAGATAGAAGTTAAAACTACTCCAATGGCAGATGAGGAAGAAAGTCAAGCAATTCAAAACAGAGGCAGCTATGTCGATTTATAGCTAGCAGCAAGTCAATCAATCTATTAACATCACTCGAATTTTTTCAAATCTATTTTATACCAATTTGAAAAATGATAGTAACAGATTGATTGCTCAAAAGCATAGTTAGTAAATCTTTTTGAATCCAAAATCTAAAATCTAAAATCCAAAATCGTATTAGGGATGGTGTTAGCAAAAATATTAAACAAAACCCACTTCTACAAACAATTGATGCAAACAAATAAAAACATCTGTAAATTTCTGAATTTAACAAAATTTTAGAAGGCAAGTTGTGGATTATGAAGACAAAAGCATATTTACCTGGTTTGAAGACAGCTTTAGAATTCCCGTTAGTAGAGGCATTATTTGGTAGACGTGCGCGTCGCTTCTCTGTTGGTGCTTCTATTCCGGATGGTCCATTAGCATTTACATCTCACCATCAGCCTTTACCGCTTTCGGAACTAGAGCAGATGATGGTTCTGACCGCAGCAGCAGGTAACACTGGGTGGCACCACATGATTACACGCCATGCCAGATACGCCCCTCATCTGTCGAACTACTCTGCTGCTGCGGGCGGACGTACCTTTCCTTCAGCTGCAGGTTTCCATACCAGTGAAATATTTTTTACTAATGACGATGGCGTCTATTTCTTTGCAACCCGCGATGCACATGCTTTAGTAGAACGGCAAGCAGACGAGGATATCAGTCTGGATGCACTATTAGCTGCCCATCGCCAACGGATTCGTAAGCTGAGTGACACTCGCTTGCGTATTCCACCTGCTGAACCCTACATGGAAGGACACAACACCTGGTGTGTTAATCGTCCAGGAAGTCTGCTGATTATTCCTGTAAGTGACATTGCCCAGCATATGATTGCTAACCTCTGCTTCTTGGTGCAGAACGGCTATTGCATTTATGACGATGTGAATCGAGAACAAATTCCAGGACTGGAAAAATTCAAACATCTGGTAAATTTAGACGAACCCTTCCCCATGACCTTCATCGATCAGTATTCCTTGACGGAATGTACTGCTGAGCTTTCAACCTGTTGCTATGCGGGTATGCTGATGCTGCAAGCAATGGGGCTGGGTGGTTGGATGTTCGATGGTATGGATCGCCATGTTGTACTGGGTGCCAGTGGTGATCCGGATGTGCCAGGTTTAGGTTTCCGCTACGACACCGATGAACGTTGGGCCCTGCCTAACCCGACTGGTTTACCTGGAGTATTTGAAGCTTTTTGTCCGCCCCACTATCCCGACATGCGTGCAGCAGTGGAAGCCTTTGCTAAGCGGAAGTTCGGATCAGGTGGGCCATTCCACCGCGACACACCCGGACCTTGGAAAGAAACTGCTAAGGTGCGTGGAAGTGCTGAGGTTCATAGTGAAGGGTTTAAGGACTGTGTTGCTGTGATGGCGCAGTACATATACGACCGTTTTGGCAAATTCCCCGGCACTGTACCCAGTGTGTTTATTTTGACTTATCTCCAGGCTCATCACTTAGATTTAGAGTTCTACGACCATCACTTCCAGCCAGGAGCTTATCTAAAAACTCACGCTCAACACATGGCGAATTGGCATTCAACTGACGAGATATAGAGTAGCTAAGGAGAGAAATAATGGTTAGCCTACATGTTGCCACCATTACAGGTGAAGAAACTGTTCTTGAGCAAGCAGCAGTGGAAGAATTGAAGACCAGCCTGCGCGGTGAGCTGCTCTGTCCCGATGATGCAGGCTATGACAACGCCCGCAAGGTCTACAATGGCATGATTGACCGACGCCCCCAGCTAATAGCATGTTGTACCAACGTGGCGGATGTCATCAATGCTGTTAATTTTGCCCGTGAAAACAATCTGCTCCTAGCAGTTCGAGGCGGCGGCCACAATGGTGCAGGTTTGGGGATTTGCGATGACGGCTTGGTTATTGACCTCTCACCTATGATGGGGATTCGCGTTGACCCTATAGCGCGTACAGTGCGAGTCGAAGGCGGCTGCACCTGGGGAGATGTGGATCATGCAACCCATGCATTCGGTCTGGCTGTACCCAGTGGGATCATCTCTACTACTGGCGTTGCTGGACTAACTTTAGGTGGTGGACACGGCTATCTGACCCGCAAGTACGGCTTAAGTATCGATAATCTGCTGGAAGCGGACGTAGTGCTGCCAGACGGGCGTTTTGTTACCGCTAATGCCCAAGAGAATGAGGATCTGTTTTGGGCGTTGCGTGGTGGTGGAGGTAACTTTGGTGTTGTCACCTCCTTTTTGTTCAAGGCACATCCCGTCAGTACAGTTTATGCTGGGCCGACGCTGTGGCATTTGGATCGGGCTGTTGAGATCATGCAGTGGTATCGAGAGTTCAGCATCAATGTGCAGGAAGATATGTATGGCTTCTTTGCCTTTCTGAACGTACCACCGGGGCCACCATTCCCGGAACACCTGCATACTAAGACAATGTGCGGCATTATTTGGTGCTACACCGGAGCATTGGAGAAAGTAGAGGAAGTGTTTCAACCCATCCGCAACTTTGCCCCAGCATTTGAACACATTGGTTCAATGCCCTATCCTGCTTTGCAGAGCATGTTTGATCCGTTGTTACCATCAGGGTTGCAGTGGTACTGGAAAGGCGATTTGATCAACCAGTTGAGCGATGAGGCGATCGCACTACACGTAAAATATGGTTCGCAACTGCCAAGCTTGCTATCAACCATGCATTTGTATCCGATTGATGGCGCAGCCAACCAAGTCAGCAATCAAGATACAGCTTTCAGTTTCCGTGAGGCAAAGTGGTCAATGGTTATGGCTGGCATCGATCCAGATCCGGCTAATTGTGATCGCATTACTAGCTGGGCAAAGGAATATTGGAATGCATTGCATCCCCATACCTGTGGTGGTGCGTACGTAAATTTCATGATGGAGGAGGGTCAAGAGCGCGTTCAGGCCACCTATCGTGACAATTACAAGCGTCTAGTTGCAATTAAGAATAAGTACGATCCAACCAACCTGTTCCGCGTCAATCAAAACATCAAGCCAGTCACGGCTTAGTACGGGTTTGCATTAAATGTAAAGGAGTGCAGAGTTTGGTTAGAGTAATTTTTGCACTCTTGTGGAGCAAGGGTAAAGGGTTGTCTCATGCCTTTAACCTTGTTCCCTTAACTTTTTCAAAGTATTTGTTTCAGGTATAATTATTGCGAGCAAAAATGTAGAAAGTAAACTATCAAGTGTTTCTTCAACTGCCAAACTTGCTATAGGACTTATACCGAGTTGCATTCTATAGATATTACCTCACCCTGCCTTTGGTTCCCCTCTGGTGAACTCGCAACAGAGGGGATGGGGTAAGGTTTTTAAACACAACTTGGTATCATATTTGATTTTTGAAAAAAATCAATACACCTCTAACTTCTTTGTTGCCTGTTGCCTGTTGCCTCCTTCACAAGTATGTTCAGTAATCAAATGGGATTCCTATATTGTGGTTTTGCACACACTTTCAGACTTTATTGACTGCAATCACGCTGTCAGTAACTCGTCTCCCAGCTATTACTATCAAGGGCATTGTCCGCAAACTGGTGAACTACTGAAACTTCCCCGCACCCCTTTAGTAGAAGCGATCGCCTATCATCTCATGCAGCAACTCGCTAGCGATGAGCTTTATTCCCGTGAAGGCAAGATGTACGGGATATTACTAGTAGAATTACCAAGTGGCGAACAACGGATACTTAAAGCTTTCTCTGGTTTACTAAATGGTTGCAGTGTGCTTGAGGGTTGGGTTCCACCAATTCCCGGACGAGATGAAGTTGCTTTAGATGAAGCCCGGACATTGGCTGAGTTAGACGCCATCAAGCAGGAACTGATTACCCTCAAGCAACTTCCCGAACGCCAACAGTATGCAACTTTGTCTCGTGAGTTTGAATTGGGTCTGCAACAAATCAGCGATCGCCACCAAGATCGCAAACGGCAACGCCACACCCAACGTCAGGTACTCTCTGAAACCCTAACAGCAGAAGCACTGACAACAGCCCTAGAACAACTTGAGGAAGAAAGTCGTCGAGATGGCATTGAGCGACGACAACTCAAACGCCGACGGGATGAAGTATTACAGCCATTTAAGCAAATAATTGACAATGCAGATATACGGATGCAGGAACTGAGACAACGGCGAAAAGAACTATCCCGCCAACTCCAAGCACAGATGCACGCTGCTTACTCCCTAATGAACTTTTTCGGACAGTCGCGATCGCTACAACAACTTATGCCAGAAGGTTTACCCACTGGTACTGGTGAGTGTTGCGCCCCTAAGCTACTCCATTATGCAGCAACGCATAATTTAAAACCATTGGCAATAGCAGAGTTTTGGTGGGGGCCATCCTCTAATAATCAAGATAAAATTCCAGGAGAATTCTACGGAGCCTGTGTAGAACGTTGTCAGCCATTGATGGGGTTTTTGCTGTCGGGATTGGAACCTAACCCCCCAGATTCCTTCCCTCGTAGGGAAGGGGGAGTAAGAAGCCTCACACCTTATAGTAGAGGGGTTTGGGGAGAGGTTCCGATTCTCTATGAGGACGAATGGCTAATTGTTGTTAACAAACCCCCAGGATTACTATCAGTACCTGGTCGTTATCGCGACACTCAAGACAGTGTTCTCAGTCGGTTACGCCATCTTTTACCAGATGGAATGGCACTTACTGCTGTACATCGCTTAGATCAACAAACCTCTGGCATTCTTTTGTTAGCTCGCGATCGCCAAACCTATAGCCAACTCAGCCAGCAGTTTCAGCAACAGCAGGTTTGCAAGATTTATGAAGCAGTGCTTTCTGGTACTGTAACCATTAATCAAGGTGTAATTGACTTGCCATTATGGGGAGATCCCCAGAATCGCCCCTATCAAAAAGTAAATTGGCAGTACGGAAAACCTAGCCTGACTAAGTTTCAAATTATTGGTAAACAAGAAAACTACACTCGTATAGAATTTATACCACTAACCGGACGCACTCATCAGTTGCGAGTTCATGCTGCTGATCCCCAAGGACTTGGGGTGGCAATTTTAGGCGATCGCCTTTATGGATGTTGTGCAGGCGCAAGTCGCTTACATCTGCACGCCAGGGAATTGAGTTTTGAACATCCACAGTTAGGAGAAAGACTGCATTTACACACGCAAACACCATTTTAATAAGACAGACGGCAGAAGGCATAAGGAATAAAGATTTTCATCGTTGGTGCTGCACTAAAAGTTCATCACCCACTACAAAACAATTTTCTTCTTAGTGTCTTAGTGTCTTTGTGGTGAAAAAGATAGATTATTTTTGAAACACTAAGACACTAAGACACCAAAAATTTTATCTATTACCAGACTATGAGCGATCGCTCATGCACCACTCGCTGATATACTTCTTCTGTTTGTTTGCCTAATTTCGGCCAGCTAAAGCGTCGTTCCAAATCTTCATAAGCGTTATCAATCAGCCATTGGCGATAACCTGGATTTTTCAGAACTTCCAAAATCCCCCACGCCAAAGAATCTGGGTTATTGGTATAGGTGACAATGCCTGTTTTCGTATGTTGCACTACTTCTGGAAAACCACCTGTATCAGATACTACTACGGGAACACGAGACGCAAAGCTTTCTAAGGCAACAATTCCAAAGGGTTCATAAAGGCTAGGAAAAACCGCACAGTCGGCAATAGTTTGAAATTTATCTAAGTATTCATCAGATATAAAGCCGGTAAAATAACATTTATGCCAAATTCCCATGTCCCAAGCTTGTTTTTTGAGATGATCAGTGTTGCCACCACCGATGATCACAAACTTAACGTAACCTCCCATTTCTTGGAGTACTTTGGGAGCAGCTGCTAAGAGCAAAGAAACACCTTTTTCGTAGGTCATGCGACCCACATAGTAAACGATTTTTTCGCCATCTTCAGCAAATTGACGACGAAAGTCTAGGGCGTGAAAGTCTTCGTGATGGCGTTTTTTTTCTGGACGAATACCGTTATAAATAACGTCAATTTTATCCCAAGGACTGTGTAAGGCTCGTTCTACTTCTCGACGCATGTAGTCGGTGCAGACAATAATTCGCCAAGCGTTGTAGGCTAATAGTTCTTCTTTCCCACTAATATAACGTTGAGTGTCACTATAAATACCGTTATAGCGTCCATATTCGGTAGCGTGGATCGTAGCAATTAGGGGAACTTTAAAGGTATGCTTGAGAGCGATCGCCGCATCTGCAACTAACCAATCATGAGCATGGATGATATCAAAGGGGCCTTCCTCAGCGATCAATTTTCCCCCATGACTGCCCATGCTTTCATTCATGTTTACTACCCAGTGGAAAAAGTCGTTACCACTGGCTACAGGAATGCGATGCACACGCACCCCGTCCACGACTTCATACATAGGTGCATGACCAAATTCAGGCGTAATTAGATGAACTTCATGCCCTAAATTGGCGATTTCCGGGTAAAGTTCTGAGACATGGCGCGCAATTCCTCCAACAATACGGGGCGGAAATTCCCAACTCAGCACTAATATTTTCATTCGATGCAATCCCCCAAGCCTTTAGATTTATCTAAAATTTGTCATTTGTTATTGGTTAGTAGTTAGTGGTGAGTAGTTAGTAGTTAGTGGGTAGAGACGCGAGGAACATCGCGTCTGTACATTAGTAGTTAGTAGTTAGTAGTTAGTAGTTAGTTCTTATTCCTCTACTCCCCATCACCCCTACCCTACGGGAAGCCGCTTGCGCGTCTACACCCCATCACCCCATCACCCTTGTCCTCCTTCCTATCCCCTATCCCCTTCTGCTAACTCTTGCCGGAATTGTAACCAAGCTGCTTTTGCTTGTGTGTCCGAACTGGCAGCTTTTTTTAATAAAATGACGCCATCTTCAAAGCCTATGATTCCATATTCGCCATTATTGGTGAGCTGGTCAATCAGTGGGACTAAATCTTTTAATAAACTGCGATCGCTTTTAAATGCAGCTTGATATTTCTGTAATTGCCAAAGATCAGCGATCGCATAATCTACTTTGATAACTTCTTGGGCATCATTACGTAGTTGCAAGCCAGGAAAACGCAAGATTTCCCGTCGGCTAGAAAGATGGGGAACTATATAAGTAGTTGCAGATACACTAGCATCTGGAGGAATTTGTGCCAGCAAAGGAAGCATCTGATTTACATGTTGCCATTGTTGTAGTGCAGACACATATACTAATGGTTTTACGGAATCGGGGATCAAAAAGTAAAAAGTGCGATTTGGGTTAGATGTGAGGCTAAAAAACAGAGATAGACATATACAACCTATCCACAAGCGGCGAAATGAAAGTTTAAATTTTTGTTGATGCTGCGACCACCAGAGAATAGACCCGTAAAATAATCCTGGGACGACGGTTAAAGCATAGCGGATTGTAATAGAAAGAACAGATTCACCCTTGCTAATAAATAATTGTAATAATGGAAAACCAGCTATCATCCAAGAACCAGGAGCAATAGCAGGCACAAATGCTAAGGGCAACCATTGACCTAGCAAATACTTAATAGTTCTGTCTATAGGTGTGACTAATTCGACTAATAACTGCACAGGGTTGCTAACCATGCCACGAATAATGTCCAAAGTCGAACCTTCATCACCATCAATATATTGTCCAAATCGTTCGATCGCAAATCGGCGCGAAGCATCCTCAGAAAACAGGGGCATAATTTTATTAGTCAGCACCAATATATAGCCAAAACTGAGGATACACACAGCAACGCCAGCACGGGGAAAGCGTTGACTCAAAATCATGTAAACTCCTACCCCAAATAATCCTATACCTGCATCTTCCCGTACAGCTAAAATCAAAACTGCCATCAACCAAAATAACCACCACCAGCGTTTTTCCATTGCTAGCAGCAGTGTAAATACAAACAAGGGAATCTGGCAAATGTCGTGAAAGTTACTGAGAGTCGGTCCGATCACCGCATTAGCACTGTAAAAACTGGCGGTAATCATGACTGCTAATAATGGTTGGAGATATTGCCTAGCCAGTACGTACAACACCAAACCCGCCGCCGTGATCAGTGTAACTTGCAAAACAGTTAAAGTGGCGGGAGAGGGAAATAAGGCGTAGATGGGTAGCCACAGTAATAACGCCGGTGTAAAGTGTTGACCGAGTCGATGGTAATATACTGTGGGAACTTCGCCAGCGTGAACTACATTAGTGGAAAGACTGGAAGAAAGAGAGCTTTGAAAAAATTGACCATGCAGATTATTCCAAAAAACTTGGTTGAAAATGCCTTGGTCGAAGGAAGCGTAAAAAGTATAGTAGCGGTGCAGGGTAAATAACAAACACAGGAAAAAAAAGATTCCTGCCAACAGCAAGACAGTCTTGCTGGCATTACCTGCCTTTAACTTAAATATTTTTGGCAGCTTTTCTTGCATTTTTGACAACATCAACGATAAAGGCTTCCTGTAAGCTTTATGGCGATCGCATTAAAAAAGAATACAAGATAAAGGAGCAAAAAACACCCTTCACCCTTCACCCTACTCTACGAGAAGCCTATGAGCGCGTCTACACCCTTCACCCTTCCCGTTAATCCTTCATTTTTCACACTTTATTAGAGAATATAGACAAGTCCTCATTGTTCCTATCTGCCAAATGCCTATTTTGCTTGTAGATGTGCAAAATTTACTTTCTGACTTACTGAAGCGCTATTCATCTAAGGTGGATTATTTAATGATTCGCCTAGAAGAAGCTGAAGGTACAGATATATTGTTGCGTGGCGACAAAGTAGAAACTCTCAGCGAGGCTATTTCTATTGGTGGACATATTCGTGCTGCTTATAGGGGTGGATGGGGGTTCAGCAGTTTTAACCGCTTGACAACAATTGCTGAACGTATCGAAGAAGCAATTGCTGCTGCGAGGATGGTTGGTGATGAAGAAACTATACTTGCTCCGATTGAACCAGTGCAAGCAGTTTGTCAATTACCCTTGACAGGTACTGATCCCCGGCATATTTCCTTGACTCGTAAAAAACAATTGTGCGATCGCTATTGTGATCTCCTTAAAAGTGTAGACCATCGCATCACTACCACATCTGTACGCTACAGTGATACCAGTCAAAGAGTAATTGTTGCTACCAGTGAAGGTACTTTTATCGAACAGTCTTGGGTAGATATAGAAATGCGCTTTGCTGCGACTGCTAGAGATGGTGATACTGTACAAACTGGTAGAGAAACCACCGGTTCCCGCCAAGCTTTTGAAGATTTAATCAACTTAGACACACAAGTCAAAAGCGCCGCCGAAAGGGCAGTAGCAGCTTTAACTTTGCCATCAGTTAAAGGTAATACCTACACTGTAGTTATTGATCCGATTCTCACTGGTTTATTTGTTCACGAAGCCTTCGGACATCTGTCGGAAGCGGATATGGCTTACGAAAACCCAGATTTGTTAGAGGTGATGACCTTTGGACGCAGGTTTGGCCCGGAAGAATTGCAAATTTTTGATGGTGCAGCCCCAAGTGGACATCGTGGTAGTTATTTTTATGATGATGAAGGTACACCTGCGACAACTACGCAGTTGATTCAAGATGGAATTTTGGTAGGAAGATTGCATTCTCGTGAAACCGCAGGTAAGTTAGGGGAAGCAGCAACAGGCAACGCTAGGTGTCTTAATTATTACTATGCCCCAATTGTTCGCATGACCAATACATGGATAGAGAGAGGTAAAACACCTGTGGCTGATTTATTTAGTGGTATTAAAGAAGGAGTTTATGCTCGTAACTGGTTGGGTGGAATGACCAATGGGGAAATGTTCACCTTTAGCGCAGGGGAAGCTTGGATGATTAGAAATGGGAAAATAGCCGAACCAGTCAAAGATGTAACTCTCTCAGGAAACGTTTTTCAAACCCTAGCAGATATAGAAGCAATTGGTGACGACTTTTACTGGGACGAGTCTGGTGGTTGTGGTAAAGGCGCACAAAATGGTTTAGCTGTAGGTTGTGGCGGGCCAAGTCTGCGGATACGCGATGTGGTTGTGGGGGGAGAGGCGTGAGTGATAGGGATTGGACAGACAAGGGGGACAAGGGGGCGGAGGGGAACAAGGGAGAGTATGAGGAGTATGAGGAGTATGAGGAGTGTGGGAAGTGTGTAGACACGCTTATAGGCTTAAGGTAAGGGTGGAGTGTGAGGAATAACCAAATACTAACCACTAATGTACAGACGCGATGTTCCTCGCGTCTGTACCCACTAACTACTAACCAATGACAAATGACCAATGACAAATGACGACCCCAACTAGCTAAATTTGCATATCTCTAGGGGAGAACAGGTGAGGGTTTTTTAATGCTAAATTTAAAATTCACACAACCCAGACGCATACGAGCATTCCTAATCCAAAATCGAAAATCGAAAATCCAAAATCGTATTGGGTGGTTCTCATGTGCTTTTCTCATCACCACCTGTCTCATACCTACAATTATTCCCCGTCCTGTTTTGGGTGCAGAAAGGTTAACTCTGTCCTACGGTCTGTTAGAACGTTCTGTATCGGTTAAATCTTTAGAAGATTATGCCAGAACAGGCAAAATAGACGATGAATTGGCTGCCTATTTTCAATATGCACCCAAAGAGCGACTACAGCAGGTCAAACAGATTTTACTAACTCCTATTCCCTTGAATGTAGTACAAGTTTCCCAGTTTCTCTACACACCAATTGGGGAGAGATTACTAGAAAATTTGGCAACAGTGATTGAGGGTGAAACTCGCGCTACTGGTTTATACGGAATTCGTGCAGCATTAATTTTAGCTGCGGCTGAACCGGAAGGCTTAACTTTATTAAATGTACTACGCAAGTTTCCCTCAAGTGAGGTTTCGATTAATTTAGCCCGCGCCCTACAGCTAGCCAACTTAGCCCAGAGTTTTCTCAATCAGACTCAACAAGCGATCGCCCTAATTCAAAAAGAAGCTAACCAAGAAACAACCACTGCTTCACCAGAAAATATTAGTACCACTACAAACTTATTGCAACCAGGATCTTATCAATGGCAAAAGCAAACCATTAACCTCAATGACAAGTCTCGCGATCGTATCTATCCGGCCGACATTTACTTACCACAAGTTTCTCAGCCTAGACCAGTTATTGTCATCTCCCACGGACTTGGTTCTGATCGAACTAGTTTTGTTTACTTAGCTGAATATTTGGCTTCCTATGGGTTTGTTGTCGCGGTTCCGGAACATCCTGGTAGCAACGCTCAGCAGTTACAAGCTTTACTATCAGGTAGATCAGCTGAGATTACAAGTCCCAGGGAGTTCATTGATCGACCTTTGGATATAAGATACCTTTTAGATGAACTTGCTCGCCTATCAAAGTCTGAACCAGCTTTCCAAGGACGGTTAAATTTGGAACAGGTAGGCGTGATTGGTCAATCCTTTGGAGGTTACACAGTTTTAGCATTAGCAGGCGCACCAATAAACTTTCCCCAGATCCAACAAAGCTGTCCATCCTCTCGAGATACCCTCAATGTCTCGCTTTTGCTCCAGTGTTTGACTGCGGAATTACCCTTATCTGAGGAGTATAATCTGTCTGATCCACGCATCAAAGCAGCGATCGCTATTAACCCAGTTAACAGCATTGTTCTCGGCAAAGATAGCCTCAGTCAAATCAAAATTCCGGTCATGATTGTCAGTAGCAGTAATGATACAGCTGCTCCGGCTTTGCCAGAACAAATTCTACCTTTTACTTGGTTAACAACTCCTAACAAGTATTTAGCATTAATTAGTGGCGGTACGCACTTTTCGACAATTGCAGAATCACCAAACTCCGTCATCCCTGTTCCAGAACAAGTAATCGGCCCAAATCCAGCCTTGGCACAACGCTATGTTAAGTTTTTAAGCCTGCCATTTTTCCAAAGCTATGTGGCGAATCAATCAAGTTACCTAGTTTATTTAAGTGCAGATTACATCAACAGAATTAGTCAACAACCATTGCCACTATCGTTAGTGCGATCGCTTAATTTGAATAGGGATAATACTTCCCAAGTACAACTTACGGCTGATATGAAGACGGAAGGAACATTGCGTTTGGTAAAAAATAGTTTTTTTAGAAATCGACCACTCTCTTGGAAAGCTTTGATCGCCCCAAGCCGGCGCTCAAACTTTCCGCCGATGCACACCGATAAACAACGGACACGTGCTACAACGGGGGGAACCCCCGCAACGCAGTGTCCTCCAGATGACACAGATGGATTTTCTGTGGGTGTTGGAGTGGTAATTGGTATTGTTGAAGCTTGTAGTGAGTGCTTCAGCACTCATGATAAACAGTGCTTTGATCAACACATGACTAACGGTAAACTAAGAGACAAATCTGTTAGTCAGTAATCCGATTAACTTAAGGTAATATTACAGTTATTATTTCCGCAGGCTACACCCCACCAGAACAATTTAGTAGACAGGCTGTACCTCAGTCTGATTTTTTTGCATTAGGACGCACATTTGTCTTTTTGCTGATAGGTAAAGAACCAAATAACCCGGCAATTTATGATGCTTATACAGCCCAGATGCGTTGGCGTGATTATGCTAATAACATTCTGCCGCAGCTTGCAGATTTGATTGACCAGATGATGACACATTCGCCTGATCAGCGTCCAGCCAATACTCAGGTGATTTTACAAAGGTTGGCAGAGATTGACCAAATTTTGAATCCGCGTCAGCCTCGTTCTACTCCTTCAGTGTCTGCGACTTCATCAGTTCCACCGATACAGCCAGTATACACACCTCAATCAACAATACCAGCGACAGCGCCTGTTCAAAACAAATCTTTTGGATGGGGCTTTTGGCTAAAGTGGCTATTAACATGTATTGTTGGTGAGGGTGTAAATAATTCTTTTTATATTTGGTTGGCTATTCCTACGCCTACGCCTTTAAGCTATGGTGTGAGTGCAGCAGTAAGCGGAATTGTTACAGGGACAATTCAATGGCTGATTTTGCGAAAGCACTTTTCCGAATCTGGTTGGTGGGTATTGTCAGCTTGAGAACTTCTCATACACTACTCAAATACAGGCGGCTATAGTTCAGAAATTGCAACTTCCCAACCAGGAAATAACTCAGGAATAGCTAACTTATCTTCACCTGCTAACAATTCCATCTCACCATTTGGACGATACACACTCACAGTTAATTCATCTGGATTTATTAATATTCCAACCTGCGCTCCTAATTGCAAAAATAGCTTGATTTTTTCTTCAATCGTACGAATACGATCTGTTTTCAATTTAATTTCTACTACCAAATCTGGAACCAAATTAGCAAAATCGCGTACAGTAAGTTTTAATCTTGCTGCTGACACAAAAGAAACATCTGGCGCTCTTAGATCCGTGTTGGGCATAATAAATCCACCACTAGAATCAAATATCCTTCCAAGTCGGCGAGGTTTAACCCAATTACCCAGCAGTCTGATAAACTCGGCGCCTATTTCACTTGATTCGATATCTGATGGCCCCATTACGACAATGTTTCCTTCCTGTAATTCCAGTTAGTAGTCAAGTTGTTCTTCTTGCAGGTTTTCTTGTAACTTTTTTAAATCCTGAATTGTGAGAGACATAGCAACCTCTACAAAGTCTCATTGCAATTTTATCTTTATTTATTCATTGGCGTAAAGCTATCATTCTACAATAATTAATAGTAAATTACGCCTAATATGAATTAGAACTATGGCAAAAATATTGTTTTTGAAATCAAACTCTGATCAATTGCCAAAAACCTTATATTGCTTCTTCATAATCACATTAGACGTAAATTTTTAATTTCAGAAATTATGGTTCAAATCATACAAACACAAACAGTTAACATTACATACATAAAAGAAAAATTTGGATTACAGTTAGCTGAAAGTGATCAATTCTTTACTGAGTGGTTTGAGAATTTACCAGAAATAACCACGCAAGAAAAGCAAACTCTAGATAGAGTTAAAACTAATTATCTCAGCCTGGTTGAGCGTCGTCCTATCTCTGAAGAAATGGTCAAAATGGTGGTGCTAGCTCCCTTGCTAGATTTAGCAGGATTTTATCGTTCTCCGTTTGACATCGAAACCGAAAAATCTATAGAAATCACCTTAGAAGATGCGGGAGAAATTTTTCGGGGACGCATTGATGTCTTAGTTATCAAACAACAGTTTTGGTTACTTGTAATAGAGTCTAAAAGTGCAGGATTTTCTCTTTTGACTGCCATACCACAAGCATTGGCTTATATGCTGAGTAATCCTGATCCTAAGCGACCAGGTTTTGGATTAGTATTGAATGGCAGTGATTTTATTTTCTTAAAACTAACTAAACAAAATCCACCAATATATGCTTTCTCTGATGAATTTACACTTTTAAAGCGAGAAAATGAATTATATAAAGTTCTGAGTATATTAAAAAAGCTAAGTCAAATTTTAATTGAATAATTATGTCTAATCGTCCTATCTACCTCGACAACCACGCCACCACACCTGTAGATGAACAGGTACTAGCAGCAATGCTACCCTACTTTACCGAACACTTTGGTAACCCTTCCAGCATTAATCATGTTTACGGTTGGGAAACAGAAGCAGCTGTCAAAAAATCACGAGAAATTTTAGCGACAGCTATCAATGCCACACCAGAAGAAATTGTTTTTACTAGTGGTGCGACAGAAGCGAATAATTTAGCTATCAAGGGAGTTGCTGAAGCTTATTTTCAAAAAGGTCAGCATATCATTACTGTTGCCACTGAACATAGTGCTGTACTTGATCCTTGTAAATATTTGCAAACTCTCGGTTTTGAAATTACAATTCTGCCTGTTCAAACAGACGGACTGATAGATTTAAATCAATTAGAAAAAGCCTTTCGTTCTGACACAATTTTAGTTTCGGTGATGGCTGCTAATAACGAAATTGGTGTGTTGCAGCCATTAGCAGAGATTGGTGAAATGTGCCGTGGACGTGGTGTAATTTTTCATAGTGATGCTGCTCAAGCTATTGGTAAGATTACCTTAGACGTGCAAACAATGCAAATTGACCTGATGTCACTGACAGCACACAAAGTCTACGGCCCCAAGGGAATCGGGGCGCTGTATGTCCGGCGTCGCAACCCCAGAGTGCAACTAGCTCCCCAGCAGCATGGCGGTGGACATGAACGGGGAATGCGTTCTGGTACTTTGTATACACCGCAAATAGTCGGATTTGGTAAGGCGGTAGAAATAGCTGTGCAAGCACAAGCTACAGAAAACAAACACCTCACCCAACTCCGACAGAGATTATGGGAGCAGCTTTCTGTGTTAGAGGGTATTCATTTTAATGGCCATCCTACTCAACGACTGGCAGGAAATTTGAATATTAGCGTTGAGGGAGTCGATGGAGCCGCTTTGCTGTTAGGCTTGCAACCAATCATGGCAGTATCTTCTGGTTCGGCTTGTTCCTCAGCAACCACTGCACCTTCTCATGTTTTGACAGCCTTAGGACATTCAGAACAGTTGGCTTATGCGTCGATTAGATTTGGTATTGGTCGGTTTAATACAGCAGAGGAGATGGAACGGGTGGGACAACATGTTATTTCTACAATTCAAAGTTTAAGAAAGCAAAGGACATTGGTCGAGAAAATCTCACAAACCTTGCCATGAAAATATGATAATTTCGAGGATGGTACTCCATCTCATGGCTATGAAACGGGATAAATATCTTGGTATTTTTTTTGCACTGGGGGTATTGCTAAGTGCTTTATCCTTTACTTTTTTAGCACAGGTTAAGCATTTGCCAGTTATTGCTCAAACAAATAATACTCCTTTCCAAACTAAAAAAGCGATCGCACGGTTCTGGCACGGTAGAACCCTGACTTCTAAAGCAGATGAATACTATGCCTATCTTATAGAAGCTGGTATCAAGAAAATTGAGTCGATTCCTGGGAATTTAGGAGCGCAAGTTTTTCGTCGTACTAACGGCAATATTACGGAGTTTACTGTTATTTCTTATTGGGAGTCGCTGGACGCGATTCGGAAGTTTGCAGGTAATGATATTGAAAAAGCCCGGTATCTTCCTAGAGATAAAGAGTATCTTCTAGAACTAGAACCAAATGTCAAACACTTTCAGGTTTTATTTGATGCTCGCAAATAATTGAATTTAGTTGATAATCATTATGACCCAAGAGTCAGAAAATACTTTGAAAGTTGGTCGTGAAGCATTTGCATACTTTCACCATGGTTTAGAAACTGGTGATTGGAAACAGTTTTTGGATATGCTCACAGAAGACTTCACTTTTTGGTTTCCGATGGGGAAATTTCACGGGTTGAATGTGGGTAAACAACGAGCGCAAGAGTTTTTTCAGTATGTTACACAGTCCTTTAGTCCTGGACTGAAACTGACTTCATTAGACCGTGTTACCAGCAATGAAACAACGGTTGTGTTTGAATTCCGAGATGAAGGGATGTTATTTGGAGAACCATATAAAAATCGGGTAGCAGTTTCCTTTGATGTGCGTGACAACAAAATTTGTAGCTACCGAGAGTATTTTGGCAGTGATGGCAAGTCGAATTGATTAGAAGGCAGCTTGCTGGAGGATAAATTACTTCTTCATCCTTCATCCTACTCTACCTTGAAGCCTATGAGCGCGTCTACATCCTTCATCCTTCATCTAGTTGTTCTCAGCAATTGACTTATTTAGTTCTCTGCACTTAGCTTCTGCCGCTTGAAAGGCTTGTAAGTAATCTTTGCCACCCAACATTAAGTCACCGTAATACTCATAAGGCGCTTCGCCATAAATTGGCAGTGGGTCGTCTTCCGGATAATCTTCTTGAGATTCTTCGATGATAGCTTTCAGTTTTTTTACTGTTAACGATTGTGCCGCAAAATACCAAAGTTCTTCTACATTTTTATGAAGATGGGGTAAGGTAGGATCGACTATGCGATCGCTCAACTCAATCCAAGCATATTCCATAGGTTGGTAAGGTTTACCCTTTGTAGCTAAAAATCCTTGGACATAAATAGCTCCCTCCGTCGCCAATGCAGCTTTATAAGCATTATCAAACGGTTTTTTAGCCTTGCTTTTGATGCGAGCAGCAATATCAATAGACAGCGCTTCATCCAATAGTTTATTCATCAACAGCCAGACAAAAGCAGCAACTAAAAGATCGTAACATCAAATTAAGTAGTTGATTGTTGGTTGTTTATTGTTGGTTGTTGGTTGTTGTTTAATATTTACTCCCCACACTCCTCACACTCCCCACACTCCACCCTTACCTTAAGCCTATGAGCGTGTCTACACACTCCTCACACTCTCCACACTCCCCACACTCCCCACACTCCCACCTCCTCACTCCTCACTCCTCACACTCCCCATCTATGGCACAATAAAAAACGGTAATAAATAAAAATATTGATAAAGGTAGTTTAGTGAGTCCAACAGCTGTTGCGCGTCGTGTGGTATTTCCGTTTACGGCAATTGTAGGCCAGGAAGAAATGAAACTGGCTCTGATATTGAACGTGATTGACCCGAAAATTGGTGGTGTGATGATTATGGGCGATCGCGGTACAGGCAAATCCACAACTATTCGGGCGCTGGCTGACTTACTGCCAGAAATTCCCGTGGTTGCGAATGACCCCTTCAATAGCCACCCCAGTGATCCTGATTTGATGAGTGATGAAATCCGCCAAAAACTAGAAACTGGCGACGATATTCCCATCGAACATAAAAAAGTCCAAATGGTTGATTTGCCACTGGGCGCTACAGAGGACCGGGTTTGTGGCACTATCGATATTGAAAAAGCTCTATCTGAAGGTGTAAAAGCCTTTGAACCAGGACTTTTAGCAAAGGCCAACCGGGGCATTCTTTATGTGGATGAGGTAAACTTGCTTGACGATCACCTGGTGGATGTGCTATTGGACTCTGCTGCTAGCGGCTGGAACACAGTAGAAAGGGAAGGTATTTCTATCCGCCACCCGGCCCGTTTTGTTCTGGTTGGTTCCGGTAATCCAGAAGAAGGCGAACTACGTCCCCAGTTACTTGATCGCTTCGGGATGCACGCCGAAATTCACACTGTCAAAGAACCAGCACTCAGGGTGCAAATTGTAGAACAACGGGCTGAATTTGACCAAAATCCCCTTGCTTTTGTGGAAAAGTATCAGTCCCAGCAACAGGATCTACAACAGCGCATTATTAAAGCCCAAGAACTTTTGCCCTCAGTTAATATTGACTACGACTTGCGGGTAAAAATTTCGGAAGTATGTTCTGAACTTGATGTCGATGGTTTACGGGGTGATATTGTTACCAACCGCGCCGCTAAAGCCTTAACAGCCTTTGAAGGGCGTACCGATGTGACTATTGATGATATCCGTCGCGTGATTGTACTATGTTTGCGACACCGACTTAGGAAAGATCCCCTAGAATCGATAGATTCTGGTTATAAAGTTGACAAAGCCTTTGCACGTGTCTTTGGTGTAGAACTATCAGAAGACACCGCACAAATAAATGGTACTGGTCAATTGAAAGCAGGTGTTCGTTAATTAGTAATTGTTAGTTGTTAGTGGTTATTGGTTAGTGGTAAATAAAAGTTAATAGTTAACTACTAACTACTATCTACTAACTACTAACTCCTAAATGGTGGATTTGTGATGAGAAGCTGGCGCTTTTGGTTAAACACCTTAATTTTATCTAGCCAATACAACCCACCCCGGTTTGTAGAATTGTTAATGCTAACGCTAGCAATTGCTATGCTGACAATTTCTAGTCTTGTACCAACCGAAATTCCTTATATGGTGTTGGGTTTAAGTTTTGTAGTTGGTGCATCAATTTCTATCTTAGTCCGAGAAGCGATCGCTCCCTCTCCTCAGACACGAGTTACCCAATTGACAGCATTACTATTATTAATTGTTAGTTTTTATGGGTTTGCTGATTTAATTAGAATGTTATGAATTGACCAATAATTCCTTGATGATACAAAGCAAGCAGATTTATCTGTAGAGCAATTCCATTTTCCAAAATCCTCAAGCCCTCGAATAAATCCTGGGGGTCAAATCCAAAATCCGTCTTGAAAAGCTTAGAAGTTCCCTCTGGGACGCTTCGCGTCTACAAATTTTTCGCAAAATCCAAAATGGTATGGGGCGATCGCACTCCTTCCAATTCTTTCTCTCCATTCTGGTGCGGCTTATTCCAAAACCAACTCAAAAAAATAAACTCGGAATTCGGAAGTAAAATCAACTCCGACTTCCGAATTCCAAAATCATAACTAACTAGCGGTCTACAGAACCCATAATTACGTCGATACTGCCCAGAATTACTACAATATCCGCTACTTTCACGCCCCGCAGCAAATGAGGAAGAATTTGCAGGTTGTTATAATCTGCTGGGCGAATCTTCCACCGCCAAGGGAAGACGTTATCATCACCAATCAAATAAATTCCTAATTCACCTTTACCGCTTTCTACACGGGAGTAAATTTCACCTTTGGGAATCTTAAAGGTAGGAGCAACTTTTTTGGCAATGTATTGATAATCAAAGTCATCCCACTCAGATTTTTTGCCCGCTTGCATCCGCTTCGCTTCTAGGTTCTCGTATGGACCGCCTGGAAGTCCTTTGATGGCCTGGCGAATAATTTTCACAGATTCCCGCATCTCCCGCATCCGCACCAAGTAACGGGCTAAGCAATCTCCGGCTGTTTCCCACTGTACTTCCCAATCGAAGTCATCATAGCATTCATAGTGGTCTACTTTCCGCAAATCCCACTTGACGCCAGATGCACGTAACATTGGGCCAGAAAGTCCCCAGTTAATTGCTTCTTCGCGGGTAATAGTACCAACACCTTCTACACGTCGACGGAAAATAGGATTATTGGTTACTAAGCGTTCATACTCATCTACTTTGGGTAAAAAGTAATCGCAGAAGTCTAGGCACTTATCTACCCAACCATAGGGTAAGTCAACTGCCACTCCCCCAATGCGGAAGTAGTTGTTGTTGACCATGCGATAACCTGTAGCAGCTTCCCACAGGTCATAAATCATTTCCCGTTCCCGGAACTGGTAGAAAAAGGGAGTTTGAGCGCCCACGTCAGCAAGGAAGGGGCCAAACCACAATAAATGGTTAGCGATGCGGTTTAACTCCAGCATGATGACGCGAATGTAGCTGGCGCGTTTGGGGACGGTAATTCCTGCTAACTTTTCTGGGGCGTTGACTGTAACGGCTTCGTTAAACATACCCGCCGCATAGTCCCAGCGACTCACATAGGGGACATACTGGATATTAGTGCGGTTTTCCGCAATTTTTTCCATCCCCCTGTGTAGATAGCCAATTACCGGCTCACAATCAACAACGTCTTCGCCATCTAGAGTGACAATTAACCGCAGAACCCCGTGCATTGAAGGGTGATGAGGCCCCATGTTCAGCACCATTGGTTCAGTACGGGTTTCTATTCTTGCCATAGATTTCAGTGTTCTCCGGTTTGTGAACGATGAAGCCAGTGACCCCTACTTAAAAATTTAGTTGACGTTTTTGGTTTCGGGTGGCTTTTTGACGATATATTTGCTACTAATACACATAAATTCAACAACTTAGGATTGGAGAATTCATGCGTTTGCCTTGGATTCAACTAATCTAATTATATTGAGATGGGTGTAGACAAGCCGATTTACACTAACAGAACTATCCATAGACATTCAAGAAGATTACCATAAGCTATCCTAGTGTTTTCTCACACCAAATTCAAAAAGTGTAGTTTCAATCAGTGAACAGGCGTATGGTGTGGTGTTAAAGCAGACTAACGCTTTCGACCTATGAGTCGGGAACTTAAACCCAAACAAAGATGCGTTATTTCCTGATAACTGA
Organism: Fischerella sp. JS2; assembly: GCF_032393985.1. NCBI lineage: Bacteria > Bacillati > Cyanobacteriota > Cyanophyceae > Nostocales > Hapalosiphonaceae > Fischerella > Fischerella sp. JS2. The sequence goes on from NZ_CP135918.1 coordinate 4,508,848, forward strand.
TAACTATATAACTGTTAAAGTTGTCTATTTTTATTGTCCAGTCAAGATGAACTCTCATGCCTCTGAACCAATAGATATCGAAGAATCGGTTTTTTCCCATATTCCTGTTTTACCTCAAGCAGTGATTGAGGGTTTAGCGGTATGTGCAGGGGGACACTATCTTGATGTCACGGTGGGGGGTGGAGGTCACACTCGTTTAATTTTAGAAGCTGCGCCCGATGTACAAGTAACTGCTATTGATCAAGATGAGGATGCTTTAGCAGCAGCGCAAAAGGAATTAGCAGAGTTTGGAGAACGCGTCACATTCATCCATACTAACTTTGCTGCTTACGAATTTCCACCTCTTACTTTTGCTGGTATTCTTGCTGATTTGGGAGTGAGTTCTCACCATCTGGATACAGCAAACAGAGGTTTTAGCTTTCGCCACGAAGCTAATTTGGATATGCGAATGAATCGGCAACAATCTCTAACAGCAGCAGATGTGATTAATGAGTGGGATGAAGCTGAATTAGCAGATATATTTTTTAAGTACGGGGAAGAAAGACTATCACGACGGATTGCTAAACGTATTGTCGAACAGCGTCCTTTTGAAACTACCACAGAGTTAGCACAGGCGATCGCTTACAGTGTCCCCCCCAAATACCGTTATGGCAGAATTAATCCTGCTACTCGTGTTTTTCAAGCACTGCGAATTGTTGTTAACGACGAGTTAAAGTCTTTAGAATCCTTTCTAGATAAAGCACCACAAGCGCTTGTCCCTAGTGGCAGAATCGCGATTATCAGTTTTCATAGCTTAGAAGACCGTTTGGTTAAACATGGTCTGAGGAATTCACCCCTATTGCAGGTTTTGACCAAAAAGCCGATTACAGCATATCAAGAAGAAATTGTCAATAACCCCCGTTCTCGTTCTGCAAAATTGAGAGTTGCCCAGAGGGTGGGGTGATGGGAGTGTGGGAGTGTGAGGGGTGTGAGGGGTGTGGGGGTGTAGTTCAATTATCAGTGATCAATAACTGATAACTGTTTACTGTAGCCTGCGGCAAGCCGCTACGCGTCTACACTGATTCCTAACTACTAACCACTAACCAAAAACAAAAACTAATAGTCTTCAGTAAATGAGCATCGGAAGCGATACTGGTTCATAGGTACAATACACACACGAGATGAATTGGTATCAAAATCTTGCAAAACCAGAAAATTGAACTACCTTATTTTGACCAACTTTTTGAAGACATTCGCCAAGGTAACACCGGTGTCATCAAAAGCTTTGGGCATCATGTACATTGGGGCTATTGGCAAAATCCCAACACAGCCGATGGTTCAATAGATGACTTTGCCAACGCCGCCGAAAATTTAACTCGACGAGTATGTGATGCAGGTAGTGCAGAGGATGGGCAGAAAATTTTAGATTGTGGTTGTGGTTTCGGTGGTACGATCGCCAGTCTCAGCGATCGCTTTACTAATATGCACCTCGTTGGCTTAAATATCGACCCCCGCCAACTTGCTAGGGCTAAAGAACTAGTCCAACCGCAAAATTCCAACTACATCGAATTTATAGAAGCAGATGCTTGTCAGCTACCATTTGCAGATAACTCATTTGATTTGGTTTTAGCAGTAGAGTGCATATTTCATTTTCCTAGTCGCCAAAAATTCTTTCAAGAAGCATGGCGGGTGTTAAAACCAGGGGGAAAACTTGCTTTGTGTGACTTTGTACCCCAAGAAGCTTTTTTGCCCATAATGCAATTTGGGTCTTATTTGATTCAACCCTTTTTGAGTAACTTTTTCGGCTATGTTGACAGTAATATCACGCTAACCGCATACCGTAAGTTAGCTGAAAATACAGGATTTATATCAATACTAGAAGAAGATGTTACTCTGAATACCTTACCAACATATCCGTTCCTGCGGCGATTACAAAGCATAGGGGAAAACGCACAAACAGACAGTTCCACAGTTATAGCTGAATGGGTGAGTCGTTTGCAGCTGATTCGTTATTTGATTCTCTCCTATCGCAAAAAAATTAACTAAATAGATTGATATCAAACAGGAAAGCCTATATTAGTTGGTGAAGCAATAAAATATAGCGATCACAAACACTAAGCTAATACTATAACTCATTTTGGTATTATCTGTCCGGCAGCTCCTGGTCATCTCAACCCAATAACTGCTTTAGAGCGTCACCTGGTTGGGGCTTCTCACCTGATAGACATGTGGAATTTGAGTTTCACCTACTAGGGTGATTCATTTGGGTGAAGACGAATAGCAAGTATCAATTCCAATATAAATTATGTAGTCATGTTTACTTCTACTGCAAACATACCTCTGTTGGAACATGAAGATATATCTATTGAATGATGCTAAATATAAAAGTCTGTTGCTAATTTTCTCTTAATAAAAGTATAAATGTAGCAATAGCTATTAACTGCCAATTTTTTCGTCATCAATCAAAAATTGCAAGGCAAAAATGGTTCTCTACAGCATTAGTAATGCTAAAGTGGCAAGAAATTCATGTCAAATTTTCAGCGGGTCTCAATGCTGAAGAAGCTACAGAAAAAACAAATATCTATCATTGTGGGTGCAGGAGTTTGTGCCTTTCTGGCTGGGGCAATGGTTTCAGCCCCTCAGATAGGAAAATATCTGGGGCAATGGCTCAAACAATTTAACAATCAGCCAGAACAACTGACAGAAGCCAATAAAGCAGAATCAGCTGTTTTTTCTTTGGTACTGCAATCTCCTGGGGAAAGAGCAGCAAAACTTGAAGAATTAGCCAAAGGGTTTCCATCACAAGACCGGAATCGCGCTCGTTATTTGCTGGCGAGTGATTTGATTGAACGCAAGGAAGCCAAAGAGGCGTTAAGTTTGCTGGAGGGGCTAGAGAAGGACTATCCGCGACTAGCCCCCTACATTTTGCTGAAAAAGGCCCAGGCATATGACATTTTAGGAGAAGCAGGTAAAGCCTCAGATAATAGACAGACAGTCGTAAAAAATTATCCTAAACATCCAGCCAGTGTGAAAGCCCTCTATTTAATAGCACTGCCTGAGTATCACCAAAAAGCGATCGCTGCTTTTCCTTCCCATCCCCTAACGTGGGATATTATTCGTAAGCGGTTGGCAGAAAATCCTAATCAGCCACAATTACAATTAATTTTGGCAAAACACGCCTATGATCAACCAGCAATTATTCCCGTCTTAGATGCTTTAAATAAAAATACTAATTTAAAGCCAGAAGAATGGGAAATTGTTGCTAATGCCTACTGGGAAAATAATCAATTTGCTAAAGCAGCAAATGCCTACGCGAAATCAAACAAGACGCCTCGTAACCTCTATCGCATAGCCCGGGGATTGCAGATAGATGGTAAACAAGATCAAGCGATCGCCACCTATAAAAAACTACTCACTACTTTCCCAGAAGCCCAACAAACAGGTACTGCCTTACTGCGTTTAGCAGAAATGAACAAACCGCGTCAAAATGCTCTGCCTTATCTTGACCAAGTCATCAGTAAATTCCCTGATCTGGCAGGAGAAGCGCTGTTAGCAAAAGTCAAAATTTTGCAAGCTCAAAATAACACTGAAGGAGCAAATGCAGCACTGCAATTACTTATTAGCCAGTATGGAAATACTGAAGAAGCGGCAGAATATCGGTGGAAAATGGCATTAGAAAAAGCTAAAGCCAAAGATTACCAAGCTGCATGGCAATGGGCAGAACCCATTCCTACTACTAATCCTGACAGTATTTTGGCTCCGAGAGCAGGTTTTTGGGTCGGGAGATGGGCAACAAATTTAGGGAAAATGCAGGAGGCTAAACAGGCTTACGAGTATGTAATTAGTAACTTTCCCCAATCCTACTATGCATGGCGTTCGGCAGTAACTTTGGGGCTAAATGTCGGCAACTTCAACAACGTCCGTCAGTTAACACCAGAAGTAGTTCCCCTTGTACGTCCTGTACCCACAGCCGGTTCTGAAACCTTCAAAGAATTATATCTGCTTGGTCAAGACCGTGATGCTTGGTTGCAGTGGCAAGCTGAATTTCAAAACAAAGCCCAACCTACGGTAGCAGAACAATTTACTGAGGGTTTAATGCTGCTCACCCAAGGAGAAAATTTACTGGGAATTGACAAAATCTCTAAATTAGAAGACAGAGAAAAACCAGAAGAAAAAGCTGAGTATGAAGCTTTAAGCAAAAAAATTATCTACTGGCAAGCACGTTATCCCTTTCCTTATCTCAAAGAAATAGAATATTGGTCAAAGCAACGTCAGCTAAATCCCTTACTGGTAACAGCATTGATTCGTCAAGAGTCACGGTTTCAGCCAAAAATTAAATCTGTTGCTAATGCAACTGGCTTAATGCAGGTATTGCCAGATACAGCTAAATGGATTGCTCCTCAAATTAAAGAGGATAGTAAAAAAATTAACCTTGAAGACCCCAACGACAATATCATGTTGGGTACTTGGTATTTAGATCACACTCACCAGCAATACGGTAATAACTCGTTGTTAGCGATCGCTAGTTACAATGCCGGACCCGGTAATGTTGCTAAGTGGTTGCGAACCATACCAACACAAGATCCAGATGAATTTGTCGAACTCATACCCTTTGACGAGACTAAAAATTATGTACGTCAAGTATTTGGCAACTACTGGAATTATTTACGACTTTATAATCCCGAAATTTCCCGGTTAGTAAGGCAATACTCAGCCAAGCACCCACAATTGCCACAGCAGTAAGGTAATGGGGATTGGGAGGATACGGCAGACAAGGAGGACAAGGAGGGCACGGGAGACAAAGAAACAATTTTTCTGCCTTGTTTTCCTGGTCTTACTGTACTAACTAGTCCTTTAGCACCTAGCCCTGACGATTATAAATCGCGGCTATACAAACACGCGTCTCTCCGGGTTCGCAGTCGCTACTGGTGTTCAACTGAACGTCTTTGCTGGCGGATGCAAAAAGCTTCTAAATACCGACCGGAGTCAAAATAAAGCGATCGCAATGTCCGCAATAAGCGAATATCAACGATGGGCGTGAGGAGTGTGTAGACACGCAAGTGGCTTCCCGTAGGGTGGAGTGTGGGGAGTAGAGATGTTTTCCTTGTCCTCCTTGTCCTTCCTTGTCCTCCTTGTCTTCTCGTTGCTGTTGCCAAAACTGGAAACTGTGCTGAAAATGTTCTGAGGCTGAGTCAATGCGATCGCAAATATAATCTTCTAAGCCAAAAACAAATTCCAAGCTGGCATTTAAATCGGGTTCTATGCTGACTCCCCGGCTTTGCAAGTCTGTGATTGCATAACGAACAATGCCGATGGTTGATTATTAGTAAGTTGTAGATGAATAGCAGTGTAGACATTAATAACATTGTGGGGCAGAGCGACCTGATGAATTTGATAGCCTGCTAAGTATTCATCTTGGAGTCGTTGCAGCATTTGTTCTCGCAAGATGCCATAGTTGCAGCATACCAAAACTAGAGAAAATTGACCTTGCGAAAAAGCGATCGCTCTTCCTAAACTCTTCAGAGAGTTTTCGTTAGCTGCGGTTATATCTGCTGGTGGGTTTCCTGCAACCATGATTTAAACTTTAGGGTTTCTGCTAAAACTGGGTTGACGGCAAACCAAGCCCCCTGATGATTGCGGTACTCAAATACAAACAAGCTTGCAACTAAGTATAGTATTTAATATTACCGTTTACTCTTTGCTATTGGATAACTTGAAAGATTAAGTCCCACTCATGGGAGTTGATGGCATTGGTGCGATAATCGCAGTATTTTTGAATCACCAGTTACACGCAATCCCTCTCAAAAGGAGGATTTTGTTCTCGCAAATAATCAAACAGCAGTCCGAGCAAACCTTACACGTGACCACCACTGATTAAGCACAGCCAATCCAAAGTATCCGGGTTATCAAACACCTCTGATATTAAATTTAACCTCTCTTCTCAACTTTTGGCCGTGAATACCCGAAGCTAAAATCATTTGTCGCATCAAGTCCACTCCGCCCCCAAGCGGTATTATAGTTGGGCGCGATCATTAGAAAATCAGGACTTATGCACTCAAACGAAAAATAAAATATTTGCTTTGGGCGTTGGGGTGTGGAGAGACCTTTGCAGTTGACTAACTGATTTTCAAATAAGCGTAACTATTAGTTATGCTTTATACTTCTTATGATTATAATAAATTTAATAGTAGAGCAAGGCATGAATTAATATAATGTAAATAGTTTTATAAAAATATAAATAGGAAAACAAATGACACGCGGTTTTATCATTTTTAAAGATAAATTATCATACATTCAAAATCAAGCAGAAACGCTAGAAAGATGCCTAAATCAACCAGATAATAAAGATACAGAAAAAGCAGCAATCTTAGAAGTAATTAATATTAATAAAGCTCTAAGTCAACGTAAAAATGACTTAGAAAAACGTTTAAATGAGCTTGAATTAATTCAGCACAAACTGAAGGAATGTTCTGCAATATTACAAAAAATTAGAAATAAAATAGAGGAAAGACAAGAATCCAATTTTAACAAGGATATAATTTTAAATTGGATTAACTATAATTTTCTGGTTAAAGAAATTGCAGAAAATAACCAACATCCAATCAAGCATAAAGAAGAAAATACAAAAACTTGGAAACCATTTATAGATGCTCATATATCTTTGTATATGTTCATCAAACAAGCAGAGGGTGGATACTCTAAACCTGAAGATGAAGAGGTGCAATACATCATAGAAGAAGCCCTAAAATACGCTTTGAAAGCACTTATTGATACGGGGCTAAGACTAAATTTTTTGCCCAACGAAGCTATTGAAAATCTCAATTTAGAAGAGATAACACCTAAAGAACCAAAAACTGTGTTAATCTTTTTGTTGTCTGTAAAAAAATGGGATTTGGTTTACAAAAAGCTTGCAGAATCATAATTTTATCAAAAAATCAGATGTCATAAAAATTCATGACAAACTTATTGAGAAATATGGAGGCAACCCAGGATTTCTCAATGAAGGTTTACTCAGCTCTGCGCTGTCCATGCCCGAAATGTCTTTTGGGGGAGAACTGTTACACCCTACGATTGTTGAGCAAGCAGCAGCTTATTTTTTTCATATATCTAAGAACCATGCCTTTGTAGATGGAAATAAAAGAACCGCATTTGCGGTCATGGTAACTTTTTTGAATTTAAATAATTACGAACTGGAAATCTCAGATGATAATGCCTATAGACTAGCAATAAAAGTTGTTGAGAATGAAGTATCTAAAGAAGATTGATACTTAATACTTCGAGAATATATAAAAGAAATTGAATGAGTAGAGTAAAAGTGGCAATATTTACAGGACTTACACACTGTAACAAGTGACGGTGCAGCAAGAGCGATCACTATGTGATTACGAGAATCGCTGAGTGTGAATAAAATTTGACTTCAATCAATATCCTCTTCAGAACAATTCAAAATTAGGAGCTTTTAAAGACAGATTGGGATTGTAGTAAGGATCTGTGCCTAATTTCTCAAAATAATCTTGCCACTTATGATTTAATTGCTTCCATTCACCTGGTTTTAAACCTTTTTGCCTACTAGCAGATTCATAATGAATCAGTTGAGCATAGGGTGTAACCACATTACGATATCCAGCCTGATGCGCTTTTAAACATAAATCCACATCGTTATAGTTTAGGGGAAAAGCTTCATCAAGCCCACCTAATAATTGAAAAACCTCTTGACGCATCATAAGACAAGCAGCAGTGACAGCAAGGTAGTTTCTATTAACAATATTTGAACAAAAATAACCAGGATGATCACCTTCAACTTCATGGAAGACATGACCTGGATTACCTGCAAGTATCATTACTCCAACGTGCTGTATTTTTCCATCAGGAAAAAATAGTTTTGCCCCTACTGCACCAATTTCTTGTTGCTGTGTAAGTTCTAACATTGATTGGAGCCAGTCGGCAGTAATCACTTGTGTATCATCATTTAATAACAGTAGAAATTGTCCCTTGGCTTTGGCTGCACCTCTATTAATTCGCATCGAGAAGTTAAAAGGTTCAGTACAACGGACTAATTCTACCCCAAGAGAAACTATTTTCTCTAAAGTTTCTTCTGGAATATCATAACCATCTACTACAATAATTTCAAAATTGCGATAGCTACTCAGTTGCTGAATGCTGCGAATACAATTTTCTAAAAGACATAGGGAACCAGAAGAAGTATTAATAGTTGTACCAGCGCTGGGAATGATGATACTAATTAAAGGATTTCCAATTACATTACGCCTGACTCTAAAAAAGCCTGCCCGTGAAGTTTCTTCTACCCATCCTGGATAGGAACTACGCTCTAACATTGCTTCCAAAGCTTTACGTGCAGCAATATAAGCCCAAGGTTTCGCTTGTTCTCCTGATGTTACAGATGTAGAAATAACGCGCCAATGATAGAGTATTTTGGGAATGTGATAAATGTTTTTTGTTTGTTCAACAACTCGTAATACTAAATCGTAATCTTGCGCTCCATCATATTCACTGCGAAAACCACCAATTTTACGGATTAAATTAGTGTTGTATACACCTAAATGGCAGGTATACATACAAGAATAAAAATACTCTGGAGACCAATTTGGTTTAAAAAACGGGTCAAAACGTTTTCCTTTAGTATCTATTTTGTCCTCATCGCTATAAATAAAATCTGCATCTGGATACTGGTTAATGAGCTTGGCATTTTCAAATAACGCATCAATTGCTAATTCATCATCATGATCTAGAAGTACAATATAATCTCCTGTAACCAAATCTAAAGCAGAGTTGCTAGCAGCAGAAATATTACCGTTTTCTGTTCGGAATAAAACTTTGATACGAGAATCAAGTTTACTATAATGATTTAAAATCAAACTAATATGGGGCTGGGTAGAAGCATCGTCAGCAATACAGAGTTCCCAGTCTGGATAAATTTGATTAATCACAGATTCAATAGCTTTTTTTAACCATGTTGCCTCTACGTTGTAGACAGGCATAATTATTGAAAATTTAGGACGCAGATGCCATTGAGATATTTGTCTCTTAGCTGTTGTGATATCTTGCTGAGTTAAGCGATGTATTGCTACCCATCTTTGGTAGCTTATTTGATTACGAAACTTGAAGACGAGTTTTTGATACAAAAATTTTATTAATCCCTGTGTTCCTCGTTCTTGCCAAACCCTTTTAATCTTTCTGATTTTATTAAGTTTTTCAAATTCCATATTGACTTTTCTCAACAAATAATTGATTGAATTTTACAAATTTATACTTATTGTTAGTCAGGTGTTTTTTACTCCACTACTTTGATTTTTAGCATCCTTTTAAATTTAAACCACTGTTGCCTCATTTGCCAAAATTTACTACTCTCCATAGCATCCACTAAATTTTTTAACCGATTAATTTCAAGATTTTTTTGCTCAATCTCAAGTTTTTTTTGGCATAACTCTACATAAATTGAAGGAAGCGTAGATTGCATTGATTGAAAATTTGACTTAATTGCAAAATCATTTGATCTTCGCATTACGTATTCTAATCTCGCTTGCATCTTCTCTCCAATTACTTTTGGGTTAAGCATTGCATCAATAGACTTAGCTCCTTTTATTCCTAGCTGTTTTGCTTCCTCATAATTATTAAATACGTACTGCATTAAATATGCAGCGTGGTCAATATCTGGTTCTGCCCATATATTTCCTGGTTTATAAGGGCCGTAATCTTCTGTGATAGTCATTAAAGAATACTTGACAAGAAAACTATTACCAATATTCATATATTCTGTATTCCCAGAGTAGGCTGTTGCTATGACTGGTTTACCATAATACATCGCCTCTGCCATTGTTAAGCCAAAACCTTCTGCACGATGTAAAGATATATAGCAATCACAATGATAAATTAGAGCATTAAGTTCATCTTTGAGTAAATAATTATCAATTAATTTTATATTAGTAAAACCTTCAATTAAATCTAGGAGTTTTTGGAGTTGCTCAGGAAAGTAATTGGCGTTAGAAAACTTAATTACTAGTAAGACATCTTCATTCTTTTCATCAAAAGCTTGTTTAAATGCTTCAATAAGTGCCGCAGGATTTTTTCGTTCAAATACACTACAAAAATCAAATATAAATAGAAAAATAAATTTATTATCTGGTAAGCCTAATGATTGTTTAGTAATTGCAGGTTGAGGAAGCGAGATGCTATGCATGACCTTCAATACTGGTATAGGAGATACAGGTGCGATCGCATCCACACAATAACCGCTAGGAGTCCATATTTCATGAAAAAGATTAAACGCAGGCAACCATTCTTTGGGAAATTCTGGTAATTCCCATGCCCAAAAGCCAATATTGTACTTATCTTTAAAATATTCAGGACTAGTAGAACTGATAAAAGTATTAATCATATCCACATTTACCTGAATAATATTTATCACATAAGGATTATCATTAGCAAAATCTGTGTAGGAATAATCCATCTTCCTATGCATGGTGTTAAAAGTACAATTATTAATAACAAAAGGAATTCCTACTGCCTCAATAGCTCTTATCGTTCCTCTGACTCCTTCACCTAGTCCAAATTCACTGTTAACATAACCTGAAATATTCACACCAAAATTATTGCTAAAGGTATTGTTGCTAATTTCAGGTTTGAAGTTCATATTTTTCTCCTAAAATATCGGATTACGGCAGTTAGGTGTACACAACTATGTACCCCTACCAGTTTTAGATAATTATCCACAGATACACACAGATAAATACATAGCATAGATGATAAAGCAGCAAACTGATACATTAAAACAGTAGCTGCAAGACAAAATTAAATTTATAAAACTATTACTTGTTACTCAATTCTTTCAAATCATGATCAACCATTAGCTGCACCATCTGTTCAAAGGAATACTGGGGCTTCCAACCTAATTCAGCTTTAATTTTATAAACGCAACCGACTAGTTCTATAGGCTCATCTGGACGGTAAAATACAGGATCAACAGATACATAATCATCCCAGTTCAAATCTAAATAGTTAAAGGCACATTCTACCAGTTCTCGCACCGAATGAGTTTCACCACTAGCTATGATATAGTCATCTGCTTTACTTTGCTGCAACATCAACCACATTGCATGTACTGCATCTTTGGCGTAGCACCAGTCACGACGTGCATCTAAATTACCAAGTTTTAATTCTTGGGCTAAACCTAGTTTAATCATTGCCGCAGTGTGGGTAACTTTGCGAAAGACAAACTCTGTACCGCGACGAGGAGATTCATGGGTGTAGGTGATCCCACAGCAACCAAAAAGATTGTACTTTTGCCGATAGTTGACTGTCATCCAATGAGCGTAAGCTTTGGCAACACCATAAGGGTTGCGTGGACGAAAAGCAGTACGTTCGGTTTGGGGTGATTCATCCGGTTGCCCAAAAACTTCGCTACTGGAAGCTTGGTAAAATTTAGCATCAGGTTTACAGCGCCGAATCGCTTCTAAGAGGCGCGATACCCCTAAGGCAGTGTATTCCGCAGTCAGCGCTGGTTGTGTCCAAGACAGGGGAACATAACTTTGGGATGCAAGGTTATATATCTCATCTGGTTGACACTCAGTCACCACATCCATCAGCGAAGACTGATCTAACAAGTCACCGGATACAATTTGAATTCGGTTAGACAAATGACTAATGCGTTCTAGGTTACTTGTGCTAGAACGGCGGACTAGGCCGAATACTTGGTAGCCTTTATCTAAAAGGAGTTCGGCCAGATAAGAACCGTCTTGTCCAGTTAATCCGGTAATTAGGGCTTTTTTGGTCATGGCTGTAACTTATTTTATTTTTGCCAGACTACTAATATGACCCCGATTATAATAAAGCTCAAGCCTGTGAGACACATCAGTGATATCGTCGCCTCCTGGCGTTACAGAAGAATTAATTTCTTAACTTGCATTACTCTACTAATTGCGAGGCTATACAACTTACCTGCAATCTCATAGGAAGAATAATTAGCACTAAAAAAAGCTGCATTCTTACCTAGCTGTTTTCTAGCTGCTGGATTACGCATCAATTCTTCTAAATAAGCTACTAACAGTGGAACTTCTAAATCACCTACATCTACCTTCCAACATATAGAATCTGGTAACTCAGAAAATTGTTGGTAGTCGCTCACAATACAAGCTTTACCATAGCTAAATGCCTTCATCAAAACGCCAGAAGATTCACCTAGACTTGGATATCTAAGATTGAGAATAATGTCACTCATCTTTATACAGTGATCAAAATCTTCATCACTCAAATAACCACTGATTATTACATTATTTGAAATACCTAATGTCTCAATTTTCTCTTCTATCCTAAGAGAAGGTTCGAGCAACTCACCGCCTATAAACAACTGAATGGGATAACCCAGGTCAATCAGTATCTTGATAGCTTCTAAAATAGTAGGTATACGTTTAAGTACATTAACAAAACCAAAAGTAGAAATAAGAAAATTCTTCTCTGAAATACCAAAACGTTTTTTTAACGCAATTACATCATCTTCTATATTAAAAACAGTTTTATATACAGAGCCATGAGGAATGACGAAAATATTTTTAATTTCTTGCAGTTGCTCCTTTACCCACTGGCTATGAACGATAGTGGCAATACTTCGCTTCACTAAAGCATGGGATAAAGGAAATGTCCATATATTCGGATTAATTCTTTTAAATTTGACATCATCATAACTAGATGCTCCTTGCTCACCATATCCTTCTCTTAATGCATCTGCATATAAATACTCATCTTTTGTATTTAAAAATGCATCTGCTAGAAAGGGATGAATATTTAATTCATGAAGTACCACAATACCAGGATACTGCCATGCCATTCGGTAAATTTCTTGATGAAATTTAGTGTTATTGCCAATATGGTAGACAATACAGTCATATTTATCTACATCTTTGGGTAGTGCAGATATATTCTTGAGTGGTAATTCTAATGTATCGGTTCTACACTCTTGTTCATTATCTACATAAAGAGTAATGTCTGCATACTCTTTCAGGTAACGAACAATTTCATAACTATAGTTTGCAATACCTGAGCGTTGAGGAGGCCAGGGTGATACATAAGCAATTTTGTAGTAGTTTAATTTTTCTGAGGTATTTACATCAAATAAAGTGTTGGTAAATAATCTAAAGTAGTTTGCAGTAGTTTTAGACCATGTAAATTCTTTTGCATGTTGGATATAATCTTGTTGCCTGCTTTGATTGTTAGCGCGATCGCAAAGAGCTTTCTTCAAAGCAATAGCCATATCTTTTGGATCATCTGGCGAACAATAGTAAGCTAAATCTCCTGCAACTTCTGGAATCGATGAAACATTGGTAGTTACAACTGGTAAACCACATGCTAAAGCTTCTAGTACAGGTAGTCCAAAGCCTTCATAGCGTGAAGGAAAGAAAAAGATGCTAGCTTGGCGGTAAAGAGTAATTAGTTCTTCATCCTTTACATATCCAGTAAGGACAAGCTTGTCTAAAACACCTAATTTAGCTGCAAAATGTTCGTAATCTCTCTTTTCTTGTTCATTGTAAGCACAAACTACATAGAACTTTAGATTATTAAATTCTTGATAGTTATCTTTGACAAGATATGAAAAGGCTTCGAGTGCCGCATACATATTTTTTCTGGGATCAAAGCCTCCTGTAAATAGAATATAAGGTTCTTGGGATTTATCTCTAGGTGAAATGTATGACCAAAATTTAGTATGATCTACTGCTAAGGGTATGGCTAATGATTTATTTGCTACACGAGGATCTATTTTTTCATAATCTTTTTTGGCACTTTCCGAAATAAATATCAATTTGTCTGCCCAAGTTGGAAGTATTTCAATCCTTCGCTTATACTCTGCTTTAATATGATCTGGCCACTTAGCTATGTAATAATCTGGCATTAATAGTGGTATCAGATCGTATATTGTTGCGAAAATAGTTACATTAGACAAATCTGTTGGCAAAACGACATTTACCATTAATGGGTTAGGAACCCAGTAAGCATCGATTTTTAGCTCAGTGACTACTTGATTCAATAATTGACTGTAATGTTTTGTTTGGTTAATATAATCATCTTGATTCAAAGATTCATTGACTATAATAGGTATTAACCGTTTCTGTACTGCATGACTAAAATGCTTTAAGTCTGAGCGATCGCGAACGGTGATCAACCACTCTTTGCTAATATCATGTAGTACCAATTGTTCGCATATCTGTTTAAAAACTACACCTATCCCACGATGAATTTCCGGAGTAGAAAGTGTTTGACCATCGATTAAAAATCTCATCCTTGATACGCACTCCTCAAAAAACGATCAATTACAGAATCCCAAGAATATTTTGATTGCACGTAACGTTTACCAAACCTAGCTAAAATCTTGTTGGTATCTTCGTTGCTCAATACTTTCAATGCAGCTTGAAATTCTTCACTAGATGAAATTGGTATACCTCCTTGGCTATTCAAGCAATGTCCGGTAGTTACTTCACATCCTCGATGAACAATTACCGGTATTTCGCAAAGCCAAGCCTCCATGAGTACCAATGAAAAACTTTCATTCACAGACAAGTTAATCAAACCCTGCGCTTGGGAAATAATTAAGTATTTATCTTCTTCCGGCAAAAATCCCAAGTCAATAAACTCCTTATCTTTAGGTAAGAGGTTAGCATCACCTCCTCCTAAAAATACCAGACTGGCTTCGCCTCCACTTGCCTGATAGTCTTGGAAGTAATTTATTAATGTCAAGATATTTTTGCCAATATCTTTGCGACCAACATATACAAAAAATTTTTCTGGTAGCTGATACTTTAATTTAATATCTTTACTATAACTATAATCATTTTTATCGAGTATTTTTTTAATATTAGCAGGTAATTCTATGCCTACTCCAATCACAGTGCTTTCTACAAGTCTTCGACCAACTACTTGACCAAATTGCTGAATTGCTAGTGTTTTTTCTGCTTCTGTTAAAAATAAAATTTGCCGACTCAGAGTCATCATTTCTGCTGAAGTTATCCATTTCAACTGAGGCTCATCATGAAAACATGGCATAATACTGGCTCTACCGTTTAATGCTTTAACCAAGGAATAGGTTAAACCATAAATGTATGGTAGACCAATTACTAAATGACCCCTAGTATTGACACAAGCAAAATCAATTAAGGCTTGACTATTAATGCTGTGATTGACAAACTGACGCTGATATTTTTCATCTATTTGTATTCCGTGAATAATTTTATAGTTGGCTGCATGATAAAGGTCTTCTCCCTGATTATTTACAGGAAAACGTCGCACAGTCACGCCATTAAGCTGCTCAACACCTGATGGTAATGTATTCTGCCACCAATTCTCAAAAGGAGAACGACAACAAGTTGTCAGAACTTGGACATCACATCCTCTTTTAGCTAATTGTTCTGCCAAGGATCTAGCTGCTACTTCTGCTCCTCCTGCAAAGTAACCGTACCAGGGAGTCACGAATGTAATTAGAATATTTTTCATTAAGCTTTCTTGCCAACTACTGCAAAATCTGGTGCTGCACAAAAACGAGATTTGATAATTTCAATAATTGGATTGAGTGTAGGTGCTAAAGGATGATCTGCTTCGATAAATTTAAGGTTATCTTCTGTACGAAACTCACGTAAGCGCAGAAGTTCAACATTTGCAAAACCATATTGTTCCATGAGAAATTTAACTGTTGGTGGAAACAAGGGATTTCGATGAGTAGGATCTGAATAGAAATTACATGAACCTACTATTATGTTTTCGGGATTTGGTGTTTCAAAAATTGCCAATCCACCAGGCTTTAATACTCTTGCTGTCTCAAGCAATAACTTTATTAACGCTTCAAATGGCAAATGCTCAATAATATGAAATCCAGTGATTGCTCCCGTGGCGGCATCTGGTAAAGATTGCAAATATGCAATGACATCTGCTTCTATCACCTCCAGCCCTTTAAGGCGACATTGCTCTAGCATGACTCTGTTAATATCTAGACCTTTTGCCGTATAACCAGATTCCTGTAGCAGTTCTAACCATTCACCCCGTCCGCATCCTACATCTAAAATAGGTGTTTCTGGTGTACCAACCTTTGCTTCTGCAATTAAGGGCAAATAAACTTTTAATCTATTAAGAATAAGATCTCTGCTACCTCGAAATTGGTCTTCAAAAGCAACATACAATGCATCTAGTAAATGTTGTTTTTCCTCTGCAAAGCTTTGCAATTGTTGTTGAGTAAAAGGTTCTGGTAATCTTTGCCATGCCTCTTCCAGAAACAATGTTATCAGGCGCTTCTGCTGCATCAAATCGTTTTTGAGATAACTTTCGTTTCTAATAGAACGTTCATCTAGTGCATGAACTAGAGTATCCACAGAAATCAGATGCTCATCTATAGCTTCTATTCGACTGTTAGCTGCATTTAAATGTTCTTGTATACTGTTTATCGAAGTATTTGTCTGAGTATCAATTTTATTAAAATTATTATCTACTTTTTGGATGCTGCTATTTAGATGATGCAAACGCTCATCCAGCTTTTGAATGCTACTGTCAGCAGTACTGAGACGTTCGTCTAGTCTTTGTAGATTCATATCTATGAGATCTAAACGCTCATCCATTTTTTGTAAGCGAGTATCTACAATATTTAGGCATTCATCTAATTGCGATCGCAAACTTGCTATTTGTCCACTTAACTGCCGATTCAGTGCTACAGACTCTTTTAAAGCGTTAATGACATTGAAGTTTACTTCTCGTTGATCTTTAAATATAAAATTTAGTATTTTTAATGCTATTTTTTGCAGACCTCGACTTAAGTTATAAGGAAACCGATTTAAATTCTCTGGCCACTTTGTGCGGACAACTGCTCTAGATTCTGCATTTCTCAGTAATCCTTCAATCAGGCTGAAGCTCCGATTAATTTTTGTTGTATCAATAGTGGAGGAGGAAATATTTGGGGTAGAAACAGATGACACTTGAGAGTTATGATTTCGCTTAGCTACATCCTCTCGAATTTTTTGCATCAATTCTTCAACATTAATTTCAGGCTGGCTAGATTCAAACATACTTTTTCTTTATATTTCTTGAACCACTGCATAACATTTTTCTTCACCAATTTTTATGGTAGATTTTAAATCTACTATACCGTCACAGTAAACAGTGTTATTAACTTCAAAAACAACTAGTTCATCAATCCAGTCATAACTTATCCCTTCTTCTGAATGTACACCCACTGTTAAAGTGTAAACACCTTTATTCAGGTAACAGGGAACTTGAAAATAAACTGTTAATTTTTGACATGCTGTCAGTTTTGGTAACTTGACATTCATGAGGTAAGTATTAGTACCATATATCACTAATCCCATTAAATTTCTTAGGGAGATACCTACAACCAAATCAGAAAGTTCTCCCTTAGCTTCCAAGCAAACTATAACCTGAAAAACTGACCCTGTTTCGACCTTGCTAAGTTCTTGATTATCTAAATCAGTAATTGTAACACTATTAATAATCGCCAGCTGATTTCCATGTCTGTGCAAAGCCTTTCTCTGGGGTTCTTCTACGACAAAATTATCGTGGCTTTCATTTTGCCTGATTTCTTCGTTCTCTTTCTCAGACACAGAAGAAGTATAATTTTCTATTTTTTCAGTACTTAATAAAGCAATATAATGATTGACTACTTCTTTGGGTTTACCTATTTCTAGAACTCTGCCATGATTCATTAACACAGCAGTTTTACACAACATTTTGACACTTGAAGAATCATGAGAAACGAATAAAAGAGTTACTCCCTGGTCTTTCATTTCTCGAATTCGCTTCATGCAGCGAGCTTGAAATCTCGCATCGCCTACAGCTAAAGCTTCATCGACTATTAAAATACTTGGTTCCGTATTGGCAATAACTGCAAATGCCAACCTGACCACCATTCCACTAGAATAGGTTTTAACTGGATGTTCTATAAAATCACCAATTTCAGCGAAAGCTGCAATGTCATCAAATTTTGCTTCTATTTGTTCTTTACTTAAACCTAAAATTTGCCCATTAAAAAATACATTTTGTCGTCCTGTAAACTCTGGATTAAAACCACTACCCAGTTCTAATAACGCGGAAACTCGTCCATTTACCCACACCTCACCTGTAGTAGGCGTGAGGGTTCCAGCAACAATTTGTAATAGCGTACTTTTACCAGAGCCATTTTGACCAATAATTCCTACAGTTTCACCTTTAGGAATTTCCAGGTTAATATCCCGTAAAGCCCAAAACTCTTGAGCATGATTCTGACCACGTAATAAGATTTCTTTGAGTTTATCAACGGGACGAGCATAGCGCTTGTAGCACTTAGAGATATTCTTTAGTGAAATTGCAATCTCCTCACCCATATCACTACACACGCTTTCAAAAAGAACTGTGCTAAATTCTACACATTAATGTCATCAAACAGTATAAGGTTTCTGTTTGAGTTAGTTGCACGCAGCTATTTACAAAACATCAGCAAACGCTGGGCGCAATCTTTTATAGACTAAAAAACCTATACAAAATACAATTGCAGATATTACAGTAGTGGCTCCCCATTCACCCCAATGCTTGACTTCTCCCACTAAAACTAAATCGCGGTAAACTTCAGCAATAGCTGTCATGGGATTTAACCAAAACACCCAATTTCTCCACGTTTCTGGAATTGCTGTTGCTGGATAAAGAATTGGAGTTAAATACAACCAAATATTGAGAATTACTCCTAAAGTTTGGGGAATATCTCGCAAAAACACGGTTAACCCTGCCATGAGATAACCTAATCCTGCTGTTAACAATAATTGTGTTATCCAGATTAACGGCAACAGCGCTAAAGTTGAATGTAAAGTATGGGTAGATACAGCTACAAAAAAAATCAACGCCATTAATCCAAAGGAACTTTCAATGAACGTTGATAAAGTTGGTACTAGTGGTAATAAAGCCAGAGGAAACACTACTTTTTTAACTAAATTTGGTTGTCCTACTACGGAATTTGCAGCCTGAATTAATCCACTGCTAAAAGCAATCCAAGGTAGTAAACCAGCAAATAACCACAAACCAAAGGTAAAATTGTTTTCTGGAACGCCTTTAAGACTGAGTTTTACTTTTAAAACTATCGAAAATACATAAGTGTAAATCAGTAACTGCGATAGCTGATTCAATAGAGGCCACAAATTACCTAGAATCGAACCTTTGTAGCGGGCTTCTAAATCGCGTCTTACCAACGCTCTTAATAAATCAAATTTTGCCCACCACAATTCATTGATTGGTAGCCATTTTTTCAGCTTTCCTGCTTTTCGGACAACTCCTCGCATGGTTTGCAACAATTTTTGTTTCCTCGCTCACTTCCTACACACCTAATTGCTTTTTTTGAAGCCGATTCGTTATGAAAGTTCCTTTGTTATTTTATGGAAAATAGTTGCTACTCCAAAATAGCAGCAAAAATATTTAGGTGATTTTACCACAAATGGTTATAGGATTGACTCTGTTAATTTCTAGTCTTGGGTTTTGTGAGGCTAAGTTAATTTATCTGGTTCAATTCCCAAAGAACGCAACTGCTCAGCTAAACGTTGCGATCGCTGTCTTTCCTGCTGTAAAAGTAATTCTGCATCATTTGCCTTAGCTGTTGCCTGCTGTGCTTGTTGTTGAGCTTGCTGTGCTTGTTGTTGAGCTATAAAAGCAGCTTCTTCCGGTGTGGGAACCAAATCACCGCCCGCAGTAAAATAGCGTAATTTGTTTTCGTGTATTCCTAAATACAAACCAAGTACTTGACTCCAACGCCATCCTTGTGCATTGGGGACAATTTCTTGATACTGATTCCCAACTAATTCCAAACCAACAAATTCCAGAGTTTCTGGTGAAAACCAAAAATATTCTGGTGTATGAAAACGGCTTTGATAAAGATTTTTCTTCAAAGTCCGGTCAACATTAGCCGTGCTATCAGAAAGCAATTCAATAATCAAATCTGGGTAGCGACCATCTTCTTCCCAAACTACCCAAGAATTACGAGGTCGCTTTTCTGTATCCTTGACTAAAAAAAAGTCTGGGCCTCGAAAATCACGATTTCGCAATTGCTGCCGACTAAAATAAATCGTCAGATTCGCACCAATAAAAAAATCATTTTGCTCTCGCCACAGCCACTCTAAAGATGTTACCAATAACAACAACTGAAGATAATGCAAAGAACTTTCCATTTCTGGTTCATCACTTAATAATCGAGTAGCATCAGGCATTTGTTGTTCCAACTGTTGCGCTGCATTTGACATCGATCTATACCTACTTACTAGTTGATTTAATTTTAGTCATTTGTCATTGGTTAGTAGTTAGTAGTTAGTAGTTTTTACTCCTCACACTCCACCCTACGGGAAGCCACTTGCGTGTCTACACACTCCCCCCACCACCTCATCTCCCCACCTCCCCACCTCCCACTGGACACCGGATTCCGGTACACTGAGTCTTGGTTTATTGCATTGTGAGTTGGCATGGAAATCGGACAAAAAGTAAAGGTTCTTCGTTTGCGCGATCGCGTACCTGCTCCTATTGTTAAAAGACTAGGACAAATCGGTACTATCGAAGGTTACAAAATGACCGATGGTAGCGGTGTTGGCATCGTAGTCAAATTTGATGATAATTTTGCCACTTGGTTTTTTGAAGATGAACTCAAACTAGTGCAGTAATACTAATTCAAAAAATATTTAAGGGCAGATAACCCCACCCGCCTAACGGCACCCTCCCCGATCTCGGAGAGGGTTGGGGAGGGGTTCTCATAATTATTCATGTGTTGCATTCTTTTTTCAAATCGATATGAGCGATCAGCGGGGTGTCCTCTAAGTGCTGAACTTGAGAAGGAAGCTACTCAAATCAGCCGAGTGCTAAGTTGGAGTTGAAAAAATCGGCGGTAAAAAATAGGAATCAAGTAATGGCCCTGATATTGACATTTTTGGGCAAAAGCGGTAGTGCTAGGACAAAAGTAGCGATCGCCGCAGCCAAACAATTGGCAAGCCAAGGAAAGCGTGTACTTTTAGCTGGGAGTGCAGAACCAGCTTTGCAAATTTTGTTGGGTGTTCCTATTAGTTTTGACCCCCAAGAAATTGCTGCTAATTTGCACGTCGTTCAGTTTCAGACTTCTGTACTACTAGAACGTAGTTGGGAGGATGTGAAAAAACTGGAAGCACAATATCTCAAAACGCCCATTCTCAAAGAGGTATACGGTCAAGAACTATCGGTCTTACCGGGGATGGACAGCGCCCTTGTCCTCAACGCCATCCGCGAGTACTACGAAAGCGGTAAATATGACGCGATCGTCTACGATGGCAATGGCGACACCTCGACTTTGCGAATGTTCGGGATGCCAGAATCTCTTAGTTGGTACGTGCGGCGATTCCGGCAATTGTTTGTCAATTCCGATCTCGGTAAAGCAATTTCCGAATCGCCCTTGATTCAACCGCTAATTAGCACTTTTTTCAATATCAACTGGACATCGGATAACTTTGCCCAACCTACTAACCAAGTTAACAACTTTTTAGACAAGGGTAGAGCCGCCCTCGCTGATCCCAAACAAGTTGCTGCTTTCTTGGTAACAAGCGATGATCCTGTTGAAATTGCTTCTGCGCGCTATCTTTGGGGTAGCGCTCAACAAGTTGGTCTAACCGTGGGTGGTATTATTATTGTATCTAATGATACAGGTGTCCAAATTTCTGAGCAATTTACTCCTCTAAATGTGAGTATGGTTCCAGATGTCAAAACAGAGGACTGGCAAGCCCTCACTGATGCCCTACCCAACTTTGTAGAACAAGCGATACAAGCTCCCAAACCAATTGAAATTAACATCCAAGAACACAAAGTAAGCTTATTTTTGCCTGGATTTGACAAAAAACAGGTCAAACTTACTCAATACGGCCCAGAAGTTACTATTGAAGCTGGAGACCAAAGACGGAATATTTTCCTACCTCCCGCCTTGAGTGGCAGGCCTGTTACTGGCGCTAAATTCCAAAATAATTATTTGATAATCTCGTTTTAGGGAAGAGGTAATCGGTAATCGGTAATGGGTAATAGGAAAACTACCAAATTACCCTTCGGGTTCGCTACTTTGCCATCTCGGCATAAGCCAAGACGGCAAGTAGTCTCACCAATTACCAATTACAAATTATCAATTACCAATTTACAAGTACAGCCTATGTCTGATTCAACCCCCATTACCCCTGATTCCAGCGCACCCACAGACCAAGCAAATGGTACTGTTGACCGCAGTGCTAAAACCAGGCAACTGTTGGGTATGAAAGGTGCTGCACCTGGAGAAAGTTCGATTTGGAAAATCCGCCTACAACTGATGAAGCCAATCACTTGGATTCCTCTAATGTGGGGTGTAATCTGCGGTGCGGCTTCTTCTGGTGAATTTACTTGGACGCTAGAAAATGTCCTGAAGGCAGCAGTTTGTATGGTGCTATCAGGGCCATTGATGGCAGGTTATGTGCAAATCATGAACGATTACTACGATCGCGAAATTGATGCTATCAACGAACCTTACCGCCCAATTCCCTCTGGAGCAATTTCCATACCCCAGGTAATTACGCAAATTTGGGTATTACTTATTGCTGGTATAGCTGTTGCCTTTGCCCTCGATAAATGGGCTGGTAATGAATTTCCCACAATTACAATGATCGCGATCATCGGTTCATTTGTCGGCTACATCTATTCTGCCCCACCCTTGAAGTTGAAGCAAAATGGTTGGTTAGGTAGCTATGCCTTGGGTGCAAGTTATATTACTTTCCCCTGGTGTACTGGTCATGCTTTATTTGGGGAACTCAACTGGAAAATAGTTGTTCTTACCCTAATTTACAGTTTGGCTGGGTTGGGCATTGGTATCATCAATGACTTCAAGAGTGTCGAAGGTGATCGCAAACTCGGATTAAAATCACTGCCTGTAATGTTTGGTGTCACGACAGCAGCCTGGATTTGTGTGATCATGATTGATGTCTTTCAAGGTGCGATCGCTGGTTATTTAGTTTACATCCACGAAAATTTGTACGCTGCGATTCTGGCATTACTCATCATCCCACAAATTACCTTGCAAGATATGTATTTTCTGCGTGACCCCCTGACTAATGATGTCAAATATCAAGCCAGCGCCCAACCTTTCCTGGTCTTGGGAATGCTTGTGGCTGGTTTAGCAATTGGTCATGCTGGTATCTAGTGAACACTCAACAGTCAACAGTTATCAAAAACTGATAACTGATAACTGGTAACTGATAACTGATATCTCTTTAGTCAGAAGTCATGAGTGAGGAATGAAGAGTTAATATAACTATAACTTCTCATTTCTCACTCACATTTTTTGTAGATCTTCGCAATCATTGCCGTGTTGCAAATAATACATTTTCTTTTTCTTGCAATTCAAAAGCTGCTTGTACCTATTTGTTTTGTCAGCGCTTGGATATTGGTTACTATAGTTGTTTGGAGTCTGTGGGCTGCAACCCGTGATGGCGTCAAAACAGCCCAAAAAATGCACCAAATTCCCTGCGCCAGTTGTCAGTATTTCACCGATGATCATCGTCTCAAATGCACAGTCCATCCTTCCATTGCTAACACGGAAGAGGCCATACAATGCATAGATTACCAACCAAAAACGAATTCAATGTTTTATTAGTTGTTTGTTGTTTGTTAGTGGTTAGTGGTTAGTGGTCATTTGTCATTTGTTACTATTTATTCTCCCCACTGCCCCTAATCCCCTCCAGAGGACCGGGGAGTTCCCCATTGCCCCTAATCCCCACCTCCCTATCACCCACTAACAATTCTCCGTTTCCAATAGTACCTTTAACACACCTTTTGTTTGGGCATGTCTAAAAGCTGCTATTGCTTCTGCAAGTGGGTAACAGGCTTGAATCAGGGGTTGTACGTCCACTTTCTCTTGTGCAAGTAGGTCGAGTGCAGGTGCAAACGGCCCACAACGTGAACCAATCAGAGTAATTTCATCGACGACCAAAGAGGAAGCATCTAGACTGAGATTGCCAGCATAGGTGCTTTTTAGTACTAGCGTACCACGGGGACGTAAAGCACGGCGAGCGATCACAAATCCTTCTGCATTGCCTGTACACTCTACGGACATATCAAAAGTCCTGTCTGTCACTGCATCCGCGAAGCCTGTTTTGATACCTCGTGCTTCTAAGTTAGCTAGCTTATCACGATGGCGTCCCACCACCAAGAGGTCACAACCTGTCAAAGCGAGAGTTTGGGCTACTAATTGTCCTAGCTTACCATCCCCAACTACTAACACTTTATCATTTGGATGCAATGCTATCTGCTGCTGAATCTCCAATGCCGCAGCTACAGGTTCAGTAAATGTCGCTACTGCTGTGGGGACACTCTCTGGTACAAGATGCAGATTTTCTACAGGTAAACACAGATACTCAGCAAAAGCACCATTGCGGTTCACAATACCAAGCACAGTTCGGTTTTCGCAATGAGTCGAGTTACCGCTACGACAAAAGCGACACTTACCGCATACAGCGTTAATTTCGCCAACTACACGGCGATTGACTAAATTTTCTGGGCCTTGTTCCACAACACCGACGAATTCATGACCTAAAATGCCAGTGTAAGGGTAATATCCTCTGGTCAGTTCTAAATCAGTGTTACAAATACCAGCACATAAAACCCGTACCAATGCTTCCCCTGGTGGCGGTTCGGGAATGGGGATATCAGTACGTAATTGGAGTTGCTTGTTTTCTAGCCACAGTCCTTTCATATTAATAGCTGAACCTATCCAGCGTTGTGTAAAGAAAATGACACTATTTATGCAAACCAAGTTACTGGCATACGCAAGAATCTTAGCAAATGAACAGCAAAGCTTCCAAAACAAAAAACTATTTTTTTACCTTTTAACTTTTACTTTTTACTTTTTACTCTCGACCTTACCTGCTTGCGCTGAAACTGTCAAAAGTCCCTGTCCTCCCAAGTTAGTCATGGCTGCATCGTCCAGCAATATCGATACAATCTTTCCAGATTGGGATAAAAGTTGTGGCAAACCAGAGAATTTTATTTATAGTCGTCAACAAATGTTCGCGGAATTAGCAAAAGCAGATGTGGTGTATCTTGGAGAAACTCACGACAGTTCTGTGGATCATCAAAATCAACTACAAATTATTCAGGAACTCCAGCAGCGTCATCCGAAAATTGCCATTGCGATGGAGATGTTTCAGCGTCCTTATCAAGGTGCTGTTGATCAATATCTCGCGGGTAAACTCACGGAACAAGAACTGATAGAGAAAAGTGAGTACGAAAAACGCTGGGGTTTCCCTTGGGAAGATTACGCGCCGATTCTCCGCTTTGCCAAAGAGAAACAACTACCTGTTTTAGCTTTAAACACCCCGACAGAAATTACACGCAAAGTTGCAAGTCAAGGATTAGAAAGTCTTACAGTATCCGAAAGGCAATTTATTCCGCCTTTTTCGGAAATTCACACTGATAACGAAAAGTATAAACAATTATCACTACAAGCTTTTCAACAGCATCAAAATGCTGGACACGGTAATAGTTCTGGTGCTGAACGCTTTTTTTTGGCGCAAGTATTATGGGATGAAACAATGGCAGAAGGAATTGCTAAGTTTGTCAAAGCCAATCCAGATTATCGATTGGTAGTGTTGGCTGGACAAGGACATATTGTCTATGGTTACGGAATTCCTAGCCGCGTTGCACGTCGTCTTAGAGGTAAGAAGTTGATGCAGCTATCTGTTCTGCTGAGTCCTCCCCAAGAAACTATAACAAGTAAAGATGAGGTGGCGATCGCTGATTTTATTTTTAAATAATAGATTTAAGTAAGGTTTTGCGTATAAGTTTGGTTTTTTTAACGCAGAGGCGTGCGGAGGGTACGCAGAGGTACGCAGAGTTTTCTAATAATTTGTGATGGTTCCTTCTGCCATCTGCCTCTTCTACAGACAGTAGTTATTTCGTTACTTCAGCGTTATCTCTGGTGCGAAGAAGGCTGAGTGTGGATGAGATTAACAGTATCCAAAAACCACATCAGGTTACGAAAACCTATCTGGGTGGCAGCGATTGACACAATCACGACTAAGACTATAGTCCAGGGATTGTTTTGCGACATCATTTTTTCTTAAGGTTGTTGTCCAAAAAATGTTTGTGTTTCGTCCGGAATGCTGAACATTGACTTTGTAGCTTACAATAACACCACTCGATGGTGATTATGAATTAAATCTCCTAATTTTAAAGTGCTATACGTAAGTCTCACCACACTGCTACAACAGTGTGGTTTTATATTACGGTTTTTCATTCGCTTTCAATCTGACCAAATCATACGCCAGTTTAACTTTCATCAAATTAGGGCGAATCACCTACAGTTGATTTTCATATTCTTCTGATGTGTCTATTTCAGGTTCTTTATTATCTAATAGACTACTCCAATCGACTCCTTCTATTTCTATGGAGTCCTCATATCCATTAGCTTTAAGAATTTCTTTAATCAATTCTTCAACTGGAATTTTACGAATAGCAGCTTCTTGAATTAAATCTTTGCATACCTCATTCCAGTTGTCTGCACTTGACACCCGATCAATCAAGATTGCTTCTGCCATTCAGGTTTTGGAGACTCCCCTAGTATGCGCCTACAAAGATAGGCGAATCTCTTTTACTATGGGTAAATTGACAGGAAACCTACGATTCCTTTTTTTAGCAACTATTTTAGACTAGTCATAATTAATACTCTACTAGTTTATACTCCATTTCGTCGCTATTTAGTTACCAAAGTTTTACTAAATAGTTATTTTTTGGTTACTAAAATGGTAAACATAAATCGGGTAGGCGATCGCACCTGTTTCAATCCTTGATAGGAATTTTAAGTGATTTTTACAGCGATCGCTCTGTACGTATTATTTATTTCTGTGATTTTTACTCCGGCGGCATCATGCCAGGGCGATTATAGCCAAAGTGTTTCAATTCCTGATAGGGATTTTAAGTGATTTTTACTCTTTTGAGCTTGTCGCACCGTCACAGGCAATGAGTTTCAATTCCTGATAGGGATTTTAAGTGATTTTTACCTCACTATTCATTTGATTAACTGACGACTGGATCTGTTTCAATCCCTGATAGGGATTTTAAGTGATTTTTACACATCTTTGTGCTTTGGATCTGTAGGCTATTTTATGTTTCAATCCCTGATAGGGATTTTAGGTGATTTTTACCAAACACGGTCAGAGGTTGACTCACTCAAATAAACAAGTTTCAATCCCTGATAGGGATTTTAAGTGATTTTTACGTTGGATCGTTTACTCCATGCCCATGTGGGTTTTGTTTCAATCCCTGATAGGGATTTTAAGTGATTTTTACAATAAAGCTGTAGCTTTTCTTTGTAAGTCAAAAAGGTTTCAATCCCTGATAGGGATTTTAAGTGATTTTTACTTCGTTAAATTGATTGCTGAGTTCGAAATTCTCGGTTTCAATCCCTGATAGGGATTTTAAGTGATTTTTACGGAAGTGCTTGCAGCAACTCCAGGAGCGCCCGAAGTGTTTCAATCCCTGATAGGGATTTTAAGTGATTTTTACATGGATTGGGTATGATTCTTGTACAGATCTAAGTGGTTTCAATCCCTGATCCTGATAGGGATTTTAAGTGATTTTTACCCCTCAGCCATCTTGGCACAGGTAGAAAAACTAAATGTTTCAATTCCTGATAGGGATTTTAAGTGATTTTTACACGTATTTAGAATTACGTCATCTACTTTTGAATAGGTTTCAATTCCTGATAGGGATTTTAAGTGATTTTTACGAAAATTTTCCTGTTGTGAGAAAGACATTGTTTTATGAATGTTTCAATTCCTGATAGGGATTTTAAGTGATTTTTACCCAAAGCTAATTACTTTTTGGTCACCCACTTCCCTGTTTCAATTCCTGATAGGGATTTTAAGTGATTTTTACTTTATCCTCTTTAACTTACTTAAATCACGCTGAGTGAATGTTTCAATTCCTGATAGGGATTTTAAGTGATTTTTACTTTTTGTAGTTGTTGTCCAGAAGTCCCAATTTGCGGTTTCAATTCCTGATAGGGATTTTAAGTGATTTTTACAAAGTAACAACTTGTCTTTCCCCTACATCTAGAAGGTTTCAATTCCTGATAGGGATTTTAAGTGATTTTTACTACTCGTGGGGCAACCCCAGATCTGGCGTTTCCTGTTTCAATTCCTGATAGGGATTTTAAGTGATTTTTACCAATCAAACCTTTGGGCAAGCAAATAGTTATATTGTTTCAATTCCTGATAGGGATTTTAAGTGATTTTTACCTGCGTTTATAGCGTACCTGCTTATCCAGATTGTAGCGTTTCAATTCCTGATAGGGATTTTAAGTGATTTTTACAGTATTTTGTAGCGCCCAGATACATGAGAAAACTTAAGGTTTCAATTCCTGATAGGGATTTTAAGTGATTTTTACGAGATAGCCCCATTCGTCGGCACGTTGATCAGGGGTTTCAATTCCTGATAGGGATTTTAAGTGATTTTTACGGGGCTCTCCCAACCTTGCATGATAGTTACGCAGTTTCAATTCCTGATAGGGATTTTAAGTGATTTTTACCTTGCTTTTAACTGTTCGACTGTTTTCATCTCAGTTTCAATTCCTGATAGGGATTTTAAGTGATTTTTACTCTTATTTGACGATCCAGATTGTAGCTACGACGTGCGTTTGTTTCAATTCCTGATAGGGATTTTAAGTGATTTTTACGGATATTTCTCTTGCTCAACTGCAAAATAGTGCCGTTTCAATTCCTGATAGGGATTTTAAGTGATTTTTACCTGCTGCCACCTACTAGCTGAAGCTGGAAGTTGTTTGTGGTGTTTCAATTCCTGATAGGGATTTTAAGTGATTTTTACAGCACCATTTTCAGGCTTAAAGTATTGACTTGATAATGTTTCAATTCCTGATAGGGATTTTAAGTGATTTTTACGTGGCAGGTGTCGATGTCGGCTAGTTTTTCAGAGGCGGTTTCAATTCCTGATAGGGATTTTAAGTGATTTTTACCATCTGCTCTACCAAAATCAAATTGAATTGCGTGTTTCAATTCCTGATAGGGATTTTAAGTGATTTTTACATCGGCGTTACCTTTTTTAATCTCTAAACCGGAGTTTCAATTCCTGATAGGGATTTTAAGTGATTTTTACCAATTCAATTTGAAGATATTACGGGTACTGGTAAGCACTATGTTTCAATTCCTGATAGGGATTTTAAGTGATTTTTACCCATGTAGATCCCTATAGCTCCTGCCACCATCCGTGTTTCAATTCCTGATAGGGATTTTAAGTGATTTTTACCCGATGTTCTGCCTAGATCGTGGTATAGTGGTATAAGTTTCAATTCCTGATAGGGATTTTAAGTGATTTTTACCTCCTGACCTCAGCCGTGATGACTGGGGTGGGCATGTTTCAATTCCTGATAGGGATTTTAAGTGATTTTTACCCAAGAACGATATACAGAAGAAGATTTTACCGATCGGGTTTCAATTCCTGATAGGGATTTTAAGTGATTTTTACCGCCAACATCTACAACCCTTGCATTATTTAGTTTTCAAGGTTCAATTTCGTCAATCTAGAGGTGATTATAGCTTTGAGCGATCGCGTTGTCAAGATTGGCTTGTTCAAATTAGTCTTAAATCCTTTCCTGGCAAACATTTCCGCTTTTGCGTCAACCTCTTTTTGGGCTTACAATTCTGAAATACTTGAGGAGTAAAGCTTTCAACCCAAAATTTTCATGTTTTCTCCAAAACACCTACAGGTTGACGCTACTGTCTTTACTGTTCAAATCTTTAAATTTTCCAAATATGGCTTAAATGTAGACGCCAATTCTGGACGACTGACAACCAAAGTGGGGAAAGAGCGATCGCTATAATCAACTCCAGCAATCAAAGGAAAAGGTTCTGATTTGAGTGAGATCCAACTTCCTCCCGCAGCTTGAACTATTACCCAAGCGGCGGCTAGATCCCAGACTTTTGGTGTTGCTTCCACACCACCTAATACCGCCCCTGTGGCAACTGTCAGGAAGTTATAGCTAGCAACACCCAGCATCCTGATTTTACAAGGAAAATCTTTTTGGATTACCGAGGTGCTACGGGAACAGAGGTTAAAAAAGTGATGCTGACTAGGATCTTCTTCACTAGTTTGAATCGGGTAATAATTGCGAAAAGCCCCGGTGGAAGCTCCTAAACCCGATGAACCTTCCCAGAAACCATGAAATGACTCTTTCAGTGGTGGCACGTAAACATAACCAAATATAGGTGTGCCTTGATACAATAATCCCAGCGAAATTGACCAAATTGGAATACCGCGTGTAAAGTTAGTAGTGCCATCCAACGGGTCAACTACCCAACACCATTCTGTACCAGGAAAAACCTTACCACCCTCTTCCGTCAAAATTCCATAATCAGGAAATGTAGAGGCGATCGCATTTCGCAGTTCTTGATCAGCCCATTTATCAGCACGGGTGACTAAAGAACCATCAGCTTTATGGGAAGCTTGTACTTGCCCAAAATCTTCCATTAACTGCTTACCTACCCTGGCGGTAGTAATTTGGGCAAACTCTAAAACTGTAGTCCAAAGTTCAGTCATTTGATAAATAGTTAGTGGGTAGTGGTTAGTGGTTAGTGGTTAGTGGTTAATGGTTAGTGGGTAATAGAGTAGTGGGAAAAAATATCAATCACAAATCATCAATTACTTACAACCAACAACTAACTACTAACTACTAACTACTAACAATTAATCTAATTCGCTTTCCAATATAGATGCGATCGCTTGTTTCGCATTGCGTTGAAATTCTGTGACATTCACCCAATTTAATAATCCCAGCGCCAACAACATGACTACGGCTTGTATAGTAAACACCAATCCATATGCAAATAATGGCGTTGTCAATAAAGATTTACCCAAGTTTAGCACTGCACCGCCAGAAACCGTAGCGAGGGCCCTTGCCATTGCCTGTGCTAACCCCCAAGCACCAATAAACGTTCCGGCGGTTTCCGCAGCAGTCAGATCCAGCATTAAGCTTAACGCCCCAGTTGTAGTGACGCCAGAAGCAAAACCAAACAAGGTTAAACTCAATTGCAGGAATTTGGAATTAGCAGTTGTCCCTGCTAGGAAAATTATTATCAAACAGACTGCCACAGCCACGCATCCGAGCTTGGTTGTATTTTTCTTACCCAAACGCGGGGCAATCAAAAAGCCAGTTAAACTCAAGCCAATCAGCGTCCCTGTACCAAAAAAGGCATTGAGTTTTGTGGTTTCGGCAATAGTCATTTTAAAGACTTCACCACCGTAGGGTTCCAACACCGCATCCTGCATAAACAAGCTGAGTGTCATCAACAGCAAAAATGTGAAAAAGATTGCTGTTTGCCGGCTAGCAGTTAACACCTGCATTGCCATACCAAGAGTAATCTTATCTTCGCGGTTAATCGCTGTGGAACGCATGGTATAGCGAGAATATTTCTTTTCCACACCGACTGTTGATAGCAGACAAAGTGCGAAAGCAATACCTGGGACGATCAAAAACAAGCGATTGACTTGAGTTTGGATTACTTCTAGGGGTGCATCTAAGGCAATTTGTCTGAGCAAACCACTGCTAATAATTGCCCCAATAATAATACCCACCATCAGCATTGACCAGACAACCCCCACCAATTTTGAGCGGTTGTCTTCATCGGAAACATCGACTAACAACGCTGCAAAAGGTGTGGAACTAGCACTAATGGCAACTCCATAAAGAGCAAAGATCAAAGCCAGAAGTGCCGCCCAACCAGAGGTTTGAGTCGTCCAACCTGATTGCCAACTTATGCCCAGTTGCCAAACTACTTGCACAGCGAAAAATGAGATGATCGCAAATAAAGCTGCACCAACCCAAACGTAACCACTGCGGTGATAGCCAAGCAAAGGCTTGGTGTCTGACATTTGC
Source organism: Fischerella sp. JS2 (assembly GCF_032393985.1). NCBI lineage: Bacteria > Bacillati > Cyanobacteriota > Cyanophyceae > Nostocales > Hapalosiphonaceae > Fischerella > Fischerella sp. JS2. The sequence goes on from NZ_CP135918.1 coordinate 4,540,757, forward strand.
CCAAACCACACTCTGATCGGAGCCACAAATTGATGCATTGCGATCGCCCCAGCTACAATTAGTGCTGGCACTCGCAATTCCTCAATCATGACTCGATTTAGCACTCCCAGAGTCAGAATCGACATGATGCCCAATGCCATCTGAAACAGGCCTAGTCGAAACATTGTCCATAGTTTCACTTTGGGAATGGATGTGGATTTTCCTGACTCGTTTGATTCAGAATTGGGTGACACATTACTAGTTGCCATAACCACTCCCAATCAAAACAGCAAAATTACTTCATACTAAACAAGATAAACCCATTTCTTCACCAAAATGTGTGTTTATCTGTGTTCCTCGGTGTGCATCTGTGTTCGTTTCTAAAACATAATATTTGCACCAGACACGCAGAACATTGCTTCTCTAATCAAATGTGTACCCTGATGAGATGAAATCTGTAAAGTTACACTAAATAAAGTAAACAAATGTAAATAGGTTTGATCAAAATGGAAACCATCACATTAGGGCAAAGCGGCCCTGTCGTCACACCCTTATGTATCGGTACTTGGGCTTGGGGCGATCGCTTATTTTGGAATTATGGCAAAGAATACGGATCACAGGAATTGCAAGCAGCATTTGATGCTTCCCTAGAAGCAGGTATCACCTTTTTTGATACAGCAGAAGTTTACGGATTCGGGCTTTCAGAAGAGTTGCTTGCCCAATTCCTCCAAAAAACCGCACAAAAAGTCCAAATTGCTACTAAATACGGGCCTTTTCCTTGGCGAATCACAGCCCAATCTGTTGCTGATGCCCTTACAGAAAGTCTCAAACGCCTCCAAGTTCAAAAAGTAGCCCTCTACCAAGTCCATTGGCCCTTTACTTTTTTAATGAGTCAAGAAACCTTAATGAATGCCCTCGCAGATGAAGTGGAACGGGGCAGAATTGCAGCAGTAGGTGTGAGTAATTACTCAGTCCAGCAAATGCGAGAAGCACACCAAATACTAGCTAGAAGGGGTGTACCTTTAGCTGTTAATCAAGTGCGCTACTCTTTGCTAACTCGCCAAATTGAAAGTAATGGAATTCTCCACACCGCTCATGAATTGGGTGTAACAATCTTAGCCTATAGTCCTTTGGCCCAAGGACTACTAACTGGCAAGTACACCATAGCTGGAGGCTCAACCCCCAGTGGTGCGAGAAAATTAGACTCACGCTTTAGCAAAGAAGGCTTGCAAAAAATTGAGCCAGTGGTATCTTTGCTACGCCAATTTGGGGAAAAATATAGTCGTACTCCTGCCCAAGTCGCCCTGAATTGGTTAATTGCTCAAGGCAACGTTATTCCGATTGCTGGGGCAAAAACAGCTCAACAAGTACGAGATAACGCAGGCGCTTTGGGCTGGAGATTAACTGACGATGAAATCGCCCACTTAGAAGAAGTTAGTCGCCCTTGGCTAAATTAAGTTAAGAGTCATTTGTCCTTTGTTATTTGTCATTTGTCATTTGAGCAATAACCCTTGACCCAATAATCACCTCTTTCCCAATGACCAATGAGTAATAACTATTGACCATTGACTACGAAGCAGACTCTCTAGCTGGATGAGAACTTACCTTTTTCGGCATCGGAGTATCCCGTCGTCCTGTCCGCAATTTGGGCTTGGAGGAACCGCGTTTGTCTCCTTCTGCACCTACTTCTGATGATACCCAAGAGGAACGGCGACGGTGTTCACCACTAGACTCGCGATTAGATTCGCGACGACCGCCACCCCGTAGTTTAGGTTTGGGAGTGGGTCGGAGGTCTTCTTCGGGATAGTCAGCTTCTGACAGCAACCAAGCAGGACGAGTTTGGTCGTAGGCAATTTGTAATGCAGCTGCGGCGATCGCATGAGCGTCATATTTTTCGCTCAGCTGGCTAACGATAGACAAAAATGAAGCCATACGTTCACCCACCAAAGCTTCTTGCACCTGGGTTTGTAATTTTTCCAGTTGTCTAGCTTCAATTTGCGCCCGTGTGGGGATCGAAAGTAGTTGCCAACTTTGACGCACATGGCGCTCAAACAACTGCTGCTTGCGTCGTTCAAAGGGCTGCACCAAGGTGATTGCTGTACCTTCTTTACCAGCACGACCAGTACGACCGATACGGTGGACATAGGTTTCGACGCTGTCGGGTAAATCAAAGTTAATCACGTGGGATAGTTGGTCAACATCCAAGCCCCGCGCTGCAATATCAGTAGCTACTACCCAGCGCACTTGACGATTACGGAATCGAGTCAACAAACGTTCCCGCGCTTGTTGGGATAAGTCACCGTGGTATTCATCAACGCTGTGACCAGCAGCTTGCAATTGATTGGTGAGTTCAGCAGCCGTGCGTCTAGTGCGAACAAAGATCAAAGCTGATTCTGGATCTTCCATTTCCAGGATCGGCTGTAAAGCTTTGACTTTTGACCAATGGCGCGGCACTAGATAAGCTACCTGATTAATTTTGTTCGGAGCAGCTTTTGGTTGTTCAACGGCAACTGTGACTGGATCATTGAGGAACTTATTCACCAGCTGCCGGATGGATGGCGGCATTGTGGCGGAGAATAAAGCTGTCTGTCGTTCTTGGGGTGCTTGGGAAAGAATCTTTTCCACATCATCGATAAAGCCCATGCTGAGCATTTCGTCGGCTTCATCTAAAACAAACCATTTCACATGATCCAGCTTCAAGCTACCCCGTTCTAGCAAATCTATGACTCGCCCTGGTGTACCCACGACCATGTGAACGCCGCGCTTGAGTTGTAAAATTTGGCGGTCAATAGATTGACCACCGTAAATTGCCATGACACGCAATCCTTCGTTGCCAATAAATTCGCAGATGGCATCTTGAACTTGAATTGCTAGCTCACGGGTTGGGGTCAAAACTAGTGCTTGCACTACTTTTTGACTGACGTCCAGCCGCTCTAGAATTGGTAAAGAGAAAGCAGCTGTTTTACCTGTACCTGTTTGGGATTGACCAACCACATCGCGACCGGCTAAAAGTTGGGGAATCGCTTGGGCTTGAATATTGGTTGGTGTGGTAAAACCAATTTTTTCAATCTGCTCAATCCGTTCTGGTGAGATACCTAGTTCTTGAAAAGAAAGTGTCATTAACTCTCCTAGTTTGTATTTGGTTATTAGTTATTGGTTAGTGGTTAGTGGTTAGTTGTGTACTACTAACTAACAACTACTAACTACTAACTATTCCGTACAAGTCGTACGTATCAGCTTCTTTGATGGTTACTGGTACGATAGTTCCCAATCTTGCTTGCCCACGAACGTAAACTTGACCATCTACTTCCGGGGCAAATCTAGCCGAACGACCGATTAATTCTCCTGTTGAAGGATTTTCTTGTTCAATCAAAACATCAACGACTCTGCCAATTTCTTGCTGATTTTTACTTAGAGAAATCGGCTGTTGCAGTTCCATCAATATGTCCCGCCGCTCGTCTTTGATTGCTTGCGGCAACTGATTGGGTAGGTTGTAGGCTGGTGTTCCTTCCTCTGGAGAGAAGGTGAAAACACCGACATGGTCAAATTCATGGCGTTGGATGAATTGAAATAGATGCTGAAAATGTTCATCACTTTCGCCAGGAAACCCAACAATAAATGTTGTCCGCAGTACCGCCTGTGGTAGTGCCTCCTTGATGCATTCGATAATTGCATCGTTAACTTGTCCTTGCCAAGGACGGTTCATGGCGCGGAGAATTTCGGGATGGGAATGTTGCAAGGGCAAATCCAGATAAGGTAAGACATTGGGTGTTTCACGAATTGCCGCGATCACATCTGGAGTTAGTCCTGTCGGATAAGCGTAGTGCATCCGAATCCACGGCACGTCTACTTTCCCCAAAGCACGAAGCAATTCGGCTAATTTAGGCTTCCCGTAGATATCTATACCGTAATTTGTGGTGATTTGGGAAATCAAAACGATTTCCTGTACCCCTTGACTTACTAGCTGTTCAGCTTCCGCGACTATTGATTCTATAGTACGCGATCGCTGGTTTCCCCGCAGATGCGGAATGATACAAAACGCACAGCGATAGTCGCATCCTTCCGCAATTCTGACATATGCCACACCTTCGGTTGTAGTGCGATAGCGGGGTGTGGTTTCATCGGCTATGTAAGTTGGTTCGGCGCTCACTTCTTTGACGCGATCGCCCTGTTCTACTCGTGCAATCACATCAACGATTTTGTGATAATCGCCTGTACCTACTACCGCCACTGCTTCGGGCAACTCTTCCAACAACTGCTCTTGGAAATGTTGCGCCATACAACCTGTGATGACAATTTTTTTATTCGCCTCTGCCAGTTCTACCAAAGTCCTGACAGATTCTTCCCGAGCTGCTTCAATAAAACTACAAGTATTAACAATAACGTAATCTGCTAACTCTTCATTAGAATCTACGCCATAGCCTGCTTCTACCAGCAGTCCTAACATATGTTCTGTGTCTATTCGATTTTTTTCACAACCCAGGTGAGATATTGCAATGGTTGGTTTTTCACCCATACTAGAAATATAAAGTTTTCAGTTTTTTTGCACTCCAAAAGTTAATTCTTAACTAAGGATTTTCAGACACTTGCTCAAGAGCCAAACTCTTTTACATCATGCCTGCATGACAAAATCCGAACGCAACCACACCGAATGTATGACCTCGATGAATTGCACAGAGATCATGCTATGATTTTCTTACTATTGTGTGTTTCCAAGGGAAAAACAAATAGTTTTTGGGTAAAATAGACACTCGTAATTTTTGGTGCAAATTGCTTTTGGTATTTTACATTACCGCAGCGCGTGCGTTGTGAATCTACTCTACCCTAAAAGGAGCCACTTTCCCCTATGGGATGTGTGGTGAGAAGTCGCTACCATCTAGGAAAACACGCACTAAAATTAACGCCTTGACAGCGGTAATGCTACCAATCAGTTCAGGTTTTACCTGCAGCTGTAACAGACTCTTTAGCTGTTCGAGGAAGAACAGCTACCTTACGGAAAGCCGCTTGGCGTCTTGTGCGTCTTGTGAGTTGCAAACTCCTCTTGTAAACAGTTTTTATCTTAACATATCTTATGGAAGGTTTTACGTTAATTTCCATCTTAAGGGGGAGGCGGAAAACCGATCAGCTTAAAAAAAGTTGGAAAAGTTAGTCAAAAGTCAACAGTCTAAAGTCCTAAGTCAACAGTCCAGAATTCTCAGTCTACAGGATATTGACTGCCAATTTTGGATTATGGATTTTAAATTTTGGATAAAATTTTTTAGTTTATGTTCTAACTGCTAGTCAGACGGAACAAAACAAAAATTAACAATCTAGAATTTGTCAGCCCTTGAGTGGGAGAAATCCACAATCTCCAGATTATTTCGGTTTATGCCCACCCCCTTGTGGTCAGGGTCAATCCAAGATCTAAAATCTAAAATCTAAAATCCAAAATCTATTGACCATTGACCATTGACCATTGACTATTGACTATTGACTATTGACTCTGGACTGTGTGTTACGGATTAAAGACGTGGACTTATATCAGCTATTTAAAACCCGCACACCGATTATTGGTGTAGTTCATTTACTACCATTACCTACCTCGCCCCGTTGGGGAGGTAGCCTAAAAACAGTAATTGACCGTGCTGAACAAGAAGCAACAGCTTTAGCCAGTGGCGGAGTTAACGGTATCATTGTAGAAAATTTTTTTGATGCACCGTTTAGTAAAAACCAGGTCGATGCCGCAGTTGTTAGCGCCATGACTGTAGTAGTGCAGCGGATACAGAATATGGTGACGCTGCCCATTGGCATTAACGTTTTACGGAATGATGCCAAAAGTGCGATGGCGATCGCTAGCTGTGTGAGGGCGCAATTTATCCGTGTGAACGTCCTCACTGGAGTTATGGCAACCGATCAAGGTTTAATTGAGGGAGAAGCCCATCAATTACTGCGCTATCGGCGCGAATTGGGTTGTGATGTCAAAATCTTCGCTGATGTCTTAGTTAAGCACGCTCGTCCATTAAGTTCGCCAAATCTGACTGTAGCAGTGCAAGATACAATCGAACGGGGTTTGGCAGACGCCGTGATTTTGTCTGGTTGGGCTACAGGTAGTCCACCTAACCAAGAAGATTTGGAATTAGCTGCACAAGCAGCAGCAGGCACACCAGTATTTGTTGGTAGCGGGGCATCTTGGGAAAATGTTGCGACATTGTTACAAGCAGCAGATGGAGTGATTGTCTCTAGTTCCTTAAAACGTCACGGTCGTCGCGAACAAACAATTGACCCAATTCGTGTTAGTCAATTTGTAGAGGCCGCACACCGTAGCTGGAACAACAGGGGCGATCGCAAATCTATTTCTTCTGTAAGCCTAAAATCATAAACAAACATGAGAGGAAGGGGTAAAGGGGAAGGGTAAAAGGATAATAATATTCGTTCCCTTTAACCTTTACCCTTTAACCTTTACCCTATTTACTGAACCTGCTTATGAAACGCCGCCTTTCTTCTACCCCTTGGATTCATCGTCGATCGCGTTTGCTAATTGGTGCGATCGCTATTTTAGGTGCATTAACCACTGCTTACCTGACCATAGTTAAATTTAGCCAAAGCTCAGCTGCTTGTCCTACTAAAAGTTGCGATATTGTACTACAGAGCGATTATGCGACGGTTTTCGGACTGCCTCTGGCTTTGTTCGGTTTTTTAGCTTATGTGAGTATGGCAGTTTTTGCCTTAACCCCGTTGGCTGTCGACCCAGTTAAAAAGAAAGATTCTCGAAAAAAGCTGGAAAATTTAACTTGGTTGCTGCTGTTGATCGGAGCGATCGCTATGTCGGTGTTCAGTGGTTTCTTGATGTACCTGCTGGTATTCAAGATTAAAGCATTATGTATCTACTGTGTTGCCTCAGCAATTTTTTCCTTAAGTATGTTAGTCCTAACTATTGTGGGTCGTGCTTGGGAAGAAATCGGGCAAATCTTTTTTACTGCCATTGTTGTCGGCATGGTAACGTTAGTTGGGACTTTAGCTATTTATGCTCCTCCACCAAATAATAATAGTGGAGTTACTATTGTTGAAAATTCCGGCAAACCAGCAATCATTAGTTTCAGACCAGTGGAAGAACCCAAACCAGGGGTTGGTTGGGAAGTTACCACTACCTCCGGCGAGGCAGAAATTGCCCTTGCACGTCACTTAAAGCAAATAGGTGCTAAAGAATACATTGCTTGGTGGTGTCCTCACTGCCATGAACAAAAATTACTTTTTGGTAAAGAAGCTTACAGCGAAATTGACCATATAGATTGCGTTCCTATTGATAACCCAAATGGTCTAAAAGATGAGTGTAGAGCAGCTAAAATTCAAAGCTACCCGACTTGGATTATTAATGGTAAAACCTATGCAGGAGTGCAAACTTTAGAGCAGCTAGCAAACATTAGTAATTACGCAGGCCCACGTAGTTTTAAGTATGTTTTAAAACAAGCATAAATGCTGTTCTCAGTAGATTTTACTCTAGCAATCCTATTTGAGTTGTAAACTATTACATTGCCCAGATCCCCTACTTTTCTAAAAAGTTGGGGATCTTGTTTTTCACAAATGATTTAGGATTGCTATAGTTATACCAATTTTGGATTTTAGATTTTGGATTAAAACCATTGATTAATTAGCTATTCCAGGATTTTGAAACAAGACTACCGCTTAGAAATTTAGTATTAATTATCACAGGTATTACGTAAAAATTGACAAGAAGCTGAATTTATTTAAGAGTAGAACGCCAAGGGTTCGTGAGTGTCCGTCAGTCCTGGTCTATTTTGAGAATGTTTATCGAACTCACATTTTGTTATGCATAATTTTGACTTGTCGATTGATATTTGTGTCAGTACTCTTTTGTTATTTAGTCGTAAATTAACTGCCTACACCTAAACCCATGAATAAGCAGCAAGGCAAACGTTTCGTGAGGTTAATATTCCTGTTGAAAAAATTTTTGTGTCGAGGAAACAGAGAATTTGTCACTGCCTCTAGCGTTGCCATCTGCATTTTACTATTGCGTTTTTTTGGATTATTGCAATCTTTAGAATGGGCAGCTTTAGATCAATTTTTTCAACTACGGCCTATCGAAACACCAGAAGAATCAATTACTATTGTTGCAATTGATGAGGCTTCTTTACGTGAGGTTGGTTCTTGGCCAATTCCCGATGGTGTAATTGCTGAAGTTTTACAAAAATTACATCTCCAACAACCACGTGCTATTGGTTTAGATATTTTTCGAGATTTAAAGGTAGAACCTGGTCATAAAAATTTGTTAAATACTTACAAATCAATACCAAACTTGATTGGGATTGAATTGCTTTCCAATAAGCAAAATAATAGTGTTGCACCACCACCAGAATTAAGTAAAGTTAAACGAGTGGGTTTTAACAACATACTACTAGATGCTGATGGCAAAGTACGTCGTAGCTTATTGTACTGGCATGTTGAAGACCAAGCACACGAAAGTTTTGCTTTAAAGTTGGCAAAGCTTTATCTTCAGGCAGAAGGTATTAGAGCCAAAAAAGCTGTACAAAATCCCAAGAATTTACAGTTAGGCAAGGCTGTATTCCATCGTTTTCAACCCCATGATGGTGGCTATGTAGGGGTTGATAATAAAGGCTATCAAATATTGTCAAATTTTCCGAAATTAGCTTGTAGAAATTCATTCTCAGATATTTGTGCCTTCCGTAGGGTTTCCATGCGAGATGTGCTAACTGACCAAGTACCTCGCCAGTGGATTCACAATCGCATTGTTTTAATTGGTTCTACTGCACCTAGTCTTCAAGATATGGTGCTAATTCCCTACTCCAGTCGGTTGATGGGTACGGCAAAGCCTGTAGCAGGTGTGGAACTGCAAGCCTATTTTATCAGTGAATTTATCCGCGCTGCTCAACAAGGAAGACCTTTACTCAAAGTCTGGCCTGACTTGATAGAAGGGTTATGGATTTGTGTTTGGGCTTATGTGGGTGCAGCAACGAGGTGGCGAGTACGGCGCTTGAACAGAAGTATCTTGAGTATCCTGTTGTTTTGCTTGGTGTTGCTTGGTAGTTCTTATATAGCTTTCTTGTTTGGTTGGTGGATACCAATGGCCCCTGCTTTACTTAGCTTTGGTGTCTCAGCAATTGTCATGACGTCGCAAATCGCGCACATGCAGGAAGAGTTAAAACGATCTAAAGAGTTCTTGCATCAAGTTATTAATACAATTCCTGATCCAATTTTTGTTAAAAATGAAAAACATCAATGGATTGTTTTAAATGAAGCTTATTGTCAATTAATTGGTTATCCCAAGAGTTTATTACTAGAAAAGTCAGAGTATGATTTTTTCACTGAAAAAGAAGCTGAGTTGTTTCGTCAGCAAGATGAATTGGTGTTTCGATCGCAGCAACCCCAAGAACATGAAGAAGAATTTACTGATGCTAAGGGTAAGACTCACTTTATTTCCACTAAGCGATCGCTTCATAAAGATGGCGCCGGTAATTTCTTTTTGGTGGGGGTGATTCGTGATCTCACTGAACGTAAACTTCTAGAAGATGAACTCAAGCGCACTGCTGCTGAGTTATTCCGTTCTAACAGTGAATTAAAGCTTCAAGAAGATCATTTACGTTATTTGGCATATCACGATCCTCTGACTGGTTTACCTAATCGGAAGTTATTTGCTGAACAACTACACGAATCTGTGGTATGGGCGCGCAATAATAAATTGTTACTAGGACTGCTGTTTATTGATCTGGATGGCTTTAAGCAAGTCAATGATAGCCTTGGACATGAAATAGGCGACCGCCTGCTGATCACTGTTGCTCAACGCCTCAGCAATTGTTTACGAGGTAGTGACACTGTTTCTCGCTTGGGTGGCGATGAATTTACCGCAATTTTACGAGCAATCCCCAAACTAGAAGTAGCTGCTATAGTGGCTGAAAAAATTTTAGCAACCATCACCGAGCCAATTGTCTTGGATGGACACACTATAAAAATATCCGCCAGTATTGGCATTAGTGTTTATCCTCTCAATAGTCACGACTATGAAACTTTGATTAAACAAGCAGATGCTGCAATGTATCATGCTAAGCGTTTGGGAAAAAATCGTTATGAATTCAGTTAGTACTAGTTTGCATTAATTCGTAGTGTTTTTAAACGCAAAGAAACGCAGAGTTTGGCTAGGCTAGAGGAATTTCGTTATAAAATTGGCCCAGCTTCACAAAGAATTGGTATAACTACTAATCACTAACAACCTTTGTAGAAAAATAACATTATTTTCTAGCAGAGCGCCGTTGAAACTATATAAGTATTTTTACAGTGAGTGAATTTCCTGTTATTAGCATAGTCATTTACTTTAATGTTCAGTATATCTACTGGAATATTAATAAGTAAATAATGTTTTTTTGTAAATTTTTCCGGATGAAAAACAGTCATACCAACAATTTTACTTATAAATTAAAGTCTTGTCCCATATGCATTTGAGTACAAATTTAAGGTTCATAAGTATTTGTGATTTTCCTAATATAGTACTTACTCGTAAGATTATTAATAAATTATTAAAATTAGTTAAAGTATCTAATGTGATTGTGGTATTTATGGTTAAAGTACTACTTTGGATAGATGTAAATGCCATGAGAGTAATAGAAAGTAAACAAAAAGAAGGTAAGTGTCTATACGATAAAAAGTTTACATCCGAGCTTGATTAATAAAAAATTTGTGCTTTTCACTCAGTGATTATGCGGATAAAAATTTAAACTTTTTCCGAAGTTTTAAGAAAACTTAGATTTTCAAAGCAAAAGATTGTTAATTAAATAAAAACCAAGGGTTATGAAGACTAGCTTGAGAACTACTAGCGTTGTCTTGTTTTTTATCGGAGTCGCTCTGATAATTCTCAAAATGGCTGATAGCACTTGGATATTTACTGATGCGACTGTTAATCATCAGAGTAGTGATCGGGCCACAAGTAATTTGATCAGTCTGAAGGTTGATTCTCAAAGTTCAAAGCGTAAAACTACAAATGTTCAATCGAGTAGCGACTATGAACCACCAAATTATGGCGGTCCCGATAGTCCTTCTTATGGTAGTGGGACTCGATGATGGTGATTGGGAGTTGGGAAGCAATGAGTCCCCCAATTCCCTTAATTTGCGTTACTCTGAGTGCAGATATAAAAAAACTTAAGCTCAATGTCTGCAATGGAAGTTTTTGAACAATCAATAGATATTAATGCTCCAGCCGCAGTTGTGGAACGCTGTATTAGCGATCGCATTTTAATGCACCGTTGGCTTAATCCTGTATTGCGCTGCGAACCTGTAGGTGAATGGAGTACCGATGTTGGTAGTCACAGTCGCTTTGTAATTCAAATACCTATAATTAAACCGACATTAAATAGTACCGTTGTAGAAAGAAAACCAGGTTTGATTGTTTGGGGGTTCGAGGGTTTTTTTAAAGGACGCGATCGCTGGGAATGTCAACCACAAGCGAAAGGAACACGCCTACTCAATCGCTTTGAATTTGAGATACCCAATTCTTTGGTGAGTTGGGGTTTTAAAACCTTTGCCGAAAATTGGACAAAAGAAGACATGCAAGCCCAACTACGTCGACTTAAGCTTGTAGCGGAGGAGATGCAGTAGGAGTGAGAGTGTGGGGAGAGGGGGGGTGTGTAGACACGCTCATAGGCTTAAGGTAAGGGTGGAGTTGTGAACAACTAACCACTAACCACTAACTACTAACTACTAACTACTAATGTACAGACGCGATTAATCGCGTCTCTACCCACTAACTACTGACTACTAACTATTGACTATTGACGATTGACTATCCTCTACCAAGTTGAGTCAGTAATCGCCGAATCATGTAGGCGTCTTGGGCTTCTGGGGTCTTAACTAAGTAAGTTTCTAGGTCATTGGCTGCTTGGGAAAAGCGACCGAGTTGATAACATAAAAGACCGCGATCGCGCACTTCTAAGGCGAAACCAGGAAATAATAATAAAATTCTTTCTACTGCTGCTAAGGCTTTTTCTAATTCCTGTTTATTCAAGTAGATATATTTGAGGTTTGTTAATATTCTTGCCAGAATTTGTTTGTTTGTTACTGCTGCTAAAAATTCTGGTTGCAGAGTCACGGGATGCTGATATATTTGAGTCAATTTTTCTTGACAATCTTGCGGAAATAATATCTCACCTTGATTGAAAGTATCCACAAAAATCTCAATATCACAAATGTCAGGACGAATTAGAAAATGCCCTGGCATTCCTATACCTACCATCGCAAAATCAATCCGTCGGGCAATTTCTAGATATATTAGCGCTAACGTAATTGGAATCCCCACGCGACGATCAATCACATCATTCAAATAGCTGTTGCGAGGGTCATAATATTCTTGTTTATTTCCTGCAAATCCTAAATCGTTATAGAGATATTGATTAATAGTCTGGATGATTCGCAAAGGATAACGTTCTGCTGGCAACCGTTCTTCTAATTCTGCTGCCATTATATCTAGACTATTAATATATTCTTCTGGATCAAGGTCAGGATATTCTTCTTGAGCAATATATAAAGCTGCTCTTGCTAAATCTATATACTCATCAGGCTGCTGAATTTCCTGGTAAAAATATTGCCGCGCTGACGAGATATTCATAAGCTTATGCCGAGTATAGGTTTACAGTTCAGATTGAATATTGTGAAGTGGTGGTGATACCTATATTTAATATTAAAGATATTGGTTAGATTTGCAAATATTTTGATACAGAAAAATAAATAATAAGTATCTATCTAAGGTATGAAGCTCATAAACAAAATAGAAGAAAAGATTCAAAGTTAATGCGGCTTTAGGCAAAGCTAACCCAACCTGAAAAAGGAGAAAGATCAGTTTCAGAAAAAACTATAGAAAATATAATCTATATAGAATTGATGCGTCTAGGTGGACGCTACGGGGCTATATATGTTCTCCAGTCTGCGGAGGGTAATCGCTTGATGGCTATGCGATGAAATTTTGATATTGAAGAAACGTTACTTTATTATCAGCTGATTTTTTTACTTGAGTTTACGAAATAGGATTAAAACCATGTGTATTTCATTAATAGTGAAATGGCATGGCTTTGCTCTCTCTGCTGGTCTGTGGGGAGGGCTGTTTTTTTGAAGCAGGAGAAGGCGAAAACATCAATACCCCAACGTGTATAAAGCTAAACTTCCCAATCAGGCACAGAGATTCGATCTACTTCTTTAATTGGTCTTAAAGATTATACCCAATCAGGCACAGAGATTCGATCTACTTCTTTAATTGGTCTTAAAGATTATAAAAGAGCGATCGCTGATTTAGAGGCTATTAGACTCCAACCTAACAATGCTCTTGCTTACTCCAGACGGAGTTGTGCCCATAGACAACTCCAGGAGTATAAAAAAGCAGCTCTGGATTACAATGTGGCGATACAGCAAATTTTTAGGATAAAACCTCACAAATCAATTGTGAAAATTTCTCCCTCAGTCTCTTATTCCTATCTTCAACGCCCCTACTCCAATCCTAGCCTGAGTGCTTCATTCAAGAACCCAAGCTTGATAATGAATTTATGCCAAATTCTGGGGTCGTTCAGTGCTACTCTTGAAAATGACATAGCTTAATCTTAAGTCTCTTACGACCCTATCTGAAATATAGCTTCAATCAATAGACTCAGCATGGTCACCACAGCAGAAAAAACAAACATTGGTTACATTACCCAAATCATTGGGCCGGTTGTAGACGTAAAATTCCCTAGCGGAAAAATGCCACCAATCTACAACGCTTTGCAAGTCTCAGGCACTAACGAAGCTGGACAGAAAATCGCAATTACCTGCGAAGTACAGCAACTGCTTGGTGACAATCAGGTGCGGGCTGTGGCGATGACTTCCACCGACGGTTTAGTACGTGGTATGGAAGCTGTCGATACTGGCGCTCCCATTAGCGTACCTGTTGGTAAAGCCACCCTGGGTCGGATCTTCAACGTCCTGGGCGAACCTGTGGACAATAGAGGACCTGTCAACACTGAAGAGAAACTGCCTATCCATCGTCCTGCTCCCAAACTCATTGAACTGGAAACCAAACCTTCCGTTTTTGAGACTGGGATTAAAGTTGTTGACCTGCTGACTCCCTACCGTCGTGGCGGTAAGATTGGTCTGTTCGGTGGTGCAGGCGTCGGCAAAACCGTGATCATGATGGAGTTGATTAACAACATCGCGACTCAACACGGTGGTGTGTCAGTGTTTGCCGGCGTGGGTGAGCGCACTCGTGAGGGCAATGACCTCTACAATGAAATGATCGAATCTGGGGTGATCAACAAAGACAACCTCAACGAATCTAAAATTGCTCTAGTTTACGGTCAGATGAACGAACCACCCGGAGCAAGAATGCGTGTCGGTCTGTCTGGTTTGACTATGGCAGAGTACTTCCGGGATGTGAACAAGCAAGACGTACTGTTGTTTATCGATAACATCTTCCGTTTCGTACAAGCTGGTTCCGAAGTATCAGCGCTGTTAGGACGGATGCCTTCTGCGGTAGGATATCAGCCAACATTAGGTACAGATGTGGGTGAACTCCAAGAGCGCATCACCTCCACCAACGAAGGTTCTATTACCTCTATCCAAGCTGTGTACGTACCTGCGGACGACTTGACTGACCCTGCACCTGCTACTACCTTTGCTCACTTGGATGGAACCACTGTATTGTCTCGTGGTTTAGCAGCTAAGGGAATTTATCCGGCGGTAGATCCTCTGGGTTCCACTTCCACCATGTTGCAGCCTAACGTAGTTGGTGATGAACACTACAACACCGCTCGTGCTGTCCAAGCAACTCTACAGCGTTACAAGGAACTGCAAGACATCATCGCCATTCTGGGTTTGGATGAATTGTCTGAAGATGACCGTCTGATTGTTGCACGAGCCCGCAAAATCGAGCGCTTCTTGTCTCAGCCGTTCTTCGTAGCTGAAGTATTCACGGGTTCTCCTGGTAAATACGTAAAGTTGGAAGACACAATCAAAGGCTTCAACATGATTTTGTCTGGTGAGTTAGATGAACTGCCAGAACAAGCATTCTACATGGTCGGTAGCATTGATGAAGCCATTGCTAAAGCTGAAAAACTCAAAGGGTAATTAGTTAGTGGTTGTTGGTTAGTGGTTAGTGGTAACAGCTACTAACTACTAACTACTAACCACTAACTACTAACTACTAACAAAGGACATATGCCATTAACCGTTCGTGTAATTTCCCCAGACAAAACAATCTGGGATGCTCCTGCTGAAGAAGTGATTTTACCTAGTACCACTGGTCAGCTTGGTATCCTCACTGGACACGCACCATTATTGACTGCCTTGGATACTGGTGTGATGCGAGTACGTCCTAGTAAAAATCAAGGCTGGACACCCATTGCGCTTCTAGGTGGATTTGCTGAAGTTGAAGAAGATGAAGTAACCATTTTGGTTAACGGTGCTGAACGTGGTGACAGCATTGATCTTGAAGAGGCTCGTGCTGCTTTTAACGAAGCACAAACCCGTTTAGGTCAAGTGAAAGAAGGCGATCGCCAAGGTCAAATCCAAGCCAATCAAGCTTTTAAACGCGCCCGCGCTCGTTTTCAAGCTGCTGGTGGCATGGTATAATTAAAAACCCGGTTTCTGTAAAGAACCGGGTTTACGCTATAAATTTGCAGATATTTATGTATATAGTTTTGGAATGATTCGCAAGGGTACGGTGTAGCAAAACCTTTAATCTTCTTTCTAGAAACCGGGTTTTTAGATATTGACCATCGTGCAAAATGATGCACACCGAGAAATTTTGCGTGTACTTTTAGTTATTGGTAAACTTTTATCAAAATAAGAACAAGTTTAAGAAATTAGGGGAAGTCTAAATGGAGTGATAACTTAGATAATTAGTTGCCCAAAGGGGCAAATATTATATGGAAGGCTCACAAGATTCCTCTAATAAAAGTAAACAAAAGCAAAATAAAATACTTCGTTTCGCAGCATCTGTAATCACGACTTTGACTTTAGCTGGTAGCATTTATACTGCTAGCGCTAATCCGATTAAGAAAGCTACTCCCCAAGAATTCGCCTCAGTCCCAACCCAAATTCAGCAGACACAACCAACGACTATTCAACTTGCAGGTGTGTCACCTTGGGGAATCGTCCCCATTATTGTTGTGGGTGGTGTGGTGATTTTTGTCCCCCTGTTTTTTGGCGGACTGGTTGTGATTGGTGAGCGAGAAGTTGGTATTGTTATTAAAAAATTTACCATTTCTGGACGTGGACTCCCCGCCGGACGCTTAATCGCGATGAATGGCGAAGCTGGTTTTCAGGCTGATACCCTAGCCCCTGGTTGGCATTGGGGCTATTGGCCTTGGCAATACTCAGTGAAAAAAGAGCCAGTCGTTGTTGTTCCTCAAGGTGAAATTGCCCTGATTGTAGCGGAAGATGGTACACACACCCCACCCGAACGTATTTTGGGCAAGGTTGTAGAATGCGATAATTTTCAAGACGCCCGGAAATTCCTGACTAATGGCGGGGAAAAAGGGCGACAAATGGGTTTTCTCACAGCTGGTACTTACCGAATCAACACTGCCCTATTTAAGATCATCACAGCAGCTAACGCCAGCAAACATGGTATGAGTCCAGAACACTTGCGGGTGTATCATGTTGCAGGTGACAAAGTTGGTATCGTTACCACTCTAGATGGTCTTCCTATTCCTGGTGGTGAAATTGCAGGTCCGGTGATCGCCGCTCACGACAACTTTCAAAATGGACAAAGATTCATTGATGGTGGTGGACGTCGGGGTTTGCAAGAACAGATTTTGCTTTCTGGTTCTTGGAATTTGAATCCTTGGTTTGTCCAGGTTGAGCAAGTGCCAATGACAGAAATTCCCATTGGTTATGTGGGTGTGGTGATTTCATTCGTTGGTAAAGCGCACGAAGATGTGAGTGGTGCAGCTTTTACTCACGGTAACTTAGTGAACCCTGGACACAAAGGCGTCTGGATAGAACCACTGTATCCAGGTAAACACCCAGTCAATACTCGCGTCATGAAGATTGAGTTGGTTCCAACGACCAACATTGTTTTAAATTGGTCGAGCCGCACCGAACGCCATAATTATGACGCCAAACTCGGCTCTTTAACAGTGCGTTCTAAAGACGGGTTTGCTTTTGACTTGGAAATTGCCCAAATTATCCACGTTGGCGCTTTGGATGCTCCCAAGGTGATCTCTCGAGTAGGTTCAATGCAGAATTTAGTGGATCATGTGTTGGAACCAACAATCGGTAACTATTTCCGCAACTCAGCCCAAGATTACACGGTGCTGGACTTTCTAAGCGCTCGCAGTGAACGGCAAGCAGAAGCCGCCGATTATATTAGAGTAGCGCTGCGGGCTTATGATGTACAGGCGATCGATACTCTGATTGGTGATATCCAACCGCCAGCAACGTTGATGCAAACGCAAACAGACCGGAAAATTGCCGAAGAACAGCGTAAAACCTTTGAAGTTCAGCAGCAGGCGCAAACTCAAAGACAGCAGCTGGTACGGGAAACAGCTTTGGCTGATATCCAACAAGATATGGTCAAGTCGGAGCAGGGTGTCAAAATTGCTGAACTCAAAGCTCAAGCTGACATTCAACAAGAGGCGGTAAAATCTGAGCAAGGCGTAAAAATTGCCGAACTTAAAGCCAATGCCAAAGTTAAAGAAACCACAGGTGAAGCCGAAGCCATTCGTTTAAGAGCCGACGCAGAAGCTCAATCTTTACGACTCAAAAGCCTGGCTGAAGCCGAAGCCATCCGCGCCACAGGTAACGCTAAAGCAGAAGCTTACCACGCTGGGGTGGAAGCCTTGGGTTCACAGGGTTACACAGCCATGCAGTTGATGCAAATTATCGGCGATCGCCATGTCCGTCTCATCCCCGATGTCTTAGTTGGTGCTAACAATGGCACTAGCAACGGTTTGGTTGATGGGTTACTTTCGATGATTTTATGGAATCAAACAGCTAAACCAGGTGAAATCATTTCACCGTTGCAGCCGAAACCACCAGTTACCGAACCAGAACCAATTCAACTAAATGGTAATTCACCCGTGGTTGTTGATTTCCCGTTGGATGGGAATGTTGGTTAGTAATTGGTGATTTGCACTTTCATAATTAATTCAATTCAATTAAGTAGTCGCCATGAAGTATTACAAATTTCATGACGACTATTTAGGTTTATTTTCGGGGGATTTTTCAAGATTATACTAATGTGAAAAAAAGAGTGCGACAGATGAATTCTGTAGAGATGCGATTTATCGCTCTCATATTCTGAATGTGTCGCAAACATTACCTAATTTTGTGGAGAGACAATATCATAGGTTATGTAAAAATAGAATTGTACCAAGGGTCAAAATTAATTAGTGTGATTGCATCTAAAACAGCAAGTGATGGTGTTTTTGCATGGATAACAAATAGACCAATACTACAAGGATTTTATATTAGAGTGACTAGTTTAGAAGACGAAAATGTTTTTAGTAGATTACAGTTAAGGTAATAGTTTTTTATTAAAGTACTTAAATTTATCTATCTCTATACTTTTCATAAAATTTAATTTTTTATTTTGAAATTTATAAAAGAACGCTATCGCTTCATTAAACAAATTGGTCAAGGGGGAGATTGTCAAACTTTTCTCGCTGTTGATGAAGGTCAATCTCTTTCATTTTTTTGTGTTGTCCAACAATTTGCAAAACAAGATTATACACCTGAAACTTTTGTACAAAAAGCACAACGATTAGAGGAATTGGGTAAACATCCACAAATTCCTATCCTTGTAGCATATTTTGCCGAAAATGATCATTTTTATTTAGTACAAGAGTTGATTGAGGGTAAGGATTTAGCTGCGTTGTTAGAAGAACAGGGAGCTTTTAATGAAACTCAAATTTGGCAACTTTTAGAAACTTTGTTGCCTGTGATTAAATTTATAAGCGATCGCAATGTTATTCACTGTGATATTAAACCAGAAAATATTATCTTAAAATCCTCCTCTAACTTCACAAACGGGAATCTATTTTTAGTTGATTTTAGTACAGCAAAACTGCTACCACATCAGCAAATCTTGGCTAAAAAAAGTTTAGGTAGTCCAGAATATGCGGCACCAGAACAAATGCAAGGTCAAGCTGTTTTTGCCAGTGACCTTTATAGTTTGGGTGTAACCTGTATTTACTTACTTACCCATATTTCCCCTTTTGATTTATTTGATATTGCCAATAATTCCTGGGTTTGGCAACAATATTTAACTGTGAAAGTGAGCGATCGCTTAGTTAAAATAATTGATCAACTGATAGAAACTGACATGAGTCGTCGCTTTCGATCAGCTGATGAAGTTATGCAAGCGATGGGTATTAATTCAACTCAAAATCTACCAGTCTGGGAACGAGGCAAAATTCCCAATCATGTACAAGAATGCTTACATACTTTAACAAGATATCCAAGTGATTTGAGTAGTGTAAATTCTGTTGCTATTAGTCCTGATGGTCAAATATTAGCCAGTGGTCATGATGACAAAACTATTAAATTGTGGAATTTAAACACCCACAAACTGATATCTACGTTAACTGGACATTCCCAAGCCGTGAAATCAGTTGCTTTCAGTCCAGAGGGAAATACTTTGGCAACAGCAAGCGATGATAAAACTATTAAGTTATGGAATCTGAATACTCTTGAGGAAATTTTTACTCTCTATGGACATTTAAGTGCTGTCAAATCAGTTGCTTTTAGCCTTAGAGGAATTTTGGCTAGTGGCAGCTGGGATAAAACAGTTAAACTTTGGAATATCACAACAGGTCAAGAGATTTCTACCTTAACCGGACATCAGTTACAGGTAAGTGCTGTTGCATTTAGTCCTCAAAATCAACTACTTGCGAGTGCTAGTTTTGACAGGACAATTCGTCTGTGGGATTTGTCTCCCCTTCACACCCAAACACAGAAAAAATTTGAAAACTGCACATGCTATAGCCTTTGTGGTCATGCTTGGGCAGTTTTGACAGTCGCCTTCAGTCCGGATGGTAAAATCTTGGCAACTGGTAGCGATGATAACACTATAAAATTATGGAACGTAAATACTGGTCAGGTAATTCACACACTATTAGGTCATTCGTGGTCAGTTCTAGCAGTGGCTTTTAGTGCCGATGGCAAACTACTAATTAGTGGTAGTAGAGACACTACAGTCAAGCTTTGGAGAGTAAGTACAGGGGAAGAAATTGTTACTCGCACCGGACATGTGGATTCAGTATCTGCTATTGCTGTTGACCCTGTTGCACAACTAATTGTAAGTGGCAGCAGGGATAAAACTATCAAGCTATGGCAGCTTTTACAACAGCAAGGATGAAGGGTGAAGGGTGTAGACGAGGCAGTGCGGTGGACGGGTTTCCCGGCATAAAGCATCTGCCGTGCGCTCATAGGCTTCTCGTAGAGTAGGATGAAGTGTGAAGGATGAAGTATTAATTTTAATACTTCTGCCTTCTGCCTTCTGCCTTCTGCCTTCTGCCTTCTGCCTTCTGCCTTCTGCCTTCTGCCTTCTGCCTTCTGCCTTCTGCCTTCTGCCTTCTGCCTTCTGCCTTTTTCTAGGCGCTACCTGTGAAGGTAACATCAGGGAATTTCCCTTGTGCTTCTGACATCGGGCGGTTTCTACCTTCCTCTTGCCAGTAGTTGATAACTTCGGTAGCTTTATTGAGTAACTCTACCCGATCTACTTCAGTAATCCAGTGTTTTGACTCTAGCTCTTTTTTGAGTTCTTCCCAGGCATCATTTCTGGGCCAGAAAAAGTACTTTGTCAACGGACTAGTACCTTTACCTACCACCTGATCAACCGCCAAGGCGACGTTTTCATCTAACCACAATATTTTCAAAATGAATTTGGACAATCGCACCTCCGGGATATTTCCGGGCAATACTTAACTAATGACAGATCGCTTATTCTATCGCAATCCTTGCCGAGTGAACAAATTGAGTGGGAGATGGGGAACTCACTGGCCCCTGGTGGGGATTAGGGGCAGTGGGGTGATAGGGAGGTGGGGAGTAAACAACTAACCACTAACAACTAAATTATGAACACAATTGTTATTTTTGATATTGATGGTGTTGTGCGCGATGTGAGTGGTTCCTATCGTCGAGCGCTTGCAGATACTGTGGAGAATTTTACAGTAGGAGCCTATCGTCCTACATCAGTGGATATTGACCAGTTAAAGTCTGAAGGGATTTGGAATAATGATTGGGAGGCATCCCAAGAGTTAATCTATCGCTATTTTGAAACCCAAGGACAGCCCCGCGAACAATTAGGGTTGGACTACAAAAATATTGTTGCTTTTTTTCAAGCTCGTTATCGAGGTACAGATCCCGAAAATTTTACTGGGTATATTTGTGATGAACCTTTATTATTAAGTCCTAGCTATCTTGAACAACTGACTTTAGCTGGTATTGCTTGGGGATTTTTCAGTGGTGCAACTCGTGCTTCTGCGAACTATGTTTTGCAAGGTCGTTTGGGTTTACAATCTCCTGTTTTGATTGCGATGGAAGATGCCCCAGGAAAACCAGATCCTACCGGACTTTTCGCGACTGTTCGACTGTTGAAAGATAATATTGACAATTTATCAATGATTGTATATGTGGGAGATACAGTAGCTGATATGTATACAGTAGAGAAAGCGCGAAATCTCCAACCTGAAAAAACTTGGATTGGTGTAGGGGTGTTACCACCACACGTCCAAGAAACGACAGCACGGCGTAATGCTTATGGCGAGACACTACGGCAAGCAGGAGCAGCTATAGTTTTGAATAATGTGCAGGAATTAACACCAGCAAAGATTCGGCAATTGTGTTATTGATCCGCATGTGAAAAATTACTACAAGAATTGGATAGCTTGGGTGATAATCCTAAGATTGGTGATATTTGGTAATCGCCTTATTTAAATGCTGTCTGCTCTGAAACACTACGTCTTTATCCGGTGACAATGCTTGCCTGACCTCCATCAGTGGTGATGTTGGAATGCTAGAGATTAATGGCTATATGCTGTAGAGCCAGAAGTGCTAGTGAACGCGATCGCCACTCTGGTAAATCAGAAGTAAGGCTATACTTTTCCGAAGAAGCCAGCAAGAGGTTTATTTACTATAGGGCGAGTGCTGCCCAGTGTGTTAAACTCTTCTTTATTTACGTGAGCTGATTTTATTTGCGCCTATTACCTATATCCTCACCAGAGGCCAAGCCTCCTAGTGTCGTCTTACCCAAACTTTAACTAAGTTACAAAACAACAACCGCTAACCACCAAATAAAAAAAAGGGATAGGCGGTGTGCCTACCCCAAGGCAATAGCCTTAGAAAACCTAGCTATAGCTTACGCTTTTCTTCAATGACTTTTGGTAAATTATCGGTAAAGATTAGGTTCCAGAAGTCCAAGAATTGATGTACTCGATTTGTTCCGGTGTCAAGGTGTCTATTTTAATTCCCATTGCCTGTAATTTCAACCGGGCAATTTCTTGATCCACTTCGGTAGGAATGGCGTGGATACCGGGTTCCAGCTTACCTTTATTTTTCACGAGGTATTCGCAACCGAGAGCTTGGTTAGCAAAACTCATGTCCATAACCGCGCTGGGATGTCCTTCAGCAGCAGCGAGGTTAATCAAGCGTCCTTCACCCAAAACTACAACTGACTTGCCGTTTTGTAGGCGATATTCTTCGGTGAAAGGGCGGACTGTCTTGATTTCTCTGGCTTTAGCGCCTAAAGCTTTGAGGTCAATTTCAATATCAAAGTGACCAGAATTACAGACGATCGCACCATCTTTCATAATGTCGAAATGTTCACCGCGAATCACGTGCTTGTTACCAGTCACGGTAATAAACAAGTCACCTAGCGGTGCAGCTTCTGCCATTGGCAGGACGCGGAAACCATCCATGACAGCTTCAATCGCTTTGATGGGGTCAATTTCAGTAACAATTACGTTCGCACCAAGTCCCCGGGCGCGCAAGGCTGTACCTTTCCCACACCAGCCATAACCAACAACAACAACAGTTTTACCAGCTAGCAGGATATTTGTAGCGCGGATAATTCCATCCAGGGTTGATTGTCCTGTACCGTAGCGGTTGTCAAAGAAGTGCTTAGTGTCGGCGTCGTTTACATTCACAGCTGGGAAGCTGAGAACGCCATCTTTGAACATAGCACGCAATCGCACAATGCCTGTGGTGGTTTCTTCTGTCGTACCAATGATGTCTGCCAGTTGCTCTTGGCGTTCTTTTACTAGGGTGGCAACCACATCACAACCGTCATCAATAATAATGTTGGGACGGTGGTCTAAAGCGATTTGGACGTGGCGGTTATAAGTTTCGTTATCTTCGCCTTTAATAGCAAAGACGGGAATTTCGTAGTCAGTGACCAGACAAGCAGCTACGTCATCTTGGGTGGAGAGGGGGTTGCTGGCAATCAACACAGCATCTGCACCACCAGCTTTCAGGGCAATTGCCAAATTTGCTGTCTCAGTTGTGACATGGCAGCAAGCTACAAGGCGAATGCCTGCAAAGGGCTTTTCTTGAGCAAAGCGATCGCGAATCTGCCGTAAAACTGGCATCTCACGTCCTGCCCATTCAATGCGCTGTCTTCCCAAGGGAGCGAGGGCGAGGTCTTTAACCTCGTGCTTTAATCGGGGAGATGTTGCGGTCATCAAATAGTTCCTCTATTCAAAGTAATAAAGTTACGTAATTCTTACGCACTCTACTAGATTATTCCAAGACTGACGAATTCAACCAAAATTTTTAGTTTTAAATTCATGTTTTGGGAATTGGGGAAGGGGGGAACGGGGAATAGGCACTCTTGCAAAAGGGAAATTTCTCAGGTAGAAGTTTGGGGATTTGAATCAGATACATTTAAATATCAAAGGTCATCGCCTCATTTCAATAATTTTTTCTAAATCAATTTAAGGGCTTCTAAATTTAGGGGTTAATTATTCTCCTGTTTCCCAATCCCCATTCTCTATTCCCTATTACCTTTTCAGCCGTTGAGCTTGCGTAGAGTAAAAATAATTTTGAACAAAGAATAAACTTCCTCTAAAGTAAATAAGAGTAAATACTCAACTGTA
The DNA here is from genome assembly GCF_032393985.1 of Fischerella sp. JS2. Taxonomy (NCBI): domain Bacteria; kingdom Bacillati; phylum Cyanobacteriota; class Cyanophyceae; order Nostocales; family Hapalosiphonaceae; genus Fischerella; species Fischerella sp. JS2. Next base: position 4,564,798 of record NZ_CP135918.1, read on the forward strand.
GACAGGTATAATCACTGAAACAGATTTGGCAGTATGAATTAAATTCAGTGACCAGTTGTCAATTATCAGTTATCAATCACTGGTTACTGATTACTGTTCACTGTTCACTGTTCACTGAATAAAGGAGGTATCCATTGCGCTCTCGATTTGTAGCGATCGCTTTCTCTTCAATAGTCGTCACTGTTGGAGTAATGCCACAAGCTACAGCGCAGATTCCCTTTATACCCAATCTGCAACCCCCGAATTTGCGGAGTAGTGAATCGGAAAGCAGAACAGTTACAGGCTGGGTTTATTTGGATGGTAAGCGTTTATTTCAGATCACCGCACCAAGAGCAAATATTACGGAGCGTTTAGAGAATATCCAACAAAAAGTCGATCAAATTAGCCAAGAATACTTTCAAAATCCGGATGCAAAACTGGATGTGCAAGTTAAGACTGAAAACGGATTGCCAGTCATTTATGTCAATGACCAACAGTTAATGACTATTACTTACCAAGATGCCAGACTGCGACAGGTAGATCCTTTGACGTTGGCAAATCAAATCTCCCAAAGCTTACGAGAACAATTACAACAGGCAAAACAAGAGCGAGAACCAGAATTTTTAGTCCGCCAGGGTGCAATTGCTGTTGGATGTGGACTAAGCATCCTTATCATTAGTTGGGGACTAACTTGTTGGAAAAACCGCTCACAAAGGACTTTAATCCAACAGCAACTAGCTTCTACCGCTTCACCAACAGCTAGACCAATAACAACACAGCTAAATCAACAGCAACAACGCCATATCCAAGAAGTCACAAAACGGCTGTATCAGATCGCCCAAGTAGGTATTTGGGGAGGCGGAGGATTATTTATCCTGGGTTTGTTTCCCTATACGCGATCGCTCCAGTCAGGAATTTTCCTTGGTTTGCAATTTCCCGTGATCTTAGGTGCTGTAGCAATTGGAACTTATGTATCGGTGCGTCTAAGCTATGTACTTATTGATCGCTTCACCTCTGCTTTTGTTAGTAGTAGCGCTTTACTAACTCCAGAAACTTCTGAACGTCTACAACTGCGAGTTTCTACGATTTCAGGTGTAGCAAAAAGTATAGTTACGATTGTCTGTATGGGGGTGGGTATTTTATGTGCGCTGCTGGCCTTAGGTATAGATGTTGTTCCTTTGCTAGCAGGTGCAGGTTTAGTTGGTGTAGCTGTATCTCTCGCCTCCCAAAACTTGATCAAAGATGCGATTAACGGTTTTTTGATCATCCTGGAAGACCAGTACGCTTTAGGTGATGTCATTTCTGTAGGGACTGTGGGAGGTTTAGTAGAAAATCTGAATCTGCGGATGACTCAAGTTCGAGATGCAGAAGGACGCTTAATCACCATTCCCAACAGTGAAATTAAAATCGTCGCCAATCTCTCTAGTCGTTGGTCACGCGCTGATTTAACAATTCCAGTTGACTACAAAACTGATATTGACGAGGCTTTGAGTTTAATTCAGAAAGTCGCCATAGAAATGGATGAAGACCCCAAATGGCAACATCAAATTGTTGAAACACCCCAGGTTTTAGGAATAGACAACTTTGGCGATCGCGGTTTATTAATTCGTGTTTGGATCAAAACCCAGCCACTCAAGCAATGGGACGTAGCCCGAGAGTTTCGCCGCCGTCTCAAAATCGCCTTCGACCATGCAGGAATTTTTATTCCCGTCCCCCAACAAGCCATCTGGGTAAATGATGCTCAATTGTTAGTTAGTTCAGATTCAAGAGTCAGGGGTCAACAGTCAAAAGTCAATGGTCATCAGTAGTGGTTGGTTGTTGATTGTTGGTTGTTGATTGTTGTAGAGACGCGATGCCTCGCGTCTGTACATTAGTGGTTATAAATCAGTTAACAGTGAGTAATTTAATTTGATAACTGATAACTGATCACTGCATATAGTACTTATGTACTATAATAGAAAAGGATTCACAAAGTGAAATGCGGAAAGGACAAAAGGACAAAGGAACAAGGATTTTAAATCCCTTTACCTTTTCCCTTTCCCGTTTTCTCCGACTAGACAGACTTCTGGAGATGGGTCAAGGATTTGCCATATGATTAAGCATTATATTCTCAGCCTCAATCCAACTGCTAAACATGACTGGGATCGGTGTATTCTACGTGATCCACTAACAGCCAAGCGTCCAGATCTTGCCAAACTAGTGGCTGAGGCTGTTGGTACTGACACAGGTAGCTATTTGGTGAGTGTGAATATTGAAGTAAAAGTTTTAGAACAAGCAACTGTAGTTCAAGCCGAACAATTATCTTTAAATGTTTCAGATGTAAACGAAAAGCCACAACTAAGGGAAGTAGCATAATTAAAATTGAACAGTCCTACCTATACTAAAGGTTAGGTAGGGATTGTATCTAGACTCTACCGCAATTGCGGCAACTATTAGCTATACTCCAATTACCCATTACCAACACGAGAATTAGATTATTACTGTAAGCAGTGGAAAAATTACACACATTATTTCAGCCTGCTTTTGAGTTTTTCGGCTTATGACTCTGGGCAGGTTAAATATCAAGCAAGTGTTGTTAATATATATAGAATAATTAAAAAATATCGTTTTATTTAAAATGCCGACTGCTTTAATTACAGGAGCCTCCGGTGGTATTGGCAGAGCCTTTGCTGAGGAGTTAGCTGCACAAAATCATAATCTTGTTCTTGTTGCTCGTTCAGAAGACAAATTAAACGAATTAGCCAACCAATTAAACCAAAAATATCAAATCCAAGTTGATGTAATATCTAAAGATTTAACAGAGCTAGGTGCTACTAATGCCGTCTTTGAGTTTACCAAAGAAAAAGGACTGACAATTGATTTATTAATTAACAATGCCGGTTTTGGAGACTACGGAGACTTTGCCGAAACAGATGAAGAACGGCAAATAAAAATAGTGCAATTGAATGTTTTGGCATTAGTAGATTTAACCCATAAATTCTTACCACTAATGCGACAACGCGGTTCTGGCAGTATTATTAATGTTTCTTCTTTAGCTGCATTCCAACCGATACCATATCTTTCTGTTTATTCTGCTAGTAAAGCTTTTGTACGTCATTTTAGTGAAGCATTATGGGCAGAAAATCGTCGATATGGCATTCGCGTTTTAGTTTCTTGTCCAGGCCCGACAGAAACAAACTTTTTCACAGAAGCAAAATTTCCACCAACTCTTGCAAGTAAAAACACTCAAGTATCAACTTCAGAACAAGTCGTGAAAGAAACGCTTAAAGCATTGGCAAGAGGAGATTCTACTGTTGTAATTGGCGGATTTTCGACTCACTTCATTACCAAAGTAGCTGGTGTAGTCCCACGTGAGACTTTGTTGAATCTTTTGGAAAAGCAGTTTAAAGCTTAATATTTGTTAGTGGTTAGTGGTTAGTAGTTAGTGGTCAAATACTACCTACTAACTCAGGGCTATTTCATTCTTGGCCTAACCCGCCCAGAAATCAAGTTTCCGGGCTAATAGCCTAAGTCCTTTAAAACGGACTCATAGCTTATTTAGTCGGTTTTAACAGACTTGAACTATGAGCCAAGAATTTTTAATTCTTGGTGGACTAGGGGAAAATCTAACTACTAACTACTAATGTACAGACGCGATTAATCGCGTCTGTACTAACTACTAACTTACATATAACGAGTTAATTGCACACGATATCTGTCTTTTTTTGTAACAGCAATGTCTCCAACTTCTAAACGTCCTTTACCGCGAATGGCAATTAAATCACCTGTTTTGACTTGAGAACTAGCTTGAGTGATTTCTTTCCAATTGACACGTACATCACCATCATCAATTAACTCTACCATTTTACTGCGGGACATGCCAAACCCGGCTGAGGCGATCGCATCCAATCTTAAAGAAGCTTCAACAGTAGTTAATTCTTTTTTCTTTGGTTCTCGTACTTTTAACTCGCTTAAATCAATGCGTTGAGTTTTGACCGGAACTGAACGTACCTGCTTGAGGTTCATTTCTAAAAATTCTACTAATTCCGGTACAACAATTGCCTGCGCTCCCCGTTCACCCAAAACAATAATATCCCCCGTCTTTTCGCGGATAATTCCAGTTCCCAACATTGCGCCTAAAAAGTCGCGGTGAGTCGCAGTATCAAACAGAAAATTTCCAGCAATATCTAGCGCTGCGATCGCAACTTGAGATAAATCTAAAGGAAGTTCCGAGCGTGCGATCGCAATTCTTTGACGTTCTGCTTGCGGGTATCCTCCCCACACCAGTAATTGCACCTCAGTTAAGCGACTAAATACCCGTTGAATTTCTGCTAACTCTGGGGGAGAAAGAAAATCAGTCAACACTACTTCCCAAGTTTTAATCGCTTGCTCAGCTTGATCAATTACACGAGCAACAGTATCTCTATTTTCAATACCTTTTAAAAGTTCTTCCCTTGGTAGCATTATTTCATTCTGTTGGTGGTTGATTGTTAATGGTTAGTGGTTAGTAGTTAGATGTTAGTGGTTAATGGTTGGTAGGGTGAAGCTATGGGGTGGGTATCTTTGTTAGAAATTAAATATCTTCTTACAAATGTAAGCGGTCTACAGTTATTAGTGGTTGATGGTTTTTGCTAAACTAATAACTACTAACTACTAATGTACAGACGCGAGGAACATCGCGTCTCTACTCACTAACTACTAACTACTCTTTATAACCCTGAATATTTTCAGGTTCAAACTGACGCAAAATCTGAGTTGCTTGACGGTGAACACTATCTGAACCTTGCACCACTATTAAATATTTACCTTCATTCAAGCGATTGCGGTAAGGTAAAGCGTCGCCACTACCAGTAATTAGACCTACTCCTCCACCAACAAATACACTACCTAAAGCTCCACTTCCAGCTCCTAGCAACCCTGCAACAATATGATTGCCGATTTCACCTGCCCAGGCAAAGGTATCTAACCCTGTAATGATGTTAAAAGTGGCTCCTGCAAAAAATCCAAAAGGTATTAGCCACAAAGCCATGAGTCTTGCTTGCTTTTGAGCAACTTCCTTAGGGTCAATTAAGCCAAATTCATCGGCGCTTTTGTAACCCTTACCAAGAATTGTACCTTTTATGCCTTCTTTTTCTAAGGCTAAGTAAGCTGCTTCGGCTTGAATACGGTCTGCTAATACGGCAATCAGGTAATTCATTGAATAAAAACAGTTCTCAAGTAAAATTTGCCCTAATTAACAGGGTATCAGTGGTTAGTAGTTGGTGGTTGATTGGAACAAACAACAAACAACAACTAACAATGACCCTTACTCTAACACTTCATCTAGTGGTTCACAAAAAGTATTGACGCCTTGTTTGAGGACATACATTAAAACTGGTGTTGCTAAAATTTGCGGAAATGCCGATATAGTTTTTAACTGTCCCATAATTTCTTGGACTGAACCTTGAAGCAAGTCTTCGCGAAATCCTTGTTCACAAATCACAGTACGCCACTTTTTCGCCAAAGCATCCAACCACTCTGAATTACCTGTTTCTGGTTGTTGTCCAGCTCGAATAGCTAATGTCATTGTTGCGTCTTCCAAATCACCATCACAATCCTCAATGACATCAAGTGCTTCCATCACTGTAGGGTTTTCTGCCAGCTGAGAGCGAAACTGTGCTATTTCTTGCGCTGTGACTTTTGTCATAATTATACTTTTTCCTAGCCGAGGGACTGACCACTCAGTTATGTTATTCCAAATTTGACTGCATAATTAACTGGAGATAATTGACAATCAACAATTTGTAATTAATTAGCTAGTTGCTCATCAATTCATTAATTTTCCCTTTCCCCTACCAAACTATTCAATGCCAACAAACCAGCACCATAAGCAGGTTCATATCTTGGCAAAATAACTTTGGCAGAAGGAAATTTATTGATCATAGATGCTGAAAATCTTTCATGCATCTTGCATTTACCTTGCCATACACTTCCGGTTGTGACTATTTCCAAAACTTCACCAAGACTAAAAATAGCGTTAATTACTGTAGAAGTTGCTTTAACTAACTCTTGAACAGCACTATCAATAATTTGATTCGCAACTTCATCTCCTACAGCCGCGGCGTTGTCAACAATTGGCGCTAAAGCTGCTATTTCTTTAACACCCCAACCACGTCGATATACTACTTCAATTAAATCTTCAATCCTTGCTAAACCCAGATGCTGCTTTAAATCTGCCAAAATTCTAGTTTTTATCTCACGTCCGTCATAGTATTTTAATGCTGCTTGCATACCAGCAACAGCAATTTTGTAAGCACTTCCTTCATCGCCTAAAAGATAGCCCCAACCCCCGACTCTTTTAGTATTTCCTTGCTGATTTTGACCTAAAACTATTGAACCAGTCCCGGCTGCAACGACAATTCCTACATCATTACCAATTCCCCCGACTAAGGCAATCAAAGCATCATTGGTGATGATGATATTTGATGATTTTAATGACCAAATAATAGGAATATAACCGCTATTTTGCAAATATTCTAATATACCTTTGATAATTTCGATATCTGCGGAACGACCTACACCTGCTAGTCCTAGACAGATAGCATTAACTGTGATTGTATCAGTTAAATTTAATGCGGCGATAATTGCAGTTTGAATTGATGTGATAGCTGCTTCAACCCCAATAATTTGATAATTAGATGCACCTGCTTCTCCACGACCTACTACTTCTTTTTGATGATTCATTAAAACACAAATAGTCTTACTACCACCACCATCTATTCCTAAAACATAGCTCATATTATTTTGGATTTGAGATTGTAAAAATAATATGGAATGAAGAATGCGATCGCCTTTCCCACCTAAAATACTATACTTGTTTTTCTTCCTTTAAAGGAATAAATAGCATAGAAATCATACCAGGAATAGTTAATACACAAACCAATATAAAAAATAATGGATATCCAAATAACTGTTGAAGATAACCACTAATTATTCCTGGTAACATCATACCTAAAGCCATAATGCCAGTTGAAATAGCAAAATGAGAAGTCTTATATTCATCTTGAGAGATATACATTAAATAAACACTAAAAGCCGTAAATCCAAAACCATAACCAAATTGTTCTAAAGAAACTAAAGGATAAACTAAATTGAGTGAAGGCTGATGGTAAGCCATATAGATATAAAATATATTTGGTAAATTCATTGCTAAAGCCATAGGCCAAAGGCATTTTTTTAGTCCATATTTAGAAATTGCTAATCCACCTAAAATACCACCAAAAATTAATGAAATCACTCCAAAAGTGCCATATACCAAACCTAAATCTGACGTTGATAATCCCAAGCCACCAACCTCTGGTTTATCTAATAAAAATAACGAGGCTATTTTGAGCAGCATTGCCTCTCCGAATCTATATAGTAAGATAAATGCTAAGATTGCTAAAATTTTCTGCTGTCGAAAATAGGAAGTGATAATCTGTAAAAAAGGAATCGCTGTTTGTGTTTCTGTTTGTCGTTTAACATCTGATTCTGGAAAAGGTAAAACAAAGCGGTGTAAAATAAAAATCATTGCTAAAATTAAAGCTGATACACCAAGAGCGATTGTCCAACTTAAAGAAATATTTTTTAAATTTACTTCTAGCTTACCAGCTAAAAATACTAATATTCCAGAACCAAAAATCACAGCTAATCTATAGAAAAGTGAGCGAATTCCAACAAAAAATGCTTGTTGTTCTGGAGTTAAAGCCAATAAATAAAAGCCATCGGTAGCGATATCATAAGTAGCAGAAATAAAAGCACCTATAGTTAATATTCCTAGAGAAATAAAAAAGAAATTTGGTAGTTGTAAAGAAAAAGCTAATAAACCTAAACAAAAGAACATAGTTAATTGTGTAGCTAAAATCCATGTTCTTTTAGTAGAGTAAATATCAACAAATGGGCCCCAAAACATTTTGATTACCCACGGTAAATACAGAAAGCTAGTCCATAAGGCAATTTGAGCATTACTAATGCCCAGCTTTTTATAAAAAATTACAGAAACAGTGTTGATAATAACGTAGGGTACACCAGAGGCAAAATAAAGAGTTGGGATAAAAGCCCAAGGTAAGCGAGATACAAATTGATGTTTCATAAATAAATACCCAACCTGACACTAACCTGTTGTTTCATCAATTGGGCAAACATTATACCAACCCATTTTCATCGAGCGAAACAAGCAATCCCCACTACTCAACTTTATCCACTCACCCGACTACCACTACCGAGACTACCAAAACCACGCCCTACTTTAGAACTGTTAGAGTTGCTCTTTGTCGTGCAAGTACCAGACTTGCTTGTGTAACTCTCAGAAGATAGCTACTGCTGCTATGACCACCAGAGTCATTAAGACAACGATGAGTTGGAATAAGCTAGGTTTCAGTTTCATGGGTTTTTGTGTTGAGATTGTTAGAATTTACCTCTTGAGTAATGCAATAAATAATTTCACGTGTTAAATAAGCAATTTCTTAAGGGATTTTTTGATTAACGAACCACAAAGGACACAAAGAGCGCAAAGATTAAAGAGAGGTTATGAGAGGATGATACGTTTGATACCGTCTTTGAGGAGAGTAACGTTGAAGTTGATGAGAAGGGCGAGGGGTACTCCAAAAACCCAGCCCCTAACACCCGATGTACCTCAATCGCTGCACTAATCACAGCACACGCAAACTCCTCCTCCTCATTTTTTGACTGTCTCATCTTTCCTTCCTCTTCTTTCTTTGTGTCCTTTGTGTCCTTCGTGGTTCGTTTCTATCAAAAGCCTGTGGCAAAATTTATTAAAGTCCTTCCGCACTTAGTTTTCCCAGCATGACCGCAACAATTACTAATCTCCCTGATCGATACGATCCCTTTACCACCGAAGCTAAATGGCAAAAATTTTGGGAAGAAAATCAAACCTACAAAGCCGACCCCCATGCAGGTGGTGAACCTTACTGCATCGTCATCCCACCACCCAACGTCACCGGTAGCCTACACATGGGTCACGCCTTTGACAATAGTTTGATTGATACCCTCGTGCGCTATCACCGCATGAAAGGAGATAATGCTCTCTACCTCCCCGGAACTGACCACGCCAGTATCGCTGTCCATACAATGCTGGAAAAGCAACTCAAGGCAGAGGGCAAAACTCGCAATGAATTAGGACGCAAGCAGTTTCTAGAACGGGCTTGGCAGTGGAAGGCAGAATCTGGGGGAACAATTGTCAATCAACTGCGACGCTTGGGTGTGTCGGTCGATTGGTCGCGGGAACGCTTTACCCTCGATGCAGGTTTAACCACAGCTGTTTTGGAAGCTTTTAACCGTCTCTACGAAGAAGGGCTAATTTATCGTGGAAAGTATTTAGTTAACTGGTGTCCAGAGTCACAATCAGCTGTTTCTGATTTGGAAGTAGATGCCAAAGAGGTTGATGGTCATCTTTGGCACTTCCGCTATCCACTGACAGATGGTTCTGGTTATGTAGAGGTGGCGACGACTCGACCAGAAACGATGCTGGGTGATACGGCGGTGGCGGTGAATCCTAATGATGAACGCTATCAGCATTTGATTGGGAAGACTCTGACGCTACCAATTATGAATCGGGAAATTCCGATTATTGGCGATGAGTTAGTTGACCCAACTTTCGGGACTGGTTGTGTGAAGGTGACTCCTGCCCATGATCCGAATGATTTTGAAATGGGCAAACGTCACAGTCTGCCGTTTATCAATATTATGAATAAGGACGGCTCTCTAAATGAGAATGCCGGTGAGTTTCAAGGACAAGACCGCTTTGTTGCCAGAAAGAATGTGGTTGCTCGTTTAGAAGCAGACAGTTTTCTGGTGAAGGTGGAAGATTATAAGCATTCGGTTCCTTATAGTGAGCGTGGGAAAGTGCCTGTAGAACCGTTGCTTTCAACCCAGTGGTTTGTCAAAATTCGCCCACTGGCAGACCGGGCACTGGAATTCCTCGACGAGAAAAATTCGCCTCGGTTTGTGCCTCAACGCTGGACTAAGGTTTACCGTGATTGGTTGGTAAAGTTAAAGGATTGGTGTATTTCCCGGCAATTGTGGTGGGGACACCAAATCCCGGCTTGGTACGCTGTCAGTGAAACGGGTGATGAAATTACTGATAACACGCCGTTTGTTGTGGCGCGGAGTGAGGCAGAAGCACGAGAAAACTTAGTTGGACAATTTGGGGAGAATGTCAAGGTAGAGCAAGATCCAGATGTACTGGATACTTGGTTTTCTGCTGGACTTTGGCCATTTTCAACTTTGGGATGGCCGGAACAAACCCCGGATTTAACGACTTACTACCCTACTAGTACTTTGGTGACTGGTTTTGACATTATCTTTTTCTGGGTTGCCAGAATGACGATGATGGCGGGACATTTTACTGGTCAAATGCCGTTTAAGGATGTTTACATCCACGGGTTGGTGTTAGATGAAAATGGTCAAAAGCAGTCTAAGACTAAGGGTAATGGTATTGACCCGTTGATTTTGATTGAGAAGTACGGTACAGATGCCCTGCGCTACACGATGATTAAGGAAGTAGCTGGTGCGGGTCAAGATATCCGGATGGACTACAACCGGAAGACGGATGAGTCGCCGTCGGTGGAAGCGTCCCGTAACTTTGCTAATAAGCTGTGGAATGCGGCGCGGTTTGTGATGATGAATTTGGATGGACAGACGCCGCAGCAATTGGGTGAACCTAATCCTACAGAGTTAAGCGATCGCTGGATTCTTTCGCGTTACCATCGTGTTGTTCAGCAAACCCGCAATTATCTGGATAATTACGGGCTTGGTGAAGCTGCTAAGGGTTTGTATGAGTTTATTTGGGGTGATTTTTGCGACTGGTATATTGAACTTGTCAAATCTCGCTTGCAAAATAATGCTGATCCGGCATCGCGACGAGTAGCACAACAAACTCTGGCATACGTACTGGAAGGGATTTTGAAGCTGCTTAGTCCTTTTATGCCTCACATTACGGAAGAAATTTGGCATACTCTGACTCAACAAGGGGCAGAGACTAAGCAAAGTTTATCTTGGCAATTGTATCCAGAGGCACAGACAAATTTAATAGACTCTGAAACAGAAGAACACTTTGAGCTGTTGATTGGTACAATCCGCACGATTCGCAACTTGCGCGCCGAAGCAGATGTGAAACGAGGGGTAAAAGTAAATGTAAACTTGCAAACTGACAGCGACAAGGAAAGGCAAATTCTCACTGTTGGACAATCTTACATTCAAGATTTGGCGAATGTAGAGAATTTAATGATCGCTGCTGGTGAGAGTCAGCAACAGCGAGAAAAACCCCAGATCGGTTGGAAGAAGATTGCATTAATTATTGCAGTAGTCTACTTTTTCCGACTTGGTTTAGCGATCGCTGATGCGGTTGATGATATTCCTCTGCTGGGAAGTTTCTTTGAAGTTGTAGGTTTTATTTATGCAACGTGGTTTGTAAGCCAAAACTTATTGTCTGTTGAGGCTAGACAAAAGTTCTGGCAACAATTGTTCAAACCACCTGCTGACCAGATGGCATCATCAGAAGTATCACAACAACCACAAGCACCAGAAAAAGCGATCGCAGGTGTGGTTGGTACAGTGCAAGTTCTACTTCCCCTGGCTGGCGTGGTCGATATAGAAGCTTATGTGGCCAAACTGCAAAAACGCCTGACCAAGCTGGAAGCAGAAATTAAATCTCTGACTGGTAGGTTAAGTAATCCTAAGTTTGTGGAACAAGCTCCGCCAAATGTGGTAAAGGAAACACGAGACGCTTTAGCAGAAGCCCAAAAACAAGCTGAAATTTTGCGCGATCGCTTGCGTCAGCTAGCATAACAATAAAGAATGAAAATTCAAGGATGAAGGGTGAAGGATAAGGGTAAATGATGAAAATAAAGTATAAATTACTACATTTACCTATCAGCTTTTAACCTTTTGTTTTCCTCGTTTCCCTTTTCCCCTTTCCCTTTCCCCTTTCCCCCTTTCCCCTTTGATTGACATGTTATATCTAGCCCAAGTACACAAAAACGAATTTTTAGACCAGTTCCAGTTACATTTATTAGCACGTCAGGAAGCTCAAAATATATGGGTAAGAATCCCAGAAGAAGCTTTTATTCTCCTGGGAAAGGGCAAGACTCTGACAGAAAAATTACTTGTTTTAGTCGAGCTTTCCCCCACAGGTGATATAGAAAGAATAGAAGAAGCTACTAACTGGGTACTGGATTTAATAGGTACTTACCTTACCACAGGCATTACTCCAGATTTTTTGCGCCAAGAAGCAGAAAGGGCTGAACAGTGGCGGCAAAATTTGACTTTGCAAAACCAAGATTTAGCACGCCGCACCCTAGAATTAGAAGCACGTCGAGAACAAATTCAAGCCCTCGAAGAAACTATTAAACGAGAAAAAAACCTGGTCAATAAAGGTGATAATCCTGGGGAGTAGGGATGGGAGATGGGGAACTCACCGGCCCCCACTTCCCCAAGGGAGTGGGGATTAGGGGAGGTGTGAGGAGTGGGGGGAGTGTGAGGAGTGTGAGGGGTATGGGAGAACAACCACCAACCAACAATCAACCACTAACCAATGACAATTGACCAATGACAATTGACAAATGACTACAGAATTTGAAAAAACAAGTTTAGGTTGGCAAAGTTCTCAATTTCAGCAACAAATTGGAGAGTGGCTGGAATATCAGTGGTCTCGTCTTAATCCCACACTACCAGAATTGCCTTCTGGCTGGTCGATAGATTCTTGGTTTATCTCACTCTTAAAGTTTCTGTTGTGGCTGGGAGTAAGTATATTTGTGATTTGGCTAGTTTGGTGGTTGTGGCGAGAATTTAGTCCTTATTTATATTCCAGGCTAGCTGGGGCTAAAGGTTCTGACTCTGCTTCCCAAACAGCAAATGTTGAGTTGTCAGCAGCAAAATTATTGACGCGATCACAAGAATTTTATCGTCAGGAAAACTACCGTGATGCTTGTCGTTATCTTTACTTTGCGATGTTACAGCACTTGCACGAAAAAGGTATTCTCCCCCAGAAAAAAAGCCGTACCGATGGCGAATATTTACAACTTTTGCGCCTGTCACGTCTCCAAATCCAGCCTTATGAAACTTTAATTACAACTCATGAGCAGTTATGCTTTAGTGATGCTGAGATGCTTGCTGAAAATTACGAGCATTGTCAGCAAGCATACCGGGAAATCTTTCAACAATAGTAGGAGAGTGAAAGGAGTGGGGAGATGGGGAGATGGGGAACTCACCGGCCCCCACTCCCCCAAGGAGTGGAGATTAGGGGCAATGGGGAGATGGGAGTAGGAGGAGTAAGTATTAAACAACTACTAACTACTAATGTACAGACGCGATGTTCCTTGCGTCTCTACCCATTAACCACTAACCTAACTTATGAAAGCTTCAAATCGCCTAATCTGGCTGGGTGCGATCGCGATAGCAGTATTAATTTTACTAACCATCATTGCTGCTCCTAGTAATAGCAAAATTAATAGTGGTTCTACTTATGGTCTTGCTCCTGATGGCTATGGAGCCTGGTATGCTTTTATGCAAGACCGTGGAACAACAATCAAGCGCTGGCAAAAGCCTTTTGAGCAATTAAAGAAAGAAAAGCGTCCTGTAACGCTGTTACAAATTTACAGCCAACTCAACCACCCGGTTCTGTTATCCCAAGAAAAAGAATGGGTAGAAGCTGGCAATACTCTAGTAGTTTTGGGTGTGCGCGAACGGGTAACAGCAGCCAACTTTAGCACCATGCAAAACTCGCCCTTTGGCAATGTCAAAATTGCAACACGGCGACGATTGGCATCTATATCTGATCAGGAAAAAATTTCTTTGGGCGATCGCTTTGGTGCTGTTGTTTGGGAAGAAAGGCGCGGTAAAGGCAAAATAATTTTTTCTACTACTCCCTATTTAGCTGCGAATGCTTACCAAGATTATTCCAGTAATTTCCAGTATTTAGCCAGTTTGGTCAGCCAAAAAGGTAACTTATTATTGGTGGATGAGTATATCCACGGTTATAAGGATGCTGATGTCAGAAAAAGTGAAGGAGAAAGGGATTTATTTAGTTATTTAGCTAGAACCCCATTACTTCCAGCATTTATTCAGGTATGTATCTTACTATTGGTGTTAATTTGGGCACAAAATCGCCGCTTTGGTAAGCCTGTAGCTTTGGATACACCAGAACTAGATAACAGCGAAGCTTATATTCAAGCACTAGCGGGAGTACTGCATAAGGCTCAATCCACCGATTTTTTGGTAGAAATGATCGGCAAAGAAGAACAGTTACAACTACAAAAAACCTTAGGTTTAGGCTCAGATTTACGAGATAAACAAACTTTAGTCAATACTTGGCAGCAACAAATTGGCACTGCAACAGCAGAACTTCATAGTGTGTTGCAACAATCTCCAAAGCGCCGCATAAGTGAACGAGAGTTGATTAGTTGGTTAGGAAAGTGGCAAACCTTGAGGAGAATTAAAAATAATACTTAATTTATGAATTGGGACTGTAACCAAAATTGAGGTTTAGAGAAATCGAACACTGATGCACACTGATGAACACAGATAGATTATCCGTAGGTATTTATGTTATGTGTCGGTGTTTGCTTACTTATAAGCTTAAAAATAGGTTGATAGCATTTCTTTGTAGATGCATCGGTGTGTATCGCCTTGCACAGTGGTCGTTTTTCCCACCTAATTGCAAACCGCTATATAATCTATTGCTTAAATTCGATAACTGTGCATTAAGTAAAAAAATGACTATAAAGGTTGGTTAATAGTTTTGGTTGGTAGTTGGTTATTCTATTTACCACTAACCAATGTAGAGACGTGCCATGACACGTCTGGTACAACCACTAACTACTAACCACTAATAACTAACATTAAAAACATGAGCGAAACCCACACTGTATTTAATCGCCTTAGTCAAGCTTTAAACCGAGTCATTGTCGGGCAATCTAGTATTGTACAACAGCTACTCATCGCACTGTTGGCAGGTGGCCACGTAATTTTGGAAGGTGTACCAGGAACTGGTAAAACACTCTTGGTAAAAGTTTTGGCACAGATTATCCAAGCGGAGTTTCGTCGTATCCAACTCACGCCGGATGTTTTACCCGCAGATATTACTGGTACTAATATTTTTGACTTAAATAGTCGCAGTTTTACTTTGAAAAAGGGGCCAGTGTTTACTGAAGTGCTGTTAGCAGACGAAATTAACCGCACTCCCCCCAAAACCCAAGCGGCGCTACTAGAAGCAATGGAAGAAATGCAGGTAACGCTGGATGGTGAAAGTTTGCCATTACCAGATTTATTTTGGGTAATTGCTACGCAAAATCCCTTGGAGTTTGAGGGTACTTATCCTTTACCAGAAGCACAACTAGACAGATTTGTATTCAAGCTGGTAGTAGATTACCCAGATGAAGTAGCAGAAAAACAAATGTTACTAAATCGACAGGCGGGGTTTGCAGCACGACGTTTAGATATTGCTAGCCTTAAACCAGTGGCGAATGTAGCGGAAATTTTGCAGGCGCGACAAGAAGTCAAACAAGTGCAAGTTTCTGAAGCAATCATAGATTATCTTTTGGCATTGGTAAGAACATCGCGACAACACC
Source organism: Fischerella sp. JS2 (assembly GCF_032393985.1). Lineage (NCBI taxonomy): Bacteria > Bacillati > Cyanobacteriota > Cyanophyceae > Nostocales > Hapalosiphonaceae > Fischerella > Fischerella sp. JS2. The sequence goes on from NZ_CP135918.1 coordinate 4,580,361, forward strand.
CGGATTTAGCTTTGGGTGCATCACCCCGCGCTGCTACTTCTTGGTTTGTAACAGCACAAGCAACGGCGTACTTAGCAGGTAGGGATTTTGTTACTCCTGATGATGTCAAAACAGTTGCAACTCCACTGTTGCGTCATCGTCTGCTTTTGAAACCAGAAGCACTGTTAGATGGTTTACAAATTGATGCAGCGATCGCTTCAATACTTAACAAAGTTCCAGTACCAAGGTAAAGGATGAAGTATGAAGGATGAAAGGTGTAGACGCGCCTTCTTCGGCTTCAAGGTAGAGTAGGGTGAAAAGCAAAAGCCGTGGGATATTAGAGAAAGGTCGTTTGAATATGCTTTACGAGCAATCAAACTTTATCAATTTTTGCAGCAAGGCAAAGACCAAGCTGGTTACATTATTGGCAAACAATTCTTCAGAGCAGCAACTTCTATCGGGGCTAACATTGAAGCAGTCAAATAGAAGCGAAAGTAAATCAGATTCCATTCACAAGTACAATATTGCTCAAAAAGAAGCAAGAGAAAGCTTGTACTAGCTTCGTCTTTTAGCTAAATCAGAAATTATTCCAACTCAAAATTTAACATCTTTGACCGATGAAACCGAGGAACTAATATCAATTATCACAACGATAATTGTCCGTGCTAAAAACAATAAACGTTCCTAACTTCACCCTTCATCCTTCAAAATATGATTCCCTCAAAACGAGTTTATTTACTTTTAATTTTAGGAATTGCGATCGCGTCTACTTTAGCCATCTTTTTTGGCGTTCGTGCCAGCATCACTATAATTTTGCTATATGATGCCGTAGTTTTGGCATCTATGGTTGTGGATGGTTTGTTAGTTCGGCGTCACCGGGTGCAGGTGTCACGGGAATTACTACCGCGCTTGTCTGTAGGACGGGATAATTTGGTAGTACTGCGAGTTACTTCGGAAAAAAATCAGGCAATCATTCAAATTCGCGACTATTACCCAAGTGAGTTTGGTGTCTCGACACCAACACTAGACGCTAAGATTCCTAGTCAGACCACTCAAGAGTTAACTTATACAGTCCACCCAACCCAACGGGGAGAATTTTCTTGGGGAGATATCCAGGTGAGACAACTCGGTGCTTGGGGTTTAGCTTGGGACGATCGCAAGATTCCCCAAATTCTGAAAGTTTGGGTTTATCCAGATTTAGTCGGGTTGCGATCGCTTTCTATTCGCTTGACATTGCAATCTTCTGGTGCTATGCGTCAGTTTCGCCAGTTGGGAATTGGCACAGAGTTTGCGGAACTGCGAAACTATCGTACGGGTGATGATTTGCGGTTGATTGATTGGAAAGCAACAGCGCGGCGGGTTGGTTATGGGAATACACCGCCATTAGTCAGGGTATTAGAACCAGAACAAGAGCAAACTTTGTTGATTTTGCTAGATCGGGGAAGGTTGATGACAGCAAAAGTCCAGGGTTTGCGACGGTTTGACTGGGGTTTAAATGCGACTTTATCTTTGGCTTTAGCAGGATTACATCGAGGCGATCGCGTTGGGGTAGGTGTATTTGATCGCCAGATGCATACATGGATTTCCCCAGAAAGGGGACAAAATCATTTAGGAACTCTCATTGATCGCTTGACTCCCATTCAACCAGTGCTACTAGAATCTGATTACATGGGTGCGGTAACTCATGTTGTCCAACAACAAACTCGTAGAGCCTTAATTGTAGTTATTACCGATATAGTTGATAATACTGCCTCTGCCGAACTGCTGGCTGCTCTTTCGAGACTTACACCCCGCTATCTTTCTTTTGCTGTTACTTTACGCGATCCCCAAGTAGATCGTCTAGCACATCTTCCCCCAACAGCAGACTTTGAGGGAGTGAAAAATGCTTATACCCGCGCAGTTGCTTTAGACTTATTAGCACAGCGACAAGTAGCATTTGCCCAACTCAAGCAAAAAGGTGTGTTAGTTCTCGACGCACCCGCAAATCAAATTACAGAACAACTAGTTGATAGATACTTGCAACTTAAAGCGCGGAATTTACTTTAAAACCCGATTTAATTTGCCACTGCTATAACCTTCTAAATCTAGAGTTACGTAGATAAAACCAAACTCTTGAAATGTGGTGACAACTGTGTTTAAATCTGTATTCAAGACAAAATCTTTAATTTTTTCTGGTGGTAATTCAATCCTGGCAGTATCGCCTTCTGAACGAACCCGTAAATTCTGCCATCCCAACTTCCGCAGATAAATTTCTGCCCTACCTACACGTTGTAACTTCGCTACAGTAATTTCTTCGCCATAAGGAAAACGAGAACTCAGACAAGGTTGGGCAGGTTTATCCCACCAAGGTAGACCGAGTTGTTGGGAAATTTGCCGCACTTCGCCTTTGGTAATCCCAACTTCTGCTAGAGGCGATCGCGCACCTCTTTCTTTTGCTGCCTGAATTCCTGGCCGATAATCATGCAAATCATCAGCATTCACCCCATCTACTACGTAAGGATAACCCATTTCTACAGCTAAAGGTTTGAGGGTATCGTGCAATTCACTTTTGCAGAAATAACAACGGTTAACAGGGTTAGAAGTGTAATTAGGATTTTCCATCTCATGTGTGGCGATGATTTGATGGGGAATCCCAATCATTGCTGCTTGGATTTTAGCATCTTCCAATTCTTCAGGTAACAAACTCGGCGAAACAGCTGTCACAGCCAAAGCGCGATCGCCCAAGACATCATAAGCAACCTTAGCAACCAAAGTACTATCAACACCACCAGAATAAGCAATTAAAGCTTGATTCATCTGGGCGAATATGGCTTTGAGTTGCTCAAGTTTTTCTGTCAACATCATTTTCTAGCCTAACCAAAACCCCATAATTTAAATTGTAGTTAGTAGTTAGTAGTTAATGGTTGGTGGTTAATAGTTACTGGTAATTCCTTTACCCCTCACACTCCTCATACTCCCCCACCTTTCCCATCTCCTTGTCGCCAAATGTAACAGATAGTGAAATGGTATTACTTATTTACCACTATCTACTAACTACTAACTACTAACTACTAATGTACAGACGCGATGTTCCTCGCGTCTCTACCTACTAACTACTAACAATCAACAACTAACAACTATCTACTAACAAAATAAAATATCCCCACAACTGGCTGGTAACTTGACGGAGATTCCGCCAGAGCCACTAGCAAGTGTGGGGAGTATGATGGTATTAAGAAATCATGATCAATATTCAGGTGCGATTTTGCACTTAGACAAGCGCAAGCGAAACTGCACCTTGAGACATTGTGAGTCTGGCCTTCGATTAAGACATCGCTTGAATGATGTAATCAAAGTAAGGTGCTGCTTCAGCAGAGTCGCCTGTATTCAGTAAATCAAGGGAGGCTTTTTTCAAGCAGTTGATGGCTTCTACCATTCCAGGTACAGGAACACCCAAGGAATTGTACATTTCTCGCACACCAATCAAACCAATTTTTTCGATTGGTTCTTTGTCGCCGGCAAGTACACCATAAGTAATTAGGCGTAAATACCAGCCAAAATCACGGATACATAAAGCACGTTGGCGTTCTCCGTAGGCATTACCTCCTGGTGAGATAAAATCAGGACGCTTTTGCCAAAGCTGTTTGGTAGCTTCCTGAACAATCTTTTTTTCATTTTCAGCTAGCGTACTAGCAATGCGTACGCGCTGTTCGCCGGTTTGTAAAAACTCTTTGATGCTTTTGAGTTCACCACTGCTGGGATAACGCAGTTCGTCGTCGGCTTTGAGAATAACTTGGCTTACTACAGTCATGATATTGAATCACGAGATTTATTATTTGCTAGTTTAACGAGTCTTGTGGACACAAGTGAAGGGGGATTGGGGAGATGGGAAGGGAAGAGGGACACGGGAGACAAGGAAGGGCACGTGGGAACTCGGGGTCTCTGGTGGGGAAGGGGGCGGAGAGTATGAGGAGTGTGGGGAGACAAGAACGACTTGAAGGACAAGGAAGAAATTACCTATTTCCTGTTAAGAGTTAAGAGTTCCCTCTTACCAACAACCAACCACTAACTACTAACAAATTACTATTGACAATTGACTATTGACAAATGACTAATTCTTTTTGGAAACAAGGTGAGTTAATAGAAGTTCAGATCACAGACACAACTGATACAGGCGATGGTGTAGGACGATCGCATGAACGGGTGGTGTTTGTACCAGATACTGTACCAGGCGATCGCGCTATTGTCCGTCTAGTACACGTCAAATCTAACTATGCCCACGCTAAGCTTAAACAAATATTACAACCCTCGATCCACCGCATTCGACCAAGCTGCATTGTCGCTGATAAATGTGGTGGTTGCCAGTGGCAACATATAGATTATGAATATCAGCTAGAAGCGAAACGCAATCAAGTTATTCAAGCTTTAGAACGTATCGGTGGTTTTGTCCAACCACCTGTAGATTTGGTTTTAAGGGCTGCTTCGCCTCTGGGTTATCGCAATAAAGTCACCTATCCTATGGGTGTATCTGCAACTGGAAATGTCCAAACAGGCTACTACCAAAAAGCTAGCCATCAATTAATTAATTTAAATCAATGTCCAGTCCAAGATCCACGATTAAATTCTTTATTGGCAGGAATTAAACAAGATATTCAAAAGCAAAATTGGGCAATTTATAACGAAAAAGACCACACAGGAATAATACGTCATCTTGGATTACGCATCGGTCGGCGGACAGGAGAAATATTATTAACTTTGGTTGTAAAAGATTGGGATTTACCAGGTATTAAAGAGCAAGCACAGGAATGGTTTAATCGCTATCCTACTTTAGTAGGAGTTTGTTTAAACTATAACTCGAAACGCACAAATACTATTTTTGGTAGGGAAACTCGTTGTATTGTCGGTACTGGTTATCTGCGAGAAGAATTTGCCGGGTTAGAATTTCAGGTACGTCCAGACACGTTTTTCCAGGTTTCCACGGAGACGGCAGAGACATTGTTACAGGTTATTCAATCAGAACTGCATTTACAAGGAACTGAAGTGTTACTTGATGCCTATTGTGGTGTCGGTACGTTAACTTTGCCACTAGCAAAACAAGTTCACCAAGCAATTGGGTTGGAAATACAACCAGAGGCGGTAGAACAGGCAATTTGTAATGCTCAAAACAATCAAATTCATAATGTGACTTTTATAACAGGTGCAGTGGAAAAATTACTGCCACAACTGGAAATTAAACCAGATATTGTTTTGCTAGATCCCCCACGCAAAGGATGCGATCGCCAAGTTGTTGAAACTTTATTAACATTTCAACCAGAACGTATCGTTTATGTCAGCTGTAAAGTCGCAACCCTGGCACGCGATTTGAAATTACTTTGCGAAAATGATGTATATACTCTTACACGTGTACAACCAGCAGATTTTTTTCCTCAAACCGCCCATGTAGAAGCAGCAGCTTTTCTTGTGCGATCGCAGTTGCTTTAAACAAAGATGAGTCTTTTAAAAAACTCAAATTGAAAATTTGTAGTCTAGCGGATAGTAAAAATGCTAAACTAGAATTAAGCTAAAAATATAATTCTAATTGTGCAAAAAAATAGAAGCTGCATGGGCTACTCTCAGACATGAATTGGGTCGTCTAAACTAAAAATCGGCAAATGAAAGAGTATGTTTATACTCTTTTGTGAAAGCAAAGCATTTTTTTGAGTTGCTAACTACTTGGGTAAAGTTACTTCAGCCGTTTTGTGTGAGAACAGCCCAAAATCATTAGGAGAGCCAATGCTCCCTAGCATTTTCAAAATTTAGTTCCAAAGACGTTAGGTTTGAAGGCAACACGACCACCTCACAAATAATCAGGGTGCCTGTGACAGCAAACTGATGTCTAGCTAACTCTGAAGCTGCGGGGTTTCTCTTGTGATCACCATTTCACTTCGTCCAGTTGGACGTAGTTGGGGGACTATTAGTTTCGCCTCAACTTTATATCTGTGTCCAATATTAGATTTGCTTCTGGCAGAAATTCCAACGCCCATGCAAGCCGAACTGCGACTAGGGCTTCAAGAAGCCTTAGTTAATGCAGCTAAACATGGCAATAATCTTGATCCTAGTAAAAAGGTAATAGTACGTTATTCCCTAATAGATAACAAATATTGGTGGATCATCTCAGACCAAGGCGGAGGATTTACTCCTTCTTGTAAGTGTGATACAGATCCAACCGAGTACCTGCCACCGGATGAGTCAGAATGCGGTCGTGGTTTGTCGATTTTGCATCTTGTTTTTGACGAAGTTGAGTGGAATACCAAAGGTACTGAGTTAAGGTTGTGTAAGCAATTGGAGCAAGCTCGACCGCGTATACCATTGCTGCGCTAGAGGTGGGAGATGGGGAGAAAAAAGCACCCCATCTCCCCATCACCCCATCACCCCATCTTAGTTCCGTGTGTCGGACAAGGTGGTGCAGAAATAGAGTGATCTAACCAACCTGTTGCTTGTTCTAACCTCGTGAGAGCTTCTTGTGGTTCTTCCTTAAGGAGGAAGACAATAGCTGCTGCTGCTTGTTCGCCAGCACGAGCTTTACGGTTAGATTTGAGGCGGTGCCAATCATTAGGAGAAATGCTCAACCTTTCCATCAGGGCTTGAGCTAATTCTAAAGTAGTAAATTGATTCAGTTGACTGTTTTTAAGCGGCTGTGTAGATTGAGACATACACTCCAAGGTATTGTCGCATTTACTTTTACTCTACTACTTTAATGAAGCAGCCTCAAAAACCGTCAGAACCACCACAAGAGGATAATCAGGAACTTGATTTTGAACAAGAACTCTTAGAAGTCGAGCGATCGCTTGCAGCTTTAAGAGAACGTTATCAACAGGTACAGCGCGATCTTCGTCAACAAAAACAACTGCAATACAAACTTTATAAACTCAGTCAAGATAAAAAACCAACACCAGAAATAGAAGCAGAGTTACGGCAAATTCAACAGCAATTAGAAGTATTGGAAGTCTGCTTAGAGAGTCAACTGTTTTCTTGGCGCAGTTTCAAAGAACCTTTTTGGCAAGCCATACGCTTTGGCGGAATGGGCGTTATCATAGGTTGGATATTAAAGTCTTGTGCTGGGTAGGAATCGGGGATTTATTTAAGATCTAATTTTTTAAATTAAAATTTAGAGTCTACAATTCTAAAAATGTCACACTCTAGATTTTATGCTCTGATACAGATATGGTAGATAAAAGAATTGTAGAAATATTGCGAAATGGTCAGCCTGATGACTCACTAGAAGTTAAAGGCTGGGTGCGTACTAAACGCGAATTAAAAGGTTTTGCTTTTATAGAAGTAAATGATGGCTCATCTCTAGCTAACCTACAAGTAGTAATTAATCAAGAATTGCCGGATTATGAAAATATCTTGAAAAAGTTAAATACAGGCGCTTCCGTAGAAGTGTCTGGGGTTTTAGTAGCTTCTCCTGCCAAAGGACAGCGTGTAGAATTAAAAGCAGATAGCGTCAAAGTTTACGGAGAAGCTGATCCCGAAACTTATCCTCTACAAAAGAAACGTCATTCCTTTGAGTTTCTGCGGACTATTGGACATTTGCGATCGCGTACTAATTCCTTTGGTGCAGTTTTCCGTGTCCGCAATGCTTGTGCTACCGCCATCCACCAATTCTTTCAAGAACGCGGTTTTATGTGGGTACATACTCCTATTATCACCGCCAGTGACTGTGAAGGTGCAGGAGAACTTTTTAGCGTCACTAGTTTAGATTTAAAAAACATTCCCCGCACAGAAAATCAAACTGTAGACTATACTAAAGACTTCTTCGCCAGACCCACATACTTAACAGTTAGCGGTCAATTAGAAGCCGAAATCATGGCGATGGCGTTTAGCAACGTCTACACCTTTGGCCCTACCTTTCGCGCCGAAAACTCCAATACTTCCCGTCATCTCGCAGAATTTTGGATGGTTGAGCCAGAAATGGCTTTTTGTGATCTCCATGGCGATATGGATTTAGCAGAGGAATTCCTTAAATATATTTTTAAATATGTGCTAGAAAAATGCCCAGAAGACATGGAATTTTTTAACCAGCGCATTGATAATACTGTGTTAGCAACAGCAGATAATATAATTAACAATCAATTTGAACGTATCACTTATACAGAAGCCATCAAACTTTTAGAAAAAGCCGATGTGCAGTTTGATTATCCCGTTAATTGGGGCTTAGATCTACAATCAGAACACGAGCGTTATCTTTGTGAACAATTATTCAAAAAACCAGTAATTGTGACTGATTATCCAGCCCAAATCAAAGCCTTTTATATGCGCTTAAACGATGATGAAAAAACCGTTGCGGCGATGGATATTCTAGCACCGAAGATTGGTGAAATTATCGGTGGTTCCCAACGGGAAGAACGTTTAGAAGTGTTAGAAAAGCGGGTACTAGCGCAAGGAATGAAACTAGAAGACTTGTGGTGGTATCTAGATTTGCGTCGTTACGGTACTGTTCCCCATGCTGGTTTTGGATTGGGCTTTGAAAGACTCGTGCAATTTATGACCGGGATGGGGAATATTCGTGATGTGATTCCTTTCCCACGTACACCAGAAAGTGCGGAGTTTTAGACACATTAGTTTGTATAGCCACGATTTCTAATCGTTAAGGCTAGGTGCTTATCTAGCCCGCACTTTAGTTGCGGGCTGATAGCTAAAACCCACTTAAAGTGGGTTGAAAAGCTTATGCAATCAGTCTACTTTTAGTAGAATTGAACTATTAGCCCGCAGTTTACTAGCGGGCGAGTCTAGTAATATTTATCGAACTAACATTAAAAATTGCTAGATAGAACTGAAGCGATCGCTAGCATTAGTGCAATCATTAAAAAACACTCACTGGATAAAAAACAAGTAATTGAGTTATGAGTTTGAAATCGTCACAAACCAACTCATAACTCAACACTCATAAATTAGAGCTTGATCTATGCCATTTGATTCTCAATCGCCCACCGTGCTAATTCAGTACGATTGTGGAGATTGGTTTTGCCCAACATGTTGGACACATGGCTTTCAACTGTACGCTGACTAACATTTAGTTCTTCAGCAATTTCGCGGTTAGCTAAACCCCTAGCGACAAACTGGACAACTTTTAGTTCGGTTGGGGTTAACTGCACATCAAAGGGAACTTGAATACGCGAACCGTTGTCTCCTCCTTTGGCTTGATGTTCTTTCCAACGAATGGTTTGCTTGAGAGACGATTCTACTTGCGCCACCAACTCTTCTGGTTCAAAGGGCTTGACCATGTATACATCAGCACCTTTATTTAGTCCTTTGACCCGGTCTGCGCTTTGTCCCTTTGCTGAGAGAAATAGAACAGGAATCCAACTAGTGCGTTCGTTTTGCCGGACTTGTTCAACAAAAGTATATCCGTCCATTTCCGGCATCATCACGTCGCAGATGATCATATCTGGAACATCCTGCTCTAAAATTTCCAAAGCTTCTCGACCGTTTTCTGCGGTGATGACTTCGTATCCCCGGAATTCCAAGTAATCCTTCACCAGCAAGATGAGGTTAGGGTCATCATCAATGAGTAGAAGTCGTTTGTATTCTTTCATGCTGGGTTCTTTCATAGCAGTGGCACTTGTCGCGCGTAGATCCATAGGGGCCTTGTATAGCGATCCTTTTTGGTGGATGATTGTGATGTTGTGCTTTTTCCCACTTAACTTGCCTTTGTTGAGTAAATGTTTCAAAATTGAAAATTACTTTCCCTGAAACTACTCTATCAATGGCAAAAGTCCAGTAAGGATACGTAGAGCAGTAGTATTTATAATGCGTTATTATATATCGCTTTGAAAGGAGCGGGCAAAAAACTTCAACAGAATAATAATCCTTATAGATTATCAAACTTCACTAGTTCTAAGATGCTCCCGGTAAACAGTTAATCCGCACTTGTGTAACTCACCGCTTCACCATATCCCTTGGATGTTAAGCTTCTGTTGCGCTGCTCTTCAGTAACCACAGAGGTTTCTGACAGAGGATGAACTAAAAAAGCATATTCTTCCACAATCTTATTTTCGATTAAATGTTCCTGGATAATCCGCTCGATAACTTCCGGGGTTGCTTGGCGATACCAGACACCATCCGGGTAAACCACCATTATCGGCCCAGAGCAACAAACTCGCAAGCAATTAGCTTTGGTTCTGAATATGCAACTAGGTCGCTCTTGTTGAGGCACATCTAACCTTAATTCCTTCAGGCGTTTTTTTAAATACTCCCATGCTTCCAGACTTGCTTGCTTTGAACAACATTTAGGCAATGTTTGATCAGCACAGATAAAAACATGTCGCTGAATTTTTTTTAGTCCCAAAGTTTCTATAGAGTAATTTAGGGCTTTATTTTCTGGTGGTGGAGTTGCCTTCTCTATTTTGTGGCTGGACTGGATCACTATTTTGTTACCCATCTCGCGCTTTCTGATTTCTGTTCTATAACAATTTCTAAACTTTGCAAATAAAGTTGACTATATATAACTATTCGTTACTTATATAAAAAAACCTGAAATACTAAAATAATTGAGTATTTTTACTTGAATTGGTGGTCATTTGTTAGTATTTATTCTCCTCACACCCCCCACCCTACCCTACGGGAACGCCTGATGACGAACGGGAAGCCCTTCGGGTAGTTTTCTCCGGGACGCTACTCTTACGAGAAGCCGCTAGCGCGTCTACGCGAACGCAGTCGCTCATGGGGAGACCACGCGCTTGTGCTACAACGGGGGGAATCCCCAAGGGCGCAGTGGCTCCCCAAGACCGCGCTGTCTCATCGCTAGCGCGTCTACACACCCCTCACACTCCCCCCAACCTCCCCATCACCCCCACACTTCTCCCAAAGTTCGGGAACCCGTACAAACCCAAATATTGCCATTGCCTACAGTGGTTCGCTAAATTAGCACTCAGGAGTTGAGAGTGCTAACTCTGGAGAAATTCGTATGGCAGCTGTATCTCTTAGCGTTTCTACTGTAAAACCTTTAGGCGATCGCGTATTTGTAAAAGTGAGCGCCTCTGAAGAAAAGACCGCTGGTGGTTTATATTTACCCGACACCGCCAAAGAAAAGCCCCAAGTTGGCGAAGTTGTTGCGGTTGGTGAAGGCAAAATCAAAGATGATGGTTCTCGTCAGCCAATGGATGTCAAAGTAGGGGATAAAGTTCTCTACTCTAAATATGCTGGTACTGATATCAAGCTAGGAACCGACGAATACGTATTGCTTTCTGAGAAAGACATTTTAGCAATTGTTTCTTAGTGATTGGTCATTGGTCATTGGTCATTGGTTTATTACAAATGACAAATGACAAAAGACAAATAACGAATGACAAATAACAAATGACAAAGGACAACTAAGAAATTATGGCAAAGCGCATTATCTACAACGAAAACGCTCGTCGCGCCTTAGAAAGAGGCATGGATATCCTGGCTGAGGCAGTGGCTGTTACCCTCGGTCCCAAAGGTCGTAACGTAGTACTAGAGAAAAAATTTGGCGCACCCCAAATCATCAATGACGGTGTGACCATTGCTAAAGAAATTGAATTAGAAGACCACGTTGAAAATACAGGCGTTTCTTTGATCCGCCAAGCTGCTTCCAAAACCAACGACGCTGCTGGTGACGGAACCACCACCGCTACTGTTTTGGCACACGCAATGGTCAAAGAAGGCTTGCGGAACGTAGCAGCTGGTGCGAATGCTATTCTGTTGAAGCGTGGTATTGATAAAGCTACCAACTTCTTAGTAGAAAAAATTAAAGAACACGCTCGTCCTGTTGAAGATTCCAAAGCGATCGCTCAAGTTGGTGCAATCTCTGCTGGTAACGACGAAGAAGTCGGTCAGATGATTGCTGAAGCAATGGACAAAGTAGGTAAGGAAGGTGTAATTTCCCTAGAAGAAGGGAAATCTATGACCACCGAATTGGAAATCACCGAAGGGATGCGCTTTGACAAAGGCTACATCTCTCCCTACTTCGCTACCGATCCTGAACGGATGGAAGCAGTATTTGACGATCCTTACTTACTGCTGACCGATAAGAAAATTGCTTTGGTACAAGATTTAGTACCCGTCCTTGAGCAAGTAGCACGTCAAGGCAAACCCTTAGTAATTATTGCCGAAGATATTGAAAAAGAAGCTTTGGCAACCTTGGTTGTTAACCGCCTGCGGGGTGTACTGAACGTAGCTGCGGTGAAAGCTCCTGGATTTGGCGATCGCCGTAAAGCAATGCTGGAAGATATCGCCATTCTCACTGGTGGTCAGTTGATTACTGAAGATGCTGGTCTGAAGCTAGAAAACACCAAACTGGATAGTTTAGGTAAAGCTCGCCGTATCACGATCACCAAAGACAACACCACCATCGTTGCTGAAGGTAACGAGCAAGCTGTGAAAGCTCGTTGCGAACAGATTCGTCGTCAAATGGACGAAACCGAATCTTCCTACGACAAAGAGAAATTGCAAGAGCGTTTAGCTAAGTTGTCCGGTGGTGTAGCAGTAGTTAAAGTTGGTGCTGCTACCGAAACCGAAATGAAAGACAAGAAACTGCGCCTTGAAGATGCGATCAACGCTACCAAAGCTGCGGTAGAAGAAGGTATCGTTCCTGGTGGTGGTACAACCTTGGCTCACCTCAGCCCTCAGTTGGAAGAGTGGGCAAATGGTAATCTCAAAGGCGAAGAGTTGACTGGTGCGCTGATAGTTGCTCGTGCCTTGGCTGCTCCCCTCAAGCGGATTGCTGAAAACGCTGGTCAGAATGGTGCTGTGATCGCTGAACGCGTGAAAGAGAAGGAATTCAACGTTGGCTTTAACGCAGCTACCAACGAGTTCGTTGACCTGTTTGCTGCTGGTATCGTTGATCCTGCCAAAGTGACCCGTTCTGCACTGCAAAACGCAGCTTCCATCGCTGGTATGGTGTTGACCACAGAGTGTATTGTTGTTGACAAGCCAGAGCCTAAAGATAGCGCTCCTGCTGGTGCTGGTGCTGGTATGGGCGGCGACTTCGATTACTAAAATTATTGCGTAGGGTGAGTATCTTAACTCACCTCTATAAAAAAAGCAGCCATTTCCGAGAAGAAGTGGCTGCTTTTTTATGAACTATTATCATTTTTCAGGGTTTGACATTTGGTCTTTTGATAATTTAGTATTTATGTACTATTCAATATAACTACAAATAGGGTTTGACATTTGGTCTTTTGATAATTTAGTATTTATGTACTATTCAATATAACTACAAATATCAATGCAATGCAGCTATTGAACAATTATTATGAACTAGGTACATCAAATGTATGCAACAAATCTGACAACTTCGTGCCTCCACTACGATATTTGAACTGCGCCCATAAGGAGCGCAATAATTTATAGCACAAGCAATGAAAGCGAGATATCAATACCGTTTCTATCCAACAGACCAACAGCAACAGAGACTAGCTGAGTGGTTCGGGTGTGTTCGGATAGTTTGGAATGATGCCTTAGCTCTGAGCAAAGCCAGCAAGTATCCCGGTTACAACAGTTTGGCTAAGTCTCTCACTCAGTCTAAAAAGACTGAAGAAAGACGATGGTTGAATGATGTTTCGTCTGTTCCATTACAGCAATCTCTTAAGCAGTTAAAAGTAGCCTATAAAAACTATTTCGATTCGCTTAAAGGCAAGTGGAAGGGTAGAAAAGTAGGTCAACCTCGATTTAAGAAAAAGACTAATGATCAGTCTGCAACGTTGACAAAAGTCGCATTCTTAATCAAGAAGGGAGAAGTCTACCTCGCAAAAATCGGTAACTTAAAGCCGATTTGGTCTAGAGAATTGCCCTGTGATCCAAGTTCAGTCACGGTAATCAAGGACTGTGCTAACCGCTATTTTCTCAGCTTTGTTTTAGAGATTGAAGCAAATCAAATCGATGCTAAAAACCAAAGTATTGGAATTGATTTGGGAATCAAAACGTTTGCACTCATGAGCAATGGCGAAAAAGCTAAGAGTCCGGATTACTCAAAACAAGATCGCAAAATTCGCAAGCTACAACGCAAACTAGCACGTCAACAGAAGGACTCAAAGCGGAGAAATAAAACCCGGATTCAGATTGGTAAACTGCACAATCTAAGTGCTGACACCCGCAAGGATTTCTTGCACAAGCTATCAACTAAAATTGTTAGTGAAAACCAAACGATCATTTTAGAAGATTTGCATGTGTCTGGAATGGTGAAGAATCGACGGTTAGCCCGTTCGATTAGTTTGCAAGGTTGGAGAGAGTTCAGGAATTTGTGTGAAGCTAAATCTGAGAAGTTTGGTAGGGATTTTCAGACTGTCAACAGATGGGAACCCACAAGCCAAGTTTGCTCAGAGTGTGGTTTCCGATGGGGCAAAATCGATCTTTCAATCCGTTCAGTGCTTTGCTTGAATTGCGGTACTCAACAGGACACAGATGAGAACGCAGCCCGAAATATAGAAATGGTCGGCATGGGGCATCGGCACGACCTTAAACGGGCGGGAGCGACCATAAGACTGCAACAGTCACGCAAGTTGCTGTGAACCGTCAAGAATCACCGTGACTTCAGTCCGGTGAGTATGTCGTCAACCTTGTTCTGTATTTGATTGATTTGCAGCATGAAATTGATCAATCAATGCTTGGATAATCATTTGCGGATCTTCCGTCTCAACTCCCAATTGTTGAGCAATCATCTGGCGTAGATTTTCATCCTGCTGCATGAGTGCCAGTAATTCGTCTAAAGTTACAGTTTGGAATTCTCCTTCGGGGAGACTTCCTACGTCATCTGCTGCTTGGAAAACTTGACTAGGTGGGAAATTTTCTACATCAGTGTCTTCTGCCGAGCCAAAGGTTGCTATTTGAGCATCTGGGCCTTCATACTCCCATACAGGTTCTCCTTGATTGCGTGTCAATAATTGCATCCCAATGTCATAGGCAACATCTCCCACTTCTCCAACTTCCAATTCCCCTAGTTGTACCATCCGAGCGGCTAATTCATTATTAGGAGTGGGTGATGCCAACAGTTTTTCACCAAAGCCATGCAACCACTCTAGCCAACGTTCTGTTGGGACGCGATGCTCAATATTATGTAGCCATTTCAGCGCCCATTGTTGTCCTCGGGCTTGATGTACTCCTTCTAACAGTTCGGTGAACAAAAATTCTAAATCTGTGTCAGTTAGAGGTGGAGGTGGTTCTTTGGGATGATTACCCGCAAATGTTGTTGGCGCTTTTTGGTTGCCAAATAAGCGTTGAAAAAACCTTTTTAGCCATAAAATGAGCTTTTTAAGCATCTGTGGCACCCCCCCGAGTTTTGTTTACCCTAAGATTGTAGCGATGTCTACGGCTAGTCGCTACGCGTTTGGATGGGTATGAATCAGTTAACAGTGACCAGTTAACAGTTTACTGATAACTGATAACTGATCCTCGTTCCCTCTTTAGCTAAAATGATTGAATCCCAAACTCGACTGGGTGCGACTCATAAACCAGAAAAGGCATTGCCATCCATGTCTTACGAACCCCTGCACCATAAGTACCGCCCAAAGAGTTTTGCTGAACTGGTGGGACAAGAAGCGATCGCTACCACCCTCACTAATGCTATCCGTGCATCCAAAATTGCACCAGCCTATTTATTCACAGGCCCAAGAGGTACAGGTAAAACCTCCAGCGCCCGCATTTTAGCTAAATCACTCAATTGTCTTAAAAGTGACAAACCCACAGCTGAACCTTGTGGTGTGTGTGATGTTTGTCAAGGAATCACCAAAGGCTACTCCTTAGATGTAATTGAAATCGACGCTGCCAGCAACACAGGTGTAGACAACATTAGAGAGATTATCGAAAGAGCGCAATTTGCCCCTGTTCAGTGTCGTTATAAAGTGTATGTGGTCGATGAATGTCACATGCTCAGTACCGCAGCGTTCAATGCACTACTAAAAACCCTAGAAGAACCACCTAAGCACGTAATCTTTGTCCTGGCAACAACTGACCCACAAAGAGTACTACCTACAATTATTTCCCGGTGTCAACGGTTTGATTTTCGCCGCATACCTCTAGAAGCAATGGTGCAGCATTTGAGTACTATTGCTACAAAAGAAAACATTAATATTAATCCTGAAGCAATTACGCTTGTAGCTCAAATTGCTCAGGGGGGATTGCGGGATGCCGAAAGTTTACTTGACCAATTAAGTTTATTATCAGGGGAAGTCACACCAGACCAAGTGTGGGATTTAGTGGGTTCGGTAAGCGAACGGGACTTACTCACACTTTTAGGTGCGATCGCCACAGACAACCCAGAAGCAGTTGTTGATTGTACTCGTCAAATCCTAGATCGTGGTCGAGAACCTCTGATTATTCTCCAAAATTTTGCCGCTTTTTACCGCGATTTACTCATAGCCAAAACTGCACCTAGTCGTCAAAACTTGGTTGCTTGCACTCCCCAAACTTGGCAAGCACTTGTTAGTTTTGCTCAACAGTTAGATATCAGCACAATTTTACAAGGACAACAACACCTAAGAACTGCTGAGGTGCAACTAAAAAATACCACCCAACCCCGCTTGTGGCTAGAAGTTACATTGCTGGGATGGTTGCCTTCAGCAACTATTCGTACTCAGCCATCAACAACAAACCGTGTAGTACCCACAGTATCACCAACCCCTTTTATCCCACCTTCCCCAGTTTCTAACGGCAAGACAACACAGGTACAACGTGACACGGGAAATCAACAAGACACAACGACACAGCAACACAGCAACAACGAAAAATCTTCCGTCTCTCCCCCACTCCCCACACTTCCCCACACTCCCCCACCTCCCCATCTCCCCACCTCCCCATCTCCCCACCCCCACCTTCTGAACAAGAGGAACTAAACTCTTCCACTCAAGAATCATTGGAAGCAACTTGGCAAAGAATAGTAGAATCTTTGCCTATACCTGCCAAAGCATTATTAAACCAACACGGACGTTTATTAAGTATCGGTGATGGTGTCGCTGTTGTGGGTGTGCCACCAAAGCTGATCAAACTTGCTCAAGGCAAATTAGCCGATGTGGAAGCCGCTTTTGTGAAGGTTTTTCAGCAAAAATATAAAGTGAGCTTGGTTGGAAACCAGGGAAAAACTGCACCTAGTAATGAAAAAAAAGATATTCCTAAAAATAATACTCCTCAAGCTCATCAGCCGCCTCCACCTAGTTACAATCAACAGCAACTGCCTGTAGCTGAAAATCATCAACCAGTAAAACCAGTAATCACAAAAACAGACTCAGTAACAAATACTGCTGTGGCGCAAATGCCCCTACCACAGCCTCAGATGCCACCAGCCAATTGGGAGAGTGATGAAGGAGCGATCGCAGCCCAACGTCTAGCACAATTTTTTGATGGCGAAATTATTCGCTTTGCAGATGATGTAGTAGAAGTTACCGACTCTAGCACAAACTCAGAGTGGGAAAACGAAGTAGAAACAGATGAGGAATTTTAATTTGTGTATAAAAATAGCTTGTAGAGAGGTGATGTTCTTCGCCTCTCTACCTACGTGTATTGTGCGTATCAGAACTGTTGACCGTTAAAAAGTGAAGGTAGTACGGAGTACACCAACGGTTGTTGTGTCGTTTCTGTTGTCACCCTCGGGGTTAAACAGCACAAATGCCCCAGGAGTAATGCTTACATTATCACTTAGTTTCAAGCGGTAATAAGCTTCTAAATGATAAGGAGTAGCCCGATCTACACCTGTAGAGGCAAGTTCAGCATCACCATCAGCAGAAGTGCGATATAGTGGCTGTCCAAATAGAATACCTGCGTTATTTCCCTGTTTGAACAAATCGTTGAAGTGAAGCCCCACCATCCAACTAGTGAAGGTAGTAGAAGCATCAACATCACGGGAAGAATCATCTACGAATATTGCTGCACCGTAGCCAGATAAAGCAATTTTTGGAGAGAAACGCCAAGTGAGTGTGCCACCAACAGAATTAAGTTTGACGGGTGTTCCCAGTGAAACACCAGCCAAAGCACCAATATCACTACTAGTTAATCCTGTACCCAAGATATTGATTTCGTGATAACTATTAGCATAGTTGAGACCAATATCTATAGAACTAGTTGGTCTAAAGGTTAATTGTGCGGCTATAACGCTACTACCACCAAAAAAACCAGATCCTAAAGGTGTACCAGAAACTCCTGGTTGAATGTCTGGCGCATTTTCAGGAATGTTAGCATTAACGCTACCGTATAAAGCTCTAAGGTCTAACTGGTCGGAAATGTTAAAAATAAACCCTACAGCAGAAGCCAAGCCAGAACCAGAAGTACCACCGGAGACACGTACTACAGGATTCAAATTGCCAAAGCGAGAAATTGACTCTTGTCCTTCACCATAAAAAGGTGTAATGGCAGGAAAAGCATCCGATGTTTCCGCCGCAGTTCCAGCAAACAAAGTTAATTTATCAGCAACTGGAAAGATATAAAGCAGTTTGTAAAGCTCAACATCATTAGCGCTGACATCTGATAAAGTCTTAACGTCAAGACCAGGAAACTGAGGTTCAAAACTAGTACGAGCGCTACTGGCGCTAAGTACAGGCGAAGCTAATCCCAAAGATTCTTGCAGGCTACCGCTACCATCCAAACCGCCCAAAAAGTTATGAGATTGTAAACCAGTAATTAGTAAGTCTTTACCTGTAAAACTGGTGTTGAGATTTAACCGCACTCTATTTGTCAAGATGATATTAGGGTCATCTGTATCTGGAGAACCTCCTGTAGCACCAATAGCTGCAATAATTACCTCACCATTCAGTTTGGTAGTTGTGGAAAACTGATTTGCTTCCAGTTCTGCGGTGCGTGCTTCCAGCACATCTACCCGACCCCGCAGTGTCGCCAATTCCGCAGCAAATTCTTCTTGCAGTCTCTGCAAAGTGGCTAAATCTTCTTTTGTTACTAAATTAGTAGTCGCCGTAGCAATTATTTCGTTGACTCGATCAAGACAGGCATTTAAGCCAGCAGCAAATTCATAGCGAGTCATCGGACGATTACCGCGGTATGTACCATTGGGATACCCAGCAATACAACCGTAGCGCTCAACCAAAGATTGTAATGCACCAAAAGCCCAGTCTGTAGGTTGCACATCAGATAGTTGCGATACAGATGTAACTTGTGCGATTTTGTCTGATGGCTGAGGTGAATTTGCAGATTGGGAGGAAGTTGGTAGTGAAGAATTAGGAGCTGAAGTTAACTCTAAATTTTTGTCTTGTTGCTTCTGATTTAAGACAGGTGAATTTTGTTCATGCTCACTAGCTAGAATTAATTTTTTTGGAGAATTATTAGGTTTCACTCCGCTATTAATATCTATTTTTTCAGGGGTGTTACCAATGTGAGAAATTGCTATTTTTTCAGAATTATTTTGTACCTGCTTTTGCTCTGCAATCTCAAAATTAGCCAGGCCTTGTAATGGTAACAATCCCATAATTAAATATAATAAACTTGCTCCACCAGCAGAGGCTAGTAGATATCTCGTCATGATAACTCCTCACAGACTATATATGAAGATATGGAAAATTTGATTACGATATTTAACACCAATAGACAAGTAGATGTAAAGCGTATTTTGCAAAGAAATATTGCCTGCTTTACATTATTTAACTCAGGAAATTAGTTCACTGAATTTACTAGGCTATTGTGTGAATATTTATCGCAAGTATTAAATTCTAGTAAATACTATTTTTATGATCAGTTTACACTATTTATGATTTATAGTTTTTATAATTACCATATAAAAATTTAAATCATGGAAGTATAACTCGGTTTGTGATACAATTACGCTATTTTAATAAAAATAATTAAGAGTAAATGATTTTAGATGATTACAGGGATAAATCGTATTGTTTGAGATTGTTGGAATAGCGTATTGGCAAAGACTCTGAATCCAAAATCCGTCTTGAAAAGCTTTGAGCCTCGCTGTCGCTTTCTGCACTCATAACAAACTGCTAAAGAGTATGATTGCAGTCTTGAACTTTGAACAAAACTTTCAAATGAACCAGGAAGCCCGCGCTCTACGCCAAGCGTGAGCGCTGGGTAATTTACTTACTTCCTGTATGTACAGTTTTCACCCATTTCAAACGCTTAGGACGCACAGACATGCGAGCGGTGGTGCTACTGATTACTATTAACCAGTGAAGCATATAAAGAGTACCACGCAAAGTCTGAAGCAGCAGCAGAAAATAACTAGACAAATTTAGCCCCTTTTGTTTTCTAATCCGCACCAGACCAGCAAACATACCTGCCATCGACATTGTAATGGTCAAGCCTGTCATAGGGCTAAGGATCGGTGGACGATGCCGAGCGATCGCCATCAATAAATCTGGTACTGCTGCTGAGGGTAGGATGTACTGGCTAAGCAGGAAAACCAGCAAATCCCAGGTTTTGCGGCTACCCATGCGGTTTTTGAGAATTAAATCCCAATAATCTAGATAGCGTTGATAGCCGCCTTCTGCCCAACGGTTACGTTGATGCCAAAGAGCGATCGCACTTACTACGCCCTCTTCTTCAACTGCGGGGTTAAAGACATTTTCAATGTCCCAGTTGTCTAGGTGCAAACGAAATGTTAGATCCAAATCATCAGTGATCGTCTCTTCATTCCAGCCACCGCAACGTTTGAGTGCTTCTCGCCGGACAAATTGACCATTACCCCGTAGTTCACCCAAACCACCAACAACAGTCCGCCCTTGTTGGAAATAGGCATCTAATGCCATTTCTGCCATTTGTCCCTTTGTCCAAAAGTTTTCTTTGGCGTTGGCGATCGCTTTTCGTACTTGCACCGCCCCCACCTTTTGACGTTCAAACAAGGGTACAACTCGTAGCAGTATATCTGGTGGAACTTGAGCATCAGCATCAAACACCGCCAAAACCTCACCTTTAGTTAGTGGTAAAACCTGATTCAAAGCTCCGGATTTGCCACCACCTGCTCCTGGTGAACGTTGAAAAATTTTTAATTGATCGTATTTTTGGGCCAGTTCTGCTAGAAACTGCGGAGTCCGATCGCTGCTGTTATCATCAATAATCCAAACTTCGTACTTTTCTTCTGGGTATTCCAGACTGCAAAGATTCTTGACGAGTTTGCCAATTACAGCTTCCTCGTTTTTCGCAGCCACTAACACCGAAACATAGGGGTAATCACCCTCTAATTGCTCATGAGTACGGCGGGGTTTAGTAAACACCAGCACAAATACATGAAGCCCGATGATAGTAGTCAGTCCTAGTACGAACAAATAACCCCAAGAAACTAGGTGCAACGCGATCGTGCTACTCCAGACCATAGTTAGAACTAGAGCGGCTTTGCGTCTGCGACCTTGAAACCGGGACGGATGAGACACACAAGGCGATGTCTCTTCTTCTAACTCCTCTTCCACCGCTAGCTCAGAAAGCAAAGAGTCAAGCGGATCAAGCTCTTTGTAAGAATCGTTTTCGGGCCAGAAATTCGCTGGCATAGGTCACTTGATTTAACCACCAGTATTTGTCAACACCCATAAAGAAGCTGGGTATTAAGTAACACCAAACTGTACATCCTTCACACACTTTTAACTTACCTTGAGATTGGCGGTAATTTTCTACCTCCTCCGACTCACGATAAAGTTCGTAAAGTCGCCCTTGGATGGGAACTCCGGTTTGGGCAAAGTGATAACAAGGTAGCAACAGCTCGTCGTTAGGAGAAATTGCAATGACTGCATCTACCGCTTTGCAGCGGGGATTTTTAGTGTCATTGCCCCCAGCTTCAATAAAAGCCAATGCAGCCTTATTGTACCCGACATTTTTGTATTTCTTGGCAGTAGCTTCTATTGCCGCCACCATTTGAGGGGTGGGATTTTTATTGGAGTTGTAGTGTTCATGGGCTGTGAAAGCTGGGTTCAGCCAGACGCGCACGCCCAAATTTTTACCCAGTTCACCCACTTCATCAATACGTTCGTAGTTTTGGGCGGTGACGGTATGATTGAGTACTGGGAATTCTCCTAAAGACTTAGCAATTTTTACCGACTCGACTAAGTTGTCAAAAATTTTCACTCCGCGCGAGTGATCATGAGTCTCAGCATCCGCACCATCCAAAGAGAAATTCAAAAAGTCCACTAACCCCTGAATTTCTTTTGCTTTCTGCGGATACAAGATTGTATTTGTGGTCATGCTGGTATAAAAACCTTGGCGTTTTGCCTCAGTATAAATCTGCCCCACATCTTGCCGCAGCAGTGGTTCACCACCTGTAAAGTCCACATATTTGACTCCCAGGCGGCGTAAATCCTGTAAATTATGTTTAATTGTCTCAAAATCCGCTTCTTTTCCAGGTTCTAATGCCCAAATGTTACAAAAATGACATCGAGCATTACAACGATAAGTCAAGTAGTAGTTTGCAACCAGTGGTGCCATAAAATCCTATAGTGTTAAACCACTAAAGTTTTCCTTAAGACATCTTTAAACGTAGTTTACACACAGTCAATAATTATTTAGTTATTTGTCATTTGTCATTTGTCAATGGTCAATTGTTAGTGGTTAGTGGTTAGTGGTTGGTTGTTGGTTGTTAGTGGTTAGCTTTTAGTTGTTTTTTGTTTGTTTTCTTCCTTGTCTCCCTTGTCTCCTTACCTCTCGTAGAAAGTGTGTATAACAACACTCCTTTTGGGAACACTATGTAAGACCACTAGTATCTTTCGTTGTCAACTTACGTGAGGAATATTTCAGTATGTCTTTTGAGCAACTTCAGCCTGCGACGCCACAACAAGCAAATGTCTACTTGCCATACATTCAAAGCAGCAAGCGCAATTTCTTACCCTATGCCATCAGCCTTTATCATAAAGGTGTTTTGGAAGGACACCGCAAAATAGAAGGCAGTGAAAATATCCCTTTTGTGGCGACTTGGAATATTGCCACCCTACCCTCAGACTTAACCCGTTGTCGAGTCCAGTTTGAAGGTAACGCAGATCTAAGTTATGAAGTGATGATGGCTAGCTTCGAGTTTATAAATTTTTTAATTGAGATGATGGAAAATTATAAACGCTATCGACTTACAGATTTTTCTCAAACCTTTTACCGTAAACTCTTACGGATAGATGAATAATATTGGTTGGTGGTTGTTGGTTAGTGGCTAGTGGTTAGTGGTTAATGGCTTACAACTCCCCTCACTCTCCCCACTGCCCCTAATTCCCAACGCCTCTTTCTTTATGCCGGGGGACCCTTACTTTACAGAAGCCGCTAGCGCCTCTACGGCAATCGCTCATGGGGGACTCATCGGTCCCCACTGCCCCTAATGTCTCCTCTGGCAACACCGCGATCGCATTAGTTCGCCCTAAAATTAGGAAACACCAAGCAAAGGTTGTGCCGACTTTTGAATTTAGGAGTGCATGTGTGCCAAAATCTGCTAAACATTTGCTAATTGGTTCGACGGAGGCTTACAGTGGCAAATCTGCAACTGTTCTGGGTTTGTCTCATCTGCTACAGCAAAAAGGATTGGATGTTGCCTATGGCAAACCAATAGGAACTTGTTTGAGTGAATCTGCTGGTAGTATGGTTGAGGAAGATGTCCAGTTTATTGCAGCTAGCCTCAATCTGCCCGAAAACCACATCGTACCATCCATGTTGGCTTTAAATGAAGCCACAATTCAAAAACGTCTGCGCGGGGAAGACAAAACCGATTATTGTCAAGCCTTATTACAACAATATCTACAAATATCGGTTGGTCATTTGGTGTTGCTAGAAGGGCCAGGTAATTTGGAAGAAGGCAGTTTGTTTAACTTGTCTTTACCACAAGTAGCTGAAATAATTGATGCTGCCGTGGTATTAGTCACCCGTTATCAATCGCTGCTATCGGTTGAGTCTTTACTGTCTGCAAAACAGCGACTAGGAAAACGCCTAATTGGTGTTGTCATCAACGATGTTCCTGCACAACAAATACCAGCCCTGGATAGTACTATCCGTCCATTTTTGGAACAGCACGATATAGCCGTGTTAGGAATATTGCCGAAAAACGACTTGTTACGTAGCGTCAGCGTTCGTGAACTAGTACATCAATTAAACGCCGAAGTTCTTTGTCGCAGCGATCGCTTAGATTTAATGGTGGAAAGTTTAGCTATTGGAGCCATGAACGTGAACGCTGCTGTTAAGTATTTTCGCAAACGTCGGAATATGGCAGTAGTAACAGGGGGCGATCGCGTCGAAATTCAGCAAGCAGCTTTGGAAACTTCCACCCAATGTCTGATTCTGACTGGACAACTACCACCACCTAATTTCATTCTCACCCGCGCTGAAGAACTAGAAATCCCCATCTTATCAGTAGATTTGGATACCTTAACTACTGTGGAAATTGTGGATCGGACTTTTGGTCAAGTGCGTGTCCACGAACCAATTAAAGTCCACTGCATTCGTAATTTAATGGCTGAACATTTTGATATTACTCGTTTGCTCAGCCTCTTGGATTTAAGTCCAGCAGCTGCCTTGCCATAAATTATGCCTGTTCTCTGAAAGATAGCTACCGATAATAACACGGGGACACGGTGACGTGGAGATTGATGTGTAGCAGAATTTAGAGAATTGGAATTAGATTCCTACCTAGTTGAATTGCTGTAAATGAAAATGGAGGGCATAGGCACGGCAATGCCGTGCCTAAGGATTATTTTCAGACTTTTCAAAAGTGCATATATTAAGCTTTAGTTAAGAAAAAGTTAAGCATCATGGAAAAGTGTGGTATTTTTTACACTACAAATGAATTAAATTTCATATGAATCCTGATTATTTGTAAAAAATGAAACATAGCAGCAAGCAGGTTGACTGTGCAGAAAAGCTCAAGGTACTGGCAGACGAAACTCGTCTAGCAGTGTTACAGCTACTAATCAACAATCCCAGATATGTGGGAGAGATGAATGCAATTTTAGGCTTAGAACAAAGCCTGCTCTCCCATCATTTGCAAGTTCTACGTCGGGCAAATTTTGTTGTAGGAGAGCGTGATGGTAAATCAGTTCTATACCGCCTTGCTCCAGAAGTAGAAGTAACTACAGGCAAAGCTTTAAACCTTGGCTGTTGCGTCCTCTGTTTTGAATAAAAGCCTTGATTTAGGTTAAGAAGTAATGAGCAAAAGTTCACAAATTCTAGCCTCCCTTGCAGTGGGGTTGGCAGTCTGTGTTTGTTTGCAAGGTTGTTCCTCGGCAAATCAAGCCGCAAATAATCCAAATAAGCTTCAGGGAAAACTAGTACTTACTGGCTCCAGTACAATTGCACCTTTAGCGGCTGAAATCGGTAAGCGCTTTGAATCTGAGCATCCCGGTGTACGAATTGATGTCCAATCAGGAGGTTCTTCTCGTGGTATTACTGATGCTCGCCAGAGTGTAGCTGATATTGGTATGGTTTCTCGTGCCTTGAAGCCGGAAGAAAAGGATTTAAAAGCATTTGCTATTGCTCGTGATGGCGTGACGGTGATTCTCCATAAAGACAATCCAATAGCATCTTTGAGTGACAAGCAGATTGTAGATATCTATACAGGCAAGGTCACGAATTGGAAGCAAGTAGGAGGGAAGGATGGGTTAATTACGGTTGTTAACAAAGCCGAAGGACGTTCGACATTGGAATTATTTACTCACTACTTCAAACTCAAAAACACAGATATCAAAGCGCAAGTAGTCATAGGTGACAATGAGCAGGGAATTAAGACAGTAGCAGGTAATCCCAATGCCATTGGTTATGTCTCAATAGGTTCGGCAGAAAATAGTGTAACCAATGGAGTCTCTATCAAACTGCTACCTGTAAATGGTATAGCTGCCACAACAGCGAATGTCCAAAACGGTACTTTTCCCATTTCTCGTCCACTTAACCTGGTAACAAAAACCGAACCCCAGGGACTGACAAAGGAATTTCTTGACTTCGCGCGATCGCAGCAGGTGAGTGACATTGTTAAAAAGCAAAACTTTGTTGTCGTTTCCAAATGACCAGTGGTTAATTTGGACACTGCGGTTATTGGCAGTAATAGCAGGGGCGATCGCACTTTTAATCATCATCTTTCTGATTTTAGAATCCCTACCAGTCCTCAATCATGTCGGACTAAAACGCTTTTTTACTGACTCTTCTTGGAACCCAACCGCAGGGCTATATAATCTCTTGCCCATGTTACTAGGTACGCTGTTGGCAATGGTAGGCTCGGTGCTGATTGCTACACCTATCGGGATTTTGTCTGCTGTTTTTTGCCAATTTTACGCCCCGCCAGTAGTAGCAAGGTTCTACCGTAGCTTAATTGAACTATTAGCGGGAATTCCTTCTGTAGTCTATGGTTTCTGGGGATTGGTAGTACTAGTTCCCCTGATTGCTAAGATGCATCCACCAGGGGCAAGTTTATTGGCTGGTGTGGCGATTTTGACGGTGATGATTTTACCAACAATTGCGCTTGTAGCTGATGCGAGTCTTGCAAAAGTTCCTACATCTTACCTCCAGGGAGCAGCAGCTTTAGGCTTATCTCGTTGGGGAACTATTTATAAAGTAGTGTTTCCGGCTGCTAAATCGGGATTGTTCACAGGCTTAATTCTAGAAACAGGGCGAGCGATCGGTGAAACAATGGCAATTCTGATGGTGTGCGGGAATGTAGTACAGGTTCCCAAATCTATATTTGACCCCATCCGCACGCTAACAGCTAATATTGCCCTAGAAATGGCTTACGCTACAGGAGATCATCGTTCTGCACTATTTGTCAGTGGTTTGGTGTTGATGGTAATGATTGTGCTGTTAGTTGCGGTTGCGGAAGTTATCAGTCAGAATTCTACGAGCTAATAGCCCACAACGAGGTGATTAAGAATATAAC
The DNA here is from genome assembly GCF_032393985.1 of Fischerella sp. JS2. Lineage (NCBI taxonomy): Bacteria > Bacillati > Cyanobacteriota > Cyanophyceae > Nostocales > Hapalosiphonaceae > Fischerella > Fischerella sp. JS2. The sequence continues at coordinate 4,607,080 of NZ_CP135918.1, forward strand.
GAACACAGATGGACACCGATGGACACCGATGGACACCGATGGGTTATGGGTTTGCTGTTAAGTTGATCCCTATTAAGACTTCCCCATTTTCAAGACTGTCAATGATGCTAAGTTTTGGCACAACCAAGGGTAAAATTTCTTACCCCTTCTGCCCTCTGCCATCTGCCATCTGCCATCTGCCATCTGCCATCTGCCTTCTGCCTTCTGCCTTATTTTCAAAATAGATATGAAGCTACCAACAATCATCGTTTGGACAACTGCTGCTTTAGTTACTAGTATCTTCCTCTGGATACTTGGTGATATTCTCTGGCATGGTGTGGGACATTTATCCTGGGAATTTCTCACCACTGAACCAGAAAATGCTGGTAGGGAAGGGGGAATTGCTCCGATTCTAGTTTCCACTTTCCTGATTATGGCAATTTGTATGGCTGTTTCCATTCCTATTGGTGTTGGTACAGCTGTCCTGTTGGCAGAATTTACCCCCATAGATAATTGGTTTGGTGGATTAGTGCGGCGTAGTTTAGATGTTCTGGCTGGTGTTCCCTCAATTGTGTTTGGATTATTTGGCAATGTTTTCTTTTGCAAAGTTTTGGGATTGGGATTTTCGATTCTTTCGGGAGGATTGACCTTAGCGTGTATGGTACTGCCAATCTTGATTCGTTCCACAGAAGAAGGATTTCGCGCTGTTCCCAATGAGTATAGATTGGGAGCCGCAGCCCTGGGTTTTTCGCGCACAACAACTTTATTTCAATTATTGTTACCTGCTGCTGTTCCCGGTTTAGTCGTAGGTTTAGTGCTAGGTATTGGTCGAGCGATCGCGGAGACTGCGGCGTTAATTTTTACTAGTGGCTATGTTGATCGAATGCCAGAATCGCTGCTAGATTCGGGACGGGCGCTTTCGATTCATATTTTTGATTTATCAATGAATGTTTCTGGGGGAGATGCCAATGCTTACGCCTCAGCATTAGTTTTGCTGCTGTTACTACTGCTGATTAATGGTACAGCAGCATGGATTGCAGAAGTTTGGTTACACAGGAGAATTATTTCTCTATGAAACTAGAGGAAGTATTGATTCAAACAGAAAATCTCACCCTACAATATGGTCAAAAAACCGCTTTTGCTAATGTCAATTTAAGTGTGAATGCAGGGAAAATTTTAGCATTGGTTGGGCCTTCTGGTTGTGGAAAAACTAGCTTTCTCAGTTGTCTAAATCGCTTGACAGATATGATTCCTCAGTGTCGGGTGAAGGGGCGAATTCGGATTGGTAATTTAGAAGTGCTAAGTACCAAAACAAATCCGATCGCACTGCGGCGGCAAGTCGGGATGATTTTTCAAAAGCCTAATCCCTTTCCTTTATCAATTTGGAAGAATTTAGAATTACCACTGCGAGAACATGGTATTCGCGATCGCCATCAAATTGATGCCATTATCGAGACAAGTCTCAAGGATGTAGGACTGTGGGATGAAGTCAAAGACAGACTGCAAACCTCAGCTTTGGCACTTTCTGGTGGACAACAACAGCGTTTGTGTATAGCTAGGGCTTTGGGTTTGCAACCACAAGTTTTACTATTAGATGAACCATGTAGCGCTCTTGATCCGATTTCCAGTGCAGTTGTCGAAGATTTAATTACTAGCTTGCGTCAACGGTATACATTATTAATTGTCACCCATAACTTAGCGCAAGCCAAACGCATCGCGGATAAAGTTGCCTTATTTTGGGTGCAAGAGGGTGTGGGAAAATTAATTGAATCCGGTTCAGTGCAGCAAATTTTTGAATATCCCCAACATCCCTTGACGGCTGCTTATGTAACAGGTGCGAGAGGTTGATGATGTCATCAACGCCCGGCGACTAATCTATCTGTGTCAATCGGTGTTTATCTGTGTGCATCTGTGTTCGTTAACCAAAAAACATTTTTACTACAGCTTTAATTCACATCAAGCGTGAACTATGAATTATTTAGAAACACTAAATGAAAACAACTTTACTCACGCATTGAATGTACTCGCAGCACAAGATCCAGACCTTGAATACATTCTCAATACTTTTGGCTTACCCCCATTGTGGATACGAGAACCAGGTTTTGCAACTCTCATCCAAATCATTCTCGAACAACAAGTTTCTCTCACTTCAGCCAAAGCAGTTTTTGCAAAATTGCAAGCAAAAATCTCACCAATTACTCCCGAAAAATTTTTTCAACTGGATCACACAGAATTAAAAACAATTGGTTTTAGTCGCCAAAAAGCTATTTATGGACGCTTGTTAGCAGAATCAATTATTGCTGGACAACTTGATTTAGACATTCTCAACACAATGAATGATGAAGATGTTCGTAGCATCCTCAAACAACTCAAAGGTATTGGAGATTGGACAGTAGACATATATTTATTAATGGCATTGCGGCGACTAGATGCTTTACCAAAGGGAGATTTAGGGTTAATATTGGCAATCCAAAAAGTGAAAAAATTAGCACAACGACCTACACCACAAGAAATCGAAATTATTGCTGAGAATTGGCGTCCTTGGAGAGCAGTAGCAACGCGGTTGTTGTGGCATTATTATTTGAGTGAGCGATCGCGAATTATTTCAAGCAGTATGGCAAGCGATCGCTTTGGTCATTAATTGAGTTGGTAGTTTTCCAGTCCTCGAACTCACGTTTTCTTATTAATCCCTCACACCCATTTTCAAGATAGGTCAAGCCTACTGCTTGATGGTGGTTTATTCCTCAACGACTAGACACACCCAAAACGGAGAATTTCCCCAAATCAGGTGCGTCTTGTGTTGTCCTCTTCTCAATAACCCTTAGTCTCAATCTTCTTCGATTAGGGGGCCAGGGCATTACCGCGAATTAAGCTACCAATGGTCTTGGCAGTAATTTTGAGTTGGGTAATGGGATTAGCCGGCACAACGGTTTTGTACAGATAGCTATCAAAAGTTAGCTTTTGCACATCGAGGTCAGCACACATTTCCACAAATGCCTCGCGGGTGGCATCAGAACGATAAAATACGGTTTGCAGGAGGTCTAATACTTTGTAGGTGAGTCCGTATTTCTTATCCCAACGCTTTAAGTAAACCTTAAGGTCAGCTTCCGTGGGGATGCGAGTACCGCCGTTGGACACTTCTACAATGGTTTCAGCACACATGCGTCCAGATTTAGCAGCAAAGTAAATACCTTCTCCAGAGGATTTGGTAACATAACCTGCTGCATCTCCGACCAAGGCGACACGACCGACGACGCGACGGGGACGGGGGTGTTCCGGGATGGGATGTGCTTCTACTTTAATGATTTGACCGCCTATCAGTTTACGGGCAGCACGGGCGCGGATACCAGCTTGCAGTTGTTTGATGCTGGCTTTGTTAACGTGCATTGTGCCAGTACCGACAGCTACATGGTCGTATTTGGGGAAAACCCAAGCGTAGAAGTCGGTAGAAACGTCGTCACCGACGTACATTTCGGCTAGGTCATTATAATAGGTCATTTGCTCCTGGGGCAGGCGAATGCGCTCTTGGAAAGCGATCGCATAATTGTAATCCCCAGCATCTATCTCTTTGGCAATACGGGAGTTTGCCCCATCCGCCCCAATGATTAAATCAACTTTGAGGGTGTTGGCAATGCCTTGGGCCCCACCTTCTGTATGGTCTACATAATGGATAGTATAGGGGTCGGTGTTGTTTCTAGGTATATCTAGTTTATGAACAGTCGCATTTATTAAATTTGCGCCTAGCTTTGCCGCACGATTCCGCAGATAACCATCCAGCACCTCGCGACGGCACATTCCTATATATTCTTCTTGTTTTACTAAATTGATATCAACCTCACGATTAGAGGGTGAAATCATTTTCATCTTCCGCACTTGGCGATCGATTATATCCTGAGGCAGGTCAAACTCACTGACCATGCACAGGGGAATTGCACCGCCACAGGGCTTGGCATTGTCTAGCTTGCGCTCGAACAAGTAGGTTTCAATCCCAGCTTTTGCCAAAGTTTCTGCGGCAGATGAGCCAGCTGGGCCTGACCCAACAACAGCAACCCGTAGTGTCAAAGGTTTACTCCCAATCTTCACTTTTACCGAAAGCATCGTATCACGGACTTTTGGCTCATTTCTCTCTGTCTGTTGGGATTTCACGGAATTGCAATATTCCTTAATGTTTCGCAATCAAAAATGTATATTAATAAGATATTCTTATGTATTTGATTGTACACAGTCTCTAGCCAGACAATTTATGTATACACCCCACGACTAACTACAGATGGAGTTAAGCACTAAGAATTTTAAGTATCATGATCATTGCTGAATCATTAAAAAATCCTTTAATTGTGCCTATAATCTCTGTATGAGAATTTCTAGTTCTCTTTTCACCTTTTTCTCGTTTTTCTCGACTGCAAGATGGTACAAGCATTCGAGAAATCAAAAAATAGCTTATTTACTATTACCTTGTGTAGGGATAATAGTAGGTTTGAGTAGCTGCTCGAGAAATTTATCTAGACAGGTTCCTTCGCCTGCTGTTCCTTCTCCAACTTCAACTCTCAACAATCGCCCCCTGACGCCAACTGCGGATGACAATAACTTTGTGGTTGCAGTTGTCGAAAAAGTAGAACCAGCAGTGGTTCAAATTAACACTTCCCGAACTGTCAAAACTCCAGTACCACAATTACCAGATGTACTTAATGATCCATTCTTTCGGCGATTTTTTGGTGAAGCTTTACCAACACAACCCGAAGAACGAGTTGTACGTGGTCTTGGTTCTGGTTTTGTCATCGATCCTAATGGGCGCATTCTCACTAACGCTCACGTTGTTAATAATGCAGATACGGTAACAGTATCTTTCTCTGATGGTCGTACTTTTGAGGGTCAAGTATTAGGAACAGACCCTGTAAGTGATGTTGCAGTTGTACAAATTCCAGGAAATAATTTACCAACAGTAGAAATTGCCAATCCTGAATCAGTACGACCGGGACAATGGGCAATTGCGATCGGTAATCCCTTGGGTTTGCAACAAACAGTAACAGTCGGCGTTATTAGTGCCATAGATCGTTCCTTAAATCTTTCCACCAGACCCTCTAGCTATATTCAAACCGATGCTGCAATTAATCCTGGAAACTCTGGTGGTCCACTGCTAAATGCTCGTGGTCAAGTGATAGGCGTCAACACAGCAATTATTCAGGGTGCTGAAGGTATCGGCTTTGCTATTCCTATCGACACGGCTAAAAGAATCGCCCAAAACCTGATTACTGAGGGAAAAGTTGAATACCCATACTTAGGTATTGAGATGCTGTCCATCACACCTGAAATTAAGCAAAGAATTAATAATTATCCTAATAGTAACCTTCGTATTGAAGTAGACCAAGGACTTCTTATTGTCCGTGTAATTTCTGGTTCTCCAGCTGCTAGATCCGGGCTACGTGTAGGAGATGTTATTCAAGAAATTAATAATCAACCAGTTACTACTACTGACCAACTTCTCCAGATTCTTGATCAAAATGGGGTAGGTAGCAACTTGCAAATTAAAGTGCTACGTAACGGGCAGACTTTGCAATTTACAGTACGACCTGAACCACTTCCATCTCAAACTAATACTAATCCCAACAACTCGTAGTCAATTGTAGTGTCATTGACAATTAATTACATAAAAAAGCTTTGTTTGCTGCGGCTATATATAGTTTAATTTTAAAATCTTGTAACTTAGTTATGCAGGATAGTTTTGTTTTGGCTTCTCTCTTCAGAATTAAATCTTTGTCAGTCTATAGATTGAATTTGTGAATCAGTCAGAACAATAGAAAATTCTAGAAATAGTCATTACACTATTTCTGGAGTAGTAATTTTAAAAATAAGCTTCCATGTTCCACAAATTTTTCACTATCGGAATTTAAGCTGGAATTAAAGCAATACTTGTACTTATTCTGAATAATAACTCTTAACATTTAAGCAGAATAAGACTATAAATTGTCATGAAAAAAATTAAAGAATATAAAAATCAGAATTAAATCTTTTGTTTGCAAATTTCTATTGAATCAATGGAGATAGCTATGAATCAACAAAATCTCAAAACTACAAAACAGTTAGGGCTATTGGGAAGTATATTTGGCGGTTTATTAATCGGTTTGCCAGTTATACCCCTAGCTGCATCAGCAGCTCCTTCTTCTGCACTCAACCCCTGTCCTAGAATTTTCTACGAAGAGCCACATAATAACCGAGTTTTGGTTCCGCAGGGATGTCCACCGAATGCTGCAACTCTGAGACAGCAAGGTCAAGTATCTGGAGAGCAGACTACTCCTGCTGCTCCTGGTGTTACAGGTGTAACTCCTATACAACCACCTTTGCCAGAAACTAGACAGAATCCGATCACTACCATCACACCTATAGCAGGCACGGTAAATGTGAGAATAAAAAATAACACTAATGCCCGTGTTTCCTATCAAGCGATCGGACATACAGAACCGCGATCGCTTGCAGGTAGAGAAGAAATTGTCCTGCAAGGTCTACCAACACCTGTAACCATAACAATGGTACGTGAAGATGGAGGACTGCTCCAAGTTCAGCCCGCCTCAGATTCCCCAGAGGGAGTACTAACAGTTTTGCTGGATGAAACGACTAACGTTAATAACAGTCGGAGTGCATTGAGAATTCAACAAGATGGTCAGGTCTTTTTGAACTAAATCAAATTCAGGCGTTGCTTGTGCAAATATCTCATACCAAATAATAGACCTCTTGCAACAATATCTTTTACCCCACCCTAACCCTCCCCGTAAACCCGGGGAGGGAAATAGAGGAGTTTCCCCCCGATAGTCGGAGGGATTAAGGGGGGGTACATCCAACTTGTATATTGTGGTAGCCCGGATTCATGTAAGAAGTCTAATGAGCAGAAACATTACTAAAGTGTTCGCTAATTTCCACCAAAAGGAAGGTGAGGAGAAAGCGTAAAGAAATGCAAACTCAAGAAATAAGGCAAAAACAGGAGACAATTAAGCGATGAGTAAAGCTGTTGGACATACACATTGGGCAATAGCAGAAGGATAATCAACATATATCTGCAATGAGCTACTGGGTATTGCCGATGCTGTTGGCGAGTAATTATTTTACATTATTTAAGCTTGTGGCCAGGGCTTTTGAGTCGAAATTGTTGTCGCGCTGATCAAACAATTGTAATGAGAAACTGGTGGTATAAAAATGCGATTTTTTACTCCTTGGATGTAGAGACATTCATAGACTCAGATGGTGATGGAATTGGTGATTTTCAAGGACTGACCAGCCGTCTAGATTATCTTTCTGCATTGGGGATTACTTGTTTGTGGCTGCTACCTTTTTATCCTTCACCTAATCGGGACAACGGCTACGATGTTATGGATTATTACAACATAGACCCCCGGCTAGGAACTTTGGGGGATTTTGTTGAGTTTATGCATCAAGCCAGGGAACGTGGTATTCGGGTAATGATTGATTTGGTAGTAAATCACACCTCTAATTTACATCCTTGGTTTCAAGCGGCACGTTCTGACAAAAACTCCAAGTACTATCACTACTACGTTTGGGTAGAAAATCCACCCGCAACGCAACCAGAACAGATTAGCTTTCCTGGTGAGCAGGAAAGTATTTGGGAGTACGACGAAAAAGCAGGAGCATACTATCTGCATCATTTCTACAAAGAACAGCCAGATTTAAACATTGCTAACCCAGAAGTACAGGAAGAAATAAGGAAAATCATGGGCTTTTGGTTGCAACTGGGTGTGTCTGGCTTTCGCATTGACGCTGCTCCATTTTTAATTAACCCACTGGGAATTCCAGAGAGTCCAAATTTGGAGAGTTTCCTTAGAGAAATGCGAGAGTTTCTCATGTCCCGTCGGGGTGATGCAGTGCTATTAGCAGAAGCAAACGTCCCACCAGAAAAAATACCTGTTTACTTTGGCAATGGTGATAGATGCCAAATGCTGTTTAACTTCCTGTTGAATCAACATATATTTTTGGCTTTAGCACGCAAAGATTCGCAAGCATTGCGTGAAGGGTTGAAAATACTACCTGATATTCCTCAAATTGGGCAATGGCTTAACTTTGTTCGCCACCATGACGAGTTAACACTTGACGGTCTGAGTAAATCTGAACAGGAAGAAATCTTCCAAGCTTTTGCTCCCGAAAAGAATATGCAAATCTTTGGGCATGGTATTCGCCGTCGCCTACCACCAATGTTAGGAGGTGATCGGCGTCGGATCGAACTTGCTTACAGTCTGTTATTTAGTCTACCTGGTACGCCACTGTTACGTTATGGGGAAGAGATTGGTATGGGTGATGATCTGTCGCTTCCGGGTCGAAACAGCGTTCGTACAGTGATGCAATGGTCGAATGCACATAATGGGGGTTTCTCCACAGCTTCGCCACAGCTTCGCCGGATGCACTTGCTCAACCTGTGATCAAAGAAGGAGAGTACGGGTATAAAGGGGTTAATGTTGCAACACAGCAGCGCGATCGCGATTCGTTAATTAACTGGATGGAACGGGTAATCGGGATTCGTAAACAATGTCCGCAGTTTGGTTGGGGTAAATGGCAAATTTTAGAGACAGACTCTGAATGTGTCTTTGCTCATGGTTGTGATTGGGAAGGTAAAGCAGCGATCGCTGTGCATAATTTATCAGACAAGCCATGTATAGCCAGACTCCAAGTACAGGAGTACAAGTATTTGTTTGATTTGTTTAGCGATTCACAATATGAACCACTTGATGGTGATGGGGATTTGTCTTCTATCCCTTTGGAGGCATACGGTTATCGCTGGTTGCAAGTGAATCGAATAAGTTGAAAACCATAGGTGTACATAAAATGGTCAAGATTGGATATCATGCTTCCCATGAACAATTCAAACCTAGCGAACTGTTGAAGTATGTACAAATAGCAGAACAGACAAGCTTTACCCTTGCCCTTTCCTCCGACCATTTCCACCCTTGGAGTGAAGACCAGGGACAAAGTGGTTTCGCTTGGTCTTGGCTTGGTGCAGCCATGCAAGCAACACCTGAACTTTGCTATCGCGTTGTTTGCGCTCCCGGACAGCGATATCATCCTGCTATCATCGCCCAAGCAGCAGCAACTTTGGCAGAAATGTTTCCCAACCGCTTTTGGCTTACTGTAGGTAGTGGTCAAGCAATCAACGAACATATTACCGCAGACAAATGGCCCTGCAAAAGCGATCGCAACGCCCGCCTCAAAGAGTGTGTTGATATTATCCGCGCTCTTTGGGCAGGAGAAACTATCAGCCATCACGGTTTAGTATGTGTTGAAGAAGCAAAGCTTTATACCCGTCCAGTAAACCTTCCTCTCATTATTGGTGCTGCCATTACTACTGAAACAGCAGAATGGCTGGGTAGCTGGGCAGATGGATTGATTACTATATCTCGCCCCCCACACAAGTTACAAAAAGTTGTTGATGCTTTTCGGCGTGGCGGTGGAGAAGGTAAGCCAATGATTTTGAAAGTACAACTTTCTTATGACCGCGACGAGGAAATAGCACGACAAAAAGCGCATCAGCAGTGGCGCAATAATATCTTTAAAAACATAATGATGACAGAACTGCGAACTCCCCAACAATTTGATGCTGCTGGTGAGTTTGTCAAGCCACAGGAGCTAGATGAACACGTACGCATTTCGGCTGAGCCTCAGCAGCATATTGAGTGGTTGCAAAAAGATATTGCATTAGGGTTTAATGAATTGATTCTACATAACGTCAACCGCGAACAGGAGCAATTTATTGAAGTGTTTGGTGAGAAAGTTATTCCTGCTCTAGCGTAATACCAATTTCAAAGGGGAGGGTGTCGTCAGGCGGGTGAGGTTCTTCTGTTCTTGACTCAGATGAAATCTGCTGTAGAATCACCTCAAAACACAAAAAAGCGATCAGATATCTACTTATGAATAGAAGCGATCGCTTTTTTTGGGATTTCTACGAATAGAGCCGCCGTCCCCACGTTCGGCTTCGCCTAAGACGTGGGGCTTCTGACCGAACTAGCTAAACTAGAAGTGTTTGCATTAAAGGCTGATCTTCTGATATCTTGCCTGTCCGCAACCATTCTTCTAACTGTGCTGGTGCTTTGGCTTGATTGAGTTTCTCGCGTAGTTCTGCACCTTCGAGAATTTCTTTTTGCAACAGTTCCTGAGCGGTTTGTTCTAGCAAGTCACGGTTTTCGTGCAAAATAGTTAAAGCCATATGATGAGCATTATCTACTATTTGCTTCACTTCACGGTCAATTTCCTCAGCTACTTGCGGACTAATAGATCGACGCGGATTACCGTAACCTTCAATAAACTGCTGTTGAATCTTCTCAAATGCCACAGGGCCAAGTTTATCGCTCATCCCGTAGAGAGTAACATAGCGTTCTGCCAAATCAGTAGCTTTTTGGATGTCGTCACTAGCACCAGTAGAGACTTTACCAAACACTGTTTCTTCTGCGGAACGTCCACCCAACAGGATAGCAATACGACCACGAATTTCGTCTTCAATCATCAAGAAGCGGTCTTCTTCTGGCATCTGAATTGTATAACCTAAAGCACCCACCCCTCTAGGTACAACGGAGATTTTTTCGACTTTACCAGATCCAGGCATCAAAGCACCAATGATGGCGTGACCAACTTCGTGATAAGCTACAGTCTTCTTCTCGATTTCATTGAGGACGCGAGAGCGTTTTTCTAAACCAGCTACAAGGCGCTCGATCGCTTCATTAAAATCTGCGATTGTCACTGCTTGGCGATTTTGCCGTGCAGCCATCAGTGCAGCTTCGTTCACCAGGTTAGCTAAATCTGCTCCAGCAAAACCAGGGGTTTTAGCGGCAATAATGCCCAAGTCGACATCATCAGCTAATTTGACGTTACGGGCATGAACTTTTAGAATTGCCTCTCGACCGATTTTATCAGGACGATCTACAACTACTTGACGGTCAAAACGTCCGGGACGGCGCAAAGCTGGATCAAGAACTTCTGGACGGTTGGTTGCAGCGATGATGATCACACCAGTGTTCGCATCAAAGCCGTCCATCTCGGTGAGTAACTGGTTGAGGGTTTGTTCCCGTTCATCGTTACCACCCATGATCGGGCCTGCACCACCACGAGATTTACCCAGCGCGTCTAATTCATCAATAAAGACGATACACGGCGCTTGTTGTTTAGCTTGTTCAAATAAGTCACGCACACGGGCCGCACCTACACCCACAAACAACTCGATAAATTCGGAACCAGAGATGCTGAAGAAGGGAACACTTGCTTCCCCAGCAATAGCTTTAGCTAAGAGGGTTTTACCAGTTCCGGGAGGGCCTACCAACAACACACCTTTGGGGATTTTTGCACCCAAGCGGGTATATTTCGCAGCATTTTTCAGGAAGTCTACGATTTCTTCCAGTTCGGCTTTAGCTTCATCTACACCAGCAACATCGATAAATTTTACACCTGTTGTTCCTTCGGAATAGATACGAGCTTTGCTTTTACCTACAGTAAGTGCAGCAGGGCCACCGCCACCACGATTGAGTAAAAATCCCCAAATTCCAAAGAAAATTAATGGTGGTACAACCCAACTCAGAAGAGTGGTGATCCAACCATTTTGGTTTGGTGGCGGTGCTGCAAATTCGACATTATGATCGCGCAGAATCTTAGGTAAATCCAGATCAACTGCTATGGGTGTGGTTTGGAAAACCTGTTCGACAGTTTTGCCATCGGCTGTTTGAGTTTTGATAGAATATTGAATGCGATCGCTACCCACAACGGCCCGATCAACTTTACCTGCTTCTACCTGAGCCACAAAATCACTATAAGGGACTTCTGGCAACCTGGGGCCAAAAAAACTGGGAACAACAAAGTTAAGCAGTAACAGCAGGGTAAAAAGGATTAGTAAACTACCACCAAACTGCCGCGCCCTTGGGGGTTTAATGGGATTTTTATTATTGTTAGTTTCTACAGGCATTTTTGATTTACTCTCCGATTAAAAAGTTTTTTGTCATTTGTCATTAGTTATTTGTCATTTGTTATCACTAATGACGAATGACAAATGACCAATGACTAACTCAATAACAGTGCAAATAAACCACACAAAGCGATACCATCAAATACACCAGCACCTCCAATACTTAATACTCCTGAACTTTTAGCGACAATATCCTTCAGGTGCAATAAATCAGCACCAACTAAAGTTCCCAAAATGCCGCCTGCAAAAGCAACAGGCGCAGCATGGGAAGAGGCGATTAACATAGCTGACACAGCAGCAGTCAAGGGCGCTAGTAAGGGGTTCATTTGAATACCAATTCCTGGCACTACCCGTGCTGCATAGTAACTTACTGCTGTGACAATCGCAGTCACTGACAAAATAGCTAATATATTTCCTTGCGTAAATTGATACAGCGCTAATAGTACAGGGATTAAACCACCACCAACATTTAGGGCTATGATAGTGGAACGTTGCACTTTCCTCAGAGGAATACCCCAAAACTCCTTTAACCACAAATCAATCAAGTCGTTTGCTACAACAATCTCAGATCGAGCGCGGTACAAAGGTATATTGATGGTGCTGCCTAAAATCACCAGTATCAACAGTAGAAAAGCTATATTAGGAGAAAATCCCAACTTAGCTACTGCGATTTGTACCACATCTACTGCCAACACAAACCAGAGAAAAGGGACTAATAGCAGCAGCAGCAGAAATAGCAGTAGTGAAACTGGCAAATAGATCATAAAGGGTATGCAAGCAGGGAGTTTGCTTTTGCTCTGCTTGAATTTATTGTAAAAATTGGATGTTACAATTCGTTTTCGTGTGTACCCCCCTATAACAATGGGAATAGCCGTACTTTCTATGAAAGATCAACTGAGCTTTGTTTTAAAGGTATTTTTACTCTCTGCTGTGATTTCGCTATTGATTAAGTATGTCGGTCCTTTTCTCTTTATACCTGCAACGTCAGTCAACGCTTTGATTATAGTTTTATTACCGACTGTGATGATGGCGATCGCTCTGTTGTGGCGATTTCAAGCCCACAAACAAAGCTAGTTTACCAAGGAAAGGCAGAGGGCAGAAGGGATTCTACCTCCTGTCTTCTAAAAAAACTTTAGTTTTAGGTCTAAAGCCCTTTTCCCTTTTCCCCTCCTCGGTAAGCGATGACTGATTTAAGATAGCAGTTGATAAGCTGCCAGGAGTTAAGGCGTGAATCTAGGTCAATGGATAGGCTTAATTGCCATACTTTTATCAGTGTATATATTGTGGCAACTCAAAGAAGTACTTCTACTGATGTTTGCTGCGATCGTACTAGCAACTACCTTAAATCGGCTCGCTCGCAGATTTCAACGTTCGGGCATGAGACGTGGATTTGCTGTAGCTTTGTCAGTAGGCATTCTTATAGGTGTTATCATCGGTTTTTTCTGGCTCATTGTCCCGCCATTTGCCGTGCAGTTTCAACAACTCACCTATCAGGTTCCTAGAGGTATAGAGCGTTTTAATACTTGGCTTTTCCATCTCAGATCAGCACTTCCTAGCCAGATAACTCCATATATCCCTGATATTAATAGTTTGAGCCAACAAGCACAACCATTTATTAATCGTGCAGTCGGTACTTCTTTTGCCGTCGTTTCTGGCTCTTTGGAAGTTGTTCTGAAAATATTACTAGTGCTTGTTTTAACAGGGATGTTCTTAGCAGATCCCCAAGCATACCGCAAGCTATTTATTCGGTTGTTTCCTTCCTTCTATCGGCGACGAGTAGATGGAATTTTGGATAGATGCGAAGTTTCCTTAGAAGGATGGGTTACAGGCGCTTTTATCGCTATGTCTGTAGTGGGACTGATGAGTGTCATCGGCTTATCAATTTTGCGTGTTCCCGCCGCCCTAGCTTTAGGGGTTTTAGCAGGATTTTTAAACTTGATTCCCAATCTAGGCCCGACACTCAGCGTTATCCCAGCAATGGCGATCGCTCTTTTGGATGCTCCCTGGAAATCTTTAGCTGTCTTGGGACTCTACTTTGTTATTCAACAAACTGAAAGCAATTTCATCACACCAGTGGTGATGGCGCATCAGGTTTCCTTACTACCAGCAATTACTCTAATTGCTCAACTATTTTTCGCATATCTATTTGGCTTTTTAGGCTTATTTTTAGCTCTACCATTAACTGTTGTAGCTAAAATTTGGTTGGAAGAAGTTTTTGTGAAAGATGTTTTAGATCAATGGAATGGTAAATCTAAAAGAGAAACTGAATTTGTCATAGTTTCTGACAATTTAAACGATGAAAGTACAAAAGAAACAGATGATTTAGTAGTCAAAAAAATCACCAATAGCGAAGAACAATCTGGCATTGATGATGGTTAGGGAAAGGGGAAAGGGGAGATGGGAAGGACAAGGGGACAAGGAAGACAAGGGGGACATGGGAGAAAATAAAAAACTAACCACTAACTACTATTGTACAGACGCGATGTTCCTCGCGTCTGTACCTACTAACCACTAACAAAAATCTAAAACTTCTCCACCGCAGGTCGCAAATCCAGTTCTAAAGTCCAAGCTGTTGTATCCTGTTTGTAGAGTTGCCAGTAAGTTTCGGCTATAGCATCTGGTGAAACTAAAGTGTGTGCATCTCGGTTGCTGGCCATTGCTTGCACTCTGGGAGTATTGATCATGCCATCAATAATAATATGGGCAACATGAATACCTTGAGACCCAAACTCCCGTGCTAAGGACTGCGCCAGCGCCCTTAACCCAAACTTACCTACAGCTAAAGCTGCAAACCGCGCCCCACCTCTGGTTGCAGCAGTAGCGCCCGTCAGCAGGATTGTACCTCGGCTTCGTTCCACCATTTGGGGTAGAACCTGCCGTACAGCGAGAAATGCACCAAAACAGTTAACTTTCCAATTTGCTTCAAACTGTTCTGGTGTCAGTTCCAGAATACCAGCCATTGTAAAGGCTCCAGCATTATACACCAAGATTTCCGGTGCATTTAGTTGCGACTTTACTTGCTCAAAGGCGTTGTTGACAGACGTAGGATCAGACACATCACAAGCAACAGCCAGCGCTTTCCCACCATTAGCTTCAATATCCTTTTGAATTTGGCTGAGTTTATCTATATTTCTGGCCATCAATCCCACAGCAAATCCTTCACGGGCAAACCGATGAGCAACTGCACAACCTAATCCTGGCCCGACACCAACTACTACTGCAACTTTTGCTTCACTCATGGCGGGGATGCTCCTATTAGGGTATATCCCTAACCTATATTAATCAGTGTGAGTTGAGAGCGATCGCAACTCTTTACGATTACCTATGACTGCTAAACTTGGGGTTAAGATAGTGACTACAATCTTTATGGAAACTAAAGAAATTCTCCAAGCACTACCAAAATTAAGTGTTAGTGATCGCTTAAAAATCGCTGAAGCAGCTTTGCTACTGATTCGTCAAGAACAACAATCAATCACAAAGAGCAAAAGCATCAACTGGCAATAGCTGCAATGACAGCTGTTGTAGATTACGCTCCTGATAGCGAATTGATAGTTTCTTCTGACATAGAGGGAGAAGATTTTTACGATTACTCAGATAACAAAAAATAGTGCTGCTATGCCCAAAGCATAGACAGCACAAGTTTATAATTCACAATTTAACTATGACCTCGTATTAGCAGCGATCGTCACTTCTTTTTGTTTTCCTGGTTCTCCCAGTTGCTTAGCTTTTTCTTTATTGATGCTTACTAATACACCACCAGCATTATTTGTTCTGACTGTTAGTTGCTCTTGAGCTTTCCAAGTCTTATGAGTTCCTTCTGGTAGTTCACCTTCATACTCTACCTTGCCATCAACTAATACCTGAATCCAAGATTTTTCTGTTAGGGTCAAACCAATTTGCACTTGTTGAGGATTTACACTTTTATTTATATCACTAACAGGTTGAAACTTTTGCGATTGAATTAGAGTCTGTTGATTTTGTTTGAGCTTATTTTGATTATTATTTACTGCTTGCAAAGCATTAGCATTTAATAACTGAGATAAGCCACCTACAGAAAACAAAATCATAAATATGTAAAGTAGGTAAAGATGCAATGGACGTAACTCACCTATTGGTGTATGTTTCCAACTAGATTTTAAACTGACTCGATGAGTTCCAATGGGAAAATTACTAGCAAATTCTGCACCATTAAGACCTAATGCATCAGCAAATTGCCGAATTAAACCCTGAATGTAAACTGGTTCGGGTAGTTCTGCTAAATTACCTTCTTCAATTGCTTGCAACAGCCGCCGGGGTATTCTGGTCAATAAAACAATTTCGTCTAATGATAAACCTTTTTCCTGGCGTGAGGAGCTAAGTTTTGCGCCCATTGCTACTAACTTTTCGCCTCGCTGTTGATCTAATGAAGTTGTCAACTCATGCTTATTTTTCCTAGTTAGCCAATTCATGTTTTATTTTCACTCCTTAAATCTAGCTAAATCATTTATAGGAATCTGCTTTAACTTTTTGTAAAAAGCGAATTTCACTTTCTTTTAGGTGACGATATTCACCTTCACCTAAGGGTTTTCTTCCAGGTGATTCTAGTTGAATTGAACCTATGGCGGTACGATGCAATTTAATTACTGGGTGTCCTAACAGTTCGGCTACACGGCGAATCTGACGATTTCTTCCCTCCTTTAAAATGATTTCCAAACAAGTAGTATCAGCAAAATTTTTGATTAGTTGCACCTGTGCTGGTCGTGTTTTTCTTCCGTTTAACAGCACACCCTGACGCCACATGCGTAGTACTGATTCGGTTGGATGTCCTTCTACTAAAACACGATAAGTTTTGGGGATACTATGGCGTGGGTGGGTAAGCCAGAATGTTAACTCTCCATCGTTTGTCAGTATGATGGCTCCTGTAGAGTCTATATCCAAGCGACCAACAGGGTGAATCCCTTGACCAGAGTGCAATTCTGGTGGTAACAGATCCAAAACAGTCTTTCTTCCTTGGGGATCATGGCAAGTGGAAACTACACCTACGCCTTTGTGCAGTAGTAGATACACTAAATTCGGACGCTGCCCAGATGATACTGGCTTTCCGTCAACTGTGATTGTATCTTTTTGAGGATCTACTTTTTGACCTAAATGTGCCAAATCGCCATTGACCCGCACGCGCGCTCGCCTGATCATTTCTTCGGCTTGACGGCGTGAGGCAATACCCCATTGGGATAAGATTTTTTGTAACCTTTCCTCCATGTGGAAATTACTTGACTTTATAGTCAATAATAAAACACACAATCAATTGCACAAGATTTTACTTTTGCGGTTGGTAGTAAGTAGCCGCAAATGATACAGTTAAGACTTGTTTAAATAATTAGAGATTTGTAAGTAATTAATCATAAGCAAATAATAGAGTGGTAGATGGCACAGAACAATTTGGAAAGGCAAACTCAGAACAAAAAAATTCGCATCATTACGAATGTGCTGACGAAAGCACTCAAATTATGGCTGAGATCCCAAGTTAGCCAAGTCTATGAGTTGGAAGTCGAGATGAAAGCGAGCGATCGCGATATTCTCTCTGGTTACATTCCTTGGGTGTCGATTTTTGCTAGTTATGCCGTTTATCAAGGTATTCATCTTACGCAAATTCAACTTGTGGCAGAAAATATTCGTATCAACATTGGCTCAGTACTCAAGGGTCAGCCACTACGGCTGTTAGAAACTGTACCAGTGGTTGGTGAAGTCATAGTAGAGGAGGATGAACTTAACGCTTCTGTTTCATCTTCTTTGTTATCAACTGCTTTAAATGATGTACTGGATAAACTTTTACCAGAACAGTGTCCAAAATCCAAGTCAATTTTTTACCAAAAAATTATTCTTGCCCACAGTCGGATAATACTTTACATTTCTCAACCTGCTGAAAACAGCTCCACAGTTTCAGAAGTATGTGCAAACATTGAGTTACTCAGCGCTCATGAGTTGCAAATATCACACATCCAGGCAAAAAACAACACGGGAACAGTCCTAGAAAGCCATAATGGACACTATCTGAATTTGGGTTCAGATGTTGATATCCAACAGCTAAAGCTGCTCCCAGGAAAATTAGTTTGTCACGGACGAATTAATGTTAACCCTTAACAAAGTAGTCAATTGTTAAGAGTTTTTCTCCTATTGACCATTAACAATTGACTTTTACACTGGTCTAGTTATATTCCGCCAGTTGATTACTAACTTGCAAAACCGAATTGACTAGATGGGCATCTAGAAACCATAAACGCTTATCAACCACCATAGAAACTTCTGCATAGAGATAGGCTGTATCAGCGTCCCCTAAAACGGCAGTCCGGTCAATATTTTCCCAGAGTAAATTTCCGTATATAGCCAAACGCTCTGCGATCGAAGTCACATGATCTTTACCTTGTACAATATGAAGGGGATATTCAGGTAAAACTGATAGTCCTGCTGCACTCCGAGCAGTACCAATTGCCAAACCTCCAAGAACTGTAACTCGCTGTGCCAGCAAGTCGATATACAAATCTAATTCAGATGCAATTTCATTGAACAACTCGTGTAAATTGGAGGAATTTGTAATATCAACATTCCAATATGCCTGCTTAATTTGAGTTTTGAGATCGATTGTGGTTGCAAGCGTTTGATTGAGAATATCAATAAGTTGCGCTCGAACTTGTAAGGGTAGGTTAATTTCAGATGTATTTAGGCGTTTACCACGAGGCTCACTACTACCGTTCATTCGCTCTCCTTAGAGAAGAAAGGAAAAAGATCTAGTGATAGAACGCCCAGCTAGCGCTTTTGGCATAAGTATCTGTTGGGATGCACTTTCAGACTTTTGCTTCAGCTTTTATCCCCCACTCACACCTGTTATTACCTTACAAGCACCAGAATCATCGCAGAGGTCAGGGTAAAGAAGAGGGGAAAAAGGGAAAGGGTTAGTTATAGATGAAAAGTTCCTTTCCCC
This sequence comes from Fischerella sp. JS2, assembly GCF_032393985.1. Taxonomy (NCBI): domain Bacteria; kingdom Bacillati; phylum Cyanobacteriota; class Cyanophyceae; order Nostocales; family Hapalosiphonaceae; genus Fischerella; species Fischerella sp. JS2. The sequence continues at coordinate 4,625,961 of NZ_CP135918.1, forward strand.
TTGATCTTTAACCTTTACCCATCGGTTTACTTTGGGTTGTAGACAAATAGCTACCTGTGAGGGCAGAAATTGGGGGGAATTGCTAGGGCTGAACACCACTAGCCGATGTCAATAGGGATTTTAAATCTTCGGCGTTGCATAATAGCGGTATGAATTGAGGTCAATTAATCATGGAATGTCCACGCTGTGGATCTTGTCATAACCGTAAGAATGGAAAGAAAAGAGGTAAACAGAATCACATTTGCTGTGATTGTGGTCGTCAATTCATTGATGTCTATAAACCACCCAGGGGCTACTCGGATGAAATCAAACAAGAATGCCTAAAAATGTACGTCAATGGTATGGGATTTCGTGGAATTGAAAGGGTGAAAAACGTTCATCATACTACCATTATTCATTGGGTTAAACGAGTGGGTACACAATTGGCGGATACACCAAATTCAAAGGAAATTCCGCAGGTGGGAGAACTAGATGAATTAGAAACATTTATTGGTTCAAAAAAAATAAAATCTGGTTGTGGACGGCGGTAAATCACTTTACTCAAGGTATTCTTGCTTGGGTTTTAGGTGATCGTAGTTCGACTACTTTCCAACAGTTATGGAACATTGTCCAGTGTTGGCAGAGTTATTTTTACGTCACAGATGGATACCCTGTTTACCCTTGTTTTGTTCCTGATGGTGACCAAATTGTGAGTAAGACCTACATGACACGAGTCGAAAATGAAAACACAAGGCTTAGACATTATTTGGCTCGTCTTCATCGTAAAACTTTATGTTATTCCAAAACTGAGGAAATGCTGAGATACTCTGTTCGATTGTTATTGCACTACCTCAAATATCGTTCTGTTCCCTTACCTGCCTAAAACATACCTTTATTCAGCAACGCCAAATCTTCTATCTAAAGGTATCGAAACTTGATTGTTGCTGTATAGATGATTATTGCTTTTTTAGAATATTGTTGCTATTTTCTACGTAATTCTTTGGGTGTGACTCCCAATAAACGCTTGAAATGGCGTGTAAATTGGCTTTGATCTGCAAAACCTACTATGGAAGCAACTTCAGAAATTTTGAGTTTACTCTGTAAGAGCAACATTTTGGCACGCTCAATCCTACAGTGAATTACGTACTGATAGGGAGAAAGACCTGTGGATTGCTTGAATAATCGGGCAAAGTGGTATCTACTCAGACCAACTTCCTGAGCCATCGCTCCCAGCAACAAATCTTCTGCCAAATGGTCAATAATATATTCTGTTACCCTTTGTAGCTTGTGTTTGGGTAAACCTCCTCGGTAATCTTGCAGACAATGTTTTGGGGCAGAGTAGTGTTGCAACAAATGGGCTGACAATGCAGTGGCCATAGAATCAGCATAAAGACGACTAACAGAATGATTAGATTCTAGTGCGCTCTTGAGGGCAAGCCCAATTTGATAAATCAAAGGATCAGGCTTGGAAAAGTGTGGTATAATCTCAACTACGTCTGATTCAACTGACTCGTGGGCTATTTTGGCTACTAATTCAGAATCCAAAGTTAAAGCAATAAACTCAGATTCCTCTACAGTGATTGCTCTATGAGTTATGTAAGGCGGTATGACTGCAACATCCCCTGGCATGGAGGTTTCGCTTTTATGGCATTCACCTAGCCACCTTTCTAATTCTAACTGGCATCTAATCCTAATTACAAGCACATAATTAGTAGAGTAATGTTCCGGGCTTTCATAGGCAGGCTGGATGTGATACTCCAAACCCAGGTTTTCCCATCCTGATTCATGGCTTGATAATATGGGCGGTCTGGTGAGAACATGCTTACGAACATCTACTCTAGTCACATCAATGGCCAGGGACTGTTCCCATCGCATTGGCTTCTCCTTTGCCGCTGGGCTGTTATTGCCACTTTTTCAAAACATTATTTGTATGGATAGGAAGTGGTTGGTTGAATGCAGCCTTGAAATTAGTATAGTTTATCAATAGTTTTATGTAACAAGGTTATCTCTTGTATTGAGATAATATATTATTTATTATCCTTATTAAAGTACATTTTTCAGGGTTGCTTTTTAAAGTCAACGATTGAACTTTGTAATCTTTACCATCAGCATTACTAGAAATTCAATTAGATTTATGAAGTTATGGGAGATGGGGAGATGAGGAGATGGGGTGTGAGGAATAACTAAGAACTAACTACTAACCACTAACTACTAACCACTAACTACTAATGTACAGACGCGATGTTCCTCGCGTCTCTACCTACTAACCAACAACCAACTGCTAACTAAATCAATAACGGTAATAGAAGAGATATAAAATAGTAAACTAAAGGAGCGGTAAAAATATAACTATCAGTACGGTCTAAAATGCCGCCGTGACCAGGGATTAGTTGTCCTGAATCTTTGACTCCAGCATCTCGTTTAAGCATTGATTCAGTTAAGTCACCTAAAAGACCAGCAACCCCAATTAACAAGCCCAATATCAAACCAGTAATAGGGTATTTAGGCCAGTTAAAATAGTAAGCTGTAGCAAATGCAACTATTATACTTGCAGCAACACCAAACACAGCACCTTCTACAGTTTTTTTCGGGCTAATATCAGATAAGGGAGTCTTGCCAAAAAATTTACCAAAGGTATAAGCACCAATATCTGCCGCCCAGATACAAAGGAAAGTCATTAGTGTAGCCGTCAGACCATCTGGTAAAGTAACTGAGTGTTTATGTGCGAAGAAATCTGCCCAATTTGGAGGCCAGTAGCCTCCCAGAGGAAGATTGCTAGCTGTGGTGTTAAATGCTCGCAATCTTACCCAGTAGCTCGGTAAATATCCAGTATAAAAAAGTCCCAGTATTGAAGCGGAAATATCCGCGATCGTAGCCATTTTGGGTTGAAACAGCAAGTAAAAACAGATAAAAGTACCGGCTAAGGGCATAACAGCATCAGCTAAATTGCCATCTAGTGTACAAATTGCTAGGAGAATTTGACTGACAACCATAGTAGTTTTAACAGTGGGAGCTATGCCTTTAGCTTTGACCAAATCAAAGAATTCGTTTTGACCTAAAAAGATAATGATTGCAAATACGATGGTAAAGTACCATCCACCCAAAACAGTTGCTGATAAAGCAACAGCGATCGCAACAATTCCACTCAAAATTCGAGACCAAGGCATAGGTAGGAAATAGAGACTAGGGACTGGAGACTAATCAATTAAGATTTTTTAATTTTGAATTGAGTAATCTCCTAGTTTGTTGTTATTGAATTTAATCTAACTTTTCACCACTGAGGATAAAAATTGGATCGACAGCAGTAAAAGTTTGAGAAAAACCGCGTGTTTCCAAGCGGTTAATCCCAGATTGTACAACTTCAATATTTCTCGCTTGCAGTTGGGCAAAGCTTAGAGAAATCGCATACAGACTTTCTAGATTAGCAGCTGTGGCGACCACTCTACCTGATGGTGGCAAATAATACCAGACTGCTTGCAAAATTTCTTGGATGGCCCGTCCACCTTCTATACAGACACGGTGGGGTGTTTCCTTCAGATTATGCAAACACTCAGGAGCGCTACCTTCAATAACTTCAACATTTTTGACATTAAAGCGATCGCAGTTACGACGAATCAGGTTGGCAACTTCTTCATCTCGTTCCACTGCAATGATTCGCCCTTGGGGACATAACAATCCAACTTCTACGGGAATAGTACCCGTACCTGCACCAATATCCCATAAAACTGTGTTGGGTAAGAGTCGTAATTGGGCAATCAACAGTAGTCGAATTTCTCTTTGACTGAGGGGAATTCCTGGCAAATGCTCAAATAAATCATCAGGAATGCCAGGACTTAGGTAGGGCCAGAGTTGGGAAGACATACAAGTTTAAATAGGAGTTAAGGATTAAGGATTGGGGATTGGGAAGCGGGGAGCAGGGAGAGAAAAATAACCCCTTCCAGTCCCCTATACCCTATCCCCAATTTTGGTAGCAACTTCCAGACATATTAGGACGGTTATTTCCCCAAGAACTATAAAGAATCATTTGCCAAAATTAAAAGTAACTAGAGGTGAAGGTCATGAAATTTTCAGTTCAATCTCTTTATACCTGGTATCGCGACTTGATTCGTAACCCTAAATATCGCTGGTGGGTAATTTTAGGAACACTTTTATATTTTGTCAGTCCATTTGATATCGCCCCAGACTTCTTACCAATTGTGGGACAAATTGACGATGTTTTTCTTTTAACTTTGCTGGTAACTGAGGTATCAGGGCTCGTAATTGAAGGCTTCAAAGCGCGTCGGAGTAATGTAGACGCCAATGTAGAAGTTGAAGCTACTGATACTACTAAGGATTCTACCTCCAGCACGACTGTGGATGTTGATGCAGTTTCCGTTAAATAGTTGCAATTGAATCTTAAAATTGAATCACCCCTTTCTGTTGCCAGAATGGCTTGGGAAGGGGATATTTTTTATACAAATTTGGATTTTAGATTTTGCGAAAACTTTGTAGACACAAACTTTTCAAGACAGATTTTGGATTGGGTATTAGAACAGAGACACGGAAGACAAGGGGGACAAGGGGGAACTCATCGGTCCCCTGGTGGGGATTAGGGGCAGTGGGGAGTGTGGGAAGTGTGGGGAGTGTGAGGAGAATAACCAACCACTAACTACTAACCACTAATGTACAGACGCGATGTTCCTCGCGTCTCTACCCACTAACTACTAACAAATAATTTATGAGCGATCGCCAAGTTATTGGACTGCTACCAGCAGGTGGACAGGCAAAACGGATTTCTCCTTTACCGCTAAGCAAAGAGTTATATCCTGTCGGTTTTCAAGATTTTGGTGAGCCAAATAACTGGCGACCGAAAGTAGTTTGCCAGTACCTGCTAGAGAAAATGCAACTGGCGGAAATTAATCAGGCATACTTTATTTTGCGTCCGGGGAAGTGGGATATCCCGGAGTATTTTCGGGATGGTGCTATGCTCTTTATGAGCTTGGGCTATCTAATTATGGGTTTGCCTTATGGCGTACCGTTTACCTTAGATCAAGCTTACCCTTTTGTTCGGGATGCAATCATCGCGTTGGGTTTTCCTGATATCTTGTTTCAACCCCAAGATGCGTTTGTCAAGGTGTTAGCACGTCAACAGGTTACTCAAGCAGACGTGGTTTTGGGATTATTCCCCACTGATCAACCAGAGAAAGCAGGTATGGTTGACTTCGATGATACAGGTAGAGTACGGCAAATAATCGAAAAACCCCGCCAATCGGACTTGCGTTATATGTGGGGTATTGCTGTTTGGACACCAGCTTTTACTCAGTTTCTACATGAGTATCTTATTCCTCTCAAGGCTAATCCTAATTTACCTCAGTTACCAGAACTGCCGATTGGAGATGTCATTCAAGCTGCAATTAAACAGGGTTTTCATGTTCAAGCAGAAGTATTTGCCGATGGAACCTACCTAGATATTGGTACACCAAATGATTTAGTGCAAGCTGTGCGGCTGGGAGTAGGGAGAGTGTGAGGGGTGGGGGGAGTGTGGGGAGGTGGGGAACTCACCAGCCCCCACTCCTCCAAGGGAGTATGAGGAGTTGTAAGCCATTAACAACTAACCACTAACAACCAACAAACAACCATTAACCACTAACTACTAACAATCAACAACTAACCACTAACTAATAACAAATGACAAATGACCAATGACTATTGACATTGAAGATATGTAAGAGCTTCTGTAGTTTCTACTTGGGGGAATTCTTGATAAAAATTGCTCACACTGGCAAACGGTTCTGGTGTGGCTAAAACAATGACGCGATCGCCCCATTGATGTAACCAAGGTACTAATCGTAGTGGTGCGACTGGCGCACATAACCAAACCTCTGCTGGAGAAAGTTTTCTGATGGCAACAGCTGCTGCTGCCATTGTCATTCCCGTCGCAATACCATCATCAACAATAATAGCTATAGCACCTTCTGCATTCACCTGTGGGCAAGCAACACTCAACTGTGCTTCCAAAGATTTAGCTTGGTTAATTGCTGTATCTAATGCTGTTATGTGCGATCGCCAATTGTGTCTTTGATCTGATCTTCTTGGCTGCTCCCAAATTACACTACCACAAGCACTTACCGCACCAATTGCCAACTCTGGATTTTCTGGATGGCTAATCTTTTTCGATACTAATATCGTTAATGGACAATCTAAAACACGTGCAACTGGTGCTGCTACCTCTAGTCCACCTCGCGGCAAAGCATAGACTATTGGTACAGGCTTGATTTCAGACTCAGATGCTTGTTTAATTAAAGTTGACTGAACTACTTCGGCTAGTCTCTCTCCAGCTTGAGTACGATCATTAAAAAGCGGGGTATTTGACATTGTTTTCCCCCAGTACATGACAATACCATTGCTTTGATCATGACTGAATTTTTCTGAAATTGAACAAATTTTCTATTTTGTTAAACTAGAAACAGTTTTGTTGGCACAAACGTTCACAAATAGCCCAATAAAAGTATAATTTCGTAATGTTAACAGACACAAGGTACTGCACTGCTGGGCTGAACGTGCAAGTTTTTGGGTTAATGATTTTACTCAGATTAGACACCTTGTGCTTAAATTAATATTGCAAGTTTCATGAGCAGCGAACATCAACTTAGTCTTTTTGGGGAATCCAATTTACAGGAATCTAATTTTGACAAAAAAGAATTGATTCCCACAGACGCTAAAATTCCCATTCCTATGGGAGTTTATGCCGATATGGTCGAGTTAGCACAGCATTGTAACCAGTGTCATCGCTGTGATTTAGGAAACACTCGTACCCATGCTGTTGTCGGACGCGGTAGCCTCAAAGCACCCATTATGGTTGTAGGCGAAGCACCTGGACAAAACGAAGACGAAACAGGGCTACCATTTGTTGGTCGAGCAGGACAGCTTTTAGAGAAAATTCTAGAGTCGGTAAAACTAGATACAGAAAAAGATGTATACATATGTAACGTAAATAAATGCCGACCACCAAATAACCGAGTTCCTACCAATGAAGAAATCGAAGCTTGCAAACCCTATTTATTAGAACAAATTCGCTTGGTAGATCCAAAAATCATTCTTTTGACAGGTGCAACTGCTGTTAAAGGTTTAATTGGCGATAAACGAGGGATTACTAAAATTCGCGGAACTTGGATGGAGTGGGAAGGACGTTTATGTATGCCGATTTTTCACCCTTCTTACCTACTGCGTAACCCTTCCCGCGAAGTTGGTAGCCCTAAATGGTTGATGTGGCAAGATATCCAAGCAGTGCGCGCTAAGTATGATGAAATTTTAGGGACTAAAGACTAGAGTTTTGATTACTACTAGCTATCTGCTTGTTTGAGATTCAATTGTAGTTGTTAGACGTTCTATCGCGTCAGTTAATCTTTCTTGGGCTGCAACTGCTGGATCAGTCGCACTTGCTTCCGCAGCAGCCTCCCCACTACGAACGAATCTTTTCTTGGCTTTTTCAAAAGCACGAATGATCAGAAAAATACAAAAAGCAATCACCAAAAAGTTGATGATTGCAGCCAAAAACACACCGTATTTAATGCCGTTGACTGATAAATTTTGTAAGTCATTTACTTTTGCAGCTTTTAATACAGGATTCAAAATGACTGGTGTGATGATATCCTCTACAACAGAAGTGACAATTTTGCTAAATGCAGCTCCGATAACCACTGCAACAGCTAAATCAATCACGTTACCTTGCATCAAAAACCTGCGAAAATCAGCCCAAAAGTCATTACTACGCGCCATCAGTCTTTTATCCTTCTAAAATTATCAATTTTTTTGTTTAGGTGGATAATTATACAGTTTTTCAGACAACGACTAGGGAAAATTTACCCTCTGTATTATTCCTCTGATGTGCTGCTAAGTATAGCTCTTTGAAATCGCACATCTCCTGCACGACAATCTCTTAACCATGTTTTAATTCCTTGGGCAACTACACCGTGACTGCTATCCTGTGGTGGTGTGGGAGGATTTTGTTTAGGATCAGAACCCGTTCGAGAAAACATCATCACCATCCACCATCCATTCTCAGCTTTGGCTAAAAATAGCCAGTGAAATTGTTGTAATTCCACAGCTTTTTTACCAATATACTGCCGCTCTAAAGTAGTAAAAAATACTTGACTAACATCTTTTTCAGTATATTTTAATTCTTTAGGGATTTCTCCGGTTAAGTTTAGGGGCAGTGGTGCAAATTCCGGTCTACCTGCTATCAGAACATAACTAAAAATATCAGTTTTTCTGCCAAAGCGGCGGGCGCGTTGAATAACTCGATTGGCATAACTAGGTAAATCCCGCAAAAGCTGCGTAGTTAATATTTCTAGATTTGGTTCTGAACAAAAAGACTTCTCCCTGCTTATTGATGAAGAGGTAGGATTTTGCGCGAATACTTGGTAGTTAAGGAAATTTGAGGTGAACAACCAGAAGCTACAAGCTGTAAGCCAAAAGCAATAAATAGACTTCTTACAGAAGTTGGGTAAAGAGTAAAGGTTCAAGGTTAAAGGGTTGGCATTTTTCCCTTTTCCCTTACCCTGTAATCCTTCCCTTACTGTTTGGGGTTGATTTTTTTTGGCTTTGGACTTCATGCCACTGTTGCTAACTCCTCGCAAATTTGTTTCCAGGCTAACTCAGGTTCCATAGCAGCAGTGATGGGACGCCCAATCACAAGATAATTTGCTCCTGCTTTTAGTGCCTGGCTGGGGGTAAGTGATCGCTTTTGATCTCCTTTTTCTGCCCAAGGGGGACGTACGCCTGGACAAACTAGTAAAAACTCATTTCCACAACTATGCCGCAGTTGTGCCACTTCGTGGGGCGAACAAACTGCCCCGTTTAACCCTGCCTCTTGGGCCATCAGTGCCATTTCCAGAGCATACTCTGGCAATTCTAGGGGAATTTTTAAATCAAATGCCAACTGTCGGGAAGAAATACTAGTTAAAACTGTAATGGCAATCAGTTTAGGTGGTTCCACTCCTGCTTGTGCTGCCCCTGTTTGTACTGCCTCTGTTGCTGCTTTAAGGGCATCTCTACCAGCTGTGGCATGAATTGTTAGCAAGTCAACGTCGTAACCTGCTGCCACCCGACAAGCACCAGCAACGGTGTTAGGGATATCATGAAATTTCAAATCTAGGAAAATCCGCTTTTGCCGCGATTTTAACTCCTGGAAAATCTGCGGCCCTGTACTTGTAAACAACTCTAAACCAACTTTCCAAAAACTGACTTGTGGCAATTTTTCCATCAGGGCGATCGCATCTGTAATATTTGCCACATCTAAGGGAACAATAATTTTTTGCTCTGCGTCCATTTAGGGTTTATCACGTTAGTTTTGGTAATTGGTAATTGGTGAGACTACTTGCCGTCTTGGCTTATGCCGAGATGGCAAAGTAGCGAACCCGAAGGGGAATTGGTATTTTTTATCCCCTATTACCATTACCCATTACCGATCATGGTACAAGTCTGACAAACTTATTTTTCCCCAGTTGCAAAACTCGTCCGTACAATTCACCAGCAGCTTGGAAAGCAGTATCTACATCAGTGATGCGATCGCCATCTAGTCGTACACCACCCTCTTGAATTTTCCGCTTTCCTTCTCCACTACTTTTGCATAAGCCACTGGCATTGAGAATATAGGATAATTTTGCTGGAAATTCTACTTTAGATAGAGAAAATTCGGGTAGATCTCCTGCTTCAATGTTATCCACGGCATTCTGTCCGTGATACTGCCGGACTATTTCTTGCGCGAGTAGTTTTTGGCGATCGCGTGGATTTTCTGGTAGTTTGTCTAGAGGTAAATCTGTCAACAGTTCAAAATAATCTTTTAGCAGGTGGTCTGGAATACCTTGCAATTTTTGATACTTTTGACTAGGATGCTCTCGTAATCCTACGTAGTTACCTAAAGACTTAGACATTTTTTGCAGGCCATCTGTGCCAAGTAAAAGCGGCAGCAGTACACCAAACTGGGGTTTCTGTCCAAAATGACGCTGTAAATCTCGTCCTACTGCTATGTTAAATTTCTGATCAGTACCACCCAACTCCACATCAGCCTCCACAGCCACAGAATCAAAACCCTGCATTAACGGATAAAGGAACTCATGTAGAAAAATTGGATTCTCTTTTTTATAACGTTCAGCAAATCCTTCTTTTGCTAGCATTTGTCCCACTGTCATGGTTGAGAGTAACTCTAAAATTTTTCCCAAGTCCAGCTTGGAAAGCCACTGTGAGTTATATCGCACCTCTAACCTTCCAGGTGTGTCAAAATCTAAAATAGGTCGTACTTGGTCAAGATAAGTCTGAGCGTTTGCTTCAACTTCTTGTTGTGTAAGTTGGCAACGTACATCTGACTTACCTGTAGGATCGCCAATCCGTGCCGTAAAATCACCAATAATCAACACTGCTGTATGACCAGCATCTTGAAAAGCTCGCAGTTTCCTTACTGGTATGCTATGACCGAGATGAATATCCGCGCCTGTCGGGTCAATGCCCAATTTTATCCGCAAAGGTCGGTCGGTTGTGGCTAAACGCTTTTCTAGACTTTCAGATTCACTGTCCGAATCAGTTGGTTGTGGAAAAATTTCGACAACGCCGCGACGTAACCAAGAAAAATTCTGCGCCATACTATGAGGATATTGAGTGTTATCTATACTTTGCAATATGGAAGTTGGGTAGGTTATAGTCACTAGCAATGCTTCCGTTCTTTTATCTGCCAAACTAATATAATTGCAAAAAATTAATCGTTTTGCTGCGCTGAAGAAATTATAGTTATATTTACAAGTGAGGAAGTGAGAACGCCGTGTCGTCTAGGACTTTTGAAGATAAGCAATCCCAAGGTAGCCCTTCATCTGGCGTTGAGTTTTTGAAAGGAGTCGGTCAGGTAGCTGGCGGTACTCTGCTATCAATTACCATGCTAGCGAGTTCCATTGTAGCGGGAGGATTAGTTGGTTTAGCCATCAGTTTCCGCAACTTGCCTGATGTAAGACAGCTACGTAATTTTTTCCCTTCAGAAACAACCTATATTTATGACATCAAGGGCAAGTTATTAGCGAGTATCCACGGTGAAGCTAATCGAGAGGTTGTACCACTAGATAAAATTTCCCCGCAACTCAAGCGTGCAGTACTAGCAAGTGAAGACGCTGACTTTTACTTTCACCACGGTATTAACCCCAAAGGTGTGGGGCGTGCTGTTGTTACCAACTGGGTAGCTGGTGGGGTGCGTGAGGGTGGTTCTACGATCACCATGCAACTGGTGAAAAACCTGTTTTTGTCCCAGAGACGTCAATTTACCCGTAAAATCGCAGAGGCGGTATTGGCAATTCGCCTCGAACAAATACTTACAAAAGACCAAGTCTTAGAAATGTACCTCAATCAAGTGTATTGGGGTCACAACAACTATGGTGTCCAAACGGCGGCGCGCAGTTATTTTAATAAGTCAGCAGAGTACTTAACTCTAGGTGAGTCGGCAATGATGGCGGGTTTAATCCAAGCACCAGAAGAGTATAGCCCGTTTGTCAGTATGGAAAAAGCTAAATACCAGCAGAAGGAAGTTTTGGGACGAATGCTGACTTTGGGCTGGATCACTCAAAAAGAATACGACAACGCTTTAAAAGAAAAAATCAAACTAGGTAGAATTCGATCATTCCAAGGTAGTGCCTTACCTTATGTAACCAACGCTGTATCTCAAGAACTAGCAAGGAAATTTGGTCGTGAAGCTTTGTTAAAAGGCGGTATGCGGGTACAAACCACCGTTGATGCCAAGTTTCAAGAAATGGCAGAGGATACCGTCAGTAAGTGGCACAAAAGATTACTTGGGCAAGGGTTATCTAAAAACCAAATTGCCTTAGTAGCAATTGATCCTCGTACCCATTACGTAAAAGCTTTGGTGGGAGGTGTAGACCCTAAAACGAGTGAATTTAACCGCGCAACCCAAGCTTATCGGCAACCAGGATCTGCCTTTAAACCCTTTGTTTACTATACCGCTTTTGCTACTGGCAAGTACAATCCAGAAACAATAGTGTATGATACTCCAGTTAGCTATCGAGATGGTAGTGGTTGGTATAGTCCACGTAACTACGACGGCGGTTACAGTGGGGCTATGTCAATCCGCACTGCTTTGAAGTTATCTCGTAATGTCCCCGTGATCAAGATAGGTAAGGCTATTGGCATGAACAAAGTTGTTGAGACATGCCGTACCTTGGGAATTATGAGTCCGATGGAACCGGTGACTTCTTTACCCCTTGGGGCTATTGGGGTGACACCTGTGGAAATGGCAGGCGCTTATGCTACCTTTGCCAATTATGGTTGGCAGTCACCAACAACAGTAATTGTCCGTGTTACCGATAGCAGCGGTAATGTCTTGTTAGATAATACTCCCAAGCCTCAACAAGTTCTAGAACCTTGGGCAGCAGCAGCAATTTTGAATGTCATGCAATCAGTAATTACTGATGGTACTGGTAAGAATGCGGCTATTGACCGTCCAGCAGCTGGGAAGACGGGAACAACTTCTTCAGAAAAAGATATTTGGTTTGTCGGCACTGTACCCCAACTGACAACTGCTGTTTGGGTAGGTAGAGACGACAATAGACAATTAGCGACTGGTGCCACAGGCGGTACTATGGTAGCTCCTATCTGGCGAGACTTTATGCTGAAAGCACTTAAGAATCAGCCAGTAGAGTACTTCAAGCCACCATCTAAGTTTCCTCGCCCTAAAAAGTAGGGACTAGCAGCTAAAAATTGGGGATTAGAGACAAGTTAATTAAAAATTAGAAATTAAAAAATTTTAATTTTGTATTTTTTGTTTTTCATTTTCTAGCCTCTAGCCCCTGGTCTCTAGTTTTGTTTTTCCAGTTCTGCTTTCATCCGTTCCAGGGTGACATGCATTTGCTCGAACATTTGTTGTGGTGTGACGCCAAACTGACTAAGCTGAGTTTTCAGCTGCTGGATTGTCATTTGCGCCATAAAATCTTCAGACAGCTCGAATCGCTTCATAAAGACGCGATAACGCTCCATCATCGCTTCCATTTGCTCAATAAACAGCTTCTTACCCTCGCGATCAAACTTGCCGTAATTGCTGCCAAGTTTAATCAGCGCTTGATAATCTTCAAATAGCTGTTTTGCTTCTTGCTGAACTATCTCAGAGTCAAAGAATCCCATTTTACTTCTGTACCCTATGAGTACTGATGATCAGTAGCTCACTTTGTCTTATAACTTTTGCCTCTAGGTCTATTTTAGTCTAGGGAACTAACCTAGAAAATAAGCTTCGGTTAAAGTACGGTTTTTTACCGAGATATCAACACTTGACGAAATTAGAAATTAGTTGGTCAATTGTCATTTGTCAATAGTCAATTGTTGGTAGTTGATTGTTGTACCAGACGTGCCATGGCACGTCTGTACATTGGTTAGTGGTTAGTAGTTGGTGTTGGTGGTTGGTTGTTAATACCTTACTCCACCCTACGGGAAGCCACTTGCGTGTCTACACACTCTTCACACTCTTCACACTCCCCATTACCAATCCTCAGCTTCAATACAATAAATATTTAGAGGTTTAAAGTTAGATAGCAGCAATGCTCATTTTATCAAGGGTCTTTGCTAATATGGCTGTCTTGCAATCAAAAGTATGGTAGTGGTTGGTTGGATGAGGAAACAAAGATGTTGACTAAGCGAAAAAGCCGAAGTGTTGCTGCGATTTTAGCGTTTGCTGGCACATTAACAATTTCCGGTTTACATAAGTTTTATTTGGGACAGCCGTTGTGGGGCGTTTTATATGTGCTGCTGTCATGGACGCCGATTCCGAAGGTAGCAAGTGCCATTGAAGGAGTTTGGTATTTAGCTCAAGATGAAGAAGCTTTTGATCACAATTTTAATCAAGGTAAGTCAGTAGTTCGTTCTGTACACTCAGGAGCAAATCAAGTCGGGGCGGTTGCAGATGCTTTGCGTGAGTTAGATGCTTTACGTCAAGATGGATTGATTTCTGAGTATGAATTTGAACAAAAACGCCGTCAATTGCTCGATCAAATTTCTTAATTTGTTAGTGGTTAGTAGTTAGTAGTTGTTGGGCAATTTTTAACTACTAACCACTATCTACTATCCACTAACCACTATCCACAACAATGTCATGAACCAAAACAGGTTGCCATTTACACTTAACTCTAGATTACAAAAACTGCGTTCTAAACTGCTTAATGACCCCTACTACAGATTTCAGTCCATAGAAGAAATCGCGATCGCTATATCTTTGGGTATACGTATAGATGTCAACCAGGCGACTGTAGATGATTGGTTGCGCCTACCAGGGTTATCTATTCATCAGGCGCGATCGCTTGTAGAACTATCACGTACTGGTGTTAAATTTTACTGTATAGAGGATATAGCAGCTGCTTTAAGCATCTCAGTACAGCGACTCAAGCCTTTAGAGGCGATTTTAAATTTTAGTTATTATGATGACGAATCTGTAGATAATATTACTTATACAATTAATCCTAATACAGCAACAGTTGAGAGTTTAGCAAAAATCCCATTTATAGACTCATCCATTGCTCAGGCAGTCATTGACAATCGCCAAGCAGCTGGGCCCTATCGTAATTTAGTAGATTTCCAACGACGCTTGAATCTCTCTGGTGATATCCTGGCCCAGCTGATGTATTATCTCAGGTTTTAAATGTTGATAGTTGGTTGTTGATTGTTGAAGAAACAAGGCAGAGGGCAGAAGGGAAGAGGATTTGTATTTCATTCGTAGCGGGTGGTGTGCCCTCAGTGGGGCTGCTACCAACAAACAACTACCAACAAACAACTACCAACAAACAACTAACAACAAACAACTACCAACACACAATAATAATTAAACCAATCCAATCCGGTCAAAGGGCCAAAAGCGAAAAACAGCCCTACCGATGATATTTTGTCTAGGCAAGAAGCCCCAGTAACGGGAGTCATTACTATCGTTGCGATTATCTCCCATAACAAAAAATTCGTTTTCCGGGACTTGCACTTGTGTAAATGGCTGAATTGGTGGTTCGGCAATATAGTCTTCTTGTAGGGGTTGTCCATTGATGTAAACCTTACCATCAGTAATTGCCACTGTTTGACCTGGTTCACCGATTACACGCTTA
Source organism: Fischerella sp. JS2 (assembly GCF_032393985.1). Lineage (NCBI taxonomy): Bacteria > Bacillati > Cyanobacteriota > Cyanophyceae > Nostocales > Hapalosiphonaceae > Fischerella > Fischerella sp. JS2. The sequence continues at coordinate 4,641,047 of NZ_CP135918.1, forward strand.
ATGAAGGCTTGATCTTTTGGGTATCCTTTTTGTTGTAGTTTTTCCGGTGGCTGAAAAACAATGATATCGCCCAAATGTGGAGGGTGAAAATAGTAAGAGATTTTTTCTACTACTAAGCGATCGCCTGTATGTAGAGTTGGCACCATTGAATCTGAGGGAATGTAGCGAGGTTCAGCAATAAAAGTCCGGATTAAGAATGCCAAAACTAAGGCAATAGCTATCAAACCCAAATTTTCCCGCACACTGCGCCATACTCCTGACGACGCAGAAGCGTCTTTTGTATTACTTTTCTGAGAGGTCATATGAAGTTAACTATTTGGTTCCAAAATTAGACGGACACTCTACTTATTAATATTGACGCGAAATATATCTTTAATAAGCAATATTATCACTTCCATGTTCTGGCTCTTGATATTGCATCGCTTTGGCATAGTCACCTAAGGCATAACAAGCTACTCTGAGACTGGCAAGGGTTTGTTCTTCACTACGACGGTCATTAAGAGTTCTAGCTAGTTCCAAACGCCTTTCATAGTAAGCAATTGCTTTGGCATAATCTCCCAAGGCTTCACAAGCTATTCCCAAGCTGCCTAAGCACTGTTCCTGAGAACGTTGATCTTGGATTTCTATAGCTATTTTTAAACGTTCTTCATGATACATGATTGCATCAGCGTATTCTTCTAGGGTATAGCAAGCATTGGCTAAATTCTTAAGAACTTGAATTGCACTACGGTAATTATTCAGATATTTGGAAATTTTTATACACTGCTTGTAATAATCAATCGCTTTTACGTAATCTCCCAAACTATAATAAGCGTTGCCAAGATTTTTTAATACTTGTTGTTCGCCCCAATTGTCTTGGAACTGCTTGATAATTAACAGACTTTGCTGCTGTAACTCTATTGTTTTTGATAGATTACCTAAAGCTTTATAAACTAATCCAAGATTATTCAGCGCTGCTATCTGACTGCGTCCATCTTGTACTTGCTGTGCTAACTGCAAGCACTCTTGCAAAGATTCAACTGCTTTGTGGTTTTCACCCAAGTGACGATAAGCATTGCCCATATGGGAAAAACTTTGGATCTGCAACTGTAAGTCAGCTATTTTTTTTGCTAAAGATAAGCATTGCTGGGAGTAGGAAATCGCACCTTTGTAGTCGCCTAAATTATAAGCGATCAAAGCTAAACAACAAAAAGCCTGTGCTTGCTTGTGACAATCTCCAGCTACTTGAAATAATGCCAAAGATTGTTGTAAAGATTTCATTGCCAAATGTAATTCACCAGCTTGCTGCTGCTGAACTCCAAGCTGTAGTAGCATATATGCTTCTGATGCGTGGTCTGCTTGATCTTGGAGAACTTGGATTTCTACTTCGGAACTGTCCTGAAATTCATGGGTAATTGTATTATGTTTCCTTGCTTTGAGGTATGTTTCCGATATGTGCAAGGGGAGTGTATTTTTCGAGTTATGATTAAATCCGCCTTTCCACATCGACTTTTCCCTGATTATTTTGGTGATAAGTCTAGTGTTCCCAAAAGGTGGATGTTTCTTTACATGTTAGGGAATGGGGAGATGGGGAACTCACCGGCCCCCACTCCCCCAAGGGAGTGGGGATAAGGGGCAATGGGGAGATGGGGGGAGTGTGAGGAGAATAAATAGTGACTTTTGACCAATGAGAAATGACCAATGACTACTAACCACTAACTAATAACTACTAACCAATGATAACTGACAATTGACCATTGACCATTGACATTAACAAATGACTATGGAAAGAGTGTTAGAACCAGAGGTGATGGATAGCCTTGAAGAAGCTATTGAGTATGATGCAATGGATTTTACTGAGGTAAATAGTGCTTTTGCTCAAGAAGCGATCGCTTTGGGACCACCAGAACAAGGTGTGGTATTGGATGCTGGTACTGGTACGGGACGGATTCCAATTTTGATGTGTAAAATAAGACTCAATTGGCAAGTAATCGCAATTGACTTAGCTGCAAGTATGCTACAAATTGCTGCTAATCATGTTCAAGAAGCTGGTTTACAAGAGCAAATTCGCTTGGAATTAGTAGATGTCAAACATATGCCTTACGGAGATGGGCAGTTTGATATGGTTGTATCAAATAGTCTTATCCACCATTTACCCGATCCTTTGTCTTTTTTTCGAGAACTCAAGCGCGTATTGAAACCTAATGGTGGTATTTTTATTCGTGATTTATTTCGACCTCGCGATGAAGCAACAATGAATGCTTTAGTTGACAGTATTGGTGCAGAATACAACGAGCATCAAAAAAAATTATTTCGTGATTCTTTGCACGCTGCTTTAACGATAGGTGAAGTGAGGAATTTACTTGCTGAAGTGGGTTTGTCTGAAGTGGAAGTTTATCAATCAAGCGATCGCCATTGGACTGTTCAGAAACCTTGGAATTGTTAGAGATGTTTCAGCGCTGGCGTAATATTTCTCGCACTTCCATTAAAATGATTCCCAACATATTTTTACCACTGCCATCAGCACCACAGCCCCAGTAATAGTCAATAGGAGAGTTTTCAACAATTTCTTCATCGCCTGTGGAAAGGAGAATTTCTCGGATATCAGTATGGGTTTCAAATTTGCATAAAACTGCTTTCCTCATAATATCGTCTTTAACTTTTTCCCAGTCTGGACGTAGGGGACGTTTGCGTTCTCGCCCCATTCTTGCTGCATCTTTTGGTGTTTTGACAAGACGAATTTGCTCTAAATGAGGTGTTCCAGGGAATTTTTGTGCTTGAAAATAATGTTCACTAGTGTACCAATACAGATTATCTAACTCAAAGCCATGAGGTGAAAAATTAGAAAAGCATCCGTATTCCTCACGAGTGCTATAAAAATAGATTGTCATAATTTGTCTAATAAATTACGTCCAATGTGAATTAACTGTTACTGGTAATGAGTAATGGGTAATAGGTAATGGTGAAAAACCAGCAATTAACTGATTACCAATTTCATCTGTGTTTATCTGTAGTCGATTTATAAAATATAATTTTTGTCATCGCTTCAATTCACATTAAACATAAATTATCATTTAGTGAATTCTTTGGCTTCATAGTAACGGCAACCCTCACACGGTCCGCTAGGATTGACGGCACAGCGTAAGTAACCAGAACGAGCATTATATCGACAGCTGATGTCACCAATAAGATAACCTACTCCTTCTAAGTAGTAGCGATCGCTTAGTTCTGGTCTAGAATCTAATGGAATTGGTTCTCTGGGAAAATTTCTCGCCACGCGTCTGAGGTGCGATCGCATCCTAGCCTGAGTTTTACGCATCAACCACAGGGAGAATAGCGATGGTAAGAAACCAATGGCAATTACCAAAAGTGTTCTAAACACCTTCTTTATACCTCTTGTGTGCGCTTTTCCTCTCTAGTGTTACATAGTTCTTAAGGAGGGTGAGGGGGAAACATTATATTTGCTTAACTAACTCAATACCTTTTTGCCATACTCTTAGATCCTCAAAACTTTCAATTTTCTTTTTTTCCATTCCCTTGCCCTTTTCCCTTTCCCCTTTACCCTTCTACTTTATACTGTTTTCGCCACTTTTCTAATTTCTCAATCGGTACTGATTTAGTCATGACATTGACGTCATTTCCTCTCCAATCAATTTCTGGATCGGTTGTAAAAACACCACATTCTAATTCCTCTAATTTGATATTCCAGTACTGACTGAATCGATTTTTCAAAGTGATAACTTGTTCAAAAACTTTGTTTCTATGTTTGTTTCTTCGTTTTCTTTCTGTTGCTCCTGTTGCTTTTGTATCAATAAATTTCGTTTCAATTAAAAACAATTTATTTTTAGAAGTAAGATAGACAAAATCACATTTACCTAAATCTGTATAGTCGGCAATAGGAGACTTTTCAAATAACAACAATTCAGCACAAATCGGAAATAAATTATTGATATTTAAAAATAAATATGCTTGCAACAGAAGTTCTTTGTCATAAGGAAACCCAACAACCCCCTCAAAAAATCTTTGAATTTCTTCTTGAGATTGAGGTTGAATTTTTTTGCAATATTTAACAAACTGATCTAGCGCATTTGCGCTTACCAAGTGTTTGCTCCTTACCCTGGTGACTGCATTTATTCTCATGGCATAAAAAGATACCATGTTTTCCAGGAAAACATCATCCGCAGAAGTAACTAAAAAAACATATTATCTTCCTAAATCATACGGTTAATTACTGAAAAATAGAAATGGGAAAAAGTAATTACTTTTTCCTCAATACAACCCCTTCTTAATATGGAAATGCTTTAATAAACCGCAGAGTACACAGAGTACACAGAGATAGAAGAGAATCCAGTTTCTTGCAAAAATAAAAAGAACTCCTCCTTAAGCCTCCCCGTTTTGTAGAGAAAGCTAAGTTTTCTTTCCCTACAACCCCAGAGTGGTCGATTGAGGGGATTAATTTCGACTTTTACAAGAGTTCTATTGCAATTTAGTAAACTTAAACTTCTAGTATTAATTTTTGCGTAATAATTTAAGTGTTAGTAAGTAGTTGTGCGTGAGCAGAAAATCGAGCATTGTGTAAAGCTAAAACAGTACTTCGAGAATCCTGCACCCAGAATTGACGTCCAAAACGGACTAGATGGCGGGAAGTTCCAGCCTGAACAATTCCGATTACTGGGACTTTTGCTTTTTCTTTATCCCCTGACTGCTCTTGTAAAATTGTTCGTAAGCGATGCTGTTCTTCAATGGTAGCTGCCTGTTGGACGTTTAATTCTACCATCACCATTTGTACTGTTTCTACTGCTTCTGCATCTTCAACAATAAATTGAGTTTGCTCATCTCTTCGGTCTACTTTACCCCAAATGATTAATCTAGAATCAACTTGCAGAAGTGAACTAATGCGTTCGTAAGTTTTAGGAAATGCTACTGCTTCTGATTGAGAAGTTAAATCTTCTATGTGTAATATTGCCATTGGATCACCTTTTTTGGTGATGACTTTTTTGACATTATTAAGCATTACTACTGCACATAAAGTTGATTCTTCTTTTTGTTCACCTAATTGAGAAAGATTAACTGGTGCTAGGACTCGTGCTGATCTGCGTATGGATTTTAGGGGATGATCTGAGACGTAGAAGCCTAATAATTCTTTTTCTTTGCGTAACTTTTCTTGGGGAGGTAAATCAGGAACAGGCTTTGCTTTCGGGGCGCTATCAAAACTATTTTGCATTGTACTTTTATTAGTATTGCTAGCAAATCCGCCGCCTAATAAATCAAAGAGATTACCTTGTCCAGTAGCTCTATCTTTGGCGCGGGATTGGGCCCAGTCGTATACTAGAGGCAAGTCATGCAGTAACTGATTACGATTGGAGTCAATTTTGTCAAAGGCTCCACAATAAATTAGTGATTCTAAAGTGCGACGGTTAACAGTACCCAAATCAACGCGATCGCAAAAATCAGACAATGACTTAAACTCACCTTTAGATTCTCTGGCTTCTAAAATAGCAGCGATCGCATTTTGTCCAACGTTCCGCACCGCCGATAATCCAAACAGGACTTTACCATCCAAAGGAGTAAAATCAACGCCAGAACGATTAATATCGGGTGGGTCGATCTGAATACCCATGTTTGTACAGGTAGCAATATATTTTTGCACCTTATCTGTATCGTCACTGTTAGCTGTTAACAGTGCCGCCATATACTCTAAAGGATAATTAGCCTTTAAATATGCAGTTTGATAAGTTACATACCCATAAGCTGTAGAGTGGGATTTATTGAAACAATTGGAAGCAACCAAACCGTTTTTAATCACAAAATTATGGTTTTGCTCTACTCCAATGTCATATACATTCTGTGTACCTAATGATTGGCGAGTTATAATTTTAACCATTTTTTATAAAAAACTGAAATCTTGAGAATTAGTTAATTCTATAAAATTGTGCAAGTAAGTCGGCACAAATAAAGTTAACTAGTTGGGGTCGTCATTCGTCATACCCTACGGGAAGCCGAAGAAGGCGCGTCTACGTCATCGGGTAGGGGTAAAGCATTTGTAATAGTAAATTCTGTTTTGATGTCAAGATATACATACAAATGCTTTGCCTTTACAGGCATGTTTACTGTTCTTAACATATGTTATGTTTATTCCCACCAACTTACTTAGTGTGGAATACATATTAATCTAATTGTGAGTGTAATTCAGTTATCAGTTATCAAATTCTACTGCTTACTGCGACTAGTACTGTATGCGGCAAGCTGCTATGTGTCTACACTGATTCCTAACCACCAACCACCAACCCTACTCTTTTGAGAAGACGCTTGCGCGTCTACGGGTTCGTCAGTTGCTCATGGGGGACTCACCGGTCCCCACTCCTCCAAGGGAGGAACCCCCTGCGTTCCCGTCGCTGACTCACCACCAACCACTAACTACTAATGTACAGACGCGATGTTCCTCGCGTCTCTACCCACTAATTACTAACTTTCAACTAAGCATAAATTGTCAAACTGTACTAAAATCAATGACTTGAGTCACAAAGGAAGCAATATGGCATCCATCCGCGAGTTGCACAAACAGCTAGTTAAAAAAGAACGTTCTGCCGTAGAAATTACTCAAGAAGCTTTAGACCGCATTCAAGCGCTAGAGCCAAAATTACACAGTTTCTTGTGTGTAACTGCCGAACGGGCATTGGAACAAGCGCGGGCAGTGGATGCTAAAATCGCCGCAGGCGAAGAAATTGGTTTATTGGCAGGCATTCCCACCGGCATTAAAGACAATATATGTACAAAGGGAATTACTACTACTTGTGCTTCCCGAATTTTAGAAAATTTTGTACCGCCCTATGAAGCCACGGTAACACAAAAGTTAGCGGCAGCCGATGCAGTGATGGTTGGTAAAACCAATTTGGATGAGTTTGCGATGGGCGGTTCCACAGAAACCTCAGCCTATGGTCTGACTGCTAATCCTTGGGATTTATCGAGAGTTCCGGGTGGTTCTTCTGGTGGTTCGGCGGCGGCGGTAGCAGCAGGAGAATGTGTTATTTCTCTGGGTTCTGATACTGGGGGTTCGATTCGTCAACCAGCTTCTTTTTGTGGGGTGGTGGGGATCAAGCCAACCTACGGACTTGTTTCGCGTTATGGTTTAGTAGCGTTTGCTTCGTCTTTGGATCAAATTGGCCCCTTTGCTCGTTCTGTGGAAGATGCAGCGATATTGTTGCAAGCGATCGCAGGTTATGATCCTAAAGACTCTACTAGCTTAAAAGTTGCTATTCCCAACTACGCCGCCAGCTTAAAACCAGATCTCAAACCCAGAGGACAACTGAGAATTGGCATTATTAAAGAAACTTTTGGCGAAGGTTTAGATTCACAAGTTGAACAGGCTATTACCAAAGCACTTGATCAACTGCAAAATCTGGGTGCAGAAATTCATGTAGTTTCCTGTCCCCGCTTTCGTTATGGTTTGCCTAGCTACTACATTATTGCCCCTTCAGAAGCTTCAGCAAATTTGGCTCGTTACGATGGCGTCAAGTATGGTTATCGTGCTGAGGAAGCAGAAAATTTGATGGAGATGTACACCCGTACTCGTGCTAGTGGTTTCGGTGCAGAAGTCAAACGGCGGATTATGTTAGGAACCTATGCTCTTTCAGCAGGATACTACGATGCCTATTATTTAAAAGCGCAAAAGGTACGCACCCTGATTAAAGAAGATTTTGAAAGAGCTTTTGAACAAGTTCATGTCTTAGCTTGTCCTACCGCCCCTACCACCGCATTCAAAGCGGGAGAAAAAACTGCTGATCCTCTAAGTATGTATTTGGTCGACTTAATGACTATTCCTGTGAATCTAGCAGGTTTACCAGGTATAAGTGTACCCTGTGGCTTTGATAACAATGGACTACCGATTGGTTTGCAGTTGATTGGTAGACCTTTACGAGAAGATCAACTGTTTCAAGTGGCTTATGCTTATGAACAATCTACTTCATGGCACTTGCGTATGCCGCAAGTATAGTTATTAGTTATTGGTCAATTGTCAATAGCCAATAGTCAATAGTCAATGGTAAAACTATTGACTATTGACTATGGACTCTTGACTACTGACTGATTCAGGAGTAAAGGTTACTGTCCTTATCCTTCCTAAATCTCCCAGAGGTTTTTGTTCACTTTTGTTAGCAGAAACCAATACAGCACCTGCGTTACCAGAACGTATAGTCAATTCCTTGTTTGCTGTCCAAGTTTTTCGATCTCCCTTATTTAAAGTCCCCACAAACATAGTTTTACCGTCTGCTTTGACTCGCACCCATGATTCTCCTTGTAGTTCGACTGTCACTTCAACTGGAGAAGTTGCTGGGGTTGAAGGAGATGTTTCTGGTAAGGGAGTTGTAGCTACTGGGGTAGTAAATGGCGACAATGTTGGCGACGCAGCTACAGTTGTTGGGGTAGCTGAAGAGGCTGGTGATGGAGTTGTAGCTACTGGGGTAGTAAATGGGGATAATGTTGGTGACGAAGCTACAGGTGGAGATACTGTTGTTTGGGTGGAAGCTTTAGGTTTTTGTTCCTGAGCAACAGAATCGGCTGGACTTTTAGGATTCAGGCGAAAAAACAATATAAAAGAAGCAACAGTTAATAATACTGCATAAGGAACAGCAAGAGGGATATGTATACTTGAATTTTTTTGTTCTTCCTTACCATCATTTCCAGAATCGAGAAGGAAAAAGTTAATTGCAAAATTTTTGGCTAATGATACACCATCAAGTCCAAGTGCATCACCGTAGCGCCGGATAAATCCTTGTACAAAAATTGGCTCTGGTAAATCTTCATATCGACCTTCTTCCAATGCTTCTAAAAAGGCTTGTCTGATCAGGGTTTGAGCAGTTATTTGTTCTATACGCACGGATTTGTCTTCGCGTATCTGTCGTAAATATGCTCCGATTTCCTTGAGTTGCTCTTGTTGAGCCTCATTGAACGACGTCACTGTCATCTCCCAAAATCTACTGATAATCTACTATTTTTTATTTATTAAACTTTTCAATAATAAATTTTTTGATAAACAATGTTAATTGTCAAATACTACAATTACAGATTTTAGTGATTATATTGTATACATAAATACTGGCATCTGAAAAAATAAGCTGCAACATAAAATACAATTGTTAACCTATTTATTAGTTTGGGTTGGAATGCTTGCAGCACTAAGCTACTGTGCTGTATGTATACTTCTTTTTTTACAACAACCACGATTTATATTTTTTCCATCTTCTATCATTGAAACGACGCCAACGTTTTTAAATTTACATTATGAAGAAGTTTGGCTGCCTGTACAAATTAAATCGCATCAGGTGGAATATATTCATGGTTGGTGGCTCAGTGCAAATCAATCTAATGGGAAAGTTATACTTTATCTACATGGTAACGGTATAAATATTGGCGCAAATATTACCCATGCCAGTAGGTTTTATCAACTTGGATTTTCGGTGTTATTAATTGACTATCGAGGTTACGGTCGCAGCCGGGGTCGTTTTCCCAATGAAAAGCGAGTCTGTGAAGATGCAGCGATCGCTTGGAACTATTTAGTACAACAGCGAAAGATTACACCTAGTCAAATATTTATCTACGGTCATTCTTTGGGGGGTGCGATCGCTATTGACCTAGCTATTAAACAGCCAAATGCAGCTGGATTGATTGTAGAAAGTTCTTTTACCTCAATTCGGCAAGTAGTAGCATACAGGAACATTTTTCGGATGTTTCCTGTCGATTTGATTCTGACACAGCAATTTAATTCAATCCAAAAAGTACCTCAACTAAAAGTGCCTGTTTTATTCATTCATGGTGTCAGCGATGTAACTATCCCCGTTTTCATGAGTGAAGAACTATATGATGCTGCTCCTGAACCGAAAAGATTACTTTTGGTTCCCGGTGCTGGGCATAATAACGTAGCAGAGGTCGCTTCTGTGAAATACCTCGAAGCAGTACTTTTTTTATGCAATAGGCTGTGTGAGGGAGAGGATAAAGTCATTGAATAAGGGCAGAAAAGTTAAATAACTTGTTTAAAAAAAGTATTATGCTTAACTAGTTTACAAGTAAATTTACGTACACAAAATTATAAGAAGAGATCGCTAAAATAATTCATTATTGTCTAGTAAACAGCACTAAATTGATACCTAAAAATCCGGATATATGAGCGTCAAGTTAGAAGAAATAATACAGGTATTACTTTCTTGAAAGAGACTCCTAGTGATGGTTACTACACCTGTGTACTTCTTACAAATTTTGGGCAATCCCACTATTGAAATTTCTCAAGATGAATTGCGATCGCTTTTAGGAGAAATAGAAGCAGAACTGCATAATTCTCAAGTTTACCGTCGTGCTTTAGCTACTATACAAAAATTACTTGGTGACTCCACCGAACAAGGCAAGATGTTGTTAAAAGCCGTGGGCAGAGAAGCGATTGGTTTAGCATTTCGACAATTAGCTCAACATTATCAAAAAGTGGAAAACCCTGTTGAACAACTGACAAATAATCAACCACCAACAGAGACTGCCGATTTCACACAACAAACACAACAAGATAATAGCAATAACTTATCAAAATATTTAACCACCGTAAAATTTAATACTAAAGAAAACCAAGAAAATACTAAAGAAGAAAATTTACCATCTCAGCCTAACGCAGTAGCAAATGCAGTAGCAAATATAGCCACTCACGAAAATCTGACAACAGTAAAAACATCTTTAGAATGGCTAAAAAATAAAACAGTTTCCAAAACAGAGCCAACAAAGCATTCCGTAGACGAACGACGTACAGAAAGTCTGCGTCAAATTGGGCAACAACTCCGCCAAGCTCGTGAGTCTAGAGGTCTTTCTTTGGAACAACTCTGCGTTTACACTTACATCTCAGCCAATCAAATGGAAGCGGTAGAAAATGGTAATTGGGAGTTACTGCCAGAAGATGTTTTTGTACGTGGTTTTATCCGTGTAATGGGAAATGCTTTAGGATTCAATGGCACAGCTTTAGCTGCTTCCTTACCAGCACCAGAAACAACAAAATCCGTTTTACCTTCTTGGGGTGAGTCGAAAAAAACCTCTAGAGGAGTTGGCTTTGAAATTCGCCCCATGCATTTATATGTAGGCTACACAGCCCTTGTTGCTAGCGCTATCGGTGGATTATCGTATGTTTCACAGCAAGGAGAGACTAGCAGACTAGTAAATCAAAATGCAGTTACTCCTACCTCTTCTTCTGTTTCAGACTCGTTAAAGCATAATGAGTCTAGAACCACACCGGGAATCAAGTCTAGCAATGCTGGTGTAACTGTTGGGCCAGATATTTCACCACCAGAGGCGTTGTAGGAGTGTTGGAGATGGGGTGATGGGGACCGGTGAGTCCCCCATGAGCGATTGCCGTAGACGCGCTTTACTCGGCTTCTGTAAAGTAAGGGTTTCCCGGCATAAAGAAAGAGGCGTCACCTGCCGTGCGCTTTGCGCGGCTTAAGGTAAGGGTGGAGTGTGTAGACACGCAAGTGGCTTCCCGTAGGGTGGAGTAAACCACTAACTACTAACAATCAACAAACAATCACCAACCACCAACTAACAACCAACAACCAACCTAAACGCATTACTCTTCTGCCAAGATAGTGTAGATTTCGCGTTTGGCTCGATTGAGGATTTCACGTACTCTGTTGATCTGATCTGTGTTGCCACTACGAGCAACTTGCATTACTACTCCACCTAAATCAGCGATCGCGTTTCCCAATTCTATCCACTGTTGGGGTTTATTTCTTCTGGTCATCCAGTCTTGAGGATCACCCCGTTCAGCTAATAATTGCCTACCACTTTCAGTGATTGTATATACTTTTTTTTCTTCTACTTGTTCCGAAGTGAGATAGCCCCCTTCTTCAAGTAGCTGGAGTGTGGGATAAACGGAACCTGGACTGGGTTTCCAAAAACCCCCGTAACGTGCCTCTAATTCTTTGATCAAATCATATCCATGTCGGGGTTGCTCTGCCAGTAACGATAGCAGGATGTACTTAATATCACCACGTGGTGTCCGTTGCTCATCTTTCCAATCCCACTTTGAGGATCGGCGATGCCTACCTCTATGAGGCATATCGTCGCATCCTGATTCAAAAAAATGACGATGCATAGGAACACCTAAAAACATACCTGCAAAATGACGGTGTTTAGGAAGACCTAAAAACATAATTGCTTGTCTCAAATACTTCTATTCTGATTATAGATATGTCACGATATATCGTTAATAAAAGTTCATATTTATTATGTCCCGTCGAAATCTCCCAGGAGTACATAGCAGCAATTCTTTATCTTATGCAGCAGCTATGTTCTAATGAACGTACCGAAAGTTCTATAGGAAAAATTAATTAAGTCTGTATTAACTATTTCTTGACAAAAAATTAATATCCAAATGATAGGTTAGACACGACAAAGCAACAGTTGACACCATAAAACGGCAGGATCATCTGATGGCTTGCGTGCTTTGAATGACCCAATAAGTATACCTTCTACAACTATAACAAAGCCACCCAGCCCTGGCTAAAATCATAAGGTTTGATTTTTGTTTGAGATGAAACCAAGTGATTTAAGCCTGGATTGGGCTATTGGTTATAGAATTTCTCAGCGATCGCCCTGCCTTGTGTCATCTGTTCCTCCGCTTCCATTCATTAGTTAGAGGAGCAACAACGGTGGACTACCAAAATTTTGAGCGATTTATCTACAGCCGCATCAAGCGACGTAGCTTAATCATCGGAGCAGGAGCATTAACTGGTTTAGCACTTGCCAGCCAATTTTCTCATCAAAGAGCGATCGCTCAAGTTCCATTTTCCAGTTATCCGTTTACCCTTGGTGTGGCATCCGGTGAACCGTATCCAACTAGCATTGTGCTTTGGACGCGTTTGGCCCCAGATTCTTTAAATGGTGGTGGGATGCCCCAAGTCAATGTTCCCATTCGCTGGGAAGTAGCAACCGATCCTTACTTAAAGCATATAGTAGCAAAGGGGACAGAAATTGCAATCCCAGAATTAGCTCATTCAGTGCGAGTTGTTGTTGAAGGGCTGAAACCCAACACTTGGTACTGGTATCGGTTTACATCAGGTGGAGAAGCAAGTCCAATCGGTCGTACTCGTACGGCTCCTAAACTAGGTAGCAACGTAAGTAAATTTGCCTTTGCATTTGTCTCTTGTCAACACTATGAGCAGGGCTATTATACAGCATACAAATATCTGGCAGAGGACGACCTAGATTTGGTTGTGCATTTAGGTGACTACATCTATGAAGGAGGAATAACCTCAGGTCGTGTCAGACAACATAATAGTCCTGAAATTTTGACTTTAGAGGATTATCGCAACCGTTACGCCCTCTACAAAAGTGATCTTAATCTCCAAGCAGCTCATGCGGCATTTACTTGGATTGTGACCTGGGATGACCATGAGGTAGAAAATAACTACGCTAATGCCACTTCAGAAGTCGATAATGAACCTGATCAAGACCCTGAAGTCTTTTTACAGCGACGAGCTGCTGCTTACCAAGCTTATTATGAGCATATGCCGCTCCGACCTTTCTCAAAGCCCGAAGGACCGGATATGCAACTTTTCCGTCGGCTTTCTTTTGGTAATTTGGCAACCTTCCATGTATTAGATACACGCCAATATCGTACAGATCAGCCCTGTGGTGATGGCACAAAACAACGGTGTCCAGAGAATTTCGATCCGAATGCAACAATTACTGGCAAGCGTCAAGAAAATTGGCTATATCGCGGCTTAGATCGCTCCCAGGCTCAATGGAATATTGTGGCTCAGCAGGTTATGGTTGCTCAGAGAGACACTACACCAGGGGAAGGTGAAACCTTTAGCATGGATAAGTGGGATGGGTATCTGGCTTCTCGCGATCGCTTTATGCGTTTTCTAGAACAACGCAAACCTTCTAATCCAGTCGTCTTGACAGGTGATATTCATTCTAACTGGGCAATGGATCTCAAGGCTGACTATAGTAATCCAGAATCTAGTATTGTCGGCAGTGAATTCGTTTGTACCTCTATTTCCTCTGGTGGTGATGGTTCAGACTCAAACCCCACAGTTACAGCTTACTTGCCAGATAACCCACACATTAAGTTTTACAATGGTCAACGCGGGTATGTCCGTTGTGTACTAAATCCTATAAACTGGCAGACTGACTATCTAGTCTTATCGAACGTGACAACTGAATCTGGCACAATTAGTAAACGTGCTTCATTTGTGATTGAAAATGGTCGTTTAGGAATACAGAAAGTCTAGAAAGAGATGGGGTGATGGGGTGAACCTAGAATTAAACTCTCCCGGTGTTGCATATTTGCGGGATGATATTTATTTCTCTCCTCTTTAAAAAACTCCTTCTTTGCGTACTTCGAGTGCTTTGCGGTTCGTTATTCATCCCTATTTTGTGCAACGTCAACTTTCCCCATCTCACCAGGAAGGAAGTTTCCCACTTTCTTAAGGTTTTAAGTGGAATATATGCAAAGCGCTAGAAATCAAAGTTAAGAAAATCACAAAACCGATCGCATCCAGCATTGTTGTCACTAATGGCCCACTAACTAGCGCTGGGTCGAGTTTCAGGCGCTTTAAAACCATTGGTAACAAAGTCCCTAATGTGACGGCGACGAGGGTATTGATAGCCATTACCGTTCCAGCAATTAATGATACCCAACGTTCTTGGGGAGGCGCCCAAATTAAGGAAAGACAAATCATTGTCAAACCTAAAGCTAAGGCTGTACCCAGTCCTGCTGTCAGTTCTTTACGCAGCAGTTTCAAAGTATCTTTGGGTGTTACCTCTCCGACACCAAGTCCGCGAATTGTCACTGTTAAAGCTTGAATGCCAACAGTACCGCCCGTATTGGAAAAAAGAGGCATAATTACAGCCAATACTGGCACCATTGAAATCGTAGACTGAAACGGTGCGATCGCACTCGATGCCCCGATATACAGCAGCATCACTCCAAACAGCCAAGGTAAACGTTTTTTGAGCGTGATTAATGGAGAAGACAAAGTGGCTTCATCTCCACCACTCACCCCCGCCAGTTTTTGAATATCTTCTGTGGCTTCTTCTTCGATAATATCAACCACGTCATCAATGGTGATAATCCCAACTAATCGATCTTCCCGATCAACTACAGGTAAAGCGATCAAGTCGTAACGCTGCATGATGCGGGCAACTTCTTCTTGGGGCGTTTCTGTTTTGACTTTGACAACGCGATCGCCAGCAATATCTCGAATTAGAACATCAGGAAAAGTAAACAACAATTGCCGCAGAGAGACAACACTCACTAACTTGCGATTGTCGTCTGTAACGTAGGCGTAGTAAATCGTTTCTTTATCTTCGTCTTGGCGACGAATTTTGCTCAAAGCTTCACCTACAGTCAATCCCTCCCGCAAGCGTACGTATTCTGTGGTCATTACCCTACCAGCAGTGCCTTCAGGATAGCCAAGAATTGTTGCTGTTACTTGTCTTTGTTCCGGACTAAGTTGTTGTAATAAGCGTCTTACGACCTTTGCGGGTAACTCATCAAACAATTCTGCCCGATCATCGGGACTCATATTCTCGACAATTTGCACAACCTGCACATCATGCAGAGAATTAATTAATTCTTCTTGCACCTCTGGAGGTAGATATTCAAAAACGTCTGTGGCTTGATGTTTATTGAGTAGCCGAAATGCAATCGCCCTTTGCTTGCTGGGTAATTGTGTAATGTACTCACCTACATCAACGGCTTGTAAACGATTTAAATCCCATTTGAGCTGGTTTAAGTCAGCAACGTCAATGACAGAATTGCGAACGTCCTGTACAAGCATTTATTCATAACCTCCCAATTGTCTCCCCCGCGCTGGGAGACAAACTCGCCAGCTCAGAGGAGGATAGTACTACCGTCTTGTGGACTTTGGTCCATAAAATCTTAGGAACTCAACATTGATAACCAATCAAGGCATCGCTAAGTCATTATACTAACTCGGAATCATTTACATGATCCGGCGGATGCCAAGCGTTAAAGTGGATATTCCATGATGTTGCCCACGAGCAACCCACTTAGCTACCCTGACTTTTTTTGATTGCTTTGAGTAGATTCTACTACTGCCAGCAATTGTGTCAAGCTTCTGTGAGGATTAATTTTTAAACTTCATAAAGTTAAAATAATTCCTACTTGAGAATTAGTCATTATTTCAATACATTTTCTAAGCATTACAGACAAAAATTAAGCAATCATAATGACACTATTACTCTGATCAGGCAACTTTGCTTGGTAAAACAACTTGGACAAATCGATTAAACCTCTTTCTTTGCGTTCTTTGTGTCCTTTGTGGTTTGTTCTTTACCCCTCAAAGTTTGGTTGCCAGACCACTAGTAGTTTGACTGACGAAAATTGTTACTATTGTCAGTCTGACAGTTGGTAGTCATCCGCTAACAATATTTTAGATTTTGGAATCACTGCGCCCTCGGGAATTCCCAAGGGCGCGATGACTCTTCTTTGCTGTTTATTACTTTATATTGTGCAACACTGGATTATTTAGTCAATTTTAAAAGATAATCACAAGATTGGTGTAGTCCAATACTTAAAAAACACAGGAAACTCTTAACAGTGAGATGTATTTAATTCATTTGTTGCTAGCAAAAAAAAGTGCCCTTTGGACGCCTATATTTTGCACCTATCCTATTTTTGTTATAGAAACGATTGTTAAAGTTCATAGCAGAAGTCGGTTGCAATTAACACCCTAGCTCGCCAATAAATTTATTTCTTGGCGCTTAATTTTACCATCAGCATATAACTCTAATGGTACTAATTCTACTTTGCCATTAACTTTAACTTGGGAGTAAACAATTTTTACTAATGGTGATTTATTTTCGTTGTAACGTACACACATAGTTCCTCATTGCTAAAAATTTATAATAGATTTATCTACTTATTTTTTGTTTTTTGTAATATTGTTATAAAAATATTTAATGCTACAATTTTAATTAGTTAAAATCGAAAAAGTTTCAGTAAAATCAATGAAATAGTTTTGTTAAAATTAGTATGATGATTATAGTTAATCATTAACAACATAAACAAAATCAAATGTTTGATTTTTTATTATTCTTTGTCTGTTATTCCCAAATATCTAGGGCGTGGTCTTTCATCCCTATGTTCAATTAGCTATTCACAAGAGATAATAAATCAACCCCTGAACTGAAACTGTAATTTTATTGCCCATTACAATTACAGAAGCTTTTCTAGCTTGGCTGACATACTTAAATACAAAGTCACAGGGTTAATTTCCGGAATCTACTCTCTAGTCCAATCATGAAAAAAGCTTTTCAATTGCAAGATCGTCTAGAGTATTATTATCAGCAAATCAAGACAATCATCCTAGCACGGCAAAATCCAATTACTGGTCTACTGCCTGCAAGTACAGCAATCACAGCCCACGGTGATTACACTGATGCTTGGGTACGTGATAATGTTTACAGTATTTTGGCAGTTTGGGGGTTAGCGTTAGCATACCGCAAAGTTGATGAAGACAAAGGACGCACTTATGAATTGGAACATAGCGTCGTCAAATTGATGCGGGGTTTACTGTTTGCGATGATGCGCCAAGCGCACAAAGTCGAAAAATTTAAACATACTCAGTCACCTTTAGATGCTTTACATGCCAAATACAACACCGCTACAGGAGATATTGTTGTTGGTGATGAAGAATGGGGACACTTGCAGCTGGATGCGACATCAATATTTGTGCTGATGCTGGCACAAATGACTTCTTCGGGATTGCAAATAATTTTCACTCTTGATGAAGTTAACTTTGTACAAAATTTGGTTTACTACATTGGGAGGGCTTATCGCACACCAGATTATGGAATTTGGGAAAGAGGCAATAAAATTAATCATGGCAATGCAGAATTAAATGCTAGTTCTATCGGTATGGCGAAAGCTGCTTTAGAAGCAATTGATGGACTAGATTTATTTGGTATACGTGGTAGTCAAGCATCAGTAATTCATGTATTGCCAGATGAAATTGCCCGTGCCAGAATTACTCTGGAATCTCTATTACCAAGAGAATCAGCTTCTAAAGAAATAGATGCAGCTCTTTTGAGTGTGATTAGTTTTCCCGCATTTGCAGTTGAAGATGTACAACTACGCGATTCTCCTACGGAGACGCTTCGCGAACGCACTCGCAATGATATTATGACAAAACTAGAAGGTAAATACGGCTGCAAGAGGTTTTTACGCGACGGACATCAAACAGTTTTAGAAGATAACAAACGCTTGCACTATGAACCGTGGGAACTCAAACAATTTGAAAATATCGAATGTGAATGGCCGCTATTTTTCACCTATTTATTTCTCGATGGGCTATTTTGTGGCAATCAAGAACAAGCTAAATATTACCAAGAACGTTTAGAGTCTCTACTTGTAGAAAGGGATGGTTTGGGTTTATTGCCAGAACTTTATTATGTGAGCGCAGAATTTGTAGAAGCAGAAAAACAAGCACCATCAACTCAGCCGCGTTTACCTAATGAAAATGTGCCTTTAGTATGGGCGCAAAGTTTATATTATCTGGCTCAAATGCTAAGTGAAAGATTAATTGCTGTTGGGGATATAGATCCCTTGGGACGACACTTACGCATGGATAAACACCGAGAACCTCTGGTGCAAATTGCTTTATTAGCAGAAGATGAAGACTTACAAGCAGAACTAGAAGTTCACGGAATTGAAACCCAAACACCCAAGCAAGTAGAACCAATTCAAGTCCGCCAAGCTGATGATTTTATTAATATTTATGCCCAAATTGGACGTAGTGACAAACTTGGTTTAACAGGACGTCCACCCCGTCGTCCCCGCAGTTTAACTACATCCAGAATTTTTCGTATTGGTAGCGAAACAGTTGTATTTTTACCCTCATTTGTAGACTTTCAACAGTTCTATTTAACGCTGGATTATCATTTTTTGGTAGCACAATTACGAAGCGAACTTGGTTACATTCAAAAGTATTGGAGTGATTTGGGGCGTCCGATTTTAACTTTAATGTTAACGCGCACCATGCTAGAAACAGGTTCCGAAGCATTACTGAACTTAATGCAAGAACTCAAAGATGGTATTTGTAACGGCGTACGGGTAAAATTAGGACGGTTGAATCAGCTGATGTTAACAGCAGCGATCGAACGAATTGATTTTCTACCAGAGTTTGAATTTACCCTGTCTTCTGTCAAAGATGCGAAACCTCGGTGCGTTTATTTAGCACTACATCCAGGTAAAAATTGGCCCTTAGGACATACTCAAGAATTTCAAGTAGAATGTGAAACCAACTTCGGGTTATTGCTGAGTTACTTGCGTTCCTCAGAAAATATTTATGAACAAATAGAGTTATTACAGACGCTGACACGTTTGCAAGGGCTAGAATTTGATACGGGTTTTGGCGGTTCAGGAAATCCTGTCACAGTCGGGGATTTGCTAGATGAAGTTTACACTAAAGCCGCAGAATTAGGGATTTGGGCAGTTGTGCGGCGTGCAGCCGGATTGCGGCAAATGGCGTATATTGCTTTATCAGACGTAGTTACAAGTATCATCGTTCGGGGTAAGCAAATAGCAGTTGGTAAAGCTTACAGTGAAGCGTCGTTGATCACTGTACCCCTCTCCCACAACGAAATAGTCGAGAAAATCAATCATTTTTGCCGTGAGGATATACGCGATCGCGTTTTAACTCAAGAAATCCTCATTTATCTGAGTACGTTAATTAAATCAGAACCAGAATTATTTAAAGGACTACTCACCCTGAGAGTTGGTTATCTGATTTTGTTGCTTACCAGCGAACTGGCACAGGAGTTGAAAGTTACTCAAGATGAAGCCTACGAAACCTTGATGCAACTTTCACCTTTTGAAGTCAAAACCCGGTTACGTCAGGTATTAGGTGAGTACTCAGACATGAGTAAGCTATTACGCCAGCAAGAGTCTTTGCACGTCAAACAAAAAGAAAGCGATATTGACTGGGTGGTACAACCAATAATTTTTGAGGATATTGAAGTCCAACCAGGTGGTTGGCGACGGTTCCGTCAAGCTGAAGGTGCAACCGGACGCACACCCAAAGACTTTTACAAACAAGTTTGGTTGTTAATGCATCATTGTAAGGGTTTGGTGATTGGCGATAAACTAGAACGCCGCAACCGTTTAGAGAGTGAAGAAATGATCTCGGAGATGACAGCCGGGGAAAAGAACTTTGCTCTGCAAATCGAGCATCTGTTAAATAAAATAGAGGCTCCCGAGTATCGCCAAGTGAATATTGAAACATTAATGGAATTAGCTGCGATCGCATCCAATAATCCCGATTTACAGATCGAAGAATATATTGTCTTAGATGTGTTAATCGGTCATGCTGTCAGACTTGCATGGTTAGATGGACATCCAGAAAGAGGCGATCGCTATGATGAAGACAAAGGTAGTGCGTGGCGATCGTTTTACAATACTTCTCCTAAGGAGTGTGCTAGTTATGTGGTGAAGGCGTTTAGATTCTTGACAGAGTTTGGGCAAGAGTTTTAAACGCAAAGGATCGCGGAGGAAAACGCAGAGGAACGCAGAGTTTTTTATATTTCTCTGCGCTTGTTTACAGGTTGGTTGGAGGTGATGTGATTCATTTTAATTTTGGGCAAGTTAAGAGTAGTTACTTTTTCACCCAAATATTGATGACAGAAAATGAGTTGAGCGGAGGGATTATTGGTTGTGCGATGAGAGTACACACAGCTTTAGGAGCAGGTTTACTGGAGTCTGCTTACGAAGAGTGTTTGTATTATGAACTAAAAAAAACAGGATTGAATGTTAACAAACAAGTTCCTTTACCTTTAGTATACCAATCAGTGCAATTAGACTGTGTTTATCGATTAGATTTGCAAGTCGAAAACAAAGTCATTGTTGAAATCAAATCCGTAGACATATTGAAACCAATTCACTCCGTTCAACTCCTTACTTATCTCAAACTCGCCAACTGTAAACTTGGTCTTCTCATCAACTTTAACGTCCTCCACCTCAAAGAAGGTATCAAACGCATAGCCAATAACCTCTAACTCTGCGTACCTCTGCGCTTCCCTTTGCGCCCCTCTGCGTTGAAACATTACTCTACAATCAAATACGAATATTAAAAATCTGTACCAGCCCAATAATTATTAGATAAATTGCCACTATATAGTTAAGCAGTCTAGGAAGCAAAAGAATTAGTATTCCTGCTATTAGCGCTACAATTCCATTAATATTAATACCTATCTGAATTGTATTAGTTGTTTGGGCAAGCAAAATAGGAATGTCGAACATGGCTTGCTTTTGATAAGAGGTGTTAATTCTCAATATTAATCCAAAATAGTGACACCAAAAAACGGTAGAAGACTTTCATCCCCTACCGTTTTCAATTTAAATTTTAGATTCAACCCAAAATCTTACTCAACTCCAGGCGTCATCAATTCTCGGCGCTGTTCGCCTCTGACCGTGATATTACCGCTCTCATCGACATCAACAATGGCTGTATCGCCTTCCTTGATGCGACCAGACAGAATCTCTTCGGCGAGGCTGTCTTCTAGTAAGCGCATAATGGCTCGACGTAAGGGTCTTGCACCGTAACTGGGGTTGTAACCCTCTTGTAACAAGCGCTCTTTGAAGCGATCGCTCACTTCGAGATTGATTCCTTTCTCGGTAAGGCGACCAAATACTTCTCTAAGCATAATGTCGGCAATTAGCATTACCTCTTCCTTGCTTAATTGACGGAAGACGATAATTTCATCCAGACGGTTGAGGAATTCTGGACGGAAGTAGTTCTTCAGTTCTTCGTTGACCAAGAACTTAATGCGGTTGTACTGCGATTCGCTTTGGTCTTCAGCAAACTCGAAGCCGATACCGCCGCCACCTTTTTCAATCACCTTGGAACCGATGTTGGAAGTCAAAATCAGCAAGGTGTTCTTGAAGTCTACAGTGCGACCTTTGGCATCAGTTAAACGACCGTCTTCCAGAATTTGCAGCAGCATGTTGAAAACATCGGGGTGGGCTTTTTCGATTTCGTCGAATAGCACCACGGTGTAAGGACGACGGCGTACTGCTTCAGTAAGCTGACCACCTTCGTTATAACCAACATAGCCTGGAGGCGAACCGATTAACTTGGAGACAGTATGACGTTCCATGTATTCGGACATATCCAGGCGGATCATCGCTTCTTCCGAACCGAAGAAGTAAGATGCCAATGCTTTTGCCAACTCGGTTTTACCGACGCCGGTAGGCCCGGAGAAGACAAAGCTAGCAATGGGTCGGTTGGGGTTCTTTAAGCCGACACGAGCGCGACGAATTGCCCGCGAAACAGCCTTCACAGCATCTTCTTGACCAATTAGGCGCTGATGCAAGGTGTCTTCCATGTGCAGCAGCTTTTCGGACTCAGATTCGGTGAGTTTGTTAACCGGTACACCTGTCCAGGAAGCGACAATGTGGGCAATGTCTTCTTCTGTAACTACTGGTTCTTCACCTTCACTGCGGCCAGTACCAGTTTTGCTTTGAGCGATCGCGCGAATTTCGGCTTTGATTTCCATTTCGCGATCGCGCAGTTCTCCGGCTCGATCAAAGTCTTGAGCGCGAACTGCATCATCTTTTTCTTTTAAAATTTGCCGTAGTTCCCTGTCTAACTCTTTGGCTGCGGGTGGCAGTTGGGAGTTAATCAGACGGACGCGGGAACCAGCTTCATCGATTAAGTCGATGGCTTTGTCTGGTAGGTAACGATCGCTAATGTAACGGTCAGACAATTTTGCCGCCGCAATCAAAGCTTCGTCAGAAATCTTGAGCTTGTGGTGTTGTTCGTAGCGGTCACGCAGACCACGTAAAATTTCAATTGTCTCATCGACTGAGGGTTCGCCGACCATCACTGGTTGGAAACGGCGTTCTAAGGCTGCATCTCGCTCTATGTGCTTGCGGTATTCATCTAAGGTTGTAGCACCAATACATTGCAATTCACCTCTAGCCAAGGCTGGCTTGAGGATGTTTGCCGCATCAATTGCACCTTCTGCTGCACCTGCACCAATTAGGGTGTGTACTTCGTCGATGACTAAAATGACATTTCCAGCCTGGCGAATCTCATCCATGATCTTCTTCAGGCGCTCTTCAAATTCACCCCGGTACTTTGTACCTGCTACGAGTAAACCGATATCCAAGGTGACTACGCGCTTGTCTTCTAGAATGTCGGGGACATCTTTGTTGGCAATACGCTGTGCCAGACCTTCGGCGATCGCGGTTTTACCAACCCCTGGTTCCCCAATCAAGACTGGGTTATTTTTGGTGCGGCGACCCAAGATTTGAATCACCCGCTCAATTTCCTTGGCGCGTCCCACCACTGGATCGAGCTTGCCGTCCAATGCCATTTGGGTCAAATTCGAGCCAAACTCATCCAAGGTCGGGGTTTTGTTGCCGCGTGATGGACCTCCTTGCGTAACCTCAGCGGTCTCTCCCAGCATCCGGATCACTTGAGTTCTTACCTTAGAAAGATCCACACCCAGATTCTCTAGCACTCTGGCTGCTACACCTTCCCCTTCTCGGATCAGGCCCAACAGCAGATGCTCGGTGCCAATGTAGTTATGCCCTAATTGGCGCGCTTCTTCCAAGGATAGTTCCAGAACTCGCTTTGCCCGTGGCGTAAACGGAATTTCCACGGCTACAAAGCCTGAACCCCGGCCTATGATTTTTTCTACTTCAATCCGAGCGTCTTTGAGATTAACGCCCATAGATTTCAGCACCTTAGCCGCCACTCCGGTACCTTCTCCAATCAGACCCAGGAGGATCTGCTCGGTACCAACGAAATTGTGTCCCAGGCGGCGTGCCTCTTCCTGGGCCAACATGATTACCTTAATGGCTTTTTCTGTGAAGCGTTCAAACATGGCATTTTTCCCATCACCTGCGTCGTGCCGGTACGCTGATTTTAGCACAGCCAAATCGATTGAATGTCTGTATAAAGAAATAGACATTCAATCGGGATCACCCAGCCTTAATGGGAATTGCTAACTTTTTATTACTTTTTATTGAGTGTGTATTGAGGAGTCTGAATTTACTGTCTTTGTGGAGATTGACAAGCAAAAAAGAGTTTGGGCTTGCAAGTTTTTAATGCCAATCCCAAGGAAAGATTTTTATCATATTTTTTTGTAACTGTCAATTTACTATTGAACAGTATGAAAATTTTTTATAGGTAATAAAATACCGTCTTAAGTTAAAAATTTTTATAAAAAATTTATTATTAGGGATAGGAGATCAGGGATCAGGGATTGGGAGGGGACAAGGGAGAGTATGAGGAGTGTGGGGAGTGTGGGGAGTAAAATAATAACCACTAACCACTAACTACTAACAATTGATCATTGACAAACAACTAACCATCAACTATATACCAACTGTATAGATTGAGGCGATCGCTCATTTTGATATATAGCTTTTTCAAAGAATCTTGAAATTCTGGATATTGGATATTTCCTAACCACAAAATCAAGGCGTCTTCATCGTTATCTTTATAGTAACGCCTTCGCTGTCCTGCTGTTTTAAAGCCAAATTTTTGATATAGAGAAATTGCAGCTTTGTTAGAAACTCGGACTTCTAGGGTAGCTCTTTCTAAGCCCAGTTCATAAGCAGCCTTTAGCAAGAAATAAAGAATAGCCTGTCCTAAACCTTGACCTTGATATTGGGGATGAACCGCCAAAATAGTAATATGAGCTTCTTCTAAAATTGACCAAAAACAACCCATTGCCAGCAGTTTTACAGTAGACAAAGGTGCAAATAAACCGAGTAAAACGCTGTTAGGACTATCTACCTCTCGTTTATAGGCATCCTGAGTCCAAAGACCACTAAAACAAGCCTGATCTAGTTCCACAACCGCACTCAAATCATCTACTGTTATTGATTTCAGTTCTAATTGGTCATTTGTCATTGGTCATTGGTCATTGGTTAGTAGTTAGTGGTTCGTTGTTGTTTGTTGATCGTAGGTTTTCTCCCTTGTCTTCCGTGTCCCCCTTGTCCCCCTTGTCCCCCATCTCCCCTCCCCGCACTCCCCACATTCTCAATCAATGCCGAAAGACAGGGGCGAAAAAGCACGTTATTCGGTAAACTGGGAATCGGCATATCCGCTCATCGCTTGTAATTAGTACGAAGGACAACTCTTAATAGTTATGGTATCGACTCACCCTGCCGGGGTTCAACTTTCTGGTAGACAGTATTTACCGCAAACAGCTAGCAATCACATTAATCTTTCACCCAATCAAGAACTTTTACCACTGACTGCCAAAGTAAATAATCAAGACCACCTAGAAATAGGGGGTTGTGATGTGACAACTCTTGTGCAACAGTTTGGTTCACCTTTGTATATTTTGGATGAAGAAACCCTGCGAATAGCTTGCCGCCAGTACCGGGAAAGTTTCCAGCACTATTACAAGGGTGAATCTCAAGTATTATATGCCTCCAAAGCCTGGAGTTGTTTGGCAGTCTGTGCGATCGCCGCCTCAGAAGGCTTGGGAATTGATGTTGTCTCTGGAGGTGAACTCTACACAGCCCTAAATGCGGGTGTGAGTTCCGAAAAAATTTATTTTCACGGTAATAATAAATCCCGAGAAGAATTAATTCTGGCAATTCAGTCTGGTTGTACTATTGTTGTAGACAATTGGTATGAGTTACGGAGTTTGGTGGAGATAACTGAAAAGATTGAGAGAACCGAAGATGTAGAGACGCTTAGCGATGGGAAGATGGGGAGAAACGGAGATGGGGAGAATGTAAAATCAAACTCTCCCCACCACCCCCTCTCCCCACCACCTCATCACTCCGTCCGGATCATGCTGCGGCTAACACCAGGTATTGAATGTCATACGCACGAATATATTCGTACGGGACACCTGGATAGTAAGTTTGGCTTTGATCCCAATGACTTAGATGAATTATTTGCTTTTGTTAGTCAGCAATCTGTTTTAAACTGTGTGGGATTACACGCTCATATTGGTTCCCAAATCTTTGAACGCCAACCACATCAAGATTTAGCAGCTGTGATGGTGCAGTGGATGAGTAAAGCTGCTGGTTATGGTTTAACTGTGACAGAGTTAAATGTTGGTGGAGGTTTGGGGATCAAGTATACAGAATCGGATGATCCCCCTAGTATTGAAGAGTGGGTAAAGCCAATTTGTGAAGTAATTCAACAAGCGTGTGCAGCAGAAAACTTGCCTTTGCCGAAATTACTTTGCGAACCAGGGCGATCGCTAATTGCTACGGCTTGTGTTACGGCTTACACTATAGGTTCTTCTAAAGTTATTCCCGATATTCGCACTTACATAGCAGTTGATGGTGGCATGTCTGATAATCCCCGTCCTATTACTTACCAGTCAGTGTATCGTACTGTAGTTGCTAACCGCATATCTGCTTCCTTGACAGAAACGACCACAATTGCTGGTAAACATTGTGAATCAGGGGATATTTTGATTAAGGATGCCCAACTACCCAAAACTGAATCTGGAGATATTCTCGTAGTTATGGCAACTGGTGCTTACAATTACAGTATGGCATCTAACTACAACCGCCTGCCCAGATCGGCTGCTGTTGTAGTAGCCAATGGCGAAGCAAATTTGATTTTGCAACGCGAAACCTATCAGGATTTGATTCGACAGGATTGCCTACCAGAAAGACTTAAGAAGGATGAAGGATAAAGACTGAAGGATGAAGGAGGAAGAATGAAAACTCAAGGATGAAGGATGAAAACTCAAGGATGAAGGATGAAAATAAGAATTTAGATTTTATAGTTCACACTTCATACTTTACACTTCATACTTCATACTTTACACTTCATACTTTACACTTCATACTTCATACCTCATACTTCATACTTTCACCCCAGATGTCATGGGAGATTGGTGGAAGCAATGGCTGATAAACCAAGGTTGGTCTCAGCCTTTGCTGCTTGAGACTCTGGATATTGTTTTAGTGCTGGCGCTGACGTACATGATACTAATTATTATTAGTGAGCGCCGGACACTGTGGATGGTGCGAGGTTTTATTATTCTGATGCTGGCATCAGCCATCAGTGGGAAGTTACAGCTACAATTGCTAAATTTTGTACTAGAAAAGTTAGTGATTGGTTGTGCTGTCGCAATGGCAGTTGCTCTCCAATCCGAGTTTCGGCGATTTTTGGAACAATTAGGACGTGGCGAATTCTGGCAATTATTTCAACCGTCCCGTCTAGCAGTTCCTAAATCTGATAGTGTAATTGATGAAATAGTCGAAGCAGTCAGAGAACTGTCGAAAAATCGGATAGGTGCGCTACTAATTTTGGAAACGACTGGCCCTATTGATGAACGGGATTTTTCTGTACCAGGAGTAAAACTGAACGCTGAAGTGTCCAAAGAGCTAATACAAACAATTTTTCAACCGAAAACTCTCTTACACGATGGTGCTACATTGATACGAGGTTCTCGGATCGTGGCATCGGGTATAATTTTACCGCTTTCGGGACGTACAGCTTCGCGCCAGTTGGGAACACGCCACCGGGCGGCGATGGGAATAACTGAGCGGGTCGAGAATTGCATTTGTGTCGTGGTATCTGAAGAAACAGGTTCTATTTCTTTAGCGGAAAAGGGAACTCTAAATAGACCACTGACGATTACGAAGCTGAAAGAGTCTTTAGAAGCGAGATTTTCCCCAACTGTAGATCGGGAGGCTGTTGCTCCTGGTTTGATCAGTTTGGGTCGTCAGATTCGTAGTCAGGCCTTAGCATTGGTTTCACGTTTACTCGGATTACCATCGACCGCATCGCGAGACAAAAAATGACAGCACAACAAACTGAACTGCAATACCTGCCTCCTGACTTAAAACAAGAACTGCTGCCCAAGCACGTTGCAGTGATTATGGATGGCAATGGTCGATGGGCAAAGCATCAAGGGCTACCCAGAATTATGGGTCATAAAGCTGGTGTTGATGCCTTAAAAGATTTACTCCGTTGTTGTAAAGATTGGGGGATTGAGGCCCTGACAGCTTATGCGTTTTCCACGGAAAACTGGGGAAGACCACACGAAGAAGTAGATTTTTTGATGACTCTATTTCAGCGAGTTTTGCGTCAAGAACTGCGGGAAATGGTGGAAGAGAATGTGCAAATTCGGTTTGTAGGTAACTTGAGTAGCTTACCGCGATCGCTACAAGCAGAAATTAGCCGTTCGATGGAAGAAACGAAAGATAATCGTGGGATCAAGTTTACGATCGCGACCAATTATGGCGGCAGACAAGAAATTATTCAAGCTTGTCGAGCGATCGCCCAAAAAGTCCAACAAGGTCTACTCCAGCCAGATGAAATTGATGAAGCAACATTTGAACGTCATCTTTACACCATCGGTATTTGTGACCCTGATTTATTAATTCGCACCAGTGGAGAAATGCGAGTTTCAAATTTTCTTCTCTGGCAAATAGCCTATTCAGAAATATATATAACTGATACTCTCTGGCCTGATTTTGATCGCCATGAATTCCACCGCGCTTTGTGTGCGTATCAGCAACGGGAAAGGCGGTTTGGGAAGGTATGAGGGGTATGAGGGGTATGAGAGGTGTGAGGAGTGTGAGGGGTATGAGGGGAAAATTATTTATCTCACCAACTACATTCCTACTCCACTTACAGGAAGCCGCGCACAGCGCGTCTACACACTCCTCACACTCCCCCTACTCCTCTACTCTTGTTCACTATGGTCCGGAAAACACAGCCTGTTCTACATCTCGCCGACTCAAGGAATATTTGAAGGCGCGTTGGATATCTTGTCCATTGTCTCCAACATTGAGATATCGGACTACAATTTGCTCAATGTCTAGCCAAAGTTCTGCTTGCCAACTAGGACGCTGTACGCGCCAGCAATGTAGCTGTATTTCATCTTGTTCACAACCTTGTTCTCTTAACCACTGCTCAATTTGGGGAAGAGGGTGGTTATATAGTGGTGTGTCAGACGGGGGAAGAGACATAACAATTAAAAATTAAAAATAAAGAGTTGTAAAATCAATCCTACAGGTTGGAAAGCGGCCTCACCACGAGTTAAGCCAATGGCGATCGCTAACAGTAAGCAACCTAAAAATGTTAAACCCAGGATAAATAAAGCAAAGATTTCACCCGATGAGAGGGGGCGATCGCTAGCATCAAGATAAGCTGATTTAGACCAGTCGTAGGAACGGGAAACGGGACGATTTAAATCGGGTGGTGCTTGAATTACTCCAAACCGAGAATAACCAATTTTCAGGTCATAACTTAACCGTCGTTCTGGGTTACTTAAGGTAGCGTAGGCTTCATTGAGTTGCTGAAATTTGGCAGTAGCGACAACTGTGGGTAAGCTTGTAGTATCAGGATGATAGCGTTTGCTCAATTCCCGATAAGCACGACGGATCTCAATTGGCGATGCACTCGGATGCAATCCTAGCAGAATATAGTACGTGTTCTCGCTGCTTTGTGACATTGCACCATTCTGATTCACGGCTGTTTAATTCACCTAGCGCTAAACTTTTTTCTAATATTTTAAACTTACTCTGTAACTCCTGGCTCAAGCAGAGGAGGTGGGGGGATGGGGAGATGGGGAGTGTGTAGACACGCTCATAGGCTTAAGGTAAGGGTGGAGTGTGAGGGGTGTGGGAAGTGTGTAGACACGCAAGTGGCTTCCCGTAGGGTGGAGTAAGTAGTTTAAAGGACAAGTAACTACTAACTACCAACTACTAATGTACAGACGCGATATTCCTCGCGTCTCTACCCACTAACTACTAACTACCAACAACCAACAACCTTATGAAAATAAATCAGCGCGGGGTTTAAAATTTTCAATCTGCCGTATTTTCTCGTATAATTGCCGTTCTTCTTGGCTAATATTTTTAGGAGTAACTATCTGAATTTCTACTAATTGGTCGCCGCGTTTACCTTTGTCAGTGGGATAACCCTTACCAGCTAGACGTAATCTTTGTCCAGATCTAACTCCGGGAGGGATTGACATTTTCACCAAACCATCAAGCGTAGGTGCTTCGACTTGACCTCCTAATACAGCTTCGCTGGGAGTAATAGGGATTTGACAGTGAATATCTGTACCTTCTATTTTAAAAAGAGGATGAGGTTCGACTGTAATTTTTAAGTATAAATCGCCACCATTAATACCTTGATTACGGAGACGAATCGTTTGACCTGTTACCATCCCTGCGGGCATTTCTACTTCTAGCGATCGCCCATCCTCTAAGCGAATTCTTTCCAAACCACCGTGATAAGCTTTTTCTAGGGGTAGAGATAATCTTGCTTCGATATCTCGCCGGGTAGGGCGTTGATTTGGAGTATATGCAACTTTTGTTCTTGGGGTACGAAATGGATCGGTGTTGGTAGTATTGGCAGTTGTAGATGTGGCGTTTCGACCAGTTTTTACACCAATGACTTCATTAATAAAGGTTGTAAAATCTGAATAATTACCAGGGTTGACATCTTGAGTACTGCGACCATTGCTACGGCTATCCGCGCCCCAAGGTTTTTTCTGTGCTTGTTTATCAAAGCCTTTTTGCTTCCAGTAGCGACTGAATTGGTCATATTGGGCCCGCTTTGTGGGATCGGAGAGAATTTCATAAGCTTCACCGATATCCTTAAATTTTTCCTCTGCTGCTTTGTTACCTGGATTGAGATCAGGATGATACTGCCTAGCTAAACGCCGATAATTTTTTTTAATATCTTCATTGGTGGCATCTTTAGATACTCCCAAAACTTCGTAATAATCGCGAAAATTCCGCAAATTCTGCATAATAAGTTATAATTAGGGATTTAGTTTTTATTTTTTTAAGATAGTTGATTGTTGGTTGTTAATTTTTGATTCATGAATGATCAATTGTTAGCAGTTGGTAGTTGTTGGGAAAAACAAATAACCACTGAACCACTAACTATTACCTATTAATAATGACTAAATCCGAATTTCAAATCAATTTCATCACCTTTTTCTAACTAAATATTCAGTATTTTGCACAAGCAGTACATATGAATAGGGAAGGAGCGATCATTTTACCTAACAAGCTTGATTACCAATCATCGTCATCATCCCAGTTATCTTGATAGGTGGGGCGAGAACGGCGTGAAGAACCACTGTTGTCAAAGGCAGAGGAACGATTGTCTCGACCATAGCTTCTGTCGTAGTCTCGACTGGGGCTGCGGTCGTAATCTCTGCTGGGACTGCGGTCATAATCTCTGCTATAACCTCGGTCATAATCTTTGCCATAGCCTCGGTCATAGTCTCTGTCATAGTAATCGCGATCGCGGAAAGTGTCTCTAGGATAATCCCGGTCTTTATCACCACCACCTGTAAAAATGTCTTTGATCGCACCCAACAAATCATCATCTTCCTCTTCAGCGTAGTATTGTCGAACTTCGCGGTTGAGGTCATATAAGGCATCTTGCAGGTCGGCGTAGGCTTGATCTATGCCGCGATCATCATTTTCTTTTAAACTCTCGCGCAGTTCCCGACAGATGTTATCAATTTGTTGACGACGGTTCCGGGCAAATGCCATACCAAAATCTAGTGCTACTTCCCGCAGTTGTCTTTCGGCTTGTAAAATCAAAGCCTCAGCCCGCGTACGTTTTTCTACTTTTTCTTTACGTTGTCTGTCTATGTCAGCAAATTTCTCGGCTTCTCGAATCGCTTGTTGCACTTCAGTTTCACTCAAAGTAGAAGCACCTTGAATTGTAATACTCTGCTCTCTACCTGTGGTTCTGTCTAAAGCAGTTACCTGTAATATCCCGTTGGCATCGATATCAAATGCTACTTGAATTTGGGGAATACCGCGAGGTGCTGGGGGGATACCGTACAGCTTGAATCGCCCTAAGGATTTGTTGTCTGCTGCCATTTCCCGTTCTCCTTGGACTATGTGAATTTCCACAGTGTTCTGGTTATTTTCTGACGTGGAAAAGATGTCCGAACGGCGGACAGGAATAGTAGTGTTGCGGGGAATTAGTACTTTCTTGACACCACCTATAGTTTCCAGTCCCAAAGATAAGGGCGTCACATCCAATAACAATACATCCTTGAGTTCGCCTGCAAGAATTCCCGCCTGAATCGCTGCACCCACTGCTACAACTTCATCAGGGTTGACGTTTTGATTGGGTTCTCTGCCAATCATCGCCCGTACTAGTTGCTGTACCATAGGCATCCGCGTAGAACCGCCTACTAGTACAACTTCGTCGATATCATTGGGGGTGAGTCCAGCATCTTTTAAAGCCCGTTTTACTGGGACACGCAACCGCCCTAACAAGTCATCGCATAAGCCTTCAAACTGGGAACGAGTCAGGCGAGTTTCTAAGTGTACAGGCCCTTCTTCTGTAGCAGCAATGAAGGGTAAGTTGATTTCAGTGACACTGACAGCAGAAAGTTCAATTTTGGCTTTTTCCGCAGCTTCCATCAAACGCTGCAAAGATTGTCGTTCTCTTCTTAAATCTACTTTTTCTTGTTCGAGAAATTGTTCTGCTAGCCAATCGACTATTTTTTTATCAAAGTCATTACCACCGAGTTGAGTATCACCACTGGTAGCTTTCACTTCAAATACACCGTCACCGACATCTAGGATAGAAACGTCAAATGTGCCACCACCCAAATCAAATACTAAAATGGTTTCTGTCTCACCGCGATCTAAACCATAAGCTAAAGAAGCAGCAGTTGGTTCGTTGAGAATTCGCAAAACTTCTAGGCCAGCAATTCTACCAGCATCCCGCGTTGCTTGCCGTTGAGAATCATTAAAATAGGCGGGAACGGTAATTACTGCCCCTGTAACGGGTTCCCCCAAGTATTTACTAGCATCTTCTGCCAATTTCTTGAGAATCATTGCCGAAATTTCTTCTGGGGCAAAATCTTTATTTAAACGGGGACAGACAACTTTAATATTGCCAACTTCATCTTTACGAATGGTATAGGGTACGCGCTTTGATTCTGGACTCAGTTCGCTATACCTACGTCCCATGAAGCGTTTAATTGCAAAAAAAGTATTTTGAGGGTTGAGGACAGTTTGCCGCCTGGCCATTTGCCCTACAAGGCGTTCGCCGTCTTTGCTAAAGCCAACTACGGAGGGAGTTGTGCGCATTCCTTCTGCATTGGCAATAACCACCGGCTTGCCACCCTCCATAACGGCGACTACAGAGTTCGTTGTACCCAAGTCGATGCCTACTACCTTGCCCATGCGTTAAGTTTCTCCTAGTATTTCTATATAAATTTTTTGTTTAGAACTAATGCTTGATTTATTGTATCTTGCTGTTGATAAATACACCTTCAACCAGGTTCGCTGTTAGCATCTTGTGAATTTAAAAAACCAACTGGAAACTCATCTTACTCAAATAGTCCGCGATCGCGATCCTTTCATGGCAAGTGCTGGCCATTTTTTTGTTCAAGAATACATTCGCGCCTCATTTGCACAGTGGGGGAGTGTGGATATCCACACCTTTTATGTGGGTGGTAAAGCTTGCAAAAATCTCGTCTTGAACTTATCTGCTGCGGATTTACAAACAAGAGACTTGCCACCAATTTTAATTGGTGCCCATTATGATGCTGTGCCTGGTTCACCAGGGGCTGATGATAATGCTACAGGTGTAGCAGTGTTACTAGAGTTAGCAAGGATGTTTGCAACAGAACCAATCAAATATCCTTTGCAGCTAGTAGCTTTTGATATGGAAGAGTATGGCTTGTTAGGTAGCATTGAGTATGTAGCTAAGTTGCAAAAAGAACAGCAACCGCTACGATTAATGATTTCTCTGGAAATGTTAGGTTACTGTAACACTAACCCTGGTTCCCAAATTTACCCACCACCTTTACAACATATTTATCCTAGTCGTGGCGATTTTATTGGTTTAATTGGCAATTGGCGAACCTTAAGAGATTTAATTAGCATTAGCCGCAGTATTCGGAAAGTAGGTGTAGCAAGTCAATGGCTACCAGTACCTAACAAAGGTCATATAGTCCGGCAAACTCGACAGAGTGATCATGCCCCTTTTTGGGATGCAGGTTATCCAGCCATCATGATTACAGATACAGCTTTTTTGCGAAATCCCCACTATCACAAACCCAGTGATACAATTGCCACCTTAGATTTGGATTTTCTGACTGGTGTTTGTCAAGGTTTGGAAAAGGGAATTCGACGGTTGTGAAAATTAAGGGGACAAGGGGAAATGATTTATTTTTGGAAGTTACCTAATTTTGTAGTCAGGAATTTAGTTGTGATCAGACTTTTTCGGTGTGCGATCGCCTACTAGGACTCAAGCTAATTCAAAGCGACAATTAAACCTGTCCACCAACCGAAACGAGTCATTATGAAAACCAAAGCTATGGAGATTGACGTAGCGATCGCAACAAAACTTGTGCAATTGGTACTTAACTGCATCAAACAAGAGTATCCCCATAATGCTATTTACTGGTTTAATAGCGACGAAGATATCAAGCCACCACGGGAATTAACACCTGTTTTTTATGGTTGCTTGGATTGGCATTCAGCCGTACACGGACACTGGTTACTCACACGTCTGACTCGTTATTTTCCTCAAGCCTCCTTTCAGACAACAGTCAGAGAAGCCCTAACTCAAAGCTTCATACCTGAAAAAATTCAAGGGGAAATTGCCCATTTACATAAACATCCCTACTTTGAATGTCCCTATGGTTTTGCATGGCTATTACAACTGGCTGCGGAACTACGTGAATGGAATGATACCCAAGCCCAAGAATGGCTAGCTGTGTTGGAACCCCTAGAAACCTTGGTTGCGAGTAATTTCCAGCGATGGCTGCAAAAACTCGAACTACCCAACCGCACAGGAACACATAGTCAAACGGCGTTTGCCCTGGGTTTAGTAATAGATTGGGCGCGAATCACTAAAAATGAGAACTTTGCTGATTTGATTGAAAACAAAATCCAACAATTTTATTTGAGCGATCGCAGTTATCCGCTACATTTAGAACCACTCGGCTATGATTTTATCTCCCCCTGCCTCGCTGAAGCTGATCTGGTACGACGAATTCTTTCACCGACAGATTTTGCCCACTGGCTCACCGATTTTCTGCCACAATTAACTGTTGATGAGTCAGTAGATTGCCTACAACCTGTAAAAGTCACTAATTTTCAAGACTATTTACAATCTCATTTTCATGGTTTAAATCTCAGTCGCGCTTGGATGCTTGAAGGAATAATCTTTGGCTTGCCTGAAACTGATCCTCGAATAGAAACCCTTCGTGCTGCTGCTGTTCTACATCGTCAAAGTAGCACAATCGAGGCTGTTAGTGAACACTATTCTAGTAGTCACTGGTTGGGGACTTTTGTAGTTTACTTGGTAACAGATCGTGGGTTATGCACGTCGAAATAGGATTTTTCTTAGTGTTTTAGTGACTTGGTGGTGAAAAAATCTTTATTTGAAACACCAAGGCACTAAAACACTAAGAGGAAAATATTCTTAATTCACTCAAGATTTAGGGTGACTCTGTCACCTACCCTGGATTCCTATTTTTGACGATAAATCTAAAAACTTCCTGAATATTGTACGTCAAGAACTGCTGCTGGTACTTTTATCGTATAAGTGTCAAACTATGTCAAGATAACATCAACACATAGACGCTTTGAGTCATAACTTCTAAACTTATTAGCATGTAAGGTGAATGTAATGTTGGGTCACAAGCTTCGTGGACGTTACCAAATTGTCCAACAATTGGGATTAGGAGGAGGATTTGGGGCTACTTACATCGCGTGTGACACCGACCGCCCAGGTAATCCTAAGTGTCTAGTTAAGCAGCTAAAACCAAGAACTAACGACCCGAATACTCTACAAATAGCACAACGCTTCTTTAAACAAGAGGCAGAAATTCAAGAAGAATTAGGCAATCATGATCAGATTCCCCGTCTTTTAGCTTATTTTGAAGAAAATCAAGAATTTTATCTAGTTCAAGAATTTATTGAAGGTCACGACCTCAGGCAAGAATTACCTCCATTAGCCGATAGACTAACTGAAGCCGAGACGATTAAGCTTTTGACGGAAATCCTAGAGGTTTTAGCCTTTGTCCATCGCCAAGGAGTAATTCACAGGGATATCAAACCAGCCAATATCATGCGACGACAGGACGGAAAAATTGTCCTGATTGATTTTGGTGCGGTGAAAAAGGTAAGAGGTTTGGAAGTTAATCAACAGGGGCAAACTGTCACCGTGGCTATTGGTACTCTTGGCTACATGCCAAGTGAACAAGCAGCTGGTGAACCACAATTTAGCAGCGATGTCTATGCTGTAGGAGTGATAGGTATCCAAGCCTTAACAGGTATATATCCTGACCCTTCCCAAGGAAGCAAATTACCTAGAGATCCCCAAACCGGAGAAATTGTTTGGCGTGACCAAGCGCGGGTTAGCCCTGAGCTAGCTGATATTCTAGATAGAATGGTACGCTATCACTTTAGTGGACGTTATCAGTCAGCAGAGTCAGCACTACAAGCACTAAGACAAATCTCACACTCAAATCACACTTTTACACAGGGACAAACAAGACTTCCATCGATTCTGAAACTTCGTTCTTCCACATCTGGTTGGAAATGGTTAGTTCCTTTAGGTATAGTTGCAGTGCTTGCTAGCGTATTTGTAGCAATTCGACCTGGGCAGGAACCAGAAAAGTTTATACCCTATGAGAATTCCAATTACGGTTTAAAAATCAAATATCCAGCCAGTTGGCAGCTACAAATCAAAGAAATTGATGTTTTAGGCGTTACTGAAATAGTAACGTTTATATCTCCAAAACAAAGTGAGACAGATAAATTTCAAGAAAAGTTAAATGTAGATATTGAGAAATTTTCCGGAACATTAGCTGAGTCTAAAAAATTATTTGTTGATGAAATTAAAAATACTTTGCCAGAAGCTCAAATTATTAATACGAGTTCAACTACTTTGGCATTCAAACCAGCAAATCAGATAGTCTACACAGGCAAAGACGAAGATACTAAGTTAAAAAATTTGCAAATCTGGACTTTAAAAGGTGATAAAGCATACATAATTACCTATACAGCAGCGATAGATGATTATGATGAATTTATCAAAACCGTGAATGAAATGATAAAGTCTTTTGAGATTAATTAGATAATTGACCAATCTTGCTTCTAAACGTAAATTTCTCCGTTGGTACAGCCCAACTGAGGCGAATAATCTGTTCATGCAATTTTTGATCTGCTTCGGAACCATCAGCAAATACTGAAGGAACATCCCACAAAGGGTATGCGTGCATTCCATTCACTCCAACTACTTCACCCTGATGATTGAGGAGTGGCCCTCCACTCATACCTTTTTGGATATCATTTGTGTAGCCAATTTGATAACCACCTTCTAAAGCCTTTGGTAATATTAGTGCTACCTTACCAGTTGTAAATGTAAAGCCTTTGTCTTTTCCGTCATCTCCATAGGGAAATCCAGCAGCAAATACTTCATCACCTATAGCAGCGTTAAAAGCAATGGATGCCACAGTATAATTTCTGTGTAGGCTACGAAACTGTAATATGGCTAAATCATTAGTGCCAAACTTGACATTTGCCAGCAAATTCGCAGACCAAATCCGACCATCCGGTGTTTGAATCCGATAGGGAGGATCATCAGCACGCAATACATGGGCATTAGTCAAAACTGTATAAGCAGAGTCTTGCTTTTTCAGTAGAATTCCTGAACCCAAGAATTCTTTCGACATCACTTTCACAGTAATAGCTTCGCTAGTATGACGTATTTGTTCTATTGATAATCGGTTTATCTGTGTAGTCTTTTGCTCCTCACAGTTAATATTAGTACACTTAGCCGAATATCTCAGATATACTGCCGATACACAAATTACAAATAACAAGCCAGTAACCAATGTTACTGACTTTTGATTGTGCCATTTCATTTGCCATTGCCCCTTTCTGTAGGGGTTGGAAAAATCAAATCTGTGAACACTCAATGAAAATTTAGCAATATTGACTACATAATTACCTAATTATAAATCCATTAGGGTGTATTGTTGTTTTCAGGTTGAGGATTACTTGGTTCAACGGTAGCACCTTGAATATAACTATCAAATTCAACGCTAAAGGAACTATTATTTTTTTCGCTTCTAGATACGTTTTGACCTCTAGATACAAACGCGTTTCCAGATGCCAAACCACGACGATCCATGAGCATTTTTAAAGCTTTTTCAGGATTGACATTACGGTTGAGAGTGAATAACAAGGTGCTGTCTGTACAAGGATCACTTTGTTTGATGGCAGCACATACAACCGGTTGTCCTTTGAGTGTCCCAGTATTTATGCGTCTGAGCATTCCATTATCATAATTTTTTTGAAATCTGCGGGCTACTTCTTGACAACGCATTTGTGGAGTCCAATTTGATGAAAAGTAGTTGGTGTGTAACCAGCGAATCATCGCCACATTTCTACCATCTTGGGTACGGACAAAAGTTGCAGGTATACTTTGATTTCGGTATTTACTTGTACCGCAGTAGAAGTTTGTACCTTGAGCGTAAGTGGGCTGGTGAATGATTGTAGCAGCGGTGAGTGTCGCCAGTGAGGTGACTACTACCTTTGTCAAACCTTGATTAAATAACCCCAGCTTCATAAGTAATTAAAGTTGATAGAAAAAAAGGGTTAACCTTAACTTTGGTGAGTATTATATCTAGTTACTAGCTGAAAATACAGCATTTCTTAATAATCAGGCATTTTGATAAGATTTTGTAAAGGTGAGCGATCGCGTTCCAAGAAGCCCCTACATGTCTACGCACTGCAACGATTTTGGGTATCACAAGGTTGCGGAAGAAGTTAAAATTTCTCCTATAAATATCAAAAGTACTAAATTTTTAATTTTTAATTTTTAATTTTTAATTGCTATGTCGCCCCCTTTTCTGAATCAGTATATTCGCACTGTCTGGCAACCAAGAAGAGGTTTAGCGATCGCAGAAGCCTGTATTATTGGTCTTGTTGCCGCCCTTTGTGCTGTATGCTTGAAATTTGGTTCGGGATGGCTAGGAACATGGCGAGTTCATAATTCCCACGTTTTGCCAGCCTGGTTATTCCTACCAACAGTCGGTTTGGGCTTCGGGTTTCTAGCTGGATTATTGGTAGAAAGGTTAGCACCAGAAGCTTCTGGCAGTGGTATCCCCCATGTGAAAGCTTCTCTTGCCAATGTACCAGTCAAGCTTTCGTGGCGAGTAGCACTTGTGAAGTTACTCAGTGCCATGATCTCTTTAGCTTCAGGAATCACTTTAGGTAGGCAAGGCCCGACTGTACAAGTCGGGGCTGCTTTGGCAGCAGGGATGAGTCGTTGGGTTCCCACATCTCCAGATCATCGACGCCAGATGATTGCTGCTGGTGCGGGTGCAGGTTTAGCAGCAGCCTTCAATGCGCCCATTGCTGGCGTTTTGTTTGTGGTAGAAGAGTTACTCCAAGATTTATCGGGGCTAACATTGGGAACTGCAATCATTGCCTCTTTTATTGGTGGTGTTGTCTCCCGTCTTTTGGGTGGTCGTAGTTTGCTACTGAACTTGGAATTAACTCAATCTTCTAGCAGTTTCTCAATCATAGAAATTCCTTTTTACCTGGTTTTGGGTGTTTTTGCAGGATTACTAGCAGCATTATTTAATCGTGGATTAATTGAAAGTATTAAAATATATCGTAGATTACGTATTAGCTTACCCCTTAGGGTAGCTTTAGCTGGATGTATCTCTGGTGTAGTAGTTGCAGTTTTACCATCTTCTTTCCGTGATAATACGGGATTAAGAGAATTTGTAATAGCTGGTCAGGCTAACGCACCTATAGCGGCGATCGCTTTTTTGGCTCAATTTCTTTTAACTTTGGTAGCATTTGGTTCAGGGGCGCCAGGAGGGTTATTTGCGCCTAGTTTGATTTTAGGTTCTTGTTTGGGTTATATCGTCGGTGTTGGTGAATTTCAGCTATTCGGATTAGGTTCCCCAACGACCTATGCTTTAGCAGGCATGGGGGCATTTTTTAGTGCCGTCTCGAAAGTGCCAATCACAGCGATCGTGATTGTATTTGAAATGACAACAGATTTTAATCTGGTGTTACCTTTAATGGTTGGCTCAGTCACATCCTACCTGGTTGCTGACAAGCTGATGCCAGGATCGCTGTATACCAAACTTTTACACTTCAGTGGCATCAACATCGAAAATGCACCCCCCGTTGAGGGTGCATTCACCAAGTTAACAGCAAAAGATGTCATGCAGCGCCGGGTGGAAACCCTAGATGCAGAGATGTCTGTAGAAGAAGTAGTACAGGCTTTCTCTCGTTCTCACCACCGAGGATTTCCTGTAGTTGAACAAGGTAAATTGCTAGGAATTGTCACCCAAACTGATTTATTAAAAATACGCGATCACAACCTAGCAAAAGATACTCCCCTACGGGAAATCATGACACCGCAGCCAGTGACAGTTACGCCCACCCATAATTTAAGCAATGTGCTGTATTTATTGGATCGTCATCAAATCAGTCGCTTGCCAGTAGTAGAAGGGCGCAGAATCATTGGCATCATTACTCGTGCTGATATTATTCGGGCAGAAGCCGACAGTCTCAACTGTCAAATTAGAGAACATGGGCCACAACCAGAACCTTCTTACATAGTTTATCAAACGCGATCGCCCAGCACTGGTAGAGGTAGATTGTTAGTACCAGTTGCAAACCCTGAAACAGCTGCCACACTATTACAAATGGCAGCTGCGATCGCCCGCGATCGCCACTACGAAATAGAATGTCTGCAAGTAATCCTTGTTTCTCGTCAAAGATCTCCAGCCGAAACCCCTGTTAGGACAGCCAAAAGTCGGCGATTACTGCGAAACGCCGAAGTTTTAGGCAAAAAATGGAAAATTCCGGTGCATACACAGATCCGAGTTACTCATGATATTGCCCATGCAATCTTAGAGACAATCAAAGAAAGACACATTGACCTAATTCTAATGGGGTGGAAGGGCAGCACTTCCACCCCTGGTCGCATTTTTGGCGATGTTGTGGACAGTGTGATTCGCCAAGCTACTTGTGAGATGGTGTTAGTGAAGTTAGGGAAAACTCCAGAGTCAATCATCAATCATCAAAGACCCTCCTTAACTCATCTTTTCCCTACTCCTCCCCTCTCTCACTCCCCATCGCCCCCCAACCCTACAAAGTGGGGACCCCTAGCCCCCCATCTCCCCCTCCCTCCTCCCCAATTCAACAGTTGGCTAGTACCAATGGCTGGCGGTCCCAATGCTAGGGCGGCGATTAAATTATTACCTGCTTTGGTAACGCTAGGAAATGACCCGAAAATCCGCCTCACCCGCGTGTTTAAGCCATCGGAATCAGAACCAGACATGAAAGTTTTAGAAGAAGCAATTCGGATGCTTGTTCGCCGCCAGAAATCATCCAGTACTGTAGTAGCTGCACCTGTGAAAGCAGATTCTGTCACCGAAGGAGTAATCAACCTAGTAAAAACCGAACATTATGATGTAGTTGTTCTAGGTGCTTCCCGCGAGGGATTGCTACAACAGGCTATAAAAGGGAACATTCCGGAAGCGATCGCCTCTGGTGTAGACAGTACCGTGATTTTGGTCAGGGGAGCGATCAATAGTTAATGGCGACGAGAGAGACAAAGAGGACAAGGGGGACAAAGAGGACAAGGAAGACAAGGGGAAGGATTTGTATCAATAATTTTGTGAAATGGTCTCAGCCACCAACGCATAATTTATCAGTGTCCATCTGTATGCATCGGTGGTCGATTTCTAAATCATAATTTTTGTTCCAGACGCGAAAAACACAGCATTCCCTACTCTCCACCCTCTACAATCACAAAGCAAAAAAACTTGCAACTAAAACTCATAACGACTATGATTT
Source organism: Fischerella sp. JS2 (assembly GCF_032393985.1). NCBI lineage: Bacteria > Bacillati > Cyanobacteriota > Cyanophyceae > Nostocales > Hapalosiphonaceae > Fischerella > Fischerella sp. JS2. Next base: position 4,682,865 of record NZ_CP135918.1, read on the forward strand.
ATTTAAAGGAGTTAAATCAAAAATCCCGGATATGGACAGCCTTGTTATCGGTGCGATCGCCAGTTTAGGCGCGGGACTGGCGACAGTAGTAGGCGCTTTACCGATTTTGTTACCAATTAATCTTACGCAACGACTACAAGGAATCATGCTGGGTTTTGGTGCAGGAGTGATGTTAGCAGCGACATCATTCTCATTGATTTTACCGGGAACCGAGGCAGCTATTGCTCAAGGAGCATCAAAACCCTATGCAGCTTTGACTATTGTCATTGGCATACTATTAGGTGGAGTTTTTTTGCAACTAGTCCATAAGTTTTTACCCCATGAACATTTTTTTAAAGGGAAAGAAAACTGTAATGGTGCAAATTTAAAGAAAATTTGGCTATTTATTGGCGCAATTACTATCCATAACTTTCCTGAAGGTTTAGCTGTGGGAGTAAATTTTGGCAATCATAATATTACAGAAGGAATTCCCGTTGCCTTGGGTATTGGTTTACAGAATATTCCCGAAGGTTTAGTTGTAGCATTGTCTTTGGTTGCCGAGCGTTATTCAACAAATTATGCTTTATGGATTTCTTTGTTGACGGGTTTAGTTGAGCCAATTGGTGGTTTGATTGGCGCTGGATTAGTGAGTATTGCAAATTTTATTTTGCCTTGGGCGATGGCTTTTGCTGCTGGAGCAATGTTGTTTGTCATCAGTGATGAAATTATTCCCGAATCTCATTGCAAAGGTTTAGAAAAAGAAGGAACAATCGGTGTAATGATTGGTTTTGTAGTCATGATGTTTTTGGATATCACCTTAGGGTAAAAACTTATCAATAATCAATTATTTGGTGATGAGGATAAATACAGGAAGACGTAATTATTATCAAAACAAAGGACAAAAATATGAACTTGATTCGCTTTGAACACATTAACCTATCTTGTAAAAATATAGACGACAGCAGGAATTTTTACCAAACTTTGTTTCCTGAGTGGTACGTGCGTGCAGAAGGTGTATTTAATGGTCGTCGTTGGATGCATCTAGGCGATCGCCAATTTTATTTAGCTTTGAATGATGAAAATCATCAAGAACGTGTTCATAATGCTTACGAAAACATTGGTATAAACCATGTTGGTTTTGTAATTAAAGATGGCGAAATCATGAAAAAGCTGCTTGAAGATAAAGGCATTGAATATTACACAATGTCAGCACCAGAAACCAAGCATAGAATTTATGTCAATGACCCCGATGGTAATGAAATTGAGCTAGTAGAATATAACCAAAATTATGCTCTGAAGTAAATAATTTTGAGGTATGCTATCGATTTGATAACATCCAACGATAGCGATCGCGCATGATACTTGCGTGATCGCTACGATCAACGTAATCTCATAAAGCTTCCAAAGATTTCCAAACAAGGAGAGGGATAAGAATTCGCTCATCCTCAAAAGCACGAATACTGGTAGCATTGTCTGCACCCTGACCACGTAAACGCCACACGCATCCAGGATTAGCATCAGCGATCGCATTCACTCTACTGATTTAAGCGACAAAATCAGCCATCTCCCGAGTATTGAGTAGCGCACGTAAAATGGCAGTATAAGTATTTGGTTAATTCGATGAAAAATTGCTTTAGGAAAGAGTTCCAAATCTGAAATATAAAATGGTATGAAATACTAAACAATGCCCAAACTTCGGGCAAAATTGTGTGCATTTATACGATACAGAAATAATAAATAAGATAGTATTTCAAAGCCCTTTACTTTTGTAATGTTAGCGGCACTGTCCGCTAAAAAACCACTAGAGTGCCAGGGAATTTACTTATTACTAATTGCGATTAATAGTTATTAATCGTAGAATCTTGCTAGTTGAACAAACTTGTTGCAACAAAATAGATGATTTCCTGCACTCTGGTGATTTACTTAATTTGTGTCGCCTATGATTTTTTGAAAATCTTCATCGTTGGCAAAGTTAGCAAAATTATTTACCGCATCTTTTCTCATATCTGGGTCTAGTTTCAAAGCCTCAGCCAAATATTGCAAGCAGTTATTTTTATCACCACAAGTTGCATAACTTGCTGCTACACGATACCAAGCTTCATCAAAATTTGGTTTCAATTCAATTGCTTGTTTATAAGCTGTAATTGCATCTAAATAATACTGGTGTTTTTCCAAAATTGTACCAAATTCATACCACCAATCAGGATGAAATGCTTCTAAAGCAAGCGCTTGTTCAAAGGCAAATAATGATTTTTCTAAGTATAATTGTGAATTGAGATCAAGATTTTCTGACTGAGGTTGCCATTGAGCAATCACACGACTTTTTTTCACTTAAGTATTATAAAAGATATCCTTTGTAATACCAACTAACTGCACAATCGACAGCATGAATATTGGCTTGCATGTAATAGTATATTGTTTGGAAAATATCATTGGATTCTCCACGCAAGCATTGCATTGGCATCAAAAATGGGGATAGTGGCTTGCCCATACGAAATAAAATGAATATAACTTTTTTCCAGACAGGCTGAGAAGATAGAAATATCTTGCGATCGCATGGATAAATACCAATATAGTCTCCTGGAATTAATGCCTGTATTTGTTGCCAAGCAATTCTGCCAAGACTAATTAAAGAAGTATTATCTTAAAGACCATGAATATTAATAATTAAAGCTGGTGGAACAAAAAATAAACGATATCCATGAAATATTGTTCCTGGTACAAGAATAAGGGAGATTATCAAACCGACAATGATTGCAACGCCTTCTTGGAATAATAACCAAATGCCTAACAGGGTAAAAAAGAGGAAATTTATAAAATATTGAAGAAGGCAGAAGTACGGAGGCAGAGGAGGCGTGGGTTGCAAAGCTGCGGGCGAACAAAGAACGCCGTGGCAGAAGGGAATTAAAGGGGGATACCTGCGGAAGCCGCTCCGCGTCTTGTGACCCCCAGGAACATTGCAGACCAGTAAATCGAAGATTTACTGGGGGTCTTCAACCCATTTGGCAGAGGGTACAGATGGCTCAATCACGAACGAAAACTTTAGATCTTCGCATAGCTGCCTTCTGCCATCTGCCTGAAGCCTTTCTTGATAAAGTGTTTTCTTACGGTCAGGATAAATGACAATTTCTGGTAACTGTAGATTCATCTGATTGCCTTGGCAGTTAAGTGCGTCCCACAAGGCTAGCCACTACTGTAATTAACTCAGATGGATCGACGGGTTTAGGTAAATGCAACTGAAAACCTGCCTGTATAGCTCGGCGTCGATCTTCTGCTCTAGCATAGGCTGTTAAAGCTGCTGCTGGTATTTTTCCTCCTTGTTCTGGCGAAAGCGATCGCAATCTCCGGAGTAAAGAGTAACCGTCTTCCTCTGGCATTCCAATATCACTGACTAAAACATCTGGTTTCCACTGCTTAACAGCTTCTATTGCTGCTTGTGCTGATGCTACTGCTAGTACATGAGCCTGAGACTGTTTTAGTAAAGTAGTGAGATAGTCACGTGTATCAGCTTCGTCATCCACGACTAGTACACGTACGCCATCTAGAACAGAAGATGAGATCGGCAGAGAATTTAAATTTGGCTGTTGGCTATTGACTGTTAATTCTTCAGTGTTGACTATTGCATCTTGACTTTTGAGGAGTGGTAGTTTGACTGTAAAGGTTGTACCTTGTTCCTTTCCCGGACTTGCTACATCAACAGTACCGCCATGCATTTCTACTAAATGACGCACAATTGCTAAACCTAGTCCCAACCCACCATGTGATCTAGTACTAGAACTATCTGCTTGGCGAAAACGATCAAATACATAAGGTAAAAACTCAGGACTGATACCAATGCCAGTATCTTTGACTGTAATTTGGGCATAAGCAGTTTCAGAGGAGGTGGAGGAAAACCATTGTGTTGCAGGGGTTCCTCCCATTTTTGCATTTAGTGTGGACAGAGGCGATGATGCTTTGGAAGACGCGCCAATGTTCAGCCGGGGTGATGCAGAGAATCTATCAAAGATACTCTCGGTATTTCTGTATTTCTGTGTCCCTATTTCTTCTTTGATCAGTGATAAAATTACCTCTACTTTACCGCCAGCAGGTGTAAATTTGATGGCATTGGATAGTAAATTCCAGACTACCTGCTGTAGGCGCTCGCCATCGCCAGAAACTAATGCTGCCTTAGAATCAAACATAGTTTGGATGTGAATATCTTTTGCTTGCGCTGCTAGGCGTACTGTATCTAAGGCGGCTTCTATAATCGCAATCAAATTGCAAGTACGTACATTTAAACGTAATTTGCCTCTGATGATCCGCGAGATATCAAGTAAGTCTTCTATCAACTGTGTTTGTGTTTTAGCGTTGCGTTCTATAGTTTCTAGTGCTTTGGTGATTTGGGTTTCATTGAGTTTGCGAGAACGCAGCAACTGCGACCATCCCAGAATAGCATTGAGGGGCGATCGCAATTCGTGGGATAATATTGCTAAAAATTCATCTTTCATCCGATTTGCCTCTTGCAACTGTTCGGTTTGTTGTTGCAAAGAAGCTATTAATCGTGCCCGCTCGATCGCGATCGCTATTTGATCACAAACTGCTTGCATCATTCCCATTTCATTTTGGCTAAATTGCAAGCGACTGCGACTGCAAAAACACAGAGTACCCAACAACTTTCCTTGAGCCATTAATGGGTAGCCGTAATAAGTCTTAATACCAATAACACGCAGGAGTTCTGTTTTTGGATCATTTGATTCCTGGACATTTTCTATAGAAATGGGACGGCGTTCTTGGGCAACTGTACCACACATTCCTTGACCAATCTCTAGCCAATTTGCTGCTTTAGCAGTTTGCTCATCAATTCCGTGCCAGGAGGCTAATTGCATGACCTGGGAGTTTTCATTCACTAAAAAATTAAAGTAAACATCTAAACCAATTTGCTCTGCTAGTTTTTGGAATAAACTTTCAATCAACGCGACTGGCTCTTTGCTAGAAAGTAAATCGCTGGCTGTACCAAATAGTAGTTGCAGTCGTTTATAACCTAACGATAGTGCTTTTTCTACGCGCTTGAGATTGGTAATATCTTGGAAGGTTAATACACAAGTAGTTGGATAGCCGTGCATTGCTGGTAAAGTATCAGCATAAATCAGCAAAGAACGGATACCTGTCGGTGTATGCCAGTCTAACTCTACTCCGTCTAAGCGTTCGCCACGGGCCACCCTAATGCCTGGTGCTTGTTCATCGGCAATGGGATTGCCATCGGCGTCAGTTGAGTAATAGAGAGCTTGATATTCTGTGGCTGAATCTGCTTTCGGAAATTTCCCCCCAGCGACTTCGTCAGCAGCTTTATTAGCAAAAGTGACTCGTGCTGTCCCTGGTTCTATCAATAACAGGGGTGTGGGCATGAGATTGAGTAAGTCTTCCAACCATTTTTGTTGATTGCGGAGCGCTTCTTCTGCCTGCTTGCGGACTGTAATATCTTCAGCAAATGCCAAAATTTGATAAATTTCCCCTTGATCATCAACTATCGGCACATACTTAATTAGTGTTGTCAATGTGCCATTATTAGGTAAAGTAATTGTGGTTTCTGTTGTTTGAGTCGTACGTGTTTCAACTGCTTTGAATAGAATCGGAAGATAAAGTTGTGTAATCTCAACTGGAAAGATTTCTTCGTCAGTGCGTCCAATAACTTCCTCTTTCGGCTTACCAAGGTGCTGCAAAGCCGCCGCATTGACAAATTGAAACCTCCGTTGGGCATCATAAATGGCAAAAACATCTGGCATGTGATCAACCGCCAATCTAAATCGCTCTTCACTTTCGAGTAGGGCTGCTTGAGCTTTTTTGCGATCGCTCAAATCTAGGATAAACGCTACCGACTCTTGTTGTTTCTCTCCTACTAACGTATAACCTACTAAAACTGGAATGCGACTGCCATCACGCCGAATGTATTCTTTTTCGTAGGGGATGCAAGCACCTTGAGATTGGGCTTGGGCAATACCCTGTGCATCCGCAGGTAAATACTCTGGTGGTGTAATGTCTTTCCAATTAATGCCACCTGCTTGTAAATCTTCTCGTGTGTAGCCAATCATCTGCAAAAATTTGTCATTGGCATGGCTGATACCACCGTAAATATCACCAAATAAAATGCCGATGACGTTTGAGTCTGCAAAACTTCTGAGTTTTTCTGTATTTGCTTTCAGTGCTAATTTAGCGCGATCGCGTTGAGTACTAAGCTTTTGAATCGCTGCTGCATTTTCCCAAATCACGATTGCAAAAATTGTCATCAGAAAAATGGCAAATAGGGAAATTGCAAACCCCGACTCATATTTTCCTGCCTTTTGTCCTTGCAGAATTAACCACCCTGTGAGCAAGGGTATTGCGATCGCGGCTATTAATAAACGACGTGCTAGCAAACCACCAGCTGTCGGACTTGTGATTACTTGCATTACTCCCTTTTCTGGCCGCTTCCACAAAATACCTAGACAAAGTACAATCAACCCGATAGCGGTGTGTAATGCCATTGATGTGATATTAGCAGGCGTGTCATAAAAAATCTTTACTCCATAGGCATAACCAACCAAAGCCAATAAAGCAATCAAAACTGTAATCAGCGTGAAAATCTGCGCTAACCAATAACTGCGACGGGTTTTTGGTTTCTCTAAAAGCTCTAAAGACCTACCTACCAGCATAAAACTTAGTGCTGTATTCAAACCCATTCGCCCTCGGCGGAAAGTCAGCATTGGGTTTGCATCTTCGTGAAACAGCAACTGGTCAATACCAAAATCCCAACCAAATAAATATTGAGTTAATGTCAGTGCCGCAATTGTAAACACAGTGAATGCACAGACTCGAGCAATGATTTTGAGATAGGGTGGTGGGGTGATGAGGTGGTGGGGTGATGAGGTGTAGACGCGCTTTACTCGGCTTCCCGTAGGGTAGGGGTGATGGGGTGGTGGGGTGAAGTCTTCTCCCCATTGCACCTTATCCGCACTCAGTGAGGACTCCTCCTTCTGCCTTCTGCCTTCTGCCTCCTGCCTTCTCAAAGACAGCCACAGTGATAAACCTGATAAAAAAAAGCACAGGGCTGTATTACCTTTCATTGTCACTGTGCTGAGATAAAAGCAGTTCTTGAAAAAGTCAATATTGAACCACCAGCCAAGCATGACTGAGCAGCCAATTACTATAGCGATTATGCTTCCAGTTTGTGCAATTAGTAAAGATGAAAAGACTGGATGAAAATCTTGCTGGTGTAGGCGGTTGACTTTTAGCATTGAAGATGTTGTAACTGCATTTATCGATTGCAGTCAGTTTAAAGACTGATCACAAGCAAGTGCTAGTACAATCAGGCGAATACAACTAATTATGGGATGTAATGAAAGTTTTCTTTCTAATTAGGATATTTCTACCATTATGTACTACATTACTAATGTAATATGGGCGATAAATTAGATTTTTTTCAATCTATCTTTATGCATATTTTTCTTAATCAGCAGAAAATAATTAATGCTTTTTGGTCAGCTACTGCCTACAAATCACTAATTACTACTAATTACTTTTAGAAAAACAATTTAAATCGCACGAGTTGGCTTTCAATTGTTGACAGCAGAATTTTATGTAATTCTACAGTGTCTTGAAATTGTAAAATTTGTGTAGGCAGCAAGTCAAAGGGAAACTGCTCTGGGAAATCAGGGCGCTGCATTTGCGCTAGTAAAATTTGCTCAGACCTTTTATTGCCAATAGCATAGCCAATTTCTACACAGACGGTTGGGCTGGGTATTGATTGAGCAGTTTGTTTGCTTTCGATTTTAGCAATGGGTGTTGTGTCTGCAATAAACAACAAACTCCTACGAATTTTTCGCATCATTGCGCTTCCTAGTCGTAGAGGAACTTCTTTAGGGCGATAAGATTCTACTAATTTTAAAGGCAGGCGTGATCGCAAGTTCAATTTTTCCAAACTAATCAATAATGCTTCCCGCAATGCATCAGTTGCTGGTGGATATTCTATTTGCGAACAGAAAAATATAGTAGGTTCTAACTGTGCTAATATTGATTGCTTTGTGAAATAAATTTCGTGACTAATCAAGTCAATATTAGCTACGCAATAGCCTCCACTACCTTCTATATAAAATTCAATATTTTCCCCTTCTAGATAGCGACCAAACCACGTTGATTTTCTGATTTCATCACTATCTTCCAAGAAATCTGCTCTTAGCCCCGATTTCAGCAGACTCTTTTTACTGAGGCGAATATCCGGTGGACGTTTTTCCAGTTCTTGTATCGGCTCGTAATTCTCAAGATACCATGCTCTAAGAGCAATTATTGACATAAGGCGCTATTTCAACTATTTTAAATGTCTCGTGCGATTCCACTTCGTACCAGCTTACACTCAGTAGTCCGAGATGAGGAAAGGCTAAGGAGCAAAAGGAAAATGAAATGCTGGAGTATTGTAAAAAACAACAACACCCAAGCAACTAATAGCTGAGCTACTTCCTCTCATCGTTAATTCTAGCCGGGGATGTACTGGGTGAATCACCTTTGACTTCAATGAAGTCAAGCAGTCACAGCGCCCCCTTTTTTTTCACTATGAGGAAATATCGCTTTTAGAGTTAGGTGTTGTTGTTTTATAACGAGACAGATAGAGTTTCAACAGCGTTTTTACCTCTTTTTACTTTTGAATTTAGCTGTTTGATCTGCCAGGGAAGCTTTGTTTAGCTTCAATTATTAGATTAGCACTCTTATATATGGGTGTGTTTTTTTGAAACTAAACTTTACTAAAAATTCCAGGTTAATTGTCAGCAACCCAGTCTTTTGATTAGATCATCTTTCTTAAAGAGTAGATACACAAAATATCTAGAAAGAAATACTTTAAAAGTCTTATATTTTTATAAGTTAATGTTCACAAAATATGAAGTTTTAAAAACAAGTCTTAATCAATAGTTAGTAGTTAGTGGTTGATTGTTGGTTGTCATTTGTCATTGGTCATTAGTCATTAGTCAATATTTTTTCTCCTCACACTCCATCCTTACCTTAAGCCGAAGAAGGCGCGTCTACACACTCCTCACACCCCTCACACTCCCCACACTCCCCACCTCCCCAATTCTCCAAACCGGGAACCCTTAATAGGATAACAACCGTCATAGTCCCAACTGTGCTTTTTTCACTCTTCCCATTCGGGCAGTGCGTAGTCCAAAATGGGTTGGATGTGTTTCAAATGATTCAAACAATATGCCTAGAACTCCCAATGAATACGCAGTACACTTACTAATGGCAAGTGGTCATCGGGAAGAAGTACGTTTTCCGACGATTCAGGATTTTCAGAAGTGGTACAGTGGCGAACTGATGCCCAAATCCGCTTCTGATGATTTTATAAACGTGCCGATCAAAAATATTCAAGGTGAATACATGGTTGTGCGTCCCTCGCGGATTGTGGCAATTCGGGTGGAACCACTCTTTAGCTCTAGTGTGGAAAGATTTACATAAATCATGAGAAAAACGCTTGCTTTGGTTTCCTTGAGTCTGGGACTTAGCTTTGTAAATCCTGTTTGCTCTGTGTTGGCTCAGGTTCCTATTAACATAACGCCTTTACCATCACCAGTTAGCCCTATTGAACCGTTACCGCCACCAGAGTTATCACCACCACTAAAATTAGTAAGGCTAGGAACGGACTGTAAACCTGTTCATCAATGTTTGGGTTGGGACGAACAGCTTTGGAGTGGAAAGAGTAAACTGGGCGATCGCAAAGCTTTGTTGGCATCTATTGACAACAGTTTACGTTACCTGGCAACAAACAAGGCACTAGCAGCGTATCAAAATTATCCTATTCCTGAAATCACCCTTGATCGCGTTCGTCGTAGCTTGCAGCGTTTTCGCCAGTTGCTGGTTAATTCCAAATCGCCAGGTCAACTGCAAGCTGCTGTGCGTCGAGAATTTGATTTTTATCAATCAGTTGGCAATGACGGCCAAGGTACGGTGAAGTTCACCGCTTATTATGAGCCAGTGTACACTGCTAGTAAAGTTCGTACTTCTGTATATAAATATCCTCTTTATAAATTGCCACCCAACTTTGACACATGGGCAAAACCACATCCTAAACGCATTGATCTGGAAGGAAAAGATGGTTTACTAGGTAATGAAAGTCAGTTGCATGGTTTGGAATTATTTTGGTTGCGCGATCGCTTAGATGCATATTTGATACATATCCAAGGTTCTGCCCAACTCAAATTAACTAATGGTAAAAAAACCTCTGTTGGTTATGCAGGAGGCACAGACTATCCTTGGACAAGTATTGGCAAAGAACTAGCTAAAGATGGCAAGTTACCTTTACAAAATTTAACAATGCCTATCTTAGTCAAATACTTTCGCCAGAACCCTAAGGAGATGAATAACTATCTACCACGGTGGGAACGCTTTGTCTTTTTCAAAGAAACTGGCGGTACACCTGCAACTGGCAGTATTGGCGTACCAGTCACACCAGAACGTTCGATCGCCACAGATAAATCTCTCATGCCGCCAGGAGCCTTAGCAATAGTTAATACTTCATTTCCTTATCCTGCTAATAAAGGAAAATTGGTTAAGCGCCGAGTTAGTCGCTTCGTTCTAGATCAGGATACTGGCAGTGCTATTAAAGGCCCGGGACGGGTAGATTATTTTATGGGAACTGGGAAATTAGCAGGCGATCGCGCCGGTATTACAGGTAGTAATGGTACTCTATATTATTTGCTGCTGAAGGAGTAGTTGGGGATTGGGGATCAGGGATCGGGGATTGGGCATAGGGCATAGGGCATAGGGCATAGGGCATAGGGCATAGGCATGGGTGTTTATTCTCTCCCTTGTCCTCCTTGTCTCCCTTGTCCCTCGTGTCCCCCTTGTCTCCCATTCCCCGATCCCTTTTCCTCGATCCCTTATAATCCGTTTTTGACTATGAAATTTAGCGATATACTAGCAAAACTTGGTGATGCTGCCGTCTGTAATAGCTTGAATCTCAATAAAGACAACAATCCAGAAATTGTTGGCATGGCGGCAGTTGATGAAGCGACAAGTGGTACTCTCAGCTACATTGAAGGGCCAAAATTTGGTGCAATGGTAGGCAAAACAGGTGCAAGTGCTTTAATTGTGCCTCAAGATGAAACATTACAGACACAAGCACAAGAACGCGGTATTGCTTGGATCGCCACCCCAGAACCAAAACTAATATTTGCAAGAACACTTAAGTTTTTCTACCAGCCTTGGCGTCCTACTCCGGAGATCCATCCTACTGCCGTCATTCATCCGCATGTGAAAATTGGCAATGATGTTTATATTGGGCCTCATGCAGTAGTTCATCAAGGAGTAGAAATTGGCAGTGGTGTATGCATCCATGCCAATGTCGTTATCTATCCCGATGCTAAGATAGGCGATCGCACAACTTTACATGCTAACTGCACTATCCACGAACGTACTCTCATCGGTGCAGATTGTGAAATCCACAGTGGTGCAGTCATTGGTGCAGAGGGCTTTGGCTTTGTGCCTACTGCCACTGGCTGGCTCAAAGTCGAACAATCAGGTTATACGGTTTTAGAAGATGGTGTTGTTGTTGGCTGTAACAGTGCCATAGATCGTCCAGCAGTCGGTGAAACACGAGTTGGTCGTTATACAATCATTGACAACTTAGTACAAATTGGTCACGGCTGCCAAATTGGTGCAGGTTGTGCGTTGGCAGGACAATCGGGGATAGCAGGAGGAGTCAAAATCGGCAATCGCGTAATTTTAGCAGGACAATCAGGAATTGCCAATCAAGTAAAAATCGGCGATGGCGCGATCGCCTCCGCTAAAGCTGGGATTCACAGTGATGTTGCACCAGGAGAGATTGTCTCCGGTCTTCCCGCCATTCCTCATAAACAGTTTGTAAAAGTATCTGCGATTTTGAATCGCTTACCCGATATGTATCAAACTTTGAAACAATTGCAACGCCAAATGACGCAAAAATGAGGGATCTTGAGTAGATTGCCGAACTTTTGATGAGTAGCCTCGGTTAGTTTATACCATTTCACAAAATTCTTGATACAAATCCTCCCCTTTACCTTCCTTGTTGTCCTTATCTCCTTGTCGCCAAATATATCAAACTTATAGTGAAAGGGTTTAGCCGGGGCTTTTATTATTGCTGTATCAAGCAGTCATGCTGCTTGATATTTTAATTGTTATGCTTGAAATTAAAAACCAGCCTGTTTTGACTATTTATGACTCTAGTAGTCTGAGCGAAAGAAGGCCATTTTAGTTCAGTAAAAATGATCAAAGTAAATGTTAGTACTATAGCTAGCAAAAGTCTCTCCATCATAGTACTCCCCACGCCACAAAATTTATAAAACGATATCTACTTTTAGTTTTAGCTAAAATCTTTTTTTTTCTCAACCAAAGTAATAATAATACTCCTCAGGAATGATTTGGATTTATAAATTCTGTGATTTGTATTACTAATTTTTCTAGCAAATAAACTATCTAGTTTATTTCTTGCTAATAAGTTAGGTCACAATGTGAATTTACATAACGAAACACGCAAATAGAAGTGATCGCTATAAGTGTAAGTACAGCCAAATGGACGGTAGATGAATATCATTGCATGTGATTAAACTTTATTGGAGTTCACGAACTCGCTTGATATCATCAGTAACAGTGCCAAAAAAAGCTGCTGATCTCTTCAGCAGCTAGAACTGAGTTAGCTTTAGCCTGCAAATAAAATCTTTTTACGTTGCCGTAAGCCAAACATACCTGCTACTGCCAAGGCACCTAAGCCCAGGGTTGTTCCTGCTTCCGGTACAGCTTTTGGTGTTCCCTTGATTCCCGATAAGTTTACACCGTCACCATACTTCGGAAACTTACTAGAATAAGCATTACCCAACTGCACTTCAAAAGATTTGACGTTATAAAAAGTCAAAGCCTGAATACCGTTGTTCTTGCCAGCAGACAACATTAAATCGTCAACAGGCTTGCCATTGATCAGTAAGACACCAGTGCCTATATCTTCCACATCAAAGAAGTCTAAAGTTATTTCCGACATTTCTTGTGTGAACTCAAATAAGAAGCGACCTATTTCTAATTGACCATTTTCAGGTAACTTACCGCTTTCTGTAATAGCTACAGGACGTAACCAATATTCATTAACTCCTGTATTAGTGCCAGCATCTTTTGTTCCGAAACTAACTTTTAGACCTGATCCTTGGTAGGTGTTAGAAGTAGCTCTATCATCTATAAATAATCGGCTTGCACCATAGCCACCAACCCCATCAAAATCCAAACTTGTGACTGTGTAACCTAATGAAGTTGTGTCAATACATTGATTCGGCTCAAGACAGCCCAGATTAGTCTTGATTTCGCCTTCTTGTTCAGGAATAAGAGAAGCAGCATGAGCAGCAGGCATACCAGCAACTACGCCTAAACCCAAAGCTGTTCCTATCATTGTTGCTAAAAAATTAAACTTAGGCATGATTCCCCTTCTGCAAACCTGATATGAAAGTAGCAGTAAAAAAATGATGATTTACTCTTAATGCACCACTAAGCTAATAGATAAATTGCTGAAATTGCTAGAGCAAAAAATAGATTTTACATTATCTTTAATTGCGAATAAAAATACAAATCTTGTCCGCAAAAATACAATGTCTATACGTGAGATTAACTATTAATAAAAATATTTTTTAACTTAATACTAGCAAGTGTTTAAATTTAATTTAATTGATAACGGATTGAAATACTAGTAATTATAAAATTCAATCTCGTGGTTTATACCTATAAGTAAATACGGTTTATTTAAGAATTTTTAGTGAAATTTGATGAGGTGTAGAGACGTATCATGTCACGTCTATACATTGCTGTATTGATCTAAAAATTACAATCTACCCATAAAAAATTGAGTAGTTTAGAGTAATTAAGTGCTGGACTTATTTACTATACCTACTCAATGAGATTAAACAGAAGGAGAATTTTGTGAATATTAAATGTCTAAAAAATATTAGTTTAATACAATATTTCTGAGTTATGGACATCCGGTTTCTTAAAGTTGGGAAACCGGCTTTTTCAGAAAATACGCTACAAGTTAAGGTGTGTGAGGTAGATCACTAGTATGTAATCTCATCATCAATTTCTAAGCTACTGATGCGGTTTTTTTCCGTTGCCGTAAACCGAATATACTGACAACTACTAAAACACCTAAACTGAGAGTGGTTCCTGGTTCAGGTACTAGTTTAGGAACCACATTCCCTTTGAGATCAACGCCATCACCAGTTTTTGGGAATTTGCTAGAAGCAGCGTTACCCAACTGCACCTCAAAAGACTTAACGTTGTAAAGAGTCAATGACTGAATACCGTTATTTTTGCCAGCTTGTAAAACTAAATCAGTAATATCTTCACCATTTAGCATCAAGATAGCAGTACCTATATCTTCTACATCAAAGAAGTCTAAAGTTATTTCCGACATCACCTCTGTGAACTCAAATAAGAAGCGACCAACTTCTAATTGTCCACTTTCAGGTAAATTACCGCTTTCTGTAATTGCTACAGGACGGAACCAATACTCGTTTAATGCTGGATTTGTGCCTGCATCTTTTGTACCAAAACTAACTTTTAAACCTTGTCCTTCATAGGTATTAGAAGTGCTTCTGCTGTCGACAAATAGTCGGCTAGGCCCATAACCACCAGCCCCATCAAAATCTAAACTTGTGACTGTGTAACCTAATAAAGTTGTATCAATACATTGATTTGGATCAAGACATCCGAGATTTGTTTGTACTTCTCCTTCTAATTGAGGAACTAGAGAAGCTGCTTTTGCTGAAGGTATAGCAGCAGCAACACTTAATCCAACAGAAAATGCTATCAGTGTTTTTGCTAAAGCAGAGATTTTTTGCATGATTTATTTGAAATAACTAAGGATGATTTCGGGTATCAGACACAAACTTTTGTGTTTCTTCTGAAACATATCCGTATGTTATTTCCGTATCCGAGTAATTGTCATCTCAAAATCAGAATATTTACCTATTCTTAATTTTGAAAATAAGTTTGGGAAAAATACTTAAAATAGCTAAAGTAAATTATACGCAGAATTATTAAGAAATTACTTAAATAAAAAAATAAGGAGATTGTAAATGATATTAACTACTTGGTTTATGAAAATTATACGTATTAAGTAAATAATTTTTATAAAAATAGGTTCACGAACCTAATGATTTTGTTGGTAAATTGCCTTTCAGCATTAAAACTTTGCTTTTGCACCACTCTCTCGCCCTGCAAGAAATTGCGGGCTAATACCTTAAGTACGTTTAAACGCACTCAAATGTGCATAGATTAACGCTGATTGCTTAGGTTCGTTTTTAATTCACCAACAAAATCATCTAATTTGTGAACCGATTTTTGTTTTATTCAATAGACAGGTGAAATGATATTAGAAATTTTCTAGAGATTTTTGCGCTTCTGTTGCAACAGCCTCGACTTCATCATTCACCAATGTTTCTAATATAGTTTTGGCGTCTGTACTTTTCAGACGACCTAAAGCTTGTGCAACTCTATAGCGAATTTGCCAATCAGGATTTGTAGCGTAGGGGGCTAAAAGAGGAACTGCTTGTGTATCTCCTAAATCACCAAGAGAACTAATAGCAGCAGTTTGCACTAATTCATTGTCCGAGGAAAGCGCCTGTTGAAGTAGTTCAAACGATCGCGGATCACCCAATTCTCCTAAAGTAGCGATAATGCTAAATTTCACAATCCATTCATTGCTGGTTTGGTAAAGCTGTTGCAAATCTTCATAAGCTGCTTTTAGCTTTAAAGCACCTAAGCAGTCTGCTGCTGCTGCTTGCACATCTGGTTCTGGGTCATTGAGTAAGCGATCGCGTAATATACTCAAAGACAAATCTAAATTTTGTCCACCCAAGGTATCCAACTGACTAACGGCTGAGTAACGCACACGGGAATTACTGTCATTAATAGCGTTTTGAATTAATTCAAAACCAATCGTTGGTTCTAGTTGGCGAATTTGATTTACTGCTCGTAAGCGATCGCCCAAATCTTCAGACACCAGTAATTGTTTTACAGATTCAGGATTGACACTCATTTATTAATCTCACTTTTTAAAGGTATTTTGTTAGTAGTTAGTAGATAGTAGTTAGTGGTAAACAACTAACTACTAACTATTAACCACTAACCATTAACTAATCTTGGCCTGCTGCCATTGCTCTAATTACGTCACCACGGGTAAGAATACCAATTACTTGACCCTCGCTGTCAAGAACTGGTAGACGGTGAACGTTGCGATCATTCATGATTTTGGCGGCTTCTGTGAGAGTTTTTTCTGGGGAGACGGTAAGCGGCTGTTTACTCATAACTTCCCCAACAGTTTGCCCCAAGGCTTTGTGCAAATCGCGTTCGTATGTGGCCGGATTTTTTAAATAAATCACGCTATCAAGAAACATAATATACGCCGGGGGCGTAACACCTGTCTCTTGCCACATTAAATCAGTTTCCGAAATAATGCCTACCAATTTACCGGCGTCATCTACAACAGGTAGTCCACTGATGCGTCGTTCTGCCAGAATTTGGATAGCTTCCTTCAGAGGAGTTTCGGGTCGGACTACAATTGGGTCACGACTCATTACGTCGGCAACGGTCTTAGGCATTTGTTTGCTGATACCTTTTATCAACCACTCTGGGATTATTGTAGAGAATTTTGGTCATTGGTCATTGGTCATTTGTCAATTATCAAGGGTCAATAGTTATTGATTATTACCACTAACTACTAATGTACAGACGCGAGGAACATCGCGTCTCTACCCACTAACTACTAACCGTTAACAAATGATTGAGTTTCACAAAATACTTGTAACAAATCAATACAATTGGCGATCGCTCCTAAATGAGCAATTTCATAACCGTGGGTGTTTTGTGTCGGGAAGGCTAAACAGGCGGCGCGGGGGACATGACCAAATTTCATGGCGATAGAAGCATCGCTGCCAAAACCATTTAAGATTGCAAGTTGCACTGGTATATTTAATTTTTTTGCAGACTGGCGCAGTTGTCCATTTAAGGTTTCATCATACATTCCATAGGCATCCTGAGATAAAATTACAGGGCTTTTGCCATCTTCTATGGGGTATTCTGACGATAAAGGACAAATCTCTAAAGCAATTAGGGCATCCAAGCACTGGTTTTGAGTAAAGTAAAGTGCGCCAATTGCCCCTACTTCTTCTTTTGCTGAAGCAACTAAATAAACATCAACTGCTGGTTGTTTGATCTTTTCTGCCAGGGCTAACAAAATAGCAACGGAGGCTTTGTTATCCAATGTATAACTGGCAATATGGTCTTTTAAACGAATTGGATGCTTGCGATGTTTACCAATCACCATTCTACTTCCCGGTCGAATGCCAGCTGCTTCTAGTTCCGCAGTGGTACATTTTGTTTCAATCCAAGCATCTTCCCATTTCACAGCAGTATCTTCTTGCTGAAGTTTTTGTGGTGATTCATGGGAAACGTGACGAGAACCAAAACTGAGAATTCCACTGATAGTTGTGTGATCGCCTAGTAAATCGACAACACCTTCACCGTAAACCCACGGAAATGCACCTCCTAATTTTCGGACTTCGACTCTACCTTGCTCACCAATACTTTTGACAATTCCACCAATTTCATCTTTATGGGCAGTGATGGCGATCGCTTGGTCATAATTTTTACCAGGTATTTTGGCAATAATGTTGTCTGCGCGATCGCACCATGCTTTTACTCCCAGGTCTGTAAATCTCTGCATTAAGTATTTATTAATTTCTGTTTCAGCACCACTAGGAGAGTGGTGCATTACCAATTCTGCAATTATTTTGAATAAGTGGTCGTAATCCCACATAATACGATTTTGGATTTTAGATTTTGGATTTTGGATTGTGAAATATTTATGGGATAAGCGTTTGCAATGTCAATCTGTCGCATTTTTTTTTAATGGGTATAAGTATACTCGGAGATATACAAGCTTTTGAATGCAAACAATCATAATATTAGGTGGGTAAAATGCAAGCTATCTCTGTTGAAAAACCTAATCTTCCTCAACCCCCAAGTTTTTCTACACCTGAAGAAGAACGTCTACATCGCAAACAACGCCTAGCAGCGGCGTTTCGCTTGTTTTCTCGTTTTGGATTTAATGAAGGTATTGCAGGTCATATTACCGCTCGTGATCCAGAACAACTCGATTGTTTTTGGGTTAATCCTGTTGGGATGCACTTCGGTTTAATTCGAGTTAGTGACTTAATTTTAGTTAACCATAAAGGTGATGTCATTGCAGGCGATCGCCCCGTCAACCAAGCAGCTTTCACTATTCATTCCCAAATCCATGCTGCTCGTCCTGACGTAGTCGCAGCAGCTCACGCTCATTCGCTCTATGGCAAAAGTTGGTCTAGTCTTGGTCGCCTACTTGACCCTCTTACCCAAGATGCTTGTATGTTCTACGAAGACCACAGCTTATTCGACGATTATACAGGTGTGGTTCTCGACTTAGAAGAGGGTCAACGCATTGCCCAAACTCTAGGCAATAATAAAGCAGTCATTCTGAAAAATCACGGCTTACTCACTATCGGTCATTCAGTAGATGAGGCAGCATGGTGGTTTATTACAATGGAACGCACCTGTCAAGCTCAATTATTAGCAGAAGCAGCTGGTAAACCAGAGACAATCAAACATAAGTATGCCAGCTTAGCACAAAGTCAGGTAGGTTCCCATTACATGGGCTGGTTTAGTTTTCAACCTTTGTATGAAATGATTGTGCGACAAGAACCAGATTTATTGGAATAAGCTTGAGTACTCCTACTGTTCCAACAGTTGCAAATCCTCAAATTCCTGATTTTGCCAAGGTGCGGGTACGGGCTGAGTATCCAGCGCAGAGAGTGCTGTTTCTGCGACGATGCTGTGGACGCGTGTCGTAGGATGTACCTCATCCCAGAATAAATACTCGTTTGGGTTAGTACATACAGTAAAATTTCCTTGGGCGATATCGTCTAAATCACCTACAAGACAAGCATCGGTAACATTGGTTAAACCAAATTCACTGGGAAAACGTCGCACTCTTTGAAATAGGGAATTAATATCAATCGGAATGATATTAATGCTAGGAATTGCACTCAAGCTTTTTAAAGTTGCTGCCAATGCTATGTTATGTTTGCGGCTTAAAGTCGTTAATTGACTGGAATTTTCTTGACCTGATGTTAAAGGAATCTTACCCAAATCCGGTAAGTTAACCACCATGATATTTTTAGCACCTGCAAGCGCAAGCAATGCTACTGATCTTGATAAATTTGCAATTGGTTGACTAACATCAGTGACATTACCAAATACATAATCATTGCCACCACCCCAGACAATATAAAGAGCATCTGGATCAGCTGATTGATTGCTTTCTCGTAAGGAGCGGGTAAATAAACCAACTTGTCCAAGGACTCCTGGTAATAATGATTCAGGAATCAAAGTATTACCTAGACCAGAGCTACTTCCACCAAAGGCATAATTAATACCTTCGGTGGGGTTACTGTTCTGTAACTCAGTAAATAAAGTGGGGGATAATCCGAGTTCATCTCCAAGATATTCTACCCACACCTGACCATTGGAAAAACGTCCGTCAGAGTAGGGCGGACTTGGTGGTATTTGGGATTGTGTAGCGTTGTAAAGATTGCCAGGGTCAGAAAGACTATCACCAAATACGTAAATTTTACTAATATGTGTTGTAGCTGAAGATTTCACAGGCGACAGAAAAGATAGAAGCAAAATTCCTGCCGCTACGAGTTCTTTTTTCATATAAATTTTGTCCTTGTATTGATAGCTAGTTCTGCAAAAAGACTAGTTTTTCTAGACAAATTCACTCAAATATTTTTGTTATTTAAAAAAGCTTGCTCAATAAAAAAGACTACGTAAAGCTACGTAGTCACAAGGATTGTATCATGAGTGAATCAAATTTTTGTCAAGATTTATCTTTGCTATTTCTTATTCATTCACTTGATGATTGGTAAAAATAAGAAATATTTATGGCTGAGTCTGACTCCGTGTTAATTTCACAGCCTCAGTTGCCGATATACCCTCGCCTTGAGTACCGAAGTACCACAACGCTGCTGCCGCTTCTGCCCGAGTTACTGGTTTTTTAGGTTGGAAAAGCGTCGTATAGCCATAGACTCGACGGATATTTGATTGTTCTCCATTTTGGAAATCAGCTAATATCGCCCGTAAGGCCTTGGGGTCAATTTTTGCTGCATCCTGGAAACCCCAAGTTTGGCTAACTGCGCTGACACTAGCAGCAGGTAAAGCTTGGCGGGTATCCAGAGGTACTTTTGACATGAGTAATTGTTCGCGCGTCAATGGTGCATCTGGACGAAACAATACTTGTGTGGAATCCCCAGACAAAAGACTTGGAAATAAACCACTTTCAGCTAGTCCTTGAATAGCTGCAAAATCTGGATCTGTTTTTGGTACGTCACTAAAAGCAGGTTGTGCGTTTTCTGATGCCAAGCGAATCTGTTTAGATGGGATGTTGGCATACATAGCATTATTAGCAGCTACTAGCCAACGAGCATATTCTCGACGGGTAATATTTTTATTAG
Organism: Fischerella sp. JS2; assembly: GCF_032393985.1. Taxonomy (NCBI): domain Bacteria; kingdom Bacillati; phylum Cyanobacteriota; class Cyanophyceae; order Nostocales; family Hapalosiphonaceae; genus Fischerella; species Fischerella sp. JS2. Next base: position 4,703,405 of record NZ_CP135918.1, read on the forward strand.
GTTCAAACAGGTTGGTCGTGGTTGTGGAATTGTTTTTCGCAGCTTGGGACTCTACGGATAAAACACCCAAACGAGCGACATCTTGAATATATTTTTGCAATTCTTGGGGTGCTTTGTTTAAGTCGCTGAATTCTTGAGTGCTGGATGTTGCTGTTGGTGTAGAGTTAGTAGTATTGGATATACCAGTTGGTTGGGTGAGTGAGCCTTTTGGTTGTACAGGACCAATGAACTGTGGGTTGCCCGGTTGAGGGGCAGTATCATTACTAGTAATTTCGCTGCTAGGAGTTGGGCTAGCTTGAGCTGTAGTCGAGGAGTTTGGCTGGTACTCAATTAGGAGTTCAGTGGCTGTCTGTGGTTGATTGGGTGCAGCGTTAGTGACTGACTTTGGTTGAATAGAAATTACAAGCTGCAAGTCATTGCGCTTTGCTGTAAAAGTACCACCATTGTCATCAGCAGGCTGTTGGGAAACCTGCCAATTATTACTTTGCAACTGATTGCGATAAAAACTGGCAATGAAATTGCTTGGATCAGAACTTAGCCAACGAGTAGTTACTTTGTTCTGTGAGTCAGTTGCAGGAGACACTTCCTGTATTTGAGCATTGGGATATATGGGGATGTCTTTGGGGAAATCTGCTGGTAACTGGACTGTTGGCTGGGTGGATTGATTGGGATTTTGGCGATCGCTATTAGGCGTTTGGTTAGCGCCAAAAATCACTGGGTTATCTTTGAGCCGAGGATCTGCCGCTAAAGACTGCTCAAGGCTTTTACCAATATTACTATTGGTACAGGCTGTGAGTGAAGTAAGTAAAACTGCCAAACTGAGAAGGACAGCTGAACGTTGAAAGTACAGCACAGGAAATCAAAAATTGAGTGTCAATTCCTACCCTAGCGTATTTGAAAAGGGAAAGGGGACAAGGGAGACTTGGGAGACTTGGGGGAGAAAATACCATTGACCAATGACAATTGACAATTGACCAATACCCAATCCCCAGATGTGAACTGTAGTTGAAAGTGGTAAGCTGGAAATAAGTCCACACTTGCTTTATCCAACTATAGAAAAGGAAAGCGATCGCTAGGACTATTTAGCTGAAGATGGTAAGCTAGATAGACCAAAACTAAAAAACTACCAGTGCTAGCCATTTCTAAAAACTTGATAGTATTGCACGGCTGGTGGTAGTTTGCTGACTTTGTTATTAGCGCTCAAGTGCAACTAAAAACCCATCAGTAATTGTTTTGACATTCCGTTGCAAAGCATTCAAGCTTGGTAGTGTTTCCCAAAAATTTTGAAATCGTGTCATTGGGAAAATGCGGTTGTGGTTTGTACTTAATTTATCTATGTAATTGACAGCTAGATAAATTATTATTGGTGATGCGATCGCCCTTACATAGGGTTTAGTTTACATTTCCAGTATCCTGTTCTTGTCACTGTCAAGAACCTGTTGTATAAATCAATTCATCTGCTCTTGTCATCTGCTCTTGACGAAAGATTTTGATTCGGCGAGGATCGCAAATTAGGCTATAGGGCATAAGTCTGATCACTAAAGTGGAGCAAACAGTTAAAAAAGACATATTTTATCTCAAAAACCTATGGGTGATAGGAGTATGAAAAATCTAAAATAGATATTAAATTGAAAAACAAGAAAGACCATTATCATCGACATACGCCAATCGATTTTACTTTTTGTTAAGCGTCGTCGGTTTGTTACCAGTGCTAAAACACGATTACATGCAAGCTTCCCAGGATCAGCCTATTTATTCTGAAGCTCCACTACAGTTGTTACTTTTTGTCGATGGACGACCAAAATCTCGACAACAAGTCCAGCGAATTCGTGCGTATCTGAAAGAATTGCAGGCTGACTACAAGTTTGAACTACAAATTGTTGATGTTGGACAACAACCCTATTTGGCTGAACACTTTAAACTGGTAGCAACACCAGCTTTAATAAAAATTCACCCAGAACCTCGACATGTTCTGGCTGGTAGTAATATAATTACGCAGCTCAAAAGCTGGTGGCCGCGCTGGCAAACCGCAGTAGATGCCTATCTAAAATTACAGACTGACCTGCAAGAAAATACAGAGGATAACGGTCGTACTGCTTCATCTTCTAAATCCTCAATTTATTCAGTGGCTCTTTCTGCCGAATTGCTGCACCTGTCAGATGAAATTTTTCGCTTAAAACAAGAGAAAGAGCAACTCGAAGAGCAATTGCAATTTAAAGACAGGGTAATTGCTATGTTAGCTCATGACCTGCGCAATCCCCTAACAGCCACTGCCATAGCTGTAGAAACTCTGCAATCTAACTATAATCCAGACAAAGCAGGTTTTGAGCGGCTAACGCCGACAATGACAACTAACTTATTTAAACAAGCTCGTAACCAGACTCGCATCATAGACCGTATGATTACTGACCTTTTGCAAGTAGGTCATAACGAGAGAGAATTTCCAGTGAAGCCGCAGAAAACGAATTTGGGACAACTGTGCTTGGATGTATTGGAAGAATTGAGCGATCGCTACATAGCTAAATCCCTAAAAGTAGAAAAGGATATTCCCAAAGATTTACCCCAAGTTTACGCCGATCCAGAACGTATCCGTCAGGTATTGATCAATCTCCTGGATAATGCCATTAAATATACACCAAAAGGCGGTATAATCACAGTCGCAGGACTGCACCGCACAACCCAAAAAGTTCAATTTAGTATTGGTGATACAGGGCCTGGCATACCCGAAGAAAATCGCGATCGGATTTTTGAAAACCACTTCCGTCTAGAACGAGATGAAAGTAAAGAAGGCTACGGTATTGGTCTATGTTTGTGCCAACGTATCATCCGCGCTCACTACGGTCAAATATGGGTAGATTCTTCACCTAGTAACGGTGCATGGTTCCACTTTACATTGCCAGTGTATATGTAGTTGTTGGTTGTTGGTTGTTGGTCATTGGTCACTTTTTATTCTCCTCACACTCCCCATCACCCCATCACCATCACCCCTACCCTACGGGAAGCCGCTTGCGCGTCTACACCCCATCACCCCACCTTCCCACTCCCGCAATACAGCAATAATTTGAATATTCGCCTCTGGAAAAGCAAAAGACTCTAGTTGATCTACACTAACCCAGCGTACTTCATCGCATTCTATGGGCTGGGGAATTCCTTGTATGAGGCGACAATGATGTACTGTGAGAGTAACACGGATATGGCTATAGGTATGGTCAATGGTAATTATGTGTTCACCGACTTCAACCACTATTCCCAATTCTTCTTTTATTTCCCGTTGAATACACTCTTCGACAGTTTCATTTCTCTCGATTTTCCCTCCAGGAAATTCCCACAATCCACCCATTGCGCCTTCTTGACGACGGCGATCAATTAAAATTTGTCCTTGGTCATTTGCAATTACAGCAACACCTATAATTTTATGAGGTGGAACAAAAGTAGATTCATTCATAGATAGTTGTTGGTGATTGATGGTTGGTAGTTGGTGGTTGGTTATTTGGTAATCACAACTACCATACAAACAACAAAACTCGACAAATATTTATTTGCCGAGTATGTATTTTATGACAATTTGTATATTATCTTTTTAGTACTTCTGTTGCAGAGGCTGAGTAAATCAAGTATCTTCATGTACACTATCATCACAATACTTGCTGAATCAGCTTATTCTCTTTAACAGAACTTTAATTGACTTCTAGACTACTTTAGCTTTCTGATTTGTCTCTATGCTTTTGAACTAAAGACTAGAAGGATTTCGCAGAGAATAATTTTGAATTTATTTTATGTGATTAAGACAAAGCATGAAGTCAATGTGTTTGATCTATTAATAGCCAGTTTTTATTTGCTATTCAACTTCATAATCATTGTTGACTTCTGTACCTTGCAGCGCTAATTCAAAGTTCATTCTCTGTTCAGCATTACGCAAAAAGTAACCGCTAATCATAGCAGATGCTAGTAGACGACCGAGATTTTCACGGCTAGTGGTAATTGTGACGCCGAAGTGTTCAGATGGTAAATTACCCAACAGTCCTATGATGTTCCGTTCCATTACCTGAAATACTTCAGGAGAATTAGGTTTAGATAGTTGAGTAACGGTATCTGGACTCAATGATTTAACATACTGCCAAAGCAAGTTCTCGGTTTCTGACTCACTGTTAAAAAATTCTGAGACTCGATTGGATTGGTTGCTCACGTTTTTCCTCCTGTACTATCACAGCAGCTAAACAGATTGAGTAAGCTTGAATCACAGATATTCATAATCTGTTTGACTTTGCTATTGCTGTTGTGTGTTCCTGCAAACTAATGTAACAGGTACAGTTGGTGTTGACAGTGGGTGTAACCGTACCAAAGAAAGCGGAAAGTATCACCAGGTTATTGGTTAGTAGTTAGTGGTTAGTGGGTACAGACGCGATGTTCCTCGCGTCTGTACATTAATGGTTAGTGGTAAACAACAAATTTAGTTAAAAAAGTAGCAGGAGGGTGTAAGGGTGAATGCATTTTTCTAATGACTACCAACTACCAACTACTAACTACTAACTACTAATGTACAGACGCGATTAATCGCGTCTCTACTAACTAACTTGCTAAATATTCATTGATACCGAGTTTCGATTTACGGAGTTTACTGAGGGCTTCTCGTTCTATTTGTCGTACTCGTTCGCGACTGATATTGAGTATTTCGCCGATCTTTGCCAATGTTAGGGCGTGTCCGTCGTTTAAACCAAAACGCAAGGATATTACTTCCCGTTGTTGTGGCGTGAGTTCTGCCATAAGACGTTCTAAGTCACCAGACAAGGAAGACTGTGTCACAAACTCTTCGGGAGATGCTCCTGGATCTTCTAGCATTTCTCCTAATTCGGTATCATAGTTATCTCCCAAGCGTATATCTAGAGACAGAGGTACACGTGCTTTTTCTAGATACTCTCGTACTTGTTTGGGAGTTAAGTCTAGTTCTTGCGCTAATTCTGCAACTGAAGGGGCGCGTCCTAATCTCTGAGATAATTGACGTTGTGCCTTTTTAATTTTATTCAGTTTCTCGGTGATGTGAATTGGCAGTCGAATCGTACGCCCTTTTTCAGCGATCGCGCGAGTGATGGCTTGACGTATCCACCAATAAGCATAGGTGGAAAATCTATAGCCTTTAGTGGGGTCAAATTTCTCTACACCGCGCTGCATCCCAATGCTACCTTCCTGAATTAAGTCAAGCAAATCGACGTTGCGCTTAATATATTTTTTCGCCACAGAAACCACCAGTCGCAGATTAGCTTCTACCATCTTGCGCTTAGCAATTTCGGCATCAGCGATCGCTCGCTCTAATTCCGTCGGTTCTAACTGTGTCGCTGTCGCCCATTCTTCTAATGTTGGTTCACGACCTAACTGGGTGGCAAGTAACTCTCTAACTTCGTGCAGGGCTGTTGCCCGTTGCACCTGTTTGCCATAAAAAATCTCTTCCTCGTGTGTCAACAATGGCACGCGACCAATTTCACGTAGGTAAGTCCGCACTAGGTCTGTAGCTGTCTGAGCGGTCTTCATGGCACTACTCTTTAATAATTCTGGGTGTGGAAGTAAGTCATTTATGGATGCCTGCACCTGGGTGACTACCCAGTCAAACTGGGAACCCATGCTGTAATTTGCAATTTACACGCCCACTAAGATGAGGACGACTGTTAATGTTCCGATTTGTTCTCAGTTGTTAAAGACTATAATTGCTTTTCTTGATGCACAAGTATCTACGGATAGAAAGATGGTATTTTGTAAAACATTTTACTATTGTTACATTGTTAAGCATTGTAACATTTATGATAATTTTTTGACTAGAGGACAGACTAAAATTGTATGTTCTTTTTGCTAACTTCGGCTACGTATTTTTCTGAAATTGTATCTACCAGCTTATTCCATAACTCTAGCAAGGGCAAGAATTTTTTCTAATATTTCTTAACAAAACACAATATTAACTATAATGATAACCCTATGAAAGAATTAAGTTTTTAATGGGTAATGGGGACAAGGCAGACATAATCAATTCAAAATTCAACCAAGCAAAATTCACGCATCAAGAACTTTTGACTTGTTTGCCCCATGCCCAATGACAATTGACCAATGACAATTGACAATTGACCAATCCCCAATCCCCAATCCCTTATCCCTTATGGAACCATGCAATATTCTTGGATCACTTTCACATCTAAGGTTGTGTTTTGCAGAGTACGGATAGCAGCGACGGTGGCTTTGGCACCAGCAATAGTAGTGATAATGGGAATTTTGTAAGCTAAGGCTGTACGCCGAATCAGTCTAGCGTCGCTTTGGGCTTCTTCTCCAGAAGGTGTGTTAATAATCAGTTGAATTTTGTGATTTTTGATTGCATCCAAAACATGGGGGCGGCCTTCATGGAGTTTTAATACTAACTCAACTTCTAAACCATGTTCTTGGAGGACACGGCGAGTACCATCGGTAGCCATGACACCAAAGCCCAAATCCATAAATTCTTTGACTACTGGTACTGCTGCTGCTTTGTCGCGATCATTCATTGAAACAAAAACTGTACCACTTAAGGGTAAACGTTCGCCAGCCCCTAATTCTGCCTTAGCAAAGGCGCGGCCAAAATCACTATCTATGCCCATAACTTCACCAGTAGAGCGCATTTCTGGACCGAGGATGGTATCAGTACCAGGAAATTTATTAAATGGTAGTACAGCCTCCTTCACGGCAATATGGGATGGTATAACTTCTTTTGTAAAGCTTAGTTCTTCCAAAGTCTTACCTGACATAATTAAGGATGCCAGTTTTGCCAAAGGTACGCCTGTAGCTTTAGAAACAAATGGTACAGTCCGAGAGGCACGGGGATTAGCTTCTAAAATGTAAACTTGGGGCGATTCAGTTTGGGAACCAGCTACAGCAAATTGGATATTCATCAACCCCACTACATTTAGTGCTTGTGCCAATTGCACTGTCCACTGACGAATCTGATCAAGAACTGTTGCAGATAAGGAAATAGCAGGTAAAGAACACGCCGAATCTCCTGAGTGGATACCGGCTTGTTCAATGTGTTCCATAATCCCACCAATGACTACTCTACCTGTGTGGTCAGCGATCGCATCCACATCGACTTCGATCGCATTTTCTAGAAACTTATCGATTAAAATTGGGTGTTCTGGTTCCACTTGTACCGCAAAGGTCATGTAGCGTTCTAGTTCTGTATCAGAGTAGACTATTTCCATTGCTCTACCTCCTAATACATAGCTAGGACGCACTACTACCGGATAGCCAATACGTTTAGCGACAATCAACGCATCTTCATAAGTACGGGCTATTCCATTTGCTGGTTGGGCAATATTTAATTGTTTGAGAATCTTCTCAAACCGCTCCCGGTCTTCGGCAATGTCAATAGAATCTGGAGAAGTACCCCAAATTTTGGTAATTGGTAATTGGTTAGGTTCTTCTCCATTACTAATTACCGATAACCCATTATTAAGTTGGTTTAAATACTTCTGCAACTGTACAGCCAATTTCAATGGTGTTTGTCCACCAAACTGCACAATTATACCTACTGGATTTTCTGCCTCAATGATGTTTAAGACATCTTCTTTTGTCAGTGGTTCAAAATAAAGGCGATCGCTTGTGTCATAATCTGTTGACACAGTTTCGGGGTTGGAGTTGACCATGATTGTTTCATAGCCTGCGTTTTTGAGTGCAAAAGCAGCATGACAACAACAATAGTCAAATTCTATTCCCTGTCCAATTCGGTTTGGCCCGCCTCCCAAAATCATGACTTTGGGTTTATCAGTAGGCAAAATCTCTGTTTCTTGTTCGTAGGTAGAGTAGTAGTAAGGAGTAAATGCCTCAAACTCAGCCGCGCAGGTATCAACAGTTTTGTAAACTGGAATAACACCTAATTGTTTGCGGTATGCCCTAACTTCATCTTCTGTGGTTTTGCTGGCATAGGCAATCTGGCGATCACTAAATCCTTGCCGCTTTACCTCATACATTTGCTCTTTTGTCAACTGTCGCAAGGATGTACGCTTGAGGAATTTTTCTATTTCTAGTAGTTCCTGCATTTTTTCTAGGAACCAGGGGTCAATACCTGTCAACTCATAAATTTCTTCAATGCTTAACCCCAATTGCATAGCGTGGCGCACAGCAAAAATGCGCTCAGGATTTGGTGTTCGTAGTTGGGCGCGAATTTGCTCACCACTGGGGAGTTTTTCTTTGATGTCGCATCCCCAACCAGCACGTCCTGTTTCTAGAGAACGCAAAGCTTTTTGGAAAGACTCATTAAATGTCCGTCCCATTGCCATTGCTTCCCCTACAGACTTCATTTGTGTGGTCAACACTGGTTCCGAACCGGGGAATTTTTCAAAGGCGAATCGGGGTATTTTGGTGACTACATAATCTATAGTCGGCTCAAAAGAAGCAGGAGTTTTTTTCGTAATGTCGTTTTTGATTTCGTCTAAGCTGTAGCCGACAGCTAACTTGGCTGCCATTTTGGCGATCGGGAAACCAGTTGCTTTACTTGCCAAAGCTGAAGAACGAGAAACACGGGGGTTCATTTCGATCACAACTACTTCCCCATCTACAGGATTGACAGCAAACTGAATATTAGAACCACCAGTTTCCACACCAATCTCACGGATAATTTTAATTGCCATGTCCCGTAGCCGTTGATATTCCTTGTCAGTAAGGGTTTGGGCAGGGGCGACGGTAATAGAGTCTCCGGTATGGATACCCATCGGATCTAAGTTTTCAATTGAGCAGATAATAACAACGTTATCTGCCAAGTCCCGCATGACTTCCAGTTCGTATTCTTTCCAACCCAATAGGGACTGATCAATCAGAATTTGCGATACAGGCGAAGCATCAATTCCTGTTTGGGCCATTTCCGCAAATTCTTCTTCATTGTAAGCAATACCACCACCAGTACCACCTAAGGTAAAGGCAGGACGAATAATTAAAGGATAAGTACCAATGCGCCGGGCAATTACTTTTGCTTCTTCTAGTGATGAAGCTGTGCCACTCGGACACACTTTCACACCAATTTTAGCCATCGCGTCGTTAAACAGTTGCCTGTCTTCCGCTTTTTCTATCGCTGGTAACTTTGCACCAATTAACTCAACGTTATACTGTTCTAGCACTCCACTTTTTGCCAAAGTCACAGCAATGTTGAGGGCGGTTTGTCCTCCCATTGTTGGTAATAAGGCGTCGGGGCGTTCTTTGGCGATCACTTTTTCGACTAATTCTGGTGTTAGCGGTTCAATATAGGTGCGATCGGCGGTTTCTGGGTCGGTCATAATCGTAGCAGGATTGGAGTTGACCAACACTACTTCATAACCTTCTTCTCGTAACGCTTTACAAGCCTGTGTTCCAGAGTAGTCAAACTCACAAGCTTGTCCAATTACTATTGGACCTGACCCTAATAGCAGAATCTTTTTAATGTCATCACGGCGTGGCATAGTTCTTGTTTTGGAGTAAGAGAATACAAATCCTGATTATTTTAAGGGTCTTTACCCACTACTAATGCTGTTTATTATCAACTTTTCTAGACAAAATCACAGTGACCAACTAAAGAAAAGCCACTCTTGTTGATTTTCCTGGTGTTACCAGTATTTTGTGTAATTGCTTGCTGTTGATAGAAGCACTCAGACGATTTTGGATTGACTCCACGGATAAATCTGCTTTCTTCTACCCTGGGAGGAATCATTCGTCAGCTAAAGTTATAGAAGTCTCACAATTATAAATACAGTTAAATTACACTTTCATTTTAGTTTTTAGTTTTTTAAACATGTTTTTACCATTTTTTATATCTAAAATTACATGTAGGAGAGATGTAGCATTTTTAATTTGCTTGCTGATAAATTTGATTTTTATCAATACAACCATAATTTTATTTTTAACTCTACATAAATTAAGTTTTCAAATTTTAGACTTTTTTCATTCAAGAATATTTTTTATAAAAAAATAATAATTTTCTAGAACAGTGACACTGTGTGTTGATATATACAAGAATAAAAAGGCAGAGAAATTAAAAATTGGATCTCTGCCTTTTTTATAATTTTTTACAACTAACACTTGCAAATTTTTTTGAAGTTTAACAAAAGGATTTGAAAGCGATTAGGTGTTAGTTTTGAACACGTTGAACGAAACCTAAAGTTAAACTATCCTTAGCAAGGAAATGAGCTAAATGGTAAGCTCTTTCTTCAGTTTTCAAAAGGATTTTTTCGTAGAGGTAACGTGTAGCGCGATCGCCTAAACTTTCTGCCTGAGAAGCTTGGCTACGGATCAATTTAATCATAGCTTGCTCTGCTTTGAGGTCATTTACTACCATGTCACGGCAAGAAAAGACACCATCTATTTCTTGTTCAAAGCAGCACAGTTCTGCCAATTTAGCAAAAGTAGCAACTGGTACTCCTCCCAGGCCATTTAAGCGTTCACCAATGTCATGGATGTGTTCTTGTATTTCTTGATAGCTATCGTTAAAAAATTCGTGCAGGGAGTAGAATTCTGCACCTTCAACTACGAAATGATGCTTTTGATACTGTAAAGCCAGACCTTGAAAACTAGCTAGAACAACGTTAAATCCTTCGCAAACTGGAGCGGTAACACTGCGATCCAGTAACACAGGATTGTCATAAACTTGACCAAAATTTTGTAATAAAGTTTGCGTTTCAGACATTGTTCTCCTCGCTTTTGAGCAGCTATAGTTTCTAACTGCTTAGGTTTTTACATATTAGCATTTTAAAAATGAAAACCAACTGGAGCAATATGATTAAATTCTGATTTTTTTACTAAACAAAACTTCTGTATATTTATTATTGAAAATACATATCATCAAATCGTTTGACATATATTAGCCATTAAGAGCAGTTAGCTACACAACTGAGCAGTAGGCGGTGTTGTCGTTTGTTAGCAATGAATAGAGTTTGTATAAAAGGTAAAAATTTTCATTAAGTAGAAAGAAAGAAGTGCCAATGGAAAACCTTATGCCTTCTCTCCAGATCAGAGAGCAGAATAATTTCATGCAATCAAATAAAAATATGTTCAAGTTGATTATTGGCTCTAAATTTTCATTTTTCTACGATTGTATGAAACCATCCTGCTTCAATTTAGACTATTCGAGTCACTTGCTGATTCAAGCGGGGCCTGCCAAACCGTTCCCAAGCATTACCACCCCGTAGAAACAGTTCCATCCAACGTAATGGTTCTTTTGACTTTGCTGATCGCCAACCTGAACTACCGGGAGCAAAAGCCAAAGTTCCTTCGGGAACTTTAAAACTACCATCAGAATAGATAGCATCACTAACCACATCTCCAATGCGGATCACAATCTTGCTTTCAGGCTCCAGATTCACTGTATGTGCTGCAATAGTAGTTTTGATATTGCCGTAACCATCAATCCAGGCAATACGATCGCTTGGTACATCTGGAATTTGCTCAGGCAGCAAGCTGTCTCCTAAAATACTAAAATCTTCACCCGCGATCACAGCTGCCGCAGGCGGAAAGACATCCCGTGAGCGAAATTGTGAACCACCGCGAGAAACATTGACCGTTCGCAAGACCTGACTATGATGTTTGATAAATGACAGCGTATAGCCTGCATTTACACCCACTACTTTGACACCATTAGATAACAAAGCATAGGTTAATCCCTCACCCTCATTGTCCCGACGGGCTTGTGGATCATCTTGACGAGGAGCGCAGTTGTGATAAATCAGGCGATCGCCAGGCCCAGGGTTCAGCCCTAATTGAGCTATCCAAAAACCTGTTGCCAAGGTACTGAAGGGAGGAACCGAAAGCAAATGAATCTGGGCTTGAGGAAAAGCCATCAGGAGACGTTGGCTGACTTCAGCAAATGCCGGATCTCCTGTACCGTAGTCTGCAATGACGCAGATAAACATTTTGCTCCTCCAGGTTAGGAATTATAATTGGCTATTCCATGTTTTGCTCACCAGTAGTCTAGATGCGATCGCAACTAGATGCAAGAATTCTATACAACATTATGTGTGAATCCTGGAAATTCGGGTAGGCTAAGAATGACTCTAGATCATCTAACCGTAATGTATAATCCCGAACAGCTTCACTACTCTCAGGGGACTCAGTATGGATGGCTCGCTCATAGATGAATTCATAGAGACCGTTCACCAACAATTAATTCCTAAGTTACAGATTGAGAGCATAGATCCCCATGACCCGGTAAAAGTCAGCTATCTTCCCCATCCTTGGCAAAGGCTCGGAGCAGGAAATTACGCTGCGGTCGTCTATCATCCTGATTACCCAAACTGGGTAGTCAAGATTTACGCACCCGGACGCCCAGGCTTTGAGGAAGAGGTAGAAGTCTACCGCCGTCTCGGTTCTCACCCTGCCTTCTCTGAGTCTCTGTATGCTGCCGAGGGCTTTTTAATTTTGAAGCGGCTACATGGAGTCACTCTCTACGACTGCATCCATCGTGGTCTACGTATCCCCAATCAGGTAATCAAAGACATTGACGAGGCCCTAGATTATGCACGTAAGAGGGGACTATATCCCCATGACGTCCACGGGCGTAATGTCATGATGCATCACGGTAGGGGATTAGTTGTAGATATTTCAGACTTCCTGCAAGAAGAAAAATGTTCAAAATGGAACAACCTAAAAAGAGCATACTATTGGTTATATCGCCCCATCCTCTCGCCATTGCGACTCAGGCTTCCATACTTTGTCCTAGATATTGTTCGTAAGAGTTACCGCTTCTTAGGTAAGTTAAAGAATTTTTGCGATCGCATCACCCATAAAATTTTAAATTTTAGATTTTGATGGTATTGGTTGATAGACGCGAGGAACATCGCGTCTGTACATCAGTAGTTAGTGGTTGGTTATTCTCCTCACACTCCACCCTTACCTTAAGCCGCTACGCGTCTACACACTCCTCACACTCCCCACACTCCCCACACTCCCCACTGCCCCTAATCCCCACCAGGGAACCCCGAGTTCCCCACCTCCCCACTTCCTACTTCATTCCCTTAAAACGTGCTTTCGCTTGCTTAAACGCATCTTGCATCACAGATTGAATTTTTTGGGGGTCAGGTTTTTTACCACCCAGCAAATCACCAAAGTATACACAGGCTCCTTCCCCTAATGCCCAAGTGTAGGCAGCAGCCCAAGAAGCAGCAATCACACTGCCGAACCCAGGTATAAACTTAACTAACTCCCGTGCTACCGCCCTTGCAAAAAAACCACCTGCGATCGCACTGACTACACCACCAGCTTGAGAAGGGGTGAGTGTCTGCCCATACAATTTACCTAACAGCCCGACCATTGATACTTGCAATGCAATTAACACAGGCATTGTCGCTAATGGTAGTGGTGTGGCTGCGAGCGTGGCAGCAATCACGGCAAATGCCAAAATATAACGGCGTCCTACATCTCGGTAGAGATTACCAATTTTCTCACCAGTTTCCTGATCTAATAATTGATGAATTGCTCGTGCTTCGGCTTCTGGAAGTAAATCTGCTAGAGTATCCCTCAAAACCTCCAAGCCATAAAATACTGGTGTGTAGCCATCTTCTTCTAGGGTAAAGTCGATGATCACAGAGCGATCATAGAGTCCAGTAAAAGTATCCTGTATGGCACAGAAGGCGCGGTTGATCTCTTCATAGGCTGGTGGATACTCTGGATGATCGGCAGCATCAGAAGGATAAACTTCATGTAAGCAGGTAACTGCCAATAAACAGGGAATGTCTGGATATTTTTGACGTAACTCCTGAGCAATTTGCCTAAGTGTATCGGTGGCGAAATCGTTAATTTTGACAGTGAGAATTATAACTTTAGCGCCACGACTCTCTTTTTGCAAATCGCCAATTAGTTCTTGAATGACTATATCAGTATCTTGATTAACATCACCTAGCCCGACTGTATCCGTAAAAATCAGTAAAGGAAGGTCGTTGGAAGGATAGGCATAACGTTGAGTGTGTTGGGTATGGGGGCGAAATCCTTGACCGACAATTTCGGCCGAAACCCCCGTCAATCCCCGTATAATCGAACTTTTTCCAGACTGAGGCTTACCAAGCAATAAAGCTTGTGTGGTGGGCAGTTCTGCTCTTACTTGCTCTAGAATCTCTGCAACTTGAGCTTCGTTGACACTGAACCATTTCACAAAAGCCTGTGAAATTTGTTCTACAGGTAATAATTGTATCAATCGTGCTGTTGTTTTGTTCCAAACACTCGCGATCGCATTAGTGTTGGAATTATCTACCGACTCTTTGTTGACATCATCAGTCGGTTCATTTGACTTTTGAATATTTGCTGACGGCAAGTCAGGCTCATGTTGCTCAGTCATTGTCCTCTAAAAAATATCTTTAAAATAGACAAAATAAGGTAATGATAAAAATCCAAAAATAACTGCTAAAACAAGTAAATATAATTTTTGGGTGGTATGTTGAGCCATAACCATGATTTCCTGATAGGAAAGCTGGTGATTTTGAATCATAAAAAAGGCTGGCGGGCTAAATACATATGGCAGCAAACGATTAAGTAGAAGCCGACAAACAAAATTAATACTCCATAGCCACTTGCGAACAGGAGCTTGGTTATACTGCCAAGGATAAGCAATTTGAGCAAGACGTATCAGTGCTTTGGTATCCGGTAAACGCCAACATTCATATAAAGGTAAGGCATCTGAAAGTTTATCATCACTCCTTTCGAGTGCCTCATTCAAGATATAAACATCTTCTAATGCTGAATTTACACCTTGTCCAATATCAGGTGGAAAGCAATGGATAGCGTCTCCTAAAAGTACTATGCCTTTGTCTGGTTGTTGTTTAAACAAAAAGTATAATTCACAAGAGTACTGAGGATTGGGAAAGTACCCACCTTCACTTTTAGCAAAGCGTTCTGCTTCTGGAAGCGACAAGATTTTGTTGATAGGTAATTGCGGGAAAGCTTGCTCAAGAAAATTATAAACTTCCTCACCACTTTGCAATTCCCAAATTTGATGGTCTGGATATGTAATGATATTGGCGCTACGAGGCTCATCAGGATTTTTCAGAGGTAACAAACCCAGAGATACAGAATGCTTTCGACCCCGAAGTGCCCCACGAATACCATAGGCCATTGTGCTGATAGCATGTTCCTTATCAGTGTGATCAAGAGGAAAATTGGGCGGGAAACTCAATACTTTATACCTCAAACCTGAACTAGGCGAGGGAAATTTCTTCATTTCAAATCTGTTAGATGTAGATTTATCCCACTTTTTCAGGGTCTCCCGCACAATAGAGTTTATTCCATCACAACCCACAAGAAAATCAGGTTCAAATTTAGTTTGATTGCTATTGTTTGTCTGGGCAAAAACTTCTAGCTTTTCTGCATCTTCACTATCTACAGTTATTTTGTTGATTTCTACACATTGCGTGTTAAATAACACAGTGATGTGGTTTGACCAATTCTTTTCTATTTCTTGATAGAGTAAATTAACAAATGCTCGGCGTGGTATCCAGTAGGCAGTTTTTCGTTTTGGGTCTACAACAGGTACTTTTGATGTTTTGCGGCTACCATTTGGTTTAATGACAGTTAAATAAAACTCTGTACTTGGTACACTAAGTGTTGCTAACTGCTGAGTTAGTCCAAACAAGTCAGTAAATTTTTGACCCCGACCATCAATTAAGTAATTGAATGACTTATCGGGTTCATAATAATCCGCAGTAGCGCGTTTTTCTAGAACTGTAATATTTCTCCAACCACGTTTGGCTAACATTAACGCAGTGGCAAGTCCTGCTGGTCCTCCCCCAACAATCAGTACGTTTTGGTGAGAATATTGGCTTTCTTTTCCTGCCAAAGACGTTTCGGTGAGCATATGCTTTTTGGTGGCACTATTAGCCATCACTATCTATCAGTTTCTCTTGCACTTGTGTTACTAACAAGTTGCTGATAGTTCATAGTAAGCGCTAAAGCACTTACTACAAACAAATTTCCCAGCTTTAATCTGGCTTTTTGAATGTAACACTATAGTCTTGAGTGCAACCAGAATCCTAAGATAGACACCAATGAGTACAATGTCAGTTATCAGTTATCAGTCGTCAGTTCACTGATCGAGGAACTTTGCTACTGTCTGCACATCTTTGTCGCCACGTCCAGAACAGTTAATCACAATTCGGGGGCTACCGCTAAGTTGGGGACACAGAGTTTCGAGATAGGCGATCGCATGGGCGGTTTCTAGTGCAGGTATAATTCCCTCTAAGCGCGAAAGTCTCTGGAATGCTGCTAAAGCTTCCGCATCGGTGACACTGTAATACTCAGCACGTCTAGAATCTTTTAAATAACTATGTTCTGGCCCAACACCTGGATAGTCTAAACCAGCACTAATCGAATGGGCTTCAATCACCTGTCCATCGTTATCTTGTAGCAGATAACTCATTGCCCCGTGCAATACACCAACTCGTCCTTTTGTCAAGGTAGCGGCGTGTTTGTCTGTATCTACACCTTCGCCAGCAGCTTCCACCCCAATTAACCGCACAGATGGTTCATTCACAAACTCGTGAAAAAGTCCCATCGCATTAGAACCACCACCGACACAAGCTATAAGAATATCAGGTAAGCCTCCCCATTTTTCCATTGCTTGAGCGCGGGTTTCTTGCCCAATCACTGTATGAAAATCCCGTACCATCATTGGGTAAGGATGGGGCCCAGCCACCGAACCCAAAATATAGTGAGTTGTTTCTACATTTGTTACCCAATCCCGAATTGCTTCCGAAGTGGCATCCTTGAGTGTACCTGTTCCCGCCGCTACTGGACGTACTTCTGCCCCCATCAGCCGCATTCTAAACACATTCAAAGCTTGACGTTCCATATCGTGAACGCCCATGTAAATTACACATTCCAAACCAAATCGAGCGCATACTGTCGCTGTTGCTACACCGTGTTGTCCAGCACCAGTTTCGGCGATAATCCGCTTTTTGCCCATGCGTTTTGCCAACAACACCTGACCGATCGCATTATTAATTTTGTGAGCGCCTGTATGATTTAAATCTTCACGCTTTAAGTAAATTTGCGTACCTGTACCATCTGGTCGGGCATAGTGGGCGGTGAGGCGTTCGGCAAAATACAAAGGAGTGACACGCCCTACGTAGTCGCGGAGTAACTGTTGTAATTCAGCAACAAAAGCAGGTTGATTGCGATATTGTTCGTATGCTGTTTCTAATTCTGCCAGCGCTGGCATGAGTGTTTCCGGAACGTATTTACCACCGAAGCGACCAAAGCGTCCTTGGGGATCAGGGTGTTGATGAGTTTGGGAATTAGGGAAAATGGGAGTAGTGGTCATTCGATTTTGGATTTTGGATTTTGGATTTGAGATTTGGGATTGCTGAGGCACAGGTGTGTCAATAGCGTCGCCACCGCCACGTGCCTTGATACTGATGAAATTTGGGGGCTGGTAGCTTGGGTTGAAGTTTAAACTACAAGATGAACTTCATTATAAAAAAGTCTGAAGCGGATTAGGATAAAAACAGATTAGTTAAGACTAATAATACAGTTGTCAGTTTTTGATAACTGATAACTATTCACTGATTATTAAAGTTTATGGCTTCCCCAAAGGATAAATTATCTAGCGATCGCTTTGTCTACCGTGAATTTGGTGACAACAATTCCCCAGCATTAGAAAGACCAACTCAAGAACTACCACCAGAAAAACAAAATCTGCGGGTACAAGCAACTCGCGCTGGGCGCAAAGGGAAGACTGTCACTGTAATTAGCGGTTTTCAAACCAAACCAGAAACCTTACAAGCATTAGTAAAACAATTGAAAACTCAGTGCGGTACAGGTGGCACAGTTAAAGATAACGAAATTGAAATTCAAGGCGAACACAAGCAGAAAATTCTGGAAATTTTGACCAAGCTGGGGTATAAAGCCAAAATCAGTGGTGGTTGAGTTTTTGCGACATTCTCTGTAAGGGTTGGAATTGAAACGCTAAGGGACGCAAAGGTAAACGCACAGAAACGCAGAGTTTTCTGGATTAACAGTAAGTAAGTTAGTTAATGGTACGGTTATGACTTCTGAGGGAGTATCTACTGAAGAAAGAGTACTTGTTGCTGGCGCGACTGGTGGCGTGGGGCAATTGGTAGTAGGCAAGTTGTTGGAAAAGGGTTTTAAAGTTCGCGTCCTGACACGCAACACTGCCAAAGCCCAAAAGATGTTTGATGACAAAGTAGAAATTGCTGTTGGTGATATACGCGAGGAGGCTACACTCCCAGCAGCGATGATGGATGTAAGTTACATCATATGTTGTACTGGCACTACTGCTTTCCCTTCTGCTAAATGGGATTTTGAAGAAACACCTAACTTGGTTACATGGATAAAGCTATTTTTTAATCCCTCAGATGCCAAAGCCAAAGCAAAAAATAGCCCTGAAAAAGTTGATGCCCAAGGTGTCACCAATTTAGTACAAGCAGCGCCCTCTGGGTTGAAGCGATTTGTTTACATATCTTCGTGCGGAGTTCTACACAAAGATAAGTTTCCTTATAGTATTCTCAATGCCTTTGGTGTACTTGATGCCAAACAAAAGGGTGAAGAAGCGATCATTAATTCCGGCTTGCCTTACACTATTATCCGCCCAGGTCGCCTGATTGACGGCCCTTATACTTCATACGACCTCAACACTTTGTTGAAAGCCAAAACAGAAGGTAAGCTTGGCGTAGTATTAGGAACAGGTGACAAACTCACTGGTCAGACTAGCCGCATCGATGTTGCCACAGCCTGCGTAGAATGTATCACCAATTCTCATTGTGAAAGAAAAATTTTTGAGATAGTCAACACTGGGCCGCGACCTTCTGTAATTGATTGGGACGGGCTTTTCTCCAAGTTAGATTGAGAACTCTTAACTCTTAACGGGGAACAGAATAATTAATACACACGGATGATCTATCTGTGTTCCATGAGTGTATCCTGCCTTAAGCCTATGAGCGCGTCTACATCTGTGTTCGATTTTCAAAAAATAATTTCCCACAGACGCGAGGAACATCGTGTCTCCACCCAACTCACATAGGGCATAAAAAATAGAGTTGAGTATCAAACCCGCAACAAAATATATTTATTAAATTTTTTCTTTTTAAATATTGGTACTTTTAGCGATCGCTATTGTCATTTCACTGTCTTGATGTTTGGCAGCAAAATGCTTATCCATAAGCGTGGGTACTTGTGTGGGTTTGATGCCACTATAGCGGGTTTTATCGGGCATAACTACATTAGGCCCTGCTTTACAATTCTTCATACAGCCAGTACCTTTAATAGTTACTTGATCTTCTAAACCGCGATCGCTCATAGCTGCTTGTATAGCTTGGCACACCTCTTTGCCACCACGTTTCATGCAATCAGATTTTTGACATACCAAAATAGTTGATTTCACTGCTTTTGGCTTGGTTTCCTTAGGGGAATACACAGAGAAATTCTCCACATCTTTCTCCGCATCTTGTCTTTGCGTCACCGTGTCTATTCTGGCTGCCAAAATTCGTTCAGCTTTCAGCTTAACTTCACCAGTTTTGCGATCGTATTTTTTCTCACCCACAACTTGCAACCAAGTACCACGTGGCAAGTGCCAATCAAAAGCTACTCGTAAATGTTTAGCTAGTTTGACATAACATTCACCTTCTGGAGTCGCGAGTATTAGCCCTTTGAGTTTATAACCATCTTTAATGACAAAATCGAGAAATCTGGCCTCCAGACAAAATGCTGTTGTTTCACTCTCGTGGAATTTACCCATAATTGTGACCTGTTTTTTACTAGTAAAATCAATCGTTGGCATTTAATTTTGAATTTGGAATTCTTTTACCAACACACTTCTAAAGCCCAAATCAATACTTGCCGAGATGCCGTGAATTGCCGCATGACACTCCAAAGTTGAATAGCTGTGTAAGCATTGTCAATTTGAACTGTCAATGGTTGGTTAGTCTCACACCAGCAAGGAATATCTAATTCCCGCAAACGTTGATAGACCTGCCAACGGTCTGACCAATTCACTTCTACAACGTATTTTGCTTCTAGTTCTGAACTGAAAGACTTCAAGATTGCCGCCCTCAAAGTGCAATAAACTCGCAGTAAATACTGCGCTTCGACTCCGTTGACATGGATATTATCGGGAGTAGAACTCCTTAAATTAGCATACCTTAAGTGCAAACTTTTCTCATTAGTTTTTGATAAGAAATCTCAATCATATCCAAAAGTTAGAGATATGAGAAGCAATAGGCAGCTAAAATCAGCAATAGGAGGTATGAATCATTTAAATAATGATTTAAAACTCAAAAGCTAAAATTTTGCTATTTAATCACAGTGTGATCGCTAGCTGAGGGGTTCCATCACGTTAGATTTGTCCCAATACGGAAACTGAGACATCAATTAGGTTAGTTACTAACACGCTTGATTTCTATAGCGAGTGTGCAGATGTAAACGCCATTATCTCTACAACAATGGCGCGATCGTTGTTTGTAGTATTGCAGGTTAGGCGATAAAATATCTGCAATTGTATTAACTCCGACATTCGCCACTACTGGTCAAAATACCAAGATTTTTTTGCTTTCATTGTGGCTTCACTTCAAACATTCCCCTGTAACCAGTCAAAAATACAATCCAGCTGGTTCAATGTTATTAGTCCGTATTGCCACAAAATTATTGGTAATAAATTTGGGGTCTGTTCAGGATGCCGTAATGCTAACTGAAGATCAGTGGTAGGAATTGCTAAATCTTCTTGCAGAAAATTAAGAAATTGTGCAAGTCTCCCTGGTTCCATATTCGCCACCTATCCTTAGGCAATATGTTAAAGTTATGGTTTCTAAAGTCAATCTTCCTGCTCTAGCATTGCCTTAGCTTGCAAGAGCCGCTATCTATGTTCTTTACTTAACTTTATAGATTTCTCAGTTTTAGTTGTTTTTACTTTGAAAGAATAATATCAGCAATAGCGAGGCGTGTAAACTACTTGTGATCAGTAGGATAATGTATTAAAGCGATGGTTCGAGAGAAATTCTTGAACCTGGTTTCACAAACAAATTTAAGCAGCCATCATAACCTGATCTACTTGGTTAAATTCGGATCACGCAAATTTATTTTTCACCCGATTTTTGAGGTTTGTTAATAGGACGCATTGCTTCTCGACCTAGAATAAACATTCCAGTTACACCTAAGCAAACAAACCAAACATACTGATGCCAATATCTCCCTATCTGCTCAATCGGACTTAATTGTGAGTAGAGAGTATTTAAGTAAAGTAGCAGTAAAACTGTCATCAGCGCTCCAAACCCAACAAAACTTAATCCAATCCGAATTCGGATAGGTCTTAGTTCCCAATCACTGATTGTTTCCAAGTCGATTTCTGCTAACTCTTGTAATGATTCTTCTGCTACAGAAGAGGCGATTTGTAAGTTATTCCCTGCCTTTGGTGGCAATAATGGTGCTAATTTTGCTACAGTCGGCCGCCGTAACAAAGCCTCAGTTTCTCTGAGGAATTCCAATGGTTTACGGGTGACAGTGGGCTGAGTAAATTTTATATTTTGTGTATTATTTTTAATATTTACTTCGCTTTTAAAATCCATAGTTATTAGTCCAGAATCAAAAGTACAGAGTCATGAGTCATTTGTAACAATTAGTAACTAATAATGAATAACTAATTACCAATGATTCTTACTTATAAGTCTAAAGCTAATTCATTAGGATATAGTCGCGCTAGGATTTGTAGCTAGTTTTTTATTCTGGTAGCTGGTAGCGTGCGTTATGGACAGAAGTCCTAACGCACCAAAAATCACTTAAGCTATGAGGTAGCTTGTTGCAATTTCTCTAGCCGGGCTAATACTTCTTGGCTGTGAATAGCTGGATTAACTTTGACAAAAGTCTCTCGCAGAATGCCTTGGGGATCGATAATAAATGTATGGCGTACAGAAACAAAACTCATCCAAGAACCATAAGCTTTGCTGACTGCGCCTGTTGTATCTGCCAACAGAGGAAATTTTAGTCCTTGTGAATCACAAAATTCCGCGTGAGAATTTACATCGTCAGCACTAATACCAATTACTTGTGCATTTTTTTCGAGGTATTTAGGTAAGTCTTGTTGAAACCGACGAGCCTCTATGGTACAACCAGGGGTGAAGTCTTTGGGATAGAAGTAAAGAACTACCCACTGACCACGATAATCAGACAGAGAAAGTTTACCTTCGCCCAAGTTAGTTGGTAAAGTAAACTCTGGTGCAGGTTGGTTAATAGTGGGAAGTTTGCCACCTAAGGCGTTAGCTGCTGGGGCAAAATTTAACCAACAGATGAATGCAAAACAACTAGCGAATAATATCGTTAAAAAATGGCGGCGAGAAGTCATTGTGCTGACCAGAATCACAACTTAACACAAGTTTACAATTACTCGTTGCTATTCTCAGCTTGGGTTGTTTCTACACTTTCGATATATTGGCTTTCCATCAGAAAAGCCCCTTTAGCAAAACGGACGCCCCAGTATCCAGCAGGACGGCGATCCAGTACTACGCCTTCTTCGCCAATATGAATCACGTCGGGCGGACGCAGCATAGGCATGGGATCAGCAGTTTTGACGTAGGGGGGTAAGGCAATGACGCGGACTTTACTACCGATGCTAAATTCTTTGGACATAGTTAAAAAAGATGGTGAATTATGAAAAAAAGCATAGTTCATGATTCGTAATTTTTGGAGCGATCGCAAAGTGTGTTGCAATCCAAAATGATAAAAAAAAGCCTGCAAACGCAGGCTAAGTAAATACAGTTTTAGCTTAAATAGTATTTCAAATTACTTTACCGATAAGCAACTTGCGGCCCTGGCCAGACTTGTTTGACTGTTTCACCAAAAGTTACTGCTTTATCTGCATCTGCTGCTAGGACAGTGCTACCATCACTAGCAACTGCTAACACAGGCCATTCTTCTTCGCCCATTTCACCTGTACGGAATAGAACGTTATTCGGTTGGGTTTTACTCCAGCCTAAGAGTATAGCAATCTTTTCATGGTCTTGCTCATCATAAGCAGGAGAAATGGTGTTAGTGCGATCGCTTTGGCGATCCCAAATTACTGCCCTATCTGTAGCATCAGATGTGTTAAATACAGCTTCAAATTTACGTGCTAGGAAGCGATCGCCTTTTTCTGACCAACTTACGGGAACTAATACCCCGATAGTCCCTTCGCCATTGGCATCTTGGGATACTTTAGCATTTATTAAAGTATCCATATTGCGAGAAGTGGAAGATAATACGCGCAATTTCCGGCTTTGCCTGTCTTCTAAAAACAAAACGCTACTGACACGGCTGTTATAAAGTTCTGGTTTTATTTCTAGCTGTACACGACTGTAAACAGCATACCTGCCATCAGGGGAAACTACAGGTAGGCTGCGATAATGGCGTACTCCAGAACCTTCTTTAGAACTAACAGTTTCATGGGTAGTCATGATCCAATTCCAAGGAATTGGATGAGGACTAGCGATCGGATCTTGCTGTTCCTGTTGTACCTGTTCAGACTGTTCCACAACAGGTAATTCTTGATACTGGGGAGCTACGTTCGTAGCTGCTTGAGGTGATGGGTTAGCAGACTTATCCATCGATATATAAATTTTATCCCCAGCCAAAGACTGTATTTTTGCAGCCTTTAATTTTTCCACCAAACTTAGTTGACTAGTAGACAGCCCTCCAGACACAAAATCTGTTTGCACCTTGGCTGGTGCAAGTTCCACCGCCGCCAATGAGTCATTCTCAGGTATTTCGATCACCGACAGAGAATCATTTTCTACTACCCAAGACTCTACCTTATCTACTATTAATATTTGCGGTTCAGCAGCATTTACAGACATTCGCCGGGAATGGTATTTGTCTGCCGAAGAGTCAACATTAGTTATTTTTGATACTTGAGTTTGATTTAGTGTGTTATTAGCATCTATTCCTGCGGAAACAGAGGCTAATTCCGTCATCATCGAAGTACTTTTAGCTGTTTGTGATTGCGCTGAGGAAGAGTAACTAGATGCATCTACCAAGGGGGCAATCAGCATCACGACGACAACATACTTGAAGAATGGTTGCACGCGAAACCATCCCGACAGCAAAAGATGTTTAAGCATTGGTTGACTCTCTAGAGGGCGGGTGCTGTGTGAGAAGAGATGCCAGTATAGTGAGAAAGCAGAGTTTGATTATATGTATAACAGGAAACTAACTGTATTCACGAAATAAATCACTAAAATTTGCCATAATTTTACAAAGTCTTGTGTATGAGTTATTACAAAAAGTTATCAGCCAACCTTTGCTAGCAAAATCTACTAGCATGACGCTAAATCGATGAAAAACTGACACTTGTCATTACCTGACAAAATTCTTGTCAATGCTAAATGTCATTGAAATTAATACCTAAGCATCATCCTAGATTAGTTATTAACTTAGTATGTGATATTAACTACTAGAGATCTGAAAGATGCGTAGGTGAAATTGGTAGATATAGCCTGTCTATTTTGTTACTGCTACACCAACATTTCCAGACAAGGGGAGATAGTGCAGCCTTGCTAAAGGAACTTAGCAAAAGTATCATTGAAAACAAATCCAAATGATAAGAATTAAAGTCTAGCCAAAAGTAATTTATATGAGAATAACTGCAAGAAGATAAGTTTTTATGCTTGCAGTGATTTTGGCAACACAACCCTAACACAGAAGCTTAGCAAAAGCAGCTGGCTTCTGGGAAACATTTATAAAAATTATATCGATTATAGTAGACGCTGGCTGACTTGTCGCTAGACAAAGCCAAAGAGTTGGACTTGGTTGTAATAGATACAGTTAATACTGGCTTATTTGATTACTTAACCAGTTTATTATAACTCTACTAGAAAAACCTACCAAATATTCTTTCACAGGAGAGGGTGGAGAGGTGGAAAGTGTGGGGAGACAGGGGGGAACTCGGGGTTCCCTGGAGGGGATTAGGGGGCGAAGGGGGAAAAGGGAGATGATTGACCAGATCTCACAGAGAATAACCATTGACTATTGACCATTGACCATTGACCATTGACAAACTATGAAAGTTGTATTTTTTGGTACTCCTCAATTTGCAGTTCCTACTCTGGAAAAATTGTTGAATCATCCAGAATTTGAAGTATTGGCAGTTGTTTCCCAGCCAGATAAGCGTCGAGGAAGAGGAAATCAATTAACACCTTCGCCTATAAAAACTGTTGCGACCACTCATAATTTGCCTGTATGGCAACCACAACGAGTCAAAAAAGATACTGAAACGCTCTCTTTGCTTCAGGAGGTAGGTGCAGATGTATTTGTGGTGATTGCTTATGGGCAAATTCTCTCTCAAGAAATTTTGGATATGCCCAAATTAGGTTGTGTGAATGTACATGGCTCGATTTTACCTAAGTACCGGGGTGCAGCTCCAATTCAGTGGTGTTTGTATAACGGGGAAAAACAAACAGGTATCACAACTATGTTGATGGATGCGGGTATGGATACTGGCGCAATGCTATTGAAAGCAACTACACCAATAAACTTATTAGATAATGCTCAAGATTTGGCAGAAAAATTAGCGACAATAGGCGCGGATTTATTAGTAGAAACTTTGATCGGTTTAGAACGTAGGGAAATTAAGCCAATTCCTCAGGATAATTCTGAAGCTACTTATGCACCTTTGATTAAAAAGGAAGATTACCAATTGGATTGGTCAAAAAGCGCCATACAACTACACAATCAAATTAGAGGTTTTTACCCCAACTGTATTACTAGCTTTCGCAACCAACCAATAAAAATTACTGCAACCGCTCCCCTTGACTCTACTTATTTGCACGAACTACCATCGGAAATTCAGGAATATTTTCAAAAAGAATCTAACTGGTCAACGGTGTCAGGTAGACCTGGGGAAGTAGTAAGTATTGCCAAGGGAATAGGAGCGATCGCACAGACAGGAGATGGTTTGTTAATTTTACGAGAAGTCCAGCTAGCTGGGAAACGTCCCCAGTCAGGATGGGATTTTGTTAATGGGATGCGTTTAACAGTAGCAGAAGTATTTGAAAATATTAATGAATAAAGGCAGAGGGTCGAAGGCAGAAGGCAGAGGGTCGAAGGCAGAAGGCAGAAGGCATAAGGATAAATACTAATACTTCATACTTCACACTTCATCCTTCATCCTTCATCCTTTTTATAGTAACGGCAAGATTCGCATGGACCTTCTGGATTAACTGCACAGCGAATAATTTCTGAACGAGCATTGTAGCGACAGCTGGGATTACCGATGATCCAACGTCCATCTAACCAGCTTTTTTCTTCTGGACGTTTGGCAGATTGTACATACAAAGCTATTTTATGTAAACGGTAGCGCCCCGACTTTAGCTGATAACGGTGACGACGTTCTAAAACAGCATAGGTTTTTCCTTCTAGCTCAAGATAATTTCCTGGTTGCGGTGTCCAATCAAGTTTCACACTACCGAGGGACTGACGCGGATGTGTCAGAATTACCTCGGTTGGTAAAGTATCTGGCTCCATAAGCTCTTGTAATGTCATTTACATTATTTAGGATGGTAACGCACTAACTGGTGAGAGCATACCGAGTTTATGTTATAGTTAACGATTCTCTAAAAAATTGTGAAAAATAATGTAATTGTTATTTGCATTGATTAGGTTGGTCAGTTCCCCGACTTTTTTTAACAAAGTTGGAGAACTGAATCTTGGCAATCCCTCAAAACTTATATGGTTGAGTATTAGCCAGAGATTTTATTCTCTAGCGACATATTAGGTATATGCAAGACTCCCAGGAATAGAGTTCACAAAAAAGCAATGAAAGTTTATTTTTTCCTTCTGCCTTTCTAAACTATTGTAAATCTAGCTATTAAGGTGTTACTTAATACTAGCTAAAAATTATAACTTAGTTGAAAACTTGTAGCTATTTTTACGATGTCTTCAAAGTAAATACTTAGTAAATATAAAATTAAAAACAAAGTCTCAACAGCATATTTACTACTTTTGTTATATTTTTTGATGCAAATAGTAAACATGCTTAAAAACTATATCCGAAATAATCAATAAAACATTTGTATTTAAACTATGTCAATTTAAATAAACTTCCATCTTTGCAATACATATTCTTGTTTATGGTTGCGCTTCGGTGTGACTATAAGTTAGTTTTGTGTCTTTATTCTAATCAATTCAAATATAAAAATTTTAAAAATAATCATCAAATTACTATGATTACTCTCGCAAACATATCACTCCATCTAAAAGATAATTTTAAATGTCATTACTGGCAGCAAGCTGATTTTTTAAAAGAAGTTATAGAAAGCTTACAAGATGGTTTACTAATTATAAGTGAAACAGGTGAACTTATTTACGCTAATGCATCGGCACATCATATTTTTAATCAACTTAGTCAAGATAAATATCATCAGCACAAATTACCACAAGCTATTTGGCAAATTTGTGAGTTATTACTTGTAAGTCATAATCTTTTTCCTGATAAATTATTCATCTTATCTGATGAAATTTCACTTGATAAGTTAAAATTATTTCGAGTTCGTGTAAAATTACTTAATTTAACAAAATTCAAACATTATTGCTTTTTAGTTACCATCGAGAATCGATACGAATCAATTAGAAACCTAGTTAATGCAGAAGTTACACAATATAATCTCACACAACGAGAAGCTGATATTTGGAGTCTGTATAGAGCTAATTATAGTTATAAAGAAATTGCAGAGCATCTTTACATAAGTATCAATACTGTGAAAAAACATATGAAGAATATTCATGCCAAGCGACAAATATTCTTAGAAAGTCAGTTTCCTACAGCTGGGGTGTAGGATACAGGAGGGTTATATCTCAGTAAATATCTCTTATTGATTATTAGGTACTTTTTGCAGACGGATTAAAGTATTATAAATTTGTCTTTTTAAGTCTTCATTATTTTGTAACTGGAGAGTAATATTGTTAAATTTATCAATGCTAAGACCATTAGATTCGACAATTTGCTGAGAGCGATTGCAGTAGTTTACCGCCACATCTCTAGCTTCGGATGGTAGAGATTTAAAGCTATTGGGTTCGTTACAAACAATCTTAGGAATTTCTCTATCTCCAATAATTTTCTTGATTTTGTCAAATGCTTGCTGTCGCTCTGGCTCAATTCGTAATAAAACTCGAGAATAGTTCACTATGTCTGTATTGTTGAGTTGAGGACTTTGAGCATTAGCTGTTGAGCTAAAGACTAAAATACTAGAGACAAAGCTAGCTATAGTCAAAAAGCGAAAAAACGTTATTTTAGAAAGCATTCTAGTCGCGTTAGAGCGGCAGAATGGTTGAGACAATCTGTTCATTTGCTGTGTTCAAAACAACTACAATATAGAATTATGTTAATTAGAATGAATAATTTTAGGAGAAAGAAGTTCCAAGAAAATACTGAGTTTAGGCAATATTCATATTTTTTTTTAGCTTCTTTGACATACTTGACAAATTTCTATAATTTTTGTTTGGAGAATTAACATTTCTGCTGCTCCTTGTTTGAGATTAACTTCTAACTCTAGTAGTAGGGGTAAACAGTCAATAAGTTGCTGTACACAAAGCGATTTAACTTCTTGCTGTAAAAAGTAGATACGCTTGGGGTTGCTTATCTCAGCAGCTTGGGCGATCGCTTGAGGATTGCGTTCACCACTTTCCACCATCAGCTTTACCCATAACCAAGTACGAAATTGACCAATCAGTGTAGCAACGATCCGTAAAGAGGGTTCACAAGCATTCATGAGATTTGCCAATATAGCTAAAGCCTTGGCTGTATCTCCCACCTTCATCGCTGCTGCTAATTGCAAGCTATTCTGATTCGTATTTCTAACTAGCTGAGTAACAACATCTATATCTTGTGGTTTGTTACTGTCACCAGCATAAAGCTGTATTTTCTCTAACTCATTGTACAGTAGTCGTGTATCGTTGCCTACAGCCTCTGCCAAAATTTCTATAGCTTTAGCAGTTAATTTTACACCTACAGCTTGGGCAGTAGTCTGAACAGATTGTACTAAGAGTTCTGTTTTCCAAGGCGGAATTAACGAAAATTCCTGAAACTCAGCAGCGAATTGTTTTAAAAGTTTTGTAGATTTGAGCCGTTCATCAGGCTTATTACGGCTAGTCAGCAATAAAAATGCATCTTCGGGAATTACTGGTAAAGTTCGTGCTAGTTCTGATAACACATTGTCTGGACAATGTTGACAAATAGTAGTGTTGACAAGCCATACCAAGCGACTACCAGCACCAAAGGGTGGTGTCATCACTTGATTCAACCCAGTGATCGCAGCATCAGCTTGATCTGGGGAAAGGGTAGTGTAGTTAAAACTTGCCCACCCAGAGTCAAGGACGCGATCGCGTAAAATTGCAACTGCTTTTTCGATCGCAAAATCGTCCTCACCCCAGTAAACATAAATTGGCATAGTGAAACCTCCTGTTTCAGTTATCAGTGATCAGTGATCAAATTCTATTACTCACTGTTAACTGTTAACTGTTAACTGATTTCTAACCACCAACAACCAACTACTAACTACTACCACTAACAAATTAAAATCAAGGACAGAGTGCGAGGATATGAAAAGTGGACGACAATTATCAAACCTACCTCAACCGGGTAGCACGGATGACGCTGCCAGAAGCCTTTGGAACTCAAGTCCAGCATATCCTGGAATCTTCCAAATTTCAGCCTATACACAACGGGGAAAGACAGGCTGTGTCTTTTCCGGGTTATACAGTTATTACTCCAACCCAGCAAGAAGAGACACAAAACTCTAATTTTTATACTCAGTTACAGAGTTATCAACAGGAACTTTTGCAGTTACCTGTTGCTAGTGATCTGATTGTACCCGTACCGCCTGCTAGCTTCCATGTAACTTTGGCAGATTTAATTTGGGATAGTGCTTTTTGTGATGCTTGTGAAAAAAATCCTGAATACGAACAACAGTTACGTTCTTGCTTTGCTGAAATTTTTCAGCAATATCAACAATCTTTGACACGACGTGTTGTTCATCCTATTCGTTGGCAAATGCTAGGACTGATGGTAATGACAAGAGCTGTGGCTGTTTGTCTAGTACCGCAAGATCAAAACTCTTACGAAGAAATTGTTAACTTTCGCCGGGCAATTTACCAAAATCCTAACATTATGACTTTAGGTATCGAACAACAGTATCATTTTACTGCCCACGTTACCTTAGGTTATTTTGGGGAAATTTCACCAAATTTAGATCGCGATCGCCTGGCTACTCTATTGTCACAGTTGAATCAACAATGGTTATTGAACACACCAGAGTTTCTGATCCACCGTGCGGAATTACGGAAATTTGATGATATGACCTATTATTACCGCCAAGCAGATTGGCCAGCCCTAAATTTTAGTTAGTCAATGGTCAATGGTCATTGGTCATTAGTCATTGGTCATTGGTCGATGGTTAGTAGCTAGTAGTAATTGTTTAGTATTTAGTGATGACTTAGTGATGATTGGTTAATTTTTAGTCGTAATCAATTGATAAATGACTAATGACTAATAACAAATAACAAATGACTATTGACCAAAATTTGAATTTTGTTGATAACTTAGATAAATTGCTTCTAAAAATAGATCAGGACTGACATTTTCTGGTACTTTTTCTAAGTCAATAATCGCTTTTACCTGTTTCGCTAATTGCAGAGCCACTGAACTTCTAGCTTTTGCCGCCATACCACTACGTCTAAGCAAATATTCACGAATCACAGCAAAATCATCAGGTAACATTGCTGAGATATCGGCTGTTTGCAATAACTGTTCAGAGATGGGTTTAGCTTGTTCCGAAATCGTCAATGTAGATATAGATCTTGTTTGTGCTTGAATCACAACTGTACCAGCTACCCAATCACCTAAACGTTTTTCACGGCGACCGAAAAGAATAAAAAAAGCTCCTAAAAATAAGGTATCGTCAATAGGTCGTAATAAAGCACGCAGAGCTGCTTGCTGCAATCCTATTGGTTGACCATTGTCCTTAATGACACGAATTTTAGCAATACGTTTGCCAGGGGTTTGACCATGCCAAAGAGTTTCAAAAAAAACAAAATATCCTGTGTAAACAAAATAATTAACTAAAATAGCGATCGCCAAAAACCAAATACCTATATTTTCAGACCCGATAATATTGCTTAACCAATCGATGATCTGAAAAGAAATTGCTACCCAAGCAACTAGAAAAACAACTAAAATTAAAGCCAAGATATGATAGTCAATCACTAAAGCCCAAGCACGACTACCAATCCCAGCTAGAACAAATTCAAGTTCTACACTTTCTGGTGTTTGGTATTTAACACGATTAAAAATATGCATTGTATTTAAAGCTAATTTTTTTAGATTTCGTAATCGCGTAACTTCAAACCTAAACCTTCTCTGCGGCTCCTCAGGTCGTAGTATATTACTGCTTTGATAGCTTGCCAAAATGGTAAAATTACCGCACCGCTAGCAAAACTTAAAGCCAAGATAATCACAGCAAACAGAAGTCCAAAACCAGAGTTTTGTTCTAGTAAAGGTGTAAAAATTAATTGCACAATAGTACTAATAATCTGAACGACAATTTGAATTGGTAGCGTAATCAAAAAAGCAACAAAAGAAATCAAAATAATTCGCCATACGTAACTCTTCGTTAATTCCCAACTCCGACCAATTGTTGACGTTCCATCAACATTATCTTCAATTGCTAGAGGAACCTCCACTAAATAAAACCGTGTAGTTATCCACAACACTGCTATAAGGGCCAAAATGCCAACTATAAAAGCAAGCAAACCCAAAATCAGGTATACGCCAATATTAGCTTGTTGATTGAATCCCCCAAGCAATACTGCTGATAAAACACCAAAAATAGCAAATACAACTACAACACCAATAACAATTCCCGTACCCAAAAGTAACATGAGTAGCATGTTAATTAAAAATTGCCATATTCTAGAATTGACGAAACGCTGCCCTGAGGAAATACTTTCGGGTTGGTTGACTAATTCAGCAAAAGTCAAACGAGAGATCAATGCAGAGAGGGCATAAAATTTTGCCCAGCCATAAACTGGAACAAGTAACCACACATAAGCTTTTAAAGCTAACAAAAAATAATCTTTTAGGTGGGATCGATATATCCGTATTCCCGCAGTAATGACATTACCGAGACTTAGTGGTTCTATGGGACTAGGAGAACCCAAATTATAAGACATACACTGCTCCTATTTATAATCTACTGTGTTGAATTGAGGCTATCTTAAGCTAAGTACAAGCTAGTGTTCCTAAAATTTATGAATATTCAACGATGGATTGCCAGGCGAGAAGCAAATTGGCTGCGTCTAGAAACTTTATTAAAACACGCAGAAAAAAAAGGGCTAAAATCACTGCCAGCTTCACAAATCAGGGAACTAGCAAGTTTATATCGTTCTGTATCAGCAGATTTAGCCCGCGCCCGCACCCAGCAAGTCGGTAATATGCTGATACAGAATTTACAATTATTAACCACACGCGCCTACACGCAAATTTACCAAAGTTCCCGTCGTCAAGAGTGGCAAGCAGTACTGCAATTTTACAGTTGGGGTTTGCCATCTGTAATACAGCAGACATTGCTGTATATTGCCTTTGCCACTGGCTTATTTTTGTTGGGCGCGCTAGTTGCTTGGTGGTATGCTTGGCAAGATCCAAGCTTTATGTCCTTAATAGTGCCTGAAAGCATGATTATTCAAGTGCGGGATAAGCATGAGTTATGGATGGGATCAATTGTTGGGATTGAACCTTTGGCATCTAGCAATATTATGATTAATAATTTATCGGTGTCCTTTGGTGCTGTTGCTGGTGGGATCACAGCTGGAGCTTATACAGCATTTTTAATATTATTTAATGGTTTATTAATTGGTGCTGTTGGTACTCTGGTAGGACAAAACAATCTTGCCTATCCTTTTTGGGCATTTGTATTTCCCCACGGTTCTTTAGAATTACCTGCTATTTTTTTTGCTGGTGGTGCAGGCTTTTTAATTGGCAAAGCGCTTTTATTTCCTGGTAAGTATCGCCGTGCTGATGCATTAAAATTCTACGGTTCTCTAGCAGTGCAGCTAGTATTTGGAATAGTGCCAATGTTAATTATTGCTGGTACAATTGAGGGTTTTTTCTCTCCTAACCCCCGTGTACCATTACCATTAAAATATCTGGTTGGGATCGGGTTATTTGTGTTTTTGGTATGGTATTCCAACCGTAAGAAAAAAGAAATATAGGATTGGTAATTGGTAATTGGGTGGGGTCTTAATGGTTCAAGTCCTTTAATTGCGGAGGAAACCCCCCGCAATGAATGTTATTTTATTTCATTTTTTTAAGTGTTTGGGCTATAGCTTGAGCATCTTTTCCAAAAAAAGTTTCCTTGTCGCCATTACTCCAAACGATGAGGCAGGCAAGTTGCCAAGCCATATGAAGATGTATTTTCCGAAAGCAAACTTTGCGAACGTAAGCTAAATTTACAAAGCCTCTGTTAGGTGTTTGGCAAAAAATGGGTTGTGTCATTGCTACAATTTGAATAATCAAAACAATTGTTCTAAATAATGGTTTTGAAATAGAGAGGCGCTTGAGATTGTGAGCTCGGAAGCGCCTTCTCTATATTTTTTATTATACACTAAAAATTTTTAGTTAGCAAGCTAAAAATTTTTGGTGTATATTAGATATATAAGTTTAATGTGGTTGTGTAATAAGTGCGATCATGCGAATAAGACAAGTCAAAGAAATTGATATTGAGGGATTGGGCGATCGCATCAAGCAAGCTCGACTAGATTCCAAGAAGTCTCTCGAACAGATATGCGATGAGGTTGGTGTGTCACGTACTTACTGGTACGACATCGAAAAGGAAACTCTCAAAGGAGCGCTCTCAATTGAGAACCTCCGCAAGATAGAAGAGGCTTTGGGGGTTGATTTTGGCGTGGGATTTTAAGAAAGGAGGACTTTAAGCTTCTACTGCAAACTGTAAGCTACTGCTACCCATTCATCTAATCTTTCACAATCGATAACCTCGAATCCTTCCTTATTTAAGGATGTTGTGACTGCATCCTCATAATCGCTGCTAAAACCGGATAAAATTAATGTTCCTCCCTGGGTATCAGTCTGACGCAGCGCCCGTCGGAAGTCAGGAGCAAGGGCAATATGTATTCGTGCTAAGATATTGGCGACAATGAGGTCAAAAGCTGCTGTTGGCTCAATGGTGGGTACATTCTTGATCGTATCCCCATTTAGCCAATGCCCCAAGTCGCTGCCATGTCCCAAACTCCCTTCCATTACAGTTACCTGTTGCTCGACTCCATTACGATTTACAGCGTCATGAGTTGATTGCACAGCGATCAAGTCGTTGTCCAGCGCTAAGACTTGCGCTCCAAGCTTTGCCATTGCCACACTCAGAATACCTGAACCTGAGCCAAGGTCGAGGACATTCATTGTGGGAAGAATATGGCGCTCAAGTAGTTGAAGGCTGAGGATAGTTGCTGGATGTAAACCGCTACCAAAGGCGAAGCTAGTTTGAAGTCTCAAGGTAACTTCGTCTACCGCTTCAGAATGATAACAGGCGTTAGAAGAAAGCACAACAAATCGTTCACCAATACGATGGATAACAGGATTGAGTACTTCTGGATGTGCTGGTTTTTCCTCAAATACATCTGTATGAATAGGAGTAGCAAGTCCTACTCGTTCCAAGGGTGAGAGCAAATTAATAATTTCTGACCTGCGTACATTTGTATGAACATCACAGGGTAGATAGAAGCAAACTGTAAACGCCCAGCAGGGTTGTGTAATATCTTCTACTAGTTTGTAAGAATTGGGTTCAGTGTATTTGGCAATCCGAATATCACTGGTATAGTTGGTTGAGGCAAGTAGAGTGCAGACCCAATCGACCGCCTCCTCTGTTGTGTTGAGGCTTAACTCCATCCATGACATATTTTCTTCCTTCGGGCTTAGCCGTATTGGTACAAGGAAATCTCACCGAACGGCTTAGCTGATTCGGCGGAAAATAACTTTTTCATCTTAGCTGAATTTTGAAATTTATATCTGCTGTAGTGATAGGTGAAGCGATCGCTATCCTAATAAATACTCAGCAGCAGCTAACCCAGACAAAACAGCACCTTCAACATCTGGTTGAATAAAAGCATCTCCACATATAACTATTGGCCCCGGTTTAGTCACCACTAGATAAGGTTCACCGTATACTGTCTGTGGTTGGCTGTAGCGCCAACGATGCACTTGGTAATCAATCACCGATGAGCCAAGCCACGGTGATGCAGCTTCTAAAAGTTGATTGGCAATGACTGCGTTATCCATCTCCCAGTGGATTTTGCTATATTCAGAAGTTGCGTGCAGTGTCACCGCGTTACCTTGAGGTGAAATTCCCTTTTTTTGATTGCAAGCGATCCAACTTAAAATATTCCCATCCAACTGCATACCACCAGGACTCGGAATCTGACTAGGTTGTGCTAACAACGCCAGTAGTGCTATGCAAGAATGGTAGACAATTTCTTCTAGCCGATGTTTTGTTTGTAGTGGTAATTTTATTTGCGATCGGTCTAATAGTTCTAGAGTTTGGGGTAGTGGTGGCGTCAGTATTAATATATCTGCTGCAAAGGTTTCGTTCTTTTCTGTGAGTACCTGCCAATAATCGTCTTGCCATGCAAAACTGACTACTTTTGTATTTGTATGGACATCCAAATTTTCAGCCAGGTGCTGGGCGATGCTACGGTTACTGTTGACTCCTCGATAGTAAACTTTTCTACTCAAAATTTGATGATTCAGTGACCATTCCTTCACGATTCCTTCTTGAATCCAGCTATTAACTAAAGCTTGAAACTTGGGAGTTTGGACAGTGAAATATGGAGCGCCGTAATCAAAAACACCTTCGCCGTACTGAGGATTTCTGATGCGACGAGTTGCCATTCTGCCACCAATCGCCCGACCTTTATCAACGACAGTAACGTGCATGTTGCGATCGCGTAGTACTGTAGCTGCAATCAAACCAGAGATACCACCGCCAATTACTAAACAAGAAGGTGTTGAGGCTTTTTGAGTCATGAATCAAACCTGACTAAAAAAAGGGTGTAGGGGTGTGAGAAGAGCTATATTTTTATTCACCCTGGTGTACGCAGTTCATGGGAGCTACTTTAAGATAGTCCCGATTTTTCTACTGCTTTTTCATAATAGTCATCGTTTGATTACACCAAATTATAGACTGGTGATTTGTTAATTTTTATTAAAATATTTAAGTATCTTCATTTATTCTTTTTTTAAATACATATGTCAGAATTGGATTCTCAATCTCGCAAATCCTTTGAAACTACGCCGTCATGGCAAATTAAGCTACTGTACGATGGTCAGTGTCCGTTATGTTTGCGGGAAGTGAACTTTTTGCAAAAACGGGATGCAGGTCGAGGTTTAGTAGCATTTGTAGATATTGCAGACGATGACTATACCCCCGAAGCAAATGGTGGTATTGACTTTGAAACAGCAATGGGACGAATACATGCTGTGCTACCTGATGGTACTGTCATCAAAAATGTTGAGGTTTTTCGACGAGTCTACGAAATTTTGGGGATGAGTTGGGTTTATGCTGCGACAAGATGGCCGA
The DNA here is from genome assembly GCF_032393985.1 of Fischerella sp. JS2. Taxonomy (NCBI): domain Bacteria; kingdom Bacillati; phylum Cyanobacteriota; class Cyanophyceae; order Nostocales; family Hapalosiphonaceae; genus Fischerella; species Fischerella sp. JS2. Next base: position 4,739,971 of record NZ_CP135918.1, read on the forward strand.
TTATTGGCCCTGTAGTTGATAAATTGTATGCTATTTGGGCTGACTGGCGGCTGAGTTTGACTGGAAGACCTGATTTAGCAACGATTGTTGCTGAACGCAATCAACGGATTGAATGTAAGACTCACGAACGTTGTCAAGTGACTCAGGACTAATTGGAAATTAAACCTAATGTGAATGGAGTAGAAATAAGGGTTTATCACGTTTAAAAATATCATGTTTTAGAAATCGAACACAGATGGACACAGATAGATTATTCGTTTGCATTTATTTCAAACTATGTTTTTTATTTTCCGAAATTCATAGAAGGGGTTTGGTAGTTATATATAGCGCTTAACGATCTATAACTAACTTCTTATAACTAACCTATGGGCAATATAGCCCCACTCTTTCTTAGCAAAAAACCCAGTCATCGTGACTGGGTTTTTGTATTACAGGACATACCAAAGATTATGCAGGATTGGTTTGCATTCTGTTCTGTAGCAAGTTGATGATTGCAGCTTTTTCTAAGATTCCGACTAGTATGCCATTGTCACGAATCACAGCTAGTGAAGACAATCTTTGTTGTTCGAGTCGTTGGATGACTTCTAACAGGGGTTGGTCGGATTTTACAGTGCTAGACGCTTCGATTGGTCGCATGATCTGTTTGATTTGAGTTGCTGTCCACTGTCCTACAGGAATTGATCGCAGATCATCAATATTGATTGTTCCCAATAGTTGTCCGTTGTCATCTGTAACTAAGAAGCGATTCCAGTTTTGCCATTTAAATAAACGTTCATCAGCAAATTCCCTGAGGGTAAGATGAGCAAAGACGATTGGGCTATCAAGAGTGACTGCATCTGCTGCTGTCAATCCTGTAAGTTGTTCTTGCACCCTAGCAAATTGGGCTGCGTTACCAGCATTTTGCAGCAAGAAGAAACCGATTAATAAGTTCCAGAAGCTAGCAAAGCTACCAAATAATATTAGTGGTAGTAAACCAGAGGCGATCGCTATCCAACCAAAGATTTGTCCAACTCGGCTGGCAAAAACCACACCTTTGTAAGGATTACCTGTAATCTTCCATACAATAGCTTTTAGTATATTGCCCCCGTCTAAAGGCAAGCCAGGAATGAGGTTAAATAGCGCTAATGCCAAATTTACAGTAGCAACTACAGTAAGAATCGCTGCTAATGGCCCAGATACCGCAGTCCCAAAACCAATAGCTGTAAAGATACCGAATAGAATTAAGCTTACTAAAGGACCAGCGATCGCTACCCAAAAAGCTTCAGCCGGAGTTTTCGATTCTTTTTCTAAGCTTGCCAATCCACCAAATATAAATAATGTAATTGATTTGACATCAATTCCTTGACGCATGGCAACAAAGCTGTGTCCTAGTTCATGAGCAACCACAGAGCTGAATAACAGTAGCGCTGTCATTAATCCTAGTAGCAAAGCTAACCCCGCCCCTAGCTGGGGAAATTGTGCCACTAGTCCACCGCTATAACTCCAAGTTACTAAACCCAAGACTAAAAACCAGGACGGATGGATATAAAAGGGAATCCCAAACAGGTTGCCAACGCGAATTGTGTTATTCATGCTGTTTACCTTTGATTTCAGCCACTAGAGGTTTTTGTTCCTCTTGATAGTTCTATCGTAACGAAATATTAAGCAATTTTAATCTTAGTTACTGTAGTGGTGTCCGTCCCTCTAGGTGCGGTTTGGCGACTTTTAGGAGAGTTGGGAAGCAAGTGGGGGACAAGCGTAAACAACAAGATCCCCGACTTCTTGGAGAAGTCGGAGATCTGAGCCGCGTAAGTCCTGTATTGAAAATAAAACTATAAATAATTTATAGTAATTACTTTTATAATTATTAAAGAAATAGAATTTTTGTATTTATCATTTACAGAAATAGTATCAATTGTTTTCATAAACTGGAATAGGAACTCTTTGGTAAATAAAATTTAAAATTTATTAGGTATTAAAACTTCATTTTCATAAGATTTGTATTTGTTAAAGACTACCACCTGTTTATATTCATATACTGGTTTTATTCCCAATCGTTTGCATGTTGCACGAGGAGGCCCAAAATGGTTCACACATACGAGGTATTAGTTGATATTAGAGAATATAGTGATCAGCTAAGCACTGGCTTTCAAAGCGGAACCACACGTTACGAAATTGATGCAGAGTCAAGAGAAAAAGCAGATGGTATGGCATTTCAACAGGCTAAAACTGACCATCCAAAAGGCACTGAATATGATATTAGAGTAACTAGGTTACTCAGATAAAACAAAATTTGAATTGTGCGTATTATTAATATCAAGCAGCGTAGTGGTGTCTACGCTGCTATTAAAAATTCAAATAATTTACTTAAAATTCGGGAATACAGAGTATTGGCTCTGTAGCTACTAATAACATCGAGCGATCGCTGTTATTTAGTATAAATCTCCTAATTTTTAAACTCTATACTCTATCTCACCACACTAGTAACACAGTGTGGTTTTATATCTGCAATTAGTCTTGGCTTCCGTTTAAATATAGTAGACCTCTTGCACGAATATTTGTAGTACTCCCCTTAGTCCCCCCTTGTCAAGGGGGAAAACAATATATTAACTCCCTCCACTTAGTAAGGGGAGGGTTGGGGTGAGGTTTTGAGGATTCATGCAAGAGGTCTAGTGGTTCATTTTGGTTATAAGCATCCACAAAGCTTCCATAGTCGTATAGCTTGGTTCAAGTGGCTATAGTCTGTATTACCTCTAAAAAATTTTGTAAAACAGTAGAAGAGCGATCGCGCCGCCAAACAGCCACTATCTCTAAAGTTGGTGTTTGTTCTTGAATTGCTCTATAAATAACACCTTTGCGTCCAATATTTTGGGCATTTGCTGGTAGCAAAGCGACTCCAACTCCACCAGCTACTAAGCTGAGTATAGTTAGCATCAATGTTGCTTCTTGAATCTCTTTCGGAACAAATTCTATCTGTTTCCAAAAGCTAACAATAGATTCATACAAGCTGTAAGGGAGATGAGATGGCGGTAAAATAAAAGACTCATCGCTCAGAGATTTTAAGGAAATTTCCTGCTGAGTAACAAAAGGATGATTTTCTGGAAGAGCAAGAACCAAGGATTCTTCTTGAATTTTCTTGACACATAATGTTTCGTCTTGACTGTTCAGAGATGACCAGTGCATTAAACCAATATCAATTTGTTGTGTTTGTAGTCCTTCTATCAAACTGTAGGCTGTACGTTCTTGTAAAATAAGTTTTACTTTAGGAAAATAATTCCGAAATTTCCTCAGGAGATCAGGTAAAACACTATTAGAAACTGAGCTATTGAAGCCTACTATCAGCCTTCCAATTGTACCTTGACTTGCTTGTTGTGCTGTCTCAATAGCATGGTTAACCTGAGCTAAGATTAAACGAGCTTGCTTAAGAAACTCTACTCCTGCATTTGTTAACCTTAGTGGACGTTTCTGGCGATCAAACAGTTTCACCTTTAATTTTGTCTCTAAATCTTTGAGTTGTTGACTGAGATTAGGTTGAGCCATATGTAACTCTTCAGCCACCTCACTAATGCTACAGTTTTTGTTTTCGGCTACAGCAATAAAGTAACGCAAGTGTCGCAACTCAAAATCTTGTAAGCGCTGAATTTCCATTGTTTATCAACTTCAACAATATATGATTTTTTATATATTATTATGCACAAACTATGCTAGCACTCATACTAAAATCTTCTTTATAATAACAACATAATTCGCTGAATTATTGAAAAAATAATCAATTATATTATTGCTTTAACAAGAACTAAAGGAGTTTTTTATGTCTTGTCAATCAATAAAAAAAGTTGCTGTTATTGGTGGAACTCACGGTAATGAATTAACTGGAGTTTACCTAATTAAAAAGTTTCAAAAATTTCCCCAGTTGATTGAACGAGCAAATTTTACTACTCTCACTTTACTAGCTAATCCCAAAGCTGTAGAAGTGGGTAGAAGATACATAGATACCGACTTAAATCGATGTTTTCAACCTGAAGATTTACAAAATCCGCATCTCATTAATTATGAACAAATACGAGCCAAACAAATTGCTCAGCATTTGCATCAAGAAAAAGTTGACTTTATTATCGATCTACACAGTTCAACTGCTCATATGGGAGTCACAATAATTTTGAATAATGATAATAGTTTCTTGCTACATCTAGCTGCCTATTTGAGTACAGTTAACCCGTTAGTCAAAATACTACAATATTCACAAAAACAAAAACCCTCTTATCTTAGGAGTCTTTGTGAATTAGGATTAGCAATAGAAGTAGGCCCAGTTCCCCAAGGTGTTTTAAATGGATATTTATTCTTACAAACAGAATTAGTGCTTTGTCAGATATTAGATTATATACAAAATAATAACCAGGGAATAAAACAGCCTATTGATAATAGTTTTTTGATTTATAAACAGGTAGAAACAATAGACTATCCAAGGAATGAGCAAGGAGAATTAAAAGCGATGGTTGCACCTCAACTTAAAGATTATGAGCCGCTTTATCCAAACTCTCCTATGTTTTTGGGATTTGATGGACAGGAAATCAGCTATCAAGGAAATTCGATTTGTTATCCCGTTTTTCTTGCTGAAGCTGCCTATCTTGAGAAACAAATCGCTATGTGTTTAACTATTCAGCAACAGGTGACTCTTTCAGATAATTTCGGTGAATAATTTATGCTTACTTTAATCTATATACAGCAAATTTCATCTGAGTGAGGTACAGAAGAACCCCACCCGCGCTGCGCGCCCCCTCTCCGCTTGTGCTTGGGGTTGGGGAAGTTGTACTCTATTTAGATGCAAAAGGCTGTATTTGCCGAAATAAACAATTGCTGCGCTTTAGCGTTAGCTGTAGTTTCTGTTTTGATAGGTTTAAGTTGAGTCCATTGTTCAGACTGGGAACGCTGTTGTCTAAGTCTTCTATAGTAGAACATCATACGACAATCGTCAACAGACGTACGATAATTTATAATAAATAGAAAACGATGATTTACTAGAGGTGGACACTGTGAAAGTCAGACGCTATGTAGAAATTAAAGTTGAAGGATTAGGAGCAAAAATTAGACAAGCTAGAAAAGCTGATGGGCGTTCAGTCGAGGTTTTGGCAGGAGAAGCTCAAATTAGCCGAGCTTACTGGCATGATATTGAAGCGGAACGGATACGGGATACTTTACCTGAAGATACCCTGAGAAAGATTGAGCGAGTGCTTAATATTGATTTAGGAGTAAAATTTGATGATTAATCCTTCAATCAACAACTCTTTAAACTGCTCTCACCCTAGATGTTTCTACAGGAGCGATCGCCTGCTCGATTTGAATTGCGATACAGGTTGTAGTATCTGGTAATTTTGCTGCCATTGTTCAGATAGTTACTCCATGCTTCTGGGTGTATTGACTACTTGATGCATTCTCCAAGGAAGACCACGATATCTGCCGATAATTTCTCCCTCTTGAACTTCAACACTTACATCTGTTGCTTGGTAGTAACTACCACGATATTTATGTGTTGCTTCATGCTCAATTTTTGGAGCTTGGGAACTAATTACTTCCTGGTTATAACCATTGTTGAATTGTTCTTGTTCTTTTTCCTGCTGCTTCAGTTTGTACTCGTTTTGTTGTAGTAGTTTTTTGGTACTAACGAGAACGACTACTAGTAACAAAAGCTGTACTTGCCAAGGCGCTAATATCAAGCCTAAAACTAGGCTAACAGCGGCTACTACACCTATAATCTGCCCGATTTCATCGGTGCTTTTCTTAAAAATATAGGCAGTTACTAGACCAGTAAAAAGTGGTATCAAAAACAACAAGGCCATTTTTCTTTCACCTCTGAACTAAACCAGAAGCGCTAATTTTTAGTATTTTAATATTGGGGCTGAAGTTTAAAGACGTGTAGTAATTATACACTCATGTTGTTTTTAAGTCATAATGCGCTACTCAATAAACAACAACACCGTTAATAAGGATTCCAAAAAAGTCTAATATATTAGCTTATCATCATACGCTTGCATAATCAAAGCTATCTAAGGTATTACCTTGATGGAGTAGCTTTTCTGACTGACACCCAATGCTGAACATTCCTCAACTACTGGCAACTGAACTTAACCTCAAAGCCTATCAGGTGCAAAATGCCCTAGAACTCCTGGCTGAGGGTGCAACTATTCCCTTCATTGCACGTTACCGCAAAGAACGCACTGGGGAAATGAATGAAGTCCAACTGCGCGACTTAGCAGATAGACATACCTACTTGACAGAACTAGAAGAACGAAAATCGGTAATTTTAAATGCGATCGCTGAACAAGGTAAACTCACTGACGAACTCAAAGCAAAAATCACAGCTTGTTTACAAAAAACAGAACTGGAAGATTTGTATTTACCCTTCCGTCCTAAGCGTCGTACCCGCGCCACCGTCGCCAGAGAAAAAGGACTAGAACAATTAGCAGAATTTATCAAATCGTTGAATACCAAAAATGCTGCACCCGCAAACTTGGAAGAAGAAGCAGCGAAGTATATTTCTGAAGACAAAGGAGTTAAAACGGCAGAAGAGGCGCTAAAGGGTGCATCTGATATCCTTGCAGAGGAAATAGCAGAAAAAGCTGATTTACGTGCATATCTGCGTGAATATCTGCTAGAGGAGGGAATATTTGTCTCCCGGATCAAAGATGAACATCCTGAAGGTACAACTAAGTTTGAGATGTACCGCAACTATCAGATTAAAGTTAAGAATATCGCACCCCACAACCTGCTAGCTTTATGTCGGGGTGAAAATGAGGGAGTGTTGAGTTTTGACATTTCCTTTGATGAGGATATGGTGCTTTCCTATTTAGAAGCCCAGGAAATTCGCTCCAAACACCGTCCTATCCGTAACTTTTATCAGGAAATGCTCAAAGATGCCTTCAACCGCCTGATGAAAACTTCTTTAATCAGCGAGGTAATCTCACAGAAGAAACTATACGCTGATGTTGAGTCAATTAAGACATTTGAAGCAAACCTGCGGGAGTTACTGCTGTCTGCACCTGCGGGAATGAAACCAACAATGGCGATCGATCCAGGGTTTAGAACTGGGTGTAAAGTTGCCATTCTCAATGAAACCGGAAAATTTTTGGAGTATCAAGCGGTATTTCCACACCAAGCAGCCGAACAACGTCTGAAAGCGGCACAAATATTGAAAAATCTTATAGAAAAATACAATATAGAGTTAATCGCTATTGGCAATGGTACAGCTTCCCGTGAGACAGACGAGTTTGTCACAGAAGTTTTGCAGACTTTGGAACGTAAACCGATAAAAGTTATAGTTAATGAGTCTGGTGCATCTATATATAGTGCTAGTAAAGTTGCAGCACAAGAATTTCCCGATTTAGATGTTACCGTACGCGGTGCAATTAGCATCGGTCGCCGCTTGCAAGATCCCTTAGCGGAACTAGTGAAAATCGATCCCAAATCTATTGGTGTGGGACAATATCAGCACGACGTAGATCAGAAGTTGCTGAAAAAGAAATTAGACGAAACGGTTGAAAGCTGTGTTAACTACGTCGGTGTAGATTTAAATACTGCTTCTAAAGAACTTTTGACTTTTGTTTCTGGGATTACGCCCACCGTTGCCAACAATATTGTCACCTACCGCAACCAAAACGGAGCCTTTAAAAATCGTCGGGAACTGCTGAAAGTTCCCAAGTTGGGGCCAAAAGCCTTTGAACAAGCAGCAGGTTTTCTGCGGATTCGTAATGGTAAAAATCCCTTAGACAATACTGCTGTACATCCAGAAAGTTATTCAGTAGTGGAAGCGATCGCTACCGACTTAAATGTACCCTTACAACAAGTGACAGAAATTGCCGAAAAACTCAAAAAGGCAAATTTGAAAAAATACGTCACCAAAACCGTAGGTGAACCAACCCTACGCGACATCCTCAAAGAACTAGAAAAACCAGGCAGAGATCCCCGTGCCGAGTTTAAGTATGCCACCTTCCAAGAAGGAATTAAAGAAATTTCTGATCTCAAAGAGGGGATGGAACTAGAAGGTATCGTCACGAATGTTGCTAACTTTGGTGCATTCGTTGATATTGGCGTCCACCAGGATGGTTTAGTGCATATCTCCCAACTTGCAGACAGATTTGTGGATGATCCCAAGAAAATCGTGAAAGTGGGACAAGTCGTGAAAGTGCGAGTGATGGAAGTTAATGAGAAATTGAAGCGGATTGGTTTGTCGATGAAGGGTGTGAAGCAGTAAATTCTCTATTTTCACATCATGTATAAAAATTGTTCGTAGTAAGGACTTTAGTCCTCTTATTTTAAAGCAACGACTCTAGTCGTTACTACGAGATTATATCTAGTGTGTGTATTATTTGTTGCACAAAAGCTACTATCATAAATTGGTAAGTTAAGCTACACGTATGACATGAAACCCACAAATGAACAAACTCAGGGACTTTATCGATTGTGTTACCGACTTACTAATGTCATATATCAGTGAGAAGTCAATCTATGATTCTTCACTGCCACTCCTTAAGTACAAAATGCTCTAGATTATGGGAGTAACGTTTAAATGAGCGGTGCTTTCGATACTTTTATAGGTGTTCTCTCCATCTTATCTACTGTGTTATGGTTGTCATCAGTAGTATACAAACGTCGTAAGAGACTGCTTGTTGAAAATGCTAAGTTTGTAGTAGCTGTGCCAGAGTCTAGATGGAGTGATTCAACCAGTTATTTGGCGGTAATTCCGAGAGAGAGCTTTAAAGATGATAAGGTTAAAGATGGTCGCTCGCCCTTTAAATTTATAGTTATTCGCCCTGAGCTAGAAGGGCTTTATAGGAAAAGAGTTGTAAAAAAAGACTTTGATCATACTAGAAAAAGCACTGTTCGTACCGAAGCTAAGTTGTATGACCTCAAATTAATTAAGGAAACCTATAACCTGGATGACATTTTCATACCTAAAGACAATTATCATAACTTTAAAAATTGGCAAGAGATAGGAGAGATGCTCAGAGAAACTTGGAGAATAGATGCAAAAAATCTCTGAGTACAGAGTTAGCATTGGGGAAATTCGTACTAAAATACCATTTGCCGCTGCTTCTAACATATATTCGGGGTATGTTCAGATGTATGAACAAACAATTCTTAAACTGGAAAATGAAATTAAATCAGGAGAGAGATTTAGTGAAGAACTCAAGCAATTAATTCATGAATATTTGCTTGGTATGGAACTATCTGGAATAGATCCTATTGAAGTAATCAACGAAGTCGATAGCTCAAGACAAAAGAATAAAGAATTAGATTCAGACCTCAAAGTCAGATATAGCTCTCTTCTCCGTGATGCGGAAATTTATTTAGACACAATAGACGAGTATTCGGAGATCATGAAATCTTTGGACAACTTTTAAGGGTAGTTATCTCATGCAAACTACTATCAATATTGATGAAGCCCTTCTCAACGAAGCGTTCCAACTTGCCAATCTTACCAATCAAGAAGAACTCATTAATCTAGCGTTACAGGAATTTGTATGATCGCGCCGCAAGAAAAATCTTCTCGATCTCGCGGGACAAATTCAGTTTGCCCCAGACTTTGACCACAAAACCCTGCGCGAAACTCGTCATGTTGCTGATTGATATATCTGTTTGGATCAGCGTCTTCCGTGATCGCAGTGGTCAAGTTCGTCAGCAACTCGAAACCCTGATTGCTAATCGAGAAGTAATACTCTCCCGATTTACTCAGCTGGAACTGCTTCAAGGTAGCTTGAACGAGCAAGAATGGAGTCTCCTCTCTACGTACCTAGAAACACAAGATGACGTTGAACTTACAGATCAGTCTTGGCAAGCAGCAGCCCACATCTACTTTGACCTGCGCCGTCAAGGGCTTACCGTTCGCAGTCCAATCGACTGCTGCATTGCTCAAGTTGCGCTAGAAAACAATTTACTTTTGGTTCACAATGATCGCGACTTTGAAACTATTGTCCAAGTCCGACCTCTCCAGAGCCTTCGCTTTCAACCTTAAATTCTCTTCGTACTTGAAGGTAATCTATGGGGTAAGCCAGCTAATCGGGTCGAGGAGAGCATTTAACTCCCCCCTCCCACACCACCCATCGTGCGGGTCCGCAATGGGCGGTTCATGAAGACGCGCAAACAACACTGATAGTTAAGCGTATCCTTGAACTTTCATCCAAAGATTCCGAATTGATAACAATCCCTGTTGTTCCAACCATTCATTGGTCATTCCCGTTTGCGTCGCTAACGTTTTCGACAACCGCCAATAACCTTTGCGGCTAATGCCGGTCAAAATTGCATGACGCTTACTTGTCCCCAGTTTGAGCAAGTTAGCAATGCGGGTTCTCGGTCTGCGCCACTGCTTCCAATAGCACATGCGAATCCTTCGCCTTAACCAACCATCTAGCTCTTCAATCGGGGTGTAGTGCTGGGAAATGCCAAAGTAGTTCATCCACCCGCGCAAGTATCGGTTCAATCGCTCGAATCGCTCTGCCATAGAAACGCCCCAACTGCGTGACGTTAAGCCGCGCAATCGATGTTTGAACGCTTGCATGGCAATGTCAGAGGCGAAGATGCGAATCCCTCGGAACGTAAATCCCAGGTAATTCAGATCCTCGATCTTGACCACTCGGCTCTTTTCCCGATTAACCTTCAACTTGAGGACTTGTGTGAGGTAACGGCTGATTTTCACCATCACCCGTTTCCCTGCCCGTCTACTTTTGACCAGAATGACTAGGTCATCTACATAGCGAACAAAGCGATGCCCTCTTGCTTCGAGTTCCTTGTCCAAGTCGTCCAATAAGACATTGGAAAACAAAGGTGAAAGTGGAGAGCCTTGCGGCGTCCCCCATTCGGTCGGTTCAACGGTGCTTCCGACCAAAACTCCGGCTCGCAGGTAACGACCGATTAACCGCAATAGCACTTTATCAGCTACTTTACGGGCGATCCGGGACATCAAGACATCGTGGTTGACAGTATCAAAGAATTTTTCCAGATCCAGATCCACCGCGATGCGGTATCCCGATTTGAGGATCGTTTTCACCTGTCGGATTGCTCCGTGAGCCGAACGATTCGGGCGGCACCCATAGCTTGAGTCAGAAAACTCTGGCTCAAAGATGGGCGATAGTACTTGGAGGATGGCTTGCTGGATTACCCGGTCTACGACACAAGGGACACCTAGCTTTCTTTCTCCCTTGCCCTGGGGCTTGGGAATGACCACCCGCCTGACAGGGCGAGGTTGGTAACTGCCATCGAGTAGGGATTGGCGAATCTCACTCCAATGTTCTCTGGCATAAGCTGGAAAATCCTCTAGGCTCATCCCGTCACTGCCGGGGGCACCCTGGTTGGACTTCACCCTTGCCCATGCCCGCTTGACATTGTCGCGCTCTAAGATTCGCGCCATCAGGTTATCTAAGGCTGGTTCTCTGTCATCACGCCAAACCCGATCTCCCCCGTCCGGGTTCATCAATGGGCTTGAGTTGTTCATCACTCCTCCTTAGTTCGTTCATGTTCAGCCCTTCATCCCAGTGGGACTACTATGGCTTCTGCTGACTTCTGGCGGGCTTAACATCGGGGTTTCCCCCAAATGTGCTGTTCTTGCTGCCTTAGGGTTCTGTGGCTCCCTAGCCGTTTCCAGCTAGACCTCAATCAGACTCCCATCGCAGTGAGAACCGCAACCCGACAGACCTCCCCGGATAAGAGTGTGAACTGTCTCTGCACAACCGCGTCATTTACTGTGTTCCCTGAACCAGAGGGCTTCGTTGTGTTGTGCCAACTCGCCCCAGGACTGTCTCAGCCTTCTATGACGTTTCTGTTCGTCGGCTTGCAGATTTGCCGCTGGCTTCCTTCAGACCCTTCCTCACAGAAGTGCCCTTGCCTTAAGCTAGGAGTTGTCGTCACTCGGCTCCAAGACTTTCGAGCATTTGGACGCTGGTTCTCCTCCAGGGGACTTTCACCCCATTAGTTCACGCCCATGCCGGGCGTACACACTGCGTTGGTGCGGACGGTACAGAGGTTATCGGTAGGTGTTCGAGCTTGTCTGCCGCCGCACAACTGTGCCGTTAGCCTTCTATAAGTTATCTGTCGGAAGATGGTTGAGAGGCTTGTTGGGGGGATGCAATCATTACTCCTTGAGCAGGGCTGTAAAGGCACTTCATTTCTTCTCCGACTACTGGGTGCTGATGCTATTGATTTTACTTTGTTAGCCTATAGAAATTGTCTACTATTGTTAACATTCTAGTTTCATATAAGCAGCTATTAGAAGCAAATTCTCGCTATGCAATCTTTGCTCTTGCGAAACTTAAAATTCACTATTCCAACAGCCCTAGTATTCTTAGCTCTTGGATACATTATTAGTATACCGATGAGCTTTTATCTCGATGCTTATGCAGCAAAATGGCAATTCAATCTCGACCATTCGGGTCTACGTATTGAAACGGAAAGGCTTGATACTCTTAGAAAATTTCAGACTACGGTAGCTCTTGGAAGTGCAATTTTGGGAGTTGTAGTAGCTCAAACAACTTTCGCTATGTGCATATTTGTTGAAAAAGATGATTATAAAAGCGAAGGCTAACCACCCTGCTGGAGCGAACTGACAAGAAATCTTAGTCAAGTTGCGAGTATTATTTGCAGCCGCTCAAGCGAATCGTTAGCTTGCTGCGCGTAGTTTGACGAAAGTTGCGGCATTTTATCAGAATTTAATGCACGACATGAAAACTCAGTATTACACCGCATCCAGCCTTGATGGATTTATCGCTGATTCAAACAATTCACTCGATTGGCTTTTACAATTAGGCAACGTGTCGGAAACCAGCTATCCGCAGTTCTTTAGCGAAGTCGGTGCTATCGCTATGGGTTCAACAACTTATGAGTGGATTTTGAACCATCATAAAATTGAACATGGAGAATACCCGAAAACATGGGTCTATCAGCAACCTACATGGGTTTTCAGTTCACGTACTCTGCCGACGATTGACGGTGCGAATGTTCATTTCGTCAAAGGCGATGTTCAGCCTGTTCACGCAGAAATGGCAAAAGTTGCGGGCGATAAAAACATTTGGCTGGTCGGCGGGGGCGACTTGGCGGGTCAGTTTTTCGATGCGGATTTATTGGACGAAATAATTGTGACGATTGCTTCCGTCACTCTTGGCAGTGGCGCGCCCTTGCTGCCGCGCGTCATCACGACTCCGCCTCTCAAATTGCTATCTGCCACAACTTATGGAACAGCTTTCGCAGAATTGCGCTATGAGATTTGCAGATCAAAAGCATCAACAGCAAGCTAATAGTATAGTTATGCCGCTCAATCTTGGTGGGGACAGTAGCCTGAAAGTTATTTATGAGCATTCGGAACCCTAACAATAGGGTTTTGTATTATTTTGTAGCATGTCCACAAAGTTTACAGATTGTTGTTGCGATCGCCGATGAACCAGCAAACTTATCTAAAAGTGTCCTTCGTCTGGGAAGAGCCGAAACCGTTGATTAAAGTTTTACCCCGATTAATTTTTGAGCCAGTCAAAGCAAAGCGAGATAATCAGTTAATTTCGGTTGTTGCGCGTGTCATGCGAGAGTCTACAAAACTAGGCTACAGCTTACAATCGCAACAATGCGCGATCGCTCATAAAGGAGTCCAGATATCAGCAAACTACCTGTAAGCGATCGCCTTACACTTAGTTAACTATATTCGATTTACTTCACAGAGGATGGGAATGCTGTGTTTGTAGATCTTGGTAGTCATGACGAAGTATATTAGGTAATAGAAATTCCAACGAATTTATATAAACAAGTGATAGCGATCGCTCACATAATAAATACTAGCTTCTGCCCAAAGAACAATAAGCGATCGCCCGATTGAAAATCTCAGAAGCTCAAAAACTTTATGCCTGTTAGAGCATTAACCCTAGAATGAATGGAGTATTTTATCCTTAGTTCAAGGTTAATTGAATCTGCTAAATGTTGTCGTTAGTGGCAATTTAAAAAAGGCAACAAAAATGAAAATTTGTACAGCACAGACAAGACCTATCAAAGGTAACATTCAAAGTAATATTGATAATCACAAAAAATTAATTGATTTGGCCATTTCCAATCGAGCAGACATAGTTATTTTTCCAGAACTATCGTTAACGGGATATGAACCGAAACTATCAAAAGAATTAGCGACTAATCAAGACGATAGTAGGTTTGACGATTTCCAAAAAACCAGTGATGCCAAGCAGATAACAATTGGAGTTGGAGTGCCAACAAAAAGTAATACAGGCATCTGCATTAGTATGGTTATTTTTCAGCCATATAAAGCAAAACAAACGTATTCAAAGCAGTATTTACACCCTGATGAAGAGGAATTTTTTATTAGCGGACAAAGCTTTACTGGTTTAAAAGTTAACAAAACCAACATTGCACTTGCAATTTGTTATGAATTATCAGTTCATGAGCATTCGGAGAACGCTTTTAAAAGTGGGGCAGAAATTTATATTGCAAGTGTGGCAAAATTTGTGAATGGAGTTGACAAAGCAATTAACAGGTTATCCGAGATTGCTAATAAATATTCAATGCAGTATTAATGTCAAACTGCGTTGGACAATCTGATGGTTATGAATGTGCAGGAAAAACATCAATTTGGAATAACAAAGGCTTATTGGTAGGACAACTAAATGACAAAGATGAAGGAATACTAATGATCGACACTGACACACAAGAAGTAATTGAAAACAATGTAACCTGTAGGCGATTGCCTTTGAAACCTTGAGATTATCAATTAACTGATAATTGTAAGGATGTGAGGCGATGATTCATGAGTCGATACAGCATGATAATTCAATGGTCTAATGGTCTGACGAAGATCAGCTTTTCCTGGTTAGGATTCCAGAGTTTGCTGATCGCTTTGTTATAGCTATAGATGAGCGATCGCGCATGAGTGCGATCGCTTACTATAAAGTCCAAATACTAGCAAAATAACTGGAAGCGATCGCCCAATTGAAAAACTCAGGTGCTAATGAGCAAGATGCGATCGCTACTTTTTTTGCTAAATTTTCGTGAAAGTGCGAGTGATAGAAGTTATATCAAGTTCGGTTAATCACTTAGAATAAAAAACCTCACAAGAACAGCCCCTTCACCCCTAATCCCCACTCCCTTAGGGGAGTGGGGCCCCCGAGTTCCCCAGAGGGGACCCCCCCATCCCCTCTCCTTGCTAAGGAGAGGGGTGCCGAAGGCGGGGTGAGGTAAAAGGGAATTGTAAGTAATCATGCGAACTTGATATTAATGAAAAATTGAAGCGGATAGGTTTGTTGATGAAGGGTCTAAAGCAGTAGAATCTCTGTTCTCAAAATCAAGCCTACTGGTAGATAGGAGCCATGATAACTGCTAATTATGACACAATGAGCGTTGATGAGTTAAGACAACATGTATTTTGTAGCGGAAAGCTGGGCAACCATCTGTGCACGAGATGAAACTTCAAGCTTACGAAACATTCGCTTGAGAGCTTGCTTAACTGAATTCTCAGTAATCCAAAGTTCATTCCCAATTTCTGCGTTGGTTCGTCCCAAAGCAACTAATTCAGCTATTTGCAATTCACGAGGCGTTAAGCAATCTGTTTTGAACCGTTGGTATTGAAATCGTACTGTTGCAGCCCAAACTGACAAGTGCAAACAGACTGCACTCAAATCGGCTAGATTTTGTGAATCAAAGGCAGGCATTGACTGTTGGCGTGTGCAACCCACAACACCTATTAATTGACCACTGCTGATGATCGGTCCTGCCATCACATGCCAATGATCTGGTCGAGGACAAATCATTGTCCAAACCTTGGGTGATGTTACCAATGCCTCGTGAACAGGAGCATGACGCTCTACGAGATAACGCACAACCGGATATACGTTCGATAGATAGCCCAATTTGCAGTGTTTTTTGAAGATTACGATCTGCTAAAGACAGTTGATCGAAGAAAAAAATACCCCATCGCTTTGCCGCAAAATACTCACCAATTTTCGGTACGATGCGCGATCGCAGGTCTTGTTCATCCTTGAGGTGGTTGATGGCTTCAAATAAAAGCTGCAAGGAACTGGTCATTGTCGCGATGGCAAAAAGTGTACTTGATCGAGGACTGGGCGCAGGAAACTGCCTCTTTTAATCTTAGCTGTAGTGCTAATGACAGGAGAAAACCGATGTCCCAATATGCTCACCCTGAAGTTTTGGTCGATACGCAATGGCTGATGGATCACCTCAACGATCCGATGGTGCCTGTGGTTGAAGTCGATATGAGTCCAGAACCCTACAAAGATGCTCATATTCCTGGTGCAATTTTCTGGAATATCTTTGCGGATCTACTTATGCCCGACCTCCGCATGAATCTAGAGCAAGTTGCCATTGAGAAACTGATGTCGCGATCGGGAATTTCTCAGGAAACGACTGTGATTGTCTATGGCAGTTACCCCGGCACAGGAGCCTGGATATTTTGGCTTTTGCAACTTTTTGGACATGAGAGAGTGTATGTCCTCAATGGTGGACATCAGAAATGGGTGGCGGAAGGTCGTCCAGTGACATCAGAGTTGTCAAGCTTCGCACCTACTCAGTACCATGCAATATCTTTTGATCCCAATTTGCGAGTTCTACAGGCAGAGGTTCAGACATCTCTGGGGCGCTCGGATTGCGTGTTGTTAGATGTCCGTACTCTTCAAGAGTACCGTGGCGAAGTATTTATGATCAAGCCACCAGAAGGGTCGGAACGTGGGGGACATATCCCAGGTGCTGTGCATCTTGAGCATACTCTCACGCTGAATGAAGATGGCACGTTTAAGTCAGTAGAAGAGTTACGCACTCTCTATGGCAGCCGAGGCATTACAGCTGATAAAGAAGTATTTCCTTACTGTGCCATTGGTGGACGATCTGCATATATCTGGTTTGTTTTGAAGTATTTACTCGGCTATCCCAACGTGCGAAATTATGATGGATCGTGGAATGAGTGGAGCCGTCTACCTCATGCACTGATTGATCAAGGTTAAATCATTTCAGCCTATGATATTGGAAGTGGCAATTCTTGATATTAAACCTGGTTCGGCTGAAGAGTTTGAAGCTGCATTCAAAACAGCCTCAAAGATTATTGCTTCTATGTCGGGCTATGTCTCCCATGAACTTCAACGATGTCTAGAGACTACAAATCGTTATATTCTGCTTGTACGCTGGCAGCAATTAGAAGACCATACGGTTGGATTTCGACAATCGTCAAAATATCAAGAGTGGCGATCGCTACTGCACCACTTCTATGATCCATTTCCGACTGTGGAGCATTATGAAAGCGTTTTATTTAACTCTGGATCTGAGTGAGAATCCATTGACCTCAAAGATCATTATGTTAAAGAATTTGGGATAAAAACTTGCGGGTACGTTCCTGCTGGGGATTTTGGAAAAACTCTAAGGGTGTGGCTACTTCTACAATGACACCTCCATCCATGAGAATAACTCGGTCAGCTACCTCCCTGGCAAACCCGACTTCGTGAGTGACAACCACCATCGTCATTCCATCCGCAGCAAGAGTCTTAATGACATCCAATACTTCACGTACCATCTCTGGATCGAGAGCAGAGGTTGGTTCATCGAATAGCATAACTTTGGGTTGCATTGCCAAAGCCCGGGCGATCGCTACCCGTTGCTGCTGTCCTCCTGAAAGTTGTCCTGGATATTTGTGTGCTTGTTCCAAGATTCCCACTCGTTCTAATAACTGCATCGCCGCTTCTTCAGCTTTAATGCGCGATCGCTTACGCACCCAAATTGGCGCTAAAGTAATATTCTGTAGCACTGTCAAATGTGGAAATAAGTTGAACTGCTGAAACACCATCCCCACTTCCCGCCGAATTGCTTCGATATTACGTAAATCATCTGTTAAAGCAATTCCATCTATTTCTATACGTCCTTTTTGATAGTCTTCTAAGGCGTTAAAAGTGCGAATAAAAGTCGATTTGCCGGAACCAGAAGGACCCATAATCACCACTACTTCTCCCCGGTTTACTGTCAGGCTGACACCCTGCAAAACGTGAAATTTGCCATACCATTTATGTACATCTTGGGCAACAATAATTGGCTCTTTTATATTCATAAAAAGTTTTAAACCTTCTTTGTAAAACCTTCTGCCTTCTTTTTACCTTTGCCCAATTCCCAACTGCTTTTCTAATCGTCTAGAAGTTAAGGACATTGCATAACAAAATATCCAGTAAAGTAAACCAACAAATAAATAAACTTCAGCATAACGATTCAGAAATTGTGGTTGTGCCAGAATTGAACGGGAAATACCAGTTAATTCTAATAATCCTACAATTGATAATAAGGAAGTATCTTTAAACAAACCAATAAATTGTCCAACCAAAGCCGGAATCACTGCTCGTAAAGCTTGTGGCAAAATAATAAGTAACATCATCAAAGGAGTATTTAATGCTAAGGCTCTAGCTGCTTCATATTGACCATGAGGAATTGATTGTAGTCCTCCACGCACATTTTCTGCTAAATAGGCAGCACTAAAAAGGGTTAAACCCGCAATACCTCTGATAACTCGATCTAAACGAAATTCTATTGGCAAAAATAACGGTAGCATTACCTGAGCTAAAAATAAAATACCAATCAGTGGCAATCCCCGCACAATTTCAATATAAAGAATAGAAAAATTTTTGATCACAAATAATTTACTTTGACGCCCCAATGCCAAGAGAACACCCAAAGGAAAAGAAAGCACTATACTGATGACAGCAGTGACGAGAGTCAGTAGTAAGCCATTCCATAAATTAGTATCTACAGGTTGTAATCCTAAACCACCCCCAATTAACCACAACACTACTGGAAATGATAGCGCCCATGCTACGGGTAAAAAAGTATTAAAACGACTGGAAAGACGCTGTGTAAAAATTACCCATGACACAAAAGAAAGACTCAAAATAATAGCCAGTACTAACCATAGTCGCCAGTAAAGTTCCGCAGGATAACGACCCACTAAAAATAAAGATAAATTAGCTTGAATTACTGACCATTGGGCTTGTTTAAATATCCAGTTAAAAATATTTGTAATTGCCGAACTTACCAGCAAAATGCAAACTACAGTTAAAAAACTGTTATACCAGCTATTAAAAAGATTTTTTTTCACCCATTTTTGAATATTTTGATTTGCCATCCGCTTATCTTTCCTTTAACTGCACAGTCTGGTTCAACAAATTCATCATGAATGAAATAACTAAACTGATGGTTAAATAAGTAATCATAATTAGCAGCATCACTTCTACAGCCCTACCAGTTTGGTTAAAAGTAGTGGAAGCCACAAAGTAAATATCAGGATAACCAATTGCTATAGCTAAACTTGAGTTTTTGGCTAAATTCAGATATTGACTTGTTAATGGTGGAATAATTAACCGTAAAGCTTGGGGAAAAATCACTAAACGCAATATTAATTTTGATTTAAAACCTAATGCTTTTGCAGCTTCCCATTGTCCTTTTGGAACTGATAAAATCCCAGCTCTAATAATTTCGGCAATAAAAGCTCCAGTATACAAAGTTAATCCCAGAGCTAATGTTGATAATTCGGGAGAAAGTTGAATACTAAAAGGTAAATAAATTCCACGATTACTAATTTGAATTAATCCTAAAAAAGAAATTGTGCTTTCTGATTTTGGCAAGCTCAAAAATATCGCAAAATACCAGAAAAACAACTGTAGTAGTAAGGGTGTGTTACGGAGAATTTCCACATAAATTAAAGCCAGTTTCTTTACTAACAAATTATCAGATAGCCGTGCTATTCCTACAGTAATACCAACAACTGTAGCAAAGATAATCCCGAAAATTATTACCCGCAGAGAGTTGAGCAGACCTACTAATAAAGCACGACGATAGGGGTCAGAAGCCTGATAAGCAATAGGAGTTTCACTAATATCAAAGGATGCTTGGGAATTGAGAAAATCAAACCCTAATTGAATACCTAGTCGCTGTAAATTATCTGTCAGGTTTACCCATAACTGTAGTGCGATCGCAACTGCGATAAAAACAGCACCCAGTTGGATGACAATACCCCAAAACTTCCGGTTGTACCAAATAGGAGTCATTTGATTTTGGATTTTAGATTTTGGATTTTGGATTGGGGATTGGTTAGTATATTATTCTCCCTGTTCCCCTTTCTCTGTTCATAGATTACCGAAATGGCGGAGCGTAAACAATTCCACCTTGATTCCAAAGTTTATTTAGTCCTCTATCTAGTTTTAACTGTGAATTTTTACCTAAATTACGCTCGTAAATTTCACCATAATTTCCCACATGTTTAATAATTCTGGCAACAAAATCATTGGAAAGACCTGCTCCTTTGCCTAAATCTCCTTCTGTTCCTAGAAGTCGTTTGATTTCTGGATTGCTACTATTGGTTAATTGACTAACATTTTGTGAATTTACACCTAATTCTTCTGCATTTATCAAACCATACACAGTCCATTTGACGGCATCAAACCATTTAGAATCGCCATTAGCGACGGCGGGTGTCAAGGGTTCTTTGGAAAGTACTAAATCCAACACTACATGATCATCTGGTTTTGAGAAGGTGCTACGCCGAGAAACTAGCTGGGAACGATCAGAAGTTATGGCTTCACAGCGACCTTGTTCATAGGTTGCGTAGGTAGTATTTACATCCTCAAAGACCAATGGTTTGTAAGTTATACCTTTTTGACGCATTTGATCGCTGAGGTTCTGTTCATTGGTGGTTCCGGTTTGGGTACAGATAGATTTGTCTTTAAGATCCTCTAGCTTTTTAATATTGCTATTTTTACGTACCATAATCCCTTGACCGTCATAAAATACCACTGGTGCAAATTCTAAACCTACAGAGGTATCACGGCTGATAGTCCAGCTGGTGTTACGACTGAGGATATCTACTTCACCTGTTTGCACGGCGGTAAAGCGTTCTTTGGCGTTTAAATTGCGAAATTCGACTTTTTTCGGGTCGTCAAAGATAGCAGCTGCGATCGCTCGACAAATATCTACATCTAATCCTGCATATTCGCCATTAGCTTTGACATAGCTAAATCCTGGCAATTGTCCACTGACTCCACAAATCAGTTTGCCACGATTTTTGATTGTATCTAAGCGGCTATTACTTCCTGCCGATCTACTACTACAAGCACTCATTGACAAAATTAAAGGAAGAGCAGCCAACAGCAATAAACTCCATTTATACCATTTACGTATCAACATTGATTTTGTAATCTCCTTCAATTACAGTTATCAGTTATCAGTTTTATCACTTGGGTAAGGCTCACTCTAGCAACCACTACCCACGTACTTCTTTCCTGTTCCCTGATTTAATAGTCTGAATATGATGTCCGGCTAATTGCTTACAATATAAAGCTTAGGTATTGAGCATTGGGGATGGTGAAAAATAACTCATTATCACCAATTACCCATTACCAATTACTGACCCCAACGGATAATATAAGTGTTCAGACGAACATGATATGACGTATTTTGCTCAACAAAAAGCACTTGATTTTTATCCCCACTCATGAAAAGATTCTTGATAACAGCTAATCACTAATTATCTATCGGTATAACGTATTTAATTGAAATAGTAGTATCATTGATTGGTGAGGTAAATACAATTCCACATCTGAATCTTGCGATCGCATATGCTAGCAATGGCCATATCCAAATTAGCTGTGGAAGGTTCCAGATGGTTGCTGGGGTGTAATAGTTTTCACTCTCAAGGGTGATCTTGCAATACCTAACCTAAACTATAGTTAACTTATAATTAACCTTTATTTAGCTTTCTCGTAAATGACAAGCACTGTCAGTATTGGGGAAGATACAGATGCTAAGTTGAAAACGCCTCCTAATTTAATCTCTGAGTGGAAGCAAAGCGAACATCACTATCAGTCAAAAAAAACAACCATATCAGAGTTAACTGAGTGGAAATCAGTTAGCTATTGGAAAGAGCAGGGAATTAATTTCATTGTCCTTCTTGCAGGTCTATTAGTAGCAAGAATGCTAGGCCTCAAAGGCTGGGCAGCAATATTATTCTACCTAATTACTGTTGATCTAACTTTGAAGGTAATTGAGCAAACAGAAAGTACAAACCAGGAAAATGTTAGCAGGGAAAAGATAAATTCAGTACAATCTCAAAAATTTGCCTACACTATTGTTCATGCAATTCCGGGACGAGTTAGATTTAACGTGCCTCGGATTGCCCAAGATTTGATATATGCACAGTGGCTGGAAAAATTGCTCGCAACTGATGCCTACGTAACAAGTGTCCGCGTTAATCTTAATGCCGCATCAATTGTGATCAGTTATAAAACTAATGTAATGTCAGATTCCCAGATGCAGGAGCATCTGGCTATTTTGATTGAGTCTACAGGCGATGCATTAGTAAAGACATTTACAATGCCATTCATCTTCCCTGCTTGCTCTTTAGAAGTACGACAGGCTTCTATTTCATCAGAAAGTTGCTGTTTGCTCAAAAGTAAATCTGGAAAAGAACTCAGAGGCGGTGCATTGGCAGCAAGGAATCATAGACTTCATCACATTGGTGTATTAATTTAACTGCTAAAATTCTTTCGGTTGATACCATAGCATTAAATTCAACTTAGAGCAGTAGCAATCCCCTCCACTGATTTCTGGCTCGTGGTTAGCTATCCAATCATATATTTGTGCTGCTTGTGCTAACGCTACTTGTTCTGAACGATAAAGCCGAGGACTAGGACAGAAAGCTTTGCCATTGATATGTATGGCTGCAATCTGCCAATAATCGCTACCTTCACCCTCTGGTACAACTTCTAAAAACCCGTTACTATATGGCGAGATTATTCCTACATTCATTTGAAGTCAAAACCAATAGACTGATGAAGGTTTGAGCGCAATTTGTTAGTGTTAACTCTGGATCGCTGTTGAGTAAATGTCATCACTAGGAACGCAAAAGCAATTAACAGCAGGAATACATTTGACAATTTAGCTTGAGCAGCAGGAGGAGAATTTGAATCCTACTATTGACATAAATTCTTTATTCAATCTAGATACATTGATTGAATTTCTATTGGGAATTAGTTTGAGCGCCGCAGCTGGCTTTAGAGTATTTGTACCACTGTTAGTATTGAGTGCGGCTTCGGTATTAGGACATTTTGATTTGCCAACAGACTTTGATTGGTTGGAAACGCCTCAAGCCTTGATTGTATTCACAGCTGCTTGTTTGCTGGAAATTATTGGATACTACATTCCTTGGCTAGATCATCTGCTAGATACTGTTGCCACGCCTGCTGCATTTATTGCTGGGACAATTGTAGCAGCATCGGTTGCCCCGGAAATGAACCCTTTGGTGCAATGGACGTTAGCTTTAATAGCTGGTGGTGGTAGTGCAGGGTTAACGAAGGTATTAATGAATATTTTACGAATCACCTCTACAGGCGTATCAGGCGGATTAACTAATCCAGTTGTGTCAACCATTGAGTTAGTGATCGCAATTGCACTATCTGTATTAGCGATCGCTTTACCAGTGGTAGCAGGAATCATCGTCATTGGTTTTCTAATATTTGCCCTGCAAAGCATCTGGAAGTTTTTCAACAGAAAACCATCTTCTCAGCCTAACGAAAATGTCATTTAGAACTACTTAAATCTGTGATTACTATCACAATGCTGCTTAATTTAAATTCCCATCTTGCGAGTGAACTTTTGTGAAATTGGCATAGCTAGTATCAAAGAGCCATAGGGCAAATTACCCTTTGCCTTTAGCCCCCAATTTTTTTAGAGGGGGCTTTTATTTTTACTATTTTCTGAATTTCAGTCTCATACTATTTATCCAAAAAATGACTACGAATGTTCTTGGCTTTTAGTAAGCACTTAAGTGCTGACTACGAACCGTGTGTTGTAGAGACGTGACATGACATATCTCTGCGCTTTTAAGAGTTGGTATAAGTTAAGTAATACCACTTATGTAAATCCTTTATATATAAACTTATCAAAAATTAGTTATACAATTTCACAAAATTATTGTTAAAAATTCTCTTCCTTGTCTTCCTTGTCTTCCTTGTCTTCCTTGTCTTCCTTGTCTTCCAGTTCACCAAGTGTATCAGAATTATGGTGAAACGATATTACAAAGAAAAATTTTGTGACCAGTCTTCGACCATCGCAACTATATAGGTAATACCCCAATTACCTATTAGCGATCTAGGCGGACATAATATAACTTAACCCTGCTATTTATTAGTAATCACAACATTAACAAAAATGCTAACTTCTCAAATTCAAGACAATTTCGATTTCAGCCAATCAATAAATTCCCCTGTTAATCACGTCTTTGTATTTTTGGAAATTTTTTCTTGTGAAGGTGGGATTCAATCTTATGTCAAGGACATTTTTCAAGCCTATTTGACGTTAACAAAACCAATACATGCAGATATATTTATATTGCGTGATGCCCCTGGTTGCACAAATCCGTTTGTATCTGATCGTTGCCAGTTTCATTATTTTAAAACTCCGTCTCCCCAATTAGGACGAGCAAAAATTATGATCGCATTACTCACTCATCTTATCCGTCGCCGACCCCAGCATGTTTTTTGTGGTCATATCAAGCTAGCGCCCTTGGTAGGGATGCTATGTAAATTTCTGGGAATTCCTTATACTGTAATCACTTACGGTAAAGAAGTTTGGCAACCATTACCAAAGTCGATGCAATCTAGCCTGCAAAAAGCAGCACAAGTTTGGACAATCAGCCGCTACACTCGTGAAGTTGCCTGTAGTGCTAATCATCTTAATCCTGATCGCGTCAAAATTCTACCCTGTGCTGTGGATGGCGATCGCCTCACACCTGGAGACAAACCAGCTAGTTTAATAGAACACTATGGTTTACAAGGAGCGAAAGTATTAATGACTGTAGCGCGGTTGTGGTCTGGTGATATTTATAAAGGTGTAGATATTACAATTCAAGCCTTACCACAAATTGCTCAAGTTTTCCCAGAAGTGAAATATTTAGTAATAGGTCGTGGTGATGATCAACCGCGTCTGGCCAAATTAGCACAAGATTTGGGAGTAAGCGATCGCGTTGTGTTTGCTGGTTTTGTACCCACAGAAGAACTCGTGGAACACTACCGCCTTGCTGATGCTTACATTATGCCTTCTCAAGAAGGGTTTGGTATTGTCTATTTAGAAGCAATGGCCTGTGGTGTACCCGTGCTATCTGGTGATGCTGATGGTTCAGCCGAGCCATTGCAGGATGGTAAACTCGGATGGCGAGTCCCACACCGCGATCCTGATGCTGTAGCTGCGGCTTGTATTGAAATCCTCAAAGGCGAAGATCAACGTTGTAATGGTGAGTGGTTGCGAGAAATGGCGATCGCTAATTTTGGGATAGAAGCCTTTCAAAAACGGTTACAACAAGAATTTTTGGCTTGTTAATAATTTGTTGAATCAAGAAACAAGAGCAAGTTCATCATTGAGTAGTCCAGCAATCCAATCCCATCGTGAGCCAAATTGTAGAAAGCGATTTGGCTCACTATTTTAAGGATACAGAAACTTTTATCACGAACTTGTTTATATTATTTTTATTCTCATTTGCTCTATCGAGAGTAGTAAATTATTTTTAGATTAAAAAATTTAAACTCTCTGCTTTTTTGAAAAAAAATGGTGAAAATATCTGCAGTAATGTTTGTTCATTTAGAAAAAAACCGTTCAGATGATCAACAAAAATTAAAAAATTCAGATTCAGACAGATGGGAAAAAAGAAATAACTGCCATTTCCATCGTAATGACATTACCTGTTTCTTTTTCTAAATTTAGAGGTTAACAAAAATGTCAAAGCTTGTTTCAGTAATTATACCCTGCTTTAATGCCGCTAGATGGTTAGCAGAGGCAATAGATAGCTGCTTGCAACAAACTTATCCTAATATTGAAATTATTGTCATTGATGATGGTTCAACTGATAACTCTTTAGAAATTCTCAAAAGTTATGGTGACAAAATTATCTGGAAAAGTTGCTCTCATCAAGGAGGAAATTACGCTAGAAATTTCGGCTTTGCTTTATCAAAGGGAGAGTATATTCAGTTCTTGGATGCAGATGACTACATCTTACCTGAAAAAATCGAAAGGCAAGTGCGCTTTTTAGAAACAACGGGGGCAGATGTTGTTTATGGTGATTGGAGATACAAGCATCATTTACCCGACGGAACAAGTTATTTAGACAAAATTGAGATTCCGGGAGAACAAGCAGATATTCTTGAATCTCTACTATTAGATTGGTGGACTGCTGTTGCTTCTTTATTCTATAGAAGAACAGCTGTAGAAAAAAGTGGTGGCTGGGATGAAGAATTAGCAGTCGCACAAGATAGAGATTTTTTCTTATCAGTCGTTATCAGTGGTGCTAAAGTCGTATATCAACCAGGTTGCTATTCAGTTTACAGACGCTATGGCTATATCACAGTCTCCAGTTCCTCGTCAAGGCGCTGGATTCAATACCACTCTATAGTTTTAAAAAAAGCAGAAAATAAGCTATTGAAGTTAAATAAACTTGGCGATAAATATCGTTATGCTATAGCTCAATGCTATTTGAACCAGGCTAGAGTGGCTTTAAGGCATAACTATTTTAAATTATACTTTAAATTAGTAGAAGAAGTTTTAATTACCTACCCAAGCTTTAAGAAGAAAAGTAGAAAAGCAATTTATATTTTTCTACAAAATCTTTGTGGCTTTCGTCAGAGTGAAAGACTTGTCTTTTCTTTTCTTTTTACTCGCAAGGTTGTCCGTTATACAATAAAACCTTTTACACAAATTAAAAAAATAGGGCAAGTTAGTAGTTGAGTAGTCCGCAAATCAAATTAAACCACAAGCCCAAATTCTTCTTGCAAACAGTTTATTCCACTAACCATTGGGAAAAATCTTGACTAAATTTGGAAAGTGATAATAGCTGAATGCGTGGATCATTTTGGGTTGTAGTTTTTTCTGAGGGAGTGTTATAACCCCAATCTGCGAGGAAAAGTTTTACATCTTTAAGGTCTATTTGTTGATCTACTAGTTGTAATGTTTTTAATCTGTCTTCCACAAACCAGACCGTTTCTGTAGGTACTTTGTGTAATTGAATTAATTCTCGTAAAATTTCGTATTTAGGGCGCTTCACTTCTTTACCAAAAATCTCTTTTGATCCTAGTTCTATTCCTTCTTGGTGCAATAATTGTTGGACAAAACGTCCTTCTTTTGTAGAGATAACATATAATTTGGTTGTACTGGCAATAGTAGATTTAAGTTTCTCAATTACACCTGAATAAAATTTATGCAAACTCAACCAACCTTCTAAATCTGTAGCAATCCATTCATCGCGTAATTTGTCTAATTTAGTGCTTATTTCTTTGGCATTAAGATGATCTGCTAGCAAAATTTTCTGGTTAATACTGTGCCAATGCTGGAGAATTTCTGCTTCTGTAATTCCCTCTAACAAGGCTTTAACTAAAACAGGCATTTCCCAACCTGTTTCAATTACGGGTCTGAGTCGATAAAATTGAGAAGCTAAACCATCTGGTGGCGTTTCATTAGTAGGGAACCACACTTGGCAATAAGTACGCCATGCTACCTCAAAATATTCAATTAGTCCGTCGCAAATTACACCATCAAAGTCTAGGGCGAGAATTGAGGGAATATTTGCCATTGTTTTTTTAGATTAAAGCTGCTGTTGTCAGCTTAGCGTATTCATGAATTTAAATTTTGCATTTTTATATGAATTCATCGCAAGAATTTTCTGCCACAATCAAAAATTCATGAATAACGAACACAGATGCACACAGATGCACACAGATGCACACAGATAAATCATTGGTGTGTATCTGTGTATATTGTTTTTTACTCTTGATTTTTCAAATTCTGTCTATGATTAAAAACACCATGATTAGGACTAAATAACAAAGCTAACACAAATAATCCTGATACCACTAAAACGATCGCAGGGCCAGAAGGTAAATTATAAAAGTAACTTAAATACATGCCACTAATACTAGAAATGACCCCAATTACTGCCCCTAATATCATGACTTCGTGTAGGCGTTGCACTAATAAATAGGCAGTAGCTCCTGGTGTAATTAATAGTGATAATACTAAAATAACACCAACGGCTTTCATGCTAGCGACTATTGTTAAAGCAATCAACAGCATAAGTCCAAAATTGAGGCGATTCACTGGTAGACCTGCTGCTTGTGCGCCTAAAGGATCAAATGTGTAAAATAGAAGTTCTTTGTAGAGCAAAAAAACAACTACAAATACTATGGCTGCAATAATAGCTGTATCTCTTACATCCTGTATAGTTACGCCCAAAATATTCCCAAAAAGAAAATGGTTGAGGTCAATTTTATTTTCTTTTTGAATGACAGTAATTAAAGTCACACCAAGAGCAAAAAATGCCGAGAATACTATTCCCATTGCAGCATCTTCTTTGATAGGCGATCGCATCCTGATCCAGGCGATACATGTTGTACTCAAAACCCCAGCAATGAAAGCCCCAATAAAGATGTTAGCACCCAACAAAAAAGCGATCGCTAATCCAGGTAAAACCGAGTGGCTGATTGCATCACCCAGCAAAGCCAGGCGTTGTACCATCAAGTAGCTACCCACAACCGCACACAACATCCCTACCAAAATGGCGATAATCAGCGATCGCTGCATAAAGCCATATTGTAAAGGCTCAATCAACGCTTCTAACATAGTTGTCCTTTGTTCTTTGTCATTTGTCATTAGTCATTTGTCCTTTGTCATACCAATGACCAATGACTAATGACTAAATTACGCTGCCTCTTTCCAAAAGATTACATTACCATCGTAGGCGCGAGACAAGTTTTCTTGAGTTAAAACCTGTTGTCGAGAACCTGTAGCGATTAAGTCACGATTTAATAAAATTAATTCATCAAAATGAGAGATTGACTCACCCAAGTCATGATTCACAACAAGAACTATTTTGCCAGCAGTAGTCAGTTCGTGGAAGACTTGAAAAATCACTGACTGAGTTTTCTGATCGATACCTACAAAAGGTTCGTCAAAGCAAAAAATTTCTGCTTCCTGTGTTAAAGCACGTGCTAAGAACACTCGTTGTTGCTGTCCACCAGAAAGCTGTCCAATAGGACGATTACGGTATTCACCCATGCCTACTCGTTCTAGTGCAGTTTTTGCTACTTGCCGACTCACCGTACTAAAACCCCGTAACCAGCCTGTTTTTTTTACCCTTCCCATCATGACTACATCCCAAACAGTGGCGGGATAAGTCCAATCAATTTGACTGCGCTGGGGTACGTAAGCGACTTGATCTAGTTGCTGCATTAAGGGTTTACCTTTATACAGTATTTTGCCACTACTGGGAACCAATCCCAACATTGCTTTCATCAGCGTACTTTTACCAGCACCATTGGGGCCAAAAATACCCGTGAGTTGTCCTGGTTTGATGAGGCAATTTATGTCTCTGAGGGCTTCCACTGCTCGATAGTACACGCTTAAATGAGCAATGGTAATAGCATCACTAACATTATTTTCAATAGCTTTTATCTCTGTACTAAGTATTTCTACTGCTTGAGCTTGAGGTTGGCTTGGGTCTAAAAATAGCATTTCCATAGTTGTGTTTTTATAGTTCTTAACTTCAGCTTACTATAAAAATGAAAAGAAAATGAAAACATCTATAACTGGGAATAATGTTCGTTATAAGTAAAGCTAATACTGTGGGTAGAAGACTGGAAGCAGAAGGGGGACAAGGGAGAAAAATAGCTTTCTTGTTGCCATTATCCACCTCTTCCCTGTGGTGGCAAATCTGCCAAAATGCTTGTCTAGCGATACTTTTACCGCTTGCTTTATTAAGCTGTACGCCATCAAATTCCGACTCAAGGGCGGATGACAAGGCGCAAGTTGTGGCAACTAGCACAATTATTGCTGATTTAGCACAGGAGGTTGGAGGAGATGAAATTGAATTAACAGGAATCCTTCAACCGGGTACAGATCCCCATGTCTACGAACCTAGACCACAAGATAGTAGATTTTTAGAAGAAGCAGATTTGATTTTGTATAACGGGTATAACCTAGAACCTGGACTCATTAAGTTGATGAATGCTGCTGGAACAAAGGCGCAGAAGTTAGCGGTGGGAGAAGTCGTCAAACCATTACAGCTAGACAAAGGTAAAGGTGAAGTAGTACCAGATCCGCATGTTTGGGGTGATGTGAAAAATGCGATCGCGATGGTGAATGCAATTCGGGATGCCTTAATTGAGTTATCACCCCAAGACAAAGCCGAATTTACCCAGAATGCACAGCAACTAACTACAGAATTACAACAATTAGATAGCTGGATTAGCCAGCAAATTCAAACGATCCCCCCAAATCAACGCAAACTTGTAACCACCCACGATGCATTTCAATATTATGGACGTGCTTATCAAATTGCGATCGCAGGTACGCTGATAGGTATTAGCACTGAAGAACAGCCTAGCGCCCAAACTGTCAAGCAACTAGTAGAGTCAATCAAAAAAATTGGTGTTCCAGCGATTTTTGCGGAAACCACAATTAACCCAAATTTAATTCAGACAGTAGCACAAGAAGCAGGAGTGAAGTTAGCACCACGTCAACTCTATTCTGATTCCATAGGTGCTGCTGGAAGTGAGGGTGATACCTACAGCAAAATGATGGCAGCAAATA
Source organism: Fischerella sp. JS2 (assembly GCF_032393985.1). Classification (NCBI taxonomy): domain Bacteria; kingdom Bacillati; phylum Cyanobacteriota; class Cyanophyceae; order Nostocales; family Hapalosiphonaceae; genus Fischerella; species Fischerella sp. JS2. Next base: position 4,770,592 of record NZ_CP135918.1, read on the forward strand.
CACGGACTATTGTGGAAGCATTGGGAGGAAAGTATACGCCGTTTTCTGCTCAAATACAGGAAAAATAGACTTGAGATGGGGAGGTGGGGAGTGTAGTTCAGTTATCAGTTATCAAATTCTATTACTCACTGTTAACAGTTAACTGTTAACTGATTTCTAACAACCAACAATTAACAATCACCCACCAACTACTAGGATCATTTTCAAACAAGTTGCGGGTAAACTAGACCATACCATAGAGTAATCAAGCAAATCATCGAGATTAATTCCTTCTGCCCTGGTGCCTTCTGCCCTCTGCTTTCTTGTAAATTGGATGGATAGCAAACAAAGACCTATAGGTGTAGATTTATTTGCAGGCGCTGGTGGGATGTCCCTTGGCTTTGAACAAGCTGGGTTTGATGTGCTTGCTGCTGTTGAGTTAGATCCGATTCATTGCGCTACACACAAATATAATTTTCCGTTTTGGTCTACATTGTGTCAAAGTGTCGAATACGCTACAGGCGAAGAAATTAGAAAAATTTCAACTATTGGTAGTCAAGAAATAGATGTTGTGTTTGGTGGTTCTCCTTGTCAAGGTTTTTCAATGATTGGCAAACGTGCTTTTGAAGATCCCCGTAATGCGCTTGTGTTTCACTATTTACGATTAGTTTTAGAACTACAACCTAAATACTTTGTGTTTGAAAATGTACCTGGACTCACAGTTGGAAAACATCGCCAATTTCTCTTAGAAATTATTGAAGAGTTTAGAGAATCAGGTTATGAAGTTGAAACAAACTATCAGGTTCTCAATGCTGCTAATTACGGAGTACCCCAACATCGAGCCAGATTATTTCTTTTGGGATGCCGTCAGGGATTTGATTTACCAGAATATCCTCAACCGCAAACACAACCAGCAAAGTCTAAAAAATCAGTGGGCATTGTACTCAATTCTGATTTACCAAACACGCCTACAGTTTGGGAAGCTATTGGCGATTTACCGGAAGTGAATTTTTATCCAGAATTGTTGAGTAGAGATTGGATAATAGCAGAGTACGGCAAGCCTAGCAACTATAGCAAAAAGCTGCGTGGTTTAGATAGGAGTGCAGATGACTACTCCTATGAACGCCTATTTGATTCTAGAATTTTGACTTCCAGTATTCGCACTAAACATAGTACAGAATCTATACTGAGATTTCAACAAACTGAACCAGGTGAAACTGAACCAATTAGCCGCTTTCATAAACTTGACAAACATGGTATTTGCAATACTCTCAGGGCTGGAACAGCCAGTAATCGGGGGGCTTTTACCTCTCCTCGACCAATTCATCCTGTGAGTCCACGCTGTATTACTGTTCGAGAAGCAGCGCGGTTACACTCCTATCCGGACTGGTTTCGGTTCCATGTCACTAAATGGCACGGCTTTCGACAAGTAGGAAACTCAGTTCCTCCCTTACTTGCAAAAGCGATCGCAACTTCTATTATTCACGTTTTGGGGGTAGTTCCAGTCAAACCACAAACAAAGATGCACTTGGGTGATGAAAGTTTATTGAAACTAAATATGTCTCAAGCTGCTCAATACTACGGTGTTTCTGCACATGTCATCGAACCAAGAAGAAAAGTAATTAAAGATAAGTTCTAAAAATTTTTAAACTCCACACGGCTAACCTATCTGTGCCATCGGTGTGCATCTGTGATCGACTCATAAAAAAATATTTGTCCCAGCCTCAATCCCTACTGTGACTTATATCATGTCCGACTAATTGCTTACGATATAAAGCTTGGGCATTGAGTATTAAGCATCGGGTATAGGAAAATCATCGCTATCTTAATTACCAATTACCCATTACCAATTACCAATTACCGACCCCAACGAGTAATATAAGTGTTCAAGTCGACATGATATAACTTACACTAAATTTGTGTAGACTTGTGGATAAGCAGATGCTTGCAGTATGGGAAGTTCAATCAAAAACTCTGCTCCCTGTCCTGGTTGAGAATAACAAAAAAGCTTTCCACCATGTTTTTCAGTCACAATTTGGTAGCTAATGGCTAAACCCAAGCCTGTGCCTTTACCAACTGGCTTAGTAGTAAAAAACGGATCAAACAGCTTGGAACGTACTACCTCGGTGATACCAGCTCCATTATCCTTAATACTAATAGTAACAGTCCGATGTTGAGCAGCAGTTGATATGTGAATTGTGCTTGGTTGAGCTTGAATTTCCTCTGGTGTATGGTTGCGATCGCGTTCTTCCAATGCATCTATGGCATTGCTGAGAATATTCATAAACACCTGATTTAATTGCCCTGCATAGCACTCTACTAAAGGTAAATTTCCGTACTCTTTGATCACCTGGATTTCGGGACGATCTGGCTTAGCCTTGAGACGATTGTTCAAAATCACCAGTGTACTATCGATACCTTCATGAATATCAACTTCTTTCACCTCTGCTTCATCTAATCGCGAGAAGTTTCGCAATGACAACACAATTTCACGAATACGGTTGGTTCCCATCCGCATTGATTGGAGTATCTTAGTTAAATCCTGCTCTAAAAAGTCAAAATCTATGGCTACAAGTTCCTCTTGAATTTCTAGAGGTGGTTCGGGTAAATATTTTTGATAAAGTTGCACCAAGCGCAATAAATCCTGAGTGTATTCCTCTACATAAGTCACATTACCGTGAATAAAATTAACTGGATTGTTGATTTCATGGGCGACTCCTGCCACCATTTGACCAAGGGCTGACATTTTTTCACTCTGCACCATCTGCGCTTGGGTGTAGTGCAGTTCCGCAATGGTTGCTTGGAGTTCAGCTGTGCGTACTTCCACGCGTTGTTCGAGTTCAGCGTTAGTCTTCTCTAATTGTTGGTTGGCTGTTTCTAAAGCTGTAAAAGATTCTTGCAACTGTCTAGCCATGTGGTTGAAGGATTGAGCAAGAATTTCTAACTCATTAATTCCTTTGACTTCTACTAGGCGATTTAATTTTCCATTAGCAATTGCCTGACTTGCCTGACTCAACTGTAATATGGGTTGAGTAAACCAACGAGATGTATAAATGCCAACTATTGAAGCTACTACCAAAGTCAACAAGCACAAGGCGATTGTAGTACGGGTATTGGTGTTGATTTGTCCCATAAAATCAGCCTCGGGGACAGTTACAACCACAAGCCAGTCCAAACCAAATTGATCACGCCAGGGAGTAACTTTGACATATTGGCGATCGCCTTTAAAATCAAACGTTAACTGCTGCTTTTCTTGAATTTGTTGCAAGTCCCCCAGTCTTTGCTGTAAGTACTTAGCAGTAGCTTGAATTAGAGGATCACGGCTATCAGTTGCAGCTAATCGTTTGGTTTGACGATTAACTATCACATAGGGTTTTTGATTACTGGAATTGGCAACCAATAATCCGTTGCGCTCAATAATAAAAACACTACCATTTTGACTCACATGAATTTGCCGCAGAAAATCACTAATACTCGACAGCAATAAATCTATGCCAAAAACAGCAAACAATTTACCATTTTTGTCATAAATAGGATAGCCAGCAGAAGCAGCAATATAACCAGCCTCGCCATCCCAAGCATTGATACCACTCCAAATCTGTTTACCAGCTTTTACTGTATTTATAGCCCAAGGTTGTGCAAAAGTATTGTAATCATATGTACTAAGTAGCTTACTTCGGTTGCCCTGGGAATCCGTAGCATAGGAATAAACCTTAGATACTCTGTTGATAGCAGTAGGATATAAATCTAACGTGATAAATTTACTTGCCGGATAATTACCAGAACCAGCCCCTTGACCAGTAACTAGAGTGTAGCCGTTGTAGCTGAAATTTTTATAGAGCTGCATCTGTTTCCACATGTATTTTCCTACACTTTCAAAGTCCTGTAAATCCAGCAACCCCGTCTTGACAGCATCCGCGTTCATTTGATTAATTTGATGGGGAATCGCTAGATAGGTATCAAGATGCTGATTGACTAGGCTGTTAGTTTTGTTCATTACTTGATCAGCAAGTTCGTTGACTGCTTTCTGCCCGTTTTTGAAGGATAGATATCCGACTAAACCAACAGAGGTAGAAATTTGAACTACGAAGGGAACAATTAAGATCACTCGTAAAGGAACTTTTGCAAAGCCCTGGGAATAAAATAATTTCATGTTTCTATTAAATTAGTAACATCGACTAAATCTTCAGCCGAAGTTATTATTCCCATATTCTTTAGTCAAAATTAATACTAGTATTAACCTTAGTTATATCATGATCAAAACCTTCGAGTTTTCATTTTTCAATACCAAAATGTTGGAGAAATCGACCACCGATTAACACCGATTAATACTGATGGATACAGATAGATTACCCGTTATGTATTTTTAGATAAAGGAAAATGAATAAGTAAGCTGTAAACTTAATTTCCCAATCCAAAATCCAAAATCTAAAATCTAAAATTGAAATAGCCTTGACTCAACCTCAGCAAGTGCCAAAAAACCCACAAGAAACTCATCTCAACCGCGCTCGTGCTAGTCTCAGACAAGCGCTATCCTGGTATGGCAATCTCCGCAAACCCGGACAAGCATCCGCAAACCCAAAATTAGCAGGTTTAGTAAAACTAGAATTAGAGGTTTTAACTGCTAGCCTCAACAAACTAGACCATAATGTGATTGTAATTGCCGCCTTTGGTTTGGTGAGTCGTGGTAAGTCAGCAGTGTTAAATGCTTTGTTAGGGCAAAAGGTTCTCCAAACTGGGCCTCTACATGGTGTAACTCAGTATCCCCGTTCGGTACGTTGGAACCTTGGTGAGCAAGCACAGGTGGAGTTAATTGATACGCCAGGACTAGATGAAATTGCGGGAGAAGCGCGATCGCAAATGGCAAAAGATGTGGCGCGTCAAGCAGATTTGATTTTGTTTGTGGTTGCTGGCGATATTACCCGCACTGAATATCAGGCTTTGTGCGAATTGCGACAGGCACAAAAGCCATTGATTCTCGTGTTTAACAAAATAGACTTGTATCCAGATACAGACCGCGAGAAGATTTACAAAAATTTACAACAACTCGGTGCAGGTAGTATCCAAGCCAAACCCTTACAACCCGATGAAATTGTCATGATTGCGGCGGAACCAGCACCTATAGAAGTACGGGTTGAATGGCCGGATGGGAAGGTAACTTATGAATGGGAGACACCACCCCCCCAAATAGACGAACTCAAACAGACTCTTTTGAAAATTCTCAACCGGGAAGGGCGATCGCTAATTGCTTTAAATGCACTTATCCAAGCGCGAGATGCTGAAGAAGCGATCGCATTCAAAACCATCGATGTACGTCAACAAGAAGCAGAAGAATTAATTTGGCAATTTACCAAATATAAAGCTGTCGCTGTCGGGTTAAATCCGATCGCTTTTTTAGATGTCTTAGGTGGAACTGTTGCCGACTTAGCCTTAATTCGTTCCTTAGCAAGGTTGTATAGTTTACCTATGACTGGTTACGAAGCCGGGAGACTATTAAAAACTATTTTATTTAGTTCTGGTGGTTTGCTACTAGGGGAATTAGGTAGCAGTTTGATTTTAGGCTTAGGTAAAAGTACGGCAGCTATTGCCAGTGGTGATAATCCTAGTAATATAACAGCCTTTGCCGGAAGTGCGATCGCTCAAGCTGGGATCGCAGGCTATGGAGCGTATGCAGTCGGTAAAGCTGCCCAAGTATATCTAGAGAAAGGCTGTACGTGGGGACAACTAGGTGCTAGCACTGTTATTACAGAAATTTTGGCTGAGGTAGAATCAAATACAATTTTGTATCGTTTGCGGCAGGAATTGGAACGAAACTTAGGTATGGCGGATGACTAAAGTTTTTAAGCATCACAAACGCTTATATTCTCTTAAGAGTGAGTTCAAGTGTTTGTAGCGCTTGTATTGTCTTAACCACTCTCTACAAACTTCTTTAGCAATTTGTATCTCTTTTTCACTCAACAGCTCATCTGGTTTTCCAGATGCTAAAATTTGAGCGACTTGAGCAGCTCTTTGATAATCGACGCCATACTTAACTAGTTCAGTATGAAAAAACTCTTCTTTCTCCTTAGAGTACATTTTTGAACAGAAAATAAAGTTTTAAGCTTTTTATATAATTTCTAAAATTTATGAATTAATCACTTCCTACTTTGGATAGATTCAGTAATTATTTCCAATTTTCTTTATAAAGTGAGTAATAATACACTCTACAATTACAATTTAATCTATTTTTACAAATAATTTAGAATTGCTAAAACTAAACAGTAAGAGCGCCCATTACCCGTTACCAAAGACGGCGGGCGGCGATTGGGAACGCCACGCCAAGGAGCGCTTATAACTGCCGTCTTTCTGTGAAGTAAACATCCACAAAAGATTGCAAAGTTATTTAACTCCTTAGTAAGCGTTACTGATATTTTTTCTAGAATATATAGAGAATATTTAAGAGATTTAGTAACTCTTCAACTCAGCAATTAAAAGACTATTTGCCACCAGATTTTACAACTACAAAATATACAACGTTAACTGCATAAAAACTGAAACAATGCGAATTTAGCTCATTTTCAACAATTAATGCACATTCTCTTTTCAGAGGAGGCATAAACGATGACGACTATTGTTCAACGTCGAAAAGAATTTGATTTTTCTAATCTCTGGGAGCGATTTTGCGGATGGATTACCAGCACAAATAATCGGATTTACATCGGCTGGTTTGGCGTGCTGATAATTCCTACTTTACTAGCTGCTACTATCTGTTTCATTCTCGCTTTCATTGCTGCTCCTGGCGTAGATATGGAAGGTATTAGAGAGCCAATTAAAGGTTCTTTGATGGATGGTAACAATTTAATTACAGCGACTGTTGTGCCAACTTCTGCTGCGATTGGCTTGCATTTTTATCCAATTTGGGAAGCTGCTTCCTTAGATGAATGGCTTTACAATGGCGGTCCCTATCAGTTGATTGTGCTGCACTTTTTAATTGGTATTTGGTGCTACTTGGGAAGACTTTGGGAACTTAGCTATCGCCTTGGTATGCGTCCTTGGATTGCCATCGCCTTTTCTGCAAATGCCGCAGCCGCAACAGCAGTTTTGCTAGTTTACCCTATTGGTCAAGGTAGCTTTGCTGACGGTCTACCTTTGGGAATTGCAGGGACATTTCACTTTATGCTGGCCGTGCAAGCAAATCACAATATTCTGACGCATCCCTTCCACATGTTGGGGGTTGCTGGAGTCTTTGGCGGCGCACTTTTAAGTGCCTTGCATGGTTCGTTAGTTACCTCAACGCTGATTCGCAATACCGACGAAAATGAATCGATCAATGCTGGGTATCGACTTGGTCAACAGCAAAGGACTTACAGCTACTTAGCAGGTCACTATGGTTTCTTAGGTCGCCTGCTGATTCCACCTTTTGCTAGTCGAAATCCCCGTGCTTTTTATTTCCTGCTTGCTGCCTTGCCAACAATAGGTATTTGGTTTGCTGCACTAGGTGTTTGTTCTGTAGCCTTCAACCTGAACGGATTTAATTTCAATCACTCTATCTTGGATAGTCGGGGTGCAATGATTCCTACAGATGCTGATATTCTCAATCGAGCCAATTTAGGCTTACAAGCTATGCACGCTCCCAATACCCATAATTTTCCACTGATTTTGTCTAGCGGTACACCAATTTCAGTAAGTTGAAGAAATGAAGAAAGCAGAAGGCAAAAGGATTAATAAAAAGTTTGATATTGAAATCCGCCCTTTGATTGGATTTTATAGGGGCGGTTTTTTCAATCAACCCAAGAATGTATTAAGTAATATAGCGCTTTGCATTTGAGTAGAATACACCTCACCCCTGCCCCTCTCCTTGGCAAGGAGAGGGATGTCTGATAGGGTGGGGTGAGGTTTTGTACTTCATGCTTGTCGAAAATCGCTTTAATTTAATTGATTTGTTACTTATGAATCCAGCAAAAGTTTATTAAATCTAATCAATTTTATAAATTTTTATATAACGAAAAATATTACAACTACACTTTTTTATTTTGTCTATCTACGCTATTAATAAAGGTTCAAGAAGTCATAAACTTTGAGTCATATTGTACAGTACAAAAAGGGTAAATTATGACATCACAAACTTTAGATATCTTTCAAGCACTCGATGAGGCTCGTATGATTTGTGACCAAGAAGGAACTAACTCAAATGAATGTATTTTAGCTTGGGAAATAGTGGAAAAATTAAGAGCAGAGCAATCTCGCCAACAGCAAATCACAAAACGTAAAACAGACCTAGAACGCTACTGTGAAATTCATCCAGAAGCTGTTGAGTGTCGGATTTACGACAATTAACTTTCTCTAAAATCAACAACAGCAGATTTTGTAACTTGCTCAATAGCTTCTAAATTTGGCGGTGCTATCTCACTATCCATTCCTAACCACAAAAGATACTCAATATTTCCTGCTGGCCCAGTCACAGGCGACCAAGTTAGACCTTTGTAATGCCATCCTAGCTCAACAGCTGCTTGTAACACCTGAGCGATCGCATCAGCATGATCTTTGGGATCACGTACCACCCCTTTTTTCCCAACACGACTCTTCCCCACTTCAAATTGAGGTTTCACTAACAAAACCGCTTCACGCTGAGGTTGAGTTAATTGCCACAACGCAGGCAGAATTTTCGTTAACGAAATAAACGAAACATCCACCACCACCAAATCAGCATAATCCCCCTCCGTTTCTACTAGGGGGGATACATCATACAACTCATCAGGCGTTAGATAGCGTAAATTCGTGCGTTCTTTCAAAATAACTCGTGGGTCATTACGTAACTTCCAGTCAACTTGTCCGTAACCGACATCAACACCATAAACTAACTTTGCCCCAGCTTGCAGGAGACAATCAGTAAAACCCCCTGTAGAAATGCCACCATCTAAACAAACACGACCTTCTACAGTGATAGCAAACTCTTGCAGCGCTTTGGCAAGTTTTTCACCCCCACGAGAAACAAAACGCGATCGCTCCTTAACCTTAACCTCAGCAGCAACCTCAACCTCTGTCCCCGGCTTATCAACAAGCTTACCATCAACAGTCACTTCTCCCGCTTGAATTAACCGTTGTGCCTGTTGCCTAGAAGAACATAAATCAAGTTCTACCAATAAAACATCCAATCTCTTCTTTGCCAATCTTCCCTTGGTGTCCTTCACGCCTTTATGGTTCGTATAAAAAACTAACCTCCCAGGCCTGAACTTTGCTAACACAACATCTTAATTAGAGTGCGCTGACAAAGCTCCAACCTGAGGAGGCTGACTCTATCTTATACCAATCGAGCAGGCAAAAAGCCTGCTTGTATAGAAGGACTAAATATCCTTCTCACTCAACTCGCTGGTCATGTAGTCAAACGGCTCATCTACAAAGCTAGCACCACTAACACCAGCTTCTGCCAATTGCTGCTTGACAATATCCTTCATAATTTGGATACCACGAACTGTAGGGCCAATGGGAACACCCAAAGAATTATAAGTTTCCCGTAAACCTTGCAGCACACGCTCATCCAGTACATCCATACTGCCAGCAACAATCGCATAAGTAGCATAGCGCAGGTAGTAATCCATATCCCGCAGACAAGCCGCATACCGCCGGGTAGTGTAGGCATTACCGCCGGGACGAATCAACTCTGGCTGTTCATCAAATAATTGCGAACCAGCCTGCTTGACAATTGCTGCCGCATTTGCATTAATAGCTCCTGCGGCTTGTACTCGTGCTGTCCCACTTTCAAAATAGGACTTGAGACTGTCGATCGCATTCCGGTCAAAATACCGCCCAGCAACGTCATAATTCTTAATTAAACTTGTGACTGCATCCCGCATTCCTTTATCTCCCAATCATTGCTATTTATGGTTTGATATTTATTTGACTGCTTTTGCAAGCGGCTAATTTTTGTGCCAATGAAATTAACAGTTATCAGTTATGAGTTATCAGTTATCAGTTTTATCACTTGATAACGTCCCTCCACCAATATGGAAGGCGTTGTATGACGGGTAACAACCCCGCACCATATACCTGATAACTGTTCACTGTTCACTGTTCACTGATTAAAAGAAGCTCAAGCACAAAAACAATGTATGCGCTACTTAAAGGATTCTATGCCAAAGTTGGCCTCGTGAGATGAACTGTCAAGTTTTGTAGAGTTTGTTCAGCAAAAGTGAACATAACCTATAAACATGATATTCTGTAACAAAAAATACAAAATATCTCAAATTTATATCCTTAGGATATTTCAGGTGTCTTTAATGATTTGGGTTCATCAAGCAAGGTCAGCGTGCATTAACATTGTGGTTTACTGTACTAAATTGGCGGAGAAGGAGTAACCATGACAACCCCACAAGACGTCCTGAAGATGATTCGGGACAACAACATTCAGATGATCGATCTGAAATTCATCGATATGCCAGGGATATGGCAGCACCTGACAGTCTTTCACAATCAAATCGATGAAAGTAGCTTCACAGACGGCGTACCCTTCGATGGTTCCAGTATCCGGGGTTGGAAAGCTATTAACGAATCAGACATGGCAATGGTTCTCGATCCAAACACTGCCTGGATCGACCCATTCATGAAAGAACCGACTCTTAGTATCATTTGTAGTATCAAAGAACCCCGTACGGGCGAATGGTACAGTCGTTGTCCTCGTGTGATTGCTCAAAAAGCAGTAGATTATCTGGTTTCCTCCGGTCTTGGTGACACAGCCTTCTTTGGTCCTGAAGCTGAATTTTTCATCTTTGATGATGTCCGTTTTGACCAAAACTCTCATGAAGGCTACTACTACGTAGACTCAGTTGAAGGGCGTTGGAATTCCGGTAAACAAGAAGGTCCCAACTTGGGTTACAAACCCCGCTACAAAGAGGGTTATTTCCCAGTGCCCCCCACCGATACTTTCCAAGATATTCGTACAGAAATGCTGCTGACAATGGCAAAATGCGGCGTGCCTATTGAAAAGCAGCACCACGAAGTAGCTACTGGTGGTCAGTGCGAACTTGGTTTTCGCTTTGGTAAGTTAATTGAAGCTGCCGACTGGCTGATGACTTACAAATACGTCATCAAGAACGTAGCCAGGAAATATGGTAAAACTGTCACCTTCATGCCTAAGCCTGTCTTCCAAGACAATGGTTCTGGGATGCATACCCACCAATCAATTTGGAAAGACGGTCAACCCCTGTTCGCAGGCGATAAATACGCTGGTTTGAGTGAAACAGCATTGCATTACATCGGTGGCATTCTCAAGCACGCACCAGCACTGTTGGCAATTACCAACCCGACCACTAACTCTTACAAGCGCCTAGTACCTGGTTATGAAGCACCTGTGAACTTGGCTTACTCTCAAGGGAATCGTTCTGCTTCTATTCGTATTCCTCTGTCTGGTACTAACCCCAAAGCCAAGCGCTTAGAGTTCCGTTGTCCTGATGCGACTTCTAACCCCTACTTGGCATTTGCTGCCATGCTTTGTGCTGGTTTAGATGGTATCAAGAACAAAATTGATCCTGGCTCACCTCTGGATAAAAACATTTATGAACTTTCTCCAGAAGAACTGGCGAAAGTTCCCTCCACTCCTGGTTCTTTAGAATTAGCATTGGAAGCACTAGAGAAAGATCATGCTTTCTTGACCGAACCTGGTGTATTCACCGAAGACTTCGTTGAAACTTGGATTTCTTACAAGCTAGACAATGAAGTTAACCCAATGCGTTTACGTCCTCATCCTTACGAATTTGCTCTTTACTACGATTGTTAATTTGAAAGGGTTAGTAGTTAGTAGTTAGTAGTTAGTGAGTATCGGTTGCTCGCCTGCTGTTAGCTACTTATCTAATGATTTTCTATTTAACCAAACTTAGCTATTTGAGAGCATTAATTTAGCCACCTTTATTTGGTGGCTTTTTTAATAGCTATTTGCTGGTTTTTGTTCATTGGTCTTTACCAACCCTTCGTTTTCCTTGGTCGTACCCTACAGGAATCTAGGGGGTGAGTGTAGGCATCTACATGAGGGAAACGCCCTATAAATGCGTGCTGACTCACCACTAACTACTAACTACTAATGTACAGACACGATGTTCCTCACGTCTCTACCAACAATTATTTAACTCATCGCAGCATTACTGCGGTCATAGGTCATGCGAGCATTGGGGTCTATTTTCCCTTGAGTCGGGTTCCAGTAGTGAGACACTTCTCCAGGAAGACCCAATTCTTCCCCTGCACGTTCTAGCATCGATTGCTGCCGATTTTTGATCAGCTGATAATGACGCATCATTAAAGCACGAGCTTTGTCTTGGGTAGACATACCAGAGTCCTCCCTGTTGTTTTATTTGATTGATTTGTTTTTCTTTGTTAATAACATAACATAAAATTCTGTATACTAAGTTACGGAATGATACACTTTAACAAAAATTAATATTTAGATGACTAGTTAGGGCAAGAGAAAAAATCTTTATTACTGTTGCTTTATTTTCGTTTCCCTTCATTAAGTGCGGCTGGAGTCGTGACGTGAATCTTTGCCTACCCTACTGAGTATTGGTTAATGAGAAAAATTCTAGTGAATAGATCATTCTCAAGATTAATGAATTCATAGTTACAATTATTTAAGTTACATAAATAAAAATAAATAAAAGCCTAGCCATTCACATGTCCGACACATTAACGAAGCTGACTTATCAAACTTTTCAGCAAGGCAAAAACTACTTTGGTTTGGCTCATAAAACATTGAGCGCACGCTTGTTAAATTTAATTTCTCCTGTTGAGCAGCAAGCCAAACCCATTCCTATTGAAGTTATACCCAAACTTCAACAAAGACTGGATAATCTACTGGAAATTGATTGGCAAGATGCAGAGCGGGGCATCTATCCTACCAGCTTGCTGTTTGATAATCCTTGGCAAGACTTTTTCCAATACTACCCAGTAGTCTGCCTAGATATATTCCAAATGTGGGAGCGGGCTAAGCAGAAGAAGTATCAAGACTTTCCCCCAAATGTGGAAACTTCTGGTTATCCCAGTTACTATGTACAGAACTTCCATCACCAAACAGATGGCTACTTGAGTGACTTGTCAGCCAATCTCTACGATTTACAGGTAGAAATTCTGTTCGGCGGTACAGCCGATCCAATGCGACGGCGAATTCTTGCACCCCTCAAAGAAGAGCTAAGATTTTTTGCTGATACAGTATCCCAGCAAGTACGTATTTTAGATGTAGCTTGTGGAACGGGTCGAACTTTGAAGATGATTCGTGCAGCTTTACCGCAAGCATCCCTATCTGGTACGGATTTGTCACCAGCTTATTTGCGAAAGGCAAATGAATTGTTAAGCCAAATCCCAGGAGAATTGCCACAACTGTTGCAGGCAAATGCTGAAGAGTTACCCTACCTGGATAATTATTTTCATGCAGTGACTTCTGTGTTTCTTTTCCATGAATTGCCGGCGGCAGTACGCCAGCGAGTCATTGAACAATGCTACCGGGTAACAAAACCAGGAGGAGTATTTATAATTTGTGACTCTATTCAAATGAGCGATTCTCCAGAAATGGAACTTCTGATGGAGAACTTCCACGAAATTTACCACGAACCCTACTATAAGCATTACATGACTGATGATTTGGTAGAGCGCTTAGAAAAAGCTGGTTTTGAGAATGTGGAAGTGCAAGTTCATTTCATGAGCAAATATTTGATCGCTCACAAGCCAGTTTAACCAAGTCCCTTGGGACGGGTGTAAGGATGTGAGGATGTGAGGGTGTAAGGGTGTAAGGGGAAGAAATAGCTGCTTTCTCTTCCCTACACCCCTATATCCTTATCAAACAAAGCAAAAGTTAAAAGTTAAAAGGCAAAAGAAAATTACTTTCTTTTTACGAATCGTGATGCGTAAAGCCGCCTTTTTCTAAAGGGCGGATATAAGCGAACATGATGAATTTATTCATCCGTGAAGGGGGTCATTAATATACTCTAAAACCTTCTGAGTACTAATCTTTCCAGTCGTGTCAAACATATAAGAATGTGTCCATAAGCTAGGTAATCTCAATAATTCTGGAAATTCTTTTCTTAGTAGTCTTGATGACCTTCCTTTAAAAGCTTTAACTATTTGAGATATTGAGTGGTGCGGATCATATTCAACTAGTAGATGTATATGATCCGGCGCAACTTCTAATGCTTTGATAATCCACTTCTTGTCATTAGCAACAGACTGGAATACTTCAATGCATCGAAGTTTTAAGTTTTCGTTATTAGCGAATACACGAGCGCGTCTGCATGGTATCCAGATTAAATGGACAGTAGCTAATCCAACAGCATGATTGTAATGATTATAAACAGTTTTCATGTAGATGAGTATTGATTATCTACACCACTGATGATATCATAATCACATGAAAACCCTGAAGTTTAAACTGTATCAGCACAAAAGAAATAGATTCCTCAAGCGCATGATTAACGCGAGTGGGATAATCTACAATCATTGTATTGCCCTACACAAACGCTACTATCGAATGTGGGGCAAACACTTAAGCTGTGCAAAACTTCAATCTCATATTGCCAAACTGCGGAAATGTAATCCATTTTGGCAAACAGTAGGTTCTCAATCAGTACAAGATATTTGTCAACGCATTGAGAAAGCCTACCAATTATTTTTTAAACACAACAAAAAAGGAGTTAGACCGCCAGGATTTAAAAAAGTTAAGAAATACAAATCATTCACTCTTAAACAATCTGGATACAAGTTTTTAGGTGGAAATCGAGTCAAGATTGGGAACAAAGTTTATCAATTTTGGAAGTCGAGAGAGATAGAGGGAACAGTCAAAACCTTAACCATAAAACGCACTCCTTTAGGCGAGCTATTTATGATTATAGTTGTTGATGATTGTTCTAATTCAAAAATCAAGTTTGCGACTGGTAGAATAGCGGGATTTGATTTTGGATTAAAAACATTCCTCACTTGCTCGGACGGAACAAAAATTGAGTCTCCCCAATTTTTAAAACAATCATTAAATGCCATTAGGAAAGCTAGCCGACAGCATTCTAAAAAACTCAAAGGTTCATCAAACAGAGAGCGATTTAGAAAAAATCTAGTTCGCAAATATGAGGATATTTCTCATCGTAGACGTGATTGGTTTTGGAAACTCGCTCATAAATTAACAGATAATTTTGATGTGCTTTGTTTTGAAACCTTAAATCTTAAAGGAATGCAACGTCTTTGGGGTAGGAAAATATCAGACTTGGCGAGGCGTGAATTTCTGCAAATTCTAGAATGGATTGCTAAGAAGAAGCATAAACAAGTAGTGTTTGTAGATCAATGGTATCCATCCACAAAAACTTGTTCTAGCTGTGGACACATTTTAGAAAAATTGGATTTGTCGATTAGACGCTGGCGTTGTCCTTCATGTCAATCTGAAAATGATAGAGATGAAAACGCCAGTCTTAATATTAAAAGAGTCGGGAGTTCGACTCTAGGCGTAGGAGATGTTAGACAGTCTCAGACTGCAATCTCTGTTTGATGCCTGAATCCCCCGTTTTCAAAACGGGGGAGTGGCTCAAATTATTGCTAGTTCGTCTGAATATCTTATACGACGAGTTCCTTTCAACTGGAAGCAAATAAGAAACGTATACCTCACCACGATTGCAATTTTTAGCGCGATAATTGGAGGAATATGGTTGATATACCAATTTTCTGGTTCAAAATCTAACCAACCACAATCTTCTCAATCAAGTACTTATATCCGCCTAGAGTCGCGAACTACAAACATAAAGTAGGTTTGTTCCCTTTATTTTTTTTATATTTGTTAAGTTTTATGATAATAACGAACCACGTAAGACACGAAGGACACGAAGGACACGAAGGAAACAGAGATGCAAGGAGTTGTTTTTGGTAGAAGCTTAAGGATTAATTGGGTAAGTTTTGTTGCTGATTTTCTGTTGTTGGGGATGGTGGTCGGGCCGTTGGCTGCTCCTTTTCTAGCTGCATCTGGGTTGTTTATTTTACCTGGAATTGCGGAAATTATCTATTTTATGGGTCGTCATGTATGCCCACAACCAGAGATGGGGATGATGCTGGCATCACCGTTTCTCATGGCTGTATGTATGCGTTGTTACGGTACAGTAACGGGTTTATTGTTGACTCGGTTGTTACTTGGGGTGAGTGATGGTAAGAGTTTTTACTGGCTGCATCAATACGGCTGGAATGGTGCAGCGATCGCTAGTGTGTTGATGATGGCTTATCCATTGGAGTTAGCTGCTGAGGTGTTGGGGTGGTGGAGTTTCAATAATTATGTTGTAACTTTGTTTGGATTGGTTACAGGTTTGGCATGGGGTTTGTTTACAATGCCGCTATTACATCGGCCAAAAAATTTTGGATTTTAGATTTTGGAACCACTGCGTTGCGGAGGTTCCCTCTGTTGTAGCACGTGGCGTGATTTTGGATTGACCCACACAGCAATCCGCTTTCTTGGGAATTTTGGATTTTGGAATACAAATTGATTCCCAAGATTTACTGGCTTTCTTGTATCCTAAGAGAAATGATTGGTCAAAACTGTTAACTGATAAATGTACAGACGCGAGGAACATCGCGTCTGTAGCTAACTGTTAACTGTTGATCACCTTTCCAAACTGCGAGGATCAAGGGCATCTCTGAGTCCGTCACCCAGCAAGTTGAACGCCAAAACTGTCAAGATAATGACCAACGCTGGCGGCCAGATCAACCAAGGTTGTAGCACTAAGATGGAAGCATTAGTTGCCAAGGAAAGCATATTTCCCCATGAAGGATCTGGTTGCTGAATTCCCAGTCCAATCAGACTTAATACGGCTTCTGCGCCAATAAAACTGGGAACTGCCAGAGTGGCAGAGATAATAATATAAGTTGCAGTTTGGGGTAAAACATGGCGAGTGATGATATAAAATGGCTTAGCACCCATCGCTCGTGCTGCTTGCACAAATTCGCGCTCTTTGATGGATAAGACTTGACCACGAATCACTCGCGCTAAACCAGCCCAACTAATAAACGACGTAATACATACAATTAACAAAAATCGCTGCGTACTGCTTAACCCTGGTGGTAATACTGCACCCAAGGTGACTAATAAATATATGCTAGGAAACGTCATTAGTACTTCAGCTAAACGCATGATCGCAGCATCAATCCAGCCACCGAAATAACCAGAAATACCGCCAACGATCATCCCTAGAGGAAAAGTCAGGGCTACTCCCACAATTCCAATAAATAAACTGATGCGACCTCCATGTAATAAGCGACTAAATTGATCGCGCCCTTGATCGTCAGTACCCAGGAGGTTGATTTTAGCTTCGCCAGTAGTACCAAATAAATGCCAATTTAAAGGAATTCCGGGAAAAATAGTCACTTCATTCCAGTTGGGAGGTAAGGGCAAACTCAAGTGTAAAAGGTGGTATTCTGAACCTTGCACAAATAACCGCAAAGGCGAGGGTTTACTTTTATCTACAATCAGTTCGCGCTCGCCCGTTTCTAAATTTGTGTCTCCTTGAGTTGTAGGATAAACATGAGGTCCAATAAACTTCCCTGAAGTCGAAAACCAGTAAATTCTTGTTGGTGGCAATAGGGAACCACCCGGTTGCGGAATATAAGGGTCATAGGGGGCAACAAAATCAGCAGCAATTACTGCTATATAAAAGACTAAGAGCAAAATTGCCCCAAATCGCGCCAAAGGATTTTTCTTTAATCTTTGCCACCAGTTCATAGTTAGTTATTTGTCCTTTGTCATTTGTCCTTTGTCCTTTGTCATTTGTCGATTGACCAATGACTAATATCTAAGCACGTAGTTGTTCAACAAAATATAACTTTTCATCTTGAGGAACTTCATGTTCCACTACAAAAACATTGGAGTGGAGATTGGCAATAATTTGTTTGCCTTGCTGTGTCAGAGTTAGGTAACGTAGTGCTTCTTGAATATATGGGTAAACTCCATGCCAGTAGAACTTGGCGTAGTTCTTGCGTAAGTCAGCAGGTGTTTGATACCCTAAAACTTTATTCATCCCTGTTTCTTCAAATTCGTAAAACAAAGAAGTAATTTTTTTCAAGTAGCGGGGGTCACTTAATTGTCCGATTAAATCAGCTGCACGAACCAAACCTGCAAAGCTACTTGTGCATTGATGATCCTCAGCAGCAGGTACGGGAAAGCGAGTCAATTCAATATTGGTCTTAATAACTTCCGAATCTATCAATTTGTGACCGCCAAAGCGTTCATCAATAAAAAGTTTGGCTCTATCCACATGATAAGGTGTCAAGCTAGCGTCAGAGGCTCCAGGGGGAAGAGAAATCATTCTGTTATCTTTACCTGTAGCATATAAGCCTTCTTCCTCACGATCTTCTCGGCACACTCCTTTAACATAGCCAATATCATGACATAGTAAGGAAATAATAAAGTGCAACCAGTCTTCACTGGAAACACCCCCTTCCCGAATGTGTTTGCCGCGTAAAATTTCTTGTCCTACCAACGTAACGAGAATCGAATGTTCTACATTGTGATAGAGGGCGTCGCTGTTGGCAATGTTTTCTAAAGCCATGTTCCCCGCCCAAGCAATTATGTCTTGATAATCAGTTTTTAAGCAGCCGTAGGTACGACGGTAGCCTTCTCGAATTTGCCTTACAAAAGCATCTATTAATATTTCTGTAGCATTGAACATACTAGTTACTCAGTCGGACAATTAAATTATTTATGCATTATTGGCTTTAAATAAAATTCAGCACAACGCTTATGTCTCCTTGTAGTTATTATCACTGCTTAATCTGAGATGATGGCAAGCTTTTCTAGTTGTGTATCGTCAGATTCTGGGTATGCTACCACCAGAAATAAAAAAAATAGGTCATAGTAAATATACATTAACTTACTTAAAACTTTTTTAAGCACAACTGCTGAGTGAGAATCAGGCAGGAAGTGGAGGCAAGACAGTGGGCGAGGAGAGTTATTCGGAACTGGGAACACAACAGTCAGTGGTTATTGCAGATGGCGACTGGGAAGGAAAAAAACTAAACAGGCGCAGTCCTTGGCTGCTACCTTTGTTACTTGGTACTGGTTTGGGAGTAGCGATCGCTTTTTTGGGGATGGGTGTTGTAAGTAACCGTCAGACTCCTAGCAAAAATGCTGGTGCAGCAAAATCTACACAGCAAGTTGCCCCAACCATGACAGTTACCACAGTCTCAGCAGCAGCTAACACTATAGCCCGTACCCTTAAGATTACTGGCACAGTGGCAGCACGAGATTTAATACCAGTTTTACCACAGACAAACGGTCTACAAATCAAGCAGGTACTAGTTAATGAAGGAGATACAGTCAAAGTCGGTCAATTACTAGCAGTTTTGGATGATTCCCTACTGCAAGCCCAAATTAGCCAAGCAAAGGCAGATATAGAATCTAGACAAGCAGATGTGGCTTCTAATCAGGCAAATCTGGAAGCGAAAAAGGCAGATGTTGCTTCCTTGCAAGCAGTTGTGCAACAAAAACGAGCAGATTTAGCCCAAGCCAAGGCGAAGTTAGAAGAAGCACAAAGAAATTATCAACGCTATCAAAAACTTGCCAGCAATGGTGCGATCAGCAAACAAGAACTGGAAACACGGGAAACTACCTTGAAAACTGCCAAAGAAGCAGTCAGGGTAGCCGAAGAAAATGTTCGCAGTGCCGAAGCAGATGTCAGCAGTGCCCAAGCAAATATTAACAGTGCCCAAGCAGGCATTAACAGCGCCCAAGCCAACGTTAAAAGTAATGCTGCCAAACTCCAGCAGTTGAAAACTCAACTCGCACAAACTTTGGTGCGTGCGCCTGTATCAGGAACAATTGCCGAGAAACTGGCTAGAGTCGGGGATGTCACTGGTATACCACCCCAAACTCAAGTTGGAAATGTGGTGGGTGGGACACAAAAATTGTTTTCTATTATTCGGGAAGGCAAGTTGGAACTCCAAGCCCAAGTTCCCAGCGTACAACTACCAGAGGTAAAAGTTGGTGCAGCAGTAGAAGTTACCTCGGATGCCGATAAACGCATACGTTTACAAGGACAAGTACGAGAAATTGAACCGATAGTTAACGACCAACGCCGGGAAGCAACGGTAAAAATTGACCTACCACCGACAAACTTATTAAAACCAGGAATGTTTGCCCGGGCAGCAGTCACAACTAATACAACCACAGGTGTGGTAGTACCACAAAAAGCAGTCCTACCCCAACCAGATGGCAGTGCGATCGCATTCACCTTATCGGGTGTAGACACGGTTCGCGCTCAAAAAGTAGAACTAGGAGAAATCCTCAACGGTGGCAAAGTGGAAATTAAAACTGGTTTGCAAACAGGCGATCGCGTCGTAGTTGACGGTGCTGGATATCTCAAAGATGGTGACAAAGTCAGAGTGGTTGGTGGTTAGCGGTTAGTGGTTAGTAGCAATAGGGAATGGGTAATGGGAAAAATATTAACCACCAACCCAACCACCAATCAACTACTACCCACTAACTACTACCTACTAATGTACAGACGCGATGTTCCTCACGTCTCTACCCACTAACTACTAACTATCAACAATAATCTATGTCCTTCAATATTTCTGCTTGGTCAATTAAAAAACCTGTCCCCACAATAGTTTTATTTTTAATTTTGACTCTGGTTGGTTGGTTCTCATTTAATTCGTTGGGAATTGATATCAACCCCAATATTGATGTACCCACAGTGCGGGTTACAGTTACCCAACCAGGGGCGGGGCCTGCGGAACTAGAGTTCCAACTCACCAAAAAAATTGAGGATGCGATCGCCAGTTTAGGCAACATTGACGAACTGCGATCCACTGTCACCGATGGTAATTCCACAACCACAATTACCTTTGTCTTGGGTACAAATACAGACCGCGCTACGAATGATGTTCGCAATGCCGTATCGCAAATTCGGCAAAATTTACCCCAAGACATCAACGACCCCATCGTTGAACGTGTAGATTTTTCTGGTGGGCCGATTATGTCCTACGCGGTGAAATCTGACCGACGTTCCGTAGAAGAACTCAGTTACTTAGTTGACCAAACTATCAGCCGCGCTTTGTTAGCTGTCAGAGGAGTAGCCCAAGTTAAGCGTGTGGGCGGAGTTGATCGCGAAGTCCGAGTTAATCTCGACCCAGACCGTTTACAATCTTTGGGAATTACCGCTACTCAAGTCAACGATCAAATTCGCGCCCTGAATATCAACCTACCAGGTGGGCGCGCCGAAGTTGGTGGTAGCGAACAAAGTATCCGTACCTTGGGTAGTGCTAAGAGTGTGGATGTCTTGAAAACCTATGAAATTCTCCTACCTGGTGGTGGTTCTGTTCTCTTATCTAGTTTGGGAACGGTAGAAGATAGCTATGCCGAAGTTCGACAAACCGCACGTTTAGATAACAAACCCGTAGTAGCGTTCCAGGTGTTGCGTAGTACCGGCAGCGTCATGGTGACTGTAGAGGAAGGAGTCAAAGCAGCCATCAAAGAACTAGAGAAAACACTGCCCTCTGACGTCAAGCTGGAATTAATTTTTACCAGAGCTGATTTTGTCCGGGAATCTTATCAAAGCACGATAGAGGAATTAATTCAAGCCTCTGTACTTGCAGTTATAGTCATACTTTTATTTTTACGTGATTGGCGGGCAACTTTAATTACAGCAGTAGCTTTACCCTTGTCTATGATTCCTACCTTTGCTGTGCAGTATGCCTTGGGTTATACCCTCAATAGCATGACCTTGCTGGCATTAGCATTAGCAGTGGGTAACTTAGTGGATGATGCCGTCGTGGAAATTGAAAATATGGAACGGCATATGGCAATGGGTAAATCAGCTTGGGAAGCTGCTTTTGATTCATCCGATGAAGTAGGTTTAGCAGTAATCGCTAGTTCCGCCACAATTATTGCTGTATTTCTACCCGTCGCCTTCATGGGTGGGATTCCAGGGCAGTTTTTCCAACCCTTTGGCGTTACCGTTGCCGTTTCCACCATTTTCTCTACCTTGGTAGCGCGGATGGTGACACCAATGATGGGGGCGTATCTTCTCAAGGATAAGGAAGGAAACAAAAAAGCTACTCAGAATGAGGGAACTAAGAGAGTTATAAAATTCTGGAATTTCAAATTCACACTCCCAACTCTGAAATCAACAAGACAAGATAACTTCTCCTCTTTTACCCCTCACACTCCCCCCACTCCTCACACTCCCCACACTCCCCCCCGCTTCCACCCCTACAAATCCCTTCTGCAATGGTCGTTACGTCATAAATTGACGACTTTGGGTATTGCCTTAGCTTTCTTCATTGCTAGTGTGATGCTAGTTCCCTTTATTCCCAAGGGATTAGTGGATGGTGGTGACATCGGTATTTCCACCCTAAATGTAGAATTACCTCCCGGTTCTACCTTAACTGATACCAATAAGGTTGTCAGCCAACTGACCAATATCATCAACAAAGATCCACTAGTAGAATCAGTGTTTGCCTCAGAACAGGTGAACTCGGCAACCCTTTCTGTTAAGCTCAAGTCTAAAGAAGCAGGACGAAAGATTTCTCAATTAGAGTTTGAACAACAGATACGTCCCCAGTTTCAACAAGTGCCAGGAGCTAAAATCAGTTTTGAAAGTGCAGGGGCGGTTGGTGGTCGTAAAGATTTAACTATACTGCTACAAAGTGAAAATCCCGAAGCACTCAATCAAGCTGCTGATGCAGTAGAAAAGCAAATGCGGACTGTTCCTGGATTGGTGGAGGTATCTTCATCTGCAAGTTTGGTGAAACCAGAAATTGTTGTCATTCCCGATCCGCAACGCGCCGCAGATTTGGGTGTGACTGTACAAGCAATTGCCCGTACTGCTTCTCTGGGAACAATTGGAGATAATGATGCCAACTTAGCTAAGTTTAATTTGAGCGATCGCCAAATTCCGATTCGCGTCCAAATTGACCCCAAAGCGCGAGAAGACATCAACACGATCAAAAATCTCCAAGTTCCGACTCAAAACGGTAGTTTGGTTCCTCTGATGTCGGTAGCAGATATCAGCTTTGCTAGTGGTCCTGCTACTATCAACCGCTATGATCGTTCCCGCCAAGTTTCGCTAGAAGCTAACTTGCAAGGTATTTCCTTGGGAGATGGGCTGCAAGCTGTGACTGCACTACCCGCTTTAAAAAACTTGCCGCCGGGAGTCAAACTGCAAAACTCTGGTGATGCCAAAATCATGGCAGAAATTTTTGGTCGCTTTGGTGGCGCATTAGCATTGGCATTAATATTTATCTATGCAATTCTGGTGCTGCTGTATAACAACTTCTTACATCCTCTCACCATTATGGCAGCATTGCCCTTCTGTTTAGGAGGTACACTCATAGGCTTGCTGATTGCCCAAAAAGCCTTGGGATTATATGCCCTGATTGGTATTGTGTTGCTGTTGGGGATTGTGACCAAAAACTCAATTCTCTTGGTAGATTACACCATTATCAACCTACAAGAAGGGAAAACTCAACGTCAGGCATTGATCGAAGCTGGTGTGTCGCGTCTGCGCCCAATTATGATGACTTCTCTGGCTACTATTGCTGGTACTCTTCCCCTGGCTTTGGGTGTGGGTGCGGGTGCAGAATATCGTCAACCGATGGGGATTGCGATTTTAGGAGGCTTCACAACATCTACTCTGTTGACACTTCTTGTTGTTCCGGTGCTGTTCAGCTACATTGATAATTTCCAAACCTGGATTATCAATACAGTCAAGTATGGCTTTGGGAAAAAACCTCCGCGTTCAGTAGTGGTTGAGGATGAAGTGGTAATTCTGCCATCTTCGAGCGAAGATCCACCACATCAGTACTCCATCAAAAAATAGTAGTGAGGGTTTGTAGTAAGCACTTTAGTGCTTAAAAATTCAGGACTAAAGTTCTGACTACGAACTTTGTGATCCATCAATTCAAATTTGAAAAACTAGTTGTATAATGGCATTTAGCTTGATTTATGCTAAATGCTAGGCGCGGGTGTAATTCAGTGGTAGAATGTCACCTTCCCAAGGTGAACGTCGTGGGTTCGAGTCCCATCACCCGCTTTTGTTATTAAACCGCTAAGACACCAAGAATGCTAAGGGTTCGTAACCTTGTTACTTCACTTCGAGCAAAATTAAATCAATAAAGTTAGCATCAAACCATCGTCAACGGAAATTTGCAGATTATTTACTCTTAGAAGGGGATTTTTCTATAACGGTGGTGGCAGTGAAGTGGAAACATAAAATAAATGCAGTGCTATTAATACAACACTTACAGGAATTTTTAAGATTCAAAAAATGTTGTATTTATATTTGATTTTTCGTGTAACTATTTTTTTACTAAATTAACTAATTTTTGTCTACTTTGAGTCATAATAACCAAAACAGTTGCTATTATATCAATCCTATCATGATTCAAACTACTCTGAACTTCAAACATCTTGAAAATCCAGTCATTCCAATATTTGCCAACCATGAAACTTTTCACCCTCGTTTTGGTTGGCTGAAAAAAGGATTTGATGCAGCTAAGAGAAATCCAGGTATTTTTTTACAAGATGATGCTCCTGTACGTTTAGGTGTTGGTAAAAATATGGTACGCGCTATTCGTTATTGGTGTAGTGCATTCAAGATACTTGATAAAAATAATTCACCAACAATGTTTGGGGAAAAACTTTTAGGAAACAATGGATGGGACTGTTATTTAGAAGATCCGGCATCATTATGGTTGTTACATTGGAATTTGTTAAAACCTACTTGTGAAGCGGCTGCTTGGTATTATATTTTTAATGTTTTTCGTGATTTAGATTTTACCAAAGAAGATATTTTCGCAGGTCTGAAAGATTATATAAATAATTTCAACAAAACTATTGCTGACTCTTCTTTCATTAAAGATGTAAATTGTATTTTAAGAATGTATGCAGCACAAGATTTTCTTAGAGACAATACCCCCATTGAAGATTCTATTGATTGTCCTTTTAACGAACTTGGTTTGATTCGTCATTTTGGGAAAAATTATCAATTTAAAATTGGTACTAAGGCGAATTTACCAGCAGAAATTATAGTAGCTACTTGTTTAGAATACGCTAGTCGAGTCTGTCAGGGAAGAAACACAATTAATATTCCTAGTCTACTTTATGATGAAGGTAGTCCGGGGATGGTGTTTAAATTGACAGAAAATATTTTATGTGCAGCTATTGAGACGGTTGCTAGAAAATTTGATGCAATAGTTCTTTCTGATACTGCTGGCTTAATTCAGTTATCTTTACCTGATGAACCAGAGATTTTAGCTGACGAAATTTTAGAGCAATATTATAATTCTTGAGCAAATGAGTAAGATTATGACTAATCAAAAGCTATCCCATTATTTTAGTCTTCAGCGTCGCTATTCTCGTTCCATTAATTTAGAAAGAGATTTAGATAGTGTGGAAGCTTTAGAGGGTTATGTGCTGACTAAAAGAGCAATTGATTCTCTAGGACGTATTCTAACTAATTTTAATTCTGATGAAGGAAATAGAGCTTGGACATTAACTAGTGTTTATGGTACAGGGAAATCTGCTTTTGCTCATTATTTAATTTCTCTGGCTGCTAATTCACAAAATAGAATGCACATTAAAGCTTTACCGATCGCTGAAGAGAAATTAGGTAGAGATAGTGAGATTTATCAATTAATTCAAGAGAAAATTAACCCAAAAGGATTAATTAGGGCTGTGGCTACGGGACAAAGAGAACCAATTAGCCATACCATTATTAGAGCTTTGTTAACAGGTGTTGATAATTTTTGGACTGCTAACCAAAGGAACAAAATTAATGTTATCCGTCAGTTAGTAGATTTAGAAGCAGAAATTAATGATGGTGGAAAAGTTGATAGTAAAGAAATTCCTAATTTAGTATTAGAAGTTGCAAAGGAATCTAAAAGTGGAATTTTCCTAGTTATTGATGAATTGGGTAAAAATTTAGAGTATGCTGCTCATGCTCAAGGTACTGAAGATTTATATGTTTTACAACAGTTAGCTGAATTACCAAAAAATAGTAAAACTCCTATTTATATTTTAGGTATTTTACATCAGGCATTTGCAGAATATAGTCAACGATTAGCAACTGTTCAACGCCATGAATGGGCAAAGATTCAGGGACGATTTGAGGATATTCCGTTTACAGAATCCTCTGGACAAATGATGGGTTTGATTGGACAAGCAATTGACTCTTCAGCAGCAGAAAATATAAGTTGTGCTATTAATAGTTACTCCCAGGAGTGGTGGCAATATTTAGAATCTACAATTGTAGACGAAGAAGTAACTGAGCAAGTGATTAAAGAAGTTTACCCATTACATCCTTTATCTGCTTTAGTTTTACCTACTCTTTGTCAACGTTATGCTCAAAATGACCGTTCTTTATTTACATTTTTAACTAGTAGTGAACCTTTATCTTTTCGTAATTTCTTAGAAGAAGTCACGGTGAAAAATGATATTTTGCCAAGTCTGAAATTAGAGCGAGTTTATGACTATTTTATTGAAGCCGCAGGAATGGGTTTAGCTTCTCGTCCTAATTTGCAAAGATGGGTAGAAATTCAAGATTTAATTAATGATGCTAAACGCTTAGAAGAAGATAGTCTCAAGGTACTAAAAACAATCGGAATTTTGAACTTAATTACGGTTACGGGTTCAATGAGGGCGACCATAACTTTAGTTTCGTTAGCTATGTGCGATCGCCCTTCAGCAGAACAGATTAATTATTGGCAACAAATTATTGATAAATTACTCAAGCAGAATTTAATTACTCATCGTCGTCAATTAGATGAATTGCGGATTTGGCAAGGTTCTGATTTTAATGTTGATGGTGAGTTAAGTACATATATAGAACAAGAGCGATCGCCTTTAGTTAAGCTATTATCTGTGCATCGTCCTCTGAAACCTTTAGTCGCCCAACGTCACAGCTATCAAACTGGAACTTTACGTTATTTTGAACGCCATTATTTAGATAATTCCCAGGATTTAAGTCAGTTAAGTTGCAGTAGTGTAGATGCAGATGGTTTTGTCGGATATTGGGTAGATGATGAAGTTCCGAGTTCTGTTCCTGACACAACTAGTGATGGTAAACCATTGGTGATTTTGAGTGCGGCTAATTTAGATATTTTGCGAATTCGTACTCTGGAATTTGTGGCTTTAAATAATATCAAAAAAACCGCTAAAGAGTTACAAACTGATGGAGTAGCGAGAAAAGAGGTAAATTATCGCGCTAAAGAAGCTGAACAATTTTTAGATGAAACCCTCAATCAATCCTTTAGTATTGAGGAAAATCAGCAATGTTGGATTCAAGGACAAATCGCAACACTCAACAATATTACTGATTTTAATAGTAAGCTTTCTGATATTTGCGATCGCGTTTATCATCGTAGTGCAATTTTGTGGAATGAATTAATTAACCGTCGAGATTTAACCTCTCAAGGGGCGAAAGCAAGACGCGAATTAATTCAAGCAATGTTGGAACACCAATATGAAGAGAGATTGGGTTTAGAAGGTTATGGTCCGCGGAAGTTAGTATGTATTATTCCCTGTTAGAAGAAACAGGGATTCATCGCCAGGAAGATGAAAATTGGGACTTTTATCCACCATCTGAAAATTCGGGTTTGAATTCTCTGTGGGAAGCGGTGGAGAATTTTTGTTTAGCCGCCACAGAAAAAAGCCAAAGTTTTGATTTACTCTATCAATATTTAGTAGCACCTCCCTATGGTGTGAAACAAGGTGCAGTTCCTGTAATTTTAGCGGCGGTATTGTTGTATCACGCTGATGATTTGGGGCTTTATCAAGATGGAACATTTATTCCTGTATTGGGAACAGAACATTTTGAATTATTAGTAAAATATCCTGAACGATTTGCAGTTAAATATTTTGCAGTCGTCGGCTTAAGGGCGGAAGTATTCAAAGAATTAGAAGTTATTTTACGCAATCCGCAGATCAAAAAATTGGGGAAAGTGCGTAACGCTACTTTATTAACAGTGGTGACTCCGCTTTATCAATTTGTGAAAAAACTGCCGAAATATACTCAACAAACCCGACGGCTTGCAGATGAACCCAGAGCGATTTTAAAGGCGTTACAAACTACAGTTGAACCGGATGAATTGTTGTTTAAAGCTTTACCAGCAGCTTGTAATTTACCTGCAATTGGGACTGAAACTGGGGATGATGGTGTGACGGCGAGAACTTTACGAACTAAGTTAGTTCACGCCTTAAGAGACATTCATACAGCTTATGATCATTTATTAAGTGATTGCCAAAAACTGATTTATGAAGCCTTTGGTGTGAGAAGTCAAGAAACAAAACTGCGGGAAGATTTGCGAGTCAGGGCGAATTATTTAGCGGGAAAATGTATTGAACCTTTACTCAAACGCTTTATTCGTGCTGCATCGGATGAAACCAAGAGTGATTCTCAGTGGTTGGAAGCTTTAGTGATGATTGTCGCAGATAAACCTGCTGAGTCGTGGACAGATGATGATGCAGTTGCATTTGAAATGAAGTTAGCGGATTTGGTGCGACGGTTTAAGAATTTGGAAGCTTTGCAAAAGGAAGTCGCCGCCAAAGGGGAAGGTTTTGAAGCCCGACGAATTACCATCACTCGTCCCGATGGTAATGATATCAATCGAATGGTATGGGTAGATCATAAAAGAGAGTCGCAAGTTGAGAAGATTGTTGACGAAATTTTAGCGAATTTACCTGACGATCAGCAGTTAAGACAGGCGATTTTGGCAAAGTTAAGTGAAAGGATTTTAAGTTCTGATTTGCCAGAGACAGTTACGAAGATTGGGGACAAGGGAAATGATGAAAATATCAAGGGGAAAAAATTAGGTTAGAAGAAGCATTATTGTGTGGAAAGAGAACAAAATAAGATCCCCGACTTCTTAAAGAAGTCGGGGATCTGAGCCTCTCAAATCTACTGATGATTTATCCTTGTTGTTGATTTAACCAAGTTTCCAAATCAGCAACATTAGAAAAATCTAGTAATGCTTCCCCTAAATTCTCTAATTGTTCGATCGATAATTCTTGAATTTGCTCAATTAATGATTGATTAATTTCCCCAATACGGCGATTGAGTAGACGTATAACTAGACGTTGTTCTCCTTATTTATTTCCTTCCCATACAGCTTGTTCTCTATCTCGTTGATAAAGTGGTTCTAATCGCATAATTAACTCCCGATCGTCTGTTTCTAATTCTTGATTGACTCCTAAGTTTTCGCGCAAGTTGTAAACTAATTCGAGGGTTGCTTTCTGGTATGGATGATTTAATGGTAACGCTTGCAATTCGATAATTGCTTGTGACTGCACGCTTCCCCTACCCAAAAGCCTTAACCATAAAGTTTCTGGTGTTTGCGGTAGTTAGTGGATGGCGACAATTGCTGTCCGCAGTGCTTTAGGAAGAAAATGTACTCCGGATAACCAATCTGCTTTTTGCATAGTTCCAAAACTAGATAATCTAGTTTCGGATACCGTTG